>NZ_CM135757.1:0-4315198 GCF_054226325.1 Roseobacter cerffii
ATGACTAAAGAAAAGTGGGGGCAGTTGAGGCAGCGACTGCTGAAAACGGTAGGGCAAAACAACTATACCAATTGGATCGAGCCGATCGAGTTTCGGGCCGCAAACGACGGGATCGCAACCTTCGATGTGCCGACGAACTTTCTGGGCAATTACGTGAGCCAGAATTTCGCCGATCTGATCCTGCATGAATTGAAGACGGAAGACCCGAGCCTGCGACGGCTGCGCTTTGCAGTGCCCGCCGCAGTGGGTGCCGGAGCCGAGATGGACGACGCTCCCGCCGCCGAGCAGCGCCCAGAGGCGCCGCGGGCCGCGAAACAGGCGGTGGGCAATGCGCTGACGACAGCGCCGCTCGACAAGCGCTTTACCTTCGACACCTTCGTAGTCGGCAAGCCCAACGAATTGGCCCACGCGGCGGCGCGCCGTGTGGCGGAGGGCGGCCCGGTGACCTTCAACCCGCTCTTTCTATACGGGGGCGTTGGTCTGGGTAAGACCCACCTGATGCACGCGATTGCCCATGAATTGCGTCTGCGCCGCCCCGAGATGAACGTCCTCTACCTCTCTGCCGAACAGTTCATGTACCGCTTCGTGCAAGCCCTGCGCGACCGCAAAATGATGGATTTCAAGGAAATCTTCCGCTCGGTCGATGTGCTGATGGTGGATGATGTGCAGTTCATCGCGGGCAAGGATTCCACGCAAGAGGAGTTCTTTCACACGTTCAACGCGCTGGTGGATCAGAACAAGCAGATCATCATCTCTGCCGATCGTGCGCCCGGCGAGATCAAGGATCTGGAAGATCGCGTGAAGTCGCGCCTGCAGTGCGGGCTGGTCGTGGACCTGCACCCGACAGACTATGAGCTGCGCCTCGGCATCCTGCAGAGCAAGGTGGAGCAGCAGCGCGTGAACTACCCGGACCTTGAGGTCGAGGCGGGTGTGCTGGAGTTCCTCGCGCATCGCATCTCGACCAACGTGCGGGTGCTGGAAGGTGCGCTGACCCGGCTCTTTGCCTTCGCCTCGCTGGTGGGCCGCGAGATCAACATGGAGCTGACGCAGGATTGCCTGTCGGACGTGCTGCGCGCCTCGGAGCGCAAGATTACGGTCGAGGAGATCCAACGGAAAGTGTCGGATCACTACAACATTCGCTTGTCGGACATGATCGGGCCGAAGCGGTTGCGGAGCTATGCCAGGCCCCGGCAGGTGGCGATGTACCTCTGCAAGAAGATGACCAGCCGGTCGCTGCCCGAGATCGGACGCCGCTTTGGCGGGCGCGATCACACGACCGTCATGCACGGGGTGAAGCGGATCGAAGAGCTGAAGACCCAAGACGGTCAGATCGCTGAAGATCTGGAACTTCTGCGCCGCGCGCTGGAAGAATAGTCACATATCAGGACCCGTCGTGCGGCAATGCAGCGACGGGTCTTGACGCCCTGCCCTTTCCACCACACAAACCAATAAAACGCTTGTGAAGTCGGTAGAAGAGGGTAGTTTGCTCCTCCCGGCTGCTGGGAGGATAAGGCACATGAAGATCAGTATTGAACGCGCGTCCCTGCTCAAGGCCGTGAGCCAAGCCCAGTCGGTGGTCGAACGGCGCAATACGATCCCGATCCTCGCCAACGTCCTGATTGAAGCGGAAGGCAGTGATGTGACCTTCCGCGCGACGGACCTCGATATCGAGGTGGTTGACAAAGCGCCTGCACAGGTGGAGCGCGCGGGCGCCACGACGGTCGCGGCCACCACGCTACATGAGATTGTGCGTAAGCTGCCGGATGGCGCGCTGGTCACGCTGACCGCCGATGGCGCGACGGGTCGGCTGACGGTCGAAGCGGGGCGGTCGAATTTCTCGCTCGCGACGCTGCCCAAGGAAGACTTCCCGGTCATGGCGTCGTCGGAGTACGCCTCAAATTTCTCGGCCTCTGCGCCGGTGCTGCGACGGCTCTTTGACAAATCGAAGTTTGCCATCTCGACCGAAGAGACGCGCTATTATCTCAACGGTGTCTATATGCACATCGCCGATGCGGACGGTGGGCAGAGCCTGCGCTGTGTGGCGACTGATGGGCACCGGCTGGCCCGCATTGACGCGGAGCTGCCCGACGGAGCGGCTGACATGCCGGGGGTGATTGTGCCGCGCAAGACCGTGGGCGAGTTGCGCAAGCTGCTGGACGATGACGAGATGAAAATCGCTGTGTCAGTGAGCGAGACCAAGGTGCGCTTTGCCACGCCCGACATCACGCTGACCTCGAAGGTGATCGACGGGACATTCCCCGACTACACGCGGGTCATTCCGCAGAACAATGCGCGCAAGCTGGAGGTGGATGCCTCCGACTTTGCCCAGGCGGTGGATCGGGTGGCGACGGTGAGCTCCGAACGCTCGCGCGCAGTGAAGCTGCAACTCGACGAAGACCGATTGGTGCTGTCGGTGAATGCCCCGGATTCAGGCGCCGCAGAGGAAGAGCTGGCCGTCGCCTATGGCGATGAAAAACTCGAAATTGGGTTTAATGCCAAGTACTTGCTGGAGATCGCCAGCCAGGTGGACCGGGAAAATGCGGTGTTTCTGTTTAACTCCTCGGGCGATCCGACCCTGATGCGGGAAGGCAATGACCAATCGGCGGTCTATGTGGTCATGCCGATGCGCGTCTGACCTCCGGCGTCCTGCCGGGAAATCTCTTAGCCAAAGAAGGTGTGAGCCATGGCGCTGTACCTTTCGGCGTTGACCCTATCTCATTTCAGATCTCACAAGGTCGGGCGGCTGACGCTCGATGGGCGGCCCGTGGCGCTCTATGGCGCGAATGGGGCGGGCAAGACCAATGTGCTGGAGGCGGTGTCGCTGTTCTCGCCGGGACGCGGGCTGCGGCGGTCGAGTGCGGAGGATATGACGCGGCGGCCCGAGGCCCTGGGTTGGAAGATCTCGGGTGTGTTGCAGTCGCTGCATCAGCTGCATGAGATCGAGATCTGGTCGGAAGGCGGCGCGGCCCGGCAAGTGCGGATCGATGAGAAGGCGGCCCCGCAGGTGGCCCTCGGGCGGATTGCGCGGGTTCTCTGGCTGATCCCGGCCATGGATCGGCTGTGGATCGAAGGGCCGGAAGGACGGCGGCGGTTTCTCGACCGGATGACGCTGAGCTTTGAGCCCGGCCACGCGGAGGCGACGCTGGCCTATGAGCGCGCCATGCGCGAGCGCAACCGTTTGCTCAAGGATATGGTGCGCGACCCGGCCTGGTATGCCGCGTTAGAGACGAAAATGGCGGAGACCGGGGTGGTGATCAATGCCAATCGGCGGGCAGCGCTTGCCCAGTTGGCCGAGGCGCAGGAGGGTGCACAGACGGCCTTTCCGGCGGCAGAGCTGACGCTGACCCATGCGGAGGGAGAACTGCCCCAGACGATTGACGAGTTACGAACGGCGCTGGCTGAGAGCCGCCCGCGGGATGTCGCGGCGGGGCGCAGCCTGATCGGGCCGCATCGCGCGGATATCTCCGGTGTCTATGCGGCGAAGGGCGTGCCTGCGAGGGACTGCTCGACGGGCGAGCAGAAGGCGCTGCTGGTCTCGCTGATCCTCGCCAACGCACGGGCGCTGGCGCGGGACTTCGGGGCGCCGCCGCTCTTGCTGCTCGATGAGGTGGCCGCACATCTGGACCCGGACCGGCGCGCGGCGCTTTACGACGAGATCGCAGCCCTCGGCGCGCAGGCCTGGATGACGGGCACGGAGCCTGAGCTCTTTGCGGCGATGGGGGATCGGGCGCAATACATCGAGGTGCGCGACAGCGACGGGTTGTCGGAGCTGGTGGCCCGCCCGTGACCATCGCCTGGGGTGATCTGCTGCTTTATGCGGGCGCGCTGGTGATCCTATTCCTGACGCCGGGGCCGGTCTGGCTGGCACTGATGGCGCGGGCGCTCTCGGGCGGGTTTGGCGCGGCCTGGCCGCTGGCGGTGGGGGTGGCCGTGGGGGACATCCTCTGGCCACTGGTGGCGGTGCTGGGCATCTCCTGGGTGCTGTCGGTCTTTGATGTGTTCATGGCGGTGCTGCGCTGGGTCGCCTGCGGGGTATTCATCGGCATGGGGCTCTTGCTGATCCGGCACGCGGACCAGAAGATCAGCACCGACAGCCGGTTGACCCGCCCCGGTGTCTGGCCTGGGTTCCTAGCGGGGCTGGTGGCGATCCTCGGCAATCCGAAGGCGGTGCTGTTCTACATCGGGGTGCTGCCGGGCTTCTTCGACCTGCGCGCTGTGACCGCGCCGGATGTCGGTGCGATCATTACCGCCTCGGTCGCCATTCCGCTCATTGGCAACCTGTTGCTGGCCGCCTGCGTGGGCCATGTGCGGGCCCTGATCACGGCCCCTCGGACGCTCGCGCGGATCAACGTGATCTCGGGGGTTTTGCTGATCTTGGTCGGTGTGGTTATCCCCTTCGCCTGACACAAAATATTGTGCCATTTGCGTGACATTCCTCCTTAGAAACCTTATAAAACATGAAAAATACAAAGGTGGTGCGGCATGTCCGACAACGAGCAAACGCCAGACGAGTATGGCGCTAATTCGATCAAGGTTCTCAAGGGCTTAGAGGCTGTCCGCAAGCGGCCCGGCATGTACATCGGCGACACCGATGACGGCTCGGGCCTGCACCACATGGTCTATGAGGTGGTGGACAACGGCATCGACGAGGCGCTGGCCGGTCATGCGGATGCTGTTACCGTTACCATTCACGAAGATTCCTCGGTCTCGGTGAGCGACAATGGGCGCGGAATTCCGGTGGGGATTCACGAGGAAGAGGGTGTGTCCGCCGCCGAGGTGATCATGACCCAGCTGCACGCGGGCGGAAAGTTCGACAGCAACTCCTACAAGGTCTCGGGCGGTCTGCATGGGGTGGGTGTGTCGGTGGTGAACGCGCTCTCCGACTGGCTGGAGCTGCGGATCTGGCGCGAAGGCAAGGAACATGTGGCGCGCTTCGAAGGGGGTTTTACCGTCAAGCATCTGGAGGTGGTTGGTGAGACTGATCGGACTGGCACCGAGGTGCGGTTCATGGCCTCGACCGACACGTTTTCGAACATCGAGTATTCCTTCGAGGTGCTGGAAAAGCGGCTGCGCGAGCTGGCGTTTCTGAATTCCGGCGTGCGGATCATTCTGATGGACGAGCGGCCCGCAGAGAGCCTGCGCTCGGAGCTCTTCTACGAGGGCGGTGTGAAGGAGTTTGTGAAGTACCTGGATCGGTCGAAGAGCTCGGTCATGCCGGAGCCGATTTTCATCCAGGGTGAGCGCGACGAGATTGGCGTGGAAATCGCCATGTGGTGGAACGACAGTTACCACGAGAATGTGCTGCCCTTCACCAACAACATCCCGCAGCGCGATGGCGGCACGCATCTGGCCGGCTTTCGCGGGGCGCTGACGCGGACGATCAACAACTACGCGCAGTCAAGCGGGATTGCGAAGAAAGAGAAGGTCAGCTTCACGGGCGATGATGCACGGGAGGGGCTGACCTGTGTGTTGTCGGTGAAGGTGCCGGACCCGAAGTTCAGTTCCCAGACCAAGGACAAGTTGGTGTCGTCCGAGGTGCGCCCGGCGGTGGAAGGGCTGATGAACGAGAAGCTGGCCGAGTGGTTCGAGGAGAACCCGAACGAGGCGCGGATCGTCGTCAGCAAGATCATCGAGGCGGCACAGGCTCGCGAGGCGGCGCGGAAGGCGCGCGAGCTGACACGGCGCAAGACGGCGATGGACGTGAACTTCCTGGCTGGCAAGCTGAAGGACTGTTCTGAGAAGGATCCGTCTAAGACCGAAGTTTTTCTGGTCGAGGGGGACTCGGCGGGCGGATCGGCACAGACTGGACGGGACCGGCAGACGCAGGCCATCCTGCCGCTGAAAGGGAAGATCCTGAATGTGGAGCGGGCGCGGTTTGACCGGATGCTCTCCAGCCAGGAAATCGGGAACCTCGTCATGGCGCTCGGCACCGGCATCGGACGCGACGAGTTCAACATCGACAAGCTGCGCTACCACAAGATCGTAATCATGACCGATGCGGATGTGGACGGCGCGCATATCCGCACGCTGCTGCTCACGTTCTTCTATCGGCAGATGCCGGAACTGATCGAGCAGGGGCATCTCTATATCGCGCAGCCGCCGCTCTATAAGGTCTCGCGCGGCAAGTCCGAGGTCTACCTCAAGGACGAAGCAGCGATGGAAGAATATCTGATCAATCAGGGCGTTGAGGGCGCAATGCTGCGGCAGGGCAATGGTGATGAGATCGCGGGCGCGGACCTGATGCGCGTGGTCGAACTGGCACGGCAGATGCGCCGCGTGCTCGAGGCCTTCCCGACGCACTACCCGCGCCACATCCTCGAGCAGGCGGCGATTGCAGGGGCCTTTGCGCCCGGGGTCGTGGACGCAGACCTGCAGGGTACGGCCGACAAGGTGGCCGCGCGGCTGAACCTCATCGCCGAGGAATACGAGCGGGGTTGGCAGGGGCGGATCACGCAGGATCACGGCATCCGGTTGGCTCGTATCCTGCGTGGCGTCGAAGAAGTACGCACGCTGGATGGGCGCATCCTGCGCGGGGGTGAGGCGAAGCGCACGGGCAGCTTCACCAAGGAATTGCAGGAGACCTACAACCTGCCCGCGACGCTGGTGCGCAAGGACCGCATGCAGACGATCCTCGGGCCACTGGACCTGCTCGATGCAATCCTGCAGGAGGGCGAGAAGGGGCTGTCGCTGCAACGCTACAAGGGGCTGGGCGAAATGAACCCCGATCAGCTTTGGGAAACAACGCTGGACCCGGATGCGCGCACCCTGTTGCAGGTGAAGGTGGACGATATGGCCGAGGCCGATGACATTTTCACCAAGCTGATGGGCGACGTGGTCGAGCCGCGGCGGGAATTCATCCAGCAGAATGCGCTAAGCGTGGAAAACCTGGACTTCTGATCCGGCGCGCGCCCGTCCGGCACCGCCGGACAGCCGCCGATCCCCCTCGATGGGGGTGAGGCGGCTTGCTCATACCCCCGGACCGATCAGTCGCGAGCACCAGAAGATACCGCGTCAGTCATCCAACCACTCTGGCATGGGTTTTTTCGCGATAAAGGCCTCGATCCCCCGCTCAGTGTCACGGGCGAGCATGTTCTCGGCCATGCCAGCACCCGTGTAGGCATAGGCGTCGGTCAGCCCCATGTCGGCCTGCTCATAGAAGGCCTGCTTGCCGATTTTCACAGCAACCGGCGCCTTGGAGACGATCTTGGCGGCCATCACGCGGGCCGCAGCAGAAAGCTCGGCCTGCGAGACCACCTGGTTGATCAGACCCATCTCGGCGGCGCGCTCGGCGCTCTGGAATTCGCCCAAAAGCAACATCTCCATCGCCTGTTTGCGCGAGAGGTTGCGGGACAGCGCGACCATGGGCGTCGAGCAGAACAGGCCGATGTTCACGCCAGAGGTGGCAAATGTTGCGGTCTCAGACGCCACCGCAAGATCGCAGGTTGCCACGAGTTGGCAGCCTGCGGCGGTGGCGATCCCCTGCACCTCGGCAATCACCGGCTGCGGTAGGTTCACGATGGACAACATCATCTTCGAGCAGGTGGCGAAGAGCCCGTTGAAGTAAGCCTTGCCGCCATCCGCATCCGCGCGCCGCGCGGTCATTTCCTTGAGGTTGTGACCCGCGCAGAAATGATTGCCTGCGCCGCGCAGGATGACCGCCCGCGTCTCGCGGTCCGTCGCGATGTCATCGAGTGTCGCTTGCAGCGCCGCCAGCATATCCTCGGACAGCGCATTCAGCGACTTGGGCCGGTTCAGCGTGATCGTCGCGATCCCCTCGGCGCGGTCCAGCAGGACCGGTGCATCTGTGTCTGTCATTTGCGATCTCCCCCTCGGTCCGGCGTCGCAGTATCAAAGCGGGAACTGCGGCGCGACTGCAAGGAAAATGTCAGGCGCCTGGCTGCGCGTCCTGCGCACGCTCTGCATGGAACTCCGGCGTGTCCCAGAGCAGATGCGGCACCGGATCCTTCGTTTTGAAGAGGAACAGCCGCGCGATTTGCGCGTAGGAGCGATACGCATAGCCGCCGTTGCGCTGCAGAAAGGCGGCGCGACGGGCCCCATAGTAGGCCCTGAGCTGGTACCATGGCATACGCGGGTGCGCGTGATGGACGGCGTGCAGATTGTTGTGCAGGAAGAGGAAGGCGAGCGGGCCCCGGTCTTCGATGATCACGCTGCGGCAGCGGGCACGTTCATGCGCGCGATGCTCAAGGAAGGTCCGGATTTTCAGGATCGAGTGGCTGGCATAGGCACTGAGCAGGTAGAGCCACACGGGCATATCGGCCACGAAAATCCACCACAGACCCACGGGGATGAGGCCGAGGATATGGAAGACATATGCGTCTCTAACGTTGATGGTTTTGTCCCGAATAGCGGAAAGATCCGCCTTGTAGAAAGCGATGAGCCCGATGAGCGGGCCGATCAGTATCCGGCCCAAAAGCGTGTTGTTCCACGTGTAGATCAACCGGCGCGGCGGGCTCCAGTGCACCCAAACAGCCGGGTCAATGAAGTTGCTTTCCGGATCGTCGTAGGGGTCGGTCAGCGCCGGGTCATGGTGATGCGCCAGATGCGTGTCACGGAACCGGTGATAGGGGATCAACAGGCCCAACGCGGGTAAGACCAGCGCGGTGTTCAACCGCTCATTCCGGAACGGGTGGCCGTGCAGCACCTCGTGGCTGAAGGAGGAATAGAGCGTGAGGGACAGGGTGAGGATCAGGCCCGTGGCCAAGAGGCCGAAGGTGTCAGAAGACGTTGTTGAAAGTGCAAAGCCAGCGTAGCAGAGCACACAGATGAAGAGGGTGGGCCATTCGATGACCGGCGTGTCATTTACGTCCGGGGCCTTCAATTTATCCCTTTCTTTCAATGGGTTTTGCAGTTGAAAATTTCTCCATCTATTCTGGCCTGGCTGGCAAATGCCGCAAGAGCGTGAATTTGCGTTACCTGCATTACTTATGTAACTTAACCGCGATTTTGTTGTGATCTTACACATTTGATGTATTCTCACAGCGTGGATAGGCGTGATCTCTCGGCAGGATTCAAGGAACGGTTGAAACAGGTCCTGGCCTCGCACCCGGCGGGCAAGGGCCAGTTTCTACGGGACGTGGGCATGGACCGCTCGGCGCTCAGCCAGTTCCTGAACCCCGAGAGCGACCGGCTGCCTCGCGCCGAAACGCTGCGGCGGATTGCACGGGTGAGCGGGGTGTCGGTGGATTGGCTGCTGTGCCTCGAGAATGCGCCGGAGGGGCGACAGGAGGTCGCCGAAAGCGTGCAGATCGAGAAGGCGGTGCAGGCGGATGGGTCCACCCCGCTGGACCAGTGGCGCAGCGCGGCCTCGGGGTTCAAGCTGCGCTATGTGCCCTCGACCCTGCCGGATATCGTGAGCTTCTCACCAGAGAATGTGCCGGATGCACGCGGTGGCGGGGTGGAGAATGTGCTGGAGCAGGTGTCGCTCGACGACATGGATGTGGAGATCGCGATGCCGGTCCAAACAGTGCAGGATCTGTCCGCGCGCAGTGGCCTGTGGCGCGGGGCGGACCCCGAGCAATGCCGCGAGCAACTGGCCTATATGGCCGGGGTCTGTCGCAAGAATTACCCAGCGCTGCGGCTTCATCTCTATGACGGGACGCAGACGTTTTCTGCGCCCTTCACGGTCTTCGGCAAGCAGCGCGTGGCGCTCTATATTGGCGATGCGTATCTGGTGATCAGCAGCCCGGACCAGATCCGCGGCTTCGCCAAACAGTTCGACCGGCTTGTGCGGCGGGCGATCGTTGGCGCGGATGTGGTGCATGAGATGCTGGAGAATCTGGCGGAGAGGGTACGCTAGGGCCGCTTGGTCTGGCCAGTCAGGCGGGCGGAAGGGTTAGAACGATAGTATCGAGATATTTAGTCCGACGCAGTCTCGCCGCTGAGATACCGCTGCATCTCGGCGCGCAGATCGTCGGACCAGGGCACCGGGCGCCCGCTTTCCATGTGCACGTAGACGAGCACCGGTGTCGCGGTCATGCGCAGTTCGCCCGCGCATTTCGCCGTGATCCGCAGGTGCGCCGAGGTGCGGCCTAACCGCAGGACCGACAGCGACCAGGTGAGCATATCGCCCATCTTGCTGGGCGCGGTGAACTCGGCGCCGATGGAGACCGTGGGCACGCCATAGCCCGACTCCATGTGCATCTGCGAAAAGGAATGGCCGAGGCCCGCGTCATGCCATTCCTCGACGGTCTGGTTCACCATCTCGAAGTAGCGTGGGTAGAAGACGATGCCGGCAGGATCGCAGTGCTGGAAGAGCACCTTGATCTGGTGTTGGAAAATCTCGCTCATCCGCACACCGTGACCGGTCTGCGCGCGGCGTCAAGGGTCAAGCGCTGCCGCGGTCGGCGGCGAGGTCGGCGAGGATGGGGCAATCGGGACGGTCATTGCCCGCGCAGGCATCGATCAGGTGTGAGAGCGTATCGCGCATCTGGCCAAGCTCGGCGATCTTGCGATCGATCTCACTGAGGTGCGCTTGCGCGAGCCGCTTCACATCGGCGCTGGCGCGCGTCTGGTCGTTGTAGAGCCGCAGCAGATCGCGGCAGGCCTCGATCCCGAACCCAAGCGAGCGGGCGCGCCCGATGAAGGCGAGCTTGTGCAGATCACTGTCGGAGAAATCGCGGTAGCCATTGGCGCTGCGCGCAGGCGTGATCAGGCCGATGTCCTCATAGTAGCGGATGGTTTTCACGGGCAGGCCAGTGCTGTCGGCGACGTCGGAGATGTTCATGCGGATTCTCTCTTGAGCCCGCGCAGGCGCAGCGCGTTGCTCAGCACGAAGAGGCTGGAGAGCGCCATGGCCCCGGCGGCGAGTTGCGGCGACAGGAGCAGCCCGAAGCTGGCGTAGAGCGCGCCTGCGGCGACCGGGATGAGCGCGGTGTTGTAGGCGAAGGCCCAGAACAGGTTCTGGCGGATGTTGCGCATCGCGGCGCGGGAGACGCTCATCGCCGTTTGCACGCCGCGCAGATCGCCGGACATCAGCACCACATCCGCCGCGCCAATGGCGATATCGGTGCCGCTGCCAATGGCAATGCCCACATCGGCCTGCGCCAGCGCAGGAGCGTCATTGATGCCGTCACCGACGAAAGCGACCTTGGCGCCATCCGCCTGAAGTGTCTCTAACGCGGCGGTTTTACCCTGTGGCAAGACACGGGCAATGACATCATCAATGCCGATCTCGCGGGCCACAGCGTCGGCCGTTTCCTGTTTGTCGCCGGTGATCATCGCCACGCGCAGACCTTGCCTGTGCAGATCGGCGATGATCTCAGCCGCATTGGGCTTGATCTGATCCGTGACGGAAATGAGCGCAGCGGCTGTGTCACCGATGGCGGCAAAGAACACCGTCTCGCCTGCGGCAGCGCGGGCGTCAGCCACCGCCAGAGCATCGCCGAGGACCATGCCATTCTCCTGCATCAGCGCCTCGGAGCCCACAAGGATACGCTGCCCGGCGACCTGTCCCTGTGCGCCCAGACCGCTGAGGGCGGTGACCTCCTGCGCGTCTGGGATCTCCAGACCCTCAGCGTGCGCGGCCTCGACGATCGCACGGGCCACCGGATGTTCGACCCGCCCTTCGACCGCTGCCACGAGGGACAGGGCGGTGCCACGGTCCATCGGACCCAAGGGCTCGAAACTGCTCAGCACCGGCGCGCCTTCGGTCAGCGTGCCCGTCTTGTCGAAGGCCACCACATCGACATCGGCGAGCGCCTGCAACGCGTCGCCTTTGCGGAACAGCACGCCCAGCTCGGCGGCGCGGCCGGTGGCGACCATGATCGACGTGGGCGTGGCAAGCCCCATGGCGCAGGGGCAGGCAATGATCAGCACCGCGACCCCGGCGACGAGCGCGTAAGAGACGACCGGCGTGGGCCCGAAGGCGAGCCAGAGCAGCACGGTGAGCGCGGCGAGGCCAAGCACGGTGGGCACGAACCAGAGGGTCACCCGGTCAACCAGCGCCTGGATCGGCAGCTTGGCGCCCTGGGCGTCCTGCACCATGCGAATGATGCCGGCAAGCACCGTCTCGGCCCCCACATGGGTGGCGCGCAGCGTGAGGCTGCCGGGACCATTGATCGTGCCGCCGGTGACCGGATCGCCCGCGTGTTTCTCGACCGGAATCGGCTCGCCCGTGATCATGCTTTCATCGAGATGGCTGGTGCCTTCGGTGACGGTGGCGTCGACAGGCACACGCTCGCCCGGACGCAGGAGGATGATGTCGCCGGGCACGATCTGGTCCACCGCGATGGTCTGCGACGTGCCATCCCGCAGGACCTGCGCGGTCTTCGGTTGCAGCTTGAGCAGCGCGCGGATGGCCGCGCCGGTCCGCCCTTTGGCACGGGCCTCGAGTGAACGGCCCAGAAGGATGAAGAAGACGATTACTGCAGCGGCCTCGAAATAGACGACACGGGCCGCGTCCGGCAGGAGGCCCGGGGCGAGCAGCACGCAGAGCGAATAGCCATAGGCCGCAGAGGTCCCGACGGCGACGAGGCTGTTCATATCCGGGGCGCGGTGCAGGAGGGCTGCGACGCCCTTGGTATAGAAGGCCCGACCCGGTCCGGCGAGGATGAGCGTGGTCAGCACGGCCTGAATCCACCAGCTTTGCTGCATCCCGATGGTCTGCATCACCAGATGGTGGAACGCGGGGATCATGTGACTGCCCATTTCGAGCACCACGACCGGCAGCGCCAAGAGCCCTGCAAGCCAGGTCCGCTGCGCGAGCGCCTGGGCCTCTTCGGTCTTGCGGTCCTGGGCTGTGTCAGGCGCGCGGGCTTTCAGCACCTGCGCGGGATAGCCTGCGCGGGTCGCGGTCTCGGCAAGCGTCTCTGCCGTCGGGCCACCGGCGCCGACCTGAACGGTGGCCTCCTCGGTCGCCAGGTTCACGGCCACCTCGCGCACGCCTGGCACGGCGGCCAAAGCACGGTCGACGCGTCCCACGCAGGACGCGCAGGACATGTTGTCAACGGTGAGTGTGATCGTCTGCAGCTCGCGCATAGCCGGAGGCCCCGCAATGGTTCACGGGTGACATAAGGCCTCCAGTTACTGGAAGGTCAAGCGCCTTGAGTGCGTTTTTCTTCCTCGGCGGGCATCTCGTCCGGCGTGACCTCTTCGGCGTCAAGCAGTTCGGCCTCGGGGATGTCGTCGGCGTCAGACGTGTCGTCTTCGGATGGGGTGCTGACCTGATCCTCGACCGCGCCGACGATAAGGGGCAGCATCTGCACGCCGCCCGGCATCGCCACCTCGGCAATGGGCGGCGTCCTCCAGGACAGCGTGTCAAAGCTTTCGCAGTTCTCGCAAATCGGCGCCCATTCGGCATGGATGTGCTGGCAATTGTCACAGATCCATTGCGGCCCGCGCGAGACGGTAAGCGCCCGCGCCAGCCAGCCACGGACCACCGCGTCATCGGCTCCTTCACCGCGTTCAATCGCCGCCATCAGCGTGACAGACCGGGCCGTGGGATCGGTTTCCACCAGATCGCCCAAGGCGCGGCGGGCTTCGGGGAAGTCTTCATTGGCGATGTGCAGCTCGGCCAGCAGCATCTTTGTCTCGGGGTTTTGCGGGTTGATCCGGGTCAGCAGGGCAAAGCGCTTGATCCGCTCGCTCGGCGTCTCATCCGGCGCGATGGCGGCGAAGGTCGAGGCGAGATCGGGGTGCGGCATGGTCTCCCAGGCCTTCTTGATGATCCGCGTGGCATAACGCGGCTTGCCCTTCTCGATATAGCTTTGCGCGGCCATGACGGCGGCGGGAATGAGGTCGGGCGAAAGCTTGTTGGCCTCGATCGCCTTTTCCTGCGTCTCGATGCTGGCGTCGCCATCGAGGATATCCTTGGCCTCCGACAGCGCCAGCACGGCATCGCGACGTTTGTGCACATCGCGCGGCAGACTGCCGTATTTCAGCTTGGCGCTTAGCGTCTGACGGGCACCTGACCAATCCTCGTTCTGGGCCTGAAGACGCAGGAGAACATCCTGGATCTCTTCGTGCTTGGGTTTGATGGAAAACGCCTTTTCCGCCAGCTTTAGAGCCGTTTCCGTGTCGCCATCTGCCAGCTTCTGCTTGAGGATGCCGCGCACGCCGACAAAGCGCGTGGCGTCATTGGTCACAAGCTTCTTGTAGGTCTCCTCCGCCTTGCGACGGTCGCCCGCCATCTCGGCGGCCTGCGCGGTCAACAGGTTGGTCAGCTCGGGCTTCTTGAGATAGCGGTCGGCCTTGGCGGCCTTGGCCATGGCCACCCGGCCTTCCCCACTGGCCAGCGCCATCATGCCCTCGGAGAGTGCGTCAAAGCCCTTGCGCTCGCGGTTGCGGTCGAAATAGCGCGACAATGCGGTTTCATCGCCATTCAGGAATTTCCAGGTCGCGAGCAGTAACGACAGCAGCTTGAGCAAAATCCAGACCGCCACGACGAGCACGACCACCGCGATCACCGATTGCAGCGGGCCAAAGGTATATTCGCTGCCCATGACGGTGACCTGCACGCCGCCCTGGCTTTCCAGCAGGTAGCCCGCGCCCAGCGCAAGTGCGGCGACGACCCCGACGAAGAGGATAATCTTGATAAGGGACCAGAGCATAAAATCGACTTTCTTAATTGACCGTCAGACTGTCGGAGAGGGCCTTGGCGGCATCGCCTGCCGCCTTGCGGGCCGTGGCCCCCGCCAGCCAATCCTGCATGGCTGCCTTGGACGCATCGGGCAGCGCGTCCGTCTCTGCCAGCGCCGTATCGAGATCCCCCGCCTGCAGAGCCGCTTCGGCGCGGGACAACACTGCATCGGGGTCGGAACCTTCGCGCGGCGTGACCGAGCGTGCGCTGAGCTGTCGGCGAAGGAAGCCACCGATGCCTTGCACTTCGGATTCAGGCACTTCGGCCCGGGCGGCGGCAAGACCCGCGCGGGCCGCTTCAGGGAAGGATTCCCGCAAGGCCGCGACCGTCGGCACACCCTCAAGGGCGGCACTGCGCAGGGCATCCGGCACTTCCACGGGGGTGACTTCTTCCAGTGCGCCCAGCGCGGGCTCGAAAGCTTCACCGCTTTCGACTGCGGTGACCACGCGCGTCAGGGCCGCGCGCGCCAGCAGACGCTCTGCTTCAGCGCTTGCGCGGGCGTCTTCCTCGGCCAAGCGGGCTTCAAGCTCATCGATCGACGACTGCAGCGCGGCCAGCTCTTCGCTGTTGTCTGGTGGTGGCGCGACGGGTTCGACCGCCGGGCGCGCTTCGACCGCGTCGAGCCGCGCGGTGAGCGTTTGCAGGCTTGTCTCAATCGACGCAAGCGATTGGCTGACGTCCCCAAGCTCGGCTGACACATCGGGAACCTCGGGCATCTCTGGCGCCTCTGCCGTCTCGAGCGTGGTGAGCCGGTCGGACAGGCCCGCGATCTCGGTGGTCAGAGGCGTGAGATCGACCGGCTCTGGCGTGTTGGCGCGCGGCAGATAGGCATCGAGCATATCTCCGCGGCCCGCGATGAAGCCCAGAAGTGCTGCGACGATCCCGCCAAATACCGCAGGCCAGAAGCTGGCGCGCGGCTGTGGGGGGACGGGTTGCGGCGGTGGGCTGTCCTCGACCTGTGTCTCTGGTTCGGGCTGTGGGTCCGGTTCCGGATCAGCAGCCAGTTCGACCGTATCACCGGGGAGGCTCTCTTCGGTAAGCGTGCTGGCATTTTCCAGCGTGTCATCCCCCGGACGCGTGTCGTCCGTATCCGGCTCATGCGTCTCGACGGTGTCGGCCCAGACAAATCCTTCGGTCCGCTCGTCGATGTCATCGGCGGCCTCAACAGTCTCGGCAGGCTTCTCGATTTGAGGATCGTCGGCGATCTCGGAGGCAACGGTATCGGCATCGGCGGCGATGTCTTTGATCTCGTCCGGCGGTGTTTCAGAGCTTGTCTCGACCTTGGAGACCTCGGGCAGATCGTCCCGCGTCTCGTCCTCTGTCACCTGTGGTGGCTTGTCCTTGGTCGGTTTTTTGGGTTTGGCCACAACATCCACCTTTTCGAATCTTCCCCAGCGGCGCACTCGAGAACCTTACTCGGGCGCATCGCACCTCTCAACCCAAGCTGACGCGCGCCACAAGCTTTTCAAGGCGACCCACCATCGCCTCGGCGGTGGGGTGGTCGGCGATTTCAAGCGCTTTCAGCGGCAAATGCGCCAGCGGCTCGGCCACCGCCGCGCTCAGGGCCAGCACATGCGGCTGCGCATTCTTTGGGCAGTCTTGCGCAAAGCGCTTGGCCGTGCGCGGGGAAAAAACAGCGACGAGCACCGGATCTGGGCCGGTCAGGGCAGTGCGGGCCGCGGGCGTCAGCGACGTAAAGCGCTGATCGTAAAGCGTGACGCGGGTCACCTGCATGCCGCTCTCGGACAGGCGCTCGGCCACCTGCCCCCGGGTGTGCCGCCCTGCCAGGTGCCACGTCTGCCCAGAGAGTGGCGTGGCGAGAAGGGCGGCGACGAGGGCGTCCGCCGTCTCGCCTTTGCAGACCGCGTTCCAACCCGCTTCGCGGGCCGCAGTTGTTGTCGCCGGTCCCACACAGAACGCCCGCCTGCCCTGCCCCTGCGGCGCGAAACGCACCCCATTGGCCGAGGTGAAGATCACTGCATCCTCCGGGCCAATGGCCACCTTGGCCTCAACCGACAGGATCTCGATCAACGGGCTTTCGATGATGGTCAGGCGGTCGCGCAGGGCGTCAGGCAATTGATCGACAAACCGCACATTCGTCCGCGCAGGGCGCGTCAAGATCAGCGACATGGGGGGCGTGCCCATCAGAACCCTCGGCATTGTTTGCGGCCCACTCCGGTGTTACCTGCGAGCCGAGAGGCTTGCAACGGGGTCGCATGTGACGGGGTCGCTGACAGTTCTGGGGTTGGAAAGCAGCTGTGATGACACCGCGGCGGCGGTGCTGCAGCGCGATGCTGCAGGCCAGACCCACATCCTGTCGTCCGTGGTGCAAGGTCAGACGCAGTTGCACGCGGAGTTTGGCGGTGTGGTGCCCGAGATTGCGGCGCGGGCCCATGCCGAACGACTGGACCATTGCGTCGAACAGGCTCTAACACAGGCGGATTGCGCGCTGTCCGAGCTGGATGCGATCGCTGTGACGGCAGGGCCAGGTCTGATTGGCGGGGTGGTTTCCGGGGTGATGTGCGCCAAGGGGCTGGCTGCGGCCACGGGCCTGCCGCTCTACGGGGTCAACCACCTGGCGGGCCATGCGCTGACGCCTCGGCTGACCGATGATGTGGCCTACCCCTACCTGATGCTGCTGGTGTCCGGCGGGCACTGCCAGTTTCTGATGGTCGAGGGGCCGGACAGTTTCACGCGGCTGGGTGGGACGATTGATGACGCACCGGGCGAGGCGTTTGATAAGGTGGCGCGGCTGTTGGGCCTGCCACAGCCGGGTGGCCCATCGGTCGAAGCGGCGGCGCAACGGGGTGAAGCTGACCAGTTCGCCCTGCCCCGGCCGCTGCTGGACCGGTCTGGCTGTGATATGTCGTTCTCGGGGCTGAAGACCGCCGTGCTGCGCGTACGAGACGGGGTTGTGGCGGCGCATGACGGGCTGCCAGAGGCTGCGCAAGCAGACCTATGCGCGGGCTTTCAGGCTGCGGTTGTCGATGTGTTGATCGAGAAGACACGCCGGGCGCTGGCCGTCTACCTCGAGGCAGAACCGTCAGAGCCCTGCTTTTGTGTCGCGGGCGGTGTTGCGGCAAATACTGCGATCCGTGCCGGGTTAGAGACGCTTTGTGCCGAAAGCCGCGTCAGGTTTTCAGCTCCGCCGCTGGCGCTCTGCACAGACAATGCGGCAATGATCGCCTTTGCGGCGATGGAGCAGATGGGCACAAGCGCACCGGATGGGTTCGCGCTGTCGGCACGTCCACGCTGGCCGCTGGACCGGGCGAGCCCGGCGATGCTCGGCAGCGGAAAGAAAGGGGCCAAGGCATGACCGTCGCAGTGCTGGGCGGTGGCGCTTTCGGGACCGCGCTGGCCATTGCGCTGTCGCATACGGGATCCGTCCAGCTCTGGGCACGGTCCCCTGCACAGGCCAGCGCCATGGCCGGGCAGCGTGAGAATGCCGCCTATCTGCCGGGATGTACTTTGCCCGCGGAGCTGGCTGTGACCTCTGATCTGGACGATATCGCAGGTGCCGACGTGCTGTTGCTGGCCATCCCGATGCAGCACCTCGGCGCTTTTGCGGAGGAGCACGCCAGCTTTCTTGACGGCAAAACGCTGGTGGCCTGTTGCAAGGGGATGGACCTGCGGACCGGTGCGGGGCCGGTAGAGATTTTGGCGCAACACTGCCCGGGCTCGGTTCATGCCCTGCTGACCGGACCAAGCTTTGCGGGTGATATCGCGAAGGGGCTGCCAACGGGCCTGACGCTCGCGTGCGCCGACGCAGACCGGGGGCAAAAGCTGCAGGAGCGGCTGTCGACCCCTACCCTGCGGCTCTATCGGACCACGGATGTCATTGGCGCGACGCTGGGGGGCGCGTTGAAGAATGTGATGGCCATTGCCTGCGGCGCGACGATGGGCGCTGGTCTGGGTGAAAGTGCGCGCGCTAGCATCCTGACGCGCGGGTTTGCCGAGATGCAGCGGCTGGCGCAGCACAGGGGCGCGGAGCCTGCGACGCTGGCGGGGCTCTCTGGCTTTGGGGACCTGGTGCTGACCTGCACCTCGACACAATCGCGCAACTATCGCTTTGGGATGTCCATCGGTGAGGGCGTCGCCTTCGACCCCGCGGTGACCGTAGAAGGGGCGGCGACGGCGCGGGCAGCGGCACGGCTGGCAGAGCGCGAAGGGCTCGACCTGCCGATCACTTCTGCGGTTGCGGGGCTGGTGGAAAAGCGGTTGGATGTGGCGCAGGCGATGGACGCTCTGCTGTCGCGCAGCTTGAAGGAAGAATAGATGCTGGTTGCCCTGATCGCGCATGACAAACCCGGCGCGCTGCCGATCCGGCAGGAGAACCGCCCGGCGCATGTGGCCTATCTGAAAGAAAGCAGTGCGGTGCAACAGGCAGGGCCGCTGCTCGATGCCGCGGGCGACATGACGGGCTCCCTGATCATTCTGGATGTGAGCGATATGGACGAGGCGCGCCAGTGGGCGGCGGCCGATCCCTATGGCAAGGCGGGGCTTTTTGCCTCTGTCGATCTCATTCCGTGGAACAGGGTGATCGGCTGATGCAATACTGGCTCTTTAAATCCGAAACCACCACTTGGAGCTGGGACCAACAGGTCGCCAAGGGCGAGGCGGGCGAGGAATGGGACGGCGTGCGCAACTATCAGGCGCGCAACTTCATGCGCGAGATGAAAGTGGGTGACCGGGGCTTCTTCTATCACTCGCAGAAGGAGCGCGCGATTGTTGGTATTGTCGAAGTGATTGCCGAGGCGCATCCGGACAGCACCACCAATGACGACCGCTGGGAGTGCGTGGATATCAAGGCGATCAAGCCGGTGAAGACACCGATCACGCTCGACGATATCAAGGCCGAGCCACGGCTGTCCGAGATGGTTCTGGTGCGCAATTCGCGGCTGTCGGTGCAACCGGTGACGGCGGAGGAATGGCGGATCGTCTGCGAGATGGCAGGCGTTTCAGACTAGCCCGGGCGTCATCTTGATGGCAGTCTCTGCGCAAAAAGCGGAGGGACACCATGGAATACATCAGCGTTTTGGTCGCCGGGGTGGCGGGCTTCATGTTCGGGGCGGTCTGGTACACGGTACTGGCCCAGAAGTGGATGGAAGCCTCGGGCGTGCCGCTGGATGAGAGCGGACAACCCGCCAACCGGTCGGACCCGATCCCCTATATCACCAGCCTGCTCGGCGCGATCCTGGTGGCGGGCATGATGCGGCATACCTTTGAGCTGAGCGGGATCGACACGGTGGGCAAGGGGCTGGTCTCAGGCCTTGGGATTGGGCTGTTTCTGGTCAGCCCATGGATCGCAACATTCTACAGCTTTGGCGCGCGACCGCGCAGGCTGATCCTGATAGATGGCGGTTATGCGACCTTTGGTTGTACCGTCATTGGCACGGTTTTGACGCTGTTCTGAAAAGACCGGCCCGGAAACGACGAAGGGTTCTGACGCCAAGCCAGAACCCTTCTTCACCCCACGCGCTCCCAAGTCCACCGCACGTGTTTGAATCTGGTCCTGGCCATGCTGGCCGGATGAGACAGAGATAGACGAGACGGTGAAGAATTGCAATTTTTCAATGTTTTAAATGCGTCGCAAAAAAGAAACGCCCCCTTAAGACAAGGAGGCGCTTCGCAGATCAGAGCGGCGTTGATCAGCCGTAGACGGCTTCCTTGCCGAAATGCTTGGTCAGCATGTAGTAGACCACCGCGCGGTATTTGTTGCGCTCGGACTTGCCGTAGGTTTCGATGACCGAATTGATTGCGGCCTCAAGCTCTGGCCCGTCGGCGAGGCCCAGCTTCTTGATCAGGAAGTTGTTTTTCACGGTTTCAATCTCGCCCGCCTGGCTGGAGGCAACGGTGGCCGCATCCGCGTCATAGATCGAGGGGCCGCAGCCGATTGTCACCTTCGTCAGAAGGTCCATGTCGGGTGACATGCCACATTTGTTTTTCAGATCATCAGCGTATTGCGCGATCAAATCGTCCCGTTTGCCCATAAAATTCACTCCCTATTGGCAAAATCGGCCGGCGTGTCCGACCGTTGCGGGGGAGACTAGTCATATATGTCCATTCACAAAAGGAGTTTTTGTGCGCGGAATTCCCCACCACGAACTCTCGCCGACCGGGGACATCCGGAGGTTGCGCGTGCCGAGACCGAGGCGCGAAAAAAGGGGCCCGCTTTGGGGCCCCTTCATGTCATCGTAGAGGTCGGGTTTAGGACACCTGGTCGATCGGCATGTCTTCCGGCAGACCTTCGACACCGGTTTCGTCAAATTCAGGCTGGGCTTCCAGCTCGGTCTCGGTCCAGTTCGACAGCGTCAGCGTGTCTTCCTCGGCACCCATGTCAAACTCGTTCAACGGAATGGCCACAGTGTACTCACCCAGGCCCAAGAAACCGCCGATGCCGATGACAGCAGCCAGATCGTCGCCGTCGCGGACGATGTAGTCGATCTCACCCACGACTTCGCCATTGGCTTCAGCCACGTTCTTGCCGATGAGATCGCCAACCACCATGCCGGACATTTCGGCATCGACCGACGCGTCAGCTTGCAGCGCGTTCTCGGTGTAATCAGCCGCATCGTTCACCGCATCTGCTGTGGCCGAGGCCGCGTCTTCGGCGGTCTCCTCAACAGCGGTGGCTGCGTCAGATGCAGCGTCGGCTGTTGCGTCAACGGCGTTCTCGGTTGCCTCGGCGGCATTGTTGGCGAACTGCTTGGTCTCATCAGCAGCTCTTTCCATCGATGTTTCCGCGTTGATCTCGGTCTCGGTGGAGACGCTGGTGCCCGCAAACGCGGTGCCAGCGGTCAGCGCGAGGATTGCAACGGTTGTCTTCAGATGTGTCATCTTAGCCTCCATAAATTGCATACATCGAGGCAACATCAACAGCGGCGATTCCGTTCCCGAAAATCAACAAAAAAGCGTGCAATTTCAAAAAATTGGCGTCCGATACAGAAAACGGCGCGCCCGCTGGAACGGACGCGCCGCATTGCGCGTTTTGCTCCGTTTCAGATCAGTAGCGGTAGTGCTCCGGCTTGAACGGACCCTCGGGGGCGACGCCGATGTAAGCGGCCTGATCCGCGTCCAGCGTGCTCAGCTTCACACCGATCCGATCAAGGTGCAGGCGTGCGACTTTCTCGTCGAGATGCTTGGGCAGGATGTAGACGTCGTTCTTATACTCATCGCCCTTCGTCCAGAGCTCGATCTGCGCCAGAACCTGGTTGGTGAAGGAGGCCGACATCACGAAGGAGGGGTGACCGGTGGCGTTGCCGAGGTTCAGCAGGCGGCCCTCGGAAAGCAGGATCAAGCGGTTGCCGTTCGGCATCTCGATCATGTCCACCTGTTCCTTGATGTTCGTCCACTTGTGGTTCTTGAGCGCGGCCACCTGAATCTCATTGTCGAAGTGGCCGATGTTGCCGACGATGGCCATGTCCTTCATCTCGCGCATATGCTCGATGCGGATCACGTCCTTGTTGCCGGTGGTGGTGATGAAGATGTCGGCGTCCAGGTTTTCTTCCAGCAGCACAACCTCGAACCCGTCCATGGCGGCTTGCAGCGCGCAGATCGGATCGACCTCGGTCACCTTCACCCGCGCACCGGCGCCACGCAGCGAGGCGGCAGAGCCTTTGCCCACATCGCCGTAGCCCATGACGACAGCCACCTTGCCCGCCATCATCGTATCAGTGGCGCGGCGGATGCCGTCGACCAGCGATTCCTTGCAGCCGTACTTGTTGTCGAACTTCGACTTGGTCACGGAGTCGTTCACGTTGATCGCAGGGAAGGGCAGCTGGCCCTGTTTCACCAGATCGTAGAGGCGGTGCACGCCGGTCGTGGTCTCTTCCGAAACACCGATGATCTGGTCACGCATCTTGGTGAACCAGCCCGGGGAGTCGGCCATGCGCTTCTGGATCTGCGCCTTGATCACGGTTTCCTCTTCAGAGGTCGGCACCGGGATGATCTCTTCCCCTGCCTCGGCCCGCGCGCCGAGCAGCACGTAGAGTGTCGCATCGCCGCCATCGTCGAGGATCAGGTTTGGCCCATCCTCGAACATGAAGGATTTGTCGAGGTAATCCCAATGCTCTTCCAGCGACTGGCCCTTGATTGCGAAGACGGGAGTACCGCTCGCAGCAATCGCGGCCGCGGCGTGGTCTTGGGTGGAGAAGATGTTACAGGACGCCCAGCGCACATCCGCGCCAAGGGCCACGAGCGTCTCGATCAGCACCGCGGTCTGGATCGTCATGTGCAGCGAGCCGACGATCCGCGCACCTTTGAGCGGCTTGCTCTCGCCGTACTCATCGCGCAGCGCCATCAGCCCCGGCATTTCGGTTTCGGCGATGTTCAGTTCCTTGCGCCCATAGTCCGCAAGCGCGATGTCTTTTACGATGTAATCCGTGGCCATCTGGATATCCTCTTCAACCGGGGGTTCGGTTTGTTCAACTCATAGTTTGACCGGGGGCATACCACTCCACCATAAGGCCAGCAATCCCCTGTATTTTCTTTGGAAAACACTCTGTTTACTTTTGAAATGCGATTGTCAAATGGTAGTCTTCCCCGGGGATTTTTTTCTGAAGGGGTAGATAGATGACAGTACTTTCGATTCTCAAAACAGCGGTATTTTCCGCAGGTCTCGCACTGGCCGCGACCGTAAGCCAGGCCGCCACGGTGGCAAATTTCACCTCGGGCGGCACGGTGACAGCCGCCACAAATGGCACCGGGTATTCCGCATCGGGGACATTCACGGGGCAGTTTTTCGATCCGACGCTGAACCCGTTTGCCAAGGACGACTACCGGCTGGACGCGACACTGACCGTCAACAATGTCACCGTCTTCTCGGGCATTGAAACGGTGGAAGACAGCACGCTTTTCGAGCTGCGGCCCTTGCTCTTTGCCGGGGTGGTCTCGCTGGAGCCGAGCTTCATTCCGGCGGTTCCCGGCATTCTGGCGGTGGTGTCTGGCAATGCGGGCACGATCCAGCCGGTGGGCTCGGGCATTTTCGCCTCCTTCTCGAGCACCGGGCCGATCCCGCAACTCGGCGGGTTCATTGAGCAGTTCACCGGCTATGTCGGCGACACCAGCACGCCGCTCTTTAGTGACCGGTCGATGAATTACCTGCTGACGGTGGACATCGAGCGCGTAGCACCCGTGCCGCTGCCCGCGAGCTTGCCGATGCTGGCGTTGGCCGGTCTGGGGCTGGGCGCATTGGCACGACGCCGCAAAACAGCCTGACCACCTCTAGTGACGACGGCATGAATGGCCGGGCCCCAGCGGCCCGGTTTTTTCTGTGAGGCTCTTGCCCATTCGATGACAGCCATTCACAACAAGCGGATGGCTCGACCCGCAAAATTCCCCCGCGCCTGGCAGCGCATGCTGTCGGGGCGCAGGCTCGATCTGCTCGACCCCACGCCCGTGGATATCGAGATCGAGGACATCGCGCATGGCTTGGCCTTCGTGGCGCGGTGGAACGGCCAGACGCAAGGGGACCATGCCTATTCGGTGGCCGAGCATTCGCTGCTCGTGGAGACGCTGTTTGGCCGGATTGCCCCCAAGGCACCCGCCAAATGGCGGCTGGCCGCCCTTCTGCACGATGCGCCGGAGTATGTGATTGGCGACATGATCTCACCCGTCAAGGCGGCGGTCGGTCCGGGATATGAAGCGCTGGACGACCGCTTGGCGGCGGCGGTACATCTTCGGTTCGGGCTGCCCGCTGCAATCCCGCCGCAGATAAAGCGTCAGATCAAGAAGGCTGACAAGATCAGCGCCTGGATGGAGGCCACGCAGATCGCCGGGTTCTCGGAGACCGAAGCGAGCAGGTTTTTCGGCAAACCGGATGTCAAATATACCGAAGCCCTGCGCATCGTGCTGCGCCCGCCGATCGAGACAAGGCGCGCATTCACCGAGCGCCACGGCGCACTTCTGGAGGACATGGGATGATCGCGGTGCGCAAGGCGATGGCACTGGATTGCAACTCAATGGCGCAACTGTTGAACGAAATCATCACGATCGGCGGCACAACAGCGCTGACCCGTCCCGTGACCGGCGAGGATCTGAAAGACTGGATGACCAGCGCAGCAGACCGATCCGCCTGGCATGTGGCGGTGAACGACGACGAGGCCGTTGTCGGGTTTCAGTGGATCGCGCCGAATTCAAAACTGCCCGAGGGCGCGGTTGATATCGCAACCTTCGTGCAAGTGGGACAGACTGGGCTCGGCATCGGATCAGCCTTGTTCAACGCCACCGCCAGGGCGGCGAAGGCACTGGGCTACAGCTGGATCAATGCGACCATCCGGGCGGACAACACGGGCGGCCTGACGTATTATCAGAGCCGGGGCTTTCGGGACTGGCGCTTTGACGAGGATGTCCAACTCGACAGCGGCCAGCGCGTGGACCGGGTCAGCAAACGCTACGATCTTTGAGGAGGCAGGTGGCCTGAAAGCCCACCTTACCTGCCGGTGGCGGACGTCTGATCTGGCAGGTTGGGTGGGCTTTCAGGCCGCCCCGCGTCGCCCGCTATCTGGGCGACCGTTTGGCCAGAATACGCTGCAAGGTGCGGCGATGCATGTTCAACCGGCGCGCCGTCTCGCTCACATTGCGATCGCAGAGCTCGAACACCCGTTGGATGTGCTCCCACCGGACGCGATCCGCGCTCATCGGGTTTTCGGGCGGGGGCGGAAGATCGTCACCGCTGGCCAGAAGCGCATTCACGATGTCCGCCGCATCTGCAGGTTTCGAGAGGTAATCCGTCGCGCCGATCTTGACTGCTGCGACGGCGGTCGCAATCGCACCGTAGCCGGTCAGAACCACAACCCGCACGTCCGAGCGCTTTTCGCGGAGGACCTCGACAACATCGAGGCCGTTGCCATCCTCGAGCCGCAGATCAACGACCGCGTAGGCAGGCGGGCGGGCGGTCGCAATCGCTGTTCCAGCCGCAACCGAGTCGGCGGTTTCCACCGCAAACCCCCGTTTTTCCATCGCTTTTGCCAACCGGCGCAGAAAGGGTTCGTCATCGTCGACCAGCAACAGGCTGTTGTCGTCGTCCGGGTTGAGGTGCGCAGCATCTTGCATGGGGCGTCTTTCTTGCAGCTTATCCGTTGCCTCACCTATATGTGGCAGTCCGCTGCACTCGTCAAACGCTGCGACAGTTTGCGCCTCAGGCGTTCTCGACGAAACAGGCGACTGTATCTGCGATGTCTTCGGCTGTGGCCTCGCGGCGGAAGAACTCGACAAAGCCTTGTTCTGGCAGCACCAGATAGCTGAAGGTCGAGTGATCAACGAGATAGAACTCATCGCCGCTGTCATGGGCCTTGTAATAAGTGCGGTAGGCTTCGCTGGCCGCCTTCACCTGCTCAGGCGAGCCGGTAAGGCCGATCATCCGCTCGTGCAGGTTGGCGGCGAAATCGCCCACAACCTCGGGCGTGTCGCGTTGGGGATCGATGGAGATAAACACCGGCGTGGTGGAGATATCGCGTGCCGCAAGAAGGTCGACCGCATCGGCGTTGCGCGCCGTGTCGATTGGGCAGACGTCGGGGCAGAAGGTGTAGCCGAAATAGATCAACGTCGGCTCGGTGATGACGTCGGCATCGGTCACCGTCTCCCCTTGAGCATTCACCAGCTCAAACGGGCCGCCGATGCTGCCTGCGCCGCCCGCGACCTGGCTCGCGCTGCATTGCGCAAATGCTGTGTCGCCCTGCGGCGATTGGGTGGCAAACCAGATCCCTCCAAGAAGACCAACAATGGCGATGGCGGCAAGGGGTGCGATATAGCGCATGGGTGTCGCGTCTCCTGAATTGTTGTAGAGTGGTTTTATCACCTCGCAGTCCTACCGTCCTGCGACATCTATGCAACTCAATATGTGGTGAGCCGATGCCCGAGAGCACCGTCAGACCCTTCAGCGGTCACACGCGCGCCAACTGGATCCGGTTGCGCACGATGATCCTGCTGCGGTGGTTCGCGATTGCGGGCCAGTTGACGGCGATCACGGTGGCGCAGCATTGGTACGGGCTGCAGCTGGAACTGGGCCTGTGTTACCTCGTGATCGGCGCCTCGGTCATTGCCAATTTGGTCGCGATTTTCGTCTTCCCGGAGAACAAGCGGCTGAGCGAGGTCGAGAACATGCTGATGGTGCTGTTCGACCTGCTGCAGCTCAGCTTTTTGCTGTTTCTGACGGGCGGCCTGCACAACCCCTTTGCGCTGTTGATGTTGGGCCCGGTCACGATTTCCGCCGCGGTGCTGACGCTGCGCTCGACCGTTCTGTTGGGCAGCACGGCCATCCTGATGGTCTCGATCCTCTCGCAAATTCACCTGCCGCTTCGTACCGAAAGCGGCCTCATCCTGGAATTCCCGCAGCTCTTTGTTTTTGGCAACTGGATCGCGCTGATCATCGCGATTGTCTTTATTAGTGCCTATTCTGTGCGCGTCACCTCCGAGATTCACTCCATGTCGGACGCGCTCGCTGCGACCCAGATGGCGCTGGCGCGCGAGCAGAAGCTGACCGATCTGGGCGGCGTGGTCGCCGCCGCGGCGCACGAGTTGGGCACACCGCTTGCAACCATCAAACTGGCCAGTGGAGAGCTCATCGACGAGTTGACCGATACGCCTGAGCTGCGTGAGGATGCCGTGCTCATCCGCGAGCAGGCCGACCGCTGTCGGGACATTCTGCGCAACATGGGCCGGGCCGGAAAAGACGATCTGCACATGCGCCAGGCACCGCTGATGGCCGTTGTCGAAGAGGCTGCAGAGCCGCATATGGGGCGCGGCAAAACAGTGCATTTCCACCATCTGGAAAGCCCGAAGCAACAGCCCGCAATCCTGCGCAAGCCCGAGATTATCCACGGCTTGCGTAATCTGATCCAGAATGCGGTCGATTTCGCGGAGGAGGAGGTCTGGATCGAGGCGGGCTGGAGTGACACCGACGTATCCTTGCGGATCATGGACGACGGCCGCGGCTTTCCGCCGCATCTTCTGGGGCGGATCGGCGACCCGTTCATGCGCCGCCGACCCGGCAATCCCGAGCGACGGCTGCGTCCGGGGTATGAAGGCATGGGGCTCGGTCTCTTCATCGCAAAAACGCTGCTGGAGCGCTCCGGCGCAGAGCTGCGATTTGCCAATGGACGCGATCCGGCGGCTTCGGAGGGCGGCACCCATACGGACCTTGGCGCGATTGTTCAGGTGACCTGGTCGCGCGACCGGATTGACGCAAAATCCGCCGATCCGGCCCGGGTCGTGGGCGAGAATCGCCCTATCACCGCTTAAGCCGTCCCTGTTGTTAACCCCCCATTAACCAGCACGCACAGATAGTAAACGGGTCTTCTTCTCACGCAGGGATCCACAGGCTCATGCCGATTTGGGACATAGCGGCTGTCATTGCTGCTGCCGGGCTCAGCGCGGGCGCGGCACTGTTCTGGATATCGCGCTCTGTACAACCCGCCCCGTCCACCATGCCCGAGGCGAGTGGCGAAAGCCGACCAGACGGCATCTCGTTTCTCTTCGACAAGGAGAACCTGCACCACGCCTCCGAGACGGCTCAACAGCTCTATCGGCTGGTGCCCGGCCAGGACGATTGGGCCACGTGGCGCGAGCGGATGCTGAACCGCTTCCCCGGATTACCCGAACGGCCGCTGCCAAACCAGCCCGGTGATCTGACCATCGAGGCGCGGCATGCGGAAGACACCGCGACCCTGAAGCTGACCAGTCGCGGCCAGTTCACACAGATCCACATGGACGACGACCGGATGATCAATGCGGCGCAGTCGCAGAAACTGCGCGCGCTGCATCGCGAGCTTGCGGACCTGCGGCGCGCCAGTGATACGACGCCTCATGCAGTCTGGCAGCTGGACTCGGCAGGCAAGGTGACCTGGCACAATGCGGCTTACGAAGACCTCTACAACCGCTTGCACAACACGGCGCCACAGCCGACCGTCCCGGTTTTCGAAGTTGCCGATACGCTGAACGAGAAAACCGGGCGACAACGCGTCTCGACCAAGTCGGCCATCGACGGCAAGAAAGACTGGTACGATGTGAACGCGGTCACCGTCGGTGATATCACGATCTTCCACGCGGTTGACGTGAATGCGGTGGTGAAATCCGAGGTCGCCCAGCGCAACTTTGTGCAGACACTGGCGAAGACATTCGCGCAGCTTTCGATCGGTCTCGCGATTTTTGACCGCAACGGGCAGCTCGCGCTGTTCAACCCCGCGCTGATCGATCTGACCGACTTGCCCGCGGATTTCCTTAGTGGGCGCCCGACGCTGCTGTCATTCTTTGACCGGATGCGGGAGAACCGGCGCATGCCGGAGCCCAAGAATTACCACTCCTGGCGGCAGGAGATTTCCGAAGTGATCGCAGCGGCCACGGACGGGCGGTATCAGGAGACCTGGACGTTGGAGACGGGCCAGACCTACCGTGTCCGCGGACGTCCGCACCCCGATGGTGCGATTGCCTTCCTGATCGAGGACATCAGCGCCGAAGTGTCTCTGACCCGAAACTTCCGGGCCGAGTTGGAGCTTGGCCAATCGTTGATGGACACCTTCGATGAAGCGCTTGTTGTGTTCTCCTCGACCGGGGTGCTGACCTTCTGCAATCTTGCCTATCGCGAGCTTTGGGGGCTCGATCCGGACAACTCCTTTGCCGATATCACCATCGCGGATTCGGTGCAGGAGTGGAAACGGCAGTGCAAACCGGGCGCCCGCTGGGCAGCCCTTACGGATTTCGTGCGCGGCTATGGCGAACGCACGAGTTGGGACATGCCAGCGACACTGAATAGCGGGTCCGTGCTGGCCTGCACTGTGTCACGGATTGCATCCGGCGCTACGGTCATCCGTTTTATCCGCGAAGACGAAAAGGCTTCGGGCTCGAAACTCTCTGGACGCATCCAGCGCAGCGCCTGACCCCATTCCCTCTTGCGGCGGCGCACCGGCGCGGTAAGCATGGGGCATGGGCGGCGGCAGTATCTCTCTCATCATGGACAGCAGCGAGGCGACGGCAGAATTTGCAGCCGCACTTGGCCCGCAACTGGCGCCCGGCGATACGATCTTGCTGAACGGTTCGGTGGGTGCGGGCAAGACGCATCTCGCGCGGCACCTGATCCAGTCGATCCTACTGGAGCCCGAGGACATTCCCTCGCCAACCTTCACCATCGTACAGATCTATGAGACCTGTCGTGGCCCTCTGTGGCACGCGGACCTCTACCGCATCGCAACCGACGCGGAGGTTGAGGAGCTTGGGCTCCTGGACGCCTTTGAGACCGCCATCTGCCTTGTGGAGTGGCCCGAGCATCTCGGGCCGTTGCGCCCGGACACAGCGTTGAACATCTGGCTGGACGCGGGCCCAACGGATGACAGCCGGGTTCTGAAAGCCAGTTGGCACGCGCCGCACTGGCAGCGCAAGATTGAGGCTGCGGCATGAGCACGCGCACAGCAGATCTAGACGCATTCATCAAGAAGGCGGGCTGGTCCAACGCCGAGCGGGTCTCGCTCGCCGGGGATGCGTCCAACCGGCGGTATGACCGGCTCACCGCACCCGATGGCAAACGCGCGGTGCTGATGGACGCGCCACCTGAGAAGGGTGAAGATGTTCGGCCCTTCGTGCAAATCGCTGAGTATCTTGGCGGTATCGGGCTGAGCGCGCCACATGTCTTGGCCAAGGATGAGGTGTGCGGTTTCCTTCTATTGGAAGACCTTGGCGATGCGCTCTTTGCGCGCGTTCTGGAGCGTGAACCAGATTTGGAGAACAGTCTCTACGCAGCGGCAATTGATGCTTTGGTGCATCTTCATCAGTCTTCGCCACCCGCATTGCCAGCCTATCATGCTGGCGTCACGGCACCGCTCGCCGCGCTTGCCTTCGACTGGTACCAATTCGGCGCGACAGGAGCGGTGGACGCGAAAGCCAAGGCGCGGTTCATGCAGATGATCACGCCTCTTTTGGCGCAGCTGGATGACGACACGCGGGTTCTGATCCAGCGGGACTACCACGCGGAAAACCTACTGTGGCTGCCAGACCGGGACGGCACCGCGCGGGTCGGGCTGCTCGATTTTCAGGACGCGATGCTGGGTCATCCAGCCTATGATCTTGTTTCGGTGCTGCAGGATGCGCGCCGCGACCTTCAGCCCGAAACCGAACAACGCATGATCGACCGCTTCTTGCAGCAACAGCCGCAGGACGCCGCGCGGTTTCGGACCGCCTACGCCATTCTCGGGGTGCAGCGGAACCTACGCATTCTTGGGGTCTTTGCGCGGCTTTGCCTGCGCAACGGCAAGCTGCAGTACGTTGATCTGATCCCACGGGTCTGGGGTCATGTGCAGACCAACCTGGCGCATCCTGCGTTGGCCGAGGTCAACGATATGGTCAACACCGCGCTGCCCGCGCCGACACCCGATGTTCTGGACACTTTGAGGGCGAAATGCGCGACTTGCCCGGATCGGTGATGCTCTTTGCGGCGGGGTTTGGGGCGCGCATGCGTCCGCTGACCAATGACCGACCGAAGCCGATGGTCGAAGTGGCCGGTCGGCCGCTGATCGACCATGCGCTTGATCAAGTCACCGATATCCCGCCTGACCGCATCGTGGCCAATCTGCACTACAAACCCGAGCCGCTGCAGCAGCATCTCGCACCGCTGGGTGTGCAGACGATTGTCGAGCGCCCCGATATTCTCGACACCGGCGGCGGGTTGCGCAATGCGCTGCCACAATTGGGAGCGGGGCCTGTTTTCACACTGAACACGGATACGATCTGGACGGGGCCGAGCCCGCTCGATGTGTTGCGCGCGGCCTGGCAGCCCGACATCATGGATGCACTGCTGATCTGTGTTCCCCTGGGACAAACGCATGCCTATGACGGGCAGGGCGATTTTGAGCTCGACACCGAGGGGCGGCTGACCCGCGGCCTGGGCCATGTCTATGGTGGCGCGCAAATCCTCAAGACGGATCGCCTCGCAGAGATCCCCGACGCCGCCTTTTCGCTCAACCGGGTCTGGGACCTGATGCGCGCCGATAGCAGACTTTTCGGTGTGCGCTATCCGGGGCAGTGGTGTGACGTGGGCCACCCCGGCGGCATCGCCATCGCCGAAACCGTTCTGGCGGATGGGCATGTTTGACGACAGCACGCAACCGCGGCTCTTTGGTATCGCGCCCGGGGTCGATTTCCCGAAGGCGCTGGTCAACGGGTTGATCGCCCGCATGTCCGGTCAGCCGCCGGAAGCGATGGCGCGGGTGCAGCTGATCATGAACACGCGCCGGATGCAGCGGCGGTTGAAAGCGCTTTTTGACGCGAGAGAGGCAATGATCCTGCCACGTCTGCGGTTGATCACCGATCTGGGCGCGCTTGACCCCGGTATCGCCGGCCCACCACCGATCCCGCCGTTGCGCAGACGGCTTGAGCTGATCGCGCTGGTCTCACGACTGTTGGAGCGAGAGAAGGACCTCGCGCCGCAGTCTTCGCTCTATGATCTGACGGACAGCCTTGCTGCACTGATCGACGAAATGCAGGGGGAGGGGGTCACGGCCGAAACGATCGCGGGGCTCGACGTGACCGACCAGTCCGGTCACTGGCAGCGCGCGCTTCAGTTCATTCGCATTGCGCAAAGCTATCTCGATCAAAGTGATACAGCACCGGATCAGGAAGCCCGCCAGCGCCTCATGGTGACCGCGCTGGCAGAAAAATGGGCAGACAATCCGCCGAACGACCCGATCCTGATCGCGGGCTCGACCGGCTCGCGCGGAACCACAATGCTGTTGATGCAGGCGGTCGCCAAGCTGCCGCAGGGGGCGCTGATCCTGCCGGGGTTCGATTTCGACATGCCCCCGCATGTCTGGGCCAAGCTCGGGGATGCGCTGCTCTCGGAAGATCATCCGCAGTACCGGTTTCAGAAGATGCTGAGCGCGCTGCGCCTTGCCTCGGGTGATGTGGCTCCGTGGGATGATCAACCGCCACCCTCGCCAGAGCGCAATGCGCTGGTCTCACTATCGCTCCGGCCCGCACCGGTGACGGATGCCTGGTTAACGGAAGGAGCGCAGCTCAAAGGCATCACCGCGGCCACGGCAGATATCACGATGCTCGATGCGCCAAGCCCACGCAACGAGGCCCTAGCCATCGCGCTCCGTCTGCGGGAGGCCGCGGAGAAAGGGCAGACAGCGGCGCTGATCACCCCAGACCGGGTGCTGACGCGGCAGGTGACAGCCGCTCTCGATCAATGGGACATCCTGCCTGACGATTCGGCTGGGACGCCGCTGCACCTGTCGCCACCGGGCCGCTTCTTGCGGCATGTGGCGCAGCTCTTTGCCCGGCGGCTGGATGCGGAAGCGCTGCTCACGCTGCTGAAACACCCGCTCACCCACAGCGGGGCCGCGCGGGGGCCGCATGTGCTCAACACACAGCGGCTCGAGTTGAGAATCCGCCAGCGGGGGCTGCCCTATCCGGACCCAGACGGGCTGCGTCGACTTCTGCAAAACACGGTGAAGTCGGAAGGCGAGCAGGCCGCGCTGATGGACTGGGCGGATTGGGTGGGTGAGACCTTCACAGGGCGCGACCACGCCGGCCCTCGACCGCTGAGCGACTGGGTATCGCGCCACCTTGCACTGGCCGAGCGTATTGCGGGCGGCCTCGGTAGTCCGGATGCGGGCGAGCTGTGGCAAAAGAAGGCGGGGCAAAAGGCGTTGGAGGTCATGCAGACACTTGCGGATCAGGCCGGATTTGGCGCGCCCACGACTGCATCGGACTATGGCGATCTGGTTGGCGCGCTGCTGTCGGACAGCGAAGTCCGCGACCGCGATGCACCGCACCCCGACATCATGATCTGGGGGACGCTGGAAGCGCGGGTGCAGGGGGCCGATCTGGTGATCCTCGCCGGGTTGAACGACGGCATCTGGCCCGAAGCCCCGACGCCCGACCCGTGGCTGAACCGTGCGCTGCGACATCAGGCAGGGCTGCTACTGCCCGAACGCCGCATCGGGCTGTCGGCGCATGACTATCAGCAAGCCATCGGCGCCAAGGAAGTGTGGCTGACGCGGTCGATCCGCTCGGATGATGCCGAGACGGTGGTCTCGCGCTGGCTCAACCGGTTGCGCAACCTTCTGGACGGTCTGCACGCGCAAGGTGGCCCAGACGCGCTGCGCAATATGCTGTCCCGCGGCGAGACATGGCTGGCACGGGTCCGAGCTTTTGAAGAGGTGGCGCCCGCCCCACCGGCCCGCCGCCCCTCGCCCAAGCCACCGCGAGCCTCACGGCCCAAGACGCTCTCGGTCACCGACATCAAACGCCTGATCCGCGATCCTTACGCGATCTATGCGCGGCATGTGCTGAAACTTGTCCACCTCGGCCCACTTGTGCAGAGCCCGGATGCCCTGATGCGCGGCACCCTGGCGCATGACATCCTCGAGCGCTTCATCCGGGACACACAGCGTGATCCGAGCCTGCTGACCACCGATCACCTGATCCACCTCGCCCGCGAGGTGATGGCCGAGCATGTCCCTTGGCCCGCGGCGCGCGCCATGTGGCTGGCCCGGATTGAGAAGATCGCGGAGTGGTTTGTGGACCGCGAGCGAGATCGACAACGCAATGCCAGCCCCATCGCCTTCGAGAATCAGGCCAAGGGGCAGCTGACCTGGCCCGATATCGACGTCACACTCAACGCCCGCGCGGACAGGATTGACCGCGATACCGACGGCAACCTCCTGATCTACGACTACAAGACGGGCAAACCGCCGACCCCGAAACAGCAGGCGACCTTTGACAAACAGCTCCTGATCGAAGCGGCGATGATCGAGGAGGGCGCGTTTGCCGAGATCGGCGTGGGCCAGGTTGCGCTGGCGCTCTTCATCGGGCTCGGCGCTGACCCAAGCGAGGTGGAAGCACCGCTCGACAGCGAGCCACCGAAAGAGGTTCTGGCCAATCTGCGGGCGCTCATCGAGGCCTATCTCGACCCTGACCAGGGCTTCACCTCGCGCCGGATGATGCAACAGGACGCCAACGTGGGCGACTACGACCAACTGGCCCGCTTCGGCGAATGGGATGCAACCGACGATCCCGTGCCGGAGGATCTCTCATGACCCCTCGGGACGAAGCGACCGAGGCGCAGGTTCGGGCGGCCCGGCCCGACGCCTCGACGTGGTTGGCTGCCAACGCCGGGTCCGGCAAGACGCGGGTTCTCACGGACCGGGTCGCGCGGCTTTTGCTGGATGGCGTCGAGCCACAACACATCCTCTGCCTCACCTACACGAAGGCCGCGGCCTCCGAGATGCAGAACCGGTTGTTCCGGCGTCTCGGTGCTTGGGCGATGCTGCCCGAAGCGCAGCTGCAGCTGTCCCTGCGGGAGCTCGGCATTGACGGTACCATTGACAGCGCGCGGCTGCGCGATGCGCGCACACTCTTCGCGCGCGCGATCGAAACACCCGGCGGTCTGAAAATCCAGACCATCCACTCGTTCTGTGCAGCTCTTTTAAGGCGGTTTCCGCTCGAAGCGCGCGTGAGCCCTCAATTCACCGAAATTGAAGACCGCGCCGCGGACCTGCTGCGCGCCGAGATTATTGACCAGATGGCAGATGGCGAGGATGCCGCCCTGATCACGGGTCTGGCCCGCCACTATTCGGGCGAGGACTTCGAAAAACTCACGCGGATGGTGGTGCAGAACCGGGAAGGGTTTAACGAAGCATTGGACTTCGAAGATTTACTTCAGCTATTCGGTGTCTCAGATAAACCAAGTGTCATAGACCTCCCCGGCTGGGTCGTCGATCAGTCAGTGAAGGAATGGCTTCCGGACGCAATAGAGTTACTGAAAAGTTTCAGCAAAACGATGGTTGATCTAGCCGACGCGCTTCAGGCTATCAACCTCGAAACCCCAACAGCTTCTGACCTCCACCTACTGAAAACCCAATTTTTGTATCGACGAGGCACATCGTTCAAATCTGAAGCCAAGCTCAACACAGTTCCAACAAAAAAAGCGCAGGAGGGCTTGGGCCCCCTACTCGTGAAGCTTCACGAGTTAATGATGCGCACTGCTGAAGCAAATGAGATTCAAGCCGTCGAAACTGCCGCGCGGAAAAGCCACGCGCTGCACCAATTCGCCGGGCGCTTTATTGCGCTCTACGAAGAGCAGAAGATGCTACGCGGCTGGCTCGATTTCGACGATCTGATCTTCAAGGCCCGCGACCTTCTCACCGACCCCGCGGTGGCAGCCTGGGTGCTGTTTCGGATCGACGGCGGCATCGACCACATCCTGGTTGACGAAGCCCAAGACACCAGCCCAGCGCAATGGGACGTGATCCGGAAGCTTGCCGCCGAGTTTTCGAGCGGCGAGGGAGCCCGGAAGGACGTGGCGCGCACGCTGTTCGTTGTGGGTGACAAGAAGCAGTCGATCTATTCCTTTCAGGGCGCCGACCCACGCGAATTCGACCGAATGCATGCAGAGTTCAAGGCCAAGATGGAGGCGGCAGGCCACCGATTTCAGAGCCTAACACTGGCATATTCGTTCCGATCGTCACCGGCGGTTCTGGATGTTGTCGACACCGCATTTGAGACGAAGCCCGAGGCCGGCTTCAGCGAAGACGCCCGGCACAAAGCCTTCAAGAGCGCATTGCCGGGGCGCGTCGACCTCTGGCCCGTGATTGAACCGCAGGACGACACCGACGACCGCAAATGGTTCGAACCGCTCGACCGGCGCGGGGCGCGGCATCACACGGTGCTTCTGGCTCAACAGATCGCAAGCCAGATCAAGCAGATGATCGACACGCGGGTCACAATCCCGGTGGATGTGGATGGCGGCCATGCCAAACGACCGGTGACGCCGGGCGACTTTCTGATCCTCGTCCAACGTCGTTCTCAGCTCTTCGCCGAGATCATTCGCGCATGCAAAACCCATGATCTGCCAATTGCCGGAGCGGATCGGTTGAAAGTGGGTGGCGAGCTTGCGGTGCGGGACCTTGCGGCGCTGCTGTCGTTTCTCGCGGTGGCCGAAGACAGCTTATCGCTGGCCACGGCGCTGCGGTCCCCGCTCTTTGGGTGGAGCGAGAAAGCGCTCTTTGATCTCGCGCACGGGCGATCCGAAGACCATCTGTGGCAAACCTTGCGCGACCAGCCCGATACCCATGCGGACACGCTGGCGATCTTGAACGACCTGCGGGCAAATGTCGATTTTCTGCGGCCCTACGACCTGATCGAGCGTATCCTGACGCGGCATGGGGGGCGCAAGCACCTGCTCGCGCGTCTGGGGCGAGAGGCGGAGGATGGCATCAACGCACTGTTATCTCAAGCGCTGGCTTATGAGCGCAATGCGATCCCAAGCCTGACGGGCTTCCTGGTCTGGATGGAAACCGATGATCTGGAGGTCAAGCGCCAGATCGACAGCGCCTCAGATCAGATCCGGGTGATGACGATCCATGGTGCCAAGGGGCTGGAGGCGCCCATCGTGATCCTGCCGGACATGGGCAAACGGGACATTCAGATCAAGGACGATGTCGTCTCGCTGGAGGGGCATCCGGTCTGGAAGACCAATGCGTCCGAGATGCCAGATGCGATGGCGCGCCGTGTCGATGAGATGAAGCAGGCGCAATTCGAAGAACGCATGCGGCTGCTCTATGTGGCTCTAACACGGGCGGAAAAGTGGCTGATCGTTGCGGCGGGAGGTGAGCTGTCGAAGCGAAACGACAGCCTCTACCAGATCGTCGAGGCGGCGATGGGCAGCTCTGAAGCGAAACAGATCCAGTTTCAGGGCCTGCAGATCAGACGCCATGCCCATGCGGATTGGGATGCTTTGCCCGAGTTGGACCTGCCGGATGTCGTCCGACCGAAGGTGCCGCTTGATCCGCTGTTTGCGCAGAAGGCGCCGGACCGACCCGCACCGACGGAGACACTTTCGCCGTCCGATCTCGGGGGCGCGAAGGCCCTGCCGGGTGAGACGGGACGCGATGAAGCGGCCGCCAAAGCCTACGGCACGCTTGTGCATCTCTACCTGGAGGTCTTGAGTGGAACGGCGCCCGAGGCCTGGTCCGCAGCCGTCGCAGCGCTGCAGGCGGCGACGCCCGACACCCCTGATCACCAAGAGGCGCACGCCGAAGCGATGGCCGTTCTGCAAAACCCCGGCCTGGTCTCGCTTTTTGCCACTGACACGCTGGCCGAGGTTCCGATCTCCGCACCCTGGGGACCTGCGCGCCTGTCAGGCATCATTGATCGGCTGAGTGTCTCTGATGACCGTGTTCTGGCCGTTGATTTCAAGACAAATCGCAGCGTGCCGTCGGCTGCGGACAGCTGCCCGGAGAGCTTGTTGCGCCAGATGGGCGCCTATGCCCACGCGCTGGCGCTGATCTATCCGAACCGTCAGATTGAGACCGGAATTTTGTGGACACGCACACAAAGCCTGATGATGCTTCCGCACGAAATCGTGACACAGGCGTTAGAACGCGCGCAACATCTTGACGTCGGACCAACGGCTACCTAGGTTCATCGCCCAAGCATAGCCTGTCAGGAGAGCACAATGGCCACCCTTGCTGTAACCGATGAAACATTCGATTCAGAAGTCAAGAATTCGGACATCCCAGTGGTGGTCGATTTTTGGGCAGAATGGTGTGGCCCCTGTAAGCAGATCGGCCCCTCTCTCGAAGAGCTTTCGGCCGAGATGGACGGCAAGGTGAAGATCGTGAAGGTCAACGTCGATGAGAACCCGAATTCACCCGCACAGATGGGCGTGCGCGGTATTCCGGCGCTCTTCATCTTTAAGGACGGTCAGGTCGTGTCGAACATGGCGGGCGCCAAACCGAAGGCCGCCCTGCAAAGCTGGATCGAAGATTCGATCTGATCTTTTCCTGACATCGAAAACCGAAGGACGCCTGTTTCGGGCGCCCTTTGTCGTTCAGCGGACCGGGCCAACACCGGCCCTTGTAGGCTTTGAAGCGCCGCGCCATATAGAGCAGCACGACAAAGGAGGCCCATATGGCGCAGGACGAGTTTCCCGGTTGGCACGGGACCACGATCATCGGAGTGAAGAAAGCCGGTGAGGTGGTGATTGCGGGTGACGGACAGGTGTCGCTGGGTCAAACGGTGATCAAGGGCACCGCGCGCAAGGTGCGCCGCCTGAGCCCCGGCGGCTTCGATGTGGTCGCCGGTTTTGCCGGATCGACTGCCGATGCCTTCACCCTGCTGGAGCGGCTCGAGGCCAAGCTGGAAGCAACGCCAGGGCAATTGGCGCGCGCCAGTGTCGAGCTAGCCAAGGACTGGCGGACCGACAAGTACCTGCAGAAGCTCGAAGCGATGCTGATCGTTTCGGATGGCAAAGACCTTCTGGTCATCACTGGCGCAGGCGACGTGCTGGAGCCCGAGCATAATGTGGCCGCCATCGGGTCGGGTGGGAACTATGCGCTGGCGGCCGCGCGGGGCATGATGGACGGGGACCGTTCCGCCGAAGAGGTGGCGCGCGACGCGATGGCGATTGCCGCGGATATCTGCGTTTACACCAATGGTAACCTGACGGTGGAGAGCATCTCCGCATGATCGACCGCGACGATCTTCGTGCCTCGGTCAGCGCCGGTATTCTGACCGAAGCGCAGGCGGCGGCGCTCATGAGCCTCGCCCACAGTCGCAGCGGGGCACGCGAAAACCTTGCGCCCGGGGACGAACCCTTTGAGCTCTTTCGTGGCTTCAACGAGATTTTCATCGTGGTGGGCATGGCCATCCTGGCGATGGGCTGGATCGGGATCGTCACATTCTGGATCGCGGATGATCCAGTGCGCACGCGCGACACGCTGATCTATGCGAGTCTTTTGGGCGTGGCGGTGCTCTGGGGACTGTCGGAATACTTCATTCGCCGTCGCCGCATGGTGGCGCCCGCGATTGCGCTGGCCGTTCTCTTTGCGGTGAACGCGGCCTACGGTTTGGCCGGTGCGTTCTCCGAGATTTTCATGATTGCGCAAGGGGATAACAGCAGCCTGCCGTTACCCTTCAGCCTGGCCACGCTGGCGCTGCTGGGATTCTGGCTGCGCTTCCGGGTGCCCTTCGCCCTCGCGCTGATCGCAGTCGCGGCCTTCGGCGTCGCGATCCTGATTGCCGGGAACAGCAGTGGATCACCGCAGTCTCTCGAACAGCTCTTCCTGCTCTCCGCCGGCGGCCCCTTCGCCTGGATCACGCTCGCCCTTGGTCTGGTGGTTTTCGCGGTCGCGATGATGTTCGACATGTCTGATCCGCACCGTGTCACACGCCGAGCGGCGAATGGCTTCTGGCTGCATGTGGTGGCCGCGCCCGCCTTGGTGAACACCATCGCGCTGACCCTGCTTGACCGCGAAGAAAGCTGGTCCGACACCATGCTCGTCGCCGTGCTCACGCTCTTTGCGCTCGTCGCCATCGTGATTGACCGCCGGTCCTTCCTGATCGCCGCAATCGGCTACACAGTGATCCTGACCGCCACGATCTTTGAAGGGGATGGCGCCGTGTTCACCGTGTTCTTCCTCGGCGTTGTGCTGCTCTTCCTCGGCGCCCGGTGGGAAAAGATCCGCGCGCGCCTTCTGGCGCTGCTGCCGGGGTTTGTCCCGCTGCACCGGCTGCCGCCCTCTCATATGACAAAGGCCTGATCCATGACCGACCTGACCCCCCGCGAGATCGTCTCCGAGCTCGACCGTTTCATCATCGGGCAGAAGGACGCCAAGCGCGCGGTCGCCGTGGCCCTGCGCAACCGCTGGCGGCGCAAGCAATTGGCCGATGATCTGCGCGACGAGGTTTACCCCAAGAACATCTTGATGATCGGACCCACCGGCGTCGGCAAGACCGAGATCAGCCGCCGCCTGGCCAAGCTGGCCCGCGCGCCGTTTCTGAAGGTTGAGGCGACCAAGTTCACCGAGGTGGGTTATGTGGGCCGCGATGTGGAGCAGATCATCCGTGATCTGGTGGACAGCGCCATCGTCATGACCCGTGAGCACATGCGCGAGGACGTGAAAGCCAATGCCCGTCGGGCCGCTGAAGAACGCGTGATCGACGCCATCGCCGGGGAAGATGCGCGCGAAGGCACCCGCGAGATGTTCCGCAAGAAGCTCAAAGCGGGCGAGCTGGATGACCAGATGATTGACCTTGAGGTGGCGGATACGTCGAACCCCTTCCCGATGATGGACATTCCCGGTCAGCCGGGGGGCATGAACATGCTCAACCTCGGCGATATCTTCGGAAAAGCCATGGGCGGGCGCACCACCCGCAAGCGGCTGTCAGTGGCCGAGAGCTATGACGTGCTGATCGGCGAGGAGGCGGACAAGCTGCTGGATGATGAAACGGTGACCAAAGCCGCCATCGAAGCGGTGGAGCAGAACGGGATCGTCTTTCTCGATGAAATCGACAAGGTCTGCGCCCGCTCCGACGCCCGCGGGGGCGATGTTAGCCGCGAGGGCGTGCAGCGTGACCTGCTGCCACTGATCGAGGGCACCACCGTCAGCACCAAGCATGGGCCGGTGAAAACCGACCATGTGCTCTTCATTGCATCAGGCGCCTTCCACATCGCCAAGCCCTCGGATCTGCTCCCCGAATTGCAAGGTCGCCTGCCGATCCGCGTCGAGCTGCGCGCGCTCACCGAAGAGGACTTTGTGCGCATCCTGACCGAGACCGACAACGCGCTGACCCTGCAGTACACAGCCCTCATGGGCACCGAAGAGGTCACCGTGAGTTTTGAGCCCGAAGGCATCGCAGCCCTGGCCAAGATCGCCGCGGACGTGAACCAATCGGTCGAGAACATCGGCGCGCGCAGGCTTTACACGGTCATGGAACGGGTCTTCGAGGAACTGTCGTTCAATGCGCCGGACCAGGCGGGCGAGAACGTGGTCGTAGATGCGGAGTTTGTCGAGAAAAACCTCGGCGCGCTGACGAAATCCACCGATCTCAGCCGCTACGTGCTTTAGCGCTTTCCTTCCGCCCGTTTGCCTGCGACATCAGGCGGATGGGCTATCTCCGCTTCCTGATCGACAACCGGCTGTTCCTGTTGGCGGGGTTTCTGTTGTCGTTCAACTCCTCCTACGGGCAGACGTTTTTCATCGCGCTCTTTGCCGGTGATATCATGCGGGACTTTGGCCTGACCGACGGGCAATGGGGCGGGCTCTATACGCTGGGCACAACGCTGTCAGCGGCGACGATGATCTGGGCCGGTGTGCTGACCGACCGGTTCCGCGTGCGCAACCTGTCGCTCGGAGTGATGGGGCTTCTGACGCTCGCCTGCCTCGCGATGACAGTCAGCCAGGGGTGGGCTCTGCTGATCCTGACGATCTATGCCTTGCGGCTGCTCGGGCAGGGGATGATGTCGGAACTTGCCTATATCGCGATGTCCCGCTGGTTTGTCGCAGCGCGTGGGCGGGCGATCTCCATCGCCTCGATGGGCTTCGCCGCGGCGCAGGCAGTGGTGCCGATCATCTTTGTCGCCCTTCTGGCCGTGATGGACTGGCGCGCGGTGTGGATCATTGCCGCAGTGCTGGTCGTCGTGAAAATCCCCGTGATCCGGGCGCTGCTCCGGCAAGAACGCACACCGCAGTCACTCGCGGAGAACAGCACAAGCCTTGGCATGGCAGGGCGGCATTGGACACGGGTTGAGATGCTGCGCCACCCGCTCTTTTACCTGCTCATCCCATTGATGATCGGTCCGCCTGCCTGGGGCACTGCGCTCTTTTTCCAGCAGGTGCACCTCACGGAGGTCAAAGGGTGGAGCCTGGTGGCCTTCGTCTCGCTTATGCCGATCTTTACGCTCGCGATGATCGCCTTCACCTTTGTGACCGGCTGGGCGGTGGACCGGTTTGGCGTCACGCGGGTTATGCCGTTTCAGCTCTTGCCCTTCGCGGCAGCCTTCGTGGTGCTCGGTTCAGCGGATACGATCTTTGCTGCTGGGATCGGGCTTTTGATCTTTGGCGTTGGGCAGGGGATGCACGGCACGGCGATCACCGCGTTCTGGGCTGTCTTCTATGGCACCCGACATCTCGGTGCGATCAAAGCGGGGGCGGGGGCGCTGATGGTCTTTGGCTCCGCCATCGGGCCGGGGATCAGCGGCGCGTTGATCGACTACGGCATCGACTTTCCGCAACAGATGATCCCTTACGCCGGCTTCTACCTCCTGGGTGCGGCGCTCGCCACGCTTGGCGTCCTGCGCTATCGGCACGACCTGCCTAGCGGGTCCGCCTGAGATAAACGTAGTAGGCGCCACCGCCACCGTGGCTGATATGCGCCTGGCTGACTTGCATGACAACGGATCGCAGCGGTTGTGTCGACAACCACTGCGGCACCTGGTGGCGCAGCACGCCGTGCCGCACCGGGATAGGGCCACCTTCATCGCGGTTTTTGCCCTTTCCAGTGATCACCAGCACGAGGCGTTTGCCCGACCCGTGAGCTGACAAAATGAACTTCACCAGAACGCTGTGCGCACGGTCCAGCGTCATGCCATGCAGATCGATGCGCGCCTCGGGCGTCAGCTTGCCCCGCTTCATCTTGCCAAAAGTCTTCTGGTCCATCTGAACGGGTGCTGATTGCATGCGGTCGGGCAGGGACGGCATCAGATCGAAAGTGGTCTTACGCGGCTCCGGCTTGGACGGAAAGGTTTTGCGCAGCTTGCCGAAATCCGGCTGTGGTTTTTCGACGGGCCGCTTTGGTTGCGGCGCAAAAGCGGTGGGGTCAAATGTCTCGCGCGAGTCGAGCGCTGTCGTGCGTTCCGTGACCTTGCGCCAGAGGGCTTCTTCCTCGGGCGACAGCTTGCGCCGTGTCACAGCGCGCTGTCCGGCGCCATCGCGTAAGCGCGCTGGATGGGCAGCAGGACGACCATCCGCCCCGGATCCTTCAACTGGCCCGCGTCGCGTCCAGCCTGATCGCCGGTCCCGAAAAAGACATCCGCCCGTTGCGCGCCCTTGATCGCCGAGCCAGTGTCCTGCGCAATCATCAGCCGGCGCAACGGGTCCTTGCCATCCTTCTCGATCCAGACCGGTGCACCGAGAGGGGTGTAGGCCGGGTCTACCGCGATGGTTCGCATCGGCGTGACAGAGCGATTCATCGCACCCAACGGCCCCTTGTCGGCAGGCACGTCGCTGACCTCGCGGAAAAACACGTAGGACGGGTTGTGGAACAGCAATTCGCGCCCTGCGACCGGGTTCCGCCGCACCCAGTTCTTGATCACATCGGCGCTGACCTGATGGGAGGCATAGGTCCCGCGGCGCACCAGCTCCGCCCCGATGGAGCGATATGTATGCCCATTCGCACCGCCGTATCCCACCCGCAGCTTGCCACCATCAGGCAGGTTCACCCGGCCAGAGCCTTGAATTTGAAGAAAGAAAAGCTCCACCGGGTCGTCGACCCAGGCGATCTCCAGACCGCGCCCTTCGAGAAGACCGCCATCGAGAATCTGGCGGCGGGAATACCATAGGTCGGTCTGCTTGGCCTCAGGCGGCATGGCGTAGAGCGGATAGCGATAGCGGGGCGAGCGCTGGCGCGCACCGTTAAGCTCGGGCTCGAAGTACCCGGTGAAGAGCCCAGGGGTGCCGTCTTCGATCAGAACGGGGCGGAAGAACAGCTCGAAGAAGGATTTCGGATCCGGATCCGACGTCGCATAGGCGCACATTGCGCGCCAGTCGGGGTCATCCATGTCCTGGCAGGTGTTGCGAAAGGTCTCGAAAGCGGCGGCGTGATCATCGTCGGCCCAGCCGTCGAGGTCTTTGAACGACAGCACCTCGATCTGCGTCTCGCTGTCAGCAGGCCCCGACATGCCCAACAGCCCAGCCAAAAGCACCGCCGCGACGGCTGGTGTCATGCGTCTGTGGAAACAAGCAGCCAATTCGGATCGTCCGATCCCATGGTCCGGGCAAACGACCAGGTGTCTTTCTGGCGTTTGATCTCCTTGGCGCTGCCATCGATAACCTCGCCTTCCGCATTGCGCACAACCGAGGTCAGCTCGGCCACGAACCGAATGGTCAGCTCCGCTTCCTGCGTGTCATCGTTGAAGGTTGCGTCCATCAGCTTCAGCTCGCGTACGCCGATGAAATTTGATTCCACAGTGAGGCCCTGATCTTCGCGGGCCGCGATACCGTCGACAAAGGATTCGTAAATATCCTCGGCAAGGAACGGCTGGATCTCGGACAACTCGCCCTTTTCATAGCCCATGACGATCATCTCATATGCGCTGCGGGCCCCACCAAGGAAATCAGTGACACTGAACGATGGCTCGATACGCTTCATCGAGGCCAGCGCCTTGGCCGCGTCGCTGTCTTCTTCCACGTGATCAACGATATCGAGATCCGGCCCGCCTTCGATCACCTCGAACTCAGGGCCAGAGCGGCTGCGCGCCTGCGGTTTGGGCAAGGGCGGCTGTTCGAACCCGTCCCGTGTCCCCAGCACGTTCTTCAGGCGCAGAATCAAGAAAACAGCGATGCCAGCAAGCACCAGAAGCTGTATCAGGGGCGAATTCATAGGTACCTCATGGCGGGTCAATCATGGAAACGGGCGTTTATCTCCCTTATGTAGGTGGCGGGCCTGCGCAAGTCCACTCTGCGGTCCCGGAAAGGAAGCTTCAAAATGTGGCTATTTATCGCATTTCTGGCAGTCCCACTGATTGAAATCACGTTGTTCATCCAGATTGGCGGCGCAATCGGGCTGGGGTGGACCCTTGTCACGGTCGTTCTGACCGCGATTGCAGGCACGTGGTTGGTGCGCAATCAGGGCCTGTTGGCGATGAGCCAGCTGAAATCCTCCTTTTCCGACATGCGCGATCCGACCGAACCGCTGGTGCACGGCGCGATGATCCTATTTTCCGGGGCGCTTTTGCTGACGCCTGGGTTTTTTACGGATGCCGTCGGATTTCTTCTGCTGATCCCGGCCGTCCGGGTCTCGGTCTTCAAGGCGATCCGCGCCCGCGTGAATGTCCAAACTTTCCAAAGCGGGCCTCAACCGCGGCGACCCTATCCGGGCGACGACATCATCGACGGGGATTACTCGGAGGTGCCGCCCGAGCGTGACCAGATCAAGCGCCCCTCCAAGTGGACCGACCATTGAGACCCTCCGAGCAAGCTGGTAAGGCTCGCCCGATTTGATTTTCACGGTAGGAGACCCCCATGGCTGAAGCCGAAGCACAACAACAAGGGCCGCAGATGCGGGTCCTTGGCCAGTTCATTCGAGATATGTCATTCGAAAACATCATGGCGCAAAAGGGCGCGCCCGCCGATGTGACGCCGGACGTTCAGGTGCAGGTCAACCTGGATGCGAAGAAACGCAGCGCCGAAGGCCAGTATGAAACCGCGATCAAGCTGAATGTGACTTCGAAAGGCAAGGACGGCGATGCAACGCTGTTCGTGCTCGAGATCGACTATGCCGGCATCTTCCAGATCGAAAACGTGCCGGAAGACCAGTTGCATCCCTTCCTGCTGATTGAATGCCCGCGGATGATCTTCCCGTTCCTGCGCCGCGTGGTCAGCGACGTAACCCGGGACGGTGGCTTCCCGCCTCTGAACCTTGAAAACATCGATTTCCTGGCGCTCTATCGCAATGAAATCGCACGCCGTCAGGCGGAAGAGGCGCCAAAAGCCGACGCGTGACCGTCAGGCTCTGTGCCACAAAGCACCGTCGCCCAGCGTGGCCACAAACTCGGCATGGGCGGCGGCTTCTTTTTCAGACAATCGAGATTTGAGCGGCGTCGGCCGCGGGCGCGGCACCCAGTCGTCGCCCGTCCCGCCTGCATTGGACTGTGTGGCGGTCGACAGTCCAAAATCCGGCTGGCGCCCGCCGATGAGCTCAAGATACACCTCGGCGAGGATTTCACTATCCAGCAAGGCGCCGTGCAGGGTTCTTGCAGAGTTATCGATGCTGAACCGGCGGCAAAGCGCGTCCAAAGACGCAGGCGAACCCGGGAACCGTTTCCGTGCAATCTCCAGCGTATCGATCGCCTGCTCCCAGGGGATTTGCGGCAGACCCATCCACTTCAGTTCCGCGTTCAGAAACTTGATGTCGAACGCCGCATTGTGGATGACAAGTTTCGCATCGCCAATGAAATCCAGAAACCCCCGACCGATCTCGGCGAACTTGGGTTTGTCCCGCAGGAAGTCATCGCCCAGCCCGTGCACCTGAAAGGCTTCCTCGGGCATGCTGCGTTCGGGGTTGACGTATTCGTGATAGGTCTTGCCGGTTGCCACGTGGCCCATGAGCTCAACCGCACCGATCTCGACGATCCGGTCGCCGGTCTCGGGGTCGAAGCCCGTTGTTTCGGTGTCCAGCACAATCTCACGCATGGCGCAGCCGCTCCCTGATCTGCTTCAAGACATCCTGAACCTGCGCGCGGGCATGTTCAACCGTATCGGTGATGATGACGTAATCGGCACGCGCGCATTTCTCCGCATTGGGCATTTGGTTGGCGCGGATTTTTTCGAAATCCTGGCGGGTCATGGTACCGCGTTCGAGAACGCGGTGTTCCTGAACCTCGGGCGGTATGGACACACAGACCACCGCATCCATGTCGGCCTCACCACCGGTTTCAAAAAGAAGGGGAATGTCGAAGACAGCGACTGTGGCTTGTGTTTGCGCAATGAAATCCTTGCGATCCTGGACGACCAGGGGATGCACGATGCCTTCGATGGTCTTCAACGCGGACGGATCACGCGCGATGATCTCGCGCAGCGCATCTCGTGAAATGGCGTCATCACTCACCGCATCCGGAAACACAGATCCCAGCGGCGCGACAGCCTTGCCGTCTTTTGCATAGAGCCGATGCACGGCCGCATCGGCATCCCAGAGCACGCAGCCTTCGTCGACAAACATCTGCGCGGTTGTGGACTTCCCCATGCCAATCGAGCCGGTCAGCCCCAATCGAAACATCAGCGCAGCACCACGGCGCGGGTTGTGTCATCCACCTCTGGCCGCGGCCCGAACCAACGCTCAAAACCGGGGACGGCCTGGTGCAGCAACATGCCCAGACCATCCACCGTCACACAGCCTCGGTCTTCAGCCACCTGCAAAAGCCGGGTCTTCAGTGGTGTGTAAACCAAATCAGTGACGACAGCTGTTTTTGGCAGCCCGTCCAGAGGTACACGCATCTCTGGTTTTCCGACCATACCAAGAGAGGAGGTGTTCACCACAAGGCTCGCGTCTTCCATCATGTTTCCGGCCTGCACCCAATCGACCACGGTGATCCGATTGCCAAAATCCGCTTGCAGTTTTTCGGCACGTACACGCGTCCGGTTCGCGACCATGATTTCGGGCACGCCCGCTTCGAGAAGTGACGCGATGACGGCACGTGCTGCACCACCAGCACCCAGAAGAGCGGCAGGCCCGCTTTGCGGGGACCAGTTTGGCGCCCCGGCCTTGAGGTTTTCGATAAAACCATACCCATCCGTATTGTCAGCGTGGATCTTGCCATCACTGCGGAATATCAAGGTGTTGGCGGCCCCGATCAGGGTCGCGCGATCCGTGATCAGATCGGCGATCTCCAGCACAGCCTCTTTATGCGGGATTGTGATGTTCACCCCGACAAAACCAGCCTTGGGCAAAGTCATCAGAACATCGCGCAGGTCCCGGGCGTTCACGTCCATGGGAACATAGAAGCCACGCACGCCGTAGGTGTTCAGCCAATGCCGATGCACCAGTGGCGACTTCGAATGCGAAATTGGCGATCCAATTACCCCTGCCAAGGGGATCTTTGCTGGGGACGCTGACGTATCGCTCATTGTTCCAAATCCCCGCGCAAGGTCAGATAGGCCAAAAGCTCGAGCAGCGGCAGACCTAAGACATTGAAATAGTCGCCTTCGATGCGGGTGAACAGCCGCACACCTTCTTCTTCCAGCTTGTAGGCACCAACGGCATGTTGAATGCTGTCCCAGTTTCGCGCGACATACCCGGCGATGTAGCTGTCAGACGCATCGCGCATCCGCAAGCGCACTTGGCCCACATGCCGCCAGATGGGTTGGCCACCCTCATAGATCACCGCGGCGGACAGCAACATGTGCCGGTCGTTCCGCAGGGTTTTGAGCTGGGCCTCAGCCTCTTCGGGCGAGCCTGGTTTTGAGAGCAGCGTGCCACCGTGATCAAGCACCTGATCACAGCCGAGCACAAGCGACCCGGGGTGCTTTTCGCTGACCTTTCGCGCCTTCAACTCGGCCAGCGCATCGGCAATATCGCGGGGCGGGGCATGCTCGGCCAGCATCGACTCGCGGACCATATCTTCATCGACCCGCGCGGGCTCAACCGTGAAGGTAACCGCTGCCTGACGCAGAAGCTGGGCACGAATATCTGACGAAGATGCCAGGATGAGCGGCTGGGCCATGTGTGTAAGCCTGTGCACAGGGTTAAGGAATTCTTAATATGTTCTTCTGGGGAAATTGGCCGGATCGCGCAAGGGAAAGAAATCCGGTGAGCAACTCTCGGCACCGCAAGAACTGCCCCTCTGCGGAGAAGGATAACGTGGACGATGTGCATAAGGCATCCGAGGACGGGTTACGCACAGGGTTATCCCGCCTGAAATCTAACATGACTTTATATAACTTATTGTTTTTAAAAGGACATATATAAGAGAAATGAGATGTCCGCGGCCTGCGGACCGTTTTTCCCCAAGCGGATAACCCATGGCACAATCCGCTAATCCACAGATATGGCGATCCCTACCAAATCATCATCCTTTTCTCTTTCTTTATTAATGAATAAGAGAGGCCGACGGATCGGAGCCTTTGCATGTCAGACCTGCTTGTTGTCGCATATCCCTGGATCAAGGCATTGCACATCATGTCCGTGATTGCATGGATGGCAGGGTTGTTCTACCTGCCACGCCTGTTTGTCTATCACGCTGAACAGGTTGGACAAAGCGGCGAAACGCATGCGCTGTTCCAGACGATGGAGCTAAAACTGCTACGGGTGATCATGAACCCTGCGATGATCGCGACCTGGGTTTTTGGTCTTTGCCTGGTTTTCACTCCTGGCATTGTCAGCTGGGCCGAGATCTGGCCTTGGACCAAGGCGGCTGGTGTTTTGGCGATGACCTGGTTTCACCATTGGCTTGGGCTGCGCCGCAAGGATTTCGTGGCTAGCTCCAACGAAAGATCAGGCCGACACTACCGGATGATGAACGAGGTACCGACGCTGCTCATGGTGCTGATTGTCCTCTCCGTCGTCGTACGCTTCTGAATCAATTGACTCGCAACAGGCCTGCGCCTATGTACCCTTCACCGTCCCGTCCGGGAATGGCGCAGACCTGACATCACCATTTGCAAGACAGCCGGGACCAACCCGCGGCTGATCACGGGTATTTCCATGACAGACATGACCGACACACAAGCCGCTCCGGAAACGCTTGAGACCTTGAATCTCGCGGATCTGAAACGGAAGAGCCCCAAGGACCTTCTGTCGATGGCAGAAGATCTGGAAATCGAAAACGCATCGACCATGCGCAAGGGCGAGATGATGTTCCAGATCCTGCGCGAACGCGCGGATGAGGGCTGGGAAATCTCCGGCGACGGCGTGCTTGAGGTTCTGCAAGACGGGTTCGGATTCCTGCGTTCGCCCGAAGCGAACTACCTGCCGGGCCCCGACGACATCTACGTCTCACCAGAAATGATCCGCAAATATTCGCTGCGCACCGGTGATACCATCGAAGGCGTGATCAAGGCGCCGGATGACAACGAGCGGTACTTTGGCCTGCTCGACGTTACACAGATCAACTTCGAGGATCCGGAGAAGGCCCGTCACAAGGTGGCCTTTGAAAACCTCACGCCGCTTTACCCAGATGAACGCCTGACGATGGAAACGGATGATCCGACCGTGAAAGATCGGTCGTCCCGGATCATCGACCTCGTTGCGCCGATCGGAAAAGGTCAAAGGTCCTTGATCGTGGCGCCGCCGCGGACCGGCAAGACGGTTTTGCTGCAAAACATCGCCAACTCCATCGAGCGCAACCACCCGGAATGCTATCTGATCGTCTTGCTGATTGACGAACGGCCGGAAGAGGTGACGGACATGCAGCGCTCGGTCAAAGGCGAAGTGGTGTCTTCGACGTTTGACGAGCCCGCAACGCGGCACGTGGCTGTTTCGGACATGGTGATCGAGAAAGCCAAGCGCCTGGTTGAGCACAAACGCGATGTGGTCATCCTGCTCGACTCGATCACCCGTCTGGGGCGGGCCTTCAACACGGTTGTACCGTCGTCCGGGAAGGTCCTGACCGGCGGTGTGGATGCAAATGCTCTGCAGCGACCCAAGCGCTTCTTCGGTGCCGCACGGAACATCGAAGAAGGTGGATCGCTCACTATTATCGCGACGGCGTTGATCGATACCGGCAGCCGGATGGACGAGGTGATCTTCGAAGAATTCAAAGGCACAGGCAACTCGGAAATCGTGCTCGACCGGAAGATTGCGGATAAGCGCGTGTTCCCGGCGATGGATATCCTGAAGTCCGGCACGCGGAAAGAAGACCTGCTTGTCGATAAGATTGATCTGCAGAAGACATTCGTGCTGCGGCGCATCCTCAACCCGATGGGGACAACGGATGCCATTGAGTTCCTGATTTCCAAGCTCAAACAGACCAAGACCAACTCGGATTTCTTCGATTCCATGAATACATAACTTATTGTTTTAAAACAGTGGGTTAAGATATGGATACGATATTTGCGCTGGCGACGGCCCAAGGTCGGGCCGGAGTATCCGTCGTGCGTCTGTCAGGGCCGAGCGCCTTTGACATCAGTCGGATCTTGGCGGGGTCACTGCCTACTGTGCGTCAAGCGGCGACACGCATTTTGCGCACTGCTGGTGGAGAAGTCCTCGATCATGCGCTGGTGCTGACCTTCGAAGGGCCCCACAGTTTCACGGGTGAAGATGTGGTGGAGTTTCATCTGCATGGCAGCGTCGCAATCGTTCGGGCAGTGCTGGAAGAACTTGGCAGATCCGAGGATGCGCGGCTTGCCGAGCCGGGAGAGTTCACACGGCGTGCCCTCGAGAACGGAAAGATGGACTTGGCCCAGGTGGAAGGGCTCGCCGACCTGATCGACGCGGAGACCGAGGCGCAGCGCGTGCAGGCGGCCCGCGTCTTCTCTGGCGCACTCGGTGACCGTGTGGAGACGTGGCGGCGCAGCTTGATCCGTGCAGCGGCCTTGCTGGAGGCGACCATCGACTTCGCCGACGAAGACGTGCCCGTGGATGTCAGCCCGGAGGTGCGGGACCTTTTGAATGGCGTTCAGGCTGATCTGTCAGATGAGATTGCGGGCACCCATGTGGCAGAACGCATTCGGATAGGATTTGAGGTTGCCATTGTCGGACCACCCAATGCCGGCAAATCAACCCTGCTGAACCGGCTGGCGGGTCGTGAGGCCGCAATCACATCCGAGTTGGCGGGAACAACGCGTGATGTGATCGAGGTGCGGATGGACCTTGGTGGGCTACCAGTCACATTTCTCGACACCGCTGGCTTGCGCGAGAGCGATGATGAGATTGAGGCCATTGGTGTAACTCGAGGTATCGAGCGCGCTGAGCGGGCTGATTTGCGTGTTTTTCTAGCGCAGCGGGGGGATAATCTGATTTTGGCGCCAAAGCCTGAGGACGTCATCGTCGCACCAAAGGCAGATCAGAATCCAGATAATGTGGACGGTATATCTGGAAAAACAGGATATGGTGTTTCGCGGCTTATTGACCGTATCAGAACTGTTTTGTCGGGGCGTGCAGCAGGCGCAGGTTTGGCGACGCACGAGCGCCATCGCGTGGCAATGGAGAAGACGCTTGAAGGTCTGCGGGCGGCGGATGAACTCATTGCGCAGGGACCCGAGCATTATGATATAGCGGCGGAGGAGTTGCGGCACGCGATTCGAGCGCTGGAGTCGCTTGTCGGCCGTGTGGATGTCGAGAACCTTCTGGACGAAATCTTTGCAAGCTTCTGCTTGGGAAAATAGCGGAGTGTTTCACGTGAAACATTTTGATGTTGTAGTTATCGGCGGGGGTCACGCCGGATCGGAAGCCGCCCATGCCGCTGCGCGTATGGGCGTCAAAACAGCGCTTGTGACGTTGTCCGAGGATGGAATTGGCGCGATGTCATGCAATCCGGCGATCGGCGGTCTTGGAAAAGGTCACCTTGTGCGGGAGATTGATGCGCTCGATGGCGTTATGGGCTGCGTTGCGGATAAGGCTGGCATTCAATTCCGCTTGCTCAACCGTCGCAAAGGCCCTGCCGTTCAAGGGCCACGCGCGCAATCGGACCGTGAGATTTATCGCGCTGAGATGCTTGCCGAGATCAAGTCACAAGACAACCTGTCAATAACTATAGGTGAAGTTGTTGATTTCCGCATGTCTGATGGGTCGGTGACGGGCGTGATCCTGCAGGATGGCAGCGAAATAGAAGCAAGGCGCGTGATCCTGACAACCGGAACATTTCTCCGCGGTATTATCCACATCGGCGATGTGTCTCGGTCCGGCGGGCGTATGGGCGAGAAGGCATCAGTCAAGCTGGCAGATCGCATTGATTCATTTGACTTGCCGCTTGGTCGATTGAAAACAGGAACACCGCCGCGTCTGGATGGACAAACCATCCGCTGGGATGACCTTGAGGACCAACCAGGCGACGATGATCCAGTCCTGTTTTCCTTCTTGTCAAAAGGAGTTTATGCGCGGCAGGTGTCCTGTGGGATTACGCATACCAACGAGAAAACTCATGACATCATTCGCCAAAATCTTGAGCGATCAGCAATGTATGGAGGGCATATTGACGGGATCGGGCCGCGGTATTGCCCGTCGATCGAAGACAAAATTGTTCGGTTTGCCGATAAGACATCGCATCAGATCTTTCTCGAACCGGAAGGGCTAAGCACTGATACGGTTTATCCAAATGGTATTTCGACATCTTTGCCTGAGTCGGTACAGGAAGACTATGTCAGATCAATACAAGGCCTTGAAAACGCGGTGATTCTGCAGCCGGGCTACGCGATTGAATATGACTATGTTGACCCGCGCGCATTAGATGCCACACTGGCGCTTCCCAGTGTTCCTGGCCTCTACCTGGCCGGACAAATCAACGGAACAACGGGCTATGAAGAGGCCGCGGCCCAAGGCTTGGTTGCTGGGTTGAATGCCGCGTTGAGCGTTCAGAATCGAACTCCTGTGATCTTTTCAAGATCGGAAAGCTATATCGGCGTGATGATCGACGATTTGACGACTCGTGGAGTTAGCGAACCCTATCGAATGTTCACCTCACGGGCCGAATTCCGGTTGTCTTTGCGGGCAGACAATGCAGATCAGCGACTTACACCGCTGGGTATTGAGCTTGGCTGTGTTGGAGAAGAGCGCAAACGGCAATATGGTGAGAAAGCAGATCAGTTGGTACGGGCGCGGACATTGCTGACTGAACAGCTCTTTACACCGTCGATGGCATCTGACGTTGGTATAAAGATCAACCAAGATGGGTCCAAGCGAACAGCCATGCAATTGCTGGCGTTTCCTGATGTTTCGTTCGCGGAAGTCGGCGCCCTTGATGAAAGCTTCAAGAGCATCGAGCCAGAAATCCAACAGCAGATGGAGCGAGAGGCGCTCTACGCGAATTACATTGAGCGTCAGCAGAAAGACATTGCACTTCTCCGGAAGGATGAAGAACATCTGATCCCGGCGGACTTCGACTATGTTGGACTTGATGGATTGTCCAATGAGCTGACAGCGAAGCTTGAAGCTGTGCGTCCGACGTCGCTGGCGCAGGCCTCCCGTATTGATGGGATCACGCCTGCCGCGCTGACATTGATTCTCGCCAAGTTGCGGCAACTCAAACGGAAGAAGTTTGCGTGACACCGGTGATATCAGATGTTTCACGTGAAACATTATATCGGCTAACACGATATCATGATTTGCTGTCCAAGTGGTCTCCTCGGATTAATCTGATATCCAAATCAAGTATGTCCGAGATCTGGGACCGCCATATCTGGGATTCTGCACAGATCTACCCGTTGGCCACGACGGGTAATCAGTGGGTCGATATTGGAAGTGGCGGGGGCCTTCCAGGGCTCGTGATCGCCACTTTGGCCAAGGAGCGTGATCCGGAACGTCAGGTCAAGCTCATGGAGAGTGACATTCGGAAGTCGACCTTTCTTAGGACTGTAATCCGGGACCTTGATCTAAACGCGATTGTGCATGTTGAACGGCTGGAGGCAGCTGAACCTGCTCAAGCGGATGTGCTGACAGCCCGTGCTCTGGCAGATCTGTCGACGCTGCTGTCCTTTGCTGAACGGCATTTGAAACCGACGGGTCAAGCCCTGTTCATGAAGGGCGAAACCTGGGAAAAAGAGGTCGAAATCGCACGTCAGTCGTGGTCTTTTGACCTTGTGGCACATAAGAGTAAGACCAACCCAAAAGCTGCCATCCTTGAGGTAAGAGAAATCAAACGTGTCTGACCTGTCACGCCCCAAAGGCCCCAAGATCATTGCAGTTGCCAATCAGAAGGGCGGCGTTGGCAAAACAACAACAGCGATCAATCTCGCAGCTGCGCTGGCTGAGGCTGGTCGGAAGGTCCTGGTGGTTGACCTCGACCCGCAAGGAAACGCATCAACGGGCCTGGGGATTGAAGTCGAAGACCGGGCATTCACGACATATGATCTTCTGCTGGATGACGTCGATCTCAGCTCGGTGGTGATGCCGACTGTCACACCCGGCCTGATGATCGTGCCGGCAACAGTTGACCTGAGCTCGGCTGACATTGAGCTGATCGCGAATGAGAAGCGCAGTTTCCTGCTGCATGATGCGCTGCGCCAGACGGCAATGGATGCGTTTGAGTTGGACTACATCCTCATCGACTGTCCGCCGTCTCTCAACCTGCTCACTGTGAATGCGATGATCGCGGCGCATTCGGTTCTTGTTCCGCTGCAGAGCGAATTCTTCGCGCTGGAAGGTTTGTCGCAGTTGATGCTGACCATCCGCGAAGTGCGTCAGAGCGGAAATAAGGACTTGCGGATCGAAGGTATTGTGTTGACCATGTATGACAGACGCAACAACTTGTCTTTACAGGTCGAGCAGGACGCGCGCGATAATCTTGGCGAGCTGGTGTTCACCACCCGGATTCCGCGGAATGTACGGGTGAGCGAAGCGCCGTCTTTCGCAATGCCGGTGCTGACCTACGACACAGCGTCGAAGGGTGCGCAGGCCTATCGCGCTTTGGCGCAGGAAGTGCTGAGCAGAAACACGAAGACGGCAGCATAGGGGGCAGATATGGCGGCTGGAGCAGATCGCAAACGCGGATTGGGTCGGGGGCTGTCGGCCTTGATGTCAGACGTCGCGGAGACCGAAACGGTCGTCAGCGCCGGCCCTTCAGCCGCCGAACGGCGCGTGCCCATTGAGCAGATTTCGCCAAACCCGGATCAGCCGCGGAAGCGGTTTGCCGAAGGCGATCTTGACGATCTGACAGCATCGATCCGAGAGAAAGGCGTAATTCAACCTCTGATTGTGCGCGAGATCTCTGACAATCAATTCGAAATCGTGGCGGGCGAACGTCGGTGGCGCGCCGCCCAAGCTGCGAAATTGCATGAGCTTCCCGTCGTCGTCCGCAGCTTTACCGACGTTGAAGTGCTGGAAGTCGCGATTATCGAGAACATCCAGCGGGCCGACCTGAACCCGATCGAAGAGGCCGCGGGCTATCGGCAGTTGATGGATCGGTTTGGTCATACGCAGGAGAAAATGGCTGAGGCTTTGGGGAAAAGCCGCAGCCACATCGCCAACCTGCTGCGGCTGTTGACGCTTCCGGAAACTGTGCTTGAGATGGTGCGTAACGGCGACCTGAGCTCAGGCCATGCCAGGGCGCTGATCCCTGCAGATGATCCGCTGAAGCTGGCGCAGATGATCCTCAAGGGGGGACTCTCGGTGCGGGCGACTGAGGCACTCGTCAAGAAACAAGCCGCTGGTGATGACGAGGAAACCGGGGCCAAGGCGCCCAAGCTAAAGTCTGACGCCAAGGATGCCGATACCAAGGCGCTCGAAGGTGATCTGTCAGCGTCTTTGGGGATGAAGGTGGTGCTGAGCCACAAGCCAGGCGGCGAGGCGGGTCAGATGACGGTCCACTACAAGTCACTGGATGAGCTCGATGAACTTTGCCGGATGCTGAGCGGCACCTAGTCTCGCAACAGCGCTTCGATCACCGCGTTTAAAACTATAAATCCCTGATTTAAAACAATTAATCTCTTCCCAGAGATATCAATTAGGCCTAATTCCACGAGCTCATCAAGCACCTCCTCCGCGAGCGGCGCGCCTTTGAGCGCTTCGAAACGATCAAGGCAGACGCCTTCCTTGAGACGCAGCCCCATCAACAGGAATTCGCTGGCCTGGTCGTCAGATGATAGCAGCGCACGGGGCTTTTCGGCTTTCTCGTCCCAAACCGCGGCAAGCCACTTGGCCGGGTTGGAGTAGCACTCGGTCGCCCACCGGTGGCCGTCCAGGGTAAGGCGCCCATGTGCTCCAGGCCCAATGCCGAGGTAATCGCCATATCGCCAGTAGATCAGATTGTGTCGAGACTGCGCGCCGTCTCGGGCGTGGTTCGAGACTTCATATGCGGGAAGGCCATGCTTTGCGCAGATGTCCTGCGTCATCGCAAAGAGATCGGCGCTGAGGTCTTCATCGGGCAGGCCGCGCAGCTTGCCGGCATTGTAACGGTCTCCGAAGGCGGTGCCTTGTTCGATGCTCAGTTGATAGAGCGAGAGGTGATCGACTGCCATGGACAGCGCTTGTTCCAGTTCGGCGCGCCAATCGGCCAATGACTGTCCTTGCCGGGCATAGATCAGGTCAAAGCTCACCCGGTCAAAGCATGTCCGTGCAATGTCAAACGCGGTCATGGCTTCTTTTGCGCTGTGCAACCGGCCAAGCTGTTTGAGATCCGCATCGTTCAGCGCCTGGATGCCCATCGAGATCCTATTGACGCCCGCCGCACGAAATGCGGCGAACCGCCCGGCTTCGACCGAGCTTGGGTTGGCTTCGAGGGTGATCTCAAGATCATTGGCACAGGGCCAGGAGCGTCTGATCTTCTCAATCACGCGGCTCACGATCTCCGGATCCATCAGGCTGGGTGTTCCGCCGCCAAAGAAGACCGAGCGCAGAATACGGCCCTGCGTCTCAGCCGCCGCGCGATCAAGCTCTCTCAGATAAGCATCGCACCATGCGGTTTGGTCAATCGTTCGGCTGACGTGGCTGTTGAAATCGCAGTAGGGGCATTTCGCCTCGCAAAAGGGCCAGTGCAGGTAGAGGCCAAAGCCGCCTGCTTCCCAATCCTCAGCCAAAGCAACCTGCGATCAGTTTGGCAAAGGCATCCGCGCGATGGCTGATCCGGTTCTTTTCCGATGGGTGCATCTCGGCAAAGGTCAGGTCGTAGCCGTTGGGCTGAAACATCGGATCATAACCGTGGCCCGTGTGCCCACGCATCGGCCAGACCAATGTGCCATCGACCGTGCCCTCGAACACCTCGTCATGCCCATCGGGCCAGACCAAAACGAAGGTGGCGCAAAAGCGGGCCTTGCGGGGATGTGCGGCGCCTTGGTCTTCCAGCATCTGGTGCGTCTTGGTCATGGCCATGACGAAGTCACGGCCGTCTGGTGTTTCCGCCCAATCAGCTGTGTAAACACCCGGTTGGCCGTTAAGCGCTTCAACTTCGATCCCGGAATCGTCGGCGAGGGCCGGCAAGCCGGTGGCCTCGACGGCGGCGCGCGCCTTGATCCGTGCATTGCCGATAAAGGTCGTCTCGGTCTCTTCCGGTTCAGCGAGATTCATCTCGGCGGCGCCGACCACGTCGACACCATGCGGTTCGAACAGCTGCTGCATCTCTTCCAGCTTGCCCGCGTTATGCGTGGCCATCAGAATGCGCTTGCCGTCGAACCTACGTCTCATGTGGTTGCGGCCTTTTGCGCTGAAACCAATTCGCCCACGCCTTTTTCCGCCAAATCCATCAATGCGTTCATCTGGTCGCGCGAGTACGTCGCGCCCTCGGCGCTCATCTGCACTTCGATGAGCTGCTGCGAGGCGGTCATGATGAAATTGCCATCGACGCCCGCTTCGGAATCCTCCGGGTAATCGAGATCCAGGACCGGTTGGCCGGCGTAAATGCCACAGCTGATCGCCGCCACCGGGTCAAGCATCGGGTCACTGATCACATCGCCGGATTTCATCAGCTTGTTCACCGCCAGCCGCAGGGCGATCCAGCCGCCCGTAATCGAGGCGCATCGGGTCCCGCCGTCGGCCTGCAAGACGTCACAGTCGACCGTGATCTGCCGCTCGCCAAGTGCGACGCGGTCCACACCGGCGCGCAAGGACCGGCCGATCAGCCGTTGGATTTCGATGGTGCGCCCACCTTGCTTGCCAGCCGCCGCCTCGCGCCGCATCCGCGTGTTGGTGGCGCGCGGCAGCATGCCATATTCTGCCGTGACCCAGCCAAGCCCAGAGCCCTTGATGAACGGCGGCACGCGGTCCTCGATGGTGGCGGTGCACAAAACATGCGTGTCGCCCATCTTGATCAGGACCGATCCTTCGGCATGTTTGGTGAAACCTGTTTCGATGGAAACGGCGCGCATTTCGTCCAGAGCTCGACCAGAGGGTCGCATGGGATATCCTTTCCTCGTGTACCTTCCGATACCGCCCCGCGGTGTACAGATGCAACCCCGATTGAATTCTTGGCATTTCATGCTTTTATAGCGCCTCAGCTGGGGCCCCATCATGAGCGACGCGTCACATATCCTTGGAGAAATGAACGACCGGTCACGGGAAGTGTTTCGGCGCGTGGTGGAAGGGTATCTGGAAGATGGCGCGCCCGTAGGCTCGCGTACGCTGACTCGCGATTTCAGCGAAAAGGTCAGCGCCGCGACCATCCGCAACGTGATGCAGGATCTCGAATATCTCGGTCTGCTCGACAGCCCGCATGTGAGCGCGGGGCGCATTCCGACACAATTGGGCCTGCGGATGTTCGTCGACAGCCTGCTCGAGATCGGCACGCCGGATGAGACGGACCGCGAGAAGATCGATGCGACACTTGGGGCGAATGAGCAGGATGTGAGCGGTTTGCTGGACCGGGTCGGCTCAGCTCTGTCCGGGGTGACCCATGGCGCATCGCTGGTGCTCACACCAAAACATGAGGCGCCGATCAAGCACATCGAGTTTGTTTCGCTGTCGCCGGATCGAGCGCTGGTCGTTCTGGTGTTCGGGGACGGGCATGTGGAAAACCGGTTGTTCACGCCGCCGCCCGGACAAACCCCGAGCTCGATGCGGGAGGCGGCGAATTTCCTCAACGCGTTGATCGAAGGCAGGACGCTCAGCGAGCTGCACGCGACGATTCAAACCGAGATCCGTGCCCGCCGCCAGGAGATCGATTCGCTGGCGCAGGAGCTGGTGCAGAGCGGTCTCGCTGTCTGGGAAGGCGAGGGCGACCAGATCGAGCGCCTGATCGTGCGCGGGCGGGCCAATCTGCTGGGCCAGGACGGCGAAACAGAGGACCTAGAGCGTATCCGCAGGCTCTTTGATGACCTTGAACGCAAACGGGATATCGCCGAATTCCTTGAACTCGCGGAAGAAGGCGAGGGTGTGCGCATTTTTATTGGTTCTGAGAACAAACTTTTTTCACTTTCGGGTTCCTCTCTGGTGGTTTCCCCATATATGAACGCTGATCGAAAGATCATTGGTGCGGTTGGCGTTATTGGTCCGACGAGACTGAATTATGGACGCATTGTGCCGATCGTGAATTACACGGCGCAGCTGGTCGGAAAGCTGATCTCTGACCGGAGCTAGAGGTGGACTATGGCAGAGCCCAAGAACGAAGAGTTTCTGGACGATATCGAAGACGCGGAAGCCGAGGCTTTTGCAGATGAGATGCAAGAAATTGATGACGAGGCGTTGGAGATCGACCAGCTGCGTGCCGAGCGTGATGAACTGCGTGATCGCTTCATGCGCGCGCTGGCCGACGCGGAGAATGCGCGCAAACGGTCGGACCGGGATCGGCGCGAGGCCGAGAACTACGGCGGCTCCAAGCTGTCGCGCGATATGCTGCCTGTCTATGACAATATGAAGCGTGCACTGGAGACGATTACCGATGAGCAGCGCGAGACGAACTCGGCTCTGATCGAAGGGATCGAATTGACCATGCGTGAGCTGCTGAGCGTCTTCAAAAAGCATGGGATCGAAATCATCGCGCCAGAAGTGGGAGACCGTTTCGACCCGCAGCATCACCAGGCGATGTTTGAAGCACCGGTGCCAGGGACCAAGGCGGGGGACATTATCCAGGTCGCCGCCGAGGGGTTTATGCTGCACGACCGGTTGCTGCGTCCGGCGCAGGTTGGGGTGTCATCAACACCGGCGAGCTGAGGGTTTCCGTCAGCCGTCGGGACATGAGTATTTTTGGAAGGGTGAAGACGCAGTCAGGATTTGGCTGCGTCTTTGAGTTTGTAGAGGGCGTCGAGCGCTTGCCGCGGAGTGAGCTCGTCAGGATGAATATCCTTAAGAAGCGTATCGACCTCCGAGGTCTTCAGTGCTGGAGGCGTGGGTGCGGAGGTTGCTGAAAAGAGCGGCAGATCATCAATTAGGGTTTTCTGGGTTGCACCGCCTTCGCGTTCACCTTTCTCCAAGGCGTCCAGCACGATGCGTGCACGGGCAATTACCGTGGGCGGAAGACCAGCCAGCTGTGCGACTTGGACACCGTAGGACCTGTCGGCCGCACCTTTACGCACCTCGTGCAGGAAGATGACCTCGCCCTCCCATTCCTTCACGGTCACCGTCGCGTTTTCAACGCCGGGGAGCTTGCCCGCGAGCGCGGTCATTTCGTGGTAGTGGGTCGCAAAAAGTGCGCGGCTTTTGTTCACGTCGTGCAAGTGTTCCAGCGTGGCCCAAGCGATGGACAGCCCGTCATATGTCGCGGTGCCCCGCCCGATTTCATCTAAGATCACCAAGGCCCTGTCATCCGCCTGGTTCAGAATCGCAGCGGTTTCCACCATTTCAACCATGAAGGTGGATCGACCGCGCGCGAGGTCATCGGAGGCACCCACGCGGCTGAAAAGCTGACTGATCAGACCGATGTGCGCTTCTTCAGCGGGAACAAAGCTGCCCATTTGCGCGAGCAGTGCGACGATCGCGTTTTGTCGCAGGAAGGTAGACTTACCGGCCATATTCGGGCCGGTCAGAAGCCAGACATGTGCGCTGCCGTCATCCGTGCTCAGATCACAATCGTTGGCAATGAACGGTTCGCCGGATCCGGACTTGAGCGCATGCTCTACAACCGGATGACGCCCGCCTTTGACATCGAATGTGCGAGTGCCATCGACCTTCGGGGCCACCCAGTTTTCTGACACCGCCAGGGCGGCGAGCGCGCTGGCCAGATCAAGCTCGGCCAGACCCTTTGCCGTCTGTGCAATGGTGGCGGCGCTGGTCAAAACAGCATTGCAGAGTTGTTCAAAGAGACGTTTCTCAATCTCCAATGCACGTGCGCCTGCATTGAGAATCTTTGTCTCCATCTCCGACAGCTCAACGGTCGTGAAGCGCACCTGATTGGCGGTGGTCTGCCTGTGGATGAATGTCTCCGACAGCGGCGCGGATAGCATCTTCTCCGCATGGGTCGATGGGGTCTCGATGAAGTAACCCAGAACATTGTTATGCTTGATCTTTAGCGAAGAAATCCCTGTGTTAGAGACATATTCGGCCTGCATCTTGGCGATGACCACCCGCCCCTCATCGCGCAGTTGTCGGGCTTCATCAAGCTCGGGATCGTGATCTGTGGCGATGAAGCCGCCGTCGCGGGCGAGCAGTGGGGGTTCCGCCACCAAGGCCGCATCAAGATGATCAATAAGCGCCTCGTGACCGGTGAGTGCAGAGAGTGCCTCCGCAATCAATTCAGGCAGATCAGCGCCGACCAATGCATCGTGGATCACTCCGGCGTGCGTCAGCCCGTTGCGGATCGCCGCAAGATCGCGGGGCCCGCCACGGTCCATCGAGAGGCGCGACATCGCACGGTCAAGATCGGGGACTTTCCGGAGGCTGTCTCGCAGGGCATCACGCCGGGATGTTTCGGTCACGCACCAAGACACCGCGTCCAACCGCGCCTGCACGAGATCGAGAACGCGCGAGGGGCTGGCGAGACGCCGCTCAAGCAGTCTTGCACCGCCGGCGGTGACTGTTTTGTCGATCACCGACAGCAGCGATCCGGCGCGTCCACCGGAGAGCGCCTGGGTCAGCTCGAGGTTCCGGCGCGTGGCCGCGTCGATCTGAACCGTCCGCGCTTCGGCCTCCTTTTGCGGGGGGCGGAGCAGCGGCAGTTTTCCTCTCTGCGTGATCTCCAGATATTGCAGGATCGCGCCCATGGCCGAGACCTCAGCGCGCGAGAAGCTGCCGTAAGCGTCGAGCGTTTCGACAGCGAAAAGTGCGCACAGCCGCGCCTCAGCACTGGTGCTGTCAAAGGCTGACCGCGCGAGGCCGGTGAGGGCAATGCCAAAATCCTCAGCCAGCTCCCGCAGCTCAGATTCTTTCGTCTCGGAGACAATCAGTTCAGATGGCGCCAGTCGGGCCAGCTCTGGACCAAGCCGCAGATCGCTGAGCGGCATGATGTGAAAGGCACCGGTGGAGATGTCGACCCAAGCGAGAGCCTGGGCATCGCGGACCTCGGCAAAGGCGGTCAGGTAGTTGTGCCGCCGTGCCTCAAGCAGGCTGTCTTCGGTCAAGGTCCCCGGCGTGACCAGCCTCACCACATCGCGTTTGACCACGGATTTGGAGCCGCGCTTCTTTGCTTCCGCCGGGCTTTCCATTTGCTCGCAGACCGCCACGCGAAAGCCCTTGCGGATGAGCGTCAACAGGTAGCCTTCGGCGGCATGGACCGGCACGCCGCACATGGGGATGTCGGCGCCGTCATGCTTGCCGCGTTTGGTTAGTGCGATGTCCAGCGCCTCGGCGGCGGCCACCGCGTCATCGAAGAACATCTCGTAGAAATCGCCCATGCGGTAGAACAACAGCGCATCCGCATAATCGGCTTTCAGATCGAGATATTGCGCCATCATGGGCGTGACGGTCATATGGCCCCCCGGCAGTTTCCGCAGACCTTACAAATGCGGGCCACGGGGTAAAAGCCTCAAATTCCGCTGGCTTGAGGCTCTCCGCGCGCTGGGCTAGAGGTTACGCGCTCAGACCGTCAGAAAAGGCCAGAACCCATGTCGAAAACCCGCGTGACGCCCGAGGAGGCGCTGGCCTTCCATCTAGAACCAACCCCCGGCAAGTTTGAGGTCACGGCGACGGTGCCCATGACAACCCAGCGCGACTTGAGCCTGGCCTATTCACCGGGCGTTGCCGTGCCTTGCGAGGCGATCTCGGCTGATCCTGAGACGGCCTATGACTATACGAACAAGGGCAATCTGGTTGCGGTGATCTCCAACGGCACGGCAGTGCTGGGTCTGGGCAATCTTGGCGCGCTGGCGTCGAAACCGGTGATGGAGGGCAAGGCGGTGCTCTTCAAACGGTTTGCCGATGTGAACAGCATCGATATCGAGCTCGACACAGAAGATACGGATGCGTTTGTGGACGCGGTCAAGCTGATGGGGCCAACGTTTGGCGGCATCAACCTCGAAGACATCAAGGCGCCGGAGTGTTTCATCATCGAGCAGCGCCTGAAAGAAGAGATGGACATTCCCGTCTTCCACGACGACCAGCATGGCACGGCGGTGATCTGTGCGGCAGGGCTGCTGAATGCGCTGAAGCTGTCGAACAAGAAAATCGAAGACGTGCGCATCGTGTTGAACGGCGCGGGGGCGGCGGGCATCGCTTGTCTGGAGCTGTTGAAGGCAATGGGTGCCAAGCATCAGAACTGCATCATGTGTGACACCAAGGGTGTCATTTATCAGGGCCGCACCGAGGGTATGAACCAGTGGAAGTCGGCCCACGCAGTCTCGACCGAGTTGCGCACGCTTGAAGAGGCTATGAAGGGCGCGGATGTCTTCCTTGGCGTGTCGGTCAAAGGGGCTGTGACGCAGGAGATGGTGATCAGCATGGCCGATGATCCGGTGATCTTCGCCATGGCGAACCCGGACCCCGAGATCACACCCGAAGATGCGCATGAGGTTCGGCCCGATGCGATTGTGGCCACCGGGCGCAGCGATTATCCCAATCAGGTCAACAACGTGCTGGGTTTCCCATATCTCTTCCGGGGGGCGCTCGACATTAATGCGCGTGCCATCAATGATGAGATGAAGATCGCCTGCGCCCATGCGCTCGCCAACCTTGCGCGCGAAGATGTGCCGGATGAGGTGGCGCTGGCCTATGGGAAGAATCTTAGCTTTGGGCGGGATTACATCATTCCGACGCCGTTTGATCCGCGACTGATCCACCGGGTGCCGCCCGCCGTGGCGCAGGCGGGGATGAACACCGGGGCTGCGCGCCGCCCGATCATTGACATGGAGGCTTATGAGCTGTCGCTGAAATCGCGCATGGACCCGACGGCGAGCATTCTGCGCGGTATCAACGCCCGGGCCCGCGCCAACCAGGCACGGATGATCTTTGCGGAAGGGGACGACCCGCGCGTGCTGCGCGCCGCGGTCATGTATCAGCGCGCGGGCCTCGGCAAAGCGCTGGTCGTCGGGCGTGCCGACGACGTGAAGGCCAAGCTGACCGAAGCGGGTCTGGAAGGGGCCGATCGCGAGATCGAAGTCGTGAATGCGGCCAATACTCTCCATTTAGAGACTTATAAGCAGTTCCTTTATGAGCGGCTGCACCGGCGTGGATTCGATGCGCAGGACATCCACCGGCTGGCAGCGCGCGACCGGCATGTCTTCTCGGCGCTCATGCTGCAGCATGGACACGGCGATGGCCTGGTCACCGGGGCGACGCGCAAGTCGGCGCATATTCTCGACCGGATCAATCACGTCTTCGATGCCGACAAGGACCATGGTGTGGCGGGGATCACGGCGCTGATCAGCAAGGGGCGGATCGTATTTATCGCGGACACGATCGTGAACGAATGGCCGGATGAAGAGGACCTCGCCAATATCGCTGAACGTGCGGCGACGGTTGCACAGAATATGGGGCTCGAGCCGCGGGTGGCCTTCGTGAGCTTCTCGACCTTTGGCTATCCCGTCTCGGAACGCGCGGAGAAGATGGCCAAGGCGGCGGACGTGCTTGATAGGCGCGGCGTGGATTTCGAGTACGAAGGTGAGATGACCGTCGATGTGGCGCTGAACAGCCTCGCGCAGGAAGCCTATCCTTTCTCGCGTCTGACCGGGCCGGCAAACATCCTGATCGTCCCCGCGCGCCATTCGGCAAGCATCTCGGTCAAGCTGATGCAGGAGCTGGCGGGCGCCACGGTCATCGGACCGATTCTTGCGGGTGTCGATGGATCGATCCAGATTTGCTCGACCGTGTCCACGGCCAATGACATCCTGAACATGGCCGTGCTTGCGGCCTGCAAAGTGGGCTGATCAGCTGTTCACGAAAGGGGCGTCGTTGCCCCAGAGCTCCTTGACCCGCGCGTCACGACCACAGGCTTCGCGGTAGGCGGTGTAAGCCGAGGCCTGGCGTTTCGGGCCAAATCGGGTGATCACCAGCTGGCGTCCTTTGTAATAATCCTGATGATATGCATCGGCGGGATAGAACTCCGACGCGCTCAGAATTGGCGTCACCACTGTGAGCCCAAGGTCTGCGGCGGCCTTGGCCTTGGCGGCGGCGGCGGTTTTTTCTTCTGCGGCTGTGCTCGTGAAGATCGCCGTGCGATAGCTTTCGCCCCGGTCACAGAACTGCCCGCCCGCATCCGTGGGGTCGACCGAGCGAAAGAAGAGATCAAGCAGGCTGCGGCGACTGACAACATCGGCGTCGAAGGTGATCTGAACCGCTTCGTAATGTCCGGTGCCACCCGAGGTCACCTGTTTGTAGCTAGGGTTCGATACGGTGCCGCCGGTGAAGCCCGAAACAGCTTCTTTCACGCCACGGACCTGTTCAAAGTCTGCCTCGACGCACCAGAAACAGCCGCCCGCAACCGTCAGCGTCTGCAGGTTTTCCGCATGGGCGGTTTTGCTCTGCGCCACAAAGCCAACCACGATCATTGTCGCCAGCGCAATGGATTTGAATGTTTCCCGTTTGGACATATCGCATCTCCTTTGGTCCAAGTCTGTCGAGTCATACGGATGCGAACAATTCACGAGCCTGCGATGTCACGGGCTGGTGAGATGAGTTTACAGGCTTGGCTTCCTGGCCCGCGCTTTTTAGCGTGACTTGAAACATGCGGAGAGGCGGTTGGATGCGGTTTGAAACAATCCCCGGGCGGGTCGCGCTGCGATGAGGATCGCGATGTGGTCCGGTCCGCGGAATCTCTCCACGGCGATGATGTATAGTTTTGGAGCCCGATCCGATTTCACGGTGATGGACGAGCCATTTTACGCAGCCTATCTCGCGACCTCGGGTGCAGATCATCCGATGCGGCAGGAGATTCTCGCCGCACATGAGACGGATCCGGCCCGAGTGGCCCAGCTGTGCATGGCAGAGGGGTCTTCGCCCCATCTCTACATGAAGCACATGCCGCACCATATGCTTGATGGCTTCCCGCTCGATTGGGCGCGGGACTGTTTGAACGTGCATCTGATCCGCCACCCCGCCCGCGTGATCGCGAGTTATGCGGCCAAGCGCGCGGCGCTAACCCTTGAAGATATCGGGTTTGCCCAGCAGCTGCGTCTCTATGAGATGCTGGGCGGTATCGTGATCGACAGCACCGACATTCGCGCAGCGCCCGAGCGAATGCTGCGCCTGCTTTGCGATACCATTGGTCTGCCCTTTGATCCGGCTATGCTGCACTGGCCCGCCGGTTCGCGTCGTGAAGACGGGGTGTGGGCCAAGCATTGGTACGGCGCCGTCCATCAAAGCACCGGGTTTGCGGGCGCCGAGGGCGATTTGCCCTGTTTAGAGACTGATTTGCGCCAGCTCGAACGCGCGGCGATGCCGCACTATAACCAACTTGCCGCCGTCAAGCTGGTGTGACTGATCCGACTATTTTAACCGACGATCCCGCGCGGCGAGCAGTTTCAGACGCAGCGCGTTCAGTTGAATGAAGCCTGCTGCGTCCTTCTGATCATAAGCGCCTGCGTCATCCTCAAAGGTCACATGTGCCTCGGAGTAGAGGCTGTGATCGGACCAGCGGCCCACGGTGCGGACGTGACCCTTGTAGAGTTTCAGGCGGACAGTGCCGGTCACATGTGCCTGTGAAGCGTCGATCGCGGCTTGCAGCATGGTGCGCTCGGGCGAGAACCAGAAGCCGTTATAGATCAGCTCGGCGTAACGCGGCATCAACTCATCCTTGAGGTGCATCGCGCCGCGGTCGAGCGTGATCGATTCGATGGCGCGGTGCGCCTCAAGCAACAGCGTGCCGCCAGGTGTCTCGTAGATCCCACGCGACTTCATGCCGACGAAGCGGCCTTCCACAAGGTCGAGCCGACCACAGCCGTGTTTGCCGCCCAGCTCATTCAGCTTCGTCAGGATCGTGGCGGGCGACATCGCCTCGCCGTTGATGTTGACGGCATCGCCCTTCTCGAAGCCAATCTCTATGTACTCCGGTGTGTCGGGCGCATCTTCCGGGTTCACCGTGCGCTGATAGACGTAGTCGGGCGCGTCGACCGCGGGGTCTTCCAGAACCTTGCCTTCGGATGACGTGTGCAGCAGGTTGGCGTCGACGCTGAAGGGTGCCTCGCCGCGTTTGTCCTTGGCGATGGGAATCTGGTTCTTCTCGGCGAAGTCGATGAGCTTGGTTCGGCTCGACAAATCCCACTCGCGCCAGGGGGCGATCACCTTGATCTCTGGGTTCAGAGCATAGGCAGCGAGCTCAAAGCGCACCTGGTCGTTGCCCTTGCCCGTGGCGCCATGGGCAACCGCATCGGCACCGGTCTCTTCCGCAATCTCCACCAGACGTTTGGAGATCAAGGGCCGCGCGATGGAGGTTCCGAGCAGGTACAGTCCTTCGTAGACTGCATTCGCTCGAAACATCGGGAAGACGAAGTCGCGCACGAATTCCTCGCGCAGGTCTTCGATATAGATGTCGGTCGCGCCCATCAGCTCGGCCTTTTTGCGCGCCGGTTCCAGCTCCTCACCCTGACCGAGATCGGCGGTGAAGGTCACGACTTCACTGCCATATTCCGTTTGCAGCCATTTCAGGATGATGGACGTATCCAGACCGCCGGAGTAGGCAAGCACAACTTTCTTGGGCGCAGACATGAGCAGTTCCTTCGTCTCGAAATCCGGGCTGCGATAGCGGGTTTTGACAGGGGCGGCAAGCCAGATGCGCGTTGACCGGATGGCCATGCCCGCCTACTGATCGAAGGTCTTGGCAGAAGAAGGACAGAAGTGATGCGCGCCTCCGCGTTTGCCGATGCCGCCCGGGTTGCAGAACGGGAGATGCGGGCCGTGTTTCCGCCAACGCCGCTGTTGCGGAACGACCATCTGTCGGAGCGGTTCGGCGCCAACGTCTGGCTGAAGCGCGAAGACCTCAGCCCGGTGCGATCCTACAAGCTGCGGGGCGCATTCAACGCCATGCGCAAGGTGATCCCCGGCCAATCGCTTTTCGTCTGTGCGAGTGCTGGAAATCATGCGCAGGGCGTCGCCTTCATGTGCCGGCATTTTGGCGTTCGTGGTGTCATTTTCATGCCGGTCACCACGCCACAGCAAAAGGTCCAGAAGACTCGGATGTTTGGGGGCGAGCATGTCGATATTCGCCTGATAGGAGACTACTTCGATGAAACGCTTGCGGCGGCACAGGCCTTTTGTGCGACCGAAGGCGCGCATTTCCTGTCGCCCTTCGACGACGAGGATGTCATCGAGGGCCAGGCGTCTGTGGCCGTGGAAATCGAGGCGCAACTGGGGCGTGCGCCGGATCGGATCGTCCTACCCGTGGGCGGTGGCGGGTTGTCGGCGGGTGTACGCAGCTACTTCGAAGACGCCGTCGCATTCACGTTTGTTGAGCCAACGGGCGCGCAGAGCCTTGGCCGCGCGCTTGAAGAGGGCGCTCCGGTCGATGTCTCGCCGATCAACAGTTTCGTGGACGGGGCCGCCGTCGCCAAATTGGGCGCGCGCACCTTCGCTCGGCTTAGAGATGTCGCTCAGGCGGATGTCTTGCATCTGTCCGAAGACCGCATCTGCACCACGATCATCGAGATGTTGAACGTGGAGGGCATCGTTTTGGAGCCCGCCGGGGCGTTGGCGATTGAGGCTCTGTCAGATCTGCGTCAGCAGATCGCGGGCAAGACGATTGTCTGCGTGGCATCCGGCGGCAACTTCGATTTTGAGCGCCTACCGGAGGTGAAGGAACGTGCGCAACGCTATTCGGGCGTGAAGAAGTACTTCATTCTGCGCATGCCGCAGCGACCCGGGGCGCTGAAGGATTTTCTCTCGATCCTTGGACCGGACGATGACATTGCCCGGTTCGAATATCTCAAGAAGTCGGCGCGCAACTTCGGTTCGGTTCTGATCGGGATCGAGACGACCCATCCGGATAACTTCGCGCGGTTCCTAGCGCATCTCGATGACGCGGGGTTCACCTATACTGACATCACCAATGACGAAACGCTGGCGCAGTTCGTGATCTGATGCCCGCGGCTGCATTCAAAGACAAAGTGGTTGTGGTCACTGGCGGGGCCAGCGGAATTGGCGCGGCCCTGGCTCGGAAACTCCAGGAGCTGGGTGCGCGGGTGGCGATCGCCGACCTTGAGGCGAATACTGTGAAAGAGGTTGCAGGGGAGATCGGTTGTTTAGGCTTGCAGTGCGACGTGACGCGCGAGGCGGACATCAGCGACTGCGTCGGTCAGGTCACCCATGTCTTGGGTCCGATTGATGTCTTCGTCTCCAATGCAGGGCTTTTTTGCGGTCAGCCCAGCCATGCGGCGTCGGCGTCGGACGATGTGTGGATGCGCAACTGGATGGTGCACGTTATGGCGCATGTCTATGCGGCCCGGGCCGTGTTGCCCGCGATGCTTGAGCGTCGATCAGGGTCTCTGATCAACGTGACTTCGGCGGCGGGTCTGTTGAACCAGATCGGCGATGCGGCCTACTCCGCAACAAAGCATGCTTCTCTGAGCTTTGCCGAATCGCTCGCCATCGCCCATGGCGATGCGGGCATCCAGGTTTCGGCGGTCTGCCCGCAATATGTGGCGACGCCGCTGATTGGGCTTGCTGACAAGGACGCTGCGACCTCGGCAGGTTTACTCACGGCTGATCAGGTGGCTTCGGTCATTGTCGAGGGTGTCGCCGGGGGTCAGTTTCTCATCCTGCCGCATCCTGAAGTTGCAGGTTTTGCACAACGGCGTGCGCAGGATCATGACCAGTGGATTGATAGAATGCGGCGTCTGCAGTCAAAATCTCTAGAGCAGTTGGGCGCCGCTCACATCACAGAGCTCTATCGTCTGGATTAACCTGCGAGTTTGTCTTGCAAATCTGAGAGGAAGGATTGCCGGGACTGCGAGTAGCATTGCAGGATCTCGTTCAGATCAATGAGCGCATCGGCAGCATTTGCTGCAGCGGTTTCGCCCGCCTGACACAGCTCGGAGAATGACCGAAACCCGAGGCTGAGCGCGCTACCTTTCAGGAAGTGCAGCTTCTCTTCGAGGTCATCATGCTGCTTTTGAGCAGCCAGCGCATCGATCGCGGAATCGACCTCTTCGAGGAAGAGCTCAACCACTTCCTCGAAATCCTCGGCGCCCACTTCTTCTCGCAGCGTTGCGACCCTGTCCCAGTCAATCATCGCGCTTTCTCCGAACAATCATGTCGGAGCTATGCCACACGGAGCCTAATGGCAGGTTTGCGCCAAAGGATTTTTACAACAAACTTTATGCTTCACCGGACCTTAAGCTTTTCACACGTACACCGTGCTGAACGAAGGCCGAGCCAACTTTTATGAAAACCGATTTGTCCGCACCAGATCTGCAGGGCCCGTCCGATCACGCGGATGGGCTCAAGCTTATTTTGGTGGTGGACGACAGCCGGCTTCAGCGGAAGATTCTGTCCAGTTCTTTGAAGCGGTGGGGTTATGAAGTGATCGAAGCGGACTCAGGCGAGGCCGCGCTCGAAGCCTGCAAGGAGCGTGCCCCCGAGCTGATCCTGAGCGACTGGATGATGCCCGGGATGTCCGGGATCGAGTTCTGCAAAGCCTTTCGCGAGATGTCTGGCGAAAGCTACAGCTACTTCATCCTGCTGACGTCGAAGAGCGAGAAGAACGATGTGGCGGAAGGCCTCGACGCCGGAGCTGACGACTTTCTGACCAAGCCGGTGGATGGTCACGAGTTGCGTGCCAGGCTCACAGCAGGGCAACGTATCCTAGAGATGCAGCGCGAGCTGACCCTGAAGAACCAGATGATCACCGAGACGTTGGACGAGCTGCAGCGGCTCTACGACTCACTCGACAGCGACCTCATCGAGGCCAAGCAGTTGCAACAGTCGCTTGTACGCGAGCGGTTCAAATCATTCGCTGGCGGTGACCTGTCGCTTCTGTTGCGGTCGAGTGGCCACGTCGGTGGCGATCTGGTTGGTTTCTTTCCAGCCGCTGAAGGCCATCTTGGCCTCTTTTCCATCGACGTCTCAGGGCACGGCATTAGCTCCGCGCTGATGACCGCACGCCTTGCGGGGTACCTGTCGGCGACGGCGCTCGACCAGAACATCGCCCTGGAGAAGACCGAAGACGGGTATCGCTCGCGGCCTCCGGCCGAAGCGATTGAGACACTCAATGAGCTGGTGCTCGATGAAATGGAGACGGAACACTACTTCACAATGATGCTGGCGGACATCGATCTCGCCACCGGTGAGGTTGTGATTGGTCAAGCCGGTCATCCACATCCGGTCATTCAACGGGCCTGCGGTCAGCTCGAACAGGAAGGAACCGGCGGATTTCCCGTGGGGCTCATGTCAGGCGTGACGTTTTCGCAATTTGAAATGCAGCTCAGACCGGGGGATCGGCTCTTGATCCTGTCGGATGGTGTAACCGAATGTCCGAGCCTTCATGGTGACTTTCTCGGTGAAGAAGGGCTCGAAGATCTCTTGCTGACGCACCAAGATGTATCCGGTCCCGCGCTGTTTGAAGCGCTCGTGCAGTCGATGACGGAGATCTCTGGACTGACCGAGTTCCCGGATGACGTCTCGGGGCTACTCTTTGAGTTCTCGGGCCCGGCTCAGGAGAAGTAGCGCGCCAGAAACAGCCGGTCACCATCATTACCCATGCTACCAACAGCCTCTTCGGGCGTCATCACAAGCGTTTCGTGATCGGGCTCGGACGGTGCACCCATCTGACGGATGGGTCGGGCGGCGAAGACATGGCACAGTTTTTCGGCCCAGATGTCATACTCCGGCATATAGGCAAACCGGCGAAACGCGCCCAACCGCCGCGGCGCGGCGATCCGCCAGCCCGTCTCTTCCAGAACCTCGCGGTGCAGCGCGTGAATGGGGCTTTCGCCCGGGTCGATCCCGCCGCCGGGAAGCTGAATGTCGATGATATCCGAGATCTGTGCTGTCAGAAGAACCTTCCGCCCAAGGGGCAGAATCGCATAGGCACCCGGCCGCAGAATGTATCTCTGATCTGTGCGGGGTGCATGGCCGATGCGCCTTATCATTCTGGCTTGCCCTCTTTTCAACAGACCTGAGACGGTTATATGGAGCCGGTATGCCAACCCCTTGGCGATAAGGAAACCCCCATGACACTCGGACAGCAGATCGCGTGGGACGATACGGTCCTGCCCTTCCAACTTGATGCCAGCGATATCCGCGGCCGTGTTGCGCGGCTGGATGGTGCGTTGAACGGTATCCTGAAGCAGCACGACTATCCGCCGCTGGTTGAAGCTTTGGTGGCTGAGATGGCTTTGCTGACCGCGCTGATCGGCCAGACGATCAAGCTGCGCTGGAAGCTGCAATTGCAGGTCCAATCCAAAGGCGCGGTTCGCATGATCGCGACAGACTATTATGGCCCCGAGAAGGAAGGTGATCCGGCCCGGATCAGAGCCTATGCAAGCTATGATGCCGACCGGCTGACAGAGGCCGCCCCCTTCGATCAGGTGGGCGAGGGGTACTTCGCCATCATGATCGACCAGGGTAAGGGGATGACCCCGTATCAGGGGATCACCCCGCTGGAAGGCGGCTCCCTGGCATCCTGTGCCGAGACGTATTTCGCCCAGTCCGAACAGTTGCCAACGCGGTTTTCGTTGAGCTTCGGCAAGTCGACCGAGCCCGGCGTTCCAGAGCATTGGCGCGGTGGCGGAGTCATGCTGCAGCACATGCCCAAGGCGTCGCCCTTTACGGCGCAGGGTGAGGGCAATGGCGAGACCTTGTCAGCCTCCGATCTCGTTCAGGACGATGAGGCGGAGAACTGGAGCCGGGTGAACATCCTGCTCGACACGGTCGAGGATATGGAGCTGATTGGGCCGTCTTTGGCGCCAAATGATCTTCTGCTGCGGCTCTTCCACGAGGAGCAGCCGCGGGTCTTTGACACGCAGACCGTCCGGTTTGGCTGCACCTGTTCGGAAGATCGCGTGCGCCAGAGCCTGTCGATCTACTCGGCCCGGGACATCGAAAAGATGACCACCGACGAGGGTCGCGTCACGGCGGATTGCCAGTTCTGTGGCGCGCATTACGATCTCGATCCCGCAACCGTCGGGTTCGAGGCCAAGCAGGACAGTCATGACGCATGACATCGAGACGCTTCGGGCCGCTCTGGCGCGCCCGGGGCGTCCGTCGTCTGACTTTGACCTCAATCCAGAAACGGTGTTGCCCACCGGGCGCAAGCTGCGTCCGGCGGGTGTGCTGGCGCCAATCATTGAGCGGGAAGGCGCGCACCACCTTTTGCTCACGAAGCGCTCCTCTGCGCTGAAACACCATCCGGGCCAGATCGCCTTCCCTGGGGGCAAACAGGACGAGGGGGACGCGGACGTGATCGCGGCGGCCCTGCGCGAGGCGCAAGAAGAAATAGGCCTGCCCCGTGCGCATGTGGATGTTCTGGGTACGCTGCCAGCGCATGAAACGGTGACCGGCTTTATCGTGACGCCCGTGATCGCCCGCGTGACCCGACCCTTTGACATTTTACCCGAGAGAGGCGAAGTGGACGAGGTCTTCACCGTACCGCTCTCCCATGTGTTGTCAGAGCCGAACTACGTGATCCAGTCGCGCTGGTGGCGCGGACAGCAGCGATCCTATTTCGCGGTGCCCTACGGACCCTATTACATCTGGGGCGCAACTGCGCGTATGTTGCGGGCATGGACCGACCAGATCTCAGGATGATCCCGCCCGATACGGACTGGCTGACCGATGCGTCGGTCCAAACCGTGTGCGCGGCCATCAGCGTAGAGGGCGCGCCTGTCTATATGGTGGGTGGCTGTGTGCGCGATGCTGTTCTGCGTGTCGGTGGCGCGGACGTCGATATGGCCACACCGCTCCCCCCGCTCGAGGTGACCCGGCTCGCGGAGGCAGCAGGGCTGAAGGTTGTGCCAACGGGGCTTGATCATGGCACTATAACGGTCGTTGCCGACGCAACTGGGTTCGAAGTTACCACCTTCCGAAAGGATATGCACACCGACGGGCGCCGCGCCGTTGTCGCCTTCTCGACAGATATTGCGCAAGACGCGCGCCGCCGTGACTTCACCCTGAATGCGCTTTATGCGACGCCCGAGGGCAAGATTGTGGATCCGCTTGGCGGCCTGCCTGATTGTCTGGCGCGGCGCATCCGCTTCATCGAGAATGCACAAGACCGCATCCGCGAAGACTATCTCCGCATTCTGAGGTTTTTCCGCTTCCACGCCTGGTATGCAAACCCTGATGACGGATTTGATCCTGATACCCTGGACGCAATCTCGTCCAATGCACCTGGATTAGAGACGCTTTCTGCCGAGCGTGTGGGTCAGGAGATAGGCAGGTTGTTGGCCGCGCCCGATCCCGGTCCAGCACTTGCGGTCATGCAGCAGGTGGGTGTGTTGCAGCGGCTTCTACCGGGAAGTGATGTGCGTCTGGCCGGGCCGGTTGTCCATCTTGAGGCGGAGATGGGTCTCGCGCCGGATTGGCTTCTGCGCTTGGCTGCCTTGGGTGGCGCGGACCTGTCCACCCGACTGCGGCTCAGCAGCAAACAGACCAAGGCGCTGGAAACCCTAGGGCAGGCGTTGAGCGAGATGACGCCGATCCGAGAGATCGCTTACCGGCAGGGGTATGACACTGCCCGGCGCACTCTGATCCTGCGCGCGGCGATGGCCAATGAGCATTGCGATCCGGCAACGCTTGACCCCTTGAAACAAGCAGCGGAAGCGCAGCTGCCGATCAGCGCAAAGGACTTCATGCCTGCCCTCAGCGGCAAGGCGCTCGGCGATCACCTGGCCAAGCTCGAGGACCGCTGGATCGCCTCTGATTTCCAGCTGACGCGTGAAGAATTGATGACAGCTGACTGAAGTGGTCGACAAGTCAAAACTTCTCTTGTAAGTAGCAGACTACCAACACGGAGGAATACGAAATGTATCGCGGGATCTGGTTCGACTGACTTTGTCATAACCACACCCCGGATGGCCTGCACCGCAGCGCCTGATCATTTCGCATATCTACCGAAGGCTCCCCGCCATGTTCCGCTTTTTCGAACGTCTTGTTGACCCCTATTGCGCCTATACAGAGACGAATAATCCGCCGCAGACACTCTGGCCGTTCATGCTGCAGTATGCGCAGCCGTTCAAAAAGGTGTTCTGGCTTGCTGGCATCATGTCCATCGTTGTGGCCGCGATCGAGATCTGGCTGATCTTTTACATGGGGCGGGTTGTGGACTTGCTCGAGGATGATCCGCAGACGATGTGGGACCAGTACGGAACCGAGCTGATCCTCGTCGCTCTCTTTATCCTGATCATGCGGCCGCTGCTACAGGCCATCGATGTGGCATTGCTCAACAACGCGATCCTGCCGAATTTCGCCACGATGATCCGCTGGCGCGCGCACAAGCAGGTGCTGCGCCAATCTGTTGGCTGGTTCGAGAATGATTTTGCCGGACGTGTCGCCAACCGGATCATGCAGACGCCGCCCGCGGCGGGCGAAGTGGTGTTCCAGGTCTTCGACGCGATTTCCTTCTCGCTCGCCTATCTGTTGGGCGCGGCGATCCTGCTGTCGTCGTCTGATCCGAGGCTGCTGATCCCGCTTCTGGGCTGGTTCGTTCTCTATGGGCTGCTGCTGCGCTGGACAATCAAGCGGGTAGGCCCGGCCTCCAAGGCGGCATCCAACGCGCGGTCGGTCGTGACCGGGCGTGTGGTCGATGCCTATACCAACATCCATTCCGTCAAGATGTTCGCGCATCATGAAAAGGAGCTCGACTACGCCAAGGAGGCGATCGAGGAGACCCGGCGCACCTTTCAGGTCGAGATGCGGATTTTCACCATCATGGACGTGATGCTGGTGCTGCTGAACGGGTTGCTCATCATCGGAGTCGTCGGCTGGGCGATTGTACTTTGGATGCAGGGCGTGGCCAGCGTGGGTGTCGTGGCGGCGGCGACGGCGCTGACCCTTCGGCTCAACGCCATGACTGGCTGGATCATGTGGGCTCTGACCACTTTCTTTCAGGAGCTGGGCGTAGTCTCTGAGGGCATGGAGACCATCGCACAGCCGATCACCCTGACCGACAATGCTGGCGCGAAGCCCTTGCGGCTGACCGATGGCACCATCGAGATCAAGGACCTGTCGCACCACTACGGCCGCGGGTCCGGCGGGCTCGACGGGATCAATCTGACCATTCGTCGGGGCGAGAAGATCGGTCTGGTGGGTCGGTCCGGCGCGGGGAAATCAACGCTCGTGAAACTGCTCTTGCGGTTCTACGACCCGGAACGCGGCCAGATCCTGATCGATGGTCAGGATGTCACGCAGGTCCAGCAGGACAGCTTGCGGCTGGCCATCGGCATGGTGCAGCAAGACAGCTCGCTGCTCCACCGCTCGGTGCGAGACAACATCCTTTACGGTCGTGCCGACGCGACCGAGGAGGATGTTTTTGCCGCCGCGCGCCAGGCGCAGGCGCATGAGTTCATCCTCGACCTGCAGGACCCGGAAGGTCGGCAGGGTTATGACGCGCAGGTGGGTGAGCGGGGCGTGAAGCTTTCGGGTGGCCAGCGCCAGCGGATCACGCTTGCACGGGTCATCCTGAAGGATGCACCAATCCTGCTGCTCGACGAGGCGACCAGCGCACTCGACAGCGAAGTGGAAGCCGCTATTCAGGACACGCTCTACGGCATGATGGAGGGCAAGACGGTGATCGCGATTGCGCACCGGCTCTCCACCATCGCACAGATGGACCGCATTCTCGTGCTCGACCGAGGCATGATCGTGGAAGATGGCAGCCATGACGCGCTTTTGGCGCGGGGCGGACTATATGCAGAATTCTGGGCCCGACAATCGGGCGGATTTCTGGCCGCGGATATCGAGGAGGCGTCTTGACTATATCAAACTGGATCAGCGCTTTCCGTCCCGCAGACGGGCCGCCCCCGCGCAGCCTCGGTGCGTTCATGCGGTGGTGTCTGTCTGGTGCGTGGCCTGCCCTGTGGCTGGCCGCTTTTCTCTCCGCTGCCGCCGGCGCAATGGAGGCGGGCACCGCACTGATCCTCGGCAAGGTCATCGATGCAACTGCCGCCCTCGGACCGGAGGCGTTTTTCGATGGCGCAAACCTCGCCCTCGTCATTGCAGCCGTTGCCTTTTTCATGGTCGCGCGCCCGATCTTTTTTGGCCTATCTGCGTCCGCCAACGCGATCATCGTGCAACCGAATGTGAACCCGCTCGTCCTCTCGCGGCTGCACCGCTGGACGCTGGGTCAGACGGTCGCGTTCTTCGACGATGATTTCGCTGGTCGGATCGCGCAGAAGCAAATGCAATGCGCGCGGGCCGTTACAGATGTGGTCTCTGAAGTCATCAACGTCGTGGCCTTTGCGCTGGCCTCACTTGTTGGCTCGGTCCTTTTGTTGTTCGCCATCGACTGGCGTGTGGCCATTGGGTTCGGAGTCTGGCTGATTGGCTATTTTGCCATGATCAACTGGTTTCTGCCCCGGGTGCGCAAACGGTCCGCCGGAAGGGCTGGCGCACGGGCGATGGTATCGGGCCAGGTGGTCGACACGATCACCAACATCAAGACGGTGAAGCTATTCGCCCACGCCGATCAGGAAGATCAGGCCGCGTTGAATGCAATGCAGACCTTCCGCAAACGGTCTGTCGAGTTCGGTTATCTGTCCGCAGGCTTCCGGTTTTCGCTGATGGCCGTGGCGGGGCTTTTGCCGGTGGTACTGCTGGGCGGGACGATCCTGCTCTGGCAGTCCGGGCAGGCCACGCAAGGCGATATCGTCGCCGCAGGTGCGGTCGCTATTCGGATCGCGCAGATGACCGGCTGGGTCAGTTTTACGCTGATGGCGGTCTATTCCAACATCGGCGAAATCGAAGACGGTATCCGCACGCTCACGCCGCGCAATCGGGTCGAAGATGACGCCGATGCCCAACCTCTCAAGGTCCCTCAGGGGCAGATCGAGCTGCGCGGCGTCGGATTTGCCTATGGTCGTGATACCGGTGGCGTGCGCGGGATCGATCTGACGATCAAACCGGGTGAGAAGCTGGGGATTGTCGGCGCCTCGGGTGTCGGGAAATCCACGCTTGTGGCGCTTCTGCTCCGGCTCTATGACGCCGAAGAGGGTGTGATCGAGATTGACGGGCAGGATATCACCAAGGTCACGCAAGAGAGCCTGCGCCATAACATCGGTATGGTCACGCAGGAGACGGCGATGTTCAATCGCTCGGCGCGGGAGAATATCATCTATGGCCGACCGGGCGCGAGCGAGGCGGAGGTGATCGAGGCGGCCCGTAAGGCCGAAGCGCATGAGTTCATCGTGGATCTTGTCGATCATGAGGGGCGCAAAGGCTATGATGCGCATCTTGGCGAGCGCGGCGTGAAGCTTTCGGGCGGACAACGGCAGCGCATCGCGCTGGCGCGAGCCATTCTCAAGGATGCGCCGATCCTTGTGCTGGATGAGGCGACCAGCGCGCTCGACAGCGAGGTCGAGGCCGCGATCCAGACAGCGCTCGACCGGGTGATGGAGGGCAAGACCGTGCTGGCCATCGCACACCGGCTTTCGACCCTCACGGAAATGGACCGGATCGTGGTGATGGATGCCGGTCAGATCGTGGAGAATGGCAGCCACGAGGCGCTCTTGGCGAAGGGTGGGCTCTACGCAAAATACTGGAACCGGCAGTCAGGTGGCTTTATCCGGACACAGGCCGCGGAATAAGGGCTTTTGCGCAAGCCCGTCCTGCCGTAATCCAAGCGCAATGACGGAACTCACTATCAAACACATCGGGCTGCAGGGCGATGGCGTGGCCGATGGACCGATCTATGCCCCGTTGACCCTGCCGGGCGAGGTTGTGGCCGGTGTGCTCGATGGAACTGTTCTGCGTGACATCAAGGTGCACCACCCCTCGGAGCGCCGCGTGGCGGCCCCCTGCCACCATTTCAAAGCTTGCGGTGGGTGTCAGTTGCAGCATACAGATGATGCCTTCGTCGCGGAGTGGAAGGTGGATGTGGTGCGGCGTGCGCTTGCAGCGCAGAACCTCGATACTGAGTTCCGGCCCATTGCGACCTCTCCCGCCCAATCGCGACGCCGGGCGGGCTTTGCAGCACGGCGGACCAAGAAGGGTGCAATGGCCGGATTCCATGGGCGCGCGTCCGACACGATTGTCGAAATCCCAGGCTGCATTCTGGTCACCCCCGAGGTTCTGGGTGGGGCGCCGGTGGCGAAGATGCTGGCAGAAACCGGCGCGAGCCGCAAAGCCACCCTGTCGGTTCTGGTCACGGCGACAAACACAGGCCTCGATGTTGCGGTGAGCGGCGGCAAGCCGCTCGACGGGCCGCTCAGACAGCAGCTTGCCATGATTTGCGAGCAAAAGGGGCTTGCCCGGCTATCCTGGGACGGTGAGGTCGTTGCGATGCGCAGCCCACCGATCCTGGACTTCGATGGTGTCGACATCGCGCCCCCGCCAGGCGCGTTCTTGCAAGCAACGGCGCATGGGCAGGGGGCACTGACCTCGGCTGTGAGGGAGATCACGCAAGGGGCTGCGAAGGTCACCGACCTCTTTGCCGGATGCGGAACCTTCGCCCTGCCGCTGGCACGCGGGGCCGAGGTTCACGCAGTGGAAGGCGACGCCGAGATGACCCGCGCGCTCGATCAGGCCTGGCGCAAGGCACAAGGTCTCAAGGCCATAACGACCGAGGCGCGTGATCTCTTTCGCCGCCCGCTTCTGGCCGAGGAGTTTCGCGGGGTCGATGCCGTTGTGCTCGACCCACCGCGCGCGGGCGCCGAGGCGCAGGTCTCTGAAGTGGCGCAGACCGATGTGCCGCGCATCGGCTATGTCTCGTGCAACCCGGTCACCTTTGCCCGAGATGCCAAAACCCTAGTCAACGCGGGCTTTACCCTCGACTGGATACAAGTCGTTGATCAATTCCGCTGGTCGGCGCATGTGGAGCTTGTCGCCTGCTTCACATCGCCCCATATGCGCGGATGACGGATGACGGATGACGGATGAGGAGAGGCAGATGACACTACGGCAGAAACTGGATGTCTGGCTGGACCAGTCCTGGGTGATCAACACCGTCATGGCGGTGATCATCTTCAATGCCGTTCTGCTGGGTATGGAAACCTCGCCTGCCCTCATGGCCGAGGCGGGGCCGCTCATCATTGCACTGGATACGGCCTGTCTTGGGTTCTTCATTGCCGAGCTTTTGCTGAAGATTTTCGCGCGGGGCACGCGGTTCTTCAAAAGCGGTTGGAACCTTTTTGACTTCGCCATCGTGACCGCAGCCCTGATCCCCGGGTCGCAGACGATGTCGGTGCTGCGGGCGCTGCGAATCCTGCGGGTGCTGCGCGTTATCTCGGTCGCGCCGCGGCTGCGCCGGGTGGTCGAGGGTTTCGTGACCGCACTGCCCGGTATGGCGAGCGTTTTCCTTCTGATGGCGATCATCTTCTACATCGGCGCGGTCATTGCGACGAAGCTTTTTGCCTCCAGCTTTCCGGACTGGTTTGGCTCGCTGCCGCTCAGCGGTTACACACTCTTCCAGATCATGACGCTGGAAAGCTGGTCCATGGGCATCGTCCGTCCGGTGATGGATGTTTATCCCTATGCCTGGGCGTTCTTCGTGCCCTTCATCATGATCACCACCTTTGCGGTTGTGAACCTTCTGGTCGGTCTGATCGTGAATTCGATGCAGGATGCGCACCAGGAAGAGGCGGGTGCGGTCACCGACGCCTACCGCGATGAGGTGCTGACCCGCTTGATTGCGATTGAGAAACGGCTCGAAGAAAAATCTGATAAATGACAAATTTGTGAGGTGTTTAACCAATTTTCCATGGTAACCGTGTCAAAAGAGCAGAACGTCGAAAAGACACACGGGACAGCAAAAAATGCGTCGCAGAGATTTGATTATGACAACCGCCGCGGCGATGGCGTTGGGTGGTTGCGCAGGCAGTTCGAAATTCCGCCGGTATGATGGGCCGGAAGTGACCTATGTGGTGGTGAACAAGGGACAGCGGCGGATGCATCTGCTGCACCACGAATCCTTGCTCAAGAGCTATGATATTCACCTCGGGTTTGCACCGATCGGACACAAGCAATTTGAAGGCGATGGCAAGACGCCCGAGGGTGTTTACCGGATCGATCGCCGCAACCCCAATTCGGAATTCCATCTGTCGCTTGGGATTTCCTATCCCAATGTGAACGACGTTGCCGCAGCGAAGGCGATGGGCAAGTCGCCGGGCGGAGACATCTTCATCCACGGCCAACGAAACCCGTTCAAGCGGGACAAGCCGGATTGGACGTGGGGCTGCATTGCCGTGACCAATGATGAGATCGAAGAAGTCTATGCGATGGTGCCCGATGGCACGCTGATTGTGCTCAACGCCTGAAGATCAGACCGATCCGGCGCCGGGCGCGGCGCTGCCGGTCACCAATGTCCACCAGATCTTGCCGTTGTTTTCCTGAAACCACGAGAAACCCATCTGTGTGGCGTCCGGCGACAGGATCACACGGCGGGTGTCGGGCTTCTCCATCCAGGCCGCCAGCGTTTCAAGCTCGGACTCATAGGTCTCCGAAATGTTTTCGCCCACGAGGCCGCCCGCATAGCCAACCCGTTGCACCCTGTCGATCGGGGAAGATCCGTCTGAGCCAAAGTGCCAGGGTCGGTTCTGGATCGACATATCGCGGGAATGGGTCGCGGCCGCCGCATTCAGCTTGGGGTCGAGCTCCAGCGGGGCCTGGCCAGATGCGCTGCGCAATGCGTTGATCGAGTCCAGCATACGGAACTGTATCTTGCCGGTGTCATTCCGTCCGATTCGGTAAATTTTGCCACTGCTCGAGCCGTCTGAGACAACCGGACCCTGCCCACAAGCAGCGAGTGTGAGCCCCAGCGCCATAAAAATCGAAATCAGACGGATCATTTTGCACTCCTTAAACGTTGTTTTACCGCATATCCGGCTAGAGGTTGCAATTCAAACGCACATCAGGGCATCCGGTTCAGATGACAAGTGTTTGATTTGCGACTGCGGCATTCGCGCAATAAAATGCTAACGATCTTACACAAGTCCGTGTCTATGGAGGCATCTGATGTCTGTTAAAGGTTTTGAAGTCCCGAGCCGCCGCGCCTTTCTGGCTGGCAGCGCTGCCATGTTGGCGACGCCAGCGATTGCGCAGGACATATCGTCTGTGAATTCATCGGCTACCACGCAAGGTGAACGCGACCTGAGCGAAGTGGTGCGCCGCAACATCTCGAGCTTCCGGACGCTGGACTGGCGCCCCTACTTCTCGAACCTGAATAACGGTGCTGTGCTGGTCGATATCGACAGCCGGGCGCTGCATTACTGGGCAGAAGACGAAAGCTTCTACAAGCTTTACCCCTCCAGCGTTCCGCTGACCGAAGAGCTGACACGGCGCGGGCGGACCAAGGTGGTGCGCAAGGTTGAAGGGCCAAGCTGGCGTCCAACACCTTCGATGTTGAAGCGCAATCCCGAATGGCCGGAATACATCGGCCCAGGTCCCGATAACCCCATGGGAACGCACGCACTTTACCTGAGCTGGACATATTATCGTATTCATGGAACTCACGATACGCGGAAAATCGGGCGTCAATCATCGAACGGCTGCATCGGGCTTTACAACGAGCACATCGCCGAGCTTTACGAGCTGACAAAGGTCGGTACGCAAGTGTTGCTAATTTGACGACATTAACCTTGTTCTGCCGAACGAGTCCGGAATCGAGTTTGCAAACATCACGTTATGATGCTTTACCGACAATCACGAGGTAAGTCTTGGGTGCGTTCTATCGCTATGCGTGGTTCGCCGATTCTGGAGGTTATGATATGAAGAAACTCGTTCTCGCCGCTGCACTGACAGCCGCCGCATCGACAGCATATGCCGGTTCGCTGGCCGAGCCTGTCGTCGAAGCGCCGGTTGTTGTTGAAGAAGCAGAAAGCTCGTCCACAGGCGTGCTGCTGCCGATTCTGCTGCTGATCATTGTTGCTGCAGCTGTCTCCTAATCGGACGACAGTATGGTTTTGAAAAGGCGGTGCTTTGGGCGCCGCCTTTTTTCATGCGTTGCACCGATAGTTTAGCGTAGCCAGCCCTTGAGGTTGTCGTCGATCACATTTGATAGCGCGGTGACATGCGCATCGTCATCGTTGAGGCACGGGATATAGGTGAAGGTTTCGCCACCGGCTTCCTCAAAGCTTTCTTTGATCTCTTCATTGATTTCTTCAAGGGTTTCAATGCAATCCGCTGAAAACGCCGGCGCGCAAACTGCGATGTTCTTCTTGCCGGCCTCAGCCAACCGGGCAACCTCCTCCACCGTATAGGGCTGGAGCCATTCTTCGGGCCCGAATTTCGACTGGAAGGTGGTGGTGATCTCGGTGTCTTTCCAGCCCAAACGCTCTTTCAGAAGGCGCGTCGTCTTCTGGCATTGGCAGTGGTAGGGATCACCTTCCATCAGGTACCGGATCGGAACACCATGATAGGAGCACACCAGAATATCCGGTTTGGTTTCCATCGCCGCATATGACCTCTCAATCGATTGCGCCAGGGCGTCGATATAGTCCGACCGATCATAGTAAGGCTCGACCGTGCGGGTCACCGGTTGCCATTTCTCGTGGGTCAAAGCGCGGAAAAACTCGTCATTCGCCGTTGCCGAGGTCGCCCCGGCGTAATGAGGATAGAGAGGAAAGAACAGGATTTTGCGGCAGCCCGCCGCCGTCATCTCGGCCACTTTCGAGCGCGTCGATGGGTTGCCATAGCGCATGCAGAAATCGACCATGACCTCACTGCCATGGCGCTTCAGCATCTCCGTCTTGATCTTGTCGGTCTGCGCCTTCGTGATCGTCATCAACGGGCTCTCACCCGCCTCTTCGTTCCAGATCGATTTATAGGCCGCACCGCTCGAAAACGGGCGCTTTGACAGGATGATCAGCTGCAGGAGCGGTTGCCAAATCCATGGGCTGTAATCAATCACGCGGCGGTCGGACAGGAACTCGTTCAGATAGCGGCGCATCGACCAGTAGTCGTAGTTGTCGGGCGTTCCGAGATTGGCCAACAGGATACCGATTTTGGGCAGAGCGATCTCGGGATGATCGTCCTTGGCATGGGTCGGTCGAACTTTCACGGGCGTCGAGGCGCTGCTGTCCAGCATCGTGGTTGGTCCTTGTACGAACGTATTGAGCCTCAGATAGACGGTTTTGCGCTCCCGTCAATCGGGCAGGGGCGTTTCCGGAACAGCCAAAGCATCGGCGAGGCGCTGCTTGGCCGAGCCTGGGCGGAGTGGTTTTTGCTGGCTGTCATCCGGCGCCCAGCCGGTGAGAAACACCATCTCGAAGGTGGCGGGCAGCCGGCCCGATGCTGTGGCGAAATGCTCTGTATAGAGCCTTGATGTCTCTTCAAAAAGCTTCCGGCTATCAGGTCTTCGGTGCCGCGCGTTAAGCGCGTTGCTCTCGCCCATGGCGCGCAGATCGCGCATCAAGTGCCAGGTGTCCTGATATTCCACCGTGAAGGTGAGACTATCTGCCACGGGCAGCGCCAGCCCGGCTCGCTGCAAAAGCGCACCCAGATCACGGATCTCGCCCATCGGCGCGATGCGCGGGGAAAGACCTCCGGACAATCCGATTTCAGCCTGCCCGAGACAGCTGCGCAATTCCTGCAGGGTTTGCCCGCCCAGCGTCGCGACCATCAACATGCCATCGGGTTTCAGGGCTCGGCGACACTGGATCAACTGGCCCACCGGATCATTTGCCCAATGCAGCCCCATCGCATGCACCACCAGATCATGCGCCTCGACGGCGAGGGGCAGGTGGTCACTGTCCTCGCAGATCACTGCACCAGGCAGGTGTTGTTCCCAGACGGTCCGAAAAGGCGTCACAACCGCCTGAGATGTAAACGACCTGTTAACCATGGAGAGGCGATCTTGGATTTCGTCCGCCGCGGCCTCCTGCAGGAAGAGCGCGGTGGCGCGGGCACGATGCTGCTGCAGGGTGGTGACATCGGTCAGGCGTTTGGGGTCGGTCATAAAGGGAAAATAGGCGGGTGGCGTTCAGTTTTCAAACGGCGGTTTCGACGATCTATCCTCCGCGGTGCCTGGGGTGCGGCGACAAGGTCCTGAGCGATTTTGGTCTCTGTGGTCCCTGCTGGCGCGACACCTTGTTCATCGGCGGGTCCATCTGCGATTCCTGCGGTGTGCCCCTGCCGGGTGAGGACGGGGGCGACACATTGAAATGTGATGACTGCATGCGTAACCCGCGCCCGTGGAGCCGAGGACGCTCGGCCCTGATCTATAAGGACAATGGCCGGCGGCTAGTGCTCGGGCTCAAACATGGGGACCGGCAGGAGATCGCAAAGCCAGCCGCGCAGTGGATGGCGCAGGCAATCTCGGATTTGCCAAAGGAGAACCTGATCATTGCGCCGGTGCCGCTGCATTGGACGCGGATGGTCAAGCGGCGCTACAACCAATCCGCCCTTTTGGCCCAGGCGCTTGCGAAACACACCGGTCTACCGGTGTGCCCCGATCTTCTGCAACGCCCGCGACGGACCCCGCCGATGGAAGGGATGACCCGCGAGGTTCGGTTTTCCTCGGTCAAAGGTGCGATTTCCGTGCATCCACGACGGCGCCACCGGCTGGTCGCGCGACCTGTTCTGATCGTGGACGATGTTCTGACCTCGGGTGCCACCCTCGCGGTGGCCGCAGATGCCTGTCTTGCAGCGGGATCAGGGCCGGTATACGTGGTGACACTGGCGCGCACGGTGAAGGATGCCTAAGTTCCTGAATAACGCTTTGTGTCATGAGGAACGATCATGCAACCTGTTGAAATCTACACCTCGCCGCTCTGTGGATTTTGCCACGCGGCCAAGCGCCTGCTGACCCAGAAGGGGGTGACCTTTTCCGAGGTCGACGTCTGGGCCAACCCTGACCGCAAGCCCGAGATGATCCAGCGCGCCAATGGGGGGCGCACGGTGCCACAGATCTTTGTGGGCGACACCCATGTGGGCGGTTGCGATGACCTTTATGCGCTGGAACGCGCGGGTAAGCTCGACGCGCTTCTGGCGGCCTGATGAAGACGGCGCTACTGCAGCTCAACGTTTCGGACGATCCAGTCGCCAATCTCGACGTGACCCGCACCATGGTGCGTGACGCGGCCGAACAAGGCGCGGATTTTGTGCTGACGCCGGAAGTCACCAACTGCATCTCGACCAGCCGGTCGCATCAGTCTGACGTCCTGCAGCTCGAAGAGGATGATATCAGCTTGGCGGCGCTGCAGGCTGACGCCAAGGCGCTTGGCATCTGGCTGCTGATCGGGTCGCTCGCGCTGCAGACGCGGGATAAAGACGGGCGCTTTGCCAACCGGTCCTTCATGATCGACCCGAAAGGCGAGATCGTCGCGCGGTATGACAAGATCCATATGTTCGATGTAGATGTCACGCCGGAAGAGACCTGGCGCGAGTCCGAAGGGTATCGCCCCGGCGCGCAGGCGGTGCTGGCCCAGACCGCCTTTGCGCCGGTCGGTCTGTCGATCTGCTATGACCTCCGGTTTCCCAAGCTTCATGCCGCGCTCGCAAACGCGGGTGCGCAGATTTTGACCGTCCCGGCGGCCTTCTCGCCGGTGACGGGCGCTGCGCATTGGCACACGTTGTTGCGGGCGCGGGCGATTGAGACGGGCTGTTTCGTGCTCGCCCCCGCGCAGACCGGCGAACATGCAAGTGCGCATCACAAGACTCGCAAGACCTATGGTCATTCGCTTGTGGTGGCCCCATGGGGCGAGGTCCAAATGGACGCAGGTACAGAGCCGGGCGTTTACATCACGGACCTCGATATGGGAGAAGTGGCGCAGGCGCGGGGCCGTGTGCCCAGCCTTGAAAATGCGCGACCCTTTGATGGACCCGAATGAGCGACGACAGAAATGCCCTGGCCATTGCGCTCTTTAGCGAGGTGTTGGCGGCGGACCAGATGGTCCGCGCGCGGCTGAGCCGAGTGTTGCCCAAAGGTATGGAAATCTCGCATTTTTCGGTCTTGAACCACCTTGCGCGGACTATGGATGAACGCACGCCGGCGCAGTTGGCCGAGACCTTCCATGTCACCCGTGGCGCGATGACCAACACCTTGAGCAAGCTGGAATGGGCGGGTTATGTGCACATCCGGCCCGATTGGGATGACGCGCGGCGCAAGATGGTGGCGATCAGCCCCGCGGGCCGTCAGGCGCGGGATCACGCGGTAGGGTCAATCACGCCATTGATCAATCAGGTTGTGGAAAAGCTGGGCGACAACCAGGTGCGCGAGGCACTCCCGATCCTCCGGGAAATGCGCCGCCAACTGGGTGAAGACGCCTAGGCTGGCTTCACGCTGGCGGTCACGTAATTCACGCTCAGGTCCCGATCGGACAGGCGCCACGACCAGGTCAGCGGGTTGAAGACGAACCCTTTGCGGTCCACCGGATCGAGCCCCGCATCCCGCATCAGATCATAAAGCTCATCCGGGGTGATGAACTTCGACCATTCATGCGTGCCCTTGGGCAGCCAGCGCATCACATGCTCGGCCCCAATGATCGCCATCATGTAGGACTTCGGGTTGCGGTTCAGCGTCGAGCAGATGTGCAGCCCACCCGGTTTCAGCAGGTTTTGGCAGGCGGTCAGATAATCGATGGGCGAGGCCACATGCTCAACGACTTCCATGTTTAGCACCACATCGAACTGTTCGCCCGCCTCGGCCATATCCTCGGCTGTGGTGTGACGATAATCGATGGTGAGGCCGGACTGCTCTGCATGGATCTGCGCCACGGGGATGTTCCGCTCGGCCGCATCGGCACCAACCACATCCGCGCCCAGCCGCGCCATGGGCTCGGCTAGAAGCCCGCCGCCGCAGCCGATGTCGAGAATGCGCAGGCCCTTGAACGGCGCCTCGGCTTTCAGGTCGCGGTCGAACTCCGCCGCAATCTGCGAGGTGATGTAATCGAGGCGACAGGGGTTCAGCATGTGCAGCGGTTTGAACTTGCCGTTCTCATCCCACCACTCTGCCGCCATCGCCTCGAATTTCGCGATCTCGGACGGGTCAACAGTGGTCTGAGGCGCTTGCATTCTGATCTCCATGTGCTCAAGTGCATTTTCGTATTATATAGGCCTGTAATGGACAAATTCTCGGACCAAAAGCGCGCAGTCCAATACCTGTACCCGCCGATCGATCCCTTCGATCAGCGGATGCTGGACGTGGGTCAGGGACACAAGGTCTATGTGGAGCAATGCGGCAACCCGCAGGGCATTCCCGTGATCGTTTTGCATGGCGGTCCGGGCGGCGGATGCAGCCCGGCGATGCGGCGCTATTTCGACCCCGAGATTTACCGCGTGATTCTCTTTGACCAGCGTGGGTGCGGCCGGTCGCGTCCGCATGCGAGCGTCACGCATAACACCACCTGGCATCTGGTCGATGATATCGAGCTCATCCGGCGGGAGTTGGAGGTTGATCACTGGATCGTCTTCGGGGGCAGCTGGGGTGCCACGCTGGCGCTGATCTATGCGCAGGCGCATCCCGATCACGTGCGGCATATCGTGTTGCGCGGTGTCTTCCTGATGACCCGTGCAGAGCTGGACTGGTTCTATGGCGGTGGCGCGGGCAAGTTCTGGCCCGAGGTCTGGGCCCGGTTCACCGCGCTGATCCCGGAAGATGAGCGTGGCGATCTGATCGAGGCCTATCGCAGGCGGCTCTTTTCGGGCGACATCAGCCTGGAGACGCGGTTTGCGCGGGCCTGGTCGTCCTGGGAAAACGCGGTTGCCTCGATCCACTCCTCCGGCTCCACCGGTGAAAGCCCGGGAGACTATGCGCGGGCGTTTGCGCGGTTGGAGAATCACTATTTTTCCAACGGTGGGTTTCTTGAGTTCGATGGTCAGATCCTCGCGCATATGGGCCGAATCGCCCATATTCCAGGTGTCATCGTGCAGGGCCGCTATGACATGATTTGCCCACCTGACAGCGCCTATGCGCTGGCGCAGCGCTGGGAGAATTGCGATCTCAAGATGGTGCGCAACGCCGGGCACGCGCTGTCCGAACCGGGGATCAGCGCCGAGCTTGTGCGCAGCATGGATAGGATCGCCGGGAAATGAGCCGCGTGACCCGACATATAGACCGGCGGGCGCTCTTTGCGACGGGTGCGGCGGCGGCCTTGCTGGCGGCCACTGGCGTCTCGGCCGGGCCACAGCCTCAGCGGGGCGGGCGCTTGCGCATGGCGCTGTCCGGTGCCGCGCGGACGGATACATTCGATGCGCGGGTGCCACACGGGCTCTTCATGCAAGTCGCGATGGTCGGGATGGTTTTTGACACGCTGACCGAGGTTGGCGCTGACGGCACCTTGCGCGGCGAGCTTGCCATCTGCTGGCGCGGCAGTGCCGACGCCTCCGTTTGGGAGCTCGACCTACGCCCGGGCGTGCAGTTCCACAACGGTGCGGCGTTTTCGGCGGATGATGTGGTGGCCTCGCTGGCCTTACATCGCGAGACGGCTTTGGCAGATGTTCTTGAGATCGTCGCGTTGGACGCGACCCGCGTGCGGATCACCCTCGCGGCGCCGGATGCGGATTTTCCGTACCGTCTCTCGGCACCAGCGCTGGTGATGTACCCGGCGGCTGATCTCACGCGCGCCATGGCCGAGGGCATCGGCACCGGTCTTTATCGCCTGCATCGATTTTTACCTGCGCGACAGGTCATCGGGCAGCGCGTCGAGACGCATTATAAAGACGGCGAGGCGGGCTGGTTCGACAGTGTCGAGCTGGTGTCGATTCCGTCGGATCCCGTCCGGGCCGAAGCCCTGCGCGAGGGGTATGTGGATGCGGCAGACCTGTCGGCTCCCACCGATTTGGAAGATTTGGCGACGGTCGCGCTGCTCCCGGATGCACAGCATCTGAGCGCCGCCGTACATGTGAATATCCAGATGCCGAATGCGGTTGGAACGCGCGCCCCGCTCGACAACCTGCGCGCGGCAGAGCGGTGGTGGATGGGCTAAGCCGATCAGGGGTTGCAGACTCGCAGCACCGAGCGTATATCGATCACAACAGCGGCGCGTTCGGGTCCATACCAAACGCTCCACCGGAACACGATACGGGCCGCGCGCCCGTTTTTTTGTGCCTGAAAGACTGATGACAAACGATCTGATTGCAAAAGCTGCCATCGACCGCCGCATGGCCGAGATCATCACCCCGGTGATCGAGGATATGGGGTTTGAACTGGTGCGGGTGCGTTTGATGTCGGGCAAATCGACTACGCTTCAGATCATGGCGGACAAACCCGAGGGCGGTATTGAGGTCGATGACTGCGCCGAGATCAGCCAGGCGGTCAGCGCAATTCTCGATGTCGAAGACCCGATCCTCGATGAATACACGCTGGAGGTGTCGAGCCCCGGCATCGACCGCCCGCTGACCCGCCTGAAGGACTTCGAGATGTTCGAAGGCTACGAGGCTAAGATCGAGACGGGCGAGATGATCGACGGGCGCCGCCGCTTCAAGGGCGAGCTGGCCGGTGTCGAGGGTGACGAGGTTCTGATCAACGTGGCTGAGGGCACGATTGGTCTGAAATTCGAGTGGTTGTTGGACGCAAAACTCGTGCTGACCGACGATCTGATCAAGGAAATGCTGCGCCAGCGCAAGGCATCAGGCGCTATCGACGAGACAAAATTCGACGAGATCCAGACGGATCAGTCTGCTGAGGGAGACCTGTAAATGGCAATCACATCTGCAAACCAGCTGGAGCTGTTGCAAACCGCCGAGGCTGTGGCCCGTGAGAAGATGATCGACCCCGGCCTGGTGGTCGAGGCGATGGAAGAATCTCTCGCCCGTGCGGCCAAGTCCCGCTACGGCGCGGAGATGGACATCCGCGTCTCCATAGACCGGAAGACCGGGCGTGCGACCTTCACCCGCGTGCGCACCGTGGTCGAGGAAGAAGAGCTGGAGAACTATCAGGCGGAGTTCACGGTCGAGCAGGCCAAGCAGTATCTCGATGATCCGAAAGTCGGTGACACCTTTGTCGAGGAAGTGCCCCCGGTCGAGATGGGCCGGATCGCCGCACAATCGGCCAAGCAGGTGATCCTGCAGAAGGTGCGCGAAGCTGAGCGGGATCGCCAGTTCGAGGAATTCAAAGACCGCGCTGGCACCATCATCAATGGTCTGGTCAAGCGCGAAGAATACGGCAACGTCATCGTCGATGTGGGCGCGGGCGAAGCGATCCTGCGCCGCAACGAAAAGATCGGGCGCGAAAGCTACCGCCCCAACGACCGCATCCGCGTTTATATCAAGGACGTGCGGCGCGAACAGCGCGGGCCTCAGATCTTCCTGAGCCGGACGGCGCCTGAATTCATGGCCGAGCTGTTCAAGATGGAAGTGCCGGAGATCTATGACGGCATCATCGAGATCAAGGCCGTGGCCCGCGACCCGGGATCACGGGCGAAAATCGCTGTGATTTCCTACGATGGGTCCATCGACCCGGTGGGCGCCTGCGTTGGTATGCGCGGCTCCCGTGTGCAGGCGGTTGTGAACGAGCTTCAGGGCGAGAAGATCGACATCATCCCTTGGAACGAGGATCAACCCACCTTCCTGGTGAACGCCTTGCAACCGGCTGAGGTGAGCAAGGTGGTTCTCGATGAGGAAGCTGGCAAGATCGAAGTGGTCGTGCCTGAGGAACAGCTGAGCCTCGCCATTGGTCGTCGTGGGCAGAACGTGCGTCTGGCGTCGCAGCTGACCGGGCTCGACATTGACATCATGACCGAAGAGCAGGAAAGCCAGCGCCGTCAGGCCGAATTCGAGATGCGCACGAAGCTCTTTGTCGACAATCTGGACCTGGACGAGTTCTTTGCTCAGCTTCTGGTTTCGGAAGGCTTTTCGAACCTCGAAGAAGTGGCCTATGTCGAGCTGGATGAATTGCTGGTCATTGACGGCGTGGACGAAGACACAGCCAACGAGCTGCAGGCCCGGGCCCGCGACGTGCTCGATGCGCAGAACAAGGCAGCGCTTGAAAACGCACGCGCATTGGGTGTTGAGGATAGCCTGGTTGAATTCGAGGGCCTCACACCCCAGATGATTGAGGCGCTGGCCAAGGATGATGTGAAGACATTGGAAGACTTCGCCACCTGTGCCGATTGGGAACTGGCCGGTGGCTGGACAACCATCGAGGGCGAGCGCGTCAAGGATGACGGTGTTCTGGAGCCCTTTGATGTGTCTTTGGAAGAAGCGCAGGATCTGATCATGACCGCACGGATCATGCTCGGCTGGGTTGACCCGGCTGATCTGGAAGCCGAGGCCGAAGAAGAGGTCGAGGGCGCTGAAACCGAGGAGACCGAGGCCTGATTTCAGGCCTCGGATGAGCCTGATGGGTCGCGGTGGCGCTCCAAAAGACCGCAGTGACGGTCCGGACCGCAAGTGCATTGCCACGGGCGAGGTACAGCCGAAATTCAGGCTGATCCGCTTTGTCGCCGGGCCGGATGACCAGGTGGTGCCGGATGTGTTGGGTAAATTGCCAGGCCGGGGAATGTATGTCGCGGCTGATCGTGTGGCGCTGCAAAGGGCCGTAGACAAGAAGCTCTTTGCCCGAGGCGCGAAAAAGCCGGTCACCATCCCCGACGGATTGGTTGACGCGGTGGAAGATCAATTGGCGCGCCGCGTGGTGGATCTGATCTCACTGCAGCGCAAAGCAGGCAAGGCGGTTGCCGGGTACGAAAAGGTAAAAAGCTGGCTTCAGATGGAAGAGGCCGAGGTTCTGATCCAGGCCATTGACGGCTCGGGTCGCGGGAAATCGAAATTGAGTACGCCGCACTATGGCCATTACATCGGCTGGCTGACGGCAGACGAATTGGGTTTGGCATTCGGACGTCAAACTGTGATACATGGGGCGCTCGCCTCTGGTGGACTCACGCAACGTGTTGTAGAGGAAGCCAACCGATTAAAAGGCGTGCGCGTAAAGGAGGGTGGCAGCGGCCACTCGAAAGGATAGACGAGCTTCATGAGCGATACTGACGGCAAAAAAACATTGGGTCTGCGCGGGGGCGCGCGTCCAGGCAACGTAAAGCAGAGCTTTAGCCATGGGCGCACCAAGAACGTCGTTGTGGAGACAAAGCGAAAGCGCGTTGTGGTGCCGAAACCGGGCGCCGCCAAGTCTGCGTCGGGCACAGCGACCGTGGGTGATCCGTCGAAGCGGCCTGCCGGGATTTCCGATGCGGAAATGGAACGCCGTTTGAAGGCGGTTCAGGCTGCCAAGGCGCGCGAGGCGGAAGAGGCCGCGGCCCGTGAGGCTGAGGAGAAAGCGCGCGCCGAAGAGCGTGAGCGCCGCCGGGCCGAGCAGGAAGAGAAAGAGCGCGCTGAACGTGAGCGCGAAGAAAGCCTGAAGGCAAAGGCCGAGGAAGACGCACGCCGCAAGCAGGAGGCCGAAGCTGCTGCAAAAGCGGCCACTGCCCCTGTCGAGAAACCCGTTGTTGCGCGCCCGACGAATGCCAAGGCACCGGAAGCGGCACCGCGCAAACAGCAGGACCGTGACCGCGATAACAACCGCCGCGGCGGCAAAGGTGGCGAAGACAACCGCCGCTCGGGCAAGCTGACGCTGAACCAGGCCTTGGCCGGTGGCGAAGGCGGGCGCCAGCGCTCGATGGCGGCGATGAAGCGCAAGCAAGAACGTGCCCGTCAGAAAGCCATGGGCGGCCCGGTCGAGCGCGAAAAGGTTGTCCGCGACGTACAGGTGCCCGAGGCGATTGTCGTCTCCGAACTGGCCAACCGCATGTCGGAGAAGGTCGGCGAGGTCGTCAAAGCGCTGATGAACAACGGCATGATGGTCACGCAGAACCAGACCATCGATGCGGATACTGCTGAGCTGATCGTTGAAGAGTTTGGCCATAAGGTCGTGCGCGTGTCTGACGCGGACGTGGAAGACGTGATCAAGGAGGTCGAGGACGACGCGAAAGACCTCAAGTCGCGCCCGCCGGTCATCACGATCATGGGGCACGTCGACCACGGCAAAACCTCGCTTCTGGATGCCATTCGCAACGCGAAGGTTGTGGCCGGCGAAGCAGGCGGCATCACACAGCATATCGGTGCCTATCAGGTCAAAACCGATGGTGGCCAAGTGCTCAGCTTCCTCGATACACCCGGCCACGCGGCCTTCACCTCGATGCGCTCTCGCGGCGCGCAGGTGACCGATATCGTGGTGCTGGTGGTGGCTGCGGATGATGCGGTGATGCCGCAGACCATCGAAGCGATCAACCACGCGAAGGCTGCCGAAGTGCCGATGATCGTGGCGATCAACAAGATCGACAAGCCCGAGGCCAATCCGGACAAGGTGCGCACCGACCTGCTGCAACATGAAGTGATTGTCGAGAAGCTCTCAGGTGATGTGCAGGACGTCGAGGTATCCGCGATCTCCGGGCAGGGTCTGGATGAATTGCTCGAAGCCATTGCGCTGCAAGCCGAGATCCTTGAGCTCAAGGCGAACCCCCATCGGGCGGCCGTTGGCGCCGTGATCGAGGCGCAGCTTGATGTGGGCCGTGGACCCGTGGCGACGGTTCTGGTTCAGAACGGTACGCTGCACCAGGGTGACATCTTCGTGGTGGGTGAGCAGTACGGCAAGGTGCGCGCGCTGATCAACGACAAGGGCGACCGCGTCAAGAAAGCTGGCCCCTCCGTGCCGGTTGAGGTTCTGGGTCTGAACGGGACGCCGGAAGCGGGTGACGTTCTCAACGTCACCGAGACCGAAGCTCAAGCCCGTGAAATCGCGGCCTATCGCGAACAAGCCGCAAAAGACAAACGCGCCGCTGCCGGTGCAGCCACCACGCTCGAGCAGCTGATGGCGAATGCCAAGGCCGATGAGAACGTGAGCGAGCTACCGATCTTGGTGAAAGCCGACGTTCAGGGCTCGGCCGAGGCCATCGTTCAGGCGATGGAGAAGATTGGCAACGAGGAAGTCCGCGTCCGCGTGCTGCACTCGGGCGTCGGTGCGATCACCGAGACCGATGTGGGCCTTGCCGAGGCAAGTCAAGCGCCGATCATGGGCTTCAACGTGCGTGCCAATGCGTCGGCGCGGAACACCGCGAACCAGAAAGGCGTCGAGATTCGCTATTACTCGGTGATCTACGATCTTGTGGACGATGTGAAAGCAGCAGCCTCTGGCCTGCTCAGCGCCGAGATCCGCGAGAACTTCATCGGCTATGCCACGATCAAGGAGGTCTTCAAGGTCACCGGCGTCGGCAAGGTTGCAGGCTGTCTGGTCACTGAGGGCGTTGCGCGCCGGTCTGCGGGTGTGCGCCTTCTGCGCGACAACGTGGTGATTCACGAAGGCACGCTGAAGACACTCAAACGCTTCAAAGACGAAGTGGCCGAGGTTCAGTCCGGGCAAGAGTGCGGTATGGCGTTCGAAAACTACGACGACATCCGCGCGGACGACGTGATCGAGATCTTCGAGCGCGAAGAGATCACGCGAACACTCTCGTAAATCCGAGTGCAAAAAAACAAAAAAAGGGTGCGGCGTAATTGCCGCGCCCTTTTTTCGTGTGTTTGAGTGCTCGAGAGTTGACTAGGCGGCTTTGGTGACCGGCGCGCCAGTGTAACTCGTGTCATCAACCTTCACGACGATACGTCCGTCGGGCAATGCCCGAACGTAAAGCCCCTGAATTGACACAGCACTCCCCAGAGTGATCGTGCGTAACATTGTCGTTCTCCTCCCCAGGATCATGACTATGAAGAAATTATCGCGATTTTATTAAATTACCATAAACAAATTTAGGTAATTCCTCTCATAGGCGAAAAATTGCGAACAGTATCGCTTTGCGCGCTATTGCCTATAGCCAATCGCGCAAAATCGGGATCAGTGGCAGGTCGGCTGCAGGCATCGGATAGTCCCTCAATTCCATCGGGCGAACCCACTTAAGCTTCTGATTTTCCTTGGAAACCGGCGTACCTTCCCACTTGCGGCAGGCAAAGAGCGGCATCAGCAAATGGAAATCGTCATAACTGTGGCTCGCAAAGGTTAATGGCGCCAGACAAGACTGCCAGGTGTCAATGCCCAGCTCTTCGTTCAATTCGCGGATCAGTGCCGATTCTGGTGTCTCTCCCGGCTCGATTTTGCCGCCGGGAAATTCCCACAGCCCTGCCATGGATTTTCCCTCGGGCCGTTGTGCGATCAGGACGCGCCCATCGACGTCGATGAGCGCCACGGCAGAGACAAGAACCGTTTTCATGCCGTCACGACCGATAGTCTGCATTGATATCGATGTAGCCGTGGGTCAGGTCACAGGTCCATACCGTGGCTGCGCCGTCGCCCAGGCCGATATCGACGGCAATCAACAGCTCCTGCCCTTTCATATGCGCCGCTGCGGCAGTCTCGTCGTAGCCCGCGCTCACCCACCCCTTTTCGGCAACGAGAACATCGCCGAAGCGGATTGAAAGCAGATCGCGATCAGCCGCGGCCCCTGATTTTCCGACCGCCATCACCACCCGGCCCCAATTCGGATCCTCGCCGGCGATGGCTGTTTTCACCAGCGGTGAGTTTGCAATCGACAGGGCGTGGGTCTTGGCGTCCGCGTCGTTTGCCGCGCCGGTTACGATGATCTGCACGAATTTGGTCGCACCTTCACCGTCCCGCACCACCAGATGCGCGAGCTCCAGCATCACGGACCGGAGCGCGTCGGAAAACGCGGTGTCGCCACTGACGTCGACGCCCGAGGCCCCGGTCGCCGCGACGAGCAGCGTGTCGGAGGTCGAGGTATCGCTGTCCACGGTGATGCAGTTGAAGGTCTCGGCGTTGTGCTGTGAGACCAGCTGTTGCAGCTGCACCTGATCTATGACCGCGTCAGTGAAGATGTAGACCAGCATGGTCGCCATGTCGGGTGCGATCATCCCCGAACCCTTGGCAATCCCGGCGATCTTCACTCTGCCATGCGCCGTTTCAACTTCCGCGGTGGCACCTTTCGCGAAAGTATCCGTCGTCATGATTGCTTGCGCGGCAGCGGCAATTCCGTCGGGTGCAGCCGTTGCAGAAAGGCTCTGCAGATGCGCCGTGATCTTGTCGAAGGGCAGCGGCTCGCCGATAACGCCGGTGGACGCGGTGAAGACCCGCTCTTCCGGCACATCACAAGCCGCGGCCGTTGCCGCCACGATTGCACCCACGGCATCCGCGCCGTTGCGCCCGGTGAAGGCATTGGCATTGCCAGAGTTCACTAGGATAGCGGCGCCCTCGGACGCTGGCCCACCCAACTTCTCCTGACAGTCCAGCACAGGTGCCGCGCGGGTGGCGGATTTAGTGAAGGCGCCGGCAATCGTGGTGCCGGGCGCAAGCTTTGCCAGCATCACATCATCCCGCCCCTGGTACCGAACGCCCGCAGCGATGGTGGCAAACTGCACACCGTCAATGACGGGCAGCGCAGGAAACTGCTTGGGCGCCAGAGGCGACACCGCCGTTACTTTCGCCATCGGAAGTTAGTCCAGCAGATCGATCTGTTTGAGGATCGCCGGGTCAATCTCGACATCCGCCCGCACCTGCACATCGGCGGATTCGGTGGCGGACCGGATCGCCTCCTGCGCCTTGATCTGGCTCAGCTCCTGTGTGAGATCGGCGCGCACGTCCTCGAGGGTCGGGATTTCGGCTTGCCGTGTCTCGTTGAGCTTGATGACATGCCAGCCGAATTGGGTTTCCACGGGGTCGGAGACCTCGCCAACGCCGAGCGCAATGGTGGCCGCTTCAAAGCTCGGCACCATCATGCCGGAGCTGAACCAGCCCAGATCGCCGCCATTCGGACCTGAGGGGCCGATGGACTTGTCGCGCGCGGTCGCCGCGAAATCAGCGCCGCTGTCCACAGTCTCCTTGACGGCAATGGCCTCTTCTTCGGTCTCGACCAGAATATGCGAGGCGTTGTACTCCTCCTCGGGGTCGATGTCGCCGAACTGCCGGTCGTAAAGCTCTTGCAGAGCCTCGTCGGTCACCGCCTCCTGCAGCACGCCTTCAACCACTTCGCCCGCCATCAGCGACCGCTCTTCATTCTCGAGAGACTTGGTGATGCGCAACGGTGTGTCGCCTTCGAAGGTCTGTGCAAGCGCGCTCTGCTGCACGAGCTGTTCGAGAATGCCGTCGTAGAGCACCTTATCCTCGAGCTGCTGATACTGCTGAGGCAGCGTCGCGCGGGCGGCAATCATATGGCCCAGGGTGATCTCCACACCGTTCACCGTTGCCACGACTGTCTCGGCATTCGGGGTCTCGCTTTCGGACTGGTCCTGCGCCAGAGATACCGTGGCGAGGCTCGCCACAAGCGCGGCGCTCGCCAGACGTCTGAAGTGTTTCTGCATGGATTTGTCCTTGGGCTGCGTCGCGGTTGAGCACGACATTGACACGGTTTCGCGTGACCCTTACATCGCCCTATGGGCGCGGCCAGGGGGTCGCATTGCCTTTCTATCTATGGGCTGTGTCGCAGACGAGCAAGCAGATCAGCGCCAATACTTGAACTTCGGCTGGAGAACGCATGCTGGGCATCGGAACACTCGCGAAAAAGGTCTTTGGGACGCCAAATGACCGAAAAGTCAAAGCGACCCGCCCCCTCATTGACAAGATCAACGCCCTTGAGCCGGACTTCGAGACGCTGACCGACGATGGGATCAAGGAGAAGACCGAAGAGCTGCGCAAGCGCGCGCTGGACGGCGAGAGCCTCGACAGCCTGTTGCCGGATGCCTTTGCCAACTGTCGTGAAGCAGCGCGGCGTGCGCTTGGCCTGCGGGCCTTCGACACCCAGTTGATGGGCGCGATTTTCCTGCATCAGGGCAATATCGCCGAGCAGAAGACCGGCGAAGGCAAGACGCTGACCGCCACCTTCGCGGCTTATCTCAATGCGCTGACCGGCAAGGGCGTGCATATCGTCACGGTGAACGAATACCTGGCCAAGCGCGACGCGGCCTGGATGGGCCAGGTGTTTGGCGCGTTGGGTCTGACCACAGGTGTGGCCCACGCTGACATGACGGAAGAGGCCAAGCGCGAGGCCTACAGCAGCGACATCACCTATGCCACGAACAACGAGCTTGGGTTCGACTATCTGCGCGACAACATGAAGTCGGAGCTCAGCCAGATCTTCCAGAAGTATCACAACTTCGCGATTGTGGATGAGGTCGACTCGATCCTGATCGACGAGGCGCGGACGCCGCTGATCATCTCCGGACCGGCGCAGGACCGCTCGGACATGTATAAGGTGATCGACACGGTCATCCCCGAGCTGTCGGACGAGCACTTCGAGCTCGATGAGAAAACCCGCAACGTGACCTTCACGGATGAGGGCAACGAGTTTCTCGAAGACCTGTTGCGCCAGCGTGAGATGCTGGAAGAGGGTCAGACCCTCTACGATCCGGAAAGCACCACCATCGTGCACCACATCAACCAGGGTCTGCGCGCGCACAAGCTCTTTCAGCGCGACAAGGATTACATCGTCCGCGATGACGACGTGGTGCTGATCGATGAGTTCACGGGCCGGATGATGGCCGGGCGCCGCCTGTCGGACGGGCTGCACCAGGCGATCGAGGCCAAGGAAGGTGTGTCGATCAAGCCCGAGAACGTCACCCTCGCTTCCGTGACCTTCCAGAACTACTTCCGGCTTTACGACAAGCTCGCGGGTATGACCGGGACGGCGCTGACCGAGGCGGAGGAATTTCAGGAGATCTACGGGCTGGGTGTGGTCGAAGTGCCGACCAACAAGCCCATCGCGCGGGTCGATGAGGACGATCAGGTCTATCGCACCGTGCGCGAGAAATATGCCGCCATGCTCCAGCAGATTCAGGAGAGCAACGCCAAGGGGCAGCCTGCGCTTGTTGGTACCACGTCGATTGAGAAGTCAGAAGTGCTGAGCAAGATGCTCACCGAAGCCGGGATCACGCACAATGTGCTGAACGCGCGCCAGCACGAGCAGGAAGCACAGATCGTTGCCGACGCGGGTAAGCTTGGTGCCGTGACGATTGCGACCAACATGGCGGGGCGGGGCACCGACATTCAGCTCGGCGGCAACGTCGACATGCAGGTGATGAACGCCATTGCCGCCGATCCGGAGGCTGACCCCGAAGAGATCCGCGCCAAGGTCGAAGCACAGCATGCCGATGAGAAAGCGAAGGTTCTGGAGGCCGGCGGCCTCTATGTTCTGGCCTCCGAACGGCACGAAAGCCGACGCATCGACAACCAGCTGCGAGGCCGTTCCGGTCGGCAGGGCGACCCGGGGCGGTCGTCCTTCTATCTCAGCCTGGAAGACGATTTGATGCGGATTTTCGGGTCAGAACGTCTCGAAAAAGTGCTCACAACGCTCGGTTTGAAAGAGGGCGAGGCCATCGTGCACCCCTGGGTGAACAAGTCGCTGGAGCGGGCGCAGGCCAAGGTTGAGGGCCGCAACTTCGACATTCGCAAGCAGCTTCTAAAGTTCGACGACGTGATGAACGAGCAGCGGAAAGTGGTCTTCACCCAGCGGCGCGACATCATGGAGGCGGCTGACCTCAGCGAGATCACCACTGACATGCGGCACCAGGTGATTGATGACATGATCGACCAGTATCTGCCGCCGAACACCTATGCCGATCAGTGGGACTCCGAAGGGCTCCACGCCGCAGTCAAGGAACAGCTCGCCATCGACGTCCCGGTGATGGACTGGGTCGAGGAAGAGGGCGTCGATGATGAGGCGATCCGCGACCGTCTGGTGCAGGCAACGGATCAGTTCATGTCCGAAAAGGCCGAGCAGTTCGGCTCGGAGAATATGCGCAACATCGAAAAACAGCTTTTGCTGCAGGTGATCGATGCGAAATGGCGCGAGCATCTTTTGACGCTCGAACACCTGCGCTCGGTCGTGGGCTTCCGTGGCTATGCGCAGCGTGACCCGCTGAATGAATACAAGAACGAATCATTCCAGCTCTTCGAGGGCATGCTCGATGGGTTGCGGGCTGATGTGACCCAGAAGCTTGCCCAGATCCGGCCACTTTCCGAAGAAGAGCAGCGCCAGATGCTGGAACAGATCCGCGCCCAGCAGGCCGCACAAGTCGCAGCCGCGGCGGGCGCAGCAGGGGGTGCAGCTGTCGCGGAAAATACGGGCGATGCGGCCCCTGGCTTTGTCGAGGATGATCCGTCGACCTGGGGCAATCCAGGTCGAAACGATCTCTGCCCCTGTGGATCCGGAAAGAAATTCAAGCATTGCCACGGGCGTCTGGTCTAGGGAATCTGCCTTCTTCTTGCCCGAATGAGACCCCCCTGCGGTCACAACTCAGCCCTGTTTACCTTTCATTAAGGACCTGTCCGACTGGTGGAGAGGGAAGACAGGTATGTCGCATAAGACGGAAATTGCCACGGCCGTAGGCACGTTGGCCTGCGCTGTCGGCATCGGCTTTGTGATGCAGAGCGGTGAGGTCGCCGAGTTGCGATACGGTTCCACCGCAACGATCAGCGACGAGGTCGTGGCGCAGAGCACGGTTCTGCTCGACAAGATCGAGATCGCCAATCTGCCTTTTCTGAGCGTTGAACCCGAACTGGCGGTAAATGATATCACGCTCACTTCTGCCGAAGATGATACATTCGGGAACCTGCCCAGCATCGAAGAACCGGTTCTGATCCTCGCCTCGGCGGCAAGCCCGCTCTATGAGCCCGCTGCCCCTGAGATACGCCCCAAGCATGTATGCCCCGTGACCCTGTCGGCAGAGACATTCGCGGCAGCAATGGTCAAGCTCAGCGTGACAGCACCCTGCTTGCGGAATGAACGGGTGGTCGTGCGCCACAAGGATCTGGAGTTTACCGAGACGACCTCGACCTCGGGAGGGCTCGACCTGACGGTTCCGGCTCTTGCTGAAGAGGCAATCTTCGATGTGGCTTTCGTCAATGGCCAGATCGAAACGGCGACAACCTTTGTGCCAACGATCACGCTCTATGATCGGGTCGTGGTTCAATGGCAGGGCGAGAATACAGTTCAGTTGCACGCGCGGGAATACGGCGCGGATTACGGTGACCGCGGCCACATCTGGGCCGGGGCCATGCGCGATCTGTCTGTGGTGGCCGGCGGGAAGAGTGGTTTCCTCACGCGCCACGGTGACAACTCGGTGCTGCGGGCGGCGATGGCCGAAATCTACACCTATCCCGTCCAGATGGCCGAAGACCCGAACGCCATCCGGTTCAGCATTGAAACGGAAGTCACCCCCAGCAATTGTGGACGCGAAGTCACTGCAAAAGTGCTGAAGCTGATGGGCGGAACGCTGCTGCCCGCGCGGTCGGTCTCGCTCGCTGTGCCTGGATGTGGTGCCGTTGGCAATTTTCTGGTGTTGAATAATCCGCTGCAAGACCTGACAGTCGCTGAGAACTGACACAGCCCCAAGAGGTCTTACATGAGATTCAGACGTGCAGCGGCGATCGCTGCACTTGGTCTTTCTGCCCTCCTGCATCCAGCCGAGGCCCAGGATGTGACCTTGACCTCACGCGACGGCAGCATCGAGTTGACGGGGACGCTGCTGGGGTTTGATGGCGAGTTTTACCGGATCGATACGCTCTACGGTGAGCTGACGGTCGATGGGTCGGGCGTACTCTGCGACGGTCCCGGTTGCCCGAACCTTCAGGATTTCGTGGCCGAGCTGAACATCTCGGGGTCCGCTACCATGGGCGCGGTTCTGATGCCCGCGCTGGTTGAAGGCTTCGCCTTGCGCAACGGATACCTGGCCGAGCGGGTTGTCGAGGACAAGACCCACTTCAACTATCGCCTGACCGACGAGCAAACCGAAAAGCTGGCTGCGGTGTTCTACTTCCGTGTGACCAATACCGATGAAGGCTTCGCCGATCTGCTCGCCAACGAGGCGGATATTGTCATGGCCCTGCGAGAAATCCGTGCGGATGAACATGCGCGCGCCGAGGAGGCGGGCATGGGCGACATGACTGGCGACAACCGCAGCCGCGTCGTGGCGCTCGACGGTATCGTGCCGATTGTCGCGCCGAACAACCCGGTGCGCGAGATCTCTCCGCTGGAACTGGCGCGGGCCTATGCGGGGCAGATCACAAACTGGTCGGATTTGGGCGGGCCCGACGCACCGATCAGCCTGCACGCGCCGGTGCAGAAAACCGGTCTGGGGCAGGCCATTGAGGACAAGATCATTATTCCGCCGGGCTTTCAGATGTCGCCCAACATCACCCGTCACGCCCGTGGCATCGAGCTGTCCCAGCAGGTTGCCTCGGATGCCTTCGCCTTGGGTGTGGTCAGCTTTGCTGAGGTCGGAGACGCGGAGGCACTGACGCTCAGAGGGCGCTGTGGGCGTCCGCTGCGCGCCACCCGGCGGACCATCAAGACAGAGGATTATCCCCTGACTGCGCCGATGTTTCTCTATCTTCCGGCGCGGCGCTTGCCCAAGATTGCGCGGGAGTTCCTGGCCTACACCCGCGGGCCGTCAGCACAGATTGTGATCCGCCGCGCGGGCTTTGTTGACCAAGCGCCTGAGGAGGTGCCGGTGGACGATCAGGGTAATCGTCTCGCAAATGCGATTGCCGCCGCGGGCAGTGAGGTGCCCCTGACCGAGTTGCAACGCATGGTGGATGTGCTGTCGCCGATGAAGCGGCTCACCACGTCCTTCCGCTTCGAAGCGGGGTCGGTTCGCCTCGATGCGCAGTCGCGGTCGAACGTCCAACAGCTCGCGCGCGGTCTGGAGCAGGGGCGGTACGACGCGCGCCAGCTGCTGTTCGTGGGCTTCAGTGACGGGGAAGGCCCCGCGATTGCCAATCAGAGCATCGCCTTGCAGCGGGCCGAAGCGGTGCGCCGCGCGATCATCGAGGCTGCCGAGACGGCGGACATCGATCAGGTGCAACTTGAGATCGATGCCTTTGGCGAGGCGATGCCGATGGCCTGCGATGGCAGCGCCTGGGGCCGTCTGACGAACCGTCGGGTGGAAGTCTGGGTGCGCTGAACCTCAGATATAGCCCTCGCTGCGAAAGCTGAGTTCGCGGGATTTTCCGATGATCAGATGGTCGTGCAAGGTCAGCCCGAGTGCCTGGCACGCGTTGTTGATCTGATCCGTCATCGCGATATCAGCCTGCGATGGCGTAGGGTCACCCGAGGGGTGATTATGTACGAGAATCAACGCACTGGCGTTTAACTCCAGCGCCCGCTTGGCAACCTCGCGCGGGTAGACCGGTACATGGTCCACTGTGCCCTTAGCCTGCTCTTCATCGGCGATCACCACGTTTTTGCGGTCGAGGTAGAGCACACGGAATTGCTCGGTTTCGCGATGCGCCATGGTGGTGTGGCAATAGTCGAGCAGCGCGTCCCAGCTGCTCACGACGTTCTGCTGGATGACCCGGGCGCGCGCCATGCGATGGGCCGAGGCTTCGACGATCTTCAGCTCGGTGATGACGGCGTCGCCCACCCCGGTGATGTCGCGCAGCCGCTCGACGGGGGCAGTGATCACGCGATTGAAATCGCCGAACCGATCCATCAGCGCGTGCGCCAGAGGTTTGACATCGCGGCGTGGAATGGCGCGAAAGAGAACCAGCTCCAGCATCTCGTAATCCGGCATGGCGGAGGCGCCGCCCAGCATGAAACGATCGCGCAACCGCTTGCGGTGGTCGGCGATGTAGGACGGGGGTGTGCCGTTCGGCAGCGGGGTGGGTTCCGCTTCGTCGAGCAGGAACGGAAGTGGGGCTTCGGCGAAGATATGGGGGTCACGACTCATACCCGGGACTGTGCGGAGTCATGGTTTCTGATTGGTTAACTCGGAACGTCAAACTGCTGTCGGTGCGGGGTCTGTATCGCGTCGGTAAAACGTCGGTATTACGTCGGTGCGCAGCGCACGGTGAAACACGAGAGCGCGCAACACCAAGGGGTGGCCTGAAAGCCCACCCCACCTGCCAACACGACCCTTCGGGCAGGCAGGTAAGGTGGGCTTTCAGGCCACCTTTGGTCGATGGCGAGAGGGATATCAGGCCGGTTTATCGGGGCTCCGCCCGTGATCCGGCGAAACGCTCCACTGGAGCGTTTCCGGGGAGCCAGATCACCCCTTCATCGAATCCCAGAAGGTTTTCACGGAGGAGAAGAAACTTGAAGTTTCCGGGTTGTTGTTCTCGGCGAGCTCGTCGAACTCGGCCAGAAGCTCCTTCTGGCGCGCGGTCAGGTTGACCGGGGTCTCGACGGCCAGTTCGATGAACATGTCCCCCGAGCCCGCGCCGCGCAGGGCGGGCATGCCTTTGCCGCGCAGGCGCATCTGGCGACCGGATTGGCTGCCACCCGGGATCTGCACCCGCCCGCGGCCGCCGTCGATGGTCGGCACCTCGATCGAACCGCCCAGCGCTGCCTTGGCCATGGAGACCGGCACGCGACAGAAGAGGTTGCTGCCTTCGCGCGAGAAGAGCTCGTGTTCAGCCACATCGATGAAGATATAGAGATCGCCCGAGGGCCCGCCGCGCATGCCCGCTTCGCCTTCGCCGGCGAGGCGGATGCGGGTGCCGGTTTCGACACCCGCGGGGATGTTCACGCTGAGCGCGCGGTCCTTCTCGACCCGGCCTGCGCCCTGGCAGGTGGTGCAGGGGTTCTTGATGATCTGACCGAGGCCCGAGCAGGTCGGGCAGGTGCGTTCGACCGTGAAGAAGCCTTGTTGCGCGCGCACCTTGCCCATGCCGGAGCAGGTCGGGCAGGACGTGGGCTCGGCCCCGCCTTCGGCGCCCGAGCCGTTGCAGCTGTCGCAGCTGACGGAGGTGGGCACGTTGATGGTTTTCTGCAGCCCGCTGAAGGCTTCCTCGAGCGTGACCCGCAGATTGTAGCGCAGGTCTGACCCGCGCGCGGCGCGCCGTCCGCCCCCGCCGCGTCCGCCACCCATGAAGTCGCCGAAGAGATCGTCGAAGACGTCAGAGAAGGCGGATCCGAAATCGCCCTGGCCGCCGCCAAAGCCGCCGCCGGGGCGTCCGCCGCCCCCGCCCATGCCGCCTTCGAAGGCGGCGTGGCCAAACCGGTCGTAGGCCGCCTTTTTTTCGGCGTCCTTTAGGATCTCGTAGGCCTCGTTGGCCTCCTTGAACTGGGCTTCTGCGTTGGGATTGTCCTTGTTGCGGTCGGGATGCAGCTCTTTCGCTTTCTGGCGATAGCCCTTCTTGATCTCGTCCGCGGACGCGCCTTTGGCGACACCAAGCACGTCGTAGTAGTCACGTTTTGCCATCCAATGGGTCCCCTTGCTGGAACGTGAGAGGCCGACCCGGGGGTCGGCCTATGCAGTGGTTCCGGGTTACGCGCCGCTTACGCGCGCTTGTCGTCGTCGAGATCTTCGAACTCGGCATCGACGATGTCATCATCGTCACCGCGCGGCGCATCCGCAGCCTCGGCCACGTCTTCGCCCTCTTCTTGCGCGGCCTTGTAGATGGCCTCGCCCAGCTTCATCGCCGCCTCGGTCACGTTCTGGATGCCCGACTTGATCTTGTCGGCATTGTCGGTTTCCAGCTCGTCCTTGAGCGCGGCAATTGCCAGCTCGATGGCTTCGATGGTGGTCGGGTCGACCTTGTCGGAGTGCTCTTCCATCGACTTCTCGGTCGAGTGGATGAGGCTTTCCGCCTGGTTCTTCGCCTCGATGAGCTCCCGGCGCGCCTTGTCGGCTTCCGCGTTCTCTTCGGCGTCCTTGACCATCTTGTCGATGTCCTCATCGGACAGACCGCCCGAGGCCTGGATGGTGATTTTCTGTTCTTTTCCAGTGCCCTTGTCCATCGCACCCACTGACACGATGCCGTTGGCGTCGATGTCGAAGGTCACCTCGATCTGCGGCATGCCGCGCGGGGCGGGCGGGATGTTTTCGAGGTTGAAGGCGCCGAGGATCTTGTTGTCGGAGGCCATTTCACGCTCACCCTGGAAGACCCGGATGGTCACCGCGTTCTGGTTGTCTTCGGCGGTGGAGAAAATCTGGGACTTCTTGGTCGGGATCGTGGTGTTGCGGTCGATCAGACGGGTGAAGACACCGCCCAGCGTCTCGATGCCGAGCGACAGCGGGGTCACATCGAGCAGGACCACGTCCTTGACGTCGCCTTGCAGAACACCGGCCTGGATGGCGGCGCCCATGGCAACCACTTCGTCGGGGTTCACGCCCTTGTGCGGCTCTTTGCCGAAGAATTTGGTCACTTCTTCGACCACTTTCGGCATGCGGGTCATCCCACCCACGAGCACGACCTCGTCGATGTCGGAGGCGGAGAGGCCCGCGTCTTTCAGCGCCGCCTGGCAGGGCTTGATCGAGTTCTTGATGAGGTCGCTGACAAGGCTTTCCAGCTTGGAGCGGGTCAGCTTCATGACCATGTGCAGCGGCTGGCCGTTGGCGCCCATCGAGATGAACGGCTGGTTGATCTCGGTCTGGCTGGAGGACGACAGCTCGATCTTGGCCTTCTCGGCTGCCTCTTTGAGACGCTGCAGGGCCATCTTGTCTTGGGTGAGGTCGACCTGATGCTCCTTTTTGAACTCATCCGCGAGGTAGTTCACGATGCGCATGTCGAAGTCTTCACCGCCGAGGAAGGTGTCGCCGTTGGTGGATTTCACTTCGAAGAGGCCGTCGTCGATCTCGAGGATGGTCACGTCGAAGGTGCCGCCGCCGAGGTCATAGACTGCGATGGTTTGCGTGTTCTCTTTGTCGAGGCCATAGGCCAGCGCTGCAGCCGTCGGCTCGTTGATGATGCGGAGCACTTCGAGGCCCGCGATCTTGCCCGCGTCTTTCGTGGCCTGGCGCTGGGCGTCGTTGAAATAGGCGGGGACGGTGATGACCGCTTGGGTCACCTCTTCGCCGAGGTAGCTCTCGGCGGTCTCTTTCATCTTGCCGAGGATGAAGGCGGAGATTTGGCTGGGCGAGTATTTCTCGCCTTTGGCTTCCACCCAGGCGTCGCCGTTGCCGCCGTCGATGACGTTGAACGGCATGTTCTTCTTGTCTTTGGCCAGGTCCGCGTCGTCGAACCGGCGACCGATCAGACGCTTGACGCCAAAGATTGTGTTTTCGGGGTTGGTGACGGCTTGCCGTTTCGCGGGCTGGCCCACGAGGCGCTCGTCATCCGTGAAGGCGACGATGGACGGGGTCGTCCGGGCCCCTTCGGAGTTTTCGATGACGCGGGGTTGGCTGCCATCCATGATGGAGATGCAGCTGTTGGTGGTTCCCAGGTCGATACCAATGACTTTGGCCATGTTTTGATCCCTCTTTAATTCAAGGCGATGACACGGAGCGAGTGGCCCGTTATGGCGCCGCTGCCCCGATCTGGTAACACATGAAGCGGGTCGCTTCGTGCGGTTCGCAGCGTATATAAGGAGGGGCCCGGGGCGCTGCAACCTTTAGGATTGGGGTGCGCGGGGATTCTTGTGGCAAAACCCATGCATTTTTGGACAGGGCGAGGACAGCTTGGCGCATCTAACGGTTGCAGGCTTCGACATTTATAAATCTTACCTCGATCTGCCGGCGCAGGAGGCGTTGCTTGCGGCGCTGCGGGAGGTCGTGAGACAGGCGCCTTTCGTGGCGCCGGTGACGCCGCGCGGCAAGCCGATGTCGGTGCGGATGACGGCGGCGGGAACCTATGGCTGGATCACCGACCGGCAGGGCTATCGCTATGCTGCCGCGCATCCCAATGGCACGCCCTGGCCCGCCATTCCGGAGCAGATCATCGGCATCTGGGACGCGCTCACCGGGCTGGAGCGCAGGCCGGATTGTTGCCTGATCAACTACTACGGCGAGGGCGCGCGGATGGGGATGCATCAGGACAAGGACGAGGCGAGCTTTGACTGGCCGGTGGTGTCGATCTCGCTGGGGGATGAGGGGCTCTTCCGCATGGGTGGCCCGGCGCGCGGGGGCAAGACGCAGTCGATCTGGCTGCAGTCGGGGGACGTGGTCGTGATGGCAGGTGCGGCGCGGCTCGCGCATCACGGGGTGGACCGCATCCGCTTTGGCTCGAGCAGCCTGATGCCCAAAGGCGGGCGGATCAACCTGACCTTACGGGTGGTGACCTGAGCGGGCTTACCCGGCCTTGCTGTGTGGTGTCTCACCCGGGTTGTCGCGGCCCTCTTTCCGAAGCCGCAGGTCGGCCCATTTGGTCTCGAGCAGCCAGGCGACGTCGGTGGCCGAAACCGCCTTGTCAAAGAGAAAGCCCTGACCCAGCCCGCAATCCAGGGACTTCACGAACTCCAGGTCCTGCAGCGATTCGATGCCTTCGGCGGTCACGTCGAGTTCCAGCCCGCGGGCCAGCGACATGATGCCCGTCACGATTTTCTGGTTCTGCGGCTGACCGCAGATGTCGGTGACAAAGCCGCGGTCGATCTTGATGCTGTCGAAGGGCAGCTGCCGCAGGCTGGCCAGGCTGGAATAGCCGGTGCCGAAATCATCGAGGGCAACTGAGATGCCAATGGCCTTCAGTGCGTTCAGCTTTTCGCGCGCGGCGGGGAAGTCGCGGATCACGGAGCGCTCGGTCACCTCGATGGTCAGACGCTTTGGATCGAACTTGGTGTCCTCGAGGATCGCGGTGATGTCTTCGACCAGGGCACGATCATGGAACTGCAGCGGCGAGACATTGAAGGACATCGACAGGCGCGCGTCCCATTCGTTGGCGGCGGCACAGGCGCGGCGCAGCAGGCTGTTGCCCAGCGCGCTGATCTGGCCGCTGTCCTCGGCGATCTCGATGAAGACGCCGGGGGAAATCGTACCGCGTTCGGGGTGGTGCCAGCGGGCCAGCACCTCGAACCCGGTGATGTATTGCTTCTCGATGTCGACGATGGGCTGAAACCAGGGTTCGATCTGATCGGTCTTGATGGCTTCGCGCAGCTCGGCCTCGATCTGGGCGCGTTCGGTCGAGTGGCGGTCAAGCTCAGCGTCGTACCAAGCAAAGCGCGCGCGGCCTTCGTTCTTGGCGGTGTAAAGCGCCCGGTCCGCGCGACCGAGCGCGTCGGAATGGCAACTGCCGCTGGCCCAATTGGCGAGGCCCACGCTGCAGCTGATGTAGAGCTGCGTTCCCTGGAACTCGAAGGGTTTTTCCATTGCGTGCAGCAGGCGCCGGGCGATCCGCTCGACATTGCTGGCGTCGCGGCGCGGCTCGAAGATGACGGCAAATTCGTCGCCCCCAAGCCGGGCAATCATGTCGGTGTGGCCCAGCATGGCCTCCAACCGCTCGGCCACGCCGCGCAGGATCGCGTCGCCCGCCGCATGGCCCTGAACGTCGTTGATCGGCTTGAAACGGTCGAGGTCGATCATTGCGATATAGCGGCTTGCGCTGTCGGCATCGGCCTCGATCTTCTGCATGGCCTGGGCAAAGGCGCGGCGATTCATCAGCCCGGTCAGCGGGTCGTGGCGGGCGTTGCGCTCGGCGCGGCGATACTCCTGCGCGCGCTCCTTCATCACCTTGCGCAATTGCCGCGATTTGTAGATCGACGAAAAGATCAAGGCGACGGAGAGGTTCACCACCAGCAGCGCCAACTCGTCCAAATCCCAGTCTTCATGCGCGCGGGAGAACTCGTAGAACTCCTCGAACAGCTCCATCTCGGCGATGATGGGCCAGGTCACCACAGCGGAGACAAAGAACACGACATGCGCGTTGAAAATTTTGCTCTTCCAATCGGAGTTGAAGATACTGCTGAACATGGGCCGCCTCGTAAAATTTCGCTGCGGACCCTAGGGTTTCGCCGGTTGCCAACAGGTGAACCGCCGCCAGCAAAACGGGTTGCCCTTTATCCAAATTTTACAGGGTTCGAGTGCCCGCAGGCCGGGATCAGCGGCGTGCGCTCCAGCTGAGCGAGGCGTGACGGCGGGTGTAGAATTCGCCCATCAGGCCGATCATCAGCAGCACGACCCCCACCCACATGGCATAATGCCAATCGGTATAGCGGGGGTTGTAGTTGATGAAGGTGAAGCCGCGCGCCTGGTCGATGGCATGAAACAGTGGGTTCCAGTCGAACATCGCGAGCATGAAGCTGGGCAGGCTGTTGGCCACGAACATCTTGCCCGAGGCGATCATGTTGGCGCGCTGGTAGATCGTCGAGAAGATGCTGACCACCTGGGGAAACCACGGCTTGAGGGCCAGCAGCACCAGCCCCAGCGCGATGCCGGTGAACCAGGCGACCAGCAACATGCCGAAGGCGGCGGCTGGCTCTTCGATGACCACCGGTGTGAAGGCCACGTGGTAGCCGAAGAGGATGATGCTGAGCGAAAGCACCTGGACATAGAGCGCGCCAATGGCAGCCGAGGCGATGGCGATGATGGTGTTCATCGGCGCGTGCTGCATCATCGGGCTGGCCGGGCCTTCGGAGCCCACAACCGCGCTCATCGACTTGGTGTGGGTGAGGAAGAGGAAGATGCCCGACATGATATAGAGCAGGAAATCGCCCCGGATCGCCGAGCCGCGCAGCCCTAGCAGCGAGAACATGACGTAGAAGGCGAGCACGAAGATCAGCGTCTGCAGCACGTTGATGAAGATCGCGGCAAAGGCGTTGTTGTGGGTCTTGCGCACGGATCGCACGGTGGAGTGATAGATCAGCTCCAACAGCGTGAGGGCGGAGGCCGCCCCCGTCGATTTGCGTCTGCTTGCCTGAAACATGACCGCTCTGCCTTGTGATGATCACCAGTTTTGCACGGAATTCTTGCTGTTCCGTTAGAGGTTCACCATAAGGGGCATCGTTTTCAACATCAATCATCGAGACATGGACGGTACGGGTTATGGATTACGTGAAGCTGGTTGAGGTCATGCGCCGGTTGTCGATCGAAGCAGGGGCGAAGATCATGGAGATCTACGACGCCGACGACTTCGACGTGAAGGTGAAGTCGGACGACAGCCCGGTGACGGCGGCGGATGAGGCGGCCGATGCGCTGATCTCGGCGGGGCTGCGTCAGGCCTTTCCGGACGTGATGCTGGTGACCGAGGAGCAATCGGCCACGCATGACACCACGGGCGATACCTTCCTGATCGTCGATCCGCTGGATGGCACGAAGGAGTTCATCCACCGGCGCGGCGATTTCACGGTGAACATCGCGCTGGTCGAAGGCGGTGTGCCGACGCGCGGTGTGGTCTATGCGCCCGCGAAGGGGCGTATGTTCTACACCGAGGCCGATGGGCATTCGGTCGAGGAGACGGGGGATCTGGCTCTGGACCAGGTGGGGCCGACGCAAGCGATGTCGGTCTCGGAGGCGGACAATGGCGCGCTGATGGTCGTGGCGTCGAAGTCACACCGCGATCAGGCGACGGATGATTACATCAACAAATACGCCGTGAAGGACATGAAAAGTGCCGGCTCGTCACTGAAGTTCTGCCTGGTGGCGACGGGGGAGGCGGACCTCTATCCAAGGCTGGGGCGCACGATGGAGTGGGACACGGCGGCAGGCCATGCGGTGCTGGCGGGTGCGGGTGGTGCCGTGGTGCGCTTCGATGACCTCACACCGCTGACCTATGGCAAGGACGACTATGCCAACCCGTTCTTCATTGCCCATGCCCCGTCTGTCGATCTGAAAGACAGCTGATGTCGGTGCTGATTGTCATTCCGGCGCGCTATGCGTCCACCCGGTATCCGGGCAAGCCACTGGTCGGGCTGACGGGCGCCTCGGGCGTCACGCGCAGCCTGATCGAGCGCAGCTGGCAGGCGGCCTCCGCCGTGGCCGGGGTGGACCGGGTCGTTGTGGCGACGGATGACGATCGGATCAGGGAGGCGTCCGAGGCGTTCGGCGCGGAGGTGGTGATGACCTCGTCGGACTGGGTGAACGGCACCGAGCGCTGCGCCGAGGCGCATGCGCTCTTGGGCGGCGGTTATGAGATCGTCGTCAACCTGCAGGGCGATGCGCCGCTGACCCCGCATTGGTTCGTGGAGGACCTGGTGAGCGGGCTGCGCGCCGCCCCGCAGGCCGAGATCGCGACCCCGGTGCTGCGCTGTGATGGCGCGACGCTGACCGGGTTTCTTGAGGATCGCAAAGGTGGTCGGGTGGGTGGGACCACCGCTGTGTTCGACAGTGCGCATCAGGCGCTTTACTTCTCGAAAGAGGTGATCCCGTTCACCTCCGCGACCTACGGCGATGCGGAGGAGACACCGGTGTTTCATCATGTCGGTGTCTATGCGTACCGCCCCGACGCGCTGGCCGCTTACGCCACCTGGCCGGCCGGTCCGCTGGAGCGTCTGGAAGGGTTGGAGCAGCTGCGCTTCATGGAGAACGGCCGGTCTGTGCTCTGCGTCGAAGTGAGCGCGAAGGGGCGGCATTTCTGGGAATTGAACAATCCGCAGGACGTCCCGAAACTCGAGCGGATGATGGCCCAGATGGGCGTGGACTGACGCCAAACAGCGCCAGATTTTAAGGACTTAGCAGATTGAGGGCGTTTCGGGCCGCGGAACTGAAGTTCAAAAAATGCCTAAAATTATACACGTATTGCGAGTATACTGGCGGGACTTCGCTATATTTCGTATTGTAGACCTGATTGCGCTAAAAAATCGCTTTAATTGGAGTGCAAGTCGTGTTTTTGACGCATTTGAGCGCTAAATGATGCTCGCGGGGTGCGATTAATTTTGATGTGTGAGGGCAACAGTATGAAACGCAAAGTGACCAAGGCGATCTTTCCCGTAGCCGGGATGGGGACACGCTTTCTACCCGCGACAAAATCTGTACCAAAAGAAATCATGACATTGGTGGACCGCCCGTTGATCCAATACGCGATCGACGAAGCGCGGGCCGCTGGCATCAAGGAATTCATCTTCGTCACCTCACGCGGCAAGGGCGCGCTCGAGGACTACTTTGACCACGCGCCGACGCTGGAAGAGGAGCTGCGCAAGAAGGGCAAGGACGACCTCCTCGAAGTTCTGGAAACAACTTATATGGAGAGCGGCGCCATCGCCTATATCCGCCAGCACAAGGCGCTGGGCCTTGGCCATGCGGTCTGGTGCGCACGCCGCTTGATTGCGGATGAGCCCTTTGCGGTCATTCTGCCCGACGACGTGATCGCGGCAGACAAGCCGTGTCTACAGCAGATGGTCGAAGCCTATGAGGAAACCGGCGGCAACATGGTCGCCGCAATGGAAGTGGCACCCGAGAAGGCGTCGTCCTATGGCGTGCTCGACGTGGCCGATGACATGGGCTCGATGGTCAAGGTGAAAGGCATGGTCGAGAAGCCGAAGGCCGAGGAAGCGCCCTCGAACCTCGCGGTGATCGGGCGCTATATCCTGTCGCCCTCGGTGCTCAACAACCTCAACAAGATGAAGTCGGGCGCGGGTGGTGAGATCCAGCTGACGGATGCCATCGCGCAGGAGATCGACAAGAAAGGCAATGTCTACGGATACCGCTTCCGCGGACAGCGGTTCGATTGCGGATCGAAGTCCGGGTTCCTGCAGGCGACGGTCGCCTTCGGCCTCGACCGGGACGATCTGCGCGAAGATCTCTCGGCTTACCTGCACGATGTGGTGAACATGGGCAAAGCGGCGGAGTAACCCCCCTGCCCCCAGGCTGATCCCGACAGATGTGCGGCGCCGGAGTCACTCCGGCGCCGTTTCCGTGTGGCCGGAACAGATTCGCGGTTGGCGGCCCCGTCCAAAGCAGCAATATGAACGGCACCTGACCTCGCTGTGAAAGGTTGCCGGATGGTGCGGCGCTCGCCCTGGTCCCGATACAAGCTGCGGCTGCGGCGCAAACGCATGTTGTGGCGCGCCTTTCGCAGCCGTCACCAGCTGACAGCGCTGAGGGACAGGACCGTCGAAATCCTGGACGATGATATCCTGCTGTTTGCCACCCTGCGCAACGAAGCGCTGCGGTTGCCGCATTTTCTCGAACACTACCGAAAGCTGGGCGTGCGTCACTTTCTGATCGTCGACAACGGCAGCGAGGACGAGACGATGGCGTTGCTCGATGCGCAGCCGGATGTGTCGCTGTGGTGGACGGCGGAGAGTTACAAGGCATCGCGGTTCGGGATGGATTGGCTGACCTGGCTCATGCGGCGCTATGGCCATGGGCATTGGACGGTCACGGTCGATGCCGATGAGCTGCTGATCTATCCCGATCACGACAGCCGCCCGTTGCCACAGCTGACCGCGTGGCTGGACGGCCAGGGGCAGCAGATGATGGGCGCGCTGATGCTGGACCTCTATCCGAAGGGGCCGCCCAACACGCATGAATATGTCGCCGGGCAGGACCCCTGCGAGGTGCTGCAGTGGTTCGACGGCTATGGCTATTGGGCGCAGCTGCAGCAGAAGATGGGCAATCTCTGGCTGCAGGGCGGGCCGCGCGCGCGCTGTTTCTTTGCCGATGATCCGCGCAGGGCGCCAACGCTGAACAAGATCCCGCTGGTGAAATGGCACCGCAGCTATGTGTTCGTGAACTCGACACATAACGCGCTGCCGCCCAGGCTGAACCGGACCTATGACGAAGGCGGTGCCGAGAAGCTCACCGGGGTGCTGTTGCACACCAAGTTCCTGCCGGATGCCGCTGCCCGCGCCAAGCAGGAACAGCAGCGCCGGGAGCATTTTTCGAACTCTGCGCTCTATGATGATTACTATGTGGCGGTGGGTCGGAATCCGGACATGTGGACGCCTGAGTCGCTCCGGCTGGCCGGGTGGCGACAGCTGCTGCGTGTCGGTTTGATGTCACGGGGCGGGTGGTGACGTAAGGGAATCCGCTCAAACGCCGCCAGGCTTTCAAAATTATTGTGAAAATTAGATTTTTGAGCAATAAAATATCAATAAGTCGCAGTTAACCAATCGCGACACAAATCGATCGCTGGAGATACGGGGCACGAGGCTCTTTCAAACCGGTGGTGGAGGCGGCGGAGAAGGTCTGAAGCTTGGGAATCTTGGGATCCTACCGGATGCGTTGGGCGCGCAAGCGTTTGCGTATGCGCGCCCGCCGGAAAAGCCTGCAGTTGCGTCGGGTCTCTGATCGGACAGCGCGGCTGCGTCGCACCGACATCCTGCTGTTTTCGACGCAGCGCAACGAGATGCCGCGTCTGCCTTACTTCCTCGAATACTATCGCGACATGGGGGTCACGCATTTCCTGATCGTGGACAATGGCAGCACCGATGGATCGATGGAGTATCTGGCCGAACAGCCGGATGTGTCGCTGTGGCGGACGGCGGGCAGTTACAAGTCGGCACGGTTTGGCGTCGACTGGCTGAACTACCTGCAAGGGCGCTATGGTCATGGGCACTGGTGCCTGACCGTCGATTCCGACGAGTTCCTGGTTTATCCGTTCTGTGATACGCGCCCGCTGCGCGCGCTGACCGATTGGCTCGACAGCTGTTCGATCCGGACATTCTCGGCGATGATGCTGGATATGTATCCGAAGGGTCGGCTGGATGCGCAGCCGTATCTGCCCGGGCAGAACCCCATCGATATCGCCTGCTGGTTCGACAGCGGCAACTACACGATGTCGCGCAATCCGCTTTACGGCAACCTGTGGATCCAGGGCGGGCCGCGCAGCCGGGTGTTCTTTCCCGATACGCCGGACCTGGCACCGGCGCTGAACAAAATCCCGCTGGTGAAATGGGACCGGCGGTATGCCTATGTGAGCTCGACCCATATGCTGCTGCCCCGCGGGCTGAACCTCGTCTATGACGACTGGGGCGGCGAGAAAGCCTCGGGCGTGCTGTTGCACGCCAAGTTTCTCGACACCTTCGCCGCGAAGGCCGCCGAGGAGGCAACCCGCCGCGAGCATTATGCGGAATCGACCGAGTACCGCGCCTATACGGCGGGGCTGGAGGAAGAGCCGCAGCTGTGGTGCAAATGGTCGGAGAAATACATCAACTGGCGCCAGCTTGAGATCCTCGGCCTGATGTCCAAGGGGAATTGGGCGTGAGCGTCGGTGTCGTGATGCTGGTGCACACCGCCTTTGACCGGGCGGAGCAGGTGGCGCGGCATTGGTCGGCGGCGGGCTGTCCGGTCATCATCCATGTGGACAAGCGGGTGCCGCGCCGGGTGTTTGACGCGTTCGAGCAGGCGCTGGCCGATGTGCCGAGCCTGTCGTTCTCGAAACGCTTCCGGTGCGAATGGGGCACCTGGGGGATCGTGGCGGCGACGCAATCGGCGTCCGAGCAGATGCTGGCGCGCCATGCGGAGGTGCGGCATGTGTATCTGGCGTCGGGCGCGTGCCTGCCGCTGCGACCTGTCAGCGAGCTGATCGACTATCTGGCGGACAGGCCGAAGACCGATTTCATCGAAAGTGCCACCACTTCGGATGTGCCATGGACGGTCGGCGGGCTGTAGGCGGAACGGTTCACGCTGCGTTTTCCCTTTGCGTGGAAACGGCACCGGTTTCTCTTTGATCGCTATGTGACGTTGCAACGGCTGTTGGGGGTCAACCGCAAGGTGCCGGGTGGGTTGATCCCGCATATCGGCTCGCAGTGGTGGTGCCTGACACGGCAGACCCTGTCGGCCATTCTGCAGGACCCGGCGCGCGGCGATTTCGAGCAGTATTTCCGCCGGGTGTGGATCCCCGATGAGAGCTATTTCCAGACCCTGGTCCGGCAATATGCGATCACCATCGAGAGCCGGTCGCTGACGCTGTCGAAGTTCGATTTCCAGGGCAAGCCGCACATCTTCTATGACGATCATCTGCAACTGCTGCGGCGGTCGGACTGCTTTGTGGCGCGCAAGATCTGGCCGCATGCGCACCGGCTTTACGATGCGTTTCTCGCGGACCCGGCAGGCGCGATGAAGAAGACCGAGCCCAATCCGGGCAAGATTGACCGCATCTTTGCCAAGGCGGTGGACCGGCGCACGCGCGGGCGGCCGGGGCTTTACATGCAGAGCCGCTATCCGCGCGAGGATCGCGAAAACGGTGTGACGGCGGCGCCCTATTCCATGTTCCAGGGGTTTGCGGAGCTCTTCGACAATTTCGAGCCGTGGCTGGCGAAGGCAACGGGCGCGCGCGTGCACGGCCATCTTTTCGCACCGGACCGCGCACATTTCGCGGACCGGCAAACGGTGATGAACGGGGCGTTGAGCGACAGTGCGATCCTGCGGGACTACAACCCCGAGGCCTTCCTGACGAACCTGATCTGGAACACCCGCGGCGAACGGCAGTGTTTCCAGTTCGGGCCCGGAGACAACCAGGCGATTAATTGGCGTGTCGCGAAGGACCCCAATGCCCAGATCTCGGTGATCAGTGGCGCCTGGGCGGTGCCGCTCTTCCGGTCGAACGCGAATTTCATGGATTTGCGCAAAGCCGCCGCCGAGCTGCAGAAGATCGAGAGCGAGCATCTGAAGGTGCTGCGGTCGAGCTGGACCAAGGCGCGGGTGCGCATCTGGACCATGGCGGATTTCATCGAAGCGCCGATGGAGCCGTTGCAGACGATCCTTGATGAGATTGGCCCGACCAGCCAGAGACGGTTGTCAGAGGTGCCGCGGATGGTCGATCTGACCGGCTTTGGCCAGTTCCTCCAGAACCTTAAGAACCAGGGCATGCACCCCTATCTGATGGGGGATTTCCCGGTCGATCAGGGCACCGTGGTGCAGGATCGGGACAAGCCGCGCAAGCCCTACCTCGTGCGGTAACTGCGCAACGACAGGCGGATCAGGCCGCCTGTTCGGATTCCGCCGAGGTCAGGATCGTGTGCAGCGTCGCCGGGTTCGGGTTCGCCCGCAGTTTCGAGCAGATGCCCGGATCGCGCAGGGTGCGCGAAACGAGCGCGAGCGCCTTGAGGTGCTCGACCCCGGCATCTTCCGGCGCAAAGAGCGCGAAGGCGATGTCGACCGGCTGGCGGTCCACCGCGTTAAAGTCGATGGGTTTGTCGAGAAGGACAAAGGCGCCGACGACCGTATCGAGACCATCGAGCCGCGCATGTGGCAGCGCGATGCCATGTCCGACACCGGTGGGCCCCAGCGCTTCGCGCGCCAGCAAGGCATCGAGCACATCACCCGATTTCAGCCCATACGCCTGTTCCGCGAGATCGCCGAGATCCTGCATAAGGCGTTTCTTGCTTGAGGCGGAGGTCAATACCTTCACGGCCTCAGGCTTGAGGAGTTTGTTAAAATCCATTCTGCTCGCACTAGTTGGGAGGCAATTGTGCCTCGGTAGAAATCCTACTGCGGGTCTATCCAGCCAATGTTCCCGTCATCGCGACGGTATACGACATTCAAGCCCTCTTTGCCTTCGTTTCTAAAGACCAGAACCGGCGCGCCGGCCAGTTCCATCTGCATCACCGCTTCGCCCACGGAGAGAGATGGGATTTTGGTTTCCATCTCGGCAACGATGATCGGTTGCAGGGTCTCGGGTTCCTGTTCGCCTGAGTCGGCGTCTGATGCGAGGATATATGAGGACGCGCCGTAGATTTCAACCGGTTCGGCCCGATCTTTGTGATGGTCTTTCAACCTACGCTTGTATCTTCGGAGCTGTTTTTCCATCTTGTCGCAACAGGCATCGAACGCGGCATAGATCTCGGTCTGGTGGGCCTTGGCCTGGGCGGTCAGGCCGGTGGAGAGGTGCACGGTCGCTTCGCAGACAAACTCATGGGCCGACTTGGAGAACACCACCACCGCTTCGGTCGGGCGTTCGGCGTATTTCTTCACTGCTTCGCCCAGTTCATCCTTCACGTGGGTTTGCAGCGCTTCGCCAATGTCGATCTGTTTGCCGCTGATTTGATACCGCATAGTCACTCCTTCGTATGGCGGACCGTGGGCTTGCACTCCGGGCGCACGGGCGCCGGGAGGCCGAAAGTCACAGTCACGGAAAGTGGCGTTCGACCCGATGCCTGACGTCGGAGCCCTGGCAAGGAGGACGATGCGACATCAGACAGGACCGGGTGCGTGCCATGCCTTCATTGAGCCCGAAAATCTGTCTGGGAGTCAAATAAAAGCGGCGTGGATTCGCGTAAAAAGTGTTTTCACGCCGATGGTCTTTAGTCAGGAAATTTTGAAGTTGTCGCCGAGGTAGACGCGGCGGACGTTCTCGTTCTGGACCACGTCATCGGGGGTGCCGGACATCAGCACGCGGCCCTCGTGCAGGATGTAGGCGCGGTCCACGATTTCGAGGGTTTCACGCACGTTGTGGTCGGTGATCAGCACACCGATGCCGCGCTTTTTGAGGTCAGCCACGAGGTGCCGGATGTCGCCCACCGAGATCGGATCGACGCCCGCAAAGGGTTCGTCGAGCAGCAGATATTTGGGGCTGGCGGCGAGGCAGCGCGCGATCTCGACACGGCGACGCTCGCCACCCGAGAGCGCCAGCGCGGGCGCGCGGCGGAGGTGTTCGATGGAGAACTCGCTGAGCAGTTCCTCGAGCCGTTCGCGCCGCTTGTGGCGGTCGGCCTCGGTGATGTCGAGGATCGCGCTGATATTGTCCTGCACGGAGAGCCCACGGAAGATGCTCATCTCCTGCGGCAGATAGCCGATGCCCAGCCGGGCGCGGCGATACATGGGCAGCGCGGTGACATCCTGCCCGTCGATCGTGACGCTGCCGCCCTCGGGTGTCACGAGGCCCGCGACGGCGTAGAAGGTCGTCGTTTTGCCGGACCCGTTGGGGCCCAGAAGGGCCACGACCTCGCCGCGTTCGAGGTACATGGAGAAATCGCGAATGACGGTTTTCTTGCGGTAGGATTTGCGCAGGTGGTCCACATGCAGCCCGGCAGAGCCTTCGGCCACGGTCAGCTTGGGTTGGGCCATTACTGATTGCCTGTCTGCAGGATCGTCTTGACCGATCCGCTCATCTGCGCGGTGCCGTCTTCGAGCTGTACGGTCATCTTGTCGGCGGTCAGCGCCGAGGGCCCCTGGGTCAGCAGCACATTGCCGGTCATCACGATCACGCCATCATCGATGCTGTAGTCGGCGCGTTCGGATTCGGCGGCATCGGGGCCGGAGACGAGGGTGACCCCACCCGTCGCTTCCATACGCTCGATGCCTTGGGTGTTTTCGCGGTAGACGACCAGAAGGCGTTCAGCCGAGAGCCGCATCTCGCCCTGGCCGACGATGACGTTCCCGGTGAAGACGGCCTCGCCGGTCTCCTGATCGACCGCGAGGTTCTCGGCGGTGACTTCGACGGGCAGATCGGTGTCCTGCTTGATGGCGCCAAAGGCGACTTGAGTGCCTTGCGCGAAAAGGGCAGGGGCTGTGGCCAGCAGAAACAGCGGCAGCAGAATAAGTCTTAATAAAATCACGGGTCAGTCATCCACCTGTTTGGGCTGATATACCAGTTTCACGCCGTTTGTGAAAACCAATTGGGCGGGGCCACCGGACTCTTCGGCCGAAAGCTCCATCGCGCCTGCCACGAGGTCACCGCCGGGCGTCGTGGCGAGCACGGTGCCGGGCGAGCGCAGGTTCAGGACGGTCACCCGGGCCGAGAGCGCCTGGCTGGTCATCACGTACCCTTGCGAGGTGGTGACGACGACGTTCCCGGTCAAGTTCGCAAGGTCATTGGCGATGTTCACGAGGGCCGCATCTGACGTTACGTTAATGGTGGTGCCGCCCACCATGTCGATCTTGACGAAGACGTCTTCGGCCTGGCTGGCGCCTGTGAGGCCGCCGGGGCTGGTGACCTTTTCCGCCACGAAGGCGATCTGGTCGCCATCTGCCGAGGTGCCGGAATAGTAGGGCCCGGAGATCTGCTGGTTGAGCAGCCGGTCCTGCACTTCGGTATCGGCGAAGGGGATCGCCTCGGTCGGGTCGATAACGCGGGAGAGCAGGAACAGCGTCGAGAGCAGGCCAAGGGCGGCGAGCGGCAGCACCACTTTCAATAAGGCCACCGTGCGCGAATAGCGGTCCCCCTTCATCGCGGCTTATCCGAGGCCGACGCGCAGGCAGTCGTGAATGTGGATCAGGCCCACGGGTTTCGGGCCATCGACGACAAAGAGGCAGGTGATCCCGCGGCCCTTGTTGCCGTCGTTCATCACCGCCACCGCCTTTTCGGCCAAAGCGTCCGGTTCGATGGTCGTGGGCGCGGGTGTCATCACATCCTGTGCGCGCTGGTCGAGCAGCCCGTCCATGTGCCGCCGCAAGTCACCGTCGGTGATGATCCCGGCGAGATGACCCTCGCCATTCTGGACACCGACGACACCAAAGCCCTTCTGGCTGATCTCGATCAGCGCCTCCGACATCGGCGTATCGAGCGAGATGAGCGGCAGGGCTGGGCCGGTGTGCATGAGGTCGGACACCCGGCTGAGCTGGGCGCCCAGTTTGCCACCGGGGTGAAAGTCGCGGAAGTTTTCCGGCGTGAAGGCGCGGTGTTCCATCAGCGCGATGGCCAGCGCGTCGCCCAGTGCCAGGGTCATCGTAGTGGAGGACGAGGGCACGACGCCCGTGCCGCAGGCCTCGCCGAGGCGGGGCAGCAGCAGTACCACGTCGCACTCGCGCCCGAGGCTTGAGCCTTCAACGCTGGTGATGCCCAGCAGCGGGATGCTGAACCGTCGGGAGTAGGCAACGAGGTTGGCGAGCTCCGGCGCCTCGCCCGAGTTCGAAATCGCCAGCACTACATCGGCGCTGGTGATCATGCCCAGATCGCCATGGCTCGCTTCCGCCGGGTGCACGAATTGCGCAGGCGTGCCGGTGCTGGCCATGGTGGCCGCGATCTTGCGGGCGATATGGCCTGATTTGCCGATGCCGGTGACGATCACGCGGCCCTTGGCATTGAGCAGCAGGTCGATGGCGTCACGAAACCGGCCATCAAGCGTCTCGGCCAGCGTGCCGAGCGCCTCGGCCTCGATGCGGATCACCCGCCGGGCGGTATCGAGGAACGGCGTGCTCATGAATGGGTGAAGATGTCCGTGTCAGGCCAGCCTTCGAGGTCGAGCCGGGCGCGGGTCGGCAGGAAATCAAAACAGGCCTGCGCCAGCTCCATCCGCCCTTCGCGTTCCAGCATGACGTTCAGCGCCTCGCGCAGACGGTGCAGGTAGAGCACGTCGGAAGCGGCGTATTCCACCTGTGCTTCGGTCAGCGTGTCGGCGCCCCAATCGCTCGACTGCTGCTGTTTGGAGATGTCGATGTTCAGCATCTCCTGCAGCAGCTTCGCCAATCCGTGCCGGTCGGTATAGGTGCGCACAAGGCGGCTCGCGATCTTGGTGCAGTAGACGGGTGCCGCGAGTGTGCCGAAGGTATGCTGCATCGCCGCGATGTCGAAGCGCCCGAAGTGGAAGAGCTTGAGCACCTTGGGATCGGCCAGCAGGGCGCAGAGGTTCGGCGCCTCGGTCTGACCTTGCGCGATCTGCACCAGATGTGCCTTGCCGTCACCACCTGAGAGCTGCACGACGCAGAGCCGGTCGCGGTGCGGGTTCAGGCCCATGGTCTCGCAATCGATGGCGACGATGGGCCCGAGGTCGAGCCCATCCGGCAGATCATGTTTGTAAACGCTGTGTGTCATGCGCCCCCTATAGCTTGCCTTTCAGCCATGTGAAAGCGCCGCTTGGGGGGAAAGGCCAGCGGCTTTTGGCCCAGCGTGACCCGGCGCCAGCGCTCAGATTTCGGCACCTGTGCTTTCGTTCAGGGCGCGCAGGGTGCTGCCGCCGGTCGGGGTCGGATCGCCCTTTTCGGCGGAAAGATCCGGCGTGGCGCGGCGCACCGTCTCGCGGATGTCTTCGACCGAGCGTTGCACGGAACGGCAGACACAGCAGAGACGGCTGACCCGGCTGGCGCTGTCATCGCTGAACAGCCCCTGCTCGCGCGCGGCATCGAACATGCCCAGAAGGTTCTGCAGTTGCATGTCCGCGAGCGCCGAGAAATAGCGGATGTTATCGAAGGTCATCTGAGTGCCTTCCGACTGCGCCTCCACGGCGATCTGGATCGCGGTGCCAATGACACGATCGCCGCCCGAGGGCAGGCGCACGGGCTGAATGGTCGTGTCCCATTGCTGAACGCCGCCCGGCAAGGCCAGCGTTTCCAGATAGCGCAGCGGCCTCTGGGTGCGGGCGCATTCGGTATAGCGGCCAATCACGATATCCGCCTGAGGCGGCGGAAGCAGATCGCGCAGGCTGGTGCCGCGGGCCGTGGCGGGTTCAAACCCGGTGGCCTCGGCGTGGGCGCGGTTGATGCAGATAATCTCGAAATCACTTTTGTCGGATGCCCGTTCTGCTGCGAACATTGGGACGGAAAATTGATCAAGTATCGCCGCAAGTTTCTCTGCGGAGGTGGTGTTTAACATGGGTCCCCTCAACTCTTAAAATACGAAGGGTGGCCCAAAGGTCTTGCCAAGTCGTTTCGAAAGCTGCGCAGATTTGAGACGAGTTTGAGCGATGCTGCAGGTGCGAAGAAGGGCGGGTTGCGCCGCGTTTTGAAAGCCGATGGATTTCAAAAGGATACCCGCAGCGCCGGGGCGCCGCGGGTGTTGGTTTCTGGTTTGTGAACACTGTGTTCACGGTCGTCGTGGACCGCCGGTATGGTTAATCGGCGAGGGTGACCCAGGCGGCATTGCGGGCCGAGGAGCGCACGCAGGCGTCGATAAACTGCATACCGCGCCAGCCGTCGGTGATGGTTGGGTAGGTGACATCGCCGCCGGGCGCTGTGCCGTCGCGGTGGGCGATGATGGCCTCGGCTGCTTCGCTGTAGATGTTCGCGAAGCCTTCGAGATAGCCCTCGGGGTGTCCGGGTGGCACGCGGGTCACCCGGGCTGCCGCCTCGCCAGCACCAGCACCATTGCGGGTGATCAGCCGCTTGGGTTCGCCAAAGGGCGTGTGCCAGAGGTAATTCGGGTCTTCCTGCGCCCATTCGAGGCCGCCGGTCTCGCCATAGACGCGGATGCGCAGGGCGTTTTCATTGCCCGGCGCGACCTGGCTGCACCAGAGCATTCCCTTGGCGCCGCCCTTGAACCGCAGCATCACGTGCCCGTTGTCATCGACCTGTCGGCCCGGCACGAAGGCGTCGAGGTCGGCGGCGAGGCTGTCCACCTCGAGCCCGGTGATGAACCGTGCGAGGTTATGCGCATGAGTCCCGATATCGCCGGTCGAGCCCCCTGCCCCGGACCGCGCGGGATCGGTGCGCCAGTTGGCCTGTTTGAAATCCTGCTCGATCGTGAGCCAGTCTTGCGGGTACTCGACCTGCACGACGCGGATCTTGCCGATTTCTCCGTTGGCCACCATCTCGCGCGCTTGGCGCACCATCGGGTAGCCGGTGTAGTTGTGGGTGAGCACGAAGAGCGCGTTCGACGCCTCCACCGCCTTCACCATCTTGCGGGCGTCCGCCATGGTCGAGGTCAGAGGCTTGTCGCAGATCACGTGAATGTCGCGTTTCAGAAATTCGCGCGCGGCGGCGAAATGCATGTGGTTGGGTGTGACGATGGCGACCGCTTCGATGCCGGTTTTCAGACGCGCTTCGCGGATCGCCATCTGCTTGAAATCATCATAGATGCGCGGCAGCCCCAGCGCGTCGCCCGAGGCGCGCGATTTCTCGGGCGTGGACGAGAGGGCGCCGGCAACGAGCTCGTAGCGGTCATCCAGCCGCGCGGCGATGCGGTGTACGGCGCCGATGAAGGCGTCATTACCGCCGCCAACCATACCTAGGCGTATGCGATTGCTCATGATCAGATCCCCAGCATCTTGCGGTTCGCGGCGTCGTCGGTGCCCCCGTCAGCGAAATCATCAAAGGCGCGTTCGGTTACGCGGATGATGTGGTCCTTGACGAATTGTGCGCCTTCGCGCGCGCCATCTTCGGGGTGCTTGAGGCAGCATTCCCATTCGACCACGGCCCAGCCGTCGAAGTCATTGGCCGCCAGTTTCGAGAAGATCGCTGCGAAATCTACCTGCCCGTCGCCCAGAGAGCGGAAGCGGCCTGCACGGTCGACCCAAGACTGATAGCCGCCATAGACGCCCTGCCGCCCAGTCGGATTGAACTCCGCGTCCTTGACGTGGAACATCTTGATCCGGTCGGCATAGATGTCGATGTGATCGAGGTAGTCGAGGCACTGCAGCACGAAATGCGACGGATCGTAGAGCATGTTGCAGCGGGCGTGGTTGTCGACCCGTTCGAGGAACATCTCGAAGGTCACGCCATCGTGCAGGTCTTCGCCTGGATGGATTTCGTAGCAGATGTTCACGTCGTGCGCGTCGGCGTGGTCGAGGATCGGACGCCAGCGCTTGGCGAGCTCGTCGAAAGCGGTCTCGACCAGCCCTGCGGGGCGCTGCGGCCAGGGGTAGATATAGGGCCAGGCAAGCGCGCCGGAGAAGGACACGTGGTTCTTGATCCCCATGTTGGCCGAGGCGCTGATCGCCTTCATCACCTGGTCCACGGCCCATTCCTGTCGGGCCTTGGGGTTGCCGTGCACCGAAGGGTCGGCGAAGCCGTCGAAGGCCGCGTCATAGGCCGGATGCACGGCGACCAACTGGCCTTGCAGGTGGGTCGAGAGCTCGGTCACTTCAACGCCGTTCTCTGCCGCTGTGCCTTTGATCTCGTCGCAGTAGTCCTTGCTGTCTGCCGCCTTCGCGAGGTCGAAGAGGCGCCCGTCCCAGCTTGGCAGTTGCACGCCCTTGTAGCCACAATCGGCGGCCCATTTGGTGATCGCGCCCCATGAATTGAAGGGCGCGTCGTCGCCCGCGAATTGCGCCAGAAACAGCGCCGGTCCCTTGATCGTCTTCATCTCATCCTCCCGTTGAGCTGCCCGGGTCGGGCGGCAGATTTTCCTTCAGGTATACATCAATCCGAATGCGCTCCTGCGCCATGTTGATTGGCGCGCTGTCGCTGTTGGCGCGCATGATCCGCACCGCACTGCGCACCAGGTGGCCCGAATCCTGGCTGATCACCGCGTCGAACAGCCCGCGGCCCAAGGCGTCCCGCGACAGTGGCGTCAGTTCATGCGCGATGACCACAGGGTGCGGCGCGGGCGCCGTTGCATCGAAATGCCGGATCAGCCCGGCGTTTCCGGCGGCGGAGGAGTAGATGCCGACAATATTTCGCTCGCTCGAGAGCGCCTGCGGCATGAGCCGTTCGATCAGGTCGGGATCGTCGCGACCTTCCAGCGAAGCCAGCACGTTCAGATGCGGAAAGTCGCGGGCCATCACCTCGTCAAAGCCAAGGCGACGCTCCAGATGGTCCCGCGCCAGCATCGAGCCAGTGACCACCAGAACATCGCCGCCCACGGGCCCGAGAAAGCGGCCCATCAGCTGCGCTGCCGTGCGCCCGGCGGCGATGTTGTCGATGCCCACATAGGCGTTGCGCTCAGAGCTGGGGATGTCCGACACCAGCGAGACGACCGAGACCCCATGGGCGCGCAGCCGCGAGATACTGTCCCGGACGGACGGCGTCTCGGGCCCGAAGATCGCCACGCCATCCACCTGCGCAGGATCAAGCGCGTTGATCGCTTCGGCGAGGGCCATGGGGTCGAAGGCGGGAACGCGGGTGCAGGAGACCTGCGTGCGTTCCCGTTTGAGACCGGTTGAGAGATCGCTCACTTGCCGCTCGATCAGGTCGATGAACTCATTGTTGGCGGCGGGCAGGATGAAGAGAAACCGATAGACACGTCCGCGGGCCAGATTGGCGGCGGCCGTGTCGCGCACATAGCCCAGATCGGCGATGGCGCGGTTGACCTTTTCGACCGTGACCTTGCGCACGCCGGGGCGTTCGTTCAACACCCGGTCCACGGTCGCGAGGCTCACCTGCGCGACGCGGGCGATGTCGTTGACCGTGGGGTTCAGAGGGGTGTCTCGGCTGGTCTTCATGGCGACCTGGCTATGCCTTCAGCGCGGCGGCCAGCCCTTCGAAGAGCCGTGCCACGGCCTCGGCGCCGGGGTCGTTGTGGCCGATCAGGTTTTCTTCCGGGACGTAGGAGGCGCGACCGGCCTTTGCGCGCGTCATCTGTGCAGTTCCATTCGCACCCGTACGGGCAGCTTCGGCGGCAGCGTCAACCCCCTGTGAGAGCGCCTCCAACGCTGGGTGCAGCGCGTCGATCATCGTCCGATCTCCCCGCTGGGCACCGCCCACCTGGCTGATCCGGTCGAGGCCCGCGCGCAGGGCCTCAGGCGTGGGCTTGCCATTGGCGCAGGCGTCGCCGGTGGCTCCGAAGAAGATCGCGAGGATCACGCCAGAGGAGCCGCCCATGGTCTGGCTGAGTTCATTGCCGACCGCGCGGAACAGCTGTGTCAGGTCCGCGAGCGGCATCCGGTCCATCGACCCTTTCAGCGCGCGAGCGGCAGTGGCGAGGGTGCTGCCGGTGTCACCGTCGCCGGACTTGGCGTCGAGCGTGTTGAGATCGCTTTCTGCGGCGATCAGCAGGTCACAGCAGGTCTCGATCAGGCTGCGAGTGGCCGGGTGATCCGAGGGGATCGGCTGAATGGGGCTGAGACCATCTGGCAGAGGTTTCACATCCACCGGGGTGAGCGGCGAGAGGCCCGGCCAGTCCGACAGGGGAACCGCGCGCGCAAGCCCGGCTTCGTTCTCGGGTGTCAGCGGCAGGATGGAGACGGAGAACCCGTGCATGTCGAGCGACGTCATCAGCGGCGCGGGACCGATCACTGCCGTGATGGACGTCGCCTTGTCCGAGGTGGCCAGCGCGTGGGCGAGTACGGACATTTCCAGTGGTGTGGTACTGCCGAGGTTGTTGAGCAAGGCGACATGCGGTTTGTCATCCATATGCGGGGCGAGTTTGTCGAGCACCATCTCCATCGCGCGCGTGGCGCCGGTAAAGTCGACCTGCTCGACGCCCGCCTCGCCGTGAATGCCAAGGCCAAGCTCGGCTTTGCCGGGGGCGATGCGATCCTCCTTGGCGGAGCCCGGGACGGTGCAGGTGTCGAGCGATTTGCCGATGGAGGCCATCTGCCCGACGATCCGCTCTGCGGCTTGAGTAATTGTGTCGAGGTCAGCGCCGTCATCGGCCAGGGCCCCCACGATCTTGTGCACGAAGAGGGTGCCCGCCACGCCGCGCGCTTGCGGCAGGTCTGGCAAGGCGACGTCATCATCGACGACCACCATTGAGACTTTCAAACCATACGCACGCGCACGTTCTGCGGCGAGACCGAAGTTCAGCCGGTCACCGGTGTAGTTCTTCACGATCAGCAGGCACCCGGCCTCGCCCGTCACGGCGAGAATTCCGGCAAGCACAGCATCGACAGAGGGCGAGGCAAAGACTTCGCCGCAGACCGCCGCTGTCAGCATGCCTTCGCCCACGAACCCGGCATGGGCCGGTTCGTGCCCGGACCCGCCGCCCGAGATCAGCGCGACGCGGGATTTGTCCCAATCGCTGCGGCAGACAACCTTGATGTGCGGATAACCATCCAGCCGGTAAAGCCGCCCACCGGAGGCGGCGAGGAGACCGTCAATCGCATCGGTGACCAGCGTTTCCTTGTCGTTGATGAACTGTGCCATGGTCGTCTCCTTCTCAGTAAATCCGGTCGCCCCGGGCGTCGAAACACAAGGGGTCCTGCGGCGCGATCTTCAGTGCGCTGCCGGGGGCGTAGTCGGCATGCGGGTCGGCCAGAGTGATGATGTCATGCCCGTCGAGATGCAGGTGCAGACGGGTGTGATCGCCCAGCCGTTCGAGCCGATCCACGCGGGCCTCGCGCCCATCGCCTTGGGCCACATGCTCGGGCCGCAAGCCGATCTGATGAGCGCCTTTTGGGGCTGTGCCGAAGAGATCACCCGGCAGGATATTGATGCGCGGCTGACCGAGGCGGGAGGCGACATAGACGGAGTTCGGGTTCTCGTAGATGTCGCGCGGGGTGCCGAATTGCACCAGCCGCCCTTCGTTGAGGACGCCAACATGGGTCGCCATGGTCATCGCCTCGATCTGATCGTGGGTGACGTAGAGAATGGTGGCACCGAGGCTCGCCTGAATGCGCTTGAGCTCGATCCGCAGATCGGTGCGCAGCTTGGCATCCAGCGAGCTGAGCGGTTCGTCCATGAGATAGACCTGCGGGTCGCGCACCAGCGCACGCCCGATGGAGACCCGCTGCATCTCGCCCCCCGACAGTGCGGTGGCCTTGTTGTCGAGCTTGTGGCTGATCTGCAGGACCTGCGCGACCTCGGTCACCTTGCGGGCGATTTCGTATTTCGGTGTGTTGAGAATCGGCGATTTGAGCGGGAATTCGAGGTTCTCGCGCACGGTCAGATGGGGGTAGAGCGAATATTGCTGGAACACCATGGCGACATCGCGCTGGGCGGGCGTGTCGCCATCGACGATGCGACCGCCGATGCTGATCTGGCCCGCGTCGAGCTTTTCCAAACCCGAGATCAGGCGCAGGGTCGTGGTCTTACCCGCGCCTGTGGGGCCGAGCAGTACGACGAAGGCGCCGTCGGGGATGGTCATGTCGATATCGGCAACGCCGACCGTGTCGCCGAAGGACTTCGAGACGCCCTTGAGGATCACTTCAGCCATGGGTCACGATCCCCTCATTGAGCTCGGAACGCAGTGCGCGGCCCGTAGTTTCATCAAAGAGCGTCACCGCCTCACCCTTGAAGCCGAGCCCGACTCTTTCGCCGACCGTGGCCACCTGGCCGGCCGGGACACGCGCCTTGAGTTCGCCGTTGGGCGTGTCGAGCGTGATGATCTGCGTGGTGCCGAGATATTCGGTCGCCAACACTTCGCCGCGGTAATCGCCGGTGTCACTAAGGGTGACATGCTCGGGGCGGACGCCGAACACCAGCTTGCCGGATGCGCCCTGCATCTGGCGCGGGACGGCCAGGGCGTGCCCCTGCATTTCAATGCTTTGCGCGCCGTCGGCGACCGACCCCTCGAAGCTGAGGAAGTTCATAGAGGGCGAGCCGATGAAGTCGGCGACGAACATGGTGGCGGGCTTGTCGTAGATTTCCTGTGGCGTGCCGAATTGCTCGACCACCGCGTTGTTCATGACCACGATCTTGTCGCCCATCTGCATCGCCTCAAGCTGGTCGTGCGTGACGTAGACGGTGGTGGCGCCCATGCGATCGTGCAGCGCGCGCAGCTCTTCCGACATGTGCTCGCGGAACTCAGCGTCGAGCGCGCCCAGGGGCTCGTCCATCATGAAGGCCTTGGGGTCGCGCACGATGGCGCGCCCGAGCGCGACGCGTTGCCGGTCGCCACCCGAGAGCCCGCCCACCGGTTTCTTCAGGATGTCTTGAATGCCGAGGATGGTGGCGACGTCTTCGACCTTGGCCTTGACGTCGCGCCGCGCCATGCCCTGGCTGACCAGCGGGTAGCTGAGGTTTTTGTAGACATTCATATGCGGGTAGAGCGCGAACATCTGGAAGACAAAGGCAATGTCGCGCTGGCTGGGCGGCTTCTGGCTGATCTCTTCGCCGTCGAGATAGATTTCGCCCGAGGTGGGCAACTCCAACCCCGCAATCATCCGCAGCGTCGTGGTTTTGCCGCAGCCGGAGGGGCCGAGCAGCATGAAGAATTCGCCGTCTTCGATGGTGAAGGAGCTTTCTTTCACCGCAGTGAAATCGCCGAATTCCTTGCGGACGTTTTTGATCTGAATCTCAGCCATCGAGATATTGCCCTATGCGCAAAAGGTGGCCATCGGGGTCCAGAAGGTGCAGCTCGCGCATGCCCCAGGCGCGATCCTCGGGCCCGTCGGCACGGGGAAAGCCGTTGTCCAAGAGTTCCAGCTCCGCGACCGTCGTGCCGAAGCCATCCACATCGTCGGTGCGGATGTAGACCGCGTGATCGGAGGTATCTGCCTTATGCTTGGGATCATGGGTGAAATGCAGCTCCATCTTGTCCTTCACGAAGATCAGGTAGCCGCCGAAATCGTCCCACCGGCCTTGCAGCTCAAAGCCCAGGCTTTCGTAGAAGGCCACCGTCCGGTCCATATCGGCGCAAGGCAGGATTGCGCAGGTCGAGAGGAACATCAGCGGTCCTCCGGGAAGTGGCTGACGATGATGAACATCACCGTGCCGATGAGTGTCGTGATGAAGGAATAGGTGTAGGCCCACATCACGAAGGGTTGCATCAGCATGAAGACACCAACGGCGATGATGATGGTCGCCAGCATCTCCCACGGCCCGCGGCGGAGACGCAGGAGGCCTGAGATGAAATTGCTCATTTCCGTACGGCTCCGAATGTTATGCCGCGCAGCAGGTGTTTGCGCAGGGCCACGGTGAAGATCATCACCGGCAGCAGGAAGATGGTGGCGCCCGCTGCTACGGCGGGCCAGTCGAGGCCACCCACGCCGATGATCGTCGGGATGAAGGGCGGTGCCGTTTGCGCGGTGCCGGAGGTGAGCAGCACGGCAAAGGCGTATTCGTTCCACGCAAAGATCAGGCAGAAGATTGCGGTGGAGGCGATGCCGGTCGCCGCTTGCGGCAGCACAACCTTGTAGAAGGCCTGAAAGCGGGTGTAGCCGTCGATGAGCGCCGCCTCTTCGTATTCGCGCGGGATTTCATCGATGAAGCCTTTGAGCAGCCAGACCGCTAGCGAGATATTGACCGCGGTGTAGAGCAGGATCATGCCCAGGTGCGTGTCCGACAGACCCAGTTGGCGGTACATCAGGAAGATCGGGATGGCCACGGCGATGGGCGGCATCATCCGTGTACTGAGGATGAAGAACAGCAAGTCATCGGCCAGCGGGATCTTGAACCGGCTGAAGGCATAGGCGGCCAGCGTGCCGAGGAAGATGCTAAGGAAGGTGGAGCCGAAGCCGATGATCACCGAGTTGAGGAAGCGTTCGCCGAATTTCGACGGGCCCGCGATGACCATATCGTATTGGCGCACGATCTCCTCGTACCAGGTCTCGGGCGGGTTTGCGGCGAGGAATTCGTCGGTCTGGCGCGTGCGTGTGGTGAAGAGATTCACGTAGCCTTCGAGCGTGGGATCGAAGATCACCTTGGGGGGGTAGCTGATGGCGTCGGCGGGCGACTTGAACCCGGTGAGCATGATCCACGCCAGCGGCACCATCGTGATCAGCGCATAGAGGATCACGAGAGAGCCGGCGAACCATTTCGAGCGGGTGCTGGGCTCGGTGACGGAGAAGCTGCTCATGATGGTGTCTCCGATGGGTCCGGCTGCGGATCGGCGATCGCCATACTCTCGATCCGGGCGGGTGGGGTGTCGGTGTTGGCGTGATCTGCCAGCGATGCGAAGGCCAGCGCCAAGGGGGTCAGCGGGGCAGCCCAGCTGGAGAGATGGGAATCCTTGGGCAGGCGGATTTCACAGAATGACATCACCGCTCCTTCACCTTGTTGAGGGCTTTCACGTAGATCGAGGCGAGGCCGAAGACGGTCACGAAGAGGATGATCGCATAGGCCGAGGCATAGCCCGTGCGCCACTTCTCGAAGGCCTCGCGCTTGAGGTTGATCGAGGTGAGCTCGGTCGTGGAGCCGGGACCACCACCGGTGAGCTGGACCACAAGGTCGAACATCTTGAAGTTCTCGATGCCACGGAAGAGCACCGCGAGCATCAGGAAGGGCAGCACCATGGGGATGGTGATGGTGAAGAACTGACGCAGTTTCGAGGCGCGGTCGATCTCGGCCGCCTCGTAGATGTAGTCCGGGATCGAGCGCAGACCCGCGAGGCAGATCAGCATCACAAAAGGCGTCCACATCCAGGTGTCGACGATCACGATCGACCAGGGCGCGAGGTTCACCTGGCCCAGCATCTCAAAGCTGGAGGGGTCGCGGCCGGTAAAGAAGGCGACGATGTAATTGAAGAGCCCGATTTGCGGCTGGTAAAGGAACTTCCAGAAGTTGCCCACCACCGCCGGAGACAGCATCATCGGCAGTACGATGATCGTGGTCCAGAGGTCGTTGCCCTTGAATTTCTTGTTGATGAGATAGGCGAGCGTAAAGCCGATCAGCACCTGCAGCAGGATTGTCCAGAAGAGGAAATGCGCGGTGGCCTGCATGTTGAGCCAGATGTCACTGTCCGTGAGGATGCGTTCGTAATTGCGCAGGCCCACGTAATCGACCTCGCGATTGGGTCGGTTGGCGCGGAAGTTGGTGAAGCTGAGGTTGATCGTCCAGATCAGCGGGAAGATGTTGATCGCCAGCAGCAGGAAGATCGTAGGGCCTACGAAAATCCAGGCGATGGCCCGGTCGCTGAGGCCGCGGATCTTGCGCGCCACAGTGGGCGGTGTGGCCTGGGCAGCGCGGGTGATGGGGGTCTCTGTCATCTGGCACGACTTTCCCGTCGCAGGGCGGCCTGATGGGCCAACCCTACGGTGTGAGCAGGCAGGTAGGGCGGGCTTTCAGGCCGCCCCACCCGGTGGGTCTCAGAGCTTGCCTTCGTCTTCGAAGGTTTCGGTCCAATCCTCGATCAGCTTGTCGAGCGCTTCCTTGGCTGTGCCCTGATCGGCGACCACGTAGTCATGGATGCGCTTTTGCATGGCGAGCAGAAGTTCGGCATAGGCCGGCTCCTGCCAGAAGTCCTGCACGGCGCCCATGGCTTCGAGGAAGTCACCGGCAAAAGGTGCGCTGTCCTTAAAGGTTGGGCTTTCGAGCACGGCCTTGTGGGCTGAATAGCCGCCCAGATCCCACCACTTCTGTTGGACTGCGGGATCGGCAAACCACTTGATGTACTCAAGCGCTGCGTCCTGCTTGTCGGAATAGGCGACAACTGAAATGCCCTGTCCGCCGAGGGTGGAGCCCTCCTGATTCTGCGGCGGGTTCACGAAGAAGTCGATCTTTTCGCCGCCTGTGTTCGGGTCGGCATAGAGGCCCGGGAAGAAGGCGAACCAGTTCATCGCCATCGCGACCTGACCGGATTTGAAGGCGTCGAGCGATTCTCCCATGTAGGAGTTGGTGTAGCCCGGAGGGGTCGCGGTCTCGTAGAACTCCTTGTAGAATTCCAGCGCTTCCACGGCTTCAGGCGAGTTCACCGCACCTTCCATGTCGTAGGAGCCGGGCGTGTTCTCGTACTTGAAGCCCCAAGGATAAAGCGCCCCGGTCACACCCATTGTGATCCCTTCGGAACCCCGTTCGGTGAAGATGGCCGCGCCATAGACCGTTTGCCCGTCAATCTCGCGCTCCTGGAAGAATTGTGCGATCTCCAGCAGCTCTTTTTGGGTCTGAGGCTCGCCCAGCTCGCGGCCCGTGGCCTCTTTGAACGCGGCGCGGATGTCCTCGCGCTCAAACCAGTCCTTGCGGTAGAACCAGCCGTTGGCATCGCCCATGGCGGGCAGCGCGTAGTAGTTCGGCGTGCCTTTCGGCCAGGTGGAGTAGGCGTAGACGGTCGCATCGGCGAAATCGTCCATCGAGATGCCTTCGGCGTCGAAGAAGTCGTTCAGCTTGACGTAGTGGCCGTTCTCGGCCCCGCCGCCGATCCACTGGCTGTCGCCGATCAGCAGGTCGCAGAGGTTGCCGCCCGAGTTCAGTTCGTTCAGCATCCGGTCGGCGAAATTGGGCCAGGGGATGAACTCGAAGTTCATGGTGTGGCCGGATTGTTCCTCGAATTCCTTGCTGAGCTCCACGAGTGCGTTGGCCGGATCCCAGGCCGCCCAGCAGAGTGTCAGGTCTTCGGCCTGTGCGGATGCGCCAAAGCCCGCCGCGGCAAGGCTGAGTGCACTGACGGCCGTCAGTTTCGAATATGTCATGTGGTACCTCCCTAGTGGTCCTGTCCGATCGGTCCCCGCCGAGTCGGTTCCGGACGTCTTCACGCTAGATGAGGGACGTACCTCATGTCGACATATTTTTGAGGGACGTACCTCAGAAATGGATCAGCACACTGATAAATAACGAAATTAACTTGATTTCGTGTTTGAACAACCGCGCGTCATATCGGGCAGGTCCACCGTAAAGCCCCCCTTTTGGCGGCGCGTCTTACATGCAGGTCCTGGCACCCAGACGAAGATTCGCACGAGCATGGCAGGCGCGAAAGAGACCTGTTTAGCCGGAAGAATGCACCGTCACAGGGTCAGCAAAAGAAGAGTTTCTGGGCGGTGGAATGAAAGCGACCTTACAGTGCGGACCGGTCTGCCACCCGGACCATGGCGCCGTGTCGTATCCGCGATTGTTCGTGGAATGGGATATTGATACGCAGTTGCCATGCCCGCACGTATCGCGCTCTTTTCTCTCTTGGTCCCGGATTACGACGACGCCTTGGCGTTTTTCCTGCGCATCGGGTTCGAGTGCCGTGAGGACACGGATCTTGGAGGCGGGAAACGCTGGGTCCGAATTGCGCCCATAGGCGGAGAGACAGAAATTCTGCTGGCTCGGGCCGTCGGGGATGCGCAGGAGGCTGCCATCGGAGCGCAAGGTGGTGGCCGGGTCTGGCTTTTCCTGGAAACGGAAAACTTCGACGCGGACCATGACCGGATGCGCGCCCAAGGCGTAGAGTTCGAGGCCCCGCCGCGCGACGAGCCTTATGGCCGGGTCGCCGTGTGGTCCGATCCCTGGGGCAATCGCTGGGACCTGATTGAATTCAAGCGCGCGGATCGCGGCGGCACGGGTGCCTAGAGAGTGGGCTCTGACCAGGCGTCAGTGGGACGTGCGACGCGAGGGCTGATCTCGGAAGATTTGGCGTCGCCGCTCACTCGCTCTCCCGCACCGGTCCGCGCAACGCCTTGACCTCGCCGCGCACCTTCTTGGCCTTCAGGCGCCGCTTCTTGGATCCGAGCGTTGGCTTGGTCGCGATACGGCGCTTCGGAGCAACCAGAGCTTTGCGGATCAGATCGGCCAGCCTGTCGCGGGCGATATCACGATTGCGCGCCTGGCTGCGGGTTTCATCACATTGGATGATGAGCGCACCCTCGGTGGTCCAGCGCCGCCCCGCGAGACGTTTGAGCCGGGTCTTCACGGGACCGGGCAGCGAGGGAGAGCGCGCGGCTTCGAACCGCAACTCCACCGCGGTCGCCACCTTGTTCACGTTCTGACCGCCGGGGCCCGAAGCGCGCACGAAGGTTTCGGTCAGCTCCCAGTCCTGAATCTCGATGGTGTCGTTGATCCGCAGCATCGCGGGTGGCTCCTTGGCCCGGGGTGACGGTTGCGGAACAAGCGGTTCCGGCCGCGCGTTTCCTGTTCAGAGTTCACAATAGAGAAAGGAGACGACGATGTTGACCACTTCTTCGATTGTTCAGGTTGCGACCAGCCGCGACGATCTCTTTGCCTTCCGGATCACTGGCAAGATCAGCCGGGCGGATATGACGGCGATGGCGGAATACGTGAACGATGTCTTTGACCGCCATGACAAGATCGACATGCTGCTGATTTTTGACAAATACGAGGGCGCAGAGAGCGGTGCAAGCCTGAGCTGGGACGCGCTCAAGTCCCGCGTCCGGGCATTGAGCGAGGTTCGACGTTATGTCGTGGTTGGTGCACCGGAGGCCGCGGCGGACATGATCGAGACATTCGGCAAGCTGATCCCCGTCGATACCGAGACCTTCGACACGGAGGAACCGGCCTGGCGTGCGCTCGGTGCAGAGGCGCGGGCGGCGGCTTAAGCCACAAAAGATGCGGACTGTCGCATCAAAAAGGGCCGCACGGTGATCGTGCGGCCCAATCGAATGGTTTCAGGAGGGGGATCGGTTAGACCGATGTCCACTCGGGAGTTCTGCCCGTCAAGGGCTGCCTCAGCAGGCGACCTCCAAAGCTGTTCCGACACCTCGCTCCAATACCTTTCTTGACACTGGATCACCTCCTTTACCTATCTGTTGACGTTGCAAGAATCGTCGCACAGGTTTCAGAAATCACCAAGCATTTTTTCGTTAACGGCGCGGTACCGCGCGCCTCGACAGGCCTTCAGTGTTCCAAAAACATGCAAACCCTCAGGTTGCAGCTGCGAGCCGGGTGGTGATCAGGCGGAAGGGGACCAAGGCGAGCAAGGCCAGCGAAAGCTTGACCATCCAGTCCGCGACAGCGAGCGAGACCCACAAGGGCGCTGCGGGGCCGACACCGAGGATCGGCAGGACTTCACCTGCCCAGCTCACGTCATTCGCGGGCTCGAGGAAGCTGAGGCTGGCAGAGAAGGCGATGGTGAAGAAGAGCGCTGTGTCCACCGTGCTGCCGATCAGCGTCGAGGCGAGCGGGGCGCGCCACCAGCGGCCATCACGCAGGGCCGAGAAGATCGCCACGTCAAGGAGCTGTGCGGTCAGGAACGCGAGGCCAGAGCCAATCGCGATGCGCAAGGTGACCAGCGGGCCGAATTCGCCCATAATCTGCGTGCCGATCAGCGAACAGCCGACGCCCACGAGGAAGCCCACGAAGACGACCCGCCGTGCCGGGCCCGCGCCGTAGACGCGGTTCATCACATCGGTCACCAGAAAGGCGAGCGGGTAGGTGAAGGCCCCCCAGGTCAGCCATTGGCCGAAGAGAAACTGCACGAGGATGTTCGAGGCCACAACGATGGCGGCCATGGCAAGAATGCCGGGAAGGTGAGCGCGGGTCATGTGATGTATCCGTTTTGGCAAGGGTGCGGCACTTGGTCGGACCGTGTGGCCGACGGGCGGTCTTTAGGGCCTGCGGCGGCGCAACGCAAGTCACTCCGTGAGACGATATTCCACGATTTCGGTGCGCAGCAGCGACAGGAAGTTGTCATCGGCGATCATCGTCAGGTGGATTTGGCCTGCGTCATTCGCCCAGACAGAGAGGCCTTCGAGGTTCCAATGCTGCCGTCGCGGGGTTTCGAGAACGGTCTCGATTTCTTCAAAGGCGGTCGGCGTCACGGTAATCGCGCGGACGCGGCTGCGAAAGCCCGTCCAGTGGACATACCGCTCCAACAGATAGAGGCGACCGTCCGGCCCGAAGTCTGCGCCGACGGGGCGATAGGCGCCGTTCAGGGGCAGCGTGAAGGGCTGCTGCCACTTCTCACCGGGCGCACGGCGATAGATCAGGGCTTCGGAGGCGCCACGCGGCACCCCTTCGGGCAGGGTGAAGAGCGTGCCCTGCCCGTCAATCGCCACCGCTTCAAGCCCCGCATTCACATGCAGGGCGCGCCACGCGCGGGTGTAGGACGGCCATTTGGCATCGCTGTCCCAGGTGTCATATCGCAGGATCCGGTGCGCGCCCTCGAAGGACACGAAGAGGCGCCCATCCGTATCGAGCGCCAGTCCCTCGGCATCATCATGCGGGTAGCGCTCGATCTCGCCAGACTTGTCCACCAGGGGTTGGCGCTCCTCCAGCGTCACTTCGGTGATCGCGCCATCGGTGCGATCAATTGTCCCCCGGATGAGGTTCGCGCGATCCGTGACAGCGAAGAATGTCTGGCCGTCCGGAGTGATCTCGAAGCCGGAAAAGCCGCCGAACCACTTGGCGTCATGCTGCCAATGGTATGTCGAGACATGCTGCGCGGGTTGATCCTCGGGTGCCACGGCAAGCGGCGCCGGGATCGGGAAGAGGTAGAGGAGCAGCGTGATGGCCAGCAGGCCAAGCCCCGCTACTGCAAGACCGTAGCGCATTGCTGGGGCAGATCGGCGAGCAGGATTTGACGCCGGGGTTTTGGCGGCGGCGCATTGGGATCAGGCGGCGGCGGGTTCAGGATGGTGTTGACCCAGGCCTGCGCATCCGCGCAGCCGTCACCGGGGGGCGGCGGCGCCTGATCGACACAGCCCTCCGCGCCCGCCGGGCAGCTAAGACGCACGTGGAAGTGATAGTGATGCCCGTACCATGGCCGGATCTTGTTGAGCCAGCTCCGGTCGCCCGTGGCATCCTTGCACATCCGCACTTTGGCGCCCGGGAAGATGAAAATCCGTGCCACGCGCGGGTCAGATGCGGCGGCTTTGAGGATTTCGTGGTGCTGGCGCGTCCAATTGTCGTTCACGAAGGCGCCCCGCTCGCGGCGCAGAGAGATCGACGAGATGCTTTCACGCTGCGCCACCGAGAGGGCGAGGTTATCGGCAGGGCGCAGCCAGATGTCGGCGTCGAGCCCAATCTGGTGGCTGGCGTGGCCGGACAGCATCGGCCCGCCGCGCGGCTGGCTGAGATCGCCCACGTAGAGCCCGTTCCAGCCGGGCTGCTGCGCGGCCTTGCGGCTGAGGTCCATCACGTAATCAACGGTTGCGGGATGCGCCCAGTTGCGGTTGCGCGACAGGCGCATGGCCTGCCAAGTCGGCCCGGTTTCCGCCAGTTGCGCGGCACCGGCGACGCAGCCCTTGGCATAGCTGCCGAAGGGGGCGGGAGCGCCGAGCGATGCCTCGCGTTTCGCGCCGAAGAGCTGTTTCGCGGGTTCGTTGCTCTTGGCATGACCGGAGGTGCCGATGGTGGGCAGGATGGCGGAGGCCTGCGCCTCGGATTGCGGCGTACCATCCGAGCAGGCGGCGAGCCCGAGCATCAGGGCGGTGAGAGCGGCGAGGCGGCGGAGGGTCATGTGCTGAAATCTCCATTCGGCTTGACCCACGCTAGCAGGATCAACCCAAGGATGAACAGCCCGATTATCGGAGTGACACCGATTTGCTGAGACCCGCTTGCGGCGGTCACGATTCCGATCAGCAAGGGCGCGAGAAAGCTGGTCGCTTTGCCCGAGAGTGCGTAGAGGCCGAAGCCTTCGGTCATGCGCTGTGGATTGGCTTGGCGTACCATCATTGTCCGGCTGGCCGATTGCAGCGTGCCGCCCGCCGCGCCGATGAGCGCGCCGAGCACGTAGAAGGCGATGTCGGGTGCGCGGCTGCCCTCGGGCAGGGGCAGACCGAAAAGGCTGTCGCGTGAGACGAAGACGATTGTGATGGCCACGGCGGTCAGCACGCCGATGGAGGTTTTGATCACCGCGCCGGGGCCAAAACGGACGTCGGCCTTGCCGCCGAGCCAGGCGAAGAGCGCGCCGGTGATGATCGCGATGATGCCGAAGACGCCCACGTCGACCACGGTCCAGCCGAGCATGCCTTGAGCGTAGATGCCGCCGAAGGCGTACATACCGTTGAGCGCGTCGCGGTAGAACATCGACGCGCCGAGGTAGGAAAAGAGCGAGGGCGTCTGGGGCAGGCGGCGGAGTGTCTTGCGCAAACCAGCGAGCGCCGCGCGGACAGCCCCTTTGGCGGCTTTGACCGGTTTCGGATCCTTAACCCAGAGGAAGAAGGGGATCATGAAGAACGCATACCAGATCGCGGTGAGCGGGCCCACAAAGCGGGTGCCTTCCCGCGTCTCGGCATCAAGGCCGAAGGCGGGTTCGCGCCCGATGAAGGTTTTCCCGGTTGCAGCACTCTCGGCGAAGAAGAAGAGCATGATCACCAATGTGACCAAGCCGCCCACATACCCAATGGCCCAGCCGGTGCCCGAGATACGCCCGATTTCTTCGCGGGGGCCGAGGTCTGGCAGCATGGCGTTGATGAAGATCGTCGCGAACTCCATGCCCACGAGGCCCAGGGCGAAGAGAAAGAGCGTGAGCGGCAGGTTGAAGCTGTCGGGGCTCGCGGCCCAGAGCCCCGCGCTGCCGATGACGTAGAGGGCCGAGAAGAGCCAGATGAAGCGCATCCGGTTGCCCGAGGTGTCGGCGATGGCACCAAGCACCGGGGCGAGCACGGCAATGGTGATGCCCGCAGCGCTGATCCCGAAGCCCCAGGCGGCCTGGGCGCGGGCGCCGTCCTGCATCAACTCGCCGACATAGGGCGCGAAGATGAAGGTGATGAGCAATGTATTATAGGGCTGGCTGGCCCAGTCGAAGGCGTACCACCCCCAGATGCGTTTGCGTGCGCTGCTCATGCCCCTGCCTGCCTGATCCCGTTGTCCGAGGTAGAGCAGGCGGGCGCGGCTCAGGCAAGGGAAGCTTTGCGCGGGATCAACCAAGACAGGCGCGCGGCCTTGCGAAACGGGGCGCTCTTGCTTAATTGAGGCGCACGCAAAGAGAGGTCTGCCGATGCAATCGCTGTTCGAAATCATCATGCTGCTGCTGAACGTGCTGTGGTTCTTCATCATCGCGCATGTGATCATGAGCTGGCTGATCAATTTCCAGGTGCTGAACACGCGCCAGCAGCTGGTCGCGCAGATCTGGTACGGGCTGAACCGCATTCTGGAGCCGATTTATGCGCCCGTGCGCCGGGTGTTGCCGCCGATGGGCGGGATTGATCTGGCGCCGCTGGCCGTGCTGTTGGGTGTCGCAATCCTGCGGATCGTGCTGGTCAACAATTACGGCCTATTTGTCTGATTTTCCGCCTCCGGCGGGAGTATTTTCCGAAGGGTGAAGCATCAGGGCTTGTTCACGATTCCTTAGTGTGTGACTCTGCAAAAAAGAGCAGTTCACACTAGGGTTTTTCGAATGACAGGCGCCGCCGCGGTGTTGAAGGATGTCTTTGGATTTGACGATTTTCGTCCCGGTCAGGGCGAGATTGTCGAGGCGGTGATGGCGGGTGAGAACGTACTGGCCATCATGCCAACCGGCGGCGGGAAGTCCTTGTGTTTTCAATTGCCTGCACTGTTGCGAGACGGGGTCACGGTGGTGATCTCACCGCTGATCGCGCTGATGCGGGACCAGGTGCGCGCCTTGCAGGAGGCTGGTGTGGCCGCGGGGGCCCTGACCTCTGGTAACACGCCCGAGGAAACCGATGCGGTGTTCGAGGCGTTGGCAGCGGGATCATTGAAGCTTTTGTATATGGCGCCGGAGCGGTTGGCGGCGGGCTCGGCCACAGCGCTTTTGCGGCGCGCGAATGTCTCGCTGATCGCGGTGGACGAGGCACATTGCGTGAGCCAGTGGGGGCATGATTTCCGCCCTGACTATCTGCGCATCGGAGCGCTACGGCGTGATCTTGGGGTGCCGCTGGCGGCCTTTACGGCGACCGCGGATGCAGAGACACGGGCGGAGATTGTCGAGAAGCTCTTCGATGGCGAGGCGCCGCATGCCTTTCTGCGCGGGTTTGACCGGCCCAATATTCATCTGGCTTTTGCGGCGAAGGATGGTCCCCGACGGCAGATCCTGGAGTTTGCAGCAGCGCGCAAGGGGCAATCGGGGATCGTCTACTGCGGGACACGCGCCAAGACCGAAGGGCTGGCCGCTGCGTTGCGCGAGGCGGGGCATGCGGCGTTGCACTATCATGGCGGCATGGAGGCCGAGGACCGGCGCATTGCCGAGACCCGGTTTCAACGGGAAGACGGGCTGATTGTGGTGGCGACGGTGGCCTTTGGCATGGGCGTCGACAAGCCGGATATTCGTTGGGTCGCGCATGCCGATTTGCCGAAATCCATCGAGGCTTATTACCAGGAAATTGGCCGTGCGGGCCGGGATGGGGCGCCCGCCGAGACGCTCACGCTCTTTGGGCCGGATGACATTCGCCTGCGCCGGTCGCAGATCGACGAAGGCTTGGCGCCGCCCGAACGGCGAGCGGCGGATCACGCGCGGCTGAACGCGTTGCTGGGGCTCGCCGAGGCCCTGGAGTGTCGGCGCAAGACGCTGCTGGGGTATTTTGACGAAGGCGAGGTGAGCTGCGGCCATTGTGATCTCTGTGATCGCCCGGCCGAGGTGTTTGACGGGACCACGGCGGTACGCAAGGCGCTGTCGGCGATCCTGCGCACCGATGAGTGGTTTGGCGCGGGGCATCTGATCGACATTTTGCTGGGCAACGAGACCGACAAGGTGCGGCAGCGTGGGCATGACCAACTGCCGACCTTCGCCGTGGGCAAGGAGTATGACCGCCGAGCGTGGCAGGCGATTTTTCGGCAAATGATGGGTCATGATCTTGTGCGGCCTGATCCGGAGCGGCACGGAGCGCTGCGGATGACTGATGCGGCGCTGCCAATCCTGCGGGGCGAGGCGGAGATTGCGCTGCGGCGCGACAGCATCCGGGCGGCGGCGTCATCGCGGCGCCCGGCGGTGAAGGCGATGGTGTCGGAAGAAGACGCGCCGCTGCTCTCGGCGCTGAAGGCGAAGCGCCGGGCCTTTGCCGAGGCGGCGAAGGTGCCAGCTTACGTGATTTTCAATGACCGCACGCTGATCGAGATGGCGCAGACCCGCCCGCAGACGCTGGACGACATGGCGCGGATCAGCGGTGTGGGTGCGAAGAAGCTGGAACGCTATGGTGCGGCGTTCTTGGAAGTGATCGTGGGCGAGGCCCAGCAGATGCATCCGACGCGGCGCAAGCTGGCCGGGCGCGCGGCGGGCTCGGTCTATGATCGGCTATTGGCGGTGCAGGCCGATCTGGCACGGGGCGAAGACGGAGTGGAGAAACCACTGAGCTGCTCGGCGTCGCTGTTGGCGAAGGTGGCGCAGATGCGCGAGGCGGATGCCTCTGCCCTGGAGCGGTTGCTGGGCGACCGGCGGGCGGAGCGCTTTGGCCCTGCCTTTCTGGACGTGCTGCGGGAGGCGAGCTAAGTCGCTGTTCAAGAGAAATGAACCGATGGGGGTACGGGCATGTTGGTGGTGATTTCGCCAGCCAAGCGGCTGGACTGGGCGGAGCGGGATGTGAAGATGACGGCCCCCGCGTTTCAGGAGGATGCGGTGCGGCTGGTCAAGACCGCGCGCAACCTCACACTGGGCAAGCTGAAAGGGTTGATGGATCTGTCGGATGATCTGGCGCGGCTCAACCGCGACCGCTTTGCCGCTTTTGAAGAGGCACCGTCGGAGGAAACCACCCGCCCCGCTGCGCTCGCCTTTGCGGGCGACACCTACCAGGGGCTGCATGCGGGCAGTCTGGATGCGGAGGATATGGCCTGGGCGCAGGAACACCTGCGCATCCTGTCGGGGCTTTACGGGCTGTTGCGCCCGCTCGATGCGATCCAGCCGTATCGATTGGAGATGGGCAGCCGGATGAAGACGCGGCGGGGTGCAAACCTTTATGACTACTGGCGCGATGGGCTGTCGAAGGCGCTGAATGCGCAGGCGGAGGCCGTGGGTTCGGATGTCTTGATCAACTGCGCGAGCCAGGAATACTTTGGGGCTGTGGCGCCCAAAGCGCTGAAACTGCGGGTGATCACGCCCTCCTTCATGGAGGACAAGCACGATGGCAGAGGGCCACGGATCATCAGCTTTTTCGCCAAGACGGCGCGCGGCGCAATGGCGCGCCATATCATCGAGAACCGGCTGACCGATCCCGCGGATCTTCATGGTTTCACAACCAGCGGATATGCCTTTCGGGAGGACCTGTCCAAACCGGATGCGCCGGTCTTCGTGCGGGACTATCCGACGGCCTGATCGGGAACCTCATCCTTGGGGTTGACCGCATCCTTGGGACAGTAGTCGAGGATGTGGCCATGCATTTCGGCCTTGCGCACCGGCTTTGACATATAGTGGTCGAGGCCAACCGCGAGGATATCGACATTGTCGCCCTCCATCGCATGGGCGGTGAGCGCGATGATGGGTACGTGGCGACCGGTTTCGGTTTCGATCTCGCGGATTTTCTGCGTGGCCTCCTTGCCGTCCATCTTCGGCATCGAGATGTCCATGAAGATCAGGTCGGGGTCAAAATCGGTGTAGGCCTCGACGGCCTCGAGCCCGTTGTTGGCGAACTTGAGTTCCACATCGACATCCTTGAGCATCTTGCGCAGCACAAGCTGGTTGGTCTTGTTGTCCTCGGCGGCGAGCACGCGCATGCGGCGCGGGGCGGCAAGCGGCACTGTGTCATCGACGGGGGGTGTTGCGGGGGAGGGTTCAGCCTCTGGCGGGGGTGACGTGTCGACCACCTCGACCGGAGCGGGCCGTGACCGCCGGTGCGAAAAGGTTGGCACCGCCGCGGGGGCGTCGCCCTCCTCGGGTGCGGCCTCGGCTTTGCCTTCCCATGCGGCGAGCCATTGCAGCATATCCTTTCGCGGAAACGGCCGCTGGAAGATCGCATCGACACTGTCCTTGTCCGCATCTGCGCGGGCATAGCCGACGTTCGAGCTCAGCAGATGCATCGGCATCTCGTGACCTGCTGCACGGGCGGTTTTGGCAAACTCGAGCCCGTTTGTCTCGGGCATGATATGATCGACCAGTACAAGATCGACGCTGCGGTCGAGCATGGCCAGGGCCGAGGCCGCATCTGTGCAGCTGGTCACTTTCAGGCCAAGCTGTTCAAGCTGATGGGTCAGGATTTTTAGATTTGGTTCGAAATCGTCGATCACCATGACGTGGCGCAGCTTTTCAGGCAACGCGGGATAGTCGTTCTGCAGACCGTTGGCCGCGGGGAAGGTCACCTCGAAACCGAAGCAGGAGCCAACACCTTCTTCAGATGTGAGCCAGATGCGCCCGTCCATCATCTTGACCAGATGTTTGGAGATCGCGAGGCCGAGCCCGGTGCCATCGAACTGGCGATTGCGCTCGTTTTCGACCTGATTGAACTCGCCAAATACATGTTCGATCATGTCTTCCGCGATCCCGATGCCGGTGTCTTCGACGGTGATGGCGAGCGTGACATCGCCGGTTTCTTCGTTGGGCGTGCCGCGGACCTTCACGAGAACATGGCCCTCGGATGTGAACTTGACCGCGTTGCCCATCAGGTTGGTCAGAATCTGCCGCATCCGCCCCGGATCGCCGACAAAGTCGGACGGCAACAACAGGTCGTAGTCGAGCGTCAGATCAAGCCCCTTATCGCGGGCGGACGACTGCAGAAGCATCATGATCTCGAGGATCGATTGCTCCAGATCGAAGGGTTCGGGGTGCAGTTGCAGCCGCTCCGCCTCGATCTTGGAGTAGTCCAGCACGTCGTTGATGATGACCAGCAGCGCTTCAGCAGAGTTCTTGATCGTATCCACATAGAGGCGCTGTTCTTCGGTGAGCGGCGTGTCGACCAGCACGTCGGCCATGCCGACAACACCGTTCATCGGCGTGCGAATCTCATGGCTCATATTGGCGAGGAAGGCGGATTTGGCGCGGTTCGCGGCCTCGGCACTTTCGCGGGCGGCTTTCAGCTTTTCCTCGTATTTCACGGTCGAGGTGATGTTGAGGCCCAGCGAGATGATGTCGCCATCCGGGCCGCGCCGGTCGATCACCTTGATGTACTCGCCATTCCAAAGGCGGATCACCTCGGGTTCGGGCACGGTTTGCTGCACACGGTCGATCATATGCTGGCGCCAGGCGGCGGGTGTCTTGTCACCGATGTCGACGATGCCTTCTTCGGTGAGGACCTGTAGGATGGTCACGTAGCTGACGCCGGGTTTGATGTCCTCCAGCCCGTCGAAGACCGCGAGATAGGCCTTGTTGGCCATGATCATTTCCAGATCGGGCGTGAAGAAGGCAAAGCCGTCATTGATGGTCTCGATTGAGTGCCAGAGGCGGCGCTCGACAATTTCGATCTTCTCATGCGCCGCGGAGAGGTCGGATTTCACGCGCTGGTTTTCGTTGCGGACGTTCGCGACCTCGGCCCGGGTCTCGACGATCTCGTGGCTGAGCTGTTTTGCGTGTTCGCCCAGTTTGCGATTGGCAGCAAAAAGCTCCGCCTGCTTGAGTTCAAGCAGGCGTTCAGCGGCCAGCCGACCGCGGCGCTCTTCAGCCAATCTGTTGGCGAGACTCATCCGACCACCGGTATTCTTCAAACCTTTTGAGCGCACTCTGCGTCAGATGAGGTGAAGAACTGCTTAACCTTGGCCGGCGGTTGGCAAGATTCCTGCTCTGGGCTTAGCGCCGTCCTTCGCGCAGCCAGGCTGCGGTGAGCAGACCCAGCGACAGGAGCAGCACCAGCCAGCCGGGCAGCAGGTTGGTCTGGCGCACGTCGCGGGTCTCGAAGGCCTCGCGCGGTGTCAGGCCAATCCAGCCGCGCCCCGCCGCAGGCCGACCCGCGCGGACGTTGCGCAGTCGCGGCAGGCCCTCTTCAAGACGCACGGCCCCGCCGCGCAGGGTGGCGATGACCGGGTCGAGCACCTCGGTGGTGGCGATGGTCTGCTCGAATTCGCGCGGAGCAGCGGGGCCGAGGCCAATCACTGCCGATTGATCGCCATTGGCAAGGCGGTAGAGACCAATCTCCGGGCCCTCGAAGGTGGTCTCGAAGACGCCGGGGCTTGTTTCGGTCAACTCAAGTTCGGTGGTGTTGCCCGAGGGGTCGGTGATGGTCACCGGAGGTACGTCGTCCGATAGCGTGCGGCGTTTGATCCGCATGGTCTGGCCGGTGGCCTCAGCGGTGAGGGATTCCTCTTCCAGCTCGGGCTCTTTCATCATCCAATGAGCGAGGCGACGCAGCAGTTCCAGCTGCGGCCCGCCGCCTTCGTAGCCGCGATTCCAGAGCCAGGCGTGATCGGAGGCCAGCAGCGCCACGCGGCCTTCGCCGACACGGTCGAGTACCAGAAGCGGGCGGTCATCGATGCCGGACATCACAGTGTTGCCGCCCGACTGCGCGAGGTCGATCTGGCGCAGCCATCGGCCCCAATCACCACCGTCCGGCAAGCCCGTCGTTACAGGATGACGCTCGCCGAGATCGGTGACCGTGGGCAGGAAGGGTTGATCGAGCACGCGGGCGGTGGGCGAGGCGGGCAGGACCGCGCCCAGGGGCGAGCGATAGAGGCTGTCGGCGCTTGCAAAATCTGCACCCGCCGCGACCAGCACGGCGCCGCCCTCGCGGATGTAGTTGGCCACATTGTCGAGATAGAGCGCAGGCAGGATGCCGCGGCGCTTGTACCGGTCGAAGATGATCAGATCGAAGTCATCGATCCGTTCGAGAAACAGCTCGCGCGTCGGGAAGGCGATGAGGCTCAGTTCGCTGACCGGAACACCGTCCTGCTTTTCCGGCGGGCGCAAGATGGTGAAATGGACAAGGTCTACAGAGCTGTCGGATTTGAGCAGGTTACGCCAGGTGCGGCCCCCCGGATGCGGCTCGCCCGAGACCAGCAGCACGCGCAACCGGTCGCGCACGCCGTTCATCTGGATGAGCGCGGTGTTGTTGCGGTCGGTCAGCTCGCCCTCGGCTTCCGGCACGGTGAACTGGATCACGTTGCGCCCACCATGCGGCAGGGTGATGGGCAGCTCGATATCCTCGCCGATCGGCACCTGGAAGCTCTGCGGGTTCTCGCCATCGACCGAAATCTCCAGCGGCGCGAGGCCCGAGCCTTCCGGTGCAGCCCCCATATCCTCGACGCGCAGGGTCAGCGTAACCGGCTCGTCGATGATGGCAAAGGCGGGGGCGTTGCGGATCTCGAGGCGGCGGTCCCAGTCATCTTCCTTGCCGGTCATCAGCAGGTGCATGGGTGCGGGCAGATCCATGGGCAGATCGGCGTCATGCACCTGCCCGTCGCTGATCGCGAGAACGCCGGCGATGCGGGCGCGTGGCTCTTCCGCCAAAGCGGCGGAGAGTGCGGTCATCAGCTGTGTGCCTGCGTCGCCGTCGCCGTCGGGCACAGTGATGCGGCGCACCTCGGTGTTCGGCCGGGCGGCGATGGAGGTGGCGAGCGCATCGGCGGCGGAGGTGGATTGTTCAGGTCGATCCGACAGCTGCTGGCTCGCGCTTTCATCCTCGAGCAGCATCACGATATCGGTGAGCGGCGCGCGGTCCTCCTGCTGGTAGGATGGCCCGGTCAGGGCCGCGATGACGACCAGCGCCGCAAGCGCGCGCAGGGCCCAGCCGTTCAGCCCGCGGACCACGGCGAGCATCACGCTGATCGCAGCGATGACCGCGACCGTGATCAGCAGCGGCCATGGGATCAGCGGATCGAAGATGACGCTCCCGGTCATTGGCCCAACCTATCGAGCAATGCTGGCACATGCACCTGGTCGGATTTATAGTTGCCGGTGAGCACATGCATGATGAGGTTCACGCCGAAGCGGAAGGCCAGCTCGCGCTGCCGCTCGCCCGAGAAGCCGCGGCCAATAGGCACAAGTGGCGCGCCGTTGGTGCTGATCGCCCAGGCCGCGGCCCAGTCGTTGCCGCCGATGACCACCGGGGTCACGCCGTCGTTGAGGTTGCGGAACGGCATGCCTTCGACCTGCTCGGCATCGGGCGGTGCGGCTTCGACCCAGACGTCGCGGCTGCTGTGGCGTCCGGGAAAATCCTGCAGCAGGTAGAAGGTGCGGGTCAGCACGTGATCGGCGGGCAGTGGTTCCAGCGGTGGGATGTCGAGCGGGGCGGCCAAATCCTGCAGCTTGCGCCCGTTGGGGCTGGCATTGCCGAAGCGCGCCACATCCGCGTCACGGGTGTCAAAGAGGATCAGCCCGCCGGAGCGCAGATAGGCGTTGAGTTTGGCGTAAGCCTCGGAAGACGGGCGTGGCTGATCGGGCGTGATCGGCCAATAGAGCACCGGGAAGAAGGCCAACTCGTCCACTTCCAGATCGACACCGACGGGGGCGGCGGGCTCGACCGAGGTGCGGAAGAACAGAGTCTCCGAGAGCCCGCGCAACCCGGCGTCGGACATGTCATCAACGTTGCGGTTGCCGGTGAGCACGTAGGCGAGCACCACCTCGGCCGTGGCGTTGAGTGCAAAGGCATCCTCGTCAGCGGTTTGTGCCTGCACGCCCTGCGGCAGGCCGAGCGGTAGCAGGGCCAGAACTGCGACGGCCGCGACGCGGTTGACCTTGCCGAGAAGGCGACCGGAGAGCGCGAGAGAAGCGACAACATCCGCGAGCAGAAGCAGGATCGCGAGGCTCAGCAGCCAGCCAGCGACCGGTTGCTCTGGCGGCACGGCGAAACCTTTCACCGGGATGCGATCGGGCCATGTGACCGGCGTCAGCGTGTCTTCGGCCTCGATCACGTTGCGCGCGAGGCGTCGGTCGCCGGAGGCGTAGATGCCGGGTTGCATATCGGGACCCGGCGGCGCGGTCAGCAGATCGGCTCCGGGTACACCCGGCAGCGTGCCTGCGTCACGCAGGGTGCCAAAGCCGTCCATCACCTGTTCGGGCGTCCAGGTGGTGCCCTCGAGCTGGCCCGCGTCGGGGCGGGAGGCGGAACTGGAGATCGCCAGACGTTCCAGCATCTGCACGAAGAGGCCGGAGAGTGGCAGCGTCGACCAATCGGCGGTGGCAGTGACGTGGAAGAGAACAATCTGCCCCTGCTCGCGCGCCTTGCGGGTGACGAGGGGGGTGCCATCGGTCAGCTCGGCAATGACCCGCTCGGCAAGTGTTGGATCAGGTTGCGCCATGACCTGGCTCGTCACCTGCACGTCGGGTGGGATTTGCAGACCGAAGAAGGGGGAGTTCTCGCGGAAGGGTGCCAGTGCCTTGGGTTGGCCCCAGCTCATCGCACCGCCCACCGTGCGCCCGCCCGAACGCAGGCGCACCGGCATCATCGGGTCTTCATCGGCCCGGCTGACATCGCTGGCCGCCACGCGTGGCCCAGCAAACCGCACCAGCATGCCGCCCTCGTCGATCCAGGCGCCCAGGCCCTCTTCCTCGGCCGGGGAGAGGGTGGCCACATCGGCGAGCACGATCACATCGGGGTTTGCGGGTAGGATTTCATCCAGAGCACCGCGGATCAGGTCGGCATTGGGGGCCAGCGCCTGTTCGATGTAGTGCAGCGGTGAGAGCAGCTCGAGGCCTTCCCGGCTTTCGCGTCCGGCGATCAGGGCGACTTCGCGGCGGCGCAACCCATCGTCGGCGAGCGTAGTGCTGCCTGCGGAGCGCTGGCCTTGCAGGTCAAACCGGGTGATCCGGGCGCGCAGCTCAGAGGGCAGAGACAGCGCGGTGCTGGCGCTGGTCTCACCTGTGGCGAAGGTCGCCGTGGCGGTGGCAAGAATGGTGGCATTGCCTGCGGGGTCGCGGCCCTGGGCCTGTACGGTCACCTCCCGCTCCGGGCCAGCGGCAGCGCGGATCGCCGTCAGCTGCACTGCGCCATCCTCAAAACCCGCTGGTGTCATGGCGAGCACATTGGCCGCAGTCTGATAGACTTCGACCGCGCCTTTGGTCTCAAACGTGGTCAGGGCGGCGTCGCGCCCGGGATAGTCCAGACCATCGCTGAACCACAGCGTGTCAAAATCCGGCGTGTCGGCCAGGAAGGAAAGCGCCAGCGTCGTATTGGCCTGATCGGGCTGCCACGGGGCGGGTTGGAAGCCCGGCAGACGGCTGCGCCAGGCGTCGGCGGTCTGGAACACAGGCGGTTGCGGGCGGGCGAGATCGAGGAAGGCGACCGTGCGTCCCGCACGGCTCGCGCGCGTCAGCTGGGCGGCAATGGCGTCTTCCTGCTCGGCCCAGCGGGTGGCCCCGGCCCAGCTGCCGTCGAGCACGATCAGCAGCGGGCCGCTGCCCTGCGCCTGATCTTCGTTCGGATTCAGAACCGGACCCGCGAGCCCGAGGATAATCGCGGCGGCGGCCAGCATCCGCAACAGAAGGAGCCACCACGGCGTGCGGTCCGAGACAGTTTCGTCATCCTTGAGGCCGAGCAGGAGCGCCACGCCCGGGAAGCGCCGCCGCATCGGCGCGGGCGGCACCGCACGCAGGATAATCCAGAGGATCGGCAGCGCCAGCAGGGCCAGCAGAAGCCAGGGCGCGGTGAAGCCGATGCCGCCGAGAACCGTCATCTGGTCCCCCCGGTGTCGAGGGCGCGGTAGAGCCAGAGCAACGCAGACTGGGCAGAGTGATCGGTATGGTGCACCCCGTATTGCCAGCTGGTCAGCGCGCAGAGGTTTTGCAGCTCTTCCTTGCGGGCGGCGAGGCGGTCGAGATAGCGGTCCTTGAGGTCGTTGGCCTTGAGCGTCTCGTGCACAAGACTGCCACCGACGCTTTCAAAGATGGTGCGGCCGCGGAACGGAAAGGACTCCTCCGAGGGGTCGAGCACATGCAGCAATACACCGCGCACGCCCCGGTCGGCAGCCTTGGTGAGCGCGAGTTTCACCTCCTCCACATCGCCCATGAAGTCGGAGATGAACAACGCGCGCGCCGACGGGATCATGGCGCGGTGCTCGGGCGGGGCGTAGTCCTCGGTGGCATCGGTTGTAAAGGCTTCGGCCAGTCGCAGGATCTGTGTGTTGCCACGGCGCGGCGGCAGCGTGGTGCCGGTAAGGCCCACACGTTCGCCCCCGCGCACCAGCAGAATGGCGCAGGCGAGGCCGAGGAGCCGTGCCCGGTCGGCTTTCAGAGGCAGATCATCGGTGCTCGAAAACCGCATCGAGGCGCCTTGGTCAATCCAGAGCATCACGGATTGGGCAATCTGCCACTCACGCTCCCGGACGAACTCCTGATCACCGCGCGCGGAGCGCCGGTGGTCGATCAGGCGGCGACTGTCGCCGCTCTGGGCAGGGCGGTATTGCCAGAAATCGTCCCCCATGCCGGCGCGGCGCCGTCCGTGATCGCCAAGCAGTACGGCCCCGGCCAGATGCTCCGCGCGCGCCAGAAGGGCCGGCAGGGTTGCGGCCCGCGCCTCTGCTGCAGCGCGCAGCGCAGTGGGTTGGGCTGCATAGGGGTGGGATGCGGAAGCGGTCACGCGGCTGCTTTTACTCCGGCAAGGTCGGCGGCGGTGCTGTCGATCAGATCGGCGAGGCTGTCACCGCGGGCGCGGGCTGCGAAGTTGAGTGCCATCCGGTGGCTGAGCACGGGGCGTGCCATATCGAGCACATCCTCTGCAGACGGTGCCAGCCGCCCGTGCAGCAGCGCGCGGGCGCGAACGGTCAACATCAGCGCCTGTGCGGCGCGCGGGCCGGGACCCCAGGCGACCGTATCACGCACCTGTTGCGATGCGCCTTCTTCCTCTGGGCGGAAGGCGCGGACCAGGTCGAGGATCATCTCGACCACGCTCTCGCCCACTGGCATCCGGCGCAGCAGCTGTTGTGCCTCGAGAAGCTGTGCGGCGGTGAAGACCTCCGTCGAGGCTTCCTCGCTGTCGCCCGTCGTGGCCAGCAGGATATCGCGCTCGGTGTCGCGGTCGGGATAGGCCACGTCGATCTGCACGAGGAAACGGTCGAGCTGCGCTTCGGGCAGGGGGTAGGTGCCCTCTTGCTCAATCGGGTTTTGCGTGGCGAGAACATGGAACGGCACACCCAAGGTGCGGTTTTCGCCCGCAACAGTGACGGTTTTCTCCTGCATTGCCTGCAGAAGCGCCGATTGTGTCCGCGGGGAAGCGCGGTTGATCTCATCGGCCATGAGCAACTGGCAGAAGATCGGCCCTTGGATGAAGCGGAAGGCGCGGGTGCCGTCGGCAGCGGTGTCGAGCACCTCGGAGCCGAGTATATCGGCTGGCATCAGGTCAGGCGTGAACTGCACGCGGTTGCCATGCAGGCCCATGACGGTTGAAAGGGTTTCAACCAGCCGCGTTTTGCCCAGACCGGGCAGACCGATGAGCAGACCGTGGCCACCGCAGAGCAGAGCCGCCAGAGTGAGTTCCACCACGCGTTCCTGCCCAATGAAGCGTTTGGTGATCGACGCCTTCGCCTCGCCCAGCCGCGTACCCAGCGCTTCGATCTCGGCGACCATGTCTTCTGCTTCACTCATGACATCCTACTCCGGTAGCTTATATGCATGGTGTAACCTATCGCGCCTAAGGGAAATGGCAAAAGCAATGAGTGGACAAAAAACCGTGACACCGTCGGCAGAAAGTCTTGCGGCGTCGTTAACTGCCGCAAAAACGCGCGGATTGCCGCCCGTGCATCTCTGGAACCCGCCATTTTGCGGCGATCTGGACATGCGGATCGCGCGGGATGGGACATGGTTTTACCAGGGCACGCCGATCGGGCGACCCGGTCTGGTCAAGCTGTTCTCGTCGATTCTCAAGAAAGAGGGCGAGAAATACTTCCTGGTGACCCCGGTCGAGAAGGTGGGGATCACAGTGGATGACGCGCCCTTCGTTGCGGTGGATTTCGAGGCGACGGGCGAGGGCGCCGATCAGGTGCTGACCTTCGTGACGCAGGTCGACGACAAGGTCGTGGCAAGTGCTGATCTGCCGATCCGCGTGGTGCGGGATGCCGAGACCGGTGAGCCTTCTCCTTACGTGCGCGTGCGTGCCGAACTGGACGCGCTGATCGACCGGAAAAGCTTCTATCGGCTGGTCGATATCGGCGCGCACCACGACGATTGGTTCGGGGTGTGGTCGAAAGGCACCTTCTTCCCGATTATTCCAAGCGCCGACCTGCTCTGACGCGAAACCGGTTTGCGGTGTCTTGCGGTGCGCCCTAACGTGCCGCCGACCGAAGACCGCAGCCGGACCTCTACATGAAATTTGCCGCCAACTTGAGTGCTCTTTGGCCGGAGCTGCCGTATCTTGACAGGTTCGATGCTGCGGCGGAGGCCGGATTTGATGGCGCCGACGTGATGTTTCCTTATGAGATGCCCGCGAAGGAGACGCAGCGCGCGCTGATGCGGGCCGGGCTGCAGATGGTGCGCATCGCTGCCCCGCCGCCGAACTATACCGGCGGAGCACGCGGATTTGCGGCGGTGCCGGAGGTGGCGGATCGGTTCTCTTACGATCTGCGGCGGGCGGTGCGTTATTGCGGGGCGCTGCGGACGCCAGTGCTGCAATTGCTCGCGGGTGCGGCGGGGGGTGACGCAGCGCGCCAGACACTGGTGCAGAACCTCAAGGCTGCGGCAGCGGCGGCCCCTGACGGTCTGCTGATCACGATCAGCCCGGCAAATGCCACCGACCTGCCGGGCTCGTTTCTGAACGGCTATGATCAGGCGGCGGCAATCCTGCAGGAGGTCGGGGCGTCAAATGTTGGATTGCAGTTCGACAGCTATGAGGCCGAAGTGTTGCACGGCGATGCGGTTGAGGTGCTGGAGGCGCATGCCAAGCTGATCCGACATGTGCAAATCTCCGACCCGCCAGACGGCGCCGCCCGACTGGAAGCGTTGGCCACCGGCCTGATGGATATTGCTTACGACGGATGGGTGAGTGTCGGATATGCGCGCGCGGCACCGCCGGAGGAGCACCGAGAGCATCTGCAAAGGCTGCGCAGATAGCGGGCGTTCTGTGCGCGGCGGCACATGGCAATCGGGTCCGCTGGTCCTATAGTCGCGGCGTCCTTGCAGGAGAGCAGTCATGATTCCCGCCCGTTACCAACACGTCCTTTTCGGCTTCATTCTGTCCGGCCTGATGTCGTTCATCGTCTCGGGGATTGCGACGGTGCGGACGGTCGGTTGGATCGACGGGTTCGTGCTGCTCTGGATGACGAACTGGCTGCCCAGCTGGGCGGTGGCCTTCCCCACAGTGCTGGTGGTCGCGCCGATCACCCGGCGGATCGTGGCACGGCTGGTGCGACCGGAGTCGCAGACGCAAGGTTAGTGCGCGACGGCCCAGTTCTCGCCCTGCCCCGCATCGACGCTGAGCTGCACATCGAGCTTCACAACGGGATCACAGGCGGCTTCCATGACATCGCGCGCCGCCCCGATCAGATCGTCTTCCGCGCCTTGCTCCACTTCGAAGAGCAGTTCGTCATGCACCTGCAGCAGCATCTTGGCGGGCAACTTTGCGATGGCATCGGGCATCCGGACCATAGCGCGGCGGATGACGTCGGCGGCGGTGCCCTGAATCGGCGCGTTGATCGCGGCGCGGGCGGCAAAGCCCGCATGCGGACCCTTGGCACCGATGTTGGGCGTGTGGATACGCCGTCCAAAGAGCGTCTGCACATAGCCGTGCTCTTTCGCGAAGGCTTTGGTGTCGTCCATGTAGGTGCGGATGCCCGGGAAGCGTTCGAAATATCGGTTGATGAACTCCTGCGCCTCGCCGCGTGGGATGCGCAGGTTGCGCGCGAGGCCAAAGCCCGAGATGCCGTAGATCACGCCGAAGTTGATCGCCTTGGCGCGGCGGCGGATTTCGGGCGTCATCTCGTCCATGGGCACGTCGAACATCTCGGAGGCGGTCATGGCGTGGATGTCGTCGCCTCGCGTGAAGGCCTCCTTCAGCGCGGGGATGTCGGCGATATGCGCGAGGATGCGCAGCTCGATCTGCGAGTAATCTAGGGCGACAAGTGTCTTGCCGTCTTCTGCCACAAAGGCCTCGCGGATGCGGCGGCCCTCCTCGGTGCGGATCGGGATGTTCTGCAGGTTGGGGTCGGTCGAGGCGAGACGGCCCGTGGAGGCACCGGCAATCGAGTACGATGTGTGCACGCGCCCTGTCTCGTCGTTGATATGGTCCTGCAGCGCGTCGGTATAGGTCGATTTCAGCTTGCTGATCTGGCGCCAGTCGAGCACGCGGGCGGGCAGTTCGTGTTCGGTAGCGAGGTCTTCCAGCACATCCGCGCCGGTAGCATAGGCGCCTGTCTTGCCCTTCTTGCCGCCTTCCAGCCCCATCTCGTCGAACAGGATTTCGCCCAGCTGTTTGGGAGAGCCGACGTTGAAGCTGCGCCCCGCCAACTCATGGATTTCCGCCTCAAGCCCCGCCATGCTCTGGCTGAAAGCGTTGGACATGCGGCTGAGCGTGTCGCGATCGACTTTGATGCCGGTCCGTTCCATCTGCGCCAGCACGGGCACCATCGGGCGTTCGAGCGTCTCATAGACCCGGGTGACCTGGGCGCGGTGCAGCGAGGGCTTGAACTGCTGCCAGAGGCGCAGGGTGATATCGGCATCTTCGGCGGCGTAGGGTACGGCGTCGTCCAGCGGCACCTTGTCGAAGGTGATCGCCGATTTACCAGAGCCTAACAAGGGTTTGATCGGGATCGGTGTGTGGTTGAGGTAGCGCTCGGCAAGCGTGTCCATGCCATGATTGTGCAGGCCGCCGTGCATGGCGTAGGACATCAGCATCGTGTCGTCGATGGGGGCCACGGTGATATCGTGGCGGGCGAAGATCTTCAGGTCGTACTTCATGTTCTGACCGATCTTGAGGATCGAGCGGTCTTCGAGCATGGGTTTCAGCATCTCCAGCGCCTCGTCCACCGCCATCTGGCCGTCGGCCAGATCATCGGAGCCGAAGAGATCATCACTGCTGCTCTTCTTGTGAATGAGCGGCACGTAACAGGCCTGCCCCGGTTCGACGCTGAGCGAGATGCCAACCAGATCGGCGGTCATCTCGTTGAGGCCGGTGGTCTCGGTATCGACAGCCACGTAGCCGCGCTCGTAAATCTGGTCGATCCAGGCCTGCAACTCGTCCGCGGTGCCGATTTTGGAATAGCCCGCACGGTCGAAGGGCACCTCCTCGATTTCCGGCGCTTCGGGCGCGGAGGCGGGGGTGTCGTCGATCTCGGGTGGTTCGACTTCGAGCTGCGTGGCGATGCGCTTGGTAAGGGTGCGGAACTCCATCTCGGCCAGGAACGGCATCAGCTGCTCGGGGTCCGGCGTGCGCACTTCCAGATCGTCGAGGGTGAAATCCAACGGTGTGTTTTCTTCCAGCAGCACCAGTTGGCGCGACAGCCGGATTTGGTCTGCGTGATCGATCAGGGTTTGGCGGCGCTTGGGCTGTTTGATCTCTTCGGCGCGTTCCAGCAGCGCGTCGAGATCACCGTATTCGTTGATCAGAAGGGCCGCCGTCTTGACCCCGATCCCCGGCGCGCCTGGGACATTGTCGACGCTGTCACCGGCAAGCGCTTGCACGTCTACGACGCGGTCCGGATAGACGCCGAATTTCTCAAACACACCGTCGCGGTCGATGCGCTTGTTCTTCATCGCGTCGAGCATTTCGACACCGTCGCCGACCAGCTGCATCAGATCCTTGTCCGAGCTGATGATGGTGCAGCGCCCACCGGCGGCCCGCGCCTGTACCGAGAGCGTGGCGATAATGTCGTCGGCCTCGTAACCTTCCAGCTCCTTGCAGGCGATGTTGAAGGCCTCGGTCGCGCGTCGCGTCAGAGGGATTTGCGGGCGCAGATCCTCGGGCATCGCCTCGCGGTTGGCCTTGTACTGGTCGTAGATCTCGTTGCGGAAGGTGTGGCTGCCCTTGTCGAAGATCACGGCGACATGCGTGGGAGCATCGTCACCCGTGCTCGTCTCCACATAGCGCTGCAGCATGTTGCAGAAGCCTGAAACCGCGCCGATGGGTAGGCCGTCGGACTTTCGGGTGAGTGGCGGCAGCGCGTGATAGGCGCGGAAGATGAAGGCTGATCCGTCGATCAGATGAAGATGATGCCCTTTGCCGAATGCCATGCCCGTCTCCCACGCTGTTGTCTGCCTACATGGCGTGACAGCGCGGCGAAGTCCAGAAAGGCTTCGGTGAGGTGGGTACTACCCGAAGATGGAGTCCATGTTCTGCAGTATCCCGATCAGCAGCATGACACCCGCGATGATCATTACGATGATCAGCAGGACCTGGACGAAGATAGCACAGACGCTCAGTGCCATGCCGTAGCCAGCCACCTGTTTCGGCTCGCGGCGTATGTAGGCTGTGGTGGCCATGAGAATGCCGAGCACACCCGCGGCAGGTGCCGCCACCATCAAGATGCGGTCAACATCCCAAGCGCGTTGCACAACTGTCGTATCTGGCTGTTCCAAACCGAACAATGAGCGCCAGGCGGCGGCACGCATGTTGCCCGCGATCTCGCCCATCGTGGTGCCGATGTCTGGCTGGGGTGCAAAAGGGCCTGCGAACATGACCAGCAAGGCAATAAAAAGACCCAGCCCGCCGAGCGCGATGGCTGCGATGGAGAACGGGATTGGTTGATCAGGGGCCTCGATCTGCACGGCACTGCTCCTTTGCTCGTCGCGGACCTAACCGCTGAAAAGGGCAGAAAAAGGGCGCAGTTCAGGACTTCTCGGCGAAACTCTTGTGGATGTATTTGCAGTCACAGTAGCCACATTCGACCCAACCGGTGTCTTTCGGGATCTGCAGCCAGACACGCGGGTGGCCCAGGGCACCTTCACCGCCATCACAGGCGATGCGGAAACTCTCAACGATCTTGGTTTCGGGCGGCTGCTGCATGGGAGGCGGGTCCTTTGGCTTTGCGCTGCTGTTATGACCAAAGCGCTTGCCAGTCGCAAGCCTCTGCGTGCGCGGCGAGGCTCAGCTGATTGACCGGTTGGGATCACATGCATAGCGTACATACGGGCGGGATAGGTCACTCGAGGAGAGTCGTCATGCTTCAGGTCAGATCACCACGGAAAAAGTTGCGGAGAGATGCGGGTGGCGCCGGGCAATCCCGGGCGGATGCCAGAATGATGCAGCTGCGCGCGCGAGCCGATCAGAGCGGTACCGTCCAATCTTTGCAGCTTTTGCAGCGCAAAGCGGATCAGGCACCGCTGCAGCTCTACGCGAAAACGCGCGCAGACGACGGCGGCTGGTTCATCGGCGTGCCTGCGGCCTGCCATTTGCACGTCGAGATCAGCAAGCCGCATTTCAAATACGGCAACGACAAGGGCAGCCGGATTGACTTCGGAACCAATATGGACCAGCCGCGCTTGCAGCGGGCCTATGAAGAATTGAAAGCGAACTATCAGGGTAAAACCGGCTATGCGGATTGTATTGAGTACCTGGAGGAGTACGGCTGTCGGGATATCCCGCCCAAGACGTTGATCGAACATGGGCTGTCCCAGGGAAGCTATCCGCCACGGTTGAACACCGGCACGAAATTCGTCGGTGAGAATGGCACGCTGCATACGCATTGACGGACGGTGGTGAAACGGGTTCACCCGCGCTCCGACAGCCGTTAGAAGGAGGCGAACCGCCAAAACCGGAAGCCAGTATTCATGTCTGCGAAGAAGCCCGTTGTCCTTTGTATCCTCGACGGATGGGGGATCAGTGACCGCCGCGAGGGCAATGCACCGCTGCTGGCTGAGACACCCACGATGGACCGGATCATGGCGACCTGTCCAAATGCGACACTGACGACATTTGGCCCGGATGTGGGCCTGCCGAAAGGGCAGATGGGCAATTCCGAGGTGGGCCATACGAACATCGGCGCTGGCCGCGTGGTGGCGATGGACCTCGGCCAGATCGATCTGGCGATCGAAGAGGGGACCTTTGCAGAAAACACGCGGCTGAAAGCCTTCATCACGCGGCTGCATGGCACGGGTGGCACGGCGCATCTGATTGGCGTGGTGTCGGATGGTGGAGTGCACGGGCATCTCACCCATATGATCGCGGCGGCCAAGGCGCTCAATGCGGCGAACGTGCCGGTTGTCATTCATGCGCTGACAGACGGGCGGGACGTGGGGCCGAAGACGGCGCAGGGCTATTTTGAGACACTTCAGGAGGCGCTGCCGGATCGCGCGACAATCGCGACGGTCACGGGCCGCTACTATGCGATGGACCGTGACAACCGTTGGGATCGGGTGTCGAAGGCCTATGCCGCCATCGTCAAGGGCGAGGGGACCAGCGCGGCGGATGCGGAAACCGCTGTCGCCGAGGCCTATGCCCGCGATGAAACGGATGAGTTCATCCTGCCAACAGTGCTCGAAGGATACACAGGCGCCAAGAACGGCGATGCGGTGTTCTGTCTGAACTTTCGCGCGGACCGGGCACGTGAGATTATGGCGGCGATTGGTGATCCGCAGTTCGATGCTTTTACAACCGGTGACCGGCCCAACTGGGCCGCGCTGATGGGCATGGCGCAGTATTCCGAGGCGCATTCCGAATATATGTCGGTGATGTACCCCAAGCCCGAGATCGTGAACACGCTGGGCGACTGGGTCTCGCAGAAGGGGCTGCGCCAGTTCCGGCTGGCAGAGACGGAGAAGTATCCGCATGTGACCTTCTTCCTGAACGGCGGCGAAGAAGTGTCTTTCGATGGCGAGGACCGGAAAATGCCGAAGTCCCCGGATGTCGCCACCTATGATCTGCAGCCCGAGATGTCGGCGGGTGAGGTGACCGAGGCTTTGGTGAGCGCAATCGAGGCGGGATATGACCTGATTGTCGTGAATTATGCCAACCCGGATATGGTGGGGCATACCGGCGATCTGGGTGCCGCGATCAAGGCCTGTGAGGCGGTTGATCAGGGGCTGGGTGCCGCGCTCGACGCGCTGGAGGCCGTGGGCGGTGCGATGATCGTGACCGCAGATCACGGCAATTGCGATGTGATGATCGACCCCGAGACGGGTGGGCCGCATACGGCGCATACGCTGAACCCCGTGCCGGTTGCGGTGGTGGGCGGCCCAGAGGGTGCTGAGCTGAGTGACGGGCGTCTGGCCGATCTGGCACCGACGGTCCTGCACCTGATGGGGATCGATCCGCCACCAGAGATGACGGGACGGTGCTTGCTGTCATGAAATGGCTCGCGTGGATCATTTTCCTGCTGCTACCCTCTTGGGCTGTTGCGCAGCCGGAAAATGCCGACCGTGCCCGTGCCGCGATGGCCATGTTGCAGGCGGCCTCTGAGCAGCTTGAAGCCGCCGAATCCGCCCGCGACCGGGTGCGCGCGCTGACCCAGACCATTCAGGCCTTCGAGGAAGGGTTGGCCACCTTGCGCAGCGGTTTGCGGCAGGCATCAGTGCGCGAGGCGCAACTGGCCGCACAGCTGCAAGCGCGGAATGAAGAGGTCGCCGCACTGTTGGCGGTGCTGCAACGGATCGGCGCGCAACAGTCTCCCATTGCTTTCCTGCACCCCGCGGGGCCGATGGGTACGGCGCGCTCCGGGATGCTGCTGGCGGAGATGACCCCGGCCTTGAATGCGCGGGCCAGCAACCTGCGGCGTGATCTCGAGGATCTGCAGATCTTGCGCGCCATGCAAACGGATGCGGCGGGTCAATTGACCAAGGGGCTGAACCAGGTACAGGCCGCGCGCACCGCACTGAACCAGGCGATTGCAGAACGCACCGAACTGCCCATGCGGTTCACGCAAGACCCGGTGCGCGAGGCGATCCTGCTTGCCTCTGCCGAAACGCTCGACAGTTTTGCGCGCGGGTTGTCCCGTGTGGCAGTCGATGTGACGGTCCCGGCACCAACAACACTCGCTGGTAACAAGGGCGATCTTCAACTGCCGGTCCAGGGCATCATTCTGCGCGCAGCGGGGGCGGCGGATGCGGCGGGGGTGACACGGCCCGGCATCATCATGGCAACGCGCCCCGAGGCCATTGTCACCAGCCCGGTTGCGGCGACAATCCGCTATACCGGGCCTCTGCTCGATCTCGGACAGGTGGTGATTCTGGAGCCACAGGCCGATGTGCTCTTTATTCTGGCAGGTTTGGACGTTGTTTACGGTACCGCCGGGGAGGTCATTGACGTGGGCGCACCCTTGGGGCTTATGGGGGACGCTGCGGCTGAAAACCGGCGGGAATTGTCAACAGATGGTGATGACACTGGCATCGAGCGGTCAGAAACGCTCTATATAGAAGTAAGACATCAGAACGTGCCCGAGGACCCGAGCCTCTGGTTCCGAACCGATAAGGATGGATAGAGACCAATGAAAAAACTTGCCATGGCGGCAGTGGGCGGCACCCTCGCAGGTATCCTTGCGACCACGCAGGTGGTAGGGCCCCTTCTGGCGCAGGAAAGCGCGAAGTCGAGCAATGTCTACGAGCAACTCGATCTCTTCGGTGACATCTTTGAGCGGATCCGGGCGCAATATGTCGAAGAAGTGGACAGCAAGGAACTGATCGAAGCGGCGATTGACGGGATGCTGACCTCGCTCGATCCGCATTCCAGCTACCTCTCGCCCGATGACGCCGCGCAGATGCGCGTCCAGACCCGCGGTGAGTTTGGGGGCCTCGGCATCGAGGTCACGCAGGAAGAGGGCTTTGTGAAGGTCGTCTCGCCCATCGACGGCACACCTGCGGATGAGGCCGGTGTCGAGGCGGGCGATTTCATCACCCATGTGGATGGGGAATCCGTGCTCGGCCTGACGCTGGATGAAGCGGTGGAGATGATGCGGGGGCCGGTGGGCTCGGAAATCCTGATCACGATCGTTCGCGAGGGCGAGGTAGAGCCCTTTGACGTGTCGATCATCCGCGACACCATCAAGCTGACCGCAGTGCGCACACGGACTCAAGGCGATACGGTCGTGTTGCGCGTCACAACGTTCAACGACCAAACCTACACCAACCTCGAAGCGGGTCTCGAAGAGCAGATCGAAGAAGCGGGCGGGATCGACAAGATCAATGGCATCGTGATCGACCTGCGCAACAATCCAGGTGGTCTGCTGAACCAGGCGATCCGGGTGTCGGACGCTTTCCTCGAAGAAGGCGAGATCGTGAGCACCCGGGGCCGCGAGATCCAGGACGGGGAGCGTTTCAACGCCACCTCCGGTGACCTGGCCGAGGGCAAGCCAATCGTGGTTCTGATAAATGGTGGTTCGGCCTCGGCCTCCGAGATCGTTGCCGGTGCGCTGCAGGATCACCGCCGCGCGATCGTCGTGGGAACCAAGAGCTTTGGCAAAGGGTCGGTGCAGACGGTGATGCCGCTGCGAGGCGAGGGCGCGATGCGCCTGACCACCGCACGCTACTACACCCCGTCGGGCCGCTCGATCCAGTCGCTGGGCGTCTCTCCGGACATCGTGGTGGAGCAGCCCCGGCGTGTGCCCGAGACAGAGGAAGAGGACGACTCGCCGCGCAGCTTGCGTTCCGAAGCGGATTTGCGCGGCAGCCTGAACAACGACAGCCTGTCGGAAGATGAGATCAAACAGATCGAAGCGGACCGGGCCAAGGCAGAAGCGGCAGCGGCACTGCGCGAAGAGGATTATCAGCTGGCCTATGCCATCGATATTCTCAAAGGTCTGAATGCGCTGGTGCCGGTGGAGTAATCCCCGCCAACTCAGACACACAAAGAACCCCGCCCCTGAACGGCGGGGTTTTTCATTTAGGCGGTCTCGACACAGTGGCGGCGAAAGGCGCGTTTCAGCAGATCAAGCTCAGCGCGCAGCAGATCGACCTCGGCGCGCAGATCGTCGCCCAGAGCTTCCCCCGCGATCAACGTGACGCTGTCCAACCGTGCCCCGGTTTCGGCGTTGCTGATCAAGATGGTCTGAACCCCGTCAGCAATGGCCTCGGCAGGCAGGGGGAACTGCAGAAGCCAATCGGTGGTCCCATCAACGGCTGTCATCGTGACGTCCGGCACCTGTGTCTCGAGATGGGTGACGCTGATCTCTGGTGCGGTCGTTCCACCGCCGGAAACGATACCTTGCCAGACCCCGCCTTGCATCTTGGTTTTGGTTACGACCAATTCGCCCATCCGTAACGTCTCCTAGATCTGCGCGCGTTGACGGCGCGAGAAGGTCAGATCCCGCAGGGTCACAAGATTCATGTCCGGCCCCTCGAAGATCAGGTCAATCCAGGCCCGTTCGACGCGCTGTTCGTTCAGGTTGGAATAGGCGAGATCGAAATCCACGGTGACGGATGCATCCCGCAGATCGAACTCGCGCACCATCTGTTCGGTGTTGGGACCGTGCCGAATGTTCAGCCGCGCGAAGATCTCAATGGGCTTTTCCATGTCGATGAGGGTGCTCAGTTGCAGGATATGCGTGCGTTTCAACCCGTCGATGGCGGGGTCCGGCAAGTCGAGCACGACCGAGAGAAAGGAGCCGTCAAATCGGAAGACATCGACCCGCAACCCGTATGGTGCGAGGTCTTCCTGCCGTGCGTTTCGGACCTGCCGCAGGGTGAGCTCTGACCGGTCGCAATCATGGAAAACGGTGATCTCATCTCCGACCTTTGCCTGATTCCGGATCCCGGCCTGCCCCGGGGTTGCCAACGGGCCGCGCCAGAGCTCGGGGCGCCAGGACCAATCGGCATTGTGCGGTTTCGGAAAGCTGTTTGACCCTACGACCGGCAGGGCCAGACGTTCGTCCGCGGTGTGAATGAGACGGTCGAGATGAGCGCGCAACATCCGCGCACGGGTGCGCTGTCGCCGCAGCAGGCTCAGCTTGGCTGTCTTGGCGTCGCGCGCCGACAGCGCCCAGCGGTGCAGCGCCCGGCGATAGATCGCCGTGTCCCAGAAGGTGTCGCCGCTTTTACCCATCCGTCCTGTCTGCCTCGCGCTGCGCATTTCGGTTATCCACCGAAAGGGTTGCGAGAGTATAAACCACGATTGCGGGACAATCCGCTTCTTTTTTCTTGATTGTGTCGTGTGATGGCTGGCCCCGCGTATGGCGGGCACCAGCGATACCGATCAGAGCGCCATATACTCGTGACCTTCTTCCTTGGCGCCGGGATGCGTGACCGCGCCAAGATATGTCGGGCCCACGAGCTTGGCATATTTCCAGAGCGCGCCTGCGCCATAGATCGTCGGGCGCGGCCCGGTCCAGGCAGCCTTGCGCTCGGCCATCTCGTCATCCGACACATCGACCGAGATGGTGCCTTCGAGCGCGTTGAGCGTGATCATGTCGCCGTCTTTCAGCAGCGCGATGGGCCCACCATGCGCCGCCTCGGGACCCACGTGGCCGACACAGAACCCGCGCGTGGCACCCGAGAAGCGGCCATCGGTGATCAGCGCCACCTTCTTGCCCATGCCTTGACCCGAGAGGGCGGCTGTGGTCGCCAACATCTCGCGCATGCCGGGCCCGCCCGCGGGGCCTTCGTTGCGGATCACGAAGACGTCGCCTTCTTCATAGGTGCGGTTCTGCACCGCCTCGAAGGCGTCCTGCTCGCATTCGAAGACGCGCGCGGGGCCGGTGAAGAGGAGGTGCTGCGGCTCCATCCCGGCGATCTTCACGATGGCGCCTTCCGGGGCGAGGTTGCCTTTCAAGCCGACCACGCCGCCCGTCGTGCTGAGCGGGGTTTCGACCGGGTAGATCACGCGGCCATCCGCTTCAAGCGAGACCTTGTCCAGCTCTTCGCCGATGGAGCAGCCGGTCACGGTCATGCAGTCTTCGTGGATCAGCCCCGCCTTGCGCAGCTCTTTCATGACCACGGGGACGCCGCCCACCTCGTACATGTCTTTCGCCACATACTGGCCGCCGGGCTTCAGGTCGACGAAATAAGGCGTGTCGCGGAAGATCTCGCAGACATCTTCAAGGAAGAAATCGATGCCTGCCTCATGGGCCATTGCGGGCAGGTGCAGGCCCGCGTTGGTCGACCCACCCGTGCACGCGACGATCCGCGCGGCGTTTTCGAGGCTCTTGCGCGTGACGATGTCCCGCGCGCGGATGTTTTTCTCGATCAGGTTCATCACCGCCGCGCCCGAGGCTTCGGCATAGGCGTCGCGGCTCTCATAAGGCGCAGGTGCACCCGCGGAGTTTGGAAGGGCGAGACCAATGGCCTCTGACACACAGGCCATGGTGTTTGCGGTGAACTGGCCGCCGCAGGCGCCTGCGGAGGGACACGCAACGGCTTCGAGCTTCTCTAGCTCGCAGGTGGTCATATTGCCCGCCTGATGCTGGCCCACCGCTTCGAAGACGTCCTGCACGGTCACGTCCTTGCCGTTCAGCCGCCCGGGCAAGATCGACCCGCCATAAAGAAACACGGAGGGCACGTTCAGCCGGATCATCGCCATCATCATGCCGGGCAGGGATTTGTCGCAGCCCGCGAGCCCTACGATGGCGTCGTAGCAATGCCCGCGCATGGTCAATTCGACCGTATCGGCGATGGCCTCGCGCGAGGCGAGGGACGAGCGCATACCCTCATGTCCCATGGCGATTCCATCCGTCACGGTGATGGTGGTGAATTCGCGCGGCGTCCCGTATTCGCGCTTCACGCCCATCTTGACGGCCTGCGCCTGACGGTTGAGCGCGATGTTGCAGGGGGCGGCCTCGTTCCAGCAGGTGGCGACACCGACCAGCGGCTGGTGAATCTCCTCCTCCGTCATGCCCATGGCGTAGTAATACGACCGATGCGGCGCGCGCGCGGGCCCTTCGGTTACATGGCGACTGGGCAGTCTGGATTTGTCGAAGCGCTGGCTGGTCATGGGCTGTCTCCCCCTCAAAAACGTCCCTGTTCGAATAGCCAACCCCCCGATGGCCTGCAAGCCACAAGCGTTCAGATATGCACACGGCCTGACCATATGTGCGCTTGTATTGGCATAGGTGCAGCCCTAAGTAGTTGAATCACCCGTGAGTGTGCGCCTGACGCCCCGCACCCGGTGCTGCGTCAGCCCTATACCGAAAGCCATTGCATGGAATCTTCACTCTTTGCGTTCATTTGGAAATTTTCCAAACGAGAGCAGCTCTTTCTGCTGTTCTTCACGCTCTTCACCTTCCCGTTCCTCTACGCCACGCTCGAGCTGCCGAAGCGGATCATCAACGATGCCATCGGGGCCGCCACAGAAACGGTGACGGTGATCGGGATCAGTATGACCCAGACACAGTTCCTGATGGCCCTGTGCTTTGCCTATCTGGGCGCGGTGCTGGTGCACGGGCTGCTGAAAATGCGGTTGAATACAATGAAGGGTGTGCTGGCCGAACGCATGCTGCGGCGCTTCCGTTATCGGCTGATCAACCGGATGACGCGCTTTCCACGCAGCTATTTCCGCAATACGAGCCAGGGCGAATTGGTGTCGATGGTCACATCCGAGGCCGAGCCCATGGGCGGGCTGATGGGCGATGCGGTGGCACAACCGGTGTTCCAGGCGGGGCAGATGCTGATCATCGTGATCTTCCTCTTTGCCCAGAGCGTGTGGTTCGGGCTGGCAGGTGTCGCGCTGATCCCGCTGCAGGCCTGGCTCATCCCGATGCTGCAGCGCCAGATCAACCAGCTGAACAAGAAGCGCATCGTAGAGGTGCGCAGCTTCTCCTCCGAGATCGGCGAGACAGCGGCGGGCATTGGTGATCTGCGCACAAATGGCGGCCTGCGCTATCGTCTTGCGACGTTCACGGACCGCCTGGGGCGGCTCTTCGAGATCCGCTTCCAGATCTACCAGAAGAAATTTTTCATGAAGTTTCTCAACAACTTCATTACGCAGCTGACGCCCTTCTTCTTCTATTCCGCGGGCGGATACCTTGCGATCCGGGGCGACATCACCGTGGGCGCGCTGGTCGCGGCACTGGCGGCTTACAAGGATCTCAGCTCCCCTTGGAAAGAGCTGCTGACCTATTACAACCAGGTGCAGGATATGTCGCTGCGCTGGGATATCGTGACAGAGCGTTTCGCGCCGAAAGGCATGATCGACGAGAAGCTCTTTGAGGGTGAGCCCGAAGAGGTGCCGCACCTCGATGGCGCGATCTCCATCGACAATGTGACCGTGCGCAATTCGGATGGAAACCCGGTTCTGGAAAGCATCAGCCTCGAGATACCGGCGGGCGCGCGTGTGGCGATCCAGACAACCAGCCAGGTGGAACGTACGGCGCTGGCCGAACTTCTGACGCGGGAAGTGCTGCCCGCACGGGGCAGCGTGACCGTCACCGGGCATGATTTGTCGGAACTGCACCAATCGGTGATCGCGGCGCGCATCGGCTATGCTCATTCCCGGCCTTATCTCTTTGATGGCACGTTGGGCGACAACCTGTTGATGCCGCTCAAATCGAGCCCGAAGACGGTGCTGTGGGACCCCGACCGCAAGGATCGCAAGACGACCGAGGCCAAACGGGCAGGCAACAGTCTGGACAGTATCAAGGCCGATTGGCTGGATCCTGGGCTGGCAGGGCTGAGCTCGGCCGAAGATATTCGCGGCTGGTGGTTCCAGCTGGTTGAAGCGATGGGCATTGACGAGTTGATGTTCCGCCGGATGCTGACGTCGCGCATGGACGCGGACGCGCACACGCAGCTCGCCGCCTCGATTGTCTCGCTGCGCGATGAGGTGCACGCGCGGCTGATCGAAGAGGGCCTCAACGAATATGTGAACCGGCTACACCCGGAGGAATTCAACCCGTCAATCCCGCTGGGCGGTAACCTGATGTTTGCCGCGCCCAAACGCCAGATTTCGCAGCGCGGGCTGGCCGCGGAAAGCGGGTTGGTCGAACTCATCACCGAGCTCAATCTGGCGGAACAGGCCATCGCCATCTCGCAAACGCTGATCGAGACGCTGCACCAGACCTTCGGGCGTGACGGCACGAGCCATCCGTTGTTCACCGCACTGGATATTGAAGAGGAGCTTTATGACCGCCTCGTCGACATCGCCACCCGGCGCAAGGAGAAGGGTGATGGGGCGCTGACGGAGGAAGAATTTACTCTGCTCCTGACAGTCCCATTCGCCTTCACCGCAGAACAGATCGGCCCCGGTTTCCCTGAAAGCTTCAAGACGGAAATCCTGGAAATCCGTGCGAGCAAGGGCGAAGAGATGCGCGAGCGGATGCGTGGGCTTTTTGTGCCGATCCTGCCGGAAAACTACCTGCCGCGCCTGACGCTCATTGAGAACGCGCTCTATGGGCGCGTTTCGTCCATGGCGGGTGTGCAGGGCGAATTGATCGAAGATCTCGTCGCCGAGGTCCTGTCGAAACATGGCCTCAAACGACAGGTCGCCGAGACTATTCTCGACGTCAAGACCGGGCTCGGCGGGACCAATCTGGCCGGTGTGTTCCAGGAGCGCGCGGCCTTCAGCCGGGCCGGGATCAAGCGGCCCGATATCCTGATCCTCGACACCGTTCTGGCCAGCCACGATGCGGCGAGCCGCAAACGCGCGCGCGCCAAGCTGCAGGACCTGCTGCCCAATACCACGATGATCTTCCTGGAAGACAAGTTCGAGAACCCGACGGCCTATGACATGTTCGTCGAGATCAAGAACGGGCGCATCGATGGTGAGGAGCAGGGTGACAGCACCGAGACGGAGGACAGCGGCTCCGATGATTTGCGCCGGAAAATCCGGGTCATCTCGCGCACGCCGCTCTTCGAGAACCTGGATTCGCGCTCGCAGCGGCTGCTTGCCTTCTCGGCCCAATGGTACAAGGCCAAGAAGGACCAGCGCATCTTTACGATGGGCGAAAAACCGGACGCGGCCTACCTGTGTCTGTCCGGCTATGCCATGATGGGCTACCGTGATGACGATGACGAATGGCATGATGTGACAGCCGTGGGTCCGGGTCGGTTGATCGGCGATCTGGCTGTCATCCTCGATGAACCGCGGCAGTTGGATCTCGTGGCGCAGGAAGAGACTAAGTTCCTCCGCATCGGCGCCGATGAGTTTCGAGCGGTGATCGAGACGGACCCGAAGGTTCTGATGAGCCTGTTGCAGACGGTGGCTGGCCATTTGACGGGGGCTGCGGAGCTTTTGCGCGAGGCGCGTGTGAGCATCCCGCAGGACGATCAGGAATACGCACGAGCAGACGCGTAAGGAGAGTGATCCATGTTCTGGCGCACCGCTTACCGCGCGCATGAGCGCCTGATCGCACCCGCCCGCGAGACGGCTCAGATCTGGCGGCTGGTCATGGGTCTGATCATTGCCGCCGGCGTCTATCTGATCTGCAATCAGACCTTCTTTCAGACGCTCTTCACCTGGCAGGGCCGTAATGCCCGCAGCTTTGCCGATACGCTCGATCGGGGCGACACGCCGATGGCGATGTTCCTGCTGCTCTTCAGTTTCGGGTTCATGATCGTCGGCGTGGCCGTGGCCTTGCGCGTGGTCCACAAGCGCGGCTTCGGCGGGACGCTGGGTGATCTGCCCTTATGTTTCAGGCAACTGCGGGACGTTCTGACCGTTCTGATCGTGATCAACGCGGTGATCTGGGTTTTGCCGCCCTGGGGGATGGATGCACCGCTGGTCTCGAACCTCAACCTTGGTGTCTGGCTAATCCTGTTGCCGGTCTCTCTTCTGTCCGTCCTCATTCAGGTGAGCGCCGAGGAGGTGCTCTTTCGCGGCTATCTCCAACAGCAACTGGCCGCACGGTTTCGCGCCCCGCTGGTGTGGATGCTGATCCCATCGGTCCTCTTTGGCCTTGGACACTACCTGCCCGAAGAGGCGGGGCCAAATGCGCAAGCCATCGCAATCTGGGCGACGGTGTTCGGGCTCTTGATGGCCGACCTCACCGCCCGCGCGGGCACGCTCGGCCCGGTCATTGCGGTGCATTTTGTCAACAACGTCACAGCCATCCTGATCATCTCAATGCCGGACAGCCTCTCCGGCCTCGCACTCTACCACAGCCCGTTTTCACTGGCCGACAGCGAGGCTGTGGCGGCTTGGCTTCCGGTCGATTTTGGCTTCATGCTGGTCAGCTGGCTGGCGGCCCGTCTGGCCATCCGCCGTTGATTGCACTTTCCCCGGGACGGGATTAACTAGAGGCAAGGGACGCCAAAGGAACCGCCATGAACTGGATCACGAACTATGTCCGGCCGCGGATCAATTCGATCTTCTCGCGCCGCGAGACGCCGGACAATCTGTGGACCAAATGCCCCGAATGCGGGACAATGCTGTTCCATCGCGAAGTGTCGGACAACCTGAACGTCTGCACCAACTGCAATCACCACATGCACATCACGCCGCGCGACCGCTTCACAGCGCTGTTTGATGGCGGCATTTTCACCGAAGTACCGGTGGAAGCGCCCAAGGCGGATCCGCTGAACTTCCGGGACCAGAAACGCTATCCGGATCGGCTGAAGGCGGCGCAGAAGCAGACCAATGAGGCCGAGGCGATGCTGGTCGCCAGTGGCGAGATCGGGCGCACGCCGATCGTGGCTGCGGCACAAGACTTCTCCTTCATGGCCGGATCCATGGGCATGTACGTGGGCAATGCCATCATCGCAGCCGCCCAGGAAGCTGTGAAACTCAAGCGCCCCTTGATCCTCTTCTCTGCTGCTGGCGGCGCGCGGATGCAGGAAGGCATCCTGAGCCTTATGCAGATGCCGCGCACCACGGTGGCGGTGCAGATGCTGAAAGAGGCGGGCCTTCCGTACATCGTTGTGCTGACGCACCCCACCACGGGTGGCGTGACGGCCAGCTATGCGATGCTGGGCGATGTGCATATTGCCGAGCCCAACGCGCTGATTTGTTTTGCTGGCCCGCGGGTGATCGAACAGACGATCCGCGAGAAGCTACCCGAGGGGTTTCAGCGGGCAGAGTACCTGCTGGATCACGGGATGCTCGACCGGGTCACCCCACGCGGGCAGATGCGGGATGAGCTGATCTCGATTACGCGGATGCTGCTGGGCCTGCCGCCCGCGGTGCGGGGTGATTTGCCACCGCCGGAGCCGCCCGCGGACCTTCCACATGCGCTGTCGGAAGAAGAAGACAAAGCCGCCGAGCCCGAGCAGAAATGACCTCCGCCTCATCGGACGTCATCCTGCAACGGATGATGACCTTGCACCCCAAGATCATCGATCTGACACTGGATCGGGTCTGGCGCCTGCTCGCCGCTCTTGGCAACCCGCAGAATGACCTGCCCCCGGTGATCCATATTGCCGGGACCAACGGCAAAGGCTCGACGCTTGCAATGATCCGCGCGGGCCTGGAGGCGTCAGGCAAGACGGTGCATGCCTATACCAGCCCCCATCTCGCTCGGTTCCACGAGCGCATCCGCGTCGCAGGGCAATTGATCTCGGAAGATGATCTGACGGCGGTGCTGGACGAGTGTTATGCTGCGAACAACGGGGAAAACATCACTTACTTCGAGATCACCACCTGCGCAGCACTTCTGGCCTTTGCGCGGGTGCCTGCGGATTACACCTTGCTGGAGGTCGGTCTCGGCGGGCGGCTGGATGCGACGAACGTCGTAGCGCAGCCGGAGATGACCGTGATCACACCCGTGTCTCTCGACCACCAGCAGTTTCTGGGCGACACGCTGGGCGAGATCGCCTTTGAGAAGGCGGGGATCATCAAGCGTGGCGTGCCCTGTGTCGTCGCGCGTCAGGAGGAGGCAGGGCTCGATGTGATCGAGCAGGTCGCGACGCGGCTGGGTGCGCCAGTGCTGGCCCATGGGCAACACTGGCACATAGGGCCCGAGCGGGACGGGATGATCTATCAGGATGAGCAGGGGCTGCTGGACCTGCCGCGCCCCAACCTGCCCGGTGATCATCAGATGATGAACGCGGGCGCCGCCCTCACGGTGTTGCGGCAACTTGGTATCGATAATGTGGCTTGCGAGGCAGCGATCACCCGGGCGGAATGGCCCGCTCGGATGCAACGCTTGCGCACAGGACCGTTGATCGAGGCCGCGCCGAATGTCGAGCTGTGGCTGGATGGTGGGCACAACCCTGCAGCCGGGGTGGCACTGGCTCAGCACCTGGCGGATCTGCCGAGCCGACCCACCTATCTCATTTGCGGCATGCTGAACACGAAGGATGTTGGCGGCTATCTCGGCCCGTTGGCGAAGGCTGCTCAAGCGCTGGTCGCCGTGTCGATACCCGGTGAGACGAACACCCTGCCCGCCGAGGCGACTGCCGGGGCCGCGCAGGAAGCAGGTTTCGAGGCATCGACGGCATCGACGGTCGGTGAGGCGCTGGAGCGGGTCGCGGCGCAGACACCAAATGCACGGGTGTTGATTTGCGGGTCGCTCTACCTCGCGGGTGCGATCCTGCGCGAGAACGGATAAGCGCGATTTCCGTCCCAAATCGAACAAATCCACAACTCTAGATTTAGCTCTACCCGCAGTATATTGACGGCATGTGGAGAGCGCACCTATATATTGCGTCGGGTATGATGTGCGGGAGACAACCTCGGTCAGCGAGGTGGCCGCACCTCGGGGAACTGTCATGGATCAGAACGGTCGGGAGCGCACTTCCGAGTTGGATTTGACGCGCATGATCGTGCGTCCGCAGGCACCGTCCGCTGCAGTCTGGTGGCCGGTCGTTGCACTTCTTGCGATGGCTGTGGTGGTTGTTCCGGGCGTGATGATCTTCAAGATGGGCGTCGCCCCCGAACCTTCGCACAAAGCGCCGGTCGCGCAGGTGTCAGTGCCGCAGGTCTCCCGCACTACGACGTTTCTGCTGGACCTACCGCGCCCGGTGCCCGCGCTGTCCGGCCCGCCGATCAGCGTGCAGCTGCGACAGCCCATACGGATCACGGACCGCTCGGCCAAGAGGCATGATCTGAGATGGCTGGTTGCCCGAGCCCTCGACCGGTTTGACCACGTGGCAGCCGATCAGGATGTTTTGCAGACGACTCTTGTTCGCGTGCTGGCCGAAGGCCGCAGCGATACTTACGTCGATGCTGCCCTGAATGCTGCGCTGGCGCGAGGCGAATTCGCCGTTCCCATCGCGCTGGCCACGCCCTTGGGTGAGATTGACACGCCGCGGCTGCTGCTGGCCGTTCTAGAAGAAGCGCAGGGCTAAAGACCCCAGCCGTCCGACTGCATTTCGCGCAGGCGTGAAGCGGTGCGTTCGAACTCAAATGTGCCTTCGCCTTCGAGATAGAGCATCTCGGGCTTCGCGGCTGCCGAACAAATCAGCCGCACCTTGGCTTCATAGAGCGCGTCGATCAGCGTTACAAAGCGTTTCGCCTCGTTGAAATTGTTTCGCGACAGGGTTGGAATGTTGTCAAGCATCAGCACCTTCACCGCCTCGGCGAGTGCGAGGTAGTCCGCGGGCCCGAGTGGTTTGCCGCACAGGTCGTGGAACCCGGCCCGCGCCACACCGTTGCGGAAGGCGGGCAGCTCCACCTCTCGGCCCTTGACCTTGAGGATCAGGGGTTCGCCTCGCCCGCCCGCAAAATCGCTCCAAACCGCGTCCATCGCAGCACGCGCGTCGGCATTGATCGGCGTGAAATAGACCGGTTGCCCGCCGAGTCGGTCCTGCCGATAGTCAGTCGGGCTCGCCAGTTCCACCACATGCATCTTCTCTTTGATCAGGGCGATGAAGGGCAGAAAGAGATCGCGGTTGAGCCCGTTGAGATAGAGGTCATCCGGCACCCGATTGGATGTTGTCACAACGACAACCCCGTCAGCAAAGAGCGCCTCGAAGAGCCGTCCGACGATCATCGCGTCAGTGATATCGGTGATCTGCATTTCGTCGAAGGCGAGCAGGCGCACCGAGGCAGCCACATCGGCGGCCACCGGGGCAATGGCGTCTTCCACCCCGGTCTTGCGCACTTCATGCATGGCGCTGTGGATTTCCTGCATGAAGGCGTGGAAATGCACCCTGCGGGCAGGGATGCCCTCCAGATGTTCGACGAAGAGGTCCATCAGCATCGACTTGCCGCGCCCCACCCCGCCCCAAAGATAGAGACCCTTTGGCGGCTCGGGAGGCTTGCGGAACAGGCCCTTCTTCACAGGCGTCTGGAGCGCGGTCCTGATCCGATCAAACTCCGGCAGAACGGTCAATTGCGCGTCGTCCGGTTGCAGGGAGCCGTCGTCGATCAGGCCTTGATAAATGTCGCCCAGCGTTTGCATTTCTCCGCCATAACGCGGCCATGTGGCGGAGAAAAGGCTGCTTTGGAGCATTTCGACTTATAGGTGAATCGGTTTGCAAGACCACTTGGCCAAGCCTGGGCCGTGAAAACTGATAATCGCTGTTTCAGATTACAGTCGAAATGCGCAGGCATCAGAAATTGTGATGTCAGCGCAAAAAATGCTGAATTGACCGATGCGGGCCTCCGCGTAGTGTCTCGACTATGGAGGTTTCCCATGCAGGCACGTGCGCCCCTTTTTACACCGGTTCTGATCGTTGGCTGCGTGATCATTGTCGCAAGCTTCGCGATCCGCTCGGCCTTTGGCGTCTTCCAGATTCCAATTGCGGAAGAGTTTGGCTGGCTGCGCGCGGAGTTCTCGCTGGCGATTGCCATTCAGAACCTCGCCTGGGGCATCGGGCAGCCCTTGTTTGGGGCGCTGGCCGAGAAAATCGGGGATCGCAAAGCGATCATCCTCGGCGCCATAATCTATGCGCTGGGGCTTGTGCTGTCGGCCTATTCCGTCACGCCCATCGAGCATCAGCTATACGCCTGGCTGGTGGGCTTCGGCATTGCAGGCACTGGCTTTGGTGTGATCCTAGCGGTCGTCGGCCGCGCCGCCTCGGATGAGAACCGGTCGATGTCGCTGGCGATTGTCTCGGCGGCGGGCAGCGGCGGGCAGATCTTTGGTCCGCCGATGGCGCAATGGATGCTGGGGTTCATGCCTTGGCAGAGCATCTTTTTGATCTTCGCGCTCTCGATCATCCTTGTTCTCCTGCTCTTGCCGCTGATGCGTGCGCCGCAGCTTGCCACCCGCACAGAGCTGGAAGAGAGCATGGGCGAGATCCTGATCAAGGCGTTCCGCGATCCGTCCTACACGTTCATCTTCCTGGGCTTTTTCTCCTGCGGTTATCAACTCGCCTTTATCACCGCGCATTTCCCCGCCTTTGTTGAAGAGCTGTGCGGACCGATTGCACCGGGTGGCATGCTGGACAGCATGGGCGTGAGCACAACCTCCGCCCTCGGAGCCGTGGCCCTCTCGCTGATCGGCGTGGCCAACATCGGGGGCACCTTGCTGGCCGGGTGGCTTGGCAAGTACTATTCCAAGAAGTACCTGCTCGCCGCGATCTATGTGGGGCGGACGGTGGCTTCAGCGCTCTTCATCATGTTCCCGATCACGCCCACCAGCGTGATCCTGTTCGCCATCGTCATGGGCAGCCTGTGGCTTGCGACGATCCCTCTGACCTCAGGGCTGATCGCGCACATCTACGGGTTGCGTTACATGGGCACACTTTATGGCATCATATTCTTCAGCCACCAGCTGGGCAGCTTCATGGGCGCCTGGCTGGGCGGGCGGATGTATGATGTCTACGGTGATTACACGCTGGTCTGGTGGATCGGTGTAGGCGTGGGCGCGTTCAGTGCGATCATTCACCTGCCCATCCGGGAGCGCAGGCTGGAAGGTTTGCGCACCGCCTAGGCTGTCTCATGGGCAAAACTGTTGATCTGCTCCAGAACATCCAGCGTGTGCGAGTAGGGCAGGCCATGGCCCGCACCGGTGATCACAGCGCTCCGCATCTCGTCGTTCCATTGGCTGAGCACCTGTGATGAGCTGAGTGGGATGACGATGTCCTCTTCCCCCCAAATGGCCAGCACAGGAACGCCTGCCTGCTTCAGCCGTTGTTGTTCGGCTTGCATCTCATCGGACAGCAGCCCGCGCAGGCTCTCCCGGACGGCGGGCACAAATCCACGCCAGTTCAATTCGGCCTCCTGCAGCGCATTGATGCCCTCGACACTGCTGGGCTGTTCAGCCTCGGCCTGTAGACTGTTGCGCAGAACGGTTGGATAGCGCACCAGCATCAGCCACGTCCCGATCACCGGGGTGCGCGCGGCAAAGGCGACAAGCCCCGTCACAACGGGCTCAATCCCCGCAGGGGCCAGCAGGATCAGCTTGCGCAGGCGTTCGGGCTTTGTCGCGGCAAATTTGGTGGCAATGGCCCCGCCCATGGAATAGCCGATCAGCGTAATATCATCCTCGACACCCTGATCCGCCAAGAGATCATTGAGCTGGGTCTGGAAAAACGCATGGTCCTGTGCGCCCGCCGGACGATCGGAAAAGCCGCGCCCGTAGAGATCATAGACCAACACGCGAAACCCCATGCGCGCCAGGCCCTTCGCCAGCCCTCCCCAGACGAAACTGGGCGTGGTCAGCCCGTGGACGCAGACCGCCACCGGCCCGTCGCCAGTGCCGTACCAGCGATAGTGCGTGACCCCCTGGGACAGGTTGGCAAAGCTGCCGGGCGCCTTGGTGCGGGCCTTGGCGTTCATCGGCTTGCGGGTTGCTTCGATCACAAGCGGGATTGCGATCAGGGCCGCAAAGATCAGGTAAGCCCAGATCATCTGCCTGCCTTCCATTGGTCGAGGATGTAACGGCTCGTCATCAGGTCGAGATGCGCGCCGCCGCCGTTCTTGAAAATCGTGATGTCGTCCGCAGTTTGGCGCATAAAGGCATCAAGCGTGTAGTAATCGGCGATGATGTCCGCCTGGGTGATCGCGCCGGTTTCGAGCGGGATCTTGATCTCGCCGATATGGCCGACGGTGGTGTCGACGCTGTCGACGAAGAGCCGCCCACGCTGCAAGGCTGTGTCGTCCAGCTCGCGCATGTCCGGACGGTACGCACCGATCAGGTCGAGATGCTGACCCGGGCGCAGCCAATCGCCGTGGATCAGTGGTTCGGTCGACATGGTGGCCGATGTGATGATGTCAGCAGCCTTGACCGCCTCATGCAGCACGGGGGCAATCATCAGATCGGGGATGTCAGCGGCCAGTCTCTCGGCGTTCTCCCGGGTCCGGTTCCAGACCGTGAACCGCGCGTTTGGAAAGGCAGCGCCATAGGCCGCGTGCAACCCGCGTGCTTGTGTTCCTGCACCAACAATCAGGATGTTTTCGCTGTCAGCACGGGCAAGACGCCGCGCGGCCAGCAGGCTGTCTCCTGCGGTTTTCCACTTTGTGACGAGGTGAAAGTCAACGATGGCCTCCAGCGTGCCGTCGCGATCCGAGAACAGCATGACCCCACCGTTGATTGACGAGATCCCCCGCGTCGTATTGCCGGGAAATACGGTGGCGGACTTGACAGCGAGGCCGAGCCCGTCGATCCACGCCGCGCGGTTCAGCAGTGTGTCTTGGTCGCGGTAGAGGAAGCTGTCCGCAATCTCGGCCTTCGGTCGGTTGTGCCCGTCGGCCAGCGCGTCGGTGAGGGCGATCCAGTCAAGCAGCGCGTCGCCCTCGGCAAAGGATATGACGGGCGCGGTCACGCCGCTTCGGCCTCGGTCAGCAGGCCCGCCTCAACGAGACGCGCCGCCCAACCCGCAGGCCCTTCGAACAAATGCGTTTGCCAGCCGCGTGATGCGGCCGCGGCGATGTTGTCGTCTCGATCATCGGTGAAGATCAGATCGGACCCGCTCAGGCCCGAGGCCTGTTCGAGTTGCGCATAGATATCCGGATCGGGCTTGGTCACGCGCATGTGGCCGGAGATGAAATCGCGATCGAAGTGCCGCAGAAAGGGGTAGTGCGTTGCGGCGTAGTCATAGCTTTCGACGCCAAAGTTCGTAAGCGAGAATACCGGCGTGCCCTTGCGCTGAAGCGCCTTCATCAGCCGGACGGAGTGATCAATGACCGGGGAGGCCATCTCGATCCAGCGGTCATGCCACATGCGGATTTCGTCCCGCCATTCCGGTGTGGCGTCAGCTTGTGCATAGATCGTCTGGGTGAAGTGTTCGCCCCGATCGACACGGTCGTTCATGCCGTGCAGATCAACCGCGTCAAACATCGCGCGGCGGCGGTCTGGCCCGATGACGGCGTCGTAAAACCGCTCGGGCTGCCATTCGATCAGCACATTGCCGATATCAAAAACCACCGCTTTGGGGTGCATGCGCGCCTCGTCAAAAGTCTTTTTATATCAATCAGTCGCCGTCGCAGACCGCAGGGCCCGCTCCAATGCATCCAGAAAACGCGAGCGGTCGGCTTTTGTAAAGCCCTTGCCGCCGCCTTGGCGGAAGGGATCGGCGGCGCGCAGATCCGCCATCAGGTCACGTGTGGCCAGAACATTGCCGATGTTCGCCTGGGTCAGCGCCTCGCCATTGTGTTTGAGAACCCTTGCACCCGCCTCGATGCATTTCGCCGCCAGGGGAATGTCGCCGGTGACGACCACATCCCGTGCACCGCAACGCTCGGCGATCCACATATCCGCCACATCCGGTCCGTCCGGCACGATCACCGTCTCGACCAGCGGGTTCTGCGACGGGCGTAGCCCGCCGTTGGAAACCACATACATCTGCACCTTGTGCCGCGTGGCAACCCGTTCTGCCTCGGCTTTCACCGGGCAGGCATCCGCATCGATGTAGAGCGCCGTCATGCGTAGAGGGCGTCGGCGTGGAAGGCCACGTGTTCCTCCATGAAAGTGGAGACGAAGAAATAGCTGTGATCATAGCCCGGCTGCATCCGCAGCGTGGCCTGTTGCCGCCGTGCGGCTGTTGCTTCGGCCAGTGCTTCGGGCTTCAAGAGATCAATGAACTGATCGTTTGTCCCGGTGTCGATCAGGATCGGCCCATCAAACCCCTTCTCCCGCATCAAGAGGGTCGCATCATGCGCCGCCCATGTCTCTTCATTGTCCCCCAAATATGCAGACAGCTGCTTGCGCCCCCAATCGCTGGCGGTCGGATTAGAGATCGGCGCAAAAGCCGAGACCGAGCGGAAGCGCCCCGGCAGCGACATTGCCATGGTCAGCGCGCCATGCCCGCCCATGGAGTGCCCGGTGATTGCCTGGCGGTCCATATCTACGGCAAAGGAATGATCGAGCGCTTTGGTGAGTTCTTCGGTGATATAATCCCACATCTGGAAGTGCCCAGCCCATGGGTCTTCGGTGGCGTTCACGTAGAACCCGGCGCCCTGGCCCAAATCATAAGCCTCGTCATCGGCCACGCCCTCGCCCCGGGGCGACGTGTCTGGGAAGACAAGCCCAATGCCTTGCTCCGCCGCCCAGGCCTGCGCGCCGGCCTTGGTCATTGCATTTTCATGGGTGCAGGTCAGCCCCGACAGGTACCAGAGCAGCGGCACCGGGCCATCCGCTGCCTCCTGCGGCAGAAACAGCCCGAAGGTCATGTCGCAGGCGCAGACTTTGGACGCATGCGTATAAACGCCTTGGGTTCCGCCAAAGCAGGCGTTTTCTGAGATGGTTTGCATGGGCGGGCTCCTCGGATTGAACTCCTCTGATGGCTACCGCGCGGGCGCGGTTGCGGCAATAGCCACCTTAGGTTGGGGCGACCGTCGCGATGATCCCGCTGACGGTCAGGATGCTGAGCACGGTCGATACGAGGATTGCGGCTGAAACGCGGTGGGGCGCGACACCGTAGTGCTGGGCCAGGATGTAGACATTCCCCGCGACGGGCAGCGCCGCGGCGGCGATGATCACTGCGGCGAAGTAAGGGTCGGCTGGGAACAGGTAGAGCACACCGACGGCCACGAAGAGCGGGTGGAGACCCAATTTGCAAAAGCTCAGCCAGCCTGCGATTTGGAGCCGCTCTGCTGATTTGCTCGCCAGCGAAGCGCCGATGGCGAAGAGGGCGCCCGGCGTGGCTGCGGCGCCTAAAATGGCGAGGAATTCATTCGCAGGCGCGGGGATAGGCAGGTCGTAGACCGACCAGATCAACCCCGCACCAATCGACATGATCATCGGATTCTTGACCAACCCGAGGCCGACGGTGCGAAACACACCGAGGCCGAGCCGCCCGTCGCGCGAGCCGGTGATCAGGATCACAATCAGGCTGGAGAAGACGATGAGGTCAACTGCAAGCGCCATCATGATCGGGCCAATCGCGGCCTCTCCAAGCAGGAGCGTGAGCATCGGCACGCCGAGAAAGCCAACGTTTCCAATGGCGGCGCATTGCGCTTCGACTGCCGTGGTGGCCACGTCGAGCTTGCGCAGGTACCCCACCAATGTCGCCACGAGATAGACGGCAAGTGTCCCGATCAGGTAGCCCGCGACCAGGTTGCTGTCCCATACTTCCTCAAACGACAGGTTGGCCGAGAAGCGGAACAGCATCGCCGTCAGGGCAAAGTAGAACACGAATTTGGTGAGATAGGCGGTGGCTTCTTCGGTGAAGAACCGCGTGTAGCCCGCCCAGTACCCCAGACCGATCAGTGCAAAGAAGGGGACGGTCTTGAGAAAGATATCAACCATATGAGGTTGTTAGAGACTGTGTGGCGGCTCCGCAAGCTAGCCCGAGCCGATCAATACGCCCGCGCCGAAAACCAGTGCGCCGCCACAGACCACCTGCAGCGTGGCGCGCCAGAAAGGGGTTTCCATGTAGCGGTTCTGAATCCATGCAATGGCCCAGAGTTCGACAAAGACAACCGCAATCGCGAGCGTGGTGGCTGTCCAGAAATCAGTGATCAGGTAGGGCAACGCGTGGCCAAGCCCTCCGACGGTGGTCATGATGCCGGAGGCGAAGCCGCGTTTGATCGGTGAGCCGCGCCCCGACAGCTGGCCGTCATCGGAGGCTGCTTCGGTGAACCCCATGGAAATCCCCGCGCCGACAGAGGCGGCGAGCCCGACCAGAAAGGTCGTCCACGTGTCCTGCGTGGCGAAGGCCGTGGCGAAGATCGGGGCGAGCGTCGAGACGGAGCCGTCCATCAACCCGGCCAGGCCCGGCTGTACCCACGTCAGCAGGAACTGGCGGTGCGCAGTCTTGTCTTCGGTTTCCCGTGCATCGGTACCAAGGTGTTTGGCCTCGAGGTCACTGGCGGCTACCTGGTGACCCGCTTCTGCCGCCGCAAGATCGCCGAGCAACCTGCGGGTCTCCGCATCCGTCGTCTGCGCCGCGGCGGCGAGGTAGAAGGTCTGCGCGTCCCGCTCCATTGCTTCCGCTTCGGCACGGATGCGGTCAAGCCCGAGGTTTTCGACCAGCCAGACAGGGCGCCGGTGATAATACCCCGCGATATGCTCTCGCCGGATCAGGGGGATAACCTCGCCAAAGCGCGCTTGATGAACATCGATCAGCCGTTGACGATGTTGGTCTTCCTCTTCCGCCATACCGTCGAACACCCGCGCGGAATCGGGGAAATCGGGCCGCAGGTGCTCGGCATAGCCTCGATAAATCCGCGCGTCATCCTCTTCCGAAGAGATCGCTAATGCGAGAATTTCCTGCTCGCTCAGATCGCGGAAGCGTTTGTGGGAAAAGGGAAATCGCATGGCTATAGCCTTCAAGTTTAGAATCATTCTAATGTGATGCGAACACATCGGCAACAGGCTTTGCGCAAGGTCAGGCCGGATTTTACTTGGAACTGAACCGTTCGGTTTATACTGTGGAGGAGCTTGACCGGGGGGCCTATGACAGCAACAGCCGAAATCATCCGCAAGGGACGCAAGTTCGATCAGGTCCTTGAGGGTGCGCGGCAGGTCTTCATGGCAGACGGGTTCGAGGGCGCCAGCGTTGATGAGATCGCGCGGGTCGCCAATGTCTCGAAGGCCACGCTTTACAGCTATTTTCCGGACAAACGGCTTCTGTTCATGGAGGTGGCCACCACCGAATGCCAGCGACAGGCCGACGACGCCCTCAGCAACATCGACATGAGTGCGGCGCCAGAGCAGGTCTTGCAACAGACGGGGCGGCACTTCCTGCGGTTCATCACCTCGCAGTTCGGCCAGCAGATCTTTCGGATTTGCGTAGCGGAGTCAGACCGCTTTCCGGAACTGGGCCAGAAGTTTTATAACTCCGGCCCGGCGGTGATGCGCGCCGAGATGGCTGCTTACTTCGAGCAGGCAGAGGCGCGCGGGGAACTGAGGATCGAGGACCGCGTCTTGGCCGCGGACCAGTTCGGCGAGCTCTGCAAGGCGGATGTTTGGCCGCGACTGATCTTTGGCATGACCAAGGTTGTCACGCCCGAAGAGATCGAGCGCGTGGTGAATGGCGCGGTGAAGACATTCATGGCGCGCTATGGCGCTTAAGACCGTTTGACGGCGCGATGAGGCTGCGCCAGTCACCCAGCTGACATCTGAGGGCTTGATTTGTGCGCTGAACGGCGCAAAGCTGGCGCAATGAACATCCCGGTGCCACCGTCCAACAGCCTGCATCAGTTTCCATCGCAGCAGGTCGCCTTCCACCGCACAGAGCTTTCCGTGATCTTGTCTCTCTATGGCCGGTTTGTGGCCGCTGGAGAATGGCGCGACTATGGGATTTCCTGCCTCCGAGACGTGGCTGTTTTTTCGGTCTTCCGTCGCACAGCAGAGAACCCAATGTACCGTATCGAAAAGCGGCCGCGGATGCGGGACAAGCAAGGGATGTATTCGGTTGTCGGAATGGATGGCCAGATCTTGCGGCGTGGGCATGATTTGAAGACGGTGCTGCGGGTGCTCGAGCGCAAGCTAATCCGCGCCGTCGAGTAGAAACCTGTCAAGCGGAGGCCCGTTCCGGGCCACATGATATCTGCAACCGCCTCCGGCGCTTGCGTCTGGCGCATAGGTCGGCGTCAGGTCAGAGCCAAACGTTTGTGTGATGTAACGGGCCCGTCGCCCTGCATGGCGATGCGGGTGATTGCTGCTTCGATCGGTTCTTCCGCGACGGCCATATGCCCGGCGTTCGCGTGCAGAAGCGTCCCGGGAGACTGGACCCATGCGACATGCCCCTTCCAGAACAGCAGATCGTTGCGTTCGTATGGGGTGCCGGGTGGCAAAGTTGTTCCGAGGGATTCTTCCTGTTGATCGCTGTCGCCCGCGCAGGGCAGAGCACAGGCCAAACAGGCGACCTGCACCAATCCAGAACAATCGATGCCCCACACGCTGTTGCCCCCCCAGAGATAGGGCGTACCAAGGAAGAGCTCTGCCACCGCGACCGGGTCGGTGGCGATATCGCTGACGCGGTGCAGATGCTGGCGCGGAATGTAGCCGAGCTCAGTTTCTATGAACGTGGCGGTTTCGGTGCGTGCGGTCACGCGACTGCCAAAGGAAAGGCTGTGGCATTCGGGCGATTTCATGTCTGCCTCTTGATAGGCATGCGTCGCGCGGGCCGTGACATGGTGGGTCGGCTGCTGCGGCGGCCCAAGAGCCATGTCGGTGACATAGCCGCAATAGCCGTCTTTGGTTGCGCGGATCAGGCTCCACCCTCCGGCGCGATGCAGGACGGTGACTGCATCGCCATAGAGCAATTGCCGGTCGCGAGGTCCGTCCGGCGCGCGCAGCAGATCGGCAAGCGGCGTGGAGATCTGCATGGGCTCTGACAGTGTTGCCAAAGCCGGGTCCGGCGTTGTGCGTCGGTCACTCACGGGGCGGACATCCCGGCGATAACGCGCAGCAGGGCGCGGGTGGCCTGCCCGACACCGCCCTTCGGGCGCCCGGGCGCATCATTTGGCTGCCACCCGTAGATGTCGAAATGCGCATACGTCGTTTGTTCGACGAAGCGGCGCAGGAAAAGCGCGGCTGTGATGGAGCCCGCAAAGCCACCCTTCGGCGCATTGTCGAGATCGGCGATGCCCGGTTCGATCAGTGAGTCGTATGGGGTGTGGAACGGCATGCGCCAGACCGGATCAGCTGTGGCTGCGGCTGCAGTTTCAAGACGGTCAACAAAGCTTGGATCGTCGCAATAGTAAGGCGCGAGATCCGGGCCAACGGCCACGCGCGCCGCACCGGTCAGCGTGGCCATGGAAACGATGAGATCGGGGTCATCCTCCTGCGCGAGCGCCAGCGCATCGGCGAGCACGAGGCGGCCCTCAGCGTCGGTATTATTGATCTCGACCGTGAGCCCCTTGCGCGACGTCAGGATATCGCCGGGCCGGAACGCGTTGCCTGAGACGGCGTTTTCCACGGCCGGGATCAGCACGCGCAGCTGAATGGGAAGCCCGCTGGCCATGATCATCTGCGCGAGACCGAGCACCGCCGCCGCGCCCCCCATGTCCTTCTTCATCAGGCCCATCGACGCGCCGGGCTTCAGGTTCAGACCGCCCGTATCGAAGCAGACCCCCTTGCCCACCAAGGTAATCTGCGGCCCGGCATCGCCCCAGTGCAGATCGATCAGACGGGGCGCACGGTTCGCGGCCCGACCGACGGTGTGGATGAGCGGGAAATTCTGGGCGAGAAGGTCTTCGCCAAGGGTGACCATGATCCGCGCGTCATGCTGTGCGGCCAGATCATGGGCCGCTTGTTCAAGATCGTCGGGGCCCATATCGGATGCAGGGGTGTTGATGAGATCGCGGGTCAGTGCCTCGCCGGTGGCGATCGCCGCAATGGCGTTTGCATCAATGCTCTCGGGGGCCACCAGCGAGGCTGCCATAGGTGTCTGGGTCTTGTAGCGATCAAATCGATACCCTGCCAGCAACCAGCCAAGGGCTTCAGTTTCGGCCACATCCTCGGGGAGCCCCGAGGCGATCTCATACGCGCCTTTGGGCAGCTTGGAGGCGGCGGCGGCGAGGTGAAAGCGCGCGCGCGCGCGGGTCTTTTCGTTGCCGAAACCCACCAGAGCGCCTGCCGGCGCACCATCGGCCCCCGGCACCGAGACGGCCTGCCCCAGAGCTCCAGTGAAATCCATCGCATCGATCCACGCGCCGATTTCCGAAGGCTGAGCCTTGCGCCAGGTTTCGAAATGGTCCTGATCAACGATGTGCAGGGGGCGTGTGGGCGTGGAGGGGTCGGCGAAGAGGGGAAGCGGCATGGGCGCGGGCCTTGTTTGGAGCGTTGTGCTCAGCCTAGCCTGTCGCGCTCGCCGCGCAAGGTATCAGATGGTGATGTCCTGCAGGTCCCAAATGGCGGTCAGCGATTGCTCGCCAATCCGAATGAGCCGCGCGAGGGTCGCCGCGACGGCGGGGCCATCTCTTGCGTCAATAGCGCAGATGACGTCGCCTGCCACACGGGTCAGCGCATGCATTCCGATCTGATCGCCGATGGCGATGAGCGAGCGTGCGCATTTGCGCAGCTCATCCATGTTGCTTGCTGTGTGAAGACGGCTGCAGTGAGACAGGCGCAAGGCCATTTCTTCCATGGCCCGGCAAACCACGTCTTCGGCCCCGGCCTCGCCGAGTTCCGCATAGAGCGCGGCCAGTCGATCTTGATCGACGTGCACAGTTTCTTTCAGCCCAATTTTCAGGACTTGATCCATCAGACTCACCCTTATAAGCCCCCACGGCACGTGACCGTTATGCCGCGCAAACCTATCCAAAGTGTTGAGACCACGGGCGCTTTTCCCTCGAATTCTATGTGAATTCGGTATAGTTCAGCCCTCAAAAAAGACGAACGGGACAGTTATGGATGACGTAAAACCGCTGCCGAGTTACCTGGTGCAGCGCTATCACGGCTGGAAGGCGACGGGGTATTCCGAGAACAAGGCCTGGTATCGCCATCTTGCGACCGAAGGGCAGCACCCGCGCGCGATGGTGATTTCCTGCTGTGACAGCCGGGTCAATGCGATCTCGATCTTTGGCGCGGATCAGGGCGAGTTCTTTATCCATCGCAACATCGCCAACCTTGTTCCACCGTACCGACCGGATGGCGACTATCACGGAACCTCTGCAGCGGTCGAATACGCGGTGGACGTGCTGCACGTGGCACATCTGATCGTGCTGGGGCACTCGAATTGTGGCGGGGTCAAAGGTTGTATCGAGATGTGCCGCGGGAATGCGCCAGATCTGGAAGAGGAAACCAGTTTCGTTGGGCGTTGGATGGATATCCTGCGCCCGAAGTACGACCTCGTGGCGGATGAGAAAGACGCGATCACGCAAGCGCAACTTCTTGAAAAGCAAGCGGTTCTGGTCAGCCTGGAAAACTTGCTGACCTTTCCCTTCGTGAGCGAGAAGGTTAAGGGCGGCGGGCTCACGTTGCACGGTCTATGGACAGATATCGGCGAAGGCGGGCTTGAATACTTCGATCCCCGCAAACAGGCGTTTCAAACCGTCTAAGGACATGCGCCCGCATGGCGGGGCAAGGAGCAGTGCATGGAACAAATCCTCTCATTGGCGGCAACAAACCTGCTGTCGCCGATCATCCTGTCCTTCGCCCTTGGGCTTGCTGCAGCACTTGCGCGGTCCGACCTGAGCGTGCCGGAGGCGGCGGCCAAGGCGCTGTCGATCTACCTGCTCTTTGCCATCGGCTTCAAAGGGGGGGTGAGCGTATCGGCCCACGGGATCGACGTGAAACTGGGGCTCACGCTGATCGCTGGCGTGATCCTTTCCGCCGCTCTGCCGCTGATTGCCTTTGCCCTGCTTCAGGTGATGACACGCCTCAGCCGCCTGGATGCGGCCGCGGTTGCGGCCCATTATGGCTCGATATCCATCGTAACCTTCGTCGCGGCGACCTCGGTCCTTGAGAGCAGCGGGATCGCATCGGAAGGTTATATGGTCGCGGTGGCCGCCGCTATGGAGGCGCCTGCGATCCTCTCGGCACTCTGGCTGATCTCACGCAATGGCACTGGCCAGCGGATGGACAGCACTCTTTGGCGCGAGATTCTGCTCAACGGCTCCATCGTTCTGCTTGTGGGCTCGTTCTTCATCGGCTGGGCGACGGGCGAAGAGGGGCTGAAGGAAATCTCGAGCTTCATCGTGGCGCCGTTCAAGGGCGTGCTTTGTCTCTTCCTGCTCGATATGGGGCTGGTCGCCGGGCGGGGGCTGCGTGAACGCAGGGACGTGCTGCGTCCTGGCGTTCTGGCCTTTGGCCTTCTGATGCCCGTGATCGGCAGCCTCTGCGGGCTGGGGGCGGGGCTGTTGCTGGGGCTCTCAAGCGGTGGCGTCGCACTGATGATGGTGCTCTCGGCCTCGGCCTCCTATATCGCGGTACCCGCGGCCATGCGCGTGGCGCTGCCTGAGGCAAATCCATCCATCTATCTTACGCTGTCGCTGGGCGTGACTTTCCCCTTCAACCTGACACTTGGCATCCCGCTCTATGTTGCGGTGGCCACAACCATGACAGGAGGTTGACCCATGCAAACCCATCAGGCCAAACGGGTCGAGATTACCATTGAAGCGATCATGCAGTCGCGGCTGACCGAGGCTCTGCTCTCGGCGGATGTGACCGGCTTTACTGTGCTGCCGGTTCTGGGCGGCTCGGGACGCTCCGGTGCCTGGACCCGCGCGGGAGAGATCGGGCGGGCCAGCGGCATGGTACAGGTCATCTGTATCATTCGCCCTGAGAGGCTCGACAAGCTGCTTGAGGCCGCCTTCGACGTCGTCGAGCGGCACATTGGCGTGGTCACAATTGTTGACTGTGGAGTGCTTCGGGCCGAGCGGTTTTAACACTTTGTAAACCAAAATTAAGGAATCCTCGCGGGCATGAACCGTCGCACCGTTTCGATTCAGTTGCCTGCTGATCTAGCGCTTGCAGTTCACGATCTGGCGACGGAGCAGGAAGGCACCGTGGCGAAGATCGTGGAAGAGGTGCTTGTTGCGCACCTGGCTGCCCACAAAAGTTCGAAAAAGAAGTCTGAAATTGTCGATCCACGGTTGGTTTTTGCCCTACAGAAACTGTTGTTTCGCGACATGGCGGAGGCCGACAGCTGGGATGATCTGGACGAGCGGCTGCGTCGTCATGGGTACTTTTTGAGAATTGCCTGGGGTGGGTTGTCCCTGCACACCGAGACCAGCGGGCAGAAGCTCTGCAACACCGCGGATCTGGGCTTTTCCTATGTGACGTTCCTGCGTCGCTTCGGTCCGGGCAAGCCGAAAGACCCGCGCGCAGACTAGGCGCTGCGCAAAACCGCTGTGCCGGTTCACTCTCCATTGACAAGTCACCATCAGCTCGGCTTGTTGCACCGGGGCATTGGATTGAACTGGCATCATGGAGACTTTCGATGCAGATTTTTCGCTGTGCCCTGGGTGGGGCGGCTTTGGCTATTGGAGCCACTGCCGCGTTGAGCCTTGAGTTGGCCGTGCTCGCGTCCTGCTACACCCGTATCTATTCCGCAGACCACCTGGAGGCGCAGCCTGCGCAGAATGTGGTCACCCTGGCGTTGTCACTCCGCCTTGAGGAGGGGTTTGCAACGGTGCGTCTCACCGGCACGGACCGCGCTGGCCGGTCCGGATTTTTGTCGTTCATGTGCCACGAAAGCGCGTCGGGGATCTATGCGGATGGCTGCAACACTTTGGAAGGGGACAGCCAGATTTGGATACAGCCGCAGGAGAACGGGGATCTCTCGATCAGGACGCGCAACGTGTTTCTCTCTGACATCGGGCAGGGGATCGACTATCTCGATGATGTCGAGGGGCACTATCGTTTCTATCTGGAAGAGGGGCCGCACTCCTACGAACCCAATACGGGGCCGTTTTACACATTTCGGCTGAGCCCTTCCGAACCTGCGGACTGTGTCGAGGCCGGGTGAACGAAAACGCCCCGCCAGCGATGCGCAGGCGGGGCGTTGTCATCTGATGTGGAGCGCGCTCAGCCCTTCTTGAGGATGCGGTTGCCCAGCAGCTCGGCAATCTGCACGGCGTTCAGCGCCGCGCCCTTGCGCAGGTTGTCAGAGACGCACCAGAAGTTCAGGCCGTTATCAATCGTGCTGTCCTGTCGGATGCGGCTAACGAAGGTCGCGAAGTCACCAACGCATTCGACCGGAGTGACGTAGCCTGCGTCTTCACGCTTGTCGATCACCATCACGCCCGGTGCCTCGCGCAGAATCTCGCGCGCCTCATCCTCGTCCAAGTGATCCTCGAACTCGACATTCACCGATTCCGAGTGGCCCACGAAAACCGGCACGCGCACACAGGTGGCCGTGACCTTGATGGACGGATCGACGATCTTCTTCGTCTCCACCATCATCTTCCATTCTTCCTTTGTGTCGCCCGAATCCATGAACACATCGATCTGCGGTATCACGTTGAAGGCGATCTGCTTTTGGAACTTCTTGGGCGGCTTCTCATCGGTCGGGTTGTAGATCGACTTGGTCTGATCCCAGAGCTCATCCGCCCCTTCCTTGCCCGCACCGGACACCGATTGGTAGGTCGAGACCACAACGCGTTTGATCGTCGCGCGGTCGTGCAGCGGCTTCAGCGCCACGACCATCTGCGCGGTCGAGCAGTTGGGGTTGGCGATGATATTTTTCTTCGCATAGCCCTCGATGGCGTCCGGGTTCACTTCCGGAACAATCAGCGGCACATCCGGATCATAGCGGTAGAGCGAGGAGTTATCGATCACGACACAGCCCGCCTTGGCCGCCTTGGGCCCGTACGTCTTGGTCGCCTCGGCGCCGATGGCAAAGAGCGCAATGTCCCAGCCGGTGAAATCGAACGTGTCGAGATCCTTCGTCTTGAGCGTCGTCTCGCCAAAGCTCACTTCCGTACCCAGCGACCTGCGCGACGCAAGCACGGCAATTTCGTCCACCGGGAAGTGGCGTTCGGACAGAATGTTCAGCATTTCGCGGCCCACATTGCCTGTGGCACCCGCAACAACGACGCGGTAACCCATCTCATTTACTCCGATTCAGGTGATGGTCCGCGCCTCTTATACGCATGGGCGGTTAAGGGAAAGGGCCTCAGCCGGTCTTGGCCTTCCATTTGGCGCTGACGGCCTTGGCGGAGTTGAGCAGCAGCGCAATGTCCATGGCCACGGCAACAAAGCGGGCGCCAGCGTCAAGCGAGGCCTGGATCATCTCGTCATTGGGTGTGAGGATACCCGCCGCCTTGCCGCTGTCGCTGATCTGCTTGAGGGCGGCGAGGATCGTGGCCTGCATGTCAGGGTGATTGGTATGACCAAGATAGCCCATGCTCGCAGAGAGATCGGCGGGGCCGATGAAGACACCATCGACGCCCTCAACGGCCAGGATCTCATCGAGATTGCCGAGGCCGGTCTTTGTCTCCACCTGCACCAGCAGACAGATTTGCGCGTCCGCCGTTGGGCCGTAATTCTCCATCTGCCCGAAGTTCGACACGCGGCCCACCGCATAGCCGACGCCGCGGGTGCCATGGGGCGGGTAGTGGCAGGCGCGCACCAACTCACGTGCCTGTTCGGCTGTCTCAACGATGGGCACAAGGATGGTCTGCGCTCCGGCGTCCAGCACTTGCTTGATGATCCAGGTCTCACCGATTGGTACGCGCACCACCGGGTGGCTGGGGCTGCCTTTGAGCGCGACAAGCTGGTCGCGGATCGAGCGGATGTCGTTGGGTGAATGCTCCCCGTCGATCAGCAGCCAATCATACCCAGCGCAGCCGAGGATTTCCGCGGTGATGCCTTCGGCAAGGCTCATCCAGCAGCCAAGCTGGGTTTCGCCCTCGGCGAGGGCTTTCTTGAATGTATTTGTTGGCGCGGGCATGGGTCCTCCTTTGTGCGATGCGGTTGTGTCGGTCAGCGCGTTTGCCAGGGGGCGGCGGTGTTTTCCTGCCAGCCGGTTTGATGCAAGAGCGGTGTGTCGGACATATCCTCAGCATAGCCAAGACATAGGTAGCCGGTGAGGGACCAGTCAGCCGGGGTCTCCAGCGCACTCTCCACGGCGGCAGGGTCGAGGATCGACACCCAGCCGACACCGAGGTTCTCTGCCCGCGCGGCAAGCCAGAGCGTGTGTATCGCCATCACGGTCGAATAGCTGAGCATCTCCGGCATGGTCTGGCGTCCGAGGCCTTTGCCCTCTTTGACTGCATGATCTGTGAAAACCGCCAGATGCACGGGTGCTTCGCGCAGGCCTGCCAATTTCAATCTGACATATTTTTGCCGGTCTGGCGGGGCATAGGCCGCAGCTGCTTCGCGATTACAGGCCTCGAAACTCTCGATCACGGCGGCACGGCGATCTGCGCTCTCCACCCGGATCACGCGCCAGGGCCTCGCGTTGCCGACCGAGGGCGACAGGTCCATGCGGGCGCGCAGCCTGTCGAGCACCGCCTCTGAAACCGGTTCGGTCCGGAAATGCCGTACGTCGCGCCGCCATGTCAGCAACTCGTCCAATGCATCCCGATGCGTGCTGGTCAATTCCACGTCGTGTTTCCCTGTTACGGGCAGATGCCCGCCAGAGGCTCTTAAATCACTTTGATCACGTCCTTGTCGATGGCCAGCATATAGCCGCGACGCGCGATGTTCTTGACCAATAGCTCGGCGACGATCTGATTGCCTAGAGTATCACGCAACCGTTTGATGCGCGTTGCACCCGCGGCCTCCTCGCAGTCCGTGGGACTGCGGCCCGAGATCATACCCTCGATTTCCGACCCCGAAAGCACGTCGTCATCCATGCGCGCCTCGGCCAGCACCGACATGGTTTCCATTGCCGCATCGGTTAGCTTGAAGCCAAGGTTGTTGAGATAGACGGTGTTTTCCTCACGGCTGATCAGCAGGGAGTTCACCTGAATCCCTGCGCGTTCGATCTGGGCCACGCGGCGGTTCACGTTGACCAGCATGACCAGAAACACCAACGCCGCGGTCAGCATGGCCGTCGCAAACACAAGCAGCACGAAGATCACCAGCCGGTAGCTCATCAGGGTGTCGGAAAATGCCGTGCCCGACTGCGCAAGGATCTCGAGCAGCTTGACCTCGGCCTGCGTGGTCAGGTCGTCATTCTCGATGAACAGCTGTTCCACGCGGGCATTGAACGCATTGCCGTCCGGCAGCGCCCAGAACATCAGCCCTGCCGCGATCAGCAGGACAAGCACGATGGCAGCTATTCCAAAGACAACAATCCGCGCGCCGGAACGACGCATGTCAGAAGCGGAGGAAGTTTGCTCCTGCACTCTGTTTCCTTTCTTCCAGCCCGCTTTCGTCGAAGACCGAGACAACATTTAGCAGGGTCCATCCGCGTGCAGCCAGCCGTGCTTCCAGCTCCGCCTTGGCCCCGCCCATCGAACACTGCGAGATCTCCGCAACACCATAATGCAGCCGCAGGGGGTTGTCCTGCTTGGCCTTGTAATCCGCGTAGCATCCGGCGGTGAGACCCGCCTGCGGCACTGCCAAAGCCAGGATCAGGCCTGCGATGAGGGCTGTGTGTTTCATGACGTGATCCTGCGCGCGAGACCTAAGATATTCAATAACAAAAAGGGCTTGGCGCAGATGTTATCGGATAACTGCGAGCTGATATTGCCTGTCTGACCGGGGTGGGCCCAGGTTGATCGGGACACGACCGCTGGCACCGTTCGAGGGGTCACAAGATCAGGACAGGGAGTAACCCCATGCACCGCAAGTTCATCGTCACCATCGTTGCAGCCGCCCTTGCGGTAACGGCCATCGGCACCGCACCCGCCCGCGCCGATGACGACGCACTCCGCGCCTTGGCTGCTATCGCGGGCCTCGCGATTGTCGGCAAGGTGATCCACGACCGCAACAAGCGGAAGGCTGAGCAACACAGTGTGTCGCGCAACAGCGCACCGATCTACGAGTACAACCCGAACCGGTATCGTAGCAATCGTGTAATCGACATCAAGCCTCGCCCCCTGCCGCATCGGGCGAACCGCAGGCTGCTGCCCGGGGATTGCCTGAGATCAGTGCAAACCTGGGATGGGCGTGTCCGCTACTTTGGCAAGCGGTGCCTGGAGCGCAACTACCGTTATGTCGATCGCCTGCCACAGCAGTGTGCTGTGCGGTTTCGTGGCGAGGATCGGTCTCGCAGGGGCTACGAGGCACGCTGCCTGAACCGCGCAGGCTATAAATTGGCCCGCCAGTGACGGCGGGTCGATACAAGGTCGGAGGGCTCCCCTGAACCGGCCTTGACCTAGAAGGGGGCGTTCGGGCGCTCCCTTCCTTTTCTTAACCAGTGCCGCGCGCTCTCCTTCGGGAGGGCGCGTTTTTCCGTGGAATGGGGTTGCGCCGATAGGCGGATCGTCGGATCAGAAGACATGGGACCTGACTTTGAATTCGAACGCGCAGCCTATGCAAAGGGTGCTATGCGGGTTGCAGGGGTCGATGAGGTCGGTCGCGGGCCACTGGCCGGGCCGGTCACGGCGGCTGCCGTCGTGCTCGACCCGGATCGGATTCCAGAGGGGCTCAATGATTCCAAGCAACTGTCGATCAAGAAGCGTGTGTTTCTCGCGGAGCAGCTGATGGACTGTGCAGAGGTGTCGGTGGCACACGCCTCTGTCGAAGAGATAGAGCAACACAACATCCTGCGGGCAAGCCATATCGCGATGCAGCGCGCGCTCGCCGGCTTGCCCAACGCCGCCGATCATGTGCTCATTGACGGATCGATGGTGCCCCGTGGTCTGAACATCTCGGCTCTGCCGATCCCGAAGGGTGACACCCGTTGTCTGTCGATTTCTGCGGCCTCGATTGTAGCCAAGATCGCCCGTGACAAGCTGATGGTGGATTTGGCGCAACAGCACCCCGGCTATGGCTGGGAGACCAACATGGGTTATGGATCGAAAAGCCACATCTCGGCGCTTCAAAATCTCGGGCCGACCCCACACCATAGACGAACGTTCAAGCCGGTCCACAATATGTTGTATCAAGATAAAATCGTAAAGCCTTGATTCAAAAAAGAATTTGACCGCGAATCGCCTTTGACTCATTCTGGCTTCAACCAACGAGTGCATGAAGCACCGGGACAGAGGCAGATACCGATGACGAAGACCAAAGGCGCCGCGGCGCTTCCTTTGAACACGATTCTGGATGGCGATTGCATCGAGGTCATGAACGCCCTGCCCGCAGCGTCCATCGACCTGATTTTTGCCGACCCCCCTTACAATCTGCAGCTAAAGGGGGAGTTGCATCGCCCGGACAATTCCCGCGTCGATGCTGTGGACGATCATTGGGACCAGTTCTCTAGTTTTGCGGCCTATGATCGGTTTACGCGCGACTGGCTCAAGGCGACCCGGCGCCTGCTGAAGCCCGATGGGGCGATCTGGGTGATCGGAAGCTATCATAACATCTTCCGTGTGGGTTCCGCGTTGCAGGATGCGGGCTTCTGGATCTTGAACGATGTGGTTTGGCGTAAGTCGAACCCGATGCCGAACTTTCGCGGAAAGCGGTTCACGAACGCCCATGAGACAATGATCTGGGCGGGCAAGTCCGAGGAGAGCAAATATACCTTCAACTACGAAGCGCTGAAGGCGCTGAATGAAGGGATCCAGATGCGCTCGGACTGGGTGCTGCCGATCTGCAATGGGCATGAGCGGTTGAAAGACGACAAGGGCGAAAAGGCCCACCCGACGCAAAAGCCGGAAGGGTTGCTGCACCGGGTACTTGTGGGCTCGACCAATCCGGGCGACGTTGTGCTTGACCCGTTCTTTGGCACGGGGACCACGGGCGCTGTTGCCAAGATGTTGGGCCGTGAGTTCATCGGGATCGAGCGGGAAGCAGCATACCGTAACGTGGCAGAGAAGCGGATTTCCAAGGTGCGCAAGTTTGATCGCGAGGCGCTGCAGGTCTCGACATCGAAACGCGCTGAACCACGCGTGCCGTTTGGTCAACTGGTGGAACGCGGGATGCTGCGGCCGGGCGAAGAGCTCTATTCCCCGCGTGGCCACATCGCCAAGGTGCGCGCTGATGGCACACTGATCGGAAACGATGTGAAGGGTTCGATCCACCAGGTTGGAGCTCATCTGGAAGGCGCGCCGAGCTGTAATGGCTGGACCTATTGGACCTTTAAACAGGATGGCAAGAAGGTGCCCATCGACGTGCTTCGCCAGCAGATCCGGTCGGAAATGGCCAATTGATTTAGAGACTTACCGAACACCGCCGGTGCCTGCGGCCTTCTGAACAAGGCTGCCTTCAATAGGCACACACCTGAACCTCGCCCTTTGTGGCGAGGTTTTTTTCTTGACGGGGGTGGAGCTACCTACTACTTGGTAGGCATGGACATGAAAACCACTCTCCTCGATACGGCCGAGCGCTTCGCACGCAAACGCGGGTTTGATGCCTTCAGCTATGCGGACCTGTCGCGCGAGGTGGGAATCCGTAAGGCGAGCATTCATCACCATTTCCCGACCAAGGCAGATTTGGCCGCCGCGTTGGTGACCCGGTACCGGGAAGACTTCATGGCGTCGCTGAGCAAAATCGAGCAGATCGAACCCAATGCCGGTGCGCAGCTGGCGGCTTACTTCAAGCTCTACAAGGCTGCCATGGATGGGGGTGCGCAGGTCTGTTTGTGCGTCTCGTTCAGCGTCAGTCTCAACAGCTTCGATGCCTTGGTGGTGCGCCAGATCAACCGATTTCATGCCGAGAGTCTGGCCTGGCTCGAGCGGGTGTTCGAACGTGGGCAAGCAGATGGGACAATCTCTGGTGCAAGTGATCCCGCGATGGAGGCGCATGCCTGCTTGGCGGTCGCCGAAGGCGCGCAGCTTATTGCGCGGGCAAGCGGCGAGATGGGCGACTTTGATGCCGCGATCAGCGCGACAGCGGGGCGCGCTCGCTAAAAAATTTGAATCCAAAACCAACCAACTAGTAGGAAGATACTCATGTTTGATAACAAGACAGTGATCGTAACTGGTGGTGCCTCTGGCATCGGCAAAGAGGTCGCAAGCCGCCTTGCGCAGGCCGGGGCCCATGTGATCATCAATGGGCGCGATACGGAGAAGCTGGATCGGGTCGCTGCCGAGATCGGCGCCACTGCCATCGCGGGTGATATTGCAGATGTCGCCACGGCCGATCGGGTCGTGGCAAAGGCCGAGCAGACCTTTGGCGGCGTCGACATCCTGATCAACAACGCGGGCATCTTTGCGCCCAAGCCGTTTCTCGAGCAGACCGAGGCTGAATATGACGCCTTTGTTGACACCATTCTGAAGGGCAAGTTCTTCATGGCGCAGGCGGCGGCCAAATCCATGGTCCGGCGCGGCGGTGGCGCGATTGTACAGACCGGCTCCATGTGGGCACTGCAGGCAATTGGTGCGACGCCCTCTGCGGCTTACTCAGCAGCGAATGCGGGCGTGCACCAGATGGTGCGCAACCTCGCGCTCGAGCTGGCCGAGCACCATATCCGTATCAACGCGGTGGCGCCTGCCGTGGTCGAGACGCCCGTCTACAATACGTTCATGTCCGACGAGGAGGTCGCCGCGACGCTGCCGGGTTTTAACGCGTTCCACCCGCTTGGGCGGAACGGGCAGCCGAAAGATATCGCTGAGGCGATCCTGTTCCTGGCGTCAGACAAGGCGTCCTGGATCACGGGGACCGTGCTGCCGGTTGATGGTGGTGTCATGGCAGGCCGAAACTAGAGTGACGTCGCAGGGCCTGCGCCCTTGCGCAGGCTCCACACCTCAGCCTGCCCGCTTCGGTCGTGCGTTGTGATTGAGTGCCGCGTGGATATAGCGCGCGCCGAAATCCGATTTGTTCACAACATGGATCACACCCGCCGATTGCGCTTTGTCGAACATGAACGGCGTGGGCCAATCACTGACCATCACGATCGGAATTTTCGAGAAATCCGGGTTTGTCGAGAGCTCCAGCGCAAAATTTGCGCCCGTTCCGTCTGGCAGATGGTTGTCGAGCAGGATGATGCTCGTCTGATACCGCGCCATGTGTTCACGCGCTTCTTCAATCGTCGCGGCCACGGCCACAAAGACATCCTTGAAGCTTTTCTCGAGGATGCGTTTGATCCGCTCCTGATCAAAGACACTGTCTTCGACGATCAGGCATGTCTTGGTCGACGCCCCGATTTGAAGTGCTGCATTTTGCTGCGGCATTGTCTGCTCTCACGTGAAACCACCTGAGCGGGACCTTACCCCAATAATGCTTAAGATATGGTGTTCGCCCTACCGCGGCATCGGGTTTTGGGCTCGGTTGTAGGCGACCCAATCGGTGATCTCCGGGTAGTAGGTCTGTCGCCAGCGGCGCACCCTCGGGTTCATGATACGCCGCCACAAAGGGGGCATCATCGCCGCCATGGTCATGATCGGATAGCCATAGGGCAACTGCGGCGCTTCGTCGTCGGAATAGGTCTGCAGGACAGGAAAGCGCCGGTCGGGCTTGAAGTGGTGGTCCGAGTGGCGCTGCAGGTTGATCAGCAGCCAGTTCGACATCTTGTGATCCGCGTTCCAAGAATGCTGCGGTTTCACATGTTCGTATCTGCCGTCGCCGAGGTGTTTGCGCGTCAATCCGTAGTGTTCGATGTAGTTCACCAACTCCAGCTGCCAGATCGCGGTTCCGGCCTGTACCAGGAACAGGGCAAGCCCAGACCAGCCCCCCAGAACCAGAGCCAGCGCCAGGAACAGGCCTTGCAACGCCCAATAGCGGAAAAACGGATTCGAGCGGTGATGCCAGCGCAGCCCCTTGCGCGCAAGCATCTGTTTTTCTGCGGTAAATGCCGACTGAAGTGACTGGCGCAATACCCTGGGATAAAAGCGATGAAAACCTTCGTTATAGCGCGCGGTCACGGCGTCCTTGGGGGTGCCGACATAGCGGTGATGCACCAGCAGGTGTTCCGAGCGGAAATGCGAATAGAGCACCATCGCAAGCAGGATATCGGCCATCCAGCGCTCGGTCTTGTTTTTCTGGTGCATCAATTCGTGGCTGTAATTGATCCCGATCGTGCCCGTGATCACGCCGACACCGAAGAACATCACGACCCGCTCGACGGTGCTCAGGTGCTCGGCTTGCGGCACGTACCAGATTAGGCTGAAGAGCAGGCAAAACTGTACCGGTGCCCAGATCAGTGTGATGGCCCGGTACCAAAAGAGATGCTGCTCGGGCGTTTGCGGGTCGGCATTGCTGGTCTCATGACCAAACAGGGCATCGAGCGCGGAGAAGAGAAACCATGTGAGCACAGGCAGGAGCGCCACCGTCCAGCCGCCCTGTGTCGCACTGACCCAGGCGATAGGCACCAGCAACAGCGACACCCAGAAGGGTGCTGCGCGCGTGGGGCGCATCAGGTCAGCGAGGGGCACTGTCGGTTGGCTTTGTGTCATGCTCGGTTCTCTCGGCTTGTCCCAGTCTAGGCCAGCCGGGTTTATCCTTCCAAGTGTGACGTAACGCTTAAAGGTGGCTTCGTGCGAGATCGAAAGCCTTGCGCATCACCGTGGGCAAATCGCTCGGGCGGAAGTCGCTGGAGGCGACGAAACGACAGCGTGTGGGGGTAGCGGTGTTGTCGAGTGTGGCGATCCGGACTTCCAGCCTCAGATGGAAATGCGTGAAGGTGTGCCGGACCTCGGCGCTCAAGGCCTCCCAGTCGCTATCTGCGGGCGGTGATACATCTGCCAAGGCGACGCCGCTGTCGACCCAATCGGTGCCGGGCCAGCCCAACATGCCGCCCAAGAGGCCTGTCTCTGGCCGGGTTTCGAGCAGCCAGGCGCCATCCGTCCGGCGGGCAATGAAGGTGATACCGTGGCGGGTCGGCTTGGTTTTCTTGGGCGTTTTCCGCGGCAGGTCGGGCGCCGTGCCAAGCGCGCGCGCTTGGCACGGCGCCTGCCACGGACAGATGCCGCAGGCCGGTGATTTCGGGGTGCAGATCGTGGCGCCGAGGTCCATCACCGCCTGCGCATAGTCGCCTGGGCGCGCTCCTGGCGTCAGCGTATCTGCGAGGGCCATGAGTTCCGGTTTTGCGGCTGGAAGGGGTGTGTGCACATCGTGCAGGCGTGCCATCACACGTTCAACATTTCCGTCAAGCACGGTGTGGCGCAGATCAAAAGCGATCGAGGCAATGGCCGCCGCCGTATAGGGCCCGATACCTGGAAGCTTCAGCAAGGCGGCATGATCTGCAGGGAACTCACCGCCATGGTCGGCCACGACTGCGCGCGCGCATTTCAGAAGGTTCCGCGCCCGCGCATAGTATCCGAGGCCCGCCCATTCGCCCATCACGTCGGCGTCGTCCGCCGCTGCCAAATCCCCGACGGTCGGCCAGCGCGCGGTGAAACGGTGGAAATAGTCCTTGACCGCCGCAACTGTCGTTTGCTGCAGCATGACCTCCGACATCCAGACGCGGTAAGGGTCGGGCCGTTCGCCAGCCTTGCGCGCGGCGGGCGACACCCGCCATGGCATGGTGCGCGCATGTACGTCGTACCACTCCAGCAGCGCGGCGTTCAAATCTTCGGGAGCATGGGTCAGGTCACGCAATGTTTATGATTGTCCATCTGCTTTGTCTGGTTGATGGCGCCGCGGCAGGCTATGCTGAGCCATCCAATTCTCGAGAAGATAGTGATGTCCCGCAGACGTGCCAGTACAAAAGGATTTACCCGCACGGCCAGCCTGCTCACCGGCCGGATCCGAGCGGCCTCCGAAAGCCGGGGATTCGCTCAAAGCCGTCTGCTGACCCATTGGGCCGAGGTTGTGGGTGTGGATATCGCTGCGATCTCACGCCCGGTGGAGGTCAGCTATGGCCGCAGCGGCATGGGTGCGACGCTCACGCTTCTGACCACCGGTGCCCAGGCGCCTATGCTGGAGATGCAGAAAGAACAGATGCGCGCGAAGGTGAACGCGGTCTATGGCTACAACGCCATTGCACGGATACGCATCACTCAGACGGCGGCGACGGGGTTTGCTGAAGGGCAAGTGGCCTTCGAGGCAGCGACGCCCGCCAAAGAGGAGCGGCCTGTTGATCCGACCATCCGGAAACAGGCGCAAGAGACTGCAGAACCCGTCCAGGACGCCGCACTCCGTGATGCGCTGACCCGTCTGGGCGAGAACATACTGACGAAGACAAACCGTTGAAAAGGAAACGCTGATGTCGCGACTGATGATTATCTCTGCCGCTGTGGCTGTGCTTGGGGTTGGGGCGTATTTCGTCACATCGCCAGGGCCGTCCTCGTCGGTGTCACCTGCCGATCCTCTGGGTGCAGCCTATGCGCAGGGCACGGAAGCCGAGATCGACACCTCAACCATTGCCGAGATGAGCCTCGGCAATCCCGACGCGCCGGTGACCGTGATCGAATATGCCTCCTTCACCTGCCCGCATTGTGCAAGCTTCCATGCGGGGCCGTACAAGCAGCTGAAGGCGGACTATATCGACACGGGCAAGATCAACTTCGTCTATCGCGAGGTGTATTTCGACCGGTTCGGCCTCTGGGCGTCGATGATCGCGCGCTGCGCGGGCACGCCGCAGAGCTTCTTTGGCATGACGGATCTCATCTACGCGCAACAGTCGAGCTGGGCGCGCGCCGGGGAGCCAACGGCCATCGTGGGAGAGCTGCGCCGGATCGGTGCTTTGGCCGGGTTGGATAGCGAGACCATGGAAGCCTGTTTGCAGGATGGCGACAATGCCCGCACGCTTGTGGCCTGGTATCAGGAGAACGCTGAAGAGCACGGCATCGACAGCACGCCGAGCTTCGTGATCAACGGTCAGAGGTACTCCAACATGTCCTATGACGAGATGGCGTCTCTGATCGACGCAGCGGCAGAGTAAGACATCGTACATCTGAAACTGAGAGAGCGGCGCCTTCGGCGCCCTTTTTCGTATCGGAAGCCGTTGCCGACGTCTGGGTCGGCGCGACTCTAAGGCTTGGGCAAAGCGTCGAGTTTTGCAAACAAGGCGTTCTGATCATCCTCGAACGTGAGCCGGACCGGCAGCGTAATGACTTTCGTGCGGAAGGTCGTTGGCAGGCGCACGGCGTCCTTCTCGGTTGTCACAAGTTGCGCACCGCGGGCCTTCGCATCGGCCTCCAGACGCGCCATCAGGGCTGGGGTGAGCGGCTGGTGATCTTCCAGCGCTTCAGCATGCACCACGTCCGCGCCGAGCGACCGGAGCGTGGCAAAGAACTTTTCCGGATGGCCGATCCCCGCAAAGGCCACCACGCGCTCATCTGCCCAATCCATACCGGTCTGCAAAGGGGTCAGCTCTGCAGTGACCCGGGGCACGCGGGGGCTGCTGGGAAGCTGGAAGCGTTGCTGAGCGGTGGCGTCGCCCAGGCTCAACAGCACGTCCGCTCGCGCGAGACCTGCCTCGATTGGCTCGCGCAGTGGTCCAGCAGGCAGACAGCGCCCGTTGCCGAAACCCCGCTGTGCGTCCACCACCAGGATGCTCAGATCTTTGTGCAGCGCGGGGTTCTGAAAGCCATCGTCCAGCACCACGACACTTGCACCCGCAGCCTCGGCCGCGCGCCCGCCCGCCGCCCGGTCTTGCGCCACCCAGACCTCGGCGAAGGCCGCCAGCAGCAGTGGCTCGTCCCCCACATCGGCGGCGGTATGCTGTGTGGGATCCACCTGAACCGGGCCGGTCAACCGCCCGCCATACCCGCGCGTCACCACATGGGGTGTGTGAAACGCGCTACCGAGCCGCTCGAGCACGGCCACGACCGTGGGGGTCTTCCCCGTTCCGCCCGCATTGATGTTGCCTACGCAGACAACCGGTATCCCGAGCCGTTCGGGCTCGGTCTTTGACAGACGCCGCGCGGTCGCCTGGCCGTAAGCCCAGCCGAGCGGGCTCAGCAGGCGCGCCAGAAGTCCGGGCCGGTCGGTTGCGTTGAACCAGAAGTCAGGCGCGCGCATTCTTCTGCTCCAGCCGGGCATCGAGCGTGTCTTCCACCAGCTCGATCACCCGGTCGGTCAACTCGGCGCCGTGGCTGATTACATCCCAACCGGCATGGGCCATCGCAGCGGCTTGATCGGGGGCGATGAGCCGGGTGATGGCAGCCCCAAGCGTTTGGGCGTCTCTTACGATTCGCGCGGCCCCGGCATTGGCGAGACGGGTGTAGAACGGCAGGTAGCGCCGCACGTTCGGCCCATAAAGCACCGCCGAGCCCAAGGCCGCTGCCTCAAACGGGTTACAGCCGCCGTGACCAGGCGAGAGTGAGCTGCCGAGAAAGGAAACCGGTGCGAGGCGGTAAAAGAGGCCAAGGTCATCGGCATCTTCCGCGACCATGACCTGGGTCGTTTCACTGGGCTCGCCAAGAGAGGACCAGGTGCTGACGCGAAAGCCTTCCAGCGCCGCCTTCTCCGATATCCGGGCCACCTCGTCGCGCAATGCAGGCTGCAGGATCAGCAGCAGCCTGTGGGAATAGCGCAGCGCATGGCGGTGGGCCGCAAAGATCACATCGGTTTCCTCGTCGCGTACGGCCGTGGCCAGCCAGACCGGGCGCCCGCCCAATGTCGTGATCATGTCGGTGAGGTCGGTCTCATCGCAGGGCAGCGCCTGACCACCCGCCTGCAGGGGCGGTGTGACCTCAATGTCGCTGCGCCGCAGACCGAGTTGTTCCAGCCGTGTTGCAGCCTGATTGGAGCGGGCCATCAGGGCGACGAACTCAGTCAGAAGCTCCCGTGTGAGATCCGGCAACCAGCGGTCCCGCCGTCCGTCGAACCCGCCGGTATCCGCATCTATGAGCACCATCGGGCAACCCTGTGCGCGCGTTTCATGCACCAGCGTCGGACGCAGACGCCCCCAGGCCCAGATGCACATGTCGGGTGCCCAATGCTGGAGAAACTTGCCCACCGCCGAGGGATGCTCGGACGGCAGTTCCTCCAGATGCACAAACTCGGTCTTGGGGCTCGTGGTGCGGGCGGCGTCGAGACTGTCGCGATCAGGAAGGGTGATCAGCACCTGCAGCCTGTTGCGCGCCGCGCAAAGCCTCTGGGCGAGGTCCTGAAGCGCCAGAAGGTTGCTCGCTTCGGCGGCATGCAGCCAGACGAGTTCACCGTCGGGGCGTGTGCCGGATGGGGTGAAAGATCGAGCCGCTGACCTGCGTGACAGCGCCCGATACGCCGCCATGCTGAAAGAGCGGCCCATGGCCCGTTAGCCCAGTTCTTCGGTCGCAGAGGCCGCTGTCTCTTCGTCCCGCAAGCGGTGCAGATGCGCAATGAAGTACCGCATGTGCGCGTTGTCGACCGTCCGCTGCGCCTCGGATTTCCAGGCGTTGAACGCGGTGGCATAGTCCGGGAAAATCCCAACGATATGAATGTCATCCACATTCTTGAACGTATTGCGGGCGGGGTCGACCAATTCGCCCCCGAAGACGAGATGCAGCCGTTGCGTCATGGGTTTTATCCTTTGAAACGGAGAGTTGGCGGAATGTCGCGTGTCTGGGGGCCGGGGTCAAGGCGCGTCGGGCGCAAGTGCTGCAAGCACTTCGCCGTGCAGATGGGGCCCTGCTGCGATAACACCGTTGAGCTGCGGCGTGGCATTGTTGAAGCGCAGCGGCGCGCCAGACTTGTCGGTACAGATGCCACCCGCTTCTGTCACGATGAGGGCGCCTGCGGCGATATCCCATTCCCAGCTGGGGCGGAAGGTGAGCATGGCGTCAAATCGCGCTTCGGCCACCAACCCGAGCCGATAGGCCAGCGAGGGGCGGTGCGAGCGGTGGAACGCGGGCTCACCCGAGGCCCAGTGGCGCGGCTCCATCACCGGCTTGGCGGCCAGCACCTCCGCCACGTCGAGATCGCCCGCGTCGGAGGCCGTGAGCGGGGTGCCGTTGCAAAACGCACCTCGACCCAGCGCAGCGGTATAGAGCTTGTCGCGAAGCGGCAGATACACCGCCGCCGCCGTGATCTGACCGCGGTGCGAGACGGCCACGGAATGCGCCCAGGTCCGCGAGCCTTCCACAAAGCTCCGGGTGCCGTCGATGGGATCGATGATGAAGAGCGTTTCCTGGTCGAGCCTCTCGGCACTGTCTTCGCTCTCCTCCGACAACCAGCCGTAGTCGGGACGCGCCCCCCGTAACGTCTGCTCCAGCGCGGTGTTCACCGCCAGATCGGCCTCGGTCACCGGCCCTGCATTCCCGGGTTTGTCCCAGCTCTGCGCCTCCTTGCCGACAAACCCGGTGGCCACACGGCCTGCCAACCGGATTGCATCGGTGATGAGCGCGAGGTCAGTTTCCTGCAAGGGTCATTCCCGAGACCAGCAGCGAAGGCACGACACGGCTCAGGTGCGGGCGCGCGTCATTGGCGGGCACGAGACTGCGCAGCATGTCGCGCAGGTTGCCCGCGATGGTGCATTCGTTGATCGCGTGGGTGATCTCGCCATTTTCGACCCAATGGCCCGCCGCACCACGGGAATAGTCCCCCGTGTTTGGGTTGATCGTCGAGCCGATCATCGAGGTCACCAGCAGCCCGGTGCCCATGTCACGGATCAGGTCCGCACGGCTTGCTTCGCCTTGGGTCAGCGCCACATTCCACGTGGTGGGCGATGGGCCGGACGACGTGCCTCGCCCGGCGTTTGCGGTCGACGGCATCCCCAGCTTGCGTCCGGTGGCCAGATCCAGCGTCCAGCCGGTCAGCACGCCATTCTTGACAATGTGGCGGGAGTGGGTGGGCAGACCTTCCGCATCAAAAGGGCGCGAGGAGGCTGCCCGCGGGCGATGTGGGTCTTCAAAGAGCGACAACTCTGCAGGCAGGACAGCCTCGCCCATGGCATCGCGCAACCAGGATGCGCCGCGCGCGATGGAGGCGCCGTTCGCTGCGACCAGAAGGTGGCCGATCAAGGTCGATGCGACCCTCTCGTCAAAGAGCACGGGGTAGCTGCCCGTCGGCGGTTTGCGCGCATCGAGCCGTTGCACGGCGCGTTCCGCCGCGCGACGTCCAATTTCGTGCGCATCACGCAGGTCGGACTGAAAGGTTCGGCTGTCGCCATCCACATCCCGCTCCATCGCGGCGCCGGTCCCGGCGATTGCCACGCAGGAGAGCGCACGCCGAGTGCGGCTGTACCCGCCTGAAAACCCGTTCGTCGCCGCAAGATGCATGTGTTGTGCCGAATACCCGGCGGAGGCCGATTGCACTTGGGTAATGCCCGCATTCTCAAGTGCTGCGGCTTCTGCTGCCTCAGCGTCGTTCTGCAGATCCTCCGGTGACGGCTCCGCAGTCGGGTCATGTAATTCGAGCGCGGAGGCGTCGAAGTCCTGTGCCAATTGGCGGGGATCAGCGAGACCGGCATGCGGGTCTTCTGGCGCCTCCTGCGCCATGGCAACCGCCCGCACCGCCATCTCAGTCAGGGTCGCTGCGCGGATATCCGAGGCGGAGACGGTCGCGCTACGCTGCCCCACGAACACCCGCAGACCGAGGTCGATACCCTCGGCCCGCTCCGCCTGTTCCAGCACGCCCGCGCGCACGTCGATATTGAGAGAGGTACCCTGAACCACAACCGCATCGGCGGCATCGGCTCCGGCGGTGCGGGCCGCGTCGAGCAATTGGGCGGTCAGGTCCTCGGGAGGGGGTGTCATGCAGTCAGCTCCATTTCAATGCCACGTCAGGTAGCGGGCCGATGGGTGTCCTGCAAGGCAAGACCGCAAAAAGGGGCGCCCGATGCGCCCCTTCGATGCCTGTTCTGCTGCGTTGGCGCGCCCTATTGGATGCGCTGGCCGTTTGCGAGAACATGGCCTTGATCGTTGATCTCGATCTTGGAGTTCAGCGTATCAGGCTCATCGCCTGGCACTGCGAGCAGGCCCATCATCATCCGCGCGCCCATGGCTTGGTCCTCGGGCAGGAGCCCGATGCCAACCAGCTTGTCGATCAGCGCGTTGGCCCCGGTCAGCGTCAGATCCGCGGCCCCTGTTGGTTTTGGTGGACCATCGGGCGCGGAGTTATCGAAGGTAAAGGCGCCTTCGCCGTTGAGCTCAGCTCCCGCGACGCTGATTTGCAGGCGATTGATATCGACCGAGTCGATTTCCGCCGGTGTCACGGTGGGGCTGCCCGACATCACCGCGCCTGACGGGTCGAGGAAGTCAAAGAGCAGCCGCGCCTTGCCCGCAAGGTCCAGAACAATGGTCGCGGGGTCGCGCGGCAGCTGCTGGCCCGGATCGAAGATAGACCAGAGCGCTTCGGACATCGAGAAGTCGTTGAAGGCGAAGCCCACGGCAAAGTCCTGCATCTCTTCTGACTTTTGCAAAGGCATGGCGAGGTTGAAGCGGGCGTTGTCCATATCGAGCGCCAGAGGCAGTGGCAGCTGGTCGCCCGACATCGCCACCTGCAGCTCGTTCTGATCGCCCGAATACTCAAGCCCCTCGGCCCCCATGGTCACGTTGAGTGTCCCGCCAGCTGAGGACGTCTGAGCGGCAAAGGTCGGGGTGCCGTTTTCGACAACGCTCATCTTGGAGGCTCCGCCCGAATAGCCAAAGGTGCCATCCGCCGTCATCCCTGCCGCCAGAAGCGCCGACATGTCCGTTGCCTGAACAACGGCAAGCGGTAAGGCGCTGCTGCCCGTGAAATTCAGCCCGTCGATGGTGCTGCTGAAGTCGAAATCACCGGAGCCCTCGGGATCGTTGAAACTGATCTCGTAAGCGGCGGCCTGGGCGATCATGTTCTGGTCATAGGCGCGCTTGCCACCGACGGTCGATTGGGTTGTTCCCGACAGCCCGCTCAGCAACAGGCGGCCGGCTGCGTCCTCGTTGCTGACCGCCTCGCCATCCACCGTCAGGCCGGTCATCACCATCTCGATGCTCTCTGCGGCATAGGTGCTGGTCATGTCGGTGGGCACGCCCGTCACAACCATGTCCATGGCTGTGGTGCGGATTTCCATATCGATATCGACGTCCGAGGCGGAAGGGTCTTTCAACTCGACGTCGAAGGCGACTGTCTCGGGATAGATCACATTGACCGACCCATCGTCATTTTCCCGAAAATCCAGCCGCTCGACACGCATGACCATAGAGCTGCCGTCGCCCAGATCCGGAGCGGTCATCTCGATGTCTTCAACGGTCAGCGTATCACCTGATTGGGTCTCGGTCGCGGTCATCTCGTAGCCGACGCCGGTCATGTAGGCCTGCCAATCCGCCCAGACGTCCTGGGCGGTGACGTCGGCCTGCGCCGTGCCTGCCAGAAGCAGGGCAACCGAAAGGCCTGTGCTTGTACGGATACCAAGAAAAGTCATGCTTTTGTCCTTATCACCAACAATTGCGCGCATGGTCTGCGAAGGCTTGGGGATGGTCAAGGGGAAGTGGCTCTGGACCCGCCTGCCTTGGCCCTCTACGACTCGGGCAAAGAAAGGGAGTGATGCTGATGGATATGACGGGAAAGACAGTTCTGATCACCGGGGCGAGCCGCGGCATCGGGGCAGAGACAGCGCGTGTTTTTGCCAAGGCTGGAGCCAATGTGGCGCTTGTGGCGCGGGGTCAGTCGCAGATTGCGGATCTGGCGGGCGAGATCGGCCAGCAGGCCATCGCGATCCCCTGCAACGTGGCGAGCAATCGCGAGGTGAGTGCGGCAGTCGAGACCACGGTCGACACCTTTGGCGGGCTCGACGTGCTGATCAATAACGCAGGTGTGATCGAGCCGATTTCGCATCTGAGCACTTCGGACGTCGACGCCTGGGGCGACGTGATCGATATCAACCTCAAGGGCGTCTACTATGGGATGCGCGCGGCGGTGCCGGTGATGAAGGCCGCAGGCGGCGGGTCGGTGCTGACGATCAGCTCGGGTGCTGCCCACGGGCCGGTGGAGGCCTGGAGCCACTATTGCGCGTCGAAGGCGGCGGTGAATATGCTGACCCGCTGCCTTGACCGCGAAGAGGCGGAGCATGGCATTCGTGCCATGGGGCTGTCGCCCGGCACCGTGGCCACCCAGATGCAGCGCGAGATTAAGGCAAGCGGTGTGAACCCCGTGAGTCAGCTGGACTGGGATGTGCACATCCCGGCGGACTGGCCAGCGCGGGCGCTTTTGTGGATGTGCAGCCCCGAGGCCGACGATTGGTGCGGGCAGGAGATTTCCCTGCGCGATGAGGACATCCGCCGCAAGGCGGGGCTCATATGATCGACATTGATCGCGACGGGGGGATCTGGACGATCACGCTGAACCGGCCCGAGAAGGCCAACGCGCTGACCGAAGAGATGCTAAGGGACCTGACGGAAGCGATGCGCGCCGCGCAGGAGGGGCGCGCGGTGATTTTGACTGGCACCGGCAAGGTCTTCAGCGCGGGTGCAGATCTCGAGGCGGCACGCGCCGGGCTTGCGACCTCACCCGCATGGGAAGAACTGTCGGCGGCGGTGGCCAGCCTGCCCGGGCTCTCAATCGCCGCATTGAATGGTACGCTGGCGGGCGGGGCCATGGGTATGGCGCTGGCCTGCGACATGCGGATTGCCGTGCCGACGGCCCGATTTTTCTACCCGGTGATGAAGCTGGGGTTCCTGCCGCAACCCAGTGATCCACCGCGCATGGCGACCCTCATCGGACCGGCGCGGACCAAGCTGATCTTGATGGGCGGTCAGAAGATCGATGCCGACGAGGCCCTGCGTTTTGGTTTGATCGACCGGATTGTGCCTGCCGACGATCTGCTGGCACATGCGCGCTCGCTCACCGAGGATACGGTGGCCGCCAAGCCAGAGTTGGCGCGACAGATCAAGGATATGTGTCATTCGCCCCTATCGCTTGCGCCGCCCGCCGGGCACTTTTGATAGGAACCCCGGGGGCCGTTTCCGCACCCAGGCGATGAATTTCTGCAGACGCGGATGAGCGCGCAATGCGTCCACCGTTGCATAGTCGCGGGCCAGTTCCGCTTCGGTGAGCGTCGCATGGATTTCCCGATGGCAGATGTGATGCAGCAGCACGGTCGGCCCGCCCTTGCCGCCTTTCAGCTTGGGGATGAGGTGATGCAGGCTCTGTTTCACGTCCCTCGGGATCGGGCGATCACAGAGAGGGCAGATTGGGTCGGACATCTGGACTTGCTCCGGCAGGCGGTGACAGGCAAGACTTTAGGCGTCACCCAGGGGATGAAAAGAGGGCGTTTGAGTGGAATTTGACCTCGCCGCACAGCCGGAGATCGTGCAGCAGGCGGCGGAATATGTGCTGATCGGGTGGGACCTGGCCAAGTCCTGGGCGCTGAGCCCCGCGGCCTGGTCGCAGTTCGCGCTGCTGATCGTCGCCTATCTGCTCGCCGTCCTGGTGGCCCGGCGCCTACGTGGCCTGCTGGGTCGGGTTTTGGCCCCACCGGACGGGTCCGACAGCCTGCTATCGCAGGCGCGGCGCGCCATGTTGCTGGGCTTGCCGCTGCTTCTGCCACTGCTGGCCTATTTCTTTACCGCTGTGGGCGAAAGCGTCGTGCGGTCGCTCTTTGACAGCGGCGCGGTGATTGCGTTCGGCAAGCGGTTTTTCATGTTCCTCGCGGTACGCACGCTGGTGCGCGAGATCATCTCCGATCCTTTCCTCAAGCTGCTGGGCCGCTATGTGCTGCTGCCGATTGCGGCGCTCTATACGGTTGGGTTGCTCGATCCGCTTGTGGTGAAACTCAACGAGATGACGGTGACGCTGGGCAACATCTCCTTCTCGGTGATGTCGCTGGTGCGTGGTGTGATCGCGGGCGGTGTTCTGTTCTGGCTCGGCGGCTGGTCCACCCGCCAAACCTCGCAATTCATCGAGGCGCAGCAGGACATGCGCCCGTCGCTGCGGCAACTCATGGCCAAGGCCATCGAGTTTGCCATCTTCGCTGTCGCCTTCCTGCTGCTCTTGAACATCATGGGCATCAACCTCAGCGCGCTGGCCGTCATCGGGGGTGCGATTGGTGTCGGTCTCGGGTTTGGCCTCCAGAAAATCGCGTCGAACTTCATTTCCGGTGTGATCCTGCTGATCGAGGGGCAGGCAACCGTTGGCGATTACGTCGAGCTCGATGGGGGCGAAGCAGGGCAGATCGTGAAAATGACCGCGCGCGCAGCGATCCTCGAGACCTTCGATGGCCGCTGGATCGTGGTGCCGAACGAGGATTTCATCACCACGCGGGTGGTGAATTACTCCGACAGCGGTTCGGCCAACCGCTATGAGGCGCCGTTCTCAGTCAGCTACGACACGGATATCAACGCAGTGCCGCCGATCATCGAGGCGGCGGTGGCGAAGCACCCGGATGTGCTCGACGCACCCTATCCACCCGATTGCGAGCTGCGAGGCTTCGGCGACAGTGGCATCGATTTCGCGGTGGAGTTCTGGGTCAACGGGCTCGATGACGGGCCGAACAAATACACCTCGGACGTATTGTTCCTCATCTGGAATGCGTTGAAAGACAACGGCATCGAGATCCCCTATCCGCACCGGGTGGTCGAGTTCAAAGGGGACGCCCCGCAGGTCTCCGGGTGAGCCATGCCCTCGTGATTGGCGGGGGACCTGCCGGGTTGATGGCAGCGGAGGAGCTGGCCGCTGCCGGTTTGCGCGTCACGGTCTGCGAGGCCAAGCCGTCCGTCGGACGCAAGTTCCTGATGGCGGGCAAATCCGGGCTCAACCTCGCCAAGGACGAACCGCTGGACGCGATGTTGCCGCGCTACTTCGAAGCCTCTGACCTGTTGCGCCCGTGTCTGACCGCTTTCGACGCGCAGGCAGTCCAGGATTGGGCGCGGGGCTTGGGCCAAGAAGTGTTCACGGGGTCAACCGGGCGTGTCTTTCCGCGTGCCATGAAAGCCTCGCCTTTGCTGCGGGCGTGGTTGCGGCGGCTGAACGATGCCGGTGTGGTCTTGCGCACCAATATGCGCTGGCGTGGTTGGCAGGACGGAGACGCGGTTTTCGATGGCCCCGATGGCGGGGCTCTGATCGCCGCTGATGTGACTGTGCTGGCTCTGGGCGGGGCGAGCTGGGCGCGGCTTGGCTCGGACGGTGCCTGGGCGGACATCCTTGCCGCCCAGGGCGTCCAACTGGCTGGCTTTGCACCGTCCAATGTCGGGGTGCAGATTGCGTGGTCGGATCACATGTTAAAGCGCGCGGGACAGGCCTTGAAGGGTGTGCACTTCACTGCGGGACCGATGTCGTCGCGTGGCGAGGCCGTGATCAGCGAAACCGGGTTGGAAGGCGGTGGCATCTACGAGATCAGCCGCGCCATTCGGCACGGCGAAGAGCTTGTCTTGGACCTGCTGCCCGATCTTGAAGTTGCAGAGGTGGAGAGGCGGCTCTCGCGCAGTCGTGGCAAGGCGAGCCTTTCCACACATCTGCGCAAGACGCTGAAACTGGACCCGGTCAAACTCGCCCTGGCGCAAGAGATGGCGCGGCCCTTGCCGACGGACCCCGCAGCGCTGGCTCAGGTGTTGAAACGGCTTCCGCTCGACCATCAGGGGCTGCGTCCGATGGACCAGGCGATCTCGGTTGCCGGGGGGGTCCAGTTTGACGCCCTGACGCCGGAGTTGATGCTAAAGCGGATACCCGGCGTCTTCTGTGCCGGTGAAATGCTGGACTGGGAGGCGCCGACCGGGGGCTACCTCATCAACGCCTGTCTGGCCACCGGGCGTTGGGCGGGCCGGGCTGCCGCGGCCTACGCTGCCGAGGCCGCCTGAAACGCTGGCCGCTCTCGCAAAGCCTTGCCGTAGTGGAAGAGCTTGTCATCCGTGCGCGGGAACTTGGCGCCAATGGCCCAATTCAGACAGTGACAGGCAAGGATATCGGGCAGGGTGATCTCGTCTCCCATCAGGAACGGGCCATCGAGCCGCGCTGACAAGGTGGCCGCGGAGCGCTCGAACTCGAACTTCAGCGCATCCTTGACCGCAGGCACCCGCCTGTCTTCGGGAAGGACGAAGCTGTGCTTGGCCGCCGACCAGAGAATCGCGTCGAACTCGTCGATGAGCCACAGGGTCAAGGCGTCCTGATGCGCCCGGGCAACGGTGCCCGCGGGAGCCGTCAACTTGCCGTGTTTGTCTGCGAGATAGGTCATGATTGCGACGGAATCGGTCAGAACGGCATCGCCATCAACAAGGGCGGGGATTTTGCCCAGCGGGTTGTATCTCAACGCCTCGTCACTCCGCGCACCCGCCTCGATGTGCTGGTAAGGCTCGCTCATTTCCTGCAGCATCCAGAGAACGCGAAACGCGCGGGATTTGGTGGCGCCGATGACTTTGTACATGACCTTAGCACTCCTGCGAAAAATGGGTCACCGGCACCATTCCACGCATGGCAGCGGCTGACAACTCTTGCCAGAATCTGTCAGTGGCCTATGAGACGACTAGAGTTGATCCATTCAGAAAAGCGGAGTGATATCATGTCGAAGACCGGAGGATGCCTGTGTGGCGCCGTGACCTACACCTTGAGCAGTGAGCCAACGGAGGTGGGCGCCTGTCACTGCAACATGTGCCGCAAGTGGAGCGGCGGTATCTACATCGGTCTCGAGGTGAAAGCGAACGCGGTTGACATCAAGGGCGCCGACAATCTGACCGCTTATGCTTCGTCCGAATGGGCCGAGCGCGCGTTTTGCAAGATCTGCGGCAGCAGTGTTTACTATCGCGTCACCGCCCCCGGCCCGCATGCGGGCACCTATCACTTCGGAGCGGGCACAGTTGATGATCTGGGAGACGCAGCGATGACCGGAGAGCTTTTCATCGACAACAAGCCCAAGGGCTACAGTTTTGCGGAAAAGACCCACCAGATGACCACCGAGGAGGTCATGGCGCTGTTTGCGCCAGAAGAGTAGCGCCTAACGTCCGCCGAGCATCGACAGGCGGATGAAGGCCCGTTCGACCAATGCCATGCCGGGTGCGTTTTGCCCCGACGAGCGCAGTTGAAGGTCGGTATCGGTGAGCAGGGTGATCGCGGTCTCGAGCTTTGCGGCGCCCCATTTGCGCGATTGCGCGAGCATCCGGTCCCGGTTGGGACCAAAGATGGCGGGTCTGCCGGAGGTGTCACTGGCGGCGCGGTGCAGGGCGCGGAAATGGCGCATGGCCCCGATGCAGAGCCCCACAGGCGTGGCCCCTTGGGCGACCAGTTTCTGCATCACGGGGCCGATCTCCTGGGTGCGCGCCTCGGCCACCACCATCAGGATGTCATCCACATCCGCTTCGGTCGAGGTCGGTGCACAAGCTGCAATATCCGTGAGCGACACAGGAGCATCGTCACCCATTTTAAAGAGCGCCAGCTTCTCGACGGTCTGCCGGAAGTCGCCAGGGTCGATAACCTGGGCAAGGTCGGTCAGCGCCGCCATCGCTTCTTGTGGCACATCCGCCACTCCGGCCTCCCGCAGCGTACCCTCGATCTCGTCGCGCGTCGGCGGGTTGTCGTAAATCGCGGCGGCATAGGCTTGGGGATGCCCCTCGAAGGCCTTGCGGACCTTTGACGTGGGCTTGAGTGCGCCCGCCGTCACCACGATCTGCGCATCGCCCGGCTGCCAATCTTCCAAAGCAGCGAGGATGGCAGGGGCTGCAGTGTCGTTCACCTCCTCTACAAAGACCGCGCGCGGGCCTGGGAAGAACCCGACCGCCTTGATCGCGTCCAGCAGCAGCGCAGGGTCTTTGCGAATGTCGGCACCACTCATCCGGCTCAGGCGCATTTCTTCTTCAGCGCCGTCGCCCAACAGCGCATTGAGCATCTGCTGGCGTTTCAACGCGACGCGCATCCCGTCGGCGCCATAAATCAGCAGGCCGGTCTTGGTCTCATCCGGCTTGGCCAAATAGGCATTGGCGTCACGGGTAGAAAGCTTCATCAGAGATCGGCGACGAGAACACGGGTGACCACCTGATCGGCCAGAAGCACCATGAGCCGCCGCTGTGCATCGCGTTCCGCCGCGAGCGTTGCGACGGTGGTACCAGCGGCCGAGTAGCCGGTGAAGTTGTCGGCCCGGCCTGAGGTGATGACCCGCCCCGTGCTGGCCTCGACCAGCGAATAATCCGCGCGGCCGAGGATGTTGTAGCGGGTGATATTGCCTTCGCGGTCAACGGCAAGGCTCTCCTGCCGGGAACTGACCGTCAGGGCGAGTTGGTACTCAGGATCAACAGCGCGTCCCAAACGCTCCTCAATCCGCTGGGTGATGAGAAAGCCATTGCGCGTGTCCGGTTCGGACACGGTGATGTTGTTCTGCAACTCTGTCGCGCTGCCGCCCGGCGCATAGACCGGCGCGAAGCCGCATGCTGCCAGCACAAGTGGCAGTGTCAGCAATAGTTTGCGGCTAAACAACAACATTCACGATCCGTCCCGGCACCACGATGATCTTCTTGGGGCTCGCGCCATCCAAGGTCCTGATCACAGCCTGATCCGCAAGGGCTGCCTTTTCAACCTCTTCTTTGGGCATGTCGGCGGGCACGGTGATCTCCGCCCGGCGCTTGCCGTTGACCTGAATGGGCAGCGTGACGGTGTCAGAAACCAGCATCGCCTCGTCCGCGACAGGCCACGGGGCGGTGGTGATGAGCCCTTCGCCACCCTGATGCGCCCAGATGTCCTCGGCGAGATGCGGCGTCATGGGCGACATGAGTTGCGCCAGCGTCATGACGGCTTCGCGCTGTGCAGCATGGCTGGCCTTGGACTTCTGCAAGGTCGCCGTGAACGCGTAAAGCTTGGCAATAGCTGCATTAAAGCCAAAGCTCTCGATGCCCATGGTGACGTCGTGAATACAGCTGTGCATGGCACGCAAGAGGTCCGTGTCACCCTCGCCGGGAGCGTCCTTGTCCATGGCGCCAATGCGGTCGCAGAGGTTCCAGACGCGCGTGAGGTGCTTGAAGGCCGCTTCCGCGCCCGCAGCCGTCCATTCCACATCGCGTTCGGGTGGGCTGTCGCTCAACACGAACCAGCGCGCGGTATCAGCGCCATAGGCTGAAATGATGTTGACCGGGTCCACCACATTTTTCTTGGACTTTGACATCTTGGCCGAAGGGACAACCTCGACCAGCGGGCCATCCGCCCCAAGCCGTGCGCCGGATTCGGTCCAGTGGATATCATCGGGGAGATGATAGACCGGCCGCCCCCTCTCATCCTTGGTCATGTAGATTTCATGCGTGACCATACCTTGGGTGAAGAGCGCATCGAATGGCTCTTCGGTCCCCTGCGGCAGGTGCCCGGTGATCCGCATCGCGCGGGCGAAGTAGCGAGAATAGAGCAGGTGCAAGATCGCGTGTTCGATCCCGCCGATGTACTGGTCCACGTTCATCCAATAGGCGGCGTCCTCGATCACAGTGGGCGTGTCCGCATCGGGTGCGGTGAAACGTGCGAAGTACCATGAGCTGTCCACGAAGGTGTCCATCGTGTCGGTCTCGCGTTGCGCCGGTTTACCGCAGGCCGGACAGGCGCAGTCGCGCCAGGTCGGGTGCCGATCAAGCGGGTTGCCAGGCACGTCAAAACTCACGTCATAGGGCAGCTCGATCGGCAGGTTTTCTTTTTTCTCCGGCACCACACCGCAGTCGTCACAATGCACGACAGGAATTGGGCAACCCCAATAGCGTTGGCGGCTGAGACCCCAGTCACGCAGGCGGTACTTGGTCTGGCCCTTGCCCAGGCCTTTCGCTTCGAAATAGTCGATGGTGGCGTCGATGCCCTGCTGGCTCGTGGCCTCGGTGATGCCTGTGAAGTGCTCGATGTAGACGATCTTTTCCGTCTTCGCAGGCACGAGGGCCTCGGTACCTACCTCGGTGTCGTCACCGGGCATGTAGAACGCGTTTTGCACTGGCAAATCGTATTTGCGTGCGAAATCAAGATCCCGTTGGTCATGGGCCGGGCAGCCGAAGACGGCGCCGGTGCCGTAGTCCATCAAGACGAAATTGCCGATCCAGACTGGCAGCTCGACACCTTCATAGACCGGGTGTTTTACCCGGACGCCGGTATCGACGCCCTTTTTCTCCGCTTTCTCCATCGCTGCCTCGGTCGTGTCCATCTTGCGGCACTCTTCGATAAAGGCAGCGAGTTCTGGGCTCGACCCTTCCAGCGCTTTCGCGACCGGGTGATCCGGCGAGACGGCAATGAAGGACGCACCGCGCATGGTGTCCGGTCGGGTGGAATAGCACAGAATCGTGCCATCGCCATCGGTGCGCTCAAATGAAACCTCGATACCACGGCTCTCGCCGATCCAGTTCTCCTGCATCAGCCGCACCTTGGCGGGCCAGTTTTCGAGCCCCTCGAGGGCGTCTTTCAACTCGCCTGCCATGTCGGAGATCTTGAAGAACCACTGCGTGAGCTCGCGCCGTTCGACCTCAGCACCTGAACGCCACCCCTTGCCGTCGATCACCTGCTCGTTGGCGAGTACGGTCATATCGACCGGGTCCCAGTTCACCTGCGCGTTCTTGCGATAGACAAGCCCCGCGTCCAGGAAGTCGACAAACAGGGCCTGCTGTTGCCCATAGTACTCCACATCACAGGTGGCAAACTCGCGCGACCAGTCGATGGAAAGCCCCAAGGGCTTCATCTGGTCGCGCATGTCTCTGATGTTGTCGTAGGTCCAGTCCTTCGGGTGGCCGCCAATGGCCATCGCCGCATTCTCCGCGGGCATCCCGAACGCGTCCCACCCCATCGGGTGCAGTACGTTGTGGCCCGTTGCGAGCTTGTACCGCGCGATCACGTCGCCCATCGTATAGTTGCGCACGTGTCCCATGTGGATGCGCCCCGAAGGATAGGGGAACATCTCGAGCACATAGTACTTCGGCTTATCGGCGGTGCGGACCGCCTTAAAGATTTCATCCTGCGACCACGCCTCTTGCCAGCGGGCCTCGATCTCGGCGGGGGTGTAACGCGTCATCATGACGTCCTTTTCACGTGAGAGCGCCGGGAGCCGTTTTTCGACGGGGCCCGGCGCTGGTATCCTTGGGTCTGAAAAATCGTGACTTTAGAGCCTGTTATCGGCGATACGCAGCTGTCGGGCCCGACTTAGGATCGCATCTTCCACGGCACGGACGGTCGCGGCGCTTGCCGGACCACCCTGGGTCTGCAACGAGACGTTGAGCGAGCGCGCATCCAGAGCCGGATCGTTGATGAGCACCGTTGCGCGATATGCGCGGCCACCACCGGGCGGTCGCCCGAACCCGGTTATGATCACCCCGGTGAAGGGATCGACGGACTGCACAGGCAGGAAGTTGAGAACCTCGAGCGAGGCGCTCCAGATGTATTTGTTCACAGCGACATTGGTTTCGACATTCCGGCGCGAAAACGCATCCCAGATTGTCTCTGCCCCACGTCCGTCCGAGACCCGTGCGACGTCGCTATCGATATCGGGGTCGTCAAACGGGCGGGGGTTGCCGGAGGAGGACCCGCTCCCCTGTCCGCACGCAGACAGCGCGACCGCCACACTGAGAGTGGCAAAAAGCCTGAAAAAACTGGTTCGTGTCATGGCGCCATCCGCTGCTCAATTCGTGCTGCACGTTAATCCAACAGAGCAAGGAGGGACAAGGGCGTTATCATGGGTGGTGACGGTATACGCAGGCAGACACCTACGCCGAAAAATATGTGGCTGTCGGGCGATGAAATGGAGTGTGGCAAAGCTGCACCATTTTTCGAGGCTCTCGTTTCGCCGGTCTCCAAGTTCTTGCAAAAGGGGGGGGTTAGACGCCAAACACAGCCTAGGTTCAAAAGGGATTCTCCCGTTGGACAACGAATAGCAAACCGAGGACAAGTTCATGAAAAAACTTCTCATCGCGACAACAGCTCTGGTGGGAACAGCCAGCGTCGCAGCAGCAGATGTGACATTCAGCGGCTACGGCCGTTTTGGTATCCTGTACGAAGAAGACCGTGCTGACGGTTCGACCATTCAGGAAGAAACACGGATTGAAAGCCGGTATCGTCTGAACATCGACTCGTCGACTGAAACAGACGGCGGTATCCGTTTCGCCGCACGTATCCGTGTTGAAGCCAACGAAAATGCCGACAACTCCGCAAACCAAGGTGCCTTCTCCGGTGCACGTTTCCAAGTGTCCTCCGGCGGCCTGCGCGTTCGCGTTGGTAACATCTCCGGCGTGACAGACGCGGCAGAAGTTGTTGACTACTTCGGCTTCGAGCCGGGCCTCGTTGGTCAAACCGGTCAGTACGCCAACAGCGGTGTGTCGCTTCCGGCGTTCGCCAGCACAGCTGCTGGTGCCAACGGCATCAACGTCAAGTACGAAATGGGCGACTTCGCGTTTATGGCATCGTACACCGATGACCATTCCGTGAACGACGGTGCGTCCTCGACGACAGTTTCGGCTGGTGACTCTTACGAGATCGGTGCATCTTACACCTTCAGCGCATGGACACTCGGCGCGGTATACGGTCAGTTTGAACCTGCCGGTGGCGGTGGCATGGAAGACTGGATCGTTGCAACTCTGTCCGGTACCATCGGTATCGCGGATGTTTCGTTCCTGGTCTCCGACTTCGAAGGTGACGACGACGCCGTGTTCGGTGCTTCTGCCTCCATCCCGGTCGGCGCAGCAACAAACATCCTGGCATCCGTCTCTGACGGTGGTGCAGACGGCAACGACACCTCCTACGGCATCGGCTTCCGTCACTCGCTGGGTGGTGGTGTCCGCCTCGACGGCATGGTTGGCTCGAATGAAAAAGGCAACACCATTGCTGACCTGGGTGTTCGCTTCGACTTCTAAGTCGATCTGAACAATCCAAGAGTTTAGGGGCGGACCTGCGGGTCTGCCCCTTTTCTTTTGGTCAGCGCTGTTATCTTGTGGCCCTGAAGACGATATGGGGCAGAGATATGGGTCTGCGGGACATTATGGACAAAGTGGCCGCCGCCGAGCACGCGGTGGGGCGAGCAGCTGGCACCGTACACCTGATCGCGGTGTCGAAGGTGCAGCCCAATGACCGCGTCAAAGCTGTGCTTTCAGAAGGGCATAGATGCTTTGGCGAAAACCGGGTTCAGGAGGCTGCTGGCAAGTGGCCCGGTTTTCGCGAGGCATTTGACGAGATCGATCTGCACCTGATCGGCCCTTTGCAAACAAACAAGGCGCGACAGGCCTTCGAGTTGTTTCAAACGATCCACTCATTGGATCGCCCCAAACTCGCCAAGACGTTTGCGCGGCTTGCTCAGGAGATCGGGTCCTGCCCGGACCTCTTTGTGCAAGTGAACACAGGCGAAGAGCCGCAAAAGGCAGGTGTTCTGCCAGCGGATGCGGATGCCTTCGTGGCCGACTGCCAGGCGATGGACCTCCCCGTTCGGGGGCTGATGTGTATCCCGCCAATTGACGAGGAAGCGTCGTTGCACTTCGCGCTTCTGGCCAAGATTGCTGCGCGCAATGGTCTTGATGGGCTTAGCATGGGCATGAGCGCGGATTTCGAGAAGGCGATTGCTCTCGGCGCCACGCACATCCGCGTGGGCTCCGCAATCTTCGGGGAGCGCACACCAGCCTGAGCGTCTTCAACCTGCGCTGTGACCTGGAATGATCAATCGCGTCTCAAATCGGATTGCGCCTGCAATCTGGCGCAGGTGCGAGCGCGACAGAGCAATGCAGCCTTCGGTCGGAAAACCCGGTCGGCGGTATTGATGAATGAAGATCGCCGATCCGCGCCCCTTGACCGGATAGGGCCAGTTCCAATCGGTCAGAATGATGAGATCATAAAGCGGATCGGCGCGGCGCAGTTTTTCATGGCTGGCCGCGTAAGGGGCGCTGACCATCATGTTGTAATCCGGTGCCGTCACATCATCTGACCAAAGATCCCCCAGCCCGATGGGCAGAGCCCAATCGGCAGGCCGGGCCATCCGGTCCGGACGGTAGAGCATGCCAACGATGCGGTGTACGCCTGTTGGGGTCGCACCATCGCCTTCGCGTTTGTGCGCGGTCCAGCCGGTCTTGCCGATGGTGCAGGGGTAGGTTTGGCCCTGAAACCGCAGCCCGCGCGGCGTCAGTACCAAATCGTTGGGCGTCATAGAAGATGCCCCGACTTCGCGGCTTTCGTCGCCAAATAGCTCGCGTTATGCCGGTTCTCGCCAACCGCAAGCGGGACACGTTCTTCCACCTGGATGCCGCTGGCCTGCATCATCTCGACCTTTCGCGGGTTGTTGGTCAGCAGCCGCACGCTGGAAAACCCCAAGGCTTTCAGGATGTCCGATCCAAGGCGAAAATCGCGCTCGTCATCCTCAAAGCCGAGCCGGTGATTGGCCTCCACCGTATCGAACCCTTGGTCCTGTAGGGAGTAGGCGCGCATCTTGTTTGCCAGACCGATGCCGCGCCCTTCCTGGTTCATGTAAAGCAGTACGCCATCACCGACCTGACCCATCTGCGCCAGCGCGGCGCGTAGTTGTGGGCCACAATCGCACTTCAATGAGCCCATCAGATCACCGGTAAAGCAAGCCGAATGCAGCCGCGCGAGGACAGGTTGGGCCCGATCAGGACGACCGATTTCGACAGCATAGTGCTCCTCACCACCGTCTTCGGGGCGGAAGATATGCAGCCGACCAGCTTCGGAGACCTCGAGCGGCAGCCGCGCGCTGACGACAGGGTGCAGCGGGCTGCGCTCGGCCAGGTGGGCCTCTGCTTCCGCGAGCGAAATCAGGGTCAGCCCGTTTTGCTGTGCAAATCTGGGTGCATCGGTCAAAGATGTCGTCACCATCGCAGGTAGGAGCCGGGCGGATTTTGCCAATTGCAACGCCGCTCGATGGCCGCTTACTGGTCCACCACGGGCGCACTGAAGCGGGCCTTTCATCGGGGTCATCAAGTCCCCTGCCGGGTCTGCAATGCTGCGCACCCACTCTGGCGTCGCGTCATGTGGCAGTTGAACCCGGGCCAGATCGCCGTCATAGGCGCGCGCTTTCAGGGTCTCGGCCCGGCGTGCGGTGATGGCAATGACTGTGTCGCCGGGCATGTCCTGCAGTGCGGCCAGTCGGCCCGCATCGAGCGTTTCGGCCGCGCAAATCAGCAGTGGCGTATCGCCATCCAACACGACAGGAACGCCCATTCGCAGGTCTGCGCGGGCCCGGGCCAGCTGTTCTGTGATGTCAGGTCCGATGCTCATGATGTTACAATGCCTGTATAATCCGCGGCTGATCTAGGCCAATTCGGACGAAATTGAAACATTTCGTAGGGGCTGCAACACGAGCGCGTGAGAGAATTTGCCACAAGCTTGCGAGATCAGCCGTGAAGACACATTTCTGTGGCACTCAAGGGAGACACCGCATGCCGCAACTGAAAAAGATACTGTTGGTCGATGACGATGACGATCTGCGCGAGGCGCTGAGCGAACAACTGATCATGACCGAAGACTTTGATGTATTCGAAGCCGCCAATGGCGCCGACGCGATGGTACGCGCCAAAGAGGCGCTTTATGATCTGGTCATTCTCGACGTCGGTTTGCCCGACACCGATGGCCGCGAGCTTTGCCGTCTGATGCGCAAACAGGGCGTGAAAAGTCCGATCCTGATGCTGACAGGTCACGACAGTGACGCGGATACCATCCTCGGGCTTGATGCGGGTGCAAACGACTATGTCAGCAAACCCTTCAAGTTTCCGGTGCTTCTGGCCCGCATTCGCGCACAGCTACGCCAGCACGAGCAATCCGAAGACGCGGTGTTCCAGCTCGGGCATTACACCTTTAAACCATCGATGAAGATGCTGGTGACGGAGGACGACAAGAAAGTCCGCCTGACAGAGAAAGAGACCAACATCCTCAAATTCTTGTACCGCTCGACCGATGGCGTGGTGCCGCGCGACGTGCTGCTGCACGAGGTGTGGGGTTACAATGCTGGTGTCACAACCCATACGCTCGAGACCCACATCTACCGGCTGCGTCAGAAAATCGAACCAGATCCGTCAAACGCGCGCCTTCTTGTGACCGAATCAGGCGGATATCGTCTTATGGCGTGAGGCGTTGGGTTTTTATTAACCAATTTACGCTTATATGAATGACAGGCGTTGGTCATTCACGCCCATTCAGGAATCCCGTGCATGTCCGGGTTATGACATGCAACCTCCCTGTTGGACTTGGCCGGGCCTTGTGCCCGGTCTTTTTTTGCCCGCTGTGCAGTTTGTTTGATCACCGATGCAGGCCGGTATGGTCATGTTTCGGCATGGCGGAGCCTCGCACGACAGGCTAGGGTGCCGCGACATCTGGTGGGAGCGTGCACATGAGTTTTACCCTGGCAACCTGGAACATCAATTCGGTGCGGCTCCGCGCGGATCTGGTGCTCAAGCTGATGGCCGAAGAAGGGCCGGATGTCCTCTGTCTTCAGGAGTGCAAAAGCCCGGTCGACAAGATCCCGCTCGAGGCTTTCGCTGCAGTAGGCTATGGGCACGTGGTCGCGCGGGGGCAGAAGGGCTACAACGGCGTTGCGATCCTGTCGAAACAGCCCATGATAGAGGTCGGCGCGCATGATTTTGCCGCTTTGGGGCACGCGCGGCATATCGCCGGGCGGCTCGAAAACGGGGTGACCGTACACAACTTCTATGTTCCTGCGGGCGGCGACGTTCCGGACCGCGACGTGAACGAGAAATTCGGCCAGAAGCTCGACTATCTGACGGAGATGCGCGATTGGTTCCGCGAAAACCGGCCTGAAAAGGCCATCCTCGTGGGCGATCTGAACATCGCGCCGCGCGAGGATGATGTGTGGGACCACAAGAAGTTGCTGAAGGTCGTCAGCCATACGCCGATCGAGGTCGAGCATCTGGGCGAGACGCAGGACGCGGGCGGTTGGGTTGACGTGACCCGCAACGATATCCCCGACGGGCGGCTTTACAGCTGGTGGTCCTACCGGGCGCGAGACTGGGATGCCGCCGACAAGGGCCGCAGGCTCGACCATGTCTGGGCAAGTCCCGACATTGCGACTGCCGCACATTCCAGCCGGATCATGCGGGACGCTCGCGGCTGGGAAAAACCGAGCGACCACGCCCCCGTCTTTGCCAGTTTTGACCTTTGAATTGGCGCGGCGTCTCCCATATAACCCGTGACGCAACCCGGAAGGACAAAGAAGATGGATCTGAACCTGAGCGCTGCCCCGGCTGATGCTGATCTGATCAAGGATACAACCGAGGCGACCTTCATGGCCGATGTGGTCGAGACATCGCAGACCGTGCCGGTAATTGTCGACTTCTGGGCACCCTGGTGCGGGCCTTGCAAGACCCTCGGGCCGCAGCTGGAAGAGGCCGTGCGCGCCGCCAAGGGTGCGGTGAAGATGGTGAAGGTCAATGTAGACGAGGCGCAGATGATCGCAGGCCAGCTGCAGATCCAGTCGATCCCGACAGTCTACGCGTTCTTCAAAGGCCAACCCATCGATGGCTTCCAGGGTGCGGTGCCGCAGTCAGAAATCAAGGGCTTCATTGACCGGGTCGTGAAAGCGGCGGGCGGCGAAGCGCCGGGCGACACCCTCGACGAGGCGGTGGCTGCTGCCGAGGAGATGCTGGCCGAAGGTGCCGCGACCGATGCGGCACAAACCTTCGCCGCGATTCTCGGTGAGGATGCGAACCACGCGGGTGCCTATGGTGGCATGGTGCGGGCCCATATCGCGATGGGCGAGCTTGATCAGGCCGAGGCGATCCTGAATGGAGCGCCTGCGGAGATTTCCGCTGCGCCTGAGCTGGAAGCAGCGCATGCACAGCTCGAACTGGCCCGGCAGGCGCAAGGTGCGGGGCCGCTTGACGAGTTGAAGGCCGCGGTCGAGGCCAGCCCGGATGACCATCAGGCGCGGTTTGATCTCGCGCTTGCGATGCATGCAGGCGGCGATGTCGAAAGCGCGGTGGCCGAGCTTCTAGAGCTGTTCCGCCGGGATCGCGAGTGGAACGAAGGGGCTGCCAAGACCCAGCTGTTCACGATCTTCGAGGCGCTGAAACCCAACGATCCGGTGGTTCTGAATGGGCGCCGCAAACTGAGTTCAATGATATTTGCCTGAGCCTGCCCGCGGGCTAGGTCGTCTTTTATGATAAAAGCCGCCGAGCTCCCAGATACCATTGCGATTTTTCCGCTGTCCGGTGCTCTGCTGCTGCCGCGCGCAAGGCTGCCGCTGCATATTTTCGAGCCGCGCTATCTCCAGATGCTGGAAGACGCGCTCAAAACCTCGACACGGCTGATCGGCATGATCCAACCCAATGAAGTACCCGGGCGCAGTGGCACCGGGCTGCATTCCATTGGCTGCGCAGGCCGGATCATGCAGTTCTCCGAGACCGAGGATGGGCGCTATCTGATCACGCTGGGGGGTGTCTCGCGGTTCCGGGTCGTGCAGGAGGTGCAAGGCTTCACCCCCTATCGCCGCTGTGACGTGAAATGGGACGGGTTCGACCGCGATCTGGGACCCGAAGAGAAGGACAGCTGCTTTGATCGGCCGGATTTCATGACGTTGCTGGGCCGCTACTTCGACGCGCGGCAGCTGTCGGCGGATTGGGACACGCTGAAGGAAGCGGATGACGAGCTGCTGATCAATTCACTGTCGATGATGCTGGAGTTCGATCCAGAGGACAAACAGGCGCTGCTCGAGGCGCCGTCTTTGCCAACACGCCGCGAGACTCTGATCACATTGATCGAATACCAGCTGCGCGGCGGCAGCGAAAGCGAGATGATCCAATGACCGAGAGCACAACGGAATTCGACCGGCGTATGCTGGAGGCGCTGATCTGTCCGCGTAGCCAGACCACGCTGCGATACGATGCTGAGCGGCAGGAGCTGATTTCCACCACGGCCAATCTCGCCTACCCGATCCGCAACGGTATCCCCGTGATGCTGGAGGATGAAGCGCGGGTGCTCGACTGAGACCTGCCGCTTTAAAGCGGTCTGCCTTGCAGCAAACGCGGCAGATCACCGGTTAAACCAGCGGCTTCCCGAATGAAGCCTCGGCGCAATCCGGGCACGCGTGACACAAGTCCCATGCCCAGGTCGCGGAGACCTCGAACAATCGAACTATCATTTGAAAACAGCCGGTTAAAGGTATCGGTCGCGAGTGCCAAGGTCGTGTTGTCGAAACGACGCCATTGTTGGTAGCGGCTGAGGACCGGGGCCGCGCCAATGTCTTCGCCTCGGCGTGCGGCATCGGCAATCACGTCCGCAAGGGCGGCAACATCGCGGATACCCGCGTTCAGTCCCTGACCCGCGATCGGGTGAATGCCATGCGCGGCATCGCCGACCAGAGTCACACGCGGCGCAATCAGCGCATTGGCGAGCGAGAGCGAGAGCGGATAGGTAAAGCGCGCACCAGCCAGCGAAATCTCTCCGAGAAAACTGCCGAACCGTGGGCGCAGGACGTCGAGATACTCCGCATCCGGCAGCGCATTGATCGCCCGCGCGTTCTCATCCGTTTCGCTCCACACAATGGACGACCGGTCGCCGGTCAGGGGTAGGATGGCGAGCGGCCCGGGGGGCATGAAGAACTGATGCGCGACCCCGTTGTGGGGCAACGCGTGCTTGACGGCGCAGACCAACGCGGTTTGCCCATATCCCCATCCTGTCCGAGAGATGCCCGCGCGCGTGGCCGTGCCCGAACCACGGCCATCACAGCCGACAAGAAGCCGCGCGCGCAACTCCTTCCCGGATGCCAGTGTGACGCGCACACCGGTTGTATCGACCACCTGTGCGACGACCTCATCGGCATTCACTTGCTTGATCGCTTTGGTCGACTTCACAGCATCCAGAAGGGCGGGCCGCAGGTGCCGGTCCTCAACCATGTAGCCCATGGGACCTTCCTCGATCTCGGCGTGATCGAAATGCATGAAGAAGGGTGACGGGCCCTCTCCCGCACGCCCATCACTGACCTTGATATCGAGCATGGGCTGGGCCACGTCTTCGATGGCGTCCCAGACACCCAAGGCCTTGAAAAGGCGCGTCGATGTGAGGGCAAGGGCGTAAGAACGCCCATCAAAACCGGCATTTTTGCGGGTCTTGATCGGCAGCGCGTCGATCAGTGTCACGCTCTGCCCGGCACTGGCCAGCGCAAGCGCCAATGCGGGCCCGTTTAGCCCGCCGCCCACGATGATGATGTCGCTGTCGAAACTCATAGAGTTCAATAGGGCGCAGGGCGGGGGATTGTCCATGCGCGCTTGCGTCGCTACCGTCGCCCGAGGCAGCGCGGGGAGCAACATATGCAAGCATGGCTGGAGATGACGGCGGCGGATCTTGGGCGCGGGATCGCGGCGGGTGAGATTGATCCCGTGACGCTGACGCAAACCTATCTCGACGCTATCGAAGCCCATGATCTGAAAGACAAAATCTATGCCCGCGTGACATCTGACCGGGCCTTATCCGAAGCGGCGGCGGCAGCGGCACGTGCGGCATCGGGCCAGCGGTTGTCGCCGCTCGACGGGGTGCCCATCAGTTGGAAGGATCTCTTCGATACGGCGGGCGAGGTGACGGAGGCTGGCTCCAAACTTCTGCAGGGGCGGGTGCCCGACGCAGATGCGCAGGTTCTGGCCAATGCGACGGCAGCAGGGCTCGTCTGTCTGGGCAAAACCCACATGTCCGAGCTGGCCTTCTCAGGGTTGGGCTACAACCCGAACACTGGCACGCCGCCCTGCGTCAACGATGCGAAGGCGGTGCCGGGCGGGTCGTCCTCGGGTGCGGCTGCATCCGTGGCTTTCGGGTTGGCGGCGGCGGGCATCGGCTCGGACACCGGCGGGTCAGTGCGCATTCCGTCGGCATGGAACGATCTTGTGGGGCTCAAAACCACCTCTGGCCGTCTGAGTCTCGAAGGCGTTGTGCCTCTTGCGTTGAAGTTCGACACCGTCGGGCCGCTCTGCCGGTCGGTCGAGGATGCCGCACTTCTGCTCGCCATCATGGAAGGCCGCCCGCCCGCTGATTTGGGCGGCGCCACGCTGCAGGGCAAGCGGTTTGCGATCCTGAACACCATCGCCTTGGACGACGTGCGCGATGCGCCGATGGAGGCCTTTCAACAGGCAATCCTGAAGTTCACGGCGGCGGGGGCCACGGTCGAGCACATCGCGGTGCCCGAGATCGAAAGTGCGATGGAGCAGGCCAGTTGTCTCTATACATCAGAGGCTTACGGGCTATGGCGCGATGTGATCGAGGCCAATCCGGACGCGATGTTCCGCGAGATCCTCGAGCGCTTCCGTTTGGGCAAGACCTATTCCGGCCCCGATTATGTTGCCGCCTGGGCAGCGCTCGAAGCGGCGCGTCTGGCCTATGATCGGGCAACTTCCGCCTTTGATGCGGTGTTGCTGCCCACAGCCGCGATTCTGCCGCCTGAGCTCGAGCGGTTGAACACCGATCACGACTACTATGTCACGGAAAACCTGCTGACCCTGCGCAACACGCGGATCGGCAATCTGATGGGACTGTGTGCGCTCACACTACCCACGGGCACACCGAGCTGTGGCGTGATGATGACGGCCCCGCCCGACTGTGAAGCGGCGCTTTTGCGGTTGGGCGCAGCCGCCGAGGCGGCCTTGGCCTAAAAGCCACAAATTCCGACAAAGCTGCGCGTTTTTGTGGACGCAGGCGGTGCCCTTCGGTAGTTTGAGAGAAACGGGACGTGAATGATCCCGATCTGAGGCAGTTTAATGGTGTATCCTGAGCGGTTTTCGAACCTTCCGGCACATGCTTGGCCGCGTCTACGCGCGTTGCTCGACGCCCATGAGGGCGGTGGGCCGACGATCCATATGACCATCGGCGAGCCGAAACATGCCTTTCCGTCCTGGGTGATGGACGTCATTGCCGAGAACGCAGGTGGGTTTAACAGCTACCCGCCGAACGATGGTACGCCGGAATTGCGGACGGCAATCACCGGATTTGTTCAGCGGCGCTATGGCGTGCCGCTCGACCCTGACCGTCAGGTCATGACGCTCAACGGCACCCGCGAGGGGCTCTACAACGCGGTCATGGCGCTCTGTCCCGAGACGAAAAATGGCCAGCGCCCGGCGATTCTGATGCCGAACCCCTTCTATCAGGTCTATATGATTGCGGCGCTCTCGGTCGATGCAGATCCGATCATGGTGCCTGCAACCCGCGAAAACGGCCATCTGCCTGACTTTGCAAGCCTGCCGGATGATGTGTTGAACCGGACGACAGCGGTCTACATCTGTTCGCCCGCCAACCCCCAAGGTGCGGTTGCGACGCGCGACTACTGGCAGGGTCTCATCGCTCTGGCAGAGAAGTTCGATTTCAAGATTTTTGCGGACGAGTGCTATTCCGAGATTTACCGCGACACACCGCCTGTTGGTGCACTTCAGGTGGCCCACGAACAGGGCGCTGACCTGAACCGTGTGGTGATCTTTCACTCGCTCTCCAAACGCTCGAACCTGCCTGGCCTGCGGTCCGGGTTTGTGGCGAGCGGCTCCGAAAACATCCGCGAAATCCAGCAACTGCGCAATTTCGCTGGCACACCGTTGCCCCAGCCCCTGCAAGCCGCCGCGGCGGCCGTCTGGAACGACGAGGCGCATGTGGTCGAGAACCGCGCGCTCTATGTGGAAAAATACGAGCTGGCCGATCGCATCCTTGGCAATGTGCCCGGATATGCGAGCCCCGAGGCGGGCTTTTTCCTCTGGCTGCCGGTTGAGAGTGACGAGGCCGCCGCGGTTAAACTGTGGCGCGAGACAGGTGTGCGGGTGCTGCCGGGCGGCTATCTGGCGCAGGACTGGGACGGCAGCAACCCGGGGCAAGAGTATATCAGGGCTGCGATGGTGGCCCCAAAAGCGGAGACGGAGCGCGGGATCGAATTGATCCGCGACTGCCTCTATCCGCAATAAAGTACGAGGGATCAGAGCATGGCATATCAGACACGCGGGCGGGACCCATTGTTGGACAGCTCCATGGCCGAAGCGGTTGAGAAGCGGGGCAAGGAGCTTTTGGGGCTTGTCCTGATTGCGCTGGGATGCATGGCCTGCGCGATGATCGCGTCTTATACGCCGGATGATCCCAATTGGATGGTGTCCACGGATGCGCCGGTGCAGAACTGGCTGGGACGGCCTGGCGCGTCGCTGGCCGCGCCGCTCTTCATGATTGTGGGTTGGGGCGCCTGGGGCATTGGCCTTGTGCTGGTGGCTTGGGGCCTACGCTTTGCGCTGCACCAGGGCTCGGACCGCGCGATTGGGCGTTTGATTTTCGCGCCAATTGCCATTGCGCTGGGGTCAATCTATGCCGCGACGCTGACACCTGATGGCAACTGGCTCGACACGCACAGCTTTGGCCTGGGCGGGCTCTTTGGCGATACGGTGATGGGCGCGCTGCTGACCCTGCTGCCCATCGGGTCGACCTTCACCGTCAAGCTGATGTCGGTGCTGATGGCGCTTGGCATTCTCGCCTTTGGCGCCTTCGTGACCGGCTTCACCAAGCCTGAGTTGATGCGCATCGGGCGCTTCCTGCTGGTCGGCGTCGTGATGCTCTATGCGGGCCTGATGGCGCTGCTGGGGCGCGGGGCCAGCGGTGCATTGGCCACAGCACAATCGATCTCTGCGCGCCACGCGGAGCGCAGGGCTGAGGCCCGCGAAGCGCGCGCCGCGATGATCGCCGACGAGACCATTCACACCGAGGTGGCACCCGTCGATGACGCACATGCCTACCCAGAGCTGCGCGCGGAGCCGAAGGTGGGCATCTTCTCGCGCATGCCGGGCCTGATCAAGCGCACAGACCCTCTGCCGGAGCCCGAGCTGGTCGAGAGCGAGATGGCCGCCGACGTGGACGATGCGCCCGGTGAAGACCGTATCAAAGCGCGGATCGCCGATGTGATCAAATCGCGCGCGCGCACGAGCAAAGCCGTGCAGACACCGATCACGGCGCCGCTGACCCGGGGCCGGGGTCGCGGCCCCGATGCGCTCGTGTTCGATACAAGTGGCGCGCGTGCAGAGCCGCCGTTGACGGCCGGGCACGCACCAGCCATCCCGCCCGCACCGGACGAGATGGACTTCGGCGAACCACCCGTCGTGGAGCCGATGATCGAAGCACCTGTCGTGCCAACGGCCGAACCACGTCGCGTGGTGCAGCAGCCCGCGCGCAAACCTGTTCAACCCTCGGCGCGCGCGCAAGCCGAAGCACAACCCAAACTGTCCTTCGACGACACCCACCCGGGTTTCGAGCTGCCGCCGCTCAGTTTGCTGGAAAACCCGGTGAACGTCCCGCGCCTGCAGCTGAGCGATGAGGCGCTGGAAGAGAACGCGCGGATGCTTGAGTCAGTGCTGGACGACTATGGCGTGAAGGGCGAGATCGTCGCCGTGCGTCCTGGTCCGGTGGTCACGATGTACGAGCTAGAGCCAGCGCCGGGCCTGAAAGCCAGCCGCGTGATTGGTCTGGCTGATGACATCGCGCGGTCCATGGCAGCGTTGTCGGCGCGGGTTTCGACAGTGCCGGGCCGCTCGGTGATCGGGATCGAACTGCCGAATGACAGCCGCGAGAAGGTCGTCCTTCGCGAAATCCTCTCGGCGCGCGATTTTGGCGACAGCAACATGCGCCTGCCACTGGCCTTAGGCAAAGACATCGGTGGCGATCCGGTTGTCGCCAACCTCGCCAAGATGCCTCACCTGCTGATCGCGGGGACGACCGGCTCGGGCAAATCCGTCGCCATCAACACCATGATCCTCAGCCTGCTCTATAAGCTGACGCCGGAAGAATGCCGGATGATCATGATCGATCCCAAGATGCTGGAACTCAGCGTTTACGACGGTATCCCGCATCTGCTCTCACCCGTTGTGACCGACCCTAAGAAGGCGGTGGTCGCGCTGAAATGGGTCGTGGGCGAGATGGAAGAGCGCTATCGCAAGATGTCCAAGATGGGTGTGCGCAATATCGAAGGTTTCAACGGCCGGGTGCGCGAAGCGTTGGCCAAGGGCGAGATGTTCACCCGGACGGTGCAGACCGGCTTTGACGATGAGACCGGCGAACCGGTGTTCGAAACCGAAGAGAACACGCCCGAGGCGCTGCCTTACATCGTGGTGATTGTCGACGAGATGGCCGATCTGATGATGGTCGCGGGCAAGGAGATCGAGGCCTGCATCCAGCGTCTGGCGCAAATGGCGCGGGCCTCCGGTATCCACCTGATCATGGCGACACAGCGCCCCTCGGTGGATGTGATCACCGGCACGATCAAGGCGAACTTCCCGACGCGGATTTCCTTCCAGGTGACGTCCAAGATCGACAGCCGCACCATTCTGGGCGAGATGGGGGCCGAGCAGCTCCTGGGCATGGGCGATATGCTCTACATGGCGGGTGGTGCCAAGATCACCCGCTGTCATGGCCCGTTCGTGTCGGATGAGGAGGTCGAGGAAATCGTGAATCACCTCAAGGCCTATGGCGAGCCGGACTACGTGTCGGGCGTTGTTGAAGGGCCGTCCGAGGAGAAGGAAAGCGATATTGACCTGGTGCTCGGCCTTGGTGGGAACACCGACGGCGAAGATGCGCTTTATGATCAGGCGGTACAGGTCGTAATCAAGGACCGCAAGTGTTCGACCAGCTATATCCAGCGGAAACTCGCTATCGGCTATAACAAGGCTGCGCGCCTTGTGGAGCAAATGGAGGAGCAGGGTCTGGTGTCTGCTGCCAACCATGTGGGCAAGCGCGAAATTCTGGTACCGGAACAAGGCTGACGCTCGCGCGTTACCTTCGCAATCACGGCGATTTGCGGCGGGTCTTGGCCGCTGCTATCGCATATCAGCCCGCGCGGCCCTATGTCAGCCGGGACATCAGTTGCGCAAGGAGCCTTGATGAAACGTCTGGTTTTGGCCTCTGTGGCCGTTTTTATGAGCGTCGTGGCGGCGGGGTCCGCTGCCGCAGAGAAACTCTCGCTCAACGAGATTTCCAGCTATCTCAACAGCCTGAAAACCGCTCAGGGTGCCTTTACGCAGATCAATGACGACGGATCGATAAGCACCGGCACGCTGTACATCAGCCGCCCTGGCAAGATGCGGTTCGAATACGACCCCCCCGAACAGGCGCTGGTTCTGGCCAGCGCCAATGCGGTGGTGATCATCGACCGGAAGTCGAACCAGCCGCCCGAAACCTACCCTCTCAGCCGGACGCCGCTGTCGCTGATCCTCGCGCGGCAGGTCAATCTCGGGCAGGCGCGGATGGTGATCGGGCATGACTTCGATGGCACAGCGACCATCGTGACCGCCCAGGACCCGAAGAACGCGGAATATGGCACCATCCAGATGAGCTTCACCGACAATCCGGTGCAGCTGCGGCAATGGGTGATCAATGATGCCAACGGCGGGCGGACCACGGTTGTGCTGGGCGCGTTCGAGACCGGGGTGAGCCTGCGCAACACCCTGTTTGATCCGGGTGTTGCGCTGCGTCAATTGGAGCGCTGAGCGACCTAGCGCAAGTTACAGGTTGCCAGTTGCGCCTGATACACGTCGGCGCGGGCATCCACCTTGTTTGCGACGCTCAGAAGCCAGGATTTCCGGTTGTAGCTGCCGCGCGCATAGCCCGTGTGCCCTTCGTGATAGGCCAAATACTGATTGCGCGCGTCCGTGAGCGGAATGCCGTTTTTCGAGCGGCTGGTCACCATGTACCACCCCATGAAATCTGACGCATCGCGAATCCGGTCACGCCGGGCAAACCGCTTGCCGGTGGCCTTCTTGTAGTCGTCCCACGTGCCATCGAGCGCCTGCGCATAGCCATAAGCGCTCGACACGCGCCCCATGGGAATCACCCCAAGCGCATAGCGGTAGGGCGTGCGTGCATTGGAGATAAACTTGCTCTCCTGATGCATGGTGGCCATCTGCACATGCACGGGGACGCCCCATTTCTGCTCGGTCCGCTGGAATGCCTTAAGGTATTCGGGGCGCTCATCGACGATTCTGCACGCGTCATCGAGATGCCGCGGTGCTGTGCCCTGACCGCCTCCGCAGGAGGCCACCAAAACAACCAATGCCAAAGCGCGAAGAGTTCTGCTCATCTGCCTCTCGCTTCTATTATGTGTTTTTCCGCGAGTTTAGCCGAAAATGACCGGATGGGGAATCACGTTTTACGTGTCTTGACCCGGAACGCTATGTTTTTAGTCACTTCTTGCCGAAAGCCCTTATGGCGGAGGATTGCCGAGACTGTCAGCCTCCGCTTCACAAACTGTTTCGCAAGAAATGAAGGCTGTGATTGGACAAATCGCACTTGAACCGTTTAGGCTCGGTCGGTAAGGGGCTTGTTTGTAATGTTAAGAACGCGTGCCAAATATCATCTCGGACAGGTTGTCCGACACAAGAAGCACCCCTTCCGCGGGGTGATCTTTGACGTAGACCCCGAGTTTTCCAACACCGAAGAGTGGTACGAGGCGATTCCCGAAGACAGTCGCCCCGCGAAAGAGCAGCCCTACTACCATCTGCTGGCCGAGAATGAGCAGAGCTACTATGTCGCGTATGTCTCCGAGCAGAACCTGATTGCGGACTACTCCGGCGAACCCGTGGACCATCCGGACATTCCAGATCTGTTCGGGCCGTTCCAGAACGGCACTTACCCGCTGCACTTCCAATTGAACTGAGCCAAGGGTGGCCTGAAGCCCACCCAACCTGCCGGTCAATACCCGAGGGCGCAGCCGTCCTTACGCGGGTCACTGGCCCCTTCCAGTACTCCATCGTCGCGGATCAGGATCGCCTGCGCACCACCAATCGGGGTGTCGGGGATGCTGACGTCGTGCCCCATGTCCGACAGCTCCTGCCGCACCTGATCGGAGTACCCCCTCTCAACCTTCATGGTGCCACGGTCGGAAAACGCCCGCGGCATATCGATAGCGGCCTGTGGGTCCAGGCCGAAGTCTTCGATGTTCGAGGCAAAGCGGGCATGGCCCGTTGGCTGATATGCGCCACCCATGACACCGAAGGGCATGACAACCTTGCCCTCGCGCCGCAGCATACCGGGGATGATCGTATGCATGGGTCGTTTGCCACCCTTGAGTTCGTTGGGGTGACCTTCCTCGAGCGTGAAGCCTGATCCGCGATTCTGGAGAAGAATGCCAAACTTGTCGGACGCGATGCCGGACCCGAAGCCGTTGAAGATGGAATAGATCAGCGACACTGACATGCCATCGCGATCAACAGTCGTGATGTAGATCGTGTCCTTGTGGATATTCTCCGAAATCTCGGCGGCGTTCTGCATGGCTTTGCCGGGGTCGATCAACGCCGCGAGCGCCTTGGCCGTTTCCATGTCGAGCATGTGGTCGAGCCGGGTCGTGTAGTCCGCATCCGCCAGAAACCGGTTGCGGGCGTCATAGGCTAGCTTGGCGGCTTCGGACTCGATATGCGTGCGTTCGGTGCCGAGCGGATCCATGTTGGCAATATCGAATTGCGCGAGGATATTCAGCATCAGGATGGCCGTTGCCCCGTGGCCGTTTGGCGGGTGCTCAACCACCTCGATGTCTTTGTAAGGCCCGGAGATGGGCGTTGTCGGCGTGGAAGCAGTATCGGCGAAGTCCGCCATCGTGTGGCGCCCGCCAAGCGCCGAGAGCGTACTGACCATGTCCTCGGCAATCTCGCCTGTGTAGAAGGCATCCCGGCCTGACTGCGCGACGCGGCGCAAAACCTCTGCTTGTCCAGGTGCGCGAAAGAGCTGACCGACTTGGGGAATTTTCCCGTCGAGAAGGTAGAAGTCGCGCGCCTTGCCCTGCAGGACCTCAGCGTCGTTCCCCCAGTCGAAGGCCGCACGCGGTGCGACCGGAACACCGTTTTCGGCGGCCGCGATGGCCGGAGCGAGCAGCGCGTCGAGGCCCAGTGTCCCGACGGTCTCGGACAGATGGCAAAACGCATCGATGGCGCCGGGAATCGTCACGGAATGCGGGCTTTGGACGGCGACAGTGCTCTCTCCCGCAGCGCGCAGGTCCGCGGCATCAAGCGCGGCAGGCGCCCGGCCCGAGCCGTTCAACGCCTGCACATCGCCGTCGCCTTTTTGCCAGAGTACAAAGCAATCGCCGCCGATGCCCGTCATTTGTGGCTCGCAAATGCCCAACACCAAAGCGCCAGCGATCGCAGCATCCATTGCGTTGCCGCCACGTTCTAGAATGTCGATGGCGGTCTTGGCGCCCAGCGGGTGAGAGGTCGCGCACATCCCATTGGTGGCAAGGACGGGGGAGCGCCCGGGAAAGTGGAAGTCGCGCATGGGAGAGCCTCTCGAACAGTTTTTTGGCAACCTAACTGCGCAGGCGGCAATGTCCATGGCGGGGCGTGTCCGTTCTGTCGGGAGGTAAAGTCCTCGACGCCGCGCACTGGGTGGGGGCTATTACGCGCAGCGCCGAGGGAAGCTATATGCAGCTACCCTCTCAATATGCGAAACGATCAAGGCCGCAATATGATTGCAAGGGGGCGCTTTGAGGGAAGAATGCGGAGGAATTAAGGCCCGACCCGTCGTTCAGTGCCGGGTGTCGCCGGATGGCAGCGCAACGGCGAGACGCATGGAGAGCTGGTTTTCAGACCCGACCCGTTCGTAGAGCACGTCCTTTGCGAGGTCTTGAATGAGAAACCATCCGAACCCGCCCTCAGGCAGATCCGCAAAGTCGACATCAAGGGAGACGGGTTGGCCCAGGGGCGTTCGACCATCGGGCATGGCCTTGCCGTGATCGACGATTTGAAGATGCAGGCCATCCAACTGATGCGCACAGGCGATGGAGATGGTTCCGGCGGTGTCCGGGTCGGGATAGGCATGCTCGACCACGTTGTTGAGAACCTCGGCCAAGACCAGCTCAACCGTGCCCGCTTCCTCGCTGCCCAGCTCCAGGGGCCCAAGCGCGCTCAGAACCTGCTGGAGTGCGTCGCGCACGGCCATCTCGCTGCTGCGGATCGAGACGGTGAACGGGGGCAAGATCGGCATCTGTCCGGCCTTTTCGAGCGAGGTCATTTAGGATCAGTGGCGCAGCTCTGCAAGCGCACCGTCGAGGGTGGAAAACACACTGAACACCGAATCCATCCGGGTGAGCTGGAACACGCGCTCCACCGTGGGTGTCAGACCGGCCAGCGCCATTTTCCGGTCGGCGCCAAGCGTTTTCATCGAGGCAACGATCGCCCCAAGCCCACTGGAATCAATGAACTGCACCTCGCTGAGGTCCAGAACGACCGTGTCGGGCCCATCTTCCGTCTGGACCCGCATCGCGTCCTTGAATTCCAGCGCAACCGCCGCATCGATCCGGTCTTCGCGAACAGAAACGATGCGCAACTGCTCTTCTGTTTTGGTGGAGAGTTGCATTAAATGGCCTCACTACTCTTTCACCTGCTCTCTAATCGGCAAATCTTACGAATCTGTTAGGCATCGAAGGGATGACATCATGCGCAACGTCGTGATCGCGGGAGCGGCCCGAACACCCATGGGCGGGTTTCAGGGCGATTTTTCCACGCTGGACGCGTCCGACCTTGGCGGCTGTGCAATCAAGGCGGCGATGGAGAACGCGGGCACGCCTGCGGTCGAGGAGGTGCTGATGGGGTGCGTGCTTCCCGCGGGGCAGGGACAGGCCCCTGCGCGCCAGGCGGGGTTCAAGGCTGGCCTGGGCGAGGAGATTCCAGCCACCACGCTGAACAAGATGTGCGGATCGGGCATGAAGGCGGCGATGATTGCGCATGATCAGATCGCTCTCGGGCAGACCGGCGTGATGGTCGCGGGCGGAATGGAGAGCATGACCAACGCCCCGTATTTGCTGGAAAAAATGCGCAGCGGCGCACGGCTTGGGCACGGCAAGGTGATTGATCATATGTTCCTCGACGGGCTTGAGGATGCCTATGACAAGGGGCGTCTGATGGGGACCTTTGCCGAGGACTGTGCCGAAACCTATCAATTTACGCGTGATGTGCAGGACGGGTATGCGCTGGCCTCTCTTTCGCGCGCTTTGGACGCGCAGAAAACGGGCGCGTTTGAGGGTGAGATTGCGCCGGTTGAGGTGACCACGCGCAAGGGGTCGGTGACTGTGGCGGCGGATGAGCAGCCGGGCGCGGCACGGCCGGACAAGATCCCGCAGTTGAAACCGGCCTTCCGGGAGGGCGGTACCGTGACGGCGGCCAATTCCTCGTCGATCTCGGATGGGGCCGCTGCGCTGGTTTTGGCCTCCATGGAGGCTGCCGAGGCGCAGGGTCTGCAGGTGCGCGCGCGGATTGTCGGGCATGCCAGCCACGCACAGGCGCCTGGGCTTTTCACCACCGCGCCGGTGCCTGCGGCGCAGAAGCTGCTGGAGCGAATTGGCTGGGACAAGGCGGACGTTGATCTCTGGGAAGTGAACGAGGCCTTCGCCGTGGTGCCGCTTGCGTTCATGCGGGAAATGGGGCTCGACCATGAGATCGTGAACGTGAATGGCGGGGCCTGTGCGCTGGGCCATCCAATTGGCGCCTCGGGCGCACGGATCATGGTAACCCTCTTGAATGCAATGGAAAAACGCAATGTCAAACGGGGCGTCGCGGCCATCTGCATTGGGGGTGGCGAGGGCACGGCTATCGCGATTGAGCGTGTATGACCGCGGACTATGACGACCTGCGCAAGACCATCGCGGCGCTGACCGAGGGCGAGACGGATGCCGTGGCTCTGATGGCGACGGTGGCCTGCGAGGTGCACCATGCGGATGACCGGTTTGACTGGACTGGGTTCTACCGGGTGACGGAACCGGAGCTTCTGAAGATCGGGCCGTATCAGGGCGGGCACGGGTGCCTGGTGATCCCGTTTGCGCGCGGGGTCTGCGGGGCGGCGGCGCGCACCGGAGAGGTGCAGCTGGTCTCTGACGTGGAGGCCTTTCCGGGTCATATCGCCTGCGCCAGCTCGACCCGGTCGGAGCTGGTGCTGCCGGTGCGGAATCGGGCGGGTGAGGTGATTGCGGTCTTCGATATCGACAGTGACCAGCCGGACGCCTTTCGCGCGGCGGATGCCGAGGCGCTGGGCGGTATCCTGACCTCGGTTTTCGGGCGCCTCTGACCCTGGGGCAGCGAATCGGCAGTTAACCTTTGTTTTTCAACGGAAAACCGATGTCTGTTTCACGTCGGTATAACGTCGGTATTACGTCGGTGTTTTGCACCGACATGGGCCGGTTTAACGCAGCGCGCGGTGGTCCGCTGATCGACAGAGCACGCCGTGGGCGACCGTGAAAAACTGCTGGATTTTTTCACTCGAATCGTTAACGTGAAGAAACGCGAGATTTTTTCACGAGACAGATGCGCCACGACCTGCCCTCACACCCCGACACGCTTGGCGCGGACCTGCGCGCCCTGCGAAAATCGCGCGGGCTGACGCTCAGCGATCTGGCGGAGAGGCTCGGGCGTTCGGTCGGATGGCTGAGCCAGGTGGAACGCGATAAATCCGAGCCGTCGATCACCGACCTGCGCCACATGGCTGAGGCGCTGGAAGTTTCGGTGTCGATCCTGTTTCGGCACGCGGCGGCCCCCGCCCATGAGGCGGGATATGTGGTGCGCAAGACGGCGCGGCGGCGGATCGGCAACACGGTGGCCGGGTTGGTCGAGGAGCTGCTGTCGCCTGACCTGACCGATGATTTCGAGATGGTGCATTCGACCTTCGAGCCCAACAGCCGGATCACCGAAACGGTTACCCGACCAACGCAGGAGGTGGGCTATCTGGTGTCCGGACGGCTCGATCTGGAGATCAGCGGGACCACGCACACGATCACCCCCGGCGACAGCTTTCGCATTCGTGGAGAGGCCTTCCGCTGGGCCAACCCCTATCCTGACCCGGCTGTGGCCATCTGGGTCATCGCGCCGCCGGTGTATTGAATGAGCTTCGAGGCCTGGACCATATTCGCGCTGTTCTGGGTGGTCTTCGTCACCACACCGGGGCCGAATGCGGTCAATTGCATCACCAACGGGATGCACCTGAGCTTTCCGCGCGCGATGGTCGGCGTGCTGGCGATCCTGACGCAGGCGACGCTGTTCCTTGTGCTCTCGGCACTGGGGATCACGGCGCTGATTGCGGCCTCGCCCACCGGGTTTTTCATTGCCAAGCTCGTGGGCGCTGGGTTCCTGATCTACCTCGGGGTACGTGGCTGGATCATGGCCAGGCGCCCCGTGGTTGTGGGCGACCGGCCTGCCAAATCGGTCTATCTGCACGCGCTGGCGGTCGCCACGATCAACCCCAAGAGCGTCGCCGGGTATCTCGCCGCCTTTTCGCAATTCGTGGCAATAGACGTGCCGATCTGGGAGCAGATGGCGGTGATCGTGCCGACGGCGCTGACCATCACGGCGCTGAGCTATACCGGGTTCACCCTGCTGGGTGCAGGGCTGGAGCGCGCGGCTTTGGGCGCGGTCTTCAACATCTGGGTGCGGCGGGTGCTGGCGGCCTGTTTCGTGATCTACGGGGTGCTTCTGGGCACCTCGGCCACACCGGGGAGGGCGTGAGATGATCACGGGCAGCTGTTTGTGTGGCGCGGTCACGTACGAAGCCAAGGGCACGCCGGGCGCGCCCGCCGCTTGCCATTGCACCCAGTGCCGCAAGCAATCGGGGCATGTCTGGGCGTCGTCTTACCTGGAAGACGGCACGCTGGAGATCTCCGGCGAGGTGCGCTGGTTCCAGTCGTCGGAGAAGGCGCGGCGCGGGTTTTGCCCGATCTGTGGCTCTGCGCTCTTCTGGGAGCATGACGACGACGATTTCATCTGTTTTTCAACCGGCTCGATCGACGGGCCGACGGGGCTGCGCCTGCGCGGCCATATCCATACCGCCACGAAAGGCGATTACTACACAATCTCGGCCGACGAGCCGCAAAGGGAGACCTAAGACATGGCAGATTTTCCAACAACGGCCCGCGTGGTCATCATCGGCGGCGGTGTCGTCGGCACCTCGACGCTCTATCACCTCGCCAAGGCGGGTTGGACCGACTGCGTGCTGCTGGAGAAGAATGAGCTGACGGCTGGGTCGACCTGGCACGCGGCGGGCAACTGCCCGAACTTCGCAGGCTCCTGGGCGGTGATGAACATGCAGCGCTATTCGCTGTCGATGTACCGCACGCTGGCCGAAGATGTCGATTACCCGATGAACTACCACGTCACCGGCGCGCTGCGGCTGGCGCATTCCAAGGACCGGATGATGGAGTTCGAAAAGGTTGCCTCCATGGGGCGGTACCAAGGCCTGGAGATGGGGATCTGCACGCCCGAAGAACTGAAGGAATACAACCCCTTCATGGAGACCCATGATCTGGCGGGCGGTCTGTGGGATCCGCTCGATGGCGACATCGACCCTGCGCAGCTGACGCAAGCGTTGGCCAAGGGCGCGCGTGACGCGGGTGGCCGGATCGAGCGATTCTGCCCCGTCACCGGTATCGAGCGGGATGGTGACGAGTGGGTCGTGAAGACCGAAAAGGGCGACATTCGCTGTGAGTATGTCGCCAACTGCGCGGGCTACTATGCGCAGCGTGTGGGCGAGATGTTCAAGCCCTTCGGCGGGCGCACCGTGCCCATGGTGGTGATGAGCCACCAGTATTTCCTGACCGATGAGATCCCCGAATTGGCCGCGTGGACCAAGGAGAAGGGCCACAAGATGCCGATGATCCGCGACGTGGATATCTCGTATTATCTGCGACAGGACAAGAACGGCCTGAACCTCGGGCCCTACGAGCGCAACTGTAAGGCGCATTGGGTCACGCCGGATGATCCGATGCCGGAGGATTTCTCCTTCCAGCTGTACCCCGATGATCTCGAGCGCTTGGAGTTCTACATCGAAGATGCGATGGAGCGGGTGCCAGCTTTGGGCACCGCCGGGGTGGGGCGGAATATCAACGGGCCCATTCCTTACGCGCCTGACGGGCTGCCCATGATCGGCCCGATGCCGGGCGTGAAGAACGCCTTTGAGGCGCATTCGTTTACCTTTGGGATCGCGCAGGGCGGCGGGGCCGGTAAGTGCCTCAGCGAATGGATCATGCACGGCGAGACCGAGCTCGACATGTGGGCGGTCGACCCGCGCCGCTACACGGATTATGCGGATCACGATTACTGCCTGGCGAAAGCGCTGGAGACCTATGGGCACGAATACGCGATGCATTACCCGCATCACGAATGGCCGGCGGGGCGTGACAAGAAGCTGTCGCCGAACCATGACCGGCTCTTGGCCGATGGCGGCCAGATGGGCGCCTACAATGGCTGGGAGCGGGCCAACTGGTTTGCCAAGGACGGCGACGACACGTCCGAGGAAGCGACCGAGACATGGGACCGTAACGGCCCTTGGGCAGTGCGTGTGAAAGAAGAGGTCGAGGCGGTGCGCGATGGCGTGGGTGTGCTCGATATGCCGGGCTTCTCGCGCTACACGCTCACTGGTGAGGGCGCGGCAGAGTGGCTGCGCGGCCAGATCGCGGGTGCGCTGCCGAAAGCAGGCCGTATGAACCTGGGGTATTTCACTGACAGCCGGGGCAAGATCGTGACCGAGGTGACCATTATTCGCTGGGGCGAGGATGATTTCTGGCTGATGACGGCGGCTGTGGCGCAATGGCATGACTTTGAGTTCCTGCAAAGCCGCCTGCCTGCCGATGGCTCGTTGACGATGACCGACATCACCAAGGAGTGGTCCACGCATCTACTGACTGGGCCCAAATCGCGCGACATGCTCGCGGGGCTGACCGACGATGCCGATCTTTCCACCGGGTGGCTGACCATTCAGGAGGCGACCGTGGCGGGCAAGCCGGTGAAACTCTTCCGCATCTCCTTTGCGGGCGAGTTGGGCTGGGAGGTGCATACGTCGTTCGAGGACAGCGCGGAGGTTTACACCGCCATCCGCGACGCGGGGGCGGCACCCTTTGGCATGTATGCGCTGAACTCCATGCGGATCGAGAAAGGGTATCGCAGCTGGAAAGGCGACCTGTCCACGGACTACTCCCTGCTGGAAGGCGGGATGGAGCGGTTCATTCGTTTCGACAAGCCGCAGGATTTCATCGGCAAGGCCGCGTTGCAGAACGAAAAGCAGCAGGGCTCCAAGAAGCAGTTTGTCACGCTGGTGGTCGATGCGGGCGATCAGGACGCGCCCTATATGGCGCCGCTCTTCCACAATGGGGAAGTCGTGGGGGAGACCACCTCGGGCGACTGGGGCTACCGGGTGAACAAATCCATCGCACTTGGCATGTTGCGCAAGGATCTGACCGACCCGGGCAGTGAGGTCGAGGTGGAAATCTACGGCCACCGCTACAAGGCGACGGTGCAGCCCGACCAGCCGCTGTGGGATCCGGAAAACGAAAGGATCCGTGCGTGACACAGATCACGCTTCTGGACGGAGGCATGGGGCAAGAGCTGATCCACCGCGCGGGGGATCGGCCAACGCCTCTTTGGTCGACGCAGGTCATGTCGGATCATCCCGGCATGGTGCAGGGCGTGCATGCGGATTTCTTCGCCGCAGGCGCGACGATTGCGACAACCAATACCTACGCGATTCATCGCGACCGTCTGGAAGATACGCCTCTGGAGGGGCGTTTTGAGGCCCTGCATGCGGCAGCACTTGCAGAGGCCAAAGCCGCACGCGCGGCACATGGAGCGGGCCGTATCGCGGGAGGGATCGGCCCGCTCCGTGCAAGTTATCGCCCGGATCTGCACCCGGAGGCGGAGGTGGCTGTGCCGCTTTTCGCCGAGGTGGCGGGTGTGCTTGCGCCGGAGTGTGATCTGCTGATCCTGGAGACCTGCGCCTCGGTCGCCCATGCCCGCGATGCGCTGGCGGGCGCGCGGACCACCGATCTGCCGGTCTGGCTGTCGCTGACGGTGTCTGACACCGATGGCACGAAGCTCCGCTCGGGTGAGCCTCTGGCCGATGCGCTGGAGGTGGCTGCAGAGGCGGATGCGGTGCTGATCAATTGCTCGGCGCCAGAGGCCGTGACCGATGCCCTGCCGATCCTCGCACCGCTGGGCAAGCCTTTTGGCGGCTATGCCAATGCGTTTGAGATGATCACCGAAGATTTCCTCAAGGCCAAACCCACCGTCGAGGCGCTGACCGCCCGGCGGGACATGGGGCCGCGCGCCTATGCGGGATACGTCCTGCAATGGGTCGGCCTTGGCGCCACCATCGTCGGCGGATGCTGTGAAGTCAGCCCCGCCCATATCGCTGAACTCGCCCGGCGGCTGCAGGCCGTCGGCCATACCATCGTTTAAAGGAAACACTGCTCATGGCTCTGCCACCGTCTCACGCGCGCGTTGTCATCATCGGGGGAGGGGTGATCGGCTGCTCCGTCGCCTATCACCTGACCAAACTTGGGTGGAACGATGTGGTGCTGCTGGAGCGCAAGCAGCTGACGTCCGGCACGACGTGGCATGCGGCAGGGCTGATCGCGCAGCTGCGCGCGACGGCGAATATGACGAAGCTGGCGAAATACTCTCAGGAGCTTTACGGCAACCTGGAAGAGGAAACCGGGGTCGCGACGGGCTTCAAGCGCTGCGGCTCGATCACCGTGGCGCTGACCGAGGAGCGGCGCGAGGAAATCCTGCGGCAGGCGGCCATGGCGCGGGCCTTTGGCGTGGAGGTCGAGGAAATCTCGCCCTCCGAGGTGAAGGAGCGGTATGAGCATCTGAACATCAAGGGGGTAACCGGGGCCGTGTACCTCGACAAGGACGGTCAGGGGGACCCTGCGAATATCGCGCTGGCGCTGGCCAAAGGCGCGCGGCAGCGCGGCGCGCAGGTGCTGGAGCGCACCAAGGCCACACGGATTGCGCGCGAGGGCAAGCGCGTCACCGGTGTGGACTGGGAGCAGGGCGGCGAGAGCGGCCATATCACGGCGGATATGGTGGTGAACTGCGGTGGTATGTGGGCGCATGAGGTGGGGCGCATGGCGGGGGTCAACGTGCCGCTGCACGCCTGCGAGCACTTCTACATCGTGACCGAGGCCATCGCGGGGCTGACGCAGTTGCCGGTGCTGCGCGTGCCGGATGAATGTGCGTATTACAAGGAAGATGCAGGGAAAATGCTGCTGGGCGCGTTTGAGCCCAACGCCAAGCCCTGGGGGATGGAGGGCATTCCGGCGGACTTCGAGTTCGACCAGCTGCCCGAGGATTTCGACCACTTTGAGCCGATTCTCGAGGCGGCGGTCGAGCGCCTGCCGATGCTGGCGGAAGCGGGCATCCACACCTTCTTCAACGGGCCGGAGAGCTTCACGCCCGATGATGCGTACCATCTGGGTCTGGCGCCGGAGCTCGACAACTTCTGGGTGGCGGCGGGCTTCAACTCCATCGGCATCCAATCCGCGGGCGGCGCGGGCATGGCGCTGGCGCAGTGGATGGAGGATGGCGACAAGCCCTTCGATCTGGGCGATGTGGACATCAGTCGGATGCAGCCGTTCCAGGGCAACAAAAAGTATCTTTATGAGCGCTCCACCGAGACGCTGGGCCTGCTCTACCAAGACCACTTCCCGTTCCGCCAGAAAGCGACGGCGCGCGGCATCCGCCGCTCGCCCTTCCACCAGCATTTCATCGACAATGGCGCGGTGATGGGCGAATTTGCAGGCTGGGAGCGCGCCAACTGGATCGCGAAACCGACGCAGCCGGCGGAGTATGAGTACAGCTGGAAGCGGCAGAATTTCTTCGACAACGTGGCCGAAGAGGTCACCGCGATCCGCACCAATGTGGGCATGTATGACATGTCGTCCTTCGGGAAGATCCGGGTTGAGGGGCGCGATGCGGTGGCGTTCATGAACCACGTGGGCGGCGGGCAATACGACGTGCCGGTGGGCAAGATCGTCTATACGCAATTCCTCAATGCGCGCGGGGGGATCGAGGCGGATGTGACGGTGACGCGGGTCAGCGAGACGGCGTTCCTGGTGGTGACCCCGGCGGCGACGCGGTTGGCCGATCAGACCTGGATGCAGCGCCATGTGGGTGAGTTCAACGTGGTGATTACGGACGTGACCGCGGGCGAAGGCGTGCTGGCGGTGATGGGGCCGCGCTCGCGCGAGCTGCTGCAGATGGTCTCGCCCAATGATTTCTCGAACGATGCCAACCCCTTCGGCACCGCGCAGCAGATTGAGCTGGGCATGGGGCTCGCGCGGGTGCACCGGGTGACCTATGTGGGCGAGCTCGGCTGGGAGGTCTACATGAGCACCGATATGGCGGGCCATGTGTTCGAGACGCTGATGGAGGCAGGCCAGGAGCTCGACCTCAAGCTCTGCGGGATGCATATGATGGATTGCGCGCGGATCGAGAAGGGCTTCCGCCACTTCGGGCATGACATCACCTGCGAGGATCACGTGCTGGAGGCGGGGCTTGGCTTTGCGGTGAAGACCGACAAGCCCGCGTTCATCGGGCGCGATGCGGTGCTGCGCAAGAAGGAAGAGGGGCTGAAGAACCGGCTTTTGCAGTTCAAGCTGACCGATCCGGAGCCGCTGCTCTATCACAACGAGCCGATCATGCGGAACGGCGAGATCGTGGGCTATCTCGCGTCGGGGGCTTACGGGCACAGTCTGGGGGCGGCGATGGGTCTGGGCTATGTGCCCTGTGCCGGGGAGACGGCGGCAGAGGTGCTGGCCTCGGAGTATCACATCGACGTGGCCGGGACGCTGGTGAAAGCCGAGGCCTCGCTGAAGCCGATGTACGACCCGAAGTCGGAGCGCGTGAAGGCCTGAACCAGGGGTGGCCTGAAAGCCCACCCCACCTGCCTGCTCGGACCGTTGGTGCTGGCAGGTTCGGCGGGCTTCAGGCCGCCGCTTTGGCGTTGGATTGCTTTGTGCGGCCTCTCGCCTTCGGCTCGACCGCAAAACGCGATACTTCTCTTTCGATTGAAGTTCGAAATGCTGGAGGCCGCCGAACCTTCCAAGGGCGCCGAGGGTTGAACATTGGCGCGCCATCTGCGAGCAGGCGGGATGAGCGACATCTATGCCCCGCCCCAGGACCCGCTGGTCCTCCTGCATGAGGATGCGGAGGTGCTGCTCGTGGACAAGCCGGCGGGGTTGCTGTCGGTTCCGGGCAAGGGGCCGGAACTGGCGGATTGCCTGCTGACCCGGGTGCAGGCAGCCTTTCCCGATGCGCTGCTGGTGCATCGGCTCGACCGGGACACCTCGGGGGTGATGATCTTCGCGCTCACGCGCCATGCGCAGCGCCACCTTGGGCTGCAGTTCGAAAAGCGCATGACCCAGAAGACCTATGTGGCGCGGGTCTGGGGCGTGCCTGCTGAGAAGACGGGCACGGTCGATCTGCCGCTGATCGTCGATTGGCCGAACCGGCCGCGTCAGAAGGTGGACCATGAGACCGGCAAACCCGCGCAGACCGATTGGCGGGTGCTGAAGGACGAGGGCACAACCGCACGGCTGCGGCTGCAGCCCAAGACCGGGCGCAGCCATCAGCTGCGGGTGCATATGATGGTGCTGGGCCATCCGATTCTCGGCGACTCGTTCTATGCCACCGGCCCGGCGCGCGATTTTCCGCGCCTGATGCTGCACAGCCAGGAGCTGCGGTTCAAGCATCCTCAGGGCGGGCGCTCCATGAAAATAAGGGTCAATCCGCCGTTCTGATTACCGTGGCGGTCAGGGCTTGACGCGATACCTTCTGGTATCATAAAAGGGATACCGAATGGTATCACTTCTGGAGCCCCCATGCCCCCGGTTCAATCCACCTTCCGCGCGCTCGCGGACCCGACCCGCCGCGACATCCTGGTGATGTTGCGCGACCGCGACCTGACCATTGCCGAGGTCGCGGAGAACTTTGACATGACCCGCGCCGCCGTCAAGAAGCACCTCACCGTGCTGAGCGACGGCGGGCTGATCACTACCCGCACCAGCGGGCGGGAGCGTATCAACACGTTCAACCCCCAAGGCATCGACCCCGTGATGGACTGGCTGAAATACTTCGACATCTTCTGGGATGACCGCCTTGCCAAACTCAAAACCGAAATCGAAAAGGACACGACATGACAGCTCCTGTTTTGCGCAAGACGATCTTCCTGAAGGCCACCCGCGCCGAGGTCTGGGCGTTCCTGACTGAGCCCGAACATCTGGTGAAATGGTTTCACGCGCCGAAACAAACCTTGGCCGAAGGGCAGAAGCTGGAGATGTATGGCAGCACCAGCGGTGACCTGCTGATCTGGGGTGAAGTCAAGGTGGCGCGCGCGCCGGAATACCTGGAGCATACCTTTACGGTAAAACCGATGGGGGATGCGGTGAGCCTGGTGAAATGGACGCTGACCGAGGTGACGGGCGGGACGCAGCTGTCCCTCGAGCATTCGGGCCTGCCCGCGACGGCAGAGGGTTTCGGCATGGTGCTGTCGCTCGACAAGGGCTGGGACGAGCACTTTGGCCAGATGCGTGAGGCGCTGCACGATCCGGTGCCGGCCTGACGCGGGATCGGGTTGGGGCCGGGCGCGTTTTGCCCGGGCCGACCCATGCCGCCCGAAGCTGTGGCCCGGCGGACGGAACCCACCAGCGCGCTGCAGGTAGGCGAGCAGATGGCGGCGTCTTGAGGCCGAAGCGTCGCCCCGTGTCACATCTCCGGGGCGTGAACCGCCTGTGCGGTGGGTCTTGCCGCCTGTCGCCGCGCGGCTAAGCGACGTTGGACGTGGCCCCGCGCCCCGCGATGATTTCGGTCACCTCCTGCTCAGGGAGCGGTTTGTAGAAGTGATAGCCTTGGGCGAGATGGCACCCCAGCCGCTGCAAGCTCTGCACCTGCGCGTCGGTCTCTAGGCCTTCGGCGATCACATCAACCTCCAGATCGCGGCCCAGCTGGATCATCAGGCTGACGATGCTGTGCGACACCGGGTTGCTATGCGCATCGGCGACAAATGTGCGGTCGATCTTGAGCGCGGTGATCGGCAGCGATTTGAGATAGGCGAAGTTGGAGTGGCCGGTCCCGAAATCATCGATGGACACGCCGCACCCCAGGGCGCGCAGGCGCTGGAAGTTCGCCTCGGCAATCTCGAAATCATCGATCAGCGCCGTTTCTGTGATCTCCAGCCGGAGATGCGCGGGCGCGAGATCATTGGTGTCGAGCACGAAGGCCAGAAAATCGACAAACCCGGTGCGGACGATGTCCTTGCCAGACACGTTGATGGAGAGAAACAGCGCCTCGGGCGCGCCGTCCAGGGCTCTGAGACGCCGAAGCGCGGCACAGCCCTCGATGATGGCAAGCTCGGTGATCCGCTTGATCGAGCCGGTGGTTTCGGCGACGGGGATGAAGTGGTCTGGCGAGACCTCGCCCAGCTGCGGGTGCTGCCAGCGCATCAGCGCTTCGCACCCGATGATTGCGCCATCGGCCAGTTGCACGATGGGCTGAAAGACCAGCGAGAACTCGCCCCGGTCGAGCCCGCGCAGGATGTCGGTTTCGAGCCGGAATTGCTCGATCAAGTCGCCGGCATTCCGCAGCGTGCTTTCGGCAATCGGCACCGTGTCGGCGGTCGCAGCGGTCTGCCGCGTGAAGGTGGCCGCGAAGTTGATCGAGGTGTCGATACAGGCGCGCAGGATCGGGTCGATCTTCTCGAACCGGTTGTGGATGCGGTCGGCGGAAATGCGGTAGACCGTGCAAGCGGTCAGCGCCTCGACCGTCACGGTGCGCGGCTGGCTGGTGAGGATCGACAGCTCGCCGATAATCGCGCCCGCGCCGCGCCGTTCCACGTTGATCCGCTGCCCACCTTCGGTCCGGTAGAGGATGACCTCGCCGGTTTCGATCACATAGGCATGTTCGTTGGAATCGCCTTCGCTGTAGAGAATATCTCCGGCAGACAGGTGTATTTCCAAGACCGAGGTCATTCGGGCGCTTTCAGGCGAGGACGGTTGCAAGCATCCGCGGAACTCTCGCCCGAAAGTCTTTCCAAAGGACTTCCAAACCGGCACGATTTGCCGCCAAGTTTAAGAAATTTGTTGTCCGCGGTCGGGGGTTACTCCGCCGCCCAACCCGAGACCGCCTTGACCTCGAGGAACTCCTCGAGCCCGAAGGTGCCGCCCTCGCGCCCGTTGCCCGACTGCTTGTAGCCGCCGAATGGGGAGCCCTGGGCAAAGCCCTGGCCGTTGGTCTCGACCATGCCCGAGCGCAGACGGCGGGCCACGCGGCGGCGTTTCTCGTCATCTTCGGTCTGGATGTAGTTGGTGAGGCCATAGGGCGTGTCATTGGCGATCTGCACGGCCTCCTCTTCGGTCTCGAAGGGGATGATCGAGAGCACCGGGCCGAAGATCTCTTCGCGCGCGATGGTCATGTCGTTGGTGACATCGGCGAAGACGGTGGGCTTGGCGTAAAACCCGCGGTTGAGACCATCCGGGCGGCCGAGTCCACCGGCGACGAGACGGGCCTCGGACATGCCGGTCTCGATCAGCGCCTGCACCTTATCGTACTGCGCCTTGGAGACGAGTGGGCCGATGTGGCGGCCTTCTTCAGAGGCGGGCCCAACATGGGTGGCCTTGGCCGTTTCAGCGGCCATTTCAACGGCTTCGTCGTAGCGGGATGTGTGCACGAGCATGCGCGTGGGTGCGTTGCAGGACTGGCCGGTGTTGCGGAAGCAGCGGATGGCGCCCTGTTTGGCGGCCTTGGGGTGCGCGTCCTCGAAGATGATGTTGGCGCCTTTGCCGCCAAGCTCGAGGCTCACGCGCTTGAGCGTATCGGCGGCGGCCTTGGAGATGGCGATCCCTGCGCGGGTGGAGCCGGTGAAGCTGACCATATCGACCTCGGGATGCGCGGAAAGCTGGCTGCCGACGCCTGCGCCATCGCCGTTGACGAGGTTGAAGACGCCCGGCGGGAAGCCGGCCTCATGCACGAATTCGGCGAAGAGCAGGCCGGACAGCGGCGCAATTTCGGAGGGTTTCAGCACCATGGTGCACCCGGTGGCCATCGCAGGCACTGCCTTCAGGACGATCTGGTTCATCGGCCAGTTCCAGGGGGTGATCAGGGCGCAGACGCCAATGGGTTCGAGCAGCGTCTTTTCGGTGGCGGTGTAGTCGCGTTCGAAGCTGAAGTCTTCGAAAGCTTTCAGGAAGCCTTCCAGATGCCAGGAGCCAGCGCCGACCTGCTGCGCGCGGCTGAGGTCGATGGGCGCGCCCATCTCCATGGACATAGCCTGTGCCATCTCTTCGGCGCGGGCGTTGTAGATATCGAGCAGTTTGCGGATCAGCGCGGTGCGCTCCTCCTTGGAGGTCTGCGACCAGCTGTCGAAGGCGGCGCGGGCGGCGGCAACGGCGGCATCGGTGTCGACCTGATCGCCCAGCGAGATTGTCGCGCATTGCTCTTCGGTCGAGGGGTCGATGACGGCAAAATCATTGGGTGTGGCGGGTGCAACCCACTGGCCGTTGATGTAGAAATCGCGTTTTTCCAGCATGGGGTTTGTCCTTCGTGTCTGGGCTTGGGCGCAGTCTGTCACTGCCAAGATGGGTCCGCAAGAGAGGGGATGAAACCCCGACCCGATGCGATTAAGTTAACGCCACGAGTCACCATAGCATTGCACCGGAGGACACCATGGGCTTGCGCATCAACGACACCGTTCCGAACCTGACCGTCGAAACCGACCACGGGACCCTTCAACTGCATGACTGGATCGGCGACAGCTGGGCTATTCTGTTCTCGCACCCCAAGGATTTCACCCCCGTCTGCACCACGGAATTCGGCGCTGTGGCACAGCTGGCCGATGAGTGGGAGAAGCGCGGAACGAAGGTGATCGGTGTGTCGGTCGATGGTGTCGAGGACCACAAGAAGTGGAAGGGTGACATCGAGAAGGTGGCCGGCGCCAAGGCCGGGTTCCCGATTATCGCGGATGATGGGCTGGAGGTGTCGAAGGCCTTCGACATGCTGCCCGCCGAGGCCTATCTGCCCGATGGCCGTACGCCCGCGGACAGCGCTACGGTGCGCTCGGTCTTCATCATCGGGCCAGACAAGCAATTGAAGCTGAGCATGACCTACCCGATGACCGTGGGCCGGAACTTCGCCGAGGTGCTGCGCGCGCTTGACGGGTTGCAGACCTCGATTGGCAAGGGCGTGGCGACGCCTGCGAACTGGAATGTGGGCGACGATGTGATCGTCCCTCCGAGCGTGTCGGACGAGGACGCCAAGGCGAAGTTCGGCGAGTTCACCGCCGTGCTGCCGTACCTGCGCACGATCAAGGCGCCTGAATAGGGGGCCATGGGGCGGCGGCGCCCTGCGCCGCCTCGGTCAATCCAAACAGCGCAACCGGGCACGGGGCGCCTGACGACGGGGTGCATCGCATTGCGGCTCGGCGCCCCTTCTGACATGAGCGGGTCATGGATATCACCACGCGCTTTTCGCCATATGAGACCATCGCGAGACAGCTTTTGCCACACGCGCTGGAGGTGACGGATGATGCGTCGCATGACGTCGCACACCTGCTCAGGGTCTGGAAAAACGTCCAGACGATCTCGGAGGTGGAAGGGGGCGACGGGCGGACGCTGATCGCCGCGACGCTGCTTCATGATTGTGTTCATATCCCCAAAGATTCGCCTCAGAGATCCTCGGCCTCCCGTCTGGCGGCGGAGAAGGCGCAGGGCGTGCTGGCGGGCCTCGATTGGGCGAGGGATGTCTCGGACAACGTCGCCCATGCCATTGAGGCGCACAGCTTTTCGGCGGGCATTGCGCCCCGGACGCTGGAGGCCCGGATCTTGCAGGATGCCGACCGTCTGGACGCCATCGGTCATATCGGGATCGCGCGGTGTTTCTATGTTTCAGGCCGCCTGGGACGGGCGCTTTATGATCCGGACGACCCTTTGGGCGCGGCACGGGATCTGGACGATCTGACCTATGCCATCGACCATTTCCAGACCAAGCTTCTGCAATTACAGGGCTCGTTCCAGACACCCACGGGGAACGCGCTTGCGGCCAAGAGGCACAAGGTCGTGCAGGACTTCATGGAGGGCCTGCTGACGGAAGTTGCGGGCGACTGACACCCGCTGCCGGTGGCGCGGCACCAGTGCCCCGCTCCAATGCGGCGTCTCAAGAAGCGCGCTGGGCGGTCTGCCACAGGGCCACATTCACCGCGCTGGCGATGATGCGCTCTTCGTCCGTCGGGATCACCATGACCCGGGTGGGGCCGCTGTTGATCTCGCGCGCGTTCTCCGCGTTGCGCGCGGCGTCGATGGTGATGCCGAGGTACTCCAGACCCTGGACAATACGGTGCCGGATGGGGGCCGCGTTCTCGCCAATGCCGCCGCAGAAGACGAGCGCGTCGATCCCGCCGAGGACGGCGGTGAGCGCGCCGATCTCGCGCCGGGCCCGGAAGACGTAATAGTCGATCGCCTGTGCCGCCTCGGGCTGGTCACAGCTGAGCAAGGTGCGCATATCGCTGGAGAGGCCCGACAGACCCAGAAGGCCGCTTTGCTGGTAGAGCATCTTCATCACGTCACCAGGCGCGATGCCCTTCTGTTCGATCAGGTAGAGCACGACGCCGGGGTCGATCTGGCCGCAACGGGTGCCCATGGGCAGACCGTCGAGCGCGGAGAACCCCATGGTCGAACCCACGCTTTTGCCATCCCGCACGGCGCACATCGAGGCACCATTGCCCAGATGCGCAATCACCAGACGGCCGGCGTGAAGATCGGGGTAGTCCCGCGCGATGACGCCCGCGATGTAGTCGTAACTCAGCCCGTGAAACCCGTAGCGGCGGATGCCTTCGTCGTAGAGGTGGCGGGGCAGGCCAAAGGTGTCGTTGACCCAAGGGTGGTCGCGGTGGAAGGCGGTGTCGAAACAGCCGACCTGGATCGCGTCGGGAAAGGCCCGCCGTGCGGCCTCGACACCGGCGAGGTTGTGAGGCTGGTGCAGGGGCGCGAGCGGCGAGAACTCGGCCAGCGCGCTCAGCACATCCGGGGTGAGCACCATCGGTTCGGCGTAGTTCGGGCCGCCATGCACGATGCGATGGCCGATGCCCGAGATCACCAGCCCCGCCAGATGCGGCGTGAGCGCATCGATGACCTGCGCGAGGGCGGCGGCCTGGGTGAGCGCGCTGATCGCGGTGCTGGTCTTCTCGCCATCCTGTTCCAGCACAAGCCGGGCGTTGGTGCCGAGGCCATCGACCTGCCCGGTGAGCAGCATCTCGGGCTCGGGGGCGTCGCGGTAGAGCCCGAATTTCAGCGAGGACGAGCCGGTGTTGAGGGTTAGGATCGCCGTGGTCATCGGGTCACCGCCGCGTTGAAGAGCCCGGCAATGGCGGCGGAGGCGACACGCGTGCGCCGGTCATCCGCGCGGCTGGTCAGGATGATCGGCACCTGTGCGCCCAGCACGAGGCCCGCCGCCTCTGCCCCGGCAAGATACATCAGCTGTTTGGCGATCATATTGCCCGCCTCCAGATCGGGGGCGACGAGGATATCCGCCTGCCCGGCCACCGGTGATGTGATCCCCTTGGAAGCCACGGCGCGCATTGAGATCGCGTTGTCGAAGGCCAGAGGGCCGTCGAGCACACCGCCCGTGATCTGGCCGCGATCGGCCATCTTGCACAAAGCGCCGGCCTCGACGGTGGATTGAAGCCGCGGGGTGATGGTCTCGACCGCGGAGAGCAATGCGACCTTGGGCCGGTCGATGCCAATGGCGTGGGCCAGCTCAATTGCGTTCTGCACGATGTCCGCCTTGGTCTGCAGGTCGGGGGCGATGTTGATCGCGGCATCGGTGATCAGCAGCGGCTTGGGGTAGGTGGGCACATCCATCACGTAGACGTGGCTCATCCGGCGTTCGCTGCGCAGCCCGGTGGATTTGGCCACCACCGCCGACATGATCTCATCCGTGTGCAGCGCGCCTTTCATCAGTGCCCGCGCGCGGCCCTCGCGCACCAGCGCCACCGCACGTTCGGCGGAGGCATGGCTGTGCGGGGTGTCGATGAGCTCGAGCGCGCTGATGTCCAGCCCGGCTGCCTCGGCGGCCGCTTTGATCCGCGCCTCGGGGCCGACCAGAAGCGGCTGGATCAACCCGAGGTCAAAGGTCTGCAGCGCCGCCTCGAGGGCTGTGGCATCGCAGGGGTGCACGATGGCGGTGGGCAGCGTGGGCAGCTTGCGCGCCTCGGCCAGCAGCCGGTCGTAGCCACCGCCGCGCTTGTGCATGACGAGGTCGGGCATCACCACCCGGGGGCGTTTGATCTTGCGGTCAGGGGCGATGACCGTCGCGGTGCCGGTGATCACCGGCTTGCCATCGCCATTGGTGCAGAGGCATTCGAGCGTGAGGCGCTTTTTCTCCACGTATTTCTCCGTGACCGTCACCCGCACGGTCACCGTGTCGCCGATGCCCACGGGTTTGAGGAACTTCAGTGTCTGGTCGAGGTAGATCGTGCCCGGGCCGGGCAACTGCGTGCCGAGCACGGTCGAGATCAGCGCGCCGCCCCACATGCCATGCGCGATGACCTTGTGGAAGATGTCGGCTTCGGCGAATTCCTCGTCCACATGGGCGGGGTTCACGTCGCCGGAGACGGCGGCAAAGGCGTCGATGTCCTGGGCCGAGAGGGTGCGCACCAGCTCGGCAGAATCGCCCACGGCGATGTCATCGAAGGGGCGGTTTTCAATGTAACCCATGCTGGGGCTGATGTCAGACGACATGGTGGCCCCCGTCGATATAGGCGGTGTTGCCGGTGACCGAACGTGCGAATTCGGAGACGAGACAGGCCGCCATCGCGCCCACCTCTTCGATGGTCGTCAGCCGGTGCAGGGGCGCGCGTGTCTTGGCGTCGTCGATCAGCTTGTCGAAATGCTCGATCCCCGAAGCTGCACGGGTCTGCAGCGGGCCGGGCGACATGGCGTTGACGCGGATGTTCTTGGGGCCGAGCTCCACCGCAAGATAGCGGGCCGTGGATTCGAGCGCCGCCTTCACAGGGCCCATGATGTTGTAGTTGTCCACGACCTTCTCGGCCCCGTGATAGGAGACCGTCAGGATCGTGCCGCCCTCCTGCATCAGCGGCTCCGCCCGCTTGGCGAGACGGATCAGGGAGTGGACCGAGATGTCCATGGCCAGCCCGAACCCTGCCTGCGAGCAATCCACCACGCGGCCATGCAGATCGTCGCGCGGGCAGTAGGCGATGGAGTGCACGAGGAAATCGAGCCGCCCCCAGCGGGCGCGGATGGCCTCGAAGACGGCATCCATCTGGCCGGTGTCGGTGACGTCGAGGGGCAGGAGCAGATCGGCCTCGACACCCTGTGCGACGGGTTCGACAAACCGGCGCGATGTTTCGGTCTGATATGTCAGGGCAAGATCGGCGCCCGAGGCGCGGAAGGCGCGCGCGCAGCCCGCGGCGATCGAGTTTTCATTGGCCACACCCACGACCAGCCCCTTCTTGCCAGCCAGGAACGTTGTATTGGGCAGCATCGCTTACTCCATTTTGACATAGGTTCCGGGCGCGTCCTCCAGCGCGCCGCTCATCTTTGGCGGGGTGATCTTCTGCCCGGACTGCGCCGCCAGCCAGGCCGTCCACGCGGGCCACCAGCTGCCCTCCTGCAGCTGTGCGGCTTCGATCCAATCCTCGGGCGTCAGGGCCTTGTCCTGATCGCGCATGGTGTGGATGCGGAAGTGGCGCCGCTTGTGCCCCGGCTCCGAGATCACACCGGCATTGTGCCCGCCATTGGTCAGCGCGAAGGTCACATCCGCATGGCCGAGGTTATGGATCTTGAAGACCGATTTCCATGGGGCGATGTGGTCGGTTTCGGTGCCGACGCCAAAGACCGGTATGCGGATATCGCGCAGCGACACGGCGTGGCCGTGCACATGGTAGCGCCCGGTGGCGAGATCGTTGTTCAGGAACATCTGCCGCAGATACTCCGAGTGCATCCGCGCAGGCATGCGGGTGCTGTCGGCGTTCCAGGACATCAGGTCGTTCATCTCGGCCTCGCCCTGGCCGAGCAGGTATTTGCGGATCATCTGCGACCAGATCAGGTCATTCGAGCGCAGCATCTGAAAGGCGCTCATCATCTGGTCGGCTTCCAGATATCCCTGCGCGGCCATTACATCCTCGAGAAAGGAGACCTGGCTTTCGTTGATGAAGAGCATCAGCTCGCCCGCTTCGCTGAAATCGGTCTGCGCGGCGAGCAGCGTCATGCTGGCGAGCCGCGCATCACCATCGCGCGCCATGGCCGCCGCAGCAGCGGAAAGAAGCGTGCCGCCGAGGCAGTATCCGGCCCCGTGGATCCTGGTCGCGCCCGTCGTTGCGCCGATGTGATCCAGGGCAGCCATCGGCCCCTGGTGCAGATAGTCGAGCATGCCGAGGTCCGCATCCTCGGCCCCCGGATTGCGCCAGGAAATGGCGAAGACCGTGAAGCCCTGTTCGGTCAGATAGCGGATCATCGAATTCTCGGGGCTGAGATCGAGGATATAGTATTTCATGATCCACGCCGGGACGATCAGCACCGGCTCGGGGTGCACCGTTTCGGTTCGAGGGGCGTATTGAATGAGCTCCATGAGATGGTTGCGGAAGACCACCTTGCCGTCGGTCACCGCAACGTCGCGCCCGACCAGTTTGCTGGGCGGTTTGCGTGTGCCCTGGAAGGCCTCTTGCATGTCGGCAAAGGCCCGCACGGCACCCCGGACGAGGTTCTGGCCGCCGGTCTGCAGGGTGCGCCCCAGCGCCTCGGGGTTGGTTGCGAGGAAATTGCTGGGCGCGATGGCATCCAGCATCTGCCGCACCAGAAAGGTCATTGCCGCGTCGTGAGCCGGGGTCAGCCCAGGCACGTCCGACGTGGCCGCATCGCAGAACTCTTCCGCCAGCAGGAAGGCCTGTGCCCCGGCGGCGAAGGGCGCCCTGGCCCAGCGGGGGTCGCGAAACCGGCGGTCCCCCGATTTTGGCGTCGTGGGCCAGTCTTCGGGGGCGGTGGGGCAGCCTTTCGCCACGTATTGCAGCCAGTTGAGCCAATTCTCCTGCGCCTTGCGCGCAAGGGCGATCTGCTTGTCGGGCGCCGTTGCGAAATGCAGGGCCCAATCGTTCAGCATACTGAGAGTGGACACGGGCGAGGTGCCCAGTGTCATTCGGGCGATGGACTTCCGAAGAGGATGGTCCGCAGCGCCGCGTGACCGCGGGCTGGCGATGTCGAGATCTTTCATGTTGCGCACCTGAAGTAATCGGTTTCCCCTCGTAGGTAGGGGCCGAACATCACAAACATGCGACTTCTGTCCCGGACTGCAAGAGCATCTGGTCGCAGGCTGCCGCGAGGGCATGGTCGCGCGGCAAAATTAGGCAAGTGTGCGCGCCTTTCGGCGCCTCAAGCGGCGCGCTTTTGAGCACCGCGCTGTTCAAAACCGCGTGAAGGCAAAGCCCTGCAGGGGTGGCCGTTTGGCGCGGTGCGGTGCGGCGTTTGCAGGCGGAGCCCGTGAAAACGGGGCTTTGGGGTGGCAGAAATCGGCCAGTGGCACGTCAGGCCATGTGTGTCTTTGTCGCGCCTGGCCGTCTTGGTGGACTTTCTGCTTCTTTCCTGCGCGCTGACATGTTTCCTTGGGACCGTCAGAAAAACGAGAGGCTGATCAATGGCAAGAAAAACCATGCAAACGGCGGGCCTGTCGCGGCGCAGGCTGCTGCAGTCAGCGGGCGCGATGTTGGGTGCCGCCGGCAGCCTGCCCCTGGGGGCTGCACGGCTGGCGGCGGCGACGCCGGTCAATTTTCAGCTGTCCTGGCTGCACTCGGTGCAGTTTGGTGGCAGCTATATCGCCGACGCCAGGGGCTATTGGGCTGACGAGGGGCTCGATGTGTCGCTGTCACCGGGTGGCCCCAATGCGCCGGTCGAACCGCCCGTGGTGACGGGGTCGGCGCTGGTTGGTATTTCGGCGGCGGACTATACGGCGGCGGCCGTCGAAAACGGGGCGCCCTTCAAGATCCTCGCCGTGGCGATGCAGAAGAACCCCTTTGCCATATCTTCGCTGCCCGACAATCCGGTGGAAACGCCCGCCGATCTCGCCGGGAAGTCCATCGGCATGGCAACGGCGAATACGCCTGTGCTGAAAGCCCTGTGCGATCTGAACGGGGTGGACATCAACGACATCGAGATCGTGCCGACCCAATATGACGGGGCGCCGTTGCTGGCCGGGCAGGTTGACTGCCTGCTGTCGTGGTCGACGGACCTGCCGGTTGCCATGGTGATGCAGGGGGCCGAGCCGGTTGTGATGCTGCTGGCCGATCACGGGTATGCGGTGCACTCGCAGACCTACATCGCGACGGACGACAGCATCGCCAACCGCCGTAGCGAGCTGGTGGCCCTGCTGAAAGGTGAGGTGCGTGGCTGGAACGATTACCTTGCGGATACGGATGCCGCGGCGGAGCTGACCATCGAGCGCTATCCCGATGCGGGGCTCGATCTGGAGACGCAGAAGCTGCAGGCTGAACGGCAGGTGCCGCTGATGTTCTCGGAGCTGACCGAGGCCGAGGGGTTCGGGTGGTTCACCGAAGACACGGTTGCGGCCAATGTCGAGACGCTCGCGCTGTTGGGCCGGTCGGTGACGCCGGAGCTCTGGGACCGCAGCATTCTGGAAGAGGTGCATGCCAGCGGCTAATCTCGCGCCTTCCGCCCCCGGGACATTGCTTGACATTCGGTTGGACGCCGTCTCGAAGGCGTTTCATGGCCCGGGCGGGGCGCTGCCGGTCGTCGACCGCGTCACGCTGCATGTTCCGGGGGGCAGCACCACGGCGCTTGTTGGCCCTTCGGGATGTGGAAAATCCACCGTTCTGCGGTTGGTCGCGGGGCTTGACGAAGCGGACGAGGGCAAGGTCACCATCGAGGGTGCGGTGCCGACCCTGCGCCGTGCGGAAAAGGCGCTGTCGGTCGCTTTTCAGGATGACGCGCTGCTGCCCTGGCGGACGCTCGAGGGCAACATCGCCCTGGCGCGCCGGTTGGCCAAGATGCCGCCCGCGCCCGAGCTGGTCGCCTCGCTGATCGACCGGGTGGGTCTTGCGGGGTTCGAGAAAAAGCGCCCGGCGGAGCTTTCGGGCGGGATGCGTCAGCGCGCGGCTATCGCCCGCAGCCTTGCCACCTCGCCGCGGGTGCTGTTGCTGGACGAGCCCTTCGGCGCGCTGGATGCACTGACGCGGCGACGGTTGAACATCGAATTGCCCCCCGTCTGGGGGGAGGGGCAGACCACGGTGCTGGTCGTCACCCATTCCGTGGCCGAAGCGGCCCTGCTTGCGGATCGCATCGTGGTGCTCTCGCCCCGGCCCGCGCGCACCGTGGCCACCATCGAGGTGCCGCTTCCGCGACCGCGCCGCGCGGAGATGATCCATCAACCGGCGTTCATCGAGGCGGTGCGGGCCACCGAGCATGCCCTTGCACAGGCGGATCACGACGCTGCCGGGGCAGACGCCTAGACATGGCAGAGCTGCGCGCCCTCGGCCCCCGGTTGCGGGGCGGTCTAGCGGTACTCGGGGCACTTGCCATCTGGGAGCTGTTGGCACTGGCGCTTGATGGTTCGTTTTTGCTCGCAGGTCCGGTGGGGGTTCTCAGCCATATCGCCGAGCACGCAGCCCTTCTGGGCCGAGCGCTGATGGCCACCTTGCAGAGCGCCGCGCTGGGCTTTCTCTGGGGCAATCTGGCGGCCATCACCCTCGCTGTCCTCGCAATCCTCGTGCCACCGGTCGAGCGGCCCATCCGCATCCTGTCGCTCGTCATCTTCTGCCTTCCGCTGATTGCCACCGGGCCGATCCTGCGCGTGCTCTATGGTCCCGGGATCGGCCCGCAGGTGACATTGTCGGCGTTGAGCGTCTTCTACACGACGCTGATCCCGCTGCTGGCCGGGCTGCGCGCGGTGCCGCGCGTCTGGCTTGATCTGGTCGAAAGCTACGGGCGCGGGCGCCTGACGGCGCTGGTCGAAGTGCGAGCTATGGCCTCTCTGCCCTATCTGGTCGCGGGCTTGCAAATCGCCGCCCCCGCGGCCTTCCTCGGCGCGCTGATCGGCGAGTTTACCGGCGCGGAGCGTGGCCTTGGTGTGCTGATCCTGCAAGCGATGCGCAGCCTGGATACGGCGGCAACCTGGGCGATTGCCAGCGTGGCCGCCACCGTGTCGATTGCAGGCTACGTGCTCGCGGGCCAGCTGTTGCGACCGCTGTGGGCGGATGCACCGCCGGTTTTGCTGGTGCCTGCATCCAAACCGGCGAAGGCAAAGCGAGTTCAGGGCGTTGCGGTTGCTCTGTTTCTGGTGCCGGTGATCCTGCTGCTCTGGCAGGGCGCGATGAACGCGTTCGATCTCAGCCCGTTCTTTGCCAAGCGGCCTGCGGACATCTGGGCGTTTCTAGCGACCCACCCGGAGGCCGCCGCGCACCGCGCGACCCTGTTCGGGGCGCTGGGACAGACCGTCGCCACCGTGGTGCCTGGATATTTCGCGGGGCTGATCCTGGGGGCCGTGCTTGCAGCGCTCTGCATCCTGCTGCCACGGCTGGCCTCTGCCGTGCTGCCGCTGGCGGTAACACTGCGCGCCATTCCCATCGTGACGACAGCGCCGCTGATCATATTGTGGTTGGGCCGGGATGGCGGCGGCGTGGTGGCCATTGTCGCCGTCATGATCTTCTTTCCGACGCTGATCGCCTGTCTGCATGGGCTGAGGCTGGTGCCGAAGGCGGTTGTCGATGTGTTCGACAGCTATATGGCGGGGCCGTGGAACCTCTTGATCTATGCGCGGGTGCCGGCGGCCTTGCCCGCCCTCTTTGCCTCGGCGCGGATTGCCGTGCCCGCGGCGGTGCTGGCCGCAACCGTGGCCGAGTGGTTAGCGACGGGCACAGGGGTCGGGAACCTGATGGCGCTTGCGGCCTCGACGTCGGATTACAACATGCTGTGGAGCTCGGTCGTCGCACTCACATGCGTGGCCGTCGTGGCCCATGCGCTGGTGGCTCTGGCAGAGCAGGCGATCTTCCGACGCTATGCGCCGGAGCAGCTTTAGGGCTGCGGCGCGATCCGGGCGAGTACTGCGCTGACGATCCGCGCGGTGTCCTCCCAATCGGGCAGGGACCGGCCCGCGCGGGCCGATGCCGCGGACATCCTGCGCCGCATGTCGTCCTCTGTCAGGAGCCTGCGGAGCGCTGTGGCAAAGGCGGTGCTGTCTCCGACAGGGACAAGATTCCCGGCATCCGGCGGCACCGTATCGGGCACGGCGCCACCATCGCAGGTGACGATGGGCAAGCCGTGCACCATGGCCTCGGCAAAGACCATGCCATAGCCCTCGTAATGGGTGGCCAGCGCAAAGATAGATGCGCTGGCGTATTGTGCGGCCAGATCGTGGGGGGAGAGTGAGCCCGTAAAGCGCACCCTGTCTTTGAGCCCGAGGCTGTCGGCCAGCGCGCGCAGTTCCGCGCCATAGGCGGGATCGCCCGCGCGACCGACGATGCTGGCCGTCCACGGCAGGTCGGTCAGATGTGCCAGCGCGCGCAGCAATGTGTCGTGCCCCTTGCGGGGAACGAGCTGTCCGACAGCGAGGATTTCGGGCACTTCGGTGCGCGGGGCGGGCGAGGGGGCGGGCCGCAACACACCGGGGGGTGCGACGGTGATGCGGCTGTCCGGTACGCCAAAGTCCTGGGTCAGGATCTCGGCGGTGTGCGGGCTGGGCACGATCACATGCGCCGTGCGGGCCAGGTTGGCCTGTTCGCTGCGCATCAGATCGGCGGCGCGCTCCGGGGCGAGACCGGTCTCGTAGGCCAGCGGGTGGTGGGTCACCGCGACGAAGGGCGCCTGCATCTGTGCCAGCTGATCCGGCGGTAAGGCACCGCTGAGAAATCCGTCGAGGATCACCGGGCGATCGGCCGGAAGGGCGGCGAGCCTGGTCACGATCTCGTGCACAACGCGGGCGGTCGGATGAGGAAAGCCGCCCGGCAGCGCCAGATGCGTGACATCCCAACCCACCCGGCGCAGCGCCAGGAGAAGCTGTTTTTCGTATATATATCCGCCAGTTAGAGTGTCGATATCGCCAGGAATGGCGAAGGTGGCCGCGCGCGTCACGAGAGGACGGGCATGAGCGGAATGGTGCCAGATGCTGTCTCACCCCGCCGTTCCAACGAAAATGTCACTGGACCCTCTTCATCTAAGCACCACGTAACAGCCGCATGACAAGGAGTAGGAGTGGGATGGTTTCAGTTCAAGACCCCGCGGAGCACAACGAGATCGCAGACATGGCCCCGAGGCTCGTCGATCCGCTGCCTGACGATCACGCGGCCCGCGCACCAGCCACACCCCGCTCCATCACACGTCGCCGCCAGTTCGTGCTGGCGCTGAACCTTGTGACCATCGGGCTGCTGTTTGCGGCGATGGTGAAGATCCTGTCCTTTGGCGGTCTGACGGTGGGCGAGTGGGTGATGCTTGTTGCCTATGGTGTGACGCTGCCGTGGTTGTCGATCGGCCTCTGGAACAGTGTCATCGGCTTCGTGCTCGACCGGCAATACGGCGCGCAGGCTGCATCGCATGTGACACCGGCTTTGCGTCGCGTGACCGGTGCTGAGCCGATCACCAGCAAGGTTGCAATCGTGATGCCGCTGCGCAACGAGGACCCGTCGGCATCGCTGAGCCGGTTTACCGGTGTGCAGCGGGCGCTGGCGCAGACGCCATGGGCCGCGCATTTCGCGTTCCATGTTTTAAGCGACAGTGACCGGGCCGACATTCTGGTGCGGGAAGAGGCGGGAGTTGCCAAATGGCGCGCCGCCGCACCCGAGGCACAGATTTCCTACCGTCGGCGCGAAGACAACGTCGGCTACAAGGCGGGCAATATCGCGGAGTTCCTGGAGCGGACCGGCGAGACCTATGACTTCTTCATTCCGCTGGATGCGGACAGTGTCATGGGGTCCGAGGCGATCCTGCGTCTGGTTCGGGTGATGCAGGCGTCCCCCGAGATTGGCATCCTGCAATCGCTGGTCACCGGGTTGCCGTCGCGGACATTCTTCACCCGCGCGTTTCAGTTCGGCATGCGCCACGGTATGCGCTCCTACACGCTTGGCTCGGCCTGGTGGCAGGCCGATTGCGGGCCGAATTGGGGACATAACGCCATCATTCGCACGGCGCCGTTCAAGACGCATTGCATGATGCCGGTCCTGCCGGGGAAAGGGCCGCTGTCGGGTCATATTATGAGCCACGATCAGCTTGAGGCGGCCCTGATGCGGCGGGCGGGCTATGAGGTGCGCGTGATCGCCGAGGAAAGCGAAAGCCATGAGGAGAACCCGCCGAGCCTTGCGGATTTCATCCGACGCGAGCTGCGCTGGTGCAATGGCAACATGCAGTACATTCGGCTGCTTGGCCTGCGCGGTCTGGCGCCGGTCAGCCGGATGCAGCTCTATCTCGCGATCCAGATGTATCTGGCGGCCCCTGCCTGGATGCTGTTCATCATCATGAGCGCGGGGCTTCTGGCCTTGCCGTCGCAGTTCGAAGGGATGCCGATCTGGAGCGGGCTGGCGCTCTTTGCGGTGCTGATGACGCTGAACCTGATGCCGAAGCTCATGGGCCTGGGCCAGGTGCTGGCCGAGGAGGGGCGGGCGCAGGCCTATGGCGGGCGCAGGCGCGTGGTGCTGGGTGGTCTGGCCGAGATCGCCTTTTCCATGCTGACAGCCCCGATCGTCGCCTTCGGGCTGACGGTGTTCCTGGCCGGGCTGGTCTTCGGCAAGCGCGTCGGTTGGGACGCGCAGCAGCGCAGCCGGGAGCGGTTGCATTGGGGTGAGGCGGCCCGCGTGCTCTGGCCGCAAACCGTCGCGGGCGTGGTTTTGACGATCTGGCTCGCCAGCGTCGCACCCTGGGCGCTGGCCTTCGGCGCGCCTGTGCTTCTGGCGATGAGCCTTGCGATCCCGATTGCCGTCGTGTCGACTGGCCCTGCCTTGAGCCGCTGGTCGATGTCCCAGGGTCTGTTCGATATTCCCGAGGACCGTCACGAAGACCCGCCTTTGCTGCATCAAGACCTGCAGGCCGATGCAGCCTGATATGGAGATTTGAACATGCGCACATCTTTCCCGAAATCTCTTTGCCGCAACCTTGCGATGGGGGTGCTGTCCGCCGGGCTGATCGCGCCCGCCGCACGGGCCGATATGGCAACCTATGAGATCGACCCTGATCATACGACCGTGGCCTTCACCATCATGCATGCCGGTTACGCGAAGACCCTGGGTCGATTTGCCGATGTCGAAGGCAGCTTTGCCTATGATGAGGAAACGCAGACCCTGTCAGACGTCTCTGTCACCATCGAGACGGCCAGCGTTCAGACCTGGCACGAGGCGCGAGACAACCACGTGAAGTCGGACGACTTCCTCGCCGCCGAGGCGCACCCGCAGATCACCTTTGTTGCCACCGGTGGGCAGCCGATCTCGGAGACCACGGGGACCGTGACCGGTGATCTGACGATCCGCGGTGTGACGCAGCCCGTGACGCTGGATGTCACCAAGAACCTGCTGGCTGTCTATCCCTGCTGTCATCAGAAAGAGACCGTGGGCATCTCGGCGACGACAACGATCCTGCGCAGCGATTTCGGCAGCACCTATGCGCTGCCCGTGTTTGTCGGTGACGAGGTCGAGATCATGCTGGAGTTCGAAGCGATCCGGCAGGAGTGAACGCGGACCGGCTTTGCGACCAAGGTGAACCCGCTCATCTGGCGGGTGGGTGATGGCCTTGACGCACCGAGCATGTGACGGGATGGGTCAGCTCGCGCGATGACGCGGTAGCCCACCCGCTGGTGCGCACGCTCCGGCCCGTTTCCGGTCGGGCCTTCACGCCACATCACGGCTTCTGCATTTGCCAAATGCCCGTTCCTTGGGCATTTTGATCCCATGCAGTTTCTGCCGTTTGCGCACAGCACATTTCTGGTAATCATGTCCTGCGTCGTCGCCCTTGCTGCGGGGTTCACAGGCTTGTCGCTCACGCGGGATCTGTCGAAACGACCGGTCTTTCAGAAGAAGGCGTCGATCACGCTGGCCTCCGTTGCCCTGGGCGGCGGGATTTGGGCGATGCACTTCGTCGCGATGCTCGGCCTGCAGCTGCCAATCCTCTTCTACTATGACGCGGCGATCACGCTGGTCTCGGCGCTTGTTGCGATCCTGATCGTGGGCGCCGCGCTACTCCTGTTGCATTTCACCGAACGCGGCCCGCGCATCCTGACGGCAGCGGGCGCGGTGATCGGCGTCGGCATCCTGGTGATGCATTACATCGGCATGGCGGGGCTTGAGCTCTGCCGCGCCGTCTATACGCCGATGGGCGTGATCGCCTCGTCGGTGGTGGCGATCGGGCTCTGCATCCTCGCGGTCTGGGTGGCCTATGGCCAGCGGACCAACCGCAACATCCTTCTCGGCACGCTCTGCTTTGCGATCGCGGTTTGTTCGGTGCACTTCCTGGCGATGGCGGACACGCGCTTTGTCGCGGTTCCGGGCGTGTCGGAGTTTGGCCCCGCGATGAGCAATGAGACCCTGGCGCTCGGGGTGATCTTCTTCAGCTTCGTGATTTTCGGCGCCTGTCTCTGGGTCAGCGTCACCTATCTGGTTGCCCCGTCGTCGGAGCAGGCCCCTGCCCCTGCCACGGCTCCGCCCGCGCCCGCCGCTGCTGCGCCGCGGCTGCAAATCCCTTGTGAGCGGGAGGGCAGCAAGGTGTTTGTGGCGCCGAAGGACGTGCTCTTTGTCCGCGCCGACGGGCATTACACGCAGGTCTATACACAGACCGAACGGCTCTTTTGCGTCTGGCCGGTGACCGAGGCAACCAAGCGCCTGCGGCCCGCCGGATTTCTGCAGACCCATCGGAGTTATCTGGTGAATCCCGACCACGTGGCGCGGTTTGAGCGGACCAAAGACAAGGGGCGCTGTATCTTTCACGGCGACGATCTGCCGCCCGCGCCGGTGAGCCGCTCAAAGCTGAAGGTGATCCAGGATGCGCTGGCCGCGCAGGTCGGCGCAATTCGTGCAGGAGACGGCGCAGTTCGTGCAGAATAGCCGTTTTTCGTTGATTTTCTGAAGCCATCGCCCGGGCTCTGTGCACTCCTTTCAGGCAGCCAGAACATTTGCTTGAAGGGAGGAGAGCCGATGATTCCAGCGGCATTCGAGTATTATCGACCAAAGGATATGGACGGTGTCCTGTCGATCCTGGACGAACACGGTGATGACGCGCGGGTCATGGCGGGCGGTCACAGTCTGATCCCGATGATGAAACTGCGCATGGCCGATGTGCCCCATCTGATCGACCTGCAGGATGTGGGCGGCCTTTCGGATATCGAGGTGGGCTCCGACAGCATCAAGATCGGCGCGATGGTCACGCAGGCCGATATCATCGATCATGACGGGTTGGCCGCCGCAGCGCCAATCCTGCGCGAGGCGGCCTTGCAGATTGCCGACCCGCAGGTGCGTTACATGGGCACGGTGGGCGGCAATGTGGCCAACGGAGATCCGGGCAACGACATGCCGGGGCTGATGCAATGCCTCGACGCCACCTTCACGTTGATCGGCTCCGCCGGAGAGCGGCAGGTGCCGGCGCGCGATTTCTATGAGGCGGCCTATATGACCGCGCGCGAGGATGACGAGGTGCTGACCGGGGTCATCCTTCCGCTGCCGAAGGGCGGCTATGCCTACGAGAAGCAAAAGCGCAAGATCGGCGACTATGCGACCGCTGCGGCAGCGGTGCAGATCGTGAAGGACGGGGGCACCTGCGTGGCGGCGGCCATTGCGATGACGAACTTGAGCGACACGCCGGTCTTTTCCGAGGCTGCGGGTGCGGCGCTGGTGGGCTCATCGGTGGATGATGACGCCTTGCGCGCCGCCGCCGATGCGATGCTGGGTGACATCGACCCCACGGAAGACAATCGCGGCCCGGTCGCGTTCAAGAACCATGTGGCTGGCGTCATTCTGCGCCGCGCCATCGCACGCGCTTGGTCGCGCGCCTGAGGGAGAACCGCCCTCAGACCGCGACGCGGCAGGGCAGAGGAGAATTTCATGTCGAAGAAAATGCACATCAAGCTGAACGTGAACGGCAAGGACGAGGAGTTCCTCGCCGAGCCGCGCGAGCTTTTGATCTATACGCTGCGCGAGCGGCTCAACATCACCGGGCCGCATATCGGCTGCGAGACCTCGCACTGTGGGGCCTGCACCGTGACGCTGAACGGCAAGTCGGTAAAGGCCTGCACCATGTTTGTGGCGCAAGCCGATGGTGCCGAGGTGACCACCATCGAAGGCATCGGCGGGCCGGATGATCTGCATCCGCTGCAGACGGCGTTCAAGGAGCATCACGGGCTGCAATGCGGCTATTGCACGCCGGGGATGATCACGCGGGCGACGAAGCTGCTGGAAGAGAACCCGAACCCCACTGAGGAAGAGATCCGCTTTGGTATGGCGGGCAATATCTGTCGCTGCACCGGGTATCAGAACATCGTGAAGAGCATTCAGGCGGCTGCGGCTGAGATGAATGCAGCCAAGGAGGCGGCGGAATGAAGGACGAAGTGGAAAACCGCGAGGATCGCGTCGCCAACCTGAAGGGCATGGGCTGTTCGCGCAAGCGGGTCGAGGACGCGCGCTTTACCCAAGGCAAGGGCAACTACGTCGATGACATCAAGCTCGATGGCATGATCTTCGGTGATTTCGTGCGCTCGCCCTACGCGCATGCGCGGATCACCAGCATCGACACCGAAGCTGCGCTTGAAGTGCCTGGCGTATTGGCGGTGCTGACGGCGAAGGATCTGGAGCCGCTGGGCCTGCATTGGATGCCGACACTGGCGGGCGACAAGCAGATGGTGCTGGCAGACGGCAAGGTGCTGTTCCAGGGCCAGGAGGTCGCCTTTGTGGTGGCCGAGGATCGTTATGCCGCCGCCGATGGGATCGAGGCGGTCGAGGTCGAGTATGAAGAACTGCCTGTGATCGTCGACCCGTTCGAGGCGCTGAAATCCGACGTTGTCTTGCGCGAGGATCTGGTGGCCGAAGATGGGTCCTTGCCGGACGGCGCGCATGGGCCGCGCAAGCACGCCAACCACATCTTCACCTGGGAGGCTGGAGACAAGGCGCCGACCGAGGAGGTCATCGCCAATGCCGACGTCGTGGCCGAGGAGAGTATGTACTACCACCGCACGCACCCCTGCCCGCTGGAGACCTGCGGCTGTGTGGCGTCGATGGACAAGGTCAATGGCAAGCTGACGCTTTGGGGGACCTTCCAGGCGCCCCATGCGATCCGCACGGTGGTGTCGCTGATATCCGGGATCGAAGAGCACAACATCCGCGTGATCAGCCCCGACATCGGGGGTGGTTTTGGCAACAAGGTCGGTGCCTATCCGGGCTATGTCTGCTCGGTTGTGGCGTCCATCGTGACCGGAAAGCCGGTGAAGTGGATCGAAGACCGGATGGACAACCTGATGACCACCGCCTTCGCCCGCGACTATTGGATGAAGGGTCGGATTTCGGCGACCAAGGAGGGCAAGATCACCGGGCTGCACTGTCAGGTGACAGCCGATCACGGCGGGTTTGACGCCTGCGCCGATCCAACGAAGTTCCCTGCTGGATTCATGAACATCTGTACGGGGTCTTATGACATTCCGACGGCATACCTTGAGGTGGACGGCGTCTATACCAACAAGGCACCGGGTGGCGTGAGCTATCGCTGTTCCTTCCGTGTGACCGAGGCGGTCTATTTCATCGAACGCATGATCGAGGTGCTGGCCATCGAGCTCGACATGGACGCCGCCGAGCTGCGCCGGATCAACTTCATCAAGAAAGAGCAGTTCCCCTATACTGCAGCGCTCGGCTGGGAGTACGATAGTGGCGACTATCACACCGCCTGGGACAAGGCGCTGAAGACGGTGGATTATGAGGGGCTGCGCGCCGAACAGGCGCAGCGGATCGAGGATTTCAAGGCGGGCAAGACGCGCACGTTGATGGGCATCGGCCTCAGCTTCTTCACCGAGATCGTAGGCGCCGGGCCAGTCAAGAACTGTGACATCCTCGGCCTTGGGATGTTCGACAGCTGCGAGATCCGCATCCACCCCACCGGCTCGGCGATTGCACGGCTCGGGACGATCTCTCAGGGCCAAGGCCACGCGACGACCTTCGCGCAGATCCTAGCGTCTGAAATCGGTCTGCCCGCCGACAGCATCACCATCGAGGAAGGCGATACGGATACGGCACCGTATGGTTTGGGAACCTATGGCTCGCGGTCTACGCCCGTCGCTGGCGCTGCGACAGCGATGGCCGGTCGCAAGATCCGGGCCAAGGCGCAGATGATCGCGGCCTACCTGCTCGAAGTGCACGATGATGACGTGGAATTCGATGTGGACCGCTTTGTTGTGAAAGGTGCGCCAGAGCGGTTCAAGACGATGAAAGAGATCGCTTTCGCCGCCTACAATCAGGCCATTCCGGGGATCGAGCCGGGGCTGGAGGCGGTGAGCTACTATGACCCGCCCAATATGACCTATCCGTTCGGGGCCTATGTCTGCGTGATGGACATCGACGTGGATACCGGCGTGCCCGAAATCCGGCGCTTCTATGCGCTCGATGATTGCGGTACGCGGATCAACCCGATGATCATCGAAGGGCAGGTGCATGGCGGTCTGACCGAAGCGCTGGCCGTTGCTCTGGGGCAGGAGATTGCCTATGACGACATGGGCAACTGCAAGACGGGCACGCTGATGGACTTCTTCCTGCCGACCGCGTGGGAAGTGCCGAACTACGAGACCGACTATACCGTGACGCCCAGCCCGCATCACCCGATCGGGGCCAAGGGTGTGGGCGAAAGCCCGCATGTGGGCGGTGTGCCGTGCTTCTCCAACGCAGTGCAGGATGCGTTCCGCGCCTTCGGTCTGCGCCACACCAACATGCCGCACGACCATTGGCGGATCTGGAAAACCGCCAATGAGCTTGGGCTGCATGGCTGATCCCTCAGCGAGGGCGGGGATCATCCCCGCCCCATGGAGACACCGATGAACTGGACTGAGCTACAGGCCGCCCTCAGTGGCGAGGGATATGTCGCCTCAGACGATCTGGCGGTGGCGCTGCATCTGGCGCTGACCCTGGGGCGCCCGCTGCTGCTCGAAGGGGCTGCGGGCGTAGGCAAGACCGAGGTCGCGCGTACGCTTGCGGCGGTGCGCGACACGCGGCTGATCCGGTTGCAATGCTACGAAGGGCTTGATGCGGCGCAGGCGATCTATGAGTGGAACTACCAGCGGCAACTTCTGACGATCCGGGCGGCGGCGGAAGATGGCGAGACCGGCGCCGCGGTCGAAGCGCGCATCTTTTCCCGCGACTTCCTGCTGGAGCGTCCGCTGCTAGCGGCCATCACGCAAGAGCTTCCGCCGGTTCTGCTGATCGATGAAATCGACCGCGCCGATGAGGAATTCGAGGCCTATCTGCTCGAGGTTCTGTCGGACTATCAGGTCTCGATCCCCGAGTTGGGGACGATCACCGCCACCAGTCGGCCGATTGTGATCCTGACCTCGAATGGCACCCGCGATTTGTCGGACGCGCTGCGCCGCCGCTGTCTGTATACCTATGTCAGCTATCCGGACCGCACAACCGAGCTTGCGATCCTCAAGGCCCGGTGTCCGGAGGTCGAGGCGCATCTGGCCGATCAAATCATCGGGTTTGTCCAGACGCTGCGCGAAGAAGAGCTCGAGAAGACGCCGGGCATTGCCGAGACGCTGGACTTTGCCGCAGCCCTCATGGGGCTTGGTATCGCCGATCTCACGTCGGACCCGGCGGTGCTGCAATCGACGCTCACCACGTTGCTCAAAACCCAGAGCGATCAGGCGCAGATCACGCCCGAGGTGGCGAGCCGGATCGCGGGGCGTGCCGCATGAGCCGGGTGACCCGCTTTGCCGCCCGAGACCCGGGGCCTGCGGCGCGGGTGGCCGGGTTCGTGGCGCACCTGCGGGAGAACGGCCTGCGCCTTGGGGTGGCCGAAGCGGATGTGGCGCTGAGCGCCTTGACCCACGTGACCGCCGCGCGCCCGGACGACTGTCGCCGGGCGCTGCGAGCGGTCTGCACCGGGTGCAAGGAGGAAGCGGAGCGCTTTGACGATCTTTTCGACAGCTTCTGGCTGGATGCGGGCCGCGTCAAACAGCGGGTGATCCCGAAAGCCTCCAGCATCAGTGAGGATGTGCATTCGTCGCGTGATGGCAGCGGGTCTGAGGCCAGTAGCAGCGGGTCGGCCACGGCCCCTGACGGTGGGCAGGGCGAGGCGGACAGTGATGGCACGGGAAAGCTGATCGCGACCGAATTGCGCAATCTGTCGCGCAAGGATCTGCGCGATATGGTGCGGCCGGAGGAGATTGCCGAGGCTGAAGCGGTGGCGCGGCGCCTTGGGGCGGCGTTGCGCGACCGACGCTCGCGCCGCCGGATCGCGGCGCGCCGGGGTGACCGTCTGCATTTTCGCAAGACGATCCGCCACAGCCTGGCCACTGGCGGAGAGCCTCTGCGCCTCTTGCGCAAACGGCGCCCTGATCGCAGCCGCAAGATCGTTGCCCTATGCGACGTCTCGGGGTCCATGGGGGTATATGCACAGGTGTTCCTGGCTTTCCTCGCCGGGCTGATGCGGGCAGATCCGGCGGCGGATGCTTACCTCTTCCATACCCGCCTCGTGCGGATCACCGAAGCGCTGCGCGACAAGGATGCGATGCGGGCCATTGGGCGGATGTCGCTGATGGCCGACGGGTTCGGCGGAGGCTCGAAGATCGGGCCGTCGCTGGCGCGCTTCTCCGAGACCTATGCCAAGCGTTTCGTCGACGGGCGCAGTGTGGTGATGATCCTGTCGGATGGCTATGATACGGCGCCGCCAGAGAGGATCGCCGTGGCCCTCGCGACGCTCAAGAAGCGCGGCTGCACGGTGATCTGGCTCAACCCGCTGAAGGGGTGGCGGGACTATGCGCCTGTGGCGGGCGGCATGGCGGCGGCCTTGCCGCATGTGGACCTCTTCAAAGCGGCCAACACGCTGGCGGATCTGGCGGCGCTTGAACAGGAGCTCGGCGCGCTATGACCCCGGCGGAGATGCTTGACCCGGATCTGGCGGACGCGGCGGAAACGCTGCGCACACGGCAGGAGCCCTTTGCCTTCGCGACCATCGTGCGCACGGCAGGCTCCACCGCTGCGAAGCCCGGCGCCAAGGCGCTTCTGAGCGCAGATGGCACGATCCTCCAGGGGTGGTTGGGTGGTGGCTGCACCCGGGGCGCGGTCAAACGGGCGGCGTTGCAGGCGCTGAAGGATGGCACGCCCCAGCTCGTCTCGGTGGCGCCGGAGGACCTGCTCGCTGAGAAGGGCGTGGTGGCGGGCGAGGAGGTCGACGGCATGCGTTTTGCGCGCAATGGCTGCCCGTCGCGCGGCACCGTGGATATCTTCATCGAGCCCTGCCTGCCGATGCCCGAGCTGGTCGTCCTGGGCACATCCCCCGTGGCGCAGGCCCTGAGTGCGCTGGCGCCCCAGTTTCATTGGCGCGTATCGGCGACCACACCGGGATTGGCAGATGAGACGCAACATCAGAAACGTGTGCTGGTCATCGCCACGCAGGGGCAGGGTGATCTGGATGCGCTGAAGGCAGCGCTGTCGGCATCCTTCGACTATGCCGCTTTTGTCGGAAGTGCCCGCAAGTTCGCAAGCCTTGCGCAGAAGCTCGAGGAGGCCGGTTTCGACCGTGCGGTGATCGATGCGGTCAAAGCGCCTGCCGGGCTCGACCTCGGTGCGGTCACGCCCGAGGAGATCGCGCTCTCCATCCTTGCGGAGCTGGTCCAGGTGCGACGTCGGGACATGGGGCATCGGGATGGCTGAGGTCGTCACAATTCTGCTCGCTGCAGGCCTCTCGCGCCGGATGGGTGCCCGGAACAAGCTGCTGCTGCCCATCGGCGATGCGCCGATGATCACCCAGGTGGTGAGAACCTATGAGGCGGCGACCGGCGGGCCGATCATCGTCGTGACGGGGCATGAGGCCGATAAGGTGGCGCTGGCGCTGCACGGGACGCGGGCGACACCGCTGTTCAACCCGTCTTATGCAGATGGGCAGATGACCTCCGTTGTCTGCGGCTTGCGCGCGGCGGGACAGGCAGATCTTTTGCTCATCGGCCTGGGGGATCAGCCGCACCTGCAACCGGAGGACCTTGAGACGCTTTTGGCGGCCCATCGGACGGGTGATCCGACCAAGATTTCGATCCCGCAGCGCGGTGAGGACCGCGGCAACCCGATTGTGGTGCCGGGTTCCTTGCGCGCCCGGTTGCTCGCTGACCCCAAATCACCCGGCTGCAAGACCTTCACTCGGGCGCACCCAGACGAGGTTCAGTTTCACGCCCTGCCTGCGCGGGGGTTCTACGCGGATGTCGACACGCCGGAAGACTATGCGGCCCTGTCGGATGCACCGCAGGGCGCCCCGGTATGAGCAGGCTGAGGCGCGCGTTCGCACGGTTGCGGCGGACATGGGCGCTGACGCCTGAGCAGGCGGAGCAGCTTGCGATGATCAAATTCCCCTGTTGCTGAAGAAGGAAAAGCCATGGAACTTTCAGACGAAATCATCATCAATGCACCGAAGGACCGTGTCTATGCGGCGTTGAATGATCCCGACGTTCTGCAGCAGTGCATCCCGGGATGTGAGGAGCTCATCAAGCATTCTGAGACGGAGCTAGAGGCCAAGGTGGTGCTGAAGGTTGGTCCGGTCAAGGCGCGGTTCAGCGGAGATGTCCAGCTAGATACCGCTGGCGCGCCGGATGCGTTTTCGCTCACGGGGCAAGGCAATGGCGGTGCGGCGGGGCACGCGAAGGGCGGCGCCGATGTGACGCTGACCGACGGGCCGGATGGCACGACGGTGCTGCGCTATGATGCGAAGGCGGACATCGGCGGAAAGCTGGCGCAGCTTGGCAGCCGGCTGATCCAGAGCACCGCGAAAAAGCTAGCGGCGAAGTTCTTCAAATCCTTCGCCGAGGTCGTCAACGAGGATGTCACTGCGTAGCCAGCGGCGGTTTGTGCCCCGCAGAGGATCTTGTCTCACTCTGCGGGTTCAGGCTCAGCCGGGCGCAAGCGAGCCCAGAAGAAGAGGCCTGCTGCGATGGCTGCGCCGATCAGGTCGGTGAGCAGGCTGCCCGCGATCATGCAAAGGGCCGCCACCAGCAGGATGGTTCGGATCACGATCCCGGCTGCGCGGCCGGCCCACCAGCCCTGGACGCCCGAGGACAGCAGGAAGACGCCAAGGATGGCTGTGACCGCTGCCTGGATGATTTGCAGCCAGGTGCCGTCCATCAGGATGGCGGAGTGATAGAAGAACATGAAGGGCACGATGAAGGCCGCGATGCCGACCTTGAAGGAGGTCACCGAAGTGGCCATGGGATTCGCGCCGGAGATGCCCGCCGCCGCATAGCTCGCGAGCGCGACGGGCGGTGTGATTGCCGAGACCACCGCGAAGTAGAAGACAAAGAAATGTGCGGTCAGGGCCGGGATGCCCAGCTGGACGAGCCCGGGTGCGACGACGGAGGCGGCCACCGCATAGGCGGCGGTGGTGGGCATGCCCATGCCGAGCAAAATCGCGATGCACATGGCGAAGAAGAGTGCCAGAAGCTGGTTCGCGTCGGCGATGCTGAGCAGCACCGAGGAGAAGCGCGCGCCGACCCCGGTGAGCGAGATGACCCCGACGATGATCCCCGCACAAGCACAGACCGCGATGATCTGCACTGACATCGTGCCTGCCAGTTCGAAGGCCTTGGCGATGGACCGGGGGCCCATGCGGAAAGGCGTGAGCCAGGAGACGACGGCGGCAGCGGCAGTGGCCAGCGTGCCTGCGCGGATCACCGAATACCCCATGAAGAGCGCGCCGATCAGGATCAGGATCGGCAGGAACAGGAAGGCCTTGCGCGCCATATCGGCGAGCTTTGGTAGCTCGTCCTCGCGCATGCCGCGCATGCCGAGCTTGGCCGCTTCGAAATCCACCATGAAGTAGACGGATACGAAATAGAGCACGGCGGGAATGATCGCCGCGATGGCGATGTCAGTGTAGGGGATGCCGGTGATCTCGGCCATGATGAAGGCGCCCGCGCCCATGATCGGGGGCATGATCTGGCCGCCGGTGCTGGCGGCTGCTTCGACGGCACCGGCGGTCTTGGGCTTGTAGCCCACGCGTTTCATCAGCGGGATGGTCAGTGACCCGGTGGCCACCACGTTGCCCGCGCTGGTGCCGTTGATCATGCCCATGAGACCGGAGGCGAAGATCGCCACCTTGGCCGGGCCGCCACGGGCGCGACCGGCGGCAGCGAAAGCGAAATTGACGAAGTATTCGCCCACTTTGGACGCCTGCAGGAAGGCGGCGAAGATGATGAAGAGAATGATATAGGTCGAGGAAACCGCCGTGGTGGGGCCCAATATTCCGGCGTCGGTGTAGACCTGGCTGAAGAAGCGGGCCCACTCGATGTTGGGCGCATTGAGGAAGCCCGGCAGCATGTCACCGACAAACACATAGACCAGGAAGATCGCGGCAATGACCACGAGTGCGAGCCCGGCCACGCGGCGCGTGAGCTCCATGATCAGCGCGGTGCCTGCCACGGCGGCGAGGCTGATGCCAATCGGCGCGAAGGGCGTGCCGGTGGCGTTGCGCATGAGTGTGCCGTAGATGGTGATGAGATAAGCGGCGACGGCGATGGCGCAAACCGAAAGCAAGAGGTCGGCTGGCACCACGGCGGCGCGGTCCCGCGGGCGCAGCCAGCCAATCAGAATGCCGATGGTCGTGGCCACGATGAGCGGCACGCCATATTGCCAGATTTCAGCTGACCGGATGCCCGGATCAACCCCGTTCCATTGCACACCTCCCCCGATGTCCGAGGCAAAACGCAGGGCCGTGATCAGCGCGAAGAGCGCGGGCAGCATCGCAGCCCAGGCCAGCCAGTCCAGCGGGTGCCGCGTTGGGCCCTGCCGGAAGGGGCGGGCGCTGTAGAGCAGAAAGCCGAGGATCAAGGCGCCCGCGATGTGCACGATGCGGAAGTTCCAGGTTTCCATCGGGAAGACCGGGAGGCCGGGAATATCAACGCCCGTCCACTCGCGGATCGACCAGCCGTTCAGCACCGCCATGTGGAAGATAGCGTAAACGCCTGCGAAGACGGCGATGACGAACTTGAGATTGCCGGAGAAGACGCTCCGGTTCTTCTCAACCAGTTCTTCATCTACGCCGGCCGTGTCGAGGGGGTCATTGCTTTGAGGATCTGACGTCATGAGGTGGGCCGCCGCAGTCTGAGGAATTCTTTGGATCGCACACCGCTTGGCGTGCGAAAGGGGCTCCGCAGGTCATGCGGAGCCCGTTGGATCAGCCGCCGTGGATCTGGTCAGCTGGGATATCGGCGCCTGCGTTCTCCTGGAACCAGCGCGCAGCACCCGGGTGCCATGCGATCACGCCGCCGTTCTTGTCCCAGTTCTCGGGAACTGTGGAGCGGGCCGCGCGGTGGATGTTCACCATGCGGTCATTGTCCGACATGATGATATCGACCACCGCATGCACGAAGCTTTCCGGCAGATCGCAGTTGGCGATGGCGAAATTCCACATCGACACCGACCGGGCGTCTTCCGTCAGCGTGGTATATGTGTCTGCCGAGATGCTGAAATTGGCCACCGGGAAGGAGTCCATGATGGTGCTTTGTTCGTCCTCGGTGAACTCGATGATGTTCACATCGGTCTGCACTTCAAGCTGGCTGACCGCTGGCACGGGCACGCCTGCTGCAAAGGCGATCACGTCGATCAGCCCGTCCTGCAATTGCCCGCCAAGGTCAGACCATGAGCCGTTGCGCCGCTCGAAATCGACGCCGAGTGTTTCCATCATGCGCGGGAAATAGGTGTCGGAGGTCGAGCCCGCCGGGCCGAAGCCGATGCGCGCACCTGCCGGGATCTCGGCGACCGACGTGATGCCCGAGGATGACAGGGCGGTCACGGAGAAGGGGGTCTGGTACATCGGGAACATCGCGCAGGCGTTGGTCATCTGCAGACCGGGCGCGATGGGGCTTTCGCCCGCGATGGCTTCCGCTGCCGGGCCCATTGTGGTCATGCCGAACTGCGTGTCGCCGGTATGCACGAGCGCCATGTTCTGACCCGGACCACCGGTCACCTCGCCACCGCCGGTCAGGCCGAGCTCTTCCGCCACGAGGTTTGCCCAGCCGGAGCCATAGGCAAAGTAGGTTCCGCCTTGAGAGGCGGTTGCGACGGTGAAGCTGTCAGGCCAGCCTGTGCGGTCTTCTTCGGCAAAGGCCGCGGTCGAGATGAGTAAGCTCGCAAGCGCGAAAGCTGAGTGTTTCATTGATTTTCCTCCAATGTTGGTGCCGACCTTGCCTGATCGGGTATCTTCAACAAAGTGTGAGATGTGCGGAAACGTCGCAATCTCAAGGCAAAAACCCCGCGATGACGCCGATTTGACCCCAGATACACCCACAAGTTGTCGGTCTAAGGCATTAGATGGCGCATTTCCGGAATCGCAAGCCCTGAAGTGCCCTTTCGGCGGTTCTTTTCGCGGTGTCCGGCTGAAGACCGGCGGCCAAGGACCTCTTGTATTCGTCCGCTCTGGCAACAGCGCGCTCCTGTGCAGACCTTCTCTCAGTCCTCTGTCTCATTCGCCTCCAGCAGCGCGCGAAGCTCTCCCTCGTAGAGATAGTCGAAGAAGACCTGCTCGAGGCCGAAGTCTGTTACGAACTCTTCCAAAGCCTCGGCCGATGGGCGGGAGGTGTCGAGAGACAAGGCGCGCTCGACGATCCGAGGACAATCGGCCTCGGGCACATGCAGAATGCTTTGCAGGAAAATCGGCAAGAAGTGCTCTGGCTCTTCAGCGTTCCAGACCAGAAGCTCGTTCTCCTCAAAGACGCTGGTCATCAGGATGTCGATTAGAGGTTTCCAAGTTGCTGCATGGACAACCTCATAGTTACCTTCGACATAGTTCTCATGCCGAAAGAGATAGGCGATGTGATCCGTCAGGAAGAGGTGGAAGCACACCTTGTAGTCGGGGAATATCTGCTGAAGCTGACGCAGTTTATAGGTGTACTGGAGCCCTTCGCCGACGCAGTTCAGCGGGGCCCCCGGGTAGATCATGCGCGGGCGCGAGATGAACAGATTGCGCCCGGCCGCCTGTTCCTTGAAGGCAAGGAGCGGGATCGCCTTGCCATCGACAGCATTCCGCAGATCATCTCGGTAGGTTTCGGCTGAAATATAGAAGGCGCTGGTGTTCTCATCGTTCAGCGTCTGCTCTTTGAAGAGTTGCTCGAACAGCTCTTCCAACACGCCATCAACGCCGACGTGAACGTGCAGTTCCGGGCGGTTGGCGGTCACTGGGCGAACCCCAGCGCCTGGGCTGCCGTCTTGCAGGCGGCGTAGATTTCGAACTCCTTTGCCCAGAAGTCTTTGAGATTACTCTTACCATGGGCGCTGGTCAGCCCGGTCTTTGGATCAGACAGATTTCGATCAGAGCTCTTCGGGAGGGGCAGCCCAAGGATATCGGTGATCCTTTCCAGCTGGGGCGCTACATGGTTCGTCTCGCAACAAATCAGAATGTTTTGGGACTGAAGTTCGTAGTCTACCGCCTGGGGTGAGTGCAGAAAATGGGCGTAGTTGTGTTTGAGATGGAAAATCGAAGACATCGCAAACCGTGCGGCGGATTTCAGGCGCTCGTCCTTGGAGCACAGAGCCTCGGCGAGCGCGTCGGGTGTGTCGAAGAAGGAAAACGCAACGGCCTCACCTGTGCTCCAATTGACATCGTAGTCCGGACGGCCTTGCCGCATCCGGGCCAGAAACCCGGCGACAAAGCGCTCCTCGGGATTCCGAAAGAAAAAAGCGAGCTTCCGGTCGCGCCCGAATTTCTTGATGGTGCTGATCAATGTGTCACCATAGCTGCTGGGGTAGACGTCTTTGGCACGGTCTGCATGCTGTTCGGCAAGTGTCTTGAGGAAGGTACCACCGGTTTTGCTGATGTGCAGAAGAACCTTCTTGGGCCCGGGCGCCGTCTTTGATCGAGACTTGGATACCCCTTCCGATATCGTCTTTTGCTTTTCGGCCTCCCGGCTTTCGAGAAACGAGGCGCCTAGGGAGGCCCAAATCTTCTCGATGTCCGCTTGATAGCGGGTGTGCAGCTCTTCTCGTTGGGTTTGGGAAAAGACCGCCGTTTCAGGTGCGCTGCCCAACCGAGAGAGGCTGTTAAAATCGCCTTGGTCCAACAGTGTCGAGACCACATCATCCTCGCCGGGGCGGACATTTTGCGCGCGCCGATTAAGCTTGGTATCGCCCCAAACAGGCCAATCTGTCGATAGTCGCAGGAAGCGCTTGGGATTGTCGCGGAGGTGAGCAAACTCCCGAACAATGATTTGGGCCTCTGGAAACACGGAACGGATATCATCGATCACGTCGGCCCAACCGCGCGAGCTTTGGCAAAGCGCGTCCAACTTTTTTGCTGTCGGAAAAGTCATGCCGCTGCGGCACAGGCTGAAGAGAATTGCGGATGTCCAGAACCCCCCGAACTCGCGGATGGACAGCATGACGACGTCCGGTTGGAAGACCGCCTCAAGACGGCGCAGGTTTTTGGCAACGTTGGGATAAAGCGTTTCAGTCTCGATATTGTGCTCCATGGTCCCGAGCAGGTTTTCCTCGCTGATCAGCAGCTTGCCATCCGGATGCGCAGCGGTCTGTTCAAGCTTCTCTGATACGCTCTTTGGAACAGGTGCCGCGCGGCTCTCAGGGGGACATAGGACCTCGATGTTCTCAGCCCGCAGCACGCTGACGTTGTCCTGCAGAAACCGCTGAAGAGACGTCGTACCCGTTCGGTGTGCCCCAACATGTAAAACGGATCTGATCATTCTGTGGTCTGCCTTGTGCGTGGAGCTTTCTTTTTACAAGGCGGCATGAAAAGCGAAAGCGCCATCGCTCGGAATACTGCGGGGTGTAGTGTTTCGGCACCCTCGCAAGCCGGTGAGTCACTTGTTGACCATGAGGCCTTGATTGCTGCTAGACGCTCATGCGTTTTCGTTGCTCGGGCGTGGCCTGGCGATCAACAGCCTCGGCCCGTTTGATGGCCCATTGGCCGTATTGATCGATGTGGATCAGATCAAATCCGGCGTCTTTGCTGAACTGCCGGACAGCAAAGTACACGTCCGAAATCTTTCCATTCGCATTGACCCACATGTCGTCACCCATGATCACCCCGTCAGGAAGAAGGCATCGGCTGATCGCGTTCAGGTCGGTCATGACGGACGCGTAGCTGTGGTTTGCGTCGAGATAGACCCAGCTCAGGAATGGACTGTCGTGCTTCGCAAGCCAGTCTGTTCCAAAGTCCTCGACGACGACGCACTTGGAGTCAGCTGTTTCCGCCCGAGCAAGGGTGGCCTCCTTCGCGATATGGGTGCTCAGAGCAACCTGCGCCGTGTAGGTGCCCCAGTTTGGAAAATGAGTGCCATGCAGTTTTGACCAAGGATCCACCAGGTAGATGCATTGTGACGGGATCTCTTCTGCCAGGATGTCGGAAAACAGCCCGGTGAAGACCCCAATCTCTGCTCCGATGGCCTGTTTCGGCGCGTGCCGAAGAACCGCTTTACGCGCCTCCAGGCGGTGGTCACCATTTTGCTCCAGCATCTTCAGTTCGGGGTATTTGCTGTAGAGAGACTGCATAAAGGTCTGCCATCAAAGTCCAGGTGGCATCGGGTTAGACCGCTCTGTCGCCTTTGCATAGGGCTTTGTTGTCGCTGGGTGCTCGTGCCATTTCTCCCCGGCTGCTCATCCCATGTCATCTTCTTCGACGGAGTGAGAGTATGCCGGATTTGGCCGATGGAAAACTTCTCGCTTGAAGCGTGTTATTTTATAAAATAACAAAAATGTGCTAGTCCCGAAAGGCACCCTATGCGCAAACAGGCGGCAACCCGACAGTCGGATATCCTGACGGTGCTCAGGGCGTCGGACACGCCCATGACTGCCTATCAGATATTGGAAGCGTTGCAGCAGGACGAGCCAGATATCGCGCCGCCGACCGTCTACCGCGCGCTTGCTGCCTTGACAGAGCAGGGCCGCGCCCATCGGCTGGAATCTCTGAAGTCCTTCGTGCCCTGCCGCTGTGACCATGCGCCGAGCCTTGCGGTGCTCACGATTTGTGAAAGCTGCGGCGTCGTGCAGGAGCACGATGGCGGCCCGTTGTTGCCGCAACTCACGTCGCTGATCGCGGCCACCAACTTCAAACCGGCGCGGCACATTTTCGAGCTGCGCGGGCAGTGTGGTACCTGTGCCGCCTGAGCGCTATCTACCCAATCCATCAAAGAGGTCAGACATGAAATACGGTTTCCCTATTCTTCTCGTCCTTTCGGCTGCGCCCGCGCTGGCCGACGACACGCGCCAGCTTGGCGCGCATGAACATGGCGTTGGCCAGTTGAACATGGCCATCGAGGGCACGACAGTTGCGCTGGAGTTGCATGCGCCCGGTGCGGACATCGTTGGCTTTGAATATGAAGCGACCAGCGCTGAGGATCGGGCCGCGGTCGACGCGGCGGTTGCCACGCTTGCGCGCCCCTTGGAGCTGTTTGTCTTCCCGACGGCGGCGGAGTGCAGCGTGACGGAGGCCAGCGCCAAGCTCGAGATCGACGAGGCGCATGGCGATCATGGACATGACGACCACGGCCATGACGATCACGCACACAAGCAGGACGACCATGCGCATGATCACGATCATGAGGCCCACGCGGAAGAGGCGGGCCACAGCGAATTCCATGCCGAATACACGCTGAATTGTGCCAATCCCGACGCGCTCTCCGGGATCAGCTTTGCCTATTTCGATACATTCGAAAACGCGCAGAAGCTGGAGATGCAGATCGTGTCAGAGGCCGGTGCACAGGCCCTCGACGTGACGCGCGCCGCACCAGAGCTCAACTTGCGCGGCATGTTCTGAGCGTGGCCTCGCCCGCTGCCATGCTCGCGCTTCGGGGTGTGCGTTTTCGCTGGAAAGCGCGCGCAGGGTTCTCTCTGTCCATCTCGGAGCTCGATATCCTGGCGGGCGAGACGGTCCTGCTTCTAGGCGAAAGCGGGTCTGGCAAATCGACCTTGCTGTCGCTGATCTGTGGAACGGTTCTGGCGGATACTGGGCAGGTTGCTGTTGCCGGACAGGACATCGCAGCGTTGTCCGGCAGCGCCCGGGACCGCTTTCGCGTCGAACAGATCGGGATGATCTTTCAGCAGTTCAACCTGTTGCCGTTCGGCTCGGTGCTGGACAATATCCTTCTGCCGATCCGGTTTGCGCCCGAAAGACGCAAGCGGGTGGGAAATGGCAAGGCCGAAGCCGTTGCCCTGTGTGAGGCGCTTGGGCTGCCACCGGGCATCACCAACGCGAAAGCGGCGACGCTGAGCGTCGGCCAGCAGCAGCGTGTGGCCGTGGCGCGTGCGCTCATTGGGCGACCGCCAATCGTGATCGCGGATGAGCCGACATCGGCGCTGGACGCGGGCAGTCAATCGGCCTTTCTCGATCTGCTGTTCGCGCAGGTTCAGGCGCATGGCACGACCCTGCTGATGGTCAGCCATGACCCGCGGCTGGCCGACCGGTTCGACCGGGTGCTGCGGATGGAAGACATTGCGCAGATCGAGCGGCAGGCGGCATGATCCTGCGGCTGGCCATCGGCTCGCTCGGGGCGCGGGCGTTGACGGTGAGCATGACCGTTTTGGCCATCGCGCTCTCGGTGGTTTTGTTTCTCGGGGTCGAAAAAGTCCGCACGGGCGCGAAGGCAAGCTTCGCCGATACGATCTCGGGCACGGATCTGATCATCGGGGCGCGCTCGGGCTCGGTGCAGCTTTTGCTTTATTCCGTTTTCCGCATCGGGAACGCGACGAACAACATCACCTGGGAAAGCTATCAGGACATCGCTGCCCAACCGCAGGTGGACTGGATTGTGCCGATCTCGCTGGGGGACAGTCATCGACAGTTCCGCGTGATGGGCACAAGTGACGCGTTTTTTGACCGGTACAAGTACCGTGGCGGGCGGTCTCTTCAGGTCCGGGAAGGTGCGCTGATTGGTGATCTCTTCGATGCGGTGATCGGAGCCGATGTGGCGGCGACGCTGAATTATGGCGTTGACGACCCGATTGTGGTGGCCCATGGCATCGCGTCCTTCACCGAGCACAAGGACCAGCCGTTCCGAGTGTCGGGCGTCCTGGAAAAGACCGGCACGCCGGTGGACCGGACGGTGATCGTAAGCATGGAAGCGATTGAGGCGATCCACGTGGATTGGCGCAATGGCGCGCAGATCCCCGGCCAATCAACCCCCGTCGCAGTGATCCGGGAGATGGACCTCACGCCAAAGGCGGTGACCGCGGCACTTGTAGGGGTGAGCAGCCCGCTACAGACCTTCTCGCTGCAGCGGGCGATCAACACCTACCCCGATGAGCCCCTTCTGGCGGTGTTGCCCGGCGTGGCGCTGCAGGAGCTGTGGGCCATTGTGGGGGTCGCAGAGACCGCGCTGCTCGGTGTTTCGGCCATGGTCGTGGTTACCGCGCTGATCGGCATGATGGCGACGATCTTTTCCAGCCTGAACGAGAGGCGGCGCGAGATGGCGATTTTGCGCGCGATGGGGGCACGACCGCTGACCATCGTGGGGCTTCTGGTGCTGGAAGCGGCGCTGACGGCGGCGGTGGGCGCGATCCTTGGGCTGGGTCTGCTCTATGTCGGTCTGAGCGTGATGCAACCGATCATCGACAGCGCCTATGGCCTCTGGTTGCCCATCGAGGCGCCATCGCTGCGCGAGGGTCTGGTGCTGGTCGGCGTTGTGAGCGCTGGCGCACTTGTGAGCCTCGTGCCAGCGCTCCGGGCCTATCGCCTGTCGCTGGCAGATGGTATGATGGTGCGGACATGAGCCGAGTGACCCGCAGACATCTGATTGCCACCGGGCTGGCCGGTACGGCGTTGCCCGTCCCTGTGTGGGCTGCAACGCCGCGCGAGACCAGCTGGGATGATCTTATCCCTCCAGGCGTGCCCTATGCCGAGATCATCGGCGAGGGTGCGATGGACGTGATCAACGACACCTGGAACCCGATCTACGACGCGAACGCGACCAAGCTGAACGAGGCGCTCAATGGCGCTTACATCAGGATGCCGGGCTATATCATCCCGATGGAATTTGGCGCCGAGGGGGTCAGCGCCTTTCTTCTGGTGCCCTATGTGGGGGCCTGCATTCACGTGCCGCCGCCACCGCCCAACCAGCTTGTCTTCGTGAACACCGAAACCCCTTGGCCGAGCAACCAGCTGTGGGATGCCGTCTGGGTCACCGGGACAATGCGGACGCACCTGCAGGCCACCGACATCGCCGATACGGGCTATGCCCTCGCTGCGTCGGACATCGAGCTTTTCACCTGGTAGGCCATGTTCCGGTGGCTTGTGTCTTGACTCGATTCGTCGGTGGCGTGCGCGCGCGAAGGCCCGTTTGAGCGGCGAAAACACCCTGCATCACCCTGTCCTGACACCCGCATGAACGTTAGGTGAAAGCGCCGTTAAGGCGGAATGAATTTACCATTAAAATCAGTATCTTGGTTGATAAACTGGGCGCCCCCTCTCATCTTTCAGACATAGCCGCCGCCGACCTTCAGGTCAATCGTGGCGGTCGTTCACCACGTGCGGTTCCCATGTCGCCCAGCCTGAGAGGAGATCCAAATGAAATACTTCAAACGTTTGAAATCTGAAATCGACCCCGCTCCGTTTCTGGAGGAGATCAGCGGCATCGCCGACGCCTGGGACATGTCGACCGGCCGCCAGGACAAGATCCCGGTCCAGCGTGAGGCCAAGGCCATCCCGTTGCGCGGCCTGCGCAAGTCTGCCATCCGTGGGCGCGCGCGCCGTGACGTGCATGAAAGCCGCTGGACCACCGGGTCGGCGCAGTACCCCGTTGCCCGCGCCTTTCTGGAACAGTTTGCCGAGGAGCAGGATAGCATTCTCGGTCGCGCCAAGATCGTGTGCCTGCCAGCAGGCAAACGCGTCTATCCGCACATCGACCGTGGCGAGTACTACCGCGTGCGCAACCGCTATCATTTCGTGCTGACCTCGACCCATGGCTCTTGGATGAAAGCGGGCGATGAAGAGGTGCGCATGCAGCAGGGCGAGCTCTGGTGGTTCGACAACGACCAGATGCACGAGGCCAACAACGACGGGGATCAGGACCGGATTCACATGATCTTTGACATGCTGCCCGCGCATCTGGCCGAGGATGTTCTGGGCAGCGCCGCCTGATCCAATCTTGAAAAAAGGAGTGCCAGTCATGTGTGTTCGTTCCAGTTCTTTTCCGGGCCAGACCTACCGGCTTGTCTTTCGGCCTGGCGTCGGACGGGCGGGTCTGGCGTGCTGGCTGGCACTCCCTCAGACCATTGCGCGCGGTGCGCCGCCGCTGGTGGCCGTGCATGGCATCCGCCGTGGGGCCGATCTTCAGGCGGCCCTCTTTGCTCACCGCGCGGCGGCGCAGGGGCGCCCGGTGATCGCGCCGGTTTTCGACAAGGCCAATTGGCTTGGCTACCAGCAGGCGGTTCTCTGTGGGCGCGCCGATCTGGCGCTGCTCGATCTTTTGTTGATGCTGCGTCGCGAGGGCGTGGTTTTTTCTGAGCAGATCGAGCTTTTTGGATTTTCGGGCGGCGCGCAATTCGCCCATCGCTTTGCGATGCTGCACCCCGAGCGGGTCGCGCGGCTGAGCATCGCATCGCCCGGTTGGTATACCTTTCCGGACGCTGCCTCGTACCCCTATGGGCTTTGGCCGCGGCCTGATCACTCTGACGAGTGGAGCTACCGGATGGTGGCGAGCCTTGATCGGTTCCTGTCCATCCCCATGCGGGTGACAGTCGGTGAACGGGATTGCCAGCGCGACAGAAACACCCGCAGCGGACCGGCAATCGACGCACAGCAAGGGCGGCATCGCCTAGCCCGTGCCCGGCGCTGGACCCGCGCGGTGCTCCGTGCGGCGGAAGAGCTGAAGGTCCGCCCTGACATCGCCTTGCACGTGCTGCCCGGGTGCGGCCATGACTTTGAAACCTGCGTGACGGCGGGCGGGCTTGATCGGATTGTCGTTCCGGACCGGCCCGAAGATGTTGTGGAGCAGAAGTGTCTCGGAACCTGCTCTGCAGAGGCGCGGCGGGCCTGTGTCACCCATAGCAGCGTCGCAGCCTCGCCGACCGTAGAGGTGGTGCAATGAGCGCGCTGCCCAGGATCACCGGTGGCGGGCGCCGTCGAGGCTTGGCCCTGTTGGTTGCGCTTGCGCTCGGCCAAGCGGCGGCGACGGGCCTAGCGGCCTTTGCCACCAGAGATATTTTTGCCGCGTTTCGCGAGCCCTCTTCCGCGTTGCCAATGCTGGCCCTGATCGTGCTGGCCGCGACCGGTGTTGCCATCGGTGTGCTGCGGTTTTTCGAACGGCTGACTGCCGAAAAGGTCGGCCAGCACTTTGCCGCGGCACTGCGCATCAAGCTCTTCAAACACATGGCGCGGGTCTCGGCTCGTGACCTCGCCGCGCGGCGCAATGGCGCGCTTGCGCTCCGGTTTGTGGGCGATCTGACGGCGGTGCGGGCCTGGGTCAGTCTTGGGCTCGCGCGGATGATCTCGGCGCTTGTGGTGCTGCCGATGGCGACGGCGGTGCTCTTCTACATGAACGTCGAGATTGGCCTTGCGGTTGCCGTGCCCATGGCGGCCGGGCTGCTGCTTTCGGCGATCCTAGGGCCGCGCCTTGGCCCGGCGCACCGGCGCCTGCGGGCGCGCCGGGCGCGCCTTGCCGCCGACATGAGCGAGCGCATTCCGCATGCGCCAGAGTTGCGCCTGCTTGGTCGGATGCAGATCGAAACCCGCAGATTGCAGGCGCGCACCGACAAGCTTGTCGATGCGGCCCTCGCTCGGGCCCGGGGCGCGGCGCTCTTGCGGGCGATCCCGGATGTCATTTCGGGGGCCGTCGCCGCATGTGTGTTTTGTGTGGCGCTGACGCGCGGCTTGCCCGCGGCGGAGGCTGCCGGTGCGCTGGCCGCCGTGGGGCTGATGGTCCAACCGATGCGCGAGCTGGCTGGGGTCTGGGACAGGCACCGAGCCTGGCAGACCGCGCGGGAGAAATGCCTCAACCTGCTGAATGTCCCCAAGCTCGAGATCGAGCGCGCCGAGGACGCCAGCCTGCCGAAGGCGCCCCCGAACCTGATCTTTTCCAATGTCTCTTCCGGTGCGCTCACCAATGTGACCGCTACGGCGCTTCCTGGTCAGACGATTGGCATCATCGGTGCCAACGGCGCGGGCAAGTCCACCTTGCTCAGCCTCGCCGCGGGTCTGGAACACCCGGCGTGCGGTGACGTGCTGCTCGGCGAACTCTCTCCTGCTGCGCTGACCCCGCGCGAGCGCCGTGAGATGATCGCACTGATCGGCGCGCGTTCACCGGTGCTCAAGGGCTCGTTGCGTCGCGCGCTGACGATGGGTGTGCAGGGGCGCCCGACCGATGCCGAAATCCTGCAGCAGTCGCAGATCTTCGGCTTGGAGAAGGTGATCCGGCGCCTCGGTGGCCTTGATGGTACCGTGGCAGAGGGTGGGCGGAACCTTTCGGCTGGCGAGTTGCGCCGCGTGCTGTTGACCCGCGCAGCGCTCACCAAGCCGCGGTTGCTGCTCCTGGACGAGCCCGATGACGCGCTGGACCAAGATGGTCCGGAGCTGGTGCGTGCCCTGGTCGAAGGGTGTGGCGCGACCACGCTGCTGATCACGCACAATATGTGTATTGCCCGGATGATGGATGTGCTCTGGCTCGTCGAGGACGGTCGCATTGTCGACACCGGCGCCCCGGACGATCTGCTGGTCGATCTCGATCTGACCAGCTGATGTGGGCGCCCGCGCGTCTCGGGGGCTGACTCCCGCGCCCGAGACGCGCTCATTCATTTCTGAGATTGCTGAACAGAGGCCAGGTGCCTCAGCCGAACCGATAGCCTGCGCCACGCACGGTTGTGATCAGGCCGCCATAGGGCCCCAGCTTCTTGCGCAGCCGTCCGATGTAGACGTCGACCACATTGGTCATCGGGTCTTCATGCGTGCCCCAGACGGAGTTGAGGATGCGCTCACGGCTGAGCGCGCGGTTCTTGCTGGCCATCAGGATCGCGATCAACTCGCGCTCCTTGGCGGACAAATCCACGACCACACCATCCACGGTGAGCACCATCGCCGCGCTGTCATAGACCAGCCCTTCATGCTGCAGCTTGCCGTCGTTGTCATCGCTGGCATAGCCGATCACCCGGCGGTGCAGGGCCTCAATCCGTGCGATCAACTCGTCAAAGTCGAAAGGCTTGGGCAAGTAGTCATCCGCGCCGAGACGGAGCCCAGCCACGCGTTCATCGGTGCTGTCGAGTGCGGTGAGCATCAGGACAGGCGTGGTGTTCGACCGGGCGCGCATCTTCTGGCAGACCTGCTGGCCGCTGATGCCCGGCAGCATGAGATCGAGGATGATCACGTCAAAGTCGCGATCCTGCATGATCTCAAGCCCGGCTTCACCATCGCTTGCATGTTCGACGACCCAGCCTTCTGCCTTGAGCCCGCGGCGCACGAAATCCGCCACGCGCAACTCGTCTTCAATCAACAGGATATTCATGTGTCTGCGCCTTCTGATATCTTGCGGGCGCGCTGCTGTCGCCCCTGGTATCAGGCAAACGGACGACGGCGCAGGTTATTCCCTATGCTTGATTGTATGGGCATTTTTTTATGCGGGGACGGTTTCAGTTTTATGAGACGACCCGCAAGGGCGGCGTCAGGGGCAGGTCCATGATGCTCGAAAGTCCGCCGCCCTCGCGATCCTGCAACAGCGCGTTTCCGCCATGCGCCCGGGCGATGGAGCGCACCACCGGCAGGCCGAGCCCCGCTCCGTCTTCGTAGCGGTCCGCAGCGTTGGAGCCGCGGAAAAACCGCTCGAACGCCTTCTCTTTTTCATCGTCCGGAAGGCCCGGGCCGTTGTCTTCGACACAGAGCCGATAGCCGTTGGCGGTGCGCAGCAACCGGACGATGATCTCTGGGCCGCCATAGCGGCGGGCATTCTGGATCATCGCTGCGATGCACTGGCGGATTCGCGACACATCCAGCGACATGTCGGCCTGCGTGATGTCCGTGACCACGGGGATGTCAGGCCCAAAGACCGCGACGGCCTCCTGCACGAGATTTTGCAGGTCAACCCGCTCGCGCTTGAGCTTTGTTTGCCCGGCCTCCTCGCGGGAGATGAACAGGAGATCGTTGACCAGAAGGTTGGTGTGCTTAGCCGTCTCGCGCGTGCGGCGCAGGGCCTCGCGGTATTCCTCGACCGTCTTGTCTTCCCCGCGCAGGGCGACATCGCTTTCCCCCTGAATGATCGTCAGCGGCGTGCGCAACTCATGGCTGACATCGGCCAGCATTTGCCGACGTGCGTTCTCGGCGGCCCGTGATTTGCGGAGCAGTTGTTCGAGCTCGGAGGTGCGGGTGCGCACGGCTTCCTCGAGTTCGGTGTTCTGCGAGGTGAGCGATTGAGTTCGTGCTTCGACCGTCGCGGCCATATCGTCCATCACCCCGCCAATCTCGGCGATCTCGTTGCGACCGCGGATGGCCATGCGGTGATCAAACCGCCCTTCTGCCAGCGCGTTCACGCCTCTCATCAACCGCTGCATCGGTTGCACAATCTGGGTGGTGTAGATCCACAGTGCGATGGCCACGACAGCAAGTGCCAGAATAACGAGGAACAGCGTGATGGTATTCGCCGCTTTCTGATGCTGCTCGGCTGCGGCGCGGGTGTCCTGAACTTCCTCCAGCTCTTCTGCGAGGGCGGACTGGATCATCGAGTGGAAATCCCGGTCGATATCATCGTCCAGCATCACCGAGAGGCCGGTCCAGTTGCGACCGAACTGCTCCACCGCGGTATCCTTGCGTACCACTTCGAAGCGCGTGATGAGGTCTTCGATCTTGCGTTCGATTTGCGACAGAAGCTCAAGCTCTTCGATCTCCTCATCGCCAACCAAGTCGATCTCCTGACCGATCAGAGCCCGGATCGACCGGATATTCTGGCGGATCAGGCGGATAAGCTCGGCCTCGCCCATACCCTCATCGCGGTCGCCGATCAGCATCGCGTCCCCATATTGCTTGAAGAGCTGGTAGGTGTTGCTGCTCAGCTTGAGGTGAACCTCGTAGGATTCATGCGCGAGGTTGATGCGCTCATTGAAAAAAGCGGCGCGCTGCGACGTCCAATAGGCGAGCGCGGTGCCGCAGAGCGCGACGATCAGCATCAGGGCGGCCAGACCGCGCAGCAAATTTGCAATACTCATGATCCCGTTTCCCACGATCTGGACCACCTGAGGTCGGCCCAATTATGCGGTGTCCAATGACCGCTGCCCAGCCCGTTCGCCGAGATGGTCCGAAAGGCGCAAAGGGCCGCATGGGATATGCGGCCCTCCGTGTCGGTTTTGGCTTTGTGGATCAAGCGGCTGTCATCTTTTCGATCAGGGCCGGTTCGGGTTGGGTCGCCTTGGCCGTGCGCAGGAAGGGGCGGGCCACCGCCATGACAGCCGACGGGTTGCAGAGGTCTTCGCGCGACATCTGCGGGATGCCCGTGGCGGCCCGCGCTTCCATCATGGCAAGCGGCGATTGCGTCAACTTGCCGGACATCGCGAAGGGCTTGAGGCCATGATCCGCCAGAACCCGCGTCCCGCCGACAGCACCAAGCGCGTCAGGTGTGGCAAAGAGGATCGCGTCCAGCCGGTCCCGAATTTTGGATCCTGCGAGGATTTCCTGCGTCTCCTGCTGGAAGACGCCGTCTGCGATTTCGACCACCACGATATCGGCGCCGTTTTCCGCAGCGGTGCCGACAAGGGTCTCGAACCCTTTCTCGATCCGGTCCATCGGCATCCGGTAGGTTGTCGGCATCCCCGCATCGGTGAAATCCATCGCGCTCACGCCAGCATCTTCGAAGGCATTGAAGTCGCTGAAGGCGCCCGTGCCGGTCGCTTTGATCCCTGCGACGCTGAACCCGGCGCGCGACAGGCCATGCGCGAGGCTGACGGCTGCTGTGGTCTTGCCCGCGTTCATTGAAGCACCGAAGACACCAATCACCGTGACATGCTGAGGGATGTCTGTTTCAGGCAGGCCGTAGCGAGCGATATTGATCACCTCGCCGCTGCGATCCGTCAGAAGAGCGATGGGCCGCAGCTTGGTCGGCTCGACCATACGGGCGTGTGCGTGCTCCATGGTGCCGACGACGCCGCCACCGGCGAGAAGGTCGGCGCCGCTAGCAGTGATCCGCGCCGCACCTTCGAACTGGTCGGGGGCATAGCGGTCACCGATGCAGAGCACGACCTTGTCGCCGAGATAGCTTGTCGATGCACGCCCACTGGCGAGTTGGATCTTCTGGTGCTGGTTGATCTCAGTGATCTCGCAGAGCACCAGGTCGCCGGCTACCCCGAGGGCGACCGCGGGGTCGAGACCGGCCACATCGTCGTGATCGACGCGCCGGGTGGTGAAAGCCCATTTTGCATTCAGGTGAAGCATCGTCAGGTCGAAATCGAAACTGTGAACGGTCATGTCAGTCATCCTCTTGGGTTAGTGCGTTCGAGGATCAACCTAAGCACCGGATGTGTCTGTATCCTGTTGGTGCAGTGAACGGTTTGGTAAAGTATCATGAACGGAAGATGAATGTTTAAATATTTGATTTCAAATATAAAAATGTCCTTTGGCGTGTGCCAAAGGCGATGCCGTCCTGGATTGAGATCGGATCAGCGCAGAGCGTCCAACGCGGCGGCTTCAGCGTCGGGTTCGAGGGGTGGTCCAGCCTCGTTCGCGGTCAGATAAGCGTCGAGCACATCAAGTGACGAGGCCGGGGCGTAGCCGGTCTCGCTCGCCGCCGCTGCGGCCACAGCCATCTGCACATCCCACTGGCCATTGCGCTGACAGGCAACAGAGACGATGGTCATTCCATCGACGCGGTCGAACTCAAACTCGCGGCAGAGGGTCTCTGCACCGTCGAAGAAGGTCGCGATCGGCGCGATCCGTGCGCCATTGTCCAGAACGGCATCTTCACCAGACGGTAGCGTATTGAGTGCCGTAGTAATGCGGGCATCGCTTAGCGCGGCGATCTCGATGCTGCCGAGGCCGGTGTTCGGCACAGGCGCCAGTGTCAGACCGGCGCCGAGACCGACAGCCAACGCCAACCCAGCGGCAAGTGGCAGGCGCCAGACGGGCATGGCCTCGGGTGCTTTAGGCGCCTGAGGGAAGGCCACGACGGTGTCGTCCGTGGCGGGAGCGTCTTGCGATTGCGCGGCCAGAGCACTTGCATGTTCAACCAGATGCGCCGGGACAGGCTCCTCGAGCGCGGGGGTCCAGGCCTCCTTGGCCACCGCCCGCGTGTTGATGAAAAGCGCAAGCCGATCTGCCAGCACGGCGCTCTCGGCGAGCGCCAAGTCCAGCTCGGTCGCGCGGGCTTCTTCCAACTCGCCATCGGCGTAGGCCATCAGTTCTTCGTCAGTAAATTCAGGATGTTGCATCTCAGCTCTCTCCTTGGCTGTCAGAAGAACGCGCGGGTGTCTGGTTTATTCCAAGTTTTTTCGCGATAGCCAGCCGCGCCCGGGCAAGGCGGCTCATCACCGTCCCAACGGGGGTTTCGAGAACCTCTGCTGCTTCCTTATAACTCAGCTCCTCAACACAGATGAGCATGATCACATCGCGCTGTGGTTCGGGCAATGTCTCGATGGCCGCCTTGGCCGATGTCAGCATCAGAGCGGTCTCGGTCACCTTGGCGCCATCCACGGTGCTGGCATCGGGCGCATCGTCGATGTCGATCTCCGTGCCGCGGGTCTTGCTGCGCCGGGTCATATCGATCCAGGCGTTGCGCAGAATGCGGAACAACCACGCATCGAGCCGCGTGTCAGGGTCGAATTGCTCCCGTGCCTTAAACGCTCGTTCGACCGTGATCTGCACGAGGTCATCCGCCGTGTCCGGCGATCTGCACAGCGAGATCGCAAAGCGTCGGAGGTTGGGGAGAAGCGCAATGATGCCATCTGCAAAGGTATCTGACATCTTTGTTGAACTTTCGTGCGTTAAAGCGTGGAATATTCTGGAGAGCGCCCCGTTACCTTTATGGCAATCCTGAACAGCGGCGCAAGAATGCGGCGCGGTCAGAGGCCGGAACCTGCAGATTGCGGCTGACATGGAGACCAGGCATGCAACGATTTCTGTTTCATTTGATCTTGTCCTTTGCGGTGGCCTTTGTCGTGCCTGCGGTGTGGATCGAAAGCCCGATCTCTGCTCTGGCCTGGGCCGATGATGACGACGGAGATGACGGCGACAACGGTGACAGCGATAGTGACAGTGACAGCGATAGTGACAGCGATGATAGCGACGACGACGATGATGATGACGATGATGATGACGACCGTGACAGTCGCCCGCGCAGCGGGTCGAGCGGTGAGGGCAACTTCCTTGATCGCCTGTTCGGTCGCACACCCCCTGCACGGACAACGCAACGCGCTGCACCGCCTCCACCTCCGCCACCGAGCCGGGCGGCTGATGAAATCGTTGTGCTGGACCTTTCGGACGCTGATCTCGCGACCCTGACGGGGCTGGGTTATGAGGTCCTGCGTACCGCTCAAATCGCAACCGTGGGCAGCACGGTCCGGCGCCTGCGCGTCCCCTCCGGTACCGGGCTTGAAGCCGCGTTGGAGGCCATCCGGCAGCTCCCGTCCGGTCAGTCGGCGGATTTTAATCATTTCTACCGGACCAATGAGGGCATCGTAGGTGGATGCGAGGGGCTGCATTGTGCCTCCTTTGATCTCGTAGGCCTGCGCGCTTCGGCACAGGCGCTTGCGACCTGTCGTCAGGCAACTGCCCGGATTGGCCTGATCGATACGGGCATCAACCCGGATCATGAAGCCTTCGACGGTGGACGCCTGTCTGTGCTGGCGTTCGAAGGGCACGAGCAAGGTGGCTCGGGCGCGCAGCATGGCACGGCTGTGGCCGCAATTCTCATCGGCTCCCGCGCGGGGCGGGCTCATGGCTTGTTGCCCGAAGCTGAACTGCTGGCGATTGACGCCTTTCACAAGTCGGGCCGTGACGAGCGAAGCGATGTGTTCAGTCTGGTGCAGGCTATGGATCAGCTGGCCGTGGCCGAGGTCGATGTGGTCAACATGAGCCTGGCGGGCCCTCACAACGTTCTGCTCGAGCGGATGGTCGCGCGCATGACCGATGCGGAAATCCTGATCGTCTCTGCGGCAGGGAATGACGGGCCGCGCGCTGAGCCGGTGTTTCCGGGCGCCTATGCTCCGGTGCTGACGGTGACCGCGGTCGATGCGTCCGGGCGCATCTATCGCCGCGCGGGGCGCGGGCCGCACGTGGATCTTGCAGCACCCGGTGTCGAGGTCTGGACGGCGGCGTCCATTCGCGGGGTGCGGTCCAAGACAGGCACCTCCTTCGCCGCGCCGTTTGCCACAGCCGCCGCGGCGATGCTGATGTCGGCGCAGCCTGAGCTGACAGTTGCTGATGTGAAATCGTTCTTGCGCGACACCGCGCTCGACCTTGGTGACGAAGGCCCGGATGAGGTTTTCGGTGCGGGGCTTGTGCAGTTCGAGCCGATCTGCAGCGGGCGATTGAGCACGGAACCGGCTCTGCTGGAATAGCCTCCCATAACCCATCAGAAAGATGCCGCGCGTCGCCTTTTTTGGGGGCGCGCGCCGTCTGATCGGCGACCCTGCGCTTGTGTGAAGCTTTTGTGACGCATACAGGAATAAGCCGCCCCCTGCCTCGTTTTCCTTTCAATCGCAAACAGCGCCTTGGAAGGAAACCCGATGACGACGCTCACCCTGTCTCCAACCTTCACGTACACTTGCCCATTGACGCGGACGGAGCTCTTGGCCTTGCCACTCGCTGCCATCGCAGCGTTTCTGTTCTGGAGCGTCCCGGACGCACTCGCGCCTGCCGGACGTAATGCGTTGACGATCACGGCACTGGCCATCCTCGGGTGGACCATGACGCGGCTGCCGGACTCGCTGGTGGCGATTTCGGCGGCTCTGGCGCTTGTGCTCACAGGAACCCTGCGGGAAGACCAGCTCTTTGCAGCCCTGGGCCGTGATCTGGTCTGGCTGTTGGTCGCGGCTTTCGTGATCGCATCGGTTCTGAAATCGAGTGGGCTGATGGAGTATCTGGTGGCGCGCGCGCTGGTTCCGTTTCGGTGTTTCCGTGCGCTATCGTATGGTCTCACCGTCCTGATCGCATCAACTGCATTCTTCATCCCGTCCACCTCCGGGCGTGCCGCGCTGTTGCTACCGGTGTTTCTGGCCCTCGCCAGCCAACTGCCGGACCCCCGGCTTGTCCGCCCGCTTGCGCTTCTGTTTCCGACAGTGATCCTGCTATCGGCAGGCGGCTCGCTCCTGGGCGCCGGGGCCCATCTGATCGCGGTGGATGCCATCGCGCGCGCCGGGGGGCCAGTGATCGGTTATCTGGAATGGATCCTGCTCGGTCTGCCGGTGTCGTTGTTGTCCTGCTTTCTGGCCACAGGTTTGATCCTGTGGCTGTTCGTGCCCGCCGACCTGCGCGGGGCGGACATCACTTTGGCCCAGCCAACCGACCCGCTAAATGCTCGGCAAAAGCGGCTGGCCTTGGTTCTGATCGCATTGCTTGCGCTGTGGACAACGACGATGGTGCACGGACTTTCTATTGTGGTGATCTCGCTCGGCGGTGCGCTGGTACTGCTGGCGCGGCCTTTCACGGACCGTAAGACAAAGGAGATTTTTCGCGATGTGGATGTAGAACTCATCCTCTACCTGACCGCGACCATCGTCATTGCGGATGCGATCATCAGCACAGGTGCAGACAGGTGGCTGGCCAACGGCCTGATGGCCGTACTGCCCGAGGCGTTGGTCCGCAACCGGGTTGTCGCGGTTGGTGTCATGACGCTCGTCGCGGTTCTATGTCATTTGGTCATCACCTCGCGCAGCGCACGCGTCGCGGTTTTGATCCCGGCGGTGGCGTTGCCGATTGCAGCCTTTGGGCATGACCCTGCGCTGATCGTGATGGTCGCCGTGCTGGGGACCGGCTTCTGCCAGACGATGATGGCCAGCGCGAAACCCGTGGCGATTTACGGATCGCTCGACCAACCGACCTTTGTCCAACGTGATCTCTTTCGCTTGGCCGTGCCGTTGATGCCAGCCGTTGCCGTGCCGCTCTGCGTTGTTGCGCTGGTGCTTTGGCCCGCGCAACTGGAGGAGCGCGCGCCCGTCGCCGTGCAGAGTGTGATCCAGCAGACAACTCCAGAGCCGGTGGCGGAGGGGGCTGCGGGGCCTGTTCCCACCCAAAGCCTGCGCCCTGTAATGCGCCCGGATCGACCAAGATCGGTCGAACGACCGACGCAACAGGAAGCCACGCCCGCCCGCAAAGCCGCTAGTCATCACTTGGCGCAACTCGAGGCGGACCTTGCCACGGCTGCGCGCGGCGTGCAGCGCGGCATCCGGCAGTTGGGCGACCGCCTTGGGCTGAGATAGAGCGGCGAAACCCCGCCTGATGCGTAAAGTCTTTTATCAGGCGGGGAATAAATCCCAAGCGCTATCGTTCTCCTTTTATGAAGTAAATTCAAGGAGATAATAAGATGACCTTCACGATCTTGGTTGCCCCGTCGGGGTTCAAGGAGTCCCTGTCCGTCGATGATGTGACCCGTGCCATCAGCGAAGGCGTTCGCAGCGCTTTGCCGTCCGCGCGTGTGCTGGAAGCACCGATGGTTGATGGCGGCGAAGGCTTCACCGAGGCACTGGTAAATGCCACGCAGGGCACATTGCAGGAGGCGACCGTGACGGGCCCGGTTGGTGACCCCGTCGCGTCGTTCTTCGGCCTCATGGGAGGATCCGGCCCTCGCACTGCCGTTCTTGAAATGGCCGCTGCGGCTGGGCTGAGCCTCGTTCCCAAGTCCATGCGGGACCCTGGCCGGACGACAAGCTACGGCGTCGGCGAGTTGATCCGGCGTGCACTCGATCACGGTGCGGACCGCATCCTTGTGGGCTGCGGAGACAGCGGCATCAACGACGGCGGTGCTGGGATGGCGCAGGCTTTGGGTGCACGCTTGCTTGACAGCGACGGAGAGGAGATCGGGTTTGGTGGCTATGAGTTGTCGCGTCTTGCCCGGATCGACACCAGTGGGCTCGACCCGCGCCTCGCGCGGGTCTCCATCGATGTGGCGGTGAACTGGCATAATGTTCTGTTGGGACCAAAGGGCGTTGCGCGGGTCTTTGGGCCACAGAAGGGTGCATCGCCTCAGCAGGTCGAGGCGCTTGAGGCGGGTCTTGCGCGCTATGCCTCGGTTATCCGGTCCCATGCTGGTCTCGATCTGGGGTCGGCGCATGGATCGGGCGCCTCCGGTGGGCTTGGCACCGGGCTTGTTGCTTTTGCCGGGGCAACCTTGCACCCGCGTTTCGATATCGTGATGCAGTATCTGAGGTTTGACGAGATGCTGGAAGATGCGGATCTGGTGATCACGGCGGAGGGGTCGCTTGATGGCCAGTCGCCTTATGGAAAGGTCCCCTGCGAGGTGGCCCGTCGCGCGCGGGAACAGGGCATCCAGACAATCGCGCTGGCTGGAACCATCGGCAAAGGCGTGCGGGAAACACTGGACAATGGTATTGACGCCTTTGCTTCGATCATCAAGCGGCCCTGCTCGCTCGACGAAGCGATTCACAAAGGTGAAAAGCTCCTCCGGCGCGCGGCTGAGGATGCGATGCGCATGATGATTGTGGGCATGCGGCTGACGGATCGCCCCGGCGCGGCCCAGCCGCTCTAGCCGGGTCCAAACCCTTCTGCGGCCGCTGGCGTTCTCTGGGGATCGCTGGCGGCTTTTCTTCGCAGCATTATCCTTGCCCATATGTCTGTGGAGCGGAATTCGGCTTTCCCGCTGTCCAGTCAATCAGGTAAGTCTTTTACAACACAAGGCGCGTGCCTGCGGTTTTGCGCGCCTGGCACTAACGAAAGTATCGCCGAGATATGGATCAGCGTTCCGAGAGTCACTCGACACATGACGCCGAAGAGGATGCCCGCAACAAGGACATTCAGATATTCCTGAACGGCGCTCTTGTTCCCAGGGATCAGGCGCTTGTTTCGGTCTACGACTCCGGTTTCATGCTGGGGGATGGTATGTGGGAAGGATTGCGACTGTACGATGGCGTATGGGCATTCTTCGACGCGCATATGGACCGGCTGTTCGACTCCTGCAAGGCGGTGTCGCTCGACATCGGCATGAGCCGTGAGGAAATTCGATCCGCACTGGACGCGACAGCCGAGGCCAATGGCATGACGACGGATGCGCATTGCCGCTTCATGGTGACGCGCGGTGTGAAAGCCAAACCCTTCCAGCATCCCGGCCTGAGCCGATCAGGCCCGACCGTTGTGGCCATTGTTGAACACTCCAAACCGGTCGACAGCTTGCAAAGCCGCGGCATGCGCCTGGCCACGGTGCCGCAGGTGCGCGGTCTGCCGATGTCCCAGGATGCGAAGTACAACAGCCACTCCAAGCTGAACTGTGTGATTGCTTGTTTGCAAGCCGAACAGGCGGGTGCCGATGAGGCGCTGATGCTCGACCCGCATGGATTCGTGAACACGACGAACGCGTGCAACTTCTTCATTGTGCGCCGGGGCGAGGTTTGGACCTCCACGGGCGACTACTGCATGAACGGCGTGACGCGACAGGCCGTGATCGACCTCTGCCATGCCAATGACATTCCCGTGCGCGAGAAAAACTACTCGCTCTACGAAGCCTATGGGGCGGACGAAGCCTTTTTGACTGGGACTTTCGGGGCGCAGACACCCGTGGCAGAGATTGATGGCAAAGCGATTGGCGGGGGCACAGGCGCGGGGCCTGTCACGCAGCGTATTCGCGAACTCTACAAGGTGCTGATCGCCCGGCACGTGGCAGAGCAGAAGGCGCAGCGGTAAAGGTGCGCGGCGGCGCTAGGGTTTTAGCAGTTGATTGTTCAGGATGGTGGCGAGGGCTTTGACGTCCGGTGATGAAGTCTTCGGATCCCGATAGAGCGACAGCGCTACATTCTTGAGGGACGGCAGGCGGAGGCGCGCCCCCAGATCGACCAGTGGTGGGGTCACCGATGTGGCAGGCATGACAGTGACTGCGAGGCCCGCCAGAACGAAGGCACGCACACCAATCGGATGCGGGCTGAGGTGAGCGAGGTAGCCGGACCGGCCCACCCGATCCAGCGCTTCGAAGGCATAGCCACGCAGGTCCCGACCATCGGTGAGAAAAACCAGGGGTACATCGCCGGATTGCGGCATTTCGAAAGTGTCGGTGCCGACCCAAACCAGCGCTGTTCCTTCAACAAACTCGCGGCCCGGGCGGCGCCCCTGATCCATCATGAACGCCAAGTCTATTTCGCCCGCCTCCAGCAGCGGTAACAACGCATCGCTGCGTTCGCACTGGATCTGGATTTGCACGTCTGGCTCGATTTTTGCAAAGAGCTGCAATGCTTTCGTGACGACCGAGAGAGCGAGTGTCACCGTGGTGCCCAACCGGATACGACGGGTCGCGCGCGCACCGCGGACCGCTCTGATGGCCTCGTCTGACAGCCCGAGGATACGTCTGGCATAGACGAGGAACGCCTCGCCTTCCGCGGTGAGTGACATGGGTTTGCCGCGCCCACGGTCAAAGAGCGGACAGTCAAGCTCCTCTTCCAGTTTACGAATGTGGGTGCTCACCGCTGATTGGACGGTGTGCCGCCGATCAGCGGCCACCGAGAAGTTTAGCGTGTCAGCGGCGATGACGAAGCTTTCGAGGGCGTTTAAGTTCTTCATGAATTCTGAATAGAGATTTATTTGATCCGAAAAAACCGTTTTTAAGATTTCCTCTTGCCCACTAGGCCAACCCGTAGAAAGCGGAGAGGCCGATGGATCTAACCACCTCATTCTACGTCGTTACGGGTGCTGCCGTGTTGATCACGGGTATCTCCAAAAGCGGATTTGGCGGTGGGCTGGGTGTTATGTCGGTGCCCTTGATGAGCCTCTATATTTCGCCGCAATTCGCTGTGGCGATTTTGATGCCCGTCCTGCTGGCCATGGATTTGATCATTGTCTGGCAGTACCGCGCGCGTTGGAACCGATCGGTGGTCGCCATGCTTTTGCCGGGTGCTGCTGTCGGTTTGTTTATCGGTGCCACTATGTTTCAGTGGATGAGTGCCGACGTGATCCGCTTCGCGGTCGGGGTTTTGGCGATCTTGTTCGTGGCGCAGTTTGCTCTGAATCGGCAAAGAGGAGACATCATCGCGGCGTCGCGACGCAGTACAGTTTTCGCGCTTGGCACTCTGTCCGGGTTTGCCAGCTTCGTCGCACATGCTGGTGGGCCGCCGGTCAAGGGCATTCTGCTGCGTCAGCACATGGACAAATCGATATTTGTTGGAACCAACACGATGTTCTTTTTCGCAATGAACATCATCAAGACGGTCGCGTATGGTGCGATGGGCCAGTTTGAAAAGGACAGCCTCACCATCAGCCTGCTTTTGTCGCCACTGCTCTTTGCAGGCATCGGTTTGGGGATGGTCCTGCACCGCTTCATTTCTGCGGCTGCCTTCACCCGTGTGGTCTATGGGTTTTTGTTGTTGGCTGGCCTCAAACTGCTCTCGGATAGTGCCGGTGTCCTTTGGAGTGATGCGGTTGCACGCTTCGGGTAGGGTGGCATGTCGCCTGCGCATTGCTGGATGAGTCGTGAGCAAGTGGCGGCGCCGCGTCCTCGGTCACGGCGTCCACCATCGCATTTGCATGGGGTCACTCAAGGGCCGGACAAGGTGATCGAACACGGAATCTGTGCAGCCTACAGATAAACGTAAGAATTTGATTTTATTTAAAGTATCATGCAGCCCACAGGACCTGATCAACGTGGTTGAGCTGTCGGCAGATCTTGTCCGGCGGGGTTGTCGCCACTCCTGATTGCTGCACTGCAAATGCACGCTCGCTTGACGGGAAACGTGCGGCTGTGTCACCATCTGCGAATTATTTGATAAATTTTAGGCATTTCGAGATGAATATTGTTCGTCGATGGATCGTGCTGGTGGTGTGTTTTGTCGCTGCTGGATGCACCGTTCCCGGGTCCGCCGCCTTTCAGGACTATACCGAGTCCTATGACGCCGCGCGGGAGGCGTCGCTTCAAGTTGTTGACGCGTACAACCAGTACGACAAGATGTCTCGAAGGCGGCAGACCGATACCGCGACTTTCGATCCGGACTTCGCGGATGTCTATTCGCCAACGGCTTTGTCACCGATCAGCCTCACGATTACCGAGGGGTTCGCCGCGGCCACGACCTTTAACGAGGTGCTCGCGCGTTACGCTGACAACGACACTTTGCGCTTGCAGAAGGATGAGATTGAGCGGCTGAATGCAGCGTCTGCAAATACCGCCACAATCCTGGCGGGGCCTGGGGCAGGCGGGCAGGTCCGCGCGGTGATCGGTGCCACGCAGGCTCTGGCGAACTTGTCGCTTGCCGGTGCAGACCGGGAGGATTTCATTCGCAACGTGCGCGACAACACAGCGACCGTTGATGCGTTTCTCGAAATCCTCCGCGATGACACCACCGATATGTACCAGACCGCGCGTCTGTCTACGGCGTTGTCGGGTGGCAGCGTCGAGAAGCTTGAAACCTTTCGGGGCATGCTCGCCACCTGGGTGCTGCTGATTGATCAGACGCGCAAGGATCTGGAGATCCTCAGAATCCGCGTTGAAGCAGGTGCCGAGGGCCAGAGTGCGGTGAGTCTCCTGTCGGAATCAGCCGCGCGCATCGACAGGCACGTCACCGACATTGACGCGGCCTACACGGCCTTGGTGGGAGTTTTCTAAGACTTTTTAAATTTACTCATTTTGGGGGAAGGGCCATGGCAGACAATCCGTATCGGTCTGAAATTACGCAGATCACGACGGCCATCATCGACTTGCAACTGGAGCTTGCTGCAAGCTCTGGCGCCGAGCGGGACAGGTTACAGCAAGAGCTGAAGGCCAAGAGCGCGGTGGCGATGAAATTGCAGGAGCAGTCGGATGCCTGGCGTCTGGGGCGACTTACAGAGGCGGTCACTGCTCTGCAGGAGCTCGCGGCATCAGAGCTGGCAAAACAGGCGCGCGTGGTGGCCCGCCTCAAACGCCTGCTTGAAGCGCAAGGCGTCTCGCCCACAGAGACAGAAAACACCACGACGACCAATACCGTTTCATCGCCGGGGCCGGTCGCCGAGCCTGTGCCATCCCCTACCCCAGGAGATCACTTGCGCATCGTCGTCACGCCGCAGGACTTCGATGCTTTGGCCCGGGTGGCGCAGAGTGAGGTCGGCCATTTCGGGAAGTATGGGGTCAACCAGTTGAAAGGCGGCCTAGAGGCGGTTGTTGAAACGATCCTCAATCGGGTCGCCCACGCCTCCTTCCCATCCAGCATTCAAGCGGTCGTTGACCAGCCCTTTCAGTTTTCCGCGATCAACTCGACCGGCAGCTGGTCCGGTCTGAAACAGGCAGAGACGCAGGTGCAGGGCATTGTGCGCGACTACTTGCAAGGGCGGGTCAACGGGTTGAGCGGCCCGCTGGGCGGTGCGACGCATTTTCTCAACCCTTTTCTGTCGTCCGTGACTGCGCTGTCACAATGGGGAAACCACGTTGTCGCCAATGCCGTCGCCGTCTTCGGTGATGAGAGCCGCGAGGATGTGCATTACCATGGGTTTGCCCCCGGTACGCCCCTGCCGAAGCCGCATACGATCCATTTCGAAACGGAATCTCCGCTCTTCGACGCGCGCGGTGCGACGTCCGGTACGAGCCAGACAACCGGGCTGCGCGCGGGGCTGATTGCGACACTGAATGCGGAGCTCGAGCGGTTCGACAACGGTAAGCACAAGGAGGACGACGACACGCATTTCAAGCGGGTTGGTGACTATTGGAAAGCGCTTGGATTGCCGTATCACGGCAAGTCGGTGGTCGCCTTTGCCGATGGCAGCACGGGCAACCCGGCGTGGTCGGCGGCCTTCATCAGCTGGGCGATCCTGGAACAGGGGATCGATGCGCAACGCTTCAAGGCAGCGCAGGCGCATTGGAAGTATTTCGAAGATGTGGTGGAGGAGCGTCTGCCCGCGCCCCTCTTCGAAGTGATGGACCCGCAGGTCTATCCGCCACGCCCCGGCGATCTTGTGCACTATGGCCGCGGAACAGCCTCGCGGTTCAATCTGGCGGCGGCGCGAGATCATTTAAAGATCGACGGGTACTACCCATCGCATTCCGACTTCGTAACAGATGTCGATCTTGGTGAGGGCGTAATCACAACGGTTGGCGGCAACGTCGAAAATTCTGTGAAGGCCAAGCGCCCTGCCATCGACGGCAACGGGCTGCTAAAGCCGAGGCGCCAACGTGGCGAGGATTTTCCGTGGATCGCGATCCTAAGAATGCGTGACGCCTGATCGGATATCTGGGCGATTGATCCGCTTGGAGCCGCGGAGTTGTCTCAAGGTCTTATAGGCTCTGAGGCTCGCCTTGATCTATGTCAACTAAAGCGGACGCCTAATATGTCATTCTCAATTGACACATGGGAGTCCAATATGCGCATCCTTTTTGTTCATCCGAACTATCGCTCTGGCGGCGCGGAGATTGCCGGAACCTGGCCACCTGCCTGGGTCGCTTATCTGACAGGGCATCTGAGGCAGTCTGGTTTCGACGACATCCATTTCATCGATGCGATGACCGACAACATCAGCGACGCGGAACTGGCGCAGCGCATGGAGGCGCTGCAGCCGGATGTGATCGGCGTCACCGCCATCACGCCATCGATCTACCGCGCGGAAGATGTTTTGAAAGTCGCAAGCGAGGTCGTTCCGGACGCAGTGCGTGTGATGGGCGGCGTTCATGCGACATTCATGTTCAAGCAAGTGCTGTCAGAAGCGCCCTGGATCGACGTGGTGGTGCGCGGTGAAGGCGAAGAGATCTGCACTGAATTGATGCTGGCAATTGAAGACGGGCGCTGGCCCGCCGAGCGGCGCAAGATCCACGGCCTCGCCTTCCGCGAGGGCGATGAGATCGTGGCGACCCCAGCGGCGTCCACGGTCAAGGATCTCTCAGCGATCAAACCCGACTGGACGGTGCTGGAGTGGGAGAAGTACATCTATATCCCACTCGGCACACGCGTCGCGATTCCGAATCTCGCGCGCGGTTGCCCGTTTACCTGTTCGTTCTGCAGCCAGTGGAAATTCTGGCGCGATTATCGGGTGCGTGATCCCAAGGATGTGGTCGATGAGATCGAGGACCTGGTCGAGAACCACGGGGTCGGGTTCTTTATCCTTGCCGACGAGGAACCCACCATCAACAAGAAGAAATTCGTGGCTTTCTGTCAGGAGTTGATCGACCGCGGCCTGCCAAAGCGGGTGAAGTGGGGCATCAATACGCGCGTCACCGATATCTACCGGGACAAGGATCTGCTGAAATTCTACCGCAAGGCCGGGTTGGTGCATGTGTCACTGGGCACCGAAGCCGCCGCGCAGATGAAGCTCGACCAGTTCAACAAGGAAACCAAGGTCGAGGAGAACAAGACCGCGATCCGCCTCCTGCGCGAGGCTGATATCCTTGTAGAGGCGCAATTCATTGTTGGCCTCGACAACGAAACGCCGGAGACGCTGGAAGAGACCTTTCGCATGGCCTGGGATTCGCAACCCGATCTGGCGAACTGGTCCATGTATACGCCCTGGCCCTTTACTCCACTCTTTCAGGAACTGAAGGATCAGGTGCAGATTTATGACTTCTCGAAATACAACTTTGTCACGCCGATCATGAAGCCTGCGGCGATGGAGCGGGGCGAACTTCTGGACGGCGTGATGAACAACTACCGCCGGTTCTATTCGCGCAAGGCCCTGTTTCACTACCCGTGGCGCGGGACGGGATTTCGGCGACGCTACTTGTTGGGGTGCCTCTATGCCTTCCTGAAGGCGGGGTTCCAGCGGACATTCTACGACTTGGGTAAGTCTGGCTACTGGGGGCCGCAGACCAAGGCATCAGTGGATTTTCACTTCGACGAATCGCGGCAGTTGGCGGAGGCACAACTCGATGACTGGGAAGCCTCCGCTGACCGTGCTGCCCGCGCGGCAGAGCGTCGCGCGGCTGTTCGAGATCAGATGAAGGATCGTGCGGTGGCGCGGACGCAGGCGTTTGAGATGCCGAATGGCGCAAAGGTCCGCGCCTGCGGTGGAAGTGATGCACAGATGAAGGACGTGTGACCGTGCCGCAGCCTGTGGCAGGTCTCATCGGCCCGAATGCGGTGCTGCAAATGCTGCCACTGATCGAGCGTATCGGCGGGCGCGACCGCGTAGACCGCATGCTTGCGGCGGCAGGCATCTTCCGGGTGCCCGATGGTACGGAGATGATCCCCGAGGGTGATGCAGCACGGTTGCATCGCCTCTTGCGTCAAGAGGAGCCCGCGCTGGCGCCAGAGCTCGCCGCCGAAGCGGGTCGGGCAACCGCACGTTACATTCTCGAACATCGCATCCCGCGGGCGGCTCAGCATGTTTTGCGTGTTTTGCCGGCGCGATGGGCGGCGCCGGTGCTGTCACAGGCAATCTGCGCCCATGCGTGGACCTTCGTTGGATCGGGTGGTTTTTCAACGTGTGGGCCCTGGGAGTTTGCCATTCAGGACAACCCGGTGATCCGCGGTGAGGTGAGCCACACGCCACTTTGTGCATGGCACGCCGCCGTCTTCGAGCATCTTTATCGCGCGCTGGTGCACCCGAAATGCCGGTGTATCGAAACCGCGTGTGGCGCTCAGCCAGGATATGATAGCTGCAGGTTCCGTATTTCAATGGACGCTGATCGGGCGATCGTCTGATATCTCCCGTTAGGTTTCATTCAGGTGGTTGATCGGGCGATCTCTATACATTTGGCACTTTGCGGGCGCAAAGATCACCGGTGCTTAACTGTCGCGCAACATTAGAAAAGCCCAGCGCGCACTTTGCAAAATAACCGGAATGGTTGTATATCTAAACAATACTTTAAGAGATTCGCTTATTGTTAACTGATGTGCAGTCTGGGGGCTGTATTGTATGTCAGCCAGTACCGGGCCAAACAACACCGATCCACCACCAAAGCAGGACGCTGCGCCCAGCAGCGCAGAGCGCGCGGCGCTTCAAGCTGATCTGGAAGAGCGGCTGGCCGCGGCACGGGTTGAGCGCGCCAAAGTCCTCGCAGCGAAGGGCCCCGCCCGCAAGAAGCCATCTGCCAAACGTCCCGTCTTTCGGCCTGACCCGCCCGGAGCGGAAGGGTTTGCCCAAGTACATGCTGCGCTGAACGCGTCGGAGGTGATGCCGAAAGTGTCGATGGATACCGTGAATCCATCGCAGGCGATCGCGCCGGAGCCGACCGAAATCGCGCAGACGGAAGGCTCCCAAGTCAAGCGGGGGCTCTATGTCCCGCAGACAGCTCTGATCGCCTTTGCCTGCTTCTTCGGTCTCGGCTTTGGTGTGATCCTGAGCTTGGGGGCCGTTGTGGGCCTAGGTTGGGTGTCCGTCTCTGATTGGCGCGGTTCAACTGGGACGGCGATACAGCAGGTGGGAGAGACATCACCCGCGATCTCGCAAGTGGCGCCGACGGCGCCGGATGTGAGCGCAAGCGAAGTCGTTCCGGCGCCTGCCGAAATCGCTTCTACGGTCTCTAAGCCCGAGGTTGCATCCGTTTCCTCCGCCCCAGCTTTGAGGATCGCAGAAGGCCGCGATGCCACCTTGAGCGCCGTGATGTCGCCTGGCCCCCAGGTCGATGCAACCAGTGCCGTAATCAGCTTTACGCCTTCGCCCCAGGCGGCACCAATTGCGATCCCCGTCGCCTTCAGCCCGCTGCAGCGAGAGATCACCGATGCTACGGTGCTAGCCGATCCCCAGCAGCGCCAGGATGTGCCGCCCGCTCTGCCTGATCGCAGCACCATCGTGGCGCCGCAGGTGTCGGTTTCATTGCGAGCACCCGAAGCGGAGGCCGCACCTGTCAATTTGCCTGGTTGGTCAGGCAAGAAACCACAAACGCAGTTTGCGAAAACCCTGTTTGACGTGGGCAGTGATGTCGTCCCGACCGTTGCCGAACAGGCCCCGCGCAAACCCAGCTTTGATGTTGTAGTCTTGGCCAGTTTGAGCTCCTCTGAATATGAGGTGCCAACCCCCTCCAAGCTGGGATCGCTGACTTTAGCACCGCGCATTGGACCGCGCGGTACTGCGCTTGTGTTGCCCGAAAAAGCACACGGCCTGCCCGCGGTTGGTGGCCCGGTTGTTCGCCCGAAAACTCTGGCGGCGCAGTTGGGTGCAGCGGGCGAAGACATTGAGCGGATCGCCCTTTTCACATACGCGCCGTCCAGTGTGACAAAAGATGTTTTGGATCAGAAACTCAGTGATCTCAAAACCACCGGCTTCCCGCTCGCCGAAACCAGTCGGGTCAATTTCAAGGTCTCAAAAACACATATTCGGTACTATACGGCCGCTGACGAAACCGTGGCGCGTGCTATCGCGGAAACGGTAGGTGGCACGGCCCGCGACTTCACGCGCGAGAAGATAACGTCACCCTCCGGGCGGATCGAAATCTGGATGGCTGGCACCCGTGTCGGCGCACCGCCGAGGGCAAAACCCAGGGTTTCGACCGCGCAACGCCGCCAAGCCGTGCAGACGCAGCAGCAGGCCCGCGCCCGGACGCAGCTGAAAAGCAGGCTGGTTGATAGTTTGAAGCGCAAAGAGTATCTGCGTTAACAGTTATTAACCAAGATTTGCTTTGCGATTGACAGATGTGATACCTAATTCTGGCGGCCGCGAATTGGCAGCTGTTTTGACGACAAGCGTTTTGCTTAAAGCGATTTTTGTTCTGGGTTTTTGACGTGCCGAATAATCGACTTCTGGCTGTTGTGACGATGCTCATCTTAGTGGGCTCATCTGGCAGCGCACAGGACGATATCTCGCTCCAGGAACTACAAGCCATCGAAAGCCTGATCTCGGGCAAGGACTGGCGCGCGCTCTACACCTATGTCGTTGCCAACCCCAAGTTCACAGCGGGGAATGATCCTCTCGCTGTCGAGTTGCGGTCCTTTGTCGATGACGCCAAGCGCGGATTTCTGAATACCTTTGATGCAGACCCTGACCGGACCAGCGGGCCCGAGGAGCAGGCGCGTACCAGCATCTATTAGATGAGGGGATCAACCCATCCTGTGAAATCGGCCTTCAAGATTGCCTATATTGTCGATCCGCGGTTCCGTGGTGGCACGTCGTCTGCGGTAGCAGCCGAGCTCGAAGTGGTGTGCCGATTTGCAAAGGTCGAGGTCTATGCGCTGTCCACGGCCATGTTCTCCGGGCAGGTGGTCGCGCCGCGGTTGTCCAAGACTTTGGCGCGGCTGAATATCCCTTTGGTCTGGGATCCGACTGAAATCAGCGCCGATCTTGTGATCTTTCACAATCCGTCGTGTCTGAAGTTCCAGTCGCATCTCGGCACCAGAATTCTCGCGCACCATCTGATCGTCGTGACACATGAGAATTTTCTCAGACCGGGTGGAGCAGAGGGCTTCGATGTCGCCAAATGTCTTGATCAGATCGCGCGGTCTTCAGTCAGCGTCTACCGCACGCTTGCACCCATCTCGGCTTGGAACCGGCAAACGGTCGCGGACTGGCTGTCTGATCGGCGACTGGCCCAGCCTTGGGGCGTTTTGGAATGGGATTGGTTCAATATCTGTGCCTTTGATTTCATGCCGCCCAGTGATGCGCCCGCTGACCGGCGGGGGCGGCATTCGAGACCGGGCTTTGAGAAGTTTCCCGACGAAGCGACGATGCACAGATGCTTTCCCAAGACAGCGCAGAGCAATGTGATCTTAGGCGCGGACGGGTTTTTGCAGGCTGGAACTGTCCCCGAACACTGGCGCGCCCTTCCGTTTGGGGCCATGGCCGTATCCGACTACTTCGACGAGATTGATTTCCTCGTCTACTTCACCGCACCCACGTGGCGTGAGAGTTTTGGTCGCGTTCTGGCTGAAGCGGTCGCCGCAGGAAAGATCGCAATCACGGATCCTGACACCGCAAAAACCTTTGACGGCGCTGTCATTGCGGCCCCGCCAGAAGAGGTGGATGCGCTCATCGCGACATATATCAGAGAACCGGCGCGCTATGTCGCAGATGTGCGGGCAGCGCAGCAGGCTCTGCGCCGCTTTTCCCCAGAGAGTTTCGCCGCGCGTTTCGCCGGACTGGTCACGGATTATATGCGAGCCACCGCATGATCCTTCTGTGCAGCGGACAGGTTTCGGCCAAACACTTCGACGCGCTTTTGCTTTTTGCGGCACAGCTGGAGAGCCTTGGCCACGATATTGCGATCCATCCCGCCAGCCTTCCAGAAGACATCCTGAAGCAGCAAAAGTATGAGCTCGCCCCGTGGTTGGCGGATGAAGAAGATATCACGGCTGAAACGATCCTGGTGATCGGCTCAGAGGTGATTGCGGATGAGTGCCAACACTTCCTGCGGTCGCTGAACTGTGGCGCGGACATCCCGATTTGGGCACTGGGTCATTTCCAGACGCATCAGGATGAGATCAGCGCAAGAAACAAGATCGCTTACGCCACCGGGAGGGAGCCGGAGGTTCTGAACCTCGTAGGGCCGCAGCGCCCGCTTCTGATCGAAGATCAGGTTACACCGCTGGCCACACCGTTGCGTTCGGAGCCGGATCAGCACAGCGGACGCACAACGCGGCTTCTCGTCTTCGTCCCTGCCGACGACCTCGAAGACAGCGACACGCTGACGAGACTTGCCGAACTCAGCTATAGCCCGGAGATCGAGCTTCATGTGCTGACCAACGCCAAGGGCAAGGATCTGATCCGGCGGTCAAGACATGGCATGCTCTCGGTGATCGGATATGTTGAGCTGCCACCCGCACAGATCATTAATTATGCGGATGTGATCGCGTTCTTCGGCGCCAATGTCCCAGGCGAACGCATGGCGGCCTTGGCACTTCTGGCCATGGGGGCAGGCAAGGTGGTGATCGATTGCACTGAATCTGCCAGCTTCGCCGCGACGGGCGCGCCGGTCCTGAAGGGGCCGGGTCAGGTTGCGACCCTGCAGGGTTATCTAAGTGACGTGGTGCTGAAGAACCGAATCGAGATCGGGCGCCGCATTCTGAGTAGCAGCTGGTTGGCGCAGTTTGATGCCGCCACGCTGGCGCGCGAGCTTGAGCTCACACCTCCTGCCGCAAAGCCTGTCCCGTCGCAGCCACAGACCGTGTTTTTCCCGACAAACGGAAATGGGCTTGGACATGCGCAGCGCTGTGCCCTCATCGCCGAGGCGATGGGGGATAGCGTTGACCGTCGATTTGCTGCCTTCCCGAGCTGCGTCGGCCTGCTGGAAAACCGCGGCTTTGGCTGCGTGCCAATGATATCTCGCAGCGTTGAACACGAAGAGGACTTTGCCGCTGATCTGGTAAACTATCTGCGCCTGCGCAACGTGCTGAGGCGGGGGGATCGGTTTGTCTTTGACGGTGGTTATGTTTTCGATTCCGTCTATCGCACCATTTCAGACCTCCAGATTGCCGCAGTCTGGATCAGGCGCGGGCTCTGGCGTCCCGGGCAAATCAACCCGACCGCCCTAGAGCGTGAGCGCGCGTTTTCACGGATCATCGTTCCGCAGGAAGCCTTTCCGGAGTTGAATACCGACTACTCCGCCGGATCGCATGTGAGCAACGTCGGGCCCATTGTGCGTCAAGGTCGCCTGAGCCAGGATGAAATTGCTGATCTGCGCGACCGATTGGGCCGCCATTTCGACAAGACCTTCGATACGCTGGTTGTAACCATGCTCGGCGGCGGTGTCGCGTCAGAACGCACGGCCCAGACCCAGCGGCTGTGTAGCCTTCTGGAACAAAGGGCGGACTGCCTTCATCTCGTCGTTGCCTGGCCCAATGCCATGGTCGCCGACGGGCTCTTTGGTTGGCAGAACAGCCGCGTGGTGCGGACGGACCATACCCTTGATCTCTGTCAGGCCGCTGATCTGACCGTGTCGGCGGTCGGATACAATTCCTACCACGAAATCCTATATGCGGGTGTGCCCGCAATCTTCATCCCGCAGTCGGCGCCATTCCTTGATGATCAGGAACGGCGGGCGCGTGCGGCGGTAGAACGTGGTTTGGCGGCTCTGGTGCTCGACGATGAACTCTTGATGCTGGAGCGCGAGGTAAGCGCGTTTCTAGATGGCGCAAAGGCCGATGAGCTTAGGGCGGCGCTCCGCGACGCGGCTCTGCCACACCCGGGCAATCGAGACGCGGCGCATCTGATTGAGGCGGAGGGGTGCTCATGATTCTCGAACAGGACTATCCGCGCATTCTTGCAAATGTGTCTCCGCACGCCCCGCATGATCTCGATCATGCACTCTTCGGTGTGCCGACCCGAGCAGATAGCCTTGGGGTAGGTCCGGACATGCGGCCACCAGCGACGGGGCTATGGACGCTCTCGGATGCGCACATCTCTCGTGTCGGCATTCGGATCACAGCGCCCGTTGAGCGCCCCGCGTTTGTGGCCTCTCGGCTCGCCGCTATTGCCATTGAGCGGCAAGTGCTGCCCATTTTCCTCAGCCACATCGCGCCCAGCGATATGTTGCGCTTCGGGTTTCGGGTCGAGCATGTGTCCGGCGCCACAGAGGCCGCGCGCGCGGTCTGTGAGGAGCAGATCAGGCGGTTTTGGAAGATTGCCATGATTGTCGATGCCGCTGACGTCGAAAAGCTCGGATAAGGTCGCGCCTGTGGCTCAGAGTTCGCCATGAAAATACGCATCGCGTTTTTCCTGGCCGCGCTAACCTGTGTGAGCCGACTTGACCGTTGAGCCTGGGATCAATCGGAATCCGATGTCGCGGCAGGGGGCAACCGGCTCGTCCGACAGCCGTGCCAGCATCATCTCGGCGGCGACCTGTCCCAACTTGAGGTGTGGCACATGCACCGATGTGAGCCGACGCCGCATGACCGCCGCAATTGGCAAGTCGCCCCACCCGGCAATACCGATGTCGTGAGGCACCCGCATGCCTTTCGCTTCGCAGAACTGCAGACCGCCAAAGGCCATTGAGTCGTTCTGATAGTAAATGCACTCGATCCCCCGAGCCGAGCCGAGCAGCTGTTCAGTGCCGTAGTAGCCCGGATAGTAGGTCGCCGTGTCATGCAGACAAAGCTGCCGCGCAACGGTGCCGCTGCTGCCTTCCACCGCTTTGCAAAAGCCGTCGAGCCGTGCAGAGGCGGCATTGGCTGTGTCATGCGAGGTGCCGACATATCCGATCTTGCGGTAGCCTTGTCCGACGATGAAGCGACCCATCTCAAAGCCGCTGTCAAAGTGGTTGATGCCGACGCTCATATCCATGGGACTGGAGTTGAGGTCCCATATCTCGACAATTGGCACATTCGCGTTGCGCAGCATTTCGAGTGACCGTTTGGAATGGTAACGGCCGGTCAGGATAAGACCCGCGGGTTGCCAGGAGAGCACGGTCCGGATCCAGTTCTCTTCCTCGCGCAACGTGTGCTGCGTCAGCCCGAGGACTGATTGGTGGCCAAATGCCCCCAGTTTTCTGTCGATGCCTTCTAGCACCTGCGCAAAGACTTCATTGCCCAGCTCCGGGATCGACACGCCGACGAAGGTGGATGTCTTGTCGCCTGCGAAAACGGTTGCGAGCCGATTCGGCAGATAGCCAAGCGCATCCACTTTCTCCATGACATTTGCGCGGGTTTTCTCCGAATAGCCGCCTTCTCCGCGCAAAACCCGGCTGGCCGTCATCTTCGAGACACCCGCCGCGCGCGCCACCTCGGACAGGCTTACCTTGTTGGTTTTACTTTTCTTTTCGCTCATGCAGGTCGGTTTACGTTACGGGTAACTTAAGGCTTGACAGATTTCAGAGTTACGACAAGCATTAGCGCAACGTTACGGGTAACTCAACCGCTCGGGCGTGGGAGGAGCTTAAGATGCAGAACCTGCAATCGGGTCTGTTCTTTGATGGTATCGACAAGCACTTCGGTGGCACATACGCGCTGAAGGACGTGTCGCTCTCCGTTGGGCGTGGCGAGATTGTCGCGCTGCTCGGCGAAAATGGTGCGGGCAAATCCACTCTGATCAAGGTGCTCGGTGGCATCCATACGCCTGATGCGGGGCGTGTGCTGATCGACGGCGAGCCCTACCAGCACCGGCCTGCGGGTTTTGGCGAGCGGCAGAAGGTGGCTTTCATTCACCAGGACCTCGGCCTCATTGAGTGGATGACGGTGGCCGAAAACATCGCGCTGGCGCTGGGGTTCTCAAAACGCAACGGTATGATCCGCTGGGGCGAAGTGGAGCGGTTCGCGACCGAGGCCCTGAAGAAAGTTGATTGCGACTTCGAGCCCACCACGCGGGTTGAGAACCTCAGCCGCACCGAGAAATCGCTGGTCGCCATCGCCCGTGCGCTTGCTGTGGACAGTGAGTTTCTCGTGCTGGACGAGCCGACTGCCTCCTTGCCCGCCGACGAGGTCGGGCGCCTCTTCGCCGCGATCCGCCCATTAAGAGACCGGGGCGTTGGCATGATCTACGTCAGCCATCGGCTTGACGAAATCTTCGAGATTGCAGATCGCGTTGCGGTTCTGCGCGACGGCGAGATGGTTGGGGTCCGCAGCATCGACCACACGACGCCCGAGGAGCTTGTCCAAAAGATCGTGGGTCGAAAGACCCGTGAGACTGTCCGTGCCGAAGACGCACCGGGCCGGGAGATACTGGCGCTCGAGAATTTTCAAGTGGGCAGTGTCGGCCCGCTCGGTTTCAAGCTCCGTCAGAACGAGATCGTTGGCCTTGTGGGCCTGCGCGGGGCCGGTCATGAGGCGATCTCGCGCGCTCTTTTCGGGCTAATGCCGTTTTCGGGGAAGGTCACGCTGAATGGGGCAGAGCCCACGCTGTCCACGCCGCAGGCGGCGATGGGTTCGGGCATCGGCCTCGTCGCGAAGGACCGCACCGAGGAATCCGTGGCCATGAGCCTCTCGATCCGCGAGAATACCTTTCTCAACCCAGACGGCATCGGGCGTCGGCTGCTCAATATGCTGGCCCCTCGGACCGAGGCGGAACAGGCTGCGATCATCGGAGCCGAATTGGGCCTCTCGCCAAACGACCCCGACCTCGCCATCGAGGCGCTGTCGGGCGGCAACCAGCAGAAGGTGGTGCTGGGGCGTTGGCTGGCCACCAAACGTACGCTCCTGCTCTGTGAAGACCCCACTGCCGGTGTCGATGTTGGCGCGAAGTCCGAGATCTATGCGCTCCTTAATCGGGCTTTGGCGGATGGCGTTGGTATTCTCGTGATCTCCACGGACTTCGAAGAGATCGCAACCATTTGTCACCGCGCCGTGGTGTTCAGCCAGGGTGCCATCGTTGATGAGCTCTCGGGCACCCGCCTGAGTACCGAAAATCTGATCCAGTCGGCATCGGCTGGGAACATGACCAAGACAAAGGACACGCCCCATGCAATCGCTTGACTCGAACGCGCTGGAGCCGACCAAGGCCGAGCTGCGCGGGCTGTCCTTCGGCAAGCGGCTGATGCGGTTTTTGCCGGTCTACGGGCTGGTGATCCTGACCGTTTTCCTGATCGGGCTGTTCTCGGTGCTGCTGCCCAACACCTTTCCGACAATGCTCAACCTGCGCGCCATTGTCAGCGACAAAGCGATCATCGCCTTGCTGAGCCTTGGCGCAATGATCCCGATGGCGGCAGGCCGGATCGACCTGACGGTGGGGTACGGTATAGTCCTGTGGCACATCCTCGCCATCAGCCTGCAAACCATGCTCGGCCTGCCATGGCCGATTGCCGTGGCGGTTGTCCTGCTGTTGGGCGCGCTGACCGGGTTTTTCAACGGTCTTCTGGTCGAGGTGGCCAAGATCGACAGTTTCATTGCCACACTTGGCACGGGCACCGTGCTCTACGCCTTGGCGCTGTGGCACACAGGCGGTCGGCAGATGGTTGGCGTGCTGCCCGATGGCTTCTACGCGCTGAACAACACCTTTGTCTTTGGGCTTCCGATCACGGGCTACTACCTGCTTGGCATCACCATCGTGATGTGGCTCGTGCTCGAATACACGCCCGTGGGCCGGTATCTCTATGCGATCGGTGCCAACCAACGGGCAGCACAGCTGAACGGCATTCCCACCCGCAAATACGTGATCGGCGCCTTTGTTGCGTCCGGCACGATGACCGCGCTCGCCGGTGTCCTGCTGGCGGCGAAGCTGCGCATCGGGCAGGCGAGCGTGGGGCTTGAGTTCCTGTTGCCCGCGCTTGTGGGCGCGTTCCTGGGCTCCACCACGATCAAGCCGGGCCGCGTGAACGTTTGGGGCACCATTGTCGGTGTTGCGATCCTGGCCGTGGGAATTTCCGGCATCCAGCAATTCGGTGGTTCGTTCTGGGTCGAGCCACTTTTCAACGGCGTAACACTGCTGATCGCCATTGGCATCGCGGGTTACGCGCAGCGCCGCAAGGGTGCTGAGAAGCGCTGAATCAACTGACTTTAAGGGAGGAAACCATGAAGAAGAGAACATTTCTAGCGGCGCTGGCCGCGACAACGATGCTGACCGCCGCGCCGGTCCTGGCCGCTGACTGGGATGGCCCGACCACCGGGCCAGCCGCAGCTGAAGGCAAGTCCATTGTCGTGGTTGCTGGCGATCTGAAGAACGGTGGCATCCTCGGTGTCACCGAAGGCGTCGAGGAAGCTGCCGCGAAGATCGGTTGGGACGTGCGCGTTCTGGACGGTGCGGGTTCGATCCAGGGCCGTACCGGTGCGATCGGCCAGGCAATGGCGTTGCAGCCGGACGGGATCATCATCAACGGCTTCGACGCTGTTGAACAGCAGGCTGCGCTCGAAGGTGTCGTGACTGCGAATATCCCAATGGTCGCTTGGCACTCCGGCCCTAAGATCGGCTGCGATGCGCCAGGTGGCATCTTCGCCAATGTCTCGACCGATGCGATGACCGTCTCCGAAGTGGCAGCCGAGTGGGCGCTGGAAGATGGCGGCAAGGACATCGGCGTGGTGATCTTCACCGACAGCACCTACCAGATCGCCATCGACAAGGCAGACCGTCTGAAAGAGACCGTCGAAGCCGCAGGTGGGACCGTGCTGGAGTATGTCGATACTCCGATCGCCGACACCTCCAGCCGTATGGGGCCGCTGACCACCAGCCTGCTGCAGAAGTATGGTGAGAGCTGGACGCATGCTCTGGCGATCAATGATCTCTACTTCGACTTCATGGGCCCATCACTGGCCGCAGCCGGTCTGGCGCCGGACAAGGGACCGCAAGCTGGCTCTGCTGGAGATGGCTCGGAAGCTGCGTTCCAGCGCATCCGCTCGGGCGGTTATCAGGCGGTGACCGTGGCCGAGCCGCTGAACTTGCAAGGTTGGCAGTTGGTCGATGAGCTCAACCGCGCGATCCAGGGGGAGCCTTGCTCGGGCTATGTGACCTCACCCGCGCTGGTGACCGCTGAAGGTCTGGAGAAGCTGGGCGACAGCAACGCCTTCGACCCCGATATCCCCTATCGCGCCTCCTACGCCGAGATTTGGGGCAAGTAAGCTCCAACTCCCAGGGGGTCTCTGCGTCATGCGGAGGCCCCGCCATCTCACTCAGCGGTGACACGCGCGCCCCACCAGCGCAGTCACCCTTCGCGAAGGAGACATCTCCCGTGTCTGATCCTCTTGTTTCTATGCGCGGCATCAGCAAGCGCTTCGGCGGGGTAACAGCCCTGCAAGACGTGAACCTCGCCGCCTATGCCGGCGAAGTGCTGGCCATCGTCGGCGACAACGGGGCTGGCAAGTCGACCCTGATCAAGGTTCTCACAGGTGTCTACCAACCGACCGAAGGGGATATCTATATCGACGGCGAAAAGGTGGAGTTCTCCAACCACGCCGACGCCGCGAAAGCTGGGATTGATGCTGTCTATCAAACACTTGCACTGGCCGATCACCTTGATCCGGCTGCGAACATGTTTCTGGGCAATGAGCTGACCAAGAAGGTGTTCGGCATCACCGTGCTCGACAACAAGAAGATGCGGTCCGAAACCGAACGTGTTCTGATGGAGCGTCTGGGCGTGCGTCTGAAATCGCTGGATGCGCCGACTGACAGCCTGTCGGGCGGACAACGGCAGGCGGTGGCCATCGCACGTGCCGTCTATCACGAGGGCCTGCGGGTGCTGGTGATGGACGAACCGACTGCCGCTCTGGGTCCGCAGGAAACTGCGCGAACCCTGAAGCTGATCAAGGCGCTGAAAGCTCAAGGTCTTGCCGTAATCCTGATCAGCCACTCGCTGGATGATGTGTTCGAAGTGGCGGACCGGGTGCATGTGCAGCGCCGCGGTCAATGTGTGGGTGTGGCGCTCACATCTGAAAGCTCGACCCAGGAAGTGCTGGGCATGATCGTTGGTGCCAAGGAGGACGCCGCATGAACACCGCAGTTGCGACAACTGAGAAGGCACCGCTGACCGAACGGTTAGAGCCCTACATGGCGGTCATTGCGCCGATGGCGATGATTTTCGCCATCTTCCTGTTCATGGCTGTGGCATCGCCCGAGCGATTTTACCGGATCAGCAACTTGGAGCTGATCCTGCAGGACGCCGCCCTTTACATGCCGATGGCGATGGCGATGACCTTCGTCATCACCCAGCGCGGGATTGACCTGTCGGTCGGCTCGGTGGCTGTTCTGTCGGCGATCATCATGGCCTTTCTGGTCAAACAGTTTGGCTTTTCGATCTATGTGGGTATTCCGATTGCGCTGACCATCGGAGCGCTCCTGGGCTTGATCAACGGTCTGGTCATCACCCGCTTTAACGTCCCCGATCTGATCGGAACGCTCGCAATGGACCTTGTCTATAAAGGTCTGGCGCTTTTGCTGGCCAAGGGCCTGGTTCTGGCGCGCTTCCCTGATGTGCTCACCGAAATGGGCCGCGGGCAGACACCCTTCTTCATCCCAACACCTGCAGTCATCGGGATGCTGACCATGGTGGCGGGCTACTACATCCTGCAACGCACCCATTTCGGCCGGTACACGGTGGCCATCGGTTCCAACCCGGAAGCGGCGGAGCTGACCGGCATCGGTGTGAAACGCCACAAGGTCTATGCCTATGTGCTCTGCGGGGCCTGTGCCGCGCTGGCGGGTCTCATGCTGACCGGGAAACAGAATGCCATTCAGGCGACCATGGCGCCCTTCTTCAACCTGCACGTCATCGCGGCGGTGGTTGTGGGCGGCACATCTCTCTTCGGAGGGCGTGCGTCGATCATCGGCTCGTTTTCGGGTGTTCTCTTGCTGGCCATGATGCTCAACGCGCTGGTGACGCTGCGGATCGAGTTCTTCTGGCAGCCGGTGGCCTCAGGCTTTGTGATCATCAGCTCGGTCGCGCTCTATGCCTGGATCCAGAAGAAGGACCGCGATGGTGCGGGCGGCTGGTTCTCGGATCTCAAGACAGCGGAAGGTCAGAAACTGCTGCGCTTTTCCGCGCTGCTGATCGGCACCCTGATTGCCTTGCTGGCAATCGGAGGCGTCTTTGCCGGAGACCCCGCACCCAGCGGGTAACGGCACAACGAGGTGCGTCACGGGGACAAGGCAAATGTCACCCACACCACACATTTTCCAAATGGGAGGAAACCAAATGAAATTCATGACAACAACAGCATTGGTGGCGTCGGTTGCCATCGGCTCCGTTGCATTGGCCGATGGCCACGCGACCTTGCCGCTGAAGGAACTGCCTGACATCGCGGAACGTGACTACTGGGTGCCCGAAGAGGTGAACGCCGAGGGCAAGCTGGAAGCCATGCAGGCCGTCGTCGGCGGCGAAGCGGTGAAGTTCACCGGCACGCAGGACGCACCGGTCCAGATCGCGCTGATCTACCCGTCGTCCGACACGTCGGACTTCTGGGCGCGTAACTATCTGGCGATGACCAAGCGTCTCGACCAACTCGGCGTCCAGTATGAAACGACCGAGTTCGCATCCCGTCAGATCGAGCATTCGCTGCAAACGACCTATGCCAACCAGGTCGTTCTGGACAAAGACATTTACGACTATGTGATCTTTGGCCCGTCTGAATTGGCCATTCAGGCCGACAACATTTCGAAACTGGCCGCCGAAACCGATGATTTGACCACCTATGTCTGGGCGTTCCACACGCCGTTGAAGGAGCTTGAGCACCAGCCCGCGGCTTGGTTTGACTTCTCGTCGGCGGCGGGTGCCCTGACCATGTGCGATTACATGATCGGGCGTCTGGGCGAGGGTGTGATCATGGCGATGAACCGCGGTATCCCCGGCATCACCGACAACCAGCGGTCTGGTGATTTCAAGGCGTGCGTCGAGGAAAAAGCCGGCTGGACCACTGTCTATGAACACTACGGCGAGTATCAGCGCGAGGGGGGCTTTGCCGGTACATCGCTGATCCTGCAGTCCTACCCGGAAGCCACTATCATTCACAACGCCAATACTGCGATGGCGATGGGCTCGGTCGAGGCGCAGGTTTCGGTTGGTAAAGAAAAGGATATCTTCTCCACTGGCTGGGGCGGCACGGGCCTTGAGCTTGAAGCGATCCGCCGCGGCGAGCTTGATGCCACGCCCATGCGCATGGGCGATGACGTGGGCGCGGCAACAGCAGAGGCGATCAAGGCCGATCTGGAGGGGCGAGCGCACGAATTGCCATTTGTCTTCCTTGGCCGGATCACTGTGGCGCATGACGAGATGAGCCTCGAAGAGATCGACGCGCTGGAGCAGGAAGCGTTCCGCTTCTCAGGCGTCGGCGCGTTGTCGCGATAACGAATTGTGGGGGCGACGCCTCGGCGGATGCCCCCATACAGGCGCCAGATGGTGAGAGCGGCTACGGCGCCGACGAACCGGACCGTGGGTTCGCGCCGGCGAGCTGCTTTAGGTCCTGATAGACCGTCGCCCGGCTGACACCCAAGGCACGCGCCACAGCCTGTGCTGCGCGTTTTCGGTCGAACGTGCCTTGTTGCGCCAGTTCGGAAATCAGCTGTTTGCGGGGCTCTGGCTGCAGGTCTTTCAGCAGCAAACCATTTCTCGCGCACCAGGTGGCGACAAAGCGGTGCAACTCTTCCAGCCAATCGGTCGCAAGTGGATGCGCGGCCTCTGACGCGGGAATGGAGGTGAGCGCGGCCAGCACAGCCTTCGCCCCCTCAAACTGCGACACATCCATATTGATGCATAATAAGGCATCGGCGGTGCCGTCCGGGTCTCGCAACACCACGCTGATGGATTTGATCGCGCGCCCGTCCGGCATGGTTTTGCGATAGGGTCCGTGGACGTCCTCCGCCCAGTTTTCGATGCCCAGCTCTTCCAGGTAAGACGGATCGCCGACCAAGCGGCCAGATTGTGTTCCTTCGACACAGGTGACGGTCCCGGAGCTCAGATCATGTACGATGACTTCGCAAAACGGGGCGAAGAGTTCGACAAGCGCCCGCGCGATGCCGCTAACGTCCCGACGTGCCATGGCAGGCCTCCTCCGGAGTTGTTCTAGATGGCCAAAGTGTCATGATCGGTCATCAATCACGGGCAGGATGACATCCTTGTCGAAGTTTGCCCCGCACAAGACGACTGCGCTGTTCAGCCCCGCGAAACGAGCCGGGTCTGCCCGCCATGGTGCAAGCGCCATCCCCGCTGAGCCTTCGACCAGCATCTTCTCCTCCCAGGCGATCGACCGCACACCATCCGCAATCTGATCTTCCGAACAGGTGATGAGCTCATCGACGACCTCGCCTGCCAAGGCCAATGTGACCGTCCCGTCGTCGATTCCTCCGGCGCAGCCATCGGCGAGTGTGATGTCGTGTGCCACCTCGATCACCCGGCCCGCGCGGATGCTCGCGTCGAGCGCTGCCGAATTGGCCGTGCTCACCCCGATCACCCTGGTCTGCGGCGAAAACGCCTTCAGCACGGAGCCAATGCCCGAGATCAGCCCGCCGCCACCTATTGAAATGAAAACAACGTCGAGCTTGGGCACCTGTCGCAGCAGCTCCAGCCCAATGGTGCCCTGACCCGCAATGACCGTCTCATCGTTGTAGGGAGAGACATAGATCTTGCCTTCGGTCTTAGCCAGAGCGCGCGCGTGCTGTTCGGCTAGGCCTGAGTCGTCCGAGTGCAATATGGTTTCGACACCCAGCGCTTCGATCTTGTTGAGCTTCTCGCGCGCAACCGTTTCGGGCAGCACGACCGTCAGCTCATGGCCCGTGATCTTCGCCGCCGTGCTCAGCGCCAGCCCGTGATTGCCCGAGGAGGCAGTGATGATCGGGGTGTCGGTGCTCAGGGACGTCAGTTTTGATAGGGCGCCGCGGAATTTGAACGACCCGGTGCGCTGCAGATTTTCTGCCTTGAAGAGCAGTTGCGTGCCGTCATCAAGGGACCGGCGTGATGGGATGCAGGGTGTCTCGCTCAGAAATGGGGCGATCCGCCGCTGCGCGGATACGGAGAAGGCAGCCTGGCGGAGAACAGCGGCAGAAGCGGTCATGGTTTCTTCCTTGATCAGGTCGGGCGGACACTCGGTGCGGTGACCGGTTTCCATAAGAAATAGATTTAATGTCCAGAATCACTCTAAATGTCTAGAATTGAGATAAAGCGCTGCGCAGAGCGTGCTTCCTTAAACCGCGGCCTTTGCCCATCCTCTTGTTGTCCGATCCTTGCTTGTCTATTGCGATCAATCTGTATCAAGCTATGTCCAAGCAGACGGCGATTTTGGGAGGACTACCGTGCCGGAAACCATCAGCGATCTCATCTCGGACCATCCGGGCACGGCCCCGGCGCTTGGGGCGCCCGACCGCGAATGGCTCACATATGACGGTCTGCGACAGTTGTCGGACACCGTGCGCGGGTCGCTCGACGCCGCGGGCATTGGCGCGGGCGACAGGGTGGCGATTGTGCTGCACAACGGGCCCGAAATGGCCGCTGCGTTCTTCACTATCGCGCAGGCCGCCGTTACTGCGCCGCTTAACCCGGCCTATCGGGAAGAGGAATTCTCTTTCTATCTGGAGGATCTGAACGCCAAGGCGTTGGTACTCCTTGAGGGAGACGACGGCCCTGCCTTTGCCGCCGCGCAGAAGCTTGGCATTGCGGTTCTGCGGCTGGAGAAGGACGACGCCGCCCCTGCGGGCAGTTTCCACCTCGAAGCCGAAGGCACCGCTGCTGCGGGAGTTGACTCAAAGCCCGATGTCGCCGATGTGGCTCTGATCCTGCACACCTCGGGTACGACCTCCCGGCCCAAGATCGTCCCGCTTTTGCAATCGAATGTCGCGGCCTCGGCGCGCAACATCGCGGCGTCGTTGAACCTTACACCGGAGGATCGGTGCCTCAATGTGATGCCACTTTTTCACATTCACGGGCTGGTGGCGGCGGTCTCGGCCACGTTTGCCGCTGGTGGGCAAGTCTGGTGCGCACCGGGATTTGACGCTTTGAAATTCTTCGGGTGGGTCCGCGATGCTGACCCCACCTGGTACACGGCGGTGCCAACCATGCACCAGGCGATCCTGTCACGCGCGGGCCGCAATACCGATGTGATCGAGAATGCGCGGCTGCGCTTCCTGCGCTCGTCTTCTGCGTCACTGCCCGGTCCGGTCATGACCAAACTGGCCGAGACATTCGGTGCGCCGGTGATTGAAGGCTATGGCATGACCGAGGCCGCGCATCAGATGTGTTCCAACCCGCTGCCGCCCGGCGTCCAGAAGCCCGGCGCGGTGGGTCTGCCCGCGGGTCCGGACGTTCGGATTGCGCATGAGGCCGAGGCACATCTGCTTGACGGTGATGCGGTGGGTGAGGTCGTGATCTCGGGCCCCAATGTCACGCCGGGATATGAGAACAACCCGACCGCTAATGCCGGGGCCTTTTTCGAGGCGGAGGGCAAGCGGTGGTTCCGGACCGGCGACCAGGGCGCATTCGATCCTGATGGGTATCTTGCGCTCACCGGTCGGTTGAAGGAGATCATCAACCGGGGGGGTGAGAAGGTCAGCCCCTTGGAGGTGGACGATGTTCTCTCCGCCCACCCGGATGTTGCCCAGGCGCTGACCTTTGCCGTGCCGCACCCAAAACTGGGCGAGGAGGTTGCTGCCGCCATAGTGCTGCGCGAAGGGGCCGAGACAGGTGACCGGGCAATCCGCGATTTCGCCGCCGAGCGGTTGGCGGATTTCAAGGTGCCGCGCAAGGTGGTGATCCTCGACGAGATCCCGAAGGGCGCAACGGGCAAGCTGCAGCGGATCGGGCTCGCTGAGAAACTCGGACTGGTCAAAGAAGCGGTATCATGAAGATCTGCATATTTGGAGCGGGCGCCATTGGCGGATACATGGGTGCAAAACTCGCACAGGCGGGCGCCGATGTGAGCCTCGTGGCGCGCGGTCCGCACCTGGCGGCGATGCAGGCAAATGGGCTGACCCTGATCGAGGAGAGCGAGCAGACGACCGTGCCCGTTACCGTCTCGGAGGACCCGAATGATCTCGGCCCGCAGGACTATGTAATCGTGACGCTCAAGGCGCATTCGGTGCCGCCTGTGGTCGACAAGATGCAGCCGCTCATTGGGCCGGAGACCACCATCGTCTCGGGAGTGAACGGCGTGCCTTGGTGGTACTTTCACAAGATCGGTGGGCCGCTGGAAGGCACGCGCCTGGCGAGCGTTGATCCCGGCGATGCGCAGTGGAATGGCTTCGGGCCGGACCGCGTTTTGGGCTGTGTGGTCTATCCGGCGGCCGAGGTGAGTGAGCCCGGCGTCGTCAAGCACATCGAAGGCAATCGCTTTTCTTTAGGCGAGCCGGATGGATCGAAGTCCGACCGGGCGATGGCGCTTTCCAAAGCGCTGAGCGCGGCGGGTCTAAAAGCTCCGGTCCGCCCCAAGCTGCGCGACGAGATTTGGGTCAAGCTCTGGGGCAACCTCTCGTTCAATCCGATCTCGGCGCTGACTCACGCGACGCTCGATGTGCTCTGCACCGACCCCGACACGCGCACGGTGGCGCTGAACATGATGCTCGAAGCGCAGGAGATCGCCGAGAAGCTTGGCGTGAAGTTCCCCATCGACGTAGATCGTCGCATTCAGGGCGGTGCAGATGTGGGCGCGCATCGGACCTCGATGCTGCAGGACCTCGACGCCGGGCGCCCGATGGAGATCGACGCTTTGGTAGGCTCTGTGCAGGAGCTCGGGCGCGTGACTGACACACCGACGCCCACAATTGATACAGTCTTGGGGCTGATCAAGCTGCGGGGTCGGGTCGCCGGGCTTTACACCTGAGCCTATGCGGTCTTTCGACCTCGGCGCAGCATCTTGAATGCGGGCAGGAAGATCAGGATCAAGGCAACAATCGTGATCGGCCCCGCGATGGGCCGCGTGAAGAAGATCGACGGATCGCCCGAGGACAACAGCAGCGATTGCCGCAACGTTGGCTCGGCGATGGGCCCGAGCACGATGGCCAGAACGGCGGGGGCCAGCGGGTAGTCGAACTTCCGCAGGAAGAAGGCTCCGATCCCGAAGATCACCATGAGCCAGATGTCGAACATGTCCCGCGTCGCCGCATAGCCGCCGACAATGGACAGCACGAAGATCATCGGGGCGAGCACCGTGAAGGGCATACGCAGCATCCAGATGAAGAGCGGGATGAAGGCCAGGTTGATCAGTACCGCGGCGGCATTCGACACGTAGAACGATCCGATGAGCCCCCAGACGAACTCTTGTTCATCGATGAAGAGCCGTGGTCCAGGCGTCAGCCCCCAGATCACCATACCCCCGAGCAGAATGGCGGTGGTCGGCGAGCCTGGGATGCCCAGCGTCAGCATCGGCAACATCGACCCTGTGGACGCAGAGTTGTTGGCGGCCTCAGGCGCGGCGACGCCATCCGGGTTGCCCTGGCCGAAGGTCTCGGGTTTGCGCGAGATCATCTTGGCGACGCCATAGGACATCAACGAGCCCGGCGTCGCACCAGCGGCGGGAAGCACCCCGACGAAGAAGCCGAGGAAGGAGCCGACAAAGGTCCCCTTCCAGCCGCGTTTCGTGGCCTCCTTGGCATCCGAGGCCATGCCCTTCACGGTCATCTTGGGGGTGGTCTTGGTGACCTCACCCCGCGACTGTTCGATGGTCCAAAGCATCTCGCCAATGCCATACACTCCGATGGCCAGGACCAGAAAGCCGATGCCCTGCAGGAAGCCGTTCATCTCGAAAAGGACTAAACGCGGGGCGCCGGAGATTTGATCAAAGCCGACGGACCCAAGGACCAGCCCGAAACAGATGGAGAAGATCGTCTTTGGAATATCGTCACCGCCTAGGCCCACGAAGGTGGCGAAGGCGAGCAACATGAGTGCAAAGACCTCGGGCGGCCCGAAGGACAGTGCAACTGATGCGAGCGCCGGTGCAAAGAGCGTGAACAGCATGTTCGCGACCGTGCCACCGATGAAGGAGGCCAACGCCGCTGTCACCAGTGCGAGGCTGGCGCGCCCCTGTTTGGCGAGCGGTCGTCCATCAAAGGTTGTCGCGACGGCCGTGGAGGCGCCGGGAATGCCAAGGGTGACCGATGAGATCGCACCACCGTACATGGCCCCATAGTAGATCGCCGCGAGGAAGATGATCGCCGACCCGGGAGGGACCAGGAAGGTCACCGGCAGCAGGATTGCCACGCCGTTCACCGATCCCAGACCCGGCATCGCGCCGATCAGCAGGCCCACGCTGACTCCTATGACGATCATGGTGAGGTTCAGCGGCTGCAGGGCAAGCAGCATGCCGTCAGCAAGAAGCGCGAGGATGTCCATAGTCAGCCGGAGTCCTTACCAAATCGATGCGGGGTTCTCAGTAGATGATCTCGTAGAGAACGTTGAAGACGGGGTCGGTGAAGGGCATCCCGCTAGGCATCGTGATCCGCATGGCACCTTCGAAGAAAAAGAAAAACGCGAGCGGCGTGATCAACGCGAGCGACAGGCTGAGGCCCCAGCCGTGCCGACCCAGGTACTTCACGTAATAGAGCAGAAACACCGCAACGGCACCGTACATCGAGATGATGTTGACCAGTGCCACGAAGACCACGATGCCGCCGCCCACGAGGATGAGCATCCGCCATCCATGTGCGTCCAGAACCGGCTCTGATGATTGGGACGGCGGGCTGGTGCCCCGCCACCAGTTGATCGCGATCATCACGCAGCAGAGCAGCATGATCGCCGACAACCAGAAGGGCCACGCGCCCCCACCCGGACCTCGCCCAGCGATGTATCCGATCGGAAGCTCCGTGCTCTTCCACATCAGATAGATCGAGAAAAGGGCCAGAATGCCCGCGGTTACGACCTCACCGATACGCATCTGGCCCTCATCTTTTTGTCTTCGCGGTCAATGCCCGGCGGTTTTACTCGCCGAGTGCTGCCAGCAGTTTCTTGTGGTTCTCAACCTGCAGGCCCCAGTAGTCCTGTTGCGCAGCAGCATCCATCCAAAGCGGGGAGAGGCTTTCGGATTCCAGATACCCCTGCCACTCCTCACTTTCGAAGATCTGAGTGAAGATATCCTGATAATAGGCCGCGGCCTCATCCGACATGCCTGGCGCGCCGACAACAGCCCGCTGGTTGTAGTATGAGAAGTCGTGACCTTTTTCCTTGATGGTGGGCACATCCGGATAGGCTGGCATGCGTTCGTCCGAGAAGGCAAGCAGCGGCACGAAGTCACCCGCTTCATAAAAGCCCTTGGCTTCGGCGGGGTTGTTCACGGTGGCCATGATCTGCTTGCCCGCGAGGTCCTTGGCCACGGCACCGCCGCCATCATAGGGGATGTACTTGATGTCGAGATCATAGGCGTCGGACATATAGGCAATCACGATAGAATCCTCCTGGCCTGCCCCGGTGCCACCCATTACGAACTCGCCATTCATGGACTTTACTTCCTCGACATACTCCTCGAACGTCGTGATCCCGGAGTCCTTGTGCATCCACAAAACGAATGGATCGACGCCCATCATTGCGATTGGCGTGAACGTTTGAATGTCGATGCCGAGATTGGCTTGCCGGAGCGGCGTCGTGAAGAAAGAGTTCAGTGTCACCAGGATCGTGTGATCGGGATCATTGGTGCCACTGACATGGATCAGCGCTTCGGCGCCTGAGCCGCCACCCTTGTTGTTGGGCACCAGCGGTCGATTTGTCAGGTCCTTCTTCTCCGCAACTGACTGAATGAACCGTGCGATCTGATCCGCGCCACCGCCAGGGCCCGCCATGATGGTGAAGTCAATCGGTTTTCGCGGCTGCCAACCGTCTGCGAAGGCAAATCCCGGTGCCGCGACCATCAAACTGGCCGCCAGACCCCCCAAAAGATGACGTTTTGTAAATCTCATATCAGCTCCTCCAATCCTGTCTTATGGGCATGGGTCGCATTGCCAAAGCCCGTCCGCGCTACTGGTGAAAGGGTAACTATCTTGCGTGAAGATGATTTCAACTATTATTTTATTGCTGCGCGAAACTCAATGTGCCAGCCCAACGGGAATGTCGGCGTCATCCACAACTGCTTGGGTGTTTCCGCCAAAGAGTGTCTCGCGTTCGTGGCTGGTGCTGTAGGCTCCCATCACCAGAAGGCCGGCGCCGACGTCCTTCGCGTGGTCGAGCAGCGCGACTCCCGGCGACTCGGCGTCAAAGCGGCGAACATCGGCAGATATGCCGCGTAATTTGTAGTAGTCGACCAGTTCTTCCGCCGTTGCGCCATGCGGTTCTCCGCGACCACCCGCGAGGATGATAACCGACCCTGCTGAAGCCACGAGGTCGAGCGTCAGAGCCACCGCACGCGATGCTTCGAGCGAGCCGTTCCATGCCACGGCGATCCGGTCACAGAAGTCCGCTGGTACCGTGCCACCGGTCGGGCACATCAGCACCGGGCGACCGGTCTGGAACAGGCCGGATTTAAGCGAGTTTGTCCCCACGTTGCTGTCGCGGTCTGGCTTGGCTACGACGATGAGGTCGGCCAGACGTCCGTTGTGTTTGATCACATCGGCCATACGACCGTGCTCTTCCACGAACTCCACAGTTGTGCTGTTGTCCGCCGCCGCTGCAGTCTCATCCAGACCGAGCTTCTGTGCGAGTTCATGCAGCTCTTCTCGAAGGCTCTGTTCCTGTTGATCGGCCAACTCCTGCGCCTGCTTCAGCATGGTCTTGCGAGCGAAAGACGGCATGGGAACGCCATAGGGCATCAGGTCTTCCGCCCGGGCCCGACAATGGGCCACGACGATATGCGCATTGTGTTTTCGCGCAAGTGTGGCCGCGTGACCGAGAACGGTTTCGACCAGCCCGTCACCCCGCACAGGAACCAGGATTTTCCTCAACATCGTGCATGCCCTCCGGTCAGATCATCCCGATCGTTGCATTCTCTGCGCGCTCAGTACGGTGGCGTATGTTAGTGACCGCAATGATCGCTCAGGCCGATAACATAGGCCATTGATCGAAAAAAGATACTGGCCCGACAGTTTATTGCGCAAACCGCTGTTCGAATGGTAACAAAAGGCAAGGGGAGAAGAGCAGTGGAACCCATAAGTCTTACTTTTGAGATGTCAGTGGTGCTTGGCCTGCTGGCATTTACAGTCTTTTTGTTTGTGTCCGAAATCGTTCGCATAGATCTGGCCGCGATCATGGTGATGGTCCTGCTGGGTCTGCTGAGCCAGATTCCTGCGCTCAATTCGTTGGCGGACGTCAGCCGTCTTTTCGATGGGCTCGCCTCCAATGCGGTGGTCTCGATCATTGCGGTGATGATCATCGGCGCGGGTCTCGACAAGACCGGGCTGATGAGCAAAGTCGCCTCGGTGATCCTGAAACATGGGGGCAAAACCGAGACGCGGATTATCCCGATCATTTCAGGCACGGTCGGGGTGATCTCATCGTTTATGCAGAACGTCGGTGCTGCCGCACTTTTTCTCCCGGTTGTCAGCCGGATCTCGGTGCGCACCGAACTGCCGCTCAGCCGGTTGCTGATGCCGATGGGGTTCTGCGCCATTCTCGGTGGAACGATGACGATGGTGGGGTCGTCACCGCTGATCCTGCTCAATGATCTGCTGCTCAGCGCAAATGCCGGGCTGCCCGCAGATCAGCAGATGACGCCCTTCGGGCTCTTCTCGGTCACCCCGGTCGGCATTTCACTGGTGATTACCGGCATTCTCTATTTCGTGGTATTTGGCCGGTGGGTCTTGCCATCGGGGCGCAAGGAAGGCGACGCAACAAGCGGGACCTCGCTGAAAGAGTACCTCAAGAGCATCTATGGTCTGAAGACCGATATTTTCGAGATCAGTATCCCCGCCGGGCATGACTGCGTGGGAGAGACATTCGACGATGTGATGCAGCGCTATCACATCTACATCATCGGCAGCGCCTATCAGGGCAAACGCTGGTTTGCGCCGGTGATCCAGACCCAGATCACCGCGCCTTGCCGGATTGCGGTTTTGGGGCGCAAGAAAGTGATCGACCAGATGGTGGTCGAAGGTGGCTACATTCTGCATCCACAGCTCGACGTCTTTGCCGAGGACTACGCGCCTACCAAATCCGGTGTGGCCGAGATGGTTGTTCCGCCCGGGTCGTCAGTGATCGGCAAATGCGCCCATGATCTGGTCTTTCGCAAGACCTACGGGGCCAGCCTGCTCGCCATCCACCGCGATGAAGAGACCATGAGCTATGTCGAAACCGAGGACCATGCGCCCACCGCCGTGGGCGAGGTGCCGTTCCATGCCGGTGACACGCTGGTGATCCACAGCACTTGGGAAGCGCTCACGCGGCTGACGCGTGATCGGGACTTCGTGGTGGTGACCACCGATTTCCCGCAGGAGGAGCTGCGCCCGAAGAAAGTTGGCTGGGCGCTCGTTTTCTTTCTTATTTCGATCTCGCTCATCCTCTTTACCGATCTGCGCCTGTCGTTGTGTCTCTTGACGGGTGCGGTCGGCATGATCTTGACCGGCGTGCTTGACATCGATGATGCCTACGCAGCTGTCAGTTGGAGCACCGTCTTCTTGTTGGCCAGTCTGATCCCGCTGGGCCAGGCGGTGCAGACGACGGGGACGGCGGAATGGATTGCGCAGCAGATACTGGCGCTGCTGAATGGATGGCCCTTATGGTCATTGCAGGCGGGGGTCGCCGTGCTGGCCACCGCCTTCACGCTGATCATGTCGAATGTGGGGGCCACGGTGCTTCTGGTGCCTCTGGCGGTGTCGATTGCCGTTGCCGCGGGTGGCGATCCGGCGATCTTTGCGCTGACCGTGGCGATCTCGACATCGAACTCATTTCTAATCCCGACGCACCAAGTGAACGCGCTTATCATGGGCCCGGCAGGCTACAAAGTGACGGATTTCATGAAAAGCGGCGGGGTCATGACGATCCTATTCCTGATCGTTTCCCTGCTCATGATGAACTTGGTCTTTTGAAGACGTGCCGCCAGACCGCGTGTCATCGGTCTAGCGGCGATGGTTTTCAGGACCGACGGCGCAGGCCTACTGCGACGAAACCGGCGAGTGTCGTCAGAGCCACGCCCGCGATCAGCCCCAGCGGAGAGGCAGCCGCAAGCTCTGCTTCATGATGGGCGAAGGCGGGTGTGGCAGCGACAAGCGCGATTAGGGGTGCGAGATATTTCATGCGGTGTCCTTTCCGGAAGCGGGATGAGTTTGGAGAAAGCTGCGCAGGTCAGTGACATGCTTGGCGTCGAGCGAGACGTAGATGAAGCCCATGTTGGTGCGCTCCGTCACCATCTCTCCGGGATAGGGCAGATAGCTGAGCTCGCGCGAGCCAAAGGAGGGCGAGGCCGTGCCCACCTGCCATTCGGTGCTCAGCTTTACGTCCACCAGCTTCATCGACGGCCCGCCGCCGGGCGCGTCGATCTCCAGCGGCACTCCGGCGATGCGCAGATAGGACATCTTGTCCTTCGCCGCGACGAACCCGTCGATGAATTGCTCGGTGAGCACCTGCAGTTCCGCTGCGTTGTCGGCCTCATGCATATGACTGTGCAGGTGGTCCGGGTGGTCATGGTTGTGGCCGATATGGCCGTTCACGATGTCATGTGGCATTGGACCAGCGCTTTCCTTCGAAGTCTCCGTGGGGGATATCGACCGGCTTGTCGATGTGCCGCTTGTGCGCCCCCATCTTGCCAGCGGCAACGAGCGAGCCCAGCACGTCGACAATCACCCGCGTGCCCATCAGCGCCGTGATCTCGGACTGATCGTAAGGCGGTGCCACCTCGACCAGCTCCATTCCGCAGATGCCTTCGGCGGCCACCTTCGAGGCGAGGGCCAGCGCTTCACGCGGCAGGAAACCTCCCGGTTCCGGCCAGCCTGTGCCGGGGACAAACCCGCAGTCGATGCTGTCGATGTCGAAGGACATATAGACCATGTCGACCCCGTCCCAGGCCATCTCGAGCGCCATCTCGGCGGTCTTGTCGACGCCCATTTTCTCCATGTCACCCATGGTGATGATGTTGGTCTCGCGCTCGCGCGCGACCTTCACCGCCTCGCGTGGGACCTGCCAGCCGCCGATGCCCACCTGCACGAGGTTCTTGGCGGGCACGTTCGGCAGGTTTGTGGAGTGGAACCACGGAGTCGTGTGCATCCGCTCGTCCAGGTCTTTCTCTTGGATGTCCGCATGGCGGTCGAAATGCACGATACCGATCTTCTTCGAGGTGCACTCCGCAATGCCGCGCACGCAGGGAAAGCCGATGGAGTGGTCACCGCCGATCATGATCGGCAGCGAGCCGGAGGAGGTCACGTGGCTGACCGCGCGGCTGATCTGGTCAAAGGTCTTTTCGATGTTGGCGGGGATCGTGAACACATCACCCGCGTCACAAAGCGTCATTTGCTCGCGCAGATCGATGCCCATTTCGTAGTTGTAGGGCGTGTAGAGCGCCGAGATCTTGCGGACCCCCTGCGGACCGAACCGCGTGCCCGCGCGGTAGGTCGTGCCACCGTCAAAGGGGATGCCCAGCACGGTGGCGTCATAGTCCTTCACTTCGGTCACATCCTCGGCGTAGGGCGCCTTGAGAAAGGTGTTGATGCCTGCGTAATGCGGCAGCTCGCCCCGCGCGAAGGTCGGGATCGATTTGTCCTCAATGCTGTCGGCCCCCGTCAGCCCCATGCGCAGCGCCCATTTCTTTTCCTGCTCCCATCCGCTTTCGGGGATGTCGCCCTCGGCCTGCATCGCCTTCCAGCCGCGCAGCTTGGTCAGATCGGGGTGGTGCGCGCGGCGCCCGTCGCGGTGCTGATCGCGCGGATGATGCGACCGGCTCCTATCCGTTGGCCTGCAAAACATGGGTGTCCTCCTTGAGTGTTTGAAATGGGATGCCGCCATCGCGGGCATCAAAATCGTACGTGATGGTTGCGCCGTAGAGGTTGGGATCATGCGGGTCCCAGCGCGGCTTGTCGAAGACAAGCACCCGATCGCCGAGCTTGAAAGCCTCCTCCAGATCATGGGTGACCATGAAGACGGTCATGCCGGTCTCGGCGCGCAGATCTTGCAGGAAGCCATGCATTGACAGCCGCGTGCCTGGATCGAGCGCGCCGAAGGGTTCGTCGAGCAGCAGCACGCGCGGCTTGGCCGTCAGCGCCTGACCGATGGCCAGCCGCTGCTGCATGCCGCCCGACAATGTCGCGGGGTACTGATCGGCCACGTGATCCAGCCCGATGCGTGCGAGAGTTTCATCAGCGCGGGCTTGCGCCTCCTTGCGGGCCGTGCCGAAAAACCAGCCCCACGGGCTACGGAAGCTCTCGCCCGAAACGATATTCTCCCGCACCGTCATATGCGGAAAGACGGAATAGCGCTGGAAGACGATACCACGGTCCAAACCGGGCTCGCGCGCGGGGTCGGCGCCTGCAATGCGAATTTCTCCGCGCGTGGGCCGCTCCTGCGCTAGCAAAAGCCGCAAGAAGGTGGATTTGCCGCAGCCCGAGGCGCCAACGATTGAGAGAAACTCGCCTTCTTGCGCCTCCAGATTGACCCGCTCGATGATCGTGCGACGCCCATAGCTCTGGAAGATGTTCTGGACAGTCACGAAGCTCACAGGCCCTCCTCCGTCCAGGGGAAGAACCGCCGCGACGCCCGTCGCAGGGCCCAGTCGATCAGGAAGGCGAGCAGCGTGATCCAGATGACGTAAGTCAGGATCACGTCCATTGCGAGATAGCGGCGGACGAGGAAGATGCGATAGCCAAGGCCGAGATCCGACGCGATGGCCTCCGCCGCAATCAGGAAGAGCCAGGCGGGCCCGAGCGACAGGCGCACGGCGAGGATCAGGCGCGGCATCAACTGCGGCAGGGCCACGCGCAGTGCGATAACCCAGCTTGAAGCTCCCAAGGTCTGAGCCTTGACGATCATCTCCTGTGGCACTTCGATGACCCGCTGGCTGAGGTCCCGGATCAGGAAGGGCAGGGTGCCCACAATAATAAGAACGACTTTGGAGAGTTCGCCAAGGCCGAAGACGATGAACAATATTGGTAGCAGTGCGAGCGGAGGGATCATCGACAGCACCGCCACGAACTGTGCCAGAAAGCTGCGCATCAGAGGCAACAGTCCAATGGCCAAACCAAAGATCAACCCGATGAAGGCGGAGATACCGACACCCAGTGCGAGCCGTTGCAGACTGGCCCAGGTGTCATGCCAGAAGAGGATGCGCCCGCTTCGGCGGTCCGGTTCGGTGATCAGGCGCCACGCTGTGTCCCAGACTGTGCCTGGCGCGGGCAGGAGCTTGTCCGAGGGGTTCGCGGCCAGACGGATTTCCGAGCCGATGGCGTAGGCCACGAAGACCCCCACGAAGGGTAAGAGCATCAGAAACACCGCAAGCGGCCGGCTCGGTTTTAGATTGATGATCCGCATCTGTAGGTCCCGCCCCCCAAAAAAAAGGGGGGCGGACACTCTTGCTCAGAGCGCGCCGTCTGCGGCCATTTGCATGTAGGTCGTGTCGAAGCGGAACATCACGTTGTTCTCATCCCCCGTCGTGCTGCCGTCCGGATAGGCGACGCCCACGAAATCGGCTGAGGGCGCGCCTTCGCCCAGAATGCCTTTGTCAAAGAGGAACTCGGCGACGCTGAGCATGGTCTTTGGTAGCTCCGCGCTGGAGGTGAAGGTCACCGCGTCTGCGGGATCATAGAACATCTCGGTCGAAGCCAGCTGCGCCTTGTAACCCGCCAGATCCGTCCCCGAGGCTTCGGCCATTGCCGTGAGCACCTCTTCATCACCCGCTGCCATCAGGCCCATGACTTCATACCAAGCCCCGGCCATCGCCTTGCCGAAGTCAGGATTGGCCTCCAGGGTTTCGGTGTTCACCACCATCAGGTCGATGATCTCGCCGGGGATGTCGGAGCTGTCGAAGAGTTTCGTCGCCTTCGGGTCTTCGAGAATGGACGAGACCAATGGGTTCCAGGTCACAACCGCCTGCACATCTTCGGTCGCGAACGCCGCGATCATATCGGCGTCGGATGTGTTGATCACCCCGCCCAGATCGGACTCGGCAAGACCGACACTGTCGAGGCCGCGCGCCAGAAGATAATGCGACACCGAGAGCTCCACGAGATTGACCGGCATGTCCTTGAGGCTGGCCAAATCGCCATCGCCCTTCAGGATCACCGCGTCATTGCCGTTGGAATAGTCGCCCACGATCAGCGCGGTGGTGTCCACGCCACCACCCGAAGGGATCGAGAGCGTGTCCATATTCGTAGCGGAGACTCCATCGAACTGGCCCGCCGTATACTGGTTGATCGACTCGATGTAGTCGTTGATCTGTACGATCTCGACGTCGATCCCGTATTTGTCGGCCCATTTGTCCATGATGCCGCTCTCTTCGAGGTAGCCCCAGGGCATCCAGCCCACGTAGATCGACCAGGCCACTTTGAATTCGGTCTTTTCCTGCGCAAAGGCACCCGTGCCAAGGCACAAGGCGATTGCGGTCAGTGCTGTCAGTTTTTTCATCTTCGGTCCCCATTGGTTCTTGTCGAATGGAATGACCGCGTGGAGGGCATGAGCGGAGCGCGGGTCAAACCAGCGCAGTAGCCTCCCGGGATTTTGCCCCGCCGTGTACTGCCCGGTCTGTCGCCGGACAGCGATATCTCTCGGACCTGGCCCTCTGCGAGAGGCGGAACCCTAGACATCCTGCAATGTCGATCAAAATCCGCTTTGTCGGCCTGCGCCATGGAAAACAGGGGTTTCGGAGCGGGCTTGCGACCCTCTGCTCAAAAATTGTGCAAATAGTTGTGCGCTGCGCGGCTTTGTACTACTTGGCCGAGAACCTGAGGTTAGATCGTTCCTCCGTACTCGTGTAGCGCGTCGAAGTCCGCTTTTCCCAGGTCCAGCCCGGCGACGCGCAGGGCCGCATAGGTCATCGACAGATGGAAGATCATATTCGGCAGTGCAAAGCGGAGGATGTAGTCCTCTGGCTCCTGAGTTAGCGCGGCTTGCCCAGCAGTGTGAGAGACCACATAGCGCAATTGGTCCGGTGTGATGCGTGCAACCAGCATGGCCGTTTCGTCATGATAGCGCGTGAGGCTTCGCACGCTGATTGCATCCGGTATCTCGGGAACCTGCACCCCTGCCGGCGGGCCCGCCGCGCGGGCGGCGAATTGGATCGCGATGGCAAGATGAGTCCCGGTATCGAAACCGTCCGGGGCGATTTGCGTGACCAGCAGATCGGCCGCGGTGTTCTCCCGGCGAACCAGTTGCAGCAGGTGCTGGCAGCGGTCGAGATAATACGCAACGGTCTTGAGCGCGGGCGCCGCGAAATCTGTGGGTATCAACGTCCTATGGGGCTGCGGCCCTTGCGGATGCCGATGCCCCACGGCCCTTCTTCTTAGACAATGGCTCGTGTTGGCCGGGCGAGGTCGGGTCGAAGTCGACCTGACCCCGCCTTGGATAACCTGCGAGGATCAAAGGCTGATCCGGAAGCGGGCAAACCCATCTGGCCCGTCGCCCGCGGCCTCGATCTCGGCATCCACCTGATCGAGGTAGGCTTTTGCCGCTGGCCCGGTGTCGAACAGGACGGTCGTGCCCTCCATCGGCGCGAAGGACCAGTTGCTGTCCGCCCGCGGACTGATTGTCCCCTTCTCCACGATGTAGCGCACGATCACATCGCGGTTCGTGTCGGGCCCTTCGAAGATGACTGTTTCGGGCGTGGCACCGGGGAACTTGCCGCCGCCACCGGCGCGGTAGTTGTTGGTGGCGATGATGAACTCTGCCTCCATATCTAGCGGCTCACCGTTGTAGGTCAGGTTCACGATCCGATTGGCCTCAGGGTCCAGCAATTCGCCCTTCGGATCGTATTTCGAGGGCTGCGACAGATCGATCTGATACTCGACCCCATCGATCACATCGAAGTTGTAGCTCGGGAAGGAGGCGTTGATGAGCGGCGCGTCCTGTGCGCCCGGCTCGACGCGGTTGAAGATGCCTGCCGACCGCTCCAGCCAGTCCTTGACCTGCTGCCCAGTGACCCGCACGGCCCGCGTGGTGTTGGGGTAGAGATAGAGGTCGGCTACGTTCTTGATCGCCACATCGCCGGCGGGCACGTCGGTGAAATATTCCGGCCCGCCGCGACCTCCGGCCTTGAAGGGGGCGGCGGCGGAAAGAATGGGCAGACCTTCGTGTTCAGTGCCCTTCAGCATCTGCTCGATGTACCAGAGCTGGGCGATGGACACGATCTGCACTGACGGATCGTCCGCCACCAGGGCAAAGTAGCTGTGCAACGGCGCGTCCGTCTTGCCGACCGCGCGCCGCACATAGGCAAGTGTCTCGTCATGCTCCGTTTGCACCGACGCCAGTACGGCGTCATCGCTCTCGACCAGAGGCGTCACACTGCGGTCTTCGTTGCGTTTCGAGATGGGCCGCGCTTCGGAGCTGGAAGAGACGACGCGCCATTCGTTGCCGTCCTTTTCGATCAGCAGATCGATAAGCCCCATATGGTTGCCCCAGAAGCCCCCCATGGTGGCGGGCGTGCCCATGACAGTACCCGCAGCCACATCGACGCCCGCAAAGCCGTCGTATTCAGGCGAAGGGAAGACGAGATGGCTGTGTCCTGTCAGGATCGCATCGACCCCATCCAATGCGGCCAGCGGAACGGCTGCGTTCTCCATGCCGTCACTGGCATTGGGTGAGCCGATGCCGGAGTGCGAGAGCACAACGATAATGTCCGCGCCCTCTTCCTTCATCTGCGGAAGGTAGGCCTGTGCGGTCTCGAGAATATCGCGCGCCTGTACCTTGCCTTCCAGATGACGGCGGTCCCAATTCATGATCTGCGGCGGGACAAACCCGATCAGGCCCACCTTGATCGCGTGATCCGCACCCGCACCATCCGTAACTGTATGATCGAGGATCACATACGGCGGAATCAGCGTCTTATCCTGTGTCGGATCACTGCCCAATTCCAGTGCCACATTTGCGCTGACCACCGGGAAGTCCGCGCCCGCAAGTGACTTCATCAGGAAATCGAGCCCGTAGTTGAACTCGTGATTGCCCAGCGTCGACGCATCGAAGCCCAGTGTGTTCATCGCCTGGATGACCGGATGCAAATCACCCTCTTTCATCCCGCGCTCGTAGGCGATGTAGTCACCCATCGGGTTGCCCTGCAGGAAGTCGCCGTTGTCAATGAGAAGCGCGTTGGACGACTCATCACGAATGCCCTGGATCAGCGCCGCCGTCCGTGCCAACCCAACCGTGTCCACCGGTTTGTCACCGTAGTAGTCGTAGGGAAAGACATGCACGTGCAGGTCCGTGGTCTCCATGATGCGCAGATGCGCCTGGTTTGTGCTGGCATTGGCCGAGAACGGATGCAGCGCGATGAAGCCTGCAGTGCTGGCCAGAAAGCCGCGACGGTTGAGTGACATCGACATGGTGGGTCCTTTGGTTCGTGTGTCCGGGCTGGATAGGTTTGGAGTGTAACCGGCATGTGAAACCGCGTCAGTCACTCGTTTCGCGTTTTGCGTGTGCAATCGGCATCTCTTCGCTTGCGCGAGCCGCATTGGAAAAAATGAATGATGTCGTGCGCTTACATCGTTCGGAGCGCTTCTGAGTAAAGAAACTATTAGTGTATTCTATCGTATGCGGGGTTTCATCTAAGTGCCACAAGGAGGCCACGATGCCGCTCGACTCGCTCCAACAGACCTCTCTGAAAAACTTGTCTCGCCTGATCGTTCTGGCGCTGACGTCCATGGGGCTGGTCCTAACCGCCTGCGCCGCGGTCATCGTCTTTCTTCTGAGCGAATCCGAACGTGATGCGGGGGTGCTGTCACACTCGGCTGATCCCGTTGGCATCGAGTTGCGCGAGGTCGTCACCTACATGGGATATGGTGGGCTCATCCACTCTTTTAAGAATTATGTCCTGCGCGGGACCGAGCGACACTATGAAGCGGTCTTTGACGAGGCGCATGCTGCAAAGACATCGTTGCAGCGTCTTGCGCTTACCAGTGCGGAAAACCGTGTTCATGCGGAACGCATCACAAGCGTCATTTTGGCCTACGAAGAGAAGACAGATGAAGCCAGGACCCTCTTCGAGGCAGGTGCGACACCGGAAGAGATCGATAGCGCGGTCAAGATCGATGATGGCCCGGCGCTAGACGCCCTTGCCGAGATCTCCGAACAGCAGCGGCAGGCTTATGCAGAGGCAACGGCCCTGCCGCCGGGCTCAGAAAATCGAAGCAAATCCGGTCTGCTGAACGATCTGCGTGCCGCAATGGGGTTCGGCGGGATGATCCACCAGTTCAAGAATTATGTTCTCCGGAAGGACGAAGCTCGCGTGGCAAAGATCGAAGCGGCGCTCGACCGGGCGGAGAAAGACCTCGAGTATTATCGTGCGGAGCTGAACAGTGACGCTGAGATTGCAGCGCTCGACGCACTGGCAGGGACTGTTGCGGCCTATCGAAGCGCGCTGCAGGACGCGCAGGAGGCCGTTGCAAACGGGCTGACGGCGACCGAGATCGACGCCTTGGTGAAGATCTCCGACGGCCCCGCCCTCGATGCGTTGGCCAAGCTCGATTCGACCGTTGATGTGAACCTTTATGAGCAGACCCGGGATCTCGATGATGACATCCGGTGGTCCAAGCTGATGGGCCTCGCCATCGCGATCGCGACCGCGACGATCTGCGGAGGTATGGCGATTGGCATCGGATTTGTCCTGCACCGCTCCGCCGTCGGTCCGGCGCAGGATATCTCCGGCCGCATATCGACGCTCGCCGGCGGCGACACAGCGGTCACTTTCGACGATCTTGCAAGCAATACCGAGATCGGACGGATCGCAACGGCAGCAAGCTCTTTCCGCCAGTCGCTCATCCGGAACATCGATCTGACGAAGGCAGCTGAGAAGGCCGCCGAGGAGCATCGCGCGATGGCAGAGGAACAAACCCGCATGCTCGCCGAGCAGAAGGCGCTGCAGGAAGAGCAGGCTCGCGTCGCCGCTGAGAGCGCGAAACGGCAGAAAGAGCAGGACGCGCTACAAGAGAAGATCGGGCTGGTCTCGCAGGCTGCGGGCAACGGCGATTTCTCAACACGCGTCTCGATGGAGACGACTCACGAGGACCTCGCCTTGGTCAGTCGTCACGTGGATGACCTTCTGGAATCGATTGAAACCGGCGTTGATGCTATTTTTGCCGTCACGCGCAAGATGCACGATGGCGATTTGAGCGCGCGGATGGATGGCGAGTTCAAAGGCGCCTTCCTTGCCCTGCAGGATGCCTTCAACGCCTCGCTGATGCAGATCGCCAAGCTGGTCGATGCGGTGCTTGAAAATGCAGGGGCGATTGATCTCGATACCAATGCGATTGCAGGCGCAACCGAATCCTTGGCCAAACGGACCGAGACGCAAGCCATGTCTCTGCAAGAGTCGTCGAGCGCTGTCGCCCAGCTTTCTGCCTCGGTCCGGTCGGTCGCGGAGCAGGCAGGGGATGCGCGGGACCTTACTGGTCAAGCTATGCAGATCGCCGAGCAGTCGGGCGACATTGTAAAGAAAGCCGTGAGCTCGATGAAGTCGATCGTCGAGGCGTCGCGCGAGATCTCCAAGGTCACGTCGCTCATCGACGACATCTCATTTCAGACCAATCTATTGGCGCTGAATGCCGGCGTCGAAGCAGCGCGTGCCGGTGAGAGTGGGCGCGGGTTCAGCGTTGTCGCCTCGGAGGTGCGGGCACTTGCGCAACGCGCAGCGAATGCCGCGAGCGAAATCAACGATCTGATTGCAGCCAGCGAAGCCCAGGTCGTGACGGGTGCAGCGCAGGTCGATCAGACCGGTGATGCAATCGCGCAGATCTCGGAGTTCATCGATGGGCTGAATGCTGCGATGACCACGGTTGCATCGGCGACGGTTGAACAAACCGGCGCGCTGGAACAGGTGAGCACCACCATGACGCAGCTCGATGAGGTCACACAGCAGAATGTCGCGATGTTCGAGGAAACCGCCGCCTCGACGGCGGCGCTCAAACTGCGCACGGACGCATTGATGGATACCGGCGGTCAGTTCATCACGTCAAAGAACAAGATTGGCGGCGCAGAAGTCGCGTCCGTCTGATAGCTTGCTTCGCACCTACAAACCGACATCGGTCCCGCGAAGTGGTTACCGGCAGGTCGCACTCTCAAACTCGGGAGATGCGGTGAGGACCGATGCGATCCTCTCCGCGGCTTGCCGGGCCCCTTGCGCCGAATAATGTGAGCCCGAGAGGTAATTCGTCGGAACCGGTGCGATGGCCTGCAGTGCGGTTGAATGAGAGAGAGCGTTTGCGCCATCAAAAATTGATGCGGACGCCGTCCTCCAGAGGGCGCGGATACCGTCCTCTGCTTGACGGTTTTTTGCGAAACTCTCGAAGTAGAAGACATCGGTCGTGCCAAAGGTCGCCAGCAGGCGCTCCAACGCCTCGACCTCTTGCGCGACGGCTTCGCCGGGGCTGCCTCGTCCGCTCGCACGCCAATAGGGCGTGTAATTGCGAAGCTGCCAGTAGAGTTTGAGTTTGCCCAGCAACGGCAAGTGCTCTCCTGCGATTGGGTCGGGTCTCTCCGCATCCGCAGTCGCCCTTTGCAAGCGTTCGAGACTCGGGCTGTACCCGGGGTGCACCAGCACAATGGCGTCAATACCCAGAGTCGGGGGTAGGCGGCCAAAGAGTTGCCGCAGATCATCAAAACCATAGGCGGGTCCGGAGATCGACACGTAGTCGAAACTGCACGCCGATGCTTGTTCGTTCAATATCCCTACCAACTGGGCCGGTATCGTCTGGTCTTGCGGCAAGCCCGGCCCGAGGATCGTGCTGGTGCCGAGCACAGCGAGGCGGGCCCGGCCCTCTGGCTTTGGCAGCTCGACATCTGGTCCGCGATTGCCACGTGCATTGATCTCGATATCCCCGAATGTGCTGTTTGGCACGAAGCCGTAGGTGCTGAGCTGATCATCTGAAACGCCGACCTCGTCCCGAAACCGCGCCCAATCGAAGTCCTCGTCAAGCGGGCCTGAAATCAACACGCCCTGCGAGCGCAGCACGGCTTCGGCGAGCCCGAGGCTCAGAAAAAGCACGCCAAGAAGAACGAGCACAAAGGTCAACTCGCTCTTCCGCTCTCGATTTGCTCCGAAGAACCTCATCGCCCGTTGTACCCGAAAGGCGCCGGCGCCTCGAAACTGCAAAGACCGGCGGCGATGATCAGCGCGGCAAACCAGATACCGCAGAGCACTGTTGCGACCTTTGGTCCAAACCGGGCGTTCAAATATCCATACATCAAAACAAAACTCCCAGAAGCGTGCGATAGACATCGATCGCATCAGCCGGATGCGGGACGCTGACGATTACGAAGCTCAACCAGACAAAATGTACGGTCAAGAGGATGCTGATCGCATCGGTGACAGGGACGTATCGCGTCGGCACGGGGGGCAACCAGGTGGTTTTCACCGTTTGCCAATACTGCCACACGACGATCCCGAGCCCGTGATACAGACCCCAATACAGATAGCGCATCGAGATCTCGTGCCACATGCCGATCACGAACATCGTCATGAGCGCCCCCAGCGCGGGCCACCGCGTGACGCTGACGACTGAGTCATAGATATAGTCACGGCACCACCGGGAGAGCGAGATATGCCAGGCCCGCCAGAAGCTGCTGATATTGGTTTGCAGATAGGGCCAGTTGAAATTCTCGATGATCCGGAAGCCGAGCAGCCGTGCGAAGCCGATGGCGATGTCGGAGTGCCCGGAGAACTGCAAATAGATGTTCAGACCGGTCTGAACGACGGTGAGATAGGCCACCAACGCACCGTCCTGCTCGGGCAGACCGGCGATCCAGTCGCCGAATTGCCGCTGCACCAGAAAATTGCTCAGCACACTGATCTTGACATAGCCGTAGAGGATCCGCTCGGCACCCTCTGAGAGCAGCACGCTGTCGAACCTTTGCCGCTTCAGATCGCGGAGAAAGTCATCAATGCGGTGAATCGGGCCGATCACGAAAGTCGGCAGGAAAAACAGATAAGCGACGAGATCCCGGAAACTGCAGGGTGGCTGCCGGTCGGCAAAACGCTCCATCAGAAAGTGTACGGATCGGAACGTGTAGTAGCTCAGGCCAAGCGGGATCACGACAGTCTCGGCCAAGTTGCTGCTGTCGATCGTGATGCCCAGCTTGAACCAGATCAGGGCCAACACCATCGTTGCGATGGCCGCGATCAGGACTGGGCCGCTCACCCGTGCCCGGTTGCCGACCATATGGCAGAGGCCGACGAACGCACAAAGCAGCGCGACCGAAATCGGTGAGATCGACAACAGAAAGAGGAAGGAGAGCGCCACGAGCGTATAGAGCCGTGCTGCGCGCGGCACCAGCCAATAGAGCGTGACCGTCACCCACATCCAAGCAAACCATGGAAGCGACACAAACTGCATGCTCTGATCCGCCCGTCAGCGCAAAACGTCGTAAAGGCCGATGCCGAGGACAAAGAGCGCGACGAGCACACCTGCCACGGCCCAGACCCTTGGTGGCGCCGCCTGTTGGTTTGCTTCCAGATAGCTGCGGCTATCTTTCTGATCAGGCTGCCTGGCCACAGGTCTTCTCCAGCAAACGCGCCAAATCGCCCAGCGTCTTCACACCAAGAAAGTCCCGCGCCGGGATCTTGATGTCGTATCGCGTCTCGGCCGCGAGGATCAATTGGACGTGCGCAAAGCTGTCCCAGCCGACGGTTGTCTTCGGCTCGGAGGTTAGCGACAGCTCTTCTGCAGGGCAGTTGAAAACCTCCGCCGCAAGAACGAGTACGTCTTCCTCCAACGGCACGCCATTCTTCCCGCCGCTTGCCCCGGCGGTTTGAGCAAGTGTTTGCAACTCACCGATCAAAGCCTTGCCCGACGGCGTGCGTGGGATTTGGTCGAGCATCATGAGATCACGTGGGACTTTGTGCGGAGCGAGATGCTCTCGACAGTGGGCGATCAAATTCGCCTTTGTGTCGTCGGTTGCGTCATACGTCGGCGCCAGGGTCACAGCTGCCACCACCTTTTCACCGAATGTTGGATCGCTCACACCAAACGCCACCGCACCGGCGACGGAAGGATGGCGGAGCAACGTATCGGAGATGTCGGCTGGCTGAATGTTGATGCCGCCCGAGATGATGATCCCGCTGGAGCGGCCCGTGATGGTCAGAAATCCGTCAGCGTCCTGGATCGCCAGATCGCCGGTCTTAAACCATCCATTCCGGAAGGCCGCCGCAGTCAACTCCGGGCTCGCCCGATACCCTTTGGCGATGATGTCGCCTCGAATGGCGAGCTCGCCTTCCACACCCACGTCGACCGCGTTGCCGTCGGCGTCGCGAAGCTCGACCTCGCAGCCGACGGGCGTGCCAATTGTGCCGCGCTTGTATCGGTCCGCCGGGTAGCAATACGTCGCCTCGCTCACAGTCTCAGACAGCCCGTAGGTGTTGGTCACTATGATCCCGAAGCGGTCCTCAAAGGCCTCCCACAGCGGGAGGGGCAGACGGTCGCCGCTGGAGCGGATCATCTTGAACTCGGGCGTGTCGAAGGCGTCGTCGAATGACGCGGGCAGCCCCATGATCATCGCCATGATCGTCGGCACAGTGATAAAATGGCTGATACGGTCGCGGTAGATCGACAGGACCAGATCTTCGAGTTGCTCGAACTGGAAGGACGATGGCCGGTAGAGCGTCGCGCCTGCAAAAAGCGCGTGCAGAGGGCCATGCATGATCCCATCGGTGAAATGCAGCGGCAGCGGATTGAGAATGCGCGCGTCGCGATCAAGCCCGTAGACCTCGGCGAAGGCTTTGAGCTGGGCCTCGAGGTTGCGATGGCTGAGCTCAACGAACTTGGGCTGGCTGGTCGTGCCCGAGGTCATCAGCAGCATCGCTGTGCTATCGGGGTCCGGTGCGACGGCCTCGTCGACCGGCTCAGCCGCGTCGATCAGCTTTGCCAGACCGGCACGCGCTGTCTTTGAGGCACCACCACCCAGAAGCCGCCCGACCAGCCCGGTCGCCGCGGCTTCTGTTTCGATGGCTGTATGTGTCAGCCCCTCGGGCAGCGGCGCCTGGTCCAGGATGTCACGGTCGAGCACCACGTGGGACACGCCGCTGGCCGTCAGTGCAAGGCGCCGCTCGGCACTGGTCAGATCGGGGTTGAGGCTGATGACGGGGATACCCGCGCGCAAGGCAGCGACAAAGAGCTGTGCCATCTCCACCGGGGATCGGGTGCACAGCGCCACGCCAGCCTGCGCATCGCAAAGCTCACCCAGCACGCGGGTCAGCTTCCTGACCCGCTGTGCGAAGAGCTTGTAGCTCAGCTCCTTACCGTCGATGACGAGGATCGGTTGCCCGGGGTCCGCAGCGCTTAGGCAGCGGTCAATCCAGCTGATCGCATCCACTTGACGGGATTGGTCTACCTTGATCATTTTCTCTAACACGTCAACAATCCTTACCTAGTAAAACTCGTTCTGCGTTTCTGTCGATTGCAATTTTTGCTCTATAAACAGTGCCTTGAGCGCGGCCTTATTGACCTTGTTCTGTGCGACCCGCGGGACATCGCCCGCAATCATCAGGCCGACAGGGGTTCTCAGGTGCCCCAGTTTCTCTTGTACCAGCGCTCTCAAAGCGGGCTCTAGCGATGGGTCGATTTCACCCTTCGGGATCACCGCACCCCCGATCCGCTCAAAGCCTTCAGGGTCAAGGACGGAAAACACGCAAGCCTCTTTGACCCGCGCATCGGCATGCAGGATGTTCTCGATTTCGATTGGCATCACGATCTGCCCATCCGGCCCCTTCATCAGGTCCGTTGACCGCCCCAGAAGGGTGATGCCGCCGTCCGCGTTATAGCAGGCGAGATCACCGCTATCGAACCACAGCGCATATCCCGGTGGGCGCTCGGGCAGGCTGGCATACCCGTTCGCGTCCTGATCGTCGGGCCTGATATAGCCGTCCATCGTGCTCAGCGACACCACGAGAAGCTTGCCGGTTTCACCGGGCGCTGCAAGCTTGCCCTCAGCGGTCACCAATCGGGCCAGCACTTCGTTTTCGAAACCACCTCCGGCGCTCAAGACGCGGACGGCATTGGTGCGCGCCAGGAAGGCGCCACCATATTCGCGGCTGCCCATGTATTCGATAATCTGCGCGTTGGACCGTGCGCGGAAGGCCTTGGCCAGCGGCGTGCCGAAGGGCGCCGAGGCACTCATGAGGTAGCGCAATTGGCGCGAAAACGGGCCCGCGATCCGGTCGCCGGAGGCCATGATTGCGCGCAGCGCTGCCGGGACCGCCATTGCGACTGTCACATTTGCTGTGACGCAGTCCATCGCGAAGTCGAGCGGTGATCGACGTGATCTGGCTCTGGGCAGCAGCACCTTGGTGGGGCGCATCAGCGGAATATGGAGCGCTACGTGGGACGACATGTCGCCGATGAAATCGCCAGCGGAGCACAGGAGGTCATCGCTGGAAAAGTCGGCGAGGCGGGTGGCCCGGTCAGCCCCGAACCATATCGCGCCATGTGACAGCAGAACCGCCTTTGGCAGACCCGTCGAGCCGCTGGTGGAGGAGATAATGCACAGATCCTCAGGGCTGACGGCGGCAGGTGTCTCGTCGGCGGCCACAGGCTCTGGCGCGGCACTCAACCAGGTTTCAAAATCTCCGTCCGTCGTGTGCTCCAGATCGTCAGCGAGGGTGATCACGCGACCTGCGCTTTGCAGATCAGACAGATCATCAGAGCGCACAGTGAAGGTGAGCTTGGCCGGGGTGCGATCCAGCTGGCTGCGCATCACCTCGCGGCCTGCATTATTGTTAAGCCGGATGATCGGCGCACCATGCAGCCACGCGGCAAGCGTGAGCACGTAGGTTTCCAACCGCAGGGAGCTGTCCGCGGCGATCACGTTCCCGCATTCGACACCAGCAGCCCGAAACGCCGCACGGACTTTGACGACCAACTGGAAGAGTTCGCCGACACTCAGCGCGCCGCCCTCCGCCAGATAGAGAAACATCTCGTCCGGATTACGTTGCGCGAGCCGGTCATGGACACACTGCGCCATCGTACGCTTCGACCACGGCTGGCTGGGGCGGACCGCTTCGCCATCTGCATAGCGCAGGTGGTACGAAGCCAAGCTGTCGGTCGTTAGCCCAAGTTTGTCGGCCAGCCCCGCCTGCAGCTGTTCCAACTGGCCAACTGGTGTACCGCTCAACTGGCCGAGCCGTTCAAGGGGCGCCCCCGATGTGCACCAGAAGAGAACCGCATCCTCGTCAGGGGTGAGAGCGACCTCGCCCTTGCCCGGCACCTGCACGACACCTCTTCGGCAGTCATGGATCAGTGTCCCGGTCGCCGACACCTTGGCGTCTGTCGATCGTATGGCGATGTCGTCTTGCATTTGGTGTTGTCTAAATCTTCTGTTCTTCAAAAGTATTCTTGGCATTCGGCGGTCGTGAACCGCTGCTTGAAAGTGTTAAGCCTTAAGCTTCGCTGGTAAGGGTTTTGGTGGATTTGATCCGCCTGCAATGAAAGTCAGGCGCTGTCATAGCACGTTTGTGGGGCCTTCGCGTGAAATAAATGTGGAAAAATGGTTACCGTGGGTCGGCATATTGTAAATGAACACGTTCACAAAGCGGTGCAAAAGTTGCATGTCTTTCGAAGAAATGTTTTGTCCACCGCGTGCGTTGTGCCGCGAAAGACCCGCGCCCGAAGGGTGCTTTGTCCGATATCCGCAAGGTTTTCATGACGCCTAAACCCGATATCATCCTTTTTGGGACCAAGAGCCCTCTCACGATCGACTATGAGGAGACGGTCCGGCGGACCGGGATTATACTGCTGGCCGCGGTGTCGCGTGATGACACGAACCGGTTGTGGCAGCGCGACAAGCTGATGTCGCTTGAGGACTGTATGGCGCGTTTTCCAGGTGCTGCCTTCGTACCTTGTGCCTTTGCGCCGGGGAACCGTCAATCATTGCGTGATCAGGCGCTCGAAGCAGGGTTTACACCACATCCGGGATTGCTCGACCCGACGGCGATCATTGCCTCCAGCACACGTTTGGGGCAGGGCGCCTTCGTGAACGCTGGCGCGGTGATCGGCGGGCTCTGCGTGCTGGGCGACTACGCCCTCGTCAATCGCAGCGCCAATATCGGGCACCATAGTTTCGTTGACGATTTCGTCAGTATCGGGCCGGGAGTTACAATAGCGGGCAACGTCCGAATCGGCGCTCATGTCACCGTCGGCGCTGGCGCGGTGATCCTGCCCGATGTCCGGATCGGTGAGGGTGCCGTCATCGCAGCGGGATCGGTGGTGCGCCGCAATGTGGCAGCGGATACGCTGGTGTCCGGCAATCCCGCAAAGGTCAGCCGTTTGAGCCCGTCCAGGACTGTTTTGCGGCAGAACCGTCAGGAATAGCTGCGCCTTATGTCAACCAACTGCGGTAGTCGCTGACCAGAAGGTGGGTGGGGTCTACATCTTCCTCGATTTCGGCAAAGCGCCCGATGGGTTCGCGAAAGATGTTGTCCGTCTCATCGTCGTTAACTGTCGAGACCTCGCCGATCAGCACATCGCCACCTTCGCCCCAGAAGGCGTGCCAGTCGCCGGGCATGAGCGTGACGCTCTCGCCGGGTGCCAGTTTGAGTTTCTCACCGGGCGCAAAATCGCGGCGCAGCCCATCGCACCAGACCGTACCGCCCCGGTCTTCGGCAAATCGGCCGTGGTCATCTGAACCAAAGAGCTCGATCACCAGCGTGGCGCCACCCCGGTTGATGATGTCCTCGGCCTTGATCACATGGGTATGCATCGGGCTGAGCTGATCCTGTCTCGAGATCAGCAGCTTTTCTGCATAGCACATGCCGCCGCCGCGCTGCAGATCAGCCAGGCGCCCGTTGCGCAGGGTGAAGAGAAAGAGGCCCATCTCATCATACCGACCGGCACCGTAGTCGGTGATGTCCCAACCACAGCGCGCCTCAATCACCGCCGCCGCCTCGATACGCCGGGCCTTGAACGTCTCGGGTGACCAATAGGCGAAGGGTGGCAGAACGAACCCGCACGCGCGGATCATCTCATCCGCGTCCGCCATGATGTCGTTGATCCGCGAGCGTTTCATGCAGGTGTCAGTTCCTGATTGAGAAATTCGATGACGATGGCTGCCGTCCAGGTAAACTGGTCGCCGCCACAGGGTTCGGCGGTGATGGGGTCGTAGTACTCGGCAAATCCGCTGCGTTCAATCAGGCGCAGGCTATCCGCGACGATCCGTTGGGCAATGCCCCCCTGACCGCTGCGAATGAGCCCATCAGCGATCATGTAATTCACGATCAGCCAGACAGGCCCGCGCCAATAGCGCAGGCTGTCAAACTCCGCCGCGCTTGGCTCGTGGCTTGGCACAAGGTAGTCCACCTGTCCGCCCAAAGTGGCGAGCCGCTTGGCAATTGCCCCTGCTCGCGACGCGGGGATTGGCGCAAACCCTGCCAGCAAGCCCGCGATGGATGGGCTCTGAATCAACGCTCCTGTGGTCCGGTCCTGACAGAGATATTGACCAATGCCATCGCTCCAGAGCGTTTCCATTGCGGCGATGCCTCGGGCTGCAAAGGCGCGCGATTGCGCGGCCATCTCTGTCAGGCCAAACTGCTCGGCGAGGTCTGCAAGATCGGTGCATGACCGGATCAGAATGGCGTTGAAGCCGGGGTCGACCACCTGAAACGGCGAGGCGTCGTGGAGTCTGGTATTGTCCCAGCCAAAGCTGCGGAACCGCTGGACCAGCCAGATGTAGCGTTCGTATTGCGCCTGCGTGGGCCTATGCGAGGGGTTGGCGTGCTGAATGTCGCGGCGACTGAACGGTTCGACACCCTCTGTGGGCACGCGCTCGAAGACGTCATCCCAATCGACGGAATTGTCACGCCCGGATTCCCAGGGGTGAATGATTGCGACAAGCCCGGTGCCCTGCGGGTCGCGACAGCGATAGAACCATTCGTGCCAGGCGTGGATCATCGGCAGCAGCGCGCGCGCGCGGGTGGCCGCCAAGTCCGGGTCGCGTGCCCGGTCCACGAGGCGACGCACAGCAAAGCCTGCGACGGGCGGTTGCGTGATACCCGACGTGGGCACCGACCGCCCGGTGCGCCAGACATCCGGACCGGGGAAGTATCCATCGTCTTCTTCGTGGAAGACGATATGTGGCACCATCCCGTCGGGCCATTGATTGGCAAAGAGCGTGTCGATCTCTGTCCATGCGCGTTCTTCGTCGAAGTGCGAAAACCCTAGCGCACTGAGGCAGCTGTCCCAGTTCCACTGGAAGGGATAGAGCCCATGGGTCGGTACGGTATAGCCGCCCCGGTCGTTGCGCCGCAGGATCGCCTTGGCCTGTTCGATCAGATCTTCTGTCATGAGCGCCCCTACGCGACGGCCAGCGTGGTCTGCGGATCAAACCAACGCACGCGATCGGGCTGTGGCGTCAGCGTCAGCACCTCGCCGGGTTTAATCTTGAAGTCACTGTCCAGGACCGCACGGAAAAGCTGCCCATCGACCTCGCAGGTGACCAACAGATGCGCGCCCAAGGGCTCCACCACCTTTGCCACTGCCTTGATGCCATCTTCCGAAAGACGCAGGTCTTCAGGGCGGATCGCGAACTTCAAGGGCGCGGAGGCCCCCGGCCCATCGATCACCTGGCCTGCTACCTGCCATTTGCCGCTCTCCGCTGGGTTGGCGGGTAAGAAGTTCATAGGCGGGTTGCCGATGAAACCTGCGACAAACTCGGCGGATGGGTTGCGATAGACCTCGATGGGCGAGGCGGCTTGCACGATCTTGCCTTCGTGCATCACGCTGATGCGGTCTGCCATGCTCATGGCCTCCACCTGATCGTGGGTCACATAGATCGCCGTCGTCTTGCTCTCGGCCAGCACGCCTTTTAGCTCCGCGCGCATCTCCATCCGCAAGAGCGCGTCGAGGTTCGAGAGTGGCTCGTCCATCAGGATCACATCCGGCTCCATCGCCAGCGCGCGCGCCACCGCGACCCGCTGGCGCTGACCGCCCGATAGCTCCCCGGAATAGCGTTTCAGCAACTGCTCAATATGCATCAGCCCCGCCGTGCGCTCGACCCGGCGCGTGACTTCGTCATTCGGCAGCTTCTGCATCCGCAGACCAAAGCCGATGTTCTCGAAGACCGTCAGATGCGGGAAGACCGCGTAGTTCTGGAAGACCATCGAGATGCCGCGATCCTTGGGTGAGAGGTTGTCGATGCGCCGCCCACCGATCCAGACCTCGCCAGTGGTGGCCGTTTCCAGCCCCGCGATGATGCGCAGCAAGGTGGATTTGCCGCAGCCCGAGGCGCCCAGCAGCACCATGAACTCCTGATCTTCGATGGTCAGGTTGATGTCATGCAGCGCCTGATACGCGCCAAAGGTCTTTGCGACGTTCTTGATTTCAATACGAGCCATATCTTAGGTTCCTTTTTCTGGTCGCCGCCCTCCTTAACGGTTGGCGATGCCCCACATGGCAAAGAGGTACTTGCGCACCGCAAAGATGAAGATCAGCGCGGGCACCACGAGGATGAAGCCACCGGCAAATTTCAGATGCAGCGGCGAGGTGTCGAGGTTCTGCAGCAGGAACGCGGTGAGCGTCCGGTTCTCGATGGTCAGCACGGCGGCCGCGAACACTTCGTTCCACGAGATCACGAAGGCGAAGATCGCCGAGGCGGTGATGCCCGGCAGGATCAGCGGTAGTACCACCTTGGTAAACGCCGTGAGCCGCGTGCATCCAAGGGTCCATGCCGCTTCTTCCAGCTCAATCGGGATGCCGGAGAAGAGCGAGAAGGTGATCAGCACCGCAAATGGAATGGCCAGTGTGGTGTGCACGAGGGCCAGCCCAAAGGCCGTGTCATCGAGCCCCGTCTGGATGAACATCACCGCGAGCGGCAGCGCCAGAAGGGGCAGGGGGAAGGCCCGCGTCAGCAGGATCAGGAGTCGAAACAGCCCCTTGCCCGGAAAATCGAAGCGCGAGAGCGCATAGCCTGCCGGTGCCCCGATGATGATTGACATCACCATAGTCATCGCCGCCACCAGCACCGAGTTCTTCAGCGCCGTCAGCATCCCCGCAAAGCCTGCGAAGAAGGTCAGGCTGCCGAGGTCGAACTCCGGCCAGAACGGCTTGGGGAAGCTGTTGACGGTTTCCGGAGACGACAGCGTGTTGATCAGCAGGAAGTAGATCGGCACGATCACCCAGGCGCAGAGGAAGACGACGGAGGCGATGTAAAGATACCGCCCGGCCGCCCCTGCATCTCCAGGGGCGACGTCTGTTGCAGTCGCATCGGTCATATCGTTGCTCCTTTCGGGACGCGCAGCACGCGCAGGATGACGAGGGTGAAGGCAATCGAGATGCCGAGGATGATCAGCGCCATCGCCGCCGCTGCTCCACTGTCGAGCAGGTCGAACTGATAGGCGTAGGTCTCACCCATGAGGACTGGGAAGAGCGTGCCGCCAAGCGCTGCGACCACCGCGAATATCTCGAAGGCCAAGATCACGCGCAGGACCAGCGCCGTCTGCAAGGAAGGCCGCAGCATCGGCAGGGTGATCCGCGTGAAGCGCTTCCAAGGCGAGGCCCCGAAGACCTCCGCTGCCTCGTAGTATTCCTTGGGGATAAGCCCGATGCCTGCCACGAGGATCACGAGCATGATCGCCGTTGCCCGCCAGATCTCGGCCAACGCAATGGCGAGGAAGACGATCCCGGGGTGTGTGTAGGACAGGAAGTTGACCGGCTGATCGACGATCCCCAACCCGCTCATCATCGAGTTCAGGAAGCCCGATTGCTCGAAGATCGCCAGCCAGATGATGCCCGCGGCGAGGTCAGAAATACCCAGCGGGATGGTCCAGATGTAGAGGACGATGTCGCGACCCTTCTGCATCCTATTGACCATCGTGGCCATCAGGAGGGCCAGCGCCAGCTGCACGGGCACCACCGCGGCGGCCAATAGCAGCGTGTTCTGCATGGAGATGGGGAACTTCCAGTAGGAGACGACCTCACGGAAGTTATCGAGGGTGAAGCCTGCGCCGGTGCTGAAGGCCTGTTTCGAAACAAGAACAAAGGGGTAGAGGAAAAACAGGCACAAGAACAGCGTGACCGGGAGGATCAGGACGTACGGAAGGATCCGGGCGTTCATGACGGCACTCCTGACTGGCGCATCCGCGCCACAAATGTGTTTTCAGAGGAGAGGATGTCCGGGCCCGGGAGGGCAGGCCCGGACGAGGCCTGAGCGGTTACTCGACCGGGCAGGCGCCTTCGGACGGCGCATCAGGGGCCCAGCACGGCGCGCCGGTCTCTTCCATGATGGCGGCCAGGCGCTTCTTCTGGTCTTCCAGCACGGCCTCGATGGGCTGACGGGCCAGGATGATCCGCTCGAAGGTGTCGACGAAGACCCGGTTGAAATCACCGCCCTTGTCACCAAGACCGGCAGGCAGCAGGCCGGGGTTCGCATCAGGCGCGCCGCTCATCTTGGCGACAGCCGCGCCTGCGGCTTGCACGGAAGGCGGCAGATCATCGGGCAATTCCACGTCTACAACGGGGAAGAAGCTGGTGGCCCGCAGGGTCGCGATCTGCGTCTCGGGCGAGAGCATGTACTTCACCAAATCCTTTGCCGCATCCATGTCGGGCGCGGTCTTGGGAATGGCGATGCCTGCGATCACCGGCATGAAGCCGCGCCCCGCCGGGCCTGCGGGTGCCGGGAAGGCAACAAAGTCGTCGGGCCGTTCATTGAAGGCCTGTGCGAGACGCGAGGTGTGGTCGAAGACGATCCATGCATCCCCAGACAAAAGCTGCTCCTGAAGGAAGGAGAAGTTGGTCGAGGCGGGGTTCGTATGCTCCCACAGCTCGGCGAATTTCTCCCAGGCGGTGACGGCCTCGGGTGACGCAAAGGTCCGCACCACGCCGTTGGTGTAGGAGGGATAGAGATAGCCTTGGAAGAACCGGTGCTTCAGCCCCTTCGGACCGGCCGGAAAGCCGAACTTCGGCGAGCCTGTGCCCTCGTGCACATTCGCCGCCCATGCGATCAGCTGGTCGTAGGTCAGGGCGTCGATATCCGCGCCCTCGGGCAGATACTCCAACGCTTGCTTGTTTGCGGCCATGATGTAGCTCGCCTGCATCCAGGGAATGTACTGCGGCTTGTCCGTGCCGAGCTGGGCAAGGCTGTTGAATGTGTCGCTTGCGGCGCTTACGCCCAGAGCGTCGAGATCAATCAGGTTCTCGGGGTCCATCGCCGAGAAATCCCCGTGCAGCGCCCCAAGCACGCCTATCGATCCAGACCCCGCTTGCAGCTCGGCGTTCAAACGTGTCAGCCAAGGGCCGCCATCGTTCGGTTGATAGTCAACCGTATCTCCGGCACCGGCCAGAACCTGCTCGCGCATTGCCTGGGCTTCCTCCACCGGCTTGGCCTGTGTCGACCAAAACAGCACGTCGGCCTGCACCACCGTGGCGCCCACCAGAACGGCGAGCCCGGATACGGCGCCCGCAATCTTCAATCGAAGGGTCATTTTTTCCTCCCCCTTGCGTTGTCTCTCCCTGCTCCGCGATCAGACGCGGGGCGCATGTGCGGGACGGATAGAGACGACATGACGTCCTTGCCCCGCAGTCTCGGTCGGCGACGTGACTGAACGCTGGGTCGCCATTCGATGGTTAATTTTGATATAACGTTATATCAGATGTCAATGTTTTTCTGCCCGTATGCCGTGCATGCGCGGAAAGCCATTGAGAAAATAACTGAAAATCATTGATGTTTTGCCCTGTTGGTGGAAGAATTTCGATATATCGTTTAATCATCTGGGCGTGGAATGGCAGGCAAACCGAAACTTGAAACCGTCGCTCGAGAGGCTGGCGTGTCCATCGCGACGGCCAGTCAGGTGATGCGCGGCGCGGGGCGAATCTCGGAAAAGACCCGCACCAAGGTGCTCAAGGCTGCGCAAAAGCTTCACTACGTGCCGGACAACCGTGCGGCCTCGATGCGATCCGGCCAGAACCGTGAAATCGGCTTTGTGATCAACAAGATCTCCAATCCGTTCAACGCCGAGGTGATCAGCGGAGTGAGCGATCTTCTGGAAGCGGATGGTTACCTCGTGTCTGTGCTCGACGCGCGCGATGACCCCGACCGCCAGGGCCGTCATATCGATGCCTTCATCCGCAATGGCCGTGGTGGGTTGCTCTGGGTGCCAGCCGAGCAGACGCCGCAGAAGACATTCGAGTTGCTCGCCGCCCATCGCATTCCAACGGTCACCTTCCTGCGCCGTCCAGAGGCGAGCGGGTTCGATCATGTGGGCATTCGCAACGCCGAAGCGACGGCGCAGGCGACGAATCATCTGGCGGACCTTGGGCACCGACATATCGCGTATCTCGGAGGTGAGGAGCTGACCGCCGTGCGGCGCGAACGCATTGCCGGATACAAGACGGTCATGGCCGACCGTGCGCTTGGTACGCCCGTCATCTGGGATTCAAACGACATCAAGCAGGCAGGGATGCAGGCGATGATAGCGCTGCGGGCGGCCCATCCCGAAACCACGGCAGTCGTCTGCAACGGCGATATCGTTGCCCTTGGCGCCTGCCACGGCATTCGGCGGATGGGGTTGCAGCCGGGCAAAGAGGTCTCGGTGGTGGGGTTTGACGACATCCCCGATGCCGCCGTGGCGACACCGCCGCTCACCACGATGGCGGTCTCGCCTTATCAGCTCGGCCGACGCCTCGCGCGAGTGATGCTCGAACGGCTGTCGGAACCTGCCGGGCCTGCGTCGGTCTCCGAGGTCTCGGCTGAACTGGTTCTGCGCGCGACCACGGGTCCGATCTGATGTGTTCTCCCTGCGGCCTGATCGGGCTTTAGCGCAACCGCTTCTGAAGAAACGCATCGATCGCCTGCCGCAACCCTGATGGGTTGTCCCAGTGCAGCATATGCCCGCCTAGCAGTGTGACATGCTCCGCAGTCGGCACCTGCTGCGCAATTAGGGCAGCGCCTCCATGGGTGGCGCGGTTGTCGCGCCCCGTGATGACCAGTGTCGGCGGGGTGATGTGTTTAAGGTGAACCCGGCCATCATAGTGCAGCGCCGCGTCGAGTGCGGCGGAGAGGCTGGCCTTTGAGTGTCGTGTCAGCTGGACGCGCAACTCCTGCCGCGTCGCCTCCGGCTGGCCCATCCCTGACAGCCAGGCCACCGCCTTGGGGGACAGGTTCGACAGCATACGCGCGGCGATCCAAGCTGACCATCTCTTGAGCAGGCTGTCGCGCACCGTTGGCACCGCCTCGACGAGGATCAGCGCCGCAATGCGATCCGGGGCACGCACGGCGATCTCCAACGCGACCATCCCGCCCAGCGAATGACCGATCAGAATGCAGCCAGGCGGTATCTCAGCAAGCAGCGCTCCGGCAAATGCTTCAACTCGCGGCGGGCTGATCGGGGCGGCGGTGCCGTGACCGGGCAGGTCCGGCGTCCGCGCATGCGGCAGGTCTCGGGTTATCTCCCGCCACGTGCTTGCCGAAAGGCCCGCGCCATGAATCCAAAGGCTTGGGTGGTCATTTAGTCCCCGAGAACTGGTCGGGTGACCGGATTCGCTGTGGCCTTCGGGTTGCATCGTACCTCCGCGTCTCCCATTGCCGCCCAATTTGCCCAAGCCTAAAGGCAAGCGGAACCCCTCGGCGTCAAACCGCGACAGCCGGATGATAGATTCTTGCGGCGCCGAAGAGTTTGGGGAGACGGTCGAAACTCCTGAGTTGCGATGACCAAAATCGGCGCGCCTCAAATGAAAACGGGCGCCCGTGTCGGGCGCCCGCCTCCAGAGTGTTGTCGCCTTACAGTGTCTGCGCAGACAGCTCTCGCGCCAGATGGTCCGCCTGCCGGATTGCCAGCGCCACGATGGTCAGTGTCGGATTTTCCGCAGCACCCGTCGTGAACTGCGAGCCGTCCGAGATGAACAGGTTCTTGATGTCATGGGTCTGGCCCCATTTGTTCACCACCCCATCACGCGCATTCTCCGACATCCGGTTGGTGCCGAGGTTATGCGTCGACGGGTACGGCGGCGTCGGGAAGGTGCGGGTGGCGCCCACCGCATCGTAAACCGCCGCGCCCTGCTGGAACGCATGATCGCGCATCGCCCGGTCGTTCGGGTGGTCGCTGTAGTGCACGTTGGCCACTGGCATGCCGTATTGGTCTTTCACAGCGTGGTTGAGTGTGACGCGGTTGGTCTCCTGCGGCATGTCCTCGCCCACGATCCACATGCCTGCCATGTTCTCGTACTGATCGAGCGCTGATGTGAACTCGCGGCCCCAGGCGCCCGGATCGAGGAAAGCGGCCATGAAGGGCAGGCCGAGGCTGAGTGTTTCCAACTCGTATCCGCCAACAAACCCGCGTGACGGATCATGACGAGATTCATCCTGGATGATCCCCGCCATGGTCGTGCCGCGCCACATCTTCACGGGCTGGTCGAAGACCGCATAGACCGAGCCCGTGAGGTGCCGCATGTAGTTGCGCCCGACCTGCCCAGAGCTGTTGGCCAACCCATCGGGATACATGGAGGTAGCGGAATTGAGCAGCAACCGGGGGCTCTCGAACGAGTTCCCCGCCACGCAGACCACGCGCGCCATCTGCTTCTGCTCATTGCCGTCCGCATCGGCGTAGACAACCCCGTTCACGAGGCCATCGTCGCCATGCTCGATGCGCAGCACATGGGCGCGCTCGCGCACTTCCAGATTGCCGGTCGCCTCGCCTTGCGGAATATCGGTGTAAGCCGCCGACCACTTCGCGCCCCACTTGCAGCCCTGGAAACAGAAGCCAGTCTGTTGGCACATCTGCCGGTCGCCATCAGCGCTGTTGATCGCCATGCGGCCTGTATGCACTTGCTCGTATCCCAGCGCCTTCGCGCCCGCCTCGAAGACCTTGTAGTTGTTGTTACCCGGCAGGCCCGCGTTGCCGTTGGTGCGCGTGACGTTCAGCTTCTTCTCAGCCAGATCGTACCACGGGTCCATCTCCTCGGCGTCGATAGGCCAGTCGAGCAGGCTCGCGCCCTGTACGTTACCGTATGTCTCCGCCGCCTTCCACTCATGCGGCTGGAACCGCAGCGAGGCGCCCGCCCAATGGGTGGTGGTGCCGCCCACCGCCTTGACGATCCACGCAGGCAGGCCGGAAAAGTCCTTCGCCACCCGCCAGTCACCGGACGTCGTGCGCGGGTCGAGCCAAGACAGTTGACCAAAGGCCTCCCACTCGTCGTTCACATAGTCCTCGGGCAGGTACCGCCCGCCCGCTTCCAACGCGACGACGCTCACGCCCTTCTGGGCCAGTTCATTTGCCAGCACGCCGCCGCCCGCGCCCGTGCCGATCACCACGACGACCGATGCGTCACTCAATTCAAAAGGTGCAGCCATAATCTCTCTCCTCCCAGGCTATGGCTCAAAGCCAGGTTATGTCGTCAAAACCACGGTCCAGATAGCCGCCCTGGCTGAAGGACTCGCCCTCATAGCCAAAGATCGGCCAGACCGCTTTCTGGTTGTAGAGGCCCGTGACGAGCCCGCCGCGCACCTTCTGGAAGAACGGGCTTTCCTCGATCTGGCGCAGCAGATCGACCCGGTCCCGCTCCCAGCCGATGTCGAGATAGCTGCCGTGGCCCTTGCCTTGCGCAGCAGCGTCGAGCATCGCGACCCCCGCCTCGACCTCCTCCGCAGCCTCCGCCGTATCATAACCCTTCACCGCGACGACGTAGAACTCATCGCCTACCCGGTCGTGCGGATAGATGTCCCGTGCCATCTGCACGAGCGTTGCCATCGTGCGCGGCTGCAGGGCGCCGGTTTCTGTCGCCCAGGCTGCATCAGCGCCGGCGAGGTAGCCTGCGCCGACGACAAATGCGCTTCCGGCTGCCGCGCTGTGTTTCAGCAGCTGGCGTCGGGTCATCGCCCTTGGCTTGCTTGATCTGTTCATTGAGTCTCCTCCCTCAAATCCTGAACATATGCGAGCGCCTGCGCGCTCAGAGAAACCGACCGCTGCGCTCCAGAACTTCGATCTGGTAGCCATCCGGGTCGGCGACGAAAAAGAACTTGCCCACCAGCTTCCCGTCGGGCGCAAATTCGACAATCTTGCGGGGTTTGAGGCCAGCCGCTACAAAGCGCGCGTGCTCGGCCTCGAGGCTCTCGACCGAGACAGCCAGATGTCCGTATCCATCGCCCAGATCATACGGGTCCGTACGGCCCTTATTGACGGTCAGTTCGACCTCGAAAGGCACTTCCGAATTGGACAGGTAGACAAGTGTAAAATCTGTGAAGTCCAGCCGATCCGCGATCTCCAGCCCAAAAGCTTCGCGATAGAAGGCAACCGACTTTTCCTCGTCGAGCACACGGATCATGCTGTGGATGGCTTTGGCCAAAGCGACCTCCCCTGGTTCATTTGCTGATCGTCTCAGCAAATCACTGGGGGCCGCGCGCGGGTAGTAACCCGCTACTACGTCACCGGATTTTGAAGCAGAGCTATTCTGCTGCCAGGTGCGTCACGTCCTGGTCGGTCTTCCGGTCCAGGAAGACAAGGCAGGCGCAGCGCAGCAAGGACGAGAAATTCTTCGGCTCGCCGCGCTGCTCCAGCACCTCGCTGTGCAGCGTCGAGATGAAAGCCGGGGTCGACATTTCGTTCATTTCTGCGATCTCGTCGAGGATACTCCAGAAACTGTTTTCGAGCCGGATGCTGGTGCTTTGTCCGTTCAGCCGCAGCCGACGGGTTTGCAGCTGGTACCGGCTCGGATCTTGGCTGGCAAAAATCTTGCACATTGTGGTGTCCTCCCGCGCGACGCGCATCCGGGCACCGCGTCTACTGCGGGCGGCCCGGGTCACGTTTTTCTTATGACTTTGCAGTCGAAGTATAGGGGGCAGACCGCGTTATGTTGAGTCCTCAATTGGTCGCGGGTTCAGGTGGCGATATGTACTTTCCACCACTTCGGGCGCGGGGTCACATAGGAATGCGCTCCGGGCGCAAACTCCTTGTAGTGGGCCTTGTCGAAGGCACCGAGCAGCAGAGCCACGATCGGATCATCGTCGATGGCACCGATGCTGCTGCCGCAGGCCGGGCAAAATGCGCGTGACGAGGCCTTGGATGAACGGTAGGTCGCAGGCGCGCCACCCGCGCCCGTCCAGCGCACTCGATCCGCTGGAAGCTCGACCCAGACCGCTGTCAGCGCTCCGCTGTGACGTTGGCACATTCGGCAGGAACAGCTATGCGGCTTCGCGATGGGCCCCGTCACCTCGAACCTGATGGCGCCACACAAACATCCGCCTTCATAGATCCGTGGCTTTGCCATAGGTCGTATCCTCCCGATCAATTGCGTCAACGCGACATTGCCGGACAGACTACCCGTTCCAGCCTCCTGGCAAAGCGGGAACGTGACCGGACCGTTAAGAATGGGGTCGCGATGCGGGGCGCTGCCAATGATTTGCGCGCGTGTCGTGCGCTGCACCCCACAGAGATTTTGTGGCTCGCCATACGATCTTTTTAGACGGGGCACGATTTCAACGGTAGGTTGGCGCGCAGGTGTTGGTACGATTATTTGAAGAAAGAGTTTGATATGAAGACATTTGGCAGACGCGCGGTGCTCTTGGGCAGCGGCGCGGTGATCGGGGCCGTGGCGGCCCGCACCTTCGACAACGATCTGACGCGCATCGCCCCGCGCCTCGTTTCAGAGACGGCACCCTCCGAGACCACATTGAACGATGCGAGCGAGCTCAGTGCCACGCCGGTGCATAAGCATATCGTCATGGCCGAGGACCCGACCGCCGCACTGGTCAAGCGGCTGCGCGCCGAAATGACCGAGGCCAGAGCTGAAGGGCGCCCTGTCAATGTCGGCGCAGCGCGGCATTCGATGGGCGGGCAGGCGATCCCGCGCGCGGGTCATGCGATCACCTTCGACAATGGCTTTGTCGAAATCGACAGCGCCGCCCAGAGCTACCGCGCCCACGCAGGCGCCCGCTGGTCGCAGGTGATTGCGGCGCTTGACCCGGTGGGGCTCTCGCCGCAGGTGATGCAGTCGAACCACGATTTCGGAATTGCCGCGACCTTCTGCGTGAATGCCCACGGCTGGGCGGTGCCTTTCGGCCCTATGGGCGCCACCACCCGCGCCATCGAGCTGTTGCTGCCCGACGGCGATCTGGTCCGCTGCAGCCGCGATGAAAACCCCGAGCTCTTCGCCATGAGCATGGGTGGCTACGGTCTCACCGGCGTGATCATCGCCATGGAGGTCGCGGCCGAGCCGAACCTGCGCCTGAATCCGTCTTTTGAGAAGATGCCCGCAGACGCCTTTGGCGACGCCTTTGTCAAAGCCGTTACCGACCCAGAGGTGAATATGGCCTACGGTCGGCTGAACGTGGATCACGATGCGTTCTTCGAAGAGGCCTTCATGGTCACCTATCGCCCCAGCGCAGATCAGTCCGATCTGCCGCCCGCGTCCGGCTCTGGCTGGGTGTCGCGGCTTGCGAGCCGCGTCTATCGCACGCAACTCGGCAGTGAACGAGGCCGCAAACTGCGCTGGAGCTTCGAGACCGGCCTCGGCCCGATGGTCGGCGGTGGCGCCAGCACCCGCAACTCGCTCATCAACGAGCCGGTGGTGACGCTGGACGATCGCAACCCGCAGCGCGTCGATATCCTCCATGAATACTTCGTCTCGCCCGCACGCTTCCCGGAGTTCCTGCAGCTCTGCCGCGATATCATCCCAGCCTCCTACCAGGAGTTCCTGAACGTCACCCTGCGCTACATCGACACCGATGCGGAGAGCTGGCTCAGCTATGCCACTGAGCCGCGCATCGCCGCAGTCATGTCCTTCAGCCAGGAAAAGACCGCGCGTGCCGAGGCGGATATGCAGCGCATGACGCGCGCGCTGGTGGGCGCTATAACCGAGATCGGTGGCAGCTATTACCTGCCCTACCGTCCGCACCCCACACAGGCGCAACTCGTTGCGGCCTACCCGCGGGCGGTGGACTTCGCCGAGGCCAAACGGACACTGGACCCCGGTCTGCTTTTCCGTAGTAATTTCTGGGACAGCTATCTGGAGACCCTGTGACCCACCTGCAAAAGATCTGCCTGGGCTACTTTGTCGTCCTGATGGCGGCGGCATCGCTGAACTACATCCCGGGGCTGACGGACGAGGCGGGGCTCGCCTTCGGCATCTTCGCCCTCGACATCTTCGATGACGCGCTGCACGTGGCCTCCGCGCTCTGGGCGCTTTACGCCGGGCTGCGGTCTCATGCCGCCGCCCGGTTCTTCCTGATCGTCTTCGGAGCCCTCTATCTTGGGGATGGCATCTTCGGGTTCTTCACCGGCTATGGCTATCTCGATCTCGGCATCTTCACCAATGCATCCGCGGGCCTGTCGTTCACCTTTCTGCGGCTGGCCGCAAACCTCCCGCATCTGGCTCTGGGCGCCTTCGCCCTCTGGGCGGGGCTGAGGCGCGCGTGATCCGGACGTTTGGCCGCTGGCTCGGGCGCGTCCTTCTGGTGCTTCTGCTCAGTGTTGCCGGCTTGCTTGCGCCGGTGGCGTACACCGAGCTCGCCTGCCGTGGCGAGGCGGCGCCCGAGCCCTATGACGCGATCCTGCCGCCCGAGCATCACCGGGCCGAAAGCCGGACCTATCTGACCTATCCCGAATGGCACATCGTGCACGCTTATGATGACTACGCGCAGGTGATCGCCACGGACGATCCGCACACCTTCGGCTTTCTGCGCAGCATCACTGGGTTCTGGTCCACCCTCTGCGACGTGACCCGCGTCGCCAGCGCCCATGGCGGCGTGCCGGGTGAGACCAAGCAGATGGTCTATGTGATCGGCGTCAGCTTCACCGCCGAGCTGCTAATGAAAGCCGCCTATGAAGAAACGCTGGGACGCATAGCCACCGTCCTGCGTGGCTCTGAACGTACGCCGCTTGACGACCTCTCCGCTGATCAGGCGCGCCGCTACGCCACCTTCCTTCAGCAAGTGCCATGGTACCGCTGGGATTTCGCCACTGACGCCGAAGCGCTTGGGGCCGCCGCAACGGACGCGCTGCGGGATCGTGAACGACGCATCGCTCTGGGGCTGGAGTATGGCGCCAAGGCCGCCTACGCCCAAGTTATCGCCGCAGCAGTGGAGAGCGTTGGGGCGGATGACTTGACCCTGCGCATGGTCCTCACGGGGTATCCGGGGCAGGGTGAAGAGGGGCTGGAAGTCATCGCGGTGCGGGACGAAGGGCTCGAGGTCCAGACGATCCGCTACCGTGCGCTCACGCATCTGCTGCAGGACCTCGCGTCGCGTGGCGTCGATTTTGTCGAAATTGCAGGGAATGATGATATCATGCTCACCGTGATCAGCGCGGCCCCCACATTCGATGATGCGCAAAGCACCCTGCGACGGCAAGGCTATAACGACTATCGCCATCTCGTCGGCCTGAAGGTGCGCGACCTAGGCGCACGCCTGCGCCAGTACCAGCAGGACGGCACGCGCGTGGAGCATATCCATGATTACTAGGGTGATGCTGGGCCTCTGCTGCCTGTTCACCGGATGGATCGCCGTACTCGCCGCGGTCATGCTCGTGCCGAAATCGGCGCCCGCAGCTCTGGTGCCCGCCGCCCTGCCGGGCTTTGCCGAGGCGCTGCCCGAGACGATTTCCATTGTGGAACAGACAGCGTTGGGAACAGTGCTGACGGGAGAGGACGCGGATCTGGTGCGCGCGCTCTATCGCGCTGGTGCTGTCATCGTGCTGCCGGCCGGGCTTGCGGGCTGCGCACCGCTGGGTTGAGTGTGGTCAGGCGTCCAGCTCCACCTCTTCGCGTGTGATGGACCACTCGATAAGGTCCCGCCAGATCTGCTCCGCCAGAGCGGGGTCGAGACCTTGCACAGCAGCCCGGTCGCGCACGTTTCGGACCACCTCTTCCACCCGGTCGGTGATGCGCGCAGGTAGACCCACGCCCTTCTTGATCTCGGCGGCGCGGTCGATATAGCGGCTGCGCTCGGCCAACAGGTCAATCAGGGCGGCGTCGATCGCGTCGATCTGAGGGCGCAAGATGGCCATATCGGCGCACAGATCGGGTGGGGTTCGGGTCATCTCGCCATGTCCTTTGCGCAGCTGCCAACACCTCCGCTCGTTCTAACCAGAGGTTGAAGGGGTCACAAGCCGCAGGTCTGCGGCATCTCGCCCGGCGGCGATTGTGGCTTGGCAGCGACGTGGCGCGCAGGCTAGGATACCGCTGCCGCAAGGGGCGGCACCCAGGTTCGCGGACAGCCGTCATCGGCACCCCTCACAGTACCAGACGGACACTTTGGTGTTTCTCATGCCCGACCAAGCGGACCACAGGGCCAGATGTGAGGAAACCCATGACCATATCTCTTGACCAACTGCGCCGTGATGCCAAGGCGCTTCGCAAAGCCTACGAGGCGGGAGAGACCTATGCCCGCCAGCGGGTGGCCAACTATCCGCCGCGCCCGGAGGGCGTGGCGCTCAAACACGCGGACTTCCTGCATGTGATTGCCCGCGAGGCGCGGTTCGAAAGCTGGCCCGCGCTCAAGCTTGCGGCCGAGCTGCAGGGACTCGACCGCGCCGCGCGACAGCAGCGGCTGAAGATCGCCGTCTTCGAGGGTCAGGTCCATGTGATCGACCGGCTGCTGGCCGATACGCCCGACCTTACGGACGGGCTGCTCGGTCTGCAGATCGCGCTCTATGATCAGGCGGCGGTCGAAGCGGCCCTGGCGCGGGACGCAGGCGCGGCAACCACGCCGTTGGGCCCGCGCACGCCCATCTGTCATCTGGCCTTCTCCGGCTACATCCATCACCGCCCCGACCTGGCGCCGCAGATGATCGCCATCGCGGAGCTGTTGGTGGCCCATGGCGCCAGCGTGAACGACTCCATGCCCGTCGCACCCGAGAACGACCACCAGCTCTCTGCCCTCTATGGCGCGATTGGCCATGCGAACAACATGGTGCTGGGGCGCTGGCTGTTGGAGCAGGGGGCTGATCCGAACGACGGCGAGTCGCTCTATCACGCGACCGAGCTGGGGCATCATGAGGGGCTGCGAATGCTGCTCGAACATGGTGCGGACCCGGCAGGGACAAATGCGCTGCTGCGCGCGATGGACTTCGAAGATGTCGAGGCGGTCAAGATGCTGATCGCCGCCGGGGCCAAGCCCAGCGAGTTCAACGGTGCCCATGTGGGCGGCGAGCGTCCGTGGGTCATTCCGGCGCTGCATCAGGCCGCGCGGCGGATGTGCGGGCCTGAGATGATCGAGATGTTACTCGCGGCGGGCGCTGACCCGGAAGAAGTGTTCGAGGGCTGCTCAGCCTATGCCTACGCGCGGGTCTTCGGCAACGAGGCGCTGACACGGGCCATCGAGGCCCGGACAGCGCCGCCCGCGCTCAGCCCGGTGGAAGAGCTGCTGGCCGCTGCCGCCGCGGGCAGAAGCACCGAGGGCGCCAAGCTGGACCCAGCCGATCTGCCGGACGCCTATCGCAATATCATCCGCATGATCCTGCATTTGCCGGGCAAGCTCGATCACATCAAGCGGCTGGTGGCGCTTGGCGTACCCTTCGATCTGCCGGATGCCGAAGGGTTGACCCCGCTGCACGTGGCGGGCTGGGAAGGGTTGCCCGAGGTGATGCGCTACTTCATGGATCTGGGCGCTGATCTGGAGCACCAGAATGGCTATGGCGGTACGCTGCTCTCGACCATCCTGCATGGCTCGGAGAACTGTCCGCAGCGAAGAGACCGCGACCACGCCGCCTGCCTGACCCGCGCACTTGAGGCCGGCGTGCCGCTGCCGCGCCGGGCGGCAGACCTGGCGGGGGTGCCGGAACTCGCGGACATTCTGGCGGACTGGTCAGAGCGTCACCCTGAGCAGGTTGTGAACGGCGGCCCGGTCTAGGGCGGTCCGGCTCTGGCCGAGTCCCGCGCATCGCCGTTTGGGTTCGCACGACCGGCGATCTGCGGGTCTGTGCTCACTCGACTTGTGTCACGCCGTCCGCCCGTCGAACTGCGTGACGGTCACACCTGCCGCTTCCAAAGCTCCCCGTACGGAGCGGGCGATCTGCACCGCTGTAGGCGTATCGCCGTGCAGGCAAATGGTGTCGATCCCTGTGTCGATCCGCTTGCCGGATGCGGTCAGGATCGCGCCCGCCTGCACCATCTCGACCATGCGTTGCCCGGCAAGCTCCGGGTCGTGGATCACCGCGCCCTCAAGGCTACGGTCCACCAGCGTGGCATCCTCGTTGTAGGCGCGGTCGGCGAAAATCTCGCCGGCAAAGGCGCAGCCCAAGGCGCGCACGGCCTGTTCTTGCGCAGTCGCGCAGAGCACCATGACGATCAGGTCGGGATCGACCGACAGCGCCGCCTCATAGCAATCCCGCGCCAGCGCCTCGTCTTCGGAGGCCATATTGGCCAAGGCGCCGTGCAGCTTCAGATGCCGGACACGCCCTCCCAGCGCGCGGGCCACCCCGACAGAGGCGGCCACCTGAAAGCGGATCAGGTCCTGTAACTCAGCGCGCGGGATAGTCAGACGCCGCCGTCCAAAGCCCTGCAGATCCGCAAAACCCGGGTGCGCGCCGATGCCGACGCCGTTTTCCATCGCGATCCGCATGGTCTGCGCCATCACCGACGGGTCACCCGCATGGGCGCCGCAGGCGATGTTCGCGGAGGTGACGGTCTGCAGGAGGGCCGGATCATCGCCCATGGTCCACGGCCCGAAGCTCTCGCCCATATCGGCGTTCAGATCTACACGGGTCATTGTGGCTCTCCTGTCATGGCAAAAGGGTCGGCGGTGGCCGAGACCGCGCCGCTCACGAGTTGATAGCTTAGCAGATCGGCGATCTCACGCGGGTCACGGACCAGCGGTTTGATGCGCGACGGCAAGGCTTTGATCGCCGCCCGCGCGCGGGTTTCGATGTCGATGGCCTCCCCCAGAGAGACCCATTCAAAGCGCAACTCGGTTCCTGCGGCGGCCTGCGCGACCATCGGCAGATCTGCGGCGATGACCGTTCCGATCCGGGGATAACCACCGGTAGTCTGGCTCTCGCACATCAGCACATAAGGCGCGCCGTCGCCGGTGACCTGGATATCGCCGGCGGTGATGACTTCGGAAACGATGCTCAGCCCGCCGTCCGCGTGGAAGCCTTCCCCCTCCATATCCAGCCGCACGCCTTGCCGGTTCGCACGGGGGTCACGGCGAAAGAGCGTCTTACAGAAACGCGCGCGGGTGTCCGCGGAAAACAGCTCCGACTGAAACGATGGCAGAACACGGATCACACCGCCGCTCAAACGATCGTCTGGTGTGAGGAACAGACCCGACCGCGCCGTGCTCGGGCTGATCGGCAAGCTATCCCCGGCCTGCAGCAGCTTGCCAATCCCTGCAGTCAGATGCGCCGAGCGCGCGCCCATCTCGAGCGTTGTGTCGAAGCCGCCCGCCACATGCAGATAGCCATAGGTGCCCGCCCGCACGCCACCGATCACCAGCTTGGCCCCTGCGGGCAACGCGTGACTGGCATTCCAGATGAGCGGTGCGCCATCCAACGTTGCGGTCATCTCGGCGCCGGTGAGTGCGATGACGGTGTCGACATTGGCCTCGAAGGTGCCGCCAAACCCCATCATCTCCACCGCGGCGCAGTCTGGCGTCTGACCGAGCAGGGCCGCTCCTTCGTGCAGCGCAAGCAGATCCACCGCGCCGCCGCGCGTCAGACCCTTGGCCAGGTAGCCGCTGCGCCCGAGGTCTTGCAGGCTAAGCGCGGGCCCGGCACTCAGGATGGCCAAAGCACCGCTCATGCCAGCGCCTCGCGCTCGGCGGCGCCATAGCTTTCGGATGCGGTCAGTTTGTCGAAGGTCACGCGGTCGATGGCAGGAAAAACCAACTCGTCCCCGGGCGAAAGCGCAAAAGGCACATCTGCCTGTTGGTCGAAATTGCGAAAGGCGGTCTGGCCCACATGCCGCCAGCCTGTCGGCGTCGGCCCGGTGAAAATGATCAGCTGCCGGATCGCAGTGACGAGCGCGCCGCGCGGTACGCTCTTGGTCAGACCCTGCTGGCGCGGGATGTTCCAGATCTCTGGTAGCTCCCCCAGATAGGGCTGGCCCGGCGCAAACCCTAATGTCAAAACGCGTACCCGCGCGGTCGAAAGCTGCCGGATCGCCTCGTCGGGATCGAGCCCGGCGACCTCCGCCGCCTCTTCCAGCTGCGGTGCAAGGTCGGTGCCATAGACCGTTGGCACATGCCACAGCGTGCGACCGCCGGGCAGCGGGGCCGCAAACCAGTCTTCCCGCGCCAGCAGAGCCCGCAGCCGGTCTTCGACCGTTTCGGCGGGCACGGTCACCAGATCGACGGCCACGAAGACCGAGACGAGCGTCATCATTGTCTCGCTCACCTCCGGCCAACCCTCGGCGTCAACGGCGCTGCGGAAGGCCAAAGCCGCCCGGTTGGCAGGCTCGCTCATCCGGTCGCCGAAGCTGACCAGCAGGCCCGTGAGACCGACGCGTCTGATGGTGAGGCTATGCGTCATACGCGGGTGCCAGCCGGTAGAGCGGCGAGAGCAGGATCGGCGTGAGATACATCGGGAGCTGCCAGCAGGCCACGAAGATCATCACCGGCGCCATGATCTCGGGCGGCAGGGTGACGAGAAAGAGCGCGATATTCCGGTTGCCCGCGGCCAACGCCAGCGGCCCGCTCACGTGTGCCAGCGTTGTACCCCGCAAGACGAGCAGCGCCAGACCCTGTAGCCCAAAGGACAGCCCAAAAGCGGCCATGGCCCAGAGCAGCGCGGCAAGCGGATCGCTGCGCAGCACGGGGCCAAGCGCGGCCATCAGGCCTACGACGATCACAGCAAAGAAGAACACCGACGCCCCATCCATCGCCTTGGTTTGGGCAGGGCTTGCCACCGGCAAGAGCCAATGCCGCAACAGAAAGCCGAGCGCCGCAGCGCCGAGGATGATCAGCAGCGCGCGCAGCCCGACGCCGAGCAGGAAGTAGACGTCGACGACCACCGGCACGGCCACCAGGACCGGCAGCAGCGTCAGGGGAAAGAGCGCAGTCCCGAGGACAAGAAACTGCATCATGCGCCCCGGATCCTGTCGCAGAATGATCGCCAGCGAGGCCCCGCCCGCGATGGTCGGTGCGGCTGAGGCCAGCACCAGCGCCAGCACCACAGGCGTGCCGCCCAGCCCGCTCAGACGCGCGACCCCGGCCACTGCCAGCGGCACCACCAATTGCAGCACCAGCACCGCAGGCAGGCTCCACCGCAGATCGCTGAGCGCACCAAAGGCCGCACGATGCCCGATCCGAAAGGCGGTGATCACCAACAACACGGCCACCATCTCTGGCAGCCATGGCGCCATCGCGGCGGCGACCCCGGGCAGGGCGATCCCGGCCAGAAGGCCGAGGATCAGCAGGGTGCGAGAGTACGTGGCGCATAAGCTCAGGGCCCAGAGCATCTAAGGCGTGTTTCGGATATTGTCCGGCAACCAGGTGGCGATGCCAGGGAACCAGATCAGCACAAAGACCATCAGCACCATGATCAGGAACATCGGCAGCGCGGCCTTGGTGATGTACCCCATCTCGTGGCGGGTCATGCCCTGCAGCACGAAGAGGTTGAAGCCGATGGGTGGTGTGATCTGCGCCATCTCGACGACAACCACGACGAAGATACCGAACCAGATCAGGTCGATCCCTGCCTCGCGCACCATGGGCTCGACAATCGCCATGGTCAGCACCACCGCCGAGATCCCGTCGAGGAACATGCCGAGGATGATATAGAAGACGAGAAGCGCCATCAGCAGCTCGAATCGCCCCAACTCCATCGCCGCGATATTGTCGGCGAGCGCGCGGGGCAGGCCGGTGAAGCCCATCGACAATTTGAGGAAGGCAGCACCCGCAAGGATCAACGCGATCATGGCACTTGTCCGCATCGCGCCCATCAGGCTCGCGCGGAAGGTGGTAGGCGTCAGCGACCCCTGCGCCGCTGCGAGCACCAGTGCGCCGATCACGCCAATCGCCGCCGCTTCCGTTGCCGTCGCATAACCGCCGTACATCGAGCCGATCACGACTGTGATGAGCATCAGCACCGGCAGCAGGAAGCGAGAGTTCCGCAGCTTTTCGGCAAAGCTCAGCCCGGTGTCCATCTTCGGGTTCCATGAAGGTGAGACCTTCGAGACAATGGCGACATAGGCCATGAACATCCCGGCGAGGATCAGCCCCGGGAAGACGCCTGCAAAGAAGAGCTTGGTGATGCTTTCGTTTACGGTCACGCCATAGACGATGAGCGCAATCGACGGCGGGATCATCAGCCCCAGCGTGGCCGCGCCGGCCAGCGTGCCGATCACCATCTTCTCGGGATACTCCCGCGCGCGCAGCTCCGGGATGGCCATCTTACCTACCGTTGTCAGCGTGGCCGCCGAGGACCCCGAGACAGCGGCAAATATCGTGCAGGAGACAATATTCGTATGCACCAAACCGCCAGGCATCCGCGCGAGCCAGGGCGACAACCCCTTGAACATGTCTTCAGAGAGCCGCGTGCGGTAGAGGATCTCCCCCATCCAGATGAAGAGCGGCAGGGCGGTGAGCGTCCAGCTCGACGACGACGCCCAGATCGTGGTGATCATCGTGTCGCCCACGGGCCGCGTGGTGAAGAGCTCCATCCCCACCCAGGCCACGCCCATCAGCGCCAGGCCAACCCAGACGCCCGTGCCCAGCAGCAGGAAGAGGACAATCAGGAAAAGTATGATCGCGTAAAGTTCGGTCATGACATCAGGCCTCGAAACTTTCGTCCACCGTCTCGCGCACGATCCGGTGGTCACCTTTGAAGATCACGGCCAAGAGATTGTCCGTCAGCGCAATCGCCATCAGCCCGCCGCCGATCACCATGACCGATTGTGGGATCCACAGCGCCGTGGCGTCCTGCCCCTGGCTCACCTCATTGAACTTCCACGACCAGTAGACGAACCAATAGGCGTAGTAGGTGAAGTACCACGCGACCGCCGCAGCAATAGCAAAACACCAGATTTCCAGCACCCGGCGGGTCTTCGCGGTGACGGCGTTCAGCAGGATCGACACGCGGATGTGCGCCCCGCGATTGAGCGCATTGGCAAAGGCCAGAAAGCTCGCCGCGGCCATGGCATAGCCCGCGTAGTCGGGCGCGCCCGGGAAAATCTCACCCGTCCAGCGCGCCACCATCTGCGCCACGATCAGCCCCAGAATGGCAATGAGGCAGAGCGCCGCCGCCACGCCGGAGGCCAGATACAGAAAATCAAGCGTCTTGCGGATCGCAGTCACCGGCTCACCCTCTAGTGCTGTCTTGGGAAAAGGGCGGCGCGTCACGCACCGCCCGGAGGTCGCTTATTGCGACGCTTTAAAGGCATCGACAAGGGCCGCGCCGTCTTCACCTGCCGCTTCCAGCCACTCGGCGGTCATGGTCGCGCCGATCTCGCGCAGCTCGCCCATCAGGGCGTCACCAGCCGGTTGCACAGTCATTCCACCTTCAGCCAACCCGTCCATGGTGAATTGCGTGTAGTCCTTGGAGGCCTGCAGTCCCCGCGCTTCGGCCTCAGTGGCACAAGCCCGGATCGTTTCCTTGTTGGCGTCGGACACATCGGCCCAGACGTCTTGGTTGACCATCACATAGTTGCGCGGCAGCCAGGCATCGACCTCGTAAAAATGCGTGAGGCTTTCCCAAACTTTGCGGTCATATCCGGTGGCTCCAGAGGAGACCATCGACTCCGCCACACCGGTGGCAAAGGCCTGGCTGATTTCAGCCGCCTCCACCGTCACCGGCAGCATCCCTGTCAGCTCCGCCAGGCGGCTCGTCGTGTTGTTGTAGGAGCGGAACTTGACGCCTTCCATATCCGCAACGCTGTTCACTTCCTTCTTGAAGTAGAGCCCCTGTGGCGGCCACGGCACGGCATAAAGCAGTTCCAGGTTCTGCTCATCCAGCAGCGCTTCGATCTTGGGCTTGGCAGCAGCGTAAAGCTTTTCGCTGTCGTCAAAAGAGGGTGCCAGGAAGGGCACCGAATCGAACCCGAAAACGGCGCTTTCGTTCTGGTGACCAGAGAGCAGACGTTCCCCGATCTGCACCTGACCGGTCTGGATCGCGCGCTTGATATCGGCGCCTGCAAAGAGCGAGCCGCCCGGATGCACCTCAATGGTGATCTCGCCATTTGTGCCCGCGCCCACGCATTCCGCGAAGGCCACGCCGTTCTCCGAATGAAAATTGGACGCCGAATAAGCCATCGGCATGTCCCATTTCTCTGCGGCCAGACTGGTGCCTGCCGTCAGTGCCAGAGCTGCCGCGCCCGCCATCAAATCTCGTGTGAATGTCATTTGGTTTTCCCTTGTTGGTCGTCTGTTTATCCGCGCGCAGAGGTTGGCCCCTGTCACACGAGCAATGCACCTCGCGGACGGCCCATGGCACGGCGAGGTGATTCCCTAGCGTCAATACTGACGAACTTTCACAACACGTCAACAAAATGTTGACAAAATGTCTGCGTTGCGGAGAATTCGGGTATGTCTGATGGATTTCTGGGCCCTGTCGTCTCCTCCGCGCATCTGGCGAGCGGATCGTTTGCCGAAATTTCCGAGCTGGAGTTTGGGCTGACGCTGGCCAACAACGCCTTTCACCGTTGGATGGTGCGCGCGATTGCCATGGCAGGCTATCCAGAGTTAGGCGCGCTCGACGTGCTGGTGCTGCACTCAGTCTATCACCGGGATCGCCCGAAGAAGCTTGCCGACATCTGCCTTGTGCTGAATGTCGAGGATACGCATACGGTGAACTATGCAGTGAAAAAGCTGATCAAGGCGGGGTTGGTGAAAGACGGGCGACAAGGCAAGGAAAAGACCGTGGCGGCGACCGAGAAAGGGGCTGAGACCTGCGTCCGCTATCGCGAGATCCGCGAAGGCTTGCTGCTGCGGGCTGTGGGTGAGCTGGGGCTTGAGCCAGAGCAAGTGAGTCATGCCGCCTCGCTGCTGCGTCTGATGTCCGGGCAATACGATCAAGCGGCGCGGGCGGCGACCACCTACTGAGCTTTGCGCTGTCGCTCCCTTTTTCCGTAGGGGTTTGAGCTGCGTGGCGCCCGCTTTGCCGGGTATACCTTGGCACACCCGGCAAAGCGGGCGCGCGCCTGACCCGGACCGCTGTCAGCATGCCTCCCCGCGCGCAGATTGCTGCTGTGGTGCTAGGACGCTCTTAACCAGCCGTCGTCGAACGCGACATGCCCCACGCCCGCCAGACGGGTAAGCCGCGCGAGCTCTGCTTCGAAGGCGGCGACGCGCCCCTTGCCCCACCGCACCCGTGGCTCCGGCCAGAGTGCGCGCACCTGCAGCACATCCCGGTCGCGAAAGGCCTTCATGTCCACGCGGCCCACAAGCCGATCGCCTTCGAGGATCGGAAAGACATAGTACCCGTACTTTCGCTTTGCCTCCGGCACAAAAATCTCGATCCGATAGTCGAAACCAAACAGCCGCTCTGCGCGTTTGCGGTCTCGCAACGCCGGATCAAAAGGGCTCAGCACCCGCAACCGCGATGCCGGCTCCATGCTCAATGCCGGATCGGCCAGAATGTCCGGCTGGGCATAGCAGTTCTGTGTCTTACCATTTGTGCAGATCACCTCGACCGGCTGCAACTCCCCCCGCGCCAAGGCTTCGGCGCACCATGCCTTGGCCTCATCCAGCGTCACATGATCCCAGAACGCGGCGATCTCCGCGGGCGTTGCAAAGCCCAACCGGTCCAGCGCCCCAGCGCAGCACCAGTTGACGATCTCCGCATGCTCCTCCGGGTCCAACGGATCGCAAAGCTCTGTGTCGATCACGCGCTCCGTCAGATCATACCGCTTGCGGAAGCTGTCGCGCCCCACCACACACAGGGCCCCGCTGCGCCATAGATACTCCAACGCCGTCTTGGACGGGTGCCAATCCCACCAACCGCCGGAGCTGCGTTTCTCGTCCAGACCGACGTCGGACGAGCACAGCGGCCCCTGCTCCCGGATCTGGTCCAAGACCGGCTGGAACTGCGCCTCGAACCCGTCCCGCCGCCATGCGCTCCACTTTTCCCGCAGCCGCGCCGCGTCCCGTTCCCGCCGCAGCTGCCACTGGCGATAGAAGGCCATGGGGATCACCGCCGCATCATGGGTCCAATGCTCAAACAACTGACGATCCCGTTCATAGAGCAGCTTGAGCGCCTTGGGCCGGTAGGCCGGGCGCCGGGAAAACAGGATCAGATCATGCGCGCGCGCCAGCGTGTTGATGCTGTCAAGCTGGACAAACCCCAACCGCTCGATCAGCGCCAGCAGGTCTGCACCCTTGGCCGGTCCGGCAGGGTGTTCGCTCAAGGCGTGACGATCAAGAAACAGCCGCCGCGCGGAGGTGTTGTCCAGAACCGCGGTGTTCATCCGCGTTGGTTGCGGCGCAAGGTGTCCCCGTAGGTGATCGTCGGCGTGAGGGAAATGCGCGCAGGCTCGCCAGGATCGGCGTCCTCGGGCAGCGCGCTTCGGTCGAGGATGATCTGCGCCGCCGCCGCTCCAATCTCCAACCGGCAGGCATCCATCGTCGCCAGCTTGCGCGGCAGCCCCTGCAGCAGCTCAACCCCGTTGAAGCCTGCGAGCCCAATCTGGCCGGGGACATCAATCCCCTGATCGAGCAGGTAAAGCAGCCCACCTGCCCCGATCATATCATTGGAATAGTAAAGAAAATCGAGCTCCGGGGCGGTCTCCAGCATCGCTTCGGTCATTTCACGGCCCTTGGCCAGAGCCGAGCCGCCCGAGTAGAAATCCCGCGCTTCGATCTCGATCCCGGCCTTGGTCAGCCCTTCGGTAAACCCCTCGAAGCGCTTCCGCGCGCGGTGATCCAGCGGCATCTTCGTGCCCATAAACCCGATGCGCGTATAGCCTTCCTTGAGGATCGCGGCGGCCATCATGCGCCCCGCGCGGCGGTGCGAAATGCCCACCATCGCATCCACCGGGTTGCCGTCGGTGTCCATGATCTCCACCACCGGGATGCCAGCATTCTGCAGCATCGCACGAGCTGGATCGGAGTGCTCGAGCCCCGCGATGATCACCCCCGAGGGTCGCCAGGACAGCATCTCGTACAGCACCTGCTCCTCTTTCTCGGGCAGGTAATCTGTCACGCCGACAACCGGTTGCAGCGGCGTGCCGTCGAAGGTCTTGTTGATGCCTGTCAGCACTTCAGGAAAAACCATGTTGGACAGCGACGGGATGATCACAGCGACAAGGTTCACCCGCTGTGACGCCAGCGATCCTGCAATCTGATTGGGCACATATCCCAGCGACTTGGCCGCCTCGAGCACCTTCTTGCGCGTCGCTTCAGAGACGTCGCCGCGGTTGCGCAGCACCCGGCTGACCGTCATCTCCGACACCCCGCAGGCTTCCGATACATCGCGAAGGGTCAACGGGCGCTGCTTGGGTCTTGTCACTGCACATGTCCTGCGTTTGTTGCCCCTTCGTACCGCAGGTGCGGCCTTGCTCGCAAGCGCACTTCGACGGCGGCATTCCGGCGATGACAAAGTGCCGGAGTTGCTCTACACCCGGCGCAGGTGGTCCCGTGGCTCAACTGGATAGAGCAGCCCCCTCCTAAGGGGCAGGTTGCAGGTTCGAATCCTGCCGGGATCACCAGTTTTTGGCATCTTTGGGAGATATGATCCTCTCGCCTATGTGGCCGGTTTGGTCTCCTTGCAGGGTCGGGGTTATCACCCGTCGCGATGTTCTCGACGCTGATGATTATCTCGAAAGGACCGACGAAGCTGAGGTCCAGCATCAACGCCGGGGTCTCTTCGACAACGCCAACAGACCTCCAGTTCAGCGGGATTTTCGCCAGCAATCATAGGTGACCATGCACACCCGCATCTCACCTGCTCAACTCCTGCGAATGGAAAGTCAGTGAAAGATTTCAAGGGCGGATCTGTGCAGCAGAGACCACTAGGCAGTCAGCCCCGTCTCTGCCAATGCAGCTGCTCGCATTAGCGCCCATCGCCTGACAGGCGCAGTTCGACCTCGAGCCCGCGCTCGAGAGCGCGAAGCGTGAGGGCGCCACCATGCGCCTGTGCAACTGCCTCCGCGATGGACAGGCCGAGGCCGGAGCCGGATGTCGCTGCGACGGTCCGAAACCGCTCGCGGGCGGCGTCTTGTTGCTCCGCGGTCAGCCCGACACCGTCATCACACACCGTGAGAACGACCGCGCCTGTCATTCGCTTGATGCTGACGTGCACGTCGGTCAGCCACGCGCCACCGTGGCTCAGCGCATTGTCGACCAGGTTGCGCAGCGCCTCGCGGATCATGGTTTCATCACCGGTCATGTGCCCCAGAGCCCCCGCCGCATCAAATGCGACACGCGGCACATGCCCTGCGGGTGTCTCCATCTCGTCGGCCCAGTCCCGAAACGCGCGATCCAGATCAAAGCTCTCCATCGCCACATCGGGGCTGATCGCTTTCGCCCGCTCGAGAAAGAGGAGTTTCTGGGTCAGGCTTGCCGTCTCGCGCGCGGCGTCCAGAAGATCGGCCGAGCGTCTTTGCGCCTCGGTCCAATCCGGCGCCGTCTTCAGCGCTTCGGCCAATGAAAGAACACCCGCGATCGGGTTTTTGAGCTGATGCGCCGCGTTGGAGATGAACTCCGATTGCGCCGCCATGCTCCGTGTCACCTGGCCGAACAAACGGTTCAGGGTGGCGACGATGCCGCCAACCTCCTGCGGCACGGCGCGTTTGATCGGCGACAGCTCATCGCTGCTGCGGCTGGCAATCGCTGCTTCCAGATCCGTCAAGGGTCGCAGGCCGATCCGAATGCCGAACCAGACGATCAGGGCCACAGCCGCAATCAGACCCGAGATTGCCATGAGCGATCGCAGCAGAAGATCGCGCACGAACGCGGTCCGCACCGAGGCCTCTTGCCAGACGGTTGTAGTAAAGATCCCCGCGAACCCGTCGACTTGGGTGCGGTTCTGCAAACGCACGCCGTGGACGGTCTGGCCGAGATAACGGGCTTCGAAGTAGTTCGGCGCCGTGGCCTCTTCGCTGGGGCTCGGAATGCCGACCGGTGGCGTGGCATAGCCTGCGACGATCACGCCGTCCGGGGCATAGACGTGATAGAACACGCGACCGCCGGAGGTGTCGGACAAGAGGTCTCGCGTGCGGGGGGACAGCGCGTCGCCGCCTGAGATCGTCACGTCATTCGCAACGGCGAGGGCGGCGGCCAGCAGGCTTTTGTCGAAGACGTCCGTCGCGGTCTGTCGCGCGTTGTTGAGCTGCCAGAATCCCACCAGCGTCGCGACCAGCAGGAGCGGGACGAGAATGATCGCGGTCAGCCGCCCGCGCAGAGACCAAACCTGCCCCATCAATCCGCCGTGACGAGCGCATAGCCGATCCCACGATGCACGCGGATCGAGATGTCATAGGCCGACAGGCGCCGCCGCAGCCGGGAGACATAGACCTCGACCACCTTGTCGTCCGTGTTGCTGCCAACGCCATAAGTCTTGTCGAGCAGGCTGTCCTTGGACACGGGCGTGCCACCGGCTTCGGCAAGAGCCACCAGCACCGAGAGTTCCCGACGCGGCACGTCGATAGGGTCGCGACCGGCCAGAAGCTGCGGGGTCTCCACATCCAGTGTCAGCACGCCAATATCAATGGTGCGCCGCGGCGCGATCTCCTTGCGCCGCGCCAGCGCTCTGATCCGGGCCGCGAGCTCGTCCATCTCGAATGGTTTGACCAAATAGTCATCGGCCCCGGCGTCCAATCCGACGACCCTGTCCTTGGTGGTTGACCGTGCCGTCAGCAGGATCACCGGGCGCGGGTCGTTGCGCCGCCGCATGCCTTCCAGAACTTCGAGACCATCCCGTCCCGGCAGGTTGATATCGAGGATGACGAGATCGCAGTCCTCCTGCTGCAGGAACTGATCTGCATCGTCGCCATTGTCCAACAGATCTACCGCGTGCCCGTCGTCGCTGAGGCGGTAGGCGATCCCCTTCCGGAGGCTCTTGTTGTCTTCCACGAGCACGATGCGCATGCCCAAGTTTTCATCGCTATGAAGGGTTCGTGCAAGGTTAATGCGCCAACAATCAATCAGAGAACCGGAGAATCAATCGGCTCAAAAGGGTTCCGGCGCGACGGTCGTGCCGGATTAGGGAGGATATTATGACACCAATGAAAACCACGCGCCGCGTGGCGATGAGCCTTGTGGCCGCGGCGGCTGCAGGCCTTGCGACCCAGGCATCCGCAGACGGCCATGGCATCGATCTTGAAGGCAAAACGGTGGAATGGGTGATCCCATTCTCGGAAACCGGCGGCTCGGCAAAATGGGCCAACTTCTATGCGCCGCTGTTGTCCGAGGCGCTGCCGGGCAGCCCCACCGTTGTCGTGAAATTCATGCCCGGTGCGGGATCGACCAAGGGGGCCAACTGGTTCCAACAACAGAGCTATGACGACGGCACGCTGATCTTCGGCTCCTCTGGCTCGACGCAATTCCCCTATCTGCTGGACGATCCGCGTGTGCGCTACGAATACAACGATTGGAACGTCGTCCTGGCCTCCGGCACAGGCGGCGTCGCCTATCTGCAGCCTGATCTGGCCGCGAAAATGGATGGTCTCGATGCCTCGGGGCTGCAGGACACAGACTTTATCTATGGCTCGCAAGGGGCCACGCGCCTCGATCTGGTGCCGCTTCTGGCCTGGGAGATGCTGGGCCTCAATGTCGAGCCGGTCTTTGGCATCAAAGGCCGCGGCGATGGGCGCCTGATGTTCGAGCGTGGCGAAGCGAATATCGACTATCAGACCTCGTCGTCGTACCTCAAGGGCGTGACCCCCCTTGTTGAGGCGGGCACAGCCGTGCCGATGATGTCCTGGGGCGCGCTCGACGCCGATGGCAGCATCGTGCGCGACCCGACCTTCCCCGACATGCCGACCTTCAAGGAGGTTTGCGAGGCGACCGAAGGCTGCGAGACCAGTGGCGAGCAGTGGGATGCCTGGAAGGCCTTCTTCGTTGCCGGGTTTCCGGCGCAAAAGATGGTGTTCCTGCCCGCAGGCGCCTCTGAGGATGCGCAAGCGACCTACACAGCCGCATTCGAGGCCATCAAGGCCCGTGCCGACTTCAGTGAAATCTCGTCGGGTCGCCTTGGCGTCTATCCGCAGATGACCGGTGAAGAGGCCAAGGGCGCTCTGGCCAGCGCCACGGAAGTGCCAGAGGCTGCAAAGAGCTTTGTGGTCAACTGGCTCAGTGAACGCTACGGCGTCACGCTGAACTGATCCCCAAAATCCGGCCCCGGCGCGTCACGCTCCGGGGCCAATACTTTCAGCTGGAGGTCGTCCGATGGACTTCGTTTCGGTCGCGCTCCCCGCGCTCGGGGATGCGGCAGGTCTGATCCTGCAACCAATCGTTCTTGGATATCTTGTCCTCGGTGTCGTAATGGGCCTGTGCATCGGCGTTTTCCCCGGCCTCGGCGGGATTGCGGGTCTGTCGCTGCTCCTGCCCTTCATGTTCGGCATGGACCCGGTTCTGGGCCTCGCGCTGATGATTGGGATGGTCGCCGTGGTGCCCACCTCCGACACCTTCGCCAGCGTGCTGATGGGCATCCCGGGGTCTTCCGCCTCGCAGGCGACCGTGCTTGATGGCTTCCCGCTCGCCAAGAAAGGCGAAGCGGCGCGTGCCCTGTCCGCGGCCTTCGCGTCGTCCCTCTTCGGCGGCCTTGTCGGCGCGGCCTTCCTCACGGTCTTCATTCTCGTCGCACGACCCATCGTGCTGGAATTCCGCACGCCAGAGCTCTTGATGATCACGATCTTCGGCCTGTCGATGGTCGGCATTCTCGCCGGTCGCGTCGCGCTCAAAGGCATCGCGGCGGCGGGCCTCGGCATGATGATCGGCACCATTGGCGAGGGCGACAGCGCAGGTGAACTGCGCATGGCCACCTATGACATGCCCTATCTGGTTGACGGGCTGAAGCTGGTGATCGTTGGCCTCGGTATCTTCGCGATCCCCGAAATCGTCGCCCTGCTGCGGCAGGATCGCTCCATCTCTGACCGCTCGCCTCTCGGTGGCGGCTGGATCGGCGGCGTGCGGGACTGGTTCGCCAACATCTGGCTCTCGGTCCGCTGTTCGATCATCGGCGTTGTGGTCGGTGTGATCCCCGGCCTGGGGGGCTCGGTGGTGGACTGGATCGCCTATGGCCATTCGGTGCAGACCACCAAGGACAAATCGAAATTCGGCTCGGGCGAAATCCGTGGCGTGATCGGGCCTGAAAGCTCGAACAACGCCAAGGAAGGCGGCGGGCTCGTGCCAACGCTTCTCTTCGGCATCCCCGGCTCGGGGTCCATGGCGATCTTCATCGGAGCGATTGCGCTGCTTGGCTCCGGCAATATCGAGGTCGGCCCCTCCATGCTGAAGAACAACCTCGACATCACCTATGCCATCGTCTGGCTTCTGGCGCTGGCCAATGTGGCGGGCACGCTCATCTGCATCGCGGCCTCGGGTGGTATTGCGCGGCTCACCACGATCTCCTTTGCGCTGCTCGCGCCCTTCCTCTTCATGATCATCAGCTTCGCGGCCTTTCAGTCCGGCCAGGATATCATGGACCTCGTGGCGCTCTTCGCAATCGGGTTGCTCGGCATAATGATGCGCCGCTTTGACTGGTCGCGGCCCGCTTTCCTGATCGGTTTCGTCCTGTCGAACCCTGCGGAAACCTATGCAAACCAGGCCGTGCAGATCGCACAGTCCCGCTTCCGCAAGAGCTTCGAGGAGGGGATGGACTACATCTTCTCGCCCATCGTCATCGTGCTGATCGTCATCACGCTGATCTCGGTGGTGGTGGGCCTGCGGCAAGCCAAGACGATCATGGCCGAGGGCGCGGTCGACAGCGGCGCCAAACGCGCGCCGCTCATCTTCCTGCTGGTCGTGCTGGGGTACCTGGCAGTGGCCTTCACCAACGCGGCGATGATCCCCGACTATGCGGCAGCCGACCGTGTGTTCCCACGCTTCGTCTCCGGCGTCACCATCCTGGCCTGCGTCATCCTGCTGGTACAGATGATGATCCGGCCCGAAACCCATCCGCTCTTTGCCGACCGTGAACTCATTGATCAGGACGCCAATGCGCATGGCCTTTGGTCGACCCTGGCGTGGTTCGCCGGGCTTCTGGTCCTGACCGCGCTGCTGGGCTTCATCCTGGCGCTCGCGATCTTCCTCTTTGGGTTCATCCGGTATCGCGCCGGGCGCAGTCTCGGGTTCGCCACGGCCTACACGGCGGCGGGCATCGCCTTCATGTGCGCCATGGCCGGTGTGCTCAATCGCGATTTCCCGCAGGGTCTTTTGCAGTCTTATGTCGATCTGCCGTGGCCGCTCACATGACCCAGCGTGCGATCCCGTTTCTGTTCATGCGCGGGGGCTCGTCGCGCGGGCCCTATATGCGGTGCGAGGACTTGCCGGATGATCCCGAAACGCTCGCCCGCGTGCTGGTCGCCCTCGTCGGCTCCGGCCATCCGCTCAACATTGACGGGATCGGTGGCGGCGCGGCGGTGACCACCAAGGTGGCGATGCTGTCTCGGTCCGAGGATGACTGGGCCGACGTGGATTATTTCTTCGCCCAGGTTGGGGTCGAAGACGGTCTGGTCGACTTCAAGCCGACCTGCGGCAACATCCTCGTCGGTGTCGGGCCTGCTGCTATCGAGATGGGCCTGGTTGCAGCCACCGGCGCGACAACCGAGGTGCGCATCCGCGCGGTCAACACCGGTGCCCGCGTTCTGGCCCATGTCCAGACCGATGGCGGTGCGGTGGTCTATGACGGTGACGCGCAGATCGATGGTGTGCCCGGAACGGCCGCACCGATTGAGCTCATGTTCCACGACGTGGTGGGCGGGGCGACGGGCGCCATGTTCCCCACCGGCAACCAGATTGACGTGATCGACGGTATCGAGGTCAGCTGCATGGATGTGGCCATGCCCATGGTCATGGCCCGGGCCAGTGACTTCGGGCTGTCAGGCGCGGAAACCGCCGCCGAGCTTGATGACAACCGTGCGTTTTTCGCGCGCATGGAAGCGGTGCGCCTCAAGGCCGCGGTGTTAATGGGCATGGGGGATGTCTCCACCTCTGTCACGCCCAAGTTCGGGGTGCTTGCCCCGGCGAAAAACGGGGGCACGGCAGCAGTGCGATACTTCATGCCTTGGAACACGCATCCCACCCTTGCCGTCACCGGCTCACAATGCCTGAGCGCCTGCCTGCTCTGCCCGGGCACTGTGGCCGAGGGCCTCGCATCGGGGCTCGATGGCTCGCCCAGCCGGCTGCGCCTTGAGCATCCGATGGGTCATCTCGACGTGACCGTGGCGCATACGAATGGCGGCAACGGGTTTGATGTCATCTCCGCCGGGCTGGTGCGCACAGCGCGAAAACTGGCCGCAGGCGAGGTCTTTGTACCGCGCTCCATATGGGCAGATCATTGACTTCAGCATATTTGGTATACTATGGTATACAAAAATCTGGAGACTCCCCATGACTTCTGAAGATTGCCTCATTGTCGCCAAGGCCGAGCTGAACATGGCGCGGCAATTGCTGCAGGACGAACTCCGCAGCTATCCAACGCCCGTCTCGGGATGCGATGCGCAGTACAACTACCTGATCGGGCTGCGCGGCTCAGTGTCCGAAGCATTGCGCGCCCTTGAAGGCCCGCGCTTCGTCGCCACCCCGCGCACGCCATCCCCAACCGCAGGCGTTGAAAGCCGGTGAAGGTTCACATCCTCGATGACTGGTTTGACACTTTGCGGGGTCTGCCATGTTTCGAGCTTCTGCGGGACCATGACGTGACCGTCTGGACCGACCACGAACTCGATCCGACGGCGCTCGCGCAGCGCGTGGCGGAGGCCGATGCGCTTGTGCTCTTTCGCGAACGCACCAAGATTGGCCCGGACCTGCTCGAGAAGCTCCCGGCCCTGCAGCTGATCTCGCAACGAAGCGTCTATCCGCATGTCGATGTGGCAGCCTGCACCCGAAACGATGTGCTGCTCTGTTCCAACATGCATTCCGACACCCCGTCTTATGCGGCTGCGGAGCATACGCTCGCGCTGGTCCTGGCCAGCTATCGCCAGATCCCGCAGCAGGTCGCCTCGATCCGCGCCGGGGACTGGCAGGCAGGCGTCGGGCGAACCCTCAGAGGGCGGACGCTTGGGCTCTACGGCTACGGTCGCATTGGCCAAGCCGTCGCGGGTTACGCCAAAGCGATTGGCATGAAAGTTCAATGGTGGAGCTCAGAAGCTGGGCGGGCCCGCGCGCAGGCGGATGGAGAGACTGTGCCGGAGAGCCGACAGGCGTTCTTTGCGGCCTCTGACATCGTCAGCCTGCATGTGCGTCTGAAACCCGACACACGCGGTTGTGTCACCGCAGAAGATCTGGCCGCTATGCAAGATCGGGCGCTGTTCGTGAATACATCCCGCGCCGGTCTTGTGGCGGCCGGTGCATTGGAGGCCGAGATTGCGCGGGGCCGGATTCACGCGGCGGTCGATGTGTTCGACACCGAACCATTGCGAGATACCGCGCATCCTCTTCTGACCCATCCGAATGTCCTAGCCACACCGCACATCGGCTACGTCACCGAGGATGAGTTCGACCTGCAGTTCACCGATATCTTCGAACAGATCAATGCCTTCGCAGCCCGCGCGCCGATCCACATGATCAACCCCGAGGTCTGGGAGAAAACAGCCTGACCGCGATAGGCGCCCCGAGGATCACCACGAAGATGCGCAGGATATGGTGCGCCACGACAAAGGCCACATCGGCGCCCACGATCAGGGCCAACACGGTCAGCTCCGCCTGACCGCCCGGCGCGAAGGCCAGCAAGGCCTCCATTCCCGGCGCGAGATCGGCCAGAATGACGAGTTCGACCACCACAACGGTCAACACGATCAGGATGGCGCAGAAGCCAGCGCCGGCGAGTAGGTCCCGGCGCACCTCCTGCATCGTGATGCCCGCATATTTCGCTCCTATGGTCATTCCGATAAAGAACTGGGCCGCCCATATCGCCTCGGCTGGCGGTCGGAAGTGCAGCAAACCGGCGAGGGTCACGGCGGCGGTCAGGATCAGCGGCCCGAGGATCGACGCGCCGAAGAGGCCGATCTTCCTGGCCCCCCACCAGCCGATCAACGCACAGGCGACCATCAGCAGCAGCTCCTGCAGCGGCACGGTTTGCATCGGCACCCCCGGCGGATTGCTCAGGTCCGCCGCCCAGACCCAGCTCAACAGAAAGGGAAGTGCCACCACGATGATCATCACCCGCGTCGCATGGATCAGCGACAGCGTGCGGATGTTGCCGCCCGCATCTTCGCCAAAGGCCAGCATGTCTTGCAGACCACCCGGCATCGCCGAATAGTAAGCGGTGGGAAAGTCATAGTTCCAGACCCTCTGGAAGTACGGCACCCCGACAATACCGATCACGAACACCGTCACGGGGATCAGCAACAGCGTCGGCCACATGGCCGGGAAGGTGGCCAGAACAGGCGGTGTCAGCGTCGCGCCGACCGCAACGCCAAGGACCGTGCGCATCCCGTCGTTGAGCGGTTTCAGACCTTTCAGCGGAACACCCAGCAGCGCCGCGGTCAGACAGGCCCCAATCGGCCCCAGCAGCCAGGGCAGGGGAACGGCCAGAAGATGAAAGACGGCCACACCGACAAGCGCGATCAGAAAGGTCTGCGCAATCTGCATCACTCCGCCAGTGCCTTCAGCCGCTGCCGCAGCGACGTCTGCAGATGGGCTTCTGCCGCGGCACCTGCCGCTTCTACGTCGCCGGATCTCAGCGCGTCGATGATCGTCTGATGCTGGCGCACCACGGTCTCGATGCGCGCCTCGTCGGTGAAGGTCGTCGGGCCCAGCAACAGCAGCGAATTGTTCAGCGCGCGCGCCGCTTCCAGCAGAAACCGGTTGCGACACGCCAGGTAAAGACCCCGGTGAAACTCCTGATTGATCGCGGCGGCGCGCGCCGGGTTGCCGCGCTCGGCCGCGATCTCCTGATTGAGGTCATCGAGCGCATCGAATTCGGCCTCCGTCCCATGCTTCACGGCCAGTTCAGCGGCGGTGCGTTCAAACACGACACGCATCTCGTAAAGCTCGACCACCTCCGCATGTTCCAGCCGCCGGACGACAGCCCCGATGCGGGGGCGGTGCTCGACGATCTGATCGGCCTCAAGCCGGCGCAGCGCTTCGCGCACCGGCGTGCGCGACAGCTTCAGGCGCTCGCCCACATCCTCTTCACGCAACCGGTCTCCGGGCAGATAAACGCCCTCGCGGATTGCCGCCAGCAAAGCCTCATAGGCCGTCTCACCGCTGGATTTCTGGGTCATCGTCTGCCGTTTCGAATTCATCCATTGCAAATTGTATCCAATCGGATACAAGGTGTCTAGCCGAAAGGAGAGACCAATGTCGAAACCGCAAATCATTGTTGTTGGATCGGGCAATGCCGCCATGTCCGCCGGGATTGCCGCGCTGGAAGCGGGGGCGGATGTGCTAATGCTGGAAAAGGCCGGGCCAGAGCTTGCGGGCGGCAATACGAAATACACCGCCGGTGCCATGCGCATCGCCTATGACAGCTCCGACGCACTGTTGCCGCTTCTCGCGGATCCGGATGATCCACGCCTGCCCAATACCGATTTCGGCTCCTACACCGCGCAGAATTTTGCGGATGATCTTCTGGGGTTCAACGAAGGGCGCCCCTTGTCTCCCGAACAGGAGGTGCTGGTCGCGCAGTCCTATGAGGCTGTTCGCTGGCTGGCCGGGCATGGTGTGACCTACGCGCCGATCTATGACCGCCAGAGTTTCGAGAAAGACGGCAAGCACATCTTCTGGGGCGGATTGACCCTGGCCGCGGAGAACGAAGGTGTGGGGCTCTTCGACATGGAGCTTGCCGCCTTCCAGCGCCTGGGCGGGCGCATCCGCTACGCGGCCGGTGTCACCGGGCTGATGACCAACGACGCAACGGTGGTGGGCGTGCGGGTCGGCGATGAGGAAATCGCGGCGGATGCCGTCATCCTCGCCTGTGGCGGGTTCGAGGCCAGCGATGACATGCGCGTTGCGCAAATCGGCTCCGATTGGTCCGCGGCCAAGGTCCGGGGCACGCCCTGCAACACGGGCGACGGGTTGCGGATGGCGTTTGAGCTGGGCGCGATGCGATACGGCAAGTTCGACGGCTGCCACGCGACTCCGATGGACTTGCACATGAAGGACTTCGGGAATCTCGACCTGCCGCCCAAGGATCGGAAGAACTATCGCAAGATTTGTTACTTCCTGGGTGTGATGTTGAACGCAAAGGGCGACCGGTTTGTCGACGAGGGCGTCAATTTCCGCAACTACACCTATGCGCAGTTCGGTCGCGCAGTGCTCGAGCAGCCTGGGCACTTCGCCTGGCAGGTCTTCGACGACAAGGTCTCTGACCTCCTCTACGGGGAATACCGCTTTCACGATGCGAGCTATGTCGAGGCCGATACGCTCGAAGAGCTGGCCCAAAAGCTGGCGGGGGTCGATGCGGACGCAGCCCTAAATACGCTGAATGCCTTCAACGCCGCCGTGGACGATGAGGTCGCCTTTGATCCCACGGTTCTTGACGGCAAGCGCACAAAGGGCCTCGCGCTCGACAAGACAAACTGGGCGCAGGCGCTCGACACGCCGCCGTTCAAGGCCTTCCCGGTGACGGGAGGCATCACCTTCACCTATGGCGGGCTGAAAGTTGACGAACGCGGCGCGGTGCTCACCGACAACGAGACCGCAATCCCGGGTCTCTTTGCCTGCGGCGAACTTGTGGGCGGCGTGTTCTTCGGTGGCTATCCGGGCGGGTCGGGTCTGACTTCCGGCACTGTTTTTGGCCGCCGCGCGGGCCAAGGGGCGGCAACGGCCTAGGTTCGCATTTGTCGAGAAGTCCAGGACCAGCCCGCCAAGCCGCGGTCACACCGCTCGCCCCATGGCCGCCGCGTCAAACGCAGAGCAACTGCGCCGGACGGTGGTCATTGTAGATGCGCTGGATAAAGAGGCCCGTCGGTCGTTGACGCAGGTCTTTGTAGACCTTCTGCATGAACACGGGGCAGGCAGCCTCGTTGGGCAGCATCCCGTGATAGCCTTGCGCCAGGATCATCGGCCCCAACGCCGCCGCCGTCGCCAGATCAGCATACGACAGCCGGTCTCCGACCAGATAGCGGCGCCCATCCGCCAGCATCGCGTCGAATTTGTCCCAGCCTTCGTAGATGCTTTGCAATGACCTGTCCGCGACGCCCTCGTTTAGCTTCAGCCCCTTGTACATCAGCGTCCGAATGGTGCCGAAGGCCAACAGACAGGTCAGCTTTTCGTACCAGGGCACATGCGTGGTCAGCGAAGGCCAGACGACCGATTTGTGCTTCAGGAAGTTCCAATAGGACCAATTCACCACGTCGTCGCCAAGCGTCCAATAGGCGTATTTGACGATGTCATCGACCTCTTGCGCCCGGTCCGGCTCGGTCGCGGCATCGGGCAAAAGCCGCTTCTCTGCGGGGGCGTCCGGGTCAAAGAGCTCCGCGATTTTCAGGCAGCCTGCGGTCTTGGTGGTCCCGTCCGCATGCACGAAGAGCGGATAGTCATCCTTGCCCTGTCCCCAGGATTTCAGCGCCAGCACATGAAAGATCGGCGCATGCGGCCGTTCGGTATAGTCAACGTCGTAATGGGCCAGCAGCCAGCGGCCCAGATCCACCCCGGACGATGGCAGCAGCGTTACGAGGAGAGGTTTGCCTGCCACGCCGCCGCCTTTCACGTATCGAATTCGAGATGAAAATGCGCCGGAAAGCCGAGGTCTCCGGTGCTGATCTGGCCGGCCTCACCGCTGGCCCGGCGCAGGTTCTTCTGCTTGAGCAGCGGTTTGAGGATCGCCGGGATGACGGCCTGATTGATCTGATCGCCGAAGCAATTGTGCATCCCGTAGCCCCAGATCATGTAGGTCTCCCAGGGTCGGTCCGTGCGGAAGCTGGTGGGCTCGGGGATCTCGAAGCGGTCAAAACAGGCCGAGAAGTTGGCCGCAAAGACGATCTGTCCCTTGCGGATCTTGACCCGACGCAATGTCGAGGTTGCGACCTCCGTGTCGTGCGTCGCCCGGCGGTAGATCACCGGGTTGAATGGATTGAACCGCAGTGCCTCCCAGCAATGCCGCGCCAGCAGGGCATCGTCGTCGTTTAACGCCGCGCGGTGCGCCGACGCCAGCGCGTCGGGGCGGTTGAGCAACTCATCCAGCGCAAGGCAGCTCGCCTTGGAAATTGTCGGGATCGCCCCGATCAGCAGACCCAATAGGTTATTGCGGATGCCCAGATCGCTCATGCCGGGTGTGTCCGAGGATTGCAGCGCGAGGCACCGGTTGAGGATGTCGGGCGCCGTCGTCGGGTTGGCCTTGCGCTCCGCAATATGCGCATCGAGATAGCTGCGCAGCTCGGCGGCCTGCTCCAACGCGACCTTCCCCTTCTCCGGATCAGCGCCAAGATCCTGAAACAAGTACCAAAACAGCGTCGTCGTCCACTCTTGCATGGCCTGACGCTCACCACCGCAGCCGAAATAGGTGTCGGTCATGTCCCAAGGCACCTCGAGGGTGAGCGCGGGGACGATGTCGATCTTGCCGCCGCTCTGGTCGACGATCTTGGTGGCAAGCTCCGACGCGCGCGGTTGGACGATCTCGGCGACATCGGTCATCCGCGCGGCAAGGCGCATCGCCGAGGTATCGCGCGTGTAATCCCAGCCGGGCTGCATCCCCAGAAAGAAGTTTTCTCCCTCGGTCAGTTGCCGCATCCGGGGGCCATAGACTACCTCGAAATCGGCATTTCTGTTCAGCACATCCATCACGTCGGCGCGCCGGGTGACGAGCGCGGTGCCGGTGTTGTCATAGCACTTCATCACGACCCGGCTGAGCGAGAGGTTCGGCCAAACCCCTCGAAGCAGCGCAAACACCCAGCGCTGTGTACCCGGTTTTTGAAAGAAGCTGCCCACCCCTCCCGCGGGCAGGGCCCTGATGCCGCCAACCAGGAGATTGAACAGGGCCAAGAGGGCCTCGCCCCAGACCGCGAGGCGCTGGAAGATCGAGACAAAGATATTGAGGACGGCGGTGATCATAGTGACACCTCGACTTGTCTTGAGTTCGGGTCAGGTCGGATCGACGATGCCCATGGCCATCATCCGCAACGCGGTCATCGAGGGCGCAAAGAAATAGTCCCCGCCGCGACATTCCACAAAGGTCTTGAGCTTGCTCATCACATAGGGCGGCTTGCCGGATTTCGGGTCCGACGGGATCGTGAACCGCTTGTGCTCCTCATGGTTGCCGAGCATGGGGCAAGTGTTGTTGCCCTGGTGGAAATCCAACCCGTACTGGATCCATTGCTGCTGCACGAACTCGAACTGGCGGAAGAGGCTGGCGCCCATGATGATCATAATCACGCCCTGCTCGGTGCTGTCCGTCTTCTTGCTGTTGTCCGATGGCCCATATGGCAACCCGCGCCGTAGGATCCGCCGGCGCTTGTTGAGGGCGCTGGTGGCCTTGGCATTTTTCGGCTGCGCGCCACTCTCCGACACCCCGGTCTCGTTCAAGGGGTCGAGATAGTCGCGGGTGTTCATCCGCCGCATATGCGCGCCACCCGGACATTTCAGGCCCGCCATATCGTCCGCATATCTGAAGTCCCGCGCTTCGGGCGAGGCGATGTAGGCGAGGTTTTTCAGATACCCCATCTCCGGCTCCACATCCGAGCCGCGCCAGCCCTTGCTGGTGCCAAAGTCGATCCATTCCTGGTAGGTCGGCACCTTCGACAGCGGCACACCGTCAGACCAGCGCCCGCACATCTTGGCCCGGATCGTCTCGACAGCCTCCTCCACGGAAATCTCCATGACGGCGGCATAGCGCTCGGCCTCTTCATTCACCACCGCATCAAAGCTGCCGACATTCTCGTGCAGTTTGCGGTAAGCAAAGAAGGTGCCATTGCGCATGAATTCAGGCGGCGGCGCTGTGGGTGGCAGCTCCTGGCTCTCATCGGGGTGGCCAAGGATGAACTCCCCCGTTGCCAGCGGTTCCCAACCATCGCCCATCAGCTTGCCGCGCCCGATGACCGCCTCGGCCTCGATCTCCAGCGGCAATTGCCCCTCAAAGACCGGGTTCCCGATACCATCGGTGAAGCCGAAGTGCTCCTTTGGCGTGGGCCGCATGGTGCCGCCCACGTCCTCGAAGACGGCGCTGGCCTCCTGATAGGGTTGATCCCCCTTGGCGCCCACACCGGTGATATGCGTGACGCCACAGTCCTTCGCGGCGGCCAGAACCCATTTGGTCCGGGCCTCGAGCTCGGCATGCGGCTTGTCCAGAACGTCGTTGCTCTCGCTTTGCGCGTTCAGCGTGACCATCACGTGCACGTCATCCTTGCCAAAGCCCAGCGTCCCCGGTTTGCGGCTCTTCTGCCAGATCGGGTCCCAGTGCGCGTCCCAGTTCTCCTGCTGCACTTCCTCTTCGGTCTTGGTCTGATCCCGGTCGCCGAGGATGAAGGCCCGCTGCTTCATGCCCTCGATGAATTCATCCGGCATCGCCTGAAGCATGCGCACGGGCAGCTGCAAGGCCAGAAGCCCCGGAAAGGTCAGCGCGATGTTGGTGGTGCACTTGGGGCGCGCCTCCTTGCTGGGCCATCGCGCTGCCGTGGTCACGTTCTGGCGGATTTCCTCAATGAAACCGCGACCCGCCTTGGGCGTGTTGAAATGGAAAAAAATGTATCGAGCAAAGGGAAAGGAATAGCGGCCATAGGCCCGGGTGACATTGCCCTGAATGTCGTTGAGGTTCAATTTGCGTGTCATGTCGGGCTCGCGTCTTTCAATGTGACGTTCGTGGGATCAGCAGAGGAGATCACCCCCGGTTTCTGGGTCATGGCGTGCCGGTTCTCGGGATCATGCTCCGCGACAAAACGGCCGAATGCCGCATAGAGTTGATCTGGCGGTAGTCCCTGGTTTTCGATGAAGAACTCCGAGAACTTCTGCTGGATATAGAGCCCCTTCAGAACCGATGGCAGATCGTCGTACTTGGCCGGGGCGAGAGGCTTTTCGCCGTTCGAGATGGCAAACCTGATCGCCACAAAAGCGAGCAGGAGCCCCAGCGTGATCGACAGGATCCACGTGGGCAGGGTCAGCCACCCCAGCATCGGGACGGTGGCCATGCCAAAGAGCCACAGCACCAGTGTCAGCAGGCCAAATCCCAGGGGAACCAGCACGCCGTAGAGCAACGGTTTTAGGGGCAGATTGTGGAACTTCGCCGTCTCCAGATCGAGGTAGTAGTCGTGAAACGGCATGGTCGTTTCGACATGGCAGCGGTTGAGGTAGACGGCAAAATCATCCGCCGTGGTGACGTTCTCGAAGTCGTAGCAGTTGGAATAGACGTCCCGCAGCTCCTCCTCCATCGTCTCCCACAGCGTGCGGGCATAGGCATCGCGCACCGCGCGCGCCTGCGGGGGGCTCAGCTCGGTGGGCAGCGGGTCGCCGTCCTTCACCACCGCGTCAACATCGGCACAAAAGACCAGATAAGGCGCGTTCAGCCGGTCCACCGGTTGCGGCACAGACTGGTTGTTCCCGGTCAGCCGGGCGAGCAAAGGGTTTTGCGTATTGCGCCCGTTATAGATGGTGTCGTTCAGCACAAACATCCGCGCCAGGTGGTTGCGCAGGTTGCGCGCAAAGGGGCTGTTATAGCGGTCGTCCACCGTCGCTGGCGACTGGTTGGCGGTCGGAAACTTGGCGAGCGCGATGCGGACCCGCTGTTCATATGAGGTTTGCGGGTCGTCTTCCGGCGCACCAGGTTTGATCGGCGCCATCGTGGTCAGAAAGATATGTCCGGAATCAAGATCAGGCATTGGGCTGCTCCTTTCCGGTCGAGGCGCGGTGGTCGGCATAGGCCATTTGCGCAGCCTCGATATAGTCTCGGCGGTTCACCTCCGCCCGCTCCGTGTCGAGGCTTGCGACCGGGCCAAATCCCGGGTCGCCAAGTCCCGCCTGCATCTTCCGCGCAGCGTCTTCGTAGGCGGCGGCAAAGGCCTCGGGCGTGGCCGACCCGTGCATCTCGGCGAGCTTCAGCACCTGATCATAGACCACGAGGCTGGTCTTGATGTCGCGCTGCGCCGAGCCCGGCGTGGCGTTGTAATAGTAATCCGTGTTGACTTGGTTGAAGGTGATGTAATCCTTGAACGGCGTGATCGGGATCGACTTGGGGTACTTGATCGACGAATACCAGAAGAGGTCCAGACCGCTCGGGATTCCGTCCGAAAAGGCATCGATGTACTGGTCCCAGGTGCCGTTGAAGTTCGAGCAGAAGAGCACGTAGTCGTTTTTCACCCGCTCTTTGCCCTGGCCGAGATTGGGCCAGTCGTCCGGCTTGATGATCACCCAGCGCGCAAAGTGGATCAGCGACAGGCCCAACAGCCCCAACAGGTTACTCGGGAGGCCGCGCGAGGCCATAAAAAGCAGGCGATTGATCCAGGTGATCTTCGGATTACTCGGCGTCACCACGTTCATCGCATATGCTTTGCCTGCAATGTTCGACATAAAAAACCTCTTTGATCAAATGTGCACAGCTGCGGGTCGCGCCGTGCGGGTAATCACGCATATCAATGTGCCAATGGTGACCCAGAGTTGAAAAAACTTCAACCTTGGCGTGATGCCGGTCTCGATTTTGATGACGAGACTACCTGCCCGCAGCCCGCTCTCTCGGGTCGTGACACACGCGTTTTGGCCCGGTCCGCTGGGCTGCCGGGCCCTCACAATACGCAGCAGTACGGTTGCAAAAAATAGCCGTTGATGCAGCCGTTTGAACGACAGCACCCTTCGCCAATATCTGAGCGCAAATGCTGAAACCGATGGACCTGGAACTGCAGTCTCGACGCGCGTGGCAAGCTCCCCGTCCGGCCGCAGGCTCCCATCAGAAATCCACAGATCACAGGACCCGCCTCGGGCGTCACCTCAAAAACTGTCCTCGCCTGTACCGATCAACGATCCGGCGCGTCGGTGCCGACCACATCAGAACTTGCCCGAATTCCCCCACGCATCACGCGGGCTGATCTCTTCCGCATTCATCCAATGCTCCGCGATCTTGCCGTCGGCGATGCGGTAGAGATCAAAGACAGCGATATCTTTACCACCCGCGTGCCGTTTGCCGTAGGTCACGACGAAATCGCCCTGACCCATCAGGTGGAACAGCATGTCGTAAGATCCCGCCTGATCCGACGCCAGCCAGTCTCGCAGCCCCGAGAGACCGCCGCCGATGTCCGGCGCATGTTGAACAAGGCCCTCTGCAACAAAACCGCCAATCTTGTCCGGTCGACCTTCCTGCAAAACCTGCTTTGTGAACTCCAGGACGAGCGCCTTGTTCGCCTCCGTGTCGGCTGTGACATCCACCGTACGGACGCCAGCAACCATATCCTCGCCTGATCTGGTCTCGCGGGTGTAGGGCGCAATCGTGTCCCAGTGCTCCAGGATGAGCCCATCGGGGTCTGTGTAAAACATGTCCATCGTGACCCATTCCGCCGCGCCGTCGTTCAGCGACTGATAGGCGCTGCAAAACACCCACGGGCCGTCCTCCAAGATGCGGATGATCTCGATCTCGCGTTTGGGATTGCGTGCCACGAAGGGCTCAAAGAAGGCCAGGAAGCCCTCGAACCCATCGCCCACGCCCGTCGAATGCTGGGTATAGCGGTGCCCTGTGTACCTCTCTACGGCGTCGCGGGCCTTGCCACCAGCGATGCCCTCCAGATAGATGGCGCGCACATTGTCCAGCCCTTTGCCCATCGGACCCTCCGTCTCGGGGTGTGTCGTTCCGTGGTAGTGGTGGATACAGCCCCAGGATAAGGGCCGTATCCCGCCTGTCAGCGTCGCCCGTGATAGGCTTGGCTGACGGCAAAACTGTCCTCAAACCAATGCCATAGGACAATCTGACCATCGCGCACCTTGGCGCGCAGCGCGAAGGTGAACTCGCCGATCTCCTGACCGGACTGCGTCGTGACCCCGTTCATCACACCGAACACGGCAACCGTATCGCCAGAGGCGAAGGCATCGGTGTTCTCCCATTTTGTCGTCTGCAGATTGGCGCCGAAAACGCCGAGGAAGTCGAAAATGGCATCCTTCCCCCTGGTCTCTCCGATCCAGGGCAAGGTCGTGTCTCCTTCGTTATGCCAGACCATGTCGTCCGCCATCAGCGCTGACATGCCCTCCATGTCGCCGCTGCCCATTGCGCCCATAAAGGCCATGACCGTATCGAATGAGGCTTGGCTGGTCGGGTCCATCTCTTGTGCTCCTGCCTGGTTTGCGAGGATCAGCGCGAGCGCCGCGCCAATCGATGTCTTCAAAGCGGTTCTGCGATGCATGTCAGGTGCTCCAATACTCAGGGATCAGGGATAGGAGGAACTCGCCGCTATAGCCCGGGAAGGCCGCCTTGAGCTGCGCGGCTGCGTCGTCGGGTGTGGCTGCGGTTGTCATCGCGTCATCCAGCACGCGGATATACGCGATGGCGGTGTCCAAAGCACCGCGCGTGGCGGGCAGACCGTGCCCCACCAGCAAGATGTCAAAGGCCGGATCGTCGCGCAGGTCTTCCAGCGTCGCGATCCAGTTCTCACGGTCAACGCCGGGCGCGAAGAAGACACCGTTGTAAACGAGATCTTGCACGATCGCGACTTTCTGGTCCGGCAGGACGGTGACAATCATATCCGGCGCTTCGGTCTGCTCATAATGGCGGAACTCGACCGCAACGCCCGACATCTCCGTCGTCCCGAGGGTGATGTCTGGGCCCTGCAACACATTGGTTGGCTTGGGGAAATTACCGCTTGTAGCCTCGGCTGCGACGGTGTCGCGTATCTGCGGCAGCGTCGTAAAGCTGATCTCTTCCAGCGCCGCCGCACCGCCCCAGTGGTCCGGATGCGCATGGCTCAGAATGGCCTTGCCAACCGGTTTTCCAATGGCCGCGATCAGCGCCGAGACCTCCTGCGCCGTAGGTGGCAGCATCGTGGCATCGACAACCAAAAGCTGGTCGTCGAATTCGACCACATGTGATGTCACATGCACGGCCTGGGCGGGCGAGACATAGGTGTGGAACGTCACCCCGCCGGTGGCAAAGCTATGAATCGTGCCGGACGGCATGTCGCCCTGCGCCCGCGTGACATGTGGCGTCAAGGCCCCGGTCAGCAAGGTCGCGGCGCCCAGGGTCAGCGCGGCTCCCTGCAGCACCTCGCGGCGGTTCAGACTGGGGTGGGTGTTCTCTATCATTCCATCATCTCCAATTGCCGTGGGTCCAGAGTGCGCCGTGCGCTGGAAGGTGCCAGCCGCCCCCCTGATGGACTGGGTCAAAGGATATTGATGCGAATCGTTCTGAGTAACCGTGTTATTAAAGATCAAACTATTCTGCCGAGGCGAACAATGATCGACAAATTGCGCAGCATCGCGATTTTTGCAGCGGTGGTGGATCAGGGGACATTCCGCGCGGCGGCCAAGCATCTCGGACTGGCGCCGTCGCGGGTCAGTCAAACGGTCTCTGACCTCGAAAAGGACCTCGGGGTCACTCTCCTTTACCGCTCGACCCGGCAGATGTCGCTCACGCAGGAAGGGCGCATTCTGCACGACAAGGCGCATGACATGCTAGCCGCGGCGGAGGGTGGCCTCGACGCGATCAACCCCGCCGCGACAGAACCGATTGGCAAGCTGCGCATCTCGGCACCTGCGTTTGTCACGCAAACCGATCTGATGGACCGGTTGGCGGCTTTCGCGAAGACCCACAGTAAGGTCTCGCTGGACCTGCATTTCACCGATGAGCGGCAGGACATGATCGCCGACGGTTTCGACGTCGCCATACGCGCAGGGTGGCTGGAAGACAGCGCGTTCCTGTCGCGGAAGATCACTGATGCAGAGCGGTTGCTGGTGGCCAGCCCGGACTATGTTGCGTCGCAACCGCCTGCAGCTGAGCCGGGCGATCTGGAGGCCTGGCGCTGGATTCGATTTGCCATGCGGCCCGACCGAACCGAGCTGATGTCATCCTCGGGCGATCTGGTCACCGTTCTTGGCCAGTCGCACGTCACGGTCAGCTCGGCTGATGCGCTCTACGAGTTCGCCGCACGCGGCCTTGGCGTATCGGCCATTCCCGAACATCTGGCCTGTCGCGGCTTTGCCAGGGGTGATCTCGTGCATGTGCTGCCGGACTGGTCATTGAAGCCCCTGGGCATCTACGCCGTCTGGCCCGACGTGTCCCGTCGCGAAAACCTGACGATGACGTTCGTGAGATTTTTGGCGGCTGATCCGCCAACATCCTCCGGGTGACACCCCGACTGCCCGGAACTCTTACAATCCCCGAACGCGTGGCTCTCGGACATCAAGGCGTCACAAACGGTAAGGGCCTTTTGGTGTTTGGGCTTCCGTAAATGGCGCCCGGTCAACGCGTGCAAACCGTCCTGCCGCCCAGACCCTCGGAGCACCCGCTCATGCAACGGCGCTCGAACGCAAAAATCACGCCGCGATTAGCAGATTTTTAAAGCGCCGCTTTTATGCCAGCCGAGGGCACCAATCTGAGAGGTTTTTGACGTATGAATTTCCTGGGTCGAATTGGCGTGGGTGGACGTCTCTGCGCACTTGTTCTGCTGTCAATCGCGGGTCTTTTTGCGATGCAGAAAACCGCGGTCTTCACCTTTCAGGACGCTTCCATCGAGATGAAGGAGGTCGAACTGACCCACCTGACCGAGGTCGCGATGTCCATGCTGCGCGGCTTTCACGCGCTTGAGGTCGCAGGCGAGATGACGCGCGAGGAGGCCCAGCAAGCCGCGGTCACCGCGATCGAGGCGCTGCGCTATGAGGGTGAGAATTACTATTTTATCACCGATATGAGCCAAGTGATGGTGGCCCATGGTGCGAACCCCGCGCTGGCAGGGCGGGACTTCACAGACTTCACGGATCCGAATGGCGTCTACCTCTTCCGCGATATCGTGGACAGCGTGCGCGACGGCACCGCGGGGACTGTCTGGTATCAATGGGCCGCGCCCGGCGCGCAGGATGGCGACCCGCCCATCGACAAGATTTCAGTCGTAATGCCCTTCGAGCCGTGGAACTGGGTGGCCGGGACCGGGGCGTATTTGTTGAACATCGAAGCCGCGCAAGCCTCGGTCAATCGCGACCTCTATCAGATGCTGATCACGCTCGGCGTGGCGCTCGCCGCGGTGGCCGCCGTGATCGCCTATAGCGTCACGCGTCCGCTGGGGCGCCTGACCAGCCGCATGTCCGCGCTATCCGAGGGCGATACCACTTCCGATGTGCCCTACAGCAAGGACCGGAACGCCTTTGGTGAGATATCGCGGGCGCTCGAGGTCTTCCGCACCGGCTTGATCGAACGCGCCGAGATGCAGGAGGCGGCACAGCTGCGTGAGACAGAAGAGCGCGCGCGGCAACAGCGGGAAATGGAACGGGAACGCCTGCAGGAAGAGCAAAACCATGCGGCGGAACTGAAGGCGCAGGAAGAAAAGCAGCGCATCGAAGCTGAGGCGCAGGCCGAGAGGGAGGCGCGCCAGCGGGCCGAGATGGAAGAGCGCGAAGCCCGCACCGAACAGCAGAACAAGGTGGTCGAGGCGCTTGGCCAGGGTCTCAAGAAGCTTGCCGAAGGCGATCTGACCGGCGAAATCTCCGACGAATTCCCGGCTGAATATGAGAAGCTCAGGGCGGACTTCAACTCGGCTATCATTTCCCTGCGGGATGTCGTCGGCGCCGTGACCAACAACGCGGGCTCGATCCGGCTCGAGGCGGGCGAGATCACGACAGCGGCGGATGATCTGTCGCGCCGCACCGAAAAGCAGGCTGCGACCCTTGAAGAGACAGCCGCAGCCCTGGATGAGTTGACAAGTTCGGTTCAATCCGCGGCGGAAGGCGCACGCGAGGCCTCCGAGATGTCCAGCGATACGAAGGCCTCGGCAGACAAGGGCGGGACCGTGGCGCGCAAGGCGGTGGACGCCATGGAAGGTATCAAGGCCTCGTCCGAAGAGATCTCCAAGATCATCCAGGTCATTGAAGAGATCGCCTTCCAGACGAACCTTCTGGCGCTGAATGCCGGCGTTGAGGCGGCGCGCGCTGGTGAGGCTGGCCGCGGTTTTGCGGTCGTCGCCACCGAAGTGCGCGCGCTTGCGCAGCGCTCCTCCGAGGCGGCCCGTGAGATCACCCTTCTGATTTCAGACTCGACCCAGAAGGTGCAGCAAGGATTTGATCTTGTGGGTGAAACCGGTGCGGCTCTCGGCGATATCCTGACGTCGATTTCCGAGATTGCAGATCGCGTGAACACCATCGCGGCCTCGTCGCAGGAGCAGGCGCAAGGCATCAAGGAGATCAACTCCGCGGTGAACGAACTCGATCACGTCACCCAGCAAAACGCAGCAATGTTCGAGGAGACCACCGCTGCCAGCCATGCGTTGACCCAGGAGACCAATGCACTCGTATCCGCGGTCGAGAGATTTCGGCTCGGGGATGGTGCGGCACCTGCCGCCACCGGCGAGGAGGCTGCCGCGCTGCGCAAGGCAGGCTGACACCTCTCTGTGAGCACGGAACGCCAGCCTGAACTCTTGTTCAGCGCGGTTCATGGTTGCGGTTGAGGGTGACCCGGCCTCGCGCGCTCGACAGAAGTGATCGACCGCAAAATCTGAAGATACCTCAAAAAAAGGGGTCGCGTCTCCCGCGACCCCACATGTCTTCAGAGCAAGCGGCTTACTGCACAGTCGATTTTGGCGCGGCGGCAACCGGCGCCTCGGGCGCTGCGTCATCAGTCTCTGGCGCTGCAGCCGTCTCATTCGGCAGCGATGGTGTTGACGCATCGGTCACCGCCCCATTTGCCACATTTGCAATGCCATTCTCGAGACTGATGCCAAGCTCCTTGCCCAGAGCCTGCATCGCCGGCATCTGCAGCGCCATACCCAAGACCGAGTCGAGGGCTTGGTTGACCGGGGTGCCGCCACCCGGAGCCATCTCGCCGCCAATACCACCCATACCGGTCACCTGGTGGATCTTGATCGAATCGATCTTCTCGGCGGGTTTGACCATCTCGGCGATGATCGCGGGCATCGCTTCCAACTGCGCCAGACGCACCTTCATCGCAATGATCTCGGCGCTCAATTCGTTTTCCGAATTGGCGATCGCCGTCTGGCCTTCCGCCGTTGCCAGCAGGTCGGTCCGCTTCGCTTCCGCGCGCACCTTCACCGCATCCGCATCCGCTTGCGCCTCTTCCAGCAGGGCCGCAGCGCGGTCGGTCGCGGCATCCTTCTCGGCTGCCGCCGCGAGCTGGATCGCCGTGGCCTTCCGCTCCGCTTCTTTCTGAGCCTCGATGATGGCAATGCGTTTCTGACGCTCCGCTTCAGCCACCGCACGTGCGGTCTCGATGGCCTCCGAGGCCTTCTTCGCCTCGGCCCGGGCCTGGTCGGCGGACGCGCGTGCCTGGCTTTCTTCCTCGGATTTGCGCGCGACGATGATCTGACGATCCTGATCGGCGACCTCCAACTCGCGCTCCTTGGCAATCTCCGCCTCGCGGATGGCGCGTTCGCGCTCGATCTCGGCCGCCCGCACCGCGCGCTCCCGCTCGATCCGCGCTTGCTCCTTGGCCTGGTCCGAGGCCTCCTGGCTGCGTGCGATTTCAGCCTGCTGCTTGGCCTTCAGGGTCTCAATCTCGCGGATTTGGTCGAGCGAGGCCTCCTCCTGTTCGCGATCAATGTTGTACTTAATCTTCTCCGCTTCCATCTCGGACCGCGCGACCGACACATCCGCCTCGGCGGTGATCTCGGCGCGCTTCTTGCGCGAGGTGGCAATCACCTCGGCGAGCTTCTGCATACCCACCGCGTTGAAGGCGTTGTTCTCATCCAGCGACTCAAAGGGTGTCTGGTCCAGCGCGGTGAGCGAGACCGCCTCCAACTCCAGACCGTTCTTCAACAGGTCTTCCGAGATCGCGTTCTGCACCTCCTGCACAAAGCTCGCACGGTTCTCGTGCAGCTCGTCCATCGTCATCTGCGCCGCAACAGCGCGCAGGCCATCGACCAGTTTGCCTTCGATCATCTCGCGCAGCTGATCCACATGGAAGGTCCGGTCCCCCAGCGTCTGCGCGGCGCGGGAGATTCCGTCTTCGGTTGCATTCACCGAGACGTAAAACTCTACGCCCACATCAACCCGCATCCGGTCCTTGGTGATCAATGATTGATCGTTGATACGCGCAACTTCGAGGCGCAGGGTCTTCATGTTGACCTTGGCGATCTCATGCAAGAAGGGGATGACGATCACACCGCCATCCATGATCACCTTGCGACCGCTGGAACCGGTACGGACAAGGCTCGTCTCGCGCGTGGCGCGCTTGTAAAGCCGGGCGGCGATCAGGCCGATGAAAAGAAGCAGGCCAACGACGACGGCTGCAATGGTCAGGATAGCGTTTAAGGGCATTCGAAACTCCTCTCGTTGAGAAAACTGGGTAAGTCTGGCGGGCGGTCAGATCACGAAGAACTGGTCGCCGCGTTTGCGGATCAGGGTGACATCGCTGCCTTGCGGAAAGACGCCGTCGTCATAAAGCGGCTCGACCCGCAGGTAGTGGGTGTTGCCAAAGCGATCCTTGATCTTGGCTTCGGCAGGCTTTCCGCGCGCGGCGGTGCCTTGCGTGATCGTACCACGATGCCCGCCCAGGAACCGACGGCGCATGGCGCTTGTCTCGGTTTTCGGCATGATTGCGGCCACCCAACCGGTGATAAACCGTGTCAGCGTCACCGCAGGGACCAGCGCTACGGCCGTCGCGACCAGCATGGGCACAGCGATCCCGAAGGCGCTCAAAACGACCGATTGCAGGACCAGGCCGGACAGGCCGAACATGGTCAGAAAGCAAACCAGCCATATTAGAAAGGGCACCTCGCCAACACCCAACCAGCCGAGGAGCCCCGACGGACCAGACACTTCGGTCTCGACCAAATCCGCCGCATCGGCGTCGATGTCGAGCGACAGATCGAAATCCGCATCCATATCCACATCGACATCGGGTGCATCAGCCCCGATCCCCAGGACACTGCTGCCGAGCAGAAGGCTCAGAATTTCCAGCAAAAACAGGGCCAAAACAATCGCTAGAGCACTTGCAAAGGGCAAGGACTGCGGGTTGAGAAATACGTCCAGCATAGTCATCCTTTCTGCTCTCACATAAGCACTTCTTCACGAAAATGTTAGAGATAAATGTGCATATGGTGAAATTTTATTCACTTTAGTTGAAACATTGCAGAAATTTGCCTATCTATGCCCGGTCATCTCACGCAATGCACCCTGGGGCGCCCCATGCCGGATTTCATGCGACGTCGAAGACTGGCGCGATTTCTTAATCGCAGCGCGGATCGCGTTGGCGATCTCGATCCGCCCGAACGGGGCTGGATTTCCACGTTGAGGCAGGCGCTGTCGATGTCGGCCGAGGATGTGGCCGCGCGCAAGGGGGTCAGCCGCAACGCCGTCTATCAGGCGGAACGCAGCGAAAAGGAAGGGTCGATCTCGCTCAAGCAGATGGACCGCCTCGCACGCGCCATGGGCGGGCGCTTCGTCTACGCCATCGTGCCGGACAAACCCGTCGAGGCGATCAAATACGATCAGGCGCTGCAAAAGGCGCGCCTGCAGTCACAGTCCGAGACCGGTTTTGACGATATGCCAACAGAAGAGCAGCAGGACTGGATCGAAGACTACGCCGCACAGCTCATGCAGGACATGCCGCCCGATTTCTGGTCTCTTCCGAAGTAACCCGTCTGACCGACGGCAACCTCCCCGAAACCCCACGTCGGGTTGCGCTTGACAAGGCGCGCCGATCTAAAGCAACTGCTTGGTGCGCTGGTGCTTGGGCTTGCCTGAGTGAAAAGGGAATGTGCAGCCGCGATCCGGCAAAGCACAGCCGCCCCCGCGACCGTGAACGGAAAGGGCTGCCAAGGCCACTGGAGCATCGCTCCGGGAAGGTGGGCAGACCGCAGGCAAATGCCGAGATTCGTGAGCCGGGAGACCTGCCAGCGCGATGCGAAAACCGGACGGGGTGTTCCGGTGACGAGACACGCGCCCAAGGGCCTCTCTCGCCATCTGACCCGCGTCCCATGACAGATGGGACATGGACTATGACAACCAAGGCAATTGAGCCTGCGCCACCACCAACCGAACTGCTGGTCTGCATCAAATGTCGGCGCGGGCAGGATATCCCCGAGGATGACCGCCGCCCGGGCCAGCGGCTCTATGACACGCTGGCCGCCAACACGCTGCCCGATGGCATCCGCCTCACCGCCGTGGAATGCCTGCAGAACTGCGACCATGGCTGCACCATCGCTCTGCGCGGCGGTGATCGCTGGACGTATATCTACGGAAACATCGATGAAGTGTCGCATCCGGACGTGCTGCTCGACGGGGCGGCGCGCTACAACGCCACGCAAGACGGTTTGATCCCGTGGCGCGAGCGCCCGGAGCACTTTAAACGCAACTGCATCGCGCGCATCCCGCCGCTGGAGACGACCCATGACTGATCTTGCAAAACTTCCCGTCACCGTGATCACCGGCTTTCTGGGTTCGGGCAAAACCACGCTGATCTCGCAGCTCATGCAGAACCCCGGCGGCAAGCGCCTAGCGGTCGTTGTGAACGAGTTTGGCGATGTGGGCGTCGATGGCGACATTCTGAAAAACTGCGCCATCCCCGATTGCCCGGCGGAAAACATCATGGAGCTGGCCAATGGCTGCATCTGCTGCACCGTGGCCGATGATTTCATCCCCACCATCGAGGCGCTCATGGCACTCGAGCCGCGCCCCGACCACATCCTAATCGAAACCTCAGGCTTGGCCCTGCCAAAGCCCTTGCTGAAAGCCTTCGACTGGCCGGATATCCGCTCCAAGATCACCGTCGATGGTGTGATCGCATTAGCCGATGCCGAGGCCGTGGCCTCTGGTCGTTTCGCCCCGGATGTGGCCGCTGTGGACAAGCAGCGCGAAGCCGACGAGAGCATCGACCACGAAACCCCGCTGTCCGAGGTCTTCGAAGACCAGATCTCCTGCGCCGACATCATCCTTCTGACCAAGCCTGATCTTGCAGGCCCAGACGGTGTGGCGAAGGCCAAAGCGATCATCGCTGCCGAAGCCCCGCGCCCACTGCCCGTGGTCGAGGTGGCTGAAGGCATGGTCGATCCCCGCGTGATCCTCGGGCTCGAGGCCGCCGCGGAAGACGATATGGACGCGCGACCCAGCCACCACGACGCCCCCCATGATCACGACCACGAGGACTTCGACAGCATTGTCGTCGACATCCCCGAACTCGCAGAGCCGGCGGACCTCGTCCGCGCCGTGGAAACCCTCGCCGACGCGCACAACATCCTGCGGGTGAAGGGCTATGCCGCCGTTGCGGGTAAACCGATGCGCCTGCTGGTCCAGGCGGTCGGCGCGCGGGTGCGGCATCAGTACGACCGCCCCTGGCAGCCGGGTGAGGCGCGGCAGGGCCGTCTCGTGGTCATCGCCGAACATGACGACATCAACCGCGCCACCATCGAAGCGGTGCTGGGCGTGCACGCGCCCGAACCCGCCGAGTAGGCCATGCACGTCGTCTTCCGCGAAAGCCACGGTCTGGAAGAGACCGAGACGCCCACCGATCTGGGGCAGACGCCCGCAGATCTGGTGGTGCTCTCGTTTTCCGACAGCGACCTGGGCGCTTTCGCGGAAGCCTGGCGGCGTGGCGGCGGGCCCGAAGGCAAGCTGCCCACGCTCCGCCTTGCCAATCTCGCCGCTCTGAAACACCCGCTCTCCGTCGACACCTATGTGGAGCAAACGCTGGAGGGCGCGAAAGGTATCCTCATTCGCCTCATCGGCGGCGTACCTTATTGGTCCTACGGGCTGCAGCAGGTGCGTGCGTTGGCGGAGCGCAAAGGCATTGCGCTCGCCGTACTGCCCGCCGATGGACGCATGGACACGCGGCTTGACGACCATGCGACCCTGCCGGTCTCGACCCTGCGCCGCCTGTCGCATCTCTGCGACACCGGCGGTGTGGTAGCGGCGCAAGCGGCACTGGCACAAATGGCGCTGGCCGCCGGGCTCTACGCTGGGCCCGTTCGCGGCGCCAAGTCCCTGCCGCTGGTTGGCACCTGGACGCCTGAGCATGGGGTGACCTGCCCGGTTCTGATGCAGACCGCGACCGAAAAACCGCGGCTGCTCATCACCTTCTACCGCTCTTACCTCGTCGCCGCCGACCTTGCTCCAATTGAGGCGCTGTTCGCTGCCTTCCGCGCGCGGGGCTACGATGTGCTCGGTCTCTTTGCCCCGTCGCTCAAAGCTCCAGAAGCAGCAGGCTGGCTCCGTCGCCAAGCGGCCACCCTCACACCCGCGGCCATCGTCAACGCCACCGCCTTCAGTGGCAAAGGTGAGGGCGGCACCTCGCCCCTCGACGCAGGCCAAGTGCCGGTGTTCCAAGTGGCGCTCGCTACCTCGACACAAGAGGCCTGGGCCGAGGCCGAGCGCGGCCTATCGCCTGCCGACCTCGCCATGCATGTGGTGCTGCCCGAAGTCGATGGTCGGATCATGGCTGGCGTCGCTTCATTCAAGCAGCCCGGCCTGCGCGATCCGCATCTGGAATTTGCCCGCTACGCCCACGCGCCGGTGCCCGACCGCATTGCAGCCATCGCCGACCGGGTGGACGGCTGGCTGACGCTGGCGCGGACGCCGGTGGCCGAGCGGCGCGTCGCGCTGCTGCTCTCGACCTACCCAGGGAAAAACTGGAACACGGGCCACGCGGTCGGGCTCGATGCGCCTGCATCGGCGGACGCGATCCTCGAGGATCTGCGCGGCGCGGGCTACGCGATACCGACATCGCACCGACGCCATACCGACGTGACACCGACGTCATACCGATGTTGGAATTTGGCCGAATATCGCGCTGCTCTGGCCCGCCTGCCGCAGCGCCTGTGCGACGATTTGGAGACCGTCTGGGGCGCCCCGGAAAACGACCCAATGGTGCAGGATGGCGCCTTCCACTTCCCGGTCACCGAGGCGGGTCAGGCCTTCATCGCCCTGCAGCCCGAGCGCGGGCACCCCGACCACCGCGTCGATGAGTACCACGATCTGTCTCGCACACCGCGCCACGGCTATGTCGCCTTTTACCTCTGGCTGCAGACGCAAGCAGATGCGCTGGTCCACATCGGTGCGCATGGTACTTTGGAGTGGCTGCCCGGGAAATCTGTCGCCTTATCAGAGGCTTGCTGGCCGGAAGTGCTGACGGGCGCGCTGGCGGTGATCTACCCCTTCATCGTGAACGATCCCGGCGAGGCGGCGCAAGCCAAGCGCCGCATCGGTGCAGTCACACTGGGCCATGTCCCGCCGCCCCTGCGTGAAAGCGGCACGCCAGATCGGCTCATACGCCTCGAAGCCCTGCTCGATGAGTTCTCCAACGCTGACGGCCTCGATCCGCGCCGCCGCGATCGGTTGCAGGCGGATATCCGCGACGAGGCGCAGGCTTTGGGCGTCGAGGACGACCTCGGCCTCGACCGTGCCGGATGCAACGCCGAGGCGATCACGCGGATCGACCGTTTTGTCTGTGATATCAAGGAGATGCAATTTGGCGAGGGCTTGCACGTCTGGGGCCGCCCGGCCCGTGCGACCAGCGCCTTCGAGACCAGCCTCTCGGTTGCTGCAGAGCGGCAGTCGCTGCTCGATGCGCTGGACGGGCGTCGCATTGAAGCCGGTCCCTCCGGCTCGCCCTACCGCGGTCGCATGGACGTTCTGCCCACGGGCCGCAACCTCTACACCACCGATCCCCGCTCGGTCCCAACCCGTGCCGCCTATGCGCAAGGGGTCAAGTTGGCGGATGAGTTGATCCGGCGACACCTGCAGGATGCGGGCGATTGGCCGCGCGGTCTCGTGGTGGATCTCTGGGGCTCGGCCACCATGCGTACGGCGGGCGAGGATTTTGCCATGGCGCTGCATCTGCTGGGCACCCGGCCCGTCTGGGATGAGGGGTCTGAGCGGGTCTCCGGCATCGAGGTTCTGCCGATCACCGAGTTGGACCGGCCTCGCATTGATGTCACCCTGCGGGTCTCCGGCCTTTTCCGCGACGTCTTCCCGACGCTGTCAGCGCTTTTTTCTCAAGCAATACGGGCGCTTGCCGTGCGCGATGAGGCGCCGGATTGGAACCCCTACCTGGGCCGCGACGATCTCGCGCGCGTCTATGGTCCGCAGCCGGGTCGCTTTGGCGTCGGCATGGCCGACGCCGCTGAAACCTACACGTCCGAGGGTCGGCAGGCGGCGGGCGAGGCCTGGCTGAATGCCAGCGCCTGGGCGCTGGATGGCGACAAGGCGACCGAGCAGGGCGCGGGCCTTCGGGCGCGGGTCGCCGCAGCTGACAGCTTCGTGCACGCGCAGGATCTGCCCGAGACGGATATTCTGCTCGCCGCCGACTACGCGGCCCATGAGGCCGGATTTGCAGCGGCGCAGGCGATCACCGGCGGTCAGGCCGCACTCTATCATCTCGACAACACCGATCCGAACCGCCCGCGCGTCCGCGCCTTGCCGGAAGAAGTGGCCCGGGTCGTGCAGGCGCGCGCCGCCAACCCTGCCTGGGTTGCCGGGATGCGGGCGCATGGTTTCCGGGGCGCGGCGGAGATTGCCGCCACCCTCGACCACATGGCGGCCTTCGCGCATCTCGCGGGGGCCGTGTCGTCGCATCTGTTCGACCTCTATCACGACGCCACGCTGGGGCATCCGGAAACGGACCGTTTCCTGCAGGGTGCCAACCCCGAGGCGCGCGCCGCGATGCTTGCCCGCTTTGCCGAGCTTCATGCGGCGGGCCTCTGGGCCACACGTCGCAATTCCATCCTGGCCCATCTGGAGGCCGCGCAGTGATCCCGGAACCGACGGTCAAGGGATGGTGCCCCGGCGCCTATCGCCCAATGATGTCGGGCGATGGTTTGATTATCCGCGTGCGACCGTTCTTTGCGCGCCTCGACAGGGAGCAGGTCTTGGGGCTTTGCACGGTGGCAGAGACCTTTGGCAACGGCTTCATCGATCTGACCAATCGTGCCAATCTGCAAATTCGAGGCATCGCAGAGGGCGACCATGACCGTGTCCTACAGGCGCTGCACGCGTTGGGTCTGCTTGATGAAGACCCGGAAATCGAAGCTCGGCGCAACATGCTCGTCACGCCCTTCTGGGGCCAAGATGACGACAGCTATCAGATCATCCTTTTGCTGCTCGATGCGCTGCCGCAGCTTCCAGAGCTGCCCGCAAAATTCGGCTTTGCGGTGGATACTGGGGCGGTGCCGCTGCTGCAGACCGCGTCCGCTGATATCCGGATCGAGCGGGCGGACGAGGGTTTTCTACTGCGCGCCGACGGGTCGGGTCGCGGCCGATTGGTTCAGCGGTCCGAGGTCCAAAACGCAGTGATCGAGCTCGCTGAGTGGTTCACACGTCACCGCGCTGCAGATGAACGCAGGATGGCGCAGACCGTTCAGCGGGCTGGCCTGGCTGCGTCGTGGACAACCATTACCAAGCCGAGCGGCGGACTGCGCCCGAAGCCTGGTCATCACGCCCTGGGTGCCTTGGTCGGTGCCGCATTCGGGCAGCTCGAGGCTGGGGCACTCAAGCAGGTGATGACGGACACCTCTGCCACAGGACTGCGCGTTACGCCTTGGCGCATGATCCTTCTGGAAGGCACCGAACGCGTGACGGCGCCTGACCTCATCAGTTCGGACAATTCACCACTTCTCACGGCGCAGGCCTGTCCCGGGACCCCGTTCTGCACCACTGCGACGGTCGAAACACGAGCTCTCGCGCGCGCCTTGGCGTCACAGATTGGCGGCAGCGTGCATGTGTCGGGCTGCGCCAAGTCCTGCGCGTCCAAGCAAAGCGCAGATGTCACGCTGATCGGGCGAGACGGGCGTTTCGATCTTGTACGGAACGGCCACGCGTGGGATGCCCCCCAGAAGACCGGGCTGCGGCCTGACGAGATTCTGACGGAACTGAAAACGCCTGCATGACTTACACCTATGAAACCGACGGCGCCGCGATCTATACGCAATCCTTCGCCACGATCCGGGCCGAGGCGGACCTCGCGCGCTTTGCGGCTGACGAGGAGCAGATCGCTGTTCGCATGATCCACGCCGCAGGTCTCGTCGGTTTGGAGAAGCACATCCGGTTTTCCCCCGAGTTTGCAACGGCGGCGCGTGCGGCTTTGCAGGGGGGCGCCCCGATCTTGTGCGATGCGCGAATGGTCAGCGAAGGTGTCACACGTCCGCGCCTCCCTGCGAGCAACGCCGTTATCTGTACCTTGCATGATGATGGTGTGCGGGACCTGGCTGCGCAGATGCAGAACACCCGGTCTGCAGCCGCGCTGGAGCTCTGGCGCCCCCATCTTGAAGGTGCGCTGGTGGCCATCGGCAATGCGCCCACCGCGCTCTTTCACTTGCTCAACATGTTGCAGGATCCAGACTGTCCGCGCCCGGCTGCGATCATCGGATGCCCGGTGGGCTTCGTTGGCGCGGTGGAAAGCAAGGACGCGCTTTGGGCGGATCAACCCGTGCCCTGCTGCATCGTGCAGGGGCGTCTTGGCGGCAGCGCGATCACTGTCGCGGCGATCAATGCGATCGCGAGCAGGGCCGAATGAGCGTCGGGACCCTCTATGGGGTGGGCCTTGGCCCAGGTGATCCCGATCTGATGAGCGTCCGGGCCGACCGCCTGTTGCGTCAGGCCAAGCACGTGGCCTTCTTCCGCAAGGCCGGTCGCGCGGGCCAGGCCCGCCGAATTGTCGAAGGGCTTCTTCACTGTGAAGCCATTGAATTTCCTATGGAATATCCTGTGACGACAGAGATCCCTGTCGAGGATCCGGCATATAACGCAGCCCTATCGAGCTTCTATGCCGCTTGTACCGATCACCTGCGTCATCTCGTGGAGAAGGGCGAGGATGTGGTGGTGCTTTGTGAAGGCGACCCGTTCTTCTTCGGCTCTTTCATGCACCTTTACACCCGGCTGAAAGACGAGGTGCCGGTTGAGGTGGTGCCCGCGATCACCGGCATGTCCGGCGCGTGGACGGCCACCGGTCAGCCGGTCACCTGGGGCGATGATATCCTCACGGTACTGATGGGCACCCTGTCGGAAGATGTGTTGACCGACGCCATGGCGCGCTGCGATGCGGTTGTGGTCATGAAGATCGGGCGGCATTTCGAGAAGGTGAAATCGGCCCTGAAAGCCGCGGGCAAGTTTGAGGCCGCTTGGCTCATCGAATATGCCAGCATGCCGCAACAGAGCGTGCAGAAATTGGCCGAGGCCGGGGACAAGATCACCCCGTATTTCTCCATCATCGTCGTGCACGGGCAGGGCCGCAGGCCATGAGTGGTTGGCTGGTGATTGCCGGACTGGGTCCGGGGAGCGCTGATCTGGTGACCCCCGACGTCAGCGCGGCGCTCGCCGAGGCCACGGATGTGGTGGGCTACATCCCCTACGTGGCGCGGGTCGCCGAACGGGAGGGTCTGACGCTGCACCCAAGCGACAACCGGGTCGAGCTCGACCGGTCGCGCCACGCGCTTCAGATGGCATCCGAAGGGCGGCGTGTCGTGGTTGTTTCCTCCGGCGATCCTGGCGTTTTCGCCATGGCCGCCGCCATCTTCGAAGCGGTCGAGGCGGGCCCGGACACGTGGCGTGACTTGGATATTCGCGTGGCGCCAGGCATCACCGCGATGCTGGCCGCCGCCGCCCGTGTGGGGGCTCCTTTGGGGCACGATTTCTGTGCCATCAACCTCAGCGACAACCTCAAGCCCTGGTCCCTGATCGAGCGGCGTCTGCGCTTGGCGGTCGAGGCTGATTTCGCCATGGCGTTCTATAATCCGCGCTCGAAGGCGCGACCTGAGGGGTTTCAGAAGACCCTCGATATCCTCAAGGATGCCTGCGCCGACGACCGCCCGGTGGTCTTCGCTCGTGCCGTCTCAACGCCCGAGGAGGATATCTGCATCGTCCCGCTACAACAGGCCGAGGCCGGGATGGCCGACATGCGCACGATGGTCATTATCGGCGCGTCGAACACCCGGATGATCGCCCGCGATGGCACTCCTTGGGTCTATACGCCGAGATCGGTCGAGGCATGAGCGATCCAGTCCAGAACCGCCGGAATGTCGTGCAGCTCGACCCGGGCGGGCAATGTCGGGCGCGCGATCATGATGACCGGCAGACCCAAGTCCCGTGCCGCGCTGATCTTGGCGTAAGCGCCTGTTCCGCCAGAGTTCTTCGACACGATAAGGCTGATCTTGTGTTCTCGCATCAGGGTCAGGTCGCCTGCAACACTGAAGGGTCCACGGTCGACAATCACGTGATGGTCCGGAAATGGGGGAGGTGTATCTGGCGGGTCAACCAGCCGGAGCAGATAGCTGTGCTGCGGATGCGGTGCAAAGGCGGGCAGGTTCAGGCGTCCAATGGCCAGCATGACCCGTTCCGCGGGCCGGTCGAGCGCAGCAACGGCGCCCGCGATGTCCGGAACCGCGGTCCAGTTGTCTCCGCTCTTCGGACTCCACGGCGCGCGGGTCAGCGCGGCCAATGGGACGAGTGCCTTTGCACAGGCAGCCACCGCATTGCAGCTCATCTGAGCGGCAAAAGGATGCGTCGCATCAATCACATGGGTGATGTTGTTCTGCTGAAGATAGTCTCGCAGCCCTGCCACACCGCCAAAGCCGCCGATCCGCTGTGGCAGAGGTTGTCGAACCGGGCGCGCGACGCGGCCTGCAAAGGAGATGGTGCCGCGCAGCCCTGCTTCGGCCAGCGCGCGGCACAGCGCGGTGGCTTCGGTCGTGCCGCCGAGAACCAGCAGGTTCGGGTCCATGTCTGAGGCTCCGTGGTTGACCATCATCGGGTTGGGAGAAGATGGCCTCAAAGGCCTCGCCCCCGCAAGCCGCAAGGCGTTGGAGGCTGCGGAAATCGTGATCGGCCCGCCGCGGCATCTTGATCTGGTTGGGTCACTTGGTTGCGAAACACGTGCCTGGCCGGTTCCTTTCGCGGATGGCATCGCGCCGCTCCTCGCGCTGCGTGGCAAGCGGGTGGTCGTGTTGGCCTCGGGCGATCCCTTCTGGTTTGGCGCGGGGGGCACCCTGGCCAAGCACCTCGATCCACAGGAATGGTTGAGCTTGCCGGGGCCGTCCAGTTTTTCCCTGGCGGCCAACCGTCTGGGATGGTCCCTCGACCGCATTACCTGCCTTGGGCTGCACGCCGCGCCTCTGAGCCGCTTGCGTCCGCATCTTGCGCGCGGTGCCCAGTTGCTGGTTTTGCTGCGTGACGGCGCGGCGGTTCAGGAACTTGGTGCCTATCTCGCTGGCGAAGGTTTTGGCGTCTCCTCTCTCGCGGTTCTCGAAGCCCTCGGCGGGCCGCGTGAGCGGATCACCCACGCAACCGCAGCGACAGTGCCTGAGGAGAGGTTTCAGCACCCCGTCTGTGTCGCTATCGGTGTGGCGGGTAATGGCGCTGCGCTCTCGTTGGCCGGCGGTCGACCTGACGCGTGGTTCGAGAGCGATGGTCAGATCACGAAGCAACCGGTGCGCGCGCTCACGCTTTCGGCTCTCGCGCCTGAGCAAGGCGAGTTGCTCTGGGATATTGGCGGTGGCTCGGGCTCTATCGGCATCGAATGGCTGTTGGCCCATCCCACTCTGCAGGCGATCAGCTTCGAGCCGCGCGCGGATCGGGCCGCGCGGATCGAGAGTAACGCAGCCAGGCTCGGCGTCGATCGTCTGACCGTCGTCAACGGTGCTGCGCCCGAGATCCTCGACGGTCAGCCCAAGCCTCACGCCGTGTTTGTTGGTGGCGGCCTCTCCGCAACCCTTCTGGACTGGCTGGAAACCCATCTTGATCCAGGCACCCGCATCGTCGCGAATGCGGTGACACTGGAGACCGAGGCGCTTTTGCTGCAAGCTCGGGAGCGATTGGGTGGAGATCTGATCCGGCTGGAGCTGTCCCGTGCTGAACCGCTGGGACCCAAACGCGGCTGGAAGGCCAGCTATCCCATCGTACAATGGAGTGTGCGCTTATGATTGCGGCAGGGTTCGGATTTCGGAAAGAGGCCTCCGCGGCCAGCTTGGAAGATGCCTATGCAAAGGCCTGCGAGTCCGCTGCGCCCGAGGTGCTGGCCACGGTGGATGACAAGGCCATCGCCGAGGCGTTTCGACTGTTTGCAGAAGAGCTTGATCTGCCGGTCAAGGCGGTTCCGGTGGATGTGCTGAAACAACAGAAGACAACCACGGAATCGGCGGCGTCCAAGGAGCGGTACGGTACGGGCTCGTTGGCCGAAGCCGCGGCTCTGGCTGCGGCCGGGCCCGGCGCGCGGCTCTTGACCGTGCGGCAGATATCGGCCGACAAGCTCGCGACCTGCGCGCTCGCCATCAGAGAGACCTCATGACCGTCCATTTCATCGGCGCCGGACCTGGCGCGCCCGACCTTCTCACTCTGCGGGGGCGGGATCTGATCGCCGCCTGCCCGGTCTGCCTCTATGCCGGATCGCTGGTGCCTGACGCGGTGCTGGCACATTGTCCGCCGGGCGCCGAGGTGGTGAATACCGCGTCGATGTCTCTCGACGAGATCATCGATGCGATCTCGGTTGCGCACGCAGCTGGCAAAGACATCGCGCGGCTGCATTCCGGTGATCTATCGGTGTGGTCCGCGATGGGCGAGCAGATGCGTCGCCTACGCGAGGCAGACATTCCGGTGTCGGTGACGCCCGGTGTGCCCTCCTTCTCCGCAGCCGCCGCAGCCCTTGGCACCGAGTTGACGCTACCGGGTCTCGCACAATCGGTTGTTTTGACCCGCACACCGGGGCGGGCGTCATCGATGCCGGAAGGCGAGACGCTCACAAATTTCGCCGCCACCGGTGCCACGCTGGCGATCCACCTGTCCATTCAGAACCTCGACACGGTGGTGCGCGATCTGACACCCGCCTATGGCGCGGATTGCCCGGTGGCGGTGGTCTACCGGGCCAGTTGGCCGGACCAGCAGATCATCCGCGGCACGCTCGGGGATATCGCCGATCAGCTGGACGCCGGGATTGCCCGAACGGCGCTCATCCTCGCCGGGCCCGCTCTGGCAGGCGAGGGGTTCGATGAAAGCTGCCTCTACGCGGCGGACTACGACCGCCGTTATCGACCGCAAAGCGCGGACAGCCCCTGGGCCAGCTGGAGTCACGGCGATGATTGAACGACCTGGGATCATGATTTCAGCGCCCTCGTCAGGCACCGGCAAAACCACGGTGATGCTGGGCCTGCTGCGCGCGCTTGCGGATGACGGCCTGAAGGTGCAGCCCTTCAAGTCTGGCCCGGACTACATCGACCCTGCGTTTCATCAGGCGGCCTGCGGGCGCGCGTCGTTCAACCTAGACACCTGGGCAATGGGCCCCGATCTGCTGAACGCAATTTCAGACGAGGCGGACGGCGCCGAGCTTTGTGTCGCCGAAGGGTCCATGGGGCTCTATGACGGTGTGGCCACGCGCGGTCAGTCCGGTTTTGGCAGCAGCGCGGAGACGGCGCAACGCATGGGCTGGCCTGTGGTTCTGATCGTTGATGTGAGCGGGCAGGCGCAATCGGCGGCGGCGACCGCCTTGGGTTTTCAGACCTACAACCCCGATGTGCCCTTCGCGGGCGTGATCCTGAACCGATGTGCCTCTCCGCGCCACGAGCGTCTCGCGCGGCTGGGGATGGAGAACGCGGGGCTTAAGGTGCTGGGCGTCCTGCCGCGCCGTGGAGATCTGACATTGCCCGAGCGGCATCTCGGCCTGATCCAGGCGGTTGAGCATCCCGATCTCGATGCGGCCATTGCGGGGTACGCCGAGTTTCTGCGCGCGCATGTCGATGTTGCGGCGATCCGGCAGGCCGCGCGAGGCGGGGCCGCAGCCGTATCGGGAGCGGATTTACCAGAGCCACCCGCGCAGCGCATCGCCCTGGCGCAGGATGCGGCATTTTCCTTCACCTACCCGCATGTTCTGGAGGGGTGGCGCCGCGCGGGGGCGGAGGTTGTGCCGTTTTCACCCTTGGCTGACGAGGAGCCGGACCCTGCTGCGGATCTTGTCTGGCTGCCCGGCGGATACCCAGAGTTGCACGGTGCGACCCTGGCAGCCGCGACGCGGTTCAAAGCAGGTCTGCGGGCGCATGCTGCAAGCAAACCGGTGCATGGCGAGTGCGGTGGCTACATGGCGCTGGGGCAGGCGCTCATCGACAAGGAGGGCACGCGGCACGAGATGGCGGGTCTGCTTGGGCTCGTGACCAGCTTTGAAAAGCGGAAATTTCACCTCGGCTACCGCCGGGCTGTGTTGCACGCTGGCTTGCCCGGCCATCAACCTGGCGCAGCTCTGCGCGGGCACGAGTTTCACTACTCGACCATCCTCGATCAGCCCGACGCGCCGCTGGCCGACGTCGTGGATGCCGATGGAAACCCTGTGCCGGAAACCGGCTCTCGCCTCGGCAATGTGACCGGCACCTTCTTCCACCTGATCACCGCCGAGGAGCAGGCGTGACCGGTTTCGTCAGCTTTGTGGGCTCGGGACCGGGCGATCCTGAGCTGTTGACGTTGAAAGCCGTGGATCGTCTGAAACGGGCCGACGCAGTGCTGTTCGACGATCTCTCCTCCGGGCCGATCCTCAGCCATGCCCGCTCCGGGGCCGATCTGGTGGGGGTTGGGAAGCGGGCAGGGCGCCCCTCGCCGAAACAGCACCATGTCAGCCGCCTGCTGGTGGAATATGCCGAGATGGACCAGCGCGTGGTGCGGCTGAAATCGGGCGACAGCGGGCTCTTTGGGCGGCTGGAGGAGGAGTTGGTGGCCCTGCGCGAGGCTGGCGTCCCCTACGAGATCATCCCCGGCATCCCGTCGGCCTGTGCCGCTGCGGCTGCGGCGGGTATCCCGCTTACACGCCGGCTGACGGCGCGCCGGGTGCAGTTCGTCACGGGGCACGATGTCAGCGGGCAATTGCCGCAAGATCTCGACCTCAACGCCCTCGCAGACCCCACAGCCTCGACCGTTGTCTTCATGGGCAAGCGAACCTTTCCAAGGCTGCTCGATGCCCTTGCTGCACGGGGTCTGCCCGGCGACACCCCCGCGATCCTTGCCGAAAGCGTCAGCACACCGGATCAGAGCATCCGGCGCACCACCGTTTCTAAGCTGGCTGCGCAATTGGACCGCGAAATCAGCGACCAGCCAGCGTTGATCCTCTACGGGCCGTTCGCCGAGAGTTGAACGTCGCTTTTGCGCTTGTCCGCGCGCGCAGATCAAGGATACGACTGAAGCACGGTGCCACGACTTGTGGCTGAAAAGGGAACTGAGTGAAAGTCTCAGACTGCCCCCGCAACTGTAAGCGGTGAGCGCTCCGGATGATCCACTGGCCTCTTGGCTGGGAAGGACCGCAGCGCCTCGACCCGCAAGTCAGGAGACCTGCCGTAAAGCTCAAACCCGTGTGATCACGGATATTTATCCGCCGGAGGGGCGGGACAGAAAGGATCAATCATGCATATCGAACCCGGCGTCGTCGATGGGGCCAAGATGGCCTTTGCCTATGCAACCGCTGCAGGGGCTGCGGGCTATACCGCCAAACTCGCACTCCACGACCTCAAGATCCACAGTGCCGGCTCATTCGCGGTGCGGACCGTTTTGGCCGCCCTCGGCACCTTCATCTTTTTCGAGGTGTTGCCGCATTTCCCGGTGGGTGTCTCCGAGGTGCACTTCATTCTTGGCACCACGCTCTTCTTGCTGATGGGTGCGGCGCCGGCCGCGCTCGGCCTTGCGCTTGGCCTCCTGATTCAGGGGGCTTTCTTCGCACCGAGCGATCTGCCGATGTATTTCGTCAACGTCACGACTTTGCTGGTGCCGCTCTTCGCCATTTCGGCTTTGGCGCAGCGGTTCATCCCGGCGGATCGGGCCTATGTCGATCTGGCCTATGCTGACGTCTTCAAGCTGTCCGCCATGTATCAGGGTGGCGTTGTGGCCTGGGTCGCGTTCTGGGCGTTCTATGGCCAGGGATTCGGTGCCGAGACGGTCCAGTCGGTCTGGACCTTCGGAATTGCGTATCTTCTGGTGATCCTGATCGAACCAATTGCCGATCTGGCGGTGCTTGCGGGCGCCAAGGCGCTTCGGTCGGGCAAAGTCGAGGGTCTGTTCACAGCGCGTCTCTACGAAGGCGCGTAATCTAGGTAAGGCGCGGCCCGGACCCTGCGATGTGGTCCGGGCTTTCTTGTGGGTGACAATATGATCACTGAGCTCTGGCTGATTGGTATCGGCACCGGGTCACCGCATCACGTGACGGGTGAAGGATTGCAGGCCATCCGCGAGGCGCGGACAATCCTCGTACCACACAAGGGCTCTGGCAAAGATGATCTGGCCGAGCTGCGCTATCGCATCATCGAAGCTGCAGGCTCGACCGCGCAGGTCCTCCAGTTCGACTACCCCGAACGCGATCCCGCCTTGCCCTACGAGGAGCGCGTGACGCGGTGGCATGATGAGATCGCGGTGCGGTGGGCCCAGACGGCTGATCAGGCGGGTTCGGATGGGCCTGTGGCCCTGCTGGTCTGGGGCGATCCGTCGCTCTATGACAGCACGTTGCGCATCGCCGGACGTTTGATCCCACCGCCCACCATCCGTGTGGTGCCGGGTATTATGGCGATACAGGCTCTGACCGCAGCTCATGCGATCCCGCTCAACGACGTGAATGGGCCGATCCAGATCACCACCGGGCGCCGCCTGCGCGATGCAGGATGGCCCGAGGGCATAGATCGTCTTGTGGTCATGCTCGATGGCGAAGCAAGTTTTCAGGAGCTGACAGAGCCCAACCTCACGATCTGGTGGGGCGCCTACCTGGGCATGCCGGAACAGATTATCGCGGCGGGTCCGTTGGCAGAGGTCACGGACAAGATCCTCGATGCCCGCGCTGCTGCTCGGGCGCGGCATGGGTGGATCATGGACACCTATCTGCTCAGCAAAACCACGAACTGAACAGATTGTGCGTTGAGAACTTGAGAATCATTCTCAAATTACTTGACAGTTGCGAGTGATTTGCATTTACAGGTGGCAAGAGCTGTCTATGTCATGGAGAGTCTGATGCTAAGAAGAGTGATGCAATCAACGTCCGTCGCGGCGCTTGCCGCGGTTCTGGCGACCGCAGTCGCCGCGGATGAGAAGATGAAGGTGGTCACCACCTTTACCGTTCTGGCCGATATGGCATCAAACGTTGCGGGCGATGCGGCCGAGGTGGTCTCGATCACCAAGCCGGGCGCCGAGATCCACGGATACGAGCCGACGCCGCAGGATATCGTGCGGGCCTCGGATGCAGATCTGATCCTCTGGAACGGCATGAACCTTGAGCTGTGGTTTGAGCAGTTCCTCTCCAACATGGAGGATATCCCGTCGGTGACGCTTACGGATGGCATCGACCCGATTCCGATTGCTTCCGGATCCTATGAGGGCAAACCCAACCCTCACGCCTGGATGGGCTTGGATAACGCGCTGATCTACATCGACAATATCGTTGCTGCTTTTGTCGAGACCGACCCGGACAACGCCGAAACATACGAGCAGAACGGCGCGGCCTATAAAGACGCGCTGCGCGAGACCATCGAACCCCTTCGCGCAGCCGTTGCGGAGATCCCGGACAATCGGCGCTGGCTGGTGACCTGCGAAGGCGCGTTCAGCTATCTGGCGCGCGACTTCGGAATGAATGAGCTTTACCTCTGGCCGATGAACGCTGATCAGGTTGGGACACCTCAGCAGGTGCGATCCGTGATCGACGGTGTGCGCGACAACGATATCCCCGTCGTCTTCTGCGAGAGCACGGTGAACACGGCGCCGGCCGAGCAGGTTGCGCGCGAGACCGGCGCGGCCTACGGCGGTGTTCTCTATGTCGACAGTCTCAGCGCGGCGGATGGCCCGGTACCGACCTATCTCGATTTGCTGAAGGTCACGTCAACCACCCTGGCTGAAGGGCTCACGGAGGCCATCAATTGATCGACCGGTGACAACGGGCTATGTGCCCGTAGAAGAGCGACGATCAGGGGCGGCGCGAACGGTGCCCCTGGGTTAGGACAACGATATGCGCGATGATCCATTCCAACGCGACACATCGCCGGGCGCACAGACCGGCGGTGTTGGTCTGCGTGCGCAGGACGTAACCGTCACCTATCGCAATGGGCACACCGCGCTGTGGAATGCGAGCTTCGAAATCCCGCGTGGGACAGTTACGGCGCTTGTGGGCGTCAATGGTGCCGGGAAATCGACCCTTTTCAAGGCGATCATGGGTTTTGTGCCCGCGTCGCAGGGCGACATCAGCATTCTGGGGATGAGCGTGCGCGCGGCCCTCGGCAAAAACCTCGTGGCTTACGTCCCGCAGTCGGAAGAGGTGGACTGGGCATTCCCCGTTCTGGTCGAAGACGTGGTGATGATGGGTCGCTATGGCCACATGGGCTTTCTGCGACGCCCCCGGCAAGCGGATCACGACGCGGTTGAAAAGGCGCTCGCACGGGTCAGTATGCAGGATTTTCGGCACCGCCAGATAGGCGAGCTGTCGGGTGGCCAGCGCAAGCGCGTGTTCCTCGCCCGCGCGCTGGCACAGGATGGACAAGTAATCCTGCTCGACGAGCCCTTCACCGGTGTGGACGTGAAAACCGAAGAGCAAATCGTTGCTCTGCTGCGCGATCTGCGGGCCGAAGGGCGCGTCATGCTGGTCTCGACCCACAACCTTGGCTCGGTGCCGGAATTCTGCGACCGGACCATCCTCGTCAAGGGCACAGTGTTGTGCCACGGCCTGACGGAGACGACCTTCACGCGGGAGAACCTCGAGAAAGCCTTTGGCGGTGTGCTGCGCCATTTCACCCTGGGCGGCAACACTCTGCACGATGACGAGGACGCCCGCGAGGTGACGATCTTCACCGATGATGAGCGGCCGTTCGTGCAATACGGCGACAAGACCCAGCGCACGGACCAGGGCTCATGATCGACCTGCTGCTCGAGCCCTTTGGCTACAGCTACATGACCAATGCGATGTGGGTCTCGGCGTTGGTCGGCGGGGTCTGTGCGTTTCTCTCCGCCTATCTGATGTTGAAAGGCTGGTCGCTGATCGGAGATGCGCTGTCTCATTCCGTCGTACCGGGCGTGGCAGGGGCCTACATCCTCGGGCTGCCCTTCGCCCTGGGGGCCTTTATCGCCGGTGGTCTGGCGGCGGGGGCGATGCTCTTCCTGTCGGAACGTTCCGGTCTGAAGGTCGATGTCATCATCGGCCTGATCTTCACCTCCTTTTTTGGCCTTGGGCTCTTTATCGTCTCGATCAACCCGATTTCAGTCTCGATCCAGACCATCACGATGGGCAACATTCTCGCCATCACACCCGAAGACACGTTGCAGCTTGTCCTGATCGGGTTGATTTCGCTGACAGTGCTTTTGTTGAAGTGGAAAGACCTGATGGTGACCTTCTTCGATGAAAATCACGCGCGCGCCATCGGGCTGCGTCCCGGCCTTTTGAAGGTTGTCTTTTTCGTGCTGCTGTCCGCCAGCGTCGTGGCGGCGATGCAGACGGTGGGCGCGTTTCTGGTCATTGCGATGGTGGTCACCCCCGGGGCGACCGCTTACCTGCTCTGTGATCGCTTCCCGAGGCTGATCGCAACCTCTGTCGCCATCGGCGCGGGCAGCAGCTTTCTCGGTGCCTACATCAGCTACTTCCTTGATGGCGCCACCGGCGGCATCATCGTCACGCTGCAAACCGTGATCTTCCTGCTGGCCTTTTTGCTCGCGCCGAAGCATGGGCTGCTGGCCGCGCGGCGCAAGGCAGCGATACAGCGAGATGCGATGCCGGACCGGACAGAGGAGCTCGCCTGATGGATCCGCAGACGTTGCTCATGCCGTTCTCTTTCGGGTTCATGCAGAACGCGTTTCTGATTTCGATGATCGTATCGGTCCCGACCGCGCTGCTCTCCTGCTTTCTTGTGATGAAGGGCTGGGCGCTGATGGGCGACGCGGTGAGCCATGCAGTGTTGCCGGGTATCGTGCTGGCCTACATCTTCGGCATTCCTCTCCTGATCGGCGCCTTCCTCGCGGGCATGACCTGTGCCATCGCGACCGGGTATCTCTCGACGAACAGCCGGGTGAAGCAGGATACGGTGATGGGCGTTGTCTTCTCGGGCATGTTCGGCGTGGGCATCGTGCTGTACGTTTCGGTCGAGACCAATGCGCATCTCGATCACATACTCTTTGGCAATATGTTGGGCGTGGAGCCGAATGAGCTTCTGACCGCCGGGCTCATCTCGGCCGTGGTCGGGGTGATGTTGGTACTGAAGTGGAAAGACTTGCTGTTGCATAGCTTCGACCCGGCCCAGGCGCAGGCGTCCGGGCTTTGGGTCAACGCGCTGCACTACGGTTTGCTCGCGGCCTTATCGCTCACGATTGTTGCAACCCTCTCTGCCGTTGGGCTGATCCTGGCGATCGGGCTGCTAATCGCGCCGGGCGCCATCGCCTTTTTGCTTGTGCGCAAGTTCTCCACCATGCTGTGGGTGTCGGTTCTGGTCTGCATGGCGTCGATGCTCCTCGGGACCTATGCCAGCTTTTTCCTCGACAGCGCCCCCGCACCGACAATTGTCCTGATCCTGACGGCGGTTTTCATCGTGGCCTTTGTCCGGCGCCAGGTTCAGACGCGACGGACGTCTCTCAAGCGGGTTGCGAAAGGCTGAAAGAGCGCTTGAAAAGAAAAAGCCCCGCAGAGTGCGGGGCTTTTCCAGGTTTCCGGTACCAGCTTATTCAGCGGGGCTGGCCGACATCTCCTCATCGATCTGATCGAAGGTGGTCGGAACCCCGGCTGCTTCACGACGTCCGTCGTTGAAGATCGCCTTGATCAGTGCGAGGCACATCAGAACCATCACGATCGAGAAGGGCAGGGCCCCGATGACCATCGCGGTCTGGATCGCCGACGTCCCGCCAGAGATCAGCAGACCAGCCACCACAAGGCCAAGTGCGGCACCCCAGAACAGGATGTGCGGGCGGGCTTTCGGGCCTTCGTCGCCTGCTGCATTGATGGTGTTCACGATCAACACGGCGGAGTCTGCCGAGGTCACGAGGAACGTCATCAGCAACACAACGATCATGACGGCCATTCCCCAGGCAAGGACTTGCGCGATTGGGGCAAGCATGAACTCTGTCATGGCAAAGATCTTGTCGCCATTGCCGGCGTCATAGATCAGCCCGTTTGCGCCACCGTTTAGTTCAAGGTCGATGGCGGTACCACCGGCCCAAGCGAACCAGACAAAGCACATCAGCGACGGCACGATCATCGCACCCAACACAAACTCGCGGATGGTCCGACCGCGCGAGATGCGCGCCAGGAACAGACCCACGAAGGGGGCAAAGGCGATCCACCAGGCCCAGTAGAAGACCGGCCACCAGCCCTGCCACTGCGCCAGCAGGAAGGCTTCCGACCCTTCGACACCGTCAGAGGCATAGACGTTGAAGCTGAGGAACGGCAGAGCGATCAGGTACTCCCAGATGCCGACGAAGAAGGCATTCACGCCGAACCATGTCGCCCCGAAGAGGATGAAGAAGCTCAAGAGGACAATCGACAGCACCATGTTGATGTTCGACAGCCATTTGATGCCCTTGCCAACGCCTGAGAGCGCCGAAAGTGTCGAGGCACCCATGATGATGAGCAGGGCGATGATGATGCCGAAGGTGTTTACCGTGTTGGCAATGCTCTCGCCATCGGCGTTGACGGCGCCTTCAGGATGCACAAGACCGCCGATGCCGATCCGGGTCATGCCCGCAACGAATTGGTCCACGCCGAATCCAAGTGTTTGCGCCACGCCGAGGATGGTCGCAACCACGGCCACGATGTCGATGAGGTGGCCCAGAAAGCCGGATAGCTTTGCGCCGAAGAGTGGTGTCAGCGATGAGCGGATGGTCAGCGGCAGGCCGCGGCGGTAAGTGAAGAACGCAAGACCAAGCCCCGCAACCGCATAGCATGCCCAGGCGCCAAGACCCCAATGCAGGTAGGACCACGTGTAGGCGGTCAGGATGTTGTCTTCGGCTCTAGCGGTCGTGATACCCTGAATAACTGATGGGTTATTCTGGAAATGCGCGACCGGTTCAGCAACGGCCCAGGTCAACATACCGACACCGATACCGGCACCGAACATCATGGAAAACCAGGAGAAATTCGAAAATTCGGGTTTCTCGCCATCGACCCCGAGGTTAAGGCGCCCGGCAGTGGGCCAAAGTGCGAGGCCGAGGCAGACGATCACAAAGAACGTCACGGTCCAGATGTACCAACCTGCCGCCGAGGCGAGGATGGCGGAGTTCCAGGCGCCCAGCACCGAACCCGCCCATTCCGGCCAGACGATCGCCCAGACCACGAGCGCAGATATGATTATCTTTGCGGGCACTGCGACTTGCTTGGAAAATCCGTTGTAGAAACCGCCCTCGGCGGTTTTGATCGGTAGATCAGATAATGGGGGTTTTATGGACATTCATTGTCTCCCTGTTCCCTGTTGGCCTGCATCACAGATGCCTGCGGGCTTCATGGTAGGGACAAGAGTATAACTTGTATAGTGTTTGATAACCGGCAACATTGCCAACTATAGTTCGATATTTTAGAAACCTTGGATGGCAAAACGCGCACTCTTACGCTCGCTGAGCGATGTCGACATCCGGTTGATCCGCGTGTTCATCACCGTGACGGAGTGCGGTGGCTTCGCGGCGTCTGAACTGGAATTGAACATTGGCCGGTCCACGATTTCCAAGCATATCTCTGATCTGGAGCTGCGCATTGGGTTGAAGCTCTGCAACCGCGGGCCCTCGGGGTTTTCACTGACCCCTGAAGGCGAGCAAGTCCTTGAAGCTGCGCATGAATTGCTGGCCGCGATTGACGGCTTTCAGGCGCATATCGACAACATCCACACGCATCTGACCGGCACCTTGCGGCTGGGACTATTCGATCAGTCAACGACGAACCCCGACGCGTCCGTGCACCGGGCGATCCAGTCTTTTGACATCACGGCGCCGGAGGTTGCCTTTGAAATCGCGCTTGCCCCACCTGGCGTTCTGGAGGCGCGGGTGACAGATGGCACGCTCGACATCGCCATCGTGCCAATCCACCGCCAGTCAAGCGCCCTCCACTACACGCCGCTCTACGAGGAGCACATGACGCTCTATTGCGGTGAAGGGCATCCGCTCTTCGAAGCGGAAGATACGGCGCGGGCAGCGGAACTGGACCTGGCGCAGTACAAATACGCGGGCTACGCCTTCAACTCACCAAACATGATGGCGGGGCAAAACCTCGGCATTCGCCGCGCGGCACGCGTTCAGGAAGAGGAGGCGCTCTCCCTTCTCATCCAGTCCGGGCGATATCTGGGCTATCTCGCGGATCACGTGGCCGAGACATTTTTGCGCAAAGGGGCCGTGCGTGCGGTTGCGCCACAGGACACGGGGTATACGACGCGCTTCGCGGCCATCGTGCGCCGGAAACCCGCGTCAGATCGCAAGACCGATGAGTTTCTTCGGTGCCTCGTGCACGCACATGCGCGACCACCCTTAGACGCGGTGTGATTGCTCGGCGCCATCCGGGACGTGCTTGTCCTCTTCGGGCACGTTCAGGGTCGACCACGTGTCGTCGCGCGGCGGCTCGGGTGGCGTGTCGCAGGCGCGGCGGTGGATATTCACCTTCGCCATGAAGTTCGCCGAAATCGGTGCCGTCACGAAGAGAAACGCCATGATCAGCAGCTCGTGCATCGAGCCTTCGCTGTAGGTGAAGGAATGCAGCATCGAGGCCAGAAGGAACGCGCCGATCCCGACCGTGCCGACCTTGGTCGGCGCATGCAGGCGGGTCATGGAATCGTTGAATTTAAGCAACCCGATGGCGCCGACAAGTGCAAAGATCGCGCCGACCAGAAGACAGATCGCGATGGCATAGGTCATGATGATCTCGCCGCTCATTCGATGATATCCCCTCGCAAGACGAACCGGGCATAAGCCACGGTCGAGACAAACCCCAGCATCGCGATGATCAGCGACACCTCGAAGTAGATACGCACGCCCTGCGCAATGCCCAGAAGAACAATCAGTCCGATGGCGTTCACCACCATCGTGTCGAGCGCGAGGATCCGATCTCCTGTCGATGGCCCAAGGACAAGCCGGATCATCGACATGATTTGCGCCAGAACCGCGACCACGAAGGCGATGATCAGCGCGATATCCATCAGCTGTTCGGCAGAGCTCATGCGAATATCTCCTTCAAACGGCGCTCATAGCGCGACTTGATTTCGTCGCGCACGGCGTCCGGATCATCGGTGTGCAGCACGTGCACCAGAAGGCTGTGACCTTCATCGGACAGATCAGCCGAGACGGTGCCGGGCGTGAGCGTGATTGTACCGGCCAGAATTGTGATGGCCTCGGGTTGTTTCAGCTCCAGTGGCACCACGATCCAGGCGGGTTTCAGCTTGGCGTTTGGCTTGGTCAGTACGATCCAAGCCACCTCCACATTGGCGACCATAATGTCCCAGATCACCATGATGCTGTATGTCACCATGCGACCCACATGGAACGATTTGGGGGGCTCCGGCCACCAGGCCGAGGTGACCCAGGGGATCATGACGCCAAGGATCACGCCGAAAACGACCATTCCGGCGGTCACCTGATTTTGAAGCAATGTCCAGACAACGGCCAGCAGCAGCGTCAGAAAGGGATGCGGCAGAAGCCAGCGAAACGCGTTCATGTCAGTATCCCTCCTTCGGCGTGCTGAGCTTGCCGGGGGTGTCCAGCACCGTCGCGATGTAGGGCTCGGGATTGAAGAGCTGGTCGGACACGGCGGTTATGTAACGGGTGGCGGGCCCGGCAAAGACGGTGTGGGCCACAAGAAGGGAAAGCAGCCCGCCAACGGCGACATAAGACAGTGTCGCTGGTGGCGGTGCGCTGTCCTCTTCCGCCGCCGTATCGGGCGCTGGCGTGGCCTTGGCTTTCCAGAAAAGTATGCTGCCCGCGCGGGAAAATCCGACGACGGCGATGAGGCTTGAGATGAGGACAATCGCCCAGATCCATGCCGCCGAGGACGAGCTGAACGCCGCATCAAGGACCAGCAGTTTGCCCAGGAAGCCGGACAGGGGCGGCAGGCCCGCCATGGCGATGGCGGCGGCAAAGAACAGCGCCGAGGTCAGAACCGCGCCGGGAACGACCGGCTGCGCGATGAGGCGCAGGTCCGCACGTCCGCTGCGCACAAGATCGACGATCAGGAACAGCGCGGCTGCGGCGAAGGTGGAATGCACCGTGTAATAGAGGGCCGCAGTGATGCTGGTGGGCGTGAAGAGAGAAATCGCGACCATCACCATGCCCATCGATCCGATGACGGCGAAGGCGACCAGCCGGTCGAAACGACGTGCAGCCAGAATGCCGATCATCCCGATCGCCAGTGATGCGAGCGCGGCGGGCAGAAGCCAGGTTGTGTGCAGACCGGCGGTGACCTCCAGATCGGGGCTGAAGACCATGGTGTAAACGCGGATGATGGCGTAGGCGCCGACCTTCGTCATGATTGCGAAGAGCGCGGCCACGGGCGCTGGTGCTTCGGCATAGCTCGACGGCAGCCAGAAGTGCAACGGCAGCACCGCGGCCTTGATCGCGAAGACAAGCAGCAGAAGAACCGCGGCGAGGCGGATACCGACCGTTTCCTCGGCATTGATCAGCGTGACGCGCTGCGCGAGGTCGGCCATGTTCAGCGTGCCGGTCTCTGCGTAGATCGCCCCAAGCGCAAAGAGAAAAAGCGTCGAGCCCAGCAGGTTGAAGAGCACGTATTGCACACCCGCACGCAGCCGCGCGTTCCCGCCCGCGTGGATCATCAGCCCGTAAGAGGCGATCAGAAGCACCTCGAAGAACACGAAGAGGTTGAAGAGGTCGCCTGTCAGGAAGGCGCCCATGATCCCCATCAGCTGAAACTGGAAGAGCGCGTGGAAATGGCGCCCGCGGTTGTCCCACTCGGACCCGATGGCATAGAGCAGCACAAAAAGTGCCAGCACTGCGGTGAGCATCACCATCATGGTCGAGAGCTTGTCCGCGACCACCACGATGCCGAAGGGCGCGGCCCAGTCACCGAGCTGGTAGAGCGTGATCGTTCCGTCGGAGGCTTGCCACATCAGCCCCGCTGCGATGCCGATCAAGGCGATCACGCCCGCGACGGAAAAGACGCGCTGAATGCCGATGTGATAGCGCGCGGCCAGCACGATGAAGGGGGCCAAAAGCGCTGGCAGCACGATGGGGGCGACAATCCAATGGGTCATGTGGCGTCTCCCGCGCTGGTATCGGCGGGGTCATCCACCCGGTCATCATCCGCGCCCAGATAGGCGCCAAGGGCAATCATCACGACCACGGCGGTCATGCCGAAGGAGATCACAATGGCGGTCAGCACCAGTGCCTGTGGCAGCGGGTCGGCGTAGAATTCAATGCCATCGCGCAGGATGGGCGGCCCGCCGATGCTGAGCCGACCGGATGCAAAGAGGAAGACGTTCACCGCGTAGGTCAGCAGTGAGATGCCCAGGATCACCGGGAAGGTGCGCAGCCGCAGCATCAGGTAGATGCCGCCTGCGGTGAGGATGCCGATGGCAGATGCAACGAGAAGTTCCATGTCACACCCCCTCCTTCACGGCCGTCAGTTCGGTTTCGTCTCGGGACGGGTCGATGTCCATAGGGTGTTCTGGATCCTTCACATGGGCGCGGCGGGCGAGGCGCGAAAAGCTCTCCAGCGACAGCATCACCGCGCCGACTACCGCGAGGAAGACGCCGAGGTCAAAGAGGGCCGCGGTCGCAAGCTCAAACTCCTGGAACGGCGGGATCCGGACGTAGGTGAAATCCGAGGTCAGGAAGGGCTTCGACACGAACCAAGAGCCGATACCGGTGAGCCCTGCAATCAAAACCCCCGCGCCGATCACACCATGGTAGGGATAGCGCAGCCGCGCCGAGGCCCAGCTGAACCCGCTTGCCATATATTGCATCACGACCGCAATCGAGACGACCAGACCGGCGATGAAGCCACCGCCCGGCTCGTTGTGGCCACGCAGGAAGATGTAGAAGCCCACCATCAGCACCACAGGCATGATCACGCGGGTGAGCACCACCATCATGGTAGGGTGCATGTCGCCCGCGCGCGGCTGATCCGGTTTGCGATTGAGCAGACGCGCACGCACCGGGCCGGACAACAGCGTCTCGGTCAGCGCATAGATCAGGAGCGCCGCGATGCCCAGCACGATGATCTCGCCGTAGGTGTCAAATCCCCGGAAATCGACGAGGATCACGTTCACCACATTGGTGCCGCCGCCGCCCTTGTAGGAATTCGCGAGGTGGAACTGCGAGATCGGCGCAGTCACAGCGTCGCGCACAAGGAAGTGCCAGGCCATACCCATGGCGGCGAGACCACCGGCCACGGCGATGGCGGCATCGCGGGTCCGGCGTATGACCGTGCTTTCAACCGGTGTGCGGTTCGGCAGGAAGTTGAGCGCCAGCAGCAGGAGGATGATTGTCACCACCTCAACGGTGATCTGTGTCATAGCAAGGTCCGGCGCGCTGAAGAACACGAACCCGACCGACACCATCAAACCCGCGATCCCGATCAGGATCAGGGACATCAGGCGGTTGCGGTGCAGGAAGACCATGCCGACCGTCGCTGCGACGAGCATGATCCATCCCGCGATGGCCATGGGCGTGACTGGTTGCATGTCGCGCGTCGCGGCGCCCACCGATCCCGTGGCCCAGGCGTAGTAGCCCGCGCCGATCACTGTGACGGCCATGATCGCGCCATAGCGAGAGAACGCACCGTTGTGCAGGCCGTGGATGAGCCGTTCGGCCATACCCACGACCGCCGCGATCAGCGCTTCGAAAATGGTCTTGGCCTCGGGGCGCGGGGCCGCGTCCCACATCCGCAGAAGCGGTGTGAAGACCGCCATCAGCAGAAGCCCGCCAACCACAGCGGCGATCGACATGAAGAGGGCAGGCACCAGACCGTGCCAGATCTTGATGTATTTGACCTCAAGCTCGCCCACGCCGCCGATCACGGATTTGGCGACGAGGAAGACGAAGTCCTGAACAAGGAATGGCGCGACACCGATCAGCACAACAAGGACCACGAGGATCGCGGGGGGCAGCCACATGCCTGCGCCAGGATCATGCGGCTTGGCCGGATAGTCATCGCGGACCGGTCCAAGAAAAGTGTGTCCGATGAGGCGGAAGCAATAGGCGGCGGAGAACAGCGAGCCGAGGGTTGCCAGCGCTGGTACCAGCCACCAGGCGCCGAAGAGCGTGGTGTGGGTCGCCTCTTCCAACATCATCTCCTTGGAAAGAAAGCCGTTCAGTAAGGGGATGCCTGCCATCGACAGCGCCGCGAGGGTCGCGATGACGAAGGTGATAGGCATCAGCTGGCGCAGCCCGCCGAGGCGGCGGATGTCACGGGTGTGGGCTTCGTGATCGACGATCCCGGCGGACATAAAGAGAGCGGCCTTGAAGGTGGCATGGTTGAGGATGTGGAACACCGCCGCCATGGCACCGAAGGTTGTCCCGGTGCCCAGCAGCATGGTGATCAGGCCCAGATGGCTGACTGTCGAGAAGGCCAGCAGTGCCTTCAGGTCATGCTTGAAAAGCGCAATCACCGCGCCGATCACCATGGTCACCAACCCGGCGGTGGTCACGATCATGAACCACTCTGGCGTACCCGACAGCACCGGCCACATGCGCGCCATGAGGAAGATGCCCGCCTTCACCATCGTCGCCGAATGCAGGTAGGCCGAGACAGGCGTCGGCGCGGCCATCGCGTGCGGCAACCAGAAATGAAAGGGGAACTGTGCCGACTTCGTAAAACAGCCCAGCAGGATCAGCAGCAGGGCAGGCACGTAAAGCGGGTCGGCCTGAATAAGCTCGCGGTTCTGAAGAATGACGCTGAGATCATAGCTGCCCGCGATCTGGCCGAGGATCAGCATCCCCCCGATCATTGACAGCCCGCCCATCCCGGTCACGGTCAGGGCCATACGCGCGCCTTGGCGGCCTTCCGGAAGATGCTTCCAGTATCCGATCAGCAGGAAGGACGACAGCGAAGTCAGCTCCCAGAAAACAAGCAAAAGCAGGATGTTATCGCTGAGCACGATCCCCACCATCGCGCCCTGGAATAGCAGAAGATAGGTGAAGAATTCGCCCATATTGTCGTCCCGCGACAGGTACGACCGGGCATAGGCGATGATCAGCAAGCCTATCCCGAGGATCAAAAAGGCAAAGAAAAAGCCCAGCCCATCGAGCATCAGCGTGAAGTTCAGCCCGAGGCTGGGTATCCAATCGACACGCGCTGTTACCAGTTCGCCGGCCAGAACGGCGGGCAGGTTGGTCAGCAGGCCGATAAACGCCGCCAGCGAGACCGTGAACGTCAGGCCAGCGCAGGCTTGTCGGCCAGCGGAGTTCATCAGTCCAGGAAGCAATGCGCCAAAAAATGGCAGTGCAACGATCAGGAAGAGGGACACACGAACTCCTAGTCATTCGGTCTGAAAAGTTCACCATTATCTGTGTCAGAATGCGATTGTTCTCAAGTCAAACCGACAAAAATCGTTCGAAAAGGCGGCGTTGAGCTTTTTGGGTCGCCACGGCCTCTTATGGCGCGTTTGGCGTGGACTTGCTCAAAAGCGCCGATCAGGGCGCCCGGATGCTCTGGCGATGGACCGGGACCGTCAGATGGCCTAGACACGAGAGCGGTGTTTTACGCACCGTCCTTCTTCCAACTCAAGCGCCAGCCCATGAATATCCAGCAAATGCGCATATTGATCGCGGTGATCGACGAAGGGTCGTTTGCTGCGGCTGGCGATAGTGTGGGGCGCTCTCATTCGGCGATCAGCCTGCAGATCAAGGCGCTGGAACGGGAGTTGGGTCTGGCGCTCTTTGATCGGATGGTGCGCCCTCCCGCGCCGACACCCAAGGCCAAGGCTCTGGTCGATCATGCGCGCAAGGTGGTGAAACTGTTTGATGCCACGCCGACCATTGTCACCGGGCAAGTGGTGCACGGGCGGCTGCGGGTTGGTGCGGTGCCAACGGTTTTGGGAAGTTTCCTGCCGGGTGCGCTTGCCACCCTCCGAACGCATCATCCGGACCTTTCGATCGATGTGCACAGTGGCGGGTCGGACAAGCTGGCCGAGCAATTGCTTCAGGGTGCTCTGGACATCGCGATATGCACGCGGCCGCCGCAACCGATTGCAGGACTGAAGTGGCATCACATCGCGCGCGAACCTTTGGTGGTGATCGCGCCCGAGGACATGCCGGGCGACGAGCGCGCCCTGCTCTCGTCCCATCCGTTCATCTGGTTCAATCGCAAGACCTGGGCCGGCAGCGCAATTGAAGCGCATCTCGAGGTGCGCAAGATTGAGGTGAACGCGACGATGGAGATCGACTCGCTGGATGCCATCGAAACACTGGTCCGGGAAGGTCTGGGCGTCTCCATCGTTCCCGTCTGCCGTGGCAGCGACGGCAGTTGGCCGGGCTTGCGCGCCGTGCCGTTCGGCGATCCGCCGTTCGTGCGGGATGTCGGCGCGCTTCTCATGGCAAATGCACCCGAAGACCCACTGATCCAGGCCTTTCTGCGTGCCCTTTAGGTTCGATTTACTCAAGATAACTGCAAGAACAACTCATTACCGTAAATAAATCAAAACATGTTACGGTCACCTCAATAATTTGGAAGGTGAAGACATGTTCGATCAAGATATTCAGCCCGCAAGCTCTCTTTTCCTGAGCGACGCCGAACAAGCCTTAAAGGCCCGCGCTCGATCCTTCGCCGAAACCGTCCTGAGGCCCCAAGCCGCCGAGACGGATCGAACCGAGCGGTATCCCGAAGCCGTGGTCGCGCAGATGGCGGAGACCGGCTTCATGGGGATGTGTGTGCCAGATGCCCTCGGGGGGGCAGGTTTGAGCTGTGCGGATATCGTGCTGGTCGTTGAGGAGTTCGCCCGCTGCTGCGGCGTGTCCGGCCGCATCGCAGTCGAAGGCAATATGGGCGCCGTCGGGGCCATCCTCGCCTATGGAACTCAAGCCCAACGCGAGATTGCGGCGCGGCATGTGCTGGGCGGTGACAAACCCGCGATCTGCATCACCGAACCCGGTGCGGGCAGCGCTGCGACCGAGATGACCACCACCGCAACCCGCATGGGCGAGGAGTGGGTGCTCAACGGCATGAAGCACTGGATCACCGGCGGCGGTGTGTCGCGCCTGCATCTCGTCTTTGCGCAGGTGGTTGACAGGGGAGAGCGTCAGGGTATCGGCGGCTTCCTGGTGTTTCCAGATGACGCGGGGTTCGAGGTCGGTGCGCGCGAGCCGACGATGGGTCTGCGCGGTATTCCGGAGACTGCACTGCAGTTCACCGATATGCGCTTGCCCGCTGACCGTCTCGTGCGCCCACCGGACGGTGTCGCGCGTGGGTTTGCAAGGTTGATGGAGGCATACAATGCGCAGCGCGTGGGAGCCGCGACCGTGGCGTTGGGTCTGGCGCAATCGGCCTTCGAACTGGCCTGCGCGCATGTGAAATCGCGCGAACAATTCGGGCGGCCCATTGCAGAGTTCCAGGGTTTGCAATGGATTCTGGCCGATATGGCCACTCAGATTGACGCCGCACGTCTGTTGATTTGGCGTGCGGCAAAGAGCGCGGAAAACCGTGCCAGCGGGTTTCCCGACCCGATGCTTGCCGCGCAGGCCAAAGTCTTCGCGTCCGAGATGGCCGTGAAAGTGACCAACGATGCGCTGCAGCTGCACGGCGCCAGTGGGTATTCCCGGAATTCCCTGATAGAGCGGATCGTGCGGGATGCGCGGATGTTTACGATTGGCGGGGGAACCGCACAGATGCTGCGCAATCTGATCGCGGGCAAGGTGCTCGATATGAAGACGCCCCAAACGCGGGATGGCTATGTGACGTAACCGACCTCCGCTGTTGCCGCCCTTGGCCTGAACACGGTCGGATAGAATTTTCGTGAGACACTCGATCCCACTCTGAATTGCGATAAGATGCGGCGTTACGCAGCCACGTTTCGCAAAGGGTCCCTGGTCATGTCTTCCGATGTTGCGCTTAAATCGGTTTCGTCATTCGCAGATGTTCGGGGTGTGCCCGTTTCCCATCGCGATCGTGATGCGATCGATGGTCTTGAACGGGCGGTCCTCATGTCACTGTCGTTCCGTGGTGATGCAATCGCGGAAATCGACGCGGTTCTGGACAGTCATCCCGATTTCATCATGGGCTGGCTGTTCAAGGCGGGATGGCTGACCCAGGCGATGGAAACCCGCGTTTACGACACCATGCTCGACTGTCTGGCCCAATCCGAGCGCCTGTTGGCGGGGTGCAATGACCGCGAATTGGGGCACTATGAGGCCGTGAAGGCCTGGACCCGGGGTGATTTCTTCGGTGCGGTCCAGAAATGGGAGGCGGTGCTGACCCGCCACCCAATGGATTTGCTCGCTCTGGAACTTATCCACTATACAATGGTGCTGCTGGGCGACGTGCCTGGGCAGCGTGACGTCGTGGCCCGGGTCTTCAACCTCTGGGACGAGAGCATCCCCGGCTATGAATTCGTGCTCGGCTTCTACTCATTCGGTCTTGAGGAAAACCGTGATTTCGCCCGCGCAGAGGAACTGGCCCGGCAAGCGCTCGCCATCCGACCCGACAACCCCTACGCGGTGCACACCGTCAGCCATGTCATGGAGATGCGCGGTCGCCAGGCAGGTGGTATTCGCTTCATGCGTGATCATGCGGCGATGTGGGGGACCTCGAACTTTGCCAATCACCTTTGGTGGCACACCGGTCTCTATCACCTCGATCTCGAGCAATACGATCAGGTCTATGAGATTTTCGACACCCATCTCGACTCGCGCAACAAGGATGGCCACAAGTACGAGGAGCTCGACGCGGCCGCGCTTCTCTGGCGCATGAACCTCGTCGGGCAGGATGCGGGCGATCGTTGGACCCATCTCGCCAACAAGTGGGAGCCTGCCGCGCAGGATACGCTTTATGCGTTCAACGATGTGCACGCGATGTTGACCTTCGTGTCGGATGATCGCGAAGAGGCACAGAAGGCGCTCTTGTCGGCCAATGAGCGGTATCTGGAGAATGCGTCGGATGCCAATGTCGCCATGACGCGCGAGATTGGCCTGCCATTTTGTCTGGCGATGCAGGACTTCAAGAAAGAGAATTACAAGGGGTGTGTTGAGCGGCTTCTGCCGATCCGCTACATGACGCACCGCTTGGGCGGCAGCTATGCGCAGCGCGATATCATCGGCTGGACCCTGCTGGAGGCCGCTTTGCGGGCTCGACAGTTTGACCTGGCCCTGGCGCTCGCCAATGAGCGGACCGGCATCAAACCTACCTCGGCGCAGAACTGGCGAGCGGTTGCCCGAGCCTTCGCGGGTCTGGGCGACAAGGGGCAAGCCGACCGGGCGACCGCCAAGGCGCAGTCCCTGATCGCCGCATGACCTGACGAAAATCAACGGCATTTGCGCTCATTGCTTGCAAATTTTTGCACTTTGAGGCCTTCTTGAAGGGTAATCAGTGCTGTGCGATGCCGAAAGTCACATCGGAATGCCTTTGAACGAGACAACGATCAAACCGCTCTCTAACGCTCAACGCGCGTTGCAAGAACTGCGCGAAATGATCTTTTCCGGTCAACTTGCCGCCGGCTCCAACCACCTTGAATCAGAACTCGCCACCTTGCTGGAGATGTCACGGACGCCCGTGCGCGAGGCGGTACTGATGCTGGAGGGCCAGGGTCTGCTTGAGCTCAAACCCCGCAAGGGCGTGCGGATATTGCCGGTTTCCCCAGACGATATGCGCGAAATCTATGATGTGCTGACCGAGCTTGAGAGCCTCGCGGCGGAACAGGCCGCGCAAAAGAACTACGAGGCCGAGGACCTCGCCGAACTGGGGCAGGCCATCGAGGAAATGGAGCGTGCACTGGCTGCAGAGGATCTCGAGCGGTGGGCTGTGGCTGATGATCTCTTTCATGCGGAACTGGTGCGTTTGGGGCGCAATCGGCGGATCGAAATGATTGTCAGCATGATGCGTGACCAGGTGCGCCGCGCGCGTGCGACGACCCTGTTCATGCGCCCGTTGCCGTTGAAGTCGAACGAGGCACACCGGCGCGTCTATCAGGCAATTGAGCAGGGCGACGCGGATATCGCGCGGGCTGCACACCGCGCGCACCGTCAACAGTCGCGTGAAATGCTGGTGGATCTTCTCGAACGTCACCGGTTGCGCGCGTTATAGCTGCCACGCGCTTGGGCGATAGCGCAGTTGGACGAAACCCGACGCCAATTCGTACAGGGCTCTTGCACGTCAACAGAGTAGGCGACGCGGGCCAAGAACTCTTGTGTTGACGGCTTGACTTCCCACCACCCAAACGGTGTATCTGGCGCGAAATTCTGTGCCCGAAGGAATCCACTCATGCACGCATACCGCAGCCACACCTGCGCCGACCTGACCGCTGACAACGTGGGCGACACCGTTCGCCTGTCCGGGTGGGTGCATCGGGTGCGCGATCACGGTGGCGTGCTCTTTATCGACCTGCGCGATCACTACGGCATCACCCAGGTCCTCTGCGACCCGGACAGTGCGGCGTTCTCGGAGGTCGAGAAAGTGCGCGCCGAGTGGTGCATCCGGATCGATGGCGAGGTCAAGGCGCGGGATGCATCACTCGTGAACCCGAAAATCCCCACCGGGGCCATCGAGGTGTTCATCTGCGAGCTGGAAGTTCTGGGGGATGCGGGCGAGTTGCCGTTGCAGGTCTTCGGCGATCAGGAATACCCGGAAGAGACCCGGCTGCGGTATCGTTATCTCGATCTGCGGCGCGAGAAGATGCAGGCAAATATGGTACTGCGCTCGGATGTGGTGTCGTCGATCCGCCGTCGCATGTGGGACAGCGGGTTTCGCGAGTACCAGACACCGATCATCACGGCGTCCAGCCCGGAAGGCGCGCGCGATTTTCTCGTGCCATCCCGCTTGCACCCAGGCCGGTTCTACGCGCTGCCGCAGGCACCGCAGCAGTTCAAACAGCTGCTGATGGTCTCGGGCTTTGACAAGTATTTTCAGATTGCGCCCTGTTTCCGCGATGAGGATCCGCGTGCCGACCGGTCCCCGACCGATTTCTACCAGCTCGATCTGGAGATGTCGTTCGTTGAGCAACAGGATGTCTTTGACGCGATCCAGCCGGTCTTGACGGGGATTTTCGAGGAGTTCGGCGGTGGCAAGGCGGTCGATCAGGAATGGCCGCAGATTTCTTACAAAGATGCGGCGCTCTGGTATGGCACCGACAAACCCGATCTGCGGAACCCGATCAAGATGCAGGTGGTGTCCGAACATTTTGCGGGTTCCGGTTTTGCGATTTTCGCAAAGCTGCTGGAGCAGGAGGGTACGGAAATCCGCGCGATCCCGGCGCCGAGCGGTGGCTCCCGCAAGTTTTGTGATCGGATGAACGCTTTCGCACAGAAGGAAGGTCTGCCTGGGATGGGTTACATCTTCTGGCGCGATCAGGGCAACGGCATGGAGGCCGCTGGACCGCTGGCTAAGAACATTGGTCCGGAACGGACTGAGGCCATTCGCCAGCAGCTAGGCCTCGAGGTAGGCGACGCGGCCTTCTTCCTCGGCGGCAAACCCAAGACGTTCGAAGCCATCGCGGGCAAGGCGCGGACTGTGATTGGCGCCGAGCTGGGGCTGACCGATGAAAACCGCTTTGCCTTTGCCTGGATCGTGGATTTCCCGATCTACGAAAAGGACGAAGAAAGTGGCAAGATCGATTTCGAGCACAACCCCTTTTCCATGCCCCAAGGTGGGATGGCGGCCCTCGAGGGCGATCCGTTGGCCGTGCTCGGGTATCAGTACGACTTGGCGTGCAACGGGTACGAGCTGGTGTCCGGGGCGATCCGGAATCACAAACCGGAGATCATGTTCAAGGCCTTCGAGCTCGCGGGCTATGGCGAGGACGAAGTGCGCAAGCGGTTTGGCGGTATGGTCAATGCTTTCCAGTACGGCGCCCCGCCGCACGGTGGCTGTGCCGCAGGGATCGACCGGATCGTGATGCTTCTCGCCGAGGAGCAGAACATCCGTGAGGTCATCCTCTTCCCGATGAACCAGCGTGCAGAAGATCTGATGATGGCCGCGCCGTCTGATCCAACCAGCGATCAGTTGATGGAATTGGGCCTGCGGATTATTCCGCAGGACTAACCGTCGCCAGTCTTGTCTCTCCGCTCGCAGTGCGTTGTGAGCGGAGAAATCTGACATACTCCCCTACGAGGAGAGAGCGCGTCCTTCAGACTGCGCGTCGGGTTAGATCGCCAGCTTTTGTGTCAGCCGCTCTTGGATCAGCCCCGCGATCTTCGCGGTTTCGGTGCCTGCAGGCTCACCCGCCGCGCGCTTCTTGGCCAGCGCTTCAGCGGCCTTTTCCAGCACCTGATCCTGTGCGGAGCGGGCCACGCCGCCGAGAAACTGCGCCACATAGTCCAACGATTGATCGTCGGGCGGGTCTTCCAGCACATCGGCGATATGCGCCATGTCGTCCTGAAAGGCCATGCGGTCAGGGTGGATGATCTCGTCAGGCAGCTCGCGCAGCCCGCTGGGTTGCCGATCGGGCGGCAGATTGGAAAGCACCGCTTGCTGGAAGACAGCAAGCGAGTTGATCGGTTTCTCCAGAAACCCATCCGCGCCCGCTTGCAGGGCCAGCTCTTCGCCGTTGGTGTCACCAGAGGTGCCAAGAACCACATCAACGCGGGGTTCCGATTGTGTGAGTTCCGAGATCAGGTCGATGCCATTGCCATCGGGCAGGCCGAGGTCAACAATCACGACAGAGGGGCGATAGACCTGCAGGTGGCGCCGCGCCGACCGCATGCAATCCGCGCGCCTGATCCGCGCCCCGCTGCGCAGGCACAAGAGCCGCATCGCCTCGCAAGCAAATCGACTGTCCTCAATCACCAGAACCGTCAGGCCCAAAAGAGGCCGCGACGCGGTGGGCGCAGGAATTGTCGCTGCAAAGGGGTCCGTTCTGTCCATGATCGCCTCCAGGCTGACTCGGGTCGCGACTCAGCATGGCGTATAGATGGCTAACAGCACGTTAATGGCGCCGCGTCCGCGGCGTTCCGTCCCTTGCATCTGTTTGGGGCCCACAGCATAAGCAGGCGAGCCCACTCAAACCGGAGACAAAGACATGATCGGACGCCTCAATCACGTTGCCATAGCGGTGCCTGATCTGGAGGCAGCCGCCGCCCAATACCGCACCGCGCTTGGCGCAAATGTCGGCGCGCCGCAGGATGAGCCCGACCACGGGGTGACGGTGATCTTCATCGAATTGCCCAACACCAAGATCGAACTGCTCTATCCCCTGGGCGAGAACAGCCCGATCCAGGGCTTCCTCGACAAGAACCCCTCGGGCGGCATTCATCATGTCTGTTACGAGGTCGACGATATTCTTGCCGCGCGCGATCACCTGATGGAGACCGGCGCTCGCGTGCTTGGGTCGGGCGAGCCGAAGATCGGCGCGCATGGCAAACCGGTCTTGTTCCTGCACCCCAAGGATTTCAACGGCTGCCTTGTCGAGCTCGAACAGGTCTGATCAGGAGGAAGCCTCGCCATGGGCATCACATCCGCCCTTGTCCTTTTTGCAGTGATCTGGTCGATGACGTTTCTGATCGTGCTGCCGATCCGTGTGAAGACCCAGGGCGATCTTGGCGAGATCGTGCCCGGCACCCACGCGGGCGCGCCCGAGGTTCACAATCTGCGCAAGAAAGCGTGGATCACGACGGCCATCAGCCTGGTGCTTTGGGCGATCATCTCGGCGATCATCATCTTCGAAGTGATCACCGTGCGCGACCTCGATTGGTTCAACCGCGGGAGCCCTGCGGCGCCAGCAAGTGAAACAAGTGGGTAAAGGTCGCGGCCCCCAGAATTGGAATGATCAGGTTCAGGAGGGGGATCGTCAGGGGGATCGCCATCAGCGTGCCCGCGGCCCAGATCGTCAGCATATGACGTGAGCGCAGCACCTTTGCCTCTTTGCGTCCAGCGCGGCGCATCGCGGCCAGGGTGAAGTATTCCCGCCCGAGCAGGAAGCCGTTCAGCCCCCAGAAGATAAACAGCGCCGCGGGCGCGAAGATCAGATAGAGCACAAGCGCGGCGACATTGGCGGCGATCAGAACGCCAAGGAAATTCACCGTATCGCGCAATGCGTCCCCAAAAGGCACAGAGGTTGCCGCAGGTAGATGCGGGTAGTGCTCGTCCTCAACCGCTTGTGCAACGGTCTCGAGAAACATCGACGTGATCGCAGAGGCGACGGGGATCATCAGGAAAGATGACAGCACCGCGAGCAGCAGGGCCGAGCCCCAACTGACCAGATCCTGCAGCCAAGTGACCTCGCCGATGAACCATATGGTCGTGGTCTCGCCGACAAAGCTGGAGATCAACCAAACAAACGCCGCCGACGCTGCGATAAGCAGCGCCAGCGTCAGCGCGAGACCGAGCAGCAGGACGCGGCGAAACCGCCGGTCGGTCATCTGCCCAAGGGCGGCGAAGAAAGCGGTGAGGATCATTGACGCAGCCAGGTGGTGAGCGCGGGGACGTCCGGACGCGGGCGCTCTGGCGGGGCAGAGGTTTCCGTGCCGATATGAATGAAGCCCGCGATATGCTCGTGTTCAGCCAGCCCCAGCGCCTCGGTCATGAAGCCGCGATCGTGACTCGGCCAGCCGCTGAGCCAATTGGCGCCCCATCCCGCGGCGAGCGCTGCGTTCAGCAGTGCCAGACAGACGCAGCCGGCGGAATAACTCTGCTCTCGTGGTGGGATTTTCTCGGATGGCTTTTGCACCTCGATCACTGCGACAGCCAAATGGCCCTGATCGAACTGCGCCCTACCTTTCGCGACCTGCTCCTCTGGAAGGCCAAGCCTCGCGCCGCAGGCTTCAACAACATCTGCCATCCGGGCCATCGCGGGTTTCTCTATCACGATGAACCGCCAGGGCTCCAGCTTGCCGTGGTCCGGTGTGCGCGCGGCGGCCACCAAAAGGGGCTCAAGCTCGTCCGCTGTCGGAACCGGCTCCGCCAGCGTCTTTGCCGGGCGCGACCGGCGGGTGGTCAGGAAGTCAAAGGCGGCAGGGTTGGGGATGGGCATGATCAGAGCTCTTGTGCAAGTCGGTCGATTTCGCCTTTTAGGAAGGCTTCAAATCTGGGGTTCGGCTGGCGGATGTTCAATGCCTCGGCCAGGGGATCGGGCGCGGTGATTGTGCTGCCCGACAATGCCTCCAGCGTTGCGTGCCCGCAAAAGGGCACGTAGGCTTCCGAATACCCGCCTTCATGGACCAGAACCAAACGCCCGTCACACAGCCGTTCCGCCGCATCTTTTACCCGCTGCGTCATTTCGCGGAAGGTCTGCGCAGTGGCGAGCATGCGGGCGAGGGGGTCGATCGCCGAGGCATCGAACCCGCAAGCCACGATGATGAGATCGGGCGCGAAGGCTTCGATGTGCGGCAGAACAATCCTGTCCATCACATGCAGATAGGCGGTGTGTCCCGCCCCGGCGGGCAGTGGCAGGTTCAGGTTGAACCCCTCGCCCGCACCCCTGCCACGGTCAGCGAAAGCGCCGGTGTCGAGCGGATAGTTTCCCTCCTGATGGATAGAGATCGTCAGCACTTCATCGCGATCATAATAGATCGCCTCTGTGCCGTTGCCGTGATGCACATCCCAATCGAGCACGACGACCCGCTTGGTACGCCCCTTCGACTGTGCTTCCTCAATGGCTATGGCGATATTGGCCAGCAGGCAGAACCCGTTCGGGAAGTCGGGCAGGCAATGGTGACCGGGCGGGCGCGAGAGGGCGTAGGCATTGTTCAGATCGCCTGTGGTGACGGCCTCCACGGCGGCGACGGCAAGGCCTGCGGACAGGGCGGCGATCTCGTACCCGCCTTTTGCAAAGGGCGTCCGGCGGCCCAACTCGCCACCCCCTGCATCTGACAGTGCCTTGAACTCATCCAGATAGCTCTCAGGGTGGACCCGTGCGAGCATCTCGCGGGTGGCCTCCGGTGCACGCCGCATCTCGAGTGCGTCTGACAGGCCCGTGACATCCATCAGGTTCTTGAGGCGGCGTTTGGTCTCGGGGTTTTCCGGCAAACCACCTGCGGCGAGAGGCTGCACATGGCCGCCAATCGGTAAGGTGAAAGTATAGTTGCCCCCGGCGTGCCAGAAGCACCGCTCGTCCCAGAAAAAACCTGTGGTCATCTCAGCCTCTGCCCCTTTGTCCGTGCCGCAACGTGGCCGAGTGCGCCGGGATTGTCCATGCGCCGGAGGGACCGTCTCGCCGTGATCTGCGATGCTCAGTCTGCTTCGGCCAACAAGGCATCGACATCAAGCGGGTCGTTCACCATCGCCAAGGTGCCGCCCTGGGTCCGCGGCCAGTCTTCGGGTGCGCGGTCGCGGTAGAGCTCGACGCCATTGCCATCTGGATCGCGCAGGTAGACGGCCTCGCTCACCCCATGATCAGCCGCGCCATCGAAGGGGATGCCCGCGGCCGCGACGCGTTTGAGCACCACGGCCAGGCTGCGCCGGTCCGGATAGAGAAATGCCGCATGGTAAAGCCCCGTATGCCCTTCGGGCGGTGGCGTGCCATCCCTGCTGTGCCAGGTGTTGAGGCCGATATGATGATGATAGCCTCCAGCTCCGAGAAAAGCCGCCGCATTGCCATAGCGCAGCATCAGATCAAACCCAAGGACATCGCGGTAGAAGGCTATCGCGCGATCCAAATCGGAGACTTTCAAATGCACATGCCCGACGGACGCCGTGCCTTGCTTTGTCATGCAATTGCTCCACATTATAGAGTACGGGAGTAATGGTAGGAGCTGGGCGTTCGATGTGCGAGACGCACATACGCGCAGCATCTGTGCAGCGGTGATTGTCACACATCGGCGAAATTTTGCCTTTTCCGCTGTGACATATGAGACTCATTCCGCCGCTTATGGTAGCATCTGAATTCGATCTTGGGGGATAACTCTATGTTCCGCTTCGCAAATTCGCTGATGTCACTTGATATCGTGCAGAAACTGATCGCCTCTCCGCGTGCGGTGGCCGGCGGGCTCGTGGGCCTGGTGGTTCTGGTGTTGGTGGTGCTCTTCACCAAAGCGTTTTTTGTGATCCTCTTTGGGCTGATCGGCACGGCGGTGGGCTATCTGCTGCACAACTTCCAGAAAGATGACAACCCGATCCCCGCGCTGCGGTCGGTCTTCGGGATGCGCCGGTCTCATGCCTTGGCCATTGGCAGCGTGGTTGCCGCCCTGATCGCGGCGTTGCTGTTTCTCGAAGGCATTGGCACGCCGCCGGAGGCGACCTTTACGAAGGCGGTGCTGACCTGCGGCGCTTATGCGTTCTTTGCGTTCAGCGTCTCGTCTTACGTGTTTGGCCGTCAAGCCATGTCGCGTGCGCGGCGCAAGCTGGCACGTGCCGGTGTGGAGCAGACCCACATCTGGCAAATGAATGCCGAAGCATCGCGCAAGAAGAGCGACACGATGAGCAAGGTCTTCTGAGCAGCCAGATCTGCTACCGCACCATGCCGACGATGTCATAGGTCTTGGCAAGAATTGGGGCCGCGATTTCGCGTGCCTGCTCTGAACCGCGTGCTAGAATGCGGTCGATCTCTGCAGGATCCGCCATCAACCGGGCCATCTCCGATGAAATCGGTGACAGCTTGGCAACCGCCAACTCCGCGAGCAGTGGCTTAAACGTGCCAAACTGCTGTCCTCCGACATCGGCCAGAACCTCCGCGACCGATTGCTCGTTCAGCGCCGCGTAGATATTCACCAGATTGCGCGCCTCCGGACGATCTTCAAGGCCCGCCTCTTCCGAGGGCAGCGCATCCGGGTCGGTCTTGGCCTTTCGGATTTTCTTGGCAATGGTGTCGGCGTCATCGGTCATGTTGATCCGCGAGGCATCTGACGGGTCGGACTTGGACATCTTCTTCGACCCGTCCCGCAGCGACATCACACGCGTCGCGGCACCCTCGATCACCGGCTCGGTCAGCGGGAAGAAATCCACACCATAATCATGGTTGAACTTGGTCGCGATGTCGCGCGTTAGCTCGAGGTGCTGCTTCTGGTCTTCGCCAACCGGCACATGGGTGGCGTGATAGACAAGGATGTCCGCTGCCATTAGCGCGGGATAGGCAAAGAGACCAAGCGAGACGTTTTGCGAGTTCTTCCCCGCCTTGTCCTTGAACTGCGTCATCCGCTGCATCCAACCCATGCGGGCCACGCAGGAGAAAATCCAACCCAACTGCGCATGTTCCGGCACCTGGCTCTGGTTGATCAGGATGGATTTTTCCGGGCTGATGCCGCTCGCAATGAACCCTGCCGCCAACTCGCGGGTGTTGCGCGACAGATCCGCCGGGTCCTGCCAGACGGTGATCGCGTGCAGGTCAACCATGCAGTAAATTGTCTCGAAGGCCTCGTCCTGCATGCTGACGAACCGCTTGATCGCGCCAAGGTAGTTGCCCAGCGTCAGCCCGCCCGACGGCTGGATGCCGGAGAAGACGCGCGGCGTGAAGGCAGGGGTGGTCATGGCGGGCTCCGTTCTTGCTGGAAAAGCGGTTTGCGCTGCCTTACCCATGGGTCAGAGCATCGTCAAGGAAGGGACCCATGCACGAGCATAAAGAAGCCCCGCCGGTCAATCCCCTGCCGCCCGTGGTGGTGGTCCTGTTCCTCGCGATCGCGATCCCCGAGGCGGCGTTTGGCCTTGGCGCCCGCGGCCTGATCGGCGGCAGCGAGGCGGTCGGCTGGCGCCTGGCGTCGGTGCAGACCTATGCATTTTCCGGCGATATCTTTGACTGGATGGTGACCAACGGGCGCTGGCTACCCGAACATCTGCTGCGGTTTCTGACCTACTCCTTCGTGCACACCGGCTTCACCTCCGCGCTATTCGCCGCCGTTTTGCTGTTGGCGCTTGGCAAGCTGGTGGGCGAGACCATGGGGCAGCTGGCCGTCCTCGTCTTGTTCTTTGGCGGCGCGATTTTCGGCGCGCTGGTCTATGCAGTGCTGTTGGACGATCCCAACTGGCTGGTCGGCGGATTTCCCGCGGTCTATGGGCTGATCGGCGGCTATTCCTTCGTGATGTGGCAAAGCCTCGCCGCGCGTGGCGAAGAACAGTTGCGCGCCTTCAGCCTGATCGCCATTCTGATGGGGTTGCAGCTTGTTTGGGGGATCTTCTTTGATGTGGGCAACGGCTGGGTGGCTGACCTGGCGGCGTTCTTCTTCGGCTTCGGCGCGTCGGCGGCGCTGGTCCCTGGCGGTATTGCGCGGGTGCTGGCCGCGCTGAGACGCGACTAGCGCCCGCGCCCGAGCGCTTGCCGGATTTCGCCAATCCGGATCGCGCCGATCACATGGGCGATCCCGAAATAGCTGAAAACACCGATTGCAATCAGCACGGCGAGCGCGAAGGCGCGGATCCACGGCATTCCGAGAAAGGGGCTCAGCATCACCGTGCCCAGCCACAACGCACCGCCCATCAGGGCCGAGGCCAGCACCATCCGCCAGATACGGCTTTGGAAGCGGCTGTCGAAGCGGGCGACGTCGCCGTAGCTGCGGGCACCGATCCGCAACAGCGCCACCATGAGCCAGGCCGCGACGGTGGTCGCGATGGCGGGCGCGATCCAGCCCACAACCGGCGCAAGGCCAATCGCCAGAACGGCATTCACCACCATCGAGACCACGGCATAGTGAAACGGTCGCCGCGTATCCTCGCGGGCAAAGAACACCGGCTGCAGGATTTTCTGCATTACGAAGGCGGGCAGCCCGAGGCCGTAGATGGCCACAGCCACCGCGATGGCCGCGGTATCATCAACCGTTGCGGCCCCGCGTTCAAAGAGCACGGAGACAAGCGGAAAAGGGATGACGACCAGAGCCACGGCTGAGGGGATCGTGAGCGCCAGCGACACCTCGGCGGCCCGGCTCAATGCGGTCTTGGCGCCCGCGTCGTCCCGCGCCTGCAACCGGCGCGACAGATCGGGGAGCAGCACCACGCCGACGGCAATTCCAACGACGCCCAGGGGCAGTTGATAGAGCCGGTCTGCTGCGAAGAGCCAACCGACGGCCTTGTCGAAATAGCTCGCAACCTGCTGGCCCACGAGCAGGTTGACCTGCACGACGCCACCCGCGAGGGCTGCAGGGATTGCCACTTTGATCAGGCGGCGCATGTCGGGTGAGAGGCGCGGCCGCTTGAGTTTGACCGCGAAACCCGCGCGCCTCACGGCAATCCATAGGAGCCCGAACTGCACGACACCGGCCACGGGAATGGCCCAGATCAGGGCGCGTGCGATGTCACCGCCGAGCCATGCGGCGGTGGCCATCGCGCTGATCAGGAGCACGTTCAGCAGGACCGGTGCCGCCGCCGCAGCAGCGAAACGCCCGGCTGCGTTCAACATGCCCGAGAGCAGGGCGGCCAGCGAGATAAACAGAATGTAGGGGAACGCGATCCGCCCGAATTCTACCGATAGATCGAACTGCTCTTGTCCGGCAAAGCCCGATGCGAGCCCATAGATGAGCCATGGCATCGCGGCCATCGCCACCAGCGTGAGGACAATCAGAAGCGAAGTGAGCCCCGCGAAAGCCTCAGACGCAAACCCATCCGGGTCCTGCTCACCCTCCAAACGCTTGGAAAACATCGGCACGAAGGCCATGTTGAAGGCACCTTCGGCAAAGAAGCGGCGGAACATGTTGGGCAACCGGAACGCCACCACATAGGCTTGGTAGAGCGGGCCGGTGCCGAGATATGCAAGGATCATCGCGTCGCGGATGAAACCCAGCACCCGGCTCATCAGTGTCCAGCCACCCACCGTGAAAAAGCCCGACATCAGGCGGATGGGCCTCACTCCTTGGCCCTTTCGACGCCCTCATCAATGGCCTGCCGCAGCTTCTTCTCAAGCGAGCGCTGTTTGCTGGCGGAGTAGTATTTCAGCCCGAACATATCCTTCACGTAGAAGGTATCGACGACCTGCTCGCCGTAGGTGGCGATCACGGCGTTGGCGATGTAGACGTTCGCGGCAGCCAGAGTGCGCGCCAGATCATAGAGCAGACCGGGGCGATCACGGGTGTCGACTTCGATGATCGTGTAAATCTCCGAGCCCTCGTTGTCGAAGGTGATATGGGTCGGCACCTTGAAGGCCCGCTCGCGTTTCTTGACCTTATCGCGGTCTTTCAGGGCCTCGCGGGCGACCACCTCACCCCGCAGGGTCTTCTCGATCATCTGGCGTAGGCGGGGCAGGCGCGCGGCGTCATAGGGGTTCCCCTCTGCGTCCTGGATCCAATAGGCATCCGTGACCATACCGTCCTTGGTCGTGTAACTGCGCGCATCCACGACATTTGCACCGACCAGCGCCAAGGCGCCCGCAAGGCGGGCGAAGATGCCGGGGTGATCGGCCATCACGAAACAGGCCCGGGTGGCATCGCGGTCCTCGTCGGGGTGCAGGTCGATCAGGATTTCATCGTCCTTCACGTCCCGCAGCATCTTGGCAAAGGTGACATGTGCGGTGACGTGCAGCGCTTGCCAGTAAGGCGCATAGTGGCGTGCGGTCTCGGCCTGCAGCTCCTTGCGCGGCCAGTCGCTGAGCGCGGCCCGCAGGGCACGTTTCGCCTCCGCTCCGCGGTTTTCGCGGTTGAGATCCTCGAGCCCGGTTTCCAACGCCCGCTTCGTCTGGCGATAAAGGGCCCGGATCAGCACAGCCTTCCAGTTGTTCCATGTGTTCGGACCAACGCCACGAATATCGCAGACGGTCAGAACGCAGAGCAGGTCGAGCCTTTTGACCGTCTGCACCGCCTTTGCGAAGTCGCGCACCGTGCGCGGGTCGGCGATGTCGCGTTTCTGCGCCATGTCGGACATCAGAAGGTGATAACGGACCAGCCATTCAACGGTGTCCGTATCGGCCTTGTTAAGACCCAGCCGCGGCGCGATCTTGCGGGCCATCTGTGCGCCGAGGATCGAATGATCCTCTTGCCGCCCCTTGCCGATGTCGTGGATCAGAAGCGCGGTATAGAGCACCTTACGATCAACGCCGCCCTTGAGGATGGATGAGACCACGGGCAGGTCTTCCTCAAGCTCTCGTTTCTCGATCTGCGCCAGGGTCTTGATGCACTGGATGATGTGCTCATCCACCGTATAGCTGTGGTACATGTTGAACTGCATCATCGCCACGATTGGCTCGAACTCAGGGACGAAGGCCGAGAGTACGCCCAGCTCGTTCATCCGCCGCAGCGCGCGTTCTGGATTTCCATGTTTCAGCAGCAGATCGAAGAAAATCCTCTGCGCTTCGGGCGCGCTGCGTACGTCGTCGTCGATCAGATGCAGGTTTGATTTGATCAGCCGCATCGCATCCGGATGGATCAGCATGCCCGTGCGCAACGCTTCCTCAAAGAGGCGCAAGAGGTTCAGCTTGTCGGATAGGAACGCCGCGTCGTCCGCGATGCCGATGCGGTTGTTGACGACCTGATACCCCTCCTTGACCTTCGGGCGGCGGCGGAAGATGCGCTCCAGTATCGGCTCGGCCTTGACGTGATCGGCCTCCAGCTTGGTCAGGAAGATGCGCGTCAGATCACCGACCTCGGTGGCGTGCAGAAAGTAGTCCTGCATGAAAACCTCAACTGCCCTGCGGCCCTTGACGTCCTCATAGCCCATCGCCTCGGCCACCTGGACCTGCATGTCGAAGGTCAACTGCTCCGAGGCACGCTTGTTCAGCAGATGCAGATGTCCGCGCACGGCCCAGAGGAAATCCTCCGCCGCTGCAAAGCCGCGAAACTCTTCTTCCGTGAAAACACCGATGGGAATGAGATCGGCGGCCCGATCGACGTTGTGCACGTACTTCGCGATCCAATAGAGTGACTGTAGATCGCGCAGGCCGCCTTTGCCTTCTTTCACGTTGGGCTCGACCACATAGCGCTGGCCCTGCTTGCGGTGCCGGGTCTCGCGCTCGGCGAGCTTGGCCTCGACAAAGGCGCGTTCTGATCCGGAAAACAGGTCGTTGCGCAGACGCTTGGCGAGCGTCGCGGCCAGCTCGGGGTCGCCTGCCAGATGTCGCTGTTCGAGAAGTGCGGTCCGGATCGTGAAGTCTTCGCCACCAAGGCGCAGACATTCCTTGATCGTCCGGCTGGCGTGGCCCACCTTCAGCTTCAGATCCCACAGGATATAGAGCATGGATTCGATCACGCTCTCGGCCCAGGCGGTGATCTTGTAGGGCGTGAGGAACAGCAGATCGACGTCGGAAAACGGCGCCATCTCGCCCCGGCCATACCCGCCCACGGCGATCACCGAGAGGTGTTCGCTGGCTGTCGGGTTGGGCTTGGGGTGGAGGACCTCGCGCGCCACATGCAGGGCGGCTTTCACAAGTTGATCGGTCAGATAGGTATACGACCGAGTCATCGGTCGGGCGGCGAAGGGTGCAGCGGCAAAGGCTTCGGCAATCCGCGCCCGCCCTGCTGTTTGCCGCGCCTTCAGCAGGCCCACGGCAGTCGAGCGGATCTTGCTGGCCGAAGTGACGCCTTGCAAGGCCTTATGCAGTTCCTCGTCAAAGGCGGCCTGATCAAAGATCAGATCGGGCGCGCAAATCAACTCCTCAGTCGGAGCTGTGTCGACCCGCTGTGCTGTGAGAGACATGGGCCCGCCTTAGAAGCCCGCACCGCCAAAGGACTGGGGCGCGGGGCTCAGGATCGTGACCTGAGACTCGTTGATGGTCGCCACCGCAAGGCCCCGCTCGTTTGTGCCATCGGGCCGCAGGCGGAAGATACCGCTGGCGCCGCGGAAGCCCGCCCCTTGCGTCAGGGCAGCGCCGGTGAGCGCGTCGGGATTGCCTTGGCTCACAAGCGCGCCGATGGCGGCGATCCCGTCAAAGGCAAGGCCGCCGATGGGGTGGGGCAGGCTGCCGTATGCGTTCTGGTACTGCGCGCTGAAGGTCGCGGAGGCTGCGGGGTCGGGGCCGGCGAACCAGCCACCCTGCACACCCGGAAGGCTCAGCGTCTGCGGAGGGATGTCCCACCGTGTGAGGCCCATGAATTGCGAGGTCTCGGAGGTGATGCCCGCTTCGGGCAGGAGCTGCGAGAGAAGGGGTAGCGCGCTGGCGGTGTCCGTGGTCATGAACAGCGCATCTGCCGCATTGCCTTCGACCGCCGACTTGATCTGCGGGATCGAGGCGATGACGTCCTGCTGCGACAGCGCATAGCTCACCGTGCCAACGACCGAGCCGCCTTGCGCGGTCACGGCGTTGTTGATCGCGGCGCTGCCCTGGTTGCCAGCAGAATCCTGCGCATGGACGATGACGAACCGCGATTTGCCCTGCCCTCTGGCATAGCTCACCATGCGATCCGCAGTGTTCTGGAAGGTCTGGCCGAGCACGAAGACGTTGCCACCCGCAATGGCCGCATTGTTGGAGAACGACAGCACGGTGATGCCATCATCCGCCACCGCATTGCCTACTGCGTTAGCGGAGGCCGCGTAGACGGGGCCCAGGATGATCTTGGCGCCTTCATCGACAGCCTGCTGTGCGCGCGCCGCTGCGGTACCGGCGTCGCCGGCGGTCTGATATACTCGGAGGTCCACGCTGGCGCCGTTCAAGTCGCGCATCGCAAGACGTGCCGAGTTTTCAAGGCTTTGTGCGAGAATTTCATCGGTTGTCTGGCCCGATCCACTGGGAACAAGCAGTGCAACCGGCACCGCATCGCCAGTGTTGATGCTGGGCCCGCCGCCAAAGCCCGCCCCTGGAAGTGTGTCGCACGCTGCCAGCACCAAGGCGAGGACGGGCAGGGCGATCAGATGCGCCACCTTGCGGGCGGATGGGAAAACGGCAAACATATGCGGATACTCCAGCGATCAGAATTCAGGCGCAGACGCGCCCACGCCGCAATCATAGACGTCACGAAAGGCGGGTCCAGCGTTGAATTTCCAAAAGGTAGCTCTGAGCGCGGGCCTCTACTTTGTGGGCGTGCCCATCGGAACAGCACGTGACATCACGCTGCGCGCGCTCGATGTGCTGGCCTCCGCCGATGTCTTGGCCGCCGAGGACACGCGCAGCCTGCGCCGCTTGATGGACATCCACGGCGTTCCCCTGGCCGGGCGTCCGCTGATCGCTTTGCATGATCACAGCAAGAGCGGCGTCGTCGCCCGGTTGCTTGCAGAGATCACGGACGGCAAGGCGGTTGCTTATGCATCAGAGGCGGGCATGCCGCTGATCGCCGATCCGGGGTTCGAGTTGAGCCGCGCGGCGGCGGAGGCCGGTGTGCCGCAGACCTGCGCGCCGGGTCCGTCCGCGGTGCTCACCGCGTTGGTTCTGGGGGGGCTGCCGACTGACGCCTTCCATTTCGCGGGCTTCCTGCCCAATGCAAAGGCCGCGCGGCGGTCTGCGCTTGAAGGCCTGCGCGAGATAGCCGGCACGTTGGTCATGTACGAGTCTCCCAAGCGGCTGGCTGCGATGCTGTCGGATGCGCGCGATGTCCTCGGAGCCGAGCGTCTGGGCGTCGTCTGTCGTGAGCTGACCAAGAAATTCGAGGAGGTCCGGCGCGGGACGCTCGCCGAGCTGGCGGACACCTATGCTGGGCAGGCCACGAAGGGTGAGGTCGTCGTGCTGATCGATCGCAGCCGTTCAGGATTTATTAGCCAAGATACCCTAGAGAACGATCTTAAAGAGGCGCTGGCGGCCATGACCATGCGAGATGCGGTTGATGTGGTGGCCAAGGCGCATGATGTGCCGCGTCGTCAGGTCTATCAGATGGCGCTGGATTTGGCGAAAGGATGACAAATGGCGGTTCTGGCGGAACGTGCGCTGCGCGGACACCTGGCGTTTCAGGCCGGGCACGCTGCGGAATCCAGCGTGGCGCGACATTACCGCAGTCTCGGCTACTCGGTGGTCGAAAACCGGTGGCGCGGCGCGGGCGGCGAGATTGATCTGATCGTGCGGGATATCGCAGGGCTCGTCTTTGTCGAGGTCAAGAAAGCGGCATCCTTTGAGAGCGCAGCCCAGAGGTTGAACCCGCGCCAGATGCGCCGGATCTATGCGGCAGCCGAGGGTTATTTGGGCACCCAGCCTAGCGGTGCTCTGACCGAGGCGCGCTTCGATGTGGCATTGGTGGATGGTGTTGGGCAGGTTCAGATCATCGAGAACGCCTTCGGAGAGCTGTAATCTTCTGACCGCGGAGCCATTGCACCTTTTCCTGTGCTGGGCCATCTAGGGGCGAGCAACGCGAGGAGCCGCCATGAAGATCGCCTTTCAGATGGATCCCATTGGGGATGTGGATATCAACGCAGACAGCTCCTTCCGCCTCGCCGAAGAAGCCCAGACGCGCGGCCATGAGCTGTTCTTCTATTCGCCGGATCACCTCGCCTACCAGGAAGGCCGGATCACCGCGCGCGGCCATGACCTTCGTGTTCAAAGGGTGCAGGGGGCGCACGCCCAGCTCGGTCATGCGCGAGAGGTTGACTTGTCGGATTTCGACGTGGTCTGGCTGCGGCAGGACCCGCCGTTCGACATGCACTACATCACCTCGACACATCTGTTGGACCGACTGACCCCGGGGACATTGGTGGTGAATGATCCGTTCTGGGTCCGGAACTATCCAGAAAAACTGCTGGTGCTCGACTTCCCGGAGCTGACGCCACCAACCAGCATCGCGAGAGATCTGAGCACGATCAAAGCGTTCAAGGAAAAGCATGGCGATATCATTCTCAAGCCGCTCTACGGCAATGGCGGGGCCGGGGTGTTCCGGCTCGACGCCAACGACCGCAATCTGACCTCGCTGCATGAGCTCTTCACCGGCTTCTCCCGCGAGCCTTTGATCGTGCAAAAGTTCCTGCCCGATGTCTCGAAGGGAGACAAACGGGTGATCCTCGTTGATGGCGAGGTCGTGGGTGCGATCAACCGGGTGCCAGCTGAAGGTGAGACCCGCTCCAACATGCATGTGGGCGGTCGGCCCGAAAAGATCGGGTTGACCGACCGCGATCGTGAAATCTGCGCGGCCATCGGGCCGTTGTTGAAAGAGAAGGGGCAGATTTTCGTGGGGATCGACGTGATCGGGGACTATCTCACCGAGATCAATGTGACCTCGCCGACCGGTATCCAGGAACTGGAGCGGTTTGACGGCGTGAATATCGCAGGCCGGATCTGGGAGGCGATCGAGGCGCGACGAGCCTAGGCGTCTGCCGAGCTGACCAGGCGAAAGCTGATCGCTTCGGCTATATGTGGCTTGCGCACATCATCAGAGTGGTCGAGATCGGCAATCGTGCGCGCGACGCGCATCACCCGATGGTAGCCCCGCGCCGAGAGATTGAACCGTTCTGCCGCGCGCAACAACAGCTCGCGGCCCTCGGCGTCGGGACTTGCGATTTCCTCCAGGGCCTCGCCTGCGGCATCGGCATTCGAGCGCAAGTCTGTTCTCTCCGCAAAGCGGCGCTGTTGCACCGCCTGGGCGGTCGCCACGCGCGCGGCGACGGTGCTGGAGCTATCACCATTCGCCGGAAGGTCGAGATCGGTGTAAGCCACGGGCGGCACATCGACCCTGAGGTCGAACCGATCCATCAGCGGGCCAGAGATGCGGCCCAGATAGTCTTCTCCGCATTGCGGAACCCGTGCACAGGCCCGCTCGGGGTCGGGCAGGTAACCGCATCGGCAGGGGTTGGCGGCGGCCACCAGCATGAACCGGCAGGGATATCTGACATGTGCGTTTGCGCGGGAGATCATAACCTCACCCGTCTCAATGGGTTGGCGAAGCGTTTCCAGTACATTGCGTTGGTACTCGGGGAACTCATCCATGAAGAGCACACCGTTGTGCGCCAGTGACACTTCGCCCGGCTTGGCCAGACGCCCGCCGCCGATCATCGCGTCCATGGATGAGGTGTGGTGTGGGTCGCGAAACGGGCGGTCGCGGGTGATGCCACCTTCGTCCAGCAACCCGGCGACCGAGTGGATCATTGAGGTCTCGAGCGCTTCCATGGCGGTCATGGGTGGCAGGATGCCCGGCAAGCGCTGTGCCAGCATGGATTTGCCGGAGCCCGGCGTGCCGACGAAGAGCAGATGGTGACGCCCGGCCGCAGCGATCTCGAGCGCGCGCTTGGCCCGCTCCTGCCCCTTGACTTCCGACAGGTCCTTCGTCGGCGCGGTTGTCGCGACCTCGCCCGGTTCGGCCTGTGCGATGGGCACCTGCCCCGTGAAATGCCGCACGACGTCGCCCAGCGTCTTGGCGGCGATCACGCGCGCATCGCTGACCCAGGCGGCCTCCTTGCCGCAGGCTTCGGGACAAAGCAGGCCATAGCCTTCCGAAGCCGCCGTCATGGCGGCGGGCAAAGCACCCGTGACGGGGATGATCTTGCCGTCCAGTGACAGCTCTCCGAGGGCGACGACGGATTGGGTGATGTCCTGCGGGATGATTTCGAGCGCGGCGAGCAGAGAGACGGCAATCGGCAGGTCAAAGTGGCTGCCCTCTTTCGGCAGATCCGCCGGGCTCAGGTTGATAGTTACTTTTTTAGACGGGAACGCGATGGCCATGCAGGAGAGCGCCGCGCGCACACGCTCTTTGGCCTCCGACACGGCCTTGTCAGGCAGGCCTACGACGCTGAAGCCCGGAAGTCCGGGGGCGAGTGAGCATTGGACCTCGACCAGACAGGCCTCGACCCCGCGGAACGCAACGGAATGTGCAACAGCAACCATAAGTCCCCCTCTTGACCAATATGGTTAATCGGTACGTGAGGGGTGTTTATGAAAGGTTAACCGTCCTGGTGTGCCGCTGCTGGCCAATCTGCTGTGGGACAGCCCATCGGATAGGGGAAGGGGTCGTATGACACCTTCACCGCCTCTGCGCGCCAGGCGATGAACGCAGGGTCGTTGATGGTTTGCAGGCAATAGGCACGGCTGTGATCGGACACTGGCAAGTCGTAGCCAATGATGCGTGCTGCCACTGGCGCGAAGAACACATCTGGCAGCGAATAGGCCCCCATCAGCCAACCATCCGTCGCACCGGAGAGCGCACGCGCCGCAGTCCAGATTTCTTCGAGGCGCGCAAGGTCTGCGGCCACGGCATCTGAAACCTCAAAGCCCTGATTGACATGGTGCAACTGCATCGGGCAGGCGTCACGCAGCGCCGTGAAACCACTGGCCATCTGGGCGCAGAGCCACCGCGCACGTGCGCGCAGTGCTGCAGATTGTGGCCAGAGGCCCGCATCCGGATGTCGCTCGGCCAGGGTTTCCGCCATCGCAAGCGTTTCGCCGACGATGTCACCCTCCGGCGTCTTCAACACAGGCACGAGCCGGGCAGGCGCAAGCGGCGTCAGATCGGCCGCCATCGTGCCGCTATAGAGCCCGACAAGGTGTGTCCGATAGGGTAGCCCGAATTTCTCAAGCATGAGCCAGCCTCTGAGTGACCAGCTCGAAAACATCCGGTCGCCGATGTAGAGATCATATGTCATGAGCGGCACGCTAGCGCTGCGTGGGCCCTCGCATCAAACGATCATTTGTGACGGCGTTGATCACGGGCAGTGATTGATCTGATCTACGGAGGCGGAGGGCCCACTCCAAACAATGCGCGTGCATGACAGGTTGTCGATCTTGTGCGACAGCGCCTCGTAGGGCGTCACGCCCAATCCGCGTTGCACTTGTGTCAGGATCACACCGATATGCGCCGTGGCGATGATATGGGCCTCTGGATGGGCGATGTTGAGCGCGTCGACAAAAGCATTGATGCGTGCGGCCGCGGTGTTCCAGCTTTCGCCGTCCGGTGGGGCAACATCGCCAGGCGTCTCCCAATAGGCGCGGCTGAGCTCCGGGTCCCGCTCGGCCACTTCGGTGAAATGCAAACCGTCCCAGGCGCCGAAATGAAACTCCCTCAGCGCGTTTGTGTTCGACAGGCGGTGATGATCTGGGCCCTCGACCGCGTCGGCGGTCGCGGATGCGCGGATGAGATCTGATGACACCAGCAGCGCCGTTTGTGGCAGATGCGCGCGCAGCCGGGCAAGCTGCGCGGTGTCCGAGAGATCGGCGGGCACGTCGCGCCATCCAACAAATGTCTTCTCATGAGTAGGCCCGTGGCGGACCCAGTGCCAGACGGTCATGGCAACTGACCCTTCAGCACCAGCGGCAGCCCTGCCGTGACCTGAACCGCCAGATCGGCCTGCGCCGCAAGCGCGATGTTCAGACGCCCCTGGGCATCGCGGAACCTTCGCGCCAGCGCGTTTTCCGGCACAATGCCATGGCCCACTTCGTTCGAGACGATGATGACCGGTGCTGCGCAGTCACGCAGAGCGGATAGCAAGTCTTCTTGCGCGGTCTGAACGTCGAGATCGTCCATCATCAGATTCGTCAGCCACATCGTGGCACAGTCAATCAGGACAGATTGGCTCGACTCGAGCCGCGAGAGCACCGGTCTGAGTTCGATTTGTGCCTCATAATTCAGCCACCGGTCACTTCTGCGCGATCTATGGGTTTCCACGCGCATTTTTATTTCGTCATCAAAGACCCGGGATGTTGCAAGGTAAACAGGGTCTAAATGGCTGCTTAACAAAAAGTTTTCGGCCCAGACTGACTTTCCCGAGGCGGCGCCTCCTAGCACGAAGGTCAGTTTTGGCAACATTTTATAAACCTTTGAAGTGAACCAATCGACGCTATGGTGCGTACCTATATCAATTGTACACGGCAAGGTGTGCTTCATCTGACTGGGAGATGTCGCTATGGCTTTGGACACTGCAAGAGATATGTCACTGTCGCGGACCGCTATGAAAGCGGAGCTGCTGGACGCGGAAACCGAGCTTAGGCTGGCCTACGCGTGGCGCGACGAGCGATGCGAGAAATCTCTGCACAGGCTGATCACCGCATACATGCGGCTCGCCATTTCGATGGCGTCAAAGTTCAAGCGCTATGGCGCGCCCATGAACGACCTCATCCAGGAGGCCGGGCTCGGCCTGATGAAGGCCGCTGACAAGTTCGACCCGGATCGCGGGGTGCGATTTTCGACCTACGCGGTATGGTGGATCAAAGCGTCTATTCAGGACTACGTGATGCGGAACTGGTCGATGGTTCGCACGGGCTCGACCTCGTCTCAGAAGTCGCTCTTCTTCAACATGCGCCGCGTGCAGGCCCGACTTGAACGTGAAAGTGCGGCGGCTGGCGAGGTTCTGGACCGCCATCAACTGCGCCAGATGATTTCCACCGAGATCGGCGTTCCGCTGCATGATGTCGAGATGATGGAGGGCCGCCTGTCCGGTTCCGACTATTCTTTGAACGCGACCCAGTCCACAGATGATGAGGGCCGTGAATGGATCGATGCGCTGGAGGACGACAGCGCGCAAGCAGCGGAAACGGTTGAACACTCTCATGATACCGAACAGCTGCGCGAATGGCTGCTGAAGGCCATGAGTGACCTCAACGACCGCGAGCGCTTCATCGTGCGGGAGCGCAAGCTGCGGGACCAGCCGCGGACACTTGAAAGCCTCGGACAGGAACTGAAGCTCAGCAAGGAGCGGGTGCGCCAGTTGGAGGCCGCTGCTTTTGGCAAGATGCGGAAGTCTCTGGAGAGCCAGTCTCGCGAAGTTCATCACTTCCTGGTGTGATACCGCAACCGTCCAAATGGTTTATCTCGGTAGGAGCGGCCATTTCGGTCGCTTCTTTTGCCTTTGCAGACGCGGTGCCACCGGAGGCTGCGCAAAATGCCGATGTTGTTTTCATCGGCGAGCAGCATGACAATCCGGGTCATCATGCAGTGCAGGCGGAGTGGACAGGTCTGCTCGTACCCTCGGCGCTGGTCTTCGAGATGCTGACCCCGGAGCAGGCGGCACGGGTCACCGATGAGGTGCGCGGTTCGGAGGACGCGCTCGGCGCGGCTCTCGACTGGGCGGCGTCGGGCTGGCCGGATTTCGCGATGTACTACCCGATTTTTGCCGCAGCACCAGCGGCCGTGATCTATGGTGCCGGTGTCCCGCGGGACAAGATTCGCGGTGTGATGGACGAGGATATCGCCCAGATTTTCGGGGCAGCAGACGCTGCCGCATTCGGGCTCGACCAGCCCCTGCCGCCTGACCAGCAGGCCAGGCGCGAGATGATGCAGGCCGAAGCACATTGCAACGCGCTCCCCGACGAGATGCTGCCCATGATGGTCTCCGTTCAGCGGTTGCGGGATGCCACGCTTGCCCGTGCGGCGCTGGACGCGGTGGAACAGACTGGCGGACCCGTCGTCGTGATCACCGGCAACGGGCATGCAAGAGCCGATTGGGGCGCGCCATCCTATCTGCAAACCGCTGCGCCCGAGCTTACCATCTTCGCCTTGGGGCAGGGCGAACAGGGGCAGACACCGGCTGGCGCCTTCGATGTGACGGCGGACGGGCCCGCGGTCGACCGGGGCAATCCCTGCGACGCATTCAACTGAGGTGCAGGGCTGGCGATTGCTGCGCTGACGGCCTATGGTCGCCGCGATATCCACCCACTGGGGCTGCATGATGCTGACCGGAAAACATATTTTGCTCATCATCGGCGGGGGGATCGCGGCTTTCAAATCACTCGATCTGATCCGGCGGCTGCGCGAACGCGGTGCGGTGGTGACCCCCATTCTGACGAAGGCGGGTGAGGCTTTTGTCACGCCGCTGTCGGTCTCGGCCCTCGCTGGCCGGAAGGTCTATGGCGAGCTTTTTGATCTCACGGATGAAGCCGAGATGGGGCACATTCAGCTCAGCCGCGTCGCCGATCTGGTCGTGGTGGCCCCGGCGACAGCTGACCTGATGGCGAAAATGACCAGCGGCGTCGCTAACGATCTGGCGAGCACGGTGTTGCTGGCGACCGATACACCGGTGCTGATTGCACCTGCGATGAATGTCCGCATGTGGGAGCATCCCGCGACCCAGCGCAATGCGGTGCGGCTCGCCGAAGATGGTGTGGCCTTTGTCGGGCCGAATGACGGTGATATGGCCTGCGGAGAATACGGACCCGGGCGCTTGGCCGAGCCCATGGAGATCCTCGCCGCGATTGAGGCTCATCTTGCAGGTGGGCCTCTTTCGGGCAAACGCGTGCTTGTGACCTCCGGACCGACACATGAACCGATTGATCCGGTGCGTTACATCGCGAACCGATCTTCCGGTGCGCAGGGCACCGCAATTGCCCGTGCGCTTTCGGCGCTCGGGGCCGAGGTCATCTTCGTCACCGGCCCCGCAGAGGTACCACCGCCGGATGGCGTGACCGTCGTTCCCGTCGAGACGGCGCACCAGATGCTGGAGGCCGTGCAAGCTGCCTTGCCCGTGGACGCTGCGATCTTCGCGGCTGCTGTCGCCGATTGGCGCGTTCAGGGGGCCAGCGCGCACAAGCTGAAGAAGTCGAAAGACGGTTTGCCAACGCTTGCGTTTGAGGAGAACCCGGACATCCTGAAAAATATTTCTCATCTTGAGGCAGGTCGGCCGGCGCTCATCGTTGGCTTCGCCGCTGAGACGGATGATGTGCTCGACAACGCAACCGCGAAACGCGCGCGCAAAGGGTGTGACTGGATTGTCGCCAACGATGTCTCCGAGGCCTCGGGCGTGATGGGTGGCGCGGACAACACCGTGACTGTGATCGACGGGACCAGCGCGGAGACGTGGCCAAAGATGACCAAGACGGAAGTTGCCAAGCGTCTTGCGACGCGTGTCGCCGAGGCGCTGAGCTGATTTCATGACCGCGCGCTCCGAGCAGATTGAGATCACCCTGGCATGGGTGGAGGGCGCCGACCAGAGTGTCGGATTTCCCAGCTATCAGACGGCAGGCGCCGCGGGTGCAGATGTGCGGGCCAATCTGCCAGACGGTGATGTGGAGCTTGCGCCCGGTGCGCGCGCGCTGATCCCCACGGGCTTGAAAATGGAGATCCCGGAAGGATATGAGGTGCAGGTGCGGCCACGGTCCGGGCTGGCGCTCAAGCACGGGCTCATGCTGGTCAACAGCCCGGGCACGATCGACAGCGACTATCGCGGCCCGCTTGGTATCATTGTCCTGAATGGGGGGCAGGTTCCCTTCACCGTGACCCACGGGATGCGGATCGCCCAGTTGGTTGTGGCGCCCGTGGTGCAGGCCGGGTTTGTCCTCGGCGACGACCTTACCGACACGGCGCGCGGTGCTGGTGGTTTTGGCTCGACGGGGCCGAGCTGATGCTTTTGGTGCTGATCATGGCCGCCGCTCTTTGGGGGATTGGCGCGCTGATGGGCGCGCCGCGCGCGACACGCTTGACCATGATCGGGGCGCTCTATCTCGGTGTTCTGATCATCCAAGTCACCCTGCCCGATGGCAATGCGCTGCGCCTGGCAACCGGCGAGAGCCCCGCACTCTGGCTGATCCTGGGAGGATTCGTGCTGCTGATCCTTGGCTATCGCCGCGGGCTGCGGATCCTGCAGAGCCGTGCGGATGACGCACAGACGGCTGATCGCGAGCCGATCAGCAAACCCGGCTTCAGCGAGACGGAGCTGAACCGATACGCCCGCCATATCGTTTTGCGCGAAATCGGGGGGGCGGGCCAAAAGCGGCTCAAAGAGGCGAAAGTTCTGGTGATTGGCGCAGGCGGTCTGGGCGCCCCCGCCTTGCAATACCTCGCCGCTGCCGGGGTGGGCACAATCGGCGTGATTGATGACGACACGGTCGAGAATGCGAACCTCCAGCGTCAGGTGATCCACAAGGATCAGGCCATCGGGACGCCCAAGGTCTTCTCGGCGCAGGCCGAAATGATCGCGCAGAACCCTCATGTCATCGTGCGGCCCTACCACCGTCGATTGACCGAGGAGATCGCCGAGGATCTCTTTTCTGACTACGATCTGATCCTTGATGGGACCGACAACTTCGAGACGCGTTATCTGGCCAATCGTGTGGCTGTGGCGCAGGGCAAGCCTTTGATCTCGGGCGCACTCAGCCAGTGGGAGGGCCAACTTAGCGTGTTTGACCCTGCCTACGGTGCGCCCTGTTACCAATGCATCTTCCCCGAAGCACCCGCGCCAGAGCTCGCGCCGACCTGCGCCGAGGCGGGTGTTCTTGGCCCGCTGCCCGGCGTGATCGGCGCGATGATGGCGACGGAGGCGTTGAAAGTGACCACAGATGCCGGGACCGTTCTGCGCGGGCAGATGGTAATCTATGACGCGCTTTACGGTGAAAGTCGGACGATCAAGATCGCGCCACGCGCCGACTGCCCGATCTGCAGCGCGGGCCGCTCGGCATAAACCCGAACACCGCCTTGTTCATCCCGAGACCGGGACCTAGCTTGTCAGTCAAAGGAGACGCGCATGACCAATCCGCTGTTGCAGGAGTGGACGACCCCATTCCAGATCGCCCCGTTCGACGCCATTTCCGACGATGACTTTGCGCCTGCACTGGACAGCGCACTGGCCGAACACCGGGCCGAGATCGAGGCGATAGCGACCTCGCCAGAGACGCCGAGCTTTGCCAATACGGTCGAAGCGCTTGAAGCTGCAGGGAAATCGCTCGACCAGGTCTTGAGCGTGTTCTTCAGCGTTGCCGGCGCCGACAGCAACCCGGCGCGCGAGGCGCTGCAGCGGGAGTTCTCGCCAAAACTGGCGGCACATTTCTCGCAGATCTCAAGCAACAAGGCGCTGTTCGGCCGGATCGCCGAGGTTTGGGAGCGCCGTGACGAACAGAACCTGAGCGATGAGCAGGCGCGCGTATTGATGCTCACCCATCGCAGCTTTGTCCGGGCCGGAGCCGCGCTTCAGGGCGCGGATGACACGCGCATGAAGGCGATCAAGGAGCGGCTGGCAGTCCTCGGCACCGAGTTCACGCAAAACCTGCTTGCCGACGAGCGCGACTGGTTTTTGCCGCTGACCGAAGACGACCTCGACGGCCTGCCGGATTTCGTGGTGGCAGCCGCCCGCGCAGCAGGTGAGGAAAAGAAGGCGGATGGCCCGGTCGTCACACTCTCGAGGTCGTTGATCGTGCCTTTCCTGCAGTTCTCGCCTCGGCGCGATCTGCGCGAGATCGCGTTCAAGGCCTGGGCCGCGCGCGGTGCAAACGGTGGGGCCACGGACAATCGCGCTATCGCGACCGAAATCCTCGGCTTGCGGGAAGAGCGCGCCAAGCTGTTGGGCTATGCCAGTTTTGCCGACTACAAACTCGAAACCGAGATGGCTAAGACACCGAGCGCCGTGCGCGATCTTCTCATGGCGGTCTGGGAGCCCGCGGTCGCGCAGGCCAATGCTGATGCTGATGTGCTCACCGAGATGATGCAGGCGGATGGGGTCAACGGCCCGCTGGCGCCCTGGGACTGGCGCTATTATTCGGAGAAGCGCCGCGTGGCAGAGCATGATCTCGATGAGGCCGCGCTGAAGCCCTACTTCCAACTGGAGCGGATGATAGAGGCGGCCTTTGCCTGCGCAACGCGGCTTTTCGATCTGTCTTTCGCGCCGCTCGACGTGCCGCTTTACCATCCCGATTGCCGGGCATGGGAGGTGACGCGCAACGGTGAACATGTGGCGGTGTTCATCGGCGACTACTTCGCGCGTGGCTCGAAGCGCTCGGGTGCCTGGTGTTCCGCCATGCGCTCCCAAGCGAAGTTTCCGAAGGTGCAAACGCCGGTCGTGATCAACGTCTGCAACTTTGCCAAGGGTGACCCTGCGCTCTTGTCTTACGACGACGCCCGCACCTTGTTCCACGAGTTCGGCCACGCGCTGCACCAGATGCTGTCCGATGTCACCTATGAAAGTGTCTCCGGCACATCCGTGGCGCGCGATTTTGTGGAACTGCCGAGCCAGCTTTACGAGCACTGGCTGGACGTGCCGCAGGTGCTGGCCGAGTTCGCAACCCACGCCGAGACCGGCGAGGCGATGCCGCAGGAGATGCTCGACAAAGTGCTCGCCGCTGCGACCTATGACATGGGCTTCCAGACTGTCGAATACGTGGCCTCAGCGCTGGTTGACCTGGATTTCCATGAGGGTGCGGCGCCGAGCGACCCGATGGCCCGGCAGGGCGAGGTGCTGGCCGAGATTGGTATGCCTGGGGCCATCGTGATGCGCCATGCCACCCCGCATTTCGCACATGTCTTTGCAGGCGACGGATATTCCAGCGGCTACTATAGCTACATGTGGTCCGAGGTCATGGACGCGGATGCCTTCGCCGCCTTCGAGGAAGCGGGCGGGGCCTTTGACCCGGAGCGGGCGGCGGCGTTGGAAGAGCACATCCTCTCCACCGGCGGCAGCCGCGATGCGGCCGAACTCTACACCAAGTTCCGTGGCAGGCTGCCGGGTGTCGAGGCGCTGTTGAAGGGTCGTGGCCTCGCCGCGGAGTGATCAATAGCCGCTCTTGCGGTCGACCAGATGCAGGAAAGGCTCACCCGCTTCGCCGCGCCTGATGTTCTCGGCGATGACCCGGGATGCGGTCGTCGGGCGCGTCTCGGCAGCGACATGCGGGGTGACCGTGACCTTCGGATGCGCCCAGAACGGATGGTCCTGTGGCAACGGTTCGACGCGAAACACATCGAGGGTCGCGCCTGCGAGCTGCCCGCTGTCGAGCGCGGCAATCAGCGCGTCATCGTCGATCAGCGGCCCCCGCCCCGGGTTGATCACGAAGGCCCCGGTCGGCATATGCGCGAGGGTCTCGGCATTCAGCGTGTTTTCCGTTGCAGGCGTATCAGGCAGCAGCAGCACGACAATCCCGGCCTTTGACAGCGCTGTTCTCAGCCCCTCAGGGCCATGATGCATGGAGACGCCAGCGAGGTGTTTTTCACGTCGGCTCCACCCCGAGACGGCAAATCCGAGGGATTTAAGCACCTCGGCCGTAGCAGTGCCCAACTCGCCCATGCCAAGGATCGTGACCTGTCGTTCGGCGGCCAGCGGCGGTGTATGCGGTTGCCAGCGCCGGTCGGGGTTGTGGATGTGCCGATCCATCCCGAGATGGTAGCGCATCACGTGGCCCGTGACCCATTCGGTCATCGATGTGGTCATGCCCGGGTCCACCATGCGCGCCAGCGGTTGGGTCAAGGTGGGGTTGTCGACAATCGTCTCGACGCCCGCCCAGAGGTTCAGGACCGCCTTGGTGCGCGTGAAAGGTGTGAAATCCTGAAGCGGTGAATTCGGCGCGTAGACGATGTAATCGACCTCCTCGGGCGGGATATCCTGCGCCAAATGCGCATCCAGTCCAAGCTCGACAAACGCCGCATTGAGAGGTGCGTCATAGGTGGTCCAGCGATCAGGGCGGGCAGCGAAGAGGACGTTTAGTGTCACGGGCGTTCTATCTCAGTCGGTGCACATGTGCGCTTTGCATGAGGCCGAACGCCAGCATCAGAACCAGCATCGCCGAGCCCCCGAAGCTGACCAGCGGCAGCGGCACGCCGACGACAGGCGCGAGGCCCATGACCATCGACATGTTTACGGCGAAAAACAGGAAGAAGTTCAGCGCGATCCCGAGGATCAGTAGCGACGAGAACCTGTCCTTGTTGATCAGCGCCGACCAGATGCAGAAGAGGATGATCAACGCGTAGAGCCCGAGTAGGGAGATGCTGCCCAGGAAACCGAATTCCTCGGCCAGCGTCGTGAAGATGAAATCCGTATGTTTTTCGGGCAGGAAATTGAGCCGCGTTTGCGTGCCCTGCATGAACCCGCGCCCCGTCCACCCGCCGGACCCCAGAGCGATCTTTGATTGGGTAATGTGGTAGCCCGCGCCCAACGGGTCCGTGCTCGGGTCGAGGAACGTGTCGATACGGCGGAATTGGTAGTCTTTGATCAACTGCCATTCCGTCCCGCGGGATCTGAAAACGGCGGTCACTAGACCAATCGCACTGGCGAGAACGGCGGCGAAATAGGCCCAGTGAACACCCGCCAGAAACATCAGCCCGCCACCCGCCGCAAGCAACAGGATCGACGTGCCAAGATCGGGCTGTTTCAGGACAAGAAGGGTTGGGATCATGATGGCGATCAGAGGCAGCAGCACCCAGAACGGGTGTGACGTGCGCTTGGCGGGCAACCAGTCGTAGTAAGCGGCCAGGAACATCACGAGGGTGATTTTCATCAACTCGGAGGGTTGCAGACGCATGAAGCCAAGGTCGATCCAACGCTGCGCGCCCATCCCGACAGTGCCGAAAAGCTCCACCGCCACCAGCAAGGCAATGGTGACCAGATACCCGATGCCAGCGAGCGACCGCCAGAACCAGATGGGCACCATGGCGACGCCGATCATCAGCACGAAACCGACGGCAAAACGTTTCATCTGCGGCTCGGCCCACGGGTTGAACGATCCGCCTGCGACCGAGTAGAGCATCAGGAAGCCGACGCCCGAGACCGATGCCAGCAGGATCGCAACTGGCCAGTTCAGATGCAGGATTTTGCGAAAACCGGTCGGGGCGGTTTTGACCTGATACTCGAGATAGCTCATGCCTGGTCGCGCCCGACAAAGGAGGCCTGGGGTTGCATCCCGCGCAGCCGCTCCTGCTGTTCTTCGATGCGCTCGCGATCCTTGGTGGGGTAGGCCTCAAGCGGTGGCTGCCCGCCATAAAGCGCCTGTAACGTGATGTCCCGCGCGATCGGTGCCGCCGCCTTCGAGCCGCCGCCGCCGTGTTCGACGACAACCGAAACCGCGTATTTCGGCGCGCTGATTGGTGCGAAGTTCACGAAGAGCGCGTGGTCGCGCCGCTCCCACGGCAGGTCCTCGTTGCGGATCACGCCTGCGCGCCGCTCGGCTGCGGTAATGTTGCGGACCTGGCTGGTGCCGGTCTTGCCCGCCATGCGCATCTCATCCTCGATGATCCGCGAGCCATAGGCTGTGCCGCGCCGGTCGTTCACCGTGACATCCATCGCGCGGCGCATCTTGCGCAGATTGTTTTCGTTCATGCCAAGGCTTTCGCCGCCCCGTGAGGGCTGTTCGACGCCATCGATGGATTTGATCAGTCGCGGCTCGACCGCTCGCCCGGTGGCAAGCCGCGCGGTCATCACCGCAAGTTGCATCGGTGAGGCCAGCATGAAGCCCTGACCGATGGAGACGTTCACCGTGTCCCCCACCCGCCAGCTCTGGCCGTAGGTCTGCTGTTTCCACTCCATGTTGGGCGCCAGCCCTTGGGCCACGGCGGACATCGGCACATCGTGCTTGATGCCAAGTCCGAAGCGCTTGGCCATCTCTGAGACCTTTTCGATCCCGACCTTGATCGCGAGATCGTAGTAATACACATCGCAAGAGCGCTTGAGCGACGTCTCCAGGTCGACCCAGCCATGCCCGCCGCGCTTCCAGCAATGGAACCGCCGCCCGGAGACCTCGAGATGCCCCGGGCAATAGACGGTTTCATTGGGCCCAATCAGCCCGGCCTCCAGCGCGGCCATCGCCGTGATCATCTTGAAGGTTGATCCGGGCGGGTAGAGGCCCTGTACGGTCTTGCTCGCCAGCGGCCGGTACTTGTTGTTCGTGAGTGTGCTGTAGTCCTTGACCGAAATGCCGCGGACAAACAGGTTCGGATCGAAGGTCGGCGCCGAGGCGCAGGCGACCACATCACCGGTGTCGCAGTCCAGAACAACCGCGCTGGCGCTCTCCTGGTCGAGCCGCGCCTGCACATAGCCCTGCAGCTTGGCGTCGATGGTGAGCTGGATATCGGAGCCCGGAATGCCTTCGCGACGGTCAAGCTCGCGCATCACCCGGCCCGCTGCGTTCACCTCCACCCGTTTGGCGCCAGCCTTGCCGCGCAACACCGGCTCAAGCTTGGTCTCAACTCCGACCTTGCCGATCTGGAACCGGGGGATGCGCAGGACCGGTTCCGGGTCTGCGATCTTTTCCAGATCATAATCCGACACCGGACCAACATAGCCGAGAACATGCGCAAAATCGGAGCCTTGCGGGTAGACACGGCTGAGGCCGACCTCTGGCGTCACACCGGGCAGGGCGGGTGCGTTCACGGACACGCGGCTGATATCTTCCCACCGAACGTCCTCGGCGATGGTCACGGGCAGGAAGGAGGGCGACCGCGCCAGTTCTTCCTTGGTGCGGGTGATGTCCTCGGGTTCGAGGGGAATGATCCGGCTGAGGCGGTCCAGCACAGCATCGGTGTCGCCCGCATCCTCGCGCACGATGACGATCCGGTAGGATGGGGCATTCTGGGCGAGCCGCATGCCGTTGCGGTCAAAGACCTCGCCGCGCGACGGCGGGATGAGCCGGACGTTGATGCGGTTTTCTTCGGCGAGCAGACGGAACTGATCGGCCTGCTCGACCTGCAGAAACCGCATGCGCGCAGCGAGCCCGCCGATGAAAAGAAGTTGCGCACCCCCCAGCAGAGCAGCGCGCCGGGAAATGCGGCGATGGCTGAAATCGCTCTCGGCGCGTGTCTTCTTCATGCCGGTGCTCCGATTCTACATGCGATCTGCGTCATAGCCTTGCCCCCGCGCCATCCAGATCACCAGGGGCGGCCTTGCGGACGCCCATGAGGCCGTGCGTGGTGGCCACAACCAGCGGATAGAACAGCATTGTCATGACCGCTTCGAAGACCGTCAAGCCGAAGGGTGGCAAATCGACCAGGGTGATGATCAGGATCAGGCGGTACAGCAGCGCAATTCCGGCGATCACGATGCACACGCGCAGCCATTCGCTGGCAAAGCCCGTGTCACGCAAGCCGCGAGCCCGACGCTTCAGGCTCTCGCAGCCGATGAGCGCGACCATGGCCCAGAGCCCAGGAGGCCGTTGCAACAGAAGATCGGCCAGCAGAAACAGCAGGGCCAGGGCCAGCATCGGAACATACTCCGGGCGGCGCATAGACCAGGCGCAGGCAAAGGCCAGCAGAAGGTCGGGCCCCACCCAGCGGCGCGGCGTGGTTTCGAGCGGCAGCAGGTGGAAGAAGAGGATCACGCAGACCAGCAGGGCGAACCCGATCCGCATCGTCCAGAGGCGCGTTTGCGGCAACTCGCTCATTGGCTGAGCTCCTCCCGCGCGATGACGGGTTGTTGTGGTAGCTGGGGGCCAATGATCTCGGGGGTGTCAGACACCGGCTGTGTGCCGTGGTGGCGCAACACGCGCAGGAATTCGAGCCGCTGATAGTCTGCCGAGAGGCGCACGCGCAGCTTGCCGCCGGGGTCGAGGGCGACCTGGCCGATCAGCAGCCCCGGAGGGAACACACCGCCGTCGCCAGAGCTGATCACACGGTCGCCCGGACGCACCTGATCGCTGTCTTCCAGAAACTCGATGGGCGGGGCAGAGGAGTTGTCGCCCGCTACGATGACACGCTGGCCCGAGGGCTGGATCACGGCGGGAATGCGGCTAGAGGCATCGGTGAGCAGGATGACCCGCGCGGTGTTCTCGCCTACGCCCGAAATCCGCCCGACGACGCCGATCCCGTCCATGGTGGCCCAGCCATCGACCACACCATCGCGCGCGCCGACATTCAGCAGAACGGATTGCCGGAACGGCGAGCCACTGTCGGCGAGCACGACACCGGTGATATAGGTCAGCCGTGGATCGAGCCGGACCTTGTTCAGATCAAGCAGCCGTGCGTTTTCCTGTTCCAGCTGCAGCGCGGCTTCCTTCCACGCCTGCATGCGGCGCAGCTCCGAGCGCAACTCGCTGTTTTGCTCGGCAAGCCGTTGATAGCTCTGGAAGTTCTTCAGCAGGTTGATCGTGCCGGTGACCGGCGCCATCGCCCAGTCGAGGCTGGGCACGAACTTGTCCGTCACCTGCGCGCGGAACCGCTCGACCCGCGGGCTGTCGATCCGCCAGACAAGGAACACGGCAAAGAGGCACAGGACGATCACGCTCAGCAACAGCCGGCGTACCGGGCCGGTGTATTCGCTGCTGCTTGGTCGGTCCTTGGCCATATCTCGGCGGTCTCCTGCCCCGTCACAGGCAGGGCAGACCTGCCACTGAGCGGGGAGTTATGGTCGGGTGCGCTTAGCTGTCGTAGTCGATGGCGTGGCGCAGTTGTTTCTCGTATTCCAGTGCCTTACCGGTGCCGAGTGCCACACAGTTGAGCGACTCGTCTGCGATAGACACCGCGAGGCCCGTCTGTTCGCGCAGGGCAAGGTCCAGATCGCCTAGCAGCGCTCCGCCGCCGGTGAGCATCACGCCCCGATCAACGATGTCGGCGGCGAGATCCGGCGGTGTGGTCTCGAGCGCGGTCATCACCGCTTCGCAAATCTGTTGTACAGGCTCGGCCAGCGCTTCGGCAATCTGTGCCTGGGTGACTTCGATCTCTTTGGGCACCCCGTTCAGCAGGTCGCGCCCGCGGATCTGCATAGACGTGCCGCGCCCATCATCCGGCATCCGCGCGGTGCCGATGGAGGTTTTGACGCGCTCCGCCGTGGTCTCACCCACCAGCAGGTTTTGCTGGCGGCGCAGGTAGCTGATGATCGCCTCGTCCATGCGGTCGCCGCCGACGCGCACGGAGCGAGCATAGACGATGTCGCCAAGGCTCAGAACCGCCACCTCGGTGGTGCCACCGCCTATGTCGACGACCATGTTGCCCGTCGGGTCGGTGATCGGCATGCCAGCCCCGATGGCAGCCGCAATTGGTTCAGCGATCAGACCTGCGCGACGGGCGCCCGCGCTCAGCACCGACTGGCGGATCGCGCGTTTTTCAACTGGTGTCGCGCCGTGTGGCACACAGACGATGATTTTGGGCTTCGAGAAGGTCGAGCGCTTGTGCACCTTGCGAATGAAATGTTTGATCATCTCTTCGGCGGTGTCGAAATCGGCGATCACCCCTTCGCGCATGGGCCGGATCGCCTCGATGCTGCCGGGGGTGCGGCCCAGCATCAGCTTGGCATCTTCGCCCACCGCGAGCACCTTCTTTACCCCGTCCTTCACGTGGTAGGCGACCACCGAAGGCTCGGACAGGATCACGCCGCGCCCCTTGACGTAAACCAGCGTGTTGGCGGTGCCGAGATCGATGGCCATGTCGGATGAAAACAGCCCGCGAATTTTGTCAAACATTCTGTTGATACCTTGCCCGAAATTTTCTTGGCCCGCGCTTTCAGAAAGGCGGGCTTTCCTCCCTTATAGGCTTAGGCGCTAAAGGGTGAAAGGGGCGTTAACGATGATGCGGGCGACGTATTGCTTTTGACAATGAGGTGTGCCTTGCACAACACCATTCTCGCAATGTGCCACAAAACCGCCGCGATAGCGCCGCAGAACCGCCGTGGTCTCCGGACGAATACACCTATAAGGCGATCTTGCCCAGAGACGGAAAACGGCGTTTTGGGCCGGTCCAGAAGCCATTTTTGCGTCTGCCGTTCTGGCGCCGTTCCGGAGCGTCCCGACATCACCGAGACGCTCCGGAGCCGCGTTGGTCAGCTCACATCCTTGTAGCTGATCTCGCGCTTGTCTGAACCGCTCTTCTCGCGCCGCACCAGCAGACGGTTCAGGGCGTGGATATAGGCCAGCGCTGATGCGACCACCGTGTCGGTGTTGGCCGACTGGCCGGTCACGATGCGCCCGTCTTCTTCCATTCGCACCGAGACCGTGGCCTGCGCGTCGGTGCCCTCGGTCACGGCGTGCACCTGATAAAGCTGCAGCCGCGCGGTGTGCGGCACCAGCGCCTTGATCGCGTTGAAGGAGGCATCGACGGGGCCATCGCCCGTCTGCGTGGTGGATTTCTCCTCGCCGTCGATTTCCATCACAAGATCAGCCTGTTGCGGGCCATCGGTGCCGCAGACGACCTTGAGCGACTTGAGCTGCAGCCGGTCATTCTCGGGATCGGTCGAGGTGCGCATCAGCGCGATGAGATCGTCGTCGTAGATTTCCTTCTTGCGGTCGGCCAGTTCTTTGAAGCGCACGAAGACGTCCTTGAGCTGGTTGTCGCCCAGCTCGAACCCGAGGTCTTCCAGTTTCGACCGCAAGGCCGCGCGGCCCGAATGCTTGCCCATGACCAAGTTGGTCTCGGACAGGCCCACATCCTCGGGGCGCATGATCTCAAAAGTTTCGGCGTTCTTGAGCATCCCGTCCTGGTGGATGCCGCTTTCATGCGCGAAGGCGTTTTTGCCCACGATGGCTTTGTTGAACTGCACGGGGAAGCCCGAGACCGTCGCGACCCGGCGCGAGATGTTCATGATCTTGGTCGCATCGATACCGGTCTGGAAGGGCATGATGTCATTGCGCACCTTCAGCGCCATGACGACCTCTTCCAGCGCGGTGTTGCCTGCACGCTCGCCCAAGCCATTGATTGTACACTCGATTTGACGCGCACCGGCTTCGACGGCGGCGAGGCTGTTGGCCGTCGCCATGCCCAGATCGTTGTGGCAATGGGTGGCAAAGGTGATCTCGTCGGCGCCTGGCACGCGGTTGATCAGCATCGCAATCAGCTCCGCCGACTCGCGGGGCGCGGTGTAGCCCACCGTATCGGGGATGTTGATCGTCGTGGCGCCGCATTTGATGGCGATTTCAACGACCCGGCAGAGGTAATCCTCCTCCGTGCGCGTCGCATCCATAGGCGACCACTGCACGTTGTCGCAGAGGTTGCGGGCATGGGTGACCGTCTGTTCGATCCGCTCCGCCATCTGGTCCTTGTCGAGGTTCGGGATCGCGCGATGCAAGGGGGACGTGCCGATAAACGTATGAATCCGCGGGGCTTTCGCGTGTTGCACCGCTTCCCAGCAGCGGTCGATGTCGCCGATCTGGGCGCGCGCCAGCCCACAGATCACAGAGTTCTGGGTCTGCCGCGCGATCTCGCTCACCGCGGCGAAGTCACCTTCGGAGGCGATCGGGAAGCCGGCTTCGATGATGTCGACGCCCATCTCGTCGAGCAGCCCCGCGATCTCGAGCTTTTCGGCGTGGGTCATGGTTGCGCCCGGGCTCTGCTCGCCGTCGCGCAAGGTGGTGTCAAAAATCAGGACGCGGTCCTGTTTCGCTTTGTCTGTCATGTCTGGTTCTTTCGATGTCTGCTGTTGTCCTTGGCGCGCGGCACGGGTCCCTCTGAGCGGGCGCGCCGAAGGGCACGCTCAGAGGCGAGTTAGCAGCAGCAGAGCGGCGGCTGGGCGCAAGGAATAGCGCGGGCATATGATATGCGACACAGGTGCCATGCGCGTAGTTATACGCAGGCTGACGCAAATGGGAAGGTGATTTTTTGGCCCGAGGCCAGTGCGGCGACTGCGACCTTTGAGCCGCGCGGGGTTGAAGCCGCAGACCGCCCGCCTAGGTCGCCGCGGATGAAAAGAGTATTGATCATAGGGGCTTCGGGCGGGATCGGGCAGGCCATGGTTTCCGCCTGCCGGGCGCGTGGCGACGATGTGACGGCACTGTCCCGCTCGCACGATGGGTTCGAGATCACCGATGAGGCCTCGGTCGCGGGTCACCTTGAGGGGCTTGAGGGATCGTTTGATCTGGTGCTGGTGGCCACCGGCGCGCTGGAGATCAACGGCGCGGCGCCGGAGAAGTCGATCAAGGCCGTAACCGCACAGGCCATGATGGATCAGTTCGCGGTCAACGCGCTGGGGCCTGCGATGGTGCTGCGCCATGCCGCCGAGCTGTTGCCGCGGGATCGGCCCGCAGTGATGGCCGTGCTGTCGGCGCGCGTGGGCTCGATTGGCGACAACCGGATCGGCGGGTGGATCAGCTACCGCAGTGCGAAGGCAGCGGTGAACCAGATCGTGCACACGACGTCGATTGAACTGAGCCGGACGCACAAGCAGTCGGTCTGTGTGGCGCTGCATCCGGGCACGGTGGCAACACCCTTTACGGAGAAGTATCTGGGACGGCATCCGTCGGTGCCGCCGGAGGAGGCCGCGCAGAATTTGTTGAACGTGATCAGCGGGTTGACGCCTGATCAGACGGGCCAGTTTTTCGACTGGGCCGGGAAGGCGGTGCCCTGGTGAGCCGGTTGCTTCTGGTGCTGGGCGACCAGCTGAGCGTGGGGCTGAGTGCGCTGCGCGAGGCGGACCCTGACAGCGATGTCGTGGTGATGGCCGAGGTCGCGGAAGAGACGGACTATGTGCGGCATCATCCGAAGAAGATCGCGCTGATCTTCGCGGCGATGCGCAAGTTTGCGGCGCGGCTGAGAGACGACGGCTGGGACGTGCGCTATGCGCAGCTGGACGACACGCAGAATGCGGGCTCGATTGTCGGCGAGTTGCTGCGACGGGCGGAGGAGACGGGCGCCTCGGAGGTGCTGGTCACGGAGCCCGGAGAGTGGCGGTTGATCGACAAGCTGAAGCACGCGCCGATCACCACGCATATCCTGCCTGACGACCGATTTATTGCGTCACATCAGGAGTTTGAGGCTTGGGCCGACGGGCGCAAGGCGCTGCGGATGGAGTATTTCTATCGCGAGATGCGGCGCAAGACGGGGCTGTTGATGGATGGCTCGGACCCGGTGGGGGGCAAGTGGAACTTCGACCATGAGAACCGCAAGCCCGCACCGGGTGAAGTCGACTTCAACGGGCCGATGCAGTTCAGCCCGGATGAGACCGTCGAGGACGTGCTGGCGCTGGTTGAGGCGCGGTTCGGCAACCACTTCGGTGACCTGAACCCCTTCTGGTTTGCGACCACGGAAGGTGAGGCGCGGCGGGCGCTTTCGCATTTTATTTCAAAGGCTTTGCCGAAGTTCGGTGACTATCAGGATGCGATGCTGGCGGACAATCGGTTCCTCTATCACGCGGTGATCTCGGCCTATATCAACATCGGGCTGCTGGACCCGCTGGAGGTCTGCGAAAAGGTGGCCGAGGCCTATGCGGCGGGAGATGTGCCGATCAATGCCGCCGAAGGATTCATCCGCCAGATCATCGGCTGGCGCGAGTACATGCGGGGCATCTATTTCCTGAAAGGCCCGGACTATGTGACGGGCAATGCGCTGGGGCATTCCCGTGACCTGCCCGAGCTCTACTGGGGCGGTGAGACCAAGATGCGGTGCCTGTCGAAGGCGGTGGAGCAGACGGCGGCAGAGGCCTATGCGCACCACATCCAACGCCTTATGATCACAGGGAATTTCGCGCTCCTGGCGGGGATTGATCCGCACCAGGTGCACGAGTGGTATCTGGCGGTTTACATGGATGCCTTCGAGTGGGTCGAGGCGCCGAATACAGTGGGGATGAGCCAGTTTGCCGACGGCGGGGTGATTGCCTCGAAACCCTATGTGTCGAGCGGCGCCTACATCAACCGGATGTCGGATTACTGCAAGGGGTGCGCCTATTCGGTCAACACCAAGACGGGGGAGGGCGCCTGCCCGTTCAACCTGCTCTACTGGCACTTCCTCGACCGGCATCGGGACCGGTTCAAGGACAATGCGCGCATGGGGAACATGTACCGGACCTGGGACCGGATGGATGCGGACCGGCGCGCGACGGTGATCGCGGAGGCGGACGATTTCCTGCGGCGGTTGGAGGCGGGCGAAAAGGTCTGAAGGCAGCGCGCGCCTGCATTTTCGTCCGAGACGCCGAATCGGGGGTTAATCCTTTCGTTTCATGGCAAAACCGACGTCGGTATCACGTCGGTATTTTGTCGGTATTGCGTCGGTGCGGATGTCGGTGCCTGCCCGGGTTAACAGGGCGGCCTTTACTTTTGGACGTCGGGCCGGCGCTGGGCTGCGCCCTCGCCCCGCCCACCGTCCCGCATTGGCACCCAAAGGGGCGCCACCGGCACCCCGCATCCGGGTGGGGTGGTGGGGTGCCGGGGCCCACCCGCGGCCATGCACGGGAGCGGGTTCTATCAGGTATGTCGTGGAGCCCGGCGGCGCAGGAGGGCGACGGCGCCGAACCCGGCCAGCAGAAGCGGCAGGGAGGCGGGCAGCGGGACAGCGGTCACGGACGGCGGATGGGAGAGCCCGAGCGCGCTGAGCGTCCCGCTGTCGGGGCCGCCGAGGCTGTGCGTCAGGGTGTAGGTCTCTCCGGCGAGAAAGACCGGGATGGTGCCCATGTCGAAGGCAAAGGTCGCATCCGACCCGAAGCTGTTCGGCCCCGACGTTCCATTGACCCCGCTGATCTGGAACGGGCTGCTGCCCCGGCTGGATCCGACGCTGTAGGTCTCGATGATCGTATCGATGTTGAAGACCAGTTCGACGCTGGGGAGTGTGCCGACAACCAAACGCGAAAAGATGACCCCATTGGACAACACAGTGGCAGGCCTGGGCCCGAGCGGCTGGACGTTCTGGAAGGTCAGGGAAAACTCTCCGGCGCTGACGGTATCGCCGTTGTTGACGATCCCATCTGCAAAGGCGGGCGCGTTGGTTGTGAGGTCCAGCGTGACCGTGGCGGCCTGTGCGGGCAGGGCGAGGATCGCAAGCGCGCAGAGACCAGCGATGTTCAGACGCGTCATCATGGGGGTCTTCCTTTCGTTTCAGGGGGCGGTGCCGTCCTGTGAGGCCGGGTGTCGGCGGCGCAGGAGGGCGATGGCGCCGAAACCGGCCAGCAGAAGCGGCAGGGAGGCGGGCAGCGGGACAGCGGTCACGGACGGCGGATGCGAGAGGCCAAGTGCGTTGAGTTCTGCCAAGCTGGCCCCGGTCACCGTATGTGTCAGGGTGTATGTCTCTCCGGCGCGGAAGACCGGGATGGTGCCCATGTCGAAGGTGTTTGCTCCCGTTTTCTGCAAGCTGTTGCTGCCGGAGGTGCCGTTGCGCCCGGTGATCTGGAACGTACCAGGATCGGTAACTCCGATACCATAGGTCTCGATAACGGTGTCGATGTTGAAGGTCAGATCAACGCTGGCAAGATCGCCGGTGATGCGGCCTAGGATTATGCTGCCGCCCACCAACAAAGCTTCATCCCTTCCGTTGGCGTCAATATTCTGAAAGGTGAGCGAAAAGGGCCCGTCGCTCACAGTGTCGCCGTTGTTGAGAGACCTGTCTGCGAAATCAGGTGCGTTTTCCGTCAGGTCCAGCGTGACAGTGGCGGCCTGCGCGGGAAGGACGGTGATGGCGAAGGCGCAGAATAGGGCGGTGATCAGTTGTTTCATTGCGGGGTCCTTTCCGATGGATCAGGATGGGTTGCCGTGTTTTGCGGCGGGTCTGCGTCGGCGCAGGAGGGCGACGGCGCCGACACCCGCCAGCAGGAGCGGCAGGGAGGCGGGCAGCGGCACCACCGCCGGCGGGCTGGAGACTTGCAAGCTGCGGAGCATCGCGACATCACGCGATCCTCTGATGGTGTGCGTCAGGGTATAGGTTTCACCGGCCAGAAAGACCGGGATCGTGCCCATGTCGAACGTGGATACCCCGGTTTTCCCGAAGTCATTCCGGCCGGACGTGCCATTGACCCCGCTGATCTGAAAGATATCGCCGGTGGCATTGGAGTATCCGAGGTCATAGCTGTGGATGATTGTATCGGTGTTGAAGGTCAGGCCGACGCTGATGATCCCGAAGGCATGCCACTCGCCGAAAATTGTCCCAATTGGGAGAGCAAGGCCGCGTGTTGCATCCTGTGCAACGACGGATTGGAATGTCAGCGTAAAGCCCCCCGCGCTGGTGGTTGTGCCGTCCGTAAGTATTTGGTTTCCCAAGGTGGGAACGTCCGCGTGCAGACCGAGGGTGACGGTGGCGGCCTTTGCGGGCAGGGCGAGGGCGGTAAGAGCGCAGAAGAGCGCGATCTGGAGGAGTTTCATCGGTGAATCCCTTTGTGAGATGTCGAGGTGCGGCGCTGTGATCAGCGCGCCACGGAGGTCCGGCGGCGCAGGAGGGCGACGGCGCCGAACCCTGCGAGCAGCAGTGGCAGGGAGGCGGGCAGGGGGACCGCGGTCACGGACGGCGGATGCGAGAGGCCAAGTGCGTCGAGGTATCCCCTGTCTGTATCGTGGGTCAGGGTATAGGTTTCACCCGCCAGAAAGACCGGGATCGTGCCCATGTCGAAAGTGTTTGCGGTGCCCGAGGCGAAGCTGTTTACGCCTGAGGTGCCGTTGGGCCCGGTGATCTGAAACGTACCATTGCCTCTGTCTCCGCTGCCATAGGTTTCGATAACGGTGTCGATGTTGAAGACCAGATCGACGCGGGTAAAGCTTATGCTGCTTCTGGCAAAGAACACTCCATCTGTATCTACCCAAGTCCAGTTGGATCCATTGGCGACAAGATTCTGAAAGGTGAGCGAAAACGGTCCGTTGCTCACGGTGTCGCCGTTGTTGAGAAGACTGTCGGAGAACGCCGGTGCGTTGCGTGTCAGGTCCAGTGTGACCGTGGCGGCCTGCGCGGGCAGTGCGATGGCGGTCAGCGCGCAGAAGAGCGCGGTGTGCAAGAGTTTCATACTATCCCCAATTCATAAAAGTATACCTCCGTTCTGTTCAGCATCCCGGGGGGGCTTTGGGGAAGAGTGGGCGGTGCTTTTGTCCCGGATGCGTCGAGATTTGTCCGAAATGGCATGGGAGGCACCGGCGGGACGGCGCTGGGCTGCGCCCTCGCCCCGCCCGCCGTCCCGTGAAACGGGCGATGCAGCCCGCGTCGGCGCGCCTCGGTTGGTCCAGAGGCCGCCATCCCTGTTTATTTTGACGGCTGCGCCTCAGCTGCCTAAGATGCCCGATATTTGAATGCTGCCGACACCATGTCTGATCGTAAGCCACCCTATGATCCCGGTTCCGAACCCGTTGCCCTTGCGGCGCCAGCGGTGTTGCCTGCCGAGACCGAGGAGTTCCGTCTTGCCCTGCCGGTGGGGCTGGGCGCGGTGCTCGCCGCATCGGCGTCGCTGATCACCTGTTACTCGGGTATTCTGGCCAGCTATGTGGTGGGGACGCAGGCGTTCATGATCAATCCGCATGTGCAGGCGGTTCTGATGTGGGGGCTGGCGCTGTGTGCGGTGCTGTTTCTGTGGCGAGACCGGCGGCGCCATTGGAACGCGGCCCCGCTGGCCACCGGTGCGCTGGCGGCGGCGACGCTGATCGTGACGCTCTATTTCGGCTATGACGAGCGGGTGGAGGCGCTGGCCTATGTGCTGCTGGTGGTGGGCGCGCTGCTCAACCAGGTGCTGCTCTTGAACACGCTGAACCGCAAGGTGCGCGAACAGGCCCAGCAGATCGACGCGTTCAACCAGCATCTGACGCATCAGGTGCGGCGGCAGGAGCATGAGATCGACCGTCTGGGGCGGCTGAAGCAGTTCCTGGCGCCGCAGGTGGCCGAGCTGGTCGTGGCCGAGGGCAATGAGGCGCTGCTCGACACGCACCGGCGCTATATCGCGTGCCTTTTCTGCGATATCCGGAACTTTACCGCCGTCTCCGAGGCGATCGAGCCTGAGGACGTGATCGCCATTCTACAGCAGTTTCATGACCAGGTTGGCGCGCTGGTGGACAAACATGGGGGCAGCATCGGGTACCGGGCGGGCGATGGGCTGATGGTGTTCTTCAACGATCCGATCCCGCGGGAGCAGCCGGTGCTGGAGGCGGTGCGGCTGGCGCTGGAGATCCGATCCGCCTTTGAGGAGATCCGCGCGCCCTGGAGCAAGCTTGGCCATGCCATTGGGTTGGGTATGGGCGTTTCGAGCGGATATGCGACGCTGGGGCTGGTGGGGTTTCACGGACGGGCCGACTATACGGCCATCGGTGGCGTGGTGAACACGGCGGCGCGGCTCTGCGATATGGCCGAGGACCGGGAGCTTCTGATCAGCCACCGGGCGCAGATCGATGTCGACGGGGCCGTGGAGGCCGAGCCTCTGGGGCATGTCGAACTCAAGGGGCTGGCCAACCCCGTCGAGATTCACCGGGTGATGGGCTTGAGCAAAGAGGCGCTGTCTGATGACCGCTAGGACGGAAGCGCCGTCGCAGAGCCCCGCTCGTCCTGATCTAGCGCATTCTGCTGGGACGTTCTAGTCGGGCGCCTCTGCCCGCTGCGGGGTGGGCCCCCATGCCGTTGCGCGGGGCTTCCGCGCCAGCCGGCTTGTCAGCCGTCGGTCAGCGCGCCGTTTTCCCAGTCGCCCGTGGCTTCTTCGCCAGTGGCATAGCGCATGGTGCCGGTGCCCTGGCGCTTTCCGGCCTGGAACATGCCTTCGTAGACATCGCCATTGGCGTAGGTGGCCACGCCGAGGCCTTCGATCTCGCCCTCGACCCAGGCGCCTTGGTAGGTGAAGCCCGAGGGCATGGTGATCTTGCCCTGTCCATGGCGCTGGCCGTTATTGAACTCGCCCACATAGATAGTGCCGTCGGGGTAGGTGGCGGTGCCCTGGCCCTGGCGCTGGCCGTCGACCCAGGTGCCGTCGTATTTGTAGCCGTCGGCATAGGTCATCACGCCCTGGCCGTGGTTGCGGGCGTTCTTGAACTCGCCCTCGTAGACCACGCCGTTGGTGTAGGTGGCCTTGCCCTTGCCGTCGATCACGCCGGTCTTCCAGGCGCCCTCATAGGTGGAGCCATCGGGGTAGGTGATCAGCCCTTCGCCATCGGCCAGACCGTCAGAGAAGCTGCCCGCGTATACCGAGCCATCGGGATAGATCACCCGGCCCTGGCCTTCGATCTCGCCCGCGACCCAGGAGCCGGTGTAGGTATAGCCGTCCTGGGCTGTGAAGGTGCCCTGGCCGTCGCGCAGATCGTTTGCGAACTCGCCCTCATAGGTGTCGCCGTTGGCGTAGATCACCTTGCCGATGCCTTCGCGGCGCCCGGCCACGAGTTGGCCTTCATAGACATCGCCGTTGGCTTGCGTCAGCTTGCCGGTGCCGTCGATCTGCCCGTCCCGCCAGAGGCCCACGTAGACCAGACCGTCGGGCATGGTGAGCGTGCCCTGGCCTGCGCGTTTGCCCGCCTTGATCTCGCCTTCGTAGACCGCGCCATCGGGGTAGGTGATGGTGCCGGTGCCGTCCTTGACGCCATCGACCCAGTCGCCCTTGTACTCATAGCCGCCGGGGCTCTGCATCGTGCCCTTGCCGTGGTGCTTGGCGTTGCGGAACTGGCCCTCGTAACGCACGCCGTTGGCATAGAGCGCGATGCCCGTGCCCATGATCGCGCCCGCCTGCCATTCGCCTTCATAGGTGCCACCGTCGGCGAAGGTGATCTTGCCGAAGCCATCGGGCTTGCCCTTGGCGAAGACACCCTCATAGACCGAGCCGTTGGGGAAGCGCGCGATGCCCTTGCCCTTGATCTCGCCATCGACCCACTCGCCGGTGTACTCGTAGCCGTTGGGCAGTTTGTAAGTGCCGGTGCCGTGCTGCACGCCGCCGCGGAAGGTGCCTTCGTAGACGCCGCCATCGTCATATTGTTTGGTCAGGACCTGCGCCTCCTGAGCGATAAGCGTGCTCGGCAGGAAGGCAAGGCAGATGATCAGGCGGCGAAGAGACATAAGACCCCTTGGGCATGACGTGGCTGTAAGAGCGGGACCTGACCCCCTGGACGATCCCTTGCGGGAACTTAGGCAAAGGCCGCTTTGGGGGCAATCTTCTTTTGCGTGATAGCCCGGGCAGAGGCTTTTCACCGCTCTGCAATCTGCTACATGGCTGTAAACTGGTGAAAAAGGGCTGGGCGCATGGCAGATCGATTTCGGATAACTCTGGGGCAGCTCAACCCCACCGTGGGCGATCTGGCTGGAAATTCAACCTTAGCGCGAAATGCCTGGGAGGCCGGGCGCGAGGCGGGCGCCGATCTCGTGGCGCTGCCCGAGATGTTCCTGACCGGCTATAATGCCCAAGATTTATGGATGCGCCAGGCGTTTCAGCTGGATGTGGCGCGGCATGTGGAGGCACTGGCGGAGGCCTGCGCCGAGGGTCCGGCGCTGGCCATCGGTGCGCCCTGGGTCGAGGGCGCGAAGCTCTACAACGGGTACCTCATTCTGAAAGGCGGGCGGATCGCGAGCCAGGTGCTCAAACATCACCTGCCCAATGACACGGTCTTTGACGAGGTGCGCATCTTTGACGCAGGGCCTCTGGGCGGCCCCTATTCGGTGGGCAACTCCCGCGTGGGCTCGCCCATCTGCGAGGACGCCTGGCACGAGGATGTGGCCGAGACGCTGGCCGAGACGGGGGCCGAGTTCCTGCTGGTGCCCAATGGCTCGCCATACGACCGCAAGAAGTTCGAGGTGCGGCTCAATCACATGGTCGCACGGGTGGTCGAGACCGGGCTGCCGCTGGTCTACCTCAACATGGTGGGCGGGCAGGACGATCAGGTGTTTGATGGCGGCTCCTTCGCGCTGAACCCCGGAGGCGCCCTGGCGGTGCAGCTGCCCGTCTTTGAGGAAACGGTGGCGCAAGTGGACCTGGAGCGCACGCCCGAGGGCTGGCGCGTGGTCGCGGGCGAGAAGGCGCCGCGCCCGGATGCCTGGGAGCAAGACTATCGCGTGATGGTGAAATCGCTGCGCGACTATTGCCGCAAAACCGGCTTCGGCAAGGTGCTACTGGGCCTGTCGGGGGGCGTGGATTCCGCGCTGGTGGCGGCGATTGCGGTGGATGCGCTGGGGGCGGAGAACGTGCGCTGCGTGATGTTGCCGTCGGAGTATACCTCGCAAGCCTCGCTGGAGGATGCGGAGGCCGTCGCGCAGGCGCTGGGGTGCCGCTACGACTATCTGCCCATCTCGGGGCCGCGAGCGGCGGTGACCGAGACGCTGGCACCGCTTTTTGAGGGGCTGGAGGCCGATCTCACCGAGGAAAACATCCAGTCGCGGCTGCGCGGCGTCTTGTTGATGGCGCTGTCGAACAAGTTCGGCGAGATGCTGTTGACCACGGGGAACAAGTCCGAAGTGGCCGTGGGCTATGCGACGATCTATGGCGATATGGCGGGCGGCTACAATCCGATCAAGGATCTCTACAAGACGCGGGTGTTCGAGACCTGCCGCTGGCGCAACGCCAACCACCGGGCGTGGATGAAGGGCCCCGAGGGCGTTGTGATCCCTGCCCGGGTGATCGACAAGCCGCCCTCGGCCGAGCTGCGCGACGATCAGAAGGACAGCGACAGCCTGCCGGATTACCCGGATCTCGACGCGATGCTGGAGATCCTGGTGGACCGCGCGGGCTCCATCGAGGATTGCGTCGCGGCGGGGTTCCAGCGGGAGGTGGCGAAGAAGGTCGAGCACCTGATTTACATCAGCGAATACAAACGCTTCCAGTCCGCCCCCGGTGCGCGGCTGACCGAAGGCGCGTTCTGGCTTGACCGGCGGTATCCGATTGTGAATCGGTGGCGCGATCCCTCGTAAAGAGGCGGTGGCCTGAAAGCCCACCGTCACCTGCCAGAACCGACCGTCTGAGCAGGCAGGTTCGGTGGGCTTTCAGGCCACCGCGGCGCACAGGCTTGTGACTGGACGTGCGGTGATCATCAGGCCATCGTCGCGGAAATTTTGCGAGGATTTGTGATGCGCGTTTTTTCATGTCTTACCCTGTGTCTGACCGTGCTCGGCGGCCCCGCGCTGGCCTGTGGCCCGGACAGCAATTGCACATTGGGCGACCGGCATTACCGGATCGCGATGCCGGAGGGGCATGACGGCACCACCCCGGTCCCTGCCATCGTCTTCGCGCATGGCTACCGCGGGTCGGCCCAGGGTGTCATGCGCAATGGCTCGCTGCGGCGCATGGCGTCAGACATGGGTGTGGCCCTGATTGCTGCGAAATCCGAGGGTGACGATTGGGTGATCCCCAATGCACCGCGCCACATGGACACCGACGGCGCGCCCGAGTTCGACTATTTCGCCGCCGTACTGGAGGATGCGATGTCGCGCTATCCCATCGATGGCGACCGGATTGTTGCGACGGGGTTCAGTGCGGGTGGTATGATGACTTGGAACCTCGCCTGTTCCATGAGCGACCGCTTTGCCGGGTTCATCCCGATCTCCGGCACCTTCTGGCTGAAACCGCCCGAGCGTTGCACCGGCCCGGTGGCCAGCATTGTGCATATTCATGGAACCACCGACCGCACCGTCCCGCTCGATGGCCGTCCCATCGGGCCCACGCATCAGGGCAAGGTGAGCGCGGCGCTGGAGATGTATCGTGACTATGGCGATTTTCGGCCGCAGGGTGAGGCCACCTATGGTGATCTGGAGTGTGTCGAAGAGGCGAGCAGCGCGGGCGACATGCTGAAATTCTGCCTCTTCGAAGGTGGCCACTCTTTCCGTACCGAATTCGTTCGGTTCGGGTGGGACCAGTTGGATCAGGCGGGGCGGCTCTGAACCGGCAGGTTCGGCGGGCTTTCAGGCCGCCGCCCCGCTCAAGTTCAGAGCATCAGCTGGTAGCTGTGCGGCACATAGGCAAAACCATCGCCTGCCGTTTCCACATAGCCGATGCCGGGCCAGGGCATGTGGTAGCCGACAAAGGCCGTCTTGTCGGCGGCCATCATGTCGAGCAAGCGCCGACGGGTCGCCGCCGCCGCTGCTTTGTCCATGTCGAACTTCACCTCCCAGTCCGGGTGCGCCAGCGACCAGACATAGTGGTTGGCAAAATCCGCGCCGATAACCAGCTGGGTGCCGCCGTCCTCGACCATATAGACCATATGCCCCGGCGTGTGGCCGAAGGCGGCCATCGCCGTGAGGCCCGACCCGACTGAGCCACCGTCTTCAAGGAATGCGAACTGTTCGGCGAAGGGTTCGATCTTGGCCTTGAAATTGTCATTGTCCTGCGCCGCCCAGGCGTCGAACTCGGCCCGACCCGTCATGTAGCGTGCGTTGGGGTAGGTGAGCGACCCGTCCTCGCGCGTCATGCCGCCGATGTGGTCGCCGTGCATATGGGTGATCACCACCACGTCGATCTGATCGGCGGTGTAGCCCGCGGCCTCGAGCGCGGCGGTGGTGCCCTCGCCCGAGAGCCCGGTGTCGAAGATCACCAGCTCGGAGCCTGTGTTCACCACCGTGGGCGTGAAGAAGAATTGTGCGGCATCGGTGGGCAGGTTCGCCTCTGCCGAGACCGAGGCGAAGGTGTCCGCATCGACGTTCAGACCAAAGATGTTATGGGGGCCCTCGACCGCGCGGCTGCCCGCGAGCAGGGTCGTGACGTCGAAGCCACCGACTTTCACGCGGTGAAACGGTGACATGCTGGGACCCGTGATGGGGGCGGCAGCACGGGCCATACCGGAGGCGGCGGCAAGCGGCAGAGCAGCGGCGCCCGCGAGAGCCGCGCGGCGGGAGACAGTGATCCGGTCGGACATGATCATTTTCCTTTTTCCTGTTGGATACCCTTTGAGGTAGTATGGGTCCGCGATGCGCCCATGAAAAACAACAGGGGCGCGATCATATTCCTGCGAGGTGGCCCGATGAGTGCGGCGGTGGATGTGGCGACGTTTCTGGCAGCGGTCACGCCGGACCGGCGACACCGCGAGGCGGGTGTGCTCGACCGGCTCTTTCGCGAGGTGACGGGATGGGGGCCGCGGCTCTGGTCGGGCGGGATGCTGGGCTATGGCACCTATGACTACACCTATGCCTCGGGGCGGTCGGGGACGTTCTTTGCCACCGGCTTCGCACCGCGCAAGGCGAAGCTTTCGGTCTACATCATGCCGGGATATGCGGATTTCGGCGCGATCCTCGACCGCTTGGGCAAGCACAAGATCGGCAAATCCTGTCTTTACATCAACAAGCTGGAGGATGTGGACCTCGAGGTTCTGAAGCGGCTCATTCGTGCGGGGCTGGACGATTTGGCCACGCGCTGGCCGGTGCATCGGACCTGAGCGCTCGGCTGGACAAATCCGTAGACCTGTGAGAGGACGCGAGCCAACAGGAGACCTGCATGACCACCACCCGTTTCGCGCCGTCCCCCACCGGCCATATCCACATCGGCAACCTGCGCACCGCGCTGATGAACTATCTCATCGCGCGCAAAGCAGGCGGCACTTTCATTCTGCGCATTGACGACACCGACCCGGAGCGCAGCAAGGAAGAATATGTCGACGGGATCAAGCAGGATCTGGAGTGGCTGGGGCTGCATTGGGACCAGGTGGAGCGGCAGTCTGAGCGGCTCGACCGCTATGCGGCGGCGGCGGACCGCTTACGGGAGATCGGGCGGTTCTACGAGGCGTTCGAGACGCCGACGGAGCTGGACCTGAAGCGGAAAAAGCAGCTCAACATGGGCAAGCCGCCGGTCTATGACCGGGCGGCTCTGGCGTTGAGTGACGCGGAGAAGGACGCTCTGCGCGCCGAGCGGGGAGACGGCGTCTGGCGCTTCAAGCTCGATCAGCAGCGGATCGAGTGGGCGGATGGTATTCTCGGGGACATTTCGATTGATGCGGCGAGCGTGTCGGACCCGGTCCTCATTCGCGGCGACGGGCAGGTGCTCTATACGCTGGCCTCGGTCGTCGATGACACCGAGATGGGTGTGACCCATGTGGTGCGCGGCTCGGACCATGTGACCAACACGGCGACGCAGATCCAGATTATCGAAGCGCTTGGAGGCAACGTCCCCAGTTTTGCGCATCATTCGCTGCTGACCGGGCCACAGGGCGAGGCGCTCAGCAAGCGGCTGGGCACACTGTCGTTGCGCGATCTGCGCGCGCAGGGGGTGCAGCCGATGGCGCTGCTGAGCCTGATGGCACGGTTGGGGTCCAGCGATCCCGTAGAGCTGCGCGCGGAGATGGCGGAGCTGATCGAGGGGTTCGATATCTCGCGCTTTGGCTCGGCGCCGACGAAATTCGATGAGCAGGATCTCTTTCCGCTCACCGCGCGGTATCTCGCGGGGCTGCCGCTGGCAGAGGTTTCTGGTGCGATTTCTGACGCGGGCGTGCCGGAGGAGAAAGCGGCGCAGTTCTGGGAGGTCACCCGCGAGAACATCACCACGCTGCACGATCTCGCGGGCTGGTGGGCGCTGATGCGCGACGGGGCGGAGCCGGTGGTGGACACCGAGGATGCCGATTTTGTGGCTGAGGCGATGGCGCTTCTGCCGGAGGGGCCGTTTGATGATCAGACCTGGGGCGCCTGGACCGGCGCTGTGAAAGAGGCCACGGGGCGCAAGGGCCGGGGGCTCTTCATGCCGCTGCGCAAGGCGCTCACGGGGCAAGCACACGGGCCGGATATGTCGGCGCTGATGCCGCTGTTGCAGGTGGTCAAGGCGCGCGGATGAGCGCGCGTCCCGCATATGGGCTGGTGCGGGATTTGAGTATTTCTGGAAGGGTGAAGCTGCGGTGCGGTCGTGGCTGAGGCGCAGGCGAAGTTCCTGACAGGCAATCTTTTTGCCCATATCACCGTGATGGCGAGCACCTTTTCCATCGGGTTGATGGCGGTCTTTGCGGTCGATTTCATCGACATGATTTTCATCGCCATGCTGGGCAAGGAAGAGCTTGCGGCGGCGGTGGGATATGCGGCGGCGATCCTGTTTTTCAACACGTCGTTTGGCATCGGCATGGCGATTGCGGCGGGGGCGCTGGTGGCGCGGGCGCTGGGGGAGGGGAATGCCGCGCAGGCGGAGGCGCGCAAGACCCATGCGCTGACTTATGGGGCGATCTTCGGGGTGTGTTTTGCGGCCCTCGTTTGGACGCAGTTGCCCTGGCTGGTGACACTGATGGGCGCGACGGGGGAGACGGCGGATCTGGCGCTGTCGTATCTGCGGATCACGGTGCCGGCACTGCCGTTCCTGATGATCGGGATCATCGGTGGGGCGATCCTGCGGGCGCATGGGGATGCGCGGCGGGCGATGATGTCGACGATCTGGGGCGGGCTGGTGAATGCGGTCTTGGACCCGATCCTGATTTTTGGGCTGGGGCTGGAGCTGACCGGGGCGGCGCTGGCCTCGGTGGCGGCGAATATTGCGATTGCGATGACCGCGCTGCGCCCGATCATGCGGTTTTATGGCGGGTTGGGACGGCCACAGTTGGGGCCGATGCTGCGCGATCTGGGGCCGATCCTGGCGATTGCGGCGCCTGCGATCCTGACCCAGATTGCGACGCCTGTGGGGCAGGCGATTGTCACGCGGGCGATGGCGCAGTTCGGTGAGGCGGCGGTGGCGGGGATGGCCATCGTGGGGCGGCTGACGCCCTTGGCGTTTGCGATCATCTTTGCGCTTTCGGGTGCGGTGGGGCCGATCCTGGGGCAGAACTTCGGGGCGCGGGATCATGCGCGGGTGCGGAGGGGGTTTAACGATGCGGTTCTGTTCACGGGGATCGTGATTGCGCTGGTCTCGGCGGCGCTCTTTGCGCTGCGCGGGCCGATTGCGGACCTCTTTGACGCCAGTGGTGTCACCCGCGAGCTGGTGTTCCTGTTCTGCGGGCCGCTGTCGCTGCTCTTTTTCTTCAATGGGGTGCTGTTTGTCGGCAATGCGGCCTTCAACAACATGGGGCGTCCGTTCTACTCGACCTTCCTCAACTGGGGGCGGAACACCTTGGGCATGGTGCCGCTGGTGCTGGGCGGGGCCTGGCTTTTGGGGCCGGCGGGTGTGCTGATTGGGCAGGCGTTGTCGGGCGTGATCTTTGGCGTGATCGCCTGGCTGCTCGCGCGGCGGGTAATGCAGGAGGCGATGGCCGAGGCGGAACCGGTTGCGGCTTCAGAATTCGGGCGGCAGGGGCGCCTCGTGTCGCTGTTTAACCTGCGCCGATAAGGCCTCGAGGTGGCCGTCGACCAGGGCGGTTTGCTGCTTGGTGAGCTGCTGATGACGGGGGTAGCGCGGGTCATCGCGGTCGTTCAGGATCGGCGTGTCCCAGCCGTCGGTGGTCTCGAAGAACCGCTCCACGCCTGCTTCGCCGAAGACCTCGTGGAAGCCCTGGACCACCACGTCGAGATAGCTGAGCAGGATCATCTGGCTGCTGCGTTTCAGCATGTTTTCGCGCTGGACGGCGTAGACCGCGATCTCGGGCGTGGCGGGGTGGGCGTGATCGACGGCCTGATGCGCGGGCAGGCGGGCATAGCCGGTTTCGCGCGCGTCAAGGGCAGCCCAATCGGCGTTTGGCACGGCGGCGATCAGCCCGTCGATGCTGTGGCCGGGCGTCGGCACACCAGTGAGCAGGACAACGCCAAAGCGCGGCGTGGCAACCCAGGCGCGGCGCCAGCCGTTGAGCGTGGCGGGGTGCGGGTCGGGGTAGCTGTGGCTTTTGGTGTTGACCAGGCTGCCGTAGCCGAAAAAGTAAGGATCGCTCATCAGGTCTCTCGCGGAATTGCGCTGCACTCAAACATTTGATCGCGACCGGCACAAGACGTCTTGACCGCGGCGCATACCTGCGCATACCGTCCCAACATCCCGCCCGGGAGAACCGGCAGTCATGCCGGTGCCGAAGGAGCAACCGCCCCGGAAACTCTCAGGCCACCGGACCGTGTGGGACAAAACACTCTGGAGAGAGGTGCCGGATGGCATCCGCCGAAGGGATAACGATCTCAGGCGAAAAGACAGAGGGGGCATCTTGAGCGTGCGGGCGCACGCGAGATGCCGGATGCCATGACGCAGACCCGGCGGGAAAGAGAGGCCGGATGAGCGATTTGGCGATCACGCCGCTTTACGATCTGCATGTGGAGCTGGGGGCCAAGATGGTGCCCTTCGCGGGCTATTCGATGCCTGTGCAGTACCCGATGGGGGTGCTGAAGGAGCATCTGCACACGCGGGCACATGCGGGGCTCTTTGATGTGAGCCACATGGGCCAGGTGATCCTGTCGGGGCCGTCCTGGGAGGCGGTGGCTTTGGCCTTTGAGGCCTTGGTGCCGATGGATGTGCTGGGGCTGGCGGATGGGCGGCAGCGCTATGGGCTCTTCACCAATGAGGCGGGTGGGATCGAGGATGATCTGATGTTTGCGCGGCGGGGGGATGACCTGTTCGTCGTGGTGAATGCGGCCTGCAAGGCAGCGGATATCGCGCAGATGCGGGGGGGGGTGCCCGAGGAGATCACGGTGACGGAACTGGTGGACCGGGCGCTGATTGCTTTGCAGGGGCCGGGGGCGGCGGCTGTGATCGAGGATCTGGATGCGCGGGCGGCGGAGATGCGCTTCATGGATGTGGCGGACCTGAGTCTCTGCGGTCATGCGGTCTGGGCCTCGCGGTCGGGGTACACCGGAGAGGATGGGTTCGAGATGTCGGTGGCTGGGGATGAGGCCGAGACGCTTGTGCGATCGCTGCTGGAGCAGCGCGATGTGGCGCCCATTGGGCTTGGCGCGCGGGACACGCTGCGGCTGGAGGCGGGCTTGTGTCTTTACGGGCACGACATTGATGCCGAGACGGGGCCGGTGGAGGCCGGGCTGACCTGGGCGATCCAGAAGGTGCGCCGGGCCGGTGGCCCGCGCGGGGGCGGCTATCCCGGTGCCGATGTGATTGACCAGCTGTTTGAGCAGGGAGCCGAACGGCGGCGCGTCGGGCTGCGGCCCGAGGGGCGCGCGCCGATGCGGGAGGGCGTGCAGCTTTACGATGCGGAGGAGGGCGGTGCGCAGGTGGGCACGGTTACCTCCGGTGGCTATGGTCCGTCGGTCGAAGGGCCCGTGGCCATGGGCTATGTGGCGACACCGCAGGCTGATCAGGGCACGCGGGTCTGGGGTGAGGTGCGGGGCAAGCGGCTGCCGGTGGATGTGGTGCCGCTGCCGTTTGTGCCCGCAAACTTCAAGAGATGAGAAACAGGAGACAGGTATGAAATTCACGGAAGAACATGAGTGGTTGCGCGAGGAAGATGGCGTAATGGTGGTGGGCATCACCACCCATGCGGCGGAGCAGCTGGGGGATGTGGTCTTCATCGAACTGCCCGAGGAGGGCACCACGGTGAGCAAGGATGACGAGGTGGTCGTGATCGAGAGTGTGAAGGCGGCGAGTGACATTCTGGCGCCGGTCGATGGCGAGATTGTCGAGGTGAACAGCGCACTGGCAGACAATCCGGGCGCGGTGAATGACGACCCGCAGGGCGAGGCTTGGTTTTTCAAGATGTCTGTCAGCGATGCCAGTCAGATGGACGAGTTCATGGATGAGGCGGCGTATCAGAAATTCATCGCCTGAGCGGGCACGTGACGTTCGGGATTTGAGTATTTCAGGAAGGGTGAAGCGCAGGGGCGCGGAAGGAGCGATGTGATGGTCTATAAGCCAACCGAGTATTTGCCGTATGATTTTGCCAATCGGCGCCATATCGGGCCGTCGCCTGCGGAGATGGCGGAGATGCTGGAGGTGGTGGGGGCCGCGTCGCTGGAGGCGCTGATTGATGATACCTTGCCTGCGGGCATTCGGCAGGCGGAGCCCCTGGACTTCGGCAAGGCGATGTCGGAGCGGGAGGTGCTGGAGCATCTGCGCAAGGTTGGGGCGAAGAACCGGGTGCTGACCTCGCTGATCGGGCAGGGGTATCACGGGACGGTCACGCCGCCGGCGATCCAGCGGAATATTCTGGAGAACCCTGCCTGGTACACGGCTTACACGCCCTATCAGCCGGAGATCTCACAGGGCCGCTTGGAGGCCTTGCTGAACTTCCAGACGATGGTCTGCGATCTGACGGGCCTGGAGATTGCCAATGCCTCGCTTTTGGATGAGGCCACGGCTTGTGCCGAGGCCATGACCATGGCGCAGCGGGTGGCGAAATCGAAGGCCCGCGCGTTTTTTGTGGACCGCGATTGTCATCCGCAGAACATCGCGGTGATGCAGACGCGGGCGGCGCCTTTGGGGATCGAGGTCATTGTCGGCAACCCGGCGAAGATGGACGCCTCGAAGGTCTTTGGTGCGATCTTTCAATACCCGGGCACCTACGGCCATGTGCATGATTTCACTGATAACATGGCGGCATTGCATGCGCAGGGGGCGATTGGCGTGGTGTCGGCTGATCCCCTGGCGCTGACGCTCTTGAAAGAACCCGGGGCGATGGGGGCGGATATTGCCGTGGGCTCGACCCAGCGGTTTGGGGTGCCCGAGGGCTATGGCGGGCCGCATGCGGCCTATATGGCCTGTCGTGACGCCTACAAGCGGGCGATGCCGGGGCGGATTGTGGGTGTGTCGGTCGATGCCAATGGCAACCGGGCTTATCGGTTGTCGCTCCAGACGCGGGAGCAGCACATTCGGCGTGAAAAGGCGACCTCGAATGTCTGTACGGCGCAGGCGCTTCTGGCGGTGATGGCGTCGATGTATGCGGTGTTCCACGGGCCAGAAGGGCTCAAGGCCATCGCGCAGCGCATCCACCGCAAAACCGTGCGACTGGCCAAGGGGCTGGAGGCGGCAGGGTTCAAGGTGGACCCGAAGGCCTGTTTCGACACGATCACCGTGGATGTGGGGCCGTTGCAGGCAGCGGTGCTGAAATCTGCTGTCGATGAGGGGATCAACCTGCGGGTCGTGGGGGAGCGCCGGGTCGGTATCACGCTGGACGAGCGCTGCAAGCCCGCGACGTTGGAGGCGGTGTGGCGGGCGTTCGGGATTGACCGGAAGGACGAGGATTTCAGGCCCGATTATCGCTTTCCGGATGAGATGCTGCGGACCTCGGAGTATCTGACGCATCCGATCTTTCACATGAACCGGGCCGAGACCGAGATGATGCGCTACATGCGGCGGTTGGCGGATCGGGATCTGGCGCTCGATCGGGCGATGATCCCGCTGGGGTCCTGCACGATGAAGCTGAACTCGGCGGCGGAGATGATGCCGGTGAGTTGGCGTGAGTTCTCGCTGATCCACCCTTATGCGCCCAGCGATCAGGCGCAGGGCTATGCGGAGATGATCGCCGACCTCAGTGCGAAGCTTTGTGAGATCACCGGCTATGATGCGATCTCGATGCAGCCCAACTCGGGCGCGCAGGGGGAGTATGCGGGGCTGCTGACCATTGCGGGGTATCACGCGGCGCAGGGGCAGGGGCATCGCAACATCTGCCTCATTCCGATGAGTGCCCATGGCACCAACCCCGCGTCGGCCCAGATGGTCGGCTGGAAAGTTGTGGTGGTGAAATCGGCGGAGAATGGGGACATTGATCTCGACGATTTCCGGGCCAAGGCCGAGCAGCATTCGGAGCACCTGGCGGGCTGCATGATCACCTATCCCTCGACCCATGGGGTGTTCGAGGAGACGGTCACGGAAGTGACGCGCATCACCCATGCCCACGGTGGGCAGGTCTATATCGACGGGGCGAATATGAACGCGATGGTGGGGCTGTCGCGGCCCGGCGATCTGGGCGGGGATGTGAGTCACCTGAACCTGCATAAGACGTTCTGCATTCCGCATGGCGGGGGTGGCCCGGGTATGGGGCCGATTGGCGTGAAAGCGCATCTTGTGCCGCATCTGCCCGGAGAGCCGAACGGCGGAGAGGGGGCCGTGTCAGCGGCGCCCTTTGGCTCGCCGTCGCTGTTGCCGATCTCCTGGGCCTATTGCCTGATGATGGGCGGCGAGGGGCTGACACAGGCGACACGTGTTGCGATCCTGAATGCCAACTACATCGCCCGGCGGCTCGAAGGGTCTTATGACGTGCTCTACAAAGGGCCGACAGGCCGCGTGGCGCACGAATGCATCCTCGACGTACGCCCCTTTGCCGAGAGTGCGGGGATTACGGTGGAGGATATCGCCAAGCGGCTGATCGATTGCGGGTTTCACGCGCCGACGATGAGCTGGCCGGTGGCAGGCACGCTGATGGTGGAGCCGACGGAGAGCGAGACGAAGGCGGAGCTCGACCGGTTCTGCGATGCGATGCTTGCGATCCGGGCGGAGATCGCTGCGGTCGAGGCGGGCGAGATGGATGCGGAGAACAACCCGCTGAAACATGCGCCGCACACGGTTGAGGACCTCGTCGGCGACTGGGAGCGGCCTTACACGCGCGACGAGGGATGCTTCCCGCCGGGCGCCTTCCGGGTGGACAAGTACTGGCCGCCGGTGAACCGGGTCGACAATGTCTATGGTGACCGGCATCTGGTCTGCACCTGTCCGCCGATGGAGGAGTATGCCGAGGCGGCGGAGTAGGGCATCTGAGACAGAGAAACGGGGAGCGGCTCTTCCAACCCCTCCCCGCTTAAGAAGCATTTTGCTCCTCCTGGCGCGGTGACCGGTGCCCCCACCTTCGCCGCAAAATCTCTTTTGCATAGGTGGAGTTAACATCCGGTTTTCAGCGCGGTGAGGTCTATTCCCGGGCGCGCAGCACCTGGGCGGGTTTGGCGTTGATCGGGGCCCAGGCAAAGGCAAGGCCCGCCAAGAGCGTTGCCAGCGCACCGCCGAGGATGATCCCGAGCGCCGAGGACCACATGACCGAGAAGTCGGTGTCCATGATGAAATGGCTGACCGCCCAGCCGCCCGCGATACCAGCGGCCAGCGCCACAACGCCCGCGCAAAGGCCCAGCAGCGCCGAGCGCAGGGCAAAGCTCATCAGGATGCTGCGGCGACTGGCGCCGAGGGTCTTCAGCACGGCGGCCTCGTAGACCCGCGCGTTGGTGCCAGCGGCGGCGGCGCCGATCAGGACGAGGAACCCGGTGAGCAGGGTGGCCGCGGCCCCGTAGGATGTGGCAGCGGCCAGCCCGGCAAGCACATCGGCCACGCGGTCGATGGCGTCGCGCACGCGCACGGCGGTGATGTTCGGGTATTGGCCTGCGAGGTCGCGCAGGATTTGCGCTTCGGCCGCTTCCTCTGCGTAAACGGTCGAGATGAAGCTGTGCGGGGCGCCTGACAGCGCGCCCGGGTTCATCGCGAGGATGAAGCCGATGCCTGCGGTGGAGAAATCGACCTCGCGGAAACTGGCGATGGTGCCTGTGATGTCGCGCCCGAGGATGTTCACGGTCATCTCGTCACCGATCTGCAGGCCCATCTCGGTGGCCTCCTCTGCGGCGAAGCTGATGAGCGGCGCGCCTGCATAGTCAGGCGCCCACCAGTCGCCCGCGGTCAGCCGGGTGTTCTCGGGCAAGGCTTCGGAATAGGTCACGCCACGGTCGCCCTGCAGCACCCAGTGATCACCTGCCACCTCGCGCGCGGGCTGGCCGTTGATCTTCGTGATGATGCCGCGCAGCATCGGGGCGGATTGCACGCGTTTGACCGCCAGGTCGCCGGCGAGTCGGTTGGTGAATCCATCCATCTGGTCTTTCTGGATGTCGACGAAGAAGTAGGACGGCGCCACTTCCGGCAGGTTGCCGGTGATTGCGTTGCGCAGGTTGCCGTCGATCTGGCCGACGGCGGCGAGCACTGACAATCCGAGGCCCAAAGAGAGCACCACCGATGTGGCGCCTTCGCGCGGCCCGGAGATGGCGGCCAGCGCCCACCTGGCGCGGGGCGTGCCCCGCGCCAGGTGGGCGCCCCGGCGCGAGAGGTGACGGATGAGCAGGGCGGCGCCCGCGAGGAGCAGGAGTGCGCCGCAGATGCCGCCCGCGGTCCAGAAGGTCAGCCACCAGGTGCCCGAGAACCAGCCCGCGAGGCCCAACAGCAGCGCAAGCGCAAGCGTCGTGGCCGCGAGGTAGCGCGCGGCGGGCAGCGCGCGGGCGGATTGCAGCGCGTCGCGGAAGAGTGTCGCGGGTTTGATCTCCTCAGCCCGGGCGAGGGGCCAGAGGGTGAAGAGGAAGGCGGTGAGCAGCCCGTAAATGGCCGCCTCACCCAGCGGCGCGGGGTAGAGCGCGAAGGCCGCGGGGATCGGCAGGCGTGCTTCGATGAGCGGCGCAAAGACCAGCGGGGCGAGCCCGCCGAGCGCCACGCCAATGGCGATACCACATAGCGACAGCGCGCCGATCTGGAGGAAGTAAGTCTGGAAGATCACCGCCCGCGTCGCTCCCAGCGTGCGCAGCGTGGCGATGACGTTGGTCTTGCCCGCGAGATAGGCACGCACGGCGGAGGACACCCCGACGCCCCCCACCGCGAGGCCGGAGAGGCCCACCAGGATCAGGAAGGCACCGAGGCGGTCAACGAATTCCGACACACCCGGCGCGCCGTTGCGCGCATCGGTCCAGCGCAGGCCGGTGGCCTCAAACCGACCGCGCGCCTCTGCGGCCAGGGTGGCGAGGTCCGCCTCTGGGGGCAGGTCGAGGCGGTATTTGGTCGAGAAGAGCGTGCCGGGGGCGAGCAGCTGAGAGTTTTCGAGGCTCGGGGTGGTCACGATGGTGCGCGGACCAAGCGCAAAGCCACCTGCTGCGCTATCGGGTTCGCGGGTGAGCTCGGCGCTGAGGCGGAACTCTTGCGTACCGAGCCGGAAACTGTCGCCGATGGCGAGGCCAAGGCGGTCGATCAGGACGCGTTCCATCACGGCCCCGGGCAGGCCGTTTTCGACCGCCAAGGCCTGATCAAGTGGGATGTCGGGGGTCAGCACGACCGAACCGATCAGCGGGTAGGCGGTGTCAATGGCCTTGATTTGGGTGAGGCCGCGTTCGGCAGTATCCCCCTCGCCCACCACCGCCATGGAGCGGAAATCGACGATCTCGGAGACCGCATCGGAAACGTCTTCCATCCATGCCCGCTCTTCCTCGGTGGCGAAACGGTAGGTGAAGTCCATCTCGGCATCGCCACCCAGGAGAGCGGCGCCCTCGCGGGTGAGTCCGGCTTCGATGCCGGAGCGGACGGAGCCGACAGCAGCGATGGCGGCGACCCCAAGAGCGAGGCAGGCGAGGAAGATGCGGAAGCCGCGCAGACCGCCACGCAACTCGCGCCGGGCAAAGCGGGCAGCGAGAGCGAGACTCATTCCGCCGCGCGCTCCAGCGGGACCACGCGGCCATCGCCCAACCTTACCACCCGGTCGCAGCGGGCCGCGAGGCTTTGGCTGTGGGTCACCAGCACGAGCGTGGCGCCATGGCGGTCGCGCAGACCAAAGAGCAGGTCGATGATTGCAGCTCCGTTCGCGCCGTCGAGGTTGCCCGTAGGCTCATCGGCAAGCAGGATGTCCGGGCGCGGGGCGGAGGCGCGGGCGAGGGCCACGCGCTGCTGCTCGCCGCCGGACATCTGGCTGGGGTAGTGATCGGCGCGGTGGGCGAGCCCGACTTCGGCCAGCTCAGCCTCAGCCTTGGCGAAGGCGTCGGCGTCCCCAGCCAGTTCCAACGGCGTGGCGACGTTCTCCAGCGCGGTCATCGTTGGGATGAGATGAAAGGACTGGAACACCACGCCCATATGATCGCGGCGAAAACGGGCGAGTTGGTCTTCAGACATCTGCGTGAGGTCCTGCCCGAGTGCGGCCACGGTGCCGGAGGTGGCGCGTTCCAGCCCACCCATCAGCATCAGCAGCGAGGATTTGCCGGAGCCCGAGGGCCCGATCAGCCCGAGGCTTTCGCCCGTGTGGACCTCCAGCGAAATGCCGTGCAGGATATCCACCCGCCCGGCATTGCCATCGAGTGACAAAGTCGCATCTTGGAGAGAGAAGACGGGGTCGGACATGCGCGGGCTCACCTTTTGAGCGGTATACGTGTGGCATATGGAGGCTGGATCAAGATGCACAAGGTTGTGATGGGTTTGGCGCTGCTGTGGCCCGTGGCGGGTGCAGCGGAGGATGTTGTGATCGCAGCCCTGGGCGACAGTCTTACGCAGGGCTACGGGCTGATCGAGGCCGAGGGGTTTGTGCCGCAGCTGCAAGGCTGGCTGGAGGATCAGGGCGCAGAGGTGCAGCTGATCAATGCAGGCGTGTCGGGTGACACCACGGCGGGCGGGCTCTCTCGTGCGGCCTGGACGCTGACGCCCGAGGTCGATGCGATGATCGTGGCGCTGGGGGGCAATGATCTTCTGCGCGGCATCGACCCGGGTGTGAGCCGATCGAACCTTGACGGCATCCTGCAGGCGGCAGAGGCGGCGGAGGTCGAGGTTTTGCTGGTGGGGATGCAGGCGCCGGGGAACTACGGGCCGGAGTTCAAGGCAGCGTTTGATGCGATGTATCCGGAGCTGGCGGAGACCTATGGCGCGGTCTATGCGCCGAGCTTCTTTGAAGGGCTCGGCGCAGCGGCGGAGGATCCGGCAGCGGCAGCACCCTTCATGCAGCCCGATGGCATTCACCCAAGCGCGCAGGGCGTCGAACGGATCGTCGAAGGGCTGGGGCCCTACGTGATGGACCTGATTGCGCGGACCGGCGATTAGGATGCCCGGGCGGTTCTTCCTGACCTCGCCCATGACGGAGCTGGCCGCGGCTGTGGGTCAGGACCCGGAGCCGGTAGTGGATGAGCCGCCGCGGCGCAACGTGGCGCCGGGAGAGGCCATCGTGGTTTTGACGGGGAACGGCCTCGCGCGGATGCGCTGGGGCATCATCCCGGTGGGGCGGGTGAATGCGCGGGGCCGCCCGGTGATGGAGACCATCGTGAATGCGCGCAGCGAGACCGTCTTTGACAAATCCGCCTTTACCGGCACGGGCCGGGCGGTGGTGCCGATGAACGGCTGGTACGAATGGACGGGCGAGAAACGGCGCAAGACGGCGTGGCGGATCGCGCCGAAGGTCGGGGGCTTTCTGTTTTTCGCGGCCATCACCGACCGCTGGCAGGGGCCGGGTGGGATCGAGGTCGATCAGGTGGCCACGCTGACCTGCGCTCCGTCGGGGGACGTGGTGGACATCCACCACCGCATGGGTGTGATCCTGGAGCCTGAAAATATCCCGTTGTGGCTGACTGGCGCGGAGGAGGCGGTGACTCCGCTTCTCACGCCCTGGCCAGACGGCAGCCTCAAGGTCGAAAAGGCCGAGGATGTAGATTGGGACGCGCCCTGAGGCCCCGTGCGGGTTCGCAAATTTTTGGAACAGTGATGAGGCTGGGGCGCCCCGGTGGCAGGCCGATGCGCATTTAGGGCACAAAAAACGGGCACCGCGGCGCCCGTTTGCAAATCATGTGAGGTGCCTGAGATCAGGCGAGTGCGAGGTTGCCTGCGCTTTCGCGGCCGTCACGGCCCGCTTCCACGTCGAAGGTGACCTTCTGGTTGTCCGCCAGACCTGTCAGGCCTGCGCGCTCAACTGCAGAAATATGCACAAAGATGTCTTTGCCGCCGCCATCAGGGGCGATAAAGCCGTAGCCTTTTGTGGTGTTAAACCATTTCACGGTGCCAGTGGCCATTCCCGTGTCTCCTATGTAGTGCTGCCCGCAGCATGCGGCAGCTTGGCTCGGTCGAAAGCAGATCGAATGACTGGCCGGAAGGAGCAGTGGTCGATAGTTTGTCGCGTCGCTCTCTTCATATCGGGGCTGGGTGGGCCAAAAGCAAGTCAAATAAAAATGACAGCGCTTACGTCGAAAGGGTCGGCAGATTCCCGCCAGCCGTGTATTGCACAATAATTCATCACAGCGTTTTGCAGGCTGCGTGAAATAATTTTTACCAGTTGATAAAAAAATTATTCCGTGTCAGCGTTTCGGAAATGAACAAGCCAGAATGGGGTCAAACCATGTCCAGCGACGCATTTACACCGGGCATTGTGCCGGGCCGGATCGCGCCCGAGGCCTATGCCGACCAGTTCTCTGACCTGCACCCGCGGCTCGACGATCACGAGGCGCTGGTGGCCGCCGACCGGTGCTATTTCTGTCATGATGCGCCCTGCATCACGGCCTGTCCCACGGACATCGACATCCCGCTGTTCATCCGACAGATCGCGACGGGCACCCCGGATGCGGCGGCCAAGACGATCCTGAGTCAGAACATCATGGGCGGCATGTGCGCGCGCGTCTGCCCGACCGAGCAGCTCTGCGAAGAGGCCTGCGTGCGCGAGATGGCCGAGGGCAAGCCGGTGCTGATCGGGCAGTTGCAGCGCTATGCCACCGATCATCTGCAGGAGCAGGGCATCCATCCGTTCTCCCGCGCTGCGGTCACCGGCAAGTCGGTGGCCGTGGTGGGGGCGGGGCCTGCGGGGCTGTCCTGTGCGCATCGGCTGGCGATGCTGGGGCATGACGTGGTGGTCTATGATGCGCGGCCAAAGGCGGGCGGGCTGAATGAATACGGCATTGCCACCTACAAGACGGTCGATGGCTATGCGCAAGAGGAGGTCGACTGGCTGCTGAAGATCGGGGGCATCACGATTGAATACGGCAAGGCGCTGGGGCGTGATGAGACGCTGGAAAGCCTGCGCGCGGCACATGATGCGGTGTTTCTCGGCATCGGGTTGGGCGGCGTGAACGCGCTGGACGCCGAGGGCGCCGACAAGGACGGCGTGCTGGACGCGGTCGATTTCATTGCCGATCTGCGCCAGGCCGAGGATTTCGCGGACGTGCCCGTGGGCCGCGATGTGGTGGTCATCGGCGGCGGGATGACGGCGGTCGATGCGGCGGTGCAGGCGAAGCTGCTCGGCGCGCTGAACGTGACGCTGGTCTACCGGCGTGGGCGTGACCGGATGAATGCGAGTGTGTTCGAGCAGGATCTGGCGGCAAGCAAGGGCGTGCGGATCGTGACCCATGCGGTGCCAAAGGCGGTCATCGGCAATGGGGCGGTGCGCGAGATCGAGTTCGAATATGTGGACGATGCGATGCAGCCGACCGGGCAGACCTTGCGGCTGGCCGCCGATCAGGTCTTCCGCGCGATTGGTCAGACGCTGGTGGGCGAGGGCCTGCCCGAGCTCGACGGGCGCAAGATCAAGGTGACCGACGCTGGACGCACGTCGCTGGATGGCGTCTGGGCCGGGGGCGACTGTGCGGCGGGCGGTGACGACCTGACCGTCACGGCTGTCGCGGAAGGTCGCGATGCGGCGATGGATATTCACGAGGCACTGACCGGGGCGGCCTGAGCTGCGCCCGACGGAGGACCCAAAATGGCTGATCTGACAAGCGAATTTGTGGGCATCAAGAGCCCGAACCCCTTCTGGCTGGCCTCGGCGCCGCCGACGGACAAGGAATACAACGTGCGCCGCGCCTTCGAGGCGGGCTGGGGTGGTGTGGTCTGGAAGACGCTCGGGCTCGACCCGCATGTGGTGAATGTGAACGGCCCCCGCTATGGCGCGGTTTACGGGGCGGACCGGCGGCTTCTGGGGCTCAACAACATCGAGTTGATCACCGACCGGCCATTGCAGACCAATCTCGATGAGATCAAGGTCGTGAAGCGGGACTATCCGGACCGGGCCATGATCGTGTCGCTGATGGTGCCCTGCGAAGAGGAGCCGTGGAAGTTCATCCTGCCGCAGGTCGAGGAGACCGGCGCGGACGGGGTCGAGCTGAACTTCGGCTGCCCGCATGGGATGTCGGAGCGGGGCATGGGCTCGGCCGTGGGGCAGGTGCCCGAGTACATCGAGATGGTGACGCGCTGGGTCAAGGCCAACACGCGCATGCCGGTGATCGTGAAGCTGACACCGAACATCACCGACATTCGCAAGCCTGCCGAGGCGGCGATGAAAGGTGGCGCGGATGCGGTTTCGTTGATCAACACGATCAACTCGATCACGTCGGTCGATCTGGATTTGTTCGCACCCGAGCCAACGATTGACGGCAAGGGCGCGCATGGCGGCTATTGCGGCCCGGCGGTGAAGCCCATCGCGCTGAACATGGTGGCGGAAATTGCGCGCGATCCGGCGTTGGGGCAGATCCCGATTTCGGGCATAGGTGGCGTGACCACCTGGCGCGATGCGGCGGAGTTCATGGCGCTCGGCGCGGGCAATGTGCAGGTCTGCACGGCGGCGATGACCTATGGGTTCAAGATCGTGCAGGAGATGATTTCCGGCCTTAGCGATTACATGGACGGCAAGGGGCTGACCTCGGTGGATGAGATCGTGGGCCGCGCGGTGCCGAATGTGACCGACTGGCAGCATCTGAACCTGAACTACGTGGCCAAGGCCAAGATCAATCAGGATCTGTGCATCTCTTGTGGACGCTGTTTTGCGGCCTGCGAGGACACGTCGCATCAGGCGATTTCGATGTCGCCCGACCGGGTGTTCGAGGTGATCGACGAGGAATGCGTCGCCTGCAACCTCTGCGTCAATGTCTGCCCGGTTGAGGACTGCATCACCATGGAGGCGATGACGCCGGGCGCCGTGGACCCGCGCACGGGCAAAGTGGTCGAGCCGGACTATGCCAACTGGACCACGCACCCGAACAACCCGGCGGCGAAGGCGGCAGAGTAAGCGCCTAGGCGTCGTCGCGCTGCAGGATCGGCGCGGTCGGCAGCGGGTTCGGCAAATCGACCTCGGGCTCCGCTGCTTCGGCGGCGGCCTCTGCGGCGGCAGCGGCCCGCTCCGCTGCGCGTTCCGCATCGCGGGCTTCCTGTAAGGCTTTGGATTCGGCGCGGATCGCCGCTTGCTGATTGAGGAAGGCGTCGGGCACCTTGTTGTCGGCTTGCGCCTCGACCACCGATTTCGGCGAGGCGTCGACCGGTGGCATTGCCACGCGGCCGCGTTTCAGCAGGGCCGCAAGCTGTGCCCCACCGGTTCCGGTGCCATTCCCCGCGCCCTGGCCGGAGTGATCCGATGCCATGTTGGCACTGTTGCCCGATGCGGATTTGGCCAGCGGCGCAAGTGTCGAAACCGCCGCGGCCTGCGCGTCGGTCTGTGCTGGGGCCACGGGCTGTGGCGCATATGGGGCATTAAATGAAATCGCACTCATGGTAAGCTCCAATCTTGATCACAGTCAGAAGCCGCCACCCGGAAACCATTAAGCCAATATGAATCCTAACGAGGTCTTAATGACCACGGGTTTTTGGCACCAAGGTTACTGTCGGGTTAAGGCGTGAGCAGTCGGGTAAACATCGTCTGCAGGTACGTCCCGGCGCCCTCGTGCCCGCTTGCGTCGTCGCGCAAGAGCACCCGCACCTGCGCGTCGAAGTCCGCATAGTGCTGGGTCGTGGCCCAGATCGAGAAGATCAGATGGCGAGGGTCAACGGCGGCAAGCGCGCCGCGATCCATCCAAGCCTTTATGACAGCGCATTTTTCGTCGAAGAGCGGCTGCAGACCCGAGACCAGATGCGGCGCCATGCGCGGCGCGCCTTGCAAGATTTCACCGGCAAACAGCCGGCTTTCGCGGGGCAGATCACGGGCCATGTCGAGCTTGCGCTGCACGTAGCTGAGGATCTCCTGCAAGGGGTCGCCGTTGGGATCAAGTGTTACCAGCGGGTCGAGCCAGGTCTCCATCAGCTGGTTCAGGAGGGTCACGTGGATCTCTTCCTTGCCGTCGAAATAGTAAAGAATGTTTGGCTTGGAGAGCCCTGCCGCCTCGGCGATCTGGTCAAGCGTCGCGCCGCGATAGCCGTGCTTGGAGAAGACATCGAGCGCGGCATCGAGAATGCGGCGGCGGTTGCGTTGCTGGATCCGGCTGGGCTTCTTCTCTACGCCATCAGGCAAAGGAGGTCTCCGCAAAGGGGTGCTGCAAAATTTGGCATTTCAGACTATGCAGGTACACTCCCACGGGACACCCGCAAAAGGAAGTCTTGACTTGGCATATCCTAGCCGCAATCGTGTCTTTACCAAATGGTAAAAATTGCCATCGGTCAACACCAGCACTGCCAGGAAGGACCCCAGCAATGCCCGCGCCCGGACAGAACCTGAAGATCAACCCCGACCGTCTGTGGGACAGCCTGATGGAGATGGCCAAGATCGGCCCCGGTGTGGCGGGGGGCAACAACCGCCAGACGCTCACGGATGAGGATGCGGAAGGCCGTGCGCTGTTTCAAAGCTGGTGCGAGGCGGCGGGTTGCGAGATGGGACTCGACCAGATGGGCAACATGTTTGCGCGGCGCGAGGGGACCGACCCGGAGGCGCTGCCCGTCTATGTGGGCAGCCATCTGGATACCCAGCCCACGGGCGGCAAGTATGACGGGGTGCTGGGCGTGCTGGGGGGGCTCGAAATCCTGCGCACGCTGAACGATCTGAATGTGAAGACCAAGCACCCGATTGTGGTGACCAATTTCACCAATGAAGAAGGCACCCGCTATGCGCCTGCAATGCTGTCCTCAGGGGTCTTTGCGGGTATTCACACGCAGGACTGGGCTTACGCGCGGGTCGATGCGGAGGGCAAGAGCTTTGGCGATGAGCTCAAGCGCATCGGATGGCGCGGCGAGGAAGAAGTCGGCGCGCGGAAGATGCACGCTTTCTTCGAGCTGCACATCGAACAGGGGCCCATTCTGGAGGCTGAAGAGAAAGACATCGGCGTGGTCACCCACGGGCAAGGGCTGAGTTGGACCGAGGTGACGATCACCGGCAAGGACAGCCACACGGGCTCGACCCCGATGCCGATGCGCAAGAATGCGGGCCTTGGCATGGCGCGGGTGCTGGAGAAGGTGGATGAGATCGCCTGGAGCCATGCGCCGCACGCGGTGGGGGCAGCCGGGCATATCGACGTTTATCCGAACTCGCGGAACGTGATCCCGGGCAAGGTGGTTTTCACGGTCGATTTCCGCTCGCCCGACCTGAGCGTGATCGAGGATATGGAGGCGCGGCTGCGCACCGAAGCCCAGACAATTGCCGATGAGATGGGCCTGGAGATTGCCTTCGAGAAGGTCGGCGGGTTCGACCCGGTGGCTTTTGACGAAGGCTGCGTGACGGCGGTGCGCTCGGCAGCGGAGCGGCTGGGCTATTCTCATATGAACCTGATCTCGGGCGCCGGGCATGACGCCTGCTGGATCAACCGCGTCGCACCCACGGCGATGGTCATGTGCCCCTGCGTGGATGGCTTGAGCCACAACGAGGCGGAAGAGATCTCGAAGGACTGGGCCATGGCGGGTGCGGATGTGCTGCTGCATGCGGTGGTCGAAACGGCGGAGATTGTCGGGTGATCAAGCTCGACCTGACCATAGCGGAGCGGGTCTCGGGGCTGGTCGAGGCGGAACTCGCGGAGGCGCTGGACGGCACCGACATGGATCTGCGCAAGACGGCGGAGCTGATGCGCGAGGTCTTGTGCCCGCCGCGCAAGATCAAGGTGAACTTCTCTGGTGGGATCACGCAGGACTGCTGGAGCGTGACGCGAGGCGATGGCGACTACCGGGTCATGTACATGCCGGTCGCCGGATATTTTTCGCTCTGCGTTGAGAGTGATTTTGGACCTTTGGACATCGGCGTGCACGGGACGGCGCTGGGATGTTTCGGGTCTGTCTGAGATGGGAGAGATGAGATGAGCAAGGTGATCAAGGGTGGTCAGGTCTGCACGGCGGATCGGACCTGGACAGCGGACGTGCTGATCGAGGGCGAGACGATCAATCAGATCGGCGAGGACCTCAAGGGTGATGAGTATATCGACGCGGAGGGCGCCTATGTGATCCCGGGCGGGATCGACCCGCACACGCATCTGGAGATGCCGTTCATGGGCACGACCGCCGCCGAGACCTTCGAGTCCGGCACTTGGGCCGCGGCGGTGGGGGGCACCACGATGGTGGTGGATTTCTGCTTGCCCGGTGAAGACGGCTCGATCAAGAACGCGATCAACGAATGGCACCGCAAGTCTGCGCCGCAGATCTGTTCGGATGTGGGCTATCACATGGCCATCACCGGGTGGAACGAGAGTGTCTTCAACGAGATGAAAGACGCCGTCGACATGGGCGTGAACTCCTTCAAGCACTTCATGGCTTATAAGGGCGCGCTGATGGTGGAGGACGACGAGATGTTCGCCTCCTTCCAGCGTTGTGCCGAGCTGGGTGCCTTGCCGATGGTGCATGCGGAGAACGGCGATGTGGTTGCCGCACTGCAGGAGAAGTATTTCAACGAAGGCATCACGGGGCCCGAGGGCCATGCCTATTCGCGCCCACCCGAGGTGGAGGGCGAGGCCGCGAACCGCGCGATCATGATCGCGGACGCGGCGAATGTGCCACTCTACATCGTGCATGTGTCCTGTGAGCAGGCGCATGAGGCGATCCGGCGCGCGCGGCAGAAGGGCATGAGGGTCTATGGCGAGCCGCTGGTACAATTCCTGACGCTGGATGAGAGCGAGTATTTCAACAAGGATTGGGATCACGCGGCGCGGCGGGTGATGTCGCCGCCCTTCCGGTCGAAAGACCATCAAGACTCGCTCTGGGCCGGGCTGCAGGCGGGGTCCTTGCAGGTGGTGGCGACGGACCATGCGGCCTTCAACACCGAGCAGAAGCGGGCGGGGCGGAACGATTTCCGGATTATTCCGAATGGGTCAAATGGGTTGGAGGAACGCCTCGCCGTGCTCTGGACCGAAGGGGTGGAAACGGGACGGCTGACGCCCAATGAGTTCGTCGCCTGCACTTCGACCAATGTGGCGAAGATCCTGAACATCTACCCGCGCAAGGGAGCAATTGTGGAAGGGGCGGATGCCGATATCGTGGTGTGGGATCCGAAGATCACCAAGACGATTTCACCGTCGAACCACCACTCGGTGCTGGATTACAACGTGTTTGAAGGCTTCGAGGTGACGGCGCAGAGCCGCTATACGCTGAACCGCGGCGAGGTGATCTGGGCCTGGGGGCAGAATTCGCAGCCGAACCCGGGGCGCGGGCGGTTCATTCCGCGGCCAGCCTTCCCGAGCGCGCACACAGCGCTCAGCAAGTGGAAGGCGCTGACCGCGCCCAAGATGATCGAGCGCGATCCGATGAACATACCGGCGGGGATTTGATGGCTCCAGACGTTTTGCGCGTGCCAGGCGACGCGCCAGGGCGGTGCAGCGCCGTCAGGGCCAATGGGCTTGCCTTCGTCGTGGCGAATGATCCCGACTGTTTCCCGGAGATCCGGCAGCAGACCGCCGGATGCCTGCGGGAGTTGGAACGTTTGCTGGTGGACGTCGGCAGCGGCAAAGACCGAATCCTTCAGGCAACCGTTTACCTTGCCGACGTTTTGGACAAGCCCAAACTGGACGCCGAATGGGTGCCATGGATCGGACCGGAAGAGAACTGGCCGCAACGGGCGTGCGTGGGGGCTGCGCTCGATCCGGGGTATCTGGTCGAAATTGTTGCGATCGCGGACGCCGCATGAGTGTGATTTCGGCACAGGGTCTTGATCTGACCTTTCAGACGAATGACGGGCCGGTGCACGCGCTGAAGGATGTCTCCTTGCAGATCGGCAAGGGCGAGTTTGTCAGTTTCATCGGGCCTTCGGGCTGTGGGAAGACGACGTTTTTGCGCTGTATGGCGGATCTGGAGCACCCGACGGGGGGCGAGATCACCGTGAACGGCGTGAGCCCTGAGGAGGCGCGAACCGCGCGCGCCTATGGGTACGTGTTCCAGGCCGCGGGGCTTTATCCGTGGCGGACGATTGGCGGGAACATCCGGCTGCCGCTGGAGATCATGGGGTATTCGAAATCGGATCAGGCGGAGCGGGTCGCGCGGGTGCTGGAGCTGGTGGAGTTGTCGGGCTTTGAGAAGAAGTATCCCTGGCAGCTCTCGGGAGGTATGCAGCAGCGCGCGTCGATTGCGCGGGCACTGGCGTTTGATGCCGACATCCTGCTCATGGACGAGCCCTTTGGGGCGCTGGATGAGATTGTGCGGGATCATTTGAATGAGCAGCTTTTGCACCTTTGGGCGCGGACGGAGAAGACCATTGCCTTTGTGACGCACTCGATCCCGGAGGCGGTGTATCTCAGCACCAAAATTGTGGTGATGTCGCCGCGGCCGGGGCGGATCACCGATGTGATTGAAAGCCCGCTGCCGAGGGAGCGGCCCTTGGACATTCGTGATAGCCCTGAGTTTCTGGAAGTGGCGCATCGGGTCCGGGATGGGTTGCGGGCGGGGCATATAGATGACTGAGGTGCGCGCTGGTGGAGAGCGGCCCTCCGGGGGGAGTTTTTTCGGAAGGGTGAAGCTGGACGGGGCGCCGGTGATCTGGCGGCTTGTCCTTTTTGTGTTTACGGTGCTCGGTTCATTGGCAGGTCTCGTTTTCCTTGTCGGGTTGAGCGACTATAGGGTTCGAGGGTGCGTCGAGATGTCGGCAAACCAATGCTCAGATGCAGTTCGCACAACGCGGATGATGGGGGCGATGTCCGCGGTCGCTGTCTTTGCAGCCTTCTGGCTTTGGCCGAGGGGCAAGACCCGTGCGTAGTTTGGTGCCTGTTCTGACTGTCGTCGCCGCCATATTTGCGATCTGGTATCTCGCGGCGATCTGGCTGAATGCGGCCTGGGCCTATGACAAGGCGACGCGCTCGGGCGAGGAGTTGGGCGTTGTGGCGCTGGTGGCGGACACCTGGAGCCAGGAGAAGCCGAAGTTGCCTGCGCCGCATCAGGTGGGCGTGGAAATCTGGGACACGACGGTTGAGAAGAAGATCACCTCGAAGCGGTCGCTGATTTATCATTCCTGGATCACGTTGAGTGCCACGCTGTTGGGGTTTGCGCTGGGGACGGGGCTCGGGATCGCGTTGGCGGTGGGGATTGTCTATAACCGGACGATGGATATGTCGGTGATGCCCTGGGTGATCGCCAGTCAGACCATCCCGATCCTCGCGATTGCGCCGATGATCATCGTGGTGCTGAACGCCGTGGGAATCTCCGGGCTGCTGCCCAAGGCGATGATTTCGATGTATTTGTCGTTCTTTCCGGTTGTCGTTGGCATGGTGAAGGGGTTGCGCAGCCCGGATGCGATGCAGCTCGATCAGATGCGCACGTGGAATGCCTCGCCCAGCCAGATGTTCTGGCGGCTGCGGTTGCCCTCGTCGATGCCGTACCTCTTCACGTCCTTGAAGATCGGGATGGCGGCCTCGCTGGTGGGGGCCATTGTTGGTGAGCTGCCGACGGGGGCCGTGGCGGGTCTGGGCGCGCGGCTGTTGGCGGGCAGCTACTACGGGCAAACGATCCAGATCTGGTCGGCTTTGATCATGGCGGCGGTCTTGGCTGCGGCGCTGGTGGCGCTCATCGGGCTGATGCAACGGGTGACGCTCAGGCGGATGGGCATGGCATGATCTGGCTGGTCTTTGCATTCGGCGCCTGGGCCTTGGGGTGGTGGGTGAACGCCTGGCTGGCCGCCCGGCCCCGCACGCGTGTGACCGGATTGGCGGTGCCGATCATCTTCGGGATCACCCTGATCGCGATCTGGGAGGGGCTGGTGCGGGGGCTGGAGATCAGCCCGGTGCTGCTGCCCGCGCCTTCGATGATCGCGGCGCGGTTTGTGGCCTCGACCGATATCCTCTGGGAGGATTTCGTTCAGACGGTGATCAAGGGGGCGCTGAGCGGTTATGTACTGGGCTGCGGCTCGGCCTTCCTGGTGGCTATCCTGGTGGATCGGTTCGACTTTCTGCGCCGGGGGCTCTTGCCGGTGGGCAACTTCGTGGCCGCCCTGCCGGTGATCGGCATGGCGCCGATCCTCGTGATGTGGTTCGGGTTTGACTGGCAGTCGAAGGCCGCGGTGGTGGTCGTGATGGTGTTCTTCCCGATGCTGGTGAACACGGTGCAGGGGCTCGCCGACAGCTCGGCGATGCAGCGGGATCTGATGCGCACCTATGCCGCGGGCTACTGGGCGACGCTGCTGAAACTGCGGTTGCCCGCGGCGATGCCGTTTATCTTCAATGGTTTGAAGATTGCGAGTACGTTGGCCCTCATCGGGGCAATTGTTGCCGAGTTTTTCGGCTCCCCCATCCGCGGGATGGGGTTTCGGATTTCCACATCGGTGGGACAGCTTGCGCTTGATCTGGTCTGGGCGGAAATTGTTGTCGCGGCGGTGGTGGGATCGGCGTTCTACGGGATCGTGGCGCTGGTCGAACGGGCGGTGACCTTCTGGCACCCGTCCCAGAGACACACATAAAAAGACCAAACAAGGAGAGTATGATGAAGACGATAACGACAGTGGCGGCAGGTGCCGCCTGGGCGGCATGGAGCGTGGCGGCGCAGGCCGCGGACGACGTGACCCTGCAGCTGAAATGGGTCACGCAGGCGCAGTTTGCGGGCTACTACGTGGCGCTCGACAAAGGGTTCTACGAGGAGGAAGACCTCGATGTGACCATTAACCCCGGCGGCCCGGACATCGCACCCACACAGGTGCTGGCCGGTGGCGGTGCGGATGTGACCGTGGAGTGGATGCCCGCCGCGCTGGCCGCGCGGGAGAAGGGGCTGGGGATGGTCAACATCGCGCAACCCTTCAAGTCTTCGGGCATGATGTTGACCTGCCGCAAGGATGCAGGTGTCACCAGCACGGACGATTTTGCCGGTAAGACGCTGGGCGTCTGGTTCTTCGGGAATGAGTTTCCGTTTCTCAGCTGGATGAGCAAGCTCGATATTCCGACGGACGGGTCGGACAATGGGGTCACCGTTTTGAAGCAGGGCTTCAACGTCGATCCGCTGTTGCAGGGGCAGGCGGCCTGTGTCTCGACAATGACCTATAACGAGTATTGGCAGGTCATCGACGCCGGGCTGACCCCGGAGGATCTGACCGTGTTCAAATATGAAGAGCAGGGGGTCGCCACGCTGGAAGACGGGCTCTATGTGCTGGAAGAAAACCTCGAAGACCCGGCGTTCAAGGACAAGATGGTGCGCTTTGTGCGGGCCTCGATGAAGGGCTGGAAGTATGCCGAAGAGAATCCGGATGAGGCGGCCGAAATCGTGCTCGACAATGATGCGAGCGGCGCCCAGACCGAGGATCATCAGAAGCGCATGATGGGTGAGATTGCCAAGCTGACCGCGGGCAGCAATGGCGCGCTCGATCCGGCAGACTACGAGCGGACGGTGGCCTCGCTGCTGTCGGGCGGGTCGGATCCGGTGATCACGAAGGAGCCGGAAGGGGCCTGGACCCATGACATCACCGATGCGGCGCTGAACTAGGGCGTTTCCTTTCTGGAGGCGCCTCCCGATGGAGATGTGGTAGGCGGTTTTCCACAGATTGAAGGCAAGGCCGGTTGCAGGACCGGCCTTTTTCCATGTGACAGACTGGATTTCTCAGATGCTCGCCCCATCTGGACTCGCAAGCCAAGGGAGCACCGTATCACATGAGTAACATGGAAAATCTGGAACAACAGTTGAGTGAACAAGAGCGTCAATCGCAGGTAACGGCGCAGGCCCTGTCGTCCATCAAGGCGCGGGACGTCCGGCGGGAGGCCCGTGGCTATGCGGTGATGGCGAGCTTTCTTGGATATGGCGAAGGCGCTCTGGGCGATGGCAAGTTTGGCAAGATCAGCCATGCGGCCAAGCTGTTCTGCATCGGCTTCGCATTTCTCGTGCCGAGCCTGCTGGTCTGGCAGGTTTTACTGTAGCGATCTGAAGTGTTCGCGTTCGTGTGATGATGTCCCTTGCGGGACGGCCTTCGCGTGAGCCGTGCTGCGCGATCTTGGCGTATCAGCCGCTCCGCTTTGCGAGCGTTGGGTGGCCTGCTGACGGGTAGCGCGCTCTGGACGTGGTCGAGGACGCGACGGTGATCAATGCGCGCCAGGTCAGTGCTGCGGTTATCAGCAATCCGGTCAGGCCGAGCCCCACAAGCGCGTAGAGGCCGAGAGCCGACAGAAAGCCGACATTGAAGAAGATCAACGCGGTCAGAAATGTGATAAAGCCGCAGACGCCTCCGATCAGGGTAGAAATGATTGCCATTTCGCCTCCTCCTTCACCACGGTAACAAAGATTGCGTTGATCAAATGTTAACGGCAGGGCGAAATTGGGGCGTGCGCAGGCGATTTCTGTGGTGCACGGCGCAAATTTTGCTCGAATTTGAGCTTTTTCCGATCTACGGCGCGGCCAAGATATGGATGTGCGCCAAAGCCTCACGCCTAGATATAGATGATTCGGATTGGGGTGGCCGCGGTTGTCCTTGCGGGCTCAGGGCAGGACCTGCAGCCGCGTGACCTGCGGCGGCCCACCGGGCTGCAGCGTGATGACCCCGATCTCGCCATACTCCTGTGGCGCGTCTCCGGGGGCGCCCAGTTCCTCCCAGATGGTGCGCAGGTTGCCCTTGTTGCCGATCCAGATGACCGTGCCGTCCGGGTAGGCCCGCGACATCTGCGCGCCGGCACGCTCCTTTGCGATGATGGTCACCGGCAGGTCGCGCGCTTGCGACAGGGGGGCCGCCGTTTGCAGGTTGCGCAGGATGTCCGGGCTGTAGATCGCATCGAGATCATAGGCGCTCAGCGCATCAGACAGATTTGCAGCACGCGCTTCGCCCTGGGCGTTCAGGACCTCGCCCGCGCGGTCGGCGTGGCGCACCAGGATTATCGTGGTGCGTGCATCGGGGCGGATGCCAGCGGGCGCACAGGCGGCGAGGCCTGCGGCACTGAGCAGCCCAAGACAAACCAACCGTCGATCCATCACCGAAGCCTCCTTTTCGCGAGTGCTGACACCAGTTTCGCGCCACCGCCGCGGGTGTCGCCAGAAAAAAGTTAAGGATTCGGAAAAAACATGCGTTCAGTGTGAACCCGATCACATACCCCGAGTTGAAAATGCCGCAATGTGAGGACGTGAGCCGGGGTGATGTACCTCCTCGGAAGTGGAGTAAAGATTGTGACCAGAGTACCAACATTGAATGACGACCGCCGGATTATTGTTCCGGATGTCTCCCCGGTTCCGCGCACCTCTTCCTGGCGTGCAACGGAGCGCAGCCCAGTCAGCCGTCGTCCCGGCCCGAAATGCCCCTCTTCCTGGCGTTTCACAGACTGGGCTGCTCTCTGACGACAGGGAGCGCAGCCTCTCCCCCTGCGTCTCCCTCTTCCTCTGGCGGGTCGGTGTTTCACCGGCCCGCATTTTTTGCGTCGGTCCCGCATCTGTATCGCGTCGGTAAAACGTCGGTTTCACGTCGGTGCGCAGCGCGCGGCCTGCTCAGGCGGTCTTAACCCGCCCGCGGCAGGCTGCGGCGCGAAGGAGACCGCCCCATGTCCATGACCAAGACCGAACGGCTTGCCCGCCGCCGCCTGATGTATCACCTCTGGCTGCAGGATGAGGACAGCCTGCCGCTCGATGCGATGCGCGCCGAGTTGCCCGATGCCTGGCACACGGTGGAGGCGGATATTGATTGCTATGAGCCCAAGGCGAAGCTGACGCTCTACCTCGATCAATCGGTGGCCAAGCTCTTCAAGGGCATGGGCAAGGGGTACCAGGCGCGCATCAACCGCATCCTGCAACTGTGGCTGCAGATGAAGATGGCGGGGCTGATGGAAGAAGGTACCAGCCTGATCGAACGCCGCCAGGCGCTGCTCGCTGCCGAGAAGCAAACCGGTGCGCATCCGGGCTGGGGGCCGATGGTGGATTGAGGCGCCAGATTGCGCTGGCTCTGCCTGGACGGAGGTGGCAGAACCTGCCTCGGGTAGAAGAAGGACCAGCGAGATGGGCGACATGGTGGTGAGTGGCGTGATCATGGGGGTGATCGCGACGGGGCTGATGGACCTCTGGGCGCTGCTGTTGCGCCGTGTGGCTGGGGTGCCTGCGCCCAACTGGGCCATGGTCGGGCGCTGGGTCGCGCATATGCCACGCGGGCAGCTGGCGCATGCGGATATCGGTGCCGCGGCCGAGGTGCCGGGTGAGTTGGCGGTGGGCTGGCTCTTTCACTACGCGGTGGGCGTGGCCTATGGCGTGGCGCTGGCGCTGATCATGGGGCCCGCGTGGCTGGCGGCGCCGAGTGTTCTTCCGGCGTGGATCTTTGCGGTGCTGACGGTGGGCTTTGGCTGGTTCGTGCTGCACCCGGGCATGGGCCTTGGCTGGGCGGCGTCGAAGACGCCTGCACCCTGGCGCGCGCGGGGGCTGAGCCTGGCGGCGCATACGGTCTTTGGCGTGGGGCTGTGGCTGGGCGCGCTGCTCTGATCAAGCGTCCAGTGTGGACGGGTGCAGTGGCCAAGAGTGCAAGGCGCGGCGCTGTGCCATGGGCCCGTGCGGCGTAGCGCATCAGGCTTTAAACCTGAGACATCCAACAGAAGCGCCGTTCCGAGGGGTGGCGCCCTCGCGCCGCCCCGTGGGGGCGGAACGGCGCGGCGCAACAGTGCCTGTTGCGCGGGTGCTCTGAGCGACCGGTTGTCTCTAAGGTTTAAAGCCTGATGCGCTAGGGCTCGCGCGTTTCGCCGTGGACCCAGGCCTTGTAATCAGCATTGGCCTCGACCGGGATGCGGATGATCGGCGGCACCTCATAGGGGTGCAGCGCGCGGATGGCGTCTTCGGCCTGTTGCGCGAGCTCCGCGCGGGTTTTCAGGAGCAGCGGGTGCTCTTCCTCCTGTTCGAGCTTGGCCTGCCAGCGATAGCTGCTCTGAATCGGCGCGTAGCGGTTGGCGCAGGCGACGAGGCGCTGCGCGATCAGGGCCGCGCTGATGGCATCGGCAGATTCAACCGTAGGGCAGTTGACCCAGATATCGATGATCGGCAGGCTGGTCATATTGAATGATTAAAGCATTGAAAGGGAGTCATTTCATGAAAAATCGCTTTATGGCGACGGTTCTGTCGTCTGCGTGCGCTGCAATTTGTGCGACGGCGCTGGCCGCGGACCCGATCACGGATGCCATTTCCGGCAAGACGGTGAAAGACCCGCAGGGCAGCACGATCAAGTTTGCCAAGAACGGACGGCTGACCGGGAAGGTGGGGCCGAAGCAGAACGTGGCGCTCGAGGGCGCCTGGACCATCCGCGACGGCAAGTTCTGCCGGACGCTGCAGAAGCCCGAGCGCATCGCTGGGACGGCGTGTCAGGACATCACGGTGCACGGCGACGGGACAGTGACGATTGTCGGCACGAATGGGCCGGTGGTCTGGACGATCCAGTAGGATGATCGAGACCCAAGGGCAGTTGAGCTAATCACCGCACAGACGCCCCCGCGTTTGTACCGCCCCCGACCAGAGCGATTGCTGTGCAATCGCGGAGCCGACAGTTCATTGCACAGCAATGAATGAGAGGCGCCCCCTTTCGAAGCATTGGGGCTGATCACCGCGGAAACGCCCCGCGTTTTCGCCGCCCCCGACCGCCCCGTCACGCCGAAGGCGTGCCGTTAAAAGCTGGCGCACCTTTGGTGCGACGGCGGGGGCGACTGCGTCACCCCCGGGGCTATCGCCCTCTCCGGCCTCAAACTATCCACTGGACAGTTTGCAAGACGGCCTCCGACCCGCGGTCGGTGGCTTACAATCTGCAATACTCCTTGTGAGGATTCCGAAGCAGGGCAATTAAGCTCTTCGTTTCTTGGTCTGACGTTACATCGTCAAGGTTCTGAATTAGCTTTAAGCCCGCGTCGACGATCAAGCCGTTTCGCTTGGCAAAAAATCGAGGAGCCAATTCTCGCAAGTATCGCCCTTCGGTCAAGCAGTGCATTTTTTCATCTCGCCTAAGAAGGCAAAACAATGCGTGGGCACCGATGTCGGAAACCCACATACATGGCTCGTCTCTCTTCTTAATGGTCGTAATCGAAAACCGATCAATGTTTCTCAGCAACCGAGCATTGGAGTTTAACGGAGTCGCCTGAATTCGTTCAATGTAAAAGAGCAGTGAGCTGTATTGTTGCTCCCGAGCTTCAAAAACGATGCGAACGTTTTCTTTAGGGACTGAGTAAGCGCCAAGTAGCGCGCCAACTCTTTCGAGTAAGTAATGTGTGACTTTGTTGTAAAAGTGCGTTGGTGTCTGCTTTGCTGCGGCCAGGTAGTTTCCAAGGGTCAATTTGTTGGAAATTACACCCACCATCGCGACTGGTAGTTCAGAAATCACCTTGCAGGCGTGGACTTTGTCGAAGTGTCCAAGGTGTTTGGCATGTTTTCTCTTGGACGAGTTCCAAGGAAAACTAGAATAGGCGTCTTCAATCAGGCCACGGTTGTCTTCTCGAAACAAAGTGGCGCACATTGTAAAATATTGTGATGGTCCAAAACTTGGATCGGCTTGTACGCCGTTGACACCGGGATCACCAGATTCGTCAATTACTACCGTAAACACATTAGGTGTTTAGCAAACTCAACGGGGTGCTTCTACGCGCGTTTGCTACGCAAACACGCCTTCACGCACTCCTTGAGCGCAAACGTAGACAGAAAAACTCAGTTCTACCGAACGAATTTCTTGTGCTTCAACCGCTTTGGCTCCAGCGCATCTGCGCCTAGTCGCCGCTTCTTATCTTCCTCGTAATCCTCGAAGTTGCCTTCGAACCATTCCACGTGGGCTTCGCCTTCGAAGGCCAGGATGTGGGTGCATATGCGGTCGAGGAAGAAGCGGTCGTGGCTGATGACCACGGCGCAGCCTGCGAAATCGACGAGGGCGTCTTCGAGGGCGCGGAGGGTTTCGACGTCGAGGTCGTTGGTGGGTTCGTCGAGCAGCAGCACGTTGCCGCCGGATTTCAGCAGGCGCGCCATGTGGACGCGGTTGCGCTCGCCGCCTGAGAGCAGGCCCACTTTCTTCTGCTGGTCGCCGCCCTTGAAGTTGAAGGAGGAGCAATAGGCGCGGGAGTTCACCTCGGCGTCGCCGAGCTGGATGAGTTCGGCGCCGCCCGAGATGGCCTCCCACACGGTCTCGTCGGCGCCGAGGTCGTCGCGGGACTGGTCGACGTAGGCGAGATCAACCGTGTCGCCGATCTCGATGGCACCGGCGTCGGGCTGTTCCTGCCCGGTGAGCATCTTGAAGAGCGTGGATTTACCGGCACCGTTGGGGCCGATCACGCCGACGATGCCACCCGGGGGCAGGGAGAAGTCGAGCCCTTCGACCAAAAGCTTGTCGCCCATGGCCTTTTGCAACCCGGAGACGTCGATGACCTTGCTGCCCAGACGTTGGCCGGTGGGGATGACGATCTGCGCGCGGGAGAGCTTTTCGCGCTCGGACTGATCGGCGAGCTCGTTGTAGGCGTTGATGCGGGCCTTGGACTTGGCCTGCCGGGCCTTGGCGCCCTGGCGCATCCATTCGAGCTCGCGTTCGAGGGTCTTCTGGCGGGACTTGTCCTCGCGCGCTTCCTGCTCCAGCCGCTTGGCCTTCTGTTCGAGCCAGGCGGAGTAGTTGCCTTCATACGGGATGCCGCGGCCGCGGTCGAGTTCGAGGATCCAGCCGGTGATGTCATCTAGGAAGTAACGGTCGTGGGTGACGATCAGGATCGTGCCCTTGTAGTCGATGAGGTGCTGTTGCAGCCAGGCGATGGTCTCGGCGTCGAGGTGGTTGGTCGGTTCGTCGAGGAGCAGCATGTCGGGCGCTTCGAGCAGCAGTTTGCAGAGCGCGACGCGGCGCGCCTCACCGCCCGAGAGCTTGGTCACATCGGCGTCATCGGGCGGGCAGCGCAGGGCCTCCATGGAGACGTCGATTTGGCTGTCCAGATCCCAGAGGTTCTGGGCGTCGATGTCGTCCTGCAGCTTGGCCATCTCATCCGCGGTCTCGTCGGAGTAGTTCATCGCCAGCTCGTTGTAGCGGTCGAGGATCGCCTTCTTGTCGGCGACGGCGAGCATGACGTTTTCGCGCACGGAGAGGTTCGGGTCGAGTTTCGGCTCCTGCGGCAGGTAACCAACGGTGGCACCCTCGGCGGACCAGGCCTCGCCCTGAAACTCGGTGTCGAGGCCCGCCATGATCTTCATCAGCGTGGATTTACCTGCGCCGTTCACGCCCACAACGCCGATCTTCACGCCGGGCAGGAAGTTCAGGTTGATGTTCTCAAAACACTTCTTGCCGCCGGGGTAGGTCTTGGAGACGCCGGACATGTGATAGACGTATTGATAGGCGGCCATGGGATGCTCCGAGTTGGTGGTGAGATCGTTTTCGGAGTGATAACGAAGCGGCCCGGCAGGGGCAATGCGTGACGCGGCTGTGCGGGGCGTCGGGCGTGGCCCGGCTTTGCGTTATGTGACCGTGCGATGCCGCTTTTTCATGTGCGCGACATGGCGCCGAGCTGTGGCTTAAGACCCTCGCAAGTGGTACTATCTCATCATACATCATCACTGTGGAGCAGCATCAGGTGGAGCCGGTATGAGCAGACTGGGCGGATGCACGATTCTCGTCGCCGAGGATGAGGGGCTGATTGCGCTCAATCTGGAGATGTCGCTGCGGGAGGCGGGCGCAGATGTGCGCGTGGTCAGCACCGTGGGGGACGCGGTTGCGGCGGTCAGCAGCGGCATCGATGCCGCCCTGCTCGACGTCTCGCTGGCGGATGGCGATGTGTTCCCGGCAGCCGATGTGCTGGCCGAGCGAGCCCTGCCGATGGTCTTTCATTCCGGTCATGCCGAGGAGGCCGATCTGCTGGCGCGCTATCCGGAGGCGCGGGCGCTGCCCAAGCCTGCGCATGACCACCTGTTGTTGGCGACGTTGGAAGAGGTGTTGCGATGATGTCGGTTCTGGACGGACAAATGCTGCGCGGCGAAGTGCGGCGCGCCCAGCTGATGGCGCTGCCGCCGGAGGTGTTGTTCAACCAGGCGGCGCTGGCACTGGATGCCGGTGACATGGGCGCCTTTGAGTGGAACTCCACAACCGATCACCTGGCTGGTGATGCGAATTTCTGCGGGCTCTGGGGAGTGGACCCCGACGCAGACCTCACCGGTGAGGTGGTGTTTGCCCGGGTGCACCCCGATGATCTGGGTGTGCTGCGGGCCGAGATCGCCCGGTCGATGGAGACCGGCGAGGATTACAAGGCCGAATTCCGGGTCCAGGTGGCTGATGGCGAGATGCGCTGGCTGGGTGCGCGCGGCATGGTGACGAAACGCGACGCGCAGGGCGCGCCCGTGGTGCTGACGGGCTTGAACTGGGACATCTCGGAGACCAAGGCGCTGCAACACCGGCTGGAACATCTTGCGCGCGAGATGAACCACCGGGTGAACAACTCCTTTGCGGTGATCGAGTCGCTGTTGTCGCTGGGTGCGCGCACCTCGCCGGATGTGGCCAGCTTTTCCAGCATGATGAAGAACCAGATCCACGCGCTGGCGGATGCGCACCGCCTGCTGGCCGATCACGCGCTGCATGACATGGGCGCGGCCACCGGGTCGGATGAGGTCAATTTGCAGAAGCTGGCGACAACGGCGCTGAGCGCGTGGTCGCAAGGTGCGCATGGCGACCGGCTCGAGATCGATGTGGACGCGGCGCTGCATCTGACGCCGCGCAAGGTCTCGGGGCTGGCGATGCTGATCTATGAGCTGGCGACCAATGCCACCAAATACGGTCCGCTGGGCACGGCGCCTGGGCATCTGCGCTTTGCGATGACCGCCGAGGCCGAGGGCAGGTGCCGGCTCTTCTGGCGCGAGACGCTGGAGGCGCCGCGAGCCACGGCGGCAGATGTGGACGACGATGCGGCGGCCTCCTCCTCCACCGGCTTCGGAACGATGCTGATCAGGCATTGCCTGGACCTGCTGGACGCTAAGGTGGAAGAGCGCAGCATCACTGCGGACGGGTTCACATTCGCGGTCCTCTTTCCGCTGCGCTGAGCCCTGCGGTCGGGGCGGCATTCTCCGCCGGTCACGGACAGTGTGATTTGATTTTTGGCCCACCCATGTTAGCGCTGGACCGGTGAGGTCAGCAGGGGGTGGTGGCATGCGGATCATGACGGCGTTGGCGGCTCTGACACTGCTGCTGGCAGGCTGCGCGGTGCGCGAAGTGATGCTGGCGCCGCCGCCGAACCTGTATCTGGAAGGCCGGAACTATCCCGCCGCCGAGGTGCCCGAGGTGCTGCGCAACGTGGCGCCGCTGATGTTTTACGTGACCGACCGCGCACCGGAGGAAACCGAGGGGCGGCTGCTTTATGGCCCCGAGCGGTCGAACTCCATGGCGCTGGGCGCTGTGCAGGTGCAGTTCGGTGCGGCGGATTGGGACGACCTGGTGGCGCGCACCTCGATTGACGGCAACCGGCGGATTTCGCAGCTCGACGTGCAGGAGGCGGCGGAGCTGGTGCGCTTTGTCGACGTGCCGCTGGCCACCCGGCGGCAGGACGGGCAGCTGTCGTTCCAGCCGGATGCGCTGGCCGCCTACGAGGCGAGCGGGCGGGCGTTTCAGGATGCGATCCGGGCCGAGATCGCCCGCACGGGCAACCGGCGGGTGCTGATCTTCACTCATGGGGTGCGCAATGATTTCGACCGGGCGATGGCGACGCTGGCCAACCTGTGGCATTACGAGGGGCGCGACAGCATCCCCATTGCCTTCACCTGGCCTGCGGGGAATTCCGGGCTCCTGAGCTATTTCCGTGACCGCGAGGCGGGGGATTTCAGCGTCTATCACGCCAAGGAGTTCCTGCGGCTGCTGGCCGAGATCCCCGAGCTGGAGGATATCGACATCGTGGCGCATTCGCGCGGCACGGATGTGATGTCGACGGCGATCCGCGAGCTGGTGATCTATCATCGCGGGCGCGGGGTGCATCCGAAGACGGCGATGAAGGGCGGCACGCTGATCCTGGCCGCCGCTGATCTGGACATCGGCGTGGTGGAGCAGCGGCTGCAGACCGAGCGGGTGTCGGAAGCCTTTGAGCAGATCAACGTCTATGTGAACCCCAATGACAGCGCGCTGCGGCTGTCCTCGATCCTGACGAATGTGCCGCGGCTGGGCTCGATCACGCCGGAGGAGGTGGTTGTCGAGGATATCGAGCGGTTGCGGACCTCGGAGCTGGTGCATTTCATCCGGGTCGAGCAGGTGCGCGGGCGCGGTCACGCCTATTTCCGGGACAACCCGGCGGTGTTGTCGGACATCGTGCTGGCGCTCCGGACGCGGGCCTTTCCCGGCGGCACGCTGCGCCCGCTGGAGCTGGGCGAGGACGGATTCTGGCAGCTGCATCCGAACTATCCGCTGGAGCGGTTGCCGGATCTGTTGCGGGTTGAGGGCAGCGATCGCTGAGGGCGCCCGTGGCGCTGCCGTGAGATCTCGGGCCTGTTTGGGTTCTCGTCACGACCTGGACCTGAGTGCTGGAACCAACCGGTCGTGAATTATGCGACGAATGGATGGAAGAGCCCATACCTACCAAGCTGACACGATGCAGCGAACGTCGGCTTGCGGGAAACCGGTCTAGAAATTTCCGCTGATTTCGATAGGGTCCCACTATGAGTGACTGGCCTGTGTATTCCCGCAAGCAATGGATCAAAGCTGTTAATCTGTCCGCTTTGCTGGGTTACGTAGCAGTGGTTGGGGTGCCCTCTATACTCAGCGCAAATCCCGGCGGCATTATTGGTGGAGCAATTCTGGGTGTTCCGTTTGCCTTGTTGTGTTGCTGGGTAGTAGGCGCGCCAATCCTTAAGCGGGTCATGCAAGAGGAAATCAGTTGGATTTCAGCAGCTTGTTGGGGTGCAGCAATAGCTGCGGTTTTGGCGGCGATGAGTATCGCAATAGGTCGCTACTCCGGTTGGCGGCAATCAAATAACCCCAATTTTAACTCAGTTGTTGGTGGCGGTGACTATGTCAGGTCAATCGATGGAATTTTAACGCCATATGGCTGGCAGGTGTTGGCGCAAAGTACACTACTCTTCATCGCAACTGGAGCGGTTATAGCAGTTATCGTTAAGTGGTTGATCGGACAGCCTGCTGCGTTCAAGACCGATTAGATTTGAAGGTAACTGACATCTGCCTTGTAAGTTAAACGGCTGCTAAGTCCGCAGAGACGCCATTGACAAGCGCGCGTGCGGGTCTTTCAAGGGTGCGATGAGACAGCGCAAGGCAAGGCACTGATGGCGCAGGGATTTCCCATGGCACGGGCCGGTGAGGTGATCGGCCTTTTGGGCGGGTCGTTCGATCCGGCGCACGCGGGGCATGTGCATATCACCCGCGAGGCGCTCAAGCGCTTTGGGCTCACGCGCGTCTGGTGGCTGGTGAGCCCGGGCAACCCGATCAAGCCGCATGGGCCTGCGCCGCTGGCCACGCGCATGGCCCGCGCCCGCGCGCTGATGCAGCACCCGCGGGTGGAGGTCACCGACATCGAGGCGCATCTGGGCACGCGGTACACGGCAGAGACGCTGCGACGGCTGACCGCGCGCTATCCCGGCGTGCGCTTTGTTTGGCTCATGGGCGCGGACAACCTCGCGCAGTTCCACCGATGGCAGGACTGGCGCGGGATCATGGCGCGGGTGCCGGTGGGCGTTGTCGCCCGCCCCGGCGACCGCATCTCCGCCCGCATGAGCCCGGCGGCAAAGGTCTTTGCCGAGGCGCGTATCGCCGGGCGCGCCTCGCATCTGCTGGGCCGGGCCGAAGCGCCTGCGTGGTGCTTTGTGAACGTGCCGATGGTGGCGCAATCCTCCAGCGCGATCCGGGCGGCCGGCGGGTGGCAGCCATGACGCGCCGGGCCTCACGGAATTTTAAACTCTCCCGCCTAGCCTCGCGGTTGTTTCCGCCCGCATGCTGAGGTTTAGTCACCCCATGAGCAAACGATCCCTGCCGTCTCTCTCGCGCCGCGGCTTTCTCGCCGGAGCGCTGGCCAGCGTGGCGCTGCCCGCCGTGGCCGAGGCGCCTGCCGTGTCGCTGCGCCCGCGGCTGCGTGATCTGCAGCGCGCCAAGAGTTCCGGGCTCGACCGGATGCTGCGCGAGGCCGGTGTCAGCGGGCAGGTGGTCTTCGCGGTCGCCGATGCGGAGACGGGCGAAGTGCTGGAAGGGCGGCGCACCCGCGTGGGGCTGGCGCCCGCCAGCGTGACCAAGGCGATCACGGCGCTTTATGCGCTCGATGTGCTGGGCGCCGAGCACCGCTTCGTGACCGAGGTGGCCGCAGAGGGCGAGATCAAGGACGGCGTGCTGACCGGTGATCTGGTGTTGGTGGGTGGCTGTGATCCGACGCTGGACACCCGCGCGCTGGCGGGTCTTGCCGCTCAGCTGAAAGAGGCGGGGCTGCGCGAGGTGCGCGGGCGCTTCCTGGTCTTTGAGAACGAGCTGCGCCCACTGCATTCGATCGACCCGGGCCAGCCGGATCACTTGGGCTATAGCCCGGCGGTGTCGGGCATCGCGCTGAACTACAACCGCGTGCATTTCGAGTGGAAGCGCGCGGCGGCGAAGACCTACAAGGTCACCATGGACGCGCGCACCGCCGGGTACCGCCCCGAGGTGACGATGGCGAAGATGAAAGTCGTGGACCGGTCGCTGCCCGTCTACACCTATGAGGCGGCCGAGACGCACGACCAGTGGACGGTGGCGCGCGGGGCGCTGGGCCAGGAGGGTGCGCGCTGGCTGCCGGTGCGGCGCCCGGGCCTCTATGCGGGCGATGTCTTTGCCACGCTCGCGCGGTCGCATGGGATCGTGCTGAAGACGCCGGAGCTGGTCGAGACACGACCACGGGGCACGCGGGTGGGCGCGGTCAAAAGCCCGCCGCTGCGCGAGATCCTGCATGGCATGTTGAAGTATTCCAACAACCTGACAGCGGAAATGGTGGGACAGGCGGCGACGCGGGCGCGGGCCGGGCGCCCGCATACGCTGGCGGCCTCTGCCCGGCAGATGAACCTCTGGGCGATGGAGGCGCTGGGCATGGAGGGCCCGGCCTTTGTCGACCATTCGGGGCTCGGCGGGGGCAGCCGGGTGAGCGCGCAGGATATGGTGCGGGGGCTCTCTGCGGCGCATCGCGACGCGGCGCTGCGCCCGATCCTCAAGCCGGTGACCATGCGCGACGCCCAAGGCCGCCCCGTGAAGGAGCACCCCGTGAAGGTGGACGCCAAGACCGGGACGCTGAACTTCGTCTCGGGGCTGGCGGGCTATATCACGGCGCCCGGCGGGCGGCAGATGGTCTTTGCCATCTTCTGCGCTGACGAAGAGATCCGCGCGACGATCACCCGCGCCAACCGCGAGCGCCCGCAAGGTGCGCGCCCCTGGGCCAGCCGTGCGCGGCGGTTGCAGCGGGAGCTGCTGGCGCGCTGGGGGACGGTGTTTGACGGCGCGCCGGTCAGCCGGGACGCGCAGTTGTCGACCGAGCAGCTTTGAGGGCATCCACCTGATGCAGAACGGGCGACCCTGGGTGGGCCGCCCTGTCTTGAGGTGTGATGCGCGGATCAGGCCTTGCGGCGGCGCAGGACCCCGAGGCCGCCCAGACCGGCGAGCATCAGCCACATGCCAGCGGGGAGGGGCACGACGTTCACATCAGGGTTGTCGCCGCCACCGGTGTCGCCACCCGCGGAGCGCGCGGTGACGATGGTCACGCCGCATCCGGCGTTGATGCCGCTGCCTGCCAAGTTGATGGCGGTGTAGCCGGTTACGCTGTCAAAGCAGGCGTGCGAGGAGGTGCCCCAGTTCGAGAGCCCCGCATCGGTGAGCCCTTCGTTGATCGGAAAACCGCCCTGGCCCGGCCCGATGTCCACATTCTCCATTTGCAGGAAGAACGGTGCATTGCCGAGTTCATCCTTGAGGAAGCTGCCATCGGCGGTCCACCAGCCGCTGTTGTTGAGGTAGCGGTCGGTCATGGAGACGATGCCGAGGCCGGTGCCGGATGCCGCCCAGTTCACCGCGTTGATGATGAAGCCCTTTGGTCCGTTGTCGACGAGGGGGCCCGGGGAGCCATCGTAGAGGTAATGGTAATCGGCGTCCTGGCCGGAGAGGAATGTGCGGTTGCCACGTGCTGCGGCGATTTCGTCGCCGTAGCTCAGCACGCCATCCGCCGTCAGGCCGTTGCCGAAGAAGCCGTTGCTGCCGCCGCAGTTTCCACTGCCCCCCGTGTTGCAGGTCGAGCCGATGACGAGCACGTCATAGTTCGAGAAAGTAGGGTCCGAGAGCCCGTCCCAGAACGTCAGGTTCCAGTCGAGCGCGCCGTCGCCATCGGGGTCAAAGCTGCCCGCATTCGCGGCGAGCGTCGAGATGCCAGCGTTGTGAGACGCCACGCCCGATGTCCAGAGAACGTCGATCGTAACGGCCTGTGCGGTGAGCGGGAGGAGGGAAAAAACGGCAAAAGCGCCGCTGTAGAGAATGCGTTGCATAAAATGCTCCTGTTTCTGCTGCAGCTTTGCAGGGTCGAAATACGACTCTTCGCTGCCCCTCGATCATACTCCCTTTGTTCACATTTTTGTGAAAATTCTACTTTAACGCTAACATGATCAACCTAAGCGGTTGTCGGATCAGCGGGTGGTTTGACCGGTTGTCAGCCGCGCTGTCTGCGGCGCAGCAGGCCGAAACCACCCAGGGCGGCCAGCAGCATCGGCAGGGCCGCGGGCAGGGGCACGGGCTGCAGATCGAGCGCGTCGGCGAGGCTGGCCGCGGTGTAGCGTTGGCCGCCCACGCGCCAGTCGATGAAGTTCAGGAACGAGCCCGAGATCGTGTCGCCATTGGCGAGGAAAGACAGGTCCACCTGGTCGCCGGTGATCTTGAAGCTGAGGAAATCGCCCAGGCCAAGCGTGCTGAAGACCAGCCGGTTGGTGCCGGCGCCACCGTCGAAGAGCCCGTCGCCGAGCAGGCCGGAGGTCAGATCTCCGATGCGGAGGATGTCGTTGCCGCCGCCAAAGCGCACGTCGCCGAAGATCTGGCTGTCACCGAAGAGGCGCAGGCGGCTGTCGCCCTGGCCCTCGGCGAGGCGGATCGCGGTGCCGCCGCGGCCCAGCAGTGTGCCGCTGTTGACGACCCGGATTTGCGAGGTCGAGGCGGCGTCGGTTCCGATGGCGCTGGGGCCTTCGATCAGGCCGCGGTTCACGATGGTGAGCGGGCCGGGTGCGCGTTCGGGGCTGACCTCGTCGTCATAGACCTCGTCCACGTCGATGCCGCTGTTGCTGTTCTCGTCGGGGGCGGTCGAGCGGATAATGCCGGTGGCCTGGTTCACGATGCGGCCTTCGTCGACGTCGATGCCGTCGTCGCTGCCTTCGATCAGGCCCCAGTTGCGCACGCGGCCACCCGCGAATTGCACGCCGTCCTCATCCTCGATGCTCGGGTCGTTGAGCTTGATGGTGCCGTAGTTGCGCAGGGTGAAATCGCCCCGCGCTTCGACCACCTCTTCGGCGCCGATCAGCGTGCCGCGGTTGACCACGGTGGCGCCGAAGGAGCGCAGCTGCAGCGCGCGGCCCTCGGTGGAGGTGATGGTACCATTGTTGACGACGCGGGCGCCCGGCGCATCTTCCTGCGCGCGCACCGCCTGGCGGCGGGCGTCGATGGTGGCACCTGCCCGGTTGATCACGGTGAGGTCCGAGCCGTCTTCCATCACGATGCCACGGTCGCCGCTTTTGATCTGGCCGCTATTGACGACGCGCAGCCCGTCACCGTCGCCGAAGATCGCAAAGCCGCCGTCGTCGGTCTGTTCGATCAGGCCGCGGTTGCGCACGGTGGTGTCATTGCCGCTGAGCGCGATGGGGCTGATGTCTTCGTCGTCGCTGATCACGGAGGCGGGGGTGCGCACCAGGACGCGGACCCCGTCCTCGGCCGAGGACACAGGGTCGCTGTTCGGGGCGGAGCAATCGATTGTGCCCGGCAGCACCCCGCAGGTGGCGGCCTGCGCGGAGAGTGCGGTGGACAGAACCAGGGCCATGGAGGTGCCGGCAAGAAGAGATAGGCGCGTGATCATCATGAGCTTCTGAAATCCCGATCAAAACAAGTCATTTGGTGCAAATGCACGTCTGCTGCGCGCCGGAAAGGACGCGGTCCGCATCGGGCTACAGTTGGTTAATGACAGTTTTTTGACAGCAACCGTTTTTTAATGTGTCGCGCGTCGGTCAGGTCAGATGCCGCGCGCGGGCGCCGCGTTCGATGGCGGCGGCGTGCAGCCGGTCGAGGTTGAGCTCGTAGCGGATCTCTTCCAGCAGCCGCAGTTCGGCCTCGTCCAGCGTGCCATCGGCGGCGGCCACGTCACAGGCGAGCGCGTAGCCGGTCTCGAACAGCCGTTCCGGCAGGCCCTCGCGGATGAGACCGAAGAGCGCATCGAGCCCGTCTTCCTGCTCGAAGAGGTCAAAGACCGCCTGGCTCACCACCTTGAGGCGGTCATCGTCATAGCCTGCAAAGATCGGCAGCATTTGCACGGCGGACTGGATTTTCACCAGCTCGGCGGTGCGAATGTCTTCATCCGAGGCGGACACCGCCACCATGAGGGCCACGAGGCTGTCCTGGGGCGAGAAGGAATGGGGGGCGTCATCTTGCACGGGGATGGGTTCTTTCCTGAGTGTCAGCCGGGCCAGATTATTGACGCCAATGCTGCAACGCAATAGGGACGGGCGGACCCGGCGCATGGGGCGCCGCGGTGAAGCATCTGGTGAGATATGTCCGAGATACGCGACGCTGCAATGACAAGCAAAGCCTGGCCCTTTGAAGAGGCGCGCCGCATTCTCAAACGCTATGAGAAAGCGCCGCCTGAGAAGGGGCATGTGCTGTTTTCCACAGGCTACGGGCCCAGCGGTCTGCCGCATATCGGCACCTTTGGCGAGGTGCTGCGCACGACCATGGTGCGCCGCGCGTTCGAGCAGCTCTCGGATATTCCCACGCGGCTGATCTGTTTTTCCGACGATCTCGACGGGATGCGCAAGGTGCCGGGCAATGTGCCGCAGCAGGAGATGCTGGCCGAGCATATGCACAAGCCGCTGACGGATGTGCCGGACCCCTTTGGTGAGTTCGAAAGTTTCGGGCATCACAACAACGCCATGCTGCGGCGGTTTCTCGACACCTTCGGGTTCGAGTATGAGTTCTATTCGGCGCGCGAGTTCTATCGCTCGGGTCAGTTCGACGAGGTCTTGCGCCGCGCGGCGGAACGCTATGACGACGTGATGAAGGTGATGCTGAAAAGCTTGCGCGAGGAGCGGCAGCAGACCTATTCGATCTTCCTGCCGATCCACCCGGAGACGGGGCGCGTGCTCTACGTGCCGATGAAGCATGTGGATGCGGCGGAGCATACCGTCACGTTTGATGACGAGGACGGGCGCGAGTGGACGCTGCCCGTCACCGGCGGCAACGTGAAGCTGCAGTGGAAGCCGGATTTCGGCGCGCGCTGGGCCGCACTGGGCGTGGATTTCGAGATGTACGGCAAGGAGCACGCCACCAACACCGCCATTTATGACCGGATTTGCGAGATCCTGGGGGGCCGCAAGCCTGAGCATTTCAGCTATGAGCTGTTCCTCGATGAGAACGGTCAGAAGATTTCGAAGTCGTCGGGCAATGGTATCTCGATTGACGAATGGCTGAGCTATGCCAGCACCGAGAGCCTGTCGTACTTCATGTATCAGAAGCCCAAGACGGCCAAGCGGATGCATTTCGACGTGATCCCTAAGGCCGTGGATGAGTACCACCAGCAGCTGCGGGCTTACGAAGGCCAGGATATAGTTCAACGGCTGAACAATCCGGTGTGGCACATCCATTCGGGCGATGTGCCGACGTCGAACCTGCTGGTGCCCTTCTCGATGCTGCTCAATCTGGCGAGCGTGTCGGCGGCGGAAGAGAAGGCGCAGCTCTGGGGGTTCATCCAGCGCTATGCGCCTGAGACCTCGGCGGAAACCCACCCGGATATGGATGCGGCGGCGGGCTTTGCGGTGCGGTACTACAACGATTTCGTGAAGCCGAAGAAGGTGTATCGTCTGCCCAGCGATCTGGAGCGCGAGGCGCTGACAGACCTGCGTGATCAGCTTGTGGCTTATGATGGTCCCGTGGAGGACGAGGCGCTGCAAAGCCTCGTCTATGCCTGTGGGCGTGAGCGGTTCGAGCCGCTGCGGGCGTGGTTCACCGCGCTTTACGAGGTGCTGCTGGGCGCAAGCCAGGGGCCGCGGTTCGGCGGCTTCATCGCGCTTTACGGGGTGCAGGAAACCGTTGCGCTGATTGATCAGGCGCTGGCGGGGGAGCTGGTCAGCGACAGCTGATGCCTTGCCCTGCGCCCGGCGCGCCTTACTCTTTTCGCATGACAAGAGGGAGGCGCGCCATGCGCAACATGATTTTGGGGCTGACACTGGCATTGGGGATGGCGAGCGCGCTGCCCGCGCAGGAGGCCGATATCCAGGCGACGATCACCAGCCAGCTGGACGCGTTCCAGGCCGATGACTTCGTAGGCGCCTTCCAGTTTGCGAGCCCGAACATCCAGCGCCTCTTCGGCACGCCCGAGAATTTCGAGCGCATGGTCACCCAGGGCTATCCGATGGTCTGGCGTCCGGGCGAGGTGCGTTATCTCGAGCTGGAGCAGCAGGGCGGCACCTATGCGCAGCGGGTGATGATCACCGACCAGAGTGGCCGCGTGCATGTGCTGGAGTACCGCATGCTGGAAACGGGCGCGGGCTGGCGCATCAACGGGGTGCAGATCCTCGACAGTGCCGAGTTGAACGCCTGATCCTTGCGCCACCGTGACGGTGGTCAAGGGCGGCTTTAACCCTTCCGACATAGGTCTTGGCCTCACGCGATGGACGCGTTTGAGGGCAGATCATGAACAAGGCAATCACCGATGGGGCGGAGCTGATGCCGCCCCCCTATGCGCAGGCGTTTGACGCCTACGCGGGCGAGGATGGCAGCGCGGATGCGCCCGCGCTGGGCCCCGAGGTGCGCCTTGTGGAGGACGACCCGGACTTGGGCCCGTGCCTGGAGCTTGAGAAGACCGAGAGCCTGCATGCGATCCGCTACCGTGGTGAGACGCCGTTGCTGCCGGGGTGTTATCTGCGGGTGACGGTGCGGCTGAAGGTTCTGGACGGCGCGCTGCCCTCGGCCCGGATCGCGGGCTTTGCGGGCGGGCCGGGTGGTGTGCCGGTGGCCGATGCCCAAACGGCGGGCCCGACGGTGCGCCTGCCGGAGATCGGCAGCGTGGCCGAGGTCTCGGCCATCGTGGGGCCGGGCGCGCGGCTCGGGGTCGACATGGTCTGGGGGCCGGATGCGCTTTACGGGCACTTCGGGCTTGATGTGACGGGCCCCGGCGCTTCGGTGCTGCGGATTGGTCCGATTGTCATCGAGGATGTGACCGCGGTCTTTCTGACCCAGCAGATCGCGCAGGTTGATGTGCGCGATTTCGGTGCCGCCGGAGACGGCAAGACCGATGACAGCGATGCCTTCGAGGCGGCGGATGCGGCGGCCTGCGGGGGCAGTCTGCTGGTGCCGCAGGGGCGGTTTTTCTTGGGGCGGGACGTGACGCTGTCGGCGCAGGTGCGGTTTCAGGGCCATGTGGTGATGCCTGAAGAAGCAGTGCTGCTGCTGCGCGAGCAGTTCGACCTGCCCAGCTATTACGCCGCCTTTGCCGATATGCCGCTGGCGCTGGGCAAGGCGCTGCAGGCGCTGCTGCTGCCGCATGCGCCCAATCGGCTGGACATGCGGGGCCGGGCGGTGGCGCTCTCGGAACCGCTGCGGGTACCGGCACCCCGGCGCACCTCGCCTATGCCGCAGCGCAAGACGCTCTGCAACGGGCAGATCATTGCGCAGGCGGGGCCTGAGTGGATCCCGCAGGAGCGGCGCGCGATCGCGCAATGGGCGCCCGATGCGCCCCGCGTGTTGCGTGAGGTGCGCATCGCCGCACAGATCCCGCCGGGCGCGCATGTGAGCGGGCCCGGTGTGCGGGACGAGACCTATGTGTGCGGTGTCGAGGCCGCGATCGGCGCGCTGACCCTGAACGGGCGGCTCGGCGGTGGCACCGGCCAGCGCGAGCTCACCTTCACACGCTTTCAGTATCTGCTCGATTTCAGCGCCGTGCCCGCGCTCTATGATTTCACGCTGTCCGGCATGGAGCTCTGCTGTGAAGGGCTGGCGAGCGGCATCCTGCTGGCGCCGCGCGGCGCCAACTTCCGGCTGCAGGACAGCACCATCCGCGACATGCGCGACCGGGGCCTGACCTCCTGCGGGTCCGGGTGCAACTGTCTGGTGCTCGACCGCAGCGCCTTTATCAGCCGCCAACGCACCGCCTTGCCGCATCTGGGCTTCAACGCAAGCTCCAGCGGGCTGCGGATCGTGAATTGCCGCTCGGAGGGGCCGCATGCGTTCGGTCATTTCGCGGGCACGCATATGCTGATGTCGGGCTGTCACCTCAGCAACACCACCGGCGCGCTGCACCCCGGCCTGGTGCTGGCGCAGGGGCCGGTCTGCCTGCTGACCGGCAACCATTTTCAGGATTGCACGGTGATCGTGGGGCGGGACCAGGAGCCTGTGCGGCCCGATGGCAACCTGTTTTCCACCACGGCGGAGGAGTGAGCCGTGCTCAGAAGTCGCGCCAGAGGCCGAGCTTGAACTGCGTGTCGCCGCCGCCGGAGACGGGGATTTCCGCGCTGAGCTGGATCGTGGTGCGCCCCTTGCCGGGGATCACCAGCAGCGAGGGCGCGACTTTGGCAAAGACCTCGCCGCCCTGGTGGGTCAGGAAGACCTGCGCCATCCCCTTGACGTGATCGGTGAACCCGAGCCCGATGGTGCCATCGAGCTTGATGCGCGTCTCGAGTTCCGAGCCGGGGATGTTGAGGCTGCTGTCGATCACCGCCCAGCCATAGCGCTCGCCCAGCTTGATGCCGCGCCCCCAGGAGAGCCCCGCCTCGACCGCGGGCGTGATGACCGTGTTGAGCGAGCGCGCCCCGAGCCCGAGGTGCCAGGCCCATTTGTGGGTCGCATCCGGTTTGCTGAGCGGGAAGCGCAGGAAGACGATGCCCGAGCCCGATTGCTGCAGCGTGCGGTCGATGCCATAGAAGAGGTCGGCGCCGAGCGTGATGGTCTCGCGCAGCCCGTACTCGAGATAGATCGAGCCCGAGATGTCTTTCTCCGCCGTGACGCTGCTGGAGGCGGCGGCGAAGCCCTTGCCCTTCTCGCGCAGCCACGGGCCCGCGGGCGCGGTCTGCGCGCTTGCCAGCAAGATCCCAATGGCCAGCGCGAAGTGCCGCATCATACCAGTCTCCCGGCGCGGATCATGGTTAACGGGCCTTAACAATTGGTAAATGCCCGTGTGCGCGTGGAGGATCCCCTCCGCAATGCGCGCGTTACGTCAAGGACGGCGCCGGAGACTTGGGGGGAAAGCGCCCTCACCCCCATTGAGGGGGATCGGGCGCTGCGCGGGCGTCGCCGCGCGGCGACAGGCGTCACCGGCACGCACTGGCTTTCTTCTGTGGGGCGCTAAGCCCCGGCGCGGGCCTCGCAGCGGCGGAACTGCTCGACCGGCTCGGCGGCGCCTTGCAGCGGGATCGCGACGCGCTGATCGCCCAGGGTGGCGATGGCGGTGTCGTTGAAGGCAAGCCCGCGCAGCACGTTGCCAAAGCCCCGGTCGGTCACGGTGAGCGCGGTGCCGTCCCCGCTGAGCTGATGCCGGTCGGTCGCGATGCCAAGGGCCGCACTCCCTTCGAAGTCCATCGCGAAGACCGGCGCGGGGGCCCAGGGCGCGGAGCGGGTCAGCGTGATGGAATAGAGCGGCTGGGTCGGGTCATGGGTCAGTTCGACCGCCACCTCCGCCGTCTCATGGGTGAGGCGGCAGGGCAGGCCGGGCGTGAACTCCCACGCGTGGGCGGTCGTGGCGGCGAGCATCAGGGACGGGAGCACAGCTTTCATGACGCACAGCTAGGCTGGCGGCGGGGCTTGACCAGCCTAGGCGAAATCTCGGGCCTGCCGGATGAAAACCGGCGCCCGCGCCCCTACATGTACCGGAACGTATCGCAACCAGAGGAGACCGCCTTATGAAATGCCCCGTGGATGGAGCAACACTTGTGATCACCGACCGCAGTGGGGTCGAGATTGACTATTGCCCGGACTGCCGCGGGGTCTGGCTGGACCGGGGCGAGCTCGACAAGATCATCGACCGGAGTGCGGCGGCAGCCCCACCTCCGCCGCCGCAACAGCGCGGCTATGACGACCGGGGCGACCGCGGATACCGCAAGAAGAAGCGCGGCGGGTTTCTCGAAGACATCTTCGACTTTTAAGTGGGCGCGGCTGGCGGGTCAGGCCAGCCGGCTCATCAGCACCATCGACAGCAGCGCGCAGCCGAGCCCGGCGTATTCGCGCGCGTGCAGGTCTTCGCCGAACCACACGGACCCGATGATCGCCAGGGCGACCAGCGTGAGCATGGAATAGGCCACGCCCGCCTGTGCGAGGGTGACGTGCTGCATCGCAAAGAACCAGAAGAGCGCGGAGACGCCGTAGAGGGCCACGCCGATGGCGACATAGGTCGAGGTGATCGTGTGGCCCGCGTCGGCGGCGGTTTTGATGGCGAAATCGCCGATGATGACGATGAGCGCGGTGAAGAGGGCGAAAGCATAGCCGAAGGCAAATTGGGTCATAAATACTCGCGGTTTAAAATGGATTTGATCTGAAATGTGGACAGCATAGCACAAAAACCCGTCCAAGGGGACCGTGCTGCTGTTGCATGTGGCCTGCCACGGGAAAAGCGCTCAGAGCTGGCCGGAGTTGGGCTCCCGAGCGCCTATGACATTATTGTGAAACCGGCGAGATTTCAGGCAAGCGGGGGCCCTATCGCTGCGTGTTGTCAGCGGCTTATGCCACCAGTGGGGGAAAATCCGCCAGAGTGTCCCGTTCCCTCCCGTCAAAGTAGTGGCTTGACGTAACGTGAGCAAAGCTGGCAAGCGAAATTAAGGATATTTAAAGTGGGGGATTTTTCATGATGAAGCGTTTCGTTTTGGCGGCAGCTGTGATGGCGGTATCGGCCACCGCATCGGCGGCAGCCACGATTTCTTTTTCGGACACCGTGGCGATTCAGCCGACCGATTGGTCCGAAACAGCATCCGTCAGCCAGTTTGACCCGTCCCTGGGCACATTGACCAGCGTGCGCGTCACGCTGTTTGGTGAGGTGGAAGGGAATGCCGCTGCCGAGAGCCTTGATGGATCGCCGTCCGAGGTGACATTGGATGTCGAGGCCCGGATCACCGCCACGGGCGCAGGTCTGCCGGCGGCACTTGGTGTTGTCGCCCCGGTGGCGAGCGTGGTCGAGACCTTTACCGCTTTTGATGGCGTCGTCGATTTCGATGGAGGCTCCGGCGCGACGTTCCTGGGCCTTACCAGCGATGACAGCGTGGTGAATATCTTTAACGATGCGGCCACGCTGGCCTTCTTCACCGGTCTCGGCACCGCCGACATCGACCTGACCGGCGAAGGCTTGTCCAGCGGCAGCGGCGCAGGGACCCTGCTCACACAGTTCTCGACCTCCGCAGGTGCTACGTTGACGGTTGAATACACCTTTGATGAGGACGGGGGTCTGACCCCGGTCCCGCTTCCAGCGGGTGCCCCGCTTCTGCTTGGAGCATTAGCCGGGCTGCATCTGCTGCGCCGCAGACGCGGCTGACGACCGAAGGGCTCCAAAGGTATCGTCGGCGCGCTACCTTGGCGCGCCGGTCTTCATTTTCGGCCAGGCCGTTACCGCCCCTTGCGTTTCCGCCGCGTGCCACCCCGCATGCCGCCACGGCCCATGGTGCTGCGGCCTGAGGCTTTCTGGGCGTCGTCGACGGCCTTCTCGACAGCATACTGCCGAGCCATGGGGTCGTCGGCGATGGCGAGGTCCACCGCCTCAAGCCGTTTGACCTCGTCGCGCAGGCGCGCGGCTTCTTCGAATTCGAGGTTTTCCGCCGCTTTCCGCATGTCGGCGCGCAGCCCGTCGAGCACCGCCTGCAGGTTGCCACCAGCCATCTGGGTGTCGATCTTTGCCGTCACGCGCGCCTGATCGGTGTCGCCCTGGTAGAGCCCGGCGAGGATGTCCTCGACGTTCTTCTTCACGGTCTCGGGCGTGATCCCGTGTTCCTCGTTATAAGCGATCTGCTTGGCGCGGCGGCGGTCGGTCTCGGCCAGCGCGCGCTCCATCGAGCCGGTGATCTTGTCGGCATACATGATCACGCGCCCGTCGGCGTTGCGCGCGGCACGGCCGATGGTCTGGATCAGCGAGGTTTCGGAGCGCAAGAAGCCCTCTTTATCCGCATCAAGGATCGCGACCAGCCCGCATTCGGGGATGTCGAGCCCCTCGCGCAGGAGGTTGATGCCGACCAGCACGTCGAAGGCGCCGAGGCGCAGGTCGCGCAGAATCTCGATACGCTCGATCGTGTCGATGTCGGAGTGCATGTAGCGCACGCGGATGCCCTGCTCGTGCATGTATTCGGTCAGGTCCTCCGCCATGCGCTTGGTCAGCGTGGTGCAGAGCGTGCGGTAGCCCGCCTCGGCGACCTTGCGCACCTCGTCGAGCAGGTCGTCCACCTGCATCTCGACGGGTCGGATCTCCACCTCCGGGTCCAGCAGGCCGGTGGGGCGGATTACCTGTTCAGTGAACACACCACCGGTCTGTTCGATCTCCCATGACGCAGGTGTGGCCGAGACAAAGACGGACTGCGGGCGCATCGCGTCCCACTCCTCGAACTTCAGGGGGCGGTTGTCCATGCAGGAGGGCAGGCGGAAGCCGTGCTCGGCCAGCGTGAACTTGCGCCGATAGTCGCCCTTGTACATGCCGCCGATCTGCGGAACGGAGACGTGGCTTTCATCCGCAAAGACAATCGCGTGATCGGGGATGAACTCGAAGAGCGTGGGGGGCGGCTCACCCGGGGCGCGGCCCGTGAGATAGCGCGAATAGTTCTCGATGCCGTTGCAGACGCCCGTTGCCTCCAACATCTCCAGATCGAAGTTCGTGCGTTGCTCCAACCGCTGCGCTTCGAGCAGTTTTCCTTCGGAAACAAGCTGATCCAGCCTGATCTTCAGCTCTTTCTTGATACCGATGATCGCCTGCTGCATCGTCGGCTTCGGTGTCACGTAGTGGCTGTTGGCATAAACGCGGATTTGGTCAAAGTTATCGGTTTTCTCACCGGTCAGCGGGTCAAACTCGGTGATAGATTCCAGTTCTTCGCCGAAAAAAGATAACTTCCACGCGCGGTCTTCGAGGTGCGCGGGGAAGATTTCCAGGCTGTCACCACGCACGCGGAACGACCCGCGCTGGAACGCCTGATCGTTGCGGCGGTACTGCTGGGCCACGAGGTCGGCCATGACCTGTCGCTGGTCGTACATGGAGCCGGTCTTGAGGTCCTGCGTCATCGCGCCATAGGTCTCGACCGAGCCGATGCCGTAGATGCAGGAGACGGAAGCCACGATGATCACATCGTCGCGTTCGAGCAGCGCCCGGGTGGCGGAGTGGCGCATCCGGTCGATCTGTTCGTTGATCTGGCTCTCTTTCTCGATGTAGGTGTCGCTGCGCGGCACGTAAGCTTCGGGCTGGTAGTAGTCGTAATAGCTGACGAAATACTCCACCGCGTTCTCCGGGAAGAAGCCCTTGAACTCGCCATAGAGCTGCGCGGCAAGCGTCTTGTTGGGCGCGAGGATGATCGCGGGGCGCTGGGTCTCCTCGATCACCTTGGCCATGGTGAAGGTCTTGCCCGTGCCGGTGGCGCCGAGCAGCACCTGGTCGCGCTCGCCGTCCAAGACACCGGCGCTCAGCTCTTCGATGGCGGTGGGCTGGTCGCCCGCCGGTTCGAACTCCGTGGCCATGACGAATGCCTTGCCACCCTCCAGCTTGGGGCGGCTGCGCACATCGGGTGCGGGGTGGGCCATGACGGCGGGCACGTCGGACGAATCGGTCTGGGCGTAGGGCATGGGAGGTCCTTTTGGAGGTCCTCTTAAGGTGCCACGAATTGTCAGGGGTTCAAGAGGCGCAGAGGTCGCTCGTGACAAAAACTGTCAACTGGGCAGGCGGCCTTTTGCACCCGCCCGCTGCCCGATCAGCTGGCAGCCCAGCGTGCGGGTCAGCGCCTCGGTCAGCTCGTCCAGCGTCTCGGCGGAGGCATAGGTGCCGCCGGTGCGGTCGGCGAGGCAGCGGGCGACGGTCACCCGGCGCTCGTAGTCGTCATCCTGCGGATCATCCCACCCGAAATGATCGTCGCGCACCTTGAAGCCGATCACGTGAACGGTGAGGTCATGGGCCTCTGCGGCCAGCGTCGTCGCAAGCGCGCAGGGCTGACCGTCGCAGGTCTCCTTGCCGTCGGTGAGCAGCACGATCGCGCCCGGCTCCTCGCGGTAGTTCAGCACCTCCGCGGCGCGCTCGACGGCCTTGGTCAGCGGCGTCTCGCCTGCGGGCTGCAGCCGTTCCACCGCGTCGATGATGGGCTTCGCCGCGTTCGGGCGCGGGCCGAAGCGCAGCTCGATATTGCCGCAGGCCTGGGGCTGGCCGGGGCCGTAGATCACCAGGCCCACGCGGCGCACGGCGGCGATCTGCGGCATGCTGTCCTGCACCGCGCGGCGCGCCTCGAAGATGCGCGGCTCGTCCAGAAGGTTGAACCCCATCTCGGACATCGAGCCCGAGCCGTCAAAGACCAGCATCGCGTCATCGGTGCAGCTTTGCGAGGCGGGCAGGGCCGCGGGCAACAAGGCCGCGGCGAGGGTGGTCAGGGCGCGCAGGGGCAACCGCATGGGGTGTGCCTTTCGTAGGGTCTCGGCCCACTGTCACAGGGCAGGGCCGCGGCTGTCAATCTTGCAGGCGCTCAGAGCAGGCCGAGCGTCTTGAAGGAGGTCTCCTCGGTCTTGCCGATGATCACGTGGTCATGCACCCGCACATCGATGGCTTTGCAGGCCACCACGATGGTGTCGGTCATCAGCACATCGGCATCGCTGGGCGAAGGATCGCCCGAGGGGTGGTTGTGCACGAGGATCAGCGCCGAGGCATTGAGCTCCAGCGCCCGTTTGACCACCTCGCGCGGGTAGACGGGCACGTGGTTCACGGTGCCGCGCGATTGTTCCTCGTCAGCGATCACGGTGTTGCGGTTGTCGAGAAACAGGATGCGAAACTGCTCGGTGTCGCGGTGCGCCATGGTGGTGCGGCAATAGGTGATCAGGTCGTCCCAGCCCTGCAGTGCGCAGCGTTCCAGCACCTTGGCCTGCGCCATGCGATGGGCAAAGGCTTCGACGATCCGCAGTTGCAGATAGACCTTTTTCGTGGTGCCGCGCACCTGCATGAGCCGGTGTTCCGAGGCGGCGATCACGCCGTTGAGGTCGCCAAAGGTCGACAGCAGCCGCTTGGCCAGCGGTTTTACGTCGATCCGTTCGATCGCATTGAAAAGCAGAAGCTCGAGCAGCTCGTATTCGGGCATCGGCGCATGGCCGCCCTGCAGGAAGCGGTCGCGCAGGCGTCCGCGGTGGCCGATGTAATGCGGCGAGGGGCCGCCGCCGCGGCTCGGGAATTCCCCAGGGTCCAGCGCCCGTGTCTCTGCCCAGGAGGGGATGCGCCTGTCCAGATCCTCGAGCCCGCGCATGGCCTCTTCTGAAAACCCGTGTTGATTGCGTCCCACCGCCATCGCTCCTTTCCCGATTCCCAATCGGCATCAAGGGTGAAAGGACATGGTTAGCGAAACGTTAACGCGCGAAGGGATCGCGGGGCGTTGTCGCCGTTGCGCCACAGGGCGGCCCGGTCTTTGGTCAAATACCCTGCATTGCCGTCTTGCCGAAGGCACGCAAAATGCTGATATAGAGGGGATCAATGTGAGGATGTCATCGATGCGCGCCCGGATTTATCAGCCCGCCAAGACCGCCATGCAGTCGGGCACGGCCAAGACCCACAACTGGGTGCTGGAGTTTGCGCCGGCTTCGGCGCGCGAGGTCGATCCGCTGATGGGTTGGACCTCGTCGGATGACATGCAGAGCCAGGTGCGTCTGCGCTTCAAGACCAAAGAAGCGGCGGTGGAATACGCGCAGGACAACGGGATCGAGGCGGATGTGCAGGAGCCCAAGAAGCGCCGTCCCAATATCCGCGCGGGCGGATATGGCGAGAATTTCGCCACAGGACGGCGTGGTGCCTGGACCCACTGATGGCGTTTGATATCGCGCGCGCCGAGGTCACGGAGCCGGATGTCGCCGCACTGCTCGACCGGCACTTTGCGCTGATGCGGGCGCAAACCCCACCCGAAAGTTGCCATGTGTTGCCAAAGGACGAATTGGCACATCCCGATATCACCTTATGCGCCTTGCGCGAGGAGGGGGTGCTCTTGGCGGTGGGCGGCATTCGGGACTTCGGCACCTGGGGCGAGGTGAAATCCATGCACACGGCGGAAGAGGCGCGCGGGCGCGGCGTGGCGCGGGCCCTGCTCGAGGCGCTGATCGCCGCGGCGCAGGCGAAAGGTCTGCAGCATCTCAGCCTCGAGACCGGGTCTGGCCCCGAGCATCTGGCGTCGCGCCGGCTCTACGAAAGTGCGGGGTTCAGCGATTGCCCGCCCTTCGGCAGCTATACCCACGATCCGCTCAGCCATTTCATGACGCGCGCGATCTGAGGCTTGCGCGCCTCGCCCCGCTGCGGCATGAACGACAGCAGCGGTCCCTTAGCTCAACTGGATAGAGCAGCTGACTTCTAATCAGCAGGTTGAGGGTTCGAGTCCTTCAGGGATCGCCATACCTGTCACTTAGGGGTCGAGCCCCGTCACCGTCACCACCGCCTTCATCGGGAAGTGGTCCGAGCCCACGTGTTCCAGCCGCCCGAAGGACACCAGTTCGACCCCTTGGGTGAGGTAGAGCTGGTCGATGGGAAAGCGCATGATCCAGGAATTGGCGTCAAAGCTGGGCAGCATGCCCCGGCCCACGCGCGGGTCGCGAAAATCGCCATAGCGCTTGAACCGCTCCGACGTCCAGGACCAAGCGACATCGTTGAAATCGCCCATCGCCACCACTGGCAGGATGGTGCGGTCGGCCAGCTGTGCGGCGCGCTTGATCTGGGCATCACGCGCTTCGGTGTCGGTGCCCGGCACCGGGGGCTGCGGGTGCAGGCCGACGAAGAAGAAATCGCCCGTGGGCGCGGTGAGCTGGGCGAGCACCGCGGGGGTGTCGTCATCGCTGAGAAAGACCATCTCGGCGCGGGTGGTGGGCAGGCGCGTGGCAAAGACGGCGCCATAGTAGTTGGACAGCGGATGCCGCAGCACCGTCTCGTAGCGGGCAAGCTGGTCCTCCAGCGCGTCGATCCACACCTGATCGGTCTCCATCAGGAAGAGCACATCGGGGTCTTCCCGATCGATCAGCGCGCGCAGCCGGTCGTGATCGGTGTTCTCCATCAGCACGTTGACGGCAAGGACCGAGACCTGCTGGTCGGCGGGCGTTTCGGGGACGAGGGCCAACTCTTTCTGCGCCAGCGGTGTGTAGGGCATCACCCGGTAGGCCTGGTAGAGCGCGCAGCAGATCAGGACAATCATCGCACCGCGCGCGGGCAGACCGGTGATCGCGAGCCCCAGCGCCGCTGTCGCCAGTGCGGCCGCAGCGATATGGACCCGTGGGAAATCCCAGCCGCGCACCCACCACTGCGCGCTGTTGGTGAGCGGCGCCAGCGTGGTGAACAGCACCGCGGCCAGAAGGAGCCAGAAGAGAACGGTGAGGCCGAAATACATGTGGTGCACGCTCACTTGTCGATTTGGGCGCGCCCCGCGCACACCCTGAGATCAACCACACTGTCACAGGATGGTTCCAAGAGGATGACGGTATTTGCCACCGGGCGCGGCCCAGATGCAACCGCGCCGTCAGGGTGTGGCCGGTGCCGCCGCCTTGGGGATGCGCAGCGCCGTGCTGGTCGGGGTCCGCACCACCTGCCAGCCGGCGCTGGCCTCGGGCGGCTCGGGCATGGCGTCACAGCGCGTCTCGGCGGCATCGCACAGGATGATCTCATGTCCGGTGAGCTGTTCCAATCGATACTTGAGCGCGAGGTCGGACTGGATCGAGGCCGTGCGCCCGGCGGTGCTCTCCATCGCGCGGCCGAAGACATGGACGGGGCCGGGCAGGGCGGCAAGTTCTGTGCCGACGGCGCGGGTCTGCTCTTGCCACATGTGAAAGCCGGCATAGCGCTGGTACGCAGTGTTGCCATGGGCGAGCACTATGACGACGCAGGCGATCAGCCCCAGGGGCGCGACCGGGCGCGGCTCGGCACTGAGCATCTGCGCGCCGCGCATGAAGATGAGCGCCAGGAAGACCCAGGCGAAGATCATCGCGCGCGGCGGCACGAAGACGCCCAGTTTGGCGGCCTGCAGCGTCACGAGAGCCAGGCCTGTGACCAGCCCTGCGCAGAGATAGAGCAGCTCCATCGGGGCCCGGCGCAACATGATCCAGGCCGCAGCGGCCAGGCCCGCGACCTGAACCATGAGCAGTGCAGAGGAGCCCATGCTGATCCGCGCCAGCAACTTGGAAAAGGAGGTCTGGACCCAGTCGAGGTTGGCCCAGAGCCCGGCCAGATCGGCGGCGGGTTCGGCTTCGCGCCAATCCGCCAGCGGCACGCCAAAGATGCCGTGCACGTGCCAGTTCAGCGTATAGGTGATCAGTACAGCTGCCAGGAAACTGGCGCAGAAGAGCAGCAGGAGACCGGCCAGATCGGCCAGCGTGCGCCGCTCGGTGGCCACAAGGCACAGGGCCAACAGCAGCAGCGGATAGGTCGTGTAGGCCATGAAGGCCGGCACGGTGAACACGGGCAGCAGGAGCCGCGCGGTTCGTTGCGGCGCGCAGCAGACGATCACGCCATAGAGCGCGACGAGCGCGAGGCCCGGCTGCAGCGTGTTGAACCAATGCGAGATCAGCGTGGCGGGGGGCGCCACGAGGATCAGCGCCGCGATGAGCGAGGCAGCGATGAGCGACCGGTCGTGGCGCGTCGCCGCAACCGCCAACGCGGTGGCAAAGATCGCCCAGCAGAGCTGGTAGAGCGCGAAGTTGAGCCAGGCGGGCGTGATCACCCCGCGCAGGTGCCAGATGTAGTTGAGCCAGCGCCCCTCGTGCAGCGTCTTGTTCCAGAACAGATCCGCATGGCCGAGCAGAGCGGGGAAATCATCGTGCCGGATCATCGGATCCCGCAGGTTCGGCAGGGAGATGAGCGCGAGCACGGCCAGTGCGATCCAGAACACCGGCGGGATCCGAACCCGCGGGGCCGCGGGCGCCCGTGTCATCTCGGTCACCGCCATGAGATCAGGCCGAGGCCTGCGCGCGGGTGGCCGCAGAGCGCGCCCGCATGGCCAGAAGCGCTGCGCGCATCTGGGCGATGCGGGTGACCGTGGTCTGCGGCAGGCGGGCGAGCACCGCGCAGCGCAGGCGCCACAGGGAATCGCCGCCGTTCATTACCTTGGCGCCGTCGGGGAGCGCATGGCGCAGCACCGCCTCGGGCAGCCCGGCGCGGCCTGCGTCATTCACGTAGAGCACGGCGTTGTAGCGATACCAGGGCGCCACCGCGCGGGTGTCCTGCAGATGCGGGCGCACACAGTCATAGGCGCGATAGCCGCGCGCTTCGAAGAGCCCTTGCCAGTAGGATAGCGGGCGTTCGTTCACATGGAACTCGCCGCCTTGCCCGACGACGGCGGCGGAAAACAGCACCCGGTCGGAGGCGGCGGTCAGGCTGTCGACCAGCGTCTCGGCGGCGCTCGCGGGCAGGTGTTCGCCCACCTCGAGGCTCTGCGCGAGGTCAAAGCGGCGCCCGGGGGTCAGCGGCCGGGTCAGGTCCGCGGGCAGGAAGGTCGCCCGGTCGATCTCGAGCGCGTCCTGGTCCACATAATCGCCATCGGCACCCAGCACGTCTGTCGCACCCGCCCGCAGCCATTCGTCCAACCACACGCCGCGCCCGCAGCCCAGGTCGATCACGCTCGTGGGCCGCAGCATCGGGAAGAGCAGCGCGGTGAAGCGCTGCGCCGAGGCGCGCGCGCTGGCGTCGATGTAGTCAAAGAATGTGCCGCTGTAGATATGTCTCATGAGGGTGTCCCTCCCGTTTCATGTGTGGCGAAGACCCAGGCGCTCATGATGATGTAGTTCTGCACCGGCAGCACCACGGTCACGATCACCGCGGCGGCCCAATCCGGCAGGCCGAGCCCCGGCGCGAGCCAGCCGGTGATCACGGCGGAGGTCACGAAACCGAGGGCCACCATCACGCCAAAGCGCGCCATCTGCGCGTTGTTCAACAGCCTTTTGCGGAAAGTGAACCCGGCCTGGCCCACGTATTGCAGGCAAATGGCGCTTGCGAAGGCCAGCGCATTGGCCAGTCCGCGCGGCAGATCGAGCGCGAGAAAGCCCAGGTAGAGCAGCAGATAGCTCAGCGCCACGAGGCCGCCGATCAGGGCAAAGCGCGCCATCCGCATCAGGCCGACTTCCGGATGGAGGCGGCAGGTGTCTCGCGCAGCTCCTCGCTGACGAAGTAGAGCGGGCGGTTCTTGGCCTCGACATAGAGGCGCCCGATGTATTCGCCCATGATCCCGAGGGTCAGCAGTTGCACGCCTGAGAAAAAGCTGATCGCCAGCACCACCGAGGCCCAGCCGGGCGCGGTCTGGTAGAGGATCAGCGAATAGGCCACATAGACCGTCATCAGCGCCGTGATGCCGAGGCTCGCAAAGGACAGCCGCGTGGCAAGTTTCAGTGGTTTGGTCGAGAAGGACGTCATCGCGTCCACGGCAAAGCGCAGCATCGCGCGGAAAGGGTACTTCGTCTCGCCCACTTCGCGCGGGGCGCGGGTGTATTCAATGCCGATCTGCCGGAACCCGGCCCAGGCGAACATGCCCCGGATGAAGCGCGCGCGCTCGGGCATGGCCAGCACCGCGTCCAGCGTCTTGCGGTTCACCAGCCGGAAATCCCCGGTATCGCGCGGGATCGGCACATCCGACAGCGTGTTGAGGATGCGGTAGAACGCAAAGGCCGTGGCGCGTTTGAAGAGGCTCTCGCCCTGCCGCTCGATCCGGCGGCCATAGACCACGTCATAGTCCTGGTCCATCATCAGCATCATGTCGGGCAGCAGCTCGGGCGGGTCCTGCAGGTCCGCGTCGAGCATCATGATCCGTTCGCCCTGTGCCGCTTCCAGCCCGGCGGTCAGCGCGATCTGGTGGCCCCGGTTGGCCGAGAGCCTGACGCCCACGAGGTTGGGGCAGCGCAGGCGCGCGTCCTGGATGGCTTCCCAGGTGCCATCGGTCGAGCCGTCATCGACCAGCACGATCTCCGCCGTATTGCGCCAGGGCGCAATCGCAGCCGACAGCCGGTCGACCAGCGCCGGGATGACGTCCTGCTCGTTCATGCATGGAACGACGATGGAAAGATGCATTGGTGCGGCCCCGCAACTGTCGCAATTCATCGAAATCTAGCGGTGCAATGCGGTCGGAATAAGGCAATTTCAGCACGAAACTGCGGAGGCGCGGCGACCTGATTGTGCCCTGTTCTGGAAACAGAGCGTTGTCAGATCTGGCCTGCGAGGCGGGAAAAACCGTTAAATATCAAGCTCACCAACCAGCGCGGCCCAGGAGGCGCCGTGCATGTCACGGTCGCCGATCGCGCCTTGCACCGTGGGGCGGGGCAGTGAGAATTTAACCACGTTGAGATCGGGCATGTCGAAGCGTTTCACGGTCTGGCTGTCGGCCTGAAACACCGCGGCGATCTGCTGGGTGCTCAGGTCGTCGACGACACGCGCATAGGCCTCGGGGCTGCCGCAGAAGATGTCGATGGTTAGCCAGAACGGCCCCGCATTCTTGCTGCGGACCTTGCTGACAAGGGTGCGGAGCTCAGCCAATGTCGATCACCTCCAGCCGGAAGGCTTCCATCGGGTCGTCCAGATGCAGCAGGTGGTGCAGTGCGAATTCATAGACGGTGCCCTGGTGCATGTCGGGCGGCGAAAAGAGGAAGGCGAAGGTGGGCTGTTCCTCCTCCTGTGTTAGCGGGTGGTGCAGCAGGTAGGGGTTCAAGAGCTTGCCGATCTCGGCGGCCTGGTCTTCGGTGGGCGCGGTGATGATGCCGATGACGCCGATCTCCACCGGGTCACTGACCCGCGTTTCCAGTGTACCGAAGCTGGCCGACTGACCCATAAGCCGGATTTCCAGCGTGAAGTCTTGCGCCGTGATGTCCATGCGATCCAGCACTTTGGCGCTGCATTTGGTCACGATATCCGCGGCCCAGGCGGCAGCGTTGGCCACATAATGGGGATCGCGGAGGAGCGCCATGAGCACCGTTCGACAGCCCGCGGGCCGCGCGCCTTCGAGCTTGACCGTGTAGCGGTCAGAGGGCACCCATTCGGAGCCCTCGACGCGCACGGAGGTGTCGTCCACCGCGGTGTAGCGGGCGCCGGTCACATCCAGATGGCCGCCGGGTTCATGCAGGATGAACGGATCGGAGTTCTCATAGAGCATATGCGCCGAGACGGTGTGCGGACTCGCGTGGGCGCCATCGGCCAGCGGCGTCACGGTGAAGCCTGTATCGTCGAAGTCGATCAGGATGACACCTGACTGCGGGTTCGTGGCGCAGAGCGCGCCGCATTCGCCGATCTTGGCGCCGTGCCAGGCGCCGCCCGTGTGATCTCCGCGCATCAGCGGCAGGGCGGCGATGATCGCGGTGTCGGTGGTGCGCCCGGCGAGGATGATATCCGCGCCGGTCTCAATGGCCGCGGCGATCTGCTCGGCCCCCGCGAGCGCTACGATGTTGGAGCAGGCGCGGATGTCCTGCGGCGTCACCTCTGGCGCACCGGAGAGCGGGGTGATCTCGCCCGCTTCGAAGGCTGTGGCGATGCGCTCGGGGTCTTGCGAGGACCGCAAAACCGCGACCTTGAGCGGTGTGCCCTGCTCGGTGGCGATTTCGCGCGTGATGTCGAGCATCCAGTCCACGGCCGTGTCCGCGCCACAAGTGCCTGCGGTGCCGATGACCAGCGGAACCTCCGCTTCGGCGCGGGCTGTCATCAAGCCGGCCCACTCCAGCTTGGTCGAGGCGCGGGCGTATTTCGACACACCCTGTCCGAGATAGGAGGGCCCGCTGTCGGTCGAACCACCGTCGATGGCGATAATATCTGGCCTGGCCGCGATCCCGCGGGACAGGGCCGTGGCGTCGTAGTTCAGGCCAAGAGCGCCAGAGGGGATCAGAACCCGGGTCATGAGACCGAACGGTGGCGCGGAGCGCGGGGAGCCGGGGCGCAGGCGGGCGCGGGCCTTGGCCCGCGCCCGCCTGCGCCCCGGCAATGCCCGGCAAGGCCGGGCAGGGCGGCTGCGCCGCCCATCAATCCGTCACCGCTTGGGGTTTCTTCAGGATGTTGCGCAGGAACATGGGGGCGACGAAGCCCGCGATGGCCGCCACCCAGAGCCCAATCGCGATGGGGCTGGAGAAGAGATAGGTGGGGTCCCCATCCGACAGCGTCATGGCTCGGCGCAGCGCGTCTTCCATATTGCCGCCCAGCAGGATCCCCAGGATCACTGGCACAGTGGGCACATCGAGCTTACGCAGGATGTAGCCCAGCACACCGAAGCCCACCATCAGCAGCAGATCGAAGTAGCTGCCCGAGAGCGAGTAGATCCCCACGAAGGAAATCATCGTGACGCCCGGCAGCAGCACCCAGGCGGGGACCGAGAGGATCTTCACGAAGATCTTCACCATCGGCACGTTCATCAGCAGGAGCACCACATTGGCGATCAGCAGGGAGGCGATAAGCCCCCAGACCACATCCGCCCGTTCAGTGAAGAGTGTGGGCCCCGGCGTGATGTTCAGTGTCATCAGCAGGGCCAGCAGCACCGCTGTAGTCCCGGAGCCCGGAACGCCCAGCGTCAACATAGGCACCAGCGCGCCACCGGCGGCGGAGTTGTTGCCGGCCTCCGGGGCGGCTACGCCTTTCGGCACGCCAGTACCGAACCCGCCTTTCTCACCGGCCACGGATTTCTCCGACATATAGGCGAGGAAGGAGCCCAGCGAGGCGCCCGCACCCGGCAGGATGCCCGCGATGAAGCCCACACCAGAGGCGCGCAGCATGGTCCATTTCGTGGACATGATATCCTTCCAAGGGATGCGCACCTTGTCGAGTTTCACGCCGATGGAGGAGCCTTTGCCATGGCTTTCGATGAAGAAGAAGACTTCTGCGATGGCGAAGAGCCCCACGATGGCGACAAGGAAGTCGATGCCGTCAAAGAGGTGCAGGTTGCCGCCCGTGAGGCGCGGCAGTCCGGAGGAGCTGTCCACCCCGATCATCGCGATGCCGAGGCCCATACAGGCCGCCAGCGCTGCCTTCGCCTGGTTGTTCGACGCCATGCCGCCCAGCGTGCAGAAGGCCAAGAGATAGAGCGCGAAATACTCCGCCGGGCCGAAGTAGAAGGCCACCCGCGCCAGCGTCGGCGCCAAGAACATCAGGCCCACGGTTGCCAGCAAGGCACCGACGAAGGAGGCGACGCCGGAGAGCACCAGCGCGTCGCCTGCGCGGCCCTGCTTGGCCATCGGGTAGCCGTCAAGCGTGGTCATCAGCGCGGGCTCGTCGCCGGGGATGTTCAGCAGGATCGAGGAGATCCGCCCGCCGTACATCGCGCCGTAGTAAACTGAGGTCATTAGCACTAGCGCCGAAGTCGCATCGAGGCCCAGCGTGAAGGTGATGGGGATCAGGATCGCCACGCCATTGGACGGGCCGAGGCCGGGCAGCGCACCTATGATCGTGCCCAGAAAACAGCCGCAGACCGCGAGAAACAGCGTGAAGGGCGAGAGCGCCACGGAAAACCCGAGCGCAAGATTGGCAAGGATATCCATGTCAGTGCCCCACGAATGGAATGAGAATGGTGAGCGCATCCCAGAGCTTGGCGGCGGTCGGCACCTTGTAGGCGACGATATTGCCCAAGCCCAATGCGAATTTGAACAGAACGAACAGCCCCAGCGACAGCCCGACACCCGCTGCAATCGCGGGCTTCACATTGGGCGAAATCTGATAGCTCAGAATGCCCGCTGCAATCGCCGTGGGCAGGATGAAGCCCAGAGGCGTTATCATCACCGCGTAGATGCAGAGTACCAGCACCGCCACCGCCATGGCACCCCATGTGCGCGCGACCGGCCAGTTCGGGTCCGGGTCTGGCCGGAACATGATGGTGAGCGAGCAGAGCGCCGCCACGCCGCCGATCATCAGCGGGAAAAGCTTGGGCAGGAATTCACCCGAGAAGAGGTTCGTCTGGATCTGGGTGGCGGCCGCGATGTACGCGACCGCCGTGATCAGACAGACCAGACCAAAAATCCGGTCCGAGGCCATTACTGCAGGACCCCAAGCTCTTTCGACATGCTGTTGATCTCGGTCACGAGGCCATCAACATAGGCTTGGAAGTCGCCGCCCACCTTGGTGAAAGGGGCCAGGCCATTGTCGATCATCGCTTGCGCCCAGGCATCGCTGTCCGCGACCTGTTGCAGCTTGCCGGCCCACTCGTCGAACTTCTCATCCGAGATGTCCTTGGGCACGTAAAGGCCACGCCAGTTCACCGCGACCACGTCAAAGCCTTGCTCCTTCGCGGTGGGAATGTCGTCAAAGCCCGGCACCCGCTCTTCGGTCAGCACCGCGATCACGCGGATGTCGCCATTCGCAAGGAAGGAGACAATTTCCGACATGTCGCCGGTCATGGCTTGGGTGAAGCCGCCCACCGTCTGGGTGATTGCATCCGCGCCACCGTCGACACCGATGTATTTCACCTTCGTGATATCGGTGAACCCGGCCTCTTTCAGGATCATCAGGGGCTTGAGGTGGTCAAAACCACCCACCGCGGAGCCACCGGCAAAGGCCACCGAACCCGGATCGGCCTTGATCGCCTCAACCAGATCGCCAAGGTTCTGGTATTCGCTGTCTGCCGCCACGGCGATCACACCCGGGTCTGCCCCGATGGCGCCGACAAAGCGGACCTGATCCGCGGTCATACCGGCATAGGCGTTCTGCGCGAGACGCGTGGTGGTGGCCGAGGAGGCGGCGATGATCACATCCGCATCATCCGAGCGTTCGGAGACCACGTGGTTGTAGGCCAGACCGCCGCCCGCGCCGGGCATGTTGGTGACCTGCACGGGCTGATCCACCGCGCCGATGTCATACATGATCTTGCCGATCTGACGGCAGGTGAAGTCCCAGCCGCCGCCGGGGTTCGCAGGCGCGATGCACTCCGCCGCCGTGGCCCCACTTGCCACGCCAACAGACAACACGGCACCCGTCATGAGCGCCTTCAAGAAGCGTTTCGTCATTGGTTTCCTCCCATTTGACTTGACGAGTTTGCACTCGTTTCATGTGGTCAAAAGACTGTAGGAACCTGACACGAACCTGTCACGCTGGAAGAATGAGCCGATCCGAATGAGATTTTTGCTGGTCGAAGACAACGCCGACCTGGCCCGTGCGCTGACCGGGCGCTTTGCGGTGGATGGGCATGTGGTGGACCATGCGGGCAACCTGGCGGATGCGGAGCTGGCTACACGCACCGTCGCTTACGATCTGATTTTGCTCGATATTATGCTGCCCGATGGCGACGGGCGCGAGTTCCTGCGCCGCCACCGCGCGCAGGATGATCCGACGCCTGTCATTGTGCTGACCGCGCGGTCTGAGGTGTCGGACCGGGTCGGGTTGCTTGATCTCGGGGCCGATGACTACATCACCAAACCCTTCGACTTTGCCGAGCTTGAGGCGCGCGCCCGCGCCGTTATGCGCCGTCTGGGCGGGGCGGCGGACAACAAAAAGGAATTCGCGGGGCTCATATTCGATTCGAATGCGGGCACCATCTCGGCGGGGGGGCGTTCCGAACAGCTGCGCAATCGCGAGATGCGGCTGTTGGAGGTCTTCTTTGCCGCGCCCGGCCAGATCTTTTCCAAGTCGCACCTGATGGATCGGTTGTTTTCCTTTGCTGATGATGTTTCGGAGAATGCCATCGAGGTCTATGTGGGCCGGTTGCGCCGCAAGCTGAGCGAGACCCAGGCCACCATCGAGACGGTGCGCGGCCTCGGCTACCGCATGGTGCGGCGGGAATGACAGGTGCGCCCAGTTCCATACGGCGGCGTCTGGTGGTGCAGCTGGCGCTGGTCGCGGCCCTGCTGTCGGTGGTCTTCTTCCTGGCGCTGCGCGTGGTGGCCGAGCGCGCCACGGAGGCCACGCAGGACAATATCCTCGCCGCCTCCGCCACTTCCATCGCCGATGCGGTCTATACGGACGCGGGCGTCGTGCGGGTGGAAATCCCCTACTCGGCGCTCTCGATGCTGGGCACGGTCAGCGAGGACCGGGTGTTCTACCATGTGATCCTCGATGGCGAGACGCTCACGGGGTATGACGATCTGCCCGTGCCCGAGGCGCGCGGGGCCGGGCGCGACCCGCGCTTTGCCACCTATCTCTATCGCGGTGACACGGTGCGCGCGGTGGTGGTGCGCCGCGCGCTGAACGCCGAGCGTATCCACCGGGTCGAGGTGGTGGTGGCGCAGACGCGGCTGGGCCTCGCCGCGATCTCCTCGCGCATCACGACAACGGCCACGGCCATCGGCGTCGTGTTCTTCCTCGCCGCCACCGCGCTCAGCACCTTCGCGGCCCAGAACGCGCTGGCGCCGCTGAGCCGTCTGGCCGAGGCGGTGCGTCGCCGCGGCCCGCGCGACCTGCGCCCTGTGACCGCCGAGACGCCCACGGAACTCACGCCGCTGGTGGGCGGGCTCAACGGGTTCATCGACCGGCTGCGCGCGGCGCTGACACGCTCCGAAGACCTGATCGTCGAGGCTGCGCATCGGGTGCGCACGCCGCTGGCCACCGTGCGCACGCAGGCCGAGATGGTGCATCTGCAGATGGAAAAGCCGGAAAACCGCGCGGCCCTGCGCCAGATGATCCGCGCCGTCGATGAAAGCTCCCGCTCCGCCGGTCAACTGCTTGATCACGCGATGGTCACCCTGCGCTCGGACCAGCTGGAAACCGACGAGATCGACCCGGGCGAGCTGCTGCGCGACGCGGTCGACCGGCTCTCGCCCACGGCGGACCTAAAGGACATAGCGATCACGCTTGATCTGCCCGCGACCGACTTGCGGGTGCAGGGCGATGCGATCCTGCTGCAGAATGCGGTGCGCAACATTCTCGACAACGCGATCAAATACTCGCCTGCTGATACCGAGATCACCGTGCGGCTGATCCCCGGCTCTGACTGCCGACTCGAGGTCTGCGATCAGGGACGCGGGTTCGTCGCAGAAGACGTGGCCCGCATGCCCGAGCGCTTCTCGCGCGGCTCGAATGTGGAGGATGTGGTCGGCTCCGGCCTCGGCCTCACCATAGTGCGCGACGTGGCCGAGGCCCATGGCGGCAGGCTCGAGATCACGCCCAACACAGGAGGCCCCGGCGCATGCGTCACGCTTGTCTTGCCCTGCTCCTAAGCCTCTGGGCCACGTTGGCGAGCGCCTTCGAGCTTGAGGAAAGCCGCAGCTATCCGGCGCCGGGCGGCACTGAATTGCGCATCCTCTCGACCGCGGACGCGGATGTGTTCGAGCCGATCATCGAGGCGTTCCAGGCCGTGCATCCGATCCCGATCACCTATGATGTGGCAAGCTCCGCGCAGGTGATGATGGCGCTATACGACGAAAACGCGCGCTACGATCTGGCGATCTCCTCGGCGATGGATCTGCAGACCAAGCTGGCCAATGACGGGCTCGCGCAACGCTACAGCTCGGACGCCACCGCCGCGCTGCCACCCTGGGCCAAGTGGCGCGACCAGATCTTCGCCTTCACGCAGGAACCCGCCGTGCTGGTGCTCAACGCGCGCACCTTCGAGCGGCTGCCTCTGCCCAAAAACCGCGACGGGCTGATTGCCCTCCTGCGTGACCATCCGCAGGTCTTCGACGGGCGCATCGGCACCTATGATGTGCGCGTCTCTGGCCTCGGCTATCTCTTCGCCACGCAGGATTCACGCAACACCGAGAGCTTCTGGCGGCTCACGGAGGTCATGGGGCGGCTCAACACGCGGCTCTATTGCTGCTCGGGCGAGATGATCGATGCGGTGGCGCGCGGTGAGCTGGCCCTGGCCTACAACGTGCTGGGCTCCTACGCGCAGGCGCGGCTGGAGGACACGCCGGGGATCGTGATCGTCGAGATGGATGATTTTGTCTCCGTGATGCTGCGCACCGCTCTCATCCCGCAGACGGCCGAGGCACCGCAGGCGGCCGGGCTGATGATCGACTTTCTGGCCGGAATGCGCCTGCGCCCGGAACTGGTCGCGGCAACCGGCCTGCCGCCGGTGGTCAATGGCGCGGGCGCGGATGAAAGTGTGATCCGCCCGATCCGCCTCGGGCCCGGCCTGCTGGTCTTTCTCGACAAGCTGCGCCGTGACACCTTCCTGCGCAGCTGGACCGGCTCTATTGAACAGGAGTGAGCGCGGCTAGAGCCTCAGCGCGTCATTCTGCGCCTGACCGACCTGCCGGATGATCGCGCCCAGCTCCAGCAGCTGCTTGCCCAGCGGATTGGTCTTGCGCCAGACCATCCCGATGGTGCGCTTGGGCGTGTTGCGCGCAAACCGCGAGATCGACAGCTGCGCGCCCGTCGTCTCCAGCGGCACCGCCATTTCGGGGATCAGCGTGAGGCCCAGCCCCGCGCTCACCATCTGCACCAGCGTTGCCAGCGAGGAGCCCTCCATCACCAGGCTGGGGTCCGAGGGCCGCATGTCGCAGAACGAAAGCGCCTGATCGCGAAAGCAATGGCCCTCTTCGAGCAGCAAGAGCTTCATCTCCTGCAGCTTGTCGGGGCTGGGCACCGGGCGGTCCGCATCCCTGGCCGAGCGGACCAGCACGAAGTCTTCCTCGAAGAGCGCGAATTCCCGCAAGGCGGGCTCCGAGACGGGCAGGGCGGCGACAACCACATCCAGCCGGGATTGCAGCAAATCCTCGACCAGCGAGCGGGTGATCGACTCGCGCGGCATCAGCTCCAGGTCAGGCAGGCGCTTGGAAAGCTCCTGAATGATCGCAGGCAGAAGATAGGGTGCCACCGTTGGAATGACCCCGATGCGCAGCGTGCCCTGCAGCGGCCCGTCCGACAGCCGGGCCAGTTCGGACATCTCCTCCACATCGGTCAGCACCTTGCGCGCACGCAGCAGAAACTCCTCGCCCAGGGTGGTCAGACGGATCTGCCGCGCGGCCCGTTCGACCAGCGGCGCGCCCAGCATCGCCTCCAGTTCCTTGATCTGTGACGACAGCGCCGGCTGCGAGATCGAGCAGGCCTCCGCCGCCCGGCCAAAATGACCAATCCGGGCCAAAGCATCAAAATATCTGAAGTGTTTGAGGGTGAAATTTATCATAGGCTGAAGTTATCGTTAATAAAAGTTTTTTCAATTGGAATTTATGGCACCCAACCCGTATCTCGGAGGCATCACCCTAGAATCGTTTTAAACTCGAGGAGACCCAGCATGGATGGAAATCAATTCAAAGGCCTCGGCGGATGCCCCGTGAACCACGGTGGCAATACGGCGATGGACAAGCCGGTGACCAAGTGGTGGCCGAATGCGCTGAACCTCGATATCCTGCACCAGCATGGGGCGCGCACCAACCCGATGGATGCGGATTACGACCATCGCGCGGCGGTCAAGGCGCTCGATTTCGAAGCGGTCAAGGCGGATGTGAAGGCGCTGATGACCGACAGCCAGGACTGGTGGCCCGCCGACTGGGGGCACTACGGTGGTCTGATGATCCGCCTTGCCTGGCACTCCGCAGGCTCCTACCGCATGCAGGACGGCCGCGGCGGCGCGGGCTCGGGCAACATCCGCTTTGCACCGCTGAACTCCTGGCCGGATAACGCGAGCCTCGACAAGGCGCGGCGGCTGCTCTGGCCGGTGAAGAAGAAATACGGCAACGCGCTGTCCTGGGCCGACCTGATCATCCTTTCGGGCAACATGGCCTATGAATCCATGGGCTTCAAAACCTTCGGCTTCGGCTTTGGCCGCGAGGACATCTGGGGCCCGGAAACCGACGTCTACTGGGGCTCCGAGAGCGAATGGCTGGCGCCCTCCGAGCAGCGGTACGGTGATCTGGAGGATGCCAGCACGCTCGATAACCCGCTCTCAGCGGTGCACATGGGTCTGATCTATGTGAACCCCGAAGGTGTGAACGGCCAGCCCGATCCGGCCAAGACCGCCGCGCATGTGCGCGAGACCTTCGCGCGCATGGCGATGGACGACGAAGAGACAGCCGCGCTGACCTGCGGCGGTCACACGGTCGGCAAGGCGCATGGTGCCCAAGTCGGTGTGGAGATCGGCGTCGAACCCGAAGCGGCAGGCATCGAGGCGCAAGGCTTCGGCTGGGCCAATACCGAACATGGCGGCACCGCATCGAAGTCCTTCACCTCCGGCATCGAAGGCGCCTGGACGAAGGAGCCCACCAAGTTCGACATGGGCTATTTCGACTACCTGTTCGGCTATGAGTGGGAGCTGAAAAAGTCCCCCGCAGGCGCCTGGCAGTGGGAGCCGGTGGACATGCCGGACAGCGAAAAGCCGACCAACGCGGGCGACAGCACGACGCCGCAGAACCCGATGATGACCGACGCCGACATGGCGATGAAGGTCGATCCGATCTACAACGAAATCTGCCAGAAGTTCATGGCTGATCCGGAGTATTTCAAGGACACCTTCGCCCGCGCCTGGTTCAAGCTGACCCACCGTGACATGGGGCCGCGCGCCAACTACTACGGGCCGGATGTGCCTGCCGAAGACCTGATCTGGCAGGACCCGATCCCCGCAGGCCCCACCGGCTATGACGTGGCGGCGGTCAAGGCGAAGATCGAGGACAGTGACCTGACATCGGCCGAGCTGATCGCCACCGCCTGGGACAGCGCGCGGACCTTCCGTGGCTCGGACAAGCGTGGCGGCGCCAACGGTGCGCGCATCCGTCTGGCCCCCCAGAAGGACTGGGCCGGCAACGAGCCGCAGCGTCTGGCCAAGGTGCTCGGCGTGCTCGAGCCCATCGCGGCAGAGGCCGGTGCCTCCATCGCCGATGTGATCGTTCTGGGCGGCAATGTCGGTCTGGAGCAGGCGATCGAGGCCGGTGGCCATTCCGTCGAGGTGCCCTTCACCCCGGGCCGGGGTGACGCGAGCGACGCGCAGACCGATGCCGACAGCTTCGACGTGCTCGAGCCCGTCGCCGATGGCTTCCGCAACTGGCAGAAGGACGAGTATTCCGTCTCGGCTGAAGAAATGCTGCTCGACCGGGCGCAGCTCATGGGCCTCACGGCGGCGGAGATGACCGTTCTGCTGGGGGGCATGCGCGTCATGGGCACCAACCACGGCGGCAGCGCGTATGGCGTGTTCACGGATCGCGAAGGGGCCCTGACAACGGACTTCTTCGTCAACCTGACGGACATGTCCTACAGCTGGCACCCCATTGATGACGGCAGCTACGAGGTGCGCGACCGCGCCTCGGGCGAGATCAAGTGGCCTGCGACCAGCGCCGATCTGGTCTTCGGGTCCAACTCGATCCTGCGGTCCTATGCCGAGGTTTACGCGCAGGACGACAACGCCGAGAAGTTCGTGAAGGACTTCGTGGCCGCCTGGACCAAGGTCATGAACGCCGACCGCTTCGATCTGGTCGCTTAACATCTTCGCCCGGGCGGCGTGTTGCTGCCCGGGCGCTCTCCGGTTGCGCGCTCAGCTGCGCGGCGGACGGCTCTTGTAGACCGGCAGGCGCCAGCCAAAGGCCAGCGAGCCCGCGCGTAAGCTCCACGTCACCCCTGCACAGAGGATCAGCGGCACCAGCGCGTCTGGGAAATAGGGCCGCGCCAGCGCCGCCACGGTGGCCCCGGCAAAGGCGGCGGTCACATAGAGCTCGCCCTGCTTCAGCACCAGCGGCACATCGTCCAGCACCACGTCGCGCAGCAACCCGCCCATGCAGCCCGTGATCGTGCCCATCAGCACCACCACCAGCACCGGCTGCCCCAGCGCCAGCGCCACGCCTGTGCCCGCAGGCACGGCAACCGCCAGCGCGAAACTGTCGAGCCAGATGAGCGTTTTCAGCCTGCTTTCAAAGAGATGCGCGGTCAGGAAGACCAGCAGTGCCGCCGCACAGGCGACGCCGATATAGCTGGGCTGCGCGATCCAGAAGATCGGGTTTCGGTCGAGCAGCACATCGCGCACCGTCCCGCCGCCCACTGCCGTGAGGCAGGCGACAAAGGCAAAGCCCACGATGTCGAGCTGCTGGCGCGAGGCGACCAGCGCGCCGGTCAGCGCAAAGATGAAGACCGAGGCATAGTCCAGCAGGGCAATCAGGGTCATAGGTGGCCTCGAATCCAGTTAAAGGCCCGCTGAAACGGCGGCGCAAACCCCTCGGGCAGCGGCGCATCCAACTCCAGCCAGAAGAAGCGAAAGAGATGGCCGCCGTCATCTGCGCAGTGATGCTGCCAGCGCTCGCGCAGCGGCCCCGCGAGGCGGCAGAGGCTGAAATGCCAGCGTGCCTCCGCATCAATCTCCGTGCTCTCGCCCAGAGCGATCGCAGCCCGGGTCTCCAGCCCGCTTTCCTCGAAGAGCTCGCGCGCCGCCGCCTGCTCCGGCCGCTCTCCCGGCCGGATGCCGCCTTTCACCAGCTGCAGCCCCGCCTCAGGGTGCTCGAACGCCGCGATCCGCCGCGGCACCCCGTCGAGATGCAGCGCGACGGGGCAGGCGACCTCACGCACCGGCGGCCTTCTTGAAGGGCGCCATGCCCGCGCGCGCCAGCTCGTCCGCGCGCTCGTTCTCCGGGTGGCCCGCATGGCCCTTGACCCATTTCCAGGTCACATCATGGGCGGCATTGGCGGCATCCAGCCGCTGCCACAGCTCCGCATTGGCCACCGGTTTTTTCGCCGCGTTCTTCCAGCCGTTCTTCTTCCAGCCGAAGATCCAGCCGGTGATGCCATTCTTCACGTAGTTGCTGTCGGTCACGATGGTGATCGTGCTGCGGCGGCTCAGGCTTTCCAGCGCGTGGATCGCCGCCAGCAGCTCCATGCGGTTGTTGGTGGTCTCCGGCTCGCCGCCTTTCAGCTCGCGTTCCTTCACGATGGCCTCACCGTCCATCGCGCGCAGCAGCACGCCCCAGCCGCCAGGGCCCGGATTGCCCGAACAGGCGCCATCGGTATATGCGAAAAGCTCAGCCATGAGCGGCGAGGCATATCCAGTCTGCTTCGACACCGTCAAGGCCCTTTTCGCGCCCCGTCGCCCGATCCGTGACGGTCAGCCCCACGTCCGCCAGCAGCCCGGTCAGTTCCGCATCGGTGTAATAGGTGTAAAGCCGCCCGATGGGGTCGCGCTTTTCCCCGGTGCCGGTCTTCATGCCGATGTGGAACCGCCCGCCGGGTTTCAAGGCGTCGGCAATCGCCGCCAGATGCCGGGGCATGTCGGACCGAGGCGCGTGCAGCAGCGAGAAATTCGCCCAGATGCCGTCGTAAAGATCGCAGCCGGTGACATCGTCGAACCCTGCGACCCGCGCCGCCACTCCCGGCTGCGCCGCTGCGAGCGCGACCATCTCGGGCACCGGGTCAAACGCTGTGACCTGAAGGCCCGCCGCGGCCATCTCAGCGGCGGCATTGCCCGGTCCACAGCCCAGATCGAGCGCATGGCCGCCCGTGGGCAGCGCTGTGATGAAGGCGGCCAGCTGCGGGTTCTTCGCCGCTCCGCCGGTTACCAGCGTGGCATACTCGCCTGCCTTCGCGGCATAGACCTTCAGGGTTTCTTCATCGCTCATCAGATCACCGTGACCACGAGGCAGGCGACCACCACAGCGGTCAGCAGCACCCGCAAGGACATCCACCAGCGCGGCGTGAGCCCCCATTGCGAGAAGGCGAAATCCAACACCAGCAGACCCAGAAAGCCGAAGATCAGGTTCATCGCCGCCGTGGTCGGGCCACCGCCGGTCATAAAAAACGCCCAGAGCGCGGGAATGACCGACAGCGCATAGCCCGTTGCCGCCCGCGCGCCGGAGGTCTTCGTCGCAAAGCCCCAGAGCACGCCCGACATGAACGACAGGATCACCGAGCCATAAAAGAGTTGCACGTAAGGCCCCACGAAGCGCGGCCCCAGCGCCTCGGCGCCCCAGGCCGCGAGCGGGGCGCTCAAATAGGTAGCCGCCCCCCAAACAAAAGGAATGAGTCCGGCGAGGCCAAGGATCAGCGGTGCGGTGGGGATGCGGCTCATAGGCCGGAGACCAGTTTGGCGATACGCTTGGCGCGGGTCTCGGCGCGCTTGGCGGTCGTCACGTTGTGCAACAACCCGCGCTGCTTGCCGGGCGTGAGCGCAGCCCAGTCGGCTGAGCGCCCTGCACCGCGCAGGGCGGCCATCACATCCTCCGGCACCTCGACCGCATCGGGCGAGGCAGGCCGCAACCGCGCCTCGAACACCTCACCGGGTTCCAGCCCGGTCTCGCGCAACAACGCCTTCCCGGTGTAGAGAAACACGCCGTCAATCGCGGGCGATTTGGTGAGCGCGAGGTTCACCGGATGATCGTTCAACTCACCTTCCACCCGGCGCGCGCCCTGCGCCTCCAGCTCCGCCGTGACCTCATCGGGCAGGCGCAACACGGTGTAGGTGTTCTTGCCCCACTCCATCGGGGTGATCACAGCCTCGAAACTGATCCAGTCGCTCACGCGCGCTCCAGCGCCAGACGCCCGGCGAGGGCCGCAAAGATCGCCGCGAAGGAGCGGTTGAGCCAGCGCATCACCGCCTCTGAGCCCAACAGCCACGTCCGCGCCTGTGCCGCGAAGAGCCCGTAGAGCACGAAGACCGCAAAGGTCAGCGCCATGAAGATCGCGCCCAGGACGGTCATCTCCAGCGTCGCCGTGGCCGGATTGCCCGAGAGGAACGGCGGCAGGAGGGCGAGGAAGAAGATCGAGAGCTTCGGGTTCAGGATGTTGATGAGCGCCCCGCGCCGCGCGATGCGCCAGCCGTTCTCGACCTTGCGGTCCGCGGAGATCGCCAGCGCCCCGCCGGAGCGCAGCGACTGCCACGCGAGATACAGAAGATAGGCCACGCCCGCGAATTTCACGATGGTGAAGAGCACCGCCGAGGTATGCAGCACCGCCGCCAGCCCAAGCGTCGCCGCCGCCAGATGCGGCACGATCCCGAAGGTACAGCCCAGAGCCGCCCAGAGCGCCGCGATGCGCCCCTGACCCAGCCCCAACGCCAGCGTGTAGATCACGCCCGTGCCCGGGGCCAACACCACGACAATGGCCGTGAGAAGAAATTGCAGCGAAATCATGCGGGCACCCTCAATATGCGTGGAACCTTGAATTCGACGTTCTCGATGGCGGTCTCCAACACCTCGCGGGTCACGTCGTAATGCTCGGAAAAGGCGTCCATCACCTCGTTGATCAGCACCTCAGGCGCCGACGCCCCCGCCGTGATCCCGATGCTGCGGATGCCCTCCAACGCGCGCCAGTCGATATCCGTCGCGCGCTGCACCAGCTGCGCATACTCACAGCCCGCGCGCGCGCCCACCTCGACCAGCCGTTTGGAGTTTGACGAGTTGGGCGCGCCCACCACCAGCATAGCATCGCACTTCGGCGCCATCGCCTTGACCGCCTCCTGCCGGTTGGTGGTGGCGTAGCAGATATCTTCCTTGTGGGGCCCCACAATGGCCGGGAACCGCGCCTGCAGCGCCGCCACGATATCCGCCGTGTCATCCACGCTCAGCGTCGTCTGCGTGACATAGGCCAGCTGCTCCGGGTCGCGTACCGTAACTCGCGCCACATCCTCCACCGTCTCGACTAGCAGCACTTCACCCTCGGGCAGCTGCCCCATGGTGCCGACGGTCTCGGGGTGGCCCGCGTGGCCGATCATGATCATCTGCAAGCCGTTGTCGGAATGCCGCTGCGCCTCGATATGCACCTTGCTCACCAGCGGGCAGGTTGCATCCACATAGATCATCTCGCGCGCGGCGGCGGCGGCGGGCACCGCCTTCGGCACCCCATGGGCCGAGAAGATCACCGGGCGGTCATCGGGGCACTCATCGAGCTCTTCGACAAACACCGCTCCCATTTCGCGCAGCCCGTCAACCACAAATTTATTATGAACGATTTCGTGGCGCACATAGACCGGCGCCCCCCATTTTTCGAGCGCCATTTCCACGATTTTGATCGCACGGTCCACGCCTGCGCAAAAGCCGCGTGGCGCGGCGAGATAGAGGGTCAACGGGGGTTTGGTCATCGATGCGCTCCGGTCATGTCACCAGAGGTAAGGCTTCGGGCGCGCAGCGTCCAGAGCGACGTGGCCGCAGGTCAGCCGTTGGCCGCATCCGGCATGTCGCGCGGCGGGCGCCCGATCACGTCTTTCAATTCATCGAGCTCGATAAAATTGTCGGCCTGGCGGCGCAGATCATCCGAGATCATCGGCGGCTGGCTGCGGATCGTCGAGACAACCGAGACGCGAACGCCCTGGCGTTGCAGGCTCTCTACCAGCGGGCGAAAATCGCCGTCGCCCGAGAAAAGCACGATGTGATCGACCCGCGGTGCGAGCTCCATCGCGTCCACGGCGAGCTCGATATCCATGTTTCCCTTGACCTTACGGCGTCCCATGCTGTCGGTGTATTCTTTGGCGGGCTTCGTCACCATGGTGAAGCCGTTGTAGTTCAGCCAATCAACCAGAGGGCGAATGGGGGAATACTCGTCATTCTCCAGAAGGGCCGTGTAATAGAACGCACGGAGCAGCTTTCCCCGACGCATGAATTCCTGACGCAGCAGTTTGTAGTCGATGTCAAAGCCCAGTGACTTCGCCGCGGCGTAGAGATTCGAGCCGTCGATGAACAGCGCAAGCCGTTCGTCCTTGTAAAACATTTTTGGTCCTTCCGATGGGGCCGGCCGCTGGTGCTCACGAAACAATTTGATTACTTATTGGGCGAACCGATCAGTTCAAAAATAGGGTTTTTTGATCTTGCCGCAAGAGACACTCGTACCCCAAACAGGCGAAAAGCTGCCACAAATCCGAACAATTGCGCTGGTTGCCGTAGGGTCAAATCGCTCATCGCGGGAAGATGCGCCCGCGCAGGTGGTCAGAAAAGCTTTTTCTGCGGTCGCGAAATCGCTGGGGGTGATTCGCGCCACAAGCAGGCTCTACCAGACCCCGGCTTTCCCGCCCGGGAACGGTGCAGACTACGTCAACGCCGCGCTCAGCGTCGAGACGGATCTGCCGCCGCGCGCGGTCATCTCGGCGCTGCACGAGGTCGAGCAGGAGATGGGCCGCACCCGTGTCAAGAGGTGGGAGCCCCGGACCCTCGATCTCGACTTGATCGGCATGGGCGATTTGCTGCTACCCGACGTTGAAACCCATGCCCGGTGGCGCGCGCTGCCGCTTGAGGACCAGGTCCGCGCCATCCCCGACGAGCTCATCCTGCCTCACCCTCGGCTGCAGGAGCGCGCGTTCGTACTGGTCCCGCTTGCGGACGTGGCGCCCGATTGGGTGCATCCCGCGCTGGGCCAGAGCGTGCGCGAAATGCTGGACGCGCTGCCGCCCGACAACGTCGCGCAGGTCCAGGCACTTACCGACTGAGCCCGCAGCCACAGGCCGCGGAGGCCTGCGCGTCTTGCTGTTGGCCCCGAGGTTTTCTCCTCGGCGCGCGCCCACGGCGATGTGACGACATGCGCTGTGACCGCACATGCGTCAGCAGCGCCAAACCCCCTGCTTTCGGGGCATAAAATGCAAATCACGAGACGTCGATCTTCATAAAATCTCCATGGCACAAACGTCATTGGTCAGTGACCGGGTCGTTTGAGTATTGACCAAAACGCCCGCACCAGCGGGATCTTAAAATGGAGACTCATATGATCAGAAAACTTATCATGGCGTTTGCTGCCGCCCTGGGCCTTGCCATCGCCACCTCGCCCGCGATTGCAGGAAACCAGTTGGCCGTCGCAATTGGGGGTTATGATACAGTATCTTACCACCAGGGTGGTCCGACGCCGGGAGAGGCTCGGATCAACCATTTCTGGAACGGAGCAATCTGGTACTTCGCGTCGACCGAGAACCGCGACGCCTTTGCAGCCGATCCGGAACGATATGCTCCCGCTTACGATGGTTATTGCTCCTGGGCGGCCAGCCAGAACTACAAGGCACCGGGCGATCCGAACGTCTGGCAGATCGTGGATGACGTGCTTTACGTGCAGGTCCATCCGCGTGCGCAGGAGCTTTGGCAGGCCAACATCCCGGCGCATATCGTCGCGGGCGATGAGAACTGGCCGCGCATTCACCCGTTCTAAGGGATCGGACCAGGCGCCGTCTGACACCTGCTTTGGGTCCCTCGCCATCACGCGGTGAGGGACCTCTTTACCATTCAGATTTGATGGCAGATCCGATGATGAAGGTCTTGCCAGAAGCGGGCGGCCCAGGGGGCCGTTGCCCTGTCCGGAGACGCAAACGGTCGTGCGTTTTTAGCATCCGCGATCTTGGGCGCAACGCCGACGGCTCGTTGATATCGCAGCGCGATCAGCATGGGCCGCGTCTCTTGCGCCGCCAGGCACCGCAGGGCGGGTCACCGCTCCATAAATGCGAGCAGTTGCGGCGGAGGCGGTGCCCGTAATAGCCGCTTGTAAATCGGGCGAAAGGGGCCTACATAGGCCACTTCTGACCCACCCCCTCGAGATATGGAGTGTTCCATGGCCCGCGTCACCGTCGAAGATTGCGTCGATAAAGTTCCGAACCGGTTCGAACTGGTCATGCTGGCGGCCCATCGGGCGCGCGAAATCTCCTCAGGTGCTGCAATCACCGTGAACCGCGACAACGACAAGAACCCGGTCGTGTCTCTGCGCGAGATTGCGGATGAGACCCAGAGCGCGGATGAGCTGCGCGAGCGTCTGATCGAGAGCAACCAGAACCAGATCGAAGTGGACGAGCCGGAAGAGGACGCCATGGCGCTTCTCATGGGGGCCGAGCAGGACAAGCCCGAAGAAGACAGCATGTCCGAAGAGATGCTCCTGCGGCAGTTGATGGCCGCGCAAGGGCAGAGCTGAGCACAGCCTGCCCCGGAGCCCTGCGAGGCTGATGGATGACAACCACGCTGGACCCGATCGAGATTACCGCTGACGATCTGGTCGCTCTGGTCGCCAAGTACAATCCAAAGACGAACGAAGCCCTGATCCGCGCGGCCTATGATTACGGTCGCGCGATGCATGAGGGCCAGTACCGCCATTCCGGCGAGCCCTATTTCACCCACCCCGTCGCCGTCGCGGCGATCCTGACCGAACAGCAGCTGGATGATGCCACGATCATCACCGCGCTGCTGCATGACACCATCGAGGATACCAAGGCCTCCTATCAGGAGGTCTCGGACCGCTTCGGGGTCGAGGTGGCCGAGCTGGTTGACGGTGTGACCAAGCTCACCAATCTCCAGCTCAACTCGACCGAGACCAAACAGGCCGAGAACTTCCGCAAGCTCTTCATGGCGATGTCGAAGGACCTGCGCGTGATCCTGGTCAAGCTCAGCGACCGTCTGCACAACATGCGCACGATCAAGGCGATGCGCCCCGAGAAGCAGGCCCAGAAGGCGCGCGAGACGATGGAGATCTTCGCGCCGCTCGCGGGCCGCATGGGGATGCAGTGGATGCGCGAGGAGCTGGAAGACCTCGCCTTCCGCGTGCTCAACCCCGAAGGCCGCGCCAGCATCATCCGCCGCTTCATCAACCTGCAGAAGGAAACCGGTGACGTGATCGAGCGCATCACCGGTGACATGCGGCTCGAGCTAGACAAGGCCGGGGTCGAGGCGGATGTCTTTGGCCGCGCCAAGAAACCCTATTCGATCTGGCGCAAGATGCAGGAGAAGGAGCAGACCTTCTCGCGGCTGTCGGACATCTACGGCTTCCGCGTGATCACCGAGACGGAGGAGGACTGCTACCGCACCCTCGGTGCGATCCACCAGCGCTGGCGCGCGGTGCCAGGCCGGTTCAAGGACTACATCAGCCAGCCGAAATCCAACGGCTATCGCTCGATCCACACGACCGTCTCGGGGCGCGATGGCAAGCGGGTCGAGGTACAGATCCGCACCTCCCAGATGCACGATGTGGCCGAGACGGGCGTGGCCGCCCACTGGTCCTACCGCGACGGGGTGCGCAGCCAGAACCCCTTCGCCGTTGACCCCGCGAAGTGGATCACCCAGCTGACCGAGCAGTTCGACGCCGAGGAAGACCACGAGGATTTCCTCGAAGCGGTCAAGCTCGAGATGTACTCCGACCAGGTCTTCTGCTTCACGCCGAAAGGCGAGGTGGTGAAGCTGCCGCGCGGCGCCACGCCCATCGACTTCGCCTTCGCGATCCACACGCGCATCGGCACCGCCTGCGTGGGCGCCAAGGTCGATCACATGCGCGTGCCGCTCTGGACCCGGCTCAAGAACGGCCAGAACGTCGAGATCATCACCGCTGAAGGCCAAAGCCCGCAGGCGACGTGGATCGACATCGCCACCACCGGCAAGGCCCGCTCGGCGATCCGCCGCGCCCTGCGCGACGAGGACCGCGCGCGGTTTGTGAAGCTTGGCCGCGAACTGGCACGCTCCGCCTTTGAACACGTGGGCCGCAAGGCCACCGACAAGGCGCTCAGCACCGCGGCCCGCCACATGCGCTTCAAGAACCGCGACGACCTGCTTGCCCGCCTCGGCAGCGCCGAGATTACCGGGCGCGAGGTGGTGCAGGCGGTCTATCCCGATCTCACCCCCAAACCCGGCGAGCGTATCGATGCGCGCCGTGCCGTCGTCGGCCTCACCCCTGGTCAGTCCTTCGAGCGCGCCTTCTGTTGCCAGCCGCTGCCGGGCGAGCGCATCGTGGGCATCACCTTCAAGGGCCGCGGCGTGGTCGTGCATGCGATCGATTGCGACCGGCTCAGCGCCTATGAAGACCAGCTCGACCGCTGGCTCGACCTGCGCTGGCACGAAGGGCCGCATTCGGCGATCTACGGCACCACACTTGATGTGACGCTCAATAATGATGCAGGCACGCTGGGCCGCATCTGCACTTTAATCGGAGAGACCCGCGCGAATATTTCAGATTTGCAATTTATCGATAGGAAACCTGACTTTTACCGTCTTCTGATTTATGTGGAACTGCGGGACGTTGCGCATCTGCATTCGTTGATGTTGACCCTGGAAGCCGAAAGCGATGTGGCGGCGATTTCGCGCGCGCGCAATCTGGCGCAAGGGTCGGCTGAAACACCTGGCTGATGCCGCGGCCCGGCCATTGATCGGTCACATTTTCGGAGTGTTCTGCGGGGGCAGACGTCCGACATCATGCTGAAAAGGAACCCCGCCCGTTGGTCTTCAAACGCCGCGATCCCAAAAGCTGGCCCCGCGCCGTGGCAGAGTTTCTCTGGCCCCGCGGCGGATGGGCGCGCGCGTTCCACTACGTCAAGCACCGAATGCGGCGGTTGCCCGACAGCCCCGAGCGGATCGCCCGCGGCATCTGGGCCGGGGTCTTCGCGGCCTTCACACCGTTCTACGGCTTCCACTTCTTCATCGCCGCGGGCCTCGCCTTCGTGCTGCGCGGCAATGTCATCGCCTCGCTCATGGGCACCTTCTTCGGCAATCCGCTCACCTATGTGCCCATCGGGGTGGCGGCGCTCTCCACCGGGCACTGGCTGCTGGGCGACCAGGTGGACGAGCGGATGCACCGCTCCTTCGTCGGCAAATTCGCCGATGCCGCCGCTGACCTCAAAGACAACTTCATCGCCATCTTCACCGATGCCCGCGCCGACTGGACGCGGCTCAGCGTATTTTACGACGAGATTTTCTTCCCCTACCTCGTGGGCGGCATTCTGCCCGGTATCTTCTTTGCAAGTCTCTGCTATTACCTCTCCGTGCCGGTAATCCGGGTTTACCAGGCCCGCCGTAAAGGTATGATCAAAACCAAATTCGACGCCCTCAAGGCCAAGGCTGCTGCAAAAGCAGACGCAAAACGCAAAGCGGAACATCCAACCGGGGACTAACACGTGCTGCGGCTAGCAGCATGACCAGATGGGGGGTCGGAAATGGCCAATCAGGAACACCTGCGCCTCGGCGTAAACATCGATCACGTGGCCACGGTGCGCAATGCACGCGGCGGGGCTTATCCGGACCCGCTGCGCGCCGCGCGGCTGGCGGAACAGGCGGGCGCCGACGGCATCACCGCTCACTTACGCGAAGACCGCCGCCATATCTCGGACGCTGACATTGAGGGGCTGATGGAGGTGCTGACCGTGCCTTTGAACTTCGAGATGGCCGCCACCGACGAGATGCAGAAGATCGCGCTGCGTCACAAGCCGCACGCGGTCTGCATCGTGCCGGAAAAGCGTGAAGAGCGGACCACCGAAGGCGGCCTCGACGTGGCCCGCGACGAAAACCGCCTCGCGCATTTCATTGCGCCTTTGCGCGATGCGGGTTGTCGTGTCTCAATCTTCATTGCCGCCGACCAGCGCCAGGTCGAGGCGGCCCACCGCATCGGCGCCGAGGTCATCGAGTTGCATACGGGTGCGTATTGTGACGCCTATGCCGATGGCGAGCTCGACACCCACCATGACGAACTGAAGGCGCTGGGTGAGATGGCCACTTTCGCGCATTCGCTCGGTCTCGAAGTGCACGCGGGCCACGGGCTGACCTATGACACCGTGATGCCCGTCGCCGCCTTCCCCGAGGTGCGCGAGCTCAACATCGGCCACTTCCTCATTGGCGAGAGCATTTTTCTGGGCCTCGAACCTGCGATCCAGGAGATGCGCCGCCTGATGGATGAGGCCCGCGCATGATCACCGCACAATTTGCCGCGATCTGGGTCGCCTGGGTGCTCGCGGGCGGCTCGCCCGGGCCCGCCACCATGGGCATCGCGGGCACCGCCATGTCGGCGGGTCGTGGCTCGGCGCTGGCCTTCGCGCTAGGCATCCTCGCAGGCTCCGCCAGTTGGGGCATTGCCGCGGCCCTTGGCCTCTCCGCGATCATGCTCGCCAACGCCTGGGTCTTCGAGATGATCCGCTACGCAGGCGCGCTCTACCTCGGCTGGCTCGCGCTCAAGGCGCTGCGTCGCGCGGCCTCCGATGACAGTGCTGCCATGGGAACACCCTTTTCCGGCAGCGCCCGCACGCTTTTCCTCAAGGGCGCGGCGATCCACATCACCAACCCCAAGGCGATCCTCAGCTGGGGCTCGATCTACGCCATCGTCGCCCCGCACGACGCCACACCGCTGATGCTGTTTGGCTATTTCGGCCTGCTCTACGCAGGCTCCATCCTGATCTTCATCGGCTACGCGCTGCTCTTTTCCTCGGCGGCGGTGGTGCGCGCCTATGCCCGCGCCCGGCGTTGGTTCGATCTCGCCTTCGCGGGCTTTTTCGGCTTTGCCAGCTTCAAGATCCTCACCGCCCGGCTGCAATGATCCTCGGCATCGGCACAGACCTCGCGAACATCGAGCGGATCCAGGGCACCCTGGATCGCTTCGGCGACCGCTTTCGCAACCGGGTCTTCACCGAGGTCGAACAGCGCAAGGCGGAGCGGCGCAGGGATGTGGCTGGCACCTATGCCAAACGCTGGGCCGCCAAGGAGGCCTGCTCCAAGGCGCTTGGCACCGGGCTCGCAATGGGCATCGCCTGGAAGGACATGTCGGTCAGCAACCTCTCCACTGGCCAGCCTGTCATGCATGTGACCGGCTGGGCGAAGGAGCGGCTCGACGAGATGACGCCCCCGGGGCATGAGGCCGTGATCCATGTCACGCTGACCGATGATCACCCCTGGGCGCAGGCCTTCGTGGTGATCGAGGCGCTGCCGCAGAGCCGTTAACACTTTGGTCACGAACCCGGGCGCGCGCCCTGTTAACGACGCCTCGCACCGATGATCCACCGACGCAATACCGACGTCACACCGACGTGATACCGACGTGGGTTTTGCCTGCAAGTAAGGGATTAACCCCCGATTCGGGCGAAAGGTCGCAAGGGGGGCACCGACCGTTGCGTGGGGCCGCCTTGACTCGCCCCTCTCCCACCCGCATTTAGGCGCAGATCAACGAGTGGGAGCGCCCGATGGCCGCCAAAGAAGAAAAGCAGCAGAATGCCATTGTCGAGACGATCAAAACCATCGTCTACGCGCTGCTGATTGCCGGTGTCTTCCGCACCATCTTTTTCCAGCCGTTCTGGATCCCCTCGGGCTCGATGAAAGAGACGCTGCTGGTCGGCGACTTCCTCTTCGTGAACAAGATGGCCTATGGCTATTCCTACGCCTCCTGCCCCAGCCTGATCATGCCGCGGTTTGGCATCAACGTGGATGCCAAGGACATCTGCGGGGTCTTCGATGGCGACAACACGCGGCTCTTGGGGGGTGAGCCGGAACGCGGTGATGTGGTGGTCTTCCGTCACCCGGTCTCGGGCCGCGATTACATCAAGCGGCTCATTGGAATGCCGGGCGACAGCATCCAGATGCGTGACGGTATTGTCTTCATCAACGGCCAGGCAGCACCGCAGGAACCTGCTGGAATCTTTGAAGAAATCATGCAGCCGCAGGGCCCCGAAGGGCGGCGGCCCCGCTGCAGCAATGGCCCGATCGGCGATGGCGGCATCTGCCAGAAGGCCCGTGCCATCGAGACACTGCCCGGCGGTGTCCAGCACATCGTGCTCGACATCAGCCCGCAGGCCTCCGACCGCACCGGTGTCTACACGGTGCCGGAGGGGCATTATTTCTTCATGGGTGACAACCGTGACAACTCCGCGGACAGCCGCCTCGCCCAGCAGGTGCAGGGTGTGGGCTTTGTGCCCTACGAGAATCTGATCGGTCGCGCCGACCGGATCATGTTCTCCTCCGCAGGCCGCTCGATGCTGTTCTTCTGGACCTGGCGCAGCGACCGGTTCTTCAAGGCCGTCGAGTGAAGCTCTCGGCAGAACTCAAGTCCTTCCAGGACCGTCTGGGGCATACGTTCAAACGCCCCGAACTGCTCGCGCAGGCGGTCACACATGCTTCGATGTCCTCGGCCAATCGCGATGACAACCAGCGGCTGGAATTCCTTGGTGACCGGGTGCTGGGCCTGGTCATGTCCGAGGCGCTGCTCAGCCTCGACAAGGGCGCGACCGAGGGCCAATTAGCTCCGAGATTCAATGCTTTAGTACGTAAGGAAACCTGCGCGGACGTGGCGCGCCAGATCGACCTCGGCGCCGTGCTGCGGCTTGGCCGGTCCGAGATGCTCTCGGGTGGGCGGCGCAAGCAGGCGTTGCTCGGCGACAGCATCGAGGCGGTGCTGGCCGCGGTCTATCTCGACGCCGGGTTCGACGCGGCCAAGGCGCTGATTTTACGGCTTTGGGGTGACCGGTTGCACAATGTCGAAGAGGACGCGCGCGACGCCAAGACGGCTCTGCAGGAATGGGCGCAGGCGCGCGGGCTGCAGCCTCCGTCTTATGTGGAGGTGTCCCGCTCCGGCCCCGATCACGCGCCGGTCTTCACCATCGCCGCCGAGCTTGAAACAGGTGAGCGCCGCGAGGCCACTGCGGGCTCCAAGCGCCAGGCCGAACAGGCCGCGGCGGGCACATTGCTCACGGCGCTGGAGGAGACGGAATGAGCACGCGGGCTGGATTTGTTGCCCTCATTGGCGAGCCCAACGCGGGCAAATCGACCCTACTGAACCGTATGGTGGGGGCGAAGGTCTCCATCGTGACCCATAAGGTGCAGACCACGCGGGCGCGCATCCGTGGCGTCGCCATGGAAGGCGACGCGCAGATCGTCTTCGTGGACACACCGGGCCTCTTTCAGCCGCGCCGACGGCTCGACCGCGCGATGGTCGCCGCCGCCTGGGGCGGGGCGGCAGATGCCGACATCATCATGTTGCTGGTCGAGGCACAGCGCGGCGTAACCGAAGGGGTGGAGCGCATTCTCGAGGGGCTGGGCGACATCGGTGAGGGCCGCAAGGTTGCGCTGGCGATCAACAAGATCGACCGGGTGCAATCCGAGGTCTTGCTGGGCCTGACCAAGGACTTGAATGACCGCTTCCCCTTTGTGGAGACGTTCATGATCTCGGCCGAAAGGGGCCATGGCGTTGACGCCTTGCGCGTGTGGCTCGCGGCGGAGCTGCCCGAGGGGCCATGGCTCTACCCGGAAGACCAGATCGCCGATTTGCCGATGCGCATGATCGCCGCCGAAATGACGCGCGAAAAGCTGACCCTACGCCTGCATCAGGAGCTGCCGTATCAGCTGACCGTCGAGACCGAGAGCTGGGAGGAGCGCAAGGATGGCTCGGCCAAGATCGACCAGCTGATCTATGTGGTCCGGGACGGGCATAAGGGCATCGTGCTCGGCCACAAGGGCGAGACGATCAAGGCGGTGTCGAAGGCGGCGCGAGAGGAGCTGGAGGAGTTTCTGGGCCGAAAAGTTCATTTGTTCCTGCAAGTTAAGGTGCGCCCGAACTGGCTGGACGAGGCCGAGCGGTATTCAGAGATGGGGCTGGAGTTCAAGGATGGTAACGGCTGAGCGAGGACGATCCGGCGGTGTCGCGTGCCCGACGGTGGGATTGAGTATTTTGGGAAGGGTGAAGGGCGCGGCATGACCCGGCTGACGGCGCGGTTCTGGATTGATGCCTATCTGATGCGGTTGCGCGGGCTCGACATCCCCGCGTTTATCGTTGCGCATGGCGATGACGATGCGGGTAGCGTGTTGGTCAAGCTCAATCGGCTCGACGGCCAGGCGACCGTCTATCAGCGCAGCTATAACTTGATGGAGGACACGCGCAGCTGGTCGATCCTCGAGCAAGGCACAGAGGCGGATGTGGATGCCTGCATTGGCCGCCAGCGGGCCTATGACCCTGACGTCTGGGTCATCGAGGTGGAGGATCGGCAAGGTCGCCATATGCTGGATCAACCCGGTCTCGCGTGATGCAGTGGCGCGATCAGGGGATCTTGCTCAGTACCCGGCGCCACGGCGAAACCTCTGCAATCATTGAAGTTTTTACGCCCGCGCACGGTCGCCATGCCGGGGTTGTGCGCGGTGGCACCAGCCGCAAGATCGCACCCATCCTGCAGCCCGGTGCACAGCTTGATGTGACATGGCGGGCCCGGCTGGAAGATCACATCGGCAGCTTTCAGGTTGAGCCCGTGCGCAGCCGGGCCGCTGCCGCCCTCGGGGACCGCCTCGCGTTGGCGGGTCTGAATGCGGTGACGGCTCTCTTGGGTTTCTCACTGCCAGAGCGCGAACCGCACCCTCGTCTCTATCAGAGCAGTGAGCAGTTGCTCGACCTGCTTGATCAGCCAGACCTTTGGCCGCTGGCCTATCTGCGCTGGGAGCTCGGGCTGCTGGAAGAGATGGGCTATGCGCTTGCGCTCGATGTCTGCGCCGTGACTGGAACAGCGGATGATCTTGCCTTTGTCTCGCCCAAGTCCGGCCGGGCCGTGTCGCGCGGGGCGGCGGGGGCCTGGGCGGACCGGCTGTTGCCCTTGCCGGATGTGTTGCGTGGGGTCGGTACGGGGGCGGATGCGGAGGTAGCCGAAGCACTGCGCACCACCGGTCATTTTCTGTCGCAGCATCTAGCCAAAGACCTCGGCAACACACCTCTTCCGGAGGCGCGTGCGCGCTTTGTCGAGGCGTTTACTCGGCGGCTGTGAAGACCATCTTGCGCCCGTCCGGCGTCGAGAGGATCAGCGTACCTCCCAGAACCTCCGACAGCGTCATCTCGGATAGCGCTGTCAGATAGGCCGTTTCGTCCTGCAGCCCCGGGCAGGCTGCGCGGGTGGCCACGACATCTGTAGCCTCAAACCAGGGGTAGGGCACCATCATGGCCCCGCTGAAGCTGTTGCAGGGTGCGCGCCCGACGATCTGCCCAGGCTCGGGGAAGCGCAGCGTGGCGGTGTAGGAGACGGTTTCGCCGTCAAGCTCAACCAGCTGCCAGGTCTTGCCCGCGGCCCCATAGGCGGTGACCGTTTCGTCGCGGCGACAGGCGGAGAGGGCAGTGCCGAGGATCAACACGCCGACCGTAAACAGCCGCAGCGGCGTCATTGAAGCGCGAGTACGAGGTCAATCATCGTGTCGAAGGCCTGGCCGGGCTTCGTCTTGCCGTGCAACTGCGGCAGGCCGATCAGCGCGCCCAGGCAGCTTTGCGCAAAAGCCGGATTGCGCACACCGAGCTGGGTCAGAATGTTCACCAGATAGGTCAGCCGCTCGGTGTCCACATCGCTGACGGCCCGCGCGACCATCGGTGAGGTCTGCGCCCAGGCGCGGAAGGCCGGGTCCTGCTTGTCGGCGAGAAACTGTTTGCCAAAGGCGCGGAGCCGTTTTTCAGCATTGCCGCTCTTGGCCAGCTCCTCGGCGATCCGCGACAGCGCGCGCGATTGCCAATCCTTGACAACCGCCTCATGCAGCGCGGGCACATCCTTGAAATGCCAGTAAAAAGAGCCCTTGGTCGCCCCAAGCTCGCGCGCGAGCGGCTCGGCGGCCAAGGCGGGCGGTCCCTTCTTGACCAGCGCGTCAAGGGCTGCGTCGATCCACTTCTGTCGGGTGAGTCGCTGTGTTGCCATGGATCAGCCATACGCAGCTGACTGTGATGCTGCAAGTGCGAAGCGCCGATGGGACGTGGACCGGCGTTTGCCTTCTGATGGTGGCGGATTTCCGCGCGAATGCTCGCCGTTGCAGCGGTGTGAACCCTATCAGCCGAGCAGCCGTCGCGCGATGACCTGCGCCTGAATTTCAGCGGCGCCTTCAAAGATGTTCAGGATTCGCGCATCACAAAGCACGCGGCTGATCTTGTATTCCAGCGCGAAGCCGTTACCGCCATGGATTTGCAGCCCATTGTCCGCCGCCGCCCAGGCCACCCGGGCGCCGAGCAGCTTGGCCATCCCGGCCTCCACGTCACAGCGGCGCCCCTCATCCTTCTCAAAGGCCGAGAAATAGGTGAGCTGGCGCGCAATGGTCAGCTCCACCGCCATCATGGCTAGCTTGCCCGAGACGCGCGGGAAGGCGATCAGCGGTTTGCCGAACTGCTTGCGGTCCTGCGCATATTGCATGGAGATATCGAGCGCCGATTGGGCCACGCCCACGGCGCGCGCCGCGGTCTGGATGCGGGCGCTTTCGAAGGTTTCCATGAGCTGTTTGAAGCCCTTGCCTTCCTCGCCGCCGAGCAGGTTCTCGCCCTTCACATGGAAGTTGTCGAAGGCCAGCTCGTATTCCTTCATGCCGCGATAGCCCAGCACTTCGATCTCGCCTCCGGTCATGCCCTCTGTGGGGAAGGGGGCTTCGTCTGTGCCGGGCGTCTTTTCAGCCAGGAACATGGACAAGCCTTTGTAATCGGTGGTCTCGGGGTCCGTCCGCGCCAGCAAGGTCATCACATGGGTGCGGGCGGCGTGGGTGATCCAGGTCTTATTACCGGTGATCTTGTAGTCCTCGCCGTCTTTAACTGCACGGGTACGCAGGGCGCCGAGGTCAGATCCGGTGTTGGGCTCGGTGAAGACGGCGGTGGGCAGGGTCTCGGCACTGGCGAGCTGCGGCAGCCACTTTTCTTTCTGCGCGTCGGTGCCGCCTGCAAGGATGAGTTCGGCCGCGATCTCGGACCGCGTGCCCAGTGAGCCCACGCCGATATAGCCGCGCGACAGCTCTTCCGAGACCACGCACATGGACGCTTTCGACAGGCCGAAGCCGCCATATTCTTCGGGGATCGTGAGGCCAAAGACGCCCATCTCTGCCAGTTCTTCAATCACCTCCAGGGGGATGAGCTCATCATTCAGGTGCCAGTCGTGGGCGAAAGGTTCGACCTTTTCGACCGCATAGCGGCGGAACTGCTCGCGGATCATCTCAAGCTCGTCATCAAGGCCCGATGCGCCCGTGATGATGTTCGCGGAATGCTCCTGCATCAGCTCAACGAGCCGTGTACGCGCGGCTTGCGTGTTGCCCTGCTGGGTCAGCGTCATGATCGCTGGTTCCATCATCGCCCGCATGTCGGACTGGTCGAGGCCGAGGTCCTGCAGGCGCAGCATCTCGCCCTGGTTCATCTGCAGGCCGCCATAGAGCTGCCAGAGGTATTCACCGAACGCGATCTGGTGGATCAGCTGCTCGGTTTCACCGAAACTGCCATTTGCCGACAGGCGTTCCGCCCAGGCCTGCATCTGCCGCAAGGCCTGCACATAGGTCGCAACCCAGGCCAGCCCATGAGCCGCCGTCTGATGCTGTTCGACCAGTGCGCTCGAGATGCGGTCCCCGTCGGTGACCTGCGCTTTCACCCGCGCGGTTGCAGTCTCAAGCAAGGCGTCGAGGGGGGGCAGGGCGGCAGCCGTGTGGCTCAGGAGGTCGTCCAGGATCACGGGGTTTTGCGTCGGCGGGGTCTGTCCATCATGGGGCATGCTAGCATCCTTCATCGGTTGAGGGACGATGTAAGTCTTTCGCAGTTGCAGCGCAACAAAAATGCGGGAGGATGCGTCAATTTGGACGAAAATTTCGCCACGGTTTTTGTGGCTGATTGGCGGTTGATCCGGAAACACTCTGTTGAGCGCCATCATACGCAACCTGGACATGAAAAAGCGCCGCTCGCGCGGCGCTGATCAGTCACAAACTCACTAACGATTCTTGATTTACAGGAGACGCATCGGAAGACAGATCAATCCGCCTACCGATGCGCCGGTCACCAGGGGCTCAGCCCTGACGCGCTACAGTCACGCCCGAGACATCTTCAATGAATGTCACGATGCGTGTCTTGATGGTATCGTCGCGGATGGCAGCCAGTGCCGTAACGATCTCAAGGCTCGGATCACGGCGTTCAGATTTTTCTGCCGCCGCATCAAGGCCTTCGAAGAAGTAAGACGTAGGAACGTCAAGGATTCGCGATAACTCGTAAAGCCTGCTGGCGGCAATTCGATTCGATCCGATTTCGTATTTCTGAATTTGCTGAAATGACAAATCCAACTCACGGGCAACGTCTGTCTGGGACAGGCGCCGCATCGTGCGAATCTGCTTCAATTTGCGACCAACGTGAACATCGACTGGATGGGACATAACTATTTAACACCTCTGGTTGTGACTGTTCACACTCTTTCCGGGAATCACCGAATCGTTCAATTGGGTACGTTTTTCATTTTTTTGATTAAAAATGTTCTGGTGATGGGTGAAAAATGTTGCATTACTGGGTGATTTATTTACCATCTGTCTTATGAACCGTATCGTGGACCCGGCTGATACTTCTGAGGCGGTCAAGAAGACTGCGGATTCTCATGGCTTGCTGCATGAGATGATCCGGTCGTTCACGACTCTGGCGCGGACGCTCAACCTCAGTCATGCGGTGAAGGAGTTGGGCAGCACGCGTCAGACGGTGCGCCGCCATATCGCCCAGCTCGAAGAGGCAAAGGGTGAGGCGCTCTTCACGGTGGAAGACCGCCAGTATCATCTGACCGAGGCGGGCGAGCGTGCCTTGCCTGAGGCCTTGGGTATCCTGGCGCGCGGCAATGCCTGGTTGAACAGCAATGTCAGCCACGTGCATGGGTTGCAGCTCTTCAGTTCGGTTCTGCCGGATGGCTGGTGTTTCTGGCAACAGCAGCATTCGCTGGGACGGGTATGGGATTCACCCTCCTGTCTGCAGCGCGAAACGCTGCGCAGTTGGGCCATGGCAGGGGGCGATATCGAGTCGCCCCATATGGAGCATGTGCGCCCCTACCTCATCGTTTATCGGCATACGATCGCGGGCTGGATCTGCGTGGAATTCGGTGAGGAATCGTTTTTTGTTAAGTGGTTTGGTTGGGCCAAAGCGCGCAGCAGCGTGGGGCGGTCACTTGGGCGGATGCCCGGTGGTGACGACTTCGCGCGGATGCTGGACGAGCCCTTCCACGAGGTCCAAACGACCCAAAGTTTGCGCTTGGACCATGTTTTCACACTGGTGCCATCCGAGGCGGATGGGACCCTCAAACCCGTCAACTATCAACGTCTAATGCTTGGGGGGCGATTCCCTGACGGCAGTCTAGCGCTCTATTCCCTGGTCGAGCCTTCGTCCGATATTGAGATATTTGGGCTCGATCAAGGCAAGATTGTGCAACCTTCTGCCGATATTATGGTAAATTTCGATCCAGCTGGCGCAAAGTTCGAGCGTTAAGCACTTATTTAGTCTAACCTTTGCATGAGGATGCTCGTGCAAAGGAGTTTTGGCATGTCTTTTCAAAGTTTGAGTGCAGGGACACAATTCGTGGCCACAAGTCGCGATATTCTGCACCAAAACCGGATTTCTGTCACGATAGGGTCAAATTTCCTCAAGTACCGGGCCATGCTGAAGGCCGAAAGACCGCAGCAGGTCCTCGGCGCTCCGTTTGATCCTGACGTGCACGACCTCAACGATAAAAACTCCTTTTGGCTGATCGCGCGCGATGCCGATGGCATGTTGATGCACACCCAAGCCTCCAGGTTGATCGATCTGCAGGAGAAGACGCTCGGGGGGTATATGCTCAAGCGCTTCCGGGACTTCCCGCCTGCGATCCCTGATCTTGATCTGCGCCGGTCCCGGTTCCGCGCCAGCCCGGGCGCCAACCGTATCACCGGGCAGGTGGTCTATCATGGCGAGGTCTGGATGGGCGACACCGGGCCTTATCGCGGCACAGGCCTCTCAACCGTGCTCGCGCGTTATGGCATCCATGAAGCGATGTGCCGGTGGAACCCCGACACGATCTTTGGGTTCATGGCGCGCACCGTGGCCTTCAAGGGCTTTGCCGAGCGCATGGGCTACATGCACAACGAACCCGGTGCGCTACGGTGGTATCGCAAGGGCTCTGACAGGCCGCTGGAGGGCTTCCTGAGCTATCTGACGAACGAGGATACGCGCTACCTGCTGGAGATGCCCATCATCGACGTTGTCGACGTGCCTGAGCCGCAGAAAAAGGCCGCTTAGACCTGCACACCTTGTCTCCGATCAGCTGATCGCGGCGGCTTTCACGTCGTCGTCGATGAACGGCAGATATCGTTCGAAGTTGTCCGAGAACATCTTGACCAGCTTCGCTGCCTGACGGTCGTAAGCGTCCGCATCATCCCAGGTGCGGCGCGGGTCGAGCAGGATGGTCGGCACGCCTTTCACGTCCACCGGCACGTCGAAGCCGAAATTCGGGTCCTTGCGGAAACTCGCATCGGCCAGCGAGCCGTCGAGTGCAGCCGTCAGCAGTCCGCGCGTCGCCTTGATCGGCATACGTGAGCCGGTGCCGTGGGCGCCGCCTGTCCAACCGGTGTTCACAAGCCAACAGGTCGCGCCATGGGTCGCGATCTTCTCCCGCAGCAGGTTGCCATAGACCTCCGGGCGCCGGGGCATGAAGGGCGCGCCAAAGCAGGTCGAAAACGTCGGCTCCGGCTCTGTCACACCGCGCTCGGTGCCCGCGACCTTCGAAGTGAAGCCTGAGAGGAAGTGATACATCGCTTGGGCCGGTGTCAGCCGCGAGATCGGAGGCAACACGCCAAACGCATCGCAGGTCAGCATGATGATGTTTTTCGGATGCCCCCCGCGCGCCGAGGCAGAGGCGTTCGAGATGTAATGCAGCGGGTAGGCACAGCGCATGTTGGCCGTCAGGCTGTCGTCCTCGAAATCGAGCTCCCGCGTTTCCTCATCATAGATCATGTTCTCGATCACGGTGCCGAATTTTTCGGTCGTGGCATAGATCTCGGGCTCGGCATCTGCGCTGAGGCTGATCGTCTTGGCATAGCAGCCGCCCTCAAAATTGAAGGTGCCGGTGTCGGACCAGCCGTGTTCGTCATCGCCGATCAGCGTGCGCGCCGGGTCGGCCGACAGCGTTGTCTTGCCAGTCCCCGACAGGCCGAAGAACACGGCTGTGTCGACCGGGTTGCCGGTGGCGTGGTTGGCCGAGCAGTGCATCGGCATCACGCCCTTTTCGGGCAACAGGTAGTTCAGCAGGGTGAACACCGATTTCTTGTTCTCACCGGCGTATTCCGTGCCGCCGATCAGGATCAGCTTCTTGTCGAAATTCATTGCGATAACGGTTTCGGACCGGCAATCGTGTTTCGTCGGATCGGCCTGGAAGCTGGGGCAGTTGATCACCGTGAAATCGGCGATGAAATCATCGAGGTCTTCGCGATCCGGGCGGCGCAACATGTGCCGGATAAAGAGCCCGTGCCACGCCAGCTCTGTCACCATGCGCACATTGATCGCATGTTTCGGGTCGGCCCCACCGGTCAGGTCTTGAACGAAATAATCCCGCCCTTCCATATGCTTGAGCATATCGCCGTGCAGCGCATCGAACCCCTCGGGGGACATCGCCGCATTGTTCTCCCACCAGATTGTGTCGGCCACGCTGTCGGTCTTGACCACATGCTTGTCCTTGGGCGAACGGCCGGTGAATTTTCCCGTCGAGACGAGAAAAGCGCCACCCTTGCCAAGGCGTCCTTCACCGCGCGCAAGCGCCTGTTCGATCAGGTCGGGTTCGATCAGGTTGTAGTAGACGGTGCCGACGCCCTTGATCCCTTGATCCTCGAGTGTGAAGTCCGGGTTTACCCGCCCATGTGTCATCCGTCGTACTCCTGTTTCAACGCCTCGCGCGTCGGCGCTGACGCCTCATAACATGACGTTTTTATTGTTGAACAGGCGCGCGCCCGTAGTTAGCGCCACCATTTCGAAGTTTGTTCCTGAAGGCTTATGAGCGTGCGGATTTGAGCAGAGATGGTGGCCAAAAGGCGGCGGTAATGTGCGGCAATTTAGTCATTCGTAATCAAATTATGGCCCAATTGTTTTGGTGCACTGTGCTGATTCGCACTTAAGCATTGATTCGGAGGGCTAAAAGATGGTGAATGGCTCAAAAAATCAAAGAAACGAGCAGTACAAGGAAACGGGTAATGTCTAAAATTGCATTGGTGGATGACGACAGGAATATCCTGACGTCGGTGTCCATGACGCTGGAAGCCGAGGGTTTCGAGGTGGAAACCTACAACGACGGGCAAGCCGCACTGGATGCCTTCAACAAGAAGCTGCCGGATATGGCCGTGCTGGACATCAAGATGCCCCGCATGGATGGGATGGATCTGCTGCAGCGGTTGCGCCAGAAGACGGCGATGCCGGTGATTTTCCTGACCTCGAAAGACGATGAGATCGACGAGGTGCTCGGGTTGCGCATGGGCGCTGACGACTACGTCAAGAAGCCTTTCTCACAGCGGCTGCTGGTCGAGCGCATTCGCGCACTGCTGCGTCGGCAGGATGCGGTTGCCGGTGACGTTGTTGCCGACACCGAAGACACCAAGGTGATGGAACGCGGCGATCTGCGCATGGATCCCCTGCGCCACGCCGTCAGCTGGAAGGGCAAGGACGTGTCCCTGACCGTGACCGAGTTCCTTCTGCTGCAGGCGCTGGCGCAGCGTCCCGGCTTCGTCAAGTCACGCGACCAGCTAATGGACGTGGCTTATGACGACCAAGTCTATGTCGATGACCGCACCATCGACAGCCACATCAAGCGGCTGCGCAAGAAGATGCGGACCGCTGATGAAGAGTTTTCGGCAATTGAGACCCTCTACGGTATCGGATACAGATATAACGAAGATTAACCGAAGAGATGGCCTTGGCCGAGAGGACCTTTGTGCGGGATATGACCCCTCCTCCTTCTCGGGACGGCGACGTCGTTCTGGGCGAAGACTGGGTTGCGCCAGACAGCACGGCTGAAAACGAAGTGCGGGCCCCGCGAGAGCGTCGCGGGCTAATGTCCCTGCGCGGCTCTCCTCTTACCCGAAAGATCGTCACGTTTAACGTTATCGCGCTTTGTGTGCTGGTGACGGGTATCCTCAACCTCAATTCATCGCGCGACAGTCTCGCGCTGCAGCGCGCGGCCTCCTTGCTGTCGGAGGCCGAGCTGATTGCCGATGTGATCGAAGCGCAGCTGCCCGCAGGCGCGCCCGTGAACCTCGCAACGGGCGATGGCATTGACGTGGCCGCCACCCTTGCGGATCTCGACCTGCGCAATGGTGTCGAGGTTTTCGTGTATGATCGCGCCGAGGTGCTCATCGCCAATGTCGACGGCCAACTTCCAACCAGGGAGTCCGAAGGCGGATTTGGTGACAAAACCTATCTGACCGATGGGTTGAACTGGCTCTGGTCCGCGGTGTCCGCACCTTTCGCCGAACCGAGGCCGGTTGACCCCACGCCGCTCAGCGAGAAGCTCAAGCCGATGATCGGTGCGGGTCTGACCGAAGGCACGCAGATCCGGAACGAGCTCGATATCGTGGGCGGGAAGCTCTTCACGGTCATCACGCCCATCGTTCAGAATGGCGAGGCGATCGGCGTCGTGGCGGTCGCGACCGCGGCGGGTGAAATCGATCACCTCGTGCGTATCGGTCACGAACGGGTGCTGCAGATGTTCGTGATCGCTATTCTTGTCTCCGTTGGTCTCAGCCTCGTGCTGGCATCCACCATCGCCAATCCGCTTGCGGAGCTTTCGGCTGCGGCGGAACTCGGGCGCGACAAGAACGCCCGCAAGATGAACTCTGGTCGCATCCGCATCCCCGATTTGACCGCACGCCCTGACGAGATCGGGCGGCTCAGTGGTGCGCTGCGCGGTATGATCTCGGCGCTCTATAACCGCATCGATGGCAATGAACAGTTTGCTGCCGACGTTGCGCATGAGATCAAGAACCCCCTTGCTTCCCTGCGCTCCGCGGTCGGCACCCTGCGCATGGTCAAGCGCGACGACCAACGGGAAAAGCTGCTTGATGTGATCGACCACGACGTCCGGCGGCTCGACCGTCTGGTCAGCGATATCTCGAACGCGTCGCGGCTCGACAGCGAGCTGGTCAAAGAGGAAGAAGAGCCGTTCGATGTGCTCACCACCCTGACCAATCTCAGCCAGTATCTGGGTGAAGAGGCGCACGCCAAGGGCATTGATTTCATCACCGATCTGCCGAATATCCCGATCACCGTGCACGGGCTTGAGGCCCGCCTGGCCCAGGTGTTTGTGAACCTGATCACCAACGCGATTTCCTTTTGCGAAGATGGCGACGCGATCCGCATCTGGGCGCGCAAGAAAGAAAATCGCGTGCTGATCGTGGTCGAGGACACAGGGCCCGGCATTCCGGATCAGGCGCTGGCGAAGATCTTTAAGCGCTTCTACTCGCAGCGGCCCGATGAGCACTTCGGCAACAATTCCGGGCTTGGGCTTGCGATCTCGAAACAGATTGTCGAAGCACATGGCGGGGTGATCTGGGCCGAGAACATCCGACCGACGGAAGCGGATATCACCTCCGATCCGCTTGGGGCGCGGTTTGTGGTTGGCCTGCCCATCTGAGAGATGGACCGCGGTCAGCAAGAGCACACGCAGGCAGCCGAGGGTATCACGTTGCACGCGACCACGGTTGTGTTCGAAAGTCGCGCTGCGCTGATCGTCGGTGCCGCGGGGCAGGGGAAATCGACGTTGGCGCTGCAACTCATGGCCTTTGGTGCGCAGCTTGTCTCCGATGATCGCACCCAGATCACACGCGACGCGAACGGCCTCTGGGCAAGCGCGCCGGACACCATATCGGGCTTGATCGAAGCGCGCGGGATCGGCCTGTTGCAGGCAGAGGCGATCCCCCGCGCGAAACTGTGCGTCGTGATCGACTTGGACCAGCTCGAACACGACCGTCTGCCCGTCATCCGGGACAGGGTTATCGTGGGTGTGGCACTGCCTTGTCTTCACAAAGTGGACAGCGCCGGTTTCCCTGCCGCTGTTTTGCAATATCTGAAAGGTGGCAGAAGAGACCCGTCATGACCGACCCCGAACCAACCGCGCGCAGGATTGTCTTCGTCACCGGACCCTCCGGCGCGGGACGCTCCAGCGCGCTCAACGTGCTCGAGGACGCGGGGTTCGAGGCGGTGGACAACCTGCCGCTGCGGCTGCTGCCATCCCTGATAGAGGGTCCAGGGACCGACCGGCCGTTGGCGCTTGGGATTGATCCCCGCAATCGGGACTTCTCGACCAATGCTATCATCGACGTTCTGGGACGGTTGACGGGCGTTTCGGGGCTGGCGCCGGAGCTTCTGTACCTCGACTGCAGCACCGAGGTCTTGCTGCGGCGGTTCTCCGAGACGCGGCGCAGGCATCCGCTGGCACCCGATGACCGCCCGTCGGAAGGGATCATCCGCGAGTTGGAGATCCTCGGGCCGCTGCGGTCGCGGGCCGATGTGCTGATCGACACCAGCGATCTCAACGTGCACCAGCTCCGCGCAGAGGTGGAACACTGGTTCGCGCCGGGCGGTCAGCGGCGGCTGACCGTCTCGGTCCAGTCGTTTTCCTACAAGCGGGGTCTGCCCCGAAGCGTGGATATGGTCTTTGATTGCCGCTTCCTGGCGAACCCCTATTGGGAGCCCGAGTTGCGGGAGTTGAACGGCACGCAAGCGCAGGTCGCGGCCCATGTGACCGCCGATCCGCGGTTCTCCGATTTCGAACGCCAGGTGCTGGATCTCAGCCTGCTTCTGCTGCCCGCTTATCGCGATGAGGGAAAGTCGTACCTCTCAATCGCCTTTGGGTGTACGGGTGGCAAACATCGCTCTGTTGTGATGGCTGAAAGGCATGCTTTGCGCCTTGCGGAGGAAGGCTGGCAGGTGTCTATAAGACACCGCGAGTTGGACCTGCGCAAAAAAGAAGAGGCTTGAGCCCGGTGATCGGTATCGTGATTGTTGCCCATGGTGGGCTGGCCAAGGAATATCTGGCGGCCGTCGAACATGTGGTGGGGCGCCAGCCGGGCATTCGGGCCATTTCGATCGATGCAGACCACGACCGGGCCGCCAAGGAGCGTGAAATCTGTGAGGCCGCAGACGAGGTCGACACCGGCGGCGGGGTTGTTGTGGTCACCGATCTCTATGGCGGATCCCCGTCGAACCTGAGCCTTCTGGCCTGCCGCCCCGGCAATCGTCGCATCCTTTATGGTGCAAACCTGCCGATGTTGATTAAACTGGCGAAAAGCCGTCAGAAGCCGGTTCCGGATGCCGTGCGGCTGGCGCTGGAGGCCGGAAAAAAGTACATCGACAGCCAAAACGTGAGCCCCGAGCAGGATACCCGACAAGATCAATGACTGAATGCACACTGAAAATCGTGAATGAAAAGGGCCTGCACGCGCGCGCCTCGGCCAAATTGGTCGAGGTTGTGGAAGGCTTTGACGCCAGCGCCGAGGTTCTGAAAGACGGCCAATCCGCCTCAGGCGACAGTATTATGGGACTTTTGATGTTGGCAGCGTCCAAGGGAAGCTTTATTGACATACGGACCTCTGGGCCCGACGCGGATGCGCTTGCGGAGGCGCTGACAGCCCTTGTGGCCAACAAGTTCGGCGAAGGCCAATAGCGAAACGATGCGGTCAGAGAGCTGCAGAACGGGATAACAGGTCTTGGTAGAAAGCTCGCAAGACATCGACGTGCCGACGAGTGTCGCGGAGCCGGTCAATTTCACCAAATATGACCGCAGCAGCCTCTCCTACGCGTCGACCTTCGAAGACCCGTGGAAATCCACCGTCATCCGCATCATCGAGGCGCTGACCGGCAAGCTCACGATCCTGCGGCTGGTGCGCAAGTTCGAACGGCGCGGGGCGCCGCAGGGGCAGGCCTTCTGGCGAGCAGCTCTTGACGTGATGGGCATCGACCTTCTGACGCCCGAAGAACAACTGGCGCGCATTCCCAAGACCGGGCCGGTCATCGTCGTCTCGAACCATCCGCACGGCATGGTGGACGGGATGATCTTTGCCGATCTGATCGGGCGCGTGCGACCGGACTACCGCATCCTCACGCGCTCACTGCTGACCGTGATCGACGAGGTCGCGGGCTCCTACATGATCCCCGTGCCTTTTCCGCATGACCCCGATGCACAGCGCAAGGGCGTGGAGATGCGTGCCAAGGCGATGCAGCATCTCAAGGACGGCGGTGTCGTGGCACTCTTTCCCTCTGGCGGTGTGGCCGCGTCTGAGACCTTCTTTGGCCCAGCCATCGAGGGCGAATGGAACGTGTTCACCGCCAAGCTCATTCGCCGATCAGGTGCGACGGTGGTGCCGATCAGGTTCCCCGGTCAGAACTCGCGCGCCTATCAGATCGCCAACAAGCTCTCGCCGATCCTGCGGCAGGGCCTCTTGCTGCATGAGATCGTGCATTCGCTGAACAAGTCCCAGGCGCCCGTGGTCGGCCATCCGTTGGATCAGGACGATTTGCGCAAATGGGATGATGACCCGCGCGGCTTCATGGCCTGGCTGCGCGACCACACCCTGTCTCTGAAGGACTAAGCGCTCAGCGCGTGGGCACTGGCGTCTCGCCGCGATAGTCGTAAAACCCGCGCTGCGTCTTGCGCCCCAGCCACCCGGCTTCGACGTATTTTGTCAGCAAGGGGCAGGGCCGGTACTTGGTGTCTGCCAGCCCGTCGTGCAGCACATTCATGATCGCCAGGCAAGTGTCGAGCCCAATGAAATCCGCGAGCTCAAGCGGCCCCATCGGGTGGTTCGCACCCAGCTTCATCGAACTGTCGATGGATTGCACGCTGCCCACACCTTCGTAAAGCGTATAGACCGCCTCGTTGATCATCGGCATCAGGATGCGGTTCACGATGAAGGCGGGGAAGTCCTCGGCAGAGGCCGCGGTCTTGCCAAGCCGGTCGACCACCTCCTTGCAGGCGGCATAGGTTGCCTCATCCGTCGCGATCCCGCGGATCAGCTCGACCAATTGCATCACCGGCACCGGGTTCATGAAATGGAAGCCCATGAACTTTTCGGGGCGGTCGGTGCGGCTCGCCAGCCGGGTGATCGAGATCGACGATGTGTTCGACGTCAGGATCGTGTGCGGCTGCAGATGCGGCACGAGATCCTCGAAGATGGCCTGCTTGACCGCTTCGCGTTCCGTTGCGGCTTCGATGATCAGATCGGTCTGGCCGAGATCGGTGAGTGTCTGTGTTGTCTTGATGCGCGCCAGCGCGGCGTCTTGATCGGCGTCCGTGATCTTCCCACGACTGACCTGGCGCGCCATGTTCTTCGACATCAACTCCATCGCCGCATCAAGCGCGTCCTCGCTGATGTCATTGAGCAGCACGTCATACCCGGCCAGCGACATCACATGCGCGATCCCGTTGCCCATCTGCCCCGCGCCCACAATCCCGATTGCCTTGATGTCCATCGGCTGCCCCTTTTCGATTTGACGCACCTTAGGGTGCCGGACGGTCCGGCTGCAAGGCCACCTGTCGCTTAAAATACGGAACAAAATGAGGGTTTAAGGGAATCTAAGGACGCAGCAGGCACACTCCGATCTGGGTGAGTTAAACAAGGTGGGTGTTATGTCCTACGATGTGCTGGGAGCGGGGGCTCTCGACTATATGCCGTGCCGGTATGGCCGGTCCAAATTGCTGTTCCGCGGGCCGGAACGGCGCCTCGATGCGCCTTATGTGGCGTTTCTCGGAGGTACCGCAACCTACGGAAAATTCATAAAAACACCGTATCCGGCGCTTGTCGAAAGCGGCCTCGGGGTGAATTGCCTGAATTTCGGCATCGCGAATGCAGGCATTGACGTGCTGCTGAACGATGCCTTCCTGAAAGACGCCTGCTGCAAGGCCGAGGTGACGGTGGTGCAGATCTTCGGCGCACAGAACCTGTCGAATCGCTTCTACACCGTGCACCCGCGCCGCAATGATCGCTTCGTGAAAGCCTCTCCGCTGCTCAGTTCGATCTATCCCGAGGTGGATTTCGCGGAGTTCCATTTCAACAAACATATGCTCAGCCGTCTCTACAACGTCTCGCAAGAACGGTTCGCAGCCGTGCGCAACGAGGTTCAGACCGCGTGGCTGGCCCGGATGAAGCTGCTTCTGAAGAAGATCACCGGCAAGGTGGTCCTTGTCTGGTTCGCCGATCACGCGCCCTTGCCTGAGGCCGAGGATGCGGTGGACCCCGCCAAAGGGGGGTCTCCCCTGTTCGTCACGCGCGAGATGCTGAACGATCTGGTGCCTTATGCCGCCGCTTTCGCGGAGGTGGTCGCGACGCCAGAGGCGATGGCGGCAGGCACAGATGGCATGGTCTTCAGCCAGCTCGAGGCGATGGCCGCAGCCGAGATGCTCGGACCAAAGGCGCACGGCGAATTGGCGCAGGCCCTTGGGCCGGTCTTGCAAGACCTCACATGACAAAGGGCCGCGCCCCGAAAGGCACGGCCCTCACAACATCTCGACGGAGCGCTGGGATCAGAGCTTCTCGATCAGCTCCGGCACAGCGGTGAAGAGGTCCGCCACAAGGCCGTAGTCCGCCACCTGGAAGATCGGTGCTTCCTCGTCCTTGTTGATCGCGACGATGATCTTGCTGTCCTTCATGCCCGCAAGGTGCTGGATCGCGCCGGAAATGCCGACTGCGACGTAGAGATCAGGTGCCACCACCTTGCCGGTCTGACCAACCTGCCAGTCGTTCGGCGCATAGCCGGAATCGACCGCCGCGCGCGAGGCGCCAACGGCAGCGCCCAGCTTGTCGGCCAGCTTCTCGATCAGCGCGAAGTCATCTTCGGAGCCCACACCACGCCCCCCGGAAACCACAACGCCCGCGGATGTCAGTTCCGGACGGTCGCTCTCGGCCACCTTGTCCTCGACCCACTCACTCAGGCCCGGGTTATCCGCCGCCGAAATGGTCTCGACCGGGGCCGAACCGCCTTCGCCAGCCGCGTCAAAGGTCGATGTCCGGAAGGTCACGACCTTCTTGGCATCCGCCGATTTCACGGTCTGCACCGCGTTGCCCGCATAGATCGGACGCTCGAAGGTGCTGCCATCGACAACACCGGAGGCATCCGAGATCACCATCACGTCGAGCAGAGCGGCCACGCGCGGCATCACGTTCTTGGCGTCCGTGGTCGCAGGGGCCACGATGTGCTCGTAGTCACCGGACAGCGACACGATCAGCGCGGCAGTCGATTCCGCGAGACGATGGCCAAGGGTCGCGTCTTCCGCCACCAACACTTTGCTGACACCGTCGATCTTCGCCGCCGCTTCACCGGCTGCAGCGGCCGAGCCACCTGCGGCCAGAACAGTCACATCGCCCAGCATCTTGGCGGCGGTCACCGCTTTCGACGTGGCGTCCATCGACAGTTCGCCATCGGTTACTTCTGCAAGGAGTAGAACAGCCATTACACAGCCCCCGCTTCTTTAAGTTTCGACACCAGCTCTTCGACAGAGCCCACCTTGATCCCGGCCGCGCGGGCTTCGGGTTCAACGGTTTTCACGATTTCCAGGCGCGGGCTGACGTCAACGCCATAATCCGCCGCGGTCTTCTCATCGAGCGGCTTTTTCTTGGCCTTCATGATGTTCGGCAGCGAGGCATAGCGCGGCTCATTCAGTCGCAAGTCCACTGTGATCACGGTCGGCATCGAGACCTTGATCGTCTGCAGCCCGCCGTCCACTTCGCGGGTCACTACAGCGTTGTCGCCCTCAATCGCCACGTCAGAGGCAAAGGTCGCCTGGCTCCAGCCCATCAGTGCTGCGAGCATCTGGCCCGTCGCGTTCATGTCGTTGTCGATGGCTTGCTTGCCACAGAGCACAAGGCCCGGCTGCTCTTCATCGACAATCGCCTTGAGGATCTTCGCAACGCTCAGCGGTTCGATGTCCTGGTGCACATCATCTGCGGCGATGACGAGGATGGCGCGGTCGGCGCCCATCGCAAGTGCTGTGCGCAGCGTTTCCTGGCTTTGCTTGACGCCGATGGACACGACCACGACTTCATCCGCCTGGCCGGCTTCCTTGAGACGGATCGCCTGTTCGACGGAAATCTCGTCAAACGGGTTCATCGACATTTTCACATTGGCGAGATCAACACCCGATCCGTCCGCTTTCACGCGCACCTTCACGTTGTAATCGATCACGCGTTTGACAGGTACCAGAACCTTCATTGGCGTCTCTCTCCTTGGATAAGCGACTCACACTCCCCGTGAGCCTTTTGTTCACTGAGCGGTGGTTTACCCAAGCTGGGACGCATGAAACAGTGTAAAATCGTCACGCCTGCGCGCAGGAACGCCGCGTTTTTGATGATTTTCACCGATCAGAGCAAAAATTTCCGATAGGCCGCGCGATACGATAGCCAGCAAGTCAGGCCGCGAGTGGCGGGTCCGCCTTTAGCGGTTCGCGCCCACCATGCCAGGCCTTGGCTCCGCCCTTCCGGTCGCCAACGCGTCCAATGGACGCGCTGGCGCTTTCAGCGGTTCGCGCCCGGAACCCAGAGCACGTCGTCCTTGCCGCTGTTGTTCGCCATGCGCGCGGCGACAAAGAACCAGTCACTCAAACGATTGAGATATTTCACCGCCGCGGGGTTGATGGCTTCCATCGTGGCCAGTTCCACCGAGAGCCGCTCGGCCCGGCGCGAGACGGTGCGGCAGACGTGCAGATGCGCGGCCAACGCGCTGCCGCCGGGCAAGATGAAACTGCGCAGCGGGTCAAGCTCGGCATTCATCACGTCGATCTCGCTCTCAAGCCGGGACACCTGCTCATCAACCATCCGCAAGGGCGGGTATTCGGCCTCGGCATCCTGCTCCATATCCGGGCGGCAAAGATCGGCGCCCAGGTCGAAGAGGTCGTTCTGGATGCGGCTCAGCGCTTCGTCAACAGCACCCTCCGCCTCGAGCCGTGCGACGCCGACAAAGGAATTCAACTCGTCCGAGGTGCCATAGGCCGTGACCCGCAGCGCATGTTTGGCCACCCGCGCGCCGTTGCCGAGTGCGGTTTCACCGGCGTCGCCGGTCTTGGTGTAAATCTTGTTCAGCACAACCATTTGGCTCAGCCCCCTTGCTGGCGCAGGAACACGTAAAGGACGATGAGGAGAACAGCGATGAACTGCGCCGCGATCCGGTAGCGCATCAGCTTGTTGGAGTTCTTCTTGTTGAACTCGCCACCCCCCGCGAACCCGCCCAGGCCGAGCATCAGCACAACGACGACGGCGAGACAGGCCAGGACGATCAAGATGAATAAGGGGTCACCCACGGTATATTCCTTTTCTATGTCAGCGGCACATGTAGGCGCCCGCGTTGAAAAAGCGAACCGGTTTTCCGGCTCTGGCCGCCTCAGCTCTTCGACAGCACCCAGTCGAGCGCCCGGGTCGGCAGGATCCGGCGCAGCGCGCCCATGATGAAGGTCGGCGTGGTCACATAGTAGCGGGCCTGCGGACGCGGCGCCTCGCAGGCGTGGATGAGTTTTTCCAGCACCGCAGTGGCGGGCAGTTCGAACCGATCCGGTCCGTTGTCCTCGTAAAGCCGTTTGTTCAGCCCGGTCTCATACTGCGTACGCCGCGCCGAATTCTGCCAGTCCACCCAACGCTCATAGTGCGGGATCGCGTTTTCGCGTATCTTCGATGTCACCGGGCCGGGCTCGATCAGGCTGATGTGCACGGGCGTGTCGCGCATTTCGATGCGCAGGGTGTCGGTCAGCCCCTCGAGCGCGTATTTCGTCGCGTTGTATGCGCCGCGCCAGGGCAAGGTGATGAACCCCAGAACCGACGAACACTGGATGATCCGCCCGTGCCCTTGGTCGCGCATCACTGGAATGACCGCGCGGGTCAGGTGGTGCCAGCCAAAGAAATTCGCTTCGAAGATGGCGCGCAGGGCATCGGTCGGCAAATCCTCGACAGCCCCGGGCGTACCATGGGCGCCATTGTTGAAGAGCGCGTCCAGCCTGCCGCCCGTGGCTTCAAGGACCTCGGCCAAGCCCGCTTCGATGGTTGTCTCATCCGTGTAGTCGATCAGCGGGCTCTCGAACCCCTCGCCGTTCAACCGGTCGCAGTCTTCCCGCTTGCGGCAGGCTGCAAAGACCCGCCAGCCCCGGGCACGCATTCCGACCGCCGCGCAATATCCGATACCCGAGGAACACCCCGTGATGAGGATCGATTTTTGCGCCATGGCTTGCCCCGTCTCTGCCTGCACCAGCAATGGCAAGTCGGGGCAGAGCGCGCAAGCCTATCCGCTGGTCAGCAGGAAATCGGCGATCCAGCCTTCGGGGCCGCCATCGACGGGGCGCAGCTTGACCCAGCCCGATCCGTCATCCTGCAAGACTTCGACCTGCGTGTTCCGTTCCAGCTGGGTCACCACGTCAAAACCGGTGCCCGGGCCGCCGCGCATGTTCACCCGATCCGCTGATATTGCGCGCAGATCGCGCGGGTCGGCCACCTCGTCAGAGGATGCGCGGCTGGTGTTTCCGGGGAAGATCAGGCTCGGCAGGACCACATCGTCATTCGCAGTGAATGTCACCGGGGTCACCGACGCGGCTTCGGCGGTGGGGGCAATGGCGGGTGTGGGCTCGACAACGGGCGCGTCGTCCCGCTCCAGCACATCACCCAGCGAGGTCAGGTTTAGCGAGACCTGCGTCACTTCCGGCAGCGGCGCGCTCTGGGCCAGTTGCACGGTCTCTCCCGTCTCGGCCCCGGACGGCTCGGTGCTCAGGTCCACGCCGCTCCGGGCCAGCACGGCGTCATTGCGCGCGGCAATCGGGTCGAAATCCGCCCCGCCGCTGAGCTCGTAAAACCCGAGCCCCAGGAATGCAAAACTCAAAAAGATGAATCGTTTCATATCAATACCCTCGTTACCCGTGGCAACAGTCTAACACATTTCAGCCCCGTTTGGGTCCATAGCAATCGAAATTGGTTTCCGTGAGGGAGAAATTCCTTATGGCTGCGTCATCGCTGAAGTGTTGCCGGGTGGACACGACATCGCGCTTGTTCGACCGTAAATCGGAGGCTACACAGCCCTAATGGCCGACGATCTCGACACCCCTGACACGCCCCCCGCCGATCTGTCCGAACCCTTGCGTCGGGCGCTTGGCGACCGCTATCTGACCTATGCGCTCAGCACAATCATGCACCGGGCGCTGCCCGATGCGCGCGACGGGCTGAAGCCGGTCCATCGGCGCATTCTCTACGCCATGCGCGAGCTGCGGTTAAGTTCCACGGGTGGCTATCGCAAATCGGCCAAGATTTCCGGCGACGTGATGGGCAACTATCACCCGCATGGGGATGCCGCGATTTATGATGCGATGGCGCGGCTCGCGCAGGATTTCAACGTGCGCTACCCGCTGGTCGACGGGCAGGGCAACTTCGGCAATATCGACGGCGACAACCCCGCGGCCAGCCGCTACACCGAAGCGCGCATGACCGCCGTCGCCGAGGCGATGCTGGAAGGGCTGAACGAAAACGCCGTCGATTTTCGCGAGAATTACGACGGCACGCTCACTGAACCGGTGGTGCTGCCCGCACAGTTCCCGAACCTGCTGGCCAATGGTTCCAGCGGGATCGCAGTGGGCATGGCGACGAACATCCCACCGCACAACATCGCCGAGCTGTGCGACGCGTGCATTCATCTGATCAAAACGCCCGAGGCGCGGGATGATACGCTTCTGAAATACGTGCCAGGCCCGGACTTCCCGACGGGTGGCGTGCTCGTGGAACCCGCCGACAGCATCGCAACGGCCTACCGCACCGGGCGCGGCTCCTTCCGGTTGCGCTGTAAGTGGGAGGTCGAGGATCTGGGCCGCGGGCAGTGGCAGATCGTCGTCACCGAAATCCCCTATCAGGTGCAGAAATCCAAGCTGATCGAGAAGATCGCGGAGCTCATTCAGACCAAGAAAATCCCAATTCTCGCCGATGTGCGTGACGAATCTGCGGAGGATGTGCGCATGATCATCGAGCCGCGCTCGCGCTCGGTGGACGCCGAGGTGCTGATGGGCATGCTCTTCCGCAACTGCGATCTGGAGGTGCGGTTCTCGCTTAACATGAATGTGCTGATCGACGGGGTGACGCCCAAGGTCTGCTCAATGAAGGAGGTGCTGCGCGCCTTCCTGGATCACCGGCAGGAGGTGCTGCTGCGCCGTTCACGCCACCGGCTGGAGAAGATCGACCACCGCCTCGAAGTGCTCGAAGGGTTCATTGTCGCCTTTCTGAACCTCGATCGGGTGATCGACATCATCCGCTACGATGACGACCCCAAGGCCGCGCTGATGCGCGAGGATTGGGGCAAATCGCACGCCCGCGCGACGGACGAGAAAGACTATGTCTCGCCGCCGCCCGGTGAAGGTGAGCTGAGCGAGGTGCAGGCCGAGGCAATCCTCAACATGCGCCTGCGCTCGCTACGCCGGCTCGAGGAGATGGAGCTCTTGCGCGAGCAATCCGCGCTCATGGAAGAGCGCGCGCACCTGGAGGACCTGCTCGAAAACCCAGCTCTGCAGTGGGAGACCATCACCACCCAGCTGCGCGAGACCAAGAAGCAGTTCGGCAAAGATTACGCGGGTGGCGCGCGGCGCACGCTGATCGAAGAGGCCGCCGAGATCGAAGAGGTGCCGATCGAGGCGATGATCGACCGCGAACCCATCACCGTGGTGTGCTCTCAGATGGGCTGGGTGCGCGCCATGACCGGGCATATCGATCTGACCCGCGAGCTGAAATTCAAGGATGGCGACGGCCCGCGCTTCATTTTCCATGCGGAGACGACCGACCGTCTGCTGGTCTTCGGCTCCAACGGGCGGTTCTACACCGTCTCCGCCTCGAACCTGCCCGGCGGGCGCGGCATGGGCGAGCCGCTGCGCCTGATGGTCGATCTGCCGAATGAGGCCGAGATCGTGACGATCCTCACTCATCAGCCCGGGCGCAAACTGCTTGTGGCGTCGACAGCAGGCGATGGCTTTGTGGTGCCGGAGGATGACGTGGTGGCACAGACCCGCAGCGGCAAACAGGTGCTGAACGTGCGCGGCGAGGTCAAGGCGCTGGCCTGCAAACCCGTGACCGGTGACAGCGTCGCAGTGGTGGGGGAAAACCGGAAAGTGCTGGTCTTCGACCTCGATCAGCTGCCTGAGATGGGGCGCGGCAAAGGGGTACGTCTGCAGCGCTACAAGGACGGTGGGCTCTCCGATGCCACGACCTTCACCCGGGCCGAGGGTTTGAGCTGGCGCGACCCTGCCGGGCGCACCCGCACCGAGACCGAGTTGGAAGAATGGGCCGGCAAACGCGCCAGCGCCGGTCGCATGGCGCCCCGTGGGTTTCCGCGGGACAACAAGTTTACCTAGGCAGACAGGGTACCGCTAGGGGGCGCCCGCTGCAGGGCGGGGTGCGCGCACCCCGCCCTGCAGCGGGCGCGGGCCCGGCGGTTCCCGCCGGGCGGCACAGTTGCAAGTGGTGGTCAGGCTCTTGATACGGGTGTCTAGATCGGCTCAGCCATCAGCCAGACCCCGCCTTCCGGCCGCAGGGTCAGGATCATCACGGGTTTAGGATCGCGCCCGGGCACCGGCGCAAATCGGAACCGTGACAGCAGCGTTGCGAGGATGATCACCGCCTCCTGCAGCGCAAAGGACGCGCCGATGCAGATGCGCGGGCCATCTCCAAATGGCAGGTAGGCATAGCGGTCGATGGCCTTCCGGTCGGCAAACCGCTCGGGCTTGAAGCTGTTCGGATCGTCCCACAGCAGCGCATGCCGCCCAAGCGCGTAGATCGGGATCATCACGGTGTCGCCGGGCCGGATGTCAGCGCCATTGAGATCATCCGCCTTTTGCGCAGTGCGCGAGACGACACCGGCAGGCGGGTAGAGGCGCAGCGCTTCGTCGATGATTTGGCGGATGTAGGGCAGCTGGTCCACGTCATCGGCCGTTGCCGCGCGACCCTGCAGCACCGCCTGCGCCTCGGCCCGCGCGCGGTCCTGGACGTCCTGATCGAAGGCGCAGAGATAGAAAGACCATGCGAGCGACAGCGCGGTTGTCTCGTGGCCCGCGACGATAAAGGTCAGCAGGTTGTCCCGCAGTTCGCCCGTGCTCAGGCGGCGCTTGGTCTTGGGGTCTTCACCGGCCAGCAAGAGATCGAGAAAGTCCGGCACCGGCCCGGGGCCGCGGGCGGCGCGCGCATCGATGGCCGCATCCGCGCTGCGCCGCATCTCTGCCATGGACTGTGCCGAAAACACCCGCGCCGGGCGCGGCAACCAGTCGGGGGCACCCAGAACGTCGAGCAGCGACACGCGCCCGGCATCGGCCACGTAGTCTTCGATGGCGCGGTGGATTTCGGCGCGATCAAAGCTGCCGTCATCGCTGAAGGTCACTTCCGAAATCACGTCGAATGTGGCCGCGATCATCTCGTCGAGCAGGTTGACCGCCCGGCGCCCCGCGCCTGCAAGCCGCTCGGCGCTGCGCTCCGCCGCGACCGTCATCACCGGCGCGAGGTTGCGCACGTTGCGATGCGAAAACGCAGGTGCCGCGAGACGGCGCTGCCAGCGCCAATGCGGGCCTTCCGCAATAAAGAGCGAGTCGCCCACCGCCGGACGCAGCAGGTTCTTCGTCACAACCGATTTCGGATAATCCTCGACCCGGTCGAGCAGCATCCGCCGGATCGACGGCGGGTGCATGATCATATGCCACCTCCGCGCCGTGCGCCCGGACACCACAGGCTGGTGGGTGGCCACCTCGGGAATGATATTCAGGATATTCTCGCGCATCAGATTGAAGCTGCGCAGGATACCCAGCTCCTCCCGTGCCAGCGGAACACGGACAGGTTGATCGAGGTCTGAGGCGTCCAGAAGTGTGCTGTTGTCCATATGCAAAAGATAGGGCCGCAAGCACGGCGGTCCACCGACCCACGTGCCCGTGGATTGCGTGCGCGGCGCGCTTGGGCTAGTCATACAGGCAACAAAAAAACTGACGGGGCGCAGTATGATCAGGCGAATGTTACTCCTCTTGGCGGGCGTGTCGCTCGCGGCATGCACTGGCGCGCGAGACCTTGATGAGCCCATGGTGCCCTTGGGCAACTTCAGCCTGGGCCACAACGTCGTCGTGGCCCCCAAGGTCCAGACCACGGCCACTGTCAGCCGCGAAGTGCCCAAGGAGCAACTGACCGACGCGCTGCAGAGCGCCATTGCCGAGCGGTTTGACCGCTATGAGGGCGCCAAGGACTATCACTTCGGGGTCAGCATCGAAGGCTACGTGCTGGCCAAGCGGGGTGTTCCGGTCGTGGCGGCCCCCAAATCGGCGATGATCATCCGGCTGACGGTCTGGGATGATGCGCAGGGCGTAAAGCTGAATGAGGAACCGGAGCAGCTCACCGTGTTGGAAACCCTCGACGGCGCCAGCATCGTCGGTACCGGATGGAGCCAGTCCGCCGAGACACAGCTTCTCAACCTGTCACGGAACACCGCGCAGGCGATCGAAGACTACCTGGTCAAGAAGAACACCGAAGAGGGCTGGTTCCAGGATGAAACGGCCCCCGCACTAGGGGACGGCGCCTCCGCATCGCCTGCGGTGATCGAAGAAGGGCTGGTCGCCCCAGCCGAGTAGGCCTCCTGCAGGTCGTGCTTGATTTTCCCAGCACTTCGCAATACATCGCGCGCCATGTGAAGAATGGGTCGGTGATGACCCCCTGGAAACAAAAGGGCGCCTCTTACCATGGCAAAGGAAAAGTTTGAACGTAATAAGCCGCACGTGAACATTGGCACGATTGGTCACGTTGACCACGGCAAGACGACGTTGACGGCTGCGATTACGAAGTATTTCGGCGACTTCAAGGCCTATGACCAGATCGACGGCGCGCCCGAAGAGAAAGCCCGCGGCATCACCATCTCCACCGCGCACGTGGAGTACGAGACCGACGCGCGCCACTACGCCCACGTCGACTGCCCCGGCCACGCCGACTATGTGAAGAACATGATCACCGGTGCGGCGCAGATGGACGGCGCGATCCTGGTGGTGAACGCCGCGGACGGCCCGATGCCGCAGACGCGCGAGCACATCCTGCTCGGCCGCCAGGTCGGCATCCCGAAGATCGTCGTCTTCATGAACAAGGTCGACCAGGTCGATGACGCCGAGCTGCTGGAGCTCGTCGAGATGGAAATCCGCGAGCTGCTCGATACCTACGAGTACCCCGGTGATGACACGCCGATCGTGGCGGGCTCGGCGCTGGCGGCGATGGAAGGCCGTGACGCGGAGATCGGTGAAGAGAAGATCAAGGAGCTGATGGCGGCTGTGGACGAGTACATCCCGACGCCCGAGCGCGCCGTGGATCAGCCGTTCCTGATGCCCGTGGAAGACGTGTTCTCGATCTCCGGCCGTGGCACCGTGGTGACCGGTCGTGTCGAGCGCGGTGTGATCAACGTGGGCGACGAGATCGAGATCGTCGGCATCCGCGACACCCAGAAGACCACCTGCACCGGTGTCGAGATGTTCCGCAAGCTGCTCGATCGTGGCGAAGCGGGTGACAACATCGGCGCCCTGCTGCGCGGCATTGACCGCGACGGCGTGGAGCGTGGCCAGGTGCTCTGCAAGCCCGGCTCCGTGACGCCGCACACCAAGTTCGAGGCCGAGGCCTACATCCTGACCAAGGACGAGGGCGGCCGTCACACGCCGTTCTTCGCGAACTACCGCCCGCAGTTCTACTTCCGCACGACGGATGTGACCGGCACGGTTCAGCTGAACGAAGGCACCGAGATGGTGATGCCGGGCGACAACGTGTCGTTTGGCGTTGAGCTGATCGCACCGATCGCGATGGAAAACGGCTTGCGCTTCGCCATCCGCGAAGGCGGCCGCACCGTCGGCGCGGGCGTGGTCTCCAAGATCACGGAATAAGACTTTGGCGGCAGCGCCGGGCGGGTGGCAGTCGTTCTGCAAGAACGAGGAGAACCCGCGCCCTCGACTATCTGGGCGCAGCGCCCCAAACAACCCGGTGCTGCTCCCGTCTTCGTAACGCTCGATAGAGAGAAAAAGAGCCACCAGCAGCTGGTGGCTCTTCTTTTTGTGCAGCGCCCCCGAGGCAGAACGCAACACCAGGTCCCGATGATGTCCGGCATCGGGTGCCTGCTAGGTCAATACCGGGCCATGTTCGGTGCCGTCATGAACTGCACCGAGTCGCCGGGCTGTACCGCTGCCCCGGTGAAGGGGTATTCAGACTGGCTGGCACAGCCTGCCAGAATGATCGCGGCTCCGGCGATAAATGAGACAAATTTCATATGCATGGCCCTGGTCCTAAAATGTAAGGCGCCGGTAATGCGTCCGGCTGGTCTTGAAATATCCGCAGCTACCAAAAACACGATCACTCAACACGCTGCGTGTGCCCTTTGTGACGCAAGATCGCCGCACGATCAGTGAAGCGGATCACACTTGGCGATCTTTTTTGAAAATTTGTTCATTTTCTTCCCCGGCCATTTCGATAGAAGGGCTGCAATGTGGCCCTGATTGGAGAGTTTCGATGAGTTTTCCATCCCCTGAGACCGTGCACCCGGTCACGTTTCCCGATGGCGCGGCGCTGCCGAACAACGTGTTTCTTAAGGCAGTTATCGACCATCCGCGCATCGAGGTGGGCGACTATACCTACGCCAATGATTTCGACCCGCCGGCGGAGCCCTCCGGCTGGGCGGCCCGGCTGGCGCCATATCTCTTCCCAACCTCTCGGGACCGGCTGCTCATCGGCAAATTCGGCCAGATCGCGCATGGGGTCCGCTTCATCACCCACAGCGCCAATCACGACATGCGTGGGTTTTCCACCTTTCCCTTCGCAATCCACGACCCCGACCGCTTTCTGACCTATGCTGATGCGTTGCCGCCGGGCCGCGACACGGTTGTCGGCCATGACGTCTGGATCGGAGCCGAGGCGCGCGTCTTGCCGGGCGCGCAGATCGGTCATGGGGTGATCATCGGCACCGGCGCGGTCGTGGGCGGTGAGATCCCCGACTACAGCGTGGTGGTGGGCAACCCCGGCCAGGTCATTCGCCGCCGCTTTGAGGCGCAGACCGTGCAGCGTCTGATCGAGATTGCCTGGTGGGACTGGCCGATTGGCAAGATCATGGATCACGAGGCGCTGATCGTCGGCGCGGACATCGCCGCTCTGGAGGCTGTGCGCTGAGCGTGCGCCGCTGCTTTTTCCGACCGTTGACGTGCGATGCCTCTTGAACCCGGCGACGTTTCCGACTAGGCCAAGCACCGGCATAGGGGTTTAGCTCAGTTGGTAGAGCATCGGTCTCCAAAACCGAGGGTCGTGGGTTCGAGTCCCTCAGCCCCTGCCAACCTCTCCCGACATGATTTTGCCACGATCTCGCCACCAGATCGCCCAACTCGTTACGCACAAATGCCGTGATGGGGGTGCGCTGGATCAGGTGAACATAAAGATGACGCAAAGCCAGGAGTTGGATGAGGATGTGGCGGCGGTGCGGGCCATGATTGCAATGGCGGACGCGCCCGCGGCCTCTCGTAACGCGCAGATACAACCTGTTAAGCGCGTCAAGACGGACCGCCCGTGTCAGCCCGACACCCCGCCAAAACCCGCCAAAACCGGCTCTCGGCGTCTGAGCATTCTGAGCCGGATGATCCTGCGGATCCGCAGCTATCGGCCCCGAAGCCGCACGATCCTTGGCACCAGCTCCGTGCTGCTTGTGCTCTTGCAGCCGGTGCTCGTGGTGAGCGTCCTGCTGATCGCCTTGGTCGGGCTGGCGGTGACCCTGCTGATCATCGGCACGGATACATTCTGGCGCGGGGTCCTGGCGGGCCTCGATGTTTGTGCCAAATGGTTCCCGCAGGCGGCCCGCAGCCTGCGCGTACGTGCACAGGTCATGTCCCGCAGATGGGATCTCCTGCTCGACCGCCTGCCGGGGTCCTGGACGGATACGTTGCGCATGCCCGACCTGCGCGCGCTGGCCCGCGCGGACCAGCGGCACGACGATGCGGTGGCGCTGCGCTTGCGCCGCCTCGCGGACGACTCCGTCTGATTTGATCGCGCAGCCCGTCACCCGCTCTTGAAATCCACGGCTATGCTCGTTATGTCGCGCTCATCCATCGCGTAGAGAGATGCTTCATGGCCACGACCAACCCGCTTCAGTTTATCCAGCAAGTCCGTGCCGAAGTGGCCAAGGTGGTATGGCCGACCCGCCGCGAGGTGATGCTGACCACCGTGATGGTGTTCATCCTCGCCGCGCTGACTGCGGTCTTCTTTGCAACCGTGGATATCATCATCCGTTGGGGCCTTCAGGCCGTTCTGAACGTCTTCGGGTGACCCCCGCGAGGGTGGGCAAAAAACGCATCTGACCCCTTGAAACATTGGCTTGTGCGGAGTATGCCGCACACCTGACCAGAACAGGGGCGTGCGGCGATTCGAGTTGCGCGCCGATTTTTTGTTTAAAGTCAGCGGGTGAAATGCCTGAAACACGGTGAAATTTCGCGCTTTTGCAAGCGCCGGGTAAGACAGGAACCAAAGATCAGATGGCAAAGCGGTGGTATTCGGTCAGTGTCCTGTCGAACTTCGAGAAGAAGATCGCAGAACAAATCCGGACGTCGGTGACCGAGCAGGGCCTCGAAGAGCAGATCGACGAGGTGCTGGTGCCGACCGAAGAGGTGATCGAAGTGCGCCGTGGCAAGAAGGTCACGACCGAGCGGCGCTTCATGCCCGGCTATGTGCTGGTGCACATGGAAATGTCGGATCAGGGCTATCACCTGATCAACTCGATCAACCGCGTCACCGGGTTCCTGGGCCCACAAGGTCGCCCGATGCCGATGCGCGATGCGGAAGTGAACGCGATCCTGAACCGGGTTCAGGAAGGCGAAGACGCCCCGCGCACGCTCATCCATTTCGAGGTGGGTGAGAAGGTCAAGGTGGCCGACGGTCCGTTCGAGGATTTCGACGGCATGATTGAAGAGGTCGACGACGAGAACCAGCGCCTGAAGGTGTCGGTGTCGATCTTTGGCCGGGAAACTCCGGTCGAGCTGGAATTCACTCAGGTCAACAAACAGACCTGAGTGCGCAAACGTGGGAGGCGAGGGGGCCGCGGCACCCGGACCGGACCACGACAACATAAACCTGAGACAGCGCGCTGTCGAAGGGTTGGAAAAGGAGAAGGCCAATGGCCAAGAAACTTGCCGGGACTATGAAGCTTCAGGTTCCCGCCGGTCAAGCAAACCCGTCCCCGCCGGTTGGTCCGGCGCTCGGTCAGCGCGGCATTAACATCATGGAATTCTGCAAGGCGTTCAACGCCAAGACGCAGGAGATGGAGCCCGGTGCGCCGTGCCCGACCGTGATCACCTACTATCAGGACAAGTCCTTCACCATGGACATCAAGACGCCGCCCGCGTCCTATTACCTGAAGAAGGCCGCCAAGCTGAAATCCGGTGCCAAGACACCGTCGCGCGAAGTTGTGGGTCATGTGACCACCAAGCAGGTGCGCGAGATTGCCGAAGCGAAGATGAAGGATCTCAACGCCAACTCCATTGAGGCGGCGATGCAGATCATCCTGGGCTCCGCCCGCTCCATGGGCATCGAGGTGAAGTAACATGGCAAAGCTTGGAAAAAGAACCCGCGCCGCGCGTGAAGCTTTCGCTGGCAAAGAGAATGTGACCGTCGAAGAGGCGGTTGCTCTGATCAAGGGTAACTCAAACGTCAAGTTTGACGAGACCGTCGAGATCGCGATGAACCTCGGAGTGGACCCGCGCCACGCAGACCAGATGGTCCGCGGTGTGGTGGGCCTGCCGAACGGCACCGGCAAGACCGTCCGCGTGGCTGTTTTTGCCCGTGGCCCCAAGGCCGATGAGGCAACTGCTGCTGGTGCGGACATCGTTGGCGCCGAAGACCTGATGGAAACCGTGCAAAGCGGCAAGATCGAGTTCGATCGCTGCATCGCCACGCCCGACATGATGCCCATCGTGGGTCGTCTGGGTAAGGTGCTTGGCCCCCGGAACCTGATGCCGAACCCCAAGGTTGGCACCGTGACCATGGACGTCGAAGCTGCCGTGAAGGCCGCCAAGGGCGGTGAAGTGCAGTTCAAGGCCGAAAAAGGCGGTGTCGTGCACGCAGGCGTCGGCAAACTGTCCTTTGACGAAGCCAAGCTGGTCGAAAACATCCGCGCGTTCGTGGGTGCCGTGGCCAAGGCCAAGCCGACCGGTGCCAAGGGCGCCTACATGAAGAAAATCGCGCTGAGCTCCACCATGGGCCCTGGCGTGTCGGTTTCCGTCGACAACGCGGTCACCGAGTAGTCGCGTGCGGCAGGACTTCTAAAAGGCGTCCACTTGGGGCGCCTTTTTTGTTCTGGTTGTAATCGTCGAAGTCAACTCTGAGCCCATTTCGACCGATGCTGCGCTGAGTATGAACAGCGACTTTTGCGTCATCACATCGTGGTCTCAGGGAGGTAGACATTGTGTTAGAACCAGTGGAAACAAATTGTTTCCTTGCAGTGCTCCGGGTCTCCATCAATAAGTTAACCAATCTTTTCTCGAATAAACCACTAGGGCGCTGTTTACAAAATTTGAACTGTTCGGTTTAGTGCGATTGCATCCTGGGTTAGCCAATTGAAGAGGTAATGATGTTCAGATCCTTATTCGTCTCTGTCGTGTTTGCACTGCTTTCGACGACAACTGCAATCTCATCCCCGATACACTTCAAGATTTCTGACCTGTCCGGGGACGGATTGGCAGCGTTTGGATTGCAGTCCCCAACACTAACCGGCTATTTTGAAAGCGCGACAACCCCATATTTTGCTCGAGCGGCCACGCCCACATCCCGTGGATTGGCTTTTTGGGATGTCGTCGATTTTGAGATGAATTTTGGAGCAACCTCCTTCGATGTCTCTGATTCAAGCCGCGCGTACACACAGCTTATCGATGACGGTAGTTCGGATTACTTCGCATTTATTGCGCAGGGGGTATTCGACAACATCCCCGGTGTCACCAGCTCCAACGCAACACTTTACTTCACTGATGGGGCAGCGTTTTCAGGCAATACTCCAAGTTTTGAAGAGATTGCATCGCTTCCCTTTCGCGGTTTCAATGCATATTTTGACGATGCCGATAACAATCGATACAACATAACGTCCTATTCAATCCAAATCAGTGAAACGGCGTTTCTAAATGACGTGGCACCTGTCCCTTTGCCAGCAAGTATGGCGCTACTGTTGTTCGGACTTGGCGGTGTTGCAGCAATCGGCGGAAAAAAATCTCAGCGTCGCACGCAAGTTTGAAGTCCCGGCGGCTCTCTATGACCTCGCTGCGCGCCAATAGCTGTCCCCAGCAGAGCTGCCAACAGCAAGTTCAGACCCAAGACCTGCATTGCGCGTCTCGCCCGCCTTCATAGCACCTCCCACAAGACCCCTTGTCCGGCAGGCAGCTTACCTTTAGGGAAAAGCGACCGGTCGCACGCGTTGATTCGCGCGCTGCTGGGTTTCGTCCGAGACGGTGGGTTGGAGAAATCCTGTAATTCCTGCCCGAGATGGGAACAGACGTACTCTCCAGATGCTCAACCGTAGAGCCTCTGGCGGTTCTGGCCCGTTGTTTCGAGGACCAAAACTGCCGGAGTGATCCGGTGCAAACTGAGCCGGGCGGGGCAACCCGTCCACAATTGGAGTGAAACTGTGGATAGAGCACAAAAAGAACAGCTGGTCGACGAACTCGGCCAGATCTTTGAAAGCTCTGGCGTCGTCGTGGTCAGCCACTACGCCGGTCTGACAGTTGCTGAAATGCAGGACCTGCGCGCCAAAGCACGCGAAGCGGGTGGGTCTGTGCGTGTTGCCAAAAACAGGCTCGCCAAGATCGCCCTTGAGGGCAAGCCATGCGCAAGCATTGCTGAGCTCCTCACGGGTATGACCGTTCTGACCTTCTCTGAGGATCCTGTGGCCGCGGCCAAGGTTGCTCAGGACTTTGCCAAGGGCAATGACAAGTTCGTCATCCTCGGCGGGGCCATGGGGGAGAACGCGTTGGACGTCGCCGGTGTCGAAGCCGTGTCCAAAATGCCGTCGCGCGAGGAGCTTATCTCCACCATCGCGGGCATGCTGGGCGCACCTGCATCGAACATCGCCGGGGCCATTGGCGCACCTGCAAGCAACATTGCCTCCATCCTGTCCACCATCGAGGACAAGGCGGCAGCATAAAGCAACGTCATATTGGCGTCGTGGACAAAGCGCGACGTTGGAACACACATATCGTAACGGAAAGAGCTAAACATGGCTGATCTGAAGAAACTGGCAGAAGAGATCGTTGGTCTGACCCTGCTTGAAGCACAAGAACTGAAAACCATCCTCAAGGACGAGTACGGCATCGAGCCCGCCGCTGGTGGCGCTGTGATGATGGCGGGTCCTGCTGGCGGCGACGCCGGTGGCGCAGAGGAAGAAAAGTCGGAATTCGACGTTGTCCTGAAAAACGCGGGCGCCTCCAAGATCAACGTGATCAAGGAAGTGCGCGGCATCACCGGTCTGGGCCTGAAAGAAGCCAAAGACCTGGTCGAAGCTGGCGGCAAGATCAAGGAAGGCGTCGACAAAGCCGAAGCCGAAGAGATCAAAGGCAAGCTGGAAGCAGCTGGCGCCGAGGTCGAACTAGCCTAAGCCTGGCGCTTATGCGAATGGAAAGGCGCTCCGGAAACGGGGCGCCTTTTTGTTGATAGAGAGTGAGCCTAACGCAAGTTTCATGCTGAAACCGACGGACTCGCACCTACTTGATCACCCTAAGCGCAGCTTAGAGGATACAATATGTCTAAGTCTTCGATTTCATGCGCTGCATTTTTTTGTCTAATAGTATCGACGCAGGGTCAGGTCAATGCTCAGTTGTCCGCAAACCAATGCGATCTCATCGAAGCCTACGAGAACCATCATTCCGACCATGACTTTCCGATACTAGTCGGGCACATGGCACACACATCCGAGCTGTGCGATGATGGCCAAGGTATCAATTGCGAAATTGCCTTGGCAAAGAGGGAAAAGCCCTTCTTCGTGACTACAGATGACCCGCTGTCAACAGACCTTGCAACAATCATAGGTACGAATTTCGCTTACACCGCGGAGTTCCTATCGGCTTTCGCAGGACCTAGCCTTGATCTAAAGCCAAAAGTCGAAAAGCACGAAAGTATCGTTCATCTCATTTTGATCGAAGCAGATGAACCGGCAAACGCATATTCCTCTGCCTATCCACAGTTTTTAGAGCGCTTTGTCGCGACCGAGGCCTGGCCCTGCGCGGGCTTGAATTCAGTTTGGCAAGGTGAACTGGTTGAGTACTCCGAAGTTTGGATCAAAGCAGATATCGGCGACGTTGCTATCGCAAATTGCGTAAAGGAGGAACTCTACAACGTCTCCGGCGTGCCGGGCGATCCCATTGGCTTAGCCTCTCTGTTTTCACCTACGAGATTCTCTGGCGAAGCGCTTGATCCGCCTGTGTATAAGGGCTTTTCGCTCAGAGACGGTATCGTTTTAAAGCTCGTTTACGACGCGAGAATGAGAAACGGACAACCGAGGGCAGACACTGAGCGCATCGCCGGTGCCATCATCGACGCTGAGTGCAACTAGCATCCGGTGTCTTTCCGACCTGAGACCCGATCTAACAGGCGTCATGAAAATTTGAAAATGAACAAACGGATGCTGGCGGAGGGTTCTCCATCCACAGGGGTCGCGTGTTTCTCAGTGCTGAGGCCAAGGTGTTTAGCCAGAGTTCTTGGGCTGGAATGCGGTCAATCTGCAATCGGTTCCAAACACCTGTACATAGGAACTGTCGTTGGCCGCTCTCAGGACGCGGTCGACGCTGACCCAAAAAACCACTTTTCTCCGCCCGCCCTGTTGTGCTTTTGTTAATCACGGCCTATGTGAAGGCTTCCGCTGGGAGCGATGATTCGCGCCCGGCTTTTTGCGTCTTTGACACAGGCAGGAGCAGGCACACTCACATACCCCTGAAATCTTTCGCAAAAAGCCGCCCCACCCCAAGCAGAGCGGCTTTTTCCGGAGAGATTGTGATCGGGCGCGTGCTTTCGGGCAAGCACGCAGGGATAGATCTTCTTTTCGATCTTTGAGCGTTCGCGACGGGCCGCCCTCCCGCTGCGCGAACAGACAAAGATATGGAGTGCGACCTCGCATGGCAAACACGTTCCTTGGCCAGAAACGTCTACGCAAATACTACGGTAAAATCCGCGAAGTGCTGGATATGCCGAACCTCATCGAGGTGCAGAAATCCTCGTATGATCTCTTCCTGAACTCCGGCGACGCCGATGTCCCCACGGACGGCGAAGGCATCGCGGGTGTGTTCCAGTCGGTCTTCCCGATCAAGGATTTCAACGAGACCTCCGTGCTTGAATACGTCAAGTACGAGCTGGAGAAGCCCAAATACGATGTCGAGGAGTGTCAGCAACGTGACATGACCTACAGCGCGCCCCTGAAGGTGACGCTGCGCCTCATCGTGTTTGATGTGGATGAGGACACCGGCGCCAAATCCGTGAAGGACATCAAGGAGCAGGACGTCTTCATGGGCGACATGCCCCTGATGACGCCAAACGGTACCTTTGTTGTGAACGGCACCGAGCGGGTGATCGTGTCCCAGATGCACCGCTCGCCGGGTGTGTTCTTCGATCACGACAAAGGCAAGACGCATAGCTCAGGCAAGCTGCTCTTTGCCTGCCGGATCATCCCCTACCGTGGCTCGTGGCTCGACTTCGAATTCGACGCCAAGGACATCGTCTTTGCGCGCATCGACCGTCGCCGCAAGCTGCCGGTGACCACGCTGCTCTATGCGCTGGGTCTCGACCAGGAAGCGATCATGGACGCGTATTACGATACGGTCACCTATACGCTGAAGAAGAACAAGGGCTGGGTTGCCCCGTTCTTCCCGGACCGTGTGCGCGGCACGCGCCCGACCTATGATCTGGTCGATGCGAAATCAGGCGAAGTGCTGTTTGAGGCCGGCAAGAAGGTCACGCCGCGCGCGGTCAAGAAGCTGATCGACGAAGGCACCGTGACCGAGCTTCTGCTGCCTTACGATCACATCGCGGGCAAGTTTGTCGCAAAGGACATCATCAACGAAGAAACCGGCGCGATATATGTCGAAGCGGGCGATGAGCTGACGCTTGAGTACGACAAGGATGGCGACCTGATCGGCGGCACCGCGAAAGAGCTGATCGACGCAGGGATCACCGAGATCCCGGTGCTCGACATCGATAACGTCAACGTCGGCCCCTACATGCGCAACACCATGGCGCAGGACAAGAACATGAACCGCGACACCGCGCTCATGGATATCTACCGCGTCATGCGCCCGGGTGAGCCGCCCACCGTCGAGGCCGCCTCGGCGCTCTTCGACACGCTCTTCTTCGACAGCGAGCGATATGATCTGTCGGCTGTTGGTCGTGTGAAGATGAATATGCGTCTGGCGCTCGATGCGGAAGACACGCAGCGCACGCTGCGCCGCGAAGACATCGTGGCCTGCATCAAGGCTCTGGTTGATCTGCGTGACGGGCGCGGCGACATCGACGATATCGACCACCTCGGCAACCGCCGGGTGCGGTCTGTCGGTGAGCTGATGGAGAACCAATACCGCGTGGGTCTGCTGCGCATGGAGCGCGCGATCAAGGAGCGCATGTCGTCGGTCGAGATCGACACCGTCATGCCGCAGGACCTGATCAACGCGAAACCTGCTGCCGCCGCCGTGCGTGAATTCTTCGGCTCCTCGCAGTTGAGCCAATTCATGGACCAGACCAACCCGCTTTCCGAGGTCACGCACAAACGCCGTCTCTCGGCGCTTGGGCCGGGCGGTCTGACGCGGGAGCGCGCGGGCTTTGAGGTCCGCGACGTGCACGCCACGCACTATGGTCGGATGTGCCCGATTGAGACGCCGGAAGGCCCGAACATCGGTCTGATCAACTCGCTCGCCACCTTTGCCCGGGTGAACAAATACGGCTTCATCGAGACGCCGTATCGCAAGGTTGAGGACGGCAAGGTGACGGACGACGTGCACTACATGTCCGCCACCGAAGAGCAGCGTCACACCGTGGCGCAGGCCAATGCGGCGATTGATGAGAGCGGCAAGTTCGTCAATGAGTTCGTGAACACGCGCCAGTCAGGTGAATACACGCTCGCGCCCAGCGAGTCGGTCGACCTTATCGACGTGTCGCCGAAACAGCTAGTCTCGGTTGCGGCCTCGCTGATCCCGTTCCTTGAGAATGACGACGCCAACCGCGCTCTGATGGGTTCGAACATGCAACGTCAGGCCGTGCCGCTGCTGCAAGCCGAGGCGCCGCTCGTCGGCACCGGCATCGAGGAAGTGGTCGCGCGCGACTCCGGCGCGGCCATCATGGCGCGCCGCGCGGGTATCATCGACCAGGTTGACGCCAGCCGGATCGTGATCCGCGCCACCGAAGATCTGGAACTGGGTGACGCAGGCGTGGACATCTACCGCATGCGCAAGTTCCAGCGCTCGAACCAGAACACCTGCATCAACCAGCGCCCGCTGGTGAAGGTGGGCGACATGGTGCGCAAAGGCCAGGTGGTGGCCGATGGCCCGTCCACCGACATGGGGGAGCTGGCGCTCGGCAAGAACGTCGTCGTCGCCTTCATGCCCTGGAACGGCTACAACTATGAGGACTCAATCCTGATTTCCGAGCGGATTGCCCGGGACGACGTCTTCACTTCGATCCACATCGAGGAATTCGAAGTCGCCGCCCGTGACACCAAGCTTGGGCCGGAAGAGATCACCCGTGACATCCCCAACGTCGGCGAGGAAGCCCTGCGCAACCTCGACGAGGCGGGCATTGTCTACATCGGTGCCGATGTGGAGCCGGGTGACATTCTCGTGGGCAAGATCACCCCGAAAGGTGAAAGCCCGATGACGCCGGAGGAGAAACTCCTGCGCGCCATCTTCGGTGAGAAAGCTTCTGACGTGCGCGATACCTCGCTGCGCGTGAAGCCGGGTGATTTCGGCACCGTCGTTGAGGTGCGCGTCTTCAACCGCCATGGTGTGGAAAAAGACGAGCGTGCGCTGCAGATTGAGCGTGAGGAAGTCGAGCGTCTGGCCCGCGACCGGGACGACGAACTCGCGATCCTCGATCGCAACATCTATGCGCGTCTCAAAGGCATGATCCTCGGCAAAGTTGCGGTGAAAGGCCCGAAAGGCGTCGCCTCAAACTCCGAGATCACCGAAGACCTGCTGGAAATGCTGACCCGTGGTCAGTGGTGGCAGCTCGCGCTCAAGGATGAGGCCGACGCACAGGTGGTCGAGGCCCTGAACGAGCAGTACGAGATCCAGAAGCGCGCGCTTGATGCTCGCTTTGAGGATAAGGTCGAGAAGGTCCGTCGCGGCGACGATCTGCCCCCGGGCGTGATGAAGATGGTCAAGGTCTTCGTCGCGGTGAAGCGCAAGTTGCAACCCGGCGACAAGATGGCCGGACGCCACGGCAACAAAGGTGTGATCTCGAAAGTGGTGCCGATGGAGGACATGCCGTTCCTCGCCGACGGCACCCCGGTCGACTTCTGCCTCAACCCGCTGGGCGTGCCCTCGCGCATGAACGTCGGGCAGATCCTCGAGACGCATATGGGCTGGGCTGCGCGCGGTCTGGGCCTGAACGTGGACGAGGCGCTGCAAGAGTACCGCCGGTCGGGTGACCTGACCCCGGTGCGCGACGCGTTGCACCACGCCTATGGCGAGAACGTCTATGACGAAGGCATCGCCGGTCTCGACGAGGAAACGCTGATCGAGGCGGCCAGCAACGTCACACGCGGTGTGCCGATTGCGACGCCGGTCTTCGACGGTGCGAAAGAGGGCGACGTGAACGATGCGCTCGTCCGCGCAGGCTTCTCCGAGTCGGGTCAGTCGATCCTCTTCGACGGCCGCACGGGCGAGCAATTCGCGCGGCCGGTGACCGTCGGCGTGAAGTACCTGCTCAAGCTGCACCACCTGGTGGACGACAAGATCCACGCGCGCTCGACCGGGCCGTACAGCCTCGTCACCCAGCAGCCGCTGGGCGGGAAGGCGCAGTTCGGTGGCCAGCGCTTCGGGGAAATGGAGGTCTGGGCTCTGGAAGCTTATGGCGCCGCCTACACCCTGCAGGAGATGCTGACCGTGAAGTCGGACGACGTGGCCGGACGGACGAAAGTCTACGAAAGCATCGTCAAAGGCGAGGACAACTTCGAGGCCGGCGTGCCGGAAAGCTTCAACGTTCTGGTCAAAGAAGTCCGCGGCCTCGGCCTCAACATGGAACTCCTGGATGCGGAGGAGGACGAGTAACGGCGGCCCAAAGGCCCACCGTACCTGCCAGCGGGCAGGGGTGGGCATACGGCCACCTTCCTCCTAACGCACCCCTTTCAAGGATTTGAAAATGAACCAGGAACTGACAAACAACCCGTTCAACCCGCTCACACCGCCCAAGGTGTTTGACGAAATCAAGGTGTCTCTGGCCTCGCCGGAGCGCATCCTGAGCTGGTCTTTCGGGGAGATCAAAAAGCCCGAGACCATCAACTACCGGACCTTCAAGCCTGAGCGGGATGGTCTTTTCTGCGCGCGCATCTTTGGTCCAATCAAGGACTACGAATGTCTTTGCGGCAAGTATAAGCGCATGAAGTATCGCGGCGTTGTCTGCGAGAAATGCGGCGTCGAAGTCACGCTGCAAAAGGTCCGCCGCGAGCGCATGGGTCACATCGAGCTGGCCTCACCCGTGGCCCATATCTGGTTCCTGAAGTCGCTGCCCTCCCGGATCGGTCTCATGCTCGACATGACCCTGCGCGATCTGGAGCGGGTTCTGTACTTCGAGAACTATGTGGTGATCGAGCCGGGCCTGACAGACCTTCAATACGGTCAGATGATGACCGAAGAAGAGTATATGGACGCGCAGGATGCCTATGGCATGGACGCCTTCACGGCGAACATCGGTGCCGAAGCGATCCGCGAGATGCTGGCGGCCATCGACCTTGAGCAGGAAGCCGAACAGCTCCGCGCTGACCTCAAGGAAGCGACCGGTGAGCTGAAGCCCAAGAAGATCATCAAGCGCCTGAAAGTGGTCGAGAGCTTCCTCGAATCCGGCAACCGCCCCGAGTGGATGGTGCTGACCGTGATCCCCGTGATCCCGCCCGAGCTGCGCCCGCTGGTGCCGCTCGATGGTGGCCGTTTTGCGACGTCCGATCTCAACGACCTCTACCGCCGGGTGATCAACCGGAACAACCGTCTCAAGCGGCTGATCGAGCTGCGCGCGCCCGATATCATCGTGCGCAACGAAAAGCGGATGCTGCAGGAATCTGTTGACGCTCTCTTCGACAACGGTCGCCGTGGTCGCGTGATCACAGGCGCCAACAAGCGCCCGCTGAAGTCGCTCAGCGACATGCTGAAAGGCAAGCAGGGCCGCTTCCGTCAGAACCTTCTGGGTAAGCGCGTCGACTTTTCGGGCCGTTCGGTCATTGTAACCGGCCCGGAGCTGAAGCTGCATCAATGTGGTTTGCCGAAGAAGATGGCCTTGGAGCTCTTCAAGCCCTTCATCTATTCGCGGCTGGAGGCCAAGGGGCTTTCCAGCACCGTGAAGCAGGCGAAGAAACTGGTCGAGAAAGAGCGCCCCGAGGTCTGGGACATCCTCGACGAGGTGATCCGCGAACACCCCGTCATGCTCAACCGCGCGCCGACGCTGCACCGTCTGGGCATTCAGGCGTTTGAACCGGTCCTCATCGAAGGTAAGGCGATCCAGCTGCACCCGCTGGTCTGCTCGGCTTTCAACGCCGATTTCGACGGTGACCAGATGGCCGTGCACGTGCCGCTGTCGCTGGAAGCCCAACTGGAAGCGCGCGTGCTGATGATGTCGACCAACAATGTGCTGTCGCCTGCCAACGGTGCGCCGATCATCGTGCCCTCGCAGGACATGATCCTCGGTCTTTACTACACCACGCTGGAGCGGGAAGGCATGCCCGGCGAAGGCATGGTCTTCGGCTCCGTCGAGGAGGTCCAGCACGCGCTCGACGCGGGCCTTGTGCACCTGCACTCCAAGATCACCGCGCGGATTCCGCAGATCGACGAGAATGGCCTCGAAGTGATGAAACGCTACGAGACCACGCCGGGCCGTATCCGCCTCGGTGCGCTTTTGCCGCTGAATGCCAAGGCACCGTTCGAGCTGGTGAACCGTCTGCTGCGCAAGAAAGAAGTGCAGCAGGTCATCGACACCGTCTATCGCTACTGTGGTCAGAAAGAGTCCGTCATCTTCTGTGACCAGATCATGACCATGGGTTTCCGTGAAGCGTTTAAGGCCGGGATTTCCTTCGGTAAGGACGACATGCTGATCCCCGACACCAAATGGCCGATCGTCGAAGAGACGCGCGACCAGGTGAAGGATTTCGAACAGCAGTACATGGACGGCCTGATCACTCAGGGCGAGAAGTACAACAAGGTCGTGGACGCCTGGTCGAAGTGCAACGACAAGGTCACCGAGGCCATGATGGGCTCGATCTCGGCCAGCAAGAAGGACGAGAACGGCGCCGAGATGGAGCCGAACTCGGTCTACATGATGGCGCACTCCGGTGCCCGTGGCTCGGTCACACAGATGAAACAGCTCGGTGGGATGCGCGGCCTCATGGCCAAGCCCAACGGCGATATCATCGAGACACCGATCATCTCGAACTTCAAGGAAGGTCTGACCGTCCTGGAGTACTTCAACTCCACCCACGGCGCGCGGAAAGGTCTGTCGGACACCGCTCTGAAAACTGCGAACTCCGGGTATCTGACCCGCCGTCTGGTGGACGTGGCGCAGGATTGCATCGTGCGCATGCCCGACTGCGGCACCGAAGCCTCGATCACCGCAAATGCGGCGGTGAACGATGGCGAGGTCGTGGCCTCGCTCTCCGAGCGCATTCTGGGCCGCGTTGTGGCCGAGGACATCCTGCGCCCCGGCACCGACGAGGTGATGGTGGCCGCAGGCACGCTGGTCGACGAACGCATGGCGGATGCCATCGAAGAAGCCGGTGTGGCCTCTGCGCGCATCCGCTCGCCGCTGACCTGTGAGGCGGAAGAGGGCGTCTGCGCCATGTGTTATGGGCGGGACCTCGCGCGCGGCACCATGGTCAACACCGGCGAGGCTGTCGGCATCATCGCCGCACAGTCCATCGGTGAACCCGGCACACAGCTGACGATGCGGACCTTCCACATCGGCGGCGTGGCCCAGGGTGGCCAGCAGTCGTTCCTCGAGGCCAGCCATGCGGGCACGGTCGTCTTCGAGAACGCTCAGACCCTCGAGAACGCCTCCGGCGAGACCATGGTCATGGGCCGCAACATGAAGCTGATCATCCAGGACGAAAACGGTGAGGAACGCGCCAGCCACAAGGTTGGATACGGCTCCAAGCTCTTCGTCAAGGACGGGCAGGACATCGCGCGGGGCGACAAGCTTTTCGAGTGGGATCCCTACACCCTGCCGATCATCGCGGAAAAGGACGGCACGGCCAAGTTCGTCGATCTGGTGAGCGGCATTGCTGTGAAGGACGAGACCGATGACGCCACCGGCATGACCCAGAAGATCGTGATCGACTGGCGCTCGGCGGCGAAAGGCAACGAGCTCAAGCCCGAGATCATCCTTGTGGGTGGTGACGGCGAACCCGTGCGCAACGATGCGGGCAACCCGGTGACCTATCCGATGTCCGTCGATGCGGTTCTGTCCATCGAGGATGGTGCCGAGATCAAGGCCGGTGACGTGGTTGCGCGGATCCCGCGGGAAGGCGCCAAGACCAAGGACATCACCGGCGGTCTGCCGCGTGTGGCCGAACTCTTCGAGGCACGGCGCCCGAAGGATCACGCCATCATCGCGGAAATCGACGGCTATGTGCGCTACGGCAAGGACTACAAGAACAAGCGCCGTATCGCGATCGAGTCCTCGGAAGATCCGGACACCAAGGTCGAATACATGGTGCCCAAGGGCAAGCACATCCCGGTGGCCGAAGGCGACTTCGTGCAGAAGGGCGACTACATCATGGACGGCAACCCGGCGCCGCATGACATCCTGGCCATCATGGGTGTCGAAGCGCTGGCGGACTACATGATCGACGAGGTGCAGGACGTCTACCGCCTGCAGGGTGTGAAGATCAACGACAAGCACATCGAGGTCATCGTGCGCCAGATGCTGCAGAAGTGGGAGATCCAGGACTCGGGCGACACCACGCTGCTGAAAGGCGAACACGTGGACAAGCAGGAGTTCGACACCGCCAACGAGAAGGCGATTGCCAAGGGCGGGCGCCCCGCGCAGGGCGAGCCGATCCTTCTCGGCATCACCAAGGCGTCGCTGCAGACCCGCAGCTTCATCTCGGCGGCCTCCTTCCAGGAGACCACGCGCGTTCTAACCGAAGCCTCCGTGCAAGGGAAGAAAGACAAGCTCGTGGGCCTGAAAGAGAACGTCATCGTGGGGCGTCTGATCCCGGCGGGCACCGGCGGGGCCACCATGAAGGTCCGCCGCGTGGCGCAAGACCGCGACAATGTCGTGATCGAAGCGCGCCGCGAGGAGGCCGAAGCGGCTGCGGCACTCGCCGCGCCAATGGCCGATGACATGGTCGGCGGCGATGTCTTCGACCAGGTGATCACACCGGACGAGGACAGCCGCGACTAGGTCGCAGCCCATATCACTCTCGAAACCCCCGGCGACATCTGCGCCGGGGGTTTTTCTTTGCCCCGCACGGCTTCTCCGTCCACGAGGCAACACGGACCCTGCGCAACTGGTCCCGCCCCGCGACCCTCGAAAAACTGTGGCAAACCGACTGTTTCACGGCTAGCGTCCGATCATTCTTCGCCGGTTCCCCGACCGTGCCCGCATTGATCCAGAAGGTCGCCCATGTCCGACACCCAGCATCCGCTCACCCCGCATCACCTGCCGCCCTACTTCGCCGGCGCCGATGGCAGTGACAGCCTCTTCACCGTGATGGTTTTCTTTGTGCTGGGGCTGATCCTGCTGCTCGGCATCGCCTATTTCACCCTGCACGCGCTGCCCGAACGCATGGCGCATAAGGGCAACAGCGCACAGTTGCAGCTCATCAGCATCCTCGCGATGCTGGCGCTCTTCACGCACAACAACCTCTTCTGGATCATCGCGCTGGTTCTGGCCGCCTTCCGCCCGCCGGATCTGGTCAGCCCGCTCAATTCGATGGCGCAATCGCTGCAAAACCTCGTAAATCGGGAGCGCTAGGCCATGCTCGAGGTCATCCTGTGCTCGCTGGTCACGGTCCTGCCGGACTACCTCTTGCGCCGCCGGTTTCAGGGCAAGCGCTGGGGGCAAGAGATCAATTTCTTCACCGTCTGGTACGAGCTGCGCTGGGGCATCACGCTCTGCGCCATGCTGACGATCAGCCTGATCACCATCGTCTTCTACTACCACCCCACGACCTCGAACGTGGCCTCCTTCTTCCGCACCGTGACCATCCTGTCAGAGCAGGGCGGGCGCGTCTCGGATGTCTATGTGGAGATCAACTCCGAGGTCGCGGCGGGCGACCCGATCTTCAAGCTCGACAGCGGCAGCCAGGAAGCCGCCGCCGAGACCGCACGCCGCCAGATCGCCGAGGTCGAGGCCGCACTTGTGCTGGCCGAAGCCCAGCGGGCCGCCTCTGTTGCCGTGGTCGATCAGGCCCTGTCCGCCTTTGAGCAGACCCGCGAAGACCTCGAGCGCCAGCGCGACTTGCGCGCCCGCGGCTCGGCGGCGGTGAGTGACCGCGATGTGGAACTTCTGGAAAACGAGCTTGGCGTGCGGCAAGGCGAGGTCGATGCCGCCCGCGCCGGGGTCGAGGCGGTTGACGCCCAGATCACCGTGCAGCTGCCCGCCCAACGCGCCACAGCCGAGGCTGCGCTGCAACAGGCGTTGAACGAGATCGAAAAGCTCACCGTCTATGCGGGCGTCGACGGCACCATCGAACAGTTCACCCTGCGCGTCGGCGATATCGTCAGCCCGGTGCTGCGCCCCGCAGGCATCCTCGTGCCCTCCGAGGCGGGCCGCAACCGCTTCCAGGCCGGCTTCCCGCAAATCTCCGCGCAGGTGGTGAAAGCGGGTGGCGTGGCCGAGATCATGTGTGTCTCCAAGCCCTTCACCGTCGTGCCCATGGTCATCACCGAAGTGCAGGATGTGATCGCCGCCGGACAGGTGCGCCCGTCCGACCGCCTGGGCGACGCGCAGAACATGGGCGCGCCCGGCACCATCACCGCTTTCCTCGAGCCGATCTACCCGGGCCAGACCGATGACATTCCGCCCGGCAGCCGCTGCATGGCGAACGCCTACACCTACAATCACGATCTGCTGGGCAACCCCGAGCTTGGCTTCGGGCGGCGCATCTTCCTGCATGTGGTCGATACGGTGGGCGTGGTGCATGCCGCCGGTCTGCGCATCCGCTCTCTGCTGTTGCCGCTGCAGACCCTCGTCTTCACGGGCCACTGAGGCCGGTATGGCATCCGCTGACACGACGCCGCGCGCGACATGCTGAGCCGGGTGGAGCGGAGCAGCCTGTCGCCCAACGCCATCGGGGCGCTGCTGATGGTCGCGTCGATGGCCTGCTTCACGATCAATGATGCCTTGCTCAAGGCGACCGGCGGTGCGGTGCCGCTGTTTCAGCTGCTGGCGCTGCGCGGTGTGCTGGCCACCGCGCTGATTGCCGGTCTGGCCTGGTCGCGCGGTGCCTTCGAAGCGCCGATTGCGCGGCAAGACCGGGGGTGGATCGGCCTGCGCTCGGCCTCGGAGGTGGGGGCCGCGTATTTCTTCATGACCGCGCTTCTGAACATGCCTCTGGCCAACATCACGGCAATCCTGCAAATCCTGCCGTTGACCGTCACCTTGTGCTCGGCGCTGATCTTTCGCGAGGCGGTGGGCTGGCGGCGGATGACGGCGATAGCGGTGGGGTTCTGCGGAATGCTGCTGATCGTGCGCCCGGGCACGGAGGGCTTCACGATCTGGTCGGTCTATGCGCTGGTCGCGGTGGTCTGTGTCACCGCGCGCGACCTGATCACCCGCCGCATCTCGCCCGCCGCACCATCGCTGCTCGTCACCTTCTCTGCCTCGCTCGGTGTCATGCTCGCGGCGGGGGCCGCGTCGCTCACCACTGCCTGGGTGCCGCTGACTGTGCCGCTCGGCCTGTTGATCGCGGCGTCTTCGGTCTTCATCGTCGGCGGCTATTACTTCAGCGTGCAGGTGATGCGGCAGGGCGATGTGTCCTTCGTGGCGCCCTTTCGCTACACCGGGCTCCTCTGGGCGCTGATCCTCGGCTGGCTGGTGTTCGGCGAGTGGCCCACCGCCCTCACGCTCCTCGGCGCGGGTATCATCGTTGGGGCCAGCGCCTACACGATGGTGCGTGAACGCCGGGTGTCACGCCCACGCTAGACCGGCAGCGGCCCCGGTTTACAAGGCCGCGGCGCTGCGATCCGAAAGCGGGCCGAAATCCGGCCTGCTGCTGTTGACAGCTTGTCCGACTCCTTCTATACGCCGCACATCTCGACGGCAGGGGTCCGCCTTGCGCGCCGAAATCAGAACTGAAGTGGTCACGATCCGGCCCCCTATCGGCCCGATCCTCTGTAAACCCACCGCGTCGTTTCCTCGGTACGGAAACGTGGCGGTCTTTTCGCATTGCGTCATAGGCGCATGTCATCGCGCGCCCCACCGGCGCATCCAGATCACGGGCGGACGCGTTCGTGAAAGAGTCAAACCGCATGGGGGTCGTCCTCGTGCACACATATGTGAGCTTAGACGGGGAAAGAACCGGAATGCCAACGATCCAACAGCTGATCCGCAAACCGCGGCAGCCAAAAGTAAAACGCTCCAAGTCCATGCACCTGCAGGAATGCCCGCAGAAGCGTGGCGTTTGCACGCGCGTCTACACCACCACACCGAAGAAGCCGAACTCGGCGATGCGGAAAGTGGCCAAGGTCCGCCTGACCAATGGCTTCGAAGTCATCAGCTACATCCCCGGTGAAAGCCACAACCTTCAGGAACACTCCGTGGTTCTGATCCGCGGCGGTCGTGTGAAAGACCTTCCGGGTGTCCGCTATCACATCCTGCGCGGTGTTCTGGATACCCAAGGTGTGAAAGACCGTAAGCAACGTCGTTCGAAATACGGCGCGAAGCGTCCGAAGTAAGGAGAGACCAAGATGTCCCGTCGCCACGCAGCCGAAAAACGCGAAGTCCTGCCCGACGCCAAATATGGCGATCTGGTGCTGACCAAATTCATGAACAACCTGATGATCGACGGCAAGAAGTCGGTCGCAGAGCGCATCGTCTATTCCGCGCTGACCCGCGTTGAAGACAAGATCAAGCGCGCGCCCGTCGAGGTCTTCCACGAAGCGCTCGACAACATCAAGCCCAGCGTCGAAGTTCGCTCCCGCCGCGTCGGTGGTGCCACCTACCAGGTGCCCGTCGAAGTGCGCCCCGAGCGCCGCGAAGCGCTGGCGATCCGCTGGCTGATCAAAGCCTCCCGCGCCCGCAACGAGAACACGATGGAAGAGCGCCTGGCCGGTGAGCTTCTCGACGCTGTTCAATCTCGCGGCACCGCGGTGAAGAAGCGCGAAGACACACACAAGATGGCAGACGCCAACAAAGCGTTCAGCCATTACCGCTGGTAAACACTGTCGCGCCTTCCGGGCGCGACGTTCCGTTTTTAGATACCTCGAGGAAGCAGCCCCATGGCACGCGATTATCCGCTAGACCGCTACCGCAATTTCGGCATCATGGCTCACATCGATGCCGGCAAGACCACGTGTTCGGAACGCATCCTGTACTACACAGGCAAGTCCCACAACATCGGTGAGGTGCACGATGGTGCGGCCACCATGGACTGGATGGAGCAGGAGCAGGAACGCGGCATCACCATCACGTCGGCTGCGACCACCACCTTCTGGGAGCGCACCGAGGACGGTCAGACCGCTGATACGCCCAAGCACCGCCTGAACATCATCGACACCCCCGGCCACGTGGACTTCACCATCGAAGTCGAGCGCTCGCTGGCTGTTCTCGACGGTGCGGTCTGCGTGCTGGATGCGAACGCCGGTGTGGAACCGCAGACCGAAACCGTCTGGCGCCAGGCCGACCGTTACAAGGTGCCGCGCATGGTGTTCGTCAACAAGATGGACAAGATCGGCGCCGACTTCTTCAACTGCGTCAACATGATCGAAGACCGCACCGGCGCGCGCGCCGTGCCCGTCGGTATCCCGATCGGCGCCGAGAATGAGCTCGAAGGTCTGATCGACCTCGTGACCATGGAAGAGTGGCTCTGGCAGGGTGAAGACCTGGGTGCGTCCTGGGTGAAAGCGCCCGTGCGCGACAGCCTCAAGGACATGGCTGACGAATGGCGCGGCAAGATGATCGAAGCGGCCGTCGAAGAAGACGACGACGCGATGATGGAATACCTCGAAGGCAATGAGCCCGACATCCCGACCCTGCGCAAACTGCTTCGCAAGGGCACACTGGCGCTGAACTTCGTACCGGTTCTGGGCGGCTCCGCCTTCAAAAACAAAGGTGTGCAGCCGCTGCTGAACGCCGTGATCGACTACCTGCCGAGCCCGCTCGACGTGGTCGACTACATGGGCTTCAAGCCGGGCGACGAGGAAGAAACCCGCAACATCGCGCGCCGTGCGGATGATGCGATGCCCTTCGCTGGTCTTGCGTTCAAAATCATGAACGACCCCTTCGTGGGCTCGCTGACCTTCACCCGCATCTACTCCGGCGTGATGAAGAAGGGCGACCAGCTCCTGAACTCGACCAAAGGCAAGGGCGAGCGCGTGGGCCGCATGATGATGATGCACTCCAACAACCGCGAAGAGATCGAAGAGGCCTTTGCGGGCGACATCATCGCACTGGCGGGTCTGAAAGACACCACAACCGGGGACACGCTCTGCGACAAGAACGATCCTGTGGTTCTGGAAACCATGACATTCCCCGATCCGGTGATCGAGATCGCGGTTGAGCCAAAGACGAAGAACGACCAGGAGAAAATGTCTCAAGGTCTTGCACGTCTGGCCGCCGAAGACCCGTCCTTCCGTGTGGAAACTGACCTGGAATCCGGTCAGACCATCATGAAAGGCATGGGCGAACTGCACCTCGACATCCTCGTCGATCGTCTCAAGCGTGAATTCAAGGTCGAGGCGAACATCGGTGCGCCGCAGGTGGCCTATCGCGAGACCATCTCCAAGGAATATGAAGTCACCTACACGCACAAGAAGCAGTCGGGTGGCTCGGGTCAGTTCGCGGAAGTGAAGATGATCCTCACGCCGACAGAGGCGGGCGAAGGCTATTCCTTCGAGAGCCGCATCGTCGGCGGTGCCGTGCCCAAGGAATACATTCCGGGCGTGGAAAAGGGTATCAAATCGGTGATGGACTCCGGCCCGCTGGCGGGCTTCCCCGTGATCGACTTCAAGGTCGCGCTGATCGACGGCAAGTTCCACGATGTGGACTCCAGCGTGCTGGCGTTCGAAATCGCGGCCCGCATGGGAATGCGCGAAGGCATGAAGGGCGCGGGCGCGAAACTGCTCGAGCCGATCATGAAGGTCGAAGTGATCACGCCGGAAGAGTACACCGGTGGCATCATCGGCGACCTCACCTCCCGTCGCGGGCAGGTGTCGGGCCAAGAGCCGCGCGGCAACGCGATTGCCATCGACGCTTTCGTGCCGCTGGCGAATATGTTCGGCTACATCAACACCCTGCGGTCGATGTCTTCCGGACGCGCCCAGTTCACCATGCAGTTCGATCACTACGATCCGGTGCCGCAGAACATCTCCGACGAGATCCAGGCAAAATTCGCGTAACCCCGGGGCGCGGCGACGCGCTCCGACCCCAAATATTGGGCAGGTCCGCTGCCCGCAGGAACACCTAAGGAGGCCATCATGGCAAAGGAAAAGTTTGAACGTAATAAGCCGCACGTGAACATTGGCACGATTGGTCACGTTGACCACGGCAAGACGACGTTGACGGCTGCGATTACGAAGTATTTCGGCGACTTCAAGGCCTATGACCAGATCGACGGCGCGCCCGAAGAGAAAGCCCGCGGCATCACCATCTCCACCGCGCACGTGGAGTACGAGACCGACGCGCGCCACTACGCCCACGTCGACTGCCCCGGCCACGCCGACTATGTGAAGAACATGATCACCGGTGCGGCGCAGATGGACGGCGCGATCCTGGTGGTGAACGCCGCGGACGGCCCGATGCCGCAGACGCGCGAGCACATCCTGCTCGGCCGCCAGGTCGGCATCCCGAAGATCGTCGTCTTCATGAACAAGGTCGACCAGGTCGATGACGCCGAGCTGCTGGAGCTCGTCGAGATGGAAATCCGCGAGCTGCTCGATACCTACGAGTACCCCGGTGATGACACGCCGATCGTGGCGGGCTCGGCGCTGGCGGCGATGGAAGGCCGTGACGCGGAGATCGGTGAAGAGAAGATCAAGGAGCTGATGGCGGCTGTGGACGAGTACATCCCGACGCCCGAGCGCGCCGTGGATCAGCCGTTCCTGATGCCCGTGGAAGACGTGTTCTCGATCTCCGGCCGTGGCACCGTGGTGACCGGTCGTGTCGAGCGCGGTGTGATCAACGTGGGCGACGAGATCGAGATCGTCGGCATCCGCGACACCCAGAAGACCACCTGCACCGGTGTCGAGATGTTCCGCAAGCTGCTCGATCGTGGCGAAGCGGGTGACAACATCGGCGCCCTGCTGCGCGGCATTGACCGCGACGGCGTGGAGCGTGGCCAGGTGCTCTGCAAGCCCGGCTCCGTGACGCCGCACACCAAGTTCGAGGCCGAGGCCTACATCCTGACCAAGGACGAGGGCGGCCGTCACACGCCGTTCTTCGCGAACTACCGCCCGCAGTTCTACTTCCGCACGACGGATGTGACCGGCACGGTGCAGCTGAACGAGGGCACCGAGATGGTGATGCCGGGCGACAACGTGAGCTTCGGCGTTGAGCTGATCGCACCGATCGCGATGGAAAACGGCCTGCGCTTCGCCATCCGCGAAGGCGGCCGCACCGTCGGCGCCGGCGTGGTGTCCAAAATCACCGAGTGATTTTTGACACAGTGGGCGTCACCTGCGGCAGTTGATCAGAAGGATCAATGAGAGCAGAGACGCAGCACCCGGTTCAGCACCGGGACCAGATTGCGGAGCGCCTCCGGGCGCTCCAAAAACAAAGCAACGCGATGAAGGGTGGCAATAAGGCTGCTCTTCCTCTCCGTTTGAGACCCGAGTAAGGGAAACAAAAAATGGCCATTCAAAGCCAAAACATCCGCATCCGCCTCAAGGCGTTTGACTACCGTGTGCTGGACACCTCCACACAGGAGATCGTCAACACCGCCAAGCGCACCGGTGCCTCCGTTCGCGGCCCCATTCCGCTGCCGAACAAGATCGAGAAATTCACCGTTCTGCGTGGCCCCCACGTGGACAAAAAATCCCGTGACCAGTTCGAGATCCGCACGCACAAGCGTCTGCTGGATATCGTTGATCCGACCCCCCAGACCGTGGACGCGCTGATGAAGCTCGACCTGGCTGCTGGTGTGGACGTCGAGATCAAGCTGCAATCGTAAGCGTCAGGGAGGGTTTCAGATATGTTGCGCTCAGGCGTTATTGCAAAAAAGGTCGGGATGACCCGGCTGTTCATGGAAGACGGCAAGCAGATCCCTGTGACCGTGCTTCAACTCGACAAGCTGCAGGTTGTGGCTCAACGCACTGCCGAGAAAGACGGCTATTCCGCCGTGCAACTCGGCGCGGGCACAGCCAAGGCCAAGCGGACGTCCAAGGCCATGCGCGGCCATTTCTCCGCCGCCAAGGTGGAACCGAAGCGCAAAGTGGCCGAGTTCCGCGTGGATGCCGAGAACCTGATCAACGTCGGTGAAGAGATCACCGCGAACCACTACTTTGAAGGTCAGTTTGTCGACGTGGCGGGCACCTCCATCGGTAAAGGCTTTGCCGGTGCGATGAAGCGCCACAACTTCGGTGGTCTGCGCGCCTCGCACGGTGTGTCGATTTCGCACCGTTCGCACGGCTCCACAGGCCAGTGTCAGGATCCGGGTAAGGTCTTCAAAGGCAAGAAAATGGCCGGCCACATGGGTGCCGCCCGGGTCACCACACAGAACCTGCAGGTCGTGCGCACCGACGCCGACCGTGGGCTGATCATGGTCAAAGGCGCGGTGCCGGGCTCCAAGGGAGGCTGGGTCACAGTCAAGGACGCGGTGAAAAAGCCGTTCCCTGAGAATGCCATTCTGCCCGCCGCGCTGAAGTCCGCAGCCGAGGAAGCCGCGAAAGCCGCTGAGGAAGCTGCGGCCGCCGCTGCAGCCGAGGCCGAAGCCGAAGCCAAGCGTCTCGCCGAAGAGCAGGCCGCAGCCGAAGCCGAAGCGCTGAAAGCCGCGGAAGCCGAAATCGCAGCCGAGAAGTCGGATGAGGCCCCTGCCGAAGACGGCGAAGAGAAGAAAGAAGGTGACGCATGAAACTCGATGTCATCAAACTCGACGGCAAGAAAGCCGGGTCGGTCGATCTGAGCGAAGAGCTCTTCGGTCTCGAGCCGCGCGCCGACATCCTGCACCGCGTCGTGCGCTGGCAGCGTAACAACGCGCAAGCCGGCACCCACAAGGTCAAGACCCGCTCGGAAACCAGCTACTCGACCAAGAAGATCTATCGCCAGAAGGGCACCGGCGGCGCACGCCACGGCGACCGCAACGCGCCGATCTTCCGCAAGGGTGGGATCTACAAGGGCCCGACCCCGCGCAGCCATGGTCACGAGCTGACCAAGAAGTTCCGTAAACTCGGCCTGCGCCACGCGCTCAGCGCCAAGGCAAAAGCGGGTGAGCTGGTCATCCTCGACGAGGCCGCCGCAGAGGGCAAGACCGCCGCTCTGGCCAAGCAAGTGGCCAACCTGGGCTGGAAACGCGCGCTGGTCATCGACGGGGCGTCCGTGAACGAGAACTTCGCCCAGGCCGCACGCAACATCGAAGGTCTGGATATCCTGCCGACGATGGGCGCAAACGTATATGACATCCTCCGCCGTGACACGCTGGTGATCACCAAGGCGGGTGTCGAAGCACTGGAGGCTCGCCTGAAATGAGTGCCAAGGCAGAACATTACGACGTGATCCGCAAGCCGATCATCACCGAGAAAGCTACCATGACGTCCGAGAACGGCGCGGTTGTCTTCGAGGTGGCGATGGACAGCAACAAGCCGCAGATCAAGGAGGCCGTCGAGGCGCTCTTTGGTGTGAAGGTCAAGGCTGTGAACACCACGATCACGAAAGGCAAAGTCAAACGCTTCCGCGGCCAGCTCGGCAAGCGGAAAGACGTGAAGAAAGCCTACGTGACGCTGGAAGCCGGCAACACGATCGACGTGTCCACCGGCCTCTGAGCCACGCGACAACGAAAAACGAAGAGCCCCGGTCTGGAAACAGGCCGGGGTTTTGTCTTTTAAACGGATGTCCGCTTGGAGCCCTTTTCGACCGATGCTGCACCTTGCGCAAATGTCTGCTGTTGAGCATCAGACGGGATGATGTTCAAAATGCAACGAGCAGAGTTGTCAGGTTTGAGTGCGAATAAATGCAGTGGATACTTCAGGATTTTGAGGACACTCGGAAAATGGCCGATGCGCTTGATCGGCTAGAAATTCCTTACACTTGGCACAAAGTCGTTCCATTTGTCGGCGAATTGACGCCCGCTCCGAATATCAAAGACCCAAACGCGGTAGTCATGTTCGGCTCTTATACCCTATGGCGATACGCACAAGCGAACGACCTTAAGCCCGGCGTCTTCAGGATAAGGCCATTTGTCCACGAGAAGCCATGGCATCCATTCCTCCTTAACGGAGCGGACGCTCTTTTTTTGACGCTGCGAGATGTTCCAGAACAACTCCCTGATGACGGAAAAAGCTGGTTTCTTCGCCCGGTAGAAGACAGCAAAGAAGAGCCAGGTAAGGTAAAGACTGCGGGTGAAATCATTGACTTGGCCAACAAGGTGCTCGCGCTTGAAGAGCACGAGATACCTAAGGGGTCGCTTCGTCACGATACAGAATTGATGTTCACGAAACCCGTTAGCATTCGCAAGGAATGGCGACTGTGGGTAGTCAGAGATGAAGTTGTTACTTTCTCACTCTACAAGGAGGGATCACGTGTCGTTTATCGACATGAGATTGACGACGATGCCTTAGAGTTTGCCAAGGGGCTAGTGATGGCAAACCCGAACTATTCTCCCGCCTACGTAATTGATGTTTGCCGTACAGACGATGGACTTAAGATGCTCGAATCGAACTGCATCAATGCAGCGGGTTTCTATGAAGCCGACCTTCTGAAACTGGTGTCATCAATCGACGCAGTTTCGGATGGTCACACAAAAAGCTGACATCGGCGCAAACGCAGCGAAAGGGCGCTTTAGTCCGCATACATGACATTTGAGTGGTCGCAGGCGCTTTGCTTCAAACCAAAGGCGCCGGGCGCGCGCTCAGCTTGCATTCTAACAAGATCCGTTAACGCACGGCACCGTGCGTTCGATTAACCGGCCCCGAAACCGACCTTCGCACCGACGCCATACCGATAAAATACCGACATGATACCAACATGCGGTTTTCCATATTTTTCGGGGGTTCAAGCCGCCTTGGGGTGCCGGGCCTGAAAACAGGCCCGTCCGGTCGATTAACCAACGTGCGGCCCGAAGCTCAGCCCAGAGGAGCGACCCCCATCCGCGCGTGGATCGCGTCGCGTTGGTCGTCGCTCAGGCCGAGGCCCGTCGCGAGCTGCCGCATGTAAGTCGCCTCCGCCGGGTTGTCGATGCGGATCGCGGCGAGCGAGGTCGAGTAGATCTGCTCGCGCCCCACGGTCCCCGCGTCCTGGATCAGCCCCGCCAGATCGACCGGCGCCTGCAGCTCCGCGCGAACAAACTCGCGCTCTTCTTCGCTGATGTCCCCCAGCCGCTCGACGATGGCCGCCTGCTCCTCGGCGTCGATCTCGCCATCAGCCTTGGCGGCCTGGATCATCGCGCGGATCATCAGCTTGGCCTGCTGTTCCATTGCATCGCCCACCGGCGTGTTGCCGAACATCGCGTCCATCATCGCCGCCGACTGCTTGCTGCCCGCTTCGGCCGCGCCACGCATGCTGGCCATCAGCCCGCCGAGACCCGCGGCACCTGCTTCGGTCGCGCCCGCGGTTGCCCGACCCATCTGGCCAAAGAGGGTCTTGACCTGCGCCGATCCGCCCGGGATGCCGAACTGATCGGCCATGCGCCCCAGCTGATCCGCCATATTGCTGCCGCCTGCGCCCTGCATCATGTCCTGCAGACCGGCCATGCCGCCCATCTGCTTGTACTTGTCCATCCCCTTCGCTGCGGCAAACCCGACAGCGACCGCGGCAAGTGCTTTTACAAAACTCATGGTATTCCCTCCACCCAAGACCACCCGAGCCTAGCATCCCGCTCGCAAAGTTAGAAAGACAGAAGATCAGGGTCGCTGGCGCGCGGCGATTCCGCGCCCAGACAAAGGCCCATGCCCTGAAAAACATGAAGTTTTCGCAGATCATGCGCTTGACCCCGCAAGCGCACTCTCTTAAACGGATGCATCGGCAAGGCCCCGGATTCGTCCGGGGCTTCGTTGTTGTTCTCCGTCAGGTCTTTCTGACGATCAAGAACAGTGAACTCGGGCACCTACGGGGGCCTTCATACCATAGGCGGGGCGAAGCCTCGTCGTTAGCAAAACGGAAGACAGACAACATGGCACTCAAGTCGTACAAACCGACGACGCCGGGCCAGCGTGGGCTGGTACTGATCGACCGTTCGGAGCTCTGGAAAGGCCGCCCGGTCAAAGCCCTCACAGAAGGCTTGACCAAGAATGGCGGACGGAACAACACCGGACGGATCACGATGCGCCGCAAAGGCGGCGGGGCCAAGCGCCTCTACCGGATCGTTGACTTCAAACGGAACAAACTGGATGTGGCGGCCACGGTCGAGCGCATCGAATACGACCCCAACCGCACAGCTTTCATCGCGCTCGTGAAATACGAAGACGGTGAGCAGGCCTACATCCTGGCGCCACAGCGTCTGGCTGTGGGGGACAGCGTGGTCGCAAGCGCAAAAGCAGACATCAAACCCGGCAACGCGATGCCCTTCTCGGGCATGCCCATCGGGACGATCGTGCACAACATCGAGATGAAGCCCGGCAAGGGTGGTCAGATCGCGCGTGCTGCCGGCACCTACGCCCAATTCGTGGGCCGCGATGGTGGCTACGCTCAGATCCGTCTGAGCTCTGGCGAGCTGCGCCTCGTGCGTCAGGAATGCATGGCAACCGTGGGTGCCGTGTCGAACCCCGACAACTCCAACCAGAACTACGGTAAAGCGGGCCGCATGCGCCACAAGGGCATCCGCCCCTCTGTACGTGGTGTCGTGATGAACCCGATCGACCACCCGCATGGTGGTGGTGAAGGCCGGACCTCTGGTGGTCGTCACCCGGTCACGCCTTGGGGCAAGCCGACAAAGGGTGCCAAGACCCGGAACAAGAAAAAAGCGTCCAGCAAGCTTATCCTGCGCTCGCGGCACGCCAAGAAGAAGGGGCGCTAAACTATGGCACGCTCTGTTTGGAAAGGTCCTTTTGTCGACTCTTACGTGTTGAAAAAGGCCGAAGCGTCCCGCGAAAGCGGCCGCAACGAAGTGATCAAGATCTGGTCGCGCCGCTCGACAATTCTGCCCCAATTCGTGGGCCTGACGTTTGGCGTCTACAACGGTCACAAGCACATCCCTGTCAACGTCAGCGAAGACATGATTGGTCAGAAGTTCGGTGAATACTCGCCGACACGGACCTACTACGGTCATGCCGCCGACAAAAAAGCGAAGCGGAAGTAGGCCATGAGCAAGGATAAAAATCCCCGCCGCGTGGCTGACAACGAAGCACGTGCAAAACTGCGCATGCTCCGCACCAGCCCGCAGAAACTGAACCTCGTCGCCGCGATGATCCGGGGCAAGAAGGTGGACAAGGCCCTGACGGACCTGACCTTCTCCAAGAAACGGATCGCACTGGACGTGAAGAAATGCCTTCAGTCCGCCATCGCGAACGCGGAAAACAACCACAACCTCGACGTGGACGAGCTGATCGTCGCTGAGGCTTATGTGGGTAAAAACCTGACCATGAAGCGTGGACGTCCGCGCGCGCGTGGCCGGTTCGGCAAGATCATCAAGCCGTTCTCGGAAATCACGATTCTGGTGCGTCAGGTAGAGGAGCAAGCCTAATGGGTAACAAAGTCAATCCGATTGGCATGCGCCTGCAGGTGAACCGCACCTGGGACAGCCGCTGGTACGCCGATACGAAGGACTACGGTGATCTTCTGCTGGAAGACATCGCGATCCGTGAGTTCATCAAGGAAGAATGCAAGCAGGCCGGTGTGGCCCGTGTGATCATCGAGCGTCCGCACAAGAAGTGCCGCGTGACGATCCACACAGCCCGCCCCGGTGTCATCATCGGCAAGAAGGGTGCAGACATCGAAGGTCTGCGTCAGAAAATCGCCAAGATGACCGACAGCGAGCTGCACCTCAACATCGTTGAAGTGCGCAAGCCCGAGCTGGATGCGGCCCTGGTGGGTGAGAGCATTGCGCAGCAGCTGGAGCGTCGGGTGTCTTTCCGTCGTGCCATGAAGCGCGCCGTGCAGAACGCCATGCGTATGGGGGCTCTGGGCATCCGTGTGAATGTGGCCGGCCGTCTCGGTGGTGCCGAAATCGCGCGTACTGAATGGTACCGTGAAGGCCGTGTGCCGCTGCACACGCTGCGCGCCGACATCGATTACGCACACGTGGAAGCGACGACTGCCTATGGCATCATCGGGATCAAAACCTGGATCTTCAAAGGGGAGATCATGGAGCACGATCCGTCCGCGCGTGACCGTAAAGCACAGGAACTCCAGGATGGCCCTGCACCGCGTGGTGCCGGCGGTCGTCGCTAAGGAGGAATGATCAATGCTTCAGCCAAAGCGTACTAAATTCCGCAAACAGTTTAAGGGCTCCATCAAGGGTCTGGCGAAGGGTGGGTCTGACCTGAACTTCGGCACCTATGGTCTCAAAGCCCTTGAGCCCGAGCGGGTCACAGCGCGTCAGATCGAGGCGGCACGCCGCGCGATGACGCGTCACATGAAACGTCAGGGCCGTGTCTGGATCCGCATCTTCCCGGATGTACCTGTCACAGCCAAACCCATCGAAGTCCGTATGGGTAAAGGTAAGGGTTCGGTCGACCGTTGGGCGGCCAAGGTTAAGCCTGGCCGTATCATGTTCGAGATCGATGGCGTGAACGACGACGTGGCCCGCGAAGCCCTGCGTCTGGCGGCGATGAAACTGCCGATCAAGACACGGGTCGTCGTCCGCGAGGACTGGTAAGTATTTGATCTTGGGCGCAAAGGCCTAAGATTAGATCGTCAAAGACATGAACCCTCGCCATTGGCGGGGGTTTTTCTTTTTCGATTTTGTAGGTTGGGCCTACGGGTCAAAATAGCGATCCGCCTGTCGCAGAGCACCGATTGCCACGGCTGCAAAGCCCGTTACGGCGATCATTTCGCCGCCGTCCTCAACGAGCATCAGAAGATTCCGGTATCCCGTCACGTGCACCATATCGACGACGACGCCAAAGAAGACCAGAACGGCAAAACACAGACCGGTGGCGAGCAGGAGGCCCAGATCGCCTGGCCTGAGCGCGCGGAGCGCCCAGAGCAGGATCAGACCGAGGACACAGGCCGCCCCAAGCCATGCGAAAATCTCGCCGTAGTCCTGAAGGCGCAGACCAAACCGTGGCTCCAGTGCGATGTGGTCCTTGAGCGCTGTTCCGACGCGTTCGTGGAACCGCGCCGCGTCGTCAAACCAGACGAACGCGCTCAGGCTGGCAAGGAAGAATGCCGCGCGCGAGCCGACATGCAGAAAGCAGATCAGGAAGAGCGTCGCGGCGAGAAACGACAGACCATGGGTGAATTTCTCGGACAGGCTGTCGTCTGAGCCGAGATCAAGTTCCTCGTACACCTGCGCGGCCAGCGGCAGGTTATCCCGCAGCAGCGAGGCGATGGCGAAGAGCGCGATCAGACCGATTACACCCCCAAGAAACAGCAAAGAGGCGCTGCGGGTCGCGCGGTCGGTCACGCAGAGGCGTACGAGGCGCGCGAACTCGCGGCAGGCGATGATCACCGGATTGGCGCGGCGCCGCGATGCCAGGGCAGGTGCGTTGGTGTCTGTCATATTTACTTCGCAAAACTGTTACATTCACACGTTAGTGCACAGTTCCGGGAAGGAAAAGGTCAGGGCAGGTGCGTGGCCTGGACGCGCGGACTGGTGCCATATTTTTGGACGAACTTGGGTCTGCCGAGACACCTTGGGGATCAGGACCAGGCGTAGTTGAAGCTGATGCTGATGCGCTCTTCCTCAGCCATGTTGAGCGGTACCTCGTGCCGCAGCCAGCTTTCCCAGAGCAGCACGTCTCCCGGTTCGGGGGCGACGTAGGTGAAGGCTTGCAGGTCGGCGGGTGCGGTTTTCAGGCGCGGTGGGGCGGCCATCATCATCGGTAGGCGCGGGTCTTCGAGCTTGAGCGCGCTAGCGCCGGGCGGGACGGCGACGTAGGTGGTGCCGCTGATCACCGAATGCGGATGGATGTGGGACGTGTGGATACCACCCGGTGGCAGGATGTTGATCCAGATGTCTTCCAGTTTCAACGGCTTGTCGCCGAGATCAAAGGCGAGCTCCTTGGCGAAGGATTTCACGTGTTTGTCCAGTGACTTGACCAGATCCTTGAAGATCGGGAAGCGGTAGGGCAGGTCGGTGAGCGAGGCGTAGCTGGTGTAGCCCGGGTAGCCGTTTTCGTCGCACCAGTCCTGGCCCGCCTCGTCATCCTCGGCGATGGACCAGCAGGAGGCCTCGAGCTCGGCCGTGTCGATCTCGGGTTTTTTCTCGGAGAGCCGCGCGCGGTAGAGGCGGGTGACGAAGAGGGTGTCTGTGGTGCTCATGGGGTCCTCTTAGCGTAGCGCGCGCTGCGTGGCGAGAGGGGTTAACGGAGCGGGCGCGCAACGGCTTGGGGCGCTTGGAGAGCCGCAGCGGGGTTCTGGCCCGATGTCCCAGGGAAACAGGTAAAATCCGGTGTCGGTATCACGTCGGTGTTGCGTCGGTATCACGTCGGTGCGTACGGCGGTGTTTGGGCCGCTGTCCGGGCTTAAGCGGGCGTGCGGTGTGGAAAGGTTGACCAAAGCTGAACGGAGGGTCCCAGGGGGAGGATCGGTCGCTCGATGGCGTCGGGTCAGGGGCATGTGTGATCAAAAGGCGGCGGCTTCGAAAAAAGGCGCGGTTTCCCGCACGTCAACGCGAAAACCTGCGCTGCCTTTAACACCGCGTTAACCAATCTTACTCACAAAAATCGAAAAAGACCGACACCAACATTGAGGACTCCATGACCGTCGACACCGCGCCCGAACTCCTTGATCTGACGAGCGTGAATTCCCCCGATATCAGACCCTTTCGACCGCAAGTGGACATGGACGCGATCCTGTCGCCTGCCCCAAGACCCGAGGTCGCGATTTCAAGCGAACAGGCGAATGTCTTCGATGTGGCGCAGGGGCTGAAGATCCCCGTCACCTTTGCCGACCCGAACCTGCCGGACACGCCGCTTGTCTTCGCCAACCGAGCGTTTGAGTACCTGACGGGATATCGGTCCTCGGTGCTGATCGGAAGCAATTGCAGATTTCTGCAAGGACCCGAGACCAGCCGGGCCGAGGTGGCCAAGATCCGACAGGCCGTGGAGGAGCGCCGCCGGTGCGACGTTGTTCTGGTGAACTACAAGGCCAATGGCGATGCGTTTCACAGCCTGGTGGTGATCAGGCCCATCTGGCTCAACAACGACCAATGCCTGCTGATGGGCAGCCAGTATGAGTTCAACTTTGGTGCGCGGCGGCGGGAGATCGAGAGCGATTGCTATAGCCGCTTCGATCACGCGGAAGAAATGTCGCTCAAGCTTCGAAATCTGGAGACGACGGCGCGTACGAGCCTGCTGGCCCGGTCCGAGGCTGCGGCGGTGCATATCGAGCACAGCATCCTGCGGCGGCGGGTCGGGCTCTGAGCGAGAGCGAGCGGATCGGAGCCAGGCGATGGCAGGCAGCGGGCAAGAGACGTCGTCCAGACCGGAGGTGTCATGCTTGCAATCTCCACATGCGAGTGCAAGCGTGCACCTGAGTGAGTGATGAGATCTGTAGGGTAATTATGCGCGCGTATTTGGTAGTTTTCTCGGTGGTGCTGGTATTGTCTCTGGCGGTTGGCCCCGCATCGGCACAAAGACTGAAATCCATTCCAATTGATGACAGTTTCGTTTTTACGCCATTTCGGCCCGGAGGTATTGTCAACGGACAGCGGACCTATGGCATGCTTGCGCTGCACAAGATCGTAAACGTAGACGGCAGAACGTTCGTCTGTGGTGGCGTCTACAACATGCCCATTGTGCCTTACGAGCAGGAGATTTTTCAACGCGCTGCGATTATCGCGTCTGATGGGACTCTGATCAAAAAGGGGCTCACGCGGCTGTCGAGAGACATTCATACGAATGAACAGCTTGCAATTTTTGCGACACGCACCGACGTCTCAACGCCTTTGGGGGAGGACGCCCTAAAGGAGCATCAAGCAAGGTTGAGCAGATCGATTCAGATCACAGCACATTCGAAACACTTCTCGGGTCAGACGGTTAAATGCATGAGAAGCTTCAAGAGGTGGCGCCCGGTTTTCGCAGACGGGCGATCCACGTTCACCTTCCCATCTCAGATTCTCGTGCGTATCCCCGACTAGACGGGCTGAGTGACCAAGCCGCACGGACCATTGTCGCGCGATCGGTCGCGCTGCAGGTTCTGTGGTGGTCGAAACGGGGCGCGCAATCTCTTGTCGGACAGGCACGCGCGTTACTGATAGGTCTGCAACTGCTCCTTCACCAGATCCGAGGATATGCTGAGGATAACCCAGTACTCGGACTGACCCACAACCTTGGCGCCGGTGCGGCGGCGGTCTTCGGTGGCGCCGGTCTCGTGTTTTGGGCATGCGATCAGGTCCTGGCCAGCGGCTCTCATGGAGGCAGTGTTCTCGCTGTCGCCGAGCAGAACGCAGACGTCATCGAAATTCGGATAGGGGCGCTGCATGTTCAGAAATGCCTTTTCGGAGGGGCTGAGCCAGGTTTGCTCCGGCGCGCCCGAGGGCAGGGTGCCGCCGGCGCAGCCTGCGAGGGATAAAATCAGGCAGGCCGCTGCGACAATTCCGGGTCGGGTCATGATGGGTCTTTCTCAATCTCTTGCGTTTATGGGGTGCAGTGTGGCCCGGATCTGTGTAATTGCCTAGTCTGTTGATCTTGCTGGGATGATGTTCGGGTTTCGGCTGTTGCTTGATCACGTGACAAGAGGGGTTGCCATAGGCCCGCAAGCCTCCTATACGGCCCCTTCATCATGGACTCCACGGGAATCAGGGTGACCAGAGTGCACTGCACGTTGGGCCTTCCCGTGATGTTGAAAGGAATAAGGCGATGGACGCCAAGGAATTGCATGACAAGACCCCGGACCAGCTCCGTGAAGAGCTGGCCAATCTGAAGAAAGAACAGTTCAACCTGCGCTTTCAGCAGGCCACCGGCCAGCTGGAAAACCCGGCACAGCTGCGCACAGCACGCCGCAATGCGGCCCGTGTGAAGACCGTGTTGAACCAAAAAGCAGCGGCAGCTGCTGCATCTGAGTAAGGAGAGCCCCCCATGCCAAAGCGTATCCTGCAGGGCGTCGTTACTTCTGATGCCAACGCCCAAACAGTCACCGTCAGCGTCGAGCGCCGCTTCACGCATCCGGTTCTGAAGAAGACCATCCGTAAGTCCAAGAAGTACCGGGCGCACGATGAGAAGAACACCTTCAAGGTAGGTGACACGGTCCGCATCATCGAATGCGCGCCGAAGTCGAAAACCAAACGTTGGGAAGTGCTGGAGGCCGCTGAGGCCTAAGGCACCGCCCTTACAGTCGAAACCCTGGGGATATGGCCACGCATCGGCCCCCCAAAGGTCGGGAGAAACCAAATGATCCAGATGCAGACCAACCTGGATGTTGCTGACAACAGCGGCGCACGCCGTGTTCAGTGCATCAAGGTCCTGGGTGGTTCCAAGCGTAAATACGCCTCCGTTGGCGACATCATTGTCGTCTCGGTGAAGGAAGCCATCCCGCGCGGCCGTGTGAAGAAAGGCGACGTGCGCAAGGCCGTCGTCGTGCGCACCGCCAAGGAAGTCCGCCGCGAAGACGGCACCGCGATCCGTTTCGATCGCAACGCCGCCGTCATCCTCAACAACAACAACGAGCCGATCGGGACACGTATCTTTGGCCCGGTTGTCCGTGAGCTGCGCGCGAAGAACTTCATGAAGATCATCTCGCTTGCGCCGGAGGTGCTGTGATGGCTGCGAAACTGAAAAAAGGTGACAAGGTCATCGTGCTGGCCGGCAAGGACAAGGGCAAGACCGGGACGATTTCGTCTGTGAGCCCGAAGACCGGCAAGGCCGTGGTCGATGGCATCAACATCGCCATCCGCGCCACCCGCCAGAGCCAGACCACCCAGGGTGGCCGCATCCCCAAGGCGATGCCGATTGACCTCAGCAACCTGGCGTACGTCGATGCCAAGGGCAAACCGACCCGCGTGGGCTTCAAGATGGAAGGCGACAAGAAAGTGCGCTTTGCCAAGACAACGGGAGATGTGATCGATGCTTGATGCTGCAAATTACACCCCCCGCCTGAAGGCCGCGTACAAGGACAGCATCCGCGCGGCGATGAAGGAAGAGTTCGGTTACAAGAACGACATGCAGATCCCGCGTCTGGACAAGATCGTCCTGAACATCGGCTGCGGTGCGGAAGCCGTGCGCGACAGCAAGAAGGCCAAGTCGGCGGTTGAAGATCTGACGCTGATCGCAGGCCAGAAGGCGCTGACCACAACGGCCAAGAAATCCATCGCGGGTTTCCGGGTTCGTGAAGACATGCCGATGGGCGCGAAAGTGACCCTGCGCGGCGACCGCATGTATGAATTCCTCGACCGTCTGATCACCATTGCGATGCCCCGCATCCGCGACTTCCGCGGCGTGTCGGGCAAGTCTTTCGACGGACGTGGCAACTATGCCATGGGCCTGAAAGAGCATCTGGTGTTCCCGGAGATCAACTTCGACAAGATCGATGAGAACTGGGGAATGGACATTGTGATCGCCACAACGGCGAAGACCGACGCTGAAGCAAAGAGCCTGTTGAAAGCCTTCAACATGCCTTTCAACAGCTGATCGGGAGGGATTTGATATGGCTAAGAAATCAATGATCGAACGCGAGAAGAAGCGCGAACGTCTGGTGGCGAAATATGCCGCCAAGCGCGCCGAACTCAAGGCCATCGTGAACGACCAGGAAAAGCCGATGGAAGAGCGGTTCCGCGCTTCCTTGAAGCTGGCGAAGCTGCCGCGCAACTCTTCGGCTGTGCGCCTGCACAACCGTTGCCAGCTGACCGGTCGTCCGCACGCCTATTACCGTAAACTGAAGATTTCGCGGATCGCGCTGCGGGACCTGGGCTCGAATGGCCAGATCCCCGGCATGGTCAAGTCGAGCTGGTAAGGAGGGACTGAGATGAACGATCCTATCGCAGATATGCTCACCCGGATCCGGAACAGCCAGATGCGCGGCAAGTCCACCGTCATGACCCCGGCGTCAAAGCTGCGGGCCTGGGTGCTGGATGTGCTGGCCGACGAAGGCTACATCCGCGGCTATGAGAAGGTCACCGGTGCCGACGGCCACCCGGCCATCGAGATCAGCCTCAAATATTACGAGGGCGAACCTGTCATTCGCGAGCTCAAGCGGGTCTCCAAGCCCGGGCGCCGCGTCTACATGGGCGTCAATGACATCCCCGTGGTCCGCCAGGGCCTGGGCGTGTCGATTGTCTCCACCCCCAAGGGTGTGATGTCGGACCAAGCAGCACGCAGCGCCAACGTTGGCGGCGAAGTGCTCTGCACCGTCTTCTAAGGAGGGCATGATGTCTCGTATTGGTAAAAAACCGGTCGAACTGCCCAGCGGTGTTTCAGCATCCGTCAGCGGTCAGACCATCGAGGTGAAAGGCCCGAAAGGCACACGCTCGTTCAAGGCGACCGATGACGTGGATCTGAAGGTTGAAGACAACGTCATCACCGTGACACCGCGCGGCAAATCCAAGCGCGCGCGTCAGCAGTGGGGCATGTCGCGCACCATGGTGGCGAACCTCGTCACCGGCGTGACCGATGGCTTCAAGAAGGAGCTGGAGATCCAGGGCGTGGGCTACCGGGCGCAGATGCAGGGCAACACCCTGAAGCTGAACCTCGGCCTCAGCCACGACGTGGATTACACCGCCCCCGAGGGTGTGACCGTGACGGCGCCGAAGCAAACCGAAGTTGTGGTGGAGGGCATTGACGAACAGCTTGTTGGTCAGGTTGCCGCGAACATCCGCGCGTGGCGCAAGCCCGAGCCCTACAAGGGCAAAGGCATCCGCTACAAGGGCGAGTTCATTTTCCGCAAAGAAGGCAAGAAGAAGTAAGGACGCAAACAATGGCAAACAGCAAAAGAGACCTGTTCTTGAAGCGCCGCCTGCGCGTTCGGAACAAACTGCGCAAGGTGAACGCAGGGCGTGTGCGCCTCTCCGTGCACCGCTCCAGCAAGAACATCAGCGTGCAGCTGATCGACGACGTGGCGGGCAAGACGCTGGCCTCGGCCTCTACGTTGGAAAAGGGCCTCGGTGTGGTGGGCAAGAACAACATCGAAGCGGCCACCAAGGTGGGCGCGGCGATTGCCGAGCGCGCAAAGAAAGCTGGCGTGGAAGAGGCGTATTTCGACCGCGGCGGTTTCCTCTTTCACGGGAAGGTCAAGGCCGTGGCCGACGCCGCCCGCGAGGGTGGTCTGAAGATCTGACCGAGGCGGTGGCCCAAGGCCCACCGGACCTGCCAACACATCGCGTGGAACCGGCAGGTGGGGTGGGCTTTCAGGCCACCCTTGGTCGCAACAGCGAAGGTGGCCTTACGGGGCCACCTCGATGATCCGGGGGCCGCTGGCCCACTTGGATTGAAACAACCGGGCGCTTGCCCACTGAGAAAAGGATGTTCTGATGGCAGAACGAGAAAACCGTCGCGGCCCGCGCCGCGATCGTGACGAAGCACCGGAGTTTGCCGACCGCCTGGTCGCAATCAACCGTGTGTCCAAGACCGTTAAAGGTGGTAAGCGCTTTGGTTTCGCAGCCCTTGTGGTTGTGGGTGACCAGAAGGGCCGTGTGGGCTTTGGCAAGGGCAAGGCCAAAGAGGTGCCCGAGGCGATCCGCAAGGCCACCGAACAGGCCAAGCGCCAGATGATCCGCGTGCAGCTGCGCGAAGGCCGCACGCTGCACCACGACATGGAAGGCCGTCACGGTGCCGGTAAAGTGGTCATGCGGACAGCGCCTGAAGGGACCGGGATCATCGCCGGTGGTCCGATGCGGGCCGTCTTCGAGATGCTGGGCGTGAAGGACGTGGTCTCCAAATCCATCGGCTCGCAAAACCCCTACAACATGATCCGCGCCACCATGGACGGGTTGAAGAAAGAGTCGAGCCCCCGCTCGGTCGCGCAGCGTCGCGGCAAGAAAGTGGCCGACATCCTGCCCAAGCGGGAAGAGACCGTCGAGTCCTCCGCGCAAGTGGCTGAGGAGGCGTGAAGATGGCCAAGACAATCGTGATCAAGCAGATCGGCTCCCCGATCCGCCGCCCCGCCAAACAGCGCGCGACGCTGATCGGGCTGGGCCTGAACAAGATGCACAAGACCCGTGAGCTGGAAGACACACCTTCCGTGCGTGGCATGATCAACTCCATCCCGCATATGGTGGAGATCGTGGAAGAGAAGGGCTGAACGTCTCTCGTCATTGAAATTGAAAACGCCCCGCCGGAAACTGCGGGGCGTTTTTTAAGTTGATGGATGTCAACTTGGAGCCCAAAGTGACGCCTACTGTATAACTGATGCTTCATAACTCACGAATACCGCCAAGTGCGTGAGAAGCCGTCATTGGTGACAATGAGGCCGACCCATTGCTTAGGTTGACCTTGCTTTCGACTTGCTATGGTGCCGCAAGCAAAAATCACACTTTTCTGTTCCCTGGCTCGGCGAACACTCTCTAGTCGCCGCAACTGCCGCATCCCGAGCCGCAGTCACCGGCGTTATCATCCGCAAACGGGTCGCCGCTTTCAAAAGTGAGTATGAATTCACCCCGCGTTGTCATGCCATTTAGCGCAGAAAAGAAAATCATCAGCGCGATGCCCGAAAAGAATAGTCCGAACAAAAGTGGAAAGCTGCCTTGGACTGTTGACCAGACGCCGATGCAAACGAACACTCCAGAGACGATGAGGCGACCTACTTTATCAACGGTTCCTTTGTGTCTCCAGATACCTTTTGGCGGTGAACCAAAGAGCGCCTTGTAGGCCGATACAGTTGCCTTGTAGTCATCCAGAAGGGCCACACCTTCGCCACCGGGGTTGTGGTGGACCGGCTTGCCAAGCTTTTTGCAGAACACATCCCAATAGTCACGACTGTGTTGCATGTGCAGATGCCAGACCAAGTCCACCGCCTTCGAAGGTACGTTGCGCTTGGTTCTTGTGGCGCAAAGATACATGAACTTGCGATATTCCTCGACAGCCACACTTGCAGTCTCACGCGTGATGCCGTGTTGATCCATTAGTTGTTGAAGGAATGGTCGCCCTGATGCCTCATCAGGCATCTTATGCGAAGAAATCAGCTCCCATAGCTGAGTATTGAGAGAGGTCATCGTAGCCTCCTATGTTCTTCTCTTTTCTTTACAGTATCTTCATGGCGCCACAATGTAACAGTTACATGACAGCGGCAAATGCTCGACGCGGTATACGATTTCTGACGGGCGCATAAAGCGGATCTTGAGAGTCGAAGATCCAACGTTACAGAAGTCTCGCATCGGCGACATCAAGCGTGCGTCGCAGCTAAGCCAAGGGTGCTCGCTTTCAACATCACGTTCCGAGACCAAAGCAATTCAATCGACAATGCTGAACTATCCTTTTCACACTCATGCCTGGCAATATGTGAAGGTGCTAGGGGCAGGGCGTTTCGAAACGCTCCTTGCCGGGTTGCAGGCTGCACTTCCAGTACGCTCAAACTGACCCTTGATCCACGACCAAACCCCGTCTATACGCCCACGATCATCCTTGGGGTGACAGAATCGAAACGCCGCGTTTGCCCGCTCCCGTCGCTGGGGGGTACATCCGGCCAGAGGAGAAGCGACAATGAAACTGAATGAACTGTCTGACAACGCAGGCGCCACCAAGAAACGCAAGCGCGTGGGGCGTGGCCCGGGTTCCGGCACCGGTAAGATGGGTGGCCGCGGGATCAAAGGTCAGAAGTCGCGCTCGGGCGTGGCGATCAACGGGTATGAAGGCGGGCAGATGCCGCTCTACCAACGCCTGCCGAAGCGCGGCTTCAACAAGCCGAACCGCAAGCAATTCGCCGTTGTGAACCTTGGGCTGATCCAGAAATTCGTGGACGCCAAGAAGATCGACGCGAAGAAGGCGATCACCGAAGACGTGCTGGTCGAAAGCGGCCTGATCCGGCGCAAGCGCGACGGCATCCGCGTGCTGGCCAAGGGCGAGGTGACCGCCAAGCTCGACCTGACCGTCACCGGCGCGTCGAAATCGGCCATCGAAGCGGTCGAAAAAGCCGGCGGGTCGCTGACCGTGGCGGCGCCGGTCGCGGAAACGTCAGAGGGCTGAGACCCGAGTTGAGGCTTGTGGGCGGCGTCCGCGCCGCTTACATAGGCCCTAGTTTTCCTGAACGCCGCCCGCCGGAAAACGGCCCGGGCGGCGCGTCCGTATAAAGAGAGAGCCAATCCATGGTATCTGCCGTTGAGAACATGGCCGCCAACACCAGCTGGTCCGCGCTGGGCAAGGCGACCGATCTCCGAAACCGCATCCTCTTCACCCTTGGCCTGCTGATCGTCTATCGCCTGGGCACCTTCATCCCGGTGCCGGGCATCGATGGTGTGGCGCTGCGCCAGTTCATGGAGCAGGCGGGGCAGGGCATCGGCGGTATGGTGTCGATGTTCACCGGCGGCGCGCTGGGACGGATGGGCATCTTTGCCCTGGGAATCATGCCCTATATCTCGGCCTCGATCATCGTGCAGCTTCTGACCTCGATGGTGCCGAGCCTCGAACAGCTCAAGAAAGAGGGCGAACAGGGGCGCAAGAAAATCAACCAGTACACGCGCTATGGCACGGTGCTGTTGGCCACGCTGCAGGCCTATGGGCTCGCCGTGAGCCTCGAGGCGGGCGATATCGTGACCGATCCGGGCTTCTTCTTCCGGGCCTCCTGCGTGATCACGCTGGTGGGCGGCACGATGTTCCTGATGTGGCTGGGTGAGCAGATCACCGCGCGGGGCGTGGGCAACGGGATCTCGCTGATCATCTTCGTGGGCATCATCGCCGAACTGCCTGCGGCATTGGCACAGTTCTTTGCCAGCGGACGCTCTGGCGCGCTGAGCCCGGCGGTGATCATCGGGGTGATCATCATGGTGATCGCGACGATCATGTTCGTGGTCTTCATGGAACGGGCCTTGCGCAAGATCCACATCCAGTATCCACGCCGACAGGTGGGGATGAAGGTTTATGACGGCGGGTCGAGCCACCTGCCGGTGAAGGTGAACCCGGCGGGCGTGATCCCGGCGATCTTTGCTTCCTCGCTGCTGCTCTTGCCGGTCACGATCAGCACCTTCTCGGGCAATTCGACCAACCCGATTATGTCGTGGCTGTTGGCCAACTTCGGGCCCGGCCAGCCGCTTTACCTCGCCTTCTTCACGGTGATGATCGTCTTCTTTGCGTATTTCTATACGTTCAACGTGAGCTTCAAGCCGGACGATGTGGCGGACAATCTGAAGAACCAGAACGGCTTTGTGCCCGGCATCCGGCCCGGCAAGAAGACCTCGGAATACCTTGAATATGTGGTCAACCGCGTGCTGGTTCTGGGCTCTGGTTATCTTGCGGCGGTCTGCCTTCTGCCGGAAATCCTGCGCGGGCAGTTCGCGATCCCCTTCTACTTTGGTGGCACTTCCGTGCTGATTGTTGTATCCGTAACCATGGATACCATCCAACAGGTCCAGAGCCACCTTCTGGCCCACCAATATGAAGGCCTGCTCGAGAAGTCGCAGTTGCGTGGCAAATCGGGCGGTAAGACACGCAAGAAACGGAGCCCCGTCCGACGATGAACATTATCCTGCTGGGGCCTCCGGGGGCCGGTAAGGGGACGCAGGCGCGTCACCTGGTAGATACACGCGGCATGGTCCAGCTGAGCACGGGCGACATGTTGCGCGAGGCCAAGGACTCCGGCACCGAGATGGGCAACATCGTCGCTGATGTGATGGCGCGCGGCGCGCTTGTGACAGATGAGATCGTCATTGGGCTGATCAAGGAAAAACTGGAGACGGTGAAGGCCGCAGGGTTCATCTTCGACGGCTTCCCGCGCACGCTGGCGCAGGCGGATGCGCTGGGCGCGTTGCTGGAGAGCCAGGGCGAGAGCCTTGATGCGGTGGTCGAGATGCGCGTTGACGATGCGGCGCTGGTGGCCCGGATCGTAGCGCGCTCGACCTGTGCGATGTGCGGTGAGGTCTACAATGACAACACCAAGCCGATCCCCGCGGATGGAAAATGCACCAACTGCGGCGGCACCGAGTTCAAACGCCGGGCGGATGACAATGAGGAGAGCCTCAAGACCCGCCTGATGGAATACTACAAGCAGACCTCGCCGCTGATCGGCTATTACTATGCCAAGGGCATGCTGTCGCGCGTCGACGGCCTGGGTGCGATCGAGGCGGTGCAGGGCGAGATCAAGGCGGTGCTTGACGCGAAGACGCCTGCGCCGGTCTGAGCGCATGGGCGCGCCGCACTAGACCTCGTCAGGCTTTCTGATCTGTTTGGCAAAGTCCGGCAGCCGGCTCTTTATAAATGCGTAGAACATGGTGTTGCGCTGGTTGATGTCGGTGACGCCGTCGATGTGCTTCAGCGCAGCCATCAGCACCGACACCACCTGTTTGTTGGTCTCGAACTTGGCGGCGATGCCGCGGGACGGGTGCCAGCTTTGCACCTTGCCGTTGCTCACTTTGGTAAAGATCTCGAAGAGCGTGATGTTGTCCGGCGGGTTGGCAGCCGACGTGTCAAACGCGTCGTCGGGGCCGGTCACCTCCGTGACCCAGTCGGGCAACTGGTCTAGCGGCGCCAGTTTGAGATACACCGCGAGCCACTGACTGTATTGTTGGTACAACATCATGGCGGCGACCTCTTCCCGCTGTTCCTTCGACAGGGACGTGTCTGTCTGGGCGTAGAAGAGCTCGTAGATGCCCCTGTTTCTCGTCAGGAACAGATCGAAGGCCTTTTCCTGGTCGAGGTTGAAACGCCGGGTGTTTTCGGTGGGTTCGTCCCGTTCCAGCTCGGGGCCGTCACCATGGGTGGTGCGAATACGGCCATTCGCGAAATAGATGCTGCCGATCTTGCCATCCTTCACGCTGGCGATCAGCGTGACCTTGGAGTGTGCCTTGTATTCGTCTTTGGCCCATTTGGGCACACCGGTTGGGTCATTCTTCTGCCAGCTTGGGGTCTCGTTCGGCCCGTAGTCGGGCATGCGGGGACCGGGAGAGGTATCCACCGTGCCCGTTTTCCCGACCTTGTCGACATAGTCTTTCTGTGCCCAGTCGGGCGCGCCTGACTTGACCACCTCGCGCTGGACGACGCCCGCGGCCTTGCGCTGCAGCGCATGGAGCTGGCGGACGGGTGTGCTGTCCTGCGCCTTCGCCTGCAAGGCGCCGAGCGACGCATCGGGGGCGACCCGGCGCGGGCCCGTGTCTTCGCGAGCGGTGGGGTGCCGCGGGCGGCGGGGTCTGGGACGCGGTGACTTCAAGGCAGAGCCCTTCCGGTTGTGACGGGTAAAATACTACTCTGAATTGAAATCATGATCTGGCGGTGCGGGCAACAGCCCTCTCGTCACATCAAGCTGCGCGCCGGGCGATGCCGGTTTTTCCGGCGCCCGTCGCCGCTTTTCAGCGCGATGACGCCGGGTGTCTGCCTGGACCTTGGGTGCTATGTCTTCTTGGGTTTGACCTTGATCTCGTCAGGTCTGCGGATGAGTTTCGCGAAGTCGGGGATCCGCTTCTGGATAAACTCATAGAACTGCTTGTTCCGTTCGTTGACGTCCTTCACCCCGTCGATGTGCTTCACCGCCGCCTCCAGGACCGAGATCACCTGTTTGTTGGTGGCGAACTTGGTGGCCACCCCGCGCGAGGGATGCCAGCCCGCGACCTTGCCGTCGCTCACACGGACGAAGACCTCGAACAGTTTCATGACAGGATCCGGAGCCCCGTTTTCCGGATCATGCGCGGTGTCGGGCCCGGTGACCGGCACGATCCAATTAGGCAGGCTGTCGTTGGGGATCGAGATGAGCTGATTGGACAGCCACCTCTTGAAGGCGCGATCATATTCTTTTCCGGCGAGTTTCTCGCGCTCTTTCTTGGGCAGCTTGACGTCGGTCTTCCAGTAGAGGTTCGGGAAGAGATCCTTGTTGTTTGCATCGAAAATGCCCTGTGCCCGCGCCAAATGCAGATTGTAGCGTTGCACGGCCCGGTCCGCCTTGTCCGGGGCCTTCTCGGGCCCCGAGCCATGGGTGGTGCGGATGCGGCCGCCGGGGAAGTAGATGCTGCCGATCTTGCCGTTTTTCATCGAGCAGATCAGCGTCGTCTGAGCCTCGGCTTCATATTCATCCTTGGCCCATTGCGGCACGCCTGTTTTTGCGTCCCAGGCCGGTGTCTCGTCGTCCTCGTAGTCCGGCAGGAAGGGGCTGGAGGAGGTATCGACCTCGCGTTGCACGATACCACTCGCGCGGGACTGCATGCGCATCAGCTGTGCAACGGCGGGGCTGCCATCAGCCTTGGTTTGCAGCAGGTCGAGCGTGGGATCGGCGGGTGCGGCGCCCTGGGGCTGGGTCTGCTTGGCGGCGGGCTGCTGGATGGGCGGCTTGGGCGCGCGCGGGCTCGCGGTTTTCGGCATCTGTGGACCTTTGGCTGGCGGATCGGTATGCACAACCTAGCGTAGAGACATCATCCGGTCCACAATCGGATTGCGTGTTGACCTGCGGCGCCAATCGGCTCATGTGAGAAAGGCCCGAGGGGCGGGTTGACGATAGGCGAAAAACCCCATAACACGCGCTATCTCGACTGAGAATCAATTTGTCTTAAGGGTCGCTCCCAAGAGGCAAGATCACCTGATCAGCTGACGCCCGATGCCCTGAAAAGCCTCGGGCTTACGTTGTGAAAAAAGGGTCTGGAATTACGGACCCGCAACGAAAAGGAATAGGACACGTGGCACGTATTGCCGGCGTAAACATCCCGACTGCAAAGCGGGTTCCCATCGCCCTCACCTACATCACCGGTATCGGCAACGCCTCTGCAAAGGCAATTTGCGAAGCGGTTGGTATCGACGCGACCCGCCGGGTCAACGAGCTCTCTGACGCCGAAGTGCTGGCCGTGCGCGAGCATATCGACGCCAACTACACCGTCGAGGGCGATCTGCGCCGCGACGTGCAGATGAACATCAAGCGCCTGATGGACCTGGGCTGCTACCGTGGCCTGCGCCACCGTCGCAACCTGCCGGTCCGTGGTCAGCGCACCCACACCAACGCACGTACCCGCAAAGGCCCCGCGAAGGCCATTGCCGGTAAGAAGAAGTAAGGGAGGGTCTGACCAATGGCACGTGATCGCGTACGCGTTAAGAAAAAGGCCAGCAAGAACATCGCCGCCGGTGTGGCGCATGTGAACAGCTCCTTCAACAACACCAAGATCCTGATCTCGGATGTGCAGGGCAATGCGATCTCCTGGTCGTCGGCTGGCACCATGGGGTTCAAGGGCTCGCGGAAATCCACGCCCTACGCGGCGCAGATGGCCGCCGAGGATGCAGGCCGCAAGGCACAGGAACATGGCGTCAAGACGCTGGAAGTGGAAGTGCAGGGCCCCGGGTCCGGCCGTGAGAGCGCGCTGCGCGCCCTGGCCGCGGCGGGCTTCAACATCACCTCCATCCGCGACGTGACACCCATGGCGCACAACGGCTGCCGCCCGCCGAAGCGTCGCCGCGTTTAAGGATCTTTATTATCAGCGGGGTTGCGCATGTCTGCGCGGCCCCCATCCGCTTTTTGAAACCTCGAGAGTCTTGGCCTTTCGGACATGGGGCTTAGACAGGAATGGAGGGACGCATGATCCACAAGAATTGGGCCGAATTGATCAAGCCGCAACAGCTTGACGTGAAGCCGGGCAACGACCCCGCACGTCAGGCCACCGTGACGGCTGAGCCGCTGGAGCGTGGCTTTGGCCTGACCATGGGCAACGCGCTGCGCCGCGTGCTGATGAGCTCGCTGCAGGGTGCGGCCATCACCAGCGTTCAGATCGACAATGTGCTGCACGAGTTTTCCAGCGTGGCCGGTGTGCGTGAGGATGTGACCGACATCATCCTGAACCTCAAGGGCGTCTCGATCCGCATGGAAGTCGAAGGACCCAAGCGCCTGTCGATCTCGGCCAAGGGGCCGGGCGTTGTGACCGCGGGCGACATTTCGGAGAGCGCGGGCATCGAAGTGCTGAACCGCGATCACGTGATTTGCCACCTCGACGATGGTGCCGACCTCTACATGGAGCTGACCGTCAACCAGGGCAAAGGGTACGTGTCTGCGGAGAAGAACAAGCCCGAGGATGCGCCGATCGGCCTCATTCCGATCGATGCGATCTATTCGCCGGTGAAGAAAGTCAGCTATGACGTGCAGCCGACCCGTGAAGGTCAGGTTCTGGACTATGACAAGCTGACCATGAAGGTCGACACCGACGGCTCGATCACGCCAGATGACGCGGTGGCCTTTGCCGCGCGCATTCTGCAGGACCAGCTGGGCATCTTCGTGAACTTCGATGAGCCCGAGTCCGCCAGCCGCGCCGATGAGGACGATGGTCTGGAGTTCAACCCGCTTCTGCTGAAGAAAGTGGACGAGTTGGAGCTGTCTGTGCGGTCTGCTAACTGCCTGAAGAACGACAATATCGTGTATATTGGCGATCTGATCCAGAAGACCGAAGCCGAGATGCTGCGCACGCCGAACTTTGGCCGCAAGTCGCTCAATGAGATCAAGGAAGTGCTTTCGGGCATGGGTCTGCATCTCGGGATGGACGTGGAAGACTGGCCGCCCGACAACATCGAGGATCTGGCCAAGAAATTCGAAGACTCCTTCTAAGGGGTCTTCAGACATGCCCGCATCTGGCGGGGAAGATCTGGGCTTCACGGCCCCAAGGAGAGCCGGGTGACACGCATCACCCGGTCAGACAAAGCAAAACCGCCCGTAGAGGGCACATTTGGAGATTGAAAATGCGTCACGCACGTGGATACCGCCGCCTGAACCGCACACATGAGCACCGCAAGGCGCTCTGGGCGAATATGGCGGGCTCGCTCATCGAGCATGAGCAAATCAAGACAACTCTGCCGAAGGCAAAAGAACTGCGCCCGATCATTGAAAAGATGATCACGCTGGCGAAACGCGGCGATCTGCACGCGCGCCGTCAGGCGGCTGCCAAGCTGAAGCAGGACCAATACGTCACTAAGCTCTTTGACGTGCTGGGCCCGCGTTACAAGGACCGCCAGGGTGGTTATGTGCGCGTGCTGAAAGCGGGCTTCCGCTATGGCGACATGGCGCCGATGGCGATCATCGAGTTCGTGGATCGCGACCGCGACGCAAAGGGAGCTGCCGACAAGGCGCGCCTGGCTGCGGAAGAAGCCGCCGACGAATAAGACAGGCGCTTTTGCGCTGCTGTGGCCCCTGTCCCACGCGGGACGGGGGCTTTTTTTATGCGGTCAGGGGGGGTATCTCGAGCAGAGACGTCCTAGGATGCTGGCGGTGATCTCTGTGCTGAAGCGGTGCGACTTGCATATTTTTGGAACACTGAAGCGGCTGGTCTTGCTGCTGGTTTGCCTCGGCCCGCTCTGGGCGCATGCGGAGACGCGGGTGCCGCAGAGTGCCGCCGAGATCACCTTGAGCTTTGCGCCGCTGGTGCGGGAGACGGCGCCTGCGGTGGTGAACATCTATGCGCGGTTCGTGACCGAAAGCCGCCGCACGCCGTTTATGGATGATCCGTTCTTTGACAGGTTCTTCGAAGGCTTCGGGCGGCCCGAGCCGCGGGTGCAGAACTCGCTGGGGTCGGGCGTGATCCTGTCGGCGGACGGCATCATCGTGTCGAATTATCACGTGGTGGGCATGGCGACGGATATTCGTGTGGTGCTGGCCGACCGGCGTGAGTTCACGGCGCGGGTGTTGCTGGGCGATGCGGAGAGCGATCTGGCGATCCTGCAGCTGGAGGGTGCGGAGGACCTGCCGTTTCTGCCGCTGCGCACCTCGGACACGGTGGAGGTGGGCGAGCTGGTGCTGGCCATCGGCAACCCTTTTGGCGTGGGCCAGACCGTGAGCAGCGGGATTGTCTCGGGGTTGGCGCGCTCTGGCGCGGCGACCGGGTCGGGCCGGGGGTATTTCCTGCAGACCGATGCGCCGATCAACCCCGGCAATTCGGGCGGTGCGCTGATCGACGTGCGCGGTGAGCTGATCGGTGTGAACACCTCGATCCTCACGCGCTCCGGCGGCTCGAACGGCATTGGGTTTGCGATTCCGTCGGATCTGGTGGCGGCTTTCGTGGCACAGGCGCAGGACGGGCTGACGAGCTTCGCGCGGCCCTGGGCGGGGATGGGTGGCCAGCCGGTCGATGCGGAGATGGCCGAGGCCTTCGGGCTTGAGCGGCCCGGGGGGATCATTATCTCGGCGATGCATGCCGACAGCCCCTTTGCACAAGCGGGCGTGTCGGTGGGCGATGTCATCACCGCGGTCGACGGCCAGCCAGTGAACACGCCGCCCGAGATGGTCTACCGGATGAGCGTGACGGGCCTTGGCCAGCGCGCGCGGATCAGCTTTCTGAGCGAGGGCGAGATGCGCGAGACCGAGGTGCGGCTGATCGCGGCGCCAGATGTGCCGGACCGCGAGGCGCTGACGCTGGGGTCGGATGATATTCTGCCGGGGCTGGGTCTGGCGCGCGTGAACCCGGCGGTGATCGCGGAATTCAACCTGGCGCTGGAGAGCACCGGCGTGGTGGTGACCGATGCGGGGCGGTTTGGCGGCCGGGTCGGGGTGCGCGTGGGCGATGTGATCGTGGGCATCAATGACCGCCCGGTGACGCGACCGCGCGATGTGGTCGCGGCGTTCCGGTCGCGCGCGCGCAGCTATGCGGTCAGCGTGATCCGCGGGACGAGCCGCGTCGTGCTGCGGTTCGGGGTCTGAGGGGTGGCGGATCTCTTTGCCACCGAGCCCGCGCCGGAGGCGGGTGGGCATCGGCCCCTGGCGGACCGGTTGCGCCCGCAGACCTTGGCCGAGGTGATAGGGCAGGACCAAATCCTGGGCCCGGAGGCGCCGCTGACCGTGATGCTGGACGCGGGTGCGCTGGGGTCGCTGATTTTCTGGGGGCCACCGGGGGTCGGCAAAACCACGATTGCACGGCTACTGGCGCATGAGACCGAGATGCATTTCGTGCAGATCAGTGCGATCTTCACCGGTGTGCCCGAGCTGCGCAAGGTCTTCGAGGCGGCGAAGATCCGACGACAGAACGGGCAGGGCACGCTGCTGTTTGTGGATGAGATCCACCGCTTCAACAAGGCGCAGCAGGATGGGTTTTTGCCGCATATGGAGGACGGGACGATCCTTCTGGTGGGGGCAACGACGGAGAACCCGTCGTTCGAGCTGAATGCGGCGGTCATGAGCCGGGCGCAGGTCATGGTGCTGGAGCGGCTCGATCTGAAAGACCTCGAACTGCTGGCACAGCGGGCCGAGCAGGAGCTGGGTGCGCCGCTGCCGCTCGACGGCCCGGCGCGCGAGGCGCTGCTGGAGATGGCCGATGGCGACGGGCGGGCGCTTCTGAACCTGATCGAACAGGTGAGCGCCTGGACCGTTGAGGGCAAGCTGGACCCGGACGCGCTCGGCACCCGGTTGATGCGGCGGGCGGCGCAATACGACAAATCAGGGGATGCGCATTACAACCTGATTTCGGCGCTGCACAAATCGGTGCGCGGCTCGGACCCGGATGCGGCACTCTACTGGTTTGCGCGGATGCTGGAGGGCGGGGAGGACCCGCGGTTTCTGGCACGGCGACTGACCCGGATGGCGGTGGAAGACATCGGGCTGGCCGATCCGCAGGCGCAGGCGATCTGTCTGCAAAGCTGGCAAACCTACGAGCGGCTCGGCAGCCCCGAGGGCGAGCTGGCGCTGGCGCAGGCGGTGGCCTATCTCGCGCTCGCACCGAAATCCAACGCCGCCTACGTGGCCTATAAAGGCGCGCGCAAATCGGCGAAGGAGACCGGATCGGAGCCGCCGCCAAAACACATTCTGAACGCGCCGACCAGCCTGATGAAGGATCAGGGCTATGGCGCGGGCTATGCCTATGACCACGATGCCGAAGACGGGTTTTCGGGGCAGAATTATTTCCCCGATGGCATGGCGCGGCAGAGCTTCTATGCACCCGTCGAGCGGGGGTTCGAGCGGGATTTGCAAAAGCGCATGGCCTATTTCGCAAAGCTGCGCGCCAAGCGCGAAACTTGACAATCTGGCAGGGGTGCGGGACAGACCGCGCATGATGACATCTCTGATCATGGTGGCCTGCGGCGGGGCCCTCGGCGCGACGTTGCGGTTCCTCTGGGGCGTGGCGTTTCTGCGCCTGACGGGGCCGTCGGAGTTTCCGCTGGCGATCATGACAGCGAACATCCTCGGGTCATTTCTGATGGGGGCGTTCGTGGTGCTGGCCGCGCATAAGGGGCTCACCCATCTGAGCCCGTTCGTGATGACGGGGTTGCTCGGCGGGTTCACCACCTTCTCGGCCTTTTCGCTGGAGACGATGACGCTGGTGGAGCGGGGCGATCTGGGGGCGGCAGGGCTCTATGTGGTGCTGTCGGTGGCGCTGTCGATTGGCGGGCTGATGCTGGGGCTGTGGCTGGCACGCGGGGTCATCGCATGAGCCGGGTGCAGACGGTCACGGTGGCGCAGGATGACGCGGACCAGCGGCTTGACCGGTGGTTCCGGCGGCAATTTCCGCATGTGCCGCAAGGCCGGATCGAGAAGATGTGCCGCAAGGGCGAAATCCGGGTCGATGGCGGGCGGGTGAAGGCGGCCACGCGGCTTGAGGCGGGCCAGCAGGTGCGGGTGCCGCCGCTGCCGGACGGCCAGGCGCCTGCGCCGGAGCGCAAGACGGTGTCGGACGCCGATGCCAGGATGATCCAGGCTTGCGTGATCTACCGCGACGATCAGGTGATTGCGCTGAACAAGCCCGCCGGTTTGCCGACGCAGGGTGGGTCGAAACAGACGCGCCATGTGGACGGGCTCGCCGAGGCGTTGAAGTTCGGGTTCGAGGAAAGGCCGCGGCTGGTGCATCGGCTCGACAAGGACACCTCGGGGGTGTTGCTGCTGGCGCGCACGCGGGCGGCGGCCAAGGCGCTGACCGCGTCGATGCGGCATAAGGAGACACGCAAGATCTACTGGGCGCTGGTGGCCGGGGTGCCCGCACCGTACCTGGGCGAAATCCGCTTTGGGCTGGTCAAGGCGCCGGGGCGCGGCGGCGGTGGCGAGGGCGAGAAGATGATTGCCCTGCACCCGCGCGAGATCGACGAGACGCCGGGGGCCAAGCGCGCGCATACGCTCTATGCCACCCTTTACCGCGTGGGCGCGCGGGCGGCCTGGGTTGCGATGGAGCCGATCACCGGGCGAACCCATCAGCTGCGCGCGCATATGGCCGAGATCGGGCACCCGATTGCGGGCGACGGCAAATACGGCGGCTCGGGGCAGGAGAACATGGGCGACGGCTGGGGCGCGCAGCTGGGCGGGATCATCTCGAAGAAGCTGCACCTGCACGCGCGGATGATGCGGTTTGAACAGCCCGAGACCGGCAAGATCATCACGGTGACAGCGCCCTTGCCAGAGCATATGGCGCAGAGCTGGGAGACCTTCGGCTGGACCGAGGACCTGGCCGCCGAAGACCCCTTCGAGGCGCTGTGATGGCAGGCGATCTGCGGCTGGTGATCTTTGACGTGGACGGCACGCTGGTGGACAGCCAGGCCGACATTCTGGCGGCGATGGCGCAGGCCTTCGAGGCCGTGGCGCGCCCCGCACCGAGCCGCGATGACATTCTGGGCATCGTGGGGCTGTCGCTGGACGTGGCGGTGCGGCGGCTGGCGCCCGATGCCGATCATGCCCGCATGGTTGCGGCCTATAAGGAGGCCTATGTGGCCCTGCGCGCGCAGATCGGTGCGGCGCAATCCTCACCGCTCTATCCCGGCGCGCGCGAGGTGCTCGACCGGCTGAACGCACGGCCCGAGGTGTTGTTGGGCGTGGCCACCGGCAAGTCGAAGCGCGGGCTCGACAAGCTGATAGAGGCACACGGGCTCGAAGGCGTGTTCATCACCCAGCAGGTCGCTGATTTTCACCCGTCCAAGCCCAACCCGTCGATGATCTACCAGGCGATGGCCGAGGCGGGTGTTTCGAAAACCCAGACGGTGATGATCGGCGACACCAGTTTCGACATGGAGATGGCCGCGGCAGCGGGGGTGCCCGGGTTCGGGGTGAGCTGGGGCTATCACCCGGTGCGGTCGCTGCGGGCTGCGCGGAGCGTGGCGCATGATTTTGCGGCGCTGGAAGACGCGCTGGCCACGCATTGGGGGCAGCAGGGATGAGCGAATGGAAGGCCAAGCGGTTCTGGACCGCGGCGGAGGTGACCGAGACCGCCGAGGGGTTTGGTATCGCGCTCGACGGGCGCCCGGTGAAGACCCCGGCGAAGCGGGCGCTGGCGGTGCCAACGCGCGGGCTGGCCGAGGCGGTGGCTGCGGAATGGGCGGCGCAGGGCGATGTGGTCGACCCGCTGACCATGCCGTTTACGCGCACGGCGAATGCGGCGCTCGACAAGGTGGCGGTGCAGCAGGCTGAGGTGGCCGAGATGCTGGCGGCCTACGGTGACAGCGATCTGCTGTGTTACCGCGCCGAACAGCCCGCCGAACTGGTGGCGCGGCAGGCCGACCAGTGGGACCCGATCCTCGACTGGGCGGCGGAGGCGCTGGATGCCCGGTTGCAGCCGCGCACGGGGGTGATGCACGCGCCGCAGGAGGCCGCGGCCCTCGCGCGGCTGGCCGCTCAGGTGCAGGCGCTGTCGGTCTTTGAGTTGACGGCCTTTCATGACCTTGTCAGCCTGTCGGGCTCACTGATTCTCGGCTTCGCCGCAGCGCAAGATGTGCAAAAAATCGACGTGCTTTGGGACATTTCCCGTCTCGATGAGATATGGCAGGCCGAACAATGGGGCCGGGACGAGGAAGCTGACGCCGCGGCAGCTGTGAAATTCGCTGCCTTCCGGCACGCCAAAGTGGTTTTTGATCTCTCAAATCCCGCATTTTAGCGCTCACAGTAAGCATTCCGTTCAGAAGCTGTTTCGCGGGTCTCATTTTCGGCTGCGTACCCTTGACCTCTCTAAGGGATTGCGACCAGTATATGGCCCACTTGGAGGGGCAAACCCTGCAAATCGCCTCCGGCCAACGAGTGCCGGTCGACCCGCCTGACACGGGCGGAAAATCAGGAAGAGGTAAAAATGAAAAAATCTGTAATTCTCGGCGCGCTGACCGTCGCTGGCCTGTCGGCTGGTGCGGCTGCTGCCGGTACGTTGGACGACGTGAAAGCACGCGGCACGCTGAACTGCGGCGTGGCCACCGGCCTGGCCGGTTTCGCGGCGCCGGATGCGAACGGCGAATGGAAAGGCTTTGACGTCTCGGTCTGCCGCGCCGTCGCTGCCGCCGTTCTGGGCGACCCATCCGCAGTTGAATTCGTTCCGACAACCGGCAAGACACGCTTCACAGCGCTTGCGTCGGGCGAGATCGACATGCTGGCACGGAACACCACTTGGACCTTCAGCCGCGACGTTGACCTGAAGTTCACCTTTGTTGGTGTGAACTACTACGACGGTCAGGGCTTCATGGTCCCGAAAGGCCTCGGCGTGTCTTCCGCGAAGGACCTCGATGGCGCAACTGTCTGCATTCAGACCGGCACGACGACCGAGCTGAACCTTGCGGACTTCTTCCGCACCAACAACATCAACTATGAGCCGGTGCCGATCGAGACAAACGCGGAAGCGCAGCAGCAGTACCTGGCTGGTGCCTGCGACGTCTACACCACAGACGCCTCCGGTCTGGCGGCGACACGCGCGACTTTCGAAGCACCGGGCGATCACGTCCTGCTGCCCGAGATCATTTCGAAAGAGCCGCTCGGCCCGCTGGTCCGTCATGGCGACGACGAATGGGGTGACGTGGTGCGCTGGACGCTGAACGCGCTGATCACCGCAGAAGAGCTGGGCGTGACCTCGGCCAACGTGAGCGAGATGTCCGCGAACACTGGCAACCCCGAAGTGGCGCGCCTGCTGGGCACCGAAGGCACGCTGGGCGAAATGCTCGGCCTTGACGCCGACTGGGCACAACGCGCGATTTCCGCGCAAGGCAACTATGGGGAAATCTTCGCCAAGAACATCGGTGAAGAGACGCCAATCGGGCTGGCCCGCGGGCTCAACGCCCAGTGGACCGACGGCGGCCTGATCTACTCGCCACCGTTCCGGTAAAGACAACGGACAAGGGCGCAGGACCAACCTGCGCCCTTTTCTTATGACGACCCAAAATAAAGAGACCCGACCACCGAGGCGCAGAACGTGCCCGTCAAAACCAAGGTCGGAACCACGGGGAAAATTCAAATGACAACACTGACGGACCCACCGCAGGAGTCCTTCCGCCTGTCTATGTTGATCAACGACACGCGGTACCGGTCCCTGACGTTTCAGGGGATCACGCTGCTGGTGCTGATCATCGCCATTGCCTATCTGGCGAACAACCTGCTGACAAATCTCGCCGCTGCTGGTTTGAACATCGCCTATGACTTCCTTGGCGACCCGGCAGGCTATGACATCAACCAGGCGTTGTTGGAGTACAACAGCCAGTCGAGCCACGCGCGGGCGGCCCTTGTCGGTGTTCTGAACACGCTGCTGGTGGCCTTCCTGGCCTGTGTGACGGCAACCGTCTTCGGTGTGATCGCCGGTGTGCTGCGCCTGTCGAACAATTGGCTGGTGCGCAAGCTGATGTCTTTCTACGTGGAGATCTTCCGGAACATCCCCGTGCTGATCTGGATCATCATCATCTTTACCATCATGACCGCCGTGATGCCCGCCCCGCGGGCCTTCCGCGGCGACGAGCCCGAGGCGACAATGCTGATGGGCCTCTTTGCCTTTACGAACCGGGGCGTCTATATCCCCGCGCCGGTCTGGGGACCGGGGTCGATGGTGGTGGTCGCAACCTTCATCGCGTCGATCATCGGCGTTGTCGGTTATCGCCGCTATGCGACGAAACTGCTTTATGACACGGGCAAGCTGCTGCCCACGGGCTGGCCGAGCCTTGCGATCCTCTTCGTGCCGACCATCCTGATGTTTTACATCATGGGGCGACCGATCGGGCTCGATATTCCCGAGTTGGGCGGCTTCAACTTCAGGGGCGGTATCCAGGTGGGTGCGCCGCTGATCGCGCTGTGGTTCGCGCTGTCGATCTACACCGGCGCCTTCATCGCGGAAAACGTGCGTGCGGGTATCCAGGCGGTGAGCAAGGGCCAGACCGAGGCGGCCTCGGCCCTGGGGCTGCGGCCCGGGCGGGTGATGAAACTCGTGGTGCTGCCGCAGGCGCTCCGCGTGATCATCCCACCGCTGATTTCGCAGTATCTTAACATCACCAAGAACTCGTCGCTGGCGATTGCGGTGGGCTATGCGGACATCACCGCGACGCTGGGGGGCATCACGCTGAACCAGACGGGTCGGGCGATTGAATGCGTGCTGCTGCTGATGCTGTTCTATCTGACCATCTCGCTGCTCATCTCGGCGGTGATGAACGTCTACAACAATGCCGTGAAGCTGAAGGAGCGCTGAGCCATGTCAGATACACATGCCCATTCCGTTGCCTTCGTGCGTGAAACGGAAATCCCGTCGGCGCCACCGCCCTATGCGGCCACGGGGCCGGTCAAATGGCTGCGCGAAAACCTCTTTGCGACGCCGGCCAACAGCCTGCTGACGATTGTCGCGCTCTATGTCATCTGGATGATCCTGTCGGGGGCGATGCCGTGGATCCTGAACGGCATCTGGAACACCTCGAGCCTTGCAGAGTGCCGTCAGGTGCTCGATGGGGCCGTGGGCGCTTGCTTCTCGGTTCTGACCGAACGGTGGCACCAGCTGCTCTTTGGCTTCCAGTACCCATCCGAGCTCTACTGGCGTCCGACGCTGGCGCTGCTGCTGTTGTTTGTCGCAGCGGCACCGGTGTTGTTCTTTGACCTGCCGCGCAAGCTTCTGGCCTTCACGGCGGTCTACCCCTTCATCGCCTTCTGGCTCATCTGGGGCGGCACAATTCTGACGCCCATCGTGGCCTTCCTCGGCGTCGTTGCGGGCGCGGTTGTTTATCAGCGCCTCGTGACCGGCAGCTTCGCCTACGGATTCTTCGGAGGGATCATCGCCGCCTTCATCGTCTGGACGGTGGGCGGCTGGATCATCCCGGACGGCGCGTCGGAGACAGCGATGCTGACAGCTGTGCCCAGCCGTGACCTGGGTGGCTTCATGCTCAACATGATGTTGGGCGTCACCTGTGTGACGCTGTCGATCCCCATCGGGATCGCGCTGGCGCTTGGGCGACAGTCCTCCATGCCGCTGATCAAGGTGGTCTGCGTGGTCTTCATCGAGTTTGTTCGCGGTGTGCCTCTTATTACGCTGCTCTTCGTGGCGAGCGTGATGCTGGCGTATTTCTTCCCGCCTGAATCCTCGCTCGATCTGTTCCTGCGCGTGGTGATCATGATCACCATGTTCTCATCGGCCTATATCGCCGAGGTGATCCGGGGTGGCCTCGCCGCTTTGCCGAAGGGGCAGTATGAGGCGGCGGATTCGCTGGGGCTGGACTATCCGCAGGCGATGCGGCTGATCATCCTGCCGCAGGCGCTGAAGATCTCGATCCCGGGGATCGTGAACATCGCCGTGGGGCTCTTCAAGGATACCACGCTCGTGTCGGTGATCGGCATGTTCGACATCGTCGGCATGATCCGCGGGCCGATCCTCGCCTCGACGGAATGGAACGGGGTCTATTGGGAGCTTCTGGGCTTCGCCTCGGTGCTGTTCTTCATCGTCTGCTACGGCATCTCGCAATACTCACAATGGCTCGAACGTCGCCTTGCGACCGACCATCGCTAATGCGCCCTCACGCAACGAAAGTGGTAGGGCATAGATAAGGAGGTTTCAGATATGGCTGAAGCTGCGACGCAAATGAAGGTCTCCGACGAGATCGCAATCACCATCAGCAAGATGAACAAGTGGTACGGCACGTTCCACGTGCTGCGCGACATCGACCTGACGGTCAATCGCGGCGAGCGCATCGTGATCTGCGGGCCCTCGGGCTCTGGGAAATCCACGCTGATCCGCTGTATCAACGCGCTGGAAGAGCACCAGCAGGGCTCCATCGAGGTGGACGGTACCCTGCTGTCGTCGGACCTGAAGAACATCGACAAGATCCGGTCCGAGGTCGGCATGTGCTTTCAGCACTTCAACCTCTTCCCGCATCTGACGATCCTGGAGAACTGCACGCTGGCGCCGATCTGGGTACGCAAGACACCGAAGAAGGAAGCCGAAGAGACGGCGATGCATTTCCTGGAGAAGGTCAAGATCCCCGATCAGGCGAACAAGTATCCCGGCCAGCTCTCGGGCGGTCAGCAGCAGCGGGTGGCGATTGCGCGGAGCTTGTGCATGCGTCCGCGGATCATGCTTTTCGACGAGCCCACCTCGGCGCTCGACCCGGAGATGATCAAGGAGGTGCTCGATACGATGATCGAGCTAGCCGAGGAGGGGATGACCATGCTCTGCGTGACCCATGAGATGGGCTTTGCGCGGCAGGTGGCGAACCGGGTGATCTTCATGGATGCGGGCCAGATCGTCGAACAGAACGAGCCCGAGGCCTTCTTCAACAACCCGCAGAGCCCGCGCACCCAGCTGTTCCTCAGCCAGATCCTCGGCCACTGAACCACGGGTGGCCTGAAAGCTCACCCAACCTGCCAGCACGGCGGTCAGGACAGGCAGGTGCGGTGGGCTTTCAGGCCACCGCTACGTCAACTCTCGCGGGACGACGAAATCAATCGGCTGGCCCTCGTGCCAGCCGATTTCGCTCCAGCTTTCGGCGTCAAACTGCACCACCAGCGTGGCGCCAGTGGGGTAGTCCTCGAACCGCAGGTGCTCCGGCGCCCGACGCACGAGCCGATGTGCGAAATCGCAGATGCCGGGGTTATGCCCGACCATCAGCACGCAAGTTCCCGTGGCGCGTTTCAGGACCTCGCGCATCGCTGCCGCCTCGGCATGGTAGAGATCACTTGTGTAGCTGACAGGTATCTCAGCGGGCAGGTCCAACCTCTGGAGCGTCTCACCCGTGCGGGTCGCGGAGGAGCATAGCACCTCGTCAGGCAGATGCCCCTGCGCGCGCAACCAATCGCCCAAGGCCTTGGCCGAGACCCGCCCGCGCCCGTTCAACGGTCGCTCGTGATCGCGTAGGCCGGCATGGGTCCAGTCGGATTTGGCGTGGCGCATCAGGATCAGGGTGCGGGTCATTGTGGGTGAAACGCTCTCATGTGGAAGGCGGATTGGGCGGGCGGGCGGTCAAACTGCGCGGAGACAGGGCAGGCGCGCCGCACACGGCACCCCTGTGTCATGCAGTCTGCACCCTCTGTCGTTTCGAGGAAACCCTTGCAGCGTGGGACGTCATAGGCCTCTTCCGCCGAAAGCGCGCCCACTGGGCAGGCGGAGACACAAGGCGTGTCCGCGCAGCTGTCACAGGGGCTGGTCTGTGTGGGCGCTTCAGTCAGGAGCGGCGTGTCGAACAGCAGCGCCCCTCTAATCGAAATCATCAACCCCGCCGTGTCATGCACCATCATGCCGGTCGGGCTTTGGAAAAACCGGCCGGTTTGCAGGGCCCAGGCAATGAATGGGAGATAAGGCGGCCCGTCGGAGGGGTAGGCCGTCCGCGCCCCCACCTGCGCCGCAAGGGCGCCAATGACCCGCTTGGACCAGCGGTCCAGCGGGTCGGCCCGGCCATCTCGGTACTCCGCCGATGCGGTGAAGACCGGCCAAAGCTCTGCGGTGGCGCCGATCATCACCAGACCTGTTTCGTCCTCAAGACGTGCTGTGCCCATGATGAAAATGCCGGAGGGCTCTGCCAAAGCGGCGATACGGTCGAGGGTCATTTCCGGGAGAAGGGCAGCGCAATCGACCAGCCAAACCGGCTCGGGCGGTCATCCTGCCATTCGAGACCCACCTGCATCTCGTCATGCCCCGCCTTGGGCTGAGCGATGTAGGTGCCGAACATCTGGTCCCAGATCGACAGCGCAAAGCCATAGTTGCTGTCATGCTCCGCGCGGTGCACGGAATGGTGCACGCGGTGCATGTCGGGCGTGACCAGCACACGGCGCACGATGGCGTCAAGCCAGAGCGGCAAGCGGATGTTGGCGTGGTTGAACATCGCCGTGCCGTTCAGCAGGATCTCGAAAATGATCACCGCGAGCGCGGCGGGACCCATCAGGTAGACAAGCCCGATCTTCAGCACCATCGACAGGGCAATCTCGACCGGGTGGAAGCGGATAGCAGTGGTCACGTCCATGTCCACATCCGCGTGGTGCACACGGTGCAGCCGCCAGAGGATCGGCACCTTATGGGTGATCAGATGCTGCAGCCAGATCGCGAAATCCAGCACCAGGATGGCAATGACGATCTCCAGCCAGACCGGCCAGCCGATCATGTTGAAGAGGCCCCAGCCCTGAGCCTGCGCGTCGATGGCGGCGCCCACGGCCAGCAGAGGCAGGGCAAAGGCCATCAGCCGCAGGGTCAGCGTGTTGGCGATGGTGATGCCCCAGTTCGTCGTCCATCGCCGGCTGCGCGGCTGGCTGCGCACGCGCCTGGGCGCGAGGGCTTCCAGCGTGGCGAGGACCGCGAACAGGCCCAGAAAGATACCGAGGCGAATGATGGCTTCGTTTTCCATGGCTTACATGTAAGCCAGAGCGCCGTCTGAACCAAGCGACAGCGTGACACATCTGCGTCAGCGCGGGCGGGTCAGTCGGCGCGGATGATCGACCCGGCGCCGTGCTCGGTGAAGAGCTCCAGGAGACAGGCATTGGGGGCCCGGCCGTCCAGGATCACCGCCGCGCGCACGCCGCCGTCGATGGCGGCCAGCGCCGTCTCGGTCTTAGGGATCATGCCGCCTGCGATGACGCCGTCCTCGGTCAGGCTGCGGATTTGGGTCGCACTCAGCTCGGTCACTACGGCGCCCGCAGCATTCTTCACGCCCGCCACATCGGTGAGCAATAGGAGCCGGTCGGCTTTCAGCGCCGCGGCCACGGCCCCCGCAGCGGTGTCGCCGTTGATGTTGAAGGTCTCTCCCTGTTCGCCAGCGCCCAGCGGTGCGATCACGGGGATGTATTCCTTCTCCGCCAGATCACGCAGCACCTGCGCGTTGACCACATCCGGCGTGCCGACAAAGCCGAGATCGGGGTTTGTGGGCGTGCAGCGGATTAGATGCGCATCCTTGCCGGACAGGCCAATGGCGCGCCCGCCCTGCCGGTTGATGGCCTGCACGATACGCTTGTTCACGAGGCCCGCGAGCACCATCTCGACCACCTCCATGGTGGCGGCGTCGGTCACGCGTTTGCCATCCTTGAATTCGGAGGTGATCTGGAGTTTGTCCAGCATCGCGTTGATCATCGGCCCGCCGCCGTGCACGATCACCGGGTTCACGCCGACCTGCCGCATCAGCACCACGTCGCGGGCAAAATCCTCCATCGCGGCATCGCTGCCCATGGCGTGGCCGCCGAGCTTGATGACCACGGTGGCCCCCGCATAGCGCTGCAGATAGGGCAGGGCCTTGTTCAGCGTGCTTGCGGTTGCAATCCAGTCGCGGTTCATGTCTTGGGTCTTCATCTTTGCACCATCCGTCCGGGCGTTATGATGCCGCGCGCGCCGCTGCGCAAGGGCGCGCGCTAATCCAGTGTGGCGATGATGGCGCGCAGGGTGGGGATGCCCCAGCCTTTCTCGCTCGAGGTGACGACGATCTCGGGGTAGGCGGCGGGATGCCTGGCGAGTGCTGCACGCACCTGGTCGAGCACCTTTGCACGCTCCTTCTCCTTGACTTTGTCGGCCTTGGTCAGCACGGCCTGGAAGGTAACCGCGGAGGTATCCAGAAGGTTGAGGATCTCCTCATCGACCTTTTTCACGCCATGGCGGGCGTCAATCAGAACGAAGGCGCGGCGCAGGGTCTGGCGGCCCGAAAGATACTGTTTGAGCAGGCGCTGCCATTTCTCGACCACCGCAACGGGCGCGTTGGCAAAGCCGTAGCCCGGCAGGTCGACGAGGTAGTGCGCCTCTCCGGCGGTGAAGAAGTTGATCTCCTGCGTGCGGCCGGGCGTGTTGGAGGCGCGGGCCAGCCCCTTGCGGCCGGTCAGCGCGTTGATCAGCGAGGATTTTCCGACGTTAGAGCGGCCCGCAAAGCAGACCTCGAGCCGGTCGGGCGCGGGCAGGCCGGACATGGCGACCACGCCCTTCACGAACTCCGTTTCGCCGGCAAAGAGCAGCCGCCCCTGTTCGAGCGTTTGCGGGTCGGGTTCCGGTGCTGTGGGAAAGGGCAGGGTGCTCATCCGAGCGTGTCGCCAACGCGGGCTGTGCCTGCCGTCTTGACCTTGAAGTAGACGCCGAAGTTGCGTGTGTCCCAGCCGTCTTCGAGCAGGCGGAGCATGCCGATGTCGCGGGTGCCGTTGGCCGGGTTGGCATCGGGCGCGCGGCAGCGTTCGATGGGTTCGACCGGGCTGAGCGTTGCGGTGCCGAGGGTGATATCACGGTCCAGCAGGTCGATCTCTTCCCATGGGGCGAGCCCGTCAAGCCAGAGGTTGATGCGGAAGCGGCGCATGTCGATCTCGAACCCGGCCTTCTGGCTGAGCGCGCGCAGGGACGCGAGGTTGCCGATGGAGACGGAGGCGTACTCCACATCGGTCATGCCTTGCACCGGCGCCTTGACGAGACGCGCGGGCCCGGGCCTGTTGTCGGGCCAGAGGTCTCCGATCCAGGTGCCAAGGGCCTGTCCGTCGCTGGCGGGGTCCATCTCCAGCGGTGCGCGGTCGGGGTGGGTGAGGCGGATGCCGTGGCCGGTGTTTTCCGCCGTCAGGGCCGCGAGTTTCGGGCCGGAGGCGACCTGCAGGAAATTGCGCCGGGGCTGCCACGCGTCGGTGTCGTCGGCGTCGGCGTTCAGTAGGGCCCAGAGCCTATCGCCCACGACCGCCTGCGCGGGGTCGAGCTCCACTGTGTCAACCGCCTCGCTGCCCAAGCCTTTCAGCGGATGCCGCCAGATGTGCGTCAGCGTCGCGGTCACTTCTCCGCGTCCTCACCCGCCTTGCGTTTGAAGCTGCCCTTGATGTTGCCGAAGACATCCGGCGTATAGCCTTGGCTGCGCATGATCAGGTACTGCTGGGCGAAGGTGATCGTGTTGTTGGCGATCCAGTAGACGACGAGGCCGCTGGCGAAACTGCCCAGCATGAACATGAAGACCCAGGGCATCCAGGCGAAGATCATCTGTTGCGTTGGATCCGTGGGCGCTGGGTTCAGCTTTTGCTGCAGCCACATTGAGATGCCCAGCAGCAGTGGCAGGATGCCGATGAAGATCAGCGCGAGGATCGAGGTGGGCTCCGGTCCTTCGAAGGGCAGGAGGCCGAAGAGGTTCATGATCGAGGTGGGATCCGGTGCGCTGAGATCCTGGAAGGGGCCGAAGAAGGGCGCGTGCCGCAGTTCGATGGTGACGAAGATCACCTTGTAGAGTGAGAAGAAGATCGGGATTTGCAGCAGGATCGGCAAACAGCCCGCGGCGGGGTTCACCTTTTCGCGCTTGTAGAGCTCCATCATGCCCTGTTGCATCTTCTGGCGGTCGTCGCCCGCTTCTTCCTTGAGCTTCTCCATCTGCGGCTGCAGCTCTTTCATCTTCGCCATGGAGACGTAGGACTTGTAGGCGAGCGGGAAGAGCAGCGCCTTGATGATCAGCGTGAGCCCGATGATGGCCCAGCCCATGTTGCCGATGAGCAGGTTGAGCTCGTGCAGCAGCCAGAAGATCGGCTTGGTCAGGAAGAAGAACCAGCCCCAGTCGATGCTGTCGATGAAGCCCTCCACGCCCGCGGATTGGTAGTTGCGGATGGCTTCCCATTCCTTGGCGCCGGCGAAAAGCTGGCTGGTCACCGTCACGGAGGTGCCGGGCGCAACGGTCTGGGCCGGCATGACCGTTTCGGCCTGGTAGATATCGCGGCGCTCGTCGTATTTGGCGACCGATTTGAATGCGGTGCCGGGGGCCGGGATGAGCGTGGACATCCAGAAGTGATCGGTGAAGCCGACCCAGCCGTTCTGGGCCACTTGCGTGACCTCGGCGCGGGCGCGTTCGCGGTCCGAGAACTCGAAATCGGGCATGTCGGACCAGTCGGTTTCGGTCAATTCGCCATCGGCCATGGCGACGACGCCTTCGTGCAGGATGAAGAAGTTGCGCAGATCCGAAGGCTCGCCGTGGCGGGCGAGAACGCCATAGGGGGCGACGGTGACCGGGGCGTCGCCTGTGTTGGCGACGGATTGGGTGATGGTGAAGAGGTAGTCTTCGTCGATTTCGATGGTGCGGGTGAAGGTCTGGCCCGCGCCATTGTCCCAGCTCAGCGTGACGGGGCTGTCAACGCTGAGCGCCTCCCCTTGCGCGACGCTCCACAGGGTGTTGGGACCGGGCACGGAGGCGGGGTCGAGCCCGCCGCCGGGTGCCCAGCCGTAGAGCGCGTAGTAGGCATCGGGCGTACCGACGGGCGAGAGCATCTTGACGATCTCGGCGTCGGGGTCTTGGGTGACGCGATAGTCGTTCAACGAGAGGTCGTCGATGCGGCCGCCGAGCAGGGAGATCGACCCGCTGACCCGATCAGTCATCACGGGGATGCGCGGTGCGTCGGCCAGCGCGTCTTCGCGCGTTTCGGTCTCGGGCGCGGCCTGGCTCTCCGTCGTCGTGGCGGGGACCGAGGCGGTGCCATCCACCTCCGCCTGCGAGGATTGCGCGGGTGGCAGCGTGTCGAGGGCTGTCTCGGGTTCAGGCGGTGGGAACAGAATAAACCACACCAGGATCACGAGGAAACTGAGTGCCGTTGCAAGAATGAGGTTCTTGTTCTGATCGTCCATCTGGGACAGCCACCTGATGTCATTGATATCAGCGTGGGTTCAACAGAGTGCAAGACCAAAGGTCAAGCGGAATCGCCCTTTTTTCCCTCAATTCGACGCCAGTTCGGAGCCGGTCTGATCAGTGGTTTGCGATGGGTTCGACCCGGTAGGCCCAGACCTTAGCCCGTCCGGTTTCCAAAGATGCGCGGCACGTCCTGAAGCTTGGCGTTGTGCTGTGCGATCCACTCCACCGTCTCTTCGAAAGGCATGGGTTTCGCAATGCCAAACCCCTGCACGTGATCGCAGCCCAATTGGGCCAGAAGCGCGTGTTCGCCTGCGGTCTCAACCCCTTCGGCCAGGGTCTGGACGCCGAGACGTTCCGCCATCGTCAGAATGGCGCTGATCATGCGTTGCTGATCCGGGTCGCGATCCGATTTCATGACAAAGGACCGGTCTATCTTGATCCGGCTGACAGAGAAGCGGCGGATGGAGGCGATCGAGGCATGGCCAGTACCGAAGTCATCCAGATCGATGCGGCAGCCCAACTGCCCCAGCCCGTTGATATTGCGGGTGATGATGTCGTCGGGCGCGCGCGCCACGACAGTTTCTAGGACCTCAACCGCGAGCCGTTCCGGCGTCAGATCAAAACGGTCGAGCTCCCACTTCACCTTGTCGATCAACCGGGGGTTCTTGAGTTCGGGCCCGGCGAAGTTGACCCCGATCTGCGGCACATCCACGCCAGAGTCGTCCCAGGCTTTCAGTGCGGCGAAGGCATGATACATCATCACCTCGGCGAGCCGTTCCAGCATATCGGCCTGTTCAATCGCGGGCAGAAAGTCGGCGGGCGAGATCATGCCGCGCTCGGGGTGATCCCAGCGGGCCAGCGCTTCAAAGCCGGTCACACGCCCGGTGTCGGTCGAGATCTGTGGTTGGAACCAGGGGCGGATGTGGCCACTTTCCAATGCGTTGGCCACTTCCTGACGGAGTTCCGCTCGCGTCTCGGTCCGCCGCTTCATCTCGCTCGAATAGGCGCGGATCGCGTTGGGACCATGCGCCTGTGCCTCGCGCAGCGCGGTGCGGGCCGCCTCGATCCATGCACGGGGGGAGGTGTTGATCACGTGGGTGTGCTGGGAAAAGCCGACCGAGCTGGTCAGATAGACCGTCGTTCCATCCAGAGAAATCGGTTCTTCCAAGGTGGCCTGCAGCCGCCCGGCGAGTTGAATGCACAACTCGAGATCCAGTTGGCGCACGGGCTTGAGGCAGACGGAAAACTTGTAGTCCCCGGTCTTGGCAACGATATCGCCCTCCCGCAGGGCCGCAAAGATGCGCTCGCCTGCGCGGGCGAGAATGGTGTCCGTGGCGGTTTGTCCGAACCTGTCGGCAAACTCCGCAGCATCATCGATCTCGATCTTGAAGATCGCCGCAGTGAGCGAGGTTTCACGACATTCCTTGAAGCGCTCGGCCACCAGATCGTCAAAGGCACTCTTGTCCGTCAACCCGTTTTGCAGCGTGGTGGATCGGTCAAAACTGGTGCCGGAGGGCCCGAAGGCGAGCAGGTAAATCATCGGCATGACGGCGGCCACGGCGATCAGGGCGCTGTCGCCGCCCATCCAGTAGATCGCCAGCGAGACGGCAGGCAGACAGGCCAGAGCAGCGGGTCGCGTCAGAAATCCAGCGATCTCCGCCCGCACGCGCGCCACTTTTTCCCAAGAGAGCCCTGCCATTCCACTTCCTTTTCAGACCGGTATGCGTCTTGCACCCGGCGGAAGCTAGCCCACCAGCCCTCACCTCCCCGTTAACGCCAATGCGGTTAATGCGCAGGGATTTTCTAAAACTGTGTCTATTTCAGGCTCAGCCCGGTGAAGTCGAAAAGCTTTGGATCGAGCAGGTGGGAGGGGCGCGCATTCATCAGCGCGCGGAACATCACCTGCCGCCGTCCGGGGCTGTTTTTCTCCCAACCATCCAAGATCGCCTTGACCTGCTGGCGTTGCAGCCCGTCCTGGCTGCCGCAGAGATCGCAGGGGATGATCGGGTAGCCCATGGATTTGGCGAACTTGTCGCAATCCGCTTCGGCCACATGGGCGAGGGGGCGGTAGAGGAAGAGATCACCCTCTTCGTTCACCAGTTTTGGTGGCATGGTTGCAAGGCGCCCGCCGTGAAACAGGTTCATGAAGAAGGTCTCGAGAATGTCGTCGCGGTGATGGCCGAGCACCACCGCGCTGCAGCCTTCTTCGCGCGCGATGCGGTAGAGGTGGCCGCGGCGCAGGCGCGAGCAGAGCGCGCAGAAGGTGCGGCCCTGCGGGATCTTGTCCATGACGATGGAATAGGTGTCCTGATACTCGATGCGGTGCGGTACTCCCATCTTTTCAAGGAATTCGGGCAGCACGGTTGCGGGAAACCCGGGCTGACCCTGATCGAGATTGCAGGCGAGCAGATCGACGGGCAGGAGCCCGCGCCATTTGAGCTCGTAGAGCACCGCGAGCAGCGTATAGCTGTCCTTACCGCCAGACAGGCACACCAGCCATCGTGCCTTGGGCGCGCCGGACGTCTCTGTACCCGGTTCGATCATGCCATACTGCTCAATCGCCTCGCGCGTGGCGCGTACGATGCGTTTGCGCAGCTTCTTGAATTCCGTCGTGGACGGTGCACCGGCAAAGAGTGGGTGAATATCCTCGGGTGTGTCGAACATGGGGGCGTCCCGGTCTGAGTTTGCGCCTCTATACCGCTAATGTGGGTGAACCAAAAGCGGACGCGCGACGTAAAATGATCAGACAGGGAGAGCGTCATGATCCGCATCATCGGCATTCTGAGTTGCGTCTTTGTGCTCGCGGGTTGCGTGGGCAAGCCGTCGCTGGAAGATGAGGCGCTCTCGAGCCGGGAGCTGAACCTCGAGGAGTTCTTCGACGGGCGCCTGGTCGCGTTCGGGCAGTTCCAGGACATCTTCGGCACCGTCAGGCGGCGTTTCGATGTGGAGATCGAAGGCACCTGGGACGGGGAGACCCTGCGCCTGGTGGAAGACTTCATCTATGAAGACGGCAGCACCGAACAGCGCATCTGGACATTGCAGAAGACCGGCCCGGAGACGTGGCGTGGCACCGCGCCCGGGGTGATCGGCGAGGCAACCGGCGAAGAGCGGGGCGATACGTTCAATTGGCAGTACGAGATCGACCTGCCGGTGCCGGATGGCACGCTGCGCGTGACCTTTGACGACTGGATGTGGCTCTTGAGCGAAGACCGGGTGTTGAACCGGGCCTACATGAAGCGCTTTGGGGTAGACATCGGCGAGGTGATCATCACCTTCGAGAAACTGTCCTAACCTATGGGTCGGTCGGGTCTTTTAGATCGGGCACCGGATCATATCCGCTGGCTCCCCAGGGGTGACACCGCCCGATCCGGCGCAGCGTGAGCCAGGCGCCTTTCACAGCGCCATGCTTCTCCAGAGCCTCAAGCGCATAAGCGCTGCAGGTGGGCTGGTAGCGGCAATTGTGTCCGACCCAGGGGCTGAAGAGCAGGCGATAGGCGCGGACAGGCAGAGAGAGCAGGCGGGCGACGGGGCTCATTTCAGCCGCGCGTGCAGGTGCTGCACCGCCGTTTGCAGATCGGCCACCAGTTGCGTGAAGGGCAGGGTGGCCGTTTCGTCGCGGCGCCCGATCAGCACATAGTCGATGCCGTCGCGGCCCTCGCGGCTGAGCACCTGTCGGGCCGCTTCGCGCAGGCGCCGCTTGGCGCGGTTGCGGGCGACGGCATTGCCCACCTTCTTGGAGCAAGTGTAGCCGACGCGGATGCCGTCGGCATCGCCAGCCGCACGGGCACGCATCTGCAGGACAAAACCCGGCATCGCCGCCCGCATCGCGCGGGAGGCGCGTTGGAAATCAGCGCGCTTCGTCAATGTGTGCAAACGCAACGACGCCGCCGGAGGCGGGTCTCCCCCGGCGGATGCACGGGTCGGAGAGGCCTGCGGCGGCGTCATGTCTTTTACAGGTGCCAAAGGCGCTGGCTTACGCGCTCAGCGACTTCCGGCCCTGGGCGCGACGCGCATTGATGATCTTGCGACCCGCTTTGGTGGCCATGCGCGCACGGAACCCATGGCGCCGCTTGCGCACGAGGTTGGAAGGTTGGTAGGTGCGTTTCATCGCTCCGTCTCCATGTCTGCTGTCCAGCGGCGCGGAATCGGATCGGCCCCCGGATGTCATTCGAAGCCCGTGCTCTAAAGCGGTCTGAACCCCAAGTCAAACCCTGTGGACGGCAATCTTCGCTGATATTGCAATATTTTCGCGCAATTCAGCGTAAGGCGACGTCAACTTGTTTCAGTTACGTGGGGTCGCGGCGGTTTTGGCGCTGCAAACCGTCACGCCAGATCAAGCGCCCGTGATGGGGCTATCGCCAGCGCCCGTAAGCCGTCATCTACCAATTGAATTGAAACACGCGCTCTGAGAGGACAGTGTAATGTCAGACATGACCAACCATCCCAAATCCAGGGCCGAGCCTGCGCCCAAGTCGGGCCTGATGCGGCATCTGCCGTTGATCATCATCCTCGGGGTCGCGGTGGTGGGGGCGATCACCCTGAAGGACTACATCAGCTTTAACGCCCTGCGCGACAACCGCGAGGCGCTGATCGCCTTCCGGGACGCGAATTTTGTCATGACCGTGCTGGCGTTTCTGATCGCCTACATCGTGATCGTTGCGTTCTCGCTGCCCGGCGCGCTGGTGGCGACGCTGACGGGTGGCTTCCTTTTCGGCACCTTTGGCGGGTCCGCCTTGAGCGTGACGGCGGCCACCATTGGGGCCACAGTGATCTTCCTCGCGGCCCGATATGGCTTGGGCGAGAAGCTGAAAGCGCGAATGGACGCCTCGCAGGGCACCGTGCGCAAGATCAAGGAGGGGATCGACGAGAACCAGTGGTCGATGCTGTTTTTCCTGCGCCTCGTGCCGGTGGTGCCGTTCTTCGTGGCCAATCTGGTGCCCGCGTTTCTGGCCGTGCCGCTGCACCGCTATGTGATTTCCACATTCCTCGGGATCATTCCCGGCTCGCTGGTGTATTCCTCGGTCGGCGCAGGGCTTGGCACGGTGTTCGAGCGTGGCGAGAGCCCGAACCTCGGGATCATATTCGAGCCGCATATCCTTCTGCCGATCCTCGGGCTCAGCCTGCTGTCGGTGCTGCCGGTGATCATCAAGGCCGTGACCGGCAAGAAAGGGCTCTGAGCCATGACGCGGATCAAGACGGATGTGCTGGTCATCGGCGCCGGCTCTGGTGGGCTGTCCGTTGCGGCGGGGGCTGTGCAGATGGGCGCGGACGTGGTGCTGCTGGAAGGCCACAAGATGGGCGGAGACTGCCTGAACTATGGCTGTGTGCCCTCCAAGGCGCTGATCGCCAGTGGCAAGGCGGCCTATGCGCAGCGTCATTCGGCGCAGTATGGTGTGGCGGACGCGTTGGGAGCGGCGGATTACGCGGCGGCGAAGGATCATGTGGCTGATGTGATCGCGCAGATTGAACCGGTCGACAGCCAGGAGCGGTTCGAAGGGCTTGGCGTGAAGGTCATTCGGGAGTTTGGCCATTTCATCTCGCCCACCGAAGTGCAGGCTGGGGATACGGTGATCACCGCACGGCGCATCGTAGTCGCCACCGGGTCTGCGCCGCTGGTGCCGCCCATCCCCGGGCTCGACAGCGTGCCCTATGAGACGAATGAGACCCTCTTCGATCTGCGGGAACCGCCGGAGCATCTGCTCATCATCGGCGGTGGCCCCATCGGCATGGAAATGGCGCAGGCGCATGTGCGGCTGGGCAGCAAGGTCACGGTGATTGAAGGCGCCAAGGCGCTGGGCAAGGACGATCCGGAACTGGCCGAGGTGGTGCTGAGCAGCCTGCGCGACGAAGGCGTCGTGATCGAGGAAGATGCGAAGGCGGCCAAGATCAAGGGCGTGGCGGGTGCCATCGAGGTGGTGACCGAGGATGGACGGTCGATCACCGGCACACATCTGTTGATGGCGGTGGGACGCAAGACCAACACCGAGAAGCTGAACCTCGAGGCCGCAGGGGTGGAAACCACGCGGACGGGGATCAAGGTGGACGACAGCCTGCGCACGACGAACCGTCGTGTCTATGCCATTGGCGATGTGGCGGGTGGGCTGCAGTTCACCCATGTCGCCGGATACCACGCAGGCGTGATCATCCGCTCGACGCTCTTCGCGCTGCCGTCGAAGGCGAAGACCAGCCATATCCCTTGGGCCACCTACACCGATCCGGAGCTGGCGCAGGTGGGCCTGACCGAGGCTCAGGCGAAGGACGCGCATGGCGAGGCTGTGGAGGTCGTGCGGTTTCATTACGAGCACAACGACCGCGCGATTGCCGAGCGCAAGACAAAAGGGTTCATCAAGGTGATGGTGGTTAAGGGCCGCCCCGTTGGCGCGTCGATTGTCGGGTATCAGGCGGGTGAGCTCATCAACCTCTGGGCGCTGGCGCTGGCGAACAAGATGAAGATGAGCCAGATCGCCGCGATGGTCGCGCCCTATCCCACGATTGGCGAGATCAACAAGCGCGCGGCCGGCGCCTATTTCAGCCCGCGGCTCTTTGACAGTCCCATGGTCAAACGGGTCGTGGGGCTTGTCCAACGCTTCATCCCGTGAAACGCTGACGCCCATGTTCAATTCGCTCTCAGGTCGGCTGATAGTCTTGACGATCATCTTCGTGATGATCGCCGAGGTGCTCATCTTCGTGCCGTCGATTGCGCGGTTCCGCGAAGACTACCTGATGAACCGGCTGGAGCGGGCGCAGATCGCTTCGCTTGCCCTGCTGGCCGACGATATGATCGACCGGGAGCTGGAAGCGGAGTTGCTCGAAAACGCAGGGGTTTTCAATGTGGTGCTGCGCCGCGACCAGGTGAGACAGCTGATGCTGGCCTCCGATCTGCCGCAGCCCATCTCGCAGACCTATGACATGCGGGACAATTCGCCCGTGCTGCTGATCCGCGATGCGTTGACGCGATTTACGTCACCTGAGAACGAGGTGATCCGTGTCATTGGTGCGCCGGTGCGAGATGCCGGGCTCTTGATTGAGATCACCATGGAGACGGCGCCGCTGCGCATGGCGATGATCGACTATGGCATCCGTATTCTGATCCTCTCGGCCGTGATTTCCATTGTCACCGCGTCCCTGCTGTTCGTGGCCATGCGGGCGCTGCTGCTGAAGCCGATCAAGGGTGTTGTCGGCCATATGCAGAACTATGCCGCCGCCCCGGAAGATGCGCGCAGGATCATCACGCCCTCGGCCAGCGTGACCGAGCTGCGGGAGGCGGAAGAAGCGCTGAAGACGCTGGAGACGGATCTGACGCAAGCGTTGCGCCAGAAGGACCGGCTCGCGCAACTCGGCAGTGCAGTCAGCAAGATCAGCCATGATCTGCGCAACATCCTCACCTCGGCCCAGCTCTTCACCGACCGGATCGAGATGAGCGAGGACCCGACGGTCAAGCGCATGGCACCGAAACTGGTGGGCAGCATCACGCGTGCTGTCCATCTGTGCGAGAGCACGTTGGCCTTCGGCAAGGCGGAGGAGCCAAGCCCGACCCTGACCGTGCTGCCTCTGGCGGATCTCGTGGAGGAGGTAATCGACAGCGAGCGACTTGCGGTCGGTGAGGCCGAGATCAGCTTTTCCTGCGCAGTGCCCTTTGGCATGACCGTTCGCGCAGACCCGGAACAGCTTTACCGTGTGCTCGCCAACCTCATTCGCAACGCGCGCCAGGCGTTGATGACGGCAAGTCGGGCGGGAGAAATCAGCGTCGATGGCCGCGAAGACGATGCGGCCTGGTGGATCGAGGTGACGGACACGGGCCCCGGCTTGCCGCCTAAGGCGCAGGAACACCTGTTCACGCCCTTCCAGGGTGGGGCAAGCAAAGGCGGCTCGGGCCTTGGTCTCGCGATTTCAGCTGAGTTGATCCGGGGGCATGGGGGTACGCTTGAACTCGCCGGCACCGGGCCTGAGGGGACGCGGTTCCTGATCTGCCTGCCGAAAGGCGACGGAACGCTGGCACCGCGGCCGGTTGATGGCGATGCACGGAAAGAGGTGGCCTGAGAGCGCTGGCAAGGCAAATCCGCGTGCGCATAGCTTGGTGCTCTTTTTGCTCCGATTGGGCTTGCATAAGGCGCCGCACAGCACTAAACCGCGCGTCAGTGGACCGATAGCTCAGCTGGATAGAGTACTTGACTACGAATCAAGGGGTCGGGGGTTCGAATCCTCCTCGGTCCGCCACTTCCCCTTTTGTGAGGCGACACATAGTTCTTCCTTTTGCGACAGAACCTTTCCTTTGCCGACGCATAGCTTTGCTTCTGATGAGTATGGGTTCGCGGGTCAGACTTCCCCTCTCAAAAAAGGTTTTGAGCGAAGCCCTTCAGGGCGCTCGTCTCTAAAACCTGCTCCCGGCGAGGGTAGGGGGTAGCAAGTGCAACTCAATTCGATAGGGTAGGCGCGGCCCGCAGGCGGAGCCGAGGACACGGCCCTGTCTAATTGAGTTGCAGGCGCGTGGGGACGAAGTCCCCTAGCTCTTCACTAAGGGCGCAATCCTCAGTTTTGAGAAGTATCCAAGTCTACCGGAACACAAAAGCAGTCATTCGAGAAGACGCAGCAAGAGCTCACTTCGTCACGCACTGCCGTCTCGATGTTCTTTGCGGCTAAGGTCGGAGAGGAGCCCAGATTTGACGAATGCTGCGATATGCCTGAATGTCCGATGCTTAAGGCATCCTGTTGGATCTGTTGACTAAGAGCGAGTAGTCTCCAGCGAGCAGATTGGAAAGGGACCGGTTTGTGATCGACATCATTGACCGAGCTACGCTTTGCGCCTGGCTCGAGGGACGCAACGAAGCCGATGAATTGATAGTTGCTTCTCGAATCGCATGCAGGAAACTGCCACGGCTAGTAAGTGCTGTCGTCGGAGATCCAAGCGTGAAGACACGGGAGAAAGTGGTTCTGCCTGTTTTCCGTTGTATTGCCGCCGTGGTCACAAGTGCAGTTCAAAGCGATTTTCACGCTGAGATTCGGCCTCACCTACCGAGTATCGCCAACGCGGCAAACGAAGCCTATCAGACTTGCGCAGCCATTGATGCAGCAAACACTGATCATCAGACAGCTTTCAGCGTGGGCGCCGCGGACACAGCAACTGCCGCATTTGAAGCGGCAAAGGTGGCGATTGGCTCCTTCGGATCCGCACATTACGCAGCCGCAGCAGATATCGAAGAGTTTTGGAGAGCAATTCGACATGATGCTCGTCTGATTGAACAAGGTGAACAAGCTTTCCAGTTCGGTGTGCGCTGTCTTTGGCCTGACCCGATAGGACTTCATGGAACTCCAGACGAACTACTTACAAAATGGTTTCAGCTTCGAGACTATCTCTCCCAAGTGAACGACGATTGGCAGGTTTGGATTGGTTGGTACCAAGACCGCCTCGACGCGAAACCGATCAACAAGTTGGAAGAACTTAAGAAAATCCTCCTTCCAAATAACACCACCGCACAGGGAACCATCAAGTTAGATACAAAGAATTCGGGAGATGTTCACGTTGGTCGCGCTCCTGGCCACAGTGACGGCCCCGCGACAGCCTGCGCGGGAGGTCTTTCGAACATCTCTAATTTCGAGGGAGAAACAGATGTTCGCAAGTGCGCTGGATCTCAAGCAGTGCAAGCAATCAAAAACAATCCAGTAGCCATAGGATTTCAGCTTTCCGATCTTCTTGGGCGGGTCTCACAGGAGATCGCCCTACGAAAGGAAGAAAGACGAAATGATCCATACGCAGTTCGGAACATTGCGCTTTTAGAGAACATCGAAATCTCTCTCAATGAGCTTTCATCCGCGACCTTTGAACTAGCAACAGAGGAAGCCCCAAGATCTTCTGAAGCGGTCAAAAAACGCGCTTGGACAGTTCGTGATCAGCTTGAAGAGTCCTCAGGGTGGATTGCAGGTGATGAAAACGCCAGAGCCATTGCGAACGGGGTTTTGTTTAGTGGGATGGCTGGTGTGCTGATACAAGTCGTGGGGATGTCAGCTCTTCCCGTGACTGTGTTCGCCGTAACTGCGATGGCCGGTGAGAAGTTCAACAACAAGATTGCGGACTTGATTAAGCGAATGAAAGGGGGTTGGATTTAGGTATTCATTTTCGACGGTAACAGAATTTGATGCGTGAAAAACCCGTCCTACACGTACAGTTTGGGCTGGCAACGTCATTGATACGTTGAGCGGCTAAGGACTGCAAAGAGCCCATCTTGCCGGATACTGCACGTCCCACCAAGATCCGCTCATTCAGGGTGGCCAAAAACGTGAAAAATCCAAAGACGGTTGCCGTAAACTTCCAGATCTCGTTCGATACTGTTCGCCCGAAAATGAAAACTGCCCCATTGCGTGATTGAACGTTGCGAACCAGCCAGGTGTCAAAAGAGCGATTAGTTCGCAAAAATGCCGGACTGATCGATCAACTCCCATTCGTCAGCTCACCTTGGCGCTTCAAGTACTGCCCTATGGTGTTGTGTATCCCGTCAGCACCGCCCGCCAGCACCAACGTCGTGATCAGGATGTCCAGAGCGGAGAACCAAACCTGTTGCGTTTCATTTTTGATCGCAGACGAAAACTCACCCTCCACGAACTGTCCGAGTATCCGAAAGCCAATCACCGCCGCAAAGGCGCTTATTACCACGCTCGCGAGTGTCGCAGTGAAGGCTTTCTTTTCTTTCAAAGGTTTCAGTTCCTTCACCGCTTCTGAAACCCTTTGCTGATGCAACTCAACAGCAGAAACAAACGCGGCTTCAGCTTCTTTCTCGCCCGCGCCACTGGACCGCGCTGCCAGCACCGCCTTGGCAGCGTTTTCCTTTACGATACGCGCAGCCGTGACTTCGTCGGTCAAATCGGCCTCTTGTGACCCATGATTCGCACTCACTACGACCTCAACCGCTCGCTCAATAAAAAGCGCCACAAAGATGATGGTGAGGAACTTCTGACCAATGTCCGTTACGCTAAGAGCTGTGAGGTTGACGTTCTCAAAGCCGATACCAAAGGAAATCCAGGCAGCAGCGACAGCGACGCCGGCAATGATCACTGACGGCAAGTAATTCATCAATTCTGTCCAATTATGTGCGAGTTACGACGTAGTTTGCTCTTTGCTACCATCAGAGATGTATGATGGGTTCGAGGTTTGTGTTTTTTCTGTGGCTTTGAGCCGGTTCTCCTAAGATGCCGGTGCTGTATTTGATATCGTAAGCAGTCGTTCGCGCAGCCACAGCGAAGGTCGGAGTTGCCCCGCGCCCTGGGCGTCTGATGCCGTCAGTGAATTTCCAGTTTGGGCTGGTAGCACCCTCACTGGTGCATCGCGCGGCCAAGATCGGCGAAGAGCCCAGACCAGACTTATTGATTTTGTGCTGCATGCGCTTGCAGCGTGAATGTTGCTGCAACAGAATAAACTCCCATGCCGCTGTGCTGCGAGAAAACCAGTCGTTCAAGCGGCTATGGGCCGAAATTTGCGAGTTTGCAGCAATAATGCGTGCTACAAGTGCATCTTCAGATTTATCTTGTTTCATTGTGTCATCCATTGTTCTGAATTTGGTAAAACATGAAATTTTGTTCCGAGGTCAGCCCCGAGAACTCAAGATCATCGAGCGTTTGCGCCGCTAGTTGATAACTGGCATCAAGAAGGCCACGAACTCAGATTCAACGGTTCCATCCGCAGCTTCGACGCGACGGGGATACACTTTTTCCTTGACTGTGTTGCCCTGATTTCCGCCGAGCAATTTGACGTGGGTGTCTGAGTAATCCACGACAAACCCAACATGACCCCGGCCCGTCGTCCAGTCTGCATCCATAAAGGGCGCGTATCTGCGAACCGCTATGCAGAACTTCCGCGGTTCATTGAGCTTGATGAACTGATTTCTCTTATTCCAGAAAAAAGACCGAGCACCGGGATGGTTCGTTCCCACGTAACCGCTTGTTTCCAAACAGTAGTTCACAAATACGGCACACCAGTCTGTTTCGTCGCCATTCTCGGGGTCAAACCACGACGCGCCAACCTCAAAGTAGTTCAGAATACGTGGATTGCTTTGAGGTCCAGCGATCTCGCTGCGGGCCTCCGGGTCTAGGGCCGCTTCGCGTTGCGCTACCTCGATCCAGTCTGATGCCGCGCCAATTGCTGCGCTCACACCTGTTCCGTTTCCCGCAACCAGCGGGGTTGCGTCCGAAAAACCGCTTGAGGGTAAATGCGGGCGCTGTTCCCCTTGCGTCCAGCCTTCCATCAACTCTATGGCCGACGTAATCTTCCGTATATATGCGATCTTGAGGTCATCAAGGACAGCGTCACGACTTAGACCAGTTTGCGTAGCGACAAAGGACACGTAGGCGCCCGTGTCGTTCTCGGATGACGGCGCGTAGCGACTGATGGCCGCTTCCAACGTCAAAGGCCCGTAACTGCGTCCACGCAGCAGGACCTCGATTGCCTTTTGCCCTGTCGTCTTGTCCGGGAAGATCGCAAAGCTTCCATCATTGCCAATGGCGCCATTATTACTTGAAAAATCGCCCTTTCGGATGTTGCCAGGGTTGAAATTGCGCCAGGAGCGAGAGCCGCCGACGCGCAAAAACTCGCGCCCTGCATCGTCCACAAGAAGAATGGTCTTGGTCGCCGTTTTGTGGGCCGCAACAAAAGCGGACGGCCCACCCGGAGGCGCTGGGTTCGGCGTGTCCATGATCGCAACCGGGGGCGAGGTAAGCGTAGTCTCGACAATGTCACTGTTTAAGTCAGTGCTGTCGCTCTCCGAAGTATAAGGAAAAACGCAAGACACGGAGTAAGTGCCATTGGGGTCTTTTTGTGCGCTGAATATACCGTTTGCAACAGTACAGAAATTCCTGTGTCCGTCGACCTGATCCTCCAAGACGCCGTGTACAACGACTTCCGTCATAACCTTCTCCTCCCTAGAGTTTCTTGAGCGTGATGAATTGCGCATTCAAAGCGGCGTTTTTGCCGTCAGACACGGCTTGGTATGCACGAGGTAAATCCGCCCCCTCACTTTCGAAGGTGCCACCGAAACGCTGGAGGAAATCGAGATATTCCAGCGCTTTGGCGTTAGTCGTAGCTGGTTCAGAGATGAACCAATCGCGAATTTTGGCACTGTTTTGCTGGTCAGACCGCGCTGCTGGCGCGGCGACTCCCGAGCGTTCAAAGATGGCCTGGACCGCCTCGTTGTTGCCACCGGCTGAAACGGCGGCCTTGCCGGAGGCAAAGCTCGTCTCAATGGTGACTTTGGCTAGCAAGGGGTTGTTGTTTGAATCGGGTGTGCGTTTGAGGTTGAAGGAAGAAAGCATGTTCACCGCCTCACTCCCTTCTGGATTGCGGGGCGGCACATAACCCACAACGCGTCTTTGCAGACCGGTGTTGACTTCAAGGGGCTGGCCTTGCGGCGCATCGGTGCGGATCGCAATATTCAGGCCCGTGCGTTCGCCGTAAACGAGAGTGTCTGAACAGGCACTGATCAGCAGTGTCGCGACGAAGCCTATCGTGAGATATGAACGCATCATTCGTTCTCCTTGGCGAGTTGGTCACAACTGGTGGCCGAGCGGATACGAGCCGGATCATTGGCTATCTGATCAGCTGCTTTGCCAGTGGCGGTGAAGTCCCTGTATTCCGCAAGGTAAATCCCATCAGCCACGAGCCGTGTGCAGTGCACGAGGGCCATAGCCTCGGTCTCTTGTTCGTTGTCTTCAACGGGCACGTTAGTCGGAATAATCGTCACAAAGTCGCGGTCATAGCCAAACAGCAATTGGCCCTGCTGACGCGCCTGATTGACCTTGGCATTTAGGCCGACCACACTCTCGTGGGCGACATAAAGGTTTTGTGGCGTGCAGTTGCACAGGAAAAGTGCCGCCAGCGCGGCGGGTACAGTCTTCATGATGCGTTCTTCCTCTGGTTTTGGAGCTGGCAATTCGATTGGTCGGGAAGGCTGATCTCGATTGACGCGCGTTCGGGTGAGGCGGGGTCAAATCGCACAGCACTTGCCCCGTTCGGAGCGCCGGTTGCCGCAAGCAATACTTCGCGGCGCCCGAGCGTCAGCCCGAATTCTAGACTCGAGGCGACAAGCTGGAGGCCAGCTGTCTCTTGGTAGTGCAATCGCGGCGCGAGCCGACCACAGGATTTGATGTGAAGATGCAGGGCTTCGACCCGGCCGAAAGACAAACCAGCCATCGGGCCGCGTGTCTCAATACGCAGCCCGTTGGCCACGATATGACGCGTGCGCGTCTCATAAGTTTCGCGGGTGTTGACATTGACGAAGCCAAAATCATTGAACGAGCATCCCGGCAAGACTAGCAGGCCTAGGCAACAGGCCACGCTCCTGCTGCACGTATCAATAGCCAGCGTGATTTTCTGAAATTTGCGACGTGTCGGTGCAAAGATCATAACGTAGTCACTGTTCCTAAAGGGCTCGCGGCTGCACGAACCAGTCGATCAACAATCCAAAACTCAGCGTGAATTTTGCGGGAACGGCGCGTGAAGATGGTGTGAAATCGCACTCGATGTTGCAAGAAAAAGCGATAATGAGGACCCGCGCACCAAGCATAGCCCTGCGATGTCAGGAAAGGCCCGCTGCGCGCAGCATATCTGCCATTGAGGTAGTCGGCGCATGCTTGCCGGGCTTAAACTCCTGAGGATTCAGTGCGGAGATTCTTGCGGTCTTCGATCACTGCCTCCATGCGCCCTCGGTGCGAACGTTCCTGCATCAATCTGGAGCTCACTCTAATCGCGATCGGTCCCGGCGGTAGTATCGTGATCGATAAATTGTCCCAGATAAATCAGGATCGACGGTCGCTAGCTGTTATCAACTGGTTGTGTGGTTGTGCGACCATGGCTGTACCAAACGCATCACGAGCCGCCAGAAACTCTAGGTCGTCCGGCTGGGCCGGGGGCATCCGGCACGCAATAGGTAAACGGGGCGCACTGAAGTTTCGAGCCGTCCGGGTTGTGAACATCGCTGACGAGTGCGGCACCATGAGAACGTTGGCAAGACATGTGAATCTCCAAAGGTTAAGTTGAGACTACCGTCACATTTGTGGTGTGCAGAGCGCGTTAAACTCGTGCGAAAGTGCCGTAGATCGTATGTTAAGACTGAGCCCAACTGGGCGGCAATTACGCCACAGCGGCGCCTGGCGTTTGTGCGATGCGCGTAGATTTTAGCTGTCAGGGATGTTGCGCAGAGCACTGGCCCGTTCGCCTAGGCGCGAAATCCGCTTCGTTCCATCTGCTCAGCGACGCCGCCACCCTCTGCCGTCAATCGAGTATCGCGTCCGCGTAGCCAATTGATCTTGTTCTGATTGTGATCAGACTCAGTGTTGATGACCAAGGCGCCAAGGTTGAGTGAGCTTACGGTATCGGACCCGCCAAATGCTAAACTGTTGACCAAGGCTTGTGTCAGCGCATTGACGACCTGCGGAACCGCCACACTCGTGCCGTTCAATGCCACTTTCACCGCCGATCTGCTGCCTGCAGCCAGAACACCACCTAACACGCGCGAGCGGTCGCTGATTGCTGCCATGTCCGGCGATCGGACACTGTCCGACCCTGCTGAAGAATAGCTGGCACAAGAGGCATCCCGCCACCGATACCCAGCAACCACAATCATGCTTTCGGCGGTTGCGATGCCGTTGAGGGTGCCATAGCCGGTCACGCGCCCGCTCTTAGCAAACCAGTCTACATATTCGGAAATTTCGTTGTCGATCTTTTGCGCGCGGGACTCTTGGTGGTTCAGAAGCCGCGAAGGTTGGCCGGGTCTGCGATAGCCATAGGGTGGCTCATCTCGTTGAATCCATGCACAAATATCATCATTGGCCCGCAATGTTGCCGAGACCCGAATTTTCCAAACACCAGCAGGTGCAAATGGCGGTTCAAGCCGCGGGACATAGGTGGGCGCAATGGCCACCAGGAGCCTGATTTTGCCAACTCTGTTTCGTTGCGCATCCAGTTCGACATCCGCTGCGGCCCAGGCAACACCTTTCTTGCTGTCGCTGTCAACCAGTTCCAGATACCCGCCTTTCTCTTGGATTAATGCTGCTGCGCCGAAGCGCGCGTTTGGCGGGACCAGTTCGATCGTTCGATCTAGGGCTGTTCCCGGCAGCCAGATCTCCAAAAAGTTGGGCGATTGATCCTGTGCGGGGAGCATCCAATCAAGTTCCAGCTGATGCTGCCCATTATGATCTGCAATCAGAGCAGCATGCCCATCCGCGCGGAACCTGTTTCCCGCTGGAAGGACCACATGCACCGGGTTGACCGAATCATTCGAGTCGCCCGCATCTGTGATTTCGGCAAAGCATTTTTCGACCGGATGCGAGCCCAGACGGCTGCCTGCACCCAGCCCATAGCTGAAATTCACTACAAGTGGGACGCTACCCTGACCAAGCGCACGTGCAATTTCGCGAGCGCGGGCTTCGATGTAGCGTATGGCGGCTTTTACAAAGAGATGTAGGATAGACCCCGACGCTTCAAGGATCACACGGCGCGGCAGTTGAACGGAAATGATCCGTCGGTCTTGCCCGTCCTCGTCTTCGGGCTCGTAACCGCATGCAAGATCCATAACATGCGTGCCGTGGCTAATCCGCTTAGTCAGCCCAATCGTTTCGTTTTGGGCGAAATCTGCGAGCTCAAGCTCTTTCAAAACCGCATCTTCGCTGTCTGAGCTTTTCAGGACGTGCTCAATTTCAGCATTCGACCATTCGCGCCCAAACGGTACGGTCGGCGCAGCCGGGTCTTTGGGCGTGCCATCCATCACCCACGCATAATCAACGCGAGACGTCTTGTTGGCCCCCTGAAATCTATGATGTGCGAAATTGGTCGCATCATCGACTACGGCAACGATGACAAGCTGCTTATCCTGCTGAGGCTTGGCTAGGCCGGGGCTTGGCGCTGCTGCCAAATGGTCGTAGCTTTGCGGAACACTTTCGGGCCTGAGCGGCGCACGATGCCACGGCTCGGGTGGGATCAAAGAGCCATCTGTATCCGGATCCCAAGGCTGCATGGAAGTGATCCGAATTCCGTCCAGGGCCGCTGCGGGATCCCCCGATTTTGTCGCGGCCACGTTGCTCGTGTCTTTAATCCAGAATGGCTGCTGATTCACTGGCTCGCCAGGATAGCCAGCCTCGAAGCGCTGGCCGAATTTCTCGTACCAAATGACGTACGGACTTTCGAATGTCCGCTCAGAAATCTCCGGCCGATGCTCCCACTCAAACTGTGTCATAGCGCGCCCTCACATGTCCGCCGCGCGCCGATCTGGCCATTCCGCCTTGGCCTTTTCCCATAGCCAAGTTAGCGGCAGGCACTCGGTTGCGGTTACGACATTCACTTTGGCCCCAAGCTCAACAATTCTACGGCCCGCAGCATCTAAAGATTGTCTCTGCCCTTTGTCGAACAGCGTCCTCATTCGAAAATCCTCATTGCCGACGACTGTGCCATCGAAATGTGCGGTGCTGACAAAATTGCTGGTTGTCTCAGTATAGGGGCCAGCAGCGCCTGGCCCAAGTCCACGCCCACGCGCCACGAAATAATCGCCCAGCCCCAGACCAAGCATGGCTCCAGCAATGGAGTCGGCCGGGAAGTGCACACCTGCAATCGTCCGGTTGATCGAGATTCGTTCGGCCTGATGCATGAGTTGGTCTTGTATTCCAAACTCGATGTCACGATCATCGATCAGCAGGGACATAACGCGTGCGACCGTGAAGGCTTCCGTGGCATGGCCGCTCGGCAAAGTGCCATGACCCGGCATGGGGATCATGGGTTGGATCTGGCTTGAGAACATGTCTGGACGCTTGCAGGCCAACGCGTGTTTGACCCGCTGGGCGATACCGGTTGCAAATAGCTGTGCCGTTGCCATCAGTTCGAGCGTATATTTGGTGCGCGATGGGTGCAGCCCCAATATCACGCCAAAGAAATGCTCTGGATAGCCAGTTTGTGACAGGATTTCTGCAGAGCGGTCCATGCGCAATTCGGCATATGTGTTGACGTAATCCAACTGCTCCTTGAAGTCTTCGATCCTTGGGCGCCGGAAGCTGAACAGGGGCTCGGACTCGTAAGTTGTCTTGCCTTCGGTCAAAATGCCCGCGCCAAGATGGGACACCTGGAAGTCGATGCCGTCTTTAGGCGCAGTTTCAAAAACCATACCAGCCAGTAAATCTGACTGGATGACATAGCCGCGCGCCCAAACTGGCCATTCGGACATGTTGCCAGCCTCTCCTGCCGTGTAGGCGGACACGTTGCGGTTGGGCCCGGCCCACCGCCCCATGATTCCGTCGCGGGCCGTTGTGACGGCGTACGATTCACCGGGTGTAAAACCCCGCCCGCCGACCCCGCCCCCGGCCCCGGTCGCGCCGGTTGCTCCAGTAGCGCCCGTGGCACCAGTTGCACCCGTGGCACCAGTTGCACCGGTGGCGCCTGTTGAAAACGGCATGACATCTCCCCTTCGTGCCAATCAAGATTTACGAATTCCGGCTTCCTCCAGGGCTTTTGCCCATCGCTTACCGGTATCAAATTGTGCGGCAGGATGCGTGCTGAGATAGCCACTAATGGTCAGGTTCGGCTCGCGTCGGGCCAACTCTCGTGCGGAGGCTTTCGCCTCTTCCATGCGCCCCAGACCATGCAGGGCGATGGTGCGAGTGCGTAGTGTAGAATTGTGCATGGGGTTGCGCTGGTAGGACCGCTCCGCCAGCGCAAGTGCTTCAACATAGCGCATCGCCGACAGTTCAGCCGTGGCTGACAGTGTGTCGAACAGATATGCCCCCGGATCCAGAGGGGACAGGATGCGCGACTGTCGCGTTTGAGCGACTGCCGGCTCATACGCACCCTGGATCGCATGCGATACGCCGGAAAATAGGCATCCATAGGCGTTGTTCGGATCAAGATCGAGCGCATGTTCGAACCGCTGCCGTGCGACATCGAAATTCTTCAGCACATTGCTTTCCAGAATCCCATCCACAGAAAGCGAGAACGCGCAAGTCGGGTTCAAATCCAGCGCCCTCGCGGTGCAATCCTTGGCCCGCGTTGCGTCCAAACTGGCATTGTCGTGCCATCCCTGCGACAGACAAAGCACGTACCACAACCCAAGCCAGCTATGCACAACCGAGTTGCGCGGCGCCCGGCGGAGCAGCTCTTCTAAATACTTGCGTGATCTGGCACTGCTTGCGATGTCCTGCTTATGTAGAAGATACACAGCGGACATGAACAGATCATGGGAGTTGGTATCCGGGAGCGGCGTCGCGCTTGCCAAATCAAGCGAGGTGCGCAGCACTGATTTCGACACTGCGAGCGCGATTTCGGCGGCAACCGTAGATTCGCTTGCAAAGAATGCGTTCAGATCTCCCTTGAATTCGGAAGACCAGACAAAGTCACCTGTTGCCATTTCGATCAAGTCGACCGTCACGCGAAAGCTGTTCGCCTTGCACACAAGCGCACCCGAAACGACGTAGTCCACATTCAAAGCGTTCTTCAGAGTGTCCAAGTCCACATGTCGTGCGTTGATGCTGCGGCAGGAAAAATGCGATTTGATATTGGCGAAATGCGATTTCGAAAGTGTGCGCGCGACTTCTTCGGCCAGCATATCCCCGAGCAATCCGTGCTCGTTGCCTTTGTGAAGAGACAGAAAAGGCAACACGCCAAGCGCAGGAATAACTCGATCGACGGGGCGTGTGGCTACAGGTGGCAATGACGTAGGTGGTGCCAAGGTCTGGGCGAATACCGTGTTTTTGCGTTGATCGCGGAGCCAATCCTCGAACTCCGTCAGTCCGGTTAGATCGAGCCCTTCCAGAAAAAGGCCATCTGTTGGCAATCCGATCACCTCGACATGCTCAAGGTTGAGCTTGACGCAACTGCGATCACTGTCATCCAGCACATATGCGCAGGCCGGACCTAATGCGCCGCGTAGGCTGGATATGCACTGCCGAAGCGAGCTGTTGCCGCGTTCTTCATCGTAGGCAAGCGGCCAAAGCATTGAGCGCAAAAATGTGCGCGAGCGGCGGCCATCTGGCGCGCTAATCAATAGAGCAATCATTGCGCGCAATTTCTGATTTTTGATGACCAGCCGCTCATTTTCAACCAACCAGGCATCAAAAGCGCCATAAAGGCGAACTGAGAATTTATAATCTGCCATCTATCTTCCTCAGCAGGTAGCAACCGAGGGAACCTGTGGTGCGGTGAGGTATCGACTTTGCAGCGCAGGTCTTGAAAATGGTATTGGGCGTTGGATATTTGAGTCGTGGCATAAGTCTGTCGTGCAGTTATTGAATCTGGCTTTGAAGGTCTGTGTGAAGTCCCCCATTGGCACACATCCTTCCCTAAATTACGTGCAAAGCTCCCCCAGGACCAAACCGGTCCGCTTGCTAATTGTTAAGCGAGAAAAATAGATCTGTGAAGGAGCTTAACGTTTTATTCACGCTGATTTCACACGGCAGTCCTTCTGTTTTCAACGCATTTCCAGCACTCTTGGTGTAGCTGTTCGGAGGAAATGAAATGTCGGATACAGACGATACACGCCTCGCGACTGCCCGGCGAAAACTGAAAGGTCTACGGGACCTTAGCGACTTTTGCACAGAGTGGGACGCCCTGAGGTATCTCGTTTCCGAACAAGAACTACGCAATTCCAATTTGCCAAAAGAGGCATGTGAAGTTGTTCTCTTGATGGCGCAGTTCACGGATAAGGCCGTGTTGCTACCAAAGTCTCTTTCATCCATTTCGGATACTGAGTGCTAGGATCAGGACCCATTGATTTCCGCTTAGGAGCGTGATTCACGGTTCGAATATCGAGCGGTGAACATGTCTGACCTATTCTGGCTGGTAGACGCGCAGATAGAGCGTCTTGATTCCTACTTCTCGAAGTCGCACGGCAAGCTGCGCGTTGATGACAGGCGCGTCCTTAGTGGGATTATCTTCATCAATCGCAATGATTTGCGGTGGGGCGATGCGTGGTTCTGCGACCCGCAAGCGCCGTACCAAAAAGGCACGGTCGAGAACACGAACAACAGGCTGCGGAAGTACCTGCCCCGCTCAACCGAACCGCTGGCGCTGATAAATCGATATTTGAGGTCGATTTGCCACCGCCTCAATTCCACGCCGCGCAAATGCTTGGGCTATCACACCCCTGCTGAGATCTTCGAAGCCAAGCTGATGGAAATCCAGAACCGTCTGGAACAAACGACATATCAAGAACTGCACTTCACCGTGAGTTCACATATGCGGGATCAATGAAGTAGGGCGGCGCAGAAAACTGGTGCGAGCTGGAGATCCGCGTTGCAGCTCCACAACCGAACAGCGTAGAAAGTGTTTGGAGAAGCACGTCAGTAGGTCTATTAGTTTTTGGTAGCCGCAAATTGTATAATGTCTACATTTTTGAACGGGGCTGAGATGCGTAGGTGGAAATACGTCATTTTATTCGTGGCGATCAGTGTAGTTGCGTATGTCGTCTATAACTCGTTTCGTCTACCTGTAGGTATGGAGCCGCTCGGCGGCAATGAAGAGACAATCGCGAATATCAGCCTTTGGACCGCAGTAATCAGTGCTGTCGGGGCGTTCTTTAGCCTTCTGAAAGACGTTATCGGCCTATTCAACAAATCCGAGGACTAGCGATCCGCCTGACCGCACTCATCCTCTGCGCACTGTTGCAGCTTATGGCTACGTCGGCACCGGCCCAGCAGGCAGCGGACGTGCACAGAAATATCGACACCTCTCTGACTTGGTGGGACCGCGTCAACAACGAATATAAATGGCTACGAAACAGCCTAGGCAACAGGTACAAATTCGAACGTTCTATCGGCGTGGTTATCGCGATCGGGGATTATATCGGTGATTTCAAGCCCTTGTCTTCGCCCGCCAAGGACGCTGTGCGCATGCGTGATTTCCTTTTGAATGAGGCCGGTTTTGACGAAGTCCACGTCTTAATCGATGAAGACGCTAGTAGCGAGAATATACGGCATTTGATGGAAGATATCATCCCTGATCGCGTTACCGAGGATGATAGGCTGCTCCTTTATTGGTCTGGTCATGGAGGTTCTGGAAAGGATTCCAGAGACTACCCTTATGGCTTTCTTGCATTGCAAGACGCTTCGAAGGATGGAAAGCAGGGCTCGATTTATATGGATGAGGTGCGGCGATGGCTTAGGCGGATCGACGCGCGGCATGTCTTGTTCCTAATTGACGCATGCTACAGCGCGCGCGCGCTTCAAATGATGTCGAGCGGGGAAGATCCAGTTTGGGAGCAAATGGCTGCACCGGCGGAGCATATGCTGACATCGAGCGGCGGCCAGGATGTGTCCTACGGCTATACAGATGGATCCGGTGGTTTGTTTACCACAGCTTTTTTGCGAGCTGCTCGCGGTTCGGCCGACGCAAACAAGGACGGGCTGACAACGATCACCGAGATCGCCAGCTATTTGGAGCCGCAGCTCAGCAAAATGACACATTTGGGTTTCACTCAATCCCCGCAATTTGGCGCTATTGGCCTGGATACTGGTCGTTTCTTTTTCCTCAGCGGCCACAGCCCACCGAACAGTCAAGCTCCATCAGAGCCGAAACCAATCGAATCCTCAGGGTTTGACGCTTGCACCGCCGCAAACGCAGATTACGAGATCTTCGTCCGCGGCGCTCAGGACTGTTTGGAAGTGGAAATCTTCCTCGAAAACCACAAGGAGTCCAGCGATTGCACAGCGGTAAAAGCCGCCGAAAGACGCAAAGAGAGCTTGTGTGAATTCGCGGCTGCTGCGCCGCCTCGCGATCCTTGTTCCTCAGTGGTCCCGCCGGAAGGCATGCGCTGCTCTGTTGATCCGCAGGGCCGCGCGGTGTTCCAAGATATCGTCAGCGTGCCGCTCGCGACAATAAATACCGATCCCGTGACGCTTCGGGTTCAGACACATTACTCACCCGAAACCTCAAGCGGCAGGGCCGTTGCCCAATTTGCTGATGCGGTGAGCAGCAGGAGCGGAGGCAAAGTTAGTTTTGAAGTATTCTATTCCTCATCCGTCGTCAGATCGGTCGATACCTTCGATGCGGCAGCTACGGGCATCCTCGATTGCGATATGACCGGTGGCGGTTATCAAACCGGAAAAGACCCGGCTTTTTGGCTAGTAGGTGACATCTACGGAGGGTACGAAACGCCAGAGCAACAGATCAAATGGTTGAATTTCGGCGATGCCGAGGAAATAGTGCAAGAGCTCTACTCGAAGTATGGTATGCACTTCGTTGGCTGGTGGATTGCGGGCCCAGAGTCCCTAACAGCGTCGACGCCGATCAGGGGTCTAGAGGACGTCAAAGGGCTGAAGATCCGCACGCCTCCCGGCGTACTGTCTAGAACTTGGCAACGGCTGGGCGCGAGCCCTATCGTCATGGATTTCACCGAGATATTCACCGCGCTTGAGACTGGCATTCTGGACGGCGCTGATGCCTCAAATCTTGTAAATAACGTTGGGTTGGGGCTCTACGACATCTCACGCCACACCGCCTATCCGGGCTTCCATTCCATGCCGTCGGATCATCTGGCCTGCAACAAAGACATGTGGGATGGACTTCCAGTGGTGGTTCAGAATCTGATTGGTGAAGAGCTTCGGGCGATGGCAGCGGATTTGGCCGCCAGTACGCGGATCGAAAACGATGAAGCGGCGAGAGAAGTACGCGATCAAGGCGTAAGCATCTACGTCTGGTCGCGGCAGGACCGCATGACTTTTCGCCAGGCCGCGCTCGACGAATTCGAGGCGACGCTTGTGTCAAACAGTCTTGGCCAAAGATTACTGAGAAGTCATCGGCAGTACATGGGTCAGATCGGTTTACTGAATTAGCGCCCGTTTTTTTGTATGTCAGAGGCCCCTTCAAAATACACCTTAAACACGAACCCTCAATCAATTGAAAATAATGAACCCCATGGTTGTGCGGAGTGCGTTGTTCGGCTGACCAACAGCAGCCATTGGAGCAAAGTGCAGCGAATTCACGTTTTGTCCCGCGTTGCAGACCTATCATACTGATCGAGGCGATCAGCCGCGGCAAACGGCAGCTTTGGCGGGCCACACCGCAGCATCGAAAGATCTCGGTGAATGGCAGGTATGGGCCGAGTTTACGGACAGTACCTCAAGAGCCCGCATTCTGCTTAGGTTTGAGCGACAAGAGTTTCGGACGCACCAAGCAGCAAACAAAGAAGGAGTATTCTTTTATGAAGTACCCACCATTCCTTGACTTGCTAGCGCTCAGCAGTAGCCTTAGGCGAACAAATAAACAAAGGAAATTAAGGGGACTTATCCTCCAGGTATGGCGTGCCGAAGCATGCTTGGGCGATCTGCTGCAAGCTAGTGACTGTTGCAAAATCCTTAGGGCCAAGGTGGATGAGAAAAACGAGATGTTTGGGCCGGAGGAGCAGACAATTGTCAAAGCTCTCCAAACTACGGCCGTCAATTTGTATGTTCGCGCAACGTCAACTGCCGGGAAGTCTGGAGAGCGCGGCTCAATTCAGTTGAACATCGGCCAACTCACCAAAGACCAAAAAGAAGATCACGCCGCTCTCATCTTGCTTCGAAACAACGCTCTCGCCCATGTAAATCCCGAACACAAGATGAGGGATCGGGTCTGGCACAAAGCTTCTGTGTTTGCTGTACCCAATCAAACTGGGCAGTGGACGCTAGCGGCAGCGACGAATGAAACAACCTGGAATCGTGCAACTCTAGAATGCCTGGAACGCATGCTCCCGATAGCCGTCGAATTCATGAAGGAGAACTTTGGTGCCAAGTTGAAGATGGCCCAAGATGCTCTCAACGATGCAGGAGTAAGTGAGAAGACCTTTCAAAAATTTTGCTTCGATCCGCTCGATGTCTTCGGGAGCGACGCTGTCGTGCAACGCATCCTAGAATCCCGTGGCAAAGCAAGCGATCGCTTTTGGGTGGAGGGATAGCAGGAGCGTCAGCACAAATGGCTTACGACTTTCAAACTGTCGGACGAATGCTGGTTTCGGTCATTGACTTGATCGCTACTCCGCTTTGGATTTGGCACTTGGCGTTACAACATGCGTCAACCTGAAGTGCCTAGGCTCAGGACTCACAGCCAGTAGATGACAATGGCCGCGAGAGGGATTGCTGAGAGGAAGGCCTTCGGGCACCGGTCGTATCGGGTTGCGACACGCCGCCAGTCTTCCAGCCGTCCGAACATGATCTCGATCCGATTGCGCCGTTTGTAGCAGCGCTTGTCGTATTTGACTGTCTTCTTACGTTGCCCACGACCCGGGATGCAGGGCCGTATCCCTTTGTCTCCCTACATCAATCAAACAATCGGGCCGCCCCGTCCTACGCTCACACCACAAGATTGCCGCAAGAATCCTTGTCGTAGGGAAACACATATGCGACGCTGGTTTGGACAAGTAAAGTGCTGATTGACTGGAGAAAGAGATGGGAGTGAACTTCCTACGTACTGTGTGTATCTCATTGGGTATTTTTGCGGGTACCGTTGCGCATTCCCAATCTGACAATGCACCAGTATCAGCTGTAATTGATGCCATAAAGGCCGAAGTCCAAGCAGCGTCAATAGATACTCTGGAACCGCAGTTGATTATTGAGTTTGTTGACGTCGTATTAACTACAATCACTGAAAGGTCCGCTGGTGGCGGCATCGATATCTCGGTTCCCGTTTTCTCGTCCCTAGCCCAAGTGGAAGCTAACGCCGAGTTGTCAGCAAAGTCGACAAGCTCAATCAGCCTTACCCTGACGCCAAGCGAAGAGACATCAACGTCTACTGCAGAAACCCTTGGTCTTCTTGAGGCAATTGAGCAAATAAAAAACGGAATTCGTGAAGCGGTGTCCAACCCTCCCAAAATGGCCGTTAGCTCTATCAGTTACAAAACTGAATTTGTGCTAAGCAGAGCGGCTGACGGGAAAGTTAAGTTCTTTTTCGCCACCGGCGAAGGCGGTCTGTCAATTGAAGAAGCAAGCTCGATAACGTTTCATATAGGTGTGGCGGCCAGATAAATGAAAAAACTAATCCCATTTTACTCTATTATTCTATTTTTTTTGCTTCACGGGGCTGCATTTGCTCGTGAGGAATTTTTAATTGAGGTTTGGGCGCCATCTAACGCCTTGAACCCAACATTATACTCACCCATTGGAACCGGATTTTGGATTACAGATGAAGGACATGCGTTGACTGCCGCTCATGTGGTTCTTGGTGACCGCGATGACGGCCGAACGATACTGGCTCGCGCTGCTTCATCCACAGCTTTAGAGTTGCGCCAAATTGATCGAACAGATCGTCTGAGGATCCAAGATTTGATAAGTGAGGGAAAGCTGTTCGAGTTAAATGTACTCGAGTGCGATCTCGAGATAGACATATGCTTACTGCAAGCACAAGACTTTCAACCAGAGTTGCAAAATGTTGAGATCGGCGGTTACTTTGATGAACAAGACCGCCTTGAATTGTGGGGAGTTGAAGTCTCATCAACGAATGTCGCCAATTTCAATCGATTCTATACCAATCTTCGAAGAATAGACTCCGGACTAATTGAAACCTCTGAGCCAATGAGGCAAGGCTATAGTGGTGGTCCAGCCTTCAATGGAGAGTCTTTGGTTGGCATATCTTTGCGACGTAACGATACGATCGCCTCCGGTACAGTTCTTCCTATAGAGCGAGTGGGCGGGTTGCTAGCCGCACAAGAAATTCGATTGCGCGGAGATCAGTTTTGGACTGTCGAGGCACGTATAAGCGCTTTAGAACGTGAGGTTGGATCTCTACTTTCCGAAGTTGAGCAAAGCCGGAATGCCCTTAAAAGGCTGCAAGCTGAGTTATTCTTCGATGTCGGCATCAGATATGATCCGCTGAGGGAGGGCTTTGGAGTAAGCCGAAAGTTGTACATAGACTATGGCCACAGGTTTAGGGGGCAGTTCTCACCGCAAAGAATTTCTGTGACTATTGTTCCAATCATATTGTCAATAGAAGAGGAAAGGCCAGAAGCAAACTTTATAGCCTTCCAAGATTGGAGGGTTGTCGACTCCTTCTCGGGACGCGAACTTTCATCCCCACTGGTTATTGACGATGTTATGGACAGGGTCGAAGACCGATTTACGGTTTGGATGGAAGAAACAAAAGAGTTTGTCCTCACACAAGCGGGAAATGATCCGGAAAAAGCGGCTAATTGGGGACTTTCAGAAGAGCATTTGTCTTGGGAGAATCTCCCCTTGCCCGAGTTCAAAGACATTCGCGCGCTTCGTGTAGAGGTGAAGGCTTGGTTTCCAGAGCTAGGAGAGATCTCTGCGGGCAACTATGTACGTGAAATTCACCGAATACCTATGTAAACGAGACAGTCATGAAGAGACCTGCATTCCTTTTAGCCTGCCTAACCTTTGCCGCGAGTATTGGTTATGCTGAGAATTTGGTAACCAAAACTGGAATTCAGTTTGATAATTGTGGACCTCAATCTGTGGTCCAACAAGATCGCGGCAGACTAAGTAGCATCTTACATGTTGCGTGCATTTCTTCGCGAGAAATAATGTCTATTGATTTAGCGACATCAGTTCTAATTGGTCGAGTGAAGCTCGCCTTTGAGCCGCTCGTTCTAAATTCTGACGGTCGATTTCTTATTGCTGTTGGGCGAGACGACGTGTTTGCTAGGGCCGAAAAGATAGATTTTGCTACGGGCGAATCTGTTTCTTCTCTACAAACCCCACTAGAAGGCTGGGAGCCCTCAATTTCTTTGATCCACCGCGGATTGTTGTTCTTAAATGACTTCAACAGATCCGTTATTAGGGTTATTGATGTAAATTCTCTGATTGAAGTCGCTGAGATCCGACATTTCAAGGGCCCAGTTATCGATATGGACGTTCTGCAAAATGATATTGTGTTTATTACCGAGAACGAAGAATATTTGCATTTTTTGCCGATAGGTGTGATCGGTAAGTCGCTCCCATCACGTAGTGCTAACTTTCTGAGAGAAGATTATTCTAATTTGATTTATAGTGAGCACCTAGGCTTTTCTCCTACTGCAGTCAGTGTAAACGGTAGCACGATTGCTATACTGCAACGCGCGGGCTTTAGATTGCTCGAAATGGCCGTTGAAGAATTTGCATTTGTAGAGAATGAATTTGTCAAGGGAGCATGGGGTGAAATAAATCGACGACCAATCGAGCATAATCGGACGAAGTACTCGATAGGCCGTTTCATCGCTGAATTTTTTCCAGAGGAAAACGAACAGGGCAATTGGAACCGTTCTTTGTTCAACGAGCCAGGTTTTGTTCCTTACGCATATTTTAGCTCACCCAGCATTAGTATAGACGAGAGAGGAGTTCTTGCGTGGTTTCCGTTTAGTGGTGCTTTGGTATCAGTTGAAGGCAACCAACGACCTAAAGCCGCTTATCAACACGGGATAGAGGTCGACAAGGCTGTGGTGATCTCTAGTAGGCGGGTTGTACTAATTGATTCAGCTGGAGACCGTTTGATCATAGTTGATCTTTAAGAGAATCCGGATGGGTTCTGGGCCTTGACCGTACTGGCAGACCATCGCAATCACAGAATTCTCTTGCAATGCAGGAGCCATTTTCACAGGACTGCTCTCTACAGGGACGGTTCAAAAACGAATTTCATAACGCGGCGCGCACGGCGATCTTGAAGTCACGGTTTGTGCGGCTGTTTGGCCTCCGCTGCTCATAACTACGTTAAACTCAACTACTCCAACGAAAAACTGCGCAAGAAGTGGTCCGGCGGAGTTCTCGATCTGACAACCAAGCGTTGAAGCTCGGCATCGTCTCGGTCTCCATCGATCCCTGTTCTGACCAATGCCGTTTTGAACCCGGCTGAAGCGCCTCCGGCAATATCGTGATGTAGACTGTCGCCGATGCAAAGCGTGGCCCTTGGACCTGCACCCTTCAACATGGTCCGTGCGTATTCGTAGATCTTGGCATGAGGCTTTCCAAACCACCGAACTTCTCCGCCCAAGTCTTCAAACATCTGGGCCAGATATCCGGCCGACTCCGTGATTCCGTCGGGTGTCAGCATCTTCAGATCTGGATTGGTGCAGATGCATGGTATCTTTCGCGCCGCAAGCCGCTGCAGAATTGGCTTGTAGAAAGCGATTTCGCGCGACGGATCACGGTTGACGATCAAAAGAACATCCGCGGCCTCCAGATTGTCGGTGCGGCGCAGAGGCAGATCGTCGAAAGGTGAAGGATCATCATCCCGCAGGATCACCAGCGCTTGCGCTTGGTGCGGGATTTCCTTCCCAAGCGCTCCGCGTAAATAACTATGCGCGACCTCGCCCGAGGTGAGAACGGTTTCAAAGTGGCTTCGGTCAAACCCGTTCTGAACCAGTCGTTCGTTGTTTACAGCAGATCGCTTTCCAGAATTGGACAGGACAACCACCGGCTTCCCGCGTGCGGCAAGATCACCAAGGGCTTCTGTCGCGCCGGGGTAGGGACCGTCACCGCTCATGAGCACGCCAAACTGATCGATCAGAAACGCATCGTAGCGGTCGAACACTTGGGTGAGACTGTCGTAGGTCAAGCTCACTGTCGCATCCCATATCGCGCCAGGACCGCCGCACCAAATGCGGCTTGGTCATTGCGTGGACTTTGCATATCGACGCAGAGGGCGCGTGCTCGGATCTCGGTCCATGCAGTATTCTTCGCGCCACCTCCAACCGTTCGAACCGAATTCACCGCAGGCGCACCGAGCTCGTGGAGTTTTCGATAGCCGAGGGCTTCGACATCCGCGATCCCTTCCAATACTGCCTGCAAGAACTCCACAGGCCGGTCTGGGCGTGGTGTCATTCGAGGCGGCAGAGCAGGATCGTTGATCGGGAAACGCTCGCCGGGTTGGCGCAGCGGGTAATAGGACAATCCCGAAGAGGCAGAGGTGTCTACTTCTTGGCTCAGAGTTTCGATCTCGTCTGCTGTGAAGTGGTCGAGCAGAACACCGCCGCCAGTATTCGACGCCCCTCCTGCGAGCCAAAGGCCCATGATATGATGCGAGTAGATCCCGCTTTCCGGTGCAAAGACCGGTTTGTCAGACAAAAGCTTCAACACGAGAGTTGTGCCAAGAGAGGTGACACCATCTCCGGCATTTGATGCCCCTGTTGCGAGAAAGGCCGCACACCCATCCGTCGTGCCGGAGAGGACTTGTGTGTCAGTGGGCAAGCCGAATTCGGATGCGACGTCCTTGAGGACAGAAGCAAGGGGCGTGCCGGGGCGCTTCACATCCGGAAGCATCTCCATCTTCGCGCCGGTCCTTGCAATCCAGTTGGGCCACTGTGCCTCCACCGGGTCGACCCCCGTTTTCAATGCATTATTGTCGTCGGATGAGGCCACACCGCAGAGGCAGGCCGCAATCCAGTCGGCTTGATGCAATATCTGAACGGCGCCGGGCGTATCTTGCAGCATCAAAACCTTTGCCAGGCCGCTGGTCGCACCATGTGCTGCGCTATTCGACGGGGCGTGCTGTGAGATGAGGTCCAGTATCGCATCGTCAGAGCAAGTGTCATTATACATGCGCCCGTCGGTTAGAGGGGTGTTGGCCCCGTCCACCGGCACCATGGTCCCGGACGTGCCATCGATGCAGATTGCCTTGACATGACGCCGCTCAATGCGAGAGCAAAGCTGCGCCAATGCGGCCCGCGCGGCACCAAGCCAGCTTTGCGGGTCGCGCAACGATTGACCGTGGCGCGCCATGGAGGACTGTCCGACACCGATCTCTTCGCCATTGGCTGACATCGCAACAGCACGGGCGCCGGACGTGCCGATGTCGAGGCCGATAAAGACGTCAGGAGGCATTCAACCGTTGCCGATACTTTTCGGCGTCCCAATCGAGAAGTTCCAGGTTTTGCTCGATGCTCAGATAGCTGAGCTCTGCATCCGTCGGAACACGGGCCAAAACATCTGCAAGACATCGCATCATAATCCGTGCAGGAAGGCTGGCATCCTTGCGTACGAGCGTTCCGGCACCGGGTACAGTTATCCATAGGGGTGGGGGAGCGCCTGCCCGCACAATGCGGTCAACACCCTGTTGCAGTGTTTCTCCCTCCTCCAAAACGGCGACTGCGATGCCACAGAAAATGACGTGATCGGGGTAGAGACTGCCTGCGACGACCTGCTGAACTCTGCCAGGATCGAGAGCCAATTGATGCAAAGCAGGATCGTCAGCAGGGGCATAGTCGCCTTCGTCGGACAATGCCCGCAGTGTCTTGAGGTCTGACGGCAAGACCGGGGCCGCCGGCAGTGCCAGCGCAGCATGCACCTGCGTCTGAAGGGCCGCGACCTCCGAGGTACTGCTTCCGGCAACGATCAGCCCATGATTGCCCAATATGACGACATTCGTGGTCGGTTTCAAAACGGCTTCGACATTCCGCGCGAGGGTCGCGCCGGGCTTTGCATAGTCGACATAGGCCCAATCCAGCCCGTGCAAGCGGGCAGCCAATAGGTTCGCGGCGTCCTTCCGGACCGCATGCGCAAGCGTGTGGATGCAATGGGTATGCAAGACAATCGGCTGGGCAAAGACGGCGTGCAGACTTGTTTCGATAGACGGACGCAGTTCTGTCTGTCCGGGCAACAGGAACTCCGCAGGTCGGTCCGCAGACCTTTTGGCATTTGCTAATGCGGCACGCATCTTACGCAGATCGGTGGCCACGAAAATGTCCTGATCGTTCGCATTTGCAAGCAAGGTTCCCGATGCCTTGATCCACATGACATCGCCGGACTTGAGTGAGGAATTCCCTCCAGCCCCTTGGATGTGCATCGTATCGGCGCCGAACCTTGCGGACAGTTGCTTGAGTTCGTCAAACCCCTCAGGCGGTTTTGGACATCCGGTCATGGAACCAAACCTCCAATCTCTCTTTTTCGGCGGAACTCAGATGCAGACCATGCTTGGTGCGCCTTACCAGCACATCTTGCGGGCTTCGCGCCCATTCGTTTTTGATCAAATAGAGAACTTCGGCTTCAAAGAGCAGCGCGCCGAAGTGCTGACCAAGACTGCCGAGGTTGTCACTGTCGCCGATAATTTTCCGCGCGTTTGTCCCGTAGAGCCGCGCGTAATGCTTGGTGAGGTCGCGCGGCAGCCATGGATATTCATCCTGCAAAGCGCCCAAGAAAGCTTCGAAATCCGCATCTGGCATATCGCCACCTGGAAGGCTTGTTTCGGCCGTCCAGGATGGGCGCATGTGTGGAAAGATGGTCTTCAACTCGTTGACGGCATGTTCAGCCAGTTTGCGGTAGGTCGTGATTTTGCCGCCGAACACGTTCAGTATGGGAGGGCCGCGACCGGTCTCCAGATCCAATACATAGTCACGGGTAACTGCGCTGGGGTTACCTTGCCCATCATCGAACAAAGGACGGACGCCTGAGAATTTCTCCAAAACGTCCGACACCCGAAGCTTTTGTTTGAAGTACCGGTTTACGGCAGCAATCAGATAATCGACCTCATCCTGATCCGCTGCCACGGCGTCAGGTGCACCATCGTAGGAGATGTCAGTCGTGCCAATAAGTGCCTTGTCGCCCTCGTAGGGATTGATGAAAATCACGCGTTTGTCGTTGTTTTGCACAAGGTAGGCCTGCTGGCCTTCCCAGAACTTCGGCACGATAATGTGGCTGCCCTTGACCAAACGAACGAGGCGCGTGGAGTTGCTGCGGGCGACGCGACCGATGACATCGTTCACCCATGGCCCCGCAGCATTTGCAACGGCCTTGGCGCGCACCTCGCGCTCGCGTCCTGTCTCTGTGTCCTTTAATACGGCGCACCATTGACCGCCCTCGACGTGGAGTGAGTGGACCGCCGTGCGCGTCAGGATTTCGGCACCCGCCTCTCTGGCGGCTACAGCATTGAGGACAACCAGCCTCGCATCATCAACCCAGCAATCGGAATACTCGAACCCTTTGGTATACTTGTTGATGATTGGCGCACCCTCCGGATCACGCTGCAAGTCCAGCACGCGTGTACCCGGCAGTTTTCGCCGTCCACCGAGATGATCGTACAAGAACAGGCCCAGCCGCACGAGCCATGCTGGGCGATCTTCCGGGCTATGGGGCAAAACAAAGCGCATCGGCCAGATGATATGCGGCGCGGCCTTCATAAGAACTTCGCGTTCAATCAATGCCTCTCGCACAAGGCGGAACTCGTAGTATTCGAGATATCTCAACCCGCCATGGACCAGTTTACCCGACCGGGAGGATGTGCCCTGTGCAAGGTCGTCTTTTTCGCAGATCATGACCGACAGTCCGCGTCCCGCCGCATCGCGCGCGATGCCAGCGCCGTTCACGCCGCCTCCCACAACCAGAAGATCGACCTGATCTGACATCAGTTTTTGCTCACCTCCTGCGGACCATACGACTCGAAGGATTTCGCGGTTTCGGCGATTTCTGCATCACTCAGGACATGCGGCTGTCCGGCAAGCAGGCTGTGGTAATACTGGCTGGCAATCAGTTCCAGCTCGCCGGCCAACCACATGGTGCGCGTCATATTCGGGCCGGCGACAACCATGCCGTGATTGGCCATCAGGCAGCCGTTTGCGCCCGCCATCGCCTTGATGACGGCCTCAGACAGTTCCGGTGTCCCGTAGCAGCAGTAATCTGCAACCTTGATCTCCGTCGTGCCAAAGGCGGCCATCATGTAATGCACTGCAGGGATCGGTTTGCGCAGGATCGAAAGGATTGTGGCAAAGGGTGCATGGCTGTGCACCACCGCACCGGCATCTTCGCGGCTGCGCAAGATGTCGCGGTGAAACCGCCATTCCGAAGAGGGCTTGCACGGGCCTTCATATGTGCCAGCGTCGTCGTCAATGCGGAGTTTGGCGACCTGTTCGGGCTCCATAAGCGCGGATGGAATACCCGACGGCGTGACCAGCATATGATCGCCCAACCGGGCGGAGACATTGCCCGACGCCCCCTTGTTCATCCCCTCGCGGCTTAGCTCCTGATAAGCTGCAACGATTTCTTTTCTCAGGTTGGTCTCATTCATGAATTTTGCCTCAACACAGGTTTAAAAGCGGTTCGCCGACAAAGTACCGGCGGACATCTTCGGCGAGGACCTCCGCCGCGTAGGTGGTGGTGCGCACGGATGCACCGGCGATATGGGGGGTCAGCGTCACATTGGGGAGCTGAAGCAACGGCCAGTCTGCAGGCACTGGTTCGACACCAAAGGTCTCGAGCATTGCGCCGCCAATCACGCCATCCCGCAAGGCCGTGTAGAGGTCGTCGTAATTGCACAACGGGCCGCGGGCGGTATTGATCAAAAGCGCATCGGATTTCATTCGCGCCAGACGTTCCTGGTTGATCATCTGGGTGGTTTCAGGAGTGACGCGTGGATGAAGTGTTACCACATCGCTCTGTTCCAACAGGGTCTCGAGAGAGACCTGTTCGACACCCGCCCCGGCATCCTCGGGGTCAAGCTGCACATAGGGATCGTGGACCAGGACATTGCTTCCGAACGCGCGCAGTAGTTTCGTGACGCGGCTGCCGATTTTGCCGTAGCCGATCACACCCACGGTCATTTCGTTCAGCTCACGTCCGGTCGTGTCGGCCCGGTAGAGATCGCCCCGCCAGTTTCCGGTTCGCAGCGCCTCGTGCCCGGCTCGAATTTTGCGACTTTCAGACAGAATTGCACCGATGGTGAATTCTGCTACCGCCGAGGCGTTCCGCCCTGGCACACGTGTCACCGCGACGCTTCGGGCACGCGCTGCTTCGATATCGATGTTGACAGGACCGCCGCGCGAGCACGCGATCAGCCGAAGATTGGGCAACCGTTCAAGCATCGCGTCCGTCATTGGCGATTGGTGCATGATCAGGACTTCCGCGTCGCCCACAAAACCCACGACCTGATCGAAATCGCCCAAGTATTCCTTGATCGTGACGGTTTGGTCTCCGGCATATCCATGCTCCACGGGACTGTTCGGCCAATCGTTTTGATCCAGTCGGCAGGTCAGATCGACAGCCTTGCACGCATTACGCAATTCCCGTTCGAAGACCTCTGGCAGCATAAAGTAGTCACCGATGATAGCGACGTGACGGCTCATGATCGTTGCCTCCTGAATTGCGACAAGTCTTGCCACGTTGGCCGAATGGATTCGCGAGATGACTGGTAAAGGCGAAACAGCTCGTCGTATCGCGCGTGCAATACTGGTAAGTGCGGCTCGGGCGCGGCCAGCGTTGGCGTCACCCAATCGTGAATACAGGCGGCCATGTCAGAGTAGGCACCAACTCCGACCGCAGCCATCATTGCGGCTCCCGCCGCTCCGGCTTCTTCGCGCGAGGACCGCTGGACAGAGACACCTACAGCATTCGCGAACGTGTCACGCACTGCATCAGATCGCGCCGCACCGCCGGTGAGCGTGACCGTATCTGGCAGATCCCCCATGGCAGCATAGCAATCGCGTGCCGCCAGCGCCAAACCCTCGACGGCGGCGCGCATAAGATCTGCAAACCCATGGGACATTGAAAAACCGATCAGATTTGCGCGTGCAGTCTGGTCGATAAACGGCCCGCGTTCGCCCGCCTCGGAGACATGTGGATGATAAATCAGGTGGGCCGGATCACTTTGGCCCAGCCAGTCCTCCATATGGCCCAATAGGTCCTCCCGGCCGGCATCGATCTGTAATGTCGCGCAAATGTCCGCCGCGAGGCCAAGCACCCAGTCTATGTTCATGGTGCCGGCCATATTCGTTTGCAACTGCGCCACAACACCATCGACAGGCATCAGCATCACGTATCCGGTACGTGCATCAGGGTTCAGCCGCACAGCACTGTCAGATTTGCAGGACACGTGAACGCCGGTCGTGCCCAGGATGGTGCAGCCTGTATCTTGGCCCGGCAGATAGCCGCCCCCACCCAACGCCGTGCAGACAACGTCGACATGTCCAAGAACAATTGGTGTTCCCGCAGGTAACCCGGTTGCTATCGACCCTTGCTGGCTTAGTGGATGCCGTGTTGCCATCCCGTCGCAGATGGGCGGCAGGAGGTGGCGAAAACCGGTTAAATCCAGAAAGTCCAGAATGGTGTCATCGTAGGTGCGACTGCGGAAATCACCGAATGTGAAGCAGGCCTCGGAAGGGTCTGTGGCACGCACACCAGTCAGTTTCAGATAAAGCCAATCCTTGCAGTGCAGCGCGCATTCCGCCTGTTCCAACTGATCGGGGAGCTGATCTTTCATATACGCCAGTTGCACGCCCTGTTGGCAGGCATTCAGGCCGGTGCCCGTGATCAGAAACCGCGCATTGTCGCCGTCGTCTTGGCGCAGTTCTTCGGCCAGGCCGCCAGCGCGCGCATCGAGCCACAGCCACCCGTCGCCCACCGGCGCGTCATCCTTGCCCACCAGCCAGGTGCCATCGCCTTGGCCTGTGACAGAAACCGCCACAACGCGCGAGGACAGATCGGGTATCATGTCTCCCAATTTACGCAGCGTGGCAGCGCAATCGTTCCAGGTGCGCTCCAGGGGCTGCGTGACCGCGCCGCCGGGGCCGTTGTCATAGCTGTTGGGGATTGAGGCCACCATAAGTTGATTGCCTTGCAGATCGAAGGCCACCGATTTCATGACCGAGGTGCCCGCATCAATGCCTATGATGATCTCTCCGCTCATCCGACCAGCGACGCCCCGTGAGAGACAGCACGTCCGGTTTGGGGATCGAAAATATGCAAATCGCTGGCATCCAGATGCACGGAGATTGCGTCGCCTTCGGACAGGTCCGCGCGATCATGTTCGACCAGCACCAGGCTGCCGCCGGCAAATGCGGCAGCGATATGGCTCTGATCTCCAAGCCACTGGTTCGCGAGCACCACGGCCGCCGCGCCACCTGATGCGCGACGGACCGCATAGGGCCGAACCCCAAGCGCGACCTCGCCGAGCCCCACGATGCGTTGATGCAGCTCGTCGGCGAAGGCGGTCTTGGGAAAGGAGAGGGTCGAGCCGTCTGCGAGTGCAAAGACCAGCGCGTCATCTGATACAGCAGCCCTTGCCGAAAACACGTTCATCGGCGGCTCACCAACAAAGGTGCCGGTAAAGAGGTTTGCCGGTGCCTCCTTGATCTCTTCGGGGCTTGCGTATTGCTGCATCTCACCGTCTTCCATGACGGCAATCTTGTCGGCCAATGCATTGGCCTCGGTTTGGTCATGGGTGACCAAGATCGCGGTCAGTCCGCGCTCCTTGATGTAATATTTGATCCGCCCGCGAAGGAGGGTGCGCAGTTGTGGTTCCAACTGCCCCATGGGTTCGTCCAGCAGGTAAAGGTCAGCCTCGCGTATCAGGGCGCGCGCCAGGGAGGCCCGTTGTTGTTGTCCGCCGGAGATAGACGTCGGGTAGCGCTCAAGAATATCCGTGATCTCAAGCATTTCTGCGACTTCGGTGACCTTGCTGGCAATGTCGGTCGCCGATTTGCCGCTACTTTTGAGCGCAAAGGCGATATTGTCACGTACCGTAACCGTCGGGTAGAGCGAGTATCCCTCAAACGCCATTGCGACATTTCGCTTGACCGGTGGCAGCATATGCACCTCGCGCCCGGCGATCAGGATGCTGCCCCGGCTCACGGCTTCGAACCCCGCAATCATCCGCAAGGTGGAGGTCTTTCCACAGCCGGAAGATCCCAGAAGTGCGATGATGTCACCGCGCGCGACGTTGAGCGAGACGTCTTTGACCGCGTGGACCCCCTTGTCCATTGGGCCGTAGAATTTATCGACGTTGCGGATTTCCAGCATTTGATCGGTCATGCCACTTTGCCCGCTGGGTTTGCGTCACCAGGCGGCACCAATGCCATGCTCTCGCGATCGAAAAGGAGCGCCGCACGTTCATTGATCCCAATATATGCCGGACCCTGCGCAGGCCCTGGTGTTCCTGCCGGGCGTGACAGCATGATTTCGCGCCCGCGCGCGGTTATGGCGAGCGTTACGGTCTTTTCGTTCAGGGGGGTCTCGGTTTCCACCGTGACGGGGATCGCCCCCCGTGTTTCAGTGGTTACGAAATGAAGCGCTTCGGGCCGCAGCCCTAAGATGCAAGGTCTGTCCACGCATTTGGTGTGGCTTTCAGACAAGACCACCGGCTGGTCGGAGACCATAGCATAGGGTCCGGCAGGCCCCATCTTGGGTGTCACATCCAAAAGGTTGATGACGGGGTCTCCGAAGAGACGCGCGATATCCGTGTTGGCCGGGCTGAGGTAAATCTCCTCTGGACTGCCGATCTGCTGAATCTGACCGTCGTTGATGACGGCGATCTCGTCCCCGAACGCCATGGCTTCCTTATAGTCTTGCGTGACGTAGATGACGGTGGCGTTCTGATCCTTGATTAAGCGCGGCAGCTCCAGCCGCATTTCGAACCGCAACTTGGCGTCGACGTTGCGCAGCGGATCATCGAGAAGAAGGACACCAGGCGCGCCCGCCAGTGCGCGGGCCAATGCCGTGCGCTGTTTCTGCCCATTGGAAAGCTCTTTGGGTTTGTGCCCCAGGACGTGATCGATTTTCAGCAGGCGAGCCAGTTTCTGCACGCCCGACTGAATGGTTTTTTTGTCATGCCTTTGAGCGGCAAGTGGCGCGCCAATGTTGTCCATGGCGGATAGGTGCGGAAACAGGGCAAAGTTCTGGAAGGCCATTCCAATGCCGCGGTCTTCAGGTTCGACGCCGGACATGTCACGCCCGGCGATGGTGATCTCGCCGGCATCCGGCTCGATCACACCTGCAATCAGGCGTAGCAACACGGTCTTGCCGGCTCCTGAAGGCCCAAAGAGAACCAGCGTCTTTCCAGTGGGTACTTCAAACGAAATGTCGTCGAGGACGACGTCTTTCTTGAAACTTTTCCGGATGGTGTTGAGCTTGAGCGACATAGCCTATCCCTTCACCGCGCCAAGCGACAGGCCTTCGACAAGATACCTTTGGGCATAAAGCGCCAAGGCCAAAACCGGTGCGATAGAGAGCATGATGCCCGCGGCAATCTGGCCATAGTTGATGCCTGCGGCGGTGATGAACGCCAACGCGCCAACGGTTACCGGTTGCTTGTCGGCAGAGGCAAGCACGAGCGCGAAGATGAAGTTGTTCCAAGCGAAGATAAAGGCAAGCAGACCGGCGGCCGCGATTCCGGGGCCTGCAAGTGGCAGCGCAACTTTTGTGAAGGTGGACCAGAACCCATGGCCTGCGATGCGGTGGGCATATTCGATGTCGCTCGGGATATCCTCGAAATAGCCGCGCACAATCCACAAGATCAGCGGCAGAACGATCAGCTGATAAACCCAGATCAGTCCAAGATAGGTGTCCGCCAGGCCGATCTTCTGGAAGTATATGGTCAGCGGAAGCAGGACCAGAAGCGGCGGCGCAAACCGAAAGGACAGCAAGGTAAAGGCGATATCCTCAGAACCGCGGAATTTGAGTTTTGCGAACGCATAGGCCGCAGGGACACCAAGGAGCAGACCAACAGCCACGGAGGTCACCGACAAGAACAAGGAGTTATAGAGATTACTCATAAATCTAATCTCCAAGGTCGCGGTGCTCCCCTCCAATGTGCCTGAGATCAGAGAGCGATAGTTGGTCAGGGTCGGCTCGAAGAACATCGACGGCGGAACCCGCAAAATGGTCTCGTTTGTCTGGAACGACATTAGGAAGATCCAGAAAATCGGGAACATGAAGAAGAAGATCACCAGGCTCAACGCGATGCCTCGCAGGATCCGCTCTATTGGACTGATCGCATACATCTTGCTCTCCTATGCCTCTCCGCGGGCGCGTTCACGCAGGCGCAGCCAATTCTTGATGAAGATCGTCGAGAGAATGTAGGTGATGACCCAAAGGATCATGAGAAGGGCCGCAGACCGCCCGACATTCGTCGATTGGAAGAAGTTCAGGTAGGCCTCGACCTGAAAGACCGTCAGCGTGTCGCCGGGGCCGCCTTGGGTCATGGCATAGATGATGTCGAACTGCTGGATGGACTCGATCACCCGGAAGAGCACGGCCGTCAGCAGGAAGGGCGTGAGCATGGGCAAGGTGATTTTCCAGAAAACGAACAGGCGCGGCACGCCATCAAGTTCTGCCGCTTCGAACGGCTGACACGGCAAAGATCGCAGCCCGGCCAGCAAAAGGATCATGATGAAGGGCGTGTAGACCCAGACGTCAACCATCACGACCGTCAACATTGCGGTTGATGGATCAGACGCCCACTTCATGTCCTCGATGCCAAATAGGGTCGCCCAATAACTGAGGACACCGAAGCCAGGGTTTGTCATGAGTTTCCACATCAAGGATGCGAGCGCAGGCGCGGTCATCAGCGGCATCAGCAGCATGATGGAGACAAAGTTGTTGAACCGTGTGCGCTTTTGCAAAAGCAGAGCGATGCCAAGGCCTAGCAAAAGCTCAATCCCGACCGTCAGGAACGCATAGGTCAACGAGACCTGAAGTGTGTTCCAGAAGGCCGGGTCCGTCATGAAATTCAGGTAGTTTTCGCCCCAGTTGTATTTCTGAGCCCAGGGTTGCGACAAGCGGTAGCGCTGCAACGAATATGCAACGGCCGTGAAGAATGGGATCAAGATTCCGATGCACACCAGCAAAGCCGGCAAGCTCAGGACATACGGCAGCATGCGCTTGCTGATTTTGACGCGTGGTTTTTGCGGCGCTTCAGTGGAGTGAGCGGACATGGACATTCAACCCTCGCGCTGAGATGGGTGCCTCAGTCGGTGACAGGGTGCCCCACCCCTAAGAGGGTGAGGCACAAGGAGAGACTTTCGGCGGCAGTTAAGCCAGGCCCGCCTCTTTGAGCTGTCGGTTGACGCTCTCTTCCAACTGACCGAGCCCTTCATCCACGGGCACTTCATTGGCAACCATCTTTTGAAGCGTTGCGGCCCACTCGGTGGTCAGGTCAAAGAACAGCGGTTGCGCTGTAAAGTGAATCTTTGCACCCGGTGCCGACAGGTCGTGCATCTCGACATATCCCGGATAGCTCTTGTCGATCCGCTCCCGGAAACCTGCGTCGGCCCAAACCGATTTGCGCACAGGGTTCACAAAGTCCATCTGAGTCGCACCGAAAAGGCCATGCTCAGGACCTGACGCCCATTGCAGGAAGTACCAGGTTGCATCCTTCTGACGACCCGCACTTGCCATCGCAAGCGACCAAATCCAGATGTTTGGCGTGGGCGCACTTGCGTCCGGGTTTGCCGCGAAGGGTGCGAATTGCAGGTTGCCCGCTTCGGCGTTCTCTCCGCCATTCATGAAATAGCCAAGAATGTCGGCATCAAAGATCATCGCAGACTTGCCCGCGCCGAGGTCGGTACCGGCTTGATACCAGGTGTGAGTCGACCAATCCGGAGCCCCACTTTCCTGGATCATCTTGACCCACTTCTCATGGAACTCTCGCGACACATCCGTGTTCATCGCCGCGGACAGCAAGCCGTCATCGGACACGTTAAGGTCCTTTTCGCCGAAGTTCGCATACCCGGACAGGAAACCGGGGTGGATCGTCGCCCAGGACCGTGAACCCCGAACGCCGATGCCGTAGGCTCCGTCGATCTTGGCTTTGGCTTCAGCAGCCGTTGCAACCAATTCGTCGATATTGGTGGGCACTGTCAGGCCTGCTTCACGGAACATCCGCCCGTTGTAGGACAAATTGTTCTGCTCATAGCCCCACGGGATGCACCACTGCTTTGCATCCTCGGACCCAAGTGCACCGCCGGGCTGGCCGTTCCACGCACAGGAGGCGCGCACGCCTTCCAGCATGTCTTCCCAATTGTAGTCAGGGTTCGTTTTCTCGGGGTCGCTGATGTATTCGTTCATATCATCGATCCAACCAGCCGGGCCGTATGTCCAGGTCATGTAAGCGCCGGTCATGAAGGCATCGTATTCGCTGGAACCAGAAGATAAGGCGGCGGTAACTTTGTCGAAGTAAACGTCTTCCGGGAAGATGTCGTATTCGACTTCCATGCCAGTCAGGGTTTTGAAGTTTTCAAGATTGGCGATCATTGCATCCGCATAGGGGTGCTGGTTCAACAGCAGCTTGACCTTTGTGCCGGAGTGCTTCTTCCAGTCGAAACCATTTTGCGCCAATGCTTCGGTGGCGGCGGCGTTGACAAGGACACTCGCAGTGGCCGCTGTCACCCCCATTGAAGCGAGACCGCGCAGCATACCGCGCCGGCTGATGTTGCCGTTCATGTAGGATTGGACCAACCTCTTTTCTTTATCATACATAGTTTTTCCTCCCTAGGATTGTTGACGAAGGACCGCTTGGGCGGTTCTTTCGTCGGTTATCAGGCCATCCAGAAGTCCGCTCCTGAGGATCGCCAGAATTGCAGTGACCTTGCCTTCGCCGCCTGAAATCGCGACGGTCTTGCTTTGCGACAAGGCGCCTATTTCTATTGAGAGCGTCCGCTCTGAAAGCTCGGTTTCCACGAGTTTGCCGTCGCGGTCGAAGAAATGACCGACCAGTTCACCGACCCCGCCGCGGTTGCGAACATCGTCCATGGCATCCGCAGAGATGACCCCTGCGCTGACAGTCTGTGCGGACGCGCCGACTTCACCAATGCCCACAAATTTCAGATCAGCCTGCGCGGCCATTGACATGACCTCGGGAACACCGCGCTGACCAAGCATGGTTTCACGATCTTGGGCGTTGTTGGCGAAAAAAGGCACCGGCATGAAATACGCCTCGGCTCCGGTCTTTTCCGCCAACCGGTGCATCACGTCATGTGGGTTGGCGGCGAAGTTTCTGGTGAGCCCGCCCATCAGGGATACAAATTTGGTCTTTTTCGCAGGCTGAGACGCCATGTTGCGCACACAGGACTGAAGCGTGCGACCGTTTCCAATTCCGATAACCTTGTTGGCAGGGTGTGTGATTTCACGCGCAAGCCATCGTGCGCCACCCAGACCCAACGCGCGAATAGGCAGGTCTGTCTCGTCCAAATCGGGAACGACTTCACAGTAGTTGAGGCCGAACTGTTCGCTGAGGTTCATCTCCAGCGATGCGCATTCCGCGATCTCGCCGTCGAAACTGATCTTTACGAAGCCTTCCTGGTTCGCCCTGTTAATCAGCCGGTGCGCCTTCACCTTGGTAACGTTCAGGCGCTTGGCAACATCGGTTTGAGATAGCCCACCTCCGTAGTGAAGCCACGCGGCCCTTGTCGCCAAGCTCAGCTCATCCTGCAGATTTTGTCCCAAGTCGCGCCCCACGAATCTGTGTGTTGGGAAAAAAGTTACAGTAAATGAAATTTATTACAAGTGAGGCAGTGGCGCAGTGAGCGACCACTACCGTCAACCGCGCATACGGATATCTCAGACGTGGCTGAGTTCACGCTGCTCCAGAGCACCGCGCGAAAGTCCCAGATGAATGATGGAACTGACAACAATCGCCGGAATAGGCGCCGCCAGTTTTGTCATGCGACATGTCATTCAGCCTTTAATGCATCGCATGATCAACTTGGGTTTCCGCGTTGCTAAGGTCTGAAGGACCGTGAAAACCAGAAATTCGCTGCAGCAAAGCAAACAACGTGCAGCGCGCGCAAGTGCGGGCTGATGCTGCAGTGTCTGAGCGATTTACTGGACGCGGCGCCTCAGGGGCGATCGCCTTCAACTCCTGCACATTGAGAGAACGGCGAAGGGAAGGCCTGAGCCGACCTAGTCTTAATCCAGTCGATCACCCGGGGACTAGTTCCCCCGGCAGCGAGTTCACTGTCATTGTCTGATCCGGCTGGAAGTGGATCACCGAGCGGATCGACTCGCCCGCTTTCAACAGATCAAACGCGGTGTTGATCTGACTGTGGGTCATGTGGTGTGTGATGTAGGGGTCCACGCTGAAATCACCGCGCATCCATTCATCCACCATGCCCGGCAGTTCGCTGCGGCCCTTCACGCCGCCAAAGGCGGTGCCGCGCCAGACCCGGCCCGTGACCAGTTGGAAAGGCCGTGTCGAGATTTCCTGACCCGCGCCCGCAACGCCGATCACCGTGCATTCGCCCCAGCCCTTATGACAGGCCTCGAGGGCGGCGCGCATCAGATCCACGTTGCCGACGGCTTCGAAGGTGTAATCCAGGCCGCCGCCAGTCATCTCGACCAGAACCTCCTGGATCGGCGCGTCATAGTCCTTGGGGTTGATGCACTCAGTGGCCCCAAGTGCCTTGGCCAGCAGGAACTTGGATGGGTTGACGTCAATCCCGATGATTTTCGATGCCCCACTCATCACCGCGCCTTGAATGACGGCCATGCCGACAGCGCCGAGGCCAAAGACCGCGACGGTCGCACCCGCCTCAACCTTGGCAGTGTTGCGTACGGCCCCCATACCGGTCGGCACCGCACAGCCCATGACCGAGGCCTTCGACAGCGGTGCCTCTTTCGCGATCTTCGCCACCGAAATCTCTGGCAGCACGGTGTATTCGCTGAAGGTGCTGGTGCCCATGTAGTGCAGGATCTGCTTACCCTTGTAGGAAAACCGCGACGTGCCATCGGGCATTAGGCCAGCCCCTTGGGTCTGCCGGATTGTCTGGCAGAGGTTGGTCTTGCCGGATTTGATGTAGGGGCAGTTCGGATCCTCCGGCACATAAAGCGGGATCACATGGTCACCGGGTTTAACCGACGTCACGCCTTTACCGACCTCTTCGACGACGCCGCAGCCTTCGTGACCCAGAATGCAAGGAAAGAGCCCCTCTGGGTCTTCACCGGACAGGGTAAAGACGTCCGTGTGGCACAGGCTGGTGGTGACGATCCGGACGAGGACTTCGCCGTCTTTCGGGCCTTCCAGATCAATTTCTTCGATCTCAAGTGGGCGGTTGGGCTCCCACGCGATGGCTGCACGTGTTTTCATTGGTCGGACCTCCTCTTTCCTTCAATGACGGATGACAGTTCCAAGCTCCGGCTGGTCTTTCAGATCGACGACCGGATCGAGCACGAGGACAAGCCGCGTCTCGCCGGTCCCTTCAATGGGCGGCGAGCGGTGCAGCAGGCCGGACTTTGGCGTTTCAGGCCAGAGCGTTCCACGTAAGATGATTGGCGCACCTGTTGGGGTCGTAAAGACGCGGGTGGGCTCGGCCCCATCGAGTGACACCCCGTATTGCGTGCCCGTGCCACGATAGGTGCAGACCAGCCGTGCGGTGACCGCATCGATATGGAAGCGCCGACAGGCGTTGGTGGTGATCACATCGAAGCGCAGCCGCAAGTAGGGCGCATTCATCAAGCGGGCAAAGGAGGTGGCGAGCGCGCTGGCATCCTCGATCAGCTCGGCGCGTTCAGCGCACTCCGGCGTCTCTGCAATCTCACAGATCTGCAGTAGGGCGTCTTTGACGCGGTCGGGACGGAGGACCACTCGGGTCTTCGGTAGTTGATCGGGCGCAAGACTGTCCAGCCAAGCCGCAAGCCTTTCGCTGCGGTCCCGCAGCCAGAGGCTGGCAGCGCATCCGGGATGGTGAATGGCCGACAACCCCTCGAGCCCACTGGCAACGCCGACGCCAACGGCAGCGTCTTTCACGGTTTCACGCAGCATGTTCATGCGGCGTCCTCCACCCGACGCCACCCCGGGAAGGGGTCTGGCATGTCCAAGGGCAGCGCATCGGGTCCTGCGGCTACAACGGCAGGCACGAGGCAGGCATCCAGCTTGGCTTTGAGCGCCGCCCAGTCGATGTCGGACCCGATGAAGACCAGCTCTTGCCGACGGTCGCCCCAAGGCTCCATCCAATGTTGCTTGATGTAGGCCTGCGCTGAGGCATGTTCGGGCCAGCGCTCTTTTGGAACGTTAGCCCACCAGGTCCCGATCGGTTTCACGCTGGAGAGCGCCCCGGCGAGTGAGAACTCGGCGACCCATTCGGGCCTTGTCGCGATCCAGAAGTGCCCTTTCGCGCGGATCACCCCGGGCATATCGCCATTGAGCACGGCAAGGATTTTTTCAGGGATGAACGGCTGTCGTGCACGGTAGACGTAGCTGGTGACCCCATATTCCTCGGTTTCGGGCACATGGTCCGCAAAGCCGTAGAGCTCCTTGGCCCACATCGGGTGCTCATGCGCCTTGTCGAAGTCAAAGAGACCTGTATCGAGGATCTTTTCCGCCGCAACCTGTGAATGGTTGGTCTCGATGATCTCCGCATCCGCATTCAGGCTGCGGATGATCTTGCGCGCCGCGTCGACCTGGTCCGGCGTTGCATCGGCGACCTTGTTCAGGATCACCACATCGGCAAACTCCATCTGATCGGTCAGCAGATGCACCAACGTGCGTTCGTCTGCTTCGCCCATCACCTCGCCACGGTCACGCAGGAAGTCGTGGCTTGAGAAGTCCTTCAGCAGGTTCACAGCGTCCACGACGGTGACCATCGTGTCGAGCCGGGCCACGTCGCTGAGGCTATCGCCAAATTCGTCGCGGAAATCGAAGGTGGCCGCGACGGGGAGGGGCTCCGAAATCCCAGTGGATTCAATCAGCAAATAGTCGAACCGACCTTCTGCGGCGAGGCGGCGCACCTCGTCCAGCAGGTCGTCGCGCAGGGTGCAGCAGATGCAGCCGTTCGACATCTCGACCAATGTTTCATCCGTCCGCGACAGCTCGGTATCGGCCCGCACCAGATCGGCGTCGATGTTCACCTCGGACATATCGTTGACGATGACCGCAACCCGGCGGCCTTCGCGATTATTGAGCACTCGGTTCAGCAACGTCGTCTTGCCGGCACCAAGAAAGCCGGACAACACCGTAACGGGAAGGCGGGGATCGTTCATTTCGTTACCTCTCAGGATAGGGGATCGGAAGGAGCGCTGCGCGCGCGACGGGCTTCTTTTGGTGAGCGTTCGACTGGGTCGGCGCGGTGGCCCGGATACTCCGTGACTTATACATCAAAAGATATAATGTAATAACGTTACATTTTGGATTGGCGCTCGATTTGCAGTGGCGATTCATCTTGTGTGCTGGCTCGGTCGTGAGTTGTGTCCCCGGCTGCCGTCACGCGGCAGCCGGATCAGGTTAAAGGATTACAGGCAGTCGGCGAGTGTCTTCGCCATATTGGCGATCAGTTCTTGATAGAGCGCTGCACCGGGTTCGAGCGCGGCGCCCAACGGGTCGATCACGCCGGTCTTGGCGGTGGTGCCGTCAAGAACTGTCGCCACGATGCCTGGGTTGAACTGAGGTTCTGCCAGAACGCAGTCGACGCCTTCATCGCGAATACGAGCCTGGACTTCGGCAATCCGGGCCGGACTGGGGTCGGAGGCATCGCCCAGAGAGATCGCGCCAGAGGCCGGGAAGTCGAAGTCGGCTTCGAAGTACTGGTACGCATCATGAAAGACGATGAAACGACCGCCGCGCACGGGATCGAGTGTTGCCCGGACATCTGCTGACAGGGTTTCCATCTCTGTTCGGGCCGCGGCGGCATTGGCGAAGTAGGCCCCCGCATTGTCCGGGTCCGCCGCCGAAAGCTGCGCGGCAATCACGTTCAACCAGGTGCTGGCATTTTGTGGGGACAACCAGGCATGTGGGTCGTGATCGCCATGTGCGTGATCATGCTCTTCGTCATGGCTCGCGTGCTCTTCATGGTCGTCGTGGGCATGGTCATCATGATCTGCATGGTCCTCGTCGCCATGCGTGTCGTGATCCTTATGCTCTGCGTGATCCTCGTCACCATGATCGTCATGATCGTCGTGGCCCGCATGATCTTCTTCAGAATGGTCATCGTGATCATGCGCCTCGAACAGCGCGCCTTCCCTGAACTCAAGCAGAGTTGTCCCATCCGCCTCCAGAAGTGCGGTGACCGCGGCGCCGGTGGCTAATGTGTCGACGGCATCTTCCATCCAGGGGGCCAGGTCTTCGCCAATCCAGAACACGAGGTCAGCCTCTTGCAGAGCCGCCGCCTCGGACGGGCGCAGGCTGTATTCGTGCGGCGACGCTCCGGGCTGAACGATCAGGCTTGGTTCGCCGATCCCCTCCATCACGCGGGCGACGAGCGAGTGGACCGGCGCAATGTCAACAGCAACATTGGGCACGTCGGCAAGTGTCGTGCCGCCGATCAAGGCTGCCGAAACGGAGATGGGGAGAAGCATTCTGGACATCGGGTCTCTCGTGTGATTTTATAACGTTACTTTCCTCTATCCGATATGAAACTTTATGACAAGCAACCTCAATTCCGGGCCGGACGAGACCCAGACGCGTGGCTTCGAAGAACACGATCACGGTCTTTGTGTGGATCATGCGCTCGCGGCCGCCGAAGCAAAATGCGCGGAAATGGGTCTGCGTTTGACGCCTGTGCGGCGCAAGGTGCTGGAGTTGTTGCTTCAGGAGCATCGGGCACTTGGGGCCTATGCCATCTTGGACATGCTGCGCGAAGCCGGTTTTGGATCGCAGCCCCCGGTGGCTTATCGCGCCCTCGATTTCTTGTCTGAGCACGGGTTTGTGCACAAGATCGAACGGTTGAATGCGTTTGTTGCCTGCGCCCATCCCGGTGAAAATCACTCACCCGCCTTTATGATTTGCCGCCTGTGCGATGCTGTGGCTGAAACGCAGTCGGCGCCTGCGCAAGGAGAGCTTGGCAAAGCAGCACGTGCCGCCGGGTTTCAAATCGAAAAAACGGTCGTTGAAGCGGAAGGCGTCTGCCCGGACTGTCTGGACAAGGCTGACGCATGAGCCTGATCGCAGTTCAAAACCTCGCCGTCACGTACGGCGGCCATACCGTTCTCAAAAACGTCTCCTTAACGCTCGATCCTGGCGAGATCGTCACCATCGTCGGGCCGAACGGGTCGGGCAAGACGAGCCTCTTTCGCGCCATTATCGGTGCCACAGACGCGGCCAAAGGTGACATTTCATTGCAACCCGGCCTGAAGATTGGATATGTGCCGCAACGCCTGCATATCGATCCGACCTTGCCGATCACTGTTGAACGTTTCATGCGCTTGACCGAGCGTGTGTCGCGCGCGCGCTGCAAAGAGGCATTGAGCACGGCTGGCGTTCCTGACCTTTTGAAGCGGCAGATGACGCAGCTTTCGGGCGGTCAGTTTCAGCGTGTCCTTCTGGCACGGGCCCTGATAAACCAGCCTGACGTCCTGCTTTTGGATGAAGCGACCCAAGGGCTCGACCAACCGGGGTCGGCGGCCTTCTACCGGCAGATTGAAGCCGTTTGTCGCGAGACCGGCTGTGCCGTTCTGATGATCAGCCATGAGTTGCACGTCGTCATGAGCGCGTCGGACCGGGTGATCTGCCTCAATGGTCATGTATGCTGCGAGGGTACGCCTGCGGTTGTCGCATCCGCCCCTGAGTACCGCGCGCTCTTTGGTACGGGAACCGGAGGCGCGCTGGCGCTCTACCGGCATGATCACGATCATGACCATTCCCACAGTCACGAGGCCGCCGAGTAATGCTTGATGATTTCATGACCCGCGCCACGCTGGCCGGAGTGGGCGTGGCGTTTGCAGCCGCGCCTTTGGGCTGTTTCGTGGTCTGGCGGCGGATGGCGTACTTCGGCGATGCCACGGCCCATGCCGCCATTCTCGGCGTAGCCCTATCGCTTGCATTCGAGGTGTCGATCTTTCCGGGCGTGCTTGCCGTGGCGCTGGTCATGGCGTTTGCCGTGACACTGTTGGCTGGGCGTGGGTACGCGATGGATACGCTTTTGGGCGTGCTGGCCCACTCCGCCCTCGCATTTGGTCTCGTCGCTGTCTCCTTTCTGTCCGGGGTTCGGATCGACCTTATGGCCTATCTCTTTGGAGACATTCTTGCCGTCTCGCGCTTAGACCTCTTGATCATCTGGAGCGGCGCGGTTCTCGTGATTGCCCTCATCGCCTGGAGGTGGTCCTCCCTTTTGACTGCCACGCTGAACGAAGAGCTGGCCTACGCGAGCGGTCTAAACCCCCACCGTGAGCAACTGATCCTGACCCTATCCTTGGCGATCACTGTGGCTGTGGCGATCAAGGTGGTCGGGGTTCTCTTGATTGCCGCGTTGCTGATTATACCTGCGGCCGCTGCGCGGGGTTTGGCGCGCACGCCTGAAGCCATGGCGGTGATCGCGGCTGTGATCGGAGCCGTTTCCGCAGTCGCTGGTCTGCAAGGCGCATATGTTCTCGACACACCTGCCGGCCCGTCGATCGTCTGCGTCGCGGCGATCCTCTTTGCCGTTTTGAACCTCTTCGGATGGCGCAGCAGAATTGGCGCCTAGAGCGGCCGATTGAAACCTGAAAGGGATATGCCAAGCGCCGACCGGAGCAACTTACGGGAGGCAAGAAACGCGCGCCTACTTTCGAAAGACGGAACTCTTTATCCTTAGGGACGCGGGCAACGTGGCGGTTGACACAACAGCGCGTACCCTGATGCTTCGCTCAGCGGGCCGAATTGCGTAAAGCCCCCAAGGGCGTCCACGTCTTTGCGGACAAGGTTTCGCTTTGCCACATGTCGCGTCTGAGTGCTGTGACTAAAGCACTGCTTGGGGAAACTCGATGGCCTCGACTCCGAGAATGGTCGGCAAGTGCCGCGCAATCTCTTCCCAGGTGTCGCCTTCGTCATGGCTGGCAAACACGGAACCGCTGTTTGTGCCGAAGTATAGACCAGCTGGATTTCGGCCATCCCCTGCCATCGCTTGACGCAACACCGTGAAGTAGCAGCCAGTCTGCGGCAACCCATTGCGCAAGGCTTCCCAACTTTTGCCGCCGTCTCGAGACCGCCAGACGGCGGCCGCCGCATCGGGTGGGAAGCGACCGATTGAGTCGCCGTTGAGTGGCACTGTCCAGATCGTATCGGGATCGTGGGGATGGACGCGGATCGGGAAACCAAAGGTCGATGGCAGGCCATCGGTGATGTCGTCCCAACTGCGCCCGCCGTCAGAGGACCGCCAGACGCCATGGTGGTTTTGCTGATAGAGCAGGTCATCCGCCCCCTTGGCGCGCATGATGTTGTGCACGCAATGCCCCGTTTCACCGTCACGCGGGGCTGCTGGGTGATCGTGATGCCCGCAGTTCTGCGCATTAGACAGCCGGTTTCGCCGCTCCCATGACTTGCCGCCGTCCTCCGTCGCAAACACGCCGGCGGCCGAAATGCCAATCCAGAGCTTCTTCGGGTTGTCCGGATCGGAAATGATGGTGTGCAGAACGAGCCCGGCCGCGCCGGGAGCCCAGGTGTCGGCGGAGTCGTGCTCCGTCAGACCGCTCAGTTGCTCCCATGTCTGTCCCCCATCGTGGCTGGCCAGCAGGTTTGCAGGTTTGGCACCCGCATAGAGCGTGCCGTTGGTATGATGCAGCGACCAGATTTGAGAGAACGTTTCGCCAAATGGCAGCTCTGTTTCCGTCCACCCGATCATTTCAGCGAACCCTGGGTCGTTGGCGGCCCAGGTGTCCATCTCGCCCTTGGTCAATCGCGTGACGTCCCATGTCTCTCCGCCATCATCCGACCGCCACACGCCAGCGCCGCTCCAATCTCCGCCACCGCCGGCCCAGATGGTGCCGGTCTCCGGATCGCCTGCGAGGTGATTGATCGGCCAGCCGTCACAGAACGGGCCGTGGGTCGACCATTGGCCGCCTATTGGGTCTGGCCGAAGGAGAAACGCACCCTTTGTGGTGCCAACGAGGATCGTCAGGTCCGTCTCTGACATTGGTGGCCCTTTTTCATTTAATGCGTTTGGAGCGTTCCCTCGGCCACCCTATGCCTCAACCACCGTCTGGAAACTGGCGAAGATCATGCGCTTGCCATCGAAGGGCATGGGGTTGTCCTGCATGGCGTGCTCCATGTCCGCCATGACATTCTGCATATTGGCGTCATGCGTCTCCTTGTCCGGCCAGATGATGTGGGAATAGGCGACGGTCTCGTCCGCTTCGCACTTCACCGCCATCGGAAAGGATGTGGTCTCGCCGTCCGGCACGTCATCGCCCCAGGCATCGACGGCGGCGAGAGCCCCGTGCTTCTTGAAAAGGGGCGTGAGTTCCTTTGAGTGCGCGATAAAGGCCTCCCTGTTTGCCGTCGGTACGGCATAGGCGGCTACGGTAATGTAAGACATGAGGATCTCCCTATGTTGAGGAGCCGGCAAACGCGGCGTTCAAGGCGGCAATGTTGAGCTTCTTCATTGTATACATCTCTTGACGGGCCCGTTCGGCGGCCACCTGATCGTCTGCGGTTTGCATATCGAGCAGGGCCTGCGGATAGATTTGCCAGGACACTCCCCAGCGGTCCTTGAGCCATCCGCACTGGCCTTCCTCTCCGCCATTCGCCGTCAGCGCATGCCAGAGCCGGTCAATGTCCTCCTGGTCATTGGCGAGCACACTGATGGAGGCCGCCTCGGAGAACTTGAAATGGGATCCACCGTTGAGGATCTGATAGGGCGTCCCCGCCAGCGTGAAGTTGACCAGCAATGGCTCGGCGCCGCCGGGCGCCAGAACCGTTTCCATCTGGCTCCCGGGCAGCAAGGACACGTAGAATTCGGCCGCATTCGCGCCGTCCTTTTCGAACCACAAACAGGTGCGGACGCGTTGCATCAGGTTGCTCCCGAGGCGGCTTGGGTGTCCATCCAGAAGGGCTCCCAGATATGGCCATCCGGATCGGTGAAGGCATGACCGTACATGAAGCCATGGTCATCTGGCGCGCGCGCCTCCGCACCACCGTGTTTTACAGCCGTCGCCATCATGTCGGTGACCGCGTCTTTGCTCTCCAACTGCAGCGCGACCAGGACCTGGATGGTCTTGCTGGTGTCGGCAATCTGCTTATCGGTGAAGCTGCGAAATTTCTCATGTGTCAGCAACATCGCGAAGGATGTCTCTCCGATGACCATGCTGAGCGCGGTCTCATCACTGAACTGGTCGTTGAAGGCAAATCCAAGCGCCTCAAAGAACCGCCGCGAGCGTGACAGGTTCTGAACCGGCAAGTTGATGTAGGTGTTCATGAGCATGCCCCTTGAGGAATCACTCCTTGGTTCTTCAAAATATTGACAATTACGTTGATGTCAACGTAATTGATATCCATGAGAGCAGATCTGCCAATCGAGGTGACGCATGAGGTTCGCGACCGGTGCCTGTGCTTGCACCTTCAACGCGCCGCGCGAGCGATGGCGCGCCGCTTTGATGAGGCGCTGCGGCCCCTTGGGTTGAGCCACGGGCAATACTCGCTCCTCATGGCGTTGAATCGTCCTGGCGCGCCGCGGGTTGGGGAGCTTGCCCACTTTCTGGCCATGGACCGGACGACGATGACGGCCAATCTCAAACCTCTGGAACGACGGGGTCTTTTGATGCTGGTTGTTGATGAGGAGGACAAGCGAAGCCGACGTATCACGCTGACGGACGCCGGGCGTGATCTTCTGGTCCAGGCAGTGCCAATCTGGCGGCAAACCCACGATGATGTCGATGCAGTGCTTGGCAGGGACGACAACGCATCCTTGAAGGAGGACTTGCAAGCGTTGTCCTTCGGCTGATCTCGGCATGTCTTGATCGGCGCCCCAAATCATCAGAGAAGCCAGCGTGATCAAGCGAAGCAACACCATTCCCAAGGCGCGGCAAAGTCGCAGTAAAGCGAGCATTGCGAAGTGTCGCGCAGCGGTTCGGCAAACCTCATAGGTTTTGGCGACCGGAGCAAGCCCGACACCGCTCTTTCCGATGACATCGTGCATTGTCGCCCTCTGCTGCCAACGGCACGGGCGGATGCGATTTGCTGCACATCAATCGTGCAAGGGCGCGCCGAATTTGAAAGGGCGGGGCGTTTTGATCGTCGCACACGCCCGACGATAGAACTGCCATTTTCATCCATCCTATCTGCTCGGACACTTCCGCATAGTCGGTCACTGTGAACGACATCAGCAAACTCGGTGGGAGAGATGTGATGACTGTTTTGAAGCAACTTGCGACCTGCGCAGGTGCCTTTGTTATGCTGGGGCTCAGTGCCCTGTCTGCATCCGCTGACGCGCTGGACGACATCAAGGCGGCGGGCCAGATCAAAGTGGGCATCTTTTCGGGCTTCCCGCTGTTCTCCTCGGCCAGTTCCGATCTGAGCATCCAAGGATATGACGTCGATGTTGCGAATTTCATTGCGGAGAAGATGGGGGTAGAAGACAATCTGGTCAGCGTGACTGGTCAGAACCGCATCCCTCTGCTGAATGATGGGCGTGTCGATATCCTGCTCAGCGTTGGCTATAGCGACGAACGCGCCCAGGTGATCGACTACGCAGCGGCCTATGCGCCTTCCTAAGTTGCGGTCATTGGTCCGGTGGTCATGACGGTTGAAGGGCCGGATGATTTGGCCGGTAAGACCGTCGCGGTCGACCGGGGTACGCTGGAGGCACGTCGCTGACCGAGGTGGCCGCTGAGGACACCGAGGTCGGCCGTTTCGACAATTATAGCGCGGTCAATAGGCCTTCATCTCGGGTCAAGCCGACCCGATGGTCGTCGGCAACGATGTGGGCGCACAGGTTCTGGCCCGGCAGGAGGCGCTTGCCCCGGAGCAGAAGTTCCAGCTTTTGACCTCGCCGTCGCGGGTGGCACTCAACAAGGACGAAGAACCGTTTAAAGCCGTCTTGGATGAAGCCATTGGGTAAATGCTATCCTCGGGGGCATTGAATGCGGCGTCCGAGAAATGGCTGAGCACGCCGCTCGATCCGGCCAATCTGAACGCGGAGTGATCTGAAGGGGCTTTGCCTTGACGCCCGACATCGCTTGGGAGGCGCTGGCGGCTATCGGTCGCCGCGCCTCGACCACGTTGATGCTGATCGCGATCACGACCGTTATCGGGGTGATCCTCAGCATCTGTCTCGCTGCGGCCAAGCGCAGTGGCCTGCGGCTTCTGCGGGCTGACGTGGTGGCCTATGTCGAAGTGATCCGCAACACACCCTTTCTGGTGCAGCTGTTTTTCATCTTCTTCGGACTGCCCGCAATCGGGCTTCGGCTGGACCCGATGGCTGCGGCGTTACTGGCGATGACCCTGAACATGATCGCCTACACGACCGAAGTGATTGGCGCCGGGCTGGACGCGGTGCCCGATGGTCAGCGCGATGCGGCCAAGGCGCTCGGGCTGCGGCCCTATGTGAGTTTCGGGAAAATCATCCTGCCGCAAGCGATGGTCTTGATCTATCCCGCACTCGTCAGCCAGATCATCATCATGATGCCGGAATCAGCCGTCGTGTCGCAGATCGCCGTGCGCGAGCTCACCCATGAGGCCGAGCTGTGGCAGGCACGCACCTTCCGCGCCTTCGAGACTTATCTCACCATCGCTCTGGTCTATCTGGCCATGTCTCTCGCGCTGAGGCGCACGCTGGTCTACCTGGGCAAACGCCATCTGGCGGCGGGGATCACATGATCGAGTTCAGCAACTGGGACATCCTGCGCAACTTGCTCCTCGCCGCCCGCTGGACGATTGTGCTATCTTTTGTAACCTTTGTCGGCGGCGGGGTCGTCGGCCTGATCATCATGTCGATGCGCATCTCCAAGCGCAAACTGCTGCGCCGCGCGGCCGCGGCATCAATCGGCTTGTTTTAGGGCACCCCGCTTTTGCTGCAGCTCTCCATGATTTTTTTCGGCTTTCCCATGATCGACGTTAGGATCGAAGCCTCGACTGTCGCAGCCCTTGGTCTGACCTTCTATGCCAGTGCTTTTCCGGGTGAGATCTGGCGTGGCGGGGTGGCGGCTGTTGACGAGTGCCAATGGGATGGCAGCACCGCACTGGGTCTGCTTGGAGCCAGCAAATGCGGCTGGTGATCCTGCCGCAGGCGCTGTCCTACGTGCGCGCGCCGACGGTCGGGTTTCTGGTCCAGCTCATCAAGGCAACTGCCGTCACCTCGATCATCGGTTTCGAGAAACTGGTGCGCGTCTCGGGCGTAATCAACAATGCCACCTTCGAGCCCTTCAAGGTCTACGGGATGGTTGCAGTGATCTTCTTCTGTCTGTGCTTTCCACTGACCTGGTACGCCCGTTTTCTGGAGAAACGTGCCGAGAGACAGAGGTAGGTCGGCCGAGGCCATGCGCTTGTTCAGCATTGACCATCGCGCAAATCAGAACACCTCAAGAGAGGAACAGGATGATGAGGATCACATGCGCACGGGTTTGATGTTTCTCCTGATGATGGCCGCAGCTCCACCCGCAGCTGCTTTGGACTTGAAAGAAACCGGGCGATACGATCTCAACCGCCCGGCCAGCCTCGATTATGATCCCACATTCTGTGGCTTGTGGATCGCGAATGAGGGGCCAGAAGCGGTGTTGGTGACCCTGCAGGGCGACGAGTTGCGGCGGGTGAGCAGTGATCTCTTTCGGATCAAGGCAATCTCACTCGAGGGTGATCACCTGCTTGTCGGGGATGGCTCTGGCAAGCTGCAGAGACTGACGAAAGATGGTGAAGCCTTGGGGCCACCTTTCACCCTAGACGGTGGGTTCGCGGACACCGAGGGCATTGCAATCGCCGCGAATGGAGACATCGTGACGGTCGAGGACGACCCTGAGCGCTTGTCCTGGTTCAGCCCAACTGGCACGCTGAAGACCCAGATGAATACGATGGAATTGTCGCCACCGCTGAGCGAGGCGCAGGGGATCGCGATCGATCCGCGCACCGGTCACCTCCTGATCGTCGATGATTGGGAAGGGTCCAACAGCCTGTATGAATTTGCGGCCGACGGGGAGCTTTTGGCGCAAGCGAGCCTGCTGGAATACGGCAACGACCCCGAGGGGATCGCCATCCGGCCCGGGTCCGATCAGCTGTTCATCGCGTTTGACGGCGGCGCGCAAATTGTGACATTCGACTACACGCCCACGCTGCCACTGGGTGCCGCGCCCTTGCCGCCGGGCGCCGATTGCATGATGTTTTGAGCTCGCCCAGATCGTGCTCGAGCAGATGGCGGCGGCTGGTCTTGCTGCGCATCAGTGGAAGCTTGGTTGTCCCCGTCATCGCGCCGACTGAAAGCAGTTGGACACGAAGTCACTGAACAATTCGATCTTCATTGCTGAGCGCGCTTCGGGTGGATAGACGAACCAAATTGGCGCATCGGGCGCCCAGAGCGATCCCGGCGAAACTTCGACGAGACGCCCGCTGTCCAGTTCATCCTTGACGGCAAGCCGTGATTTGATGCCGAGGCCCAGACCGCGCACGACCGCATCGGTGAGCGTGTCGGAGTTTGACACGAGCACACTGGACCGGACCGTAACATCTCTGCGTCTGCCCTTGGCATCGGCCAGCGCGATCCTCGTCTGCCATGGCAAGCACACCCACGGATAGTCGAGCGTGCTTCGGCCATCCTGCGGCGTACCGTAGCGGGACAAGAACTCCGGCGCGGCACAGATGATGCGCTGGTTGTCGCAGAGCTTTCGGGCGACGAGGGCGCTGTCGGAGAGAGTGCCCACGCGAATTGCGCAATCCTGCCCTTCCGTAGACAGAGAAACGAAACGATCCACGGCCAGGAAATCAAACGTCAGCTTTGGATGCTTTTGCTGAAAGGCGGGCAGGGCGGGCAGGACAAAGCGGGACAGGATCCAGGGCGACATAGTTACCCGGATGCGACCGGCTAACTCGGCCAGCCCACTTCCCGCGTCACGTTCCGCCTGAACGAGATCGGCAAGAATGTTCTGGGTGCGCTCAAAGAAGATCTGCCCTTCGTGGGTCAATTTCAACATGCGGCTATTGCGATGAAACAGAGTGAGTTTCAGCGCTGTTTCAAGCTTGTTCAGCCGATGGCTGGCCGTCGCGGGCGAGATGCCAACCCTCCGGGCACCGGAGGTTACGCCCTCGGCCTCCGCGATAGCGACAAAGGTCCTGAGATCATCAATTGAATACATTCGATATTTTCGAACACTGGTTTCTGAATCTGACGCCTTCATTTAACCAGTTCAACTGTCGTACTCCAGATGCAACGTAATGGAGGAGATAGTCATGCTACGCTTGCTCAGCGCCACCGCCACAGTTGTTGCTCTTGTCGGCCCGGTCGCCGCAGGGGGTTTGGAGACATATCTGGAGTTTCCCAAAGATATGCCGCCCGGCAATCTGGCCATTGGCCCCGACGGCCGAATGTTCATGTCTGTTCACGAGTTTTACGGTCCGGAGTTACGCGTGGTCGAGGTGATGCCGGACGGCAGCACCAAGCCATATCCGACAGAGACTTGGGCCCGCGCGCCGCAACAGGACGCGGACGGCTTGCGGGGCGTTTTGGGCCTGCGCGCGGACCGCGAAGGTATTCTCTGGATGCTCGACGGACAAGGTGAGGGGCAGACCGGGCGAGTTGTCGGTTGGAACACGAACACCGAAGAGTTGCACGCGATTTACTATGTTGGTCAGCCCGCAGCGCGTCCGACATCGTTTCTGAACGATCTGGCGGTCGACCGAGAGCATGAAGCGATCTATATCTCGGACACCGGTGATGGTGCGAACTCCGCCATCATCGTGATCGACATGACCACCGGTCGCGCGCGCCGGGCGCTCGAAGGCAGCCGCTTCACAGTTCCGGAAGACACGCCAATGATCATCGACGGGCGCGAGATCAAGCTCGGGGACAATCCCGCGAAGATTGGCATCAACCCGATCACGATCGATCCGACCAACACCTGGGTGTATTTTGCGCCGATGACCGCGAGTGCGATGTACCGCGTCCGCACCGCAGATCTGCTGGACGAGAGCCTGAGCGATGACGGGCTGGCGGCAAAGGTCGAGCGCTACGGCAACAAGGTCATCTCTGACGGCTCCACCATTGACGCCGATGGCAATGTCTACATCACCGCGATGACCGACAACGCCATCGGCGTGACCAAGCCGGACGGCACATATGAGGTGCTGTTCCAGTCCGATGAGGATTTGCCCTGGCCGGACGGGTTTTCCATGGGCATCGACGGGTATGTTTATGCCACGATCAACGAGTTGCACCGCTCTCCTGTGCTGAACGGCGGCGAGGATGCGTCGCTTGGCACCTACCGCATCGTGCGCTTCCCCGCGCTTGGACCGGCCATCAACGGAAGGTAATGGGCATGCTGTATCGTCTGGACTTTACGGTGGAATACGACGCCACAATGCAACAGCAGGGCCTGCTCGGCGTCTGGGCCGAGGAAGCCGAGGCTGCGCTAGGTGCGAAATCTGCCGGAGTGGTGAAAGACCTTTGGAAAGTCGTGGGCGAGCGCAAGGTCCTCGCCATTGTCGATGTCGCGTCGCCTGATGCGCTGGATCAGATCCTGTTCGATCTGCCGATCATGCAGAAGATGGGTCACCATGTTCAGGTCGATGTGAAGTCGCTTCGGCGCTACGAAGACTTTGCAGCCGACGTCAAGGACCGGATCGGCCGCTAGGGAGGCGGTTTCGAACGAGCAGCATGGTCTTACAGCGGACGATAGGCTTTGGGCGGCCCGCGGCGAAACGGCATCAGCTCCAGGCGCATAGCCGGTCGCATTTGACGTCAGCCGCCAGAGCGCATTGCGAAAGTGCCAAGACGATGGACCTGAGTTCTGAGAGGCCGTGCACTCAGTTGCCGGTCTCTCGCACATCCAACGCGTCCCGCAGCCCATCGCCGACAAAGTTGATTGCCAGAACAACCAGCATGATGGCGACACCTGGGTAGACGCCAAGCCACCAGGCTTGCGAGATGAAGCTGCGGCCATCTGCCAGGATCAGCCCCCACGTCGGTGTGTTCGGTCCTACGCCGAGCCCCAGGAACGACAGCGACGCCTCGCCAAGAATAGCGTAAGAGACGCTCACGGTGGCCTGTACGATGATGGGGGCCAGGGCGTTGGGCAGGATGTGTCGGAACATGATCCGCGCATCGGAAAACCCCTGGACGCGGGCCGCATCGATGAATTGTTCTTCCTTCAGGGTCAGCACCATGGACCGCGCGATGCGGGCAAAGTCGTCCAGGAAAGCCAGCGCAATGGCCACGATGACATTCAGCAACCCGGTCCCGAAAACCGCGACCAGATAGACGGCGATGATGAAGTTGGGGAAGGCCCACTGCAGATCGATGTAGCGCATGATGATGTTGTCGATCCAGCCGCCGTAGTAACCCGCCAGCACGCCAAGCGCCACACCCGCCACCAGCGCAAGCGCGACCGTGGAGACGCCGACCAGCAAGGAAATCTGCGTGCCCCAGATGATCCGTGACAGCAGATCACGCCCCAGATCGTCGGTGCCCAGCCAATGTTTCGCCGAGGGGCTGTTCATCATGTCCAGCGTCATCTCGTTGGGGTCGAACGGCGCGATCAGCGGGGCAAGCAGAGCGGTCAGCAGAAAGAAGACGAGAATGACGAGGCCAACCTGCGCCTTTCGGTCGCGCGCAAATGTGCTGCGCAACCGAGACTTCGGCGGGACGGTTTCGGGGAGGTCGAGGTTGCCTGTGGATGCGTCGGTCATCAGGAATACCGGATTCTGGGGTCAATGACCGCGTAGAGGATATCGACCGCGAGATTTGAGAGCACAAAGAAGGCCGAGACGACCAGCACCGCGCCCTGCACAACCGGATAGTCCCGGTTCTGAATGCCCTGGATCAGGACACGGCCCAGCCCCTTGATGGCAAAAACGTTCTCTACCACCACGGCGCCGGAGATCAGCAGCGCAAAGGCGATCCCGATCACGGTCACAACGGGGATCAGCGCGTTGGGAAACGCGTGGCGCAACATCTGAGCGCGTACCGTGAGGCCTTTGGAGGCTGCAGTGCGCATGTAGTCGGCCTTCATCACCTCCAGCATGGAGGAGCGGATCATCCGCGCGATAATTGCGGAGAAACCGGTTCCGATGGCAATTGACGGCAGGATCAGGTGGCTCAGCCACGGCCAGAACCCTTCGGACAGCGGTGCATATCCGATTGCGGGCAGCCATTGCAGGTTGGCGGCGAAGACAATGATGAGCAGGATCGCCAGCCAGAAATCGGGCATCGACAAACCCAGAAAGGCAAAGAGAGACACGGTCGTATCGGTGGCCGTATTCTTGCGTGTGGCCGATAGGATGCCTGCCGGGATGGCAATGGCGAGGGCGATGACAAACGACAGGAAGGCGAGCGACAGTGTCCGCGGTAGGGCCTCGAGCAGGATCGTCGAGACCGGCTGGTTGTTGCCGTAAAGCGACGCCCCGAGGTCGCCCTGCAGCATCGCGGTGAACCACTTCCAGAACTGTACGATGAGCGGTTGATCGAGACCAAGCCTGCGGATCATGGCCTCGCGCGCCTCGGGGCTGCCGCTGTCCGCGAGCATGGCGGCAATCGGATCACCGGGCACAAGGCGGATCATGAAGAAGACAAGCGTCGCCACCGCAAGCATGACGAGCGCCGATCCGATCAGGCGTCTGAGGATGTATGATGCCATGAGATGTCGGGCGGGCCCGGGTGGCCCGCCCGCCTTTCGTTCAATCAGGCCAGCGAGATGCGATCAAGCTCATGCAGCCCGGGAATGCGCGCGTCTTCGGGCACGTTTACCGCGGTGCCGTGTACAAGCACATCGACCGGGTGATAGAGGAACGCGCAGGCCACCTTGTTGGACGTGATCGCATTCGCCTGTTGCACGAGTGCGCGCCGGGCTTCTGGGTCCGCGGTCACCGATTGCTGGTCGACCAATGCGTCGGTTTCCGCCTCGCTCCAGAAGCCGAAGGGCATCATCTCCTTGTCGCGGTCCGGGCCGTTGAATTTCGACGCGGTCTGCATCCAGTCGACCAAGCCGTCATCCGGGTCGTAGTCGCCGCCGGAACCCCCAAGGCGCAGGTCGATATCCATGGCGTTGAACTCCTCGATCCCTATGGAGAAATCTTTCGGATCGACCAGGACGTTGATGCCCAGCACCTGCTTGAGGATGTTGGCCACGACTTGGCCGTCGCGCTTGGTGTTGGGGGTGGTCTGCAGCTTCAGGTCGGGGAAGCCGGCGCCATCGGGGTAGCCTGCCTCAGCCATCAGCGCCTTTGCACCCTCGGGGTCAAAGGCCTGTTCGGATGTTTCCGCCAGCCCGTCGTCGAAGAAAAAGCTCATGGCCGGGTTGATCGTGCCATGCGCTGGAATGCCAAAGCCGAAGCGGCCCTGCTGGACGAAGAGATCGCGATCAAGCGCCTTGGCGATGGCCAGCCGCACCATGAAGCCCTTGTCCTGCTTCAACTCTTCCAGCGACTTGTCGAAGTCGGTCACTTTCATGGACTCGTGCCACGGGTTGATCCAGACAGACTGGAAGCCGGGCGCCGGCTTCACGTCGACCACCAGATCGGGGTTCGACCGCATCCGGTCGATCAGTTGCGACGGGAAGGGATTGCCGCCGACATATTGGATATCACCGGACTCAAGGGCTGCCGCCAAGGGCTCGACCCCATCGACGGGCTGGATTGTGATCTTGTCGAGCTTGGGGCGGTCGGGGTCGTAGTAGTCTGCAAACTTCTCCAGCACGACGGCCTGGCCGAGCGTGTGCGACGTCACCTTGTAAGGCCCCGTCCCGATAGGCGTGATGCCGTATTGCGCCGTTCCGAGCGCTTCCAGACCGCCGCGGGACACGATGGTCATCGCCCGGCCGGACGCGCGTTCCAGCGCTTTTGTCATGAAGGAGGCTTGCGGCTGCTTGAGGATGAACTTCACTTCGAAATCGTTCAATTTCTGCAATTCGGCCACATTCGCGATCACGCGGCTGTGGCGGGACTTTTCCGGATCGCTTGAGCGCTCGAAGGTAAAGACCACGTCGTCCGCGTTGAAGGCGTCGCCGTTGTGGAAGGTCACACCTTCGCGCAGCTTGATCGTGTATTCCAAACCGTCGTCGCTGACCTCCCAGCTCTCGGCGAGATCGCCCTGCGCGACCAGGTTGTTGTCGATGTGCATGAGGCCGCCATAGATGTTCGACGCGATCTGGAATTGCAGAACCTGACCGATCTGAGCTGGGTCGAGCGTTGTGATCTCGCCCACCCCGGCCCAGGCGCAGTTCAACTCGCCACCGCCGTGTCCGTCCGCCATCGCCGCGCGCGGGCGCAGTCCCGGCAGAACCTGCGCCAGGCTCAACGCACCACCGGCTGCAAGCAGGCGCAAGGTCGTGCGCCGTGTCATCTTGCTGCCGCGCAGGTCGTCCTTGCTCAGTCCAAACAGCGGATCGCGAGGATCGAAGTCATATGCGTCCCGCAGTTCGGCCTCGGCGCGTTTGATAACATCTTTCTCTGTCATGGGTCTCTCCTGTTGGTGGTAGTTTTTTCATTCAATTGTTGTGTTGCGATGCTGCTGCGTGACAGGCGGCAACATGGCCGGGTCTGAGCAACTCGGCTGCCGGAACCGTCCTTCTGCATACATCCATTGCGATGGGGCAGCGGGGATGGAACACGCAGCCTGATGGCGGATCGAGCGGGCTGGGCACTTCGCCTTTGAGCGTCACGTGGTCCCTTGTGCTTTCAGACAGCGGGTCAGGGTTGGGCACCGCGTCTATCAACGCCTGCGTGTAGGGGTGCTGAGGATTGGCAAAGAGTTCTTCGGAACTTGCACTCTCCATCACCCGCCCAAGGTACATGACCGCAACTCTGTCGCAGAGATGGCGCACGATTGACAGGTCATGGCCGATGAAGAGGTATGTCAGGTCGAGACGCGCCCGCAGGTCTTCCAGCAAGTTGATGATCTGCGCCTGGATCGAGACGTCGAGCGCGGAAACCGCTTCGTCACAGACGATCAGATCTGGCTCAAGTGCAAGGGCTCGCGCGATCCCGACGCGTTGACGCTGTCCGCCGGACATCTGGTGAGGGTAGAGGTCGACAAAACGCTCCGACAGCCCGCAGAGCCCCATCAATTCAACCACACGCTCCCGTATGTTTCCCCGATACGCATGGACGGCCAAGACCTCGGCAATGATCGCCTCCGCTTTCATTCGGGGGTTCAATGAGGAGAACGGGTCCTGGAAAACGGCGGCAACCCGTTTGCGATAGGGCGCCAGCGATCTGCCCTTGAGATCAGTGATATTCTTGCCATCAAACCAGATCGCACCTTCCGTGGCGTCGACCAGCCGCAGCACGGTTCGGGCCAGAGTCGTCTTGCCGCAGCCGGACTCACCCACGAGGCCAAACGCCTCACCGCGGTTGAGCGAAAGCGTCACGTTCTCGACGGCTTTCACCTCGGAGACCTTCCGTTGCAACACACCCCTCCGTACGGGAAAATGCACCGAAACACCCTCGATCCTCAGAATCGGCTGGCCCATCAGGATGCTTCCCGCTTTTCAGAAGCGAGGGGATAGTGGCAGGCGGTCTTGCCGTCGAAGCGAGGCACCTCGGTGCGGCATCTCTCCTGAGCATACTGGCACCGTGGGTGGAACCTGCATCCGCTTATGGTCGTGAAGGGGTCTGCTGGGTTGCCCATGATCGGCTGCAACGGCTCTCTGCGGCTTTGGTCCAGCCGCGGAACGGAGCGCAGGAGTCCTTGCGTGTAGGGATGATGCGGCGCGTGGTACACATCGGCTGCAGAGCCGGTTTCCACGATCCGCCCGCCGTACATCACATTTACCCGGTCTGCATAGCGTGCGACGATCCCGAGGTTGTGCGTGATCAGGATCAGCGCCGTTTTGTGCTCGCGGCAAATCCCGGCCATCAGATCGAGGATCTGCGCTTGGATGGTGACGTCCAGCGCGGTGGTTGGCTCATCCGCGATGATGAGCTTGGGTGACGCCGCGAGTGCGATTGCAATCATCACGCGCTGCCGCATTCCGCCTGAGAAGTGATGCGGATATTGGCGCATTCGTCGTTCGGCATCGGCCACGCCCACTTCGTTCAACAGCGAAATCGCCCGCTGCCGCGCCTCTGCTTTGGAGAGGCCAAGGTTCTCTTCGATGCTCTCCGTGATCTGGCTGCCGATCGTGCGGACCGGGTTGAGGGACGTCATGGGTTCCTGAAACACCATCGACATGTCGCGCCCACGCCGTTGACGCATCTGTTCGGGCGACAGGTCCACAAGGTCGGTCCCATCCATCCTGATCGAACCGGACGCGATCCGCAGATCGCTCGACAGCAGACCCATGACGGCAAGGGAAGACAGAGATTTGCCCGACCCGGATTCCCCAACGATTGCCAGAGTTTCGCCGGGCGCCACGGTGTATGACAGATCATCCACCAGCTTTGTTGTCACACCGTCGGACTGGTGTTCAACCGTCAAGTTTTCAATTTCCAGCAGGTTCATGGATGCCGTCCGGCAGGTAACAAGTTAATGCTGAGTTAGCTTGTTGGATGCTGATTGACAGTTTCTTAGGCGCCAAAACCCGGCTCACGAAGTTGTTTGAGCCTGTTTTATATGCAGAAATTTTCGCGCGCGCTGTGGATGCATTTTATTTGGGCGCCTGTCTGGTAGTCTGTTGCTGATATCCTGGTTTAGGATGGCATAGCCGCGACGGCGTGGTGTTGCCCCTCAAGATGTCAGATGCTGTCACACCAGATCGGAAGAGGTGCACCATGACCTATTCAATCGTTGCTCGACATTCGGAAACCGGCGAGATCGGCATTGCGGTGGCCAGCCGCTTCTTTGCCTGCGGTGTTCAAGTTCCATGGGTGTCGCCCACCGCTGCGGTTGCCAGTCAGGCCTTCGTCAACCCGCTCTGGGGCATCGAGGGGCTGTCGCGGCTGGACGCGGGAGAGCCGCCCGCTGATATTCTAGCCGATTTCGTGGCTCGCGATGCAGGTCAAGGTTCAAGGCAGGCGCATTTCCTCGCACCGGATGGCCAGATGATCCAGCATACAGGCTCTGATTGCGTGCCTTGGGCGGGGCATGTCTCCGCCCCCGACGTTTCGGTTGCCGGGAACATGCTTGTCGGCCCCGAAGTCATTCAGAAGACGCTGGTGAGTTTCCTTGACCACCCGGAGTTGCCCTTTGCCGACAGGTTGCTGACCGCGATGGAGGCGGGTGAGGCTGCGGGTGGGGACAGACGTGGCCGCCAGGCCGCCGCTCTGGTGATCTTCAAGCGGCAGCCCTATCCATTGATCGACATCCGCGCCGATGACCATTCGGATCCTTTGTGGGAGCTTCGGCGGCTACTGGCCGTGAGCGATGAGCGCTACGCCTTGTTTGCGCAAGCGATGGCTACTACCGACAACTTTTCTGGCATGGTGGATCGCAGCCCTCTCGATGAAGCCATTGCTCAAATGGAGAAACATCGCAAAGAACACGGTGTCAAATCGAGATCGTTGGCTGTGGATGTGCCTTGATCCCTCGCTTTCGATGACATCGAAGCTGTCACTTTCTGTCGTTGCAGGCCGTTCTCGCGGTTGCCTGGCGCGTGTCAAGACGCAGCTGACCGCCTTTGTGCTGGTTTAAGCGCCTGCGAACGCGCTGTCTGACAGTGGAGATTTAGCCTCTTCGATAAAGGCTTCGCTGTGGTGCTCGTGGCTTTCAAAAAGACAGATGGACGAGCCTGCAATCGCGTCAAGATCGGCAGTGTACAAAGGTCAAATCGTCCAAGTGCAAAGCCGTCGCGCTGCTGACGCAGATCAACTGGAAACGAGAGCTAGATGTCGCTGCATTACAGCCGCAGTTTAATTTTTATTATACAATCGTACAAATAATTATTAGAATGATTGGCAATCGAGCGAATCGTAGGATTACGCGTGACGCCAGAATTCACCATCGAATGCCTTCTCACTGCCGATAATCACCTCGGCGAAGGACCTGTGTGGGATGTCGCTGACCAGTGTCTCTACTGGGTGGACAGCACCGGCAGGCGGGTTGGGAAGGACGCGATCTGGCGTCTTGATCCGGAGAGCGGCGAGGTCAGAAGCTGGTCACTGGATGCGGATGTTGGCGCGATGGCGTTGCGCAAGGACGGCGGGGCAGTCCTTGCCCTGTCCGATGGTTTTTACGGCTTCAATTTCGGCACAGGCGAAACCCAATTGATCGCCAAAGTTGATGATGATCCGACGCGCGCTCGGCTGAATGATGGAAAGTGCGACCGTCGGGGCCGGTTTTTCGCTGGCGGCATGGATGACCAGGAAGAGCTTGGCGTTTGCGGTCTCTGGCGGCTGGACCCCGATCTGAGCCTAACCAAAGTCGAAAGTGGGATCATTTGTTCGAATGGCCCCTGTTGGAGCCCGGACGACAGCACATTTTACTTCGCAGATACATTCAAGAACGAGATCTGGGCCTACGACTACGACATCGATACTGGCGCGGTTTCAAATCGGCGCGTCTTTGCATCCACCTCCGACGACGCAGGATTTGCCGATGGCTCAACCGTCGATGCTGAAGGCTACCTTTGGAATGCGCAGGTCATCTCGGGTGATCTTATTCGTTATGCGCCGGACGGCCAGATCGACCGGAAGATTTCGATGCCGGTCAAAAACATTACGTCTGTCATCTTCGGCGGGCCGGACCTCGACGAGATTTACGTCACATCGATGGCGCGCGTGAGCCATCCGGCAAGCCATGACAACTTCGCCGTCGAAGCGAAGCCACAATTCGCGGCAGGGGGGCTCTTTCGTATTCGCGGTCTCGGGATCCGCGGCATTGCGGAGCCCCGCTTCGCCGGCTGAGAAAACAGGGAGGAAATCATGAAACCAGCGCCTTTCGACTATCACAGGCCAGAGGACCTGCAGGGCGCGCTCGCCCTGCTGGGTGCCCACGATAGCGCGAGCATCATCGCGGGTGGGCAAAGCCTTGTGCCGATGATGAACTATCGGCTGGCACAGCCTGAGCATTTGATTGACATCAATCGCCTGTCCGAACTGGATTACATCCGCGACAATGGAGACACGATCGCAATTGGCGCGCTTGCCCGCCACGCTGTGATCCAGTCGTCCCCCTTGATTGCCAAGACTGTGCCCCTGATGGCCCACGCGTACGAGTGGATCGCACATAAGGCGGTGCGCAATCGCGGAACACTCTGTGGCAACCTCTGTCATGCTGATCCGGCCTCTGAAATGCCAGCAATAGCTCAGGTATTGGACGCCTCTCTGGTCCTTGCGCGCGACGGGTCCACACGTGACGTTGCGGCTACGGATTTCTTTGTCGGAACCTATGAAACGCTACGCGATGACGACGAGATGCTGGTGGAAGTCCGAATACCAAAACCCGCTCCACGGAGCGGCTGGGGCTTCGAGGAAGTGAGCATGCGCAAGGGTGATTTCGCTTGGGCGGCCATCGCCTGCATGCTGCGCGTGGATGGGGGCGCGCTGACAGACGTCCGCATCGCAGCTGCCGGAGTGGGTGTGGCCGCGATGCGTCTGCGCGATATCGAGGACGCCCTCTCCGGGCAAGCCCCGTCGGCTGACCTGTTCGAAGCGGTCGCAGCTACGGCAGCCGACGCGCTGGAGCCGTCGGGCTCTGGCGCCGTGACCGCCGATTACAAGCGCGATCTTGTGCGCGCTTTGGTGCCGCGTGCGCTCGCCGCGGCAGTTGATCGCGCCAGTTGAAGGGGAGGGTGACATGAAAAAGATAGCAATAGAACTGATCGTCAACGGACGTAAACGCGAGGCTACAGTCGCGCCAAGGAAACTGCTCAGTGATTTTATCAGACAGGATCTTGCCCTTCCGGGAACGCATGTGGGGTGCGAGCATGGGGTCTGCGGGGCCTGTACTATTCTTGTTGACGGCGTGGCTGTGCGCGCCTGCCTGATGTTTGCCGTTCAGGCCGATGGCGCCTCGCTCACCACCGTGGAAGGATATGGCAGTGCCGGCACACTGCATCCCATCCAGGAAGCGTTCTGGGAAGAGCACGGGCTGCAATGCGGTTTCTGTACCCCGGGCATGTTGGCCGCCGCACAGGAGTTGCTGGCCGAAAACCCAGACCCCTCGGACGCGGATATCCGCGAGGCGATCTCGGGCAATCTATGCCGCTGCACCGGCTACGAATACATCATCGACGCGATCCGCTCGGCAGCGAAGAAGCTGCGCGCTGAGCAGGCCGATGATGCATTGCAAACCGCCTGACGACCGGCAAAGGAGGAAGATCATGACTTCGCATCTGAAAAGCAACGTCATCCCGCCGAGCCGTCAGCGGGAGAAGCCACGTGCCGGGATGACCTGGATCGGCCAAAGCATGAAACGGGTGGAAGACCCACGCATTCTGGCTGGCAAAGGCGGCTATGTGGACGATGTCGTTGTGCCGGGCATGGCCCACGCCGCCATGGTCAGCAGCCCGCACGCGCACGCGCGCATTGTCTCCATTGATACGTCGAAGGCCACGGCGCTACCGGGTGTGATCGGTGTGTATACAGGCGCTGATCTCGCAACGGTTGTCGATCCGTGCCCAAGTTTCGCATCTCCTCCGGTGACCCAGCATGCCATCTGTATCGACAAGGTGCGCCATGTCGGGGAGGTGGTCGCCGCCGTTGTGGCGGAGGATCGCTATATCGCCGAAGATGCGGCGGCCCTGGTGGAGGTTGAGTGGGAGGTGCTTCCCGCGAATGTGGACATCGAGGCGGCGCTCGACGCAACGGGAGATGCCGTGCTGCACCCTGAAGATCGTGACAGCAATAGCGCGCTTGACGAGAGCTTCAGCTTCGGCCCGGTCGAAGACGATTTCGCGGGCGCGGATAAGATCATCAAGCGGCGTCTGCGCTGGAACCGGTCCTCGGCCCAGGCCATCGAAACCTGTGGTGTCGTCGCGGAGTACGATGCGTTCAAGGGCGGCTACACGATCCACGCCAACACCAACTTCTACAACTTCATTCCCTTCGTGATCGGTGGCAGCCTGCGGGTGTCCCCCGGAGAGTTGCGCCTGGTCCCGGTGCTGACCGGTGGTAGCTTCGGCTCAAAGGTCTTCATCCACAAGATCATCATCCTGACCGCTGGTCTGTCGCGGCTGGCCGGTGTGCCGGTGAAATACATTGAGGATCGGCTCGAGCATTTCACCAATTCGGACAGTCACGGCTCGGACAGGCTCTATGACTGTGAGCTGGCGGTGATGAACGATGGCACCTTCAAGTCCCTGCGGTTCACTGTTCTCGATGACTACGGCGCCTATCTCCAGTTTGGCGTTGGGACCCACGGCAATGCCATGGCCCAGGTGACCGGCCCTTACCGGATCGAAAGCTTCGCCATGCGGGTGATTGCCGTGCTGACTAACAAGTGCCAGCAGGGCCCCTATCGCGGCTTCGGCTCGGAAGTCACGAATTGGGTGATGGAACGCATGGCGGATGCGGCGGCAGAAGAGCTCGCCCGCGACCCCGTGGAGTTGCGTGAGCAGAACATGATCCAGCCGGACGAGTTTCCCTACATGATCACGACGGGGAATATCTATGACAGCGGCAACTTCCAGGAAGTCTTGTCACAGGCAAAGTCTTTGTTCGACCTTGACGGCTGGAAGCAGAAGGCCGCCGCCGCCCGCGCCGAAGGGCGCTGCGTGGGTGTCGGTGTGGCCACCTGCATGGAGCGCAGCGTATATGGCCCGACCGAATGGTGGTTTCTGAACAACAAGGAGACGCCTGGCTTCACGCTCACCTCGACGCCGGAAGGGATTTCGGCCCGGTTTGATCCCTCGGGCAAGCTCTTTGTCACGCTCAATTCCTGTATGGTGGGCACGAGCCCCGAGACCGTGGTGACCCAGGTTCTGGCGGAGCGTCTGACCGTTGCGCCCGAGGACATCGCGTTCAACTACGCCGACAGCCAGACCGGATTCAACGGCGTCGGCCCGCAGGGCAGCCGCTTTACCGCCATGGTCACCGGGGCCTGTGTCACAGCGTCGATCCGCCTTGAGGAGAAGCTGAAGCGATTTGGGGCGCACTTGCTGCAAAGGCGTCCCGAGGACCTGGAACTCCGGGGCGGTAGCGTCGCGGTCAAAGACGGGCTCGAAGATCAGGCCAAGAGTTTTGCCGAGATTGCCTTGATGTCGAGCTTCTTCCGGTTGAGCTTTCCCGATGGGGAAGAGTTCGACAGCGGGCTCGAGACGACCGCGGTCTATGACCATCCCATCTCCGCCGAACCGCACCCCGAGCGGGAGCATCTCGGCATCTTCTATCCCATTGTCGGGCATATCTGCCACATGGCGGCGGTTGAGGTTGATCCTGCGACGGGCAAGGTCGAGATCCTTGACTACGCAGCCGTACATGACAACGGCACCATCGTGAATCCGCGCACCCTTGGTGGGCAGGTTTGGGGCGGCACGGCAAATGGCATCGGTACAACCCTGACCGAGCAGTTCATCTATGACGAAGACGGGCAATTCACCAACCCCAACTTCGCGGAGTTTGCGCTGCCCTCGGCGCATGAAATGCCGACCAACCTCAAGCTCGGTCATGTCGAAACACCAAGCCCTTACACCGAATACGGGATCAAGGGCGGTGGCGAAGGCGGGCGCTTGGGTGCACCTTCTGCCCTGACGACCGCAATCGAGGATGCGCTGCGCGAAAAAGGCGTTAGGATTTCCGCACTGCCGGTGACCCCGCCCGTTCTGCGGGGTTTGATCCGGGAGGCGGAAGCGGCGCTTGCCGCAGAGTAGAAGAGAGTAGAATGGCAAACCCGAGACCGGTCATCATCACCTGCGCCATCACCGGCGCCATCCATACACCGTCGATGTCTCCGCATCTTCCGGTGACGGCTGAAGAGATTGTGGCCTCCGCCGTCGAGGCAGCCGAGGCAGGTGCAACCGTCCTGCATCTCCACGGGCGTGACGAGGAGACAGGACGGCCGGACCAGAGCGTGGCGGCGTTTCAGCGCATCGTCGGCCCTCTGGCTGCGGCGACTGATGCGGTGCTCAACCTGACCACCGGTGGCAGCCCTTACATGACAGCAGCCGAGCGTGTCGCGCCCGCGCGTGAACTGGCGCCACAGCTCGCCTCGCTCAACATGGGATCGATGAATATGGGGCTCTTCCCGATGCTGAAGCGCCACTCGGATTTCCGGCATGATTGGGAGCGAGAGCATCTGGAAAACAGCCGCGATCTGGTCTTCCGCAACAGCTATAGCGACATCTCACACATCCTGCAGGCCTGCAGTGAGAACGGGACGCGGTTCGAGTTCGAATGCTATGACACCTCCCACCTCTACAATCTGGCGCACTTTGCGGAAATCGGCGCGGTTAAGCCGCCGTTCTTCGTGCAGACGGTCTTTGGCCTGATGGGCGGGATCGGTGCGCATGTGGACGACATCACCCATATGCGCCGCACCGCCGAACGGCTCTTCGGCTCGGATCTGGTTTGGTCTGCGCTCGGCGCTGGGGCGCATCAAATGCGCGTCGCTGCGACGGTTGCTGCGTCGGGTGGGCATGTCCGTGTCGGGCTGGAGGATTCGCTTTGGTCTGGACCCGGTCGACTGGCGACATCGAATGCCGAACAGGTCCGGCAGGTGAAAACCATTCTGCAAGGCCTGGGGCTACGCGCTGCAACGCCTGAAGAGGCCGCGGAGATTCTGCAGCTTTCGCCGAAGCGGTTGGACAGGAAAGGTGCGGCGTGACGCAAGGCATGGACCGGTTGGATGAGGAGATCAGCTTGGAGACCGCCTTCGCGGCCACCCCGCCGACCCCGAAGAAGGCGTCATCGCGAAAGCCAGGGCGTCCGAAGGGGAAATCATCTGACGGGACACGCGAACGCATCCTCGATGCTGCCGAACAGCTCTTTGCGGACGAGGGTTATGACGGGGCCACGCTGCGGGATGTTGCCAACGCGGCGGACGTTCAGTTGCACGCGGTCGGGTATCACTTCGGGCCGAAGGACGCGCTTTTTGATACCGTAATCGCGCGGCGGTCCGTGATCATGACCGAACTCAGGATGGCCGCCTTGACCGCTGCCAGAGGGGCTTCGCCGGGGGCCCAGATTCCCATCGAAACGCTCGTGCGCGATTACATCAGCCCGTTTGTGCTGTCAGCGGGGGAAGGGGACAAAGGCTGGAGAACCTATGCCGCCCTGATGGGTCGCCTGGCGAACTCCCCGCTCGGCACAGAGATCATCGCCCGTCACTATGATGCGACGGCACGGGAATACCTGATCGAGTTTCGTCGCACCCTGCCGGATGTGCCCGAGGCCGACGTGATCGAGGGGTTTTCGGCCATGGTCGCTGCGATGCTGGGGCTGTGTGCCGACACGGGCCGTCCAGCCCGCCTTGGACAGTCGAAAGGCGTGGGGCGCGGGCCGTCCGAAAGCCTTGAAACACTCGTCAGGTTCCAGACGGCAGGGTTCAAGTCGCTGAGCGGCCTGACAAACAGACATGGAGCGTGACATGACACTGGAAATCGGTCAGTCCGCCAGTTTCTCTGCAGATGTCGATATGGCGCGAACGGCGGCGTCTCTGTCGCACGAAACCGGGCCCAAGCTGCCCTGTGTTTTCGGCACCCCTTTTGTGGTCGCCCACATGGAGCGCGCCTGTGCCGAGCTAATGCGCCCGTTGCTTGACGAGGGCGACGTCTGCGTGGGCGTGCACGTCGACGTGCGGCATCAGGCGCCGACACTGGTCGGCGCTCGCGTCACCTCGACAGCCACATTCTCTGAGCAGGACGGCAAGCTCTTCTGGTTCACCGTTAAGACCGAAGACGCATCGGGTGTCGTGGGCGAGGGCCGGATCGCCCGGGCGATCGTCAAAGAGAAGACGCTCTGCGACATCGCCGAGGACAGACAATGACCGACCCGAAACTCCTCCGTGCGATCGAAAAGAAGCTGCTCTGGTTCGCGTGCTGGATGGTCCACAACGCCAACCACATCCGCGAGAAGGATGAGATCAAGGTCGGCGGTCATCAGGCGTCATCGGCCTCCATGGTCACGATCATGACCGCGCTCTATTTCGCCACGCTGCGACCGGAAGACCGGGTGGCGGTCAAACCGCACGCCTCGCCGGTATTTCATGCGATCCAGTACCTTATGGGCAATCAGACCCGTGAAAACCTGGAAAGGTTCCGCGGTTACGGAGGTGCCCAGAGTTATCCCAGCCGCACAAAGGATGTCGATGATGTCGATTTCTCGACAGGATCGGTTGGGCTCGGTGTCGCGATCACGGCCTTCGCGTCGATGGTACAGGACTACATCCAGGCCAAAGCGTGGAGTGCGCCGCGCGACGAGGGGCGGATGATTGCGCTGGTCGGAGACGCGGAGCTGGACGAGGGCAATATCTATGAATGCCTGCAAGAAGGCTGGAAGCACGGGCTCCGAAACACCTGGTGGGTGATCGATTACAATCGTCAAAGCCTGGACGGCGTGGTGCGCGAGGGTCTGTACTCCCGGGTCACCGACATCTTCCGGGCCTTTGGCTGGCATGTCGAAGTGTTGAAGTATGGTGTGCTGCAACGCGAGGCCTTCAAGCGCCCTGGCGGTGAGCGATTGCGTGCATGGATCGACGCGTGTCCGAACGCGGTGTACTCCGCGCTCACGTTTCAGCGGGGAGCGGCGTGGCGGATGCGGCTGCTTGCCGATCTCGGTGACGAGGGCGACACGCGAGGCTTAATTGAAAGCTACAGCGACGACGCCCTTGCCGGTTTGATGGAAAACCTCGGAGGCCACTGCCTTGAAACGCTGATGTCGGCGTTTCAAGGTATCGATCACGATGAGCCAGTGGCCTTCATCGCCTACACCGTAAAAGGGTGGGGCACACCGCTGGCGGGTCATAAGGACAACCACGCGGGGCTGATGACCGAAGCTCAGATGGAGCGGTTCCGAGAGCAGATGGGGGTCCGCAAAGGCCACGAATGGGATCTCTTCGAGGGTCTGGACGTCGATGAAGCGGATGTCCGCGCCTGTCTCAGCCGCGCCCCGTTTTTCGCCGAAGGCCCACGCCGCCGCCGCGCTGAGCGTGTCTCCGTGCCCGAAATCATAGTACCTGGGGAAACAACGACCTCGACCCAGGCCGCTTTCGGCAGAATACTCGACGCACTGGCAAAGGGCGACAGTGATCTGTCCACGCGCATCGTGACAACCTCGCCTGACGTAACCGTATCGACAAACCTCGGCCCGTGGGTAAACCGCCGCGGTCTCTTCGCCCGGCAGGAGGTCCCCGACACTTTCCGGGATGAGCGTGTCCCGAGCACGCAGAAATGGCGGTTTTCGCCGTCTGGTCAGCATCTTGAGCTGGGTATCGCAGAGATGAACCTTTTCCTGCTCCTCGGGGCAGCAGGTCTGTCGCATTCCGTGTTTGGAGAACGGCTGATCCCCATCGGCACGCTCTATGATCCCTTCGTCAGCCGTGGGCTTGATGCGCTCAACTACGCCTGCTACCAGGACGCCCGCTTTATCCTCGTCGGCACGCCTTCCGGTGTGTCTCTGGCGTCCGAGGGTGGCGCGCATCAATCCATCGCGTCACCGCTGATCGGGATGAGCCAGGACGGTCTTGCAGCGTTCGAGCCTGCTTTTGCCGATGAGCTGGCCGTTATCATGGAGTGGTCGTTCGACTACCTGCAGCGCGATGGAGAAGGCGATCCCGACGAACGCACCTGGCTTCGGGATGAAACAGGCGGCTCGGTTTATCTGCGCCTGACCACGCGCCCAATCGAGCAGATGAGACTGCCGATGTCCAAGCCGCGGCGGCAAGGTATTCTGGACGGAGCATACTGGCTGCGCGAACCGGGCCCGAACTGTGAAGCGGTTCTGGTCTATCAAGGTGGGGTTGCAACCGAGGCGATCGCAGCCGCTGGGCATGTGGGCGCAGACCGACGCGATCTTGGCGTACTTGCGGTGACCTCCGCTGACAGGCTGAACGCGGGGTGGCAGTCGGCGCAGCGGCAGCGCGCCCACGGAAACGCTGGTGCCACCTCACACATTGAAAACCTTCTGGCCTCGGTCCCGCGACATGCCACGCTGATTACCGTGATCGATGGCCATCCCGCCACGCTGAGTTGGGTCGGCGGCGTGCATGGCCATCCCACAGTCAGTCTCGGTGTGGAGCATTTCGGTCAAACTGGTACAGTGGCAGACCTCTATCATCACTTTGGCATTGACCGGCACGCGATCCTGTCAGCTCTCGACCGGCTCAGCGCTGGCCGACCAATCAGCCTCGCGCGTCTTTAAGCGCAGAGATCATACCAAGGAAGGGAGCGCTCACATGGAGATCCAACGGCTCGATCATGTAAACGTCCGGACGAGCAAGCTCGACGAGATGATACAGTGGTACGAGAAGTATCTGGGACTGAAAAGCGGTCCCCGACCGGACTTCGGCTTTGGGGGGGCATGGCTCTATTCAGGGGATCATGCGATGGTTCATCTGGTTGAGGTGGAACAGGACTGCGCATCGGTCGAACCCAAGATCGAGCATTTCGCGCTCAAGGCCACGGGCTACTCCGCTTTTATCAAACGACTGGAAGACAACGGTATTGTCGCCGATGTGGTGCGCGTGCCCGGGCTGCCAATCGTTCAAGTCAACGTCGAGGATTGCGACGGCAATCATATACATGTTGATTTTCCAGCGGATGAAATGTGACCGACGCTGGTCGGCTCAATCACGCTGCTTCACCTGACCCCGCCGCGGGCTATGCGTAGCATTTTTTCGCTTCTGTAACCTGACAAAACCATTCGCGCATCTGGCGTCCGTGTGATCAGCACCCACCGCAGGCTTTGCAAAAACTTCATAGTTTCGTCACCCAGTGTTTTTCACCCGAGTTCACTCTCAAAGCATCGATCCGCTCCGTCCCGAATGCGGGTCGGATCGGGATGCTTTTGGGAGACGAATTCATGCAAGACCCCTTCAAGAACTGCACCGCGGCCATTGCCACGGCCTGCGCGCTGATTGCTCCGACTCCCTCTTTGGCTGCGACGGTCGATAACGTCATTCTGTTCATCTCCGACGGGGCGTCCTGGGGCACCGTTGATATGGCCAGCTACTGGGAATTCGGCGAGAAGGGGCGGCAGCCATACGACGACTTCTCGGTCAAGCTGGGGATGACAACCGAGCCTTTCTCGAACCCGCAACAAAGATACGATCCAGAGGCAGCCTGGGATACCACACCAACCGGTGACGGCGACTTCATCGAGGGATACAAAAGGATCAAGCAGGGCGCGACGGACAGCGCGGCAGCTGGGACGGCCCTCGCCACCGGTGTGAAAACAACCAACGGTCGGATTTCGTCCGATCCTGATGGCAACCCGTTGCCTTTCATAACGCAAGACATGAAGGCTTCCGGCCGGTCGACTGGCGTGGTCTCCAGCGTTGGTTTCAGCCATGCAACGCCAGCGGTCTTCGGGGCGCAGAACGTCAGCCGCAACGACAACCACGCGATTGCCCATCAGATGATCAACGAGGGCACGCTTGATCTGATCATGGGCGGCGGCAACCCCAATTATGACGACAATGCGCAGCGGCTGGCCACTCCGGAGTTCAACTGGCTGTCGGAGGAAGACTGGAGCGCTCTGAATGCGCCCGGCGCGCCCATGACACTGATCGAATCCACGTCGGATTTCGAAGCGCTGGCCGACGGCTCGCTGGAGATCGACGGACGCCTGATCGGCCTTCCGCAAGCTGGCGCAACGCTGAAGGCCAACCGCGACCCCTTCACGACACCGCTGGACCCGAACGCGCCCGGGTCCCCCAACCTTGGCTTCCCAATAGGTCACGAACTGCTGCCCAATGTGCCGACGCTAGCAACGATGACGGCCGGGGCGCTCAATCATCTTGGCAAAGATGACGATGGCTTGTTTCTGATGGTCGAAGGCGGGGCCGTCGACTGGATGGCGCACGCAAACGCGACGGGGCGGGTGATCGAGGAGCAGATCGATTTCAATCGCGCGGTGGGCACCGCCGTGGACTGGGTGATGGCCAATTCGTCTTGGGATGAAACGCTGATGATCGTGCTGACAGATCACGGCAATGGCGCGCCGATGGGTCCGAATTCTGACACCGTCCCGTTTCAACCGATCGAGAACAATGGGAAGGGTGTGTTGCCCGGTGTTCTTTGGCATTCCGACAACCACACGACCGAGAACACCCTGCTGTGGGCAAACGGCGCGGGGTCCGAGGCGTTTCTGTCCATGGTGGTTGGAGAGGATCCGTTTCTCACGTCTGTCCTTGGATTCAACGACGGGCGCTACATCGACATCACGGGGGTCAACCCGGCTATCCGGGAGGCTGCAGGACTGGTGGCACCCACACCGGTCCCACTTCCCGCGGCGGGATGGATGTTGCTCGTCGGCGTGGGGTTGATTGCAGGGCTGCGGCGCCGTGCAGTGTCTGCCTGATCCATTTGATCGTTACGTTTGATGAAGCTGCTGTTGCGTTCGGGCGCAGCGTTTCGATAAAGAAGCCGGAGAAACAGATGTGACCGAGCCTCGTAGAGAAATCACATCTCGAGTGCCAGTTCGGAGCAGGCGTCCGCGCGCACTGCTCAGGTGGCGAGCACCTCGGAAATCGAGGTTTCGCCGAGCCTTTCAATCAAGCTCCGTTCGACATCTTCCAAAACACTTGAGACACGCTCGTGCAATGCATGTTCCACGGAACACGCGGGGGCATCGTTGATCTGGCCGCTTGCGACGAGTCTTTCGTCCAGGGCGAGATAGACATCGGCGAGTGTGATTGCCTCGGGCGCGCGTGCCAATCGCCAGCCTCCCGCATGTCCCTTTTCGGAAGCCAGCAACCCCGCCTCACGCAGCCTGCCCAGGACACGCCTTACGACCACGGGATTTGTACCCGCATGCTCCGCGATATCGGCCGAGGTGCGCATCCGACCTGGGTCGCCAGCCATATGGCTAAGGGTGTGAAGGGCCAGGGACAGGCGACTGTTTCGCTTCAATGTGGTTCTCCGCGCATCTGTCGTGTCACGTAACATTATGTGTTGCGTGTATCTAGTAACTTCGCTAGTTGCGTGAGTGGATATCTCAAATTTCCGGCGAATAGAATGTCTCGACAACCCGCCCGCAACCTGGGGCAGACAAGCCTCCGCGCCAAGCGCCGCTCTGGTGATCCCATGCAGACCTATGATGCATTGCCAGCCCCGCTGCGCCGCTGGCTCGGTCAGGCGGCCTTGCCCTGGTCTCCGGCATCTGCGCGCCGCATTTGGCAAAACGCGCAGGCCAAAGGGTTGAGTGTTGAGGAGGCGCTCTCCTCACTTTCGAAAGCCGAGGCCCGAACGCTGGCCCGCGACAGCTACGCCGCTCAAGTTCTGCCCAACCCATAAGCCTGAAGGAAATCGCCCATGTCGTTCATGACGAAACTTGCTGTTGCCGCCCTCTTGGCGTTTGGCGCGCTGCCCACATCGGCGCAGGAGGGGAGCTTCACTATCTCCGTGGGTTTTGGGCCAACGGCCGAGGTGCCCGACCCGCGTGCGGGGTACAATGGCTGGATGTCGAACCAGACTGGCGTCACGGAAACCCTGATGGGCATCGATTACGAGTTGAACCTCTATCCACGGCTGGCGGCTGGTCTTGAACAGACTTCCCCGACAACATGGCGCGTCATGCTGCGCGAGGGCCTAGCGTTCCACGACGGCACGCCTGTGACGGCGCAGGCCGTGGTCGACGCGATTGCCCCGATTTCCGAAGAAGGTCACCCGGGCTACAATGCGCGCATCGCAAACCTGCTCGACCTGGCCTCGATATCTGCCGATGGGGACCGCGTTATCGTGTTTGAAACGAACAGCCCCAATGCCGCCTTCCCGTGGAGCCTGTCGGAGCCTGGCCTTGCCGTCCTTGGCACCGCATCGGATGAGTTTCCGATCAACGCCACAGGCCCTTATGTCTTCCGCGAAGCCATTCCCGAGCAGCTGTATCGTGTCGAGGCCAATACAGACTACCGCCTTGGCGCGCCTGGCTTCGAAGAGGTGCGCGTCGTCGGCATTCCCGATCCTGGAGCAGCGGCGCTCGCCTTCGAGGCGGGCGAGGTTGATATGGTGATCAACTATCCCGAGACGGACTTCACGCGCATTCAGGAGACCGGGGCGCTTGGTTTCGCGGCGCCGACGGCCCGGCTCTATTTCTACACCATGAACGCCGCCAGCGGCCCGATGGCCAACCCGCTCATCCGGCGCGCAATTTCGGCTGCGATTGATCGTCAGGGGATCGTGGATGCAGCCCTGTCTGGTGTCGGCGGCGTGCCCGCAAGCACCGTCTATCCGGATGGAATGGGATGGGCGGCGGACATCGCGCCTGTTTATGATCCGGCCCTGGCCGAGACGCTTCTGGCCGAGGCCGGTGCCACCAAGGACGGCGGCCTCTGGATGCTGGACGGCGCCCCGCTTGAGATCGACATCGTGACTTATTCCTCCCGCGCCGCATTGCCGCCCACGGCTGAGCTGACCCAAGCCTTCCTACAGGCGATTGGCGTTACGGCGAATGTGCGCGTGGGGGAATATGGCGCCAGCAACGATGCGATTGCGGACGGGACCGCGGACATGTTCCTGCAGGCGTGGGTGACGACGCCGCAGGGCGACCCGGGTGCCGTTCTGGAGGCGCTGCTCAAGTCCACTGGCGGGTCCAATGCCGGTGGGTACAGCAATGCCGAACTGGACCAGTTGCTGGCGGATGGGCGGACGACATTCGATCAGGAAGCGCGGGCGGAGATTTACGATCGCGTGCAGGAGATCATCGCTGCAGAGGCGGCTATGATCCCCGTGTTTCACGTCAGCCAGACCAATGTCGCACGGGCTGGCTTGACGGGCTACGCCGTACATCCGACTGAAACCTATTGGATCACGCATGAGACTGCCTTGATCGAATGACAATTGCCGCCTCCGGCCTGAGTGCTGTGCGCTCGGGCCGCACTATCCTGCATCCCACAAACGTGCACATCGGGCCCGGCGAACGTGTCGGGCTTGTTGGCGCGTCGGGCTCTGGCAAGTCGACGCTCGGTCATGCGCTCATCGATGCGCTGCGCACGGAAGGCCAGAGTGTCGCCCATGTGCCGCAAAGTCCGGACGAGGCGCTCGACCCGCTCCGGTCCATGTCCTTTCACTGGCGCGAGGCCGAACGCGCGTTGAACGTCGCACCGGATGCGGCGCGACAAGCAGAGCTCTTTGCAGCGCTGCGGATCGAGGGCGGCGATATGAGCAAACGCCCCTGGGGGTGGAGCCGGGGTATGCAGCAGCGCTTTGTCATCGCGATGGCCCTGATCGGCACGCCCAGCCTGTTGGTGATGGACGAGCCGACCTCGGCCCTGGATCCGGTGGTGGCGGCAGACACGATGGACCTACTCGACAGTTATTTACAGGACAGACAGACAGCGCTCCTCCTCATCACGCATGATCTTGGTTTGGCGGCTCGGCGCGTTGGCCGGCTGATGGTGATGGAGGCCGGACGGATTGTCGAAGATGCCCCAACGGCACAGTTTTTGTCAGCGCCCGGAACACAGGCGGCCAAGTCGCTTTGCGCCCATCGCAATTGGCTCGAACTACCATGCTGAGCGTCGAGCATGTCTCGGTCCAGCGCGGGTCTGCCGTGACCTTGGAGGATATCTCTCTGTCCCTCGCGGCGAACCGAACACTTGCGGTTGTCGGCGAAAGTGGAGCGGGCAAGTCCACGTTGATCGGCGCCATTCTCGGCCTCGTGCCGTGCATTTCCGGCCACGTGACCTGGGACAATGCGCCTGTGCCGCGCTGTCGGCCTGCGCTGGTTATGCAAGAGCCGCGCAGTGCCTTTAACCCGCGCCTGTCGCTGCTCCGGTCGGTGATGGAGCCACTGGTGGCGCAGGGCAGACCCCGGGACCCGAAGCGGTTGGATCACCTGTGCGAAGGCTTGGAGATTTCACCCGATCTGCTGGCTCGCCGTCCCGCACAGGTATCCATTGGGCAGGCGCAGCGGGTCGGCATTCTGAGGGCGCTGATTGCAGCACCACCGCTGGTTCTGTTCGACGAACCGCTGTCGGCGCTCGACGCGGTCACCCAAAAACACACCGCGCGCCTGATCGCGGAGTTGCAGCGCGCGGAAGGCTTTGCCGCCCTGATCGTGACGCACGATCTGGGCTACGCCGCCGCTTTCGCAGATGATATCGCCGTCCTGCGCGCCGGTCGCGTCGAAGAGCTGACCGAGGCGCGCGCCTTCGTCGAAGCGCCGCAAACGGACTATGGTCGCACCTTGCGCGACGCGGCCTTCTCGCTCGGGGCTCTGGAACTGGTGGCATGATCCACTTCACCGCCAGCCTGATCTTGCGCGCCGCTGTCGTGTTGACGGGCACAGCACTGGCAACCTTTGCGCTGCTGTGGCATGCGCCCGGCGATCCCGCGCTGGCCATTGCTCTGGCACGGTACAACCTCGTAGTGCCGCCCGAAGTTGTGGATCAAATCCGGTCCGAGGCCGGACTGGACGCCGGGTTCTGGCCTGCCTTTCACGCCTGGATTGCGCCTCTTTTGGTCGGGGATTTCGGACAGTCTTCCGTCACCGGGCGGGATGTCTGGCCGGACCTTGTCTCGGCCCTGTCCGACACCATGCTGCTGGCGCTTGCGGGCCTCACCGTTGGCATCGCCATCTCGGTACCGCTGGCTCTGCTCGCCACGCGACGACCGGGCAGTTGGCTGGATCGGTTTGCCGTGGCGCTAGCCTCGATCGGAGCGGCGATCCCGGCCTACTGGCTGGGTCTCTTGCTTATCCTGCTCTTCGCCGTCCAACTCGCATGGCTTCCGGCCATGGGCGCACGCACGCCCGCCCACATCATCCTACCCGCCCTCACGCTGGGGCTGGGCGTTGCGGCCTCCTTCACACGCATCCTGCGATCCGGCATTCTGGAGGCACGTGGCCAACCCTTCCTGCCCGCCCTAAGACGCCGTGGTGTGGCAGACCGCGACATCGAACGCGACCATGTTGCTCCACATGCTGCCATCCCGGTCGTGACGGTCTTCGGTTTGGAACTGGCGTTCCTCTTGGAGGGCGTCGTCATGATCGAAGTGATCTTCGCACGCCCGGGTCTTGGCAGCTTTCTGGTAAGCGCCATCGGCGCCCGCGACTTCCCCAAGGTGCAGGCCGTCGTTCTGCTGACGGCAGTGTTTTTTGTAACCATCAACCTGCTGATCGATCTGATCTATCGCGCCCTTGATCCCAGGATCGGAGACCGGGATGCGTAGTGTCGGTTTGCTGGTCACCGTCTTTGTGCTGCTTGCGTTGCTCGGGCCAATACTGGCACCCCACGACCCCACGCAGATCAACATCCCAAACCGCCTGAGCCCGCCAAGTGCCGAGTGGCCGCTGGGGACTGATGCCTTGGGCCGAGATATCCTGTCGCGGCTGCTGCACGGGGCGCGTTGGTCCCTCGGGCTTGCTTTCCTGATCTCCATCATTGGCTTGGCTATCGGCACGCTGATGGGTCTGATTGCGGCGCAAGGGGGCAAGCTGGTTGATTGGGCGGTGATGCGGACAACGGATACCTTCCTGGCTTTCCCGGAACTGGTTGCAGCCGTCGTCATCGCCGGGGTCTTGGGGGCTGGAACCGGCAGCCTCATCTTTGCGCTGACGGTGACCGCATGGATGCGCTATGCGCGCGTTGCCCGGGGCATCGGCTTGTCCATCCAAACCCGTGGATACGTTGTTCAGGCCCAACTGGCCGGCCTGTCGCCGCTTGCCATTGCCCGCTGGCACTATCTGCCGTCACTACTGCCGTCCCTCACCGTGGTCTGGACCGGCATGTTTGCTCGTGCGATTCTGGGGATCTCGGCACTCGGGTTTCTTGGGTTTGGCGTCCAGCCGCCGATGCCCGAATGGGGCACCATGCTGCTGGACGCGCGCATTCACATGCGCTCAACGCCGCTTCAGATGATCTGGCCGGGTCTCGCAGTGGTGCTTTGTGTCCTCGCCATCCATCTGACCGGGGACGCCTTGCGCGATGCACTTGCCGAACAGGAGCGCCGGGAATGACCGGTGCCGACCGCCCGGGCCTCGGCATCGGGCTGCGGATCCTGTCCGGGGTGCTGATGGCGGGTATGTTCGTCTGTGTCAAAGCTGTCAGCGCGGACGTGCCGCTGGGCGAGATTGTCTTTTTCCGATCCGCCTTTGCCCTGATCCCGTTGATCGTTTTCTTATGGATCCGGCGCGAGTTCCCTCGAGGATTGGCCACCAAAAGACCGCTCGGCCACCTGCTGCGGGCAGGTTTCGGAGCCCTGGCGCTCTTTGCCTCCTTCGCCGCCATCGCGCGGCTCAACGTGGCCGAAGCGATCCTCATTGCGCAGCTGTCTCCGATCCTGATGGCGATGGCTGCCGTGGGACTGCTTGGCGAGCGCCTGACCTTCTGGCGGGTCGGCGGACTTTTACTCGGGTTCGCTGGCGTGGTTGTCATGGTCTGGCCGGAAATTGGCGGAGAGCGCGCAACAGGAACACGTCTCGTCGGCCTATTGCTGGCCCTGATCTCCGCCTGCCTCTCGGCGCTGGCGTTGATCATGGTCCGCAGCCTGAACCGCACTGAGAGCCCCGGCGCAATCGCCCTCTACTTCGTTCTTGCGTCTATGCTCGGAGCGCTGGCAACGCTGCCATTCGGATGGGTGGCTCCGGGTGGTTGGGCGCTTCTTCTGCTGATCGGGGCGGGCCTGTTTGGGGGGGGTGCGCATATCGCAATGACCCTCGCTTTTCGCTACGCCGAAGCCACAAGATTGGCGCCTTTCGAATACGTCGCACTTCTGTGGCCCATTCTAGCCGACCTTCTGATCTTCAAGCTTTCGTTTGCGACGAGCTTTCTGTTTGCACTGCCCCTGATTCTGCTGGGGGCCGCTATTGCGGCGGCGGAGAAGCCGCGGGTCGTGTGATGGAGAACCAGATTTGCGAGCGCGAGGCTCTGATCTCCGGCGATGTGAGCAGCGACAGATGCCCCCCGGTTTCAGTTGTCAGACTGCCCCCATCTTTGCGTTGCGCTTGTTCTCCGTGTTTGCGTCTCTGCGTAAGCAACGAACTTTTGGAATGTGCGTCGCCCCGCGGAACGAAAGCCTACACCTCAGTAACCCTCCTGGACAGAACGCGCTGTCGTGCAGGGGGAACCACGTCACCCAGTTCCATGCAACGCTGCGCAGCTACGCCGACAGACAAGTCAAGAGATTAGGTAGCGACCGATCCTCTGCTGACCAACAAAGGCTGCCGCCTCCACTTGCGGAAAAGTGAAGAGGCAGTGTTGGCCAAAGTGCATCTTCCACACCCCCAACACGAGACCGTCGATCAATTTTCATCCCGTTGATCGCTCCCAAGATGGCGTCTTCCCAACTTCGCCAATCAGGAAGTCCATGAACACCCGAACCTTCGGCGACAGCACGTTGGATTTGGGATAGATGAGCCAAAGGACATTGTCCTCGGCACCGACGTAGGCGGGCAGGACACGGACAAGCTGCCCCGAGGCAAGCGCGTCATGCACACTCCAAAGCGAATTCAGTGAGATGCCGGCACCGGCCAGCGTCGCGCGCATTTGGCTCAGCCCGTCGTCCATGATCAATCTGCTCTGTGCCGCGCTGGGATCGAACGCGGCGGTATCGCCAAGCGCGGTCTTCAAAGGTCGTGCATGCAAATGCCGAAAGGCGATGAGCTTGTGATCTGCCAGATCGGACGGCGTTTGTGGCGTGCCATGGGCAGTGAGATATGATGGCGAGGCGCAAAGGACGCGCGTGTCGTCCGCCAGTTTGCGTCCCTTGAGACTGGTGTCGAGGAGGGGCGCGTTGCGCAGCGCAAGGTCATAGCTGCCCTCGATCAAATCAAACTGCACGTCCGACAAACGAAGATCCAATGTGATGTCTGGGTGTTGGCTCAGGAATTTCGGCAGGATCGGTGCAATGTAGATCTGGGCAAAGGTGCTGGGAGCGGCAAAGCGCAAGGTGCCGCTGACATGAGCCGAGGCCTGACCCAAGGCGGCGCGCGCCGCATCTTCCTGTGCGATCATCTCGCGCGCGAAGGGCAGGAAATCGGCACCGTCTATCGATAGTGAGACTTTGCGTGTGGTGCGGTGGAGCAGATCAGCACCCACACTGTGCTCAAGCTTTGCCAGTTTCGAACTGGCAACAGCAGGCGCCATACCCAACCTGCGGCCCGCCGCGCTGATGTTCAGCAAATCGGCTGCAAGGACGAACAAGCGCAGACCATCGGTATCGATACTCATTATATCCATTTCCCGAATTATGAATGCGGATATGCCTCATTTATCTGAAGATCGTTAGGAACTAAATCTCTTATCAATCGAAGGCACAGCATACAGGAGCGCGGACCGATGGCCCTCACAGCGACAGTCAACTACCATGTGCACAAAGACGAACGGCAGGCCTTCGAATTGGACGCAGGTGGCATCGTTGGCAATCTGATATCGCCCGAACTCGCGCCGACAACGGTAGAATTGACCGATGTGCGTGTCTCCAACGAGGCGGTGCGGTTTGCCGAGGATGCGGTGGAGTTTGTCAGCTTTCCCACTGCGGTCGAGGACTTCATCGGAGACGCATGGAACGAAACGTATGATCGTGAGCTGGCCCAGCTTCTGACCACCAGGCTGGGTGTGCAAGACGTTGTGGTCTTCGATCACACCGTACGGGTCGATGATCCTGATGCGACGCGAAAACCGGCGCGCAATGTGCACAGCGACTATAGTGAAGATGGCGCGAAACAGCGCCTGACCGATCTGCTGGGCGCGGAAAAGGCCGCCGAGTGGCGTGAGGGTCACTATGCCTTTATCAACGTGTGGCGGCCCGTCGACCACCCGATTAACAGCGCACCGCTTGGCTTTGTCCGCCCGTCCAGTGTCGATCCGTCGGACTGGATTCTGCTGGACCTGATCTACCCGGATCGAAAAGGCCAGATCATGGGTCTTGTCGGCAGTCCGGCCCATGACTGGCTTTACCAGTCAAAGATGACACCCGACGAGGTGGCGGTCTTCAACATCTATGACAATCGCGGTCTGCCGTCTATCGCGCACAGCGCGCTGGATCGGGTTGAGGACCCGGATGTCACGACCATCCGAAAGAGTATCGAGAGCCGCACCTTGGTGCGGTACTGAGCGAGGAGCCCCGATGTTGGACAAGACAGAGACAACGGTTTTTCCGCGGATCAATTCAGCCTACGATCAGGTCTTCAAGCCCACCCGCTTGAGCATCGGCCTGGTGCTGCCGCTGGAAGCTTATCCCGTTGGGACAGAGCCGACCATGCGAGGCCATATCCAAGCTGCGCAATTGGCCGAGCGTCTGGGGTTCTCGGCACTTTGGCTGCGCGACGTTCCCTTCAACGTGCCGAGCTTTGGCGACGCAGGGCAGTTGTTCGATCCGTTTGTCTACCTGGGCGCGCTGGGAACGGCGACGGACCGCATTGCGCTTGGGACAGCCAGTGTCATCCTGCCGTTGCGCCATCCTGCGCATGTGGCAAAGGCGGCGGCGACGGCGGATGTCCTCTCCGGTGGCCGGTTGCTGCTCGGTGTGGCCTCGGGGGATCGGCCTGAAGAGTATCCCGCAATGGCGCAAAGCTATCTGGATCGCGGGGCGCGGTTCCGCGCCAGCGTGGATTACATTCGGGCTGTCGGTGGGCCGTATCCGCGCCACGAGAATGAATTCGGCAGCTTGCCCGGCCATATCGACCTGTTACCCAAACCCGCGGGGGCCCGCCTGCCGGTGTTGATCACCGGCGGCAGCCAACAGTCGCCCGACTGGGTGGCGCAGAATGGCGATGGTTGGATGACCTACCCGCGCGATGCCACCGCACAGGGTCAGGTCATCGCGGACTATCGCGACCGGCTGAAGGCTGCGGGCGAACCCGACAAGCCGGTCATGCAGTCCCTCTATATCGACCTGCTGGATGATGCGGATGCACCCGCGCGCGCCATCCATCTCGGCTTTCAATCCGGCGCCAAGGTCCTGCGGCGCTACCTGCGCGAGATCGAGGCGCTCGGCGTGAACCACGTGGCCCTCAACTTGCGCTTCAATGGCGCACCAATCGATACAACGCTCAATCGGCTCGCGGATGAGCTGTTGCCAGACTTTTCCTGAAGGAGATCTCCCATGACCAAGACAATCCTCATCACTGGCTCAACGGACGGGATCGGCCTGCTCACAGCCAAAAAGCTCGCGGCAGAGGGTCACCGCGTGTTGGTGCATGGCCGCAGCGCGGCAAAGCTCGAAGCTGCGGGTGCTGATATCGGTGGTGCGGTCGAGACCTTCAACGCGGATCTGTCCGACATGGCCGCGGTGGAAACTCTCGCCCGTGAGATCCGTGCGAAACACGACAGGCTGGACGTGCTGATCAACAATGCTGGAGTGTTGAAAGCGCCGCAAACGGTTCTCGATAACGGGTTCGATATCCGGTTTGTGGTCAACACCTTCGCGCCGTACCAACTGACCGAGCTCTTGTTGCCGATCATGCCTGCGGGCGGTCGCGTGGTGAACCTCTCCTCGGCGGCGCAAGCACCGGTCAACATCGATGCGATGTTGGGCAAAGAACGCCTGTCGGACATGGACGCCTATGCGCAAAGCAAGCTGGCGATTACTATCTGGACCCGGGAATGGGTTAAGGAACTGCCCCAAGGGCCCGCAATGATCGCGGTCAACCCAGGGTCGCTGCTGGCCTCCAAGATGGTCAAGGAGGGCTTCGGAGTCGCGGGCAGCGATCTGAACAAGGGCGCTGACATTCTGATCGAAGCGGCACTCGGCGACAGGTTCGCGGATGCGTCTGGTGCCTATTTTGACAATGACAGCGGCAATTTCGCTGACCCGCATTCCGCAGCTTTGAACGCCCGGCATGCGAGCGAGGTCATGGAAAGCATCAAGAGCATCCTGCGCGAAGACGGCTGATCCCCACGGCGCGCTGCGCCCTCACACCCAATCCCATTAACCCAACCCCTCGCATCGCTGATGTCGAGACCAAGAGAGGACCGCCCAATGAAGTACGAGAACTTTCAAACATTCACTGTGGATGTGAAGGACGCTGTTGCCACTGTTACCTTCGGCTTCGGCTCCGTGAACGTGCAAGGCCAGGAAATGCTGGCCGACCTCAACAGCCTCGCCATGCGGCTGGAACGCGACCGCGACACCAAGGTTGTCATCTTCCAGTCGGCCAACCCGGAGATCTGGGTCTGCCACTATGACACTGAATTGCTCAAGGACATGTCGACCGAGGCCGTGTCCCGCGAAGATGCACAGCTGCTAGATCTGCAAGCTGTCTGCGAACGGATCAGCAAGGTCCCGCAGGCGACCATTGCCAAGCTCGAAGGGTTCGCGCGCGGTGGCGGACATGAGCTGGCGTTGGCCCTCGACATGCGGTTTGCCGCCCGCGGCAAGTACAAGTTTATGCAGATGGAGGTTGGCATGGGCATTCTGCCCTGCGGCGGTGGTGCCTCGCGGATGGCGCGTCAAACCGGTTTGGGCAAAGCGCTGGAGATCATCCTCAGCGCGCAGGACTACGATGCCGACGACGCGGAACGTCTGGGGACAATCAACAAGGCGCTCGAGCCGGATGAGATCGGACCCTACGTCGATGCTCTGGCGCACCGCATCGCGCAATTCCCGGCGGAGTCGATCAACGCGTGCAAGCAGATGGTTTACGAGTCCATCGACAAACCCATCAACGAAGCGCTGAAGGCGGAAGCCTATTGGCTTTATCAGGCGACGAGCAAAACGCCCGCAGTCAAGCGCTTTGCCATCGCGGATGAGCAAGGGTTGGAGCATGACATCGAGAACCAGCGCAACTGGGGCGAGCTGGTCATGAAGGTGCAAGAGATCAACTGACAGTTTCCGTGCGGCAATTGCTGGCTGTCTGTCGTCTGGAGATGGCCAGTAGTCCGCTTTGCATTGACCAATCGGCGCGCTGCTAGGAATGACGTGCTCTCGTTTAGCAAGGCTGTCCTTCAGAAGACACCCACCCGGCAGCGGACAATGGTACAAACGAAGGGAGACATGGCTTTACAAGCTAGTCTGATTTTCGAAGGTTGCCTCTCGGGTCGCGCTGACAGGCAGTGTCCAGACTTGGCCTGCCAGCTGACATCAAAACCAGTTATTCGTCGGCACAGCAGATTGCACCGAGCGAGACCTCAAACGTGCTGACCGCCATTGATTTCGATTTCGGTGCCATTCACATAAGAGGCTGCATCTGAGCACAGAAAATAGATAACGTCGGCGACTTCACCGGTCCCTCCAATCCGCCTCAAGGGGAGGTTTTCCACGATCTTCTCTGTGCCGGGTGACAGAATGGATGTTTCGATCTCCCCCGGCGCAATGGCGTTGACGCGCACTCCCAATGGCCCGAAATCATGTGCCATTTCTCTGGTCAGAGCGGCGAGTGCCGCCTTGGACGTGGCATATGCCGCCCCGGCGAAAGGGTGGACACGAGAACCAGCTATTGAGGTTACGTTGACCACAGAGCCTTTCGCTTCGACCAACTCATCTTTCAAACCACGAGACAACACGATCGGGGCAAAGAAATTGACATGAAACACCTTTCCCCAGTCCAGCAGATCGGTGTCGATGGTGTTCAAGCGCGCGCCGTCCGCCCCTTTCGGCGAGATGCCAGCGTTATTGACCAATCCATGCAGCGGCCCATCCAAGCGCTCGCGAATGACCTCAACAGCATTTATGATATCCGCTGGATCGGACAGGTCGATCTGGATGTGATTCTCCGCACCTCCCGGCCAGGGGCAATTCGCATCGAAGGCATGGCGTGAGCATGTCAGAACGCGCCATCCCTCACGCGAGAACTTCTTGACCGTTGCATGTCCTATGCCTCGGCTTGCTCCGGTCAAAAGAAGAGATTTGGGCACGGGGATGTCTCCTTTTTCGTGTGGAGCATTGTACTCAGTAAGTAGCCTCTGAGCGCCAACCAGCAAATGTTTTGAAAGCCGTTGGCAAAGATCCAACCTTTCGAACATAGCGCGATAAGGCCCCGACCAGTGTGGGCAGCTGTCGATTGCAGCCAACGCTGCGCTTGGAGAGCATTTTATGCCATCAACATAGGCCCACCGGATGGCGGTACTGCGTCTGGTTGCGATATGACTTACGGCGACATCAGAACGCGTTACGCGGACAAGCAATAAACGGGGACCTGATCTGAAAACCCGTCGATCTTTCGCGTGCCGCGCGCGCTAAAGCGTTGGTGGCTATTGCACAGCCGCCTTGTTGCGTCATCCACGAGAATGGCCACACCCAATTCCTTGCACTGGCTTTCTAATCTCGCTGCCAGGTTCACGGGATCGCCGTACACGGTAAACGACTGCCGCTCGGATGACCCGATTGTCCCGGTCACGAGATCTCCGCTGGCGATCCCGATCCGGATGGCGAAGTCGTGTGCGCGGGCGGTCTGCAACAACTGCTGAGCTGTGTCGATGGCTGCCTGGCCAGGTTGGGCAATGCTGATCGGCGCGTTGAACGTGACCAGAAATCCGTCGCCCAGATAGGACATCACGATGCCGCCATGACGGGAAACCACATCGCTTGCATCCGCGAGGAACGCGTCAAGGACGGCGATGACATGTTCGGGTGGGTGATGTGATGAAAAAGTGGTGAAACCCGCAATGTCCATGACCAGCGCCGTCCCAGCGGCCCGCTGCGGGCGCATGGGCCCGTCATTTGCGATGAGCGAGCGGGCAACGGCGGCGGGCACGTATTTGCCGAACAGCGCGCTGACCCGTTCCCGTGCCGTACGCTCGCGCCTCCACTCAAGGTCAGCGGCGACCTGGGCAAAGAATACTCCGCGTGCCCGGTAAACCGCGACCGCCAGTGCGAGGGCCGCAAAAAAGATCATTGCGGTTTCCTCGATCCGGTTGCCGCGACCAATGAAGTCGATGGACAGGAAAATGGATTCGTAATCGGCGCGGCTGGCGGCAGATGGAATGTTGGCCCAGGACAGATAACTGTCCATGCCGGACACGACCCAAAGAAATGCGCCCCACCAACCCACCACACACATCAGCCCTGTCCAAAGAACCAGCCTCCACGACAGGCTGAGACACGACATCGCGACCAGTGGAAACAGGAAGTAGATACCGTAGGCCCGGAACGCGATGATCTGCGGTACGTCGCCAGCGCGGCTGATCGGGATCAAGGCGAAGGTTGCGCAGATCGCCAACGTGTCGAGTAAGTAGACCGCATACTTCATCCACCGCCGGTCGAACCGGGTGCCGATCACCAGCAGATGCGCAACCCCGACGGCAGTGAAGGCCAGCAGAACAAGCATTGCCGCCAGCCGTGGTTCGAAATTGTCGAAGAACAGGGGAGCACCGCCGTACCAGCCAAACGCCAGCCCGGTGATCAGTGTGCGACAGCCGATGGCGAGGCGCAACCCGGCTTGTTCAGCCCGGATCAGACGGGCGGCTGCCTCGGTTTCGAAAAGATCGGCGTTTTGTGTGGTCATGTCGGACGTGGCCCCTGTTAGTACCTTTGAGCTAACGATGTGCTGCGCCATGGCGCCTCGACCACAATTTTGATGCAGAAACGTCAAGGCCCACACCAAAGCCGGCCAAGATGATCGCAACACCAATGCACTCAGCCAATGTGGGTGCAGTGCCGAAGGCCATGCCGTCGAGGCCCAGGGCGACGACTGGTGTAAAGATCGGCAAAAGGGCTACCTGTTGGACCGGCAGGACCCTCACAGCGCTGATCAGCGTCGCTACGCTGATGATCCCGCCAACAATGCCTTGCATAACGACTTGTAGAAACACGCTGATGGGGTCCACGGCGTGCATCTCGCTCCAGGCGGCGTGTCGCAGAAGCGGGAGTGCCAGCAGAGCTGATCCGGCCGCAATGCCCAACGTGCCCTGTAATAGCGGAATGCGCCAATGGCGCAGCAGCACCGTGTAGCCTCCCCACATGCTGCCCGCGAGAAAGAATAGCCCCACACCCCGCATCCAGGTCGGTCCGAAGCCGCGCAGGTCCAGCCCAACCAGGACTGCAAGGCCGAAAAACATAGCTGCAGCTCCACCAAGGCGTCGCGGGGTCACTTGCTCCTTCAGGAGGACGGCACCCAGCAGGCTGCTTGTCACAAACACTGCAACCGGGGCGAAGAGCAACCCGTGCGAGAGCGGTCCGTGGACATAGCCGCTCACTGCCACCAGGCCAAACACCGGACCGCCAAGCAGGACTAGTACGATCAGTCGGAAGGGCGAGACCCCCAAAGGTACGCCGTTTGTGTAGCGCAGAGCCAGAAGGGGTATTACCACAAGCCCGGGGACCGAAAAGCGCAGGAACGCAAGCAACTCGGGAGACAGTCCGGTGTCGATCCCGTGTTTGGCTGCGACGTTGTACCCTGACCAGCACAAGATCGTCGCGGCACCCAGACATGGTCCCAGTAAAGTAGACTTTGACATGCCACACGTCCCTATTGATCTCGCGAAAGATGACTGTTGAGAGCGATGCTTTCCAATGCTAATTGGATGCCATTTTGATAGCAGAAGGGCATTGATTATGGAGCTTCGGCATCTTCGCTACTTCGTGGCGGTCGCTGATCATGGCGGCGTCAGCCACGCTGCTGCGCGCCTGAACATTGCGCAGCCCGCTGTCTCGCGTCAGATCCGCGATTTGGAAGCGGAACTGCGGATTGATCTTCTGGTGCGTGAAGGACGGCGCGTGCACCTGACCGATGCGGGGCGGGTATTTGCAGACCGCGCGCGCGCCATCCTCGCCGCGGCAGAAGACGCTGCAGATGAGGCTCGTCGGATTGATCGCGGGGAGGCCGGCCATCTTCGAATTGGGCTGTTGGAGAATGCTTCATGGGCAGGACATCTCCCGCTTGCCCTCAATCGGTTTGCGCGCACCTATCCCGGCGTGCGTATGGATGTTGTACCGATGGGCTCCGTTGACCAGATTCAGGCTTTGCTAGCGGGCGATCTGGATGCGGGCTTCGTCTACAGGCAGGACAGCCTGGTCGAAGACGCGTTGAACATTCTGCCACTGCGTCAGGGTAATGTGGTCTTGGCGACGTCAGCAGACCTCGAATTTGAAAAGGAGGGGCCGCTTGACCTGGACGACATTGACGGGCTGCCCATCGTGGCCTTCCCGCGTGCCGTGGCGCCTGCCTATCACGATGCGTTATTCGCCGCGTTAAGGGGTATCGGCTTTGACCCTGTCATCGTCCAAGAGGCAGACGACGAAACAACCATGCTCAGCCTGGTGGCTGCCGGGGTCGGGTGCGCCTTTGTCAACTCGGCCAACATGTGCCGCCCCCCGCAGCAGGTGTGGTTTCATCAGGTCAGGGGTCTGTCGGTGCCCATCGAGTTTTTGTTCGTAACGCCCAAGCAGGCTGGCAGCCTCACCCAGCGATTGGGTGACATCGTCAACGATATTGATGCCTGAGAGGTATCAAAACTATATCAATACAGAATTTCTATTTATGCAATAGATACTCCAAATATGTCCCATCACACGAACCGATGGAGACAGATTATGCCCCGCTCTTTCACAGCCCCGGTTGTTGCAGCAATGCTTGCCATCGTTGCCCCGGCCCATGCAGAGACCACTGCTTTCAGCGGAACGCCCATCACGGCCGAGACCATCGTGGCCCAAGCCGAGATGGTCAGGATCGTCGACGCACTTGATGCCGCCGTTGACGCGAAAGACTGGACGCGCGCGCGGTCATTCTTCACTGACACAATCGACGTCGACTTCACCTCGCTCATCGGCGGAGACCCCGCCACAATCCCGGCAGACGCGTTGATCGACGGTTGGTCGGCCAATCTAACGGATGAAAAGGCGTCGTTTCACCTGCGCGGCAATCACCGCGTCACCTTTGAAGACGATGGTCGCGCCACGATGCTGTCCCACGGCTATGCCTGGAACCGGATGGAGCGCGGCGCGCTGCCTGAAAACGGGGGTGACGGGCTCTGGGAAGTCTGGGGCACCTATATCCATGGCTTTGTCGCAACCGCCGCCGGATGGAAGATCGATGCAATGACCTTCGCCGCCACGGCGCAACGGGGCAACGCCTTCGTCCGCGACACGCCGGGCAGCTGATCTGACCCTTTCTTTCTGAAAAGGAAAATCCCCATGACAAATCCATTCAACTCGACCCGCCGTTCTCTTCTGACTTCAGGCGCCGCTGCCATGGCCCTTGGTGGTATCGCCGCGACCCGGGCAGTGGCCCAGTCCACAAGCACACCGTCTGCGCAAGGTCGGCGGATGCTCGGCACGCTCGAGGTGTCGGCCATCGGCCTTGGCGTGCAAAACCACAGCCGCACCTTTCACACCACGATCCCCAACCGCGCCGAAATGCATCGGATCATCCGCACCGCGTTCGACGAAGGCATCACCTTTTTCGATACAGCAGAAGTGTATGGACCCCACGAGTCCGAGCACATTCTGGGCGAGGCAACCGGCCAAATCCGGGATCAGATCCAGATCGCAACCAAGTTCGGGTTCAACGTGGACCTCGAGACCGGCGCCTGGGCCCCCGGGCTGATCAGCCGACCCGCGCATATCAAGCAGGCGGTCGAGGGATCGCTGAGGCGCCTGCGGACCGACCGGATAGATCTGCTCTATCAGCACCGCGTCGATCCAGAAGTGCCGATCGAAGATGTCGCGGGTGCGGTGCAGGACTTGATAGGTGAAGGTAAGGTCCTGCATTGGGGCCTGTCCGAGATGGGCCATGACACATTGCGCCGGGCCCACGCCGCGCTGCCAGTCAGTGCTGTTCAGAACGAGTACTCGATGCTGTGGCGCGAACCGGAAAGCGGCCTGCTTGATTTGTGTGCAGAGCTAGATGTCGGCTTCGTCCCGTTCAGCCCGCTGGGATACGGGTTCTTGACCGGCGCCATCGACATGGGCACCAGCTTTGCGCCCGGCGATTTCCGAGCCGGCACCTCGCGCATGGATCCCGAGAACCGGGAGGCGAACTTGGCGTTGGTCGAGCTTGTCAAAGCTTGGGGTCAGCGGAAGTCCGCCGCCCCAAGTCAGATCGCTTTGGCCTGGCTGATGGCTCAAGGCCCGTCTATCGTTCCGATCCCAGGTACGACGCAGATGCCGCATCTTATGGTGAACGCGGGCGCGACAGCTGTAACCTTCACACCGGATGAATTCGCACAACTGAATGCCGAGGTTGCGGCGATTGAGGTTCAGGGCGCGCGCATGCCGCCCATGGTCGCAGCCTGGTCGAATATCGAAGCTCCCAAACAGGGGTGAGATAAAGACCTTAGTTTTGATGCGGGGGCTATAGCGTTCAGGTCAGCCCCCGCCGTCAGCCTCACGCGGCATGTTCACTGGGCTGGCTCAGGTTCGAGGTGGCCAAATACCCTTTACGGTCGGTGCGCTGGGTACATCGAGAACACGCTGCCACCCTATGCAGCCAGCAGTAACGGTTCTCTTTTTCAATATCGCCAGATTATCCGCAGCGGTAGTGTCGCCTCCCCGGCCCCTGTATCAGGATGTAGACGGCCTTGCCACTTTACACTTTCGCGGCGGACCTTTGCCCGGGCGCGATCTCTGTTCTGAAGAGTTGGACATGGCGAACGATCTTATTGTTATGCAGTGTGAAGACATCAGCCCAGTCAGACAGCATAACTTGGCCAGATTGGCGATCAACCGGCTCGATGTCGAGATAGACCGCGATCTGGTCGTCTTCCTCGACAATCATGCGCGGGACCTAGCCGCGGGCATCGTCGTCGCACCAAAAGGGTTGTGTGACGCATGACGCTGTGCTGCCCATTGTACCGTCCACCGTGGGGAAAGAGCTCAGACGGCGTGGTCGCGAACAAAATCATATCCTCTGCCAATATCTCCTACAAGGGCCGGACATCGCCCTCAACGACGCTGCGATAGAGGCTCGAGATCAGTGCTTTGCACTGGCTGTCACTATTACTGATGACCCCGACTGATAAAGCCGCCCGGAAAGAGTGGATCATCGACGCGGCTTCCGCGAAAGAGAGCCTGTCATCGCAGGCGTCAAAGAGGCTATGTCCGAAGATCCCGGTCCCGTAGGTTTCGCTAGTGCTCAAGGCTAATCTAGCTACCGTTCCGCCAAGACGTCGATGCTGTCGGCCCAACCAACAACCCCGATCGCCGTCTCGTGGGTGCCGATGGCGCCGCCAGAGATGATCAGTGGCAGGCGTTAGTCGAGGATGTCTTACACCGCGGTGGAATCAATGTTGATACCAGTCACGTTGCGCGAGTTGAAAAGGATGCCATAGATCGCATTCATGATGCCAACGGTTGCAACGGTCGGGTCACACCGCCATGCTGATCAACCTCGATGCCCACATCTGTCGGGCCTATAACGGCGCCTCGTCTGCTGTCGAACTAGATGTCTTTGCCATCGTCTGCTATTACCGCGATACCGCTCGAGCCTCCCGTGACGTGGATGATGACAAAGCTGATATCTTATCCAAAGAGGGACTCGACCACGATGCCGTCCGCGATGTGTGCAGTCACGGCGCCACCTCAGATGGAGCCGCAGATCTCACCAGAATCGCCGTCATAATGTCGATCGCGAGTCACTGGTTACATCCAATTTCGTTTGATATCCGCGCAGCAGGTGTAGTCCAGCTGAGCATTGGTGTCCTCGGCCTCTCCGCCCGTGACCGCTCCGCCAGTGACATCGAGATCGAGTTAGTCTGCACCTGACGGATTAAGATCCATCCCGTGGTTAACGCCGATAACCTCGCCAGTGTAGAAGTAACTGCGGTTTTGAATCGTCAGAGTCACTTCGATGCCGGCACCACCCCTGCCTTCGACGGTACCTGCGATTTTGTCGATGCGAATGTCAGAACCTATGTTGCTGTCAACGAAACTCTGCCGTCTTCGCCGCCAATCATTGCTCCGCCTGCGGTACGAACGGTGATGCAATCCGTGTTATCGGTTTGCAGGTCGAGCCCTTCCTTGATCGCGTTCATCGTGCCAGTCCGGGCCTCAATCCCGAGGTCTTTTTAGCTTTCCAAAGAGATGCCGAACGCGGTCTGGTTGCCGATCACGCCTTCGGTGACGTCGATGAAAATATCATCATTGCGTGCGCTATCCGGCAAGCTGGCGTCGTCTTTTGAGTTAATCTCTAGCCCGTTCAGGTCGATGATCTGAGCACCCCACCGCGGCTTGCTCGCGGCCTTGCATGGCGCTGATCGAGTACCAGGCCGCGGAACCGTTCTTAACGCGGCATGGACAGATTAACAAAGGCACGATAGCGCGCGAAGGACACTGACGAACAAAACTCGGGCAAAGGTTGTCGAGTGACATATGGCTTCACCACCGTTGTTCGGCTTCCCCGCGGACGCGAACTTACCGGTGCTTGCACTCAATACTTAGAGCTTGCGACAATGCACTTTCGGCGAATGCCGCATTGCAAGACGCCGACACATGATTCCATCTTTGCAGATCTCCATGACGGTCTTATAGTCCCCTCAATAATCTCGCCAGCTATTGATCGTGTCCGATGCCCTCACCGTGGTGACGGACGCAGGTGCCCGCCCCCTACGGAGACCGTTGATGTGGTGGCGGTTTCCATCCAACGGATCGGACATGTCGGGCGCCGGCTAGACCAGTTCGAAGGAACGCTCAGGGTCCACCGCTGCGAGACAGTTCAACCGTATATCCGCGAAGACCGGAGCACCGTTTTTTACGGGCCGACATCATGTGTGTCTGAGTGACGCAGACGTGGATCGACCCCGGCACTACGAAGACATGATAGGTGTCATGACCGGCTCTTTGGTCGTGAGACCTGACGCCCAACGCAGAATCTGGCTGCATGTGCCCAGCACAAGCTGACCGTCCACCTCAAGCCGGAACCCCATCAGCTTTGCGAAGCGCGATTGATCCAGGTTGATGCGTGCAAATTCCGTCCGTCTAATCATGCAGGTGAAGCTGATTGGTAAAAGGTGAGGGCCCCGGGCGTGTCAAGTTGCGCTAGATATTTGGCGAAGCTGCCGGAGGTTGAGACTTGGGAAGAATAGTCTAATGAGCCGTGGCTTTTCAGCGAAACCGGAGTGCTCAGTGAACTCACAACAATAATCATTGTGAAAAAACGACACCGATCAACCGCGACGCGAGGCCGGCATTGCGGAGGCTTTGTGGTCGCCGACTTGCTCGAAGGGGTAGGGTTTGAGGTGCGAAGGGTGGTGAGTGCGTTCGCTGTTTTGAATCTGTTGGCGGTCGGCGGCGATTGGCTGTTTTGTGGACAACTGGACTGCCAACGCGTGAAGCTAGATGCCGCTAGCGCAATGAGAGCAGTGGAAGACGATGCCGAAGCTCTTGATGGTGCCCGGGCAACGCTTATCTATCGCTTAGGCTTTCCGGAGCGGGCTGATCCGGTAACTCAGTCGCCCTATTGGTCCGAACAGAAGCAGTTCACCCACCGAAATTGGTAAAGAAAGGGTCTGCTATGTCGTTCACGATCCGACCCGCCAAGCTCTCCGACCTAGAGCAGATCGTTGCGCTGATGATTGCCGATGCGGAAGAGCGCACCATCTCGGACCCCGGTCTGTGGCGGCTGGACAGTGTGGCGCGGGACAAGACGCTGCAAACGATCAAAGCAGCGATGGAAGCGGAGGCACCGCCCGTCCGACAGCAATGGTTGGTTGCTGAGCAGGGTGACGACTTGGTTGGGGTCACGCACACGATTCTTCTGCCCGTGCCACCGATCTACGCTGGCGAAATGGGCCCGCCGGGTCTGGTCATGGAGGATTGCTTCGTCGCCCCACATGCTCCGCCCGAGACACGAGATGCGCTTCTTACGGCGGCTGAGAGTGATCTGGTGGACGCCGGCGCGCTGGTCCTGCTCGCCTCCAGCGTCGCTGGCGGGGCCTGGGAGGAGGAGTATGCTCGGCACGGCTACGAACCATTGACGATGTACTTTGCTAAAACCGGGCTCTCCAAGGCCAGTAAATCCACGCATGTTCAGCCCGCGAGCGACAGCGATGTTCCCGATATTGTCGCATCAAGTGCGGTCAACCGGCAGATCCTTGATCAGCTTCACCGCAGGTTCTGGAAGCCACACGCCGAAGCGGACGCGCGTTTTGGAGCGTGGATGACACGCAGTTTGACACTTGAAGACCGTGATATGTTTGTCTCAAGTGACGGTGACAAGGTTTGCGGCTACGCCATTTCACAACCGGCGACCGCTCTCCATTTTCCTGCCCCGCATGACATCACCGGCATTGGCGTGATTGATGACTTTTACCACGACGCCTTGGAGGAACCGCAATCGACTGATGTGAGGTGCGCGCAAGCCTTGGCTCTCTTCGAAGCGGCAGAGGCGGCCCGCGGTCGGCGCGGGGACCATTCGGTCTTGGTGGTCTGCCCGGTCGCCTGGCGATCCAAAATCGCGCTTCTGGAACAGGCTGGATACCGCAATGCGATGACCTGGCACGTGAAATTCGTGACCTGAGAAGAGGCCTTGGATCGCGCTGATAGCTCGGGTCAAGGTTTGCGATTGGCACTGGTTGGAGCCGCGCGGGCCCAAATAGCGCTTAGGCTCTGTCCCGGAGCGTCTTGAGACCCAGCATGATAGCGGCGCCGATAAGAAACATGCTGCCGATGCGATGCACGACGGCTGTTGCCCTGCCTTTTAGCCGTGACGCCAACCAACTCGCACTGACCCCGTAAGTGGCCAGAAACGCACCGTCTATGATGAGGTAGGTGATCGATAGCGCCAGGAACTGAGGCACAAAGGGTTGTGCAGAGTCGATGAATTGCGGAAAGAGCGCGGCAAAAAATACCACGGCCTTCGGGTTGGCGGCTGAGGTCAGGAAGCCTTGCGCCCATAATGTCTTCAACGAAGCCGAAGGCGCTGCACCCGCTGTCGATGCGGCGACGCTCGCGTGGCGCCACATCCGGATGCCCATCCAGATCAGATAGGCGACGCCCGCCCATTTCACGACGGTCAGGGCATGCTGGGATGCAACAAGCAGCGCAGCCAAGCCCAGACCAGCCGCGAGCATTTGAAGGGCGTTCGCCGTCAAATCACCCGCGGCCGTGGCCAGGGATCTGCGATAGCTGTGCGCCATACTGTTGGACAGCATGAGCAAATGGCTTGGGCCGGGGGTGATCATGAAAGCGAGAACCGTCGCCACATATGTGAGCCAAATCTCAAAGGTCATATTCGGGTCCTTGCGTTGTCTCGCGCATCGGCGCCAGGCTGTTCCGTACAATGGATAGCACCAATGCCATCCCGACGCGACGCTGTCGCAATTCGGGTCCACGCAACACTTTGACGTGCCAAAGGGATCGAATGATCGAAAGCCGTTCCGCAGCAGCCGGGCGTCCGTCCCTAACGCCTATCTCGCGCTTGAGCGCTGGAGGGCCCGGTTCGGCTGCTAGAGGCGGGGACTGTCCAAAGGTCGATCAGGGCCTCTGCCATTTCAGCGCTCTTGTCTGCATAAATCGCGACTTGGAGGGGTTCTTTGCCGTAACGGTTTACCAACGAGATCAGTGCACCACTTTCGATTTCCTGATGCGCCATGCTGAAGGGGAGCCATCCAACCCCGAGCCCGCGTAAGACCAACTCGCGCGTCCCGCTTGAAAAGGCCGAGATGCTAAAGGCGGCTGGACTGAACCCCGGCGTGCCAAAGGCACGTTCGGTCTTGCGCAACACCTCACCGAAATAGCTTTCTTCAGGGTAGACGATCGCTGGGGTGTCGGGTGGGACGTCTCCGCTGTCGCGCACAGTGTAACGCAAGGCACCGCCAATCACCGGGATCAGATAATCAGTCCCCCACAGTCCGCGGCGAACTTCGGGACCAAATTGCATGGGCCGGACGCTTTCGGCCTCGTAGCACAACAACATGCTGGTGTCGCCGCGCAGGAACATCGACAGGCAGTCGCCGAGGTTGCCTGCGCGCAGGCGGAATCGGACGCCGGGAAAGCCGTGCTTCGCACGCAAGGCCATGTCCGGAAAGGTTGAACAGATCGGCGCATGCTGGGCTGCGATGGCCACCGTCGTCTGTGTCGCTTCGAATTGCGCAATTTTTGTGCGCAGCTCCCGTAGCCTTGCCATCAAGGCGCGGATCTCAGCTTCGCTGGATATCAGAGCCTCGCTGATCTCGACCCGGTTCGTTCGGCGGTCGAGCACTGTGACCCCCAACCAGTTTTCAAATCCGCGGATTCGCCTTGAAAACGCAGGTTGCGTGATGTTGCGACGGCCTGCCGCCCGGGACATATTGCCCTCCTCCAGAAGGACAAGAACATCATCCAGCCATTCCAATTGCATTGTCGTCCCCCTATCGCTCAAATCAGAAGTATGATCAGCCATAGAAAAATGCACTGTTTTTTTGTCTCGCCCCAGATGATGTTTTGATCAGCTAGGGCAAGGGGGCGAGTATCATGACCATGACCGATGAAGCGAAGGGGCTTGATCACGCCGGATCAGCTGATTTGACAGCGAGCCGCTGCAAAGAGCTCGCCGTCCGGTTGGCGAAGTTTCCACGGATCGCGTTGGGGCATCTCCCGACCCCGTTGGAGCCGATGGACCGTCTGAGCGAAATGCTGGGTGGCCCGCGCCTTTGGGTCAAGCGCGACGACTGCACCGGTTTGTCGACTGGTGGAAACAAGACCAGGAAGCTCGAGTTTTTGATGGCGGACGCTCAGCAAAAAGGGGCGGACGCGATAATCACCCAAGGGGCGACACAGTCGAACCATGCCCGGCAAACTGCGGCGGCGGCCGCGAAGTTGGGCATGGCCTGTCACATCCTGCTGGAAGATCGCACAGGATCAAATGATGACAGCTATATCCTGAACGGCAACGTTCTGTTGGATCGATTGCACGGTGCGACCGTATCAAAGCGCACCGGAGGCACGGACATGAATGCCGAGATGGAGCAGCTGTCCGACATGCTGCAACAGCAAGGCAAGACACCCTATATCATCCCGGGCGGCGGTTCGAATGCCATTGGCGCGCTTGGCTATGTCAATTGCGCGCGGGAGCTCGTCGAGCAGGCCAACGGGCTTGGGCTGGAGATCGACGCTCTCGTACACGCAACCGGCAGCTCTGGCACGCAGGCGGGGCTGGTGACGGGGTTGGCCGCGATCCAGAGTGATATTCATCTGCTTGGTATCGGCGTCCGCGCGCCGCAGGACAAGCAGGAAAGCATGGTTTTTGAGCTCGCGCAGCGTACCGCTGAGCACCTTGGCATGGCGGAGGAGATCGCTCGCCGTGACGTGCGCGCAGATTGCAACTACGTCGGGCCGGGCTATGGCCTGCCCACCGACGGTATGATCGCGGCCCTCAAGTTGCTGGCGGAAACCGAAGGGTTGCTGTTTGATCCGGTCTATTCCGGAAAGGGGCTCGACGGGCTGATCGACCTGATCCGCAAGGGGTATTTCGATGGTATGAGCAATGTTGTCTTTCTGCATACCGGCGGGAGTGCAGCGTTGTTCGGATATCCCGATACCTTCGATCTGCACGGTTATACGGAATGAAATAATATCAAAAAACGACCAACAAGGAGACCAACCTAATGACACTCAAGACAAAGTTGATAGCGGCGGCGCTGGTGAGCGTGACCGGCGTGCAGGCGATGGCCGAAGAGGTGAAGATCGGCGTTCCCACCTGGACCGGCGCGCAGGCGATTGCCTATCTTCTGGGTGAGATCGTCACCACGCGCATTGGCGGTACGGTCGAATACGTGCCGGGCAATAACGCCACAATCTTTCAGGCGATGGATCAGGGCGAGGGTGACATCGATGTGCATCCGGATGTCTGGCTGCCGAACCAGGAGAGCTTCACCAAGCAATATGTGGATGGCGCGGGCACCGTGACCCTGTCGTCCAATCCTTACCAGGGCAATCAGGGCTTCTGCGTCTCGAATGATTTTGCCGATGCCAACAGCATCACGGATATCGCGGATCTGGGCCGCCCGGATGTGGCTGCTCTGATGGACAGCGACGGCAATGGCCGTGGCGAGATGTGGATTGGTGCGCCCGGGTGGGCCTCGGCCAACGTGAATGAGGTCAAGGTGCGTGACTATGGGCTGCTTGATTTCATCGAGCCCATTCGCGCCGAAGAGGCGGTTAAAACGGCGCGGATCAAAGACAGCATCGCCAAGGGCGAAGGCTATGCGTTCTACTGCTATGAGCCGCATGCGGTGTGGTACATGTTCGACGTGAAAATGCTGACCGAGCCGACGTTCGACCCTGCGAAATACGTCATGATCCAGCCGTCGGATGATGCGGATTGGTATGAGAAGTCCAAAGTCGCGACCAAGGACGATCTGAAACAGGTCCAGATCGCGTGGTCGAATTCGCTGGGCGACCGTTCGCCAGCCATCGCCGAGTTCTTCGCGAACTTCTCCGTGACAGCCGATGATGTCAGCAGCCTGGCCTATGAGATCAGCGCCCAGGGCCGCGAGCCCGCAGATGTTGCAAAGGACTGGGTCGAGGCGAACACCGATCGTGTCGACGCGATGCTGGGCCTCTGATCCCGGATATTCTGTGACCAGCGTCGGCACGGTGAGGCCGTGCCGACACGCCAACGGGTGGGCGAAGCGATGATGGACGACACGGACTGCGTCATTGAAATATCCAACGTATGGAAGATCTTCGGCGCCAAGCCAGAGCAGGCGCTGCAGGCCATACGAGAACGCGGCCTGACCAAGGCTGAGGTGCTGGCCGAGTACAACGCTGTCGTTGGTGTCGCCGATGTCAGCCTGTCGGTCAATCGCGGCGAGATTTTCTGCATCATGGGGCTGTCGGGCAGTGGCAAGTCCACGCTTGTCCGCCATTTCAACCGGCTTCTGGAACCGACCGCTGGCAAGATCGAGATCGAAGGAACCGATGTGATGGCCCTCGGGCCGCAGGAACTGCAGAAGTTTCGCAACCGGAAGATCGGTATGGTCTTTCAGAATTTCGCACTCATGCCGCACAGGTCGGTGCTCGACAACGTGGCGATGCCGCTGGAAATCCGGCAGGTCGCCAAGAACGAGCGGATGCGGCAGGCGGCCGCTATTCTCGAGATCGTTGAACTTGGCGCCTGGGGGTCCAAGTTTGCGCATGAGCTGTCAGGGGGGATGCAACAGCGCGTTGGTCTGGCACGGGCCCTGGCGGCCAATCCAGATGTCCTGCTGATGGATGAGCCCTTTTCCGCGCTCGATCCTTTGATCCGGAGGCAGTTGCAGGATGAGTTTATCCGCCTCTCGAAGATCCTGAAGAAGACGACGATCTTCATCACCCACGACCTTGATGAGGCGGTCCGCATTGGCGACCGCATCGCGATCATGCGGGACGGTAAGATGGTTCAAACCGGGACCGCTGAGGATATCGTCATGAACCCGGCCGATGACTATGTGGCGGACTTCGTAGCGGGCATCTCGCGCCTGAAGGTCGTACATGCCCACGCTGTGATGCAGCCAATCGAAGGGTATGTGACACAGAAGGGCCCGCTGCCTGCGGGCGCTCCGCAGGTCGATGGGCATGAGACGCTCAGCAACCTGATCAATCTCGCCATTGATGACGCCAACCCGATCATCGTGAAGGAGGCTGGCGCTGACGTGGGCATCATCACCCGCTCGGATCTGTTGCGCACGGTGATCGAAGGGACAGAAGTATCATGAAGGATGACACTGTAAATCCGCTGGACGATCCGAACAGCGATGCCGCGATTGCCTACACAGAGGAGCGGCATGAGAACATCCGCACTTTCGTGCGGACGAGCCCGGGGTACTACATCAAGAACTTCGACAAGATCGGTGCGTCCGCGCGGTTCACACCGACCTTCAACCTGATGGCCGGGCTGTTTGGCCCGGTCTGGTTTGGTGCGCGGGGCCTGTGGTCCTGGGCGTTGCCGTTTCTGATTTTGGAAGCGCTGGCGCTGGTGCAGATCGCCCGCGGGCTCTTCGGCGACCTGGCTGCAGATGCCATGGCGCGCATCCAATCCATCGAAGGCACCTTGGAGCTGCGCCGTCAGCAACTGGCCGCCGCGATTGAAAGCGGGTCGGACCGGGTCGATGCCTTTCGCCGTACGGTCGAAGGGCTAGAGGCCAATATCGGCGGCATCCGCGACGAAGCCGCTGCGCTTGCCGCACAAGGCCCCCAGATTGCCCTGATGGGGCTGGGGATCTTACTGCTGGCGAAAGCGGCACAGGCGACGGTGGCAAACTGGGCGCTGGAGGCCCGGTTTTCCGACTGGCTCTCTGATCGCGCGATCCGATCGGGCATGCCGGTGGCTCAGATCGTGTTCAGCGCGGTCTTCATGGGGCTGATCGTCCTGGCCGCCATGCTGCACTACAGCTTCCCCGATCGGTTCGACCTGCTCAGCCAATTCCCGACCGATCCAGACATCCGCCTGACCAGCATCGAGTGGGTCGAAAGTTTCTTCAACTGGGCCGTTCTCAATGGCGAGGCGCTCTTTGACGGAATCACCTTTTTCATCCGGCTCGTGCTGGATGCCCTTGAAATCGTTTTTGTTAGCACACCATGGATTGTGATTGCGGCGTTGATCATCCTGCTGACGTGGCTCACGGCTGGTGTGCGCATGGCGATCTATTCCGGGGCCTTCCTGTCTTACATGGGGCTGCTGGGGTTCTGGGAAAAGGCGATGACGACGCTCGCCTTGCTGGGCACAGCGGCCTGTCTCTCGATCCTGATCGGTATTCCGCTCGGCATGTTCGCCGCTCGCAAGCCGCGGTTCTACGCAGCAATCCAACCGATCATGGACTTCATGCAGACGATGCCCGCCTTTGTCTTCATGATCCCGGTAATTGCCTTCTTCGGCACTGGCAAACCCGCGGCGGTGGTGACCACCATGATCTTCGGCGGCACGCCCGTCGTGCGTCTCACGGTTCTGGGGTTGCGGGGCGTGCCGGAAAGCGTGCGGGAGGCTGCGATCTCCTTTGGCGCCAACAAATGGTACCTTCTGACCCGGGTCGATCTGCCACTTGCGAGCCCTTCGATACGCGCGGGTATCAACCAGACCATCATGCTGTCGCTGGCCATGGTTGTGGTGGCATCCCTGATCGGCGCCAAAGGGCTCGGCGAGGACGTCCTCGAAGCTCTGCAATATGCCAATGTGGGCCAGGGCATTCTTGCCGGTTTCGCGATCCTTTTCTGCGCCATGATCCTCGACCGTATCGTGCAGGGTCAGCGTAAGTGACACCGCTTGTCCTGGTCCATGGGTTCATGGGCGGCAGCGCGCAATGGGGCGGGCAGGTCGAGGCCCTCTCGGACACCTATGACGTGATCGCCCTCGACCTCCCCGGTTTTGGAAAGAACGCGCATCTGCCGGTCATTCGCAGCATCGGTGGCTTTGCGGATTGGGTGATGGCGACGCTGGATTCCATGGGTGTGAACCGCTTTCATCTGCTTGGCCACTCGATGGGCGGTATGATCGTTCAGGAGATTGCGGGCCGCAGCCCCGCGCGCATTGAAAAGCTCGTGCTTTATGCGACTGGCGCGATGGGCGTGCTGCCTGGACGGTTCGAGACGATTGCGGAAAGCAAAACCCGTGCGCGCGCCGATGGCGCCCGAACGACGGCTCGTCGCATCGCCGCAACCTGGTTTTGCGATGGAGAGGCTGCGTCCGGCTATGACGCCTGTGCCGCCATCGCAGAGCAGACTACGGTGGACGCAATCCTGGCTGGCCTGGACGCGATGCAAGCGTGGTCGAACGAAACCGCTCTGCCAGATTTGGAGATCGACACATTGGTCATCTGGGGAGATTGCGACCGAACCTACCAGTGGGAGCAGACCGAGTTGCTGTGGAAGAGCATACCCAAGGCGAACCTCGCCGTCGTTCCGGCCTGTGCCCATGCGATCCATCTCGAGCAGCCTGAGGCGTTCAATCTGCTATTGCGCACTTATCTCGAGGGAGGCGCGTGAACAGACAAAGGGCTCTTTTCGGACGGTTGTCCGTGTTTCGCGGTGTGACGCTGAGATCGGACCGCCAAGCCTCTTTGTCCGCCGAAAAGCTCATCGCCGAAAGACGGCCGCGTCGAGTGGGTGGTCGCAGGTATCAAGCGAGACTTCTGTTAAACGGGCAAATCTGTAGCGGGCCGCTTCGATACCAGTTGAGCCAAGGCCGTTTCTTCATCGCACCCGTCGCGACGCGGGGCATAAGGAAATCAAGGAGCATTTCCTCACTCTTTCACCTCTACACGGCGTCTAAAGATAGGTTTGGAGAGCTGTCTGGTGCGGGTGGCAAACCGACTAGGAATGGGCCCTGCTCAACCAGAGCAGACTGCGTGCCGCGCATTCAACGGGGTCGATTGTCTCGATCTCTAGCGCGCGTCGAACGTCCTTGACCACTTGCACCATGCCTGCGCAACCGAGGATCACCGCGGCGATGCTGTCTTTGTCTTGGGCGAGCAGGGCCTCGCGCTGAATCTGGTGCCCGGATTGCTTAGGGTCAGCCTCCAGTTCGAGAACGGGTATGTCCGACGGGCGCACACGGGCCAGATATTGACCTAACCCCAGCCCGAGGATGTTCTTTTCAAGAACTGGCGCTGATGCGGCGAGGGTGGTGACGACGCTGAACCGCCAGCCTCGCAGCGCTGCATAGTGGTAGGAAGCCTGGCCCAACCCGATGACCGGGCAACTTGCCAGTGTGGCGGCTTCGCCAAGCGCTGTGTCATCGAAACAGCCGATGATGATCCCATCCGCTCCGTCTTGGGATGCGCGCTCGACGAGGCGCAGCAAGTGGGGGGCGGCCGCCTCTCCGTCCGCTTCGCCCTGGATCGCCGGTGGGCCCTTATGGGACGTCCAGCCCTCGAATTTCAACGCGGGCGCTGCGCGCCGGGCAACGGCAACCATCGCATCCGTCATCGACGCCGTGCTGTTGGGATTGATGATGACGACTGCCATCACACCATCCCTCGTCCCGCGTCGGACCCTTGTTTGGCGCGACGGCGGTTCATAAGCCAGACACTCATCAGGAACAGGACGATGATGAGCAACGAAAAAACCGTGGTCAGTGTTCCGAGCGCGAACAGGACCGGTGTCGTCACATTGGTCGTCATCCCGAAGATCTCCAGCGGGAGAGTGTTGTAGCTGCCTGATGTGAGTAGGGTTCGTGCAAACTCGTCATAGCTGAGGGTGAAGCCGAACAGTGCCACGCCGATCAGGGAGGGCGCGATGATCGGCAAAACCACATGTCGGACCACCTGCCAAGGGCTGGCGCCCAGATCGCGGGCGGCTTCCTCGTAGGATCGGTCGAACCGGTTGAAGACGGCAAACATGATGAGCAAACCAAAAGGCAGTGTCCATGTCAGCTGGGCGCCGTAGCCGGATGTCGACCAATGCACCGGCAGACCTGATTGCGACCAGATCAGGCCGACACCGAGCGAGATCAGGATCGACGGGATCACCAGGGACGTGATGATCAGATAAAACAGTATGGTCGATCCCGCGAACCGTTTGCGAAAGGCAAGCCCGCCCATGACCGACACCACCACCGTGGTGACCATGACCATAAGCCCCAGCACGAATGACCGGGAGAATGCGCCCCAGATATCGCCGACCGCTTGTTCTTCGAACAGGTCTCGAAACCAATGCAGTGAAACCCCGCGCATCGGAAAGGTCAGGCCGCCGCCGGGGCCCTGAAAAGACAGGATCGCGATTGTCAGTGTCGGTCCATAGAGGAAAATCAGGAACAGGATGAAGAAGGCTGTCAGCGCATAGAAGGATCTGGGTCGTGGTTCCATGATCAGAGCTCCTTCCGGATGTCGACGAAACGCAGCAGCGTGCCGATCAGCAACAGCACCGTCACCAGCAGGATGACAGCCGTTGCGGACGCAGATGGATACTGCAGCAATCCGACATCGTTCTGGATCATCCTGCCAACATTGGCCGACTGGCTTCCCGACATGAACCGCACGGTAATGAAGTCGCCCATCACAAGGGCCACGACGAAGATCGTACCGATCATGATGCCCGGTTTGGTCAGCGGGAGGATCACATGCCATAGGGTCTGCCATCCGGTCGCCCCGGCATCCGCCGCCGCCTCGATCAGGGATTTGTCAATCCGCATCATCGTGTTGAATATCGGTACCACCATGAACAGGGTATAAAGATGAACGAAGGCGAGGATCACGCTGAAGTCGCTGAAGAGCAGCCATTCCAGCGGCTCCTCTATCACACCCGCCGAGATAAGCGTCGAGTTGGCAATCCCGTTCCGGCCCAGAAACGGGATCCACGAGATCATGCGGATGATGTTCGAGGTCAGAAACGGGATCGTACACAGCAGGAAGAGCGCCACCTGCCACGTCAGGCTGCGGATATGAAATGCGAGGTAATAGGCGACCGTAAAGCCGATGAGCAGCGTGCAGATCCAGGTGATGGCCGCGTATTTGAGCGTGTTGAGGAACACGCGGTAGGTGACGTCAGAGCTCAGCAGGAATTCATAGTTGTCGAACTGAAAGGCCGGGTAGATCGACCACTCCGTCGCCCCCCAGAAGCTGACGATGACGATCATTGCGATCGGCGCCACCAGGAACACCAGCAGGACCAGCGAAAGAGGTGCTGCCAGAAGCCAGCCAATGAGTGAATTCTTCTGCACGTGGATGTGATGCTTTTGCTAGGGGAGGGGGCACCGGAAGGCCGCAGCCCTCCGATGCCCTGTGTCGATCAAGCGGCGATGAACTCGTTCCACTTGCGAACCATGTATTGGTTTTCGTCCATAACGGCGTTCCAGCAGGCCACGGCGCCCATGCGGTCATAGAACGATCCGCCGTCGCGGACCGCGCCCGCTTTCTCCATCACGTCGCCGAAGGGGTTGGTGATGTCGCCTTGAGCTTCCTTGCCTTCGAACCAGAAGCCCCACTCGTCTTCGCTCATGAAGGCCTTGGAGGTTTCCGGCACGGCTGAATAGTAGCCCTGGCGCATCAGGAAGCCGCCGACCCAACCGGAGAGATACCAGTTGATGTAGTCATAGGCCGCGTCCAGCTCCATGCCTGACAGCGAGGCCGACAGGCCGATCCCGCCGCCCCAGGACCGATAACCCTCTTCCAGCGGCTGGTAGACGCATGGGATACCCTGGCTGCGCACGGCGGTGATGGCTGGTGACCACATGGACTGGATTACCACCTCACCCGAGGCCATCAGGTTGACGGATTCGTCAAAGGACTTCCAGAAGGCGCGGAACTGACCGTTCTTCTTGGCTTCGGTGAAGATGCCAAGGGTCAGATCAATTTCTTTCTGGGTCATGTTTCCCTTGTCGGGGTATTTGTATTCGCCCATGGATTCCACGACCATCGCCATGTCCATGATCCCGATGGACGAGATGTCGAGGATCGACGCCTTGCCCTTGAATTCCGGGTTCAGCAACTCGGACCAGTTGGAGATCGGACGGCCGATCAGGTCCGGCCGGATGCCCAGTGTGTCGGCGTTGTAGATCGTGGGGATCAGGGTCATCCAGCCGGATTCTTCGTCGACAAACTCCGTCCCATCGGCGCCGGTCGTGAAGCCCACCGTATGAGGGGCGGTGCCCTGTGCAATCACGCTGTCCGGTGTCAGCTTGCCGTTGCGGAAAATCCCGACGATCTTGTCGTAGTTGGCGATCTTGGAGGTATTCATCGCCTGCAGGTTGCCGGTGGGCCAGACCTTCTTGCAGATCCAGTACTCGATATCTGCAATATCGAAGCTGTCGGGCTGGGTGGCGGCGCGCTGGGTCACGCTGTCGGAATCCAGAGCTGTCATCTCCAGCGTAAAGCCCAGGTCCTCCTTGACCTTCGTTGCGACCTCGTTGAGATTGGACACCCCGGTACCAAATTGGCGCAAGGTGATGTTTTTCGTCTCTTGTCCCCATACCATTGGAGCCGGAAGCGCGGCGGCCGCCACCGCCGCGCCACCTGCCTTCAGCATGGACCGACGCGAATAGCGTATTTTCGAGATTGTCGTCATGGCAATGTCCTCGTGTTGAACGTGTAGTTAATTGGCCAGGGCGTGTGCCGCCTCGACCTCCCAGTCGAGGCCGATTGCCTCTCCCAAATCCTTCGGGTTGCCGAAGAAATCCTTGTCCGACAGCAGCGCCGTGACCTCCTGATCACCTGGGATCGCGGCGGTGAGCGCGACATGCGTGCCCTGATACTCGATGCCGGTGATGGTGCCGGGCAGCCGCGCGCCATCGGGCGCGCTGATCCGCAACGCATCGGACCTGATAGCCATCGTACCCTCGGGCATGGCCACCACATTGTGGGATCCGAGGAACCGCGCAACGAAGGCTGTCTTGGGGGCGTCAAACACCGCCCGCGTATTGCCCGCCTGTTCGATGCGGGCGTCGTTCATCACGACAATCTCGTCCGCGAGGGCGAGAGCCTCGTCCTGTCCGTGCGTGACGTGAATGAAGGTGATACCCAACTCCCGTTGCAGCTTTTTCAGCTCTGCCCGCATCCGCACGCGCAGGAAGGGGTCGAGCGCCGACAGCGGTTCGTCCAGGAGCAGCACGTCCGGCTGGGTGATCAGCGCCCGCGCCAGGGCGGCGCGCTGTTGTTGCCCGCCCGACAGCTGCGCTGGCAAACGGTCGGCCAAGGCCGACATATCGACCAGTTCCAGCATCTCGCCCGCGCGCGTGGCGCGTACGGCCGCATCTTGCCCCTGCATTTTCAGGCTGAACGCGACATTGTCGATCACGCTCAGATGCGGAAACAACGCGTAGTTCTGAAACATCATCGCGGTGCTGCGTTTGGCGGGCGGCAGGTGTGAAATGTCCCGTCCGCCCAGCGTCACGGCCCCGTCCGACACCACTTCATGTCCCGCGATCATCCTTAAGGTCGAGGATTTTCCGCAGCCCGAGGGGCCCAGCAGACAGGCATAAGTGCCAGCGCCGAAATGATAGCTGATCGCATCGACCGCGACCGTGTTGCCGTATCGCTTCGTGAGGCTAACCAGCTCAAGATCAAGTTTTTGGGTCATTGCCACTCCCGAGTTGTGGAAAGTCTGACCGTGCGCGCGCACGGTCACCAAGGGTATTCGGTTTACTGAAACGGCTGGGTTGGGAGGGTGCCCTCTTTCGAGCAATGCTGCGGGAGTTTGTGCAAAAAATGAGCATAGATTGTATACGATTTGCCCATCTCTTGTTTTCAAACTTGAGAACCCGCCCGCCCATCGCCACCTTCGGAGCAGGAGAAGATGCATGTCAGCTGTTACCGATTCCCCTGTTTCGACCGTGGAAGAGATCGTTGCTCGATTGACCGAAGCCGTGCACGAACACCGGGTTCAGCCGGGCACCAAACTGCGTGAAGATGAAGTCGGTGAGATTTTCGGGGTAAGCCGGACGCTGGTGCGCCAGGCACTGCGCTCAATGGAGCATGACGGGCTGGTCACGATTGAGCGCAACCGCGGCGCCTTTGTTGCCAAGCCCACGTTGAAAGAAGCCCGGGAAGTCTTTGAGGCGCGCGCACTCCTTGAACCTCGTACCGCCCGCGCGGCTGCGGAACGCGCGACTGCGCAAGACATCGCTCTGCTGGAAAGGCACATAGAGAAAGAGCACGCGGCCCTGGACCGGGATGAGGCGGGTTTGGCGCTGAAACTGTCCGGCGAGTTTCACGTGGCCATTGCCCGGATCGCCGACCAGCAGACGATCGAGCAGTTTTTGCGTCAATTGGTGTCGCGCTCGTCGCTTGTGATCGCGCTCTACTGGCGCCGTCGGAACGCCCTGTGCGAAAGCAATGCGCATCACGCGCTCTTGCAGGCCCTCCGCGACGGCGACGGCGACAGTGCCGAAGAGTTGATGAAGGGCCACCTTCTGGACCTTCTGTCGCAACTCGACCTTCGAGACCGCCCTACGGGTCCGGCGTCCTTGCGGGACGCCCTCCAGAAATGACGCGGTTTCGGACCGCAACTCTGGCTGAATTGCACCTCATGTTGGATTGGGCGGCGGCCGAGGGGTGGAACCCGGGTCTGGATGATGCACAGGCATTTCATTCTGCCGACCCGCAGGGGTTCTTCGTGGCAGTCGATCCGGTCGACGTGCCTATCGCCGCAATTTCCATCGTCAATCACAACGAAGCTTTCGCCTTTCTTGGGCTCTACATCGTGCATCCTGAACATCGGGGAACAGGTATTGGGCTGGAGCTTTGGACCCACGCGCTTGCGCACGCTGGGAACCGTACCATCGGGTTGGACGGTGTCGAAGACCAGCAAAGCAACTATGCCGCGTCGGGTTTCAGGCATGCCGGCGGCACAACGCGCTATTCGGGCAATATCGTTGGTGTGACGCATAAGAGCATTGAGCTTACGCGCCCTGAACATGTTTCGACGCTCATCGGGCTGGAGGCAGAGGCATCAGGCGTCGAAAAGCCAGCCTACATGCGGGCTTGGTTTGGACGGACCGATCATCGGGTCACCTTGATCACTCACGAGGGCGGGGAGATCCGCGGTCTTTGCACAGTACGGCGCTGCAGAGACGGAGCGAAAGTTGGTCCCTTGATCGCGGACGATACCGACGCCGCGCGCCGTTTGATCGACCATGCCGCAACCCTCTTCGAGGGTCCGCTGATCATCGATGTGCCAGACACCGCCAAACCGCTCATCGACCTATGTGAGGCCTATGGGCTGACCGCTGGATTCAAAACGGCACGGATGTATCGGGGCACACCGGTTTTCGGGAACAGTGACATCTATGCCGTTGCCACTCTGGAACTCGGGTAAGGCAAGAGGGACAGTTCGAATGGCGCGCGCGGTGTCACGATGATCCAGCCCGTTGATCTATTCAGGCGGCTGCGGCGCGGATCACAGCCCCCGAGCGTCAAACTGTAGACTTTAGGGTCCGCGCAATCCCCGACTTTGCAAGATAGTCGAGCACGGCGCGGATGCGCCCGACGCGCGCGAGATCCGGATGGGTCAGCAACCACAAATCCACGCCCATCTCATCGATAAACTTACCGATGCGCACCAAGTCCGGATCGGTTTCGGCCAGATACAGCGGCAAGACCGAGGCGCCGACCCCGTTGCGAACGGCGGAGTACATGCCGAGCAGACTATCCACCCGACAGTGACAGCGATCATCCAACCGCTTCTTGCGCATCCAACGATGGAGTTGGGGATAGACCATGGACGTGCTCGGCCCAACCCAAGGCATATCCGATAAAGCCTGCGCATCGGCATCCGTGCTGCGAGTTCGATGAACGTAAATACCTTGCCGTATTGTGCCCAAACGGCGCCCGACGAGATGCTCATCCGGCGTTGTCATCGGACGAATGGCGATGTCAGCGTGCCGCAGGGAGAGGTCGGCAACCTCGTTCGACAGGATCACGTCGATGGAGATGTGAGGTTCCTGGATGCGCAGCTCGGCAAGTGCTGATGCGAGTAGACCGCACAAAAGCGTGTCTGTCGTTGCGATACGGACGACACCAGAGGGTCGCAAATCCCGTCCAGAAACGCGCCGTTCTGTCTCATTTGCGAGGTCGGCAAACTTCCGGGCTGTCGCAATGACCTCCTCACCGGCGGGTGTCGCTTGATATCCCGTCCGAAACCGCTCGAACAGCCGCACCCCAAGTTTGTCTTCGATCGCGTTGATCTTGCGAAACATCGTTGGGTGGCTTGAATTGGCCAGGCGTGCGGCTGCCGCCAGACTGCCTGCGTCTGCAATCTGCAACACCGTTTCGTAGTCCGCCCAGCTCAGCTTTCTGTTCAGTTTTGAAATCTCTGTTTCCAGTATTGGCCGATTATATATCATGAAAGAAAGCGGTAGCCTAGTTGTAGGATCAAAGCGCCGGGAGGCAGACATGCAGTTTCACTTTGTTCATGCGCATCCTTCACCGGGCTCTTACAACGCTGCACTGACCGAGACGGCCGCGCACACCTTGCGGCAAGGTGGCCACACGGTCTCGATTTCCGATCTCTATCAGCAGCGTTTTGATCCTGTTGAAGGAGCCGCGCATTACTCGTGCCACGCGCCCTCGGACGATTTCGTGGCATTGCGCGAGCAGCGCGAGGCCTGGCGTGCCGGGTCGCTTCCTGGGGATGTTATCAGCGAGATCAAAAACCTCGAGCAAGCCGATGTTGTGATCTTTCAGTTTCCTCTGTGGTGGCATGGACCGCCAGCGATACTGAAAGGGTGGATGGACCGGGTTTTCGTAAATGGGGGCCTCTACACGAGCCAGAAGCGCTATGACACGGGCCATTTCAAGGGACGGCGCGCGTTGCTCTCCGTGACGACGGGCGCGCCGCGCGAGGCTTTCGGGCCGGGAAGTCGTGGCGGCGACCTCGACGTGATGCTGTGGCCACTCCAGTATTCGCTGCACTATGTCGGTTTTTCTGTTTTGCCGCCGTTTGTGTCTTACGGCGTGCAGGGGCACGGGTACCGCTATGAAGACGAGGAGGTCCTCGACGCTCGGCTAAGGGATAATCTCGAAACATGGTCGGCAAGGCTGTCGGAGCTGGAGGCATTGGCGCCAATCCAATTTCCGAGCTGGAAGGACTGGGACAGTGCTGGCAGTGCGCTGAGGTCAGAGGGTTTAGCCAGTTGAACCGCCTTTGCGGTGGCTGACCGTTTTTTCCTCTGTGCCCAAATTTGGGGAGACAGCGGTATCTGCCATATGCGATTCGACCACGCTGTATAGCTGAGGCCGTCGTCCCGGCGACGGTCGAGTGGGTGTTTCATACGCAAACCCCCAGCGAATTGCGGTCTCAGATCTCGGGGCCTTGTATCCAATCAATCCGCCAACGGCGCTCTGCATAAGGACATGATTGTGCACATGTCGTCGCGTCGTTTTGGCGTCGGGCGGTGAATCATCCGCCGATCCGTCATGGCAGCTGGAGACATCTCTGTCGAATTGGACGCGCGGATTTGATTCAGCGCAAAGTATACCCCTCGTCTTCAAAGTAGCTCGGGACCAGTAGTCATTCCCAAGGTGTCAGCTCATGAAAACACGTTCCAAGATAATCCTTGCGATAACGGCGGCGGTCCTCGCCGGAATAGCCGTTTTCACGGTCGTTTCGGACCAGCCTGATGCGTTGTCGGCGGGCTTTGTTCAGGGGAATGGCCGGATCGAGGCGGAACAGGTCGAGATCGCGCCGACGATCGCCGGTCGGGTTGCACATGTCATGGCGGCGGAAGGCAGCCTTGTTGCCAAAGACGACCTGTTGGTCGAAATGGACACCGATGAGCTGTCCGCCGCACTTGACCGTGCCAGGGCCGAGGCCGCGCTCGCGCGTCAGACCAAGGCTGAGGCCGAGGCGGTCGTTATTCAGCGGGAGAGCGAGCAGCGCCGGGCCAAGCAGGAGTTCGACCGCGCTGCCGCCTTGCTGACCGGGGAGAACATCTCGCAGGCCGTGTTCGAAGACCGTGAAACCGACTATCAGGTGGCCGACGCGGTCCTGGGAGCCGCCAAGGCCCGGGTTGCTACGGCGGACAGTCAGATCGCGGCCGCAGAGGCCGATGTGCGCCGGATCGAGGCACAGATTGAAGACAGCGCGCTCATCGCTCCGATGCAGGGACGTGTGCTCTATCGGCTGGCGGAACCGGGCGAGGTTGTCGGTGCCGGTGAGCCGATCCTGACGCTTCTCAGCCTTGAGAACGTGTATATGGAGGTCTTCCTGCCAGCCGGTGAAGCGGGGCTCTTGCGCCTCGGAGCCGAAGCCCGGATCGTCCTCGACGCGCTGCCGGACTACGCCATTCCAGCGACCGTCACCTTCGTTTCGCCGGAAGCGCAGTTCACCCCAAAACAGGTTGAAACCCTGGACGAACGCGAGCAACTGGTCTTTCGGGTCCGCGTCCGCGTCCCGGAAGACCTGATCGCAGGGCGGATTGAACACGTGAAGACTGGCCTGCGCGGCGTCGCCGTGATCCGGTTGGATCCCGAGATCGCCTGGTCTGATGCGCTGGAGCGTCGCATCCCGGCCGAGCTGTTCGAATGACCGCTGAGACCGATACGCCGCCGCTTCGCATCGCGGGCGTCACCCATCGGTATCGCAAGCACATCGCGCTTGACGACGTCTCGCTCGATTTGCCCGCCGGTCGGTTGATCGGGTTCGTTGGGCCGGATGGCGTGGGGAAGTCTACACTGCTTGGCCTGATCACCGGCGCCAAAAAGCTGCAGGCTGGAGAGATCGACATCCTTGGTGGGCCGATCAACGATCCCGCGCACCGGCGCCGTATCTGCCCCGCCATTGCATTCATGCCGCAAGGGTTGGGCCGAAATCTTTATGCCGAGCTCTCGGTGCGCGAAAATCTCGAGTTCTTCTCGCGATTGTTTGGACAAGGACCAGAGGAGCGCGACACGCGGATCGCGGCGCTGCTGTCGGCGACCGGCCTGGCGCCCTTTGAAGACCGGCTGATGGGCAAGCTTTCGGGCGGAATGAAACAGAAGCTGGGGCTCTGCTGTGCGCTGATCCATGATCCGAAACTGCTGGTGCTCGATGAACCGACAACTGGTGTTGACCCGCTGTCACGCCGCCAGTTCTGGATGTTGGTCAATGCCATTCGGGACGTGACGCCCGACCTCTCGGTGCTGGTCTCAACCGCCTATATGGAAGAGGCACAGTCTTTCGAGCACATTATCGCGATGGATGCTGGGCGCGTGATCTTTGAAGGCAGCCCTGATGCTTTAAGGGGCCAGGCGAAAGACCTCGAAACCGCATACCGAACACTGCAGGCAAAAGATGCACTGCAAGCATCCTCCGATGCTGTCCCCACCCGCCTCATTGAGCATGATCCCGTCATCACCGCGCGCGGGCTGACCCGTCGGTTTGGTGACTTCATAGCAGTCGATAGCGTTGACTTCTCGATCAACCGCGGAGAGATTTTCGGGTTTCTTGGGTCAAACGGCTGCGGCAAATCGACGACCATGAAGATGCTGACCGGCCTGCTTCCCGCCAGCTCGGGCGAGGCGTCGCTCTTTGGCAAGCCAGTGGACGCACGTAATCGCGAGATGCGCCGCGAGATCGGTTACATGAGCCAGGCATTCTCGCTCTACGGTGAGTTGACCGTGGCGCAGAACCTTCAACTGCACGCGCGCATCTTTGCGATTGCGGACCGGGCGGCCCGGGTCGATGCGCTCATAGAGCGTTTTGGCCTCGGTACCCATCGCGATACGTTGGCTGCAAACTTGCCACTTGGCATCAAGCAGCGCCTCTCCCTGGCCGTTGCCGTGATCCATCGTCCGCGCGTTCTGATCCTCGACGAGCCGACGTCGGGCGTGGACCCGGAGGCGCGCGATGCCTTCTGGGCGCTGCTGGTCGAACTCTCGCGCGAGGACAGTGTCACAATCTTTGTGTCGACGCACTTCATGGGCGAGGCGGAACGCTGCGACCGCGTCTCGTTCATGCATGCGGGCAGGGTCCTCGCGGAAGGGACGCCGGACGAATTGATCGCAGCGGAAGGGGCGGCCAGCCTCGAAGACGCTTTCATTTCGATCTTGAAAGCGGCCGAACCACCCACGCCGGTTGTGGCCCCGGAAGTTGAGGTCGAGACCCCACAAGGGGGATCGGGCGGGGGTATTGGCCGTGCGTTGGCCTATGCCCGGCGGGAAACGGTTGAGGTGCTGCGCGACAGGGTGCGGCTAGCCTTCGCCTTCCTCGGTTCGGCGATCCTGATGCTGGTGTTCTGCTTTGGCATCACGCTTGATATCGAAGAGCTGGATTTTGCTGTGCTAGATTTCTCGCAAGGACCCGAGAGCCGTTCTTACGCTGAAGAGATTTCCGGGTCGCGATACTTCAGTCCGACCGCACCACTGAGAAGCGCCGAGGATGGGCGCAACCGCCTGATCGCGGGCGATGTATCCCTTGTGGTCGAGCTGCCGCAGGACTTCGGGCGGAAGCTGCGGGCAGGCGAGCCCACCGAGGTGTTGGCCACCGTGGACGGCGCCATTCCGTTCAAGGGCGAGACGGTGGAGGGCTATGTCGCGGGGCTGCACCAGACCTTTCTGAACGAACTGGCTCGCGACAGCGGTATATATCAGCCAGAGATCGCCACCATTGAACCGCGGTTTCGGTACAACCAGAGCTTTGAGAGCATTGCCGCGATGGCGCCAGCCATGCCCGCGATTTTGCTGATCATGCTGCCCGCCGTTCTCACCGCGGTGAGCGTCGCACGCGAGAGAGAGCTGGGTTCTGTCACCAACTTTTACGTCACACCGACGACGCGCTTCGAATTCCTGATTGGCAAACAGCTGCCCTACATCGCCATCGCCTACGCAAATTTCCTGTTGCTGGCTGGTATGACGGTTCTGGTCTTCGGCGTCCCGCTCAAGGGTGACCCGATCCCGCTGGCTATCGGCGCGTTGCTGTACGTCTGGGCGACCACCTCCTACGGGCTGCTGATCGCCACCATGACCTCCAGCCAGGTGGCCGCCACCTTCGCGACCGCCATCGCCTCCGTCGTGCCGACCATCCAATTCTCGGGGCTGCTGCAGCCGGTCTCGACGCTGGAAGGCGGAGCGCAGATGATCGGCTCTCTCTGGCCATCCTCCTACTTTCTGCATCTGAACGTGGGCGCCTTCACCAAGGGCCTCGGGTGGGAAGCGCTCGCGCCAGACATCCTCGCTCTTGCATGCTTCGGGCCGGTGCTGACGCTGATTGCCGCGCTGTCGTTGCGCGCGCAGGAGGTTTGAATGCGACGCCTTTCCTGCATCCTCTGGCTTGGTCTGAAAGAGATGATGAGTCTGCGGCGTGATTGGGTGATGATGGCGCTGCTGGTCTGGTCGTTCACCTTGGCGCCGATCATGGAGGCGACCGGCGTTGCGAGCTCCGTGAACAATGCCTCCATCGCCTTTGCGGATGAGGATAATTCGCCACTGTCCCGGGCATTGTCAGCGGCCTTTTTCCCCCCTGAGTTTCAGCCGGTTGAGCAGATCGTGCCAGGGTCTGGCCCGGCGCATATGGATGCGGGCCGGTTCCTCTTTGTTGTCGCTGTGCCACCCGGTTTCGAGCGCGACGCGCGGGCGGGTCGCGTGCCGGAGATACAAGTGCTGATCGACGCCACCGCGATGGAACAGGCGGGGATCGGTGCGAACTACATCACCAGCATCCTCGCGGCTGAAATCCAGCGCTTTGCTGTGGGTGCCGATCTGGTCGATCCGCCGCAGGTGGATGTCATCCTGCGCAGCGCCTTCAACCCGAACCGGGACACGGTGCGTTTTGCCGGGATCGTCGCGCTGATCGGTCAGATCATGTGGCTGACGACAATCCTGACGGGTGCCGCCATGATCCGCGAGCGTGAGCACGGAACAATCGAGCATCTGCTCGCCATGCCGCTTGCTCCGTTTGACATCGCCGTGGCCAAGATTTGGGCCAATGCTGCCGTCGTACTGGTCGCCGCGGCCCTGTCGCTGACATTTGTGATGCAAGGCTCGCTTGGGATTACAGTTGCAGGTTCGAAAACACTGTTCCTGCTGGGCACGGCGCTATTCTTATTCACAGCCACCGCGCTCGGCGTTTTTCTGGCGACGCTCGCGCGCTCCATGGCGCAGTTTGCGCTACTGGTCATGTTGACCGTCTTGCCGATGCTGATGCTGTCCGGAGGCGAGACGCCCATCGAAGGTCAGCCGGGCTGGCTGCAGATCGGAACGCTCATCCTGCCTTCGCGCCACTACATGTCGGCGAGCCAGGTCATCGTCTTCAAAGGGGGCGGGATCGAGACGGTGTGGCCAGAATTCATCTGGATGGCGCTGCTGGGCGGCGCCTTGCTGACGGTCAGCTTGCTGATGTTTCGGCGTTCGGTGGCACAAGAGAAGTAAAGCGCTCTGATGTGCGCGGCATCCGGCCACTCGTTCTCCTTGAGGCTGAAGACAGCGAATGGCATCTCACGCTGTCCAACATATGCCGCGATCCAGCGGTGGGACGGTTCAGGTGCTTGAACGGGCCGGATTTGACGTGGTGACGCAAAGCGAACGACGGTTCGTGGGAGCTCAAGAATTCGCTGACCTGCGAAAAAGTGTTCCTTCCGTAAGCGGGCCAAACCAAACAAGAAATGGAACTTATCCCCAAGCTACCAACAGTTGAAACCACAATAAATTCAATAGATTATCCACAAGAAATTTCCCAAATTCGTCATTTTTCTGTTGCACGACTCACCTCTTCGGACGCAACCTTTATTTACCGCAGCAGAGTTCACTGAACGAAGCTGAGGTCGCAAAGCCCCCTCGGGGTGGTGGCGAGACGGAATAGGCCTTCGGGTCAGGTTCGGGTCGCAAACCCCACGAGGAAGCAGGTCGGATCGTGTGGAGGCGAAAGTCTCGTGGCGAAAGGGCGGTGGAGGCTTGGTGCTGAGAGGTCGGCGCGGCTCGCAAGGGCCAAACTGGCAAGGATGTGTCAGGCAGGGATGATGCGGGGGATGGCCGGTTTTCGGACAGGTTGTCTCGGCGGAGAGTGGTGACGCTCTCACGCAAGCTGGGCCTGCTGTCGCCCTCTGGGGGGATATAGAGGTTCAAGAAGGCGTCAGGATGTGCTTCGGCACGGAACGGACCTCGGTTCGATCCCCTGGCGCCTTTCGCTTGTTTGCGGCTTCGAAATCGTAGCGTGTCTCCAAATACTTGACCCACATCAATGCAGGCTGACGGCAGCTATGCGAGGTCTCTGTCCGAAAGGAAGGAGAACGCGATGGATGATGCGAAAGCAAAGGACATCCTGCTCGCGCGCCGGGCGGAATTGGTCGGTCACCTTGCGGAGGTGGAGCACCAGCTCGACGAAACGCCCCCCAAGGACTGGGAAGATTTTTCGTCCGAACGGCAAGGGGATGAGGTGCTGGAAGCACTGGGTCAGGCCGAGTTGAACGAGCTCCGCCGCATTGACGCCGCACTAGGGCGGGTCGCGGCCGGCTCCTACGGCGTGTGCCTCGAGTGCGGCGATGACATCTCCGACGCGCGGCTGGCAGTCCTTCCCGATACACCGCTGTGCAAGACCTGTGCAGCCAAAGCCGCCTAAGGAGGGCGTGACCATGCTCCGTTTGACCGCAATTCTCTATTGTTTCGTGGCCGCGACTATGGCCGGGATCGGGGTGATCACGGTGCTGAGCGCGGGCTATACCGCAGCGATGCCCATTCTGATCGCTGCCGGGGCCGGTGCGCTGTTGGCGCTGCCTGTCTCGTGGCTGGTGGCGGCGCGGATCTCGGCCTGACGCGCGTCAGATCGCGTCGTCGAGTGCCTGACCTGCGTTCTGGATATCGCGGCCCACGCCTTTGGTGGTCTCGCAGGCGGCCAGAGCAAGGATAGCCGCGAGGGCGAAGGCAAGTCTGATCATCTCGAAAAGTCCTTTGTTGATCGGTCGTAGCCGCAGGGTATACCGAATTCGCAGGCCAGTTCACGCAAAAAAAGAGGTGGCGCAGGCCACCTCTTTCCGTCGTCCGCATGTCGTGCTGTCTTAGGTCGCGGCATCCTGAATCGCTTCGCCCGCGTCTTCCACATCGCGGCCGACGCCTTTTGTTGTTTCACAGGCGGCCAGCGCGGTCAGAACGGTGATTGCAGCAACAAATCTCAACATGGTCTTTCCTCTCTTTGTTCCAAAGAGCAACGCCCGTGGTGCGGAAAGGTTCCCCCGCGCGTGTCAGCGCGCGCGATAAAAGAGGTATCGGTCAGGCGCGATCGTTTCTGGGCCACAGATCTTCTCAAAACCCGTCAAGGGCTGCTGGCTGACGATCAGCCCACCCGGCACCATGAGCGGGGCAATCAGCGGTGAGAGACGCGCGCCCTCGGCTACGTCCTTCTCTTTGATACCAAACCCGAAATCATAATGCGCCAGGACGATGCGGGCGCCCTTTTCGGCCAGTCGGATCAGCATCGCATCGGCCTCGCCTTCGAGGAAGCAGTCGGCGGGCGGTATACAGGAGGGGTGCGGCTGCAACACCCGGTCGATGACCCAAATGCGCCGGTCGGGCAGGCGTTCGCGCAGGTGATCGTAGGTGCGCCCGTTGCCGAGGCCCATCTCAAGCACATCGCCCTGCAGCGCTGCCACCGTCTCTGTCGCCCAATTGATCCCGTCGATCTGGGCTGTCAGCCTGCGGCGCATGGATTCAAGGCGGCTCATGAGGTCTCCTTCAGGACTTGGGTCAGCGGCATGCTCACCGCGCCTCCTTCCATGAGTTCGGTCAGAAAGGCGCGGGAAAATGACCAGATATCAGCATCATGCACAAGGTGGTGAGTGAGATAGCCGAAGGGTTCCGTCGGGTCAGACGCACCGTCCCGCCGATCTCTCAAGGCCTTCACAGTCTCGGCAATGATTTGATCGGGCGCTGTGAGGCCACGTGTGCCCCTCCATTCGATGGGGTCGATGTGGGTGTTGATCTGTACCAGACCCGGAACAGGGCTGACGGCGGTGCGTGGCGCAAAAGTCGACACCGCGCGGTAGCCTGCGGTGACGAGGTGCGGCAGCACGTCGGAATGCAGACGGTTCCATGGGGCAACAAACGCCGGAACAAGGCGTGTTCCGAAGCGCGCGCGCAGCTCTGTCAAACCGCGGGCCAGCAGTTGCTCCGTATCTGTGTGAACCGCCCCGAACTCCGCCTTCTTCTGACCCTCGGGCGCGCGGTTTTCGTGCGCCCATCCGTGCACCGTGGGGATCAGAAATGGCGTCTTTGCCACGGCCTTGGCCACAGCCTCGTCCGCAAAGGCGGGTATCACCGCAAGGTGCACGGGCAGGCTCAGCTCCTCGGCTATCAGGCTGAGTTTCTCGAGCGCCGGGGTCGCCGAGATCGCATCGTCGTCACGCCACCAGACCGGCAGTACCTGACAGGCGCGGCGCCAGTTGGCCAGTTCTGCGCGCAGCGGGGTCCAGTCAATACCCATGCCGCTGCTCCAACAGGTGCTGAACAATCCGGACAGTTTCAGCGGCGCCATCCAAACCGTCTCTGCGCGGTGTCCGGCGAGGTCCATCGATGACCTGCTGCAGGGCGGCCAGAAGTCTCTCTGCAGAAAGATCGCCGCTTGGCACGACAGAGATCCCGGGCAGGCGGGCCAGGGCCCCAGCGCGCAGGCCCTGCTCGACTTCTCCACCTGCATCGAAGGGCACCAGCACCGCGGGCGCGCCGGTCTGCAACAGATCCAGCGCCGTGTTGTAGCCTGCCATGGAGATCGATGCGGCTGCGTGATGCAGCATCTGGCGGAAGTCGGGGCGTGCGGGCTCTACTCGCGCGTTGGGTGGGGCAGCTTGCGCGATGGCGGCGATGCGTGCTGCGGGGTCGCTGCCACCCACCAGCAGACGCCAGACCCGCTGTGGATCGGTCTTGGCCGCCTCAAGCGCTGCGGCGAAGATATCGCCTCCTACGTTACCACCACCCGCGCTGACCATGACCTCGCCTGCGCCAAGATGCTTCGGATGCGGGGGCGCCGGAGGTGGTGCAACGAAGCCGGTGTACTGCAGACGCGCCGCCAGATCGGGGCTTGCCGGCCAGCTGGCTTCGAGCGGAGTGATTTGCCGGTCAGAATGCACAAGGACCGCATCATAGTGCTGTTTGATAACCTCATGCGTGGCTTTTGCTTTGGCTGGCTTCGACGGTGGCGCGAGAATATCGCGGATAGAGCTGCAGATCAGAGGTTGGCGAGGCAAGCTCTGGGCGGTCTCGATTGCGGCGAGGAATTCGGCCCGCAGTACCCGGCGGCCAAAGGGGAAGAGCTCGGTGATCAGGACATCGGGTGGGTCCTTGATCAGCGTCTGCGTGATCAGCGCCTGGCGCGAGCTGAGATAGGCTGTGCTGGCGACATTGCCTTCGGCATCGAGCAACCGCGTGAAATTCACACCATCCGATTGCAGCGGCGGGAGTTGCACCAGCGTGACGCCGCTCGCGTCGAGATGCGGCGCTGGCAACCCACCGGAGAGCACCACGGCGCGATGACCTGCTTCGGCGAAAGTCCGTGCGAGGGTGAGCGCGCGGGCAATATGGCCGGTGCCCAGCAGATGGGTGACGAGGATCGTGATCGTCATGGCTCGGTCGCCTCCAGCCGAACCGGCGTATCGCTGGCTTGCCAATGATCGCCGGTGATGGTGACCACGTAGAGGCGGTTCCGTTTGATCTGGAAAGGAGCGGGGCCTTGGAAGTTCCAACCTGTGGCTTCGGCCATCAGCACGCGCATGATCCCGATATGGCAGACGGCGAGTGCGGCGCCGTCCAGTGTTGCGACCCAGGGCAGGAGACGGGCCCGTAGATCGGCTGGGCTTTCACCGGCGGGAGGTTGGAAGTCCCATCCCCAGTCGTCGATGTCGCGAAAGCCGCTTGTTGGGTCTGCGCTTAGGTCGGCTCCGTATTGGCCTTCCCATGCGCCCCAGTCCATCTCGATGAGCGCAGGCTCCGTCTGCGGCGGGCGGTTCGCAATGAGCTCTGCAGTACGCCGGGCGCGTTCAAGCGGGCTGGCATAGAGCTGCACCGTGTCCCACGGTTCCGGCAGGCGTAGGCTGGAAAGCTGCGCTGTCGCCTCCGCATCCAGGGGCACATCCGTGCGTCCCTGGATGCGGCCCGCCCGGTTCCAGGCCGTATGGCCGTGTCGCAAAAGCGCGAGGCGGATCATGCGATCAACTCCGCGATGGTCCCGCAGAGCGTGGCGCTTGCCGTGGAGAGCAGGTGATGGTTGGCCACATGGGCGCGGGCCTGCGTGCCTAGATCGAGACGCTTGCCCGGGTCGTCGAGCAGCGCGTCGATCCGGGCGGCAAGCGCTGCCGGACCTGCAGCGGGGTCGGGGTAGGTCCCTGGAGCCAGTACGTCGCGCACCCCCGGGCGATCCTGCGCCACCACTGGGAGCCCGGCAGCCTGCGCCTCGAGATAACTCATCCCAAAGGCCTCGTTCACGCCGGGCCAGAACAGCAGGCTGGCGTGTTGGTAGGCGGCTTGCATCTGGCGCGCATCGAGCGAGCCGCGCAACGTAACGCGCTCGCCGATGGGCTGCATCATCGACGCTACGGCCCCAAGTGCCGGTCCGTCGCCAGCGACAACGATGCGCCAGTCGGGTGTTTTCAGTAGGCTGAGAGCGTCGGCAATGAGCTCGTAGGACGCAAACTTGTCGCCGTAGCGCAGCATGCCCACGGCCAGCATTGGCCCCAACCGCGGACCGAGCGGCGGCAGGTCTTCACGCGCAAGGAATGGGCGCAGATGCACCACCCTCTGCCTGCACGGCGCATAGGCGCGTATCGCCTCGCCATCACGTTCAGTCAGGTGGAAGATGGCGGCAGCGGCATCACTTCCGGCCTCGGCGGCTTCGGCAAAGGCCGCCCACGGCCCGTCTAGCCGCTTGCGTGCACGGGTTGCCTCGATTTGCAGATAGGGGATGTTGAGTGCGGCGCTGACCTTGGGGCCGAGCAGGTCGGGCGCCTTGTAGTAGCTGTGATAGGTTACCCAGGCACGCCACCCCGTGGTGCGGCCTTCGGCAATTAGGCGTGTCGCCTCAGCCTCCGCGCTGGAAAAAAGGCGGGCCTGCACGTCTTTGTTGCCAGCCTTGTCACGGGTCTGCAGGGTTGAGACAAGGTCCGACTGGAGCCCTCCATGGGCGAGCGCCTTTAGTACCGCACGCGCCATGGTCCGGTCACCGGACGGCACCGGGTGAATTGGTGATTTCATGGGGGCGTAAAAGGCGACCTGCGTCATCTGTCGGCCTGGATCATCGCGCGCAATCGGCTCGCAAGCGTGGCAATTCCCGGTTGCATCCGGAACTCGACGCGCAGCCGTTCATAAGCCGCCTCCGCCATGCGCATTGCGCCCTCCGGGTCACTCGCGAGATCGGCCATGGCTTGCGCGAGGCTGTCTGGCGCATCGTCGCTGAGCAGGCCGTGGGTGCCACTATCAATGAATTCGGGGATCGCCGAGACGGGGGTGGAGAGGATTGCGAGCTTCTGGCTCGCGGCTTCCATCAGGACGTTCGGCAGGCCGTCGCGGTCGCCGTCAGCGGCCACGCGGCTGGGCAGCACAAAGAGGTCAGCAGCGCGCATCGCCGCGATCACCTCGGGCTGGTCGCAGGCGCCACGCCAAGTGATGCGATCGGCCACTCCGCGCGCCTGCGCCTGTGACTGCAACGCCTCTTTCAGAGACCCGCCGCCAATATGCGTCCAGTGCCAGTCAAGCTCCGCCGGTAGCAGCGCGAACGCATCGATGAGCCGGTCGAACCCCTTTTTCTCCACCAACCGCCCCACGGACATGAGCTGCATCGGATCGCCGGGCCGTCGTGCCGGGCGGTCTGGTGGGGCCGGGAAGCGCGCCAGATCAAGCCCGTGATAGATCAAATCGACCCGCTGTGGCGTATCGGCGAGCGCTTGCAGGTGCTCTGCGCCAAAGCGGGTGCAGGTCGCCCCGAAGTTGGCGCCAAAGCTTTCGGGATCAAGCTTTTCGCGCAACTCCCACTCGGGGGAGGTCCATATATCCTTGGCGTGGGCGGAGAATGACCAGGGCAGGCCGCGCAAGATCGCGGCATAGCGCGCGACCGAGGCAGGTGTGTGCAGAAAATGCGCGTAGAGCCCTGGCGCGTCGTTGGGCAACTCGCGTGCAAGCACGCAGGCCTGGCCGAAGCGGCGCAAGCGGTTGGGCGTGCGGTCACGGGCATAATCGCGGCGCAAGGCGCGCCAGGCCGCCCGAAACCCTGGACGGCGCAGAGCGTGTAGCACGCCGCGCAGCACGCGGAGCGGTTCGTCTTTGAGGTACTCTGGCAGGTAGCGCACCGGCGCTTGTAGCCGGTCGTGCAGCGGGTGGGTCTTGGTGTCGGTCGGGTGGCGCAGTGACCAGATTTCGAGCGCCAGCCCCGCCTCTTCCAGAGCCACAAGTTCCTGTGCGATGAAGGTCTCGGACAGGCGTGGCCAGCCTTTGACCACCACCGCCAGCCGGCCGGTGGTGCGTGTCATTTCTCGGCCAATAGCGCGGCCGCGCGGGCCACAACCACGTCAAGCCCGTCGAGCAGACCGTCGGCCCCCGCTTGAGAGGGCTTACTCTGAGCGGGCAGGGCACGAATGAAATCGACCATCGTCTGGGCGCTCATACCGTCGCGTTCTTCGTCGAGCATACGCACGAGGCCGAGCTCTTCAGCGCGGGAGGCGCGAATCCACTGCTCAAGTCGGGGCACCGTCCGCGGCACGATGACCGCGCGTTTGTCGAAGGACAGCACTTCGCAGAAGGTGTTGTAGCCGCCCATGCAGACCACGCCTTCAGCGCCCGCAAAAAGCGATTCAATGCGGCTCTCGAAGCCGACCGCGATGACGCGGCCGTTCAGCATGGCGACCCGGGCCTCGAAGGCGTCGCGCACTTCGCCCGAGAGGAAAGGGCCGTAGACCAGAACGGCGTTCGGCTGCAATGTTGGGTCGAGCTCATAGGCTTCCAGCACCAGATCGACCATCGCCCGACCATCGCCGCCACCGCCTGGGGTGATCAGCACGTAGGGCGTATCCGGAGTTTCGGCCACATCGGTAACCTCGCGGCGGAGATATCCCGTCCAATGTATGCGGGCGCGGGTGGCCGCGCTCAGCGGCAGGCCTTGCGTCGGGTCATAGACCGAGCGGGGACCGTACACCCAGATCTGGTCATAGAAGCGCTCAGCCGCCTCCGTAGCGCCCTTGCGTGCCCATTCGGCGGCAAGCGCTTTGGGTTCGTCCAACACGTCGCGCAGGCCGAGCACGCAACGTGTGGTCCCGCGGTTCGCGATCCACTCCAGTGTTGGCAGCAGTTCGCCGCGAAAGCCCGTGGGCTCCTTGTCTACGATCAACAGGTCGGGCTCGTATTGCTCGACCGCTGTCTGGATCAGGCCGGAGCGCAGGCTGGTTGTGTCATCGATGTCGAGACCGAGCGTTTGACTGACGTAGGTCCCATCAGTCAGTTTTGTGACGCCGGGCAGGCGCACGTGGTCGACCTTTTCCGGGAACGTGAAGCGGCCCGCGACGGGTGACCCGGTGAGGATAATGGCGGATGCATCGGGGTCATAGGCTGTGAGCGCCGAGGCGAGAGCCCGCGAGCGTCGAAGATGCCCCAGTCCGAAGGTGTCGTGGCTGTAAAGCATGACGCGGTGCTGCCGCTGCGGCCCCGCGTTCTCACCGTCTGCCGCAGATGGTGCAGCTGCATTCATGTGTTTCTGCACGTTCATCAGAGGGTGCGGTATCCAACGAGAGACAAAAGGCTGTGAAGCCGCCACTTGGGGATGTCAGGACCGCTGGCCACGGCATCTGGAACATAAATCAGCCGCATCGGCCAGTCCTTGCGTCATAGAGGAGCGCTGCACTCCCTTGGTCGTATTTGTATGTGGCATAAAAGTTAACCGGGTGCAAAACACGACTGATCGCCAGAGTTTGCAATGATGTTCAATTGCAATGATCTGCGGCCTCCCCTACCGTTTCGGTCGATTGTTACTCTTTTCGGACGGTTTTTATGCGTCTCGCCCAATTTGTCGCGCTGCTGTGCTGCATTCTTCTGACAACAGCGCTGTTTATCGCGCCACTGCAGGCACAGGGGGTCGGGTCTCTCTTCCCCGGTGCCTCAACCGGCAGCAGCGAAAGCGATGACCAGATATCCGAAATCATGCGACAGGCTGCGGAGAATGGCGTTGGCGTTGTTGTCATCGACAGCGAGGGGCAGGTCCTAACCACGCCGACTGAGGCCGAAACCGCTGTGCCGGAGCCAACCGACAGTTCCGGTCTGATGCAGGCCCAGGATGCGGCCGTACAGTTCCGCGCCGCCCTAGTGGAACGGGTTCTGGATTTGCCAAATGCGTTCAACGAGGTGCTCTACATCCTGCGCGCCACCAGCCCGACCGGGCAAATCTGGACCTTCGGGCAGGTGCTGGTCTATTCGCTGGGGCTTTTCTTTATCGGCTGGCTTGTTGAGCGGTTCGTCTATGGCAGGCGCATTGCCATCCATTGGGTGGTGGCCCGCACCCGCGAGAACCCCCAAGGGTACTCCGAAAAGATGCCCTGGCTGGTCTTTCGCTTCTTTCTCGGGGTCATCGGCATCCTGATTTCCATGGTCGTCGCCTATGTGCTGGGGGCGCTGTTTTTTGGGCCGATCGAGGACCCTGCGGTGCAATTCACCGCCAGCATCGTAAACGCCGGGTACTTTCTGTGCCGCGTTCTTGCCGGTCTGTGGCGTATGATCCTGTCGCCTTATATGGCACAATACCGCATTCCCCGGATGGAGACGCGCGACGCGCGGCGGTTACACCTCTGGCTGGTCACGGTCGCCATCGTCGATGTGTGCGCCATTCTCTTCGGCGTCTGGATCGGCGAACTGGGTCTGAACTACGACGTCTACGCCTTCCTGTCGTCGATCATGTCGGGCCTTGTCGTGCTGCTGAACATCGTCATGGTGCTGGTTAATCGCAGGGCCATTTCCAACGCGATCCGCAACGGGAAGCCGCCGCAGCAGACAAGCTGGATCGTGAAGGTGCTTGCGACGAGTTGGGCGCCGCTGGTGATCGTCTATGTGATCTTTGCCTGGGTCGAGCTGACCTATGATCTTGTCCTCGGCAACCCGTCTTCCATTCCGCTGATCGGCGGCGCCTACGGCATCCTGATGACGATCATCGTGGTCTATGGCGTGATCAACTTCATGATCGAGCGCAGCTTCCAGCGCGCCCGCGCCCTGCGCGAGTTGAACGAAGCACGCGCGGACGACAGCCTCACACCGGAAGAGGAAGCCGAGATCGAGGAGGAGGTGCGCCAGCTCCAGCCGCGCCACGCGCTGAACTCCTTCGAAGCCTTGGCCCGGCGGGTGGCGGGCATTCTGGCCTTCGTCGCCGGTGTCTATGCGTTTTTCTATATCTGGGACAACGAATCCGCGCAGATGGCCGAGACGTTTGCCAACCGTCTGCTCGACATCATGGTAATCATCTTCATCGGCTACATCGTCTATCACATCTTCCGCATCTGGATTGACAACAAGATCCTCGAAGAGCAGGGCGATCTGGACGAGGGCGAGCTGGGCGACGAGGGCGGCGGCTCGAGCGCGAGCCGGCTAGCGACGCTGTTGCCGCTCTTCCGCAATTTCATTCTGGTCATCCTGGTGGTGACCATTGCGCTGATCGTGCTGATGGAGATGGGGGTCAACGTGGGCCCGCTCTTTGCCGGTGCAGGTGTGATCGGCGTGGCTGTGGGTTTTGGCAGCCAGGCACTGGTGCGCGACATCTTCTCGGGTGGGTTCTTCCTTTTCGATGATGCCTTCCGCAAGGGTGAATACCTGGATGTGGGCGGCGTGAAAGGCACGGTGGAGAAAATCTCGGTGCGCTCCTTCCAGTTACGCCACCACCTCGGCGCGCTGCATACGATCCCCTTTGGCGAGATCCAGGTCATGACGAACTATTCGCGCGACTGGGTGATCATGAAACTGCCGCTGCGCGTGACCTATGACACGGATGTGGAGAAGGTGCGCAAGCTGATCAAGAAGCTGGGTGTCGAGCTGCTGGATGATCCGGTGATCGGCGAGAATTTCATCCAGCCCCTGAAGTCACAGGGCGTGATTGAGATGCAGGATTCCGCGATGATCATCCGCGTGAAATTCATGACCAAGCCGGGCGATCAGTGGCTTGTGCGCAAGAAGGTCTATGAGGAAATCCGCGCGCTCTTCGAGCGAGAGGGCATCAAATTCGCTCATAAAGAGGTCACCGTGCGGCTCGCCGACGGCAAGGTGGAGGAGCTCTCGGAAGAGGACAAGAAGGCGGTCACCGCTGCGGCACAGGCGCAGATCGAAGAGGAGCTGCTCGACGGTGAAGAGGCGGGCGACGACCGCTAAGGCCGCTGCCTGAGGTATTCGGCAATGGCATCTAGGGCGGCGCGGATCGGCGGCTGATTACGGCCTTCGTGATGTGAAACCAGCCATTGCGCGCTGCGCAACTCTTCAATCGGGTCCGAAAGGCGCGCAAGCCCATGCATCCGGTCTCCCACGAAGACCGGCAGCACCACCCGGCCCACGCCTGCACGCGCCAAGGCGCAGGCCAGATGCGGGTTGTTCACCTTGGTCACGATCCCGTCGCCATGGTTCTGCTGGATCCAACGGGTCGATGGGGTGATCACGGCGTCCCATGAGGGGCCGATCCAGCCCTCGACACCATCGTCGGCGGAATAGACAGCATAGTCCACCCACCCGATCTGTTGCCGGGCGACCCAGGGCTGGTCCGGGCGCCGGTTGCGGATGCCGATGTCGACCTCGCGGCGGGCAATGTCGAGATCGAGATCGCAATACATGAACTCCGGCACCCATGCGTCCGACGGGCTCCAGTAGTCAGACAGTCGCTCGGCCAGATCAAAGGCCGTCCAGGTGCCTGCGGAAATGCGCACGCAAACGGGGCCTGCGACCTGCCCCTGCCAGATGTCGATCTGGCGCGCGGCATCCTCCATGCTGCGGGTCTGCTGGGCCAGCGCGCGGCCGTCGGACGTGAGCTTGTAGCCGTCCGAACCATGCAAGAAGAGCCGCCGCCCAAGTGCGGCCTCGAACGCCTTCATCCGGCGGCTGAGGGTGGCGGCACTGACCCCAAGCTCCTCGGCGGCGCGCATCAGCCCACCAGTGCGGGCCACGGCGGAGAAGTAGGCGAGGTCATTCCAATCGGGGCCGGTTTTCATTCGTGAAAGTCCACCTGCGGTTTCGGGGGCTGATGGGCGCGCCAGCGACGCTTTACCTATGAGGCAACCCAGAAAGGAGACGCCCCATGATGCCTCTGATCCAACCCCTGCCTAACGCATACTCAAAGCCCACGGAATATGAAAAGGAACGCGCCCGCGTTGCAGAACTGCAAGTCGAGTTGCGTCGGCGCAAGGGCTACGCCTCGCGTCTTGTGCCAGCTTTGCGGAGTGCGCGCGTTGCTCTTGTGCAGGTTTTCCAGCGGCTTTGGCCATTGAGGCGCAGGCGCGTCGGTCAGGATTTGTAAGGATCGAGCGAGGCGCGCAGCCCGTCGCCGAGGAAGTTGAACGCAAGCACGACGAAGATGATCGGCAGCATCGGGATCGCCGTCCAAGGGTAGATCTCAATGCTGGCGAGGTTCTGTGCGTCATTGAGCATCACACCCCAGCTGACCGCAGGCGCCCGCAGGCCGAGGCCGAGGAAGCTGAGCGCGGTTTCCCCGAGGATCATCGCCGGGATAGACAGCGTGGCTGAGGCGATGAGGTGGCTCATGAAGTTGGGCAAGAGGTGCCTTCGGATTACCCGACCTGGCTTGGCTCCCATCATCTCGGCGGCGCGGACATATTCCTCCTCTCTCAGCGAGAGGAACTTACTTCGGACGGCCCGCGCCAGTCCCGGCCAGTCGAGGATGCCGAGGATGATTGAGATGATGAAGAAGACGGCAACCGGCCCCCAGTTGGAGGGCACGGCCGCCGAGAGCGCCAGCCAGAGCGGCAGTTCCGGCAGTGAGCGCAGAATCTCGATCACGCGGTTGATCAGCCAGTCGGTTTTGCCGCCGAAATAGCCCGCAATCGAGCCAAAGAAGATACCCAAAGCGAAGGAGACGGTGATGCCGATCAGGCCCACCGTCAGCGACAGCTGCGCGCCATAGAGGATGCGGCTGAAGACGTCACGACCCAGCCGATCGGACCCCCAGAGGAAGACGGTTGCACCTTCTGGCGCGCAGAAGAGATGGGTGTTGGACGGGATGAACCCGAAGAGTTTGTAGGTGTCGCCGTCGCAGAAGAACTGCAGAGGCATTGGCGTTGTGGTGTCGGTCTCGTAGGTCCAATGGTAGTTGACCAGATCGGCGGTGGCCTCGGTCGGGTAGACGAAGGGGCCGATGAACCGCCCCTCATGCCAGAGGTTGATCGACTGCGGCGGCGCGTAGAGATAGTCCGAACTGCGCTCGTTCGGCGTATAGGGTGCAATGAAGCCCGCGATGGGCAGCATCAGGTAGCTGATCAGCAGAAAGATGCCAGATATGAGGCCCAGCCGATGCCGCTTGAACTTGCGCCAGACGAGGACCCAGTTGGGCGCGTCCATGTCTGAGCGTTCGAGTGCCGAGAGGTCCTGATCATCCGACCAGGGTGCCTCGTCCACATAGCGGCCATCGGGCAATTGCTTCATCCGCCGCGCGCCCCGTATCGGATGCGCGGGTCAAGCAGGACCAGCAGCAAGTCGGAAATCATCGTGCCGATAAGCGTGAGCAGCGCCACGAACATCAGCACGAAGCCCGCGAGGAACTGGTCTTGTGACTTGAGTGCCGTCAGCAGCGAGGGACCGATCGTCTGCAAGCCAAGAACCACCGAGACCAGCACAGAGCCGGACACCATCGCGGGCAGCAGATTGCCAATGTCAGCCACGAAGGGGTTGAAGGCCATGCGCAGCGGGTATTTGGCAAGCAGTTTGGACGGGCCCAGCCCCTTGGCCTTGGCGGTCTCCACATAGGGTTTGGACAATTCATCAAGCATATTCGCGCGCAGGCGTTGCATCATGGCCGCCGCCCCGGAGGTGCCGATTACGAAAGTCGGCACGATGAGGTGCACGAGGATGGATTTGACTTTCTCCCAGGACATCGGTTCACCCTCGAACTCCGGTGCCATCAGCCCGCCGATGGGCAGATCAAAGTACTTGTTCCCGTAGTAGAAGAGTATCAGCGCGAGCAGGAAGTTCGGTGTCGCGAGGCCCAGATAGCCCACGAAGGCGGCGGTGTAGTCGACCCAGGTCTCGGATTTGGCGGCGGCGATCACGCCCAAGGGCAGGGCGACCAGATAGACGAAGAGCACCGCGGCGAGGTTCACCAGAACGGTGAGCCAGAGCGCGTCACCGACAACCTCGCTCACCGGGCGGTCGAACTCGAAGGACCAGCCGAAGTTGCCCTGGATGAGCCCGTACCAGCCCTGCGGGCCGGGGGCCATGCCAACCCAGATAAGATATTGCTCCCAGATCGGACGGTCGAGCGCGTATTCGGTGCGCAGAAACTCGGCCTTTGCAACCCCTTCGGCCTGGCCGGTCGCGCGCAGCTCGGCGATCTGATTGGACAGATAGTCGCCCGGGGGCAGGTTGATGATCACGAAAATCAGGATGGAAACCACCCACAGGGTGAGCAGCATCGTGATGAACCGATAGATGGCGTAGCGCAGAAACATCATTGCGTGAGCTGCTGGAACGGTTCGTCGTAGTAGAATTCATCAATGCGGTGGATGCCGAAATGTGCGCCCGGGTCCCAGGCCCATTTTGCCTCTTCCGGCACATTGCGCAGGCGTTTCGAGACGACGATGGGCTGCGGCGCCTCGGCTAGAATGCCGATGCCGAACTGCTGTTCCGCATGGATCTCCAGCATTTCGCGCCAGATCGCCTCGCGCTCTTCGGTGTCTTCGGTGTGATCCCAGTCCCAGCTGAGCTGCATCAGCCGCTCGGCGGCAGGCATGTCGGGCGGCTCGCCCACCTCACCGCCGGTCTGGTAATACTGTCCCCATTTGGGCCAGGCAAAGAACTCCTGATGGGTGGGGGCCAGATATTCGGGTGGCGTATAGGCCTGCGGCAGCCCGTTGTCCCAGCCGAACCAGACCGCGGCCATGCTGTGCCCCGCATAGACGCGGTTGCGCAGGATGTCGCGGTCGAGCGGGCGCATGATCAGCTTGATCCCGATCTCGCGCCAAGTGTCTGTCACGATGGCCAGGGCGTTTTCCACCTCCTTGCGCTCGCCTGCGGTCTCTATGACGAATTCCATGGGCCGTCCGTCCGGCAGCTTGCGGATGCCGTCGGCGGTGCGTTCGGTCAGCCCCATCTCGTCGAGCAGCGCGTTGGCCTTGGCCGGGTAATAGATTGACCACCGGAAGAGGTTGGCGGGATCGAACAGTGGGCTCTTGGCCAGCGCCGTCATGCCGCCCTCCTTGGCCAGCCCGAAATAGAGCGCGCGGTTGATCATGCGTCGGTCGATCCCAAGACTCAGCGCGCGGCGGAAGCGCACGTCGCGGATCACCTCACGCCAGACCGGGTCAGCGAAATTGAGATTGGGGTAGATCGCGATCTGGTTGGCCGCCCCATTCGCCCAGAGCAGCGTCCGGTAGCCCGCTCCGTCGGCTTCGCCTTTCTTGAGAATCGAGATGTCGGGGAAATTGAGCCCCCGCGCCTGCAAATCCACCTCGCCAGCGTTGGCCTTGGCGGCGATGAGACCGCCCCCCACGACGGTCATCTCCACCACGTCGATGTAGGGAAGCTGCACGCCCCGCGTGTCGATCCGGTGATAGTAGGGGTTGCGCACGAAGACATGGCGGCTCGACTTGGTGCCGGATGCGTTCATCCACGGCTGCAACGTCGGCAGGTCCGGATTGTCGAACTGGTAAAGGTTGTCACGGTCGTTGTGCAGTGGCGCCCAGGACCGCATCCGGGCCTTCTTGATCGCGCGGCGCAGCGTTGCCTTGTCGGTGAACTCGGCGTGGAACTGCTTGAGGTAATGCGCGGGGCGGTAAATGAAATAAGGGCTGGCCTGCGCAAGCAGTTGTAAAAACTGCGGGTTTGGCGCGGGCCATTCGATCACAACTGTGGTCTCGTCGGGGAAGCTGACATCGGCCAGCACGCCGTCGACGATCATGCTTTGCGGCGGGCCAGCGGGGCTGAGCTCGCGGTTCAACGCCACATGCTCCCAGTAGTAGCGGAAGTCCTCGGAGGTGAACGGGTGCCCATCCGACCAGCGGTGCCCTTCGCGCAGATGCAGCGTGAACTTGCGGCCCTCTTCGACCTCGATGTCGCGCAGGATGTCCGGGTAGAGCTCGTAATTTTGGTCATAGCCGACGAGCCGTGCGTAGCCGTAAACGACCATCTGGCGGACGTCCTTGGACCGCGACACCAGCGTGCGCAGCGTCCCACCCTGTTCGCCAAAGCTGCGGCCCTTCGCTTCCAGATCAACGACCAGCGGTTCGGATGGCAGGCGCTCAGCCACGGGCGGCAGGATGTCATTGCGCACCTCGCTTTTCCAGAAGGTGCTTTCAGAGGGCACTGGGACCTCAGCGCGGGCAGCAAGGGCAACGCATAGGGTGCAGAGGAAAACGAGATATCTAAACATGACAACGCACCTTATGGCCGGGTTCCAGCTCGGTCAAAGCGGGCGCAGCCACGCCTTCAAAACGGAAAGCCTCCGGCCAGCTTGAGGGTTTGCCCGCGCCCTTGGCCACCAGCTTGAGGTTGATCGGGCGGTTCACGTCCGGTTCGGGCTGTGCCGCAATCAACGCGCAGGTGTAGGGGTGGCGCGGGTTGTAAAACAGCGTATCGGGCGGCGCCTGTTCTACGATCACACCCTGCCGCATCACCGCGACCTCGTCAGCGATCCGCGCCACCACGGCAAGGTCGTGGCTGATAAAGAGATAGCTGAGACCCATACGGTCTCGTATGTCTTCGAGCAGAGTCAGGATCTGTTCCTGTACCGAAACATCGAGCGCGGAAGTCGGCTCGTCACAGACCAGCAGCACCGGGTCGAGGGTGAGCGCGCGGGCGATCGACAGCCGCTGGCGCTGACCACCCGAGAAGGCATGCGGATAGCGGGTGAGCATCGACGGATCGAGCCCGACCCAGCGCAGCATCTCCGCGGCTTTCTCGCGCCGCTCGGCCCGAGTACCAAGCTCATGGATTTCCATCGGCTCGGTCAGGGTCTGGCCGATGCGCATGCGGGGCGACAGCGATGAGTAGGGGTCCTGAAAAACCATCTGGGCCTGACGCTGGAAGCACACGCGTTCTTCCGTCGACATGTCGTGGATTTTCACCACATCTGCATTCGCACCCGGCCGGAAGAGCACCTGTCCGCCCTCATCGGGCAGCTCGGCGCCCAGGGCAATGCGGGCACAGGTGGTCTTGCCCGAACCACTTTCGCCCACGACGGCGAGCGTCTTGCCGCGCTCCAGCGAGAGGTTGACCTCATGACAAGCGGTGATCGCCACCGGCTTGCTCCAGCCGCCCGCCCGCATCGTGTAGGTCTTGGAGACATTGCGCAGGTCGAGAATGAGATCGTTGCCCTTTTCGGACCGCGCGGGGGCAGCCACCTCGGGGATCGCCGGCGCAGCGGCAAAGAGCTTCTGGGTATAGCCATGAGCGGGTGCGCCCAAAACAACAGGCGCGGGCCCACGCTCCATCACGCGGCCCTTGTTCATCACCACGACCTGCTCGGCCATGTTGGCCACGACGCCGAGATCATGGGTGACCAGGATCACCGCCATGCCGGTCTCTTTCTGCAGGTCCTTGATCAGCCCGAGCACCTGCGCTTGCGTGGTCACGTCGAGCGCGGTCGTCGGCTCATCCGCGATCAGCAGTTCCGGTTTTGCAACCATGGCCATCGCGATCATCGCACGCTGACGCATGCCGCCTGACATCTCGAAAGGATACGATTTCCACACCCGCTCAGGTTCGGGAAAGCCCACGCGGTCGAAGGTCTCGAGCACCCGCGCCTTGGCCTTGGATTGGGTCATATCGCGGTGCAGCCGCAGCACTTCCGAGACCTGGTCGCCCAATCGGTGCAGCGGCGAGAGCGAGCGCATCGGCTCCTGAAAGATCATGGAGATCTGGTTGCCGCGGATCTTGCGCATCATGCGCCGCGACTCCGCCAGCAGGTTGCAGGATTTGCCGCCGGTGCTGAAGGTGATCACCCCGCTGTGAATCCGGGCCGTGGGCGGCAGGATCCGCAACACCGAGCGACAGGTGATCGTCTTGCCCGACCCGCTTTCGCCGACGAGCGCGAGTGTTTCGCCGGGCATGACCTGAAAGGAGACGTCGCGCACGACGGGCTGCGCTGACCCGAAGCCGATGCTCAGATCGCGCACATCAAGCAGCGGCGTTACCACGTCTCTACCTCTTCCCTGTTCCGCATACGTCCTTAAAAACTGTCGTCCCGCAAAGTCAGTCAACGCGATTTCGCTGCTCGCGTCCAGCGCACAGATGTGTGAGCGGCTTTCGACTGGTGGTTTTGAACAAAAAGAGGCATCTGAAGATGAAGGTTTTGTTAAGGAGTGGCCATGAGCCGTCTGGATCTCTTCATCGACCGCATGGTGTCGCAGCGGGCCTGTTTGAATCACGCGGCTGCTCTCGTGCGCGAGATGACTGGTCCCGTGTTCGAGCTCGGGCTGGGCAATGGTCGCACCTATCATCATATATGCAGCATCCTGCCGCCGCGCGACATCTATGTTTTCGAGCGGGCCGTGGCCTCGCACCCGGACAGCACCCCACCCGACGACCGTGTGGTGCTGGGCGATGTGTTCGAGACGCTGCCTGAAGCGTTGGATCGGTTCGGGCCAACGGCGCGGCTGATCCACGCGGACCTTGGCGGGCACAATGCCGAGAAGAATGACATCTTTGCCCGCAAGATCTCGCCCGTGATCGCGCCGCTGCTCGCGCCCGGCGGGCTGATGGTGTCGAGCGACCGGATGTATTTTGACGATCTGACAGAGATCGCGCTGCCTGACGGCGCAGTATCGGGCCGCTGCTTTGTCTATCAACGCTGAGGGCCTTGCGCTTGCCCGGGTTCTGAGGAACCCTTGGCGGGCCGCGCAATTCTGAAAGGCCCACTGATGACCGAGATGATCGCATATGAGACCCATGGCGATGTGGCGGTGCTGCGCCTGCAGAACCCACCCGTGAACGCGCTCAGCCACGCGGTGCGCCAGGGTCTGATGCACGGCATGGACCGGGCCGAGGCGGACCCGGACGTGCGAGCGGTGCTGATCGTCGGTGACGGTCGCGCCTTCATCGCCGGGGCAGATATCAAGGAGTTTGGCAAGCCACCGCTGGAGCCACATCTGCCAGACGTGTGCAACCGGATCGAGGCCTCGCCGCTTCTGGTGGTGGCGTCAATGCATGGCGTCAGTTTGGGTGGTGGTTTAGAAGTGGCACTGTCAGCGCACTACCGCATCGCCCAGCCGGACGCGCGGGTGGGCCTGCCCGAGGTGCATCTGGGCTTGATCCCCGGCGCGGGCGGCACCCAGCGATTGCCGCGCCTGACCGGTGCGGAGCCAGCCATTGAAGTGATCACCAGCGGGCGGCATGTTCCTGCAGATGAGGCCGCGCGTCTCCGCGTCATTGACCGGGTTGAGGCGGGGGACCCTCAGGAGGTTGGGATCGCCTACACCCAGGCGTTGCTAGAGAGCGGCGCCAAACCGCGCCCGGTCAGCGAGATGCCCCCGCCTGCCCCCATCGATTGGGACGCGACCTATGCGCGTGTGCTGAAGAAAGGCCGCGGACAGCTTTCACCCGCGCAGGCGGTGCGCGCGGTGCAGGCCAGCGTCGAGTTGCCCTTCGCCGAAGGGCTGGCAGCGGAGCGCCGGATGTTCCGGGACTTGATGGAGACCGATCAGCGACAGGGCATGATCCATGCGTTTTTCTCTGAACGGGCAGTCAGCAATCTGCCCGAGCTGAAGTCGGTGGAGCCGCGAGCCGTCGACCTGATCGGCGTGATCGGCGGCGGAACGATGGGCGCAGGCATCGCCACCTCGGCTTTGCTGGCGGGGCTGCAGGTCGTGCTGGTCGAACGCGGCCAGACGGCGGCAGACGCCGCGCGCGGGCGCGTCGCCGACAATCTCGCGGGGGCACTCAAGCGGGGCAAACTTACCCAGGAGCGGCACGATGCCTTGCTGTCGGAGGCTTTGCAGGTGGCGACGGATTATGCCGCGCTGTCAGACGCCGATGTGGTCATCGAAGCGGTTTTCGAGGATATGGCGGTGAAGGCTGCGGTGTTTGCCGAGCTCGATGCCGTCTGTAAGCCCGGCGCGGTCCTGGCGACAAACACATCCTATCTCGACATCAACGAGATCGCGGCGAAGACGTCGCGGCCCGCCGACGTGATCGGGCTACATTTCTTCTCGCCCGCTCATGTGATGAAGCTCCTGGAAGTGGTTGTGCCCGACCAGACCACGCCTGATGTTGTGGCGACCGGGTTTGCGCTCGGCAAACGCATGGGCAAGGTGTCGGTGCGCTCGGGCGTCTGTGATGGCTTCATTGGCAACCGGATCATGCGCGCCTATCGAACGGCGGCCGATCACATGGTGCTTGAGGGGGCCACACCCTTCGAGATTGACGATGCGCTGACCGACTTTGGATTTGCGATGGGGCCCTTTGCGGTCTCCGATCTCGCGGGGCTCGATATCGCCTGGGCGATGCGCAAACGCCTGGCGCCCACGCGCGATCCGCGCGAACGGGTTGGGCGCTATCCCGACAAGCTGTGTGAGGCGGGGCAGTTCGGGCGCAAGACTGGCAAAGGGTTTTACCTCTATGACGCCGGCGATGTTGTGCCGAACTCGGAGGTCATGGAGCTGGTCACCGCCGAGCGAGCAGAGCGCGGCATCACCCCACGCAGCTTCTCAGCCGAGGAGATTCAGCGCAGGTACATGGCCGCGATGGTCAATGTGGCGGCGAAGATCGTTGGCGAAGGCATTGCACGGCGGCCTTTGGACGTCGATATGGTGCTGCTCTTCGGCTACGGGTTTCCGCGGTATCACGGTGGGCCGCTGAAATGGGCGGACCTGCAGGGCGTTGAGGCGGTGCTGGCGGACATCCAGCGCTATGCGGAGGAGGATGCCTTCTTCTGGCGGCCCGCGCCGCTGTTGCAGCAGATCGTGGCAGACGGGCGCCGTTTCGACGATCTGAACAAGGAGCCTCAGACGTAGGTGCCCGCCGCGGCCTCACGGATTGCACGAATGTTCTCGCCATAGGGCGCCGGGTCGCTGACCGAGCCGCCGCGGAAGACGGCGGAGCCTGCCACCAGTACATCGGCGCCTGCCTTGGCGACCAGCGGCGCCGTCATCGGGTCCACGCCGCCGTCAATCTCGATATGGACAGGTCGGTCGCCGATCATCTCGCGCAGGGTTCGAATTTTGGCAGTCATGTCGATGAACTTCTGTCCGCCAAAGCCCGGGTTCACGGTCATCACGCAGATGAGGTCCACGCTGTCGATCAGCTCCGCAACTGCACTGGCTGGCGTGCCGGGGTTCAGCGCCACGCCCGCCTTGGCGCCCGCGCCACGGATCGCCTGCAGTGTCCGGTGGATATGCGCGCCTGCTTCCACATGGGCCGTAATCACATCCGCCCCCGCCTGCGCAAAGGCGTCGATGTAAGGATCGACCGGCGCGATCATCAGGTGCACGTCCATCACACCCTTGATATGGGGTCGGATCGCCGCACAGGTTGCCGGGCCAAAGGTGATATTAGGCACGAAATGCCCGTCCATCACGTCCACATGCACCCAATCAGCACCCTGGGCCTCGATGGCCTCACATTCCGCGCCGAAATTGGCGAAATCAGCGGCGAGGATCGACGGGGCGATCTTGATGGAGCGATCGAAGGACATGGGCGCACCTTTGGTCATTGCAGGGGTCATGCGCGCTATAGCGGGCGCGGCCGGCGTGAAGCAAGGGCCGTTTGGGCGCTTGCAGCGGTCGTGTCGTCAGGTAAGCTTTGTATTGCAGGGCCGGACCACTGCCCACGGGATCAGGGAGGATACCATGCCACATCTTAACCGCCGCGATGTTCTTGGGTCGATGGGGGCAGCGACAGTGCTCGGGCTGGCAGCGCCTGCCTATGCGGCAGGGCGCAAGATTACGGTCGGTGCGCTGCGGTTTACCAGCCACTCGGGTAGCTTTGTCGCGTTCGAGCGGGGGTATTTCGCTGAGGCTGGGCTCGAAGTGGAGCTGAAGTTCTTTCAGGCGGCGCAACCTATGGCGGTGGCGATTGCGAGCGGCGATGTCGACTATGCGGTGACCGCGATCTCGGGCGGGCTCGTGTCGCTCGCCGACAAGGGTGCGATCAAGGTGATCGGCGGCGCGCTGTCCGAGGAGCAGGGCATCGACGGGCAGAAGATCCTCGCGAGCGACGCCGCCTTCCAGGCCGGTTTGACCTCGCCAGAAGCGCTGGATGGCAAGAGCTTTGGCATGTCGACCGCCGGTTCCTCCTTCCACTACATGGGGTCCAAGGTTGCGGAGGCCGAGGGGGCGTCGCTGTCGTTCAAACCACTGCAGAAGGTGGGCGCGATCATCGGGGCGCTGAAGTCGGGCCAGATCGACGCGTGGTCGATCGTGCCGCATATCGCCAAGCCGCTGGCGGCCTCGGGCGCCGTGCATATCATTGGCGACATTGCTGATTATCTTCCCGACTATCAGGTCACGACGGTCTTCACTTCGGCGGGGAACGCGGCGAACGAGCGGGAGATGACAGGGGACTATCTCGCGGCCTATTCGCGCGGCGTGGCGGACTACAACGCCACGATGATTGCACAGGAGAGCGGGCAGGACGGCATCGACGGGATGGTCGATCTCATCCACAAATATGTCTATACCGACCGCCCGCGAGACAAGGCGGCGCCATCGATCATCAACGGAACCATGCGGCTGAACGAAGGCGCGGCGCTGAACGTGGCGTCTGTCCGAGATCAACTAGAGTGGTTCCAGTCCGAAGGGCTGGTGGACGCGGATATCCCGCTGGAGACGCTGCTCGATACCTCCTATGTCCAGACGGTTGGCAGCTGACATCGATGGAATTACGCCTGCAGGGAGTTGGCCACAGCTATGCAGGCCGCGAGGTGCTGCGCGGCATTGATCTGGAGGTCCCCGAGGGCGAGATCGTGTGTATTGTCGGGCCCTCGGGCTGTGGCAAGTCCACCTTGTTGCGCATGATGGGCGGGTTGGAAGAGCCTCAGCGCGGTGAGGTGCTGCAGGTTGGGCGGTCACCGGAGGGGTGCTTGAACCCGCTCACCTTCATTTTCCAGGACTTTGCTCTTCTTCCGTGGCGAACGGTCGCGGGAAACGTGTCACTGGTGCTGGAAGACCACCCGATCAGCCGGTCGGAGATGCGGACAAAGGTCGCCGACGTGTTGGGCCGCACGCGGCTTACGGAGTTCGCCGATGCTTTGCCGCGGCAGCTCTCGGGCGGGATGAAACAACGGGTGGCAATTGCGCGGGCCCTGGTGGTGAAACCCGCCGTCATGCTGATGGATGAGCCGCTCTCCGCACTCGACAGCCAGACGCGCGAGTTGCTGATGGACGATTTGATCAACCTGTGGACAAGGACGCCATTTACAGCAGTTTATGTCACGCACAACTTGGCCGAGGCCGTGCGACTGGGGCACCGCATCGTGGTCCTCTCGCGCAGGCCTGGTGAGGTGCGTGAGGTGGTCAAGCTCGAAAAACCGCTCGCCGAACGCGGTTATGGCGATGCGGATTTGGAAGCGCAGCAAAAGCACCTCTGGGAGCTGATGCGGGCCGAAGCCGCTGCCGCGGATGCCGAGCTTGTCCGTGGATAAATCTGCACAAAAAGTTGCATTTAGAGGGGGTGGTTTTGCACCTCAGCGCCGCAGATGGGTGGGCTTCGCCGTCTTCGCGGTACTGCTTCTGCTGGCCGAATGGGGCACGCGGACGGGTGTTATTTCGCCGCTCACATTGCCCCGTCCGACGGATGTTTTGCAAACCTTCGCAGAGCTTTACAGCTCGGGGCTCTTGTTCCAACACCTCATTCCGTCCCTTCTGCGTCTGTTGGTTGGTGCGGCGTTGGGCGCGTCGCTGGGGATAGGTGTGGGTCTTCTGATCGGATTGTTCTCTTTTGTGCGCGCGGGTCTGGTGCCATTGGTTGCCGCGATCTTTCCAATCCCGAAGATCGCGCTCTTGCCGCTCTTCGTGATCTGGTTCGGGATCGACGAAGGTAGCAAATATGCTCTGATCGCATTTGGCACCTTCACGCCCACGGTTGTGGCGACGTTTGCGGCTGTGGATAACGTGGATCGTACGCTGATCCGCATGGGGCAGAGCTTTGGGCTGAGCTGGCTCAGCATCGTGCGCAAGATCGTGCTGCCCGGGGCGATGCCCGGTATCCTCGCCGGGCTCCGGATCAGCCTCGCGATTGCGATCATCCTGCTCGTGGCGGCGGAGATGCTGGGGGCCGAGTATGGAATTGGCGCCTATATTCTGGAAGCGGGGTCGCTCTATGATCTGGAACGGCTCTTTGCCGGCGTGGTGATCCTGTCGGTTTTGGGTGTCCTGGTGAGCGCGGTGATCGGAGCCATCGAGCGACGCCTGCTCGACTGGCGCACTTGAGACGGCACAAGGGATCGTGAACGGAGCCCGCTGGTCATTGTCCGGATTTCGTGAAACCAAATCGGCACATTTGATGAAGGAGACCCACCCATGCTGCTGCCCCGCCAGAAAACACCCGATCTTCAACTGCCCCTGCTTGGCGGCGGAACCTTCGATCTTGCGAGTGATGGATCAGAGCGGGGTACGGTTGTCTGTTTCTATCGCGGGCTTCACTGTCCGCTGTGTGCGACCTATTTGGCAGAACTGGAAAAGCGCACGCCGGAGTTTGCTGAACGCGGCGTGAAGACCGTTGCGATCAGTAGCGATGGGGAAGAGCGCACGCAGGCGATGGCGGACAAAATCTCGGCCAAGGCGCTGCGGTTCGGTTACGACCTGTCGCTGGCCAAGGCGAAGGAGTGGGGGCTCTATATCTCGACCTCGCGCGGTAAGACGTCGATCGGGATCGAAGAGCCTGCGCTTTTCTCCGAGCCGGGGCTGTTCATGGTGACGCCGCAGCAGACGCTCTATTACGGATCGGTGCAGACGATGCCCTTCGTCCGCCCGCATTTTTCGGAGCTGGTCGGTGCGCTCGATTTCGCCATCAGCAACGATTACCCGGCGCGCGGCGAATACACCGGCGCTGTCTAGTCGCGCGGCTGGCGCCGCATGACATGTCCCGGGCATCTCCTTTCAGGATATGCCCGGTGCTGGCACACGACGGCACCTCTCAGGTCACTTTGGCGAGGTCAGCAACCATCTGATCCCGCATAATGAATTTTTGCGGTTTGCCCGTCACGGTCATCGGCAGCTCCGATTTGAGGTGGACATGTGCGGGAACCTTGAAGTGCGCGATATTGTCCTTGCAGAACTGTTTTATGTTCTGCGATGTCGCCGTGGCTTTGTCATGCAGAACAACCCAGGCGCAGACGATCTCGCCCAGTGTATCGTCCGGGATGCCGAAGACCTGCGCTTGTGCAATGTCGGGGTGCGTGTAGAGGAACTCTTCGATCTCGCGGGGGTAGATGTTCTCGCCGCCGCGCAGGATCATGTCTTTGACCCGACCAGTGATCGCACAATAACCCTCAGCGTCCAGCGTGGCGAGATCACCAGTATGCATCCAACCGTCCGCATCGATGCACTGGACTGTTTTGGCCTCTTCGCCCCAATAGCCTTTCATCACGGAGTAACCGCGTGTGAGCAGCTCCCCCTGAGTGCCAACCGGCACGGTCTGTCCGTCGGCATCGACGATCCGAACCTCTACATGCGGGTGGATGCGCCCCACTGATGAGACGCGTTGGTCGAGCGGGTCATCCACGTTGCTCTGGAAGGAGACGGGTGAGGTTTCGGTCATGCCGTAGGCGATGGTGACCCCGGTCATATGCATCTGCGATTGCACCTGTTTCATGACCTCGCGCGGACAGGGGGCGCCGGCCATGATGCCCGTGCGCAGGGTGCTGAGGTCGAAACTTTCGAAGTCGGGCAGGGCAAGTTGGGTTACGAACATCGTTGGAACGCCGTAGAGCGCGGTGCAGCGCTCCTCCGACACGGCGCGCAGAATGGCATCGGGCTCGAACCCTTCGCCGGGGATCACCATCGTGGCTCCTTTGGTCACGCAACCGAGCGTGCCCATGACCATGCCGAAACAGTGATAGAAGGGCACGGGGATACAGAGCTTGTCCGCTTCGGTGAGCTCAAGCGTCCGGGTCACGAAATGTGCGTTGTTGACGATGTTGTGGTGTGTGAGGCTTGCGCCTTTCGGGCTGCCGGTGGTGCCGGAGGTGAACTGGATGTTGATGATGTCCTGCGGATCAAGCGCGGCGGTGAGAGTGTCCAGATCAGCCTTGGTTGCGGTCCCACGCGCACAAATCGCGTCGAAGCCGAGCATACCCTCTGGGACATCGCCGCCCATCACCAGCACATGGCGCAGGTGCGGCAGGCGGTCAGCCTTGAGAGGTCCGGACGACCTTGCAAACTCAGGGGCCAGAGCTTGCAACATTCCGGTGTAATCGCTGGATTTGAAGGAGCGTGCGGTGACCAGAGCTTTGCAGCCGACGGCATTCAATGCGTATTCCAACTCGGACAAACGGTAGGCCGGGTTGATACAGACCAGGATTGCGCCGATGCGCGCCGTGGCAAACTGTGTCAGCAGCCATTCGGCCCGGTTGGGCGACCATATGCCAACGCGGTCCTCCCTTTCGATCCCGAGGGTCAGCAGGCCTGCAGCCAGGCGGTCCACCTCGTGGCTCAACTCTGCATAGGACCAGCGGATGCCTTGCGCGCGGAAGATGGCGGCGGGGTGGTCGGGCAACCGCGCTGTTGTTTGCGCGAGAAGATCGGGCAGCGTGATGTTCAGAAGTGGTTCGGACGTATCTCCGATGACATGGGAGAGGCCGTCGCGTGGGGTTCTGTCATGCTCGGTCACAGAGCCTCCTCAGGTAAATTTGCGGAAGAGTTTGGTCTGATCGAACATGTCTTCCAGCGTTTGCATGCGGTCTTTCGTGTCGGTCCAGGACAGATCCTGCACCGCTGCGATCAGGGTTTCCACCAGCAAGAGTGTTGTCGCCGCGGAGTCCCAGGCCGAGGGCACGACAATACGACTGGAGAAGCAGATGTCGGCCAGGCTGTGAACCGGCGAGCGCCACTGGTCGGTGAAGAGAATGATCCGGGCGCCGCGGCTGCGCGCCATTTCGGCCAGTTTCAGCGTGTTGCTCTCATAGCGGCGGACATCGAAGATTACGAAGGTATCGCCGTCTTTCACGTCGAGCAGATAGTGCGGCCAGGCGTTCGAAGTGGATTGGATGTGAATGACGTCCGGGCGGATCATCTGCATGTGCAGGAAGAGGTATTCGGCCATCGTGTGGGTGATGCGGCCTCCCACGATGTGCAGCCGCGAGGTGCTGTCGGCGAGTTGCGCGCAGGCGGTGTCGAAATCATCGGTGTCGATCTGGGCCAGCGAATGACGAATGTTGCCGATCACCGCTTCGGTGAAGCGGTTAAGCATATGTTCTTCAGGCGCGCCTTCAGCCCAGGTGTCATGCTTGGCGATAGGGCCGCTGAGCTGCGCCTTGAGCTCGTCGCGCAGATCGGCCTGAAACTCCGGGTAGCCTTTGAATCCCAGCTTCTGCACCATTCGCGCCACCGTCGGCGTCGAGACATCGGCATCCTGCGCGAGTGAGGCGATGGGCCCAAGGCCGGACGCGGGGTAGTTTTCGAGGATCGCATCGGCCAGTTGCCGCTCGGCCCTCGTCAGGGTTTCCAGCCGCGCCTGAATACGGTCTGCGATGGTCAATGTGGCGTCATGCACGGGCTGTGCCTTCGTTTTGACGGGTTTTATTACAGAAGACTTCAATCTGAACGAATGCTTTCATTATTGTGTTGACAGAATCCGGATCCGGCAAGACATTTGTGCGAGACCGGGGGCGAAATGTCTGATCAAAACCGCAGATATGGCGATGATGCAGCGGTGCGCGTGACGCGTGGGCAAGCCGCGTCGGGGATCGTTTTAGTATGTGAACATGCCAGCCACCATATGCCGGATGCGCTTGCACATTTGGGGTTGCCGGAAGAGATGCGACAGGGCCACGCCGCATGGGACCCAGGCGCGTTGGGCGTGGCCGAAGGACTCTCGGAGCTTTTGGATGCACCGCTCGTCGCAGGTGGGGTGTCGCGGCTTGTCTATGATTGCAACCGTCCGCCTGAGGCACCTTCGGCGATTTTGGAGCAGAGCGAGGGCCGTGATATTCCGGGGAATATTGGGCTGAGCTATCAGGACCGGGCGGATCGGGTAGCGCGGTATTATCTGCCTTTTGAGGCTGCAGTGCGAGAGACGATGGCAGCGGCGAAGGCACGCGTTCTGGTCACGGTGCACAGCTTTACACCTGTCTTCATGGGGGTGTCGCGGGCTGTCGAGATTGGGATCCTGCATGATGACGATACTCGGTTGGCCGATGCCATGCTGGCCACCTGTGCGCGGCACACCACCTTTCTTGTGGAGCGCAACGCGCCTTACGGCGCGCAGGACGGGGTGATGCACACGCTGCGGCTGCACGGCCTCACGCGCGGGATTCCGAATGTCATGATCGAAGTACGCAACGATCTGATCGCGACGCCGGAGGCACAGGCCGAGATGGCGCAGATGCTGGCCGGTTGGATCAGCGAGAGCCTTGGTGCGCTGGAGGCTGCCGCGTGAGGCGGGTCGCTGGACTCTACGTGCGCTGGGTCGATACGGTGAACTACCGGATCGGGCGCGTGATGATGTATGGCATCTTCGTGATGATGGCGATCCTGCTGTGGTCGTCGATCTCAAAGACTTTCTTTCTACCTACGCTCTGGACGCTTGAGATGGCGCAATTCGCCATGGTTGCCTACTACATCACCGGCGGGCCTTACGCGATGCAGCTGGGCGCCAATGTGCGGATGGATCTGTTCTATCACGACTGGTCGGTGCGCAAAAAAGCGTGGTTTGACGCCTTCACCGTGCTGCTGCTGATCTTCTATCTTGGCGTGCTGCTTTACGGCGCTCTGGGATCGACCGCCTATTCGCTGGGGTACTGGGGGCAGGAGCCTTTGGCCTATTTCGCGGGGCTTCTGGTGGGTACCGAAGAGGTGGGGCGGCTGGAGCGCTCCAGCACCGCCTGGCGGCCCTATATCTGGCCGATCAAGGCGGTGATGATCCTCGGGTTCTTCCTGATGCTGCTGCAGGCGATTTCCGAGCTGATCAAGGACATTGCGACGATCCGGGAGGTCGATCTCAATGTCGTATGAGCTGATTGCGATCCTGATGTTTGCGTCGATGATGCTGATGCTCATGACCGGGCAGCGGGTCTTCGGCGCCATCGGCGGTGTGGCAGCCTTGGCCGCGATCCTGCTGTGGGATCCGGGTGGGTCGAATATTCCCTTTTCGGCGGCGATGAAGCTGATGAAGTGGTACCCGCTGCTCACGCTGCCGATGTTCATTTTCATGGGCTACGTGCTGTCGGAATCGAAGATCGCCGATGATCTCTACCATATGTTCCATGTGTGGATGGGGCCGGTTTCGGGCGGGTTGGCGATTGGCACGATTGGGCTGATGGTGTTAGTCTCGGCAATGAACGGGCTGAGCGTCGCGGGTATGGCCATTGGCGCGACAATTGCTTTGCCGGAGCTTTTGCGGCGCGGGTACGACAAGCGGATGGTCACGGGCGTTATTCAGGCCGGGTCAAGTTTGGGTATTCTGGTGCCGCCCTCAGTGGTGCTCGTGCTCTACGCGATGATCGCCCGGCAGCCGGTGGGGCAACTGTGGCTGGCCGGTGTGGTGCCGGGGCTGATGATGGCGGCGGCCTTCATTCTCTACATCTACTTGCGGTGCAAGGCGAACCCGGCGCTCGGCCCCGTGCTGCCCGCTGAAGAGCGCACTGTGCCGATGGTCGAAAAGCTGCGCTTGCTGCGCGCAGGGCTGCTGCCCATCGTCATTTTTGCCGCGATGATGATGCCCTTCGTGAACGGCTGGACAAGCCTGGTGGAAAGCTCGGCCATCGGGGCGCTGACGGCCTTTGCGGCGGCGGTGCTGAAGGGCCGCATGACCCGCGAGGTCTTCGAGGTCTCGGTGCGGCAGACCCTTGCGATCTCCTGCATGTTCATGTGGATCATTCTCGCGGCCCTGGGGTTTGGTGCGGTTTTCGACGGGTTGGGTGCGGTTAAAGCCATCGATCAGCTCTTTACAGAACAGCTGGGCCTGAACCCCTGGATGATCCTGATCCTGATGCAGCTATCCTTCCTGCTGATGGGCACCTTCCTCGATGACACCGCGATGTTGGTGATTGTCGCGCCCCTCTATGTGCCGTTGGTGGCCGCCCTTGGCTTCGATCTAATCTGGTACGGCGTGCTCTACACGATCACCACGCAGATCGCCTATATGACGCCGCCTTTCGGCTATAACCTCTTCCTGATGCGCGCCATGGCGCCGCCCCAAATCACGCTCAAGGACATCTACGGCTCGATCCTGCCCTTTGTGATCGTGATGATTGGCTGTCTGGCCCTGATCATGACCTTCCCGCAGATCGCGCTGTGGCTGCCAGAGTATGTTTACGGAAAATAATCACGACCCCGGCTGACCGGGGCATTCATCTCAACAAGGAGTAAGACCTATGACCACAAGACGTAAGTTTCTCACAAGCGCTGCGGCGGGCGCGGCAGCAGCCCCGTTGGCCGCCCCGGCGTTGGCGCAGGGCACCATCCAATGGCGGATGCAGACCTATGCGGGCCCGGCGCTCGCCGAGCACGTGATCAAACCCGCCATCGACAGCTTCAACAAGATCGCGGGCGACCGGATGCAGATCGAGCTGTTCTTTGCGGATCAACTGGTGCCGACGGGTGAGCTCTTCCGCGCGATGCAAAACGGCACCATCGACGCGGTGCAGTCCGATGATGACTCGATGGCCTCGCCCACCGAAGTCACCGTTTTTGGCGGCTATTTCCCCTTCGCCTCGCGCTACTCGCTCGATGTGCCGGTGCTCTTCAACCAGTACGGCCTGAACGAAATCTGGGATCAGGAATACTCCGCCGTTGGTGTGAAACACCTCAGCGCAGGCGCATGGGACCCGTGCCATTTCGCCACAAAGGACCCGATCCGCAGCCTCGAAGACCTCAAGGGCAAGCGCGTCTTTACCTTCCCAACTGCAGGGCGGTTCCTGACGCAATTCGGTGTGGTCCCCGTGACCCTGCCATGGGAAGATATCGAAGTGGCCGTGCAAACCGGTGAGCTCGACGGCATCGCGTGGTCCGGCATCACCGAGGACTACACCGTCGGCTGGGCGGATGTGACCAACTACTTCCTGACCAACAACATCTCGGGCGCTTGGGCGGGCTCCTTCTTTGCCAATATGGAAAGCTACAATGCGCTGCCCGATGACCTGAAAGAGCTGTTGAAGGTCTGCATGGACCAGTCGCACTACTACCGCCAGTGGTGGTACTGGGGCGGCGAAGCCAATCTGCGCGTGAACGGCACCAAGATGGAGCTGACCTCGATCCCCGATGCCGAATGGCAGCAGGTTGAGGACGCGGCGCTCAAATTCTGGGACGAGATCGCGGCAGAAAGCGAGACCAAGGCGAAGGTCGTTGAGATCTTCAAGCAATACAACGCCGATATGGTCAAGGCCGGGCGGCCCTACCGCTACGGCTAACCCTTCTTGGGGGCGGCGCGCGTCGCCCCCGACCCCTTTTGCAAACGGACACTCCCATGGCAGGCACACTGAGCTTTGAGCAGTTGAAATCGCAGGTGGTGGAGGGCGTGATCGACACGGTTCTGGTCTGCTTTGTGGACATGCAGGGCCGGTTGATGGGCAAACGCTTTCACGCCGCGAATTTCATCGACCACTCCCATGCCGAGACCCATTGCTGCAACTACCTGCTGGCCACCGATCTGGAGATGGCCACGCCCGACGGCTATGCCAGCACCTCCTGGCAGGCAGGCTATGGCGACTATGTGATGCGCCCTGATCTGAGCACGATCCGACCCATGCCCTGGCTGGAGGGGACAGCGATGGTGCTCTGCGATGTCCTCGATCACCACACGCATGAGCCGGTGCCCCATGACCCGCGTGCGGTGCTGAAACGCCAGGTGGCGCGGCTGGCCGAGATGGGCTTTGACGCGATGATGGCGACGGAGTTGGAGTTCTTCCTCTTTGAGAAGAGCTATGATGAGATCCGCAAATCTGGCTTCCGCGATCTGGCTCCGATCAGCGGGTACAATGAGGACTACCATATCCTGCAGACCACCAAGGAAGAAGGGATCATGCGTCCGCTGCGCAATCACCTCTATGCCGCTGGCGTGCCGGTTGAAAACACCAAGGGGGAAGCCGAGACGGGGCAGGAGGAACTGAACATCCGCTATGCCGCAGCACTCGACTGCGCCGATCACCACAGCATTGCGAAACACGCTGTGAAAGAGATTGCCTGGCAGCAAGGCCATGCCGCGAGTTTCCTGCCGAAATGGGTGGCGGACAAGGTGGGCAGCTCGTCCCACGTGCACCAGTCGCTCTGGCAGGGCGGCGAGGCGGCGTTTTACGACGCAGACGATGCCTTGGGCATGTCCCAGCTGATGAAACACTACATGGCCGGCCTGATCGCCTATGCGCCGGACTATACGTTCTTCCTCGCGCCTTACGTGAACAGCTATAAGAGGTTCGCCAAGGGCACCTTTGCGCCGACCAAAACCGTCTGGTCGGTGGACAACCGCACCGCAGGCTTCCGGCTCTGTGGCGAGGCGACCCGCGGCGTGCGCGTCGAATGCCGGATTGGCGGGTCTGACCTGAACCCCTACCTCGCGCAAGCCGCCATGCTGGCCGCGGGCATCAAGGGGATCGAGGACAAGCTGGAGCTGGCCCCGCCCACCAAGGGCGACGTCTATGAAGACGCCAAGGCCGCTGACATCCCGCAGACCCTACGCGCCGCCACCAAAACACTGCGCGGCTCCTCCATGCTGCGCGCGGCGATGGGGGACGACGTGGTCGACCATTACACCCGCTGCGCCGAATGGGAGCAGGAAGAATTTGACCGTGTCGTGACCGATTGGGAAATCGCGCGCGGCTTTGAAAGGGCCTGAGCCATGACCATCACCTGTATCTCGCCCATCGACGGCTCGGTCTATGCAACGCGGCCGGTGCTGACCGAATTCGAAGCGGCGGAAGCCGTGGCAAAGGGCAAAGCCGCGCAACTGGCGTGGGCCGCGCGCCCCTTGCAGGAGCGGATCGATCTGGTCCTGAAGGGCGTGGCCAATGTGGGCGCGATGAATGACGAGATCGTGCCCGAACTGGCCTGGCAGATGGGTCGCCCGGTGCGCTACGGCGGAGAGTTCGGAGGCTTTGAGGAGCGCGCAAGTTACATGGCCCGGATTGCTGAGGAAGCACTGGCTCCCCTCGCGTTGGAAGACAGCGGCGCGTTTCGCCGCATGATCAAACGCGTACCGCACGGGCTGGTGCTGGTCCTCGCCCCCTGGAACTACCCCTACATGACCGCGATCAACACCGTCGCGCCCGCGCTGATCGCGGGCAATGCGGTGATGCTGAAACACGCAAGCCAGACGCCGTTGGTGGGCGAACGCATGGCGCGCGCGTTCCACGAGGCGGGCGTGCCAGAAGAGGTATTCCAGAACGTCTTTCTGGACCACAAAACCACCTCCGCCCTGATCGCAGATCGCGCGTTTGGGTTTGTGAACTTTACCGGCTCGGTCGGTGGAGGACGTGCGATGGAGGTGGCGGCCTCTGGCACCTTCACCGGGCTGGGCTTGGAGCTGGGCGGGAAGGACCCCGGCTACGTCATGGACGACGCTGATGTCGAGGCAGCGGCGGAGACGCTGATTGACGGAGCCATGTTCAACTCTGGCCAGTGCTGCTGCGGGATCGAGCGGATCTATGTGGCGGAGCCTCTGTTCCAGACGTTTGTGGATAAGGCGGTCTCAATCGTCGAATCCTACAAGCTCGGCAACCCGCTGGACGCGGAGACAACCCTTGGCCCGATGGCGCAGGCGCGCTTTGCAGAGGATGTGCGGGCGCAGACAGCCGAGGCTTTAGAGGCAGGCGCCAAGGCTTTGATTGATAAATCGCTTTTCCCTGAGGATGGGGGTGCCTATCTCATGCCTCAGATCCTCGTGGGTGTGGATCATTCCATGCGCGTGATGCGCGAGGAAAGCTTTGGCCCGGTTGTGGGTATCATGCCGGTCAAAGACGATGCCGAAGCCATCCGGCTGATGAATGACAGCGCCTATGGGCTGACCGCCTCGCTCTGGACGCCGGACATCGCGCGGGCCGAAGCCATTGGCGACGCCATCGAGACGGGCACCGTCTTCATGAACCGGGCCGACTACCTCGATCCGGGCTTGTGCTGGACCGGCTGCAAGGATACCGGACGGGGCGGGGGGCTGTCGGTGATTGGCTATCACAATCTGACGCGCCCGAAATCTTACCACCTGAAGAAGGCCTGAGCCGATGACACTGACTGCCAATTGGTCCTACCCCACTGCCATCCGTTTCGGCGCCGGGCGCATCTCGGAGATTGCCGAGGCCTGTGCGGCAGCGGGCATCACCAAGCCCCTGCTGGTCACTGACAAAGGGCTGGCCGATCTGCCGATCACCCAGAACACGCTGGAACTGCTGACCTCCGCCGGTCTGGGCCGCGCGATGTTCTCGGATGTGGACCCGAACCCGACGGAGAAGAACGCCGAAGCCGGTGTTCGCATGTACCGGGACGGTGGGCACGATGGCGTGGTGGCCTTTGGCGGGGGCTCGGGGCTTGATCTCGGCAAGGTCATCGCCTTCATGGCCGGGCAAACGCGGCCTTTGTGGGATTTCGAGGACATCGGCGACTGGTGGACGCGTGCGGATGCAGACGCCATTGCGCCCATCGTTGCGGTGCCGACCACCGCCGGGACAGGCTCGGAAGTGGGGCGCGCCAGCGTGATTACCAATTCTGAGACGCATGAGAAGAAGATTATTTTCCATCCCAAAATCCTGCCGTCCGTGGTGATCTGTGACCCGGAGCTGACGGTGGGCATGCCGCCCGCGATCACCGCAGGCACCGGAATGGACGCTTTTGCCCATTGCTTGGAGGCCTATTGCTCGCCGCACTACCACCCGATGTCGCAGGGCATCGCGCTTGAGGGCATGAAGCTGGTCAAAGACAACCTTCTAACTGCCTATGAAGATGGAACGAATCTGGACGCGCGGGCGCACATGATGTCGGCGGCGGCGATGGGTGCGACAGCGTTCCAGAAGGGGCTGGGCGCCATCCACGCGCTGTCGCATCCCATCGGGGCGGTGCATCACACGCATCACGGCACCACAAATGCTGTCGTGATGCAGCAGGTGCTGATGTTCAACCGCCCAAAGGTACGCCGGCACCTCGCACGGGCGGCGAACTATCTCAGCATCTCGGGTGGATTCGATGGGTTCTATGCCTTTGTGGGCGATTTGAACCAGAAGTTGAGTATTCCAAAGTCTCTGACGGACTTGGGTGTAAAAGACGCCAACATCGATCAGCTTGTGACATCCGCGCTCCAAGATCCAAGTGTCGGTGGAAACCCTGTAAAGATGACGGCGAAGAACACCACTGAGCTGTTGGAGGCATGTTTCTGAGGCTCAGCCATACCAGATCGCACGGCGGATCAAATTGAGCCCCATCAGGACAAAGACGACGAGGATTGCCGTCCGGAACCCGTCGCCTGAAAGGCGGTTTCGGAACACTTCACCAAGGCTGAAGCCGATCAGCGTGGGGATCAACATCGCCGCCGAGACGCCGGCCAGCGGACCTGTCATAAAGCCCAACTGGATGTAGGCGAGACACAGAGGCAGGCTGCCGACGAAGATCAGAAACCCGCTGGCGCGAACAAACTCGTCTTTGTCGACCTGTTTGGTCGCGAGATACATGGCTAGGGGCGCACCCCAGCCCGCAGTCATGCCGCCGACGACACCTGCAAGCAGTCCAAATCCCACTTGCGCTGCGCTGTCGTATCGCGCTGCGAGCGGTGGTACCAGTCCGCGCCACGAAACGGCAACGAAGAACAGGATCACCAGGCCCAGGACGGCGAGTAGCGCGCGGTCACCTGTGGTTTGCGTGGCAAAGACGGTGACGGTGACACCGGCCAGCAGGATCACCGCGAAGAGCGCATACCGGCGCACCGTCCGGCCAAGGCGCCCTGCGCGCCACAGCTGCCAGGCGTTGGAGCCGATCATCGGGAATAGAACCAGTGCAATGGCGGTGCGCGGGTCGAGAAACAGCGTCATCAGAGCGATTGCCGCCGTCGGCATGCCGATGCCCGCCAGCCCTTTGACGGCACCCGCCGCGAGAAAGGCGGCGGCAGCGATGACTAGAGTTGTGCTGTGGTCCAAGGGGATCAGTCCTGCTGTGGCCCTGCGACGGGCACAGGTCGCGCGAAGGTCATCCGAAACCACTCGGGTGTCAATTCGGCGATTTGATGTGCTTGATCGGTGGTGCCGCAAGGACCTGCAACAGTCTGTCGCAGCTCCTGTGGATGCATGCCGGACAAGCTGAGACTGGTAGACTGGGAGAGCAATCTTGGTGCGGGGGCGAGCCGCGGCAGAAGTTGATCAATTGGTGCGACATCACGCGAGATCCTGACGCGGTGCACAACAGGCCATACAGTCGAAAAGATCTAAGATGCTGTGAAGTATGACTTTTTTGAGGCGCTCCAGTCGATCCTGGCCTCTACACCTCCAACGCGCCGTGCCAGATCAGAAATTTAGCGACCCAATGTTTGGCGATACTAGTACCCGTATCATGATCACGAAAACCCGGTTTCCGCGAGATTAACAACCGATAGGCGTCTCCCGCGCCAGGTCTCACGACTGCGCGTTTCGTCGCACAGACACTGAAGTTCAGGCTTTGAAAACTATTTTTACTCTAGCAGGCGCGCCGTGCTTGCTGAATTTCTACGAGGGTAAACCATGGACACGTTGCTTCTGTCTCGCATCCAGTTTGGGGCGAATATCTCGTTTCACATCCTGTTCCCGACGATCACAATTGCGTTGGGCTGGGTCCTTCTGTTCTTCAAGCTGCGCTTTAGCGCGACGGGCGAGCAGAAGTGGATGGACGCCTACATGTTCTGGGTGAAGATCTTCGCGCTGTCCTTCGCGATGGGCGTGGTCTCGGGCATCACGATGTCCTTCCAGTTTGGCACCAACTGGCCCGGGTTCATGGAAACCGTCGGTAATGTGGCGGGGCCACTCTTGGCTTACGAGGTGATGACGGCCTTCTTCCTTGAGGCCGTCTTCCTCGGGATCATGCTCTTCGGTGCCTCGCGGGTGAAGCCCTGGGTGCACACGCTGGCTACCTTTCTCGTCGCTTTCGGCACCACCATGTCGGCCTTCTGGATCCTCGTGCTGAACTCCTGGATGCATACGCCGCAGGGCTATGAGTTGCGGGATGGGATCGTCTATGCGACCGACTGGTGGGCGATCATCTTCAACCCGTCGATGCCCTACCGGCTGGTGCATATGCTGCTTGCCTCCGGCTTGACCGTGGCCTTTCTGGTTGCCGGTATTTCGGCGCTGCGTCTGCTCTGGGGGGACCGGTCCGAGAGTGTGAAGACCACGCTGCGCTTTGGTATCATCACGGGTGCTGCGCTGATCCCGCTGCAGATTCTCGCTGGGGATTTCCACGGCCTGAATACGCTGGAGCATCAGCCGGCCAAGGTTGCCGCGATGGAGGGGAACTGGGAAACCGGGCCGAACATTCCGCTGCTGCTCTTTGCGGTGCCGGATGAAGAGGCGCGTCAGAACAACTTCGAGATCGGTGTGCCAAGCGGTGCGTCGATCATCCTAAAGCACAAGCCGTCTGGCGTTGTGCCCGGCCTGAACGACTTTGTGGCCGAGGATGGGACAGCGCTGCACCCGCCGGTAGCGCCCGTCTTTTACAGCTTCCGCATCATGGTGGGGACTGGCATGGCGATGCTGCTCCTGTCGTGGGGCGGGCTCTACCTACTGCGGCGCTATGGGGCAGGTGACATGCCGACACTGCCGCTGGTGGGCTTTGCCGCCATGAGCTTCAGCGGATGGATCGCCACGCTGGCGGGCTGGTACACCACCGAGATCGGGCGGCAGCCCTGGCTGGTGCAAGGGGTGCTCAGCACCAAGGATGCGGTCAGCGATGTGCCTGCTGGCATGGTGATGGGCACGCTGATTGGTTATCTGGCGATCTACGCGGCGCTGACCATCGCGTATATGTCGGTGATCACCTATCTGGCGCGCAAGGCGTCGCGGGGCGAGCCGCTTTCGACCCGGCGCTATCCGCGCAGTGGCGAGGCCGAAGTGGCCGTGATCCCGGGGGAATAGCAGATGGAGACGTTTGGCGATCCGGCGGTTTGGCTGCCTTGGACCTTCGCAGCCCTGATGGGGCTTTCGATCCTGATCTATGTGATCCTCGACGGGTTTGATCTGGGCGTCGGGCTGTTGATGCCGCTGGCCGACGATGCGGAGAAAGACCGGCTTGTTGCCTCAATCGGCCCGTTCTGGGATGCAAATGAAACCTGGCTGGTGCTGGCCATTGGCCTGTTGCTGGTGGCCTTCCCGCCCGCCCATGGAATTATTCTGACTGCCCTGTATCTTCCCGTTTTTGTGATGCTGTTGGGGCTGATCCTGCGTGGCGTGTCGTTTGAATTCCGCGCAAAGGCACCCATCGCCCAGAAGCCGCGATGGAACTTTGCCTTCTTTGCGGGCTCGCTGCTGGCATCGATGAGCCAGGGTTTCATGCTGGGCATGTATGTCATGGGCCTGACGTGGACGCTGCCGCACGTGGCCTTCGCCTTGCTAACGGCGGTCTTTCTCACCGTCGGCTACAGCTTTATCGGCGCGGCCTGGCTCATCGCCAAAACCGATGGCGCGCTGCAAGAGCATGCGGTCCGCTGGGCACGGGGCGGCATCTGGGGCTTGATCTTGGGCATTGGCGCGATCTCGCTGGCGACGCCTTTCGTGAGCCCGCGTATCTTCGACAAGTGGTTCAGCCTGCCGGAGTTCTTCTATCTCTCGCCGATGCCGCTCTTGTCGCTGGCGCTGGTGGGTTATCTCTGGTGGCAAATCCGCCATCTGCCGCACGCCGATGATCGCATGGCATGGGGACCCTTTGTTGCGGCCATGGCGCTCTTTGCGCTGGCTTTTGCCGGAATGGCCTATTCCTTCTACCCTTATGTGGTGCCCGAGCAGATTACGATCTATGACGCCGCGGCGGCGCCAGAGAGCCTGTTCATCATCCTGATCGGAACGCTTTTCGTACTGCCGGCGATCCTTGGCTATACGGTCCTGTCCTACTACATCTTCCGCGGCAAAGCGACGGAGCTGCGCTATGACTGACGCGGCCTGAGGGTCTGGCCGACACCTTGGAAATCTCCTTTTGCTAAAGGGGGATGGGCCGTGGCATCCTGCGCAAAAAGCAGGGACCGAGGGTGATGCAGACAGAGGTTTTTGGGCAGGTGGATGGCCGCGCGGTCGAGGCGGTGCGGCTGACCAATGGTGGCCTCGAAGCCCATCTGATCACCTACGGCGCACGGCTAACCCAGCTCTGGGTGCCGGACGCCAACGGGGTAAGGACAGACGTCGTGCTCGGCTTTGATGAGCTGCAAAGCTACATCGAGGATGATGCCTACATCGGCGCCACCTGCGGGCAATACGCCAACCGGATCGCTCATGGGCGCTGTCTCATTGAGGGAGAGCGTGTTCAACTCGACGTCAACGAGGGTGCGCATCATTTGCACGGCGGCAGGGTGGGGTTTGATCGGAAGATATGGCGCATCGCGGCGCTCGACGATCACAGCGTAACGTTTGCCGCGACATCGGAGGCAGACGAGATGGGCTTTCCCGGCCGCTCTCAACTCACGGTGCGCTACACCCTGACCTATGGGGGCGTGCTCGAGATCGAGATGACCGGGGACACTGATCAGACGACGTTGATGAATATGGTCAACCACGCCTATTTCAATCTCGCCGGGCACGGGGCGGGCGAAGTGCTGGATCATCAGCTTCAGATCGAAGCTGCTTTCTATACGCCCGTCGATGACGACCTGCTGGCCACCGGTGAGGTGCGTGCTGTTACAGGCACCCCCTTCGACTTTCAGAGCGCCAAACCCATCGGTCAGGACATCGCCGCACTCTGCTTGAACCCGGAGGGCGGTGGGTATGATCATAACTGGTGCTTGGACGGATCGGAGAGTGCCGCAGTGCTGTTTGATCCGGGTTCGGGGCGTCGGATGACGCTCAGCACGACTCAACCCGGTCTGCAGGTCTATACGGGCGGGTTCCTGCATGGCGGGATAATCGGCAAAGCTGGCCGCCCACTCTGCCGATTTGCCGGGGTCGCGCTCGAGACCCAGGCGTTCCCCTGTTCGCCCAATTTCAAACATTTCCCGGACACCACGCTCAGCCCCGGAGAGACCTATCGGCACGTGACCCGGTTGCAATTCAGCGCCGAAGCCTTCGGTTAGTGGCCTTGCTCGGTGCTCAGGAGCTGAAGATGCCCGGCTCTGTCCAATCTGCGAACACCTTGGCACAGCTATCGGCGGGCAATTCGCTGTTCAGATAGCCGCCAGAGTAGAGCCAGAAGTCGACACCAGCAGCACGCGCGGTCTCGCAATCGACCGCGCTGTCCCCGACAAAGACCGTCTCTGCCGGCACTGCGCCGAGCGCATCAATCATGTTGAGCAGCACCTCGGGGTCGGGCTTTTTCGGCTGGCCATCACGCGCGCCGACGATCCGCCTAAAGAGCGGTGATAGACCGAGATCGTCACAGATATGCTGTGCCGGATCCTGCGGTTTGTTCGTGCATATGCCGAGCGCCTTGTCCGCATCCCGCAGCCGCTGAAGGTGCGGCAGCGCGCCATCATAAATCCGGGTCAGCGCGACACCATTCGCCTCATAGGCCGTCAGAAAAGCCTGTAGGGTCTGGCGATGCAACTCAGGCTCCAAGCCGCCGGTGGCGGTCAGCCCACGCTCCACCAGTTTCTCCACCCCGTTGCCGACAAAAGAGATCACGGCCTCAAGGCTCAGCGGCCCGCGTCCGAGTGGTTCCAGAGCCGCGTTCAAGGCGGCGTGAAGATCGGGCGCGCTGTCGATGAGCGTGCCATCGAGATCGAAGATAAAGGTGGTTTTCTCGGCCATAGGTCCGCTTAGTCTGAGGTGACAGGTGTGACCAGCCCGTTCTGACTATCGCCTGCGAAAAGGCTCTGGGTGACATCAGACTGTCACAGACCTATGTCTCTGGTCGCGGGATGTGATGGGGCAAGGCGGGGAAACTGCAGTGAGTATCTCGGTTCAGGGGCTGACCAAGAGGTTCGGCGCGTCGACGGCTGTCGACGACATCAGCTTTGACGCTGAAGAGAACGAGTTTTTCACGATTGTCGGTGCCTCCGGCTGTGGCAAAAGCACGTTGCTGCGTTTGATCGCCGGGCTCGAGACACCGGATGCGGGTGAGATCGTGCTCGATGGTCAGGTTGTCGCCGGCGCGGGCCTGAACGTCGCGCCAGAGGAGCGGTATGTGGGCGTGGTGTTCCAGTCCTATGCGCTCTGGCCGCATATGACGGTTCTGGGGAATGTGGCCTTCCCGGATCAAGCACGCGGGCTGGATGCGGCGGCAGCGGAAGACAGGGCGCGCCGTCATTTGGGCACGGTGTCGCTGACCACCTTTGCGGATCGTAAGCCTGAGAACCTCTCGGGCGGGCAACGCCAGCGTGTCGCGCTGGCGCGCTGTCTCGCAGGCGATGCGCGCACCATTCTGATGGACGAACCGCTGGCAAATCTCGACCCGCATCTGCGGGGCGAAATGGAGCAGGAGTTGCACGCCTTTCACCGCGCCTCCGGTGCAACGACGCTTTACATCACCCACGATCAGCGCGAAGCGATGGCACTTGCGGACCGGATGGCAGTCATGGAGGCGGGCCGGTTTCTGCAGGTCGGCACACCGCAGGACATCTATGACGCGCCGCGACATGAGACCGTGGCGCGGTTCATCGGGCGCGGCGCTTTGGTGCGCGGCGTTTGTCGTGCAGGCGAGGCCGCGATTGCCGGACAGCGGTTCCCAGTGCGCGCGCAGCCGGGCCAGGCGGAGGGCGATGCCATGCTCTTTCTCCGATCGAGCGACGTAAACGTCGGGCCGGGAGGCGTCGCGGCAGAACTGGTGTCGGTCAAATATCGCGGCGGTGTCTGGGAGGCCCAGGCGCAGATTGACGGTGTCGATGCGCTCTTTGACGTCGATCTTGACCAGCCCGCCCGGGCCGGTGAGACCGTGCCGCTGATCTTTCGGAGCGGTTGGGTTATGCCGTCCTAAAGCCGCCACGGCACAACTCCGGGCGGTGCCCTGCGACCGAGCCTGTCCAGCGCAACCATGAGAAGCACCGTTGCGATTACGGTGACAGCCGACATGGCTGCAGCCAGCGTCGTGTATCCGCCATCCTCGTAGTTGAAGATCGTGGTGCCGATGGTCTCCGTCCCGCTTGACCACAAGAGGGCGGAGACCGTGATTTCATTGTAGGCCGTTAGGAACACGAGGATTGCGCCCGAGGCTGCAGCTGGTGCCATGAGAGGCGCCGCGATCCGGCGCATGCGCAGCCCGTAGCCCGCGCCCGAGACACGCGCGGCTTCGTCCAGCGCGGGATCGAGCTGCAGGTATGCGGCACTGATCGGTTTCAGGGCAATTGAAAAGAATGCGCAAACGTAGGCGAGAAAGATTATGGTCAGAGTGCCGTAAATCGAGATGCCGATAAGCGGAAGCGGCTTGATGAAGGCGAGGATGAAGGCGATGGAAATTACCAGGCCGGGGATCGCGTAGGTCATCTCGGCCAATGTCGCCAGACCTGTGCTGAGCTTTCGCGCGCCTCCCTGCGGTGCCGCCATGAAACGGGCCAGCGGCAGGCAGAGAGCGGCGATGATCAAGGCGGCACTGCCGGCCGCGAGGGTCGAGTTGAGAAAGGCGCGCGCGGTCACGGATTGGCGAAACAGGATTTCGCTGAAGTTGTCGAATGTGAGCGTGGCCCATGTGAGCGGCAGGCCGTAGGTCTTCACCAGAGCCGTGGCGAAGAGCGAGGTGACCGGCAGCACCAGCGTGACGAGGATCAGGCTCGCCAAGGCCAGCTCGACCCAACCGCGGGTACGGCCAAGCGCAATGCCGAGCGCGGGCTGAGGTGGACCGATCAGAGCGTTGCGGCGCCGCTGAGACAGCTGCATTTGCAGGACAATCACCGCCACCGCGACGACTGCAAGCAAGGCAGCGATCACAGCAACATCGGTCAACACCGATGGGCCAAAGCTCGCCAGCCGCTGCCACATCAGCACGGGCAGCGTGGTGTAGCGCGCGGGAATGCCCAGGAGCGCCGGGATGCCGAAATTGCCAAGTGCCGAGACAAAGGCAAGCGCGAAGCCTGCGATCAGGGTTGGAGCGAGCAGGGGCAGGATGATGCGCCGCAGCAGGACCAGCGGTCGCGCACCGGACACCCGCGCCGCCTCGGCCATCTCGCGGGGCAGGGCGCGCAAGGCGGCCAGCAGCACGAGAAACACCAGCGGGCCGTGCTGGATACCGAGCAGGGCAACGACGCCTTCCCGCGAGTAAAGCGGATGGGTCGCGCCGAGTTCGGGTGCGATCCCGAGGCTGCGGAGTATAGGCGAGGATGGTCCCATCGCCTGGATCCACGCGATGGCAGTCACATGCGGCGGGATCATCATCGGGATCAGCAGCAAGAACGTGTAGAGCCCCTTGCGGCGGATATCGGTGAGCCCGATGACCAGCGCGGTGATCACGCCGTAGATAACCGCAAGCACCGCCGACAGAAACCCGCTCTCGAGGCTGTTCCACAGGGCACGCCGCACCGCGCGGCTGTTCAGCGCGTCGATCATCGGCTGAAGGCTCACGCCGCCATCGGCGCCCTTGATCGCCACCTGCAACAGCAGGCCCAGCGGCAGCACAAAGAGCGTGAGGCCCAGAAGAATGAGAGCGGCGAGGGTCAGCCCCTCGCCGCTGCGCAGGTATCGGATCATGCGGGTGCGTCAGCCGCCGAAGATGTCGACGAACCGTTCCTTGTTCGCCTGATCGTTGGCCAGAGCCTCCGCCGGGTCAAAATCCAGCAGTTTGATCTCGCTGCGGGGCGGGAAGCCCTCGGGTGGCGTGATGTCGGGATGAGCGGGCAGATACCCCATGTCGGCGGCCAGTTGCTGGCCTTCTGGCGAGATCAGAAAGTCGACAAAGGCCTTAGCGGCCTCGGGGTTCTGCGCGGTTGACAGGATCGCAACGGGCTCGGTGACCGCGCTCACACCCTCTTCCGGGAAGACGAAGGCTACGGGTGCGCCATTGGCCATTTCGCGGATCGGCAGAAAGTCCACCACAAAGCCGTAAAGCTTCTCGCCGCCCGCGATCGCCTTGTAGGTCCCACCGTTGCCGCCCTGCGGGTTCGCGCCCTGATCTGCGAGCTGTTCATAAAAATCCCAGCCGAGGTCGGGGTTGCCGGTGATCGCCGCCATATGGATCGTGGCCGCCCCAGAGGTCAGCGGCGAGGGCATCGCCAGCTTGTCCTTGGCATCGCTGTCCAACAGGTCCTTATAGGACGTGGGCACCATCGGCGCGCCGGTGTTGTAGACGATCCCCGTGGTGATCAGCTTGGTGGAGAAGTAGTGCCCTTCGTCATCCATGAGCGCCGGATCATAAGTGCTTGTATCAGCTTCTGGGTAAGCCATCAGGCGGCCTTCGGCTTCCAGGCCCTCCATGGTGACCATGTCCGCGATCAACAGCACGTCAGGCTGCGGCGCGCCCGCTTCGAACTCGGCGCGTAGCTTGGCCATCACCTTCGTGGTTCCATCGCGGATCCAGTCAACCTCTACATCGGGATACTTGGCCTGGAAGGCATCGACGGTGCGTTGGGCATCCTGGTTGGGCTGCGAGGTGTAAAGGACCAGTTTGCCCGAGATGTCTGCCGCAAAGGCAGAGGTCGCCAACAGCGTGGCGGCGAGCGATGCGACAAGCTTGCGCATGAGATACTCCATTGGTTTCGGCTTTAGACCCCGAAGGCCTACAGGGTCATTGTGACAGCCTGACAACAAGGCATCAGGACAGACATCATCCAGGCATCTGCGTGACGCGTGGACCCGGCAGAGGAGTTTGCGCTGGACTGTGTCATGGAACAGGGTTTGAATTCGGCTCGGGATACTTGGAAGGTGATCGCATGTTTCTCAAGAACGCCTGGTACGTCGCCGCATGGGACTATGAGATCACGCGCGCGTTGCAGCAAATCGTGGTCCTGGGCGAGAAGATCTGCATCTTTCGCTCGGAAAGTGGCGAGTTGGTTGCTCTGGAGGATGCCTGCCCACACCGCAAGCTGCCGCTCTCGAAAGGCCGGATCAAAGGGGACACGGTCGAATGTGGCTATCACGGGCTGACGTTCGATTGTGCCGGGCAATGTGTGTGGGCTCCGGGGGCGGGACGCATTCCTTCAGAAGCGCGGGTGCATGCCTATCCCTTGCATGAGAAGTACGGTCTTGTCTGGATCTGGATGGGCAACCCTGCGCTCGCCGATCCATCCGAGATTTTCGAAATCGCGCACTATGGCGATCCGGCCTGGGGGATCAACCGCGGTGCCGCGATGGAGCTTGAGTGCAACTACCTGCTGATGTGTGACAACCTGCTCGACCCCACCCATGTGGCCTGGGTGCATGAGAGCAGCTTTGGCCAGAGCGCCACGAAGGATGCGCCGCTCCGGGTGACCAAGACCGATGCGGGGGTGATCGTGCATCGCTGGATGATGGACGTGGAGCCTGCGCCCTTTTACAAGAAGGTCGTGAGTTTTGAGGGAAATTGCGACCGGCTGCAGCACTATGAGGTGCGATATCCCAGCCATGCGCTGATCAAGGCGGTGTTCACGCCGGCGGGCACGGGCGGGCCCGATGGTCCGCTGCACGAGGACGTCTTCCTCATGGACAGCTATAACTTCATGACGCCAACGACCGAAAGCACGACGCGATACTACTGGTTCCAGCTGCGCAATATCCGGCCCGATGATGCCGCGCTGTCCAAGATGATGAGCGCGGATGTGCAAAAGGCCTTTGAGGAGGATCGCGCAGTCTTGAACGAGGTGCAGAAGGGGATGTCTTCCAAACGCACACCGCATATTGATTTGCCGATTGATGCGGGCCAACTGCGGTTCAGGCGGCAGCTGCAGGCGATGATCAACGAAGAGCAGCAGGTGGATCGGCAGATGGCGGAGTAGCCCGCCGGTCAGAACCCGACCGCAGCACCGTCTTTCCGCGGGTCGGACCCCGCCACATAGCCGCGCCCGGGCAATCGGTGGATCAGCTGTGCACCGCCGAAGCCGAAGGCATTGTCCGGCGCCTCCAGTGTGATCTCGTGGCCCATTGCCCGCAATGCCTCGAGCGTGGGCTCGGGCAGCGTGGTTTCGCAGGCAACGCCCAGTCCGTGGGTCACGCGCCACCGCGGCGCATCCACCGCCATCTGCGGGTCCTGACCGAAGAGCTGCGTGCGCAAAACCGTCTGCACATGCCCCTGCGCCTGCATTGGTCCGCCCATCACCCCAAAGCTCATCTTGGGTTGCTCGGGTCCCATCAGGAAGCCGGGAATGATCGTATGAAAGGGGCGCTTGTTGGGCCCCACGCAGTTCTGGTGCGTCGGATCGAGGCTGAATCCTGCGCCTCGGTTCTGCAGCGCAATCCCTGTGCCCGGCACCACCACGCCCGAGCCAAAACCTGCGTAGTTCGACTGGATGAAGGACACCATCATGCCTGAGGCATCCGCCGCGGTCAGATAGACTGTCCCGCCGTGTTTGGGTGCACCTGCGCCAAAGTTCGTGGCACGGCTCAGATCGATCTCTTTCGCGCGGGCCGCCAGATAGCCGTCGTCCAGTAAGTCGTCGACGGTGATCGTCTTCATATGGTCGAGATCGGCGACATAGTGTTCGGCGTCGCGCAAGGCGAGCTTCATCGCTTCGATCTGGAGATGAAGGGACTGCGGGTCGTCCGGGTCCATGTCGCGGATGGCGGTGTTCGACAGGATGCCAAGCCCCATCAACGCGGCAATGCCTTGGCCGTTGGGCGGGATCTCATGCAGGGTGACATCGTCGAACGTTTTGTTGATCGTCCCGCACCAGTCGGCTTTGTGCGCCGCGAGATCATCCACCGAGAGAGCCGCACCGTGCTGCTCGGCGAACGCGGCGATCTTGCTGGCCAGCTCGCCCTCGTAGAATGCCTTGCCCTCGGTCTCGGCGATCAACCGCAAGGTTTGGGCATGGGCTAGGCTGGTGAAGTACTCCCCGGCACGTGGGGCTCTTCCGCCCGGCATGAAGGCCTCCGCAAATCCGGGCTGCTCCGCCAGTTGACCCGCGGCGCGCTGCCAGAGCGCAGCAATCACAGGGGACACGGGAAAGCCTTTCTCCGCATAGCCAATGGCTGGCTCGAACAGGGCCTCGAAAGCAAGCTTGCCAAAGCTCTCAGACAGCGCAACCCAGGAGGAAACCGCACCGGGAACGGTAACGCTCTCCCACCCGTGAAACGGCATCTTGTCGAGATGTGCAAATCGGTCCGGTGTCCATCCCGCAGGCGACCGACCAGATGCATTGAGCCCGTGCAGCGCGCTGCCGTCCCAGAGGATGGCGAAGGCGTCCGAGCCGATCCCATTGCCGGTCGGCTCGACGACCGTCAGCGTGATTGCTGCGGCCAGCGCGGCATCCACCGCATTGCCACCGCGCGCGAGCATGCTCAGACCCGCCTGCGCAGCGAGTGGATGAGACGTGGCAACGAGGTTGTCCGCGGCCACGGCTGACCGGCGGGATGGGTAGGGGTGATGGGCGCGTAGCTGCATGGATTGATCCTTCGCTACGTCACTCCGGTTTTGTGCTCGGGTGACGCAAGGAAGGATGTGGTCCAAACTTGATCGCCCGTCAAGCAAGCCCGCCCCTTTGGCTATAGTCGTTAGCCGACCTTGAACCCCCAGAAACTGGTCTGAGCGGCCATGAAGTAGCCGTCAAAGTCGCGCAGGCGGCCCTGCAGCTCCACCGTGTCGCCAGCCGCGAGCTGTACCATCGTTTGAACATTGACCGTCGTCGCTTCCGACACATGCGGCCCGGCGTTCTCGTTCAGCGAACCGGCGATGACATCCGTGCCGTTGCGCAGCAGCCGCGCGCCCATCCGTGCCTGATCGGAGGCGTTCTCCTTGAAGGTCAGCGCTGCGCCGAAGACATAGCTGCCCGCAACCGGGGCCACGAATTGATTGGCGCCAGCATCCAGCGCGTTCTGGTCGTTGAACTCCGCGTCGTTGATCGCGATGGTCGTCCAGACGTCGGCTGCGCTATAGTTGTCGAAGTTGGTCACCGCCTTGAACCGGGGCAGGTTCGGCTGCTCTACAACGCCCGTGCTTGCGTCGACGATCAACCCATCGCGAAAATCGGTGCCGTTGGCGGAGGTGGCGAGGCGAATGTCGTCGCTGCCGAAAAGGCCAAAGAGGGCGCGGGTGCCGAAATCCTGCTGGAACACGAAACCTGCGTCATCGCCCGTGGCCTCCTTGTTGATGGTCGAGATCATGTCGCCATCGCCACCATCGGCCTGATAAAGCGCAGTCCAGACCGCACCGTTGATCTTGGCCGAAAACGGCGCCGTGGGCAGCGAGACCATTCCAAGGCCGAACGCCTCGATTTCCTGCAACTCGTCGCTGTCGAGGTCGATCCATTCGGTTCCGTCAAACACGACGAGCGTCTCGCGCCCTGTCACATAGGCCCGCCAGCCGGGTTTTGGATCAAAATACTGCCAAAGGCCATTTTCAAAGAGCGTCAGCCGCCCATCCTGCCCGGCCCAATCACCGCTTGCGGCATCGCCGACGATATGGCGGTCCCCTTCTGCAGGCGTGCCCGGAGGCGCTGGCTGATCGTCCGTCAAAACGGCCAGCTGCGTCAGCACATCGAGAATGCGCAACGCCTCGTTATGGGTGACGTGCTTCTGAGCCTGATTGGGCTGAATGAACGGCAAGGACAGGCAGCTTGAGGTATCGGCCATTGGAGTTCCCATGAGAAGATATGTACATGGGTCAACCTCGGCGAAACATCTTGCAGCGCGCTTAAGCCACCGTGCGTTGGGGTACGCGTCGGCGTTTTCGGTCGCTTTTCGCTCGGCGATCAGATGTCCTCGCGTTCCTCTCTTCTGTCGGGCCGCGTTTGGTGATACGCACAGGGACGTCGAAGGTGTCGTCGGACATGTTGAAAAGGGGCTGGCCAATCGCCCGGTGGCGGCAGGTCAGCGGTGAAAGGCTATGTCTATGAGTATGTTACGTATTGGTGTTGCACAATTGACCTTGGCCCTGGTGGTCGCTGCCGGACCTCTGCAGGCGCAGGTGCCGCCGAATTGCACGGTGGAAACGGCCACTGATCCCGAGCGGCAGGTGCTGTCCTGTGACTTCGGTGTCGTGATCGAGATGGAAGCCGCCGCGCAGATGGGCTTTGTCGATGCCGCGGACGACGAGGCACCCAGTGTCATCGATCTGGAGACCGGCGCGGTTCTGATCGAGGCGGAGAAGGGCGAGGCGCGCCCTCAGATTCGCACGCCGCATGCCATCGCCGCTGTGCGCGGCACGGTCTATGTCGTGGATGTCACCGCCGATCAGACCTCCGTCTTTGTCGTTGAAGGCGAGGTCGCGGTCACGCAGACCGGAACCGACAGCGCGCCTGTGCTGCTGGGCACCGGCGATGGCGTTGACGTAAGCGCCTCCACCACACCCCTGGAAGCGCGACCTTGGCCTGCTGACCGCGCCGCTGCATTGCTTGCACGCTTCGGACGATGAAGCAAAGCGCCCGGGCGCCGCTGCTCCTCGGCGTCCTGACACTGATCGCTGCTGGTGTCTGGGCCGCCGCTATCGCTGCCCCCCACCTGGCGGCCCGAGAAAGCAGTCTCGATCGGCTCGAGGCCGCCCTGCTTGACCTGCGGTTGTCGATTTTTGGGCCAGTGGATCCTGTTGCAGATGTGGCTATCGTCGCCATCGATGATGCGACGCTTGCCAGCAGCCAAAGCGCCGCAGGCTCCAACCGTGAGCTCATGGCGCGGACCCTCAGCGCGATTGCCGAGGCCGGGCCAACAGTGATCGGCCTCGACGTGGTGCTTGCCGATCCGGGGGATGCGGAGGTCGATGCACAGTTGGCGGAGGCACTGTCTCAGGTTCCAACCGTCATTGCCGCTGCTGGCAGTTTTTCGGATGCTGCCTTGGCCTCCGACGTTGCGCGGCCCTCCTCAATCTTGAGGCCACAGCCAGTCTTTGCGGATGCCGCTCAGGTGGCCCTCGTCAACGTGTCGACGGATGCAAACGGGACACCCCGCTACATCTCCACCGTCTTTGCGACGGACAGGGGCGTCGAGCCGTCCTTTGCGCTTGCGATCGCGTCAGGCTTTCTTGGAACAGAGCCGGAGATCAACGCCAATGCGCTTGATTTCGGCAGCACTCCGGTGCCGCTCGATATCGGGTTGGCGATGCCGCTGCGCTTGATCGGGGCCGAGGGGCGCGTCCCGACCTATTCGGCAGCGGCTGTCTTGAACGGCGCCCACGCAGAAGCGTTGGCGGGCAAGGCCGTTATCGTCGGGTTTACTGCCACGGCCTTTGGTGACCGCTTTCGCAGCCCCTATGACGACAGCGTTCCAGGTGTTGAGATCATGGCGGGCGCGGTCTCACAGATGTTGGGCAGCCGATCCTTGCGCCGCGATCTCCAGACCCGTCGCATCGACGTCAGCGCGACCGTCATTCTGGCACTTCTGGCAAGCGGCTTGGTTTTGATCCTGCCACTGTCGAGCGGCATTCCCGCAGCCCTTGCGCTCGTTGCGGCCTGGGGTGGCGGGGTTTTCTTCGCTTTCTCTGCGGGTATCTGGTTGAGCGCTGCGGTGCCATTGGCCGGCGCGCTGGTGCCCGTCGCCGGAGCTGCCGTGATGCGCTACTACACCGAGAAGCGCCGCGCGGCTCGGGGCGCAAAGGCGCTCGAGGCTCTGAAGCAGTTCCAGTCGCCGCTCCTGGCCGAGATGATCGCGGACGACCCGAACTTTCTCAAACAGCCGACCGCCAAATCGTTGTCTGTCTTCTTCATCGATCTCAGCGCCTTCACGCTGCTCTCGGAGCGGCTTGGCCCGGTGGGGACGCAGGATTTGCTCAAGAGTTTTCATCAGATCACCGCTGCAGCGGTCGAGCGTGAAGGCGGTGTGGTGCTCAACTACATGGGTGATGGCGCGCTCGCTGTTTTTGGCATGATCGACGATGGTGAGGGCAGCGCGGATCAGGCGCTGCGCACGTCCTTCACGCTGATCCGCGATCTGGCCGCCTTGGGGCAGGGGGAGTTCACGGTCGGCTGCCGGATCGGGCTGCACTACGGCGATGTGATCCTGTCGCGGCTGGGGGGCGATCATCACCAGCAGGTCTCCGTGGCTGGGGACAGTGTGAACCTGACCAGCCGCCTGCTGGAGATCGCGAAAGCCGAAGGCGCGGTCATCGCCGCCACAGAGCCATTCCTCGAGATGACGCAAGAGCCACCGCAACGCCCGGCCGATCACGTCAAACCGGTTGAGGTCCGCGGTCGGGAAGGCGGTGCCAATGTACATTTCTGGGTCGGCTGAGCGGCCAGATCAGCTGTTGATCAACGCGCTCAACTCTTGCGCCGCGCCACGCAGGTCATCAATATGCTGGCTCAGTGAGGTAATGTCGTGGCGCTGCAAGGGCGCATGTACGGACAGTGTCGACACCAGGCGTTTGCGGTCATCGAGGATTGGCACCGCGACGGCGACCATGTCCTCCATGAACTCCTGATTGTCCATCGAATAGCCGCGCTTGCGGGTGGCTTCGATCTCGGACTTGAGCGCGTCCTTGTCGGTGATGGTGCTCGGCGCATGGCTTTCGAGTGTGGCTGCAGCGAGATACCGGTCGAAATAAGCCGGGCGCAGCGACGACAGATACATCTTGCCGCTGGCGGTGCAGTAGAAGGGCACTTGTGTGCCCACGGGCAGTTGGATCCGCAGTGGCCAGTGTGTCTCGACCCGGTCGAGATAGGTCATGCCGTCCCGATCCGGGGTGGCAATGTTGCAGGTCTCGCCGATCTTTTCGGCCACGCTGCGCAGGATCGCCAGCCGCACCGTGCGGATCCGTTGCGACGAGGCGGTATGCACCGACAACTGCCGCAGACGAGGGCCGGGCCCGTAGGACCGGCCGTCGATGTCTCTTTGCAAGAAGCCCTCAGCCTCTGCCGTGTTGAACAGCCGATGCAAGGTGGGCTTCGGCAGATTGAGCGTGTCCTTCAGCGCCGTCGGCGTGACGGGCACTCCGGCTTTGGCAACTTCCTCAAGCAGGACCAGCAACCGGAGGTTGGTCGGGATCTGGCCCTGCTGTTGGTTTGCTAAATCGTCCGGCATGATCGCTCGTTATCTGTTCGGCAGAAGTGCCAGTGCCAGATCCGGGACGAGGGCCACGAGGAACCACACCGCCAGAAGTGACATAAGGTACATGGTGGAGTACCGCAGAAGGCGGAAATAGGGAACACCCGTTACCCCGGATGCGACATAAAGGTTAAGACCGTAGGGCGGCGTGATAAAGCCGATGGAGGCCCCAACGAGGAAGATCACCGAGAAGTGGATCGGGTCAACGCCCACGGATGCCGCAATCGGCGCGAGAATAGGCGCCAGAATGATCGTGACAGGCAGCGATTCCAGCACCATGCCCGAGACGAACACGATGACCATCGCCGTTGCCAGAACCGCGTAGTAGCCGCCCATGGAGATCACGAAATCACCGATCACCTGCTGTGCGCCGAGCAGTGAGAGGATCTGCTGCATCACCACCGAAATCGCAATCAGCGGCGCAAGAATGCCGGTGATCTGCGCCGAGCGAACGACGATGCCGGGGATCTGTGGAATGGTGAACCCTTCGACCAGCAGCATCTCGGCATAGCTCTTCTCGGTCCAGTCCTTATCCTCGCGGATGCGGAAAAGGTGGCTCAGCGCCCAGCTGAGCAGACCCGCGATGACACAGAAGCCCACGGTCACGCCCGCCGCCTCTGTGGGGGAGAACTTGCCGGTGTAGATGCCCCAGAGCACGAGGCCGATGGCAAAGAAGCCGAGCCAGGCGCCAAAGGCAGTCTTGAGCACACGGTTGAGCTGCAGCGGGATCAGGAACCCCCAGCCGTTGGCGCGGCAGATGACCCAGCAGGCGAACTGCATGCCGAAGACCATCAGCGCGCCAGGAATGATGCCCGCGACGAAGAGGTCCGAGATCGGCAGGTTCATCAGGAAGCCGTAGACGATGAAGATGATCGACGGCGGGATGATGATACCCACGGTACCGCCGGCGGCCGCTGTCGCCGCCGAGAAGCGCTCGTCATAGCCGCCCTTGACCATTTCCGGGTGCAACATAGACCCGATGGTCGCCGTGGTTGCGGAGTTGGAGCCCGAGATTGCCGCGAAGAGACCGCAGGCGCCCAGGCTCGCCATGGCGAGGCCACCGCGCAGCCAGCCGAGGCAGGCGTATGCGAAGTCTGACAGTCGTCGTGCGATCCCTGATTTGTTGATCAGGTCTCCGGTCAGGATGAAAAGCGGCATCGCCAGCAGGGCAAAGCCCTTGTTGAAGACGTTCATGAGCTCGGCGCCCATGTTGTCCAGCGTGAGCCCAAGCACGAAGGAGCAACCGATCACCCAATAGGCAATGACCAGAAGTACCGGCACGCCAAGCATGAACAGGCCGGTGACCCCAAGCGAGATAAGTGTGATGAGTGTACCGTCGGCCATTATGTGTCCCCCCCGATAACAGCTTGTTCGATCAGAGGTTCACCCGACCGGAATTTGCGCATGTCTTCCGCGATGTTCTGGAAGGCCCGTCCGGCCATCAGTACGGCGGCGATGGGCGCTGTGATCAGGAACCACCACTGCATGGTGTTGTCGGTGCCCAGCACGATCTGAAAATTGGCCGCCGAGTTCGCGGTCAGCCGGCATGTGGTCACGAAGAGGATCAGCGCAAAGCCGAACCACAGAAAGAAGTCGAGCCACAGGCAGGTGATCTGCCCGCCCCGTGGCATCTTTGTGCGGAATTCTGAGAAGCTCAGGTGCGTGCGGAGCCGGATATTGTAGGAGGCGCCGAACCAGGCCATGACCATAAAGAGGAACGGCGGAATGGTTGTCGACCAGGGCTGCTGGTTGTTGAACACGAAACGATCCACCACGCCCCAGAAGATGATGAAGGCGATGGCGAGATAGGAATAAACCATGACGGTCCGCTCCAGGTGACGTTCGATGAACGGGACCGAGCGGTAGATGAGCGAGACGAGATATCCGCCGATGATCAGGGCGATTGTGCCAAGATACCATTTGGCGTCAAGGCGTAGAGCGTTGGTGATCTCGAAACTGTCTTGCGAGGCTATCGCTGACAGGATCGTCCCCATATCCGATAACATAGACAAACCTTGTTCCTCCCAGAAGGTTTGATCCGCGGATCAGCGCAGGGCTGACAAAACATGGCGTGGCTCTCAGCGGCCACGGCCAGTCTTATGCGGAAAAAATGGCCGGCCCCCGCATGAGGGACCGGCTGTGTGCATGAAGCGCGCGGCTTATGCCTTCCACCAGCGACGTGGCTCGACGTTTTCGGCCAGCGTGTGGGGGTTGTTGCGGACTTCGTTGTAGATGTCCTGGTAGGTGTCGATGCCACCGGCCCAGCCGTTGATCCGCTCGCGCCACTGCTCCCAGAGTTGCGGCTGGAACTCGGGCGAGCACATCTCTTCGGCTTTCCGGCGCTCTTCGTCCGACAGGGTCGCCATGCGGACGTTGTTCTCGGCAAAGATCGTGCCGGGAAGCTGCGGGTCGGTTGCACCAACGGTATTGACCAGAGCCGCTTCGTTGGCCGCCTGTACGTGCACCTGTGTGAGGTAGGACGCTTCCATGACCGCGTCCTGCAACTCGCCGCCGAGGCTGTCGAAGACGGATGCCGACATCGCGGTGTGCTCTGTGCCGCAGAAGAAGCGCAGATCAACGGACTGGCTGACCACGGGCGACATGTTCGCGTAAGCCACAGCAGAGGCCCAGGTCTCGGCGCCGTCAATCAGGCCTTGCTTCAGACCATCGAGCGTCTCTTCCCAGGCGATTGGCACCGGATTCAGCTGCAGCGCGTTCATCGCGATGCGGCCCAGCTGTGTGCCGGTGACGCGGTTCTTGGAGCCGAAGAGCTCTTCGATGCTGGTCACGGTGGGTTTGTCTTCCCAAGCCAGACCCAGCTGGATGCCCCGCAGTTCGGCGTGGCTGAACAGGAATTTCAGGCCGTGGCGCTTCTCGAAGGGCTCGCGCAGGATGCGCTGCGATTCCGGGCTGTACATGAAGTAGTATTGGTCCGCACGGGTCCGGAACATGTAGGCGTAGTCGAGAACGTTCAGATAAGGCGCACCACCTGCCGAGTTCTGGGTCGAGGCGGCGTACATATCGACGATGCCCTGCTGCGTTTTCTCGACACAGGAGAGCTGGTTGCAGATCTGATTGTTGCCGATGAACTCGACGCGAATCTCACCGTCTGTACGGCTTTCCAGGTCCCGCGCGAACTCCAGAACGCCAGCACGCTCGATCAGCAGGTTTTGCGGGTTGAAGCCCGCCGCACCCATCTTCAAGGTGAACTTCGGCTCTTTCGCAAAGCGCTTTTCATATGAGGATTCAGCGGCTTGCGCCAGATTCGACAGGCTCATGGCCCCGCCGAAAGTACCCGCGGCCAGCAGCGTCGAGCTGAGACCATAGCGGCCCGCGACGCGGAATAAATCCCGACGCGACAGGTGCTTGATATTATTCTGAACTTTCATGACTTCCTCCCTGAATGTCATTTATTGAGACTAGTAGTCCCAAAAAACACTAGTATGATTAGTTCTTTTTGCATAGACTTTTTTTCACAGTGTACTTGGGAGGTCGAAGTGGAAGCTGATTTTATCGTCGTCGGTGCCGGGTCTGCCGGGTGTGTGCTGGCCAATCGGCTGAGCGCCAACCCCAACAACAAGGTGATCTTGCTCGAAGCGGGCGGACGGGACTGGAACCCCTGGATTCACATCCCCGTTGGCTACTTCAAGACAATCCACAATCCGTCCGTTGACTGGTGCTACAAGACCGAGCCGGATCCGGGGCTGAATGGGCGCTCCATCGAATGGCCCCGCGGCAAGGTCCTGGGTGGGTCATCTTCCTTGAACGGCCTCCTCTACGTTCGCGGTCAACCTCAAGACTATGACCGTTGGCGTCAAATGGGCAATAGCGGATGGGGCTGGGACGACGTTTTACCTCTTTTCAAGCGCGCCGAGAACAACGAGCGCGGGGCAGACGAGTACCATGGCGATGAAGGCCCGCTGTCTGTGTCCAACATGCGCATTCAGCGCCCGATCACCGATGCCTGGGTCGCGGCAGCACAAGCAGCGGGGTACAAGTTCAACCCGGATTACAATGGCGCAGACCAGGAAGGCGTAGGATTTTTTCAGCTGACCGCGCGCAACGGGCGCCGGTGCAGTTCTGCGGTGGCGTACCTGAACCCGGTGAAGAACCGACCAAATCTTCAGATCATCACCCATGCGCAGGTGGACAAGATCGAAATCACCGAAGGCCGCGCCACCGGCGTCAGCTATCAGGATCGCGGCGGTAACCTGCAAACCGTGACCGCGCGCCGCGAAATCGTGCTCTGTGGTGGTGCTATCAATTCGCCACAGCTGTTGATGCTGTCGGGCATTGGCGAGGCGGAGCAGCTTGCTGAACACGGGATTGAGGTGAAGAAGGATCTCAAGGGTGTGGGAAAGAACATGCAGGACCATCTGCAGGCGCGCCTGGTCTATAAATGCAACGAACCGACGCTGAACGACGAGGTCTCAAGCCTCTTTGGGCAAGCCAAGATCGGGCTGAAATACCTGATGTTCCGCGCAGGCCCCATGACGATGGCAGCCAGCCTCGCCACCGGATTCCTGAAGACCCGTGAAGATATCGAGACGCCGGACATTCAGTTCCACGTCCAGCCGCTCTCGGCAGAGAACCCGGGCAAGGGCGCGGATAAGTTCTCCGCTTTCACGATGTCCGTGTGCCAGCTGCGCCCTGAAAGCAAAGGGGAAATCCGGTTGAATTCAGCCAAGCCGCGGGAGTATCCGAAGATCATCCCGAACTACCTCTCAACCGAGACGGACTGCCGGACGGTCGTGGCCGGGGTGAACATCGCGCGCCAGATTGCGCGCCATGCCCCGCTGACCTCGAAGATTTCAGAAGAGTTCCGCCCGCATGCAAGCCTCGACATGGAGGATTATGACGCTACGCTCGATTGGGCGCGCAGCAACACCGCGTCGATCTATCACCCGACGGGCACCTGCAAGATGGGCTCGGACGCGGATGCGGTTGTCGATGCCGAGCTCAAGGTACATGGCATTCAGGGCCTGCGCGTGGCGGATTGCTCGATCATGCCCGAGATCGTCTCGGGTAATACCAATGCGCCCGCGATCATGATCGGAGAGAAAGCCTCGGACCTGATGCTGGCCGCGTCTTGAGAGTTCATAAAACTGATACATAAGCGTCATCTCTTTGTGTCGTGAGCCTGCGCCCTTGCCGGCATCTCAAGACCATGGAGTTTTCAATGACCAAGACACTGCTGCTGACCAGCACGCTGCTCGCGACTGCTGCGTTCACGCCTGCCTATGCCGAAATGAATTTCAACCGCATTGCGTCCTTCCCCGTGACGTCGAATTTCGACGGCGCAGTGCCGGACAAGACATCGGCCGAGATCATCGACGCGACGGCAGATGGCATGACCCTGGTCTATACGGACAGCCCGGCCGGTGTGATTGGCGCGATTGATATCACCGAACCGGCAGCACCCACGCCCAAGGGTACACTGGCGGTGGATGGCGAGCCGACCGCCGTGTCGATCATCGGCAACACGGCCTTCGTCGGGGTAAACACCTCCGAGAGCTACACCGCGCCCTCCGGGTTCGTGAAGGCCGTGAACCTCGCGGACATGAGCATCACGGCCACCTGCGATCTGGGCGGCCAACCTGACAGCACCGCGCGGGCCAAGGATGGGTCGTTCATAGCGGTAGCGATCGAAAACGAACGCGATGAAGACCTGGGCGATGGTCGCGTGCCGCAAATGCCAGCAGGTGATCTGGTGATGATCGACGTCGCAGACGGGACTCTGGATTGCGGCACCCTGCGCCGGGCGAGCCTGACCGGGCTGGCCGATGTGGCAGGTGAAGACCCCGAACCGGAGTTCGTGGATATCAATAACCTTGGCGAGGTTGTGGTCACTCTGCAGGAGAACAACCACATCGCAGTTGTGGCCAAGGACGGCAGCCTCGTGTCGCACTTTTCGGCAGGTGCCGTAGATCTCGACGGCATCGACATCACGGACGAACGCGCCGCACTGACCTTTGACCAAAGCCAGCCGGGCCGTCTGCGCGAGCCTGATGGCGTGCAGTGGATCGACGACAACCATTTCGCCATCGCCAACGAAGGCGACATGGACGGCGGGTCCCGTGGCATGACCATCTTCCACAAGGACGGCACGCTGGTCTGGGAGAGCGGCGCCGCGCTCGAACATGCGATTGTCGAGATCGGGCATTATCCGGACAAGCGTTCTGACAGCAAGGGCGCTGAGCCTGAAGGCATGGAGTTCGGGATCTTCGAGGGGACACCTTACGTCTTCGTGATGGCCGAACGTGCGTCGGTGGTCGCGGTCTATGACGTGAGCGATCCGGCCAATCCGGTGCTGAAACAGCTGCTGCCGTCGGGGATTTCGCCAGAGGGTGCGGTCGCGATCCCCGAGCGCGGTCTGTTGGCTACAGCCAATGAATTTGACGGCCTCGAAGATGGGGCGGCCCGCGCGCATGTGATGCTCTATCAATATGCCGAGGGGCCCGCGTCGTACCCGCATCTGACGTCCGCGGGCATGGACACGCTGACCGGTTGGGGCGCGATTTCGGGCATGGTCGCGGATGCCGCCGGCATGATCTACGCGGTATCGGACAGTTTTTATGGCTATCAGCCGCGCATCTTCAAGATCGATCCGTCCGGCACACCTGCGCGGATCGTCGAGGCGATTGACGTGACCCGCAACGGGATGCCAGCGCAGAAAATCGACATGGAGGGGATCGTCCTCGATGGCGAGGGCGGCTTCTGGGTGGCCTCCGAAGGCCGCACCGACCGTGTCATCCCGCACGCGCTCTACCACGTTGGCGCTGACGGCCAGATTGAAGACGAGATCGGCCTGCCGCCCGAGTTGATGGCGGTGGAGAAACGCTTCGGCTTCGAAGGCATCACGATGGTGGGCGACATCCTCTGGATGCCGGTTCAGCGGGAGTGGAAGGACGACCCGGAGAACCACGTGAAACTCGTTGCCTACAATCTCGATACCGAGGAATGGGGGGCCGTGCTCTATCCCAAAGCGGCGCCTGATAAGGGCTGGGTGGGCCTCAGCGACATGACCGTGCACGGCGATCAGGTCTACGTCGTGGAGCGTGACAACCAGCACGGGCTCGAGGCGGTCACCAAGAAGATCTATTCGGTTCCGCTGGCAGAAATGACCCCCGCCGCGCTCGGCTCCGAGCTTCCGGTCGTGACCAAAACCCTGGTCCGCGACCTGATCCCGGACCTCACATCGACCGGTGGCTATGTGCTCGACAAGGTCGAAGGGCTAGCGATCATGTCGGATGGAACGGCCTGGGTGTCGACGGACAATGACGGGGTCGATGACCATTCCGGCGAGACAATGTTCTTCAGCATCGGATCGGTCGAAGAATAATTTGGCTCAATCTCAAGGCATTGGACGGCGCTTGGCCCATTTCGGGTCGGGCGCTGTCAAACTCTGCATGACAGAGACGTGATCGGCCCAGTAATCTGCAGTCAGAGAATCGCTTGGGTCGGGGGATACGATGAAGCACGAGACCATTTCCGAAACGAAGATGTCGCAAGGTGTTTTGGGTCTCGATGAAAACGATGTTGCTCCCTTTGTCAGACGATGCATCAAGGAGCGGTCCTTGAGCCGGGTGGTGACCACCCTCAACAACGACCTTCTGTTTGGAACTCAGACCGAACGCGACGATGCCAAGAAAGCCCTCGACCGCCTCGGATTTCTCTGACACCTGATCCGCCGTTGTGCGGATCACTGCCTATCTTATCCACCAAAATTGACCGCTCAGGCGGGTAATTCTGTCTCTGGTAGGAATTTTTCATATACCTTTCAAATGCTTGGGCCTGTTACAAAATCTTATTGATTTTGTCACAGTCGGTTCATGAGCACTCCGTAAGCAGCCCCCAACGTCGGGGGATACGATGCTGACAATAACAGATCTGACCAAAGAGTTCGGACAGAATACGGCAGTTAAAGCCGCCAATATTGAAGTCTCAAAACCGTCGATGATCGGGATCATCGGGCGGTCCGGGGCGGGCAAGTCCACGCTCTTGCGCATGATCAACCGCCTGACGGATGTCACCAGTGGGCGGATCGTTTTCGACGGGCGCGAGGTGACGGCGCTGCGCGGCGCGGCCAAGCGCGCGTGGCAGTCCGAATGCGCGATGATCTTCCAGCAATTCAACCTCGTGCTGCGCATGGATGTGGTGTCGAACGTTTTGCACGGAACGCTGAACCGCCGGTCGACCTTTGCGACGATGTTCAACCTGTTTCCAGATGCGGATATCGAACAGGCCATCGCCATTCTGGATCGGCTAGGCATCGCCGAACATGCGGCGAAACGGGCAGAGGACCTCTCCGGCGGGCAGCAGCAGCGCGTGGCGATTGCCCGGGCGCTGATGCAAGACCCCAAAATCATCCTTGCGGACGAGCCCATTGCATCGCTTGATCCGATGAACGCCCAGGTCGTGATGCGCGCGCTGCGTCGCATTCACGAAGAAGACGGGCGCACCGTCATCGCCAACCTGCACACGCTCGATACCGCGCGGCGCTACTGCGACCGCGTGATCGGGATGCGCGACGGGCGCATCGTGTTTGATGGCACGCCGGAGCAGCTGAGCACCGCAGCCGCCCGCGACATCTATGGCGCCGATGCGGATTTCTCCGAAAGCGCGACCTCGACCGAGATCGAACAGCTCGACCGGTCTGACGCTGACGAAGCCGCCCGGCTTCGCGCGCTCGCCGACGTTTAACCTTTCCTTTTTCACAGCCGCGTCTTTGGGAGGGGCGGCGCAAACCAAGAGAGACTTGACCCATGAAAAAACTGATCTGCGCCCTCGTGGCCACAACGGCCCTGACCTCCACGGGCTTTGCCGAAGGCATCACGGAATTCCGCATTGGCATCCTAGGCGGTGAGAACGCTCAGGACCGTCTGAACGCGCATGAGTGCCTGAAGGAATACACTGAAGAAGCCCTTGGCGTGCCGGTCAAGATCTTCACGCCCGCTGACTACAATGGCGTGATCCAGGGCCTGCTGGGTGGCACCATGGACTATGCTTGGCTGGGGGCGTCCTCTTATGCAGCGGTCCACATTCAGGACCCGGAAGCGGTGGAAGCGGTGCTGGTCAAGATCAACCTTGACGGCTCCTATGGCTATCACTCCATCGGGTTTGCCCGCAAGGACAGCGGCATCACCTCGCTGGAAGACCTGCAGGGCAAGGTCTTTGGCTTCGGTGATCCGAACTCGACCTCCGGCTACCTGATCCCCTCCATCGAGATCCCGCAGGAAGGTGACGAGATCACCATGAACTCCGGCGACTACTTCGGTGAAGTGAAATTCACCGGCGGTCACGAGCAGACCGTTCTGGCGGTCGTGAACGGTGACATCGACGGTGGCGTGACCTGGGCCGACGGCCAGGGCAACTGGGAAGACGGCTACAACTCCGGTCAGCTGCGCAAGATGGTCGACAATGGTCTGATCGACATGAACGACCTGGTGGAAATCTGGCGCTCCAAGCCGATCCCGGAAGGCCCTATCGTGCTGCGCAGCGCCCTGCCTGAGGACGTGAAGGCGACGATGACGACGCTGATCGACAATATGTACGAAACCGATCCCGAGTGCGCCTACAACATCTCGGCCGGTGAAAGCCTGGGCTTCGATCCGATCACGCATGAGGCCTACGTGTCCATCGTCGAAGCGCGCAAAGCCAAAGCCAACTGATCCAAGACTTTTCATGACGACAAAGCGGGCCTTTCTTCCGAGGGCCCGCTTTATTCGATGCGGGGGGCGCGAATGGCGGATACAACGGTTCAGGCAGGTGGCCTGTCGGACATGCAGGCAGGCTATGCCCGGCTGATCCGCACCCGCCGCATGTGGAATGGCGCGATGCTCGCTCTGTTTGTCGCGCTGCTGGTCGCAGGCTTCATGACCGCAGATGCGCGCAATGCCGGTGGGTTCTGGAACGGTATCGACAATATCTTCGACTTCCCGGCAGAGGTCGTGGCCGAAGCCTGGGAAAAGTCGCACCTGCTGCCCGGCCATCTGATCAAGTATCTGCCGTCGCTTCTGGAGACGATCAACATCGCCGCCGCGGCCACGCTTCTGGGCGTGATCGCCGGCACGATCCTGTCGCTGCTGTCGACGCGCGGGCTGGCCCGCTGGCCGTCGCTCGTGGGTGTCTTTCGCAGGACCAGTGACATCCTCCGCGCAATCCCGGAGATCGTGATCGCGCTGGTGCTGATCTTCATGCTGGGCGTAGGACCAGTACCCGCGATGATCGCCATCGCGCTGCATTCCGCCGGCGCGATTGGCAAACTCTTCTCCGAGGTGAATGAAAACGCGTCACTCAAACCGGTGGAAGGCCTCGCCTCGGTTGGCGCCAACTGGTCCCAGCGCATGATGCTGGGCGTGGTGCCGCAGGTCGCACCGAACTACCTCAGCTATGCGCTCTTGCGGTTCGAGATCAACATCCGCGCCTCCGCCATCCTCGGCTTCGTGGGCGCAGGCGGTATCGGCTATGACCTGAAAAACACCATGAGCTGGGGGCAGGGCAAGTTCGACGAGGCGGCAGCCATCTTCATCCTGCTGTTCGGCGCCATCGTGTTCTTCGACCAACTGTCCTCTTACGCCCGCCACAAACTTGTAGAAGGGGGCAGATCATGAGCGACACAGCCATTCTTTCCGACGCGCGTCGTCTGCTCCGGCGCAAGCGGCTGGTCGCCGCTGCGATCCCTACGATCATTCTGGGCTATCTCGTCTACACATTCTTTGCCTTTGGCACGCCGGAGATGATCCGCAAGGCCGACCCGGAGAACGCCCGCATCCTGATTTCGGACAGCTACAGCTACAAGACCCACGTCACCCGTGACAATCGGGACGGCGAGGTCGATGTTGCCATCGAGGGCGACCGCAAGGGCCGCTATGCGCCTGGCACGTCGCCGTCGTGGGTTGCGTTGGGCGAGACCACCCGGATTGATCTGGACGACGGCCATGTTGTTTTCTTCGGGCCGGAAGAGATCCGGTACGACATTCCCGGCTACGGGCTTGTCACCGCACGCCCCGGGCGCACTGGTGTCAATGCAACACTGCCCGATGGCGATGTGCCGGAGTGGATCAGCGCGTCGAAAAATCGGCTGGCGATCACCACCGATGCGGGGCGCTTGACGATCACCCGGAACCGCACCGAGGTCTTCCGATATTTCACCGGCTGGGAGCTGTTCTTCTTCACGCTCGACAGCCCCTATCACGGGATTAGCCCGGGCGAGGTCTTGAAACGCGCAACATCGGGTGAGGCGAGCGCGATCTGGCACGACTTCTGGACCAACCGGATGTGGCGGCACGGTGACGTGGCGTGGGCCATCTTCGAGACCATTCTGATGGCGTTCCTCGGGACCATCGGTGGCGCGATCATCGCCTTGCCGCTGGCGTTCTTGGCGGCGCGCAACTTTACCCCGCTGGGGGCCGCGCGCTTCGCCGCCCGCAGGCTCTTTGACTTCGTGCGCGGGGTCGATGGGCTGATCTGGACGGTGATCCTCAGCCGCGCGTTTGGCCCGGGTCCTCTGACGGGTGCGCTGGCCATGTTGATCACCGACGCGGGCACCTTTGGCAAGATATTCTCCGAAGCGCTGGAGAACGTGGATGACAAGCAGATCGAGGGCATTCGTTCGACCGGAGCGAAGCCCATGCAGCGCTATCGCTTTGGTGTGATCCCGCAGATCACGCCGATCCTGCTCAGCCAGATCCTCTACTTCCTCGAGTCCAACGTCCGCTCCGCTACAGTGATCGGTGCCATCACGGGCGGGGGCATCGGGCTCTTGCTCACCCAGGCGATCATCACCCAGAAGGACTGGGAAGAGGTGACCTATTACATCATTCTGATCGTCCTGATGGTCATGCTGATGGACACGGTCTCGGGCTGGCTGCGGCGTCGTCTGATCCACGGGAAACCGGCGTGAAACTGAGTGCTTCCGAGCCGACAATCCACCCCGACTGCGAGATCACTGAGGTGGAGATGGGTCGCTATGTGGAGATCGGGCGGGGCAGCCGGATCGCTCATGCGAGCCTTGGAGACTATTCCTACTGCGACCGTGTTTGTGACATTGCCAACGCCAGCATTGGCAAGTTCGCCAACATTGCGAGTTTTGTCCGGATCGGCGCTACGGACCATCCGCTCGACCGCGCCTCGCTGCATCATTTCATGTACCGCTCCTCGGACTATTGGGACGACGCCGAGCACGATGCCGCGTGGTTCACCAAACGCCGGGCGCGGCGCGCGGTGATCGGGCATGACACCTGGATTGGTCACAACGCGCAGATCAAGCCCGAAGTCGAGATCGGCCATGGCGCTGTTGTGGCCGCGGGCGCGGTGGTGACGAAATCTGTCGCACCCTACACCATCGTTGCGGGGCTGCCCGCAAAACCGCTGCGCCGTCGTCAGCCCGATGCAATTGCCGAGCGGCTGATCGCCTTGGCTTGGTGGGACTGGGATCATGCACAGATCCGCGATGCGCTGGAGGACTTCCGCAGGCTGCCCGCCGAGGCCTTTCTCGAAAAATACGAGACCTGATGCCTACTCGGCGGCCTGTGCCAGTGGGGCCACACCTGACATGAATCGCTGCCCCGTCTCGCCGCTCAGATGCGCGAGGCGCCCCGCAGAGATCGTCGCTGTGACGCGATGGGTTTCCTGATCTACGACAATCAAATCCGCGCGCTTTCCAGGTGCCAGCGTGCCCCGGTCAGACAAGCCCATCACCCGCGCCGGGCGGCTGGAGATCAACGCCCAGGCCTCCGCCAGAGGCAAGGTTCCAGCGGTTACCAGCGCAAAGGCCGCCTGCGCCAGCGAGGGGTAGTGATAGTCGGAGACCAGCACATCGCAGAGCCCCGCCTTGATCAGCTCCAATGCGGCGACGTTCCCGGATTGCGAGCCGCCGCGCACCACATTCGGCGCGCCCATCAGGATCGGGTTTTCAAGGCTGCGCGCCGCGCGCGCTGCCGCCTGGCTCGTCGGAAACTCGCAGATCTTTGCGCCGATTTCGTTATAGTAGCACCGCGTCTCCGCCGACCCGTCGTCGTGGCTGCCGTAGCGCAGACCCTGCGCGTCAAAGAAGGCGGCCAGGTTGCAGAGGTATCGCGGCACCCGCGGCGCCTGCAGGAAGGCCTCATCGACAACGGCCATGTGTTCATCCGGCGTCCGCTTGGCCTTCTTTGCCCACCCCAGGATTTCTTCCGGGTTGGAGCGTGCCATTTGCCGCGCCTCAGGCAGATGGTTGTTGAAGACCGCATAGTCCACGCCATGGATGGCGATCGCGTCCTTCAACTGCTCCAGCGTCTCAACGGTGTGCGTTTCGATGCGAAGCTGCACCCGCAAATCCGTCATTGCCTGAGGCCGGTATGTGGCCAGCGCATCCAGCAGGCGCAGCGTGAACTCCGGACCCCGCAGCCCGCCTTCCCAGGACCAGCTCTGCGCCATCCAGGCGGTGGTGACCCCGTGGGCGGCGGCTTCGCAATCGGTTGCCCGCAGCGCCTGGTCGAGGGGGAAGACGGCAGAGGGGCGCGGGGCCACCTGCCGCTCGAAGGCATCGCCATGCAGATCGATGATCCCGGGCAGGACGTAATTGCCGCGCAGATCGACCGGATGCCCGGCCTCTTCGGTAATCTTGCCGTCCCGGATCGACAGGGGCGCGTCCGTCAGCCCCGCAGGCCCGAGAACCATCGCGCCATTCAGCGTGAGAGGGGGGAGTGTCATCGGAAATTCGCTGCTCTGAGAATCGTTTTCACGATCCATGGCAGAAAAGCACAACAGCTGTGTGACAGCTAGTCTGGTGTGTCGAGGGTCAGCGTCACCCGGTCGCCGACAAACCACGTGCGGCCGTATTCCACCGGTGTGCCCTCCAGGTCTGCATTCACTCCGACCGAGCGCATGATCGGGCCGCCTTCTTCGATGCGCAGAAGGCCCGCTTGTGTCGCCGTGGCCCGCTTGGCGGTCAGCCGGGTCCAGATGCGCGTATAGTCGGTCACCCCATGTGCGCGCATGGCAGCGGTGACGGAGGAGCGGCGCTCCAATTGCTCAGGCAGCGTGGCAAAGCGATCCGCTGGAAAGATGCTTTGAAACAGCGCAATCGGCATCCCGTCAGCCAGTGACAGGCCTTCGTAGCAATGCACCATTGCGTGCGGCGGCAAGGCCAACGCCTCGGCCTCTGTCCCCGTCGCGCGGCGCGTTACGACGCTCAGCACCTCCTTGGCAGGGGTGCGGCCCGCTGCTGTGATGTTTTGGTGAAACCGGACCCGCTTGCCGATGGGGTAGTCGGTGGGTGTGCTGGTCACGAACACACCCGCACCCCTGCGCGCGACGATCAACCCCTGCGACGCCATATACGACAGCGCATGGCGCACAGTGTGCCGGTTGACGCCAAAACGTTGCGACAGCGCGGCCTCGGTCGGCAGCTTGTCTCCGGTGGTATAAATCCCTTCAGCGATCTCGCTGCTCAGCGTGGCGCTGATGGCGCGCCAGACAGGGGTCTTCTTGGTCTGATGGGGCGTCGTCATGAAATCTTCACAAGGCTTGGGATTGCGACACGTAGCGTTTCGCGATATATTTGTATAGTTGTATATTAAATGTGGAGAGTTGTCTAGGATGACGGCGTCCGTTCAAATATCGGATCGGCAGGCTTGGATGAGCTTGCTGGCCAAAGCCCCGGCCGACCGACTTGCAGATCTCTGGGACGCTGCTGGCTTTGTGCCTGAGCACAGCTTTCTGCGCGCCCCCGAGCAGGGTGCGGTCATGGTGCAGGGCCGGGCCGGCGCGACCGGCGCGCCCTTCAACCTCGGCGAGATGACGGTCACGCGCTGTGCAACCAAGCTCGCCTGCGGGACCGTGGGGCACGGCTATGTCCAGGGTCGCGACAAGCCAAAGGCAGTGACAGCTGCGCTGGTGGACGCCCTGATGCAGACCGATGCAGCGCCTGCGGTGCGTCGCATCATCCTGACGCCCTTGGCCGAAGAAGCGGACGCAGCGGCCCGGCAGAAAGCCGCGAAAGCGGCGGCGACAAAGGTCGAGTTCTTCACGCTGGTTCGGGGGGAAGATTGATGCAGGTGCAGACACTGACGGGCGGGTTTGAAAATGCCCCCCACCAATCCGCAGCGGCGTTTCGGGGCGCGATGCGGGCCATGGCGATGCCCGGGCGCATCGAGGCCCTCTCCGGCGCTGTTGGCCCCGCGCCGCTATCGGAGGCCGCGGCGACCTTGCTGCTGACTGTGTGCGACCCGGAGACTCCCGTTTGCCTCACAGGTGATCATGACACCCCGGCGATCCGGGAGTGGATCACATTTCATACCGGCGCCCCATTTGTAGAGGCGCGCGGGGCCATGTTTGCGCTTGGTACATGGGCGGCGCTCGCCCCGCATGACGCCTATGCAATTGGCACTGCGGAATACCCCGACCGGGCCGCCACACTGATCGTCGAGATGCCGGACCTTTCGACCGAGGGTGCGCGGCTGACCGGGCCGGGCATCGAAACCGAAACGCAGCTCTCTGTGCCCGACCCAGCGTTTTCGCAAGCCAATGCGCGGCTCTATCCGCTTGGCGTGGATATGTTTCTCACCCACGGCAGCCGCATCGCCGCGCTGCCCCGAACCACACAGGTGCGCTGATGTATGTTGCTGTGAAAGGGGGCGAGCGGGCGATTGACAACGCCCACGCCCTGCTGGCGGAAAAGCGGCGTGGCGATGTCTCTGTTGCCGAACTCAGCGTCGCGCAAATCCGCGAGCAATTGAGCCTCGCGGTGAACCGGGTGATGGCTGAAGGCTCGCTCTACGACCCTGACCTGGCGGCACTTGCGATCAAGCAGGCGCAGGGCGATCTGATCGAAGCCATTTTCCTGATCCGTGCTTACCGGACAACGCTGCCGCGGTTCGGCGGGTCCACACCCATCGACACAGGCGAGATGGCATGTGCGCGCCGCGTCTCGGCCACCTTCAAGGATGCGCCGGGGGGGCAGGTGCTCGGGCCGACCTTCGATTACACGCACCGCCTGCTGGACTTCAAACTGATGGCCGATGGCGAGGTGCCGGAGGCAGCCGTGGCCGAGCCCCGCACTGACCCCACGCCGCATATTACCGAGTTTCTCAACAGCGAGGGTCTGATCCAGGACGAGGTGCCGAGCGACGAGATGCCCGCGGACCTCACGCGTGAACCATTGGAGTTGCCCGCGCAACGCCCGTTGCGCCTGCAGTCTCTGACCCGGGGCGACGAGGGGTTCATCCTCGGCATGGCCTATTCCACGCAGCGCGGCTATGCGCGCAACCACGCGTTTGTGGGCGAGCTGCGCATCGGCACTGTGCCGGTCGAGATGGACATCCCCGAACTGGGCTTTGCCATCGAGATTGGCGAGATCGAAGTCAGCGAATGCGAGACCGTGAATCAGTTCAAAGGCTCAAAGACCGAGCCGCCGCAGTTCACCCGCGGCTATGGGCTGGTCTTTGGACAGTCCGAACGCAAGGCGATTTCCATGGCGCTGGTCGACCGGGCGCTGCGTTGGAAGGAGCTGGGCGAAGATGACGTGGGTGCCCCAGCCCAGGATGAGGAATTCGTCCTCTATCACGCGGATAACATCCAGGCGACGGGCTTTCTGGAGCACATCAAGCTGCCCCACTACGTCGATTTTCAGGCCGAGTTGGAACTGGTGCGCAAGATGCGCGCCGAAGCGGAGAGCCCCATGCAGGAGGCCGCCGAATGATCTCAGTCGCCCCCATCCCCGCCACAGTCGTCGGCCCCGCTGCCGTCGGACATGGTCGGACCATCATCCACAAAGTCAAAAGTGTTTTCGCACCAATACGCAAACCCGCTGTCGGGCCAGAAGATAATTACGGCGGATCGCAGCAGCAAAAGCGCAAGAAGACCGCCAATCACAAGCGTTACAATCATTTCTCCGTCCATGCGGTCACCTCCGGTATGGCTCGACGGGCAGTGTCGCGCCCAAAGGAGGCGGCAATATGACCGACTATAACTTCGCCTATCTCGACGAGCAGACCAAGCGCATGATCCGCCGTGCGATCCTGAAAGGGCTGGCCGTGCCCGGGTATCAGGTGCCCTTTGCCAGCCGCGAGATGCCGATGCCCTATGGGTGGGGCACCGGTGGCGTGCAGGTCTCGGCCGCGATCATGACGCCGGAGGACACCTTCAAGGTGATCGACCAGGGCTCGGATGATACGACGAATGCGGTCTCTATCCGGCGGTTCTTTGAACGGACAGCAGGCGTTGCGGTGACCGAAGCGACGACCGAGGCAAGCGTGGTCCAGACGCGCCACCGCATCCCCGAGACGCCGCTGAGCGAAGATCAGATCCTCGTTTATCAGGTCCCGATCCCCGAGCCCTTGCGGTTCATGGAACCCTCAGAGATCGAGACCCGCAAGATGCACAGCCTCGAGGAATACGGGCTGGTGCATGTGAAACTCTACGAGGATATCAGCCAGCACGGGGCCATTGCGACGTCATATGCCTACCCGGTGATGGTCGAGGACCGCTACGTGATGGACCCATCGCCGATCCCCAAATTCGACAACCCGAAGCTGGAAAGCCCGGCGATCCAGCTTTTCGGGGCGGGGCGCGAACAGCGTATCTATGCGGTGCCGCCTTACACCAAGGTGGTGAGCCTCGATTTTGACGATCACCCCTTCGAGGCGAGCAAGGCGGAGGGTGACTGTGCGCTCTGCGGAGCCGGTGACAGCTATCTTGACGAGGTGATCATGGACGACGCGGGCACGCGTATGTTTGTCTGCTCCGACACCGATTATTGCGCCAGCCGCCGCGCGGACGGGCACATCGGCACGGAAGGGGTGGCGGCATGAAGGACCTGGTACACACCGCTGACGTGCTGCTCTCCGTGCGCCGGCTGTCGAAGTTCTATGGCGCGCGGATCGGCTGCAAGGATGTGAGCTTCGACCTCTACCCCGGCGAGGTCATGGGCATCGTCGGCGAAAGCGGATCAGGCAAATCGACCCTTCTGAATTGCATGGCAGGCCACCTCGTACCGGATGCGGGCGAGGTTCAGTTTTCAACACGCGAGGACGGTTTGCGCGATACGCTGCAGGTGTCCGAGCCCGAGCGGCGCATGTTGGGCCGCACCGACTGGGCCTTCGTGCACCAGCACGCGCGCGACGGGCTGCGCATGAATGTCTCTGCGGGTGGCAACGTCGGCGAGCGGTTGATGGCCGTGGGCGCGCGGCATTATGGCGACATACGGGGCAGTGCGATTGACTGGCTCGGCCGGGTTGAGATTGCGGAAGACCGCATTGACGACCGGCCCACGGCTTTCTCGGGCGGCATGCAGCAGCGTCTGCAGATCGCGCGCAATCTGATCACCGGGCCACGGCTGGTGTTCATGGATGAGCCGACGGGGGGGCTCGATGTCTCGGTGCAGGCGCGGCTGCTAGACCTGCTGCGCGGACTGGTGCGCGAGATGGGCCTGTCTGCGATCATCGTCACGCACGATCTTGCGGTGGTGCGCTTGTTGGCGGATCGGTTGATGGTGATGAAGGACGGGCATGTGGTGGAAAGCGGGCTCACCGATCAGGTGCTGGACGATCCACAGCACGGCTATACGCAGCTGCTCGTTGCGTCGGTATTGCAGGTGTGAGGGCGTCATGATCGCAGTCAAAAACGTTTCAAAACAGTTCGTTCTGCACAATCAGGGCGCTGCGGTGATCCCGGTGATGCAGGGTGCGGATTTGGCGGTGCAGCCCGGCGAATGCGTCGCGCTCACCGGCAGCTCCGGTGCGGGCAAATCGACGCTGATGCGCATGGTCTATGGCAACTATCTTGCGGATGCGGGACAGATCGTCGTCGACGGCGTCGATCTTGTCACCGCCGCGCCGCGGGACATTCTGGCCTTGCGGCGCCAGTCGCTGGGCTATGTGAGCCAGTTTCTGCGGGTGGTCCCGAGGGTACCGACGCTGGATGTGGTCGCCGAACCGCTTTTGCAGTTGAAAGTGGAGCGGGATGCGGCACTGGCGCGGGCTGAACAGCTGCTACGTCAGCTCAACATCCCCGAGCGCCTCTGGCCGCTCAGCCCCACCACATTCTCCGGCGGTGAGCAGCAGCGGGTGAATATCGCGCGCGGCTTCGCGCATGAATATCCTGCTCTGCTGCTGGATGAGCCGACCGCCAGCCTCGATCCGGTGAACCGCGCCGTGGTGCTGTCGCTGATCGAGGAGGCGAAGGCGCGCGGGGCTGCGATCCTGGGGATTTTCCATGACGCGGAGGCGCGGGCACAGGTTTGTGACCGCAGCGTCGATGTCTCCGGTTTCGCGCCGAGGGCGGCCTGATGGCGGGGCGCCTCATCGCGGTTGTGGGCCCGTCCGGTGTCGGGAAGGACACTGTGATGGACGCGCTCTGCCAGGCGCGGCCCGATCTGCATCGGGTCAAACGGGTGATCACGCGGCCCACCGACTCGGGCGGGGAAGACTTCTTTGGTGTTGATCGCGCGGAGTTTGAGCGCCGGAAGTCTGCGGGAGAGTTTGCGCTGTCCTGGGGGGCGCATGATCTGCAATACGGGATTCCGCGCGATGTCAGTGAGGTTCTGGCCTCAGGGCAAGACGCGCTTGTGAACCTGTCGCGCGGCGTGCTGCAGGAGGCCAATGACGTCTTTCCCAAGGTCAAAACCATCTGGCTGACAGCCGCGCCGGAGGTGCTTGCCAAGCGCCTCGCTGGACGCGCGCGCGAGACCGCCGAGGCCATCGCAAAGCGGTTGTCGCGGGAGGGTGCAGACCTCCCGGAGGGGCTCGACATCACACAGGTGCGCAATGACCGCCCGCTGGGGGACACCCTTGCCGAGATCGAGGCGCTCTACTTTCCGGTGAGGGTATAGCGTTGAATTTCCTCGAACATATCGCCATCCCGCTCACCGACCAACGTGAGGCTGTCGATGACGAACGGGCGGGGTGGCACGTCGCCGAAATGCGCATTGGCATCCGCCATCACCTTGCCAGTCAGGCCACGTGGCAAGGGGCCGGTGAGCGTCATGTGAAATTTGAACGCCTCCATCACATAGGGATAGCCCCAGCGCGCGAGGTTCTCCTCTTGCAGGGGCGTCAGGTTCGATTGGCGGCGGCGCGCGACTTCGGCTTCTGTCTGCGGCGCCCGGAACGGGTCGAGGTCCTTGACGACCGAGGCGGCCAGCTCGGCCAGATCACGGACATCTCCGGTGGGCGTCAACGCAATGAACGAGCCGATCTGCGACAGCGTCAAACCGTCCAGCGCGACGGGCGCGAGGCGGGTGCTCAGATTGGTCACAGCGTCTTGCAGACCCTCGAACCGCGTGCCCTCTGTCAAACGAAAGGGCGGCTTGATCGTCCCGTGAAAGCCATATTTTCGGGGTCGCTTGGTCACGCCATCATCGGGCGTGCCCACTGGAGTACCCGTCGCGATGTCCCAACCGAGCCACGCCGCGCCGGCTTCGGCGAAAGCGCCTGGCCGAGGCGTGAAATAGACCCCGTATCGCGTATAGCTCATGCGTGTATGTCCCTCTCACTGCTCACAGTTTTTCAAGTCAGGTTAACATGCCCATGACATCCCGGACCATCTTCGCCAATGCCAAAATTGTCCTGCCGGACGAGGTGATCGAAGGGGGCGTGACCATCACGGATGGCAAGATCACAGCCATCGACACGGGCACGACCACGGCGGCGGATACTATCAACTGCGAAGGAGATTACCTTTCTCCGGGTTTGATCGAACTGCATACGGACAACCTCGAGCGGCACATGCAGCCGCGGCCAAAGGTCGACTGGCCTCATGACGCGGCCATCGTCGCCCATGACGCCGAGCTTGCAAGTGTTGGTGTCACAACGGTTTTTGATGCGATCCGCGTGGGTTCGATAGTCGATGACACGCCCAGCCGCTTTCCGCGATACGCGCGCAAACTGGCGGATGAGATCGAGGCGATGCGCCAGCGCGGAGCCCTGCGGATCAGCCACCATCTGCATTTGCGCGCCGAGGTCTGTTCCGAAACGCTGCCAGAGGAGCTGGATGAATTCGGGCCCAATGACCGGGTGGGGATCGTGTCGCTGATGGATCACACGCCGGGGCAGCGGCAGTTCCGCAACATGGCCCAGTTCGAGGCCTATGTGCGGGGCAAACGGGGCCTGAGTGCCGAGGAGTTCGAGGCGCATGTGATCCGCTTGACGGAGCTGCGCGCGCGGCTTGGCGACAGGCATGAGACCGCGACGGTGGCCGCCGCCCGCCGCTATGGCGCGACGCTGGCGAGCCATGACGATACCACGTCGGACCAGGTGCAGGCCTCGGCTGCGCATGGGGTGAGCGTGGCCGAGTTTCCCACCACCACGGAGGCTGCAACTGCTTGTCGTGACAAGGAAATCCAGATCATCATGGGCGCGCCCAACCTGGTGCGGGGTGGATCCCATTCGGGCAATGTGGCGGCGCGGGAACTGGCCGAGCATGATCTGCTCGATATCCTGTCATCGGATTATGTGCCCGCCGCGCTGCTGAAAGGGGCGGTGCAGCTGGGTGAGGTCTGGGGCGACATGGCGCGCGGCCTTGCCACGGTCACGGCGAACCCGGCCGCAGGCAGCCATCTTGCCGACCGGGGGCGGATCGAGACGGGGCTGCGGGCCGACCTCATCCGGTTTCGGGTGCTGGGCGAGGCGCCGATTGTGCGCGGCGTCTGGTCGAACGGGACCCGCGTCAGCTAGCATTCCGCTTGCACATCCCTGCGCGCTCTGGCCTGATCTGCGCGAGCAGATGAGAGGTCAGATCATGCGCGCAATGCAAGTCACCGAACTCGGTCAACCGCTGAGCCTGCGGGATGTTTCAACACCCGAACCGGGGCCGGGGCAGGTGCAGGTCAAGGTGCATACCTGCGGGCTGAACTTCGGAGATTTGCTTGTCATCAAAGGCACTTACCAGGAAAAGCCCGAGCTGCCCGCGACCATTGGGATGGAGCTGTGCGGCACCATCACGGCGCTGGGCGAGGGGGTGACGGGCTTTGCCAAAGGACAGCGGGTGGCGGCCTATTGCGGCTTTGGCGCGCTGGCCGAATACGCGGCGATCCCGGCGGAGGTCTGCGTGCCGATCCCGGATGAGATGACCGCGGAGGATGCCGCCGCCTTCCTGATCACCTATGGCACCAGCCACGTGGCGCTGGATTACAAGGCGCATCTGCAGCCGGGCGAGCGGCTGTTGGTGCTCGGTGCCTCGGGTGGCGTTGGGCTGACGGCGGTGGAGCTGGGCAAGCTGATGGGCGCGGAGGTGATCGCGGTGGCGCGGGGCGCGGCCAAGCTGGAGGTCGCAAAATCCATGGGGGCCGATCACCTGATCGATTCCGAGACGGGAGATATTCGCAGCCTTGTCAAAGACTTGGGTGGCGCGGATGTGGTTTACGATCCCATCGGCGGGGAGCAGTTCAAAGCGGCGCTTCGGGCCTGCAACCCCGAGGCGCGGCTCATTCCCCTGGGCTTTGCGAGCGGCGAGGTGCCGCAGATCCCGGCGAACCATCTGCTGGTCAAGAACCTCACGGTGATCGGGTTCTACTGGGGCGGCTACACGCGGGTGAACCCAAAGGTGCTGACCGACAGCTTCAAGGTGCTGACCGCGTGGTACGTGCAAGGCAAGATCAAGCCGCATGTGAGTCACGTGCTGCCGCTGGAAGAGGCCAACGCGGCGCTGGACCTGCTGCGCACCCGGACGGCCACCGGCAAGGTGGTTGTTAAGGTCGATTAACGCGGCGGGCGCGCAACGGGTTTTGCCGTGTTTTCCAGCCGCCGCCACTTGGGGCGGGTTAACGTCGGTTTTCAGGTCGATCAGGCTGTCGGTTTTACGTCGGTATCACGTCGGTATTTTGTCGGTGTTTCGCACCGACGTGGTGGGGTTAAGCCTGCGCACGGTCGGGTTTCTGAAGGTGCGGTGACCGCAGCGCGCGGTGGGTCAGGTGCCGAGGGTCGGGGGGGGCTTTGCGGTGGCTGAGGGGCCAGGTGGGAGACCTCGGTGGGCGCCCCGCGCGTCAGGCCAGACGCGCGTTCAGCCGCTAGCCGCGCCGTCTTCCAGCACGCTGCGGGCCACGCGAAAGCATTCCAGAGCCTGCGGCACGCCGCAGTAGATGCCGATCACATGGATGATGGCCCGGATCTCCTCGGGCGAGACGCCGTTGTTGATCGCCCCACGGCAATGGATCTCCCATTCGCGCATCTTGCCCAAGGCGCCGATCATCGAGAGGTTCATCATCGACCGGGTCTTGGCGTCGATGACATCATCGCCCCAGCCAAAGCCCCAGCACCAGGCGGTCATCGCCTCCTGGAACGGGCGCGTGAAGTCATCGGCGGCGGCGAGGTTCTGTTCGACATAGGCGGCACCCAGCGTCGCCTTACGCTGTTCCAGCCCCTTGAGGAAAAGGTCCTCGTCGAATGTGCTCATGGCTTACCCTTTCAGTCTGATCGCGATGTTCTTTGTCTGAACGTAGTTCCACAGGGCCTCGCGCCCTTTCTCGCGGCCATAGCCTGATTTGCCATAGCCGCCGAACGGTGTTTCGACGCCGCCTGCGTACCATTCGTTGACGAAGACCTGGCCTGCGCGCAGGTGCCGGGCGGCGTGGGTCGCGCGGTCGAGATCGCGGGTGAAGACGCCGCCGACCAGGCCGTAGGGCGTGCTATTGGCGATGCGCAGGGCCTCGGCGTCAGACGAGAATTTCAGAACCGAGAGGACGGGACCGAAGACCTCTTCAGTGGCGATGGGCATGTCGGGGGTGACATCGGTGAGGATCGTGGGTTCGAGAAAGGCGCCGGGGATGTTGAGCGTATGGCCGCCGGTGGCGATGCAGGCACCGTCGTCCTGTGCCTCGGCGATCATCGCGGCGGCGCGGTCGCGTTGGGCGTCCGAGACCATCGCGCCCATGGTTGCGCCAAACTCCGGCTGCTCGATCCCGGGTTTGACGGTGAGCGACCGGGCGACGCCCACCATGCGGTCGACCAGCGCGTCATGCAGGCTGTCGTGCACGATCACCCGGCTCATCGCCGAGCAGACCTGCCCGGCGTTGAAGTAGATGCCCCAGCGGACGTCCTGTTCGAAGGCGGCGAGATCGGCGTCGTCATGCACGATGGCGGCGGATTTTCCGCCCAGCTCCAACACGCAGGGCACCACATTCCGGGCGGCGGCGGTCGCGATTGCCACGCCGGTCTGCACCGATCCGGTGAAGACGATCTGGTTCACCTGGGGGTGGGCGGAGAGCGCGGCACCGGCTTCCTCGCCTCGCCCGCAGAGGATGTTCACGGCCCCGTCGGGCAGGCCCGCCGCTTCGGCGGCGCGGGCGATCCAGGCGCAGCTGAGCGGGGTCAGTTCGGGTGTCTTGATCACGCAGGCATTGCCCGTGGCAAGCGCCGCCGAGAGCGAACGGGCCGTCATCTCGACGGGGTAGTTCCAGGGAATGATCTGGGCCGAGACGCCGATGGGCTCGTAGGTGGTGAAATCGAAATAGTGCTTGCCGAGGGGGATCGAGCGGCCCTCGACCGTTTCGGCCTGATTGCCGTAGTATTCGAAGTAACGCGCGGCGCCCTCGATCTCGATGCGGGCTTCCCACAGCGGTTTGCCCTGTTCGAGCGTCAGAACCAGCGCGATCTCGTCGATATGCGCCAGCAGGTAGCGCCCCATCGCCTGCACCATGCGCCCGCGCACGACCGGCCTGAGATCGGAGAGGGCGCCGGACTGGTGCACGCGCTGCGCGGCCATCACGGCGCAGTGCACATCGGCGGCATCGGCAAGCGCGTGTTCCGCGAGTTTCTTGCCCGCCCCCGGATCGATCACGTCGATCCGGCCGCCGCCGCCATCGACCCAGGCGCCGTCGATGTAGTTTTGCCAGTAGGATTTCATGCAGGTCTGACCTGATCGGCGACGGCATGGGCGGCCCAGGGTGCGCGTGCCGGCTGGCGGAGGTGCCTGCGGTCGGGCGCGCCCGGAGGCGGCATCGCCGCTGGCTCAGCCATCGATTGCGTCCCGCATCCAGCGCTGCAGGTGCATCACCGGGTGTTCGGAGTTCACGCCACCGGCGGGGTCAACCACCAGCGGGCCGGGGGTGTAGCCACGCGAGCGCAGCCCGCGCTGAACGGATTCGACCAGGACGATGTCCTCTTCCACCGTTGTGGCGCGGTCTTGTGCGGCCAGTTGCCGGACCTTGAGGTCGTCCTCGCCACCCACTGAGTACCAGCCGCGCCAGACAACCACGTGGTCCGCATCGACCGCGCGCCAGTGGTAGGTGTTGAGCACGTTGCCCGGGTAGACCTGGAACGAGAACATCGGCCAGAGGAACCAGCTGGAGTATTCATCGAAGTGGTCGAAGCCTGAGTGGATGTCATAGGTCATCGCGGCGAGGCTCTGGCATTCGGTGGTGTGGCGCAGGCATTTGCCCTGGGGCTGGATGTCGTAGGTTTCGGGTTTGACCACGCCATTGGCGAAGGTCGGATGGTTGAGCGCGCAGTGGTAGCATTCGGAGTAATTCTCGACCGAGACCTTCCAGTTGCAGGCTTCGGGGATCTCGACCCAGGTCAGCGGCTTGAGATCGGCCCAGTTCGGCACCCACTCCTCGAGCTCGGCGCGGGCGTTGGGGAACCAGTCGTCCATCGGGGCGGCGTCGGGGTCGAGGTTGACGAAGACAAAACCGAGGAATTCCTCGGCGCGCACCTCGGTGAGGCAGACGGTGGAGGCGTCGAAGCCCGGGACCGCCTTGATGTTCGGCGCGGCGCGCAGCTGGCCGGTGAGCTCGTAGGTCCAGGCGTGATAGGGGCAGACCACCACGCGGGTGGTGCCGGTGCCGCTGACCAGCTGGTGCGCGCGGTGCTGGCAGACGTTGTAGAACACGCGGATCTTGTCGTCGCGGCCCCGGATCGCGAAGAGGCTTTCGCCTGCAATCTCGAAGGTCGCATAATCGCCGGTCTGCGCAAGATCCGACGCGTGGCAGCCGAATTGCCAAGTCTGGGCCAAGAGGCCATCGGTCTCGAGCCGGAACACCTCGGGGTCCGTGTAGTAGCGCGCGGCGAGCGATCGGATCGGCGCGGTCATGTGTCGTCCCGGTGATAGAGGCCGAGCTCGTGGCGGCGTTTGTGAAAGGTCTCGACCCGTTCAACGACCTCATCGCTGGCGACGGCGATGACGAAGGAGAGCAGTGTCTCGAGCAGGGCGATGGTGCTGACCGAGGAGGGGAAGAACTGGGGCGTGTCGCAGGAGATGACGAACCCGTGGTCGGCGGCGCGGATGATCGGGCTGGCGGGGCTGTCAGAAATCGCGACTATGCGCATGCCCTGGGCGCGGGCGCGCTCCACCGCGTCGACCACCTCGGCCCGGTAGGGTTTGCAGGTGATCGCGATCAGCGCATCGTCGGTGTCGGCCCAGGCCAGATCGTCGATGGCGTTCGAGCCTGCGCGGGGGATCGCGTGAAAGCGCACCATGCCGGTGGAGGCGAGATAGGTGAAGTTCCGCGCGCTGGAATTGTTCACGCCAACGCCGAGGGTGAAGATGTTGTCCGAGGCCCAGATCACCTCGGCCGCGGCCTTGAGGTCATCGGCGGTGATGCCCGCGAAGGTCTCTTCGACATTGCGCAGGGCGCCTTGCACCATATCGGCATAGAGCCCGCCCAGATCGCCGGATTTGCGGATGTCCTGCAGCCAGCGCGCCCGCTCGGGGAAATCGGCGGCGCCGCGCCGGATCGCCTCGCGGAAGGGCGCGCGGAAGTCCTCGTAGCCGTCAAAGCCCACTTGCCGCGCCATGCGCACGACGGTGTTGGGTTTGACGTTTGCGGCCTCGGCGATCTCGCGCACCGTCGACACGCCCACGTCGCGCGGGTTTTCCAGCACATAGGTCGCGGCCTTGCGGGCCTCGGGGGTCAGCTCTGCGAGCTCGCCGGCGAGCCGCTCCAGAATCGAATTTGATACATTTGTCCCATTCATGATTGACGATGGTACTTTTGTCCAATTAGCCTGTCGAGAGGAAAAGCGACTCAGAACAGGAAAACCGCCGTGGCAAACGAATTTCCAACCCAGGCCCGTGTCGTCATCGTTGGCGGCGGCGTCATGGGGGTCGGGCTGGCCTATCACCTGGGGCACGAAGGCTGGGGCGCTGACACCGTCCTGCTGGAGAAGGCCGAGCTGACGTCGGGCAGCACCTGGCATGCGGCGGGGCAGATCACCCATTCGACCTCGAGCTTTGGTCTGGGCAAATGCGTGGATTACAATATCGGGCTCTATGCGGGCGGGCTGGAGGCGGAGACGGGCCAGCCGGTGACATGGCACGGCTGTGGCTCCTTCCGGCTGGCGTATACCGAGGACGAGATGGACTGGCTGCGCCATACGCTGTCGGTGGGGCGGGCGCTGGGGTTCAACATCGAGCTGGTCGGCCCGGAGGAGGTCGCGAAGCTGCATCCCTTCTACAATCTCGAGGGCGTGCTCGGCGCGCTGCACACGCCCGATGACGGCCATGTGGACCCGACCAATGTGACCATGGCGATGGCGGCGGGTGCGCGGCAGAAGGGTGTGCGGATCATCCGGCAGTGTCGCGCGACGAACATCACCCAGATGCCCTCGGGCGACTGGCAGGTGGAGACCGAGCGGGGCACGATCACCTGTGAACATGTGGTCAACGCGGGCGGCACCTATGCGCGCCAGATGGGGGACTGGTCGGGCCTGCAATTGCCGATGACCTCGATGACGCACCATTATTTCGTGACCGAACCGGTGCCCGCCTTCGCCGAGCTGGAGAGGGAGCTGCCCGTCATTCGCGACGACAGGAAGGTCTCGGGCTACATCCGGATGGAGCAGCAGCGGGGCCTGATCGGGATCTACGAGAAAGAGGCCCCGAACTCGGTCTGGCACGATCATTGCCCCTGGGAGTATGAAAACTGGCTCTTTGATGCCGATTACGACCGGGTGATGCCCTACCTTGAGGAAGCGCTGGTGCGTATGCCGCTCTTTGCCGAGCTTGGCATTCAGCGCGAGGTGCATGGCGCGATCAGCCATCCGCCCGATGGCAACCCCTTGATCGGCCCGGCGCCCGGCGTGCGGAACTACTGGTGCTGTTGCGGTACGCAGATCGGCATCGGCTGGGGCCCGGGCCTCACGCGCGAACTGGCGCGATGGATGGTGCACGGGGCGGCGGATATCTCGATGCGCGAGTATGACCCGCGCCGCTTTGGCCGCTATGCCACGAAGGACTGGCAGGTGGTGAAGGCCGAGGAAGATTACTGCCTCCGGCACGAGATTCCCTTCCCGCATTTCAACCGGCTGGCGGGGCGCCCGGTCAAACCCTCGCCGCTGCATGATCTGCTCAAGTCCAAAGGTGCGGTGCATGAAGAGGTGTACGGCTTTGAACGCCCGCGCTTTTTTGCCAAGGGGATTGCACAGCAGGATCACTACTCCTTCAATCGCACGCCCGTGGACGACATGGTGGCCGCCGAGGTGGCCGCGGTGCGCGAGCGGGTCGGCCTGATGGATGTCACGGCCTTTACCAAGGTTATGGTCACAGGGCCGGGCGCCTATGCGCTGCTCGATCAGCTGACCGCAAACCGGATGCCGCAGAACATCGGCTCGATCAGCTTGACGCATATGCTCAATGGCGCGGGTCGGATCGAGCTGGAGACGACCATCGTGCGGATGGCCGAGGACCGGTTCTATCTGGTCTGTGCCGCCTTCTTCGAGCAGCGCCTGCTGGACCATCTGGAACAGCAACGCGCGGGCGAAGAGGTCACCATCTCGGCGATCTCCGAGGCGTGGTCGGCACTGGCGCTGAACGGACCACGGGCGCGCGATGTGCTCGCCGCCTGTACCGAGGCGGATCTGTCGAATGCTGGGTTCCGCTGGCTGTCGGCGCAGCAGATCACCGTGGCGGGGCACGACATCTGGGCCTTCCGCATGTCCTATGCGGGCGAGCTGGGCTGGGAATTCCACATGCCCAATGCGGCCTGCCGCGACGTCTATGCGGCCCTTTGGGCGGCGGGCGAGGCGCATGGCATTGCCGATTACGGCTCTTTCGCGATGAACGCGATGCGGATGGAAAAGGGCTTCAAAGGGGCCGGTGAGTTGACCAATGAGGTGACACTCGCCGAGGCGGATGTGTTGCGGTTTGCGCAGACGGACAAGGCGTATCTGGGGCGCGACGCGACGCTTTCCACCGATCTGCGCTGGGTCTGCGCCTATCTGGAGATCGCGCCCGACGGCACAGCCGATGGCCATGGCGGTGAGGCGGTGACGATGCAGGGCCGGGTGGTCGGCGCGACCGCCTCGGTGGCCTATGGCCCCACCGTCGGGAAGATCCTGGCCTTCGCCTATGTCGCCCCGGAGGCCGCCACACCGGGCACCGCGCTGGAGGTTGTCATCCACGGCGCGCCCCGCGCGGCCCGGGTGCTGGGCGCACCGGCCTATGACCCGGACAGCCTGCTGCCGCGGGCGGATGCGGCGCGGGAGGCGGCGGAATGAGCCTTCCAGACACAATGATGGCGATGGTGACCATGGGGCATGGCGATCTGGATCAGATGGTGTTGAAGACCGATTGGCCGCGCCCGGATCCGGCACCCGGCGAGGTGCTGATCCGGGTCGGGGCCTGCGGGCTGAACAACACCGATGTGAACACCCGCTCGGGCTGGTACTCCAAGACGGTGACCGATGCGACGACGGGGGGCGCCTTCGCGGAGGTCGGTGAGGACGATCCCGCCTGGGGCGGCTCGCCAATCAGCTTCCCGCGCATTCAGGGCGCCGATGTCTGCGGCGAGATCGTGGCCGTGGGAGCGGGCGTTGACCCGGCCCGGATCGGCGAACGGGTCATCACCGACAACTGGCTGCGCGATGCGGATGATCCCGAGGACATGACCAAGACGGGCTACTTCGGGTCGGAGCGTGACGGCGGGTTTGCCGAATACACCACGACGCCCGCGCGCAACGCGCTGGCGGTGCGGTCGGCGCTGTCGGATGCCGAACTGGCGACCTTCTCCTGCTCCTACTCGACCGCCGAGGGCATGCTGACCCGCGCGCAGGTGACAGGCCGCGACACGGTGCTGGTGCCGGGCGCGTCGGGGGGCGTGGGCGGCGCGCTGGTGCAGCTGGCCAAGCGCCGCGGCGCGCGGGTGATCGCCATGGCGTCCGAGGCGAAACACGCGGATGTGGCGGCCCTTGGCCCGGACCTGATCGTGCCGCGCGCGCCCGAGGACCTGCGCGCCGCACTTGGCGATGCGCAGATCACCGTGGTGGCGGATGTGGTGGGCGGGCCCTATTGGCCGACCCTGATCGACATTCTGGAACGAGGCGGGCGCTATACCTGTTCGGGCGCGATTGCGGGACCGATGGTCGAACTGGACCTGCGCACCTTCTACCTGCGGGACCTGACGTTCACAGGCTCCACCGTGATCCCGCCTGAGGTCATGCCGAACCTGATCCGCTATATCGAGACCGGCGAGATCAAACCCGCCCTGGCCGCGACCTATCCGCTGGCGCATCTGCGCGAGGCGCAGACCGCCTTCATCGCCAAGGCGCATACCGGGAACATCGTGGTCGTGCCGCGGGCGTCCGGAGACCGTGCCCCGTGAAGATCACCCGGATCTCTGTCTACCAGATCGATCTGCCGTTGGAGCATCCCTATTGGCTGTCCGGCGGGCGGCTGAAATTCGACGTGTTGGATGCGACGCTGGTCAAGGTGGAGACCGATGCAGGGGTCATCGGCTGGGGCGAGGGCACGCCCTGGGGGCACACCTATGTGCCCGCCCATGGGCCGGGTATCCGCGCAGGGCTAGAGACGATGGCGCCCGTCCTGCTGGGCCTTGATCCGCGCCGGGTGCTGGACGTCGAGCGGGCGATGGATCTGGCCCTGCCGGGGCATCTCTATGCCAAGAGCCCGGTGGATATGGCGTGCTGGGACATCGCCGGTCAGGCCGCGGGGCTGCCGATTGCCGATCTGATGGGCGGCGGGTCGCGGAGCCCCCGCGCCATTGCCTCCTCGGTCGGGGCCAAGACGGTGGAGGAGACGCGCGCGGTGATCGACCGCTATCGCCAGCGCGGCTATGTCGCCCATTCGGTCAAGATCGGCGGGGATGTCACGCGTGACATCGCCCGCATTCGCGATGTGGAGCGCCTCCGCCACGCGGATGAGATCGTGCTTTACGACGCCAACCGGAGCTGGTCGCGGCAGGAGGCGCTGCGGGTGATGGCGGCGACGGAAGACCTGCAGGTGATGTTCGAACAGCCCTGCGAAACGCTTGACGATATTGCCGCCATCGCCGGCAGGCACGCCGCGCCTGTTTCGGTCGACGAGGCGCTGGTCACCTTGCAGGATGCCACGCGCATTGCCCGCGATGGGCTGGCGGAGGTTTTCGGGATCAAGCTCAACCGGGTCGGTGGGCTGACCAAGGCGGCGCGCATCCGTGATGTGGCGCTGGCCCATGGCATCGACATGTTCGTGATGGCGACGGGCGGCACGGTTCTGGCGGATACCGAGGCGCTGCATCTGGCGGCGACGGTGCCCGATGCCAAGTGCCACGCGGTCTGGGCCTGTCAGGACATGATCACGGTCGATATCGCCGGGGGGCGCGGGCCGCGCAACATTGATGGCCATTTGCACCTGCCGGAGGCGCCGGGCCTCGGCGTGCATCCGGATGAGGAAACGCTCGGCCCGCCGGTGGCGGTCTACCCGTGAAGATCACCCGCATAACGCTCTGGGCGGTCGATCTGACCAGCCACGAGACCTATTACATGGCCGAGGGCAAGACCTGTGCCACGGTCAAGACGCATGTGCTGTCGCTGGAGACCGACACTGGCCTGACAGGCTGGGGCGAGGTCTGTCCGATCCCCCATTACCTGCCCGCCTTTGCCGATGGCGTGCCAAGCGCCATTGTCGAGATGGCGCCCGAAATCCTCGGCCTTGCGCCCACCGGGGTCGATGCGGCAATGCGCAGGCTGGACGGGGTGCTGCAAGGGCACAACCATGCGAAATCCATCGTGGATATGGCGCTTTGGGACCTTTTCGGGAAGGCCACGGGGCTGCCGCTCTACACGCTGCTCGGGGGGCGCACCCGGCGGGACATGCCGCTTTACCATTCCATCACCTGCGTGGCGCCGGACGAGATGGCCCGCATTGCGCGCGCGGCCTATGACACCGGCATCCGCCAGTTCCAGGTCAAGCTGGGGGCCGATGCGGAGTGGCAGGCGGACGCCGAACGCCTCGCCAAGGTGCGGGAGGCGGTGGGCGCGGGCCCGGTGGTCTATGGCGACTGGAACTGCGGCGCCACCAAGCTGCACGCAACGCGCACGGGCCGCGCGGTGGCGCATCTCGACGTGATGCTGGAGCAGCCCTGCAAGACGCTGGAGGCCTGTGCCGCGGTTCGGCAGGCGACCGGCCTGCCCATGAAGATCGACGAAGGGGTGCATGATCTGGCGTCGCTGATGCGCGCGCAGGAGCTTGGCGTGCTGGATGCTGTGGCGCTGAAGCTGTCGAAATTCGGCGGGCTCTCGGCGATGCGGCGCGCCCGCGACCTGACGGTGCATTTTGGCGCGGAGATTTGCGCGGAATGCACCTGGGGCTCTGACATTGTGACCGCCGCGTCGCTGCATTTCGCAGCCTCCACGCCGCAGGGCGCCCTGCTGAACACCTGCGATCTCTCCTCCTACGTCAGCCCGCGCATTGCACCTGATTGCCCGACCCGGGAGGCGGGGCGGATCGCACCCCCGGAGGGCCCGGGGTTGGGCGTGACCCCGGACCGTGCCACCCTCGGACACCCTATTCTGGAACTGGACTGAGCCATGCAGATCGTGACCTCTCAAACAGACTGGATCGCCCGGGCGCAGGCGGTGCTGCCCGCGGGCGGGTTTGGCAATTTCGACCCTGGAATCGTGATCGCGCGGGGCGAAGGCAGCCGCGTCTGGGACGAAGACGGGCGCGCTTATATCGACTATCTGATCGGCTCGGGCCCGATGCTTCTGGGGCATGGCCACCCGGAGGTGATGGAGGCGGTGCTGGAACAGCTGCCCAAGGGCATGACGTTTTTTGCCAACAACGCCAAGGGGATCGAGCTCGCCGAAGCGATTGTCGAAGCGGTGCCTTGCTGCGAGCAGGTGCGCTTTGTCGCCTCGGGCGGCGAGGCCGATATGTACGCGATCCGTCTGGCGCGCGCCTATACGGGCCGCGACAAGATCCTGAAATTCGAGGGCGGGTATCACGGCATGAGCGCCGAGGCGCAGATGAGCCTGGCCCCCGCGACGCACGTCAACTTCCCGCAAGCCGTGCCTGACAGCGCGGGCATTCCGCAGGGCGTTGCCGATCAGATGCTGATCGCGCCCTTCAACGATCTGGCCGCCGTTGACGCCCTGTTGCAGGAGCACGGCGATATCGCCGCGATCATCGCAGAGCCGTTGCAGCGGATCATTCCCGCCGCGCCCGGCTATCTGCAGGGGCTGCGCGATCTCTGCGATGCTCATGGTGTGTTGCTGATCTTCGACGAGATCGTGACCGGGTTCAGGCTGGCCTATGGCGGCGCGCAGGAGCGTTATGGGGTGACGCCGGACATCTGCACGCTGGGCAAGATCATCGGCGGTGGCTTCCCGCTCGCGGCGCTTGGGGCCAGCACCGAGATCATGCGGCATTTCGACAAGGCGGTGGTCGGTGCGGAGAAATGGCTGATGCAGCTTGGCACCCTCTCGGGCAATCCGGTGGCCGCCGCGGCGGGGCTCAAGACGATGGAGATCCTGCGCCGGGAGGGCAGCTATGATCAGCTGCGCGGCATCGGGCGCCGCCTGCAGGAGATGCAGCGCGCGGCGCTGTCAGAGGCGGGCATTCCGCATCAGATCTGCGGGGACGCGACCCTGTTCGATGTCGTTTTCACAGCCTCGGCCTGCCGCGATTATCGGACGGCGACGCATGACGATCCGGCGCGGAATGCGACGTATAATGCGAGCCTGCGGCGCCATGGCATCTTCAAGTCACCCGGCAAGCTTTACCCCTCGCTGGCGATTACGGAGGCCGATCTCGAGCAGACCGACGCCGCGGTGCGAGCGGCGGTGCGCGCGCTTCAGGTGGCGGGGACCGACGCTTAGGCGTTGACTGACTCCTTGACCCGGCCCCGGAACCACATGTGCCGCGGTGATTGAGTTTCGCGCCGGTGCCAGACCATGTCGTAGGTGACCCGCGGCAGGGACAGCGGCGGGACGGAATAGGCAAACCCCTCGAAGGCGGTGGTCTTGAGCTGGGACGGCAGGGTGGCGACATAGGGCGTGCCGCGCATCAGGGTGGCCAGCGCGTAGGAGTTCGCCGCCGAGAGCTTGATCGTCCGGGCGAGGCCGAGGCTGTCGAGCGCGCGGTCGACGATGCTCATCTGGTTCTTGCCGAAATCCAGCGTGGCGTGCCCCGCCTTGCTGTAGTCTTCCGGGGTCATCGGGGCGGGCAGCTGGTCGCGGTCGAAAAAACACGAGAGCGGGTCCTCGTAGAGCCTTTCAACGCTGAGCTCCAGCGGGTAGCGGCCCACGCCGGCGGTGATCGCCACATCCGCCTTGCCGCTGGCCAGATAGTCGAGCGCGTTCGAGGCGCCGCCAAGTTCGATGAACCGGAGCCGCACCGATTTCGCCTCGGCGCGGATGTTCTTCTTGGCCACGGCGAGGGTGGGCAGCAGCTCGGTCACATTGGTGGCGATGGTGAAATGCCCGAAGTCGCGCGCGGGTTCGTATTGCCCGGCAAGGGCCAGCGCCTCCATCTCGGCGATGATGTTGGCAATCTTGGGTGCGAGGGCCGCGGCGGCGGGCGACGAGACGATGCTGCGCCCCTGTTTGACGAAGAGCGGATCGCCAATGCAGTCGCGCAACCGGTTCAGACTGTGGCTGACGGCGGACTGGCTGGTGCCGAGATGGCGCGCCGCCTCGGAGACGGATTGCATCTCGTGCACGGCCATGAAGATTTTCAGAAGGTGCCCGTCGAGCGCCAACGTATTAATTTCTTTCATAGGTTCTTGCGCCTTCCCGCATTGATTGGCCCGAACGGCACCGTATTGTCCCATAAAAGAGTTACCAAGATAAGGATTTCGCATGTGCGACACGCGCAAAACGCCCTTTGCCGATAGCGGTCTCGCATTCGAGGTGGTCGAGGGTGGATTGTCTCTCACACCCCCGGAAACGCTGGCAGGGGACGGCATCGACTGGGTGCCTGGCGTTCTGGAAGACCTGGGCAAAGCGGTAGAAGGTGCGGGGTTCGGGGAGGCCGCACGGGAGATCTACGTGACCCGGTTACGGGTTACCGCTTTGCTGTCCATTGGTATGTAAGCGCTGTCATCAAGGGCGCGCGGTGTGATCTGGGCTGGCAGGGTTTCCGCCATGGTGATCCGACGTTAGCGCCGCATGACGGCAGTGCGCGCGACGATGCGGGCCTTCTGGCGTTCGCGCAGGAAGACGAAGAGACCGGAGCCGAGGATCAGCGCGATGCCCGCCCAGACTTCCCAGACGGGCAGGTCGGAGAAGATCAGCCAGCCCCAGAACACGGCGAGGGGCAGGCCAACGTATTCGAAAGGGGCGATGGTTGCAGCATCGGCCATGCGGTAGGCCTGGCTAAGGCAGTAGCCGATGATGGCGGCGTTGAGGCCGAGACCGATCATCACCCACCAATCCTCTGGGCTGGGCCAGACCCAGGGGCGGAAGAGGAACTGGATCGAAGGATTTTCGACGCCTTCCGCAAAGCGGCCATTGCCTGCGACCACGTAGAAGCCCAGCGAGACCACGATGAAGGTGGCCTGGATGTAGACGGCAAGGGCGGAGGCCTTGCTCTCGACGCCGAGCTTGCGGGTCATGAGTTGGTTCAGCGCATAGGTCAGCGCCGAGAGCACGGGTAGCAGCAGCACGAGGCGGGAGGCGTCGAGGCTCTCGGCATCGGCCCAGGGGCGCTGCATGATCACGACGCCCGCAAAGCCCACGGTCACGGCGGTCATGCGCATGACGCCGACCTTTTCGCCGAGGATCGGGATGCTGAGCACGGTGATGAAGAGGGGGGCCGCGAAGAAGAGCGCGGTGGCATCGGCCAGCGGGATCGCGGCGAGGGCCACGAAATAGCTCATGTTGGCCACGACGATCAGCAGGCCGCGGATGGTGTGCAGCACGGGGCGCCGTGTTTTCAGGATGTGCCAGCCGCCTTCCATCTGCACGATCATCAGAGAGAAGAGGATGCCGATGGCCGAGCGCAGAAACACGATCTCGTGCAGCGGGTATCCGCCCGAGAGTTGTTTGATCAGCATGTCGTTGATCGAGATCGCCACCATGCCGGCGATGACGAAGGCGATGCCGAGACCGGCGCGATTCTGCGGGAGGGCGGTCATGCGATCAGACCTATCAGGCACCGGGGCGCTGTCGAGCCCGGAAGCGACATCGGGTGAAATCGGATTGGCGCCGGGCGCGCGGCCACGGTAAGACGGGGGGGAGCAGCCATCGGAGGAGCACGCCCATGCAGATGTCAGACAGCCGTCAGATCGCCGCCAGCCCCGCGGAGGTCTATGCCGCCTTGCTGGACCCCGAGGTGCTGAAGGCCTGTGTGCCCGGCGCGCAGGAGGTCACCGGCTCGCCGCAGGAGGGGTTCGAGGCGACGGTGATGCAGAAGGTCGGGCCGGTGAAGGCGACCTTCAAGGGGGCGGTGACCCTGTCGGAGATGGTGGAGAACGAGGCGCTGACCATCTCGGGCGAGGGCAAGGGCGGGGCTGCGGGCTTTGCCAAGGGCGGCGCCGAGGTGCGCATGGCCGCCAAGGACGGCGGCACCGAGCTCAGCTATGACGTGGAGGCCAAGGTGGGCGGCAAGCTCGCGCAGCTGGGCAGCCGGATCATCGATGGTTTTGCCAAGAAGATGGCGGATCAGTTCTTTTCCAATCTGCAACAGGTGCTGGAAGGCCCACCCGAGGATGCGCCGGAAGCGGAGAAAAAGAGCTGGTTGAAGCGCGTGACCGGCAAGGGGTGAGCTTCGATCGGGCCCGTCGGATTTGAGTATTTCTGGAAGGGTGAAGCAGTGGGCTGCAGAGCATGCCGGGCGGCGCCTGAGAGCTGTCGGCGGGATGTGAGTTTTTGGGGCGGGTGACGAGCGGGGCGCTTTGCGGCGTGGCGCACAGAGGGTCCGGGTGTCTGTGCGGAGGTGCGCTGGTCTCCGGGCAGGCCGCGGCCTAGGGTGCCCCGCAATTGGCGGAGAGGAGTTCAGGCATGGCGGCCATTCTCGAGATCAGCGATCTGCGCAAGTCTTACGCGGACGGGTTTGAGGCGCTGAAAGGTGTGGATCTGCAGATCGAGCAAGGGGAGATCCTGGCGCTGCTCGGGCCCAATGGCGCGGGCAAGACGACGCTGATCTCGACGGTCTGCGGGATCACGCAGGCCAGCTCGGGGCAGGTGGCCGTGGGCGGGCATGACATCATCACCGACTTCCGGGCGGCGCGCGCGATGATCGGACTGGTGCCGCAGGAGATCAACCTGGAGCCCTTCGAGAAGGTGATCAACACGGTGCGGTTCTCGCGCGGGCTTTTTGGCAAGGCGCGGGATGACGCGGCGATCGAGCGGATTTTGCGGCAGCTGTCGCTGTGGGACAAGAAGGACAACCAGATCCGCGAGCTGTCGGGCGGCATGAAGCGGCGGGTGCTGATCGCGAAAGCCCTGAGCCATGAGCCGCGTCTGCTGTTTCTGGATGAGCCCACTGCCGGGGTCGATGTGGAGCTGCGCAAGGACATGTGGGAGATCGTCGAGGGATTGAAGGCGGATGGGGTCACCATCGTGCTGACGACGCATTACATCGAGGAGGCCGAGGCGATTGCCGACCGGGTGGGGGTGATCGCCAAAGGAGAGCTCTTGCTGGTGGAAGAGAAGGCGAGCCTGATGGCGCGCATGGGGCAGAAGCAGCTGGATGTGCAGCTGTCGGAGCCGTTGGACGCGGTGCCGGAGGCGCTGGCGAGGTACAACCTGACGCTCTGTGATGGGGGCTGCACGCTGACCTATGCCTATGACACGCGGGCCGAGCGGACGGGTATCACCAAGCTGTTGCGTGATGTTTCGGAGGCGGGGCTGGTGCTGCGGGATGTGGTCACGCGGCAGAGCAGCCTGGAGGACATCTTCGTGGGGCTGGTGCATGAGGAAGCGGAGGAGGCGTCATGAACTGGACGGCGATCAAGGCGATCTATCTCTTTGAGATGGCGCGGTTTTTCCGGACGTTGGCGCAGAGTTTCCTGTCGCCGGTGCTGTCCACATCCTTGTATTTCGTCGTCTTCGGCGCGGCCATCGGCAGCCGCATTCAAGAGATCGAAGGCGTGAGCTATGGTGCTTTTATCGTGCCGGGGCTGATCATGCTGTCTGTGATCACCCAAGCGATTTCCAACGCGTCGTTCGGCATCTATTTCCCGAAGTTCATCGGCACGATCTATGAACTTTTGTCAGCGCCGATCAACTTTCTCGAGATCGTGGCGGGCTATGTGGGCGCGGCGGCGACCAAGGCGCTGTTCATCGGGGTCATCATCCTGATCACGGCATTTTTCTTCGTTGATGTGACGATCCAGCACCCGCTGGCGATGGTGGCATTCCTGCTGCTCACCTGCCTGAGTTTTGCACTCTTGGGCTTCATCATCGGCATCTGGGCGGGCAGTTTCGAGCAGTTGCAACTGGTGCCGCTGCTCATCGTGACACCGCTGGTCTTTCTGGGGGGCTCGTTCTATTCGATCTCGATGCTGCCCCCCGTTTGGCAGACGATTTCCTACTTTAACCCGGTGGTCTATCTGATCTCGGGCTTCCGCTGGGCGTTCTTCGGATCGGCGGATGTGCCGATTGCCATCTCGCTGCTGGCCATCGCGGGCTTCACCGCGGCCTGCCTGCTGGTGATCGGCTGGATCTTCAAAACCGGCTGGCGCATTCGGCAATAAAGCCGCATCATAAATCCTTCTTGCCTCCCTCCTTGTTTGCGGGGGGTCGCCATTCTACATGGGGTCACATGAAACGCTGGATCCCCTTCATGAAATCCGACCCGACGGTCGCTGTCATCCGCCTCTCGGGGATGATTGCCGCCTCCGGACGGGCCACGCTGAATGACGCAAGTCTTGCCCCTGTCATCGAAAAAGCCTTCACCCGCGGCAAGCCCGCGGCGGTGGCGCTGGAGGTGAACTCGCCCGGCGGCAGTGCCGTGCAGAGCTCGCTGATCGGGGCGCGCATCCGGCGGTTGGCGGAGGAGAAAGAGATCCCCGTGATCGCCTTTGTCGAGGATGTGGCCGCTTCGGGTGGCTATTGGCTGGCCGCAGCGGCGGATGAGATTTATGCCGATGAGAGCTCGGTCGTGGGCTCGATTGGCGTCATCTCGGCCTCCTTTGGCGCGCATGAGTTTCTGGTCAAGCAGGGGATCGAGCGGCGCGTCTATACGGCCGGCAAGTCGAAATCTATGCTCGACCCCTTCCGCCCGGAAAACCCCGAGGATGTGGCCCGGCTGAAGGACATCCTCGAAGACATCCACACCAACTTTAAGGCCCATGTGAGCGCGCGCCGCGAGGGCAAGCTGCCCGAGGATCGCGACCTTTTCACCGGAGAGATCTGGCTGGCGCGCAAGGCGACCGAGTTGGGGCTGATCGACGGTGTCGGGCATTTGAAACCGATGATGCAGGAGCGTTTTGGAGAGAAGGTGAAGTTCCGCCGCTACGGGGTGCGCAAGCCCTTCCTGGCCCGGTTTGGCGCGCAGCTTGTGGGCGACGCCCTGCACGGGCTGGAAGAGCGCAGCGCCTACGCGCAGTTCGGACTGTAACCTTTATGATCTTCAAGATTGTCACCCTGTTCCTGATCGTCATGGGCGTCCTGGCGATGTTCGGCAAGATGCATTGGCTCGGGGGCAAGCGGTTGGCAAACACCAAGTGCCGGTCCTGCGGGCGCTACCGGATCGGGCGTGGCCCGTGCTCCTGTGGCAAGGATGATCGCGCATGATCATGCCGTGGATTCTCTGCGGCTTTGGACTGGTTCTTCTGCTTCTGGCGGGGGATGCGCTGGTCAAGGGGGCGGTGAACATGTCGCTACGCCTCGGGGTGCCGGCCCTGATCGTGAGCCTCACGATCGTGGCCTTCGGGACCTCGGCGCCGGAGCTGCTGATCTCGGTGCAGGCGATCCTCGACAAGGCGCCGGGGCTGGCCCTGGGCAATGTCGTGGGCTCGAATACTGCGAATATCCTGCTGGTGCTGGGGGTGCCCGCGCTTCTGGCCACGATGCACACGGCGGAGTGCAACACGCGCAAGACTTATAACATCATGATCGCGGCGAGCCTGCTGTTCATCGCGCTGGCGTTCCGCGGGGTCTTTGACTGGATTGCGGGCACGGTGCTGCTGGCGGGCCTTGCACTGATGCTGGCGGATGCGTTCCGCGATGCGCATCAGCACCGTCAGGCCTGCAAGGGCGAGCCCGAGGACGAACCCGAGGGCGCGGACCCGGACCTGCCGTGGTGGCGGATCATCATGTTCCTGCTGCTGGGGCTCGCGGGGCTGCCGCTGGGCGCGAACCTTCTGGTCGAGAACGCGACGGTCATCGCCAAAACCTATGGGGTGTCGGATACGGTGATTGGCCTCACGCTGGTGGCCATCGGAACCTCCCTGCCGGAGCTGGCCACTACGGTGATGGCGGCGCTGCGGCGGCAGGCGGATGTGGCCCTCGGCAACGTGATCGGCTCGAACATGTTCAACCTGCTCGCCATCATCGGCATCGCGAGCTTCGTGGGGCCGATCCCGGTGGATCGCGAATTCCTCACCTTCGATCTCTGGGTGATGCTCGGCGCCTCTGTTCTTTTACTGCCCTTCGTCTATCTGTCCTGGAACATCACACGGATCTGGGGCGTGATCCTGAGCGGGCTCTACGTGGCCTACCTGGTGATCGTTCTGGCCTGACGGGCAACGAAGGGGGAATTCATGCCAACAGCTCTGGTGACAGGCGCCGGGCACCGAATCGGGCGCGCCATGGCGCTCTATCTGGCCGGGCGCGGGTTTGACGTGGCGGTGCATTATGCGGCCTCGCAAGCGGGGGCGGCACAGACGGTTGCGGGCGTTGAGGCGGCAGGCACACGCGCCGTAGCGCTGCAGGCGGACCTGTTGGAGGATGCGGCGACGGAGGCGCTCTTTGATCAGGCGGTCGAGGCGCTGGGTGGGCCGGTGACCTGCCTGGTGAACAACGCCTCGATCTTCGAGTATGACACGGTTGAGACGGCCACGCGCGCCAGCTGGGACCGGCATATGCAGAGCAACCTGCGCGCGCCGTTTCTCCTGACCCAGAAGATGGCTGCACAAGGGCTTGCCGCGGAAATGGATGCGGCGGGCGAGCCGCAGGCGGCGGGGCTGATCGTGAACATGATCGACCAGAGGGTGCGCAAGCTGACGCCGGAGTTCATGACCTATACGCTGGCCAAGATGGGCCTTTGGGCGCTGACGCAGACCGCGGCGCAAGCGCTGGCGCCTGCGATCCGGGTGAATGCCATCGGGCCCGGCCCGACGCTGCAGGGTGGGCGGCAATCGGCGGAGCATTTCGCGAAACAGCGCGCGGCAACGGTGCTGGAGCGCGGCTCGAACCCCGCGGACATGACCGCGGCCCTGGGCTATTTCCTCGATGCGCCCGCGGTGACCGGGCAACTCTTGTGCGTCGACGGTGGCCAGCATCTGGCGTGGCAGACACCCGACGTTCTGGGCGTGGAATAAGCGCAGCTTCAGAAGAGTTTTGCACCGGATTAATGAGTGTTACAAATCCGTTACTAAAATGTCTTTGTTTTCAAAAACTTGCGCTGTGTGTAAGAAAATATCATTTGAAAACAGGGGTTTAATTGTGTGCCTAAAAATTAGGCAAATCCTTGAAATCCCCCAACTGAAAAGGAAAATTCTGGATGGCCGGAAGTTATCGTCAGAGTTATCCACATGATTGGTGGAAAGGTTCTCCCTTGCAGTCGCTTCAACTCCGGTGCAGCCGCAGCTAAGAATCATACCTATGGTTATGTCCGATCCGCCCGATACCACCCCCAAGGATGTGATCCCCGGTCACGAGGTGATCCAGGGGTACCTGAAAACGCTGGACACCTCGCCCGGCGTCTACCGGATGCTGGATGCGGAGAGCCGTGTGCTTTACGTCGGAAAAGCGCGCAACTTGAGGGCGCGGGTGAGCAACTATGCGCGTCCCGCTGGTCACAGCCCGCGGATCGCGCGGATGATCTCGATGACCGCGTCGATGATGTTCCTGACGACGCGGACCGAGACCGAGGCGCTGCTGCTCGAGCAGAACCTGATCAAGCAGCTGAAGCCCAAGTTCAACGTGCTGCTGCGCGACGACAAGAGCTTTCCGAATATCCTGGTGACCGCGGATCATGATTTTCCGCAGATCAAGAAACATCGCGGCGCGAAGAAAGAGAAGGGGGCCTATTACGGGCCCTTTGCCAGCGCGGGGGCGGTGAACCGGACGCTGAACCAGTTGCAGCGGGTGTTCCTGCTGCGCGACTGTTCGAATTCCATGTTCGACAGCCGCACGCGCCCTTGTCTGCAGTATCAGATCAAGCGCTGCTCGGCGCCGTGTGTGGGCAAGATCAGTGCGGAAGAGTATTGCCGGTCGGTCAAAGATGCGGAGACGTTCTTGACCGGCAAGACCACGGATATTCAGGCACGGCTGGCCGCCGAGATGGGCGCGGCCTCGGAAGCGATGGAGTTCGAGCGGGCGGCGGCGTTGCGCGACCGGATCAAGGCACTGACGCAGGTGCAGACGGCGCAGGGCATCAACCCGCAGAGCGTGGCGGAGGCGGATATCATCGCGCTGCATATGGACAGCGGGCAGGCTTGTGTGCAGGTCTTCTTCATCCGCGCCAACCAGAACTGGGGCAACAAGGATTACTATCCGCGGGTGGGCCCGGATGTGGATGCGGCGGAGGTGCTGGAGGCCTTTGTCGGGCAGTTCTACGACACGCGCGAGCCGCCGCGTCAGTTGATCCTCAGCAATGAGATCGAGAACCCGGACCTGATGGCAGAGGCCTTGACCAGCAAGCTGGGGCGCAAGGTGGAACTGCTGGTGCCGCAGCGCGGTGAGAAGGCGGAGTTGATTGACAGCGCCTTGCGCAACGCGCGCGAGAGTCTGGCGCGGAAGATGGCGGAGACGGCGACGCAGGCGAAGCTCATGCGCGGCGTGGCGGAAGCCTTTGACCTGAAGGCGCCGCCGGAGCGGATCGAGGTCTATGACAACAGCCACATCCAAGGCGCCTTTGCGGTGGGGGCGATGATCGTGGCGGGGCCCGAGGGGTTTCTGAAGAACCAGTACCGTAAGTTCAACATTCGCGGCGATGAGCTGACGCCCGGCGATGACTTCGGGATGATGAAAGAGGTGCTAACGCGGCGGTTCAAGCGGTTGATCAAGGAGGACCCGGAGCGCACCGAGGGGCATTGGCCGGATCTGCTGCTCATCGATGGCGGCGCGGGGCAGGTGAGTGCGGTGCGCGAGATCATGGACGAGTATGGCGTGGGGGACATCCCGATGGTGGGTGTCGCCAAGGGGATCGACCGGGATGCGGGCAAGGAGGAGTTTTACCGGACCGGCAAGCAGCCCTTCGCGCTGCGCCACAATGATCCGGTGCTCTACTACATTCAGCGGATGCGGGACGAGGCGCATCGCTTTGCGATAGGGACGCACCGGGCCAAGCGGGCGAAATCGGTCGGCGCCACGCCCTTGGATGACGTGCCGGGCGTGGGCGCGGCGCGCAAGCGGGCGCTGCTGGCGCATTTCGGCTCGGCCAAGGCGGTGGCGCGGGCGAACCTGAGTGATCTGAAGGCGGTTGACGGTGTGTCGGGCGCGCTCGCAGAAAAAATCTATGATTTCTTTCACGAGCGCGGCTGATCCGAAGGCCGCGCTGGCGCGCGACATCATTTATGGATTGGGCGCGGGCGGGGATGCGCGCACCCGGAAGGGCGAGCGGTCGGTTGTCGCTTTCGCCCGGTTTGGCCGCGTTGTAGGGTGAGGTCATGACGCTGACCCTGCCGAATATTCTGACCATTGTCAGGCTGGTGGCCGCGCCCATGGTGGCGGTGATGTTTCTCTATTTCACGCGGCCTTACGCGGATTGGTTTGCGCTGGTGCTGTTTGTGTCGGCGGCGATCACCGACTGGTTTGACGGCTATCTGGCGCGGGCGTGGAAGCAGGAGACCAAGCTGGGCGCGATGCTCGACCCGATTGCCGACAAGGCGATGGTGGTGATTGCGCTGATGGTCATCGTCGGGTTCTCGGACGTCTACTGGACGCCCTGGCTGGTGTTGCCGTCGACCGTGATCCTGTTTCGGGAGGTCTTCGTCTCGGGGCTGCGCGAGTTCCTGGGGGACACCGCGGGCACGCTGAAGGTGACGCCGCTGGCGAAGTGGAAGACCACGGCCCAGATGGTGGCGATTGCGGTGCTGTTCTCGCGCGGGATTTTCGAGCATCATCTGGTGATGAACAGCTATGGCATGGACCCTGAACTGATCGCGCAGGTGATGAGCGGCGAGGTCGAGGATGTGAATGGCCTGCGCTTCTACTATCATGCGATGGTGTGGTCGGGGCGCGTGGGGCTTTGGATGCTGTGGATTGCGGCGGCGATGACGTTGGTGTCGGGTTATGATTACTTCCGCAAGTCCACGCCTTACTTGAAGGATGAGAGCGCATGAATGTGTTGTATTTTGCCTGGGTGCGCGAGCGGATCGGGTTGCCGCGCGAAGAGGTGGAGAGTTCGGCCGAGACCGTGTCGGAGCTGGTTGATGAGCTGGTGGCGCGGGAGGATCGCTATGCGGCGGCCTTTGCCGACCGCTCGGCGCTGCGCGTGGCGATTGATCAGGAATTGAGTGATTTCGATGCGCCGCTCGAGGGCGCGCGAGAGGTCGCCTTTTTCCCGCCGATGACGGGCGGCTGATGCGCGTATCGGTGCAGGAGGCGCCCTTCGATCTGGGCGCGGAGACGGCGCGGTTCGCGGCGGGGCACCAAACGATGGGCGCCGTGGTGACCTTCACCGGCGTGGTGCGCGACAGCGATGCGGGCGGGCTACAGGTCATGGAGATCGAGCATTATCCGGGCATGACCGAACGGGCGCTGCGCGAGATCGCCGAGGAGGCGCAACGGCGGTGGTCTCTGGGCGATGTGCTGGTGATCCACCGCCATGGCAGCCTGACACCGGGCGAGATGATCATGATGGTGGCCACGGCGGCGCGACACCGCAAGGATGCCTTCGAGGCGGCGGAGTTCCTGATGGACTATCTGAAGTCGCGCGCACCCTTCTGGAAGCGCGAAGTGACCGACGAGGGCGCCGATTGGGTCGCTGCAAAAGCCGAGGATGAGGACGCGCTGACCCGCTGGTGAGCGGTTTGACGTGCATCAAGGCGGGGTGTGATCACAGTCTGTAGTCTCCTTTCGAACCTGAAAAACGAGAGGAGATACGAGCGATGTTCAAGAAAATCACGGTAGGATTTGACGGGTCGGAACCGTCGGAGAACGCGCTGCGGATGGCCTGCGATCTGGCGGGCAAATACGGATCGGAGGTGCATATCTCGCACACGCCGAAGGCCGAGACGGTGGCCTTCGCGATGGGCGCGGTGGCAGGCTATCACGTGGCCACAACCATGCCGACGGCGGAAGAGGTGGCCGAGGCCGCGCAGAAGGTGCTGGCCCAGGCGCGCGGCATCGCGACCAATGCGGGCGTCACGGAGCCGATTGCCCATGTGGGTGACGGCGATCCGGCCCATGCGTTGCTGGAATACGCGCGCGAGATCGGGTCTGACCTGATCGTGACCGGTCGGCGAGGCCTGGGGAACCTCTCGGGGCTGGTGCTCGGCAGCACGTCGCAGCAGGTGGCGCACACCGCCCGCTGCGCGCATCTGACGGTGACCTGACCTCAGGCGATGGGTGCGCGATTGACCTGTGCACGGAGCTCTTCGGCTTCCTGCCGGGCGTCGCGCAGCCCATCCATCGCCGCGCGCAGCTCCGCCTCGGTCTGGGCGAGCTGGTTGGTCAGCTCCGCCTCGCGCTGCTGCAGGTAGGTGATCGCCTGATCACGGGTCTCTTCGGCTTCGTGCAGCTCCTGGCTCATGCGGTCGAGTTGTGCCACGTCATCGGCGGCCACGCGGCTGAAGCGATGCACGATCCAGTTGGCGAACCACCCCAGGCAGAACGCCACGAACAAGATGATCGCTGTGGCAATGACAAACTCTGTCCTACTCATCCCCAGACCCTTCCGCACCTTCACCACCCTCTGTATCGCCGGATTCTGTGGCGCTTTCCAGTGTTGTTTCACCTTCCGGTTGAAATGCCGTGGGGGTTATCAGACGAAATTCGATGCGGCGGTTGGCCTCGCGGCCCGCTTCGGTGCCATTGTCGGCGATGGGCAGCGCTTCGCCATAGCCCTTGGCGACCAGCGAGCCGGTGAGCACCCGGCGCGCGCGCAACTCGTTCAGAACTGACTCTGCGCGGGCTTGGCTCAGGGCGAGGTTCATCTCCTCGCGGCCCTGGCTGTCGGTGTGGCCCTGCACCTCAAGGCGCAGGTCGCCACAGTCGCGCAGCACCTCGGCGATCATGTCCATGGTGCTGAGCGTGCTTTCGTCGATGGTGGCGCTGCCCGGCTCGAAGACGATCTTGGAGGCGGCGACGATCTCGCCGATGTCGGCCTCGCATTCCTGCGGCGTGGGCAGGGCGGCGATGGGGTCCAGCGCTTCGACATAGACCACGTCGATCTCGAAGGTGCTGTCCTGCCCGAGCTTGTCCGCCATGAACTGCGCCACGGCGGCGCGGGCATTCACGTTGCCGGTCTTGCCGGTGAGCGCGATTGTATCCGCTGTCACGGTCACAGCACCGTTGGCGAGATAGGCCAGCGCCTGGAGGCCGGTGAGCACGCGCGCCGACCAATCGGCAGGCAGATCCTCGACAACGCGGGCTGCGGTATAGACATTGTCCGAGCCGAATTTCGCGCGCGCGAAGCTGTCGGCCACCTCGCGCATGGTCTGGTCCGAGAGACGCCCCCGCAGTTGCACCTGGCCTTCGGGGCTGAGCGTGGCCAAGAATTGCGCCGGTCCGGCGGAGGGCTCAGGCGCCTCTGGCAACACCGGGGTGAGCGCGAAGACCTCGGGCAGGCCGGTTTCCAGCTCGCCCGTGACCCGGTCGAAGAGCCCCGGGTCGGTGCCTTCGGCGGCCACCAGTGTGACATCTGCGTTGGAGAAGGTGACGCTGCCGCCGCCCAGCTCGGCGAGTGCCGCGATGCCGGTCTCCACCGCTTGGGCCCAGTTGGGCGAGGGTACCCCCATGCCGATGGTGCAACGCGCCGCACCGTCGAGCCCGGCGGCCCGGGCGGCGGCGAGGATACGGGCCTCAGTGTCTTCCGTATCGGCGGAGCAGGCGTCGAACCGTGCGCCCTCGTCATTGAGAACAAAGCGCAGGGTGAAGGGGGTGATCACGGGGCGCGGCGCGGTGATGTTGAGCGTGAGCTGCAGCGCGGGCGGTGCTGCGCGGGTGAGCTCTTTTTCCAACGCGGCCTTGGCCTCGGCGCTGTCGGTGATGGCGGTCACCTCGACCCGACCTGCGGTGACCGAGACCTTGGCGCGGGGCAGGTCGTCGATGGCGGTGATGGCGAAGGCCAGCGCGTCTTCCCAACCGGTGGGCGCGGGGTAGTTCGCGGTCTCCAACAGGTCGGTCACCGGCAGATCGCTCATCGCGGTGAAGCCCGCGACCATCTCGTCCCGATCCGTGCTTTCGGGGATCAGCCCGATGATCGACACGCCGGAGGTGTTGCGCAGCACTTCCGCCGAAAAGCGTGGCGGGGCGATGGCCGCGGCAGCCTGCACCTGCATCTGGTCGATGATCCGCGCGGCATCGACGACCGAGCCCGCGACGCTGAGCGCGCGGAAGCGCAGCGCCTCGTTCGGGGCGGTGCCCGCCAGCAGCACGCGCAGCCCGTCAGCCTCGACCTCGGCCCAGGTGAGCGCGTTGGCGTCGAGCGCATCGCGCACGCCGATCTCGGAGGAATCCTCGACCACTTGCACCGATGAATTCGCGGCGACCAGCGCCACCGCGGCGGCGGCGACAAAGGCGGCGATGGTCATGGTTGTGGTGGGGCGCGGCATGGAATCCGGTGATCAGTTGCGAGTGCCCACGTGATACTCCCCCGCGCGAGGGGGTTCAATCACACCAGCAGGGCTGCGCCAAAAAAGAGCAGCGGGATCGCGCCGGTATCGCGGTTGGCGCGAAAGAGCTGGAGCAGTTTCGCGTTATCCTCGATATCGAGGCCGCGCAGCTGCCAGGCCATGTGCCAGCCCATGGCCCAGGGCCCGGCGAGCGCCAGTACCATGGCGAGCACCGAGGCCTGCGGCAGCGCGGCGCCGATCACCGCGAGCCCCATGAGCCCGACGGTGGCCATGAGGAAGCGGCGCAGCCAGGCGCCGGTTTTTTCGCCAAAGAGGCGCGCGGTGGACTTGATGCCAATGAGCGCGTCATCCTCGGTGTCCTGATGCGCATAGATCGTGTCGTAGAAGAGCGTCCAGGCGATGCCCGCGAGGTAGAGCAGCACGGCGGGCGCGTGCAGCGTGCCCGAATGCGCGGCCCAGGCGAGCAGCGCGCCCCAGTTGAAGGCGAGGCCGAGAAAGACCTGCGGCCACCAGGTGAACCTCTTAGCAAAAGGGTAGACGGCGACGGGCAGCAGGGCGAGGACGCCGAGCGCGATGGCGGCCACGTCGAAGGTCAGAAGGATGCAGAAGGCCAGGAGCGATTGCGCGCACATCCAGATCACCGCGCCGCGCACGGTGACCTGACCGGCGGGGATGGGGCGGGAGCGCGTGCGCTCGACCGCGCCGTCGAAATCCCGGTCGGTGATGTCATTCCAGGTGCAGCCCGCACCGCGCATGAGCCAGGCGCCCATCGCACAGCCCACCGCGATCCAGAGGTCGTGCAGGGAGGCGCTCTGGTCGTGCAGCATCGCCAGCGCCAGCCCCCACCAGCAGGGCAGGAGCAGGAGCCAGGTGCCGATGGGTCGATCCGCCCGGCTGAGCCGCAGGTAGGGGCGTGTCGGCATGGGGGCGTAGCGGTCGACCCAGTTGCCGGTGACCGCATCGGCGACCGAGCCATCTGGTGCAGGCGTCGGGCTTTGCATATGTATCTCCCCATGGATCAGGCGGTGACGGCCAAAATCAGGCTTTATGTAGAGCATGCCTTGGGCGCGGGGCAATCGGTTCCGTTGTCGCGGGAGCAGGCGCATTATCTCTTTGGGGTGATGCGGCTCGGTGTGGGCGCGCAGATCCTGGTGTTTGATGGAGAGAGCGGCGAGTGGCTGGCCGAGGTGGTGGAGGCGGGCAAGCGCGGCGGGGTGCTGAGCGTACTCAGCCAGACGAAGGCCTTGCAGATGCCGCCCGATCTGTGGCTGGTCTTTGCGCCGGTGAAGAAGGCGCGCACGGATTTCATTGTCGAAAAGGCTGTGGAGATGGGCGTGGCGCGGATCGTGCCGGTGCAGACGGCCTTCACCAATTCCGGGCGCATCCAGCGCGCGCGGCTGCAGGCCCATGCGGTGGAGGCGGCGGAGCAATGTGGGGCCACCTTTGTGCCGGAGGTGGCCGAGATGCAGCGGCTGGACCAGGTGCTGAGAGCCTGGGATGGCGGGCGGCAGATCATGTTTTGCGACGAGGGGCAGGTGGCCTCAAAGCCCACCTTACCTGCCGTTTGCGCGCCTTGGGCGATCCTGATCGGGCCGGAAGGCGGGTTTGCCGATGCCGAGCGCGACCGGCTGCACCGGATGGGGCCGGCGCATAGCGTCTCATTGGGCCCCCGCATTCTGCGCGCGGACACGGCGGCGGTCGCGGCGCTGACACTTTGGCAGCACGCCTTGGGAGACTGGGTGTGATCCGGGTCGCCGGCCCGGAGGACGCAGCGGCTCTGGAAGTGTTTCTGCAGCCCCATGCGCCGACCTCCATGTTCCTGCGGGGCAATCTGGCCGCGCATGGGATCGGGTCGTCAGACCACGCGAATGCGACCACGTATTTCTTGTGCGAGGGTGCCGGGCAGATCACGGCCGTGGCGGGTTGCACCAATGGTGGGTTCCTGATGTGCCAGGCGCCGGATGCAGCGCCGGAGTTCTGGGCCGCTTGCGCGCAGGCGTTGCGGGGGCGGAAGCTGGTGGGGATCACCGGTGTGCCCGCGCAGGTCGATGCCTTTGCCGAGGCCCTCGGGTTCGGAGATGCGGCGTTTCGGGTGAAGGACATCGAGCCGCTTTATGTGTTGCCGCTGGCCGATCTGACGGATTTGCGGGCGCATGATCTGTCGCTGCGCCGTCCGAGACCGGAGGAGGTGCCGTGGTTGGCCGGGTGGTTCGACGGCTATCATCGGGAGACCGGGTTGGGCATGCTCGACGGGGTCGACGGATTGATTGCAGCCCAACAGTTCATCGAGAAGCCCGACAGCCGGGTGATGGAGATCGGCGGCACGGTCTGCGCGATGTCTGCGCTGAACGCGCGCACGGCGGATATGGTGCAGGTGGGTGGGGTTTACGTCCCGCCGGAGCACCGCGGGCGCGGGTACGGCGGGCGCATCGTGGCGCTGCATCTGGCGGAACTGCGGGCGCAGGGCATCCGCGACGCAATCCTCTTTGCCGCGACCGCCATTGCCGCCCGGGCCTATGAGGCCATCGGGTTCCGGCGCATCGGGTCCTACCAGATTTCCCTGCTGAAGGAGCCCGTGGTCTTGGGGGTGGAGGCATGACCTTTCTGCGCCCCGAAGCGAAGGCGCAGCTTATCCGCTGGCGCGAGGTGCTGGCGGGTGGCGCGATGGTGTTGCTGGGGTTCTGGTGGTTGATCGGGCCCGGGCGTCTGCTGGTGCTGCCCGCGATTGCGCTGCTTGTCGGTGGGGCGGCGCTGGTCTGGGTGGGCGTGCAGCGCGCCCGGTTTCGCAGCGCGGGGCAGGGGCCGGGGGCCGTGAGCGTCGATGAAGGCGAGATCACCTATTTCGGGCCGCTGACCGGTGGGTCTGTGGCGCTGCGTGAGATGGTGGAGCTCACGCTCGACAAGACGCTCTATCCTGCGCATTGGCGGCTGGTGCAGCCCGGGCAGCCGGATTTGTTGATCCCCGTGAATGCGGAAGGCGCCGAGGCGCTGTTCGATGCGTTTGCAACGCTCGCGGGCCTGCGGACAGAGCGGATGCTGCATGCGCTGCAAGAGGAAGGCACGCACGCCATCGTGATCTGGCAGCGTGCGGGCAGCACCACCGCCCCCCTTCGTCTGCATTGACACCTTCGGAATTTCGGCTCATCCCTGACCTTCCAACCTACGGCAGTCCAGCGGAGCCTCCCCAATATGTCCATCCCTCAATCCGGCGGCGGGCCCATCACCGCGCATGATCAGTTGGCGCAATACCTGGCGGATGGCTGCAAGCCCAAAGACCAGTGGCGGATCGGGACGGAGCACGAGAAGTTCGGCTATTGCAAGGACACGCTGAAGCCGCTGCCTTATGAAGGCGAGCGGTCGATCCGGGTGATGCTAGAGGGGCTGCGCGACGCGCACGGATGGGCGCCGGTGGAAGAGGGCGGCAAGCTCATTGGGCTGGAGAAGGACGGCGCGAATATCTCGCTGGAGCCCGGCGGGCAGCTGGAGCTCAGCGGCGCGCCGCTGGAGACGATCCACGAGACCTGTGACGAGGTGAACACGCATCTGCGCGAAGTGCAGGATGTGGCGGACCGGATTGGAGCGGGCTTCATCGGGCTGGGCGCGGCCCCGGTGTGGAGCCATGACGACATGGATTTAATGCCCAAGGGCCGCTACAAGCTGATGAACGATTACATGGCGCGCGTGGGCACCATGGGGCGGGTGATGATGCGGCGCACCTGCACCGTGCAGGTGAACCTCGATTTCGGGTCCGAAGCGGATATGGTGCAGAAGATGCGCGTGTCGCTGGCGCTGCAGCCGCTGGCGACGGCGCTTTTCGCCAATTCGCCCTTCTTCGAAGGCCGCCCCAACGGGCACAAGTCGTGGCGCAGCGTGGCCTGGCGCAATCTGGATGCGGCGCGTACGGGCATGTTGCCCTTTGTCTTCGAGGACGGGTTCGGGTTCGAGCGATGGGCCGAGTATGCGCTCGATGTGCCGATGTATTTCGTCTATCGTGACGGAGAGTATGTCGATGCTCTGGGGATGTCGTTCCGCGATTTTCTCAAGGGCAAGCTACCGGCGCTGCCCGGCGAAATCCCGACGCTAAGCGACTGGGCCGATCATCTGACCACCATCTTCCCCGAAGCGCGGGCGAAGCGGTTCATCGAGATGCGCGGGGCCGATGGCGGCCCGTGGCGACGTCTCTGCGCGCTGCCGGCCTTCTGGGTGGGGCTGATGTATGATCAGACCGCACTCGATGCGGCCTGGGACGTGGTCAAGGACTGGGACATGGGCACGCGCGACCTGATGCGCGTGGCGGCCTCGGTCGACGGTTTGCAGGCCGAGGTGCATGGGATCAAGCTTCATGATGTCGCGCGTGAAGTCGTGGCGATCAGCCAGGCGGGGCTGAAGGCGCGCGCCAAAGCGGGCGCGGGTGGCATGGTGCCGGACGAGACCCACTTCCTCAATGCGCTGATCGAAAGTGTTGAGACCGGGAAGGTGCCTGCGGACGAGTTGCTGGACCAGTATAACGGCGCCTGGGCTGGCGATCTGAGCCGGATTTACGCGGAGTATTCGTATTAGTGTGCGGGGCGTTTGAAGCTGGCGCGGGCGTCTTCGGCGGCGGGGCGCAGGGCGCAGCCGGTGGCGTGATCGTTGATCAGCCCCATCGCCTGCATGAAGGCAAACATCGTTGTCGGGCCCACGAAGCGCCAGCCGCGGCGCTTGAGCTCTTTTGAGAGCCGGATGGAACTGGGGCTTGTGGACTGGCTTTGCGGCACCCCAAGCTCGTCGGTGGGCGGCTCGAAGCGCCAGAAGAAGGCGGCGAGGCTGCCTTCGGATTCGACCATTTCCACCGCGCGGGCGGCGTTGTTGATCACGGCGGTGATCTTGCCCCGATGCCGGACGATCCCCGCATCATCAAGCAGGCGGGTGACATCAGCCGCGTCGTAACGCGCCATCTTGTGAAAGTCGAACCCGTCGAAGGCGGCGCGGAAGGCCGGGCGCTTGTTGAGAATAGTGCGCCAGCTCAGCCCAGACTGAAAGGATTCAAGACAGATCTTTTCAAAGAGCCGGATGTCTTCGGCAACCGGGAAGCCCCATTCGCGGTCGTGGTAGTCGAGGAATTCCGGCGCGCTGCCCGCCCATCCACAGCGGGGGCGACCATCGGGGCCGGTGAAGACGTTGCTCATCGGCGGGTGTCCTTTTGCCTCATACGCTGCGCAGTGCGGGCGGCGTGCAGTTTGGGGCCCGCCGGACCGGTGTCGGCCTTGAGGTGCGACCTCACTCGCTGCGCAGCTTGTCGCGCAACCGATCGAACAGGTAGGTTCCGCTGCGGCGTCCTGCCAGTTCTTCGGCGAGGTTGGTCTTGGACACGCCCTCGAACCAGACCTCGATCAGACCCACCGGGCCACTCTGATCGGCGGTGAAATCGCGCGCCTCGATGCTGAGCTCTTCGGCGAGGGCCTGGGCGGGGATGCTGTCCTCGGCGTTGTAATAGCGGATATGCGGGGTCGAGACCGCAAATTCGACGCGCTGCACGTTCTCGACCGTCAACCCAGTGTTGGCCAGTTGGATCAGCTTGCCTTCAAGCTGGCCCGCAGGCACCGCGTCGGGCGCATAGACCCGCAGGTCGAGGATGTCGAGGTTCATGCCAGTGGCGCCAAGCTTGTCAGCCAAGATCCATTCCGCGCCCGGCAGCGGGTCGGGCGGGCTGACCGGAAGAGCGGCCTGATCGGCGGGCGTGTCGGTCGCGACGACCGGCTGCAGTGGAAGCCAGGCGACCAGCGAGAGTGCGCCTTCGGCCGGGACATCCGGTTGCGCCGCGGTATGTGTCTCGGTCAGCAGCGCCGGGGCGGCGGCGCGTGGCTCAACGGGTGGGCGAACGGCGATCTGCGCGGTGGGCTGGGCCAGCGTTTCGGGCGCAGGCTCCGGAAGCGCGGCGGGCTGGGCAACCGTCACTGGCGCAGGCTCCGGAAGCGCGGCGGTGACGACCGGCGCGGGCTCGGCATACATCGACGAGCTCTCCTCGGCGGGTGTCGGGGCCTTCTGTGTCGCTGTTTCTGCGGGCGGTGCGGTGCGCAGGACGCCGATACCGACGAGCGCGCCGAGACCAACCGCGAGGCCGAAGCCAAGGCTTGCGAAACAGGCCATGGTCACCAGCAGCGAGCGGCTGAGCCGGTCGGTGAGCGCGGTGAAGCGGTTCGATACGTCCGTCTCGGGTGCCTCGTCAGGGGTCATGTCCGGCGTCCCACCCGTGGGGGCCGTATGCTCGGGGCGCGGCAGCCCCATCGTGAAGGGCGCAACCTTCGGCGTGTCAGCGGCCTTGCGGTCTTTCTTTGCCTCAAGATGCCGGGCCAGCGCGCGCTCGCGTTGGGCGCGCGCAGCCTCGAGCCGTTCCTCCCAATTCGGGACGGAATAGAGCTCCTCAATACTTTGTTTGTCACTCTGGGGACCCTGCGGTTGGTCCGAGTGACCGCTGTCTTTCTCTAACATGTTATACGCCCCCCCGGGCGAACAGTTCATGAAGCGCAGACATCCCAGCGGCACTCAAAGGGATCGACCCGCAAAAATCAAATCAAAAAAACTGTCTGCGTTTTTAACAGCTTGAGTGGCTCTTTCCTACAACACCTCCGGATTTGGACGTTTGCGGATCGCGGTTGCGGACCGGACTTGGGCCATGGGTCAGCCTGGCGAGGCGCAGGTTTAACGCCAGCCCAATGGGTCCGCCTGAGCGGCCCGGCTTCATGTGAATGGCCTTGATTGTTAACCATTTTCTGGCGTCAGCGGAGCGGGACCAGGACAGGCTTGGGTAATAGAGCCCGGGCGCTGATTTCAGATGCGATGTACGGACCAGACACTTACATGAAAATTCCGTGACATGGCATGCTTTGGCGTATGTTTACCGCAGAAAACCAAGAGTGTGCGCGTGAAGCGCGCGTCACTGCAGCTCCGATAAGAATCGGAAGACGGGCATCAGGGGTCGGAGGTTCGATATCGTCCGCGGCACCAGGTCAGGGGCCGTGACGAAGCCGGTATCCGGCAGATCCGCCCAGGCTGAAAAGCCCTTTCGGCGCAGGGCTTCTGCATGGGGATGGTCACTGTCGAAACCGGGCGGCACGCGCTTCAAGTCGGGTGGCGAGATGCGCAGCCCCTCGCTTGCAAGGTGCTTTTCGAGCGCGATCAGCTCCGCACCCTTCCGCCCTGCCATCTGGTCCCGGAAGTGGATCAACCCCGCCTTGTCGAATTGAAAGATGCCGCAGCCGAGCGACAGCTTTTCCGTGCCTAACCCAAAGAACCACATCGGTGTGTTGGGCGGTGCCGGGTCGGGGGCGAAGGAGATGTGCAGATGCGCGTTGTACGGTGTCTTGTCTTTCGAAAAGCGGATGTCGCGGTTGATGCGGTAGATCTTGGCGCTGTGCGGCGCACCCGTCAGAGCCTCGAGCGCGGGGCACATCGCTTGGGTGAATTGCTTTGCGGGGGTTTTGATCTCGCGCTCGTAGGTCGGTTTATTGTCCTGGAACCAATCTCGCCGGTTGTTGGCCTTGAGGTCCGACAGAAAGCGCAGGGCCGCGGGCGAGAAATGGTCGAAGTCGGTCATGGCGGGCTCCGTCAGGGCTTCGGGGGCAGGGTGGTCACATGGTCCAGCGCGCGGCGGAGCCAGCCGTGCAAGGCCGGGTCGGGGCAGTCCTCGTGGTTCACGAGGATGTAGCCGCCCATCTTGCGCGTGCCCTGCATGAGCGGTCGGGCGGTGGGATCTTCCAGCGCGTCCGCCTCCTGCTCCTTGCCGACGCGGAACATGAAGCGGCGTGTGCCAGCCGTGTCGCGGCGCGCGCCGCTGAGCATATGGCCGTTCAGCAGGAAGACGGTGCCGCCCATCATGCGCCTTTCGGTGAGGCCCGCGTGCCCCGCGAGGGCGCGGCGCATGCGGTCTGTCAACTCCGGGTCCTGCGGCATCAGACCAGCTCCGCGACGCGCAGCAGGATCGTCGCGGAGAGCACGAGCATCGTGAGCGTGGTCAGAAGCGTGCCGATGAGACGCCCCGGCCCGTTCGGGTTCTGGCGAAAGCCCACATAATGGATCAGCCGCGCGGCGATCAGCACGACGCCGCAGGTGATCACCAGCCAGGGCGGCGCGCCCGCGATTTCGGCCCCCGCCAGGGCCAGCAGCGCCAGCGGCACGTATTCGGTGAAGTTGCCATGCGCGCGGATGCGGCGCAGCAGGTCGTCATCATCCCCCGCGAGCATCATGATGCCGGTTTTCGCCCGCCGCAGGCCAACGGCGATGGCCATGGGCACGCTCATGAGCGCAAGCAGCGCGGTGAAGATCAGCGCATAGGTCGGTGTCTGGTCCATGGTCGTGTCCCTCCTCTAGCTCAGCCCGCCATGCTCTCGTAGGTGATCAGTGCAAAGCGCGCGCCCTGCGGGTCGGTCAGCGTGGCCATACGTCCGACGCCGGGCATGTCCGTGGGCGGCGTGACAACCGCGGCGCCCTGGGCCTGCGCGGTCTCGACGCTCGCGTCCACATCCGCGACTGTAAAGTAGATCGTCCAGCTGCCGCTGTCTTCCGGCATCGGGGAAAACCCGCCGATCGCCGTCTCGCCGATGGCGGCGGCGGAGTAACTGGAGCCGTCCTGCATCGGCATGTCGTTGATCGCCCAGCCCAGCACCTCCTTGTAGAAGCTCTTGGCTGCGCCCTGGTCCGGCCCGGCGTGGCCAATCCAGCCCGCGTTGCCGATGGTGGTCATCTCGAGAATACTCATGGGTTTGCTCCTTGTTGTGCGCGTCCCCGACGGTGAGGACAGTCCTAGGACGCATGAGGCGGTGGCGATCCGACAGCGGTCAGACGTTTTTTCTTAGCGCGGCGATTTTCTCATCGAGCAGGCGGCGTTCTGGTGCGGTGGGTCCGAGATCCAGAGCGCGCATGTAGGCGTCTAGCGCCGCCTGCGGAGCGCCGGTGTCTTCGAGAAAGGCCGCCCGCATGGTGTGAAACCAGCGGTAGCTGTCGAGCTCGGGCGCGAGCGCTTGCATTTCGGCGAGCGCATGGGCGGGGCCCTTGGTCCGCGCCTGCACCGCGATCAGGTTCAGGCGCACCACGGGCGAGGGCTGCAGCGCATGGAGCGCGGCGTAATGCGCTTCGATCAGGGCCCAATCCGTGGTCTCGGGTGTGGTGGCGCGGGCGTGTTCGGCAGCGATGGCCGCTTGAATAAGGTAAGGGCCGTGATGGCCGATCCGCTGGGCCTTCTGGAAGAAGGCGCGGGCCTCATTCATCTCGGCGCGCGACCAGAGGATGCGGTCCTGGTCTTCGAAGGCGATGGGCCGCCCCGCGCCGTCGAGGCGCGCGTGGCGGCGGGCATGCTGGAAGAGCAGCAGAGCCAACAAAGCTGTCTGCTCACCCATGCCGGGGAACAGCTCGGCCAAGAGCCGGGCGATGCGGATGGCCTCTTCGCAGAGCAGGGGGCGCATCTGGGTTTCGGTTTCCGAGGCGGACCAGCCTTCGTTGAACATCAGGTAGACCATCACCGACACCTCGCCCAGGCGCCGCCCGCGCTCCTGCGGGCTGGGCGTCTCGAACGGCACCGGGTTGGCGGCGATGCGCTTCTTGGCACGGGTGATCCGCTGTTCCATCGCCTTGGGTTTGACGAGAAACCCCCGCCCGATCTCGGCCACCGACAGGCCCGCGACGACCCGCAGGGCAACGGCGATCTGGTCGCGCCGCTCCAGCGCGGGGTGGCAGCAGATGAACAAGAGCCGCAGCACATCGTCGCGCAGGGCGTCCGGGTCGGGCAGGGGTGGTTCGGTCTCGGTTAGCACGACCTGATTTTCGGCCAGCAGGCGCGACTGGCGCTGACCTTTGCGCAGCACGTCGATGCCGCTGCGCCGGGCAGTGGTCAGCAGCCATGCGAGCGGATCGTCCGGCTTGCCGCGCGCGGGCCAATGGGTCAGCGCCTTGAGGCAGGCGTCGGCAAAGGCGTCTTCGGCGAGATCAACCGAGCCGAAATAGCGGGTGAGCGCCGCCATCGCGCGTGGGCGCTGTTGCGCGACACTTGCCGCAAGCCACTCCGCCCGCCCGCTCATCCCTCTGTCGAGATCGCCCCGCCTGCCCAGGCGATGGGGCGCACTTCGAGCCGGGCGATGGGCGAGGAGATCATGCGGGCGTGCTCGAGCGCCTCATCGAGATCGCGGAACTCGGCGGCGTAGAACCCCAGAAAGCTCTCCTTGGTCTCGGCGAAGGGCCCATCGACGATCAGCGGGGCGAGGTCGGCGGAGGTGGGCGGCACAACGGTCACGGCGGTGGAGGGCGGCATGAGCTTGACGCTGATGTAGTCGCCCCGCGCGCCCAGCCTGTCCTGCAGCGCCTTGTGCCGGGCCATGACCTCGTCCTGCCGTGCCTTGGGCAGCTGGTCGAAGACGCCGGCCTCGCCGTAGATCGTGATCGCATACATCATCTGGGGTCCTCCTTCTGTGATGATGATGCGAGGACGCGCGGGGCAATGCAAATCCGACAGCATGGCGCCGCTTGAGGTCACTACACCTAAAGTATGATTTGCGCTTGGCGCCCGCCCGGCTAACATCGCCTTGGAACACAGAGGAGGAGTCCACCAATGGCTTGGAGTAAACCCGTCGCCCGCGAGATCAAATGCGGCATGGAAATCAACATGTACGGTCCCGGCGAGGACGATGAGCGCGGCGGCGAGCGCGACGTCATCTAACGGCACAGCCATTTCATGCACCTGATTGTTCTTGGGGCCGGCGCCGGCGGGGGGCTGCCTCAATGGAACTGCGGTTGCCGAAATTGCAAGGATGCACGTGACGGGACGATTGCGTCGATGACGCAGTCGTCCGTTGCCGTTTCGGCAAATGGATCGGAGTGGGCGGTGCTGAACGCCTCGCCCGACATCCGCGACCAGGTGCAGCGGGTGGCTCAGCTGCACCCCGAGTCACTGCGCGGCACCCCGATTGCCTCGGTGGTGCTGACGAATGGGGACATCGACCATATCGCGGGGCTGCTGACGCTGCGCGAGAATACACCGTTTACGACCTATGCGACGGCCTCCGGGCTGGAAATTCTGGAAAGCAATTCGGTGTTCAACGTGCTCGATGCGGAGCTGGTCGCGCGGCATCGGATCGAGTTGGAGGAGCCCTTTGAGGCGGCGCCCGGCCTGATGGTCACGGCGTTTTCGGTGCCCGGCAAGGTGGCGCTGTTCCTCGAGGGCGATACGTTGAACCTCGAGGAGGTGGGTGAGCAGACGGTGGGGCTGATCCTCGAGACCGAGGCGGCGCGGGCGGTCTATATCCCCGGCTGCGCCAAGGTGCCCGATTGGTTGCTGGAGCGGTTGGGTGGTACGGCTCTGCTGCTCTTCGACGGGACGGTCTGGAACAATGACGACATGCAGCAGACGGGAACGGGTGAAAAGACGGGCGCGCGGATGGGGCATTTGCCGCTGAACGGTGCGGAGGGCAGCCTGGCGCGGCTCAGCGGTGTTGACGCGCGCAAGGTCTATATCCACATCAACAACACCAACCCGATCCTGCAACCTGACAGCCCCGAGCGCGCAGAGGTTGAGGCGCGGGGCTGGGAGATCGCTTACGACGGGATGGAGATCACGCTATGACGATACATGCCCCGAGCCGCGAGACCTTCGAGGCGCGCCTGCGCCAGATCGGCGATGAGCGCTATCACGACAAGCACCCGTTTCATCAGTTGTTGCATTCGGGCGGCTGCACGCCGGATCAGGTGCGTGCCTGGGTGATCAACCGCTACTACTACCAGACGCGCATCCCGATGAAGGACGCCGCCTTCATGTCGCGGGTGAGTGACCCGAACCTGCGGCGCATCTGGCGCAGCCGGATCGAGGACCATGACGGGACCGAGCCGGGGACCGGGGGGATCGCACGCTGGTTGAAGCTGGCCGAGGGCGTGGGGCTCGACCCAGAGTACGTGGCCTCGGAGGTGGGCATCCTGCCCGCGACGCGCTTTGCGGTGGATGCCTATGTGCGCTTTGTGCGGGACGAGCCTTTGTTGCCCGCGGTGGCTTCGTCGCTCACGGAGTTGTTCGCGCCGAAGATCCACTCGGAGCGTATCGCGGGGCTGTTCGAGCATTACGCGTTCGCGAATGCCGATACGATGTCCTACTTCCAGAATCGGCTGAAGGAGGCGCCGAAAGATGTGGCATTCGGGCTGAAGTGGGTGCTGGATCATGCTGTGACGCAGGTGGATCAAGATGCCGCAGCCCGGGCGCTCACCTTCAAGACGGAGGTGCTCTGGGCGCAACTCGACGCGCTTTACTCGGCCTATGTGGAACCGGGGCGCATTCCGCCCGGCGGGTGGCAGCCCGGCGAAGGCCTCGCCTGATGGCGCCCGAGGATGTGCCCCTGCTCCCGCGCGGCGTGCGCTGTCATTTCGACAAGGTGCGCAAGGTGGATGTGCTGCTGGGACCGGAGCGGGTGTTGATGCTCGACCAGATCGGGCTTGCCATTTTGCAGCGGACGGATGGTGAGGCCTCGATTGCGCAGATTTCGGATGATCTGGCCCAGACCTATGAGGCGGAGCGTGATGTGATCGAGCCGGATGTGATCGCCTATCTGCAGGATTTGCGGGAGAGGGGGTTCGTGCATGTGCGCAGCACCTAACCCGCCGATGGCGATGCTGGCGGAGCTCACGCACCGCTGCCCGCTGGCCTGCCCCTATTGCTCGAACCCGACGGAACTGGCGGCGAAGGAGACGGAGCTGTCGACCGAGATCTGGGCAGATGTGTTCCGGCAGGCGGCAGACCTCGGCGTGTTGCAGCTGCATATTTCCGGCGGCGAGCCAGCGTCGCGATCAGATCTTGTGGAGCTGGTGATCGCCGCGCGCGAAGCGGGGCTTTACACCAACCTCATCACCTCGGGCATCGGGTTGAACGAACGACGGCTTAACGCGCTGGACGATGCGGGGCTTGATCATGTGCAGCTGTCGCTGCAGGGGATCACCGCCGAGATGGCGGACCGGATCGGCGGCTACAAAGGCGGGTTCAAGCGCAAGATGCATGTGGCGGAGCTGATTGATCAGATCGGGTTTCCGCTGACGCTGAATGCGGTGATGCATCGCGAGAACCTCGATGATCTGCCTGCCACCATCGAGATGGCGCTGCGCCTGAACGCGCGGCGGATCGAGATCGCTTGCGTTCAGTTTCAGGGTTGGGCGCTGACCAACCGTGCCGCGTTGCAGCCGCGGGCGGAGCAGGTGGCAGAGGCCAAGCGCACGGTGGCCGAAGCGGTCGAGCGGTTGCGTGGCCAGTTGGTGATCGATTTCGTGCCGCCGGATTACTATTCGGATTATCCCAAGGCCTGCATGAATGGCTGGGGCTCGACCGGGCTGAACATCTCGCCCGACGGGACGGTGCTGCCCTGCCATGCGGCGACGATCATCCCGGGGCTGGAGTTCGACAGCGTTCAGAACCGTCCGCTGTCCGAGATCTGGTACGACGGTGCGGCCTTCGACGCGTTTCGGGGCACCGACTGGATGCCGGAGCTGTGCCAGAGCTGCGAGCGGCGGGACATCGACTTTGGCGGCTGCCGCTGTCAGGCGATGGCGATCCTTGGGGATGCGACGGCGCCGGACCCGGTGTGCCGCAAGTCGCCCGGACGCGCGACGCTCGATGCGCTCCTGGCGGAGGACGGCCAAGGCGTCGAGGTGCCCGAATACGTCTATCGCCGCTAGCGGAGCGGTTTCCAAATCTCAGACAAACCTGTCCGCCTACCGACCCGGCGGGCACCGCCGGGCAGCGCCCGACCCCCTTCGACAGGAGGGAGGGCGCTCCCCTTTCGCCGCACCGCGCAACCGTCTGAGCAGCTCTGGACGCGGCCTCTAGGCCGTGCGGGGAACGGTTGTCAGAAATTCGGCGAGCACGGCACGGGACAGCGGCTTGTGCGCAAGGGCGACCTGCAGCGCGGCGCAGCTGTCGACCAACTCCTGCGAGCGGTTGGCGGAGATAATGGTGGTGGGCAGAGTGCCGTAGCGCTGCCGCAGCTGTGGTACCAGATCGGTCCCGCTCATCCCGTCGCCCAACTGATAGTCGAGCACGAAGCAATCGGGCACGACGCCAAGCTCCTCGTAAAGCTCAAGGGCCTCTTCCGCGCTGGGGCTTTGCAACACGTCCGAGCCAAGTGCCTCGATCGTGAGCGAGATCGAGTTCCGCAAGGCGGCATCGTTTTCGACCAGCCCGATCAGCAGCCCGCGGGTGGATTGGCTGGTAGCGCGCGCGGGCGCACGGGCCTGCGTGTTCGACGCGCGTGCGGCGGCCTTCAGCCCAACCGAGAAGCAGCTGCCCCGCCCAAGCTCCGACCACAGCTCCAGCTCGTGGTCGAGCATCTTGCAGGCGCGATCCACGATGGCGAGGCCGAGGCCGAGCCCCACCTGATCGCCGCGCTCTTTCTTGAGCTGCTGGAACTCCTGAAAGATCAGCGTCTGATCCTCGGCCGAGATGCCAGGTCCCTGGTCGCAGACATCGACGCGCAACATGCCACCGATCTGGCGGACGCCCACCAGGATCTTGCGGCCGGTGGTGTAGCGGATCGCGTTGCTGATGATGTTCTGCAGGATGCGGTAAAGGTAGGATTGGTCGCTGCGCACCTTCACCGAGGTTGGTATGATACGCAGGTCGAGCCCGCGGGCGGTCGCGAGCGGCGCGAACTCGTTGTAAAGCGTGGTGAACACGCAGTTCAGGTCCACAGATGTCAGATCATAGGTGGCGAGCCCGAGGTCGAGCTTCGAGATGTCGAGAAGCGCGGTGATGATCGATTCGGCACTTTCCAAAGCGGAGGTGGTCTTGCGCACCAACTCGCGGTCGGAGCCGCTGTCGACCCGGTCCTCCAGCACGGAGGTATAGAGCTTCGCCGCCGACATCGGTTGCAGCAGATCATGCGAGGCGGCGGCGACGAAACGGGTTTTCGAGGCATTAGCGCGGCGCGCGGCATCGAGCGCCTTGCCGAGCTCGATGGTGCGGTCGGCCACGCGTTTTTCCAGGGTCTCGTTGAGCTCGCGCAGCGCGCTGGAGGTCTGGCGTTCCTGCGTGATGTCGGTGAAGCTGATCACGAAGCCCCGGTCGGGCATCTCCTGCATAAAGACGTCGAAGATCGCCGCATCGTCGCGCACCACCTCGAAGCTGAGCGCATCGCGGCCCGCGCTCTTGCGGGCCCAGTCACGCAGGTCGGATTTCTGCATCCGCCCGGTGTAGGTGAAGAGATCCTCCAGCCGGTCGAGCAGCTCATCGAAGTTGCCGCCGCGAAAGGTGGGGCCGATGCGGCGGCGCAAGAGGTCCTCCATGCGCCGGTTCCAGCCCACGAGACGGCGATGGTGGTCGAAGATGCAGATGCCCTGCTTGATGTGGTCGAGCGTGGCGCGCAGCATCAGCGCCTGCTGGTGAACGAGCTTGTCGCGCTCCTGCCGTTCGAGGCGCATGATCTCGGTCACGTCGGTCTGCAGGATCACGGTGCCGCGGGTGTCAGTGCGGTGCTCGCTCACCTGCATCCAGCGGTTGCCGCTGAGCCGGATGTTGAAGACCACGTGATCCTTGCGGTGAAACTCCATCCGGGTCTCGCGCCACCCCTCCGGGCTTTCCTCGGCGCCCCAGTCCAGATCGGCGCTGGTGCTGATCAGGTTGATGTAGTCCTTGAAGGCCAGACCGGTCTTGAGTTTGCCGCGCATGTCGCTGAGCGCTTCGCAGAAGCGGCTGTTGAAAAGCACGAGCCGGTCGCTTTGATCGAAGAGCGCAAAGCCTTCGTCGATGGTCTCGATCGCGTCGGCGAGGTTGGCGCGGGCGTCTTCCGCCTCTTGCCGGGCCAGCGCAAAGCGGGCGTTTGATTCGTGCAGAAGGTCGAGGGTGCGTTCCAGATCAACGGTGCGCTGGCGTACCTGCTCTTCCAGCATCGCGGCGCGCTCGAACTGGGCGTAGGCAAGGCCGGTCTGGTCGGGGCTCTGTTCGACCTTGCGCATCAGCGCCTCGGCGATCTGCATCAGCTTCTCGTTCTGCCGCTCGAGGCTGTCGGAGGGGTTGACGAGATCCATGGATCAGCCGTCGGGATTGACCAGCATCACCCCGGTCATCGTATGGTTCACATGCAAAGGCCCGATCTGTTCGCCATAGGTCGAGAAGCCCACGACGCGGTTGCGCGCCATGATCTCCGAGAGATCGCGGGTGGCCTGGGTCTGCTCGGCCTCGATCCGGCGCAGCACGCAGTCGCAGGCGAAGATGTCCACATCCTCGCGCCCCGCCTTGATCTTGGAGAGCTCTTGATCAAGGTGGCTGGCGATCTCCTGAGGTTCTGCCACATTGAGCACCATGCCCTCGTCAATGGCGGCGAAGAACACCAGCTCGCCCGCCTCGTTCACACGCTGGATCGCGCGCACGTGGTGGGTATCGCCCAGGCGCACGACCACCGGGTTGGCGGAGAAGGTGAACTCATCCAGCTGGTCCGGGTCCTTGTTGACGATGCGGGCGTATTCGCGCGCGGCAGGCTCGGCGTTGATCTCCTTGACGATGCGCTGTTCGGGGTCCGCCTTGGTCACGATCATGCGGCGTCCGGTAGGCTCCAGATGGTTGAGACTGAAGACGCGCGTTTCGCAATCGGTGCGCACGAAGGTCACCAGTGCGCTTCCGGTTGTCAGCTTATCACCGTGGGCGAGCCAGGTTTCCTCGAACCGCGTGCCATCCCCCGACGAGCCGCCGAAGACCGGCCAGGAGCCCATCGCAGGTGCAATGGTGGCGGCCAGCACATCCTCGCGCAGCGACAGCCCATCGACCAGCAGGAAGCCGAACCCGTTGGGCTTGTCGCCATGGTCTTCGGCCAGCGCCGTGCGGGCCTGCACCAGCTGGTCAATCAGGCTCTGCGCGTCGAGGGTTTCGAGATCGGCGATCTGCACCGTTTCGGTCGCGAAATGCCGGGCGGGCAGCCCGATCACCACCGAGATGTCATCCTCGGCATAGCCGGTCCAGCCGATCTGTCCCGCGGTGGTGCAGCCGGTCACGGCTGTCTCCGGGAACGCGGCGACGGCGGCCGCGCAGATCCGCTGCAAATCCGGCTGGTTCGGGCTGAACACGAAGAACTGTGCCCAGACATCATGCCCCAGCTGATCTTTCAGAATAGCAGCGGGGTTGGTGTCCGCTGCCGCGATATGCACGGTTGCCAATAGTCGTTTCGCAACCGCGTCGGACGCGGTTATGCGTTGCGCACCTTCCATTTTCATCGGGTCTTGCCTCCCCCCACGGAGGATAGGCGCAACCCTAGCCTTCAGGCAAGATGGAGTTGAATTGTGCTTTCTGCGAGACGAGAACAGCCTGCGTGCGGCTTTGCACGCCGAGCTTGCGCATGATCGCGGTCACATGCGCCTTGACCGTGGTCTCGGCGATGGAGAGGTCGAAGGCGATTTGCTTGTTGAGCTTGCCTTCGCAGATGAGCTGCAGGATGCGGGACTGCTGGGCCGTGAGGTCCGAGAGCCGCGAGACCGCGTCGCTGACCGCATCAGCCTCGGGGTCGTTGAAGCTCTCGGGCTTGTAGGTCTGGCCGTCGGCAATGGCGTTGATCGCCTCTTCCAGCTTGGCGCGCGGGCTGTGTTTCGGCACGAACCCGGAGGCGCCTGCTGCCAGCACCGAGGAGACCATGCGCGCATCATCCATCGAGGAGACGACCAGCACCGGTGCGGCGCCCGCGGCCCGGCTGATCTCGATCACCCCATCGACGCCCGCCACATCCGGCAGGTTCAGATCGAGTGCGACGAGCCTCGGTTGCGGCTCATCCGCAAGCAGGCTGAGCGCGCGCTCCATCGTGTCGGCGGTTTTCACATTGATGCCAGGCATGACGCTGCGCAGCGTGAGCTCGAGCGCGTCGCAAAAGAGCGGGTGGTCATCCACCACCAGGATCCAGCCTTGCGGCGCCGTTTGCGCCCAGTCACGGGATGTCTTGAGAATATCTGTCGTCATACTGGTACCCTAACACCTTCCTTGCATCCGGAAACTATCCAAAAGTCTCATGTAAAAAGGGCGCCCCGCAAGGGACGCCCGATGTCGTTTGCGCTCATCCGCGCATCAGTTGGCGCTGGCCAGTTGTTCGGGCAGCCGGAAGGTCCAGAGCATGCCGCCCTGGTTAAGGTAGTTCACCTTCTTGGCCACTTCGCCGCCCCAGAGCGGAACCGCACCGCCCCAGCCGGAGATCACCGTCACATACTGCTCGCCGTCCTGCTCCCAGGTGATCGGCTGGCCGACGATGCCGGAGCCGGTCTGGAAGGACCACAGTTCTTCGCCGGTCTCGTCGTCAAAGGCAATGAGCTTGCCTTCAGGCGTGCCGGTGAAGACCAGACCACCGCCGGTGGTCATCACGCCACCCCAGAGCGGGGCGTCGTTCTTCCACTCCCACTTGATCTCGCCTGTATCGGGGTCGATCGCTTTCAGAGAGCCAATGTGGTCTTCGTAGTTGGGCTTGATGGTGAAGCCCGCGCCGAGATAGGCGGCACCTTTCTTGTAGGTGATGGGCTCGTTCCAGATGTCCATGCCCCACTCATTCGAGGGCACATAGAAGTTGCCGGTGCGTTGGCTGAACGCCATCGGCATCCAGTTCTTGCCGCCGAGGAAGGACGGGGAGGCAAAGATCACTTCACCTTTCTTGCCGTCGGCCGCGGCCGCCGGGTCGCCGGGCCGATTCTCTTCCACGAAGATCGGGCGGCCGTTTTCATCGAGGCCCTCAGCCCAGCTGATGTCCTTCACGAAAGGCACACCGCGGACGAAATCGCCGTCTTCGCGGTTCAGCACATAGAAGTAGCCGTTGCGGTCGGCGGTGGCCCAGCGTTTCTCGCCCGCACGGTTGGTGTAGGCCACGACCTCGTTCACACCGTCATAGTCCCAGCCTTCGCGCGGCGTGGTCTGGAAGTGCCACTTGATCTCGCCGTCTGCCGGGTTGATGCCGATACGGCTGGCGGCATAGAGGTTGTCACCTGTGCCGTCGTTGTTCTGGCCCGCATCGCGCAGCCAGCTGTTCCAGGGGGCGGGGTTGCCGGCGCCGAAGACCAGCGTATCGGTCTCGATGTCATAGGAGCCGCCGAGCCAGGTGGCGCCACCGCCGGTCTTCCACATATCGCCCGGCCAGGTGGCGTTGAGCTCACCGGTCATGGTGCTTTCTTCGCCGTTGAGCGTGCCCATGTGGCCTTCGATCACGGGGCGGGTCCAGACAGTTTCGCCCGTCATGGCGTCGCGGGCCTGCACTTCGCCGACGATGCCGAACTCACCGCCCGAGTTGCCGGTGATCACCAGCCCGTTCACGATCAGCGGGGCTGCGGTATAGCTGTAACCTGCCTTGTAGTCAGCGATTTTCTTGCGCCAAACCACATCTCCGGTGTCCTTGTTGAGCGCCACGATGCGCGCATCGAGCGTGCCGAAGATGACCATGTCGCCGTAGATCGCGGCACCGCGGTTCACCACGTCACAGCAGGGCAGGATGCCTTCCGGCAGGCGCGCGTCATACTGCCAGATCTCCTGGCCGGTCTTGACGTCGATGGCATACATCCGGCTGTAGGAGCCGGTGATGTACATCACACCCTCATGCACCAGCGGCTGGGTCTCCTGCCCGCGCTGTTTTTCACCACCGAGGGAGAAAGCCCAGGCGGGCACGAGGTTCTTGACGTTGTCCTTGTTGAGGATGTCCAGCGGCGAATAGCGCTGGAGGTGACGCCCCATGCCATTGGTCAGCACGTCGCCCGTGGACGCCTGATCATTGGCGAGCATCTCTTCTGTGACTTCTGCATGTGCCGCGGTGCCTGCCAACAGGCAGATGACGGCGGCTTTGATAAACCTGTTCATCGGTTTCCTCCCAATCGTCGGTATGAGGCTGCGCACCTTTCCTCATGGCACGGGACAACCCGGGAGCAGTATCGGAGGAACGGCAGACAATCTAAATTGGCCAAAGGTCGTATGCGGATCGGCTTGCCTGAATTGGGGGATGTGGCCCAGCATGCGCAGACGCGAGGGAGGGTGTGCGATGCGGGTGTGGGGGATGTTGGTCTTGGCGCTTTGTCCGGGGCTCTGTGGCGCGGCGGAGCTGGACGGGGCGACGGTCTATCTGGAAGAGGCGGATGGCACCCGGATCGAGATCGCGCGGCTTGTGGGGCCACGGGATGGGTACAGCGTGGTGCTGAATGACGCGGTGTTCTCCGATCACTTCCTGTCGATGCGGCCGTTCCGCTGTATCGAAGGGGCGGAGAAAACCTGGTGTCATGTGCCTTATCCTTATGAAATCAAAAGAAATATATCGGATAAGCTGACCGATCTGGAATATGATTTCCTCTTCGTCTGGAAGGGCAAGACGGACTACGGGATCGATATGTGGAACGGGGTCTACTACCGGCTGGAGGAGGACGGCGCGGGGTGGATTGGGCGCATGCATGAGATGAACATGGACGTGCTGGCGGTGCCGCCGGAGGCGGGCGAGTTGCGGCCCATCGGGGAGGTCGATCTGGAGGAGGCGGATCCGGACAGCCATTGGCTGCCGAGGATGGTTATTCACTGATGGCAGCCTGTGCTGCGCAGTGCGGAAACTGCGTACCGCCCTCTCCTACGGGGCCGCACGGCGGGAACCGCCGGGCAGCGCCCGCGCCCCCCTCGATGGGGGGACGGGCGCTCGTTTCCTCAGCGGGTCAGAAGACCGGTGCGTATTTCCAGTTGTCGGCGTCGGGCGTGACCTCGTCGAGATCGTAGCCCGCACCTTGCAGCCGTTTGGCGACGGCGAGCCCGTCGCGGGCGGCGTCATCCACGAACTGCCGCCCCAGCGCCTCGTCCTGGGCGATGCCATGGCCGCGCATCAGGTTGAGGCCGTGGTTGAACTTGCCCACCGGATCGCCGAGCTCGGCCGCCTTGCGGTCCCACTCGGCAGCGGCATCGGGGTCGTAGTCGCCGCCCAATCCGTTGTTGTCGAGCTGGCTCATCCAGGTCATCGCACCGGTGTAACCCGCTGCGGCGCAGCGCTCGAACAGCCGCCGCGCGGCCTCATGCGCGCCCTTCTTGGTGATGGCGTAGCCGGTGGAGCAGAGCACCATGCCCGTTTCGCCGCGTTCGGCACGCTCCAGCATCGATTCCCACGTCAATTCAGACGGGTTGAGCGTGCCGCCGGGGTCGGTGTCGTCGGCGGCGAGCGGGGAGGCGATGAGCAAAAGCGGGATCAGGAGATGTTTCATGAGATACAGTTTAGCACAGTGGCGGGGGTGTTGCTGTTGGCCTAAAGTCGCAGGTCTCTCGCGATGCTTTACATATGAAAATCATATACTTGCGTGGAGTAACGGTGATCTGTTCCCCGGTGGTGCCGCGCTGGACCGCCGGAAGGCGGCCCGAAAGCGGCGTCGGTGGGGTGTCGGTATCGCGTCGGTTTTACGTCGGTATCACGTCGGTGCGCGGCGCGCGGGGCGGTAGGGCGGCGTTAACCCCCCGTAGGCCGGAAGGCGGCGCCCCAGGGGAAGCGACCAACCTTGATCGACTTGATCGCCTCGCGGCTGGCCACGTCGATCACCGTCACATCGCCGGAGACGCCATTGGTGGTGAAGGCGAGCGACCGGTCGGCGTTGAAGTCCAGATGCCAGACCCGGCGGCCGACGAGGATGTAGTCCTCGACCTCATAGGTCTCGGCATTGACCACGGCCACGTGGTTCGAGGGGCCGAGGGCCACGTAGGCGTGGGTGTCGCCCGCGGTCATCTCAAAGCCCACCGGCTGCACGCGGTCGGGGTGCACGCCATCGACGGCGAAGTCGATCTTGGTGATCTCTTCCTGCGTTGCCACATCGAAGACCGAGATGGTGCCGCCGATCTCGGCGCTGACCCAAAGCTCGGTGCCCTCCTTGATGAACTCGGCGTGGCGCGGGCGGCTGTCGACCAGGGTGTTGGCGAAGAGTTCTTGGGTTTCTGTGTCGATCCAATGGGCCATGTTGGTGGTCTCAGACGTGGTGATGGCGATTTTGCCATCGGGGCTCACCGCCATGCCCTCGGGCTCGATGCCGACGCTGATCTGGGCGACCACGGTGCGGCTCTCGGTGTCGACCACGGTTGTGATCGCGTCGTCCTCATTGGCGATATAGAGGTGGCGGTTGTCCGGGTGCAGCACGAATTGTTCGGGGTCTTCACCCGAGGGCAGCTCGTGCAGGACCTCGCCGCTGTCGGGGTCGATCACCTGCACCGTGTCGCTGTCGGAGGCGCAAACGTAGAGCACCGAGTAGTCCTTGGAGAAGGTGATGCCGCGCGGGCGTTCGCCCACGTCGATGGTGCGCACGACCTCCAGCGTTTCGATGTCGATCACGCTGAGGGTGTCGTCCTTTTCATTGGAGATCCACATTTCATCCGCGAGTGCGGGTGTGGCGAGCAGGGTCGTGGCGAGGAGGATCGGTTTGCAGGTCATGGCGCGTCTCCTTTTTTGCTGTGGTCCGTGAGGGGCCAGCCCCTCACACTCCCCGGAGTATTTGGGGAAGGGTGAAGGGCTATTGGAAGGCGGTGCAAGTGGTCTCTGGCTGGTCGATGCCGAGCGTATCGAGCTCGGTGCGCTGGTGCAGGAAGCCCTCGAGCGGGGCCTGGGCCACGAGGGCGGCACGCGTTACCAGCGGGATCGGTTGGCGCATCTGGCCGTTCCACGTGCGGAAGGACAGGGGGCGGCCTTTGAAGCCTGCGAGTTCGAAACTGTCCGACAGCAGGTAGTCGCGGATGGTGGTGGGGTCGGCGGATTTGGTGCGGGTGACGGCCTCGCCCACGGCGCGTACGGCGGCCCAGGACGCGTAGTCGCGCGGGGTCATATCGCGGCGTGCGAGATCCTGGAAGCGGCTGTGCAGTTGCGCCGCCCCCCATTGTTCGACCACCGGGGCCCAGGAGACGGGCCGCAGCCCTTCGGCGCCCGCGATGGGGCGGGGCGCCCAGGTGTTATAGGCGATGTAGCGGGCGAAGTCGTTGGCCACATCGGCGATGAGCAGGAGGTCGTGATCGGCCAGGTCTTGGGTGAAGAGCGGCACTTCCTGGGCGGCGTTGCGGCGCATGTCGGCGTCGAAGATCCAGGGTTTGGTTTCGGCGATGGTGAGCCCGAATTTGGCAGCACTTGCTGTGAGGGCGGCGGCGTAGTCGGCGTCCTCGGGCGCGTTGCCGGTGATCAGCACCAGGCCTTCCCAGCGTTTGGCGCGGGCGAATTGCATGAGCGCGTCGGTCTGCATCGCGTAGCTGGTTTTCGTATGGAGTAGGTTGGCGCGGCAGTTTTCGCCGCGCAGGGACATATCCGAAGACGAGGTGTTGAAGAGCACCGCGCCTTGTGCTTCCGGCAGATCGGCGATGGCGAGCAGCGTCTCGGCGGGGGCGTCGAGCACCATGTAGGGGGAGCGCGCGAGGGCCGCGCGGGCCTCGGGCAGGGGGTCATCCTCGGAGGCGATCTCGATCACTTCGAGGCTGTAGTCCTGGCCGAGGAATTGGCCGGTGGTGAGGTTGTCCGACAGGCCCAGTTCGGCGCCCGCCTGCCCGCGGTCTTCGGGGATCGGGTCGAGGTTGGAGAGCACCGGGCGTTCCGGCTCGGCATGGCGCAGCCAGATCAGCGGCACCTGCAGCGTTTCGGCCAGGGCCGCGGTGCAGACACCAAGAGACAGCGCGGACGCGAGTAGATGTTTCAGCATGACTCCTCCCAGTCGGCGACAGGATGACGGAGCGGGCGCGCAGGGGCTATGCGACCAATGTCCAATGCCGAGCGGGGCCGTGAAGTGCTGCGTCACGACCAAGGTCGCATTGTTGGCGCGCGCGGCCTTGCGATAGATCAAGGTCAACTTCGAAAGAGGGAGGATTTTCGCAATGCTGAAAGCGGCAATGACGACCGGTGCACTGGTCTGTGCGGCCACGATGGTGTGGGCCCATGGCGATGTGGCGCCGCAGCCCGTGAACACGGATGCCCTGCCTGATGTGGGCGAGGAGTGGCTGATCGAGAACCCCTATCGCGCCGAGGCGGCGGGGGAAGAGGTGTGGCAGGCGGCGTTGGAGATCGGCGCCTCGGGCTACAACCAGAACTGTGCGCGCTGCCACGGGCTCGAGGTGATTTCGGGCGGGCTGGCCCCGGACCTGCGGTTCCTTGAGGCCGAGGAGTACGGCGATGAATGGTATGTGGAGCGCTTTGTCGAGGGCTATACGCAGAATGGCATCACCAAGATGCCAGCCTTTGGCGAGCTTCTGGGGCAGAAGGCGGCCTGGGCCATTCGCACTTACATCGAGACGCGGCCCGATCAGGACATGGTGGATGAGCGCTCGGACGAGCTGAAAGAGATGCGGGATCAGTTTGCGGCCTGGGCGGAGGACCCGGCGGGGGCGGACCCCGATGCGGCGAAGGCGCGGCTGAGCGAGATTGCGGCGGAGATCGAGACGCTGTCGGGGGCGCCGTTGGCCGACAGCATCGCCTTCCGGGCGAGCAATGTGATCGACGGGACGCCGGTGGCCTACAAGCGCGCGGCGGAGATCCTCACGATTGGCTTGTCAGCGGCGCATTGAGCGAACAGACTGGCGGGCATGAAGCTTTTCTCCCTTGTGATGGCTGTCAGTCTTGGGGTCGGTCTTTTGGCCGACCCTGCGCCCGTTTGGGCCAATGACCCCTGTGCCGATCATGTGCCCCAGGCCAAGCCGCAGAATGCGAGCCGCGATATCGTCGGCCAAGAGCTCGACCAGATCATCGAGCAGGGGCATATGCTCTTTGCGGTCTATGAGGATTATCCGCCCTATTCCTGGGAAGAGGGCGGCGCGGCACGGGGTGTCGATGTGGAGATCGCGCGGCTGATTGCGGAGTACATCGGGGTCGAGCCCCGGTTCAACTTCATCGCGGCGGCGGAGAACCTGGATGCGGATCTGCGCAACAACCTGTGGCGCGGGGCGCTCATCGGCGGGCGGATCGCCAATGTGATGATGCGGGTGCCTTACGATTCGGCCTTCAAGTGTCGGGTCGAGCAGGTGGTGTTTACCGGCCAGTATCAGAGCGAAACGATTGCGATTGCCTACAGCGCGGCGGCCTATCCGGAGGACAAGCCGGTGCCCGCCTATTTCCGCTTCGACACCGTGGCGGTGGAGAATGATTCCATTGCGGATTTCTACCTCTCGGGGCTCGCGGGCGGGCAGTTGAGCGCCAACATCCGGCGCTATCCGGATATGCAGGCGGCGATGGCGGCCTTGGCGGCGGGTGAGGTCAAGGCCGCGATGGGTCCGCGCGCGCAGCTGGAGCATGGGCTGGTCGAGGGGCTTGGCCTGCATCAGCCGCCACTGCCCGGCTTTGCGGTGGGGACCTGGACGCTGGGGGTGGGGATCAACTTCCGCTATCGCCCGCTGGCTTACGATGTGGATGATGCGATCCGCGCCGCGCTTGAGGATGGGCGCATCGCGGGGATTTACGAAGCCTATGGTCTGAGCTTCCTGCCGCCCGAGCGCTGAGGACCTATCCATTGGTCTTATATCGCGCGGCGGGGGCAAGACGTAACGTCGGGACCAAGACAGGAGGAGACCGTCATGGAAATGTCCGGATCGATCACGATTGACGCTGACCGCGAGACGGTCTGGGCGGCGCTCTTGAGCCCCGAGGTGCTTAAGGAGTGTGTGCCCGGCTGTCAGGAGATGACAGGCTCGCCTGAGGAGGGCTTTGCCGCTACGGTGGTGCAGAAGGTGGGGCCGGTGAAGGCGACCTTCAAAGGCGAGGTGCAGTTGCTGGACCGCGTCGCGCCGGAAAGCCTGCGGCTTCAGGGCGAGGGCAAGGGCGGGGCTGCGGGCTTTGCCAAGGGCGGTGCGGATGTGCGGCTGGTCGATGCGGAGGGCGGCACGCGGCTTGAGTATGAGGTCGAGGCCAAGGTGGGCGGCAAGCTGGCACAGCTTGGCAGCCGGATCATCGATGGCTTTGCTCGCAAGATGGCGGATCAGTTCTTCGAGCGGTTCCGGGCCGCGGTCGAAGGGCCGTCCGAGCAAGAGGATACGGCACAGGGTGATGCGGAGGCGCCGAAGAAAGGCTGGTTCCGATCGATGGTGTCTGGTTAGGTGGGGTTCAATCCAGGGAGGTATGAATGACCAAGATTGAAATGAATGTGAATGGGCGCGCAGCGTCCGGCGAAGTCGAGGGCCGGACGCTGCTGTCGTCTTTCCTGCGCGATGAGCTGAAGCTGACGGGCACGCATGTGGGCTGTGATACGAGCCAGTGCGGCGCCTGCGTGGTGCATGTGGATGGCGAGGCGGTGAAGGCCTGCACGATGCTGGCCGTTGAGGCGGCGGGCTCCGAGGTGACGACCGTCGAGGGCATGGCCAATGCGGATGGCTCGCTGAGCGTGATCCAGCAGGCGTTCCAGGATCACCACGGGTTACAGTGCGGGTTTTGTACTCCGGGGATGGTGATGTCGGCGGCCGCACTTCTGAAGGAGAACCCCAAGCCCAGCGAGGCCGAGGTGCGGGATTACCTGGAAGGCAACATCTGCCGCTGCACCGGGTACCACAACATCGTCAAGGCGATCATGGCGGCATCTGGCCAGGACGTGGCGCCGGTGGCGGCCGAATAGCATTATGGCGCGCCGGGGGAGGGTGGCCTGAAAGCCCACCCCACCTGTCAGTTGCGCGCTTGGCAAGACGCACGGACGTCGGCCCTTGGGGCGACCCCCGTGCAACCAACAGGTAAGGTGGGCTTTAGGCCACCGTTTGACAGGGAGGAAAGACATGCCGAAAGATGGAGGCATTGGCGCCAGTTCCAAACGGCGCGAGGACGTACGGTTCCTGACGGGATCGGGGAATTACACCGATGATATCAATATCCACGGGCAGGCGCATGTCTTCTTCCTGCGCTCCGACATCGCCCATGGCACGATCACATCCATCGACACATCTGCGGCGGAGGGCATGGACGGGGTCGTGAAGATTTTCACCGGTGCCGACTTCGAGGCGGTGGGTGGGATGCCTTGCGGCTGGCAGGTGACGGACAAGCACGGCCAGCCGATGCAGGAGCCCAAGCACCCGATCCTCGCCCATGGCAAGGTGCGGCATGTGGGCGAGCCCATGGCCGCCGTGGTCGCCGACACGCTGGAGCAGGCGCGCGATGCCGCCGAGGCGATTGCGGTCGAGATCGATGAATTGCCGGCGGTGGTCGACATGAAGGCGGCCGTGGCCAGTGATGACGTGAAGGTGCACGACGATCTGACCTCGAACCTCTGCTATGACTGGGGCTTTGTCGAAGAGAACAAGGAGGCCACCGACGCGGCCTTTGAGGCGGCGGCGCATGTCACAACGCTTGAGTTGGTGAACAACCGGCTGGTGGCCAATCCGATGGAGCCGCGCGTTGCCGTAGGCGATTATGCTCGCGGGACGGACGAGTCGACGCTTTATACGACCTCGCAGAACCCGCATGTGATCCGTCTGTTGATGGGCGCTTTCGTGCTGGGCATTCCGGAGCACAAGCTGCGGGTTGTGGCGCCAGATGTGGGCGGCGGTTTTGGCACGAAGATCTTCCACTATCAGGAAGAGGCCTTCTGCACCTTTGCGGCCAAGGCCTGCAACCGCGCGGTCAAGTGGACGTCGAGCCGCTCGGAGGCCTTCATGTCCGACGCCCATGGCCGGGACCATGTGACCAAGATCGAGCTGGCCTTGGACGGCGACAACAACTTCACCGCGGTGCGGACCGAGACCTACGCCAATATGGGGGCTTATCTCAGCACCTTTGCGCCGTCGATCCCGACCTGGCTGCATGGCACGCTGATGGCGGGGAATTACAAGACGCCGCTGATCTATGTGAACGTGAAGGCGGTGTTTACGAATACTGTACCGGTCGATGCTTATCGCGGGGCCGGACGGCCCGAGGCGACGTTCCAGTTGGAGCGGGTGATCGACAAGGCGGCGCGGGAGTTGAACGTGGATCCGGTGGAGCTGCGGCGGCAGAACTTTATCACCGAGTTCCCTTATGCCACGCCCGTGGCTGTCGAGTATGACACCGGCGATTACCACGCGACCATGGACAAGGTGCTGGAGATCTCGGATCGCGACGGCTTTGCTGCCCGGCGGGCCGAGAGTGAGGCGAAAGGCAAGCTGCGTGGCTTTGGCATCAACTGCTTCATCGAGGCTTGCGGTATTGCGCCCTCAAACCTGGTGGGTCAGCTTGGCGCGCGCGCGGGGCTCTATGAGAGTGCCACGGTGCGGGTCAATGCCACGGGCGGTCTGGTTGTGATGACCGGGTCGCACAGCCATGGGCAGGGGCATGAGACCTCATTTGCCCAAGTTGTGGCCGATATGATCGGCGTCGATGAGAGCATGGTTGAGATCGTGCATGGCGACACCGCTAACGCGCCGATGGGCATGGGCACTTACGGCTCGCGCTCGATCGCAGTGGGCGGCTCGGCCATGGTGCGGGCGACCGAGAAGATCATCGCCAAGGCGAAGAAGATCGCGAGCCACCTGCTGGAAGCCTCCGAGAGCGACATCGAGCTCAAGGACGGCGCGTTCAGCGTGGCCGGTACGGACAAATCCGTGGCCTGGGGCGATGTGACGCTGGCGGCTTACGTGCCGCATAACTATCCGCTCGAGGACATCGAACCGGGGCTGGAGGAGACCGCGTTTTACGATCCGTCGAACTTCACCTATCCGGCGGGCGCTTACACCTGTGAGGTGGAGGTGGACCCGGCGACGGGTGAGGTGACTATCGAGCGCTTTGCCTCTGCCGATGACTTTGGCAATGTGGTCAACCCGATGATCGTGGAAGGCCAGGTGCATGGCGGGATCGCGCAGGGCATCGGTCAGGCGCTGCTGGAGAACTGTTCTTATGACGAGAACGGCCAGCTTTTGACCGCTTCCTACATGGATTACTGCATGCCGCGGGCGGACAACCTGCCGGAGATGGATCACTATGTGGTCGATCACTCCTGCCAGACGCCTTGCACGCATAATCCCCTGGGCGTGAAGGGCTGTGGCGAGGCCGGGGCCATCGGCTCGCCGCCCACGGTGATCAACGCGATCATCGATGCGCTGCAATCGGGTGGGCATCAGGTCGATCATCTGGACATGCCAGCCACACCCGCGCGTGTCTGGGCGGCGATGCATGGGTAAGGCCCGGTCCGCATATGCGGCGATCTGTCCGGGGGACAGACCGAGGGCCGAACGGGCGGAGCCCCGGTAAGGTGAGCGGGGCGGGGGGCCAGCCCCCCGGCGGCCCTTCCGGGCCGCTCCCCCCGGAGTATTTTTCGAAGGGTGAAGCAGGCAGGGTCCTGCGGAGGCCGGAAAGGACAACGAGATGTATAACTTCGATGTAGAAACCCCGGGCACGGTCGCGGATGCGGTTGCTGCCATGGGCCGGGATGAGGCGCAGGCGCTGGGCGGCGGTCAGACGCTGATCCCGACGCTGAAGCAGCGGCTGGCGAGCCCGTCGGTGCTGGTGTGCCTGAGCGGTGTGGCCGAGATGAAGGGGGTCTGCACCGGTGAGGATGGCCGGCTGTGCATTGGCGGGGCGACAACCCATGCCACGGTGGCGCAGGAGGCGGCCGGGTCCTTCCCGGGGCTTGCGGGGATGGCCAGCCATATTGGCGATCCGGCGGTGCGCAACCGTGGCACCATTGGTGGGTCACTGGCGAACAATGACCCGTCGGCCTGCTATCCGGCGGGGGTGCTGGGGTCGGGTGCGACCGTGGTGACCAACACGCGCGAGATCGCGGCAGATGACTATTTCCAGGGCATGTTCGACACCGCTTTGGAAGAAGGCGAGATCATCACCGAGGTGCGCTTCCCCGTGCCGGAGGCGTCGAACTATCAGAAGTTCGTGCAGCCTGCGTCGCGCTTTGCTCTGGTTGGTGTTTTCGTGGCGAAATTCGCTGATGGGGTGCGCGTGGCGGTGACCGGCGCGTCCGAGGAGGGCGTGTTCCGCTGGTCGGAGGCCGAGGCGGCCTTGTCGTCGGATTTCTCGGCGGGGGCGCTCGACGGGCTGTCGCTCTCGGGTGACGGCATGATCAACGACCTGCACGGCACCGGCGCTTACCGGGCGCATCTCGTGGGTGTCATGGCCAAGCGTGCTGTGGAGGCTGCCGCCTGATACAGCCTGATCAGGTCTGTGGAGCGCCGCCCCTTGGGGCGGCGTTTTCGTTTCTAGAGGGTGATCAGATCGCCGTTGTGGGCCACCGCGACGATGCGCTGAACACCCGGGAGGGCGCGCAGGTCTTCCATCAGGGACAGCGGCGCGAGGCAGAGCGCGGTGGAGAGCGCATCGGCCTGGGTGGCCCGCGCTGCGGTGACCGAGACGGTTGACCATCGCGGTGCGCCACCCATCGGCGCGAAGATATGTGGAGCGCCGTTGATTTGCGTCGCGCCGGGGCTGGAGGTGGCAACGGCGCCGTCCTGCAGGGTCAGATGACCCAGATGCCCATGGGTGGGATCGGAGAGGCCGAGGCGGCGCGCAGGTCCGAAGGCCGCGTGTTCGCCGATGTTCACGTGGATGTTGCTGAGCCCCGCGGCGCGCAGGGCGTCGCTGACCAGATCGGTGGCGTAGCCTTGGGCGATGCCATTGAAGCTGAGCTGTTGGCCGGGGGCGAGTTGGATGCGCTCGGGCCTGAAGAGGACGCGAGACCAGCCGATGTGGGCGCGCGCCTCTTCCAGTGAACTGCCGGTGCTCAGAGCCTGCCAGAGCGCCTGGACGGTGGGGTCGAAGAGACCATCCGTCGCGACATGTATCTCTGTGCTGGCGTCAAAGAGCGCGAGCATATCGGGGGGCGGGGCCGCGAGTTCTCCGGTTTGGTTAAGCATGACCAGCAGGCTTTGGTGGTCGTAAAGGCTGAACAGGGTCTCGACGCGCGCGATCAGGTGTCGCGCCTCGGCGAGGGCCGGCTCGGCCACCTCGGCGGGGCCCCGGATCGCGACGCTGACATCCGCGCCCAACGCCCGCCCGTGCCAGCGGGTTGTGAAACCCGCTGCCATGGCGGGTGCCCCGAGGGCGGCGCAGCTGATCGTGAGGAAGCGGCGACGGGAGATCATTCGGCGGCCACCCGTCCCCGCGTGCCTGCGCGGTCGGCGAGGATCAGCGGCACGCATTGGGCACGGTCGTCGTGGATCGTCACGCAGTCGAGGCAGTGGAAGCATTCGTCGTAACGGATTTCGCCGGTCTGCTTGATGGCGCCATAGCGGCATTTGACCTTGCAGAGCTGGCAAGGGCTGCCGCAGGCCTCGCGGCGTGGAATCCACGCCCGACCCCGGACCAGCCCACCGATGGCGAGAAAGGCGCCCAAGGGGCAGACGTAGCGGCAGAAGCCTTTGAAGAGCACCATGGAGAGCAAGAGCCAGAAAACCGCGTAGGCGACGTAGTACCATTCGCGCACGAAGAATGTGGTGATGGCGGTCTTGAAGGGTTCGACCTCAGCCGCTTTGTCGGTGTAGCCGGGGGCGAGGATGACGACGCCCACGAGGGCGGCGAGCACGGCGTATTTGAGCCAGCTGAGGCGGGCGTCCCATTTGGCGTTGGGCTCGATTTGAGAGATGCGCAGGGCGCGGCCGATGTGATTGGCGAACTCCTGCAGCGCGCCGAAGGGGCAAAGCCAGCCGCAGAAGAGCCCGCGGCCCCAGAGCACGAGACCGACAATCGCGAAGCCCCAGATCACCAAGGAGAAGGCGTCGTAGATCAGGAAGGCGTAGGAGCCGCCCTCGAGCGCTGCGCGCAGGGTGGCGAGTGGCGTGACGATGGAGAGCTGGCCTTGTCCCCACCAGCCGATGAAGCCGGTGACCCCCGCGAGAATACCGAGGCGTATGGTGGTGTAGTGGCGCAGGGCGGCGAATTCGGTTTGTCGGAGCAACAGGATGGCACAGAGGGCGGTGAGCGCGACGGCGGCGATGGCGATATCCATGGCCCGCCCACGCAGCGCTTCGAGCCAGGGCGGGTTCGGGGCCTGCACCACCGGGCGCGAGAAGAAACGGGCATCGGTGCTGTGCGTCAGATCGAGGGAGACCGCGCCGATCTCGGGTTGGAAGATGCCGTGTTCGCGCACCGCCTTGACCTTGAAGGTCCAGTCGGAGGCGGGGTCGAACCCCAGCCGCCGGTCGGTGCGCAGGATCAGGCCTGCGCCGAAGTCCACGGCATCGTGCAGGGCGTCCGGGACATCGTTATTGAGCTCGATGATCAGGTCGGCATCGCGCAGGGCAATGGGAAAGCCGCTCTGCTCGGCGCTCAGCCAGTCGGGCGCGGTGTTGCGCACGAAGTCGTCCGAGACGAGGCCATGGCGGCCGGTCTCCACCACCAGCAGAGGCTCGTCACTGGTGGAGATGGACATGAAATCCTGCAAGGCGGCGAAGCCATCGTCCGACAGCACCGCGCGGGCGATGGACGGCGGGCCAAGGTCCACCAGCCAGAGGTCGAGATAGGTGCCGTCGGGGTCGTCGAGAGCCTCGGGATCGTCGCTCTCCCAGGTGGTGCCGTCGAAGAGCGCCTGGATCTCGGCGTTGGTGACCACCTTGCGGGCGACGAGGCCTTGCGCCACCAGGTCGTCCCAGGTGAGGTCTTCGGTGTGGTCGCGGTTGGGGTAGGCGGGCGGGCCGGCGGAGACGCCGCCCATCTTCTCGCGCGCGATCTGCAGGGCGGCGGCGAGGATGCTTTCATGGGCGATGCGCACGCTCGCGGTGCCCTTGGTCACCCCGTCAAGGTAGACGAGCGCCGAGCTGTCATCGCCCGAACCGTACGGTGAGCCCACCACGAGGCTGTCGGAGATCGAATGGCCGCGATACTGCTTGAAGAAGTCGAAGAAGAGCTTTTCAGGCAGGCCGGAAACGAAAATGGGTTCGTTGTGGGTGAGCAGCTGCACGTCGAGAAAGCGCCCGTCTAGGTCAAGCACCACGAGCGCATTGATCGGCGCGCCGGAAAAGCCGGGCAGGGGCGCCATGGGCTCGGTCTCGAAGACATAGCCTGCGTGGGCGCCGCCGGAGTTCAGAAGCTCGTAGACGCCCTGATCGTTGATCAATTCGCCCAAGGACATCGGCGGTACGATCAGCGGGGCGAGCACCTCGCGCGGTGACGGCTCCGCAGTCGCGGAGAGCGGTCCCAGGACCGCGAGGGTCCAGAGCAGAAGCGCGCGCACCAACATCATGGGCGCATGATTGCACGGGAGGGGCCAACGGGCGAAATGCGACTTTGGTCGGGTGCGGAGCGGGCGTGCCGGGCGGCGCGCGGCCAGCCGCGCGCCGCCCGGCACGCGCCAGCTTCACCGTCAGGTCCGTCGCTGAAAAGGCGTTCTGGCGTCAGGCCTCAAGCGCGGCAAGCAGGGTGCGAAAAGCGGTGCGCGCCGCACCCAGGTGGCGCACTTTCTTCGCGGCGGCGAGGTTCGAGAGGTCATCGCCCACGACAATCAGCCCGACCATGCCCATCTCGTAATGCGGCAGGCAGATATAGCCGTAGATGCCGGGGACGGTGAGGGTCAGCGTGAGCTCTTCGTCAATGGCGCCATTCCAGGGGGCAGCGCCCTCGGGGATCATGCCGCGTTTGGAGGCAGTGTTGTGGCTGGGATCGGTGGCGAGGAAGGTCACGCTGTCGCCCGGGGCGATCCGCAGGATTGCGGGCGCGAAGACATTGAGCGTGTTGCTGTCGCCACAGGCGGCGTTCAGCATCAGCACGCTGTGCTGGCCCTCGGGTGACGGTGCGGGCGCGGGACAGGCCCAGGCGGCGCTGGCAGCACCGAGGGCGGAGAGAGACAGGACGACCTCACGACGCGTAGGCATGGACAAGCAGATCCTTTCTGGGGCCGGTGCTGATCTCCACATCGACACCGTAGGTTTCGGAGATGGCGCGCGAGCGGAGAACCTCTTCCGGCGCGCCTTGTGCGAGGGTGCGGCCCTCGCCGAGCAGGATCAGGTGATCGGCAAAGCGCGCGGCGAGGTTGAGATCGTGCAGGGCGGCGATGCCGATGGCGCCGCGGGTTGTCATGGCGGATTTGATCCGGGAGAGCACCTCGAGCTGGTGGCGCAGGTCGAGCGCGGAGGTGGGCTCGTCAAAGAGGTAGACGTCGGAGCGGCGAATGAGCGCCTGGGCGACCGAGACCATCTGGGACTGACCGCCGGAGAGCTCGCTCACATAGGCTTCTGCGAGATGGCCGATGCCTGCCTGCTCCAGTGCCGCGCCCACCGCGCGCATATCGGCTTCCGAGACGCGCCAGCCGCGCAGCTGTTTGTGCGCCATCATCACCACGTCGAAGACCGTCAGGGCGGCGTTCGCAGCGAAGAACTGGGGCATGAAGCAGATGCGCTCAAGCCGGGTGCGGGTGGGCAGGGTGGCGAGATCGGTCTCGCCAAGCGTGATCTGGCCTGCCTGCGGTTTCACCAGCCCCGCGATCAGGCGGAAGAGGGTGGATTTGCCCGCCGCGTTCGGCCCGATGAGGGCGGTGAGTTGCCCGGGATGCAGCGGCTCGAAACCGGTGCCGTCCAGCACGCGGCGGGGGCCATAGGCGAAGCGGAGGTTCCGGGCGGTGAGCCCAGTCATTGCCAGTGCCTCTTGCGTTGGCCGAGGATCAGCAGGAGGAAAAACGGGATGCCGATCAGCGAGGTGATCATGCCGATCGGGTAGACGATGCCGGGGGTGATCGCCTTGGAGGCAATGGACGTGCCAGAGAGGATCAGTGCGCCGCACAAGGCGGAGAGCGGCAGGAAGCCGCGCTGGTCTTCGCCGACAACCATGCGCGCGATATGCGGGCCGACGAGGCCGACGAAGGCCACGGCGCCGACAAAGGACACGGCGACGGCCGCGAGCAGCGACACGCCCGCCAGCACCGACAGGCGCAGCAGCGAGACGTTTACGCCGAGCGCCGCGGCCTTTTCCTCGCCCATGCGTAGGGCGGTGAGCGCCCAGGCGCGGGACATGAAGTAGGGCAGCACCAGCGCGAGGATCACGAGGCACACGCCCACCTTCGTCCAGGAGGCGCGGGCGAGGGAGCCCAATTGCCAGAAGATGAGTTGCGCCAGTTGCAGCTCGGACGCGCCGTATTGCAGGAAGGCCAGGAGCGCGTTGAAGGTGAAGAGCATGGCGATGCCCACGAGGATCATCGCCTCGGGGCTGACGCCGCGCAGGCGGGTGAAGAGAAAGAGCATGAGTGAGGTCAGCATCGCCAGCACGAAGGCGTTCATGGTCACGAAGAGCGCGCCCACACCGGGGATCACGGACCAGCCAAGCACGATGGCGAGAGCCGCACCGAAGCTGGCCGCCGAGGACAGGCCGAGCGTGAAGGGGTCGGCCAGTGGATTGTTGAGGATGGTCTGCATCTCAGCGCCCGCGACACCCAGCATCGCGCCGACCGCGACGGCCATGAGGGCCACGGGCAGGCGCAGCTGCCAGATGATCACAGCCTCCTTGGGCGTGGCTTGGCCGGGGTCGAGGATGACCTCAACCGTACGCCAGAAGCTCAGGTTTGCGGGGCCGGTGATCACGTCGAGCACGATGAGCGCAGCGAGCGTGAGCGCAGCAGCGAGCACGAGGGTGACGCGGCGCAGGCTGCGACGCTTGTAGGCGGCGACCAGCATTGCGGCGGGCGGAGCGAGGCTCTGCGTTTGATCTGTCATCACGGAGTCCGGAGCTGGGGGTCGCCCGCTGCGCCGAGCAGCGGGCGCCTGTGCGTCAATTCAAAGTGGCCCAGAACTGACCGGAGGCGTCGAAGGGCAGGAACTTGTCGTGCAGCTCTTCGAAGGCGGCCTGCGGGTCGAGATCCGCGAAGTCCTCGGGGTGCAGCCATTTGGCGATCTGCTGCACCGCGACGAAGTGGTAGGGCGAGTTGTAGAACTGGTGATAGATCGAGTGCAGGTGGCCTTCCTGCACCGCGCGCAGCTCGGAAAAGCCGGTGCGGTCGGCAAGCGCCTGCAGCTTCTCGGCGTTCACCGCCGGATCGCCCTCATAGCCGAGCAGGGTCGAGGTGACCTCGGGCTTGGCCTCGGCCCAGTTGGCACCTGTGCCGATGATATGGTCCGGGTCGGCCTCGAGGATGCCTTCGAGGGAGATGTCCACGGAGTAGGCATTGGCGAGCGTCGAGGCGTAGTTCACGCCGCCCGCCAGCTCGACAAAGCGCCCGTAGTTGTAAGGACCGAAGGACCAGCAGCAGAAATCGGGCTGCCACCCGGCGGCGTTCTCGATCACCACCAGCGGGCGTTCCTCAGCGGGGATCGCGTCGACCACATTGGTCACCTTACGCATCTGAGCGATGTAGAAGTCGATGAATTCAGCGGCGCGTTTTTCTTCGCCGAGGATGCGGCCCATGAGCAGCAGGGAGGGCACGGTGTTCTCGGTCGAGTTGCGGCGGAAATCGACGAAGGCCACGTTTACATCCGCCGCCTCCAGCTTCTCGATCAGGCCCGTTTCTTCGGCCTTGAAGAGGTTGCCCACGTCGAGCAGCACCAGATCGGTCTCAGCCTCAAGCACCGCTTCAACGCTGAAATCGCCCGCGTAAGGATTGCCGAAGTTGATCAGCCGCGCGGTGTCTTCGGGGAAGGCGGCCTTGTATTTGCGGAAGGCGTCGGGGTCATAGAGGATGAGGTCATCCTTCCAGCCGACGATCTTCTCGAACGGGTTGCCGTCGACCAGCGGGGCGATGGAATACATCATCCGCCCTTCGCCGAGGACGATCTTGTCGGGCAGTTCGGTGAAGGTGACTTGCCGTCCGGCAATGTCGGTGACAGTGAGGGCTTCGGCTTGAGCTTCACTGGCTTGCGCGATCATGAGCGCGCTGGCTGTAACAGCAGCAAGGAAGCCACGGGATGGCGTGTGAAACGACATGGCGGTCTCCGATGTGTTAAGCAGTGTGTGGCCCTCTTAGCGCGTTCTCTCCAGATACCCAAGTGTTTTTATCAAGTAAGGGGCGCGCGGCGCTGCGCGTGGCGGTGATCTGGACGCCAGCCCTTGTCAAAGCGGGCGCGGGATATGAGATTGTGCCGCACGCGCTGTGATGAAGGAGGGGCGATGAGCACGCCACGCGGGATGAGAGCGACAGGGGCGACCGCCGCGTGATGCGCATTGCCAGCTACAACATTCGCAAGGCCGTTGGCCTCGATTGGCGGCGCGACCCGGATCGGATTGCCGATGTGCTGGCCGAGATCGATGCGGATGTGGTGGTGTTGCAGGAGGCCGACAAGCGCACCGGGCCGCGCGAGGGGGTCTTGCCGCTGGAGCGGCTGGAGGCGGAGCTGGGCTATGTGCTGGCGGATGTCTCAGCGCGCCCGCTGAGCCATGGCTGGCATGGCAATGCAATCCTGATGCGGGAGCGCTTTGCGGTGCGGGAGACGTCGCGGATCGATATCCCCTCGCTGGAGCCGCGCGGGGCGGTGGCGGTGCGCGTGGGGCCGCCGGATGTGGAGGTGGTGGGGGTGCATCTGGGGCTGACCCGCGCGATCCGGCGCAAGCAGATGACGGCGTTGCAGGGGTATCTGAACGGCTGCGATCACCCGGTGATCATCGCGGGCGATTTCAACGAGTGGAACCGGGAGAAGATGTGTTTTGACGCGGGCGCGCAGGTGGTCTCGCCCGGGCCGAGCTTTCATGCAGCGCGGCCCGTGACGGCGCTCGACCGCTTCGTGCTGGCCGGGGCGGTGGAGGCGGTCACGGCCCGTGTGCACCGCTCGGAGCTTGCCCGCCGCGCCTCGGATCACCTGCCCATCGTGATGGATGTGGCCTTTCCGGAGGGCGCCCGATGATCTGGCTGGCGGTGGCGGCGCATGTCTTCGTGGTGATCGGTTTCACCACGCGCATCCTGCTGCGCGATGACCTGTCGCCGCCGGCGCGGATGGCGTGGTTTGTGGTGCTGAACCTGCTGCCCTATTTCGGCAGTGCGGTCTATTTCCTCTTTGGCGAGGTCGATCTGGGGCACCGGGCGAACAAGCGGCATCAGGCGGTCTTTGATGCGCTGCGGGCCAAGGCGCAGGCCTTCATGGGCGTGCCCGGCGCGGCGGATGAGCTGATCGCGCCGCTCTATCGCCCAGCGTTTCACTATGCCGCCTCGATCAACGGGTTTCACCCGGTGCCGGGCAACCGCGCCGAGCTGCTGGCCGATGAGGCCGCCACCACGGTGCGGCTGGTGCAGGACATTGATGCGGCGACCGAGCGGGTGAGCGTGCTCTATTACATCTGGCTGACCGATGAGACGGGCACGGCGATTGCCGAGGCGCTGATCCGTGCGGCGGGGCGCGGGGTGGTCTGCCGGGCGATGGCCGACGGGCTGGGCTCGCGCCGGTTGGTGCGCTCGGAGCTGTGGCGGCGGATGGGGGAGGCGGGCGTGCGCCTGGCCGTGACGCTGCCGCTGAAAAAGCCGGTGCGCACGGTGCTGACCAGCCGTCTGGACCTGCGCAACCACCGCAAGATCACGGTGATCGACGGGCAGATCACCTATTGCGGCAGCCAGAACGCGGCGGACCCGGAGTTCCGCATCAAGGCGAAATATGCGCCCTGGGTTGACGTGATGCTGCGCTTCGAAGGGCCGGTTGTGGCGCAGAACGAGGTGCTTTTCTTAAGCGACTGGCTGCAGGCGACGGGTGAGCCGTTCGAAAGCTTTCCGCTGCGGGCGGTCCCGCTGGAGGGCGGGTTTCCCGCGCAGGTCATGGGCGACGGGCCGACCGAGCGGCGGGGGGCGACGCCGCAGCTCTTCTCGGGGCTCTTTGCCTGCGCGCAGGAGGAGTTGATCCTCTCGACGCCCTATTTCGTGCCGGATGCCACGGTGCTGGAAGCGCTCTGTGCCGCCGCACACCGGGGCGTGGCGGTGAGCCTGATCTTCCCCAAACGCAACGACAGCTGGGTCGTGGCGGCGGCGAGCCGGAGTTACTATCGCAAGCTGCTGTCCGCGGGCTGCCGCATTTACGAGTTCAAGGGCGGGTTGCTGCACGCAAAGACGCTGACCGTGGATGGCTGTGTGAGCGTGATTGGCTCGTCGAACCTCGACCAGCGCAGCTTTGATCTCAATTACGAGAACAACATCCTGCTGCAGGACACGGGCGTGACCTGTGATTTGCGCGCGCGCCAGCAGAGCTATATCGCGCGGTCCGAGGTTGTGCGGCATGCGGAGGTGCTGGCCTGGCCGCGGCACGAGCGGATCTGGCACAATGTCATCGCGACCATCGGGCCGGTGCTCTAGCCCCGCCGCGGCAGGGCAAGCAGTCCGGCGGCGAAGATGGTGAGGATGCCGAGCAAGGCGATGTGGCCGGGGCTTTCGGCAAAGAGCACAGCGCCCCAGAGCAGGCTGAACACGAGATAGCTGTAGTCGAAGACCGCGATGGTGGCGGGCGGGCCGTTCTGATAGGCGAAGGCGGCGCCGACGCTGCCGATGAGCAGGCAGGCGGCAAGTGCTGCGATGGTGATCATAAGGTGGCTGTCGAGCGGCTGCCAGGGGCCCAGCATGAACGAGCCGTCGCGCCCCGCGGCGAGGCCGAGGCCCACCCCCGCGATCACGAAGCCGATGTTCAGGGCGAGGGCGAGGACCAGCGGGCTTTCGCCCTGGCACTTCGCCGCCGTCAGGAGCATTGCGCAGGCGTAGAGCACGGCGGCGAAGACGGGCAGCAGGGCGATGACCTGAAACCCCGCCGTTTCGGGCCGCAGGATCAGGACGACCCCCAGAAAGCCGCCCGCAATCGCGATGAGCGCGCGTGGTGTCGGCCAGCACCGCGCGAGGGCGGCGGCAAAGGCCACGATGAAAAGCGGCCCGGTGTAGTAGGCGGCGGCGGCGAGCGAGAGTGGCATATGGGGCAGGGCGAGGTAATAGCTCAGCCACATGGTGATCAGCAGCAGGCTGCGCAGCCCGACCCACGCGGGCGCTGCGGGCCAGAGCGGGCCCTGCCTGCGCGCGAGTGCCCAGAGCACCGGCACCACGAGGGCCGAGCGCAGGATGTACATCTGCCACAGAGGCAGCGCGATGCCGGTCTGCTTGATCACGGCATCGCCGAGCGACAGAGCGAACACGGAGGCGATGATTGCCAGAATAGCCCAGAGGGTGCGGCGGCGATCCAGCCTTGGTGTCATGCGCGGTCTCCTTCGGCTTCTCTCGACGGGCAGAAAATCATATAAGAAACGCCAGAAAAAATTAGTTTTTGGCTTTTACCCATGAGGTGAGGTTATGGAGAACCTGAGCAAAGCCTTGCCTCCGCTGTCGCGGTTGCGACCCTTCGAGGCGGCGGCACGGGTCGAGAGCTTTTCGCGGGCGGCGGCGGAATTGGGCATGACGCAGACCGCCGTCAGCAAGCAGATCGCGCAGCTGGAGCGTGAGCTTGGCGTGGCGCTCTTCGAGCGGCGAAACCGGGCGGTGTTCCTGACGGATGCGGGGCGGCGGCTGGGGCGCGTGGTGAGCGCGGCGCTTGCGGATATCGCCGCCGAGATGAACGCCCTGCGTGGCGCGCGGCTGGGCGGCGAGCTGGTGCTGCACTGCCAGCTCTGCGAGGCGTTCTATTGGCTGATGCCGCGGTTGGCGCGGTTTCACGCGCGGTATCCGGATACCGAGTTGCGGGTGGTCAGCGCCCTGCGGCCGATCACCGAAGCCACGGAGGTGTTCGACGTGGCGATGCAGACCACGGGCCGGCCCTCCGGCGCGCATCGGCTGGCCTTCACCGCGCCGGACGAGATCTTTCCGGTCTGCGCGCCGGAGCTGGTGGCGGAGGAAACCCTGCCGTTGGCGCCCGCCGCGCTGGTCCGGTTTCCGCTGCTGGTGCACCGGGTGGTGCCGCAGGAGTGGGTCGAGTGGGCCGCGTGGTTCGACAGCGTGGGCGCGGTGCTGCCGGAGCGGCCCCGGTTCGTGCCGTTTGACAGCTATCCGCTGGCGCTGCAGGCGGCAGCGTCGGGGCGCGGGGTTGCGCTGGGCTGGCGGCGCACCACCGAAGCGATGCTGGCCGATGGCAAGCTGGTGCGCCCGTGCGCCGAGACGGTGCCCCGCCCGGCGGAGCTTTCGGTGTTTCGCAGTGCCGGGCGCGCGGGGCATGCGGACGCGGACAAGCTGATCGCCTGGCTGGCGGAGGAGCTGTCCGAACCGGGCTGAGCGATGCGGCTTGTCCGGGGATGATGCGGGCGGTATCAGGGCGAGGGTCCCGCCCTCTGCCGGACCGTCGCGTGATCCAGGAGGACCGGTGCGATGTCTGCCCCGCATATTGAACGCCATCAGCCCCGGGAGGTGACCGATGAGGGCGAGGCCGAGGTCGGCACGCTGCGCGTCAAGCTCTACGGGCTGCTGGCGCCGGGTCAGGAAATCACCCCTGAGATGCGGGACCGAACCGCGCGGTTTCTGGCCGAGGAGGTGCGGGCCAAGGTCACCGAGATGGGCGACAGCAACGATCTGGGCTTCGTGATCATTCACCCCGGCGCATGGGGCCTCACGATCGCGGCGCAGTGGTGGGTGCAGGGCTCGGTGCTCTGCCAGCACATCCACCGCCAGCTCTATGGGGCAGCGGCGCCGATGGACACGGTGACCCGCCCGGTGGTGGCCTGTGTCTGGGAGCTGGCGATCATCGAGGCTGAGCAGACGGCCTGGCGCGAAACCATGATGCAGGATGACCCGGACCCGGCCCGCTATCTGGCTGCGCGCCTCTCCAATCGCTTCGTCTGAGCCCAAGAGGCGCGCTCTAAGTCACTGATTTTGTGGTTAACCTGCGGAATCAACAAAGACTCATCGAAACCCGTCTCGGCTGCGGCGCTAGGCTTGGCCCATGCGCTGGTGCACCCCGTGCGTTGCGCATTTTTTCAGTAAGTTATTTGGAGGGTAGAGCCTTGTGCAGCAACGCGGAAAAACCATCATTTGGCCGGAGTGCGACAGCGGAACCCGCCGCTGTCAGGCGGGTCTCACCGGCTGTGGGCCGGGCGGGGTGGATGCGATCACCGGGGCCCGGGGCGCTTTACAACATCGGCAATGTGCTGGCGCTGGCCGCCGGTGTGACCACGCAGCTTGTGTATCTGCGCGCCGACACCGGCGTTGCGGCGGCGCTTGCGGCCTATTTTGTCGGGAGCCCCGGCGCGCTCTGGCTGACCGGGTCGATGATCGTCTTCATTCTTGCGGGTGTGCTTTATGAGCGGGCGTGGGGTGATCCGGCCCGTCCGCAACCGCGGCTGGTGCAGCTGGGCGATCTGCTCGCGGGGCTGGCGGCGATCATGCTGACGATTGCGTTGGTCTGGCTGGGAGACACGACGCTGGCACTCCTGGCAGGCGTGCTTTTGGCCGGGGGCAAGCTGGGCACGGCGGTGTTGCCGACCTTGGTGGTGCCCGGGCGGGCGTGGCTCGATGCCGGGTTCCGGCTGGCGGTGATCGTGAGCCGCGCGCCGTCGATTGCGGCCCTCGCGGTTGCGATCTTCGGCAGCGACGGATCGCTGGCGCAGGTCGCGCTGCCCGCGATGATGATCCTGTGTTTCCTGCTGTGGTTCTGGGCCGACCTGCTGTTGTTGCGGGCCGGGCCGGTGCCGTTGATCGAGACGGAGGGCTAGGCGCTCAGTCGACGCCGAGCCGCGCGACCGCCTCGTTGTAGGTTGCCAGCGTGGCCTCGGCCACCATGCCCATGTTCTTGGGGTAGGTCTCGAAACTGAAATGCGGGTATTTGGCGCGCAGCACCTGAAGCGTCTCTTGCGCGGCCTCGGCCTTGTTCTGCAGGGCCTGCGACAGCAGCCGGATGACGTAGGTGGATTCGTAGTCCGGGCCGGTCTCTGCGACCTCTTCCGCCTCGGCATAGCGGCCCGAGAAGAGCAGATTGCGCCCGCGCGCAAAGGCGTAGAAGGCGGGCGGGGCGGGACAGAGCGAGAAGGCGGCATCGAGCATCTGGTCGGCCAGCGCGAACTCTCCGGCGACCAGGGTGAGCGACGAGGCGGTGTTGAGGGCAGCGAGCGAGTCGTTCTGCGCAAAGTCGGCGGCACGCACGGCGGCGTTGCGGGCCAGGGCCGGGCGCCCCGTATTGGCGAAGGCGCGAGCGCATTCTGACAGGATCAGCGGGTCGCGCCCGTCGATGCTCAGCGCTTTTTCGGCGGAGAGGGCGGTTTCCTGGATCCATTCCGTCTGGCTGCGGGTGTTCGAGATGGCTTCGCCCCGGTCGCAGAACATGGCGCGCACGAGGTGCCCGCGGGCAAACTCCGGGTCCATTTCGATGACCTTTTCCGCATGCTCCAGCCCGCGCTGCATCGAGGCCTGATCGTAGTGTTCCTCCAGATGGCAGGCCATGACGTAGTGCTCATAGGCGTTCAGTTCCGACAGCGGGCGGCGCACTGCATAGCGCTGCTCGGCCCGGACGATGGCGCCCGCAGGGCCGCCAAGGTGGTTCGCCACGGTCAGCGCGATGTCGCCCGAGAGCTTGGGCATGGAAGTGATCGGGCGTTCGATGCTTTCGGCCCAGGCGTGCAGCCCGTTGCGCCCGTCGATGAGCTGGAATTGCGCCTTGAGGTGATCGGACCAGGCCGAGAGGCTGCTTTCGACCACGTAGTCGGCATCGAGCTGGTCCACCACATCGAGGATCGACTTCGACTTGTCGGCGGCAAAGGAGGAGACCCGGGCGATCACCGCCAGATCGCTGAACCGCGCCAGATCGGTGATCAACTCGTCGGCCATGCCGTCGGCAAAGCGCTGCCAGCGCGGGCCGCCTTCGAGGCAATCGGGCCGCAGCACGGCGATGCGCGGGCGGCGGATGCCCGCCTCCTCTCCGTTTCGGCTGCGCTGGACCTCGACCCCGCCGAGCAGCCGGAACCCCTTGCCGCGGATGGTCTCGATATACATCGGATTGCTCGCGTCATCGCCGAGCGCCTGGCGGATGTCGAAGATGTATTCGCGCACCAGGTCCGGCGTGACGTGCACATCCTGCCAGATCGCTTTGAGGATTTCGTCACGCGAGACCACGGCGCCCTGGTTCTGCAGCAGGTAGCGCAGCACGGAGGTGGCCTTGCCGGTCAGATGGGCGACTTCCTCGTCGGTCTCAAGGCGGTTTTCCGACGGAACGAACGACCATGTGCGCATCTGATGCCCCCCAGGCAAAGTGCCATCACCATTGGAATCAACATTGAATCAACACTCAGGGTAGTGCGGATCGGGATATCGTCCAAGTCGGGCCGCAGGGTCCGTGTCTGACGATGAGCTTTGGGGGTTTGGGGTGATCAAGCGACCGGATGCGGGTGGGGATGTCATTCGATCGCCGCCCGTGACCAGGCATATGCCAGCCTTATGGGCGCTGTTTCTATCTATGGTTGAGGCAAGCGCTTGATTTCAAAGATAACTCTTTGAGTTGTGTGCGGTGTCACGTAGCATTGTTTCATTATTTAAACCAAAGCACTTTTTATCGGAGTTTTTGATTATGACTGTTCAACAGCAATCTATTGTTGCGCAATGGAACGAGGTGATGCTCGAGGCCATTCGCGAAGGCGGCGCCAAGCCCACGGCGACAACCTATCAGCTGCATGTGGTGAGTGCCGCCGTCTATGACGCCTGGGCGGCCTTTGATCCGGATGCTTATGGCCACTATTCCGAGATCGGCACGGGGCTGAGCAACACCGAGGCCAACAAGGCCGAAGCGGTGAGCTTTGCCGCCTATGTGACCTTGAGCGCGCTCTTCCCTTCTGAGGCCGATAAGTTCGATGATTTCATGGCCGATCTGGGGTATGACCCCGCCGACGCGGTTGCGGGCACGGGCTCGGCCGCGGGGGTCGGCGCTCTGGCTGCCGAGAATGTCTTTGCCGCGCGGGCTGCGGATGGATCCAACGCCCAAAGCGATTTTGCCGATACCACCGGCTATGCGCCGGTAAACTCTGCCGATCCGGACAGTGGCCGCGCCCCGGGTGGGGATGATTTCGACCCCAATCACTGGCAGCCCCTGCGGGTGCCGACCGGCACGGTGACCGACGCCAATGGCGTGCCGATCATCGATAACAACGATCCCTCGAGCTATGTGGACCAGGTGGCGCTGACGCCGCATTGGGGATCGGTCGACAGTTTTGCGCTGGCGTCGGGCGATCAGTTCCGGCCTGATGCCCCGCCGCAGCTTGGTGATTTCTCGGCTTACGTGGATGGCACCGGCAAGGTGACCACGAATGACCAGGCCTATCGCGATCAGATTGCCGAGGTGATCGATTTCTCGGCCAACCTGACCAATGAGCAGAAGGTGGTTGCGGAGTTCTGGGCTGACGGGCCGCGCACCGAGTCGCCTCCCGGTCACTGGAACCAGATTGCACAGGACATTGCGCTGCGCGAGGGGCATGGGATCGACGAAGATGCCAAGATGTTCTTTGCGCTGAACGCGGCGGTCTTTGATGCGGGGATTGCCACGTGGGAGGCGAAATATGCCTATGATTACGTGCGCCCGCAGTCGGCGATCCGCGATCTGTTCTTTGATCAGGAGATCGAGGCCTGGGGCGGGGTCAACCAGGGCACGCAGACGATCCTTGGGCAGGAGTGGCAGCCCTATCAGAACGTGACTTTCGTGACGCCGCCCTTCCCGGAGTACGTCTCGGGGCATTCGACCTTTTCGATGGCGGCGGCCAAGACCATCGCCAGCTTTGTCGGCTCGGACGTCTATTACGATGGCACATCGCTCAGCAATTATGACCTCGATGGTGTGGCGGGCATCGATCTCTTGGGCCGTTATGAGACCAGTGAGCTGGTGTTTGAGGATTTCGGCGCCGGGCCGCCCGTTGTGTTGCAGTGGGACACCCTGACCGAAGCGGCGGAGGAGGCGGGGATTTCGCGTCTCTACGGTGGCATCCACATTCAGGACGGCAATCTCAACGGTCTGGAGGTGGGCAGGCAGGTCGCGGCCAATGCCGAGATCCGATGGGAGGCGCTCTTTACCCGCGGTGGTGATGATGTGATCGACACGGACCCCGAGGGTGGGCTGACCATTGCAGGCGCGGGCGACGACATCGTGAATGGCCGACGCGGTGATGACACCGTGGAAGGTGGATCGGGCGAGGACATGCTGGATGGTGCCGATGGCGAAGATGATCTCTCGGGCGATATGGATGCGGATACGCTGAGCGGCGGGCGCGGCGATGACACGCTCAACGGCGGTGACGGTGATGACCTGCTGCGCGGCAGCACCGGTGCTGACCTGATGATCGGCGGGCTGGGCGACGACACGCTCTTTGGCAGCAAGGGGTTCGATACGCTGGACGGTGGTAACGACAACGATCTGCTGAAAGGCGGGCGTGGCAATGACGTGGTGCTGGGCGGCGACGGTGACGACGATCTCGGCGGTGATCGCGGCAATGACGTGATCTCGGGTGGTGACGGGTTCGATACGCTGCGCGGCGGCAGCGGCAGCGATGACTTCGTCTTCCGTTTTGGCGAGACCGGGTTCGATGAGATCGCGGATTTTGTTGCCGGAGAAGACCAGTTGCAGCTGGTCGGCTTCGGGCGCAGCGCCACAGCGTCCTTCAGTGATGTGGGGGGGGCTGTGATGGTGCTGGTCGATGGGGTCGAGATTGCCCTTCTGGACGGGGTGACGCCCGCTGACTTGAGCGCGGTCGACACCGTTGTCTTTGTCGACGAGTTTTGGGCGTAGGACCCCCGCGTGGGGCGGCGGGGCCAGCCCCGCCGCCCCACGCGGGGGCTGCCCTCAGCTTATCTGTCCCGCCAGCGCGCGCAGCAGCACATAGGCCCGCTGTGCCGTGATGTCCGGCCCATTTAGAGCGGCGATGGCCATTTCTCGGACAGCGCGCTCTGCGCCGGTCAGCGTGGCCAGAGTATCGATCTGTTGGCCCTGTTCGAGGGCCTCGAAAGCCTTTTGCAGCACCGCGGGCTCCGGCGCGTTCAGAAGCGCCTTGATTGCAGCGGCGCGCACAGTTGCAGCGGGGTCGGTCACGTAGCGGAGCGCCTCTTGATCATCCATGCGCGCCACGGCTTCCGCGCGGATCAGCGGGTCGGCATCCGCCAGAGCTTGTGCCCGGATCCTGTCATCTCCGGCGCCAAAATCGCGCAGCTTGAAGGCATGGAAGCGCGTCTGCGGGTCCCCATCTGCGAGGGCCGCATCGATGACCGGTTTTGCAGCGTCGGAGTCGATCGTACGGCTCGCACTCAAGGCGATTGTCGCTGTGCGGCGTATTTCGGTGTCGGCGCTTTCGACCCGCGCGAGCAGAGCGGTTTCGATGTCATCGCCGGGGCAGCCGCCGCAGAGCCGAATGGCATCGAGGGCGAGGGTGCGGGCGATCTCTAACGGGCCCTCCACCGGACGCCGCTTTTTGCGCTTGGGCGCGCTTTCTTCGGGGGTGTCTTCCGCGAGGGCGGAGGTGGGGGCTTCCGTGGTCTCTGTTAGGATCGCCGCGAGGGTCGAGCCCTCGCCGGGGTCGTCCGCGTCCGCTGTCACGATGTCGCCCGTGCGCGTGATCCGCACGCGAGAGGCCCCGGCGCCTTCACCTTTTGGAGCGCCAAGCTCTTGCGCCGCCTCGCTGTCAGGCGGGGGCCGCGTCGCCTCGTCGTCGGACAGCAGCGTTTCAGAGATTGCTGCGACAAGGCAGGCGCGGGCATCAGGCTCGGCGGACCGGTCCTTGAGCGCAACCAGAGCCGCGATGCGCACCTGTTGCGCGGGATTCGCCAGCAACAGCCCGAAGACCGAGGTCTGCAAAGGCGGTGCAAGCTCTGACAAGGCGCGGACAGCTGTCACTGCGGCGTCGAGGCCGTGGGTCTGGTTCTGGGCCAGAGCAATGAGCAAAGGCTCTGCCCGCTCGGGTGCGAGGCGCGGCAGGTTGCGCGCCGCCGCCGCGGCGAGCTTTGACGGACCGACTGTGACCCAGGCGCAGAGGTTGTCTTTCACCGCCTCCTGGTCTTTTGGAGAGTGCGGCGGGGCCAGCAGATCGAGTGCCGTTGCCTGAACCGAAGCATCCGGATCGCGCAAGGCGTTCAGGGCCAACTCTGGCGAGACTTTCGCGGCCTTCTGCAAGGCGACGCGGCGCACCTCTGGCGCGGGGTCGTATTGGGCAAGCCCGGCGAGCGTCTCTGACGACGCGTCCAGCGCGGCAACCGCGTGCAGCCTCAGGTTTGGATTGGACTGCGCAAGCAGCGTGTCGATGTGGTCGATCAGCATCTCCGGTGCAAGCTTGGAGAGGGCGTCGAGCGCGCGTTTGGCGCCGAGCCCGGGGTCGGTTTGTACTACGGCCAGCAGCCAGGAGAGACCTTCCGAGCCCATTTGACCAAGCGCGTCGAACACGACCGTGTCGAGGGTCTGGCCTTGCGGGTCGTCACGGGCGGTGAAGAGATTCTCGATGCAGTCGGTTGCGCCAAGCTGGCCGAGGGCGGCGATGGCGGCGACCTGGATGTCGAGCCAGTCTTCCCAGTCGCTCAGATCGTCCTCCCAGGCGACGCGATCCTCGCAGCGCGACAGCACCAGCGCGCGCATGAGGTCGATGTCCTCCGCCTCGCCCAGACGGCCAAGCGCGCGCAGGGCGGCGAGCTTCACCTCGCGCACCGGATCGCCCGTCAGCGAGCGGCGGATCGCGGGCAGATCGGCGGGTGTGGCGATCTCGGCCAGCGCCTCCATCGCGTCGCTGCGCAGGTCGGGGTCCGGGTCCGTCAGCGCCTCGCGGAGCAGGGCGCGACACGCCTCCGGGTCGGGGAGCTGCGCCAGATAAGCCTGAAGCGCGGCGCAGCGGATCACCTCGTTCTCGGAGGTGAGATAGCCACGGATCACTTCGGTTGTGTTGGTTAGATGGACTTCGTCGCGCATGGGTGCAGTCCTTCTTGGGAAGGGACACCCGGCGCCCAGGGTGGGCGCCGGGCAGAGATCAGGCGATGTCGCGCCGGGCGAAGGACATGGAGCGGAACTGGGGCTTGTAGGGGCTTTCGCCCATCTTGCGGACCTTACCCACACCCATCTTGTAGTTGTAGTTTCCGCTGATCCAGTCCACGACCCGGCCGGAGAGCGCGTTCGCAGGCTGGGCGGTGTGCAGGAAGTCCATGTAGCCGAGGTTCTCCTTCACCGCCGGGGTCACGATGGCGACGGCGGTCACGAAGGCGCTGGTGAGCTCGATATGCCCGTTCTTCAGCAGGCTGTCGAAGTCGAAATCCGAGCCCTCCACGCCGATGATCGTGTTGGTCTGCACCGGGATGCGGTCGGAATAGACCTGAACGTAGTCACCGTTCTCGATACCGCGCGCTTCGGCCACCGAGGGGTGCAGCTCGATCCAGTTCTCGGGCCAGCGCTGCACGATGTAGGGGCGGCGCCGGTCGTCATAGCCCGATTGCCAGCGTTCGTTGATGCGGCCGGAGGTGATCCAGATCTCATCCTCGCGGGGCTTCAGCCACTCCCAGTAGCTGGAGAAGAGATCCCACGGCGCTTTCTGGATGTTGCACTTGCCGGTCTGGCTGTTGAAATGGGTGAGCTTCTTGTTGAAGACGGTCGCTCCCACCGGGCCTTCCTCGGGCAGGACGCGGTTGACGTCGTGCAGGCGCTTGGTCTCGACCAGAGTGCCGTCCTTGTCCATCAGCACGGGGCCCTGGATGCCGTTGGTGCCGAATTCGCCGAGCTTCTGGTGCAGGGTCTTACCTTCACGCTGCGCCGCGACCTTGACCATGTTGAAGTCCTTGCGGGAGCCGCGCGAATGCCGCGCGCCTTCCTCCAACACGTCGTTGGAGTTCTGCCAGTCGAAGCCTTCGAAGCCCATCTTCCTGGCGAGGTTGGCGATGATCCACCAGTCGGACTTGGCATCCCCGGGTGCGTCGTAGAACTTTGGATAGAGCCGGATGCGGCGCTCGCCATTGGCGCGGGTGAAGGTGTCCTCGCCCCATCCGGAGGCGGGGAAGATGATGTCCGCATAGCGCGCGCCGATGGGATCGACCAGGTAGATATCCTGGTTCCAGACCACCATGCCGCCCGAGTCCACACGGCGTTTCAGCGTGTCGATGATGTCGGCCTTCTCGAAGCTCGTGACCTGATGCGGGTTGCGGGTGGTCAGCTCGTCGAACTTGGCCTGCAGCGATTGGCTGCCGCACATGGCCTGCACCCAGGTGGTGCCGATCACATGGGCGAGCCGGGTGTGCCCGCTCATGAGATACCGGTCGGTGTCCATGGCGCGCCGCCGCCGTCCGGGCAGCTTTTCCGGCGATTTGTTCCGAGGGTAGCCGCCGCCGCGCAATCCACCGCGCTGGTGCCCGCCCGCGCGCCCGATGACCTGACCCGGGCGTCCGCCCGCGCCGACGACGATGCCAAGCGCCGAGATGGCCTGCGTGTTGCCGGTGTTGTTGGACCAGTAGAAGCCTTTCTCGATCATGATCGAGGTCTTCGGGCGCGTGCCGTCCTCTTTCGGTTTCGCCATCCATTCGGCGGCGGTGTAGATTTTCTGCACGTCGATCTGGGCGATTTCAGCGGCTTTTTCGGGCTCGGAGTAGTCTTGGGCGAGCAGCCACTCTTTCCAGTCCTCAAAGCCTGCGGTCTGGAACTTGCCCCAGGTTGTGCGCCACTGCCAGGGCGTGTTGCGAGTGCCTTGGCCGAAGCCGGAGGAGCTTTCCCATTTGTTGTTGACCCACTCCTTGATCCACTCGGCATCCTCCCAGCCGTTCTCGACAATCACGCGCGCGATGGCGAGCACCACGGGCAGGTCGGTTCCGGGTTGGATGTCGATGACCATGCCGCCGTTCTTCTCGGCAAAGGCGGTGCCTGCGGTGCGGCGGGGCAGCAGGAAGATCGCCTTCTGGCCGCCCTGGATGGCGGGCATGATGTAGTCGGTGAAGAGGATGGTCTTCGACTCGTAAGGATCGGTGCCACACATGAGGAGACAATCGGCTTCGGCCCAGTCGTCATAGGACGGCCCGAAATTGTCGAAGCCCGCATCGCGGAACCCTGGAGTCGAGGTCACATCCGAGGGCGTGTCGTGGAAGGTGAAATTCGCGGTGCGGACGTGGCGCAGGGCGTACTTGGTGATGGCGTAGGTGTTCTCCATGTAGCCGTAGGAGAAGGTTTTCACGCCATAGGCATTGGTGCCGTGCTTTTCGAGCACGTAGTTGCCCACCTCGGCGGCGATGTCGAGCGCGAAGTCCCAGGTGACGGGCATCAGCACGCCGAACATGCGCACCATCGGGCTGGTCAACCGGTCGCGTGTGGGCGTCTGCGGGTTGTAGACCTTCTGCGCCAGCGCACCGCCGCGGATCGAGGAGTTGCCGGAGTAGTTGACGAATTCCGCGTCCTTGTCGGGGATGATCACGATGTGATGCGGCTCGCCATTGTGCAGCACGATGTTGTGCATGTTGGGCGCGATCCAGGCGCCCAGGGGGGCCACGGGGAAGTCCTCGCCAAAGGCGTTGTCTTCGGCCATGGGGCCGCCGACTTTCCCGCCCGCGACGGGCCAGCGGTAGACCTTGTAGCCGCAGGCCACGATGCAATAGTCGCAGGCGGTGGAGATCACATCCGCATCGGGCGGCGGCAGCGGGACGGAGGTTTCGGGGACATAGTATGGTGTGGACATATTGGGGTCTCCTCAGCCCTGCAGATTGTCGAAACGGCCATAAATCAGGCCGAACATGCCAACGGCGTAGATGTCATCGCCGTCGAGCTCCAAGAGCACCTGGGGCAGCGATTGATACGCTTGCCCGGAGATGAAGATGCCGTGGCGGGTGAGGTCGAAGGTGGTCAGGTGCAGGGGGCAGGGGCCAAGCGCCTTGTCGGCGGCCTGGTAGGTGCCCTGCAGCGGGCCGCCCTGATGGGTGCAGGTGTAGTTGAAAGCGACCACGTCCTTTTCTGGGCCCAATCCGCCGCCCGCTTCGGTGCCGAGCTTGACGAGGATGGATTCTGAGTATTGGCCCTCGTCCGGGTAGGTGAAGTCCAAGGGCTCATCGACTTGCAGCTCGCTCAGCTTGGCGATGAGCTTGCGCGGATAGGTCGAGACGGCAGCGGGCGTCTGCGCCTCGGGCATGCCGGGGATGCCGACCATGACCACCGTGGTGGCGATGCCACCCGTGAGCAGCATCTGGCGGCGGGTCATCAGGCAGCCGCTGGTGCCCGCCGCTTGACTCTCGCCGTTCTCGCCGTAGATCGCGCGTCTGATTTTCGGATCAATCCTGGTCATTGTCCTGCTCCTTAGTTCTGTGCCGCGGGCAGCGGTTCCATCTCGGGGATTTCCGGCTCTTCGATCAGGAGCTCCGGGCCCGAGAGGCTTTCGAGGAAGGCCACGAGCGCGTCGATTTCGCTGTCATTGAGGCCCAGCGGCTGGATCAGGTCGGTCTTGTTGGCCGAGAATTCATTCTCGCCGCCGCCCTCGTTGTAGAAGACCACCACATCGCGCAGCGTCTCGATCATGCCGTTGTGCATGTAGGGGTAGGTGTAGGCGGTGTAGCGCAGGGACGGCACGCGGAACTTGCCCTTGTCGGACTTTTGCTTGGTGCGGAAGTACAGGCCCGGGTCATCCTTGGTGGTGCGGTACATCTCTTCGGTCGAGCCTTTGGCGTAGAGCTCGAAGCGGAAGGTGATCTGCGCCAACTCGTCGTCTTCCCAGCCCGCATACGGGGGCACGCCGATGTTGTAATAGGCTTCGTCCGAGAGAAGCGCGCCGTTGTGACAGGTCACGCAATTGGCCTTGCCGGTGAAGAGGTCGAGCCCTTCTTTCTGCTGGTCGGTGAGGGCGGCGTCATCGCCATTCATGTATTGATCGAAGGGCGTGTCGGGCTGCACGATGGTGCGCTGGAAGGCGGCGATAGCCATGTAAGCGTGGCGGACCGAGGGCCAGTCATCGCCAAAAACCTCGCGGAAGGCGGCGCGGTATTCCGGCACGAAGGCGAGGCGGGCTTCCATCATGTCGTCCTCGCCATTGCCCGCGACGCCACCGCGGGCGGCGGAGCGGGCCTGATGCTCAAGGCTGCCGCTGGCCCCGGCCCAGAAAAGCTTGCTGTAATAGGCCGAGTTCACGATGGTCTGGCTGTTGCGCCAATGGGTGGTGCCGGGGTAGCCGAAGCTGATCCGGTCCTGCACGGCCCAGCCTGCGTCGGGCAGGTGGCAGGCGGAACAGGGCATACCGTAGTTGCCTGAAAGGATCGGGTCGAAGAAGAGCTTTTTGCCCAGCTCGACCTTGGCGTCACTCATCGGGTTGTCCGCCGGGATGGGCACGGGGCCGAGGGCGGAGAGCTCTGCAGGGCGCGGGGGTTCCTGCGCTCCAACCACGCCGGCCAATGTGAGCGTGCTGAGGGCGAGGAGTGTGGTTCGGATGGTCATCATGATCTCCCTCAGTTGTTCACGTTGCGCCAGTTTTCGATGAGCACGTAGTCGTAGTCATCGGCGCTCCAGACGTAGGCGTCGGTCTCGAAACTCTCGCCTGAGAGGCTCTGCAGGAAGGCGACGAGGTCGGCTTTCTCGGATGGGACGAGGCCCAGGGGCTTCAGGCGCGCGTCCTTCAACGGGTCGTCCCCGCCGCCTGCGTCGTAGAAGTCCACCACCTCCTTGAGCGTGTCGAAAATGCCATTGTGCATATACGGGGCCGTGTAGGTGAGCTCGCGCAGGGTGGGCGTGAGGAAGCTGCGGCGGGTGTCATCCTGGTGGGTGCGGATATAGGCACCGATGTCCTCGCGCAGGCTCATGTAGGCGGGCACCCCCATAAATTTGGCGTAGGTCACAAAGGCGGAGTGCCGTTCGGGATCGGCCCAGATGTCGGGGTTGGTGGGCACGCCGGTGTTGTGGGGCTGATCATCGGTGAAGCGGGTGCCGGCATGGCAGGCGGTGCAATTGCCCTTGCCTTCGAAGATCACCTGACCGCGCTGGGCAGCGGGGGAAAGCTTGCCGGTGTCATAGGGCGCATTGCGCGACTGGATGGTTTTCATGAAATCCATCAGCGCATTGCGCGCGCCGCCGTTCGAGGGCTCGGACATGCCCGCGGCGGCGAACATCTCCACATAGACCGGGTCCTGCTTCAGCCGCTCCTGCATGATGCGCATGTCCATGTTCATCAGGTAGGTCTCGGTGATCATCTCGCGGGCGACGTCGTTGAGGTTGGTGCCGAGGCGCCCGTCGTGCAGCCAGGCGTCGCGGAAGCCCACATTGGCGAGCGTGGGCGTGTTGCGGAAGTGCCCCGCGCCGGTGTAGGCGGCGGAGAGCGCTTCGCCATCGGTGAAGGCCTTGTCGGGCTGGTGGCAACTGGCGCAGGAGAGCGTGGCGTCGCCGGAGAGCCGGACGTCATAGAAGAGCCGCTTGCCCAGCTCGGCGCGGGCGGCATCGACCTCGAGCGCGGGGTCCGGCGTGACCGCCTCTTGCGCGGCGACGGCGGTGCCGGTCATCAGCAGCCCCGTCAACAGGATGGTTCGGATCATCTGCGCACTCCTTTCCTGGCAGCTTTGCCGTTGCGAATGGTCGGATGGGTCAGCGCGGCGCCCCGGCGTGCGCGCGGCGCCGACATGCGGCGTGTGGCGGCTCGGTCAGGCACAGCCGGTTGGGTCTTTTTCGGATGCGAGCAGGCAATAGGTCTTTGTGCCGAAAAATCGGGCATGGCTTCCTCGGAAAAGGGGTTTCGGACCTCTGGTAAAGCCGTCTGATCAAGGTTGATCAGAGCCGCTTGGCCGGGTGCGAAATTTGGCTAACCCAATGCTAACACGCATTTTTGTGACGTGTGTGACGTTTGGGTTAAATGATGTGACGGGATGTGACGGCCTGTGACGCTGTTGCGTTAACCACCTGTTAACACCCGTCGAAGTTATGACAGCCGGTCGATCGCTGCGCGCACGTGTCGCGCAAAAACCACCGGATCGATAGGTTTGTGCAGCAAGAGAGGGGCATCGCCCTCCAGAACGACGCCTTCGGGGCGGTATCCGCTGCAAATCATGACCGGCAGATCCATCCGTTCGATTCGGATTGCACTGGCGAGCTCCTGCCCATTCATCTCGGGCATGACCATGTCGGTGATCACGAGATCATAGTCGCCCGGCCTGCGGCGGAAGTGTTCCAAGGCCAGCCCCGGGGCCTTGAAGGCGTCGACCTGATAGCCCAGACGCATGAGCTGTCGGCGGAAGGTGCTGGCGACCTCGGCCTCGTCATCGACCAGCAGGATGCGCTCGGTCCCGCGCGGGAGCGGGTCCTCGGTCTGGCCGGTCTCACCCTGATCAGCGGTTGTTGCGGGCAGGATGACCGAGAAGGTGCTGCCCACGCCCAGCGTGCTGTCGACATCAATGTGCCCGCCCATATCCTCGACAAGCCCATGCACCACCGCGAGCCCGAGGCCGGAGCCCTTGCCGAGCGGTTTGGTGGTGAAGAAGGGCTCGAAGAGATGCGCGAGCGTCTGGGCGCTCATGCCCGGCCCGTCATCGGAGACATCGAGCCGAACCCACCCGTCGGGCGCGTCGCGCCCACCGTCGGGGGTTTGGGTCGTGGTGATCCGGATTGTGATGGTGCCGGGCGCGCCGGACATGGCCTCAGCGGCGTTGCGGCAGAGGTTCATGACGATCTGATGCAAGTGAGTTGCATCGCCCATGACCGCGAGCGGTGTTTCGGGCGGCGTGAGGGTGATTGTGGTGGTCGGCGGGATCGAGGCGCGGAGCAGGTGCACGACCTCGTCCACCACATCGGCCAAAACAACGGGCTGGGGCACCGCCGGCTCGCGCCGCGCGAAGGTCAGAAGCTCGCGCACCAGATGCTGGGCGCGGCGCGCGGCGATGCCGATCTGGTCGATCTCATTGGCCAGATCGCTGCCCTCGGGCGCGTCCATCGCGGCGAGATGACTGGCGCCGACGATGGTGGTCAGGATGTTGTTGAAATCATGCGCCACACCGCCCGCGAGCTGGCCCACCGCTTCGAGCTTTTGCGCGCGCACGACCTGATCGCGCGCCTTGCGCGCCTCGGTGATGTCCTCGCCGATGCCCACATAGTTCTGCACCGTTCCCTCCGCATCACGCAGCGGCAGGATCGTGGTTTCAGCCCAATAGCTCGTGCCGTCCTTGCGCAGGTTGCGGAAGATGCCTTGCCAGGGCGCGCCTGCTTCGAGGCGTGCGCGCACCTCGGCATAATCGCCCGGCGCCGTGGCGCCCGATTGCAGAAAAGCAGGCGTCTGGCCAATGATCTCGGCATCGTCCCAGCCGGTCAGCGCCTTGAACTTGCGGTTCACGTATTGGATGCGGGCGTCAGTGTCGGTCAGGATGATTGTCGCCGGGCTCTGCTCGACGATGGTGGCGAGCCGCGCCTGGGACTGTTGCAGCCGCTGGCGCTGGCGCAGCTCGGATTGCAGATCGCGCACAAGAAGGTAGAGCAGCACGCCGATCGCCATGGCCGTGCAAAACAGCGCAAGGATCGACCAATAGCCGATCCAGATCAGGTTGCGCCCTTCGGTGACGGCGGCAAAGAGGCGGGCGGTGCTGAGATCCTGCAACGCGCGCCACTCCGCTTCGAGCCGGGCGAGGGCCTGCACGGCGGGGCCATCGTCGATCCGCACCAGCGTGTCGGTGCGCGAGACGGGCCAGCCGTCTTGCGCGCCCTGCTCCGCGATGGCGAGGTTGGTTTCATACTCGGCGACGGTGCGGCTGATGATCGCGATGGCGCCGCGTTCGGTCTCGGAGAGTTGCAGTCCTTCGAAGGCCGAGACAACCTGTTGGAAGCGTTCGAGTTGCAGCCGCGTCTCGTCGAGATAGACGGGGTCCTGGCGCAGCACGTAGTTCTTGAAGTTGTGGATGATGCCGCCATAGCCCAGAAAGCCACGCAGTTCGCTGATCAGTGCGCCCTTGCGTTCGGGACCGCCCGAGTAGGAAGTCCAGCTGGTCTCGACCTCGGAGAACTGGGCCTGGGTCAGCACGCCGAGCGTGGTGCCCAGCACCATGGTGATCGACAAAAGGACCGCCGCCGCCGCAGCGAGGGTCAGCGCGCGTCGCCGTGGGGTTTTGGACGCTTGAGCATTCACAGGATCGATTTGGCCCAGTCTTGCGGGACTTGGCAAGCCTGCGCTACGGTGGCCCAAGCCACCCCGGGACCTTGGAAGCCGCGCATGCAGGAACACATTCTGATCGTCGATGACGACCGGCAGGAAACGAGTTTCCTGGAACGTTTCTTCAGCAAGAACGGCTATCGCTCGACCGGTGTGTTCACGGCGCACGATATGTTCACCGCGCTCGATCGCGAGAAGACCGATCTGATCGTGCTGGATCTGATCCTGCCCGATCAGGACGGGTTCGAGGCGGCCAAGCGGCTGCAGCGCGAGACCGATGTTCCAATCATCATGCTGTCGGCGCGCAACGAGGTTTATGACCGGGTTGTGGGGCTGGAACTGGGTGCGGATGACTATGTGACCAAACCCTATGAGCCGCGCGAGTTGCTGGCGCGCGTCCGGTCGGTTTTGCGGCGGAGCAAGCGCAGCAAGGCGGCCTCGGTGCCGCGGGGCGTGCAGCGGATGGGGGATCTGGAGCTGGATTTTGACCGGCGCGTGGCCCGGCGGGTCAGTGACGATCATGACCTTGGCTTGACCCATCTGGAGTTCAGCTTCCTGGAAGCGATCTTTGCGCGCGGCGGCGATGTGGTGTCACGCGCGGTGCTGGTTGAGGAGCTCTATGGAGCGGATGCGACCGTGTCGGACCGCGCCATTGATGCCCATGTGGCGCGGTTGCGGCGCAAGCTGGGCGCCCTGCGCAGTGGCGGCGCGCTGATCGCGACGGCGCATGGCGAAGGCTACCGCTTTGTCGGTGCGCTGAGCTAGGGCGCCTCAGCGCCTGCTGTTTCCAAAAAAGCCGTCTCAATCTGTCCTGACCGATCCAACCGGACGCCTGCGCGCTGCGGTTCAGGCAGACGCGTTGCCGGGCAATCCGCCCGTTCTTCAAGCAACGATCAAGGACCATATCATGTCTGTTTTCGACCCCTCCGCCCTGCAAGCCGGACCGCGCACCGCGATGGACAGTTTCAAGGATGTTACCCCCGCGCCTGCTGTGCTGATGGAGATTTACCGCGACGGGCTCTCTGTCTCGCAGTCCCGCGGCGTCGCGGATACCGAGACCGGAGAGGCCGCAACCACCGACAATCAGTTCCAGATCGGATCGCAGACCAAGATGATGACGGGCGTGGTCGTCCTGAACCTGGTTGCCGAAGGCAAGATCGATTTTGATGCGCCACTCAGCGCGCAGCTCGACCTGACGGGTCTTGAGGGGATCGCGAATATTGAGACCGTCACTGTGCGTCAATTGCTTGCAAACCGTTCAGGTATTCCGGACTACGACACGGTGCCGGGCGACGCTGGGATGCCCGCGTTTATCGAGGCCATCATGGCAGATCCGACCCGCCCAATCGGCACCGATGAGATGCTGGCCATCGCCTCGGGCGAGCCTGCGAATTTTGCGCCCGGCACGGGTTATGAGTATTCCAACACCAACTTCCTGCTTCTGGAGAAACTGGTGGAGCAGGTGACAGGGCAGACGTTCGGCGCGGTGCTGGACGCGCAGATCTTCACCCCCGCCGGCATGACCAACACCAGCTATGGGCCGCACAGCGGATCGGCCGCGATGCTGCAGTCGTTCGCTGAGATCGTGCCCGGCCAGCTCCTTGATGTGACCGATGTGCCGTTCCATTTCGGCGCGGCCGGCGGTGTGGTCTCAAGCACGGCGGACATGATCCGCTTCATGGATGCGTTGTTGCTGTCCGAAACCTTGCTGCCGCCTGAGCAACTTGCAGAGATACTTGATTTTCGCGCGGAAGACGGCACGCCGGACCCGAATGGCGAAAGCCTTGGTCTGTCCTCCGGGATCGTATTTGGCCAGCAATTGATCGGCTTTCAAGGCGGCACACTGGGCACGAAAACGGCGACCTTCGTGCATGTGGAGAGCGGTACAATCGTGACCATCGCCGCGTCGCATTCCAATGCGGACCCGGTTGAGCTTCTGGTCTCGGCCTTTGCGGCGATCTTCGATGATGACAGCTGGGCCAGTTTTGACCCTGGTGCGGAGAGCTTCGAGATCGCGGCCACCGCAGCCGAGATCACCCTGAGCGAAGAGGCTGGCATGGATGGCGAGGCCGAGACGGTTCTGAGCCTCGATGGTGTGAGCCTGAGGTTTGACGAGGCGCTGCGCGCGTTTGATACCGGCAGGCTCAGCTTTGAGGACGGGTCGGAGCTGAGGATCGGCTCTGACGATGCGGACCATGTGGACATTCTGCGCGGGCCCTCCGAGGCATGGACCGCGAACAACCAGCTCATCGGGCTGGACGGGGCCGACCATCTGCGCGGTGGTTTTGGTGATGACAAGATCATCGGCGGAGACGGGCGCGATGAGCTCTTCGGGCGCGCCGGAGATGACCTGTTGGACGGCGGCGAGGGCGATGACCGGATGTTCAGCGACCGGGGGAACGACACGCTCGAGGGCGGCGCCGGATCGGACGTGATGCGCGGCGGCGGCGGCAGCGACACGCTCGACGGTGGCACCGGGCGCGATCACCTCAACGGGGACCGCGGCGATGACCATCTCTCTGGCGGAGCCGGGGATGACAGGTTGTCCGGCGGCCGAGGTGACGACACGCTGGACGGCGGCAGCGGCAATGACAGGATGTGGGGTGGACAGGGGGCCGATGTCTTTGTGTTCCAGCTGGATGCGGGCCACGACCGGATCTATGGGTTCGACGCCGAGACCGACAGGCTTGATTTCTCGGCCACGGGTCTTGCGTTCGAGGATTTGAGGATCGAAAGCACCGGACAGGGGCGCGTGCAGATCTCCTATGGCGAGAATGAGATTGATCTGCTGGGTGTATCGCCTACAGAGCTCAGCGAGGATGTGTTCATTTTCTGATCCACCTCGTGCGACGATCTTGATGCTTTGGGGCTTGGGCACGGGTGTGTCCAGGCCCCGGGCGCCTGAAGGGCCGGGTTTGACATGGATGGTATGACGGGACTTTCGACCCTTGAGCTGTGGCGGCTGGCGCTGGCCGTCGGCGTGTTTATGGTCTCTGCCTTTTGCACGCATCTGCTGCTGCTGCCGGGCCCGAACCGGCAGGTCCGCCTGCCGTTGGGGCTGTTCTTCCTTGCCAATACGCTGAGGCTGGTGGCCCTGCCGGTCGAACACATGACGGGTGCGGCCTCTGCGTCGCTGCTGAACGTCGCGCTTGAGCTGGCAGAAGTGCCGCTGAGCATGGTCCAGCCGGTCCTCTTGTGGCTCTACGTGCGCCGCCTGACCGCGGATCCGACGCGCCCGGACAGGCCCGTCCGGCGATGGGCGCACGGCGCGCCGATTGTCGCCTCCTGTGCAATCTATGGATTTGTCGTGGCGCAGCAGGGCTGGCTGATTGCAGGGGCTGTGCTGGCTGAAACGCTGCAACCCGTGAGCATCGCCCTGCTTTGGGCCGTGACCGTCATCTTCTATACTCTCGTGCCGATCTACGCCGTCCTCACCATCGGGCGGCTGCTGTCCTACAAGACGCAGCTCAAAGACCTCTATGCCAGCACCGAAGGCCGCGAGTTGCGCTGGATCTGGGGCATTATGGCGGCGGTGTCGTTCTTCTGGCTGTTCAATCTTATCAGCATCCTGTTTGACGCTGCGGGTGCTGGTGACGAGGTGCTGACCCCAGCCGTGTCATTTTACGCGGGTGCTTCGGCTCAGATCGCCCTTCTGTGGATCATCGCCATATGGGGGGTGCGTCAGCAACCCGGCATGACGCCGCCGGCGACCGTGCCCGAGGACGACAGCCCACCGCCGGCGCCGACCCGAAAGTATGGCCATTCGGCGCAGGATGGGGCCCATCTTGCGCGGATCGCGGCCAAGATCGAGCGGGTGATGTCGGAGGAGAAGCTCTATCAGGAACCCGATCTGTCCTTGTGGGACCTTGCGGACCGGGTGGGTGCCAAGCGGCACTATGTTTCGCAGGCGCTGAATGAGCGGCTGGGACAGAGCTTTTTCGACTATGTGAACGGTTTGCGGATCGAGGATGCGAAACGGCAGCTGGCGGACACCGATGGGTCCATTCTGACCATCACCTACGACGTGGGTTTCAACTCCCGCTCGGTCTTTTACCGCGCGTTCAAGCAGAATGTCGGCGTGACGCCCTCGGCCTACCGGCAGGGGGTAGGTCTGGCGATGCCGCCCGGCGGTTTGCCTGAAGAGAGCGCGTAGGCCGGGTGTGGCGTCGAGTTGACGCCAAGTCTGATCACTGTGCCGCAGCCCAGAAAACGGCCAAACCCACCAATGCGCGCGGTTTTCTGCAAGCCTGACGACGAAAGAATTGGCGGTTTCCCGAAATCTGCTTATCGTGGCGTCAAAAGGGTGTCGGGGGATGCTGGATCTCATAATCAGGAATGCGCGCCTGCCGGATGGGCGCGGACCACTTGATGTCGCCATCAAGGGGGCAGAGGTGGTGGATATGGCGCCGTCCATCGCCGCCGAGGCGCATGACGAGATCGACGGCACGGACCGGCTGCTGTCGCCGCCGTTCGTGGACCCGCATTTCCACATGGACGCGACCCTCAGCCTCGGCTTGCCGCGCCTGAACGTCTCCGGAACGCTGCTTGAGGGCATCGCACTTTGGGGCGAGTTGAAACCACTACTGACGGTGGACGCGGTCGTGGAGCGGGCGCTGCGGTACTGCGATCTCGCCGTGTCGCAGGGGCTTCTGGCGATCCGGTCGCATGTGGATGTATCAACCGCGCCTCTGGTCGGTGTGGAGGCCTTGCTGGAGGTGCGCCGACAGGTGGCGCCTTACATCGATCTGCAACTGGTCGCCTTCCCGCAGGATGGGCTCTACCGCGCTGAGAACGCAGAGGAAAACCTCATTCGTGCGCTCGATATGGGGGTCGATGTGGTCGGCGGCATTCCGCATTTTGAGCGCACGATGGCCGAGGGTGCGCGGTCGGTCACGCGGCTGGCCGAGATCGCCGCCGAGCGCGGCTTGAGGCTCGATTTGCACTGCGACGAAAGTGACGACCCGATGTCACGCCATGTGGAGACGCTGGCCCATGAGACCACGCGGCTGGGGCTGGGCGGTCGGGTGGTGGCGAGCCATGTGACGGCGATGCATTCCTATGACAACTACTATGCGACCAAGCTCATCCCGCTGATCGCCGAAGCGGGCATGAACGTTGTGCCCAACCCGCTGATCAATATCACGCTGCAGGGGCGGTCCGACACATACCCGCGCCGCCGGGGGCTGACGCGGGTGGCCGAGCTGCGCGCCGCCGGGGTGAATGTGGCCTTCGGGCAGGATTGCACCATGGATCCGTGGTATCCGCTGGGCTCGGCTGACATGTTGGAGGTCGCGCATATGGGCGTGCACGCGGTGCCGATGACCTCGCGCGAGGCGATGGCCTGGGCCTTTACCTCCGTGACGCTGAACGGCGCCAAGGCCATGGGGCTGCCCGACCCGACACTCCGAAAGGGCGGCCCGGCAAACATGGTTCTGCTGCAGGCGCGCGACCCGATCGAGGCGGTGCGGATGAAAGCCACGCGCCTCGCGGTGATCCGCAACGGTAAAGTCATCGCGCGCACCGCTCCGCGGCTGGCCGCACTTGACCTGCCCGGACGCCCGGACACGCTTGATCCGGCCGCTTACGCGCCAGCCGCCGAGGACCGTTCGGAATAACCAAAAGACCACATGACCAATCAGGAAGGACTTTCACATGAAACTCACACCCAATCGCCGCCAGTTGATCATCGGCGCGGGCGCCACGCTGGCGCTGCCCGCCTACATCCGCCGCGCCCAGGCGCAATCGGTGATCAAGGTGGCCGCCGTGCACAATTCCCCGGTGGAGAACGCCTGGAACAGCCGAATTCACCTTGCCTTCCAGGAAGCGGCGGCAGCGGGCACCATCGAGTATGAGTTCTCCGAAGGCGTGGCGCCGACGGACTACCCGCGCGCCATGGCGGAGTATGCCGAAGGCGGCGCGCAGCTTGTCTGGGGCGAGGCCTATGCAGTGGAGCGCGAAGCGCGCGAAGTGGCGGCCGACTATCCCGAGACCGCCTTCCTCATGGGCTCATCCGGCGGGCCGCAGGGCGACAACTTCGGCGTCTTCGGCACCCGCAATCACGAGGCTGCTTATCTCGCGGGCATGCTGGCCGGGAAGATGTCGGAGAGCAATGTCTTCGGCTCGGTTGGCGGCTACCCGATCCCCGAGGTCAACCTGCTGATCAACGCCTTCCGCGCGGGCGTCAGCGAGGTGAACCCGGAGGCGAGTTTCCTCAACGGGTTCATCGGCGCGTGGTTCGACCCGGCCCGCGCCAAGGAGGCGGCGATTGCGCAGATCGACGCGGGCGCCGATATCCTCTTTGGCGAACGCATCGGCACCGCAGATGCGGCAGAAGAGCGTGGGATCAAGGCGATCGGATCGCTGATCGACTATACGCCGCGGTATCCTGGCACCGTCTTTGCCAATGCGATCTGGAACTACGGCCCGACCATCGCGGCCATCATCGGGGACATTGAAGCGGCCAAGCCGGTGGGTCGGGACTACACCCAGTATTCCTTCATGTCCTATGGCGGTAACGAGCTGATCTATGTCGCCGACGATGTGCCTGCCGACGCGATCCCGCCGATGGAGGCCAAACAGGCGGCGATCTCCTCGGGGGAATGGACCCTGCCGATTGACGAGAGTGAGCCGGCCTGATCCGCGGCGCAGGTCGTGAGGGATGCGACGGCGCTCGCTGCCGCCATTCGTGAGGGGCAGACAACCGCGGTTGAGGTGATGGAGCAGACACTCGCCGCCTGCACCGAGCAGGCGGCACTGGGGGCTGTGGTGCATCTGGACTCGGACATGGCGCGGGTGAAGGCGGCGGCTGCGGATGCGGCGCCGCGGGACCCGCGTGGAGCGTTTCACGGCGTGCCGTTTCTGATCAAGGATCTGGGGAGTTTGGCCGCGGGACTGCCGTCGGTGGCTGGATCCGCAGCGTTGCGCGCGCGGTCCGTGGCGCCGGAGGCGGACAGCGACTTGGTTGCCGCCTTTCGGCGGGCGGGGCTGATCCCCTTTGGGGTCACCGCGACGCCGCCCTTTGGGTCGTCGCTGAGCTGTGAACCCGAGGGGCTGCCGCCCGCGCGCAACCCATGGCAGCCCGATCTGACACCCGGAGGATCGTCGGGCGGGGCTGCGGCGGCGGTCGCGGCGGGTCTGGTCGCGATAGCCCATGCGACGGATGCGGCGGGCTCGATCCGAGTGCCCGCCGCCTGCTGCGGTTTGACCGGCCTCAAACCGTCGCGCGGCGCGGTGCCGGGTGGGCCGGACTACAACAATCACCTGATGGGGATCGCGTCTGAGCTGGTGCTCGCCCGATCCGTGCGCGATGTCGAAACCGCTTTTCACGCCGTCAGAACACCCGATGCGCCTGTCGTTTCCACCGAGCGGCGACGGATCGGGCTGGTCCTGCCAGACCGCTGCGGCCCTGATCAGCGCCATGCGGCCGAGAATGCCGCGGATGCTCTGCGAGATGCGGGGCATGACATCCGCGAGGTTTCTGCCCCTGACCGGATGGGGGCGGAGGCGCGTGACATTGCCTGGGCGATCCTCGCTGTGTCGCTGGCGGAGTGGCTGATCGCGCTGGAGATTTCAGACGCCGAGGTCCCGCCCCTTGCCGCGGCCATGGCTGCCGAAGGGCGGGGGATGTCTGCGCCCGATCTCTTTGCGACCGCGCGGGCCCTGGCGCGGCTGTCGGCCGAGGCAACGCGGCTCTTCGCCGATGTTGATGCGCTGCTGATGCCGACCCTCGCCACACCCCCGCCGCCGGTTGGGGCGTTTGACCTCTCCGGCTCCGATCCGGCGGCGCATATGGCCCGACTGGACGCTTTTGCGCCCAATGCAGCGCTCGCGAATGTTGCGGGGTTGCCCGCTCTGGCGTTGCCGTTTGGCATGGCCGATGGGGTGCCGCTTGGCGTACAGGTGCTCGGCCCACGCGGTTCCGATCTGAGACTTCTGCACCTCGGGGCTGAGATCGAAGCGCGGGCTCCAGCTCTGTCTTTTCCGCACCCCATCGCCGGGCTGCCCACATGACCAAGGTTCTCGAACTTGACGGCATCACCAAGACCTTTGGCGCGCTGACTGCGAATGATGACGTCACGCTTTCGCTTCATCAGGGCGAGATCCTCGCGCTGTTGGGGGAAAACGGGGCGGGGAAGACGACGCTGATGAACATCCTCTTTGGCCATTATGCGGCAGATGCCGGGGTGGTCCGGGTGTTTGGACAAGAGTTGCCCGCTGGCACGCCGCGCGCTGCGATCGAAGCAGGGGTGGGCATGGTGCATCAGCATTTCACGCTGGCTGGAAACCTCACCGTGCTGGACAATGTCCTGCTCGGGTCCGAGCCGCTGACCCGCCTCCGGTCGGCTCGCAGCACGGCGCGCAAGAAACTGCTGCGGATTGCCGAGCGGTTTGGCCTCCCCGTTGATCCTGAAGCGAAGGTCGGCAGGCTGTCGGTCGGCGAACGACAGCGCGTGGAGATCCTCAAGGCACTTTACCGCGATGCGCGCGTCCTTATCCTCGATGAGCCGACGGCGGTGCTGGCGCGTCCGGAAGCGCAGCGCCTGTTTGAGACCCTACGGGACATGACACGCGAGGGGCTGTCGCTCATCTTCATCAGTCACAAGTTGCACGAGGTCATGTCGGCCTCGGATCGCGTGGCTGTCCTGCGCGGGGGCAGGCTCGTGGCCGAGCGCACAACCGCCGAGACCAATCCGGCGGAACTGGCCGAGCTGATGGTAGGGCGCCGGGTGGAGCGCCCCGTGCGGGATCGCCATCAGATCGGGGCGCCAGTGCTCGCGGCTGAAAACGTCTCACTTGGGCCGGAGACCGCACGGACGCTCGACGCGGTGTCCTTCACCGTGCATGCGGGCGAGATCCTCGGGATTGTGGGTGTGTCGGGAAACGGGCAGGCTGCTCTTGGGGCACTGTTGTCCGGGCTGGCGCAGCCAAGCGCAGGTCGTTTGGTGCTGGCTGGCGAGGATGTCGGCGCTCTGGGGCCGCGCGGTATGATCCGGGCGGGGGCAGGGCGGGTGCCTGAAGACCGCCATGCCGAAGGCGCGGTGGGCGAGCTCAGCCTCTGGGAGAACGCGGTGTTGGAGCGGCTGCGTACGCCTGCGTTCTCGCGTCGAGGGTTTGTGCGGCGGGCCGCCTGCAAGGCCCATACTGCCGATCTGATTGCGCGCTTCGACATTCGCGGCGCCACGCCGGAGACACGCACGCGGCTGCTGTCAGGCGGCAATATGCAAAAACTCATTCTGGGGCGGGTCCTGTCGAACGATCCCCGCTTTCTTCTGGCCAATCAACCGACCCGGGGGCTGGACGAAGGGGCGATCGCCGCCGTGCACGCCGAGTTGCTGGCTGCGCGCAAGGCCGGTGCCGCGATCTTGCTGATATCGGAAGAGCTGGAGGAGGCCGTCGCCCTGTCGGACCGCATTCAGGCGATTGTGAAAGGCCGGCTGTCACGCCCGATTTCTGCCGAGGAGGCCGATCCGCAGCGGCTTGGCCTGATGATGGCGGGCGTTTGGGAGGACGAGACACATGCGTCTTGAAAGACGGGCCAGCACACCGATGCATCTGGCACTGCTGGCCCCGCTCGCCGCGGTGGTGGCGGCGCTGCTGCTTGCGGCCGGTCTGATCGCGGCGGCCGGGGTCAACCCGCTGGCGGCCTATGCCGAGATGCTGCGCGGCGCCCTCGGCTCGCGCCTGTCGGTGACCGAGATGCTGACACGTGCGACCCCGCTGATGTTCACCGGCCTGGCCGCTGCCGTTGCCTTCCGCGCCAAGCTCTGGAACATCGGCGGCGAGGGGCAATTCTTCATCGGCGCGCTGGTGACGGCCTCGATTGGGCATTCTCTGGCCCTGCCGGGGTGGCTGGGTGTGCCCGTCCTCATGACGGCGGGCATGGTGGCGGGCGCGCTTCTTCTGGCGGGGCCCGCCTATCTGCGCCTCCGGTTCGGCGTCGATGAGGTGGTGACCACGCTGTTGCTGAACTTCATTATGGTGCTTGTCGTGGGGCTGATGATCGAAGGGCCGCTGCGGGATCCGCTGGCTTTTGGGTGGCCGCAGTCGGTGCCCGTCGATGGCGCCTTTCGGCTGCCCGATCTGATCCCGCGCACCCGGCTTCATGTCGGGCTTCTGGTGGCCATCGTCGCGGCGGGCCTCGTGTGGCTGGTGCTGGCGCGTACGGTTTTCGGGGCCGAGACGCGCGCCGCCGGGTTGAACCCCAGTGCGGCGGCCTTTGCGGGGGTGTCGCTGCCAAAGACGATCATGGGGGTCGCCCTCTTGTCCGGGGCGCTCGCGGGGCTGGCGGGCTCGGTTGAGGTCCTGGGGGTGACAGCTGGGGTCACCACGACCATGAGCCCGGGGTTCGGATACGCGGGGATCGTCGTGGCCATGCTCGCAGCGCTGCACCCTGCCGGCGTCGTGGCCGCGGCGGTCTTCGTTGCCACCGTCTTCGTGGGCGCCGATGCGATGAGCCGCGCGACCGGTGTGCCCAGCTTCATCGCCGATGTCATTGTCGCCCTGTGCCTGCTGACAATGATCGTTGCGCTGCTCTTCACAACATACCGGGTGCGCCGATGACCGAAGCGATTGACCTGTTGCTGAACACCAGCCTGTGGGCCGCCGTGCTGCGCATCGCGACGCCGCTCATCTTCGGAGTGCTCGGAGCGCTGCTCTGTGAGCGGGCTGGGGTGTTGAACCTCGGCATTGAGGGGATCATGACCATGGGAGCCATGACCGGCTGGCTGGCGGTCTTTATGGGCGCGCCGCTTTGGGTGGGCTTGCTGGTTGCAGCCTTCTGCGGGTCGCTGATGGGGCTGCTGCATGCGATGCTGACGGTCCCGCTTGGGCTATCGCAGCATGTCTCGGGCCTTGGCATCACGCTCTTTGCCTCGGCGCTGGCCTACTACCTCTACCGGCTGATCGTGGAGGTGGGGGACCTGCCGCCGACAATCGAGCCGTTTCGTGCGCTCGACATTCCGGGGTTGTCCGACATCCCTATTCTGGGTCCTGTTCTCTTCTCTCAGGCGATGCCGACTTACCTCGCGCTCGCCGCGGTTGCGATCATGGCCTATGTGCTCACCCGGACACCGCTGGGCCTGGCCATCCGCATGACGGGTGAGAACCCGCATGCGGTCGAAGCGCAAGGCCTCAACCCGATCCGCATCCGGATCGGAGCGGTGGTGGCAGGTTCAGCGCTGATGGCGGTCGGGGGCAGCTTTCTGACCATGGCCGCTTTCGACAGTTTCTTTCCCGGTATGGTCCAGGGCCGGGGGTGGATCTGCATTGCGCTGGTCGTCTTCGCCTCATGGCGCCCGGGCAAGGCGCTGGTCGGCGCGTTGCTCTTTGCCTTCTTCGATGCCTATCAGCTGCGCCTGCAGACCGTGGTCGAGGGCGTGCCCTATCAGCTCTTCCTCATGGCGCCCTATGTGCTGTCGATTGTGGCGCTGATCCTGGTAGCACGGCGCGCCGAGGTTCCGGCGGCCTTGATGACCCCCTATCGCCGAGGCGAACGCTAGGTCGACCTTGGCCAGAGTGGCCCGGGACCGAGGCTGCGTGACCATCGGGGTTGCCCTCGATGGGGCCCGACCTCGGGTCGAGGAATGCATCACGCGCGTTTCCAAAAATCCGACAAAAATCCGGGCCCAAGACAAGTGTCTTGAAAAATTACAACCTGAACGATACAATTCCCGCATAGATTGGGGGACGTTTTATGCTCCGTTATAGTTTTTTTCTTATCGCGACCGCGTTTTTTGTAAGCGGCATCACGCTCTCTCTCGGACCGTCTGGCGGTGCGGCATTGGCTGCGGGGCCGTGCAATCCCGCTGTGCAGACTTGCTGGTAGGCCGCGCGCCCGCCACCTGAGCCGAAGCCATGAACTGGTTGATATATACGGGCGTCGTCTTGTTCGGCGCCACGGCACTGCTGATTGAAGCGCGTCGCAATTATCGCGAATCGCTTGCGCAGACCCCGTTTCAGCGACACCCGATTTTGCAATCGGCACAGGTGTCCGATCTCTGCACGGACCGGGACGGGTTCATCGGTTTCCTCGTCTATTCGATGCTGTACCTCGTATCTTACGGGGTGATCTTGTCGTCGGCGGAGCTCTACGAGCTGGTCCGCAACGCCAATCTCGCCAAGCTGGAAGTTGGCGCGACGGGGTCCTTCGACCCCTTCGGCAATGACATCCTGAACCTCGAAGGCACGGCCTATGCCAAGCCGATTTTCGTCTCGGCGTTTTTGATCGCCATCATGTCCGTCGGCGTCATGCGCCCGATCGAAAACATGGTGCGCTCGGCTGCCCACCGGATCGCGGGTATTCCCCGCGGGGTCTACCGCGTGATCGATGCGCTGCAGACACCCGACGCCGTTCGGATCTGTCACAATCACCGGGCGGGTCCGCTGACGCGGCACTACCGGATGAAGCTGGACCAGACCAAGCCGGAGGACCTCGTGGTCGATCTGTCCGGTCGCCGGGAGGAGGTGGACAAGGCGCTGTCGGTCATTGATGCGCTGTCTTCGGCGGTGATGCCAGGCCGTCGCGCCCAGTATTTTCCGGTGGCTGAGCTCGAAGAGCTGACCAAGATGTCGAAACAGCTCGAAGGCGAGTTGGGGCAGATGACGCGCGTCCTGCTCAACTTCGATCCGACGTCCGGGGATGAGCTGGTCGAGCTGCATAGCCACGCGATGCAGGTGGCCGAGAACACCAAGGCGCTCTTTGCGGTGCATTACATCCGCAACAACCAATCGGTGAAGAACCTCGACCACGGCACGCCGCTGGCGCGGATCGTCGATGTAATCGACCGCAATTATGTGCCCGAGAAGAACTCTTTTGCGCTGGCGGCCTTCGTGTCGAGCGTGATCAGCGTGCTGACGATCTTCACGATCTACTCCACGTGGTGGTCATGGAGCGTCGAGACCTATCCGTTGATTGCGTCCGAGCAGATCGAAATGCTGATCGAGTCCCTGAACGCCTCGCAGGCCGGTCGCGGCGCGTTGGGCGATCAATCGGTCACGCTGGAGCAGTGTCTCGACGGTGCCTTGTCTCAGACCTGTGGCCAGCTGATCGCGCAGGGGCAACGCGACTTCATCTATGAAATCCGGCCCGATCTTGTGGCCCAGTCGATCTGGGACACGCTGCAGATGGCGCTTGTGACTTTTGCCGCGGCGGGCGCCGTGATCTTTGGCCGGGATGTGCGGCTGGAGCAGGAGAGCTGGAAGCCGGGCTGGTCGATGCACCGCATCCCCTTCGTCCGGCTTTTGGGCCTCTGCGTTGTGCCTGCGATTTTCGCCTTTTTCTTTGCCATCGCGGGCCAGCTTCTGGAACTGGCCTTCGATACCGGTTTCGAGGTGACGCAATCGCAGGTGATCCAGCAGGTCAATGACAACATCGTCTATTTCGCGATGATGCCGCTCACCGGGCTGTCGGTCGGGTTTGGTATTCTGGTGATCATGGACAAGCATGATGACTTCAGCCGCCTCCGGACCGTCACGCTTCTGGCGCTCCCCTGCGCCATCATCGTAGGGCTGATTATCGCTGCCAATATCTTCGTGAGCTACAATTTCCCGGATCGCGCGCCGTTTGACGGATACCCCTGGATCACTGGGAAGGCGCGCGATTGGATGATCATGTCGGTTCTGCCGATGATGTTCCTGTTGCTCTTTGCGTGGTTCATTGAGCTGACGGAAGAGCCCATCGAAGTAGAAGAGGCCGAGGACCTCGGCGCCTTGCCGGCAGCATCGGTGCAGTTCCGCGCGTTGATGAGCCGTCGCCGGAAAGCTGGCGAGGCGGTTGACGCACCATCGCCGAAGGATGTGGCCTGATGGGTCTCGGTACGTTGACACGTTGGTTCTTGGGACCGGTACTCGCGGCGCTGATGATGGCGCCTGTGCAGGCCCAACAAACCAAGGCGGACAGCAGCCAGAGCTCTGACACTGCGCCGCAGCTGCGCATCGGCGTCCGCTCTTCCGCGCGCCCGTTTGCCTATCGCTCGGACACGATGGTCGATGTGCTGACGGCGGTTACGCCCGGCCCGCTCGCCAAGCAGCGGTACACGGGATACATGGTGCGCATCTGCGATTCCGTGCTGACCGAGATGATGCTCGACCAGTTTGGTGCGGGATCGCTGAAAGCCGATGGGGTCAAGGTCGTCGACATTGATCGCCTGATGGCCGAAATGGCAGAAGATCAGCCCGAGAGCCGCTTTTCGCTGTTGCAGCGGCCCGAGGACCGCAGTCAGCCGTTTGAACCGCAGGTCGATATCCTGTGTGACCCGGCCACCATCACCAATGCCCGCAGGGATGGGTTGATCATCTCGCCGCCAGTGTATCTGACCGGTGTGTCATATGTCAGCCAGCTGAACTTTGCGCGACAGATTGGCGCTGTGGATCAGGGGAACTGCCCGCGCTTTCTCGGCAATTCCGCAGATACTGTCCGCTTCCACTTTGGGCTGGTCGGGCACACCACGTCCGTGCGTTCCGGCGTGCAGGCGTTTTTGACGGCCAACGAGATGCCACAGTATCGCGAAGCCCTGATCGCATTCCTGCGAGGCGAAGGGGATTGTCGGCTGGAAGACAGCCAGGAAGCGCTGCTGGAGGAGTACGAGAGCACGCGCAATGTCCGCCGCGAGGGCTCCGTCCTGCTCTTTGGCACGCACCAGGCGGCTGCAGAAGCCTTCTGTCGCGGCGAAATCGTGCATTACATCGGGGATCGGGAGATCATCCTGCAAAATGTCTCGAACATCCCCGGCTGCACATTTACGAACGGTGATCGTACATTCACCGCCGACCGCTATGCCATCTTCGGGCGGTTGGATTACGACAGTGACCCTGAGCGGGCGCTGCGGGTGGCACGGTTCTTCGAAATCCTGTCTCAAAAAATCGTCTCTCACCCCTCGATCATTGACCAGGCGTTTTACGACACGTTCCATCCGACATCGCCCACGCGCACGCTGGATATCTTCTTCCGCTCCGTTCGTGGTGCGCCTTAACTCGCCCGGTTGATGATCGCAGCGTGATGGTGCGCTGGAGCGATAACGGCTGCAGCAGCATGCCAGCAGCCCAACAACCTGTTTGACAATCGCACGTGCGCAGATCAGCCTAGGCACAGCCAGGGGCGCCGCAAGGCTGAGATGTACCCTTCGAACCTGAACCAGATAATGCTGGCGGAGGGAGGCAAGGTCTGAAGCCCCGTGCACTGCCTTGTTTGTCCTCGCCCTTGACGAGGACGATATGACCGATCCGAACAGATTGCTTGAAAAACTGCGCGCTGAGGCGCCGCTCGTGCATTGCATCACCAACTACGTGGCGATGAACGTCGCCGCCAACGTAGTGCTGGCGGCGGGGGCCTCCCCCGCGATGCTGCACGCCACTGAGGAGGTGGAAGATTTCGTGCCGTTGGCTGGCGCGCTGACCATCAACATCGGTACGCTCTCGCCCTCTTGGGTGGACGGCATGCGACAGGCAGCCGCCGCTGCACGCGCGGCACAGGTGCCTTGGGTGTTGGACCCAGTTGCGCATTTCGTGACACCCTACCGGGCGGACGTGACACGGCAGCAGTTGGCGCAGCACCCGACAATCCTGCGCGGCAACGCGTCCGAAATTCTTGCGCTGGCGGGCGAGAAGGCGGCAGGCAAGGGGGCTGACAGCGGCGACAGTGTTGCCGCGGCGAAAGACGGCGCGATCCGGCTTGCTCAAGCCCAGCGTTGCGTCGTCGCCGTGACCGGTGTGGTGGACTTCGTAACGGATGGCACGCGTCACGCCGAGATCTCGGGCGGTGATGCGGTGATGCCGAAGGTCACGGCTCTGGGCTGTGCGCTCACCGCATTGGTGGGCGCCTTCGCCGCGCTTGCAGACCCGCTTGAGGCGAGCATCGCGGCCTGCACCCTCTTCTCCGAGGCGGGCGCGCGCGCCGCCAGGGAGAGCGCAGGCCCCGGCAGCTTTTCCGTGGCCTTTCTTGATCAGTTGCACAGCCTGCAACCCGGTGATCTCGATGCGGGGCGGGTGGTATGGCAATAGACCCGCAGACCCTGCGCCTCTATCTCGTGACCGACCCGGAGCTCTGCGCCCGCACCGGCCTGGCTGAGACGGTGACTGCCGCCGTAGAGGGCGGCGTCAGCTTCGTTCAACTGCGCGACAAGACAGCTTCGTCGGCCCATCGGATTGAGTTGGCCAAGGCGCTCAAGGAGGTTCTCGCGGGCACAGGTATCCCGCTGGTCGTGAATGACGATCTCGACGCTGCCATCGCCGCAGATGCGGACGGCGTTCACCTGGGGCAGGAAGATATCTCGCCCGCCAAGGCACGGGCACGGCTTGGGCCGGACAAGATCATCGGTTTGTCGTGTGAAAGCGCGCAAGACGTGCGCGCCGCCGATCCGGGCGCCGTCGACTACCTCGGGATCGGAACGGTCTTTGCGACCGCGACGAAGGCGGATCATAAGCCGGTCATTGGCTTTTCCGGTCTGCAAGAGCTTTGCGCGCTGTCATCGCTGCCGACGGTCGCGATTGGCGGGCTCAAGGCGCAGCATGCGGCACAGGTCCTCGCGGCGGGTGCGGACGGCATCGCGGTGGTGTCCGCCATCTGCGGCCAGCCGGACCCCCGCGCCGCCGCGCACCGTATCCATGTCCAACTTCAGGAGAGCACATGATCAGAAATGTCTTGTCCATTGCCGGTTCTGACCCGTCGGGCGGCGCTGGCATCCAGGCCGACATCAAGGCCATCTCTGCCAATGGTGCCTACGCGATGGCGGCCCTCACCGCGGTGACGGTGCAGAACACCCAAGGTGTCAGCGCGGTGCACCTCGTCCCGCCGGATATTGTGGCAGCCCAGATCGCAGCCGTCTTCGACGATGTGCGGGTGGATGCCGTCAAAATCGGCATGATCGCGAACGACGAGATCGCGTGTGCGGTCGCTGCAGTTCTGGAGGGAGTAGACAAAACACCAATCGTTCTCGACCCGGTGATGATTGCGAAGGGTGGCGCGCCGCTGCTGGCGGATGATGCGATCGCCATTGTCCGAGACCGGCTATTGCCCCTGGCTGCCGTGGTTACGCCAAACCTGCCCGAAGCGGCCCGCCTGCTTGATCAACCCGTCGCGACCAATCGCCAACAGATGGAGGATCAGGCGCGCGCGCTAGCCAGGCTGGGAGCCCGTTCGGTGCTGATCAAGGGCGGGCATCTTGACGACCCGGACAGCCCGGATGTCTTCGTCTCTGGTGACGCTTTGCATTGGCTCGAAGGCACTCGGATTGCCACGAAAAACACCCACGGCACGGGTTGCACGCTCTCCTCGGCGGTTGCGGCGCAGCTGGCGCAGGGTGTGCCAGACCGCGAGGCTGTCTCTGCCGCCAAAGCCTACATCAGCGCGGCGATTGCGCGGGCCGAGGAGTTGACCGTCGGACATGGGCATGGACCGGTCCATCACTTCTCTGAGCTTTGGGAGACACGGGCATGACGCGAGCGCTTCAGGATCAAACAGTGCTTGTCACGGGTGGCGGACGAGGCCTTGGTGCCGCCATCGCCCGCGCTTTTGCGCGCGAAGGCGCGCGCGTCGCGATCAACTACCGTAACAGCAAGGAGGCCGCCCAGGCCTTGGCGGCTGAGCTTGGGCCCCGCGCGATGACCGTCCAGGCGGATGTGAGGGAGCGCGACGCCGTGGCTCAGATGGTTGAGGCCGTGTCCGAGACCTTTGGGCCAGTCACAACGGCTGTGCACAACGCCTTGGCCGATTACAGCTTCAACGGAGACGCCCGCGCTCAGCTCGATAGCCTGTCGCCGGAGATGATGTTGGCCCAGCATGGCACGGCAACGCTTGGGGCGTTGAACGTGATGCAGGCCGTTCTGCCGGAGATGGAGACCGCAAGCTTTGGCCGGATCATCACCATTGGCACCAATCTCGTGCAGAATCCGGTTGTGCCCTATCACGACTATACCTCGGCCAAGGCGGCCTTGCTGGCCCTGACCCGCACAGCAGCAGCCGAACTCGGGCCGAAGGGGATCACGGTCAACATGGTCTCGGGCGGCTTGCTGCGCACCACCGATGCGAGCGCTGCGACGCCGGAGGCTGTCTTCGATCTCATCGCCGAGATGACCCCTTTGCGGTCCGTCACAACGCCCGCCGAAGCAGCCGATGCGGTGCTCTTCTTCGCCAGCCCTTGGGCGAGGGCCGTGACCGGGCAGAACCTGATCGTCGATGGCGGCTTGGTCTTCGGGTGAGGGGTGTGCATGGTCTTTGGCCTTTTCTGCAGGACTACCCGCCGGGTTTGCCACGGTTCGCCATGCCGACTTGCTTCCCAAGCGTTTCGGCAGAGAAGCGCGCATCCTGAGTGCTTTTTTCCGAATCTGAACATCCGCTGAACAGGGTGCTCAGCGGGCGTTCAGCCTGACCTGCCATACCCTCTCCGGCCCGCATTGGCGCGGCACGATCAACCCACCGGCCCGGATGATTTCAAGGAGGGGAGGGGCGAGACGGCGGATCGTTTCAGCAACGGAAAGAGGACGTCAGCGATGCAAGGAAATACACAAGGAAACTCCGACGGTCGCGGAGGTGGCCAGAACGGTGGCAACAGGAACCGCGATACCATTGATCTTGAGGATCTGGCTGGGGCGAGCGATGTCGATCTTGATCTCAGCGATGTCGACGACGACGGGTTCGTCGCCGCCCAAATCGACACGGATGGTGACGGAACGACCGACGAGACCATCGAGTTCGAACTGCCTGACAGGGGCGATGTGACCGTGGTCGGGACCGATGGCGACAACACACTTCTTGGCAGCGACGGCGATGACACCTTTATCGGGTCGGCTGGCAATGATGCGTTTGTTGGCGGCGATGGGGACGATACCATTGATTACTCCGACCTCGGGGCCGCCATTTCGATCAGTTCCGCTGGCGGGTTGGACAAGGGCGGGCTCGGGACCGACACGCTCGGCACCTTCGACGTGGATGCCGGAACCATCGAAGTGGTCGAGACCGTGATTGGCGATGAGGACGAACGAAACGTCGTTGACTCGACGTCGGTCCAGGGCGCGGTCGCCACCGAGGTGGATCTGTCGAGCGGTGCCTACATTGGCAACATTGTCGAAGATATCGGTGGCTTTTCGGTTGGCGACGCGTTTTCGCTGACGCTCGAGAACTTCGTCGATGTGCTTGGCAGCGACAATGACGATCAGATCACGGGAAGCCGTCAGGCAAACCTTCTGACCGGCGCTGCAGGCGCGGATGTGATCAGCGGTGGCGGTGGGCAGGATAGGATCATCGGCGGAACCGGTGATGATAGCCTGACCGGGGGTCGCGGTGCGGATATCTTTGAATTCGCGGTGGGCGATGGGTCTGATGTGGTGACCGACTTCAATGTTGGCGTGGATGCGCTCACCTTCACGGGCGTCGGTACGGAGGACATCGCGGTTGTGGCTGACGAAACAGATACGACCCTGAGCTATGGTGACAGCACACTTCTCCTTGCGGATGTGGTTGAAGAGGATTTGTCGTCCTTGCTTCTCATCGCCTGACATGGCGCGGGCCAGCGGGCGGCTGTCTGCTGGTCCGATTATCACGCGTCGATGGGCAACTCCAGGATGACACGCAGACCGCCGAGGGCCGCTGTCTCGAGATGGATTGACCCGTCATAGAGAGCTGCAACATCGCGCGCGATGGTCAGGCCAAGACCTGACCCACCCGTTGGGGGAGCGAGACGCACGCCAGGTTCGAGCACGCGCATCCGCTCGCCTGCTGGCACGCCGGGGCCATCGTCATCAACTGTGATGATTGCAGCGCCCGCCGTCTTTTTCACCGTCACCTGCACGCGGCTATGTGCCCATTGGGCGGCATTCTCTATCAGGCTCCCCAGTATGTCCTGAAGATCGGGTGATGCCACGGACAGCTGCAGCTCTGACGGTGCATCGATATCAAATGTCACATCTGGGTAAAGCCGTCTGGTCGCCCGGATGAGGGCCTCCAGCGATGCGATCACTTTCACCGTTTCGCCGGGAAGCAGGGCGTCGGGGCCCGTGCCCGCGTGGTCGAGATGGAGCGCTGTTGCCTCCTTGAGGCGGGCCAGAGCCTCCTCGGCGGCCGCAACATCCAGCGGTCGCCCACGCGCCGCGCGTTGAATTTCGCCGCAGAGAACAGTTGTCGGTGTTTTCAGCGCGTGGGCCAACCCTGCGGCCTGCAGTCTTCCCCGATCACGTTGGCGGCGGTTGCGGTCGATGAGCGTGTCGAGATCGCGCACCAAGGGGGCAACCTCTGACGGGAACGCATCGGGCGCGGGCCGCGCGTCGGTCTGTGACAGCTCGACAACGGCGGCGCGCAGCTGCCTGAGCGGACCAAGGGCCACGCCGAGCATCACCGCCGCCGCAGCCACCAGCGACACACCAAAGCCGCAGAGGCCAAGCGAAAGGCTGCGGCGGAACGAGGCCACCAGCGTCTCCATCCTGGCCAGATCGGCGGCAACGCCCAGCCGCCAGCGGGCACCATCGCGGATCTGGACGCTCTGGCTGAGCAGGCGCAGATCCTGACCCACAGGCCCTTTGACGACTTGACGTTCCGGTACGGTGGCCGGCAGGCCGAGAGCCAGATGCTGATCCAAAAGGGACGGCGACGTGACGGTGCGACCGCTTGTTTCAGCTTGAAAATAGAGGCCGGAATAGATGCGCGAGAAGGATGGGGTGGTCATGTACGTGGCCGGATCCTGTGGTTCCAATGCGACTGCGCGCCGCAAAACCGCGAGCTCTTCGTGTAGCTGTTGGTCAAATTGGCGGAGCGTTGTGCTTTTGAAAACCGTAAGGATGGCGACACCACCGGCTGTCAGCGACACCGCAATCCAGAGGGTGGCAGCGATCAGAACACGCAGGCGAAGCGAGCGCGGCCTCATCCCGGGCCCAGGCGATAGCCGCAACCTCGCACCGTTTCGACCACATTGGGCCCCAGTTTGCGGCGCAGCCGCGCAACGAAGACCTCGATTGTGTTGCTGTCCCGCTCGTCATGCAGACCATAGACGATTTCGGCAAGTTCTGCCTTGGAATGAACCCGGTCAGGCGTCTGAATGAGGGTCGCGAAGACCTTGTATTCGTGCGTGGTCAGCGCAACGGAGCACCCGTCCCGGGTTACCCGGTGGGCTTGCGGGTCCAGCGTGATCGCCCCGACCCGGGAAATCGGCCATGCCGCCCCACCCGCGCGGCGTATGAGGGCATTTATGCGCGCAATCAGCTCCTCGATGCAAAAGGGTTTGCCGAGATAATCATCGCCGCCCGTGTTCAGCCCTTCCACACGGTCCTGCCATCGGTTGCGTGCCGTCAGTAGTAGCACCGGTGTGCTCAGGCCTTCGCGCCGCCAGGCACGCAATACCGAGACACCATCGAGACGCGGCAGAGACAGATCGAGCACGATGGCGTGGTAGAGCTCGGTTGCGCCGAGGTGATAGCCGTCCTCGCCATCACGGGCGACGTCGACTGTGAAGCGCTCCGCCTCCAGCGCTTCGGTGATCTGGGCAGCAACGCGGTGTTCATCTTCGATCAGCAGCAGGCGCATGTCAGTTTTCCTGCGGGTCAGTCCAAAAACACCTTCACGGAAGAAGGATCTGGAATTGGCAAGGGCGCTCTGGGCTCGCTTTTCGTTTGGCTGGCTCTTCTAGTCCATGGTCATCCATTTGATGAAGCGCTTTATCAAATAGGGGGCGGAGAGGCACGCCGCCGACGGGAAGACGTCGCTACAGCAAGTATGTGTTGAACCAGCCGATCGTCCGGTCCCACGCCAGGTTGGCCATAGCCTCATCATAGCGCGGTGTGCTGTCGTTGTGGAAACCGTGGTTCGCGCCTTCGTAGATATAGGCCTCATACACCTTGTCATGTGCTTGCAAGGCAGCTTCGAAATCCGGCCAGCCTGCGTTGATCCGCTCGTCCAGCTCACCCATCTGGATCAGAAGTGGGGCAGCGATCTTCGGCACGTCTTCCGTTGCGGGTTGCCGCCCGTAGAAGGGAACGCCTGCTGCAAGTTCGGGATAGGCCACTGCAATGGCACCGACCACACCGCCACCATAGCAAAAGCCGACAGCGCCGACGCGGCCCGTGCTGTCGTCCCGCGTCAACAGGTGTTCGAACCCCGCGAAGAAGTCATTCATCAAGGCGACGCCATCAACTGTCCGCTGCAGCTCTCTCCCGTCGGCGTCATTGCCGGGATACCCACCCACCGACGTCAGACCATCGGGTGCCAATGCCATGAAACCTGCCTTGGCCACGCGGCGCGCAACGTCTTCGATGTAGGGGTTGAGGCCGCGGTTCTCGTGGATGACCAGCACGGCGGGCAGCGGTTCTTCAACCTCGGCTGGACGCACCAGATACCCCCGAACGTCACCCGTGCCATTTGGCGAGGGATACATGATGTAGTCGGCATGGATATCGGGGTCATTGAACGAGACTTGCTCGGCCAAGGCATAGTTCGGGCTCAGCATGTTGAGCAGCGCCGCAGCGGTCACACCACCCACTGCAAACTTGCCGGCGCGATCCAGGAATTCGCGCTTGGTGATCTTTCCGTGCGCGTAGAAATCATAAAGATCAAGGAGTTCCTGATCGAAGTCTTTGGCGGTCATGCGGGTCATGGCAAGTCTCCCTTGTGTTGAACGGTCGGTGCTACTGTGAGATCTGATGATATTGCATGTGTCGAGGTCTCTCGCGCTAGGGCCTCGGACGGCGCGCGGTGGCGTCGCAGATGGCGTCTGGATCATTCAAGGTGCAGCCGGTTTCGGCCCGCAGACAGCCTAGGATTGCGTTCGAGCCGGCGGCACCCGCGTGATAGTGATAGCTGCCGTCTTCTCCAATATGACCATTGCAGCGGTCGAGCGTGGTCGGGTGCGATCCATCGGCCATCAGATGGGCGTAAATCGGATACCCATCCATCGCGATCCCGATCTGGGCACCGTGGTTTGGCAAGCTCCCAACGGGGGCGTCGTTCAGACAATCGGTGACCGCGTGATAGTGGTATCCGACGTGAAGGTTGACGTGCCCTCCACAATCATCGAACGGCGCAATAGTGTAGGCGCCCAGAATGGCGTCCACAGGCGCCGGGCCGTCCAGCCGCACCCCGTTGTATGCGACGCCCGATCCGGACATCCGTGTTGGAAACGTTTCGGTCGGTGGGCCGGGATCAAGCGGGATGATATAGGTGACGGAGGCGTCATCCGGCATGTATTCCGGCAGGCATTCGACGCAGTGGTTTTGATAGTCCGGGTCGACGTCCGGGCGCGCGGCGGCCTCGCAGGCCTCAAGCGTGCCGGTGAAACGGACCTCTCCGGTTTCCGGATCAAAGAGTTGCCAATTGGTGTCGCCGTAAAACTCGGCCAACTCCTTTATGAAGGCACCATCGACAGTGTGAACGTCGCCGTCGTGCAACCAGATGCCGCCGCTGTCCGGGCCGTCGTTAATGTTGTGCGGGCACCAAGGGCCGGGGGTGTAGCTGGTGGGGTCGTCTGTAACGGTAATGGCGAAACACGTGGTTTCTGTCCCGCCGCTTAACGTGCAATCCACCGCCCTTGGGCCCGCCAGAACGCTCGCCTCCGCGAAAAACCGCGCGATATCTTCCAGCTTGGCGTCTCCTTCGTTGGCGAAGGCCGTCGCAGGTAAGCCCACGGCAATGGACAGACAGCATTGGATAAAACCCGATTTGCCAAGTTTGTGGACTGCTTTCACGAATGCCATGGGTGCGCGTCCTGCTTGCGTCTGATTCTTAGTTAGCTTACTAATAATTGAATGAAACGCAACGAAGCCAACCTCCACTTCCTGCTGCATTCCGCCGCTTTGGTCGAAGACGCGGTGCGGCGCGAGCTTTTGCCGCTTGGCCTCGGGCCTAGTCAGGCCCGGGTTCTCGATGCGCTGGACCGAATGGGGCCATCGTCACAGGTGGAGCTGGCAGAGGAGTGCAGCATTACCGCTGCCAGCATGAGCACGATGACGATGCGTCTGCTGGCAGCAGGGTTTGTCGAGCGGCGACAGGATCCCGACGAGCGGCGTTGCAATATACTGCGGTTGTCGGAAAGCGGCGCGCGACTGCTCGTAGATGTCCGTGCGGCTTGGGATGCGGTGGACCGTGTCGTGGAAGACGCCGTTGGTCAGGAAAAGGCCGCGACCATCGCCGAACTGACGCGCGACCTGAGGAACGCGCTGGGTGGGCGCACGCCCGCGGCGCGGCGCGTCAGAAGGCCGAAAGCCGAGGCAGACGCCCGGTGTCAAGAAACTGAAGTCGTAGGCTGAACAAGGCTATGTCAGCTAAGCAAACCGCCCTGACCTCTCGGTTCCACCGCCGAGCGGCGGTCGCTGACGACGGTCACAAGGGCAAAAGTATTGCTGTTCGGCACCGGACAACGAAAGCCGCGCCCTAGCACTTCTCGTCTGCATCTGCCTCGACCTCTGGTTCTGGCCAGGCCGTTTCCGGGACTGGCAGCGGGCCGTTCCCCCATTCAGCCCGCGCGGCCGTCATCAAATCTCGAATGCGGCCTGTCTCCACGCGGATGATCGTCGCGTAGGCGGCGTGTGCAAGCCGACGGCCAGCTTCGCTGTCAGACGGATAGTGCAGCCCGAGAATTTCACGGTTGCGGGCGATGCGGCGCGCCATGTCGAACAGCGGATTTGTCCGGTCCTCCGAGAAGGTCACGCCTGCAATGGGCTGGGGTTGCAGTTGGCCTCCCATCGCCGCATCCAGCAAGAGCGCAGTCAACCACGCCTGCGTCGCGTGCCCACTGGGGAAAGAGGCATGTTCGGGCGGATCAATTGGTGGCAGCAACGTCGGGCACAGTTGCGAGGGGCGCGGCCGGTTGTAGAACGCCTTGAAGAGCATCGCGATATGCGTCCCGGCCTCGATTGCGAAGGCTGTGAGTTTCGCGGTGTTCGGATGCGTAATCCGGTTGAAGGTTATGATGCCGCTGAAACACTGGTCGATGGAAATGGCCTGTTCGAGACCTTCGGCGAGAACGCCGGGCCGGTACTCGATGAGGCCGACCAGCTCGATCAATTCCTGTTCGAGCACGGATAGATCTTGTGCGACTGTGCTGGGCCAGGCGGGCAGAGGCTCAAACGGCGCTTCCGCCGCACTGACTGCGCCAAACTCGAAAGGCCCAGCCTCGGTGGCCGGAAACCCAAGTGACTGAGGGGGCGCATCGGCAGAAGCCCAGGATTGAATGTGCTGCGAAAACTCGGGCAGGAGGCTGCGGGCGTAGGGAAACGGACCCCAGTGCGCGTCTGTCCAGACGCCGCCGATGTTGAGGTTGTAGTACTCGTGCAGGCGCAGCGCCCGGGCCGGATCGGGGGCCTTGGTATGGGTGATGTTCGGATCCACATGCGGCCAGGATTGGCCGCGCCACCACCAGAGACTTGGATCATCCGGGACGTCAGGATTATTCGCGCGGTCGATATTCGCAGTGATCCCAAGCGTTCGCCCGCCACCGGCGCTGCCCGACGATCCCGTCATCGAGGCGTTGGAGTTGTTCGAATTATTCGAGTTATTGGAATTGTTTGAGTTGTTGGAGTTATTCGAGTTGTTGGAATTGTGCATGTGGAAGCCCCCTAAAAAGAGTGTTTTCAGTCCGGAATCCCGGCGGCGCGCAGATGTTCGATCCAGCCCTCCTGAAGCGCTGCATCCGCGAAAGTTGCGTGCGCTTTCGCATATTCGCCCAGTCGAAAATCAGGCGCGGCTGATAGCAGGATATCTGCGGTATCCCGCGCAGCAGTGATGTTGCCGTCCGCGGCAAGCGACGCGGCCAGCAAGCGCAATGACGGCAGGTGCCCCTTTTGCTCATCGAGGGCACGGCGGGCCCAGAAGATCGCACGCTGATAGTTGCCCGCAGAGTAGTGCGCCAGCGCAAGCCAATCGAACTCGCGAAACGGGATCTGATCAAGGGGAACAAGCTGATGTGCTTGCTCGGCATACATGACGGCGTCTTGACCCCGCCCGACGTAGGCCATCATCCCCGCAGAAATCATCATGACAAAGGTGTTGCCGGGGCCCGCGCGGCGGGCGCGTTCCATCAGCGCAAGGGCGCCTTCATGGTCACCGCGCATGAACGCTTTGGTTTGCGCCAGGATCGCCAGCGCCTGGGCATTGGATCCGTCGAGCTTTACCGCCCGTTTTGCATCTTGCTCGGCCTCGGAGGTGGCCAGTTCCCTGTCCTCGGCCCAACCCTGCACGACCATCATGATCCACCACGCCGCGCGCCAGCAATAGGCGGCGGCAAAGTTACCATCATCCGCCACGGCCTGGTCCAGAAAGGTGCGCGCCTCTTCATAGCGCTCCAGCTTCAGTTGCCGCATCAGGTCGAGCGCCTTCAACAGGCAGTCATAGGCGGAAAAGACCTCAGGCGGTTTGCGGATGGCCCGCATCAGCTCCGCTTGGCGCACCTGCGGCGCGATACTCGTGACGATTTCGGAGACAATCCGGTCCTGCTGCTGAAAGAGCTGGTCTTCGCGAATGTCAGACCGTGTGGAGAACATCGTCCCACCCGTCTCGGTGTCACTGAGCGTTGCCGACAGGCGAATTGCGCCCTGCCAGCGCCGGATCGTGCCCTGAAGAACGTAGCGCACACCGAGAACCCGCCGAGCGTCCAACGGGTCGATGTGGCGTTCCCGGAACCCAAGCGTGGAGCCGCGCGCGATGACCACCATTTCGCGCAGCCCCGACAACGACCCGATGATGTCCTCCACGAGGCCATCGGCGAAATAGGTATCGCTCTCAGACGCCCCAAGGTTCTCGAAGGGCAGGACCGCGATGGAGGGGATCTCCTCCTCCGCGCGCAAGACGCGCAGGGAGGATGAGGGCCCGGAGATCAGGTCATATGCGCGAACCGGCCTGTCAAAACCCTTCAGGGCGACAAAGCCCAGGTCCCTTATTTCGGTCGCGCGGGTTGGTCGGATGTTTTCGCAGACGGCGTGTGACAGGATCACGGCATCGGTCGCCGCGGCTTCCTGCAGCCGCTTGGCCAGATTGACCCCTTCTCCGAACACGTCATCTCCTACGTATTGAACATCCGAAAAATGAATTGCGATCCGAAACCGCAGGCCTTTCCATCGCGGGCGGTCCGCCGCACGATCCGCGGCAAGCATCGCCTGCAGGTTTTCGGCGCAGCGCACCGCGGTCTCGACACTCGCAAATGTCGCCAACAGCCCATCGCCGAGGTCCTTGCGCGTGTCGGCCCCGAGCTTGTCCAGCAACGGGTGCGCCGTCGATGTCAGAAAATCATGCAAAACCGCGATGGCATGATCCTCGTCTTGCGATGTGAACGCGGTAAAATCGACTGCATCCGCAAACATGATCGCCGCGAGGCGCTTTGCGGGGCGCGACGCCACTGCATCGGTGGCCTGTGTTAACATTGGTTGGGCGGCCACGGGTGTTGCTGGGCCTTATGATTGATTCAATGGCCTGTTATCCTTACACTATCGAAAAGATAATTTCGACAAAAGTTAACGTTTGACTGCCTTTGCGAGGCCTTGGCCATGTCCCAGCGAAACAGGTACTTCATTTGGCGCGGGATTGCGGATGTCGATGAACAGGTCGACGCGCTGATCAATATCTCCAAGGAATACGAAAGCAGATTGACCCGGGTCACCGACGATTTTGCGGTGATATTCATCACCGACGAAGAAATCCGAAGCGTCTTCCAGACCTTTGATGAAGGTCAGATCATTGTCCGCGGAGAGGCCAAGACGCGCAGCAGGTTTGATCTGAGTGGTCAGTTTCTGTTGGGCGTCGATGCACCAATTGCCTTGGCTGAATACGCGGGGCGGCGCAATGTCCAGCCGGTGCCCGCGCCTCATAGCCGGCTCCAGGCGGAAACACTGATTGCCGCTGATGCAATCCGCGCGTTTGCCGCCTCCGGTGATCGGCCAGTCAATGTCGTTATCGTTGATGGGGGATTGGATGAAGGCTACCTCAGCACAATAGGCTACACGAAGGGCGTGGGGGCCATACCCAATCTGACCGGCTCGAAAACACAGCCTCATGTTCAGGAGGGCAGGCGGCATGCAAATGCCGTCGCGCGCAGTGTCCTGTCAATTGCTCCGCACGTGCAACTGGTGGACGCGCCCATCCTGCCCGACCGCATCGAGAACGCGGACCTCTTCGCGTCGCGCGTCATTGAACTTGTCGTGCACCTGGCGGGTCTGATTGGACAGCGCCGAGAGGAAGCCTGGGTCGTTGTCTGTGCCTGGGGTCTTCTGGACCGGAAGTATGATCGGTTTCTCGGCACCTATGCCGATGACCGGCGGCATCCGCTGTCTGTGATGTTTGAATATCTTGTCTCGAAAGATGTCGACGTTGTCTTCTCGGCCGGAAACAGCGGGTTGTTCTGGCCGGACCTGCGCAGTGGCCACACCGATCGGGGCCCCTTTCAGAGCATCATCGGCTCAAATGGGCTGGGCGCAGTGCTGACCGTTGGCGCTGTCGATGCCATCGGGCAGTGGATCGGTGAAAGCTCGCAAGGACCGGAGCCGGAGGGCCTGCGCTCCCCTGACCTTGGGTTTGAGGCGCGCAAGCCGGATGTGTGCGCGCCGAGCTGGTTTCGCGAGGACGACGACCGGCATGCAGCCTTCACAGGTACATCCGGCGCCTGCGCCGTCGCTGCAGGCGTTGTGGCCGGTGTCCGCAAGCGAATTTCTCCCGATGTCGCCTCGCCCGCAGTGCTAATTGACAAGATCCGGGAGACCGCCCGCCGCGAGGGATACACAAGCGGAACCGGTCGCGCGACGCCCGCCGAATGGCGGCTTGGCTCGGGCATTATCGACTGCGCAGCATTGGTGGACTGCCTCGAAAAGCTGGGTGCAACGTAGGCTTTCATCTGCCCTCAGCCGTCAGCCGAGCCCATAAAGTGTTGCTTTCAGGTCCGACAAGCAACGATGTCTCAAGGAGCCAACACAATGGCGATCCGGCATGTCGATTGCCTGTCGATCCGCGTGGGCTCAAAGTGTTGGCTTGGTCACCATCAGCCAGACGACTGCAAGGACTGCGGCGAAGGAGGGAAATCCGAAAGCGAACCACCATCTATAGAGCCGATGGTAGCTGTCAGGCAGCGGAAGGCCTGCATCTCGCGATGCAATGGCGAGGTCGCGCATCTTGATCTGCATCCAGACCACCGGCAACCAGAACAGGCCCACGAAGACGTAAAGCGCGAGTGACCACGCAACCCAGCCGGTCAGCAGTGGCCAGCCCATCTCGCGCGCCAGCAGATACCCGGTGATGGGCTGCACGATCGCCGCTGTTGCGGTGAAAAGGGTATCAGCCAGTACAACAATCCCGGAGACATGCGCGATCAGCCGCGGGTCACCGCTGCGATTTGACAGGATCATGAAAAAGGCGATGCCAGCCCCTGTGCCCAACAAGACGGTCGCGCCGATGACATGGAGGAAGAGGAGAAACTCGTAGCTCACCTGTCCTCCATCAGCAGCCAGACCATCGCGGCGAGCGCCATGCCCGGAAACACCTTTACCATGGGACCCAGCGGATCGGCCCAAAGGTCTGGCGCCGCGATCAGGGCGCCAATCAGATAGACCGCCGAGAGACCCAGCATCCCAAGTGCGGCGGGTTTGGTCCAGTTCCGCCACAGGATGGCGAGGCCCAGCACGATGTCGGCGATGGCCCCTCCGATCACGGTTGGACTCGCCACCCAAACCGGTGCGCTGCGATCCGTCAGGACTGCCATGGCTCGAGCGGGGTCAAGCAGTGTGATCAGGCCGGACACGCACCAGAAAAGTGCCAGCGTTGCGATGGCAAGGGGCAGCGCAAGATATGCACGGGCGAACAGCCTTTCCTGACTTGTCGCAGGCAGAAGTGCGAGCGTGTCTGGAAGAGAGCGGCACGGGCGCCCGCCCGCCTGCTCCCACGGATCGGGATGCCCGGAAATGCCGTCTCCCAGCGTTGTCAACGCGGTGCTGCGCAGCGGTGACCGCCAACCGAGATGACCGAGCAGGTCCGCTCCTCTTGCCATTGCCATGAGAACTATGTCTGAGATGGCAGGTCTAAATGCGGCGTCCGGCCAGCCTTGCCAGCGCCTTACGCTCTCAACAAGCTCCGGGAACGGGCGGGCCTCATGTTCGGTCAGATCTGCGATCAAGCCGGAGGGCACCGCGCGCCGTGCGGCGGTAACCACCGCGTCAGCAACATCGCCGATATATACCGTCTGAACTGGCGCAGCAGGCATGATCCGGGGGGCGACCAGCGGTAGTGCGGCCGCTGCGCGCAAGAGCGCCGTGCCTCCGTATGCCTCTGGCGACAAGACGAGCGTTGGTCGCAGAATGACCCAGTCGCGCGCACTGGACCGGAGAATTGCATCGCCCCTCGCCTTGGTGCGGAAGAATGCGGTGGACGCGTCCTCGGCCACGCCCGCCGCCGAAATCTGCACAATGCGAAGAGGCAATTCTGCAGCTGCTTCGACGAGTTGAGCGACGGCGGTGACGTGGATGGCTTTCAAGTCGTCCTTTGCGCCATCTTGGAGTGCGCCAGAGGCGTTCACGACCACATCCGCGTCCGACAGCAAGCCGCGCCACTCTTCCACCGTGATGGTCGGAATGTCGCGGATCACCCAGTCGGCGGACGGCATGGTCGCACGTGCAGCCCGGCTGGACCTTCCGACGCCCGTAACCGCAAACCCCGCGTTCTTGAGGGCCTGCATACATGCCGAACCGATCAAACCGTACCCACCTAGAACAACAGCTTTCCGCATGTACGCCTGCCCAATTGCTCTCGCGACGGTATAGGTGTGAGAGACACAAAACCAACGCTTTCGGCTTCTACTCTTTACAAAACATGAAAGCCGACGCGCGGGCGGTTTGCCTGAGTGCGCACCCAAGTCTGGAGGTTCCGCCCCGCGCCATCTTTCGTCGCTCCAATGGAGATAACCCCGCGATTTTGCCAAGACGGAACCCTGGTTTGTCCTCACTGCGGCCCTTTGTGACGTGGCTCAAAGCCGTGTTCCGAGCCATTGGGCAAGATCCTCTGATCTGGAGATAGCCGGCGGCTTCGTTTGGGTCGTTTCCGCGTTTGAGAAGTCATCATCACAGTGCCGAGCAGTCGGACCTGCCCCTCGCGGCTTGAACGCGGCCGGTCGAGCGACGGACCTGATCGGGATGCGCCAATTCCTTGCAAAGAAAACAAAACCGGCTATCGTCGGTCCAAAATCATTTAATCAGACGCCGAGTTTCGGCGCTCAACGACGAAAATAATAAAGGGCGAATAAGGCCCAACAACACCAAGTGGAGGAAACATAATGTTCAATTTCAAGCGGGCGATCGCCCCGTCGGCGCTGGCATTTGCGATGATGGCCGGTGCAGCTGCCGCTGCCCCCAACAAGGTCTCCGGCCCCGGATTCGACGCAGGGTGCTTTGCGCCATGGGATGATCAAATCGGCTATTTCCAATGGGACAAGCGGGAGGGTCCGCACAAGATCGCCATCGTGAACGGCTTTGTCGGCAACACCTGGCGGATCCAGATGATCCAGACTGCCAAAGCCTATGCGGCCCAGCCTGAGATTGCAGCTCAGATCGAAGAATTCAAAGTTGTCTCCACCGGCACGGACGTGGCGGCTCAACTCGGTGCGATCGAGGATTTCATCAACCAGGGCTATGACGCCATTGTGACCATTGCGGTTTCGCCCGAGGGGTTTGACCGCGTCATCCGCCTCGCGGACCGCAACGATGTGGTGCTTGTTCCATTTGATAACGTGCTCGACACCGACAAGGTGATGCAGGTCAACAAGGACCAGCTTGAGATGGGCCGGATGTACGGGCGCTGGCTCTTGGAACAGTTCGGCGACAAGACCGAAGGCAAGATTCTCGAGGTGCGGGGTCTGCCAGGCAACTCGGTCGATCGGGACCGCAACATCGGCTTCCACGAGGTGATGGATGCCTCGGGCGGCAACTGGGATATCGTCGAGGTTGTTGGCAATTGGGATGATGGTACCGCGCAAAAGGTGACGGCGGATGCCATCGCCGTGCACAGTGAATTCGATGGTGTTGTTGTCCAGGGCGGCACCACCGGCGCCGTGCGCGCCATGCTGGATGCGGGCCACCCGATGGTGCCGTTGGCCGGAGAAGCGGAGAACGGGTTCCGCAAGATCTTGGCGGAGCAGGCTGACAATGGGCTGAAGGCGATTTCCATTGGGCAATCGCCGGGGATGGTGTCGGTGGCTATGAAGGCCGCGCTTGCGGCGCTCGACGGTCAGGTGATGCCACAGCTAATTTCCATTCCGATCCCAGCGACACGGTATGATGAGCTTGAAGCGGGCAAGAACTATTGGCCGGATCTCACGGATAACTTCTTTACCGTGAATGAATTTCCCGCCTGCGGTGTCAACATCACGGCCCGGGAGATCATGACCAACGACGCTGAGAACCTCGAATAGCACCATGAAACGCGGCGCCGGGCCCGTGGTCCGGCGCCCTACATCTATTCCTTTGAGTGTTTCGGGACTTTCATGTCGACACCCCTCCGTGAGCCTGCGCAAGCGCACGTCCAACTGACCGGCGTCACCAAACGCTATGGTGGGGTGACTGCGCTGGATAAGGTTGATTTCTCCTGCGACTTGGGTTCGGTCCATGCGGTCCTTGGCGAGAATGGCGCGGGCAAATCGACCCTGATCAAGATCATGTCGGGTGTGGTACAGCCCGACGAGGGTGAAATCAGACTCGATGGAACGCCGACCAGTTTTTCACACCCTGCGGCAGCGAATGCGCAGGGGATTGTCTGCATTTTCCAGGAGCTCTCGCTTTTGTCCGACCTTTCGGTGGCGGACAATATCTCCATCGCCGACCCACCGCGGCGTTTCGGGCTGATCGACCGGAAGAGCCAGCGCCGTCGAGCCGAAGAGCTGTTGGCGCGCATCGGGTGCCAGGACGTCAACCCGATGTCGCGCGTGCGTGATTTGCCCTTGTCGCGCAGGCAGATGGTCGAGATTGCGAAAGCGTTGGCCAAGGATCCCAGTGTCCTGATCCTGGATGAGGCGACCTCCGCACTGACTGCCGCTGATGTGGACACCGTCTTCGACATTCTGCGGCGCTTGCGGGAGGACGGGATTTCGATCCTGACGATCTCGCACCGAATGCACGAGATCGAAGCCATCGCCGACAAGTGTTCGGTGTTCCGCAATGGGCGGCACATCGAAACCTTCCAACAGGGCGCGCGGTCCGAAGGAGAGATCGTACAGATGATGATCGGCCGCGAAATCACGGCGCATTTCCCGCCGAAACCCCCACCTCCGGATGCAGCCAAGCCCATGTTGCAGCTTGAGAATTATTCCTGGGAGGACAAGCTGAAATCCATCGACCTTTCCGTGGGGGCTGGCGAAATCGTGGGTCTTGGCGGGCTGGACGGGCAGGGGCAGAAAGAACTGCTTTTGGGGCTTTTTGGCGTGCTCAAGGTCACCAGCGGAAAAGTCACGGTGCAAGGCAAAGAGGTCACCATCAGCTCGCCGCAAGACGCCAAGAAGGCGGGCGTTGACCTGGCCCTGATCCCGGAAGACCGCAAGACCGAAGGCCTGATGCTGCCCATGTCGATTGCCGACAACCTCACGATTGCCTCGTTGAGCCGCCTGTCGCGGGGCCCATTCGTCGATGCGGATGCGCTGTCGGCGGCGGTCGAAGATGGCATCCAGCGGATGCAGATCAAGGTGGGGTCTAGCGCCGACCCGGTGTCGACCCTATCAGGCGGCAACCAGCAAAAGGTGGTGATCGCAAAATGGCTGATGACCGACCCCAAGATCATTCTGTTGAATGATCCCACTCGGGGTATCGACGTGGGCACCAAGCAGGAAATCTACCGCCTGCTGCGCAACCTCGCGGAAGCGGGCGCGTCGGTGATCTACTACTCTACCGATTACGAAGAGCTGATCGGCTGCTGCGACCGTGTCGCTGTGATGTATGACGGCGAGATCGTGCGGGAGCTGAAAGGCGACGAGATCAACGAGCGCAATATCATCGCATCCGCGCTCAAGATGGATGAGGCAGCGGAATGACCGATCTGAGAATTCGGCTGTCGCAAAACGCGGCGTTGCTGACTGCCATTGCGATCTTCATCCTGTTCTATGTTTTCTACAACATGAACCACCCGCGCGGCTTTTCGGTGGCTGTGCTCATCCAGAACTCTAACGAGGTCTTCACGCTGGCCATGGTGGCCATGGCACAGACCGTGCCGGTGCTGATGGGGGGGCTCGATCTGTCGGTGGGGGCGATCATGACGCTGGTCAACACCATCGCCAGCCACCTTCTCAATGGCAGCCCCATGCAAATGGCGTTCGGGATGGTAATCAGCCTGGCCGCCGGCGCAGCCTGCGGCTTCGTGAACGGCTGCATCGTGGTCTACGGACGCATTCAACCGATCATCGCCACACTGGCCACGGGGGCGATTTTCCTCGGGCTTGCCCTGTTCCTGCGGCCCTCACCTGGTGGGAATGTGGATGATGATCTGTCCTGGGCCGCGACCAATGATCTCTACGAGATCGCGGCCACTTATGGCTTTGCGCAGGACGGCGAGGCGGCGTGGTTTCAACCCATTGCGTGGATCCCCGTGCCGCTTGTGCTGCTTGTGCTGGTGGTCGTCCTGGTTTGGCTGCCCTTCTCGCGGTCGGTGACGGGGCGTACCGTTTATGCCGTGGGCTCGGGCGAGGGGGCCGCCTATATGTCCGGCCTGCCGATTGACCGCGCTAAGATCGCCGCCTTCACGCTTGGCGGTTTCTTTGCGGGGATCGGGGGGCTGTATCTAACCCTGCAGACTTCCTCCGGCAATGCCGACATCCCGCAAGCAGGGGCCTATACGCTGAATTCCATCGCGGCGGTGGTGATTGGCGGCACCTCGCTTCTTGGTGGCGTCGGCACGGCCATCGGGTCGATTTTCGGTGCACTGATCCTGCGCACGATTTCGTTCAATTTCCGGATTTTCGAGATTGATCCCCTGATGCAGCCGCTCTTCGAGGGCGTCGTGCTGCTCGCCGCGGTCAGCCTGGGGGCGTTCCGGGTCCTCCGGGTCAAGAACACGTTGGAGCTCTTCCGATGACGTCCCTGCCGCAAGACCACAGACCGAGCCGCTTCAAACTTGGCGAGGATGACAAGCCGATTGTCATGTCCGCCGGTTTTATCCTCGTGATCCTCGCGGTAGGCACGGTCTACACCATCTACACTCAAGGCACGGCCACCTTGCTGTCGCCCGAGTACCTGCTGCAGCAACTACAGGTGGGCGCGTTTCTGGGGATTGTCGCGGCGGGTATGATGCTCGTGATCCTGCTGGGTCATATTGATCTGTCGATCCCATGGACGATTGCCGCGGGTGCCATGATGGCCACGACCGTCGGTGGGCCTATGGCGATCCCCGTCGGGCTCGGGGTCGGGCTGCTGGTGGGTTTGGTGAACGGGCTCGGGGTGGCCTACCTGCGAATTCCCTCAATGATCTTCACACTTGGGGTCAACGCGGTGATGCGCGGCCTGATGGTGGCCCATACCGGCGGCTTTGCTCCGCAGACGGCCGCGACCGACCTGATGCAATATCTCGCTGTCGGCAAGATCCTCGGCATCCCCGTGGCCTTGATGGTCTGGGCTGTTGTGTCCATCGCCGTCATGCTGCTCCTGCAACGAACCGCCGTCGGCAAGAGTATCTATGCGATCGGTAACAAGGAGGCCGCCGCCTATCTCGCCGGGGTGCCCACCAAGCTGGTCATTGTCACCGCATTCTGCCTCTGCGGCATGCTCGCGGGCCTCTCCGGCACGCTGCTCGCCGGTTATTCGACAAAGGCCTACCAGGGCATGGGTGACGCCTATCTGCTGCCCGCCATCGCCGCCGTGGTGATCGGCGGCACCCATATTCTGGGCGGGCGTGGGCGCTATCTCGGCACGCTGATTGGCGTGATCCTGATCGTTTTGCTGAACTCGGTTCTGTCTATCATGCAGATGCCGGAATCCGGGCGGCAGGTGATTTACGGCAGCGTGATCATCGTCATGCTGCTGGTCTACGGACGGGGACGGAAGGTCACAAGTTAGGGAGAAACGACGATGCTCACCGAGGCCTTTGAAGTGATCGATAAGAGGTTCACGCGTTATGCGATGGGCAACGTGCATCTGGAAACGCTCTACACCGGGACACGCTGGGCCGAGGGTCCGGCTTACTTTCCGGCGGGCAAATACCTGATCTGGTCCGACATCCCCAACGACCGGCTGATGCGCTATGATGAGTTAACCGGCGCGGTGTCTGAGTTCCTGTCGCCCTGCCGCAATCACAATGGACACACAGTCGACCGCGAGGGCCGCCTCGTGTCGTGCGAGCACCGGGGCCGCTGTGTCAGCCGCGTCGAAGTCGATGGGTCCACGACCATCCTCGCCGACCGTTTCCAGGGTAAGCGCCTCAATTCCCCCAACGACGTGATCGTCAAGTCAGACGGGTCGATCTGGTTCACCGATCCCACCTACGGGATCGACAGCGACTATGAAGGTGACAAGGCAGAGCCCGAGCTAGACGGCTCGTATGTCTTCCGCATTGACCCTGATACCGGGGCTCTGTCTGCGATGATCACGGACATGCTCAAGCCAAACGGTCTTGCCTTCTCGCCCGACGAGAGCCTGCTCTACGTGGCTGATACCGGTGCGACACATGTCGAGAACGGCCCCAAGCACATCCGCGCGTTTGAGGTCAGCGGTAATGGCACCCTGTCCGGCGGAGAGGTTTTTGCAAGCTGTGACATTGGTCTCTTTGACGGCTTCCGGTTGGACATCCACGGTAATATTTGGACCTCCGCAGGTGACGGGGTGCATTGCTACGCACCCGATGGCGATCTGATCGGGAAGATCCACACCGGCGAGGTTGTGGCCAACGTTGAGTTTGGTGGCATCAAGCGAAACCGGTTGTTCATCTGTGCGACCACGACGCTGCGGGCGGTCTATCTGAACACAAGGGCCGCACCACGGCCCTGACCGGAGATCAATCAAGGGGGAGCAAAAGATGAAAACGGAGAGCTACACATCGAAACCCGAGGGCAAGATCCCCAACAGCCGGTTTCCGCTTCTGATCCACCGCAACGCGATCCCCGGAGGTGGTACCGATTCGGTCAAGGCGCGGTTCCGCGAAAACGGCTGGGGTAACAACTGGGAGTATCCAGGCATTTACGAATACGCCCATTTTCATTCCACATCGCATGAGTGCCTTGGATGCGCGGCGGGTTGGATGGAGTTCAACCTTTCGGTCGAAGGCTGGACGAAGGTGCGGCTCGACGTCGGCGACGTCATCGTCATGCCGGCGGGGGTGAGCCATGAGATGATCGGCCATTCCGACGACATCATGATGTGCGGCGGCTACGCTGGTGGCCGGGACTGGGACAACATTCAGGAAGCCTATCTGACACCTGAGCTCTACTATCAGGCCTGCAAGCGGATCATGACGCTGCCGATCCCCGACCGCGATCCAGTCACGGGGGACGTCCTGCATCAATGGCATGAGGCGCCGTCGTCGGTTGATGGCGGCTGGAACGACTTCCGCGACGGGCTTGACGCGAGCAGTTGATCAAGCGTGCGTCGAATGATCGACACCGCTCAGAAAGCACGTGACCCTTCGATTGTTCCACTTTTCTATAAAAAAAGTTCTCTCATTGTTCTGGCTTAAACCTTCTTAGTCGTTTGGCAGCTATGTAACCGGCGAACAACGTAGATTGTGTCCGTGGTCCCTGCGCAAATACTCAATCAAATCAATGATAAGTGCACCGAAGGGCTGGCACTTGCTTTGGCGTCCCATGACGACGGAGCCGTCATGGTATTTCAGTGGTGCAACAAAGCTTTCACCAAGATCACCGGCTATGACGCAGAGGAGGTTCTGGGCCAACGCGGGACTATTTTGATCGGCCCGGATCTCGAGCAGGGCATTCACCTTTACATCATTGAAAAGCTGATGAATTGGGAGAATTTTTCAACCAAGGCAGTCAACAACCGCAAAAGCGGCGACACCTATCTGCAACGCATGGGCTGGACACATCTTTCCGATCCCGAAACTGGCGACCACTGGTGGCTCTGCTCGATCATTGAACTCGAGGAAGACCAGGTCAAACCGGCAGCACGCTCCAGTGATCAACTCGCCACGGCGGATCAGGAAGGCTATGCAAAAGCCCTCGAAAAAATTCACCGGCTGGAGAAGGAAAACACGCGGCTGCATGAACTTGCAAAATCTGTGGCCAAGGATGCAAACGAGGACGCTCTGACCGGCCTTTCAAACCGGAGACACTTTGAGGTTGAGTTGAAGACCTGGATCGGAAACCTCAAGACGCGAGGAACCGAATTCGCGGTGCTTTACATTGACCTCGACCGGTTCAAATTCGTCAACGACACGCTTGGCCATGATGCGGGCGACCGTCTTCTGGTTTCTGTTGCCCATATGCTGCGTGAGTTGACCACTGAGGCGGATCTGGTTGCGCGTCTTGGTGGCGATGAGTTTGTGATACTGAAGCCGCTTGGCACGAGTGCGCTCAACGTAAGCAGTCTGGCCGATGAAATTGTGCAGAAGATGCAAGCGCCCTTTTCTTTCGATGGCAAATCCACTGCGTGCAGCGCGAGTGTCGGTGTCGCCATTGCCAACGCCAATATGGACGTTCCGGAACAGGTCGTCGCGGACGCCGACGCAGCCCTCTACCACGCAAAATCGCAAGGACGGGGCCGGTGGTCGTTCTTTACGGAAGAGATGCACGCAAACTCGATCGCGACCAAGCAATTGGCGTCGGATCTTTTGCTTGCCTGCGAAAGACGTGAGTTCATCTCGTATTTTCAACCCTTGATTGATGCGCAGACCGGTCGGATTGTCTGCGCAGAGGCGCTGGTCAGGTGGGATCATCCCAGCAGGGGGATCCTCGCGCCCGTTGCGTTTCTCGATACAGCGGCTCACCTCGGGATCCTCAAGCGGATTGATGAAATCGTTTTTGCCGGCCTGTCGGGCGCCCTGTCAGACTTTGACGACGCAGGCGTTGACCTTCCCCGCGTTGCAGTGAATGTCTCAGCCGCCAGGCTGGCCGATCCAACGTTCATTCATGACATCAAGAGCTCTGGGATCAATCCGAAGCGTCTGACGGTTGAAATTCTGGAGTCCGTTTACCTGGATCGGATCGGTGATGTGGTGCGTTGGATCATCGACGAGCTTGACGAATTGGGCGTGACCATTGCGCTCGACGATTTCGGAACCGGGCATGCGTCGGTGCAGGGGCTGCTGCAAATCAGGCCAACCATTCTGAAGATTGATCGCCACTTCATCCAACCCGTCGTAGCGGACGAAGGTGCGAGGGCGCTGACAGCATCCATTATCGGCATCGGTAAGAGCCTTGGCATGCGCGTGGTCGCGGAAGGCGTCGAGTCCGAAGAACACGCGCGGATCGTCAGCAAGATGGGCTGCGACTATCTGCAAGGGTTCTATTTTGGCAAGCCGATGAGCAAGGCTGATCTGTGCGACCGGCTGCTTGAAACGGGGGGGCAGTTCTGGTCTCCGGAACTGCGGGGCGCGGGCTGAAGGCTGTTTTGAGTGTCCTGCGAACTAATGGCTGTTGGTCGTAATATGTGTCGCTCCGTACATCCAATACCGTCGCGCCAGTGTATGAGGCTAGTGAAACATGTTCGAGGCTCTCGGGTGGGCGGCAAAGACTGTGCAACTCTTAGATCGACCGTCTCTTAGGCCGCGGCAGTCACCGCGAGTTCAATCGCGCGAGACAGAGCTTCATCGGCGGAGTAGGTGGGTCGGCTTGCGGAGCACACCTGTCTGCGCCCCGGCCCGATCTCGTAGACACAGGACACATATGCGCCACCGGCGATTGCGGACGCACATGGAATCCATCTTCCTCCTGGGCCTTCGACGGCGTCTCCAATGCACACATTCACCGACCCGGGCGGAGGACAGGACACCAAAGAGGATACGTCAAGAAGCTCATCAATACTCATAAACATCCCTTTCAGACTACAGTATTTTGGCCAGATTGGGCAAAAATATGGCTGCGGCGCAGCTACCGTCATTGGGGGGTCATATTTCGAAAGGCCGAGACACTTAGAGCGATTTTTCTGGCTATGGTTTTGACAGCTTTGGGAGAGATGTACACCGAGATAAACATTTAAAAACAGAAGGTTGAATTCAGATCAAGGATTAAGATGAGTTTCATTAAATTCTATGAATCTTTCTTACTTCTGATCGCCTTCAATCGAACAGTTTCGCGGTATCTCCCATTGGATCGGTCGCTCCGAGAGTTTCGCGAGCTGCATGTCGGAGAGGTAATGGATACTGCTGCGCCATGAGACCAAATCGCACCTCCGTCGAGACGAGGTATGCGTCCAGGTCAGGGGGATCTCACGAGAATTTCAAACCAGCATGCCCCGCCGCGTGTTCATAAAGTCGTGACAGTTGCCGTGCAGATACGTAGTGCGGAAGGTCCAGCGCCGAGATAAGATCACAGGTCTGAATTCAAGCGAACCGACCGACAAGTAAGAGATCGGTCAGCAGCCACTATTTCTTTTCTACCATCGAAGTTGGCTAACAAATCCTTAACCAATTGATGGGAATGTTGTTGCTTGAACGGAAGCAATTGGCCAAGTGGGTGGGCATGTTACCAAGTAGTTTGTTTAAAATTGTAACGAGCCTGTCGGGGATCCTCCGCGATCTTGAAGGCATGGGAATTCACGTCGAGGTCGGTGACGACTTTGCCAAGTACCGCGCGTACAGGGGTCAGCAACCTGATCGCGGCGCGATCTATCCCATGTTCGATGTGACGAGTTCGTATGTTGATCGTCGCAACGGTTTCTGGATCTGTGGCTTTGACGAAAATGGCGATCTGATCCACACACAGGCGGTACGTCTCCTTGACCTGTCTGGCGTGTCGCTCGGAGCTCATCTGAACGATCACCGTCACAAGTACATCACGCCGGACACGACACCCGATCCGGATCTGACATTTTACTCGGGCCCGGAAGCACTCCGCACAATCACGGGACAGGTCTGTTATCAGGGCGATTTTTGGCTTCGAGCAAACGGCCTAGGAGGGCCGCGAAGCCAAGGCGCAACGGCACTTCTGTCGCGCGCCTTGTTCGAGATTATGGTCGCCGCCTGGAACCCTTCCTTTGTTTTTGCCCTGGTACCCAAACGGTTGGGCGCGAAAGGTGCTCACCTTCGGTATGGTTATACTCATTGTGAACCGGGCAGGTGGCTGGGCCCGGATCAACAGGTTACCGAGGAAGACTATCTGATCTGGATGGGCGCGAAAGACATGGCAAACATGCTTGCTCCATCATCGGACGGCTTTCCGCGCCCGACCGGTGTTTCGGCGGTTCACTCCACTACAGCTGTTGACGCAAAAGGCCACCTCGACACACGTGAAAACGTTTGATCGGCGGGACTGATTAATGACAACCCAGACGCCGGATATCGATAAGGCGGCTCTCGCAGCTGCGCCGCCGCGCAAGGCGATCTTCGGGCCAATCGTGGCAAACGTCGCCTTCGTGATGGAACTCACGTTGGTTCCGTTGCTATTACCCGCGATCCAGTTGCATTTCGGGTTGTCGATTGGCGAACTGGCCTGGGTTTTCAACGCCTACGGCATCGCGGTGGCGGTTGGGGTTATTCTCGGAGGCTGGTGCGGCGATGCGTTCAACACCAGGAGAGTCTTTGCCTACGGTGTCGCCTTTTTCGCGGCGGGGTCTCTCGTGGTGGCCGCCGCCGAAAGCTTCGAGATGCTCGTCATCGGGCGCATATTGCAAGGCCTTGGCGGCGGTATCTTCTCACCGCTTGTGCCGCTTCTATTGACACAAGCTTTACCGCAGAAACCTGGGCGGGCGCTCATCGTCTGGGGCAGCATTTCGGGCTACGTGGCCGCCTTCGCACCACTTTTCTATGGCAGCGTCCTTGGACAACATGGCTGGAACATCGCTTTCATTTTCATTGGGATTGTAGCTGCCGTTGCATGGCTGGTTCTGAGTGCATCGCAGTCTGACAACGACGCTGCACCAGCTGCGGTTCAGCCAAAGCAATACACAGAGCTTTTTCGCACCCGCAATCTCTGGGTGACGTTCCTCTATGTCTTCTGCACATACGGAGCCATCACTTATTACCTCTTCCGATTGCCGGTTTGGCTCTCCGAAAACGATGTTGAGGCGACGAGCGTTGGCCTGGTGCTGTCGATCATGTGGCTGACCTTCTCTGGTTTGAGCACCCTGTTGCGGAATCTGGTCGATAGTCCTCGCCTCCGGGTCATTATGATCGCCGCGCCGCTCCTCATTGTTGCGGGATTTCCCCTGTCTTACTTTGGCGACAGCTTCTTTTTGCTTGTGCTGTCTTCGGTGCTCGTAGGCTCAGGTTTGGCTTGCAGCAACGCACCTTCGACGCAGTTGATCCTAAAGTTTGCGCCTAAGGGCATGAGCGCTGTATCGACCAGCCTTGACATCACCTTCGCGCGCTTGGGCGGAATTGCAGCCGTCGCTCTCTTCGCCGAGACCGAATTCTCTTACGCTGCCGCGGCGATAGGTTTTGCATGCTTGGCGGCGGCCGCGTGTGCGCTTGTGGCCAACAAGGGTTTGGCGATCAACGGATGATTTCGCAGTAACCGTGGGGCCGTAGCTTCGCGGGCGCGTCGCTGCAGATCGGCGAAGAGCAGTCTTAAAACAGATGCTTTTGACCCGCCATCGTGGGAGGGGTTACGGCTGACCAAGTCCGCATTTGTCAGCGAATGGATCCCAGGTTGGGTCCCGGTGCCAGTCGTACTCCGATCCGGTTGCCATCCATTCCGCGGCCTCTTCATCGAGTACATGCGAAATGGCCGCGAGCGCCATATCCATCCCTGCAGAGACGCCCGAGGATGTGAAGAACTTGCCATCGTGGACCCACCGCGCCTTCTCAACCCAGTTCACACGCGGCGCCAGCGGCACGGTGTCCCTGAAATCAATCTTGTTGGTCGTTGCGCGGCGACCGTCGAGCATGCCGGTCAAAGCCAACAGGATGCTCCCTGTACAGACTGTCATAACATGATCGGCTTCGCGCGCCGTCTCGACGATCCAAGTCATGGCCGCGGGGCGCTTTGCGACATCAAGCGCACTGTCGCCGCCGGGGATCAACAGGAGATCGTAATTGGTGCCGTCGCGGATAGTTGCATCCGGGAGGATGCGTTGACCATGGCGTGTGGCGACGGGGTCGTCGGTCTCCGCCACTAGCTTCAATGAGATACGTTCTGCAAATCCCCCTAAGAACTCTACCGGCCCAAAGAGGTCCAGCGTTTGGACTCCCGGAAACACAAAGACTGCAAGTGATTTCATAAGGGATACCTCCAGCGATTTGCGCCGCACTGTCGTGCGGGTTGGCCTAGACTACGTCGATTTGCTTTGGCACAAATGCCAATATGAACACATTTTCTGCCAATCTTCAGGACCGACCGTCTGCCGGCGAGCATCCAGTCCACCAGATCGTCTTTGTGGTTTATCCGGATATCGCGCTTCTGGATCTTGCAGGCCCGCTGCAGGTGTTCGTTTGGGCGCGGAACAAGGACACCGGCGCACTTGGGTATCGTGCCAGCATCGTGTCGAGTGAGGGCGGGCGGATTCCCACGGACACGCTGCTTTCGGTGGAGACTGACCCCATCGACGATTGGGCGGGACGGCACATCGACACTTTGCTGGTGGTCGGTGGCGATGGCGTCTACGAGGCGGCAGAAAACACGGGCTTCGTGACGAAGATAGCCGATCTGGCAGCGCGGGCGGATCGTGTGGCGTCTGTGTGTTCCGGAGCGTTCCTGCTGGCGTCGGCTGGCGTGCTGAGAGGCCGCAGGGCCGCAACTCATTGGGAAGACGCCGACCGCCTTCAGGCCTCTTTTCCGGACACATGTGTGGACATCGACCCGATCTACGTCAAAGACGATCACGTATGGACATCAGCGGGTGTTACAGCTGGCACGGATATGGCGTTGGCCATCGTCGCAGAGGACCTCGGCCAAGAGGTTGCGCTTGATCGCGCCAAAGCGCTGGTCACCTATATGGTGCGGCCCGGTGGGCAATCGCAGTTCAGCCCGGCGCTTGAGCGGCAACGACTTGATCAATCGAACACGTTCGAGAGGCTGCACAATTGGATCGGTGAGAACCTGGCGCGTGACTTGCGGGTTGAAGAGCTGGCCGAACGGGAGAACATGAGCCTTCGCAGCTTTCATCGTCAATACCAGGCCACGATGGGCCTTACTCCGGCGAAGGCCGTCGAGAAGATGCGAACGGAAGCCGCGCGGGACATGCTGGAGTCGACCAGGTTGAGCATGAAGACAATCGCGGTGCGATGCGGTTTCAAAGACGAGGCGCGGATGCGCTGTGCATTTGTCCGGTCATTGGGTGTATCGCCGAGTGCCTATCGGCGCCGATTCCAGATCGTGGTGTGAGGGGTTAAGCAGCCCGCATTTGTAGCAATCAGGCCAGACCAGTTTGTGATCGTGGCGCGCCACGGCACCATCCGATTTTGCCCTTGGGGGCGCCTTCGACGTCCGAGCATCCAGCCGATGTCCTGTCGGTCTGTCCTCAAGGTGCCTCGCACGACCCTGTCCCGTTTTCGCCGCGTAACTGGTCAGCTGATCCAGCCGGTCGCCAATCTGGGCTCCCAGTGGGCGTGATCGGCTGCCTTCGCGGCCTCGATCATGCGTTGCGGATCATAGGCGATATGCCGGAATGTACTCATCCAGCCATGATCCGTCCTCTCGACAAGTGCGTAACACGCAGCAGCTGTTCCGGTCTGCACGATATGCTCCACAGGATCGTTGTCGGTGTAGGCCGGGCATCCCACGCTGCCGGGGTTCAAGACCACGCGCCCGTCAGGCAGATCGACCCGGCGGGGGAGATGCGTGTGACCACACAGGAAGAGCGTGGCGACAATCCCCTCTGCTTCTTTTGCGATCTCGTCCCGTGGTCTCAACAGAACGTCTCCGCTGGGTGAGACGCGCTCGGTCCAGTAGACGGTGTCGCTTCTCGGCGTTCCATGGCACGCAAAGATCTCCCCATCGACGGCGTGTGTAGCGGGCATCTGCCGAACCCAATCGAGGTGGTCGGCCTCCAGCTGATCGAAGGCGGCCGCCTCAATCGTATCCATGTGGTCGCGTGCTTGCTCGGTCAGCCAACGATCGTGGTTGCCCTTAAGAAGGATCATGTCTCTTGCCATCAAGAGGTCCGCTGTCTCCCGCGCAGCCATCGGGCCGCTGAGGTGATCGCCAAGATTGATGATGCTGTCGACACCATGGTCATCGATATCGCGCAGGACAGCGGTCAATGCATCCGCATTGCTGTGAATGTCTGCGATCACGGCAAATCGATGTTGATTAAACGCTGTCATTGTTTTTCCTAGGCTGTGGGGGGCTCACTGCCCTGAAGTTGCAGGTTTCCATGCTCGCAGGGTAGCTGCTGGTGCTTCACTCACAAATGCCAATCTGCGTGCGGAAACTGCCGAAGCATCAAGAAACTCATGAAGTGGGGTCATCCCTGCCAATGGCAATTCAGGGCGTCTGAGCGGACTACCCCAATGGACACGAGCGCTGGCTGGCTGAGACGCAGAAATCCATACTTCGATGCCTTCCGACCAAATCCTAAATCCGCGCCTCGGAACTCAGCCGACCAAGCATGACCGCGCTGAGGACAATCGTGGCGGAGCCGATGATGGCGGTGACACTCGGTATCACGCCAAACAGCGCAAAGTCATAGAGCGCTGCAAATACCAGAACGAAGTAGAACGCCGGCATCACGAGGCTCGCGGCACCACGTTTCATCGACTGAATGAACAGAGCCTGCCCCGAGACCATAACAACACCCAGCGAGATCAGAAGCATCCACTGCGCCCCGGTTGGGGTCGTCCAGACGAACGCGGCGACCGTCAGAGCGATAGTGGTTCCAATGAGGTTGTTGATGACGAGTATGCGCATGGCAGGCTCGGAGCCGGTCAGGCGTTTGATGAAGATGGCTTCCAGACCCATCAGGGCGGCGGCCAGCAAGGCAAAGAGACCCGCGGCCTGGAACGCATCGGTCCCGGGCCGCAGGATCAACATTGCGCCCGCAAGTGCAAAGACTGAGGCAAGCACCTTGCGTAGACCGATGTGCTCGTTGAGCATCAAGGCTGCCAGAGCCATAGTGACAATGGGGCTGAGGAAACTGATTGCGGTCGCATCGGCGACAGGCATTTTTGCAACCGCCGCGAACATGGCCGTGACGCCGGACCAGCCGCAGACTGACCTCATGAGATGCAAGGTCCAGTTCGTATGACTGAAGGTCGGGCGACTGGCAGGTAGGACACACAAGACGGCAAGAAGCGTGAGTGCTGCAAAGCAGAAGCGGCCCGCACTGATCTGCAGGGGATGCAGACCCGAGCCGTCGTCCAGTCCGACACCGAGCGATTTTCCGATGATCGAGGTCATGGCGACCAAAGCCGCTGCACCGATCATCGAAGGCACCGCAAGTGCTGCCGAGTTGAGCTTTTGGGGGCTGTTACTCAAGAGTGTCTCTGACTTTGCATGGTTTTGCGGATGGAGGATACGAGTTCGCGTGTTTTTTCTATCTCCATTAGCCAACCGGTGAGCGCAACCCATCTTCTGATGCGGCCTCACCAGGGGCATCAGAAAAACGATGGGAAGCGTTCGAGCGTCCGAATATGCCGGGTCGCATCTTTCGAGCTTGACCGCATTAGCCACAGGTTGGTCTGCTCACCACGCTACGGCCACTTCGGTGGCATTAGGCTGTTTCGGTTGCAGGGTCCTTCCGTGGCGGAACGTCCAGCGGCGTGGGTGGCTCAGGCCAGCCTGTCCGGTGGTACGCGCTGTGCCAAAACATCCATTCATGCCAGGAGGACTGGGTGAACGCGACCTGCATGGCGTTCCGGGTTGCATCGTCGGCATCGTCAGCCAGGGTATTGGTGAGATCGATCATCGCCTGCACCGAGGCTGCAAAGGCCTCACCGGCGTAGGTGTCGATCCAGGCGCGATAGGGGTTGTTCGCTACTGCTTCTGCGTGGATCGCAGTGCCGACCCGGTGGTAGATCCAGAAACAGGGCAGGAGTGCCGTGACCGCGACCGGGAAAGGCCCAATCGCTGCCGAACTGATCAGAAATGATACATAGTGGTCGCAGGCGCGCGATGGTGGCGTCGCGGCGAATGTCCCGGGTGAGACGCCAAAGCGCGCCATGTAGTCCCCGTGCAGCCTGCGTTCAACGGCGATGGCGCCCGCGGCTGATCCGGCAAGCTGAGCAATGGCGTCTGCTCCTGGGGCGCGGGACGCAGCCATCGCCAGCGCGCGCGCAAAACCTTCCAGGTAGTGCGCGTCCTGAATGATGTATCCTTGGAAGGTCTCGGATGGTAGGGTGCCCATCGCCAGTTCCGTGTTGAACGGCATGGTGCGTATGGTTTCTTGCAAATCCGCCGTTGCAGACCAGAGGGTATCAGTGAAGCTCATCTTTCCATCTCCTTGCGTGTGCACGTGGAGGAGATGGACAGGCCCGAGCAGCACCTGCGCACAACTTCCTCCGCCGGTATGAGCCGGTTCAGGTTCAAAGGGTGCGTCTCAACCCGGCCAATGCCGGATGCCCCTGTTGCAGGTCCGAAGGTCACAGCCTTCGCGGCAATTGTCAAACGACGATCAGGTGTCCGACCTTTGCGATGTTCCGGGGGCCATCTTTCTTCGCCGTCCCATCGCCATCTCAGAGAGGACTATGGAGCTGTCGCAGACGGTGGGATTTGAGATGGTGGATGACGAACTGGACGAGTGGTTGCACGACGAGTTCATCGGTCTGTCAACAACTGCCCCGTAATGCTGGCAGCTGCTTCGGATGCAGCGGCTGCATCGTGGCCCACGATGCCGGAACAGAATGAGGTTCCGGCGAAAACCTGGCATTCGACGAGCGAAGAACCCCTTTGCTTCATGGCCGAAAGCCACCTTTTGTGCAGATTCCGACGTGTTTGGAACCGCAAAGACATCATCGTCAGAACCGTTGCTATCTGCTGTCGCCTTCAAATGAGCAGGTAACGGGTCGCTCGCACGACAAGCGACGCCCCAACCTGAGCGAAAAGCACAGGAGTTTTTCTTTGTCTGTCCTTCATCGCCTCACCGGTGCTGCCTACGGCACTCATTTTGCCGATCAGATCGCACTTGTGTCGGTCCCTCTGGTTGCCGCTTTGGCCTTTGGTGCAACTCCGGAGGTCATCGGCATTCTGGTCGCCTGCCAGTCCATGGCCCATCTGCTTGGCTCAATTCCATTCGGCATTCTTGTCGATCAACAACAGCTTCGGTCCCTCGCGATTGCATCCGCCCTGACCTCCTTTGCGGGATTCGCCACCGCTGCATTGAGCATCTTGCTAGGCACGGTCATCTGGTTTGGCGTTGGGATCACAATTGCGGGCTTTGGCGTCGTCCTTTTCGGTCTGACGGCACTTTCGATTTTGCCTCGAACAGTCGCCGCGCCCGCGCTGGCTCAAGCGAATGCGGCGATCGAGATACCAAGAGCGCTATGCTCGTTCGCTGTCCCATTGGCCATCGGCCTGCTGATCGGCACTGCGCCGGGATGGATGATCTTTGCCTGCGCTTGCATTGGTTCTCTTTTTGCCTTGAGCCTGTCCCTGACGCTGCCGACGTTTGAGGTAAGGCCAAAACAGCAGGCCTCCGCCTTTTCGCGAGTTCTTGAGGGCGGGCAGTACGTGATCTCGCACCGGCTCCTACTGCCGATTGCACTTTGCGCGATCTTCTGGAACCTCGCCTTCGCGGCGTTGCTCGTGGTCCTCGTCCCTATTATCCGGGAGGTCTACCAGTTCGTACCGGGCGCATTCGGATTTGCCCTCTCGGCATTTGGATTGGCCGCTGTGATGGGCTCTTGGCTTGCAGGGCGACTGGCTCAACGCATTGCCCCATCCGTTATCCTTTTGTTCGGTCCCTGCAGTTCGGTCGTCGCAGCGGGCGGTCTGCTTCTGATTGGCGGCGACACTTACGAGGTGTGGCTTTACGCTTGCTTCTTTTTGCTCGGTTTTGGCCCAGCCATGTGGCTTGTCGTCCAAAATTCAGTTCGCCAGCTGGTCACGCCGCCCGCCATGCTTGGGCGGGTCAATGCGGTGATCCAAACGGCGATTTACGGGATCAGACCGTTGGGTGCGCTCGTTGGAGGGGGCGTTGCTGGCAGCCTTGGCCCTCAGACAGGGCTGCTGCTCGTATTCGGCGCCTACGTTCTGTCGTTCTTGGTCGCATTCTTCAGCGGTCTGCGGTTGGTGAGGAGCTATGGCTCACTGTCGTCAGATGGTCCGATGTGACGCTTGGAGAAGCTGCATGCGCGAAGTTGCAGACCTGCGTAATCAGCGTCCGAAGCTTGGGACGCTGATCGACTGTGTTTCCAGCGATATCCTGCGAGCGAAACGCGTCAGCTCACCAGCTGTTGTAGCCGAGGAACTTGCCGGACATTTCGACCTTCACGCGGTCGCCCTTCGGATGCTCCACCCGCGTCACCGACATGTCGAAATCGATGGCCGACATGATGCCGTCGCCGAACTTCTCCTGAATGATCGCCTTGAGTGTCGGGCCATAAACCCCCACAATCTCGTAGAAGCGATAGATGCACGGGTCGGTCGGCACCGCCTGTTCCCAGATCTTGGTGGGGCTTTCGGCCAGCACCGAGGCGGCTTCTTGCGGCAGCCCCATGGTGGTGACCATCAGCTCGGCTTTGTCAGTTGGGAAGGCGTTCATCCCCATGGCGGCGGAATGGGTCCAGACCGGGGACATGTCGATCTTCTCGGCGATCTCCTCCCATGTCAGCCCAGCCTGTTTCTTGGCCGACAGGATCATCGCGGTGACGTCCTCTTTGGTCATCTCGGTCATTGGGATCGTGTCCTTCATTTTATAGTCCTAACTCTGTCAGTCCGGGGTGGTCGTCGGGCCGGGGGGTGCCCTCCGGCCAGTGAAACAGGCGGTCTTCATCCGCAATCGGCACATCGTTGATCGAAGCATGGCGCACGGCCATGTAGCCCAGATCATCAAACTCCCAGTTCTCGTTGCCATGGGCGCGGTACCACTGGCCCGCCTCGTCGTGCCATTCGTAGCAAAAGCGCACCGCGATCCGGTGGCCCGCATGCGCCCAGATCTCCTTGATCAGGCGATAGCCGGTCTCCTTCGCCCATTTGCGGGTGAGGAACGCCTGCACCTCGGCCCGCCCACGCGGAAACTCGGAACGATTGCGCCAGCGGGTGTCCGGCGTATAGGCCTGCGCCACCTTCTCCGGGTCGCGCGTGTTCCAGGCGTTCTCGGCCATGCGCACCTTGGCGACCGCTTCTTCATAGGAAAATGGCGGCAGTGGCGGGCGGGGAAGCGTGTCGCTCATGGCATCACCCTTCCACCGCGCGCAAAACAGGCTTGGCAGGCTCGGGCTCTTCGCTCTCCTGCGCGTCGGACAGATCAATACGGATGGTCTCGGGCTGGTTGGCCCCATCGCCGGGCTGGCCTGCCAGCTCTGCAGACCGCTGCGCAAGGAAATGGACCAGATGGTTACGGATGGCGTAGTAGTTCGGATGCTCGACAATATCATTGCGGACACGCGGACGCGGAATGGTCATCTCCACGCTTTCCGCCACCTGCGCCATCGGCCCGTTTGTCATCAGCAGGATGCGGTCGGCCAGCAGGATCGCCTCATCAATATCATGGGTGATCATGAAGACGGTCTGGTCCGTGTCGCTCCAGACCTTAATCAGCTCGTCCTGAATGGTGCCCCGGGTCAGCGCGTCGAGCGCGCCGAACGGTTCATCCAGCAGCAAGAGCTTGGGCTCGTTGGCGAACGCCCGCGCGATAGACACCCGCTGGCGCATCCCGCCCGAGAGCTGGCTAGGCTTGCGGTGGATGGTGTCACCCGTCAACCCGACCTTGGCGAGAAAGGCCGTCGAATGCTCGATCACCTTCTCCTTGCTCCAGTCCGGAAAGCGGGCCGAAACGCCAAAGGTCACATTCTTGAGCGCCGTCAGCCAAGGCAGCAGCGAGTAGTTCTGAAACACCACACCCCGGTCGAGGCTGGGGCCGGAGACATGCTGCCCATCCATCTTGACCACGCCGCTTGTGGGCTCAGCCAATCCTGCGAGGATGTTCATGATGGTGGATTTGCCGCAGCCCGAATGACCCAAGATGCAGACAAACTCTCCCTTCTCGATGCCAAAGCTGGCGTTCTCGAAGACGGTGAACTCCCCACCTTGCCCATCAGGATAGCGCTGTGTGAGTTGCTCGATACTCAGAAAGGGTTTGGCCACGAAAAGCTCCTATTCCGTGTAGGCGACGGTGCGCTGCAGCAGGCCGAACAGAGAGTCCAGCAGCATGCCCACGACACCGATCATGAGAATGGAAAAGATGACGGAGGTCAGGTCGAGGTTGTTCCACTCGTTCCAGACATAGTAACCGATGCCGGTGCCCCCCACGAGCATCTCGGCTGCGACAATCACCAACCAGGCGATGCCGATGGAGATGCGCATGCCCGTGACGATGGTGGGGGCCGCAGCGGGCAGGATCACGGTGAAAGCCGTCTTCAGCGCGCCTAACTCATGCGTCCGCGCCACATTCACCCAATCCTCGCGCACCCCGGCCACGCCAAAGGCGGTGTTGATCAGCATGGGCCAGATCGAACAGATGAAGATCACGAAGATCGCGCTCATCTCACTGTCCTGAATGACGAAGAGCGCCAACGGCATCCACGCGAGCGGCGAGATCGGCCGCAGCACCTGAATGAAAGGGTTGAGCGCCTTGTAGGCCACCGAAGACATGCCGATTAGAAAGCCCAGCGGGATCGCAATGGCTGCCGCCAGCGCGTAGCCGGTCAGCACCCTGTAGATCGAATAGCCAATCTGGATGCCGATCCCCTTGTCGTTGGGGCCTGCGTCATAGAACGGGTTCGACAGCTGCTCCCACGCCTTGGCCAGCACCTGACTGGGTGGTGGCACACCGGCTTTGGGCTGTCCCCCGCCGGTGAGCAGTTCGTATTCGGTCAGTTCACCCACCGCCTTCTGCGCGGGGATCGACGCTTCCCAGATCAGGCAGCCCACGATCAGGATCAGGATCGAGAGCAGGGTTGCCTTTCGGTTTTCCGACAGGGTTTTCATCAGCCCGCCTTGATCGCGAAACTGTCGACATAGGCCTCAGGCTGATCCGGGTCGAAGGTCTTGCCCATGATCGTGTGCGATTTGTAGGTGATGTCGGGCGCGTCATAGCCCAGATCAGTCATCACCTTCTTGGCATCCGAGGCCAGATACACCTGCTCGGCCACCGCCTTGTAGTCCAAATCACCCTCGATATAGCCCCAACGCTTCATCTGCGTGAGGATCCACACACCCATCGAGTGCCAGGGGAACGGGTCAAAATCGATCCGGTCGGGCACGCGCTGCACCTCGCCCAAACCGTCGGCATATGTGCCGGTCAGCACCTGCTGCACCACCGTGACCGGCTGGTTGAGGTAGTTGGTGGGTGAAATCGCCTCCGCAATCTCGACCCTGTTGTCCGGGTTCGAGGCGTATTGCGTCGCATCGATGATCGACTTCAAGAGCGCGCCATAGGTGTTGGGCAGCTCCTGCGCAAAGCTCAAAGGAGCGGCAAAGGCGCAGCACGGGTGCCCTTCCCAAATCTCCTTGGTCAGGATGTGAATAAAGCCGATGCCCTCGAAGACCGCACGCTGGTTGAACGGATCGGGCGAGAGGTAGCCGTCAAGGTTCCCCGCGCGCAGGTTTGCGACCATCTCGGGCGGAGGAACGACGCGGATTTGGATGTCCTTGTCGGGGTCCAGCCCGAACTCAGCCACGTAGTAGCGCAGCAGGAAGTTGTGCATCGAGTATTCAAACGGTACCCCGAAGGTAAAGCCCTTCCACTGTTGCGGGTCGCGCTTGTCGAGGTGTTCGTTCGACAGGACGATGGCTTGCCCGTTGATGTTTTCCACGGCGGGCATGATGTAGGGCGTCGCGACTGATCCCGCGCCCAGGGTCATGGCCAGCGGCATCGGCGTCAGCATGTGGCTGGCATCATATTCACCCGACAGTGACTTATCGCGCGCCACAGCCCAGCCCGCAGTCTTAATCACCTCGGCGTTCAGACCGTAGCGTTCGTAAAAGCCCAAAGGCTGCGCCATGATAATCGGCGTCGCGCAGGTGATCGGCACAAAGCCGATGTTGAGGTCGGTTTTTTCGGGCTGGCCGAGGTTGTCGAGGATCGCCGCCTTCGCCTGCTCCATCGGGAAGACAGACGCGAGTGCCGCCGCTGCCGTGGCCCCGCCGATCATCCCCATGAAGGACCGACGCCCAATATCATTCTGACCAAAGACGGAGCGGACAATCGCGCTTTCCACCGCACGCTCCATCATCTGCTCAGACGACATCTGATGCGGCTCGATATGGTCATGATCGTGCCCGTGACCCGCCAGACACCCCTCGCAGCCGCAATCCGCGCCATGCCTCAGATCGGTCTTTTCCGAAAACGGATTGCCTAGGCTTTTGATTGTCATGTCCATCTCCTGTCAGCGTTTGAGCAACTGTCCCACGGGTTTGCGCCGGGGAAAATGTGGTCTGAGACCTGCCTGAAAACCGTCACCGCACTGAATTTACTGATGAATTTCTGTGCATTTCTCACGAATTTTCGTAAATTACGGTTTTTCGTGACTATCCATCGCCGGGAAGCTGCGATGCTGATGGCCATGCTGGATTTGCTTGATTCCGACCGGTTGGTCTCGCACCAACCCCTGCCGACGCTGCTCTTGAACACGCAGGACGACCGCGTCTTGTCCGCCAATGACGCGGCATGCCACCTATTTGGCCTTGAAACCTCAGGCAGAGCGTTCTCAGATCTTCTGCAATGTGATGTCTCAACCGCCGCCGTCTTTTTCGATGCAGTGGCGCATTTCGGTACCTACATTGACCGCAGCCTGTCCCTGGCCGACCCGGACGGCACGGAACTGCGCCTGCAAAGCTATGGCGTGCAGGTCCAGCCGGATCTGGTACTGCTCAGCTTTCTGGATCTGGACGAGCAAGACCACCGCAACCGCTTGGCCGAGCAGGAGGCGCATCAGCGCGCGGGGCTCTCGCAATGGCAGAACATCTATGGCTTTTTTCGCGAGGTCGAGGCGCAGAACCACCTTATTCTGGAGGCCGCGGGCGAAGGCATCTACGGCATCAACGCCATGGGTCAGGCGACCTTTGTGAACCGCGCCGCGCAGAAAATGCTGGGCTGGTCTTCAGAAGATCTGATCGGGCGCGACCTGCACGCCACGATCCACCACAAACACCTGAATGGCGAGCATTTTCCAGCCCATACCTGCCCGATCTATGCATCCTTCCGACAGGAAGAGACCAAGCGCGTCGACGATGACGTCTTCTGGCGCAAGGACGGCAAGCCTATTCTGGTCGAATATGTCTCGACGCCGATCTACGATCATGGCGTGCTGGCGGGCGCGGTGGTGATCTTTCGCGATGTGACCGAGCGAAAGGAAAACGAACGCAAGCTGCGCGAGGCACTGGCGCAGGTCGAAGAGCTGAAGGTCAAGCTGGAGCAGGAAAACGACTATTTGCTGACCGAAATTCGCTCGGCCCGCTCGCACACCGGGGTTGTGGGTGTCTCGCCTGCGATCAAATCGCTGAATGCGCGGATCGATCTGGCGGCGCGGAACAAGGCGCCTGTGCTGGTCTCCGGGCCGCCCGGATCGGGCAAGAGCCTGACCGTTTCGGCCATCCACGAGGCCAGCGACCGCGCCCGCCGCCCATTGGTGCGCATCAGCTGCGATCACCTCTCGGCGCAGGAACTGGAGGCGGAGCTTTTTGGTTACCGCCGGGGTGCCTTTGCCGGGGCGACCCGCGACAAGACCGGCAAGCTGATCATGGCGCATAACGGCACGCTGCATCTCGACGAGATTGCAGAGTTGCCGAAGGGTGTGCAGGCCAAGCTTTATGATGTGCTGCAACGCGGCCACTTCCAGCGCCTTGGCGACAGCACGCAGACCCCTGTGTCTCTGACGGTCGTGGCCACGACCTCGCGCGATCTGATGGCAGAGCTGCGTGCGGGTCGGTTCCGGCAGGATCTCTATTTCGCGCTGAACGTCTTTTCGATCACCTGCGAGCCGCTGCACGAGCGGCCCGAGGACATTCCCTATCTGGCCAAGCATTTCCTCGACCGCACCACGCGCCGCCTGCGGTTGCCGGCGACGCGGTTGTCCAAGTCCAATATCGACGCGCTTAAGCAGTACGAATGGCCTGGGAACGTGCGGGAGCTCGAAAACGTCATCGAGAGAGCGGCCATCCTCGCGCAGGGTCGGCGGTTGAAGTTCGACTTTCAGCGCAATGGGCGGGCCCTGGGCAATGGCGCTGATGCGGTTCTGACAGCCGAAGAATTGCGCAGTCTGGAGCGCGAAAACCTTCAAAACGCGCTGCGCCGCACCAAGGGCAAGGTGGCTGGGCATAAAGGTGTCGCGGCCATGCTGGGTATCGCGCCAACGACGGCGTACTCCAAGATCAAGTCTCTCGGCATCGACCCCAAATATTTTAAGTGAGATGTGTTAGTGCGGTCTACGCTTCTTGTGGCGCTGCAAAAGCTGCAGCCTTTCCTGTCGCAAAAACCACTCGGTGATCGTCTGACACTCATCGCGCCTGTATAGCGCTGTCGACCAGATCGGCGGTAGCCGACGCTACGTCCCCGCGAGTGAATAGTTTTAGTTCGATCCGACGTAGCGGCCACAATGCATTGTCGGTCTGCGTGTCGTTTCCGTGCCAATCTACGACTCTCTCCCGGACGGTGTACCGGCGCAGTGCCAGTGGCGAACGACAGAGGAAGCCGTTCGCTCTCCGCCAACGGATGCTTCTCAGATTAGACCCGCAGGTCAGGGAAGCGGTGGTCACAAAGCCGGTTGATGGAAAAATGGAGGATCGCGGGCCGTTTTTCCGCTATGCGCACGGCCGTTCAACGACGAAGCTAATCATTTGGCCCGCGTCTCACTTCAACGCACCGCAAAGTCGGATAGATGCTCGGCTCCGATGAGCATCATCCGGTAGGCGACGACCTCCTGATCGGAAAGCTCTTCTTCTTCGCCCAGGATGTAGACGGAAGTCCCCAGAAACACGTTCTCCTGCGCGGTCAGGCCGAGATAGATGTCGGCGAAAGAACCCGTCTCCTTGTCGGTTCCCGCAAAGTATCCCCAGCACTCGGCGCGCTCCGCTTCGACGTCAATTTCGGGGTCGCAGTTGGTGGGGTTGAGCTCATCCCACTCTGCCATCTCGCTCAGTCTTTCGAGAAACTGCACCACATTGTCCCCGGTAATCTCGTCAAAACTCTCGCCTTGATGAATTGCGATCGCCAAACGGAGACGACCGTCGCTGGCGACCCCCTCAATAGCCCCAAGTGTCGGGTTCCACTCAAGCTCCAGGCCTTCGGGTGTCGCCACCGTGGCCCCGGTGATGCGGTCTTCATAGATGTCGAACCGAAGCTTGTCGAAATCTGACGGGTCTCTCAGCTTTGACTTCAGATAGACCAAGTCACTTTTCCAGCCAAAATCCTGATCGGCAACGAAGTCAGCGGCGACGTCCGCAAGGGGAACCCGGCGGACAAGCGTTAGAGCTGAAGTCTCCGGCCAATAACGGTCTTCATCTTCTGCAGGCTGCTCGAACAATGTCCGGAGAAGACTTGCCTTGCCGAAGTCGTTGAGATTGTACGACGCGAATTGCATCATGAGGTAGTCCATCCAATCGGCGTCCGACATGTCGTTGGGATGGCGGTCGCGGCGTACAACACGACCGGAAAAAGTGGGCCCGTTGGCCTGGATCACGAATTCTAACGCCGTCTTGCCGTTTTGCGTCTCTTGGTAGAAATCGTAATTGGCATATTCGAGCGATTGATCGACGAACTGTTCTGGCAACAGATCCGGTACTGCGCCATCGCCCAATGCTGTGCCCAAATAGCTGTGCAGCTGTTCGAGACCCTCCTCGAGAGCCGCGTCAAAACTATCGGCGCTGAAAAGAACCTCAGCATAGGTCGCTGCGCCGTCCGTCGATACAGCCTCCAGAAATCCGTTCGCGGGATCCACAGTGACATCTGTACCCGAGGGGACGACAGACCAGCTTCCTGTCCCCAAGGCTTGCATCACATCGAGTGTAAAATTGTTCCAGGCGGCTTCGGGAATGAAACCGTCGAGTTCGTCGATGATCCAGTCTGCGTCCTCGGGAGCGTGCGCCTTCAGCTCCGACAGTACATCTCCGAACGAGAGTTGACCGATGGGCTGAAACGCGGGCGCGACGCGGTCTTCGGGTGATGCAGTTTCGACCGGCGGTCCGCCAAAGTGCACGGTCTTTGGTTCCTGCACCGCATAGCTGCTCATCAGCAGGGCGTTGCGGGATGAGACTTGTGGAATGTCATCTTCAGACGCGGGCAACGAAGGCAGATAGACATGCGCGGGAATGGACCAGTTCATCCCACGCCACCCCCCTAGGAGACCGCCGTCCGCGATCGCGACAACCCGTCCGTCCCGATCAAGGATCGGTGCGCCGGACTGACCGTGCTGAAGCAACGAGGCGACGCGCAGGATCTGTGTGTCACGTGTTGGGAAGTTTTGGGCACGATAGAGCTTCAAGAGATCCGCGGATGAATATGCGCGCCCGAGTGTTGTCAACGCTCCAGAAAGCCCGGTGGAAAATCTGACACTATCGCGATTCATCTGTTCAGCAGCCATCGGATAGCCCCAGATGAAGTGTGGATCATCCACGTTTGGCGTCGCGCCTGCGATGGACAGCGCGGGCAAACCGAAGTCCTCCGACAGCTTGACGAGCGCAAGATCGGGCTCCAGATCAACGGCGACGATGGCATCGATCGTCGTTTCCAAGCCAACGTGCTCGCTCAGCACAATGCCGTCCTTGCAGCCGGCCACCGCGTGTAAGGCAGTGACCATATAACCAGGTTCCGGCCAGACAAAGCCTGTCGCCTTCGTCTCTCCGCCTTCTGGAAAGCACCTGATCTGCAGCACCGACCGTGCGGATATGGCGTCGCTCTGGGCCAGGCCTGTTGATGGGCTGGCAAACAGGGCGCTGGCGATCAGCAGGGCGCGGATCATTCGCTCGCGTCCAGCTTGCTCAGGGTGCCTTCGGCGATCTGCATCTTGCAAAGAATACCATGCGCGATCCGTAGACCGCTTTCCTTGTCCTCAGCAGGAAGTGCGCCAAGTTCAGCGCCGACCAGACGTACGACATCGGGGGCGTTCGGTCGCGCATAGACCCGAAGCGTCGCGTCAGCTGTCGCCAATCGTTCTGGGTCCAGCTGAGAACAGGCATCGAAGTCGCTCAACTCGCTTGAAAATAAGACCGCCTGTTTGCCCGAAGCGATCCCGCCATTTTGTTGCAGGGGACTTTGCGGTGCCCCTTCAGAGTAGGAGACGGCTTTCGGCGTGATTGCTGTCCGTTCATAAACCATCATTTGGCGGGCGAGGGTTGGGTTATTCGGGAACGCCTCGTTCCATTTCGCCATGACGATCTCGGGGTGCAGCGCAAGGGGGTTGTTGATGCGCACAAACAACCCCAATCCTATGCCGACGACCGTTGCGAAGCCGAAGGCGCCAATGCGGACGGCGTTCACGGCGGGCAGGCGGGTCTCGAACGTTCGTGAGTCGATGCCAAGAAAAACAGCCAGCAAAGATGTCAGGGCGCCAACAACACCGGCGACCACGGGGGTCACGGCAAGCCCCAAGATGACCCCAAGAAGCAAGCCGAGCCCGGCTCCGGCAAAAAGATCTGGCGCTAACCGTGACTGTGATTGCTCTGTCATATCCCCCGCCAAGCAGTATTTTGCTGTGCTTTTCCTCACCGTGCAGGACAGAGATGCTTTTCGCAAGGTAAACGCTGTCACCTCAAAACGAAGCAGGCTGTCTGAGGAGGCTTCGGCGCCCCTTTGGACATTGTCGACGTACGCGTTGCAGCGGTGGACAAGCGTAAAGAGACGGAGTGGCGTGAACGACTCTAAGTCAAAGTACTCCCTGTCCGTCCATCTAATCGATGGTACGGCGGCCAGCCGCCCCATCGCCTCGGGTTGTGGCAACGGCCTATGCTGGGCCTTCATCACGATATCAGCGCTGAAACATCGCTTTCGGACTCCCGCTGTTCTTGCACAGCTCAGCGTTCGCACCTCGACAGCTACCTGTGCGCAAACGAACCTGCGTTTGACAGCTGCGGCATTGGCCTGCGCGGACTTGCCTTGCACCAGTGTTTTGAAGCCTTTGGAACTGCGGCCGGTTCCCCGTGATCTGGCGCTTCACTGAGCGGCTTGAGTAGAGCCAAAGCGGCTCTCGGCGGCAGCCAGGTCTGTTTTGGACGCACCGCGACCGGTAGCAAAAGGGGGCGCTGGAAGTGGGTCCGGCCTGGAGAGGGCCGAACCCATGGTGGCCTCACCCAGCTGGCGACAGGCAAAGGCTTTCATCGCCATTGTTGCTCTCGTCCTGCTCGATCAACATGTCGCCATGATCGGCGGCGAGTTCGAACGCACAGGATGAGGTTCCGTAGCAATCACGCGGTATGTTGACCGACACATCCATATCGCTGCCAGCGGGCAGGGCAGGAATGACCGTGTCGACGGTCGCGCTTCCGGCGAACGAGATCCGTAGCGTCGAAGGTCCCGCGTCGCCCATACCGATGTTGCGAACGACAGCCTCGACCGTCCGTGCGGGACCTCCGCTTGGTCCGTTGTCGCCGCAATAAAGCGCATTGGGCACACCTTCGGGCAGTTGAATATCAAACTGCGGATCAATCGGTGGTTCCGGGTTGGCGGGCAAGACCACGAGATCCGGGCGTGGACCTTCCTTGCGCTCGCGTTCTGAGATCTCCTCCACGTCGATGCTGGTTGAAATGCCGCCCTCCTTCTGCGTCACCTGCGTCGTATAGACGGCATCCACATCCAGGCTGAGCGGCGATTGAACGATCAGATAGCCTTCGACATAGCCCGCCTGTCCGATTAGATCGCGCGCTTCGGAGCAATCGGCCTTCAGGGCCTCGTCGTAGTCCAGCTCATCCAGCCCGATGGGCACGACCTTCCCGGCCACTTGTCGTTCTGGTGGGAAGCTTAGCGCGATCTTCTTGAAGAAGGTCACCCGCTCGTCATTGGGGTTGTGGACGTTGACGGTTGTCCGGAAGTCACCCGGAACGAGCCGCGGGTCCTCCGGGGCGTCGTGCCCACCGCAGATGTACTTTGCGGCATACTCGAACCGGGCGCAAAGCACCTCGACCGTTGCGCGCCCGGTGTTGTTCGACGGATCGGTGTCATAGCTGCCTGCATTCACAACTTCGGCGACATTCGTCAGCGTCGCGAACTGCGCTTCGGGCACGCAGACCACATCGACGCTGACCCGGGCATTGATCACAGCATCCCGCGTCTCACCTGGTGCAAGACCACCAAGGGAGCATGTCACCTCTTGGCCGTTGGCGGTACAATCGGGCGAGCCGCCGACAAAGTGCAACCGATCATCCAGAACATCCGTGACCTGCACATTTGTCGTGGCATTTCCGCCCCGGTTCTCCACGGTGATCGTAAAGTCAACAGGCTGGCCGGCCACGACTGGATCGGGGTTTGCCGTCTTCGTCACCACCGCGAGATCGGTCGTCTGCATGCTCGCCACCACAAAGTCGATGCTCTGCGCAGAGGGCTCTTCGTTCCAGCCCGGAATGTCGCCCTCGGCCGTCAGAGCATGGCGGTTCGGGTCAAGCACGATACTGCTCCAGTCATCGGCGCCGGAGTACTGCTGGACACCCGCATTTGACGCGTTGCCGCAGCGGGTGTTCCCGATGCAGCTGGCATCGGCGGCGTCAATGGCGCCATTTCCATCGTTGTCGATCATATCGCCGCAGGTGTTGTTGCCAGCCCCTCCTTCGCTGGCGGCGGGGTTCCAGAACGCATTGTTGAAGTCGATCGCAGGCGGAGCCTGTTGCGCGCCCGGCGTTCCGTCGCCATCCCAGTCGGGCGTCGCATTGAGCTGTCCTGTGGTCAGCGCCTGATTGTTCAGAGTCCAGGCCGAGAAGTTAGCGGGGTCCGAGCCGTCCTGGATGATGGTTTCATCCCAAGCCGTTTCGTCAATATCCGCAAGCGGGGCAAAGCCGCGGCCGTTGGCAAACCGCGGCGGTGAGAAGTCGAGGATGAACCCGTCGCCGGTGCCGTCGCCATCGATGTCCTGACCGTTCGGCACGCCGCCCGCCACCATGATCCCGCCTTGAAAGCGGTAGTTCATGACGCTGACATAATTGGGCTTACAGTTCACGTCATTGGTCGTGGGCTCGTCTTCGTTTGGGCCGCCATGGCCAAGATCGAGCGTGTGCCCGATCTCATGCATCAAGAGCCCGGCGTTCTGATTAAAGAGCAGCATGTCGTTGCCGAGGGCCTGACCGCCCATGTTGGGCGGCGGCCCGCCCGCCACCGCGTTGATGCCATAGCGAAAGACCTGTGCGCGGATCGGGTCGAAATTGCCGCGCGCGGGGTCGAATTTCACTTCGGCAAAGTCGGTCTCGCCATCGTCGTCGGAATCCACGAAGAGATCCGGCACGCCGCCCACCGGGAAGGCATTGCCTTCTCCGAGGCCGCCTCCGCCTGGTAGGGTGGAGAAGGCGAGCGCGCCGACAAGGCAGTCTGTATCGAATTGGTCCGATCCGTCGCCGCCGCCGTTGTCGATTCCGTCACCGCAGGTGTTGGCGCCCGCACCGTCTTCGGAGGCTGTGGGATCTGTGAGATCACCCGTATCGACCCACAGGTTGATGCCTTCGCCGGGTGTGCTGACACCGCCCGCGTTCGCAGGCGCCAGCGCGAAAGACTGCACGACCGCGGCGACCGCGGCTTGGGTCGGTGCTTGGCCGATCATCCAGTCCAGCTCGACAAAGAGGTCCTTGGCCGTCGGATCGGCACCCATAGCCGGAAGGTCGAGGTCTGGCGTGCCGTCGCAATCCTGATCGATCCCGGAGATCTCCCATTGATCGGGCAGTCCGTCACCGTCGGTGTCATCCAGAAGCGGAACGATCGTGACCTCGTCGAAAGTCACCTCGCGCCCGCCCTGCTGGAAGTCGGACATCCCATTTAAGCCAAACTTGCGGGCGTTGACACGCACCACAAAGTCATAGGTGACGCCTGCTGTCAGGGTCGCCGTGATCGCCTGCTCGAGTGTTCTGTCGATATTGCGATTGACGGTTGTGCCTGCCGTTCCACGTTCTTCGCGTTCAAAGATGACGTCATTCGCGAGTTCGACGTCGTTCGTGATGTCACGCAGGATCGTGCGGACATCGACTTCGCCGCGGATCACGGGGCCCCCACCAAATCCGCGCAATCGCCCGATCACGTGGATATCGCTCATGGCGATCGTTGTGGTCCCACTGAAACAAGGCCGAAAGCGCACACCGACTTCCGCGAAGGCCGAGCGCTGCGACGCGCCATTGCCCGAGGCGCGCGCCTCCGCGCGGTGGTCTTCAAGGCTGATCCCATGATGGTCGCCTCCTTCATCGGACGTGTTTGCGTCGCAGTCCCCGAGGGGGCAGTCAAAGACGCCGCCGACATCAAATTGAGCGGTTGCTAGGGTGGGTATTATGGTCACGCTAAAGGCAATGACCACGACTCGCACGAAGCCGAATAAATCCAACATCTTAAAAAATCCAAATATGATTTAAATTGCTATAAATGCAAAAATGATAGCATAGATTGGCCAAAAACTCGATGGCAAACTATCTTGGTACCCGATCCGATGGTCGAGCGAGGAGGAACCACGAGGAGATTCCGAGGCCGGATCTGCTGCAAATCTGATGGCTTTTCGCACACTTGGAGCTGGTCGACTGGGGCGCTGCTTTGCTGACAATTCAGTTGGCGGAATCGTGCCGAAGCCGTACCTAAAACAGATGCGGAAGGACCGCCCTGTCGCCTGCATTGATAGACATGTGCACGATGCGTTGAACCGCTATCCGGACAACGGCAGCGGGCCATCGCCGGTACGCGTCGGAGTGCCCGACATCTGAAATGGCTTGATCGTTTGCGCCGTGTTGGGGCGCCGGGCCGACGAGCGGGTTCCTGCGCAAACGCGAACGATCATTGCACCAGATCCGTAGAAGCGAGTTCCGCCATAAGTTGCAAATTGCTAAGCTTGGAATTTCGGAGCTGCAATCCATCTGTATCGGTGTGTGGTTTACGCTGGCCGCCGGGGCAGGGCCACCTCGGCCAATGCGAGCCACATTCGGACGCCGACGGGGAAGAGCTTTTCGTTGAAGACGAACTGATCGCCGTGGAGCCCGCCTCTCGGGCCCACGTCTCCCGCCCCAAGCCAGATGTACGCCCCATTCCCAACCGCGTTCAGAAGATAGGAGAAATCCTCGCAGCCGAGTGACGGCGGCTCACCAGTGATCACCAATTCCGTCGGCAGAAAGCTGTGGGCTGCTCGTTTCACAATGTCCGTCCCTTCAGCCGAATTGACGACAGCCGGATACCCCTTGCGATAGTCCAGTTCGACTTCGACACTGCTCGCGCGCGCGATGCCATCAGCGATCTGCGTGATCTGCGCTTCGACATGATCTGACAAGGCGGGGTCGAAAAACCGCGCTGTGCCTTGCACCTCCATCTGGGCTGGGACGATGTTGTTGATCCGCCCGCCGTGAAGCTGCGTGAACGAAAGGACCAATGCAGACCGAGGGTCGACCGTGCGACTTACGACCCGCTGCGCCGAGGTTACAAACTCTGCCGCAGCAACCAGGGGGTCGTCCCCAAGCTCGGGCATCGCCGCGTGCGCGCCTTTACCTTTGAAAGTCAGCGTGAAGTCATCGACACCTGCCATGATCGGTCCTTCGGTTGCGATCACAGCGCCCTCCTTGACACCGGGCCAACTGTGTTGCGAGAACACCTGTTCTGCTGGAAAGCGGTCAAGCAGGCCGTCGGCGACCATCTTCTTCCCACCGCCGTGTACTTCTTCGGCGGGCTGGAAGACAAAGTAGATCGTCCCGTCGAAATTGGGGCTTTCACCAAGCAGCTTCGCAGCGCCGAGAAGCATGGCCGTATGGGCATCATGACCACAGGCATGCATCACACCATCGACGTCCGAGCTGTGCGGCAAACCCGTTGCCTCCTGAACGGGCAGCGCATCCAATTCGGCGCGGAACATGATCCGACGGTCACTTTCACCGGCTGACAGAACTCCGACGACAGCCGTCTCGGACACGTCGCGGTGCACCTCCAGGCCAAAGCTCTTGAGCCTTTCTGCAACGAATTCAGCGGTTTTCGTTTCTGCGAAACCAAGTTCCGGATTGCGGTGAATGTGTCTCTGCCACTCCGTCACATGCGGCAGAACGGCGTCCAAATAGTCGTTCGTGTTCATCTGAAACCCCCTGTGCTAACGAGGCAGGCGTCGCGCTCTGCACTCGTTCACAGCAGAGGTAAAACGACTTCTCACAGCCGTCTTGTACGTAATTGCTCTAGGCCGCGCGCATCGCCTGATAGGTGCCCGGTGTAAAACCGTAGGCCCGCACGAACTGTCGCGTCAGATGGCTTTGGTCCACGAAGCCAGCGGCGGCGGATGCCATCGCCAACGGCTCACCAGCGTCTATGAGGCCTTTGGCATGCCGCAAGCGGCAATCGAGAACTAAGGCATGTGGCGAGGTGCCTTTCGCGCGCTTGAAGGATCGCACCAGATGCCACTGGGACCACCCGACCTGCTCTGCAACCTCTTCAAGGGAGATACCCTCCACCGCATGTGCGCGCAGTATCTCCTCGATCAACCGGATGCGCTGCGCGTCCTGCCGGTCATAGCACTCAGACGGTTTCTGGTCGGCGTGGCGGTCCACCAGATCGAAGAGAATCTCTGCCCAGGCAAGCTGTATGTTGATCGGGTTTGCAGACGGCGCCGCCGCGTTGTGAAAATCAGCAATTCGGGTGGCCAGGTCGGGGTCATGCACGACAGACTGGCAGAAGCGCGGAGCACGCGCCAGTTGCGCCACATTCAAAAAGTGATCCTCACGGGGATAGATGACGCGATAGGCCCATCCGAGCTCCGAGGCGGCTTCGCCGTCATGCTGTGATTGCGGGTTCACCAAGATGATGTCGCCAGGTCCGGCGACGTGAACCTTTCCTCGGCAGAAGAACGCTTCGGCACCATCGACAACGACGCCGACCACATAACCGACATGGCTATGTCTCCGGTACTTGTGCGTCTGGAACCTGGCAGAGAACAGTTCCAGATTGGAAAGGGCCGAATTGGTCCAAAAACGTTTGTCTATTCGCCGTGACTGCATGGTCTGCTCTCTCTGCAACCAGAACTGCTCGGGGCTCAATGTCCGGTTTCGCGGCCTGTCATAGCTGACAGCGTCGTGAAACCCATCAACATGGGGTCAGCCTCCGGACCAGAAGCGCCAGCGTAGCCCGTAACCGCCCATTTTCATTTTAACATATCCGAACTCTTGTACATACTGTCTCTCCCCACCAACATACAGTCATGCAGCGCGTGATGATTATTGGACAACCTGGGTCGGGCAAGTCAACGCTTGCGCGGAGCTTGGGTGCTCTGACCTTTCTGCCAGTCATCCACATGGACCAGATCCACTGGAAACCGGGTTGGACCGAACGAGACAGCGCGGAGAAGACCCAAATGGCGCTCGATGTCATCACAAGCCCTCAATGGATATTCGAAGGCGGTCACAGTGCCACGTGGCCGGAGCGATTGCATCGGGCCGACACTCTGATCTGGCTTGACCTACCCTTGGGCGTGCGCGCCTGGCGCGTGTTCTGGCGCACCCTGCGCCATTATGGCAGGACACGCCCAGACCTTCCCGATGGATGCCCGGAAAAGTTCAGCTTGGAGTTCTGGATCTGGATCTGGCAGACGCGCCAAACGGGACGTCGGAAAATGCAGGCACTCTATGAGAGTGCGCCTGACGGCAAGACCACTTACCACTTCACCTCATCGAATGCCGTAAGCGCCTTTTTGTCAGGGCTGGATGAGGCGCTTGTCATTGGCAGCTTGGGTATTCCGCACCGTTAACTCGAGGCTGTTGCTTCGCTAGACAGGCCGAATGCAATTATCTTGCGGCAATATCGTTGGGTGCATTTCGGCGGCCTGATAACTGCTGGCAAAAGTCATCGAACCGGTCGGCCCGATACTGCTTTTTCGCCACCTCGTTAATTGTCGCGGTGGGGTTTGATCAGAATGGACATCGGCTGCGACAGAAGATCTCCAAAAGACCTCTAACCTACGCAAATATGGCCAATAGCAGGGCAGTAAATCGACGACGCTGGGCGCTGTAATCACCCGACCACGGCAACACCGAGATCGATGTAGATAAGGTTGCGCGTTGGCTTATTCCGTGAGGCTGAAGCTGGCTGGTTTGTAGCCAACGAGCGATGACGGTTGCGGATCGGTTAATATTCAATGAACAAAGCTCACACTGCTGCCTCTCAAGGCTGAAGCCCGAGAGTGCATATCAGTTCGACGAACGGATATTTGCTCGCGTCAGCCTGCGCCTTCGACGCCTCGCTGACCGACGGTTCAAAAGCTCAGAAATCATGCGGCAGGAGCGCGTCGGGCACGTTCTGATAGCAGACGGGCCGAAGGAAACGGCGGATGGACAGGGTTCCCACAGAAGTTGCGCCGAAGTTGGTAGAGGCCGGATACGGGCCGCCGTGCACCATGCTGTCGGCAACTTCGACGCCGGTGGGAAAGCCGTTGACCAGCACCCGGCCTGCTTTTCGTTCGATGATCGGCATCAGTGCCTGTGCCTGTTCGGTATCCGTGTCATCCATATGGATTGTGCAGGTGAGTTGACCTTGCAGTGCCTGTGCAACCTTAACCATTTCGCGCGCGTCCTCAGCTACCACGACGATGCCAAGCGGGCCAAAGACTTCCTCCTGCAGGCTGTGATCGGCCAGCCAGTCCTTGGCCGGCACACTGTAGAGATGGGGTTTTGCCACGCGTTCAGCGCAAGCGGTACCTAGATGCTGGGCCACCGCAGGATTGGCCGCGACGCGCGCGACGCCCCGCCGATAGGCGTCCGCAATGCCGTCGGTCAGCATGGTCTGATCCGCGGCTTCGCGCAAAGCGGCCTCCGCAGCGCTGACAAACTCGTCCGCGACGGGCAGGACCACCGCGATACCAGGATTTGTGCAGAATTGCCCGGCCCCCATGGTGAGCGATCCGGCCCAGCCTACGCCGATGTCTGCGCCACGCGTCGTGACCGCACCAGGTAGTAGGAACATCGGGTTGACCGAGCCCAACTCTCCGAAGAAGGGGATGGGATCAGGACGTGCCGCGCAGAGATCAAAAAGCGCGCGCCCACCTGCCAGTGAGCCGGTGAAGCCCACCGCGCGGATGAACGGGTGCTGGACCAGCGCGGTGCCAACCTCATGCGCGTTGTCCTGGATGAAGCTGAACACGCCGGGGTGCGTGCCTGTCTTCTGGGTGGCGGCATGGATGGCGTCGGCCACCATCTCGCCGGTTCCGGGATGGGCGGCGTGGCCTTTGACCACGACAGGGCAGCCGGCTGCCAGCGCCGCTGCCGTGTCGCCGCCTCCGGTCGAAAAGGCCAGCGGAAAGTTCGAGGCGCCGAAGACGGCCACCGGACCGATGGGCCGCTGGATCATCTTCAGATCCGGCCGCGGCAACGGCGCCCGTTCGGGCAGCGCGGGATCGTGACGCTGATCGAGGTAGTCCCCTTTCAAAATGTGCTTGGCAAAGAGGCGCAGCTGTCCCGTCGTGCGCCCGCGCTCTCCCTGAAGACGCGCCTCGGGCAGGCCGGTTTCCTGCGCACCGATCTCAGTGATCGCATCCGCGCGGGTCTCGATCTCATCGGCGATGCTGTTGAGCAGGGCGGCGCGGTCCGTGCGGCTGCTGTATCCGAAGGACCAGAAGGCCTGCTCTGCGGCCTCACAAGCCTGATCCACCAGATCAGCTGTTCCGATGCAGAACGTATGGGCCGGACCATGAGCTGGATCAGATTGGAAGGTCTGGTCGGTCTCGACCCATGCGCCAGCAATCAGATGTTTGCCATGTGGTGTGAAGCTCATCGATCATATCCGTCTGTTAGTGTGGGAGGGGATAGCAGCGTCTGCCCGGCGAATGTCAGCGTTTGGTCGGGTCAAGCATGGTGCTGACGAAATCGGGCCCACGGCCTTGCGCGACGAGATCGTCCAGCCGCTCGGCCAGAACGGTGGCGAGGGGCAGGCGCGCGGGAGCCGTTTGCGCGATGAAGTCTCGGGCATAACGCAGGTCCTTCTCGGCATTGGCGATGGTGAATTGGGCGCCGTTGTAGTTGCCCTTAAGCGTCGGGCCGACCGCCTTTTGCAGGGTGCCGGAGCGTGCAGCCCCGGCCATCATCACATCATAGAGCGCCTGGGCGTCGACGCCGATCAGATCGGCGCATTGGAAGGCATCGGCCAGCAGCACGGTGGTGCCCTGAGTGACCAGGTTGTTGAGCAGCTTGGCGGCATGACCGCGACCCACCTCACCAAACCGCCGGACGGTAACAGAATAAGTCCCGCACAAAGCCTCGATGGCGGGATAGTGGGCTTCGGCGCAACCGACCAGCGACGCGAGCGTACCCTTTTGTGACTGCTCCGGCCCGCCAGTGACTGGCGCGTCAGCAAAGATCGCACCACGCTCCGCAAGGCGTCGGGCAAGGTCTTCGCTGGTGCCGGGTCGCGAGGTGGTGGTGTCGATCCAGATCTGACCGGCGCGCATATGCGGCACCAGATCCTCTGCAAGTGCAGCGACAACCTCGGCATTGGGCAGGCAGGTGAAGAGCACGTTGCTGCTCTTCAGCAAGGTCAGCGCATCCGGCGCTTCGACGGCGCCCCGGGCCAGCAGGGGCGCGATGGGTGCGCGGTTTCTGTGGGCGATCAGGCTGAGCAGGTGACCGGCGGAGAGCAGGCGGCTGGCCATGCCCGCGCCCATGAGCCCCGCGCCGATGAAGCCGATGGAGGGTTTACTCATGCCGGGGCCTCACCCTTGGCCGTCCGCGCCATGCGCACCAGGAGATCGAAGGCCTGTCGGGTGGCGCCGACGTTGGCGATGCCCTTGCCTGCAATGTCGAAGGCGGTGCCATGGGCGGGTGTGGCCACCGGGATCGGCAGGCCGCCCGCAACGGTCACGCCGCGTTCAAAGCCCATCAGCTTGATCGCGATCTGCCCCTGGTCGTGATACATGGTCACCACCGCATCGACCTCGCCCCGCTTGGCCTTCAGAAAGACCGTGTCAGACGGCCAGGGGCCGGTCACGTTCATCTGCCGGTCTTGGAAGGCCTTCACGACGGGTTCGATGATGTCGATCTCCTCGCGGCCGAACTTGCCGTTGTCGCCCGCGTGCGGGTTGAGCGCAGCCACCGCCACATGTGGACAGGCCTTGCCGGAGCGGGCCAGTGTCGCATGTGCCAGCTCAATCGCGCGTTCGATGCCGGGGCCGTCGATGTTGGCGGCGACATCCTTGAGCCCGATGTGGCTGGTGACCCGGGTGGTCATCAGCTCGTCCAGCACGTTGATTTCCGAGTGATAGCCGGTGAAGCCCAGATAGCGCGCCATATAGCGGTGTTCGTCCTCGGCATTGAGCCCTGCGGAGGTCATCGCCGCCTTGTTGAAGGGGGCAAAGAGCACGCCGTCTACATGCCCCGCCTGGGCCAGATCGAGCGCTTTATCCAGACAGCGCAATGAGGTTGTGCCACCCGCGACCGTCACTTTGGCAATGCGCACCGCACCGGGCGCGATGGTCTCCAGATCGAGGTGTGCAAGCCCCGTGAAACCTGGCACATCCGTCTCGGCAATGGTGTTGAGGGCAACCTCAAGTCCAGCCTGATCGGCGCCGCGGCGCCAGAGGTGCGCATCGCCTACAAGCAGGATATCCGCCGCCGCGCGCACGCCGTCTTCGGCCAGGAGCCGGGCGATCAGTTCCGGACCGATCCCGGACGGATCACCGGGCACGATGGCTAATCTGGGACGCATTACTGGTTTTCCTTTGTGGTTTCGGCCTCTGCCATGGCCGCTGCGATGTTGGTCTCAGCGGTGCGGAGATGTTGTTTCAGGGCGCGTCTGGCCGCTTTCGCGTCGCGGGACTTCAGCGCATCGACAATCTCGAGGTGCTCGCGGCGGGTGCCGTCGCGGCTCGGGATGCGTTGCGACGACAGGAAGCGCACCCGCCAGAGCCGCGCGTTGTAGGTGGCGTGGGTTTCGGCCAGCGCCCGGTTGCCCGAGGCTGCGACGATGGCCTCGTGAAAGGTCATGTCGCGGCGAAAGGCTTCGAGCTGGCCGTCTGTGTCGCGCGCCTCCTTGATCGAGGCATTAAGGGTCTCGATCTCAGCCAGTTGCTGGTCACTGGCCACCTCGCAGGCGAGCTCTCCGGCGAGGGCTTCAAGCGCGCCCTGCACGCGCAACCAGTCGTTGATCTGGTCCAGCGACGGGTCGGCGACATACGGACGGCGGGTCGGGCCGTATTCGATCAGGCCCTCGCCTTCGAGGATGCGCAGGGCCTCTTTCAAGGGGGTGCGGCTGATGCCGAAGGCTTCGGCCAGATCACGCTCGCGCACCGGCATGCCGGGGGCCAGTTTGCCCAGCATGATGAACTCGCGCAGGTTGTCCGCCGCCTCGGAGGCCAGCGATTTGCGTGGCTTGAGTTCCGCGAAATTCCGCAGCTCATTTGTCCAGGCGGCATCACTCATCTCATTTGCCCCATCTCAGCACCAGAGGATCGAGCGGGCGCAGCAGGTCGATCATCCGTGTGCGGATCGCCGGGTGCAGGGGTGGAATCGGGTGGCGGCAAAATTCCGATGCGATCACGCCGCCTTCGACCATCGCCGCCTTGCAGGATTGCCAGCCGCATTGCCGGTTCTCGTGGTTGATGGCCATCGCCACGCGCCCATAGGCGTCGGTGGCTCCACCCACATCGCCGCCAAGGTGCTTGGTGATGACCGGTTTGATCTGATCGACGATCGTGCCGCTGGTCATCGACCCCGTGGCGCCAGCGTCGAGATCGGCCAGAAGGGTGATCGCCTCTTCCCCGTCAAACGGCGCCTCGATGGCGTCGCCACCTTCGGAGATCAAGGCGCGGATCTTGTTCGCCGCCCGCGGGCATTCGATCTTGAAGAGCTTCACGGCCTCAATCTCCTGCGCCATGCGCACCAACAGCGGCACGGGCAGATCAACACCGGAAAGCGGCGCGTCCTGCACCATGATCGGAATACCCACCTCACCCACGGCGGCGAATTGTTCAAAGCTCTGCTCGGGCGTGCCTTTCAGCAGGGCGCCGTGATAGGGCGGCATCATCATCACGATGTCCGCACCCAGATCCTTGGCAAAGCGCGCGCGCTCGACCGCGATCTGAGTGGCATAGTGGCTGATCGTCACGATCACCGGCACGCGCCCCGCGATATGCTCGACACTGAGGCGCGCGAGGGTTTCGCGCTCGGCGTCCGAGATCAGGAACTGTTCGGAGAAATTCGCCAGCACGCAAATGCCGTCTGCACCCTGATCGATCAGGCAGTCAAGCACCCGCTTCATGCCATAGAGATCGAGCGTTCCATCCTCGTGAAACGGGGTGGGGGCGACGGGCCAAATGCCGGTGTATTGGGTCATTCTGTGATCTCGAAATACTTCAGTTGCGTGTCGCTGATGGTGATGCCCAGACCGGGGGTGTCGTCATCCAGTTGCAGATACCCGTCCACGGCTTCGGCATCGCCTTCAAAGATGTAATAGAACAACTCGTTCCCGACCTCGACATCGAAGACCGGAAAATACTCGCTGATCGGGCAATTCGTGTTGGCCATGGTCAGATGATAATTGTGCATCTGGCCCGCATGCGGGATCACGGGGATCTGCGCGGCCTCGGCAATGGCGTTGATCTTCTGCGCCGCGGTGATGCCGCCCACCCGGTTGGTGTCATATTGCAGCACGCTAACGGCTTTGCGGTTGATCAACTCGGCACAGCCGATGACGCTGAACTCATGCTCGCCGCCTGAAATGGGCACGATCCCCATGGCGTTCAGCTCCGCATAGCCCGCCACATCATCGGCGATGACAGGCTCCTCCAGCCAGCGCGGCTCGTATTTGGCCAGCTTCGGCAGCATGCGCTTGGCGTAATCGAGGTTCCAGCCCATGTAGCATTCGAGCATGAGATCCACATCATAGCCCAGCACTTCGCGCAGCGCCTCGACCCGTTTGAGGTTCTCGCGCATGCCCGCCATGCCGTCCCGCGGGCCAAAGCCGAAGCGCGACTTATAGGCCTGATAGCCGTTCTTTTGCGCCTCTTCCGCCTCACGCTGCATCGCCTCGACGCTGTCGGCATAGAGCTTGGAGTAATAGACCGGGATTTTCTCCTTGGTGCGCCCGCCCAGCAGCTTGAAGACCGGCTTGCCGACCAGCTTGCCCATCAGGTCCCAGATTGCGATGTCGATGGCGGAGATGGCTGTCATGCCGATGCCCTTGCGACCCCAGGCATGGGTGCGGCGGTACATCTTTTCCCAGATGTAGGCGTAGTCGAACGGGTCCTCGCCCACCACCAGCGGGGCGTACCAGTCGTCAATGGCCTGTTTCACCACCGATGGGGCGAGGGCGGCGTTGCCGATCCCGATGGTGCCATCCTCGGCCTCGACCTCGCAGGTGAGCCACTGGTGAAACCGGAAGGAGGCCATCGCATCGCCCGCCATGCCCAGTGCATCCGACGCATTTGTGCAGAAGTTGCCCTGAGGCGGGACGGTGGGCCCTGTCCAGTTCCAGACGCGTGTGCGGACAGATTTGATCCTGGTCATGATTTACTCTCCGGTCGAAGTCAGCGGATCGCGTTGTTTGAACAGACGTAAGACGAACGGTCCGAACAAGGCGAGGATGGTCAGCATAAAGAACAACAGCGTGAGCGGGCGGGTGAACATCAGCCACCACTGATCGTCGAGCATGATCAGGGACTGGCCGAGCCTCTTCTCGAGCATCCCGCCGAGGATGAGCCCGATCGCCAGCGGCACCACCGAATAGCCGAAGCGGCGCATGAAGTAGCCGATCACGCCGGAAGCCAGGGCGATGTAGACATCAAGCATCGACTGATCGAGCGCGTAGGCGCCGACAATCGAGAAGGTGAAGACAATGGGCCAGAGGATCTGCACCGGTACGAAGGTCACCCGGGCAAAGAGTTTGGCACCAAAGAGGCCCACGAAGATGAACATCACATTCACCAGCAGCATCGCCCAGAAGATCGCATAGGCGAACTCGGCCTGTTCGGTGAACATCGTAGGCCCGGGCTGGAGCCCATGCACCATGAGACCCGCGAGGATGACGGCTGCCGTCGGGCTACCCGGGATGCCGAGCGCCAGGGTGGGAACCATCGCGCCGCCGGTGGCGGAGTTGTTGGCCGCTTCGGAGCCGGCAATGCCCTCGACCGAGCCTTTGCCGAATTCTTCCGGCGTTTTCGACCAGCGCCGTGCCTCGTTGTAGCCGATCATCGACGCAACCGTGGCGCCTTCGGCGGGCAGGATGCCGATGAAGGTGCCGATGCCGGAGCTGCGCAGGATGGTCTTCCAGACCTTGCGGTAGTCAGCGCGCGAGGGCAGCTTGATCGCCTTCATGAAGACCTGTTTGCGTTCGACGTTCAGCCGCTCGGCCTGCACCAGCAGTTCGGAGATGCCAAAGATACCGATCATCACGGGCACGAAACCGATGCCCTCGGACAGCTCGTTAAAGCCGAAGGTAAAGCGCTCGACGGTGGTCAGAAGGTCCTTGCCCACGGTGGCGAGCAGCACGCCCAGCGCCCCGGCGATGATGTTCTTGAGCGGTGTGCCGTCCCCGATGGTCGCCAGCATGGAGATGCCAAAGACCGTGAGCGCGAAGTATTCCGGCGGGGCAAAGTTGTAAGCCATGCGCGCCATCAAGGGGGCCGCCATCATCAGGCAGACCACCGAGATGATCCCGCCGATGGTCGAGGATACGGTGGCCATGCCCAGGGCGCGACCCGCCTCGCCCCGCTGCGCCAGCGGAAAGCCGTCAAGGCAGGTCGTGGCGCTGGCCGAGGTGCCCGGCGTGTTGATCAGGATCGCCGTGATCGCCCCGGCAAAGGTCGCCGCGCAATAGATGGTCGTCAGGATCGCGATGGCCGGGACCGGGTCCATCGTGATGGTGAAGGGCAGCAGCAGTGCGGCCCCGGTTGTCGCATTCAGCCCCGGCAGGGCGCCGATGATCACACCGCCCAGCGTGGCCGCGAAGAGCAGCACCAGTAGCCCGGGTTCCAGAAGGACGGTGAGACCTGAAAAGAGCGCTTCCATGAGGTTTTACCCGTACCAGAGGTTGGTCAGGAGGCCGCGGGGGAAGCGGATCCTGAACACACTGTCAAAGAGCAGGAAGATGAGACCGGGGCTGAGGATGCTGACCAGCCCGATGCCCCAGAGGCGTCGCTCGCCCCAGAGCCAGGCCAGCGCGCCCGCAAAAACGCCGAGGCCGAGGAAGAGATCGATCTGCGCCAGCGCGGAAAACACGACGAAGAGGCCAATGCTGGTCCAGACATTGAGCCCGATGGGATCGTGTTCGATGGGACGGTCGAAGATCATGACCAGAACGGAGAGGGCAATGATCAGCAGCAGGACCATCTGGGGGAAATCCGACGGCTGCATTCCGCGCAGCAGGATCGGCGGGACCCGGTCGAATTGTGTGCTGAACCAGTAGGCCAGCAGGCAAAAGGCAATCGTGCCGCAGGGGACCGCATAGCGTGTCATCGCATCTGCTCTCAAAGAAAGAGGGTGGGGACCGATCCGCAGCCAAATCTGCGAATCGGTTTTAATGCTTGGCTTATTCGATGAAGCCCAGTTCGCGCAGGGCGGCATCCATATCCGCCTGCATTGAGGTCAGCTGGTTGCCCCAGACCTCCGACCCGGCGACGGAGCTCGCATCCAGGCCCACCGAGGTCAGGAAACCCTGATAGACGGTGTGGTTCATTGCGTTGACCAGCGCCCCTTCGATCTTCGCGGCCACGTCATCGGGCGTGTCGGCGTGTACCACGAAGCCGCGCACGGTGGAGAAGTTGGCATCAATGCCAAGTTCCTGCGCCGTGGAGACATCGGGCAGGCCGCTCATGCGCTCTGGTGCCAGCACCACGATGGGACAGATGTCCCCCGCATCAATCTGCGATCCAGCTTCGGCGAGGTTCAGAACCGCGACGTCGACCGCACCGGCGACAAGCTGTGTCGCGAGTTCGCCACCGCCTTCAAACGGCACGATTTTCGGTGTGGCCAGCTCACCGCGGCGGGCAAACATGAAGGCCGAGACGTCGTCGATACCACCCAGATGCGTGGTGCCATAGGTCAACGGCTCGTCCTTCTGCGCGGCCACGAAGGCCTCGGCCGACTCGTAAACGCCGCAGCGTGTCATCAGGATTTGGGGATCATCCGTGCCGCGTGCAATCGGCCGCACGTCGTCCAGCGTCATGTCCGTTTTGCCAAGCGCCACCGTTGCGGAGTGACCGATTGTGAAGGTCAGGATGCTGTGACCATCGGCCTCCTGCGTCAGATAATAATCCATGGCCGAGGCGCCGCCGCCCCCGCGCTTGTTCACGACGACCATGTCTGTGTCGAGTTCGCGCCGCGCGCGGATCATCATCATCCTTGTGGTGACGTCGGTGCCGCCGCCATTCCCGGCGTGGGTTACAACCTCGATGGTTTTTGATGGGTATTCCTCGGCGACGACATCCCCGCCGATCACCGCAGCAGCTGCTGCAAGAGCCAAAAACTTTTTCATAGTGTCCTCCCTTTCACTCAGCGCCTCCCGCGCTTGGCGAATCAAGTATCATGGTATTTGGTATTTTGGAATACCAAATACTGTTTGGGATATCGGTCACGGATTTCTGCCTGCCACAGTCGGTTTACTTAGTGAGGGGATCGCGCTGACAAGCATCGCGCTGCCCGGCCAGATGATGGGACCAATCAGGCGTCAATGACGGCGAAAGCCTCAGCAGTTTCGCAAGGGTGCGCCCCTTTGCACAGTCAGAGGAGGTGCAGACCGAGATAGGTGATCACGCCACCAAGAAGAGCGTAGAGAACACAGGGTATCAAAGTACGTGCCAGGATCTCGCCCTCCCGCCCTGTCAGGCCGACGGTGGCGCCTCCTGCAATGATGTTGTGCGGTGCGACGATATTCCCGATGGCTGCGCCAAAGCCTTGCGCAGCGGCAAGCGGCGGTGCGGAATACGCAAGCTGCGCCGCCGTTGTGACCTGAAGCTGAGTGAACAGGATGTTTGACGCCGTTGCGGATCCCGTGATGAAGGTGCCCAGAACGCCGACAATCGGTGCGAGGAGGGGCCAGGCGGGGCCAACACTCGACGCCGCAGAGGCTAAGGCGCCGATCATGCCTGCGTGAACCATCAGCCGTGACAGCGTCAGCATGATTAGCAGGGCGAGTGCCACCGGAAGCAAACGCTGGAGCGCTGCGATGAGTGCGGCAGGCAACGCGCGTTGCTCACCCGATGCCATTGCGCCAAGAATGAGCCCGATGAAGAGCGCCGTGCCCGGATGATAAAGGGGCTGGAACGCGCCGGTGTAGATGTCATCAAGGGCCCATTCGAGCGACAGCGCGCTTAGACTGTCCTGTACCGGCTCAATCAGTCGCGTGAGCAAGACCAACACAACGATCAGCAGATAAGGGGCGAGGTCTGACAGGATTTGGCGCGGATCGAATGACCTTGGAGACCGGCGCGGCAGGCACAACACAAAGGTCACCGCTCCGATCAGCGCGCCGCCAAGCGTGGGCAGTTCCGGCCCGATCACCGATGCCAGCACAAGCGAGGGGACAACAAAGCACAGCGCGGCGAGCGCGGTCCAGCCAAGATCATACCGCGACAAAGTCGCTCCGGCGGCCAGTCGCACCATGGCCAACAGAAGGAGCGGACCGCAGATGGCATGCAGGGCGGCGGTATTCCTCGCGATGTCTTGCGCGTTCAGACCGGAAGCGGAGACCTGGGCCAGAACCGGCGTGCCGACAGCACCGAAGGACACACCCGCCGCATGGCCCAGCAGCGCCAGAACAACAGCCCTCACCGGGGAAAACCCGAGCCCGACGAGGAGCGGCGCTGCAAGCGCGACAGGCGTTCCGAAGCCCGCTGCGCCTTCCATGAACAATCCGAAAAACCACGCGATCAGGATCGCCTGAAGTCGTCGGTCCTTGGTCAGCGACGCCAGTGTGTCGCGAATGCGGGCAATTGCACCGGTCCGCCTCTGATATTCGAAGATCGCCAGCGCTGGCAGGATGATCCAAAGAATTGTCATCGTCGAATGTGCAGCTTCTGCTGCGATGCCACGCACGAAGCGCATACTCCCAGACCCTTCCGCGGCACTGGGTAGAAACACGGTGAGTGCAAGAAGCAGCGCCAGAGCGAGCCCTGCGGATCCCGCAACAACCGCGGAACGGCGCAGCAGTCCCATTCCGATCAGGATCACGGCAAGCGGCGTGGCCGCCAAAAACGCAGACACCGATCAGGCGCCTGCAGTTGCCAGAACCGGGTGGACCGGCGCGCCGTCCCGCTCGAAAGCAGAGATATTGGCGATGGTCGTCTCTGCGATGGCGGTTACCGCTTCATGTGTAAAGAACGCTTGGTGGCCGGTGATCAAGACGTTGGGAAAGGTCAGCAGGCGGGCAAAGACATCATCAGGAATGAACGTCTGGGACAGGTCGTTGAAGAAGAGGTCCGCTTCCTCTTCGTAGACATCGAGCCCGACACTGCCGATCTGCCCGTCCTTGAGACCGGCGATCAGGGCAGAGGTGTCCACGACCGCACCGCGGCTCGTGTTGATCAGCATGACGCCCGGCTTCATCTTCGCAATCGCATCCGCATCGATCAAATGATGTGTTTGCGGCATGAGCGGGCATTGCAACGTGATGACATCGCTTTGCCGGAACAAATCGTCGAGGTCGGTGTAGTGCACACCGAGCGCAGTGCAGGTGGGATTCTCGACCGGATCGTATGCCAGTAAGGCGCATCCAAAGCCTTTCAAAATCCGGGCCACAAGCGCACCGATCTTGCCGGTGCCGACAATACCGATCGTCTTGCCGTGAAGATCGAAGCCAAGCAGCCCATCCAGGGCAAAATTCCCTTCCCGAACACGGTTATAGGCCCGGTGCATTTTGCGGTTGAGCGTCAGGATCAGAGCAATCGTGTGTTCGGCCACCGCATGCGGGGAATAGGCCGGGACACGTGCGACGGTGATGCCAGCGTCCGCTGCGGCGGCCAGATCAACATGGTTGAACCCGGCAGAGCGCAGAGCAATCATTCGGATGCCCGCGCCCGCGAGTTCCGAAATCGTTTCCGCATTCAGGTCATCATTCACGAAGGCGCAGACAACATCGAACCCATGCGCTAGGGAGGCCGTCTCCAGTGATAGGCGCACGTCCAGAAATGTCAGTTCGTGGGCTCCTTGGTTCGCTGCTGTGATGTAGCTTTGGTCGAATGGTTTCGTGCTGAATACGACGATCTTCATTTTCGGCCGCGCCTCCGGTTTGGTTGATGTCGCCTGATCTGGTCTCGCGGCCTTGGACGTGGGCTCAAGCGCGAGATCACAACCGCACATTGCATTCCGGAGTAAAATCGTCAACATTATCTCGAAGGCTTGCGACGACGGCATTGACGACCACCTCAACCGCGCTTTTTGCCAACCAAGTATCGTGGTCAACCGGCAGCGCCGCCGTGTACCCATATTGGGCTCCGGCGCAGCAGTTCATATCGTGGTCATTCGTTACGACGACCGAGCCGTGGGCGTTCTTCTTCAAGGCAATATCTGGCTCGCGAATGCCGGTAACTGGCCAAATAGTATCTGACCTAACGACCTGCGAGGCGGTCTTAACATCACCGCCGCGCGCATCTCTGAGGGTGACCAGCCTTTTCAATCAAGATGAAAGCCGCTGTCGCGTTGCGTCGGAGAAAGAGGGGGCGATGAACCCCCCAGCCCGTCATCTTACCGGAGGCCAAGCTTCCCAAGCAGGCGTTGTCGCTTCTCGAGCCACCAACCGGCCTCGATCGGCCATGCATCGAAGTCGGCGGACTGAGTGATGTCCCGCAAGGCGCGATGCGGCCAGTTGGGATCGTCCAACAGCTCCCGAGCAATGGCAATCATATCAGATTGCCCGTTCCTGATCACGGCATCGCACAGCGCGGCATCCCACAGGAAACCGACCGCCATGGTCGGCATATCAGCTCCGGTCCGAATGGCTTCGGCGAATGGCACCTGGAAGCCCTGTTCGATCTTCATGCGCTGTGGCCGGTCCTTACCGCCAATCCCGCCCGAGGAGCAGTCGATCAAATCTACTCCGACCTCTTTGAGGCGCTTTGCAATGATCACGACATCTTCGATCTCTAGCCCCCCCTCAATCCAGTCGGTTCCGGAGAGGCGGAACGCCAGGGGATAATCCTCTGGCCAGTTGGCGCGAACGATCCGAGCCACTTCAACTGCAAATCGGGCCCTGTTCTCTAAAGACCCGCCCCACTTGTCTGTCCTTGCATTGGCTATGGGTGACAGGAACTGGTGCACCAGAAACCCATGTGCTGCGTAGATCTCGATCATCTTGAACCCGGCCTCATACGCGCGCCGCGTCGCCTGCCCAAAGGACTGGATTACGTCGTCGATGTCTGCAGATGACATCTTCCGAGGGATCGGCCAGCCGTCTGCATAGGGGATCGCGGAGGGTGCAATGGCGGGCCATGCTGTCTCACCGCGATCTGCTTCGTCCGTCGCATCAATGGGTGTTTCGCCATGCCATGGCCGTCGCTCCGATGCCTTTCTTCCGGCATGGCTGAGCTGCACACCGGCGATGGCCCCTTCGCTATGAATGAAATCAGTTATGCGCTTGAGGGGTAAGATCTGGCTGTCGTCCCACAGCCCCAAATCCCCCGGAGTGCGTTTGCCGCGGTCTTCAACAGCCGTCGCTTCGGCAAAGACCAAGCCCGCACCCCCCAAGGCGAAACGGCCCAGATGCACAAGGTGCCAATCATTCGCATGGCCCTCTTTTGCGCGATATTGACTCATTGGAGACACGGCGATGCGGTTCTTGAAAGTGAGCCCTCGCAGAGAAAACGGTGAAAACAGTGATGGCATGGTTGGCGGCAATCCCCAATGGTACGCGTGGCTTGAAGATAGACAGCTTGGGCTGCAATGACAGGCTCGCTGGCTTGAATGTGTGGACGTCAGATCCACTCGTGTAAAGCGACCGCGGGCGAGTAGCCGAGCCATTCGCGTTATCAGTGGGCATTCGACCCCTGTCATAGTGGCCTACTTCGCTGGGCCAACCATCGAACAAGCCGCCAGCCCAAATACTAAATGGTGCCCAATTCCCGATCTCTTCGAGATAGATAGAGCGTCTTCTCACGGACAGAGCACCCATACGTCACCACGCACTGTGCCATATCCTCCTCGGCAAAAGCCCGCGAGATGCCGCCAATCTTTCACCGACCTACAGCAGCGCAAAGACTGATGTCACCAACGGGAAGCGTTGGATTTGCAACGCCGCTCTGACCTTCAGTAGTAAGACACACTTTTTGCCTTCCGCCTCAAACAGTGGCAAAAAAGGGCTTGGCGCCTGAACCCGAAAACTATGCTCCGAAAACAGCGCTTAGGGCTGCCTGTCAATTTCGAGCTTTGTCGGGTTTGTTTACATCAACAGACCACTGAGCGCCGGCGAGAACGGCGAAGGTTAACACTGTTGCGAGCCCAAAAACTGCTCCCCAAGGTGTTTCTTCGCCAAGGCCGGATCCCGTTAGAAACCCAAATACCAGACCCGAGGACAACAGGCAGAGAGCTGGGAAGATAATCCACTCATTCAGCGAGATCACGCGCTCATGATTAAGAGAAGCGCAAAGAGTTACACGCGCGCAAAGAACCGACCAAATCGAGGCGACGGCGGAGAAGGGCCATGCGTTCTGAAAAATGTCGTGCGCTTCCGCGCTGCTGTTACCCATCGTCGTGTTAAATGCGAACGATAAGCACAGAAGATAGACGCCAATGATTAGAAAAGCCTTGGAGAAAAGGAACGCGAAGAGACCGTGGAGCAGGTTAAAGCTGCCTATAATTGATTTGTCTCGATATGACGCTTCGGTCACGATGGCGCGTTGGTTTTCGATTGCGACGCTTGCGAGTGCCGCGCCGTGCACACAACCATAAACGATAGATCCCGCGATGAATAAGGTTCCGAAAAGGAACCAAATCGCAAACTGGAAGCCATCGCCGGGATTCTGAACGGCCATGGCAATTATGTAGAAAAAAAAGATTGCCAAGGGAGCAGCGACTAACATCAGTGCTCTTTCAAAGCGGAACCTGACATATCCGAGCGTTGGGTTAAGGCCAAAGGCCTGGTAAAATTTCCGATCCGGCGTGGTGTATGCAGAGAGCCCCGCGCACACGATTACCCCAAGAAAGCTATTGCCCAAAGTGACCAATTCTCGATTGTCGGATTCCATTTTTTCGTCGAGAGCTTTTAATCGGTCGACTGAAACCGGCACCAGCGACTGCTGAACAGCTGCGATCTGTTTGCGCAGGGTGTCAAGGCGTGTTGCCAGCCTCTGATAATCATCTGCTAGGTGATAGTCATCTGACTGCCCGCTGTGGTCGGTGAATACTGCCGGTGCCTCTTGCATGGATTGGATCGCCGTTGCGCAGCGAAAGATTTGATTCAATGATGATTTGTCCATCATCGCTTGCGCCTCGTTGTAGCGCCCAAGCCTTGCGCCGAGGGAATTGAGTTCTGCAATCAGAGCCAGAGCGATATTATCGAGGCGCGACACCGGCAACATGCCGTTCTCGAGGATGTCAACTGTCAGATCGGCGTTTGCTGCAACACTGGCCCGCACGTCCAGCGATCTGGCGATGTCTTCTGTGGCGTCAGCACTGAGATTTCTGGCTTCCGCAATTGCAGACTCGAGCTCAATCAGGCCGTTCAACACCGAAACCAGTTGTTCTCTGCATGCCATCGCCTTTCTCTCGAAAGCTTCAACCGCGTGCGCCATCCGCTCGAACTCTCTCGCGTTCTGACGCATGGCGGCAAAGCCCGCATGTTGCGGCAGCAATCGCTTGATTTGCCAACACATGAAGGCGATACGCGGCAACAACTCCATACGTTTGTCTGCCTGCTGAACACGATTGACGTTGAACTCAAAATCGAAATACGTCGGTGTTCTGGGGTCTTCCGCCTGCTGATCTAAAAACAGCTCTAGGTCGTGATCTGGCGGTCGATAATCAAAGATTGTGTGTGTGAGTTCTTGGTATATCCTTCGCGCTTCTTCCGGGATCAGCGCGCGTCGTTGGAAAAAGCGCCGTAGTCTGCCTTCCCAAACTGACCTGGCAAAGAGCGCGGCCATCGCTACTCCAGCCAAAAGCCCACCGCCTCCTATTTGAAAATCGAAAATTGCGTTTTGTCCGAGTATAAGGGCGAGAGCTTGTTGCAGTTCGTTCGCAACTGCGGGAAAGAACACAACGATCAGAAATCCGGTAGCGACAAACAACCCATACAAAATAGACCACAACCAAAAACGCAGCGATGTTGTGAACGCACGAGTCTGAAGCAGCCTTTGCAAGTCGTCGATTGTATCGCTGGGAATGCCGCTGCGGTGTTCGTCGCTCTTCGCGCCCGCCTCGGACCATTGCCCGAATTCACGACCGAACCAAAGCCCAACACAGATGGCCACCCCAAAACTGAGAGCGATTTGCCAATCGGCTGCTTCGTTTGTGGCGTCCGACCCCATCTGAAACATTTGCACACCGGTTTCGGGTGCTGCTGCAAGGACGAGGACTGATGCGACGAGGACGGCAAGACTAGAAAAGATCCAAACCATTGTCTCTAAAAATGCGCTATGATTAAAATTGAATTAATCATCATAATACACGCATGAATGGATTCGTTAATGAATTTCTTTAGATTGATGTCGCTCATGGCTGCACATGCTGTAGCGATTGCGCTTGTTTGGGATACGACGGGCGCGCGTGCCGAAGGACTGGGTGACTATTGTGGCGAGACGATTAGAGTTGGTGTGCGCAATGACGCGCCTCCCTTTTCGTTCCGTCCGTCGAGCCTGCTTGTCAGTCCAGAAAAAGATTCGACGGTACAGAGTTGCGGCCCCGCGACCCCCAACTTTCCGGAACACGCCGGCTTTACGGTTGCCCTGTGCGACGCTTTCTTGGTCCATTTGAACGAAAGCTGCGCAGCCCACGGTGCGGAAAGCGTGAATGTCGAGGTGATACCGCTGACCGCTGCGGAGCGTGTCGCTTCGCTTCTGGGAACCTCCGAAAAAGAGATTGATCTGCTTTGCGGTGCAACCACCGCCACGGTCTGGATGTCTGGCAGGCTGCCGCGCTCGCCTCATACGTTTGTCACCCCCTCCCGAGCCATGCTCCCTGCGAGGTTCGGTGAGGGAGAGGACGCGCAATGTCGGATTGGTGTCGTCGGCGGGACCACTTCCAGCCAAAGGCGCGCCGACAAGACGATGCTACCGGGTTGGGATCGCTTTGTTTCGTCAAATTCATTTTGTGGAACCGTTGGCGACGCGCCCCTCGTTGCACATGAGTACGCGGACTATCCCGAGGCGCTTGCAAACCTTCTGAGTGGCCCGGACGAAGCAAAAAGCGATCTGTTGATAGCCGATCATCATATTCTGCGGTGGTATCAGGAGAACTTGTCGTCACTGAAGATCAATGAAGCAGGTCAGTTGAGCGCACCACAGGTGGATCAGCGGTCTTTCACGCTTGAGCCTTACGCGATTTTCGGCGGACATGACGATCAGCCCCTTGTGGCGCAGCTTAGTCTGTATCTGGCCGAACAGCAGCGTGATGGCAGCTTCGAGGCGCGGGTAACGGATTGCTTCGGACGCCGTATCGACGAAAGCCTTCTTCGTCTGCTGGAAATTCAGAAGCGTACGCCTTTGGGGGATCCAGATGCGGAGTAGGTGAGGTCTAATGCGTTCAGCAATGGCGTCACTCTATTCTCTATTTTTGCTCAATCACCTTGGCTCACACCAGTCTCTAGCGAGTGGCTCGAATTCCTCTTCACTTTCGTTTCGTACTGACCCTTCCAAGTCGGTTTGAAAAGCTTCAAGAGAACGCTGACTGTTGTCGACAGGTTTCGATCAGATTCCGGACGGTCGAACGCCGGTCGGTGCTGCGCCAAACGAGGCTGGTGTGAAGCCTCATGTCAAGAGGCGTGGCAACACTGTCGGCGTGTTGTTCTGCGATGCTCCATGTGTCTTCAGCAACCACGCAGGGACCGTATCCGGCCTCCGACAACAAAAGTGCTCCGAGGGCGGTGTCCGCCTCGGCCGCAGGCGGCGCCAGATGAGCTGTTGGATAGCGACGGTGATATTCGCTCAGCAGTACTGGTGCGTCACCGCGGGGGTATTCGATCGGCGGGTGATCGACGCCCGATGATGACCCATGATCGATGCGTAGGATCCTGCAGGAATGCAAATGGAGTTCTGACAGCCCGTTGGAATGTATCGGAGGATGTAGCAGCGCGGCATCCAGCCGATCCTGTGCGACCAGAGCCTCCAGTTGCACCGTGGTCGCTTCGCGCAATCGCACGCGCATCATCGGATAAATCTCGCGGAAGCGCTTCAGGATAGGCAACAAGGTCACTCTCGCAGAAATCTGTGTATAGCCAATCCGCAGGCTCTGTCCTGTGCCATGCTCCGCGCCCTGTGCTGCTGTTGCCGCTTCATCGGCAAGAGCAACTATACGCTCCGCGGCTTCCGCAAAGGCACTTCCAGCGGCGGTCACGCGCGCACCATGCCGGCCCCGGTCAAAAAGCTTCACATCCAGGTCCTGTTCCAAACGACGTATGCGCGCCGTGAGTGCAGGTTGAGAGATACCGAGCGCCACAGCCGCTCGTGCAAAGTTGCGCTCTTGGCGAAGAGCCAGAACACAGCGGTAATCGAGGATCGCAGGCATTTCATAACCAAAGCTGATTGAATAACTCAAAAGCTAAGGTTTTTGAGCGGCGCGTCCAAACCATTTAGGTGTGCATAGCCAAACCGATTGGGAGCACCAACATGATGATTTCAGCCGTTCGACTTCTGGCCACTGCCTGCGTTCTGACCATCAGCACTTTGGGTGCAAGGGCCGAACAGTTACCCCCAGCCTTTCAAGGCCGTTACATTGCTGCGATTGCCGATGGGGATATGCGCGCATTCGCCTACATCGACGGGGACCTTGGCGTTCAGCGCGGACCCGACACACTGAATATCGTCACGCTTCCCTTGACCAAGGAGCCGCAGGTTTCGGCCATCGAAGTGCCAAATACGGTGATAAACCCGGTTTATTCGATCGCACACAGCCCGGACGGTGCCACCATCTTCGTCGCGGAAACCCATACGCAACGCGAAGAGGGCGACCGGACCATCATGGACTTGCAGCCTGGCACAACGCTTCGAGCAATTGATGTGACGAATCCGGCAGCCCCGACAGTCATTGATACGATTGAAGTAGGTGTTGGACCACAAGGCGTCTCTGTCAGCGCAGACGGAAAAACGCTCGTTTTGGCGACCAAGGCTGCACCAGAGCCTCTCGTGTTTGTGCCATGGCAGAATGGTTCTTTCGGAGAGGTGCAGCGGTTCGGGTTAGGCCAAGTTGCACCCATGCCTGAGCTCCCCGATCAGGGGCTGCTTCCGCACCATGCCGAATGGCATCCAAACGCTGACATTGTCGCGGTGACGCTCCAGCTGCGCGGTCAGGTGCGATTTTTTCAGGTTCGACGATCCCCTGATGGTGCAGTCTCGGCGCTCACGCCTTGGGGCAACCCGGTGACCCCAAGCAAATGGCCCATGTCTGGCAAGTTCTCCCGCGATGGACGCTTCTTCGTCACGAATGATCTGCAATGGGGACCTGATGTGCGAGGGTTTTACCTGAACGCACCACCCTCCCAACTGACGTCCATTGAACTTGCGCCTCTGGAATCAGAGAGCCCGCGTCATTTTGTGGTTGGTGGGGTTTCGCTTCCGCGTCACGCGGAAAGTCTTGCGTTCTCCAACGCCGGTGATCTGATCGCGACCGTCAACATTGGGCAAACCTGGCCCGGTGATGAAACCATGGAAGCCACACGCTCTACCGTTTCGCTGGTCGAATTTGACGCCGCGACTGGCCAACAATCTGTCTTGGGCTCATGGGAGTTCGACGGGGATTTGCCCGAAGGGGTGGCCTTCGATGCTTCTGATCGTTTCATTGTATTCGGCGTTTTTGAGTATGCGGGGCCAGAACCACGCGCGAGTGATCTCCAAATCTGGGAGGTTAAGGCCGACGCCGACGGCGCGCGTGAATTGAGCGATACGGGCTATCGCATTCCCACTGGGCCGGGCGCGCACTCCCTGGTGGTCGTCAACTGAGGCCATGCTTCGTTGCTGATAAACCTCACTGATGCGTCGGTGAGGTTGCCGCAGAACACACTCTTGCAGCGCAGGCAAAGCCAGATGTCCGCCAAATGCGCTCCTAAGTCTCAGTGAGAACCAACACTGGCAGCGGCGGGGTTCCGCTGTAAGGGCGATGCCACCAAAAGACCGAAGCAGACCATGACTGCAGAACGAGATGATGTCCGGACTTGAACAGGTAATGCGTTTACTCCCTGCGCGCCGTTGGAGAGAAGCCTGCAGGTGCTCTTCTCTCCAACGTGGACGCGTCGCCTATTTGGGCAAAAGGACCGTGTCGACAACATGGATGACGCCATTCGATTGGTTCACATCCGCGATCGTGACACGCCCTGCGTTTCCGCTTTCGTCATAGATGTAGAGCGCCCCGGATTTTACTTGCGCCGACAGCGCGTCTCCGGACAACGTCTCGAGATGAAAAAATCCATCGGCACTGTTGCGCGCCTTCGTCATCAGCTCTGCGCCAGACAGCTTGCCTGCGATCACATGAGCGGTGAGGACCTTCGTCAAGGTGTTCTTGTTCTCGGGCTGGAGCAGGGTTTCGACAGTGCCGTCCGGCAGCGCCGCAAAGGCATCGTTCACGGGCGCGAAGACAGTGAACGGCCCGTCGCTCATAAGCGCGTCAACAAGCCCCGCGGCCTGCACGGCTGCGACCAGCGTTGTGTGATCGGCCGAATTCACCGCGTTTTCGACGATATTCTTGTCGGCAAACATGGGGGCTCCGCCCACATCCGGGTTTGCAGCGAAGGCAACACCACCCAGCAAAAGCGCGGCAACGGTTGTTGAGAATTGAAATCTACGGATCATCTGAAGTCCTTTCGTGTTCCAAGTTCATCCCGCTTGTTCGGGACTGTCTGAAAGACGAGGCATTGCCCGCGAAAGTTTCAAAATTCTGCCAGCAACACGACTGAAACTCCCAGCGGCGCTGGCCCGTATCTTGAGCAGAGAGCAATGGAACGGTGAGGCAGATGCAGACAGATCAATTGAATGACCGGCTTATCAAGCGGCATACGCTGACGACCCGGATAACACATTGGGGATGGGCCGTGTCCTTGGTCTTCTTGCTTGGCTCCGGATTGCAGATTTTCAACGCGCACCCAGTGCTTTACATCGGCGATCAGTCCGGTTTCGCCTTTGACAACGTGCTTCTCTCTTTCGGTGAAGGAGAGCGCGTCTTTCCAGGGTGGGCGACGATTCCAAGCGGTACCGATCTTGCCACCGGACGGGTCGTTCACTTCTTTTTCGCCTGGATCCTGGTGTGTGTGCTATTGTTCTGGCTGCTCGGAGCGCTTTTCTCGGGCCACCTGAAGCGCAACTTGCTGCCCACGGTGCAGGATCTGCGCGATTTGAAAGCCGACCTCCGTGCGCATGTTCGGTTTCAGTTTTCCCACCGGCGCACTTATGGGCCGCTGCAAAAACTCAGCTATGCGGTTGTGCTCTTTGTTCTCTTTCCGCTGATTGTCGCGACGGGGCTGGCGATGTCACCTGCCATGAATGCGGTTCTGCCTTGGCTGCCGGAGGTGCTTGGAGGCCGCCAGACAGCGCGCACCTTGCATTTCTTTTTGGCGTCCGCGTTCGTTGGCTTTTTCATGCTGCACATTGTGATGGTCCTGCTTGCGGGCCCAGTCAACGAAATGCGTGCCATGGTGACAGGCTGGTACCGCACCGATGACGGAGCGTGACATGGTTGCAAACCTGATGACACGCCGCCGCGCGCTTCGACTTGGTGCTTCGGGTCTGATGGCAACCACGATCGGTGGGTGCAAACCCATCGACCGGCTTGCGGACCTCGATAACCCTATGCGCCGCTACATGGAACGTGCGAACAGCCTGACCATGGCCGCACAACGCGGCCTGCTGGATCGGGATGCCTTGGCCCAGGAGTTTCGATGGTATGACATTCGGCAACCACAGCGCCCGAACGGCGTCACAGATCCGCAGGATACCGACTACCTGGCGCATGTCGCCGAAGACTTCGCCAGCTATCGGCTTTCGGTCTCCGGTCTCGTGAAGAGGCCGCTGAGCCTCTCTCTGAGCGACCTTCAGAGCATGCCAACCCGCCGCCAAATTACGCGGCATGATTGCGTCGAAGGTTGGAGCTGTATTGCACAATGGACGGGTGTGCCGCTCGCCGCTGTGCTGGAGCGTGCCGGGCTGCGTCCGGGCGCGCGCTTCGTGCTGATCCGCTGTTTCGATACCATCGAACGCAGTCTCTCGGGCGCCGTCAAATACTACGAAACGATTGATATGATCGATGCCATGCATCCACAGACGATCCTCGCCTTCGGGATGAACGGAGCGCGACTTCCTGTTCCGAACGGTGCGCCTCTGCGGCTGCGCGTCGAGCGCCAGTTGGGATACAAGATGGCGAAGTACATTCGCGCCATCGAGATCGTCGAGAGCTTTGCCGACGTCGGGCGTGGGAGGGGCGGATACTGGGAGGATCGTGGTTATGAATGGTACGCGGGCATCTGAGGCTTAGGATGACGCAACGTCACCTGCAACCATCGGTTACCACGTCCCGTCCTGTTCTGACGTTACCCCCGCAACACCTCCAACAACGACGCTGGACCATGAAACTCAGATTCCAAAACCTGTTTTCCCCTTGGGGACGCGATGAATGTGCAGCTTCGGCGCTCCGTTCTGAGGACCTGTTTTTGCTTGCGCCGCTGTCAGAGATGCTGGAAGAACGCCGACCCGAGCAAGGGCTTCTGAGTGAGATTGAGGCGGAACTCGATGCGAGCGAGGAAGCTACGCCAGCACGAAACAGAAACCAGCGCGACCTGCGAAAGCCGGTCCTATCGTTTTTGCTTGGAGTTGGTCTGGCCGCCTCAGTCGCATTTGCATTGACCTCAGGACCCCCGACGCCAATCTCTGTTCGCGCATCGCTGAACCAAAGCTGGTTACAGCTTGGTCACGTGGCGCTGCAAGGAAAGGCCCTGCGCAGTTTCGTGGCGGTAAAATGCGAGGGGCAGTCTCATCTGGTGATTGAGCTAAGCGGTTACACGGTAGAGAAAAATACCGATCTTCCAGCGGCCGGGGATGTCATCCCTGTGCGACCTCTGCTGCAGCCTGACGAAAAAATATTGATGGAGTGCAACTTTTGAGCCGCGGCTCCCGTCCTTGCTAGATGCCAACAGAACGGGGAGACTGCCGTGGGAGTAACCAAGCTGGTGCCCGCATCCGAAGCTGAGAAGAGCAAGGCCAAGAAGATGGCAGCAACAGAGCAATGCCGACAATTGGCCCATCTGCTCGCCGCCTGCGCGGAGGGCGACAGGGCCGCGTTTCGACGGTTTTACGATCTCAGCGCACGCTATGTTTATGGGGTGATCCTGTCGATCATGCGCGACCAGGATCTGGCCAAGGAGGTCGCCCAAGAGGCCTTTGTCCGCATCTGGAAACGCGCGCATCAGTATCATCCGGACAGTGGCAACCCGCTGTCGTGGATCGGGACAATCGCGCGCAACTGCGCGATAGACCGGCTCAGGTCCGAGCGCACGCGCGGATTTGTCGAATTCACTGACGATGTGCCCGAGCTTTCCGACCCGAGCGATCCGGCCGCCCACACGCTGGACAGCCTGGTGATACGGCGCCTCCTCGCAGATCTTCGCCCGGAACATCGCAAGGCGCTGATGCTTTGCTATTTTCAGGGCTACACCTACATCGAGCTCGCAAGTGTGATGGAGATTCCCGTCGGTACAGCAAAGAGTTGGGTCCGACGCGGGCTGGAAGCTTTGCGCGAGGCAATGGAATGACACAGGATATCGAGAAAGTAATGCGTTCACTGGACAAACTGGTTAGCAATCTCAACACGATCCCCGCAATTCCGGGCACGATGCCTCAGCTGGGTGCTGACGACGACCTGCTTGTCGGGCTCGCGCCGCTGGCGCAATCACTTCCCGAGGCCGATCCGCCCGCGGATCTGCTGGACATGATCGAGCAAGAACTCGACAGCGAGCCTGCGCAGCCGACGCGCGTACAGCGGGCCGACGATGGCGTTTGGGAAAAGCGCTCAGACCTGGTGTGGAAGAAGGTGCTCACCCTCGATCCGGACACCGGGCGGACCATGTATCTTTTGCGCTGTCTACCCGGCGCGCGGATCAAGCCGCATGTGCATGAGCGATCCGAGCATCTGTTCATCATCGAAGGTGAGTTCTGGATGAATGGCAAACTCTACACGGCCGGGGACGCGCAATGTTCGCTCCCAGGCACCGAACACCATGAAATCACGATGCCGAACGGCTGCCTTGTGCTCGTCTGCGCTTAAACCACAAAGAGCCAATGCAACAGGAGGCTGGCCGAGAGCCACGGCCCGAACGCCAGCCTCCGACACTTCATGACCAGCGCATAGACAAGCGCCGAGACCGCTGCCACGGCGATGAGGCTCGGTAAGGCGTTTAGGCCCAGCCAGGCCCCAGCCCCGCCAAGTAGCTTGGCATCTCCAAGGCCCAATCCGTCCTCGCCGGTTCGGTGAAAATAGGCCGCGCCGATCGCTGCAAAAAGGCTGTATCCCACAAGCGCTCCGGTCAGGCTTGCGATGGGCCAGCCACTGGCCGTCAACGCCGCGACGGACACACCTGATACCGCCAGAGCAGCATTCGCAAGATTGGGAATGCGCAGATGCTTCAGGTCCCAAAGACTGATCCACAGCAGCACCGTCGCCAACCAGATGGTCGCCCATGGCTCAAAGCTTTCTGGCACAAGCTGCACGCGATTTCCTCTTGAGTTCAACGGTCTATACCAAGCAGTACGGTCGGCCATGGGAAATTGTTGCACCGCCTGAAACTTAATCTGCGCACCCCCCGTTTTAGTGAATACAGCTTGACCAATCCCATAGCGGAGACCCCGCGACAGGACCGAACTGCTGTCGCGTAGAGCGCAGGCAAAGACACCGTTCTTTGCCAACGGAGACGCTTTGCGTGGAACAAGAACATGAGGAAAACAGATGACTATCAAACACCCCCTTGCCATGAGCAGTCTGCTCGCCGCTGCCATCCTGGCCGCGGCGGCACCGCTGGGCGCCTCGTCGCACCGCGAAGCGCCCGCGATCACCGAACACCCCAAAGTCGACGGAACCGACTTCTACGTCTTCCGCAGTTACGAGCCGGGCCGTGAGGACTACGTCACCTTCTTGGCCAACTACCAGCCGCTGCAGGTCAACTATGGTGGGCCGAGCTACTATACGATGGATGCGGACGCGCTCTATGAGATCCACATCGACAACGACGGCGATGCGATTGAGGACCTGACGTTTCAGTTCGAATTCGACAATCAACTGGCCAACAATGGCGCAGGCATCGGCCTCGACATCGGCGGCGAGCAGGTGGCCATTCCGCTGAAAATCGCCGGGATGATCCTGCCGAATGACCAGTCTCTGCTGAACGAATCCGAAAGCTACGGGATTACGCTGGTTGAAGGCGACCGGCGCAGCGGCACGCGCAGCGTTGTGACACAAGCAGGCTCGTCCAGCGCGACCTTCGTCAAGCCGCTCGATCATATCGGTGTCAAAACGCTGCCGGATTACGACGGTTATGCGGATCAGTTCATCTATGACATCGACGTGCCGGGCTGCGACACACCCGGTCGGGTCTTTGTGGGCCAGCGGTCTGACGGTTTTGCGCTGAACCTCGGGGAGATCTTTGACCTGGTGAACCTCGTGCCCATCGAAGGCGACAGCGCGCCGGGTGCGGGCGACGGCGGCGGTCGGGACGGCGGCATCACGCAAAACCGCGACAACGACGACGTCTTTGGCAAGGTCAACGTGTCGACCATCGCGCTAGAGATGCCGATCTCCTGCCTGACCACGGGCGATGAGACCGTGATCGGCGGATGGACGACCTCCAGTCTTGCGCAGGCCGAGCTGGAAGACGCCACGCCTGGCTATGAGGCGACATCGCGGATCGGCGGTGCGTGGGTGCAGCAGTCGCGCATCTCGACCCCGCTGGTGAACGAAGTGGTAATCGGCATTCCGGACAAGGATCGCTTCAACGGGTCCGAGCCCATCGATGACGTGGATCTGGCGACCTATGTGACAAACCCGTCCTTCCCGGCCCTGGTGGACCTGCTGTTCCGCACGCCGCTTGGTGCGTCGGAGAACATCGCGCCTTCGAACTTCCCGCGGCAGGATCTGGTGACCACCTTCCTGACAGGCTTCCCGGGCCTGAACCAGCCCGCCAATGTGCAACAGGCCGAAATGCTGCGGCTCAACACCGCCATCGCTCCGACACCGCGTGCAGATCAGCACACGCTGGGCGTTGTGGGTGAGGACCTTGCCGGGTTCCCGAACGGTCGTCGCCCCGGTGACGACATCATCGACGTGACGCTGCGCGTGGCGATGGGTGCGCTTTGCCACCCGGTCCCGCTGGGCGCCGAGCTTGGTGTCGATGGCGCTGTCGAAGATGAGGCCAGCGATCTGATCAACCTTGGTCTCTGTGCGGAAGCGGATGCGCCGGTTGGGGCCGTTGCCTTTACGGATGGTGCGCCGATTGCAGCGACGGAGTTGCAGAACCGCTTCCCCTATCTGAACTCGCCGATCCCCGGATCGCCGAACTGATCGACCAGAAGAAAGGAGTATCGCTATGAGAACCTTCTCGTTTCGGATCATCTGTTCACTGGGTCTGGCCACCGCACTGGTCGCTTGCGATGACAGCGACGGGCCTGTCGACGGGCTGACAACAGCGCTGCAAGCCTTGGGCAGCGACTTTCAGACCGCCTTCAATCAGGGGCGAAACGACACGCCGATCAATGTTGATGTGGCGCGCCTGACCCTGAACCGCACCGCCGAACCGTTCGAGTTCTGATCCCCTCAAGACTCGCCTCGAACGGAAGACGCCGCCGGATCATATCCGGCGGCGTCTATTGCGTTTGGTTTGCCTCACCGGGCATGTCAATGAGTGTTCCGGTTTCTGGATCCCGCACCACTCTGCGGCTGTATCGCACGGTCATATCGCCGACGCTCGCCGTGACGATCACGTCATAGATTTCTGACCGCCACCCTGTGAGAACAGGCTGCAAAAGGCCGAGATCAGCCAGATCCTCGGAGGTCAGAAATCCCATGGCGTTGCGCCGCTTTGCAAGGCTGCGCGCCACGACAGGATTGCCGAAAACGGCCTGCAACACCGGCTCGGGCGCCGTGTTCAGATTGATGGTCGCAGGTGCGGGGAGCGTGGTGACGAAGGGTGCCAGCTTTTCCAGCACCAACTGATCAATCCCGAGGGTGCGCAAATCGTTCGGAGATGTCAGAGGCTGCTTGTCATAAACCAGATCAGCGATCTGCGCACCGACCTCCGCGGGCAGTTGTAGTGCCGCGAGCAAGCCCGCAAAAATGCGCTGCTGTGCAATCGCTGTCGGGCCGAGACTATTGAGATCGAACCGGCCCTGCGCGTCCTGCAACTCGACAGCGTAGCTGCCAAAGTCGAACATGACCTCCTCCTGGGCGACCTGGGCCCAGGGTTCTCCAAGGTGATCGCTCTCCGGCCCGCTCACAAGATCGCGCCGCAGCGCGGCCCTGAGCGACGCAACACCACCTTTGGCCAGCGCAAAGGCCTGCGTTCTGTCCGACGCCTTTCGGGTTTCGGATATGGCCGTCTCTTCGGCGCTCAGCATGGCCTGAACCAAGGTTGCGGCGATAGCCATGACCAGCAACACATTGATCAGCGCGACCCCGGTATCGTCTTGGCGGTCGGTCATTGGCCGTCTGGCGCTTTAGGCGGAAGCGGCAAAAGTTTGCGCAGGGTGGCCTCCCTGTCACCTTCTGGCAGCAAAACGAACTCGATCGCGTCCTGCTGGCTGGCCGCATTCTCCCCTACGCGCCCAACAAGGTGCCAGGATGCAACGGCCGGTGCTGGTAGAACCTGCTGCTCAAACGGGTCAAGATCCTCGCGCTCGATGATCCGGATCACACCGCCCGGTTTCTGGGCATAGGTCACGCGGTGATCGCCGGACAGAAGTGAGACCTGGTCCGGGCTCACCGATGGGGTGCCCCGCGCGCGCAGCAGGTCCACTTCGAAGAGGCGAAAGGCCGTCTCGATCCTCGCGAGCGCGTCGAGGCGTCCTTTGCTCTGGCTGTCCGTACGCACAATCGTGTCAAGCACCGCGAAACTGGCGAGACCAATCAGAGAGAAGACCGAGAGCGCCACCAGCATCTCGATCAGCGTCACGCCGGAAGAGGCGCCTCGTTTGGTCATGCCACTTTCACGACCTGTCCCTCTTTGACCTGAAGGACCGAGAGATCGCGGGCACATGTACGGTCTTTCCGAAAGGCACAAGGCCCTAGCAGCCCATTCATTGCCGGACCTCCGGTCATCTGGATCTGACCGTTCCGACTTCGGGGCAGGCTGTTGGCAAACAGCACGGCATCGACCGCAAGTCCGGATATGATGCCCATCTCTTCCCCCAAGGCGCTGCGATAGCTGGCCGAGAGGTTTGCGAACAGAGTCGGATCTGGACCGGTGAAGCTAACGTTACCGAGGGCGCTTAGGGTGCCTGGAGGGACATCAGCCCATTGTACGGACCCGATCACAGGAATGCCCGCCGCGCTGGCCTTCTGAGCGACACGGCGACTGCTAGGATCGGCTGCCGGCAGGTAGAGGCTGTTGGGGCTGCCCGCCGCCTCGGTCGCGGCCAAGCTCTGCAAAACGGTTTCGGGCGCTTTGGCAGGTAATGATCGCAGCACCTTCAGACCGCTCGCCTTTGCGGCGGCGGTCAAGGCGAAGGCGGAACGTGCCCCAAACTCTCCGCCTGGCTGGACCAATGTGATCGTCTTGGCTCCACTTTGAGCCGCAAATCTCGTCGCTGCCTGCGCCGAGTGCGCAGGGGTTACACCAAAGACCCAGGCACCCGCATCCGCCAGTTGATCGTTATTGGACAAGGTGATGAGCTGCGCCTTTGATGCGGATTTCAGAACAGCCGCCGTGTGATCTGAAAAGAGCGGTCCGACAAGAACCTCCGCCCCAGCCGCCTGCGCCTGTTGGGCGGCGGCAACCGCGCCCTCAGGGGATGGCCCGGTATCGAAAACCGCCGCCCGTTGCAGCAGCCCCTGACGATCTTCCGCAAACCACACCGCCTTGGCCATTGTCTGCCCGAGACCGGCCTGCGGCCCGGATAGCGGCACCAGAAGCGCGGTTTGCGCGGGCCGCGACGCTACTGAGCCCCCGGGTCGCGGCGACATTGCGCACCCCGCAACCAGTGGCAGAGCCCCGGCGCCGATGAGATGAGAGAGGACCTTTCGTCTGGAACAGGCTGTTGGCATTCTGGGGTCTCCTACATTTGCGAGGTCAGCGGATCAGCTGACCAGAGTGTTGAGATTGACGATCGGCAGCAGGATCGCGAGCACCAGCAGCATGACGATCCCGCCCATCACCAGCAGCACCAGCGGCTCGACGAGACCGACCAAGGCCTTGACGGCGGCATTAAGCGTATGGGCTGTCTCCTCGGCGTGGCGCGCCAGCGCAGCTGGCAAAGAGCCACCAGCCTCTCCGCTGGCGACTATCGTGATCATCACCGGCGGAAAGGCGCTGTGCTGCGCCATGGCCTGCGACAAGGCCGCGCCATCGCGCACGGCTGTTGAGACCTGCTCGACGATCGCCCGGTATGCGAGGTTGCCGACCGTCCGCGCAGCTGCGGCGAGGGCGTCGTCAAGGGCCACCCCGCTTTGCGTGAGTGTCGCGAGCGTGCCCGCAAACTGGAGCGCGGCCCCCTGACGGACCAGCGGCACGCGCAGAAGTGTCTGATGCCATGTCAGGCGCGCCGCCGGGCGGCGCAGCATGTGCGACGCCGCCGTCCCTATCACGGCGAGCGACGCTAACATCCAGGGCCACCAAAGCAGGAGGCCGTCACTCACCGCGATCAGGCCACGTGTGAGGGTCGGCAGATCCGCACCGCGGCTGGCAAAGACGCGCACGATATCTGGCACGACAAAGACCAGGAGCGCGATAACAACCGCGACGGATACCAGTGCAAGGATCGCCGGGTAGATCAGCGCTAGTTGAACACTGTTCCTGTTGCGGGATCGCGTTTCAACATGCGCGGCCAAATGTGCCATCACCGCGCTCAGCCGTCCGGCCGTTTCGCCGGCCCTGACGGAGGACACATAGAAGACGTCAAAGACACGAGGATGCTTGACCAGGGCGGAGGCGAGGCTGCGGCCCTCCAGAATGGTTGTGCGCAGCTCAGTTGTGAGCGCGGCAAGCCGACCGCCTGATTGTCGCCCGACCGCTGCGAGCGCGTCCTCGATCCGTACCCCGCTGCCCAAGAGCGTGGCCAACTGACGGGTCAGCACAGCCAGTTCGGATGGTTTGAGCGTTTGACGTCCTGGCAAGGACGGCGACCATCTGGGACCCACGGGTCGGATATCCAATGGCAGCAGACCCTGCGCACGTAAGGATCGGCCAGCCGCCCGTGCATCTGTCGCGCTGAGTGTCCCCTCTTGTTTCCGGCCGGTGGCCGTTGTTGCGACATATCGAAAGCTGGCCATGCTCAGCCCTCAGCGCCATGTGTGACGCGCAGCACCTCTTGCGGTGTGGTCAGGCCGGCCCGGATCTTCTCCAGCCCGTCACGTGTGAGGCTCTGGGCCCGTTTCGATGCGATGGCTTGCAGATCCGCATCCGGCAGCCCGTCAGCAATGGCCCGCTCGAACTCAGCGCTGCTTTCGATAACTTCGTAGAGCGCGACCCGACCGCGATAGCCCGCATTGCCACAGGCCCCGCACCCGGAGCCTTTTCGAAAGGTCTCCTGCGCTTCTGCTCCGAGAGAGGCCGCTGCGGCCGCACCAAAGGGTTGCTCGGTTGCGCAGTCGGGGCATACCCGTCGCACCAGCCTCTGAGCAATCAGCCCACGCACCATAGGGGCCAGCAAGAACCGTTGAACCCCGAGGTCGACAAGGCGCCCGACGCTGCCGATCGCCGTGTTGGTGTGCAGCGTCGACAGCACCAGGTGACCGGTCATGGCACTCTCGACAGCGATGCGGGCCGTCTCACCGTCGCGGATTTCGCCGACCATGATCACATCAGGGTCCTGGCGCAGAATGGCGCGGAGCCCGCGCGCAAAGGTGAGGTCGGTCGCGGTATTCACCTGCATCTGACCGACGCCGTCGAGCGCGTATTCAATTGGATCCTCAATCGTCATGATGTTGCGCTTGCGGTCATTCAGCGCATCAAGCGCGGCGTAGAGAGTGGTTGTTTTGCCCGATCCCGTCGGACCTGTCACAAGAACGATACCATCGGGCCTTGCCAGCATGCGTTTGAACGCCTGTTGCGCATCTCGGCCCATGCCGAGACTGCTGACACCCGTGCGGGTCTGCCCCCGGTCCAGCAGCCGCAGAACCACGCGCTCGCCGTACTGTGCAGGTAGGGTCGAGATCCGCACGTCGAGTTCGTACTCGCCCACGCGCAAGGAGACGCGCCCGTCCTGCGGCACCCGCTTTTCCGAAATGTCGAGCTTGCCCATCACCTTGATGCGGCTGCACAAGAGCGGCGCAATGGTGCGGGCGGGTTCAAGCACCTCGCGCAGCACACCGTCAATGCGAAATCGGACGACAAGGCGCTTCTCTTCCACCTCGATATGCACATCCGAGGCGTTCTCGCGCACGGCCTCGAGAAGCAAGGCATTGATCAGGCGCACGACCGGTGCGTCGTTGCTTTGATCCAACAGATCGTCAATGGCTGCCGCAGTATCAGCCAGCTCGCTCAGGTCGGGATCTCCAGCCCCTGCTTCAGCTGCGGCATCCTCTGCGCTGTCCCGGTAAACGCTCTCAATCCGGCTGGCCAGCTCGTCCGACAGGACCTTGCGCAACCGCAGCAGACCGGGCTGGTGCCGTTGTGCCTCGACCACCGCAGTGATTTGCGTCTTGTCCGTGAAAAGACAGGTCTCACCATCCTCCAGAACCATGAGCCCATGGTCCCGGACGAAAGCATATGGCAGTCGCGCGCTCACGGAGCTGCCTCCAAAACCATGCGCGCCGAAACCATGCCGGGGGCCGTGAGGCGCGCCATCTCAAGAGACGCCACGCGCAGCCCATCTTCGCCCGCAAGCGTAGCGATCCAGCCGATCACCGCGTGGTAGGGCGTGTCGCCCAAGGTGACTGAAATCGCGCCCTCTGATGGATCGAGACGACGAATTGAGATGTTTGTAGCAGCGGCGCGCCTGGTCAGAAGCGTTGCGAGCGGCTCCGCAGCTGCGGCGGGCGATTTCAGGTCCGCCGATGTTGCAAGGAGCGTTGAGATCGCATCAGCCTTCGCGATGCGCGCGATGCTGTCGGCCCTGCTGTTGAGCAGAGGCAGGATCAGCAGCCCACCTACGACCCAAGCGACCATAAGCGCTCCGCAGAGCATCAGCAAACGTCGCTCGCGGGGGAGCAGAGGACGCCTCACTGGCCCCTCCTGACCTGTAGCAGGACCTCGGCGCCAGCCTCGGTGGTGTGCGCCGTCCCGCTCGTGACACGCAAGCCAGCTTCGATAAGTGCAGCTTCGGCGCGTTGCAGGGGGCCAAAGTCTCGGCCCTGAATGAGCAGGGTCATGACGCCGTCCCGCGCGCCATAGCGCAATTCGCGAAAGGTGATCTGCGCGGCCTGAGCCGTCAGCGCTTCAGATACATAGGAGAATAACGTCATGAACGGGTCCTGTTCTTTCGGGGTGGAGCTGCGAGCAAACCGCGCTTCGATCAGTGACAGCGGCTGGTCCGCCGTCAGGCTGGGCATCCGCGTGGCAAGCTGCGCATCCACGCCCGCGATGTGGTCGTCAGCGATGCGGGCCAGGGCCCGCGCGTCTGCCGCGAGAAGCGCCAGATGGCCCATAGCGGCGACAACTGTCGCAGCGATCGCGCTGCGCACGAACCGACGTGGCAGCCTCTTGCGGTGCCTGAATGCGCCGTGACGCAGGTCAAGCTGCAGGTCGGTTGGGTCAACGGCTGGCGGATTTTGCGAGATATCCACAACAGGAGGCCCACCCGCGATGGGGCCGGTGAGGGATGTGAGCTTGGGCTTGCCAGCGACGGCCCAGAAGCTCGCCAGTTCCTCGCCGCGGCAGACGAACCCGGTGCCGTCCGATGACCGAACATAAATGGCTCCCCCGTCACGCCACAGGTGCCATGTCGGATCCGCTGTCCGCGGACGGGGCACGCCCAACACATCCGGGATTGCGATGCCGGGCCGGTCGATGCCATCAAGCGCAACGGCCAGAGCAGCGTCATCGCAGACGGCCACCAGATACTGGTCAGGCCCGATCTGAGGCCCCAACGTCAGGTGGTCGGCGGGAGAAGTGGTGCAGAGCTGCCCATCCAGCGCGTAGTCTAGAGCGCTAACCCTCTGACGACGTGTCTTCAGAGGCAGCGGCACTGCAAAAAGCGTGACACTTGCCCCCGCAATGACAATGGGATCGGGCTGTTTTGCCGCGCGTGCGGCGTCGGTCAACCGGGCGGCGAGCGCATCGCATGCAGCAGGCGAGAACGCCGGTTGCGCGCATGCCACGAGCGCATTCTGACCCGCCTCATCACCTGCGCCACGATCAGGACGGCAGCCGGTGCCACATTGTGTAAACATTTGTTTTTCCACAATAAAAATACTTCCCAGCACGGGTTTTTGTGCCTATGTACTCAGGATTACGAGACTCAGAAGGAAAAGGTTTCATGACCCAAAACGCTTTGAAACACGCGTCCCGGCCCGGCGACGCAGGTGTGACCCTGATCGAGATGATGGTGGTTCTGGTGATGATCTCGGTGGTCGCGGCCATCATTGTGCCCAATGTCATTGGCCGTCCCGATGAAGCCCGAGCCAGCGTCGCCCAGACCGATTTGCGCTCCATCGCCAGCGCGCTGGAACTCTATCGCCTGGACAACAGAGCCTATCCCACCACCGGCCAGGGGCTTGCGGCTCTGGTCGAACAGCCTGTCAGCCCGCCGGTTCCCCGAAACTGGGCGCAGGGCGGGTATCTGACGACGGTCCCGCAGGACCCTTGGGGGAACCCGTATGTGTACAGATCACCGGGCGCGGATGGCGCCTTTGATCTGGTATCCTTGGGAGCCGATGGTGCACCAGGTGGAGAAGGTACCGCCGCAGACATCCCATTGGGTGGCCGTCAGGCGACGCTGCAAACGAGATGAAGCGCCGATCCACAACCGCTGGCGTCACACTTGTGGAAATGCTGGTTGTACTGGTTCTGATCGGTGTCTTGTCCGGCGCCGCCGCGCTCTCTCTGAACAGGCCGTCAGGCGATCAGGCGGAGCTGGCCGCGCTGAAACTGACGGCTCACCTGGATCGGGCGGTGCGCTATGCGCTTGATCATCAGATCGGCTTCGGTTTGGAGGCCGACCATGGCGGGTACAGTTTTTGGGTGCCCATGGGCGAGGAATGGCACCCGCATCCCGACCCCACGCTGAACGCGGTGAAACTTTTTCCGCGCAACCTGCGTATCTCGGTGCAGGACCACGATGGTGTGGTCTTCAGCGTGTCGCGGACCCTGGTTCCGAAGGGCAACAGGCCGTGGCACGCGACATTGGGGCAGGGGGCATCCGCGCGTGAGGTGATCTTTGACGGGATCACGGCGCGGATTGTCCCGGCAGGCGGAGGCTAGACAGGATGCACAGAGCTCAGGACGCGGGATTTACCCTCATCGAAGCGCTTGTGGCTCTTGGCGTCCTGTCGACCGCCGCTGTTTTTCTTCTGGCGGCCACGCAGTCTCATGTCACGCGCATCGGCACGATCACGGACAGGAAAGCCGCCCTGTGGGTGGCCGAAAACCGGCTTGTCGAGCTGGAGCTTGGCATCCCTGATCTGCCATCGGAGGTCGAAGCCCTTGGGCATCTGTGGCACATCAGCATCGAGCGTCAGGATACCTCCGACCCGGATCTCGCTCGCGTCGATATTAGGGTCAGCCCCGACGGCGCTCGGTCGGAAACGGCCGCGGCCCTGCTGACAGGCTTCGTGGATATGGGCACGGCGGGCGGGTCATGAGGGCTGATCTTTGGACTGTCGCGCAGTGGGGGATCTTGCTGTCCGCTTTTGCCTCCCTAGCGGTGGCCGCCCCCCCCGTCGTTCGGCATGCGTTTGGTATCGTGGTGATCGAGCAAAGGGCGCTGTCGCAGCCGCGCCCGCTCAACACCGACGTGCGACCACTGGACCTGACCGCAGCTTTGGAGCTCGCGCCATTCGGACGTGCGGCTGCCGCTCCATCTGAGCAAATCGCCGCTTCCGCGGACGGATACCCCGAGATGCAGCTCAAAGGTGTTTTCTCTGCGCCGGATGGCAAGGCGTCATCTGCGCTGATCGCACTGGCCGATGTACAGGGGTTCTACCATGTCGGTGACCCGATTTCGGCGGGCCTAAGTCTACAAACGGTTGCCCTAGATCACGTCATTATCGCGGCTCCAGATGGCACTCTCACGCTGCACTTCGATCAGACGGAGACTAATCTGGCAGCGCGAGCCCCGGCGGTCGAGACCGACGCGATCAATACGCGCCTTCGGGCCGCTGCCGTCGTCGCTGATCGAAACCAGCGGGCTGGTGCACCCAAGACCACCGAGGACTACATCAGTTACTGGCGCCGCAAGATCCAAAAGAACCCGCAGGCCGTGTTGGAGACGATTGGTCTCGAACCATCAGACGAGGGCTACAGGATCGCGCAAAAGCATAATCGCGGTGTGCGTCTTGCGGGGCTTCAGGCTGGCGATGTGGTGCGCAGCGTGAATGGCAGTGCGGTTGGCAACCCAGATGAAGATCGTGACGCCTATGACAAGATTGCCGCCTCTGGACAGGCGCGACTGGAGGTCCAGCGCGGCGACAAGATCCTCACCTTTTCCTTTCCGCTACGGTGAGAGCCATGCTGCGCTTTACATGCCTCCTTAGTGCTCTCCTGTTGATCGCGGTCCCTCTGTTTGGCCAAGAGACATCGGAGACCTTCGTGATCAACCTGCGTGACACGGATGTCACGGTGCTTGCTGAGCAAGTGGCGGACATCACTGAACGCACCCTTGTGGTGCATCCGGATCTGCGCGGTGACATCACGGTGGTCTCTGCCGAGCCGCTTGATGCGGAGGGCGCTTGGGAGCTCTTTCAATCCATCCTCCGGGTGCGCGGATTTCAGGCGGTGCAAAGTGGCGCGGTCTGGCAGGTGCTGCCGCTTGATGCGGCCCGAACTGCGGCCCGCGTGAGCGGTGCGCAAAAGCCCGGAAGCCAGGACTTCGTGACCCGTCTTGTCACCCTCGACCGCGTGCCTGCAGCGGAGGCTGTGCGCGTGCTGCGCCCGCTCGTCGCCGCCTCGGGCTCAATCGAGGCGCTGGAAGACCCGAATGCGTTGGTCATCACGGACACATTCGAGAGCACAGCGCGCCTTATGCAGCTGGCCGCCGATCTGGACCAGGAAGACACCCGGCAGTCGCGCGTGCTGCGTTTCAAGCACACGCAGGCCGCCGTGATCGGTGCCGCCATCGTCGAGGTGCTGGGCCCTGACCCGAATGGTGCTCGGCTGTCGGTTGACCCGGGCTCGAACACGCTTGTGGTCCGCGGATCGGCCAAGGATCTGGAGGAGATTGAAGCGCTGGCACAGTCAATGGACCTGCCGCCAGAAGAAAATCCGCAGGTTGCGCTGAATACGCAGGTCATTCGCCTCAAGTTCGGTGAGGCAACACAAGTGGCCGAGCTGGTGCGCGCAACCTTGTCCGGGTCGGCCGGGCTGACCAACCCGGTGGCTGAGAGCCTCGACGCGGAGGGGCTGCAAAGCACGGCAGCAGATGGTGATGCGCCCGAGATTTCCGTTCAGGCGTCAACCGAACTCAATGCTGTCGTGGTCCGTGGGACGGCAGCCCAGGTGCGCGAAGTGGCCGCGCTGGTCGGCCAGTTGGACCAGCGCCGCGCGCAGGTTCTGATCGAAGCCGCGATCGTCGAGGTGTCGGGTGACGTTGCACAGCGTCTAAGCGCGCAGCTCGGCTTTGGAGATCTTTCGCCGCCCAGCGGCTTGGCCGCCACATCGTTCAGCAACGGCGGTGTGTCGCTCGGCGCCGTGCTGTCGGCCATTGGCGTGCCGAACGCCAGCCTGGCCCCGCCCGGTGGGACATTCAGCATTGGAACCGACAATTTCGGTTTGCTCTTGCAGGCGCTGAACCAAACCAGCAAGGCCAACCTGCTCTCCACGCCCTCGCTCACCACGCTGGACAATCAATCCGCCTCGATCGTTGTTGGGCAGAATGTGCCCTTCCGCACAGGATCGTTTGCGACCGATGGCAACACCGTGCAGCCCTTCACGACCATCGAGCGGCGCGATGTCGGCATCACCATGAACGTGCTGCCCCGCGTGAACGCAGGCGACGTCGTGCGGCTTGATATCAGCCAGGAAGTCTCCTCGCTGGTCAATGCGAACCTCGAAGGCGCAGCCGACTTGATCACCAATCGGCGGTCTATCGAGACAAGCGTGCTGGCCGACGATGGGGCGACGATTGTCCTTGGCGGTCTGATCACGCGGGACGATCTGGAAAGCCTGCAGAAGGTCCCCGGGGCGGGGGATATTCCGGTCTTGGGTAATCTCTTCAAATCCCGCAGCACGACCAGCAATCGGCGCACGCTCTTCGTGTTCCTGAAGCCCACCATCCTGCGGTCAGCACCGGATATCCGGAAAACATACGATGAAAGATTGAAAGCGCTCAGCCGCGCGCGCACCGCACAAAATCCGCAGGGCGGGGACCGGCGCGCACCTGTCCGACTTGAGATTGGGGGACTGTATTGATGACCAACCTGACCACAGCGCAACCTGCAGCGGCGCCGGCCCCTCCGGCGGATGGTGAGGTCGAATTGTCGGATCTCATCTGCCGGATCGCCCTGCAGGATCGACGCGCCTTTGATCGGCTGTATTCAGCGACCTGCCGCAAGCTCTTTGGGGTGGCGCTTCGGATGTTGCGCGACCCAACCGAGGCCGAAGAGGCGGTACAGGAGGTCTATGTGCGCATCTGGCAAAAGGCGGGCCGGTTCCATCCCGGGCACGCGCATCCTATGTCCTGGTTGATCGCCATCGCCCGCAACCTCTGCATTGATCGGCTCCGGCAGCGAAAGGCCCCGGCGGTCCCGATCACCGATGCGATGGAGGTGCCAGACCCCGCACCCGGCCCTGAAGCGACAACGGCACAGTCCCAGCAACGCAGCCAGTTGGACAGCTGCCTCGCCAAGCTCAGCCCCCGCAAGGCCGAGGCGGTGAGATCGGCCTATGTGGAAGGCTACAGCTATCAGGATCTGGCCGACCGCTTTGAGATACCGCTCAACACAGTGCGCACATGGTTGCGCCGCAGCCTGCTCTCCCTGCGCGACTGCCTGAAGGAGAGCTCCCTGTGACCGATAGAGATGAAGATGATGCTCAGGCCGCTGAATATGTCATTGGCCTGATGCCAGTGGCCGATCGCAATGTGTTTGAAGGCCGCTTGCGGACCGACGCAGCCCTGACTGCCCAGGTGTCTGCCTGGCAGGAGCGTCTTGCACCGTTCAATGCGGATTACCCGCACGGCGCGCCGCCCGCTCGGGTGAAGGCGGCGATTGACCGGCGGCTGTTCGAACGGGCCACGACCAAAGGACATTGGTGGCCGCGGCTGACCGCGAAATGGGCCGCCGCGGGCGCTGCGCTCGCCGCAGTGGTCTTGGCGCTCGGTCTGCAGAGCTTCCAGGCAGAGCCTGAGTTAGTGGCTCAATTGGACCCGGTTGAAATGGGGTACCGGTTCGCTGCGACATACAACCAGGACACCGGCGTTCTGACTCTCGCGACGCTCGAAGCGGTTGAGATCCCCGATCGGGTGCTGGAGCTTTGGGCGATTGGCGAGGCCCGTGTCCCGACGTCCCTTGGGGTGGTGACATCCCCGGAGCAGGTGGTGCTGACCACCTCCGTCGCGCTGGATCGCGGGACAACGCTGGCCGTGAGCCTTGAGCCCCTTGGCGGCTCACCAACCGGCGCACCGACAGGTCCCGTCTTGTCCGCCGGGGTGTTGAACGATGTTTAAGAAGCTGCTTTTTGCGGTGTTGTGTATGGCTCCGGCAAGTGCTCCGGCTCATGAGTTTTGGCTGCAACCCAGTTCTTTCCTCTTGGCACCCGACGAATTGCTCTCGGTCACGGTCCGTATTGGCGAAGATCTGGACGGTACAGCCTTCCGGTTCGACCCTCGAGCCTACAGGTCCGCCAAGTGGTCCGGCTCGGATCAGGCGGTTGAGTTGAGCGCTTTGCCGTCACGCGCTGATTTCGAAGGGCTGCCTGCCTACGGCACAGGTCTTCATAGCCTGACGGTCTCGTCGTTCGAGCAGAAACTGACCTACCGTAGTCAGAACGAACTGCGACGCTTCCTGACGTCAGTTGGGCAGCAGGATCTGCTGGAGACTCCCGCAGGGCGACGTTTGCCTCAGACACAGGTCCAAGAACGCTACACCCGATCATCAAAACTGCTCGTCCACTTTGGAGCTGTCGAAGGCGCTGATGCCGGGACGACTGATCGGCGGGAGTGGGTCGCGTTGGAGGATAGCTTCGTCTTGTTCGATCGCGACGGTGTGGCCGCAAACCAGCCGGTGCAGATCTATTGCAAGACACAGGCGGAGCCCAACGTCGTCGCCCGGCGAGACTCGCGGACAGGCCATGGTGGGCGCATATCGCCAAAGCTTCCGTCGAATGCGACGTGCTTGCTCAACGCGGTTTTCGTTGAACTTAGTGAGTCAGCGGGCGATTTGACCAGCGACTGGGTTTCGCTGTTCTTTCGAACGCGCTAGCGGTCGAATATGGCGGTCCTGGATGGCCATAAGTGCTTACCTTGGAAATGTGAGCAGCGCTTCCCTGTGGCCTGATGATCGCATCGACTGTCATCCGCATTGTCTAAACGGGAATGTCTGGTTCCTCAGAGCGTACAAGCGGCGCTGTTTCAAAATCGGTTGATCGCTCTCCGACTTGGGCGAAGAATCCACTGTCGTCGGACCTTGTGTATGGCGGCAGTTCTCGGACTAGAACCGGTGAACTACTCGCGCTAAGCGCCAGTCACCGCTCCTCTAAATCCGCGAAATTGTATGTTCTCCGTATCCTTTTTCAAGTGCGCTAACCACGAGAGAGCGAAGCGCAGACATCTAGGGCTTTTGGCGGAGCAAAACCAGTCACAAGCAAGATGACAGTTTCCTGCGGGCAATTCATGTCCCAAGCCGGCAGTCTTTACGGGTAGGAGTTCGAGGCGCATTGCCGCCATCCAACAGCTAGTCGCGATGCTGCGGTCAGTTCCGCTTATCTTATGGGGTGGATGGCCCTTGCTCCAAGAGGCGTCGCCATGCGCCACAATTCAGGTGTCTGAGTCAGCCTATGAAAGGAGCCACCCCACGCAGTTTACCATGATCGGCTTGGATCTGACCAAGAACGTTTTCAGCTTTATGGAATTTCTGAGAATGAAGCTGTCGTCTGCAATTGTCCGTTGCGGCGTGCTCGGGTTCTGCCCTTCTTTGTCAAATTGGAGCCCTGTCTAATCGGCGTGGTGTCCTGCCGCAGTGCTCATAATTGAGCCCGCGAACTGACCGCCTTGGGTCATGACGCCCGTCTGATCCCGCCAATGTACGTGAAGCAATACCTCAAGCGCGGAAAGTCTGATGCCATTAATGCCGAAGCGATATGCGAAGCCGTAACCCATCCAACCAAGCGCTTCGTTGCGATCAAGACTGCAGAGCAACAATCCTCACTTTCAATTCATCGAACCCGAGACCTCTTGGTTCCGCAGCGCACCCAGCTCATAAATTGTTTGCGCGGTCTGGTCGCCGAGTTCGGCATCTATATTCCCAGAAGGTTGGCACGTATGATTGGGTTTGCCGAAGAAATCATCTTTGGTGAAGTGCTCGCTCTGCCGAACATCACCAACGATGTGATACGCGACCCAGTCAGAACCGATCACGGCTCTTCACAGACGGATCCGCTGGTATGAGGAACGCCTGAAGCAAGTTGCAAAGGAAGATGAACGAGTTAAGCTGCTGTGCACGATCCCCGGTGTTGGCGCTGTGACCGCCTCCGCGATTATCGCTAGTATCGGAGACGCGCACCAGTTCAATACTGGTCGGGAGTTTGCTCTCTGGCTCGGCCTGGCACCCGCGAAAAAGTCCAGCGGCGGAAAAGAAAAACTGTTGCGTATCAAGAAAATGGGCGATCAATACCTGAGGCAACTTCTAGTTGTCGGCATGATATCAATCGTCCGGCAGACCCGATCCCATCCGCAGCACGCGAGCAAATGGCTGAAGTCATTGTGAGCAGCCCGATCTGACTAGTTCATGTTGAGTGTTAGCGCAGAACTGCCCTCTGATCTATTAAGATGACGGTTTCAGGCGCCGGTGATCGATAGCCAAGCGCACTGTGTGGCCTGGCTGTGTTGTAATGGCGACGCCATGTCTCGATGATGATCTGGGCCTCTCGTAGCGATTAGAAGATCTCTCTGTTGAACAGTTCATCGCGGAGCCGGGCATTGAAGCTCTCGACATAGCCGTTCTCCCAAGGTGATCCCGGCTCGATGTACGCCGTCGTGGCGCGCCGACGGCGGCGATCCAGTCTCTCACCGCCTTGGCGGCGAACTCTGGGCCCTTTTCGAACCTCATGAAGCCCGACACACCACGAAGGATGAACGGGTCGCTCAGTGCGCCGATGACGTTGTTTGCGTTGAGTCTCCGATCGACCTTGATTGCCAGGCACGCCCGGTTGAACTCGTCGAGGATGTTCCGCATCCGGAAGGCCTTGCGGTCATCGGTCTGACAATGAACGAAGTCATAGCTCCAGACATGGTCAGGGTGCTCGGGCCAGAGACGAACACATGACCCGTCGTTCAGCCAGATCCGGTTCTTCCTAGGTTGCTTAGAAGACACCTTTAGCCCCTACGTCGCCATAGCCTCTCGACACGGCCATCACTGACCTGCCAGCCAGCATCCCGAAGTACCGCAGCGATCCGCCGGCAGCCGTAGCGGCCGCATTGCCGGGCCAGCTCAACCATGTCCGTCACCAAGCGGTCTTCGTCCGCTCGCCTCTGCGACCGACGCGGCTGTGTCGATCAACGCTGGCCGAGGACGCGTCAGATGCGCCGTTCCCATCCCGCCATACTGTCGCTTCCAGCGTTAGTACGTCTGCTCCGCTATGCGCATCTCACGGATCGCATCCACCCGCGCCATGCATCGCCCAACGAGCACGTCAACCTGCCGCAGCTTCGTGACAATCTGCTCAGGCTTGTGTCGCTTGTTCGCCATTCTTGGTCCTCCGTCTGCTAACCATAGCGGCGGACCAATTCAGTTGGCGAGGCTCGTGGAGCTGATTTTTTGGTCCAGCAGGATTTGGGCAAGCGATACGCTCCAAGCCGTCTGATTGAAGCAGCGCCGTTCTATTCGGTTCAGCGCCCCCCTTGAAGCGCTGGCTCGATCTGTTTGCCTAGTGTCATGTCAGCTCGGAGCCTGCGCAAGTTACCACAACAAACTTGCCGAGCCGAAGAGCGCATGGTCGAAACCTCATTCCGTCACGTGGGCTCTGCGCTTCCGAGCATCTTTCTGAAGCGTTTTGTATTCCAAGGCGGCAAATCGAAATACCGGCCGATCTCATAATCGTTTAGACCATAGTCGACCATCGCGCGCAGGGATTGCACGGGAAAAGGCCCAAGCCGATCCAGGATGTCGCCCAATACCATGTCTCCGCTTCCTGCGGTCAAGGCGTGTTCCTCGTGTACCGAAGTATGTGCGGGAGAAACGGATTAGGCAGCTGGCCGATGCGGCGGCCTTGGACGAGGCCAAGGGGCAGGGGCGGTTGATCGAGAACATCCCGCTCGACGTCATCCTGGCCGATGCGATGGTGCGCGACCGGACGGTGATCGACCCGAACGAGATGTCCGAACTGAAGGCCTCGATTGCCGCGCATGGGCTGCGGCTGCCGATCGAGGTATTTCGGCGGACGGAGGGTGACGAGCCATACGGGCTCCTTTCGGGGTATCGACGGCTCTGGGCGGTGCGGGAGCTGCTCGGGCTTACAGGCGACGAGAAGTACAAGACCATCAAGGCGCTGGTGCGCGACCCGGACGCGCTGGGGGGCAGCTTTGCGGCGATGGTTGAGGAAAACGAGGTGCGCGCCTCGCTGTCCCATTACGAGCGGGGGCGCATCGCGGTGGTGGCCGCGCAGCAGGGGGCATTCGTCAGCACCGAGGAGGCGGTGGCGAGCCTCTTCAGCGTGGCGAGCAGGGCCAAGCGATCAAAGATCCGGTCGTTCTCGCTGATCTTCGAAGAGCTGGGCGATTTGCTGGAATTTCCTGAGAACCTGAAAGAGCGCGATGGGTTGCGACTGTCGACGGCCTTGCGCAACGGGGCGGAGCCCGAGTTGCGCGACGCGCTGGCCAAGGCGCAACCCGCGACGGCGGAGGCGGAATGGGCCTGCATGGTGCCGGTGATCGATGCCTTCGAGCTGACCGGCAGCACCGAAGGGCGGGGCGGGCGCCCGAAGAAACAGCCGCCGAAAGTGGGCTGGTCGGGGCGCGACACGGTGCATCTGTCGAGCGGTGTGACGCTGCAGGCGAGCAGCGATAGCCAAGGCTATGTGATCCGGTTGAAGGGCAGGGGGGTCGACTCGGCACTGGTCGAGCGGGCCATGGAGCACCTGCAATACCTGTTTGAGAAAGGATAGCGGTGTGAATGCTCCAAGTATATTGCTCTAAACGGCAGATTAGAGCCATGTATTGCCGCCACAGGACCGGAGGCTGCAGATACACCCCAAAAACAGGGGGATTCGCGAATCGTTCCGAGGAAATGCTTAATTTTTAAGCGTTTATCAGAGAGCCCGCGGGGAAGCGATGCTACCCATAAGGGTGGCTGATGGCGCGCGACCGCCTAGAATTGCAAATCTCTACCATAGCTAGAATTTCCTTAAGCAATTTCAGAGGTTTACAACCACAACGCTTGATTTGCCCCCCCGCATTCTGCACCGTCAGGCCATTACGGTGAGTGCATTTTGTTTGGGGGTCGTGTGGTCCGATGGGGCCCGCGATGTGAGGTAAAGCAGTGGCGAGTATTGAAAACTCTCAGGTCAGCGAATTGGCCAAAGCGCGGAACGCCGGCGCGAATTTTATTACTGTCAGCTTCGTGTTCAGCATCTTCGTGAACCTGCTGATGCTGACCGGCCCGCTGTTCATGCTGCAAGTCTATGATCGGGTGCTGGGCTCGGGCTCGGAAGAGACGCTGGTCGCGCTCTTCGTGCTGGTGGGCTTTCTCTATGCGCTGATGGCGATGCTGGACTATGCCCGCGGGCGCATCGTGGCGCGGTTTGGGGCGCGGTTCCAGGCCCTGCTCGACCGGCGCATCTTTGGCGCGACGCTGGAATTGTCTGGCAAGCGCCGACCCTCTGAGATCACCGGGCTGCGCGACGTGGAGGCGATCCAGTCGGTGTTCAGCTCGCCCGTCTTTCTGGCGCTGATGGATATGCCGTGGTCACCGCTCTTTATCGCGGCGATCTTCATTTTCCACCCGATGCTGGGCTGGCTGGCGGTGGCGGGCGCGCTGGCGCTGACCACGCTGGCCATTGTGAACCAGATTATGACGCACAAGAAGGTGGCCCGAGCGCAAGGCGCCTCGAACGGAGCGCAGGCTTTTGCGGATCAGGCGCAGATCGCCCATGAGGTGGTGCAGGCCCAGGGCATGCGTGGCGCCGTCACCGACCGCTGGCTGATGCAGCGCAACGAGGCGCTGAAGGAGAAGATCTCCTCGAACGACTGGACCGGCAGCTTCACCGCCGTGACCAAATCGTTCCGCCTGTTCCTGCAGTCGGCCATGCTGGCGGTGGGCGCCTATTATGTGCTGCAGGGCGAGATGACGGCGGGGGCGATGATTGCGGGCACCATCCTGCTCGGGCGGGCGCTGGCACCGATCGAGCAATCGCTGGGCCAGTGGTCGATGCTGCAGCGCGCCCGCATGGCGTGGCATTCGCTGGGGGAGCTTCTGTCCGAGATCCCGCAGCCCGGGCGCTATGTGAACCTGCCGGAGCCGGAGGCGAGCCTGACCACGCGCAACCTCACGCTGATCCCGCCGGGCGGGCAGGTGGCGACGCTGAAGAATGTGACGCTGCAGGTCAAACCCGGGTCGGCCATTGGGCTCATTGGCAAGAGCGGGTCGGGCAAATCGACGCTGGCCAAGGCAATCATGGGTTTGTGGAAGCCCGCGGCGGGCGAGGTGCGTCTGGGCGGTGTGGAGCTGGGCCATTACGATCCGGACCGGTTGGGCGATTACATCGGGTATTTGCCGCAGACGGTGTCGCTCTTGCCGGGCACGATTGCGGAGAACATCGCGCGCATGGCGGTGCAGCCGGATGATGCGCGTGTGGTTGAGGCCGCGAAGAAGGCCAATGCGCACGAGATGATCATTCAGCTGCCCGATGGCTACAACACCTTCATTGACGGCAATGACAACATCCTGTCGGGCGGTCAGCGGCAGCGCGTGGCCCTGGCCCGGGCAGTCTTTGGGGCGCCGGTGCTTCTGGTGCTGGATGAGCCGAATTCGGCCCTCGATGTGGAGGGCTCGAATGCGTTGAACGAGGCGGTGCGGCAGCTGAAGGCGGAGGGCAAGTCGGTGATCATCATGACGCACCGGCCGATGGCGATTTCCGAGTGTGACGAGTTGGTGGTGATGGACAAGGGTATGATTGTGGATGCCGGACCGCGGGACGAGATCCTGCGCAAGCAGTTGAAGAATGCGGATCAGATCAAGCGGGTGATCCAGCCCGTGGGAGCGGCGTCATGATGATGGCAGCTCCGCCGCCGCCGCCGCCCTGGCGGGCCCGGTTCCCGATGATCGTGGGCGCGGTGGCGCTGGTCATCCTGGTGGGGGGCTTGGGCTATTGGGCCGTGACCGCGCAGCTGGCCGGGGCTGTGATTTCCTCGGGCAAGCTGGAGGTCGAGACCAAGCGGCAGGTCATTCAGCACCCTGATGGCGGGGTGGTCGGCGCGATCATGGCGCGCAATGGCGATGTGGTCGAGGCGGGGCAGGTGCTGGTGCAGTTCGACGCGACGCTCTTGAATTCCGAAGTGGCCATCGTGCGTGGTCAGCTCAACGATATTGCGGCGCGGAAGGCGCGGCTGGAGGCCGAGCGGGATGATGCGGCAGAGGTCGCCTTCCCCGAGTGGCTGGCGGTGCAGGAGGCCGAGGATGTGCAGGAGGCGATCCGCGGGCAACAGCAGCTCTTTGACGCGCGGCTGGTGTCGCTGGAGCGCGAGAGCGAGCAGCTGGCCGAGCGGCGCAGCCAGTACGAGTTCGAGATCGAGGGGATTGGCGCGCAGCTGGAGGCGTTGAACACGCAACAGGTGCTGATCGCCGAGGAGCTGCGCGACCAGATGAGCCTGCTGGAGAAGGGTCTGACGCAGGCCACGCGGGTTTCCACACTGCGGCGCGAAGAGGCGCGTCTGCTGGGGGACATCGGGGGGCTGAAGGCTTCGGCGGCGCAGCTGCGCGGGTCCGTGGCGGAGGTGAACATCGAGCTCATCAAGCTGAAGACCACGCGGCGCGAGGAGGCGATCACCACCCTGCGCGAGCTCGACTTCCGCGAGATTGAGCTGACCGAACGCCTGTTGGGGCTGACCGAGCGGATGTCGCGGCTGAGCGTGAAGTCTCCGGTGAACGGCGTGATCTATGGCAGCGAGGTCTTTGCGCTGCAGTCGGTCGTGCAGGCGGGCGCGCCGATGATGTATGTGGTGCCGCAGGATCAGCCGATGGTGATCGAAGCGCGCATCGATCCGACCAATGTGGACCAGATCTATCGCGGGCAGGAGGCGGGACTGCGCTTTACCGCCTTCGAGGCCCGCACCACGCCCGAACTGATCGGCGCGGTGGTTGATTTCTCGGCCGACGCCTTCACCGATGAGGTCACGGGCCAGCCATACTATGCGGTGTCGGTGCTGCCGGCGGAAGGCGAGCTGGAGAAGCTGGGAGACAACACGCTGATCCCGGGTATGCCGGTGGAAGTCTTTATCAAGACCAACGAGCGCTCGCCGCTCGACTACCTGACCAAGCCGCTGACCGACTACTTCACCCGGTCGATGCGCGGGTGATCGCATGAGCCTGCCGTTGCCATATCACTTCATCGAACGGCAGATGCAGCGTGTGGGCCTTCTGGGCGACACGAGCCGCAGCGATTTCGCGCCGCTTAGGCCCGCGGCACCGTTCTGGGTGGTGGGCGACATCCATGGGCGCCGCGATCTGCTTGACCGGCTGCTGCCGAAGCTGATCAGCGACCCGGTCGTCTTCGTGGGTGACATGGTTGATCGCGGCCCCGACAGCCGTGCGGTGCTGGAGCGGGTCTTTGACCTTTGTGATCGCAGGCCCGAGATGTTCCGCGCGCTCAAGGGCAATCACGAGCAACTGTTGCTCGACTTCCTGAATGACCCCGAAGGCGTGGGCCCCGCGTGGATGCGGATCGGCGGGCTGCAGACCTTGGCGAGCTTTGGCATTTCGCTGAGCACCGAGGTACAGTCAGAGGCCGCATATCGCAGCGCGCGCGATAGGCTCTATGCCGCGATGGGTGGGCCGATGGTCGCCTGGCTGACCGGCCTGCCGTTCATCTGGTCGACCGGCAATGTGCATGTGGTGCACGCGGGGGCAGACCCCGAGCGCCCGATGACAGACCAGGACCCGAATGTCCTCACCTGGGGCCATCGCGACTTTGGACGCACCGCGCGCTGTGACGGACAATGGGTCGTGCATGGCCATGTGATCGTCCGGCAGGCGACCCGCACAGAGGGGCGCATCGCCATCGATACAGGCGCCTACGCCACCGGCATTCTGACCGCGGCGCATGTCTCTTTGGGGGCGGTTGACTATGTCACCACGGCTGATCCGGGCCGTGATCAATAGACAACAGCTTTTTTTCTTAGAAATTTGTCAGCTTTTGTCAGGTATTTCACCGACGTAAGAACGAAGAAAAGCAGTTTTGCAAGAGAGGCAGCAGGCCATGCGATTTCTGGTACCACTTGCGCTGAGCGGAGTTTTGTCCGCCTGTGGCGTCGTCTATGTCACCCCACAGGTGTCCCAGACCTCCCAATCTGGATTGCAGGTTGAGGTCGTGCCGATGACGGTGAGCAACATCGCCGCCGCCAACGCACAGCCTTACACACCGCGTGCGCTGCCCGCCGTGTTCAACACGCGGGCGGGTGTGGGTGCGGCCCCGGCAGGCGGGGGCGCCACCCCGACGCAGACCCTGTCGGAACAGGTGCGGCCCGAGAATATCCAGACCCTGCTGCCCGATCCGCAGCCGCAACAGCCCTATCTGATCGGCGTCGGTGATATCGTGGCGCTGTCCTCGCCGCAGCTGAGCAGCCCCAGCGTTGATGATGGTGCAGCGCAGGCGTCCCAGCAGCGCTACACGGTGCAGGATGACGGCGCCATCGCGATTGCCAACGTCGGCCGCGTGGTGATTGCCGGGCAGACGCTGGAAGCGGCGGAGACCGAGCTGTTTCAGCGCTTTGTCGAAAACCAGATCGACCCGGCCTTCAGCCTCGAGATCCTGGAATTCAAATCGCAAAGCGTGAATGTCGGCGGCGCGGTCGAGACGCCCAGCGTGCTGCCCATTCAGTTCGTGCCACTCTACCTCGATGACGCGCTGACGCTGGCGGGCGGGGCCAATGCCTCGGCGCCCGAGTTCACCACCGTGCGGCTTTACCGCGAGGGGACGCTCTTCCAGGTGCCGCTGAACGATGTGCGGGACCAGCGGGTGCAATTGCAGGACGGCGACAGCATCTTCGTGGATGCGGAGTATGATTTCGAGCGCGCGCAGGCGTTCTTTGAAGAGCAGATCGCGATTGCGAACCTGCAGCAGGATCGCCAGCAGCAGGCGCTGGACCGGCTGCGCACCGAGGTGCTTTTGCGCCAGGCCGAGCTGCGCGATGCGCGCGCGGCCTTCCAAGAACAGCTGGAGCTGGGCGCGGTGGATCGCGACTACGTCTACCTGATGGGTGAGCTGGAAGAGCAGGGGCGGTACCCGCTGCCCTTCGCGCAGCAGGCGGTTCTGGCGGATGCGATTGCCGAGAATGGCGGCATCCCGAACGAGACCGGCAACGCGAGCCAGATCTACGTGCTGCGCACCGCGGCCGATGACACGCAGGTGAACGCTTGGCGGCTGGATGGGCGCAATGCGGCGAACCTGGTGCTGGCGACGCGGTTCGAGCTGCGGCCCAACGACATCGTCTTTGTCGCGGAGCAGCCGATCACGCGTTGGGACCGGGTTGTGGATCAGCTGATCCCGTCGCTGTTCTCGGCCAGCATCGACTAGGCTCAGTTCTTGAAATAGCTGGTGCCGTAGGCGGCGTAGGGCCCGTAGGTGTTGCCATAGCCGTAGCGGCGCATGCCTTTCGGATCGACCTGGGTCAACACCAGGCCCGAGACGCGGTGGCCGAGGCTTTCGAACTTGTTGATGCCGTCGAGGACCTGCTCGTGCGAGGTGCTGTCCCAGCGTACGGCAAAGAGGATGGCATCGGCGACCCGCGCGAGGATGCGCGCATCGCTGACCAGCAGCACCGGTGCGGTGTCGATCACGATCATGTCGTAGTCGTCGAGCGCGCTGGTGGTGAGATCCGACAGCGCATCATCGGCGAAGAGGTCGGGCGCGTTCTTCTTGTGCCGCCCGCCGGGGATGGCATCGAGGCCGGGCACGATCTCGGGCAGCACGGCGCTGCGCCAGTCTGCGTCTGGCTGCAGCGCATCGGTCAGGGTCAGGCCCTTGTGCTTGAGGTTGATGTAATCGGGCAGGCTGCCTTGGCGGGTGTCGGCCTCGATCAGCAGCACCTTCTTGCCCAGATCGGCGAGCTGTTTGGCGAGCGACAGGCTGACGGCGGTCTTGCCCTCGCCGCCAAGCGCCGAGCTGACCATCACGATGCGGGGTGATTGGTCCGGTGTCGACATCATCACCGAGGTGCGCAGGTTGCGCAGAGCTTCGGCCAGCGCCGAGACCGGTTTGGTGGTCACATAGGTGAAATAGGCCTTGCGGTCGCGCGCGCGTACAATCGGGATTTCGCCGAAGACGGGTTTGCCGGTGGTCTTCTCGAGGTCTTGTGCTGTGCGGAAGCCGAACCCCGAGACCGCGGCGCGGCGCAGCTCGATCGCCATGCCGAACAGCGCACCGAGCAGCGCTGCAACGGCGAGCACCAGCGGGATGCGGGGCAGGGCGGGGGTGATCGGTGCGACGGCGCTGGACAGGATGCGGCTGTCGGCCTGCTGGATGCCCTGCTGCGCCGAGGTCTCCTTGAGGCGGTTGAGGAAATATTCATAGAGCAGCCCGCTGGCCTCGGCCTCGCGGGTGAGCTGCTCGAGTGTGATGAGGTCTTTCGACTGGGCGCTGATCTGCGCCTCGAGGTCGCGGAGCGAGGCGGCCAGCGCCTCGGTGCGATTGGTGGCGCGCTCGGTTTCGAGCGCGGCGCGGGCCCTGATCTGATCCACCCGGTTGTCGATGTTCTGCTGCTGCGCGGCGGTTGGCGCGGCGCCGTTGGCCGGCAAGAGCCGCCGCAAGACCGCATCACCGGTGAGCGTGAGCAGCCCTGCGGCGCTGTCCTGCGCGGTGATCTCGGCCTCGGCCAGCTGTGTCGTCGTCAGGTCGGCACGCGCGGTCTGCAGCCGCTCGCGGATGTCCTTCATCTGGCGGTCGAGCACGGCCAGCGTTTCAGCGTCGATCAGGTTGGTGGAGGACTGGAAGTCCTTGACCGCGGCCTCGCTGCTCTCCAGCTCGGTCTTGAGCTCGGCCACCCGTTCGGTCAGCCAGACGGTGGCCTGGCGCGTGGCATCGTATTTCACCTGTAGCTGATCGAGGATGTAGGCCTCGGCGAAGGTGTTGGCGATCAGCGCAGCCTTGTCCGGAGAGGTGCTGGCGGCGCCGAGCTGGAAGACCAAGCTGTCGCCGATGTTGTGCACGGTGACGTTCTCGAGCAGCTCGTGCACCACGCCGGCCATCTGTTGCTCGGGGGTGAGCGGGGCGGAGGCGGGCGCGGCGAAGGCCGGCACGTAGGATGCGAGCAGATCGCGGGCGTGATCGACGGGGGAGGGCGGGAACAGCTCGGGGTTGAATTCGGGGTCGGAGATCAGACCAAGCTCGTCGACCACCTTTTCGGCCAGACCCCGGCTGCGCAGCACCTCGACCTCGGTCTCAACCACGGAGGCGTCGGCGGAGAGGCCGCTGATCACACCCTCCAGATCGATGACCTGTTCTTCGCGCGTCTCCAGCACCAGGAAGACGTCGGCCTTGAAGATCGGCGTTGCAATCGCGAAGACATAGCCCGAGCCAAGCCCGGCGGCGATGAGGGTGGTCAGGAGCACGCGCCACTTTCCGCGCCAGATCGTAGAGGCGATCGAGGCAAGCTGCGCCACACCGTCCTCGGCGAAGTCGCCCTGCGAGAAGGCTCTGTCCTGCGTGTTCATCTGCTCTCAACCTCTTCAAACCCCATCTCGCCGAAGAGGCGACATGGATCAAAATCGTACATACGGCCACGTCTGGACCCAAACAGCGGACGTAACCTTCAAATGCCCCAATATCATAGAGTGCCGCGGGCCAATTACAAAGAAACAACGGCTTTTTTGGGTCAGATCGCCAAAGTTGCACAAATTATTTGGCACACCTCTTTAAGCTGTTCTCGGAATGGTAGAAATCATCCATAATTCCCGAAATAGTAGAATTTTTTACCAGTGTATTCCTATTTATTAATCACAAACCCAGTTAATCCCCGAAGCGCTAACTGTTTTCTCAGATTCTGCCTTGTTTGGTATTAACAAGTTGTTAACATTTTAGAAATTTTTGGAATCGCTTTTCGGGTTTAAGTAATGAGTAATCAGGACATTGAATTGGACCTGACGAGCCCCAGTCTCGTCATCGGGCCGTTCAGTTATCGAGAACGGGTCAAACGGCTTCTTGATATTGCCCTCGTGGTGATGTCGCTTCCGGTCAGTTTTCCTTTGATCTTAGGGCTTTGGCTGCTTGTCCGGTTGGATGGTGGCAATGGGTTTTTCGGTCACGAGCGCATTGGGCGCGCCGGCCGGCCTTTCAAATGCTGGAAAATTCGCACAATGGTGCCGAATGCTGAGAAAATTTTGCATCACCATCTGGAAAATGACGAAGATTTGGCACGTGAATGGGCGGAGACATTCAAGCTGGAAAACGACCCCCGGGTGACTCGTCTGGGCGCGCTTTTGCGCAAGACGAGCCTCGATGAATTGCCGCAACTCTGGAACGTCTTGCGAGGCGAGATGAGCCTCGTTGGCCCCCGCCCGGTGCCGCTTGAAGAGATGGAAAACTACGCCGACCACCAGTGGGCCTACAAGCGCATGCGGCCGGGGTTGACGGGCATGTGGCAGGTGCATGGTCGGGGGATCTGCACCTATGAGGAACGTGTTGAAATGGACGTGCACTATGCGCGCACGGTGGGCCCGTTTCTGGACATGAAGATCATCTTCAAAACCTTCGGTGTGGTCCTGCGCAAGACCGGGGTCTAGCTGTCGCGGGCCATCGCGGATACGGCGGCGGCAATCCCGGCGCGGGCGTTGGCCAGCACCTGTGCGTGCCGCGCCTTGTCCAGCGGGGGGCCGGAGAGCCGCTCCAACAGGGCCTCGGGCTTGGGTTGCAGGTCTGACATCAGATCGTCCGGCCGCTGGATCAGATCGAAGAACCCTTCCAGCTTTCTGTCCCACGGCAGCCCGACGGGCGGCACGCCCGCGCTATAGGCCACGATACCGGCATGTAGCCGGTGCGAGATGACCGCATCGAACCCTGCGATGCGGTGCACCAGATCGACCGGCCGCCTGGGGCGCGGTGCCAGCATCAGGGCGTGGGAGTCAATATCCTGCAGATGCTGCGCCACCTCGCGCAGGCAGGCCTCATCCTCGAACGCACCATTGGTGAAGAGCGTGACGGTCAGCCCCTGTGAGAGGGCAGTGCGCGCCATATGCGCATACCACGCGGGCCAGTTCTGGGCCGTCGCGCCGTCGCCGTGCAGGCGCAGCGCGGTGGGATGGGTGATGCCCAATCCGATGTGGCGGGGCGGGGTCTGAGCAGCGGGCACAAGGTCGGGGGCGAGAAGGGGCGCGCTCAGCACGCCGGGGTCGGGGAACACTCGCGGGGCCAGATGCTCCAGCCCCATCCGGGCCAGATGCGCTGTGAGATTGGTCCTGGATGCCGCATCGCGGACGGAGAGAAACCGCAGATTGGGGTGCCCCAACACGTCGCGAAAGAGCGCTTCGGCCCGCGGCGACCAGCTTGCTGCCACGCCCACCGCGTGGATGCCGATGGGGCGGGGGCCCGCCGCACGGACCAGCCGGTGCAGCTTCAGCGGAAAGTTCATATTGGCATCGGCGAGGAGCTGGCCGCCGCCGATCAGAATGCCGTCGGTCTCGGCCAGCGCGGCATCGAGGCGCGGGGCGAGCTTGCGCCGGATCTGCGCCTTGACGAGCTGTTCCGCGATGCGGTCGGAAAGGGGGGCGGGCAGGCGGCTGAGCCCTGTCAGAATACGCTGGCGCAGGGGAGCCTCGGTCTCGGCATAGGTGGTGCGCCCGGCCAGATCGAGGAAGGCGATATCGGTCGGCGCGACGGCGCGGATGCACTCGGCTATGACGCCGTCGCCGATGTTCGGACTGTGCATGACGGCGGCGAGCAGCGTGGTCATGGTTGGTCGAAGGTCCAGTCGGGCACCGTGCCGATCAGCGCCTTGAGCTGCTGGTGATCGGCCCGGAAGCGCTCGAGATAAGGTGTAAGTGCGGCGCGTTCGGCCTTGTCATCGGGGGCTTTGGCTTCGGTGAAGAGAAGGCGCTGGACAAGCGCGTTTGACTTTACCTGTCCAACAACGCGATGCGCGCCGAGATGGCGCAGCCCCCACCCGGCAGAGCGCAGCAGGCGGGTGAGCTGCGGGGCGCGGGAGCGCGCCGCGCCCAGAACGCGGGTGTCGTAAGGCAGCTCGGGCAGGAAGCGCAGGTCGAGTGCGGTGCAGACCTGCTGTCCGAAACCCGGGGGATCGCGTGCGAGATCATCGTGGAACAGGATGCGCAGCCGGTCCTCGCCGATATGGGTGAGGGCCTGTTCAATGTACGGGGCATAGAGCGAATGGCCAATGAGGCCCGGGTGCGTGTCGAGCGTTTCGGCAAGCGGGGCCGCAGTGGTGCCGATTTTCAGCAGGTAGCGATAATGCGACAGCGTGCGCTCGACCGGGTGGCGCAGGACGATCAGGCACCGTGCCTCGGCGGGCAGGGCAGTGCCGATGCGGGCCAGGGCCACGTCGGAGTAGAGGTAGTCGTGGCAGAGCTCGCCCGTGCGCAGGGCCGTGTCAGCGGTCGGGAACTGGCGGTCGTACCATGCGAAGCCCCGGTCGAAGAAGCGGTCGAAGAAGAACAGCTCTTTGCTATTTGCGAGGCAGACATCGGGGTGCTGGCGCAGGATGAAGTCGAGCCAGGTGGAGCCGCATTTGTCGCCGCCGAGAAAGAGGAAATTCACGCGCGTTGGGCTGTCAGTCATGGTCTGCGCCCCCGCGGTGACGGGCGAATATGCCCGGGGCGATGTGCAGAGTGCGCAGGATGAAGCGGTAACACAGCCCGCGGCTGATCACCATGTTGGCGCTGATCATCAGAGCGGCGCCGATCATGTCGGCGAGCAGGATCGCGACGGGCATCAGGGCAAGCACGCTGCAAGTGGTGACGGTCAGAATGCGCAGGTAGTGCCGCTCGTGCCCGGTGGTTTCCATGACCTGGACGGTCGGGCCCATGAAGGTGCTGAGCAGGTAGCCGGCGCTGAGGATGACGAGCGGGAGGAAGGCGCTGTCGAAGCTGTCGCCGAAGAGCCGCAGCAGGTCCTTGCCCATGATGAGAAAGGCCAGAAAGCAGAGTGCGGTCGGGATGGATGTGAGCCGGGCGACGGAGGTGCAGATGCGCTGCAGCAGGGCGCGGTCTCTGGCGGCGTAGCTGCGCGCGATGAGCGACCCGCCTGCCATGTTTGCGGCTATCAGGAACAGTGACAGGACCATGGCGATGCGCAGGGCGCTGAAGAAGGGGCCTGTCTCATCCGGAGTGGTGAAGAGGCCGAGGATGACGACAGCGAGATTGGGCCCGGCAGTTTGCACGAAGGAGGTGCCCCAGAGGCCGACGGAGGCGTGGCGCCACTCGCTCCGGGTGGTGTCGGGCACGGGTGCGGAGGTGCGGATCAGGCGGCGCATGGGTGCGTAGAAAAACAGCTGTGCAGCGGAGATCAGCAGGAGCGTGGCGGCCATGAGGGCGAGCGCGGTTTGCGCGGTGGTCATCTGCAGCAGGCCGTCCATCGCGGCCAACGCAATGAGGATCACAAGCACGCGCCACCCGATGTCGCGCGGGGCCAGTGCGAGGGCCATGTTGCCGTAGGCGCGAAGGAAATGAGCCTGATACTCGGCGATGGATAGCGCCAGTGCCAGGGGGCCCACGGCGATCAGATACGGGTTGCCCATCATCGCGCCGACAATTGCAACAGCGACGCAGGCGAGCACGCCGAGGCCGAGGATGAAGGCGAAGCCGAAGCGCAGCAGGCCCGCGAGAGCGGGGACATCATCGTTGCCGAGGTAGATGGAGGCGTATTTCAGCGCGAGGCCGCGTTGCCCGAAACTTGCGAGCACAGAGAGCAATGTGGCGAGCGCAAAGGCGAAACCGAATTGGCCATAAGCATCGGCGGGCAGCGCCTGTGCCAATGCCAGGAACATCAGGAACGAGGTGCCCGCCGCGCCGACCTTGATGACGAGGGCCATGAAGCTCTGGCGGAAGAGCAGGGTGAGCGGGGAGGGGGCCGGGGCGGTCATTCCGGCGCCCAGTCAATGCCGAAGGTGGCCAGCCGCTCTGCGATGCCGGACTGAAAGGCGGCCTTGCTGAACCGAGCGGCATGTGTGCGCAGATCGGCGGGGTCGCGGGTATCAAGCCCCTCGGCCTCGAAGCGCGCGACGGCAGCGATCAGACCATCGACAGAGGCCTCGGGATAGAGGAGCCCGGTCTCGCCATCGACCACGGTTTCGCAGGCGCCACCGCGACCATAGGCGATCACGGGCCGACCGCGGCCCATGACTTCGACCGGGATCATGCCGAAGTCTTCCTCGCCCGGAAACACAAGCGCGCGGCAGGTGGCCATCAACGTGTGCAGGGTTGCGTCATCTACCCGCCCGCGGAAAGAAACCGTCGGGCCCGCGATCTTGCGCAACTGCTTTTCGGCCTTCTCCGGGCCGCCGACGATGACAAGCTTCTTGCCCATCCGGGTGAAGGCGGCCACGGCGAGATCGGGGCGCTTGTAGCTGGCGAGCTCGCCTGCGAGCAGATAGAAATCGCCAGGCGGCTGGGGGGCAAACTTCGCCGGAAGATCGACAGGTGGATGCACCACCTTGGCGGGGCGCCGCCAGTAGGCCTCGATCCGCTTGGCCACATGCGCGGAGTTTGCGACGAAGTCGTCGACCCGGGCGGCAGAGGTCACATCCCACATCCGCAAACGGTGCGCGAGATGCGGCATGACCAGCCGGGTCAGGGCACCGGCGCCGTCGCGATAGACGTGATACTGGTCCCAGATATAGCGCATCGGCGAGTGGCAGTAACAGAGGTGCGGCACCCCGGGTGGTGCGATCACGCCCTTGGCCGGGCCGGACTCGCTTGACAGCACCAGATCGTAGCCGCTGAGGTCGATCTCCTCCAGAGCGCGCGGCATGAACGGCAGGTAGGATTGATAGAGGCGCGTGGCAAAAGGCAGGCGCCCCACACGGGTCAGCACGATCTTGTGTTTGAGCAAGGCGGGGCTGATCCGGTCGCGGTCGAGCGCGTGGGTGTAGATCGTCGCCTGCGGGAACATCTCGCAAAGCGCTTCGAGCACCTTTTCGCCGCCACGCATACCGACCAGCCAATAGTGGACAATGGCCACATTCAGGGGGCGCGTTTGGGAAGAAGAAAGATGCGACATCCAAACGTCCCGTGGATCTGCTTCTCTGGTTGCAGTGTGACTTGTTACCCTTGCGCAAAGCCGGGGTACCGGTGCGCGCGCTGCGACGGTGGTACCAGCCAGCGACCTGTGGGGAAACAGATTTTTCCGTTTGGCCCGCTGTTTCGCGGGGCCATGGTTAATCCGCGACAGGTGACCCCGGCGCGTCCCGGCAAGAGCGTGAGGCCGCCGGGATATCTGCACACTCTCTCTTACATGAAGAAATCAAACTCTCCTTAAAATTGTGTTAACAAGAGGTTAACGCGCGACGCGGGTGATCAGACTGCCTTATGCATGGCCTCTGCGCGGTTCCACGCCCGATGGTTGCGACCTGACGGCGAAATCCTGCCCGATCGACGGTTGGCACCTCCGCTCTGATATGGGTCGCGGACCACGGCCAGATCAATGACGCTAAAGCGCGACTCACCCGATTGTGAGGGGTCTGTGCATGCGCAGACATTCGAAAAAGATAATAGTTTTGTGTAAATGCTCAAAATTTAGGCGGATTGCCTATATGATCAAATGTCGGTTTTGCCACTTTTGGTAGATCGAATTTGGCGGTCTACTCACCCACACGGGAAGAACTCACTACCTCTAGGTGAGTTTGTCAGGATTGCCATAAAATCGGCAAATATCGGCCAATTTTCGCTTGCCTGACCCTCACCGACCGTCCCACGATATTAATAATTTCATAGGAAGGCTCTTCCGTGCGCAGGTTTGGTAACGCGTAAAGCGCTACTGGTTGAAGGACGTTTTCAACCATAGGTAGTTTTTTGTCTCACGTTCTCCAGACTCTTGAATTTTGCTCGATGCAAGGCGCGCGGGCGTGCATCAATTTATCTGGAGGACGGACCCGTGGCCGTAACGAACACCTTTTCTGCAAGCACACTTGATCTCAATGGCGTTGTTGGGCTGTCGCAGCCAACCTCGTTGGTCTGGGGCCCCGATGGCCGGCTTTATGTGACGGAGGTCGATGGGGACGTGAAGGTCCTCACCATTGCATTTGGCGACCCGGATCTGACCGATGATGATCAGACGGCCCAGTTTTATGTGACCGACGCGGTGCTCGTCACCGACGTCAAAAACATCCCGAATTTCAATGACAACGGCACCACGGCGCCGCAGAACCAGCGCCAGGTGACCGGCATCGACGTGACCGCGCAATATGATGCGAACGGTGATCCGATGACGCTGCCGGATGGCACGCCGATGGTGACAATGTATGTGACCTCCTCGGACAACCGGATCGGGGCAGGGGGCTCGGGCAACGATGCGGGCCTCGATACGAACTCCGGCGTGATCACCAAGCTGACGCAGACGGGTCCGGACAGCTGGGATGCGGTGGACATCGTCCGCGGCCTCGCGCGGTCGGAAGAGAACCATGCGGTCAACGGCCTGGAGGTGATCCAGGAGTTTGACGAGGTCACCGGCCAACTCATCAGCGAGCGCATGATCGTCTCGAACGGCGGCAACGCGAACACGGGGGCGCCGTCGAACAACTTTGCTGGCCAGCAGGAGCAGCCCTATAGCGGCGCGCTGCTCGAAGTGGACCTCGATGCGATCAACGCCCTGACTCCGTTTGTTGATCCGATCACCGGACGCACGGTTGTCTATGATCTGCCGACGCTGAACGACCCGCTGCGCGCGGGGGAAGATGACAACAACGATCCCTTTGGCGGCAACGATGGTCTGAACTCGGCGAAGCTGACCCAGGACAGCCCGGTGCAGATCTACTCCTCGGGGTATCGCAACGCCTATGACGTGGAAGTCACCGATGACGGTCGCGTCTTCACTTATGACAACGGTGCGAACAACAACTGGGGCGGGCGCCCGATTGGCGAGCCCAACTTCCTCGACAGTCTTTACATCGCGCTGAACCTGAACAACGGCGACGGCAACGCGAATGACGACATCAATGATGCGGCGTTCAACCCGTCGAACAATGACTCGCTGCACGAGGCGACGCGGTCCGACGATCTGGACGGTCGTGAGCTCTCCGCAGGTAAGGGCGGCGCGCAGACCTATGACTGGGATTATGGCGATGGCCAGGGCACGCTGCAGCTCGTCTATGGCGGCCACCCGAACCCGACGCGGGCGGAAGGTGCGCGCGCGGGTCTGCTGTTCTCGCCGGAAGCGGGTACAGACAACGCGTTCCTGATGGTCGCGAACACGGACAACTTCGGCAACGACGGTGTCAGCGATTATGATGAGGTCATCGCCTGGCTGACCGAGGTCGAGAACAACAATGCCGACTATCCGTCGGTGGGTGTCTATGGCGCCGATACCGGTGATCTGACCAAGAAGGTTATCGCAATGACGCCGGGCGTCGCCTATGACATCTACCTGATGCCGGATGGCAGTGCGGAGATCCGCCCCGAGGGCACCACCACCGGTCTGCCGGTGAACGGCACCTACATCGGCACCTCCGGGCTGCCCGAGGACATCGGCGAGATCGTGTATCAGACCAATTCGATCGAGGGCGATTACCTCGAGGCCGGGTCGGAAGACGGCTCGCTCGACTTCGGCAAGGGCTCGGTCAACGGTTTGACCGAGTACACCTCGACCATTCTGGATGATGGCGACACCAAGATGTCCGGCGCGCTGCTGGCCACCTCGCTGAACCAGGGCCAGATCTATGTGATCGGCCGGGATGAGAATGGCGTGGTTCAGACCGATGACAGCGGCACCTTCACGCAAGCCGCGGATCGGACAACGCTGCAGGCGGGCGGTGGCCCCCTGGGGATTGCGACGCTGGGCGATGACGTCGCGCAGGACGGTCTGGCCTTTGCCTTCACCGGTTCGATCTGGGTGGCGACATTCAACCAGAACGGCCCGCTGATCGAGGTGTTCCAGCCCGAAGGTGTGGGCCTGCCGCTGGCGGGTGCGGACATCGTGGACGAGGAAGACAACGACCTCGACGGTGTGAAGGACATCGACGATCCGTTCGAGTACAGCCCCGAGAACGGCTATCAGCTGGGCGCGGGCGAGACGATCGAGATCGACTTCAACCCGCAGAACACCAACTTCCCGATCTCGCTCTCGGGTACCGGCCTGCTGGGTGCGGCGCTGGATGGCGTGACGGCGAACCAGGACGCGCGCACGCTCGAAGAGGGCATCAGCGGCGACCAGCTGCAGGACGGGCTCTTTGATAACGGCGGGAACATCCTGCCGGGCGGCAACGCGCCGATCCTGAAGATCAAGACCGTCGTGGACGGCACCGTGGTTGGCTCGGGCAACACCGCCCGCGACGTGATGCACACCGGCTTCCGCCCCGACCCGGAGGTGGACCGTATCGCGCTGACCATGTCGACCGCGAACTGGATCCCCGCGCGGCTGAACGACCCGCTGGAAGGCCAACTGTCGGGCATGATTTTCGGTGACGGCACGCAGTTCAACTTTGTGCGCGTGGTCTATGGTGGCGTTGAGGGCGGCATCGGCTTCGAGGTTGGTGTCGAGATTGGTGACACCGGCTACACAAAGCTGGCAACCTTGCTGGTGCCGGAGCTGGATATCCTCGACAACGATGTGGTCGATATCCAGATGATCATCGACCAGGGCAACAACTATGCGGTCGAGGTCGGGTTCCGCTTTGGATCGGACGGCGACTTCACATCCATCCCGCTAAACAATGGTGCAGGTTACAACCTGCCCACAGGCGTGCTGCAGAACGTGCTGAACGGCACGCACACCATTCAATCGGAGGGCGGCCCAGAGCTGCCTTCGGGCGCTGCCGTGGGCTTCCTCGCCGAAGACGTGCCGGGGGGCGATCTGACCGATGTGGACTTCTTCGGTCTGACCATCGAGAGCCTGCCCAACGAGCTGGTTGCGAATGATGCCGCCAGCGTCGGCCAACAAGGCACCGACGGCGCGGATGTCATCATCTACGATGGGACCGACACCGAGCTTGGTGCGCTCGACGCCTCCGTCGAGGATTTCGACGGGTCACAGTCCGCTGCGGACTACAACATCACCGGCAACGACGGCGACAACACCTTCAAGATGGGTGAGGGCGCCAACACCGTCACAACCGGCGAGGGTGCAGACAGCATCCAGGGCACCAAGGCGCAGCTGGATGGCGACACCATCACCGACTTCACCACCGAGGACGAGGTCATCATCAACGGTGTGACGGTCAACGACATCACCGTCGACTTCGAGGTGGGCTCGGCTGTTGTCGTGATCGATGGGGATACACGTATCACCTTCGACGGCCCTGATTTTGCGGACTTCCAGGTGGAAGATGGCAACGATATTTTCGAGTTTGAATCTGTCGCGGGCGGAGTCCGTCTTGTGACCAAGGCCCCGCTGACACCGGTGATCGCGATCAACGCCGGCGGCGATGACGTACCGGGCCAGACCCTGCGCGAGCAGACCGTCAACTTCGTATCGGACGCCCCGGACGCGCCGAAGACCGGCTTCACGGTCACGGGCGACTACAAGGCCTATTCCAGTGCGGCGTCGAATGCCTTTGACTTCCCGGGCACCGAGCTTGACGATGTTCTGCAGAACGAACGCTCCTCGGCCTCCGAGGCCAACTGGGGCTATGCGATCGACGTGCCGGATGGCAACTATCTGGTCGATCTGATCTATGCAGAGATCTTCCACGACCTGACCGCCAACAATGGTGACCCGGCGGGCAAGCGCGAATTCGATGTGTTCATCGAAGGCGACCAGGTCGAAGACAATTATGACATCATCGATGATGCGGGAGCCTCCGGGACGCAAGTGATCAAGACCTACCAGGTCACCGTCACCGATGGCTCGCTCGAGATCGAGTTCAACAAGGAAGTCGACCAGGCCAAGCTCTCCGGCCTGGTGGTCTGGGCTGTTGGCGGCAGCTTCGAGCCGCCCGCCGATGAGACCGCGCCCGAGATCGTCTCGATCATAGTGGAGAACCCGCCAAGCGTTCAGGACGGTCCGCGCGACGCGATTGTCACGCTGACGGACAACGCAGGCTTCGAGGCGGCGGATTTCGCGACCCTCGACGGCAGCGAGCTGGTCTTCACCGGCATCGAGCCTTCCTCCGTCGGTGCGCCGACTGTCGAGATCTCGCCCAATGGTCAGACCGCGACGTTGACCTATGAGCTTCTGCCGCCCTCCGACACCAATGCCTGGCCCACGGGTCAGGGTCAGGTGAGCATTGCCGCAGGCGCCTATGGCGATGCGGCGGGCAACACCACTGCGGCGGCGGATGCGGCCTTCTTCGTCGAGCCGAACCTCGACAACCTGATCGCGGGCAATCTGGCCCTCGCCATCAACGTCGGTGAGACCACCAACACCATCGATAATTCGCTGGAGGGGACCGACAAGAACACCTATGGCGGTGCGATCACCGGTGACACGATCATCAACGGCATCGACCTGCAGGCGGATGATCCGAGCTATTACACGCCGACCACCAAGACCGGCAGCAACATCGACGGCAAGTTCGGCCCGACCGGCTCGAACACTGCGCTCGATGGCTCGGCCCTGCACACCTATCGCGATGCGGCCTCGGGCTCGTTCACCGCGACCTATCCGATTGCCAATGGCATCTATGTGGTCGAGCTGTGGTTCGCAGAGCTCTTCCACTCCACCGCGGGCAACCGCCAGGGTGACTACACCATCAACGGTGAAGAGTTCGCGATGGACTTCGACGCCTTCACCGAGGCGGGGGCCGCCGACACCGCGGTCAAGATCACCAAGAACGTGATCGTGACCAACGGCGAGATTGTCATCGACGTGAATGCCGACACCGGCGAGCCCGGGTTCAACGCGATTGTGGTCTATGAGGCGATCCCCTCCGATCTGCCGCCCACGATCTCCGTGGCCGATGTGGCCACGGCAGAGGGCGAGGATGCGACCATCACCTTCAGCCGGATCGGCGATCTGAGCGAAGATGTGACGGTTGAATATACGCTGACTGACGTGGACACCGACGCAAGCGATTACGGCACGGCCACGCCGGCCACGGTCACGATCCTTGCCGGTCAGACCTCGGCCACGGTGACCCTGCCCATCGTGGATGATGAGGACGAGGAGGACGCAGAGAGCCTCACCGTGACCATCACCAGCGTGTCGAACACCTCGAACGATGCAGTGATTTCCGCAACGGCGGGCAGTGCAACCGTAACCATCGCGGCGAGCGATCCCAGCAGCGATCTGCCGGAGGGCGGCACATTGCTGGCGCTGGACTTCGAGACCGCGGGTGACCCGCTGGTGGAAGGCGGGTTCGACACCGTGCTTGGTGGCGCGACTGCGCTGGAAGCCGAGAAGATCTCGGTGGTTGATGGCAAACTGGTGGTCAATACTTCTCACGGCGATCTGTCGAACACGCCGACGGATGCCTCGAAGAACGATCTGGTCACGGCGCTTGATCTTTCGGACAGCGGTGTGAATGACATCATCATCTCGACCGCCTTCGACAACCCCTTCACCACGGCCTATCTGACGGCCATCGGGGCCACCGGCGAGACGATTCCCAACTACAAGCAGCAGGGCATCATCATCGCAACAGGCGATCCCGCGACGAACCAGAACCCGGATCAGTTCATGAAGGTCGTCTATGGCGGCGGCGGCGGGACGCAGACCCAGATGTGGTCGCAGACCTCGGTCGACCAGCCGATCAAGCTGGCGGATGTCAGCGCGGCGGCGGCCGCACCGTTCGTCAACTCCGATGTAGCGCGCATCGAGCTGGCGCTGATCATCGACAAGGCGGCAGGCACCATTGCGCAAGTCGTGACCTATCTGGATGACAGTGGCGCGATCCTAGGCGGAGTCCGTCCCGAGGCGCTGCCCGGATTTGCAACGGCCGCACCGCAGCCGATCCCGGCACCACTGCTGACCGCGATCACCAACGGGACCTCGGTGGTGGGGGTCACCTCCACCGACTTCGGCGGAGGTGCCGCGGATGCAGACAGCTTCCCCGCGACCTGGGACTTCGTGAACGTGACCTCGCCGCAGGTCGTGGATCCGGAAGGCCCCGATGCGGTGAACGGCACGCTCTATGTGGACTTCTCCGACGATGGTCTGGCGCCGACGGATGTGGGCGCGCTGGTCAACGGCAGCAACGTCGTGGTGGCCGAGCAAGTGGGCGACGATGATGGCCCGCTGGGCCGCGACCGTGACTACTTCACCTTCGAAGTGCCGGAAGGCCAGGTGCTGACCGCGATCAACCTGACGGGCTATGTCAACCAGCTCGCCAGCGACACCGCGGGCTTCATCGCCATTCAGGAAGGCACACAGATCGATACCAACCCGGTCACCGGTGAGAACTTCGGCAACCTGCTGGGTGGCCTGATCTACGGCACGGGCGAGCTGAACAACGACATCCTTGCGCTTCTTGCGGATGGTGGCGACGTTCAGGGCTCCAACTTCCCGGGCTTCGATCTGCCGCTCGAGGCGGGCAGCTACACCATCTGGCTGAACCAGGGCGCCGACCTGCCCACCACGGTGACGCTGGACTTCGTGCTGGCGGATCGCCCGGCGGATGTGACCCTGTCGATTGCCGATGCGGGTGACGTGGTCGAGAACGGCGACTTCGGTGTCACCGTGCTGGGCTTTGAGCTCACCGCGAGCGACAGCTTCGACGGCACGCTGACCGTGACCTATGACACCGCCATCGACACCGGGCTCACACAAGATGTGACCTTCGTTGGCGGCGTTGGCACGCTGACTGTGCTGGTGGACAACGACGATGTGGACGACGGGGCCGATCCGGTCACCGTGACGCTCACATCGGCGGTCGATGCCATCGGCACCGAGACCGTGGAAATTGTCAGCGGGTCCGAGAGCGGTGACGGCAGTGTCACCGAAGATGACGGCTCCGGCACGGGCGAGGTGACCAAAGGCGCTGTTGCGCTTGCCGTGAACGTGAATGGACCGGAAGTGACCACCACCGATGGTGTAACCTATGCGGCGGATGACGCCAGCAAATGGGCGAACTTCAACACCTACACCGACAGTGCAGGAGCGGGTGGCAACAACCAGGCGCTGCCAGGCGGTGACTACAACCGCGATGGTGTCACCAACGCCGATGACTCTCTTTACATCGCCGAGCGCTGGGGCGGGGCAAGTACGCCCATGACCTACACCACCGATGGCCTGGCGCCCGGTGAGTACATCATGACCCTGAAGTTTGCCGAGCTGTTTGACGTGAACTTCGTCAACGACAAGCGCATCTTCAGCGTGACCATCAATGGGGACGAGGTAATTACCGATCTCGATCTCTTCGACATCCCAGGTCTGGAAGTCGACCAGGCCTATGATGTGGATGTGCCGGTCACGATTGGCGCCGATGGCATCCTGAACATGAGCTTCTCCGCCTCCGCGGACAACGCCAAGATCAACGCCTTTGCGCTCTATGAAGCTGTGCAGACTACACCGGTCGTCCCGGGTGACGTGCTGTTTGCGGTCAATGTGGGTGGAAATGCGTTCACCGATGAAAGCGGTGTTGCATATGAAGCAGATGTGGCCGGTCAATGGACGGGCTCGGCGGGCACGTTCACCGACAACAACCAGGCAACCGGTGGTGACTACAACGACGACGGCACCGTCGATGCGGATGATACCGTCTATTTGACCGAGCGGTATGGCGGCGAATCTGGTACTCCGCCGTTGCAGTTCACGCGAGACACGGTGCCGGCGGGCGACTATTTCGTCACAATCCAGTTGGCCGAGATCTTCAACGGTGCGAGCAACCGCGTCTTTGATGTCACCGCCAACGGCGTCACCGTCTTTGACGATATCGACCTGCTGAATGATGTCGGCCTTGATCTCGCTACCGAAAACACTGTGCTTGTCACGGTGCCGGATGAAGGTGGCGGTGTCGGCACGCTGACGATCAGTGCAGCCGCCACGGCCGACAATGCGAAGATCAGCGGTATCGTGGTTCGTGAAGCTGTCGCTGACGTCCCGACCACGGATGTCGTGATCTCGGTCGCCGATGTGACCGCCGAGGAAGATGGTGGCGCAGCAAATGTGATCTTCACCCGCGAGGGCGATACCACGTCCGCTGTGACCATCACCTTCGCTCTGGCGGATGGCACGGGTGTTGCAGGCGTCGACTATGAGGTGCCCGCGACCAACACCGTGACCATTCTGGCCGGTGAGACGACGGCGAGCGCCCCGATCACGCTGATCGACAATGATGCGGACACGGAGGTGAAGGACTTCACAGTCACGATCACCGATGTCGACACAGCAGGGGGCGAATCCGCCAGCCTGGGTCAGGGCAGCGCCACCGTCACAATCGACGACGACGAGGACTTCGACCCGGCGGATATCGATGGGGATGGCGTGATCAACTATATCGATCCGCTGGCCTATGATGGCGACAACGGGCTGGGCAATGTGCTGGGTGTCGGAGGGTCGTTCCGTCAGGACTTTGACGTCGATACCACGGATGTCTTTGACGCGGATGGCGGGTTCACCGGCATTCTGGTCAACACTGTTGGCTTTATTCCGCCAGGAACGAGCGAGACCGATCCTTATGGCGATCGGACCACGGAGCCGGTCTTTGACGGCGGTGGCAATCTGATCGAAGGGGCCGAAATCAAGGGCGGCGCGCTGAAAATCGTGGCGACCGAGACAGATACCTTCGGCAGCGGGACACCAGGCAACCAGAGCAACCAGGTCAAGGACAACTATGTCCGCGGTGCGGATGTTTCTGGCGTCGACCTCTTCTCGGTCGAGGCAAAGGCGGCCAACCCGTGGCCAACCATCACAGGCGGTCAGAGCGGATTGCAGTTCGCGTCGCTCGGCATCACGATTGGTGCGGGTGGCACCGACGATTGGGTCAAGCTGGTCTATGGTGTGCGAAACGGTGGCGTGACCGTCGAGTTCGCATCGCAAGGCTCGCTGACCTCGGGCAACCAACTGGTGCCGGTGACCTATCCGGTCGACGCCACCGAAGCGGCGGCGGATCTGGTGTTCCGCTTCGACGTCAACAAGTCCAGCACAACGGTGGGTCTGGAAGGCCTGCCAACGCTGACGGGCTATGTCACATTGCTCGATGGTGCGGGCAATGAACTTCAGACGGTGAGCACCGATGAGAAGGTCATCACCGGGTCGCTTCTGTCCTCGCTCGACGGTCAAAACCCATTGACCGGAGGAACGGGTGGCGTGACCTATGGTGTGTCCGTCACCGAATGGAGTGGCGGTACCGGAAATGGCTTCACCGGCGAGTGGGATTACCTCGAAATCTCGGCGCCAGACAATGCGCCGGAAGTGGATGCGGGGATTGCGGATCAGGTCGCGACCGAGAATTCCGAGCTCGACTTCACCCTGCCGCTGGATGTCTTCAAGGACGACAACGGCGTGGCGAACCTCACGCTGTCGGCGACGCTGGATGATGACAGTCCGCTGCCTGCGTGGCTGAGCTTTGATCCCGACACGGGCCGGTTCCTCGGCACACCTGCGGATGGCGATGGCAGCGTGACCGTCAAGGTCACGGCGGACGACGGGACGAATCCGCCTGTCTCCACGACCTTCGAGCTGACTGTGAATGACATCCCCGGGCCGTTCATCTGGTACGCGGATGCCGACGAAGACGGTGTCGGGACACCAACCGACGAGATCGTGTCCTACGACCAGCCGGACGGCTATGTCTTGGCGGACAACGGGGTCGACAACGACGACGCAGACCCGACCGTCTACGAGGGCGCGCCCGAGATCAACGACCGCAAGGACAATGATCAGGACGGCGATGTCGATGAAGACAACACGCCGCCGGATGCGGTGGGTGACACCAAGGAAGGCTTGCCGTCAGGCGATGTGTTCTTCACCCGCACCGAGCTCATGGCCAATGACAGTGATGTGGATGGAGACGCGCTGACCTTCAGCCTCGTCCCGGACAGCGCCGTCGGTGGGACCGTGTCTTACAACTCCGCCAGCGGCATCATCACCTTCACCCGCACTGCCGGGCCTGATGAACCCGCGAGCTTCGACTATCAGCTGGACGACGGTTTCGACGGTATCTCGACAGCGACAGTGACTGTGACCGTCGACCCGAATGCAGAGCCGGTTGTCGAGCCGGTAGTGCTCTCCAACGACGCCGTCGACAGCTATAACCTTGGCCAGGACGACGCCGAGAGCAACATGATCGTCGACGAGGAGACCCAGGAGGTCACCTTGCAAGGCAATGCCTGGAAGAAGGTCGCTCTGAATACGGTGATCCCGGATGTCGAACCTTTGACGGTTCAACTCTTCGCAGTGCAAGCGGAGCCTGCGTCTGCCATCGGTGAAGACGGTCTGACCATCGTCGAGGGCATGGTGCTGCGGTTCACCGCAAACTCGCCGGAAATCCCCGAGCTGATGGCCATTGGCTTCGACAACGATGGCGCCTTCGGCAACGAGGGCACCGCCATCTTCCAGATCGGCGGGACCCAGACGTTCGGTGGCTGGAGCCAGGAGTTCAACCTCTATGATGAAACCAAGGTCGGCACGGATGTAGAGTTCGAAATCCCGCTCGACGCCTTCGCCGGTCTGCAGTTCGCAGACATGGTGTTCATCAACGACCAGGACGCAGAGCCGCTGACGGCATCGACGATCTACTCGGGTATCGAGATCGTATCGCCGCCGGCTGACCTAAATCGTGCGCCGGTCGCTGCGGAAGACAACCTGTCGATGGAAACCGACCAGCCTCTGGTCATCGGTGCCGCCGACCTGCTGGCCAATGACACCGATACGGATGATGACACCTTCACGCTGACCTCGGTCGGCAACGCGGTGAACGGTCAGGTCTCCGAGCTGAACGGCCTGGTGACCTTCATCTCCGATCCCGACTATGTCGGACCGGCGAGCTTCGAGTACACCATCACGGACAGTGCGGGTGGAACGTCAACCACGACCGTCAACATCACGGTTCTGCCGGAAGGCGGCGGCGATGTGCCGACACCAATCAACTTCAACGACAACCCGATCGAATCCTACGACGGCCAGGACTCCAAGCGGGGCACCGGCTTCACGATCGAGGATGGTGGCGCTGGCATCACGCTGGACGGCAACGTCTGGAAGAAGACGGCGATCACGGGTGGCTATACCATCACCGAAGACACGGTGTTGCGGTTCGACCTGACCATCATCAACCCCACGGGTGAGATTGTCGGCATCGGCCTGGAGAACGACAACTCCTTCCGGACCGATGACGACATCCTGTTCCAGCTCTTCGGGAGCCAGAACTTCTCGACCTGGACCAATCAGGACTACAACGGCGACTATACAGGCGCCGGGGAACCACAGTCCTACGAGATCGATCTGAGCGCCTATGCCGGTCAGTCCTTCTCGACGCTGGCCCTGATCAACGATGACGATGTCAACAACGCCTCCGTGGTCAGCTTCGCCAATGTGGCGCTGGTGGAGGTCGTCGATACCGGCGGCACCAACACCGAAGCGCCGCAGATCTTCGGCGGTGTCCTGCCGGACCAGACGGTCGACGAAGACGCACCGTTCGAGATCGAGCTGCCGTTCTTCGACACGGACACCCCGTTCGAGGATCTGACGTTCAGCTTTGTCACTGTCACGGCAGATGGCGAAGTGCCCGGGCTGCCAGGCTTCCTGATCGAGGAAGATGGCATCCTGACCGGCCAGGCGGACAACGATGATGTGGGCACATACTCCATCACCGTGACGGCAACTGATCCTGAAGGGAATTCGACCGACGGCACGTTCCTGCTGAACGTCGATAACGTGAACGACGCACCAACTGTTGTGGGTGTCTATGAAGATGTCGATCTGATCATCAACAACGAGGTTGTTCTGGCGCTGCCAGACGGGCTCTTTGACGACGTTGATGTGGGCACGGTCTTGATCTACTCCGCCGAAGGTCTTCCGGACGGGGTCACCATTGACCCTGCGACCGGGGAGATCAGCGGCACGCCAACCGAAAGCGGCGACTTCGAGGTGACGATCACCGCCTATGATGGTGAGATCGGCGGCCCGGATACGCTGTCGGCATCCACGACCTTCACCATGGATGTGGCCAGCGGCCCGCCACGTGAAGCGGTGCTGATCGAGGCCGAAGACTTCACGGCCTTCAGCGATCCGAACGAAGCCTTTGACGGGTTCTTCCGCAGCTTCGCGGCGCCCGCCTCCGGCAACCAGGTGATCCGGGTTAAAGTGGGTGGCGAAGGCTTCATCTCGACCGATCTGGATGCAGCAGGCGTTGTGCCCGGCTTCTACGACCTGTCGGTGATCCACTTCGATGAAACCGATGGTGCGGCAACCGTCACGATCAAGCTCGACCTTGGCGACGGTTCCGAACCGACTGAGATCGGCTCCTTCGTGATGGACCGCACGGATCTGCCGGGCCAGGGCACTGGCACGCAGGCTGGCAACATCAACACGGCTGTGTTCCCGACGGTGAATATCCCTGCGGGGGCCAAGCTGGTCATCGAAGGCGAAGCTGAAAGCGGCGAGGTGCTGCGGATCGACGCGGTGCGCTTCGATCCCATCGACAACACGCCGCCGACCATCAGCACACCTGCTGAGGCGACCGTGGATGAGGGCACATTGCTCGTGGCGGATGTGGATGCGACCGACCTTGAAGGTTCGGATGTCACCTACGATATCGTTGGCGGTGCGGATGCGGCCCTCTTCACCATCGATCCGGCGACGGGCGAGGTCTCCTTCCTGGCCGAGCCTGACTTCGAGACACCGCTCGATGCGGATCAGGACAACGTCTATGACGTGGTCGTGTCCGCCTCGGATGGCGATGTCGCCTCAGAGCAGGCGCTGGTCATCACCGTGGCCAATCTCGATGAAGCGCCCGAGTTCAGCAGCGCAACGGAGGTGGATGCGGTGGAAAACGACACCGCCGCCACAACCGTTGCTGCGGTGGATCCGGATGGGTTGACTGTCACCTACGCCCTCGCGGGCACCGGGGCGGATGAGGCGCTCTTTGCGGTTGATCCGACCACAGGTGTGGTGACCTTCCTCGCGGCGCCAGACTTCGAGACTCCGACAGATGCAGATCAGGACGGCGTCTACGAGGTGTCGGTCACCGCGGACGATGGCACATCGCAAACGACCACAGATCTGCAGATCACGGTCACCGATGCCAATGACGCACCCGTCGCCGATCCGGCACCGGAGGCGCAACCGGCGATCATCGATGCGCCTCTGTCGCTCTCGGTCGTGGGTCTCTTCTCGGATCAGGACGTCGGCGACACGCTGACCTACACCCTGATCAGCGGGGCGCCTGCGGGCATCACCGAGGTCGATGCGAACGGCAATCTCGTCGGCACGCCGACCGAGATCGGCCTCTTCAGCGTGGTCATCGAAGCCACAGACGGCACGGAGACGGTGCAGGCAACGCTGCCCCTGAACGTGGACGCGGCCGACAATACCTTCGGCCCGGTGGCACCGTCGCAAGACCTTGATGGCGACCTGGTGATCAACTCGGCGGATGACGACGTCGATGGCGACGGCATCCTCAACGAGGCCGACAGCTTCGCCTATGACGCGGACAACGGCACGTTGATCGCGGATGGCGAAAGCATCGAGCTCACCTTCGACGTGAACGGCACGCCCTATCAGAACGGGTTCACCGGTCTGCTGCAGGCAGGTCTCGTCGGCTCGTCCGATCTGAAGGACTTCAACGAGGACACCGGTGCCACAACTGTCGCTGGTGGTGTGCTGACCACAACCACAACCACGGGCGATACCGGCAACACCGATACGCCCGAGGATGACTTCCAACTGGGTGTGAAGAACGCCGACTTCACGGTCGAGGCACGGGTGCTCAACCCGTTCGAGACCGAGGCGGCGGTCAGCTTCGACCAGATCGGCATCCATGTGGGTGTGGACAGCACCGATTTCGTCAAGTTCGTCTTCGGCAACACCGTCGAGTTCTCCTCGCGGATCGACAACGCCGAGACCAAGGCGGGCGGCGGCAACCAAGACTTGCCTGCGGTGCTGACCGGCACGGAGGACTTCTCGGCGGTGGATATCACCCTGACGGTGAACTCCACCAGCGCGACAGCCGCGACCATCACAGCGGTGGCGACCTTCCTCGACACCAATGGGGACCCGATTGCCGGAGCCTCCGGCGTCAGCTTCGGTTCGCTGAACGTGACCGGGGCGTTGGCAGCCGCACTGGCGGACGAAACGGTTGGGGTCGGCACAGGGTTCACCCATGTGCACGCAGGCTCCAGCACGCCGTTCGATGCGCAGCTCGACAGCTTCAAGGTCACGGCCACCAGCAATGGCACGGCTGATCCGACCAACGCGCTGGCGGTGTTTGACGGCGAAGATGACATCTTCACCGGCAATACCTACGGCAATGACGCGGTGGGTTCGGCTGTCCTCGAAGTGATGACGGGCAACAACAACATCCAAAGCTCGAACTTCGGCGCGAACTCCTTCCAGCTGATCAACACCGGCGACAAGAAGATCGCAGCGGTCTTCATCGACGCGAGCACCGCGCTTTATCCCGACAGTGTCTTTGACCCTGACGGCAAGGGCGGTGACAACGCGGTGAAGGGCTGGGGTGTGAACTCCGGCGGGGCCGAGACGGGCGCCTTCATCACCGGCGGCACGGGCGGCTACTTCCTGCCCGGTCAGGACCCGCTGCCCAACAACACGGGCACGGGCCAGGACTCGAACGGTGGCTTCAAAGGCGCGATCCTCAAGTTCACCGATTTCGACAATGGGGAAACGGTCGGCTTCTCGGGTGACATGGACCCCAACTCCCTTGCCGGGCTCGACAAGGGTGGCACCGATGGTGTGGACACCAATGCGACCAACGGCTGGGATGTGGGCGGGATCTCCGGTCACGAGATCATCGGATCGACCTTCACGGTCCTCTTCGATGACGGCACCACCGCGACCGGCCAGCTGGCCAGCGATGGCAGCGCCTCGGGTTCGCAGGGTCTGGCCTCAGAGGCCGGGTTCACCTCCGACGCACCGAGCCTGCTCGTTAATGGCTTCGCACCGGGCGAGGTGGGCACCTACGGGGTCGATCAGCCGACGATCCTGGTCACCGGCGATCCGGGCGCAACTGTCCGCATCACCCTGACCAAGGGCTTCGATCCTGTCGGGAACACCTCGAACGGCATCGACGCGCTGGTCGCAGACCGGTTGGAGCGCTATGACTTCGACGCCTCCAACTCCTTCGACAACCAGAGCGTGGATGTGGTGCTGGACGAGAACGGCAGCTTCGATGCCACAGGGCTCTTCGACTACGACGACAACCTGGCCTACAACGGCACCTTTGCAGGTGACGATGTTGCAGACATCGGGTTTGTCGCCGCGGTCATCGACCCGTCGCAGGGCAACCTGCCGGTCAGCCCGGTCACCACACCGATCTACCTGGCCAACGAAGGCGGCCCGGTGGAAGGCGACCCGGTCGGCAACGATGGCACCAATGCTCTCGAGGTCTTTGCGGGTGAAACCGACCTGATCACCTCCGCCACCTACGCGGATGGTGTGACCGGATCGGCCGTGCTCGAGATCATGCCCGGCGCGAACGAGATCGACGACTCGAACTTCGGGGCGAACTCGTTCCAGGTGACCAACACCGGTGGCAAGAATATCTCGGCGGTGTTCATCGACGTGAGCGATGCGCTCTACGAGGATGTGGTGTTCGATCCCGACGGGGCCGGCGGCGACAATGTCGCCAAGGCCTGGGCGGTGAACACAGCAGGCGGAACCGGTGCCTTCATCACCGGCGGCACGGGCGGCTACTTCCTGCCTGGCGTCGACCCGCTGGCCAACACCACCGGCACGGGCCAGGCGTCGAACGGCGGCTACAAGGGCGCCATCGTCAAATTCACCGACTTCGGCAACGGCGAGACCGTCGGCTTCTCGGGCGACATGGACCCCAACTCCATCGCCGGGCTGCTCAAGTCCGGTGTGGACGCAGGCGCCACGGACGGCTGGGATGTGGGTGGCGTGTCGGGCCACGAACTCATCGGATCGCGCTTCACCGTGCTCTTCGATGACGGCACCACCGCCTCTGGCCAACTCGGCAGCGATGGCAGCGCCTCGGGCTCGCAAGCGCTCGCCGATCAGGGGCTGCCAACGGTCACAACACCGACCCTCGAGGTCAATGGTGTGGCTGCGGGTGGCACTGGCACCTACGGTGGCACGCAACCCACCATCATCGTCACCGGTGATGTGGGCGATACCGTGCGGATCACCATGACCAAGGGCTTCAACCCGGTGAACAACACCGCGGATGGCATTGCCCAGCTGGTTGAAGATCGTCTTGATCGCTATGACTTCAAGGCGAGCAATAACTTCGACAGCCAGTCGGTCGATGTGGTCATCGGTCCTGATGGAACCTTCGACGCCACGGGCCTCTTTGATTATGACGACGCAGTCGCCAACAATCAGGGAGACGGCACCTTCGCGGGTGACGACGTGGCCCAGATCGGGTTCGTCGCCAGCGTGATCGACACGTCGAACAACGACCTGCCGATCAGCGACGTGACCGCGCCCATCTACCTGACCAACGATGGTGGTCCGGTTGTGGGTGACCCGGTTCTGCCGACCGATGGGTACTTCGAGATCATCAACTCGGGCAGCAACAACGCCCGGTTCAAGATCCAGATCGAAGACACCAATGGCACCGGCGGCACCGATCCGGGCTCCTTCTGGAGCTACGATACGGCGGCGGATGAGTTCGGTAACCACGGTGGGTTCCAGGGTGACGGCTACTATGTCTGGAAAGAAGGCGCCACTGCCGGAACCAACCCGCCACAGGGCATCATCGAGTTCGAAATCTTCATTCCTGAAGGTGACGAAGGGGTCTACTCCTTCCGGGCGCGCGGGTCTCGCGATGAGAACAGACCCGGGGTGACCATTGCGGGCGATCAGGCCAACGATGTCTGGGTCCGGATCGATGATGATGCCGAGGCGTTGCAGGTGAACGAGACCAACTCGGTGTCGAACAACGGCTTCGTCAAGGTCTTCGGGGTCGGCACTGGCGGCTGGGGCAACACGGCCACCATCGACAGCGTGTCGGAAGAAGAACCCAACTTTGCGGCCCAGTTCGAGCTGTCCGCCGGGTTCCACACCATTGCGATTGCCGGTCGGTCGGGTGGCTATGCCATCGACTACTTCGACCTCTACAAGGGCGGTCAGCCGTCCCTGGGCGCGTCGAACTCCACCTTCACCACGGACAACCCGGGCGAGGTGGGCGACCAAATCGCATCGAGCATCAACCAGTCGTCGGACGACTGGGAAGAGTTCGGCGGCGGTGGCAGTGGCGATCTGGAGCTTGGTGTCAACGGGTCGCCCCAATACGTCGGGATGCGGTTCACCAACATCGACATTCCCGCCGACAAGGTGATCGCGGATGCCTACTTCCAGTTCGAAGCCAATGGCAGCCAGTCCGGCAGCGTGTCCTTCCTCATCGAGGTCGAAGCCACGGAAGCCGCGGCCACCTACTCTGCAGGATCGACACCGGATGATCGGACCTATCTGGCCGAGGACTTCGACTGGAACAATGTCGAGGACTGGACCGATGGCGAAACCTACCGGACGCCGGATATCTCAGACCTCATCGAGGCGGCGATCGGAACCGATGGTGTCGTGGACGGTGAACTGGGCTTCCGGATCACCCTCGCGGACGGCTCGGCCCAGAACAAGCGGGCGGCACATACCTTCGACTCCGACGGTGCCGCACCGGAGCTTGTGATTGTCTTCGAGGATGACTCGATCGCCTGATCGGACATCCCACACGACCTGAAGAGAGGCGCTCGTTTGAGCGCCTCTTTTGCATTCGGGCTGGCGCAGCTTGACGCGCATGATTTATGCGCATATATATGCGCATATGGCTGTTGCAAACCGCAAATCGACAAACCTGTCCCTCGATGCCTCTCTGCTGCAAGAGGCGAAGGCGCTGAAGGTCAACCTCTCGCGCGCCGCCGAGCGGGGCGTGCGCGCCGCCGTGGCCGAGGCCCGCACCGCCGCCTGGCAGGCCGAGAACGCCCCGGCCCTCGAAAGCTCCAACAGCTATGTGGAGGCCCACGGCCTGCCGCTCGACCGGCACCGCCAGTTCTAAATGGCGCGCCATGACGTCTACCCCAACCCCGATGGCCCGGGGTATCTGCTTGATCTTCAAAGCGATCTGCTCTCGGCGCTCAACACCCGCGTGGTCGCGCCGCTGATGCCACAGGCCAGCGCCCCGCAGCCCGCGGCCTGGCTGAACCCGATCTTCGAGATCGACGGTGAGGCGGTCGTGCTCGTCACCCAATTCATGGCCGCCGTGCCCTGCACGATCCTGCGCACCCCCGTGGCCAGCCTCGATGCCGAGCACGAGGTGATCATCCGCGCCGTCGATATGGTGATGCAGGGGTTCTGAACCCGCTCACCCCGGCGTGCGCAACAACCCCTCGCGCGCCAACAGGCCACGCTCCTTTTCCGCCAGCGTCCGGGCCCGCGCCGCCCGTGCACGCCGCCCGGCGCGCACCGCCTCCTGACCGGTCCTCTCCAGAAACGCCGTCGCCAGCTGCTGCAAGGCGGGCACCCGCGTGCTCGCATCGACCAGCACCTCGATGATCGCGCAAATCGCCATAACCTCCTCCGCCGTGCCGCGCAAGCGAATATGATCCTGCGCAATCGCCTCCGAAATCTCCATGTAGCCCAGCAACAGCGCCGTCACGGTCTGCCGGTCCGTCGATCCGTTCGGGCTTTTCAGCTGCACCGTGCTCGCCCGCATCCGCCGCACCTGCAACGCCCCGTCGGCAAAGCGCACGGTCACCCGGTCGTCATCCAGCACCATGCGCGCCAGCTGCACCCCGGCCAGCTTGCGGATCGCTGCGGCACTGTGCGGTTCCGCCTCCTCAAGGGCTGCGTAAAGGGCCACGATCCAGTCGCGCAGATGGCGGGGGTTACTCGACATATTCAAACACACCCGACCCCTCCGCGCGCAGCAGGCCCTGATCCAGCGTCGCGACCAAACGGCAGTGCCCCGCCAACTCGTTGATGAACCCCGCGCCCGGGCGCATCGGATCAGACAACAACAGCTGTGCCGCCGTCTCAGCCTCGAACACCAGCTCGAACCGCGCCGCCCGGTTTTCCGCCCGCAAGGTCACGGTGCGCGGCAGATCAGGCGCACGCCGGTCCGGGTGGATTGCGGCCAGCGCGCCCGGCAGTCGCCGTGCCGCGCGGGTGGGTGCGGCCTCGTAGCTCAGGCTGACCTGTCCTGGTAAAAACCCATGCACCTTGTTGCCGTGCACCAGAAAAACATGCGGCGGTTGCCGATTGAAATGTGCCTTGTCGGTGCCGCGTGCCGCGACCACGGTGATGTCCTCGCTCAAGACCCAGGCGCCCCATTCCCAGGCCACATCCTCGCCCCAGAACCACCGGCCCCAGTTGTGATCATGATAGCCGCGCGCATTCTCCAGCGAGATCTCTTCGCCGTCGAGGATCAGCGTGCCCGAGATCGACAGGACCGGCACCGCGCTCCACCCGATCCAGCCGCTGCCGAATTGCGCCGAGAGGTCCAGCGCGCCCGCCGACAGAACCGGGCGCGCAACCAGATCCGCCTCGAACCCGTCCTCGGGCCGCGCCACCTTGGCGTGCAAGGCGGTCCCATCGCGGGTCACCGCCATCGAAACGGTGCTGAGAAACAGCGCCTGCGTGTCCACCTTGCTCTCGGCGAAAGAGGCGATCTCGATCCCGCCGATCCAGTCGCCATTCGGCGCGCTCGCCAGCGCCACACCCACCGCTCGCGCCCGCGCATCCCAAGGCGGCCCATGCAGCGACAGGTTGATCAGCACAACGCGCCCGCTTTCGGGCAGGAAGACGTTGAGGTGAAACCAGTCCTTATAGGCCGCCGCCGTCGGATCGCTCAAAACCGGCGGCCGGAGCACATCAAAGGCTGTCACCGCAGGATCGGGCCGCTGTGCACCGCGTCCCCGGGCTCGATGTCATCGCGCTCCGGTGCGCTGCGCGCCAGCGCTTCGACCGATTGCACGATCTCCCGCGAGTGAATCCACAGCCCCATCAGCGTGTCGATGAAGGTGATCGCAGGCGGCACGGTCTTGCTGCGATGCACCTTGTTCTCCAGCGGGGCAGGGACGTTGTCGATGGTCTCGGCGAGATCATCGGCGAGCAGCAGGGCGAGGTCGTTCCGGATATGGTCGAGCACCGGGGCGGCGGGCATGCCTTCGGTCCAGCCGGTCACGCGCAGCGCGCTCCAGAGCAGTTCGCCGTTGTCCTTCACAGCGCTTGCTTCCAGCGCCCGGCGAATACGCGCGCCCTCCGCGGTCTTCGAAATCTCGCGGCCCGCCTCGGCAAGCCCCGCGAGGGTGGAGCCGATCACGCTGACACCGGAAGTGTAATGCAGGGTGATCAAACGGCTGGCGAGCGAGGAAAAGAGACTTGCGGTGGTGCGCCCCGCGTCCTCCGGCGGATCGATGAGGCGAATGTGTGCGCTGTTGGCCATGGTCGTACTCCTCAGGACGCTTTGGTGGCTTTGCGGGCAGCAGGCTTGCGCGCAGGTGCTTTCTTTGCGGCTGTCTTGGCTTTGGCAGCAGCCGGCGCGGCTTTGCGCTTGGCCGCCGCCTGTTTGGCCACCGTCACCTCCAGCGGCACCACCCCATCGCTGCAGCCATAGATCAGCACCGCCCCGCGATAGACGCCGACGGGCATGTCCTTCGGTGCCTCCAGCACCAGCGCGAACTCCAGCACCTCATCCGTGGCGAGCAGCGCCGTTGGCGGTGTGAAGGCCGTCTGCGCAAACCACGTGGCCCCGGTATCCGAAACAAGCGGCGTGATCATCGGCGTCACCATGGAATGTACGCGCTGGCGGTTCTCCACATTCACGCTGGCCTTCGCCTGTCCGCCCGGGCGCAGTTTGAGCGTGACACCCGCGCCCTCCACCTGCTGCACCACGGTGCCGGGCGTGACCGGGCCAACGATACCCTGCAACTGCCGCAGATACTGCATCGTCGCCTGGCTCAGGCTCTGTTGAAACGCGCTTTGCAACTTCATCAGCTCCTCAAACGGGCTCGAAGGCGTGCTCCCGTGGTCGTGGTCATGTGGCATGTCGGTCCCTCTTACTTCAGTCTTGCAATCACGTATTTCAGCACTTCGCGCAGGAATTGACGGTGACGGGTCTCGGCCATGAAGCGCAGCCCCTCCGCTTCGAAGGTGAGCGCGCGGGTGATGAAATCCTGCGCCAGTTCCCGTCCATGATCGATGGAGCCCGCCTCATGCATCGCCTGCAGAAGCCAGCGCACCTCGTCCGGCTCCTTCTCGGCGCGGGGCTGGGTCAGCAGCTTGATCGCACGCGCGCGTTGGCGCTTGGGCGCGGTGCGCAAGAAATGCAGCAACATGATCGTGCGCTTGCCTTCGTAGAGATCGCCGCTGATCTCCTTGCCATAGAGCACCTCATCCGCGGTGAGGTTCAGCAGGTCATCCTGCACCTGAAAGCCGATGCCCGCGAGATACCCCAGTTCCATCACGTCGATCAGCGCGTCTTCCAGATCGGCCACCATCGACGGGCCAGACCCAGCCACGACGCCAAGCCGCAAGGGCGCGATCATCGTGTACCAACAGGTCTTTTTATACGCCATGCGCAGGTAATCTTCGCTGTCGAGATCAAAGCGCGCGTTATGGATCCAGTCCAGTTCAATGGCCTGCCCTTCAACGGACTCGCGGCTGAGCCGTTCGAAATCCTTGAGAATCCGCATCGCCTTGCGCACGCCCAGTTGTTCAACGTTGTCGAGCAGCAGCGAGAGGCAGAAGACGAAGGTCGCATCCCCGGTGTTGATCGCAATCGGCACCCCGTGGCGACGAAAGAGCGTCTCATCGCCGCGTCGGAAATCCGAGATATCCTCGATGTCGTCATGCACCAGTGCGCCGTTGTGAAAGAGCTCAATGGCCGTCGCGGTGTTCTCCGCCTGCGCTTCGGTGCCGCCCATGCCCTGGCAGGCGGCATAGACCAGCGCGGGCCGCAGACCTTTGCCCACGCGGAACGGATAGTCGCTGATCTGATCGTAGAGCACATCCATCCCCGTCTCGCGCCGCGCATCGAAAAAGCGGGTCATCGCCTTTTCGGTCCGGGTCCGTGCGGTCTTGAGGGCTTGCTCGATGAGGGCCCGGTCGTAGGCTAGCTCGTTCAAAGGGGCTTCTGCGCGCAGGCGATGCCAAAGCCCGGCACGAGGTCAATCCAGCCGGTGTTCTCGAACCCCGCAGCCTCGAAAAGCGCCATGAACTGCTCCGGCGTGTGGAACCCGATCCAGCCCGGATCGGCCCAGAGCGCCAGGCCAGAGGACCGTTTCACGAACCATTCCGGCCCTGCGTCGATTACCGTGTAGTAGCCGCCCGGCCGCAGGGCACGGAAGATTTCGCGCGTTGCGGCAGGCGGGTCGGGGTAGTGGTGATGCGCAAGGCAGGAGTAGACCAGATCGAACCCATCGGTGAACACCTCGGGAAGATCACCCACATCCGATTGGAAAAATGCCGTATGATCGAAGGCCTTGGCGCGCGCCGAGGCATAGGCCGCATTCACCATCCCCGCCGCCAGATCAATGCCGACTGCTTCACCGTCTGGCACCATCTGCGACAACCGACAGAGCTCGCGCCCCGCGCCGCATCCCGCATCGAGCAGCCGGAAGTCCGGCTTGATCCAGGCCGACAGCTCCTCGACAGCGGCATTCATGATCGGGGTCGAAAAGGGCCGCACATAGGCATCGTAAATCTCGCCCATCCGATCAAACTCCGAGACCAGCGCGTCATTCTCTGTCGCGCGGCCCAGCAACACCGGCTTGGGATAGGTCTTCGAAAAATGCGGGCCCAACCCGTTGCGATCCAAGGGTTGGGGCAGGGTGCCCAGCGTCGTCCGCTCGATCAGCCCCGCGTTGCGGCCCTGTTCATAGGGCTTCATCACCAGCGCGGAATAGAGATGCATCGCCTGCACCAGCACGCCCTCGGCCATGATGCCGCCCGGCGCGCTCATGCGGTCTTCGCTTTCGACTTGGCTGGCGCCTTCAACCGCCGCAGCACCACCGGGATTTCACGGTCGCCAAAGGGCCGCACGCTCACGCTGCCATGGATGTCCTGATCCAGCTTCATCTTAGACGTGGGCTTGCCCTTCAGGGTGAAAACCACGTCCTCCCCATGCGCGACCATCCGGCCCGCCGGTTCAGCCACGACGCCCGCCGCCTTCAGGTTCTCCGAGACCTCCGGATCCGCCGCGACCTCCTGCCCGGTGTTGTTGGTCACCGCAAAGCTCGCCACCGCCTCCTTGCCCGCGGGCGCGGCGAGGATCAGCGGCTGGATCGCGGGCACCGCCGGTGGTGCCGTCGGCGGAACAGGCCGCGCCACATCCGTCTCGAGCCCTTGCTCGGCCAGCGTCCGCAGCGCGCCTAGGTAATCCTTCGTGACGTCAAATAATCCGGAATAATACTTCATGTTCAGGCGCATGGCCTGGCTGAAAAGGTCTTTCATCTGTGAGTTCGACATGGGTCACCCTTTGATCCCTGTCCCCGGACGCACCGACCGCCCATAGCAAGGCCGCACGCAATAGAAATGATCATACCAATGATGCTCGTAATCCGGCTGGTCGAAGACCTCCACGTGATGACAGCACGCCCGCTCGGTCTTGCCGACCTCAATGGTCCAGCGCAGGTAATGGCTGTTGCAGCCCACCACCCAGATCAGCGCTTCGAATTCGGCGCAATGCACCCCGTCATCCAGCTTGGTGTCAAACTCCGCACGTACCGTCCGCCGTTCCTTGGGCCCCAGCGTGAAGCTGTTGGGCGTCAGCTTCACCCGCCCCGCATCGGGGCCCGCCGCGGCCAGCGTGAATTTGCGCGGGCGGAAATCGGTGTTCGTGATCCGGATCTCGACAATTCCGGTGCTGCCCACGCAGAGCTGGCAATGCACCTCGCCCAGATCCTTCGGCATCCAGCAGGGCTCGGGGATGTCACAGCAGTTCGAGGACTGTCCCGCCGAGAGCGACGACAGGAACCGCTGCGCCGTACCCGCAAGGGTGTCAACCAACTCACCGGTCAGGTCAATCTGCCGCACCATCACGTCCGACATGGTGTCCATACTGTCGCGTATGTCCCGCGTGGTGATCTTGCTCTTCTTCATCGGCTGTCCCCTTTCTATTTCGGAGCGCTCAGGGTCAATCGGGCCACGAGGCGCAAATGGGCCATGACAATTGTCGTGTGAAAGCGTCGCCCGGCACCCAGCTGCGTCGCAGCGTTGAGCGGTTCGGGCAGTGCAAACTCCGCAGCCAGTGCGCGGCTGGCGCCCGGCGGCAGGTCGCCCTTCTCTTTCGAGGTCAGCTTCAGCCGCATCAGCCCCAGGTAAGACCGGCGCAGCCCCAGAATGAACTCGCCAAACACCTCCAGCGGCGCCTCCGCGTCCGAGGTATAGGCTGCCGAAAACGCGCCCGCCAAACCATCCGAGGCAAAGAGGCCGCCCACACCGCCGCTCGGCACCGGCAGCGCCACGTTCCCACGGTTCACCACGGTCAGCTGCGCCTTGACCCGGTCGCCCGGCCGTCCGCTCAGGCTGATCGACCGCGGTGAGAGCCGCAGCTTTTCCTTCACCGGCACATCCACCGTGACCGGGTATTCGCCGTCTTCCGTGACCAGTGTCGCCTTATGTGTCCCCGGCGGGGCAGACGGGCCGATCCGCGTCGCAATCCGCGTTTGGCCCTTGCGCGGCACCAACCGCGCACGCAGCTCCGCGCCCATTTCTTTCTTCAACGCGCCGCCCAGCTTCAGCACGCCGGATTGCGGCCCGGCAATCTCAAACTCACCCAGGCCGCGCCCCTTGCGCAGGGTGATGCCTTGCGCCAGCTCAGCCATCGTCTTCGATGAGTTCAATGCGGCTCACATTGCCTGCGATCTCGCGCGCGTTGCCGGGCGGGCCGCAAATCTCGCAGGGGTTCGGCACATAGTCTTCGGTGATCACCTGCGCCTCGCCACAGAGGTTGATGGCCAGCAACTCGTTGCCAAGCAGCGAGAGCCCCACCTTGAAATTCGCGGGCAGATGCGCCCGGATCGCGGGGATTTCCTTGATCCGCAGCGAGAAATCAATCGGGTCGACGCCCAGCTGCACCTTCGGCAGTTCGGTCACGCCAATCTTGATTTCGGGCAGTTCGCGCACCCGCAATTCGATGGTCGGCAGTTCCCGGATCCGAAGGTTGGTGTCCATCGACAAATCGCCGTCAATGGTGGTGCCGCCGCTGAGGTTTAGATCGATGTCGAAATCGTCAGGTACATCCACGCCCATGGCAGTCTCCTTCTTCAGGTCGGGCTGAGAGGTTGACGTAAGGTTAACAGATATTTGAGATTCTGCGAAGTCCCGCGCAAAATTGGCTGTTAGAGACTGCCGCGCTGCATGCGGATGGCTGGACCAACTGCCGATGCGCAGGCTGCCTCAAGTCGATTGGACCAACGTCTCACGAGACCCGGCTTGGGTCATAATTTACCATAACCATCCTTACAAATCGCTTGCTCTGGTCCCGGTGTCTTCGCTCGGGTCGCGCTCCTGGAACCGAGGACGCTGCGGCCATGAAAATGCCATCACCGCCCTGTAAAGCGATGTGCGGTCACGCCACTGAAGGGACAGGCAATGGGCACCTGGAGCGCAGGCAATTTCGGAAATGACACCGCCTTGGACTTTGTGTCGGGCCTCAAAAGCGTCTCTGATCTTGAAGCCACATTGAATAGGCTTGGATCGGCAACGGGCGCGCTGGAGGCCGATGACGCCGCAACCGCCCTCGCTGCCTGCGATCTGCTCGCCATCAGCATCGGGCGCGCGCCCTCAGATGCGCCAGACCTGCATGGGCTCGAGCTCGGCGAGGCGCCAGAAAACCTGCTGGAGCTGGCAAAATCCCTCGTCCAGCGCGTCAGACAATCATCCGAACTGGCAGAGCTTTGGGCCAAGGAAGACGCAGACGAGTGGCACGCCATCCTGGACGACCTGGTGATTCGGCTCACACCATCCGCACCCTATGCCCCGCCTCCGAAAGCTGCACAGCCAGAACTCCCCGATGACTTCCTCGGCTACTGCTACATCTGCTACGGCATGGTGATCGAACGCGATGGCATCTATTTCGAGCACACCGAAGACGGGCTGGGCACCTGCGCGACCTATCCACATCGAACCTGTCTTCAGGACAAGATCAACGCGCCCGGGCCCTACTGGACAGCCGATGGCGCCCCAACGCCGGTGACCCGGCAACAGCTGTTGCGCGACATGGGCTACGACGTCTAGCCCGCAACACCCGCGCTCAGTCACCCACCCTCATCGTCCGCCGGTGCCGCCCACAAGGGTGACCGACAGATCATCCCATGCTAAGCAGGCCAGAGACTGACGAGTTTGTATTCTGTGATGACATCGCCCCAACGATTCAACCCGATTAACGCCCTTCGCGGCGTATCGGCCATACCGGTGGATCTGAGGCCCCGTCGCACGCCCCCCAACCCTGACACGCGCGCGCCCGCGCCACCGTCCCATCCACAGGCGTGCCGATGACCGACGCCGCCTCCCCCGCCGCCAAAGCAGCCACGCACCGCCAACTGGTCGAAGCCTCGATCATCTTCGTCGGCAACGTCATCCTCTGCATCGCCTTCTTTCATCCCGACATTCTGGGATACGGCGACGTCGCCAGCGCATGGGACGATTTCAATGCGCTGCTGTCTCCGGATGAACCCTTCTTTGGCCCCGACAACCAGATTATCCTCCGCGTGTTGATGGCGCTCTGCACGGCAGCCCTCGTGGTCATCCTCGCGATGCTGAGGCTGATCGACCAGCGCGTCCTCATCACGTATCTCGCCCTGCCCGCCTCCGCCTATCTCGCCACGAAAATCAAGCTGGAATTCATCTTCTTTCCCTTCGCCCTGATCTCCACACGGTTGGGCTGGAAAAAGGAACTTCTCGTGCTCCTCGCGATCCTGAGCCTGGCACTCGGGCTCGGTGAGAACAACGGCATCGTCCTCTTATTCTTCCGGCTTGGCGTGCTGGTGTTTCGGCTCTTCCAGCCACATACCATCTTCGTGTTCGCGGCCGTGGCACTCATCGTGGTGATGGACGCCAATATCGAGCTGCTCTTTCCAATCTTCCCCCAGTTGAGCGTCTACAACTGGACCCGCAACGTCATAAACCCCGAATTCAGCCATTTAGAGACGCTGGTGGTCTTTGCATCGTCTATGGTGCTCTCGGCCCAACCCCCGCTCGACTTTATGTTCGGCTTGATCTATACCGCGTTTCTGCTCTTCGCGACCTTCGGGTGGCAGCTCTTCTCATTGCGCTTCTATGTCGAGGCACTGCGCCAACCCGAATTCCGCGCAGGCTTCCTCACGGTGATGTTCTTCACCTCGCTCACCCACGCCTTCCAGAGCTCGCGCTACTACTTCTTCTATGTCCCGATGATCGCCTCGGTGAACGCGGCGCGCACCAACCGGCTGCTGATCCTCGCCTCCTGGCCAATGACCACACTCCTGGTCCTCTACTATCGGTTCTATCTGGGATACTGACGCGCCTGAGTGGCGGTCACGCAGCCCCGGAGACCTCATAATGCTCCGCACGACCTGCCTGCCATTCGGGGCAATCGTCAAACGGCAGCGTCGTCACATCCGGCGTGTTCCAGATCAGCCGCCGCCACCCCGCGGGGGCCGCCCCCCGCCTCCACCGATGAAATCGCCCGACACCGTGCCTTTGAAACAGCGCGGGAAAAACGGGTAGGTATCTGTCGCAAAATAGACGTATTGCCCGTCGATCATGGCGCCGTTGCATTCATCCAGAGTGCCCGACCCCGCAACAAATTCGTAATCCTGCACGTAGGTGCCGTCATAGGCGCCACCCGGACCAGACGGGCGCACGCCGCTTTTCAACTGCCAGGACGATTGCACCGCGTCGCCCACATAGTGGATTTCGAACCCGTCCGCCGCATAACCAAAGAGCGTCCCGTCAAGCGCCTCCGTCACCGCAGAAGGAATGCCGTGATAGTGGTACATGCCCTGGCCGTCCACATGCGCGTTCTGCCCGTCCATGATCAGGCCGCCCATACCTTCCACATTCCATCCGGAAGACCGGTCGCGCGAATAGCCGCGCTCGGAGGACGGGTCATAGTATTCCGCCGTGCCCGGTCGCAGTGGGATTCCGGTCACCGTGATGCCCGAGATCCGCGCCCTGTGGGTGATCGATAACCGCCGCGACAGCCTTTTCGCCCTTTCGCGCCGCACCATCGGGCCGCGGGAGCAAGGACGACGCCTCTTGCGAAAGGGCCGAGACACCAACACCAAGCCGCTTACGGCGCTCGCACTCCGCTCTGCGCTCTTCAGCTTCCATCACTTCGAACATCCCGCGATAGTCGCAAATGCGCCGCCGCTCGATCCTCCCGAGCCGCACGTCCTGCCATCAAACCGGTGCCTACTCGCAATGCGGCAACGCTCTCGGGATCTTTGAGAACTCGCCTGGCCATGCGGTCCGCCGCATCGAGCGGTTCTTCGAGCAGCTGACGGAACATCGCCATCGCGGCGCCGGGGTTTCGTAACACCTTGCCAGCTGCCGCCGGCAGGCCGCGCTCGGCCTCTGCCATCTTTGGCGAGACCAAGGCACGGTCACGCGCCAACTTCGCTGCGTCACGATCCGCCTCAACCATCGGAGCGATCAACCATTCGCGCGCTCTGGATACTTCCGGGGCGACAGCTTAAACAGCATCAGCTCATGAGCAACCGATGGGCAAACAGGACTGCTATTGTCACCATCGGATTGCTCTGCTAACGCCGAATAAGTCATGAGCGCTATCTGGAGTGACTTTCGGAATGTGGTTGAGTGAATTGACAGACAATGTTCGTCTGAAACGACTTGCGAGAAGAATGCTCCCGAAAGGTGCGCGAGCGAGACTGAAGGCGGGCATACGCAGTAATCCAACGGATCGAACATCAAGGATGCTCGGCTTCCCGGCATGGGGAAGTCAATTTGGACAGGCGTTCTTCGTTGGTAGTTTCCTTATGCGCGGTAAGTCAGGCTTTTTTGTAGATGTTGGCGCAAAAGATGGTGTTTCAATTTCCAATACTCTCGCACTTGAGAAGCTGGGTTGGTCCGGAATTCTACTGGAACCTCATCCAGAACTGTTTTCTCTTTGTTGCCAACACAGAGCTGCGCAAAGTTTTAATGTTGCAGCCTCGTCAGATCACGGAAGCCTTGATTTTGTAGAAATGTTGGAGGAGCCTTTCGGACATTCCGGTTTGGTAAGCAGTTTTCGCGATCCTGATGTTCTAAAGTCGCAGAAACACAAGATCATCAAAGTCGAAGCAAGGCCACTAACCGAGATCCTCGATGAAGCTGGTGCGCCACATCATATCGACTACCTTGATATTGACGTCGAAGGTCACGAGCTTGAAGTGATAAAAGGAATTGACTTTAGTCGATATACATTCGGAGTGGTCGGTGTTGAGGCGAGAGTAAACACGAAGGAGTATGGAGACATTGCCACTTTTCTGGCCAAGTCTGGTTATGTTTCCGTTTGTAACTTGGGCTCCGATATATTTTTCACAAAGGTCATTGAGGATCCACTAGCCGCTTAGCTCAAAGCAGCGTCAGTTGATACGACGTCCGATCCTCCCCGGTGAAGTGGTCTGCCTTTGGCCGCTGCAGCGAATGGCAGCTTCCCGCCCTGAGTCCCGAGTCCAGGCAGCGCAGGCCTGACTTATCGAGGGTAGTTTTGGGAAACGCAAAAACGCGCCGTCCGAGTAAGGCAGCGGTCCTAAAACTCATCAAAAGTGGTGACAGTCGCGTTCTTACCCGACAAAAGTTGCATCTCTCGCCGGACAAGTTGGGTTTAATACCGGACGACACACATGAAGGGTGTGGCTGGGATGGTAGGATTCGAACCTACGGTACACTGTACCAAAAACAGTTGCCTTACCACTTGGCTACATCCCAACAACGGGCGCTGAATAAGCTGATGGACGCCCGCGTGCAAGACCTGATTTCGAAAAAATCCGCGCGGTGCGCCCTGTCTTGCCCTCATCAAAAATAGACCTTTGTTGGTTAATTTTCAACCAACGGATATACAGTGCGCGTCCAGTCAGAGCGCCACGTAAGGTGAAGCATCGAACGGCCTATTTAGGCACGAACGTCAATCAGGATCGCCCCACTGCGCTGCCCGAGTTCAACTGTTTGATGCGCGGATGCTGTCTCCGAAAGCGGGAACACGGACTGCACCGGGCAGCGTAAGGTCCCTTCAGCCAGTGCCGAGTGAAGCTTCGTGATTGCCAAGTGACGCTCCGTTGGGGGCAGTAGGTAGATCAGCGCGATGTCGATTGTCACCGCCTTGAATAGCAGCGGATAGAAGGGGAGCGCCGGGGTCATGTTCAGCGCGGAGCCATAGGCCGCAATGGTGCCATTGGGCGCGATCACGGATGTGTTTGTTTCGATGTTCTGGCCAAATTCGACGTCTATGATACGCGGGATCAGGTCGCCGCCGGTACTGGCCAATATCTGATCGGCAAGGTCTGGGGCGCTGTAGTTGAGCACCACGTCAGCCCCGGCCTCGGTGCAGCGCGTGACACCCGCGCCGCGGGCGGTGGCGATCACACGCGCGCCGCCCCATTTGGCAAGCTGGACAGCAAGGTGGCCGACGGTTCCCGCCCCGCCATGGATCAGCAGCGTCTGCCCCGCCACGTCACCACCGCCAAAGACTACATGCGAGGCGGTCAGGCCGGGGATGCCAAGCACCGCGCCGGTTTCCAGATCGACGCCATCGGGCAGAGGGACGGCCTGCTCGGCGGGCAGGATGATATGCGTAGCCGCGGTACCAAAGGCGCGCTGCCATTGGCCATTCCAGATCCACACGCGCTTGCCGATCAGCGCTGGATCAACGCCGGGGCCCACCGCAGCGATCACGCCGGATCCGTCGCTGTGTGGCACGATGAGCGGGAAGGGAGGCTTGGTCACCCCAGGCCGGCTGCCGGCGCGGGCCTTAACATCCGACGGGTTCACGCCGGAGAAGGCGAGCTCGACACAGACTTCGCCCGCAGCAGGATCAGGTGTATCAAGATCAAGGATCGAAAGCACATCTGACGCTGCGCCAAAGGTCCGATAGCCGACAGCCCGCATGGTGATCCTCCTCGATTGACTATCCGTGCCAACCATAGGGGTTTGGGGCGGGCCTGCAATCCGCTGCCGGGCGTGTGGGCTCAGTCGCGGATCTCGTCCGGTGCGACACCCCAGAGCCGTGCCTTTGGTGCCCAGCCGCGGTAGCCGCCAGATCGCAGTTGACACCACTCCGGTCCGCATTTGCCCAGCCGGGCGATCACGCCGCTCTCCAGCGCCGCTGTCACAGGGGCTTCCGGATCGGGCCGCATGCGCAGCGACAGCATGTTCTGTTCGACGATCACGGTGCGCACGCCAGACAACAACGAATAGTGAATCCAGCCACCTTGCCCTTCGCGGTCTTCTACGCGGCGCCAGTGGCCGTGCTCGGCGGTGATCTGCAGCGGCATGTCGCGGTGCTTGAACACCCAGTCGATCCGATGGGTGAGCGAAGGGCCGCGCCGGACGTTGCCTTCGGAGGCCTTCATCGAGACGAAACGGGGCAGGGGCAGATTCGTCACCGGGCCGGTGTCACGCGCCACCGGGGCCGGGGCGCTCAAAAGCAATGAGATCGCCGCGGCGAGGGCCCCAAGAAGGAATTTCGTCATGACACTGCCTGTTATTCGCAATTTACCCGATTGAGAACGCGAGGTTCTTGTGCCCCGTCGTCATCTCGGCCACCATGCCACGAAAGGGCGTGCTGCGCCAAGTCCGGGGAGGTGCAAAATGACGAAGCAAAGGTTGAGTGTTGTCGTCACGCGACGGTTGCCGGAGGAGGTCGAGACGCGGCTGTCAGAGCTTTTTGACGTCAAGCTGCGCGACGATGACACGCCGATGAGCCGGGCGGACCTCGCCGAGGCGATGAAAGGGGCGGATGTGCTGGTCCCCACAGTCACGGACGAGATCGATTCCGCGCTGATCAGCCAGGCGGGTGAACGCCTGAAGCTCATCGCCAATTATGGGGCCGGAGTCGATCACATCGATGTCGCCACCGCGCGGCAGCGAGGCGTGCTGGTCTCGAACACGCCCGGTGTCCTGACCGATGATACGGCGGATATGACCATGGCGCTGTTGCTGGCGGTCCTGCGCCGGATTCCCGAAGGGCTCAGCGTCATGCAGGCTGGAGAGTGGGACGGCTGGGCGCCCACGGCTTACCTTGGCGGGCGCGTCGCAGGGCGGCGGCTGGGTATTCTGGGCATGGGACGCATTGGCCAGGCGGTGGCGCGGCGCGCGGCAGCCTTCGGGATGCAGGTGCATTACCATAATCGGCGCCGGCTTCGCCCCGAGGTGGAACAGGCGCTGGAGGCGACCTATTGGGAGAGCCTGGACCAGATGGTTGCGCGGATGGACGTGATCTCGATCAATTGCCCGGCGACGCCCTCGACCTTCCACCTGATGAACGCCCGGCGGCTGAAGCTGATGAAGCCCGAGGCGGTGATCGTGAACACATCCCGCGGCGAGGTCGTGGATGAGGCGGCGCTGACACGGCTGTTGCGCGCGGGCGAGATTGCCGGAGCGGGCCTCGATGTCTACGAACGTGGCACCCATGTGAACCCACGCCTGCGGCAACTCGGCAATGTGGTGCTGTTGCCGCATATGGGCTCGGCCACGCGCGAGGGCCGGATCGAGATGGGCGAGAAAGTTATCATCAATATCAAGACCTTCGACGATGGGCACCGACCGCCAGATCAGGTGGTGCCCTCGATGCTGTGAACCCGGGCGAGAGGAGTGGAGAGACGATGCGACAGCTATGGATGACGGGCGCAGCCCTGTTCCTTGCAACAGGTGTGGCCGCCCAGCAGGCCGCCGACGCCGTGCAGCCCGAGGCAGCCACACAGGGCGCGTTCGAGGCGATCTCGCCAGAAGTGGCAGCGGCGCTCGAGGCCAAGTTTGCGGGGACGCCGGTCACATCTGACACCTGGATGGTCGCGGCCGCGAACCCCTGGGCTGTGAAGGCCGGGGCGGATGTGCTCGCGCAAGGTGGGACAGCCGCGGATGCTTTGGTGGCCGTGCAGGCGATGCTGGGGCTGGTGGAGCCGCAATCCTCCGGCCTCGGGGGTGGCGCCTTCCTTGTCTACTATGACGCCGGCAGCGGGACGCTGACCACGCTCGACGGTCGTGAGACCGCACCTTTGGCCGCAACGCCGCGGCTTTTTCAGGACGGTGCTGGCGAGCCATTGGGGTTCTATGACGCGGTTGTCGGTGGGCTGTCTGTTGGCACGCCCGGCACACCGGCGTTGATGGAGGAGGTGCACTTGCGCTGGGGCGCGCTGGAGTGGGCCGATTTGCTCGCCCCAGCTGCGACGCTCGCAGAGGAGGGATTTGCGGTATCGCCCCGGCTGGCAGGTCTGATCGCGGGTGACATGGACCGGCTTGGGCGCTTTGAGACCACGGCTGAGTATTTCATGCCTGGCGGTACCCCACTCGCAGCGGGTGATGTGCTGAAAAACCCGGACTACGCGGCGACCCTGCGGGCCATGGCCGAGGACGGCGCCCGCGCCTTTTACACCGGTGAAATCGCGCGGGATATCGTTGCAACGGTGCGCGGCGCCGAGGGCAACCCGGGCGTGCTCTCGACCGTTGATCTCAGCATCTACCGGGTGAAAGAGCGCGCGCCGGTCTGCGTGACCTACCGTGCCCATGATGTCTGTGGGATGGGGCCGCCCTCGTCAGGGGCGCTGACCGTAGGGCAGATCCTGGTGATGTTGGAGAGCTATGACCTGTCCGCCGGTCCGATGGATACCGAGGTGCGCCGTCTGATCGGGGATGCCTCACGCCTCGCGTTCGCGGACCGGGGCCGCTATATGGCCGACAGTGATTTTGTGCCCGTACCCACCGAGGGGCTGGTCGATACAAGCTATCTGGCGGAACGGGCGCAGCTGCTGTCGGGCGACGACGCGCTGCCCGAAGTGGCGCCCGGATCGCCCGCCTTTGATCACGCGCTCAACTGGGCCGATGACGCTTCCATCGAGCTGCCCTCGACCTCGCATTTCGTGATCGTCGATAGCGCGGGCAACGTGGCTTCGATGACCACAACCATCGAGAACGGCTTTGGCAGCCGGTTGATGGTGCGCGGGTTTCTGTTGAACAATGAGCTCACGGATTTCTCCTTCCGCTCCCACGCCGATGGGGTGCCGATCGCGAACCGTGTCGAGCCGGGCAAACGCCCTCGGTCCTCCATGGCGCCAACCATTGTCATGCGAGATGGCGCACCGGTTTTAGCCATTGGAAGCCCGGGCGGCAGCCGCATCATCGGCTATGTCGCGGAAAGCATCATTGCGCATCTCGACTGGGGTATGGACGTGCAACAGGCGGTTTCGGTGCCGCATGCGGTGAACCGGTTCGGCACATATGACGTGGAAGAGGGCACGGCGGCGGAAGGTCTGACCGAGGCGCTGACCGGCCTTGGTTATGAGGTCGAGGCGCGGGCGCTGACCTCCGGGTTGCACGCCATCGCCATCGGGGACAGCCTGCAGGGCGGTGCTGATCCGCGGCGCGAAGGTATCGCGCTGGGGCAATAACGGCTGAGACCAGGGAGGGGATCATGGTGCAACACGCAAGCCTGCCGCGCAATGATGCGGGCATCGCGACCGCACTCGGCGTCTTGAAACAGCAATTCGGCGAGCGGTTCCAGACCGGCCAGTCGATCCGCGAGCAGCATGGGCACACCACGACCTGGATCGAGAACCAGCCGCCTGATGCGGTTGTTTTTGCGCATTCGACCGAGGAGGTCTCGGAGATCGTGCGCATCTGTGCCGCGCACCAGGTGCCGATCATCGCCTATGGCACCGGCACCTCGCTGGAGGGGCACATCAACGCGCCTGCAGGCGGGGTGTGCGTCGATCTGAGCCAGATGGACAAGGTGCTGGAGGTCAATCCCGGCGATCTCGATTGCCGTGTACAACCCGGGGTGACGCGCGAGGCCCTGAACACCCATCTGCGCGATCAGGGGCTGTTCTTCCCGATTGACCCGGGCGCCAATGCGTCGCTCGGGGGGATGACGGCGACCAACGCGTCCGGGACCAATGCGGTGCGCTACGGCACGATGAAGGACAACGTGCTGGCGGTGGAAGCTGTGATGGCCGACGGTCGCGTGATCCGCACCGGGACGCGCGCGCGGAAGTCCTCGGCTGGCTACGACCTCACGCGTTTGCTGGTGGGCTCTGAAGGGACGCTCTGCATGATCACCGAGATCACGTTGCAGCTGCAGGGCATTCCCGAGGCGATCAGCTCGGCCAGCTGTTCGTTCCCGTCGGTGGACGCGGCCTGCCAAACCGTGATTTCGGTAATCCAATACGGGCTGCCGGTAGCGCGGATCGAGCTGCTGGACGATGTCATGGTCAAGGCGCTCAATGCCTACTCCAAGCTCGACTTGCCGGAGACCCCGCTCTTGTTGCTCGAGTTTCACGGCACCGAGGCCGGGGTGGTCGAGCAGGCGGAAATCTTCGGCGCCTTGTCCGAAGAGCATGGTGGCGTTGGCTATGCGGCCACGACCACGACCGAGGACCGCAGCCGGCTCTGGCAGGCGCGGCATGACGCCTATTGGGCGATGCTGCAATATCGCCCCGGCGCGCAGGGCATCGCCACGGATGTCTGCGTGCCCATCTCGCGGCTCGCGGATTGCGTCACCGCGGCGCAGGCCCGGGTGGCCGAGTTGGACCTCGTGGCACCCATTGTTGGCCATGCGGGGGACGGCAACTTCCATGTCTCGCCTCTGGTCGACATGTCGAACGCGGATGAGGTGGAAAAAGCCGCCGGGTTCGTCAGCTGGCTCAACGAGTTGGCGATCTCGATGGATGGCACCTGCACGGGTGAACACGGGATTGGGCAGGGCAAACGCCCTTATCTCGTCAAGGAATTGGGCGGCGCAACCGAGGTGATGGGCGCGATCAAGGTCGCGCTGGACCCGCAGAACATCCTGAACCCGGGCAAGGTGATCTAGAGGCGGGCACCGCTGGCGGGCGACCAAGGGTGGCCTGAAAGCCCACCCAACCTGCCAGCACAACCGTCAGCCACCGGCAGGTGAGGTGGGCTTTCAGGCCACCTCGTGCGCCATGTCGCTTTCCCCACATGACCGGTCGGGTGCAGTTTGGCCCGCTGGCGCCGAGGCGCTAATGCTAGCGCAACACCTGCGTGAGGGAGCCTGAGCCATGAAAACCCAAGTCAAAGCCCTTGTTGTCGGCGGGGGCGCTGTTGGCACCTCGATTGCGTACCATCTGGCGAAGGCGGGCTGGGAGGATGTGATGCTGCTTGAGCGGGACGAGCTCACGTCCGGCTCCACATGGCATGCTGCGGGGCTCTTGCCGTACTTCAATATGTCCTACGCGACGACCCATATTCACGACTATTCCATCCGTTTTTACAAGACGCTGGAGGAGGAAACCGGTCTCAACGCGGGCTTTGCCGTCGTCGGCAACCTGCGCATGGCGCAGACGCAGGGGCGGATGGATGAGTATATGCTCTACGCCTCGACCGCCGAGACCTGCGGCGTGCCCTACCAGTGGATGACGCCCGATCAGATCAAGGCGAAATGGCCGCTGATCCGGACCGAGGACCTGAAGGGTGCGCTCTATCACACCACGGATGGCTACATTAACCCCGCGGATGTGACGATGGCGATGGCCAAGGGCGCGCGGCAGCGCGGCGTGACGATCGAGCGGAAATGGCAGGCGGACGCGTTCCACTGGACCGGGACGCATTGGGAGGTCACTGCGACGAAGATGGGCGAGAAGGGTGGCAACCTGGTGCCAACCGACGAGCAGGTCGTGATCACAGCGGAGCATGTGGTGACCGCCTCCGGCAACCACGCGCAGCGTACCGCGCAGATGCTGGGTATCAAGATCCCCGCGATCCCGGTCGAGCACCAGTTTATCGTTATGGATCAGGATCCTGAGCTAGTGAGCTTCCGCAGTGAAGGCAACTTGGAACACCCTGTGATCCGGGACGCGGATGCGCAGTCTTACGTGCGGGAAGAACGCGGCGGGTGGATCCTCGGGGTCTATGAAAAGCACGCGCCCGCGCGGTTTGAATACGGCGTGCCGGACAGTTTCCGCGCCGATCTCTTCCAACTCGATCTCGAGCGCATCGAGGACCAGTACATGGCGATGAACCACCGTATCCCATCCTGCGAGGATTGCGGGCTGAAGGACGACTTCAACGGACCCATTTGCTACACGCCCGACGGCAACCCGCTGGTCGGCCCGGCACCGGGGCTCGATAACATGTGGCTGGCCGAGGGCTTCTCCTTCGGGATCACCGCAGCGGGCGGAACCGGCTATTACCTCGCGCAGATGATGGTCGAGGGTGAGGCGGAGATCGACATGGCCTCGCTCGATCCCAAACGCTATGGGCCGTGGATGACAACGGAGTATGCCGCGCGCAAGAACGAGGAGTGCTACGAGCACGTCTACATCCTGCACCACCCGGATGAAGAGCGGCCCGCCTGTCGGCCCTTGCGGACCTCTCCGGCCTATGACCGGCAGGCCGCGCGGGGTGCGCAGTTCGGACAGGTCAATGGCTGGGAGCGGCCAAATTACTATGCACCAGAGGGGTTTAGCGACCATGACGCGCGCTCGTTCCGGCGCGGAGGCTGGTGGCAATACGCTGTTGAGGAGGCCAAGGCGATCCGCGAGGGGGTGGGGCTCATTGACGCGACGGCTTTCACCAAGCACCGGATCAGCGGGCCGGGGGCGACGGCGTTTCTGGACTGGTTCACCACCAACAAGCTGCCCAAGGTCGGGCGGATCAACCTGACCTATGCGCTCACCGCTCACGGGACCACGCGCACGGAATACACTATCGTGCGGATCGCCGAGGATGATTACTACCTTGTGTCGGCGGGGGCCTGGCATGCCTATGATCAGGATTACCTCTACAAGGCAATCATGGAGAAGGAGCCAGAGTTTGGGCGGATCAACGAGCAGGACGTGACCACGCAATGGGGCGTTTTTGCCATCGCCGGGCCGAAATCGCGCGACGTGCTGAACGAGCTCGTCAAGGATGCAGACCCCACCACCGTGCTGTCGAACACGCGCTTCCCCTGGCTGAGCTATCGCGACATCGAGCTGGGTATGTGCCCGGTGCGGGCGATCCGCGTGGCCTATACGGGCGAGCTGGGATGGGAGCTGCACCACCCCATCGAAATGCAGAACTATCTCTTCGATCAGCTTGAAAAGGCTGGAGAAAAGCACGGAATGAAGCTTGTGGGGGCGCGGGCGCAGAACTGGCTGCGGCAGGAGAAGAGCTATCGCGCCTTCGGCACCGAGTTGGGCCGGGATGCCACGCCGCTGGAGGCGGACCTGCCGCGCTTTGTGGACCTCGGCAAGGACTTCCATGGCAAGGCGCGGATGGAGGCCACGGGCGTGCGCTCCAAATGCGTCACGCTGCTGATCGACGGGCCGGAGGATGCGGACCCCTGGGGTCGCGAGGCGCTCTACCACGGTGAGACGCGGGTGGGGCGGCTGACCTCGGGCGGCTATTCGGTGGCCTTTGAGAAGAGCATCGGGATGGGCTATGTCACCCCTGATCTGGCGGTGCCGGGCACCAAGCTGGAGGTGAAGATGTTCGACCGGCTCTGGCCCGCCGAGGTGGTCGAGGACAGCCCCTATGATCCGACCAACGCGCGCATCCGGGCGGACGGTTAACAGGGCGTTCGCGCAACACCGGCGGGGCCCCGGCGCCCCGCGGGCCAGTTTTGGGCGATGTCCCAGGGAAATAGGCCAAATGTGACGTCGGTATCACGTCGGTGTTGCGTCGGTATTACGTCGGTGCGCACGGCGGTGTTTGCACCCATTTGCGGGGTTAAGGCGGCGCGCGGTCGGGAAAGGTTGACGTTCGGTGAACGGGTGCGCGCGCTGCGGGTTCGGCGCGGATTGTGTCTACCCGGAAAGCACCTACCTGTGAGAGAGCATCCACGGGGCTGAAGGCGCATCTGGTGAAAGTGGGAACTTGGGTGATCATCGGCGCGGCGGTCGTGGCTCTGGCCTCGCTGCTACTCTGGAGGTTGATGGATCATGATCTGGAGCGGCACGAGAGCGCGCCTTTTGCATTTGCGGTGGAAGATCACCGGATTGCCGGAACGCTTTGGCTGCCCTTCACAGCGCCCCGCGCGGCGGTGGTCTTCGTGCATGGCGATGGGCCGCAGGACCGCACCGCTGGGGGTGGTTACGCGCCCCTGATCAACGTCTTTCTCGACCGGGGGATCGCGGTGGCGGCCTGGGACAAGCCGGGGGTGGGCGGGTCAGAGGGCAACTGGCTGCACCAGTCGATGGCCGCGCGTGCGACCGAGACCCGCGCGGCGCTGGCCGCGCTGCGGGCGCGCTTCGGGGCCCTGCCCATTGGCGCGGTTGGGTTTTCCCAGGCGGGGTGGGTCTTGCCCCGGCTCAGCCCGGAAGATGCGGAGTTCCTCGTGCTGGTGGGGCCGGCGGTCTCCTGGCAGGCGCAGGGCGATTACTTCACCCGGACCCGGCTTGCGCTGGAGGGCATGGCGGAGGGGGCGATCACAGAGGCGCTCGCCGATCAGGACCGCGCCGATGCGCGCGCCTTTGGCGCGGCGGCCCGGCCCTCGGATGCGCCGGAGGGCATGTCGCCGGACCGGTGGCGCTTTGTCCGGGAGAACCGCCTTGCGGATGCACGCCCGGCGCTCGCGGGTCTGGAGTTGCCGCTCTTTGCCATCTGGGGCGCGGCGGACCTGAATGTCGATGCCCGGGCGGAGGCCGCGATCTACGAGGCGCTGCTCGGGGCGCGGGATGTGGAGACGCAGGTGGTGCTCTGGCCGGAGGCGACCCACGGGCTGCTGAAGGCGCGGGCCTACAACTGGCAACTGACGGAGCAATGGTCGCGGGCTGCGATGCTGCGCTTCCTGCTCGAAGGGCGCCACGCCTTTGCGCCGGGGACGCTGGAGGCCATGACGGATTGGATTCTCGCGCGCGCGTCCCGAACCGGGGCGCTATGAAAACCGCGCGGGGCTCAGGGCGGTGACGGTCTCGGGGTCCAGCGCGGGTGGGGCGCCGGTGACGAGATCGGCCAGCAGTTGCGATGCTGCCGGGGCGGTCTGGACGCCGTAGCCGCCCTGGCCCGCGCACCAGATGAAGGCGGGGTGCGCCGGGTCGCGGCCCAGCACCAGCGTGCGGTCGGGGGCAAAGCTGCGCAGGCCCGCCCAGTTCGATTGCATCCGGGTGACCGGCTCGGTCACCATTTGCTCGTAGCGGGCGAGGCCTTCGGCGAGTGTCATCTCCTCGGCCCAGGCGTCGTGCGGCGCGACCGGGTCCTCATCGGCGGGCGAGACCAGCAAGGAGCCCGCATCGGGCTTGGCGTACCAGCGCTCGCCCACGCCGAAGAACATCGGCCAGTCGCGCACATCATGGCCACCCGGCGCGGGGATGCGCGCCATGGAGCGGCGGTGCGGCACGATCCCGAGCGGGGCGACGCCCGCCATCTGCGCCACCTGGTCCGCCCAGGCGCCTGCCGCGTTGACCAGCAGCGGCGCGGTGAAGTGGCGGTCCCCGCAGCGCAGCGTCCAGTGCCCGGCCTGGAAGCGGATGCTGTCGATGCGGCAGTTGGTCTCGACCGTGCCGCCCGCCCGGCGCAGGGTGCGCGCGAAATCCTGCAGCAGCCGATCGGTGTCGATGTCCTGTGCGTCGCTGTGAAACCCGGCGAAGGCGAGTTTCGCGGGGTCGAGGATCGGCACCTTTTGCAGGGCCTCGTCGAGCGGGATCGGCGGGGTGCCGAGTGTGGCGATATCCTGGGCGAAGGCGTCTTTTTCATGGGCTTGCGCGACGATCATCAGCCCGCGCGGGGTCAGGTAGCCGTTGTCCGAGAGGAAGGCCACGCTGGCGCGGTTGAGCACCTGCACGCTGGGCGCGCCGTAGTTGGGCTCGATCAGGGCCGCGGAGCGCCCCGAGGCGTGATAGCCGAGCGCGTCTTCCGCCTCGAGCACCGTGACATCGGCCGTGGCGGACAGGCGCGCCGCGGCGCTGAGCCCGGCGATACCGCCGCCGATCACGAGGATGTCGGTCACGCCTGCTCTTCGATCCGGTCCGTGGCGGGTGGGGGCGTCGGGCTCAGTGCTGCGAGGCGGGCGTAGAGATCGGGCGACATCTCGTAGCTGAACGCTGCCAGCGAGGGCACGAGTTGGTCGGCAGAGCGCGCGGAGATGATCGGTGTGGGGCCCATCGGGTGCGCGGCGGCCCAGGCGACGGCGAGGGTGGCGGCATCGGCGCCGACCTCGTCCGCCACGGCGCTGAGCCCGGTGGCGGCGGCGTGCATCCAGTCAAGGCCGTAGCGGGCGGCGTAGCGGTCATCCTCGGTGAGCCGCCCGGCGCCGCCGTTTGTGTATTTGCCGGTGAGCAGCCCGCCGCCCAGGGGCGAGTAGGGCGCGCAGGCCACGCCCTGATCGGCGCACATGGGCAGGATTTCCACCTCGGCCTGGCGCTTCACCAGGTTGTACATCGGCTGCAGGATGTCGATGGTGATGTCGAATTTCGCGGCGATGTTGATGGCCTTGACCACTTGCCAGGCGGCGAAGTTCGACACGCCCACGTAGCGGATGAGGCCCTGTTGTTTCAGCTCGGCCAGCGCCTCCATGCTCTCGTGCAGGTCGGTGTCGGGGTCGAAGCGGTGCATGTAGAGGATGTCGACCATATCCATATCGAGCCGCTTGCGCGAGATCGCGAAGCTGTCGTGGATGTTCTTCTTCGAGCCGCCGCCCGTGTAGGCGGCCTTGGTCGCGATGATCAGGCGATCTCGCTGGTCCCCGAGCATGCCGCCCAACAGCTCTTCCGAGGCGCCGTCGTTGTAGACATGCGCGGTGTCGAAATGGGTGATGCCCGCGGCGATACAGGCGTCGAACATCGCGCGCGAGGCGGTGGCATCGGCGCGGCCTCCGAACTGCATGGTGCCAAAGGCGAGGCGGCTGGCGGGGGTCCCGTCGGGACTTGTTAAGAGTTTGGTCATACGCTCAGAAGTGGCACGCGGGGCAGAGGCGTGCAACAGTCAATCCCACGCATGGATCAGAAGGAGCAGAGCATGATCGTCACACGGAAATCCGAGCTGGAAGGCACCGCGCGGGATGCGTCGGGGCCGGGGTGGACCAGCTTGCGCTTGTTGGTGAAAAGCGACGGGATGGGGTTTTCGATGACCGATACGCAGGTGATGCCGGGCGAGGTGCTGAGCTTGCAGTACAAGCATCACATCGAGGCCTGTTATTGCATCGGCGGCACGGGCCGGGTGACCGAGCTCGACACTGGCGCCGTGCATGAGATCGGGCCGGGGGTGCTCTATGCGCCGAATGAGCATGAACGCCACCAGGTCGAGGCCCTTGGGCCCGAGCCTTTGCATTTCATCTGTGTGTTCTCGCCTGCCTTGCAGGGCGATGAGGTGCATGGGCCCGATGGGAGCTATGCGTCGTCCTGACCGGTCACGCGGAGGGCCTGCAGGAAGGCGATGACCTTGGCGCGGGGCATTTCGCAGGGAAAGAGCCGCGGGCCGCTGCGCAGGCGGTAGAGGTTGAGGCTGATGTAGTCGTTGCCGCCCAACTCCTCGGCGACGAGTTTCACCGCGCGCCCGTCGCTGAAGAGCGTCTTGGTGAGCAGGTAGCGGCGGTGGGCTGCGGTGCCGGTGAAGCTGCCCTGGGGCAGGGCGTCCAGGAGTGCGGTGACCTCTGTGAGGTCGGTCGGGTCAGGATTTGCCGCCAATGGTCGGCTCGGTGCCTGCGCGCAGGCGGGCGATGTTGGCGCGGTGACGCCAGAACACCAGAAGGGTCAGGGCGATGGCGAGGAACAGCCCCTCGGGATGGCCGGTGAAGACCATCAGCGGGCTGCTGGCAGCGGCGGCAAAGAGCGCGCCCATGGACGAGATGCGCGAGGTCGCGGCCCCTGCGAGCCAGGCGAGGCAGCAGCCGATGCCGACGGGCCAGGCCAGCGCCAGCACAATGCCGAGGAAGGTCGCCACCCCCTTGCCGCCCTTGAAGCGCAGCCAGACCGGGTAGCAATGGCCCAGCATGGCCATCAGCCCGGCGATCTGGGCGGTGTCCTCGCCGCCGAAGGCGCGGGCGAGCAGCACCGCAATCACACCCTTGCCCCCGTCGAGCAGCAGGGTCAGCGCGGCGGCGGTCTTGCTGCCGGTGCGCAGCACGTTGGTGGCGCCGATGTTGCCCGAGCCGATGTCGCGCAGGTTGCCGAGGCCCATGATCCGCGCCAGCACCATGCCGAAGGGGATGGAGCCCAGGAGGTAGCCGAGGAGGGCCCAAAGGGCGAGGAGGGGGGCGGCGTGCTCGAAGAGGGGCATCAGGATTTCTCGTAGACGCTGGTGCCGCCGACGAAGGTGGAGAGCACCTTGCCCTGCATCCGGGCGCCGTCGAAGGGGGTGTTTTGCGATTTCGAGCGCAGGGTGGTGCGGTCCATCAGGAAAGGCGCGTCGGGGTCGAAGAGCACCAGATCGGCCGGCGCGCCGACGGTGAGCCGCCCGCAGGTCAGCCCGAGGCGCCGGGCGGGGTTGAAGGACATCGCGCGCCAGAGCGTCGGCAGGTCGATGAGCCCCGCGTGATAGAGGCGCATGGCAGCAGGCAGCAGGGTTTCCAGCGCCACGGCGCCCGAGGCGGCCTCCTCGAAAGGCAGGCGCTTGCTTTCTTCATCCTGTGGCGTGTGCATCGAGGAGATCACGTCGATCAGCCCGGATTTCACCGCTTCTGCCACGGCAAGCCGGTCCTGCTCGTCGCGCAGGGGGGGCTTGAGCTTGAAGAAGGTGCGATAGTCGGCCACGTCGAGCGCATTCAACGTCAGGTGATGGATCGACGTGCCCGCGGTGATGTCGAGCCCGTTTGCCTTGGCGCGCGCCAGCGCGGGCAAGGCACGGGCGCAGGTGATCTGGTCGGCGTGATAGCGCGCGCCGGTCATCTCGACGAGCGCGATGTCGCGATCGAGGCCCATGCGCTCGGCCATGGGCGAGACGGCAGGCAGGCCGCGCAAGCTCGCGAATTTGCCGGAGGTCGCGGCGGCGCCGTGGCTCAGCCCCGGCTCCTGCGGGTGGGCGATGATCAAGGCACCGAGGCCCGCCGCGTAGCGGAAGGCCCGCGCGGCCACCTTGGTGTCGGTAATCACGCGGTCGCAATCGGTGAAGGCGACGGCGCCCGCGTCCATCAGAAAGCCGATCTCGGTCATCTCGCGGCCCTGCCGCCCCTTGGTGAGTGCTGCCATGGGCAACACGTTGACGGGCGTTGCCTCGCTCGCGCGGCGCGCGACGAATTCAAGCGTCTCGGGGCTGTCGATGGCGGGGTCGGTGTCGGGGCGGGTGATCATCGTGGTGACCCCGCCCGCCGCCGCCGCGAGGCCCGCGGAGCGGTAGCTTTCCTTGTGCCGGTCGCCGGGCTCGCAGACCTTCACCCCGAGATCCACGATGCCGGGGGCAAGGTATTTCAACCCGCAATCGATCACACGCCCGGAGGTGAGGCGCGGCGCGTCCTTGGGCAGATGCTTGGTGATGCGCCCGTCCTCGACCACCAGGCCGCCGATCACGATCTCGTCCTGTTCGGGGTCGACCAGCCGGGCATTCAGAAAGGTGATCTTGCTCATCCGCCCACCCAGATCATCAGGCCGACCACGCCGAAGGCGACGAGCAGCGCGATCATCGCGATGCGGCCCGACATCTTGGGGTCTTTCGGTTCTTTCATCGCGAGGGCGCCTTTGTTGTCATGAGAGCAGCCACCAGAGCGCCAGCCCGCTGAGCACCACGAGTGCGAGTGCCACGAGGGCGCTGCCTGCGGGGCCGCGCGCCGGGGTGGGCGGCGTCATCTGGGCCGCGCCGCTGTAGGGTTTGGCACTGTCGGTGTCGATCGGCGGTCCGCTGTCCGCGGGCTGGGCCTCGGCATAGGTGCCGATGAGCGTGAGCGTGGCGGTGGGCGTGAGCATGGCCGCAGCCCCCTTGAAGCTTTCGGAGAAGAGCAGCAGGACGTAGCCGTCGAGCGCGTCGAGCTTGGCACGGTCTGTGTTGAGTGTGCTGTCTGCAACCGCGTAGCCTTCGGCGAGATAGCCCGCGAGCCCCATGCCGGTGAGGTCGCTCACGGGGAAGAGCTCGACACTGGTGGTGTCGAGATGCGGAGCGTCCAGAAGTTGACGCGCGAGGTCTGCTTTGGGCAGTGTTTTCAGCTGCTGAGCGATCTCGTCGGCGGCGGCATTGATCGCGAAGACGCGGATCACGCCGCGCTCGTTTGCGGCGATGTCGATGGGGGTGCTCATGCGGGTTCGGCCCGGGTCAGCTTGAGGTTCTGGGCGAGTAGGTCCATCGCGGCCATGCGCACGGCGACGCCCATTTCGACCTGGTCCTGGATGACGCTGCGGTTGATGTCATCGGCGAGCGTGCCGTCGATTTCCACGCCGCGGTTCATGGGCCCGGGGTGCATGACGATGGCGTCGGGCTTGGCATGGGATAACTTCTCGGCATCCAGGCCAAACCGATGGTAATACTCGCGTTCGCTGGGGATAAACCCGCCATCCATGCGCTCTTTTTGCAAGCGGAGCATCATGACGACGTCCACGTCTTTCAGCCCCTCGGCCATGTCGTGGAAGACCTCGACGCCGAATTCGGCGATGCCGGAAGGTAGCAGTGTGGGCGGGCCAATGAGGCGGAGGCGGTTCTCCATCTTGCCCAGCAGCAGGATGTTCGAGCGCGCCACGCGGCTGTGCGCGATGTCGCCGCAGATCGCGATCGAAAGCCGGTGCAGCCGCCCCTTGGCACGCCGGATGGTGAGCGCGTCGAGCAGCGCCTGCGTGGGGTGTTCGTGCCGCCCGTCACCCGCATTCAGCACGGCGCAGTTGACCTTCTGGGCCAGCAGATCGACGGCGCCCGAGTGCGGGTGGCGGACCACCAGCAGGTCGGGGTGCATGGCGTTCAGCGTGAGGGCGGTGTCGATCAGCGTTTCGCCCTTTTTCACCGAGCTCGCCTGCATCGCCATGTTCATCACATCGGCGCCGAGGCGCTTGCCCGCGATCTCAAAGCTCGCCTGTGTACGGGTGGAGTTTTCGAAGAACATGTTGATCTGGGTGAGCCCGGTGAGCGCGTCGGCATGTTTGTCGGGCTTGCGGTTGAGGGCGGCGTAGCGATCCGCCAGATCCAGCACCGTGGCGATCTCCTCCGGGCGCAGGGCCTCGATCCCAAGCAGGTGGCGGTGCGGAAAACTCATGGGCTGCAGCTCATCGTGATTTCCAGCGTTATAGGCAGCGCATGGCGGACGGGCAAGCGGGTCGGACAGCGGTTCATCTCGGGCAGGCAACGTCGTAGGCTGCGGCCATGGAATCATCCGAGTTTCATCACGCGTTGGCGCTTCTGGAGTGGCAGGTCGAACTGGGCGCGACCGAGGCGATCTCTGATGCGCCGGTCAACTGCTATGAGCTGCCGGAGACGGTGGCGAAGCCGAAGGCCAAGGCGCCCGCTGCGGCACCGCTGGCCGCGCCTGCGGTGGCGGCAGCTGCGGATCCCGTGGTGGAGGCAGAGCGCCTGGCGGCGGCGGCGCCGGACCTGGAGAGCTTACGTGCGGCACTTGCCGGATTTGAGCATTGTGCGTTGAAGCGGGGCGCGCGGAACCTGGTGTTTTCGGACGGGATCGCAGGGGCGCCGGTGATGATCGTGGGGGAAGCGCCGGGCCGCGACGAGGACCGCGAGGGCAAGCCCTTCGTGGGGCGTGCGGGGCAGTTGCTGGACCGGATGCTCGCGGCCATCGACATGGGGCGCGCCGAGGCGGCAGCGCCCGTCTATATCACGAATGTGCTGCCCTGGCGCCCGCCGCAGAACCGTGACCCGCAGCCCGAAGAGATCGCCATGATGCGTCCCTTTTTGCAGCGGCATATCGCGCTGGCACAGCCCAAGCTCTTGGTGATCATGGGAAATATCTCGGCGCAGACGTTGCTGGGCAAGCGCGGGATCACCCGGTTGCGCGGGACGTGGACGGAGGCTTGCGGGCTGCCCGCGTTGCCGATGTTCCACCCGGCCTATCTGTTGCGCCAACCGGCGGCCAAGCGGGAAGCCTGGGCGGACTTGCTGAGTCTGAAAGCGCGGCTGGCTGATGGTTGACCCGATTGTCCTGCTGGCCTTCATCCCGGCGGCGCTGGCGCTGAACCTGACGCCGGGGGCGGACATGATGTTCTGCCTCGGGCAGGGCGTGCGCGCGGGGCCGAAAGCGGCCTGGCTCGCGAGCGCGGGGATCGCGACGGGTGGGATGATCCACGTGCTGATGGCGGGGCTGGGGCTGAGCGCGGTTGTGGCCTCGGTGCCCTGGGCCTTTGACGTGATCCGCTGGATCGGGGTGGCGTATCTTCTGTGGCTGGCATGGCAGGCGCTGCGCCCGGCACCGCAGAGCGAGGCCGGGCCTTTGCCCCCGGTGCGGCAGGCGTTCCGCGCGGGGCTGCTGGTCAATCTGACCAACCCCAAGGTCATCCTCTTCGTGCTGGCCTTCGTACCGCAGTTCGTGCGCCCGGAGGCGGGATCGGTGCTCGGTCAGTTCCTGATCTTCGGCGCTGTGATCGGGGTGGGTGGTTTCGTGATCAACGGGCTGGTTGGTGTCTTTGCCGGATCGCTGGGCCAGCGGCTGGCCAAGGGCAGCCGGGTGCTCGACTGGATCACGGCGGGCATTTTCACCGCATTGGCCGCGCGCCTCGCCCTTCTGGAGAAAGCCTGACATGAGCCGCATTGACGAAAGCATCGAGTTCATCCCCGTCCGGATTGCCATTCTGACCGTCTCGGACAGCCGGAGCCTCGCGGAGGACCGCTCGGGCGATGTGCTGGTGCAGCGGCTGCTCGACGCGGGTCATGAACTGGCAGACCGGCGTATCCTGCCCGATGAGCGCGACCAGATCGCCACGCAGCTGCGCGCGTGGTGCAAGGATTCCGGGGTCGATGTGGTGATCTCGACCGGGGGCACGGGGCTGACGGGGCGCGACGTGACGGTGGAGGCGCACCGCGATGTCTATGAGAAGGAAATCGACGCTTTTGGGACGGTCTTCACCATGGTGTCGATGCAGAAGATCGGCACAAGTGCGGTGCAGAGCCGGGCGACGGGCGGTGTGGCGCTGGGCACATACCTCTTTGCACTGCCGGGCAGCCCGGGCGCCTGCAAGGACGCCTGGGACGAAATTCTGGCCCGGCAGCTGGACTATCGGCACCGCCCTTGCAACTTTGTTGAGATTTTTCCGCGCCTCGATGAGCATCGGCGACGGAAATAGCCGTTTGGCACGTAAGAATGCTGTGGATTGGTATATTTCCGCGCTAACTTGGGGTATAAGCGCCCGGGGGTAAGGTATTAGGAACACGGCGGAATGCGGTTTTTACGCCAGAGTATGATCGGGGTATTCCTCGCGGCGGTCAGCTTCGGGCTGCTCGCCTATGCGGGCTATGCGGTGCAGCAGGCCGTGCAGACACGTTTGAACGCCGAGGCGGTGGTGCCGCCCGCGCGTGAACGGATCTTTGCGGTGAACCTGCAGCGGGCCGAGGCCCGAACGATCACACCTGTGATGGAGACCTTTGGCGAGATTTCCTCGCGGCGCACGCTGGAGCTGCGCGCGGCGGTGGCCGGGCGGGTCACCGCCCTGCACGAAAATTTCGAGGATGCGGGCAATGTGGCCCGTGGCGATGTGCTGGTCCGGATCGATCCGTCCGAGATGCAGGCGGATTTCGACCGGCTGTCGGCGGATCTGGCGGATGCGGAGGCCGAGGTGCGCGATGCGGAACGCGCGCTTGACCTCGCACGCGCCGAGCAGGAGGCTGCGGAAGAACAGGTCACCCTGCTGCAGAAGGCGTATAACCGGCAGGTCGATCTGGCGGCGCGCGGGGTCGGCACCGCCGCTGCCGTGGAGAGCGCGGAGCTGAATGCGGCGACGGCCCGGTCAACGGTTCTGGCGCGGCGGCAGGACGTGGCGCGGGCCGAAGCGCGAATTGATCTGTCGGCGACGCAGCTGTCGCGCGAGCGCATTGCGCTGGCCGAAGCGCGGCGCAACCTTGTCGACACGGCGATTGAGGCGCCCTTTGCCGGCACGCTGAGCGAGACAACGGTGGTCGAAGGGCGGCTGGTTGCGGTGAACGAGCGGCTGGCGGACCTGATCGACCCGACGGACCTGGAGGTGTCGTTCCAGGTCTCGACGGCGCAATACGCAAGGCTGCTGCGCCCCGATGGCGGGTTGATCGACACGCGGGTGCTGGCTGCACTTGATATCACGGGGGTGGATCTGCAGGCCACCGGAGAGCTGTCGCGGGTCAGCGCGGGGGCTGGGGACGGGCAGACCGGGCGGCGCGTTTTTGCGCGGCTGACCCATGCGCCGGGGTTCCGGCCCGGAGATTTCGTGACCGTGCAGATCGAGGAACAACCGCTGGACAATGTGATCAGCCTGCCCGCCTCGGCGCTGGGGCCGGACCTGACGGTGCTGGCCCGGACGGAAAATGACCGGCTCGAGGCGGTGCCGGTGACGCTGGTGCGGCGCCAGCGCGACCAGGTTCTGGTGCAGGGCGAGGGGCTCGAGGGCCGCGATGTGGTCACCCGGCGCACACCGCTGCTGGGGCCCGGTGTGTCGATCCGGCCGCTGCGGCAGGACGCGCGTCGCGCGCCGGTGCCGCTTCCCGATATGCTGGAGCTGAGCGAAGAGCGCCGCGCGCGGCTGGTCGCCTTCGTGCAGAGCAGCGAGCGCATGCCGCCCGAGACCAAGGAGCGCGTGCTGGCCCAGCTGGCCGAACGCGAGGTCCCCGCACAGATGGTGGCGCGGATCGAAAGCCGCATGGGCGGGTAGGGGATGTCGCGGCACATCCCTCCGGCCGCGGGCGGCATCCTTTCCTATTTCACGCGGCACCGGACCGTCGCGAACCTCGTCTTCGTTGCGATGGTGGTGGCGGGGCTCTTTGCCATGCCCAACATGCGCGCGCAGTTCTTTCCCGACGCCACCTTTGACCGGGTGACGGTGACCACGACCTGGGACCAGGCCAGTGCCGAGGATGTGGACAGCGCGATCATCCAGGTTCTGGAACCGGCGCTGTTGCAGGTTGAGGGGGTGACGGAGAGCACCGCGCAGGCACGGTCGGGCAATGGCACGATCACGCTGGAGTTCGAGCCGAACTGGGACATGTCGCGCGCCGCCACCGAGGTGCAGGACGCGGTCGACACGGTGACGGAGCTGCCCGAGGATGTGGATGAGCCGCGGGTACGCCGCGCCATCCGCCGCGACCGGGTCACCGATGTGATCATCGCGGGCCCCGTCTCGCCCGAGCAGTTGGGGCTCTATGGCGATGAGTTCGTCAAGCGGCTCTTTGCCGCCGGGGTCACCCGCACGACCTTCCGGGGCTTTGCGGCGCCGCAGATCACGGTGGAGGTGCCCTCGGTCAAGCTCATCTCCAACGATGTCACGATGGCCGAGATTGCGCGGGCAATTGCAGCGGAGGTCGATACCGACCCCGCGGGCAATGTGACGGGGGCCAATGCACGGGTACGCACCGGCACCGAGAAGCGGGTGCCCGAGCAGATTGCCGGGATCGTGCTGCGCTCCAACCCCGATGGCTCGAAGCTGCGGGTCGGCGATATCGCGGTGGTGATGCAGGAGGGGCCGGACCGCAACCGCGCCTATTTCGTGGGTGACAACCCGGCGATCTCGATCCGCGTGGACCGCGCCGATGGTGGCGATTCCATTGCCGTGCAGCGCACTGTCGAGGAGATTGCCGCCGAGATGCGCGCGACCCTGCAGGAGGGGATGAGCATCGAGCTGATCCGGACCCGGGCCGAGGCGATCACCTCGCGGTTGAACACGCTGCTCAACAACGGGTTGGCGGGGCTGGGGTTGGTGGTGTGCCTGCTGTTTCTGTTCCTGAACGCGCGCACCGCCTTCTGGGTGGCCGCGGGCATCCCCGCAGCGATGCTGGCCGCCTTGGGGCTGATGTATGTGGCGGGGCTGACGCTCAACATGATTTCGCTCTTCGGGCTGATCATCACCCTGGGCATCGTGGTGGATGATGCGATTGTGGTGGCGGAACATGCCGACCACCGGGCGCGGCACTTTGGCGAGCCGCCGTTCGTGGCGGCCGAGCGCGCCGCCGGGCGCATGGCGCTGCCGGTTTTCGCGGCGAGCATCACCACGGTGATCGCCTTTACCGGGCTGCTGCTGGTGGGGGGCTGGTTCGGCACGATCATCCGGGACATCCCCTTCACCGTGATCGCGGTGCTGCTGGCCTCGCTGGTCGAATGTTTCCTGGTGCTGCCTAACCACATGGCCCATGCGCTGGCCGCGCAGGCCAAGGAGCGCTGGTACGACTGGCCGAGCCGGCAGGTCAATCGCGGCTTTGTCTGGGTCCGGCACCGGCTCTTCAAACCGATGATCGCCGGGGTGATCACGGCGCGCTATGCGGTGGTCTCGGGGCTGCTGCTGATCCTCGCGCTGCAGGTGTCGCAGTTCATCAGCGGCGAGGCGCAGTGGCGCTTCTGGAACGCGCCCGAGCGCAGCGCGGTCACCGGCAATTTCGCCATGGCCGAGGGCGCCCAGCGCGAAGACACCAAGATGATGATGGAAGAGTTGCAGCGGGCAACCGATGAATTGGCGGCGGAATACGAAGGGCGCTATGGGGCCAACCCGGTGGTCTATTCCATCGCCGAGATCGGCGGCAACGCGGGGCGGGGTCTGTCAGGTGCTGCGGCCAAGGATGACGATCTGCTGGGGGCGATTTCGGTGATGCTGATCGACCCGGATGATCGGCCCTATTCGAGCTTTGCCTTTGCCTCGGAGCTGCGCGAGCGCGTGACCGAGCACCCGCTGATCGAGGTGCTGTCGTTCCGCGGGCGGCGCAGTGGTCAGAGTGGCGATGCGCTGAGCGTGGAATTCTCGGGCCGCGACACCGACACGCTGAAGGCCGCGAGCCTCGATCTGCAGGAGGCGCTGCTGCGCTATCCCGAGGTGCTCGCCATGGAAGACAACCTGACCTATGACCGCGAAGAGCTGATCCTCGATCTGACGCCGCGCGGGCAGGCGCTGGGCTTTACCATTGACGGGCTGGGGCAGGTGCTGCGCGACCGGCTCGGCGGGATTGAGGCGGCGACGTTCCCCGACGGGCCGCGCAGCGCCACCATCGAGGTCAAGCTGCCCAAGGGCGAGCTGACCGCCGATTTCCTCGACCGCACGCAGATGCGCACGCCCGATGGGGTCTATGTGCCGCTGTCGGATATCGTGACGGTGCAGAGCCGCATCGGCTTCCGCACGATCAACCGGGTCAACGGTATTCGGGTCATTTCCGTCACCGGCGACATCTCGGAGGACAATCCGCAGCGCGCCGCCGAGATCCAGCAGGCGCTGCAACAGGAGATCTTGCCCCGCATTGCGAGCGAACGGCAGGTGGACTGGGAGCTGTCGGGGCTGGCCGAGGAGGAGGACCGGTTCCTCAGCGAAGCGCTGAACGGGCTGGTGCTCTGTCTGCTCGGCATCTACCTGGTGCTGGCCTGGGTCTTTGGCAGCTGGACGCGGCCCCTGTTGGTGATGTCGGTGGCGCCCTTCGGACTGGTGGGCGTGATCTATGGCCATATGGTCTGGGACATGCCGCTGAATATCTTCACGGTGGTGGGGCTGTTGGGCATGACCGGCATCATCATCAACGATTCCATCGTGCTGATCACCACCATCGACGATTATGCCGAGGAGCGCGGGCTGATCCCCTCGATCATCGACGGGGCGGCAGACCGGCTGCGCCCGGTGATGCTGACCACCATGACCACGGTGCTGGGCATGTTGCCGATGTTGCAGGAGACCAGCCGCCAGGCGCAGTTCCTGAAACCCACCGTGATCACGCTGGTCTACGGGCTGGGCTTCGGCATGGTCATCGTGCTGTTGCTGGTGCCCGCGCTGGTGGCGATCCAGCATGACCTGTCGCGCCAGATCAATGCGATGCGGCGCGGGCTGGTGGCGCCCGTCTCGGCGGTGCGCGCGGGCTTTGTCGCCCTCTGGGGGCTGATCGCGGTCTGGGGTGGGGCGACGCTGGGCTGGGCCATCATGCAGGGCAGCCTGTCACCAGTGGTGCTGGGGCTCTTTCCGGCGCTGGCGGGTTGGCCCGCGATGAGTGCGGCACTGCTGGTCTTCATCGGTGGCGCGGGTCTGCTGGCGCTGGCGGGCTATGTGCTGGCGGCCATCGCGCTGATGGTCAACCGGGGCCGGGGTGCGGTTTAACCGGCGGAGCAACCGCGCACATCAACGGCGTGATTGCTGCCCAGCACGGTGAGGCGGATCGCCGAACGGTCAAGCGCGATCGGCCCGCCGTTCACATGGATCATCTCGGAGACCGCGACCACATCGCTGCCGCTGCGCTGTGTATCGGATTCGCTGACCCAGACATCCGGCAGACCGGATTCGATGATCATCACCTCGGTGCCGCCGGTGTGCGGCACCCCCACGCGCGCCTCGATGCGGATGCCATCAGCGGTGGGTTCGATGTGGCAGCGCGCCGAGGTTACGCCCGCTTCGGCCGCCGAGTAGGGGCCCTGGGCGAGGGCGGCGGCAATGGCCGGGGTCGGGCGGGTCTGGTCGGTTTCGATCACCTCGTCGAAGTCCAGACGGTGCGGTATGCAGATGTCGGCGCAGACGCCGATGTCCATGGTGAGCCGCACCCGCACCGGTTTGCCCGGCTGCTGCGGTGTGATCGACAGCGGCACGACGAGCGTGTCGGAATAGCCGATGGAGCGCATGCCGTTCTCGTCAAAGACTTCGGGTTTGGGCCAGGAGACGGACACGCTGTGCAGGTTGCGCGAGCCGCGCCAGTCAAAGCTCGGCGGGATCCCGGCGTCGCCCGGCGCGCGCCAATAGGTCTTCCAGCCGGGCTCGAGGTCCATCTGCACGGCGGCCATGCGCGTGCCGTCCGGCTGCACCCAGCCGTGCAGCACCTGCGCCGTGACCGGCATGGCAAAGCGGTCCTGGGCTGCGGCGGGCAGGGCGGTGAGAGCGGTGAGCGCGAGGGTGCAGAGCGTTGATTTCATTCTCTCGATATGAGCGAGCCGCGCTGAAATGCCAAGTCACGATCCGGTTAGCCATGTTTCGCCGCCCGCGCGGCTATTGCCCTTGCACCCGCTCTGGTAGCAGGCCATGCTGAGGCCATGGGCGAACCCGTTCACGAGACAGACACGCTTGATCTGACCGGCGCGCTTCTGATCGCGATGCCGTCCATGGGTGATCCGCGCTTTGAACGCGCCGTGATCCTCATGTGTGCTTATTCGGACAAGGGAGCGATGGGGCTGATCATCAACAAGCCCAGCAGCGACGTGCGGATGAGCGATGTGCTGGACCAGCTGGAGATCGCGCCGTCGGACCGTGCGGCGCGGATGCCGGTGCATTTCGGGGGGCCGGTGGAGACCGGGCGGGGGTTCGTGCTGCATTCGGATGACTACGAATCCAGCCTGCACACGCTGCGGGTCAAGGGCGGGTTCGGGATGACCGCGACGCTGGATATTCTGGAAGAGATCGCGCGGGACCAGGGTCCGGACCGGGCGCTGATGATGCTGGGCTATGCGGGTTGGGGACCCGGTCAGCTGGAGGGCGAGATTGCCCGCAACGGCTGGCTGACCGCCGATGCCAGCCGCGCGCTGGTCTTCGAGACCGATGCGGAGGACAAGTGGTCCGAGGCGCTTGTGAGCCTGGGGATTGACCCTCTGGGCCTGTCGTCAGCGGCGGGTCGGGCCTGATTTTCCCGGTATTAGATGCGGTTCTGATGCTCCGTGGGGTGGATGTTTCGCTAGTCATCCGGGGTGCTCCACGCCTTTGATGTCTCGCCCGACTTCCCCCCGGAAGGCAATTTTGCTCCGTTGCACGTTGCATAAGAGAGGCGTTATTTCTGATCGCTGGCTCAGAAGCCTTATTACGCGCGCCCTCCAGGTCGGGCGATGCCCACAGTGCGGAGCGCCCGCGGCGGCGCCCCGAGACGCGTCAGTCTCGGGGCGCCGCCGCCCGCGCAAGCCGGTCGTTGATGGCGCGGCCCAGGCCGTGGTCGGGGATCGGGGCGACGGCGATGGGCTGGCCCATCGCGTCGAGGCGGTGCAGCATCTCGAAGAGATTGGCCGCCGCCTCATGCAGGTCGCCGCGCTCGGAGAGGTTGAGATCTGCCTGCATCTGGCCGAAGCCGAGCAGCAGCTCGTCGGGCTCCGCCGTTACTGCATTGGTGCGCAAGGCGGCGCGGGGCGCGTAATGCGAGGCGAGTTGGCCCGGTGCGGTGATCGCCACGGGAGTCGTCGATTGGTCCAGCGGGCCGCCGAGTGCGGCCTCGATGGCCTCTAAGGGCAGGCCACCGGCGCGCAGGAGCGTCGGCGCGCCGTCGAGCCCGATGATCGTGCTCTCCAACCCCACCGCGCAGGGGCCGTCATTGAGCACCGCTGCGACAGTATCGCCCAAACCGTCCACCACATGCGCGGCGGTTGTGGCGCTGATCCGGCCTGAAGGGTTGGCGGAGGGCGCGGCCACCGGTCCGCCAAAGGCGCGCAGCAGCGTCTGCGCCGAGGGCTGGGCGGGCACCCGCAGCGCCACGGTGGGCAGCCCGGCGGTCACCAGCCCCGAAAGACCGTGACCCTCCCGCAGCGGCAGCACCAGCGTGAGCGGCCCGGGCCAGAAGGCCTGTGCCAACCGGTCGGCGGTGTCACCCCACTGCACCAGCGCGCGCGCGGCGTCGGTGGAGGGCAGGTGCACGATCAGCGGGTTGAAGCTGGGCCGCCCCTTGGCTGCATAGATCGCCGCCACCGCCTCGCCGTTGCGCGCGTCGGCGCCGAGGCCATAGACCGTCTCGGTCGGGAAGGCGACCAGCGCCCCGCGGGCCAACAGGCCTGCGGCCTGATCAATGCCAGCCGCATCGGGGCGCAGAGTGAGAGGGCGGGTGGGGGTCATCCGGCTCCGTGACGCCGCGTTTCGGTTGCCGGGGGCGGCGATGCGGCTCATGTTTGATCGCGCAAACCCTTATAGGGTCGCCCGGCTGTTGCCAAGACAGGCGCCGGCGCGCCGCCGACTGGAGACGACGACATGCCTTATCACGCCCCCGTGGATGACTTTGCCTTTCTCTTCGCGCATGTGGTGGGCTTTGACGCCGTGCAGGGCACCGAGCGCTTTGCCGAGGCGAGCCCGGATGTGACGCAGGCGATCCTGACCGAAGCGGCCAAGCTTTGTGACGAGGTGTTGGCCCCGCTGCAGCGCCCGGGCGATCTGCACCCCGCACGGCTGGAGAACGGTGTCGTGCGCACCTCGCCCGGTTTTGCCGAGGGCTACCGCGCGATCGCGGAAGGCGGCTGGGTCGGCATGGCCGCCGACCCCGAGTTTGGCGGCATGGGCCTGCCGATGACGCTGACCTCGGCGGTGAACGAGATGATGAGTGCCGCGTGTCTGTCGCTGCAACTCGCGCCGCTGATGACGCAAGGCCAGATCGAGGCACTGGAGCATCACGCCTCGGACGAGATCAAGGCGCTCTACCTGCCCAAGCTCGTCTCCGGCGAATGGACTGGCACGATGAACCTGACCGAACCGCAGGCAGGCTCGGACGTGGGCGCGCTCAGCTCCAAGGCCGAGGACAATGGTGATGGCACCTACAGCATCACCGGGCAGAAGATCTACATCTCCTGGGGCGACAATGACTTCACCGAGAATGTCTGTCACCTGGTGCTGGCGCGGCTGCCGGGGGCACCTGCGGGCACCAAGGGGATTTCGCTCTTCCTCGTGCCGCGCAACCTGCCGGATGAGCAGGGTAACGCGGGGGTGGCCAACAGCCTCAAGGTCGTGAGCCTGGAGCACAAGATGGGCCTGCACGGCTCGCCCACCTGCGTGATGCAGTATGATGGCGCGACCGGCTGGCTCGTGGGCCCCGAAGGCGGAGGCATGGCGGCGATGTTCACGATGATGAACAACGCGCGGCTTGGCGTCGGCGGGCAGGGCGTGGGGGCCGCGGAAGGCGCGTATCAGCACGCGCTGGCCTATGCGCTCGACCGCAAGCAGGGGCGCACGGAAGGCGAGACGGGTGCGATTATCGACCATGCGGATGTGCGGCGGATGCTGATGACCATGCGGGCCGACACCTACGCGGCGCGGGGTATTGCGCTGATGTGCGCGGTGGCGATCGACATGTCCACGGCGACCGAGGACGACCGCTGGACCTCGCGCGCCGCACTTCTGACCCCCATTGCCAAGGCCTTCGGCACGGACATCGGCAACGAGGTCGCGGCCATGGGCATTCAGGTGCACGGCGGCATGGGCTTTGTCGAAGAGACGGGGGCCGCGCAATACGCGCGCGATGTGCGCGTGACGACCATTTACGAGGGCACCAACGGCATCCAGGCCATGGATCTGGTGGCGCGCAAGATGATGGACGGCGGCGAGGCGGCCTATCAGCTCATGGATGAGATCGAGGCGGCGGCGGAAGCGGCCCGCGATGTGCTGCCGGAGCTCGCCGAGCCCGTGTGGCAGGCGAGCGAATCCCTGCGCGAGACCACCGAGTGGATGATCAGCCAGAACCACCGCGTGCGCTTTGCAGGCGCCGTGCCCTACCTGCGCGCCTTTGCGCGGGTTCTGGGCGGACATATCCATCTGGCCTCAGCGCTGCAAGACCCGAAGGGCCCGCGCGCCAAGGTGGCGACCTTTTACATTCAGCGGCTGCTGCCGGACCACAACAGCCTGCTTGCGCAGGCGCAGGCGGGCGATTACGACGTCTATGCGCTCACACCGGAGGAGTTCGCCGCCTGATGAAAGACCAGCCCCCCGAAGGTCTGCGCTATCCCTGGGAAGCGCCGCCCGCAGAGGGGGAGGCTGTGGAGGTGGCGGACGGTGTGTTGTGGATGCGGCTGCCGCTGCCGATGAAGCTAGACCATGTGAATGTCTATGCGCTGGACGATGGTGACGGCTGGACGGTGATTGACACCGGGTTTTCCTCGAAACGCGGCAAGGCGCTGTGGCAGACGCTCATCGACGGGCCGCTCGGCGGCAAGCCGGTGCGGCGTGTCGTGGTGACCCATCATCATCCGGATCATGTCGGGATGGCCGGGTGGTTCCAGACCGCGCATGGCGCGGAGCTGATCACGACGCGCACCGCCTGGCTAACCGCACGGATGCTGACGCTGGACGAACAGCCGGTGCCATCGCCCGAGACGCTGGCGTTTTATCGCAGCGCGGGGATGGACCCGGAGATCTACGCGCAGCGCGCGGAGGAGCGGCCCTTCAACTTCGCGGACATCGTGGAGCCGCTGCCGCTGGGCTATACCCGGATCAAGCAGGGGGATAGCATCGAAATGGGCGGGCGGACCTGGGAGGTGCACATCGGCAATGGCCATGCGCCGGAACATGCGACCTTCTGGAGCCAGGACGATGACCTGGTGCTGGCGGGCGATCAGATCCTGCCGTCGATCAGCCCCAACATCGGGGTCTATGCAACGGAACCGATGGCCGACCCGATTGCCGACTGGCTGGAGGCCTGTGAGCGGCTGGCGGAGCTGGCACAGCCCGGGCATCTGGTACTGGGCGGGCACAAGCTGCCCTTCACCGGGCTGCCCACGCGGATGCGGCAGCTGATCGACAATCATCACGGGGCGCTGAAGCGCCTGCTGGCGTTCATCGAGACGCCGAAGACCGCCGCCGAGTGCTTCGCCCCGCTTTTCAAGCGCAAGATCGGCGCGGGGGAGTATGGGCTGGCGCTGGTCGAATCCGTCGCACACCTGAGCCACCTCTATCAGGATGGGCTTGCCACGCGGCACCGCCGCGAAGATGATGCCTGGGAGTATCAACGCAAAGGGTGAGCTATGGGTGAGAAGATCGAAACCTCGGCGGAGGCGGTGGAAGCGGATGCCTTGCCGCGCCGGCACGAGGTGCATTGCGATCCGGACACCCCGGCGCCCACCAAGACCGATGTGCCGAAACAGATCGCGGGTAAGCCCACGGGGCAGAAATCGCCCGCGCAATGGGCTTATGAGCGCATCATCCTTTACCTGAAGACCTTCGAGGAACAACTTGATAATACGCAAGAAGTTGCGATGGGGTTTACGGGCGGCGATGCGGGGGTGCTGCGGATCGAGGGCATGGGGTACTTTGATCCCGATATCGTGACCTTCTATGGCTCGGACGGCGCGGGTGGGCGCACGCAGCTGGTGCAGCATGTGAGCCAGCTGAACGTCATGCTGCGCGCGCTGCCGAAACCGGCAGAGAAGACCGAGGCGCGGCGCATTGGCTTTCGTCTGGCGCAAGATATCGAAAGCGACGTCTGAGGCGCATTTCGTCGCAACAGGTGGTGCGGAGAGGTGACATGGCGCGCCGAATCCAGTAGGGCTTTGGCGCAAAGACAACGGAAGGGCTGCGGCAATGGCAGAACACAAGCACGGCGAGATGGATATTGAGGTGCAAGAGAAGACCTTTGACGGCTTCATGCAGTTCACCACCCGGACCGTCATCGTGATCCTGGCGATCATCATCCTGATGGCGATCTTCATCACCTGATCCCGAACGCTGGCGGAGCGCCCTCCGATGCGGATACTTGCAATGCTGGCCCTTGTGGCTGCGCTGTCGGGCTGTGCTGTGTCGTCGCCCTTCGAGGCGTCACCCGAGGAGGTTGCGGCCAAGGCCTATGTGCCGGAGGGGCCGCCAAAGCTCACCATCTTCACCATGGTCAACAACACCACCGGCGCCGGCGGGCATACGGCGCTGATGGTGTCAGGCTCGCAGCAGGTGATCTTTGATCCTGCGGGCTCGTTCCAGCACCAGCTGGTGGCCGAGCGGGGCGACGTTCTCTATGGAATCTCGCCGGCCTGGGTTCAGGCCTACAAGAGCGCCCATGCTCGCAATTCGCACCATGTTGTCACGCAAGAGATCGTGGTGACGCCGGAACAGGCAGAGATCGCGCTGCAACTGGTGCGCCAGAACGGGGCGGTGCCGGGCGCCTTCTGCACCCGCTCGACAACGGCGATCCTGAAGCAGGTGCCGGGGTTTTCGGACATCGAGCCCACGTTCTATCCGGTGAAGCTGATGGATCAGATCGCAGGGCGTCCGGGCGTGGTGACGGATCGCTACTACGAGGACGACGAGGGCAACGTGCGAGACGGGATTGTGCCGGTCGAAGGGTAGAGGCGTAGAGCTGTAAGTCTCCGACGTCGATACATCTGAGTGAGGACCGTGCCCGGCCCGAGGGTGGGCAAGACAGGTCTTACGCTTCCACCCGATAGACGTAATCCGAGTGCGTCTAGGTCTGGTGTCAGGCGCCCATCAGCCACAACAACCCGAAGAGCGTTCCCGCCCCGGCAATGATCGCTGCCAGCACGTTTTTCGTGAGCAGCCCCACCACCAGCGTCACCGCGGCGGCGGACATGCGCGGCAAGTCGGCCTCGCCCCCGGTTGCGGCAGGCCAGACGACCTGGGGTGCGACAAGCGCGGGCAGGATTGCGACAGCGGTATAGCGCAGGTGGCGCAGCAGCCAGGCGGGCATGGGCCGGTCGCCGACGATCCCCAGGAAGGTGAAGCGCAGCGCGTAGCTGCCGATGCCCAAGCCGATGATCACGATCCAGAGGGTTGTGGTGTCAATCATGGGCCAGCCTCCTGCGTGCGAGCCAGACTTCCGCTTGCGCCCCCGCCATCATGCCCAGCGTGCCCGCGATGATCAGGCCCAGCGAATAGGGCACCGTGGCGGTGAGCAGGCTCACCGCGATGCCCACGAGCGCCGCAATCACATGCGCCGCGGTGCGCAGCATCGGCGCCACAAGGGCCAGGAAGGTGATCGGCAGGGCAAAATCCAGCGCCCAGGTCTCGGGGATTTGCGTCCCGACGAGCGCGCCGATCACCGTGCTGATGTACCAGAGCGGGACAATTGGGCTGAGCACGCCGGAGAAATAGGCCATGCGCTGCGGGACACTCATCTGCGGCTCTTTCTCGAACTGCGCCACCGAGCAGGCATAGGACTGATCGACCGTGAAGTACGCGGCAATGGCGCGCTGCCAGAAGGGCGCGGCGCCGATCCAGGGAGTGAGCGAGGCGGAATACATCGCCACCCGCAGGTTCACGGCCAGCGCCGAGGCCAGCACGATCACCGTGGGCGCGTTTTCCTGCATCAGCTGCAACGCGGTGAACTGTGCCGCCCCGGCGAAGACCACGGCAGAAAAGGCCAGCGTTTCCAGGACGTTCAGCCCGGCTTCGGTGGCGAGAACGCCGAACAGCATCGCAAAGGGCACCACCACGAGGATGAAGGGCGCGCCATCTGCAACACCCTTCCAATAGGCTCCCGCCGTCGTGCGTGTTTTCGATGTGGTGGAGGGCATGATATGCTTCTAGTGTGTCGCCCAAGGCGTAGCCCAGCCCGACGGAGGATGCAATTGGCCAAACTGGACGACACCCGCGATTACCTGATCGCACCCGATCCCGGTGCCGCGCGGCTGACGCGGGCGGTCACGGGCACCGATCACACCGGGGCTGCGGTTGAGACCAATGTGGTCGAGGAACGTCCGCTGACGATCTTTCTGAACGGTCAGGAGATCGTGACGGCGATGACCATCGGCGACTATCCCGACTATCTGGCGCTGGGGTTTCTGCGCAATCAGGGCATGCTGCGCGCCGATGACGAGATCACCCGCGTGGATTATGACGACGAGCTGGAAACGGTCGTGGTGCGCACCGCCCGGCAGACGGATTTCGAAGAGAAGCTGCGCAAGAAGACCCGCACGAGCGGCTGTGCCGTGGGCACGGTTTTTGGCGACATGATGGCCGGGCTCGAAGGTGTTGTGCTGCCGCAGACTGAGGTGCGGACGTCGTGGCTTTACAGCCTGAGTGGTAAGATCAATCGCACGCCGTCGTTGTATCTTGAAGCGGGGGCGATCCATGGCACGGTGCTCTGCTATGAAGATCGGCCGCTGGTCTATATGGAAGACGTCGGCCGCCACAATGCGGTCGACAAGATCGCGGGCTGGATGCTGGCCGAGGGCGTGAGTGCAGCGGATAAGATCCTCTACACCACCGGGCGGCTGACCTCCGAGATGGTGATCAAGACGGCGATGATGGGCATCCCGGTGCTGGCCTCTCGGTCGGGCTTTACGGCCTGGGGCGTCGAGATTGCCCAGCAGGTGGGGCTGACGTTGATCGGGCGCATGAAGGGGCAGCGCTTTGTCTGCCTCTCGGGTGAGGCGCGGCTCATGCGTGATGCGGACCCGGCGGCCGTTCCGGACGAGCCGCGGCGTGCGGGGCGGAAGGCTGCGGAATGAACCAACCTCTGGGCGTGATTCTCGCGGGCGGGCAGGCCACGCGCATGGGCGGCGGCGACAAGGGCCTCCTGCGCCTTGGCGGGCAGACCCTGCTCGACCGGGTGATCGAGCGGCTGTCGCCGCAGGTGGCGGGGCTCGCGCTCAATGCCAATGGCGATCCGGCGCGGTTTGATCGCTTCGGCCTGGCGGTGCTGGCGGACAGCGTGGCGGGGTTTGCCGGGCCGCTGGCGGGGGTACTGGCCGGGCTCGATTGGGCGGCGGAGCAGGGGGCGGAGACGATTGTCACCGCCGCCGCCGACACGCCGTTTTTTCCCGGCGATCTGGTGCCGCAGCTGCTGCTCGCAGGCGAGGGCATGGATCATCCGCTGGTGCTGGCGGCCACGCCGGATCCGGAGCGCGGCACCGTGCGGCATCCAACCTTCGGCCTCTGGCCCGTGGCTTTGCGCGATGATCTGCGCGCGGCCCTTGTGGGCGGGTTGCGCAAGGTTGTGCTGTGGACGGACGCCCATGGCGGTCGGCTGGCGCGCTTCCCGGTTGCGCGTTTCGATCCGTTTTTCAACGTGAATACCCCCGACGATCTGGCGCGTGCCGAGGCGTTGTTATGAAGCTTTACGGGGTCGTCGGGTGGAAAAATGCGGGCAAGACCGGGCTCATGGAACGGCTGGTGACCGAGATCACCGGGCGTGGGCTCACGGTGTCGACGGTGAAGCACGCGCATCACGTCTTCGACGTCGACCAGCCGGGCAAGGACAGCCATCGCCATCGGGAGGCCGGGGCCACCGAGGTGCTGCTTGCCTCGCGGAAACGCTTTGCCCTGATGCATGAGCTGCGCGGAGCAGAGGAGCCCACGCTGGAGACGCTGCTGGCCAAGCTGAGCCCGGTCGATCTGGTGCTGGTCGAGGGCTACAAGCGCGATGCGCACCCCAAGATCGAGGCGTTCCGGGCCGAGACCCGGAACCCGCTGATCGCTGCGGAAGACCCGACGGTCCGGGCCGTGGCGAGCGACAGTGCGGTCGAGATCGACAGGCCGGTCTTTGACCTCAATGACACGGTGGCCATTGCAGATTTCATCCTCGCCGAGGTGGGGTTGTGAAGGCGTTCGAGACGGTGGTGATGGTCGATTGGTCGGGTGGCAATGACACCGGGCCCGCGCCGCGCGCCGATGCGATCTGGGCATGCGTAGCGCGGGAGGGACGCGCCGAGGAGCCGGTCTATCTGCGCAATCGCGGGGTGGCCGAAGACTGGCTCACGGCGCTGTTTGAGACCGAGCGGGCGGCCGGGCGCCGGGTGCTGGCCGGGTTTGATTTCCCCTTTGGATATCCCGCCGGGTTTGCCGCGGCCATCACCGGGCAGGCCGACCCTTTTGCGCTGTGGGACTGGCTGGAGGCGCGGATCGAGGACAGCCCCAAGGCCAACAACCGCTTTGACCTTGCGGCTGAGATCAATCTGGGGTTCGGCGGGCGCGGGCCCTTCTGGTTCAACGGGTTGAAGCGCGAGATTGACGGGCTACCACGCCGCAAGACGGATTATCACAACCCGTTTCCCGAGCGGCGCGCGGCGGAGGAGCAGGCCAAGGGTGCGTTTTCGTGCTGGCAGCTGGGGGGCACGGGGGCCGTCGGGTCGCAGGTGCTCATGGGGCTGCCGGTTCTGGCGCGGTTGCGCAAGCGGTTTGACGCCGCCATCTGGCCGTTTGAGCCTCTGGATAAGTCGATTGCGCTTGTTGAGATTTGGCCATCCCTGACACTTGGGGTGGCGCCCAAAGATCGCATTAAGGATGCCTGGCAAGTTCAAGAGATTGCGCGAACTGTGTCGGCTCTCGATGTTGAGGTGCTGCACCGCATGCTTGCTGTGGAGGAGCGGGACGAAGGTTGGATATTTGGTATCGGCCATGAAGACGTGTTGCGCGAAGCCGCTCGGCAACCACCGCGGTTGTCCAACAGCTGCTTCGCGCTGCCACCGGGCGTGCATTGGACGCCGGTGCGCGAGGCACTGGATCTGCTGAACGCAAGGCTTGCGCCGATCACCAAGATCTCCCGGTGCCCGGTGACGGATGCCGCAGGCCAGGTGTTGGCTGAGGATGTCACAGCCAAACGGTCGAACCCACCGCTGTCCAACACCGCCGTTGATGGATACGGCTTTGCGGGCGGCAAAGAGGCGGGCGTGCACAGCATGCCGCTGGCGGGGGGCCGCGCGGCAGCGGGTGACAGGCCCGGAACAGTTGATGCGGGCAGTGCGGTGCGCATCCTCACCGGAGCGGCCCTGCCCGAGGGCGTGGACACGGTTGTCTTGCAGGAAGACGTGACACTGCAGGAGGGCGAAATCGCGTTTCGCGGCCCGATCAAACAGGGGGCCAACACGCGCGCCGCGGGCGAAGACGTGGTCGCAGGCGATGTGGCACTGGTCAGCGGAACGCGGGTTGGGCCCGCGGAAGCTGCGCTGCTGGCCGCGGTGGGCGTGCAGGAGGTCGAGGTGCGCGCGCCCCTGCGCGTCGCGGTCATCTCCACCGGCGCGGAATTGGTCGAGGCCGGGGCGGCGGCTGGTCCGGGTCAGATTTTTGACGCGAACCGACCCATGTTGCTCGAGATCATCCGCCGTCTTGGCCATGAGCCTGTTGACATGGGGATCGTGCCTGATGACGGGGCCGCGCTGTCGAACCGGCTTGACCAGGCGGCAGCACGGGCGGATCTGATCCTGACCAGCGGGGGCGCCTCTGCGGGGGACGAAGACCATGTCTCGGCGCTGCTCAAACAGGCCGGTGCGATGACGCTCTGGCGCATCGCCGTCAAACCGGGCCGTCCGCTGGCGCTCGGGTTCTGGTCGGGCGTGCCGGTCTTCGGCCTGCCCGGAAACCCGGTGGCGGCGATGACCTGCGCCTTGATCTTTGCGCGCCCGGCGATGGCCCGCCTCGCGGGGATGCCCTGGGTGGAGCCGCAGGGGTTCGCCGTGCCCGCGGCCTTCCGCAAGGCCAAGAAGCCGGGCCGGTCAGAGTTCCTGCGCGCGCGCATCCGCGAGGGTCGGGCGGAGGTGTTCCCTTCGGAAGGCTCGGGCCGGGTGTCGGGGCTCAGTTGGGCCGAGGGTCTGGTGGAACTGCCGCATGAGGCGATGGAGATCACACCCGGCACGCCGGTGCGCTATATCCCCTTCGGCAGCTTCGGGCTATAACCTCGAGGCTTTCCACTGGCCCGTCGCGCTCTACGTCCGCTGCGAAGACAAGCTTTCAGAGAGGTCCTCCGTGCTTCCATCCAAACTCCTATGTGCCGGGGTGATCGGCCTTTTCGCGGCGCAGGCGCAGGCCGAGTGTGTCCAGGCGCTGACCGTGAAATTCGTCGAAAGCGCGCCGCGCGACCGGTTCGAGATCATTCACACGGCGACGGGGGTCTTCGTGTCGGACCTCCGCATCGATTTGCGCGGCTCATCCGGGGGGCTGATCTTTGATACCGCGGCGGGCGGCGCCGGGGTCGAGGTGTTTCAGCCCTTTGCCGCCGGTGACGGGGTGGGCGATGCGCAGATCGCTGATGGTGCGGATCAGCTCAGCATTCGGCTCGACGCGCTCTCGGCCGGGCAGCGCACCGGTTTCACCATCGACGTGGACGACCGACAGGCGCACTCCGATCTGGGCCAGATCCGGGTCACGGGCGCCGAGATTGCGGGTGCGCGGGTGACCTTCACGCTGGTTGATGGCGCTGAACTTGAGGCGGAGTTTGACGCAGAGAGCCGCGCCAAGGTCTGCACCTGACCTGCGCGTATCGGATGGCACGGTGCCACATCTGGATATCGCATAGAGGGCAGGGCGCGCCGACAAACCCATGATCTGACGCGGATGGCGCGCTAGTCGAAGGTGCCCGCGACGCGGCCCAGCAGCATGAAGGCGCGGGCCGTTCGCGTCTCGGCTAGCGCGGAGATTTCGCTGTCTGACGCGGTGGTTTCGAACTCCGCGAAGGTCTTGTCGAAACGGCGCAGAAAGTGATGCGCCGCGTCGCGAAAGATCGGGTCCTGCTTCATGCGGCCCGCCGTCAGAGCGAGTGAGGAGCGGTCGCGCACGCCGCCCAATGCGGCGATGGGGCGGCCCCGTGCCCCTTGCCCGAACTGGCGCCAAATCTCGGGGCGCGCGCGGTCCGGGCGCAGATCGTCCATGTAGATGCCGTCCTGGCTGAGCAGGGTCAGCACGTCTTGCGCGGCCTGGATCAGCTGTGCGGCGGAGCGGTCCTTCAGCGCGCGACGCAGGGCGGCGAAACCCGCTTCGTCCTCTGCCGTTTCGGGGAAGTTGAGCGCGCGGATGAAGTCTTCGACCGCCAGCGGAGGGGCCATATCGCCCACCTGTGTGCCAAGCGCCAGCCGGGGCTGATCATCGACTGCGGGGTCTGGCGCCGGCGCCGGCGCAGGGGCACGCTCATTTTCGCGGCGCGAGGTGAAGGTGGCGAGCGCTGTTTCGGTCTTGCGCGCGGCTTCGGCGATCTCGTCGAGCTTGCGCGCCACCGAGGCGGGCTCCGGGCCCATCGCACCGCTCTGGTTCTGGGCAATATAAGCGTGGCGGATCGCATCGATGGCGGTCTGCAGACGCTGGCTTTCCTCGCGCATGATCCGGCTGGAGCGCGCGGCGGTGGCGGCGACCCAGATCATGCCAACAGGCATGAAAATCGCCAGCATGACCATGATGAAGCGCAGCCCGTCGAGCCCCTCGCCTGCTGTCGGTGCGAAGAGAAAGAAGAGCGCCGCTGCGAGCAGCCACAGCCCCGAGAGCGCCAGCGCGACCACCTCGATGCTGGTGATCCCATCGGTGCCGGGCCGGTCATAGATGCCCAGCGGCGTCGGGCGCGTGCTCGGCTCTGCGCGCTCTGATGTGTCTGTCGTGTCCGTCATCGTCGCAATTCCCGTCAGGCGTAGACGATCTTGAGCACCTCATAGGATTTCTCACCGCCCGGCGTGCGCACTTCTACGCTGTCGCCTTCGTCCTTGCCAATCAAAGCGCGGGCGATCGGCGATTTTATGTTCAGCAGGCCCTGTTCGATGTTGGCCTCATGCTCGCCCACGATCTGCCAGGTCTTCTCCTCGTCGGTGTCTTCGTCGACCAGTGTGACGGTGGCGCCGAACTTGATGGTGCCGGACATTTTCGACGGATCGATGACCTCGGCCAGACCCAGCACGCCCTCCAGCTCCTTGATGCGGCCTTCGATAAAGGACTGCTTTTCGCGGGCGGAATGATACTCGGCGTTCTCCGACAGATCGCCGTGCTCGCGCGCCTCGGCGATGGCGGCGATGATGGCGGGGCGCTCGACGGATTTCAGCTGTTTCAGCTCCGCTTCCAGATCGGCGTGGCCCTTGCGGGTCATGGGTATCTTGTCCATCTGTACTCGTCCACGAAATGATGCGGCCCGCCGGGCAAGCCGGGGGCCGCTGGTGAAGGTTGGCAGATAGCTGACCCAAATACGGAGGAAAATGCAAGAGGATCGTTCGGCTTTGCCAGCCTCTGTCAGTCGTATTGCACCACCTCGTATTCAATGTTGTCGTGATCATGGAAGTAGAACCGACGCCCAGGCTCATAGTCGCCATGGTTGCCGGGGGTGAAGCCCGCGGATTTGACCGCGTCCTCCATCGCGTCGATGTCGTCGACCACCACCGCGATATGGTTGAGCCCGCCACGTGTGACGTAGCTGCTGGGCCCGTGTGTGGTGTCCGCGCCAGGCGTGTAGAGCGCCAGGTACTGGCTGTCTGTGCCCACGTGGATTGAATGCCCGCCGTCCTTGGCTTCGCCTTGCCAACGGATGTGCCAGCCAAAGAGGTCCTGCATCCAGGCGGCGGTCGCGGCCCCATCGGAGACGGTGTAATTGGCATGTTCAAGCTGTGCGGTCATCGGGTGTCTCCTCTTGAATTTCTCTCGATGACCTGTACCGTAATTTCTAAACCTAACTTTAGGTCAAGGGGTTTTTTGCATGGCATTGAACGACGGGCTGTCAATTGGCGCGCTGGCCTCTCGGACCGGGCTCGCCGTCTCGGCGATCCGCTATTATGAAGCGCAAGGCTTGATCAAACCCTGGCGCAATCCGGGCGGGCAGCGGCGGTTTGAACGCTCCGATCTGCGGCGGCTCAGCTTCGTGATGATCGCGCAGCAGTTCGGCTTCACCCTGCCGGAGATTCGCGCTGAGTTGGACCGGCTGCCCGGGGGGCGCACGCCCACCAAGGCCGACTGGGCGCGGATCAGTGCCGGGTTCCGGGATCGGCTCGACGAAAAGATCGAGACGCTCACCCGGCTGCGCGACAATCTCGACGGCTGCATTGGCTGCGGATGCCTGTCGCTGCCCAATTGCGCGCTCTACAATCCGACCGACCGGGCGGCGGAAAAAGGGGCCGGGCCGCGCTATCTGATGGGCGACTGGCCCGAAGCGTAAGCACATCACATGAATTTTTGTTGATTTTTTTCACGAAGCACCTTTATGACGTCTCGTTGCGATTGCATTGGCTGGGCGCGTGGTTTAGCCAATCGCGAACGATTGTTGCGCGGGTGGGGCCGCGCCCCGATGGAATGTGAGGGAGCCGGAGATGTCCGAGACAGAACGCGAAGCAATGGAATACGATGTCGTCATCGTTGGCGCGGGCCCGGCGGGCCTGTCGGCGGCGATCCGGCTGAAACAATTGGACGCCGATTGCAACGTGGTTGTGCTCGAGAAGGGCTCCGAGGTGGGCGCGCATATTCTGTCTGGCGCGGTGCTGGACCCGGTCGGGCTCGACACGCTGATCCCGGACTGGAAAGCGAAAGGCGCGCCGCTCAACGTGCCGGTGGTGGAAGACAACTTCTACATGCTCGGCGAAGCGGGCAAGCTGCGTATCCCGAACTTCCCGATGCCGCCGCTGATGAACAACCACGGCAATTACATCGTCTCCATGGGCAACGTCTGCCGCTGGATGGCGGAGCAGGCCGAAGAGTTGGGTGTGGAAATCTTCCCCGGTATGTCCTGTTCGGAGCTGGTTTTCGACGACAATGGCGGGATAAAGGGCGTCGTTGCGGGCGAATTCGGCAAGAATGCCGATGGCAGCAAGGGCGATGGCTACGAGCCGGGCATGGAGCTGCATGGCAAATACGTCTTCCTCAGTGAAGGCGTGCGCGGGTCGCTCTCAAAGCAGGTGATCGCGAAATACAGCCTCTCCGATGGGCATGAGCCGCAGAAATACGGCCTCGGCATGAAGGAGATCTGGGAGATCGATCCGGCCAAGCACCGCGAAGGGGCTGTGACCCACACAATGGGCTGGCCGCTGAACAGCAACGCGGGTGGTGGCTCATTCATCTATCACCTTGAGAACAATCAGGTTTACGTGGGTTTCGTGGTGCACCTGAACTACAAGAACCCACATCTCTTCCCTTACATGGAGTTCCAGCGGTTCAAGCACCACCCGATGGTCGCCGAGCTCTTGGAGGGCGGCAAACGCGTCGCCTACGGCGCGCGCGCGATTTCCGAAGGTGGCTTCCAGTCGATGCCCAAGATGGTGGCGCCGGGCGTGGCCCTGCTCGGCTGTTCCGTCGGCATGGTCAACGTGCCGCGGATCAAGGGTAACCACAACGCGATGCTCTCGGGCATCGCCGCCGCTGAGGCCGCGATTGCCGCCATCGCCGAGGGGCGCAGCGGCGACGAGCTGACCGCCTACGAGACAGATGTACGGACCGGAAAGATCGGCCAGGATCTGAAAAAAGTCCGCAACGTCAAGCCCTTGTGGTCGAAGTATGGCCTCACCGCCAGCCTGACCTTGGGCGGGCTCGACATGTGGACCAACACGATGGGCTTCTCGCTCTTCGGCACCATCGGTCACGGCAAATCCGACGCCGAGGCGACCGAAGAAGCCGCCAAGCATCAGGTTATCGACTATCCCAAACCCGACGGCAAACTGTCCTTCGACCGGCTGACCAACGTCGCCTTCTCCTTCACCAATCACGAGGAAAGCCAGCCCGCGCATCTGACGCTGAAAGACGCGGAGGTGCCGGTGAAGGAAAACCTGCCGAAATACGCGGGCCCCTCGGCGCGCTATTGCCCGGCGGGGGTCTATGAATTCGTCGAGGAAGAGGGCAAGGACGCGCGGTTTGTGATCAACTTCCAGAACTGCGTGCACTGCAAGACCTGCGACATCAAGGACCCGGCGCAGAACATCGTCTGGACCACGCCGCAGGGGGGCGACGGGCCGAATTATCCCAATATGTAAGGCCGCTGCCTGGCCGCACGGTTGCCGCTAAGGGGCGCTTAAGGATCGCGCAGTATCAGTGGAATATGGCCGCGCGGCGCGCCGCAGGATTGCGCTTGGTCCCGAACCTGTTAGCCTGAGGCAAAATAGAAACTTCCCGAGGGAGCAGCCCCTGTGTTTCGACTGATGACCACCACCGCCGCACTGGCCTTGTCCGTGACGGTTGCGATGCCGTTGGCCGCGCAATCCATTGCCGGGCCGTATCTTGCCGCGCGCTCCGCCGCTATGCAGAGCGATTATGAGCAGGCGGCCACCTATTTCATCCAGGCGCTGGCGCGCGATCCGGGCAACCCGGCGTTGATGGAAAGCGTCGTGGCGGCGCAATTGGCGCTTGGTCGGGTCGAGCGGGTGGTCCCCGTGGCCGAAGCGCTCGCCAGTCTTGTCGAGGACAGCCAGATCGCCGAACTGGTGCTCACCGCCGATATGATCCTCGAGGAGGAGTATGACGCGCTGCTGGCCAGCACGCCGAGCGGGCAGGGTGTCGGTCCGCTCGTCGACGGGTTGATCAAGGCCTGGGCGATGCTGGGAGCCGGGCGCGCGAATGATGCGCTGGCCGCCTTTGACGAGGTGGCCCAGGAGCCCGGGCTTCAGGGATTTGCACTGTATCACAAGGCGATGGCCTTGGCATCCGTGGGTGATTTTGAAGGCGCGGAAGAGATTTTCGCTGGCGATACCACTGGTTCGATCGTGCAGACGCGGCGCGGCGTTCTAGCGCGTGCCGAGGTCCTGTCACAGCTGGAGCGCAACGCGGAAGCGCTGGCGCTGCTGGAGCGGATGTTCAGCGGGGCCACGGACCCCGAGATCGAAGAGATGATCGAGACGCTGAACAGCGAAGAAGCTGTGCCTTTCCGGCATATCACCTCGGTGAAAGACGGTTTTGCCGAGGTGTTCTATTCCGTTGCCGCGGCGCTGCGCAGCGAGGCGGGGCCCGAATACACGATCCTTTATGCGCAGATCGCCCTGGCGCTGCGGCCGGAGCATGTGGACGGGCTGTTGCTGACGGCGGACCTCTTCGAGACGCTGGAACAGTATGAACAGGCCATCGCGGTCTACCGGGAGGTGCCGCAGAACGATCCCGCCTATCATGCGGCTGAGCTCGGGCGCGCCGAAGCGCTGCGCCGCTGGGGCAAGCCGGATGCGTCGATCGAGGTCCTCGAACAGCTCACCCGCAGTCACGGCCACCTCGCCTCGGTGCACTCCTCGCTGGGCGATGCCCTGCGCCAGGAAGACCGCTTTGCCGAGGCCGTTGTCGCCTACAACCGGGCTGCGGCGCTGGTCGAAGATCATGGCGGGCCGAGCTGGTTCCTCTATTATGCCCGTGCCATCTCGCATGAACGGCAGGGCAATTGGGATGAGGCCGAGGCGGATTTCCGCGCCGCGCTCGAGATCAACCCGGGCCAGCCGCAGGTGCTGAACTACCTCGGGTATTCGCTGGTGGAGAAACAGATCAAGCTGGAAGAGGCGCTCGAGATGATCGAGCGCGCGGTCGCGGCCAGCCCTGACAGCGGCTATATCATCGACTCGCTGGGCTGGGCGCTCTACCGATTGGGCCGCTATGAAGAGGCGGTGCCGCATATGGAGCGCGCGGTTGAGCTGATGGCCGTCGATCCGGTGGTGAACGATCACCTCGGCGATGTCTACTGGGCCGTGGGTCGCAAGCGCGAGGCCGAGTTCCAATGGGCGCGCGCGCTGTCTTTCGTCGATGAGGACGACCCGATTAGCGAGGCCAAGCCCGAGCGGATCCGGCGCAAGCTCGAGGTCGGGCTCGATGTGGTTCTGGCCGAGGAAGGCGCGGAGCCGCTGCATCTTGCCCGCGACTGACCCGAGGCTGCCCGACACCATCCGCTGTTTCGCCCCGGCCAAGATCAACCTGACCCTGCATGTCACCGGCCAGCGCGCCGATGGCTATCACCTGCTCGACAGCCTGGTGATGTTCGCCGATGTCGGCGATCAGCTGCATTTGACGCCGGGCCCGCGCCTGGCCCTGCAAGTGACGGGGCCTTTTGCGGCTGGCGTGCCAACGGATGAGCGCAACCTCGTCTGGCAGGCCGCGGAACTGGCGGGCTGGCGCGGGCGGATCGATCTGGAGAAACACCTGCCCCATGGCGGCGGCATCGGCGGCGGATCGGCGGATGCAGGCGCGGTGCTGCGCGCGCTCAACTGGAGCCAAAGCGCCGTCTCGCTCGGCGCCGATGTTCCGGTGTGCCACTACGGTCAAGCTGCCTGGATGTCCGGCATCGGCGATCAGGTCACGCCCGCCGCCAATGTCCCCGCCTTCCATGCTGTTCTGGTCAATCCGCGCAGGCCTGTTGGCACGCCAGCGGTTTTTGAACGCCTTGCCAGAAAGGACAATGCGCCCATGCAGCCCGCGCCGCAAGGGTCGGAAGCTACCGACTGGATCGCCTGGCTGCGCGCGCAGCGCAACGATCTGGGCGCGGCGGCGCAGGCCGTGGCACCGGTGATCGCGGAGGTTCTGAAGGCGTTGGACCAGACCGAGGCAGTGCTCTTGACCAGAATGTCGGGCTCTGGCGCCACTTGCTTCGGTCTCTATCCGACAGAGGCGGCAGCCCAGGCCGCCGCCCGTGTGCTGTCAGACACGCACCCGGACTGGTGGAGTGTGGCGACGGTGCTCAGGTGATCCGCTCGACCACATAGTCGGCCAGATCGCTGAGCATGTCCTTGACGTCATGCGCGGGCAGGGGGGCGAGCGCGGCTTTCGCCTTGGCGGCCCACGCGCGCGCCTCTGCGGCGGTGTCGGTCAGCGCGCCATACTTGCGCAGCAGGGCCTGCGCGGTGTCCAAGTCGCCCTCGGTCTGTTTACCCTTCTCGATGGTGCGCTCCCAGAACTCGCGCTCCTCCGCATCGGCCTGCGCCACAGCCTTGAGCAGCGGGAAAGTGAGCTTCCGCTCGCGGAAATCATCGCCGAGGTTCTTGCCGATCGCCCCCGGATCCCCTTGAAAATCAAGCAGATCATCCACGATCTGGAAAGCGATCCCGAGGGCATCACCATAATCGAAGAGCGCGCGCACATGCGCCTCGGGCGCATCGGCGATGACGCCGCCCACCTCGGTCGCTGCGGAAAACAGCGCTGCCGTTTTGCCGCGGATCACCTGCATGTAGATCGCTTCGGTGGTGCCCAAATCCTGGCTCGCCGTGAGCTGCAAAACCTCGCCTTCCGCAATGGTTGCCGAGGCGTTCGACAGGATGTCGAGCACGCGCAGCGAGCCGGTTTCCACCATCAGCTGGAAGCTGCGGGAAAAGAGATAGTCGCCCACCAGCACCGAGGATTTGTTGTCCCACAGCAGATTCGCCGTGGGCCGCCCGCGCCGCTGTCCGCTTTCATCGACCACATCGTCATGCAGCAGGGTCGCGGTGTGGATGAACTCCACCGTGGCGGCAAGGTTGATGTGAAACCGCCCCTCATAGCCGCAAAGATGCGCCGCGGCGAGCGTCAGCATCGGGCGCAGCCGCTTGCCGCCTGCTTCGACCAGATGCGCTGTCACCTCGGGGATGCGCGGCGCATGTTCGGAGGCCATCCGCGCGCGGATCAGGGTGTTCACCGCGTCGAGGTCGGCAGCCAGATAGGCGGCCATCCGGTCATGCGGTTTTTGCGAATTCTCGGTCTTCGGCATCAACTTCCCGTTTGCAGGCTCGACATCGCGGCCGGCTTGCCCTTACATCCCTGATATGAAGGAACTTTTGCGCAGCACAGACCCGACGATCATCGCCTTTGCCACGGCCCTTCTCCAAGGCGAGGATATAGACTGCTTTGAGTTGGACGTAAACATGAGCGTGCTCGAAGGCGGCATCGGAATCTTCCCGCGCAGGCTCATGGTGCGGACCGAAGATCACGAGGTCGCAGCCCGGGTCATGCTGGACAATGACATCCCCCTGGGGAAATGACCGACAACATCACACGGGACGCGTTTCTGGGCGGGCGCGTGCGGCTTTATCAGCCTCGCACAGGCTACCGCGCGGGCGTTGATCCGGTGCTGCTCGCGGCCAGCGTCAAGGCCGCCCCGGGGCAATCGGTGCTCGACCTCGGCTGTGGCGTTGGTGCGGCGATGTTGTGCTTGGCCGCGCGGGTGCCGGGCCTTTCACTGACCGGGGTCGAGGTGCAGGACGACTATGCGACACTTGCCCGCCGCAACGGTGGAGGCGCGGCGGAGGTGATCACCGCTGATATCACGGATCTGCCTGCTGATTTGCGCCAGCGCCAGTTTGATCACGTGCTGGCAAACCCGCCCTATTTCGACCGCGCCGCGAGCCGCGCGGCGCATGACACGGGCCGCGAAGCCGCGCTGGGTGAACGGGCGCCGCTGGCAGATTGGGTGCGTGTCGCAGCGAAACGTCTGAAACCAAAGGGTCTGGCGCATATTATCCACCGGGCCGAGCGTTTGCCCGACATCCTCGGCGCCTGGCCAAGCGGGATGGGCAGCATCGAGGTGCTGCCGCTTTCGCCCCGTGTCGGCCGCCGCGCTGAGCTTGTGATCGTGCGGGCGCGCAAGAACGGACGGGGCGCCTTCAAGCTGCATGCACCGCTCGTCTTGCATGCCGGAGCGCGGCATACGACAGACGCCGATGACTATGTTCCAGAGGTCAAAGCCGTGCTGCGTGACGGCGCTGCGCTGGAATTCTAGCCGCCGTTAATACAATTTTAACGAGTATCGCCCCCATGCTGCTTGTGCGGCGTGACTTGAATCACCATCTGTGATTCACTCGACACCGTACCGTTGCAACAGGAGGAATGAATGAGCGTCACTGCACATGTCGACCAGCTGAAGAAGAAGCATCAGTCCCTGAGCGAAGCCGTCGAAGAGGCCCAACGCTCGCCCGGTATGGACGATCTCGCAATTGCCGACCTGAAAAAGCAGAAACTCCGTCTCAAAGAAGAAATCACGCGCCTGTCGAGCTAGGGCTCGACCCGAAGCTGGCGTAAGCGGCTACAACGGCCCCGCCGGTGACCAGCAGTGCCGCGACGCCCAACGTTGTTGAGAGCGGCGCGACGCCAGCCAGTACCAAGACGCATGTCGACAAGAGCGGTGCCGCATAAGAGGCCGCACCGAGCAATTGAATGTCGCCGCGTTTGACACCGATGTCCCAGACGAAAAATGCCAGGCCCACGGGGCCGAGGCCCAAGAGAGCTGTGGCCGCCCAACCAGTGGCGTCTTGAGGCAGGACCGTTTGTTCAAAGAGCAGATGCAGCGGCAAAGACAGGGCCGCCGCGCCCAGGCAGAAGACGGTGACCGATTGGGTCGGCGCGTCGCCCACCAGGCGCGAGAGCACCGAATAGCTTGACCAGGTCAGCGCGCAGATCAGCGCCAGCGCATAGCCTGGCAGATATGCGGCCTGAAATCCTTGCCCGCCGCCCGAGATGATCAGGGCGGCCCCGGCAAAGCCCACCACAGCCCCGATCACGTGACCGCGCCGGAGCCGCTCGCCCGGCAACAGGCCGGACAGCAGGACGATCAGTAGAGGCCAGAGATAGGCGATCAGCCCGGCCTCCGCGGCGGGCGCCAGTCGCAGGGCGGAGAAATAGAGCGCGTGATACCCGAAAAGACCAAGTGTGCCAAAGAGATACACGCGCCAGGACACCTGCCGCAGAACGCCGAAGCCCCCCGACAGAGCCGTCCAGATCAGGCCGCAGGTGCCACCGATCGCGAAGCAGATGGTGTTGAGCAGAAGCGGCGGGGTCGGGGCCGAGCCCACGGTCAGCACCGCCAGCAGCGCCCAGAGGATCACCGCGATGAAGCCGATGGCAGTAGCCTGTGCCTTGCTCATGCGGCCCGCTCGCCCGGCGCGACCACCTGCAAGCTCTCGGTGATATGGGTCGTCTTGTCGATCTCGCTCAGGATCCACTCGCGAAACGCCTTGACCTGCGGGCGGTTCTCGCTGCCCTCGGGGCAGAGGAAGCGGAACTTCGCACCGGTGGACAGCGCAACCCCATAGGGCGTGACGAGGCGGCCTTCGTCGATGTCCTTCACCACCAACGCGCGCCGCCCCAGCACAACGCCAACGCCCGCCAGCGCCGCATCGACCGCGTGATCGGCTTGGCTGAAATGCGGGCCGTGGGTCGGGTTGAAGTCGACACCCATGGCGGCAAACCACGCCCCCCAGTCGCAGGGCGGGCTGAGGAAATTGATCGAATCGTCGAAGATCAACGGCGCCTCGGTCAGGCTTTGCGGATCGGGGTAGCGCGCGGCAAAGGCGGGGGTCATGACCGGCGCGATCCATTCCTCGGCCAGCGGCAGGCAATAGAGCCCGTCGCCGCCCTCCTTGCCAAAGCGGATGGCCACGTCAATCGCATCGCGCCCGAAGTCCATGATCCGCAAGGCCGCCGAGAAGCGCAGCTCGATCTCGGGATGCGCCTTGGCAAATTCATAGAGGCGGGGTGCCAGCCACTTGGCGGTAAAGGCGGGCCCTGCGGTGACAGTCAGCGAATGATCGTCCTGCAGGCGTTGAGTGTTGCGCCAGGCGTTGACCAGCGTCTGAAAGCCTTCCGTCACGCCCGGTGCCAGCGTTTCGCCGGCTTCCGTTAGCTCCACCGCACGGTTCAGGCGGCGGAACAGGGGCGCGCCCAGATGCTCTTCCAGCGACTTGATCTGAAAGCTGAGCGCGGCGGGGGTGACCGCAAGCTCATCCGCAGCCTTTGCAAAAGACATGTGCCGGGCGGCCGCTTCAAAGGCGCGCAGGGCTGTGAGAGGAGGCAATCTGTTAACCATATTCGCTTAAGTACAGCTTAACTGAGGTCTTGGAAAGTCTCGTTTGTCAGCTTTGTTAGCGGCTGTCATAGTCATCTCAGATCAGATGACCTTTTGCAAACAAGGAGCCCCCCATGTTTGAGGCCACGACCCGCCGCGATACCCGCAATGCCATGCAACGTGCGCATGAAGAGCGCGCACAGGCCATGAAAAACGCCTGGCATTGGCTGTTTTCCTCTTCCCGCTGATCGGCTGCAGCGATCTTACGGGAAAAAAAGGGCCGGTCGTCATGACCGGCCCTTTTCTGTCGGATGGCCCTGCGGCTCAGACGAAGAACTGCGCGCCGTTGGCCGAGATGGTCGAGCCGTTGATGAAGCCCGAATCGTCCGACGCGAGGAACACAACGCAGCGCGCGATCTCTTCCGGCTCGCCCAAACGTCCCGCCGGGATCTGCGCAATGATCGACTCGCGCACCTTTTCTGGCACTGCCATCACCATATCGGTCGCGATGTAGCCTGGGCAGATCGCGTTGGCGGTGATGCCCGCGCGCGCGCCTTCTTGCGCCAGGGACTTCACGATGCCCAGATCGCCCGCCTTGGTCGCGGCATAGTTCACCTGTGCGAACTGACCCTTCTGGCCGTTGATCGAGCTGATCACGATGACGCGCCCGAACTTGCGCTCGCGCATGCCGGGCCAGATCGGGTGCACGGTGTTGAAGACGCCGGTGAGGTTGGTGTCGATGACTTCCTGCCACTGTTCCGGCGTCATCCGGTGGAACGGTGCGTCGCGGGTGATGCCCGCGTTGGCCACGACGATCTCGATGGGCCCAAGGTCGGCCTCGACGCCCGCGATGCCCTCTTTGCAGGCGTTGTAATCCGCAACGTTCCACTTGTAGGTCTTGATGCCCGTCTCATCGGTGAATTTCGCGGCGGCTTCATCGTTGCCGGCATAGGTGGCGGCGACGGTGTAACCGGCGTCCTTCAGAGCGTTGGAAATCGAAGCGCCGATACCTCGGCTGCCTCCGGTGACAAGGGCGACGCGGGACATGAGGGTTCCTCCATAGTGTTTCTGATAATCTTGTTACGCAAGGAAATCTGGATGCGCAATATTATTGCGTGTCCATCTCGCGTATTCTTCGGATGAAAGGCGAGGCGGCGCTGGGACGCGCCGCCTTGATCTTGATCAGGGGCGCTCAAGGCACATGGCAACACCCATGCCGCCGCCGATGCAAAGGGTGGCGAGCCCTTTCTTGGCGTCGCGCCGCTTCATCTCGAAGAGCAGGGTGTTGAGGATGCGTGCGCCCGAGGCGCCGATGGGATGCCCAATGGCGATGGCGCCGCCGTTCACGTTCACGATCTCGGGGTTCCAGCCCATGTCCTTGTTCACCGCGCAGGCCTGTGCGGCGAAGGCCTCATTCGCCTCGACCAGATCGAGATCTTCGGCTTTCCAGCCCGCCTTTTCCAACGCCTTGCGGCTGGCGTAGATCGGGCCCGCGCCCATGATCGACGGGTCAAGGCCGACGGTGGCGTAGCTGGCAATGCGCGCCAACGGCTCGATCCCGCGTTTCTCCGCCTCATCTGCCGACATCATCAGTGCCGCTGCGGCGCCATCGTTCAGGCCGGAGGCGTTGGCCGCTGTGACCGAACCATCCTTGGTGAAGGCGGGGCGCAGCTTCTGCATCGCTTCGATGGTGGCCCCATGTCGGATGTACTCGTCCTGTTCGACCACCGTGTCGCCTTTGCGGCCCTTTACGGTGAAAGCCACGATCTCGTCCGCAAAGTTCCCCGCCTTCTGGGCCGCTTCGGCCTTGTTCTGCGAGGCGACGGCGAATTCGTCCTGCTGCTCGCGGTTGATCTGCCACTTTTCGGCAACGTTTTCAGCGGTCTGACCCATGTGATAGCCGTTGAACGCGTCCCACAGACCGTCGCGGATCATCGTGTCGATATACTTGATATCGCCCATCTTGTGACCGGCGCGCAGAGGGGCGGCGTGCGGCGAAAGGGTCATGTTTTCCTGGCCACCAGCGGCAACAATGTCCGCATCGCCCAGCTGGATGTGCTGTGCCGCCAGGGCGACCGATCGCAGGCCCGAGCCACAGACCTGGTTGATCGTCCAAGCCGCGCTGTCCTGCGGCAGGCCCGCGTTGATATGCGCCTGGCGGGCCGGGTTCTGGCCCTGGGCCGCGGTCAGCACCTGGCCGAGAATGGTTTCGGACACTTCCGAGGCATCGACACCTGCGCGCGCCACCACTTCCTTCAGGACGGCTGCGCCCAGATCATGGGCGGGGATGGTTGCGAAGGAGCCGCCGAAACTGCCAACGGCGGTCCGGGCGGCGGATGCGATAACGACATTCGTCATGTGGTTGGTCCTTTACCAGCTCTGGCAAAGGGGCGTTCTCGCCGGGCCCCGGTTCAAAGGGCCCTGACCCCCTCACCTTTCATGGTTCGGTCCATACCGCATTCACATCTGGGCAGCAACCAAGTGGCCGCCGGGGTGGGCCGCTCAGATGGCTTTCTGTTTTTCGGCAGGCCGCAGCCAGTGGGGCCGGGTCGAGGCCGCCGCAAAGTAGAAGCCCTGCAGGCAGTCCACACCCAGCCGGATCAGGGTTTCGGCGTCTTCCTTGTTCTCGACGAATTCGGCCACGGTCAGCATGTCGAAATGCCGCGCGATCGAGACCAGCGCGGCGGTGAGCGCCTGGTTGTCAGGATCTTGCGCGATGCCCTGGATGAACTGCCCGTCAATTTTCAGGATGTCGAAGTAGAAGTCCTTGAAGTAGCGCAGCGCCGTGTAGCCCGCGCCGAAATCATCCATCGCAAAGCTGATGCCTTCGATTTGCAACCGGTCCATGAAGTCCACGACCAGTTCTGGCACCAGCATGGCCGAGCTTTCGGTGATTTCCAGGATCAGCCGCTCGGCGATCAGCGGGTTTCGCGTGAGCCAACGGTCGAGCGTGCGGTTCCACTGCCGATAGCCGATGGAGCGCGCCGACATGTTGACCGACAGGCGCAGGCTGGGGTTGTCGTTCAGCGCGCGCAGGCCCAGGCCCAGGGCGAGCGTGTCGAGCTGGCGCCCGAGTTCCGTATTCTCGATGGTGCCCATGAAATCGCTGGCCGGGATCACCCGGCCGGTGGAATCAAGCACCCGGATCAACCCCTCGTAAAAGGCGACCTTGTCGGGCGCGCGGGCCTGCATCACCGGCTGGAAGGCCAGCAGAACCTGCTTGTGCTTGATCGCCTCTTCCACCATCCCCACGGTGTTCCGGTCGCGCTGCGACAGGGCGAATTGCAACGGGTTCTCCGCGCCCGGGGGGACATCTGCCAACCGCTTTTTTCTTCCGCCGGACATCGCAACCTCACAGTGTTCTGACGTTGCCACTTTGCGGGCAAACTTGCTAAAATCGCGTAAATATTCTCATTTTGTTCTAATTTAGATCATATTTAACCCTTTGAAAAATATGGTAAACAAATCGGAAACCAGAATGCCGGTGTTCTGGCGCGACCCGGCCCGTTTGAGGCCATCAGACCATGCGCGTGCTGCGCGGCCTAGTGCGCGCTCCAAAGAGGCGTTGACTCTGTCTTGGGGCACAGTATAAGCGCGGCTTCATTGGTGTTGGTGGCCCCCGCAAGGGGATGCCTGTCGGGCCCCGGAAACGGATCAAGGCCAGAGGACAACGCCCTTCATCGCCCCATCCGGGCCACATAAGAAGGATATCAGCCGTGACCAAACGCACCGCTGCCAAGTACAAGATCGACCGTCGCATGGGCGAAAACATCTGGGGTCGTCCGAAATCTCCCGTCAACCGCCGGGAATATGGCCCCGGCCAGCACGGGCAGCGCCGCAAGGGCAAGCTCAGCGATTTCGGCATCCAGCTGCGTGCCAAGCAGAAGCTCAAGGGCTACTATGGCGACCTGACCGAGAAGCAGTTCCGCCGCATCTACGCCGAAGCCGAGCGTGTGAAGGGCGACACCGGTGAGAACCTGATCGGTCTGCTCGAGCGCCGCCTCGACGCCGTGGTCTACCGCGCGAAATTCGTGCCCACCGTCTTTGCGGCGCGCCAGTTCGTGAACCACAAGCACGTGCGTGTGAACGGCAAGATCGTGAACATCCCGTCCTACCGCGTGAAAGAGGGCGACGTGATCGAGGTCCGCGACCGGTCCAAGCAGATGGCGACGCTGATCGAAGCGACACAGCTGCCCGAGCGTGACGTGCCGGATTACATCGAGGCGGACCACTCCAAGATGAGCGCCACCTTCGTGCGCACACCGGCTCTGGGCGATGTGCCTTACCCGGTGATGATGGAGCCGAACCTCGTCGTTGAATTCTACGCGAAGAACTAAGCCTCTTCGCCTCCGACAGTCTGAGAACCGCGCCGCATACGCTGGCGCGGTTTTTTCGTTCAGACCGCCCGCGCGACGACGCCAAAACTGGTACGCGAGGGCGGGCCGGAGGGGAAGCGATACTGCGTCTCTACCTCGAACCCGGCGCGGCGCATCAGATCGGTGATCTCATCCGGCCGAAAGGTGCGATGACGCCATTGCAGCCAGATGATCACGTTGCACCAATGCGGCTTCGACACCACCAGCAGCAGCCGCGCGCCGGGGCGGGCGAGGCGGCGCATGGCGGTCAGCGCGGTCATCGGATCGTCGAAATGCTCGATCACGTGCGCGGCCAGCAGCACGTCGAAGCCGTCCGGCTGCACGTCTTCCAGCGCTCCATGGTGGGTCTCGGCCACTACCTCGCGGCGCAGCAGCGCGCCGCGTGCCACGTCCAGCATCGCCTCGGAAGGGTCGAGCAACGCCATGCGCCCGGGTGCGCCGTGGATGGCGACCCAGGCCTCGGCCAGCGCCCCGGTCCCGGTGCCAATGTCGATGACCTGCTGCCCCGCGGTCTCCTCGCGGCCCTGATCGGCGATGAACCCGAGGTAGCCGTCGAAATACCCCAGAGCGCGCATCTTGTCGGACCACCGAGGTGCGGCGGTCGTATAGCGCTCGGCAAGATCGGTGGCGTTCTGGGTCATGCGGGCAGCGTGGCACGGTGCAGCAGCGCCCGCAAGCTGCTGGAGCGGCGCGGAGGGATGGTGAGGCCGTCAAGTGACGCTACGTTGGAAACAGTCTGTTCGGCGGAAATCCGCTTGACCATGTGGCTGACGCCAGTTAGCACCAAGCCTGAAAAATTGATTAAAATTGTGGAGAGAGTAATGAGTATCTGGAAAGTGGCTGGCGCCGTTGCGCTGACCCTTGCTGGCACCATCGGTGCCCATGCCGCCACCATCAAAGTCACCACATTCGACGCTGCCGCCTACAATAGCGGTTTCGGCAGCGGCAACACTGTCGGCGAAGACTTCGAAACGCTGGGCGGCACCCAAGGTGAAGGTGAGGTTGGCCCGTCGCTGTCGACCGCGGTCGGCACATTCGAATCGCTGGGTGGCCAGGGCACTGGCAACTCGGTCATCGGCACCGGCACCGAGCTGGCGTTGCGCGATGGCAAGGTCTTTGGCCGTACGAACACCGTGCCGCAGGGCGGGACATGGTTCCTCGACAGCAACGACACGGCTGGCATCAAGTGGACGGTGGACACCGGAAGCCTGTTCAACAAGATCGCCTTTGTGCTGAATGACGGCAGCGACCAGGGTGCCTTCCTGCGCATCACCGCGGGCGGCGAGTCGAAGGAGCTGCGCACCGGCGGCAGACTTCCGAACGGCAACGCGCGGACCATCGAGATCAGCTTTGGCGAGAAGGTCTCCACTGCCGAGATCACGCTGGGCAACTTCTTCTCCGCTGGCGGCGACGAGGTGCGCTTCAACGATGGGTTCTCCATCGACGGGATCGCGGTTTCCGCAGTTCCGCTGCCCGCCTCCGTCCTGTTCCTGGGCGCGGCCATCGGTGGGCTCGGCTGGGCCGGGCGTCGCAAGGCAAAGAAGGCCTGACGCCACCGCAGATTCGATTGCAAAGGGCTCGGGCGACCGGACCCTTTTTCGTGTGCCTGCCCGGAAGATCTTGCTCGGATGCGCGCAGACCGCGGTTTGGTGGTGGCACAGCCTGCGGCACCTCGCTAATGTCCGCCGGACAGGAGACCACCCGATGACCACAGCCATGCGCGCCCAGCCCGGAATCATGGATATCGCCTTCTACCAGGGCGGTGCCTCCCGGATTGAGGGGCACGAAAACCCGCTCAAGCTGAGCTCCAATGAAAACCCCCTTGGCGCAAGCCCCAAGGCGATACAGGCGGTGACCGAGGCCGCGCTGTCGCTGCACCGCTATCCGCCGACCGATCACGCCGGCCTGCGCAGCGCCATCGCCGAGGTGCATGGGCTCGATGCGGACCGCATCATCTGTGGCGTGGGTTCGGACGAGGTGCTGACCCTGCTGGCCATGGCCTTCGCCGGCCCGGGCGACGAGGTGCTCTACACCGAGCACGGCTTCGGGCTCTACCGCATCTTCGCGCTTTCGGCAGGGGCCACGCCGGTGGTGGCACCCGAACGCGACCGCCGTGTGGACGTGGAGGCGCTGCTCGACCATGTGACGCCTGCCACGCGGCTGATCTACATCGCCAACCCGGCCAACCCCACGGGCACCGCACTCGAAATGGCGGAGCTGGAAGGTCTCGCCGACGCGCTGCCCCCGCAATGCTTGCTGGTGCTCGACGGTGCCTATGCCGAGTTCTACGGCGGCTACGACGGCGGCGCGGCGCTGGTCACCGAACGCGATAACGTGGTGATGACCCGCACCTTCTCCAAGCTCTATGGCTTGGGCGGGCTGCGTGTGGGCTGGGGGTATGCCAGCCAGCACATCATCGACGTGCTCAACCGCATCCGCGGGCCCTTCAACATGTCAACGGTCGCCCTCGCCGGGGCCGAGGCCGCCGTGCGCGACCGCAATTTTGTCGAAACCTGCCTGACCGTGAACGCCGAACAGCGCGCGCGGCTCACCGGCGGGCTGCGCCAGCTGGGCATTGCCTGCGACGACAGCGAGGCCAACTTCGTGATGGCGCGGTTTGCCGATGAGGCGGAGGCGCTGGCCGCCGACGCGCATCTGAAATCCGCGGGTATCCTGGTGCGGCTGGTCAAGGGCTATGGCTTCCCCGAAGCGCTGCGCATCACTGTCGGCAGCGCCGAGGACACGACCCGCGTGCTTGACGCCCTCGCCAGCTTCCGGCGTGCGGCATGAGCGTGATCTACAACCGTGTCGCGCTGGTCGGGCTGGGGCTGATCGCCTCCTCGATGTTCTGGGCGATGAAGCGGCGCGGGCTCGCGGGCGAGGTCACCGGCTTTGCGCGCTCCGAGGCCACGCGGGAAACCGCCCGTCGGATCGGCCTCTGTGACCGGGTCTGCAACAGCGTCGCCGAGGCGGTGGCCGAAGCTGACCTCGTGGTGCTGGCCGTGCCCGTCGGCGTGATGGGGGCGGTCGCGGCCGAGATCGCGCCCGCGCTGAAACCGGGCGCCACGGTCACCGATGTGGGCTCGGTCAAGCGGGATGTGATCGACAGCGTCGGGCCGCATCTGCCCGACACGGTGCATTTCATCCCCGGCCATCCGCTGGCGGGTACTGAGCATTCCGGGCCCGAATCCGGTTTTGCCGAGCTCTTTGACAACCGCTGGTGCCTGCTGGTCCCGCCCGAGGGCGCAGACCCGGCGGCGGTGGCGCAGCTGCGCCGCCTCTGGGAGGGTCTGGGTAGCAACGTGGAAGAGATGGCGGCGGATCACCACGATCTCGTCCTCGCGGTCACGAGCCACGCGCCGCACCTTATCGCCTACACGATGGTCGGCGTGGCCGATGATCTGCGCCGGGTGACGGACAGCGAGGTGATCAAGTACTCGGCGGCAGGCTTTCGCGACTTCACCCGCATCGCGGCGAGCGATCCGACCATGTGGCGTGACGTCTTCCTCACCAACAAGGATGCGACGCTCGAGATCCTCGGGCGCTTCACCGAGGAACTCTTTGCCCTGCAGCGCGCCATTCGCACCGGTGATGGCGATCACCTGCATGACTATTTCACCCGCACACGCGCCATTCGCCGCGGCATCATCGAGGCGGGGCAGGACACGGACGCGCCGGACTTCGGGCGCGCGCAGAAGCCAACGTGATGCGCTGGCTTCTGGCGTTCACGCTGCTCGCGGGTACGGCTGCGGCCAATGTGCCCGACAGCTCCAAGCGCCCGGTCCTGCGCCCCGAGAGCCTGTCCAAACCGCCTGTCCTGCAAAGCTCGGGCGCCATCGCGACCGCTGAGGCACGCGCCGCGACAGTGCGCGGCACCGCGCCCGGTGTCTCGCTCCGGCCACAACAGCGCACCCGCGCGGTGCGCCGTCTGATCCGCACCTATCAGAAACAGCGCGCCGAAGGTGCTGTCTGCAATGACCCGGATCTCCAGGGAGAGTTCGTGGGCGCCGTGCCGGGCCGGATTGCAGGCTGTGGCGTGGCCGAAGCGGTGCGCCTGCGCGCGGTCTCGGACGTGCTGCTCAGCCAGCAGGCGGTGATGGATTGCCCGACCGCGCAGGCCTTGAAAAGCTGGATCGAAAACTCGGTCCAGCCCACGCTGGCCAACAAGGGCGGCGGTCTCAAGGGGTTGCGCGTGGCCGGTCACTATGTCTGCCGCACGCGCAACCACAAGCGGGGCGCGCGCATCTCCGAACATGGCAAGGGCCGCGCCATCGACATCTCGGCCTTCGTGCTGCAAGACGGCACCACGATCACCGTGCTGAAGGGATGGACATCGCGCGATCACGGGCAGGCACTGCGCGACATGCACAAGGGCGCCTGCGGGCCCTTCGGCACCGTGCTCGGCCCCAATGCCGACAGCTTCCACCGGGATCACTTCCATTTCGACACCGCGCGCTATCGCAGCGGCACCTACTGCCGTTAGCGCAGCACCAGCCGCGGGGCAGAGCCCAGCGGCACGAACCCCAGCAGCACCAGCCCGTCGCGCAGGGTCAGCGTCACGTCAATGGCGCGCGGGTCACCGGAGGCGCCCGCCAAGGCGCGCAATACGCTCTGGGCCTGCGGCGCAAGGGCAGGGGGCAGCACTCCCGCCCGTTCAGCCAGTGCCAGCATCTCCTGCCAGTTCCGCGCCTGCAGCGACAGGGTCCCGTCCGGCACCCCCTCCGCATCGACGGTCACATCCGTGGCCGCGCGCAGCTCCAGCTTGCCCCAGACCGCCTCGGCAAGGTCGATCTTGATCCGGCGCGGCTGCGGGCGCGCCACCTCGACCGCGCGCCTGTCCCAGACCTGGTCGAATGTCACCTGCATCCGCAGCGCAAAGCTGTCAAAACTCACCGGCCAGCTCTCGGGCACCCGCAGCGCCGCGCGCGGCGCCGGGCCCGGCTGCAGCGCCGCTGCCCCCGCGGTCAGCGCATAGCGCAGCGGGTCGGCCGCGTCCTGTGTGACCGCCACGCGCAGGTCCTCGGCCTGCAGCACCTCGCCCTGCGGCCCGGCCAGTGACCAGGGCCCGGACGCAAATTCCAGCCGCTCCAGCTCCAGCGCATTGCCCGGTTGCAGCTCCATCTGGGCCGTGGCGGCCTGCATCAGAAGCGTCGCACGCGCCTCGGGGCTCGCCAGCGTGATCGCGTCTTCGGGCAGGGTCACGGTGATGTCGCCCGGCCACCACGCGGGTGCTGAAACCTCCACTGCGCTGGTCGTGAGGGCCACGCCGGTCTCGGGATCAGCGAGCGCCGGCAGCACCATCTCCGCATCAAATCGCAGGGGAAACCCACCCACGTCGAGACGCCCATACTCCGCCTGCCAGCCTTCGGCCCGCCGCGCCTCGAACCAGTCGGCAGTGGCCGTCTTGACCGCTTGCGCCGCCCAGAGCCACCAGCCTGCCCAGACCAGCGCCACCAGCCCCACTGCCCATATGATCCGAGGCATCGCCGACCTCTTTGCCTTTTGCCCTGAATTGAGGTTTACGCAATGCAGGCAAGGAGAACCAGTCATATGACCATGTGGGTGTTCGGCTATGGCAGCTTGTTGTGGAAACCCGGCTTTGACGTCTACGAACAGGTCGTCGCAACCCTGCCGGGCTACGCGCGGTCCTTCTGCATGTGGTCGATCCACCACCGCGGCACCGAGGACGACCCCGGCCTCGTGCTGGCGCTCGATGAAGACCCGGGCCACGCCTGCGAAGGGGTCGCCCTCGCCGTGCAACCCGGCACTGAAGAAGCCACGCTCACCTACCTGCGCGAACGCGAGCTGATCTCTTCGGCCTATCTCGAACGCACGCTCGATGTCGATCTGGTGGACGGGCGACGCGTGCAGGCGCTGGCCTATGTGATCAACCGGGCCAACCGGCAATATTGCGGCGGCCTGCCGCTGGAACAGCAGGCGCAGATCATCGCCAAGGCCAAGGGCGGCATGGGGCCGAACACCGAATATCTCTACAACACCACGCGGCATCTTGCCGAGATCGGCCTGCACGATCCCGATCTGGAGTGGCTGAGCCAGCGGGTGCGGCACCTGACCTCATAAATCCTTGGCGCAAGGGGCAGTTTTCAGGTTAAACTGCGCCCGGGGCAGAACAATAACGCGCGGGGACCAGCGCATGGCATTGCCAGTTCGACAGGCAAGACCGGTGTTTTCACAGCCGGTGCGGCAGATTTCCATGATGCTCATCGTGCTGGCGCTGTCGGGCTTCGGCAGCTTTCTGGCACTGCCACGGGTGTTGCCCGTGTTCGAGGCCAACCCCTATCTGAACGGCTTCATCCTCTTCGTCTTCGCAATTGGCGTGCTGGCCTGTTTCTACCAGGTCTTTCAACTGATCGGCTCGGTCCGCTGGATCGAGCGTTTCGCCTCCGACCGGCTCGACCGGTCGACCCAGGCGCCGCTGCTTCTGGCGCCTCTGGCGACACTGCTGCGCTCGCGCGGGGCCCGCATGCAGGTCAGCGCCACCTCCACGCGCTCCATTCTGGATTCCGTTGCCACGCGCATAGACGAGGCGCGCGAGATCACGCGCTACATCGTCAACATGCTGATTTTCCTTGGTCTTCTGGGCACTTTCTATGGGCTCGCAACCACTGTCCCGGCGGTTGTCGACACCATCCGCAGCCTCGCCCCGCAGGACGGCGAGGGCGGCGTGCAGGTCTTCAACCGCCTGATGACCGGGCTCGAGGCGCAGCTGGGTGGCATGGGCGTGGCCTTCGCCTCCTCGCTGCTGGGTCTTGCCGGGTCGCTCATCGTGGGGCTTCTGGAACTCTTTGCCGGGCACGGCCAGAACCGCTTCTACCGCGAGCTCGAGGAATGGCTGAGCACCATCACCCGCGTCGGCTTCAGCTCCGGCGATGAGGCGGCGGGCGATCAGGGCGCACTGGCGGGCGTAGTGGAACATATGGTGGACCAGATGGAGCGCCTGCAGGAGATGTTCCAGAACTCCGATGTCAGCCGCTCGGAGATCAACGAGAACCTCAGCACGCTCGCAGGCTCCATCGAGCGCATGACCCAGAAGATGGACGGGATGGACCCGGCCAGTGCCGCGCTTGAGCGGGTGGCCGCCGGACAGGAGCGGCTGATCTCCGCTCTGGAAAACCAGGGGGCAGGTGACGGGATCGATGCGGAAAGCCGGATGCGCCTGCGCTCGATCGATGTGCAGATGCTGCGCATCCTCGAGGAAATCTCCGCCGGTCGGCAGGAGAGCATGGCCGAGCTGCGGATGGATCTGTCCCGGCTGACCGAGGCGCTGCGCAGCACCCCACCACGCGCCAACACGCGCCTCACCTCCGAGGACGGCTGATCATGGCGCTGTCGCGACGCACGGGCACACGGTTCCAGGCGTCGATCTGGCCTGGCTTTGTCGATGCGATGACGGGCCTGTTGCTGGTGCTGATGTTCGTGCTGACGATCTTCATGGTGGTGCAATTCGTGTTGACCGAACGGATCACCGGGCAGGAAACTGAGCTGGATCAGTTGGCTGGCGAGGTTGCGGCGCTGGCGCAGGCCCTGGGTCTGGAACGGCAGACAAATGCGGATCTGGAAGGCCAGGTGGGCACGTTGCAGACAACCCTGTCGGACGCGGAGGAACGTATCGCGACGCTCACCGTGACCCGCGACGCGCAGGCCGCAGCTTTGGACGCTGCGACCTCGCAAATCACCCGTTTTGAGGCCCAGGTCGCCGCGCTGATCGCACAGCGCGACAGCGCGCGCGACAATGTGGCCGCGCTCACCGCGGAGCGTGACACCGCCTTGGGGGATGTGGCACAGCTGGAGGCCGAACAAGCCGAGTTGCTGAGCGAGCAAGAGGCGCTCAACCTCGCGCTGGCCGCCGCGCGGGGTGAGATCGATGCGCAGGCCGAGGCGGCGCGTCTGGCCGCTGCCCGGCGCGAGGCGCTCGACGCCCTCGTGGCCGATCTGCGCGCGCGCAACGCCGAGGCGGAGGGGCAGGCTGCGGCTTTGGCGTCGGATCTCGATGCGGCCCGCGCCGCGCTCAGCGAAGAAGAAGCCGCGCGTCTCGCCGAGGCCGCGGCGGCGGAAGCGCTGCGGGCGCGGCTCGAAAATGCGGATGCCGAGCTCACCGCGATGACGCTGGCGCTCGAAGCGCAGCGCAAGGAGGCCGAAGACACCTTGACCCTTCTGGCCGCAGCCCGGGCGGCGCAACAGGATCTCGATGCCGAGCTTGCGGCCGCACTTTTGCAGGTCGATGGGCTGGCGGCCTCTCTCGATGCGGCGGGCACCGAGGCCGAGGCCTTGCGGGCCGCTGAAGAGGCCCTGCGCGCCGAGCTTGAGACCGCAGAGCGCTCGGCGGCGGATCAGGAGGCCTTGCGCGCGCAGTTGGCGGAGGCATTGGCGGCCAGGCTCGCCGCGGAAACGCTGGCCGAAGACACCAGTACCGAGGCTGAGCGGCGCGCGGCTCTGCTCGCCCAAGCCCAGCAGGCGTTGGCTGAGGAGGAGGAAATCAGCGCCGATGCACAGCGCCAGGCCGAGCTTCTGAACCAGCAGGTCGCGGCGCTTCGGGGGCAGCTGGGCGATCTGCAGGCGCTGCTCGATGATGCAGCAGACCGGGACGCCGCCTCGGAGATCCGCCTGCAGTCGCTCGGGTCCGATCTCAACACTGCGTTGGCGCGGCTTGCAGCGGAAGAACGGCGCCGGTCAGCGCTGGAAGAGGCCGAACGCAAGCGGTTGGAAGAAGAGGCTGCGCGGCTGGCGGCGGAGACAAAGGATCTCGAGCAGTATCGCTCGGAGTTCTTTGGTCGGCTCCGCGATGTGCTGGGGCGGCAAGACGGTGTGCGGATCGAAGGAGACCGGTTCGTGTTCTCCTCCGAGGTGCTCTTTGCCCCGGCGAACGCCGAGCTGTCGCAGGAAGGCCAGGCGGAAGTGGCAAAGGTTGCCGAGATCATTTCCAGCGTCGCCGATGACATCCCGCCCGAGATCAACTGGGTCTTGCGGGTCGATGGCCATACCGATGATGTGCCGCTGTCGGGCACCGGACGCTACGCAGACAACTGGGAGCTCAGCCAGGGGAGGGCGTTGTCCGTCGTGAAATACATGGTGGAGGTCCTGGGGCTGCCGCCAGACCGTCTCGCGGCGAATGGCTTCGGCCAGTACCAACCGGTGGCGACGGGCGACACCGAGGCCGCCCGCGCACAAAACCGGCGCATCGAGTTGAAGTTCACCGAACGGTAGAGCGGAGGGGCCCCGCGCGGCCGGGTCAGCCATGGCTGACCCGGCCGCGCGGGCCGCGCCAGCTCAACCCTATCCGCGCGGTGTCAGTTGTGGCGCTTGCTCTCTGATGACTACGGATAAAAAAGGCCCCGTCGGTTGGTGCCGACGGGACCATTCTATCTTTTCGACCGCGTTACTCTGCGGTCAGCAGCGGCGGTTTGTCACCGGAGAGGCGCGGTTTGTCGGGGCCTTCGATCTTGAGATCGATCTCGCCGCCTTTCACGCCCACTTTCACGATGCCGCCCTTGGCAAGCTTGCCGAAGAGCAGGTCTTCCGCCAGCGGCTTCTTAATATGCTCCTGGATCACGCGACCCAACGGACGTGCGCCCATCTTGCTGTCATAGCCCTTATCCGCCAGCCATTCGGCAGCGGGTTTGGTGAGCTCGATGGTCACGTTGCGATCCATCAGCTGCGCTTCAAGCTGTAGCACGAACTTCTCGACCACCCGCAGGATGACCTCCTTCGGCAGCGGCGCGAAGCTGATCACCGCGTCGAGACGGTTGCGGAACTCCGGTGTGAACGTCCGCTCGATCGCGGCGGTATCTTCGCCTTCGCGGCGGTCGCGACCAAAGCCGATGGCCTCTTTCGCCTGCTCAGCCGCCCCGGCGTTCGAGGTCATGATCAGCACCACGTTGCGGAAATCCACCGTGCGGCCGTTGTGATCGGTGAGCTTGCCGTGGTCCATCACCTGCAGCAGGATGTTGTAGACATCCGGATGCGCCTTCTCGATCTCGTCAAGCAGCAGCACGCAGTGCGGATGCTGGTCCACACCATCGGTCAGCATGCCACCCTGATCAAAGCCCACATAGCCCGGAGGCGCGCCGATCAGGCGGCTGACCGCGTGTTTCTCCATATACTCCGACATGTCGAAACGGAGCAGTTCAACGCCCAGCGTATCCGCGAGCTGTTTGGCGACTTCCGTCTTGCCCACACCGGTTGGCCCGGCAAAGAGATAGTTACCAATGGGCTTCTCGGGCTCACGCAGACCGGCGCGCGCCAGCTTGATCGCCGACGACAGCGCCTCGATGGCGCTGTCCTGCCCAAAGACCACGCGTTTCAGCGAGCCTTCGAGGTCCTTCAGCACCTCGGCATCGTCTTTCGAGACGTTCTTCGGCGGAATGCGGGCTATCTTCGCGACCACATTCTCGATCTCCTTGGTGCCGATGGTCTTACGCCGTTTCGCGGCGACCACCAGATGTTGCGCGGCACCCGCCTCGTCGATCACGTCGATGGCCGAATCCGGCAGCTTGCGGTCGTTGATATAGCGCGAGGCCAACTCCACCGAGGTCTTGATCGCATCGGCGGTGTATTTCACCGAGTGGTGATCCTCGAAATAGGGTTTGAGCCCGCGCAGGATTTTCACCGCATCTTCGACCGACGGCTCGTTCACGTCGATCTTCTGGAACCGGCGGCTCAGCGCGCGGTCCTTCTCGAAATGCTGGCGGAATTCCTTGTAAGTGGTCGAGCCCATGGTGCGCAGCTTGCCGCCCGCGAGCGCGGGTTTCAGCAGGTTCGAGGCATCCATCGCCCCGCCCGAAGTTGCACCAGCCCCGATCACCGTATGGATTTCATCGATGAAGAGCACTGCATCTTCATGCTGCTCCAGCTCCGCCACCACGGCCTTCAACCGCTCTTCGAAATCACCGCGATAGCGGGTCCCGGCCAACAGTGCGCCCATATCGAGCGAATAGATCGTTGTGCCTTCCAGCACCTCCGGTGTCTCACCCGCGACGATCTTGCGCGCCAGACCTTCCGCAATTGCGGTCTTGCCGACACCCGGGTCACCCACCAGCAGCGGGTTGTTCTTACGGCGACGGCAGAGCACCTGAATACAGCGCTCGACTTCGGCATCGCGCCCGATCAGCGGGTCGATATCGCCTTCGCGGGACTTTGCGTTCAAATCCACGCAGTATTTCTCAAGCGCGCTCTCTTTCTTTTCGCCCTCGGTCACGCCCTGCGCTTCCTCTTCATGCTCCGGCGCACCGGAAACCGGGCGCTGTTCGCCATAAGCGGGGTCCTTGGCGACCCCATGGGCAATGAAATTCACCGCGTCATAGCGCGTCATGTCCTGCTCTTGCAGGAAGTAGGCCGCGTTGCTCTCGCGCTCGGCAAAGATGGCGACCAGCACATTGGCGCCGGTCACCTCCGTGCGCCCGGAGGACTGCACATGGATGGCGGCCCGCTGGATGACCCGCTGAAAGGCCGCCGTCGGCACCGCTTCGGAGCCGTCCACGTCCGTCACCAGATTGCTCAGGTCCTCGTCGACAAATTCCACAAGGGTGGCGCGCAGATCGTCGATATCGACGCTGCAGGCCTTCATGACGCGCGTGGCGTCCGGTTCGTCGATCAGCGCCAGCAGCAGGTGCTCAAGCGTCGCGAATTCGTGGCGGCGGGCATTGGCCAGCGCCAGCGCGGAATGGATTGCCTGTTCCAGTGTGGTCGAAAATGAAGGCACGGGCTGTGCTCCTTCTGATCGGGGTCGGTTGGGGATCTGATTGATGCCGATCCGTAAGCCGACCATGGCCTCATAGTATTAGAGTTTGGTTGATCGCAGGCCCGCTTCAAGTTTTTTCTGCACTTTCACGGTCACAAATTGTGTGATCCCGACATGAAAGACTGCGATTTCGGCGTTAGAAGGCGTCCTTGCGGGCGCGGATTTCAGCAAAGACCTGGACATCGCTCGCGTCTGTCATGCCCAGACGGGCGCGGATATCCGGATCTGAGGCGCGCAGAAACGGATTTGTGGCCATTTCAAGCGCCAAGGTGGAAGGAACGGTGGCCTCACCCGCCGCACGGGCGGCATCGATGGCCGTGCTCCGCGATATAAGATCAGGATTATCCGGGTCAATGGTTAACGCAAACTTAGCGTTGGACGCGGTGTATTCATGGCCCGAGCAGACGGTGGTCTCGGGCGGCAGCTGCATCAATTGGCTCAGCGAGCCCCACATTTGCTCTGCTGTGCCCTCGAAAAGCCGCCCGCACCCCAGCGCCATGAGGCTGTCGGCGGTGAAAACGGTGTCGGCGTCGGGAACATAATAGGCGATATGCCCGGTGGTGTGCCCCGGCACGTCCATGACCTGCACCTGATGCCCCGCAAACTCAAAGCTGTCCTCGCCCTTGTGCGCATGATCCAGCGGCGGCAGCCGGTGCGCATCCGCGGCACCTCCGCGCACCACGGCCTGATGCGTGGCCAGGATCTCGGGCAGCCCCTGCGAATGGTCCGCGTGATGATGCGTGATCCAGACCTCGCTGATCGCCCAGCCGCGCGCCTCCGCGGCAGTGAGAACCGGTGCCGCCTCGGGCACATCGACCAGCGCCGTGGCACCGCTCTCCTCATCATGCAGCAGAAACGCATAGTTGTCCGTGAGGCAGGGCACGGTGACGAGTTCAAGGGCCATGGTCATTCTCCAAGAGGTTTGCGACACTATCTTCAGAGTGACCCAAGACGAGACGGGCTGCAATGCATCTGGACGTGCAGGATCTGCGCAACTTCTACTACCGCTCGCCGCTGGGGCGCGCAGCGCAGGCCAGCCTGCGCGGGCGCATTCTCGAGCTCTGGCCCGAGGCCAAGGGCCAGACGGTGGTGGGCTATGGCTTTGCCGCCCCGCTGCTGCGCCCTTACCTGAAAGACGCCCGCCGCGTGATCGCGCTCATGCCGGGCCCGCAGGGGGTGATGCCCTGGCCCGCCAATATGCCCAATGTCTCGGTGCTCACCGAGGAGACCTGCTGGCCGTTGGAGACCGGCCATGTGGACAAGCTGGTGATGCTGCACGGTCTCGAGACCTCCGAACGCGTCTCGGATCTTCTCGAGGAATGCTGGCGCGTGCTGGGGCCGGGGGGCAGGGCGCTCTTCATCGTGCCGAACCGCGCAGGCCTCTGGGCCCGGCGCGACCGCACGCCCTTCGGCTTTGGCCGGCCGTACTCTCCCGGACAGCTGGAAACGCAACTGCGCAAGCACCAGTTCCTGCCCGAACGCCACGTCGGCGCGCTTTACCAGGTGCCCTCGACCAAGCGGATCTGGATGAAGGCGGGCCCTGCGTTTGAGAAATTCGGTCGCCGGGTGCCCACGATGATGGCCGGGGGCGCCTTCATGGTGGAGGCCACCAAGCTGGTCTATCCGCCGAAGGGCAAGATCGAACCCGCGCGTTCCCTGCGCCCCAGCGCGGTGCTCGAGCCCACGGCCAAGCCGGTTTAGCCATTAAACGGTCCGGTCCATTTCAAGCTTTTTTGTGGTTTTGCTGAAAAACCCGGCGCGGGAATCGCAAAATTCATTAATAATTGCGCCGTTTCGCAAACTTTCTGAGACGCCAAACGGTCGCACCCGGCCCAAGCGCCTGAAAACACGGGAAAAGAGGTTTGAACGCTCTACAGTATCTCATGTTGCGGGGTGGGAGGCTCTCTGCTACATCACCGCTGATTTCGACGTCTTGAGTTAATTCAAGTCGCGCCAACACGCCCGGTGACGCGATGTTTTCGCATACCCGGGGCCAGAACATCGGAAGGGTGGACGTGTCAGAACCAGCTTCGATTTCCACGAGTATTGCCGCGCGTTATGCCACCGCGGTCTATGAGATCGCCAAGGATGGCAACGCCGTCAAAGCTCTTGAAACCGACCTTGATGCCCTGAAAACCGCGCTCGGAGAGAGCGAAGATTTCCGCGCCCTGATCCACTCCCCGATCTACTCGCGCGATGAACAGGGCGCCGCGATCAGCGCCATCGCCAAGAAAATGGAGCTGTCCGACACCATGGCGAACACGCTGGCGCTGATGGCCCAGAACCGCCGCCTCTTTGTGTTGCCGCAGCTGGTCACAACCCTGCGCGACATCATCGCCGCCGAAAAAGGCGAAGTGACCGCCGAGGTAATCTCGGCCAAGGCGCTGACCAAGGGCCAGGCCGACAAGCTCGCCAAGACATTGAAAGCCTCCACAGGCAAAACCGTGACACTCGATACAACCGTCGATGAAAGCCTCATCGGCGGTCTGATCGTCAAAGTTGGTTCGCGCATGGTCGATACCTCGATCCGCGCGAAGCTGAATTCCCTCCAGAATGCAATGAAAGAGGTCGGATAAATGGGTATCCAAGCAGCAGAGATTTCTGCGATCCTGAAAGACCAGATCAAGAACTTCGGTCAGGAAGCCGAAGTCGCCGAAGTGGGCCGCGTGCTCTCCGTCGGGGACGGTATCGCGCGCGTCTACGGTCTGGACAATGTGCAGGCCGGTGAAATGGTCGAATTTCCCGGTGGCATTCAGGGCATGGCGCTGAACCTCGAATCCGACAACGTGGGTGTCGTGATCTTCGGCTCCGACCGCGACATCAAGGAAGGCGACACCGTCAAGCGCACGAACTCCATCGTGTCGGTGCCGACGGGTGACGAGCTGCTCGGCCGCGTTGTCGACGGTCTGGGCAACCCGATCGACGGCAAGGGTCCGATCAACGCCAAGACCTCCTCTCAGGCGGACGTGAAAGCGCCGGGCATCATCCCGCGCAAATCCGTGCACGAGCCGATGGCGACCGGCCTCAAGGCCGTTGACTCGATGATCCCGATTGGCCGTGGCCAGCGGGAGCTGATCATCGGCGACCGTCAGACCGGCAAGACCGCCGTGGCGCTCGACGCGATCCTGAACCAGAAATCCTACAACGATGCCGCAGGCGACGATGAGAGCAAGAAGCTCTACTGCATCTATGTTGCCGTCGGCCAGAAGCGCTCCACCGTGGCGCAGCTGGTGAAGAAGCTCGAAGAGACCGGCGCGATTGACTACTCCATCGTGGTCGCCGCCACTGCCTCCGAGCCTGCGCCGATGCAGTTCCTCGCGCCGTACTCCGCCACCGCGATGGCCGAGCACTTCCGTGACAATGGCCGCCACGCGCTGATCATCTATGATGACCTGTCGAAACAGGCCGTGTCCTATCGTCAGATGTCGCTGCTGCTGCGTCGTCCGCCCGGACGTGAAGCCTACCCGGGTGACGTCTTCTATCTGCACTCCCGCCTTCTGGAACGCTCGGCGAAGCTGGGTGATGACGCGGGCAACGGCTCGCTGACGGCCCTGCCGATCATTGAAACCCAAGGTGGTGACGTGTCGGCCTTTATTCCGACCAACGTGATTTCGATCACCGACGGCCAGATCTTCCTTGAAACCGAGCTGTTCTACCAGGGCATCCGCCCCGCCGTGAACACCGGTCTGTCGGTCTCCCGCGTGGGCTCCTCGGCTCAGACCAAGGCGATGTCCTCCGTGGCGGGCCCGGTGAAGCTGTCCCTCGCGCAGTACCGCGAAATGGCGGCCTTTGCCCAGTTTGGCTCCGACCTTGATGCCTCCACCCAGCAGCTGCTGGCCCGGGGCGCGCGTCTGACCGAGATCATGAAGCAGCCCCAGTATTCGCCGCTGACCAACGCGGAAATCGTCTGCGTCATCTTCGCAGGCACCAATGGTTTCCTCGACAAGATCGACGTGAGCGAGGTCGGCCGCTTCGAGAAGGGCCTCCTGGGTCACATGCACTCCAAGCACAGCGACATTCTCGACTGGATCACCAACGAAGATCCCAAAATCAAGGACGATGCAGCAGACCGGCTGAAGGCTGCGATCAGTGAATTCGCCGCTGATTTCGCTTAAGAGGTAGGCCCAATGCCCAGTCTTAAGGATCTCAAAAACAGGATCGAGTCGGTCAAATCGACCCGCAAGATCACCAAGGCGATGCAGATGGTCGCCGCCGCGAAACTGCGCCGTGCGCAGGAAGCGGCGGAGCAGGCCCGCCCCTACACCGAGCGTTTCAACGCGGTGATGGCGGGGCTTGCGGCCTCCGTCGGCGGCTCGGATTCAGCACCCAAACTGCTGTCGGGCACAGGCTCCGACAAGGTGCAGCTGCTGATCGTTATGACCTCTGAACGCGGCCTCTGCGGCGGCTTCAACTCGAACATCGCCAAGCTCGCCAAGACCCACGCGGCCAAGCTGCAAGCCGAGGGCAAAGAGGTGAAAATCCTCACCGTCGGCAAGAAGGGGCGTGACCAGCTCAAGCGCGACTTCGGATCGCTCTTCATCGACCACGTGGACCTCACCGAGGTGAAACGCGTGGGCTATGCGGATGCGCAGAGCATCGCCAAGGACGTGCTCGCACGCTTTGACGCGGGCGAGTTCGACGTGGCCACGCTTTTCTATTCGAAGTTCGTGAACGTGGTCAGCCAGATCCCCACCGCACAACAGATCATCCCGGCGAAATTCGAGGAAGAGGAGGGCGACGAGGCCTCCACTCTCTTCGACTACGAGCCATCCGAGGAAGCGATCCTCGCCGATCTGCTGCCCCGCGGTGTGGCCACGCAGATCTTCGCAGGGCTCTTGGAAAACGGCGCCTCCGAGCAGGGCGCGCGCATGTCCGCGATGGACAACGCAACCCGCAACGCAGGTGAGATGATCGACCAGCTGACCATCGAGTTCAACCGCTCGCGTCAGGCTGTGATCACCAACGAGCTGATCGAAATCATTTCCGGCGCGGAAGCGCTGTAAGACAAACCGGAGAAACGACATGGCAAATGCAGTCGGCAAAGTCACCCAAGTCATCGGCGCGGTCGTTGACGTTCAATTCGAGGATCACCTGCCGGAGATCCTGAACGCGCTGGAAACGGACAACAACGGCAACCGCCTCGTGCTCGAAGTCGCACAGCACCTCGGCGAGAATACCGTGCGCACCATCGCGATGGACAGCTCCGAAGGTCTCGTGCGCGGCCAGAAGGTCACCGACACCGACGGCCCGATCTCGATCCCCGTGGGCAACGCCACGCTGGGCCGGATTCTGAACGTGGTGGGCGAGCCTGTGGACGAAAAAGGCCCTGTCACATCGGACGAAACCCGGCCCATTCACCAGCCCGCGCCCGAGTTTGCGGCCCAAGCGACCGAATCCGAAGTCCTGGAAACCGGCATCAAGGTGATCGACTTGCTGGCGCCTTATGCCAAGGGTGGTAAGATTGGCCTCTTCGGCGGTGCGGGCGTGGGCAAGACCGTTCTGATCATGGAGCTGATCAACAACATCGCCAAGGTGCACTCGGGCTACTCCGTGTTCGCCGGTGTGGGCGAGCGGACCCGTGAAGGGAACGACCTCTACCACGAGATGATCGAATCCAACGTGATCAAGCCCGACAATCTCGAGGATTCTCAGGTGGCGCTGGTCTACGGCCAGATGAATGAGCCTCCCGGAGCGCGCGCGCGCGTGGCGCTGACCGGTCTCACACTGGCCGAGCAGTTCCGCGACCAGTCCGGGACAGACGTGCTCTTCTTCGTCGACAACATCTTCCGCTTCACGCAAGCGGGCTCCGAGGTGTCGGCCCTTCTGGGTCGTATCCCCTCCGCTGTGGGCTACCAGCCGACACTGGCGACCGACATGGGCGCGATGCAGGAGCGCATCACCTCCACCAAAGCGGGTTCGATTACCTCGATCCAAGCGGTCTACGTGCCTGCGGACGACCTCACCGACCCCGCGCCTGCAACCACCTTTGCGCACCTCGACGCCACAACCGTGCTGTCGCGCGCGATCTCCGAGCTGGGCATCTACCCCGCCGTGGACCCGCTCGACTCGACCTCGCGTCTGATGGACCCGGGCATTGTGGGCGAAGAGCACTACAAGGTGGCGCGCGACGTGCAGGGGATCCTCCAGCGCTACAAGTCGCTGCAGGACATCATCGCGATCCTCGGCATGGACGAGCTTTCCGAAGAGGACAAGCTCACCGTGGCCCGTGCCCGCAAGATCCAGCGCTTCCTCAGCCAGCCCTTCGACGTGGCCAAAGTCTTCACCGGCTCCGACGGGGTGCAGGTGCCTCTGACCGAGACCATCGAGAGCTTCAAGGCGGTTGTGGCCGGTGAGTACGACCACCTGCCCGAAGGCGCCTTCTACATGGTCGGCGGCATCGAGGAAGTGAAAGCCAAAGCCGAGAAAATGGCGGCCGACGCCGCCTAAGGAGGCCCCCGATGGCAGACACAACCCAATTTGACCTGGTCTCGCCTGAACGGCGGCTGGCCTCGGCCGCCGTCACCGCGGTGCAGATCCCGGGTGCTGATGGCGACATGACGGCGATGGCAGGGCATGCGCCCACCATCACCACCCTGCGCCCCGGTGTGCTGAGCGCCGAAGGCCCCGATGGCACCTCCGACTACGTGGTCACCGGCGGGTTCGCCGAGATCACCGCGTACGGCGTGACGGTCCTGGCCGAACGCGCCATGCCGAAAGGTGAGGTCACCGCCGACGACATGGCGGCCCTGATCAAGGAAGCCGAGGACGCGCTGGCGCAGGCCAAGGAAACCTTCGTGAACGAGCCGGGCCCCGTCGATGACGCGGCCAAGCTGCTCGCCGATATGGTGGCCGTGGGCGATCACATCCGCGTCTGACCTGGCACCTTCAAGACCTACAGGAAGCCCCCGCAGCGCCGGGGGCTTTTTGCGTTTCAAGATCCTGCCGCGCCACTTTGCGCAGCCAGGCCATGAAGGTCCGCAGATGCGGCGTGCAGCGCCCCGGCACCGTCACCATGTGATAGCCCAGCCCATTGTCCTTCAACTCAAAGAGCTTCACCAGCTGCCCGCTGCGGACATCCCGTTCGATGATCGAGCTGGGCTGCACCGTCACCCCAAGCCCTGCCAGCGCCGCTGAGAGCGCAAGGTCATTGGTGCTGAGCAAGGTCACGTTCAGCCCTGCGATATCAATGCCTTCGCCCTCCAATACCCGATGCTGTTCGCGCTCATAGCTGTCCATCACCCAGGGCAGGTCGGTCAGGTCGTGCAGGCTGCGCGCCTCCCGCCCGGCGATCAGATCGGGATGTGCCACCGCGCAATAGGCGGCTGCGGTCAGCATCTCCGCCTCCAGTTTCGGCCAGTCGCCCGCGCCATAGCGCACGCCCATGTCGAACCCCTCCTGCCGCAGGTCCATGACCGAGCAACTGGGGTTGATGTTCACCTGGATCTCCGGGTGCTTTGACCAGAACTCCCCGATGCGCGGCATCAACCAGCTGCCCGCAAACCCCGGTGTGACGGTGATATTGATCGGGCGGTCGGCGTTTCGGTCGCGCAGATCGGCCACCGCCTCGGCAATGGTCTGGAACCCGTCGCCCAGCTGCTCGGCCAACGCGCGCCCCGCCGCCGTGGCGGCAACGCCGCGCCCCTGCCGCACCAGCAGAGTGTCCGCAAACTCCTGTTCCAAGCTCCGCACATGCTGTGCCACAGCCGCATGGGTCACGTTCAACTCGCGTGCCGCAGCGCTCAGGCTCTGATGCCGGGCCGCGGCCTCAAAAGCGCGCAGGGCGGCGAGCGAGGGGATATGATGCCAATCCATACTGTTAGTTCAACTTATATATAGAAAACCATATTTCTTTGCAGACTATCATATGAGGCTCCTATGTTGATGCCAGACTACAAAGTCAGGAGATCAACATGTTCGCCATACTTTCAGATACAATCAGAATTGCAACCCTGCAAGACGCCTGGAGCAGCCGCCGCGACTACCCGGAAGTCACCGGCCTGATGTCCGAGATGGACCGCCGCGCAGGGCGCAAAACGGGGCGGTGGGCGCGGTCTGACGGGCGCACCCGGCGCTGAGGCGTGAGCAGCGTGACTGATTGGGTGGTGGGGCGTTACTCGACGGTGTCGATGTAGAGCTTCACCGCCGCATACCAATCGGCATAGGTGCGGATCTCCTCATTTGTGAGGTCAGCGGCGATACTGCTCATGATCTCGTGCTCCCGCTGCCCTGAGCGGAACGCCTTGAGCTGCGTGTCGATGTAAATGTTGGTCTCACCGGCGAGGTTCGGCACATCCTCGGCCAGATGCATCCCATCCGCGCCGTGACAGGCCACGCAGAGCTCCGGCGCGCCTTCAGGGTCCGCCGTCAACTCGGCCCGCGCCTCATGGCCTCCGTACCAGGCCGCCAGGTCAGCGATCTGCTGATCGCTCAGGTTGGCGGCCACGATAGTCATCATCTCATGCTCGCGCGTGCCGTCGCGAAAGGCGGTGAGCTGCGCGCGCAAATAACTCTCGGGCTCGCCGCCGATATGCGGGGCAATTGGGATGGTCGCATAGCCATCCGCCCCGTGGCATGTCCGGCACTGACCGGAAATCTTGCGTCCTGCATCCCGGTCGCCCACGATTTCTGCCGCAAGGGGCCCGGCGCACAGAAGCGCGCCGGACAGGGCCATCAAAAGCCTCACCGCGTGTAAGCGATGCGCCAGATGGCACCCGCAAAGTCATCCGAGACCAGCATCGAGCCGTCCTTCAGGAAGGCGATGTCCATCGGCCGCCCACGGTACTCGCCCGTCTCCTCGTTGAGCCAGCCATCGGCAAAGACCTGCGCCTCGACCGCATCGCCGGTTTCGGGATCAAGGGCGGTGAACATCACCCGCGCACCCACGGGCGTGGTGCGGTTCCACGAGCCATGCTGCGCCCAGAAGATGCCGCCCTGATAAGCATCGGGGAAGCTCGACCCTTCATAGAACTTCATGCCGAGGTCGGCGGCATGGGCGGTCAGCTCCAGCTGCGGTTCAATGAAGGTTACGCCCTCAGGCCGTGGATGCTCCGCTTCGGACATGATCTCGACGCGGCTGTTGGTCCAGGGAAAGCCGAAGTGCTGGCCCGCCTCGGTCTGGCGGTTCAACTCGCCCGGCGGGATATCATCCCCCATGCCGTCGACCTGATTGTCCGTCCACCACAGCTCGCCCGTCTCGGGGTGGAAATCCTGCCCCACCGAGTTGCGCACCCCACGGGTAAAGACCTCTCGGCCCGTGCCGTCCGTGTTGATGCGGATGATACCGCCGATGCCGATCTTGTCGTACAGCTCGACCTTCTCCGCAGGCTGCACGTTGTGCGGTTGGCCGAGCGAGATGTAAAGCTTGCCGTCCGGGCCTACGTCACAGACCCGCGCGGTGTGGTTGAAGCTCTCTTCCTCCACCGGCACCAGATCACCCTGTTCGACCACAACGGCCACCGCCGGGTCGGGCCCTTCAAAGAAGAACTCCGCCGCCGGGAAATTTAGCACCCGGTTGCGCTCGGCAATGAACAGGAAGCCATCCTTCGAGAAGCAGGGCCCGTTGGGAATGTCGAAGGTGATCGAGGGTGCGAAATCTTTGACCTCATCCGCCACCCGGTTGCGGTCGCGGTCCACCACGGACCAGACCTTGTCCTTGCGGGTGCCCACGAAGGTCACCGTTCCCTGTGGTGCTACGGCCATCGAGCGGGCGTCGGGCACCACCGCGTAGAGGCTCACCTCGAACCCGTCGGGGACGTTGATGTGTGGAATAATCTGCTTCAGGGCGTCGGCCCGGTCGCCGGTCTGATCGATCGTGGTAAAGGTCGCATCGGTGCGCTGCATGTTGGACAATTTGTCCATATTGTCCTGCGCTGCCGCACCCCCCGCCATCGCAACGCCGAGAACGGCGCCGGTGGCAAATTGCTTCACTGTCATGAAATTCCTCCCAGATTTCGTGTGTCAGATGTCCTGCTCGCTCAGGCTTTGCCTCCCTGGTTCAACTGCCATCGGGAAATAACAGCAACAAAGGTTAACGCTGTCAACAACCGCTGCGTGTGGCGGGCGCACGCTCGGTTCAGACTTTGGTCGCAAAGAGGGGGCTGGCGCGGCGAAAACCACCCGCACCGATGCATCCACCGACAAAATACCGACGTGATACCGACGTGATACCGACACGCCAAAACGCCTTGTTTTAAACGGGGCGCGGCGGTTCGGGCCGACCGGCGGCGTATTTCGGGAAAACCGTTGCGCGTGCGCTCTGTTTACTCAGCGGCGTAAGTGCCGTCGTAGATCGGGCTGAGCGTTTCCGCTTCAAAGAGGGAGGAGACCGAAGTGCCGTTCCAGATGTTCAGGATCGCCTGCGCAAAGACGGGTGCCGTCGGCACGACGCGGATGTTGCGGGCCTTCTGGATGGCCTCAGTGGGGGCGATGGAGTCGGTGATCACAAGCGACTTCATCACCGAGTTCGTGACCCGTTCCACTGCCGGGCCGGACATGATCCCGTGCGTGATGTAGGAGTGCACTTCCTTGGCGCCGTTTTCCATCAGCACCTCCGCCGCCTTGCAGAGCGTACCGGCCGTATCGCACATGTCATCCACGATGAGGCAGGTTTTCCCCTTCACATTGCCGATGACTGTCATCTCCGCAACCTCACCGGGCTTTTCGCGGCGTTTGTCCACAATGGCCAGCGGCGAGTTGATCCGCTTGGCGAGCTCCCGCGCCCGCGCCACACCGCCCACGTCCGGCGAGACCACCATCAGCTCACCCATGCGCTTCTTGAACGCTGTCTGGATGTCCAGCGCGAAGATCGGTGAGGCATACAAGTTATCCACCGGGATGTCGAAAAACCCTTGAATCTGAGCAGCATGCAGGTCCATCGTCAGGACCCGCTCGATTCCCGTGCCGACGAGCATATTGGCCACCAGCTTGGCGGTGATCGGCGTGCGCGCCTTGGTGCGCCGGTCCTGCCGGGCATAGCCGAAATAGGGCAGCACCGCCGTCACCCGCGCGGCCGACGAGCGCCGCAGCGCGTCGGCCATGATCAGAAGCTCCATCAGGTTGTCATTGGCCGGGTTCGAGGTCGACTGCAGGATGAACATATCCTCGCCGCGGACGTTCTCGAACACCTCGACGAAAATCTCGCCATCGTTGAACCGCTCGACCCGCGCGTCCACCAACCCGACCTGCTTGCCCCGATGCATCGACATGCGCCGCGCGATGGCGTTGGCCAAGGGCATATTGGCATTACCAGCGATCAGTTTTGGTTCTTGGACTTGGGGCATGAGGCGATTTCCTGGAGAGCAGCTGGGAACGAAATTGTGACAGATTCGTGATGTTGACTCCCCCTACCACGGCCTTACCAATCGGCAAAGAACCCACACCTGTCAGGAGCCGCAAAATGGCGCATATTGATCTCTTTTTCTCCACTCTGTCTCCCTATGCCTACCTGGCCGGGAATCGTGCCGAAGAGGTCGCCGCCAAACATGGTGCAACGCTTACCTACAAGCCCTTCGACATCATGGCGCTGTTTCCGCGCACCGGCGGTACCCCGCCCAAGGACCGGCATGCCAGCCGCGTTGAGTACCGGGCACAGGAGTTGGTGCGGCAGGCCAAGAAGCTGAAGGTGCCCTTCAACCTCACGCCTGCGCATTGGCCCACCAATGGGGCGCCGTCGTCTTATGCCTTCATCGCGGCACAGAATGCGGGCGGCGGCGATCTCGGCAAGCTCATGCACGCGATCTGCCGCGCGGTCTGGGCCGAGGAGAAGGACATCGCCGAAGATGTGGTTGTGCGCGCCTGTCTCGACGAGGCTGGATTTGACCCTGGCCTTGCCGATAGCGGCCTCTTGCAGGGCGCTGAGACCTATGCGGCCAACCTCGAAGAGGCGGTGGAGCGGGGGGTCTTCGGCTCGCCCTTCTACATCACCGATGATGGCCAGCGCTTCTGGGGCCAGGACCGGATCGAGGATCTCGACCTGCATCTGTCCGGGGCTGTGTGACGGCGCGATTTCACACGCATGTCCGGACGTTCGGAGCGGGGCCGCAACCGGCGCTCGCTCTGCATTGCACGCTGGCCCACGCCGGTGCATGGCGGGATGTTGGGGCTGCGCTTGCGGATCTGTTGACCCTGCAGGCCATTGATCTGCCGGGCCACGGGCAAAGCGATGGCTGGGATCCTCAGATGGACCTGCACGATCAGAGCACCGATGCGGCGCGGGACCAGCTGACCGGTCCGATGCATGTCATCGGTCACTCGTTCGGGGCGACGGTCGCTCTGCGACTGGCTGTCGAACAGCCTGATCTGCTGCGCAGCCTGACGCTGATTGAACCGGTGTTCTTCGCCGCCGCGATTGCCGACGCGCCCGACCGGATGGCCGCCCATGAGGTCGAGGCGGCCCCCTATTTTGATGCGCTTGCGCAGGGCGATCACCCTCTGGCCGCCCGGCTCTTCAACCGGTTCTGGGGAGACGGCACGCGGTGGGACGACATGCCTGACAGTACGCGGCGCTATCTGGCCGAGCGGGTGCATCTGGTGCCACAACAGGCGGAGGCGATCGTGAACGACAGCGCAGGGATCATGCGGCCCGGTGGGCTGGCGCAGGTGCAGATGCCAGCGCTGCTGATCCAGGGCGATCAGACGGCGGACATATGCGATGCGATCAACGCCAGCCTCGCGGCGCGCCTGCCCGACGCGCGGCGCGCTTGGATTGCCGGGGCAGGGCACATGTCACCGCTGACCCAGCCGTCAGACGTCGCCCGCGAGATCCGAGCGCTCGTTGAAATGGCTGAGGAACAGGTCGATCTGCGCGGCATCGATTGACCAGTCACAGACTAGCCGCGCCGCGAGCATCTCCTCCGGGTCCGCGCCCTCCAGCGCCCCTTCCCAGACATAGTACTTCGCACCAGCCTCATGCAGCCGCTGATGGATGCGACGTGGGAACCGGGCAAAGATCATATTGGCCTGCGGCGGGTGCATGAACTCGCCGCCGCGCGCCTCGAGACCCGCCGCCAGCCGTGCAGCATTGGCGTTTGCCGCCCGGGCCGCGTCCAGCCAGGTGTCATCCTCCAGATACCCCGCCATCTGGGCCGACAGATACCGATGTTTGGAGAAGAGATGCGCGCCCCGCTTGCGCCGCAGCTCGAACTCCCAGGCTTTTTTCGGATCAAAGAACACCACCGCCTCGACGCCAAGACAGCCGTTCTTCGTGCCGCCGAAACTCACCACATCGACACCCGCCTTCCAGGTCATCTCGGCGGGGGTGCAGCCCAACGAGACCAGCGCATTGGCAAACCGCGCGCCATCCAGATGCACCGGCAAGCCAAAGCCCCTGGCAACCTCGGTCAGCGCTTGCAGCTCCTCAAGGCTATAGACCTGACCGCGTTCGGTCACCTGCGTGATCGACACCGGACCGCGCTGTGGCCCATGCACACCGCGCACTTCTTCGGCCATGATCCGCGACCGCAAGGCATCGGGGGTCATCTTGTCGCCACCCCCCACGAGGCTCAGCTTGGCGCCGCCGCTGTAGAACTCTGGTGCGTTGCACTCGTCTTCCTGGATATGCGCGAGCTCCGAACAGAACACCGTCTGCCAGGGATGCGCATAGCAGGCGAGTGCCAGCGCATTGGCCGCGGTGCCGGTGGCCAACAGATAGATCGCCGCCTCCGGCGCCTCGAAGGTCTCGCGCAGGCGCGCGCGCACCTCCTCCATGATCGTGTCCGCGCCGTAAGGCATCGCATAGCCATCGTTGGCCTCAGCCAGCCGCCGCATCACGTTCGGCAGCGCCGGTCCCGCATTGTCCGAGGCGAAAAACATCAGACCGGCTCCTCGATGACATGCTCTTCCCAGTCGTCTTCGGGCACGTCGAACTCGCTCAGCGTCCACCCCTGCACCGAGACGCCCGCATCATGCACTGACTGCGCCGTGCCGCTGATCAGCGGGTGCCAGTCGTAGAGCGGCTTGCCCTCCCAGAGCAGCCGGTAGGCGCAGGTCTCCGGCATCCAGTAAGCGTGCGTGTCCAGGTTGTCGGGCTTCAGTACGATGCAATCCGGCACGAATTGATGGCGGTTGTCGTAATGCGCACAGCGGCAGGTGGAATCGTCCAGCAACCGGCAGGCGATCCGCGTCAGCGCCACCGCGCCGCTGTCTTCGTCCTCGAGCTTGTTGAGACAGCATTTGCCGCAGCCATCGCAGAGCGCTTCCCACTCCTTCTGGTTCATCTTGGCCAGCGGTTTGCGCTCCCAGTATCTTTTGCCCAAGGCGTGCCGGTCAATCGGATCGCTCACACCGCCTCCAGGATCTTGCGGGCCTGGGCGCTGTCCGCATCCATCTGGGTGATCAGCGCGTCCAACCCGTCGAACTTTTCCTCCGGCCGCAGGTGCTCGACCAGGCCGACCGACAAGGGCGTGCCGTAGAGATCGCCTTTGAAATCGAAAAGGAAGGTTTCGAGGTTGGGCCGGTTCTCGCCAAACATCGGGCGCACGCCCAGCGAGGCGACACCGTGATAGCTGCCCCGATGCGGGCCCTCCAGCACATCGACCAGCACCGCATAGACCCCGAAGGCGGGCGGGTGCAGCCCCTCGATGGACATGTTCGCCGTCGGATAGCCGAGTTCGCGCCCGCGTTGCTCGCCGCTGATCACGGGGCCTTCGATCCGGTGCCAGTGCCCCAGCATCTCGGCGGCCAATCGTGGGTCGCCATCGCTCAGCGCCTGCCGGATCGCTGTGGAGGATACGGTCTTGTTGGTGTGAGCCATCAGCGGCGCGATGGTGACGCCAAAGCCCATCTTCGCGCCATAGTCTTGCAGATGTTGCGCCGTGCCCGCCCGCGCTTTGCCAAAGCAGAAATCCGCGCCCACGATCACATGCCGCAGGCCAAACCCATCGGCGATGACCTTCTGCGCGAATTCCTCCGGCGAGAGGGCAGCGAGGGCGGCGTTGAAATTCAGCTCATAGAGCCGCTCCACCCCCAGCTTTTCCAACCGGCTCGCCCGGGCGTCGCGCCCCATCAGGCGAAAGGCGGGGGCGCCCGGAGCAAAGAAACTGCGCGGGTGCGGCTCGAATGTGACGATCCCCAAGGGCGCGCCCGGTTCCGCCCGGCGTGCCAGTTCGATGACCGATTGATGGCCCAGATGCACGCCATCGAAGTTCCCGATCGCGGCGCTGGCGCCTCGATATTCCGGTGCCACGAATTGGTAGTCTCGGATGATCTGCATGACGCCTTGCGTAGCCTCCGCAGACGCCTGACGCAAGCAGCGTACGCTGGCTTAACCCATCGCCGGTCTGATTGGTGTAGAGTTCAGTCGAACTTGCGCGATGGCGCCATCACGGTCGCTTCGCCCACCAGAACTTTCTTGCCGTCGACTTCGCAATGGCATTCGAGTTTCACGCGGCGTTTCGACATTTCGATGTCGATCACCTTGACCTCGGCATGCACGAGATCACCAGGGCGCACCGGCGCGAGGAACTTGAGAGACTGACCCATGTAGACGGTGCCGTGGCCGGGCAGCTGTTCACCGATCACGGCCGAGATCAGCCCAGCGGTCAGCATCCCGTGCGCGATACGCCCCTGAAAGATTGTGTCGCGGGCGTAGTCGTCGTCGAGATGCACCGGGTTCCGGTCCGTCGAAATCTGCGCGAACATCTCGATGTCTTCGTCGGTCACCACCTTCTGGAGATAGCGCGACATGCCCATCTCGATGTCTTCGATGCAGATGGTTCCGCGGGGCAGATTGTCCAACATGATGACCCTTCCGGTAATTTTCTAATCATTACGCCGTAATCGTTGAAACTTAATTACTTTGCAATTGCAGAAAATCAAGCAAAAAATAGGTCAGCGTAGATACCCTATCGCATAGGTCGGGTTGGACATTTCCTTTTCCAGATAAGCGCTTAGCGCATCCGGATCGGGCTGGCTGCGGGTTTTGGTTTCTGCGGCGGCAAGCCCGCCCGAGATAAAGAGCGAATCGATGTCTTCGCCCATGGCGCCCGCGATATCGGTCAGAACCCCGTCGCCGATTGCCAGAATGCGGGTGTCGGGCACATCCACGCCGAGCGCAGACAGCCGCCGCCGCGCCAGATCATAGATTGGTGGATGCGGCTTGCCGAAGTAGAGGCTCTCGCCCCCCATCTCGGTATAGAGCTGCGCCAGCGCGCCCGCGCACCACTCGCGCTGTTCGCCCCGGTCCACGATGATATCGGGGTTGGCGCAGAGCAGCTTCAACCCGCGTTGCTTGGCCATCAGGAACTCGGGCCGCATCACCGCCGGGTCGGCTAGCGGATCGCGCGGGCCGGTGCAGACAATCCCCTCCGCCTCATCAAGCTGCACCGCGCGGACATCAACCGGATTCTGCACCACGCCAATGGGTTCGAAAAAACGCTCATCGCCTGGATAGCCGATGTGCCAGACCTTTTCGCCCACCACGCCGCGGAACATGGCCGAGCGTGCGCTGTCGCCTGAGGTCGCAATCGTGTCCCAGCTGTCCTCCGGCACGTTGAAGGCGGTCAGCTGCTTTTCGACCCCGGCGCGCGGACGCGGCGAGTTGGTGACGAGAACGACCTTGCCGCCATTTTCGCGATAGGCCTTCAGCGCGGCGACCGCCTCGGGCAGGGCGCTCACCCCATTGTGCACGCAACCCCAGAGATCGACAAACAGGGCGTCATACTGCGCGGCAATCTCGGACAGTTGGGTGATGATCCGGGTCATGGGCCAATTCCTTCAACGATGGCGAGGGCCCACCGGCCCGGAGGCGCCCGCCGCTTGGACAGCAGCGGGCGGGGGGCGCTCAGACCTTGAGGTTCGGAATGATCTGCTTCTTGCGGCTCATGATGCCGGGCAGCACGACCGTGTCGCCTGCAACCTGCGCGTCAAAGCTCTTCTCAGCCACCGATTTCACCAGATCGTTCGGGACCAGCAGGGTCGCTTCTTCCTCAAGGATGTCGATCACGAAGAGCAGCACCTGATCCGCCCCGTCTTCCTCGGCGACGCCGGGCATCGCGGAGACCAGCGCTTCCTTGCGGTCCAGGATTTGGCTGGGCGATGTGGTTTCCAGCACGGAGACGCGGAACTGCTTGCCGCCGACCTCATATTCCTTGCTGTCCATGCGCAGAAGCTCGGCTTCGGAGAAGGCCGAGACATCCGACTTCGCCGCGAACATCTCGGCGGCATAGGCGCTGATATCGACACCCAGATCCTTGGCCAGATCGTGGGCGATGGCGGTGTCTTCCTGCGTGGTGGTCGGGCTGCGGAACTCCAGCGTATCGCTGAGGATGCAGGACAGCATGGCGCCTTTCACCTCGGTCGGCATTTGCGCCATGTCCTTGCCGATCATCTTCCACATGATGGTCGCGGTGCAGGCCAAGGGCTCGATGCGGATATCGATGGGGCCCTTGGTCTCCAGCCCGCCCACCAGCTTGTGGTGGTCGATGATGCCCTGGATATCGGCGTCGTTGATGCCAGCAGGCAGCTCGGCAGGGTTGTTGGTGTCCACAATCACCACCGGCGTGCCGGCGGCCACGTCCGAGATGATCTCGGGTTTGTCGAGCGACCAGCGGTCCAGCACAAACAGCGCCTCGGTGTTGGGCTCGCCCAGCAGCACGGGCTTGGCTTCGACGCCCTTGATCTGGTTGAGGTACCAGGACCAGATGATCGGAGAGCCGGTGCTGTCAGTGTCGGGAGATTTGTGGCCAAAAACGAGCGTGGTCATAAGGGAATCCTAAGGTATGAAGGGTCATTTTGCGCGCCTTATAGGAGGGGTGGCAGGGGTTGTCACGCCCTCAGACCAACGCGCTTAACGCGCCGGGCCACTTGGCGCGGGATGTTGCGCGGTGTTAGGCTCGGCCCATGTCGAAGCCGCGCGAAACCGACCTCTATCCGCCCGTGAAAGCCTTCCTCGAAGCGCAGGGGTATGTGGTGAAATCCGAGGTCGGCGCGGTGGATGTGATGGCCGTGCGCGGGAGCGAGCCACCGGTTGTGGTAGAGTTGAAGCTCGGGTTTTCCCTGTCACTGTTTCACCAGTGCATTGCCCGCCAGTCCCTGACCGAAGACGTCTACCTCGCGGTCCCTCGGCAACCGGGCAAGCGGTTTGCCAAGGCGGTGAAAGACAACCTGAAGCTCGCGCGACGGCTGGGGCTGGGGCTGATCACCGTGCGGCTCACAGATGGGCTCGTGCAGGTGCACTGCGATCCCGGCCCGTTCCAGCCGCGTCTTGCGAAAGCGCGTCAGGGTGCCCTGCTGCGCGAGTTTGCGCGTCGGCAAGGGGACCCCAACGACGGGGGGCAAACGCGTGTCGGCTTGATCACCGCCTATCGGCAGGATGCGCTGAAACTCGCGCTCTACCTGTTTGAGGCCGGGGCCACCAAGGGGGCCGACGTGGCGCGCGAAACGGGCGTGGACAAAGCAACGCGCATGATGGCAGATGACCACTACGGTTGGTTCGAGCGGGTTGAGACGGGGGTCTACGGGCTGACGCCTGCGGGAGCTGAAGCCGTCGGGGCCAGCGCAAAGGTATTGGGCGCGGATTAGGCCCGCCAGACAATGCTGCTGTGCGGCGGAGAAAAATCGCGCAAAGCGCCAGATTTTCACAAAACGATTGGTTGACAGGCCCCGGGCGCTTGCCTAGCTATGCGCCGTTAGCACTCAGATCACACGAGTGCTAACGGTTCGGGTGCAAGTCAATGTCGCTCGGACCTATTGGGAGTAACTTTGAGCCTTAAGGAGCTACAAAGATGGCATTGAAACCGCTTCATGACCGGGTGCTGGTGCGCCGCACAGAAAGCGAAGAGAAAACTGCTGGTGGGCTGATCATCCCCGACAGCGCGAAGGAAAAGCCTTCCGAAGGCGAGGTTGTCGCCGTGGGTGCAGGCGCGCGCAAGGACAGCGGCGAGCTGATCGAGATGGCGGTAAAGGCCGGCGACAAGATCCTGTTCGGCAAGTGGTCCGGCACCGAGGTGACCCTCGATGGCGAAGAGCTGCTGATGATGAAGGAAAGCGACATCATGGGGATCATCGAGTAAGCCGCCGCGCTGCTCTGATCCGATCTCGCTGAACGCGACATAAAAATTCTCAAGAGGAGAAAAAGACATGAGTGCTAAGGACGTCAAATTCGACACCGATGCCCGCAACCGTATGCTCAAGGGTGTGAACATCCTGGCAGACGCGGTCAAAGTCACGCTGGGCCCGAAAGGCCGTAACGTGGTTCTCGACAAATCCTTCGGCGCGCCGCGCATCACCAAAGACGGTGTGTCCGTGGCCAAGGAAATCGAACTGGAAGACAAGTTCGAGAACATGGGCGCGCAGATGGTCAAGGAAGTGGCCAACCGCACCAATGACGAAGCCGGTGACGGCACCACCACCGCGACCGTTCTGGCCCAAGCCATCGTGAAAGAAGGCATGAAGTCGGTGGCCGCGGGCATGAACCCGATGGACCTCAAGCGCGGCATCGACCTTGCGACGACCAAAGTGGTTGAAGCGATCAAAACTGCGGCCCGCGAAGTCAGCGACAGCGCAGAGGTTGCGCAGGTCGGTACCATCTCGGCAAACGGCGAAGCGGAAATCGGTAATCAGATCGCCGATGCGATGCAAAAGGTCGGCAACGAGGGCGTGATCACCGTCGAGGAAAACAAGGGTCTGGAAACAGAGACCGATGTTGTCGAAGGCATGCAGTTCGACCGTGGCTACCTGAGCCCTTACTTCGTGACCAACTCCGACAAGATGACCACCGAGCTGGAAGACGCGATCGTGCTGCTGCACGAGAAGAAGCTCAGCTCGCTGCAGCCGATGGTTCCGCTGCTCGAGCAGGTCATCCAGTCGCAAAAGCCGCTGCTGATCGTGGCCGAGGACGTGGAAGGCGAAGCGCTGGCGACCCTCGTGGTCAACAAGCTCCGCGGTGGTCTGAAGATCGCTGCCGTGAAGGCGCCGGGCTTCGGTGACCGTCGCAAGGCGATGCTGCAAGACCTCGCGATCCTGACCGGTGGTCAGGTTATCTCCGAAGATCTGGGCATGAAGCTTGAGTCCGTGACAATGGACATGCTGGGCTCGGCCAAGAAAGTGCAGATCACCAAGGATGAGACAACCATCGTCGACGGTGCTGGCGAGAAAGCCGAGATTGAAGCGCGTGTCGCTCAGATCCGCACACAGATCGAAGAGACCACATCCGACTACGACCGTGAAAAGCTGCAAGAACGCGTTGCTAAACTGGCAGGCGGCGTTGCGGTGATCCGCGTCGGCGGCATGACCGAAGTGGAAGTGAAAGAGCGCAAGGACCGTGTGGACGACGCTCTGAACGCGACCCGTGCGGCCGTTCAGGAAGGCATCGTCGTTGGTGGCGGTGTGGCTCTGGTTCAGGCGGGCAAGACACTTGAAGCTCTGACCGGCGAGAACAACGATCAAGGCGTCGGCATCGGCATCGTGCGCAAGGCGCTGGAAGCGCCTCTGCGTCAGATTGCTGAGAACGCAGGCGTTGACGGATCGGTCGTTGCGGGCAAGATCCGTGAGAGCGATGACGCGGCCTTCGGCTTCAACGCACAGACCGAAGAGTACGGCGACATGTTCGCCTTCGGTGTGATCGATCCGGCCAAAGTCGTGCGGACCGCTCTGCAGGACGCCGCCTCGATTGCGGGTCTGCTGATCACAACCGAAGCGATGGTTGCTGACAAGCCGGCGAAAGAGGGCGCAGCGCCCGCCGGTGGTATGCCCGACATGGGCGGCATGGGCGGCATGATGTAAGCTCTGCCCTTAGGCTAGTAGAGGAGAGGCGCGCCAGCTGGTGCGCCTCTTTTCTTTTGAATCGGGGCCGTTCATACCGTCAGGCTGGCAGTTCCACGATGCGGGAATAGCTGCCCAGCATGTCCAACGCCTGGGCGAAGGTTTCGCTCGGGTTGTCCTTCACCAGATATCCCGCGACGTTCTTGCTGTAGGCCGATTGGATGTCAGCAGGCATATCGGATGTCGTGAAGACAAAAACGACAAGCCTGTGCAGACGCGGATCGCTGCGCACGGCTTCAAGAAACTCCAGCCCGTTCATGCGCGGCATGTTCAGATCCAGCGTCACGATAAACGGGGGCAACTGCCCATCGGCCGTTTGCGCCGCCGCATTCAGGATCTCGAGGGCGTCCTGGCCGTCCTTCGCAACCAGGGTCTTGTTCACGATTTTGAGTTTCTTCAGAGCGCGTTTCATGGCCATGATGCTGATGGCATCGTCGTCCACAAGCAGGAAGGTTGCTGCTTTGGTCTGATCCTGTATCGCAGTGTCGTGCATGACCCCATCACCTCTCTATGCTGCGTCTGCGTGGTTGGTGGCCGCCGTCTCGACAATCTCTTCGGCAGGCAAATCAAAACTGAAGGTCGATCCGCGCGCGACCTCCGGATCTGATCGCAAGATCAGCTCAGCGCGGTACCGGTCGAGAATTTTCCGGATGATAGCCAGCCCAAGGCCACTGCCTTCGACCTCATCCCGTGGCTTCAGCGTTTGGAAAAGCTCGTAGATGCGCTCCTGATAGGCCAGTGGAATGCCAGGCCCATCATCTGCGACCTCGACCCGCAGGCGGCCCTTCTCGAAGCTGGCGGAAACGGTAATCTCACCCCCCGATCGATCATGGTGCTTGATGGCGTTCGAGATCAGGTTGATCAGGATCTGTTTCAGCGGCGTTGGGTAGGTCCGAACGGATCGGGTTGGTCCGGTGAACGTGACCGTGAAGCTGTCAGCGGGCGCGAGCAGATGGATGATTTGATCGATCACCATATCGATATCGACGTCCGCCAGCCCCTGATCCTCCTGTCCCGCGCGCGCATAGTCGAGCAGGTCGATAAGCAGGCGATCCAGCCGTTGCGTCCGGCTCTGCATCATCGTCAGATACGATCGGCTTTCGTCGGTCAGCACGTTCTCGCAGTCATCAAGGGTCCACTCACTCAGGTCGTGCACTGCCCGGAGAGGTGCGCGCAGATCGTGGGCCGCAACATAGGCAAAGCGCTCAAGGTCGATGTTCGACCGGCGCAGCTCTTCCGCGTTTTGTTTGAACACATGCAGCGCGCGCGCAATATCGCCGAGCTCGTCCTTGCCTTTGATGTCAATCGGATGATCGAGGTCTCCATTGGCGATGGCCTTCACGGCATCACTCAGGCGGCCCATGCGCCGATTGATCTGCTGTTCAATGATGATGGTGTGTCCGATCAGCGTGATCGTCGCGGCCAGGAACAGGCACAGTATCAGGAAGATCGAGAGCAGCCGCGTGGCTTCGTCGAGGGTCTGTGAACGTGCGGCCACGGATGTCTTGGCTTCCGAGAGCATGTCATCGATGAACCGAGACACTTCCCCGGTCATGTCGAGTTTGGCCTGCCGCAGCGCCATAAGCTCCTCTTCATGCAGCAGTTTCGCTTCGCCAATGGCGATCAGCCCGCGGTCTCCGAGGACCAGATCGTTCAGCTCCAGCGTCAGGCCCGCGAGATCGGTGCGATGCACACTGGGGTTGAGCTGTGCCAGCAGCGCGGCGGTGCGCCGCAACCTCGCCTCCACATCGGCACGGATCTCATCGAAACCGCCAGAGTTTTCAGGGCGCCTGTCGATGCGCGCCAGATCGATGATCGTGTCGATGTCGGTGGACAGGCTTGTCAGATTGAGAGACGCGAGAAAGAGATCGGAGAACAGCTGGTCGATCGTATCGGCTTCTGGCGCGGCTCCCGACCGTGCCTGTTCCAAAAGTGTTTCGATCCTGATCGTCGCATCATAGCGCAATGTGCGCAGCGCTTCCTGCGCGCTAGAGCCGACCCGCGCCAAATCGCGCTCCAGCGCGTCGATCTGGCTTTCGGTTTCAAAGAGCATCTCCTGTCGTGCAAGCAGCTGATGCACGGAGGCTTCAAGCTCGGACAACTCGGTGAGCAGGCGGCTGGTGAGCCCGGTGTTGCCCTGCGACTGCGTTGCCGCCACAACCTGCGCGCGGAAGGTCTCGATCCGTTCGATCAGATCACGTTTCGCCTCAACCAGTTGCGAGGTTTCCTGTGCAAAGGTCGCCCGCTCCAGCGCAATGAACATGTCGCCCAGCTCGCGCTCGACGGATTGCGTCTGGATCAGAACCGGAAGGGCACCATTGGTCAGCGCCTCATTGGCCGAAGAGATATGGCGCAGCTGTGTGAACCCGGCAAAACACGCCGCCACCGTGACCGCACCCATGACAAGCAACAGCAGCCTCAGCCGGGCTACGATCCCTGAAAAGAAGCTGCGTTCTGCAGAAAGAAGTGTTGTCCGGTCGGTCACAAGTCACAGATAAGCCGTAAGGATTAAGTCCATCTTAAGTGCGTACCGGTAGCGTCGGAATTCCAAGAGGAGAGACGTCGCTTATGACGGGTGCTGACACTAGCCGAGCATCACATCTGACCCGCCGCAGGGTGCTGCAGTCGGGTGCGGCGCTGGGGCTGGCTTCGGCTCTGCCGGGCGCATCTTTCGCTGCCAGCTCCGCCAATCTGCACGAAGATGTTGCGCGCTGGGTCCGCGAGCTTGTCGGAGACGCGTCGGGCGCGCTCTCTGTTCTCTGTCCGAACGGCTCCCAGCGCAATCTGGATCCGATTGCCCGCGCATTCACCGATATGACCGGCGTCAGCATCGAATTGCGCAGCATCGCTTCAGAAAGCCTGACCACACAAATCGCGCTCGAGGTGATTGCTGGCAACAGCCAGTTCGACGTGGCGCTGCCAGCAACCTACGGCCTTCCGGATCTTGCCGCGTCCGGCGTCATCCTGCCGCTTGACCAATTCGTGGACATCTACGAGCCACCCGGATTCCGCGAGGGCGCGATCTACAACATCGGCGATACGGTCGAGGGTCGAACCTACGGCTTTCAGACCGACGGCGATGCTTATGTAATGTTTTACAACAAGGCCTTGCTGGAAAACCCTGACGAGATGGCGGGTTACGAGGACACCTATGGCACACCTCTGACCGTCCCGTTGACCTGGGCCGAGCTTGATCGCCAGATGGCGTGGTTCCACCGTCCGGATATGAACCAATGGGGCGGTCTCCTGCTGCGGTCTCAGGGGTACCTCGGGTGGGAATTCTGGTTGCGGCTGCACAGCTATGGCATATGGCCGTTCTCCGAAGATATGGTCTGCCAGATCGATGCGCCGGAAGGGCATGCGGCACTGGCCGACATGATCCGCTCCGGGCAACACCTGCATCCGGGCGTCAGCAGCCTTAAATTCGTCGAGAACTGGGATGTTTTTTCCAAAGGGCGGACCTATTGCAATGTTGGATGGGGTGGGGCCCAGAAGTCTTTCAACGCGGTAGGCTCTCCACTGCGCGGCAAGCTTTGCTATGGTCCGACGCCCGGAGGCCCGTTGGGCCCTGATGGTGCTGCGATGGCGCTACCCTACTTCAACTGGGGCTGGAGCTATGTGGTTAATCGCGAATCCAAGCGCCCTCGTGTGAGCTACCTTTTCTCGCTTTTCGCCGCGAGCCCGGAGATGTCGACCCGAGCGGTGCGTGAGGTCGGAGGGTTCTTCGACCCCAACCGCCCGGAGCACTATGCCGATCCCACCATCCAGGATGTCTACTCCAAACCCTTTCTCGATGTTCATCGCGCAAGTCTGGAACAGGCGATACCTGATCTATATCTCAAGGGGCAGTCCGAGTATTTTCGCGTGCTCAATGAGGCGCTGGTGGAGGTGATCGCGGGCGATGTCGATCCGCAACGTGGGCTGATCCGGGCCGCGCAACTCTGGGAGATGATCACGAGCAGGTCCGGTCGCGCCGAGCAGATCGAGCGGTGGCGACACCTGCGCGCCCAGTATCCCATAGCCGTGTCACGCAGCCTCCGCGATCATCGCAGTGCCTGACCTGCGCGCGTCTTAACGGTGTCTTCAACGATAACGGCCTAGAGTGGCGCGACCAGAAAGTCTCGGAGTCCCAGAATGACCGCAAATGCTTTTCAGGCCAGCGATGCCGCTAGCGTAAATCGCGCGACCACACCGTCGCCGTCGACAGATTTCGAGGACTTCATCTATCTGATCAGCCATGACGTCCGCAATTCGGTGCGTGCCCTGATCGAACTGCCGCAATGGATCGAGGAAGACCTCGCCGAGGCGGGCGTACGGCTCGACGGATCAGTTGGCGAAAGCATTGAGTTGATGAACCGCCATACCGGTCGCCTGGACCGTATGCTCGTCGATCTGCTGACGTTTTCGCGGGTGGGACGGATGCAGTCCACCATTGAGGTGGACCTTGACCAGGCCCTTGACGAGGTCTTGGACGAGATTGGGGTGCCAGCTGGGTTCACGGTGGAGCGCGCGTTGGATCACGACCATTTCAAATTCGGCGAGCGCGATATCCTGACCCTTCTGACCGCGCTGATTTCGAACGCCATCAAGCATCATGATCGGACAGTGGGCAAAGTGCTGGTCAGCTGCCAGAAGGAAGGTGGCGAGGTCGTCTTGGCGGTCTCCGACAATGGGCCTGGCATTCCGCCGAAATTCCACGAACGCATATTTGGCGCTATGACAACCCTGCGTCCGAGGGATGAGGTCGAAGGCAGCGGAATGGGGTTGGCGATCACCCGAAAGATCGCGCAGCTTTACGGCGGTGATGTCAAGATTCTCGAGGGCGAAGGCTCTCGTGGCGCCGTCTTCGAGGTGCGTTGGCCCGACTGAACGATTGGGCTTCAGCCTTGGCCAGAAGTCCGAAGTCGTGTGAGCTGATCGCGACGATGCGCTAGAGCTTCGGACCGGGTGCGTTGTCTTTCTTGAACGCTGGAACGTGTGAATGGACCGAAAGGGGGCTTCCGATGCCTTCCGTGAGCAGAACTGCTCCGCTGCGGCATAAGCTCCTCTTTTGATGGTCTGCGTGACGCGCCGAAGGCGTAACATCTTTAGGCTCATCGGCCCGCCGACTAAGCCGCTAGAGGCTGAGCGTCACCTCGGGCAGGGACTTCACCATCCCGTGCGCTTGGCAAATTACCTCCGCGGCAGCCCTTGGCGCGGTGTGAGAGACAAGCTATTGCGCCGAAATGCGGCTCCTTTTGCTCACCACCCTCACCATGATGGCCTTCGCGGCCAATTCCGTTCTGACGCGCCTGGCTGTCGACGGTGGTCATATCGACCCTAACAGCTTTGCCATCATTCGTGTTCTGGCGGGCGCTTTGACGCTTGGTCTGATCATGCGGGTTCGCAAAGGCCGGTTGCTTCTCCGCCATCGCAGCCGCGCCGTCGGAGCCATCAGCCTCGCGGTTTACATGGCAGGTTTTTCCCTCGCCTACCTGACGCTGGACGCAGGGCTCGGCGCCTTGATCCTCTTTGGTGTCGTGCAAATCTCGATGTTTGGTCATGCGACGGCCACAGGCGCCAGACCTTCGGCGCGACAGGTTTTTGGCGCGAGCGTCGCGTTTCTTGGCCTGATGCTTGCGCTCTGGCCGGGGTCGGGCGGGCAAGCTGACGTCTTTGGCGCCGGTTTCATGACCATCGCTGGGCTAGGATGGGCCGCCTACACGATCTCGGGTAGAGCCGAAACTGACCCTCTGGCGGCGACAACGGCGAACTTTATCCTTTGCCTGCCGATCGTCGCCGTTGTCTTGTTTGCCTTTACGAGCACGACATCAGCCGCAGGATGGGCGCTTGCGGTCCTCTGCGGCGGCGTAACCTCGGGCGTGGGCTATGCGATGTGGTACTCCGTCTTGCCGAAACTGCCCCAAAACATGGCTCCCATTGTCCAACTGAGCGTGCCGATCATCGCCCTGATCGCCGGAGCTCTGCTACTCGGCGAGGCCATACACCTCACCGTCGCGGTCGCCGCCGCTATGGTGATTTGCGGGATCGCTTTGGCGATCACATCGCGACCGCGCCCCGGGCCCACGATTGATTAACGCTATTGCACGGGGACCTGCCTCAGGTCCGCCTGACCCACGCTCCCCAAACGTACGGCCGCTTCGAGGGTGAGAGCCGCAGGCGGTGATGCAGGAACCGAGATCGTAAAGCCCTGCCTTCCGAATTGGCCGTCACGTTCTTCTTTTGTCAAAGCGCACATGCCACTATCTCTGTCTGATATGACCGCGATTTTCAGGATTCTGCTGGCCGCCATGGCTTTTACGACCGCCGCCGCTCAAGCTGATGCGCGGTGTGCGGTGCTGTTGCACGGTCTGGCGCGCACCGAGTTTTCCTTTGCGCTCATGGAAGCGGCGTTGAATGCGGAGGGTTACACCGTGGTGCGGCCCGGTTACCCGTCAACGCAGGCGCCGGTGGCGGACCTGGCGGCGCAGGCGCTGCCGCGGGCGATGGCCCGGTGCGGGCCGCGTGAAACCATCGACTTCGTGACCCACTCGATGGGGGGCATCCTGTTGCGCCAGTGGGTTGCCGACACCAACCCGAACCGGGTGGGTCGCGTTGTGATGCTCGCGCCGCCGAACCAGGGCAGCGAGATCGTCGATGCCTTCGATGACATCGACGCCTTCGACTGGATCAGCGGGCCTGCAGGCGCGCAGCTTGGCACCGGCCCGGATGACCTGCCGCGCAACCTGCCGCCTGTCCCCTTTGACCTTGGGGTGATCGCAGGGGACCAGTCGCTGAACCCCTACTTTTCATCCCTGATCCCGGGGCGCGATGACGGGAAGGTCTCGGTCGCGTCCACGCGGGTGGCGGGCATGAACGATCATATCGTGCTGCCGGTCACGCACACCTTCATGATGAACAATCCGCGTGTCATCGCGCAGACGGTTGCCTTCCTGACAACCGGCCGGTTTGATCGCTCGCTAACGTGGTTCGATGCGGTGCTCTCACAGCTCGGGTGTCCGGATGGCAATTGCGTCCCCAGCGTGGGGGAGATGATTGGCCGACCTTAGTCTTCAAGGCGCACAGGTGCTGGGGCCCGATGGCTTGGATGTGCGGGAGCTGTCTATTGCGGATGGTCTGATTGCAGATCGATGCGCCGGGCGCGTCGTCCCACTACGCGGCTATATGGTTTTGCCAGGTATCGTTGATCTGCATGGCGACGGGTTCGAGCGTCACCTCGCTCCGCGTCGGGGCGCGATGAAGCAAATGGCCGAAGGTCTCGTGGCCGCAGAGGCCGAGCTTGCGGCAAACGGCATCACCACCGCTGTTCTGGCCCAATTCGTGAGTTGGGAAGGCGGGCTGCGGGGGCTGGAGTTCGCCAATCAGGTGTTTGACGCCATCCGCCAGACGGCCCCCACGCTTGTTACCGATTTGCAGGCCCAACTCCGGTTCGAAACCCATCTGCTGGACCTCTACGACAGCCTGCCCGAACGCGTTGCGGACTGGGGGGTGCAGTACATCGTTTTCAACGATCACCTGCCGCATGCGCGGCTTGCAGAGGGGCGCAAACCGCCACGGATGGTGGGGCAGGCTTTGAAAGCGGGGCGCAACCCGGAGGATCATTTTGCGCTGATGCAGGGGCTGCATGCACGGCGGGACGAGGTGCCAGCCGCACTTGATGATCTCTGCGCCCGGCTGAGCGCCGAGGGTCTGCGGATGGGAAGCCACGATGATGCGACGGATGCCGCCCGCAGTCGCTGGCACGGGCGCGGCGTCACCATCGCGGAGTTTCCCGAAACACAGGAGGCCGCAGAGGCGGCGCACGCGCAAGGCGACGCGATTGTACTCGGCGCGCCAAATGTAGTTCGCGGCGGATCGCACAACGGGAATGTCTCCGCGCTTGACCTGATCACAATGGGCCTCTGCGATGCGTTGGCCTCCGACTATCACTATCCCAGCCCGCGGCGCGCGGCGTTGATGCTGGCGCAGAGCGGCGTGGTGGATTTTGCGACCTCATGGCGGTTGATCTCGGAAGGGCCCGCGCGTGTGCTGGGACTGACTGATCGTGGCAGGCTCGTGCCGGGGCAGCGGGCTGACATCGTGATCCTCGACGAGGCCTCGCAGCGGGTTGCTGCAACCATGGTGGGCGGGCGCTTCAGCTATCTCTCGGGCGATGTCGCCGAGCGGTTTTTTGCGGCCTAGCCCGACTGCGATCGGACGATGCGGTTGATGTGACCCATCTTGCGCCCGGGCTTTGCCTCGGCCTTGCCATAGAAATGCAGCGCCGCGTTTGTCTCCTTGGCCAAGGTGCCAACATCGTCCACGTCGGCGCCGATCAGGTTCTCCATGGTGACATCCGCGTATCGCGCGCCGTCCCCCAAGGGCCAGCCCGCGACCGCGCGGATGTGTTGCTCGAACTGATCCACAGCACAGCCATTTTGTGTCCAATGACCGGAGTTGTGCACGCGCGGCGCGATTTCGTTCACGATCAACCCGGCCTCAGTGACGAAGAGCTCGACACCCAGGACGCCGACGTAGTCCAGCGCGTTGAGGATTTTCGCGGCGATCAAGATCGCATCGGTTCGCTGCGCCGCGCTCAACCGCGCGGGCACCGTGGTGGTGTGCAAGATGCCGTCGCGATGAATGTTTTCGCCGGGGTCAAAACAGGCGACATCACCCTGTGCGCTGCGCGCCGCGATCACCGAGACTTCGCGCGTGAACGCAACGAATCCTTCCAGAACGGCGGGCTGGTCGGCCATATCTGCCCAAGCCTGATCGAGGTCGTCCACAGATCGCAGCCGCGCCTGACCTTTTCCGTCATAGCCGAACCGGCGGGTCTTGAGGATCGACGGCACACCGACGCGGTCCACGGCCCCGGTCAACGCAAAGCGGTCCGCCACATCGGCGAAGGGGGCCACCGCAAGCCCGAGGTCTTGCAGATAGGCTTTCTCGGTCAACCGGTCCTGGCTGACCCGCAGCGCCTCACGCCCCGGACGAATGGGCACAATCGCCTCGATCACGTCCAGCGCGCTGGTGGGGATGTTCTCGAACTCATAGGTCACCACATCAACGCTCTGCGCGAACTGGGTCAGCGCGGTCGTGTCGTCGTAGGCGGCAGTGGTCAGCGCATGGGCAACGTGCCCCGCGGGCGGCTCGGCCCCAGGCTCGAAGATGTGCGTCTTCAGCCCCAGCCGCGCGGCCGCGACGGATAGCATCCGCCCGAGCTGTCCGCCGCCCAATATCCCGATGGTCGCGCCCATCGGCAGTGCGTCAGTCATCGCTGGGTTCCTCGGGGATCGAGGCCGACAGGGCGGCACGCCACGCATCCAGTCGTTCGGCGAGGGCTGGATCCTGCAGCGCAAGGATGCCTGCAGCCATGAGCCCCGCGTTGGCAGCGCCAGCCGCACCGATGGCCATCGTCGCCACCGGGTAACCCTTGGGCATCTGCACAATGGAATAGAGCGAGTCGACGCCGGACAGCGCCTTGGTCTGTACCGGCACTCCGATCACGGGCACGCGGGTTTTGGAGGCCATCATCCCAGGCAGGTGCGCGGCGCCTCCCGCTCCGGCGATAATCACCTGCAGGCCTCTGTCAACGGCGGTGCGGCCATAGTCCCACAGACGATCCGGCGTGCGATGTGCGGACACGATGCGTTTTTCGTAAGCGATCCCGAGGTCATCCAAAATGCCCGCTGCCTCGGACAGGGTGGGCCAGTCGGATTGGCTGCCCATGATGATCCCAACGGTGGGTGTGGTCATGTCTGAGGCTCCCTCGGCCCATCTTTGGAAGCGGCACTATAGCCAAACGCGCAAGGTGGGCAATGCGCTGCTTGGCTCTTTGTGGGGGGCCTCAGGCAATAATGTCAGGGGTCAGGCGATCTTCGATCTGGGCGATCAGATCCTTGAGCCGGAGTTTGCGCTTTTTCAGGCGCTGCAGCGTCAACTGGTCGCCCATGCCTTTCTCGGCCAGCGCTTGGATCGCCTCGTCCAGGTCCCGGTGTTCACGTTTGAACACCGCAAGCTCCACGCGCAACACGTCGTCCGTTTTCATCGACAGGTCGGTGGGGGCGTTCATATCTCTCGTGATTCCGTCTATCACCTGCGCTTTATAATAAGCATTCACCATCGCGCCGCAAAGCCCTTGCGTCCGGGGCCTTTGCTTCCCATATTTAATTCACGGGCCGCCGAAACGGGACCCAAAAGAGACTGTCGCTTGACTGATAAGGACGTGTCGCATGACGAAAATGACCCTGGCTTCTTATCCCCATATGTTGGGGTTCGAGCAGCTTGAACGCTTGCTGGAGCGCACCGCGAAATCCGGCAATGAGGGCTACCCGCCCTTCAACATCGAACAGACGTCTGATTATTCCTACCGGATCACGCTCGCCGTGGCCGGGTTTGCGGAAGATGATCTCTCGATCACCGTGGAGGACCGCCAATTGGTCATTCGCGGCCGCCAGACCGAAGACACGGAAGGCCGTGTTTTCCTGCACCGCGGTATCGCCGCGCGCCAGTTCCAGCGCAGCTTCGTGCTGGCCGATGGTGTCGATGTCGGCGAGGCGATCATGGAAAATGGTCTGCTGCACGTCGATCTCAGCCGCGCGAAACCACAGACCGTCGTTCAGACAATAAACATCAAGAAGGGGTGAGCACATGCAAGAACAGTTCGAAACACTGCCAGCAGAGAACCGCATCGTTTACGTCAAAGCCGTTGATGTGACTGATCTGCCGAGCGAAGTGCGCGATCAGGCAGGCGATCTGGATCAACTCTACGCGGTCCATGACAGCGACGGGCAACAGCTCGCGCTGGTGGCCGACCGAAATCTGGCCTTCCGCTTGGCGCGGCAGAACGACTATGCGCCTGTCGCCGTGCATTGACGCGGCGATAAACAAACGACACTCTGATCAAAGGCCGCACCTGCTTGCGGCCTTTTGCATGTGAGGAGAGTGGTTGTGGAGTTCGACTTCGACTGGGTGGATGCCTTTTCCGAGACACCGTTCGGTGGCAATGGCTGCGCGGTGGTGCATGGCGGGGCGGATGTTCCGGACGCGGTCTGCATGGCCTATGTGCGGGAAACCTCGCTGGTCGAATGCACCTTTACCGGGCCCTCTGACAGCGCAGACATCCGTGTGCGCTATTTCCTGGCCAGCCGCGAAATCCCGTTTGCCGGTCACCCGACGGTCGCCACCGTTGTTGCCATGCGCGCCCGCGGGTTCATCGAGGACGGCCCGCTGACACTGGAGACGGCGGCGGGGATCGTCCCGGTCGAGGTGTCGGGCACCAAGGTCAAGATGACCCAGATCGCGCCGGAGTTTGGGCCCGAGGTGCCGCCCGAACTTGTCGCCGGCATCGGCGGGCTCGCGACCGATGAGATCATTGCGCCGCCCCAGGTCGTCTCCACCGGCTTGCCGTTTTGCATCACGGTCCTGAAAGACCGCGCGGCGTTGGATCGCCTAGCGCTGAATGTCGAGGCATTGGAGGCGCTCGGAACCCATTTGCAAAAGCCTGACATCAACATGCTCGAGCCCTTCTGGGTCACGCTGTCCGGCGCGACCTCCGCAGGTGACACCTACAGCCGTCTGCTTCTGGCCCCGCCGAGCCCGCCGGAAGATGCCTTCACCGGCTCCGCGACCGGTGCGATGGCGTCTTACCTCTGGCGGCACGGGCTGCTCGAAAGCCCGGCGTTTGTGGCGGAGCAAGGGCACGGGATGGGTCGCCCGGGTCAGGCGCAGGTGCGCGTGCTCGGGCCGCGAGACGCGATCACCGGCGTCGAAGTCTCAGGTCACGGCGCGATTGTAATGTCGGGTACGGTGCATTTGCCCAAGAGCGTTTAACAAAAAAAGCCGCCGCCCGGGTTGGGCAGCGGCCAATGTCTCATTGCGACGGCTCTTAAGCGCGACCGGCGATCAACCCCATGCTTTCAAGCTTGAGCAACACCTGGTGCGCGCAGTTGTCGACGTCGACATTCTCGGTTTCGACACGCAACTCCGGTTCTTTCGGCACGTCATAGGGGTCCGAAATCCCGGTGAACTCCTTGATCTTGCCTTCCCGCGCCAGCTTGTAGAGGCCTTTGCGGTCGCGCCGTTCACACTCTTCGATGGAGGTGGCAACGTGCACTTCGACAAATGCACCGAAGGCTTCGATGTCCTCGCGGACCGCACGGCGTGTTGTCGCGTAGGGCGCGATGGGCGCGCAGATCGCGATACCACCGTTCTTGGTGATCTCGGAGGCCACGTAACCGATACGACGAATGTTCAGATCGCGGTGCTCTTTCGAGAAGCCCAGCTCGGAGCTGAGGTTCTTCCGCACGATATCGCCATCAAGCAGCGTGACTGGACGACCGCCCATTTCCATCAGCTTGACCATCAGCGCGTTGGCGATGGTCGACTTGCCAGAGCCGGAGAAGCCAGTGAAGAAGACGGTGAAGCCTTGTTGGCTGCGCGGCGGACGGGTGCGGCGCAGCTCGGCTACGACCTCGGGGAACGAGAACCATTCAGGAATTTCCAGACCCTCGGCGAGGCGGCGGCGCAGTTCGGTGCCCGAGATGTTCAGGATGGTGACCTTGTCCTTATCCTTGATCTCGTCCGCGGGCTCGTACTGCGCGCGCTCCTGGACCCAAACCATATGTTTGAAGTCCACCATCTCGATGCCCATTTCTTCCTGATGCTCGCGGAAGAGGTCCTGCGCGTCATAGGGCCCGTAAAAGTCTTCACCGGCGGAGTTCTTGCCGGGGCCCGCATGGTCGCGGCCCACGATGAAATGCGTGCAGCCGTGGTTCTTGCGGATGAGCCCGTGCCACACCGCCTCGCGCGGGCCAGCCATGCGCATCGCCAGGTTCAGGAGCGACATGGAAGTGGTGGCGGCGGGGTATTTATCGAGTACGGCTTCATAGCAGCGCACGCGGGTGAAGTGATCCACGTCACCCGGCTTGGTCATACCAACTACTGGGTGGATCAGCAGGTTGGCTTGGGCCTCACGTGCGGCGCGGAAGGTTAGCTCCTGGTGTGCGCGGTGCAGCGGGTTGCGGGTCTGGAACGCCACAACACGGTTCCAGCCAACCTTGCGGAAGAAGGCGCGCAGCTCGTTCGGCGTGTCACGACGGGCGCGGAAGTCATAGTGCACAGGCTGCTGGATGCCGGTAACCGGGCCGCCCAGATAGATGGCGCCCGCCTGATTGTGCAGGTAGTTGACCGCAGGGTGCGCGTCGTCATTCGCGCCAAAGACTTTCTCGGCCTCGCGTGCCTTGTCGGGCGACCAGCGATCCGTGACCGTCATCGTTGCGAGGATCACGCCTTCCTGATCGCGCAGCGCGATGTCCTGTCCGATCTCGAGCTTCTCGGCAAAGTCCTCACCGACGTCCAGCGTGATGGGCATCGGCCACAACGCGCCATCCGCCATCCGCATGTTTTCGACAACGCCGTTGTAATCGGCTTCGGAGAGGAAGCCTTTCAGCGGGCTGAAGCCGCCATTCATCAGCAGTTCAAGGTCGCAGATCTGGCGTGGGGTCAGGTCCCAGCTGATCAGGTTGCCCGCTTCGGCCTTCAGTTTCTGGGCCGAGTCGTAAGACACATAGAGTTCGGGGATCGGAGAGAGGTTGGCAGTGGTCATTCAATTTACTCGCATACAAAATTGCTCGGCATCTCCCCCCAAATGCCTTCCGCTGGCCTTTAACGCGTAAAGCGCGGCTCTTTCAAGCATAGAGTGTGACCAGCCTGCGCAATTCCTGTGGCGAGTTGCGGCAACCTGCCGACGGGTGCTGTGTCAGAGCCGTTGCAGGGTGATGTGCAGGCCGCCTTTGGGCTTCGGAATGGGCATGCGCTGCCACGAGGGCGGGGCACCCGCGAGTTGAACGCGGTGTTTGCGCAGCAGCGTTGCGATGAACAGCTTCACCTGAAGAGTGGAGAAATGCATGCCGATGCATTTATGCGCGCCGCCGCCGAAAGGCGTCCAGGCGAACTTGTGACTTCTGTCCTCCGCACGATCCGGCGTGTAGCGATCCGGGTCAAAAGCCGTCGGGTTGCTGAAATGCTCGGGCGAGAGCATCGTGACACCTGGGTTGAGGGCGAGCGAGGTGCCCGCCGGTATGTCATAGCCCTGCCACGTAAAATCACGCGTCGCCTGCCTCGGGATGAAGGGCACCGGCGGCACGAGCCGCAGCGCTTCGCGAAAGACATTGTTGGTCTGCGTCATCGTCGCAAGCGCATCCTCGTCGAGGGGGTCGTCCCCCAGGCTGGCCACTTCTGTGATCAGCCGCTCCTGCCAGTCGGGATGAGAGGCGAGCGCCTCGATCATCACCGAGAGCGATGTTGCCGTTGTGTCATGCGCGGCCATGATCAACAGGTTGAACTGGTCGAGGATCTGGTCTTCGTCCCAGCCGCGGCCCTCGTCGTCGCGGGCGAGGCACATCTGTGAAAAGAAGTCGTCCCCACCGGTCGCGCGTCGCTCCGGGATCATCTTGCGAAAGGTTTCGCGCAGGAAGTCCCGGCCCCGCACACCGCGCCACATCGGGGTTCCGGGGATCGGCCAACGGATCATGGCGAGTGACGCGCGAATCTCATCCTGGATAGCGCGGTTCACCTGTTTGGCGAGCGCACCATCCAGCGGCAGCCCCATGAAGACCGCGCCGCCCAGACGCAGGGTCAGATCCTTGATCGCTGTGTAGAAGTTGAACGGCGTATCCTCCGGCCAGCTGTCGAGCAGATCACCCATCGCGCCGGTCATCCGCAGCCGGTAATCTCGAATGGCGGAGGCGCGAAAGGCCGCCTGCATGATCCGGCGATTGGCGCGGTGATGATCGAAATCCTGCAACAGCAATCCACCGGGATAGATGCGTTTCAGCGCATCCCAACCCCTTTCCGATGAGAAGAGGTTTTCGCGGTCCAGAAGCACGCGCTCCATCGCATCCGCGCCGCAGAGGTTCACCCGCCAGACGCCCAGCATGTTGGTCTTGTAAACCGGGCCATAACGCCGAATGTATTCCTGCTGGGTGCCGTAGCTGTCGCGCACAATCTTCAGAGTATGACCGATCACCGGCAGAGCAGGCGGGCCGGGAATATGCGCAAGTGCGGCTTTGGTGGGCATGAAGGAACCTCGTGGACTGGAAGGGCAATGCGCGAAACTGGGCGCAAGGCGACTTATCCCGGTCCGAGGTGTGAGGGGTCTTAACTCACCGCACGCACGCAACACCCGGAGCTGGCCCGGATGTTGCGATCAGTGAAAGATGTTTGTTTTCAGAGAAGTGTTGTGGCGGAGCTATTCCGCGGCGCTGTTGGCAACCTCGGCACCGTAGCCTAGGGGCAGTGAGGTTTCGGCCCCTTCGTTCTCGGCAAGGAAACGCTCCGCCTCCAGTGCCGCCATGCACCCCATCCCGGCAGAGGTGACGGCTTGTCGGTATACATGATCGGTCAGATCACCAGCCGCAAAAACGCCGGGGATCGAGGTGGCAGTGCTGTCCGGCTTGGTGACCACATAACCGCCCATGTGCGTCTCCAGCACGTCCTTGACCAACTCATTGGCCGGGGCATGGCCGATCGCCACAAAGACGCCCTTCGCCGGGATCTCTGCGATCTCGCCGGTCTTGCTGTGCCGCAGGCGGACTGCTTCGACGCCCAGCGGGTTCTCGGTGCCCACCACTTCGTCCAACTCGTGGAACCACAGCGGCTCGATCTTGGGGTTCTTCATGAGCCGGTCGATCAGGATTTTCTCGGCCCGCAGCTCGTCGCGCCGGTGTACCAGCGTGACCTTCGAGGCGAAGTTGGTCAGAAACAGCGCCTCTTCCACCGCCGTGTTGCCACCGCCGATCACAACAATCTCCTGCCCGCGGTAGAAAAATCCGTCGCAGGTTGCACAGGCGGAGACACCGAAGCCTTTGAACTTCTCTTCCGACGGTAGGCCAAGCCACTTGGCGCGCGCGCCGGTGGCGAGGATCACCGCGTCCGCGATATACGTCGTGCCGCTGTCGCCCTTGGCGGTGAAGGGGCGTTGAGAGAGATCCAGATCAGTGATGATATCGCCGATGATCTCGGTTCCCATGGCCTTGGCATGGGCCTCCATCCGCACCATTAGGTCGGGGCCCTGCACTTCGGTGTCACCTGGCCAGTTCTCGACTTCGGTCGTGGTGGTCAGCTGCCCGCCCGGCTCGATCCCCTGCACGAGGATGGGATTGAGCATCGCACGACTGGCGTAAACACCGGCCGTGTAACCCGCTGGCCCGGAGCCAATGATCAGCACGCGTGTTTCTCTTGTCTCGGCCATCGGAATCCCCAATCCTTTTCAAAGCAGCTGTTGAGATATAGAGCGTCAAAGCCGAGACCGAAACCCCCGTCGTTACGGCACCAGCCGCAAGCCGGGGTTGTGCTGCGGTGACATCTCAGAAAGAATCTTGCGCTGTAGCGAAATATTATTGCGCGTACTTCGGTGGGTGGTATAACAACCGCAAAATCCGGGGGCGAGATGGCTGTAACGCGACTAGATCCGATTGACCGCAAGATACTGGCGGAACTGCAAGCTGACGGGCGCATGACCAACGTGGAATTGGCCAAGCGCGTGGGGATTTCCGCGCCGCCCTGCCTGCGCCGCGTCCGGACGCTCGAGGAGGCTGGGTACATCAGGGGTTATCACGCCGAGGTCGACGCCCGCGAGTTGGGCTTTGAAGTGCAGGTGTTTGCGATGGTTGGCCTGGCCAGCCAGGCCGAGGCCGATTTGACCGCATTCGAGAATCGCTGCCGTGCGTGGCCGCTGGTCCGCGAGTGTCACATGCTGAATGGTGAGGTCGATTTCATCCTCAAATGCGCCGCTCCCGATTTGTCGAGTTTCCAGCGGTTCCTGACCGGTGAGCTCCTGACCACACCCAATGTCGCGAGCGTGAAGACCTCGCTCGTTATCCGTGGCGCCAAGGACGAACCCGGCGTGCCCTTCGATGTTCTGGAAGAGCGGCTGAGCACCTCTGCCTAGGCGGCATCGAGGTCTGCATCATCGGTCACCCGCTCGTAGTTCAGCGGGCCGAACTCGTTCAGATGGGTCAGATGTGGAAACACTGACAACAAGACCGACTTGAGCGTGTGCGACAGAAGCCGCCCTGGGTTGGGTCCGGGATGGAAGGTTTCGATCTCCAACCCGCCCGCGATGACGGCGGCATGCTCCTCAAGGCAAAGATGGAACATCTGCACAGGCGTCTGTGGCACGACGTTGATCGCATTCACCCCGTCCACAAAGGCGCTTGCGGGCGTCATGATGCGCCGCTCGCCCGGCTCGGCGCGGCGATCGGGAGGGGTCTGCAGCACCCGCGCGGCTGGACCGAGGCTCAGGAAGCTGTCCGGGCGGTTGACGCCAAAGCTGTCGGCCATGAGCCGGGTCAACAGTTGACCATCCCGCGCATCCGATGGTGCAAAGGTCGCCGAGCCGATCCAGACAATCTGGCTTGGCGTGCCCCCCGCGGTCAGAACGCGATCGCCGGGTTGCAGGTCTTCGATGGCCACCGGGCCATGCTCCGTCTGCAGGGGTGTGCCCCGGGCGAGGGCCGAGAACGCGCTGTCGAAAAGGGGCATCGTCGGCACCTTGCGCTGACCGATGACAATGCTGCCGTCGGCCCGCAAGGCGGCGACATCCGCCAATCGCACGCCGAGGGTGCTTGACGCAGCGCTTCGAGGCTCACGCGATGAGTTCTCAAGCATCTCGGACGCGTTTGCGCCGTAGGGCGGGGTCGTCATGCGGGCTCCTTTGTTCGGTTCGCCGCATCCCGTGTCGGCCCCCACCGACGATCACGGAAAGGGCAGGTCAGCACTTTCCTTATTGAGATGCGTAGAGTTTGCCGGGTTAGCGGCGCAGCTGTCAAAGGGAGCACCCCATTGATGCCGCTGCCAGATCAAATCGTGCGATGGCCGTGCTTTGTTTCCAGGAGGGACGGGCCCATGGCCATATTTCAAAACAAAACCGCCCGCCGAATGACGAATCATCAGGCGGGCGGCTTCTTTGGAGGGAACTGCTTGTTTTTGGCGCGCTCAGCCAGTCTTGCGCGTGGGTTTTTGTGTGAGTGTGCGGTTTTCGATGAAGCGCGCGCGGCGCGCGCCCCGCGCCCAAGGCATCACGATCTTGCTGTCGTGTGTGGCTTGGGTGATCGACTGGATAAAGCGCGTATTGGTTTTCATTTTTGTCCTGCTCGATGGGTCTGCTTTGTTGCCTTTCGTTAACCATGAAGGTGGCTCGGCAATCTGGCTGCTTTTGGGCAATTGCCGCGAAAAATGAAAAAAAGATTCTGCCATGATCATCAAAATGCGGGGTTTTTGCCGCAATTCCAAAAATACCCGGTTTCTAAGGGGATTTTGCCAATGATCCCTCCGCACTTCTGCGCCAATCGCCCTTGGTAACACAGATTGTTCACGGCTATTGCGGCACCCGCATGGCAATGACTGTCTCATTCTCGCCCAGAACGCGGATTTGTCACAATGCGATGGCTGCAATGAGGCGACCGTAATCCGCCTCCTTGGCGTGGGTGGCGCGGCGATAGGAATAGAAGCGCTCCGCATCCGAATAGGTACAGTGACGGGTCCACTCTGCCGCGGCGACACCGGCGGCGCGCAGGCGGTGCAATCCGAAGGCCGGCAGATCGAAATGCATGCGATCACCTGCGCCACCGGCGAAAAAGCGAGCGTTGTCAGGGTCGTCTGCCATGAACACCTCGAAAAACTCTGGGCCAACCTCGTAGGCGCGCTGCGAGATAGACGGTCCAATCGCCACGGTGATCCGCTCCCGCTGCGCACCTAGGTTGATCATCGCGTCGAGCGTCGCCTCCAACACCCCGTCCAATGCACCGCGCCATCCCGCATGCGCCGCTCCGATCACACCAGCCTCGGCATCTGCAAAGAGCACTGGCTGGCAATCCGCGGTCAGGACCGACAGCGCGACCCCGGGTTGAGCTGTGACCAGCGCGTCTGCGCGTGGCTTCTCGGCGAAAGGCTCGGTCACTGTCACGGCTACGGATGAATGCACCTGATGTGCGCCCACAAGATGGCTGGCAGCCACGCCCATCGCGTCAGCGGCCCGCGCCCGGTTGATCGCAACGATTTCGGTCTGGTCCGAGCTGCCATGCCCACAATTGAGCCCGGCAAAAACACCGGAGGAGGCGCCCCCACGCCGGGTGAAAAAGCCGTGCCGGACAGGAGAGAGGACATCCGATGTCAGTATTTCAAGCGTCATGCATCCAATCCAGGCGGTGGGGTGCCGCCCATCGGAAACAGCCCCATCACTTTGAACAGGTTTCCCATTTCATCGGGGTGCGTCAAGCGCCGATGCGCAGCGATATGCGCCTCAAGCGCCGATCCGCGAAGACCTGCTGCGAGGGTCTGGGCGCGTTGCGTGATTCCCAGTCGTTCGAGAAACACGCCCTGCGGCGTGACGCGGCTGTGCGCGCATGGGCTGGCGATCGCCAGCGCTTCGAAATCCACATGCGCTGTCAGGTCCGCCATCCCCGGGTCTGCCAGCGGATCGACCTTCTGATGACCTTGCACCGCCTGAAAGGTGTCGCCGAGGCTGCGCCAGTCGCCGTAGTCGATGATCAGACCGGCGCCGCCGAACGTCGCGATCCGCCGCCCGATCTCATCGAGGATCGGCGCCGCGCTTGGTGCGTATTCGACAATGTCGCCCTGTTTCGTGTCGCCCAAACGCGGCTCGAGAGCAGGTTGCGGCAGCTCCGGGCCAAGCCCGCGCAGCAATCCGTCCGGGGTCGCATTGATCTGCGTCTCGCGCCAATGGCGCTCTGCCCGGATGAATTGCCGGATTGGCAGCGCGTCGAAAAACTCGTTCGCGATAACAAACAACGGCTGGTTCGGGAGATCGGTGACCGCTTCACAATGCGCAATCGTATGGGCCGAGAGCGCCTCTTTCTGCCGTTGCCGGAGGGCGCCTGACACCTCGACGAGAATAACTTGCGCACTGTTATGAAACCCTGGCACGCTCCGCGTCGCGCGCAGGACATCGGCCATGAGCGTGCCACGACCCGGCCCGAGTTCGGCCAGGGTGAAGGGGGAGGGACTGCCCTGATCCACCCAGGCCTGCGCGAGGCACAGGCCAAGTAGCTCTCCAAACATCTGGCTGATCTCGGGTGCCGTGATGAAATCTCCCTCGGCGCCGAAGGGCGCGCGCGTGGTGTAATAGCCATGATCGGGGTGCAGCAGGCATTCCGCCATATACTCGGCGAGCGAGATGGGTCCGGTCTGCGCGATCCGGGTGCAGAGCAGGTCGCGCAGGCTCATGTTTGCTGGCGGGCCCGTGCCATCAGCCAGAGCCCGAGCAGGATCATCGGCAGGGAGAGGACTTGCCCCATCGTCAGACCCCAGCCGCCGATGTGCCACGCGAGTCCCAACGGGTTGCCGTCGCTGATGAATTGCGCATCCGGCTGGCGCACGAATTCAACGAGGAATCGGGCGGCGCCGTAGCCTGCGAAAAACATGCCCGCGATCCGGCCCGGTGTCTTCAGCGCGCCCAGGCGCCAGACCATCCAGATCAACACCGCGCCGAGCAGCAGGCCTTCAAGCCCCGCCTCATAGAGCTGGGACGGATGCCGCCCGCAGAGGCCCACGACGCCCGGGCAATCCTGCGCGGCTTCGGTCGGGAAGGCGACGGCCCAGGGCAGATCAGTTGGTCGCCCCCAGAGCTCGGCGTTGATGAAATTGGCAAGCCGCCCCAGCAGAAGCCCGGGCGGCACACCAAGTGCCATGATGTCCGCAGCACTCAACCGAGGAATGGCGTGGCGCCAGGTGTAGATCAGCCCCGCGGCAATCACCCCGAGAAGGCCGCCGTGAAACGCCATGCCGCCCTGCCAGACAGCAAGGATTTCGCCGGGGTTTTCCAGGTAATAGGCGGGTTGGTAGAAGGCGACATAGCCCAGGCGCCCGCCAAGGATGACGCCGATGATCACCCAGGTCAGCAAATCCTCGATCTGCGCCTTGGTCATCACCGGTGTGTCGCCGGGCCAAAGCCGCGGTGTCTGCACGGCCAAAACTACCAGCCGCCAGCCGAGGACAATGCCGACGATATAGGCCAGCGCATACCAGCGCAGGGCAAACTCAACCCCAAAGATCGAGATCGAAAAGATCTCGGGCGAGATATCAGGGAAGGGCAGGAGCGCTTGCATGCCGCATCCTTTCCTGCGCCGGGTGGGGGAAGTCAACCTTGCAGCAGGCGCTCTTTCGCACCATATACCACTTGTGAACAGCCGGAGGCGACCAATGCAAACGCGGAACAAGATTTTCGACGATATCTCGCAGCTGATGACCAACGCGATGGGTGTCGCGCAGGGCGCGCGGGACGAGGCTGAGACGGCGATGAAAAGCATGATGGATCGTTGGTTGGCTGACCGCGATTTCGTCACTCGCGAAGAATTCGACGCTGTCCGCGCGATGGCTCAGAAAGCCCGCGAGGAAAATGAAGCGCTGAAAGCGCGGCTCGACGCGCTCGAATCCAAGGGCTGAACCTGCCAGCAAGTGGCGTGACAGGGGTGTGCGGCATCGTCTGCGCGCCCTTTTTCTATTAAGATCTGGTTAATCGCGATCACCAATCGTTACGATCGGTGACATTTTGCGGCGTATCCTCTCTCATCCACAACTTATTGCGGTTACCCACAAGAATAGGGGTTGCCACATGGGGATTCACGCCGCACCATATCTTGTATAGGCACGGGGGCTCGCCCCGGTCTGTAGAGCAGGCACCTAGCTTTGGGGGCCACCATCGGCCCAAACCGCTAGTGCGATAACAAGAGGTGGTACCATGGCCCTGTCCGAGCAGTTTCTTGAAGACGACATTCACCCCATCGACATCGTTGAGCATCTGGCAAATCATCACGAGTGGGATTTTGATCGCATTTCGGACGAACAGATCGCGATGGCCGTGGAAGGTCAGTGGCGGACCTATTCGCTGACGCTGGCGTGGTCGGCCTTCGATGAAACGCTGCGCATGATCTGCACCTTCGATATGGAGCCACCAGAAGAAAAACAATCCGAGCTCTATGAGTTGCTGAACCATGTGAACGATCAGTGTTGGGCCGGGGCCTTCACCTACTGGGATGAGCAGAAGCTCATGGTCTATCGTTATGGCCTCGTTCTGGCGGGTGGGCACGTGGCCAGCGCCGACCAGATCGACACGATGATCGGTGCGGCCGTGATGAGTGCCGAGCGCTATTACCCCGCGATGCAACTGTTGGTCTGGGGCAATCAAACCCCGGCCGAGGCGCTGCAGGTCGCCATTGCAGAGGCGTACGGTCGGGCGTAAACCTTCCCCCCGAAGCGACAGGTTTCGGGGGGAGGAGTTTCCATGCAAGACAGCCGCATTGCGCGCGAGGGCCTCGTTTTGCTGGGCTGCGGCAAGATGGGGTCCGCCATGCTGGCGGGCTGGCTGGCCCGGGGCCTTCCGGCATCCTCAGTCTGGGTTCAGGATCCAAACCCCTCTGACTGGCTCTCCGCCACCGGTGTGCATCTGAACGACGCGTTGCCGGCAACGCCCGCCGTGGTCCTGATCGCCGTGAAACCGCAGATGATGGCTGACGCACTGCCCACGCTCGCGGCCATGGGTGATGGTGAGACGGTCTTCGTCAGCGTGGCCGCCGGGATCACGATTGCCCGGCTGGAGGCGATTTTGGGCGCGCGCACGCCCGTGATCCGGGCCATGCCCAACACCCCTGCGGCGATCTCCCAAGGTATCACGGCGCTTGTCGGTAATGCGCATGCCGATGCGACCGCTCTCAATGAGGCCGAGGCCTTGCTCGCCGCAGTGGGCGAGGTGGTGCGCCTCACAGACGAAGCACAGATGGACGCAGTTACCGGCGTCAGCGGGTCCGGCCCGGCCTATGTCTTCCATATGATCGAAACCCTGGCCGCAGCCGGTGAAGCGCAGGGCCTGCCCGTTGATCTGGCCATGCAGTTGGCCAAGGCCACCGTGGCCGGGGCCGGGGCCCTGGCGCAACAGGCAGATGAGGACCCGTCTCAACTGCGGGTCAATGTCACCTCGCCCAATGGCACGACACAGGCCGCGCTCGACGTCCTGATGGACGCGGAGGCTGGGTTTCCTGCCCTGCTGAAGCGTGCCGTGGATGCAGCAACCGAAAGATCGAAAGAGCTGGCCAATGGATAACATCAGTTTCGACGACTTCATGAAGGTCGACATCCGCTGTGGGACAATCCTGCGCGCCGAACCCTTCCCCGAGGCGCGCAAACCCGCGATCAAGATGTGGGTCGACTTCGGGCCAGAGATTGGCGAGCGAAAGACCTCAGCGCAGATCACCGCCCATTACGAACCTGAGGCGCTGGTGGGCAAGCAGGTCCTCGCGGTGGTGAACTTCCCCGCCCGCCAGATCGGACCCTTCATGTCCGAGGTTCTGGTCCTGGGTCTGCCGGATGAAAACGGGGCCATCGTGCTGATCGGCCCTGATCACGAGGTGCCGCAGGGAGGGCGCATGCATTGACCAAGGTTCTGATGACACGGCCGCTGCCCGAGAAGGTGCAGGATGCCGCCCGCGCCGCCTTCGATGTGACCGTGCGCCCGATGACCTCACCTTTGACCGTCGAAGAGATGCGCAGCGCACTCTCTGACTATGACGGGGTCATCCCCACCTTGGGCGATCTCTTCTCTGCCGAGATTTTCCTTGCGGAAGAGCGTTGGCGCTGCCGGATCCTCGCCAACTTCGGCGTCGGCTATAATCACATTGACGTGGATGCGGCGAAGGCGGCGAGCATGACCGTGACCAACACCCCGGGGGCCGTGACCGATGCGACAGCGGACGTGGCGCTCACCCTGATGCTGATGAGCGCGCGCCGGGCAGGCGAAGGCGAACGCCTTGTGCGCGCCGGGCAGTGGGATGGTTGGCATCCGACGCAGCTTCTGGGAATGCATCTGGGTGGCAAGACCGTCGGCATCGTAGGGATGGGCCGCATTGGTCAGGCCATCGCGCGGCGCTGCCATTTCGGCTTTGGCATGAATGTGGCCTATCACAGCCGGTCGCCCAAAACGCTGGACTTTCCCGCCGAACGGAAGGGCGGCTTGTTGGAGCTGGCTGCTGCGGCGGATGTCCTTGTGATCGCCGTCCCGGGCGGCGATGAAACCCATCATCTGATCAATGCCGAGGTTCTCGACGCCATGGCGCCCCATGCGCATCTGATCAATATCGCCCGCGGCAACGTGGTCGAGGAAGTCGCGCTGATCCGCGCTCTGAACACCGGGCAGATCGGAGGCGCAGGTCTCGATGTCTACGAGTTCGAACCGGCGGTGCCTGACACCCTGCGCGCGATGGAGAACGTGGTGTTGCTGCCCCACATCGGAACCGCGGCTTTGGAAGTGCGGGAAGATATGGGGCTGATGTCGGTCCGCAATCTGCAGGCCTTCTTCGCCGGAGAGGAGCCGCCGAACCTGGTCTGAGTTCCTACCGGTCGCCCACCGCTTCGCGCCAATGGCGGCGGCACAGCGACACATAGGTCTCATTGCCGCCGATCTGCACCTGCGCTCCATCCAGCAGCACCTGACCTTTGTCGTCCTGACGAACAACCATCGTCGCTTTCTTGCCGCAGTGACAGATGGTGCGCACCTCGCGCATCTCGTCCGCCAGCGCCAGCAATGTGGCCGAACCGGGAAAGAGCTGGCCCCGGAAGTCCACCCGCAACCCGAAACACATGATCGGGACGGAGAGGTCATCGACCGCCCGCGCCAGCTGCCAGACCTGGTCTTTCGTGAGGAATTGCGCCTCGTCCACGAAGACGCAGGCGACGGGCCCTGCATTGAGACGCGCGGCGATCTTTGCGAAAAGGTCGTCTGTCGCACCGAATGTGTCTGCGGGTTCACCGATCCCGATCCGGGAGGCGATCCGGCCATCACCGGCGCGATTGTCGAGCTCGGCTGTCAGCAGATAGGGCACCATGCCGCGTTCGCGGTAGTTGTGCGCAGCCTGTAGCAGGACCGTCGATTTGCCGGCATTCATGGTAGAATAGTGGAAGTAGAGCTTGGCCATTTGCGTGTCATAGGGGCCGGAAAACCGCACCGCAAGCGCCTCTTGCCCCAGTACAAGAGCCTGTGCGCGGCTGCTGACGCGGGCGCCAACCTACCGGTCCCAAACCGGCAGAGCGCACAAAGGCTCCTAACCGAAACCGGCTTTGGGACTGCCGGCCACTCACTAGACTCCCGAACACTGGGAATGCTTTTATAAATGACATTTCCCTGACATCCGATTAATGGGGGACCATTGTGATGTCCGGTGTTTCGGGAATGCGAACGGCCTTGTTTCGAGAAGGATGATTATGGCGGCGATCGGCAGGTATCTGAAAAAGCACACAGAGGCGCTGGTGAAAGACGTCGGGATCGAACAGGCCTGTGAGTTGACCGGGAAGTCGAAAGCTACCTTGGGCCGATATTATTCGGATCATGACGAGCATGCGGACCGTTTCATGCCCATCGAGTCGGTCGCGCTTTTGGAGCAGGCGGCAGAATACCCGCATGTGACCGGGGCCTTGGCCGAACTGTCGGGCACGTCGCTGCAGTATGACGAACGCCGCCCGAATGCAGAACGGCCGGGCGGGGTGAACGCCGATGTGATCGCGCTCAGCCAGCGGTTTGCCATGCTGATGGCGGAGTATCAGCAGTCGATGGAAGACGGCAAAATCACGGTCAACGAGGCGAAACGTCTGTTAAAAGAGACCGGGCTACTTCAGCAGGTGCTGATCGATATGAAGCTGCATCTGGAGAACGATCACGGCGCGGCCTGAGGTCAGCCCTTGCGTTCGACCAGCACCGATCCGACGGAATAGCCGGCGCCGAACGAGCAGATCAGCCCTTTATCTCCGCGCTGCAAGTCATTGGAATACTGTGAAAAAGCGATGATCGAGCCTGCGGAGGACGTGTTCGCATAGTCCTGCAGAATGTTGGGCTGTTCGGCGGGATCAGGTGTGCGGCCCAGAACCTTCTTGCCAATGAAGTCATTCATCGTCCTGTTTGCCTGATGCAGCCAAAGCCGTTTCAGATCAGTGGCTTGCACGTCTTCGTCTGCCATGTGGCGCGCGATATGGTCTGAGACCATCGGCAGCACTTCCTTGAAGACCTTCCGCCCGTTCTGCATGAACTGCATGTCGCGCCGGTCGGCCATGCCTGCGGGGCGGGAGCGGCGCAGATAGCCGTTGTTGTTTCGGATATTGTTGGAGAACTCTGTCGCGCAGCGTGTTGAAATCACTTCGAAATACCCCCCTTCGGCATCCTCTGCCGTCTCCAGCAGAGTGGCGGTGGCGACGTCCCCGAAAATGAAGTGGCAGTCGCGGTCGCGCCATTCCAGATGCGCCGAGCAAATCTCGGGGTTGACCACAAGGGCGCTGCGGATGCTGCCAGATCGTATCATGTCTGCGGCCGCCTGAATTCCGAAGGTGGCCGAGGAGCAGGCGACATTCATGTCAAAGGCGAACCCATTGATTCCAAGAAGCTTTTGGATTTCGATGGCCACGGCAGGATAGGCGCGCTCCATATTGGAGGCGGCGCAGATGACCAGATCGACCTCACCCGTTGATTTCCCAGCCTGATCAAGAGCTTGCTGGGCAGCCTTCACGCCAATCTCGGCCATCAGCGACGGCTCGTCATCATCACGCTGGCGGAACAGCGGGTGCATCACTGTCGGATCGAGAATGCCTTCTTTATCAATCACATAGCGCTGCTCGATGCCCGACGCCTTGACGATGAACTCTTCGGAAGAATACGCCTTGGCCGCGACCGCTCCGGACGCGATGTCCTCGGCGTTTTCTGCGTTGTAGATATCGACATAAGCATTGAACGCAGTCACAAGCTCTGCGTTGGTGATCACCTCGGACGGTGTGAAAACACCGGTACCGGTGATGGCGGGGGTGGTCATGACAGTCTCTCCAAAACGGTCAATCACCTTGTTCGAATTCCCCGCCCGAGGTCAAGGCGCGCGACGCGACGTTTCGGCGTCGGTGGCCTGTCTGTATCGCGTCGGTAAAACGTCGGTATCACGTCGGTGCGAGGCGCACGCCCCGCATACCGGGTGTTAACGAACGGGCACCGAATAGAGCACATAGCCATCGCGGCGGGCGACCTCTTGCGCGCCGGTGTCGATCACGAAGACGCCGAGGTTCTCGGCATCTTCCGGGCAGGCCACCAGATCGGCGGCGTCATCAAGGAACTGATTGGTGAAATCATCTTCACCCACGCGGCGGCAGATATCGCCCTTGAACCGGTAGCCGTCGCCGAAAAGCGGCAGCGAACCCGTCACCGGTTCGGGCGCGGGGGCACAGGCGATCAGGGCAAGGGCGGGAGCCAAAATCAGGGGACGCATGGGAAACCTCCAGTATTGCTGAGATGGCCCACTATGGCATGGGCCCTGCGTTTTGGCGAGATTGCGCGATTTGGGCCTCAGATCAGCGGCCGCTGCTTGACCGGTTCGAGCTCCATATTCGCGACCGTTGCGAGCTCGGCCAGGTCGTGGATTTTCAGCTGCCCGTCGGCCCAGGCCATGAGCTGGCGCTCGCGCAGGCGGGCGAGGGTCTTGTTGGTGTGCACCAGCGACAGCCCCAGTGCATCGGCCACGTCCTGCTGTTTGAACGGGAAGTGCATGGTGCCATTGCGCACCATCCCAAGCGACTCGGCTCGCTGGAAGAGACGCACGAAGGCCCAGGAGATCGCCGAGGTCGCATCGCGCTGACCGACGGTGGCCAGCGTGTCGCCGAGGAAATGCTCCTCGGTCGCGGCGATCCAGGTGATATCGAAAGCCCGCGCGGTGGAGCTTTTGAAAAAATCGAAGAAATCGGTGCGGTCGAAGACGCAGAGTGTCATATGCGTGGTCGCCTCCACCGAGTGCCCCATCTCGCCCAACATGCCCGCCTGCAGGCCAATGAAATCGCCGGGGAAGATGAAATTGATCACCTGGCGTTCACCATCCGGCAGCGTCTTGTACCGCAGGCCCATACCCCGGAGCGCCGTATAGAGCTGTGGCGCGTTCGAGCCTTCCATCAGGATCGGTGTGCCCGGATCCACCGCAAGCTCACCGGATTTGAACTTCCGGGTCTTCTCCAGCTCGTCCTGGGTCATGTCGTCAAAGATGGCTTGGCTGCGCAGGGGGCAAGCCTTGCAGTCAGTGGTCATTTTCTACTCCTTGCTATGTCATAGTTTAATGCAAAGGGTCGCAATGGGTTCCATAGTCGGCATTTAATGCGAGGACCCCGTGTGGACAGACCAGTATTTATTGCCATCGTGATCAGCGACCCGCTGGTCTCGCAGGATGTGGCGGACACCTTCGCATTCTGGCATCCGGCGACGGTCAGCCGTGTCTTCGAGACCGTTGCGGACGCGCGCTCGGTCGCCGAGGAGGACTTTGACGCTACGCTGATCTTCGTGGCGGCGCAGGACGGGGTTTTGCTGCTCGATCCGCCAGATTTCGACTGGCTGCAGGCGCGCGCGGTGATCACGCTTGACCTGCGCGACCGGCGACTTTTCCCGCATTGGCAACACCTCGCACGGCCCTTCACGCAGGCGCAGGTGATCGAGGCCGCGCACCGGCTGATCGCAGGCGACGAGAGAGAGCGCGTCGAGGCGGAATAGGTCTGTGTCGCAGGGCCGTTCGGGGGCGGCCGCATCTGCCAGCGGTGGGTCCTGAAGGCTGTGCGGCCTCCCCTCCGCAACCCGTGACAAATATGCGACGCTGCTGTCCGAACATCGGGCAGGGCGCGCTGTACACCGGGTTTGCGTTGACACAAATCCGGTCAGATCGGACAAGGGTGCTGGGGGAGAAATCGAAGAGGTGATTATGAAAAAGATACAATATCTTGGGGCCGCCGTATTCGCCATGGCAGTGCCATTCGCAGCGCAGGCGGACGGGTTTTACATCGGCGTTCAGGCGGCGACGTTTGATGTCAGCACCGGCACGGTCGATGGTGACGGAAACGGGATCGGGGTTCTGGCCGGATACAGGTTCCAGCTGAGCAACGACTATTACGCGGAAGCTGAGATCGGGTATTCGACGCTCGATGGCGACACCGAGACCGGGCTGAGCGAGTATGACAGTCAGACCTTCATCGACTTCGGTGTGGGCCGTTACTTCAACGAGACCACGTCGATCTCCGCGCATATCGGTTATACCGAGATCGATTTTGACAACAGCGGCAACGACCTGACCAGCGATGGTGCGGTGATTGGTCTGCAGCTGGGCTATGACATCACGCCGGTGGATACCGTGGCCATTCGGGCCAGCTATTCCGACACCAACGACAGCACGTTTGACGAGGACAGCGATGGCCGCATCCTGTCGGTCCGCTACGTGCGCCGGTTCTGAGCAGGCCGACGCGGCGTCAGACATGTGAAAAAGGCAGGCCCTGGGGTCTGCCTTTTTTGTTGTGCTGTGCCAGCGGGCGGGGCTCGACCTGTCGGACCTTGTGTCGGGCTCTGCTCGAGTGGGCCTTGGCCTGGGCTCCGCCCTTTCGCGGCGGAACCGCTGCCCCGGAGCGTTTGCTAGGCGCCGCTCACCCCTGTAGCGCCTTCACGCCCACATCGCCCTCGGCCTGCGCGCGGATCGCAAGCGCCGCGGCATAGCTGCCGGCGGCGGTGGTGAAATAGGGGATCTTGTCGTAGAGCGCGATGGCGCGGATCGACTTGCTGTCTTCCACCGCCTGGGCACCTTCGGTGGTGTTCATGACCAGGTGGATCGCCTCGTCCTTCATCATGTCGGTCACGTCGGGGCGGCCTTCGTAGACCTTGTTGACGGTGCCGCAGGTCATGCCGTGTTCGTTGAGCCAGGCGGCGGTGCCACGGGTGGCGACCAGCGTAAAGCCTTGATCCAGAAGGATACGCGCGGTGTCGAGCATCTCGCCCGTTTTGTCCATGTCCTTGATCGAGATGAAGGCGCAGCCTTCGGAGGGCAGCACCATACCCGCGCCCATCTGCGCCTTGAGGAAGGCGCGGGGGAAGTCGCGGTCCCAGCCCATGACCTCGCCGGTGGAGCGCATTTCGGGGCCTAGCAGCGTATCGACACCCGGGAAGCGGGCGAAGGGCAGCACGGCTTCTTTCACGGAGAACCAGGGCATGTTGGGGTCGGCCAGCGTCATCGGATCGCCCAGGGGCAGGGTGGCGTCATAGGCGGCGTCAGCGTCATAAGGCGGGCGCTGCGGGAAGGCGCTGAGCTTCTCGCCCGCCATGATGCGCGCGGCGATGGAGGCGATGGCGGAATCCGTGGCCTTGGCGACGAAAGGCACAGTGCGCGAGGCGCGGGGGTTGACCTCGATCAGGTAGATCTCGCCGTCCTTGATCGCGAACTGGATGTTCATCAGGCCCACCACGTTGAGCGCCTTGGCGAGCGCGTGGGTCTGGGTCTCGATCTCGGCGATGATCTCGCGCGGAAGCGAGTAAGGCGGCAGGGAGCAGGCAGAATCGCCGGAGTGCACGCCCGCCTCTTCGATGTGCTGCATGATGCCGGAGACATGCACGTCGGTGCCGTCGCAGAGGGCGTCGACGTCGAGTTCGACCGCGCCGGCGAGATAGCTGTCGAGCAGCACGGGGCTGTCGCCCGACACCACAACGGCGGAGGTGATGTAGCGTTCGAGGCTCGCCTGATCGCGCACGATCTCCATGGCGCGGCCACCCAGCACGTAAGACGGGCGGATCACCAGCGGGAAGCCGATATCTTTTGCGATCTCAAGGGCTTCGGCGTCGGAGTGGGCGATGCCGTTCTTAGGTTGCTTGAGGCCCAGTTTTTGCACCAGCTGCTGAAAGCGCTCGCGGTCTTCGGCGAGGTCGATGGCATCGGGCGTGGTGCCGAGGATCGGAATGCCCTCGGCGTGTAAGGCCTGCGCGATCTTGAGCGGGGTCTGTCCGCCGAACTGCACGATGACGCCGTGCAGGGTTCCGTTCTCCTGCTCGACCCGCAGGATTTCCATCACATGCTCGAAGGTCAGCGGCTCGAAATAGAGCCGGTCGGAGGTGTCATAGTCGGTGCTGACCGTCTCGGGGTTGCAGTTGACCATGATGGTCTCATAGCCCGCATCGGTGAGCGCGTAGCAGGCGTGGCAGCAGCAGTAGTCGAACTCGATCCCTTGGCCGATGCGGTTGGGGCCACCGCCGAGGATCACCACCTTCTTGCGGTCGGAGGGGCGCGCCTCACATTCCACCTCGCCGAAGACCGGCGTTTCATAGGTGGAGTACATATAGGGTGTCTGGGCTTCGAATTCGGCAGCACAGGTGTCGATGCGTTTGAAGACGGCGGTGACGCCTTCCGCGTGGCGCAGGCTGCGCACCTCGGCTTCGGTCTGGCCGGTGAGTTCGGCAAGGCGGGCGTCGGTGAAGCCCATCATCTTCAGATGCCGCAGCCCGGCGGCCTCGCGGGGCAGGCCGTTCATGTGCACCTCGGCCTCGGCTTGCACGATCTCGCGGATGCGGGCGAGGAACCACGGGTCGAACATGGTCACTGCGTGGATGTCTTCGTCGCTCATCCCGTGGCGCATGGCCTGGGCGATCGTGCGCAGCCGGTCGGGCGTCTGCTGGCTGATTGCCTTGACGATCGCGGCTTTGTCCGGCGCGCCGGGGATGTCGATCTCGTTGAAACCGGTGAGGCCCTGCTCCATCGAGGCGAGGGCCTTTTGCATGGACTCGTGGATGGTGCGGCCGATGGACATGGCCTCGCCCACCGATTTCATCGCGGTGGTCAGATCCGGTGTGGAGCCGGGGAACTTCTCGAAGGCGAATTTCGGGATCTTGGTGACCACATAGTCAATGGTCGGCTCGAAGCTCGCCGGCGTGACCTTGGTGATGTCATTGTCGAGCTCATCCAGGGTGAAGCCCACGGCGAGCTTGGCGGCGATCTTGGCGATGGGAAAGCCTGTGGCCTTGGACGCGAGTGCCGAGGATCGGCTGACGCGCGGGTTCATTTCGATCACCACCATGCGGCCATCCGCGGGGTTCACCGCCCATTGCACGTTGGAGCCGCCCGTCTCTACCCCGATCTCGCGCAGCACCGCGATGGAGTGGTTGCGCATGATCTGATATTCTTTGTCGGTCAGCGTCAGCGCAGGCGCCACGGTGATGGAATCGCCCGTGTGCACGCCCATCGGGTCCACGTTTTCGATGGAGCAGACGATGATCGCGTTGTCAGCGGTGTCGCGCACCACCTCCATCTCGAACTCTTTCCAGCCAAGCAGCGATTCATCGACGAGGATCTGCCCCACCGGCGAGGCATCCATGCCGGAGCGGCAGATCGCCTCATAGTCGTCGCGGTTGTAGGCCACGCCACCACCGGTGCCGCCCATGGTAAAGGCGGGGCGAATGATTGCGGGCAGGCCGACCTCTTCCAGCGTCTCCAGCGCGAGGCGCACACCCTCGGCAAGGTCCTTCTTGCCGTTTGCGTCCTTGGGCGCGGTGACAATCGCCGCCTTTGGGTTTTCGATGCCGAGCCGGTCCATCGCCTCGCGGAAGAGCTTGCGGTCCTCGGCCATCTCGATGGCGGCGCGCTTGGCGCCGATCATCTCGACGTTGAACTTCTCCAGAACGCCCATCTCTTCCAGCGCCAGAGAGGTGTTCAGCCCGGTCTGGCCACCCATGGTGGGCAGCAGCGCGTCGGGGAGTTCTTTTTCGATGATCTTCGCGACCATCTCGGGGGTGATGGGCTCGATATAGGTGGCGTCGGCCAGCCCCGGGTCGGTCATGATGGTGGCTGGGTTGGAGTTGACGAGGATGACGCGGTAGCCTTCCTCTTTCAGCGCCTTGCAGGCTTGGGCGCCGGAGTAGTCGAATTCGCAGGCTTGGCCGATCACGATGGGACCCGCGCCGATGATCATGATCGATTTGATATCGGTTCTTTTTGGCATGGCGCGACCCCCGGGCAGACGGGCACGCGGGTGTGCCCAAATTGTCCTGCGTTATAGGGATCGAAGGGCGGGGCGCAAGGGGGATCGTCGGCCCAAGCGGCCAATCACGAGACAAAATGTCAAAGGCAAAAACCCGCACCACCACAGGTTGGGGCGGGTGCGGGCCGGCGGGCTGTCTTAGCTGGTTTTGCGGCGACGGTGCAGTGCACCCATGCCGAGCAGGGCGGTGCCCAACAGCAGCGCCGAAGCCGGAACCGGCACAGCGGTGACCGATGTTACGTCGATATCGTCGAGCAACAGGCGGCTGCTGTCGTCTTCGTCGTCGTCGAAGGCGAACTGGGTGATCTCGGCGGTGCCGTCACCACCGGTGCCCCCACCGCCGGAGCCGCCTGGATCAGCGAAGCCGCCGCCACTGGAGCCACCACCGCTGAAGCGCAGCAGGTCAACCGGCTGGTTCGCGAAGGCGCTGGGCGTGACCACGGCGGGCGTGTTGCCCGCGGTGAAGAGCTGCTTGGCGACCTCGACACCGTTCAACTGGCCAACCACGAGCAGCGGCGCGCCAAAAGGCCCATCACTGCTGAGCTCGAAGGCGTTGAACTGGAAGGGCGCATCAAGCGATTTCACCTCGAAGAAGGAGACGGTGGAATCAGGTGTGTGCGAGAGGCTGACCGAGATGTCGCCTGCGTCCGCTTCGAAGGCCGCGTTCTGGCCATCGAACTGGAAGCCAGCGCTCTGGGCACCTGCAACGCTGTCCGCGGAGGAGAAGCTGTTGAAATTGACCGAAGTGGCGCCCACCGCAGCAGCCAGGCCGAAGCCGGCAGAAAACACGAAGGTAAACAGGTTTCTCATAACATCTCACTGATTCGCATCGCTCGGCGAAAAACCGCGCAGACTTTAGTACGGCAAAAATGTGCCGATTGGCAAGCAGGAGGCTGATATTGCGTCAGAAATGTGGTTTTGACGCTGCGTCCTGGACCCAATGCCGTGGTCCGGGGGCGATTGTTTCGCCCCGCGCAACGACCTTGGCAGGCGCTACCGGTGGGTCAGGAACAACCGCACGGCGGCTTCGAATTCGCGCGGTTTGTCCGCGTGCAACCAGTGCCCCGCGTCCGGCAGCTTGGCAAAGCGCGCCTTCGGGAAGAGCGATTTGATCCTGGGGCGATGCTCGGCGGTCACGTAATCTGAGTTGGCGCCGGAGAGGAAAAGCGTGGGGCCGTCGAAGGGGGTGGTGAGCTCGGGGAAGCCGAGGATCTTGTCCATCTCGGCAGCGAGCGTGTCGAGGTTCAGCCGCCAGCGTTTCCCGGGCACGTCGAGCGATTGGGTGAAGAAGCTTTGCAGCGCGGGCTCGACCCCCTGTTCGGCCAGCTGCGCCTCGGCCTCGGAGCGGCGTGTCACGGTGCTGAGGTCGACCGCGCGCATGGCGGTGATGAACTGTATCTGGCTGTGGCTGTAGGCGACAGGGGCGATGTCGGCGATGACCAGTCGCGCGACGAGGTCAGGGTGCTGGCTGGCGAGCACCATCGACGCCTTGCCGCCCATGGAATGGCCCACCACATGGGCGGGCGCGCCGAGATGGGTGATCAGCTCGGCCAGATCGCTGGCCATGTCGTGATAGCTGTGGCTGTCGGTCCAGGCGCTCTGGCCGTGATTGCGCAGATCGACCGTGACCACGCGCAGGTCATCGCTCAGCCGTTTGGCGATGACGCCCCAATTGCGCCCGGAGCCGTAGAGCCCATGCACGATCAGGGTGAGCGGGGCGTCGGCGGCACCGGTTTCGGAATAGGTCAGCATGGGGCAGGGGCTAGCGGATTCGGCAGGCCTGCGCCAGTGCTATTGCGCTGGGGGGCACACGCCGGATAGGGTCCGCGCCATGGGTGAGATCGAGGCAAAACTGCCCGCGCTGCGCGAGGCGATGGAGCGGCATCTGGGCGTCAAGGGGCGGTCGCTGGCGCATCAGGTCCGGCGCGCGGGGCGGCGCCTGCCGCGGCGGGTGCGGGCGCAGGCGGTGCTGCTGGGCGAGGCCGAGGCGCTGGCAGGCAACCCCAGGCTGCTGCGTCAGCTCGATGACAGGCGCCTGGCGCACGCGCTTGAAGATGTGAGCGCGCATCTGGCGGGCATCGACCGGGCAGAGGCCCGGCGCACGCGGATCATTTCGGTGCTCGCCGTGATCGCCTTCAACCTGATCCTGCTCTTTACGGCAGTTGTCGTGCTGTTGCGGATGCGCGGTACTATTTGATCGGCGCGGTCTGGACGGCCTGCGCGCAGCTGTGAGTGGGCTGGGCCGTGGTGTCGGCCTCGGCCAGCTTGGTCGAGATCAGAACCGCCAGTACAACCAGCACAATCAGAACGGTGGGGGGAGCCTGGAATGGCAAACGCATGAAAACCTCTCCTGTCGGTCGCGGACATCTGTTGTACGCTGCAGGAGAACGTTTCCGTCGCGGTCTTATTCCGCCGGATCTGCGCTTTTGGCAGAGCAGAGGTGGCCTGAAGCCCACCTGACCTGCTGGTGTGCAGGGGCCCGCCCAGCCGAGAGACGGCGGGTCAGGCAGGTGGGGTGGGCCTTGGGCCGCCCCTGGCCCGCGCCGCTCAGAGGTTCGGGTAGAGCGGGAAGCGCGCGCAGAGCTCGGCGACCTCCGCCTTGACCTTGGCCTCGACCGCGCCATTGCCGTCTTCGCCGTGGGCTGCGAGGCCGTCGACCACCTCGATGATCCAATCGGCAATCTGGCGGAATTCGGGCTCACCGAAACCCCGGGTGGTGCCTGCGGGCGAGCCGAGGCGGATGCCGGAAGTGACCATCGGTTTTTCGGGATCGAAGGGCACACCGTTCTTGTTGCAAGTGATGTGCGCGCGGCCCAGAGCCTTTTCGGTCGCGTTGCCTTTTACGCCCTTGGGGCGCAGATCGACCAGCAGCACGTGGGTGTCGGTGCCATGGGTTACGGTGTCGAGCCCGCCCTTGATCAGTTGGTCCGACAGCGCCTGCGCATTGGTGATGACCTGTTGGATGTAGCTCTTGAACTCTGGCCGCAGCGCCTCGCCAAAGGCCACCGCCTTGGCCGCGATCACATGCATGAGCGGACCACCCTGAATGCCGGGGAAGATCGCCGAGTTGAACTTCTTCGCCAGCGCCTCGTCATTGGTCAGGATCATCCCGCCGCGCGGCCCGCGCAGCGTCTTGTGGGTGGTGGTCGTTGCCACATGCGCGTGCGGGAAGGGCGAGGGGTGCTCACCCGCCGCCACGAGCCCTGCGAAATGCGCCATGTCCACGTGCAGGTAGGCGCCCACGCTGTCCGCAATTTCGCGCATCTTTGCAAAGTCGATCTGCCGCGGGATGGCCGAGCCCCCGGCAATGATCATCTTCGGCTGATGCTCTTTCGCCAGGGCTGCCACCTGGTCGTAGTCAAGCATATTGTCCTGTTTGCGCACACCATATTGCACCGCGTTGAACCACTTGCCCGACTGGTTCGGCTTGGCGCCATGGGTCAGGTGCCCACCGGCGTCGAGCGACATGCCGAGGATCGTGTCGCCGGGCTGCAGCAGTGCCTGGAAGACCCCCTGGTTGGCCTGAGACCCGGAGTTCGGCTGCACATTTGCAAAGTCACATGCAAAGAGTTTGCAGGCCCGCTCGATCGCCAGTTCCTCGGCAACATCGACAAACTGACAGCCGCCGTAATAGCGCCGCCCCGGATACCCTTCGGCGTATTTGTTCGTCATCACCGAACCCTGCGCCTCCATCACCGCAGCCGAGACGATGTTCTCGGAGGCGATGAGCTCGATCTCGTCGCGCTGACGGCCCAATTCCTTTGTGACGGCGCCGAAGATCTCCGGGTCGCTCTCGGCCAGCGATTGCGTGAAAAATCCGGGGGCGCGGTGCGGGGCGTTCATGGGGGTGTCTCCCTCTCGAATGAGCAAATGATGCGGTTTCCTATCGGAAACACAACCGCCGGGAAAGTCTGGAAAACGACCATTGGGCGGATCTCTGCGGCACTCATACGCGGCGCGAGGGCGGGGTGCAATCTGGCAGGCCCGGGCATTTTGGCGCAATGCTGGTCAGCGGGTCGGATATGTGCTTGTTTCGGATCACAAAGTCCCGGATCGGAAACATCGATGCCTGAAAAGATTGCCTTCACCGCAGCCCATGCCGAGGTGGCCCAGACCGCGCGCGCCGCGCTGATCACGCGCTATGGCAACGTGGCCCCGGAGGCGGCGGACGTGATCGTGGCGCTGGGTGGCGACGGGTTCATGCTGCAGACATTGCACGACGCGCAACATCTGAACGCGCCGGTCTATGGCATGAATCGGGGCACCATCGGGTTCCTGATGAACACCTATTCCGAGACCGATCTGCCCGCCCGCCTCGCCGCCGCGGAGGAGGCGGAGCTCAATCCGCTGAGCATGGTGGCCACAGGCGCGGACGGGACGCTCACCCAGGCGCTGGCGATCAACGAGGTCTCGCTGCTGCGCACTGGGCCGCAGGCGGCCAAGCTCAAGATCACCGTGGACGGGCGGTTGCGTATGGAGGAGCTGGTGTGCGACGGCGCGCTGGTGAGCACACCGGCGGGCTCGACGGCCTATAACTATTCAGCGCACGGGCCGATCCTGCCGATTGGTTCGGAGGTGCTGGCGCTGACCGCGATGAGCGCGTTTCGGCCCCGGCGCTGGCGTGGCGCGTTGCTGCCCAAATCGGCGGTGGTGGAGATCGAAGTGCTGGAGCCCGAAAAGCGGCCGGTGATGGCCGAGGCCGATGCCAATTCCGTGACAGATGTGGTGCGCGTCAAGATCCAGTCAGACCCCTCGGTGGTGCACCGCATCCTCTTTGATCCGGGCCACGGGCTGGAGGAGCGGCTGATCAACGAGCAGTTCACGTGATCCTGACGCCGCAGGTCGGACCGGCCGCCCCGCGCGGGCTCTGCACCGACTGCGGCGTCTCGCGGATGAGCAACGCCAAGGCCTGCGGCTATGCCTGCCAGTTCATCGCGCCGGACTATCCCGGGCTGGAGGCCCGCGTGCACGGGCGGGCGCGGGGCGCGGGCGACGAGCAGTTCTTTGGCCCGTTCCAGGCGATGTATCGCGCCGAGATGGTTGCGCCGCGGGAGGGTGCGCAGTGGACCGGCATCACCACATCGCTGGGCGCGCGGCTGCTGGAGCAGGGGCAGGTGCAGGCGGTGCTGACCATGGTGCCGGATGCCGAGGACCGCTGGCGTCCGCGGCCTGCGCTGATCACGCAAGCCGCCGATATGGTCCAGGCCCGGGGGATGCGCATGGGCTATGCGCCGCTGCTGGCCCTGTTGGAAGATGCGCAGGCGCAGGGGTTCACGCGGCTGGCGGTGATCGGCATCCCGTGCCAGATCTACGCGCTGCGCTGTCTCGAGGCAGAGCTGGGGTTCGAGCGGCTCTATGTCATCGGAACGCCCTGTTCGGACAATACAACGACAGAGAATTTCCATCATTTTCTCAGCCTGTTGGAAGACGATCCTCATGCGATAGATTACCTTGAGTTCCGGGCGGATTTCCGGGTGGAGCTGCGGTATACCGATGGGCGGCAGCGGCTGATCCCGTTCCTGTCGTTGCCGATCTCGGACCTGCCGCGGGATTTCTTCCCGCTGACCTGCCGGACCTGCGTGGACTACACCAACGTGCTCGCCGATATCACCGTGGGGTACATGGGCGGCGAGGGTCAGCAGTGGCTGCTGGTACGCAACGACCGCGGGGCCGAGATGTTGGACAGTCTCGGGGACGCAGTGCGTCTGAGCGCGCCGGGGAGTGCGGGCAAGCGGGCGAGTGCGGTCAAGGGGTTTATCGCGAACACCGAGCGCGCGGCGGGCGGGCTGCCGCTGCGGCGGATGCCGGATTGGCTGCGCCCGCTGGTCAGCTGGCTGCAGCCGCGCATCGGGCCGCGGGGGCTCGAGTTCGCCCGTGCGCGGGTCGAGATGAAGGCCGCCGAGACCATCCTGCACCTGCGTCGGGAGGCACCCGCCAAGATGAAGAACATGGTGCCGGCGCATGTTTGGATGATTGCAGCGCGATACGGGCTGCACGCCAAACCGGAAGAGGCGCCGCCGGCTTCTGGTAAGGAAAAGGACGCCGAAGACTGAGCCCGAGGGCTTGGGCGGCGTGCGTCAGCCGCGCGGGGCGAGATAGCCACGCACGATCTCGGCGGTGCGGTCGGCATCGAGAACGGGCGGCAACAGTGTCAGCATCTCGCCATCCCCGTCCAGCAGATGCACGAAGCTGCCATGAGCGTAGATCCAGCCATATTCCGGGTCCTGAAACAACGGCTCCACCTCTATTGCAAAAGCGTCATAGGCAGTTTGCAAAGCCTGTTCACTGCCCGTCAAGCCAATGAAGTCGCTGTGAATATCGGCGAGCGGCGCGCCCATGGTTGCGACCTGATCCTGCTCGGGCGCCACGGTTATCATCACCGGCGTGACGGTGATGCCCTCGTCGGCCAGCGCATCAACCACATCCGCCATCAGCGGCAGCGCCGCCGAGCAGATGTTGAGGCAATTGGCATAGCCGAAGAAGAGCAACTGCGCATGGCCATCCGGGTCGGCCTCGGTGCGCGTCTCACCGAATTGGTTGGTCAGCGTATAGGGCCCGCCGAGATCGAAAGGCAAGGGCGTCTCGGCCGCGGCGCCGCCGGCGAGGCAGACCGCGAGACAGGCGCCCCGCAGCATCAGAAGTTTTCTTCCGCGTAGGTGGCGTCCGCCTCCAGACCCAGGCCGAGATAGCCTTCGGAGGCGATCACCTCCTTCACGCGCGGATCGCGGCGGAACCAGGGGCCTTTGCCCTTGGCTTCGGGGTGCGCCTCGGCCCATTTCTTGGTCCAGCTGTTGGCCTTGATCCAGTCGGCGTCACCCGCCTTGATGCGCTGCACCAGATAGATGTTGCTGGCGCCTAGATCCTCATCCTCGATCATCAGGCCGTCGACCTCGATGACCTGATTGCAGAAGGGGGCCAACTCCTCTGCCGCGCCGGTGAAGGCGGGCTGGGAGTTCTTCATGGGCAGAACCATGACATCGTCGGCGCTGCGCACCAGCCCCAGCTGTCGCGCGCCATTGCCGCAGTTGTCGGGGCAATCGCCAGTGAGCTCGCAGAGCACATCGACGACCTTGGCCTCGAACCGGGCAGGCACCTCGGCATAGAGGTTCCAGGTCTTGGCCTCGGAGCCTTCGGAGAAATCCTGGGCTGCCAGAGGCGCGGCGATCAGGGCGAAGAGACAGGTCAATCTGCGCATCATTTCGGCTCCGGGAATGAGAAGGGCGGCACGGTGCCATAGTCTTCATGGGTGGGGTTCACGATGTCCATGTCGCTGACCACCTCGCTGACGACGAGGTAGTTGAGACCATCGCGCTCGTAGAGCATGCCGTCGGCGGTGACCGTGTGGGCGGCGAGGCTGAGTTGCGTGTCGCCGCTGGCGGAACTGGCGTCATCCTCGATCTTCAGGACCATGTAGACGGTGCCATCCTCGGCCAGCAGTCCCACCGGTATGCCGCCCGCCGAGCACCAGAGCGCGCAGGTGTGATGTGCCGAGCCCACCACCGCATCGGGCCCGCCCATCACGCCGGAGTAATAGCACCAGGTGTCGATGATCTCTCCGGTCACCTGAATTCGGGTGCCCTCGGTGGCGCCTGCGGGCAGCGCAAGGCCGCAGAAGATCAGTGGCAGAAGTCTTCGCATGGGTCATCTCCTCGGTGGTGCTTCGGAAACACTACGCAGAAGCATGTCCACCGATCAATGCGCGAGAAGCGGCCGGTCGATCACTTTTTTCGTGGAACCATTCGGCGCGCGGTGGCGTTCAGGTCACAAGAGCACGTGATGTGCATGTGCTTGGTTCAACGAGATCAACTGACACAGGAGAGACCAATGAACTGGGACATTATCAAAGGCAACTGGAAGCAGATGAAAGGTGAGGTCAAGTCCAAGTGGGGCGAGCTGACCGACGACGAGATCGATCAGGCGGAGGGCGACCGTGAGCGTCTGTCCGGGCTCATCCAGGAGCGTTACGGCGTGGCCAAGGACGAAGCCGAGCGCCAGATCGACGCGTTCGTTGCCAAGAATAAATCAGCCGCGTAATTACCTCGTCGAGGCTGATTTTTTTAAGGGCGGTCCCAAAAGGGGCCGCCCTTTTACCTGTGTTTGATTATGCTTTGCGACGGTTGAGCGGAGGAGGCGCCCACCGGGCCGGGCGGCGCCAGCGCCGCCCGGCCCGGTGGGCGCCCGCGCAGCGGCGCGGCTCAACTGGCGTAGCCGACGGTTTGCAGCGCGACCCGGATCTCGTCGAGGATCGCGGGGTCGTCGATGGTTGCGGGCATCTTGAAGTCCTGGCTGTCGGCGATTTTCACCACCGTGCCCCGCAGGATCTTGCCCGAGCGCGTCTTGGGCAGGCGGTCCACGACCACCGCCGTCTTGAAGGCCGCGACGGGTCCGATCTGGTCACGCACCAGTTTCACACACTCCTTGGTGATCTCATCATGTGGTCGGTTCACACCTGAGGTGAGGCACAGCAGCCCCAGCGGCGACTGGCCCTTCAGCGCATCCGACACGCCCACCACCGCGCATTCCGCCACATCGGGATGCGAGGCTAGCACCTCCTCCATCGCGCCCGTGGAGAGCCGGTGGCCCGCGACATTGATCACGTCATCGGTGCGCGCCATGATGTAGAGGTAGCCATCCTCGTCGATCATGCCGGCATCGCCGGTCTCATAATAACCGGGGAAGGTGGTCAGGTAGCTTTTGCGGAAACGATCCGCTGCGTTCCAGAGCGTGGGCAACGTGCCGGGTGGCAGGGGCAGCTTGATCGCGATGGCGCCAAGCTCGCCCGGTTTTTGCGGATGGCCGGCCTCGTCGAGGATCTGCACGTCATAGCCGGGCATCGCCACGGTGGGCGATCCGATCTTCACGGGCAGCGCCTCGAGCCCCGCGGGGTTGCCCGCGATGGTGTAGCCGGTTTCCGTCTGCCACCAGTGGTCGTAGACCGGGATGCCGAGCAGGTCCTGCGCCCATTCGATGGTGTCCGGGTCCGCCCGCTCGCCTGCGAGATAGAGCGCGCGCAGGCCGGAGAGGTCGTATTTCGCCTTGTAGGCGCCTTTCGGATCTTCGCGTTTCACGGCGCGGATCGCGGTGGGTGCGGTGAAGAAGCTGCGCACGTTATGCTCGGAGATCACGCGCCAGAAGGTACCGGGATCGGGCGTGCCGACGGGTTTGCCCTCGAAGACGATGGTGGTGTTGCCGTGAATCAGCGGCCCGTAGCAGATGTAACTGTGGCCGACGACCCAGCCCACGTCGGAGGCGGCCCAGAAGACATCGCCCGGGTCACACTGGTAGATGTTCTTCATCGTCCAGTTCAGCGCCACCAGGTGCCCGCCGGTGGCGCGCACGACGCCTTTGGGCGCGCCCGTGGTGCCGGAGGTATAGAGAATGTAAGCGGGGTGATTGCCTTCTACCGGCACACAGTCGGCGGGGGTCACCCCTTCTTGTGCCGCATGCCAGTCGAGGTCACGCCCGGGGATCAGCTCGGCGCGCTCCTGCTCTCTTTGCAAAATTATGCAAACATCCGGCGTGTGGTTTGCAAACTCGATGGCGCCGTCCAGAAGGGGTTTGTAGTGGATCACGCGGCCCGGCTCGATCCCGCAGGAGGCGGCGAGGATGGCCTTGGGCTGGCAATCGTCGATGCGGACCGCCAGTTCGTTGGCGGCAAAGCCACCGAAGACCACCGAGTGGATCGCACCGATGCGCGCGCAGGCCAGCATCGCCTCGAGCGCTTCGGGCACCATCGGCATGTAGATGATCACCCGGTCGCCTTTCGTGACGCCCTGCGCCACCAGGGCTCCGGCGAGGGAGGCGACGCGGATCTGCAGTTCGGCGTAGGTCAGGGTGGATTTGGTGCCGGTGATCGGGCTGTCATGGATGATCGCGGGCTGGTCCCCGCGCCCCTGTTCCACGTGGCGATCCACGGCGTTGTAGCAACCGTTGGTCAGCCCGTCGGCGAACCACTCGTAGAGGTCATCGCCGCGGTCAAACAGCGCCTTGCTGGGGGGCTTTGTCCAGTGGATGGCCTCCGCTGCCTGCATCCAGAACTGTTCCGGATCTGCCATGCTGGCCTCATACGTGGCGCGGTATGTCATGGACAAAACTCCCCCTTTGACGTCCTCGGCGCCATGGTTAAGCGCAAGCGACAGGGGCGCGCAAGACTGTGAGGGCTAACGGCGGCCGATAATCTCGCGGATCGGGCTGGCGCCGACCCCGCCGTTCGTGCTGATCGAGTCCGCGTTGAGGACGCGCTGGACGACGGCTTCGCAGTCGCCCGCTTCAAGCGGGTTGCAGCCCCAGCTGCGATTGTAGACGCGCACCTCGCCGGTCAGCACCGTGCTGCCGCGCTGCTGGAATTCGCGCGTGATGGTTTCATAGTCGCGGCCATGCACCGTCACGGTGCCGGATGTGGCCGCGGCGAAGGCGGTGGTGGTGTTGAGCGCGACGGCGGTCGCGAGGATCAGGGCGGAACGCCATGGATGTGTCATGCGGGCTCTCCTTTGTCTGAGCGCCCGGGCGGAATGGCCCGGGGTGTGTTCACCAGATTTAGGAAGCGGCGCGCGGGTTTGCGGGCAATGTGTCAGGCTCTCCGGCGCATGTGATGCGCCGTGACCGGAGGCGCGCTATTCGCGGTCGAAGGGGAAATAGTCGCGCCCGAAGCGCACGGCGGCGGCGCAGTCGCCGGGGCTGTCGAGCTTGCAGGGGTAGTAGGAATTGTAGACCTTGGCGCTGGTGGTCTGGTAGGTGCCTCCCGGGCCTTCGATGGTCCGGGTACGCAGAAGGTAGGGTTCGTCATCCACGATGATGGTTCTGAATTGCGTGTCGGTGACCGCCTCTCCGCAGGCGCCGAGCAGGACAAGAGGCAAACAGGCGAGCAAGCGGACCATCACGCGGTCTCCTTCTGATCAGAATCAGTCGCTGTCGAACCTACTACTTTCGCGTCCGATACGCACGGCGGCTTCGCAGTCGCCGGGGCTGTCGATCCTGCAGACAAAGGCCTTGCCACGGACGATGGCGCTGGTGGTCTCGAAGGAGCCGTTGGGGCCCTCTAGAGTGCGGGTGCGCAGGGTGTACTCCTCGCCGTTGACGACAAGGGTGCTGAGCCGTTCATCGGTCACCGTGGCGCAGGCGCCGAGGGTCAGGCAGGCAAGGGCGGGGAACACGCGAGAGGTCGACAACACGGGGTCAGGGTCCTTTCGACAGATGGCCCGGTCACGGTGCGCGGCGGGTCCTGTTCAACTAGATGTTGTCGGCATCCGGCAAATCAATGCATGGCGCTGTCACTGACAGAGCTGTGTTTGCGCGTCAGTTGGCGATGCGGCGCGCGCGGCCGAAGCCCCGCGCGCCGTCCGGGCCCTAGACCGGCGGGGTGTAGCCGCCGCCGGTGCTGACCCTGGCGCCATTTCCGGGGTGGTTGAGGTGATGCCCGCTCAGCAGCGCGCGGACGGTATCTTCGCAGCTGTCGCTGCCCTGATCATCGCAGTAATACCCGCGGCCATTGAAGATCACCTGGGTGCTGTCAAAGCCCGAGCCATCGGGGCGGGCATAGGTCCGGGTGCGGGTCTGATAGTCCATACCATCGACGGTGATCGTGTTCCTGACCTCTTCGACGAGGGCGGCGCAGGCGCCGAGACTGCAAAATGTCGCTACCATGAAAATACTCTTTGTTCGTGTCATATCCTGATCCGTTTGAAATGAGAGTGATGCGCCGCGTGGCGTGGCACGCGTGCTGCGGCGCTCTCTACGGATCAGGGCCGGGGTGGGTCCTGAAGGTTGTGTTAAGAAATCCTGAAAGCCGGTCAGCCGTAGTGGGCGACCGGCGTCCCAGCGATAGCGGACATGTTGAGCAGCCCGCGCGCGGTGATCGAGGGCGAGACGATATGGGCGCGGTTGCCCATGCCCATCAGGATCGGGCCGACCTCGAGCCCGCCGCCTTTCATTTTCAGGATGTTGCGCACGCCCGAGGCCGCATCGGCATGGGCGAAGACGAGCACATTGGCCGCCCCCTCGGGCATCCGGTTGCCGGGCAGGATGCGCGCGCGCAGTTCGGGATCGAGGGCGGTGTCGATGTTCATCTCGCCTTCGTAGCAGAAGTCGTGGCCCTGGGCGTCGAGCATCCGGATGGCGGCGCGCAGGCGCCCGCCGGTGCCGTCGCCGCGGTTGCCGAACTGCGACTGTGAGCAGAAGGCGATGCGCGGCTCGATCCCGAAGCGGCGCACGTGGCGGGCTGCCCCTATGGCGATCTCGGCGATCTCATTGGGGTCGGGATGCAGGTGCACCTGCGTGTCGGCGACGAAGAGCGGGCCGTCCTCGAGGATCATCATCGAGAGCGCGCCCACGGGGTGCAGGTCATCCCGCCCGAGGATCTGGTTGACGTAATTCAGGTGCCAGCTGAATTCGCCAAAGGTGCCGCAGATGAGGCTGTCAGCCTCGCCCCGGTGCACCATCACGGCGCCGATGGCGGTGGTGTTGGTGCGCATGATCGCGCGGGCGATATCGGGCGTGCCGCCGCGCCGGGCCATGAGCTCGTGGTAGGTCTCCCAATAATCGCGGTAGCGGGCGTCGTTTTCGGGGTTCACCAGGTCGACGTCTTGGTCGAGCTTGATCGTGAGGCCCGCGCGGGCGATGCGGGTTTCGATCACCTCGGGGCGGCCGATGATGATCGGGCGTTCGGTGGTTTCCTCGAGCATGGCCTGGGCGCAGCGCAGCACGCGCTCGTCCTCGCCTTCGGCGAAAACGATGCGGCGCGGGGCTTGGCGTGCGGCCTGGAAGACCGGGCGCATGAGCAGGGCGGATTTGAAGACCGAGCCGTCCAGTTTCTGGCGGTAGGCGTCGAGGTCTTCGATGGGGCGGGTGGCGACGCCGGTTTCCATCGCGGCGCGGGCCACGGAGGAGGACACAACGCCGACGAGGCGTGGATCGAAGGGTTTCGGAATGAGGTAGTCGGCGCCAAAGGTGAGCTGTTCGCCCTGGTAGGCGGCGGCGGCCTCGGCGGAGGTGGTGGCGCGCGCGAGCTCGGCGATGCCGTCGATACAGGCGAGTTGCATCTCGTCATTGATCGTGGTGGCACCCACATCGAGCGCGCCCCGGAAGATGAAGGGAAAGCAAAGCACGTTGTTGACCTGATTTGGAAAATCGCTGCGGCCCGTGGCGATGATCGCATCGGGGGCGACCTCGCGGGCGAGGTCGGGCAGGATTTCCGGCGTGGGATTGGCCAGCGCAAAGATGATCGGGCGTTTGGTCATTTTCTGGACCAGCTCGGGGCTGAGCACGCCCGGGCCGGAGAGGCCGAGGAACATGTCGGCCTCGGGGATCACATCCTCGAGCGTGCGCAGATCGGAGGGTTGCGCGAACTCGGCCTTGGAGGGGTTCATATCGACCCCGCGGCCCTCGTAGACGAGCCCGTGGATGTCGCAGAGCCAGACGTTTTCGCGTTTGACACCCAGCTTCAGCAGCATGTTGAGACAGGCGATACCCGCGGCGCCGCCGCCGGTAGAGACGATCTTGATGTCTTCGAATTTTTTTCCCGCCACATGCAGCGCGTTCTTCGCGGCAGCACCCACGACGATGGCGGTGCCGTGCTGATCGTCGTGGAAAACGGGGATGTTCATGCGCTCGCGGCAGATGCGCTCGACCGTGAAACAGTCGGGCGCCTTGATGTCTTCGAGGTTGATGGCGCCGAAGGTTGGGCCGAGGGCGCAGACGATATCGGCGAGCTTTTCGGGGTCGGTCTCGTCCACTTCGATGTCGAAACAGTCGATGCCTGCGAACTTCTTGAAGAGCACCGCCTTGCCCTCCATCACCGGTTTCGAGGCGAGTGCGCCAATGTTGCCCAAGCCCAGGACGGCGGAGCCATTGGAGACCACCGCCACCAGGTTACCGCGGGCGGTGTAGCGGGCGGCGGCGGCGGGATCTTCCTTGATCTCAAGGCAGGCCTCAGCCACGCCGGGCGAATAGGCGCGGGCCAGATCGCGCCCGTTGGCGAGCGGTTTGGTGGCGCGGATTTCGAGTTTTCCGGGTTTCGGGTGCTCGTGATAATCGAGCGCGGCCTGCCGCAGGTTCGTGGTGTCACTCATGGTCTGGCTGCCTCCTGCCCCGGAATAGTTTAGTGTTAAACCACTTGCGGGCAGGGGCCAAGGTGCTGATTTTTTGCGCGGCCCGTGTCTTGTCAATTGGCGCGCCTGGTCGCAGGATGCAGGGCGACCAAGGAGGGGACATGGGCGAGATCAGGGCCGAGGTGCTGTTGCCGACGCAGGAGCTGCGCGACGATATTCCGTTTTTCACCAAGGTGTTGGGGATGCGGATGGATATGATCTATCCGGCGGATGACCCGTCTGTCGCGGTGTTCTCGGGGCATGGCGTACGGGTGCGTGTTGAGACGGGGACCGAGGTGGCGCCGGGGGTCTTGCGGTTGCTGACTGATGCGCCAGAGGCGATTGCGGAGGGGCAGGCGGAGATCGTGGCGCCGAATGGCACGCGGGTCGAGGTGCGGCCGTTGTCCGAGCCGCTGGTGATGCCGGAGACGGTGCACAGTTTTGTGGTGCGGCGGCTGGCGGATCAAGCGCCGTGGATCATCGGGCGGGCGGGGATGCACTATCGCGACCTGATCCCGGACCGGCTGGGCGGGTCGATCATCGCCAGCCACATTCGCATTCCGGATGGCGGGCCGGTGCCGGATATGGTGCATTACCACACGGTCGGATTTCAGCTGATCTTCTGTTATCGCGGCTGGGTCGATCTGGTTTACGAGGACCAGGGAGAGCCCTTTCGGCTGCACGCGGGGAACTGCGTGATCCAGCCGCCGGAAATCCGGCACCGGGTGCTCTATGCCTCGGACAACATCGAGGTGATCGAGATCGGGGTGCCGGCAGAGCATGTGACGACGATTGATCATGAGATGGAGCTGCCCAATGGGCCGGCGAACCCCGAACGTATGTTTCAGGGGCAGCGGTTTGTGCATCACAAGGCGGAGGGCGCGGAATGGCGCGCGTTTCGGGTGCGGGGGTTTCAGAGCCGCGACACCACGATTGCCGAGCATACAGGCGATGTGGCGGGGGTGCATGTGGTGCGGCCCGATGGCGCCGAGAGCCCCTGGACGCGGCACGACAGCGATATCCTCTTCACCTTCGTGATGGAGGGCGGGATGGTGCTGCAGGGCGAGGGGCGGGCGCCGTTCACACTGGAAGCCGGCGATGCCTTCGTGATCCCGCCGGGGATGCCGGTCCGCTATGCGGATGTGACGGATAACCTGGAATTGCTGGAGGTGTCGCTGCCCGGCGCGTTCCGGACAGAGACGGTGCAGCCCTAGTCCAGATCGTGCAGCTCGCTCAGCGCGGCGATGCGCTTTTGCGCCTGCGCCTCGCTAAGGCTGGCGTCGAAAGGTTCGGATGTTGTCTCGCAGATCGCGCGCAGGCGGGCCGCGGTTTCCTCGGTCATCTCTGTCTCGCTCTGGGCGTCGGTGTCGAGGTCAATGGCCTGCGGGCCTGCGATGATATCACCGCCGGTTTTGGGGTCCATGGGGGATCTCCTTGACGATTGATGTAGGCGGAACGCACGGCTAAGAGTAAAAGTTCCGAAACGGGTGAGATGAGAGGGCGATGTCCGACCAGTTGAAAGAGGCCGCCACCGCGGTGCGCGGAAACGCCCATGCGCCCTATTCGAACTTCAAGGTTGGTGCGGCGATCCGCGGGGCCTCAGGCGCCGTCTATGTGGGCTGTAATGTCGAGAATGTCGCTTATCCCGAAGGCACCTGCGCCGAGGCGGGCGCGATTGCGGCGATGGTCGCGGCGGGCGAGACGCGGCTGACCGAGGCCTATGTGATCGCAGGCTCGCCGATGCCGGTGACCCCGTGCGGCGGCTGCCGTCAGAAGCTCGCGGAATTCGCAGACGGCGAGGTGCGGGTGACCATGGCGACCACCGGCGGTGTGGAGCAGGTCACCACCGTGGCCGAGCTTCTGCCCGGGGTCTTCAACGCGGACCACATGGCCTCATGACAGGTGTGACCGCGCGCGCTGTTCTGGCCCGTTTGCGGCATGGCGACCCGCTGGAGGCGGCGCAGCTTGAGTGGTTTGCCACAGGTCTGGCGGATGGCAGCGTCAGCGATGCGCAGGCGGGCGCCTTTGCCATGGGGATCTGTGCGCGCGGACTGGACGAGGCGGGGCGCGTGGCGCTGACCCGTGCGATGCGCGACAGCGGGCGCGTGCTGAGCTGGGACCTCGACGGCCCGGTGCTCGACAAACACTCGACCGGCGGGGTGGGGGATTGCGTCAGCCTGGTGCTGGCGCCCGCGCTTGCGGCCTGCGGCGCTTATGTGCCGATGATCTCGGGGCGCGGGCTGGGGCACACGGGCGGCACGCTTGACAAGCTCGACGCGATCCCGGGGCTGGTCACCCAGCTTGACGAGGCGCGGTTTCGCGACGTGGTGGGGCAGGCGGGCTGTGCCATCGTGGGCGCCACGGCGGATATTGCACCCGCGGACAAGCGGCTTTATGCGGTGCGCGATGTGACGTCGACCGTCGACAGCCTCGATTTGATCACCGCCTCGATCCTGTCCAAGAAGCTGGCGGCGGGTCTGGGCGGGCTGGTGCTCGACGTCAAAACCGGCAGTGGGGCGTTCATGAAGGATATCGAAGCCGCGCAGGCGCTGGCCCGGGCGCTGGTCGAGACCGCGAATGCCGCCGGGTGCAAGACCACGGCGGTGATCAGCGATATGAACCAGCCGCTAGCGCCAAGCCTCGGCAACGCGCTGGAGGTGGCCGAGGTCATGCAGGTGCTCTGTGGCGAGACGCGCGGCCCGCTGGTCGAGATCACCGCGGCCCTGGGCGGTGTGCTGCTGGCCAATGCGGGGCTTGCAGAGGATGTACAGGCGGGCGCGGAAGCCATTGACGCCACCCTTCAGGACGGGCGCGCCGCCGAGCGGTTCGGGCGCATGGTGGCCGCGATGGGCGGACCAGTGCAATTCGTCGAGAACTGGGCGCGGTTCCTGCCGGAGGCGACTGTCATTCGCGAGGTGAAGGCGCCGCAGGCCGGATATGTGAGCGCAATTGACGGCGAGGCGCTGGGGCTCGCTGTGGTGGCCCTGGGCGGCGGGCGCGTGGTGGAACACGATACGGTCGATCCCGCGGTGGGGCTCGGGCAGGTCGTCCGTCTGGGCGCGCGGGTTCACGCCGGGCAGCCTCTGGCGGTGGTACATGCGGCGCGACCGGATGCAGCGGACCGGGCGGCGGATGCCGTTCGCGCGGCCATCTCGGTGGTGCAGGAGGCGCCAGCCGCCGCACCGGATCTGATCAGGGAGCGTGTGGGCTGATGGCGCGGGCGTTTCTGGTGGTGATGGATTCGGTGGGGATCGGCGGGGCGCCCGATGCGATCCTCTATCACAATGGCGATGTGCCGGATGAAGGCGCCAACACCGTCGCGCATATCGCGCGGGCCTGTGCACAGGGCCTCGCACAGGAGGGGCGGGTCGGGCCTTTGCGCCTGCCGACGCTCGATCTGCTTGGGCTGGGCCGCGCGGTGCAGCTGGCCAGCGGCGAGATCGCGCTGGGCCTCGGACAGGAGCCGTCGGGCACCTGGGGGGTGGCGACAGAGGTTTCGAAGGGCAAGGACACGCCCTCGGGGCATTGGGAGCTTGCGGGCGTGCCGGTGCCCTGGGACTGGCATTACTTTCCGGACAAGGACCCGGCCTTTCCGGATGATCTGGCCGCAGCTGTGGCCGAACTCGCCCAGGTTGACCGCATCCTTGGCAATTGCCACGCCTCGGGCACCGCGATCATCGAGGCCTATGGCGCCGATCACATGGAGAGCGGGCGCCCCATTTGTTACACCTCGGCGGATTCGGTCTTTCAGATTGCCGCCCATGAAGAGACCTTTGGCCTCGACAAGCTGCTGGCGCTCTGCGAGGGGATCGCGCCGCGGCTGCATGCGATGAAAGTGGGCCGCGTGATTGCGCGGCCCTTCATCGGGCGCGCCGCCACCGGCTTTCAGCGCACGCCCAACCGGCGGGACTATGCCATCGCCCCACCGCGCCCGGTGCTGACCAACTGGGTGCAGGATGCGGGTGGCAAGGTCTATGCGGTCGGCAAGATCGGCGACATCTTTTCGATGCAGGGCATCGACCGGGTGCGCAAGGGGCCGGACAAGACCCTGATGCTGCATCTGGGCAATCTGATCGACACCGCCGAGGACGGCAGCCTGACCTTTGCCAATTTCGTCGAGTTCGACAGCCTCTATGGTCACCGCCGCGATGTGTCGGGCTATGCCCGCGCGCTGGAGTGGTTTGACCATGAGATCGGGCGTCTGATCAAGCGGCTGCGCCCGGGCGATATCATGGTGTTGACGGCGGATCACGGCAACGACCCCACCTGGGTGGGCACGGATCACACGCGCGAGCGGGTGCCGGTGCTGATCGCGGGCGCGGGGCCGCGGGCGCTGGGGCATATCGGATTCGAGGATGTGGCGGCGATTGTCGCGCGCCATCTTGGCGTGGCGCGGCCGAAGCGCTAGCGCCCAGGTCATCGGCTTGCGGCCCGGGCTGCTCCGGGTCTAAAGGAGGGGCAGGGTAGAAAGAGGTGTTTCATGTCCGATCACGTGACCGTCGTTGATCATCCGCTGGTTCAGCACAAACTCACCATCATGCGCGACAAGGAGACGCCCACCGCCGTCTTCCGCCAGCTTCTGCGCGAGATCAGCCAGCTGCTGGCCTATGAGGTCACGCGCGGCTTGCCGATGACCACCAAGCAGATCGAGACACCGATGCAGGCGATGGATGCGCCAACACTGGACGGCAAGAAGCTGGCGCTCATCTCGATTTTGCGGGCGGGCAACGGGTTGCTCGACGGGGTGCTGGAGCTGATCCCCTCGGCACGCGTGGGTTTTGTGGGGCTCTACCGCGACGAGGAGACGCTGCAGCCGGTGCAATATTACTTCAAGGTGCCCGAAGGCCTCGATGACCGCCTGGTCATCGCGGTCGATCCGATGCTGGCCACAGGCAATTCCTCGGTTGCCGCGATTGATCTGCTGAAAGAGGCCGGTGCGACCAACATTCGGTTTCTCTGTCTTCTGGCCGCGCCCGAGGGCATTGCCCGGATGAAGGAGGCGCACCCGGATGTGCCGATTGTCACCGCCTCGATCGACGAGAAGCTGAACGAGATCGGTTATATCGTGCCCGGTCTGGGCGATGCGGGCGACCGGATGTTCGGCACCAAGTGACCTGATCCGGAGCGCCGCAAATTCCCGGCAGTTTGGCTTGCGTTGATGGGCGTCTTCGGGCATCGTCACCCCTATATCTTGTGGGGGATACGATGAAGGTAACAAGGATTATCGCGATACTCGCCGCTGCCGCGTCTCTGAGCATCGCTGCGGATCCGGGGGCGGCACAGACCAGCGTCGTCCCCAAAGAGCTGCCGCCGCCGAGCTATACGGGCCGCCAATACGTGGACAGCACCGGCTGTGCGTTCATCCGCGCGGGTCTCGACGATGCAGTGCAGTGGGTGCCCCGGGTCACGCGGGACCGCAAGCTGGTCTGCGGCCTGCAACCGACCTTCACCGTGCGCGCGCCCGTCCCGCAACAGGCCCCAGCGCCTGCGGCTGAGTCGAGCGGTGTTCTGGTGTTGAGCCCGGCCCCCGCCGTCACCCGCCCCGGCGTGCCGCGCCGCGGATCAGAGCGCCGGGTCGAGCGCAGCAGCCTTGCGGGCACCGTGGTGACCCCCGCCAATGCCGCCTCAAAGGGGGTGACACAGACCATGCGGGTGATGCCGCGGCACGTGTATGAGACGCGCAGCAAGACGCTCGATGTGAAGGTGCCCAAGGGCTATCGCACCGTCTGGGAGGATGGCAGGTTGAACCCGCGCCGGGCCGAGCAGACCCTCGCGGGTCGGGCGCAGATGCAGCAGGTCTGGACCCAGACCACCCCGCGTCGCCTGGTGGACTGACCGGGCCGGTTCAGGTGCCGCAGATGCTCTGCAGGCGCAGCCAGTCCGCATCGCTCAACAGCGCCTTCGGAGGCTTGCCCCGCATCGGGTCCGCCTCGATCAGCGGCAGGACTGTCTCGCCGGTGATGTCGCGGGCATAGGCATAGGGCGTGCTGCGCAACTGGGCCGCGGCAAAGACGGGCAGCAGGCTCTCCGCCTCCGGAAGAATGGGGTCCTGCGTCAGGAGATGTTCGGCATAGCTGTCCAGCATCTCGCTCTCCAACTGCCCCGTGGTCAGCAATTGGAAGCTCGCCCAGGTGCCATTCACCTCCAGCAGGTCTCGCAGCGGGTCCTGCGCCCGTGCGAGGCTCTGCTCGACCATGGCGAACCCGGCGGCCACATCGGGTTCCTCGAAATCCTCGACCAGCGCCCGATTGAGCAGGATATGCCCGCCCGGAAGATGCAGGCTGGTCTGCCGCATGCCGGGCAGAATGCTGATCTGATCCGCACCGAGACGGGCGCGCAGGGTGCTGAGCGAGCGCTGGCCGGCCGCCGCCTGGCAGGCCGGGCCCGTCATCCGTTCGATCCGGCGCAGCAGGGCGTCACCGATCTCGGCGCGCTTAACCTGGGGCACCACGGCCACCGTGTGATCGGTCAGCGCCTGTGGCACCCAGAAGAGACCCGCGGCCACCACCGCGCCCGCCGACAGCGCCATGCCGAGCCAGCGCAGGCGGCCGGGGTGCGGGCGGTTGCGCTCGACCGCGCGGCGCAGCTTTTCGATCGCGTCGATCATCTGCGCCTCGGCCTCGGCCAGTTCCAAGGTCTCGCCGGGGTCGCCCTCGGGATAATAGATCGCGGGCCGCTTGCCCGGGTTGGCCCGTTGCAGCGCGGCCAGCGACCAATGTGTCAGCGGCTGGTCGCGGGTGTCCGCGATGATCAGCGTGGCATCCCCGATCGAGACCACGACCTCGCGCCGCTGATCCTCCGGCGTGGCGCGCCAGAGGCCGCTGGCTTCGAGCCGGGCGTATTTTTTCAGGGCCGTCATGGCGGGTATGGCTGCTCGTTTTGGCTTTGCCGCAACCTACCATCGGCGCGGCCACGCGGGCAACCGGCAGGTGCGGTGGGCTTTGTCGCGGTTTGACGTGGACGGTCTCCCCTTTCGCTGCCTGATATCTTGCGATGCCAACGCAAAAGGCGAGCGATCCTCCGAAGCTGACGTCAAACCGTTTTGGCCACCGCCTCCGGGATCAGGTCATTGCGCGCGCCCGTTTGCGCAGTTCGAACTTCTGGATCTTGCCCGTCGAGGTCTTGGGCAGCTCCTCGAAGACCACGTGTTTCGGCGTTTTGAAGCCTGCGAGGGTCTTGCGCGCAAAGGCGATCAGCGCCTCGGCATCGGGCTCGGCCCCCGGTTTCAACTCGATGAAGGCGCAGGGCACTTCGCCCCATTTCTCGTCCGGCTTGGCCACCACCGCCGCCAGCATCACGTCGTCATGGCCCATGAGCACCCCTTCCACCTCGACCGAGGAGATATTCTCGCCGCCCGAGATGATGATGTCCTTGGCCCGATCCGCGATCTGCATGTAGCCATCGCCATGCTGGACCGCGATGTCGCCGGAGTGGAAATAGCCCCCTTCGAACGCTTCCTGCGTGGCTTCGGGATTCTTGTAATATCCCTTCATCACGGAATTGCCGCGGATCATGATTTCGCCCTGCTCGGCGCCATTCATGGGCACCTGGGTCATCTGATCGTCCATCACGGTGATGTCCTCCATCATCGGGAAGGCCACGCCCTGGCGGGCCTTGATCGCCGCGCGCTCTGGCTTGTCCAGTTCGTCCCAGTCAGCCCCCCGCCACAGGCATTCGGTCACGTGGCCGTAGGTTTCGGTCAGCCCGTAAACCTGGGTCACGTTGAAGCCGAGCTGTTCGATCTTGGCCAGCGTCGCCGGGGCAGGCGGGGCGCCTGCGGTGAAGACCTGCACCTCATGGGTGAAGCTGCGCCGGTCCTCCTCGGGCGCGTTCACCAGCATGTTCAGCACGATGGGCGCGCCGCCCAGATGGGTGACGCCCTCATCGGCAATCGCGCCAAAGATCGCGGGCGCGGTGATGTCGCGGCAGCAGACAATCGTGCCGCCGACCAGCGGCATCATCCAGGTGTGGTTCCAGCCGTTGCAGTGAAAGAGCGGCACGATGGTGAGATACACCGGGTGCAGCACCATGCGCCAGCTCACCACCGTCCCCATGGTCATCAGATACGCGCCGCGATGGTGATAGACCACGCCCTTGGGCCGCCCGGTGGTGCCGGAGGTGTAGTTGAGCGCGAGGCTCTCCCACTCGTCCTGCGGCAGGATCCAGTCGAAACCCGGATCGGCCTCTGCCAGCATCTCCTCATAGGTCTCATGGCGGCCCGACGCGGGATGGCCTGCGGCGGCGTCCGGGGCTTCGATGAGCGTCGGGGCGGGGCCTTCCATCCGCGCGCAGGCGGCCTCGGCCAGATCGAGGAACTGGCTGTCGACCAGCGCCAGTTTTGCCGCGCCGTGATCCAAGATATAGGCGACCGTGTCCACGTCGAGCCGCGTGTTGATCGTGTTTAGCACCGCGCCACAGGCGGGCACGCCGAAGCTCGCCTCGACCTGCGCAGGGACATTCGGCAGCAGCGTCGCCACCACATCGCCGGGCGTCACGCCGCGCGCCGCCAGCGCCGAAGCAAGCCGGGTGCAGCGGTCGTGATACTGCGCATAGGTGACCCGATGCGCACCGTGGATCACCGCCGGATGGTCTGCGAAAACATGAGCTGCGCGGCGCAGATGCGACAGCGGGGTCAGCGGCACATAGTTGGCGGCACATTTGTCCAGCCCGGTTTCATCACTCATCCAGCCCATCATATCCTCCCGTTTGCCGTTGGCACTCTTCCTGCCGTGCGGCTATGACGGATATTGGTATCGCGATTTTTGGAAAGTCAATTGTCTTACATTTCGAATATGTCCCGGATGGTGGGGTTTAGCGTCAGGATCTTGCCGTGATCATCTCGCGCGGGCGCCGCTATATCTTCGTGCATATTCCGAAAACCGGGGGCACCTCGCTGGCAACCGCGCTCGAAGACCGGGCGATGAAGGACGATATCCTGATCGGCGACACGCCCAAAGCCACGCGCCGGAAGGGTCGGCTGAAGGATCTGCGCCCGCGCGGGCGGCTCTGGAAACACGCGACGCTTGCGGACATCGACGGGGTGGTGAGCGCGGAAGAGATCGCGCAGATGTTCACCTTCACACTGGTGCGCAACCCGTGGGACCGGGTGGTGAGCTATTACCACTGGCTGCAGAGCCAGAGCTTCGATCATCCGGCGGTGGGTCTGGCCCAATCGCGCAGCTTTGCCGCGTTTCTCGCGGAGCCGGTGATCCAGAGCAGCCTGCGCCAATCGCCCGCGCGCAGCTACATGCTGGATGCCGCGGGGGTGGAGCGCTGTGATCTCTACATCCGGCTCGAAGCCTTCGCCGCCGATGCTGCACCGCTGCTCGATCACCTGGGCATTGCGCTCCGCCTGCCGCATGTCAACGCCTCGGCGCGCCCGCAAGATTATCGCACGCTTTACACAGACGAGACGCGCGCGCGGGTTGCCGAGCTCTGCGCCGAGGATATCGCGCGATTTGGCTACCGGTTCGACCCCACGGAGTGATTCTCGCAAAGAGAGAAATGGTTAATGCATGATCGCGATTGCCCTGCAATCGGCGGATTTTTGTTTCTTTTCCGAGATCAATTTGCGTCTTGTAGAAAAATTTCATCTTTTTGTGGAAACAATGCCTTACATGCGCCGCATTGGTAGCAAAGCAGGGCCAAGCTTTGATCGTCGTGTGGCGGCAAGGACGGATGCGCCAGTCATAAGGCGCCAGGAAGACAAGATGGGGACGACAAAACGATGTACGGATGGAATGTGAATGTGGGGGCACAGCACCTCGCAAATAAGGCCGCGAGGGCGTCGAGGAAGACACTGCCGGTGAATGCCACGCATGGGCTGATGGCGGGCACGCGGGTCGCGTCGAACCTCGGGTGGCGCCCGGTCGAGGCGCTGGCCGTGGGCGACAAGGTGCTGACCTTCGACAATGGTGTGCAGCAGATCGTGGACATGAAGCGCACGATGCTCTGGGTCGATGCGACCTCGGTCTCGCGCGGGTGCTGGCCGGTGACGATCCCGAGCGGGGCGCTCGGCAATGTGAACGACGTGAGGCTGCTGCCCGATCAGGGCGTGATGCTGGAAACCGAAGCGGCGGCGGACCCGATGGGTGACCCGTTTGCCATCGTGCCCGCGCAGGCGCTGGACGGGCGCTGTGGCATCTACCGCGCCGAGCCACAGCAGCCGGTCGAGCTGATCACCCTCTATTTCGCCAATGAAGAGGTGATCTATGTGGACGGTGGCCTCATGGTGCACTGCCCGCGCAACCTCGGGATGGTGCATGACATGGCGGCTTCAGCCGAAGCGTTGTATTCGGTGGTGTCACTGGAAGAGGCGCTCGAGATGCTGGCAGAGACCGACGACATCTGTGACGCGCTGGTGCACAGCGCAGGCTATGTTTTTGGTGCCACCGAGACGGTGCTGGTGGCCTGACACCCCTCAACAAGGCAGCGTGCAGACGCTGAGCAGCAAAAAGGGGGGGCCGGCAGACCCCCCTTTCTTTTCATGTGGTTCAAATCAGGCGGCGGCGGAGGTTGTTCCGAAGCGGCCATAGAAGCTCTGACCCTTGGCCGCCATGTCGCGCAGCAGGTCGGGGCAGGCGAAACGGTCGCCATAGGTGGCGGTCAGCTGATTGCACCGTTCGGCGGCATAGGGCGCGCCGATCATGTCGAGCCAGCTCAAGGGACCGCCGGACCAGGGCGCAAAGCCCCAGCCGAGGATCGCGCCCACATCGCCTTCACGGATGTCCATGAGCACGCCCTCTTCCAGCGCGCGGACGGCCTCCAGCGATTGCGCAAAGAGCAGGCGATGCTGTACGTCTGTCAGCTCCGGCTGGTCGTCGGCCACGGGGTATTGTGCGGCCAGACCCTCCCACAGCCCCTGACGTTTGCCTTTGTCATCATAGGCATAGAAGCCTGCGGCGGACTTGCGGCCCAAGCGGCCTTCGCCTTCCATCCAGAAGATCACCCCATCCACGGCGGCGTCGGGGTAGGCGTCGCCCATGGCGGCCTTGGTGGCGCGGGCGATTTTCGCACCGAGGTCGATGGAGGTCTCATCGACCAGCTGTAGCGGGCCAAGCGGCATACCGACGAGGCGCGCGGCGTTCTCGACCAGCGCAGGCTCGACACCTTCGGCCACCATGCGGATGCCTTCGTTGATGTAAGGAATGATGCAGCGATTTGCGTAGAAGAACCGCGCGTCGTTCACGACAATCGGTGTCTTGCGGATCTGGCGCACGTAGTCGAGCGCCTTGGCCACGGCGCGGTCGCCGGTGCCCTTGCCCTTGATGATTTCGACCAGCAGCATCTTCTCGACCGGCGAGAAGAAGTGGATGCCGATAAACTGCTCGGGGCGGCTTGAGGCTTTGGCCAGTTCCGTGATCGGCAGGGTGGAGGTGTTGGAGGCAAAGATGCAATCCTCCGGGATCACCGCCTCGACCTTTTGCGTCATCTCCGCCTTTACTTTCGGGTCCTCGAAGACGGCTTCAATGATCAGGTCACAGCCCTTGAGCGCATCGAGATCGGTGGTGGCGGTTATGAGGCTGAGAAGCTGTTCCTTCTTCTCCGGCGTTGTTTTCTTCCGCTGGATGCCCTTGTCGGCGAATTTAGCGGTGTAATCCTTGCCGCGGTCCGCCGCTTCTTGGTTTTGGTCGATCAGCACAACCTCGATGCCCGCCTGCGCGGAGACAAGGGCAATGCCCGCGCCCATCATGCCCGCGCCGAGCACGCCGAGCTTTTTCACCCGTTGATCGGCCACATCCGCAGGGCGCACAGCACCCTTTTCCAGCGCTTCCTTGTTGATGAAGAGCGAGCGGATCATCGCCTCGGAGGAGGGGTTCATCAAGACGCTTGTGAACCAGCGCGCCTCGATCTTCAGAGCTGTGTCGAAGGGCACGAGCGCGCCTTCATAGACCGCTGAAAGCAGCGCCTTGGCGGCCGGATAGACCCCTTGGGTCTTGCCGTTGACCATGGCCGAAGCCCCCACGAAGGTCATGAAACCTGCTGGATGATAGGGGGCACCGCCGGGCATCTTGTAGCCCTTCGCATCCCACGGTTTGACCAGATCAGCGTCCTTGGCGTTCAAGACCCACTCCCGCGCCTCGGCCATCGGATCGTCAGAAACTTCATCGATTAGGCCTGCGCCCTTGGCCTTGACCGGGTCCACCAGCTTGCCCTCCAAGAGGAACGGCGAGGCGGCCATCGCGCCCATCTTGCGCACCAGACGGGTCGTGCCGCCAGCACCCGGGAAGATGCCGACCATGATCTCGGGCAGGCCGATCTTGGCCTTGGGATTGTTCGCCGCAAAGATGCGGTGGCACGAGAGCGGCAGCTCCAGCCCGATCCCAAGTGCGGTGCCCGGCAGCACGCAGGCAATCGGCTTGCCGCCCTTCTGGGTCTTGGGGTCCATGCCCGCCAGCTCGATCTTGCGCAGCAGGCGGTGCATGTCCATCACGCCGTCAAAGAGCCCCTTGGCCGGGTTGTCGCCTGCGTCCGTCTTCATCTTGGCGATGAGGTTCAGGTCCATCCCGCCCGCGAAGGAGCCCTCCTTGCCCGAGGTCAGGATGATGCCTTTCACACCCTCATCGGCGAGGGCGTCATCCATCAGTTTGTCCACCTGCGCGAGCCCTTCATAGGACATCACGTTCATGGATTTGCCGGGCACATCCCAGGTGATCGTGGCGATGCCGTCGCTGTCGGTTTGGCTTGTAAACTCGGTCATGTCCGGGTCCTTTCTTGGATCGTTCGGAGGGTCACCAGCGCCTTGCTCGGCTTGGGGACGTTGTAGGGAAACCTGTTGTTGGACAGGGAATTCGTGACGGATTTCAGGTACCAGGTGGTGCCTTTGCGTTTCAGCACCATCCGGGATTTGATCGGGCCGAAGACGCTGACCTCTCCGGCGCAGAAATCGGTGGCGTGATAGCCGCAGATGAGATCGCTGGAGATGAACTCGGCCTGTTCCGCGCGTCGGACCAGGCGGTCGGCGCTCTTATCGTCCATCTCTCGGCGCAACATGTCAAAGAAGGGGTGCACCTCCTCCGGGGTGGAGATGATCGTATCGAGCGATTCCGTGTGCGAGCTGTAGGGAAAGAGCAGACAGCCGCAATAAGCCTCGAAATCATCTTCGGTGTTGGCCTCGGAGAGTTCGTCGATGAAGCTTTGATAGATGGTCAGCGGGTCGACCGACTGCCGCCGCGCATCATTCTCGGGGGATTTCAGCGCCTCGGGGCGCGCGCCGTCGCGGTGCACCTGGGGGATGTGAATGGGCCAGTGCGGGTTGTCGAGCATGCATTCCACCTCGAGCACCTTCCAGAGCCCGTCCTCGCGCAGCAGCACCATGCGATTGGCGTAGCTGTCGACAACGGGCACGGCGTCGCGCAGCGTGTGTGTGACGTGATGCCCGGCCATGTAGTTCTCGCTCATGAACTCCGCATCCGTGGCCAGCCGCACCAGATGCGTGGCCCCGCGCCCGCGCAGCGCGTCCCGGAAGGCTGTGAGCCCGATGATCAGATCCTCGGCGGTTTCCACGACGATTTCCGTGCTCTGTGTGCGTTGCAGATGCGGCAGCTTGATCCGGGCCAGAGCCAGCGCCCAATCGCCCTCCATCAGGGCACGGGACAGAACGTCCAAAGTCTCCTGATAGACGGTGAGGGCGGTGACGCCGACCATGGTGCTTACACGCGCTCGATGATCGTGGCGGCCCCCATGCCGGACGCGATGCAGAGCGTGGCGAGGCCCACCTCCTTGTCGGCGCGCTCCATCTCGTCGAGCAGCGTGCCGATGATCATCGCGCCGGTGGCGCCCAGCGGGTGACCCATGGCGATGGAGCCGCCGTTCACGTTGACCTTACCGTGGTCCACATCGAAGGCCTGCATGAAGCGCAGCACCACGCTGGCGAAGGCTTCGTTCACCTCGAAAAGATCGATGTCTTTGATATCCATGCCATTATCGGCGAGAATCTTCTCGGTCACAGGCACCGGGCCGGTCAGCATGATCGTCGGGTCGGTGCCGATCTTGGCGGTGGCCTTGATGCGCGCGCGGGGTGTCAGCCCGTGCTTCTCGCCGAACTCTTTCGACCCGATCAGCAGCGCGGCCGCCCCATCCACGATGCCGGAGGAATTGCCCGCGTGATGGATGTGGTTGATCTTCTCCAGATGCGGGTACTTCATGAGCGCGACCTTGTCGAAGCCGGGCATGACCTCGCCCATGGCCTGGAACGCGGGGTTCAGGCCGCCAAGTGACTGCATGTCGGTCTGCGGGCGCATATATTCATCATGATCGAGGATCGGCAGGCCGTTTTGGTCCTTGATCTCGATCACGGATTTCGCAAAGCGCTTCTCGTCCCAGGCGGCTTTGGCCCGGCGCTGGGATTCCACCGCCAGTTGGTCTGCATCATCGCGGGTGAACCCGTATTCGGTGGCGATGATATCGGCGCTGATGCCTTGCGGGACGAAGTACTGCTCCATGGCAATCGACGGATCGACGGCAATCGCGGCGCCGTCCGAGCCCATGGCCACGCGCCCCATCATCTCGACACCGCCGGCGATATAGCCGTCGCCCGCGCCGCCTTTGACCTGGTTGGCCGCGAGGTTCACCGCCTCCATGCCCGAGGCACAGAAACGGTTGATCGCGAGCCCTGGGATACGCTCGTCGAGGTCGGAGGCCAGCACGGCAGAGCGCGCGAGGCAGCCGCCTTGCTCCATCACCTGGGTGACATTGCCCCAGATCACATCCTCGACCGCATGGCCTTCGAGGTTGTTGCGCTCTTTCACGGCATTCAGAGTCTGGGCCGAAAGCCGCAGCGCGGTCACCTCATGCAGGCTGCCGTCCTTGCGGCCTTTTCCGCGCGGTGTGCGCAGGGCGTCGTAGATGTAGGCGTCGGTCATATGTGTCTCCTTCTCACGCCCGTTGGCGCGGTTCTGTCTCTCGCGCGGAAACGCGCGGTTCTGTGTCTCTCGCGCTTGGGCGCGGTCGTCGGGTCAGGCGCGGTCAGCGGGGCTGCCGGGCATCAGATCGTAGGGGGCCTTCCAACCGGGCGTCTCGGACAGCCGCGTGAGCCAGGCGTCGATATGGGGCCACTCCGCGCGATCAAAGCCGAAGGGTTCGGGGTAGTAGAGATATCCGCAGCAGCTGATGTCTGCATTGGTCACCCCGTCGCCGACAACCCAATCACGTGTGGCCAGATGGTCATTCAAGACCCCATAGGCGCCCTTGAGGCGCCCCTGGTTGAAGGCGATCACCTCTGCCGGGCGCTTGTCCTCGGGGAGAAAATTCATGAGGAACCGGGTTACCCCGGCCATGGAGCTGAGCTTGTGGTTGTCCCAGAGCACCCAGCGCAGGATCTCGCGCCGCTCGGACGCATCCTTGCCGCCCAGCTTTCCCGATTTCTCTGCGACATAGTCCTGGATCACACCCGATTGCGAGAGCCGCAGATCGCCATCGACCATCACGGGGGCCTCCCCCATGACATTGACCGTTTCGCGATAGGTGGGCGTCCGGGTCTCGCCGCCAAAGAAGTTGACCTTCACCGGTTCCCAATCGAGGCCGGAAAGCTCGAGCGCAAGCGCCGCTTTGTAGGAATTCCCGCTTTCGCCGAAACAGTGCAGTTGGATGGTCATATCTGATCGTCTTTCAGTGCTGGGGGAGATGTCGGGATTTGAGTATTTGTGGAAGGGTGAAGCGCAGTTTCGCGCCGCCTTGAACGCTTTCTTAACCCTGATCGGGTCAGCATGGGTGCACGGTACAGGCTGGAGAGCCGATGGCCGTGAAGGGTGAAGGCGTTTCGGTCGGGATGGCCAACGCCCAAAGAGCGAAGCGTCTTCGCGTCTTCACCCTTCGACAAATACTCCCGCCGGAGGCGGCACACCGGGTCAAACCACTCTGTCGTTTGACCGTTCACAGCGCCCTCGCAATCAGTTCTTTCATGATCTCATTGGTGCCGCCGTAGATCCGCTGGACCCGCGCGTCGGCCCACATCTCGGCCACGGCGTATTCCTGCATGAAGCCGTAGCCGCCGTGCATCTGCACGCAGTCATCCAGCACCGCGAACTGTGTATCGGTCAGCCAGTACTTTGCCATGGCCGCGGTCTCGACGGTCAATGCCCCGCGCAAATGCGCGTCGATGCACTGATCGAGGAAGGCGCGCGCCACCGTTGCGCGCGTCTTGCATTCCGCGAGCTTGAAGCGGGTGTTCTGGAACTGGGTGAGCGGCCCGCCAAAGGCTTCGCGTTCCTTGCAATAGGCGATGGTGCGCTCCACCGCGCCTTCCATCGCCCCCACGGCCCCACAGGCGATGATCAGCCGCTCCTGCGGGAGCTGTTGCATCATCTGATAAAAGCCCTGGCCCTCTTCGCCGCCCAGGATGTTCTCCGGAGGGATCGCGACGTCATCGAAGAACAGCTCGGAGGTGTCATTGGCATGCAGCCCGACCTTCTCCAGATTGCGTCCGCGGCTGAAGCCCTGCGCGCCATCGGTCTCCAGCACCACCAGCGAGATGCCTTTTGAGCCTTCGCCCGGATCCGTCTTGGCCGCCACGATGATCAGGTTGGCGTGTTGCCCATTGGTGATGAAGGTCTTCTGCCCCGAAAGACGGTAGAGATTGCCATCCTTCAGCGCGCGGGTCTTGATCGCTTGCACGTCGGACCCGGTTGACGGCTCGGTCATTGCCAGCGCCCCCACCAGCTCGCCCGAGATCATCTTGGGCAGCCAGCGCTTTTTCTGATCTTCGGTGCCATAGGCCAGCACGTAATGCGCCACGATGCCGGAATGGATGCCATGCCCCCAGCTGGCCAGATTGGCGCGCGCGGCTTCGATCAGGATCGCTGCCTCGTGGCCGAAATCACCGCCCGGGCCGCCATACTCTTCGGGGATGGACGGGCAGAGCAGTCCGAGCTCACCTGCCTGCGTCCAGGTCTCGCGGTCCATCTGCCCTTGCTTGCGCCAACGCTCGAACTGCGGCGCCCATTCGGTGGTGATGAACTGCGCCGTCATCTCCGCGATCATGCGGTGTTCCTCGGTCATCCAACCGGGTGTGGTCTCTGTGCCGTCTTTCATGCCGCGCCCTCCCCAAAAGCGCTCATTTCTTGCGGTCATCCAGCTCCGCATTGAAGAGCCGCAGCCGGTGGCCAAAGGTCTCTTCATTGATCACACTATCGAAATTCTCGAAGAGAAAAGACAGCGCCTCGCCTTCATCGAGCCCCGCATCAGCGGAAAACCGTTTCAGCCTGCGATACCCATCCTCGGTCATGGCGACCGGAAAGCGGCGGGTCAGGCGAAACCGTTTCGGCATGCGTGGGTCCTTTCAGTTGGCAGGTGGGGTGGGCTTTCAGGCCACCCCTCCCCAGATCAGAAGTTGGCCGCATCCAGCGCCATGACCGTGTCCGCGCCGGTCTCGATGCGGCTCAGGTGCAGGGCGGTCGCGGGCAATTGCCGCGCCATGTAGTAGCGCCCTGTGTGCAGCTTGCTCTCATAGAAATCGACATCCGAGGCGCCATTTGCAAGCGCGCCCTTCGCCGCCTTGCCCATCTTAGCCCACATCAGGCCGAGGCAGAGATGGCCGAACATATGCATGAAGTCATAAGAGCCTGAGAGCGCGTTGTTGGGATTTTTCATGCCGTTCTGCATGAAATACATGCCCGCCGCCTGCAGGTCCTTGCTCGCGGCCTTCAGCGGCTCGAGGAACTGTGCATCGAATTCCGCATCCTGGCCTGCGGTCTCCTTGATGAAGCTCTTCACCAGCTCGAAGAAGGCCATCACATGCTTGCCGCCGTCCTGCGCGAGCTTGCGGCCCACCAAGTCCAGCGCCTGCACGCCATTGGCGCCTTCGTAGATCATCGCGATCCGGGCGTCGCGCGCAAACTGCGACATGCCCCATTCTTCGATATAGCCATGCCCGCCATAGACCTGCTGCGCCTTGATAGTCATGTCATAGCCCTGATCGGTCAGGAAGCCCTTGATCACCGGGGTCAGCAGCGAGACGAGCCCGTCGGCCTCTTTGTCGCCCGAGCGATGCGCCGCGTCGATCATCGTGGCGCCCCAGAGGATGAAGGCACGTGCGCCCTCGGCAAAGCTCTTCTGATCCATCAGCGCGCGGCGGATGTCAGGGTGCACGATCAGCGGATCGGCAGGGCCGTCGGGGTTCTTCACACCGGTCACGTCGCGGCCTTGCAGCCGGTCTTTGGCGTAATCCAGCGCGTTCTGATAGGCGACTTCCGCCTGGCTCAGCCCCTGCATGCCCACGCCCAAACGCGCCTCGTTCATCATGGTAAACATGGCGCGCATGCCCTTGTGCTCTTCGCCGAGCAGATAGCCGGTGGCCCCGTCGTAGTTCATCACACACGTGGAGTTGCCGTGGATGCCCATTTTTTCTTCGATCTTGCCGACCGCGACACCATTGCGCGCGCCTAGCGAGCCGTCGTCATTCACAAGGAACTTCGGCACGATGAAGAGCGACACGCCCTTGATCCCCTCTGGCCCGCCGGTGATCTTGGCCAGCACCAGGTGGATGATGTTGTCGGACATGTCGTGCTCACCGGCCGAGATAAAGATCTTCTGCCCGGTGATCTTGTAGCTGCCGTCGTCCTGCGGCTCGGCCTTGGTGCGCATCAGCCCCAGATCGGTGCCGCAATGCGGCTCGGTCAGGTTCATGGTGCCGGTCCAGTCGCAGGCGACCATCTTCGGCAGGTAAGTCTCTTTCTGCGCGTCCGTACCATGCGCCAGGATCGCGGAAGCCGCGCCATGGGTCAGGCCCTGATACATGGTGAAAGCCATGTTTGCGCCCGAGAACATCTCGCCCACGGCCGTGCCGATGACACACGGCATGTTCTGCCCACCATATTGCTCGGGCATATCAAGGCCCGGCCAGCCACCTTCCTTGACCTGATCAAACGCCGCCTTGAACCCCGTCGGGGTGCGCACCACACCGTTTTCCAGCGTACAGCCCTCGGTGTCGCCCACCACGTTCAGCGGCGCCAGCACGTCCGAGCTCAGCTTGCCGGCCTCTTCCAGAATGGCGGAGGTGAAATCAGCCTCCAGCTCGTCATAGCCGGGAATGCTCTGTTCGGTGACCTTCAGCACATCGTGCAGAACGAATTGCATGTCCTTGGTCGGGGCGGTGTAGCGAGGCATCTGTCTCTCTCCCTGAAAGCGTGATGGCGTAATCTATTCGGCGGCGCTGCGGGGTGCGCGCAAGGAGGTCAGCATCTCTTCCCCCCATTTTAGTTGTTCGGTCAGCTCGGCAATCGCCTCGTTGAGCGCGTCGCGCTGGCTGACCAGATCGGCGAGCCGGTCGCGCGCAACCTCATAGGTGCGCTCCAGCTGGGTCTGCTGCTGGTCGCCCATGTCGTAAAGGTCGAGCAGCTGGCGGATTTCCTCGAGGCTGAAGCCGAACTTCTTGCCGCGCAGGATCAGCTTGAGCCGGGCCCGGTCACGGCGCGTGAAAAGGCGCTTCTGCCCTTCGCGGATCGGGAACAACAGCTCTTTCGACTCGTAAAAGCGTAAGGTGCGCGGCGTGACATCGAAGGCGTCACACATCTCGCGGATGGTCATGATTTCGTCGGTCATCGTCTTCACTCTTCTCACATCGGAACGCGGCACAAATATGAACTGGGGGTCCAGCTACAACACGAGGTAACGTTTACGTAACCCGAACGTCACGTCACTTTGGCACCTGCCATTGCGGAAGCCCAGAAGCACGTGGCGTCACATTGCTGACGCGTGGGGCGTCGCGCGCCCGATGTGCGAGAATCCGCCCGTGCAAGCGGTTTGGATGCCGGGTTTCAGCTCTTGCCGATCTCTCCGGCCACAGAATCGCGCAGGTCCTGCAGCTCCTGCATGGCCTCGTCGAGCTGGCGGCGCTGTTCGGCCAGTTCCTTGAGCTGCCCATCTGCCAGATCCACCCAGGCTTCCATCTGCGCCGAGGTGCCCTCGTTCTCGTAGATCAGCAACCATTGCCGGATGTCTTCCAGCTGGAAGCCGAACTTGCGCCCGCGCAGGATCAGCTTCATGCGCGCGCGTTCGCGGGGGCCGTAGAATCGCGCCCGGCCTTCCCGGTCAGGCTGCAGCAATTCGATGTACTCATAATACCTGAGCGTACGCGGTGTTACGTCGAATTCGGTGCACATCTCTTTGAACGTCAGGCGCTGGTCTGCCATACGAAGTCTCTCCCTGAGACCCAAGCTAGGCCGCACATTCCCCAAGCGCAACCGCAGGTCTTGCTCTCGCCGGTGCGATGCGTTGATAAAGGGGCAGTGAAGTCCGGGCTGCGCCCGATGGAGACGCCCCCATGGCCACAAAAACCGATATCGCCCGGCAGTTTATCGAAGCCATTCCGCACAGCAAGGCGCTGGGCATGCGCCTCACCGAAATGGGTGAGGGCGAAGCGATGATCGAGATGCCATACGATGAAAAGCTGGTCGGCGATCCCGAGACGGGCGTGATTCACGGCGGGGCCGTGTCGGCGCTGATGGACACCTGCTGCGGGGCGGCGGTGATGAGCCATCCGGGCAACCCCGGTGGCACCGCGACCATCGATCTGCGCATCGACTACATGCGCGCGGCCACGCCCGGGCAGGCGATCACGGCCAAGGCCACCTGCTATCATGTGACCCGCACCGTGGCCTTCGTGCGCGCCACCGCGACGGATGAGGATACCGACAACCCGGTCGCTGCGGCCACGGGCGCCTTCACCGTGGAGGGCACCCGATGAAGGCGCCGCGCCGAAAGCCGGAGCCGGTCCAGGTCATCAAGCAACGCCGCGACGCGACCCTGCGCGCGCTGGTCGAAGGCGTGCCCTATATCCAGTATCTCGGCATGCAGTTCGAGCGCAAAGGCGACGAGCTCACCGGTGTTCTGCCCTTTGATCAGAAGCTCATCGGCAACCCGATGCTGCCGGCGATCCACGGCGGGGTCACCGCGGCGTTCCTCGAGGTCACCGCGATCATCACCCTGAGCTGGACATACCTCTGGGAAGACGTGGAATCGGGTGCCATCGACACCGCCACGCTGGAAGCGGGCGGCTTGCCGCGCTTGCCGAAAACAATCGATATATCAACGGACTACCTGCGCTCCGGCCTGCCGCGCGACGCCTATGCCCGGGCACGGATCAACCGCTCGGGCCGGCGCTACGCCTCCGTGCATGTGGAGGCCTGGCAGGACAACCGCAACCGCCTCTTTGCGCAGGCCACCGGGCACTTCCTGATGCCGCAACGGCGTGAGTGAGATCACCCAGGTCACGCCCGTCGGGGTCACCCACGCCCGTGTTCTGAAGATTGCCCTGCCCATCGTGCTGTCAAACGCGACCGTGCCGATCCTGGGGGCGGTCGATGTGGGAGTCGTGGGCCAGATGGGCGAGGCGGCACCCATCGGTGCGGTGGCCCTTGGCGCGATCATCCTGTCGACCATCTACTGGATCTTCGGCTTTCTGCGCATGGGCACCGTGGGCCTTGTGGGCCAGGCCGAAGGGGCAGGGGACAGCGCCGAAGTCTCGGCCTGGCTGACGCGCGCGCTTCTGGTGGGGCTGGTCGGCGGTATGGCCCTGATCCTGCTGCAACCGCTGATCATCTGGGCCGGGCTGGCCCTGGCGGGCGCCAGTGACGAGGTCACCAGCCTTGCCTGGTCCTACCTCACCATCCGCATCTGGACGGCCCCCGCGGCCATCGCGATCTTTGCGCTGACCGGCTGGCTGGTTGCGATGGAGCGCACCGCGGGCGTCTTCTGGGTGCAGCTGGTCATGAACGGTGTCAACATCGTGCTGGACCTGCTCTTCGTGCTGGTCTTCGACTGGGGTGTGCAGGGGGTTGCCATCGCCACGGCGATTGCCGAGCTGACCGGGGCGGCACTCGGGCTGTGGTTCTGCCGCGCGGCCTTTGCCAGGCCCGACTGGCGCGATTGGCCGCGCATCTTCGACCGCGCCAAACTCATCCGCATGGCGCTCCTGAACACCGACATCCTGCTGCGATCGGCGATGCTGATGATCATCTTTTCGTCATTCGTCTTCATCGGCGCGCGCTTTGGCGATGTGACGCTGGCGGCCAATGAGGTGCTGATCCAGTTCATGTATGTCACGGCTTACGCGATGGACGGTTTCGCCTTCGCCGCCGAGACGCTGATCGCGCGCGCCTTTGGCCAGCGCAACCGGGCCCATGTGCGGCGCGCGGCCCTTCTGACCTCGCTCTGGGGCCTCGTGGTCTGTGTGACGACGGCGGCGGCTTTTGCATTCTCGGGCGGCTGGATCATCGATCTGATGGCCAAGAACGCCGAGGTGCAGCAGACCGCGCGCGACTTCCTGCCTTACATGATCGTGGCGCCGCTGATCGGCTGTGCCGCCTGGATGTTCGATGGCATCTTCATCGGCGCCACCCGCAGCAAGGACATGCGCAACATGATGGCGCTGAGCTTTGTGGTCTACTGGTTGTCGATTGCGCTGCTGCTGCCGAGCTTCGGCAACCACGGGCTGTGGCTCGCGCTGCTGATCTCCTTCGTCGCGCGCGGGGTGACGCTGGGCCTGCGCTATCCCGCGCTCGAGGCGGCGGCTGAAGGGGCCTAGAGCCAGTCCGCCCGGCCTGTGCCCACCGCCTCGGCGACATTGGAAAACCCGTCGCGCGTGAGCAGATCGTCGAGACCCCGGGCAATCTCCCTGACCAATGACAGCCCGCCGTAGACCAGCGCGGTATAGAGCTGCACTGCCGAAGCACCTGCCCTGATCTTGGCATAGGCCTGCGCGGCGGAGCTGACGCCACCGACGCCGATCAGCGGGATGTCGGTCTGTGCGGACAGCTGTGCGAGCACGCGCGTGGACCGCTCAAAGAGCGGCTGGCCCGACAGCCCGCCCGCTTCCTGCGCATGGCGGCTTCTCAGCCCGTCGCGCGACAGGGTGGTGTTGGTGGCGATGATGGCAGCGACACCGGCGTTGCGCGCGACGGCGGCGATATCGGCAATCTCGGCGTCGGTCAGATCGGGGGCAATCTTCAGGAACACGGGCGTGTCGCCGCGCACCTGCATCACCCCGTCCAGCAGCGCCGCGAGGGCCGCCGACCCCTGCAACTCGCGCAGCTTCTCGGTGTTGGGGGAGGAGACGTTCACCGTGGCGAAATCGACCACTTTGCAAAGATGCGCCATGACCTTTGCAAAGTCTGCAGCGCGATCCGCGCTGGTCTTGTTGGCGCCAAGGTTCAGACCCACCGGCACGGGGGCCGGCGCGGCCTCCAGCCGGGCGCCGATCACCTCCATGCCGTCGTTGTTGAAGCCAAAGCGGTTGATCGCGGCGGCATCTTCGGCGAGCCGGAAGAGCCGGGGCTTGGGGTTGCCGGGCTGGGCGCGCGGTGTGGCAGCACCCACTTCCAGAAATCCAAAGCCTGCGCGGCCAAGCGGCGCGATGGCCTCGGCGTTCTTGTCAAAGCCTGCGGCCAGACCCACCGGGTTGGGCAAGGCCAGCCCTGCAAGAGTGGTCTTGAGGCGGTCGGAGGTGACGGGCCCCGGCGTGGGCGCAAGCCCGCTGCGCAGGGCTTTCAGGGCGAGGCCATGGGCTGCTTCCGGATCCATCCGACGCAGGACGGAAAGCCCCAGCCGCTCCAGCGGTCGGCTCACGCGCTGGCCTCGTCCAATCCGGGCGGAAACTGGTGCACACCCTCTTGCAGCGGCAAGGGCTGGGCCCAGACCACATCGTCCATCCGCAGAACCCGGTAGAGGTGCGGAAAGAGCTGGTCCCCGCGCGAGACCTCCCATTTCAGATCATGGCCAAGCGCGTCGGCCTCGACCGCAAGCAGCATGAGGTCGTCTTCACCAGCAAAATGCTTGGCCGCCGTCGCTGCCGCTTGCGCGGCGGTGGAGAAATGCACATAGCCGTCGGCCACGTCGATGGGCGCGCCGGTGGTTTCGCCCGCAGCGCGCAGGGCGGCCCATTCCTCGGCCCGGAAAATCTTGAAAATCAACATGGGGCGGGTGTGCCTGCCCTGGCGCGTGACGTCAAGCCGGGGTGGCCTGAAAGCCCACCCCACCTGCCTGGCCCGCTGTCGCGCTTTTCAGCACCGGCGCGCGTTGACGCATCGGCAGGCCCGCCCGGGCCCAACCAGCCTTTGACAGTCCCAATCGCGCGCGTCACGATACTGTTACAAATCTCAAAGGGGAGACACCATGAACCGATTCCTCACCGCCACCGCGGTCCTTGCGCTGAGCGCCGGGATGGCGTCCGCGGAGTATACGCTGCACATCCTGCACACCAACGACATGCACAGCCGCATCGAGTCGATCAACAAGTACGACTCGACCTGCAATGCCGAGGGCGAGGCGGAGGGCAGCTGCTTTGGCGGTGTGGCCCGCGTGAAAACCGCCATCGACCAGAAGCGCGCCGAGCTCGAAGGCCAGAACCTGCTCGTGCTCGACGCGGGCGACCCGTTCCAGGGCTCGCTCTTCTATTCGACCTACAAGGGCGCGGCCGAGGCCGAGTTCATGGAGGCCATCGCCTATGACGTGATGGCCGTGGGCAACCACGAGTTCGACGATGGGCCACAGGGGCTCGCCGATTTCATCGAAAAGGTGAGCTTCCCGGTGGTTTCGGGGAACCTTGACCTCAGCGGCGAAGCGCTGCTCGACGGCAAGGTCGAGAACCACGTGGTGCTGGAGGTCGGCGGCCAGAAGATCGGCATCGTCTCGGCACTGGCGACCGATACGGTGGAAACCTCGAGCCCCGGTGAGGGTGTCGTGTTCCAGGACGAGATCGAGGCGCTGAAGGCGGATGTGGCGACACTTGAGGCCGAGGGTGTTGCGATGATCATCGCGCTCAACCACGTGGGTCTGAACAAGGATCTCGACATCGCGGCCAATGTGCCGGGGATCGACGTGGTGATCGGCGGGCACAGCCACACGCTGATGAGCAATGATGACGACGGCACGCCCGCCTATCCGGAAATGGTCGAGGGCACACCGGTGGCCCAGGCCTATGCCTACACCAAATATCTTGGCCATCTGACGGTTACCTTCGATGATGCGGGTGTGGTGACCGCGGCCTCGGGGGATCCGATGCTGCTCGATGCCTCGGTGACCCCAGATGAGGGGTTCACCGCCCGGATCGCCGAGATGGGCGCGCCCATTGAAGAGCTGAAACAGAAGGTCGTGGCCGAAACCGCGAGCGAGATCATCGGCGCGCGCGAGGAGTGCCGCGCCGGGGAATGCGCGATGGGCAATCTCATTGCCGATGCGATGCTCGACCGGGTGAAGGACCAGGGCGTCGAGATCGCGATCCAGAACGGGGGCGGTATCCGTGCCAGCATTGATGCGGGCAAGGTCACCATGGGCGAGGTGCTCACGGTGCTGCCGTTCCAGAACACGCTCAGCACCTTCCAGGTGAGCGGCGCGGCGATGATCGAGGCGCTGGAAAACGGTGTGAGCCAGATCGAGGATGGCGCCGGGCGCTTCCCGCAGGTGGCGGGCATGAGCTATGCCTTCGACGTCAGCCAGCCCGCGGGCAGCCGGGTCAGCGATGTGATGGTGGGCGGTGCACCGATTGATCCAGACAAGGTCTATTCGGTGGTCTCCAACAATTATGTCCGCAATGGCGGGGACGGCTATGCGATGTTCAAGGATGCGCAGAACGCATATGACTTCGGCCCCGACCTCGCGGATGTGACGGCGGAATTCCTCGCAGCCAACGGGCCCTACACGCCCTACACCGACGGGCGCATCACCGCGAAGTAAGGCGATGGTGTGAGCAACAAGCGCGCGGGTGCGACTCGCGCGCTTTTTTATGGGGTGCGCAAACCCACGGGCACGCGCCGCAGATCGAGGCGGCCCTGGATGAGCCCGGTGGTCCAGCCGTGAAAGCGCCCGACCATGTCGGCGTCGATCTGCAGGGCCATCTCGCCGCCCGCGGCAATGGGCGCGCTGGTCCAGAGCGCTTCGGAACTGCTCACTCCATGGGGCCGCCCGCTGGCATTCACAAAGCGCACGATATCGCCGCTGGCAATGTCCACCCGATCGGGAAAATACGCCGATTGCAGGATGATGATCACATGCTCCTCGGCGGCCAGATCATCTGCCGTGAATGGGATCAGTCCAAGGATCAACAAGGCAACTCGTGACACAGATTTGAGCAACACAACAACACTTCCTCGAACCGATCCCACCCAATCGGCAGATGCTTTTGAACTAAATTTGAATTGGGGCTGAAAAGGGCCGCGCCAGTGTCGCCAGAGCGGCATTCGGGCTGCGTACAGAGTGTTTCTAATCCTCGCACAATACACTGAATTCAAACTATTTTCTCGTTAAAGGTGTAGCTGTGCGCGCGGTTTTTCCTTGTGGCCTAAGGGGTTAGGCTGTGCCCTGTAAGCCAGCTGCGGAAGGCACTCAGCGCGGGCGGCTCGGCGCGATCCTCGGGCCAGACCAGGAAGTAGCTGCCGATGCTCTGCGAGGTCTGCTCGGAAGCGAGCACAAGCTGCCCGCTGGCGAGATACGGCTCGGCGAAAAAGGTCGGCAACAGCGCGATGCCGAGCCCGTGAATCGCCGCTTGCGCCATGGTCGCGAACTGGTCGAACATCATGCCGGGCGGCGGTTCGGTCTCATGCCCCAAGGCGCGCAGCCAGCGCGCCCAGCCCCGGGGCCGCGTGTCCAGGTGCAGAAGGTCGAACCTGAGGATATCCCGCGCATCGCGCAGCGGCTCCGCAATCAGACTGGGTGCGCAGACCGGCACGACCGTCTCCGGCAGCAGCGGCAGGTAGCGCACGCCCGGCCAGTCCTCACGCCCGAAGTGAATCGCGGCGTCGAAGGTCGAGCGGCGGAACTCAAAGGGGGCGAGCCGGGTCGAGAGGTTCACCGTCACCTCCGGGTGCTGCCGCGCGAACTCCCGCAGGCGCGGGGCCAGCCAATGCATGCCAAAGGCGGGCAGAATGGCGAGGTTCAGTGGCCCTCCCTCGGCCTCCGTCTGCACCGAGACACCCGCCTGGGCCAAGCGCTGCAGGGTGCCACGCACCTCGCGCACATAATCCTGCCCCTTTGGGGTCAGCACCAGCCCGCGACCCTCCCGGGCCAGCAGCGCCACACCCAACTGCGCCTCCAGCGCCTTCAACTGACGGCTTACGGCGCTTTGGGTCAGCGACAGCTCGGCTGCCGCCAGCGTCGCGCTGCCAAGCCGCGCGACCGCCTCGAAGGCCAGCAGAGCGGTGATCGACGGCAGGTAGCGGCGCGGCAGCGACATATGAGTTTTTCTCATGAATAGCAGGACAAAGCATCGTTAGTCTTTTGCCCGTGCATTTGCAATAATGCCGCCCGAACGCACGCGAGATCAGGAGGAGAGACAATGAACGTTGAAAGCCCGATTCTGAAAACCAAGGACGCGCCCGACCTGGGGGCTTTTGACTGGTCCGATCCCTTTCGCCTGAACGATCAACTGGCCGAAGACGAGCGCATGATCCGCGACAGCGCCCAGTCCTACGCTCAGGAAAAGCTGCAGCCGCGCATCATCGAGGCCTTCGAGAAAGAGACCTGCGCGCCCGAGATTTTCCGCGAGATGGGCGAGATGGGGCTCATGGGCGTGACCTGCCCGGAAGAATACGGCGGTCTGGGCGGCTCTTATGTCTCTTACGGCCTTGTTGCCCGCGAAATCGAGCGTGTGGACAGCGGCTATCGCTCGATGATGTCGGTGCAATCCAGCCTCGTGATCTACCCGATCTATGCCTATGGCTCGGAGGCACAGCGGCAAAAATACCTGCCCAAACTCTGCGCCGGGGATTGGATCGGCTGTTTTGGCCTGACCGAGCCCGACGCGGGCTCGGACCCCGCGGGCATGAAGACGCGGGCCGAGAAAACGGCGACGGGCTATAAGCTCACCGGCTCGAAGATGTGGATTTCCAACGCGCCCATCGCCGATGTCTTCGTGGTCTGGGCGAAGTCCGAGGCGCATGACGGGAAGATCCGCGGGTTCATCCTCGAAAAAGGCATGCCCGGTCTCTCCGCGCCCAAGGTCGGCAACAAGTTGAGCCTGCGCGCCTCGATCACCGGCGAAATTGTCATGGATGGTGTCGAGGTCAGCGAAGACGCGCTGCTGCCGAATGTGCGGGGCTTGAAAGGCCCCTTCGGCTGTCTGAACCGCGCCCGCTACGGCATCAGCTGGGGCACCATGGGGGCGGCCGAATTCTGCTGGCACGCCGCCCGGCAATACGGGCTCGACCGCAAGCAATTCGGCAAGCCGCTTGCTGCGACGCAGCTCTTCCAGAAGAAGCTCGCTGATATGCAAACGGAAATCGCCCTTGGCCTGCAAGCCTCGCTGCAGGTTGGCCGGCTGATGGACACAGCACAGGCCGCGCCCGAGATGATTTCCATCGTCAAGCGCAACAACTGCGGCAAGGCGTTGGAGATCGCGCGCCACGCCCGCGACATGCACGGCGGCAACGGGATTTCCGGCGAGTTCCAGGTGATCCGGCACATGATGAACCTCGAGACGGTGAACACCTATGAGGGCACCCATGACGTGCATGCGCTGATCCTGGGCCGCGCGCAGACCGGGTTGCAGGCGTTTTTCTGAGTGGGTCAGGGGGTTGTCTGCCTCCGCCCTGCGGGCTCCCCCGAGCGTGTTTGACGAACAATGACGGGGGCGGCGTGCTGAAAGAGTGAGGCAGGATGGACCGCGTCCAAATCGTGCATGACAATTTCCTGAGGCGATTGGCGGCGAGAGATTTTCCAACCGGCAAACCACCGCTGGGGTCGCTTGAACCCGCCGAGGCGCGACAGCTCTACCGCGCACAGGTGACCTCTCGCGCGCTCGATATCCAGAGCCGCGCGATGCAGAAGGCGGGGCAGGGGTTCTACACCATCGGTTCCTCCGGGCACGAAGGCATGGCCGCCGTGGCCCATGCGCTGCGGGTCGATGACATCGCCTTTTTGCATTACCGCGATGCCGCCTTCCAGCTGGCGCGCGCCGATCAGGCGGGCCAGCCCGGCATGATGCGCGACATGCTCCTGAGCTTTGCCTGTTCCTCCGAGGACCCGACCAGCGGCGGGCGCCACAAGGTGCTGGGCAGCAGGTCGCTGATGATCCCGCCGCAGACCTCGACCATCGCAAGCCACCTGCCGAAAGCGCTGGGGGCCGCCTACAGCCTCGGGCTCGCCCGTCGCCGTGCGCCCGAGCACCGCGTGCTGCCCGCCGATGGGATTGCGATGGTCAGCTTTGGCGATGCCTCCGTGAACCATTCCACCGCCCAGGGCACGATCAACGCGGCGGGGTGGACCTCGGTGCAGGGCGCGCCGCTGCCGCTGCTGATGGTTTGCGAAGACAATGGCATCGGCATCTCCACTAAGACTCCCACGGGCTGGATCAAGGCCTCGCTGCAACACCGGCCCGGGCTGCGGTATTTCGAGGCCAATGGGCTCGATCTCTTCGAGACATTCGCCGTGGCTTCGGAGGCGGCGAAGTACGTGCGTCACCAGCGCAAACCCGCGATCCTGCACCTCTCCATGGTGCGCCTCTATGGCCATGCGGGGGCGGATGTGGCGACCAGCTATCTGCCGCGCGCGCAGGTTGAGGCGGAGGAGGCGAACGACCCCCTGCTGCACTCCGCGCGCCTGCTGGTCGAGGCCGGTGTGGCCGAGGCGCCCGAACTGGCCGAGATCTACGAGCGCACACTGCAGGATGTCGCCGCCGAAGCGGTGAAGGTCGCAGAGCGCCCGCATCTGAAAACCGCGCCCGACGTCATGTCGAGCCTCATCCCGCCGATACGGGCCTGCGCACCCACCAATGGCCCGGATCCGGAGGCGCGTGCCAACGCTTTCGGCAGCGATGCGGCACAGATGGACAGCCCACAGCCCATGTCGCGCATCCTCAACTGGGCGCTGCACGACCTGATGCTCGCGCACCCCGAGACGCTGATCATGGGCGAAGATGTGGGGCGCAAGGGCGGCGTCTACGGTGTCACGCAGAAGCTGCAGGCGCGGTTCGGCCCGGACCGGGTGATCGACACGCTGCTTGATGAGCAATCGATCCTTGGCCTCGCCATCGGCACCGCGCACAACGGCTTCATTCCGATGCCCGAGATCCAGTTCCTCGCCTATCTGCACAATGCCGAAGACCAGCTGCGCGGCGAGGCGGCGACGCTGCCGTTCTTCAGCCGCGGCCAATGGGCCAACCCGATGGTGTTGCGCATTGCGGGGCTGGGTTATCAGAAGGGGTTCGGCGGGCATTTCCACAATGACAACTCGCTCGCCGTGCTGCGCGATATCCCCGGCATCGTGATTGCCTGCCCCTCCACCGGGGCCGAGGCCGCGTGCATGCTGCGCGAATGTCATCGCCTTGCGCGTGAAGAGCAGCGGGTGTGCGTCTTTGTCGAACCCATCGCCCTCTACCCCATGCGTGATCTGCACGACGCAGCCGATGGCGGCTGGATGACGCGCTACCCCGAGCCTGACCGGCGCACCGCGCTCGGCGAGGTCGGGGTCCACGGCGATGGGGATGTGGCCATCGTGACCTATGGCAACGGGCACTACCTCTCGCGTCAGGCGCAGCAGCTTCTGGCCCAGGACGGGATCGCCACACGGGTCATCGACCTGCGCTGGCTGGCGCCGCTGCCCGAGGCTGCGGTGCTCGAGGCTGTCGCCCCCTGCACCCATGTGCTGATCGTCGACGAATGCCGCCGCACCGGCGGGCAGGCCGAGGCGCTCATGGCGCTTATGGCCGAGCATGGCCGTACCGCCACACGCTATACGGCCGAGGACAGTTTCATCGCCACGGGCCCCGCCTATGCGGCCACGCTGCCGTCACGCGACGGGATCATCGCCGCCGTCAAGGCGCTACTCTAACGCATTCGACCGCGCGATCAGGTCGACGCCCATCTGATCCATCAGGTGCATGTAGTCGAGCAGCACCCAGTTCTCGGCGATCTTGCCGCCCGCGCAGCGATAGAAATCCATCACCCGCAGCGTCAGGTCGCGCCGCGTGGGCGGAACGCCCAGATAGGGGGCCCGATGGGTCATCGTCATCGACGGCCAACCCGATACGGCAGCGTAGTTTCCATCGCCGATCCGGCAATAATGATTGCCGCCCTTGCGGTCCGGAAAGGCGCTCAGAAACGGCGCGCGGTGATCCTTCACGAACCCCTCCCAGCGATAATTCGACCCGATCCCGCAGGGCCCGTACCACATCATATCCTCCGCCCAATACCCATCTGCGCCGGTCTGCCCCTTCGATGCGCCCGTCTCCGGGTCGTAGATATGCAGATCACTGAGCATCGCCTCGACCAGATCCAGGCTCGCACCGCCATCGCCAACCTGCGGCAGCACCCCGTCATGGGTCGCAGGCCCCGGAAACAGCCCCTCGAGCCCCAGCTGACCGCCAAAGGGGTCGCGCCCCGCCTGCCGCATCAGATCCGGCAAATCGAGGATGATTCGCGCCTGGGTTATGCGCCCGTCCTGCACCTGGTAGAACTCTCCGGCGCGCAAAAACGCCAGCCGCCCCGATGGTTTTATGCCGAAAAATGCAGCATCGAAGGTGCCGACATAATGGGTGACCGCGGCAATCCACTGGCCGCCCTCGGCGCGCCGGTTCATCCCGGTGATGAATATTTCGTCTCGCCGATAGACATGGCGGAGCGCTCTGCGCAGCGGGTCGTAAAACCCCTGCACAATCGCCTCGATCCCGGCCAGATCACCCAAAGGATGCGACATTTCAAAGACACAGGTCGGGTGCAGAACCTGCGCGCAGACCTGTCGCAGGGCCGCGTCATCGCCCGTGAGGACAGTGTTTAACAAATCGTGAATCTTGTGCTGGAGATCGGGCATCGGTTGGCATCCTGAGGGTCCGAATTCGGTTTTGCACACGTGTGCAAAAAATCCTTGCCAAGCGTCGCGTGTAATGTCTAGCGTGAATTCAACCTGCAAAACGCAGGGCTGCGACAGCGGGGGATTTATGGCCGAGATTCAACTTCGGAACATCAACAAGCGGTGGGGCAGCTTCGTCGGTGTCGACAACTTCGACCTCACGATCGCCGATCAGGAATTTCTCGTGCTGCTGGGCCCCTCGGGCTGCGGCAAGACCACGACGATGCGCATGATTGCGGGCCTCGAGGACGCCACCGACGGCGAAATCGTCATTGACGGGCGTGTGGTCAACGATCTCGACCCGAAAGACCGCGACGTGGCCATGGTGTTCCAATCCTACGGCCTCTACCCGAACATGAACGTCTACGAAAACATCCGCTTCCCGCTGAAGGTGCGCAAGGTGCCGGAGAGCGAACACGACGCGCGCGTGCGCCGCGCCTCGGCGATGGTCGAGCTCGACGACTTCCTGCACCGCAAACCGGCGGAGCTATCGGGTGGTCAGCGCCAGCGTGTGGCGCTTGCCCGTGCCATCGTGCGCGAGCCCAACGTCTTCCTCATGGATGAACCGCTCTCGAACCTTGATGCCAAGCTGCGCGTCTCGACGCGGGCACAGATCAAGAACCTCAGCCACGAGTTGAAGGTCACGACCGTCTATGTGACCCACGACCAAATCGAAGCGATGACCCTGGCCGACCGTGTCGTGGTGATGAAACAGGGCAAGGTCCAGCAGGTGGGCACGCCCACCGACATCTATGATCACCCCGCCAACACGTTCGTGGCCAGCTTCATTGGCAGCCCGGCGATGAACCTCATGGACGGCGAGATGCTTGGCGGTACTTTCTCGGGCGACAATGTTTCGATCTCGGGGCTGGCGGGTCCCGATGGCCCGGTGACGCTGGGGTTCCGTGCTGAAGATGCCACGCTGGCCGATGGCGCCAGCGGCCAGATCACCGCCCCGATCTACACCATCGAGCTTCTGGGCGATGCGACGATGCTCACGGTGCGCGCCGGCGGCCAGCTGGTCTCGGTGAAGGCGCACAAGGAATTCCGGGCCGAGATCGGCGATATGGTCTCCTTCGCCGTGCCGGTGGGCATCTGCCATCTGTTCGATACCGGTACAGGCCAGCGCATTGCCATCAACGGTGAAGAGAGCGCTGCGATCGCCTGACCTGACACTGCCTCGGGTTCGGGGCCAATCACGAGTGCAGCCTTGCAAGATGCACTCTGCAAAACTGCAAAAGGGAGTTTGCAAATGTTTCTGAAGAAAATCGCACTGGCGGGCGCCGTCTCGCTGCTGGGGAGCGCGGCGCTGGCCTGTTCCTACGAAAATGAGGTGCCGATCAAATCGCTCAGCGCGGGTTTTGAAGCCTGGAAAGCCGTGACCGATGCGATGGCCGAATGCGGCAACTTCCAGGCCGAGCTCGACCAGGAGTTCCGCACCAAACAGCCCGCCGCCTTCGAGGCCAACCCCTCGCTCTATCACATCGGTGGTGTGGCCAACGGCACCATCACGCCGCTGCTGAACGCGGGGACCATCCGCCCGCTGGATGATCTGGTCGAGAAATACGGCGCGAACCTCAAGCCCAACCAGCTCATCCGCATCAACGGTCAGATCATGGCCATCGCGATGATGGTCAACACCCAGCACTTGATGTACCGCTCCGACGTTCTCGCCGATCTTGGCATCGAGACGCCCAGCACCTGGGACGAGGTCTATGCCGCCGCCGCCAAGATCAAGGAGGCCGGTGTCATGGAGTATCCCTTGGGTGCCACCATGAAGTCCGGCTGGAACCTCGCGCAGGAATTCGTGAACATGTACCCCGGCCACGGCGGGAAATTCTTCAATGATGACAACACCACAGCGGTGAATTCCGATGCGGGTCTGGCGTCATTGGAGACGATGAAAGCAGCGCTGGAATTCACCGACCCGGAAGTTCTGGTCAGCGATTCCACCTATGTCCAACAGCAGTTCCAGCAGGGCAAGATCGCCATGGCGAACCTGTGGGCGAGCCGCGCGGGCGCGATGAATGACGAGGCCGAGAGCCAGGTTGTGGGCAAGGTCGCCATGGCCGCCGCGCCCAAGGCCGTGGCCGACGGCGCACCGGCGACCACCCTGTGGTGGGACGGCATCGTGATCGCCAAGAACATCTCGGATGAAGAGGCCGATGCCGCCTTCCGTCTGGCCATGGAAGGTCTCGATGCAGAGACGGTCCAGGGGGCCAATGACGCGGCGATCTGGCTGGTCGATGGCTATCAGCCGACCGAGATTGCCGAGGGTGCCATTGCAACGGCGACGGCCAACCCGGCGCCGCCGGCCTATCCGTCCACAACTCAGATGGGTCTCTTGCACACCGCGCTTGGCAATGAGCTGCCCGCTTTCCTGACCGGCGAGCGGGATGCGTCGGCAACGCTGGCGGCCATCGAAGAGGCCTACACGACCTCCGCCAAGGAAGCGGGCGTCCTCAAGTAAGCTAAAGCTGGTCGGGTTTGCCCGGCCAGCCTTCCCCGGCCCAGGAGTGTGCCAAACGCATCGGATGTGTGTTTTGCAAACTCTTCCCGGCAACTTTGCAAACTGACGTGTCGCGAGGAGACGATCATGAAGTTCAAGACATTCGCTGCCTTCGTCGGCCCTTCGGTCTTCATGATGCTGCTCTTCATCGCGGCCCCGCTTGTCAGTGTTTTCATCCAGAGTTTTCAGGTCACCCAGCCGATCCTCGAACAGGTCGAGGTCGAGACCTGCACGCCCGGGTTCCTGACCCAGACCTGCACGACCGAGGTCAAGACCGTCCCGGTGCTCGATGAGAACGGCAAGACCATCACCGAAACCCAATGGGTCGGTTTGCAGAGCTACAAGAACGTCTTACAGATGAACAAGTTCTGGAGCGCCGTCGGCAACGGCAGCTGGAACGACATGATGCAAATCGACTTCTGGCGCGCCTTGCGCTTCACGCTGACATACACGCTGCTGACCTTGCCCTTGGTTCTTGGTGTGGGTCTGGCGATCGCGATCACCGTGAACAACGCCACCCGATCGATCCGGGGGCCCATCATCTTTGTCTCTCTGCTGCCGTTCATCATCACACCGGTGATCGGTGCGCTCTCAATCTATTGGCTCTTTGTTGGCGACGGTATCCTGACCGCGCTGCTTGAACGCTGGTCCGGCCAGAACATCTCGATGTTCGCGCAGGCCTGGACCATTGAGCTGCTGATGTACATCTACAAGATCTGGAGCTCTGCGCCCTTCGCCTTCGTCATCTTTTATGCGGGGCTGCAGACCGTGAACATGGACACGCTTGAGTCTGCGGTGATCGATGGTGCCAGCCGCTGGGAGCGTCTGCGCCACGTGATCATTCCGCACCTGATGCCGCTCATCGTCTTCATTGCGCTGATCCACCTGATGGACACCTATCGCGAATTCGAGGCCATCGTCGGCTTCCGCAGCCAGGCGCATGTGATCTCGCTGCAATGGCTGACCTATGACTTCATGACACCGGATGACGCAGGCAACCGCGCGATGAGCCGGGCCTCGGCCTCCGCCATGCTGACCATGATCGGGATCGTCCTCCTGCTGATCCTGCCGCTGCGCCGCACCTGGCGCGACCACAAAGGGAGCGCGCACTGATGTCCACCCCCAAGGCCATGCAGCAGTCTGCCGCGCTGCGCTTCTCCTCCGGCGCCTTCCTCGCCTTCTGGTGCCTGCTCGCCGCCTTTCCGATCTTCTGGATCGCGGTGATGAGCTTCAAATCCCCCGTGGACGCCTTCGCCGACAGCCCGTGGGACGTGATCCTTGGCCCGGCCACGCGCGCAAGCGGCGACGGCCTCTCGGTGATCGACATTCTCATCGGCCTCGTCGTGCTCTTTTTCGCCATTCGCTGGGCCTTCACCAAACTGCCCGGGCTGGTCCAGCAATACTGCCCCCGGGGTCTCATTGTGCTGGGCTGGCTGGTTGGCGCGCTGGTCTACGCCATTGTCTTCATCCTGATCTTCTTCGGGCTCTTGCCGCTGATCCTCGGCCCGCTCAACAGCCTCCTCGGCCCGCTTGGGACCCCCGTCATTGGCCTCACCACCGACCACTACGTGGCGGTCTGGGCAGAGAACGAATTCTACCGCAACTTCCTCAACTCCATGCTGGTGACCGCGGGCGTGGTGACCATCTCGCTCACCGTGGGCACGCTCGCAGGCTATGGGCTCGCCCGCTCCGGCTCCAACCTGGCCTTCTGGCTGCTGATCCTCGCGCTGATCTTCCGCGCTCTGCCGCATTCGGTGCTGGTCGCGGGCTACCTGCCGGTCTTCATCAACTCCTCCGAAATCCTGCGCCCGATCTTCGGCGAAGGCGCGCCCACGCTCTATGGCCAGCCCTGGGCGGTGATCGCTGTGCTGGTCTCGATCAACCAGCCCTTCACCATCTGGATGCTGCGCAGTTTCTTCCAGAACATCCCCGCCGAACTGGACGAGGCCGCCCGCGTCGATGGCTGCAGCCACTTCCAGGCCTTCCGCCGCGTGATCATGCCGGTGATGTGGCCGGGTGTGATCACCACCGGGCTCTTCAGCTTCCTTCTGGGATACAACGACTTCCTGGTGACCTCGCTGCTGCTCGATGCGCAGAACCAGACGATGGTTCCGGCAATCGCGGGCTACTTCAACCGCGAAACCACCACCACCGACCAGGTCGAGGCTGTGGCCGCCGCCGTCTCGATCACCGCACCGCTCTTCCTGCTGGTCATGGTGTTCCAGCGCCAGATCGTCTCGGGCCTCACAGCGGGGGCTGTGAAGGGCTGATGAGCAAGCGGTCGAGATCAGGGTTGATGCAACGCCATCCGGCGCTCAACCGGCTGCCACGGGATTTCATCAGCGGAGGCGCGTTCTGAGCATACGCGTTTCCACCTTGATGACAGGAGCACCCGATGAAGGGATCCAGACCAGAGCAGGCCGTGCTGAGCAAAGACACGGATATGAGCAAAACCGAAGCTACCCGCGCCGTGATCGAAGGCATGGTGGACGGGCTGAACGACCACCGCATCGACGACATCGGCGCCTTTTTCAGCGAGAGCTTCCGTTGGATGGGCAACCAGGGCTGCGGCACCAAGACCGGGCTGCGCGCGTTCCAGGACAACTGGCAGCGGCCGTTCCAGGCGGCCTTCTCCGACAAGGTCTGCGTCGACGAGGCGCGGCTTTACATGGGCGAATGGGCGGCGGCCTTCGGGCGGCAGGAGGCGACGCATTCCGGCCCCTTTATGGGCGTGGCGCCCACGGGCAAGCGGGTCGACATTCGGTACATGGATTTCTGGAAGGTGGAGGACGGCAAGATCACCGACAATTGGGTGATGGTCGATTTTCCGCATGTGTTGGCCCAACTGGGTGTGGATGTGTTTCAGGGCGAGGGCTGGGAGGCCTTTGATCGCGGCGAAAAGACCCCGCCGCGCCCCGATCAGTGAGGAGAGAGTGAGATGGCAATCGAGGTTCTGAAACGCGGCAAATCCGACGCCGAACGCGCGGATGATGATGCCAAGACGCGGGCCGCCGTCGAGGCGACACTCGCCGATATCGAGGCGCGCGGCGATGTGGCCGTGCGTGAGCTCAGCGAGAAGTTCGACAGCTATTCGCCCGCGTCCTTCAAGCTCAGCCAGCCCGAGATCGACGACCTGATCGCTCAGCTGTCGCCACGCGAGCTGGAAGACATCAAATTTGCCCAAGAGCAGGTGCGCAACTTTGCCCAGGCCCAGCGGGACTCGATGCTGGACATTGAAGTCGAAACGATGCCGGGCGTGATCCTCGGGCACAAGAACATCCCCGTGCAATCGGTGGGCTGCTATGTGCCCGGCGGCAAGTTCCCCATGGTCGCTTCGGCGCATATGTCCGTGGCCACGGCGAGCGTGGCCAAGGTGCCGCGCATCATCGCCTGCACACCGCCGTTCAAAGGCAAACCGAACCCCGGTGTGATCGCCGCGATGCATCTGGGCGGTGCCCATGAAATCTACGTGATGGGCGGCATTCAGGCGGTGGGGGCGATGGCGCTCGGCACCGAAACGATTGATCCCGTGCATATGATCGTCGGCCCCGGCAATGCCTTTGTGGCCGAGGCCAAACGCCAGCTCTTTGGCCGCGTCGGCATTGATCTCTTCGCTGGACCCACCGAGACGATGGTGATCGCCGATGAAACGGTCGATGCGGAGATGTGTGCCACGGATCTGCTGGGCCAGGCGGAACACGGTTACAATTCGCCCGCGGTGCTGCTCACGAACTCCCGCAAGCTCGCCGAGGAAACACTCGCCGAGATCGAGCGCATCCTCGAAATCCTGCCCACGGCCGAGACGGCGCGTGTGAGCTGGGAGGAGTATGGCGAAGTCATCCTCTGCGACACCTATGACGAGATGCTGCAGGTGGCCGATGACGTGGCTTCCGAGCACGTGCAGGTGATGACCGATCGCGACGACTGGTTCCTCGAGCACATGACTTGCTACGGCGCGCTTTTCCTCGGCCCGCGCACGAATGTGGCCAATGGCGACAAGGTGATCGGCACCAACCACACGCTGCCGACGAAGAAGGCGGGGCGGTACACTGGCGGACTCTGGGTCGGCAAGTTCCTCAAAACCCACAGCTATCAGAAGGTTACGACGGATGCGGCGGCGGCGGAAATCGGCGCCTACGGCTCGCGGCTCTGCATGCTGGAGGGTTTCGTGGGCCACGCCGAGCAATGCAACCTACGGGTCCGGCGCTATGGCGGGGTCAACGTGCCTTACGGTGAGGGGGCGCCTGCAACTGAGGCTGCGGAATGAGCGGGGAGGGCGGGGGCGCCGGGCGGGAGGCAAGCCTCCCGCCCGGCGCCCCCGCCGCCAGCTGCAAGCGGCGTACCCGGACGACATGATGGACCGACAGTCAGACCACAAAGAGATCATCGCCCCGTTGCGCGCGGCGATGTATGATTTTGACCTCGCGCGGGTTCGCGCGGTCTTGCACGATATCTGCGCGCCGGATGTCGCCTTTCGCCTCGCCTTTCCCTTCGAGACCATCACCGGCGTCGACGCTTATGTGGATGCCGTCTACGCGCCGCTTGGCCAAGCTGTCCCGGATCTTGAGCGCCGCGATCACATCGTGATGGCGGGCCCCACGCCGGAAGGTGCCGACTGGGTCGGCTGCGGTGGCTTCTACACCGGCACCTTCCGGGCGTCCTGGCTCGATATCCCGGCGACGGGGCACCTCATGCACATGCGGTTTCACGAGTTCTACCGCTTTGAGCACGGTAGGATCGTCGAGATGCAGGCGCTCTGGGATCTGCCCGAGGTGATGATGCAGGCGCGCGCCTGGCCGATGGCCCCCTCTTTGGGCCGCGAATGGCACATCCCGGGCCCTGCCACCTGCGACGGGCTGGTGCCGGGGCCCTATGATGCGGCGCAGGGGGCGGCCACCTGCCAGCACATCATCGACATGCTGGAGCATCTCAAGCGCCACCCGGCGCAGGGCGGACCGGAGGTCATGGAGATGGAACGCTTCTGGCATCCGCGCATGACCTGGTACGGACCCTCTGGCATCGGCACCGGGCGCGGCATCGAGGGCTTTCGCAAGTGGCACCAGATCCCGTTTCTCAACGGCATGCCGGACCGGGGGCAGTATCTCGACGAGGTGGAGTATCATTTCTTTGGTGACCACAATTATGCCGCCGTGACGGGCTGGCCCGACATGGTCCAGTCGATCACCCATGGAGGCTGGCTGGGGATCGCGCCCACGGGCCAGAAGATCGAGATGCGCTCGCTGGACTTCTGGCGCGTCGAACACGGGCGCATTCGCGAGAACTGGGTGATGGTGGACCTCTTGCACATGTATGATCAGATCGGCGTCGATGTCTTCGCGCGGATGCGCGAGTTCAACAAAGCGCGCACAGGCTTCGACCCCGACACAGGTGTCGCCCTATGAGTGATTTGCCCCGCACCCCGTCCTTTGACCTCAGCGGCAAGCGCGCGCTGGTGACGGGGGCGTCCTCGGGCATCGGCCTCGGCTGTGCAGTCGCATTGGCCGAGGCCGGCGCGCATGTGGTCTGCGCCGCGCGGCGCGCCGAGGTGCTGCAGGAGGCCGTTGATGCCATGGCGGGGCAGGGCTGGTCGGCGGAGGCCATGCCGCTGGATCAGAGCGACACCGCCGCCCTTGCCGGGGCTTTCGAAGACCCCTTCGACATCGTCGTGAACTCCGCGGGTATGGCCCGGCATTCCCCCGCCACGGAGACCACGCCCGAAGACTACGACGCGGTGATGAATCTCAATCTGCGCGGCGCCTATTTCCTTTCGGCCCAAGCCGCCAAGGCGCTGATTGCGGCAGGAAAACCGGGCTCGATCATCCATATCTCCAGCCAGATGGGGCATGTGGGCGGGGTCGACCGCGCGGTCTATTGCGCGAGCAAACACGGGCTCGAAGGCATGGTCAAAGCCATGGCCATCGAATGGGGCAAGGCAGGCATCCGCATCAATACCATCTGCCCCACCTTCATCCGCACACCGCTGAGCCAGGTGACCTTCGACAACCCCGAGCGCCTCGCCTGGATCATGGAGAAGATCAAGCTGCCGCGCGTCGGCGAGGTGGAGGACATCATGGGCGCGGTGCTGTTCCTCGCCTCCGACGCTTCGGCCATGGTCACCGGCACCTCGATGCTGATCGACGGCGGATGGACGGCAGGCTGATGTCCAAGGTGACCTCTCTCGATGTGGCCGAAAAGGCCGGGGTCAGCCGCTCCGCGGTCAGCCGGGTGTTCACCCCCGGCGCCTCGGTCAGCAAAGGCACGGCCGAGAAGGTCCGCAAGGCCGCCGCCGCCCTCGGCTACCGGCCGAACGTGCTCGCACGCTCGCTCATCACCGGGCGCAGCCGCATCATCGGCCTCGTCGTCGCCTACCTCGAAAACCAGTTCTACCCCGAAGCCATCGAGCGTCTCAGCAAGGCGCTGCAGGCCGAAGGCTACCACGTGCTGGTCTTCATGGCCTCGAACGACCACGCGGCCACGCAGATGGTCATCGACGAACTGCTCGACTACCAGGTGGACGCGATCATCGCCGCCTCCGTGGGTCTCTCGAACGATCTCACCCAGCGCTGCGAAGGCCTGGGCATCCCCATCGTGCTCTTCAACCGGCACCAGTATGACGACCGGCTGACCTCCATCGCCTCCGACAATGAGGCCGGCGGGCGCAAGCTTGCCGAGTTCCTGATCGCGGGCGGGCATACCCGCATCGCCCATATCGCCGGATGGGAAGGCGCGTCGACCCAGATCGACCGCGAACGCGGCTTCACCGACGGTCTCAAGGCGGCGGGTCGGTCGCTCTACGCCCGCGCCCTGGGCAACTTCGACTTCGAAACGGCGCAACAGGCCGCCCGCGAGATGTTCGCCCCGAAAGATCGCCCCGATGCCGTCTTTGTCGCCAACGACCACATGGCCTTTGCCGTGATGGACGTGCTGCGCTACGAGCTTGGGCTGCGCGTGCCGCAGGATGTCTCGGTCGTGGGCTATGACGATGTGACCTTGTCGCATTGGCCCAGCTATGATCTGACCACCGTGCGCCAGCCTGCGGGGCGTATGGTCGCCGCCACGGTCGACGCGCTCATGGCCCGACTAAGCGACGCCGACACCGCCCCGCGCCGCATCACGCTCGACGGCCCGCTCATCATCCGCGGCTCCGCCCGCACACCCGAAGGACCCACCTCATGAAAGGCTTCGATCCGAAGTTTCGCGATTTCCCCCATTACATCATCGGCATCACCAAGGAGATCTGGGAGGATCGCGGCATCGCGACCCTGCACCAGTATTACTCCGACGATATCGTCGTGCGCTCGCCCGCCTCGGTTGTGCTGGGCAATGCCAATGTGATCGGGGCGACCATGGCGACGCTCGCCGAGTTTCCCGACCGCACGCTCTTTGGCGAGGATGTGATCTGGTCCGGCACCCCGGAGGAGGGGATGCTCTCCTCGCACAGGCTGCTCAGCACCGCCACCCACGCGCATGATGGCGTCTATGGCAGGGCGACGGGCAAGAAGCTGACCTACCGGATCCTCGCGGACTGTCACGCGATCAACAACCAGATCAACGACGAATGGCTGATCCGCGATCAGGGCGCCATCGTGCGCCAATTGGGTGTGGAGCCGAAAGCCTATGCCGCTGATCTGATCGCTGCGGAAGGTGGCCCCGAGGCCTGCGTGCCGCCGCTCACGCCAGCAACGGATCAGCCCGGACCGTATAAGGGTCGGGGCAATGACAATGAATGGGGTACGAAATACGCGGACATCCTCAGCCGCATCATGGGCGCGGATATGGCGGCGATCCCGGCAGAATACGACCGCGCCTGCCACGTCGAGTACCCCGGAGGCATGACTGGCCACAGCCACGGCGATGTGGATCAGTTCTGGATGGGCCTGCGCGCGTCCTTCCCCGATGCCACCTTCCAGATCGACCACCAGATCGGGCGCGACGATCCGATGATGCCGCCGCGCGCGGCCCTGCGCTGGTCGCTGCACGGGCGCCACTCCGGCTGGGGCCGCTTCGGCGCGCCCACGGGGGCGGAGGTCTATTTACTCGGCATTAGCCACGCGGAATTCGGCCCTTGGGGTCTGCGCCGCGAATATGTCATCTTTGACGAAACCACGATCTGGAAACAGATTCTGCTGCACACCGGAGAGCTCTGATGCCCCGCGCCATGGGCGAATATCAGCGTCGTTTCCACGTCTGGCGGGCGTCCCTGCGCGCGCGCCGTCTCAACCTGCGTCCGCCGGGGACAGGGTGATGTTTCACCCTCATTTCCCATTCAGACAAGGACCAGACCTATGACCCCCCAAGAAATGGAAACCCGCATCGTCCGCTACGGTGACCTGATGCCCTGCAAGACCGCCTTTATCGACGCCCACACCCCCGGATCGGACCAGAAGGAGAACTTCACGATCATCGGCGGCGGCGTCTCCGAAAGCCCCGACCAGCACGTGCACATCTCGATCCCGCATGGCTTTAACATCGGCGCCGCCGGTCAGCCGCCCAAATGCCGCAATAGCTTGCATAGCCACCGCACCGCAGAGGTCTTTTTTGTGCTCAAGGGCCGCTGGCGCTTCTTCTGGGGCCGTTGGGGTGACGCGGGCGAGGTGGTTCTGGAGGAGGGTGATATTTTCAACATCCCCACCGGCATCTTCCGGGGGTTCGAGAACATCGGTGATGACTACGGGATGATCATGGCGATCCTCGGTGGCGATGACGCAGGCGGCGGCGTGATCTGGGCGCCGCAGGTGATCGAGGATGCCGCCGATCACGGGCTGGTGCTCTCGGAAGAGGGCAAGCTCTACGACAGCAAGCAGGGCCAAGCGCTGCCGGAAGGCGTGAAGCCCATGCCGCTGCTCACCGAGGAGGAACTGAAGACCTACCCCGAACCCACCACGGCAGAGGTCATCCCCGGCTATGTGGCGCGCTACTGGGATATGGTGGCATTGGCGGATCGCGCGCCCGCCAAGGTCATCGGGCCCGACGCGATGCTGCGTGACAAGCCAGGTTTTGAGGTCACCCTGATCACCCGAGGCTCGGCCACCGACGCGATGCACAGCCATGACAGACCTTCGGTTCTGATGCCTGTCACCGGCCACTGGAAGGTGACATGGGAGGGCGGCAGCGCCACGCTCGCGCCGGGAGACACGATGTCGATTCCGGAGGGGCTGATGCACAGCGCCGTGCCATCGATGACCGGCGAGGCGGCCCTCTACCACATCGTCGGCACCGACGATCCCGCAGGTCCCACATGGGACGGCTGATCGCGGCTCTCCTCCTGCTGATCTGGCCGCTCACCGCAGCGGCCCAGCAGGTCTGGACCCCCGGCAGCTACGACAACGGGGACTTCTTCTTCGGCACCGCCACGCTGCCGGATTTCTCGGTCTCCCTTTCCTGTGGTGAGCGCTCTCCCATGCGCCCCGACTGGCGTGGCCCGCAAGAATTGCATGCGACCGTGACGGCTCCTGGCGCGATCCAGATGCGCTTTTCCAAACAGGTGCTCGGGCCGCCCCGAGATGAGCTCAGCGCCGAGACCCGTGCTGTGACGATCTTTGCAGGAGGCGGGACCTACCAGCTGCCGCCAGTCGGCTTCAACTACTTCGACGATGCCTGGACGGTGCAGCTGTCGGCTTTCGATCCCTTCTTTCCCGCGCTGACCCAGGCCAATGGCTTTCAGGTCGACAGCCTGCTGGGGCGGGTGAACATCCCGACAACCGGGCTGCAAGGCGCGTGGCTGCAACTCATTGCCTTCTGCGAGGGCAAATTCCGTGACATTGGCATGGGCTGGGGGTCCAGCCCGCCGGGGGCTGCGGGGCCAGCCCCGCAGCCCCCGGCGGGCTCCCCGGCTCAACCCTCCGCGCCCCAGCCGCAAAGCGACGCGATGGTGGAAACCGCCTATACCCACGTCGCCCAGGTCTGCGGCCGTGACCCCGCCACCCTTGGCCCCGGCCACCTGCTCATCGGCAATATCGATGGCGACGGACGCAACGACGTGGTGATCTGGTGGGACGCCATCGACTGCGGCCCGCCCATCCGCCGCCCCGTCTGTGGTGCCGCCCAATGCCTCGTCGAGACCTTCCTCACCGCGGCCTGGTCCGGCACGCCCGAGCAATTCTACGCCTCCTCTGCCAGCGTCGTCCGGGGCTCCAACGGGCTCGATCTTCTGCAAACCACCGGGCGCCTCGCTGTCTGCAACGACCCTGCTGCCCCACCTGACTGCACCTTTTACCACGGCTGGTCGGGTGGGCGGTTTCAACGGCTGAACTGAAGGATCTCTCATGCCCATTCTGACCACCCATGCAGGCTCCCTGCCGCGCACCCAGAAGGTCGTCGATTTCATCTTCGCCCGGGAGCATGGCACCCCCTATGATACGGCCGACTTCGACGCGGCGATGACCGAAGCGGTCTCCGCCACGGTCGCCAAGCAGGTCGCCGCAGGCGTGGGCGTGGTGAGCGACGGCGAGACCTCCAAGATCTCCTACGCCACCTACGTCAAGGACCGCTACACCGGGTTCTCCGGCGACAGCCCGCGCAACGCGCCAGCCGATCTCAAGAAATTCCCGACCTTCCTCAAGCGCCTCGCCGATGACGGTGGCACGCCCAAATACGCGCGGCCCATGTGCACCGGCGAGGTGCGCTCGAAGGGGCAGGGCGAGCTGCAAAATGACATCGCCAACCTGAAAGCGGCGATGGCCGAGCACGGCGTCACCCGCGGCTTCATGAACGCCGCCTCGCCGGGCGTGATCTCGCTCTTCCTGCAGAACGACTTCTACCCCACCCGCGACGCCTATCTCGCCGCCCTCGCCGATGCGATGCGCGAGGAATACCGCACCATAGTCGACGCAGGCCTCGACCTGCAGCTTGACTGCCCCGACCTCGCGCTCTCGCGTCATATGCTCTTCAACGACCTCTCGGATGACGAGTTTCTCAAGATCGCGGGCGCCCATGTGGAAGCGCTGAACCACGCGCTCGCAGGCCTCCCAAAGGAGAAGGTGCGCGTGCACATCTGCTGGGGCAACTACGAAGGCCCGCATGTCTGCGACATCGGGATGGAAAAGGTCTTTGACACGCTGATGTCGGTCGAGGCCAGCTACCTACTCTTTGAAACATCGAACCCACGCCACGCGCATGAATGGGTCGTCTTCCGCGACCGCAAGGCGGACATCCCGGACGACAAGATCCTGGTTCCGGGCGTGGTCGATACCACGACAAATTTCGTTGAGCACCCCGAACTGGTGGCGCAGCGGCTTGACAGATTCACACAAATTGTTGGGCAGGAGCGCGTCGTCGCAGGCTCGGATTGTGGTTTTGGAACATTTGCTGGGTTTGGCGCCATCGACCCCGACATCGCCTACGCCAAGCTCGAAGCGCTGCGCGACGGGGCCAAACTGGCGGAGGCCCGGTGATGGACGACGCCCTTCTTGCGCTGCTGAAAACAGTCGATACCCCCACCGTCTGCAACGCCATCGAAGTGGCCCAGGGCCAGCGCGGTTTCAACGACTTCACTCGCGGCACCATGCTCTGTTCGGCGCCGGGCGAGGCGATGGTGGGTTACGCGCGCACAGCTCGCATTCGCGCTGTGACCCCGCCCGAGGAGCCACCCGAGGTGATCAGGGCGCGACGTATGGCCTACTACAAATACATGGCCGAAGGGCCGCGCCCCGGTCTCGCCGTGGTGCAGGACATGGACGGGGCCCAGGCCATCGGCGCCTATTGGGGCGAGGTCAACACCAACATCCACAAATCCTTCGGGCTCTCCGGCGCGCTCACCAATGGCGTCATGCGCGACCTCGGCGATCTGCCCGAGGGCTTTCCGGTCGTGGCGGGCTCCATCGGTCCGAGCCACGGGTTTGTGCATGTGCTCGATTTTGACGCCGAGGTCGAGATTTTCGGGATGCGCGTAGCCCCCGGCGCGCTGGTTCACGCCGACCGGCACGGGGCTGTCGTCATCCCCGAGGATGTGGTGCCCCGGCTGAGCGAGGCCATTGCCACGCTGATGCGCTCCGAGAAGATCGTCTTCGACGCGGTGAAGGGTAAGACCCTGAGCTTCGAGGACTTCGAGGCGGTCTGGGCCGCCTTCGAGGCCGCGCGGACTTAGGGCGGTCTGTTTCCTGCCTGCTCTGGCCGCAGGCGCAGAGGGCATTGCTCGACCTGGAGGGCGCTTCCGATGGGTCTGCACAGCGGTCCATCGCCAAACGACTGACCGTCGCGCGGTTTGCATATCCGCAAGATCGCCCGGTGTGCCGAAGGCAAACCCCTGGTTTGACGGGGAGGTGTCGCCGTTGTCGCTCGGAGTTGCCAATGGATGCGCCACTGGTCCGAGCACCATTGGCGACGGCGCGACAATGATGACCGATGCCCGGCGTTTCCGCCGGGCGGGACATCAGAACCGTCTGCTGTCAGAGCTGGCAACCGAGGTAATGCACACCACCGTTCGCTGGGCTTATGGTTCGTTAGGATAGAGGGCCATTTCACCCGTATGGCCGAAAAACCGATCCCGGCACCGACCAAATACCGACGTGATACCGACGCAATACCGACATGGCATTTCCCAACAAAACAAGGACGCTCCGCCCCTCGGCCCCGCCTCGGCAATTTGCCGTTGCGCGTACGCTCCGGTCAGGTTTCGGCAAGCTCAGCTTTTCGGCGCCGGTGCCCCGCCTTCGAAGGCGTTCCCCTGAACGTAGTCGCAGGGGGCCTCCTGCATCTCCAGATGTAGCCCATCGCCGGTGTAAGGGTGCGCGCGCGCAAGCTCTTCATCCACCTCGATCCCCAGGCCCGGTGCCTCGGGTGGGGTGATGAATCCCTCCTTGACCCGGAGGCTCCCCCGGATCAGCGCGTCATGGAAGTCCGTCTCGATCGTCTCGGCCATGAGCAGGTTGGGGATGCAGGCGGCGAGCTGAATATTGGCGGCCCATTCGATGGGTCCGGCATAGAGATGCGGGGCCATCTGCGCGTTGTAAGCCTCTGCCATCGCTGCGATTTTCCGGCACTCCCAGATCCCGCCCGCGCGCCCCAGAGCAGGCTGCAGGATCGTCGCGGCGCCACTGCGCAGCACGGGCGCGAACTCCGCGCGCGTGGTCAACCGTTCGCCGGTTGCGACAGGGATACGAACAGCGCGCGCCACCTTGGCCATCTCTTCGACGGCATCTGGGGGGATCGGCTCCTCGAACCAGAGCGGGTCGTAGGGCTCCAAGGCGCGGCCCAACCGGATCGCGCCTGCTGTGCTGAATTGCCCATGGGTGCCAAAGAGCAGATCGGCGCGGTTGCCCACCGCCTCGCGGATCGCCTTGCAAAAGGCGACGGACTGCGCGATGTCGCGCATCCCCGGCATATGCCCGCCGCGCAGGGTATAAGGCCCCGCAGGGTCGAACTTGACCGCCGTATAACCTCTTGAAATACAATCACTTGCAGCGTCCGCCGCCATCACGGGTGCGGTCCAGAAGGCGCTGGGATCGTGATGCGGCAGCGGGTAGAGATAGGTGTAGACGCGGATCCGGTCGTTCATCTTGCCGCCGAGCAGGGCCCAGACCGGGCGCCCGCGCGCCTTGCCGAGGATGTCCCAGCAGGCGATCTCAAGCCCAGAGAACGCGCCCATGACGGTGAGATCGGGCCGCTGCGTGAAGCCAGAAGAATAGGCGCGGCGGAACATCCTCTCTACGTTTTCTGGGCTTTCGCCGTCCATGTGCCGCTGGAACACATCGGTGATCACGGCCCGCATGGCCTCTGGCCCGACCGAGGCGGCGTAGCATTCGCCCCAGCCGGTAATCCCGTCGTCGGTGGTGAGTTTCACGAGGATCCAATAGCGCCCACCCCAGCCCGGCGCAGGCGGGGCGGTCACGATGATGTCCAGGTCCTTGAGTTTCATGGCAAGTCTCCGCGACACGGTGGCCTAAAGCCCACCGTACCTGTCAGTTGCTCGGGGGCTCGAAGATGATCACGTTGCGCCGGGCGCTGCCGGATTTGGTGTCGGCGATTGCCTCGTTGATCTGCTCAAGGGACCACCGGCCTGAGATCAACTCGTCGAGTTTCAGCCGGCCTTGCGCGTAGAGATCGACCATCCAAGGGATGTCCCGCTGGATCACCACATCGCCCATTTTCGAGCCCACCATGCTTTGACCGACGGCTGCAAGGATCACCGGCTCATAGGTCGATTGCGCACCGGAGTGCGGCATGCCCACCATCACGACCTTGCCGCCGTACCCCAAGTAGCGGGGGGCGTCGTCATAGGCGGGGATAGCCCCCACAGTCACGATCACCGCTTCCGCGCCTTTGCCCCCAAGCGCGGCAGAGGCGGCCTTCCAGGGCTTGGGGTCCGTGGCCAGAACACCATGGGTGGCGCCGAATTCCTGCGCGATGTCGAGCTTGTCCGCGCTCATGTCCACCGCAACGATCCGCCGGGCCCCGGCAATGCGCGCGCCCTGGACGGCATTGAGCCCAACGCCACCGGCGCCGATGACAACCACGTCCTGTCCGGCGCGCAGCCCCGCGGCGTTCACCACCGCTCCGACGCCCGTGATCACGCCGCAGGCGATCAGGCTGGCGGCGTCCTTGGGGATCTCGGGGTCGATCCGCACCACCTGGCTTTTCGCGACAACGACCTTCTCGGCGAAGGCGCCGCAGGCCATCGCCTGGTTCAGACGGCCGCCATCCGCCATGGTGATCGGGCCTGTGTCACCGTCATAGGGGGTCTGGCACAGCGTTGGCTGGCCGCCCGCGCATGTGCCGCACGTGCCGCAGGCCCGGATCAGGGTCACCACCACGCTGTCGCCGACACCCAGCCCGGCGACAGCGGGACCGATCGCGCTCACGACACCTGCCGCCTCATGACCATAGACCGCGGGCAGCGATCCACCCCAGGCGCCGTCGGCAAAGGAGATGTCGGAGTGACAGATCGCTACGGCGCCCAAAGTCACCTCCACCTCGCCCATCTGTGGCGCGCGCAGGTGGATGTCTTCGATCTGGAGAGGGGCGCCGAACGCGTGGCATACCGCGGCTTTGATGGTCTGCATGGGTCGTGGTCGTCCTGTTCAGCGGTGGTCCGGGAAAGGTGCCCGTATCTCTCATCGGTATGCAAGGCACAAACCGACATGAAATGTCGCTGTTACCCGATGTCCCGTGCGGCAGCCGGGCGGGCCGGGGCGAGGATGAAGACGGCAAGGCCAAGCACGATCAGCCCCGCCGAAAGCAGGAAAGGCGCACCCGGAAGGTAGAGTGTGGCCGCATCATCGGTGAAGGCGGCGAAGGTACCCGTCATCATCATCGGGGAAAAGATCATCGCGAGCGCCATGATCGAGGTGAGCGCGCCCTGCAATTCGCCCTGGGCGTCGCGCCCGACGGCTTTCGACATGATGCCTTGCAGGGCCGGGGTGATGACCGCTGCAAGCGCCGCCAGAGGTGTGAGGATCAGCGCCACCGTGCCGCTGGTCACGAAGGCCAAGGCGAGAAAGGCACCCACATCAAAGAGATGGCCATAGATCACAGTGCCCCGCTCGCCCAGAATGCGCAGGACCGGCCGGATCAACCCACCCTGTACCACGGCCATCATGATCCCGAAGAGGGCGAGGCTCAGGCCGATGGTTGCGGGCTCCCAGCCAAAGCGCTCCTTGCCGAAGTAAGACCAGATGGCGGGATAGACCATGAACGCGAGTTGGTAGAGGAAAAAGACAATGAGCAGGGGGCCGACGCCCGGCAAGCGGCCCAACTGCCGAAAGCTGCCGAGCGGGTTTGCCCGCGCCCAGCGAAACGGGCGGCGGATCTCGTCCGTGACGGTTTCCTTCAAAACCAGATAGCCAAAAACCGCATTGAGCGCGGTCAGCGCGGCGGCAGCATAGAAGGGTGCGCGGGTGCCGTATTCCCCGAGCAGGCCGCCCAGCAAGGGGCCCAGAACGAAGCCCACGCCAAATGCAGCTCCGATCAGCCCGAAGTTGGCCGCGCGATCCTCTGGCCCCGAGATATCGGCCATATAGGCGTTGGCGGTCGATTGCGTGGCCGCCGTGATCCCGCCCACGACACGCCCAATGAGCAGCAAAACGATGCTGCCCGCGACGGCCATCACCAGATAGTCGAGCGTCATCACAACCAGCGATGTCAACAGCACGGGGCGCCTGCCGAAGCGGTCGGAGAGCCCGCCGATCACCGGTCCGAAGAGGAACTGCATCACCGCGAAGGTGGTGGAGAGCACGCCGCCCCAGAGCGCCGCGGTGCTCAGGTCCGCGCCGCGGACCTCCTGGATCAGGTCGGGCATGACCGGGATGATGAGGCCAATGCCCATGGAATCGAGCATCACGGTGATCAGGATGAACAGGACCGCGGGGCGCATCGCTCAGAGTGCTCGGACGCGCGCTGCAAAGGCCCGGGCTTCGGCAGGCGCCTGGCCGAGCTGTGCGGCCGGGTCGAAGAGATCCGGCGGCAGATCGGGGTAGTGACTGGTGGCGATCTGGGCGAGCGGCGTTCCGGTCTCGACCGCCTCGCGGCAAAGCGCCTTGGTGGCCGCCTGTGCGTCTGCACGGGGCATCCGGGCGGCGAGCGCAAAGCTCAGAGCTTCCGCATGGGTCACGCCGAGGCCGCGGGTGGCGTTCTCAGCCATACGCTTAGGTACGGGTTGTAAACCCTCCAGCACCGAAATGGCCTGCTGCAAGGCGGCGGCGGTGCTCAACGCGATCTGTGGCATCAGCATCCACTCGGCAAACCACGCCGCACCATCGCGCTGGTGCTGGTGGACGGAGGCCGCTTGCAGACCGCTGAGCAATCCACCCATCTGATGCGACAGCGCGACAAGGACCGAGGGCGCCACCGGGTTCTGCTTTTGCGGCATGGTGGAGGAGGCGCCCGACGCCCCCAGTGTGACCTCACCGATGTCTGTTGCGGCGAGGCCGATGAGGCTTTGACCCATCGCGGCGAGCGCACTGGTGATCTCAGCTATCCAGGCCGCAATACGCAGCAGCGGCGCGCGGTCGGTGTGCCAACTCCGGCCTGGGTCGTGCAGGCCCAGCCCTTCCGCGAGGGCGGCGCGCAAGGCAGGCGCGCGCGCGCCCAGAGCGGCGCTGGTCCCCGCGGCGCCGGAGAGGGAGACCCAAAGGCTGCCAGCGCGCAGCGCGTCGAGCGTTGTCAGCGCGTCGAGCAGTGGCGCGCCCCAGCTTGCCAGAAGAGCCCCCCAGCTGGTCGGTGTCGCATGTTGCCCATAGGTGCGCGCGACCATCGGCAGATCGGCATGAGCCTCGGCCTGATCCGCAAGCGCAGTCAGAACGCGGCGTAGATCGGTCTCGGCCAATGCCAGCGCTTGGCGGAGCCGCAGCATCAGCGCGGTGTCGATGATGTCTTGCGATGTCGCGCCCCAATGCAGGTATTGCGAGTGTTCGGGTGCGTTCATTTCGGCCCGGAAGGCGGCGACCATCCCCGGCACGCTCACGCCGTTTTCCCCGGTTGCCTGCGCCAAGGCGCCCGGATCGATCTGGATTTCCAGCGTCGCGCGGTGGATCGCCGCCGCGCTGATCTCGGGAATGATTCCCATTTCGCCTTGGGCCTTGGCCAGCGCGCCTTCGACGAGCAGCATCGCCCGCAGGGCCGCGCTGTCCGAGAACAGCCGGCCCGTCTCACCCGTCGGGAAGAGCCGGGCGTAAAGGGGGCTGTCGAAGACGCTTGCCGCCACGGATCAGCGCGCCCTAGACATGGCTGATGTCGCGCAGAAACTGGGTCAGCAACCTGGCGTATTCCTCGGGCTGCTCGACGCAGGGCAGATGCCCGGCCTTGCGGATCACGTGGCACTGGCTGCCAGGGATCAGGTCGGTCGTTTCGCGCACCAGATCAGGCGGCGTCGAGCCATCCTCGGCGCCCGCAATCCCCAGCGTGGGTAGCCGCAGGGTGGCTGTGGTGGTGTAGAAATCCGTGCCCGAGATCGCCGCCGAGCAGCCCATATAGCCGTCGTCCTCCTGGCGTGTGAGCATGTTGCGCCAGAGCTCCAGCTCAGGCGTGGCACGGAAGTCTTTCGAGAACCACCGCTCCATGACGGCGTCGGCCAAGGCCTCGATGCCGCCCTGTCGCACGCCCTCGATCCGCTCCGACCACATGTCCGGTGTGCCGATCTTCGCGGCCGTGTTCGACAGCACCATGGCGCGGATCAGGTCGAGCCGTTTCACCGCAAGGCCCTGCGCGATCATCCCGCCGATGGAGAGGCCGACAAACACGCAGTCGCGCACCTGCAGATGATCAAGCAGCTGCTCGGTATCGGTGATCAGCGCGCCCATGGTGTAGGGGGCGGGCGGGCAGGTGGAGAGCCCATGGCCGCGCTTATCAAAGCGGATCAGGCGCAGCCCTTTAGGCAACAAAGGCAGGATCGGGTCCCACAGCCGCATATCTGTGCCGAGGGAATTCGCAAACACCACCGGTGGGCCGTCAGCTGGCCCATCTACGCGGTAGTGCAGGCGCACATCGCCAAGATCGAGCACCTTCACGCAGCATCTCCTTCTGGCTCGGGGCGCGTGGGATGCAGCGCAAGCGCGCGAGCGAAGACCTCTGCGTCGATGTTGCCGCCGGATATTGTCACGATCACATCATCCCCGTCTATCGTCTGCCCATGAAACAGCGCGGCGGCCAGGGCGACGGCCCCACCGGGTTCAGCCACCACCTTCAGCCGGTTGAAGGCCAAGGCCACCGCGCGCAGCGCCTCGTCTTCGCTCACGGCGATACCCGGCCCGGCGAGCCGTTTGAGGATGGGGAAGGTCAGAACACCGGGCTGAGGCGTGACGATGGCATCGCAGAGGCTGCCCGAGAGCCGAGCGTTCCGCTGCACTGTCCCGGCCTGTAGCGAGCGCGCGACATCGTCAAATTCCTCCGGCTCTGCCGTACGCACTCGTAGGTTTGGCGCTTCTGCTTCCAGCGCGAGCGCGATGCCTGATGAAAACCCGCCGCCGCCGCAGCAGACGATGACATCCGCCTGCGTCACGCCGACCTCGGTGGCCTGCGCGGCAATTTCCAGCCCGGTTGTGCCCTGTCCGGCGATGACCTGTGGCTCGTCGTAGGGCTTGATCAGCGTCAGGCCGCGCGCGGCCACCATCTCGGCGCCGATGGCGTCGCGGTCTTCGCCATTGGCGCGGTCATAGAGCACAACCTCTGCACCCAGGGCCTGCGTGTTGTCGATCTTCACTGCGGGCGCGTCGCGCGGCATGACGATGACCGCCTTGGCGCCGTGGGCGCGCGCCGCGAGTGCCACCCCCTGCGCGTGGTTGCCGCTGGAAAAGGCGAGCACGCCGCGGTCGCGGTCGGCCTCCGACAGCGCGGACACAGCGGACCAGGCGCCGCGAAACTTGAAGCTGCCGGTGTGCTGCAGGCATTCCGGCTTGATCCAGACCCGGCGGCCCGCGATCTCGTCCAGAAACGGTGAACTGAGAAGAGGTGTGCGGCGGGCGTGGCCTTGCAACCGTGTCGCGGCGGCTCTGATCATGTCGATGTTCACGAGCGGCCTCTCATCTCAACGCGTCAATCCAGGTTTGCAGGGCGGCGACGGCCTCTGGCTCGTCAAGAAAGGGAATATGGCCGCGCCCATGCACCGTGACGGTGATCATGTCGGGGCGTCGACGCTGCATCTCGGCGACGGTCGCCGGGCTCAAAAGGTCCGAGGTTTCACCGCGAATGCAGGCCAAGGGCAAGCCGTCCAAGGCATCGAAGTAGGGCCAGAGATCAGGTGCGGCCTGCGCGCCAAGCGCTTCGACCGCATCGCGCAGATGCGGATCATATGTGATCTGCAGGCCTCGCGATGTCTGCTCGAAGTGCTTCTCGACCTCTTCCATCCAGCGCGAGAAGGGCACATCGTGAAACCCGGTATAGGTCTTTTCCATCGCCCGTGCCGCATCGACCAGCGTCTTGGCGGCAGGCGGGCGACCGAGATAGCTCGAGATGAACGCCAACCCCTGCGCTTCGATCACCGGGCCGATGTCGTTCAGCGCCACGCCCAGCAGCCGCTCCTTTGCGCCCATCGCCAGCCCCATGGCGTTCAAACCGCCGCGCGAGGTGCCGAGGATGGCCACCTTGTCGAGCTTCAGATGGTCGAGCAACTCCAGCACATCCCGACATTCGACGGGCAGGCTGTAGTTCTGCCAGTCCGGATCCCAATCCGATTTGCCGCGCCCGCGATAGTCGAGCTTGATCAGCCGGACGCCGCCCAGATGCGGTGTGACATAGTCGAAGTCGCGCGTGGTGCGCGTCAGCCCCGCAAGACAAAGCAGTGGCAGACCCTCACCCTCATCGGTGTAGTGCAGCGACAGCTTGTCAGAGGTGCGAAACCGGCTCATGCAGCGCCCGCCAACTCAGGGATGCCCGCCAGGTCGGGCAGGATATGCGCAGGCCGCCAAGGCAGGCGATCAACCGGGTCGCCACCACGATTCACCCAAGCCGTGGTGAAGCCATAGCCGGTGGCACAGCCTGCGTCCCAGCCGTTGGAGGAGACGAAGAGAACCTCCTCCCGGTCGCAGCCAAACCGCTTTTGCACCAGGTCATAGACGCGGGCATCGGGTTTGAAGACACCGACGCTTTCGACCGAGAGCGTGTCATCCAGCAGCGCCTCGATCCCAGCGGAGCTGACCGCGCCGCGCAGCATGTCCGGCGAGCCGTTGGAGAGGATCGCGGTGGCCAAGCCGTTGGCCTTCAATGCCTGCAGCATCTGCGGCACCTCCGGGTAGCATTGCAGCTCCCAATAGAGCGCCAGCAGCCGTTCGCGCAGTGCCGCGTCACCTGCCAACCCGGTCTTCTCCAGCGCCCAGTCGAGACCGTTTTGCGTCACCTCCCAGAAGTCACAGTGATCATCAGTGACGGCCCGCAGCCAGGTGTACTGCAACTGCTTCAGCCGCCAATGCTCGGCAAGCGCGGGCCAGGTGCCCTCCAACTGCTTGAAATCGGGCTCGGCGGCGGCCTGTCGTGCTGCTGCCGCCACGTCGAACAGGGTGCCATATGCGTCAAAGACACAGGTCGTGATCGGCATGAGCGGCCCTTTCTGAAACGTCTCGCGGTCAGAGTGTCACGCCCGCGCGTGAGCGAAAAGGGCCAATCGAACAGTTTTTTCAGCTTTACTCAACTGCGCGGGCCGGGCAGGGTGCGGCAGTCTCGGGAGAACCTGCGCAGGCACGCGGCCTCTCACACTCACATCCCAAACATGATCGGAGCTTTCATGACCCAGGTGAAAACGGGCGACACGGTGGGCATCCACTATACCGGCACACTGCTTGATGGCACGACCTTCGACAGCTCGGAAGGGCGCGACCCGTTGCAGTTCACCGTTGGCTCCGGGCAGGTGATCGAGGGGCTTGATGCGGCGTTGCCGGGTATGGCGCTGGGTGAGAAGAAGACGGTGACCGTGCCCTGCGCCGAAGCTTACGGCCCGATCAACCCCCAAATGCGGCAAGCGGTGCCGCGCGAAGGCATCCCCGACGACGTACCCTTGGACATCGGCACGCTGCTCAACGTGGAAACGCCCGAGGGGCAGGCGATGCAAGTTATGATCGTCGAGGCGGATGAGGCCACCGTGACCATCGACGCCAATCATCCTTTGGCCGGGCAGGACCTGACCTTCGATATCGAGGTGATGTCGATTTCAGAGAGCTGAACCCAGGGCGGGTCAGATATCCTCTTCCTCGGCGAGATCGGGCAGGTCGGGTCGGTTGATCGGCGTGCGGGACACCGGAAGTCCGGCGATCTTGGCGTTCAGCTCTGCGGCTTTCTGCAAGGCCGCATCCTGCAACTCACGCGCTTCCTCGGTGGGGAATTCGCCGTCCATCACGGCCGTCATGAACGGCTTGAGCTCATCCAGCCCGCTTTGCAGCTTGGGTTGCAGCACCGGGTCAGACCACATCGCAGCTGAGAAGACCGCGCCGGTCACGGGCATCAGCAGCCAGGCATAAAGACGGGCCCGGGCGGCTCTGCGGATATAGCGGGCTTGGCGCAACGTGCGGGAATCGACATGCGTAAACATGCCGTTGTGGTACCGTGGGAATATGGCATCAGTTGGGCGTGCGCCGGGCCGTGCGGCGTCAGATATTCTCCACCTGCGGCATGCCCAGCACATGATAGCCGCCATCGACGCGGATGATTTCGCCGGTGGTGCAGGCGCCTGCATCGGACGCCAGATAGACCGCGGTGCCCCCAACTGCCTCAAGCGTTGCGTTGGCGCGCAGCGGCGCATTCTGATCCGTGAACTTGTAGGTCTTGCGCGCGCCCCCAATGGCTGCGCCTGCAAGGGTTTTCATCGGCCCGGGCGAGATGGCGTTCACGCGAATGCCCTCGGGACCCAGGTCATTGGCGAGATAGCGCGTGGCACTCTCAAGCGCCGCCTTTGCGACCCCCATCACGTTGTAATTCGGCACAACCGTGTTGCTGCCCTGATAGGTCAGCGTCATCACCGTGCCGCCGTTCTCCACCATCAGCGGGTGGGCGCGGCGGGTGACTTCGACCAGTGAATAGGCGCTGATATCCATCGTGCGTTTGAAGTTCTCGCGCGTGGTGTTGAGAAAGCGCCCCGTCAGCTCGGTTTTGTCAGAAAACGCAATCGCATGCACCAGAAAGTCGATGGTCGGCCAGCGTGCGCCGAGCTGCTCAAACGCGGCATCGAGCGAGGCATCGTCGGTTACGTCCACATCGACCATGAAGTCCGAGCCGACGGAGGCAGCCAACGGTTTCAGACGGGTGCCGAACGCCTCGCCCTGGTAGGTAAAGGCCAGCTCAGCGCCCGCCTCGGCCATGGCCTTGGCGATGCCCCAGGCAATCGAGCGTTCGTTCGCCACGCCCATGATGAGCCCGCGCTTTCCATTCAATAAACCAGACATAGGTGCCTCTTACCCGAGATACTTCGACAGGATCATCGACCCGTTGGTGCCGCCAAAGCCGAAGGAGTTTGTCATGACGGAATCAAGCCCGGCGTTCTCGACCAGCTCGGTCGCGATCTCCGAAGCCTGGAACGCCGGGTCGAGCGTCTCGACATTAATCGACGGTGCGATGAAGTCGTCCTTCAGCATCAGCAGGCAATAGATCGCCTCCTGCGCGCCCGCAGCCCCCTGGCTGTGTCCTGTCATGGATTTGGTTGAGCTCACGGGCGGTTGCGTCTTGCCTTCAAAGGCGCGCCGCACCGCTTCGATTTCCGGCTGATCCCCGGCCGGGGTCGAGGTGCCGTGGGCGTTGATGTAGCTCACCGTCCGGCCTTCCGGCAGTGTGCTCAGTGCGATTTCCATCGCGCGGCCGCCGCCTTCACCGGAGGGGGCCACCATGTCGTGGCCGTCGGAGGTCGCGGCATAGCCGGTGACTTCGGCGTAAATCGTCGCCCCCCGTGCCAGCGCATGCTCCAGCTCTTCCAGAACCACGATGCCGCCGCCGCCGGAGATGACAAACCCGTCACGGTTTTCGTCAAAGGCCCGCGAAGCCTTGTCAGGTGTGTCATTATACTTCGACGACATCGCGCCCATGGCATCGAAGAGGCAGGAGAGGGTCCAATCCAGTTCTTCGCCGCCACCGGCGAACATCACGTCCTGTTTGCCGAGCATGATCTGCTCCGCCGCGTTTCCGATGCAATGCAACGAGGTCGAACAGGCCGAGGTGATTGAATAGTTGATGCCCTTGATCTTGAACGCGGTCGAGAGGTTCGCGCTCACCGTGGACGACATGCATTTGGGCACGGCAAAGGGTCCGATGCGCTTGGTCGCGCCGGTGGTTTTGACCACCTCATGGGCGGTCAGCATCGCACTGGTCGACGGCCCGCCTGATCCCGCGACCAGCCCGGTGCGCGGATTGGAGATGATATCTTCGCCGAGTCCCGCATCCGCAATCGCCTGCTCCATGGCGATATAGGCATAGGCCGCCCCTGGCCCCATGAACCGCAGCGTGCGCTTGTCGATATGCTCTTTCACGTCCAGATCGATGGTACCCGCCACCTGGCTGCGAAACCCGTGCTCGGCCATCTCGGCGCTTGCAACGATGCCGCTGGTGCCCGACTTCAGCGAGGCGAGAACCTCTTCGGCGTTGTTCCCGATGGATGAGACGATGCCCAACCCTGTCACGACGACGCGGCGCATGGCGCTCTCCTTCATAGTCCCAGATCGCTTATTGCGCGTCAGCTCTCTGACAGCGCGACCTTCATGTCACTGACCTGATAGATGGTTTCGCCATCCGCTTCCACCCGGCCATTGGCGACACCCATTGTCAAGCGCCGGGTCTGCACCGCTTTCGTGAAATCCACGTAGTAGGTTAGCATCTTGCGGTCCGGACGCACCATGCCGGTGAGCTTGACTTCGCCGACACCGAGCGCATAGCCGCGCCCTTGCCAACCGCGCCAGCCGAGGTTGAACCCGGTGAGCTGCCAGAGCCCGTCCAGACCCAGACACCCCGGCATGATCGGGTTGCCCGGGAAGTGGCAGTCGAAGAACCACAGATCCGGCGTGATATCGAATTCCGCCACCACATGGCCTTTACCATGCTCCCCGCCATCGCCCGAGATATCGGTGATCCGGTCCATCATCAGCATCGGTGGCTCAGGCAGTTGCGCGTTGCCCGGCCCAAAGAGCTCGCCGCGCGCGCATTTCAGCAGGGCGTCCTTGTCAAATGTGGTGGGGTACTGGCCCATTCTGGCGCATCTCCTGCTCGGCATTCTTTTACGTCAAACCCCTCTAGCATCGCGTTTGCAGCCTTCGCAAGGGCGTGTGCGGCCCGCCGGATGCGGTGCTCAAGGTCGTGGTCTGCGGCAATTGCGACCGATCAAATCGCTTGAATCCAATTGAAAACACCCCCTCTTGCGCCTTATATGACTAAGAAGACGTAACAAGAGCGTGCCATGACACCTGCGCAACAGACCATCGGGTCAAGCTGGCTTGCCAAAGCTGGGCTAAGACCAACGCGGCAGCGCGTCGCCCTCGCGACGTTGCTGATCGGCGACGGCCAGCACCGCCATGTGACCGCCGAGAGCCTGTTCGAAGCGGCGAAAAAGCGGGGCGAGGCGGTGTCTCTCGCCACGGTCTACAACACGCTGCGCGCCTTCTGCGATGTGGGCCTGATGCAGGAAGTCACCGTCGATGGCTCGAAGAGCTATTTCGACACCAACACCCACGACCACCCCCATTTCTTCTGGGAAGATGAAGACAAGCTGACCGATGCACCGTCGGATCAATTGGTCATCGCACAGCTGCCCGACGCACCGGACGGGGCCGAGATCGCCTCGGTCGACGTGGTGATCCGCCTGCGCCGCAAACCCTGAGCGCCGCGGCGCGATCAGTTTCGATATGCCGCACCCCCTGATCTCCCAAGAGCACATCGACACCTACGCACGCGACGGCGTGGTGATGATCCCTGGCCTCTTCGCCCCGCATGTCGAGGCGTTGCGGGCAGGGGTCGCACGGAACATGACGGACCCCGGTCCTTACGCCGCCGAAAACCTGCACAAGCACGAAGCGGGCCGCTTCTTCGACGATTACTGCAACTGGCAGCGGATCCCGGAATTCGAAGCGGTCATTCGGGACAGCGCGGTGGCTGAGGTTGCCGCGGACCTGATGCAGAGCCAGAGCGTTCAGCTTTTTCATGACCATGTGCTGGTGAAGGAGCCCGGCACCTCGAAACCTACGCCGTGGCATCAGGACAGCCCTTACTATTTTGTTGAAGGCGATCAGATGGTCAGCTTCTGGGCGCCGCTGGATCCGGTGACCGACGCCACCCTGCGCTGCGTGGCGGGCTCTCACCTCTGGCCGAAACCGGTGCTGCCCACGCGCTGGCTGGCCGAGACCAATTTCTACCCCGACAGTGACGCTTACATCCCGGTACCCGATCCGGAGGCCGAGGGCATGGAGATTCGTGAATTCCCGATGCAGCCGGGGGATGCGGTCGCCTTCCACTACCGCGTGCTGCATGGCGCGCGCGGCAACACCGCCGCCAGTCGACGGCGCGCCTTTTCTCTGCGACTTCTCGGGGACGACGCGCGTTATGTGGAGCGCCCCGGTCCAACATCGCCACCGTTCCCGGGTCATAACATGGCGCCCGGCCAGCGCCTGCGCGACGACTGGTTTCCCATGCTCCTTGACCGCGGAGCAGGCAGTTAGGGTGGGCTTCAGGCCACCCTTTGCTCGATCAGAACCACTGCCCCGGCTCCATCAGCCCTAGGTCCAGCAATTGCCGTGAGTGCCACTCAAACGGGGCCGAGTTGTGCCATTTGAAGGTCTGGATGTCATAGGTGCTGCCCGGGTTGGACTTCAGCGCCTTCGCCGTCCGGAACGAACAGATCGCCGCTGTGATGTTGTGATGCCAGGGGCAGGCGAAGGTGTTGTATTCCTCATCCGAAAACGTGTGATCGTTCCGTAGAAGCAAGCCCGGCTTGGCGCGGAACAGTGCAATCCGGTCGATCTTGCGCCGGTGTTGCGGCACGTGTTCCTCGAAGCGCCAGCGCAGCCCGCCGAAGAAATCCAGCTGCCGGTCCTTCTGCGCCCAGTCCTGCGCCGGGTCCTTGCGGGCCAGCGCGTAGTATCCCGACCGATCCAAATGCGCCGCATCCAGCGACACCGCATCTGGGTGCGCCGCCAGATCGTCCGCATAAAGATCGACCACATAGGTCAGCATCGCGTCGCGGCGCTCTTCGGTGTGAAATGCCAGCATCTCGCCCACCGTGCGGGTCTCGCAGAACGGAAAGAAGAGGTATTCCGCATTGTAGCAGTAATACATCCACGTGCCGACGCTCGCTGCCGCAACAGCATTCGCCGCCTCTTCAACCGCGCCTTCGGCGGTGGCATCGAAATTCACCCGGTGCACCGTTTCCTGTAAATCCCTGGGCAGGGCGAAGATTGCGGGCATGAAGGCCACGATCACTGGAAACCCGATCTGGATGTGATGGCGCAGGGTTGTGGCCACTTCCACATCGTCCTCCACGAAGACCATCGCCACCGGCCCTTTGGAGAGGGCTTCGGGGGCGGTGTTGAGGAAATCGGTGAGGTTTTCGTACTGCATGCGCGCTCCGCTTGGCTGCATGGCACAGAATCAGTTAAATCCGGGTTCATTGCAAGCCGCTGCCGCCGCTGATAAGCAGCGCGCCAATCCATCTCCGATCCGGACCCTGCCCATGACCGCGCCCAAGAAGCTCTTCGTCAAGACATATGGCTGTCAGATGAATGTCTATGACAGCGAACGCATGGCCGAAGTGCTGGGCGGCCAGGGGTATGAGCAGACCAATGTCGCCGAAGAGGCGGATATGATTCTGCTCAACACCTGCCACATCCGGGAAAAGGCCGCCGAAAAGGTTTATTCCGAGCTGGGCCGCCTGAAACCGCTGAAAGCCGCCAATCCCGATCTCAAGATCGGCGTCGCAGGCTGCGTGGCTCAGGCCGAGGGGGAAGAGATCATGCGCCGTCAGCCCGCGGTCGATCTGGTGGTGGGGCCACAGTCCTACCACCGTCTGCCGCAGATGGAGGCACGGGTGCGCGAAGGCAAAAAGGCGCTCGACACGGATTTCCCGGAAGAAGACAAGTTCGATACGCTGACATCGCGGCCGAAGGCCCGACGTGCACCTTCGGCCTTTCTGACCGTGCAGGAAGGTTGCGACAAGTTCTGCGCCTTCTGCGTGGTGCCGTATACGCGCGGGGCCGAGACCAGCCGCCCGGTGACCCGCGTGCTCAATGAGGCGCGCGATCTGGTCGAGCGGGGTGTGCGCGAGATCACTCTGCTGGGCCAGAACGTGAATGCCTATCACGGGACCGGGCCGGACGGGTCGGAGCAGAGCCTGGCCCAGCTGATCTGGGCACTGAACGATATCGACGGGCTCGAGCGCATTCGCTTCACCACCTCACATCCGAACGACATGAATGACGATCTCATCGAAGCGCACGGCACCTGCGACAAGCTCATGCCCTATCTGCACCTGCCCGTGCAGTCCGGTTCGGACAAGATCCTCAAGCGCATGAACCGCAGCCACACCGCCGAAAGCTATCTGCGGGTGATCGAGCGTATCCGCGCAGCACGGCCTGATATCCTGATGTCCGGTGACTTCATTGTCGGCTTCCCCGAGGAGACCGAAGAGGACTTCCAGGCGACGCTCGATCTGATCGAGGCGGTAAACTACGGCTATGCCTATTCCTTCAAATATTCGACGCGCCCCGGCACACCCGCGGCCGAGCGCCCGCAGGTTGACCCGGAGGTCGCCGACGACCGGCTGCAGCGGTTGCAGGCCCTGATCACCAAACAGCAACAAGAGATCCAGGCGGCGATGGTCGGGCGCACCGCGCGTGTTCTGGTTGAGAAGGAGGGCCGTGTCGCGGGCCAGATGGTGGGCAAATCCGAATACCTTCACGCCGTGCATATCGAGCATTCGGATGCGCAAATCGGAGAGATCGTGCCGGTCAGAATCACGCAGGCCAAGCGCAACTCTTTGGCCGCAATGCGGCAAGACTAAGGGTTAACTTTCCACAATACGGCGGAAATAGGGCTTTTTCGGGCACAGTGATGCCGGGAACGGAACAATATCGGCGCGTTCTTGCGTCAACACCCTTTAGAATTTAGAAAAAGTGACGTTAGTTTTTGTTCTCGACGGGCCGTCCCCGTTGAGTTTGGGTGTGTGATCAATGAAGGAAGAGACCGTGATTTTCAGTTTTTCCAAAGCCGTTGCAGCCGTCGCGTTCAGCGCGGTTCTGGCGCTGCAAGGGGGCATGGCCGCAGCGCAGAGCGACTCGCAACAGGGCCTTGACCGTGGCCAATACGTGCCGAGCATCTGGGTTGATCCGGATGGATGCGAGCACTGGGTGATGGATGACGGCGCCGAAGGCTACATGACGCCGCATGTGACGCGCCAGGGCATCCCGGTCTGCCGCGAAGGCACCGTCTGTGCGCTGGTCCGGTCCGACCAGTTCTTCGACACCGACAGCGCCAGCATCAGTGCCGAAGGGCGCGCCAGCCTGCAGGAGTTCTTCCAGGGCTCGGATGCCATCGCCTTCATCATCACCGGCCACACCGACAGCGACGCCTCGGATGCCTACAACATGCGGCTTTCGCTGGCCCGCGCCAATACCGTGGCCGACATCGCCCGCACGTCGGGTGCGGCGGTCTCGGATGTGCGGGGCCTGGGCGAGCGCAGCCCGATCGCCTCGAACGCCACCGAAGAAGGCAAGGCGCGCAACCGCCGTGTCGAAATCACCTGTATTCAGTAACGAGGATCGATTTATGACACGTTTGACACTTGTTGCGCTGACCTGCGGCGCCATGACATTGGCGGCCTGCGGTGAGCTGAGCTCGGAAAAGGGCGTCGACCGCGGCCCGGACTCCAAGGATTTGCTTGATCTGCGGGCCGGGATCTGGGTCGATCCCAATGGCTGTGATCACTGGATCATCGACGATGGGATCGAGGGCTACCTCTCCGCGCGCCTCGACCGCAACACGGGCAAGCCGGTCTGCTCCGGCGTCGCAGCACCCACCCAGACCGTTGGCAACTTCAAGGGCGGCGGCACTCAGATCATCGGCGACCCCTTCTAGGGCCAGCCATTCCATATGCAGCGAAGGCGTGTGCGGCACCTCTCCGCCCACGCCTTTTTTGTTTCAAAGTTGTGAAATGCACAGGGTTGCGCTTGCGCCCGCGCCGTGGAATTGGCACCGTCTAGCGAACCCTCATCTCAAGGAACAGCGATTGGCCGCCAGCGACCAAAGCCCGACAGACACATTGACCGCCGCGCCCGGTGGCACTGTCGAATTCCCAGACAACAGGCTCCTGATCGATCTTTGCGGCGCATATGACGCGAATCTGGCGCAGATCGAAAAGGCCCTTGGCGTGCAGATCGTGCGCCGGGGCAACCAGCTGGCCGTGGTGGGCGACGCCGATGCGCAGACCGACGCGATGCGCGTGCTGCATGCGCTCTATGCGCGGCTCGAGAGTGGGCGTGCGGTCGAGCCCGGCGATGTGGATCGTGAGCTGCGCATGGGGCCCTTCGAGGAAGCGACCGGCGTGCAGGATGGCGACCAGATGGAAATGCCCATCGGCGACCGCATCGAGATCCAGACCCGCAAGAAGCGGGTTGAGCCGCGCACCGATGCCCAGAAAGCCTATGTGCAATCGCTTTTCGAGAACGAACTGGCGTTCGGGATCGGCCCCGCAGGCACCGGCAAGACCTATCTTGCGGTGGCTGTCGGCGTGTCGATGTTCATCTCGGGCCATGTGGACAAGATCATCCTCTCGCGCCCGGCGGTCGAGGCGGGCGAGCGGCTGGGCTTTCTGCCTGGCGACATGAAGGACAAGGTCGATCCCTACATGCAGCCGCTCTATGACGCATTGGGGGACTTTCTGCCCGGCAAGCAGCTGGCCAAGCTGATCGAGGAAAAACAGATCGAGATCGCGCCGCTGGCGTTTATGCGCGGGCGCACGCTGAGCAACGCCTTCGTGGTGCTCGATGAGGCGCAGAATGCCACCTCCATGCAGATGAAGATGTTCCTGACCCGTCTGGGTGAAGGCTCGCGCATGGTGATCACCGGGGACCGCACCCAGATCGACCTGCCGCGCGGCGTATCTTCCGGGCTGGCCGATGCGGAACGCCTGCTCAAGACGATCCCCAAGATCAGCTTCAACTATTTCACCTCCAAGGATGTCGTGCGCCACCCGCTCGTCGCCGCCATCATCGAGGCCTACGAAGCGGACACACCGCCCGCCTGATGCTGGATGTTCTGATCGAGGCACCCGATTGGGGCCGTATCCCGCTGGAACAACTGGCCGAGAGGGCCGCGGTGGCGACGCTCGACCACCTCGATCTTCCCGCGCAACACTCCAACATCTCGCTCATGGCCTGCGATGATGCGCGCATCGGGATCCTGAACGCCACCTTTCGCGAAAAACCGATCCCGACCAACGTCCTGAGCTGGCCATCGGATGAGCTCGGGGCCGGCGAGGACGGCAAAAATCCGCGCGCGCCGATGGCGGATTTCGAGGGCACATACGAGCTCGGCGACATTGCGATTGCCTATGAAACCTGCGCGCGCGAGGCCGCAGAAATGGGCAAATCGCTTGAAGATCACGTCACGCATCTCATCGTTCACGGAATCTTGCATCTTTTGGGCTATGACCATGTTCGAGACCGCGACGCCGCGCTCATGCAGGCGCTCGAGGTTGAAATACTTGGCAAACTGGGTCTTGATGACCCATATAGGATCTGATCGGCCGCGCGCCGAGCCACGCTTGAACAGGACCCAATGGGCGACAACGACGGACAATCTGACGCGGCGCAACGCGCGCATGTCGGAACAGACACCCCCCCAGAACCGGAGGCTTCGAGACCAGGCGGATTTTTCAGCCGCGTGATTGGTGCACTCAGCCCGACCGAAAACGAAGAGGAATCGCCCGCGGCCGAGATCGCGCCCGAGCGTCCGCAAACCCACGGCATGATGAACCTGCGCCGCATGCGGGTCGAGGACGTCTCGGTGCCGAAGGCCGATATCACCGCCATCCCCTCCACCGCGAGCCTCGAGGAGGTGGTGACAATCTTCAAGGAGAGCGGGCTGACCCGACTGCCGGCCTATGACGGCACGCTGGACACGCCCATTGGCCTCCTGCACCTCAAGGATCTGGCGCTGACCCACGGCTTCAACGGTCATAGCCACAGCTTTGACATGCGCGCGATGCTGCGCCCGCTGCTCTTTGTGCCGCCGTCGATGACCATCGGCGTGCTGCTCACCAAGATGCAGGCCGAGCGGCGGCATATGGCGCTGGTGATCGATGAATACGGCGGGGTCGACGGTCTGGTGACCATTGAGGATCTAATCGAGCAGGTCATCGGCGAGATCGAGGACGAGCATGACGTGGACGAGGACCAGTTCTGGACCGAAGAGAAACCCGGCTGCTATCTCGCGCTCGCCAAAACCCCGCTCGATGATTTCGAGGCCGAGATCGGCCAGTCTCTGACCGACCATGATGAGGTCGATGAAGAAGAGATCGACACGCTGGGCGGTCTTGTGTTCATGCTGTCCGGGCGCGTTCCGGCGCGCGGCGAAGTCGTGGTGCACCCCGATGGACCGGAGTTCGAGGTGCTCGATGCGGACCCGCGCCGGATCAAACGCCTGCGGGTGCGCACACCTGCTGCCAGCCACTGATGACCGTGGCCGCCCCCCGGCCCGGCAAACCCTGGGGCTGGTACGCTGGACTGCCACGCTGGGGGCGCATGGCCATCGCCGCTGTCGTCGGCGCGCTGGGGCCGCTGGGCCAGGCCCCTTACGACCAGCCCTTGGTGTTGCTTCTGGTACTGTCGCTCGGTTTTCTGATGTTTCGCCGCCAGAAACGCGCCCGGGACGCGGCGCTGGTCGGTTGGTCCTTCGGCGTTGGATATTTCTGCGTCGGCCTGATCTGGATCCTGCAGCCCTTCCAGATTGATCCCGAGAAACACGCATGGATGGCCCCCTTTGCACTACTCTTCATGAGCACGGGGCTCGCACTTTTCTGGGGCGCTGCGTTCTGGGCGGCACGGTGGTTGTCGCCGAAAACCTGGCCGTTGATCCTCACCTGGGCTGCGGCAGAACTGCTGCGGGCCTATGTCTTTACCGGCTTTCCCTGGGCGAACCCGGCGCAGGCGCTAGTGAACGGCGCTGCGGGTCAGGCGCTGGCCTGGGTCGGGCCGCATGGCCTGACGCTCTGGCTCATGTCGCTGGCCTGGATCCTGTCGTTCCCGGCCATCTATCGCCGTCGCGGCGTGATGCGTCTGGGGCAGGCGGCTGTGCTCGGATGCGCCGCGCTCGCCTTCTACCTGCCGCCCTCCGCGCCGCCCGCGCCGCTCACACCGCATGTGGTGCGCCTGGTCCAGCCCAACGCCGAACAGCACCTGAAGTGGCAGCCCGACTTTGCCCGGATGTTCTTTGAGCGGCAGCTTGAGTTCACATCCGCCCCGCCCGCGCCCGGGGCCAAGGCACCCGACCTCACGATCTGGCCCGAAACGGCCGTTGCCTGGGCCTACGAGGACGCAGGTGACACGCTCGACATGATCTCGGCGGCGGCGGAGGGGCGAATGGTCGCGCTGGGGCTGTTGCGCCGGACCGAGCAGGCGCTGTTCAACAGCATGGTTGTGCTGGAGCAGGCGGGCAGGCCCGCGCAACTCTATGACAAGCATCACCTTGTCCCTTTCGGCGAATACATTCCCCTCGCGCCAATCGCTGAGCGTCTTGGATTGACCGGCCTTGCCCAGGTCTCGGCCATCGGCTTCCAGCCGGGCCCGGGCGCGCGCACACTGGATTTCGGCGCGCTCGGACGTGGGTTGCCGTTGATCTGCTACGAGGCTGTCTTCGCCCATGACGTGAACGCAGCACCCGAGCGCCCGGATTTCATCATCCAGATCACCAATGACGCCTGGTTTGGCCGCGACGTGGGCCCGCAACAGCACCTCGCGCAGGCGCGGATGCGGGCCATCGAGCAGGGCTTGCCGCTGATGCGCGCGGCCAACACCGGCATTTCGGCCATGATCGACCCGCAGGGCCGCACCTTAACCAGCCTTCCCCTGGGCGTTGCGGGGTTCATCGACGCGCCGCTGCCCCGTCCCCTCGCACCCAGCCTCTACAGCCGGACCGGAGACCTGCCATCGGCTCTGCTGTTGCTGGTCGGCCTCGCGTTTGCGGTGTTGCGCCGCACGCATGTCAGATAGCGATTGACGCCCCTCAACCGCGCACGTATGCAGCGCCGAATGCGTCACAACGGCTTCCTGACGTGGCGTCTTATGACCTAATGGAGCATCTCATGTCCCGTAAGAACTATGTTTTCACCTCCGAATCCGTGTCGGAAGGCCACCCCGACAAAGTGTGCGACCGTATCTCGGACGCTGTGCTCGATGCCTTCCTCGCTGCCGAGCCCGAGGCGCGCGTTGCCGCCGAGACCTTCGCGACCACCAACCGGGTGGTGATCGGTGGGGAAGTCGGCTTGTCGGACGGCGATGCTCTGAAAGACCACATGGGCCGGATCGAGCAGATTGCCCGCGAATGCATCAAGGATATCGGCTACGAGCAGGACAAGTTCCATCACGCCACCTGCGAGGTCACGAACCTGCTGCATGAGCAATCTGCGCATATCGCGCAAGGGGTCGATGCGCGCGACAACAAGGATGAAGGCGCGGGCGACCAGGGCATCATGTTCGGCTTTGCGACCAACGAGACACCAGAGCTCATGCCCGCACCCATCCACTATGCGCACGCCGTGCTGCGACGCCTCGCCGAAGTGCGCAAGGACGGGACCGAGCCGACCCTGCGCCCCGATGCCAAGAGCCAGCTCTCCGTGCGGTACGAAGATGGCAAACCGGTGGGCGTGACCTCCATCGTGCTGTCGACACAGCACGCGGACGAAAGCCAGACCTCCGATGACATCCGCGCCATTGTCGAGCCTTACATTCGCGACGTGCTGCCCGCAGGCTGGATCACGCCCGAGACGGAGTGGTGGGTCAACCCGACCGGGACCTTTGTCATCGGTGGGCCCGATGGCGACGCGGGGCTGACCGGGCGCAAGATCATTGTCGACACCTACGGTGGTGCGGCCCCGCATGGCGGCGGCGCGTTTTCCGGCAAGGATCCGACCAAGGTGGACCGGTCTGCTGCTTATGCCGCGCGTTACGTCGCCAAGAACGTGGTGGCCTCGGGCATGGCGCAGAAATGCACGATCCAGCTCAGCTACGCCATTGGCGTCAGCAAGCCGTTGTCGATCTACTGCGATACGTTCGGCACGGGCGAGGTTGACGACGCGGCCATCGAGCAGGCGATTGGCAAGACGATGGATCTGACGCCACGCGGCATTCGCGAGCATCTGCAGCTGAACCGGCCAATCTATGCCCGTACCGCTGCCTATGGCCACTTCGGTCGCGCAGCGGAGCCTGATGGGGGCTTCAGCTGGGAAAAGACCGATCTGGTCGACGCGCTGAAATCCGAGGTCTGATCACGCGATCCGCGCGCGGGGCCCGCTGGTCGATCATCCCATCCGGCCTTGCTCAGGTGGTTCTGCCAAACAGGCTGGGCCGTGGTTTGCGGCCTGTGGCCGCCACTGCCACGATGTCTTTGCCCGCCGATTTCAAGCGACGCGGACTTGGCTCAGCCGCAGGACCATCCGGCGCGTCCATCTCGTTCATGAGCACGGGTTTTGCAGCCGTCCGGGGGGCCGCTGGTTTGGCCATGGTCTCTGGCGAGATATCCGTGCCTTCATACTGCTCCAGATCGTCGAGAAATTCCCACAGACGCATGCAGGAATTCTCGATCCGGCCAAAACGCTCCTTGGCCTGATCCTCGCTCAAGTTGCGCGCCTCGCGCAGGTCGCGCAGCTGCCGCATCAGTCGGCTCAACACCGGCTTGATCTCATTTGCACATTCGGTCGAGAACCGCTCCAGCACCGCCTCGATCTGCTGGCGTTTGACGTCTTGCGTCTCCATGCCGATGGCGAGCGAGGATTTCTGTAGCGCGTTGATCGTCGCGCGTTTGAAGGACGCCGCTGACAGATCATCCTTGGTGATGTAATCACTGCACCCGCGCTTCAGCGCCTCGATCGCGATCTCGCTCTGGCCGTCCCCGGCCACCATGATGATCGCGGCCTGACGATTCTTCTCATCGAGGCGGATCGCATCGAGCGCCATCAACCCGTTGCCGTCGGGCAGGTTGTAATCGATCAGGATCAGGTCGAACTTGTCCCGCTGCAGCATCGTGCCCATGGTTTCCAACCGGTCGGCCTCCACCACATGGGTCTCGATCTCCAGCGCGCCGATCAGGCGTTTCAACCGTGTCCGGTCGAACCGCTGATCATCCACCACAAGAATGCTGATCAGCTTGGGCAGCGGCGTGGCCTCTGGCCGGATGCGGGCGTGTATCTTTCCAATCGCGGCCATGATGACCTCTCCTCGTGAACCGCGTCATGTGTAGCGCCTCTCCCTTAATTCTTGATGAAACGCAGGAGTTTGCGGCCCGCGGCGTTGCATGCGTGTTGTGTCCGGGCTAAAGCGCGCCGCATGAAACGCCCGCGCAGAAATTTTTACGGTCGCCTGAAAGGCAAGTCGCTGAAAGCCTCGCAAAAGGGGTACCTCGACGAGGATCTCGAGGCGCTCTCGCCCGGGGCCGTGTCGTGGGAGGCCAATCCGGACCGGACCCCGCTGGATCTTGGCGCCCTTTTCGACGGCAAACCCGTCTGGCTCGAGATCGGCTTTGGTGGGGGCGAGCATATGGTACATCAGGCGGCGCAGAACCCGGATGTCGGCATTATCGGGGCCGAGCCTTACATCAACGGCGTGGCGATGCTACTCGGCAAGATCCGCCGGGCAGGGGTGACCAATCTCGCCGTACACCCGGGCGATGTGCGCGACCTCTTCGACGTGCTGCCCGACGCCGCCATCGACCGCGCCTTCTTGCTCTACCCCGACCCTTGGCCCAAGACGCGCCACCATCGCCGCCGCTTTGTGACACCGGAGCATCTGGAGCCCTTGGTCCGCGTGCTGAAACCCGGTGCGATTTTTCGCGTGGCAACCGACATTGAAGACTACGTGCGCCAGACGCTGGAGCAGGTGCCGCGTCACGGCTTTGACTGGCTGGCGGAGCGCCCTGCGGACTGGCAACAGCCATGGGACGACTGGTTCTCGACCCGCTATGAACAGAAGGCCCTGCGCGAGGGGCGCACCCCGCATTACCTCACCTTCCGCAAGCGCTAACATCCTGGCCCGCTTGGGGCTGGACCCCGGCCAGCACAGCCGCTAAGCCTGCGCCGACTTTGCACTGACCCCGAGAGCTTCCATGTCCAGCCACGGCACCCCCATTCCGATGACGTCCCGCCTCTGCGGCCCCCTGAAAGGCGAGGCGCGGGTGCCGGGCGACAAGTCGATCTCGCACCGGTCGCTGATTCTTGGCGCACTCTGTGTGGGCGAGACCCAGATTACGGGGCTGCTGGAAGGGCAGGACGTTCTGGATACGGCCAAGGCCATGCGCGCCTTCGGGGCTGAGGTCACTGATCATGGCGGCGGCAACTGGTCGGTGCATGGGGTAGGCGTCGGCGGTTTTGCCGAGCCCGATCAGGTGATCGATTGCGGCAACTCGGGCACCGGCGTGCGGCTGATCATGGGGGCGATGGCGACCTCGCCGATCACGGCGACCTTCACGGGAGACGCCTCGCTGAACGGGCGCCCCATGGCGCGGGTGACCGACCCGCTGGCGCTCTTTGGCACCCAAGCCGTAGGCCGCGCCGGGGGGCGGTTGCCGATGACGCTTGTGGGTGCGGTTGATCCCGTGCCCGTGGAATACACCGTCCCGGTTCCTTCCGCGCAGGTGAAATCCGCCGTGCTGTTTGCCGGGTTGAACGCGCCGGGCAAGACCGTGGTCATCGAAGCGGAAGCCACGCGTGACCACACCGAACGGATGCTCGCAGGCTTTGGCGCCGAGATCACCGTCGAAGAGACCGACGCGGGCCGCGTCATCACCCTGACCGGTCAGCCGGAACTCACACCGCAGAAGATCGATGTGCCGCGCGATCCGTCCTCTGCAGCTTTCCCGGTCTGTGCCGCGCTGATCGTGCCGGGCTCGGATGTGCTGGTGCCCGGCATCGGGCTTAACCCGACGCGCGCCGGGCTCTACGCTACCCTGCGTGAGATGGGGGCTGACCTCACCTATGAGAACGAACGCACCGAAGGCGGCGAGCCGGTGGCCGACCTGCGCGCGCGCTTCTCACCGAACCTCAAGGGCATAGAAGTCCCGCCCGAGCGCGCGGCGAGCATGATCGACGAATACCCGGTGCTCTCTGTCGTCGCGAGCTTTGCGACGGGGGACACCGTCATGCGCGGCGTGAAAGAGTTGCGCGTGAAGGAGAGTGACCGCATCGACGCGATGGCCGTAGGTCTGCGCGCGAATGGCGTCACCGTCGATGAGGGCCCGGACTGGTGGATGGTCACGGGCCTCGGCCACGGCAATGTGCCCGGCGGCGCCACCTGTGCGAGCCACCTCGATCACCGTATCGCCATGTCGTTCCTGATCCTCGGCATGGCGGCACAAAAGCCGGTAAGCGTCGATGACGGTGGCCCCATCGCCACCTCCTTCCCGATCTTCGAGCCGCTGATGGGCGATCTCGGTGCCCATCTGGTGCGCACCAACGCATGAGCGCGCCCTTCACCATCGCCATCGACGGCCCCGCCGCTGCGGGCAAGGGTACGATCTCGAAGGCGGTGGCGGCGCATTACGGCTTTGCGCATCTCGACACCGGGCTGCTCTACCGCGCGGTTGGCGCAAAGCTGCTGCTGGGCATGGACCCCATCGCCGCCGCACAGACGCTGAGCGCAGATGATCTGGAGGCTGATGGCCTGCGCAGCCCCGAGGTTGCCCAGGCCGCCAGCAAGGTCGCCGTGATCCCGCAGGTTCGCGCGGCGCTGCTCGACTTCCAGCGCAGCTTCGCCCGGCGCGTGGGCGGCGCGGTGCTCGACGGGCGCGACATCGGTACGGTGATCTGCCCCGAGGCCGAGGCCAAGCTCTTCGTGACCGCCAGCGCCGAGGTGCGCGCGGACCGCCGCTTTGCCGAACTCAGCGCAAAAGGCGACGCGGTCAGCCGCGCCCAGGTGCTCGCGGATGTGAAAGAGCGTGATGCGCGCGACCGGACCCGCGCCGAGGCCCCGCTTTTACCAGCCAGGGATGCGGTCGAAATCGACACCTCCGAGATGGGCATTGACGCTGCCATAGCTGCCGCAATCGCCGCCATCGACGCCCGCCGCGGCTGATTATTGCAAGAGCTTCACCAAAGGGTGCTTGGTGTTTGACGCCACCCGGGCGTAGCCTGTCTGCACGAATTGGACGAAAGGGCATTCGCATGGCACGATTTCTTCTGGCGCTGACATTGATCACCTTCGGCACCCTGAGCCTCGCACAGGACAGCGAGACACCGGCACCCGCCGAGCCGCCGATGACCCTTGACCGGCTGGCCGAGATCATCCTCGTGATCGACGAGGAGGCGCAGCGGCGCGGCGCCACGATCCAGTTCACAGTGCAGGACATCCCGGTGATGGTCGTGGCCGACCCGCGTGCGGACCGGATGCGTGCGATGGTCCCGATCCGCTCTGCCGACAGCCTCGATGCCGGAGAGCTGATGCGCCTGATGCAAGCCAATTTCGACACGGCCCTCGATGCGCGCTACGCGGTGGCCCAGGGCCGCCTCTGGGGGGTGTTCATCCACCCGCTGTCGCCGCTGGAGCAGGACCAGTTCCTCTCCGCCATCGCGCAAACGGTGAACGTCGCACGCACCTACGGCCAGACCTATTCGGGCGGCGCGCAGGTCTTTGGCGGCGGCGATTCCAACGAGATCTACCAGGACCTGCTGGACGAGCTGCGCAAGGGCCAGGCACTCTAACACCGCCGTCCCGGTCGATCAGGCGACCTTATACCGAGGCCTCCGCCTTTAATTGGTCGGACCGCGTGAACCACGTCATGGTGACCCCGTGGCGTAGGGACCTTTGCGCTGCGCTTCACAGACCAGGACATTTCAGGACCGCGTCCCCTGGCGGCCCTGAAACTGGACGAGCCAAGACACCGATGCGCGGTTTTTTTCCTGTTTTTCGGCCGCGCACACGGTCGTACGCGCGGCCATTTGCCCCGCTCTGGATGCTCTGGTTGTGAAGACGCCAAAGGCCCCTGCGCTGCGCTTTTGTCATTGATCAGCTTGGGTAAGACTATGAAACATCTCATTGCATCAGCAATTTTCTCCGCGGCTCTCGTGACGGCGTCCACGCCGCTTGCCGCCAAAACCATCAGCTTCACAGGTGAGCTTGACCTCTACAACTACGGAGGCCCAGAGGAACCTTTCGGGGGCGTGCCAGGGTCCATCGACGTTTTCATCGAGGTTGATGAGACCGCAGAACCCGACAGCATCGAGGACGGCGGCCTGGCCCAATTGGCCAACTACTTCACAGCTGTCCAGTCCTTGACCTACGAGGTCTTCGACGGGGCGGGCGATCAGCTCGGCAGCTGGTCGGCCTTCGACGTCCAGATCCAGATGCTCGATTTTGGCGGGGGAGACGGCATCCAGTTCTTCTCGACGGATATCAGCGGGCCGGAGCCGCTCAACCGCATGCAACTTCTCTTTGAAGGGGCGCCGGGCGTCTGGTCCAACATGACGTTGGATGAAGTGACCCAAGATGCGCTCCAGAACATGACCAACGCCTGGATGGACATCAACATCCTGGTTGGTGAGGGCGCGTTCGGCGCTCGTTTTGCAATCGACTCTGATAGCATCGAGGTCGCCGAGCAAAACGATCCCATACCGTCGCCAGTGCCACTGCCTGCGGGGCTGCCGCTGCTGCTCGCTGGTCTCGGGGCCTTCGGGTGGGTGCGCCGCGGGCGCGTCGCCCGGACATCGGACAAGGCGTTGCAGGCATGACACGTTACACCACGCTTTGCGCGGCCCTGGTGGCCGCGCTGACGGCCCTCAGCACACCTCTGGCCGCCAAAACCATCAGCTTCACCGCAGCGCTTGAGTCAGAGAGCTACATGGGCACCCCCAGCCCATTCTCGGAACAACCCGCCACTCTGGACGTCGTGATCGAACTCAACGACGATCCGGGGCCGGTTGACGGCAAAGCAGACGGCAACGGCATTTCGGCCAGCTATACCGAAGCGGTCGCCTCATTCGCCTACGAGGCTTTCGGAGCGCTTGGCAATTCCATCGGAGCCTGGTCAGCCTCCAACGTCGTCTTGACCATTGATGATTTTCTGACCGGCGACAGTGCGCAGTTTTTCTCTCAGGAAACGACGGGTCCGGAACCGCTGGACTGGATGTTGCTGCTCTTTGAGGGGGATGCAAACCTCTGGGCCTCAAACGCCGTCGACAACCTCACGACCGATACACTGAAGGCAATGACGACCACGTGGATTGATCTCTATACCATCGCCGGGGATGGTGCGATCGGCGCGCGATTTGCCGTCAACCCCGACAGTATTGTTGTCACGGACCCCAATGACCCAATTGATCCAAACCCGGCGCCAGTGCCACTGCCTGCGGGCCTGCCGCTGCTGCTTTCTGGTCTCGGCGCCTTCGGGTGGGTGCGGCGCGGGCGTGTCGTCCGGACATCGGACAAGGCGGTGCAGGCATGACACGTTATCCCACGCTTTGCGCGGCCCTGGTGGCCGCGCTGACCGCCCTCAGCACACCTCTAGCCGCCAAAACCATCAGCTTCACCGGGCTCTTTGACGCCGAAAACTATCAAGGTGAGCCCAGCCCCTTCAGCGAACAACCCGTTGAACTGGGTGTGGTCATCGAGATCGATGACAGCGCGCCCGCCGATGACTTCAACGAGACGCCGGGCAACGGCTCGGCCTCGGCGTATTACAGCGCGGTCAGCTCTCTCAGCTATGAAGCCTTTGGGCCTGGCGGCGGGTCCTTGGGACAGTGGTTCGCGTCAGATGTGGAGCTTGCGATTGCGGATTTGCCCGGCACGAACATCGACACCGTCCAATTCCTATCCAATACAGCTGGCGGCCCCGGACCGATTTCAGATCTGTGGATCAGGTTCGAAGGCGACACTAACATCTTTTCGGGCAGCGGGTTGGACGTGCTGACAACGGACGCGCTACAGGCGATGCACACGGGCTCCGCCTGGCTCTTTACCGAGTTCAACGGCGCCGCTTTCGGCATCAGCTTTGACATCGACTTCAACAGTATCGAGGTTGTCGCCGATCCGCTGCCTGGTCCGGACCAGCCGACGCCCGTGCCCCTGCCTGCTGGCCTGCCTTTGCTGCTCGTCGGGCTCGGGGCGCTGGGGATGATCCACCGCAAGACGGCTTGAGGCGAGCGAGCGGCCTCTCCGTTCATGAGGCGATCACACCAGGGGCAGGCTGATGTCTGCCCCTGAGGCTCGCGCAGCCCCCGGTTCGTGGTGATTTGATCCCGTCAGCTGACCGCCTGGCGATGGCGCAGCCCGTCCGCATTGGCCGCCAGGAAGACAACCAGATCAAAGGGATCAACCCCTTTCAACTCCAGCCGGTCTTCAGACGTTTCCAGCAGTTCGGCCAGTGACAATTGATCTTGGTCCACAAAGCCCATCTGCCAGTCGGGCAGGGTGCGGCTGTCGCGCTTGCCTTCGGAGAGGATGCTCATCTCCGAATGGCGCGGGTCCTGCCGGATCCGGTTGATCGTCTCATGCAGAGCGCCTTTCGGCCCCTCGATGTATTGCAAAAAGAAGTCCCCCTCGCGATGGAGAAACCCAGTCAACTCCGCTGCGCGATTGTTGACCTGCGAGCGTTCGAGAATGTCGTTGTGCACCTTCGGATCGGCCGGGCCCTTGGCCTTGCTCTGATAAATCACGTAATGCAGCATCGCGCGTCCTCACCTTCTGGTTCCACGGGTTCAGCAAAGATTATGGCTGGGGGTCTTGAGGCACGGTTAACGCGGCCCAGGTGCACAGGCGTTCTCTGCTTGCGCCGCATGGGCAACTTGGGTATAGACGCGGCGTCGAAGCAGCGGTGACGGCTGTATGACACTAGGCGAGCAGGGTCGGTCTACAACCGGCCCTTCGTTTTTTGTCTGACCGCGCCACATATGACCAACCCGAAAGACCGGCGGAGACAACCGCGCGGCCAGAAACATCAACGTTAGGAAACACGCGCCATATGGCAAACATGATGGAAGAGTTTGAAGCACTCTTGAACGAAAGCTTCGAAATGGACACGCCCCAGGAAGGGTCTGTTGTCAAAGGCAAGGTCATCGCGATTGAAGCGGGCCAGGCCATCATCGACGTCGGCTACAAGATGGAAGGCCGCGTCGAGCTCAAAGAATTTGCAGATCCCGGCGAAGCGCCCAAGATCGACGTGGGCGACGAAGTGGAAGTCTTCCTGCGCCAGGTCGAAAGCTCCCGTGGCGAAGCGGTCATCTCCCGCGAGATGGCGCGCCGCGAAGAAGCCTGGGATCGTCTCGAAAAAGCCTATGCGGATGAAGAGCGCGTCGAAGGCGCCATCTTTGGTCGTGTCAAAGGTGGCTTTACCGTTGATCTTGGCGGCGCCGTGGCCTTCCTGCCCGGCTCGCAAGTGGATGTGCGCCCCGTGCGCGATGCGGGCCCGCTCATGGGTCTGAAACAGCCGTTCCAGATCCTGAAAATGGACCGCCGCCGCGGCAACATCGTGGTCTCGCGCCGTGCGATCCTCGAAGAGAGCCGCGCCGAGCAGCGCGCCGAAGTGATCGGCAACCTCTCCGAAGGTCAGACCGTGGACGGCGTCGTCAAGAACATCACCGAATACGGCGCCTTCGTGGACCTCGGCGGTGTCGACGGCCTGCTGCACGTGACCGACATGGCATGGCGCCGGGTCAACCACCCGTCGGAAATCCTGTCGATCGGCGAGACCATCAAGGTGCAGGTCATCAAGATCAACAAGGAAACTCACCGCATCAGCCTCGGCATGAAGCAGCTGCAGGAAGACCCGTGGGATCTGGTGGCCGCGAAATATCCGCTCGATTCCGTGCACACAGGCCGCGTGACAAACATCACCGATTATGGTGCGTTTGTTGAGCTGGAAGCCGGTGTCGAAGGCCTCGTGCACGTCTCCGAGATGTCCTGGACCAAGAAGAACGTGCATCCCGGCAAGATCGTTTCCACAAGCCAAGAAGTCGAAGTCATGGTTCTGGAAATCGACGGTGCCAAGCGCCGCGTGTCCCTGGGCCTCAAGCAGACCATGCGCAACCCGTGGGAAGTCTTCGCCGAGACACATCCCGAGGGCACAGAGGTCGAAGGCGAGGTCAAGAACATCACCGAGTTTGGTCTGTTCGTGGGTCTCGACGGCGACATCGACGGCATGGTGCACCTCTCCGATCTCAGCTGGGACCAGCGCGGCGAAGAGGCGATCCAAGACTACCGCAAGGGCGATATGGTGCAAGCGGTTGTCTCCGAAGTGGATGTCGAGAAAGAGCGCATCTCGCTCTCGATCAAGGCCGTGGGTGGCGACAAGTTCGCCGAAGCCGTGGGCGGCGTGAAACGTGGCTCCATCGTGACCGTGACCGTGACCGCCATCGAGGACGGCGGCGTCGAGGTGGAATACGAAGGTATGAAATCCTTCATCCGCCGCTCCGATCTGTCGCGTGACCGGGCCGAACAGCGCCCCGAGCGCTTCTCGGTCGGCGACAAGGTCGACGTGCGCGTCACCAATGTGGACAGCAAGGCCCGTCGTCTGGGCGTGTCGATCAAGGCGCGCGAGATCGCCGAAGAGAAAGAGGCCGTGGAACAGTATGGCTCCTCGGACTCCGGTGCATCGCTGGGTGATATCCTGGGCGCGGCGCTCAACAAGGGCGACGACTAAGGCTCAGGCCTGATACGGAATTAAGAAGGCCCCGCGGAGCACTCCGCGGGGCCTTCTTCTTGTCTGCCGGGGTCGGTTACTCCGCCGCGGTCTGCGTCGCGGTGCCTGTCCCGATCCCCTGTTCGCTGAGAAATGCGGTGATCTGGCGCCGCGCCACCTCCGACGGGGCCAGCGTCTCGCCCGCGTCCTGGAAGCTCATGCGCAGCACGGTCGCGATGTCCTGACCGCGATCTTCACGCGGGCGCCAATCGGCGTCCAGATGGTCGGCCAGATGCACCTCAGCCACCTGCACCCCATCGCGGATATGCCGGATCACCGGGTGAATGAAGGCATCGGGGGTGTCGCCAAACACGTTGTGCTGCCGCTTCACATGCATCGAGTCGCCGCCGAAATCGCCATACTCCAGCGTCACCATCAGGTGATCGCGCCCGACCGCATCGGTCTCCTGCACCCAGGCCACCGGCACATCCTGGAACCTGCGCCCCGGCTGCGCACCACCCAGCTCGATGACATCGCAAAGGAACCCCGGCTGCAGGAATACGCCGGAACAGGTGCTGATCCGCTCGATGATCGCCGTGGTCAGCGCCTCGGACTCGAGCGGCATCTGCGTGCTGGGGTACGGCGTGCCTTGTACCCGGCCCGCCACGAACTCCGCCAGGCATTTCACATTGTGCCGGAACCCGTGCACAAAGCCCGACATCGTCTTGCGATAGTCGCGCGACTGCATAATCGTGCCCGCAAAGAACAGCCCCTCGGTGCTCTCGCTCTCCCACTCCGCCGTCATCGCCGGGAACTTGTCGAAATGGCGCAGGGTGGGGCGGATGTCTTCGGCAAAGATATCGGCATCAAAGCGGAATCCCGTGCAGGCAATCACCCGATCGTAGGTCAGCACGATTTCGTGGCCTTCTGCCGCGCGCATCTCGGCTGTCACGGTATAGACGCCATCCTTGTGTTCGATCTTCGTGGCCTTTGCATCGATCACCGCGTTCTGGGATTTCAACTGATAGGTGTCGAGGAAGTTGTTGTTCACCGCCCGCAGGTGCCCCACGAAATGTGTCTGCCAGGCAAAGCGTACCGGGTTCGGGCTCATCACATGGATCGAGGCGGCGTGCTCGATCAGCGAATCCGCCGTCTCAAAGGCCGAGTTGCCCTTGCCGAGGATCAGCACCCGTTCGTTCTCGAACTGCTCGGGCGTCGGGTCGAAGTCAAAGTAATTGTCGACCAGATCAAACCCTTCGATGCCCGGATCCCAGGGCTGGGACACGCCGGTTGCCACGATCACATTGCGCGCATGATGAACGGTGCCATCGGCGCAGCGTAGCGCGAAGATGCCATCGGCCTTCGAGATCTCCACCACGTCACTGTCGCAAAGAATACGGTCTTCCATCTGCGCCGCGAAGGTCTCGGCATAGGCCACGAAATCATCCGCCGCCGGGAAATACTTCCGGCTCCAATCCTTGAAGAGCAGCCCCTCGTCGTTCAGCAGCGAATTCCAGTCATGCCGCAACCGCGTTTCCGCGTTGGACAACCCGGTATGCACCTTGTTGATCGAAATGAACTGGCGATGGCGCGGAAAGCTGCGGAAAAAACTGCACACCTTCGCTCCGCGCTCGAGGATCACGAAGTCGAGCCCCTTTTTCTGAAAGTAGTATCCCGCCTGAAGACCGGCCGGACCGGATCCGATCACGCAAACATCGCGTGGTCCACTATTCGCTGTCATGAAAAAACTTCCCTTGCGTTGGCACTATTGTGTCTACGCCCGTTTCCTTTTTGGAACTCTTGCGGGCACCCCTTTAGACCGAGATAAGCAGATTTGCGGTTTTCACGCAATGCGCGAGCGCTGCGACATCTGTTCTCCATTGCCGGTAGATTATCGGTGCCTTGCGGATGGGCAGACCCACCGCCTGAGCCGCCCCGAAATTGGTGCTGCGGACGGGCGCCACAGGCACCGCGAAGGGGCGGCGAATCAGAGCGTCCTGCTGCGCTGCGGCATCAGCATCGCGTTCCGCATCAATCCGGCGCGGCCCGGGCACATCGCGAAAAAGCGCCGGAATACAGCGTGTTCCACGGCAAAAAAGTTAAAAGCCGGTAAAAGGCCGACTTTCCGAAAGCCGGGTTTGTTTCTATAGTTGCGCAAACAAGCGCACCGAAAGCGCCGACACACAACAAGGGATGCTGCCATGATCCGTTCCGAGCTGATCCAAAAGATCGCAGATGAAAACCCCCATCTCTATCAGCGCGACGTCGAGCGGATTGTGAACACCATTTTCGAGGAAGTCACCGGGGCCATGGCCCGGGGCGACCGGGTCGAGTTGCGCGGCTTCGGCGCCTTCTCGGTCAAGAAGCGCGACGCCCGCGTGGGACGCAACCCGCGCACGGGCGAGACCGTGCATGTGGAAGAGAAATACGTGCCCTTCTTCAAGACCGGCAAGCTGTTGCGTGACCGTCTGAACGGGAAATCCTGATGCGCTACATCCGCTACGCCTGCATCGCCACCTTCGGGATTGCGCTCATTGCGGTGGCCATCGCGAACCGCGGTCTTGTGTCGCTGCAGCTGATCCCGTCTGAAGTCGCGGGCTGGTTCTCGGTGAACCCGCAGATCGAGCTGCCGCTCTTCATCGTGATCTTTGGCGGTATCGTCGTGGGCCTGCTGGTCGGCTTCGTCTGGGAATGGGTGCGCGAGCATGGCCAGCGCGCCGAAGCGGCGCGCCAGGCGCGCGAGATGCGTCGGCTCGAGCGCGAGATCGCCAAGCTCAAGGACGAAAAGCACGCCGGCAAAGACGAAGTGCTGGCTCTACTCGACGAGGCCAGCTGAGCCCCTCTCTTGTGTCTCGCCGCGTTGCGTGCTCAAACGCCGCCATGGCTGACAGGATTTCCGTCAAAATCTGCGGGCTGCGCACCGCTGAAGAGGTCACCGCCGTGGCCGCGGCTGGTGCGTCATATTGCGGCTTCACCTTCTTCGAGAAATCCCCGCGCTCCGTCACGCTGGAGAACGCGCGTGATCTTGCACTTGGCGCGCCCGTCGGCCTGGCTAAGGTCGCCCTGACCGTGAACGCCAACGATACCTTCCTCGACGCGCTGACAGCCCAGGTGCCGCTGGACATGCTGCAACTTCACGGCTCCGAGCCGCCTGAGCGCGTGGCCGAGGTCAAGGCGCGCTACGGGCTGCCGGTTATGAAGGCGGTGGGTGTGGCCGATGCCTCCGACCTGTCAAAGCTCGACAGCTACTTTCCCGTCGCCGACCAGATCCTCGTGGATGCCAAACCACCGAAAGGCGGTGAGCTTCCCGGCGGCAACGGGCTCACCTTTGACTGGCGCCTGATCGCCGGCCGCCGCTGGCCGGTGCCCTGGATGCTCGCGGGCGGGCTCACCCCGGAGAATGTGGGTGAAGCAATCAGGATGACCGGCGCCAAACAGGTGGATGTGGCCTCGGGCGTCGAGAGCGCCCCGGGGGTGAAAGACCTTGATCTCGTCCGTGGCTTCGCCGCCGCTGCACAAGCATGACCGTCACCTTCCGTCCCGCCACCCGCGACGAGGTGGCCGATGTGATCGCCCTGCTCGAAGACGACACGCTCGGCGCAACCCGCGAAGGGCTCGCACTCGCCGACTATCAAGCGGCCTTCGATCGCATGACCGAAGAGGCGGCCAACCACCTGATCGTCGGTATCCAAGCCGACCGCGTCGTCGCGACCTACCAGATCACCTTCATCTCCGGCCTCTCCCTGCGCGCCGCCCGCCGAGCCCAGATCGAAAGCGTGCGCGTGGCCTCGGACCTGCGTGGGCAGGGGATCGGGAAACAGATGATCGACGACGCCATTGTCCGCGCCGAGACCGCCGGGTGCAGCCTCATCCAACTCACCATGAACAAAAGTCGCACCGACAGCGCGCGGTTCTATCAGTCCCTCGGCTTTACCCCTTCGCACATCGGGTATAAACGCAATCTGATCTGACAGGAGTGCGCGGGATGGCAAACGATCTTTTCAATTCCTTCATGACCGGCCCGGATGAAAACGGCCGGTTTGGTGATTTTGGCGGGCGGTTCGTGTCCGAGACGCTGATGCCGCTGATCCTGGAGCTGGAAGCGCAATACGAAAAAGCGAAGACCGACGACAGCTTCTGGGCCGAGATGAACCACCTCTGGACCCATTACGTGGGCCGCCCCAGCCCGCTCTACCTCGCCGAGCGCCTGACCGACCATCTGGGTGGTGCCAAGGTCTATATGAAGCGCGACGAGCTGAACCATACGGGTGCCCACAAGATCAACAACGTGCTGGGCCAGATCATCCTCGCGCGCCGCATGGGCAAGACCCGGATAATCGCCGAGACAGGCGCGGGCCAGCACGGCGTGGCCACCGCCACCGTCTGCGCCAAGTTCGGGCTCAAATGCGTGGTCTACATGGGCGCGCATGACGTGGAACGTCAGGCGCCCAACGTCTTCCGCATGCGCCTGCTGGGCGCCGAAGTGGTGCCCGTGACCTCCGGGCGCGGTACGCTGAAAGACGCGATGAATGATGCGCTGCGCGACTGGGTCACCAATGTGCGCGACACCTTCTACTGCATCGGCACGGTCGCGGGGCCGCACCCGTACCCGGCGATGGTGCGCGACTTCCAAAGCATCATCGGCAAGGAAGTGCGCGAACAGATGGTCGCCGCCGAGGGCCGCTTCCCCGACACGGTGATTGCCGCGATTGGGGGTGGGTCGAACGCGATGGGCCTCTTCTATCCCTTCCTCGATGATAAGGAGGTCGGCATCATCGGCGTCGAAGCAGGCGGCAAGGGTGTGAATGCCAAGATGGAGCACTGTGCCTCCCTCACCGGCGGACGCCCCGGCGTGTTGCACGGCAACCGCACGTATCTCTTGCAGGACGATGACGGCCAGATCCTCGAAGGCTTCTCGATTTCCGCCGGGCTCGACTACCCGGGCATCGGCCCCGAACACGCCTGGCTGCACGACATCGGCCGCGCCGAATATGTGGCGATCACCGACAAAGAGGCGCTCGAAGCCTTCCAGCTTTGCTGTGAGCTCGAAGGCATCATCCCCGCGCTGGAGCCCTCCCACGCGCTGGCCCATGTGATGAAGATCGCACCGACCCTGCCCAAAGAACACATCCTCTGCATGAACATGTGCGGGCGCGGCGACAAGGACATCTTCACCGTCGCCAAGGCCCTCGGCTTCGAGATGGGTGAATTCGCCTGACCCGCGCTTGATTTCATCCCCGACCTTGCTAGCCTGCGCGGCAGGAGGGGTGCGGATGACACGGATTTTGGCTGCGATCACGCTGGTTTGGGCCTCGGCGCTGGCGGCTGCCGCGCAGGGTCCGGAAGATATCGTGCGCTGGGTCTACACGTCCTTGACGAGCACTGCGCCAGCCTCGCAGCAGGGGCTTGAGTACCTCTCGGCACCCGCGCAGCGGGGCGGGTTTTTCTCCCGCCGCATGGTGGCCTTTTACGACGCCAATGACACCTACGGCGATGATCTGGCGCAGGCCTGCGTCGACTTCGGCTTCGCGATCCCGGGCAATGATTACGATGCAACCGAGATCGCCAACAGCCTGCGCCTCAGCACGCAGACCGCGCCCGCACAGATCACCATCGTCGCGACATTCTCGAACTTTGGCACGCCGGCGCAGGTGGCCTATGACTTCATCCAGGAAGACGGGTTCTGGAAGATCGACGACATCGCGGGCGAAGGGTTCCGCGTCTCGCAAATCCCCTGCACGCCCAAGGCGGCCTCCACCGCAGCGGTTCAGGCAACCGCCTTCTGCTATGCGCAGGGTGATGACACCTTGCGGCTTGATCTCGCGGGCGGTGGTGCCGCACAGCTCGAAATCTCCAGCTGGCAAGCCAACGGGCACAGCTGTTCGGGACAGATGGCAGGGCAGGAGGTCGCTGGGGGCTGGGATTTCCCGGGCACGGGTGGCTGCAGGCTGCAACTGCGCGTCACGGCGGGCGGCGATGTGCAACTGTCCGATCCGGATTGGGTCTGCAAAGCCAGCATGTGTGGCCAGCGCGCGGTTCTGGATGGTTTGAGCTTTCCGCGGACCAGCCAGATCGACTGTGCCGCCTGGCAGTCCCAGATCAGGTAGCCGCCTCAGACGGTCAGCGCATAGGTCTCCAGAACCTCCAGCGGCACGATCTCCAGCGCGCGCTTGTGCGTCGCCGCCAGATGCACCTGCGGCGCGCAGCCTTCGTCATGCGCCTGCAGGAACCGGCCCGCACAGAGGCACCAGCTGTCGCCCGCCTTCAGGCCCTGAAAGCCGAACTCGGGGCGCGGTGTGCTGAGATCATTGCCCACGTATTTCGAATAGGCGAGGAACTCCTCGGTCATCACCGCGCAGACCGTGTGGCTGCCCTGGTCGGCGGAACAGGTGTTGCAATGCCCATCGCGGAAAAAGCCGGTGACCGGATCGGTCCCGCAGACCTTCAAGGCCCCGCCCAGAACGTTGACGCTGTCGTCCTTTTCCATGCCGATCTCCACTCTGGTGCCACCGTCACCTTACCATGTAGCGGCGCGGTGCCGGATTGCCATGCGACGCACTGCCCTCAGGCCGCCTGCGGCACCCCGGACCAGCGCACCCAGCGCCCATGAAAATCCGCGCGGCCCAGCGACAGCGTCACATCCCCCGGCCACAGCCGCAGGGTGAGCGCGGCGCCGATCCCGCCGGTCGTATCCCCATCGCTCTCCATCGACAGCCAGGCCAGGGGTCGGGCTTCCGTCGCCTGCGCACCTGCCGCCTCGATCAGGGCAGTGCCCCGCGCCTGCACCTCGGCCGGGAAGTATTGCCAGGCCACAGTATGCTGGATGAGATGCAGATGCCCCTCGGGCGCGTCCTTGAGGCGCTGGTCGAGCCAGTCGATCGCGTCGCCGCGGTGGATTGGCGCATCCATGACCGCCGCCGCCGCCCGAGTGAGCGCCAGCCGATGCGGCTGATCTGGCCAGAGATAGGCCGTCAGGCGCAACAGATCCTCGGGGGTCGCCGGGTCGAGCGGGTTGAGATCGGCCCCGGCGCGGGCGGCGACCACGGGCCGCAGCTGTGGCGGCATCGGGCCGTCCCAGTCCGGCGCCAGCGTCAGCACCGGATCAGTTGGCGCCAGCAGGCCGCCCGGCAGCGACAGCGCATAGTGATCCCACATCAGGTTCAGCCCGCCGCTGGCGCCCAGCTCCGACAGCACGATGGGCAGATCGAAACGCTCCGCCGCCACCGCCGCGCCCGCGATCAACGCGGCTGAACGGCGGACTTCATTGGTCTGGGGCGGGCTCTCGACCCAGTCGAGCAAAAACGCCTCATGGGCCTCGACGGCGGCCAGCACCGCCTGCAACAGCGCCGCATCACTGACCTCAGCCGGGGGATAGAGGGCCGCCAGCTCCGGCGCGCGCCCGCTGAGCACCAGCGCGTGCAGCCCGCCCGCCGTGCGCAGGGGCAGGGAGTGCCCTGCGGGGCCGATGTCCCCTTCGAACAGGGCCAGGCGTTTGGCCAGCGCGCTGGTCTCAGGCCAATGCTCGGCCAGAAGATTGAGCAACTGGCCCATGAAGGGTGAGCCCATCGTCGTGCAGCTGATTGCCTGATGTCGGAAGGCCTCCGCCAGGGTCATCGTCATCGAAACCGCTCCACCAATCTCTGCAGCGGCGAGCGTGTGTCGGGCTCGGGCTCCGGCGTGGGGGCAGGGGGCGCCGCTTTCTCGGGCGCCTTTTGGCCGGTGCCCGAGCGGGGCGGGGTCAACAGAAGCGCCACAGCGTTCATGAATTTCGACGCATCACCCGCCGCCAGATAGGGCGCCCCGTCGCTCACCCCGCGCAGCACGTCGTCAAGCCACGCCTCATCCGCCTTGGCAAAGTCGCGCAACACATAACCCGGCACCGCGTCCTTGTGCCCGGGGTGGCCGACGCCCAGACGCACCCGCGCATACTCCGGCCCGATATGCGCATGGACCGAGCGCAATCCGTTATGCCCCGCATGACCCCCACCGACCTTGTGCTTGACCTTCCCAGGCGCAAGGTCGATCTCGTCATGCAGCACCACAACATCGGCAGGCTCCAGCTTGTAGAACCGCATCGCCGCCTGCACCGACTGGCCGGAGTTGTTCATGAAGGTCTCGGGCTTCAGCAGCACTGCGCGATCCGAGCCAAACCGCCCTTCGCTCAGGCTGCCCTGATGCTTGCCCTTCCATGGCCCAAACCCGTGATCCGCCGCGATCCGGTCCAGCGCCATGAAGCCGATGTTATGCCGGTTCTTGGCGTATTTCGCGCCGGGATTGCCCAAACCCACGATCAGTTTCATGGCGATGCTCCTTGATATTGCACTGCAGCATATCAAAGCGGCGCCCCAAACGAAATACGGGGCCACACAGGGCCCCGCATCGCATATCCAAAACAGGATATATCTTATTCTTCAGTGGCTTCTGCCTCTGCTTCCGGTGCCTCTTCGGCCTCGGCGCCATCGTCCTCTTCGTCCTCGGAGGACGCAAGACCCGCCGGTGCAGAGATCTGCGCGATCACGAAATCACGGTCGATGGTCGGCTTCGCCCCTTCGGGCAGGGTGACCGAGGAGATCGTGATGTTGTCGCCGATCTCCATCTCGGAGATGTCGATGGTGATGTGATCAGGGATATCACCCGCGGTCACGATCAGCTCAACCTCCGGACGGATCAGCGTCAGCACACCGCCCTTCTTCAGGCCGGGCGAGACGTCTTCGCCTTCCACTTCCACGGCGATGAAGAGGTTGATCTTCGTGGTTCGGCGCAGACGCATGAAGTCGATATGCGTGGGCAGGTCTTTGACCACGTGGCGCTGTACGTCGCGGCAGATCACACGCACATCGTCGTGGCCTTCCACTTTCATGTTGAAGAGGGTCGACTTGAACCGGCCTTCCTTCAGCTTTTTCAGCAGCACGTTGAACGGAATGTTGATCGGCAGCGGGTCCGCGTCGCCCCCGAATACGATCCCAGGAACCATGCCATCGCGGCGCGCCTGACGAGCGGCGCCCTTGCCTGTCCCCGTCCGTTCCTGAGCCACAAGATCCGGAATTTCTCCAGCCATCTTAAGTCTCCAATATGTTTAAGGCGGGGCTCCTCCAAGGCTGTAGCCCCACGTGAAGCCGCGCGTATAGACCGGTTTGCCCTGCATGAAAAGAGGTTTTTCGCAGATGCGATCTTGCAGGTTCCGAGCACCCGTGTCACCGCTGCGACATGCGCTTGATGAGTGATCTCTGGCTGTCCCGAAAATCCCTGGCAGGCTTCGTCATCGTGGGCGTGGCCTGGTCGAGCTATTTTGCCCAGATGCCGGTGATCAAATCGGCGATCGGCGCCTCTGACGGGGTCTATGGCGGTGTCATGCTGCTCGCGTCTCTCGGGGCGCTCGCGGCCATGTGGCTCGCACCACTCACGCACCGGCTTGCAGGCCGCTGGGCCTTGCCGCTGGGCGCGATGCTGATGTCGCTGGGCATGCTGGGCGCGGGCCTTTCAACAGAGATCATCGCCTTCGGTCTCGCCATGACGCTCGCCTCGGTTGGGGCAGGGGTCACCGATGTGCTGGCCAATGTGCGCGTCTCCGAGATCGAGGCGCGCTCGGGGCGGCACCTCATGAACCTCAACCACGCGATGTTCTCCTTCACCTACGCGGGCTGCGCCTTGGCGACGGGTATCCTGCGCGAGCTTGGCTGGTCTCCCGCGCAGGTCTTCACCGTGCTGATCGCTCTCACCGTGATCGCGGGGTGGGTCATGCTCGAGGCCCGCGTCCGCGCGATGCCCGAGGAGGACACCACGCCCGATGCGCCTCTGCCGCACCTGCTGGTCTGGGGCACCGGTGCGCTGGTGCTCGTGGCCTTCCTGACCGAGGCCGCCTCCGAGGGCTGGTCCGCGCTGCATCTCGAACGCACGCTGGGCGGCGGCCCCGCAGAGGGCGCGCTTGGCCCTGCGCTCTTGGGCTTATCGATGGGAATCGGGCGGCTGTCGGGGCATTTCCTCTCTGACCGGCTGCCCACCTTGCCGTTCATCACGGTGGCGTCCGTTGTATCCGCAGGGGGGCTCTTGCTGGTCGGGGCCGCGCCCACGCTGATGATGGCCTACATCGGTTTTGCGCTGACCGGGCTGGGCATCTCCGTGGTCGCCCCGCTGGCGCTGGCGCTGATCGGGCGAATTGTCCCGCCGAAAGCCCGCCTCGCGGCGATCAGCCGCGCCTCGGCGCTTGGCTATGGCGCGTTTTTCGTGAGCCCACCCCTGATGGGGGTCACCTCCGAGCTCTTCGGCCTGCGCGCAGGCTTCTGGGTCGTTGCCGCGCTGCTGGTGCTCTGCGTCGCCGCACTCGTGCCCGTGCTGGCCGCCCGCATCGCGGCGCGCCCCCAGACGTTTTGATCCCTCCAGTCGGTTTTTGCACCGCTCAGATTGAGGCCCCGCGCAACAGGCACTGTTGCGCCGCGCCGTTCCGCCCCCACGGGGCGGCGCGAGGGCGCCACCCCTCGGAACGGCGCGTCTGTACAACTGGTTCGCTTTCAAAACGACCAGCCGGTGCTCAGTCCTGCCACCGCCCTTCAAAGTCTTCCGGGATCAGCAGGTTGTGCCGCCCCAGATCGCCCACCTTGGTCTCCCCGCAAAGCGCCATGGTCGTGTCCAGCTCCTTGTGAATCACCTCCAGCGCGCGGGTCACACCCTGCTGGCCCATGGCCCCCAGCCCGTAAATGAATGCGCGCCCGATGTAGGTGCCCTTGGCCCCCATCGCCAGCGACTTCAGCACGTCCTGGCCTGAGCGGATGCCGCCGTCCATATGCACCTCGATCTGATCGCCCACCGCCTCCAGAATAGACGGCAGCGCGCGGATCGAGCTCAGCGCGCCATCCAGTTGCCGCCCCCCGTGGTTGCTCACGATGATCGCATCGGCCCCCACCTTCAGCGCCATCTTAGCGTCGTCGGCGTCAAGAATGCCCTTCAGGATCACCTTGCCGCCCCATTCCTCCTTGAGCTGCGCAATCTTCGCCCAGTCAAGCGTCGGGTCGAAACTCTCCGCCGCCCAGACGCTCAGCGAACTGGGATCGGAGATGCCTTGCACGTGCCCCACGATATTGCCGAACTCACGTCGCTTGGCGCTCATCATCTCGATGCCCCAGGCCCATTTCGTGGCCAGATTGGCCATGGTCTTCAAGGTCAACTTCGGTGGCGTCGACAACCCGTTCTTGATGTCCTTGTGCCGCTGCCCGAGGATCTGCAGATCAAGTGTGATCACCAGCGCCGAGCAGTTCGCATCCTTCGCCCGCTGGATCAGACGGCTGATGTAGTCGGTGTCCTTCATCATGTAGAGCTGGAACCAGAAGGGCTTGGAGGTGAACCCCGCCACATCCTCGATCGAGTTGATCGACATGGTGCTGAGCGTAAACGGCACGCCAAATTTCTCCGCCGCCCGCGCCGCCTTCATCTCGCCATCCGCGTGCTGCATCCCCGTGATCCCAACGGGGGCGAGGGCCACGGGCATCGACACATCCTCGCCGATCATCTGACCGGCCGTGCTGCGCCCGGTCATGTCCACGGCCACGCGTTGGCGCAGGCGGATCTTCTCGAAATCAGAGGTGTTCTCGCGGAAGGTCTGCTCTGTCCAGCTGCCCGATTCCGCGTAGTCGAAGAACATCCGGGGCACGCGGCGTTCGTGCAGACGTTTGAGATCCTGAATATTGGTGATGACTGGCATGACGGCCCCCGTATTGGTCAAGTTTAGTTACCAATTCGCGATATGAAGATCAATCAGCGAATGGGTTCTTGATTGGTGCAATATCGTACTATATAGAAAGTGCGAAATCGCACCATATGAAAGGAGACCGCCATGCCCATGCCCCGCCGCAAAGCCCTCACCGTGATCGGAGGCGGCACCGTGCTCGCGGCCACCGCCTCTGCCGCGGGCTTTCTGGCCACCCGCACCCCGCACAGCGCGCTCGCGCCGTGGGAGGCGGCGGGGGAGTATGACGACCCGCGCCTCAACGCGCTCAGCTTTGCGCTGCTCGCGCCTAATCCGCACAATCTCCAGCCCTGGCAGGTTGGGCTCGACGGGCCGGATACGGTGCTGATCCACCGCGACCCCGCGCGCCGCCTGCCGGAGACCGATCCCTTCGACCGCCAGATCACCATCGGCCTCGGCTGCTTCATTGAGCAGCTGGTGCTCGCTGCGGGGGCAGGGGGTCACGCGGTTGATCTCACACTCTATCCGGAGGGCGAGGACGGCCCTGTCGCCCGCGCGGTCTTCACCGACGGCGGCACGGCGGATCCGCTCAGCGCCCAGATCATGGCGCGTCGCTCCTGCAAGGAACCTTTCGAGGCCACGCCGCTCACCGCGGCCCACGCCAATGAACTGGAACTCTTCGCCGACATCTATACGGATGCGCCCATGGTCGCGGCCCTGAAAACCCTCACCTGGGCCGCATGGGAGGTCGAGGCGATGACCCCGCGTACGATGCAGGAATCCGTGGATCTCATGCGCTTCGGCAAGGCCGAGATCGAGGCCAACCCCGACGGGATCGACCTCGGCGGCCCGATGCTGGAAACCCTGATGCTCGCCGGCATGCTCTCTCGCGCGGCGCAGTCCGATCCCGAGAGCCAGGGCTTTCAGCAAGGTGTCGAGATCTACCATGAGATGCTGCACGCGACGCCTGCCTACGCCGCCCTTGTCAGCCCCACCAACACCCGCGAAGACCAGATCGAGGCCGGGCGACAATGGCTTCGGCTGAACCTCAAGTGCACCGCCCTCGGCGTGGCGCTGCACCCGGTCAGCCAGTGCTTGCAGGAATACCCCGAGATGGCGGGTCATTACGCCGCCGCCCACAAACGCCTCGCGCGCCCGGGCCAGACCGTTCAAATGCTCGGGCGTTTGGGCTACGGTCCGGATGTGCCGCGCACGCCGCGCTGGCCGCTGGAGACCAAACTGCTGAATGCCTGACACTGCGCCCGCCACCTATTTCGAGGTCTTCAACGAGATCGCCATCATCGAACAGCTCAGCCGCACGCTGCTGGAAGCGCGCCTGCCCGAGGGGCTGATCGCGCCGCATTTCACGGTGCTCAACCACCTCATTCGCCTCGGCGACGGGCGTGCGCTCATCGATATGGCACGGGCCTTCCAGGTGCCCAAGACCTCGATGACCCATACGGTGAAGGTGCTGGTTGCCCGAGGCCTCGTGGAGGTGCGCGCCAACCCTGAGGACGGGCGCTCCAAGCTTGTCTGGCTCACCGACGCAGGCCGGGCGGTGCGCAATCAGGCCATCGCCGATCTGGCGCCCGACTTCGCGCGGCTGGCCGAGAGCTTCGACACCGCGCGCCTGCTCGAGGCCTTGCCGGTCCTGCGCGCGTTGCGCATCCATCTCGATGAAGACCGCAATGGGCAGGGATGAGTGCGCCGGGCAAAGGTGGCCTGAAGCCCACCTGACCTGTCTGGGCCATTCGGGTTCACACTGCGGGTTGGGGTGTGGCTTCCCTGCCGGTCGGGCCCCAGATGGCGCCTGTCTTACGCGCTATGCGCCCCGTCCGAGAGGGTTTTCACGAAGGCCAGCACATCGGCCACCGGTTCGCCCGCGCCGATCTTGCTCACGATGGCCGATCCCACCACGACGCCATCGGCCACCTCGGCAATGGCGCGCGACTTTTCGGGTGTGTTCACGCCGAAGCCCACCACCAGCGGCAGATCCGTCGCCGATTTGATGCGCGCGACTTCGGGGCCCACGTCACCAGCCTGTGCTTCTGCGGCCCCTGTAATCCCGGTGATCGACACGTAGTAGACAAAGCCGGAGGTGTTCTGCAGCACGCGCGGCAGGCGCTTGTCATCGGTGGTCGGTGTGGCCAGACGAATGAAGTTCAGCCCGGCCTCTTGTGCGGGCAGGCAAAGCTCGCTGTCCTCTTCGGGCGGCAGGTCAACGACGATCAGCCCGTCGATGCCTGCGTCTTTGGCCTCGGTCAGAAATCGCTCCACGCCCCGGCTGTAGATGGGGTTGTAATAGCCCATCAGCACAATCGGCGTCTCCTGATCATCCTCGCGGAAGGCCCGCGCCAGCTCCAGCGTGCGCGCCAGCGTCATGCCGCCTTCCAGCGCGCGCTGCCCGGCGAGCTGGATCGTCGGCCCATCGGCCATCGGGTCGGTGAAGGGCAGCCCCAACTCGATCACATCGACGCCCGCGCCCGGCAGCCCGCGCACCACCTCCAGCGAGCGGTCATAGTCTGGATCGCCGGCCATCACATAGGCCACGAAGGCTTTCTTCCCGGCCTGCGCCAGCTCTGCAAATTTCGCGTCGATGCGGCTCATGTCCCGGCCCCTTCTTGTCGTTCGGACCCGCAATGCCGAAAAGAGCGGCGGAAATCAATGCACCAAAAGCCGCGCGTTCAAGGGGGAAAGAAATTTTTGGCTTCCCTCTCAACCGGGGCGCGTGCCACCCTATATGCTGGGTATGAATTATCTACTCGCCATCCTCCTGCCGCCCCTGTCGATCCTGCTGACAGGCCGCCCGATCATCGCTGTCCTGGTGTTTCTCATCTGGATCCCGGCGCTGATCTTCTCGGGCGGGCTCACACATCCGATGTTCATCCTGCTCGCATGGTTCCTGATCTTCCACGCGCGCGAAGACCGCCGCCAGCGCGGGGACTTGTCTTGACCCAGCCAAACCCCTAGGACAGCGCCAATTCACGAAAGGACGCTAACATGGGTTTCAAGATGGGCATCGTGGGTCTGCCGAATGTGGGCAAATCCACCCTTTTCAACGCGCTGACCCGGACCGCGGCCGCACAGGCGGCGAACTTCCCGTTCTGCACCATCGAGCCCAATGTGGGTGAGGTCGCCGTGCCCGACGCGCGGCTCGACAAGCTGGCGGGCATCGCGAACTCCAAGCAGATCATCCCGACCCGCATGACCTTTGTGGACATCGCCGGGCTGGTGAAAGGCGCGTCCAAGGGCGAAGGGCTGGGCAATCAGTTCCTGGCCAACATTCGCGAGGTTGACGCCATCGCCCACGTACTGCGCTGTTTCGAGGATGGCGATGTGACCCATGTCGAGGGCCGCGTTGACCCGGTGGCTGACGCCGAGACCATCGAGACTGAGCTGATGCTCGCGGATATCGAGAGCATCGAGAAGCGCCTGCAGAACATCGTGCGTAAAGTGCGCGGCGGCGACAAGGAAGCCGTTCAGCAGGAGCGGCTGATGAAGGCGGCCCTCGCTGCGCTTGAAGAAGGCAAGCCCGCGCGCGTGGTTGAGGTGGATGATGAGGATGCGAAGGCCTGGACCATGTTGCAGCTTCTGACCACCAAGCCGGTGCTTTACGTTTGCAATGTGGGTGAGGCCGAGGCGGCGGAGGGCAATGACCACTCCGCCAAGGTGGCCGAGATGGCCGCAGCGCAGGGCAACGCCCATGTCATCATCTCCGCCCAGATCGAGGAGGAGATCAGCCAGCTGGAAGAGGACGAGGCCGCGATGTTCTTGGAGGAAATGGGGCTGGCCGAGGCGGGGCTCGACCGTCTGATCCGCGCGGGCTACGACCTGCTGCACTTGGAGACCTATTTCACCGTGGGCCCCAAGGAGGCCCGCGCCTGGACCATCCGCACGGGGACCTCTGCGCCGAAAGCCGCGGGCGTGATCCACGGGGATTTCGAGAAGGGCTTCATCCGCGCCGAGACCATCGCCTACGATGATTTCGTCACGCTTGGTGGCGAGCAGGCGGCGAAGGAAGCGGGCAAGATGCGCGCGGAAGGCAAATCCTACGTGGTCAAGGACGGCGACGTGTTGCACTTCCTCTTCAACACCTGAGCGGGCGAACAGCGAGGGCCGGCCCAAGGCCCAGCCCACCGGCATCCTCACCAGCGGATCAGTCGCCCGCTTTCGTGAGCCGGTCGGCCTTCTTGCGCACCAGCACCGAGCGCAGGTCATGCATCGCGAGCAGCAGCGTGTCGGTGATCTCGTCGAGCTGTTCCGGCGTGGCCTTCGACTGCGCCCATTGCGTCGTCAGGTTCATGTGATCGACCGCGCGGTGGATGTCGTCCATGTCCCGGCGCGCCAGCAGATCACGGCGCGCGGCCATCCACTCCTCGATGACCTGCATATCCGCCTCCGACAGCACCCGGTCACCTTGCGGCTTGATCTCGCCATTGCGGATGTTCAGCACCGCAATCTGGTCCATCTCGATCCGGCGCTGGCGGTTCTCGGTGTCCACGCGAAACACCGCGGCGCCGTTCTCACGGACGCGAAAGTAGTACTCCGGCAATGCGGTGGTCATCGGATGCCCTCGCTCAGGTCAAACCCGCACAGAAGCTCTGGATGCGGGTGCAGGCCTCTGTCAGGGCCGCATCCGACGTAGCGTAGCTGACACGGAAGTTTGGCGAAAGCCCGAAGGCCGCCCCGAAGACGACAGCGACACCGGTCTCTTCCAGAAGCGCCGTGGCAAAGGTTTCGTCATCGACGATCTCGGTCCCGCCTGCCGAGGTCTTGCCAATGCAGCCCGCAATCGACGGATAGACATAGAAGGCCCCGTCGGGCACCGGGCAGCGGATGCCTTCCGCAGCGTTGAGCATCTCGACCACCAGATCGCGGCGGCGCATGAACATCTCGTTGTTGGGCGCGATGAAGTCCTGCGTGCCGTTGAGCGCCTCGACCGCCGCCCACTGGCTGATGGAACAGGGGTTGGAGGTCGACTGCGACTGCACCTTGCGCATCGCCTTGATGAGCTCCTCTGGCCCGGCGGCATACCCAATCCGCCAGCCGGTCATCGCATAGGCCTTGCTCACCCCGTTCACCGTCAGCGTCCGGTCATACAAGCCCGGCTCCACCTGCGCAGGCGTGCAGAACTTGAAATCATCATAGACGAGATGCTCGTACATATCGTCCGTCATGACCCAGACATGCGGGTGCCGCATCAGCACATCGGTCAGCTGTTTCAGCTCCTCCCAGGTGTATCCCGCGCCGGTCGGGTTCGACGGTGAATTGAAGATCAGCCACTTGGTCTTGTCCGTGATCGCGGCCTCCAGCTGATCCGCGGTCAGCTTGAAGCCGGTCTGCAAAGACGCCTCGGCAATCACCGGCGTGCCGCCTGCGAGCAGCACCATATCCGGATAGCTCACCCAATAGGGCGCTGGGATCACAACCTCATCGCCCTTGTTCAGTGTCGCCATCAGGGCGTTGTAAAGGATTTGTTTACCACCTGTGCCCACACTGACCTGCGATGGCTCATAGCTCAGATCGTTGTCACGCTTCAGTTTATCGCAGATCGCGCGCTTCAGCTCTGGAATTCCGTCCACGGCGGTGTATTTGGTCTTGCCATCCGCGATGGCGGCCACGGCGGCGTCCTTGATGTTCTGAGGCGTGTCGAAGTCCGGCTCGCCTGCGCCAAGGCCGATCACATCGCGCCCCGCCGCCTTTAGTTCCGCGGCCTTCGTGGTCACGGCGATGGTGGGGGACGGTTTGACGCGGGCAAGTGTCGTAGACAGGAATTCCATTTCGGCCTCGGTTTGATATGACGTGGGCCGAGTAGTAGGGGGCAGGCTGCCCTCGTTCAAGCGCGATCATCGCAAAGGAGATCACGACATGCACGACACGACAGACTGGTATGGCCCCGAAACCGCAACCTTCGGTGATCGCGTGGCCGCGGCCCGCGAGATGGCGGAGATGACGCAGGCCCAGCTTGCGCGGCGTCTGGGTGTGCGCGTGTCCACGCTGCGCGCCTGGGAAAACGACCTCAGCGAGCCGCGCGCGAACCGTTTGTCGATGATGGCGGGGCTCTTGAACGTCTCGATGATGTGGCTGATCAACGGGCAGGGCGAAGGGCTCGACGCCCCGATGGAAGAGGCCAACCTGCCAGCCTCGGCGCATGACATCCTGAACGAGATGCGGGATCTGCGCATCGACATGATGGCGCGGGCCGAACAGATGGCTCGGCTGGAGAAGAAACTGCGCACGGCTCTGAAAGAAGATCTGCATGAGCGAGCTGCGTGAACACCGCATCAAGCGGCTGAAAATGCGCTCGATGCGGCGCGGGATCAAGGAAATGGACGTGATTCTGCAGCCCTTCGCCGAGGCCAATCTCGACGCGATGGATGAGGCAGGGCTCGACCTCTATGACGACCTGCTCAGCGAGAATGACCATGATCTTTATCAATGGGTTAGCGAGCAGGTTGCCCCGCCCGCGCGATACGCCGCGCTGATCACGCGGATTATCGGCGGGCTGCCGCGCGCGGGGGCCTGAGAGCGCACCGTACGGGCGTTTTGCCTGTTTTTAACGAATTATTGGCGTTTCTCGCGCATATTCCGACCAAATTGGAACGAGTCGGAGCGCGTAGATGAGCATTCAAGATCAAATTCCACCGGAGACGCCCGCCATGGCCCGCAGTCAGGGCTTCATGGTCAGTTACCTCGAGGCGTTGTCGCTGGTGGAGCGTTTGCACCGCCTGCTGCTCGATGTCATCAAGGACGAGTTCGAGCGGGTCGGGGTGCTGGAGATCAATGCGGTTCAGGCGCTGCTGCTCTTTAACATCGGTGACAACGAGGTCACCGCGGGCGAGCTGAAAAGCCGGGGTTACTACCAGGGCAGCAACGTCAGTTATAACCTCAAGAAGCTGGTCGACATGGGGTACATGCATCACCAGCGTTGCGAGATTGATCGCCGTTCGGTGCGGGTGAAGCTGACCGAAAAGGGCCAGAAGATCCGCCATGTGGTGGCCGATCTTTTCTCCCGCCATGCGGATGGGCTCGAAAACAAGGGTGTGCTGGGCCCGGATGGCATCGATGACATCACCCGGTCGCTGAAGCGCATGGAGCGCTACTGGTCGGACCAGATCCGCTACATCTACTGAAGCGCGCTGATCGCCAGCCCGTCGAGTTCACGCTTGAGCTTGGCGGTCATGGCGGCCGCATAGTCCTCAAAACCCAGGGCCGTTTGCACAAAAGCATCCGGCCCTGTGATCACGTTTGATCGGAAGTAGGACGACAGCTCGGCAATCTCGCTTTGGCGCCGGTCGCCGGTGGCGGGCGCATCGGCTCCGATCACCAGCGCATTGATGGTGATGCCGCGCGCGCCAATGGCGTCTTTCACGTCGCGCGGGCGGGGGCCGAGGTTCGACTGCCCGTCGCCCGAGATATCCAGTGTCCGCTTCCAGCAGTCCTTCTTTTGATCAAGGTATGCCGCGCCCGTCTTCATCGCCACGCCGAGGGCGGTGCCGGGCGTCGCATCGCGCCGCTCTGTCTCCGCCAGCGCAGCGCTGATCCCGGCCAGCGTGTCGGGATCCGCCACGGTGGTCCAGGGCACTAGCACGACCTGATCCTCCGGCCCGCTCCACTCGAACACCATCACGGCGATGGGCGCGCTGGGTACCGCCAGCAGGATGCGCACCACCTCAGGGTCATTCAGCGCTGTGATAAGCCCGTCGATCTGCAACCGATACTCCCGCAGGTCAACCGAGCCCGACACATCCAGCCCAAGCGCCAATGCCTGGCGGCAACCTGCCACGGCTTCGCTGCCCGTCACCGCCGCAACTGCGCCCGCCAGGCACAACGCCTGCAAGGCCCTCATCCTTTGGGATCCGAAGACAGGGCTCCGATCACTGGCGGCGACAGCTCCCGCTCCAGTTTCCGCCGCATCGCGCGCTCGTAATCCTCGAACCCCTGCGCAATCTCGAGAAACGCGCCCGGCCCATGCAGCACCTGGCTTTGATAAAACGCGATGAGCCCGGTCTCCGCCTCATAATCGGCGCCATTCACGACCAGCCCATTCACCGTGACCCCGTCGAAAGGAAATTCCGCATAGGCCAGCGCCGGGCCGAACCCCTCATTGTTCTGCCCGTCCCCCGCCATGTCCAGCGTTTGATAAAGACACCGGGGCGCACGCTCCAGAAGCCGCGCGCCATATCCCAGCGCATAGCCCATCGCCGTCGGGAAATCATTGTGGCTGCGGATGCTGCGCGCAAGCGTCTCGGCGGCGTAGAGCAACTTCGCCCGGCTGTCGATCACCGTCCAATCCAGCAACAGCTCCTGATTGTACCGCCCCGACCACTCGTAAATGGCCAGCGCCACCGGGTCATCGGTTGCAAAGAACGCCGCCTCGACCTCCGGCGCGGTCAGGGCGGACACCAGCCCGCCCCGCTGCAACCTATCCTCCGCCGCATCGACCGACGATGACACGTCCAGCGCCAGCACCAGCGCCAGCCGGCACTCGGCCATAGCTGGCCCTGACAAAATCGCCAAAGCGCAGAGGGCGGCGCGGATCACCAGTGCCCTGTGTTGTCCATGCTCGCCCAGGGCTCTGCCGGGGCCAGGTTGTCGCCCTCCTGCAAAAGCTCAATCGACACATTGTCAGGCGAGCGCACAAAGGCCATATGCCCATCCCGTGGCGGCCGATTGATCGTCACGCCGTTGTCCATCAGATGCTGGCAGACCTCATAGATATTGCCTACCCGATACGCCAGATGCCCGAAATGCCGACTGTCACTCGGCAGCCCCTCATCGCCGTCCCAGTTATAGGTCAGCTCCACCGGGCACTCTTCCTGCCCCGGAGGCGCCATGAACACCAGCGTGAAGCGCCCGCCCTCACTGTCCATCCGCCGGGTTTCCTTGAGCCCCAACAGCTCGTAAAACGCGATCGATTTCTCCAGATCCTTCACGCGCACCATCGTGTGCAGATACTTCAGGCTCATGCCGCCCCTCCATCACTCCATTGATTTGACGCAACACTAGCACGCCCGCCCGGCGATGCCAGTCACATCGCGCTGATTACCTCGCGCGAAACCCATCGGGAAAATACATCATATAGCTGTTCCGCGACGCCCCGCGCCCAGATATAGTCATCCCCGACTCATGCCCTCGAAAGGATGCCCCCATGCCGCTCTCGTCCGAGCACCAAGCTGAAATCGACGCGCAACGCGCCGAACCCACACCCACCCTGCGCGCCACCGCCCCCGGCATGGAAAAGCACCTCTACACCGCCCAGCCCGTGCTCGACCACGGATTTGTCCGCGTCATCGACTACATGGGCGACGACGCCGCGATCTGCCAGGCCGCCCGCGTCTCTTACGGGCGTGGCACCAAATCGGTACAGAATGACGAAGGGCTCATCCGCTACCTCATGCGCCACTGGCACTCCACCCCCTTCGAGATGTGCGAGGTCAAACTGCACGTGAAACTGCCCGTCTTCGTCGCCCGCCAGTGGATCCGCCACCGCACCGCCAACGTCAACGAATACTCCGCGCGCTACTCGATCCTCGACCGCGAATTCTACATTCCGGCCCCCGACGACCTCGCCGCCCAATCGGTGGTGAACAACCAGGGCCGGGGCGAAGCGCTCACCGGTGAGGAGGCCCAACGCGTCCTCCTCTACCTGCAACAGGACGCCATGCGCTGCTATGATCACTACGAGGAGATGATCAGCCAGGACGGCCAACAGGGCCTCGCGCGCGAGCTTGCCCGCATGAACCTGCCCGCCAATGTCTACACCCAATGGTACTGGAAGGTGGATTTGCACAACCTCTTCCACTTCCTGCGCCTGCGCGCCGACGCCCACGCCCAATACGAAATCCGCGTCTACGCCGAGGCCATCTGCGCCATGGTCAAGGACTGGGTCCCCGCCGCCTACGGCGCCTTCGAGGACTACCGCCTGGGCGGAGCCACCCTCTCAGGCCGCGCGCTGGAGTGCATCAAGAAGATGCTCGCCGGAGAGGAAGTGACGCAGGAGACCTCCGGCATGAGCAAAGGGGAATGGCGGGAGTTTCAGGGGGTTTTGAACGACCCCGCGTAAGCGGGGATGAAACGCTCTGGGGGAGCGTTTCAAGTGAAAAACGGTTGCGCCGGGGGCGCGGTCAAAGCGGCAAAACTGCCAAATATAATCTGGAGGTATTGGGGAAGAGTTGGACTTTTACATGATACAAATTGCCTTCTGGAACGGATTTTGGGTTTTCATCGGAGTGGTTGCTGGGGCTGGGATTCAGTATCGCTTGATGCAAAGAACTGTGGCCAAGCAAAGAGAGATGGCCTTCAAAGTCTTGAGAACTGAGGCCGAGATGAACTGCGCTGAAGTTGATAATTTTCTTTCGCAAATAACGTACTTGAAAGACCGCGTAGGCGCAGGGCAGATTGAAATAGAAAATCTGTTTGTTTCAATGCAGGCCTTTGACTATTCGGCACTCAATCCGCTCGTGAATTCCGGTCATTTTCACTCAATGCTGTCGGCAGGTGATGTACGTTCTTACCTAGAGTTTGCGCGCTTCTTCAGCAACGGCAATGCGCAGGTTGTCAACTCGCAACTTCGGACAGAGCATGATCGTGGTAAGTCAATTGATTACCTGGATTCGCTTGCGCGGAAGGCTATGCTCCTCAAGCAGTCGATGGAAGCTGTCGGGCAGAGGCCGTCCATCGGATTGACTGCGTAATGCCCGCCAAAGGCGGGCAGCGCCCGAACCGCCCCCACGGGGCGGGCGCTTCGCTTGATTCCCGCCCCTCGGTTCGGGCGCGGCGCTTCGCACAAATTGCATAGCTGATTTCAAATGCGCCTGTCACCCGGCGTCGCGCTTGCGCGCGCCGCGTTCGCGACTTCAAAAGGTCCCCCCGGACCTTTTGATCGGGGCTCCGCCCCGAACATCGCTCACCCCACCACGGGGCGGGCGCTTCGCTTCTTCCCGCCCCTCGGTTCGGGCGCCGTGTAGCACAAACCACATCACCACTTTCAAAGCGCCTCTCTCCCGGGGCTCCGCCCGTTGTCGCCTCAATTGATCCCCCGGATCAATTGCCGGGCTGCGCCCGGACCGGCTCCAACCCCACCACGGGGCGGGCGCTTCGCTTGTTTCCCGCCCCTCGGTCCGGGCACTTGGGTGCGCAGCACTCGAGGGGGAGACAGAGCGAAAGCAAAGCTTTTGCGGAGTCGACGTGGACGTCCACGAAAATCCATTCCGCTTAGATAGTCCAAAGGCAGGCCGGGCTGACGCCCGGCCTACGATCTTTTATCAGCGCCTGCGGCGCACCAGCTGCCCCCGCATCGCACCTCCCCACCAGATCACCCGGAACGGACCGTCCGCAGCAGAGCCGCGGGACGCGGGGTTTGAGCCACCCGCCATTCCGACTAAGCTCGCCGCATGATCGACCCGCGCACCGCCCTCACCACCCGCCTTGACGCCCTCGACGCGGAGGATGCAGCGGGCCTCGACGGCCAAAAGACCGTCACGCTCGACCAACAGGCGGTGGGGCGGCTCTCGCGCATGGATGCGCTGCAGAACCAGGCCATGGCGCAGGCGCAGGCCCGGCGGCGACAAGCCGAGCGGCAGCGCATCCGCGCCGCCCTCCAGCGGCTCGATGAGGGCGACTACGGCTATTGCACCGATTGCGGCGAGGAGATCGCCCCTGCGCGCCTCACCTCCGACCCCGCCATCCCGCGCTGTCTCGACTGCACGCGCGGCGGATGATGCGTTAACACTCTGGCCACGAAAGGCCCGTTTCACCGCCAAATCCGCCGGAAACCGACCCGCGCACCGACGCAATACCGACAAAATACCGACGTGATACCGACGTTGTGTTTCCCTTGTTTTCATGACGGTTTGGGCGCCGCGGAATTCTGGCGGTCGAGGTGTTGCGCGGACGCTGGATCAGCCACTTGGAAACACCTTCGCGCGGCCCGCGAATTCTTATCCACAGCCCGTCATAAAAGTGTTACAAAATGGCATGCTTCGACTCACGGCTTTGACTGTCCTCCTCTGCACGCCATTGCCAGCGCTGGCCTCACCCATTGGCGAGATCATCTGCGCGCCGTCGGAGGAATTGCGCGAACGGCTCACACTGCAATATGGCAGTGCGCGGCAGGCTAGCGGGCTGCGGGGGCGGGAGCAGGTGATGGAGGTCTGGACCGATGCGCAGGGCGATTGGACGATGGTCGTGCGCTATGCCTCGGGCACATCCTGCATTGTGGCCATGGGAGAGCATTGGACAGAGTTTGGCCCGCCTGATCCGGCGTGAGAGCCCCCTGCGTCTGGGCGCGTATCGGTCACGCGGTATGTGGGGGCAGCGCCTTGGCCAACCGGCCGACCCTCTGGTCGCCCGCGGCGTCGCACTGTCATTTTTGTTGTTTGATTATAGCAGTTTAAGATCGCTGGCCATCTGACGCCCATCGCGCCCTTCTGCCAGTTCAAAGCTCACTTTCTGGTCGTCGGCCAGACCGGTCAACCCCGATCTTTCAACCGCAGAGATATGTACGAACACATCCGAGCCGCCCCCTTCCGGGGCAATAAAGCCGTAGCCTTTTGTGGTGTTGAACCACTTCACGGTGCCATTTGGCATGCCTTCCGTGCCTCCTTTTGTCTTACCTTACCGCGCCAGATCTTCCGGGCGGCTTCTGCATGCAATTCATACGGTGTTAATCGTATGTTCTGCCCTTTAAGAGATTGCCCTTCCTCTGTAAAAATCAAGCGAAACGGGAAGAAAGCTGCTGATTTCAGCCCGGAATTTTTGGAATTGTGAGTAAATCATGCGACTATACGGATTGAAGACCTGCGATACTTGCAGAAAGGCGCTGAAGGCGTTGCCGGAGGCGACTTTGGTGGATGTGCGCGCAGAAGGCGTGCCGGAGGATGTTCTGGCGGCCGCGCTGGAGCAGTTCGGTGCGGCTCTGGTCAACACGCGGTCGACCACTTGGCGCGGCCTAGATGATGAAGCGCGCGCTGGGGAACCACTGGAGCTGCTCAAGGCGCACCCGAGCCTGATGAAACGGCCCCTGATCGTCTCAGGGACCGATATGTACCTGGGGTGGGCCAAGGACACGCAGGCCGCTTTGGGCGTGTCCTGAGGCGCGTTCAGGCGTCGGGCGCCCGGCGGCTGAGTGCGGCGTCGAGCGAGAGTGGCCCCGCGCCCTTGATCACCAGAACCAGCAGCACGAAGATCCAGAACGCGCGTTGATCCAGGATCGCGCTGTCGGGGAAGCGGTCAAACCAGGCGCCATAGGTCTCCTTGTGCTCAAACCCGCCGTGGCCGATGAGATCGGTCAGCGATTGCACGATGACGAAGCCGATCATCCCCAGAGCAGACAGGCGGGTCAGCAACCCCAGCACAATCAGCGCTGGCAGAATGAACTCGGCCCAGGTTCCGGCAACCACGACGGCCCAATGAAACAGCGATAGTTGGGTCACGTCATAGGTGACAGCCTCCATCGCCTTGGGGAAGATTTGCGCATAGGCGCCGACAGAGGGCTGGAACAGGCCCATGACCCCTTCGCCCAGCTTGGTGAGGCCTGAAACCCAGAAATACAGCAGCAGCGTGCCTGCAAAGACCAGCCGTGCGAGGGTGGCAAGCAGCCAGTCCGCCCGCGCGATGCGGTCGGTCACCGAGGCGTAGAGAGAGATCATTTAACTGTCCTTTGTCTTGTCGTCCGTCAGGGCGCTGGTTTGCAACGCAAGCGACAGTGCTTGCGCCAGGTCGAAGTCTGCTGACGCCGCGAGCGCGGCCTCATGGGCGTCTCCGAAGGTCTGACCGGCCGCAAGGCTGTCGAGCCAGGTGGCGGCGCCTCTGGGCAACAGATGAGGCGCTGGGTCGAACGCTGGGCGCGTGATCAGCACGTTCTGGGCCACGGCGCGCGGCTTTGGCGCGTCGGCCTCGAAATTCATGCGCCAGATGTCGTAGAGGGGCCAGCGGGACCGAACAGTCCGCGTGGCGGGTGCAAGCGCCAGCGTCATCCCCATCAGGGTGTCCGCGTCGCATTGCAGCCGCTCAGCGGTAAAGGCCGGGGCATCCGCTGCGTGATAGGACGCGCGGGTCGCAAGATCGAGCCGGGCGCAATCGGGCAGGTATCCGATGTGGGCGAGCGGCTCGAACTGCTCAAGAAAGCCTGGCAGGGCGCCGCCGTAGTGCATCATCAGGGGCGAACTGGGTGGGTGCGCGCGCACGTAGATGGCGGCCAGCTTTCCGAAAGTCTGCGCGCCTAACAGCTTGTAAACAAGCGGAAATGCGACCTGCAGTGCCTCGGTCAGCGATACAACGACATTGTTCCGATAGACCGAAAAACGGCGGCCCGCAGGGCCATCGGCGCCGTCCAGCAGGCCCTCCGGCACTGCCTGGGTCGGGTCCAGCAGGGCGCTGCGAAATGTCGTTTGCGTGACAGTCATTGAACCGGGGACAAAGCCTTTGCCGCGCGCTCCGCCTCGCGGCGCAGAGTGGGCCAGTCTGGCACATCGGTGTCCCATTCCACCAGCACAGGACGGGCGCCGGACGTCGCGAGCGTGATGTCGAGCAGCGCCCAGACCGGATCGACAACCGGTTTGCCGTGGCTGTCGATCAGCAACGGCGCACCGTGATCGTCGGTTTCCTCATCATGGCCGCCCACATGGATCTCACCCACCGCATGCAGCGGGAAAGCCTCGATATAGGCTTGCGCGGAGAGGCCCAGATTGGTGGCGGAGATAAACACATTGTTGACATCGAGCAGCAGCCCACAGCCCGTTCGTTTCACCAGTTCGGTCAGGAATTCGGTCTCGGACCAGGTGCTTTCGGCGAAAGCGAGATAGCTCGAAGGGTTTTCCAGCAGCATCTGACAGCGGAGCGTCGATTGCACCTGATCGATGTGCTCGGCGACGCGGGTCAGCGTGGCGTTGGTGTAGGGCAGGGGCAAAAGATCATTGAGAAATTCCGCGCCGTGGGTCGACCATGCGAGGTGCTCCGAGAAGCTTGCAGGCTGCGCCCAACCGACCAGTTTCTTCAGACGGGCAAGGTGGTCCGCGTCCAGCGCGCCTGCGCCGCCGATGCTCAGGCCAACGCCGTGCACCGAGACGGCAAACTGCTCGGAGAGCGCGCGCAACTGCGCCAGTGGCCGCCCGCCGTCGCCCATGTAGTTCTCGGCATGCACCTCGATCCACTTGACCGGGCCGGGGTCTGCGCGCAGCTCGGCAAAATGCTGCGGCTTGTAGCCGACACCGGGTGCTGCGGGCAAATGATCGAAACGGGGAGAGTTGTCCAGCATCTTGGCCCTCCGACAGAATTGAGGTCTCGGGTATCGTCAGATGAGAGTGGTCCGGCGAGCTATGCCGCCGGACGCAAGTCTTTGAATATCAAGCCTTATGCAGGCAGGTCGCGCTCCAGCTCTTCCAGCGAACCCTGGCGTGGTGTGCCGTCTGCCATGGCCGGAAGCTCGATCTCGGCGCATGTGCCCGCGTCCACGAGGGTCCAGGCGTTGCCTTGGTAGTCCACGGTCGATGTGCCGGCGCAGGTTGTGCCGGGGCCTGCCGCGCAGTCGTTCGCGCCCGCCAGCGAGATGCCGTAGCATTTTTCTTTGGCGGCAGCCTGGGCGGTGGTGACCTGTGCAGTCATCGCTGCAGCAACGGCACCGGCAATTGCGACTGTTTTCATGGTGTTCGACATGATTTCATTCCCTATTTGAGGACCATCGTGGCCAATGATAGGGCAAAAGCTAAAGGTTGGAAAACCGACTTTCCACTCACGAGCCTGTGTCTCACGGAGCCGTCAGAATTTGTTGGGCGGCACAGCGGGATTCGGGGCCCGTATTGCAAAATGTTACAGAATTCCGGCCTCACATCGCCATTTTGACGATGTGAGGTGCGGAATTGTTACAGCAGGTCCGGTGGGGTGGCGTCGCGGCCCAACGCCTCTGTTACATCCGCAAGTGGCTCCACCTTGGTCTGCTTTTCTCCAAGGCGGCGCACGGTCACGGTGCGCTCTTCGACCTCGCGCGCGCCCACGGCCAGGATCACAGGCACCTTGCCCACCGAATGCTCGCGGACCTTGTAGTTGATCTTCTCGTTGCGCACGTCCGCTTCGGCGCGCACGCCCGCGGCCTTCAGGGCCTCGACGACCTCCTGCACATAGTCATCGGCGTCGGAGATGATCGAGGCGACAACGACCTGCCGCGGCGCCAGCCAGAACGGCAGCTTGCCCGCCGAGTTCTCGATCAGGATGCCGATGAATCGCTCGAACGAGCCCAGGCAGGCGCGGTGCAGCATATAGGGCCGATGCTTTGCGCCGTCTTCGCCGATATATGTCGCGCCCAGACGTTCAGGCAGGTTCGGGTCGACCTGGAAGGTGCCGCACTGCCAAACCCGACCGATGGCGTCGGTGAGATAGAAGTCGAGCTTGGGGCCATAGAACGCGCCGTCCCCTGGCTCCAGTGTGAAATCGCGCCCGGTCGCCTTGATTGCGGCTTCCAGCGCGCCCTCCACGTGATCCCAGCTTTCGTCACTGCCCACGCGCTTTTCCGGTCGGGTGGCGAATTTGATCTCGAACTTCTCGAACCCCAGATCGGTGTAGATGTCGGCCAGGAAGTTGATGAATTTCGCGCATTCCGCCTCGATCTGATCTTCGGTGCAGAAGATATGCGCATCGTCCTGGGTGAAGCCGCGCACGCGCATGATCCCGTGCAACGCGCCCGAGGGTTCATACCGGGTACAGGCGCCGAACTCCGCCAGCCGCAGCGGCAGGTCGCGGTAGGACTTGAGGCCCTGGTTGAACACCTGCACGTGGCAGGGGCAGTTCATCGGCTTCAAGGCATTGATCGCCTTTTCGGAGGCGTGCTCTTCCTCCACCTCGACGATGAACATATGCTCCTGGTACTTCTCCCAGTGGCCCGAGGCCTCCCAGAGCTTGCGGTTCACCACCTGTGGGGTGTTGATCTCCTGATACCCCCCTGCACGTTGTTTCCGGCGCATGTAATCCTGCAGGGTGGTATAGATGGACCAGCCATTTGGGTGCCAGAACACCTGGCCCGGCGCCTCTTCCTGCATGTGATAAAGGTCCATCTCGCGGCCCAGCTTGCGGTGGTCGCGCTTGGCGGCTTCCTCCAGCATGTTGAGATGCGCGCGCAGCTTCTCCTTGCCGGTGAAGGCAACGCCATAAATGCGTTGCAGCATCGCCCGGTCGCTATCGCCACGCCAGTAGGCGCCCGCGATGGACATCAGCTTGAAGGCATCGCTCGGCACCTGACCGGTATGCTGCAAATGCGGCCCGCGGCAGAGGTCTTGCCAGTCGCCATGCCAGTACATGCGCAGCGGCTCATCGCCGGGGATCGCCTCGATCAGTTCGACCTTGTAGGGTTCACCGTTGTCCTCGTAGTGCTTGATCGCGCGGACGCGGTCCCAGACCTCGGTGCGCACCGGGTCGCGCTTGTTGATGATCTCCTTCATCTTCTTCTCGATGAGGCCGAGATCTTCGGGGGTAAAGGGCTCGGCGCGGTCGAAATCATAATACCAGCCGTGCTCGATCACAGGCCCGATGGTGACCTTGGTATCGGGCCAGATTTCCTGCACTGCGCGCGCCATGATGTGCGCAAGGTCGTGGCGCACCAATTCATTGGCCTGCTCTTCATCGGCCATGGTATGGATTGCGATGCTGGCATCGTGATCGATCGGCCAGGCCAGATCGTAATGCGCACCGTTCACGGTGGCCGAGATCGCCTTCTTGCGCAGGGAGGTCGAGATGCTGGCGGCCACATCGCCAGCGGTCACTCCAGCCTCGAAACTGCGCGCATTGCCATCGGGAAAGGTGAGAGAGATCGCGGTGTCTTTTGGAGCCATCTGCTGGCACTCCTCGTCGGTTTGGCGCCTACGAGACGCCCGGTTGCGGGTTATGTGCAGCGGCTGATGCGCCTTGATGGCGGTGAAGTCAAGCGGCCCGTCGGAGAAGTATACCGATGAATACGTTGACTGCGACATTTCGTGTGTTATTTCCGACCATACACCACATGCAGATCGACTTGGGAGCCTACATCTATGCCGCGTTACAACCGCACATTCGAGCTGAGCATTCACGATGTCGATTTGATCGAGGAGGCGCTGCGCGCCCGTGGACGCGAGCTCTGCAAGATGCGGCGCGCCTTGGCGGATGACAATCCGGCCGATATCCAGGCGATCTCGGTGATCGAGGCAGACCAACGCGAGAACGAAGAGCTCTTGGGCCGTCTGCACAATCAGAAGATTTTCTACCGTCCCGGCGCGACCCCCTATGTGAGCGGGTAGCCGCACCGAGGTAATGTGGCCTCATGCCGTGTAGGCGGCATATCCCATCAGCAGACAGCAGATCCATCCGCCGGTGAAGAGGATCGGACGCACCGGAAACCGTGCGAGTCCGGTGATCATGCCAAGCGCATGGGCGATCCTCAGTCCAAAAAATGTCACTGCCGTCCAGAACGTGAGCGCGGAGTACCCGCCGAGCCGATCCACGACCAGCACGAGAATTGCAAAGGGCAAGAGTTGCTCTAGCAGATTGAGATGCGCCCGATGCGCGCGGTGTACCCAGTCGGGGAAGCCTGCAAGGGGCGGTGGGCGGGCAAAGTCGTCGACGCCATCCTGCGGGTGCATGTTCACACCGACGATGTAAGGGATCCAGAGCGAGGCGGCGAAGACCGCAAGCCAGATCACGATGGCAAGCTCGGTTGAAAGCGCGCTCTGCATGGCTCAAGCCTCCATCTCGGCGTTGGTGAAGCGCACGGTCTTGCCCGTCTCAAGCCACGTCTTCAGCCCCGCCAGCGTGCGGTGCCAACCATCGGCCACGCCCGCCTGCTGATCGCTGGGCAGATCATAGTGCTCGAGTGTGAGCAGGCAGTTCTCGCCCTGCGGCTCGATCAGATAGACGTATCGCGACGCCTTCATATCTGCATCCGGACCCTCCCAATGGGGCTCGAAAGTGCTTTCGATGCGGGTCTTGGGTGTCAGCTTCGTCTCCGTGCAGATCAGCATCAGGCTGCTGTCGGGGAAGCGGTAGATCAGGCGATTGCCCTCGCGCTCGCAGCTGCCCACCACGAAGTTGTACGCCGCGTTGGCCTCCGGGTCGGTCAGCGCGTGCCAAAGCGCGTCCTGCGTGCAGTGAATATAGGTCTGCATCATAAAATCGGGTTTGGACATGTTGGGTGCTCCTTCAAGGTCTGTTTTGAGATTGATCACCGCTCGTGCCGCTGGTTGTTCGAGCAGGGGCTCGACCCAGCGGTCTATCGCTTCCTGCAGGGGCAGGGCGTTGAGGTAATGGTATTTGAACCGGCCTTTCTTATGGGTGACGATCAGCCTGGCCCCTTCCAGCACACCGAGGTGCTTCATCACGCCAAATCGCGACATGTCGAGCTGCCCTTGCAGGTCCAGCAGGCTTTGCCCGGGTTTGGCGCGCAGACTGTCGAGCAGTGTGCGGCGGGTGGGGTCAGCCAAGGCTTTGAATATCGAATCCATGGTTTCTTATAGGTTACTCAATAGTCACGTGACAAGATAGTAACGTATAAAAATCACAAAATGGATTGCGGACCACAGGCCTTGCGCAGATGATCGCGGCGAAAAAGGAAACGCCGCATGACCTCTCCCAGCTTCTTTGACGGGCCGCATGGACGACGGCTCGCTTACCATCTGACGCCCGGTATCGGACCGTGGGTCGTCTTCCTCGGTGGTCTCAAATCGGACATGGAGGGCACCAAGGCTCTGCACCTCGAGGCATGGGCGCGGCGCGAGGGGCGCGCCTTCCTGCGCTTTGACTATTCGGGCCATGGCGACTCCTCCGGCACCTTCGAAGAGGGCGCGATTGGCGATTGGGCGGAGGACACAGCGGCGATTGTCGCCGGGTTGACCGGGGGCCCGATTGTCCCGGTGGGCTCGTCCATGGGAGGCTGGCAGGCGCTGCTTCTCGCCCGCAATATCCCAGAGCGGTTGGCAGCTTTGGTCACCATTGCGGCAGCGCCGGACTTCACCGAAGACAGCTATTGGGCCGGGTTCTCCGAGGCACAGAGGCACCAGGTGATGGAGCAGGGACGGGTCGAGCTTCCGTCTGATTACATGGAGCCCTACGTGATCACCCGGCGTATGATTGAGGATGGGCGCAACAACCTTGTGCTGCGCAGCCCCCTGAACCTGCCGTGCCCGGTCAGATGTCTGCAAGGCACCGCAGACACCGCTGTCAGCACCGAGACGGCCTTGCGTCTGCTCGAGCACGCCACATGCCCCGATATGCGGCTGACCCTGGTCAAGGATGCGGATCACCGTTTTTCGGATGGCCCGTGCCTTGGCCTGATCGAAGAGGCCCTGACGGAGGTTCTGACCCTCGCTGCGGAGGAGACCTGATGCAACAGCGTATCAGCCTAATTACCCTGGGCGCGCGGGATGTGGAGAAGATGGCAGCCTTTTATGATGCGCTTGGCTGGGCGCGCACTGAGTCACCTGACGGTGTGATCGCCTATGATCTGATCGGTCAGACGCTTGGCCTCTATCCGCTCGACAAACTGGCCGAGGATATCGGCCTCTCCGTCGAGGACCTGGGCTATGGGGCCAGCACCTTCGGGCACAACGTGCGAGAGAAATCCAAGGTTGCGCAGATCATCGCGCGCGCGGAGGCCGCAGGCGCGCGCATTCTCAAACCGGCACAGGACGTGTTCTGGGGCGGGTATCACGGCTATTTTGCAGATCCCGAAGGTCATATCTGGGAGGTGGCATACAACCCCTTCTCGCCACTGCGTGAAGATGGGGCCTTTCGCTGGGCCGGATATGGTGAGGGCTGATGCGCAGCCCGAAGTCCATGTGGAGCCTCGAAAACCTTGGTCGCGTGCGCCTATCGAAACACTTCTACATGCGGGATTTTCTCTATTCAGAGATCGGCAATATGCATCAGGTGCGCAACGTGCCGCCCGACCCGGACCTGACCATCGAAAACGGGCGCATGCTCTGCAAGGAACTGCTCGACCCGCTGGAGGAGACCTTTGGGCGCCTCGCCATCCGCTCCGGCTATCGCTCTCCCGAACTGAACGGCTATGGCAACCGTAACAAGCTGAATTGTGCAGCCAACGACAATCCGATCGAATGCCATATCTGGGATCGCGGGCAAGGTGAAGAGGCCATCGCCGGGACGTCCCTCGCAATTCCGTGGTTCACCGATCAATACGAGGCCGGGCGGGACTGGCGCGATCTGGCGTGGTGGCTCCACGACCATCTGCCCTATTCCGAGGCCTGGTTCTTTCCCAAGCTCGCCGCCTTCAATCTCGTCTGGCGGCCAACACCGCTGCGCACCATCTCGAGCTATATCAAACCCAAGGGCATGCTGCTGCGTGCGGGTGACGCGCCTGGCGAATCCCTGGCCAAACGGCAGGCACGCTATGCCGATTTCCCGCCTTTCCGGGGGATCAAATACCCGTAGCGCGCGAATATCTGGTATGAAATGAGGTATTTATCCGCAATATGTTGATCAAACGTTGACGCGGATCGCCGCATCGGCAAGGTGTCGTCAGTTTCATCTTGGGGGAGATGATCCATGGGACGGCTCATTCTTTTTCTGATTTGTTTTGGCGCTATTCCTTCGGGGTCTGTCGCTGCTGATCACTGCGGCGGGTCATATGTGATCGTGTCGGGTGACAGCCTCTCGCGCATCGCGGACCGCCTCTACAAGGATGCCCGGCAGTGGACGCGCATTTATGTCCACAACCGCGATGCAATCGGTGAAGACCCGGACAAGATCCTCGTGGGGGATCAACTCGAGCTCATCTGCATCGATGGCCGTCCGACGGGTCTGGCAACTGGCATCTCGGACGATCCGGACCCTGCCACAACTGCAGCGTATGAGCCGTCAGTGCAGCCTGCTGCCTTCGACGCCACAACCATCCTGGAGCGCCCCATCCGCATGGTCGCAACCGAAGATCAGGCCCCCTTTTCGGATCGGTCCTTGCCGTCAGGTGGTCTCGTTTCGGAGCTGATCGCAGCGGCGTTGCAAGTCGCGCGCCCCGAAACGCCGGTCGATCGATCGACCGTCAGAGAGTTGGTCGCCCTTGACGCTTCGTCGTCGTCAAGCGATCCCACGGACGTCTTCTATCCTTGGATGCGTCCGGACTGTGCGGCACGGCCTGCGGAGCCCCTGTGCGCCGACTATCTCTACACTGATCCGCTCTTTGAGATCGTGATGATGCTCTATGTTGAAGCGTCGAGCACCACACCGCTGCTTGAGCCGATGACGATGCGCGGTATGCGCCTGTGCCGCGTCGCTGGCCTGCCGGTTTTCATGCTCGATGAGGACGGTCGAAACTGGCTGCGGGATGGTCAGGTCGAGATGTTACACGCTCGCACGCTGGAAGCGTGTTTCGATCATCTGTCGAACGGCGAGGTGGACGCCGTTGTCGCGAACGAGTTCGCGGGTCGCGCTGCGGCCAGCAAGAAGGCGGCGACCGGACACCGGCTAACAGGTTTGCCCTTTGACACTGTGACCCTGCACGCGGTGGTGTCTCGCGACACGCCCGGCGCCCAAGCGCTGTTGGCCGATATGAACGCCGGCCTGCGTGAGATCCGCCACTCGGGTGGGTACCAGAACATCCTCGACCGGCATCTCACACAGGCATGGGCCGGGTTGTGAGGTTCCGGACAATAGTGATGGCCGCACTCACCGGAGTGGCGTTCGCCGGGAAAGCCCCAGCAGACGTTAAGGTTCTGATTGCATCAGACCGCCCACCATTTGCGGCGTCAAACTGGCCGGGCGAGGGCATGATTGCGGAGCTCGTCCAACAAGCATGGGCACTCAGCCCCGGCGCCGAACCTGGCGAGATCATCTGGGCACCTTCCCGTGACGAGGCATCAGCGCAACTAGATGCCGGAGGGGTTGATCTCAGCTTTCCCTGGGACTCATCTGACTGCAATGACGAGCGCGCTGTGCGCCGGGCCTGTGTTAATGTCCATCTCTCTGACCCGATCATCGAGGTGGCCGTTTTGATGTTTGTGCGCGCGGAGCATGAATTCCCCTTCGACACCCGCGCGGATCTTTCTGGGCGAACGCTCTGCCGCGCCTCGGATGATGTCACTGGCGGCAGAGGCGAGGCCTATGGCGCAGTGGCACTGCGGCGCGCGACAGCCGCGCACTGTTTCGAGGCGCTCGTCGCTGGCGCTGTCGACGCTGTCGCCGTCGATGAGTTCTCTGGGGTGCAGCATCTGTTTGAAAGCGGCTTGACGGAGACGGTTGTCCCCCTGCCGCAGCCGTTGACCACGCAGCCTTTGTATGTTGTGGCGTCCAGGACCCATTGGCGCGGCACCGCTCTGATCTACCGCCTAAATACTGGGCTGGCTAAGCTGCGACAGACGGAAGCCTACGCCGAGACGATTGCCCGGCATGTGGGCCTGTTCTGGGATCATCTCAAACGGCACTAGCCATACAGCGGGGCCCTTGTGGTTGCGACCATAGCGGGTAAAACTGCACTGAACACCGTGAGCGGCAGGGCATCAAATGAGCAGCGGGCAGGGGCGATCCGGACGAAGAGTAATGCATGGCTGAGCCGCTGGTTCTCCTGCCGGGCCTGATGTGTGATGCGCGGCTCTTCGGCCCGCAGATTGCCGAGCTGTCGGCAGATACCGCCGTCATGGTCGCGCCTATCACGACAGGGGAACGGGTAGAAGAGATCGCCTCCGGTCTGCTCGACCAGCTGCCCGTGCGCTTTGCCTTGGCGGGCCTCAGCATGGGCGGCATTGTCGCGATGGAAATCTTGCGCCGCGCGCCGGATCGCGTGAGCCGGATCGCCCTGATGGACACCAATCCGCTGGCGGAAACGCCGCAAGTGGCCGCCGCGCGCGAGCCGCAGATCGTCGCGGCGCGGACGGGGCGGATGCTCGAGGTGATGCGCGAAGAGATGAAGCCCAACTATCTGGCACCGGGCCCGCGGCGCCAAGATGTGCTGGATCTCGTGATGGATATGGCCGATGCGCTGGGGCCCGACGTCTTTGTGCGGCAGTCCCGAGCGCTGCAACGCAGACGCGATCAGCAGAGCACCCTGCGAAAATGCAAGGTGCCGGCGCTGGTGCTTTGCGGGGCGCATGACGCGCTGTGTCCGGTGAAGCGGCACGAGGCGATGTCAGAGCTGATCCCCTATGCAACGCTGCGGGTCCTCGCGCACTCGGGGCATTTGCCGACCCTTGAGCAACCGGCTGAGACCACGCAGGCGCTGCGCGACTGGATGCGCCAGCCGCTGGTCTTGAGATAAGAAAGCTTAGGCTGCGGCGTTCTTGTTCGCCGCCTTGCGGGTCTTCTTGGCAGGTTTGCCGCTGTTGGCATCGATGAAGTCCAGCACCAGCGGGCGGATGTTCCGACGCCAGCTTTTGCCGGCGAAGATACCATAGTGGCCTGCACCTTCTTCCACATGGCTGGCCTTCTTCTCGTCAGGCAGCCCGGTGCAGAGGTCCAGCGCCGCGATGCATTGCCCTGGGGCCGAGATGTCGTCCTTCGAGCCTTCGACGGTCTTCACAGCAACCGTGGTGATCTTGCCCATGTCAACGGGTTTGCCCGCCACCGAGAAGGCATTGTTCGCGATCTCGCCGTTTTTGAAGATGCGCTCGACCGTGCTGAGATAGAACTCCGCGGTCATGTCCATCACGGCGAGATATTCGTCGTAGAACTTGTTGTGCTTGTCGTGATCAGCCGCTTCGCCCCGGGCGACGCGCGAAATCTGATCGGTGAAGGCCTTTGCGTGGGTTTCGGAGTTCATGGAGATGAACGAGGTCAGCTGAAGCAGGCCGGGATAGACCATCCGACCGACACCGGGGTATTTGAACCCGACGCGTTGGATCATCAGCTCCTCGAGCTGGCCCATGGTCATGCGATGCCCGAAATCGGTGACGTCGGTGGGCGTTGCATTCGGGTCGATCGGGCCGCCGATCAGGGTCAGGCTGCGCGGCTGCGCCTTGGGGTCTTCCTCGGCCAGATAGGCTGTTGCCGCGAGGGTCAGCGGTGCGGGCTGGCAGACCGCGATCACATGCGTATCCGGGCCCAGCTCTTTCATGAAATCGACAAGATAGAGGGTGTAATCCTCGACATCGAACTTGCCCGCACTGACCGGGATGTCGCGCGCGTTATGCCAATCTGTGATGTAGAGATCCGCATCGGGCAAAAGGCTGATGACGGTCGACCGCAGAAGCGTCGCGTAGTGGCCCGACATCGGTGCGACCAGCAGAACCTTGCGGTCTGGCGTGTCGCGCCCCGGCACTTCAAAGTGCAAAAGATCGCCAAAGTCCCGCTGCACAACGATTTCCGTGTGCACAAGATGATCCTGGCCGTCGCTAGTGGGCACCGCCGGGATGTTCCAGTCAGGCTTGACCACCATGCGCTGAAAGGTCCGCTCGGTCACTTCACCCCAGGCTCGCATCCAGGCGACGCCGGGGTTTGGAATCATCGCAAAAGCCGGATAAGCTGCCATGGCATGAGCAGTGGCGCCGAGCCATTGATTGGTGTTGCGCACGGTTTCCATCAAGTCGTATGTCGCCATGTAGCGCATAAGGGGTCTCCTTGTTACAATCCGGTCGCACCGGCACCTGCAGTCGCTTCGCCCCCTGAAAGCCTACGACGTGATGCTGCAGGTGCGAACATACGAGGGAAAGATTAACATGACAACATTTTCTGACGGCGACGTGGTCCCCTCGGGTGAAACGCTTGAGAAAATGACCGAAAACCTCAAAAAAGTTGAGGAGCTGTCAGAGAGGTTGCAGCGGGTTCTGACCAACCGCCAGACCCACAACCCGGCGCTCGATGGCCCGAATCAAGAGCTTTTTGGCCGTGCAGCGCAGGCCTATTGGGCCGAGGCGGTGAACAACCCTGCGAAGATTTTCGAACATCAGATGGCCTATTGGTCGGACACGATGAAGCAGTTTGTCGAGGCGCAGCATGAGCTGACCAAGGGCAAACTCACGGCGCCGGAAGACCCAGGGCCCTCGGACAGGCGGTTTTCAAATCCGCTGTGGGACACCCATCCCTACTTCAATTACGTGAAAAAACAGTATCTTATCAACGCCGAAGCCCTGCAGACCGCAGTTCAGGATGTGACGCATCTCGAGCCCAAGGAGAAGAGCCGGCTGGAATACTTCGCCCGCCAGATCGTCGACATGATGTCGCCGACGAACTTTCTGGCGACCAATCCCGATGCGCTGGAGAAAGCCTTGGAAACCGAAGGTCAGAGCCTGGTGAAGGGGCTTGAGAACCTGATCAACGATCTGGAGGCAAACAAAGGCGAGCTGGTCGTCAAGCTGGCCGATGAAGGGGCCTTCGAGCTTGGCCGCAACATTGCGACGACCCCGGGCAAGGTGGTGTTCCGCAACCGGATGATGGAGCTCATCCAGTACACGCCGAGCACCGAAGAGGTGCACAAGGTCCCGCTCATCATCTTCCCGCCGTGGATCAACAAGTACTACATCCTCGATCTCAAGGCGCAGAACAGTCTGGTGAAGTGGCTGGTCGATCAGGGCTACACCGTGTTCATGGTGTCCTGGATCAACCCCGACCCGACGTATCGGGACATCGGCATGGAAGACTATGTCGAGGATGGGTATCTCACCGCGATCAACGAGGTGAAGACCATCACCAAGGAGCGCCAGGTCAATGTGATCGGGTATTGCATTGCGGGCACAACCCTGGCGCTGACGCTCTCGCTGCTGAAGCAGAAAGGCGATAAGTCGGTGAAGTCGGCCACCTTCTTCACCGCGCTTACGGACTTCTCCGACCAGGGAGAATTCGCCCCCTTCCTGACCGATGATTTCATCGATGGGATCGAGGAGGAGGTTGCGGACAAGGGCGTTCTGCCGTCAGTGATCATGGCGCGAACATTCTCCTTCCTGCGCTCGAACGATCTCATCTATGGCCCGGCCATCAAGAGCTACATGATGGGTGAGACGCCGCCCGCGTTCGATCTGCTCTACTGGAACGGTGATGGCGCGAACTTGCCTGCCAAGATGGCCATGCAGTATCTGCGGGGGCTCTGCCAGCGGGATGAGTTGGCACAGAGCGGGTTCGAGCTGCTCGGGCACAAGCTGACGCTGGATGATGTGACCGTTCCGCTGTGCGCTGTCGCCTGCGAAACCGATCACATCGCCGCCTGGAAGGACAGCTATCGCGGCATCCAGCAGATGGGATCGAAAGACAAGACCTTCATCATGACCCAATCGGGCCACATCGCGGGCATCGTGAACCCGCCGACCCGGAAGAAATACGGGCACTACACCAACCCGGACCTGACACTGCCTTACGAGACATGGCAGGCGCAGGCCGACTTCCATGAGGGGTCCTGGTGGCCGCACTGGGAGAGCTGGCTGAAGAAGCGCGCGGGCAAGCTGATTCCCGCACGTATACCGGGAGAATCGAGCCGTCCTGCGCTTTGCGATGCGCCCGGCACATATGTTGCGAAGAAGGCAACTCTCTGATTCCAATATCGCTTTCCGCAGCGGCAAGAATTATGCTGCGCCGCAGAAAAAGACCTTGAAATGCTGCGGCGCAGCATGTATATTCCTTGCAGACGCAGAAAAGCGGGGATGATCCCGCAAGCGCAAGAGGAATTGAAGAGATGACCAAGACACCTGACATGACCGCGATGTTCAAAGACGTCATGGGTGCGTTTCCGATCGACACAGCCGCGATGGAAGACGCATTCAAGACAACCGCGTCCCTGAACGAAAAGCTGTCCGGCGTGGCTCTGACCGCCGCCGAAAAATCCACCGAGATTTCCAGCAAGTGGACTCAAGACACACTGGCCAAACTGGCTGAGATGTCCAAAGCCAAATCCGAACCTGTCGACTACGCGAAAGCGATGACAGACTTCGCATCGGCTTATTCGGAAACTGCTGCTGAGCACATGGCGGCCTTCGCCGAAGTCGCGAAAAAAGCACAAATGGACACAGTCGAGCTGATGATGGCTGCTGGCAAGGACATGAGCGAAGACGCTTCTGCCGCTGTCAAGAAAGCCACCAAAGAAGCAACTGCTGCGGTCAAGAAAGCAGCAACTGCAAAGTAACCAGTTCCCGGTTAGCGCCTGTTTCCTCCCTGAATGGCGCATACTTCGAGGGCGGGCTTTTTATAGGCCCGCCCTTTCTTTTTGCAAAACCCTGTCCTAAGCTGCAATGCAGCGCCGGATGAGGGAGAAGTCTCATGGCTGAAAATGATAAACCGTTGCTGATCAAGCGTTATGCCAGCCGTCGCCTCTATAATACAGAGACCAGTGACTATGTGACTTTGGAGGATATCGCGACCCTGATCCGGGAGGGACGCGAGGTCCAGATCGTCGATTTGAAGTCGGGCGATGACCTGACGCGACAGTATCTTCTCCAGATCATCGCCGAGCATGAAAGCCGCGGCGAAAGCGTTTTGCCGGTCGATGTGCTGAACGATCTTGTGCGCAGCTATATGACCCCGGGTGCGAGCATCGTGCCGCAGTTCCTTCAGGCCTCTTTCGAGATGCTGCGCGACGGTCAGAGTCAAATGATGGACAAGATGACCGCGATGAACCCGATGGCCAAGATGCCGGGGTTCGAGTTGATGCAGGCGCAGCAAAAAGCCTTCATGAAGGCGATGACGGGTGGGTTGGGCACGACCAGTGGCTGGAGCTCTCCGGACAAGGACGACGAGGATGCAGACGGCGAAGATCTCGATGCGATCAAGAAGCAACTCGCCGATCTGCAGGACAAGCTCTCAAAGCTGAAGTAACGCTCAGGCGACCGCAGGCCGTGTGTCTTCGGTCACTTTGCCGATGGCCTTCAACAAGACGGCCACGACAGCATCCAGTTCATCTTTGGTCAACCGTACCGGCAGTCGCACATCGCAGGCTCGCATCAGCATGGCGCGCGTGCGCGGCAGCTCGGGCAGGTCTTCGATGAATCGCCAGTTCCAGAACGCCCTTGCGTTGTCCGCGCTTTGGCCGAAAACCTGCACCTTCACACCCTCCGCATCTGCGGTCCGCGCGAAAGCCGCGACTGTGGCCTCGTCCAGACCGACGATGTTGAACTGAATGCTGTCCGGCGCGCGTTCCTCACCGCCCAATGGATCCGGCACCTCGATAAAGGGCGAGGTGTTCAGCCGTTTGGCCACATAGTCATGATTGCGCCGCCCGTCGCGCACCCGCTGGGGCAGGGCGTCGAGCTGTGGGCGGATCAACGCCGCAGACAGGTTGTTGAGCCGCAGGTTGTAGAGCGGCAGCTTGTTCTGATGGCGCGAAAACGCTTCGAGCAGGACCGGGTGTTTCTTCCAGTTGTGCTCATAGGCCCCTGACATGATGATCGCGCGCGCGACAAGGTCCGCGTCATCGGTGATCAGGATGCCGCCTTCCCCGGCGTTCACCATCTTGTAGGACTGGAAGGAGAAGCACCCGACGCGCCCGATCGTGCCGATCTTCCGCCCGTTCCACAGCGTGCCGAGGGAGTGCGCCGCGTCTTCGATCACAGGGATTTCGGCGGCGTCACAGAGCGCCATGATCGCATCCATGTTCGACGTGTGCCCGCGCATGTGGCTGATGATAACCGCTTCGGCCTGCGGCAGCTTGGCGGCAAAGTCATCGATGTCGATGCGGTAGTTCTCACCAACCTCGCAGAGGATCGGCACACAATCTGCGTGTACAACCGACGATGGCACTGCCGCGAAGGTGAAACCCGGGATCAGCACGCGCGCGCCCTTTGGCAGGTCCAGCGCCTTCAGCGACAGAAACAATGCGGCGGAACAGGACGACACGGCCAGAGCATATTTGCTCCCCATCATCTGCGCAAATTCGGCCTCGAGAAGCGCCACAGGCGCGTCAGATGGCGCTGTATAGCGAAAGAGGTCGCCGCTCTGCAACAACCGGTCAATCTCGGCCCGTGCCGCCTCGGGGATGGGTTCGGCGGCATGCATGTCGGGGAGCGTCATATTCGTATTTCCTTAATGTGACTTTTGGAAATACTAAATCGAAGCGTTGTGGGCGCCAAGTGAATTGTTTGTGACGCCTGCCGAGACCTACACGCCGAGGCGATCGCGCAGCGCGTACCAACTCATCGCCAGCACCAGCAGCGGCGTCCGCAGCGCACCGCCGCCGGGAAAGGCGGGCGTCGGCACAGAGCCCATCGTGTCAAAGCCGTCGGTCTCGCCTGCGATGGCGTCGGCCATAAGCTTGCCCGCATGAGTGGCCGTGCCGACGCCATGCCCGGAGTATCCGGAGGCGGACAGAACGTTCGGCGCCAGACGCGCGAGATAGGGGAAACGCTTCATTGTAATGCCCAACGTGCCTCCCCAGGCGTAGTCAATCTTCACGCCCTTCAGGTGCGGAAAGACAATTTCCATCGGCTTGCGGACGGTGGCGGAAATGTCGTCCGGAAACTTGTAGCCATAGCTTTCGCCACCCCCGAAGAGCAGACGCCCGTCATGGCTCAGGCGGAAGTAATTGATTACAAACCGGCTGTCCGCGACGGCGATGTCGCGCGTCAGCACCTTGCGCGTATCCGCCCCAAGCGGTTCGGTCGCAACGATGAAGTTGTTGATCGGCATGACGCGCGCAGAGACCGAGGGCGCGAGCGAGGACAGATAGCCATTGCAGGCGAGGATCACATGGGCCGCCGAGACCCGGCCTGCATCTGACCGGATGGCCGCCGGAGATCCGTGCTCGATGCCATGCACGCAGGAATGCTCGTAGATTTCCACACCCGCCGCCTGCGCGGCCCGCGCCAGCCCCAACGCAAAGGCCAGGGGATGCAGATGCGCCGCGCCCCTATCCAGAAATCCGCCTTTGTAATCCGGTGACGGGCAAAGCGCTTGGCACGCGTCGGCATCCAGCGGCTCTACCTCTGAATACCCGTATCTGTTCGACAGATCGGCAGCATATTCGTGCAGCTCCTCCACATCGGACTGATGCGATGCGGTATAGGCGATGCCCGGCTTCAAATGGCAGTCGATCTGATGCGTCTTGATAAGCCCCTTCACAAGGGCCTTGGCATCCTCCGCAAGATCCCAGAGTGCCCGTGCCTTGGTTTCACCGACCATCTCTTCGAGCGTATCCTGCTCGACCCGCTGTCCGCTACCCAACTGACCCCCATTCCGACCGGATGCGCCAAACCCGACCCGATGCGCCTCGAGAACCACGACCCGCCGTCCTGCTTGCGCCAGATGCAGCGCCGCAGAGAGACCGGTGTAGCCTGCGCCGATGATGCAGACATCTGCCGTCACCTCTCCTTTGAGGCTGTCAAACGGCGGCAGGGCGGGCGTGCTCGCCGCGTACCAGCTATTCGGATAGGCGCCGATCTCGTCGTTGGCATAGAGCAAATTCACAACTCGGCCCCTTCACCCATCGAAAATGCAGTCCTGCGGAGCGCGCCGCAGATCGCAGCCCACTCAGACGTTGAGGAGGAGGTGCTCGCGTTCCCAAGGCGAAATCACCTGCAGAAACTCATCGTACTCCGCCCGCTTCACAATCGAATAGACCCGTGCGAATTCGCTGCCCAGTACCTCGTGCAGCGCTTTGGCGTCTTCGAAGAGATCGAGCGCAGAGCCCAGAACACGCGGGATATCCCCCTCGCCATCATAGGCGTCGCCCTTGAATTCGGGCGCGGGTGTCTGCCGCTCCATCAGCCCGAGATAGCCACATGCGAGGCTCGCGGCGATCCCCAGATAAGGGTTGCAATCCATGCCCGTTAGCCGGTTTTCCACCCGCCGGGCTTCGGGGCTGGAGAGCGGTATACGAATACCGGTTGTGCGATTGTCGCGCCCCCAATGCAGGTTGATCGGCGCGGCTTGATCCTTCACATACCTGCGGTAGCTGTTCACGTAGGGCGCAATGACCGCCATGGCTGAGGGCATATGCGTTTGCAGTCCGGCAATGAAGTGCTGGAAGGCCTCTGTCTCCTCCGCATCTTCGCCGGAGAAGATGTTCCCGCCCGTCTCGGCATCAAGCACCGAGTGATGAATATGCATCGCGCTTCCGGGCTCATCTTCGATGGGTTTGGCCATGAAGGTGGCAAAGCAATCGTGCCGAAGTGCGGCCTCGCGGATCAGCCGTTTGAAGTAGAATACCTCATCGGCGAGCTTGACCGGATCGCCGTGGCGCAGGTTGATCTCCAGCTGGCCCGCGCCACCCTCCTGCGTGATCCCGTCAATCTCGAAGCCCTGCGCCTCGGCAAAATCATAGATATCGTCGATCACCGGTCCGAACTCATCCACCGCCGTCATGGAGTAGGCCTGGCGCGCGGCGGCGGGACGACCGGATCGGCCCATCATCGGCTCAATCTCATGCGCCGGGTCGATGTTGCGTGCGACAAGGAAGAACTCCATTTCCGGCGCCACCACGGGCTCCCACCCCTTGTCTCGGTAAAGCTGGCAAACACGTTTGAGCACATTCCGCGGGCTGAAGGGCACCGGCGCATCCGCCCGGTCATAGGCGTCATGGATCACCTGCAGCGTCCAATCCCCGGTCCAGGGGGCCGCGGTGGCGGTGCTCATGTCCGGCTTCAGGATCATATCCTTTTCGATGAACCCGTCATCGCCTGCCGCTTCGCCCCAGTCGCCGGTGATGGTCTGGTAAAAGATGCTGTCGGGCAGGTGGAAATAATCCTGCCGCGCGAATTTGGACGCGGGCACCGCCTTACCGCGGGCGATCCCGGGTAGATCGGAGATGATGCACTCCACCTCGTCCAGTCTGCGCCCTTCGAGGTAGACCTGTGCCGCCGCGGGCAGATTGCTTGTCCAGTCGGCCATCAGGCCCTCTCTTTCTTGAAAAACGCGGCCATCATATCCGCCATCGACATCCGATCCGTGGGTCTTTCGAGGCGGGCGCTCGCGTCCCGCAGAAGATGGTCGGGCACGACCCCTTTGCCCCGGGTTTTGATCAGCCCGTCGATGAAACCGGCGTCATATTCGGGGTGTGGCTGGATCGTCCACATGGTGTCGCCATAGAGCAGCCCGGCGTTCTCACAAAAGTCATTGCGCGCGAAGACGGTGGCGCTCTCGGGCTTCTCAACCACCTGATCCTGGTGCCAGGCGTTCACGGCCATCCCCTCGCCATTCACCTCGTAGTCGGTCGAACCTACGGCCCAGCCGCCAGCGAACTTCTCGACCCGCCCGCCCATGGCTTGTGCAATGATCTGATGCCCGAAGCAGACGCCGATCATGGGCCGCCGCGCGACATAGGCTGCGCGGATGAAGTCTTCCAGCGGCGGTATCCAGGGATGATCTTCATAGGCGCCATGCTTCGAGCCGGTGATCAGCCAGCCGTCGGCCACCTCGACGCTCTCGGGAAAGGCGCCGTCACAGACGCTCCATCCCTCAAAAGTGAAACCGCGCCCCGCCAGCAGGCGCGCGAAGTACTGGTCGTAGAGGCCGCCCTCCATCATGTTTTCAGGCGGGTGGCCCGTGATCAGGATGCCAATCTTCATGCGCGCCTCACACCGTATCGAGATAGATGGCGACCTGCTCCGCAGGCGACAACTCTTGCATATAGTGCAGCTCCTGCCGCTTGGTCAGAACAAAGTTGCGGACCAGATCAGCGGCGAAAATTCGTGCGATCTGCGGGCTGCCCTCAAACGCGTCAATGGCGGATGGCCAGTCGCCGGGAATCTGCGGTAACTCCAACTCATAGGCATTGCCGGTGATCGGTGCAGGCGGTTCAGCCGCATCTTCGATCCCCGCAATCGCGGCGCCAAGAACGGCAGCCATCATCAGATACGGGTTGACGTCGCCACCGGCGACCCGGTGCTCGATGCGCCGGGCCGTGGGCGCCCCCGAGGGAATACGGATGGCCGAGGTGCGGTTCTCATAGGCCCAGCTCACCCCTGTCGGCGCATGGGCGCCCGGCACCATCCGGTCAAAGCTGTTGGCGTGGGGCGCAAACACCAATGCCGAGCCTGGCATGGCATCCAGACAGCCCGCCACCGCATGGCGCAGCGTATCGCTGCCCTCTGGCCCGCCGTTGTCAAAGACGTTCCGTCCATCGGCGTCCAGCACCGAGAAGTGCACATGCAGGCCCGATCCCGAATAGTCCTCATAGGGTTTGGCCATGAAACTCGCCGCGAACCCGTGTTTGCGGGCCATGCCCTTGACCAGCATCTTGAAGAGCCACGCGTCATCCGCCATGCGCAGGGCATCGTCGCAATGCATGAGGTTGATCTCGAACTGCCCCAGACCGGACTCGGAGATGGCAGTGTCGGCGGGAATGTCCATCTCTTCGCACGCATCGTAGAGATCAGTGAAAAACGTGTCGAACTGGTCGAGCGCTCGCAGGCTGAGGATTTCCCCGGCCACCCGGCGCTTGCCCGAGCGGGGTGAGGGCGGCACCTGCAGTGTGCGCCCGGAATCGTCGATGAGGAAGAACTCCAACTCCACCGCGCACACCGGCGTCAGACCCCGCGCGGTATAGCGGTCAAGCACGGCTTTCAACGCATGGCGGGGGTCGCCATCGTAGGGTCGACCGTCTTCATGGAACATCCAGATGGGTAGAAGAGCGGTTGGCGCATCCAGCCAAGGCATGGGCATGAACCCGCGCTCGGTCGGCTTCAGCACGCCATCTCGGTCGCCATGTTCAAACACCAGCGGGCTGTCGTCGATGTCCTCGCCCCAGATATCTAGGTTAAGCACTGACATCGGAAAGCGCGTGCCGCCCTCGATCGCCTTATCCGCAAAACGTGCCGGGATGCGCTTGCCCCGGGCCTGTCCATTGAGATCGGAGGCCGCGACACGAATGGTGCGCACCTGCGGGTTTTTGCGAAGCCAGTTCTTCATAGGTCACCAAAAGGCGGGCGATCGGGCTTCCGCCGCCTGCACGGACTAATTTGATCAAATTAAGGGATACTACCGGACCAAGTTCGGGCGCAACCTAATTCTGCGCCGAACGTTTTGCGGTAAGTGTCGGTTCAGGCGGGCATTTATCAGCCCGAAGAGACCAATGACGGCAAGCGTCAGCAAGATGAAATAGAAGGCCAGAATGGGGTAGGGCACGAAGGGGTTGAAGGTCTTGTCGGCGAAATAGTTGGCGTAATAGAGCGCATCGCCGCGCTGTTGCCAGGCCGGAAATCCGGAGAAAAACACAAGTGCCGTGGCGTGGAAGAGAAAGATCGCCTCGTTGGTATAGGCCGGCCAGGCCAGCCGCAGCATTGTGGGCCAGATAATCCGTTTGAACCGCATCCAGCCCGACAGACCATAGGCGTCCGCCGCTTCGGTGTCGCCCTTCGGGATCGACTGCAGCGCGCCATAGAAAATCTCGCCGGAATAGGCCGCAGTGTTGAAGAACAGCACGATGAGCGCGCCGAGCCAGGCGGCGGTGAAGGGGTCAAAGAACGGTGAAACCGATTTCAGGTTGAGAAACAGGAAGTAGGCAAAGAAGAATTGGATGAAGAGCGGCGAGCCGCGGAAGAGAAAGATGAACCACTCCGCCGGTTTGCGCAGAACGGCCCGTGGGGACGCCTTGCCCATCGCGAGTGCGGTTGCGAGGAAGAAGCCCATCAGCAAGGCGAAGGCCCCGAAATAGATGTTCCAGATCATGCCGGAGCCGATCAGGGTGAACTGTTGGCACAGGGTAAAGTCGTCGCGTGGCAGAAGGCGCTCACCAATGCCGATGGCGCGAAGTCCATAGTCCTGGATCGTCTGCAAGCAGCTCACGCGACTGCGGCCTTGCGTTGTGCTTCGCCGGCTGCTGTGGCCTGTCCTTTGGTCAGCCGCGTCATGATGCGGGCGAGAACGATCTCCGAGACGCGGGTGAAGAGCAGATAGAACACGAGCAGCGCCAGGAAGTACCACATACGCCAGTCGCCATGCGGGTAGTCGGTGAAGCGCGGCGTCTTGGTGCCGCCCAACTCGCGCGCCCAGTAGACGATGTCTTCGACGCCGAGCAGGAAGAGCAGCGGTGTGGCCTTGATCAGCACCATCCAGAGATTGCTGAGCCCGGGCAGCGCAAAGACCCACATTTGCGGAACCAGCACACGCCAGAAGGTCTGGCGGGGTGTCATGCCATAGGCCTCCGCAGTCTCGAGTTGCGGTCGGGGCACGGCGCGCATCGCACCAAAGAGCACATTGGCCGCGAAGGCACCGAAGACAATGGCAAAGGTGAGGACAGCGAGGGCGAACCCATAGCTCTCGTGCACCCATTGCGGTGCGCTGCCCAAGGGCATCTTGGCCGCCTGACAGACAACGAAATCATTGCCCTGCCTGATCGGCTCGGACCAGTCCGGGCAGAGCACCTTATGCCGCAGGTATTCTATACCCTGGTCGAGCGCGATGACGAAGAACAGGAAAAACGCGATGTCGGGCACGCCGCGCACAATCGCGATATAGCCCTTGCCGATCCACCGCAGCGGCGCGACTTGGGACCGCGCTGCTGATGCTCCGCCAAAACCGAAGAGCAGCGCGAGAGGGGCCGTGATCGCAAGCAAGGTCAGAACCGTAATGACCGAGTAGTAGATCGACATGTGCTTGCCCGTGGTCAGGTAGCACGCCATCCACTGCCAGTCTGGCAAAATGCTGGGATCTGTACAAAAGCTAAAAATAATGGCCTCGCAAAGTCACAGGGGGCCGCCAAACGCCACCCCCTGCCACTATATCAGAAACGACCGGTAATTTCCCACTTTTCCAGAAGCTCGTTCAGGGAACCGTCTTCTTTCATCGTGGTGATGGCCGCATTGAAGGTCTCTTTCAGCTCCGTGTCGCTCTCGCGCAGGCCCAGGCCGATGCCGCCGCCAAGGAGCTCTTCCTGCTCCAGCATGATCAGATCGGGGTCAGCATCCGCAATCGGCAGAAGGAAAGACTTGTCGGCCAGCACGGCGTCTGCTTCGCCGTTCTTCACAGCGGCGATGGTTTCTTCCGGCGTCGCAAATTCGACCAGGGTCGCACCGCTCTCGGCGATGAAGGCCGCTTGAATCGTATTGGTCTGTGCCGCTACGACGCCGCCGGCTAGGTCGACATCGTCGGAGGCTGCTATATAGGCGGAGGGATCCGGCAGCGTGTAATTCTGTGTGAAATCAATCACTTCATCACGCTCATCCGTGATCGACATGCCCGCGATGATCACATCGTAGTTGCCGGAGACAAGGTTCGGGATGATGCTGTCCCACTCGTTGGTGACCCACTCGCAGGTCAGCTCTGCACGGGCGCAAAGCTCATCGCCCAAGTCACGCTCAAAGCCCGCGACCTCGCCTGCGTCGTTCAGAAAGTTGTACGGAGGGTAGGCGCCTTCGGTGCCCATGCGGACGGTTTTGCCATGGCCATCGGCCAGCGCCACGCCCGCGGACAGCGCCAGTGCCGCTGTGGAAAGGATAAGGTTTTTCATCAGAGTACTCCCTTGTTTTTGTTTGGTTACGCCGCGTGGGTTGCAGACAGGAACCCGCGCAATCGTTCGGATTTGGGCGCGCCGAACAGCGTCTCGGGCGGCCCTTGTTCTTCGATCAGCCCCTGATGCAGGAACACCACGTGATCCGAGACATCGGCGGCCAGTTTCATATCGTGGGTCACGATGATCATGGTGCGCCCTTCAGCGGCAAGATCCTTGATCACCTTTACGACCTCCTGCTCAAGCTCCGGGTCGAGCGCCGAGGTCGGCTCGTCAAAGAGCAGGGCTTCCGGCTCCATGCAGAGCCCGCGCGCAATCGCCGCGCGCTGTTGTTGACCACCGGAGAGCTGGGCCGGGTAGACATCGCATTTGTCACCGATGCCGACCTTGTCCAGATAGGCGCGGGCTGCCTGTTCCACCTCGTCACGGTCGCGGCGCAGGACGGTCAGCGGGGCTTCCATCACGTTCTGCAGGATCGACATATGGGCCCAGAGGTTGAACTGTTGAAACACCATCGAGAGGTTCGTGCGCATCCGCAGTACCTGGGCAGGGTCCGCCGGGCGCCGCCCATGACCTTCGCCCTTCCAACTGACCGGCTCGCCCTTGAACTTGATCTCGCCTTGCTGGCTGTCCTCCAGCAGATTGCAGCAGCGCAAAAGCGTCGACTTGCCAGAGCCGGACGACCCGATCAGGGAAATGACATGGCCCTTCGGAGCGGAGATACTGACACCCTTGAGCACTTCGAGCGCACCATAGGCCTTGTGCAGGTTGTTGATTTCAATAACCGGTTGCTCAGCAGTCAAGAGGATCGTCCCAAGAATGATTCAAGGCGGTATAAGGGGTTAATTTTGCGCATTTTGCAATGTGGAAAGCGGCAATTGCAGGTTTCCGCGGGGTCAGTTGCGGAAAATTTGAGGCACGCCTCTTCTTTCAACGCGGCGGCAGCGGTTCTGCCAGATAGGCCGACGCCGGGATCGCGACGATCCCCTTGAGCAGAAGGCGGCTGCGATCCTTCGGGCTCAGCGCTTTGATCGCCTGATCCACGGCGTTAAAGAGCCGGACGGTGTCGCGTCCTTGTGCGGAAATCAGCGGCAGGCCGGGCGTGGGCCGGGTAACGGCCAGAACGCGCAGGTCCGCCGCGACATCGGTGTCGCGCGTAAGCAGGCGCCATGTGACCGCGTCGAGCGCTGCAATGTCGGCCCGCCGCTCCGCCACGGCCTGCGCGGAGGCTGCATGGCTGCCGGTGTCGAGCGTACGACCGACGAAGTTGTATCCAAATCCGTTCTCGGCGAGATGCCCTTCGATGGCCGCCCAGCCCGACTGCGACCGCGCGTCGTTGCGGGCCAGACAGGCGCCGTCAAAGGCTCTGAGATCTTCGCGCGGATCATCCTCGCGGACCACTACTACTGAGCGATAGAACCCCGGCGGGCAGCCATCCACACGGTAGTCCGGCGTCCCGACGAGGCTGACGCGGGCGTGCAGCCCACTGCGGTAGGGCAGGCCACAGGTCTGGGACAGGATGAGATTGGGGTCTTCCCAGGTTGTGTGCGGGTCCGTGCTCCGGTCGAGCGTGGGAGGGCCTGCGCCGTATGCCTCCCTGACCAAATCCCAAAGCCGATCATTCGCCGCACGTGTGCTGGCGGTGTCGTACATCGGCAAGCTTGCAGTCATGGGCTGTCGTCGACGGCCTGACGGGCGAGGGCGGAGTCACGGTCGCTGACGCCGAGGAAATTGGTGACCATCCGGATAAGCGCGTCTTCTTCCTTGGCCCGCGCGCCGTCAGCCAGCACGACCTGCCACAACGCTTGCACGACCGCGCGGCGCTCCTCATACGGCACCGCATCCTTGATGGCGCGGGTGAACCGCACGGTATCCGGCGCCTCGGCCTCCAGGGCTTCGGCTTCGGCGCGCAGGGCAGCGGTTGCCCCTGGCCCCAGATCATACCGCCGTGCGGTGATCTGGTCGATCCGGTCCTGCTCACCCGCGCTGTAATCGTTGTCCGAGCGGGCGATACGCACCAGGAGGGCGGTGAGCGCGAGCCGCGCGTCCTCGTCGGGCAGCGGCTCCTCTGTCGGTTGGGTCAACCGCTTTATGAAATCAGCAAACATGATCGCGATATAGTCGGGTTTTGCGGGGCTGCCAATGTTACTCGCGCCGCAGCGCCGTCTGTCGGGCCGCGGCAATATCTTCATCGGTGAGCCCCAGCGCCGTTTCGATGGCCAAAAGCTGGACCTCTTCATCCCCGTCGCGCTTGCCATCGGCCAGGGCCACGCTCCACATCGCATCAGCCAATGCCTTGCGGTCTTCATAGTCGACTTCGTCTCGCAGGATCTGCGCGAATTCGGGTGTGCCGGGCGCGTGGCGCTCCAGAGCTTCGCAAGTGGCGCGCAGCTTCGCGGCCTCCAGCGGTTTGAGATTGAACGTCTCCGCGAGAATCCGGTCGATCTGTCCGACTTCGGATGCCTGGTAGTTGCGATCGGCCATGGCCACGCGCACCAGCAAGGCGCCAAGCGCCAGTTGCGCATTGGGTTGCGGCAAAGGGGTGGGGTCAGGTTTTCTGCGGGGGAAAAGGCGTTCAAACATAAAAGGCTAGCTGAGATCCGGAGGCTTTCCAAAGCGAAGATTGTCGAGGGCGAGGCCCTGCGGGTCGGTGTTGGTGATCACAACGCCGGCGATATCCGCCTCGCCGGTCGCGCGCAGAAAGCCGAAGGCGAACTCGCCGACGGGCGGCAGCTGCATCGTCATGATCTCCTGGCCGCCGCGCTGGTAGAAGATAGCCGTGGCCGCACCGTCTTCGCCGCCGCGCAGCTGAAAGGAGAGGGCGGATTGGTCATCATCAAAGAGAAAGGCGATGGCGCCTTCGCCTTGTGCATGGCGTTTCGGGTAGCCAGCCACTCCATACCCGTTCAGCACATTGTTCCCCGCGAAGTAAACGACCGAGAGGTTCTGCCCTTCATCCCCCGGCATAAGGGTAAGAGGCGGCAAGACGGTCCCGCTCAAGACGTCGTGATCACCGTTGGACGAGAGGGTCTGCCCGGCAAAGCGTTCGCCAAAGCTAGCGCCGTCCAACACCAGCACATCCGGGATCAGATGCCCGGGACCATAGCTCGACCGGGTCTCCTCGAAGGTGATCACATAGGTCAATGCGAGCGCGTCGGGATCGACGAGGCACACCGGTGTCTCGCAGGCGGCAGCAACACGGCCGAAACATATGAAACAGAGGACAAACATCAGGCGCATGGCATCACCTTGGCACGCAAACCGAACGCTGCCTAGAGCACAAACGGTTAGGGCTGCGTGAGCGATCTGAACTTGCGTGCGAGCTGTGCAGCTTCCTCCGCGAGGCCGTAGGGCGGTCTGATCACGAAGAGCCCCGAGCCGACCATGCCATGACCGGGGCGGGCTGGCGCGAACTGCACCTCGTGGCGCAGCGCCTCGGGGTGCGCCTGCTCCAGCCGCGCCAGCATCTCCGCGTGCTGGGGTGATCTCAGGATCGGATACCACAGGCAGATGATCCCGACGTTCCAGGCGCGAACGATCCGGGCGATGTGCTGCGGGATTTCGGCATAGTCGGTTTTGACCTCATAGCTCGGGTCGATCAGCATCAGGCCACGCCGTGGCGTTGGGGGCGTCAGCGCGTGGGCGAGGGTAAATCCGTCCTGTTGATGGCAGGTGGCATGTGCTGAAGCGACGGCCCGCGACAAAGCTGCGTGCTCTTGTGGGTGAAGCTCCGCGAAGTGCAGTTTATCGCAGGGGCGCAAAAGCTCGGCGGCGATCAGTGGCGAGCCGGGGTAGCTGCGCGGGCCATGAGCGGCGCGCACGGAGTGCAGAGCACGGGTGAGCGGGTGGTCGGCGTCAAACCAACTATCGACTTTCTCGATGCCTTGTGCCGCTTCGCCGGTCTTGCGGGCCGCAGGATCGGCCAGATCGTAGAGCCCGCGACCCGCATGAGTCTCGATGTAAGTGAGCGGTTTGTCCTTGCGAGTCAGATAGGCCAGCATCCACGCCAGCAGCGCGTGCTTGTGGACATCGGCAAGATTGCCTGCGTGGTAAATGTGCTGATAGCTGAGCATGCCGCGGGTTTAGCGCAACGCCATGCAGGCGCAACCTGCAAGTAACTGGCGGGCCGCAGCCCCGGTTTTGGCGCCTGATCAGGCCTGCTTGAACCGACCCACGCCAATCAGGGACGCCAAACCGAAGAGGGCGAACATCATCGACGCGTTCAATGGCACGGGCGTGATGTGTTCGTCGATGCCGCCGCGCACCTCGGAGGTCAGCTGGAAGTCCGCTTCATAGCCGAAGAACCCGCAGTAACCGTCCGGCAGATCCTGCGCGATGCCATCGGCGGCTGTACATCCGCCTGGCAGGAAGTCACCCGCCGCGCCAAAGAAGCTCACTGTCTCGGTCAACAGATCGACGCGTAGGTTGTAGTCACCAATTCCGTCAAAGAGTTCGAACTCGACCAACTCGCCGGACCCGTCCGTCGTCTCGTCATAGCTGGTGCCGAAGTCACAGTCGAATGCATCACCTATGGCGCAGTCAGCCTCCGAAAACGGCGCGAAGTCGAAGCGGAACGGTAATTCGGTCCCAACCGGAAGGCCCGCAAACGGTGCAAGGTTTGATTTGACTGCCTCTGTGGGGCTGAACCCCGCCGGATAGCAGCTGTCGTCGCCAAAGACGCAGACATCACCTTCTTCGGTTTGCAATTCGGTCAGGCGATCCCCTGTGAATGCGGCCAAAAAGCTGATGGATCCAGCAGAGGCCCCGCCGGATGCTGCACAAAGTGCCACAGTAATCGGTAAAATTTTACGTATCACGACTGCAACTCCCCAAAATCGGTGCCCCGTTTGAGCGACACGTTATGCGAGAGATTTCGCGCGATGAAAGAGGTTAACAGGCTGGCCGTGGGATGGGCGCGATAAGCCGCCGATGCGCGCGCGGATCGTTGCTCATGGTGGCGTCAAACCAACCGGGAGATATCTTTCGCGGCGCGCACGAAGTCTTTGAAGAGCGGGTGCGGATCAAAGGGTTTTGACTTCAGTTCGGGGTGGAACTGCACGCCGATGAACCACGGATGATCGGGCCATTCCACGATCTCGGGCAGCTTCCCGTCGGGGGACATGCCGGAAAAGCACAGGCCTGCCGTTTCCAGCTTGTCGCGATACTTGATGTCGACCTCATAGCGGTGGCGGTGCCGCTCATCGATGGTCGTTGTGCCATAGACCTCCGCCACTTTCGAACCACCGGTCAAGACGGCATCGTAAGCGCCCAGGCGCATCGTCCCGCCCTTGTCGTCCTCGACCTTGCGCGAGACCTTCGCGTTGCCCTGCACCCACTCCTTGAGATGGTAGACCACCGGCTCGAACCGCTTCTTCCCGGATTCGTGGTCAAATTCCTCCGAGCCAGCGGCCGTGATGCCGGCCACGTTGCGCGCTGCTTCGATCACCGCCATCTGCATGCCGAGGCAGATACCCAAATATGGGACCTTCCGCGTGCGCGCAAACTCTGCCGCTTTGATCTTGCCTTCGGTGCCGCGCTCGCCAAAGCCGCCGGGGACGAGGATCGCATGGAAGCCTTCAAGGTGCGGGGCCACATCGTCAGCCTGGTCAAAAACCTCGGCATCGACCCATTCGACCTTGACCTTGACGCGGTTGGCCATGCCGCCATGGGTCAGCGCCTCGGCGATCGATTTATAGGCGTCTTCCAACTGGGTGTATTTGCCAACGATGGCGACTTTGACCTCGCCTTCGGGATTGTGCACGCGGTCGGAGACATCCTGCCAGACGGTCAGGTCGGGGCGTGGCGCCGGCGAGATGTCGAAAGCATCCAGCACCGCCTGGTCGAGCCCCTGTTCGTGGTAGGCCAGTGGCGCGTCGTAGATCGTCTTGAGATCGTAGGCGGCCACCACCGCCTCTTTGCGCACATTACAGAAGAGCGCGATCTTTTCGCGTTCCTTTTCAGGGATCGGTTGTTCGGAGCGGCATACCAGAATGTCGGGCGCGATCCCGATGCTTTGCAGTTCCTTCACGGAGTGCTGAGTGGGCTTGGTTTTCAACTCACCGGAGGCAGCGAGGTAGGGCAGCAGCGTCAGATGCATGAAGATACACTGACCGCGCGGCTTGTCATGGCTGTACTGACGGATCGCTTCGAAGAAAGGCAGGCCCTCGATGTCGCCCACGGTGCCGCCGATCTCGCAGAGCATGAAATCGACCTCGTCCCCGCCGATGTCGAGAAAGGCCTTTATCTCGTTGGTGACATGCGGAACCACCTGGATGGTTTTGCCGAGATAATCGCCGCGCCGCTCCTTTTCGAGCACATTGGAATAGATCCGGCCCGACGACACGGAATCGGTACTGCGCGCCGGCACACCGGTGAACCGTTCGTAGTGCCCAAGGTCGAGATCGGTCTCCGCGCCATCGTCGGTGACGAAAACCTCGCCATGTTCGAAGGGCGACATGGTCCCGGGGTCCACGTTCAGATAGGGATCGAGCTTGCGCAGTCGCACTGAAAAGCCGCGCGCTTGCAGCAAGGCACCCAGCGCTGCGGATGAGAGCCCCTTGCCGAGCGAGGACACCACACCGCCGGTGATGAAGATATATCGTGCCATGCTCTGATCTGCTCCCGTGCCTTTTTGCGGTCAAAAGCCGCCTGGATCGGCTGCAAACATCGCAGCTCCACGGGACTTAAGTCTAACAGGATTCGGATGCGGAACGCAAGAGATGACGCAACATGATGTTGCAAAACATCTTACATCCGCAAGGGGTTGTAGTCCGGGGTTAATCCAGTGTCGGAACCAACGGCGCGTTGTCATCCGGGCTCGGCGGCAGCAGCAAATCACCTTCCGGTACAGCAGGCGTATCGCTTTCGTTCAGCGCCGGTGGGGTCACGCCAAGGCGGTCCACGACGGAGGAGCCCGAAGCGTTTTCAGCCGCGAAGATCGTCAGCGTGATCGACGTACAGATAAACGCAATGGCCAGAAGCCAGGTAAACTTTCCGAGGGCCGTCGCCGCGGCGCGACCGGTCATGGCACCGCCACCACCGCCGCCCATACCCAGACCGCCGCCTTCCGACCGCTGCATCAGCACGACAGCGATCAGGCTCAGCGCCAGGATGAGGTGAACGATCAGGATGACGTTTTCCATGAATGACCCAATATGGTTCGATTAGCTTCCGGGGTATCTAGGCAAGTTTGCTGTCGCTCGCAAGGGACGATTGCCGTGATTTGGCGGCACAGTCACACGTCAAGACCGCCGCCAGATGTCTCCGCCGGGCGACGGTCTGTCGAAGCTACTCTCTCTTGCGCGCAACTAAGAGGGTTATCCTGGAATTGAGGCGCTGAAGACTCGCTTCATACGGGAACCATAACACATCTGGCGCAAAAAATCGCAGACAAATGCGCGCCTGTGGATAAGTCCGGCGGCGTGGCGCTGGACAAGCCGCGCACCGCACCGCAAAGTCGCACCATGCCTCATGATGATCCCGACCATCCGCACAGTCTCTTGCCGCCTGATCCCGCGTTGCGCGTCAAGGCGCTCGAGACCATCCTCACCCGCAAGGGGCTTGTCGATCCGGACGCTCTGGACGCCATCATCAACACCTATGAAAACGAGATCGGGCCGCGCAACGGGGCGCAGGTGGTTGCCAAGGCCTGGTCTGATCCTGCGCTCAAGGCTGCTCTGCTCGAAGATGCCACGACAGTGGTGAGCGAGTTGGGTTTCTACGGGCGTCAGGGCGAGCACATCGTTGCTGTCGAAAACACCCCGGAGGTGCACAACATGGTCGTCTGCACGCTGTGCAGCTGTTACCCGTGGCCGCTACTAGGGGTCCCGCCGGGTTGGTACAAATCCGATGCTTATCGCGCACGGGCCGTACGCGAGCCGCGTGCGGTTCTGGCCGACTTCGGGGTGACGCTTCCGGAAGAGACTGCGGTGCGGGTCTGGGATTCGACAGCAGAGGTGCGGTATCTGGTGATCCCACAACGCCCCGCAGACACGGACGGGTTCGGCGAGGCCGAACTCATGGCCCTTGTGACCCGCGACAGCATGATCGGCACCGGTCTGGCGCTGGCACCCGCCGAGGCGGCCGCGTCATGACCCGCCCGCACGATATGGGTGGGCGCTATGGCGACGGGCCCGTCGTCCCGGAACCGGAGCAGCCCATTTTCGAAGCCGAATGGCACAAGCGCGCGCTGGCGATTACGCTGGCTGCGGGTACGCTTGGCAAGTGGAACCTGGATGTGTCCCGCCATGCACGCGAGGGGCTCCCCCCGAAGGACTATGTGCGGTTCTCCTATTATGAGAAGTGGATCGCAGCGCTGACCGATTTGCTGGTTGAGAGCAATCTCGTCAGTCGGGCGGACCTGACTAAGGCTCTGCCCGACCAATCGCCGATGGCCGAGACCACGTTGCGCGCCGAGGCGGTTGCGGCCGTCCTTGCGAAGGGCGGGCCGGCCACACGACCCAGCGAGGTCGCGCAGCTCTTTCAGCCGGGTGACGCTGTCCGAACCCGGCGCATTGCGGCGAACGTCCTCGTCGATGGAGGCCATACTCGCCTGCCGCAATATGCGGCAGGGGCGACCGGTCGGATTGTTCGATACCACGGCACGCATGTTTTCCCGGATAGCTCCGCGCATCGTTTGGGTGACGCTGCGGAGCCGCTCTATGCCGTGGCGTTTCCGGCGTCCGAGCTCTGGAGCCATCCGGAACACCCGCGCGATGAGGTCATCCTTGATCTGTGGCAAAGCTATCTGGGGCCCGCATGAGCGCTGTGCCAGAGCCGGTGTTCTCTGAGCCGTGGCACGCGCAGGTCTTCGCGCTCACAGTACATCTGAATGAAGCGGGGCACTTCGCTTGGTCCGATTGGGCCAGCCGTTTTGGGGCGACCCTGAAGCGTCACGGGCTTTCCAAGGACCTCGATGGAGGGGACGATTACTTCGCGGCCTGGCTGGAGACACTTGAAGCGATGCTTGCAAGTCTCGACCTGGCGCAATCCGAGAGGGTCGAAGCGGTCAAAACGGCGTGGGAAACGGCTTATCTCCAAACCCCACATGGCGAGCCGGTGACGCTCCCGGATGATCCTGCGACTTAGTCGTCAATGTCATCCACATCTGACTGACCCGAGAGGGCGCGGCGCACATGGCTCCAGCTCAGCCCGATCCCCAACACCAGCGACAAGGCAAACAGCCCAAGCCAGACGTTCAGGCTCGAGTTGTCCAAACGCAGCACCCCCAGATCGTAGAGCACCCAGATGAGTGCGCCCACGAGCGCAAGCACAAGCATCATTCCACCCGCGCCAATCGACCGGAGCGTGGCGCGCAGGTAGATGATGTACCCGATGGCCAACAACAGTCCCAGCAGCACCGCGATGGAGAGGTTCATCCCGCCGTAGTCGCGGACCCAGTTGAGGTAGTTGTACTGGGTGGGATTGAAGGTGAGCGTCAGCAGTGCAAACGCGAAAAACCACCGTGTGAGAAACCCCATTGCTGCCTGCCTTCTGCCACCGTCTTTTGGCCAACCTAAGCGCGGGTGGCGGGTTTTGTCTACGGCTGAGGGCCGGATCTGCGGCGGGTACTGACCTCAGGCTTTTTCCCTTTCGCCCACAGAAGTGGCCCGCTATACCGGCGCGGGTTTGAAGAGCATCTGAAGGGATCAGCCATGGCCAATGTAGTCGTCGTCGGTGCGCAATGGGGCGATGAGGGAAAAGGCAAGATCGTGGATTGGCTTTCGGAGCGGGCCGATGTGATCGCGCGGTTTCAGGGCGGGCACAACGCGGGCCACACGTTGGTCATCGATGGCAAGGTCTACAAGCTGAATGCGCTGCCTTCTGGTGTTGTGCGTGGTGGGAAACTCTCGGTCATCGGCAATGGCGTGGTGCTGGACCCCTGGCACCTGCTGAAAGAGATCGAAACGGTCGGCGGCCAAGGTGTCGAGATCACGCCCGAGACGCTGATGATCGCGGAGAATACGCCGTTGATCCTGCCGATCCATGGTGAGTTGGACCGGGCCCGGGAAGAGGCGGCGAGCAAGGGCACAAAGATCGGCACGACGGGGCGGGGCATTGGCCCGGCCTATGAAGATAAGGTGGGGCGCCGATCCGTCCGGGTGGCGGATCTTGCGGACCCTGCAACACTGGAGGCGCGCGTCGACCGGGCGTTGCAACATCACGACCCGTTGCGCCGCGGCCTCGGCATCGAGCCCGTGGACCGCGACGCGCTGCTGGCGCAGCTGCGCGAGATTGCGCCCGATATCCTGCAGTATGCGGCTCCCGTCTGGAAGCTGCTGAACGAGAAGCGCAAGGCGGGCAAGCGTATCCTTTTCGAAGGCGCACAGGGTGCGTTGCTGGATATCGACTTCGGCACCTATCCCTTCGTCACCTCGTCGAACGTGATTGCGGGTCAGGCCGCCACAGGCGTGGGGATCGGGCCGGGCTCGATCAACTACGTGCTGGGTATTGTGAAGGCCTACACCACGCGCGTCGGCGAAGGCCCTTTTCCGACGGAACTGGACGATGCGGACGGTCAGCGCCTCGGAGAGCGTGGCCATGAGTTTGGCACTGTCACGGGGCGCAAACGGCGCTGCGGCTGGTTTGATGCGGTGCTTGTGCGCCAGACCTGTGCCACCTCTGGCGTGACAGGGATTGCGTTGACTAAGCTGGATGTTCTCGACGGGTTCGAAACTCTGAAGATCTGCGTCGGATATGAGCTTGACGGGGAGCGGATGGATTATCTTCCAACGGCCGCCGATCATCAGGCGCGCTGCACCCCGATCTATGAAGAGATGCCGGGCTGGTCGGAATCGACGGAAGGCGCACGCACATGGGCGGATCTGCCGGCCAACGCGATCAAATACGTGCGTCGGGTCGAAGAGTTGATCAACTGCCCGGTCGCTCTACTTTCTACGTCGCCGGAGCGGGAAGACACCATTCTCGTGACGGACCCGTTTGCCGACTGAGAGATGTGATGCCCGTCAGCTACAAAAACCGCCGTCGATTGTCTCTGCTGATCTTGCTGGTCGGTCTTCCAGCCTACATCATTAGCGCGGTGACGCTGGTCACCTGGCTTGAACGACCTTCGCTGCTGGTCGAGTTACTGGTCTATGTGGTGCTCGGTATCGTCTGGGCGTTACCCTTCAAGTTTGTCTTCAAGGGCGTCGGTCAGGCGGACCCAGACAATCCAGAACGCTGACCTGCGCTGTGTGAAACAAAAAAGGCAGGCGCTGAGGCCTGCCTTTTTGATTTGTTGATTTGACCGATCAGCTTGCAGCGCGTTCGTCCGGTTTGAAGCCAATCTCGTCCGAGGCGGTGAACCGGCCGCCTTTGATCTTTTCGATCTTGCCGGCACGCAACAGCTGACCGAAGGACCGCAGACCATCTTCGCGGCTGAACTCGCCACAGTCCGCTTGGCGCACGCGGGTCATCAACTGTGGGCGTGAGAACTGCTCATGCCCCTCCACGAAGGAGAGATAGGCCGCTGCCGCCTCAAGCACTTCTGGCAGTTTTGTGGCGCCCACTTGCTCGGCGAACTCGGCAAAACCGGTGTCCTGCGCAAACTCCAGATCGTCCTCCAGGGTCGCGGCCACGCGGCGCGGCATGATAGGGTCGCTGCTCGCAGGCGTTTCTCCGTCAATCCGTTGCTCGGCGACCAGCTTCAGAGGGGTCGGGCGCGCCTCAGCCGGGCGTTCGGTGCGCGCACCGGAAGGCACCGGACGGCGGGGTTTCACCACCTGGGCCAGATCGCTGCGATACGGCTTGGTTGTTTCTTCCTCCGGCTCTTCCTTCTGCATGGTCTTGTCGGCGAAGCGCGCCGCCACCGCTGCGCGGAGATGCGCAAACGCGCTGCGCCGCGTTGCGCCTTCCGGTTCTTCCATCTGCTGGTCCGCTTCGGCCATCAGCCGCGAGACATCTTCTGCAGCGTTGGCGTCAATCGGCGGCAGGCCATGACCTTCGGCGGTGGGCTGCTCTTCCGTGCCGGACGCTTCGGCTGCGACCGCATCCAGCTCGCGCTGAAGGTCTTCTTCGTCTGCGGCAGAGAGCGCGGCTGACGCGTCGGTCTCGAACTCTTCGAGATCCCCGGCCTCCAACGCGGCTTCCAGATCAGCACGATCCACCTTGAGCACGCGGCCCTTGACCGGCGCTCGCTCCTCTTCCACCTCGGATAGGTCTGCCTCAACTGGCTTGGGTGCAGCCTCGTTCTCGGTGTCGGCGGCAATCTCGTCAAAGAGGTTCTCGTCGATGTCGTCCGAGGTCAGATCATCTTCCGTCGAGGTCAGCGGCTCATCGTCCTGATCGGCCATCTCATCTTCAAGACGGCTCAGAACTGCGGCCAGATCGTCATCCTTTTCGGTCTCGTCATCCGCCTCGGCTGCGATCTGATCATCAACCTCAAAGGCCTCTTCGATCTCTTGCGCAGCCGCGGTCAGCTCGGACTGTTGCTGATCAACAGGCTCTTCCTCGGCCTTATTAACCATGTCGAGCGGCAGGTCGTGCATGTCGATAGCGGCCTCACCCTCCGCCGAGACCTCTTCTTCATCGTAGTTTTCCTTATCCTGCTGCGAGACGACATCGCGAATGCGCTGAAGCTTGGCCGCAATGCTGTCGGACGCTGCAGTCTGCGCGCTTTCGGTCTCGATAGCCGGAGCTGGTGTTTCGAACGCGGCAAACTCCGTCGGGCCTTCAAGCTCGGCATCCACGTCCGGTTCGATGTCGTCAAGGCTCGGGCTGTCGGCGAAAAAGGCTTCGACCTCTGACGACGGCTCGTCCTGCTCGGCGACAACGGGCTCCTCTGTCTCAAACGCTTCGTCTTCTTCGACCTCAGCAGCTGCGTCAGCCTGCTCGACCTCTTCGACCGGTTCAGCCTCGCGCTCTGCCTCGGCATCCTCGACAGGCTCGGCAACCGAAGCAACCACGTCTTCAAAGGGGGTCTCCTCGACGACGGCCTCGATGTCTTCGGAGCTCTCCTGCTCAATTGTATCAGGGGTATCGTCCAGGTCCTCTGTCACTACGTCCGCGACGGGTTCAGAGGCCTCTGGCGCAGCTTCCGGTTCTGCGGTGGGTGCGGTCTGCACGTCCTCTTGCACGACCGGCGCCGCCGTCGCGACGGCAGGGCTTGAAGCGGGTGCCTGTTCCGCCTCCTCAAGCACCGCGTCATCATGCGCCTTCAGCAGGATTTGCCCTTCGTGCTCGCGCGCCTCGACACGCCGCGAAACCTCGCGCTCTGCGATCCGCGCGAGCATTTCCGCATCAGGTTGGGGCGGCTCCGCGCCGAAATACCGATCATCCGCAGCAAGATCGCGAAAATACTCCGCAATGGCTTTCATTGTCTCGAACGAGTCGTCAAAGCCTTCCAGCGTGCAGGAAAACGTTCCATAAGAGACAGTCAAAATCTTGTTGTTATTCATCATCGGATGCTCGTCCTCTGCGTGATTTCAACAAACTGTTTACCATATGGGGAAAGTCCAAACCGGCGCGAATCTGTGCTCATTACGGTATCATTTCGTGGCGAGAATGTGTTCTGTTTCCAAAAAGGGCATTAAACTTCGGTGAATACTAAAATTGTAGACAAATTGAATCCAGTAACACTTGTGGGCGGCGGGGCCGTTTCGGAGGGTGATCTGGAGGCTGCGCTGGCGCTCGCGCCGACCTGTGTGGCGGCAGACAGCGGTGCGGAGGCGGTTCTGGCCGCGGGCATCGCACTGGAGGCAGTGATCGGCGATATGGATTCGATCTCGGAGGCGGCGCTGGCACAAATCCCGCCCGAACGCCAGCATCGGATTGCCGAGCAGGACAGCACGGATTTCGACAAGGCGCTGCGCAGTATCACTGCGCCCTTGGTCATCGCCGTTGGATTTTCCGGTTTGAGAATTGACCATCAACTGGCGGCCTTGCACACGCTGGTGATGCGCCCGGATGTGCCCTGTATCATTCTCGGCGCCGAAGATATTATGTTTCTCTGCCCGCGCGATCTGCGCCTTCCGATGCCGCATGGCACACGCGTCTCGCTCTTTCCGATGGGAGCGGTGACCGGGCGTTCGCAGGGGTTGGAGTGGCCGATTGACGGGCTCGCATTCGCACCTGATGGACGGTCAGGCACATCTAACCGTGCGACCGGCGATGTGACCCTTCAGATCGATGCGCCCGTCATGCTTTGCATTCTGCCGCGCAGCTTCATGGCAGCGGTTGCGGCGCTTTTGGCGGCGATACCAGAGCCCGCGCGGTGGCCCGCTCGCGCAACACCACGTAGAGCCCTGCAAGGATCGTGATCAGAATGCCGAGCGACGCCAACGGGTTTGGCAGGTCGCCAAACACGATGAACCCGATCACGGTGGCGAAGGGGATTTCGAGATACTGCATCGGGGCCACGGTCGCCGACGGCGCATAGCGCAGCGACCATGTCATCAACAAATGTGCAATAGTCCCGAGCAGGCCAATGCTGAGCAGCAGGCGCCACTCATAGGCGCTCACTGCGATCAGTTGCAGGTTCCAGACACCGCTGTTCTGGAAGACAAGCAGCGTGGGCACCATCACCGCAATAGCCATGACGCCGCTGACAGCCTGTAACCCGATGGGATCGGTTTCGCGGGCAATCTGCCGTGTGACCAGCATAAAGAGGGCGAAGTTGACCGCGACGCCGATGGGCAGAAGGGCGGGCCAGCCGACCTCCTGAAAGCTTGGCTGAACCACGAGAAGCGTGCCGACAAACCCGACGATGCAAGCGATCAGCCGACGGGAGCCCACTTCTTCATTAAGCGCATATTTGCCGAGGATCAGCATGATGAACGGCATCACGAAGGCGATGGCCACCGCATCGGCGAGTGGCAGATACTTGAGCGCGGTGACCATTGCGCCGATGCCGAGGATATGGAGCAAGGTGCGCACAAACGTGAGCGTCAGGATCCGCCCGCGCATCTTCCATCTTCGATCGGTCCACCAGACCAGCGGAATCAGCACAATCGCCTGCACAGCAAAGCGAACGAGCACCAATTGGCCCACGGGAACCGTCTGCCCGAGGATCTTGGCCACAGCGTCGCCGACCGGTGCCAGGACACAAAAGCCCAGCATCAGCATGATACCAAGAAGGGGGCGGTCGGGGGCCATTGCCGGACCCTAGGCGGCCCCCTCAATCAATGCAAGAACAGCTTGGGGGGTGACTCAACTTTCAGCAGTTTGGCACATTTACGGCCAGACCGCCGAGCGAGGTTTCCTTGTACTTCTCCGCCATATCCTCGCCCGTTTGCCGCATGGTCTCGATGCAGGCGTCGAGCGGGACGAGATGGGTGCCATCCCCGCGCAGACTGAGGGAGGCAGCGGAGACCGCCTTGATCGCGCCGAGGCCATTGCGCTCGATGCAAGGCACCTGCACGAGGCCCTTGACGGGGTCGCAGGTCATGCCGAGGTGATGTTCGAGTGCGATCTCGGCGGCGTTTTCCACCTGCTCCGGTGTGCCTCCCATCACAGCGCAGAGCCCGGCGGCGGCCATCGCGGCGGCCGAGCCCACTTCGGCTTGGCAACCCGCCTCGGCGCCTGAGATCGATGCATTGTATTTCACCAGCCCGCCGATCGCGGCAGCGGTGAGCAGGAAGTCCTCCACATGCGCCTCTGACGCGCCGGGCACGTGATCGAGATAGTAGCGCAAGGTCGCTGGCAGCACGCCCGCTGCGCCATTGGTCGGGGCCGTCACGACTTGCCCACCAGCGGCATTCTCCTCATTCACCGCCATGGCGTACACGCTCATCCAGTCGTTGATGGTGTGTGGCGCGGTGAGGTTCATGCCGCGCTCCTCTAGCAGCTTGTCGTGGATACCTTTGGCGCGGCGCTTGACCATCAGCCCGCCGGGCAAGGTGCCTTCCGTGCTGAGACCGCGGTCGATGCAGTCGTTCATCACCTGCCAGAGCCGCTTGGTCCCTGATTTCAGATTTTCCGCCCCGCCGCGGGCGGTCTCGTTCGCGCGTTTCATCGCCGCAATCGAGCGGCCAGAGGCGGCGGACATCTCCAGCATCTGGGCGGCGGTCTTGAAGGGGAAGGGCACGGGTGCGCCGTCGTGCGTGTCCTTGCCAGCGGCCAGTTCGCTTTCCGTCATCACGAAGCCGCCGCCGATGGAGTAGTAGGTCTCGCGCAGGATCACGTCACCCTGTGCATCCGCCGCCATCAGCATCATGCCGTTGGCATGCCCTTCGAGCACTGCGTCGAAATTAAAGATGAGATCGGTCGCAGGGTCGAAACTGAGCTCAGGCAGGCCCTCCGGATGGATGGTCTTGCGGGTCTTGATCTCGTCCAGTGCCGCATCCGCCTTCTCGCGATCATAGGTGTCGGGGACGAACCCGGCGAGGCCGAGAATGGTGGCACGGTCGGTCGCATGGCCCACGCCAGTAAAGGCGAGAGAGCCGTGCAGCGAGGCGCGCAACCCGTGGAACGCAAAGGGCGAGGCGCGCATCAGGTCGAGAAAGCGCGCGGCGGCCACCATCGGCCCCATCGTGTGCGACGAAGAAGGGCCGATCCCCACTTTGAACATCTCGAAAACGGAGAGGAACATCTAAAGTGCACTTCCTTCTGGTGGCCGGGGCGGTTGCGGGGCGGTAAAGGGTGCCGGTCCCAGCCCTTCGGCGGATTGCGCGGCGCGGGTGCTGGCCCGCGTCTCCAACATAACTGCCATGTGGTGCAGCTTGGGGTGGGACGCAAGGTCAAACCAACCGTGATCACTGTCTTGCGGGTAGAGTTGCAGCCAGCGCAGCATTGGCCCGAGATAGAGATCGAGCACCAAGGGCGTCTCGCGAGGCTGCCAGTTTGCCTCGAGAAGGGCGAGAGAGCGCAGGATGTTGGCCCGCGCCTGATCTTGCAGCTGCTTCTGGTGCGTGACATCCGCCCCGACATAGGCTGCGGGATAGAACAGCATCCGCAGGGCCGGATGCAGCGTGTTCGACAGATAAAACAGCCACTTGAGAAAGTCTCCGCGCCGCGGATGCTCGGGGCCCGGCGCCAGAGCCTCATGCCGATCGGCCAACCACAGCAGGATCGCGGCGGTTTCAAAGATCGGACCATCGGGCGTTTCCAGCGCGGGGATCAACCCGGCCGGGTTCACCGCCAGATGTGCGGGCGCCCGCTGCGCGGCCACTCTTCGGTCGACCAGATGGGTGCGATAGGGCGCACCCAACTCCTCGAGCGCCAACCGCACGACCAGCGAGGCGTTGTCGGGCGCGTAGTACAGTGTGTAGTCGGGCGGGTGCATAGGCTCGCCCTAGCGCGATTCCCGCCGCGATGGGCGGCAAAAAGCGACGCTTTGCGGTGGTTGAGCGCGCCCGGCTGCATGCCAGCTTCAAACTGTCGGTCAATCGGCCAAATCAGGCCTCGCACCGCCTGTGCTTGTTACCTATAAGGCAGGTAACGCTGCTCAAAGGAATCTGCCCATGCCCTCTGATCTCTCTCCCATCGACAAGGCCAAGTTCGTCGCCGCCAAACGGGCCGCGCAGATGGTGGAGAGCGGCATGCGCGTAGGCCTGGGCACCGGCTCGACAGCGGCCTGGCTGGTACGCTGCCTTGGCGAGATGGTGCGCGACAACGGGCTGCGCATTCAGGGTGTTCCCACATCGACCCGGACTGCCGAACTGGCCCGTGAGGTCGGGATCGAGGTCATTTCGCTCGACGAGGCGAAGTGGCTTGATATGACGATAGACGGCGCCGACGAGTTCGATGGGCAGCTCAACCTGATCAAGGGCGGCGGTGGCGCGCTGCTGCAGGAGAAGATCGTCGCAACCGCATCGGACCAGATGGTGGTGATCGCTGATGCCGGCAAAGAGGTGGAAACGCTAGGCGCCTTCCCGTTGCCTATCGAGGTCATTCCTTTCGGCTGGCAGACCACGCAGGCGCTGGTCGAGGAAACGCTGGTGTCGATGGATGTTCTGGGCCGCGACAGCAGCCTGCGGATGAATGGCGACGTACCCTTCCTGACCGACGAGGGCAATCACATCATCGATCTGCACGTCAAACGGATCGGCAATGCGCGGCAGCTGGCGCTTGCGCTGAACCAGATGCCGGGCGTGGTGGAGAATGGCCTCTTCATCGACATCTGCGATCAGGTGATCGTCGGGTATGGTGACGGCAAGATCGAGCTGCGCGACATCAACAAGGGCACGGTCGAGACGGGACAGCTCGACTTTGTCGAGAGTGACAATCTCTTCGCCGATCTCTCCGACTGAGGCCGCACGACGCTTAACGGCGACGTGATGTGGCAATGCCCCGCCAACCGCTTATATAGAGGTCTCCAAGACCGAAAGACCTGAAAGGCGCCCCCCATGAGTGATTTTGACTACGATCTCTTTGTGATTGGCGGCGGTTCAGGGGGTGTGCGGGCCGCACGTGTGGCTGCAGGAGAGGCAGGCGCGAAGGTCGCGCTGGCCGAGGATGACCGCTATGGCGGGACCTGCGTGATCCGGGGCTGCGTGCCCAAGAAACTCATGGTCTTTGCCAGCGAATATGCTGGCGTGGTCGAAGATGCCGCGTCTTACGGTTGGGATCTCAAGCAGGGGCCGTTCGACTGGCACTCTTTCCGGACGCGGCTGAACACCGAGTTGGACCGGCTCGAGCAAGTCTATCGTGATCTGCTGAAAGGTTCCGGCGTCGACACCTTCGATGCGCGCGCCAGCATCGCAGGGCCGCACGAGGTCAAGCTCTCGACGGGTGAGATGAAGAGCGCGAAACACATCTTGGTTGCAACAGGTGGCCACCCGGTGCGGCCCGAGATGCCGAACGCGCGGCTCGGGATCGTCTCGGATGACATCTTCCATCTGGAGTCGCTTCCCAAGTCGCTGCTGATTGTCGGCGGTGGTTACATCGCGTGCGAATTCGCAGGCATCATGAACGGGCTGGGGGTCGAGGTGACGCAGTATTATCGCGGCGCCCAGATCCTGCGCGGCTTCGATGAGGAAGCCCGCGGCCTCGTGGCCGAGTCCATGCGCGAGCGCGGCATCGACCTCCGCGTTGGCACGAACATCGTGGAAATGGCGCCAGCGGGCGACGATCACACGGCGAGTTGGACAGGCACGGCCTCCGACGCGGCCATGGGTGCAGATGTCATGCAGCGCCGCGAGATGCAGACCGAGGCAGAAGACGCGCAAGGCCCGATCTGGGTTAAATCTACGAATGGGGGTGAGCGGGTCTTTGACATGGTCCTTTTCGCCACTGGGCGCGACCCCAATACCAAGGACATGGGCCTTGAAGAGGTTGGCGTGAAGCTCGGGCGGCGCGGCCAGATCGAGGTGGATGACTACAGCCAGACGGCGGTGCCGTCGATCTATGCCATCGGTGATGTGACCGACCGGGTGAACCTAACGCCGGTCGCCATCCGCGAGGGTATGGCCTTTGTCGAGACGGTCTTCAAAGGCAATCCGACGCCAGTGGATCATGACCTGATCCCCTCGGCGATCTTCACCCAGCCCGAGATGGGCACGGTCGGCCTCAGCGAGGAGGATGCGCGTGATCAGGAGCCGATCGAGGTCTATTGCACCTCGTTCCGGCCCATGCAGACGGCCTTTGCGGGGCGGCCGGATCGCGTTTTGATGAAACTTGTGGTATCCAAAGAGACCCGCAAGGTTCTGGGCTGTCACATCGTCGCACCACATGCTGGCGAAATGATCCAACTGGCGGGTATCGCGATCAAGATGGGCACCACGAAAGAGGATTTCGACCGCACGGTGGCGGTGCATCCCACCATGTCCGAAGAGATCGTGACGATGCGAACCCCGGTTCGGACGGCTTGAATTCCGCGCAACCTTGCGTACCTATGGCATGATTTTCAATCGCACTTGAGGCGATTTAGGAGGGAAAGAGACTGAATGGCTGGGAATAATGGCGGCCCCTGGGGGGGCGGCGGTGGAAACTCTGACGATGATGGGCCGCGCCGTCCGAACGGCGGAAGAGGCGGCGGTCCGCGGGGACCGGGCGGAGAGGGACCACAGATCCCGGAAATCGATGAGCTGGTCAAGAAAGGCCAGGAACGTCTGCGCGTCCTCATGGGCGGCAAGGGCGGAGGCGGCGCCAACGGCGGGTCTGGCGGCGGAGGCGGCCCGGCCTTCACGCGCGGCACCATCGGGCTTGGGGTGCTTGGCGCCGTGGTGGCCTGGGGGTTGGCGAGCTTCTATACGGTCGCGCCGGAAGAACAGTCGGTCGAGCTTTTCCTTGGCGAGTATTATGCCACCGGTAACCCCGGTCTGAACTTCGCGCCTTGGCCGCTGGTGACGGCGGAGGTGCTCCCGGTGACACGCGAACAGACGGAAGACATCGGATCGCGCGTTGACAGTGGGCTGATGCTGACCACAGATGAGAACATCATCGACATCGATTTCTCTGTGGTGTGGAATATCAGCGATCCTGCGAAGTTTCTTTTCAACCTCGCAGAAGCGCAGGAAACGATCCGCGCCGTGTCCGAATCGGCCATGCGCGAGGTGATTGCGCGCAACCAACTCGCCCCGATCCTGAACCGGGATCGTCAGGTGATCGCCGATGAGGCGGAGCGGCTCATTCAGGGCACGCTGGATGCCTATGACAGTGGCGTGAATATCGTGCGTCTCAACCTCGACAAGGCGGACCCGCCGCGCGAGGTGATCGACAGTTTCCGCGAAGTGCAGGCCGCGGAGCAGGAGCGCGACCGGCTGGAGCGTCAGGCGGACGCCTATGCCAACCGTGTGACCGCTGGTGCCCGTGGTGAAGCCGCGAGCCAGTTGGAGCAGGCCGAAGCTTACCGCGCCCAACAGGTGAACGAAGCCCAGGGTGAGGCGGCCCGCTTTGTCTCGGTGCTTGAGGAATACGCGAAAGCGCCGGAAGTCACCCGCAAGCGTCTCTATCTGGAGACCATGGAGCGCGTCTTCGGCGACGTGGACAAGATCATTCTGGAAAGTGAAATCGGCGGAAACGGTGGCCAGGGGGTCGTGCCCTATCTGCCGCTGAACGAGCTGCGTCGCGGCGCTGCTGCAGGAGGAACAAACTGATGCGTGCTGGCAGTTTTCTGATACCTATCGTCGTCATTGCCGTCGTCGGCGTTCTGAGTTCGGTTTTCATCGTTGATGAACGTGAAAAGGCGCTGGTCCTGCAGTTCGGCCAGATCAAATCGATCAAGGAAGAGCCCGGGCTGGCTTTCAAGATCCCGCTGATCCAGGAGGTCGTCCGCTATGACGACCGCATCCTGTCGCTGGACACCGAAGTGACCGAGGTGACGCCATCGGATGACCGTCGTCTGGTTGTCGACGCTTTCGCCCGGTATCGTATCTCGGATGTCACGCGGTTCCGTCAGGCGGTGGGTGTCGGCGGCCTGCGCACGGCGGAGGATCGTCTTGAGGACATCCTGAACCCGACCATCCGGGCGGTACTCGGCTCCGACGGGGTCACGTCCAACACCATCCTATCGGCGGATCGTGCGGCATTGATGGCACGGATCACCGAGCAGGCGCGGTTGCGCGCCATGCCCTTGGGCCTGGAAGTGGTCGACGTACGGCTGAAGCAGACCAACCTGCCGGACCAGAACCTTGACGCGACCTTCGCCCGGATGCGGGCCGAGCGGGAGCGGGAAGCTGCGGACGAGATCGCCCGGGGTGAAGAGGCCGCGCAACGCGTCCGCGCTCTCGCGGACCGGACGGTTGTCGAGGTGACGTCTGATGCAACCCGCGAGGCCGAGATCATCCGCGGTCAGGCGGATGCGGAGCGCAATGCAATCTTTGCAGCCGCCTTTGGCGCCGATCCGGAGTTCTTCGAGTTCTACCGCTCGCTGACAGCCTATGAGCGGTCCTTGCGAGGCACCAACTCGACCATGGTGCTGTCGCCGGATTCGGAGTTCTTCAACTATCTGCGGTCCGATCAGGGGCTGCGCTCGGAAGAGGGTGAGCTGCGGTGAGCACGATCTTACTGGCTCTCGGGCTTGTGATGATTATCGAGGGGCTGGCCTATGCGCTGGCCCCTTCGCTTATCGAGCGGATGCTGGAAGCTTTGCGCGCGCTGCCCGAGAGCGCTGTGCGGCAACTGGGGCTGCTGATCGTGGTCAGCGGCCTCATCCTCGTGTGGTTCGCCTCACAGCTCGGCGCGGGGCTTGGATAAGGTCGGATACCGCGGCCGCAGGCGCTCGAAGTGCTCACGGATCGGTCACGCAGTATTGAAACTGTGGCAGGCTGATACATCTTTGATGTTGCGCGGACGTCACCCTAAATGCACTTTAGTGACAAATCACGCAGTCAAAGAGCACAACAAGGCCGCAAGGCCCGGTATTGAGATTTTCAGGAGACGACGCATGCAGCCCAAGGCAGTATACATGTCCAACATCAGCCTCATCCCAATTCAGATGCGCCTGTTGCTCTTGGCGGTTCTGACACTGGCATTCATGCTGGTTCAGCCGCTGAGCGCATTGGCGCAACAACAAAGCCTCGCGCCGCTGGCCGAAAAGATCAGCCCCTCGGTGGTCAATATCACCACTTCGACGGTCGTGGCCGGGCGCACAGGCCCGCAGGGTATCGTGCCCGAAGGCTCGCCCTTCGAGGACTTTTTCCGCGAGTTCCAGGACCGCAACAATGGCGACGGCAACCGCCCGCGTCGCTCCTCGGCACTGGGGTCGGGCTTCGTGATCTCTGAAGATGGATTCGTGGTGACCAACAACCACGTGATCGACGGCGCGGATGAGATCCTGATCGAATTCTTCAATGGCAGCGAGTTGAAAGCCGAGGTGATCGGCACGGACCCCAACACGGACATTGCGCTGCTGAAGGTCGAAGCCGATGGCCCGCTTCCCTTCGTGTCCTTCGCGGACAGCGACCTCGCCCGCGTGGGTGACTGGGTCGTGGCGATGGGCAATCCGCTGGGGCAGGGCTTCTCTGTCAGCGCAGGGATTGTCTCGGCGCGCAATCGGGCCCTAAGCGGCACCTATGACGACTACATCCAGACCGATGCGGCGATCAACCGCGGCAACTCGGGCGGCCCGCTTTTCAATATGGATGGCGAGGTGATCGGTGTGAACACGGCGATCCTGTCGCCGAATGGCGGCTCCATCGGCATCGGGTTCTCGATGGCATCAAATGTGGTCACGCGGGTCGTCGATCAGCTCAAGGAGTTCGGTGAGACCCGTCGCGGTTGGCTGGGCGTGCGCATTCAGGACCTGACCGACGACCTGGCCGAATCCATGGATCTCGAGACAACCGCGGGCGCGCTGGTGACGGACGTGCCCGAAGGACCTGCGCGCGAGGCCGGTATGGAAGCGGGTGACGTGATCATCAGCTTTGCGGGCAAAGAGGTCGAAGACACCCGTGGCCTGGTGCGCGAAGTCGGCAACAGCCCGGTCGGCGAGACCGTGCGTGTGACCGTTCTGCGTGAAGGTGCCACCCAGACCCTGCGCGTCACATTGGGACGCCGCGAGGAGGCCGAAGGCGCCGTTCCTGCAGTGGCCGCCGGGCCGGAAGAGAGCGATGAGCCAACCACCAAGGACGTTCTTGGCCTCAGCCTGACCACCTTGACGGATGAAATCCGTGAGGAGTTGGGCGTCGATGACAAGGCGCAAGGGTTGGCGGTAACGGCGGTGGATGAGAGCACCGAGGCCTTCGAGAAGGGCCTGCGCGCTGGCGATATCATCACGGAAGCCGGGCAACAGCGCGTCAACAGCATCTCTGAACTGGAGGAGCGTATCACGGCGGCAAAGGATGCCGGACGCAAATCGCTGCTGTTGCTTGTGCGCCGCGCTGGCGACCCGCGGTTCGTTGCGCTGTCTCTGGCGGAGTAACCTCCCCACCTTGCCTGACCGGGATTGAAAGAGCGCCTCACCGGGCGCTCTTTTTTTGTGCGGCGATGGAGGGCAGAGCGGTGCATCGTGGCCCGCGCGTCGTGACGGGCGCTGACCAAAGCTTGCCTTTGTGAGGGCAATACCACGATTTTCAAAGCTCTCCCCGGTGCGCGGGTCTTCGGGGTCGCAAAAGAGGCTGGTGCGTCCTATATCGCCCCGATAGACAGGCTGAAACAGACCAGGAAGGGAACAGCTACGTGGCCAAGATCACCTACATCGAACACGGCGGCAAAGAACATGTGGTGGAGGTCGCCAATGGCCTGACCGTCATGGAAGGTGCGCGGGACAACAACATTCCGGGGATCGAGGCCGATTGCGGTGGCGCCTGTGCCTGTTCGACCTGCCATGTCTATGTAGACCCTGCCTGGACCGACAAGCTGCCGCCGAAGGAAGACATGGAAGAGGACATGCTGGACTTCGCCTATGAGCCCGATCCGGCCCGCTCGCGTCTGACCTGCCAACTCAAGGTCACCGACGCGCTGGATGGTCTGGTTGTGCAGATGCCGGAAAAGCAGATCTGATGATGCTGGGAGCGCGGCGTCTGCCGTCGCGCTTGTGGCGCGGTTTCGCACGCCGCGCGTTGCTGGCCGCCTGCCTGTGGCACGGCGGCGTTGCGGCCGCCGCCGAGATTACGTCCGCCGCCTACGCCGGGCCGACGGAGCGTTATGCACACGGCGTCTTGGGCGACAGTATCGAGCACACGACGCTGGTGGTGACGCTGGTGGACAGAACCGAGCACCGGTTTGTGCTACCTGATGACTTGGTCTTCGAGGATACGGCCCCCCGGGTCGTCGACCTTGATGGCGATGCCCGCCCGGAGATCATCGTCGTGGAGAGTAGCCAGAGCGCAGGCGCGCGTCTTGCGGTCTACGGACCAGGCGGTCGGATCACTGCCACGCCGTTCATCGGCACGCGGTTTCGCTGGTTGGCCCCCGTCGGCGCGGCGGATCTAGATGGCGATGGGGTCGTGGAGTTGGCCTATATCGACCGTCCGCATCTGGCGAAAACCCTGCGGATTTGGCGATACCAGGACCGCAGGCTGGAGCCTGTGGCGGACTTGGCCGGGCTGACCAACCACCGCATCGGGGAGCGCGACATTGCCGGCGGCATCCGGGTCTGCGATGGTACCCCTGAGATAATCCTTGCGACAGCGGCTTGGGATGCGTTGGTTGCCGTGCGCTTTACCGCGTCCGGGTTTTCAACGGAGCGTCTTGGGGGCGACACGCGCCGGTCGGCCTTCGCGCTGGCGTTGGACTGCGACTTGCAAACCGCGAACTAGCTGCTTTTGAGCGCCCGCCAGCCGATGTCTCGGCGGCAAAAACCTTCGAGCCAGTTGATTTTATCCACCATCGCATAGGCGCTGTCGTGGGCAGCTTGCAGACTGTCCGCGCGGGCGGTGACGGCCAGGACACGCCCGCCCGTTGCGATGAATTCTCCCGATGCGCGGCCTGTCCCTGCGTGAAACACCATGTGGCGGCTGTCTTCGGCAACCGTCTCAAGGCCACGAATGACAGAGCCTTTCTCATAGGCGCCGGGATAGCCCTCCGCGGCCAGCACGACCGTCATCGCGTGATCTGCGGCCCAGTTGACCTGCGCCTCGGTCAGGCGCCCCTCGGCGCAGGCCTGCATCAAGTCGAGCACCTGTGCGCCAAGGCGAAGCATCAGCACCTGGCACTCGGGGTCGCCAAAGCGGACGTTGTATTCCACCAGCCGCGGCTGGCCGTCCTGGATCATCAGGCCAACGAAGAGCACCCCCTGGTAAGGTGTGCCCTGCTTGACCATTTCAGCCATGGTCGGACGCACGATCTGATCGAGGGTCGCCTCGATTACCTCGGGCGTCATCACTGGCGCGGGGGAATAGGCGCCCATGCCCCCGGTGTTGGGCCCGGTGTCGCCCTCGCCCACGCGCTTGTGGTCCTGTGCGGTGCCGATGGGCAGGACGGTTTCGCCGTCGCAGAGCACGAAGAAGGAGGCTTCCTCGCCCTGCATGAACTCCTCGACAACCACCTCGGCGCCCGCGTCGCCAAAAGCGCCGCCGAACATGTCATCGATGGCCGCAAGCGCCTCGGCTTCGGTTTCGGCGATGATCACGCCTTTGCCTGCAGCGAGACCGTCGGCCTTGATCACGATAGGGGCGCCTTGCTCTTGCACATAGGCCTTGGCGGAGGCCGCATCGGTGAAATGGCCATAGGCGGCCGTGGGCGCGCCTGCCGCGTCGCAAATCTGCTTGGTGAAGGCCTTGGAGGCTTCGAGCCGCGCCGCCGCGCCGCTGGGGCCAAAGACCGGCACACCGGCGCCGCGCAGACGGTCCGAGACACCGGCGGCCAAGGGCGCCTCTGGCCCGACGATCACGAAATCCACCGCCATCTCCTCGGCAAAGGTGACCACCGCGCTGCCATCCTCGATATCGAGGGCTGCGCATTCCGCGATCTCGGCGATGCCAGCGTTGCCCGGAGCCACGATCAGCCGGTCGCACTTTGGGTTCTGCATCACCGCCCAGGCGAGGCTGTGCTCGCGCCCGCCGCTGCCAAGGATGAGAATGTTCATGGGGGCTCCTGATCTGCTTGGCCTTGGGTTTCGCGCGTTCTATGCTTCCCGCACTGCCGTGACAAGCCGGAGCCGACATGGACCTGATCGACGCGCCCGAGGAGGGTCTCAACAGCCCAGAGTTCACCGTCACCGAAATCTCGGGCGCGATCAAACGGGTGATCGAGGGCGAGTTCGGTCATGTGCGGATCAAGGGCGAAGTGGGCCGCGTGTCGCGCCCGCGCTCGGGCCACATCTACCTTGATCTGAAAGATGACCGCTCGGTGATTTCCGGGGTGATCTGGAAAGGCGTCTCCGCCCGGCTGCAAACCCAACCCGAGGAGGGGATGGAGGTCGTGGCCACGGGTCGGGTGACCACCTTTGGCGGGCAGTCCAAGTACCAGATCGTCATCGAAGACATCAAGCCTGCGGGCATGGGCGCGCTGATGGCACTTCTGGAAAAGCGCAAGAAGATGCTGGAAGCGGAGGGGCTGTTTGACCCCGCGCGCAAACGACCCTTGCCGTATCTGCCGGAGGTGATTGGGGTCGTGACCTCGCCTTCAGGTGCCGTGATCCGGGACATTCTGCACCGGCTGCGGGATCGGTTTCCACGCAAGGTGCTGATCTGGCCGGTCGCTGTGCAGGGTGAGAAATGCGCGCCTGAAGTCACCCGCGCCATCGAAGGTTTCAATGCGTTCTCACCGGGCGGCGCTCTGCCGCGGCCCGATCTGCTGATCGTGGCGCGCGGCGGCGGCTCGGTCGAAGACCTTTGGGGGTTCAACGAGGAGAGCGTGGCGCGGGCTGCTGCGGCCTCGGAGATCCCGCTGATCTCCGCTGTGGGGCACGAGACCGATACGACGCTGATCGATTATGTCTCGGACAAGCGGGCGCCGACGCCCACCGCGGCGGCGGAACTGGCCGTGCCGGTGCGGCACGAGCTGATGGCCTGGCTCGACGGGCAGGACGCGCGCATGCGCCAGGCACTGAGCCAGGGGCTGACCCGCCGCAACCAACGCCTGCGGGACATGGCACGGGCCTTGCCTCGCGCCGAGACACTGCTTGATACGCCGCGCCAGCGGTTGGACATGGTCGCGTCCCGCCTGGGGCCCGCGTTGATTTCAGGTGTGCAGCGGCGCAAACTGCGTCTGGCTGATATCAGCGGATCGCTGCGCCCCTCGACCATGACGCGCGCATTGAGCGCCGATACGCGGCGCCTCACAGAGACCTCGGCGCGGCTGGGCCCCGCTTTGCATCGGGCGATCATGCGGAGCCGGGACCAGCTCGCTGCGACTGCGCGCCGGTTCCGGCCCGCTGCATTGGTGCAGGATCGTGAGCGCAAAGCCGAGGACTTCGCGCGCTTGGCACGGCGCCTGTCGGACGCGGGGCAACGTAACATCAGCGCATGGCAGACCCGGATCGACGGAGCCGAGCGGTTGCGTCGAACTCTTGGCTATGAGGCAACGCTCCAGCGGGGTTTTGCGGTGGTCCGCAGCGAGGGTGCGGTGGTGACCGACAGCAAGACCGCGAAATCCGCGACCGCGCTGGAAATCCAGTTCGCAGACGGCAGGGTGACCGTTGGGGGCAAAGCCGCGCCCCGCAAGTCTGCGCGCAAACCGCCCGAGCAGGGCTCGCTGTTCTGAGCGCGGCTCAGACGCCGACGTCAGGACCGAGGCAGACCATCTCCTCGTTCAGATCGCCGGCCTCGTAGAGTTCGGTCGCTCCCGGTGAATTCTGAAAGCGTGCGATCAGGCGCCCGTCTTCCTTGTGAAAGGTCCAGCACTGCGGGTCGGGGTTGTCCTCGTAGACAAAGCAGATCTGGTCCGCCTGTTCGTACCAGGTGCCCGACTTGCACTCACCGTCAAGGAAGGACCAGATGACGCGTCGGTTGTCGAGGTATTCCTCGGCGCCATAGGCCACGCCGTTCTCGCCATAGAACAGGGTTTTGCCCCGGGTGTAGTCGTCAAATTCCTGCGCGCTCATTGGCGTCTGGGCGACGAGCGGAAGGGCGATGAGGCACAGGATGCCAGCAAAAAGACACGTAAGTTTGGAAACATTTACCATGGGTTTACTCTGACAGAACGGTGGGTTGAGAGCCAGTCTGCGGCTCGGGGCTCGGCATGACGTTGCCGTGAGGTGCTGGGGCTTGAGCGCTAAGGGCCCGCACCCGCGGGTCCATGACCTTGCGCCAGAGCGGTGGGACGAGCGCAAGCGCGCCCATGACCGGCACGGAGCGCGGCAGGGTCGGCATCGTTGCCGGGTCGTGACGCAACGTTGAAAACGGGCGCGCCGGGTTCATGTGATGATCGGAGTGCAGAGGCGCGTTCAGCATCAGCGCTGCCGAGAATCCGCGGGGCGCGTTCCAGCTATGTTGCGGCCCCATGGGCTCTGTCCGACCATCTGCATTGGTCTGTCGCCGCAGTCCGTAGTGTTGCAGATAATCCGACAGCATGAGTTGCAGATGCGCATGCAGCGCAAAGATCAGAAGCACCACCACGCCCAGAAGGCCCCCGAGCAGGTAGGCGGCTGTTGCCGTGACTGCACCACCGGTGAGATAAATGACATAAGGGTGTGCCCACAGCGGACGTCCGTGCCGACGCCGTGTCTCGGCATGCAAACCCGCCATGAACTCGCCAATGAAGACCTGCCCGAAAAACCGCCAGAAGCCTTGGCCAAGCGGCGCGGAATTCGGGTCTCGCGCCGTGCCCGCATGCACATGGTGCACCAGCAGATGGGCCGAGACATGCTGACCATTGAGGAGAGAGCAGTAGATCGCGGTGCCGAGCGCGCGCAGCTTGCGATTGCTTCGGTGGATAAGCTCGTGCGCGCAGGCGTTGGAGACCTGCCCGAAGTACAGTCCAAGCCCGAGCGCGAGCCCCAGCTTCTGGCCCACGTCCAGATGGGTCCCTGAGCCCACGGCCCAGAGCCCTGCGCCAAGCAGCGCAAAATGCAGGCCACCGACGGTAAGCGGCAGCCAGTCTTCCTGATCGGAGGCCGCGAGCAGACCCATCTGGGTGCGATCGAGGATCAGAACCAGGGCCGTGATGCTGAGCAGCCCCAGATAGGGCCAGACCCCGCCAACCACCGCGCCAAGCAAAAGCACGAACGCAGGGCCAAGGCTGGCACAGGCAAAGAGCAAGGAGGACAGGCGCGCGGTCATGTTAGCGATCTGTTTACCGTGATCGGGCGTTTGCTCCAAGCATCCTGCGTTGTGTCAGTTAATGCCGGAAGTTTCTGATCAGACACAGAGTGTCGTTTCTGGTCGACAGGCTCCGGGCCTTTCGCAGTATCTTGGCGCCAGCCGGGCTGATAATGTCCTGCCAATTGAACGCATTGAACATCCCCGGTCTGCGCCGGGACGGGAGAAACCACACCATGGCATTGGACACGGCAGACAAATCGCCGCGCAAGGGCGTTTGGAAATCCGGCAAGGGCAAGGGGCGCCGCCACACCAAGGGCCGCCAGCTGCAGGACGATGCCTGGGCCGAGGTGCGTGGCTTGCTGGGGGATGCGCCCCGGCGTGCCGATCTGCTGATCGAACATCTGCACAAGATCCAGGACGCGTATGGCCATCTCTCGGCTGCGCATCTGCGTGCGCTGGCCGAAGAGATGCGCATATCCATGGCCGAGGTCTATGAGGTTGCGACCTTTTACGCCCATTTCGACGTAGTGAAGGAGGGCGAGACACCGCCGCCTGCGTTGACCATCCGGGTTTGCGACTCGCTCTCTTGCGAATTGGCGGGCGCGCAACAGTTGAAGGCCGCTCTGGGAGAGGGTTTGGATCCGGCAGAAGTGCGCGTGCTGCGCGCGCCCTGCATGGGTCGTTGCGACACGGCCCCGGTGCTGGAATTGGGCCATGCCCACATCGACCACGCCACACCTGAAAAGGTGGAGGCCGCCATCGCCGCAGGTGACACCCACGCGCATGTGCCTGACTATCAGGGCTATGCGGCGTATGTGGCTGACGGCGGCTACGCCACGCTGAAAGACCTGCGCGCAACCGGCGACTGGGAGGCGGTGCAGGACACGGTGCTGGCCTCCGGTTTGCGGGGTCTGGGTGGCGCGGGCTTCCCATCAGGCAAGAAATGGGGCTTCGTGCGTGCCAACGACGGCCCGCGTTATCTCGCGGTCAACGGGGACGAGGGTGAGCCCGGCACTTTCAAAGACCGCTACTATCTCGAACGCGTGCCGCATCTTTTCCTCGAAGGCATGCTGATCGCCGCCTGGGCGGTCGAGGCAGAGACGGCGTTTATCTACATGCGCGATGAATACCCTGCCGTGCTCGAAATTCTGCGCCGTGAAATTGCCGCGCTGGAAGAGGCCGGGATTGTCGAAGAAGGCCACATCGATTTGCGCCGGGGCGCGGGCGCGTACATCTGCGGCGAAGAAAGTGCGATGATCGAGAGCATCGAAGGCAAGCGCGGGATGCCGCGCCATCGCCCGCCCTTCGTCGCGCAGGTGGGTGTCTTTGGCCGTCCGACGCTGGTGCATAACGTGGAAACCCTGCATTGGGTGGCGCGCATCTGCCGCGAGGGGCCGGAGGTTCTGTCGGGCACTGAAAAGAACGGGCGCAAGGGCCTACGCAGCTATTCCGTCTCGGGCCGCGTGGCTGCTCCGGGCGTATATCTTCTGCCCGCAGGCTCCACGATCATGGACATTATCGAGGCGGCGGGAGGCATGGCCGAAGGGCATGTCTTCAAGGCCTATCAGCCGGGCGGACCGTCCTCGGGCCTCTTGCCTGCCTCTATCAACGATGTCCCGCTCGATTTCGATACGCTGCAGCCGTTGGGCACTTTCATCGGCTCAGCTGCTGTTGTGGTGTTGTCCGAGCAGGATTCAGCGAAGGCCGCCGCGCTCAACATGCTGCGGTTCTTCGAGGACGAAAGCTGCGGGCAATGTACGCCCTGTCGCGTAGGCTGTGAAAAGGCCGTCAAGCTGATGCAGCAGGATCGCTGGGATCAGGGGCTGCTCGAAGAACTCAGCACCGCGATGGTCGATGCCTCGATTTGCGGCCTCGGACAGGCAGCACCCAATCCCATTCGCCTGACGATGAAGCACTTCCCCGACGAAATCTGACGGCGCGCGCGGCCTTTCCCTCCGGCCCAATTCCCCTTAGATGGGGACAACAACTCACCGGGGGCGGGTATGGCGTTTTTCAAGAAGCTGAAGGATCGGCTCTTCAAATCCTCATCTAAGATTGATGAGGGGCTGGAGGCGATTGTCGAAGAGGGCGGTGTCGAAGAGACCGTAGCACCGGACCCAGTACCGTCTCAGGCTGCCGTAGAGCCTGCTGAGCTTCCCGCAGAGACGTATGCTGATACACCACCGGTCGACGAGGGCATGGAACGCCCGGCCGAGGCGGCTGATGCGATGCCGGAGACGGTTGAACGGGATCAATCGCCCGAACCTCAGGAAGTGCTTGATCCGAAACCGGTTTCGGAGCTTTTTCAACCCGAACCCGAACCCGAACCCGAACCCGAACCCGAACCCGAACCCGAACCCGAACCCGAACCCGAACCCGAACCCGAACCCGAACCCGAACCCGAACCCGAACCTGAAAGCGTCGTGCTGCCGCGTGCGCCGGCCCCGGTTGCGGAGGATTTGACCGCGCCTGAGCCGGCACCCGGCGCAGCCAAACCGGGCCTGCTGGGGCGCCTTATGGGGCGGTCGGCGGAGCAGACAGTTGTGCGTCGGGTGCTTGACGACGCGATGCTCGAACAGCTCGAAGAGCTGCTGATCACTGCAGATATGGGCGTCGACACCGCATTGCGGGTGGTGGCCAACATGGCGGAAGGGCGGTTGGGGCGGAAGCTTTCCGTCCAGGAGATCAAGGCACTGATGTCCGCTGAGATTGCTCGGATCATGGAGCCGGTCGCAAAGCCGCTGCCGCTCTATCCTCAGACACCGCAGGTGGTATTGGTTGTCGGCGTCAACGGCTCCGGTAAGACGACCACCATCGGCAAGCTCGCCAGCCAGTTTCGTGCAGCGGGCAAGAAGGTCGTGATCGCAGCAGGCGATACGTTCCGCGCGGCGGCGGTTGAGCAGCTGCAGGTCTGGGGCGACCGCGCGGGTGTGCCTGTCCTTACTGCGCCCGAGGGCTCTGATCCGGCAAGCCTGGCCTTCGACGCGATGACCCAGGCCCAAGCCGATGGCGCGGACCTCCTGCTGATCGACACAGCAGGGCGGCTGCAGAATCGCACCGACCTGATGGAGGAACTCGCCAAGATCGTGCGCGTGATCCGCAAGAAGGATGAGAGTGCTCCGCACAACACCCTGCTGGTGCTGGATGCGACCACCGGCCAAAACGCGCTGAACCAGGTGAAGGTCTTCAGCGACATCTCCGATGTGTCCGGTCTCGTGATGACCAAGCTCGACGGCACTGCCAAGGGCGGCGTGCTCGTGGCGCTGGCGGACAAATTCGGTCTGCCAATCCACGCGATTGGTGTGGGCGAACAGATCGACGACCTCGATGCCTTCGACCCGGAGGAGTTTGCCGACGCGCTCATGGGCCTCGACCGCGGATGAGAGCACGTCAGCAACCGGCAGGTGCGGTGGGGCTTGCGCCACCGCCTCGCCGAGCATGACCGAGTGGCTGCTCTCCATTGAGGGCACTGACACCGGCCATCAGGTGGCGCTTGGTCTTGCGCTGATGGCGGCCTTCCTGCATGCGGTCTTCGGAGCGCTGCAAAAGGGTCGGCACGACCCGTGGCTCACCCGGGGCGCCATCGACATCAGCTATATGGCGATGGCGATCCCCTTCGTGCTTTTCGTGGTGCCTTGGCCCGAACCCCATATGTGGCCGATCTTTGCGGCCGTCTGGCTGATCCATGTCATCTACAAGCTGCTGCAGGCCTGGGCCTATACAAAGGGCGCCTATACGGTGGTCTACCCTGTCGTGCGCGGCACCGGGCCACTTTTTACGGTCATCGGCGCCTATCTGATTTTCGGCGAAACCTTCACCGGCGCCCAATGGGTCGGTGTTGCGGTGCTGCTCGCGGGCATCTTCGGGCTCGCGATTTACAACATGATCTTTCTCGTGGCGGAACGCGAGACGCTGAACGCGGCGCTCGGTCTCGCGGTGCTGACCGGCCTCTTCGTGGCGCTCTACACCACCTATGATGCCTTTGGCATCCGCGCGACCGCCGACCCTTTCACCTTTCTGGCCTGGTTTTTCATGATCGACGGGTTCTTCATGCCCATCATCGCGGCCCTCCGCTGGCTGCGCATGAGCAACCCGCCAACGCTCGGCCCGCTGATGATCCGTGGGGTGATCGGTGGGCTCGTGGCGCCGCTCAGTTTCGGGGCGATCATGTTGGCCACGCGGCTCGATAAGGTGGGCGAGGCGGCCGTCCTGCGTGAGACCTCCACGGTCTTTGCCGCCATCATCGGATGGCTGTTTCTGAAAGAGACCGTCGGCCCGCGGCGGATTGCCCTTATGGCATTGATTGCGCTCGGCGCTGTGATAGTTGAGATGGGCGGATAGGAAGAGATCATGTCAGACGCAAAACCCATCAACCCCGTCGTCAAACAGGCGCTGGAACTTGGCCCCACGATCTTGTTTTTCGTGATCTATCTCTGGATCAAGGAAGACACCTTTGTGATTGGCGGTGTGGAATACACCGGCTTTATCATATCCGCGCTGATCTTTGTGCCGATCCTGCTGGTGGCCATGGCGATCCTTTGGCGTCTGACTGGACAGCTCAGCCGGATGCAGGTGTTCACGGCTTTCATGGTTGTCTTCTTTGGTGGTCTGACCGCGTGGTTCAACGACGAGCGCTTTTTCAAGATGAAAACCAGCATCGTCTATGGGCTTTTCGCGGCACTTCTGGGCATCGGGCTGCTGCGCGGCCAGTCCTACCTCGCCTATGTGATGAATGAGATGATGCCGATGCGGCACGAAGGGTGGATGATCCTGACACGGCGGCTCTGCGCCGCCTTCGCAGCCCTTGCTATTGCCAATGAGATCATCTGGCGCACCATGTCGACCGATGCCTGGGTCAAGATCGAGACTTTCGGCTTTCCTGTCGCGCTAATGGCCTTCCTAATGTGGCAGTTCACAACGCTGCAGGGCTACCTGATCACCGAAGACGCGGACGACGCTAGTTGACAAGCGCGCGCTGCCGGGCGCGCTCGGCGGGTTCGGGCGGGCGTGGGCGGATCGCATTCGGACCCACGGCGCGCGCAACCTTGCGTGCCAGGTCAACCGAAATCGCGGCCTCCAGGGCAAGGCGGAAGCGGGTGCTGCGCTTGCACTTGCGGTGCAGATCATCGAACCGCCACTCCAGCACCTCGGCGCCGGGCTCCAGCCAGGTCGAAGCAGAGCTCGGTTCGCCGATCAGGAACGCGATTTCGCCCAGGAAGAAATTCGGTGGCAAGATGAACTCGCTCTCGCCCTTTTGCACCCGCGTCGCCCCGGAAATCACGTAGTAGAGCCTCGAGCCCGCCTGGCCTTCGACCGTCACTTGCCGCTCGTCGTCCACCCGGTAGCGGCGTGCAAGCTTCATCAGACCCCGGAAATCGCCGGGCGGCAGCGGCGGGAAGCTTGCATAGAGGTCCGCATAGGCCCGCGGGATGGCAAGACGGGATTTGCGCGCGAGCAGGCTGGTCAGACCGATGAGGTTCGCCGCTCCAATCAGCATGCTGACGTAGATGGCCTCCCAAAGCGGGGTTTCCGCCACGGTCGCGTAATAGATGATGTAAACAGAGGTGCCTGTCAGGATCAGCAGGCGTAAGAGGATCTGATTGATCGTAATCAGCCCCACAACATAGAGCGCGCCTGCCAAATACACCAGCGCGCCGGGCGAATACATATACTCAGTCATGCTCAAATTCACTAAAACCCCTTGGCACCCGCGGAGTTTGCGCGAGACAAACTGCATTATGCAAAGAAAAATGCAACGTTGGGGAAACTTTTAGCACAGCTGCAGCGCGGTGGTCGCGCCATCAGAGGGGGTTATGGCTGGCGGATGCCATGATCCCGCGGGGCGTCAATAGGCTGGCTCATTGCTCTTCTGCTCGGTCGCGCCACTCGTGAGCACAGCAGCCCGACGGCGTATGATCCGGGTGGTCGTCATCACAGCTTCAGAGGTCTTGCGCTGCACGATAGCGCTCAACGGCGCCAAGGTGAGCCGCGACCAACGCGGCGCCATGCTATTCGGCAAACAGCGCTGAAGTTCGTCAAAGGGCAGGCTGTGCGGCTGACGCAGCAGCTTGGCATAGAAGTCCATGATCCCGGGCCGTTTGTAGCTCGACCAGTGGCAGACATGGCGCTCCGAGGCGGCGACGCGCGCGCCAAATTCTTCGAGAACGGCGAGCGTCCTGTCGCAGTCCAACTGGATGTTGGCCACATTGGGCTGGTCGATCCCTTGTCCGAGGGCGCGGTCAGCCGTGCGCGGGGCGTCGACAAGCGTTTCAAACGCGAAATCGAAGATATCGTTTTCTCGGCTTGTCATGTTGAAGACTTCCGCTGATCGCCCTGCAGGCGTTGCAAGCATCTCGTTAGCAAAGCATGAAAAACTCGCGCCGGTCAGCAGGACGATCCGATCCACGGCACGCGGTGCCAGATCCGCAAGTGCCGAAAGAGCGATTTCTGATCCGAGCGAATGCGCAATCACATGCACAGGCCGGTCCGAGTCTCTATCTTTCAGGCGTTGGATGAGCTGTGCAAGCGAGGCGCCGAGCATGGTCGCGCGCCGGTGAACCTGTTTGAGCGGGCCGCGCGCTGACCAGCCAAAAGCTACCCCGAGACCCTTGTCCTCGCTTGCGTCACCGAAGCCCAAAGCGACTGGCCAGCCTGAGACATCGGTGTTGAAGAGTTTGCCGTGTGGGCAGTGCCTGATGTCGCGAGGATTGTACTTGTAGCCGTGGATCATGATGATCGCGGGGCCGCGCCGATGCGACGGGGGCTGGGCGATCTGCGCTAGTGCCTCCGACCCGGTGTCATGCAGTTCCAACCCGCGGTCTGTCGCGTTGATCCTGAGCAACGGCATCCTCTGCCCTCTCTACAAGATATTGTGGCCGTGCTATCTCAGAGACATACGACAGGAGGATGAATTTACTGTTACAGCACCGTGACGGTGTTGACGCGCAACACGCGGTGTCCTAACGGTTTGCACGTGGCGATTTGTTACCGGATTGCGGGCCACGTTAAACATGCCGCTAAAAGGTCACCGATGAGGACCCCCCGTCGCGTTGACCGCGTCTGGGGTTTTTTTGTGCCCGTCGGGGCTGGAGAAGAGAAGAATGACAGGTGATCTGAAGCCGCGCACCCGCGCCATCCACACCGGAACCCGCCGCAGCCAGTACGGCGAGGTTTCCGAGGCGATTTTCCTCACGCAGGGTTTTGTATACGAAACTGCGGAAGACGCCGAGGCGCGGTTCATTGAGGCCGGGCCGGATGAGTTCATCTATGCGCGCTATGGCAATCCGACGGTGGCGATGTTCGAAGAACGCATCGCCGCGCTCGAAGGGGCAGAGGATGCTTTTGCGACCGCTTCGGGTATGGCGGCGGTCTCGGGCGCGCTGACTTCGATGCTGAAGGCGGGCGATCACGTGGTCTCGGCACGCGCACTCTTTGGGTCCTGCCTCTACGTGCTGGAAGAGGTGTTGACCCGTTTTGGTGTCGAGGTCACCTTCGTCGATGGCACAGACCTCGACGCCTGGGCCGCGGCCATTCGCGAGGACACGGCAGCGGTATTTTTCGAGTCGGTCTCGAACCCGACCTTGCAGGTTGTCGACATTGCCGGGGTCGCCGCCCTCGCGCATGCCAAGGGCGCTAAGGTGTTGGTAGACAACGTCTTTGCCACCCCAGTTTGGTCTGAAGCTTTCGCACAGGGCGCTGATGTGGTCATCTATTCGGCGACCAAACACATTGATGGGCAAGGCCGCGCTCTGGGCGGGGTGATCCTCGGCACGCGCGAGTTTATCCGCAAGACGGTCGAGCCCTACATGAAACACACCGGCGGCTCCATGAGCCCCTTCACCGCTTGGGTGATGCTCAAGGGGCTCGAAACGCTTGATCTGCGCGTGCGCGCCCAGACGTCCAATGCGACAGCCATTGCTCAGGCGCTGCAGGGTCACGACGCGCTGTCTCGTGTGATCTACCCAGGGCTCCAGACTCATCCGCAGAATGCGCTGGTGCAGCGGCAGATGGGGCAGGGTGGCACGGTGCTGTCGATTGATCTCGCTGGCGGCAAAGACGCGGCCTTCCGCTTCTTGAACGCGGTGCAAGTAGGGGTGATCTCCAACAACTTGGGCGATGCGAAAACGATCATGACCCATCCGGGCACGACCACGCATCAACGCCTGCCACAGGAGCAGAAAGATGCGCTCGGGATCACCGACGGTCTGGTCCGGATCAGCGTTGGGATCGAGGATGAAACGGACCTGATCGGCGACATCCTGAACGCGCTGAAATCCGTGTAGGGTAGCGCCTGATCCGCAGTCTCGAACAATTTGACTAAAATACTGATCTTATTCGATCTGAGTGACGTATCTGTGAGGACGAGTTGGCCCGGGACACCCTGCGCCCTATCTAGAGTCAAGACGCCGTCATGAGGGACATAGCGATGAACATCCACACACCCGTACTTGATGCCACACCAGACCGTGAAGAGGCTGAATCGGCCCTCGCGATCTTGCGAAGCTGGGCGAAAGGCGCGACTTCAACAGAGATTCTCGAACTCGACCCATCGGTTGCACGGCTGATTCCGGGCGACACATCGGTCGACTATCCGGCCTTCTCACGTGACTATCCGGAGGATTTTGCGAGCGACGACGGCTATAAGGCCACATTGCCGGACCTACAGAACGGACCGGCGAGCCTGATCCGCGGCGCCAAGCAGCAGATCCAGCATGTGGGTATTTCGAACTTCCGGCTACCGCTGCGCTTTCAGACCCGGGACAACGGTCCTCTGACGCTCGAGACTTCGGTGACCGGGTCCGTCAGCCTCGATGCCGACAAGAAGGGCATCAACATGTCCCGGATCATGCGGTCCTTCTACAAACATGCGGAAGAGACGTTCAGCTTTGGCGTGATCGAAGCGGCCTTGGATGACTATATTTCGGATCTCGACAGCTTTGATGCGCGCATCCAGATGCGCTTCAGCTTCCCGATGAAAGTGGATAGCCTGCGCTCGGGCCTGTCGGGGTATCAGTATTATGACATCGCTCTCGAACTGGTCGAGCAGGCCGGGGTCCGTAAGAAGATCATGCACCTCGACTATGTTTACTCTTCGACCTGCCCCTGCTCTTTGGAGCTGTCAGAGCATGCACGTGCGACCCGCGGCCAGTTGGCGACCCCGCATTCGCAGCGCTCCGTGGCACGCATCTCCGTCGAGATCGATGAGGACGCGAGCTGTCTGTGGTTTGAAGACCTGATCGAGGCCTGTCGTCGTGCGGTGCCCACTGAGACGCAAGTGATGGTGAAGCGGGAAGACGAGCAGGCCTTTGCAGAGCTCAACGCCGCCAACCCGATCTTTGTCGAGGATGCGGCGCGTCTGTTCTGTGAGCAGCTTCAGGCGGATGTGCGCATTGGCGATTTCCGGGTGATCGCCAGCCACCAGGAGAGCCTACACAGCCATGACGCGGTCAGCATCCTTGTCGAAGGTGATACCTTTGCGTCGGAAAGTCTCGACCCGCGGCTCTTCAGCTCGCTGTTCCACGTCGGTTGACATAAAACCCTTAACAAACCCTTGAAAGCGCAGCGTTTTGCTGCGCTTTTTTGCGTCGCCCTGCCCATAGCGGCCATGCAGAACTTGCAATTCTCATGCGGCGCGCATTGCACTATATCGATGTCATCGGGAGGAGATGAACGGTTAACGTAAGGATCTCCGATGGCTTATCAATCCACAGAATTTGAAGGCGGCTTGGGCCGCGCAGTGCACAGCGTCTTTGGCGCGATCCGCGGGTTTTTCTCGTCGGTCATGAAGGCGATGATCATCTCAAGCTCTTACACCGGGCGAGTCAACAAGGTGTACGCATTACAAGCGAAATCCGATGAGGAACTCGCGGCGATGAACATCAAACGCGACGAGATCGTGCATATCGTGTTCCACGACCTCTACTACGTCTGATCTGACACTGACGTCACCCGCTTGACACCGACACGGCGCGCGGCCAACCCTGCGCGCATGTTGGACCTCCGCCCCGTTGGATATGTGATCGGACTGCTTGTGGCCGTCCTTGGGGCGGCGATGCTGTTGCCGATGCTGGTCGATATCGCCGAAGGGCGCGCGCATTGGCCGGTCTTCATCCAATCGGCGCTGATCACCATGCTCTCGGGCGGTCTGATCGCGCTGGCCTGCGCCAATGGGGTCAAGGAAGGTCTCACGATCCAGCAGACCTTCTTGCTCACCACGGGTGTCTGGGTGGCCCTGCCTCTTTTCGGTGCGTTGCCCTTTGTCTTCGGCGCGACCGAAGCCCGCTTTGTGGATGCGTTTTTCGAGGCCATGTCCGGGCTGACGACCACCGGCTCCACGGTGTTTTCGGGGTTGGAAGAGCTGCCCAAGGGGCTGTTGCTCTGGCGCGGTATTCTGCAGTGGCTGGGCGGCATCGGTATCATCGTCGTTGCCATGGTGTTCCTGCCGGAGCTGCGCGTCGGGGGGATGCAGATCTTCAAGTCCGAGTCCTTCGACACGATGGGTAAGATCCTGCCGCGGGCCGGCCAAATCGCCAGTCAGATTTCCAGCATCTACCTCGGCCTCACCATGATCTGCGCGTTCAGCTACCTCGTCTTGGGTATGAACGCATTCGACGCAACGGTGCATGCGCTCACCACCGTGTCGACCGGCGGGTTTGCGAACTACGATGCCTCGTTCGGTGCGTTCAAGGGCAACCTCGAGATCGCGGCAGCGTTCTTCATGATCCTCGCGGCATTGCCCTTTGTCCGCTATGTCCAGCTGATCAATGGACAACCCGAACCGCTCTGGCGCGACAGCCAGATCCGGGTGTTTGTCATCACCTTGCTGGTCATCGTCTCGATCATGTCGATCGCACTCTTTCAACTGTTTCCGCAGGACTGGGGCACCTCGATGCGCGAGGCGCTGTTCAACGTGACCTCGATCATGACCGGCACCGGCTATGCTTCGGCCAACTACATGACCTGGGGCCCACTGCTGATTTCGATGTTCTTCTTCATCGGCCTGATCGGGGGATGCGCGGGCTCCACCACCTGTTCAATCAAGGTCTTTCGCTACCAGCTTCTCTTTGCGTCGATCAAGATGCAGCTGCGGCGCATCCGCTCGCCCAACGGGGTCTTTGTCGTGCGCTACGACCGGCGTCCGGTGTCCGATGATGTGCTGAGTTCGGTGATCTCCTTCTTCATGTTCTTCGTCGTCACGCTTGGCTTGCTCGCCGTGGCGCTCAGCCTCACGGGGCTGGACTTCATCACATCGCTTTCGGGTGCGGCGACGGCCCTGTCGAACGTGGGCCCCGGTCTGGGGGATGAGATCGGACCTGCAGGAAATTTCGCGGGTCTCAACGACACCGCAAAGTGGCTGTTATCCATCGGAATGCTGCTGGGACGGCTTGAACTTCTGGCTGTCTACGCCATCCTGACGGTGAATTTCTGGAGAGACTGATATGCAACGACCCCTCGGAGCGCAGATTTCGCACATGCTCAAGGACCGAGGCGTCGATGTGATCTTCGGCATCCCCGGCGTGCACAATCAGGAAATGTATCGCGGTATTGAAGAGGCCGGGATCACCCACGTGCTGGCCCGCCACGAACAGGGCGCGGGCTTTATGGCCGATGGCTATGCGCGCGCAACGGGCAAGCCTGGTGTGGCTTACGTGATTACAGGACCGGGGCTTTGCAACATCATGACGCCGATGGGGCAGGCCTATTCGGACTCGGTGCCCATGCTGGTCATCTCCAGTTGTCTCGACGACGTGGCGGCCACGAAGGGGCAATTGCACCAGATGAAGGACCAGCGCGCTGCGGCGGAAACCGTCTGCGACTGGTCGGAGGAAGCCCGCTCGGCGGCTGCCGCCTATCGTCTGATCGACCGGGCTCTGGTCGAGTTTCTGACCGACCGGAAACGCCCGAAACACATCCAGGTGCCCATTGCCCTGCTCGAGGCGCATGCACCGCCCGCCACCGCGCGCCCCGCACCGACCGCGCCCAAGCGGCCGTCCAGTTCGTCGCGCAACCTGCTTGAGGGGGTGCAGCGCCCGTCGCTCGGCGCGCACCAGATCAAGAGCCTGGCCCGGCGCATCATGGAGGCTGAACGTCCGCTGCTTGTGTTCGGCGGCGGTGCCGCAACGCCGGGGATCGAGACCTTGGTCAGCAGCGTGCTGGCGAAGAGCAAGGCGGCCTCTTTCACCACCTATGCGGGCCGCGGGGTGGTGGCGCCTGACAATCCGCGCGCCTTCGGCGCCAGCCTGGCGCGCCCTGAGAGTGCAACGCTGCTGAGCTCCAGCGATTGCGTGGTCTATCTCGGCACTGATCTGGCGGAAGTGGACTTGTGGCGCGCCGACTCCGGGCACCGCCCCGGTGCTGTGCATGTCAACCTCGATCCGACCGTGCTGGCCGCCGCGGATGCCGATGACACCCGTCTGCAGGCGGATGCGGTTGACGCCCTGGCCGCGCTCGACGGCGCGCTGGAAGGGGCGCCGGCCTCGCGTTGGTCATCCGAAATCGTTGCCGACTATCGCGCGCGATGGCGGGCGGAGGTTGATGCCGAACGTCCCGGTATCGTGCCGCTTTGCGATGCTCTGCGAACGGTCGTGCCGCCTGACACGATGATCTATTCCGACATGACGCAGCTGGCCTATGTGGCCAAGGAAGTCTGGGATATGGATCGCGCCTGCCACTGGCACCACCCCTACGGCTTTGGCACCTTGGGGTACGCCACACCCGCGGCCATCGGCGGCGCCCTTGCGCGGCGCGGCCAGCCGACGATGGCGATCATCGGCGACTATGGGTTTCACTATACGATGCAGGAGTTGGGGGTGGCTGTGGAGCTCGGGCTCTCGCTCCCGATCATCTTGTGGGACAATGGCAAGCTCAAGGAAATCGAGGAAAGCATGGTGCGCGCACAGATCGCGCCGAACGCGGTGATCGCGCGGAACCCGGATTTCTGCAAACTGGCTGAGGCATTCGGCGCCCGTGCGGCGGCTCCGAAAAGCTTGCAAGCTCTTCAGAACGCCGTCACAGATGCTTTTGCGGCCCAAGGTCCGACGTTGATCTACATCACGCCTGGCCTCTCCGCCTAGCGCCGGTTACTGGTAGTCTGAATAGGCGCGCTGGATCAGCCGCCGTGCGCACGCTTCATGTGCGGTATTCACGATCAGATACCAGACTGTCTCACCCGGGCGACCAGCGCGCGAGTACTGACAGTTGTCCGACGTTGTCCACCACTGCCCGCGATAGTTTGCAGGCGGCAGCATGGGCGAAGTATAGTTCACCAAGGTCGCTTTCGTCGCACCGGAAGCCGCCTGATCGGCAGCGACAGGCAGCGCAAGCGCCGTGCCAAGGGCCAGCGCCATAAAGTGTTTAAGCATTCCACTCACTCCATGTTCGTACCGTAGTACGAGGCGCCCCCACGCGAGCAGAGAATGGCGGTGGGGTCTTAAGGCATCGCAAACGGATGCGCTGAAGTGAGCCTTTCTTTAGGGCAGATTTGAGACGTTTTTGTGCTTATTCCCAGCAACTGACCAGCACGGTCATGTCCACCGCCTGTGCGGTGATGTCCTCTGGCGCAAGCGCCGCCGTGGCGCCCGGCCGCGGCGTCGAGATGCCCGCGGTTTCGAGCACCTGTGCAATCGCACCTCCTGCCAGCGCAAAGGTCACCTCCTGCGGCAGTTGTCGCTGTCCGCCACCTCGGGGCAGCAGCATGCCGAGGACGTTACCGCTGGTATCGAAGACCGGACCACCGGCATCACCGGGCAGGCTCTTGAGGTTCAGGCGGCTGAGGTCTTCTTCGCCCTGCAGCCCGCGCAGATCGGCCAGGGTGCCGAAGGTCATGCTCGGTGCTTCGAGAACGCCCTCGTAGGAGTAGCCCGCGACAGCCACATCCGACTGCAGCCTTGGTGGCACCGGGCTGAACTGCGCCACCTGTGCGGGGGCCAGCGTTTGAGAGGGTGTCAGCACCGCAACGCCCAGCTCGGGGTCCACCACGTTCAGCCGTGCTTCGATGTCATCGTCGAGCGTGATGCGCGTGCAGCTTTGCACCGCGTCCGAGGTGGTCACGACGGCGCCTCCCGCATCGACGAAAAAGCCCGAGCGCGACAGACGCGGTTTGCGCACCTGTAGCCCGGCCACCAGATCGATCTGCTGGTCGGTTGCATCAACCGCCGCCGGGTCCAGAACGCCGGGCAGCCGCGTGAAGCTTGCCTGCATTTCCGAGATCAGCCGGGTCCGGCGTTCTTCGTCGCGGGCAGGCCAGATCAACGTGAAGCCTTTGATTTGCCCGTCTTCAAGCCGAACCCTCGTTTCGCTCACGATCTCATCGTTCCGCCCGATCAGCGTGAAGCGCGACCGCTCCAGCGACCGCTCACCGTTCAGCGGCACGATTTCCAGCGTCTGCATCACCTGGTACAGACCGGCGAGCGTGTTGGTGTCACCTTCCTGGCTGATCAGCAGAACGCGCGGGGCACCGCCCTCCGGGCTGTTGAACTGGGCAAAAGGCGGCTCGTACCGCTCCAGCGTGATCTGTGCCATCGGAAGCTTCATCTCGATTCCGGTCTTGGCGTCAGTCACAAGCCGCAGATCGAGCCCTTCGAGGACCGCATTATACTGACCCATGAGCGCTGCGCGCTGCAGGGTGGTCAGCACCCCGGTCGGCTCGAACCCGTTGGCGGATTGCCAGGCCGCCATCGAATTTCGAGTGCCGCGGCCAAAGGCGCCGTCAATCGCGGCATTGTAGAACCCGGCCCACTGCAAGGCTGTTTGCAGCCCCTGCCGTTCCCCCGCGCTCAAGAGCCGCTCGCTCTGACGTGCCTCAGCCGGTGTTTCATCAGGGACCGCGATCACCTGAGCTGGTGCTCGCTGCGCTGTTTCGGTCACTGGATCGGTGTCCAGGGTGATCTGCGGTGTCTCAATCGTTGGGTCCTGCGCCGGCACAGGTTGGGCCGTCAGCGCGCCGCGCCGCAGCAGATCGGCGCCTTGGGGAAAGAACTGCGCACCCAGCGCGGTGCTGAACGCGATATAGCTGTCACGGGGGATCAAGCCATCCGCCCGATAGACCTGCAGCACCTGCTGCGCATCCTCCGGTGCGTAGGGGCCGAGAACAATACCATACCAGCCACCACCGAGCGCAAACCCGTTCACATCGTCAAGCGTGCGCGCATAATCTTCGGCTCGCGTCAGCCCGTCCTGCAAGTTCGGCTGCGCCTCGATCTGCACCCAGACGACTTCGTTCGCCGACTGCGCGCTCACACTGGCGCCCCACGTGGCAAAAACCGCCACACACACCGCAAAAAACCGGATCATTTAGCTGCCCACCTCTGACCTCAAAATATCCGGCACAGATAATCAGGAAATGGCCGCCTTGGCCATAAGACAATGGCCTGAAATATCAGCAAAGCGCCAATTGACGCTTCCGGCACACACACGTAGGTAAGGCGCGCAAGATCATCCCGAGGCCGCGCGTTTCCATGCCCGACACACCTGACACTCCGAAGTCTTTTCAGGAGATTATCCTGAGGTTGCAGTCCTATTGGGCGGCCAAAGGCTGTGCGGTATTGCAGCCTTATGACATGGAAGTGGGCGCGGGCACCTTTCATCCGGCCACGACGCTACGTTCGCTCGGCACGCAAGCCTGGGCGGCAGCCTATGTCCAGCCCTCGCGCCGCCCGACTGACGGGAGGTATGGCGAGAACCCGAACCGGTTGCAGCACTACTACCAGTACCAGGTCCTCATCAAACCCAGCCCGCCCGACCTGCAGGAGCTCTATCTTGGCTCGCTCGAGGCGATTGGCATCGACATGGCGCTGCACGACATCCGCTTTGTCGAGGACGACTGGGAGAGCCCGACGCTGGGCGCTTGGGGCCTCGGCTGGGAGGTCTGGTGTGACGGAATGGAGGTCAGCCAATTCACCTACTTCCAGCAGGTCGGCGGGCACGACTGCCACCCGGTTTCGGGCGAGCTGACCTACGGGCTGGAACGTCTGGCCATGTACGTGCTGGGCGTCGATCACGTGATGGACATGCCCTTCAACGATCCTCAAACGCCGATTGCGCTCACCTACGGCGACGTCTTCAAGCAGACCGAAGAGGAATACGCCCGCTGGAATTTCGACACGGCAGATACGGACGTGTTGCTGCGCCAGTTCAACGAGGCCGAGGCGCATTGCCGAGAGATCCTCGAGGCACCGCATGAAGACCCGAAAACCGGCAAGCGTATCATCATGGTGCATCCCGCCTACGACCAATGCATCAAGGCGAGCCACATGTTCAACCTGCTGGACGCGCGGGGCGTGATCTCCGTGACCGAGCGGCAGGCCTACATCGGGCGCGTGCGCGCGCTGGCCAAGCTCTGCGCGGACGCCTTCGTTCAGACCACCGCGGGCGGCTGGCAACCGGAAAGTGCGGCATGAATGGCAAGATTGTGGGCAGCGCGATCCTGATCTCTGCCGCTGTCGCGGGAGCCGCGCTCTATTACTTGCAGATTTACGGCTTCTACGAAGAGGTGACCGCCGAGGTGACCGAGGTGCGGCTGGTCTCGCTGACGTCCGATCAACCGGAACCCATCCGGGCCGAGGCAATTGAAGCCATTGATGCCGACAGCTCGCCCATTCGCTTTCGCGCCTGTTTCAAGACCCCTGCCAGCCTGCCGAAGTTGACCGAGACCTATGTGGGTCTCGACATGGCAACGCCGCGCAATGCGCCGCCCTGGTTCGACTGTTTCGATGCGGCGGCTATCGCGGCAGAACTCAAGGCCGGGACGGCGCTGCCCTTCCTGGGAGAGAAGAACGTAGCCTTTGGCGTCGACCGGATCGTGGTGATCACCGATGACGGGCGCGGCTACATCTGGCACGAGCTGAACGACTGCGGCGAGAAAGCCTACGACGGAACGATTGTGGGCGAAGAATGCCCGAAACGAGATGACACCTGATGCCTGACTTGCTGATCGAACTCTTTTCCGAGGAAATCCCCGCTCGGATGCAACGCCGCGCGGCGGAGGATCTGAAGAAGCTCATGACAGACGGCATGGTTGAGGCCGGGTTGACCTACGCGTCCGCCGCCGCCTTCTCGACGCCGCGCCGCCTGACGCTGACCGTGGAGGGCCTGCTGGCAGCGAGCCCGGCGACTGTTGAGGACCGCAAGGGGCCGCGTGCGGATGCGCCTGAGAAGGCGATCGAAGGCTTCCTGCGTGGTGCTGGTCTGACCCGCGAGCAGCTGGAAGAGCGCGAGACACCAAAAGGTGCGGTCCTCTTTGCGCGGATCGAAAAAACCGGACGACCCGCTGCGGAGATCGTGGCCGAGGTCCTTGAGAAGACGATCCGCAGCTTCCCATGGCCCAAATCCATGCGGTGGGGGTCGGGCAGCCTGCGCTGGGTGCGACCGTTGCAATCGATCCTTTGCATTCTGAGCGACGAGGCAGGGGCTGAGGTCGTGCCCGTCGAGGTGGACGGGATCGCCTCGAGCGACACAACATCGGGCCATCGGTTCATGGCGCCGGATCGGTTTTCTGTTTCGAGTTTCGATGACTACACGTCAAAGCTCAAGCGCGCCTGCGTGGTGCTCGACCCGGACGAACGGGCTGAGGCGATCTGGCATGACGCGACCAACACGGCCTTTGCCAGCGGGCTCGAGGTCGTGGAGGACAAGGGGCTCCTGGCGGAGGTCGCGGGGCTTGTCGAATGGCCCGTCGTACTCATGGGCCAGATTGCCGATGACTTTCTGGAATTGCCGCCCGAGGTCCTGCAGACCTCGATGAAGGAGCACCAGAAGTTCTTCTCCGTGCGCAATCCCAAGACCGGGCGGATCGAGCGGTTCATCACCGTGGCCAACCGAGAGGCGGCGGACAATGGCGCGACCATTCTTGCGGGTAATGAAAAGGTGCTTTCGGCCCGGCTGGCGGATGCCAAGTTCTTCTGGGAGAACGACCTGCGCGTGGCCAAGGCGGGCATGCAGCCGTGGCTGGAGCAGCTGAAGAACGTAACCTTCCACGCCAAGCTCGGCACCCAGGCCGAGCGCATCGACCGCATCGCAGCACTTGCCCGCGAGCTTGCACCGGTCGTGGGTGCCGACGCCGATCAGGCCGAACGCGCGGCACGTCTCGCTAAGGCTGATCTGAGTTCGGAGATGGTCTATGAATTCCCCGAACTTCAGGGGCTTATGGGGCGGTACTACATCGAAGTTTTAGGTGAGGATGCAGCTATTGCTGCAGTCGCCGAAGAACACTACTCGCCTCTCGGCCCCTCAGATGATGTGCCTAGCGCACCGATGTCGGTGGCTGTCGCTCTTGCCGAGAAGATCGACACGCTGACGGGCTTCTGGGCAATTGACGAGAAACCGACGGGGAGTAAAGACCCATTTGCGCTGAGAAGGGCTGCATTGGGTGTTATACGGATTGTTCTCGTGAACAACTTGCCTTATTCATGGCTAGACATAGCAACACCAGCTGCCCGAAGGCTACCTGCGCCAGATGCAACCTCGGCGCTGGCGTTTGCTCAAAAACTGGCCCATGACAACGATCCTGCGTGGTTCGTGGCTCGCGCAACCCTCGACTTTCTCCACGACCGTTTCAAAGTCTACCTGCGTGACCATGGGATTCGACACGACATCATCGACGCTTGCATTGCAATGGAAGGCAATGACGATCTGACGCTGCTCATGAAGCGTGCGCGGGCTCTGTCGGACGTGCTGAAAACCGAGGACGGCGAGAACCTTATCCAAGGCTTCAAGCGGGCGAACAATATTCTGACCCAGGCGCAGGAGGCGGATGGGGTGGAGTACTCCTACGGTGCCGATGCGAAGTTTGCCAAGACAGATGAGGAGCACGCGCTCTTTGCCGCGCTCGATCAGGCGGAGGCCAACATCGCTTCGGCGATGGAGCAGCAGGACTTCGCGACCGCGATGGCCGCGCTAGCGGACCTGCGCGCGCCGATTGATGCATTCTTCGAGGCGGTGAAGATCAATGCCGATAACGCCACCGTGCGGCGAAATCGTCTGAACCTGCTCAGCCGTATCACCACGCTTTGCACATCGGTCGCTGATCTCACCCGCATAGAAGGCTGAAACTGGACTCATCAGGCCATCCGCACTAAGCCTTGCCAGCCGCGCGTGACGTCTTATGCTGCATCCGAACCAAAGGAATGCCGCGGTGCAGAATAATCCGAATACCACCCTTGTGACCCCCACCGCGCCGATCGCGAATGACACGCATGGGGGGCGGGCAAAATGTCTGCAGCGGCTGGTGCGGCTCGATCTGCCTGTGCCGCGTACGGTAGCGCTGTCCTTTGACGCGGTTCAGCGGATCGCCAAGGGCGAGTTGCCTGATATCCCTGCGATTGTCTCGCAGTTCCCTGACGGCGCGTTGCTCTGTGTCCGGCCCTCGTCGGAAGACCCGGATTGGGGGGGGCCGGGTGCCGTGCTGAACATCGGGATGAACGCTGCGCGCTGTGAGGCCCTGACCGAGCGTCTGGGTGCAGACTCGGCCCGGGCGATCTATACTCGCTTTGTTCAGAATTACGCGATTGATGTGGCGCGGCTTGACCCGGATGTCTTCGAAGCGGTGCAGGGCGAGGGGCCGGAAGGCCTGTCGGAGGCGTTGCGCGCCTATGAAGCGGAGCTCGAGGAGGCCTTTCCCAGCGATCCGGCCGAACAGCTGGCTGCGGTGCTGAAGTCGATGGCGCGCGCCTGGGACGGAACCTCCGCGCGGTTGCTGCGTCAAGCGAAGGGCGCACCGGTCGATGCCGGGCTGGGTCTCGTGGTGCAGGAAATGGCGCTGGGGCTGGGATATGGCGAATGCGGCTCGGGTGTTTTGCAACTGGTGGACAGCGAGACGGGCTTGCCACAGATCACCGGGCGATACCTCAGCCAGAGTCAGGGCCGCGATGCGCTGGAGGGGGATGCCGCCGCGCTCTATCTCGGGCGGGATCCGCGCGGCCCGTCTCTGGAGGAGCTGGCGCCCGAGGCGTTCGAGGCGCTGAAATCGCAGGCGGCGTTGATGCGGATCAAGCTGCGCGAGGAGATGCAGGTCGAATTCGTCATTGAGAACGGAGCGCTCTTTATCCTCGACGGGGTGCGGGTGACGCGGTCGAGCCAGGCTGCCGTGCGCATTGCCGTGCAACTGGCGGAGGACAAGATCATCACTCAGGCCGAGGCCCTGATGCGGGTGCAGCCGCGCACGCTCTCGGAGCTCTTGCACCGGCAGGTCAGCCCTAAGGCCAAGCGCGACGTGATCGGGCGTGGCATCGCGGCCAGCCCGGGTGCTGCGACCGGCCACATCGTTTTCACGGCGGCTGAAGCGCAGGCCAGCGCGGCTCGGGGCGAGCCGTGCATCCTCGTGCGGCGCGAAACCTCGCCCGAGGACATCCGGGGCATGCATGCCGCCCACGCGGTCCTGACCGAACGGGGCGGCATCACGAGCCATGCCGCCGTGATCGGGCGGGGGATCGGCCTGCCGTGCGTCGTGGGCGCATCCAACATGCGATTTAATCGGAGTAAGAAACAGCTCATCACCCGGGATGGCCGGGTCTTCGCGGCGGGTGAAATCATCACCGTGGATGGCTCCAGCGGCGAAGTTCTGGCAGGCGCGCCCAAGATGCGGGAAGCCGCCCTTGATGAGAGTTTCCAGAAGCTCATGGAGTGGGCATCGGCGCATTGCGATATCGGTATCCGCGCCAATGCAGACACGCCGGCCGATGCGCAAACGGCACGCAATTTCGACGCGCAGGGCATCGGGCTCTGTCGCACGGAGCATATGTTTTTCGAGCCGGGCCGCTTGACTGTCATGCGCGAGATGATCTTCGCCGAGACGTCGGAAGACCGGCGCGCAGTGCTCGAGCGGTTGCTGCCGATGCAGCGCGACGACTTCACGCAGCTCTTCCGGATCATGGAGGGCAAGCCGGTCTGCATTCGGCTGTTTGACCCGCCGCTTCATGAATTTCTGCCGACAGATCGCGCGCGCCAGCGAGAGCTTGCCGAGGCGCTTGATCTGCCCTTGTCGGATGTGACCCGGCGGATCGACGCGATGTCAGAGTACAATCCGATGCTGGGGCTGCGCGGCGTACGGCTCGGGGTCACTGTGCCCGAGATCTACGAGATGCAGGCCCGTGCGATTTTCGAGGCGACCATTGCGGCCAATGCCGAAGGGTCTGTCGTGGTGCCCGAGATCATGATCCCACTGGTCTCCGCCCGCAGAGAGGTCGAGCTGGTGAAAACCTTCATCGACGCCGTCGCCGCGGCTGTCCGCACGGAGATGGACCAGGAGTTTGATTATCGCCTCGGCGTGATGGTCGAGACGCCCCGCGCCGCGCTGCGGACGGCGGAGATTGCGCCGCATTGCGCCTTTCTCAGCTTCGGGACAAACGACCTGACACAGATGGCCTATGGGCTCTCCCGAGACGACGCGGGGCGGTTCATGTCGGATTATGTGCAGCAGGGTGTCTTTCCGGAAGACCCGTTTCATGTGCTCGATACCGACGGCGTGGGTGAGTTGTTGAAACTTGGGGCAGAAAGAGGGCGGGCCGCACAGCCTGGTGTCACCCTCTCGATTTGTGGCGAGCATGGGGGGAACCCCGAATCGATTGCCTTCTGCCGGGATGTGGGTTTCGACTATGTCTCCTGCTCTCCCTTCCGGGTCCCGGTGGCGCGACTAGCTGCCGCACAGTTGGCGATCGCTGGCCAGATACAGTAGATACCTAGTTAAGTCTCTCTATATGTAGCGTTTTCTCGGATTGCGTGTTGAGCGGGACCGTGCCGACGTTAACCATCTTTACGGCCGTAAACTTTACGTCAACTTTCATTATCGTTAGAGCACCGCCATTGAAATGCCGTTGGGGGACGCGCTGTGCGTAGGATTTGCAAAGCGATTTTTTCGTTAACTTTAGGGTTGCTTCTGGGCTTTTTTGTGGCCGATACGGGCCTCGCGCGCCAGGGTGACCAATCTCAAAAGACTACTTCTGCTGACCTTCAGGAGGTCACATTGCGCCGTATGCAAGATACGGCTTTGAACACCAAGACCACCGCAGCTGTGGAGTTTTCCAAGAGCTGGCTCGACGCCCAACCCAAGGCGCAAGGCGGGCCCGAGCTGCAATGCCTGGCGGAAGCGCTGTACTTCGAGGCGCGTGGCGAAACCGTCAAAGGGCAGTTTGCTGTCGCTGAGGTCATTCTGAACCGCGTTGAATCCGAGCGTTTTCCCGGGTCGGCCTGTGGCGTGATCAATCAGGGAACGGGCAAGAAGTACCAATGCCAATTCACCTACACCTGTGACGGCCACAAGGAAGTCATCGCCGAGCCGCGCGCGTTTGAGCGGGTGTCCAAGGTGGCGCGTGCTGCCCTGGATGGCGCCGCACCAGAACTTACCGAAGGGGCCACGCATTATCACACAACTGCCGTGAGCCCGCGCTGGAGCCGCGTCTACACCAAGACAGCAGCCATCGGTGACCACATCTTCTATCGTCACACATGGCGCACCGCCAGCAAGTGACGTTTTCGGGGCTTGGCGCGGCGCTGTAAGGGCTGCTAAAGGCCGGGCATTGCTTACTTTGGCATTTGCCAGCGGTACCGAAAGGCCCAGCCCATGAGCTCCGAGATCAGACTTGCCTTCGCGCATCCCACAGAGCGGTCCGAGGCGACGGCGGAGGGCACGCCGCTGGACCGCATCTCGGTCCGGGATCATACCGTCGAGATCGAGATCGGAGCCTTTCAGGCGGAACGCGGTGTCACCCAGCGCATCTGTTTCAACGTGGTCGTCGAGGTGCGCCCGCTGACGGGGCCGATTGATGACGATGTCGACCGTATCCTGAGCTATGACAAGGTGACCGAGGCCATCGCCTTTGAGCTTTCGGACGAGCGGCTCAACCTGCTGGAGACGCTGGCTGAGCGGGTGGCCGAACGCATCTTGCTCGAACCGCAGGCGATGCGCGCCTTTGTCCGCATCGAGAAGCTCGACCGGGGGCCTGGTGCCCTCGGCGTCGAGATTGTCCGCGCGCGGCAGGAGCGTGCGCCAGTGCGTGCGGAGGAAGAACCCGCACCGCAGCCGCAGTTGATCTACCTCGGCAACACGGCCATCGCATCGCCTCATCTGAAGGGTTGGATCGATCAGCTCGAGGCGGGGGGCAAACCGTTGATCTTCTGCGTCGGCGCCTCGGACACGCCCGCCCCGCAGATCGCACATAAGATGGCGCAGCGCCGGATCGACCTGCTGGCAATCGAACAGAACGCCTGGGTGCTGGCCTCGAAGGATGATCGCTGCGTCGTTGTCAGCACCCGTACCGAGCTCGATTGGGCGATGAAGAATGGCCAGACCTGTGTTTGGGCGCCCTCGAAGATCGTGCTGGATGCGGTTGACGGGCCTTCTGCGCAGCCGCGGGATGCCGTGGCGCTGGCCGCTTGGTTCGCCGCGACCTTCGAGGCGGAAGAAATGATCGTGATCGGGGCTGACCTGCCCCAGGAGGCCTCAACGCCGCTGCGCTCCATCCCGTCCGACGCGGCAGCACTCTGATCGATGCGCGACTACATTCGTCCGATTGTTCAGGTCGATACTGCCCGCCCGCCGGAGGCAAAACCGCTTGCGGGTGGGTGGGGCTGGTTCACCCATGTCGAAGTGCTGGCTCGTGACACAGCCCCCCGGATCGTGCCAATCCAAGCGGTTGATCCGGCACGGCTGGCCCCCTTAACCGAGCCACGGGCGCCTTTGGCCGGGCTTACGCTTAGTCGCCCCAGGATCATGGGGATCCTGAACGTGACGCCCGACAGTTTTTCTGACGGTGGCAAGCACAACTCGGTGGAGGCAGCACAGCTCGCGGCCGCGAAGATGCAGGCGGCAGACATCATCGACATTGGCGGTGAATCGACGCGACCCGGTGCGGCGCTGGTGCCCGAAGCGGAGGAGATCGCGCGAACGGCTCCTGTCATCTCGGCTCTGACCGCCACAGGGGGCCGGCAGATCATCTCGATCGACACGCGCAAAGCGGCGGTCGCGCGAGAAGCGTTGGCTGCAGGTGCGACGCTGGTGAACGATGTGTCGGGGTTCACGTTTGATCCGGCACTGGCGTCGCTTTGCGCCGAGCATGAGGCGCCTGTCTGCGTGATGCATGCGCAGGGTGATCCGGCCACGATGCAGAAGAGCCCGCGCTACGATGATGTCCTGCTGGACGTTTATGACTTTCTGGCGCGGCAGATCGAGATTCTGGTGGCGCAGGGCGTTCCGCGCGCGCGCATCATCGCTGATCCGGGGATCGGGTTCGGCAAGACGCTGGGGCATAACCTTGCGCTTCTGGCACGTCTGTCACTGTTTCACGGTTTGGGCGTTCCGCTGCTGTTGGGCGCGTCTCGCAAGCGGTTTATCGGAACCTTGAGCGGTGTTGGCGCGGTAGACCAACGTATGCCCGGCTCTCTCGCCGTGGCGCTCGCGGCGTTGAAACATGGGACACAAATTGTGCGCGTGCATGACGTCCCGGAAACGGCGCAGGCCATTGCGCTCTGGCGCGCCAGCATGGCAGGTTGCGCGGATGGATAAGCTCTTTGGAACGGACGGGGTGCGGGGCACGGCCAACGCGCATCCGATGACAGCCGAGATGGCACTGCGCATTGGCGCAGCTGTTGGGCGATACTTCAGCCGCGATGGCTCCAGTGTGCACCGGGTGGTGATCGGCAAGGACACCCGGCTGTCGGGCTACATGTTCGAAAACGCGCTTACCGCCGGGCTGACCTCCACAGGTATGAACGTGCTGCTGCTCGGGCCCGTGCCCACGCCCGCGGTTGGTTTGCTAACGCGTTCGATGCGTGCGGATCTTGGTGTGATGATCTCGGCGAGCCACAACCCGGCAGTGGACAACGGCATCAAGTTCTTCGGTCCCGACGGCTACAAGCTCTCCGATCAGATGGAAGCGGATATCGAGGCGCTGATCTCGGCTGGCGTAGCGCCCACCGAAGCCAAGGAGATCGGACGCGCGAAACGGATTGACGACGGCCGCTTCCGCTATATCGAGCGGGTGAAGTCGTCTTTCCCGCGCCAGCAGCTTTTGGATGGTCTGAAAGTGGTTGTGGACTGCGCGAACGGGGCCGCCTACCGCGTGGCACCCGAAGCGCTGTGGGAGTTGGGCGCGACGGTCATTCCTGTCGGCGTGGCGCCGAACGGGCACAACATCAACGATGGCTGCGGCTCGACCCATCCGCAGATGGCCGCGGAAACCGTGGTCGCCCATGGCGCGGATGTGGGCATCTGCCTCGATGGCGATGCGGACCGGGTGATCTTGCTGGATGAGAACGGGCAGGTTGGCGATGGCGACCAGTTCATGGCGCTGATGGCGGCACGCTGGGCATCCGAAGGCCGCCTCGCCAACAAGGCGCTGGTGGCGACAGTGATGTCCAACCTTGGCCTCGAACACTTCCTCAGCGACAAGGGCCTGCGGCTCGAGCGGACCGCGGTGGGCGACCGCTATGTGGTCGAGCGTATGCGGGCTGGCGGTTTCAACCTCGGCGGCGAGCAGTCGGGCCATATCGTCATGTCTGATTATGCCACAACCGGCGACGGGCTGATGGCAGGGCTGCAGTTCTTGGCTGAGATGATGCGCTCGGGCCAGCCTGCCAGCACGTTGCTCCGCAATTTCGAGCCGGTGCCGCAACTGCTCAAGAATGTCCGCTTCTCAGCCGGTCAGACCCCGCTGGATGTTGAGAATGTGAAAGCGGCCATCGCACAGGCCGAGGCGGATCTTGCCGGACGCGGGCGCCTCTTGATCCGGAAATCGGGCACCGAGCCGCTGGTGCGAGTGATGGCCGAGCATGAAGATGCGGCCTTGATGGAACGCGCAGTGGACAGTGTGGTCGAAGCCGTGGCCGATGCGGTTTCTGCCTGACATCACTTGCGGAAAAAGAGCCGCGTGAGTGCGCCGTACTGGCTCAACGCAACCCCTGCGAGGATCAGGCACATCGCCCAGAGCAGGGAGGGCGGCAGCGGTTCGTTCAAGAGCAGCGCGCCCAGCACAACCGACCAGACGGGCACCTGGTAGTTCGTCAGCGTCATGAATACAGGGCCGGCCGTCCGGATGACCAGCACCCGCAACAGGTTGGCGGCGGCCGTCGGGATGAGGCCGAGCCCAATGACCACAAGAATGGTTTGTGTGTCCGGCAAAGGCGGAGGGCCCTCGATGATTAACGCCATCGGCACGACGAGCGTCGCGCCGATCAAAAGCAGGACCGTGGCCAGACCGATGGGGTCAACCGGTGGTAGGCGCCGCATCAGAATCGACGAGACCGCATAGCACGATGCGGCGCCCAGACAGGCGGCGCGCCCCGCGGGCTCCATGGAGGCGCCGGTCGTTTCAAAGGCCTGTGCCCCGATCAACACGCAGACGCCGACGAAGCCGATAAGAAAGCCAAGTGTCTTGCGCCACGTCAGACGTTCACCCGGCACAAAGAAATGTGCCAGCGGCAGAACGATCAGGGCGACCGCCGCCATCGAGACACCTGCAAACCCGGAGGTGACGAACTGCTGCCCCCAGGCCAGCAGCATGAAGGGCACCGCCGAGCTGAACGCGCCGATGAAGGTGGCTGCCGTCCAATCCGCGCGCGTGGCCCGTGTCTCGAAAAGACGAAATCCGATTGTGGCCCAGATCGCAGCCATCAAGGAGGCGGCAAAGGTGATCCGACCCGCCGCAAGCCAGAAGGGGGTGATCCCTTCCAGCGCCACTTCTGTGACCAGGAAGGTGCCGCCCCAGGTGAAGCCCAGCAGGGCGACCATGAGCCAACTGCGCGCGGTGATCACCGGCTGGCGTGTCATGCGGCGTTCTGCCTCTGAAACCATCCGGAACCTCTCTCGTCTCCGGAGGTTTGTTCAACAGAGAGAAAGGAGAGCGACATGGATTTTACGTACCTGATTGTCATTCTGGCGCTGGTGACGATGCTGGCTGTCATCGTCTTTGCCCTAGTCAGCAAGGCGAAAGTCGAGCAGCGCAAGGATGACCCGGACAGCCCGAAATCGACACTTGCGGCAGATAAACCGTCCGACGGCAAACCGGTTGACGTGTAATGCGCGCGGTGAAATGGCCCGGCGCTCACCGCCGGGCCGTCTCGTTTAGTTCTTGGCCTTGTCGACCATTTTTCCTGCGGAAATCCAGGGCATCATACCGCGCAGCGTTTCGCCGGTCCGCTCGATCTGGTGCTCATCGTTGATCCGCCGCGTGCCTTTGAAGAACGGCTGGCCAACCGCATTTTCCTGCATGAAATCACGCACGAACTTGCCGGTTTGGATATCGGTGAGGATCGCTTTCATGCGAGCCTTTGTTTCGTCATAAGGCAGCACGCGCGGGCCGGAGACATACTCACCATACTCGGCGGTGTTGGAGATCGAGTAGTTCATGTTGGCGATACCGCCCTCGTAGATCAGGTCCACGATCAGCTTCACCTCGTGCAGGCACTCGAAATAGGCCATCTCGGGCGCGTAGCCTGCCTCGACCAATGTCTCGAAACCCATGCGGATGAGTTCCACGAGACCGCCGCAGAGCACGGCCTGCTCGCCGAAGAGGTCGGTTTCGCATTCCTCGCGGAAGTTGGTTTCGATGATGCCGGAGCGGCCACCACCGATGGCGGAACAATAACTGAGGCCGATCTCGAGCGCCCTACCTGACGCGTCGTTGTGCACGGCCACAAGGCAGGGCACGCCGCCGCCTTTGGTGTATTCGCCACGCACGGTGTGACCCGGGCCCTTGGGGGCCATCATGATCACGTCGATGGTATCTTTCGGCTCGATCAGGCCGAAATGCACGTTGAGCCCGTGGGCAAAGGCGATGGCGGCGCCGTCGCGGATGTTGTCTTTCACATACTTCTTATAGGTTTCAGCCTGCAGCTCATCGGGCATGGTGAACATGATCAGGTCCGCCCATGCGGCGGCTTCCGCGATGCCCATGACAGTCAGGCCTTCCCCTTCGGCTTTCGCCGCAGAGGGCGACCCATCGCGCAGGGCGACGACGACGTTCTTCGCGCCGGAATCGCGCAGGTTCAGCGCATGGGCGTGGCCCTGGCTGCCATAGCCCAAGATCGCCACTTTCATGTCTTTGATCAGGTTCACATCGCAATCGCGATCATAGTAGACGCGCATTTCTCTTTGTCCTTCGTGTTGATTTGACCTGCCGCGCACTGTACTGGCCGTGATACGGGATGAAAGGGATGTGATGATGATATTCTGCCTTTAAGTCAGAAGTATCATGCGAAAAAATAAAGGAATACGGAATAATCATGCTTGATGATGTTGATCGCAGACTGCTACGCCGTTGGCAGGCCGATGCCAGCCTGAGCCCGGCTGAATTGGCCGATGCGGTGGGGATCACCGCGGGCAAAGCGGCGCGGCGCTTGGCCCGGATGCAAGAAACAGGCGTCTTGGAGGGCATCTCTGCGGTGATCGATTGGGCGGCACTCGGCTATGCGGTCGAGGTCTCGCTGCGCGTCACGCTCGACAAGACACAGTCCCGCGCCTTTGATGACTTCATCGATGCGGCGCGCGCAGTTCATCAGGTGACCGAGATCCAGACATTTCTCGGCCGCGTGGATGTGCGGCTCAACATCATCGCGCGCGACATGGCGCATTACCAAGCCATCTACCGCCAGCGCATTCTGACCCTGCCGCACATCGCGGATATCGAGGCCTTGATGCAAATCGCACAGATCAAGGCAGAGGAGGCGCTGCCGCTGTGATGGAACTGGATGAGCTTGATCGCGCCTTGCTACGCGCGCTGGCCCAAGACGCGACACAAAGCGCGGGCGCGCTGGGGCGGGCGCTTGGCCTATCGCAGCCTGCTGCGTGGCGTCGCATAAGAAAACTCGAGACAGCGGGTGTCTTGCGCGGGCGACGATTGCGGCTCAACGCCGAGAAGCTGGGCTTTGGCGTGACCGTGTTTCTGGGCGTGAAGCTCGCCACGAAGGGCCGTGTCAGTCTTGAGGATTTCGAACGTGCCGTCAGCGCCATCCCCGAGGTGCAGCGGGTCGAGCATGTGCTTGGGCTGTATGACTACCGCTTGCGGGTGGTGGCGCGCGACCTGCCGGATTTCGAGCGCGTTCTGCGGCGGCGGATCATGACGCTGCCGGGTGTCGGAGAGGTCGAGGCGAATGTTCTGCTGAGCGAAGAGCGCCGGATGGGGCCAATCGGCTAAGGTCGGCGACGCCGGTTTCCGATGCTAAACACGAGGGGTCAGCACGGGGCGCCCGTATACCGAAGTAGACTTTGCCAAGCCCTGCGCGACAGGCTAGGTCTGCCCGAAGTCAAGGGAGGTGAGATGATGGCTGCATTGCTCGATACGGTTGATCCGACAGGGCTCGAAGAGTTTTCGGTCGTGTTCACGGACCGGTCGCTGAATTCCATGAGCGCCGCGTTTCAGCAGGTGATGACCGACATCTCGTCGCTGCTGAAAGAGGTCTATGCGGCGGACGCCGTGGCTGTCATTCCCGGTGGGGGCACCTACGGGATGGAGGCCGTCGCCCGGCAGTTTGCGCGCAACTCGGACGTGTTGGTGGTGCGCAACGGCTGGTTTTCCTATCGCTGGAGCCAGATTTTCGAAACCGGTGGTTTGACGGCAAACACCACCGTGCTAAAAGCCCGACAGACCGGTAACAGCGCGCCATCGCCCTTCGCGCCCGCGCCCATCGAAGAGGTGACGGAGGCCATCGCGACCCAGAAACCTGACGTGGTTTTTGCGCCGCATGTGGAGACCAGCGCCGGTGTGATCCTGCCGGACGACTACATCAGGGCGATGGCGGATGCTGCCCATGCGGTTGGCGCGCTTATGGTGCTCGATTGCATCGCATCAGGCTGTGCTTGGGTTGATATGCGCGCGCTCGGCGTCGATGTGCTTATCTCGGCGCCGCAGAAGGGCTGGTCAGCCTCGCCCTGCGCCGGGCTCGTGATGATGTCAGACCGTGCTGTGGCGCGTCTCGCGGAGACCCAGTCTGACAGCTTTGCGATTGATCTGGGCAAGTGGCACAGCATCATGAAAGCATATGAGGACGGCGGGCACGCCTATCACGCGACGATGCCGACGGATGCGCTGCGCGCTTTCCGCGACACGATGCTGGAAACCCGCGAATACGGGTTTGAGCGGCTGAAGGAGGCGCAGTGGAAGCTTGGAGATACCGTGCGGGCGATGCTGGCTGCCAAGGGCGTGGTCTCGGTCGCGGCGGAGGGCTACGGCGCGCCGGGTGTGGTTGTGAGCTATACCGGGGACCCCGATATCCAGAACGGCAAGAAATTTGCGGCCGAAGGCATGCAGATCGCCGCCGGCGTACCCCTGCAATGCGACGAGCCTGCGGATTTCCGCACCTTCCGGCTGGGGCTTTTTGGGCTCGACAAGCTTTACGATGTGGATGGCACAGTTGGGCGGTTACAGCGTGTGATCAATCAGGTGCTCTGAGCGCCTTTTACACCGAGCCCCATCTGCATCAGCGTCCGGCGGACCGGGCCCATGGAATAGAGCGCGTTCAGCGCTGTGGCCCGGGCGTCGCGAAGCAGCGGTGCCCGCACTTGGCTTGCGCGGTTCAGCAGGTCGATCCCCTGCACGCGCAGGGTGATATCGCCATAGCGCGCCTTGTGGTAGGCATCCAGCATGGTCTGGTCGCCCAGATCATCGGGACGCGCTTGGGTCAGATGTAACAGGGTCGATGTGTCGGCAAGGCTCATGTTCAGACCTTGGGCGCCAATGGGTGGGACCACATGTGCAGCCTCTGCAATCAGGGCGATCCGTTCACCGGATAACCGCTCGGCCTGTTGGCTGATGATGGGCCAGAGGGTGCGGCGCGACGCGAGGGTCAGCGGGCCAAAGAGGTGACAACTGCGCTCCGTCATCTCGGCCTCGAAGGCCGGTACCTCCATCTCGTAACGCGCCTGTGCCAGCGCGCCGTCGTCCATCCAGACCACAGCCGACGACGGCAGCCCTTCGTGATCCGGCAGCGGCACCAGTGTGAAAGGCCCGCCGGTGCGGTGGACCTCGGTCGAGACGTTTTCGTGGGGGATCGGGTGCGTGACGGCAAAGGCCAGTGCTTTCTGGCCATAGCGCGTGGTGCGTACGGCAATTCCGGCTGCCTCGCGCATGGGTGAGTTTCGCCCGTCGGCGGCCACGACGAGCTGCGCGCGGATACGGCTGCCGTCAGTGAGACCGACACGGGCCTCACGCTCGCGGGTGAAGAGGCTGTTTGCAGCGACCCCCGAGTGGAAGGTGACATTTGGCAACTCCGCCAGCCGGGCGACGATTTCACGCCGTAAGAGCCAGTTCGGCAGGTTCCACCCGAAGGGCAGTTCCGACACATCGGACGCGTTGAAGTCCTTTGTCAGCCGCGCTTCGGGTTCGGGGCCACCGGCATCCACGATCCGCATGATTTGCAGGGGCGAGGCATGGTCCGCAAGGCGCTCCCACAGCCCCGCCGCTGCGAGCACCTGGCGCGCGGGTTGCAGCATCGCGGTGGTGCGCATATCCGCGCCATCCGCCTCGCGATCGGTGATGGGTGGCGCCGGGTCGACGCAGATGACGTCGAACCCTGCAGTGCCAAAGGCGGCCGCTGCGGTCAGCCCGGCAATACCGCCGCCGGAGATGAAGATGTCACAGCTTTGATCCGCCACGTTCCACTCCCTTATTCCCGTTGCCAGACTAGGGTTTGGCCTGCGAAATGACCAGCGTCGGTCAGCCCTTGGTGATCAACAGGAGTAGCACGAAGATTACCGGCACCATGGCCAGCGCGGGCAGGTAGAGGCCGGGCAGCCCGAAGGTGAGCGCCGAGGTCATCCAAAGACTGAAAAAGCCGATCAGCGCGAACCAGACGTTGTTCTTGTCGCCGAAGAGCAGGTCTTTCGCGACCCAGCCCAGAACGGGGACTTTGAAAAACAGACGCTGCCAGAGGGGCAGGGCAGGTGAGTTCACGGCGATCGTCATCAATGGCGCTCCTTACTGGCGTTTGCAGAGAGATAGGGGCCAGAGCCCTGGTTCACAGAGGCCGGATTGTCGCAGGGGCGTCAGATCAGGCGGGCGAGAAAGCCGCCGAGGTCGTCTGTGTGGAACTGGACATGCTGGCCTTCGCCACGGGCTTCTGCCACGTGCACGGTGCGCATTCCCATGTCATGGGGAACCTTAAGATTTCGTGCATCGTCCTCGAACATCGCGGCAGATGTCGGGGTCAGCCCGTCCTTGCGGAACACGGTGTCAAAGGCGGCCTGATCGGGCTTGGGCTGGAAGTCCGCGTCCTCGACCCCGTAGATTGCATCGAAAACCCCGTGCAGCCCGCGGGCCGCCAGCACCCGCTCGGCATAGGGCGCACAGCCGTTGGTATAGACGATCCGCCGTCCGGGCAGCGACCGGATCTGCGCGGCCAATTCGGGATCGGGTGTGAGGCTGTCCATGGGGATGTCGTGTACGTCATCAAGGTAGGGGCCCGGGTCCAGGTCATGCTCGCGCATGAGGCCCGCGAGCGTCGTTCCGTGCGTCGCCCAGTAGTGTTTGCGCAGACGATCTGCCTCAGCGTGATCGACGCCCAAGGCGTCCATCACATAGGCCGTCATGCGCACTTCGATCAGATCGAACAGTCGCGCTGACGGCGGGTAAAGCGTGTGGTCGAGATCGAAAACCCAAGTGTCGACACTGGTGAAGGCGTGCTTTGGCATGGCGCTTAGGTAGAGCGATGGCGGGGCTTGCGCAAGGCGGGCTTGGGGTTGCGTGCGGGTGGTTCGCGTCGTTAAGGTGTCAGAACAAGAACGAAAAAGGCGATGGCCATGGGCTTGCAAAAACCGCAGCCGACCGATGCATACTCCATGATTCTCGATGCAATCGACTTGGGCGTCTATCGCCCTGGCGACCGGCTGGTCGAGAGTGAGTTGGCCGAACGCTTTGGTGTCTCGCGCACACCTATTCGTGAAGCATTACAACGGCTTGAGACGCAATCCTTGCTCGCGCGAGATGGGCGTAGCCTGATTGTCGCCTCGCTCGATCACAACCAGATGGCGGAGCTTTACGTGGTGCGGCGCGAGCTTGAAGGCCTGGCCGCACGGCTGGCCGCGCAACACGCGACGGATGAGGAGGTGCGTATCCTGCGCGAGATGGTCGAGGCAGATAACGCGCTGACGGAGAACCCGGTGGCGCTGGCGCGGGCGAACCGGCGGTTTCACAAGCAGATCCATCTTGCGTCGCACAATCGCTATCTGGTGCAGCAGCTGGACCTCGTGCACCGGACCATGGCGCTGATGGCAACCACCTCGCTGGCCGCAGACGGGCGCGGCAAGATTGCGCAGGCGGAACATGATGCCATCGTGCGCGCAATCGAGACCAAGGATGCGGAAGCGGCCGATGAGGCCCTGCGTGAGCATATCTCCGTGGCTTTCATGACCCGTCTCAAGCAGGATGCGGCGCGGCGTGAGGAAGAGAGCTAGCGCCCGTCGGTCTGATGCGACACGCCGTGCTGGGTCTTGTCCCAGAAGAATGGCGCGCGGATCATTTCCCACAATGCCTTGTAAGCGGCGAGCGCGCCGAGCGTGAAGTAGAACATCATGGTCGGAACGTAGCCCAGCAGGTGGCGGTGTGCGGGGCCCGACACGGCGTAGAGCCCCATGCTCAGGCTCAACACCTCGGAGAAGATGAAGAGACCTGCGAGGGTCCAGACCACCTGCGCCCCGAGGGTCATCTCGACCGGGTGTGTGACGCCGAAGATCGTGAGCCAGAAGGACCAGAGCAGGGGTGCCGCGGCGAATTGCGAAAAGGTCGCCAGGAAAATGGTCTGCAGCCCCAGGAACCGCTTGAGGCCAAGGTCGCGCAGCAACTGGCGCGGCTGCCGCATATGCACGAAATAGGTGATCATGAAGCCCTTGAGCCACCGCGACCGCTGCCGCACCCAAGGCCAGGCGCGGCTTGTGGCCTCCTCATGGGTCACGGTCGGCAGAAGCTCGGTGACATAGCCATGGCGCGCGAGCCGGACGCCAAGATCGGCGTCTTCGGTGACATTGTGTGCATCCCAGCCGCCGAGTTCTTCAAGCGCGTCCCGCCGGAAAAACAGCGTTGTGCCGCCAAGTGGCAGCACCAGCCCTAGCTTGGAGATACCCGGCAGGATCACCCGCCACCATGTTGCATATTCAATGGTAAAACACCGCGACAGCCAATTTGTGCGCGAGTTGTAATAGTCCAGAACGCCTTGTAAACATACGACATTATCGGGTGCCGCGTTGAAGCGCGTCACCACGCGCTCGATCTGGTCGGCCTCGGGCCAGTCCTCGGCATCCCAGACGCCGATGATACTGCCGCGGCAAAAATCCAGCGCATAATTCAATGCGCGCGGCTTAGTCGTCAGCGCACCGGCGCCGGGCACCTCGATCACGCTCATCCAGTCGGGCAGCTCGGTCCGCGCAATGGTGTCGCGCGTGGTCTCATCGCCTTCTTCCAGCACCAGCACGACATTCAGCAGCGACTTTGGATAGGTCAGCTTGCTCAGCCGGGTGATGAGTTGCCCGGCGATCTCCTTCTCCTTGAGAAGCGGCACAAGCACCGATACGCGCGGCAACCGGAACTTCGGTGTCTTCAGGCTGTCCAGACTCACGTGCCGCACCGGTGGTTGGGTGAGCTGCGCAAGGAAGGCAGCTGCCTTCATCGTGGTGGTCATGAGCAGTGTCAGCACAGCCCAGAGCGCGCCGATGGTGAGCGTCCAGGCCGGCGCAAGAAGCAGCGCCGCTGCGATGCCCGCACAGATCGCGGCCGACCAGCGCCCACGATGCGATGCCCGCGCGTCCCATGACCGACAGCTTTCTGCCTCGGGCACGCGTTTTTCGGCCTTCTGGGCCAGTTCAGCGCCATAGAGCCGACTGAGATGCGACTGGATCTGCAGCTCATCGACGATCACCGGAAACAGCGACAGACCGCGCCGCTTCATGGTCTGGCAGAGCGTGGCGAAATCGGCGGGGCTGCTGGTCGCGACGAGGATCCTCAGCCCATCGCGCTTCCACGGGATCACCCCATGGCGCAGGCACACCTCGGCGGGCAGGGTTGCGGCGATCTTGGCTGTTGGCGGCTCAAGGTCCAGATCGGCGGGTTGTGCGCGGCATTGCTCGGCCAGGGCATCAAGCACGTCACGCTTGCTGAGCAGGCCTTCGGACACCATGATTTCGCCCAGAGGCGCATCCACATGGCCCTGGATTTTCAGCGCATGATCGAGATCGGTATGCGCGATCTTGCCCCGCTCCACCAGCATGCGGCCGATGGGCTCGTATGTGATTGCGGGCGCTGTCAGATCCGGTTCCGGAACCGGCTCGGACACAACCAGCCGCAGGGTGTTCATCTTTGAATGCCTTGCATAAATTCAACGCAAGCCACGCTGTCAGAACAGGGTTAACGATCTGTTAAATTAACCTTTTTCAACCTAAACGCGTGTTGGTCGGGTCTCAGGCGGCGCGGTCGGCCATGGCCTTGGCAAAGCGCTCGAACAGGTAATAGCTGTCCTGCGGGCCCGGGCTGGCCTCGGGATGGTGCTGGACCGACCACACCGGCCGGTCGGCCATGCGGATGCCGCAGTTCGAGCCATCGAAAAGCGAGGTGTGGGTCTCGATCACACCTGCGGGTAGGGTCTGTGCGTCGACCGCGAAGCCGTGGTTCATCGAGGTGATCTCGACCTTGCCGGTGTCGTGGTCCTTCACCGGGTGGTTGGCACCGTGATGTCCGTGGTTCATCTTGATCGTCTGCGCGCCCAGGGCCAGCGCCAGCATCTGGTGCCCGAGGCAGATGCCGAAAACGGGCAGGGCGGTGTCCGACAGCACCTGTTTGATCATCGGCACCGCATATTCGCCTGTCGCCGCTGGGTCTCCGGGGCCGTTTGACAGGAACACGCCATCGGGCGCATGTGCCATGACCTCGTCATAGGTGGCCGAGGCAGGCAGCACGGTCACATCGCATCCCGCGCTGGCCAGGCACCGCAGGATGTTCCGCTTGGCGCCATAATCAATCGCGACGACCTTGTGTTTTGGATCGGTCTGCGGCGCATAGCCATCGGGCCAGGCCCACCGCATCTCATTCCAGCGATAAGACTGCGCACAGGTAACATCCTTGGCCAGGTCAAGACCTTCGAGGCCGGAAAAGCCGCGCGCTGCGGCCAACAGGGCTTCGACGTCAAAGTTGCCCTGCGGGTCATGCGCCAGGGCCACATGCGGCGCCCCTGCGTTGCGGATCGCGCGGGTCAGGCGGCGGGTATCGACACCGCCCATGGCGATCCGCCCACGCGAGGCGAGCCAGGCATCGAGATCCTGTGCCGCGCGCCAGTTCGACGGGTCCGTGGGCATCCACTTGACGATCATGCCCTCGGCCACCGGATCGCCCGTCTCGTCATCCTCGGGGTTCACGCCTACATTGCCGATATGCGGGAAGGTGAAGGTCACGATCTGGCCCGCGTAGGACGGGTCGGTCATGATCTCCTGATACCCTGTCATCGCGGTGTTGAAGCAGAGCTCAGCCACAGTCTGGCCGGTTGCGCCGAAGCCTATGCCGTAGAACAGGGTCCCATCGGCCAGCGCCAGACAAGCGGTTGGGCGGTCGGGCGCAGACGGCGGCATGGGCGGTCCTTTCAGGCAGGTGGGGGCAGACAAATCTGGCGGAAACTAGACCCGGCCCGACAGCGGGTCAAGGCCGATTCAGGCCGGCTGGAAAAGCGGCTTCGCAAAGTGACGCCGCGGATCGAGTTGCGGCGGTGGGCCATGTTGGATATGGTCCAAGGCTTGAACATGCAGAGGCCGGGGATTGCCCCGCCCGCCAGTTTTGAAGGATGCAAAACCATGGAATTGCGTGCGAAGGTTTCCGCCGCATTGAAGCAGGCGATGAAGGACAAGGCGGCCGATCGGCTGTCGACCCTGCGCCTGATCAACGCGGCGATCAAGGACAAGGACATCGCGGCCCGGGCCGAGGGCAATGACGAGGGTGTGGGTGAGGCAGAAGTGCTTGCGATCCTTGGGAAAATGTCCAAGCAACGTCTGGAGAGCGCGCGCGCCTACGAGGAAGGCGGGCGGCTCGACCTGGCCGAGAGCGAGCGTGACGAGATCAAGGTGATCGAAGAATTCCTGCCACAGCAGTTGAGCGAAGCCGAAGCCGAGCAGGCGGTGGCCGACGCGGTGGCTGAAGTGGGTGCGGACAGCATCCGCGACATGGGCAAGGTGATGGCCGTGCTCAAGTCGAAATACACCGGCCAGATGGATTTCGGCACGGTCGGTCCCAAGGTGAAAGCCCGCCTGAGCTAATCGCGCGCGGGGCGGCGCAAGCGAAGCTTGCCAGCGAGCCAATGGGCCCCCCTCCAGCGCCGCGATGCGCGGGCCGTGGTGGGTCTCAACGGACGGGTTTGGGGCCGGTGTGGATCATGGTCATGGTTGGACCACCGGCCCAGACCAAGCCGCAGCATCGTGTAGTGATCGTAAGACGACATGGCACCTCTCGCTTTTTTGCAGGTATGGCAGAGGGCTGCTGACAAGACGCTGTCAGTGGTCGGTGCTAGGATGTCAGCAGTGAGGGAGGGAGGTGCACATGCCCCGGTCTGATCGGCTGTTCGAAATCATCCAGATGCTGCGCGCTGCCCGCGCGCCGATGACGGCGGATGCGCTGGCGCAGCGTCTCGAAGTGTCCAAACGCACGGTTTACCGCGATATCGCGACGTTGCAGGCGCGGCAGACGCCTATCGAGGGCGAGGCGGGGATCGGCTACATGATGCGGGCGGGCTACGATCTGCCGCCGCTCAATTTCGACGCCGAAGAGATCGAAGCGCTGCGGGTCGGCCTGGCCATGCTGACACGCACCGGAGACGGCGGGCTGCAGGCTGCGGCGCATCGCATCCATCGGAAAATCGACGCCTTGCACGGGCCCGCCGACTGGTTGCAGGTCTCGTCCTGGGGGGCGGCGCCGGACGACCCCTGCAAGGGATGTGTGTCGATGGCGTCCTTGCGAGATGCCATTCGCCGCGCTGTGAAGCTCCGGCTCACCTACCGCGACGAAGCGGGCACCGAGACCGCGCGCGTGGTGCGGCCGCTGGCGCTTGTCTATCACGTGGAATGCGTGATGTTGGCCGGGTGGTGCGAGTTGCGTGGCGGGTTCCGGCACTTCCGCACCGACCGGATGGAGGACTGCACCGCGCTGGACGTTTCATTTGCTGACCAGGTGGCGACCCTGCGAGCGCTATGGGTCGAAGAAAACCAATGGGATCAACGTGATCTGGCGCTTTCCGAAGGCTAGCGGCGCCAGGCAATCTGCAGCTCGTCGTAGAGCGAGACGCGCTCTTCCTCGCTGAGGAAAGCACCGATTTCCACCTCGCGCCCCATGCCCTTGAGGGTCACGTAGTGGGGCACCGGGCCGTCCTTTTCGTACTTGGTGATCGTGGTCCAATAGCGGTTGCAATCCCATGTCTGCACCGCCCCCGAAGGTTCCTCGCGCACCAGGTGGGCGGCCTCGTCGTCGAGTGTCAGCGTTTCGGTGATCTGTCGCGCGCGGTAGTTGCGTTGCAGCGCGAAGTAGATACCCCAGACGGCCGCGAGCAGGAACGGCAGCAGGCCCCACAGGATGGGGGAGCCCAGAAGCGGCAGGGTGGGAATGCAGATCAGCGTGAAGGTCGTCAGAACGAAGGCGGCCATGCCGCGGGCTGGCAGCGAGTTGTGCGGCCAGAGCTTGAGCGTCTGCGGGCTGGTGCCAGGTTCTGAGATCCACTGATACGGCATGGCCGGTAACCTAGCCAGCGATCCGCTTTGAGGCAATGCGACAGGTGGGCTCTGCGTCGCCCGCAGCGCCGTGCGGGACCCACCGCACGGTGGTGCGGGCGAATCGCCGGGTTAATGCTTATTTTCATGGCAAAACCGGTGTCGGTATCGCGTCGGTAAAACATCGGTATTACGTCGGTGTTTGGGTCGGTATCCGCCGCCACTAACAGACCGTGCGCTGCCAGAAAAGCCCGCCGCGGGGCGGTGAGGCCAACCGCGGCGGTAGTCATCCGTGATGCCAAAAAGGGACGTTGGCTGCGCCGAAGGCAGACCGGCGCAGCGGGCCTCACGGAACCCTGAAAGGTTTAGAAGCCTTCGTTGAAGGCCCGCTGATCGCTGTAGCCATTCGTCTGGGTGGTGTTGGCACCGCTGGCAAACTCCGCGCGGTAGGTCTTGAGCAGGCCGCGGGTGCCATCGGGGTTGGCCGCGATTTGACGGAAGGTCTGATCGCCACCGGCCTGAGCCCGGTTGTAGGAGCGCAGCAGCAGCTCTTTCTCAAAGGAGGTCAGCTGTCCGCTGGGCGCGTAGCCCATATAGCTCTGGTAGTCGGAAATGGCCGACCGGCTCTGACGGCCCAACTGGCCATCGACCGTGCCCGCGTTGAAGCCGAAATAGTTCAGCGACGTCTGGATTTCGCGGCCTTCCTGCGTGGCAGGGATCGACGAGCGATATGTGCGCTGGGTCGTGCCGCTCTGACGGACCGTGGGGGCGCGATAGACCGGCTGGGGCTGGGCGCGGTTGCGGTCCACGTTCTTCTGGATCTGCGACCCGACGACGCCGCCAATGATGGCGCCGGCGATGAAGTCTTTCCCGTCAGCGGCGACCCGGGCAGCGGGGGCGAAGGCGATGGCCGCGGCAAGCGCGGCAGATGTCATACGTGTCGAGAACATGTGTCTCTCCTCTCACTCTCTCTGGCGGGTCAACGCGCAGGCCGCGGCGGCTGTTCCATCCTGCGGCCTCACGACCGTTCACGGCGGCGTTCCGGCGGAGATACGCCCCATTTGGCCGCTCGGCTCGGCAGAAAAGCACCGGATGGTGCTTTGAGGGTCGGGCTTTGCTCCTGAGTGCGCCGGGCGCGCCGGGCCAGCCGTTCCAGGTCTGCGGCCAGCGTGATCAGCCGTGCAATGCGGGCCGCATCCCGCTGCAGGGCGATGGTATAGGCGCGGTCCTGCACCTGTGCCGCACAGCGCTCAAGGCTGAGCGCCACGTCTTCCAGCACGCCATTGGGCTGAGGCGCCTTGGCCGGGCCCGCGCATGTTACGTCGCTACGTGACAGGGCATCAGGTGACGGTGCCCTTGGTGTATTTCAGCACGCCGGAGCCGAGGCCGCGGATCGCGGCAGAGGCATGGTCGCTCACGTTGAGCTTGTCGGAGACCCGGCGGGTCAGCGTGTCGACGGTGTGGGGCGAGATGTCGAGAGTAGTGCAGGCGCATGGCCTGCCCAGGGGGGGCCGTTGGCGGGTTAGCCGCGCCAGCGCCTTGTTGCGGGACGCGTGCACGTGGCGCGCGCGCGTCTTTAAGTCTCGACCGCAGCCCGCCGGCCCATCGCAAGGGTTGCGAGAGCCAGAAGCACGATCCCGGCGGAGATCAGGGCGAGCACCGCCCAGCCGAGGCTTGACACCACGACGCCCGCGGCAAAGGCGCAGAGGGTGGAGACAAGCGCGATGATCGTATCATTCGCCCCCTGGACCGCGGCCTTCTCGGCCTCGGGCACCGCAGCGTCCAGCATCGTCGTGGCGCCGATGAAGCCGAAGTTCCACCCGACGCCCAGGACGATCAGGGCGCCGTAGAAGTGCAGTGCAGAGAGGCCTAGTGCGGCAGAGAGGGCTGCTGCGATGATCATGGCAAGCCCGCCCATCGCAATCTTCTGTGCGCCGAAGCGCTTGATCAGGAAGCCGGTGGCAAAGCTCGGGGCAAACATGGCCACGATGTGCCAGCGGACCACGTCGCTGGCGGTCGCCTCGCTGAAGCCGCATCCGACCATGGCAATGGGCGTCGGGATCATCAGGAAGACCATGACCCCCTGTGACACCGCGGCGATGCCGATGGCCCGCCGGACAGGGCGGCGCTGAAGTGCCGCGCGTGCCGCGGCCCATCTGGGGGATGTGGCGGTGGCAGGTCTCTGCGGCCGCGGCATCCGGACGGCGGCGAGGGGGACCAGGCCGAGCAGAGCAATCAGGCCCGTTGCGGCATAGGCGCCTGCAAAGGGGATGGGCGCGAGCGCGTCCTTCGCCGCGATGAACACCTGTGGTCCGACAACTGCCGCGACCAGCAGGGAGCTGAGCATGAGCGAGATGGCAACGGGGCGCCAGACGGTCGCGACCACCTCGCCCGCGGCGAAGCGGAAGTACTGAAAGGAGGCCCAACCGGCCCCCATCAGGAAATGCGCCGCACAGAGCAGGGCGAAGTTCTGGGCATAGAGCGCCTGGGTGGCTGCGACCGCGCCGAGGAGCGTCATCAGCCCGCCGAGGGCAAAGCCCGCGCGCCGCCCCATCCGCCCCATGAGCAGTGAAAACGGGGCCGCGGCGATCATGCCGGCCAGTGTCTGGACCGAGGAGGGCAGCGTTGCGAGGGTTGGGCTCGGGGCCAGCATCAGCCCCGCCAGGCCGCCGAGAATGAGCTGGATGGGAAATGCCGCGCCGAAGATCGTGTTGGCCAGCAGGAGGCCCGCGAAGTTCCGGTTTTGAAGAATGGACGCCACGGACATGGAGAGCAGGCCTTTGAACTTGCATGTGCTCGTTATGTTGTAGGGCGGCTGGCGACGTCTTCACCGTCGAAGAGGGGACATTCGTGTTGTGCGCTGACAAGGCCGGGGTGGGGGGCGTCCGGGCGCGGGTGTGGCTGGTCCATGAGGCCGGTGTCGCGGGGGACCGATAGGCTTGGCAGAGGCGCATAGAAAAAGGCCCCGGAGGTGATCCGGGGCCTTCTTTGGGTGTGGCTATCAGTGGGCCGGGTGCTTGTCCCAGTCTTCCTGCTTGGGCAGCTGCTCGAACGTGTGTTCGGGCGGCGGGCTGGGCAGGGTCCACTCCAGCGTGTCGGCATATTCGTTCCACGGGTTGCTCTCGGTCGCGGGTTTGCCTTTCCGCAGGGCGTAGAACATCACGCCGAAGAAGAACAGGAAGGACGCGAAGCTGATGAAGGCACCGACGCTTGACCACCAGTTCCAGTAAGCGAAAGCATCCGGGTAGTCGATGTAGCGGCGCGGCATGCCCTGGCGACCCAGGAAGTGCTGTGGGAAGAAGGTCAGGTTTGCGCCGATGAAGAACGCCCAGAAGTGCAGCTTGCCCGCCCATTCAGGGTACATCTTGCCGGTCATCTTCGGGAAGTAGAAGTAGATACCGGCGAAGATGGCGAAGACGGCACCGAGGCTCATCACATAGTGGAAGTGCGCCACCACGTAGTATGTGTCGTGGTAATAGCGGTCCACGGCAGCCTGCGACAGAACGATGCCTGTGACGCCGCCCACGGTGAAGAGGAAGAGGAAGCCGAAGGCCCAGAGCATCGGTGTTTCGAAAGTCACCGACCCGCCCCACATGGTGGCGATCCAGCTGAAGATCTTCACGCCGGTGGGCACCGCGATGACCATGGTCGCGAGCATGAAATAGGCCTGCTGGTTGAGCGACATGCCCACGGTGTACATGTGGTGCGCCCAGACCACGAAGCCCAAGGCGCCGATGGCGATCAGGGCCCAGACCATCGGCAGGTAGCCGAAGATCGGCTTGCGCGCGAAGGTCGCGATGACGTGGCTGATGATGCCGAAGCCGGGCAGGATTACGATGTAGACCTCGGGGTGGCCGAAAAACCACAGGATGTGCTGGTAAAGCACCGGGTCGCCGCCGCCTGCGGGATCGAAGAAGGTGAAGCCGAAGTTGCGGTCCATCAGCAGCATGGTGATCGCACCCGCCAGCACCGGCAGCGACAGCAGGATCAGCCAGGATGTCACGAAGATCGACCAGGAGAACAGCGGCACCTTGAAGAGCGTCATGCCGGGCGCGCGCATGTTCAGGAAGGTGGTGATCATGTTAATGGCACCGAGGATCGAGGAGGCGCCCGAGACGTGCACCGCGAAGATCGCGAGATCCATCGAGAAGCCACCCTCAAGCGTCGAGAGCGGCGGGTAGAGCACCCAGCCCACGCCCGAGCCCGACTGATCATTGCCGCCCGGCGCCAGCACCGAGCAGATCGCCAGCGAGGTGCCTGCGACGTAGAGCCAGAACGACAGGTTGTTCATGCGCGGGAAGGCCATATCGGGCGCCCCGATCTGCAAGGGCATGAAATAATTGCCAAATCCGCCGAAGAGGGCTGGGATCACGACAAAGAACATCATCAGGATGCCGTGGCCGGTGATCAGCACGTTCCACAAATGCCCATTGGGGGTGCAAGCCTCGCCTGACGAGAACAGACGTGCCCCTTCCATGCACATATATTGAACGCCCGGATCCATCAGCTCCAGCCGCATGTAGACGGTGAAGGCGACCGAGATGAAGCCGGCGAGAGCCGACGTGATCAGGTACAGGATACCGATGTCTTTGTGGTTTGTGGACATGAACCATCGGGTAAAGAACCCGCGTTCATCATGGTGTTCGTGGCCATGAACGGCTGCGTCAGCCATGCTCGTGCCTCCTTGTTGTCGTCGTGGTTGCGATGCGGCGGTTCCCATGCCGCATAGCAGAGTCCCGATGGTTTTAGAGGGAGTTGTCTTAAGGAGCAATGATCGTAATTGCCGCAGCCCCAGAAAATTTGTGCGCAGGCGGCGCGGAGGGCGGCTGCCCGCGCTGATTGAAAATATTAGGATCAATTTAACCGATCCGGGCCGCTGTTTACGCAGGCTTAAGCTTCGTCGGACAGTATGACGGGTGGAGTGGTCAAGGTCCCGACGGGCCAAGTGTGTGTGAGAGTCGATAAGATAATGCGGGCGATCCTTCCTCAATGCGCTGAAGCAGCGCCGGTCCCCGCCGGCGATCGCAGCACTGAATTCTGGGAAAAGATGGCGGATATCGTTCCGGGCATCATCTATATCTTCAATCAGCAAACCATGTCGAACGAATATGCCAACCGGTCCGTGATGGACCTTCTGGGCTATTCGGAGGTCGAAGTACGGGACATGGGCACCGATATGCTGAAAACAGTTGTGCTGCCCGAGGATCAGCCCGCGCTGTTTCGCTATCTCGACGGTTTGCGCGAGCTCTCGGAGGGAGAGGACAGTTCGCACGAATACCGGGTGCGGCGGCGCGACGGGACGGTCCGGTGGCTCTGCAGCATCGATACGGTGTTTGAAAAGGCCCCGGATGGTGGCGTGCTGCGGCACATTGGTATCGCCCTCGACATCACGCGTCAGAAGACCGCCGAGGCGGAGCTGCGCGCAATCAACGACGAGCTTGAGGCACGGGTCAAGGCCAGGACCGAAGAGCTGGAGGCACTCAACGTTGAGTTGGGCACCTGCATGGCGCAGCGCACCGCCGAGCTGAACGACATCAATCGCGACATGAAAGACCTGACCTATGTGGCGACCCATGATCTGAAGGTGCCGGTCAACAACATGAGCAGCCTGACGCATATGCTGAGCGAGGCGGAACCGCTGTTGCCGCCGGAGCATGTAGAGACGCTGGGCTGGCTGCGCGATGTCGCCGATCAGGCGAGCGAGAAGCTCGATGCGCTGATCTGCGTGGCCCAGGCGCATTCGGGCGCGTTGAAGGGGTTTCAGGAGGTCGATCTCGCCGAGGTGACCGAGCGCGCGCTGGTCAATCTGCATTTCCAGATCAGCCGCGCGCGGGCGGTGATCAAGACCGGGTTTGAGCAGCCTTCCGTCTGGTTTGTGCCGCGGGAGATGGAGCATATCCTGCAATCCATGATCGGCAACGCGGTGAAGTATCACGAGCCGGGGCGCAGGCCGCGGATCAATGTGTTGTCGCGCCAGCTCGACGATCACGTGGAAATCTCGATCCGCGACAATGGCACCGGGCTTGACCTGCCGCGGGACGCGGAGAAGGTGTTTGGCCTCTTCAAACGTGCGCATACGACGCCCGATGGCGCGGGGGTGTCGCTCTATTCGATCCGGCGGGTGTTGGAGCGGGTGGGCGGAACCATCGATGTGACCAGCAAACCGGGGCGGGGCAGCTGTTTCTCGATCTGCCTGCCCAACCGGCCCGAGCCGTCATGACCGCGCCCGCGTTGCAAAAGGTGCTGCTTGTCGATGACGACAAGGTGACGAACCTGATGCACGGGCGCCTGATCCGGCGCAGCGGGCTGATCGGCGAGATCGATGTGGCCACCGATGGTGTGGCCGCGCTCGACTATCTGGATGCACGCACCGCGGCGGGTGAGGCCTGGCCCGAGCTGATCCTGCTCGACATCAACATGCCCCGGATGGGCGGGTTCGAATTTCTGGAGAACTATGCGGCCCTGCCGGAGCAGATGCGGGCGGCGGATCCGGTGATCGTGATGCTGTCAACGTCGATCTTGCGGGCCGATCACGAGCGGGCCGAGGCAGACCCGCATGTGCATGCCTTTGTCAGCAAACCGATGCAGAGCGAGGATATCGCGGGTTTCGTCGACGCTTGCCAGAGCCGGTGCGCCAGCTAGCTGTCCGCCCCCGCATGTGAAGCCTCAGGAATGACGGCCTGCGGCGGGTCAACCGGCGCATCGCCGAAGACCTGTTCAAACGCCGCGCGCAGAGCCACGTCCACATCCGGCAGACCCACCGGCAGGCCAAGATCGACAAGGCTTGTGACCCCATGTTCGCGGATCCCGCAGGGCACGATGCCGTCGAAATGGCTCAGATCCGGGTCCACGTTCAGCGAAATGCCGTGAAAGCTGATCCATTTGCGCAGTCGGATGCCGATGGCGGCGATCTTGTCCTCGGCGGGGCTGCCATCGGGCTGTGGCGGTTTTTCGGGCCGTTCGACCCAGACGCCCACCCGCCCTGCGCGCACGACGCCGGTGACGTTGAAGGCGTCGAGCGTGGCGATCACCCAGGCTTCAAGCTGCTGGACGAAGCGGCGCACGTCGCGGCCGCGTCGGCCCACGTCGAGCAGCACGTAGGCAACGCGCTGGCCGGGCCCGTGGTAGGTGTACTGCCCACCGCGCCGCGTGGGGTAGACGGGGAAACGCCGCGGGTCGGTGAGGTCTTCGGCGCGGGCGCTGGTGCCGGCGGAGTAGAGCGGCGGGTGCTCAACCAGCCAGATGCATTCAGGCGCGGTGCCCGCGGCGATTGCGTCCGCCCGGGCCTCCATCCAGGCCTCCGCCGCGCGGTAGTCGGTCAGCCCGTCGGTTACGATCCACTCCACCATGGGGGTGGTCTATCGCAGGGACGGGCGCACGGAAAGCCCCGGCTTCTGCGGTGTAGGAGGCCGGGTCGTGGTGGGCGCGGCGACACGGAGGAGATTGGAATGAGGGCTGCAAGCGGTCGGGGTGGTTGCTTCGCGAAACCGGTCTCCCGACGTACGCGGAGTCGGCGGGGCTCAATCGGCGAGGTTCGACGCCACGGCTTGTTCGAGGAGCATGTCGGCCGTCTCCGGCCACGGTCTTCTGAAGAAAGCCGGCGGATACACCCTGTGCCCCTCCTGCACCAGCGCGATTTGCTGAAAATGGCTCTTCACAACCGCGGGCGGGCAGGCTAAAGACCTCCAACATTCTAAAGCGTGCGGATGTGGCGGAATGGTAGACGCGCAGCGTTGAGGTCGCTGTGGGGTAACACCCGTGGAAGTTCGAGTCTTCTCATCCGCACCACTCCCACCCTCCAGAGCTTTGTCATTACGTCACTCGCCCCTCACGCGAGTGTGCGTGTTTGGTTTTTGACATCCCCTGCCGTGGCGCGCTAGGCCGCTTGGACGCTGCGCGCAAAGGACAGGATTTGACCGCCCGCCTTTTTTCGACCCGACACCGGCCGTTCCATCTGGGGCCGTTTCCGCTGGAGCGCTTGGCGCGGCACGCGGGGATGCCGGATATGACCCGGGTACCGCCGATGCAGCCTGTCTCCTTTGATCGGGGCGAGGTGCCTGCCTCGCTGGTCAATGCGATGGCGGAGTACCAGGCGATGCTGGACGCGATCCGGGACGGGCTGATCAACCGTGCGCCCTCGCGATGCCCCGACGATCCTGAGGAGCGGGCGCGGCATATCAAGTCCTTTGGGTATTTCCAGGATGCGCCAATGGTCGGCATTGGGCGGCTGGCGGCGGAGAATATGCTGGAGGTGCCGCTGCGCAATCCGGGCATCGACCGGCTCGCCGAGGAGCTGCGCACGCGCCAGACCCAGACGCTGGCGGCGGGCATCGACACCATTATGGCCGATCTGCGGGATAGCATGACAGCGCCGCCGCGCACGATTTCCGCGCATCGCTATACGGTGGTGTTCCTCTATGACTACAGCCGCGAGCCGGACGCGGGAGAGCCGGGGTATGACTGGATCGCAGAGGCGCATCAACAGCGGGCAGCGCTGCGCGCGAGTGAGACAGCGGTGATCATCGCGGGGTATCTGCGGGTGCTGGGGCATGACGCCAAGGCGCATACCGCGACATCGTCGGATGTGGACCTGAACAAGCTGGCGGTTGGCGCGGGTTTGGCGACGGTGGAAGAGGGCGTGCTGGTCAACCCCTATGTCGGGTCGCGGTTTCAGGTGGCGGCGGTGACCACCGATTTCGAGATGACGCCGGACAGGCCGCTGGTGCCCCTGGCGGAGCAGCCGAAATCCATCCACGGGCTGGCCTGGAAGCTGGGCAAGGGCGCGCCGAAGAGTGCGCGGACGCTCGATCCTTACGCCAAGCGGCGCTATGCGGACGGGCCGCACCCGTTCGAGACGCTCAAGCGGGTGGACAGACCCACGACCTATATCGACGAGGCGCGGGTGGCGCGGGTGCCGAAGCGCACGGACATGTTTGCGCGGGCGCAGTTTGGCGACATCGGCAAGGCCAACCAGCGGGCGACGACAGGCGGGTATTTTGCGCAGAAAGCGCCGATCAGCAATGCGATCCGGCGGCCCTCGGGCGCGCTGTTGCTGCTGCAGCAGGGCGCCGTGGCGCCAGAGATCGACCCGAGCGCCCGCGAGGCGGCGCGCAATGCGGAAGGGATCAAAGCGGCGGCCTATTTCATGGGCGCGGATGCGGTGGGCATCTCGCGCTGTCCGGAGTGGGCGTGGTATTCGCATGATGCGGTGGGCGAGCCGATCACGCCCACCCATGACAACGCGATCAGCCTGATCATTGATCAGGGGTTCGACACCACCGAGGGCTCCTCGGGGGATGACTGGATCGCGGTCACGCAATCGATGCGGGCGTATTTGCGGTTTTCGCTGTTGGGGGGCGTGATTGGCAAGCAGATCCGCAATCTGGGCTATGAGGCCCGGGTGCATACGAACCTCGACGGGGAGGTGTTGCAGCCGCCTCTGTTGTTGCTCTCCGGGCTCGGTGAGGTGAGCCGGATTGGCGAGGTGATCGTGAACCCCTTTCTGGGGCCGCGGCTGAAGTCGGGCTGTATCACCACGACCATGCCGCTGGCCCATGACAAGCCCATCGACTTCGGGATGCAGGCATTTTGCGAGGCCTGCAACAAATGTGCGCGGGAGTGCCCCTCGGGGGCGATAACGGCGGGGCCGAAGCTGATGTTCAACGGCTATGAGATCTGGAAATCCGACAGCCAGAAGTGCATCACCTATCGGCTCACACAGGAGGGGGGCTCGATGTGTGGGCGCTGCATGAAGACCTGCCCGTGGAACATGGAAGGGCTGGAGCACGAAAAGCCGCTGCGCTGGATCGCGATGAATGTGCCCGCGATGGCTGGGGTGCTGGCGAAGGCGGATGATCTGGTGGGCAATGGCGGGATCAACCCGCAGAAGCGCTGGTGGTGGGATCTGAAGGTGAACGACGAGGGGGGCTTTGAGCCTTCTGAGGTGCCTGCAAACGCGCGCGCGTTGCAGACCGATCTGAAGCTCGACTATGCGGATCAGACCTTGGCCGTGTACCCCGCGACCCTGGCGCCGCCGCCTTATCCCTTTCCCTTCCCGATGGATCGGGAGAAGGGGATCGAGGCCTACCAGGCGCTGATCACGGCGGAGGAGTACCAGGCGCGGCTGGACCGGGGCGAGACCGATGGTCTGGCGCACACCTACTTGGGCGCAGGCGAGGCGCCGGTGATCCGGGTGCGGGTGGCCAAGGTGACGGCGCTGACGCGGGAGATCAGCCTTTACGAGCTGCGCAGCCTGGATGGCAGTGACCTGCCCGCCTGGGAGGCGGGGGCGCATCTCGATGTGGTGGTGGCGCCGGAGTTCTTTCGTCAGTTCTCGCTCTGCGGGAATCCGGGGGACCGGTCGCGGTACCAGGTGGCGGTGCTGCGCGAAGAGGGCGGGCGCGGCGGCTCGAAGTTGATGCACAAGATCTTCACGGAAGGCCGGAAGGTCTTTGTGTCGAAGCCGATCAATCACTTCCCGCTGGTGGAGGGGGCGTCAAAGCATATCCTGATGGGCGGCGGGATCGGGATCACGCCGATGCTGGCGTTCGCGCATGCGTGTCATGCGAAAGGCGCGGAGTTTGCGCTGCATTACTCGGTGTCTTCCGGGGCGGAGGCGGCGTTTCTCGATCTGCTGAGGGCGGTGCCCTGGGCGGATCGGGCGACGGTGCATAACTCGGCGGCAGGCACGCGCGCCGATCTGGATGAGGTTTTGGCGGGGTATGCACCCGGCTGGCACGTCTATGCTTGCGGGCCGGACGCTTACATGCGCGCGGTGACGGACGCAGCCACGCGGCAGGGCTTTCCCGAGGCGGCGCAGCATGTCGAGTATTTCTCGGTGCCGGAGGTGCCGGACTATGAGAACCATGCGTTCACCTTGCGGCTGGCGCGGTCGCAGCGCGATCTGCAGGTGCCTGCAGATCGCGCTGCGACCGATGTGCTCCGCGACAACGGGATCGCCGTGGATGTGAAGTGTTCCGACGGGCTCTGCGGAGTGTGTAAATGCGGGCTGATTTCCGGTGAGGTCGAGCATCGCGATTTCGTCCTGTCGAAGGCGCAGCGCGAGGGGGCGATCATCCTGTGCCAGAGCCGCGCGGCAGAGCCGGGCGGGGTGGTGGAGGTTGATCTTTAGGCGTGGTCTGTGCTGGTCGCTCAGTTCAGTGAACCAAGGGCATCGCCCGACCTAGAGGGCGTTTCTATCCGAACAGCTGCTTACGTGATTGCGAAATGCGGTGGTGGTGCGCTGTTTGAGGCGTCGCAAAATCGCCCTCCGGGGGGAGGTCGGGCGATGCCCGGCGTTGCCGCCGGGCGGGACATCTTCACCGTCGCACTCTAAAAGCCATGGGTTGGCCAAGATGCGGTCTGACTTCTAGGTCGGCGCGTGGGCGAGGTGGCCGGATTTGATCCAGACGCGGGCGCCCTCGGGGCCTGCGGTGGCGGAGCTGGCCGTGCCCGTGGGCAGGCGTAGCCAGTCCCAGGGGCCTAGCGTTTCGCCCGCTTCTTCGAAGCCGCCCTCAATCACGAAGAGCTCCATGCCGCCCGGGGCGTCGAGATCGACGGTCGTTCCAGGCGCCCACAGCGCCACGCGGACCTCTTCGAAGTCGTCGCGGTGCAGCAGTTGAGCGTCCTGCGCCGGGTCGAGATCGACGCGGACCTGCGTGCGATCTGCCGGGTCGAACTGGTGCAGTTTCACCAGGATCGTGGCCCCCTCGGGTGCGGAGGGCGTGTGGCTGGAGGTTGGCGGGTTGCGCACATAGGTGCCCGTCGGGAAGGCGCCGTGCTCGTCGCAGAAGGTGCCGTCGAGCACCAGGTATTCCTCGCCGCCGTCATGGGTATGGGCGGAAAACGCGCTGCCGGGGGCATAACGTACAATGGTCGTGGCACGGGCGACCTCGTCGCCGATCCGGTCGAGCATCTTGCGGTCGACACCGGGCATGGGCGAGGCGATCCAGTCGTTCTCGGAAAACCGCACCAGCGCGCGTTGGGTAAAATCGGCGTTCAGTCGCATGTGAGCCTCCGCTGTCTCTGGAGCCCCTGCATGGGCGATTCTGGCCGCGATGTGAAGAGCGGGGCCCCGGTTGAGGCCCCGCGCACAGGTCAGTTTGACATGCCGTGACTGGAATGGTCGTGTTCCGCGGCGGCGCCGCGTTCCTCGATGCTGAACTGCACCTCGAGTTCGCCTGCGGTCTCGAAGATCAGCGTTGCGGGGATTTTCTCGCCCACGTCAAAGCCATCGCCGCCGAGGCCCATGAACATGACGTGCAGCCCGCCTGGTTCGAGCGCGACAGTCTCGCCCGCGGGGATTTCGATGGCCTCAACATGCATCATGCGGGCGACGCCATCTTTCTCTTCGGTGGTGTGCAGCTCGACCTTGGGGAAGTCGGCGCGCACGCCAATCAGCTTGTCGTCGGTGTCGCCGGTGTTGGTGATGGTGAGGTAGCCGCCACCCGACTTTGCAGTCGGTGCGGTGTTGAAGGCCATCGGGTGGTCGATGACCAGATCGCCGACAGTGTAGTCATGCGCGAAGGCGGCGGTGGACAGGGCAAAGAGCGCGGCGGAGGCCGCAAGTGTGAGACGTGTCATGATGTGATCCTCTGGTGAAGCGCTGCTGGGCGCCGAAAAATTCGGGTGTAGTACGGGATCATCCAAAGGGGGGCGCGCGGCTCGGCGGTCTGACGTCCGTGTGCTCCGGCGCTGCAAACGGGGCTGGTACGCCCGCGTGTTCGACCCGCGCGTACCGCAGCGGGGCCGTGGTGTCTGGCGTGTGGTCCGGGGCGAGCGCATTGGCGCTGATGCGGCAGGCGTCGCAGCCCGCGGTGAGGTGATGCGCCACCCCGGCCTCGCCGCAGAGCTCGGCGAGCGTACCGCCCATGCTGAGATAGGCGAGCAGATCCGGTGTCTGGCTGCCTTGTGTCACGCGATGCGTGAAGGCCGCCGCCGACATGGCGAGGCTGGCCAGAAGCACAAGCGCGAGACCCGCGCGGGAGAGAGCAGACCGGAGTGTCATCCTCTCTGTCTTAGGCATTGCGGCGCGCAGCGTCCAGAGCGCGCGCGGGCTTGCGCGGCTCTGTCGCGGCACGGATCGGGCTTGACGGGTCCGCGCGGCGGTGCCCTGATCGGCGGGCAGGAGGAGGGCGCAACATGACCGTAAACCCATTGGGGCTCGACCCCGCGCAGTGTCTCATTGGCGGGGTCTGGCGGGCCCCGGCGGACGGCGCGGTGCTGCCGCTGATTGACCCGTCGACGGGGGCGGAGCTGTGCGAGATCGCGCGGGGGCAGGCGGCGGACATTGATGCCGCCGTGACGGCGGCGCAATCGGCTCTGGCGGGTGATTGGGGCCGGGCGACGGCGGGGGAGCGAGGTCGGGTGCTCGCGCGCATCGGCCAGTTGGTGCAGGAGCAGGCGGAACATCTGGCAGAACTGGAAGCGCGTGATGTGGGCAAGCCGCTCACCCAGGCGCGGGCGGATGTGACAGCGCTCGCGCGGTACATGGAGTTCTATGCAGGTGCGGCGGACAAGGTGCATGGGCAAACGATCCCCTATCTCGACGGCTATACGGTCTATACCCTGCGGGAGCCGCACGGGGTCACGGGGCATATCGTGCCGTGGAACTACCCGATGCAGATCATCGGGCGGTCGGTGGGCGCAGCGCTGGCGATGGGCAACGCCTGTGTGCTGAAGCCGGCGGAGGAGGCCTGCCTGACGGCGCTGGCCTTTGGCGAACTGGCGCAGCGGGCCGGGTTGCCTGCAGGCGCGCTGAACGTGGTGCCGGGGCTGGGGGCGGAGGCGGGGGCGGCGCTCGCCGCGCATCCGGGTGTGAGCCATGTGTCCTTCACCGGGTCGGTTGAAGTTGGCAAACTGGTGCAGCAGGCGGCGGGGGCCAATGTGGTGCCGGTGACGCTGGAGCTGGGGGGCAAGTCGCCACAGCTGGTGTTCGACGATGCGGATCTCGACGACGCGCTGCCATTTCTGGTGAACGCAGGCGTTCAGAATGCGGGACAGACCTGTTCCGCCGCCTCGCGCATCCTGGTGCAACGCGGCGTCTACGATCAGGTGGTCGCGGCCATGGCCGCGCGGTATCGCGGCTTGCGTGTGGGGCCTGCGCTGGATGATCGCGACGTGGGGCCGCTGATTTCAGAGCGCCAGCGCGCGCGGGTCGAGGGGTTTCTGGCGCATGGCCGCGATCTGGAGGTGGCCGGGCAGGCCATGTTGCCGGGTGATCTGCCAGAGGGTGGGGCCTATGTGACGCCGACGCTCTTTGCCGGGGCAGCGCCGGACCATGTGCTGGCGCAGGACGAGGTCTTTGGCCCGGTGCAGGTGGTGATCCCCTTTGAAGACGAGACCGAAGCGCTGGCGATTGCCAATGGCACGGCTTACGGGCTGGTCGCGTCGGTCTGGACGCGGGACGGGGCGCGGCAGATGCGGCTGGCGAAGGCGCTGCGGGCGGGGCAGGTGTTTCTGAACAACTATGGTGCGGGCGGCGGGGTCGAACTGCCCTTTGGCGGCACTGGGCTGTCGGGGCATGGGCGCGAGAAGGGGTTCGAGGCACTTTACGGGTTCTCGGCACTGAAGACGGTGGCCGCTCGGCATGGGTAGGGGGCTGTCCGCTTTGCCAGACCGGGACATGCGTCAGGCGTCAGAGCGTCCCAAGCGCCATCAGCCAGAGCCAGACCGTGATCACCGACGCACCGGTGGCGATGAGGACGGAGGAGGCGGCGACCCGTTTTGCGCGCCCGTACATGTTGGCGAAGATATAGGTGTTGACGCCGGGCGCCATGGCCGCCGTGAGCACGCCGGAGCGGAACGCGTCGGTCGGCAGGCTCTGCAGGCTGCCAAAGAGCCAGACGAGGGCGGGGTGCAGCACCAGCCCGATGGCGCAGACCATCGCGATGGTGCGGCCATCGCCTTCGGGGCGGTACTGGAAGAGCACGCCGCCAAGCGCGAAGAGGGCGGCGGGCAGGGCGGCCCGGGCGACGAGGGTCAGCGCATCATCGACCACTGCAGGCACCGTGACGCCGGAGAGGTTGACGACGAAACCTAGCGCGATGGCGAGCACCAGCGCGTTGCGGAACATCGCGCGTGCCACGCCGCGCAGCATCACCAGCGGGGACTGGCCGCGGTTGCGCACGATTTCCATCGCAGTGATGCCGAGCCCATAGCAGAAGGGCGAGTGGATCGCGACGATGGCGAAATTGCCGGTGAGCGCCTCTGGCCCATAGGCGCGTTCGGTGATCGGCAGGCCGAGCAGCACGGAGTTGGAAAAGAGGCAGCAAAAGCCGATGGCGACGCAGTCTTCCCAATCGCGGTTGAAGAACAGCCGGGCGCCGATCAGCCCGGCGGCAAAGCAGAGGCCGGCGCCCGCATAGAAGCTGCCGAGCAGGGCGGGATCGAAGGAGGTGCCGAGGTCGATCTTGGCGATGGCCTGGAAGAGCAGGCAGGGGATGGCGAAATGCTGGGTGAAGTTCATCACGCCGTCGATGCCCGCCTCGGGGAAGAGCTTGCGCCAGACCGCGACATAGCCAAAGCCGATGACCAGAAACACGGGCAGGATGACGTCGAGCAGGGTCTGCATGGGCGGGCCTTTGCGCGCAAGTGCTGGGCGCGTGGGGCGTCAGGGACGCTCAGGACGCGGGAAAGGTGAGGGTCAACCCGTCGTAGGCGGGCTCGATATGGTCGGGGGTTTCGGCGTTGACGGTCTCGTAGTCGAGGTCGATGTGCATGTTGGTGAGCACGGCGCGCTTGGGCTGGACCTCGGCGATCCATTCCAGCGTGCGGGCGAGATGGGCGTGCGTGGGATGCGGGTCGCGGCGCAGCGCGTCAACGATCCAGCAGTCGAGGTTGGCGAGCGCGGGCCAGGCGGCCTCGGGGATTTGGGCCACATCCGGCAGGTAGGCCAGATCGCCGATGCGGAAGCCAAGCGCGTCCATGCCTCCATGGGCCACTTGAAAGGGGGAGAAGGTGATCGGGCCGCCCGCGCCGTCGATGGTCACATCCCCCTCGATCAGGTGCATGTCGAGGATCGGCGGGTAGGTGGAGCCTTCGGGCTGCACAAAGGCGTAGGCGAAGCGTTCCATCAGCGCGGCCCGGGTCGGCGGATCGGCCCAGACGGGCAGGCGCGCGCGCATGTTGAAGACAATCATGCGCAGATCGTCGATGCCGTGCACATGGTCGGCGTGGGCATGGGTGTAGATCACTGCATCGAGCCGCCCGACACCGGCGGTGAGCAGTTGGTTGCGCAGGTCGGGTGAGGTGTCGATGAGCACGGTGGTCGTGCCCTCAGCGCTCTCCCGTTCAACCAGCAGCGAGCAGCGCTGGCGGCGGTTGCGGGGGTTTTTGGGGTCGCAGTCGCCCCAGTGGCCGCCGAGGCGGGGCACGCCGCCGGAGGAGCCGCAGCCGAGGATCGTCACCCGCAGTGTTGCCATCAGGCGGGCACCTCGAATTGCGCCGCCTTGCTGAAGAGTCGGTCGAAGTTGGCCTGGGTGTGGGCGGCGAAGGCGCCGTAGCTCAGCCCCATGGTTTCGGCCCCGCGCCGGGCGGTGTGGGCGACGTAAGCCGGTTCATTGCGTTTGCCGCGTTGGGGCGGCGGCGCGAGGTAGGGCGCATCGGTTTCCACGAGGATGCGGTCGATGGGGGCGGCGGCGAAGATGTCGCGCAGTTCCTGGCTTTTGGGGAAGGCGGTGATGCCGGACATCGACAGGTAGAACCCCAGGTCGAGGGCCGCCTGCGCCAGCGCGGGCGAGGAGGAAAAGCAATGCATCACGCAGGTGTAGTGGCTTTTGGCGTATTCCTCGGTCAGGATGCGCGCCATGTCTTCATCTGCATCGCGGGCGTGGATGATCAGAGGCAGGCCGGTGGCCCGCGCCGCCTCGATGTGCAGGCGCAGCGAGGTCTGCTGCGCCTCGGCGCTCTCGGCGGTGTAGTGATAGTCGAGCCCGGTTTCGCCGATGCCAACGCATTTGGGGTGGCGGGCGATGGCGATCAGATCGTCCACCTCGATCATTGGTTCCTTGGCGACGCTCATCGGGTGGGTGCCAGCGGCGAAGAAAACGGGCGCATGGGCCTCGGCAATGGCCTGCACCTGCGCCAGGTTGGCCAGCCGCGTGCAAATGGTGACCATACGCGTCACCCCGGCCTCGCTCGCGCGGGCGATGATGTCATCCAACTGGCCCTCGAAATCGGGGAAATCCAGATGACAGTGGCTGTCGGTGATCTGAGGTGTCACGGTCATGCCGGTCCGATCAGTTCGCGCGGGCGTCGCATTACGCCTCGGCGGTGAGGCTCATTTTGATCAGGGTATCTAGGACCAGCGCGGCAGGGTCAAGGTTCACCGCGATGCCATGTTGCACCCGCGCACCGGTCTCCTGCGCGATCTGCGCCCAGGCGCGGCCCGCGCGTGCGTCGGGGGCAAGGCGCGCAAAAGTCTCAGCCTCGCGCGGCGCGGCTTCGGGGCTGGGGGGCTGGCCGGTGGCGCCGGTGCGCGCTAGGCGGGCAAGAGCGAGGTCGATCAGCTCGAAGAGCAAATCGCGCTTGGCTTCGGCGCCGCGGGCGGCGGCGGCTTCGGCCATCTTGACGGCGGCGGGGCGGTCGAAGCGGGGCAGGGTGCCCATCAGCGTGACAAGATCCGCATAGGTCTTGAGCCCGTCGAGCAGCGAGAGGCGCAGCGCCGCGCCAATGGAGCCACCGGACAGTGCCGCGAGCGCGCCCGCATCCGCTCCGACCTCGATGCCCGCCTGCGCAAAGGCGCGGGCCATGTCGTCGGGGTTTAGCGTGCCGAGCCTGAGGGTCCGGCAGCGCGAGCGGATCGTGGGCAGCAGGCCGGAGGGGCGATGGCTGATCAGCAGCAGCGTGGCACGCTCGGGCGGCTCTTCCAGCATCTTCAGGAGCGCATTGGCGGCGGAGGTGTTCATCTCATCAGCCGCATCCACGATCACAACGCGCCGCCCGCCGTCGGTCGCCGAGAGCTGGAAGAAGCCGGCGAGCGAGCGGATGTCATCGACGACGATCTGGTCGCGCATGCGCTCGGTGGTGGGGTTGGGCGTCCGGGTGATCGCCTTGAGCCCGGGCTCGGCACCGGCGGCAATGCGCCGGGCCACCGGGTGCTCGGGGTCGATGTGCAGCGTATCCGGGGGCGGCGGCGCGCCGAAGAGGCCATCGTCGTCCTGCGGCGGGGTGGCGAGCAGGAAGCGCGCGATGCGCCAGGCGAGCGTGGCTTTGCCCACGCCGCGCGGGCCTGTCAGCAGCCAGGCGTGGTGCAGGCGACCGGTGGCGTAGGCGTCGAGAAACGCCTGCTCTGCCGCATCCTGACCAAAGAGCGTTGGCGTGTCGCGCGGATGCGGGGCGCCCTCGATCTGGTCGGGTGCGCTCATACCAATTCGCCGTCGACCACAGCTGCGATATCCTCCGCCACCGCGTCCATGTCGCGCGCGCCGTTGATGACGCGGAAGCGCTGGGCGAACTCCTCGGCGAGGTCGAGAAAGCCTTGGCGCATGGCCGTCTGCAGATCTTCTCCGAAGGCCTCGAAGCGCTCATCCGCGGTGCGTCGCGAGAGCGCGCGGGTCAGGCCAACGGCGGGGTCCATGTCGATCAGGATTGTGAGGTCCGGCTCGCGCCCGATCATCAGGGTGTGCAGCTGGTCGACAAGGCCGCGCAGATTGCCACGGGAGAGGCCCTGATACATCCGGGTGCTGTCGGCGAAGCGGTCGCAGAGCACGATTTTGCCAGCGCGCAGTGCGGGTAAAATCGTGCGCTCCAGATGATCGCGCCGGGCAGCGGTAAAGAGCAGGATTTCGGTCTCGGCGGACCAGCGATCGGGATCGCCCTGCAGCACCAGCGCGCGGATTTCCTCGGCGCCAGGCGAGCCACCCGGCTCGCGCGTGAGCACCACGTCGTGGCCTTGTGCGGTCAAATGCGCCGCCAGCCGTTTCACTTGCGTGGATTTGCCCGAGCCGTCGATGCCTTCGAAGGTGATGAACCGTGCCGAGGCAGGCAGGGGTGTCGTCACGTCGCCTCCTCGGGTCCCTGCATGAGCATCTTGAAGAGCACAAGGGCGGCGGTGCTGACCCGGCTCACGAAGCCGCCCGGCGCGATGTCACGATCCGCGACCAGCGGCACACGGGTTTCGGGCAGCCCGTCGAGGGTGAAGACCAGCTCGGCCAGTTGGTCGCCCGCGGCGATGGGTGCGCTGAGCGGACCGGTGTAGACCACCTCGCCTTCGATCTCACTGGGCGCCAGCGCAGGCATCAGGATGCTGACGTCTTCCGCAGCGACGAGGCCGACCGTGGGTTCGCTGCCCATCCAGACGTTGGCCTGCGCAAATTGTTCGCCCTCTTCGGCCAGCGGGCGCATGGAGAATTGCCGGAAGGCCCAGTTCACGATGGCCTGGCTCTCCTGCGCGCGCTGCTGCACCGTGTCGAGCCCGGTGATCACCCAAATCACCCGGCGGTCGCCCTGTTTGGCGGAGCCGGTGAGGCCATAGCCCGCTTCCTGCGTGTGCCCGGTCTTGAGCCCATCGGCACCGATGCCCATGGTCAGCACAGGGTTGCGGTTGCGCTTGTTGCTGGGCACGCGGTTGTCGAATTCGAACTCTGTCTCTGCAAAGAGCGGGTAGAATTCGGGGAAATCGGTGATCAGACGGTCAGCCAGCAGAGCCAAATCACGCATCGACATCAGATGCCCGGGCTGCGGCCAGCCGCTGGAGTTCACGAAGGTCGAGTTGGTCATGCCGAGCTGTTGCGCGCGCTGGGTCATGAGCCGGGCAAAGCCGTATTCGGTGCCATCGGGCGAGAGCGCTTCAGCGATCACCACACAGGCATCATTGCCCGAGAGCACGATGATGCCGCGGATGAGATCCTCGACCGTGACACGCTCGCCCGAGCGCAGGAACATGCTGGAGCCGCCAAAGGATTGCGCGTGCTCGGACACCAGCAGCTCTTCATTGAGGTCGAGCCCGCCATCGGCCTTGCCGCGGCGGATTGCCTCGAAGGCCATGTAGAGTGTCATCAGCTTGGACATGGACGCAGGTGGCAGCGGCTCGTCCGCGTTTTTGTTGAGCAGGACGGTGCCTGTGGTCTGGTCGATCACGAAGGCGGAACTGGCCTCGGTGTCGAAGGCCGAGGCCTGGGTGGTGGACAGGGCAAGGGCCAGAAGGGCGGTGGCAAGACGGATCACGGGTGCGCGCTCCTTTCTCGGGGTCAATTGGTCACGGCGTAGGCGTCGGAGAAGCCTTCGTCCTTGATGGTGGAGAGCAGCGATGCCTGCTCGGATGCGGAGGTGGCCGGGCCCACGACAACCCGCCAGAAGGGTTTGCCGCTCAGTTCCTGTTCCTTCACGGTCGGGATCAGCCCGGCGCTGCGCATCTGCTTGGCGGCGCGGTCGGCATTGGCCTCTTCGCTGAAAATTCCGATCTGGATGAAGGGCTTGCTGAGCGAGGAGGTGGGTGCCACGGATTGCGGCAGGTTGGATTGCGGCAGTGCTGCGGGTTCGATCACCGCAGTTTCAGTGCTGGCTGTCGCCGCTGCGGCGGTTTCCACCGGCGTGGGCTCGGCGGCGTCAATTGCGGCGCCTGCGGCGGCGATCGGATCAAGCGAGGTTTCGGTGATTTCCGCCGGTTCCGCGATCACCTCTTCTTCTGATATCGGCGGGGCCACTTCGACGGTTTCCTTGCGCAGCGCAACCACTTCGAGGTCGGTCGGGGCACCCGCCAGGATGCCAAGCGCCTCGGCGGCATCGGAGGACATCTGCAGGCGCGGGCCGGGAATGTCGCGCTCGCGGCGGAAGAGGGCGCCGACCACGAACTGGCCGTTGCTCTGGTTGCGGATGATCACCCGCTCGGGTTCGGTGACGTCGGGGTGGGCCACCCAGACCCCGCCCAGTGAGGGCCGCCCGTCCCAGAGCCCGGCTTCGTTTGACGAGAACACCTCGGGCGCTTCCACATCGCGCTCGATCACCTCACCCGTGGCGGCGGGGGTCGTTTCCGCCGCTGCTTCGGCCCCGGGCTTGGGTGCGAAGGCCTCGCGAAGGTTGAAATTGCCCGCCTCATCGCAGGCGGTCAGAAGGCTCAGCGCGGCCAGGCCGAGCGCGAGCGGAAATCCGGTTCTGGAATAGGGTGTGATGTCGCCGCTCATACTGCGCGTCCTTGCCTGTTGGCCGGTGGTCCGGCACGCTCAATGGCCCCTTGAAGAGGGATCTTTGCGCGCAGTCTAGCTTGGCCGGGCCAGTCTGGGAAGGTGTTGCGCATCAAATCGGCGACATTCCCCAGCAAATATGCGGATTTTTTGAGGTTTCAGAATCGTTTGCGGGGCACTAGGACGGATCAACCGGAGGAGTGGCAGAGTGGTCGAATGCACCGGTCTTGAAAACCGGCGTGCGTGAAAGCGTACCGTGGGTTCGAATCCCACCTCCTCCGCCAATCTCCCTTTCCTTTTGATTCAAACCATTCGCCTCTGATGTGAGATAATCCATATTTCATTAGACAAAGTGCGGCCACTGCGTTGTCTTCAATTTCTTTCGGTTACGTCTGTATTCTTCCTTGAGTGGTATGGAATGTGGTACTTATGGAATTGCTCTATCTGGCAAGCTGACAAAGAAACTGGTGGCGAACCTCCGCGCTGGGCGGCATGGCGACAGCAACGGGCTGTATTTGGTGGTTGATCCGTCAGGTGCGCGGTGTTGGATCATGCGGGTGGTGGACAAAGGTCAAAGGAATAAGAAGGGCGCACCGTTGCGGACCGACTTTGGTTTGGGCGGGGCGGATATTGTCACGCTCCACCAAGCGCTTGAACGGGCGCTGGACTATCGGCATATGGCCCAGGCGGGGCTAAACCCGCGTCTCAATGCCAAACGGAAAAACCCGACGTTCGAAGAGTTTGCAAAACAAGTGCATATTGATCGGATGCCCACCTGGAAGACCGCTAAACACGGTCAGCAATGGATCAACACGTTGCGCGACTATGCTTTCCCAAGATTGGCCGCATGCCGATTGATAGCGTCCAACAGCCCGAAGTGATGATGTGTCCGGCTCCGATCTGGACAAAAAACACGAAACTGCCAAGCGCTTGGCCCAACGGATCAAGACGGTGCTGGACGTGCCGCGCTCGAAAGGGTTTCGCGATGGCGAGAACTCGGCGATAGCGATCAAAGACGCCGGCGCATGGCCCAAGGTTAGAAAGAAGATCAAGCACCACAAGGCAATGCATTGGCGCGACGTGCCAGCCTTTTACGCCGACCTGAAATCCCGCAACGCAATCACCGCAAAAGCGTTGATGTTGACCTGCCTGACGGGATCACGCCCAGGTAATGTACTGCGCATGCAATGGTGCGAGGTCGATCTGGGCGCGTGCGTTTGGATCTGTCCGGCGGAACGTATGAAGACGGGTGTGGAACACTGGGTGCCACTGACGGGTGAAATGCTGTCGATCATCGAACCGCTGCGGGCGATGCAGTCAGACTACGTTTTTGAAGGCCAGAAGCGCCATCAGCCACTTCCTAATATGTCGATGCTAATGCTCCTGCGCCGCATGAAGGTGGAGGGTGTCACGGTAAACCGTTTTCGCTCAGCATTCCGGGATTGGGCATCCGAGGCGGCCAATGCGCCGCGTGAAGTGGCCGAAATGAGCCTGGCCCATCAAGTCGGATCAGACGTTGAGAGCGCTTACGCGAGGTCTGATCTGCTGGATAAACGGCGGGTCCTGATGGAGCGTCGGTCAGACTTTGTTTCGGGCATGTCACAAAAAAACCGATAGGCTGCACTGATGTTTTGAAAAAGGGTACACATCACTTGCAAATCTCTGGAACGAATTCGAGCGGCAAAACTTGGGATGGTGCCACCGCCAAGCTTGCTCATATTTTCAATCGCATGGCTTTGCAACTATAACGTGTTCGACTCTCCGATGGAGTTGTGCGAGAATCTTTTTCTCAACTCAGTGAAGAAATTTGAGCTTGCACTGCTCACTCTCTCTGAGCAGGTCATTCGATCCTGGTCGCGGGACAGGTTGCGGACAAGCCGATCCACCATCGCGGCCGCCCCGGAATCCCGTTCCGCAAAATCAAGCAGCGCGCCCCCGAGGATCACCTTGCGCCTTGTATCGAGCTTGCGCTGTTTCGTGGCTTCCCGATTGCGCAGGGCCTGAAGCCGGGCTTTGGCCTGGGCGTATCGCTTCTCCGCACGTTCCAGCTCCGTCTCGGCCATGTCTCAAACCATCCGTGTTCATTCACGTCATGGTTGAGAGACTCCGATATCGTCGTAAGATAACAAGGGTCATCCAAATCATGTCTGCCTTTCGGCGGAACATGGCGGATGACACTGCGCGGATCGGCAGAGCTCCGCGAAGAAGGACAGGTTGCACCCTCTGTTCTTGAAATACCGAACGGAAGCGCAAACCCTGAGCTGAGGATCAGTGAAGGGTGCACTTATGCAAACTCTCCAGGGCCAACGTCAGCCGTTGGATCGCAGTCCAGCACAGAATGCGCTGGACCGAAAGACGTGCCCCGTCTCTCGTACTCTCTGTGGCCAAGCTGCGCGCTTGGATGGCGTCCCGCGCCGCAACACCCTGACGGCACCCTGTGCCCCGTTGCCGGGGCTGGCGTGCCGGTGGTGTCGCGCTTGGGGGCTGCGCGAAAGGACAGTCGCTTGCCTATGCTTCCTTGCCGGGTTTGCCGCTGGCAAACCGCAGATGAGTGCCGCCAATCTCCCGCCCCCTATGCCGGGGTGCGCGCCGGCACGGCTGGGGAGATTGATGGAACGCATCATCAAGCCCGGGCGTCTGCCACCCTCCGGGCAGCTTCGGCCGGGCTGTCTTTCCCCCTCCGCCACTTGCGGTGCGAACGCGCACAGCGACCCGGGGCGCGGGGCGTCGGGGCAAAGACGGTTGGTCGCCGCAAAGATGGCTTCGGCACGGTGTGTTCCAAAGCCATTGACTTACGCCCAACAGGGAGGTTGAAGCCGGAGCCTCTCACGAAGAGTAGAAGGCAGACTTCACCCTCATCCTGCGCAGACACCCCGTCTCTTGTCGCGCGCCAAGGGCCGGGTGGCATGGGAATGCCTGGTGTCGCGCAGCGGCCGCGTGTTTGCCCATTGCGGGCGCAATTGCAATCTTCTGGAGAGGGGGTCGGATGGCCAGCTACCACCTCTCCGTGAAGACGATCAAACGCAGCGCCGGGCGCTCTGCCACGGCGGCAGCAGCTTACCGTGTCGGAGAGCGCATTGAGTGCCAGCGTGAAGGTCGCGTCCACGATTACACCCGCAAGCAGGGCATTGAGGAGACCTTCATCCTGACCCCGAAGGACGCGCCCGAATGGGCGCTGGACCGCTCGAAACTCTGGAACGAGGTCGAGGCCAGCGAGACCCGCCGCAACTCCGTCACAGCCCGCGAATGGGAGCTGGCGCTGCCGTCCGAGATCAGCGCCGAGGACCGCTCCCAGATCACCCGAGACTTCGCCGAGGAGCTGGTCAGCCGCTACGGCGTGGCCGTCGATGTGGCGATCCACGCGCCGAACAGGGAAGGCGATCAGCGGAACCACCATGCACATGTTCTGACCTCCACGCGGAAGCTGGAGCCGGAAGGGTTCACGGCCAAGACCCGCGTGCTCGACTCCGCGAAGACCGGCGGCGTCGAGATCGAGCAGATGCGCGGTGTCTGGGCCGATCTCCAGAACCGCGCGCTGGAGCGGGTAGGGGAGGTCGAGCGCGTCGATCATCGGTCGCTCGAAGCGCAGCGGGAGGCGGCGCTGGAGCGGGGCGATCAGCTCTCAGCCGAGGAACTGGATCGTGACCCCGAGCTGAAGCTGGGGCCAGCGGCCAATTCCATGGAGCGGCGCGAAAAAGCTGCGGCTGCCCGAGAAGGCCGGGAGTACGTCACCGTCACCGAGCGCGGTGCCGTGGTCCATGCCGCGCGCCAGGCCCGCGTGCGTTCCGCGAGTTACGCGAGCGACTGGACATTGCTCGGGACACCTACGCGGCTGAGCGCGATGCGGGGCAGGGGCTTGTGTCTGCCGGTCTCGCGGCGCTCCGGGCGGCGGCTTCGAAAGAGCAAGGCGCGCAGTCTGGGCCGGAGGACATGCGCGAGCGCTTGGCGAAGGTCGTCGGACGGTCAGAGGATCGGGAGGACACGCCGATGCCGGAAGGCCGCAACTATGCACGGGAGCGGCTCAAAGCGATCATGGAGAAGGGCACCGGTCGAGATGGTCAAGCAGCGGTTCATAAACTGGAAGGGCACAGCGATCCAGAGCTCGGCCAGGGGACCAATCAACCAGATCTCAAACCGTCCGTGAACGAACGACTAAAGGACGTGCTCAATAAGCCACGCGAAAGGCTGGAGAGTGAAAACGAGCGAGAGGTGGAGAAGGATCGCGAGGCTGAAAACGAGCGTGAAATCGACAGGGAGATAGATCGTGATCCCGGTCTGAGTCATTGAGGCGTGAACACTGACAACTTACTATCCGCATTCGGCCAAACTTCCCCGGCCACCGGGCGGACAGTACAAACTTAACACATGACCGCTTACAGGCGTCTGGCCCAGCCTTGAGCTCCCCAAGGATCGGGCGGGGGCCGATAAGCGCGCTTATGTACAACTGGCTCTCATAGTTAGCTCTTGGTGTAGGGAAATGAGCGGCCTTGATGCAAGGCGATGGCAAGAGTTGTATGAGACGCGTCCTGCTTAGCTGATACCGAGATCAACATACCGTTCAAGCACCACGAAACTCGCAGCCACCGTACTCCGAAGTTGAAATGCCGGGTTGCGAATTGGGGCGAGCATGATCGCGGCTTGGTCCAGCGGGGCGATATCCGCTTCTGGATCCATGAAGAAACGATCAATTCCTGGATCGCTCCGTATCGACGACGCCCGGTGGACAGAAAAATACTCAAACTTCGCGATTGAACCACCCTTACCCTCAGCACGGTGTTTGGCCTGCAACTTCGACAAACGGAAGGTTTCGTGCGCAGCTTGATAGATCTGATGGGTCATGATTTAACTGTGCCGTACTATACGACACTTCCCCGAAGATGCCGTACAATTGAGGTAGGCATTCATGCACCTGGACGAAAAGCGCCTGTCGACTTGGTGCTGGGTAGCACTGGGCTCAAGTTGTGTCGGTCTGTCAAAAGCAGGATGAAGAGCGTCGGACGTGGAGGAAGCTCCACATCGCCATGGACGCGGGCACTGGTGAAATCATGCCGCCTAAGCTGACCAATGATGACACATCAGATCCAGAGATGGTGACTCCCCTGATGACAGTCGCTGGAGGTCGCATACGCCACGCATTCCCAGATGGCACCTACAATGGGCAACCCACATACGACGTAATCCGAGAGCCAGCCCACCTAAATTCACGCCGAAGGTCGTAATCAATCCGCGCTATACATAGATCCCAGACAAAGGAGCCACCCACGGCGGGCCTGAGCGTGAAATCCGTGCCGCTAGGATTGCAAAAGTCGGACAAGTTGCCTGGCAAAATGAAACTGATTATGGCACGCGATCGCTCGGCGAGAACACCCACGGTCGCATCAAATCCAAGCCGGGTGGCAAGCTGAAGGCCCGTACATTCGGCGCACAGAAATCCAAGATCAGCATTCAATTTACGTTCGCAAACCGGGTAATCCGAGCGGCCAAACCAGTCTCCGTACGAGTATCATCAAATCAAAAAACCCGACCGAAATCCGCCAAGCAGGCTCTGTGCATCAACGACGCCATGCCGGAAACCAACATCTACGCGTGAACATCGGTGTGACAATCCTTGCTAGCTTGTACATGCGCCCACACCCCATCTTCTGCGTTGGTTTGCTACCGCAAGATTAGTTTGAAATTGCTACCACAACACTCTAGCCTGCTCCGAGAAATAGATCTGGCCGCTGGTATGAACTTCGAAGAATATGTTATTGAAATCCTTCAGGATGTAGGAGGTATCATTCTGGCGCAGCAAGATGGGGACATTGTCACCCGCTTTCCAAATTCCACGACGAAGTTTGGAGAATCTACGTGGATAGTCAGGACTTTTGATAGTATCGATGACGGTGAAGGGGATCTAGAAAAATTTCTTTCTCGGAGCTTCTCGGAGTTGTCTAAGACTTACAAGGCGAATTTAGGAGAAACCCCATTGATACTTGCTCCAGTAATTAGGGGGCCTCTTGACCCCCAAGTATTGAGCTTTCGCATAAAACCTAAACTGCCATATCAAATACTCGATGAAGAGAAGTTCCGATCTCTTTCAGAGAGATCAGACAAACTTTGGAAAGAGAACTTTGGTAAAGAAGCCTTGCAAAAGGGCGAATTGGAAATACAGCTGCGGGAGGTGAAGACGGAAGTCAGTGATCTACGCCATCAAATCCTTAAGTACGACTCCGAACTAAAAGAAGAACGAAAACGTTCTCAAAGACTAGAAGCCAATTCTCTTTGGAAAATAATGGCGTCGTTTATGATCCATGACTTAACAAATGCAATGCTACCATTGAACGGAAGGATTAATGCCGCAAAGAATTGTATTGTCACAGATCCTGAGAGATTACCCGAAATTCTTGAAAAATTAGATAGCCTATCAAGCGATATTTCTGAGAGGTTAGAAAAGTTCAAGATCAAGAAGGTTGCACTAAATCAAACGCGTATTGCTGTGAATGACTTAATGTCAGAGCTACGAGATTGGTGTAGTATTCATGATGTGAAGTTCAATGGACAGAGAAAGAAGGCCTACATAGAAATTGACAAGCTGATTTTTTTTGATGTTTTGCAAGAGCTAAAATACAATACAGAAAAGTACGCAAAAGAAAGTGCCGATAGAAATTTACACGCTAGAGTAATTGAAAGAGCTGATCGGAGCCGAATATTTCAGCTGGACTATTCAGATGACGGGCCCGGAGTCCCGGAAGCGCTAAAAGAGAAGATCTTTCTGCCCGGCTATTCTTCGGCTTCCCAGAAAGCAGAAGATAAGAAGAAAGGAAAAATCTATGAAAACGGAGAGGGCCTTGCGTTTGTCTCAGATGTAGTGTCACGAATGAACGGTTCTGTCAAAGAAGTTGGAAAGTTTCAATCAGGTGCAACTTTTCGATTTATTTTTCCGTTGCACAACGCGGAGGTGACACCTTGAGGACAGTCTATGTACTTACTTTAGAGGACGATTTTCACGTTTCAGAAGACTACCAAAGCGTGATCAGTGAGTGTTTTGAGAAATTTGACGCTGAATTACACTTGTTACCGTTCGTAGACTACGACGAGGCGGTAAGGTTTATGAAAAAGACGAGTAGGCCGCACATAGACATAGCTCTTGTTGACCTGCTTCTGGAGTCTCATCGGCTTTACGAGGCAGACTCAAAACCGCCTATGGAAACGTATTCAGGTTTCAAATTTATGGAGGCGTTCCGAAATCAGTTTAAGGCGTGCTTCTTTATTTCAGCGTCGATTGAGCGAGAAGATTATCGGGAATTTATGAAGGGGGAATTCTCTTCAATACCTTTTCTGACAAAAAAGCGAACTGCACCTGAATGGCTACAGGTGGTTGAGAGGCCAAATTTGCCACAGAATTTTGGCTATCCACAGAATCTCCACCAATTATTGCAAGACTATTTGGGAGGAACGGTAGATGAGTGAAGAGAACCTTCTGTATTGGCTTGATCTTCACGCGATACCAAGAGATTTCCCCCTTCTATCGAAGGGGGAGGTTTCTAGTCGAGTGTACTTACGAGAAAACGGCAATGAGATCATTCGAATACTTGACCACATGCAAGCGAGCTTTCGGAATATGGTTGTGGTTCCAAAGGGGCAAGGCGCTACCACTTTGCTAAGAGAGCTGATTGAACGAACAGTCACCGCTCCGGTTCGGGTGCCGACACTTCATATATCAATTGACTTAGAAAATTTCGATGATGATGAAGACATTAGCGAAGTTGTTAGCGAAGCAATTGTAAGAGGCGTTTTTCACCATCTTGTCCAGAACCAATGGCCAGAGGCTTCGAGCGGCGCAAAAAGAGCAAAACTATTATCCTTTCTCGGTTTTGAAACCATAAATGACTTCAGAGTATTCCGTGGAACTTTGACGCTCGACCAACGAGTTCCAGAATCAATTATGGAGTACTCCGAAAATGTGGAAGACCTTTATAAATTTTTGTATGAAGAGCTTGGCATATCGGTTCGCCTCTGCTTTGATTTCAATCATGACTGTAGTCAAGATTTGCTTCTCGATGTCGTTCGCGAGCAGAAGTGGTTTGATGAGAATTCCAAAGACAAAATAGTCGAGGCTGCAGTGACAGAGACCTATTTTGTTACGAGTGAACAAGCTGATCAGATATCATCAACGTGGTCCGTGTCTTTTCAAAAGTACAATGTTCGGCCTTATAGCAAGGCCGAAATATTTGGTATGCTAGAAACTAAATTTGACCTTGAGGGTCACTTAATCACGATCTTCTCGGACCGTTTTGTAAATAGAATTTGGGAAGATGGGATGCCTCTTCATCTATTCGGCACACGGTTGAAGGCGGAAATGGTTGATGCTCTAGATCAACTATTGCGAGGTGAGATACCGTTCTATCTTGAGCCGAAGAATGGAAGCTATCAATGATTACTAATAGGGAACTTACTAGCAAGGTCGAAATGATCTTCGCGCATACCAATGCATACAACCTGCCCGCTGCATTCGCAAACCGAGAGGACTCTCGCGAAGAGCTTCGCGGTAAAATCGAGCGCCTATCGGGCTCAAGTGTAATCCTGGTTTCTGACATACTGGGAAGTGGTAAAACATTTCTTGTGCAGATGGTTATGGGTGAATTGGGACTGGAAGATGCAGCCCCGTTGATTGCTGGCCGAACGAAGGCATCCGACTTTGAGGGCGATACACCAAAGTTTATCGATGAATGGGACATCAAGGCAAACCCCCGGAGATTACGTAGAACGGTTACGCAGATGCTGGAGCAAAAAAATGCTCGCGCTCCTCTCATACTGATGGGCGATTTCACACTACGTTCTGCGAACTTCCGGAGTATGATTGAGCCTTTGGGTGCTCCCGACGAAATCGAAATGGAGCAACTGAACCCAAAGTTCTTTCACCTTGCACTTAATAATCGATTAGCACGTGCGACGGGCGATGAATTTGATCCAAGTCAGGAGCTGATTTCGGAAGAGGTCTTGAGTGCTTTGGTTCCAAACTGGTCTGAGACACCAGCAAACTTTCGTGACGTTTTTAAGACGCTTGCTCAGGTAACATATAACTTACCACAAAACTATGAGCCAGCTTTTATCGACGTATCGGCAGTACGTCCTTGGGTAGAGAAAAATCGGCCAACGATCGAGAAGGGACCGCAATCTGAGCTATTCGAAGCGCTGGTGGTGCACTTTGCAAGTGAAATTCGGCAGGGTAAATGGAATGAAACGATGCCTCTGAGTGTTTCAAGCCTTAAGAAAATGATAACGTCTGAAGATGTTGATGAGTTTCAATCACAAGTTATAGAACCGTTTGCTCGATCTGGACTGCTATCTTCTTTTGGAGTGCCCGAGATATCTGAGGATTGGAAGGCATATGACAGATATCCGGGACCGTACTTGCCAGGCACATTTATTCGGCTTTGTGCGGCATTGAAGGCAGCTACGATATGAGCTTAACAACGAAAATTAGCGCATGTGTGGCTCTGTTTGGCAAGTCGAGCTCAACTCACGAGGTATCTCTCAAAGTTTCTGTTTATAAGAAACTGCTTGAACTAAGAAATGTAGAAGGGATAGACGAATTTGATTTGAGGGTGGCCCTTGAAGATGTAGATAGTTTTAGGTCTTTAGATGACTTAGTCGCTATAGCGAACTCCTTTAAGATTATTCATAGAGATTCGAAAAGTGATTTTATTGAAATTCGAGAGGAGATCCCTTTTGACGACCTATTTTCGAGTGAAATACCAAGCGACCCGTCTTCTTTCTCAACTGAGATATTTGACGAGGTAAACCAAGACCACGTGAATGCATACAATACGGATGTGTTCCAAGTTTTGGGTGTTTTAGAAAAATCTCGCCAATTAGCTGTTGAGGTTGCTAGTCAAGGAATTGGAGACCCTGTTTTCTTCTCGCCATTTGTCCGAGTTGGAGAGAAGAGTGGCAACGTTGTGCCGTTCTCAGACATCTCTGCATCCTCGTCGTTCCTAGATACGATCTTATTCCTTAATACCCTGTCCTCGTGTGTACCTCGTGCTTCGCGGGGCGAAGAACTACTTTTGCTTCTATCGCACTTGAAGAGGATCTCTGACTATCTGCTCTCTGATGATGACGAGTTTGGTGATGTAGGTGTGTTGTGTCTCAAAGAAGACGACGATTACCCTGGAGCGGACCGTCCAGCGACGATGCCATGCGGGATGCTTCTGTCCGTGTTTGCCATAGCTGCCAAGGCGCAACCAGATTTGGACTTTACAAAGCAGGTAAGCGATCATGTGGACCACTTGAACCGCCAAATGGAGGACGACGGAGGATGGGGCGTATACGGGTATAAGTCAGGCCTTTTTGGCGACTTGAAGATCGCCAGCCAAAAGCATGTGTATTTTTCCTACCATGCAGCTCGAGGATTAATAGCTTGTTTTTCACTCTTGAAAAGTGACGAACAGAAGCGAGAGACTGTTCACTCGCTTCGCAAGCTAGCTAAACTGCTAAATCGCAGTTTCAAAGGCACTGCCAATGAAAGTCAAGGAGGATGGTGTAGTGGATTCAACCCCGACTCAGACATTTGTCCATTTGACACAGCGACAAGCATAGTTCTTTCTCTTATGCTTGCTGATTTTTTGCAGGATGAGGCAAGTACACTTCGGTTGAATGCAGCAAAAGCTGTTGATTACATTTCTTCTCAGTGGAGTATTGGATCGCTTGCGTCCGAAGACCTTCATCGGATTACCTTTCGCCCACCTACGTCGCTTGGGCCATCTGGAACATCTTTGAGCTGGGAGCAGTCAGGGCGTTCAAAGATCTTGGATGCTTTGGCCACAAGTTATTTGGTTACTGAAAATGACCTGTCTACGGCGGGGTGGGAGCTTATGAGTGCGCTCACAGATCGTCTTCTTCAAGAAAATCTACATGGCCACTGGCCAGATCTAAATTCGGATATGAGTGAAGTAGGAGGAGAGACCTTTATTGTTGCAAACAACAACAACACGATGATGTCAGCATCAGCCCTTGCCAAGTCGGTTGCCTCTTTTGCTAAGCGTTCTGGCCATATTGATACAATAGTACTATGAAGGGCTTGGAAAATCTTTTTTTTTGGAACCCTCAACAGACTTTTCCAAGAGTACGTTTAGAGGAAGAGTTACTCGTAGAACATCGAAATGATGATTACAAATCAAGCTTGATTTCAATTTCAGAAGAAGCAGGTGGTTTTTGTTCGCGTGAGCTTTGCGAAGATATTTTCTTGTCTTTTGGTATTAGTGTTCCACGTCAAATATTGCATTCTGGTGCCCGTTCTAACACTGAACTGCTCAAAAAGATTGGATCCTTTGATAGTCTTAGGTCTCTGAATCCTTGTGTAGAGAGCTGGGAGATGGAGGACTTTCGAGGACGGCTAGCTCGTTTAACTAGTTTTGAAGAGACTAGGTTCATATCTTCTGTCGGAACAACATTTTACTACAACTCCCGCGTCGGGATGCGGGAGTTACTCCTGAGCAGAAAGGAGTTGAGAGCAGCTTTTCCAGGGTCAACGGTAGCTCATACACCAGAACAAGTGAGTTCACTGATCAACAATGATGCTGAAATGAGTGTGTACGTTGTAAAGTCAAACTTTTCAATGGGCGGAGTCGGGTCGGCCATTGTTTCTGCAAGCACCGGTTTTAACTTGGATATGCTTGGTTTTGACATAGATCCGAATGACAATCTACTGGATACTCAGCGGGAGTATTCCGGAAGTAAGGTAGGCTCAGAGAGTTGGGACTGGACTCACGAACCATTTGTTGTTGAGAACTTTGTTGGAGACGAGCGAACAAACAAGAGTCTCACATTCGATGGAATGATGGATAGCGACGGTCAGTTTGAGTTTGTAGGTGCATCTGAGCAGATCCTCCGAGATAGGAAGTGTTATGAGGGCATTAAGTCGTTTGACTTTGACTGCCCAGCTACAATAGATGTTTGTATGAGCCTAATTGAGCTGGTCTCGAGTCTATTATGGACTAAGGGCTATGTCGGCCCAATCAATATTGACTTTGTTCGATTGTCTGATGGCAGTATTTTCTTAGTCGATTTAAACTTGAGGTTCTCCGCACCGTTCCCCATACACAGACTTCTTCAGAAAATTTTGCCGAACTTTCGAGGGGGCAGAGTTCAGTATCAGTTTGTCGAAGAGTTTTTCTGCGGCAGGAATGACATCAAGAGAGTAAAAGAGTACTTCGATGGGCTTCGATCAGAGTTTCCGCGCGAGTTCGGGCCGTTCCTTCTCGCTTCTCCGGTGGCGTCAGAGTCTCGAACAGTTACTGTTCCAATTCTATTTTTGGATGACAGTCATGACAGCATCCAGAATTTGATAGAACGTATTCGGCGAGAATTGGCATAGTGCTAAATGATAGGTGTGACCCCCAAATAGTTCAGGACTTGGCGAAGCGCATGGCCAAGCTAACGGCTCGTTTTCGAAGTTCGCACCCTCTAACCCCAGGCAGATTCCGTACTGGGCATTATTTGGCACCGATTTGTCCTGACGGCAAACCTGCTCACAAGGCTCTGGTCTGGTATCCAACCAAGGGGTGTAGCTGGGCTATCAAGTCCGGATGTACAATGTGTAACTTCGGCCAATGGTCAAGTCTTCCCGAGAGTGGTCGACTGATAGATGATTTCATCGCAGAGCTCGACAAGCTGGACCCTGGGACAAGGTATATGCACATCGGGCCTGGCGGTTCGGTTCTTAGGGACAAAGAAGTCTCTCCGGTCTTAAGAAAGCGGTTGATAGGCCAACTTAAGAAGTTTGCTTTTTTGGAGTCGCTTGGCATTGAAAGCAGGGCGGAGACAATGAACAGCGAGCAAATCTTGGAGATCGAAAGCACTCTTGGGCCAAACGTGCGGGAACTTTCGATTGACTTTGGGCTTGAAAGCAGCTCGGATTTGATACGACGTGTTGCGGTTAACAAACATCAAACCCGAGAGATGCTTGGTAATGCATTCAACACTGTTAAGGTCGCAAACGCACAAAGCAGTCGGAATATTGTCGTCGACTGCTACGTTTTATTGAAGCCAATATTTCTGAGAGAAAGCGAAGCGATCGAAGACTGTGTGCGATCTATAAACTGGGCTTATGATCAAGGTGCATCAACAGTCACAATCTTTATGTCCACGGTCAAAGTAGATACCGTCATGAAGTTTCTCAACGAGGTAGATATGGAGTATCCATATCGGTACGCGACGCCCTACTATCATTCAGTATGGGAGGTGTTAAAACGATTACATCCGCTTAGGCGTCGAAGAACAGGCGTCTTGGGCTTGACTAGCGGCAGGCCATTTGACGTTGCTCCACGGAGCTGTGAATTTTGTAAGTTTGTGCATGAAGGTCTCATTGCAACACATAACTATACTCGGGACCCTGCCATTCTAAGTGCAGCCTCAGAAATTAACTGCTCCTGTAAATCCAAATGGGAGGAGGAAATTCAGATAATGGAGCAAGGCTCCCTGGTAGATAGATTTATGGAGTACATTAGCCTTCTTGATGCACAGTTCTCCGGGAACGATTGGTAGGTCGCCAAGTATGTTAATTGCAGGACTAAATGTGTCTGCCACACAAGATGGCCGGCCTCAATCTGATGCTGCTGTGGCATTTTACACAGATGGCAAGGTATACTCTATCCCAGAGGAGCGAATAACCAGAAAGAAGCACGATGGAAATTCACTCTATTCTATTCAGTACGGTCTTTCAGCGCTGAAACGCGGCATTAATGATGTAGACCGATGGATCGTGTCTACTTGCGGGGAGGAAGTTCCTAGTCCCGATTGCTCGACCTGGATTAGAGCGGATCGCAGGCTGTCGCTTGAGGATCTGGGAGTGCCCAAAAATAAAATCATCTGGAATCCGTCACATCATCAATCACATGCCTACGAAGCCCTCCTTTCGAACGATCTTCCAGGATCATGCAAGCAGACTTCACTTATCTTTGTAGCTGATCGAATTGGGCAACCCTTTGAGAAGCAGTCGCTGTTTTTTTATGAATTTGGAAAACTGAGAAAAGTAGTAGATGCTTGGAAAGGATCAGGAATGGGAATATGCGATGCATACGAACGCACTACCGGTGCCTTGGGATGGCATCCTCAGTTTGATTGTGGGTTGACTATGGCACTTTCTGGATCTTCTAAAAACGTGGGCAATTTGGCCGCGGACCTATTTTCCATAAAAAGAGACCACATCTATGTGAATGAGGATGGTGTTGATCAAATTATTCATAAAATAGATGATTCGCGAAGTTTACAGAGTAGAATTCAATTCTCATGTGTGTTGCAACGCAGCTTAGAGAAAACTGTTGTTCGTTTTTTAAGGTCTTGGGTGGAAGCGCTGAAACCCGATAATCTGATAATATCAGGAGGACTCGGATTGAATTGTGCTCTGTTAGGTCGACTAGTGCAGAAATTCCCGGAGGCGCAAGTCCGGGGCACGCTGATCCCAAATGACCACGGTCAAGGTGTTGGAAACATTTGTTGGTATTTAGCCGAAACCATTGGTGTTCTACCGGAAAAACTACCCGTATTACCGAGCGACAGGTCCCATAATCTGTCTAGGGATCTTGTTCGCAAAGCGGCCAAAGAAATCCTGTCTGGTGGGTTTTGGGAAGTTCATCAAGGGGATGCGGAACCTGGTCCAAGAGCTTTGGGTAACCGTTCAATCCTTGCTGATCCAAGAAGAACAAATGTCAAGTTTGACTTAAATCGGAGAAAGGGGCGGTATACTTGGCAGCCTTTCGGAGCGGTGCTTCACCCGAACGTTGCCAGATCATTTTTGGTTGACTCTCCTTACATGTCTACCGTTGCGTTCCCTTCTTCTGAATTTACGGGGGAATTTCCATCCATAATGCATACTGATGGTTCCTGTAGAGTTCAAACTTCATATAAAGGCCGACCATTCTTACGCGCACTGATGGATTACCTTGAAGAAAAACATGGGCTAAATGTTCTCCTAAACACGTCCCTCAATCGAAATGGTGAACCCATCGTTCTATAGACCAGTGGCACGGAAATTGTAGAGTCTAGACCCGAGTTCATTATGTGGTAAAGGTTAGTTCATAGCCGCAGGCTGTTTTGAATGAACGAGCACTTCGTCTTGAGACATCCAGTACCATTTTGCGTTTGGCGCTCGCCCCAAATCCATGCCGTGGGCTCTTGGATCTAGACCAATAGAACTTAGAAACTGGCTCATCAAGTAGAGATTTGCCTTAGTAATGCTATTTGACTTTCCGTCATGACCAAAATCCGACACTCGGTCGAACGTGTCTGACATCTCGTCTAGTGTCTCTTCAACACCTGGCGGTAATTCAAATGGTAAAGGTGCACCGAAAAATAGAGCGCCTAGCCGAGCTGCTGGTGCTAGGTATTTCAACAAACCCTGGTCAGCTGTGAAATCAATTTCTGCAATAAATTGACCGCTGAACTCGGAATATAGACTCGCGTTTAGACGAACTCGACCAAGTAGGGACCAACTCTTGATGTCTTTCCAGCGCTTTTCAGCGGGCTTAATGACGACACTCGCAGGAGCAGGCCGTTGTAAATGTTGTTTCAAATAGCCTAAATCATCGAACTCGACTCCGTACGATCGATGAACCTGCTGCGGCTTAATGCCAGCCAATATATGGCCTGGATAGATGGTTGTATCACACTCTTGACACTTCCCAGTTTCGTTGTTCTTCATCCATCTGAGAACATTCTCAAGATTAAACGTTCCGTTACAAAGTCCTGTTGCAGTTTGAGTTTTGCATTGCAGAAGATCGAAACGCTCTACTCCCGGCCAAAGTGCACATACGTTAGTGATAGTTTCGTCAATGATGTTGAATAGAAAACTTGGATTGTCACCACAAACAAAAACTTCGAGTTTCATAAGGGTTCGTTCATAATGTATAGTTACTAGCGCTTCGTTATTATAGCGGCCACCAAAATCCCTTAAGAATACTCCATCACTCCAAAAACTACCTTTTTCACCTTTCTTTGGATAGTGATGGTAAGGTTCAAAGGAAGCAAGGAGTCGCGGAAAAAAACCTTCAACACTTGGCTCCAGATTGGTCGTCATGCGTAGTATTTTCTCTTCCCTATTTTGAATCTCCTCTGGTACCCAAGGTAGTTCAGGGAGAGCCTTAGGAACCAGTTGAGGGATAAGACTTTTTCTTCCATTGGAACCCTTTGTTGGCAAAGCAACACCTTGCTCTTGCAGCATCCGTAGAAGACGGGCGAAATCATCTAATCTGTATATGGTCCAACCATCAGTTTCATTCCCGTGATTACACCAAACATCTTCAAGTTGGTCGTGGTTCAAAATTCCGCCAGACAGTTGTGTGGGTCGATGCTCCATTACTTGCATAAATGCCATAGCCAACCAACTTGGATCACGCACGATGGTATCCCGCAAGTATGGGTCGTTGGGCGAGTCTACACCGTACCATAAGCCGCGACCTGTCCGATGGATGTACGAGGATGCAATTGTTTCGACGGCTTCTCCATCAATAATACCATGCCTTTGGCAAATTCTTTGCAATTCAGAGAAGTTTAGCCATGGTGACGACTTGGGCCCGCCAAGTGCTTCTGCTCTGGCAGCCAGCCAACTCTTATTGATTGGGTGATCATATCCTGGAGTAGACTTTGTCGCACAGATAATCGCTTTTCGTAATTCATCGATCTGAAAATCTTCTAAAGAGTCAACCTGCACTTGTGAAACTACCATTTCTTGGATATCATCGTCGAAATTGGTTAAGTCAACTTTCCAAGAGTACGCGCCGCGGATAGCTTTTGCATGCGTTGCAACAATAATTATTTTTGCGCGGTTTTTTGTTCGTGCTGAGATACGATTCAGCCAATCTATGATCATGCATTGGTCTTCACCTCTTCGTGGGTCCCAAACGAGCAGATAAATGCCATGTTCGCTATAGAAGAATTGTTGCGTAATTCTGTAAACTTGTTGCCCAGCAAAATCCCAGTAGTTTACGGTTATTGTTTCCTCTGACTTGTTAGGATCGGCGATCTGGAAGTGGCCGTAGTCCAAACCCCACGTGTTTTGTTCGTCATGTTTAGGTGTGGCTGTATTGTCTAGACTCTTTCGTAGCGTGGTTTTTCCAACTCCACCTTCTCCAGTTATGAGAAGCTTAACTTCTTTCAGTCCAGTAACATCACTAGGATCGATTAATGCTTGCAAAAGAGCGCGGAGGTAGGGTGTCCCTTGCTGTGCTGCTGACACGATGGATGGTGCCAGCTGCGTACCAAGAACATTAAAAGTATCGAGGTCCTTTAGATTGCATATCTGGTACGGAATTGCATCGATAGGGTTATTGGAGAAATCGGCTTGTCGCAGTGAGATCATCAATTCTATGGATTCAGGAATTCGCTTTAGGAAGTTATTTTGCGCCCAAAGTGATCGCAGAGATGCCAAGTTACCGATGCTTTCCGGCAGTTTCTTGATCTTGTTTCCGAGAATAGCTAGCTCTTCAAGGGTGCTGATTTCACAAATAGACTGTGGAAGTGACGTAAGTTGGTTCTTAAAAAGGTGCAATTCGCGTAGGCTTTGCAGTTTTCCGATATTCTTGGGTAGCTGATTCAGTTGGCAAAAATTAGCATCTAGAATTTTTAGATCTGTGAGGTTGGCCAGGCTCGATGGAAGTTTCGTAATTGGATTATTTTGGATCTCTAGTGAATCTAGTGAGCGCATACTTCCTATATATGGCGGTAGGCTCTCAAGTTCATTTCGTGATAAGTTCAATCGCTTTAGCCTTGTAAGACTAGTTATTGCAGAGTCTATCTCAGAAATTTGGTTTCCTTCGAGGCTTAATACTTTCAGCGAAGCTAAGGTACAGATTTCTAAAGGTATATTCTGAAGACGGTTTCCGTCTAGTATCAAGTGGGCCAAGTTGACTAGATTGGATAAAGCGTCGGTTAAACTGTCGAGCTTGTTTAGCCTCAGGTTTAAGCTCCGGAGGTTTTTTAATTCGTTGAGGTCGGGTTGTAGACCTTTTAGTTGGTTTGCCGATAGGTCGAGGTCTGTCAGCTTTGGCAGTTGAGAAAGTGCTCTTGGTATTTTCTTGAACCGGTTCAGTGAGAGGTCAACTGTTTCAAGATCGTGGAGTTCACTGAATCCTGCTGGTAGAGTCTCCAAGCGGAGTCCCGACAAATTTATGGATGTGCTCTTGTTTTCTGCTGCGTATTGAACAAGGCGCTTCGCTTCGTCTAGGTGATGAGCTTTTGACATTTATACTAACCTAAGCTGAATTTTCTTAGTCTAAGTTGGCCAGGGTTTATTGGTCAATCAGGACCTCAATCTTTGAGTGAAGAATTATATTCATAAGATTGATTACGCATTATGGCAGTATTACTGACCTAAAAGTTTGAATTTCCGCCCCACTCATTCAGGTTCGGCCCAATGCTGACGTCCGCCTTGACATCCAGATGCTGCGGTGCGGCCCGTCGATCCGGACATTCGCGGCAACCGCCAAGGAAACAAGCGAACAAAACTACGATCTGCGGAAAACGACGACTTTCGCTGTTTTTGCGCTGGCCACAGACTCTAGTTGACTCAAACTCTTTGGTGGACTTGTAGCTTCATGCGCCTCTAGCTTTCAGTCTCGATTCCCCAGGAGTCGTTTTGGCTCCAATGGTGGCCAGTCAACCGACTCAAAGCTCTCAAGTGCCCGGGCACCATAGTCCGGCTCAACGGTCTCCGCCCAAGCGATCAAACCGCGGACATGGTGAAAGATACCGGACACGGAAGTTTTCCTTGAAGCTGCGTGCACAGACGGCCCGTGTGATTCCGATGTCAGGTAATGTAAATGCATGCGGATGTTATCCTTGTATTCGCGCGGCAATCGCGGCAGCTCGGAATCAACCAACATGCCTAGAACAATCCGCCTTGTCCCTGGTCCACGAACGACGGTCTTTCGGTGGTTGGGGCGGAACCCTGACTTATTGAGCTTCGCCAAAACCAAGCATTTGAAGCGCTGGAGGTGCGCAATCTCGTTTTCGTCGCCGCACGAGAACGCCAAGTCATCGGCATACCTTGTGTAGGTCATCCCGTATTCCTCAGCGAGCGCGCTCAAAATCTCGTCTGCCTTCAACATAGCAAGATTGGCGAGCATCGGACTCGTCGGCGCGCCTTGGGGAAGCATGCCTTCATGCTCGCACTGATAGTACGGAATTGCCGGCCAACGTTCTTCTAGATCAGGTCGCGGTCTGGGTCGTTCGCAGGCAACTGTCGTCAATCTTGCGAGTTCAAAGGACAGGAGGCGGGGAAACCCCAAACCCTCGAAGATAGCGGTGACGCGCCCTTCCGATACAGTGTGAAAGAATTCTTCGAGATCAATCTTGAGCAGCCAAGCGCATCCGCAATGCTCCGCCGCCGCTTCATAAGGCCGACAGTGGGGATGGAATGCAAAACTGGCGGCATGTGGCCGCGTGAACTGGAGGATGTTGTCGACGATCCATCTCTGAAGACTCATCAATGTCGCAATCGGCACGCTGATCATGCGAACGCGATTTCGGCCCGGAATACGTTTCTTGAGATAAAAGAACTTGTAAGGCCGATGCACACGCCGTGCTACCAGATCTCGAAGATGCAGAAACGGAATATCAGTTAGATAGCTGAGGTGTCTGAGCGTCAGGACCGGCGTTATCCTAGAATCAACAGCGCGAATCCGCTCGAAGGCCGCCATTGCATTGTCGAGTACCGACTCATCGACACCTTCACGACGTCCCTGAGAGCAATAGCGTTGAGAGTTCGGCGTTGGCATCTACTTTGACCCACCCGGGTGGGTGGTACTGCGCGTCGCGGCCAAGACACCGCCAGACGTGACGTGCAGTATCGCGCAGCGTGAATACTCCGCTCCTCTTAGCGAACGCCGGAAATCCGACGTTCCAGGCCCCCAAGGGACCCGTCGCTGCCGAAGCAGCGCATTTCTAGACCCCGTCACCGAGCCCTCAACCGTGTGGGATAGTAGAAGGGTTTGTTCGGCTTTGGAAGGACAGGGCTGCGCGCCCGGCGTCGTTTCAGCCGCCGAAGCTCGGATCGTCCGAGCGCAGACAATGTCAGCTTTCGCGTCGTCCAATGCGCGATTTCGGTGAAGTCGACGATTTCTCGAACCGTTTCAAGTTCTAGCCTGCTGTGCGCCGATATCTGCGCTCGGGAGCGCGCGCCCGCCTCGATCGCCGCCAATACCAGCATCGTTTTAATCCATCGGCGACCACGCGAGTCAGACAGATAAGTCTCGGCATCGCGGATACGAAGCAACTGCTCGGCACGCGCAGCGAGTTCCTCACGGTTCGTGCTTGGAAATTCTCCTCTGGCTGCGATGGTGCTTCGCCGCTGGAAAAGCGGTTCCCATTTGCCCCATCCGCTATGCAGGATGGGCGGAGCATTGTTCGGCACACCATGCTCGAACGCAATCAGCGCTCTCGCCCGACCATAACCAAAAGGCCGGTTGTGATTTGGAGGATAGGTCCGGCACAATTGCCTCACAGCGTCGCGTGTCGGCTTACGGAACGCAGCATCAATCGTCGGACATCCCGTCACCGTCAGCACCTTGGGTCGCAAGCGGCTCGATCGCACGTAGCGCAAACCCTCCTCTGTTCCCGAATACGCGACGACGTAGAAATCGATCAGGTGATAGGAGCGCCAACTTCGGACGGAGGCAACAGTACGAAATGCCTCGAGCATCTCCCAGACCCGCTGCCCTGATCCGATGAAATCAGCTACTATAACAATCGGGCCGACTTTGCGCCTTCGCAGCAGATCCGGACCTGGATGATTGAGCATCTGTCGGCCATGCTGGCGACAATAGTTGGTGATGAGATTTGCGATGAGGCCTTCGCTTCCGACCTCGGGACGATTGGGATCGAATAGAATAGGCTGTGGACCTTTGCCGACCGCACGCCCGTTTCGGGCACCAGGGAAGATGGGCAAGACTTGGTTCTTATCCCATTCCACTTCGCGTTCTGCGTAGAAGGCAAGCGGCCCCTGACCTCCATATTGAATATGGACTTTGTCAAAAAGTTGGGTGATGCCGTTCGTAAGCTCGCCACCGCTGACGAGAAGCAGTTCGTCGATGAGATTAGCGGCGATCTCACGATCCGTTTCTGAGAAGCGCTCTAACCAGCGCTGTGCAACCTCACTTCCCGAGAAATTAGCCACTTATCAATCTATCCTCGTGAATTTGCCGATTTGCTCAGCCTAAGCTACGACGTCAGTGGCAGTCTACCAACTGGGTTCGTGTTGAGACGAACCGCAGGCTTTGTTCAATTTAGTGTTCTCTGCTGCGCAGTTTCATTAACGCAGACATCGGCCCGCAGCCTGCCGATGTTTAGCACCTAAGGAATCTTGAAAAGAAGACTGGGGTTCGTTTTCGGAATGACAATTGCCAAAGACGACTTTGCGCGGCTTAAGGCCACGTAAAGCTTACATCTTCCGTAAATCGTGTTGCCAAAGCTGGAACGGTCACAATGCATGATCATGGTATTGCTGCACTCGAGGCCCTTGGCTTTGTGAACGGTAGAAAGCGTCTTCGGTAGGGGTTTGGGTCGCATTACAATGCGGCGCATAGTGATTTCGGCGTAGCCTTGGGAGACGTCTTCATACTGTACGAGCCTTTGCGATTCCCAGAACTCGCGCTTGAGATCGACCTTTACGTCAGAGAAACCCGCTGCGGAGCTTTCGATGAATTGATCAATCGCTGCGATCGCTTTCGAAATGCCTAAGTGGTTAGGCTCGGCCAGCAGCATCCTGGTTAGACCTTGTATGTTTCTGGGTTTACCTTTTCGGGTTTTACCGCACTCGCTTTCTATTTCAGCGTTCAATGTGTTGCCGTGCGTTGAAGCGGTGAAGCCTTTTGCAATAGACGACATGAACCTCGTAAGCGCTTTTCCAGCCCTGACTGCGCTGCCATCGACGGACTGGATGTCTGTTAACAAGACAGACAGTGCGTCGCGCGTATGGCCTTCCCAAATCGGAACCTTATGATTTGATGATGATCCGGGGAGGCGTCCTGATGCTCGTCGCAAACGACTATCGGATAGCGGCGTGCCAGAGCTGCCGGGACAACCGGATTATTCTTTAGAAACACAGCAACACGTGCCGCGATCTGTAAGAAACCGTTATGTGTATAGGCCCAAACCGTCGGGTCCGGCCGAAGGTCGAGCACCTTGTGATATGCAGCGGCAATCTGGCAGATCAGCGCGTCTATGGTTCTGATTTCAACCGCGTTGCGAGAGACGCCCCGTGTTCTTTCTCCGAATACGTCGCAAGCCGCATTGGTATGAGTAGGAATCAACATCCGACCGTTGCCAAGCGTCGGTGCGATGTCATGGGCATATTCGGCGCCCTGATAGGTCTTGCCACAACCCGCAGGTGCCTCAATCACGACCAGGGGTTCATCGCTCCGCAGCAAATCGAATACGGACTGATCAGGCATTCGCAAGGTTATGGGCAACGGTGAGCCCGACAGACGCCAATATGGCTGCAATCAAGGGAAGCAGGCGTTCCGAAAGGCCGTTCGATCCACCAAGCGCTATCGCCTTTTGGGCAAGTTCGGCACCGCCAGCTTCAGACTTGAACCAGCTGGACGAATGGCTCTTCCAGGCTTTTTTCTCTCCTTCGGGCGCGTCATCGGAACGCCCGCTTGCGGCGTCAATAACAAGCTGCTTCAAGGGTTTTCCGGTACTGGCCAGAGCTGCACTAATGCTGTCCAGCGTCCTTTCTTCGGCTCCGCAGCGAACTTTCAGATGTTGTAGACGGGTGCCAGTCTTATCTTCCCCTACGGCGCCGATCAACGCGGGGATTTGATCCTCAGGAATGGCAGAGATGACCGCTTCTTCAGTACAACCTTCCTCCCATTGGAGCAGTAAATCACCCATCTTTTCTTTTAACTCTGCCCAGCTATCGGTTTTGACACCTTCATTGTCGGCCAAGCCTGCAAATTTGAGTCTTGCCTCTTCAAGAGCTTTGAGCAGCTTTCTCGTGTGGTCGTTGCCTTGGCCGTTGCAGACGCGAATTCCGTGATCGAGGGGGGCGCACCCCAGTGCCAATTCGAGAAGGTGATTTAGAAAACCCACCTCTGTTACGCCCTCCGCGATAACTGCAACGCGCGACAAGAAAGTCTCGGGATCGTTCTTTTGCTGTTTGCCAACTAGCTCGGACGGCAGTGTGCCCAAGCGGCCGGTGCTATCCATGTACCACAGGTGCGCTTCTGGCGCGGAAGCTATTGCTATTGGGCTATGCGTCGTGACGAATTTCTGGCCGTCTTGCTCGGAAAGATCGGTGAGAAACTGTCTTAGACGGTATGGCTCTAGCCCACGTTCGATTTCATCCACGGTGATGAAAGAGGGCGCAGTGCTATCGGCAGCCCCGATTTCAAGGCTGGCTAAACGCCTGGTTCCGGCTCCCCAACTCGAAAGCGGAAGTTGCGTGTCCGCGCTCTTTTCAGCCAGCAAACCGACAAGGGCGCCAATCGAGATGCCCTTAGAGCTCGTCAATCCAATCGACACGCTGCCGGGAAGGGCTTTTTCTACGAACTTGGCATCAAGTGCCGTCAGTGCCTCCTTTGCCGCTGCGGATAGTTCGTCCTGAAGATTGATACTGGAAACCTGCTTGCCTATGCGGGAACGCAAGGACGGATCGCCTATGTGCCGATCCAGAGCAGACCCGTAGACCAATCTGAGGTCCTTGTCGTTTCGGTCATCACTTGGGAGTGAAACCAGCCCGATCTGTCGTCTGAGCCCAACGGAAAATCGGATCGTGTTTCCGTCTGGTTGAACGATCTCCCACAAGGTTTCTTGCTGATCGTTTGCTGTGAACCGGACTCTGTAGACTTCGTCGTTTTCGCCGCTCTCTTCGTTATTATCTGGAACAACGGCTTCCTTTCCATCCCAATGCCAAGGGTAGGCCATGTTCGACTGGGTGTTGATATCGATCTCGTTGCCCAGGCGAACTACAGCTTCGATAACGAAACTGGTTGCGGTGTCCCTCATCCAGTAATCTGTCTCGGAAACGTTAAATGAAGTCGATGGCGAGAACAGAAGATCTACGGCCTCTAGCACCGTTGTCTTTCCTGTATCGCCGCCACCTAAAACGAAATTCATACCAGCGGAGGGAAGTTACATCAGGTCGGGCAACTCGCAATCGCAGCGAATGTCGGCTCTCATCGGCCGGGCCGCAGCATTAAGACAACGGGTTTGATGTCTCCTTTGGGCCGCCAACTCAACGGGGTAAGGTGACTTTGGAAACCACAGTTTGCGCTAGCTGCCACGGCAACTACGAGCCTATAGTATTGAACTTTCCGCGATGTATGAACGTCTGTTTTCTAAAATGAGACAGGCCTCTGCATACCTATCAAAAGCGCGCTTGCTCGACAGGAACGATGATTCAGCCTACCCTTCCTGCTGAATGTAGCGGGAAAGCACTAGCAAAAATGAATAGGCGTCGTTTCGCAAAATATGTTGTCTCTGGCGCTTTTTTGGGTGTCGCGGGTGGTGGGTACTTCTGGCTGAACGCAGCGCGCGATCAAAGTCAACTCGGTCTTGACTTGATGCTGGATAAGCTCGACACGCTCGCGAAATCGCCTTTAGATAAAGCCGGAGATTGGGACCCGACGCGAACGTTTCATCATCTCGCACAATCGGTCGAGTTCTCGATGTCGGGATTTCCGGAAGAAAAGTCTTCGGTTTTCCAACGAACTGTTGGGCAACTCGCATTCAAGGTCTTCAGCGCGCGTGGAAAGATGTCCCACGGTTTAGATGAGGTCATCCCCGGAGAGGTCGTACAGAATGACGGCGAGGCTCTCAACGGTCTGCTGCGTTTGAAGTCTGCGCTTTTGACATTCCGCGAATATGAAGCCGACCTCAAACCCCACTTCGCATATGGCCGACTGGACAAAGACGATTACGCGATTGCGCATGTATTGCACATCAACAACCATCTGGAAGAGTTTCGAATTGTCTAGGTCAAAGAGCCGACCTTGAAACTTCGGAAGCGAATGGCGGCGCTGTCACGTGTCCTCGTCGTTTGGTAGAGCGCATGCTGCGCGTCCGCGCCGAACGTCTGCAGATCAGGCTGCGAGCACTGCATTGCCTGGAAACCCGTCAGACTCCAAGAAGGCCCGCTAATTGCAAGCCCTCGAACAGACAACGCTTAGACACCTCTTCGAGGAATAGTGGGTCTTGTCCGCGTGGTTCAAGCGGAACTCTGGTCTCAGGCGCACGATAACGTCGAGAATGTCTCGACAGTAGCACCAGCGGACCTGATTAACGGATTTGTATAGCGGAAGGTTTCTAGCTCATTTGAACCTGGGCTTCCCCAACGATTTTAAACATCTAATAACCAACCCGTTAGAAACCTCACCGCTTCAAGACGGTTGTCGGTTAAATTTCGCCTTTGAGTTTTGATGGTTTGGTTTGACGGACGGCAGGCGAATGGCAACCGAAGACAAAGACGCTGGGCCCAGAGGGGCACCGCAGGAGAACGCTACAGACAACCGCACGGCTCGTCCGTCGGATGAACAGTCGCGATTTGTTGATGTGCGGTTCGAGAGCGGCGACGCAACGACTTTGTCAGCGGCGGCGTCGAGCAATCTAGCGGCGCTGAGCGGCCTAGTCGGCACCGAGGCAGAGGCAGCACCCGTTGAGGGGCCGATGTCCGGGGCGCCAGCGGATCGCGCCGATGCGGTGGCTCAGGATGACGCAGTACTGCCCGAACCGACGCAGCGGAGCGGCGAGGAGGCGCGCCTTGAGGGGGCGGGTGCGGAGGCGCTCGCACAGCCCTCCGGGACACCGCAGGTGGGTGCCTCTGCGGCGCCACAGACACTCGATCTTGACCTTGATGTGACACCAGTTGCCGCCCCCGGCGCCGGTGATCGGCCAGCGGCAGAGCGCGATGTGGCGGCCCGCTCCGAGCCTGCGCAGGATGCAGAGGCAAGCGCCGCCGCCGCGGCCCCGCCCGAGGGTGGGAGTACGGCGACACCGAGTGCCACCCGTGAGGCTGCAGACGACAGCCCTGAGCCGGTGGTGACTGCGGCAGCGGTCCCTCAGCCGGCTGCCGTCGCACCGACGCTACAGGTTCTGTCGGGCGGGTCTGTCGTGGAAAACAGTGCGACCGGGACAGTGGTGGCGACGCTTGCGGCGTCTGACGCCGATGGCGCGGTGAGCTATGTGCTGACGGATGCTGCGGGCACGCCCGTGGTTGACCCGAACTTTGAGATTGTCGGGAACGAGATTCGGATCAAGCCGGGTGCGGATCTGGATTTCGAGGCGGCGGAGAGCCATGCGCTGTTTGTCACGGCCCGGGATGCCGATGCCACCTCGGACCCGTTGCCGGTGACGGTGACCGTGACGGATACCGCCGAGACGCTCACCCTGGCGGACGGGGGTGTCACCTTCGTTGACAGCGGGGTCACCGAGACCTTGGTTGCCGGTGGCGCAGGTGATGACGCCGTCACCGGGACTGCCGCGGATGATGTGATCAGCGGTGCAGGCGGCCATGATACGCTCACAGGTGCCGCGGGTGACGATGCGCTGAGCCTCGGCGCGGGTGATGATGTGGCGATGGCTGGCAGCGGCGACGACACGATCACCGGCGGGGCCGGTGACGATACGATCGACGGCGGGGCGGATGATGACCGGGCGATCTGGGACGGTGATCTTGCCGATTTCACCGTCACCTATGACAGCGGCGCTGACACCTTCACGATCACGGATGTGAATGCGGCTGATGGCGATGAGGGGAGTGATCAGGTCACTGGCGTGGAAACCTTTACGTTCAACGGCACGGACTATTCCGCGGCCTATTTGCAATCTTATGCCGCCAATACCGCGCCCACCGACATCACCATGACCGGCGGCACGGTGAATGAAACGGTCGCAAGCGGCGGCAGCATCGGCGCGAGCTATGACCCGTCGGGCGATGTGGTGGCGACCCTGTCCACCAGCGATGCGAATGCGGGCGACAGCCATACCTATAGCCTCGTGAATGACCCCTCGGGTGTGTTCGAGGTGGTTGGCAATGAAATCCGGGTCCGCTCGGGCCAGACCATCGACCATGAGACCGATCCGAGTTTCGATCTGACCGTGCGGGTCACCGATCAGTTCGGCGCCACCTATGACGAGGTGCTGACGATCAATGTTCAGAACGCGGAGAGCAGCTATGCCGCTGGCAGCGGCGGCGAGACCGTGACGGGCACCTCGGAGGAGGACACGCTGACAGGTGGCTCGGGCATCGACAGCCTCTATGGTGGCGATGGTGACGACACGCTGATTGACGGGCGCGGCGGGCGCGACACGCTGGATGGTGGCGAGGGCAGCGACCGGATCTTCCTGAACCACTCGGATGGGGCGACCAGCAATATCGTGACCGATACCGGGACCAGCGGCACCGACACGCTGGTGCTCGACAATGGCGCGGGTACCTACCGCGTGCAGGGTGATTTCTCGGCGGCCACCTCGGGCATCGAGGTGATCGACGGCAGCCAGACCTCCGGGGATGATCTGGGCACGCAGGACGGGGCCGCGAATTTTGATTTCTCGGGCATGACGCTTGTCGGTGTGGATCGGATCATCGGCACCAACAATGACGACCAGATCATCGGCTCGGATGGTGGCGACCAGATCGTCGGATTTGCTGGCGACGACAGCATCAGCGGGATGGGCGGCAATGACACGCTCCATGGCGGCGTGGGCCGGGATACGGTCCACGGTGGCGATGGCGATGATGTCATAACAGCCGATGGCAGCGCGTCAGGCGCGCCTGTGCTGTTGATGAATTTCGAGGATGGCGCCAGCGGGGTGGCCTCCGACGCCGGCCCGAATGGTGTCGATGGGGTCTATCAGGGCGATGCGTCGACGGGCTCTGTCGGCTGGAATGGCGCAGGCACGGCGGCAACGCTCGATGGCTCTGGCGATTACATCGAAGTCCCGCACGATCCGGCCTTTGCGCTGTCTTCGGGGACGGTCTCGGTGCGGTTCAACGCGGACAATCTGGCGGGGCAGCAGACGATTTTCTCGCGCGATTCGAGCTATTTCGACAATGGCGGGCACCTGACGCTCTGGGTGGAGTCCGATGGTGGGCTCAAGCTGCGGATCCAGTCCGAGACGGACAGCTATTTCATCGACACGGCCTCGGGGCTCGTGAGCCCTGGATCGTGGGCGCATGCGGCCGTGACCTTCGGGCCCGATGGGCTGGAGCTCTATCTCGACGGAACGCTTGTGGGTACCAACAGCTACACCGGCGGGATTTCGGGGAACATGGAGCCCTGGACGCTGGGCGCCTCGCAGTGGAAGAGCGGCGATGCTGTCGCCGACAATCTGCAGCAGTATTTCGAAGGCGCCATTGACGAGTTTGCGATCTTCGAGGGCCAGCTGTCGTCCAGCGAGGTCAGCGATCTGGCGACAAACGGTGTAACCGCGTTGATCGACGGCAACCTGCTGAACGGTGATGGCGGGAACGACACGATCACCGGTGGTGACGGCAACGACCAGATCCTGGGTGGCGCAGGGGATGATCTCCTCGTCGGCCAGGAGGGCAATGACACCATCGACGGCGGCGCCGATGACGACACGATACAGGTCGCGGACACGCATGGAACAGATTCCATCAGCGGTGGCGATGGTTTCGATATGCTGGAGTTTCTCGGAACCCACGGTGTCGAGGTCACATCGACGGCGGATGGCGCTGGCGATTACGCCTTCCGTTCAGGCGGCGGCGCGGATGGTACGTTCTCCGAGATTGAGCGGATGATCCTGTCGGACGGCGCGGACCGCGTTGACGGATCGGCGGATACGGCGGGCCTCGACATCGATGCCGGAGCCGGAGACGACACGCTGACCCTTGGCTCGGGCGATGATGTGGTCACCGGCGGCAGCGGGTCGGATGCGTTTCTGATCGGGTCGCAAGAGGGTGCGGACACCGTCGATGGTGGCCTTGCGGGCGGATGGACTGATGTCATCACGCTGGAGGGCATGGGCAACGGCTATTCCATAAGCGGCGACACGGTGGATGGCGATGGCTGGACCATGGTTCTCGAAAGCGGTCATTCGGTCGTGTCTGACAGCGCAGGTGTGCTGCAACTGTCGCAGGACGCCAGCGGTGTGATCTCCTTCGATGACGGCGGAACGATCGATTTCACCGGCATAGAACAGATAAACTTTTAACGGAAAACAGAGACTTAAATCGAAATTTAGCACTTTGAGGTATCTATTCCCGCGATGGTTCGAGGGAATGGAATGTCGGTTTACAAGAGTCTGCAGAGTGCGCTGCGTGATCCAGCGCTGATCGGTGCGTCTGTCGCATCGAACCTGCTTAGTTTGGCGATTCCGCTGGCGATGATCCAGATCTATGATCGGATCATCCCGAATGAGGCCTATGAGACGCTGATCGTACTTGCCGCCGTGGTGTTGACCACGGTGGTGGCGGAGATGCTGCTGCGCGGTGCACGCCACTTCCTGCTTGGTCTGGCGGGGCAAAGGTTTGAGTTCACGGCCTATGCGGCTGCTCTGCGGGCGATCATGAACCAACCGTCTGTGGAGGCCAGCCGCCAGAACGAGGGGACGCTCTTCACACAGCTGTCGAGCATTGATCGGCTGCGCGAGATTTACACCGGGCCAAGTATCATGGCGCTCCTCGATCTGCCGTTCGCGTTTCTGTTTTTGTTTGTGATCATGCTGATTTCCCCTTTCACCGGCGGTGCGGTGCTGGTGGCGCTGTCGATTGCGTTCCTGATCCTGAGATCGTCGCGCACCAAGGTCACCGCGCTGCAGGAGCAGCGCAAGGAGATCGAAGCGCAGCGCCACAGTTTCCTTGCCGAGGTGTTGCGCGCCATGTCCTCTGTCAAATCACAGGGGATCGAAGGGTTCATGCGCCGCCGGTACGAGCGCCTTTTGTCGCGTTCGGGTGAGAAAACCTTTGATATGAATGCACGTATTCACACCGCTCAGGGGTTCGCGGGTGCAATTGGCTCTCTGGCGCCGCTCTTCGTGTGTTGTATTGGCGCCTACTCGGTCATCCATGACGCGATGACGGTTGGATCGCTCGCGGCGATGGTCCTCCTGACCGGGCGGATCGTTCAGCCTGTGCTGCAGTTCGAAGCCTTCCTGGCCGGGAGTGAGACGGCCAAGAATGCGCGCGAAGATCTCGATGCCATTCTCAACCTGCCGACGGCGGCGGACGGCAAGAACGGCCTGTGGGGGGTTTGCAAGCTGGAGCTTGTCGATGTCGAGACCGAGCCGGAGCCCCGGACAGGCATCTGGTTCGAGGGGTTGAACGTCTCGCTGAAAACCGGGGACTGTATTACGCTCGAAGCACCGAACCCGCTCTATCAATCCGCGTTCCTGCGCGTGCTTGGTGCCGAGGCGGCGTTCCGGCGTGGACAATATCTCATCAATGATCAGCCTGCCGAAGCGTTCCGCTCTGCCGACCGGGCGGAGGCGGTGCGCCTTCTGGGCCCCGAGAGCCAGCTCATCGAGGGGACGATCATGGAGAACATGACGAATTTCGCGCCTGATCTGCACCGGCACCGCGCGCTGGCGCTTGCGAGCGAGATCGGGGTGGATCGGTTTTTCTCCGAAAGCGCCGATGGGTATGAGACACAGATCGGGTCGTCCAATGATGTGAGCCTGCCAAAGTCGATTGCGGATGCGACGCTGATCGTGAGCGGTCTGGTGACGGAGCCTGACGTTATCCTCTTTGATGAGGCAAATGCAGCGCTTGACCTTGAGACCGATCAGAAGCTGCTGGCGCTGTTGGAACGGCTGAGGCCAAACTCGATCATCGTGCTGGTGACCGGTCGGCCCTCGTTTCGGAACATCGCCACTGGGAGCCTCGATCTGACACCGCATGCGCGGGGCTTGCGCGTGCCGGGGGCCATGGCTGTCACGACACCTGCGGAGGTTCTGCAATGACAGAGCCCGCCTCACGCCGCAAGGCCGCCGCCACCCGACCCGGCCCGGACCATGCAAGAGAATTTGTGCTCGATGCCCATCAAGACGCGATGTGCAATGGTCAACTGAACGGATTCTCCTTCGATCCGAGGGACGCAGCGCTGTTGATCGAGCTTTTGTCGCGGCTGAAATGGATGCCGGCGATGCGGGATCTGGCTGTGGCGTTGCCGCATTTCCCGCGGGTCTTCGGGCCCCATGAGCTCCGCACCACGCTGGCCAATCTCGGCTACGCGAGCTCCCAGAGCAGGCGCCGAGGGTCTGCGATCTCGCAGCGCGGAGACGTTTGCATGGTCGTCGATGGCGATGGCGTGCCCTGGCTGCTGGACCAAGAGGAGGGTCGGGCCTGTCTCAGCCATCCCCGGGGACGCGACGGCATGGCGGAGCGCCAGCCCATCCGACCGCATCGGACCTATGACATGATCACGTTCCGCGAAATGCGACACGACGCGGACGCCGACCGCGCTGTCATGGCGCGGGGCAGCTATATGGCTGATCTGTTCTCTCGGTTCGCGCCGCAGGTGCGGCTTCTGTTCCTCCTATCGGTCCTGACCGGTGCGATGGCCATCATCGTGGCCTTCGGTATCACGATGATCTTTGACACGGTCCTGCCCACGAGGAACACCACGACTCTTCTGCACATCCTGTTCGGGCTTGGCCTTGTGTTCGGCGTGGATTTTGCGTTGCGCCGGATCAAGACCAAGCTTATCGGGCGGATTTCGGCGCGGGTCGAAAATATCCTTGGCGCAGACCTCTTCGGCAAGCTTCTGCGGCTTCGGCCCAACCTCGTGACCGCAGCCCCCGTGAGTGCGCAGCTGGCGCGTTTGCGTCAGTTCGAAGCCATTCGGGATGTTCCGGCGAGCCCAATGGTGGCGACGCTGCTGGAACTGCCCTTGACCGTGATCTTGCTGACCACCATTGCTTTCATGGCCTGGCCGTTGGCTGCGATGCTCTTTGTTCTTTGCGTCGCTTTCGGTCTGGCCGGCCTGGTTGCCGGGCCGGGCCTCAAGCGCGAGACGCGCAAGCTCGCGATCGTCAAAAGCGGGGTGTCGCGCACCGTCACGGAAATCCTCGCGAACCGGCAGCATATCGCGCGATATGGCCTGGCGGATGCGCTGTGGACAAAGACCAGCCCGCAGATCGGGGATCTTGTGCGTCAGCGACGGCGCGTGGCGATTTATGCGCGGGTGATTGGCGGGATTTCCTATGCCAGCCTCCCGTTTTCGGCGGCAATGGTGATTGGTGTTGGCGCGGTACTGGTGATGAACGGGAGCGTGACACAGGGGCAGCTTGTGGCGACGACCATCCTGACCTGGCGGCTCATGGCACCGGTTCAGCAGTTGCTGGTCCAGATGTCGCGCCTCCAGGACGTGCGCGATTTGGCCGCTGATGTGGACGCGATGATGCGCCTCCCCAACGAAGAATCGACCCGTGCGGCCGAGGTTCAGCGGATGCCGGAAGGGCATCTCAGCGCATCAAATGTCGTCGTGCGCTTCCCGAAATCGGTGTTGCCGACCCTGATGGATCTTCATCTGGACATTCCCCACGGGGCATTCACGACCCTGATTGGCGCGTCGGGGTCCGGCAAGTCGACCCTTCTGAAGGTCTTTGCGGGGCTCTTGCCGCCAAATGCGGGTGCGGTGCATTTGAACCAGCTGAATATCGCGCAGCTCTCCAAGGAGTTCCGGGTCGCAAACATCGCTTACGTCCCGCAACAGCCCCCGTTCTTCTTCGGAAGTGTTGCCCAAAACCTGAGGTTTGCCGATCCCGGAGCAAGTGATGAGCGCCTGCATCAGGTGCTTGCGGATCTGGGCATGACGGAGTGGCTCAACGACCTGCCCGAGGGCCTGTCGACCCGGCTCGATCCATCGCGCGACAGCGCCATTCTGCGCCCGGGCGTCAAATCGATGCTGGCGGTCGCGCGTGCGTTCCTGACCGACCCGGTTGTCCTGTGCCTCGACGAGCCCGCAGGCGGTTTGGACCGCCACCTAGAAAGCAACCTGTTGAGCGCTCTGAAAGTGCGGCAAGATCGCATGACGACCATCATGGTCACCCACCGGCCCAGCATTATCCGCCAAGCGGATCTGGTGATCGCGCTGAATTCCCGCAAGGCGCGGGTCTATCGCCAAAACGACAGCGAGCAGGCCGCGTGATGATCCCCAAAACCCTCATACCCCTGAAGGCATCTCGCCGGGCCCCAGACGATGCAGTGCCGGATCATCTGAGCGGCCTCGATGCCAGTCCGGAGCTGCCCGAGCGACGTGATGGCCGCTTTGCGCGGCAGTTGATTGTCACGATTTTGACCGGAATCGTTCTCGCGATCTTCTGGGCCGCGACGACTTCGGTTGATGAGATCACAGTTGGCGACGGGGTGATCGCCACCCAGTCGAACACCGTCCATGTGGAGCACCCCTACGGCGGCGTGGTTGAGCAACTCAGTGCCTCTGTCGGTGCGGACGTGGCCGCGGGCGACCATCTTCTGTCGCTCGACAGTGCATCGCTGGAGCGGGAACGGCAAACTGTCGAGGCCAGACTTGGCGCGCTGCGTGCGGAGCTTCGCCGGGCGTCGCTTGTACTGCGGGATGAGACCCCGGCCCTTGGTTCCGAAGCGGCGGATCTTTCGCCGGAAGAACAGCTGTTCTGGGCCGAGCAGGACTTTCTGACCGCCCGGATCGAGATCATCTCGTCACAAGCCACAGCCGCGGGAAACCGGATAGACGCCTTGACGGAAACGCGTGAAAGCCTGGCGCAGGAGTTGGACCTTCTAGCGGATCAACTCCAACGGTATCGCATGCTTGTGGAGCGCGGATCTATACCGCTTGGCGAGGCAGAAGCGGCTGAGCGCAGATGGCTTCAGATTGAACGGGAATTGTTGGAGCTGAACGGGGATATCGTGGCTGAACAGGACGCACAGAAGGCCACGCACCTTCGGCGCGCAGAACTTCTGGCCGAACGTCGGCGAGAGGCGGCGCAACGCCGTTTTGAACTGACTGAGGAGCTCGTCGCGGCAGAGCAGAACCTGGCTGAAATCGATGCCCGCCTCGACCGCGCGGTTGTCACGGCATCGACGGCTGGAACCATACAGCAGCTGTCTGTGTCAGGACGCGGTGAGGTCATTGCACCTGGCGATCTCATCGTGGAGATAGTCCCACATGGGGGTTTGCTGGAGGTGGAAGTCGAGGTCGGGGCTGATCGGATCGGGACCGTGCAAGAAGGCCTTCCCGCAACGATCAAGGTGTCTACCTATGATTTCACGCGCTTCGGGACCATTGAGGGGCGCGTCGCCGAGGTGTCGCCGACCAGCTTTCAGAATGAAACCGGAGAGACGGTTTATAGGGTGAAGATTACGCTTCCAAACGATGGTGGCGATATCAGACTCGGCGGGCATCCTCTACGTCCCGGAATGGTCGTCACGGCCGAGATAATCTCCGACAGTAAGACGGTCCTCAACTACGTCCTGAAACCTCTACGCGAAATTCGTCAGGGCGCATTTGCCGAAGCTTGAATTGCGAACGGCACGAGCCTGAGAGAGCTCTGGGATTTTGATAGTATTTGGCGAAGAGAACGGAGTGTGTTCGGCGTCGCTTGGTCATTCCTTGCTCAAAGAAGGGTTCTTGCTCCGGCTCATCGAGAGCTCGACCTCAGTACAGGGTCAGACCGATTATGCATGCTTAGGACCGAACTGATCCAAACTGTGGGAGCGCATCCAATGAATGCTCCGACGATCACAGAGCGCGCGGAGGAGACATCAGTGGCGTCAGGCCGGTCGACCGGACTTTGATTTTTCCGTTTGGTAGCTCGAAGGGGTCCATTGGAGAATGGAGTGCGCGAAAACTACCGCCGCATCCTGCGCGCAAGGGCCGCCAATGCTCTCAATCATGCAGCGAAGCGTTCAGATGCTATTCCGCCTCTGCTAACCGGAGCGAGCCCAGGCTCACCAATGCTGCGCCCTGCACAAATGACCGGGTCACTCGAATGCTCGCGCTGCAAGGCCGTTACTGGCTCAGGATGCTGCGGGGCGCTCACTTAAAGTGCTCCGGCCGAGAATGATGGCCGATGCGATGGCAAATCCAGATGCAGAGAATATGACGGTTTGAAAGTCAGACACTTGCGCGATCAGGCCGGCAGCGGGCCCGGCAATGACAAGCGTGATCATCATCGTGTTCCAGTACATCGCCGTCGCGTAGGCGGGTCGATCTTCAGACAGCGATTGCACGAAGCTGATCGCCAGTGTCGAGAACAGTCCGAAGTAGAAGCCTTCAAGAGCAGCGCCGATGAGCATGTGTGGAAGCGATTGCACCGTTGCGAGAACAAGAATGGCAACGATCGCCAAGAGTGCCGTTCCGAACAACGAGGTCCGCAGTCCGAATCGTGCGATCAGGAACGGCGTAGAGAAGATCGCGAAGAGTTCTACGAACGTCTTAATACTGAAGGCCGCTCCTGGCGCGTAACCTGGTAGTCCGACCTCTCTCACGAAGAAAATTGGCAACGCCGAGAACGTGAGCGAGTGTGCAAGTGCCAGACAGAATACGAAAAGGACCGCGTTCCAGAGCTTGGCATTCGAAGCATTCTTCCCGGAATCGGGCGGCGCATCCAAAGCGGGTCGAACGGCGGCATCACGTGGACCTGTCCACCACCACAGACTAAGCCACAGGAGTGCTATTGCGGATGCGACCTGAAAGACAGTCTCCGGGCCCGCCTGATCGGCCACAGTGAAGCTTAGCGCGGGGCCGATCATCCAGGCTGTCGACGTTGTGGCGCGCATGTAGGCGTTAAAGGTGCTGCGCTTGATGGCCTTGCGATCTGCAATGACCCCGCCCACCGAAAACATGGTCGACATCGAACTTGATCCGATGCCAAAGCCAATCACACCGACGGTAATAACCGTCAGAAAATCTGGCGATAAAGAGAGCGCTATGGCTGCTACGACATAGCTTGCGGCTGCGAAACCGATCATTGGAAATGGATTTGCCCCCTGGTCGATCCGCTTCGCAAAGGTCCGGTTCGCGGAGATGACAGCAAGGGCGAAAAGACCTGTATAGACGCTGATGCTCCACGGCTCCTGATCCAAGCCGTCAACTATGTAAAAGCCCATGAACGAAACCGCCATCGCGTTGCAGACGGTTCCCACCAGAAGGAGCAAAAGCAAGAATACTGGGAGTGATGTCGGCATACCCCGTCAGGCTATGGAATTGCGCTACGTTGCAAAACAATACGATTTGAACTTATCGTTTCATTCATGAACGAATATCCGCTTGGCACAGAGCGTGTTCGCTGGAACGATTTGGCTGATTTTCTGGCGGTTGCGCGGGCAGGTGGGCTGGCGGCCGCGTCCAAGGACGTAGCCTCAAGCGCACCCACACTTGGACGGAGAATGCGGAGCCTTGAGCGCACCATTGACCGTGAACTTTTTGTGCGCCGTACGCATGGGTACGACTTGACGGACGCGGGCATCGAGTTGATGCGCGAAGTCGAAGCTGTTGCGGAACGCATCGCACGAGCGACGGCCAAACCGAGAGACGACAATCCGCCACTCGTCAAGCTGTCGGCAGGGGCGTGGACGTCTCTTGCGCTGGCGAGGCGCTGGCAGAACATCACTGGTGATCCGCCTGATGTTAGATTGCGCCTTGTGTCGTCCGAGGCAGTTCTAAGCATCAAACGGCGCGAAGCGTCGATAGCGATCCGGAACAAACGCCCAACCGAACCCGGACTTGCGGGAAGGAGGCTCGCCCGGAACGATTTCGCTGTTTATGCGCTGGCCCACGCACCATCTCGCTGGATTGTCCACACCGTGGATACGCCGTCATCGCGCTGGACCAAAGAGCGCGCAGGGCAGGATGTCTGCTATGAGGTGAGCCATCCGAGGCTTGCACTCGATCTTGCTTTGGCAGGTGCTGGCCAAGTCGTTTTGCCGACGTTCATCGGAGACGAGGAGCAACGTCTCGAGAGACGGTCTGAGGCTATCCCCGAGCTATCCCATGATGCGTGGCTGGTGGCGCATGACGATGACAGACATCTTCCGGAGATACGCCGGGTCATTGACCGCGTCGTCGCACTTCGATCGTGAGGCAGCCCGAACATCGCGAGCGCCAGAGCAGACCTCGAGGGTCGCGGGTGCTTTGTCAGGTTTGTCCCTGAACTTGCCCATCCATTTGACTGATAGCGTCTTCGTTGCAGCGAATGTCCGGTAAGTGGGCTGCGTCCGCAGCAAAAGAGGTGCAGGCCCAATTTCTCATATGGGCCGAAATATGACCTCGAAATCAGCTCTGGTGTGTTTGCGAGTGCATTCGTCATTTCTGTTTGGTGGCGCTATGCAAGACGCGCAAGTCAGAGTTGGCGAGCTCAAACGACGTCACAACGGTTTGTCGCTTGGGGCAGCAGATACCACCCGGAGGACATCGGGGGTGTTCGCGTCCGGATCAGACACCCGTATGTGTTTGTGAGGTTTTCATCGGTTAGCACTTGCTCCGGCCGACCGTCGGCGACGATCCTCCCCGATTTCATCAGCACGACATGATCTGCGAACATGGCGGACAGGTTGAGGTCATGCATCACCGAGACGACCCCACCGCCGGCATCCACATAGTCTCGTGCGATCTGCATGATCTGAAGCTGATGTCCGATGTCCAGGCTCGACACCGGCTCATCGAGCAGCAGCCAGCGCGGCTGCCCGGACACCAAGGGCTCCCAAACCTGACACAGGATCCGCGCCAGCTGTACGCGCTGCTGCTCGCCACCGGACAGCTCCTGATAAAAGCGCGCCTCATACCCGGCCAGGCCAACCCGCGCCAAGGCCCGGTGCGGCAGACGCGGGTCATTCGATGTGCCCTGACCTAGGCCCAGCCGCACCACCTCGATGGCCTGAAACGGAAAGGACATGGGTGTGGATTGCGGTAGAACCGCACGCAGGCTCGCCAATTGCCATGCCGGTGTTGTCGCGATGTCGTAGCCTTCGACGCGGACCTCTCCGTCACACTTGATCTCTCCGGTCAACGCCTTGAGCAGGCTCGTCTTGCCTGATCCATTTGGCCCGACAATCGCTGTCAGCGCACCCGGGTGTGCAGTGAAATCCAAGCCTTCGAGGACTGGCTTACGCCCGTACCGCAGCGTGACATCTCTGGCGCTGATCACTTCACAGATCCACCACGTTGCGGCGGCGCAGGAGAATCCAAAGGAAAAACGGCGCGCCCAGCACCGCGGTGACAATCCCGATGGGCAGCTCCGCAGGTGCCACAACGAGGCGTGAGACAATGTCCGCCAACAGCAGCAGGCTGGCGCCCAGCAGCGCCGAGTTGATCAGCAGCCCATGATGGTCGGGGCCGGTCGCTAGGCGCAGCAGATGCGGCACGACGATCCCGACAAACCCGATGCCGCCCGACACAGCAACCGCCGCACCCGTAGCCGCGCTGACCGCAAGTATCGCGATGTTCTTGGTCCGCTGTACGTTGATCCCGATGTGGTGGGCCGACGCTTCGCCTAGAGCAAGCCCGTTGAGTCCCCGCGCGAGCGTGGTGGCTATGAACGTGGCCATCAGGATCACGGGCCCCGCAATCATGACCTTGGCCCATGAACTGCCCGAGAGAGAGCCCAGCTGCCAGAACGTCAGCTCACGCAGCTGCATGTCATCCGCGTGGTAGATCAGCAGGCCTGAAAGCGCGCTTGTCAGCGCGGCCAAGGCGATCCCGGCCAGCAGCATCGTGGCCACCGAGGTGCGCCCTGAGCGTGTCGCAACCGCGTAGAGCAGCAGCATCGACGCCCAGGCGCCCACGAAGGCCATCACAGGTAGCAGCGCATCCCCGAAATACGCCGCAACGCCAAAGGGAAGCGCACCGCCCACCACGATGGCCAGTAGGGCGCCAAGACCTGCACCAGCGCTCACGCCCAAAAGCCCGGGGTCAGCCAGTGGGTTGCGGAAGAGCCCCTGCATCACCGCCCCTGAGACTGCCAAAGCTGCACCGACAAAGGCACCCAGCATTGTCCGCGGCGCGCGGATGTCCCAGAGGATCACCGCTTCGGTCGCCGCCGCGCCCTGACCGGTCACAAGGCTCCACAGCGCGCGCCAAAGCGAGGTGCCCGATGCACCCACCGCAAGGCTCGTGACACAAACCGCGATCAGGCACAGCGTCAGCACCCCGTGCAATTGTCGCGCCCGGTGGCGGCGGTCCACCACCACGCCTATGCTCTGGTCGGCCAGCGCCACAGCGTCAGCCTGCTGTATAGAGCGCGCTGTGCAACTCACGAACCGCCTCTGCCGTGCGGGGTCCGAACCCGAGCAGGAGCAGGCCGTTCATCCGCACCACGGCCTCCCGCTGCGCCGCGGGCGTGGTGCGCAGGGCGGGCATCGCGAAGAGTTCGGCGTTGCTGCTGGCGTGATCTCCCGCACGATCCATCATCAGGATTACGTCGGGCGCGGCGGTTGCAATCGCCTCCGCGGTCACGGACTTGTAACCTTCGAATGTGTCGATCGCGTTGTCTCCGCCCGCCAGTTCGATGATCGCATCCGCCGCTGTCTCCGCGCCTGAGGCCATCAGTCGCCCGCCTTGCGTACTGAGCAGGAACAGCACCCGCGGGCGCGACGCCTCTACGCGTTCGATGTCGTCTGCCGTCGCCTGCAACTGCGCCAATACCTCATCAGCAAGCATTGCCGCCTTGTCGGGCACACCGAGGACCGCGCCCACGGCGTTGATCTTCTCGGCAATCTGCTCGGGCGTACGCGCCTGCGGCATCTCTACAAAGGGAACCTGCGCGGACTTCAAAAGCTCCAGCGCGTCTGGCGGCCCGGCTCCGGCTTCGGAGATGATCAAATCCGGCTGGGCGCTCAGCACACCCTCGGGCGAGAGCGCCCGGATGTATCCCACATCCGGCAGGTCCAGCGCGGCCTGCGGAAAGCTCGAGGTGGTATCCCGTGCGACAAGACGGTGATCTTCGCCAAGCGCAAAGACGATCTCGGTCACTGAGCCACCAAGCGACACGATCCGGCTGGCACTGCTGTCCGCACGCGCATTCGACGTGGCAATCCCCAGCGCCAGAAGGATCAGCGTGATCATCAGACTAACGCGGTCACTCAGCGTCATGCGGCCCTGTCTGAACTTCATTGTGCTGCCTCCACTTCAAGCGACGGCAGGTCGTCGACGATCTCGCGCCATGCCGGGCGGCTGTCGCGCCCCTCCTTGCCGAGCCCGAAGACCTGGAAGATCAACATGCCCCGCGCATCAAATGCCTCAACCGAGACCGCCGGGCCGCGCTGCGTGGGCTTTTCCACCGCCCAAACCTCTGCGACGTGATCACCACGCAGGTGTAGGTTGAAGCGGGGGTCCATCACGTTCCGCCAGGGCCCCATCGGTTTGAGCGTCCCAATTGGGCCGGTGTGGATCTGGATGCAGCCACGATTGCCGACAAAGAGCATGATGTCGATCTGCCGGTCCCGAACGGCCTCAAACATCGCGTTCACGGCCCGCGGCGGAAGCGCTCGCACAAACGGCGTGCCCGCGATCCGGTAGGCGCCCAAGCGGTTCATCTTCAGCTTCGACGCGAGGCGCAGGAACTGGTGGGTGTCCGTCATCCGGACCCATTCCTTGCGCAGAATATCGAGTTTGCCGGGATCAGATTTGGGCGCCTCCGGCGGCTGGCGCGGTTTTACGGTCAATGTCGCGTCCTGATCGCGCAGAGCGATCTGCGCTCTGGCCTCCGCCCATGGCGCCTCGACATCATCGCCACGCAGGAAGATCTTGTGCACCGCATCGCCTGCCGCATCGAACACCTGCAGGCTGCGGCGCAGCCCTGCGTCAGTCTCTGTCTCGACCATGTAGGCATGGCGCCAGTGGTTGGGGAAAATCCGCAGGTCGATGTCTTCTGTCAGCACCATCGCCGCATGGGACCCCGGGTGGTAATTGTCATACACACCGATCTTCTCATGCACGCAGGAGACATTGCGCGTCAGCGCCATGGTCTCGCCAAAGGTCGCGGCGGCATGCATGATCTGATCTGGATGCGCCACTACAGCCGTGGCGCCAAAGCCCACGTGGGCCGCCACGAGCTGCGCTTCGCTGATCTGCAGCCGCTCCGCCAGATCGCGGTCGCGGAACTTCGGATCTGCGGCCCGGGCTGCGCGAATGTCTTCGGGGTTGAGGTCGGTCATCACTGCGCACCAATCTTGTCGGGGGATCAAAACTGGCTCGGTGGATCGTCTCACCTGGCTTTCGGTATTCTTGACATTTTTAGTAAGTTTAAGATAGTCGTTCAAGAGGCAAGCGAAAAGCTTGTCTGAAATTATCCAAATTGACTGTGGCCAGCCTCTTGCAAGCTCACGAATTAGCCAGCTTCGAGGGGACCCCATGTCATTTTTATCTTCGCGCATCGTGTTGCGCGCCACCACTGTCGTGCTCATCGCCGCACCGGGCAGCGTTTGGTCGCAAGCGCTGGAAGAGGATGAGACATACCTCGGCACAATCGTGTTGGGGGAGAGCAAGCGGGATGTCGCCACAGACGCCGCGATTCCCACCACCACCATCGACGAGACCGAGATCAAAGACCGGCAGGCCGGAACTATCGCTGAGCTGATCGACTCCGTCCCCGGTGTCACGCTGGTCAACGGCGCGACCGCCGCAGGCTCCGGCATCAACATTCGGGGCTACGGCGCCAACGGAACCTTCGGTACCGATCAGAAGGTGCTCATCCAGGTCGATGGCGCCACCAAGGGCAGCGAGGAGTTGTATCGCATCGGCACACAGCTCTATACCGACCCGTTTCTCTTCCGCGAGGTCGAGGTCATTCGCGGCACCATCGGCTCCTTCGAGTACGGCTCGGGCGTTTTCGGCGGGGTGGTGCGGCTGGAGACGATCAACGCCTCCGACATCCTCGGCGATGAGTTGGGTTTCGGCGGGCGGCAGACCTTCGAATTCTCTTCGAACGGCGATGGCCTGACCAGCTCGACGATACTCGGGTGGAAGCCCGACGAGAACCTGGAACTGCTCTTCAACTACACCCGCCGCACCCTTGGCGTGCGCGAGGATGGCGATGGGGACGAGATCAACGCGGCTGCGGGCGATCTGGACGACCCGTCCTACCTCATCAAGGGCCGGTACACCTTTGGCGACGACCGCGCGCATTCGCTGACCTTCAGCTATTCCAACACCGAGCAGGAGCAGTTCGACGTTCCATATGACACCTTCGGTCTCGCCAATTTCGGGAACGTCGACCGCTTTATCGAAAACGAGGTTGCCAGCCTGCGCTATAACTACAACCCGGCGGGCAATGATCTGGTCAATCTTGATGTCGAGCTGACCTATTCCGATGAGCTCGTGGAGAGCGAGGCCATCGACCGCACTTTGCCTGTTGGCACGCTCGGCCTTCTCGATGCCGACAACCGCTACCAGACCACCACGCTGCGCATCCGCAACACCGCGCTCTTCAGCACCGGCTCGGTGCAGCATGAGTTGCGCGCGGGCGCCGAGTATATCTGGCGCGAGCGTCAGGATGCCTCGGACGGGTCTGCCCCAGGCGGTGACAAGGAGGTCTTCGCGATCTATGTGGTCGACGAAATGCAAATCGGTGACGCCTGGACGATCATGCCTGCGCTGCGCTACGAGACCCAGAAGATCACCGAGGACCCAGTTAACGGCGTGTCGGAATTCAGCGATGATGCGCTGATGGGTGGGCTTTCGGTGCGCTACGCCTTTGACAATGGCATCGCCCTCTTCGGTTCGGCGGCCTATACTGTGAACCTTCCCATCGTCGATGATATCGAAAGCGACCTCATCTTCCAGTCGGAGCGCGCCACCACCTATGAGCTGGGCGTCTCCTATGAGGGCCTCGATGTTTTCGAGGCGGGCGACACCCTCGCGCTCAAGCTTAACTATTATACGCAAGCTTCGGACAGCGTGACGACCCTCCGTGCGATGGGAGATCCGCTGGCCTCGGTGGATGAAGTCGACCGGGACGGTTTCGAGCTAGAGGCTTCCTACACGCGGCAAAACGGGTTCTATGTTGATCTCAACGCTCATATCTCCGACGGCGAGGAGACGCTGCTCAATGGCACAGTGCAAGACTATCGCTTCAATCCGGCGGATGCGCTGCGGATCACGCTCGGCCAGCGTCTCAGCGAGACCTGGGATCTCAGCTACGAGCTCGTGACCCAGCGCCGCTATGACGAGGGCACCGATGTCTCCCCCGGCTTCGGTGTCAGCAACCTGCGCGCCACCTACGTGCCCCAGCGCGGTATGCTCGAGGGCACTGAAATCCGTTTCGGCGTCGAAAACGTCTTTGACAAGCTATACCAGCCGCGTCTGTCGACCCGCAATGCGACCGGGCGCAATTTCATTCTGACCGTTGCCGCAACCTTCTGACCTTGATCGCGGCTTCAAAGAGGCCAAGAGAAGAGAAAGCGATCCAATGGAGACCACAGATGTATATTGCCATGAACCGATTCACCGTCCGCCCCGAAAACGCGGAAGCCTTTGAGGCGCTCTGGCTGGGGCGCGACAGCCATCTCAAGGACATGGAGGGCTTTGTCGAGTTTCACATGCTGAAAGGTCCGGAAGCGGGGGGCACGATCCTCTACGCCTCGCATACCGCCTGGGCCTCGGAAGACGCTTTCCGCAACTGGACGCGCAGCACCGCCTTCCGCGAAGCGCACAAGAATGCTGGCGACACCGCCAAGCTGCATGAAGGGTCGCCCACCTTCGAAGGGTTCGCGACGATCCAACACATCGTCTGACGCGCGAGGGCCGCGGTTTGATCCCGCGGCCCGAACCAGCTAGATTACCACTACACTCCAGCAACTGCCACGTGGCATCGCCAGGGTCTTTTCCAACTTTGTTGAGACCAATCCGGGGATGCCGATGCACCGATTTCTTCTTTCACTTGTTGCGGTGCTTGTCCCGTTTTGCGCCCTGGCGGATGAGGCCGCGCAGATCGGGATCGAACTGAATGCCGCTGAAACCGACGGGCAAAGCTGCAGGCTCACCTTCGTGATCCAGAACGACCTGGCCGCGTCCGTCGATGAACTGGTGCTGGAGACAGTCCTGTTTGACGCCGCGGGTCAGGTGGACCGGCTGACGCTCTTCGACTTTGGCGCGCTGCCTGAAGGGCGGCAGCGGGTCCGCCAATTCGCGGTCGATCAGATAGACTGTGATGATCTCGGCCACATCCTCTTCAATGGAACAGAGCGTTGCACTGGCAACACGCTGACGCCTGCGGCTTGCGAGGCAGCCCTCATAGCGAGGTCGCGCACGCCAATCGAGGTCCTGCAATGATGGAGGTGATATCGGCATGGCTCGCCCCTGTTCGCGACCTCGTAGAGACGGGCGGGCCGGTGGTTCTGCTATTGCTGATCATCTCGGTGCTGACCGTCGCGGTGATCCTCTACAAGCTCTGGCAGTTCGCAAGCGCGGGTGTCGGGCGCCACCGCTCGCTCTTGCGCGCCATCGCGGCCATCGATGCGGGCGACACAGCCGGCGCACACGATGCACTCGCCCGGTCCGCCAGCTATCTCGCGCCGCTGGCCGGGCACGCACAGCAGAACGCACAGAGCCGGGAGCGTCTGGCCATCGAGGCCGAAGGCGCCTTCGCCCGCCTCGAACGCGGCTTTCGCTGGCTTGATACGGTTGCCCAACTGGCGCCGCTGCTGGGGCTCTTCGGCACGGTTCTGGGCATGATCGACGCGTTCCAGGCCCTGCAGGACGCGGGTGCGCAGGTCGATCCGTCAGTGCTGGCCGGTGGCATCTGGGTCGCGCTTCTGACCACCGCTGCCGGGCTTAGCGTCGCGATGCCCGCCGCCCTCGCACTCAGCTGGTTCGAAGGGCGCATGGCGGGTGAACGCCTGCTGGCAGAGAGACTGCTGCACACCTTGCCTGCCACCGCCGAGGCGCTGCCTACGAACGATGTCGGCCGGTCGCATGTGTCTCATGCTTAGCGCGCCCCGGGCCCGACGGCGCCTGTCGATGACATCCCTCATTGATGTCATCTTTCTGTTGCTGCTCTTCTTCATGCTGTCCTCGACCTTCTCACGGTTTGTCGAGGTCGAGCTGGCGGCCGCTGACCCGGTCGGTAGCGATGCGCAGGGAGCGCCACCCCTATTCCTGCAGCTGTCCGTTGACCACCTCACCGTGAACGGCACACCGCACACGCTCGACGATCTGCAGCAGAGCCCGCTGGCGGAGGTTGCCCCAAGCACCAACGCGCTGCTCAGCCTGCGCGGCCCCGTCGATGCTCAGCGTCTGACCGACGCGCTTGTGGCGCTGCGCCAATTCCCCGACATCACGCTTACCGTTCTGGGCCGCTGACAGATGCCCGCGCGGCGACATAAGCGCGAGCCGACGATTGCGCTGATCAACATCGTGTTCCTCATGCTCGTGTTTTTCATGGTCGCAAGCACGTTGAGCACGCCCATAGACGGGCCGCTGGCCCTAGTCCAAACTGCCGAGCTCGACGGCAACCTGCCGCTGGATGTGCTGGTCCTGCACGCCAATGGCAACATGCGGTCCGGAGGCGAGCCGGTGGACAGCCTGTCACGCTTCTACGCCAGCCTGGCCGATACCACGCAGCTTCGCCTGCTGCCTGACCGCGCGCTGCCCGCTGCAGACCTCATCCGGGTCGCCGCAGACCTGAAGGCCCTCGGCGCGGGCCAGGTCCTGATCATCACCGAGCGGAGCCTGCCATGACCCTGCGGCTCACCTTCGTGAAATCCGCAGCGCTGGTGAGCGCATCGGCGCTGCACCTGCTGATCCTGCAGCCCTGGCAGACGCCGGAGCCTGCACTGACGGAGGCGGGCTCCGGCGCCGCAATTGCCACGTTGGGCACAAGTTTCGTGGATATGGTTGCTGGCACACAACAGCCCGCGCGTCCGCAACAAACGCTTACTGCGGACCCGACGAAGGACGAGACCGAGCACATGGCCGCACAGCCCGCACCACAACCGGCCACCGTCAAAAGCGCGCGTCCCCTCGAACCGCAAAGAAAGGCCGCCCGTCCAGTGGCTGAAACCGAGCACCGACCACCAACGAAGGACGTCACCGAAGCCACGACGCCGCCAAGGGCCTCGACCAGTCTGACCACGTCACTGCGCCCGAAGCTCCGCCCGGACCGACCGCAACCCGCGCGCAGCCCGGCGCCGCCCCCAGCCGATACGGGGCAGGCGGCACAGAATGCCGTGCAGGGGGTTGCATCCGGCCAAGCCAGTGCAACGGCCAAGACACAAGGTCGGCCAACCGCGAAACCTTCCGCCTCAGGCACCGCAGCGGCCACCAATTACCCCGGTGTGGTCATGCGCTACATCGCGCGCCAACGCCGTCCGGACCTGGGTGTCCGAGGCACGGCGGTGATCGACTTCACCATCGCTGCGGACGGGCGACTGGCGCAGGCGCAGGTGGCGCGCAGCTCTGGATCATCGGCCCTCGACCGGGCTGCATTGCAGATCGTGCAACGCGCGGCCCCCTTCCCACCGCCCCCCGACGGGGCACGGCGCAGCCACTCCGTCGGGATCAAGGGCCGAGGTTAGTCTTGCGCTGAGATGAACGCCACAATCGCAGGAACAAGCTCGGGGTGAAGCGGATGCGTGTGGTCCGTATAGGTCGCGAACGGCTGCCCCGGCACGTCTGCCTTCAACATATGCGTCATATCTTCGAGTATATGGGTCTCCGCGTGAGGCAAGGCTTCTTGCAAACGCGCCGCGTCCTCTACACCGATCTGCATATCGGCGCCCCCTTGCACAATCAGCACCGGCAGCCCCAGCGCTGCGCCTGCGTCTTGCGGATCATAAGAAAAGAGGTCGATCATGTAGCGCTGCAGGCCCGGCTGAAACATGGGCCGCAGCTCCGCGGAGATGTCATCGACAGGCCGGCTCTGCCCGGCCTCCAGATCGTCGATTATGGCTTCCAGCTCTGGGAGGAAGGGCGCATTGGCCGGGTTCGCGCGGATCTGCCCACGCATGACCTCGCTTATCGGGCGCCCCGCAGTGGCCAGCAGGATCACGCCACAGAGCTCAACCGGCGGCTTGGCTGCGGCAACCAGCGCGACGAGCCCCCCCTCGGAATGCCCTGCCAGCCAGACACAGGGGGCTTTCTCCGCAGCCTTGCCAACCCAGCCCCGTGCATCCTCGGCGTAAGCAGCGATGGTCACCGCATTCGGGTCTGAGATAGCCGCGGCGCTGCCAAAGAAACCCCGCTTGTCGATCCGGAGGGAGGAGATGCCCGCCGCGGCCAGGGCCCCGGCGAACAGGCGGTAGCTGTCAGAGTGCAGGCCAACTTGTGGCCCATTGCCGTCGCGGTCAATCGGCCCCGAACCGGGGACAAGAACGACAACATGTCGCGCGTCGGGCGCGGCGACGTACGCGCTGGACAACGCCCCCTTAGGTCCAGGGATCGTCAGCTCTTCGGCGGCGGCGTTCTGACTTTGAAGCGCAATTGCAAAAGTCATTGCCATCGCCAATACCCTCATCGACATGATCCCTTTGTTGCGGGCCGCGCACTGCGCGATCTTCTCGTGAGTTTCTTGCGGTTGTCGTGCAATCGCGGGTTTGGCCGCCCATATCCGCAAGCGCAACAACGCGAATGTGCTAATCTGAACGCCTCTGATCAAAAAGCAAGATCAATATCGTCGTGACACAGGAGAGATAGAGCCAGTCAGCGAAGCCTAGATCGACTACCGACAATGGAAGTTCAGAGGTGAGGACGGATCGGAATAATACCCAAATTGCCGTTGTTGAAAGAGGAACGTCAACGGGTTTGCGGGATCGTTGGCCAATGAGCGCGCATGACGTTTTTAGTAAGCGTCGAAGGATTGCCGTAGGCGCTGGCGCAAGACCAGAAATGCACGGATCGTAGAGAATTGCCGCAAATGTATGAGTTCGGAGGAGGGATTTCTTGGAAGCTCCGGCTTTAGGTCTCCTCCGGTCAGTTCATGGAACGGCCGAGTCAAATGCGCTGGAAAACTTCGCTTAGCCTTAACTGTCTGACGTCAGGGCCAATGGGACAGTGAAGATGACGATGCAATTCGACCGGGATCTGACAGTTGAAGATTGCCCGGTTGAAGTCGCGGTTGCGATGATCGGAGGAAAGTGGAAGCCGGTTCTTCTTTTCCATGTCATGATGGGCGCGAAACGCTATTCCGAGCTCAAAAAACTGGTGCCTCGCGCTTCCGATCGGATGTTGACCCGATCCTTGCGGGAGTTGGAAGAAGACGGGCTCGTGAACGGTGATATCTTCCCGGAAATGCCCGTCCGCGTCGAATACTCGCTCACAACCGATGGCAAAACCCTCTATCCCATCCTCGCAGAAATGAGCCGATGGGGCACCAATCGACAGAAGACCGAATAGGACGAAGTCCTCGAAGCAGGCATTTAGTTTCATCCCGCGAACGGCAGGGTTATCCCGCGGACTGTGAGTTCGACCATCACTAGATTTTCCGTTCGTGTCGAACGTCTAGTTCGGTGAAGCTGCAACGCGGCGCGTGATGAGCCGACGAATGGCAGCTCCGGGCCGTCCTGATGTGCCAGCGGTTCCACCAGAATGCGGATGTTGTGCCGTCTCCGAGGTTGGCGGGGGCTCAGACCAGACCCAACGACGATCGCTCGTTATTCATGTTCGCTGGTTCTAGAGACGCTGCTGGACGCTTGACCAAGGTCCGGGTCGTCGATGGAGGAGACTGTGAACTCTACGGGCTGCGAAGCAAGTGGGACCATTGGCGAAAAAGACGGCGCCGCAGGATAGCCGAGTTTCATTTCCCAGCAGCGTCGCGCCAGGTCGCTGCCTCGCTTAACAATCCCGTCGAGTTGAAGACTGTGATGGTGTTGCCGTTTGCATCGACTGCGATGAGCCCACCTTCGCCCGCAATGTCTCCGAGCGTCTCGAAAACCGCACCGCGCGCGGCCTCCTCGATTGATTGTCCGCCCCACCGCATCCGCGCGGCAACGTCGTGCGCCAGAGCGGTCTTGAGGAAGCTTTCTCCGTGGCCGGTGGAGGCGACAGCGACAAGGCCGTTTTCCGCATAGAGGCCCGCGCCGGGAACGGGTGTGTCGCCGATGCGCCCAGCCATCTTGTCCTCGAAACCTCCGGTAGACCCCGCTGCCGCGAGATCGCCGCATCGGTCCAGGGCCACGGCCCCGACGGTGCCCTTCTGTTCGAAATCGGCCTTCGGCACAACGGACTGGAAGTAATTGGGGTCGACCGCTTCCGCGCCGAGCGCGGCGAGCGTCTCGTCGGCATCGGTTCCGGACAACAGAACGTGGGGCGTCCAGATCATAACGAGCTTCGCCCCGCGAATGGGGTTCTTCAATCGTCTGACGCCCGCAACCGCGCCCACGTTAAGGTCGCGGCCGTCCATGATGGCGGCGTCGAGTTCGACGAACCCTTCCCGGTTCAAGATCGCGCCGCGGCCAGCGTTGAAGATCCCTGCATCTTCCATGAGCACAACCGCTTCCTCGACAGCCGAAAGGGCGGGCGCGCCTCGGCGCAGCCAGTCCCCGGCGCTTTGCGCGATCTCACGGAGAAGACGGGTCCTGTTCGGGTCATCGTCCGTACCCCAATAGGCACCGGCGTGGACAATGAGGGCAAAACGCTCGCTGTCGTCGCATGCGAGCTTCGGATTCGCCATCCGAGCTTCCATCCATGCCATGTCGGCACGCGCAGATTGGGAAAGCGACAGACACACCGCGCAACAGAGGAAGCCGAACAGAAAGACCGCGCTGAGGACTTGGTTTAGGGTCATGGCAATGGGGTATCCTCGCTCCGATCCGAGATCATCTGTGTGTACCATGTTCATCCTACGAGCGGTTACCCTTCGAGAGGGAGACCTATTTTGGCGGGCAAGCCTGTCCGGATCGCACATAACTGGCGATGAGGATGGAACCCGTTCGGAGGGTTGCCGAAGCATCCATCCCATCTATTCTAAACATGCAAAAGTCGAATTGACTCCAGTGAGCCTTCGCCATGCGATGCACCAATGTATTGTTCGGCGGATCAATCCAACCGTCTAAAGACGTCCGACGCCGATCCTGCCGCCAGGTCGTCTTGGAGACGTTTCGCGGCAAAGCCAGGTTCTGCTGCCCAAACGGCGATGTAGCGATAGAAAATGGGCGTCAGGAATAGGGTGAAGATTGTTGCAAAGCCAAGTCCGCCGACAATGACCCACCCGACCGCAATGCGCGCCTCTGCCCCTGCACCGAAGGTCATGATCAGCGGCAGCCCGCCACAGACTGTCGAAACCATTGTCATCATCACAGGTCGGATCCGCAGGCTGACGGCATTGCGGATCGCTGTATCGATATCCTGTCCGCGTTCGCGCAGCTGGTTGGCAAACTCCACGATCAGGATGCCGTTCTTGGCCATGACCCCGATCAACAGAACGAGGCCGATCTGGCTGTAGTAGTTCAGTGACCCGCCGGTTACGGAGATTGCCAATAATGCGGCGGCGACACCAAAAGGCACCGTGAGCATGATCACGACAGCACTTGAGACACTTTCGAACTGCGCAGCCAGAACCAGAACCACAACGAGCAAAGCAACGCCGAACACGATGTAAAGGGCGCTCGTGCTGTCATCCAACTGCGCAGCCTCCCCGGTGAAGATGAGTGCGGTCCCGTCAGGTAGCACCTCGTCTGCAAGGATTTGTGCACGCGCCATCGCAGTGGAAAGATCGATGCCATCCGGCAAACTCGCCTCAAGTGAGATAGTCAGCGCGCCACCCTGGCGCTCGATTTGCGCCCGTGCGACGGCCATTTCCAGCGCGGTGAAAACCGACATGGGCATGTAGCCGCCATCGGGCAACAAAACGGAGACCGAAGCAACATCCGACGGATCGTCGATCGGCGGACCGCCTGGCGTGAGGACGATGTCCACTTCGGTGTCATTCTGGAACACGCTGACCGCAATTTCTCCCTGTACGTAGGCGCTGATAAGCGCACTCAGGTCCGCCGGAGAGATACCCGTATCGCTTGCGACCGACTCATCAATGCTGACCTGTAGCTGGGCGCTGACTAAAGTATCCGCCAACTGCGGATTGAGGAAGGCGTCGTCTTGCGCCATGGCAGCGACGAGGTCACCGGCGGCGTTGGTCATCGCTTCAAGATCGGTGCCGGTCACCGCTAGATCGAGCCCAGTGCTGCTGCCGCTTCCACGGATATTGAGGCTGTTGGTTGACCGCGCACTCACCTCCACTCCAGGGATCGCGGACAATTCTCTGCTGATATCAACGATGAAAGCTGACTGCGAAAAGTCCCGGTCTTGCCAATCAGGCAAGCGCACGATGATGAAGGCGCTCGTCCCGCCACGTACGCCGACGATGCTTTGCACCGTCTCGATGTCTCCGTTTTCCAGATAGGGGGCGAGGACGTCTTCGATCATCATGGCTTGTGTGTCGAGATAGGACAGGGAAGTATCCGATGCCCCGCGTGCCTGGACCAGAAAGAAGCCGCGATCCTCCGACGGTGTGATCTCGGAGGGGAGGGTGTTGGCGGCCCCGAGCGCGATGATCACGAATGCTCCCGCGATCGCGATCACAAGGATCGGGAGCCGGATCGCACAATCCAAGACGTTGTCGAACGCACCGCCCAATCTGCTTCGGGTCTGCGCGCCGTCGGCCAGGTTCGCTACGCGCTTCCCAGGGTCCAGCAGGGCGGCCAGCACAGGAGTTAACGTCAACGCGGTGAAAGAGGAAAGCGTGACCGCAAAGGCCAGCACAAAGCCGAATTCGGAAAACACGCCTCCCGCTTCCCCGGGAAGGAATGAGATCGGAATGAACACGGCCGCCAGCGTAGCGGTGGTGGAGATAACGGCAAAAAACACCTCGTTCGTGCCCGCCGCCGCGGCAGCAAATGCCCCAAGGCCCTCTTTGCGTTTGCGGGCGATGTTCTCGATTACGACGATTGCATCGTCAACGACCATGCCCGTCGCGAGCACGAGCGCAAGAAGGCTAATCGTGTTGATGGAGAACCCCGTCAGCCAGATAGCGGCCAGTGTGCCGACCAAGGCTACTGGAATGGCAATCGCCGGGATGAACGTCGCCCGGAACGAGCGCAGAAAGACGAAAATCACGACGATGACGATGACTGTCGCAAAGAGAATGGATTTCACGACCTCCTGAATAGACTGTTCGATGAAGACACCGTCATCGGACGCCACGAACAGCTCAACGCTGTCAGGCAACTGTGACTGGAGCTCTGCAACGGCGGCATTCACCCCACGCGAGATGTCGAGCGTATTGGCCGTTGATTGCCGCGTGATATCGAGGCCGACTGCTGTTTGGCCGTTCATGCGTGACAGGACGCTGCTTTCTTCCGGAGCCAATTGCACAAAGGCGATATCAGCCACGATCGTTGTGGCGTTGATGCGGAGGTTGCTAACGGTTTCGATGGTCACGTCTTCATTTGCAACGCTGAGCGAGAGGAGTTGATCCGTCGTCTCCAACTCGCCCAGCGGTGTATCGTCCCGCAAGGTCTGCAGGGCGGTGCTGACATCGTCGATCGTCAAGCCACGGCTCACGAGAGACGGGATATCAAGCGTTACTCGAAACTCGTTGGACCGGCTGCCGCGCACAGTGACTTCGGCGATGCCGTCGATCGTAGTCAATCTGTCGTAGATCACACCTTCGGCAATCTCGGTGAGGTCTGCGAAGGATGCGTCACCCCGAAGGGCCAACCGGATGATGGCATCGGAATTGCTGTCCGATTTGCTCACATTCGGGTCGTCAATGTCATCTGGCAAGTGCCGTAGTGTTTCAGAGACGATTTCGCGAGCCTCGTTTGCGGCGACATCAACATCGACACTGTCAGACAGGTAGATCGTAATCCGGCTGTCCCCCGCACTGGAGGTGGACTCCAAGTAGGACAGACCCTCGAGCGCGCTCAACGCGTCCTCCAGAGGCCGGGTGATTTCGGAATCAACAGTCGAAGGTACTGCACCTTCGTAGATTGTCTGAACAGACAGGACCGGTTGATCGACATCAGGCATTTCTCTGACGTCCACGCCGGACAGGGCCGCCAACCCGGCGATTAGGACAAGTAGATTGATGACGATCCCGAAAATCGGTCTTGCAACGAATACATCGGCAAACCCTGACCGGTGTAGAACGCGCTCTAGGCTCATGTTGAGATACCCGCAGCAGCAACCGTAGTGCCATCGCGTAGCTTGAGGGCGCCCTCGACCACGATCTGCGCGCCAAGGGGAGCTTCTGTCTCAATCCAAATCTGATCGCCATCCCTGTAGCGGATCGTGACAGAATGTCGTGTGGCTCTGCCGTCTTCGACTACCCAGATACTAGCGCCATCTTGAGCCCAGGTAATCGCCGTTGACGGCACAACAGGCATAGGGTCTGTCTCTTCGACTACCCGCACACCAAAGGACATACCTGCCCACAACAACCCATCCGAGTTGTCGATTTCCGCTCGCACGGTCGCACTGCGCGTGACGCTGTCCAGCCGGGTGTCGAAAGCGATGATTTCGCCGTGAAAGATCCGGCCGCGATAGGTTGGCGTGCCGATCAGGACTTCTTTTCCAGCCTCCAGCAGGCCTACCGATCGTTCGGGCACCTCGAATTCCGCAACGATGACACTGGGGTCTTCCACAGTGACAACTGGATCGTTGATGTCCAGATAGCCACCGACCTGAAGATCGCTCAGGCCCAATTGCCCTGAGAGCGGCGCACGGATGACTCGCTCTTCGATCGTGTTCTTGGACAGGGCGACGTTGGCCTCTGCTAGGCGCAACCCAACTCTAGCCTCAGTCAGGTCGGCGTCTGTATTTGTCCGGACACCGGTTTTGGCAAGCGTTACGTATCGGTCCAGCGTTGCCTCCGCGAGGTCACGCTCGGCGAGCGCTATGTCGAGTTCGAGTTGCTCTGATGCGTCGTCAAGCTGCACCAGGACATCGCCGGAATCGACATGCCCATTTGACGGCAATTGAAGGTCCGTGATTTGACCTGCTTCGGTCGCGACGACATCGACACTGCGTAGCGAAGTGGCTGTCCCGATGGTGCGCAATGTCAAGGCATAGGTCTGGGCCTCCAGAGGAGCGAGCACCACCGCGTTGGCCTCCGTTCCCCCACGTCCCTCGGGTCGCTGTCTGGGTTGGGGAGCTGCCGTTCGTTCCTCTTCCGATGCAGCTGTTTGATCAAATGCGGCGCCGATTTCTAACGGAGCGACAAAGGTAAAAACGTATGCTCCACAGAGTATTACGAGGGAGGCGAGTGCGGTCAGAAAATTCTTCAAGAGACTGACTTTCATAGTGAGAGAGCGAAAGCAACATGGGCTTTTGAACATCAAACGTTGCGGTCGACCGCTTCCGTCGAAGATATCGGTTGAAAGAAAGCATCTCTTTTCGTTTCGAATCTCGAGGTGGCTCGTGGTCCGGATCTTTCCGGCGCTTGTTTCAGTTCACCAAAGGAATGAGCAAAGACGACCTACTGCCGCGGACTTAACGCCGATCATTTCCGGCATGTTCAAAAACAAGACGACGGAAACATGACCCACGTCCGTTTAACCAACATCGACATGTTTGGAGGTCCTCATGAAGATATTTGGCACTACGTTCGCCCTAACGCTTTTGGCTAGCGGTGCGGCTTCCGCGCATGTCATGATCACTGTGGAGGGAGATCGGCGCTGTATCACATCCGACGGTGTACCTGACCATGAAACTGGTCAGTGGCGGGAAGGAGCCATCGTGGAAGCGCAGGATCACCGCTTTTGCATGGATGCGACGCCCGAGCTGACGGATACCATCACCGATAGGGTTCGGATTTCCGGCATAACAGTAACCGGCATACCCCTGCGGCCGGGCACAGCGGAGTACTACGACGGATCGACCGAGCGTGGGTATTCACGCGACCCGTCTTCGGGGTGGAACGTCGAAGGCATAGGCGGGCTGATCATGGATGAGCAGAATGCGCATGTGGACGGTGACGGAATGTACCACTATCACGGCATCCCCTCTGCCGTGGTCGGCTCGCTTAACGGAACGCTCTTTGGTTATGCCGCGGACGGATTCGAAATCCACTACATTGGCGACAAAGCACAATCGTCCTGGCAGCTTAAAGCGGGGGAGCGCGCCTCCGGACCAGGTGGTGCCCATGACGGCACATATGTACAGGACTACGAATTTGTTGAAGGATCCGGTACGCTGGACGAATGCAACGGCGGAATCCTAAATGGACACTACGTATATTTCGCAACCGATACCTACCCGTTCTTCCCGCGTTGTTTCAGAGGAACGGTCTCCAGTGACTTCATGAACCGAGAGGGCGATCGGCCACCGCAAGGCGAAAGACCTCCGCGTGGCTATGGTGAGCGCCCCCCACGTGGAGAACGGCCTCCTATTGATGACGGCGGGTAGAATGATTTTACAGATGCGCCAAGGCGAGTTCATGATTGGGTTTTGCTGTCGCAGCGAATAGCAGGAATGTGGGCTGCGACCGCAGCGTCGCGATGACCTGCTGGATGTCTCTTTTCGGGCCGCTCTGAACCATGCATGTGGGCTCTGCCACTAGATGCCGCGCCGCATCCGAGGTCCGTGGTGAGCCCATACTTCTAAATTTCTGCAACGCGGCCAATGTCGGCTTCGCGCAGCTGCCGGATGTTTGGTTCGTTATGTATTCTAGCGGATGGCTGATGCGCCAAGCAAAGCTAAGTCGACCGAGCGCCTCTGTCGTTAAAGATCCGGAACTGAAGCTCAGCTCGACACATCCCATCACTTCAAGTCGACATAGGCATGAGCGCTGACACGGCTTTTCAGTGCGCTACAGGCGTCAGACCAGGCCCGATCATCCTCGTCAAAAGCTGACCGCAGGTAGGCCCAGGTCATGCGTTGAACAACAGCCAGGCGATCTGGGTCCTCGTCACTGGTTTCTTTGGCATCGTAGCCCGACACGCCGCCAAGCCCATGTTTTCCACCGATGAGGGTAAGCATCGCATCTGCGCCAGGGCCCTCACGGAAAGGATCCCTGTACCAATCCGCGCCGCGAGTAGTGAGATGAGTGGCGAGGTCTGCGTCCCCGGCGACCACCAGTGTTTTTGTCGTCAAATAGGAGAAGTCCGGATTCAGCGCCGAATAGTTCTCTTTCGCAGTGTCGCTAAGGCTGTCACCGCCGTTTCCCGGAGCAGCCAGTAGCACTCCGACCTTAATGCGCGGCTCGATCATGTTGACGTTTACCGCGTCGGAGTCTTTGGGATCGGTTAGACGTGCACCGAGCAACATGCCTACCGTCTGCCCGCCCAGAGAATGCCCAACCGCAGCGACTTTGCCGTGATCGAGACGTCCGGCAATGCTTGGAACCGATGCCTCAATCTCATCCAGGTGATCCAGGATCATCGATATGTCCTCAACACGCGAGCGCCAGAACAGTGGGCCATCCGGTGCGTCAGGAGCCAATCCAGCGACCTTCGAGTTCACATGGGTCGGTTGGATCACGACAAAACCATGTGCAGCATAGAGATTCGCCAAAGGGCCATAACCGTCCTTCGACGGGATATAGAGGGAAGGCCCATGTCCGTGCGACAGCAGGATAATGGGCAGATCGTGACCCGTTACCGCGGCGGTGATCCGCATTTCCAGTGGCACGCCACGATCTGGGGCCTGCAAGATCACCGGGCTGATCGAAATGGTCTGGGTTGCTTCATTGATGGGAATGCTGCTGGCATCGGTAATGAGATTGTTCATGGCACCATTTTCCTTTCTGTGCTGCGGGGTTGCGTTGGGCGAGACCTGGAGGCGCTATGAGCCCAATGCTGCCTGGGGTATCGCGATGGCAGACTTTTATTCGATACGGCCTTGTGGATCAGGGCTGTCTATGAACGTTTTCGCGGCGTCGGACCAGCCATTGTCGTCATCATAGAGCGCTCTGCGCAGATACGCTGTGCTCAGTTTCTGAACAGCGGAAACGCGCTCCGGGCTTTCGCCGGTCGTGTCGGTCACACCGTAACCTGTGATCCCGCCAAGCAGGTGTTCGCCACCAACCAGAGTGACCATAGCCATTGCAGCGGGGCTGAGGACGTAAACATCCGTAAACCAATCTGGCCCATGTGTGCTGAGCGGCGGGTCGTCTTTATGCCCTGAGACGACAAAAGCAGGCCTGGTTAGTTCCGTAACACCCGATTGGGTTCACGCCTCAACTTGGCTGAGTGTTGGCCCATTTTTCGCGTCAAGAGCTGTGGCTGCTATGTCAGAGTATAGTCAAGATACAAATTCCGACTATGATTGCCGAGGCCACGATATCCAGTGGTCCCAACGCGATGTCGCGGCTGTGCAGCCACTCGCGGTCCTGCTGTTTCTGCACGCGGGCGCAGTCGTGTGGGTGCCGATCGCACCAGGTTCTGATAGGCATTTTGTTCTCCAACTCCGCTGGGGGGGGGCACGAATGCCCTCCCAACTGATTGTTCCATTTCGATTGGCTTAGCTTTTGATGAAGTCGAGCAGATCGGCGTTCACCAGATCGGGATGCGTCGCAAAGAAGCCATGCGATAAACCCTCGTACACCTTCAAGGTTCCGTTCGGCAGCAGCTTAACCGCTTTCTCGGCGGAGTTCGCGATCGGCACGACTTGGTCGTTGTCGCCGTGCATCACAAGTGTCGGCACGTTCATCGCCTTCAAGTCCTCGGTCTGGTCGGTCTCTGAGAACACCGCAATACACTGGTAATGAGCAGAGGCGCTGCCCATCATCCCTTGGCGCCACCAGTTCTGAATCTGGCCCTGGCTGACCTCGGCACCTTCTCGGTTGAAGCCGAAGAACGGGCCCGATGGCACATCGAGGTAGAACTGCGCCCGGTTAGCGGCCAAGGCGGCGCGGAACCCATCAAAGACCTCCATTGGAATGCCATCTGGATTGGCCTCGGTCTGCAGCATCAGCGGTGGGATAGCACCGAGCAGCGCGGCCTTGGCAACCCGGCCCGGCTCTGCCTTTGCGACATAAGCCGCAACCTCGCCGCCACCCGTGGAGTGGCCGATGTGCACGGCGTTTTTCAGGTCCAGCGCTGCAGCCAGATCGACCACATCGTTGGCATAGGTCGCCATATCATGCCCCTGGTCGGTCTGGTCCGAGCGCCCGTGACCACGGCGGTCATGGGCAATCACCCGGTAGCCTTGGGCAAGAAAGAACAGCATCTGGTTGTCCCAGTCGTCGCCGCTCAGGGGCCATCCGTGGTGAAAGACGATGGGCTGTGCATCGCGCGGGCCCCAGTCTTTGTAGAAAATCTTGGTTCCGTCGCGGGTTTCAATGGTAGACATAATTGTTTCTCCTTGGTTTTGGGTCAGGGTTTGAGCCGCAAGTGCGGTGGGCATCGCAGCGAGCAACGCGGTTGCTGCACCGGTCTGCAAAACAGTGCGTCGTGTCATGTCGTTTTGGATCATGTTCATCGGGCCTCGGTTCTTGTTTCGATGGACCCAATATTGCAATCGCGCTCGCAATCAGCGATTGTCACAAATGACAAAAACAGGTGCAAAAGTGACAAAGGCGGAACAAGACTGGATCGCTGAGGTTGGCCTCCTGATTTACCCCGACTGCCAGATGTCGGCGATTTATGGCCTCACAGATTTGTTCAGGATTGCGGGCGAATGGGCCGACCGGGACGGGTCGCGAAGTGTTCGGGTATCGCATTGGCGCGCCGAGGATCAGGGACAGCCCATATGCATCTGGGATTCCGATCCAGGCCAACCCCATCGGCTTGACTACATCATCACACCGCCCAGCATCGTGATGCCGAACAAGATGCAGTCGATGTCGGACGAAGCTGAGTGGCTGCGCGCGCAACACAATGAGGGCAGCCGGGTGTGCTCGATCTGTGCCGGAGCGTTCGTTCTGGCCGAAAGTGGTTTGCTGCACGGCAGGCGGGTCACGACCCATTGGGCCTTCGCCAAACAACTCGCCGAGCGTCACGCGGACATCGAGGTCGCTGACCGAAATCTAGTGCTGGATGATGGGGACGTGATTTCAGCGGGCGGCATGCTTGCCTGGACCGATCTTGGGCTGACCCTGGTCGAACGCTTCTTCGGGCGAAGCACGATGCTCTCTACCGCGCGATTTCTGGTCGTTCAGCCGCCGCGTGCCTCGCAACTCCCGTTCACCGAATTTGTCCCCGATTTCGATCACGCAGACGCGGCGATCCGGCGGGTTCAGCACCACATCCACGCCGACCTGACCGCACCGTTGAACCTGAGCGATCTCGCCGAGGTTGCAAGTCTCGGCAAGCGAACTTTCATGCGCCGGTTTGCCCAAGCCACGTCGCTCAACCCGACTGAGTACATTCAACAGGCGCGCGTCGCCAAAGCCAGGGGCATCCTGGAGCTTACCAACCGCCCATTGGACCAAATTGCATGGGAGGTCGGCTACAAAGATCCGTCCGCGTTCAGTAAGATATTCCAGCGCATCTCGGGCATAACGGCCTCAGAGTACCGTCATCAATTCGGTGTTGCACTAGGCTAAACTTGGTCGGTCCGAGAAACATGGCTGAGCGGCCATTGGGGCCGCAGACTGTGGTTTCCGTTCGTTCGAGATTTTGCACTTGCAGCGAATGGCGGCTCTGATGGGCCGCGCCGCAGCACCTTGACCCATTGGTCAACGGCAGGAATGGGCAGTCATGATAGGTTCGGATCACCAGACATTTAGGGCAACATTTTTTGGGCCGGTCGAGGCGCCTTAAAGTGGATCGAACCAGCCCTGGTAGAACTGCCTGACTGGCGGAATGAGATCCCGCGCGAGGCGCCGCATGGCCGCTTCGTCAGGCGTGTCGGGCCGCGCCAATACTACCTTGATCGCCGCATGAACCGCCGCCCGATCGACCCCCGGGAAGCGGCCCTCGTGGTATATCGTCCGCCCGCCGACCAGCACGGTCTCAACTGCGTTGGGCTTGGCGCGCCGAACCAACACGTCGATGATCGGCATCGATGGGTCCTGCCATGGCCGCGTCACCGCTTCCCAGTCTAGAAGCACGATGTCAGCAAGCATTCCAGGCGCCAGTCGCCCAATCCGGCCAGTGAAGGGTGTCGTGGCCGCGCCGTGCTCTGTCGCCATCCGCAGAACCTGCGCGGCGGTGGGGCAGGGCGCGTCGTGTCCAGGAGGGCGATGCAGCGTCAGAGCGAGCCGCATCTCCTGCAACATGTCGCGGTCGTCGTTGATCCCCGCCTCGTCGATGCCAAGCGCAACAGGTACGCCAGAGGCCAGGAAGGCGTTGAGATCCGCTTTGCCGCTTTTCAGGCGCAGGTTGGACGAGCAGTTGTGACAGAGACAGGCGCCCCGTTCGGCTGCAAGTTGCAGGTCCTTCTCGGTCATCCAGACACTATGTCCCAATGTCGTTTTTGGGCCGAGCAATCCGTAGCTGTCGAGATGCGCAAGGGCCGAGCCACCCGTGCGCCGCTGCGCGTATTCCATCTGATATGGCGTCTCCAACAGGTGGAGATGCATGGGCGCGCTGGTCTCCTCTGCCATGCGGGCCGCACTTTCCAGAGCCGCGTCGGAAAGCCAATGCAGGTTCGAAGGTGCTATCTGGATCGCGGCTAGCGGCTCCTCCGCCCAAGTCTCACTCAAAGCGTGGAACACCGCGATCTGATCGGCCAGCGGCATCGCGAAAGCGCTCAGATATTGCGCCGTGGGTGCGCGGAGCGGTTCGGGAAGGGAGGCCACAAAAGCTTCGTCATCGCCATAGACCAGTCTGTTCTGGTCCCGCAGCGCGAAGGAATAGCTGACCCGCATTCCCAATTCGCGATAGGCACCCAGGATGGCACCCGCCCGGGCGCAGACCGCATCCACATCGCCCGGGGCGCGGCTGTGAAGGTGCTGCACGGTCGTCACGCCCGACGCAACCATCTCGAAGGCCGAAAAGAGGGTGTCCAACCGCGGATCGAGGTCGCGTATGGCCAAGCGCTCGGGGAACCACAGCTCCAGCGGTTGGTCGCGGGCCCCCATCTGGAACGGCGTCAGACCAACATGATGGTGGGCGTTGATGAGGCCCGGGATCGCCACGCGCCCCTTTCCGCCGATCCGATCCGTGTTTGGGTGAGCACGGGCGAGTTCAGCGACAGGACCGATCGCGGCGATGGTTTCACCGTCGATCAGAACAGCGGCATCGTCGAGGATGACCGGCGTGCCGCCCTGCGTGAAACCCGTCACGACGTGATCGGCATGAACGAGACGGGTCATTGTGCGGCCCTCCGGGCAAGGCGCGCGCGGGTCAGGCGCAGCGCTGCAGGGATCGGCTCGATCAGCGGGACAGGGGCGTCGCGCGCGATGGCGCGTGCGGCAACGGCGAGCGGGCCGCCTCCGATAACCACGACCTCTGCCCCGCCTTCGGCCGCGCGGCGGCAAGTAGCGAGGAGCGCCTTCCGCAATGCGCGTGGGGTGGCGTGGAGCAGCACCGGAGCGCCCTCTGTGATCCAGGTGCCTGCGAAGTCCGCTAGCCCGAGCGATCTGGCTGTGGCTGCAATATGCTGGGTCAGGTTGAGCGTTGTGGTGACCACGGCGACGCGGCCTAGGGCAGATGCCTCTCGCAAGCTCGCCTCTGCAATTCCAGTGACGGGCACCTTTAGCCTTCTGCGTAGGGCATCGCGACCCGGATCGCCGAAGGCGGCCACAATCACGGCCCGGTCAGTTCTTAGATGTGGGCCGAGGTGCTTAACCGCCCGCGCGGCGCGGTCGAGCGCGCGCGGCTCAGTGATGAGCGGCACACCGAAAGGTGCCGTGACCCCGCGCAGTGCCAAGTCGGGCGCTGTGGCCTGAGCAACGCGCAGCATGGCCGCAGTGGTCGCTCGGGACGTGTTGGGGTTCACCATAGCGATCATACGGGGTAGGCGGCATCGAAGGCGCGCGCGATCTCGCCGCGCCGCGCAAGCCAAAGCCGGTCGCGCCGCGCGTCGAGCAAGGCGAGGATGCGCTCAAAAGCCGGAAAGCGTCCGGGACGGCCGACGATCCGCAAGTGAAAGCCGATGTTGAGCAGGCGCGGCAGGCCGCGTGCCGCCTCGGCCTCCAGCACATCGAGCGCGTCCGTGACATAAGCGACCATATCGTCGGCGTGGACGAAGCCATTGGGGTGAAAGAACTTCATATCGTTTGCATCGAGCGCGTAGGGCACGACGATCAGCCCCGACGGGCACCGATAGGGCAGGTCGTCGTCGAAACCGTTGGAGGTATAGAGATAGCCGCGCTCTGCCAGAAGGGCGCGGGTCCAGAGGCTTTCGGCGCCGCGGCAGAAGAATCCCTGTGGCCTGGCACCGGTAGCTGCTTCAATAGCAGCGTTGGTGCGGTCGAGGTCGGCGGCCTCGGCTTCCGGGGTATCGTATTCCGCGTGGGGGCGCCAGAGCCAGCCGTGGCTGGCGGTCTCGTGCCCGTCCTTGGCCAGCATTTCGAGCACCGGTGCTGCGCGCTCGGCAGCGCGCCCGCAGGCGAAGAGCGTGGCGGGGATGGTGTGGCGACGAAGCGCATCCGCCATTCGCCATGCACCAGCGCGGGTGCCATAAGCGAAGATCTGGGCCTGACCCGGATCCGGGCGGCCTTTCGGCACGACAGAGAGGACTTCCCCGATCCGCTCGCTGACCGGATCGCCATCGCTCACCTGACGCTCCGCACCCTCTTCAAAATTGACGACGACCGATACGGCTAAGCGGTTGCCGTCGGGCCAGGTCAGGTCGGGCCAGGCGCCCCCATAGCCGATCAGATCCCGGCTCATGAAGCGAAGTCCGCAGGGGCTGGTCGCGGGCTCCAGTCGGGCAAGCCAGTGGCGTGCCGCCAGGCCCGGGCAATCTGGGCTCGCGTCGCGATCCAAGCATCCGTTCCGGCGATATGATCGAGGAACGCTTCCAACCCGCCGATCCGGGCGGGCCGCCCGATGATCCGCGCGTGCAAACCGATCGAGAGCATACGTGGCGCATCGCGCGCCTCCATCAAAAGCCGGTCGAACCCGGCGATGCAGTAGCGCGCGAAATCCTCCGCAAAGACAAAGCCGCCGTTATTGTAGAAGCGCATGTCGTTGGTGTCGAAAGCATAAGGAAGGACGATGTGGGGCCCCGTGGCCGTCTCGACCGCATAGGGGATGTCGTCGTTGTATGCGTTTGAATCGTAAAGAAACCCGCCCTGTTCAATCAGCAAATCGCGGGTCCGTGGTGAGGTTGCGGAGCGGGTGTGCCAACCGAGCGGCGGTGTTCCGGCGGTGCGGGTGATGGTGTCTACCGTGCGGGCGATGACGCACCGCTCGGTCGCCTCGTCCATGCCCGCGTGTCGCTCCCACCGCCAACCATGGGCCGCGACCTCGTGGCCATCGGCGACAGCCTCAGCGGCGATCCAGGGCGTCGCTTCCAGAGCGCGACCACACGCGTTGAGCGTTGCGGGAAAGCCGTGTTCCGCAAGTGCGGCGCGGATGCGCGGCCAACCAGCGCGGGGACCATACTCGAAGTGGCTTTCCATACAAGGGTCGGGAGCATCCTCGACGCGCTCGACGGCCTCGTAGATAGGCTCGTTGCGCGCGTCGCCGGCGGTGAGCGACAGCTCCGCACCTTCCTCGATGTTAACGACGAGGGAGACGGCCAGACCGGCGCCATTCGGCCATCGGACCGGTGGTGGCGCGCCGCGATAGCCGGCGAAATCGCGGCTCATTGAGCGCCCCTGGCGGCGTCTATGAAGCGACGGCAAAGATCGGCGTCCCAGCGGATAAGGTCAGCGGGGCTCGCACCTTTCCGCATCAGCGCACTGGAGATGACAGCACCGTCTGCGGTGGCGAGGGCCTCGGCGACGTTCTCTGCTGTGACACCGCCGCCGACTAGGATGGGGCGGCGGATGCCCTCGGCGCGGACGGCGTCGATCCGGGCGATGCTGTCAGCAAAGTTGGAGCCGGTGATGACCAGACCGTCGGCTCCCGCCTTCAGGGCCCAGCCCGCGGCCGTCGGTTGGTCTTCGTCGGAGAGAGGTAGCACCGTGCGGTCATGGACGTCGGCAAGGATGGCGACACTGTCTGCGCGCAGAGCGGCGCGGTACGCAACGGTTTCCGCGCCAAGCGCTTGGCGCGTGCCTTCGGCACCGATGGCACTGCCGACGAAGACCTTTAGGCGTACGAAAGACGCCCCCGAGGCCTGCGCCACGGTCACCGCCGCGGTCGGGTCATGCGCCTCGATGATAATGCCGAGGCCCAGGTTTGGGAACTCAGCGCGGATCAGCCGTGCCAGCGCCGCCATGCGGGCAACGGTCTCAGAGCCGGCAGGACCGGTCGTCCGCGTTTGATCCTGAAGCTTGATCCAAGGAACCGCGGCCTCGGCGAAGACACGGGCATTTGCGATGGCGTACTCCTCGTACCAAGCCTGTGAGCGGTCGCGGTTCAGGCGGAAATCGGGTAGATGCAGCGCGGCAATGATAGGTTTCGACCCGGCGAAGAGATCTGTCATGCGATCACCACTTCCGAAAGGGTTCCGTCTGCGCCGAAGCATTCAACAACCCGCGCGGCAGCCTGAGCGCCTATCTGTGCTGCGCGCATCGGGTCGCCCGTACGGGTCAGCCCAGCGAGAAAGCCGCCGCAGAACGCATCGCCTGCGCCGGTCGGGTCCAAGGTGCGTGCTGCGGCTGCGGGAAGCATATGTGCTGAGGCTGTCGCTCGGTTCCAAAGGAGCACACCGGCGGGGCCGAGCTTGACTGCAACAGCGCCGGGACAGATGTCGGCCAAGACCGCGAGTGCATCAGCAGGGGACGCGCCGGACACAAGCGCGCGTACCTCTACTTCGGAAGGGAGAAACGCATCGAGCACGCCGAGGATATCGGCGATGGCCTCGAGCGGCAGTCCGGAAAGATGGGCTCCCGGGTCTGCAGTGATCCTCGCACCCTTTGGGCTGAAAAGCGCGATCATCTCTCGCATGACATCGAGACCGCTGGGTGCTAGGTGAACACCGCGGGCGTCGAGCCATGCTTGGGGGACTTGGTCCGCGCGCAGCGGGTGGATCTGACGAAATTCGGAATAGCCCGTCTCGGCCGGGCGCGCCGCAAGCGTTTCTTGCCAGCGCGCGGCCTGAGTGGGGGTCAGCCGGTCTGTGCGAAAGCCGGCCTCGGACAGGGCAGCGGCCGGCGCGGTCAAGCCTTCCTGGCGGCGGCCCTCAGCATCGTAGAGAAACCAAGATCCGGCGGTGAGCTGTCCTTCGGAAAAGACGACGCCGCCGAGGTCCACGCCGCCTGCCTCCAACCGGCGCAATGTCTTCTGCGGATAGCTTGCCACCGCGTGGCTGACCAAGCCGACCCGGTCCACGAGGCTGAGGGCGCCAACCGCGGCATAGGCACCGTTGCCACCGGCCCGGTCGAGTGCCACCGTGCCATCCGCGGCAACGACATTATCGACGGTCAGCCCGCCGACAGTGACAAGCTCCGGTGTCACGCCGGCACGCCAAGCCGCGGCGGGCCAAACCCGAGCGCGTCTCGTTCCATCGCCGCGTGGTAGCCGAAGAGATGCAGCGGTACGGAGTAGACAATGGGCGCCGTCTCTGGTGCGACTTTGGGCAGGTGCCAGGCGACATCCGCCAATTCGGCGATCTCAGTCTCTCCCTCGGGAACAAGCGCCACGCAAAACCCGTCAACGCCGCGTGACATGACCGTTGTTTCAACCGCGCGCGCATGGCTTGCGGAATCGCCTGCCACGATGAACATCGGGTCACCCGCTTTCTGGCTACGATAGTGGTGATACTCCTCGAGCGGGAAAGCATAGGCGTGGATCGGGGCCAGTTCGCGCAGCTTCGCCGTACCGAACTCCGCCGGGGCATAGAATGGCCCCGCCCCGGTCATGAGGATGAGATCGGCGCGCGCGAGCGTTTTCGCGACGGACTTGGCGTTGTCATAGTGGGTACGGGCGACAGCATCGACCTGATCTGGCAGAGCCGCTAGCGCGTCGGTCAAAGCCGTTGCATCACCTCCCTTGGCGGTCCGGACGCTCGCGGCCATTGCCAGCATCAGCGCCATGGCAGCGGTTGAGGATTGTGTGGGCCAGCCGCCGCGCGTCGCGCGGATATGGAGCGCGCCGGGGCACTGCTCCATCAATGGCGAGCCCAGCGTGTTCGACAGCCCAATGGTGTAGGCACCCCGCTCGGCAGCACCGGTCAACCCGTCGATCACCGGCTCGGTCTTGCCCGAACTGCTCAGGCCGATCACGACCGTCTCGGCGTCGATGGCGCCCAGGCCGTAGGTCGCAAAGTCGAAAGCCTCGATGGGCTCGCAAGGTGCGCCTAGCGCTTCTTCGATGGCGGGGCGGACGCCGTGACCCGCGATCCAGCTATCTCCGCACCCCACGGTAACGATGCGGCTGATCGTGCGGTCGGCGAGATTGCGACCGATGGTGGCAAGCGGCACCTTATTTGCGTCGAGTGTGGCGCGGATCGCCTCGCCCTGCGACATCATCTCTGTCTCGGTCAGTGCCACACGGCGGAATCGCTCCGGATCGCCAGGCGCGTCCGAGGAAGGTTCGCGGCGGATCTCAATCAGTCTTTGCTCTATGCTCATGGTCATCTCCAGAAAGGGGTGCGGAAAGGTCGTGCATTTCCGAGTTTCTTTCGATATCTGTCATTCTTAAGAAAAACGCAAGTCAAAGGCAAAAAGATAAGATGGAAGATGCGCTCGACGCCCCGCTCCCAAAGCGTCACAGAAGGATATTGGAGATCATCGCGCAGGATCGTTCTGCCGAGGTCGCGACCCTGTCGGAGGCGCTCGGCGTTTCAGCGGTCACGATTCGCTCTGATCTGGATATCTTGGATCGACGGATGCTCCTGCGCCGCGTGCGGGGTGGGGCGGTTGCGGTTGAGTCTGCGCGGTTCGAGCGTCCGGTCGACCTGCCGGGCCGGAACTTTACGGATGAAAAGGCACGCATCGGTGCCGCAGCGGCGGCCAAGGTGCGTGATGGCGAGACGATCATCCTCGACGCAGGCACCACCACGCTCGCCATGGCGATGGCGCTGCCCGAAGGGCTAACGGATGTGATGGTCATAACGTCCAGCCTGGATATCGCCATCGAACTGGAGGAGCATAGCGGTATCACCGTCGTTGTTACGGGTGGAACGCTCAAGAAATCCGGGCGAAACAAGCGGTCCCGCTCTTTGATCCCGCCGCTCGCGGGCCTGCTGCTGGAGAGCTTGAATGCGGATTGCGCCTATCTCTGCTGCGCCGGGGTGGACGCATCGCGCGGCTTTACAAATGCACATCCCGAGGAGGCGGAGGTTAAACGGGCGATGATCGCGGCGGCGCGTCGGTCTGTAATGCTGGCCGATCATGGCAAGATCGGCCACGTGGCCGGAGCCCGGATCGCGCCCATACGCGACATCGCTGCTCTGATCACTGATCGCGGCGCACCGGCTGCCGATATCGCGGCGCTAGAGGCTGCTAGCGTGACCGTAACACGTGCCTGAAGGCACTCGAATGATGCCCTGTGCCTGAAAATTGAGCAAGTCCACGCAGAGAGCGCACACTTTCTAAATTTTATCTTGAAGTTGTTTTCGAAAGTACTTTGTTCATAATTGAAGTCGTTCAAGCGGCGGTCAACAACGAAACAGGGAATTTTTTTATGAAACTGACACGAAGAAGCGTCGTGGTGGGGCTCGCGGCCACCACCGCACTCGCCAGCCCCGCCGTCCTGCGCGCCGCAACGCGCGAGCTAGTCATGACCGGCTACGGCAACGATTCCGACGCGCCACTGATCGCTGCCGGTGAAGAGCTTGCGCGCCGCAATCCGGGTGTCTCACTCACGATCATCGGCGGTCTGTCTGCAGAGGCGCTGGCACAGATCAAGGCCGCGCGGGGCAACTCGCCCTATGATCTGGGCGTCATGGGCTCTCCGGCTATCGTCAACGCGATGGCCGAAGAAGTGCTCGTCCCACTCGACTTTTCGCAGATCCCGAATGCGGTAAACGTGATTGAGAAGTTTCCAGGATATGGATACGACGTGGGCCAGCCGATCTGGTTCGAGGGTATCGGTGTTGCCTATGACAGCACCCGCGTAGACACGCCGCCCACGACTTGGGAAGAGCTTTGGTCCGGCGACTTCAACGGCCGCATCGGCATGTGCCGTCCGCAGTCGAACCTCGGGCTCGGCGTGCTGGCCGCGACCGCCGAAGCCTTTGGGATGCCCCAGGACGACATGACCTTCGCGTTGGAGAAATGGTCGGAGCTTGATCCGCTTGTCGGCCGCTCGCCACCGCTGCTCCAGCAGATGATCGAACGGGGCGAGGTCGATCTCGCACCGCTGTGGCATGTGAACGCCGCGCTTGCGGCCTCATCCGGTTTGCCTATTGGTTATACCAAGTTGACTGAGCCCGGCCCTCTGATGCTGCCGACGAATATCGTGCAGTTCATCAACACGCCCGACGGCACCGCCGATTTGGTGCATGAGTTCACGGATATCTTGTTGTCGCCGGAGATCCAGTCCATGGCCAACAGCGCGCCTATCTACTTCGGTACGGTAGTTGAGGGTGTGGAGACACCGCAAGAGGCCGCGCCCTACGTGCCGTCAACGCCGGAAGAGCTGGCGACGACCACCTCGCTCGAATGGCCAAGCTTTGCACCTTTGCGCGGCGAGACGGTTGAGACCTTCGACCGAATGTTCGCAGCGTAATGATTCACGCAACCTGCGGATCCGTTTCGGATTCAGATATCGCCGCCCCGGTCGTTCGGATCGGGGCGGTGTCGAAACGGTTCGGCGACACGACCGTCCTGCACGACTGCGTGCTCGACATCGCGGAAGGGGAAATCGTCACGCTGCTCGGTGCATCCGGGTGCGGCAAGACCACGTTGCTGCGCTGTGTCGCGGGATTTCTGGACCCGGATGCCGGCACGATCGCCATTGACGGGCGCGCAATGGCCGATGTGGCCGTTAATCGCCGGCCCGTCGGCGTGGTGTTTCAGAGCTATGCTCTTTTCCCCCACCTCACGGTCGCGAAGAATGTCGGCTACGGTCTCCGTATGCGCGGGATGCCCCAAGCCGAAATTGCCAAACGAGTCGCGCGGGCACTCGACACCGTCTCGCTCAGCGACTTTGCCGATCGCTATCCGGCGCAGCTCTCGGGTGGGCAGCAACAGCGGGTCGCCGTCGCGCGTGTGCTCGTGCTCGAGCCGCGCGTCTTGCTTTTGGACGAACCCTTCAGCGCGCTTGACGCGAAGCTGCGCGCGGGGATGCAAGTGGAGTTGCGGCAACTCATCAAACGTCTGGGGCTCACCGCTATATTCGTCACCCATGACCAGGAAGAGGCGCTGACGATGTCGGACCGGATTGCCGTTATGCGTGATGGCCGGATCGAACAGGTCGGCCCGCCAGATACTGTGTTCGACCGCCCTGCCACCGCCTATGTCGCCGATTTTGTCGGATCATCGAATTTCTGGGACGCGCAGGCCGAAGGTGGCCATGTGCGCCTGCCCGACGGTCAATCTGTCCCGACCACGCTCAACGGTGCTGTCCGCGTGATGGCGCGACCACATAACCTGGTGCTCGCGCCGGAAGAGGCCGGGAGTTGGTGCGGGCGCGTGGCCTTCCACCGGACAGTCGGCGCACTGATCGAATACCATATCGAGATCGCCGACGGCACGACGCTCCAAGTCGCCGCGATGCGCCAAGAGCGTGCGCGTACGCTGCGCGACGGTGCCGCGGTCAGCCTATCCGTCATCGATCCGAGCTACTGTTCAGTCTACCCGGCATGACCGCCATCGCCGACATTCCCGCGCCCAGATCCGGCCTGATCGATCAGACCCTCGACAAGCTGCTCTCGGGCCGCGGCATCTGGCCAGCCGTACCTGCCATCGTCGTTTTGGTCGTTGTCGCCGTGATCCCTTTCGCGATCCTGCTGTCGCTCGGTTTCTCCGATGTGGAGGTCGAACGCGGCGCCATTGTCTCGCAGGAGTTTACGCTCACCCATCTCGCGGGCGCTCTGACAGACCCGCTCTACTGGATCACCTTCCAGCGCTCGCTGAGCCTCGCTCTCACCACGACAGCACTCTGCTTGCTCCTCGGCTATCCGGTCGCCTATATGTTCGTGATCGGTGGGAAATGGGCGCGGCGCGCGATCCTGATCCTGACCATCGCGCCACTGCTGACTTCGGGGATCGTGCGGACCTATGCCTGGCTTGTAATCCTGGGCGGGCGAGGTGTGGTGAATTCGACGCTGATGAACCTCGGTCTGATCGACCAGCCGCTCCGCATCATGAACACCCATTGGGCGGTGCTTATCGGCATGGTTCAAATCCATCTCCCCGTGATGATCCTGCCGCTGATCGCGGTGATGGCCCGTCACGATGGCGGCCTGCTGGAGGCTTCGGCTAACTTGGGTGCCTCGCGCCTCGACACGCTGCGCACCGTGATCCTGCCGCTCAGCGCGCCGGGGATCGGGACGGGAGCCGCGCTTGTCTTCACGCTCAGCTACACGACCTTCGTCGTGCCGCAGCTTTTGGGTGGCGGCAATTACCTGAACGCCGCGACCATGGTTTATGAGCAGGTCGTCTTCTCGCTCGATTGGTCCAAGGGGTCGGTAAGCTCGCTGATCCTGATGGCGACGTGCCTGCTCGTGCTGGTATCCATCGCATTGCTGACCAATCTGGCCACGCGCTGGACGAAAGGGCGCGAGAGATGAGGGCGCTGAGTAAGTCTTCCTTAAGCGACATCCTCGGTATCGGCCTCATCCTTGCCGTCGCCGTTTTGTCGCTCCTTCTTCTGGTGGCGCCGTCGATCGTCGTGCTCATCATCTCCTTCGACACGAGGGCCTTCGTCAGCTTCCCGCCCGAGGGTTTCACCCTGCGATGGTACGCTGAGGTGTTCGAGCAGGGCGAACTGGTCGGCGCGATGTGGACCTCGCTCAAGGTGGGTCTGATGGTGACGCTGCTGTGCATCGCACTCGGTGTGCCGACGGCCTTGGCCTGCGTGCGCGGGCGGTTCAGGGGAACGACAGCGCTGTCGGTCTTCGTGCTGCTGCCGCATATGGTGCCCGGCATCGTGCTTGGCGTCGCCGTCCTGTTTGCCGGTGCATTGATTGGGGTGTCGCCGTCGATCTGGCTTCAGGCGATCTCCATCGCGGTCTTCGTCATGGCGGTGATGGTGCGCACCGTTCAGAGCCGCCTGATGAGGTTGGATTCCGCGCTGGAGGAGGCGGCAACCAATCTCGGCGCTACCTCCTTCCAAGCGCTGCGGACCATCACCTTCCCGCTTCTCCTGCCGGCGATCCTCGCGGGCGCAGTTTTCACCTTCGTGGAAGGGTTCGACAATCTTTCGGTCGCGATCTTCACCCACGGCTTCCGGGATCGCCCACTTCCTGTGGAGTTGTTGGCGCTCGTCCAATACACCAGCACGCCGCTAGTGGCCGCAGTCTCCGGTGTGCAGATCCTGCTGGCAATCCTTGCCTTGGCCATCGTGGCCCGGACGATCGGGTTGGATGGTGTGAACGAATAGGCAGTACAGAATGTTCGCTGACCGGAACATCCAACAATATGGCCTCGTGCGACCCCCATACAGCGAACGTTGAATTCGTGATCGCGAGTGGCCACAAGGTCCGCATTGCCGACCGTGGGCGATATCTCCACTCCCGGTCGCAGTTAACTTTTGGTCAGTGACTTTGGACTGAGGCTTCGGCATCCGTGACCATTGCCTTCCTTTGGCCCTACCGTGCTCCTACGGGTGCCCTAGCCGGAACGTCTAGAGAGCCGAGATTCTGGTATAGCGCAGGTTCGCGCGCACGAGACGGTCTTGATAGTATTCACCATTGAAACTGCAGCTATTTTGCCGATTCTGATTATAGCTCTTCGCCCTCAATTCGTTACTTTGATGAGGCGTTTTTTTTGAGGTATAGGACTGCTTATCTGAGCTATTTTGTATCTTTTACAACAGGTTAGTTTGATAGTGCGACCGACACCTCCTCCGCCAAGAAGATGCAGGTCCGTGCTGTCCGACTTCCAAATCCCGATGCTTTCCATGATCGCCGTGCACGTTGGTACGCTGTGGCTGGCATTTTCCGGATGTAAACCCGCATGAAGTACCGCATACCACGGGCCAGATTGCGGAGGATTTTCGTCGGCTGCAAACAGCGAAGGCGTCGTGGGTCGCACGGCAGCCTGAGAGTTGCTGATCAGATGCGTTTGGTCACAGCCCGGGCCAAGTGAAGGCCTGACTTACGTCCCACGTCCTCAAGAACAGGGCACTTCACCCACCAGCCGGGCTCCAAATTTGCCGACGCCGGGTGTTCAGCGCGCGACCCCGCCTGTTCCATCACCCCGGAATGATGGGTTGTACCGGCTGATCCTGCGCTTGCATGAGGGCTTCGAACTCGGGCAGGCCGAGAGTGCCCAGGGTTTCGCCATTTGGCCCGAGGATTTCATAGATCACCCCATCGGTGCCCTTGTTGCTGAACCAGGCGATGCAGTCTTCATCGCCGCCGCCTTCGGTATGCGGTGTGCCACCGGCCGACTTCTGGACAAAGCTGGCGGTGGGGCGGATTTCGGTCAGTTCACCCTCTGCGTTGTAGAGACGCAGCTCGCCCTGAATGATGAACGTGCTGTAATCCGCATGGTGCTTGTGCAGCACAACCCTTTGATTGGCCGAGAACTTCAGCAACAAGTCCACGACTTTGAGCTCTCGGTCCACGTTCAGCACATGGTACCAGAGGTGGTCGATGCCTTCGAGGGTGTTCCATTTCACGTTGGATTGGTCAAAGGCCGCCGCCACTTCGGAGGCGGCCTCACTGGCGTTTGCGCCCAGGACGACGGCGGTTGCAGCGGTGCCAATCGAAGCCAGGCCGTCTCGGCGTGTCAGTTTCGTCATCTCTTCCTCCCGTTGGGTCACGATATCTTTCCTGTTTTGAGCGGGCAGCGGCGCGGAGGTCCGAATTGGCCAAACGCGCCGTGATGCGGCCCTTGGTGGTTCAGAACATCGGCGCGTATTTCCAGTTGTCGGCATCGGGCGTGACTTCATCCAGATCGTAGCCAGCGCCTTGCAGGCGTCGGGCCACGTTCAACCCGTCTCTGGCGGCATCATCGACAAACTGGCGCCCCAACGCCTCGTCCTGCGCAATGCCGTAGCCGCGCATCAGGTTGATCCCATGATTGAACTTTCCGATCGGATCACCAGCCTCGGCGGCGCGGCGATCCCATTCGGCGGAGGCATCGGGGTTATACGCGCCGCCGAGGCCATTGTTTTCGAGGTGGCTCATCCAGGTCATGGCCTTTGTGATGCCCGCATCCGCGCATTTCCGGATCAGCTTTCTCGCCAGCTCGGGGTCATCTTTCTTGGTCACGTTGATCCCCAGAGAGCAGGTGACAGAGTCGATGATGCCCATCTCCAACTTGCGAACGATCATCGCCTTGCCGGTGTCGTCCGGGTTGAGGATGCCATGATCATCTTCCGCAGTGACAGGGGTGTCAGCCTGCGCCTGAACAGAGGCCGCAGCCAAAAAGAGCGTAAAGATTAGAGTTGATAGATCCGATGCCACAAGCCCCTCCCTCTCGTCTGGATGGGGTCAGCGAACCGTATCGCGGCATCGGATGTGCGAGATTTCTGCAAGCAGATTGCAAAAAATCTGCAAAAAAGGCGGGGTCAGGTGACGAGGCGGTAGCCCACCCCGTGGACCGTCTCGATCAACACCGGCCGGGACTTGTCAGGGTCGAGTTTGCGGCGCAGGTTGATGATGTGCTGATCCAACGCGCGCGAATTGGGCATGTAGTCACGCCCCCAGCCTGCGTCATAGAGCTCGTCCTTGGTGACCACCGCACCACCGCGCTCTTCCAGCACCGACAGCAGCTTCAGGTCTCTTGGGGTCAAGGAGACTTCCAACATGTCGCGTATGGCAATGTGGCGGTCGCGGATCAGTTGGAAGGCGGTCTCATGCGCTGGCGCCCGTCGCCGGAGCCAGAGGCAACCACCTGTCAGCAAGGTGCCGAGCACGGCCAGCAGGATCGCCGGGCGGTCTCTCGCTGCGTCAGAGCTCAGGGCGGCGCTGCGAAGCTGCAGCGCAGCTTCGAGCGCGGCGCGGTCATAGACAAGGCAGATTGCGGGGGTCGCGCTGCAGTAGAGAAGCTCGCGGCCGGCCATGTCGAATGGCACCCATGCGCCCTTCTCGATGCGGGTCTGAAAGGACGTCAACAGCCGTTCGGCGTCATCGGAGAATTCGTAGGGCAGGGGCGCCATCCCCTCAGATGGGGGGTATCGGCGCGCGCCATTGGCATCCCAGATCATGGTCCGGAGCAAGGACGCGTCTTCCAGCAACCGCCAGCTGATCTTGTCGGGGGTGTCCATGAGATCGGCAAGCCTCTTGGCGTCCTGCGTCGCCTTCTGCTCAGCCTTGGACCAGGGGTCCGGCAGCAAAACCGCACCGACCGCACCCAGGAAGCAGAAGACGCCAAGTATTGCCATCACGCGGACCATACTTGCCTCTATACCCGAAACTCTGCGGCAGTTTAACGGGGACGTTGGTCCCGCTTCTGGTTCGAGCCGCCGTGGCCACCGTGCGATCTGCCGTTGCGACTGCGTCGGGACCGAATTCAGCGCGGGGTCTGCGCCGCGCACCCGCAAAGACCACGGGTGACACTATCGGGTAGGGCGACAGACACACGCGGTCTCCGGACCCGTGACCCAAATCCTTTAGCGTGCGTCGATGACGGGCAGCAGCTGTGCGATCGGTTTGGTCAAGGTCGCGATCTCGGCCCGCAAGTCATCGAAGGTCATGGGCTCGTTGGTCACGAATGCGATGAAGACCTGGTTCAGGTTGTTGAAGAGCACGCGCCCCAACGCATCGGCGTCCAGGTCCGGCGCCAGTGTGCCCATGTCCTGAAACCGCCGCAAAAGCTCGCCAACCTGCGCGGCCAGCTTAGCATCAAGTGCGGCATAGCGGCGCCCATTCGGGGTGGTCGGCGCCTCGATCGAGAGTCCCAGAGCTCGGCGCCACATCTCCTTGGTCAGATAGTTCAGCGAATGATCATAATAGCAATGGGTGAGCGCCAGGATCGCGTCGCCCGGATCCGACGGTGGATTGTCGACCAGCGCCTGGCCTTCCGCCAGCACCTCCTCCACCTCCATCGTCACGACGGCGATCAGGATATCGCCCTTCGTGCCATAGTAGTTGTACACGGTGCCGACCGAGACCTCGGCCGCCTCGGCGAGGTCTTCGATTCTCACCTGTTTGTATCCATCTGCCCGAAATTTGCGCACCGCCGCGGAGAGAATGCGTTTTTCGCGGTCCGCTTTCTGTCGTTCGCGAAGCTTGGCCATTCTTGCCTTCGGAAAAATTGAATTAGATACAAATTTATAGTTGACTACAAAAAAGCGGCGTTCAACCGCTTTCTGAAAAAAGCGCTCGTGCAACGGCGCTGGGATACAACATGGGAGCATCGAAGATGATGACACGGACTTGTGCCCTTTTGGGCGGAACCGCGATGTGGCTGGTCGGCACGACAGCACAAGCGCAGGACCTCAATGCGCTGGTCTGGTGCGACCACACGGACGATGCGCTCATCAAGCCGTTTGAAGAAGAGTTCGGCGTGACCGTCAATGTGCGCGAGTACGAAGGCACCGGCGCGGCCCTTGCGCTTCTGGAGCAATCCCGCCCTGGTGACTGGGACGTGTTGGTGATCGACGGGATCGACGTGTTCCGCGCCGTAGAATCGGGGTTGCTGGCGCCGCTGCCGGACGACGCGCTGCCGGTTGCGGATTTCTTTCCCGAGGTCGTCATGGCCGAAAACAACACGCTTGACGGCGTCACCTACGCCGTGACCGAGAAATTCGGCTACAACACGATTTCCTACAATTCCGAAGCGGTGGACCCGGCGGATATGCAAGACCTGTCCACGGTCTGGTCCGACAAATACGCGGGCCGTATTTCGATCTATGACTACTACCTGCCGGTTATGGGCTTGGCCGCCATTGCGGAAGGCATCGCCACGGCGGATGTCGATGCAGGCGCGCTTGAGACGATTGAACCTGTCCTGTCCCAGATGCGGTCGAGCGCGGCTTCCGTCGCTGGCGTCGTGGCCGCGCAAACGGCGCTGGCCACTGGCGAGGTCGACATCGTGGTCGGCGGTGGTGAGTGGCTGACCGCCGTTCTGGCCGAAGAGCAGCCCGAGTTGACCTGGACCATCCCCGATCAGGGGGCGGTGCGCTGGACCCAGTCCATCGGCGTGCTCGCCGACAGCGAACAGCCCGACCTCGCGTTGGAATTCGTCAAGTATATCGTCAGCCCCGAAGGCCAGGCGCGCCTTGCGACCTCGGCCTGCTTCTGGGGCATGCCCGCGAATGCAAAGGCCGGAGAGATCCTGACCGAGGATCAGCGCGCGGTGCTGCGCTGGGACGAGCAAGCCGATTATCTTGCCCGCACCCAGCTCTACCCGGCGCCCGACGCGGATCTTGACATCGAGATGCAGGACCTCTGGCTCGACAAACTCTCGCAGTGAGCCGCGTGGCGGGGACAAGGCTCGGTTGGGGCTTTGTCGCCCCGGCGCTGCTCTGGACGCTCGCGTTCTTCATCGTGCCCTTCCTGGTGATGGGCGCGATGAGCTTTGCGACCCTGGAGGGGCGCAGCCTTGTCTGGGGGTTTCACCTCGACAATTACATCGAACTGGCCACGCGGGCGTACCTGTGGCGGGCCATTTTGGTGTCGCTTGAAATCACCCTGACGGTCACGGTTGTCTCTGTTGTGCTGGCTTATCCGCTCGCCGCCATCATCGCGTTCCGGGTGCCGCCGCGCTGGCAGCGGCTGGCCCTGCTGCTGGCGATTCTGCCCTTCTGGACCTCTTATGTGGTGCGCTCCTATGCCTGGCTGCTGGTTCTGGCGCGGGAAGGGCTGGTGAACCAGACGTTGATGACCATCGGCCTGATCGCCGAGCCGATCACGCTGGCCAACACCCGCTTTGCGACCGTGACGGGGTTTGTACATTTCTTTGTCATGCTGCTGACGCTGACGATCTATGCCAACCTTGTGCAGCTGTCGCCGAACTACCGACGGGCTGCCATGGATTTGGGGGCAAACGCGTTTCAGACCTTCCGACACGTGATCCTGCCCCTGACCTTGCCCGGGATTGCCACGGGCGCGTTTCTCACCTTCGTGCTCTGCATCGGAGATTACGTCACGCCGCAGGTTCTTGGTGGCAACAACGAGCTGACCATGCCGCAGGTCATCATGGTGCAGCTTGGCCGCCGCGCCGATTTCCCGCTGGCCTCGGCGCTTGCGATTGTCATGATGGTCATCGTGACGCTGGCCTATCTGGCCAGCGCCCGCTGGCTCAAGCTGGACCGGGTGTGACGATGCGCGCCGCGGCATGGCTTTACCTCGCTCTCGCCTTCGGGTTCATCTATCTGCCGGTGGGCGCGCTGGTGCTGTTTTCGTTTCAGGAGGGGACGCTGCCGGTTCCACCCTTCAACGGCCCCTCGCTGCGCTGGTATGCGGAGGTGCTGTCAGACGAGGACGTCACCAGTGCCCTTCTGAACTCGCTTGGCGTCGCGGTTGGATCTTCCGCTGTGGCCGTTTTGCTGGGCTTCTTGGCGGCCTATGGGTTGGCGCGGCATGTGCTGCCGGGCTCCGCCATCATGCGGGTGGTTCTCATCGCGCCCCTGACCGTGAGTTATCTGATCGTGGGCCTGGGCCTTCTGATCGTGCTGAATCGCAGCGGTTTTGGCCTGTCCCTGGTGACCGCCGGCATCGGGCATGTGGTGATCAACCTGCCGCTCGCCTTTGCGATCATCTACGCTTCCATGGGCGCGCAGCACGAGAACGCGGAACGCGCGGCGCGAGACCTCGGCGCAAGCGAGGCCAAGGTGGTGCTTTTGATCACCGCACCGATGCTGGCACCCGCCATCGCCGCGGCGTTCTTTTTGTCGGTCACGCTCTCCTGGGACGAGTTCATCATCGCCTTCCTGCTGACCCGGTTTGACATCACCCTCCCGGTGGAAATCTGGTCCATGCTGCGCTCCGGCCTGTCACCCCGGTTGAACGCCATTGGCAGCGTCGTGTTCCTGATCTCGGTGATGGGTGTGCTGATCCTCGAATTCACCGTCCTGCGGAGGCGCAGGTCATGACGGCCTCGGTCCGGCTTGAGGGGCTGAACCATTGGTTCGAGACCTACCACGCGTTGCGCGACATATCGCTGTCGATTGAAGCGGGCGAATACGTCACGCTCTTGGGGCCGTCGGGCTGTGGAAAGACGACGCTCCTGTCTGTGCTGGGCGGCTTCATCGACCCCACCCAAGGCAGGGTCACCATTGGCGACAGCGATATGACCCATGTGGCCCCCGCCAAACGGCCCACGACGACGATGTTCCAGGACTATGCGCTGTTCCCGCATATGAGCCTGCGCGACAATGTGGCCTTCGGATTGCGCATGGCAGGTGTTGCGCGCGGCACGCGGCGGGTCCGGGCCGATGAGATGCTGGATCTCGTTGGCTTGAAGGAGGCCGGTTCGAAACGCCCGCATGAGCTGTCTGGCGGCCAGAGGCAGCGCGTGGCCCTCGCACGGGCCTTGGCGGTGGAGCCGGAGGTGCTGTTGCTTGATGAGCCGTTGGGCGCGCTCGACCTGAAGCTGCGCCGCGCCATGCAGGATGAACTCAAGGCCATCCAGCGGCATGTGGGCACGACCTTTGTGCATGTGACCCATGATCAGGAGGAGGCGATGGCGATCTCGGACCGGATTGTCGTGATGAACGCGGGCCGGATCGAAGATGTTGGCCCGCCCTCGCGCGTCTACCGCGCGCCCGCCTCACTTTTCGCCGCTGATTTCATGGGCGAGATGAACCATATCCCGGCGCAGGTAGGCCCGGAGGGGGCCCGAATCGCGTTGACGACCCTCGCCGTGACTGACCAGCGGCCCGGTGCGGCAACGGTTTGCATCAGGCCCGAAGCGTTGCGGCACGACGGCCAAGGCATTGCCTTGGGAGCGGCCACGGTGCGTGACGCCACCTTTTTCGGAACCCACACCCGTGCTCATGTCATCCCCGCCGCGGCGCCCGACATGCTTCTGGTTGCGCATTTCCCGCCAGGTGATGTTCCTGACAAGGGGATGGTGCTGCGGCTCTCCGTCCTGCCCGATGATATTCAGATCTTCACACAGGAGGCCGCATGAAACGCGCAGCACCGCAGGATTGGTACCGCATTCAACGCTTGAGCGACGATGTCACGCTGATCGACGAGCCCCACATCCAGCCCTTCTATCGCTGCAATATCTGGCACGTGCGGGGGCGCGACCGGGACATGCTGGTCGATAGTGGCATGGGCGTTGTGTCCTTGCGCGAATGGGTGCCTCTGGTGAGCGAGCGGGCGCTGACCGCCGTCGCCAGCCACACACATTTCGATCACATCGGATGCCACCACGAGTTCGACGACCGCGCCGTGCATCGTGCGGAGGCGGACATCCTTGCCTCGCCGACCCGCAGCGCCACGCTCGCGGAACCCTACGTGACCGATGAGATCTTCGATGTGTTGCCGCCACAACCCTACGTCTCTGCCGACTATTCGGTGAAGGGGGCGGGGCCGACGCGGCTGCTTGAGGATGGCGATGTGATCGACCTCGGCGATCGGCATTTCGAAGTGATCCACACGCCCGGGCACTCTCCGGGAGGCATTGCGCTGTGGGACGCGGACAGCGGCATCCTCTTCTCGGGCGACATCGTCTACGACGGCCCGCTCATCGAGGACACCTACCATTCGGACCCGCATGACTACCACGCGTCAATGGTCCGGCTCCTGGAGTTGCCCGTACGCCTCGTTCACGGCGGGCACTTCCCGAGCTACGGCGCTGATCGACACAGGACGATCATACGCGAATGGCTGGACTCCAAGGCGATTTGACCCTCGACGAGGTGTGCCATTCTTTTAGCTGCGTGGGAGGATCGCGCCATTTCACGGAAGTGGCATTTGGGCGGCCGCGCAACGTGTCGGCGCCGCACGGCCAAGGGGTCATACGAAAAGCAAGTCGAACTCAGCGTGGTCGGGACCTAACGGCGTCTCGGGATCGCGCGGCTGCGGTTCGCTAGTCGTGTTGTCATCGCACATCGGACGATGGCCCCCGTGCCGCTCTAAGCTGAGGTCAACCTCGGCTTGAGCGGCTGCATCGAAGATGAGTGGATCGTTTTCCGCTCGCGCATAGTCCGGCGTTCTCTCAGCTGTCTTGTCGCCGGACGTCGGGAACGGAAAGGGCGAATCCGGATCCCAGTCATCGGTGCTGTCGTCATCATCATCGTCGTCATTATCCGGTGCAGCGGCAGGGTTGGTGTTGTCAGTTTCAAAGAGGAAAAGGTCTTCGGAGCGAAGCTCGGTCAGGATGCTCTCAATTGTCATTTTTTGGTCTCCAAAAATTGCTTATCTGTCGGGCGCAACGCCCTGGCGCGGGCGTTTGCATTCGATGTGATTGCACTCAACGGCTCTGGTGAGGTGCTTTGCGTTAGAGGCGGTTTGGGGCGGTTCGATCCGGCCGGTTCACTCGTGGATGTAGTCCGGCAGTTCGCCCGTCAGCCGAAAGCGCAGACGGTCTTGCAGCACCTCGGCTCTGCTCAGCCCGATGTCATGCAGCATGTAGTCCGACATCTGAAGCAGGCCTTTGAAGCGCGTCACGGCTTTACGTCGTCTGGCGACATCACGCGCCGGGGCTGTCAGAATGCCCGCCCAGTTTTGGATAGTCCCTTTCAGAGACGCCATGGAAACGGGCTTTTTTGATGGGGCGGTCTGCGTGTAAGTGTTCATAGTTACCTCCTTCAAATTAGTAAGCGATCGCTGTCCCGCGCCGATGTGTGGCGCCCCGCGCGACGACTCGCGCGGGTGTGAAAATGGTTTGCGATGCGGTTATGGTTCAAAAGTAATTGGCTTATGGAGAGAGACTTAGAGATCTTCTGCCATGACTGGAATGGTCACGGGCGCAGCCAGCACTTGCATTTTTGCAGGGAAGTCTGCAGCGGTGCGGCGCCATCCGTCTACCCGAAGTCGATGCTTCGACTGCGCGGTGCTTTCGCGGCTGCGCTAGAGGAACCAGAGTATGGCCCCGGTGCACGCCGCCGCGAATGTCAGGATGCTCGCGAGCAGGGTCATGCGCTTGTAGGACTGCGTCTCGACGTCATGCTCGGACATGCGCGTTTGCGTTTTGCGGCAATTGATCGCCGCCGCCCAGAAGATCAGGATGCCGGACAGGATAAAGATCTCGGCGACTGCCTTGGCCAGCAGCGGATATGCGGTGTCGTTGAACACCGCGCGCAGGCCGAGTGCGAGGGCCACACAGGCCATGCCAGTGCGCATCCAGCCTGCAAAGGTCCGTTCATTGGCGAGCACGGTGCGGTCTTCGGCCCAGGCTGTTCTCACATTCGCCAGATCATTCGAGTCCGGGTCATTCGGTAGGTTGGATGTTGGCATCACGTGTCTCCGGTTTGCTGCGCGGGAGGGCCGCCGAGCGCGAAGTGGCCCGGCCTGACCCAAACGTCGTGGGTTGCGTCATGGCGTGGGGCATTTCCGCAATTGTCCGCAGCCCTCGATGCGTCACCTGCCGCCCAGCTCCACTAGTCTTCGAGGCAGGCGAGCAACTGTTGCTCGCTCACCCGAAGCTCTGGCAGCTCGACGGGTGGCGGCAGACAGTTTTCGCGTTGCGCCAGCGAGATCACCTTGGGATGGATATAGCTGTTGCGTGCGATGGTGGGCGTATTGTGCAGCCGGGTGGCGGCGGCCTGCGACATCTCCTTGATTGTCGCGGGGCCTGCCTGGGCCACTTCAAAGGCTGCAAGGGTGCCCGCCCAGGTGCGAAACGTCTTGGCGGTGATCTCGTCCTTGCCGCAGGCTGACGTGATGTAGTCGTTCAGCGCGTGTGAGCTCAGGGTCTGTGGCGCCCCGTCCGCATCCAACCAGCTCAAGAGTGTGGCGCCGGGCAGATCGCCGATCTTGTTCAGGGTGCGCGCCAGGGTGCGGTCAGCCATTTGCTTCCGGACACGTTTGCCGCCCTTGGCCGTGTAGTGGAGCTTGAGGCCCTTGCCATTCAGCGACACATGGCGCTGTTTCAGCGTCAGCGCGCCATAGCTTCCGTTCTCGCGAGCGTACTCGTCGCGTCCCACGCGCATTGCCGCCCGGTCGATCAAGGCCACCGCGCTGGCCAGCGCAAAGACCTTTTCTCCCGCATCTTCGCTCAGATCCCGCCGGACCCGGCGGCGCAGGCGCGGTAAGAGCCGACCGAATTCTGGCAACAGCTCGAACTTTGTCCGCGCCCGTTCGGCGGCCCAATCCGGATGATATCGATACTGCTTGCGGTTTCTCGCATCCCGACCTGTCGCGAGCAGATGCCCATGCGGCAGGGGGCACATCCAGACGTCCTCGTACGCAGGTGGCACGGCCAGCGCGGCAAGGCGCTTACGCTCCGCGGTATCATCGATCGACGTGCCGTCCGGGGCGAGGTATCGGAACCCCCGCCCGCATCTGCGGCGCGTGATGCCGGGCCGGTCGTCGGGATAGTAAACGATGCCCGGCACGATCAGACCTTGGTCACCTCGGACGCCAGCTTGAGCACGGCGTCGCCGTCGTCCTGCTTGATGTAGAGCGCCTTGTCGTCCTCCGACCCGTTGCGCGTCACCTCCGTGCCCTTGATCTTGCGGGTCACAGAGCGGGTGTAGGTCGTGTCGACGGTCCCCTTGGCGGTGCCGTCACCCCAGTTCCACTCGACCTTGTCTCCTGTTTGGATTGACATGCCATATCTCCTTTCTGTGTCTTGATCAGGTTTCGGGTTTGCCGCCGGGTGACGCGGACATTACGAGGCCTTGGCGTCGTGCTGCGGCAGCGCCTCGGCACCTATGCTCAACGGTTCCTTGAACGTGAGCGTCCGGTACGGGAACGGGATTTCAATGCCCGCGTCATCTAGCGCGCGTTTGACCGCAGCAATCACTTCGTCGCGCGAGCGGCGGATGTCGATCGGCCGGGAGCCGGTCCACCATGTCACTTCGAAGTCGATGGAGGAGGCACCAAAGGCTTGTGCGAAGACCTCCACGTCCTTGACGTCATCGCGCACCGTATCGACAGCCGTGACCGCATCGCGAATGATGTCGCGCGCGGCGTCAACGTCCTCACCGTAGGCGACGCCACAAATCACGGTTGTGCGTCGCAGATCGCGGTCCGTACGCACGACCACGGCGTTCTGGAACAGGATGTGATTGGGTACGACGACACGCTGACAATCCGTCTGCCGAACGTGACTGTCGCGGATTGTGATCTCTTCGACCTGGCCTTCGACGTCGTCGCATTCGATGTGATCGCCGATGCGGAATGGCTCGCGGAGCAGGATCAGGATACCGGCCAGAAAATTCTCAAAGGTGTCCTTGAAGGCAAATCCGATTGCGACCGAGCCGAGGCCCAATGTCGTCAGAGCCTTGCCCGGCGTGATCGACGGGAAGACGACGGTCAGGGCAAGCAGAATGCCCACGAGCCAAAGCCCAACCCCGGCGATCATCGCGAGAACATCGATGAGGTTCTGACGCAACCTAAAGCGCTGTCCGAGCCGCCGGACGAGCGCGCGCGCGAGCATCGCCACGCCCCATGTGACCAGCACAAGCGCGACGGCCACCACCAGGCGGGGGGTCAGCTCGACCAGCGCATTGGCGTAGTCTGTCAGTTTGTCCGCAAGGGCCGTGGTGATTGTCCCGAGTTCCATAGCATTCCGCTGGGTGTGTGATACCCACCAACGCGCCATGGCGCCGAATGTTCCCGCGGGTGCACGAGGGAGGCCCGCCCGTCAGGCCGGTGGTTGGCTCGGCCCAGCGTCTTCGGTTGAGCCCAGAAGATCCTCGTCCTCGTCCAGTTGGGAGATCTCCTCGGCGGGCTCGGTTTCGGCCAGCAAATCGCCTTCGGACACTGTGGCCTCCGGCTCTTCGACCGGCGGTGCGTAGACGTCTTCCTGTGGCGCTAGCGGGTCTTGGGGCTGACTGTCGGTGATGACATGCACGCCTTGTGGGAAGATCACCTCGCGCGCCTCATCGGGCAGCGACACGCCCGCGTTCATCAGCGCGGTCTTGACCGTTCTCAGCAGCGCCGACTTGAGCTTGATCGGCGAGATCACGTGGCCGTTGAACCAGTAATAGGTGCGGATGTTCACGGTCGCTGCGCCCAGCTCGTCCACCAGCACCATCGGTTCGGGATCCGCCAAAACGGCGGGGTGCTTTTGCAGGCAGCCCAAGACGATGTCCTGAACCTCGGGAACCGCGGCCTCATAGCCGACACCGACAACGAAGTCGCCGCGTCGACTGGGGGAAGAGGTGAAGTTCTCGATCACGCTTTTGAAGATGGTGGCATTGGGGATGTGAATCTGGTTGCCTTCCACGGAGGAGAGCAAGGTGCTCCGCGTGCTCATGCTTTTGACGGTCCCCGACAGACCGGCCACTTCGATGAAGTCGCCGCGCTGGAATGGCGTCCGAACGCTGAGGATCACGCTTGCCAGGAAATTCTCGGCAATGTCGCGGAAGGCAAAGCCCACGACGATGCCGACAACACCGGCACCGCCCACAAGGGACAGTGCGAGTTGGGTGAGACCGGCGACCTGCAACACGATGTAGAGGCCGATGAGAAACACCGGAAAAGCGACGATGCGGGACACCACCGACCGCAGGAACGGTGTTTTCAGGCGACCGCCAAGCAGCCAGCGCACCAACCGTGCGACCATCTTGGCGGCATACCAGGCAAGCGGCAGGATCATCAGCGCCAGAAGAAACAGCGGTAGTGCCGCCATGGCATCCTGAAGCAGGCGGGTAATCTCCGTCAGAGCCGGATCAAACGACCAATCCACCTCGTTGCTGACCTCGATCCGGTTGACGACCGCGACCACACCGTTGGTTTTTGCTGCCAGATCCCGGGCCCAGGTTCGCTGTGTATCGGTTTGGGCAATACCATCGAGGAAGGCGACCCCTTCATCGACGTCCACCCGAGCGTCCTGATACCAGCCTGTCGCCTCCAGAATGCGGTCGATCCTCTTGGCAATCGCGGCATCTGATGCAACGGGCTCGATATCGACGCGCTGTTCGGTCGCGACGGGGTCTGCTTCGGTCTGAGTTGTGGTCGATTGCGACAGTGCCGGGGTCGGCGCGCTCCACAGCAGCAGCGAGATACCGAAGATCAGAACCAGCATTTGGCGCGCGCATAGTCTGACCGCGTCGAAAACCATCATTCCAAACCTCCTTCTCAAGACCAACCGGCGACGCACCCTAGCTCTTCGGATGCAGTTTCTGTTCCATCCAGTTGGCGATCATCTCATGCTGTACATTGGCTTGCGCCGCGATGCGATAGAACCCGATCAATTCCCTCAGTGGCGACGAAATGCGTTCGAATCCGGAGATGAAGGCGACGATCACTCCGACCTCCGCCTCACCCTGCATCACCAGATATCCACCCAAAAGCAGCACGGTGATCGGGCCTGAGGCGTTGAGCAAGTTGAGCGCAGACTTCATCAGGAACTTGAGCAGGAAGAACCGGATGCGATTGCTGTAGATGTGCTTTAGCAGCCCATCTCTGCTGTCGTGGTCCGTATCGCCCGCGTCGGAGATATCATCGCCAAGATCTCGCAGAAGGCTGACACGCGTCTCAACCAGCCGGTTCAGACGCCTTTGGATGACGGGCGTCAGCGCAATCTGCGGGACCAGAAAGGCGAGGGCAAAGACCGCGATCTTCGGCTCGACCACAAACATGTACACCACGACGCCGAGCAGCATGGCCGCGTTCGCGCAGGCGCCGGACACGGCCTGCCCAACAAAACCGCCAAGGCTTTCGACCTCCGTCCCCACGATGGAAACCACGCGCCCGTTGCCTTCTTCGGGATCTGGTTTGGATCGGCCCATCAGGCTGAGCAAGTGGCGCCGCGTATAGAGCGTCGTGCTTTCGCTGATCCAGGACTGGTAGGCCCAGAGCCCGTATTTGGCAGCCTGATGCAGCAGAATGATGCCCACATAGATCGCACCGAATTGCAGGAGCAGCGGCACATTCTGGGTCTCGACCACTTCGTTGACGATGCGGCGTTGCAGTTCGATGGGGACAAGGCTCAGGACGGCGACCAAAACGGCGATCAGGCAAAGCGCAACCTGATGCCCCTCGCTCATCCGCCAGACATATCTCGGCAAGGACGAGGCCGCGCGGTTATCGCCGGTCGTACGCACCTCTCGTTCGCATCTGGTCAACTTCAAAGACTGCATGTTTGGTTGAATGTCCTTTCGTTTGGCGGCCGCGATGGTTCGTTGCGATCCGTCTGGCTAATTGACCTCAGCGCGTAGCCGGGTGATCGCGCGACATCGAGCAGTCCTCAATCAATTGCGCCCGACCGCCTTGGCCCATGCGTCTCATCAGATGCTCGTTGTGGGTTTCGAGACCCCAATCGCAATATGTGAAAAAACAAGGTGAAAACTCTAAGCGTCCCAATCGTATGTCTCTTTGCCGAGGAGTAACTGTGCCGCGACAAGAAGAGTTCCGAGCTGATCATGCGCTGCGCCGGTAGACCGGTCGGACCGAACCTGCGTTCACCGGCAATCGTGCTGCTAGAGTCTGGTACACGGGATGACCCAAAGCCGTGTTGTGATCATTACAGCAATCGTCCTTCTCGGACTGCAGGACCGGTGCTTTCCTTCGATTTCCCCTTCGCGCAATGAAAGCCCTTCAGGAAACACTCCATGTAACCGCGTTGATTTCCCCTAAGTGTCTCGGTCCGTTGTATTCTTTCTTGCTCGCACTCTCGAATTTTTGCCGTGGTCTGTTTGGGGGGAAGGAACCTCGCGTGTTGTATGGGCTATAAGTAAGACACCCGGCGTGGACCGGCTCGCAGGGACGGCTTGCACCACCCATCGAGCCTTTTGCCGGACGAACCCCCGCACCCCGGGCGGCCACGCTAGAAGCGGCGACGCCCCAGTAGCCAGACGAAGAACACGCCGCCGACGAGGCCGGTGACGATGCCAATGGGGATGTCTTCGGGGGCCATCACCGTGCGCGCAGCGATGTCAGCCCAGAGCAGGAAGATTGCGCCCACGAGCGCGGAGGCGGGCAGAACGCGGATGTAGTCGCCCCCCACGAGCATGCGCACGATATGCGGCACCATGAGGCCAACGAAACCGATGATGCCGGAGAAGGCCACCATCACGCCGGTGATCAAGGCGCCGACGACGAAGACAAGCAGCCGGAAGCGTGCAGCGGGGATGCCGAGGGTAGAGGCGGTCTCGTCGCCGACGGTCATCGCGTTCAGCGCGGCGGCGCGACTGAGCAGCCAGGCGCCGCAGGCCAGAAGCACCACCAGAGGATAGATCAGCTGGCTCCATTGCGCGAGGCCGAGACCACCGAGCATCCAGAACACCACCGTATGGGTGGCGCGGGGATCGCCGAGAAAGATCAGCACATTCGCGCCGGCCATCACGATGAAAGAGACCGCAACGCCAGCCAGGACCAGCCGGTCGGCGCTGACGGCATCTGCAATTCGTGAGACGCCAAGCACGATGGCGGTCGCCATGAGGGCGCCCAAGAACGCGAGAAACGGAACGGTGAGCAGCCCGAAGAAGAGCCCGGTGTGCAGCAACGCAAGGATGGCGCCAAAGGCACCGCCTGATGAGATACCAAGGAGGTGCGGATCCGCCAGAGGGTTGCGCGTGACGGCCTGCAGGCTTGCGCCGACCAGCGCGAGCCCCGCGCCCACCATCATTGCGAGCAAGGCGCGGGGAAAGCGGATGTCCCAGACGATGGCCTCGCGCCCCTGGCTCCAGGTCTGATCAACGAGGCCGGGCGACAGCTTGTTCAGCAGGACGCCCCACACCGTGCCGGTGGGCACCGACACCGCCCCCACGGAAATCGCTATCGAGAGCGACACAAGAAGCAGGGCCAGCCCGCCGAGCGGCAACGCCGCCTGCCTGAAGAGGCGCGGTGCGCGGCGGTGGCCAGCCGTGCTGTCCGTCATGGTGTCATTCGCCCCAGAACGCCCGCGCGAGGGTCTTGACGGCCTGGATGTTGCGGGGGCCAGGTGTGGCTTCGACGTATTCCAGCGTGACGAAGCGGTCGTTCTTGACAGCGTCAAGATCCGCGAAAGCGGGGTTCGACATCATGAAGGCGCGCTTCTGTTCGGCGGTCACCTCGCCGTAGTTCACGATCACGATGACTTCCGGGTTCCGCTCGACCACTTCTTCCCATGTGACGGTGGCCCAGCTTTTCTCGAAATCATCCATGACGTTGACCCCACCGGCGGCCTCGATCAGCGCGGTGGGCATGGCGTAGCGGCCCGCGGTGAAGGGCGCGTCTTCGCCGCTGTCATAAACGAAGACACGCAGGGGCGCGCCGGTGTCGAGAAGGTCCGTAAAGCTGGCAAGTTCGGCACGATAGCCATCGACCAGCGCCGTGGCACGGGCTTCGATGTTGAAGATGCGACCGAGGTTCATCAGATCCGCATACATATCCTCGATGCTGGCCTTGTCCTTCTGCATGATATGGGTGCAGCTCTCGGTGAGCTCGTAGACCTTGATGCCGAAGGGCTCCAGCGTCTCGGGCGTGACCTCGCCACCGACTTTCATGCCATAGTTCCAGCCGGCGAAGAAGAAATCCGCGTCCGCCCCCACAAGCACCTCCTTGGAGGGGTACTTGGCCGAGAGTTCGGGCAGTTCGTCGATGCCAGCGCGCATCTCCTCGTCGAGCGTTTTCCAACCCGAGATGCCGGTGTAGCCCACCATGCGGTCGGCAAGGCCGAGCACCAGCATCATCTCGGTCAGGTTCACGTCGTTCGAAATCGCCCGCTCGGGTGGGGCGTCGAAGGTGACGGACCGGTTACAGCTTTGCACGGTGGTTTCTGCCGAGGCTGTGCCTGCGGCGAGCAACAGGGCGGTCACGCCCAGGAAGGGGGACTTCATAGCAAGGTCCTTTCGTCATGCAGGTGGAATGTGAGGTGGTCGGTGTCGCTGGGCGCGAGACGTTCGCGCCTGGCCTGGATCTGGAATGCGCCGGAGACGGCGGTTTCGGAGAGCACGGTTTCGGGGGTGCCGAAGCCGAGGGCGTGACCGGACTTCAGCAGGAGAATGTCATCGCAGACACCCGCTGCGATGTTCAGATCGTGCAGCGACGTGACAATCGTCAGAGGCAAATCGCGGATCAGCTCCAGCACTTCCAACTGGTGGCGGATATCGAGGTGGTTTGTGGGTTCGTCAAGGATCAGCAAGCGAGGCTCCTGCGCCAGGGCCCGGGCAACCATCACGCGTTGGCGTTCGCCGCCAGAGAGCGTGCCGAGATGGCGGTCTGCGAACCCCGCGAGGCTCAACCGATCGAGCGCCGCGTCAATCTTTTTCGCCTCTTGCGCACCGCCGCTGCTGCCGAACCCTTGGCGGTAAGGCACTCGCCCGAGGGCGACGATTTCCCGCACAGTGAGCGCAAAATCCGTCGGTTGCTCCTGCAGCACCGCAGCGACCCGCTTTGCCACCATGCGGGGTGGCAGATGCCAGATGTCATCACCATCGACGCGCACCGTGCCGCTCCCCGGACGCTGGAAGCGGTAGAGCATCCGCAAAAGCGTGGTCTTGCCAGCGCCGTTGGGGCCCATGACCCCGAGCACGCGCCCCGCGCCCACATGAAAGCTCAACGGGTGCAGCGCCGGGCCGCGCATGCGCGCCGGTGTCCAGGAGAGGTCGGTGACGTCGAGGCGCGCGGCGCTCACGAGGCGCGCACTTTGCAGTCTTCGATGGCAAGTACCGCGGCGGGCACACGGGCGAGCGTGGTGGTGCGGAGCTTTCCGGGGCGATCGACCGAGGAGCACCAGCCATCCTGAAGGGCGCCGTACTGATGCGCAAAGTGGATCAGATCATCAATGTCCGTGTCCGGGTCGATGTCGCCGAAGAGATAGGTCGCCTTGCGTGTGCCGTGATAGGCGACGGTGCAGGGGCGGTCGCAGCCTGCCATGCAGGCGACGCCGGAAATCTCGAAGCTGTCCGACACCGCGTCTCCCGCAGCCGCGATGGCGGCCCGCAGTCGTTCTATCAGCTCATAGCCCGGGCGGCACGCTGACCCTTTGTGGCGGCACGACGTGCAGATTGTGATCCGGTGCTCTCGTGGCTCGTCCATCGGCGTCTCCATCTCCGGGGAGGGTGCGCCGAACAGAGGTATATGTGCACGGGGTTGGCCGTGGTTTCATCATAAGCTCCTGACCAGGCACCCCGCCTGCATCGAGTTGAAATACAGACGCAGCACTGCGCCCGTGATGGCAGGTCTCCTGACTTGCGGGTCGTCGCTCTCCCGAACCTTCCCGGGTTGGTGGCCCAGTGGTCCTGTCGGGGTCGCTCGCCGCTCACAGTTGCGGGGGCAGTCGCGGACTTGGCGCATGTGGTGGCGCCGCACCGCGTTCCCTTTTCATCTCTTTGGCCTTTGGCCGTTGAGAACCATCGCCCTTGACCAAATCGCCCTTGACCGGTGCGGTCAAGGGACAAAGCGACACGAACCGCTGAATTGAACGAAAAGGGGGGACGCGTCTTCAGGTTTGGCCGTGGTCGCCTCGGTTTCAGAGCACCCAGTCGCGCGAGACCGAGATGGCGCAGGTTGCGGGCGGGCGGCTCCTATCGGCGCGCCCCCCCTTCCTTGGCGTCATGTCCCGCTTTCCATCACCCGCAGGGCCTTCGCAAAGAAGTCAGCTGCGCCGAAGTTGCCGGATTTGAGCGCAAGTGCGACAGGGGCGGCCTCTCCAACGGTCAGTACCGGAACGCCGGGGTCGATCTCTGGGCCCAGCGTCATCGCGGATGCACCCATCGCTGCGGCGACGGATTGCGCCACCGCGCCCGAGGTCTCCCCACCCGCAACCACCAGCCTGCGATAGCCGGACCGAACGAGTGTGCGCGCGGTGTCGGCGAAGAGCGCGTCAAGCGTCGCGGCGAGTGTCTCGCTGCCGAACTTGGCCTGCATCGCGTTGACCTTGGCCGGTGTGGCCGAGGAGTAGGCGAGCGGTGCGCGCCCTGTGTTTTCCGCAAAGAACCCCAGCAGTGTCTCGACAGTGATGTCACCGGCCATGACGCCTTCTACGTCAATGGCGAGAGTTGGATGCGCCTTCGCATGTGCCGCGACCTGGCCGCGAGTGGCGCCCGAGCATGACCCAGCGAGGATCGCTTCGGGGCCGGATACGCCTGTGTAGGCCGTTGGTGCGCGGTCGACTATGCCCGCTCCGATCACGTTGCGGGGCAGGCCTCGCGCAATGCCCGACCCGCCGGTCACCAGCGGTGCATCCTTGAGCGCTGCGCCCAAATCCATGAGGTTGTCGTCGGAAATCGCGTCGGCGACGAGAAACCGGTGGTCCGATGCCTCGAGCGCTGTCCTGATCGCTGCGGGGCCCTGCGCGACCACCTCGAGTGGCAGATGGCCGATGCTTTCGGTCGTTTGAAACTGGAGCCAGCGCCGGATGTCCGGATCGGTCATCGGGGTCAGAGGGTGATGCTCCATCCCGGATTGGTTCAGCAGCCTGTCGTGTACGAAGAGGTGGCCTTGATAGACTGTGCGCCCGGTTGCGGGGAAGGCGGGGCAGAAAACCACCTGCTGTGCATCGAGCGCCCGGGCCAGCGCTTCGGCGACGGGACCGATATTGCCCTCCTGTGTCGAGTCGAAGGTCGAGCAATACTTGAACACGATCTGCTTGCAGCCTTGGGCGAGCAGCCAATCGAGCGCGGCGAGGCTGTCGCGGACCGCAGCCTCGCGCGTTGCCGTCCGGCTCTTAAGCGAAATCACCCCAGCTTCGATCTGATCCGGCGCCGACCCGTCGGGAATGCCGGCAAACTGCGCGGTCCGGAGCCCGCCGTCCGGGGCTACGCCCTGCGCGAGCGTGTTCGCGATGTCGCTCGCCCCGGTGAAATCATCCGCGATCACGCCGATTTGCATTTGCCAAGCCTTTGTCTTTGCGTATCCACCCGCCGCCGCATCTCGGCGATGGCGGCGTCCGGGCTCGTCAAGACGGGCAGGGGTGTCTGCTTGCGAACCGCATCCGTGGCACCCGCCATGGAAAACTGGGCGAGCAGGATGACATCGGCCTCGGAGATCGTAGCTGCGGTATCGGCGATCAGCCGGTCGTGCGTGTCGTTGTCGCCCGCGCGTTTCGCCTCGAAGGCGCCCTCGGCGAAGTAGGGCGTCATCAGAGCATCACTGCCCCGCAGGGCGGCGGCCTGGCGAAACTCTTGCGCCATGCCCGCCGCTGCGGGCGGGAATGTGTAGATCATCGCCACGCGCGCGCCATGGGTGAAGGCAGCGTCGAACATCGCTTCATTGGGCTTCATGACCGGAACCCTGCACGCCTCGGCGGCGTCTTCGATGGCCTGCCCAAAGGCGGAACAGGTGAAAAGGATGCCGTCGGCGCCCGCGTTTTCCGCATATCTCGCCAGGCCGACGATGCGGTCCCACAGCGCGAGGGAGAGCTCCTCTGACTTTTGCCGATCCACCGAGAGACCCTCTTCGAGGATCGTCACGGTTTCCGCATCTGGCCAGAGGGACTTGGCGGCGCTCTCAATCGGGTCAATGGCGACTCGGGCTGCATGGATCAGGGTCAGTCTCGGGGGCGGTGTCATCGTGGCTCGCATGGTCTTGCGTTTTGCGTGAGCTTTTCCGTTCAGGCGATGCGTCAGGCCGCGACCGCCTCAGCGGCGACGGCCTCGGCCACGTGGCGACCAAAGGCGTCTGTGTTCACGGTGCCGCCGAGATCGCGGGTGCGTTTGGCGGGGTCGTCTATGGTGCGGTCGACCGCGTCGGCGACGGCTTGACCGGCCTTCATCAGAGATTGGATGCCGCGCTGCTCGCCAAGCCAGATCAGCATCATCGCCGCCGAAAGGATCAGCGAGGTGGGGTTGGCCACATTCTGGCCCGCGATATCGGGGGCCGAGCCGTGTTGGGCTTGCGCGCAGCAGAGACCCGTTTCGGCATTGGCGTTGATCGACCCTGCCAGCCCCAGCGAGCCCGAGAGCTCCGAGGCCAGATCCGAGAGGATGTCACCGTAGAAGTTGGTGGCGACGACCACGTCATATGTCTCGGGCTGGCGCACCAGCAGGGCGGCGAAGGCATCGACAATCAGCTCTTCGGTTTCAACTTCGGGAAAGTCCTTTGCGACCGCGCGAAAGCATTCGAGGAAGAGCCCGTCGGTCATGAGGAAGGAGTTGGCCTTGTGGATCGCGGCAACTTTCCTTTTGCGCTGCATCGCGAGCTTGAAAGCCTCGCGACAGATCCGCATGGACCCGTGGCGCGTGATCTTGCGGACCGACAGCGCCATGTCCGGGTCGGGCATCATCTCGCCCACGCCCTTGAACATATTGCGATCCGGGTAAAATCCTTCGGTCGCCTCGCGCATGATCACCAGATCCATACCCGGCGCCTTGTTGGGCAGAAATTGGCGGCTGCGGGCCGGGCGTACGTTGGCGTAGAGGTCGAGGCCGATGCGAAAGCCCGCCGAGACGTTGCGCCCGCCTTCGGCCACGGGCGGGTAATCCATGTGAGACTGGGTGCCCAGGATAACGCCATCGAAGTCGGTGCGCGCCCGGTCGAGTACCTCGTCGCGCAGGGTGATGCCGTGGGCCTTGAGGCTGGCAAAGCCTGAGATTTCTTCATGAAACGACAGGTCGAGATCAAAGCGCGCGTTGACCGCGTGAAGCACCTCCAGGGTCGCGCCCATGATCTCGGGGCCGATGCCGTCGCAGGGCAATACCATAATCTTCATGTCCAGAGCTCCTCCCAGCCAAACCATGTTCGACGCCATATCTATATTGGTCTTTAAAATCTAAAAATGTAATATGCAACAGCAAAATGCAATTTTCGGTTTGGAGCCTCAACCACAGTACTCGCGATGCTTGAGTTTAGCCACATTCGCAGATCTGATGTTCACTACGTATCTTTTTTGATCTCACCCAAGTGCATTTTTAATTGACAAGGTGCAATATTTGGATTTATTGCACGAAAAGCAATAAAAATGCAAAAGTGATCCAAGGGAGGAAACCAATGATCATGCGTCGAACCTTTTCCGTGCTGGCTGCTGCCGCCGTTTCATCCGCGCTGGTGTTACCTGCGCTGGCAGGCGACTATCCGACAGAACGGCTGACTTACACGATTGCTTTTGGCCCGGGTGGCGGCAATGACCGGATGTCCCGCACCGTCGTCGATATTCTGCGCAGCTACGATCTCTACGGGGGCGATATCGTCGTAGAGAACCGCGAAGGTGGCAGCGGTGCTGTGGGGTTCAGCTATGTCAGCCAGAAGGCGGGGGATCCGTATCGGCTCACGTCGACCAGCGGTAATTTCATCGGCACACCGCTGGTGGCGGACACCGATTGGACCTATGCGGATTTCACGCCGATCGGGCTGTTGGCGAGTGACGCAATGCTTCTGGTTGTCCGCTCTGACTCGGATTTTGTGGATGTCGATGCCTTTGTGGAGGCCGCAAATGCAGGCCGGATCACCATCGCGGGCAGCGGTTCTGCCGGTCCCGAGCGCGTGACGGCAGCGCTCTTTGCCAAGGCCGCGGGCATTGAATTCGAATATGTCCCGATCGGGTCGGGGGGCGAGTTGGTCACGGCGCTCACGTCGGGCAGCGTGGACGCAGTGGTGGCCAACCCCTCGGAGGTGGCCGGTCAGTTGGACGCGGGCACACTGAAAGCCTTGGCCTTCTCCGATAGCGCCCGCAGCACCAACAATCCCGATGTGCCGACGTTCATGGAACTGGGCTATGATTTCAGCTTTTCGTTGCCGCGCGGCGTGGTGATGCCGGCGGATCTCGACCCGAGCGTGCAGGAGTGGTGGATTTCGACGCTGAAACAGGTGATCGACACACCGGAATGGCAAGAATATCTGGCGAAAAACGGCATGTCGGGCAATCCGATCTGGGGAGCGGACTTCGCCGCTTACTTGGAAGAGACGAGCGCGCAGTATCGGGCTGTTCTGGTCGAGATCGGCGCCATCGAAGGCTGATCGAAAGCGTATTGGTTCGGGCGCCGATCTCTGGTGCCCGAACCGGTATGGCGCAGCAGGTCCGGAGGGGGAGGTCCGATGAAGAAGTGGTTTGCAGCGGGTCTGCTGATCCTTGCGATTGGCTACACGCTTTATGGTCTGAACACGCTCATGCTCGTCACGTCCTCCGGGCGCCCTGCGGCTGGGTTCTTCCCGCTGGTCGTGGGAGTGCTTCTGATCCTCTCCTGCGCGGTCAACCTCTGGGGTGATCTGCGGGAGTGGCGCCTGGAACAGCGCACCGGGATCGCGCCCGTGCATCAGGCAGACCCGGAAGCAGAAGCGAAAGCGGATGCGTTGGGCGTGGATGCGCATGCCATCGACGGCGGGCCGGAGCACGGGCGGGATGTCTTTGTCGTGTTTCTCTATATCTGCGGCTTCGTCGCGATCATGAACACGGTCGGGGCGCTGCTGGCGATGGTGATCTTCATGCTGGCCTTCCTCTTCACGTTCAACCGCCGCCATCCGGTGAGCAACCTGGTCTACAGCCTGGCCTTGCCTGGGTTTCTCTATGGGCTCTTCAAGATCCTTCTCAATGCGTCGCTGCCGCTCGGCCCGCTGGGGTTTTGACGTCATGACCATGCCACAAAAGGACATCTCCGATGCTGGGTGATATTGCAGCCAACCTGTCACTGGGGCTCAGCGTCGCGGCCTCGCCGGAAGGGTTTTTGTTCCTTCTCCTCGGTGCCTTTCTGGGGATGATCGTGGGTCTCTTCCCGGGTTTTGGCCCTGCCGCGGGGATTGCCGTGCTCATCCCGATGACCTTCGGGCTGCAGCCGACCATTGCGATCATCATGCTGGCGGGCATCTATTACGGCTCGATGTATGGCGGAACGATCACCTCGATCCTGATCAACACGCCGGGGGAGTCGGCGACGGTGGCATCGACGATTGATGGCTATCCGCTGGCCCAGAAAGGGCGGGCGGGGCCTGCGCTGGTCATGCAGGCGATTGCCTCGTTTTTCGGGGGCACCATCGGGGTCATCCTGATCACCGCGCTGGCCCCGTCCCTTGCCACTTTCGCGGCATCCTTCGGGCCGTCGGAGTATTTCCTGATCATCGCGGTGGGGCTTCTGATGCTGACCACGATGATGGGAGACAACAAGTTCAAGGGGTTTATCTCGGCGCTGATCGGCTTTGCGGTCGGAACTGTGGGCGTCGATGTGATGAGCGGCCAGCAGCGCTATACCTTCGGCTCGCCCGAGTTGATCGGGGGCGTCTATTTCGTGGCGGTTGCGATTGGCCTCTTCGGGATTGGCGAGCTTCTGCACTGCATCTTCAATGGCCAGCACCGGCAGCCCGCCAAACGGCTGCGGATCAGCTTTCGTGACAAGGAATTCTGGCCCTCGAAGCAGGACTACTACGAGTCGCGTTTCACTTTCTGGCGCGGCTCGGCCATCGGCTTTGTCGCGGGGGTGTTGCCCGGGTCTGGCGCGACCCTCGGCTCGATCATTGGCTATTCGGTGGAAAAGAAGGTCGCGAAGGACCCAGAGAAATTCGGCAAGGGTGAAATGCGCGGGCTGGTGGCCCCCGAGGCCGCGAACAATGCAGCCTCCGCCGGGGCGATGGTGCCTCTGTTGTCGTTGGGCATCCCCGGCTCGGGTGCGACCGCCGTTCTGCTGGGCGCGTTTCTTATGTGGGGTCTGCAACCGGGGCCGCTGCTGATCGTGAACGACCCGGACTTTGTCTGGGGCCTCATCGCGAGCATGTATCTGGGCAACATGATCCTGATCGCGATGAGCATCTTTGCGATCCCGCTCTTCGTGAAGTTCCTCGATATTCCTTATGTGAATGTCGTGCCGGTCATCGTGCTGCTCTGTGTCATCGGAGCCTTTGCCATCAACGCCAGCATCATCGAGACATGGATCCTGGTGGGCAGCGGGCTGGTGGGGTTTGCCATGAAGAGATACGGCTATTCGCCGGCGGCGACCGTCCTGGCGCTGGTGCTGGGGTCGATGGCAGAAGAGACCTTCCTGCAAAGCTACATCATCTCGCAAGGCACCATGAACCTCTTCTGGCAGCGGCCTGTCTCTCTGGTGCTGTCGCTTGTCCTTCTCGCCATTATCGTCGTTCCGATTGCACTGTCGCTGCTGCGCAGGATGCGTCATGGCAAGGCGCGCGCCGCTGGGGAAACTTCGTAGTTTGGTAAGCGGCTTCGGCGCTTGGCGGCCCTCTTCACGCGGCAATTTTGCATCTGAAATCCGAAAAATGCTGAACTCTGGTTATATTTGGTATCTAAAAATGCAAACTCGCCCACAAAGGGGCGCGGCACCGGCCTTGAAGTCCCCAAGCAGATCGGAGGTTTGACCCAACAGATGCGGACGAGCGATCTTCCACAGCGCATTTCACGCCGCCTGTTGCAGGACATCGCCACGGGCGGCATTCACGCGGGGCAGCATCTGGGCGCGCAACAGCTGGCAGACCGATACGGCGTGTCGCGCACGCCGGTGCGCGAGGCGATGAATCTGCTGGAGACAAAGGGGTTTCTGGTCCGGCGCGAGAACCGGGGGTACTTCGTGGCCGAGCCTGATCGCGAAGCGTTGAGCCAGTTGCTGGATGAGCAACCGGCATCGCTGAACGATGAGTACCATAAGCTGGCCGAGGATTGGCTGACCGCGAAACTGCCCGAAGACGTGACGGAGCAGTTTCTGCGCCAGCACTATGGGTGGTCGAAGGCCCGCACCAGCGACCTGCTGGTCCGTGCAACCCGGGAAGGCTGGGTCGAACGGAAGGAGGGCTATGGCTGGCGCTTTCTTCCGGTGGCCAACACGCCGGAAGCCTTTGACGAAATCTATCGGTTTCGGATGGCGATCGAGCCGGCGGCGATGCTGGAGCCCTCCTTTGCGCTGAACCGTCAGATCTTGGGTGAACAGCGTCGCATTCAGGAAGGGATGCTGGAGATGGATTTCAATGCGGTTCCGGCGGAATCGCTGTTGGAGAATGGTGCGCTCTTTCATGAAGAGCTGATCAAGCTGTCGGGAAACCCGTATTTCCTCATGGCGCTGCAGCGGGTCAACCGGATGCGGCGGCTGATGGAGTATCGCGCCGAGGTGAACCACGAGCGACTGGTCGAGCAATGCACCGAGCATCTGGAGATCCTCGATATGCTCGAGGCGGGTGACAATCTGGATGCCTCCCACAAGATGCGCCAGCACCTGAGCGGCGCGCTCAAGCGGAAATCGCCGCTCACCTGGACCTGGGCGGCGGATGCGATGAAGTCCGGGGGCGGGTGACATGGCGCAGTTGTTGCGCCGATGGCGAGCTATTCCGCCGGGGCGAAGCCTTCGATCAACTGGCGCAGGCCAAAGGCGGCGCCGACGAAGATCGCCAGGAATGCAACGGGCGCGCTGAAGGCGAGGACGGAGAAGGCGGAAATCCCTTGTCCGACGCTGCACCCGACCGCGAGGATCGCACCGGGGCCCATGAGGGAGGCGCCGATGATCTGGCGGCGCAGCTCGCGCGGGTCTTCGCAAGCCTCCCAGCGGAAATGGCCCTTGGAATAGGACCCAAGCACCGCGCCGATGAGCACACCGACAACGGAACCCACGCTGAAGGACAGTGTGTTACCCGAGGCGGTCATGGCATAGTAAATCGTGTCGCCGATGGGGGCGGCGAAGGAGTGGGTTTCGATGGGTTCGGCCTCAAACCCCGCGTTGGCAACCCAATAGGTGCCGACCCAGCCGGACAGGATGGCGAGCCCCACGACAACGCCCCAGAAGATATGGCCGCGCGAGCGGCGGAGCTCGGCGGAACTGAGCGCCAATGCCAGAAGTGCGCCACCGATGGCGAGGCCCGTCACGGCTGGAGAGATGCCCAGGCGCTGTTCGGCCAGCTGGCTGAAGCCTTGCGGAGATGTGGCCTCCAACTCGACCGGGAAGAACCAGACGCGGAGATGCGCCAGCGGTCCTGACATCACGAAATAGGCGGACAGTCCCATGACCAGGACGATCACGAAAGCGCGCATGTCACCGCCGCCGAGCCGTGCGAGCGCGCCGTAGCCGCAATTGCCGCTCAGTGCCATGCCATAGCCGAACATCAGGCCCCCGATGATGGTGCCCAGCGGGTTCCATTGGCGGTCGAGATAGGCAGTGTCGGCGCCATGCATCCAGCCCGACGACATGGCGATATGGGTGCCGATGATGGCGACGCCGATAGCGATTGCCCACATGCGCAGCCGTCGATCATCCGAGCTGTAGAGAACGTCCTCGATGGCGCCCAGCGTACAAAACCGTCCGATGCGTGCGGCCAGACCTAAGGCTATGCCGCCGATCAATCCGATCAGCGCAACACTGTTGGCCTCTCCAATGAGCTCTATCATGCCAGCTTCCTCCCGAAGACCGGCGCGGGGCGAGCGTGCCGGTCAGTCTTGCCTGCAGAACAGGTCGTAGACGACTTCCATGATTTGCTTGGGCCGGTCATCTGTCAAGCTATAGTAGATCGCCTTGCCCTCCCGACGGGGGGTGACCAGCCCTTCGAGCCGCAGCCGCGACAGCTGTTGCGAGACCGCCGCCTGTCGCGCCGACAGCAGGTCTTCCAGCTCGGTCACGGATTTCTCGCCCGAGGCCAGGTGACACAGGATCATCAGGCGGCCCTCATGGCTGATCGCCTTGAGGAAATTCGACGCGGCCTGCGCATTCTTCATCATGCGGTCCATGTCTTCGGCGCACATGTTCGGGTCGAAGACAGGCAGGCGCGAGGGCGTCTCGCCTTGCGGTTCGGACTGTTGGGGCGCGTCAAGTGTCATCTCGGATCATCCTGTCTGTTCCAGGGAGATGTTCGCTTTCTCGAACATCATGGTCAACAAACCCCAAAAGAAGTCTTCACCGGGATACCCTTCGATCCGGCCAACCTCAATCCCGTCCTCGATGAGCAGAAACGTGGGCGTAAAGCGGACCTTGCCTGTCAGCTCGGCCTCAGGTGTGTCTGCATGCAGGTCGTAGCGCCGCAGCGGCGCTGTCCTGCCTTCGGTCGTTTTGGGGTAGATATGGGCGATTTCCTCGTTCCAACGCGCGCACCAGAAACAGCCTTTTTCTTCTGCCATAAGAAGATAGGTCTCCGCGCTCGCGGTCAGGGGCAACCACGTGGCGATGATGAACACCAGACACTTCAGACGAACCACGTCGAACTCCGATTGACGAAAACCTAACTTGGATCATAATCTAATATTTGAATACTTCAAGGTTTGCAGGCAGAATCATCATGTTTGATGTGACATATTTGGGCGCTTTGGCCGCCGGTCTGCTGTCTTTTTTGTCACCGTGCGTGCTGCCGATGGTTCCCTTTTACCTCAGTTACCTCGCGGGCGTCGGCGTGAACCAGATCTCAGCCGGGGGGGTGGTGACGGGTGCTGTGCGCTGGCGCGCGTTTCTGACCTCTGTCTCCTTTGCCTTTGGGGTGATCACCGTTTTTGTGGGGCTAGGGGCCACGGCGACGGTCTTCGGGCAAATGGTGCGGGAGTATTTCGAAGTGCTCCGCTGGGTCGCGGCAGGCATCATCATCGCGATGGGGCTGCATTTTCTTGGGGTGATCCGGATTGGGTTCCTGTATCGCCAGTTTCGCGCCGATGCGGGCGACACCTCGAACGTGGGTGTTCTGGGCGCCTATGTCATCGGACTCGCCTTTGCCTTTGGCTGGACGCCCTGCGTGGGGCCGGTGCTGGCCGCGATCCTGTTTACGGCTGCCGGGCAGGACACGGCGGAGCAGGGGGCGACGCTGCTCTTTGCCTACGGGCTGGGCATGACGCTGCCGTTCGTGGTCGCCGCGCTGTTCATCGGGCCGTTCATGTCCTGGATGGCCCGGTTTCGCCGCCATCTCGGTATTGTCGAAAAGCTGATGGGCGGGCTGTTGCTGCTCTTTGGCATTCTAATCGCGACCAATTCCATCAATGTCATCGCCCAATGGATGCTGGAGCACATCCCGTGGTTCAGCACCATTGGCTAACCCCGGGAGATCCCCTATGACCCGTCTGCTTGCTGTGTTGATCGCTGTTCTGACCGCCCTGTCGGTGCAGGCCGCCGAGATCGGGGACGATGGCCTGCACAAGGCCTCCTGGATGCGCGACACCTTCAAGGACCTGGGCGAAGACTTGTCGGAGGCCAGTGCGGAAGGCAAGCGGCTGATGGTCATCATCGAGCAGCGCGGCTGTATCTATTGCCAGAAGATGCACGAGGAGGTTTTCGTCGTTCCAGAGGTGGCCGACTATATCACGGACAATTTCTTCGTGGTGCAGATCAATATGTTCGGCGACGTCGAGGTGACGGACTTTGACGGGGAGATGATGCCCGAGAAAGACATCGTGAAGCGCTGGGGCGCGCTCTTTACGCCGACGATCCTGTTCTTTCCCGAAGAGGTCGGGGCGGATATGACCGCCTCGGAGGCTGCGGTCGCCGTGATGCCGGGGGCCTTCGGGCGCTGGACCACTTACAACATGCTGACCTGGGTGATCGAAAAGGGCTATGAGGCTGATGAGCCATTTCAGAAGTATCACGCGCGAAAGTTTGAAGCCCAGAAGGACTGAGCCCCAAGGCGGGTGTTAGAATACATCCGGAAATTGCTGCATCTGCGAACAGATAGAAAAATTCACTTAGTTGAATTTGATGTTGCGTGAATCACAATTGTGTGCGCAAGTATGCAAGAAACGGTCACACGGGAGGGTTCATGACACGTTTCGCCATACTTGCCGCAGCAGCTACAACATGCGCGACCATCGCGGCGGCGGAGGCCGTCAAGCCGACAGAGGTCGCCTTTGTCGATGGTGTCATCGAAGCCTCTCTGACTGGCACACCGGGCGATCCGGCCTCGGGCGCTGAGATCATGAACAAGGGCGCGGGCAACTGCATTGCCTGCCACGAGGTCACGGCGCTGAGCCATCTGAGTTTTCACGGCGAGATTGGCCCGACGCTGGATGGCGTCGCCGATCGTTGGACCGAGGCGGAACTGCGCGGGATCGTGGCGGACGCCAAGATGATGTTTGACGGCACGATGATGCCCTCCTTCTACAAGGTCGACGGGTTTGTCCGGTTGGGCGATGCCTATACCGGCGATGCCCATCAGGGCGAGGTGGAGCCGCTGTTGACGGCGCAGCAGATCGAAGATGTCGTCGCCTATCTGATGACGCTCAAGGAAGAGTAAGACGAGAGATTGGAGAAGCACATGGAACTGACACGACGGAATGTACTGGTGCTCGGCTCGGCGGCGTTTGCCGCGACTAGCCTGAGCGCCCTGCCAGCGGTTGCGTCGCTGGCGGAGGATGAGATTGCGAAGCTGACCGGCGGTGCCGAGCTGGGCTCGGGCGATCTGACGATCACGGCGCCTGAAATCGCGGAGAACGGCAACACGGTGCCCATCGATGTGAGCGCGCCGGGAGCTGTTATGGTGGCTGTTTTTGCCGATGGCAACCCGACGCCTGCTGTTGCGACCATCAAGTTCGGGCCACTGAACCCTTCGCGGGAGGCCTCCACGCGGATCCGCCTGGCCGCGACGCAGAACGTCATCGCCATCGCGCAGATGGAAGATGGCACGTTCCAGAAGGCGTCGGCGGAAGTGAAAGTCACCATCGGCGGCTGCGGTGGCTGATCAGAGACGAGGAGAAAAGATATGGCATCTGGTGTGAAACCCCGGGTCAAGGTCCCGAAAACCGCATCGGCGGGTGAGACGATCACGATCAAGACGCTGATCAGCCACAAGATGGAAAGCGGCCAGCGCAAGGACGATGATGGCAACATTATCCCGCGCTCGATCATCAACCGGTTTGTCGCCGATTTTAACGGGCAGAACGTCATCGACGTGACGCTGGAACCGGCGATTTCGACGAACCCGTACTTCCAGTTCGAGGCGATTGTGCCGGAATCCGGTGAATTCCAGTTCACCTGGTACGACGATGACGGGTCGGTCTACGAGACCTCCAAGAGCATCGACGTGTCTTAAGGCCACCGCGCAGAGGGAGGGGACAGATGATAACAACAAGAACGACATTGCGCGGCCACTTGGCCATGGGGATTGCGCTTAGCGCCTTGGCCACCACGACGTGGGCGGGGCCGGACGAGGACAGTCTCGTGATCAACGATGAGATCGAGATTGTCACCGAGACAGTAGCGCCCGCGCATATGGACTATGTCGATACGATCTATTCCGGCTGGCGCTTCCGCTCGGACGAAACGCAAGCCTTTCAGGCAGATGACTTTGACAACCCGTCGATGATCTGGGTCGAGCAGGCCGAGGAGGTTTGGAACACCGCCGATGGTGAGGCTGGCAAATCCTGCGCCTCCTGCCACGACGGGTCCGACACGATGACTGGTGTGCGCGCGGTCTATCCAAAGTGGAACGAGGCGGCGGGCGAGGTCCGCACGTTGGAGATGCAGATCAACGACTGCCGCGAGAACCGGATGCAGGCAGAGACCTGGAAGTACACCGGCGGCGAGATGGTGAACATGGTTGCGCTGATTTCCTCGGTGTCGCGTGGCCTGCCCGTCAACGTGGCCATCGACGGCCCCGCGCAGTCGACCTGGGAGATGGGCAAGGACATCTACTACACGCGCTATGGCCAGCTCGAGCTGTCCTGCGCCAATTGCCATGAAGACAACTACGGCAATATGATCCGCGCCGACCATCTGAGCCAGGGACAGATCAACGGGTTCCCGACCTACCGGCTAAAGAACACCAAGTTGAATTCGGTGCATGCGCGGTTCAAGGGCTGTGTGCGTGACACGCGGGCGCAAACCTTCGCGCCCGGTTCACCGGAATTCGTCGCGCTGGAGCTTTACGTCGCCTCGCGCGGCAATGGTCTGAGCGTCGAGGGCCCGTCGGTCAGAAACTGAACAGACGGCCTCGCACGCTGGTGCGGGGCCTTTCTCGCGCTTAAATTATTCAAACATGCGCATATGTTTTGAGGAGCTACACGTAGATGATTTCGCGCCGTGATTTCCTGCAGGTTGGGATGGCCGCCTCGGCCCTCGTGGGGGCGTCGGGCTTTGGGAACTGGGCGCGGCTGGGCGCGCAACAGGCGTTGACCCAGGATCAGCTGCTGCAGTTCGACACCTTCGGCAACGTCTCTCTGATCCACGTGACCGATATCCATGCGCAGCTCAAACCCATCTATTTCCGCGAGCCTTCGGTGAATATGGGCGTAGGTGCAAACAAGGGCGCGGTGCCCCATGTGACCGGCGCGGAGTTCCGCAAGCTCTATGGTATCGAGGACGGCAGCCCTAGCCATTATGCCTTGAGTTCAGGCGATTTTTCAGCGCTCGCGCAGGCTTATGGCCGGGTCGGCGGGCTGGACCGTGTAGCCACCGTGGTCAAGGCCATCCGAGCGGACCGGCCTGATGCGATCCTGCTCGACGGTGGTGACACTTGGCATGGCTCCTACACCTGCTATCACACGCAAGGCCAGGACATGGTCAACGTGATGAACGCTCTGCAGCCCGATGCGATGACCTTTCACTGGGAGTTCACGCTGGGCTCGGACCGGGTGGCGGAGATCGTTGAAAACCTGCCTTTCGCGGCTTTGGGCCAGAACATCTTCGATGCCGAATGGGATGAACCGACGGAGCTCTTCCCGCCGTACAAGATGTTCGAGCGGGGCGGCACCAAGATCGCGGTGATCGGGCAGGCGTTTCCTTACATGCCCATCGCCAACCCCGGCTGGATGTTCCCCGAATACGCCTTCGGCATTCGCGATGAGAACATGCAGACGATGGTTGATGAGGTTCGCAGCCAGGGCGCGGACTGCGTCGTGGTTCTGAGCCACAACGGCTTTGACGTGGACAAGAAGATGGCCACGGTTGTGAGCGGTATTGATGTGATCCTGTCCGGGCACACCCATGATGCGCTGCCTGAACCTGTTCTATCCGGAGAGACGATGATCGTACCGTCGGGGTCGAACGGGAAATTCGTGAGCCGCGTTGATCTGGACGTGCGTGATGGCCGCATGATGGGCTACCGCCACAAGCTGATCCCGATCTTCTCGGATGTGATCGCGCCGGATCCGGAGATGACGGCGCTGATCGATGCGCAACGGGCGCCGTTTGAGGCGCAGCTCGCCGAGGTCATTGGCCAGACCGATAGCCTTCTGTACCGGCGCGGCAATTTCAACGGCTCGTGGGACGATCTGATCTGCGATGCACTGCTCTCCGAGCGGGATGCGGAAATCGCGCTAAGCCCGGGGGTGCGCTGGGGGCCGTCGCTGTTGCCCGGACAGGACATCACGCGCGAGGACATTTGGAACGTAACCTCCATGAGTTATGGTGAGGCGTATCGCACCGAGATGACGGGGGACTTCCTGAAAGTTGTGCTGGAGGATGTGGCCGATAACATCTTCAACCCCGACCCCTACTACCAGCAGGGCGGCGATATGGTGCGCACGGGGGGTATCGGTTACCGCATCGATGTCTCGAAACCGCAAGGCAGCCGGATCAGCGACATGACGCTCCTGAAGTCTGGTGAAGCCATCGACCCGGCGCGGGACTATGTGGTCGCCGGGTGGGCCTCGGTCAATGAGGGCACGGAAGGGCCGCAGATCTGGGATGTGGTCGAGGACCACATCGCCAAACAGGGCACCGTCTCGGTGCAGTCGAACACCAGCGTCGAGGTTGTCGGCGCATGAGCATGGAGACCTCAGATATGGATGATGCCGTCAAAGCACCGTCGCGCCGGGCTTTCCTGCGTGGCAGCGCCGCGGCCGTGGCCGGGACCGTTGCAGGCGCCGCCGCCGCGAGCGAACCTGATCCGCTGATCACCGAAGTGCAGAGTTGGGCCTCGGCCACCGGTGAGGGTGTGGATGCGACCCCGTACGGTCTACCCATCGAGTTCGAAGCCGATGTGGTGCGGCGCAACGTGCCGTGGCTGACGGCGGACCCCATCTCTTCCATCAACTTCACGCCGATCCATGCGCTGGACGGCACGATCACCCCGCAGGGCTGCGCCTTCGAGCGGCATCATTCGGGCGCGATTGAGCTGCGCAAGGAAGACTACCGGCTGATGATCAATGGGCTGGTCGATACGCCGCTGATCTTCACCTACGCCGACTTGGAGCGCTTCCCGCGCGAGAACCACGTCTATTTCTGTGAGTGCGCGGCTAATACGGGAATGGAGTGGGCGGGCGCCCAGTTGAACGGCGTGCAGTTCACCCATGGCATGATCCACAACATGGAGTATTCCGGCGTCTCGCTGCGGACGCTTCTGGAAGAAGCGGGCCTCGGTGCGGCGGGCGATCTGGCCGACAAATGGGTCTATGTCGAAGGAGCCGATGCCTCGTCGAACGGGCGTTCGATCCCGATGGAAAAGGCGCTTGATGACGTGCTCGTCGCCTTCAAGGCCAACGGCGAGGCGCTGCGCAAGGAGCACGGCTATCCCGTGCGGCTCGTTGTGCCGGGCTGGGAAGGCAACATGTGGGTGAAATGGCTGCGCCGCATCGAGGTCATGGATGGCCCGGTCGAGAGCCGAGAAGAGACCTCGAAGTATACCGATGTGCTGGAAGACGGTACGGCGCGGAAGTGGACTTGGGTGATGGACGCCAAATCGGTCATCACCTCGCCGAGCCCGCAAGCGCCGATCACCCACGGACCGGGCGCGCTCGTCATCACCGGGCTCGCGTGGTCTGGGCACGGGCGGATCACGCGGGTCGATGTCTCCAAGGATGGCGGCATCACCTGGGAGACAGCGCGGCTTGGCACGACGCAGGGGACCAGCAAGGCGCTGACCCGCTTCTACCTCGACACGGAATGGACAGGCGAGGAATGGCTTCTGCAGGCGCGGGCGATGGATGAAACCGGCTATGTCCAGCCGACCAAGGACCAGCTGCGCGCCGTGCGGGGCGAGAACTCGATCTACCACAACAACTGCATCCAGACCTGGCACGTCAAATCGAACGGGGAGGCGGAAAATGTCGAAGTTTCTTAAGGGATTGGCCATCTCTACCCTGCTGGCAAACCCGGTCTGGGCTGAAGGCTACGGGCTCGGCCGACCGGCGCTGCCAGAAGAGATTGCGGCGTGGGACATCGATGTACGCCCCGACGGCCAAGGTCTGCCAGAGGGTCGTGGGGATGTCTTCACCGGCGAAGAAGTCTTTGCGGACTACTGCGCCTCCTGTCATGGTGACTTTGCCGAGGGTGTGGACAACTGGCCGGTGCTGGCTGGCGGCTTCGATACGCTTGGCGATAAGGATCCTGTGAAGACCGTGGGCTCCTACTGGCCGCATCTCTCCACCGTCTGGGACTATGTGAACCGCTCGATGCCGTTTGGCGGGGCGCAGACGCTGGAGGCTGACGAGGTCTATGCGATTGTCGCCTACATTCTCTATTCGAACGATCTGGTCGATGATGAGTTCGAGCTCAGCCACGAGAATTTCGCCGACTTCGAGATGTACAACGCTGATGGCTTCATCGTGGATGACCGGGCCGAGACCGAATATGCCGCATGGCGGGTCGAACCCTGTATGGAGGCCTGCAAGGACAGCGTCGAGGTGACCATGCGGGCTTCGGTGCTCGATGTGACGCCGGACGAGGGGGAGGATGAGGCGGCGATGTCCAACGCCGCACCGATCACTGTTGCTGCCACGTCGGAGGCAGAGGTCACCGAGGTTGCCCTTGCCACGCTCGATCCTGAACTGGTCAAGGACGGCGAGGCCGTTTTCAAGAAATGCAAATCCTGCCACCAGATTGGCGAAGGGGCCAAGAACAGGTCAGGACCGCACTTGAACGGTGTTCTGGGCAAACAGGTCGCTTCTAACCCGGACTTCAAGTACTCTAGGGTGTTCCAGTCCGCTGCCGAGGAGGGCCGTGTCTGGGATGACGCGACGATGACCGAATTCCTGGCCAAGCCGCGCGCATACATGAAAGGGACCAAGATGGGTTTTGCCGGGCTCAGAGATGAGGCGGACATTGCAGCGGTCATCGCCTATCTCAAGAGCTTCGACGGGTAGGATGATAGGCCGGGCTCTCTCCAGCGTGGTGATGGCGCTCTGCCTGTTTGGGGCGGCCAGCCAGGCAGAGACGGGTGACCCGCAGGCCGGAGAGATTGTTTTCCAGAAATGCAGCGGCTGCCACCAGATCGGGGCAGGGGCGGCGCATCGGATCGGGCCTCATCTCAACGGTGTCTTTGGACGCGTCGCGGCGAGCCATGCCGACTTCCGGTATTCCAAGAGCTTTCAGCGAGCTGGGGCTGGCGGGCTGGAATGGCACGCAGACACGCTGGATGTCTTTCTCGAAAATCCCCGTGCGATGACCAGCGGCACGCGCATGAGCTTTCGCGGCCTGAAGGACGCCAAGGACCGGCGCGATCTGATCGCTTACATGCGACGCTTTTCCGACAACCCGGCGGACATTCCCGAAGCCGATCCGACCGCCGCCAGCACCCGTCATGACGTCGATCCGGAGATCCTCGCGCTGGTGGGGGACCCGGAGTATGGCGAATATCTCAGCGGCGAATGCACCACCTGTCATCAGGCGGCGGGCGGCGATGATGGTATCCCGTCGATTGTGTTGTGGCCGGAGGAGGACTTCGTGGTCGCCATGCACGCCTATAAGACGAAGAAGCGCAACCACCCGGTCATGCAGATGATGGCCGGACGGCTTGGCGATGAAGAGATCGCGGCTCTCGCGGCGTATTTCGCCAGGCTCGACGACTAGGATTTCAATGGGAGGAAAAAATGACATTCAACAGACGTAGATTTCTAGGCACGTCCGCGGCTGTCGGGGCGACGCTGGCGTCCCCGATGGTGCTGGCGGATAGCCACGGCAAACCGCGCGTGGTCGTGATCGGTGGCGGTGCAGGGGGCGCGACCGCCGCCCGATACATCGCAAAGGACAGCAAAGGGGACGTCGATGTCACCCTGATCGAACCCTCACGGACGTACTACACCTGCTTCTTTTCGAACCTCTATCTCGGTGGATTCAAGGAGATTGATGATCTCGGTCACTCTTATGGCAAGCTGGCTGCCAGCGGTGTCAATGTGGTGCATGACTGGGCCGTTGGCGTGGATCGCGATGCCAAGACCGTGACGCTCGCCGGCGGTGCGGCGCTGCCTTATGACAAACTGATCCTGTCGCCCGGTATCGATTTTGTCGAAGGATCGGTTCCGGGCTGGGATCTCGGGGCGCAAAACGCGATGCCGCATGCCTACAAAGCCGGATCGCAGACCGAGCTCTTGAAGGCCCAGATCGCTGCGATGCCGGAGGGCGGGACCTTTGCGATGGTAGCACCACCCAATCCCTATCGCTGCCCACCCGGGCCTTATGAGCGGATATCGATGGTCGCGCATACGCTCAAGCAATCCAATCCGACGGCCAAGATCATCGTGGCAGACCCCAAGCCGAAGTTCTCGAAGATGTCGTTGTTCCAGGAAGGCTGGGCAAATCACTATGAGGGGATGATCGACTGGATCGGCGAGGATTTCGGGGGCGACAATGTCTCGGTCGATCCGGTCAACATGACCGTGACAATCGATGACGAGGAAACCGCTGTCGATGTCTGCAACGTCATCCCCGCGATGAAGGCTGGACGTATCGCCGAGATTGCCGGGGTCACGGAGGGCAATTGGGCGCCGGTCAATGCCGCGGATATGTCCACGAAAGCGGACCCGGATGTCTATGTTCTGGGCGATGCAAGCCAGCAGGGGGACATGCCGAAGTCGGGCTTTTCCGCGAACAGCCAGGCAAAGGTCTGTGCCAATGCGGTGCGCGGCGCGCTGACCGGTTCCAAGGTGTTCCCGGCGAAGTTCTCCAACACCTGCTGGTCGCTGATCTCCACCGATGATGGCGTGAAGGTGGGGGCGACCTATGAGGCCACCGAGGAAAAGATCGCCAAGGTGGATGGCTTCATCTCGCAGACCGGCGAGGATTCGGCGACGCGCAAGGCGACTTACGAGGAATCCGAAGGTTGGTATACCGGCATTACCACCGACATGCTGGGCTAGTGTGACCGCGCCCCGATGTCTTGACCTTGCTCGAGGATCGGGGCGCGATGTCGTGCAAGCCTGCCTGCAATGGAAGAAGGAGGACTGCCCATGAAACACTTGATCTTGACGGCTGCGTTGGGTGTGGCGAGCGCAGCATCCGCCAATGAAGCGATCACCGTGGCGTTTGATGGCTCGTTCGAGGATGCCGCTTTTGCTGTGGAGAGTGCGATCCTCGGTAAGGGGCTAGTGATTGATTACGTCAGCCACACCGGTGAGATGCTGAACCGCACCGGCAGCGATGTCGGCAGCGACGTGGCGCTGTTCAAGGAGGCGGATATCTTCCTCTTCTGCTCCGCCGTTGTCTCCCGCGAAGTGATGGAGGCCGACCCGATGAACATCGCGCATTGCCCCTATGGGGTTTTCGTGGCTGAGGACGCGGATGGCGTGATGATCGGCTATCGCGAATATCCGGATGGCGAAATGCAGAAGGTTCAGGCGCTGCTTGCGGAGATTGTCGCGGAGGCTGCCGAGAACTGATGAACTACCACGATTTCTTTCAGTCTGAACTCGACCGCCTGCGGGACGAGGGCAATTACCGCGCCTTTGCCGAACTCGAACGTCATCGCGGTGCCTTCCCGCGCGCAACCTGTCACAACGGGCCGGGTGATGTCACCGTCTGGTGCTCGAACGACTATCTTGGCATGGGGCAGCATCCTGCCGTTCTGGAGGCCATGCACGCCGCGCTTGACCGGACTGGTGCCGGGGCTGGTGGCACACGCAACATCTCTGGTACGACCCACGACCACGTGCGTCTGGAGGCCGAACTCGCAGATCTGCATGGCAAGGAAGCCGCTCTGCTGTTCACCAGCGGCTATGTCTCGAATTGGGCGGCCCTGGGCACTTTGGCGGCGCGCATGCCGGGATGTGTGGTTCTCTCTGACGCGTTGAACCACGCCTCGATGATCGAAGGCATCCGGCATTCGCGTGCGCAGAAGGTGATCTGGAAGCACAACGATCTGGGTGATCTGGAAGCCAAGCTGGCCGCTCTGCCAGCCAATGCACCCAAGCTCATCGCCTTCGAGAGCGTCTATTCGATGGATGGGGACATCGCACCCATCGCCGGGATCTGCGATCTGGCCGACCGCTACGGAGCCATGACCTATCTCGATGAGGTGCATGCGGTTGGCCTTTATGGCCCGCGCGGTGGCGGGATTGCCGAGCGTGAGGGCCTGATGGACCGTGTGACGGTGATTGAGGGCACCCTGGGCAAAGCCTTTGGTGTGATGGGCGGCTATATCGCCGCTTCGGCCGAATTGTGTGACTTTGTGCGCTCGTTTGCCTCCGGCTTCATCTTCACCACGGCCTTGCCGCCGTCAGTTGCCGCCGGGGCCGCGGCCTCTGTCCTGCATCTCAAGAAGAGCGGGGTGGAGCGCGCGGCGCATCAGGCGGTGGTCGCAAAGGTGCGCGCGCGGCTCGATGCCATCGGCCTGCCGCATCTTGAGAACCCTAGCCACATCATCCCCGTGCTGGTGGGCGATCCGGTCAAATGCAAATACATCTCGGATATTCTGCTGAAAGATCACGGCATCTACATCCAGCCGATCAACTATCCCACCGTCCCCAAGGGCACTGAACGTCTGCGGATCACCCCGTCACCGGTGCACACCGACGCCGATATCGATCATCTGGTGCAGGCGCTTGAGAGCTTGTGGACACTCTGTGCGCTGGCGCGGCGCCCAATCGCGGCGCAATGAGAGCTAGCGGGCGTGTGCGGGGCGCGAGAGCGGGCCACCCAGAAGGATGCTCGTCGCCACAGCTCCGATCCACATACAGAACACGGCGAGCCAGGCCGTCACCGCAAGGATCGCTCCGCCCGACAGGCCCGCACCCACGGCGCAGCCACCGGCCAGCATGCTGCCAAAGCCCATGAGCATACCGCCGATGAGGTAGCGTTCCATCGGCGTGTCAGGCTCGAACCTCTGGATGTGCGCCTCGCGCTTGGCGACGGCGGTGATCATCGCGCCGAGGAGGACGCCGGGAATGAGCCCCAGCCCGAAGCTCAGCGGCAAGGTCTGCGCATTGACCAGCGCCATCAGGGTATCGGTCGAGGGGCCCGAGAATGTGACCGATTGCACTGCGACGACCTCGAAGGAGCTGTTGGCAATGGCAAAGGTCAACTGCCATCCGGCAAAGACCGCGCCTCCGACAAGGGCCGCGGAGAGGAGTTCTGACGCCCGCACGCGTTGGCGCAGGCCAAAGCCCAGCGACAGCGCCAAGGCGACTATCGCGGCGGCCGGGACCCAATCGACCAACGGGCCGTCGGGATTGAGCAGGCTGCGCGCCGCGCCGCCCTGGACGGTCCAGAGTGCGGCAAGCGTTTCGCGGAGCGGTGAGAGGACCCCGCGCAAGGCGGCTTGGGCCGTCAGGGTCAGTACCAGCCCCGTGACGATCGCGCGCAAGTTGCCTGACGCAGACAACACCAGCAATCGGCTGGCGCAGCCACGCGCGAGGATCATGCCGCATCCGAAGAGCAATCCGCCGATGATAGCGCCCGAGAGGCTGCCGGTGGCCGACAGCTGCCGGGCTGCGCTGACATCAAGCGTGCCCAGATGCACGGCAACCTGAACCGATGCGAGGGCTGTGAAGAAAGCCACCAGCCAGATGGCGAGCCGTGGGCCGAACCGTCCTTCCGCGACCTCTGCCGTTGCGGCACGCAGACAGAAGCGCGCATGGTAGGCCGCGGCGCCGAAGACAAGGCCGACGGCGGCACCCGAGGCCAGCAACAACTGGCCCTCGCCAAAACGATCAATCAAAGCTTCCATCGTGCGTCATACATCCGGCTTGTTGCGGGATGTATGGTCACGATGTGCCCGTGCGTCTTTGACATGTCTCAAAGACGGACGAGCGCTCGGGAGGCCGCAATCGGCGGTCAGCAGTCCGCGCAGGTCTTGATGCCGAGGACGCGGTAGATTGGGCAGAAGTTCATGAAGGCGGTCAGAACAAAGATGGCGCCGATGTAGCCCCAGACACCGATTGTTGCGGTCAGGGCGAGCACGATCAGAAGTGCGCCGAGCACAAGCCGGGCAAGGCGGTCATAACGTCCAAGGTTCTGGGTCATTGTCAGTCTCCTGAGATGTGGTTTCTCACCTGAGTCTGCCAAAGACCAGAGCGCCAGTCAGTGACCCTGTCACAGAGGCTCATGCGCGCCATAGGTCCTTAGCGCCGCCGGATCGCACAGCGTGATCTTCCCGCGCCCGAGTTCGATCCAGCCATTGCGCTCAAAGGATTTCAGCGTACGCGAAACGACCTCACGTGCGGTGCCCAACTCCTGCGCGATATCCTCGTGGGTGAGGGTCAGAAGCGGGCCCGGCTGTCGGGCCAGCCAGCGTGCCAGTCGCTGGTCGGTGCGGTGCAACAGCAACTCGTCAATCACATCGGTCAATTCGCCGACGCGGTGGGCGAGGTTGCGGAAGACAAGTTCCCGAAACCTTGCGTCCTTTGCCAGCAGCTCCTGAAAACGCCGTGCCGGTATGGCGGTGGCCTCCAGCGCTTCTTCCGCATAGCCGTAGCCGGAATAGGGACGGCCTGACAAAAGACCGGTGGTGGTCAGCACACAGCTGTCACCGGCAGGCACCCGGTAGAGCACAACCGTACGCCCCGCCGAGTTGGTCTGTTCAACCCGCACAGTGCCGCGCAGCACGATCAGATAGGCGGCGCTGTCATCGCCCGGCTGGAACAGACAGGCTCCGTCCGGCGCCGTGACCCGGTCACCTTCGGATCGGTATTCGGTGAGGGAGGCTGCGTCACTCACTCGAACTCCATCTGCTCATAGACCCGGCCCGCGTTTTTCGTGGCCAGTTCTTCGAAAGTATCGAGGTGCGCATAGGGCGACTGGTCCACATAGTAGGCGTCGGCCAAGTCGCCGCCCGCCTCCAGATGCTCGCCGATTCTCGCGCGCAGATAAAGCAGGTAATCCTTCGTGTAGCGGCGCACCTGATCCATGTTGGTCGGATGCCCGTGTCCAGGAATGACGTATGTGGCTTGCAGGGGCTCAAAGGCGGTGTCCCAGGTCTCGAGCCAATCCAGCGTGATTGTGTCCTCGAAGATCGGCAGCATCCGTTCATGGAACGCCATGTCTCCGGCGATCACCAGGCTCTTATCTGGCAGCCAGACAGAGACATCACCGGGGCTGTGTGCCGGGCCAAGGTACAAGACTTCGATACGATATGCCCCCATCTCGATCACCTGCGTCTCCTCGAAGGTCTGGGTCGGGCCGGAGAGGTAGGTGCCTTCGGCCTTATCACGGTTGTACCGCTTCATCCCTTCGAGGATCTGCACGCCATAGTCCTCGAACTCCTGCGCGGCCTCCACATGAGCCAGGATTGGCACGCCCTGATCAGCCCAATAACCGTTGCCCAGCATGGCGTGACCCTGGCCGTTTTCGTTGATCACCAGGCGGACCGGTTGATCGGTGACCGCCTTGATTTCGGCATGCAGTGCCTCGGCCAGAACATAGGCAGCCCCACCATTGATCACCACCACGCCGTCACCTGTGACTATGAAGCTGAGGTTGTTGTTGTGACCTGCGTTTTCATAGGTCGGGGGGGCCGTGGCACCAATGGCTGACCAGACGTTGGGGATCACCTCGACGGGCTTCGAGTAGAGCGGAGACCCGGGGTATTGATCGGCGATGTCCTCGCTGGCGACAGCGGCTGAGGCGAGGGTGGTTACAAGAGGGAGCAGGGAAAGGCGCATCAGCTATCCTCCAGGACAAAGCGGTATCCATCAGGGGTGGCCTCGGCCCGACCGATGCCGCCACCGGGCAAATGGAAGCCGACAAGCTGTATCTTCTCGTGAACCAGCCTGTCGAGCAGCGTTTTGCGGGTCGCGGCTGCGAGAGCCATGTCCTGATCGGATCCGCTCGGCCAGTCGGGCTTGCGGAAGGCCACGTGATGATTGCCGATGGCATCGCCAACAACCATCGCGCTGGTTGAGCCATTCCGCAGCTCGAAACTCATGTGGCCGGGCGTATGGCCAGGGGAGGACACGGCGGCGATGCCGGGCAATACCTCGTGCCCGTCGTCAAGGAATTCGACCACACCTTCGATGGCCTGCATCCGTCGCTTTGCCCCGACCGCAAAAGCCAGCCGATCTTCGCCGATGGTGTCGAGAGTCTCCGGCTTCCACCAATAGTCCCATTCGGTCCGGCCCATCATGAACCGCGCTTCGGTGAAAACCGGCTCGTCGAAATCGTCAAGCAGCCCCCAGATGTGGTCGGGGTGGGCGTGGGTGAAGAGAACGTGGGTGATGTCTTCGGCCGCAAGACCAATTGCCTCGAGGCTCGCCAAAACGGAGCCCGCCGATGGCATGAAGTCGGGTCCCGCGCCAACATCAAACAGAACCGTATGCGTGCCATCGCGATAAAGCGCGAGGTTGCAATCCGGTGTCAGCTGCTGATCCGACAGGTCGAATTCCGTCAGGATCACCGAAAGCTCGCCCTTCGGCATGGGTGAAAACAGAAAGCTGCCCGGCAAAACGAGGTGGCCGTCGCTGACTGTGGTCAGGGAAGCGGATCCCAATGCGATCTCGGCCGAAGTCAGGCGCGGCATGGCGGCAGCGAAGGGCATGGTCGCGCAGCCTGACAGAAACCCCCTCCGGGTGAACGGCATGATGAGCCTCCCAATGAAATATTATATTTGAATATGATTGATTGTTGGGGGGCTGGCAAGCGTGACGATCATTTTGAAGCGGGTTGTGCGTTCGATTTCATATTTACATAAACACATTCGAATGTTTATTAGTTATTATGTGACCGTCACCTTAGGAACACGGAAAGAGAGACGCCATGGCTACCGAATTCACACCACTCTGGTCGCTCTCGGGCGGCGTGTTGATTGGCCTCGGTGCGATCCTTCTCATGGCGTTTCTGGGGCGGATCATGGGCGCGACAGGGATCCTTGCGGGTGCCTTGGTACCTGCGTCCGCGCAGGAGTTTTCATGGCGTGCCGCAGTGCTCGCGGGTATGATCTCGGGCCCACTTGTGATCTTTGCCATGACGGGGAAGATGCCGGAGATCCAGGTTCCCGTATCGGCGATCATGATGATCGTTGGTGGCCTTCTGGTTGGGATCGGGGTGAGCATTGGAACTGGCTGCACCTCCGGGCATGGCGTTTGCGGCATCGCACGGCTGTCGCGCAGGTCCATCGCAGCCACGCTCACTTTCATGGCGGTCACGGCCGCCACCGTTTACATCCTGCGTCACGTCATAGGGGTTTGATCGATGCGTTTTTTTGCAGCCTATCTGGCAGGCCTCCTCTTTGGCCTTGGCATTGCCATCTCCGGCATGATGAACCCGGCGAAAGTCTTGAATTTCTTCGATATCTTCGGGACGTGGGACCCGTCGCTAGCCTTTGTGATGGGCGGCGCGCTTGTGACAACCTTTATTGGTTACAGGCTGGTCCTGCGTCGAACGGCGCCGATGTTTGAAAGCTCTTTCGCACTGCCCACGCGTCACCATATAGATCGCCCGCTTCTTGCCGGATCTGCGATCTTTGGCGTCGGCTGGGCGATTGCGGGCTTTTGCCCGGGCGGCGCGCTACCCGCCCTTGGGACAGGACGCTGGGAGGTGATTGTATTTGTGGGTGCGCTGATCGTGGGCGTTCTGATTGCCAAAGGCATACAATCTGCACTGCAGCGCGCGCAGCCCGCCTTGCACTGAGTTAGCCGCGTGACGGCTGAGGGCTGAAGAGCAGAAGAACGCCAAAAAGGCACATCATTGAGCCCGAGGCCCGTTGCATCCAAGACAGGCGGTCCTGGGCGAATTGCGAGGCGAACCGGCCCAAGGCTGCGTAAGTGAAGATCGCGACAGCCTCCATGATGAGAAAGCTTACGCCCAGCATGGCATAGCTCTGCCAATAGGCCTCGGTTGAAACAAACTGCGGAAAGAAAGCCGCGAAAATCAGGATCGCCTTGGGGTTGCTTGCGGCGACCATGGCCTCCGCCCGAAAGGCAGTGCCGCGGGAGGCGGAGGTGTCGGACGGTCCCGCAGGCGTCGCGGCCTTTGCCCCACGCCACAAGCTCACGCCGAGCCAGATCAGGTAGATGGCGCCGATGATTTTCACGGTGTTGAACAGAAGTGCGGACGCCGACAACAACAGCCCAAGGCCAAGCGCACTGACCGTGATCATCGGAACAAACATCAGCAGCCGGCCCACTGCCGCGCGTTGCGCAAAGAGAACACCGTGGCGCGCACCATTTGTCATGGCCAACAGATTGTTGGGGCCAAAGGCGAGGTTGAGCGCGAAACACGCGGGAATGAAGATGAGCCAATCGATCATTAGGTCCTCCGTCCGCGAGGCCTAGCACCGAGTGCGCCCCGGCTCAATGGGTTGTCTTGGGTGGGTTGAGATGGGCAACCTTCCCGTTTTCATCCATCGTTTTGGGACAGGCGCGTCAGGAGATGGGCAACCTCCTCATATCACCTAAGAAGAGCTGGGTTTCTGCACGCCTTTCCTTATCTGACGCCTAATCGGAGTTCAGAACCCGATCCGCCATCACCGCCGCCGAGGTGCGGTTGTCGATACCCATCTTTTGAAAGATCTGCTCAAGATGTTTGTTCACCGTCCGCGCACTCAGGCCAAGAATGGCGCTGATGTCGCGGTTCGTCTTGCCAAGCGTCAGCCAAAATAGCACCTCCGCCTCGCGTGGCGTCAGGTTGAAGGTGTCCGCCAGGACATCCTCCTTGCGGTCCGCGCTCCGGCGGATCACTTTGACCAGCACTTCCGGCACCGGCGTCATGCCCATGAACTGAAAGGTCAGGGGCCCCGCTTCAAAGGGGGTAACAGCTGATACAGGTTGGGTCCGGCACAGGGCGATCCAGTTCTTCCAGGCGACGCCCTGGCTTTCCAGATCAAAGCCATTGAACGCATCGGTCGCGCGCTGCGAGCCCCAGAGCAGTTCCCCGCCGGGTCCGAAGGCCAGCACAAGGCGGCCCGAGGTGTCGAGCGCGGTGCGCGCGCTCTGGAGCAGACGCGAGTTGGCGATATGCGTGCTGAGCCGTGCGATTAACTCCTCGACCACCACCGGCTTGGTGATGTAGTCGACGCCACCGGAGTTCAGGCCTTCGAGGATATGTTCTTTCTCTGTCAGGCCGGTCATGAAGACGATGGGCGCCGTCACGGCACATGGGCCGGACTTCAGCGTGCGACAGGTCTCGAAGCCGTTGATCCCCGGCATGACCGCATCCATCAGGATCACGTCGGGCTCGACCCGGTGTGCAAGGTCAATCGCTGCCTGGCCGTCGGTGGCGATCAGCACGGTGATCCCGCTCTGTTCCAGCGCCATGGAGACCATCCCCAGCGCGTCTGGGTTGTCATCGACCACCAGCGCGATGCACTTCTGACCCCCATCATTCAACAGCATCTTCCACCGCCTCCAGCAGGTGTACGATCCCGCCCATGTCGAAGTGCTCCATGTGTTTGTCGAGCTTGCCCAGCAGGTTGGGGTCACATCGCCTCTGGACCCGCAGGCGACTGAGCTGCTCGCGCACGCCCGCCGCATGACCAAGGGCGGCGCTTTCGATCAGACGCGCCCGGTCGTCCGCCGAGAGCGTGGCGGGCTCGTCCGTGGCCATATCGCCATCCGCCTTTGGAACAAGCGTGATCTTCAGAAGTTCGGCGATCTGCATCAGTAGGTCATCGAGGTTGAACGGTTTGGCCAAGAAGCCGTCATGCAGCGCGACTTTAGGACGGCTCATGCTCTCTTCATCGGCATGTCCGGAAATCACTACAATTGGGACATGCGGCCAATCTCCGAGCCGCAGATCGCGTGCGAAGGACCAGCCATCCCGCTCGGGCATGTCGATATCGAGCAGGATGATATCGGGGCTCGCCTCCTGCAGCATCTGTTCGGCCATATCTGCTGAGGCGGCGATGAGCACAACGAAGCCAAGCTTGGACAGGAACTGTTCGGCGAGCGAAAGGTGATTGGTGTCGTCATCTACGATGAGAACGGTTTTCCGCGGCCCCTTGTACCCGGCAAAGGCAGGCAGCGCGACATCATCCTTCAGGTCTTCGGGATCGAATACACCCGGCGAAATCGAGGGCAGCATCAGCTTGACCGAAAAGACGCTGCCCTTGCCGGGCGTGCTTTGCACATCGATCTCGCCACCGAGAATTTCAACGAGCAGCTTGGTGATTGTGAGGCCCAGCCCCGAGCCCTGCCGGCCCGACTGGCCGGCGCGTTCGAAAGGGCGCCAGATGCGCGGAATGTTCTGCGGTTCGATGCCGATGCCCGTGTCGGTCACCGTGATCTGCGCTACTTCGTTTCGATAGGTCAAATCCAGCGCAACGCGGCCCTCATCCGTGTAGCGCAGCGCGTTTGACAACAGGTTGATCACGATCTGGCGCAGGCGCTTTTCATCTGTGCCCACCAGCGTTGGTAGCCGCCCGCGGATGGTCCAGTTGAAAGCGATCCCCTTGGCCGCGGCCTCGGCCTCGAAAATGGCCGCCACCTGGTGCAGGAGGACGCGCAGATTTACGCGATCGCGCATGATCTCGAGCCGTCCGGCCTCGATCCGCGCGATGTCGAGCAAGCCATCGATCAGGCCCGCCAAATGCTCGGACGAGCGGCGGATGCTGGTGATCGAATTGCGCCATTGCGCAAGATCAGGGTCCTTCTCGAGCAGCTGTGCAAACCCATAGATCGCGTTCAGCGGCGTGCGCAACTCGTGGCTGAGGCCCGACATGTAGCGGGTCTTGGCAAGGTTGGCGGCTTCTGCCTTTTCCTTGGCCTGTTGCAGGGCCTTGTCGGTGCGGTCATGAGCACGGATTTCTTTCAACAGAAGCTCCGTTTGGCGTTCAGCCTCGGCCATCGCGTTGCGCTGGCTTTCACCCACCAGGATGAACATCCAGACGGAGATTCCGATGACGATCAGGATCATGCAGAAGATAATGGTTAGAACAGCGTCGAAGGTTTCGGCGCCTGCAAACCCCCGGATGAAGAGCAGGAGTACACCGAAACTCAGCGAGATGACGCTGGTCGTCAGCAGGAACCGCGACAGCCGCGACATCAGCGCCTTGGCAATCGGCGCGGGCAGGGCAGCGTGCAGGGCTTCGCTGACCGTATTGTCGAGCCGCCCCTGCGGTTTGCAGTGATCGTGACAGGCGGCATCGAGGCTGCAGCACAGCGAGCAGATGCGCCCGAAGTGGAACGGGCAATAGCTGGTGTCTTCCGCATCGAAGCGGTACTCGCAGACGGTACAGGTTTGCAGACCTTGTACGGGCACATCATCGCTATCCGTGCGCGCAAGGTAGTAGCGGCCACCCGTGGCCCAGGCCAGAAGCGGGGCGAGGGTGAAGGCGGTCAGCAGGGCTACGAAAGACGAGAAAGCCTGCGCCAAAACGCCAAAGACGCCGGCATAGGCGACCAGCGAGATGACGCATGCTAGCACCATGGCACCAATGCCGACCGGGTTCACATCGTAGAGATGCGAGCGGCGAAACTCGATGCCTTTGGGGCTGAGGCCGAGCGGCTTGTTCACGACGAGATCGGCGACCAGAGCCCCGATCCACGCCACCGCCACATGAGAGTATAGGCTGAGCACGTGCTCCAGCCCGGTGAAGACGCCCAACTCCATTAGCATCAGTGCAATTGCGACGTTGAACACCAGCCAGACGACGCGACCCGGGTGGCTTTTCGTGAGGCGGGAGAAGAAATTCGACCAGGCGATGGAGCCTGCATAGGCGTTGGTCACATTGATCTTGAGCTGTGAGAGGATCACGAACATCGCTGTCAGCCCCAGCACCAGCGCGGGGGAGCCGAGCACTTGCTCGAATGCGGTGTGATACATGCGCGTCGGGTCCGTGGCCTCTTCCGGTGTGACGTTCTCGCGGATCGCAAGCGTGACAAGATAAGAGCCAGCGAGCATTTTTAGCATGCCCAGAACAGACCAGCCGGGGCCCGCACAGATCAGCGCGAGCCACCACTTGCGCTTGTCGTCTCTGCTCTGCGGCTCCGGGAGAAAACGCAGGAAATCGACCTGTTCGCCGATCTGTGCGACCAGCGAGAACACGACCCCCGACGCAGCGCCGAGCATCAGAAGGCGCGAGGCATCCGGCACCTCCGGGTTGCCTTCGAAGCCGGTCCACATGTCGATGTCGTACCCCGAGAAGGCCAGCAGCACAAAGGGCAGCGCATGCAGCAGCACCCAGAGAGGCTGCGTCCAGGCCTGGAAGGTGGAGATCTTGGAAAACCCGTGCACCACCAGCGGGATCACCACCAGTGAGCTGACGACATACCCCAGAAACAGCGGCACCCCGAGAGTGAATTTCAACGCCAGCGCCAGGATCGCGGCCTCCAGCGCGAAGAAGATAAAGGTGAAGGACGCATAGATCAGCGAGGTGATCGTCGAGCCGAGATAGCCAAAACCTGCGCCGCGCGTCATCAGGTCGATGTCCAGCCCGTATTTCGCTGCGTAGTACGAGATCGGGAAGCCGGTCAGAAACAGGATCGCCCCCACCAGCATGATCGCGGTGATCGCTGTGTCGAACCCATAGGTCAGTGTGATGGTGGCGCCGATGGCCTCAAGAGCCAGGAAGGAGATCGACCCGATGGCGGTATTGGCCACGCGGCTGTAGCTCCAGCGCCGGGCGCGCCGGGCGGTAAAGCGCAGCGCAAAATCCTCCATCGTCTCGTTGGCGACCCAACGATTGTAGGTGCGCTTTTCGCGCGTGGCTTTGAGGCGTGCAACCATACCGCTTCCATACAGAAGGAGGTGCTCTGCCCAACGTCAGCCATCGCAAATGGTGGTCAGGCTCCCCCAGCCCAAGATCAATAGGTTAACAGTACGTGCACAAAACGCGCAGCCATATACGTCATTTAACGTATACTGCGCTGCAGCATTGCCCGCGATCATTCCAGCAGCGGGTGATGTGGAATCGCCCATTTCTTGAGCATCTGACAAGGGGGCGATATGTCTGACGACAATTCTGATAACAAAACCAAGGGGGTAAGCCGCCGGGCTGTGCTGGCCGGTGGGACGGCGCTGACGGCGTCTCTGTTTATGCCGAAGGGCCTGCGCGCGGCGGATTTCCCAACGGCAGAGGTGAACACAACAGGCCTCGCTGTCACTGACGATACGGTCACCATTGGGATCCTGCACTCGATTACCGGCACCATGGCCATCTCCGAGACCGGCTCGGTGCAGGCCGAGAAGCTCGCAATTGAACAGATCAACGCGCAGGGCGGCATCCTGGGCCGCAAGATCGAATACATCCAGGAAGACGGCGCATCCGATTGGCCGACATTTGCCGAGAAAGCGCGCAAGCTGTTGGTCAACGACAAGGTTGCTTCCGTCATGGGCTGCTGGACGTCCGCCTCGCGCAAGGCGGTGCTGCCGGTCTTTGAGCAGCACAACGGCTTCCTCTATTATCCGACGTTCTATGAAGGCCTCGAACAGAGCCCGAACGTGATCTACACTGGCCAGGAGGCCACACAGCAGATCATCGCTGGCCTCGACTGGGTCAACCAGACCAAGGGTGCCAAGACCTTTTATCTGCTCGGGTCAGACTACATCTGGCCGCGCACGTCGAACAAGATCGCGCGCAAGCACATCGAGAACTTCATGGATGGCTGCAAGGTCGTGGGCGAGGAATACTATCCGCTCGGCCATACGCAGTTCAACTCGGTCATCAATAAGATCCGCCTGCGCAAGCCGGATGTGATCTATGCCATCGTCGTGGGCGGCTCGAATGTAGCCTTCTACAAGCAGCTCAAGGCCGCTGGCATCGACATGACCAAGGAAAAGCCGCTGCTGCTGACCATCTCGGTGACCGAGGACGAGATCCGCGGCATCGGCGGCGAGAATATAGACGGCGCCTATGCCTGCATGAAGTATTTCCAGTCGCTCGAAAACGAGAACAACCTCGCCTTCGTCAAAGCCTTCAAGGAGATGTGGGGCGACGACATGGTGATCGGCGACGTGACCCAAGCCGCCTATCTCGGCCCGTGGCTGTGGAAAGCCGCTGTCGAGAAAGCCGGCAGCTTCGACGTCGACAAGGTGCGCGAGGCGAGCCCGGGCATCGAGCTGACCACGGCGCCCGAAGGTTACGTGAAAGTGCACGAGAACCATCACCTCTGGTCCAAGACACGTGTGGGCCGTGCACAGGCAGATGGTCAGTACGAAGTTGTGTTCGAGACCGCCGACCTGGTGGAGCCTGATCCCTTCCCCGAAGGCTACCAATAAGGCTGGTTTCGCGGTCCGGGGTGCCAGACCCGGGCCGCCCCTACTTTACCAAAAGACACCCGGAGGCATGAGATGTTTGCCGATTATTCGATGGCCGAGCTTGGCGCGATTTTTGCCATGCAGGGCTTTGCAGGGCTGATCCTGTTTTCTGTTTTTGTGCTCATGGCTCTGGGTCTGGCGATCATCTTCGGCCAGATGGGCGTGATCAACATGGCGCATGGGGAGTTCATGATCCTCGGCGCTTACGTCACCTACCTGATGTCAAACCTCTTCGCGGATTACATGCCCGCGCTATTCAGCATGTATTTCTTTGTGGCGATGATCCTGGCGTTCATCGCCTCGGGGCTTTTGGGGCTGTTCGTCGAATGGGCGATGATCCGGCACCTATATAAACGCCCCCTCGATACGCTGCTGGCGACTTGGGGGTTAAGCCTCATTCTGCAACAGACCTATCGCAGCGTCTTTGGCGCGCGCGAGGTGGGTGTGTCGATCCCCGACTGGATGATGGGGTCGCTGCCTCTCACGGATCTCATTGAAGTGCCAATCAACGGGATTTTCGTCATGGTGCTCGCCGTCGGGATCTCACTGGCCGTCTACATCATGATGTTCCGCTCCCGCTGGGGCCAGCAGGTGCGCGCGATCAATCAGAACCGCGTGATGGCAGGCGCTGTCGGCATCAACACCGAATGGACCGACCGGCTGACCTTTGGCATCGGCTGTGGGGTCGCGGGCGTCGCGGGCTCAGCCTTCACGATGATCGGCTCCACCGGGCCGACCGCCGGGCAGCTCTACATTGTCGACACCTTCCTCGTGGTGGTCTTCGGCGGCGCGGGCTCGCTTCTCGGCACCATCGCCAGCGCGTTTTCCATTAGTCAGGCGCAGTCGATTATGGAGTTCTTCCTCTCCGGCTCCATGGCCAAGGTTCTGACGCTGCTGGTGGTTGTGGGCATCCTGATGCTCCGCCCGCAGGGTCTCTTCTCCCTCAAGCTGCGCAAGTAAGGAGCCATGTCCATGCAATCCTCCGCGTTCATGACCCGCAAGGACATCCTCGGCTTCGCCATCCTTGCAGCGCTGATCTTCATCGTCTTTCCGATGATGCTGGACAGCTTCCGCCTGAACCTCTTTGGCAAATACCTGACCTATGCCTTCGTCGCCATTGGCCTGTCGCTCTGCTGGGGCGCGGGCGGCATCCTCAGCCTCGGTCAGGGCGTGTTCTTTGGCCTTGGCGGCTATTGCATGGCGATGTTTCTCAAGCTTGAAGCCTCAACGCCGGAGAACACGTCGATCCAATCCACCCCCGGCATCCCCGACTTCATGGACTGGAACCAGCTGACCGAGCTGCCGGTGTGGTGGCAGCCCTTCTATTCTCTGCCACTAGCGCTCCTTGCCGTCGTGGCCGTGCCCGTAGTCTTCGCCTTCATCATCGGCGTGGCGATGTTCACCCGGCGCGTGGGCGGCGTGTATTTCGCGATCATCACCCAGGCCTTTGCCGCGATCATTACGATCCTGATCATCGGCCAGCAAGGCTACACCGGCGGCGTGAACGGCATCACCGACCTGCGCACGCTCCTGGGTTGGGACATCCGCACCGATGAGGCCAAGACGACGCTCTACTTCGTGAACGGCGTGCTGCTCTTCGCTGTGCTCTTTGCAGCACATTTCGTGAGGCGCTCCAAGCTCGGGCGGTTGCTTATCGCCATGCGTGACCAAGAGGACCGCGTGCGCTTCTCCGGGTACAACGTCGCCAACTTCAAAATCTTCATTTTCTGCCTCGGTGCCGCTTTCGCGGGCATCGGCGGGGCCATGTTCACCCTGCAGGTGGGCTTCATGTCGCCAACCCTGGTGGGCATCGTGCCGTCCATCGAGATGGTCATCTTCTGCGCCGTCGGCGGGCGGCTGTCGATCCTCGGCGCGGTCTATGGCGCTTTGCTGGTCAACTGGGCCAAGACCACCTTCTCCGAAAGCTTCCCGGAGCTGTGGCTGCTGGGCCTCGGCGGGCTCTTCATCGCGGTGGTCATGCTCTTCCCCAACGGCCTCGCGGGCGTTTGGTCCGAGAAGATTGAGCCGCGGCTCCTCGCCCTCTTCGGCAAAACCCGTGACGACAAACGCGCGCCCGAGGGCGCCCCGGCGGAGTAAGCGACATGCAAGAGCGTTTCATCCTGAAAGTGGAAGACCTCACCGTGTCCTTTGACGGGTTCAAGGCGGTCGATGCGCTGAGCTTCTATGTGGAGCCGAACGAATGCCGGGTGATCATCGGCCCCAATGGCGCGGGCAAGACCACCGTGCTCGACCTCATCTGCGGGCGCACCAAGGCGACTGCGGGGTCCGTCAAGTTCCACGATCAGGAACTCTTGTCGATGCGCGAAGACCAGATCGTGAATGCAGGTGTGGGCCGGAAATTTCAGACGCCGTCGGTCTATGAAGACCTGACCGTCTTCGAAAACCTCGAACTGAGTTATCCCAAAGGGCACAGCGTCTTTGGCGCACTGGCCTTCAAGCGCGACGCGGAGGTGCGGGAGCGCATTGACGAGATTGCATGCACCATCTTCCTCGCCGATCAACTGGACGAGAAGGCTGCCTTCCTCAGCCACGGGCAAAAGCAGTGGCTGGAGATCGGCATGCTGCTCATTCAGGACCCTGAGCTTCTGATGCTGGACGAACCCGTCGCCGGCATGTCGGTGGCCGAGCGCAAGAAGACCGCCGAACTGCTGAACCGCATCATCCAGGACCGCTCCGTGATCGTGATCGAGCATGACATGGGCTTTGTCGCTGATATCGCGACCCGCGTGACTGTGCTGCACCAGGGCAAGACGCTGTCTGAAGGCTCGATGGAGCGGGTACAGAACGACCCCAAGGTCGTCGAAGTCTACTTGGGCCACTGAAGGAGAGACCAAGATGCTGAACGTAAAATCCCTCCGCGCGGCTTACGGCGAAAGCGAGATCCTGCACAGCCTGAACCTCGATGTGGCCCCGGGCGAGATCGTGGCGATCATGGGCCGCAACGGCATGGGCAAGACCACGCTGATGAAGACGCTCATGGGTATCGTGCCCGAACGCGGCGGCGAGGTGACGGTGGGCGACCAACCGGTGACCGGGTTGAAATCGCACCAGCGCGTCGCGCGCGGCATCGCCTATGTGCCGCAGGGGCGGATGATTTTCTCGGCCATGACCGTGCAGGAGAACGTGGAAACCGGCCTCACAGTGACCGGACAGTCTAAAGTGCCCGAGGACATCTATGAACTCTTCCCGGTGCTCCTGGAAATGAAGGGCCGCCGGGGTGGCAACCTCTCGGGCGGTCAACAACAGCAGCTCGCCATCGCCCGGGCGCTCGCCTCGAACCCCAAGGTGCTGCTGCTCGATGAGCCAACCGAGGGCATCCAGCCATCGATCATCCGCGAGATGGCCCGCACCCTGCGCCGCATCCGCGACGAGAAGGGCCTCAGCATCGTCGTCTCCGAACAAGTGCTGAGCTTCGCGCTCGACGTGGCCGACCGGGTGATGGTGATCGAAAACGGCAGTTTCGTGCACGACAGCCCGCGCGACGGCATCGACGAGGCCAAGGTCTCGAAATTCCTATCCGTATGAACACCAAAGCAGGAGGTAGACATGGCTGACACATTGATTTCCGTAGAGCTCAGCGAAAGCCCGCACACCAATGAGAATGTGCACAACCGCTGGCACCCGGACATCCCGATCAATGTCTGGGTCGAGCCGGGCGACGATTTCAAGATCGAGACCTACGACTGGACCGGCGGGCAGATCAAGAATGACGACGACGCCTCCGACGTGCGCGATGTGGAGTTGGAGCAGGTGCACTATCTCTCCGGCCCCATCGGCGTAAAGGGCGCGGAGCCGGGCGATTTGCTGGTGGTCGACATCCTCGACATCGGCGCCAAGGAGGAGATGCTCTGGGGCTTCAACGGGTTCTTTTCCAAGCAGAACGGCGGCGGATTTCTGACCGAACATTTCCCGGAGGCGCAGAAGTCGATCTGGGACATCGACGGCATGTTCACCAAATCGCGCCACGTGCCGGGCATGAAGTATGCCGGGCTGATCCACCCCGGCCTGATCGGCTGTCTGCCGGATCGCAAGATGCTGGATATGTGGAACAGCCGCGAGACAGCACTCTTCAACACCGACCCCGACCGCACACCGCCGCTGGCCGCCCTGCCCAACACGCAAAGCGCGCATATGGGCGCCATGAAAGGCGAGGCACGGGACGCTGCCGCCGCCGAGGCCGCCCGCACCGTGCCGCCACGCGAGCATGGCGGGAACTGTGACATCAAGGACCTCAGCCGCGGCTCGAAGATCTACTTCCCGGTCTATGTGGACGGTGCCGGGCTTTCGATGGGGGATCTGCACTTTAGCCAGGGCGATGGCGAGATCACCTTTTGCGGCGCCATCGAAATGGCCGGTTGGCTGCACCTGAAGGTCTCTCTGATCAAGGACGGCATGTCGAAATACGGGATCAAGAACCCGATCTTCAAGCCATCTCCGATCACCCCCGCCTACAATGACTATCTGATCTTCGAGGGCATCTCGGTCGATGAAGAAGGCGAGCAGCATTATCTCGATGTGCATATCGCCTACCGGCAGGCCTGCCTCAACGCCATCGAGTACCTCAAGAAGTTCGGTTACTCCGGCGCGCAGGCCTATGCGATCCTCGGGACGGCTCCAGTGCAGGGGCATATCTCGGGCGTGGTGGATATTCCCAACGCCTGTGCCACGCTCTGGCTTCCGAATGACATCTTCGAATGGGACATGATGCCCAACGCTGACGGTCCGACGAAGTATCTCGACGGAAGCATCGATGTGCCCCTGGCGCCCGATCTCTAACTCTTTTGGTCGGCGCCATATCGGCGCCGGCTCCCTCTATTGGAAGACCCCTATATGCCCATCTATGAATACCAATGCACCGACTGCGGCGTCTTTGAAGAGACAGCACCCATGTCGGCCTTTGCCGACCCCTGCGACTGCCCCGCCTGCGGCCAATCGGCCCCACGCGTGATGTTTTCTGTGCCGCATATCTCGGGGATGGCCTCGGCCACCCGCCGCGCGCATGAAACCAACGAACGCTCCGCCGACAGCCCCAAACGCAGCGCCCATGGCCCGGGCTGCGGCTGCTGTGGCGGTGGCAAGAAAGTGTCCAACAAGACGCTCTATCGCCCCGACGGTTCCAAGAGCTTCCCGACCAAGCGGCCTTGGATGATCTCGCACTAGGCGTGACGGATCACCGAACGCTGGCGACCCATCGCAATGACTTCTACTCGGGCCAGAGCGCCGTTTCTGGGTGGAACTGCGACCAGGCAAACCAGAAGGCCTGATGGCTGCCAAGGTCATTGCCCTCCGCATCCACCGCGCCGACACCGCCTGCATTCAGGGCCAGCCGCACGTTCTCGAAGGCAATCTCCTGACCTTGTTTCAGGGCGGCAATGGCCTTGCTGCGTTGAAACGCGATGGGCTGGCCCGAAGCGGTGACAATGCCGATGATGTCCTCATGCACCGGCAGTCGCGGATCGACATCGCCGACCGGAAAGATCGGCCCGTTGGCATCGCGCCCGTTGCGGAAGTCAAAATCGCGTCCAAGGGCCAGCGCTTCGATCAGGACCGTCGTGTTGGGATGCTCTTTCTTCCACGTGCCCCAATCGGTCGTGATCACGGTGGCTTGGTCCAACTTTATGCCCTTGTCCGCCAAGGGCCCCGTCACGGCATGCCCCAAGAACGTGTCGAAGACCGAGAAGGTGTTCACATCGTACATGACCTTGTTCGACCGGATCAGCAGACCCGAGGTCCGCAAAACTGGCCGCTCGACCCCGTCGGGCAAGCGGTCGGTGAAATAGGCCTGTGCCGCGCCGCAGAGGGTGCAGTAGGGAATGCCCAAATCCCGCCCGCCTAACGTGTCATTGACCATCTCGCGCACTTCCATGATGCGGCGCGGATAGGCGCGGGTTTCCCCATTGATCTCGATGCCGAAGACGATGTCGTCATCCTCGAGCCAGGTGGCATCCTCCGCGCTGCTGACGGCGGGGTTGTCAGCCGCGGGGATGCAGTTGCATGGATCATGGGTGCGGTCATAGGCGCGATCATCGATCAGCACGCCGCCCCAGGAGACATGCCGCCAGTCGATGCTGCCTTCGACGAAGATCTGCTCCCATCCGGGGATGATACTGGTGAAGATCGCCCGCTTCACGGGCAGGTAGCCCGGTGGCGCGGGAATGTCCCAGGCGATCAGGTGATCAGTGATCACGCCCCAATTGTTCCGGTCCGGCAGATCGGTTTGGAGCAGACCTGCCGCTGTCTTTGTCAGCGTCGCATTGAGGTGCCTTTCAGAGACGAAGCGCAGCAGGTCGCTGATGATCCAGACAATCCGTGGATCCTTCGAAGCGGTGATCTCTTCGAGCGCGATGGTCTGATCCCGGCCCCAGGTCTCTTGCACAATGCTGTCGACAAAGGCGACCTGCACTGCCGCCTGCAGTTCCTCGCTGAGAGGACCGGTTGGAACGGCAGGCGGCGCGCCGTATTCCGCAATCACGTAGTCGGGCAGGGCAGCGGATGTCTCCGCTCGTGTGGCATCCGCCCCGAGCAAGGTGGCCGCGATCAACGCGGCAGCCGAGGCTGCACGGGTGTAAGACTTGATTGCCGATATCATGTGGCGACCTTTCGCATTGATTATCTTTTCCGAAGGCGCGTTGATGGAGATATTTCGCCCGCAACACTGGAAAAACGATGATCCACACAGTCTTGCCAAACCCGGCGTTTTGCGAGTCACGATTGGATCAAGAATCTGTGCGCCATTGCGTGAGCTGGAGAGAGTCTCGGGGGTTTCGTTTTGTTTTCTGAGGTTTGCGAGCCCTTTGAGGGCAAGTAAGACGTGAGGTCCCGTTGCCACTGCCCAAGCGGTTGGCCCTCGGCGGACCAGATTTAGGTGTTTGCCCGCGCTTGCAGCGATGGGTCGTCGTCAGCGATGCCGACTACGACGTGTGCGCGTGCGGATTGTGATCAACGCACCGGACAAGGCGCCAACGACCAGCGCGCACAGCGCAAATTTGGACACAGGCTCCATCGTGCCTTCGATCAGAAGCGTGTGCAGCACGCCAGTTGCAACCACTGCAACGGCCAGCGTGCTGTGGGCGGCGCGCCATGTCGTCGGGCGCAATCGCAAACGGCGGCGCAGGGCTGCGAGGCCCGCTGCGGCGAAGATCGCCCACATGGCGATCACCCCCCAGATCGAAAATGGCGTTGGCGAGGCGAGCAGGAGCGCGTCGATCATGTCAGGTGGGCTGGTGATCCAGAGCGCGGCGATGTGCACCACAACCGCAATCACTAGGCCCGAGCCGACCCAGCGATGCATCCGCCGGGCGGTTTGCAGAGACAACCCCGGCAGAAGGCCAGCAGCCAACAGAGGTTGCAGCAGCAGCAAGCCCATTGCCAAGATTCCAGCAAAACCGCCTGTGATGTAGATCGGATCGCGCCAGGCCAGCAGGGGGCTCGCTCCGGCTGCGGCAATCGGCACAAGCACGGCACAGGCGAGCGCGGCCCAGATCAGGCCCGTCCGCACCGGGCTCGGACCAAGCTCCGCCACAGGGCTCAGGCGGGTTGCAGCACAAAATGAGCCTCGAGCGTGGTGTCACCCGCGCTCGGCATCACCGGTCGCAGGAACACCGTTTGAAACTCGCCACTGTCATAGGCGAGGTGCCCGTGTGGTTGGCCGAAGGCGGGCACAATCTGCGGCATCTCGAGCCGAAACACGCCGTTCGCATCGGTGAGCGTCGCGCCATGGCTGTGCGGGTCTCGCTCATGGCCTTCTGTGGTGTGCGCCCAGATCTGAATGCGCTGGCCTGCCAGCGGCGCGCCATCCCCCGCGCGGCGCACGGTCCCTGTCATCCAGAACCCGCCACCCCCGATCCGTTCGACGATGGGCGCGTTGGGCAGATAATTGTTGGAGCCCCCGCGCATGGAGGGGGTGGCGGCGAGGCCTGCGGCGCGGGCAGGCAGCATGACGCCCGAACCAAGCGTGGCCAAGCCAGCGCTGCCAGCGGCGAGAAGGGAGCGGCGGGTGAAATTCGTGTTCGGCATCTGGATTTCTCCTGTCTGACGAGGACCGTCGATGAGCGGGGCTGTTGGCCCCAGCGGCACTGAGAGATGTTTCCTTGATACAAGATTTAGTGAAGCGGATGTGATTGAAAACCCTCACCACAGGTTTGTGATGGCGTATCCCAGCTCTGGGCAGATGAATGCGCATGGCGTCGCCGACGAGATTAACGTGTGTTAGGCTATCCTAGTCGAACGCCCGGACGCAGCCGCGTATATGGCAAGGTTTCCAGATGGCACGGGTTCGCTCCCGGTGCTTCGGCAAAGAGAATGCGGTCGGTGATCTGCAGATAGTCGGCCATGAAATGCACCCCCGATTTCACGCAGACGATTGCGTGATCAGCCGGCTCGATCCCCACCACACGGAACATTTCCTGATCCGCATTCTGGCCACGGCGCGAGCCAACCACCACGGTGATCCCCGTGCCAACCAGCTTGAGCCGGGCGACGGGGCCAAGGTGCGCTCGGGCGCCGCCGAACATTGGGCCGGTGAAGTCGAAAACGCCATTCGACAGGCGTTCGACGAGTACTGTCGCCATCACCGGCTGAGAATACTCGCAGAACGCACCGCCGAGGGCCACGTCGATCTCAGCGCCTTCACCCGCTGCATGTGCCGCAGCGGCCGCTTTCGGATCGTAGAGCATGGACAGAACAGCATCGGGCACCGCTTGGTCGATCAGCGCGCGCAGCACACCCGTTGTGTCGCCGGTCCCGCCCGCGCCGGGATTGTCCTGCGGGTCAGCGATCACCACCGGTGCCGCTAGCGTCATTGCGCGGGCCACGCAGTTCATGGCCGGTTCCAGTCGTGCATCAAAGGCACTCTCGGATGCACGCATCGCTGCGGCGAGCGCGTCCACCGCAGCCTGAGCCTTTTGGGGGTTAGGGTCGTAGGCAAAGATGCTGGGCCCGCAATCGGGGATATCCGCCGGGGGAAAACCCATCGCGATATCGGCAGAAACCACCTTCTGGTCGGGCAACATCGCATAGAGGCTGCGGGCGGGTTCGAACTCGGTGGCTTGCGCGGTGATGGGGACGAGCAGATCAACCTGCGCATAGGCTTTGGCGAGGGGGCCTTGCAGCAGCCGTTCCAGCAGATGCGCGGCCCGCGCGCCGGTCTCAGCAAGGTCTGTATGAGGGTAGGTCCGGTAGAGCGTCACGCCGTCGGCCAGATCACAAATCGCGGGCGAAAGGTTCGCGTGCAGATCGAAGCTGGCCACCAGCGGTACGTTCGGACCCACAGCCTTGCGCAGGCGCGCCAGGATTTCCGCCTCGGCGTCGTCGAAGGCACGGGTCACCATCGCGCCGTGCAGGTCAATGTAGACGGCATCGGGTTTGGCAGCCACCACCGCTGCGACGATCTCGTGCGTGATGGTCTCGAAGGCCTCATCGTCCACATAACCGCCCGGCTCCGCACCGGCCCAGAGGATTGGTATCATCTCATGCGGACAGGCGGCCATGAACCCAGACAGCGGAATGTTGAGCCCGCGCATCACGGTGTGAAGCGCTGCGCCCCGGGTCAACGCTGGCCACGACCCGGCGGTTTCAAAATGCTCCAGCGTGGTCGGAAAAGGTGCGAACGTATTGGTTTCGTGCTGAAAGCCAGCAACGGCGACGCGGGTCATGCGGTTACCTCCCCGCCGAGCACGGTCGCCACCACCTCGACATCGCGCAAGGCCATCGGGTCGATGCTGAGGGGGTCTTCGGCCAGCACGCAGAAATCTGCATGTTTGCCGGTCTGGATCGAGCCGATCTCGTGATCAAGCTTCAGCACGTGGGCCGCCCCCAGCGTGATGCAATGCAGCGCCTGCGGCACGGTGATCTGCTGGCTAGTGCCGAGCACGCGGCCCGTCTCGGTCACCCGGTTCACCGCCGCCCAGGCGGTGACCAGCGGCGCCATCGGTGTGATTGGCGCGTCGGAGTGGATGGCGAATTCATTGTCGAAGATCTCGACCGCGTCGCGGCAGGCGTTCATGCGGCTCGCGCGGTCAGGGCCCAGAGTCTTGGTCCAGTGGATATCGCCGAAATAGTGGATGTGGTTGCCGAAGATATTGCAGGTCAACCCCAGCGCCTTCATGCGTTTGAATTGGTCGCGGGTGGCCAGCTGAACATGCTCCAGCGTATGGCGCAGATCGGGGTTGGGGTACTTCAGCAGGACCTCTTCATAAACCTCGATGGCGAATTCCGAGGCCGCATCGCCGTTGGTGTGGATATGCGTTTTCACCCCTGCCTTGTGCAGCGCCTCGACCGCGCGGCGGTAGTGATCCAGATCCATGTTCCAAATGCCGTTGTCTTCGCCTGTGAAGTACCCCGGCGCCTTCAGCTTGGCGGTGTAGCCTTGGATTGCACCATCGGTGAAGAGCTTCGCGCGCCCCAACGAGAGCTTGTCGGTCGACCGGGCGCGCAAAGCGACGGCTCGGGCGGCCTCGTCATCGGGATCGCCCACCATCGCATTCATGATCGGCACATAGCGAGCTGGAAAGGCTGGGTCGTGCACCACCCGTTCGATCATCGCCACTTCGTCTTCGTGCAGGTCCGACAGCAGTTCGGCAACGGTGGTCACTCCACAGAGCCGCGCAACCTGCCCATAGGCGCGCAGGCTCGGCTCAGTCGCCATGTTGAGGAAGTTGTAGCCGCTGGCGTCGCACATCGGCATCATCGCGGCGAATTCCTGAAGCTCGCCATTGGGAGTGCCATCAGGGCCCTTCATCACCCCTTCGATATTCGTCCCCGCGTCAAAACCCGCGAGCGCCAGTGCGGTGGAGTTCACCGTCATAAGATGGAAATTTGAGTGTGAGACGACGACGGGATGATCGGTCGAGACCTGGTCGAGGTGATCCTTGTCAAAGCGCCGACCCTCCAGGAAGTTCGGATCAAGCCCCCAGCCGATGACGGGCGCGCCTTTCGGCGTCCGCTCCGCGACCTCACGCAGACGTGCGATGATCGCGTCGTAGTCTCCAACGCCGTCCCAAACTTTGCCGTCGGGATCGGTGCGGGCGTAGTGGCCGCAATAGGTATAGTCCCAGATGCCGCCGGCCATGACATGGGCATGGGCTTCGATCAGTCCCGGCAGGATCACCTTGTCAGCAAAGCGGTGGTCGACCGTGGCAGGCCCCCAGCCATCGGCGCAATCTGCCCCACCCACGGCCAGCACGCGGCCATCGCGCACGGCCACATGGGTCGCCTCCGGACGGTTCGGATCCATCGTGATGACCTTGGCTGCGCTGAAAACTGTGATCATGAGTATACCTTTGCAATGAGTGCCTTACCTTCGAGCAAGGGGACCGCAGATTGGACAAACACCGCGGCGCGAGATTGACAATCCGCAGCGGCGCGTGCCTGATTGACCCTGCGTAACTGAATAATCGACACAAGACCAATAGGGAGACGAAAATGCTTGGATGGATGAAGCGCCGCAGCGTTTTGGCTGCGTTGCTCGCAGGGCCGCTCGCCTTGGGAGCTCTGCCAAGTGTGGCACAGGCCGAGACGACACTCAGGGTCATTCCGCACGCGGACCTCAAGAACCTCGACCCGATCTGGACGACCGCCTACATCACCCGTAACCACGGCTATATGATCTATGACACGCTGTTCGCGATGAATGAAAACTTCGAGCCGCAGCCCCAGATGGTCGACACATGGGAGACATCCGAGGACGGGCTCAGCTGGACCTTCGTGCTGCGCGACGGGCTGACTTTCCACGACGGCGCACCTGTGACAGCGGCGGATGTAGTGGCCTCGCTCGAGCGTTGGGGTAAACGGGACGGCATGGGCCAGCAGCTCTTTGCGAACACCGCGAGCCTTGAGGCGGCAGACGATAAGACCGTCGTTCTGACACTGGCGAATGAGTACGGGCTGGTGCTCGAATCCATTGGCAAGATCTCGTCGAACGTGCCCTTCATCATGCCAGCCCGCGTGGCGGCCACCGACCCGTTCGAGCAAATCACCGATTTCACCGGGTCTGGCCCCTTCGTCTTCCAGGAAGATGAGTGGGTGCCGGGCAGCACGGTCGTCTACACCAAGTTCGAGGATTACGTGCCACGGGAAGAGCCGGTCTCTGCCGCTTCGGGCGGTAAGGTCGCCAAGGTGGACAAGGTTGTCTGGACTTACTTCCCCGATCAGACGACTGCCATGAATGCGTTGATGGCAGGTGAGGTCGATTTCTTCGAACAACCTGCCAATGACCTGGCTCCCCTGCTGGAGGCGAACCCGGATATCACTGTCGAAGTGAACGATCCGCTCGGGAATATCGGCTTTGCGCGCTTCAATCACCTTTTGCCCCCCTTCGACAACGCCGATGTGCGCCGCGCGGCCATGATGGCGATGAAGCAGGAGGACTACATGGCGGCGGCCGTGGGTGATCCGAAGTTCTGGAAAACCTGCTATTCGGTCTTCCCCTGCGGCACGCCGCTCGACAACGATGTCGGCTCCGAGGTGATGTCCATGGGGGACATCGAGGCGGCCAAGACCGCGCTGTCTGAGACCGGCTATGACGGAACGCCAGTGGTGATCATGCAGCCGACCGACATCCCGATCCTGTCGGCTTTCTCGCTGGTAACGGCTGAAAAGCTGCGCAACGTAGGCTTCGAGGTCGAAGTTCAGGCGATGGACTGGTCAACACTCACCTCGCGCCGCGCACTGCGCGATCCGGTGGCTGATGGCGGCTGGAACATGTTCCACACCTGGTGGATCGGAGCAGACGTGATTGACCCGATGGCGATTGCCTTCTCGGGCAACCCGGATGCCGGATGGTTCGGCTGGGCCGAGGACCCCGCGCTGGAAGAGGCCCGCGCGGCCTTCGCGGTTGCTGGCAGTGAAGACGAGAAGAAAGAAGTTGCACAGACCGTGCAGGACCGCCTGTGGTCGATCGGTGCGTCCGGGCAGCTGGGGCAGTTCTTCAACCCCGTCGCCTATCGCAGCAACGTACAGGGTCTGATCAAATCCCCGGTGCAGTTCTTCTGGAACATCTCGGTCGAGTGATCTGAAGACAACGACCCGGCGCGGGGCTTTCCGCGCCGGGCACGTCCCGACTTCTATCTCGCAATCGCGGAGGCGCCATGACGCGCTACATCACCATGCGTGTGCTCTCGACCATTCCGGTCATGGTGCTCGTGGCTCTGTTCGTCTTCCTCATGCTGCGCCTGGCGCCGGGCGATCCTGCCTCCGTCATCGCGGGAGACTACGCCACAGCCGAAGATGTGGAGCGCATCCGCCAGCAGCTGGGGTTATCTGACCCCATCGTTGTGCAGTTCCTGCGCTGGGTCGGGGCGCTGGTGCAGGGCGATCTGGGCACTTCGATCTTTTCGGGCAAACCCGTCACCGAGTTGATCGGTCAGCGCATCGAACCAACAATCCTGCTGGCGATCACCACCATTGTTTTCGCCGTTGTCGTGGCCGTGCCTTTGGGGACGTTGGCTGCGTTTCGCGCAGGCTCGCTGCTTGATCGCGTGGTGATGCTGTTCTCGGTCAGCGGGTTCTCGGTGCCGGTTTTCGTGCTCGGTTACATCCTGATCTACACCTTTTCCATGACGCTCAAGATCCTGCCCGTACAGGGATACAAGTCGCCATTCACCGAAGGACTGGGCCCGTTTCTCTACCATATCACTCTGCCCACGGTGACGCTTTCGGTGATCTTCATCGCCTTGATCGCACGAATGACCCGCGCCTCCGTCATCGAGGTGCTGGAGGAGGACTACATCCGCACCGCGCGCGCCAAGGGGCAATCGGAGCTCACGATCCTCATGCGCCATGCCTTGCGAAACGCCGCGGTTCCGGTGGTCACGGTGATCGGGATTGGCATCGCGCTGTTGATCGGCGGCGTCGTGGTGACGGAGAGCGTGTTCAACATCCCCGGTCTGGGGCGGCTGGTGCTCGATGCCGTGCTGGCGCGCGACTACCCGATCATCCAAGGGCTGATCCTCTTTTTCAGCTTCATCTATATCTTCATCAACCTGATGATCGACCTCAGCTATACGCTGCTTGACCCGAGGATCCGGTACTGATGACAGACGCAACCCTCCCTGCTGCCGATCCGAAACCTCAAGAGATCAGCCTCGCACGCCACGCCCTGCGAAACCGGGGCGTGTTCTGGGGCGGCATTGTGCTGCTGTTCATCGCGGCCTTCGCCATTGTTGGCCCGTTCTTTGTGCTCGACCCTACCGCGCTCAATCCCATCAACCGGCTGAAACCACCCGGAAGCGCGGGGCTTTTTGGCACCGACATGCTGGGGCGCGATGTCTATTCGCGGGTGGTGAACGGCGCGCAGGTTTCTCTGGTTGTGGGGCTGTCCGTGGCGTTGATCGCGGTCGCGCTGGGGCTCTTTCTGGGGCTGATCGCGGGCTATATCCGGCTGATGGACGCGCTGATCATGCGGCTGATGGATGGCTTGATGTCGATCCCAGCCATCCTGCTGGCGATTGCGCTGATTTCGCTTTCGGGCGCGACGCTGGCGACGGTGATTGTCGCCATCGTCATCCCGGAGATTCCACGCGTTGTGCGACTGGTGCGCTCTGTGGTGCTGACAGTGCGGGAGGAACCTTATGTCGAGGCGGCGATCTCGGCGGGCACCAAGGTGCCGACGATCCTCGTTCGCCACGTGCTACCCAACACGATTGCGCCGCTGATCGTGCAGGCCACCTATATCTGCGGCTCCGCGATGCTGACCGAGTCCATCCTCGGCTTTCTCGGCGCGGGCATCCCGCCGGAAATCCCGTCCTGGGGCAACATCATGTCGGAAGGGCGCACCTTCTTCCAGCTGACGCCGTGGATCATCTTCTTCCCGGGTGTCTGTCTCGCGCTGACGGTGCTGGCGGTGAATGTGGTCGGCGACGGTCTGCGCGATACGCTGGATCCTCGGATTGCAAAGGCGATGCGCTGATGGCAGTCCTGGAAGTCGAGGGCCTGTCGGTCGCGCTGCCCGCCAGCGCGGATCGTCCCTTTGCAGTGGAGGACATCACGCTGCATGTGGATGCAGGCGAAATCCTCTGCATCGTGGGAGAAAGCGGGTCAGGCAAATCGGTCACGGCCTTCTCGGTCATGGGGTTGGCGGACAAGCGCGCGCTGACACCGGTGGCGGGCACCATCAAGCTGGGCGGAGAGGACCTGCTCACTGCGACGGATGATCGCCTGCGCACCCTGCGGGGTGAGAAAATGGCGATGATCTTTCAGGAGCCGATGACGGCCCTGAACCCGGTGCTGAGGGTGGGCGACCAGATTGGCGAGATGCTGGAGATTCACTCGGACCTGTCGGCCTCGGCGCGCAAGGCGAAGGTCATCGAAGCCATGCGGGATGTGAGCCTGCCCGATCCCGAGAAGATGTACCGCTCCTACCCGCACCAGCTCTCGGGTGGTCAGCGGCAGCGGATCATGATCGCCATGGCGCTGACGCTGGAGCCGCAGCTGCTGATCGCCGATGAGCCGACCACGGCCCTTGATGTGACCACGCAGGCGCAGATCCTCAGCCTGATCAAGGACATCCAGCGCCGCAAGGGCATGGGCGTGATGTTCATCACCCACGATTTCGGCGTGGTGGCCGAGATTGCTGATCGCGTGGCAGTGATGAAACACGGTCGCATTGTGGAGCAGGGCAGTGTGGCAGAGGTCTTGGGGTCGCCCAAGGACGCCTACACCCAACAGTTGATCGCCGCCGTTCCTTCAATGACCCCGCCCGAGCGTCCAGAGGCCGAGGGGGATGTGGCGCTGGAAACCCAAGATCTGGTCAAGACCTATGGCCATGAGGGGCTCTTCGGCAACGGTCGTGTCGTGAAGGCTGCGAGCGATGTCGATCTGACCGTACGGCGCGGTGAAACGCTTGGTATTGTGGGCGAAAGTGGCTCGGGCAAGTCCACCGTCGCACGTTGTGTGATGCGGCTGATCGATCCGACGTCGGGTGCTATTCTGATCGACGGAGAGAACATCGCCTCGCTTCGTGAAGGGCAGTTGCGTCCTCATCGGCGTGACATCCAGATCGTGTTTCAGGATCCCTACCGCTCTCTGAACCCGCGCCGAACCGTCGGGCAAAGCATCATCGAAGGTCCGGTGAACTTCGGCACTTCGATCGCGGAGGCGAAGTCTCGCGCGGCTGAGTTGATGCAGGTGGTGGGCCTTTCGGAGGACGCGCTCGACCGCTTTCCGCATCAGTTTTCCGGCGGCCAGCGGCAGCGGATCTGCATCGCCCGGGCCTTGGCCATGGAGCCTGCTATCCTGATCGCGGATGAGGCTGTCTCGGCGCTCGATGTCTCGGTTCAGGCGCAGGTGTTGGATTTGCTCGACGATGTTCGCCGACGTTTCGACCTCGCGATGCTTTTCATCACACATGATCTGAGGGTCGCCGCGCAAATCTGCGACCGGATCATGGTGATGAACAAAGGGCAAGTGGTTGAAACTGGTCCGACGGCCGCTGTCTACGCAAATCCACAGCATGACTATACCCGGTCTCTGCTCGCTGCGGCGCCAGGCAAGGCGGGTCTCTCCGCCTGACCAAAACCCGGCTCTTTCGTGCGCTGTTTGACGTTCTGAGATACCCATCAATTCGAATGATCGGTCAACGCCGCGGGTGCCGCGCAACAAAGTTGCTTCGCGGATTGCCGGATCTGTGGTACTCTACCTATGAGAGAAGCATTTTGTTTGTTCATTTCGGGTTGCCAGTTCATGGGAAACAGACGCCTCATTATCGTTCTGGCCTCTGAAGAGGTTTCACCAGTCTCTCCCGACGACGTTCAAACAGAATTGGTGTCTCTCGGTATCGACAATATTCGTCGATCCGAAGACAGCGGACCGGTGGTTGTCACCGGTACCGTCCCGGCGGAAACGGATGTTCCCGCGCTTCTCCAAACCCTGAATGGCATGCCAGCCGTCCGGAGTGCAGAAGAAGATAGTTGGACATTTAGTCAGTAACTTGCATTTGGCGGGTCTTTTTTATCGCCCGCGGCCTATCCGGCCCTGACATGTGAAATTGAAACCAGAACGCGGGCGCCAAACCGCGTTCCATCCTCGCGGCTTATTTTGGCCGCCTCGTGAAGGAGTATTTGCTATGGCAGATTACGACGATCTACCGGACGGCCCACAGGCCATTCCGGGCCAAGTGATCATCAAGCTCACCCAGACCGCACAGCGACAGATGACAGCGGCGGTTCCGACCGGGCCGATGCGCGGCATGACCGCCGATGCCCCTTGTGAGCTTGGGGTCGACACCATCGACAAGGTGCTCAAGAAGTGCAAGGCGCGCACGATCAACCGCTTGCACGGGCCGATCCCGACCAGCACGCTGTCCAATGCCGCGACCGCCGAGGTGGCTGGCGATCTCGTCGCTACGATGCGGGTGCGCTATGACAGCGCGGATGATCCCGAGCAGGTGGCCAAGGACCTGAAGAAGGCGGCAGGCGTCACCGATGCTTCGGCAGAATACTACCGCTTTGGCACCGCGACCCCGAACGATCCTGATTTCGGACAGCTTTGGGGGATGCAGGCGATCAACGCGCCTGCGGCTTGGGACCGTACGACCGGCTGCAGCAACGTCGTGGTGGCGGTGCTCGATACGGGGGTCGATCTGAACCACCCTGATCTTGTGCCGAACCTCGTGCCAGGCCGCGACATGGTCGATCTGCCGGGTGCCACCCCGCCGCCGGGCTTCCATTTCGAAGGTGACAACGTTGGGCGGGACAGCATCCCGCAGGATGAGGTCGGCCACGGAACCCACGTCGCGGGCACAATCGGTGCCGTGGGGAACAATGGCACAGGGGTTGTCGGCGTCTGCTGGCAGGTGAAGCTCATGCCGGTGAAGGTGCTGACGCGGATCGTGAACAACAGCAATCCGCTTGATGTCCGGGGCACAGGCTCTTCAGCCGACGTGGCGGCGGGCATCCGCTGGGCGGTTGATAATGGGGCGGACATCCTGAACCTGAGCCTTGGGTCGCTGTCGAGCACCTTTGTCGAACAGGACGCTGTCGCCTATGCCGTCTCACAAGGGGTGTTGGTCGTGGCCGCCATGGGCAACCACGAGAATACCAACCCCGGCGCGCCGAGTTACCCGGCGGCCTATCCGAATGTTCTTTCGGTCGGTGCCGTCAATCAGGCCAAGCAGCGCGCGTCATTCTCGGCGCGCGGCGCGCATATCGACGTTGTCGCACCCGGCGTGGGCATCCGGTCGACCGACTGGGATGACACCTACAGCTCGAAGAACGGCACCTCGATGGCGACCCCGCATGTCGCTGGCCTCGCCGCGCTGATGAAGTGCTGCAAATCGAGCCTGACGGCAGATCAGATTGCAGACATCATCCGCCAGACCGCCGAACCGCTGCGCGACAATCCTGGTGATCCGGTGCCCAACAACAGCTACGGCGCTGGTCTGATCGATGCGGAGAAGGCGATCAACCGGGCCTGTCCGCCGCGGCTGACGCCGTTGCCCTGCATCAGGCCCTGCATTCCCTGCATCATTCCACCGCCGCCCTGCAGGCCCTGTATCATTCCGCCCCCGCCGCCACCCTGTCGGCCCTGTCTGCCACCTCCGCCGTGTCGGCCCTGCTTGCCGCCGCCGCCCTGCGTGGCGTGCTTACCGCCGCCTCCGCCCTGTGTGGCCTGTCCGCCCTGTGGTCCATGCATAAGACGTGGCGCCGGGCAGGAAGCAACAGCAAGTGCGGCTGAGGCGGCGGGCGGATCAGCGTCGGGAGCTGGCGCAAGCCCAACCTTCACGCCCCCGCCGTGCCCACCGTGTGGCCCGTGTCTGCCGCCGCCACCGTGTCAGCCCTGCCTGCCACCCCCACCACCGCCGTGTCGGCCATGCTTGCCACCGCCGCCGCCGTGTTTCCCGTGTCGGCCGTGCCTGCCTCCGCCGCCTCCGCCACCGCCGTGCTTCCCGTGTCGGCCCTGTCTGCCGCCCCCTCCGCCGCCTTGCTTCTTTGCCAACCCTGGCCAGAGCAGCGACGCAGCGCGGGCCGGCTCTCAGCCAACGGAGTATGACGACGATTACTCCGACAGCGCTTGGGCGGGCTACAATAGCGCATCCGGTGACTGGTCGGGCTACGATTGGTCGGCCTATGACTGGTCGGGATATGGCGACGGGTCAGGCTACGATGGTTCGGCCTACGACTACGCGAACCCTTATGCTGGCTGGTATGACTATGGCTATGGCGGCTCCTCGTAAGTCCGCCTAACCGGTACGACATTGCGCGGGGCGGCGATCAGCCGCCCCCGTGTTTTCCGATTTACTGAGATGAGCCGGACCATGAACCAACGATTGAAGATGTCGGACCAATCGGAGACGACCGCCCTGCCGCTGCTTCTTATCGGCGCCGGAGCATTTGCGCACAGGCTGTCCGTTGCCCTGACGGCGCGGGGCAAACGCCATCAGGGGATGGATGACTGTCCGGAGAGGCTGGAGGGGTTCGCGGGCCTCGTCACGGTGCATGAGGTGGTTGATCGCGCGGCTGTTTTGGCCTGCGCCGACCGGGCTATGCGTCAAGGTTGCCCGTTGCTGCCCATCCTCTTGATGGGTGATGTGGCGCAGATTGGCCCGCTCACCCGCAGCGCTCCTGCGAGTGCCTGCGTCTGTTGTGCCGACACCCGCATGGCAGTGGTGACGGGCAGTTCGGCACTAGATGCCGCTTGGCCGATGACGGATGCGCTCTGCCAGCAGATGGTGCCACTTGTTGATACGCTGCTGGCGGATTGGTCGGGCACGATGGAGCGGTTCACGAACCGACTGTCGTTTCTCTGGAGCAATGGCGGACAGACCGATCATGCCATTCTGCGCACGGTTGCCTGCCCCGTCTGCGCGGACCATGCTCCATTCATGCCGTTCCGGGAGCCTGACCGCTTTCGAGTTAGTCCCGAGGCGCGTCCAGACCAAGGGCGCATCCTTCGTCTGGAACACCAACTTGTGGACGCGGTGACAGGGCCCATCAAAACTGTTGAGCCGCTAGATCAGCCCCCCGGGGTGCCGACAATCTGCCACACGATTGCGACGCTGGCTGATCCCGGCTGGGCCCGCAACGGCTTTGCCACGCTCGACTGCGGTGGCAATGAGCGCGACCCGGAGACCTCGCGCGCGGCTGCATTGGGCGAAGCGATCGAGCGGGCCACGGCCAGCGAAGTCTGGCCCGGGCATCTGACTACCGGGAGCTGGGATGAGCTGGGAGAACACGCGCTTGATCCGCTGACATTCGACCTCTTCCTGCCTCGCGACCGCCGCCGCGACGGGTTCCCCTATGCCGCGCCCAGCCGCGGGGACAGACGGCACTGGGTCTGGGGCACCGATCTGGCCCGCAAGAGCCCGGTGCTTGTGCCTGCCTCGCACGTCTTCGTCCCCTTCACCCCGCCCACCGAGGAGGCGGTGACCGACTATCCGCTGCTCAGCGGCTTTGCGGCGGGGGCCAGCCGCGAGAGCGCGCTGCTGTCCGCCCTGCTGGAAGTGGTCGAGCGTGACAGCTTCATGATCGCATGGGCCAATCGCCTGCCATTGCAGCATGCTGAGCTAAACGACGGCGGCCCGCTCGCAGATCTGCGCAACCGTTTCTCGGAAGCCGGGATTGAGGTCCGCGTTGGCATCATCCAGCTTGATCTCGGTGCGCCCACGGCGATTGCCATGGCGCGTTCAGATCAGGCTGGTCATCCCGCGCTTGTGGTCTCAGCGGCTGCGGCCATGTCGCCGTGGCATGCGTGCGAGAAAGCGCTGACCGAGCTCACCGCGAACTGGTTGAACGTGACCCACACGTTGGCCACGACACAGCCGCCCGCAGACGCGGACCCGAGCCAAATCCGCGAGGAGACAGCGCATGGTCTGCTCTATGCTCGCAAGGATATGCGCGCTCAAGTTGATTTCTGGTGGCATAGCGCGGCGCCGCCGCTGCCGCTCGAGCCGGACGTGCAAGACCAGCCTCCGCCAGGGCAGAGCTGCGAGGTGATTGTCGGGGCCATCAGCTCCGCAGGCCTCGTGCCGACGGTGGTCGATCTGACTATGCCCGCGCTCGCTGATCTTGGCCTTTTCACCGTCAAATGCGTGGTGCCGGGGGCCTACCCGATGAATTTTGACGCGTTCTGGCCACAGTTGGGCGGGCGGCGGATGATCGAAACACCGGTCCGTGTTGGGCTCAGATCGGCCCCAACCTCGGAGGCGGGGCTGAACCGGGTGCCGCATCCGTTCCCATGAGCGACCCTTCTGATCTCCGCTATGGTCATATGCCGCTGGCCAAGATGGCCGCGTTTCATCGTGCCAGCAGTCGACATAGCTGGGATCATGCTGACACGCCATTTCGCCCTGCGCCTTCTGCCGAGGTACCGCTCCAGCCCGCGGCCATGCCGGATGCGTCTCTGTCGAGCTGCATCTCGGCGCGGCTGTCGTGTCGCAGGTTCGATCCTGCGGCGGCACTCACGATGGCAGAGTTGTCGAACCTGCTGCATCTCGCCTATGGCCATCTGGGGCAGGTTGACACCATGCATCAGGTGCTTGAGACGCGCCCGGTGCCGTCTGCGTCGGGCCTCTACGCGCTTGAGCTTCTGGTGATCGCTCAATCGATGGACGACCTGCCCGGGGCCATTTATCGCTATAACACATCCGCTCGGTCGCTCAGGGCCATTGCAGCGCTGCCCGCGGCGCGGGATATGAGCCACATCTTCCTCGATCAGCCATGGGTGGCGCAGGCGCCTGCCATCATCTTAATGACTGGAAAGCCCCAGGCCGTGGCGGCGCGCTATCACGAGCGGGCCTATCGCTTCCTGCTCCTGGAATGCGGTCATGTCGGGCAGAACCTCGCGCTGGGTACAGGTGCGCTTGGTCTTGCGTCCTGTCCGGTTGGCGGCTTCGAAGACTATCGGCTGTGCTGTGCCGCCGGGCTCGCGGCGGATCAGGAGTGGCCGCTCTATGCGCTCGCGATTGGCCACGCCGATCCGGAACATGCAGCGGATTTGCGGACGCCGAGTGCGTACGAAGGCTGGTAACGCTTCTGGGCCGATTGACACGCGGGGGCCGCCCGACGCCGAAGGGGGCGCGTGTTGCACACCGTCACGGAATGCCCATGCGGCGAAGGGAGCCGGTCACCGTCCGCGTGAGCTCCGGGTCTTTCAACGGAAATGTTTGCAACATCGCATCGACCGATGCGGTGGGCCATTCGGCGAGAGCCTTGTCGCGCCATCGCTCCATGGTGGTGCGCTGTCCGCTGAGTTCCGCGGCAATCGCCGCCCATAAGACGGGGTAGTAGTAGGACCCTGGCGAATGCACGGCCTTTTCGGCGAGGACCATGGCGCCCTCGAGATTGTCTTGCGCGATCTCGCTGAGCGTCTGATTGGCCAGCATGCCATAGTACAGTGGATCCAGCGGGCTGAGCGACATCGCCTGACGCGTGGCGGTTCGCGCGCCGGAGTAGTCGCCACCCATGTTGAGAACCATGCCCTTGGTATAGTGGCAGTGGGCATAGTTGGGATTGACCATCAGCCCACGGTCCAGCCACGCCACGCTCGCGGCCATATCCTCTGAATACCAAAGCGCGCGGCCCATACAGAAGTTGCCAAAGGGGTCGTTCGGATTGATGTCGAGCGCCTGCTTGGCCGCAGCCATGGCCATCTCCAGATGATCATGTTTGGCATCACCCATGCGCATGAACGCATTTTGCCAATGCATGAAAGACATGCCCGCGTGCGCCCGCGCGAACTGTGGATCGAGCTTAAGCGCGCGTCTGAAATGCTCGGCTGCGAGCGTGTTGTCATGCGGGCTGAACCGGAAGGCGTGGGTAAGACCCAAGTGAAAGTACGACCAGGCGTCGAATTGATCGGGCGAGAGGACACGGGTCCGCATGGCTTCGAATTCGGGGATCGAGATTTCCAGCGCGGAGATTGTGGCGGAGATGATCTCCTCGCGGATCAACTGGATCTCGCTCTGATCGCAGGTGAACCGTTCTGACCAGACCAGAGTGCCGTCGCCTGTGGATTGAACCTCAAGCGACACCGCCAGTCTGCGCCCCAGGGGTTCGATCAGGCCGGTTATGATATAGCCCACGTTCAGGCGGGTCGCGATATCGCGCGGGTCGAAGTCCTGCGGGTCGAACCGGAAGGACGAGCCGCGCGCGATCACATGCAGCCATTTCATGCGGGACAGGCCTGCGATCAGCTCGGCGGGCAGGGCCTGTGCCAGCGCGTCACCCTGCCGGGATTTGCCGACGCTGAGAAAGCGCAGCACGGCGAGACCTGGTCGCCCGGTGCCGTGAGAGGGGGCAGCGGTCTCGGTTGAGAGCTCCTGTCGCGCGGAAGCCGCGGGCTGGTCGTTGGTCGTGGGTGTCACGTCCCCAACAAATCGGAAACCGCGGCCATGCACTGTCTTGATGAGATGCTGCGCCTTGCCGGTATCGCCAAGACCGCGCCGGGCGGATTTCACGGCGGACGAGAGGCTCGCATCAGAGATGAAGCGGCCCTGCCAGAGATGGTCAACCAACTCGGTTTTGGAGACGACTCTGTCGCGATGTTCGATCAGCAGGACGATCAGGTCAAAGGCCTTCGGTTCAAGCGGAATGAGGTCCCCGTTTTGCCGAAGCTCGCGCTTCGACAAATCCAGTTCGAAGGTGTCGAACATCAGAACCATGCGGTAACGATACAGCGGCGTATGCTGTGCGTCATGCGCTTTCTGTGCCGGTCAGACGCTTCATGTCCGGAGATTTGCCGGGGTTATCTCGTGCGCTGAGATATCGCCACTGCCCTGTTTTGGAGGGCCGTCAGCGCACCATCGTCGTGCGGTCCCAGTCGGCGTAGTCGGGCGTGCCTTCGCCAATGATATCACCGTCGTAACCAAACTCTACCATGTGGCTCAGCGTTGTGGTCTCTGTCGAGAAGATCACCGAATAGGCTTCGGGCAGCGCCGCGGAAGAGAGCAGACGCGTCGCGCTGAAATCAGGCCAGCCCGCATGGTTGGTGCCGCGTGGTGCTGACAGCGGGATGCCGTGCAACGACCCGCTCAGTGGCAGGTGGCAATGGCCATGGAAGATGTGGCGGATCTTGCCTGCGTGCGGCGCGATCGTGGCGGCAAAGCGTGCAGCGTCCAGCAGCATGATCTTGTCCATCGGAGCAATCTCAATCGGGACCGGGTTGTGATGCATGAAAATCCAGATCGGGCCGGGCAGGGCCCGCAATTGCTGGCCAAGCCAGGCCGCCCGCGCGTCGCAGAAGTGCCCGGCGTGCGTGTCCGGACCCCAGGTGTCGAGGCAGAGCGCCGTACCAATCGAGAGTGGCACGGCATATTGCACGAACCCCTCGTCATTGATCAGCCGCGGGAAGGTCTCTGCGAAGGTTGGCCTGTCATCGTGATTGCCGATCAACAGATGCACGGGCATCGGCACGCCATCGAGCTGGTCGCGCAGGCGGATGTAGTCGGCGGCATCGCCCCAGTCGGAGAGATCGCCCGTGATGAAAAGCGCTTCGGCGTCCGCATGGAGCGCAAGCGCATGGTCCAGCGCCTTGGCGAAATTGGCGTTCGGGTCACGCCCGCCGATCGTGTCGCCGGGGCTGGTTTGGTGAATGTCGGTGAAGTGGAGAAGTTTCATGTCATGTCCTGAGGTGTGACCCCGGAGGACCATGCCTTCCGGGGTCCGGATCTTTGGGAATGGCTCAGTCGAGGAGGTCCTGAACTTCCTCGGTCAACTCTTCCTGCAGTTCTGACATGTCATCGAACTCACCGGTCACGATGCCTTCGAGACCATCATAGATCACCTGCGTGGCGGCAAGGCCGTTGTCCCCGGGATAGGCCTGCCATTCGCGCAGCAGAGGCAGTTGCCGCACGGCGGTCGCCTTGGCCGGGTTCTCAGCATAGAAATCCGCGAGGATGATCTCGTTCGCAGCTTGGTTTGGCGGCATGTACCCCGTTGTGCGTGCGACATCTGCAGCACCTTCACCGGAGGTGATGAACTTCAGCCAGGCCCAGGCGGCATCCAGTTCTGCGGGGTCTTCGGAGGTCGAAACAAGCAGGGCGGAGTTGCCACCGGCGGGCAGACCCATGGGGCCAGAGGCCGCGATGCCCGGGTATTCATGCGTCACCAGGGTGAAATCACCCATCGCGCGTTCCACGGCACCCACGGCCGAGGTTGACCAGTACATCATGCCGATATCCCCAGCAGAGAAGGAGGCAAGGGCCGCCTTCCACTCGAGGTTCTGCATGTCGCAGCCCGAGAAGATGTCCTTCATGGTGTTGAGCGCGGTCAGGCCTTCATCCGTGTCCAACTGGAAATCGGTGCCCACAACGGTGGCCTTGTCCTGGCTCCACATCAGGGCCTGCAGGAACCAGTTGCCGGTGATGTTCCAGCCCCAGAACATCGGGTTGTCGACACCGGCCTCGCGCAGCTTTCCGCAGGCCTCAACCACCTCTTCCCAGGTCGTGGGGAGGTTGGTCTCGTTGTACCCCGCCTTCGCCATCACCTCCATGTTGTAGTAGCCCACGGGCAGCGAGATGGAGAAGGGCAGTCCGTAGACATCGCCATCAAACGTGCCGAGGTCGAGCATCGCCTTGTGATACCCGTCCTTGGCAAAATCCGACTCCTTCGAGATGAAGGGCTCCAAGGACTTAGCGATGCCTTTCTCGACCAGGATCGCCTGCCGGTTCAGGCCCTGCATGGTCACATCAGGCAGGGTGCCCGCCACAGCCTCGCGCAGGATGGTGTTGGTGCCATCCTCGTAGGACTCGTAGGTCGCGCGCATCTTGATCTCGATGTTCGGATGCTGCTCGTAGAATTTCGGCAGGATCTTCTCGTACGTCACATCAAAGAGGTGGCTGTAGGGATAGGCGAATTCGACGACGATCTTGTCGTCCGCTGTAACAGTTGATGCTGCGAGCAGGGTTCCCAGAGCGGTTCCCATTGCAGTCAGGGTGCGTTGCATTACTCTCTCTCCTGTTGCGGGGCCTGACGGTTTGGCGATTGGCAGGCCCCAGTGATGAATCCCTCGCGGGATGGGTGGGGTGAGGCGCTGGGTGCGCCTCACTTCATTCCAGACAGCGTGATCCCTTCGATGAAGCGGCGTTGCGCCAGCAGGAAGCAGACGATCAGCGGGGTTACGATGATGCAGGCGGTGGCCATCATGGGGCCGAAATTGTCCCCGTCTGCATCGCCCTTGAATTCGCGCAGGCCCAAGGGCGGGGTGAAGAGTTCGCGGTTGCCCGTGATGACGATGCGGGGCCAGAAATAGTCGTTCCAATGGGCAACGACGCTGAAGATGCCGAAGGCCATCAGTGCCGGGATGGCGGTGGGCAGCATCACCTGCCAGATGATGCCGTACTCCGACATCCCGTCCATGCGGGCGGCGTCGATCAGATCGTCCGGGACGGTCATAAAGAACTGACGCATAAGGAAAATCCCGAAAACCGAGATGGTCCACGGGATGATCAGCGCGGCGTAGCTGTTGGTCAGCCCCAGCTTGGCGAGCATCACGTAGAGCGGCAGGGCGATGGCGTGCACGGGGATCAGCAGGCAGAAGAGCACGAGGCCAAAGACCGCCTCGCGCCCCCAGAACCGCAACTTGGCCAGCGCATAGGCACAGGGCAGGGCGACGAGCACCTGGATCACGAAAATCGAGAGGGTCACGATCACGCCGTTGAGCAAGTATCTGACAAGAGGCGCTTTTTCAAAGGCGGTGGTGTAGTTGTAGACGATGGGGTTGACCATGCAGTCCGCGACCGCGTTGCCGAGCTTGACGCAGAAGTCGTCGCGGAAAGGGGCCTGACTGCCCAGGAAACCGCCGGTCTGCTGCATGATCTCGGCGGGCGATTTCAGGGATAGGCTGACCATCGTGTAGAAGGGCAGCAAGACGATCACCGCCCCCAGAATGAGGACCGCGTGCTTCACGGTTTCCTGCGTCGAGAAGCGGGTCATGGGCGGGCCTCTCGGCTGCTGAACGGAGCCCAAAATCCACGTCGGTATAACGTCGGTGCAACGTCGGTATTACGTCGGTGCGCGCGTCGGTGTTGGCAGGTCTCAGGCATAATGCGTCCTCCGCTCGACCAGCCAGCGCTGGATCAGGGTGAGCAGCATCACGAAGGCGAGAAAGACGATGGTGATCGCCGCGCCGATGCCCATGAGGTTCTGCTGGATGCCCTTTTCATAGATTGCGAACATCATCACGAAGACACTCTTCGAGGGCCCGCCGCCCTGCGGATAGAAGGCCTCGACCATGTCGAAGACCTGAAAGGAGCGGATGAAGCTGATCGTCACGACAAAGACAGTCGTGGGCCCCAGCATCGGCCAGGTGACCAGGCGGAAGCGGTCCCAGCCGCGCTTGGCGCCGTCCATTTCAGCAGCGTCGTAGAGCTGGGGCGGGATCGAGGTGAGGCCCGCGAGATAGAGCACCATGTTGAAGCCGAAGCCCTGCCAGACGCCGATGAAGCTGACAGTCCAGATCGCGTAATCGCGGTCGTTGAGCCACAGCGGGAAGGTGCGTTCGCAGCCCTGCGCATACCACGCCCAGCGTTCGAGCACCGTGCCACAGCCGCGCTCCAGCGTGGCGTTGATGATCCCGATGGTCGGGTGGAAGGCAAACTCCCAGACGATGGCCATGGCGATCAGCGCCGCCATCACCGGCAGGAAGTAGATCGTCTTGTAGAGGTCACCGAAGCGGCCCAGCGAGTGGATCAGCAGCGCGGCCCCCAGGCCCAGCCCGACGGTGAGCGGCACCACCACAAAGACATAGCGGAAGGTGGCGCCGAACATCTTTTCATAGGTCGAGCGGGTGAAGATCCGCTCGTAGTTCTCCAGCCCCACAAAAGCGGCGCCGGAATTGCCGAGCGAGTAGTCCGTCAGGCTGAGCCCACCGGCGATCAGGATGGGGATCAACAGGATCACCGCCATCAGAAAAAGCGCGGGACCGATGAACCACAGATATGCGCGGCTCTGCGGCATCAGGCGACCTCTCGCGCCACTGCGGGAAGACGCAGCCGTGTGCCGTCAGCGGCGAAAAGCAGCATCTGTGACGGGTCGAACGCGAAGCGAACGGTTGCCCCGAGCGGGCAACCCTGGGCTTGCGTTGGTGCGGCGCGGAGGACGAGCGGGCCGGACAGCCCCTCAACCGCCAGATGCAGGTACACATCGGAGCCGAGGTTTTCCCGGTGTTGCACCCGACCGGCGAAGGGGCCGGTGTCATCCAGCGTGACGTGCTCGGGCCGCAGCCCGATTGTGACCGGCTGTGGCGTCTGGGCCTGTATGCGTTTCACACCGTGCCCCAGAACCTCCAGCGCCCCGTCACCGCGCAATTCAGCGGGCAGCGTGTTGATCGCGGGCGAGCCAATGAAACGGGCGACCTCGAGCGAGTTCGGATTGGCATAGATCTCGTCCGGCGGCCCGACCTGCAGGATATGCCCGTGCATCATCACCGCCATGCGATCCGACATGGTCAGCGCCTCGGCCTGATCGTGCGTGACATAGACGAAGGTGGCGCGCAGGCGCCGGTGCAACTCGGACAACTCGGCGCGCATGTGCACGCGCAGGGCGGCATCGAGATTGGACAGCGGCTCGTCCATCAGGAATGCGACCGGCTGGCGCACCATGGCGCGCCCGAGCGCCACGCGCTGCCGCTGACCGCCGGAGAGTTGGCCCGGCTTGCGGTCGAGCAGCGAGGTGATCTTGAGCGTCTCCGCGATCTCTTCGACCTGCGCGCGCATCTGTTTGTAGGCTGCGCGCGCGGTCAGCGTGCCGATCACCGGCAAGCGCCCGATCACGCCCACGTCGCGCATGCGCAGCGGCGTCATGATGTTCTCGGCGACGGTGAGATGTGGGTAGAGTGCGTAGCTCTGAAACACCATTGCGAGGTTGCGGTCGGCGGGCCGGACGGCGGTGACATCCTGGCCTTCGATCAACACCTGGCCCGCATCGGCGCTTTCCAGCCCCGACAGGATGCGCAGGAGCGTGGACTTCCCGCAGCCGGAGGGGCCGACAAGCGTGACGAACTCCCCGTCTTCGATATCGAGGGAGACACCGTTCAGAACCGGTGTGTCGCCGAAGCTCTTGTGAATCCCCTTCAGGGATATCTGTGACATCGCATCCCCCGCGCGCAACGTGATGGGGGCAGGATGCTCTATGACAATCTCGATTCTGTGACGTCATATTAGCGATACTTATGACCGCTACAGTGCCCGGAGCGGGGAAGGGTGCATGGCTGTCAACGCGTATCAGGTCAAATCGCTTGCGCATGTGGTGCGCGAGGGCTCCATCTCGGGTGCGGCCCGGCAGATGGGTGTGTCGCAATCCGCCGTAAGCCAGCACATCGCCAAGCTGGAGGCGGTGGTGGGCGCCCAGGTGCTGATCCGGCGACGCGATGGGATCACGCTGACACAGGTCGGCCAGGAGCTGTTTCAGCTGGCGGACCAATATGCGGCACTTGACCAGCAGATCGCCGAGCGGCTGCGCGGGCACGCGGCGCTGGATCGGGGGCACCTCACGATCATCGCCAATGCACCGCAGCCGGCGCTGTCGCTCATCGCGCGCTATACTGCGCGCTATCCGAATATCTCGGTCGAGTTTACGCTGTTTGACTGGGCCTCAGCGATGCAGCGTTTGCGTGAACGGCTGGTCGACATTGCCATTGTGACCGAGCCCACCCGGCAGGACGATCTCTATATCCAGCCCATCGTCGATGCGCGCTATGCGCTCTATGCGCGGTCGGACACGCCGCTTGCGGCGCGAGACGAGGTGTCATTGCATGACGTGGTCGAGCAGACGCTGCTTTTGCCAGAGAAGGGCTCGCTGACGCAGCGGATCGTAACGCAGGCGCTGGATGCGGAAGGTCTGACGCCGAAGCGGGTCGTCACGATGACCACGTTTCCGGTGATGAAGGAGGCGATCCTTCAGGGCATTGGCGTGGGGATCTTCCTCGAGGCCAGCTCGGTGACCGAACAGCGCCTGACCGAGGTCGCCATCCGTGAGCTGGACCGGACGTTTCCGACCTGTCTGGTGATTCCCAAGCACAAGCTGGGGCTCAGGATCACCAAGAGTTTCCTCAGTGTGCTGGATGAAGCCCCTGTGCCGCCGGTATCTTAGCATCGAGGGGCAAAACCAAAGGTCTACTTGGCCAGGAGCAGGTCGCAGGGGGGCTGGCGGATCAGGCCGGACGAGAACCCGCCAAGGATGTAGCGGCCCGCGTTGGAGCGCGTATAGGCCCCGATCACCAGCAGATCGTAGTCGTCCTGTTCCATCACCTCGTCGAGCGCATCCCGCGCCTTGGCTTCGACGAACACCGGCTGCGGCAGGCCTTCGGGCAGGTGCGACACCGCCTCCCAGGTCGCATAATCCCGCTCAGCCTCCTTGCGGAACGACACCTCATGAGCGTGAAACAGCGTGACCTCGGCCCCGGGGGCGATCATCTCGATCTTGTGCAGGCCCGAGGCGCAAACATCGGAGAGATCGACGCCACCCAGCACGCGGGCATAGGGCTGGCTGGCCTCCCCGGCGACCAGCAGGACGGGGCGGGCGCTGGCGCGGATCAGATGCTCCATGGTGGTTTCCTTGATGTGATCGAGAAACACCCGGCGGCGATGCAGTCCGACGATCAGCAGGTCAGCCTCGATCTGGTCGGCGCAGTCGTTGATCTCTTCGACCGTGTCGCCGATCACCACCTTGATGTCATGGGCGACATCGCGCGTGCCCGCGTCCTCTGCGACCTCTTGCGACAGCAGCTTTGTGGCGTCCGCCTGGACCGCGCTCGACATGGCGTCGGGCATGGCGGCATCGACCACGTGCAAGACGGTGAGTTTGGCGCCTGTCTCCGCCGCCAGCTGCACGCCGCGGCGCACCGCGGGCCGCGATCGGTCGGACAAATCGCTTGCCACAAGAATGTTCCGCACCGGTTGATATCCTCCCCAGTCTGATCCTCCTCGGTCTTGGTTTGATGTGGGCATTTCTGCCGCTCAAACAAGAGGTTGCCGCGGGCTTTCGGGCGGGTTCTCGGGGAAACCGGACCGGCTTTCAGGCCCCGCGGGGTATCGGCGAAGATGGGGGTTGAGCGCCATAAGTTTGGGCGCGTCGAGGTCGAAAACTCAAGGGATCGTGGCGCAAGGTCTCGGGGAGTTGCGGCAAACTGGACAGCTCTGATCCAATTTGCCAAGCTGACCCGGCGGGCGCGGTATCATCCGGGGAACCGTCAGATCTGGTCACCTGTAGGGGGAGGGGCGCGCCATGACTGCTCTGCCGGAGAGCGTTCAGCAGGACCCGAAGTATCGCGAAATCAAGGCGCGCCGCGAGCATGCCGCCGCAAAGGCGCGCCAGGCGCAGGCGGCCTATCGACGGTGCATGAGTGCCTTCATCGTCGCAACCGCGCTCTCCGCGCTGCTGGGCGGGCTATTGTTGCTTGGTTTCGAGGCGAGCGCCACATCCAGCGGCGAAAGCGCGGGACCGAGGGGGTTCATCGAACAGTTTCAGAGCCTCGCGGCGATCTATCGGACGCCGCTTGGCGTCCTACAGGCGCTCGCCCTGGGTGCGGCGGCGGTCTTTGCCTATCTGCTCAATGAGGCGCGCTTTGCCACGAAGTGGATCGCCAACCGGACCAAGGCCGAAGCCGACCGCGGCGTGCTCTATCGCACCGCCTTGGAAGTCGCGCACGACCAGGGTGGCGAGACCTTCTCGCAGACCGCGGCGTACGTCTATGGCGCCTTCGTGGAGGGGCAGATGTCGTACCTGCGCAAGGCCACATCGGCGCATGACAGCCGGTCGTCGCGGCTCGCCATTGTCGGCGCGCTTGTGCTGGGCCTGGGCGTGGTCGCGTCTTCACTGGGCTCGCTTGGCAGCCCGTCGCTCGTCGTGCTCGCCGCCTTTCTGGGCGTGATGTCACCCGCGTTGTTGGCCGGGGTCAAAAGCTGGCGCGAGATGAGCTTTGACCGCGAGCGGGCCTCGCTGCACGAGAGCACATTGCAACAGCTGAGCCCGCTTGCAGCCGATGGCGGGCGCTTGACCAAAGCGGGCACCGAGGGCGATCTGGCAGCGGCTCTGGCCTATGTCGATGAGGTCATCGCGGTGCTTGAGGGCGATACGAACGCCTTTGTGGGGCTTGCCGCGACAGCGACAAAAGCGCCTGCCGTACCGGCTGCGGGCGGCGGCGCGGGCTGAGCCCCGGGTGCCGGACCACTAGATGCCTGCCGATACTCCGCTTTCGATCTTTCTGTCCTACTCGCGGCGGGATCGCCCGCAAGTGGACAGGCTGCTTGCGGAGCTCGAAGCCAGCGCTTTTGACGTGCTGATCGACGTCGAAGACATCCGACCGGGTGAGCCGTGGCGCGCGCGGTTGTTGGGCATGATCGACGCGGCACATGTGGTGGTCTTTGCGCTCACGGCGGCCAGTGTCGCGTCGCGCGTCTGCCTGTGGGAGATGGAGCAGGCCCGGCTGCAGAAGAAGCGGATGATCATCGTGGTGATGGGCGAGCATGACACCGCGCGCGTGCCGCCCTGGATGCGTGCGCTCAACTATGTCTCGATGCGCACCCAGGCGGAGGTGGCTGCGAATATGATGCGGCTGGCCGACGGTATTCGCGTCGCACCCCGCTGGCTCCGGTATCACACACGGTTGCTGCAGCGCGCCCGGGCCTGGGACAGCGGTTCGCAGCTTGCCGAGGAACTGCTGACAGGGGCCATCTTGAAAGAGGCCGAGCAATTCGTGTTGCAGCCGCCCAAGGATGCGCCCGAAGTCGGCGAGCTTGTGCGCCAGTTCGTGATGACCTCCGGAGAGCGCGAGCGCGCCGAACAGGAGGCCGCCTTGCGCGCCGCTGAAGAGCGGGCGGAGCGGGAACGTCGCCTGCGCAAGGATGCGGAATCCCGGGCCTTGGCTGCCCGCAGCCAGATCCTGGCGGACCAGCGGCATGACCTGGCCGGTCTGGTGGCCATCGAGGCCTGGACCCGGGCACCAAGCCGTTTGGCCCGGATCGCCCTGTGCCAGCGCGCGATGAGCCACCCTCGGCTGATGCAGATGCTGGCGCCTGTGGGGTCTTACACGCATCCCGGGGCGAAGTACCAGTTGCGAGATGGCGCCGCATTTTCGGGCGATGGCCGCTATCTGGCGCATGTTGAGGGCGTTGATCGGGATCGGCTCCGCATCTGGCGGCTCGAGGGTGCGCCAGAGTTGATCGGCGATACGCCGGCCATTGAACCGGCACGGGCGATTGTCCACATCGGCTTTGTGGGCCGGGCGCAGGACCTCATGCTCCTGACCAGCGACGGCACGATTTTGCGCGCCGAGACAGTGCAGCCGGATCAGCCGCTGGCGGAGGTCTATCGCTATGAGCCGGCATCGGGTGCCCGGGGGTTCGCCGCCAGTCCGGCGCATGACGACGTGTTTTTGTGGTCAGGCGGCGAGATCAAGGTGGTGAACCTTGCCACCGGAACCCAGAGCTATAGCGCGCGGTCGCATTTCGAATTGATTGAGCGCGCCTGGTGGATGGCAGACCGCCGGGTCTTGATGACAGGCAAGCAGGGTTCCGAGGAGCTTATGCAGAACCGCCCCGATGTCAGTGCCCTTCTGGACCCACACAGCAACCGCTTTGTGCGCGAAGATACAGGCGTCGCGGCGCCGTTCAGCAAGCGGCGGGCGTATTTTCGAACGCAGAAGGGCGCACGGGACGTGATGTGTCATCAGGCTTATCACGATTACGCGCCGCAGCCGTGGTTCCACAACCGGGACCAGCCTGCGTGTTTTGCGGTTCATCCCGAGGACGACGAGATTGCCTTTGCGACAGAGGCCCAGATTGGCATTGAACGCGCAACGCAGAAGGACCTTCCGCGATACATGCCGGTGCATGCGCGCGCCAGCCCGCCGGCACATGGCTGGTATGTGGACTGTGTCCAGCCCGGACCGCCTCAAGGAAACATCGGTTATGTGTCGCTTGCGCCCGATGGTTCGGCGGCGCTTTGGTCCAAGGACAAGCGCAATCCGCTGACCACGCATTTGGCTGCGCCGGACCTGAAGGTCTTTGGCACACCGCGCGCGCTCGTGCGTCAGCTGGCGTATCAATCGGATATGGCGCGGCTCGCGCGGCTGAACGACGATGGGCAACTGGTCATTTGGGACCGGAACAAGCGCCGGGGCAAGGCCGTCAAGGCGCCGCCCCTGGCCGCCATTCACTTTGCGGGCAAAGAGCTGTTCGGCGCCTTGCTGGATGGGCGTGTTGCGGTGCTGAAGGCGGCCACGCGCCCTGTGCCGGGGGTGTCTTTCGACCCCGCAGTTGCCCCGCGCGGCGCCGATGGTGGGTTGATCGGACGCAGTCCGGAGGGGGCTTTTGCGATCTTTGACGCCGCGCAGGGCGGTTTGCGACCGCTGGGGGACTGGGAAGCGCTGACGTTGGAGGATGGTGCCGATATCGGTGGGTTGGACTATTGCGCGGCAACCCGGCGGTTGGCCGTGCCACGCGCATCTGCGGTTGACATCTTCGCCTCGGACAAGGGTCAGTTTCAGCACGTCCGCAGGCTTGAGACCAAGCTGCGGATCGCCGATGTCCGCCTCACCCAAAACGGCCAGCGCCTGCTGGTGGCAGGATGTGAGGCCTTCGAGATCTGGGACGCGGAGAGCTTCGAGAAGCTGGCGGAATACGGCAGCGGCAGCGGTGTGGGGGCCACGTGGCGGGCTGCGATTGATCCCAGCGCGTATTTCATCGCGGCGAAGGGGGATCACGGGGGGACCTTCACGCTCTATGACGCCAGTGACGGCGCGCAGATCGCGACCGTGCCGCCGCTCGGGTCGTCGGATGCCGGCATCGGGATGACGTTTTCGCCGGATGGCTCGGAACTGGCGATGGACGATTCAGATGGCGGGTTGTTCCTGCTCGATTTCAAGCCGGAGAGCTGGGTGCGCCGGGTCAGACAGGTCGCGGGCCGTGACCTCACGCCGAGCGAGCGGCGCATGATCCTGGAAAGATAACGGCGCCCCCATTCGGTGCTGTGCGGGCACTCGGGTCATGACAGGGATGGCACCTTCGTGCTATGGTTGAAATAATTTAACCAAAGTCTTTCCCGGTCCCGGCATGGATTGCACAATGCCGTCTGAGTTGAAGTTTTCGGCGTTTATCAGCTACGCATCGCGAGATCGCAGTCTCGGCGAAACCTTCCACCGCGCGCTCGAGCGGTATCGCATTCCGAAGAACCTGCGCGGACGCCCGTCGCCGCTGGGGCCAGTTGGCGCGTCGATTGGGCCGGTGTTTCGCGACCGCACGGATCTGTCGGCGCATGAAAGCCTGCAGGGCGCGCTCCATGACGCCCTCTGTGCATCGCAGTACCTCATCGTGCTGTGCAGCCCGGCCTCGGCTGCATCGCGCTGGGTGAACGAAGAGATCCGGACCTTCCGGCAGCTTGGGCGGGAGGCCTGCATCATTCCGGTGCTCGTCGAGGGGCGGTCCGACCCCTTTGATGCCGAGACGGCGCCGAACGGTGCGTTCCCGCCCGCGCTCTTTGAGCACATGGCGGAGGAGGTGGTTGAGCCCTTCGCGCCGGACCTGCGCCCCAGTGCGGAGCGTGGCGGCGGCGATGGGCTCGAGATGGCGATGCTGAAGGTGATCGCCCGGATGCTCAGCCTGCCGCTCGATGAGCTCAAGCAACGGCACCGCGAGGCGGAACGCACCAAGCGGCGGGTCTGGCGTGCGGTGGGTTCGGCGATGGCGGTCCTGCTGGTCGCTGCCGGTGTCGGTGGCTGGGCTTCCTGGCAACAGAGCAAGGCCGCGAACACGCGGCTCACGCTGGCCATCGACACCGCGCAGCGGCAAATGCAGGCGGCGATTGGCTATCGCAACCGGCATGGGGTGCCCGCCTCGCTGCTGGAGGAGCTGTTTGATCAGGCAGATGCGGATCTCTCGTCTCTGCTGAGTGAGGCCAACAGCGCGCCGATGATCAAGCTCAACCAGGCGCGGCTGGCGCTGTCGCTCGCGGATTTCTCGCACGTCTCGGGCGATGTCGGACGCCGCCGCACCCTGCTGGAGGATGCGGAGCGTCTGTTGGATGAGATCGAGACAGAGGCGCCGCCGCTGGGTGTGCGTCTGGGGTGGCTGCCCGATGTCTCGCCGCGCGCGCTGAGCTTTGAGCGGATCGGATTGTTGCAGGAATGGGCGCGCGAGCATCTCAGGGCAGGGGACCCGCAGGCGGCGATACAAACCTCTGCCGCGGCCCTCGCGCTCACGGAGGCGCGGGCCGACGATGATCCCTTCTGGACGCGGGAGAGGGCGGATGCCTTCTGTGAACACGGCGATATCCTCTACCGCGCGGGCCGGGATGATGCGGCGCTCGAGGCGCGACAGTCCGGCGTTGCGCTGCGGCGGGCGCTGGCGGAGACCGGCGCTGACCCGGCAGATGACGTGCGGTTGGTGGCGGCGCTGTCGCAGGAGGCCACCCTGTTGCGGGCGCTGGGCGATGTGCAGTCCTCGCTGACCGCGCAGGCCGAAGCCGCGGAGCGTGCCACGGCGCTTTACGCCGGGCCGGACAGCGACCTGCGACATGCGTCGGTCTTTTATCTCGCGCACCTCTGGCATGCGGATGCGCTGAATGCGGCCCGTGGTGCACCCGAGGCCGAGCACGCGGCGCTTCAAACTGCGGTTGCGCTGGCCCGCGACATGACCCAGGCCGATCCGGGGCGCATGGACTGGCAGGCAAACCTGGCCATTGCGCTGGAGCGCAGCGCCGCCTTCACCACGCGCCATCTCTGCCGGCCGCTTTTTTCCGACAAGCTGACGGCGCTGGCGACGGCAGAGAAGGCGCTGGATGAGGCGGTGCTCATCCAGGACCGGCGCGTGACCCGCGACCCCGATGACACCGGGCGTCTGCGGGACTTATCGGTGGTTCTCGAAGCCAAGGCCGTGCTTCTTGCCGATCATGCGGGCCTCGTGCCCGACGCTGTTACAGACCGGCTCGACCGTGCGCAGGCGCTTCTGGATCAGGTCTCCGACCTGCATGAGAAGCGGCTTGCGTTGTCAGGCGGCTCGGATGTGGTCGCGCAGCACGATCTGGCGCTGTCGCAGCTCAAACGCGCGCGGGTGGGCACGTTGCAGGGCGCATCTTTCGAGACGAGTGACGCGCTCTTTACAGCCGCCGAAGACACGCTGCTCGGTTTGCGCGATGCGCCTGCGGTGCCTGCGGTTCTGTCCGAAGAGCTGGCCGCGCTGTCCTTTGCCCGGGCGCAGCATTTCGCGGCGCATGGATATATGCCCGAAGCAGAAGAGGCGCTGCAAAAGGCAATCCGCCTGCTTGAGAAACGGCAGGCGGAGACGGGCCAGGCGGCGCTCTACGAGGCAGACCTTCGGCTCTTGCGGTCCTACGATCTGAGCGTCCCGCCGGTTGATCCGGCCTCATGTTGAGGCAGAGATGGCCGTCGGGGGTGGCCTCTGCCACGCTCTGCTTGGGTCTTGCGTCACAGGCATTGGGCGATCCTGCGGCTCGGGTCTTCACGACGCGGGATGAGGCAGTGCGCGACCTGGTCACGCTGCGGGGCAACGGGGCGGACGTTGTGATCGGCAGCGACCCGGTTCCGCCGTTTGACCCGTCCACAAACTGCGCTCTCGCTGATCTGCCGTCGCAGCTGACAGGCGGCGGGTTCACCGGTGTGATCGGGCCAAACCTGTCGCGGCATTGCGATGGTCCCTCCAACATCATCAGCGGGACGGTGCTGAGCGCGGGGATCGGATCGTTGGGATCGACCCGGACGGTCTCGCAACCTGATCTTGAGCGTGATCGGCAGACCTTTTCCGAAGATGGCACATTCGATCAGGCCACCCCATCGACCTCGCCTCCAACGCTGAATTTTGCCGAGAGCGCCAGTGCGTTTTTGAGTACGGAAGCCTTTGATCTGCCGCAGATTGCCCTGTCCTTCGGGGGCGACGCCTGGACGGTCTTCAGCGAGGTCGGCTACCGCGATGTGCAAGCTGATCAGACGGATTTCTCGGCACCTTTCGAGGCGGACGGGATCGAGCTGCGTGTGGGCGCGATACATCAGGTGACGCCGACGAGGCGCTTCGGGTTTCTGCTCGACCTCTCCCGCATCTCGGGAGAGTTGCGCAGCGGGTCGGACCTTGTGGCCAACAACGCCTTTGTCAACGACACCCCGGCCTTCGTGCCTTATCGCGACCTTTGTGGCACGGACCCGGTGGGCGATATCGACCGCGATGCCATTGCCGGAACGGTGTTCGCCGACACCCGGCTTCGGAGCGGTGCGACCCTCAGCTACTACGCGACACTCGAGTGGCAGGAGGAGGCCTACGACTCCTCGGCCTGCTATACCTCCGAGACCGACACCGGTGGCGATGATTTCGTTGAAATTTTCGCGGGCCGCCTGAGCGCGGAGAAGCAGAGCCGATCAATTACGGCGGGCGTCAGGCTTGACCGCAGTTACCGGTTCGGGCGCGCCACGATCACGCCAAACGTGGGGTTTGCGGCCAAACACACGCATGTCCCGTCTTATGCCGAGAGCGAACGGGCCGTGGATGGCAGAACCATCTTCACGACCACCGTCGGAGGCGGCATCGTGCCCACCGGAACCGCCCTGCAGTTCGATGCGCAGCATATCAACACGGCCCAGGCGCGTCTGGGGCTCGATGCGCGGGTGCGGGCGGGGCGCGCGACGGTCTTCACAGTCGATGTGGCCTACGTTCAGGAGTTGGGCGATGGGCAAAAGCGCGTAACGGCGGATTTCGTCGAGGACGGGAGGGCCGAGCCTGTCAGCTTCAGCTTTCTCGGCGCACCGGTGGATCGGACCTATCTGGAAGTGGGGGCGGGCGTGGCGACACAGATCGGGAGCAACACCGTGATCGGACTGCGTGGCGAAACGCTTCTCAAGCACGACTACGTCGATGACACGAGGGTTTCGCTGCAGGTCTCCGTGCGGTTCTAGGCGTTATGGGCTCAGCAGTGTCGGCAAGGTCATCGACACCGCGGGGATGAAGGTGATCATCATCAGCGCTGCGAAAATCGCAAGGTAGAACGGCCAGATGGTCCGTACGGCGGTCTCCATCGGCAGCTTGCCGACGGCGCAGCCGACGAAGAGGCACGACCCCACGGGAGGGGTGCAGAGACCGAGGCCCAGGTTCACCATCAAAATCATGCCGAACTGCAACGGGTCGATCCCCAGGCTGATCGCCACCGGCAGGAAGATCGGCGTGCAGATCAGGATCAGCGCCGCCATATCCATGATCATGCCGAGGATCAGCAGCACCGCGTTGATCATCAGCAGGATCAGGATCGGGTTGTCGGTGAGCCCGGTGAGCAGCGCTGCCGTTTTGTCCGGCACGCGGTAGAAGGTGAGCATATAGGCGAAGGCCCCGGCGCAGGCGATCAGGATCATCACCATCGCCGTGGTGCGTACCGATTGGGCGACCGCGACGCGGAAGTTCGCCCAGGTTATGCTGCGATAGACCAGCAGGGTCACGAGGAACGCGTAGATCGCGCCGAAGGCACCGGATTCGGTGACCGTGAAGATACCCGAGAGCACGCCACCCACGATGATCACGGCGGTGAAGAGGCCCGGGATGGCTGCGACGAAGCTGAGCGCGAGGCTGCTCCAGCCCGGGAAGACCTCGGCGCTGTAGCCGCGCTTGACGGCGACAAGGTAGGCCGCGACCGCGAGGCAGAGGCACATCAGCAGGCCCGGCAGAACACCGGCTAGAAACAGCTTGGAGATCGAAATGCCGCCACCGGCCGCGATGGCGAAGATGATCATGTTGTGGCTGGGCGGGATGATGATGCCGGCGATGGAGGAGGTCACGGTGACGTTCACCGCGTAATCCGCGTCGTACCCTTTCTCCTTCATCACCGGGATCAGGATTGAGCCGAGCGCCGAGATGTCCGCCACGGCGGAGCCGGAAATGCCGCCGAACAGCATGGAGGAGAAGACATTCACGATGCCAAGCCCGCCGCGCACGGCCCCAACGGCGGCGGAGGCGAAGCGCACGAGGCGCGCCGCGATCCCGCCGTGGAACATCAGCTCGCCCGCGAAGATGAAGAAGGGGATCGCCATCAGGGAAAAGACGTTGATGCCGGAGATGATCCGCTGGACCCCGATCATCAGCGGCAGCCCTTCGAACCAGAAGGCGGCCATCGCCGAGATGCCGAGCGCGAAGGCCACCGGCACCCCGATGATCACGCAGAGGGCAAACATGCCCAGAAGAACGAAGAGCCCCATGGTGAAATCCTACCCTATGGAGTCGCGGCGGCTGTCATGGCCCGTCATCAGGCGCACCAGATGGCCGAGCGTGAAGAGCAGGATCAGCGCCCCGCCGATGGTGAGGGGCAACGAGCGCAGACCCTCTGGCAGCTGGATCAAGGGGATCATCGAGCCCCATTTAAAGAGCGTCAGTTTCGTGCCTTGCCAGAGCAGAAGCAGCCCGAACCCGGCCAGAAGCAGGTCTGTCACGACGACAAAACCGGTGCGCAGCCAGGTGGGCACGATGCTGCGAAAGGCGGTCACCGAAAGATGCGTGCTTTCATGGATGCCGACCGCCGCGCCGAGAAAGGCGATGGTCATGACCAGCAGGAGCGCCGCCTGTTCCACCCAGGTGGGCGTCGCGTTCAGCACGTAGCGGCCAAAGACCAGCCAGCCGAAGATGACGGTGAGGATGACCAGTGAGAGCCCGGTGATCACCCGGCAGATCGCGGCGATGCCATCGAGCAGGGTGTCCATGCGGGACAGCAATAGCGGCGCCTCGCGAGGGGCCTGCGACTCGGTCATCTGGTCTCTCCTGATGTTCTGGATACGCCCGCGTCGGATGAGCGGGCGTATCCGGTAGCGAACCGTTTACTCGGTGGACTGGATCATCTCGACCAGCGGGCGCAGGTCGGGGTTGCCAGCGAGATAGGCCTCGTAAACCGGCGCCATCGCAGCCTGGAAGGGGCCCTTGTCGGCGATCTCATTCACGACCACACCGCCGTCTTCAACCATCTTGCGGCTGGTGGCTTCGCGTTCTGCCCAGAGATCGCGCTGCAGCGCTGCAGATTCCACCGCCGCTTCGGTCACGGCCGCCTTCATCTCATCGGACAGGCCATTATAGACGTCGGCGTTGATGCAGATGCATTCGGGGATGATCAGGTGCTGGCTGAGCGAGTAGAACCCCGCCACTTCGAAATGCCCGGTCGACTCGTAAGACGGCCAGTTGTTCTCGGCGCCGTCGACAACGCCGGTTTTCAGCGCTTGGTAAACCTCGGCAAAGGCCATGGGCGAGGGGTTGCCGCCCAGCTCGGCGATCATGCCGGAGTAGAGGTCATTGTTCATGACCCGCACCTTCATGCCTGTCACGTCCTCGGGCGTGTTGATCGGCTTGGCACCATTGTAGAACGACCGCGCACCGGCGTCATACCAGGCCAGCGGCACAAGCCCCTTTGCGGCCATGCCAGCGGCAATCGCCTCACCGCCTGCGCCCTCGAGCACGCGGAACATGTGCGGCACGTCCTTGAAGATGAAGGGCAGGGAGACGACGTTGGCCTCGGCGGCAATCGGGCCGATTGGGCCGAGATTGAAGTTGCCGATCTCCAACCCGCCGAGGCGGACCTGTTCAATGGCGTCGGGCTGGCTGCCCAGCGTGCCGCCGTGGAACATCTGGAGCGAGATTTCGCCCCCGGTTTTCTCGGTGAGCAGCTCGGCGAACTTGTCCATCGCGACGGTGTTCGGATAGCCGTCGGCATGGATGTTCCACCCGCGCCAGTCCGCGGCAACCGCAGCGGTGCAGAGCATCGACACCGCTGCCGCGGCCCCGATCAATGATGTTGAAAATTTCTGGTACATGTTGGTTCCTCCCTTGGATATTGGGCCTTTGGCCCGAATAGTTGGCTTGCGCCGTTTACGAAAAGACGAGCCCTCCGTTGATGTCGATGTTGGCTCCGGTGATGAAGGCGGCGTCGTCTGACGCCAGGTAGGCCACGAGATTGGCCACGTCTTCCGAGCTGCCTTCGCGTTTGAGCGGGGTGATGCTGGCCACATGGCTGCGCACCGCGTCCTTGGTGAAGGTGTTGTGAAAATCGGTGTCGATCATGCCGGGGCAGACGGAATTGACGCGGATGGTGGGGCCCAGTTCCTTGGCGAGCCCGCGCGTCATCGTCATCACCGCGCCTTTCGAGGCGGCATAGGCCACGGCGCCGGGGCCGCCTCCGTCACGTCCGGCCTGGCTTGCCAACCCGACAATCGACCCGCCCTGCGACATGTGCGGCAAGACCGCCTTGACCATGCGCATGAAGGACGTGGCGTTCAGATCCATCACGTGGTTCCAATGCGCGACATCCATCTCGGCCATGGTCTTGCGGGCGACGAGACCGCCGGTGACATGGACCAGCACGTCGATTGTGCCGCCGAAGGCCTGCGCCGTTTCATCAACCAGGTCGGAGACATCCGCGTCGGAGGTCATATCGCCCTGTTTCGCCAGGGCGCGCCCTCCGCTGGCGACGATCTCGGCCACTGCACTGTCGGCGCCTGTCGAGGAGCTGTGGTAGTTGATGGCCACTGCGGCGCCTGCGTCGGCGAGGCGCAGCGCGCAGGCGCGCCCGATGTCGCGGCCACCACCGGTGACGATGGCGGTCTTTCCGGCCAAGGTCTGCGCGGGTGTGACAGGCAGGGGGTTTGTTTGGCTCATGACCGGTCCTTTCGGGGCGTGGCAACGGGGCTTGCGGCCCGCGAGTCCTCGGGCGAGCAGTTCGCTCTGCTCATGCGTCTTGCCTGCGGTGGCAACATTCCGATCCCTCCCCCTTGCCGATGCGGCCCTCCGCAGAATTGCGAGAATGCCCGGCAGCTTACACTTGGCTAAGTTAGACGACTAGTATACTAGTACTGTCAAGGAGTATATTTTACTCCAGTGAACGAGGCGTCAGAGCTGCGGGGCAAGCCCCCGGAGCTGGACGGGCGTTTGGGCCGCAATGAGCTGCTTTGCAGGGGGTTTGATGTCCGCCTATAAGGCCGCAACGCAACGAGGATCGAAAATGCAGGGTTTCTCTGACATATTGGAGCGGCGAACCACCACGGACCTGGTGTTCGATCAGCTGCGCGAGGAAATCGTCTCGCTGGCGCTTTTGCCCGGCACGAAGGTTTCGGAAGCGGAGATCGCGCGCCGATTCGGAGTGTCACGCCAGCCGGTGCGCGATGCGTTCAACCGTCTCGAGAGCCTCGATCTGCTGGTCATCCGTCCGCAGAAGGCCACGAAGGTGCGCGGCTTTTCCATGGAGCGGATCAATCATGCCCGGTTCGTGCGGTTGGCCGTCGAGCTTGAAGTGATCCGAAGCGCCTGCGCGATCTGGGACGGGTCGCGCCAGGGGACGTTGCAGGACAATCTCGACCAGCAGCAGGCGGTCATCGATGCGGGCCACCCCGAGGCTTTCCATGCGCTGGACTATCAGTTTCACAAGCTGATCTGCGAGCTGGGTGGTCATCCGCTGGCCTTCACGACGATCGAGGAATGCAAACAACGGATTGATCGTCTCTGCGTGCTCAGCCTTGGCCGGGCGAGCGAGGCCGCGACCCTTCTGGAAGATCACAAGGAGCTGGCTGCGGCGCTGAAGCGGCAGGATGCCGAGACGGCCACGCAGGCAGCGCGGCGCCACCTGGCGCGTCTCGATGACACCATCACCGAGATCCACCAGAAGCACTCCGAGTTCTTCGACTGACGCGGCGTGCCCGCATCCGCCCGCCCCCTGCTTGAGGAGCCCGACCTGTGCCGAAAGAGTTTCCCATCGTTCCGACCGACCCCGGCGTGACACGTCAGGTTCTGGCCGATCACCCCGAGCTTATGGTGGTCTCATTCTGCTTCGAAAAAGGTGCGGAAGGGCAGGTGCACGCGCACCCGCATGTGCAATCGACCTATGTAAAATCCGGGCAATTCCGCTTCTCGATCGACGGTGATGAGCAGCTCGTCGGGCCCGGTGACAGCTTTGTCATCCCCTCCGGGGCGCGGCACGGGTGCATCTGCGACGTACCGGGAGAGCTGATCGACTGTTTTACACCGCGCCGGGATGATTTTCTCTGACGAGGTGTGACGGGGCGGCTTGCGGGTCCGACGCGTCTGCGAGGCCCGGCCAGACATCGCGGAGAAAGACCGTCAGATCATTCGGCGCGAGGTCAATTCCGTGCCGGAAGAGAAGGGTGCTGACAAAGCCCCGGTGATAGGTCGCATGGTTGACCAGGTGCAGCAGGATGTCCTCGCGCGTCATCGCGCCTTTGCCGCCGCCGACAAACGTGAAGGTGACCACCTGTGCAAGCTCCCGAGCGCTCCATTGGCGCGCGAGGTCGACATAGTGGGCATTCATCGCGCGGAGGCGTTGGGCGACCGCGTCGAATTCCAGCGTTTCACTGCGGTGGCGCGCTGTGTGCGGATGCGTCTGGCCGTCCAGATGCGCGCGAAACATCTCGGCCACGACCAGCGTGTGATCGAAAGTGCCGGAGATGCTGCCGAAGAGCGTGTCGCGCGGCGCCATCAGCGCGCTTTGGGGCAATTGCTCGGCATTCCGGAGCATGACGTCATCGGCCCAGGCCATGTAGCTTGTCATGCGATGAACCAGTGATAGCGCGGGCATTGGCGTCCCTCCTCGGGTGGCGTCAGTTTGACAAGGCGAATTGCACTGAGCAATACTTATATTGTTCTCGGAGCAATATGGTGACCAAACCCTACGTACGACTTGCCGACCGGATCGCCGCGCAGATCGCGACGGGAGCATTGCCGGTGGGCACGCGCCTGCCGCCACAACGTGTTTTTGCTTATGAGGAAGGCATCGCGGTTTCGACGGCCAGCCGCGTTTACGAGGCGCTTCGCGATCGCGGGTTGGTGGCGGGCGAGGTGGGGCGCGGCACCTATGTCGCCAATCGCTTTGCACCCCTGGACCCGGCGCTGCAGGAGCCATCGCGCGCCGGGATCGATCTGGAGATCATGTTCCGCTTGGGCGATGAGGCTCGCGGGCAGATCGCGCAGGCGACGGCGCAGTTCTTCAAGGCGGGCTTGCCCGAGCGCGCGGCGGCGCCGGCATCGGTGACAGCGGGGGCTGCGGGCGAAAGCCTTGCGCGGCTGATGTCCTGTGATGACTGCGTGGTTGAGCCAGAAGCGCTGCTGCTTGCGGGAAATGGCAAGCAGGCGATATCGGCCTGTCTGTCCGCGCTGGCGCCGCGGGGCGGGCGGATCGCGGTTGAAGCGCTGACGTATCCGTTTGTCATTGCAACCGCGCGGCTGCTCGGGATCGAACTGGCGCCGCTGCCTCTCGATGATGAGGGGATCGTCCCGGATGCGCTCGCAGAGCAGGCGCGCGATGGGCTGCAGGGTGTCTACGTGCAGCCAACACTGCAAAGCCCGCTGGTGCTGACGATGTCGTCTGCGCGGCGGGCGGCGATTGCCGATGTCTTGCGCCGCCATGACCTCACGGCCATCGAGGATCGCGTCTATGGCTTTCTCCGACCGACCGTGCCCTTGGCCGCCTTTGCGCCTGAGCGGGTGATCCAGATCGACAGCCTGTCGAAGAGGCTGATGCCGGGCCTGTCGCTGGGGCTGATTGCAGCGCCGCAGCGCTGTCATCAGGCGGTGTCGCGGGCCTTGCGCGCGGGGGGGTGGATGGCGCCTGCGCTATCGGTGGCATTGGCCGGGCATTGGTGTGAGCAGGGTTTGGTGGCGCGTGTGGAAGGCACGAAGCGTGCCGAGGCTGCGCAGATGTTCACGATTGCCGAAGAGGCCCTCTCGGGGCTGGAGTTCAAGGGCGCGGCAGACGCGTTGCATGGGTGGATTGACCTGCCGCCGCAATGGCGCGGGGCAGAGTTTGCCGCAGCCTGTGCCAAGGTTGGCATTGCGGTTGCGCCGGGGCAGGTCTTTGCGGTTACGCCGGGTGTGGCGCCAGCAGGCGTTCGCATCGCCTTTTCGGCGCACAATCTCGAGACCTGGCGGTTTGCCCTGCAAGAGGTGGCTCGGATCGCGCGGGCCCGCGGAGCCGGGTGATCAGCCGCTCATTCGGCCTGCGCAAAGGAGCTCTGGCCTAAAGCGTGTCGCGCCGTTTGTCGCGGTGCACTGCGAGCGAGGTCACCGACGTATCCCTGGATTTTTGTCGAGTGTGCGCAAAGGAACGGAAGTCTTCAAAATCCATCGGCTTGGCGAAATAGAAGCCCTGCAGGGTATCGCACCCCAGATCGGCCATGATCACGGCGTGGTCGGCTGTCTCGACCCCTTCTGCCGTGACCGAGATGCCCAGGGCCTTGCCCATCTCGATCATGTTGCGGACCAGCGCCCGTGCGGTCGGATCGGTGTCGACGGGTTGCACGAGCATACGGTCGAGCTTCATCACATGCGGATGCAGGTGCTTGAGACCGATGACCGAGGCGTGGCCGGACCCGAAATCATCCACCTCGATCTGGAAGCCTTGCCCGCGCAGGCTGTCGATGCGCTCGACAAAATTCTGGTCCTGTTCTTCGACCAGCACGCTTTCCAGCACTTCCAGCGCGATGCGCGTCTGCCCCAGATCGTATTCCGCGACGATATCCTCGATCCGGGTGTTGACGATCTGATGCACATCCATGTTGAAGGCGATCTTGGGGATCGGGAGGCCCTGCGCATTCAAAAGGCACACCGCCTCGATCCCAGATCGGAAGATTTGCCGGTCAATCTCGGGCGTCAGGCGCAGCTGATTGGCGACCCGCAGAAACTGCGAGGGTGTCAGAAGCCCGCGTGTGGGGTGATGCCAGCGCGCCAGGGCTTCGATCCCCACCAGGTCTTCGCTCTGCGCGTCGAATTGCGGCTGGAAGAAGGGGCGGAACTCCTGGGCCTTGAGGCCGAGCTCGATCTCTGCGGACAACATGCGCTTTTCATTCACGATGCTATGAAGTTGGGGCGTGTAGACGGTGGTCGTGTTCCGGCCCAGCTCTTTCGCGGTGTAGAGGGCGGAGTCGGCACTTTTGAGAAGATCATGGTTTTCGATAAGGCCGCCGATGGCGGAGGCCACACCGAAGCTGGCGCCGACCCTGCAGATCTTGCCTTCGAAATCCATCTCCTCGCGAATCTTGCCAAGGAGCTGATCCGACAGCCGTGTTGCATCCACCGATCCGCTGCCGCGCGCCAGCAATATGACGAATTCGTCGCCGCCCACGCGCACCGCGACATCGCCCGCGCGAATGCCGGTCCGCAGGATCGCGCCGACCTGCTGCAACACAAAATCGCCCGCGCTGTGGCCAAGCGTGTCGTTGACGTTCTTGAAGTGGTCGAGGTCGATCCGGATCAAGGTGCGCGGCGGGTCGCTGTTGGTCACCTCGGTGTCGAGGATATTGTCGAGGAAGCGGCGGTTTGGCAGGCCGGTCAGCGCGTCATGCAGCGATTGCTTTTCGGTCGCCGCCTTGGCTTCGGCGAGCTTGGCCTGCGCTTCCTTAGCGCTGGTGATATCGGTGGCGATCGAGGCGAACCGGCGCCCGTTTCGTTCCGAGGCGTCGAGGGGAGAGATGCCGAGGTTTGTCCAATAGGCTGTGCCGTCCTTGCGGTAGTTCAGTATCTCGGCCTGCACGGCGCGCCCGGCCGAGATGGCCTTGCGAATGGTGCGGCGCGTTTCCAGATCTGTGTTGGGGCCGTGCAGAAGCTCGCCAGGCCTTCTGCCGACGGCCTCCTCCTGAGAATAGCCGGTCAGTTCCGTGAAGGCATGGTTGACCCAAAGAATGCGTTCGCTTTCGTCGGTAACGGTGATGCTCTCGCGCGCCAGTTCGGCGATCTCGGCCAGTTCGGCCAATTCGCCTTGCTGAATGGCGAGCACTTTCCGGGACCGCTCAAGCTCCTGGTGGGGCCGCACGATGGCGCGCATGCCCGACGCGGCCATCAGGCTGAAGGGGAAGATCAGGGCCAGAAGGGCCACCCCGATGCCGGTCAGCACCAGGTTGCGCCCGACGGTCTGGATCTCTTCGGCGTCGGTATCGACGATAAGGTGGAAATCCGCCCCTGGCATGCGGGTTGACACCGTGGATCCCGCGCCTCCGTGCCAGTCTTCCCAATACTTATTCTGAAACGTGGTGGCGATGATTGTTTTCGGAGCTTCCTCGCCCGCGCTCAGCACATGGGTGAGGTCAATCCGGCGGTCGAACGCAAGCAGACCTTCGACCAGGCCCGTGGACACAATGGGGATGGTGATCAGAAAATGCGCCTCATAAGCGCTGCCTGCGGGCCGGTAGGAGATCCGCGGCTCGACCGCGGCGCGCCCCTCCATCAGCTCGGCCATACCCTCCAGCGCTTCGACGGGCAGGAACGGCGAGGGCGCGCCTTCGGTGCCCACCGAGAGGATCACCTTCCCGTTGTGGTCAATCAGCCGGACATTCGTCGCGTTCTGCAGCCGAAGCAGCGCGCTTTGCGCGCGCGCGGGGCGGCTCTCGAACCCCATGAGGTAATTGATGACCTCCGGAGAGCGGGCGAGAAATTCACCCTCGTCCAGCATGTTGTCCAGAATACTGGCAATGACGTTCGCCTTGGTTTCCAGATGCGCGCGCTTGGCGTCTTGCTGCATCTGGTGCAGCGCGGGTGCGGATGCAAACCAGATCGCCGCCGCGACCGACATGATCGAGAAGACATAGCCGATCAGCGTCAGTTTCAGAAAACGGGTGGTGAAGCTGATTTGCTGCATGAGCCGTTACTCACGCGCAATCGGTTGTATAAAGACAGCCCATGATCATGGCCGACCGCTGGTCTGACGTCGTGCTGTCAAAGACGTGTCGGGAGGGTTTGAGGATGTCGTGCACGGCGAGACACCGCCACACGGGCGCGCGATGTGGCGCCCCGCGCACCACGCCACAGCCTGATACGGCAGCGCGGCTGCAGAGCGTGTGTTGTCTGTACACCTGTACCCTCAAACCCCTGACCAACGACGTATAACGACAGGCATCCGAGTTAGCAGTCAGCGGTTAATGCGTTGTAAAACCGGCCCTCGAGCAGCGGGGGCGACCGGGGCGAGAGATCTGTCCGCTGTGCCTGTGCAATCGGGCCGTTTCTGGCCCCGCTCGGCGCCACAGACCTTGCTGATCTGCCCGGCTTCTCAACGGCAGTCTCAAACGCTTTTCTATATCAAATCAGTGATTTGCGTATCTGGTTGTGGGAGGGTGTCGTGCCCGATAGCGGGCCGTTGTTTTTATTCGAGCTATGAGCTTACGGGCGCGGCTGTCGCCGCAGATGGGAGAGGTGTTGAGTCAATTTAGGAGCATTTAGCGGTCATTGGCGATGGGCCCATGAAGCGACAGGCCTCTTGCACGGATTTGGCCGCGCCCGAAGGAAGTGAGAGGGAAGTCAGGTCCGGGATGCCGCGCGGTCTCTCTGGTCTGCTGCCATGGCGAGGCCGTCAACGACCGCGGTGAAGGCGTCCGAAGACACAACGCGGGCGGTGGGGCAGTGATCGGCGACAACCTCGGAGACGAGGGCCATCAGGCTCGAGCCTCCGACGAGACCCACTTCGGTCACATCCTGCGCGTGGATGCGAGCTTGGTCGAGGGTGGTTGTGATGGCGTCGGCGAGCGTGGCCTTATGCATCGCAAGCGTGGCATCGACGGAGGCCCGTGTGGCGGGAACCGCGAGCCCCGCCTCGATAAAGGACAGGTTGATTATCGCGTCCGTCTGTCCACCATTGGCAGCGATCTTCCCGGCTTCGACGGCGAAGGCAATGTCATGCCCCAATTCGAGATCGAGAACCTGCGCGAAACGACCCAGCCGGTCCGGGGCTTCGGAGAGGCGGAGCATGCTGGCCACCATCCGACGCGTCTCGGGCGTATAGAGGAACGGGATCTTGGCCCAGGTGGCGAGGTCCGCAAAAGGAGCGACAGGCACGGGCAGCAGGCCCTCGCCCATCTCCCGGCGCAGCAGGGTGCCAAGACCAAGGTGCGGCATGACATGCGACAGCGAGATCGCGTGATCAAAATCGGTCCCCCCGAGACGTACACCATGGCTGGCCAGCACTACGGGCTGCCCGGCCTCCTGCCGTACGACTGTGAAGTCGGAGGTGCCGCCGCCGATGTCGACCACAAGTTCGACCTGACCATCCTGGCGCGCCCGCGCGGTTGTGAGCGCTGCCGCCTCTGGCTCCGCGAGGAAGGAAACTTCGGCGAAGCCCGCGGCATGATAGCAGGCGCGCAGGTCACGCTCGGCCTGTGCATCCTTCTCAGGGCTCGCGGAGTGGAAGTGCACCGGGCGACCGGACAGGGCGCGCGTAAAGCGGTGTCCGGTGTGATCCTCTGCCTGCCGCCGGATCTGGTCCAGAAAGGCCGCCGTGATCTCCAGCACGCTGCGGCGGCGGCCCGAGATCAGGCGCCGCTCGTGAAAGAGCGGGACGCCCAGCACGGATTTGAGCGCCCGCATGAAGCGCCCCTCTTCCCCGGCAATGAGCGCGTCCACCGCGGCGGTGCCGATCTGCATCTCGCCTTCGTCAGCGGGGAAAAAGACCGCCGTGGGCAGGGTGGGCTGACCGCGTTCGATCGGAATGCGATCCACGGCGCCATCCTGCAGCAGTGCCGCTGCCGAATTCGACGTTCCGAAGTCGATTGCGAGGGTGCGCCCCTGCGTCATGTGCTTTCACTTCCGTTGTTGGGGGTGTGATCATGTGGAGCGCCAGCGGCAGGAGGGTCCGTGGAAAAATCCCTGTATAGAGTTTTTTCCCAATCACAAAGGGCCTTGATGGTTTTCAGCGAAAACCGTTTGAGGCGGGCCGCGTACCTATGGGGTGTGAATGATTGGCGTTGCTGTGCGGTGTCGGCACCGGACGCAATACCAGTGGAAAAACCACACCGAATCGAATAGAACATAACAGGAACATTTGATAAGGTTGTTATGTGAAGCATGTCCGCACATCTTTCCATAAAGCGTCTCCGGGGGATGAAGCATCAGGCCCGGGTGCAGCAGGTCACCCTGTCAGAGGTCTTTCCGCAAACCGTGACGGACGCGGGGTCAATCGGGTTTGTGCTCTCGCGATTGCCGAAAACTTCGGCGCCCGTTTTGTGGGTGCAGGACCGTCTGTCTTGCAAGGAGGCCGGGCGACCTTACCTGCCGGGGCTGGGGGCGCAGCCGCAGGTGATCTGGGTCAACGTCAGCCGTCCTGCCGATGTGCTCTGGTCGATGGAAGAGGGGCTGCGCTGCAGCGCGCTCTCGGCGGTGATCGGCGAGGTCTGGGGCGATCCTCCGGCGCTCGATTTCACGGCGACCAAGCGGTTGGCGCTGCGGGCCGAGGCGGCGGGTGTCGCCTGCTGGCTGATCCGGCGGGCCACCGCGCCCGGGCTCAGTGCTGCGCGGGAGCGTTGGCGGGTGGGGTCGCTGCCGTCTGCCGCGCATCCGGACGATGTGCACGCGCCGGGGGCGCCGCGCTGGCAGGCGGAGCTCTTCAAGTCCCGGACACGCAAACCCGGCACATGGGCATTGACCCATGACCGCGCGTCGGATCGTGTCGATATCCTTGCCCCAGTTCGCGATGGAGCGGTGGCAGAAAACAATGGAGCGCGCCGGAAACGCGCCCTCTGAGGAGCAGCCCGTGGCGCTGGTGGCGGAGGGCCCGCATGGGCAGGTGATCCATGCCACCAACCGCGCGGCGCGGCTGGCGGGCATCGCCATTGGCGCGCGCGTGGTCGATATGCGCGCGGTCTGTCCGGCGCTGCGGGTGGAGTATGCGGACCTGGCGGGTGACGCTCATGCGCTCAAACGGCTGTCGCTCTGGGCGCGGCGCTGGTGTCCTTGGACGGTGGTGGATGGCGCGGATGGTCTGATCCTCGAGACCACTGGCAGCGATCATCTGCTCGGCGGCGAGGCGGCGATGCTGGTTGAGATGGAGACGCGCCTGTCGCTGTTGGGACTGACCTCGCGACTGGCGGTTGCCCCTACCTGGGGGGCGGCCTGGGCCTTGGCGCGCTACGGTCCGGTGCGCGCGATTTCCACCGAGCAGACATGTGCTGCCGATCTGCGGCCCTTGCCCGTCGCGGCCCTGCGTCTGCAGGCCGATACGGTGCTGTTGCTGGGCCGCTTGGGGTTGAAGACCGTCGGACAACTGGCTGAGGTTCCAAGACTTTCGCTGACTCGGCGGTTTGCGCGCAGTGCTCTGGAGGCCAACCCGCTCCTGCGTCTTGATCAGGCGATGGGGCGGTTGGCGGAGCCCGTGGCAAGTGTGGATGCGCCTCCGCGCATCATCGCCCATGCGAAGCTGCCAGAGCCCATTGAGGACCCAACCGCCTATCTTCCGCAGCTCTGCGAAGACGTCTGTGCGCAGCTGGATCGCGCAGGCGCAGGCTGTCGGCGGCTCTCTCTCGTGGTTTACCGGACGGATGGTGAGGTCAGCCGGCTCGAGGTGGCCACAGCTGCTCCGAGCCGGGAGGCTCTGCACCTCTGCCGTCTCTTCGATGACCGGCTGGAGCGGCTCGACCCCGGCTTCGGCTTCGATCTGATCACGCTGGAAGCGGGGATGATCGAGCCGGTCGCAACCGTGCAGCGGCATCTCGAAGGCGGCTCGGAAGGGGGTGTGCCACTTTCGCACCTCATTGACCGGTTGACCGCGCGGCTGGGCCCGCAGGCGGTGAAAAAGCCGGTTTTGCAACAGAGCCACGTGCCGGAACGCGCTGCCGAGTGGGCGCCAGCGATGGCGGGTGCAGAGGCTGCCCCGATCACACCCGCGCAGGAGCGCCCCATCCGCCTGTTGCAGCCACCCGAGGAAATCCGTGTGCTTTACGCGGTGCCCGAAGGTCCGCCCGCGCAATTTGTCTGGCGGCGGCAAACGCACCGGGTGGTGCGCTATGCGGGCCCTGAACGGATCGCTCCGGAATGGTGGCGCGACCGGCCCGGCACGCGGTTGCGCGATTACTTCCGGATCGAGGATCAGGCAGGCTGCCGATATTGGCTCTACCGCGAAGGGCTGCACGAGGATGGGCGCGGGGGCGATCCGCGGTGGTTTGTGCACGGGTGTTTTGCATGAGCGGGTGGGCAGGGATCCAAAAGCAGCGCCCGACGCTGGGGCGGAGGCCGTCTTGCAAAAGGTCCAGTGGACCTTTTGAGGCCGGAGCGTGCGAGCGCACGAGGAAGCACGCAGTGCGCCCTCCCGTCAAACCGCAGGTTTGCTTTCGGCAAGACGGGGAGGGTGTCGCCATTGTCGCTCGGACCAATGGCGCAATATGGCGACCGCTGCCCGGCCTTGGAGGCCGGGCTAGGTGGTTGAGGGGCAAGTGCAATGCCTGAGATGGACAACCAGCGCCCTCGGCGTACGCTGGAAGAGGTGTTCACCGCCAACCCGCGCAGTGACTTCGTGGAGTTGGGCGTGACCACCTGTTTCTCCTTTCTGCGCGGGGCTTCCGATGCGGTGGATCTGGCCGCCACGGCCAACCACCTGGGCTATGACGCGCTGGGGGTCGCGGATCTCAACACCATGGCTGGTGTGGTGCGCATCCATGCAGAGGCGAAGAAGGCCAAGCTGCGCCCGGTCATCGGCTGCCGGTTGCAGCTTGTCACGGGCGAGGAATTTCTCGCTTACCCACGCACCCGCGCCGCCTATGGCAACCTCTGCGCGCTGCTCTCGAAGGGCAAAATGACCAACTCGCAGGGCGACTGGCAGGCCAAGGGTCAGTGCGAGATCACCCGCGCGGATCTGGCCGCCCAGTCCGAGGGTGTGCAGCTTATCGCGCTGCCGGGCCCCAATCTGGACCGGTTTGCCGCGGAGCTGCGGCTGTTGGCCCGTATGTTGCCCAGCCTGCGCCACATCGCGGCGAGCTATCTCTATCGCGGGGACGACCGGGCGCGGATCAACCGGCTGGATCAGCTGGCGCGCGCGCACGGCCTCAGCATTCTCGCGACCAACGATGTCCACTACCACGCCCCCGACCGGCGCCCGCTGCAGGATGTGATGACCTGCATCCTGCACAAGACGACGATCACGCAGGCGGGGTTTCTGCTGCACGCCAATGCCGAGCGGCATTTGAAATCGCCCGCGCAGATGAAACAGCTTTTTGCCGAGTGGCCCCATGCCATCGCCGCCACCCGCGAGGTGGCGGATGCCTGCCGCTTTGATCTGCGCGATCTGAGCTATGAATATCCACGCGAAACCGTACCCGAAGGCCGCACCCCGCAGGCGTATCTGGAAGAGCTCACATGGCAGGGCGCCGCACAGCGCTATCCGGGGGGCGTGCCGCAGAAGACGCAGGACGTGCTGCGCAAGGAACTAGCGTTGATAGGAAAGCTGGAGATTGCCAAGTATTTCCTGACGATTCAGCAGGTTGTGAATTACGCCCGGTACGAGTGCAAACCACCCATTCTGTGCCAGGGCCGAGGCTCTGCTGCGAATTCCGCTGTGTGCTACGTGCTGGGGATCACGGCGGTGGACCCGGCCACCAATGACCTGCTCTTCGAACGGTTCATCAGCGAAGAGCGCAAGGAACCGCCCGACATCGACGTGGATTTCGAGCACGAGCGGCGCGAGGAGGTGATCCAGCATATCTATGACACATATGGGCGCGACCGGGCGGGGCTTTGTGCCACGGTGATCCACTACCGCCCGCGCATGGCGGTCCGCGAGGTGGGCAAGGTCATGGGGCTCAGCGAAGACATCACCTCGGCGCTGGCCAAGACGATCTGGGGCAGCTGGGGCCGAGAGGTAGGCGCGGCAGAGGCGGCAGAGGCCGGGCTCGATCTGAAGGACCCGCTGATGGCGCGCACGATCAAGCTGGCGGATCAGATGATCGGGATGCCGCGGCACCTCTCCCAGCATGTGGGCGGCTTCATCCTGACGGAAACCCCGCTCATCCGCACGGTGCCCATTGGCAATGGCGCGATGGCAGATCGCAGTTTCATCGAATGGGACAAGGACGACATTGACGAGCTGGGCATCCTCAAGGTCGATGTGCTGGCGCTGGGGATGCTGACCTGTATCCGGAAATCCTTCGATATGATCGCGGCCTATTACGGAGAGAGGCATACCCTCGCCAGCATCAAGCAGGAGGATAAAAACGTCTACGACATGCTGTGCAAGGGCGACAGCATCGGGGTTTTCCAGGTGGAAAGCCGGGCGCAGATGAACATGCTGCCGCGCCTGCAGCCACGCACATTCTATGACCTTGTGATTCAGGTTGCCATTGTGCGGCCCGGTCCCATTCAGGGCGACATGGTGCATCCCTACCTGCGCCGCCGCAGTGGCAAGGAAAAGGAAGACTATCCCTCACCGGGGCCGGAACACGACCCTGATGAGCTGAGGAATATCCTCAAACGCACCTTGGGGGTTCCGATCTTTCAGGAACAGGCGATGAAGATCGCCATGGTCGCCGCCGAATTCTCGCCGGATGAGGCGAACCAGCTGCGCAAGGCGATGGCCACCTTCCGCTCCAAGGGCACCATTGGGGAGCTGGAGGAAAAGATGGTCAGCCGCATGATCAACCGTGGCTATGACCCCGAATTTGCCGCGCGCTGCTTCAATCAGATCAAGGGCTTCGGCGATTATGGCTTTCCCGAAAGCCATGCGGCGAGCTTTGCGCATCTGGTCTATGTCTCCAGCTGGATCAAGCACCACTACCCGGATGTCTTCTGTGCGTCGCTTCTGAATTCGCAGCCCATGGGCTTTTACGCGCCGGCCCAGATCGTGCGGGATGCGCGTGAACACGAGGTCGAGGTGCGCCCGCCGGATGTGAATTACAGCGATTGGGACAGCACGCTCGAGCCGCATGAGGGGCAGTATTTCGCCGTGCGGCTGGGGCTGCGGCAGGTGGATGGCATGGGCAAGGAGGTGGCCGAGCGGATGATGGCGGCGCGTGACACACCCTTCGCGGATCTTGAAGGCCTGAAGACACGCGCGCGGGTGGATGCGGGCACCTTGCGCAAACTGGCCGCGGCGGATGCTTTCCGCTCCATGGGGCTCGACCGGCGGCAGGCGCTCTGGGACACCCGCGCGCTGCGGGATGCGCCGGATTTGCCGCTGTTTTCGGAGACCCGCGATGAAGGGCCCGAGACGCGCTTTATCCTGCCGCAGATGCCGACCTGCGAGCATGTGGTGGCCGATTACCAGACGCTGCGCCTGTCGCTGAAGGCGCATCCGATGTCTTTTCTGCGCAAAAGCATGACGCGGCAGGGCTATACCCCCACGGCGGATCTGGGGCGCATGCGCAATGGCCAGCCGGTGTCGCTGGCGGGGATCGTGCTGATCCGCCAGCGCCCGGGCAGTGCGAAGGGGGTCTGTTTCATCACGCTGGAGGATGAGACGGGCGTGGCCAACCTTGTGGTCTGGCCCAAGGTGATGGTGGCCTTTCGCAAGGTGATCATGCAGGCGCGGCTGATGGAGGTGCGTGGGATTGTGCAGAGCGATGAAAATGTGATCCACGTGGTTGTGCATCATCTATTGGACCGCACCGATGCGCTCGTGCGCCTGTCCAAAGACCCCTTCGAGGTGCCGCTGGCGCGCGCGGATGAGGTCGCCAAGCCGGTCTCCGCTCATGCGCAACGCCACCCGCGGGATGTGCGGATCATCCCGAAATCGCGCGATTTTCACTGATTTCTGTCCAATCACCCCAACGTCTTATGACGTCTTGAGCCGACAACAGCAGAATCCACCTGCCAGGAATGCGGCAGGTCCAGCATCGGGCTGGCCTATTTTCTCTGCATTTCAATTAACAGCTTTCAATTGCGTTTTCGCAGACTAATCTGGCCAAGCGAGACCTTACTTGGCGGATTCTTTTATGAAACATTTCACCGCATCGCTCCTTGCCCTCGGCATGATCGTTCTGTCCCACCCCGTTCTGGCACAACAGGGGCCACCTCCCGTGACTGTCGCCAACCCGGTGGTGAAGACCATCGTTGAGGATGACGAATTCGTCGGGCGATTCGAGGCGCGGGGCGAGGTTGTCGTGCGCTCGCGGGTGTCGGGGTATCTCGAAACCGTCCAATTCGACGACGGCAGCCTCGTGGAAGAGGGGCAGATCCTCTTCACCATCGACCCCAGGCAGTTCAATACCGCGCTGCGCCAGGCGCAGGCGCAGATCGACGTGGCCGAGGCGACCTATGATTTTGCGGAGGAGCAGTTGGAACGCGCGCAGTCGCTGGTTCAGAACGGGAATATCCCGCAAAGCACGGTCGATGAGCGGCGCGAGGCCTATCTGGCCGCGCAGGGCGGGCTGGAGCAGGCCCGCGCGGCGCTGGAACTGGCCGAGCTCGACCTCGAATATTCCCAAATCAGCGCGCCCATGGCCGGGCGCATTGACCGCAGCCAGGTGGACCCGGGCAATCTGGTGACCGCCAATGACACCATATTGACGACCATTGTCTCCTCCGATCCGATCCACTTCTACTTCGATATCGACGAGCGCTATTTCCTCGCCTATGCGCGCGATGCGCGGGCGCGCGGTGTCTCCTTACAGGAAGGCGGTGGCGGGCTCGAGGTGAAGGTGACCTTGTCGGATGACAGCATCCCGCCGCAGACAGGCTACCTCGATTTCTCGGAGAACCGCATCGACACCAACACGGGCACCATGCGCATCCGCGCCGTGCTCGAGAACCCGGATGAGGTGCTGACCCCGGGCCTCTTTGGGCGCGTGAATGTGCCGGGATCGCTGCCCTATGAGGGCGTGCTGATCCCCGATGAGGCCATTGTCGCCGATCAGAACCGCCGACTGGTGATGAGCGTCGATGGCGAGGGCAACGTTGTCCCGCTCGAAATCCGCCCCGGGCCGCGCATTGACGGCTACCGCGTGGTCCGTGATGGGCTCGACGGCTCGGAGGTGATTGTCGTGGAAGGCGTGGTCCGCGCGCGTCCCGGCAGCGTCGTGACCCCCGAAATGGTCGATCTCCCGCTGATCGCGGAAAACTGAGATGGGGCGTTTCTTCGTCACCCGCCCGATCTTTGCGGCTGTCATTTCGATCCTGCTGACCATTGTCGGCATCGTGTCCTACTTCCAGCTGCCGGTGGAGCAATACCCCGAGATTGCGCCGCCCTCGATCGTGGTGCGGGCGAGCTATCCGGGTGCCGATGCCGCGACCGTAGCGGCGACGGTGGCGACACCATTGGAGCAGGAAATCAACGGTGTGGAAGACATGCTCTATCTGTCGTCCTACGCGACGGCGGATGGGGCGATGAGCCTCACCATCACCTTCGAGCTCGGCACCGATCTCGATGCCGCACAGGTGCTTGTGCAAAACCGCGTGGCCATCGCCGAACCGCGGCTACCGGAAGAAGTGCGCGCGCTGGGCGTGACCACCACCAAATCCTCGCCGGATTTGATGATGGTGGTGCACATGCTCTCTCCCGACGAGAGTTTCGACCAGCTTTATGTCTCGAACTACGCCCGCGCACGGGTGCGGGACCGGCTGGTACGGCTCGACGGGGTGGGGGACCTGATCATCTTCGGCGAGCGGGAGTTCTCGGCCCGCGTCTGGCTCGACCCTGACCGGCTCGCTTCACTGGGTCTGACCGCGGGCGATGTGGTCGGTGCCTTGCGGGAACAGAACGTGCAGGTCTCGGGCGGCTCGCTCGGCGCGCCTCCGAACAACTCCGACAGTGCCTTCCAGGTGACCATCACCACGCAAGGGCGATTACAAACGCCGCGTGAATTCGGGCGCGTGATCGTCCGGGCGTCCGAAGATGGCCGCGTGGTCCGCGTACGGGATGTGGCGCGCGTGGAGATTGGCGCCCGATCTTACGTGAACAACTCCTATCTCAACAACAAGCCAGCCGTCGCCTTGGGCATCTTCCAAAGGCCCGGATCAAACGCGCTCGCCTCGGCGGATGAAATCATCGCGGTGATGGACGAGCTGTCAGAGGACTTCCCCGCGGGCCTTGAATACCAGGTGGTCTACAACCCGACGGAGTTCATCGCAGCTTCGGTCAACGCGGTCTATGAGACAATTTTCGAGGCGGTTTTGCTGGTGGTCATCGTGATCGTTGTCTTCCTGCAGAACTGGCGCACCGCGCTCATTCCCCTGCTGGCGATCCCTGTCTCGCTGATTGGCACCTTCGCGGTGATGCTGGCGCTGGGATACACGCTGAACCTGCTCACGCTCTTTGGCTTGATCCTCGCCATCGGGATCGTGGTGGATGACGCCATCGTCGTTGTTGAAAACGTCGAACGAAACATCGAAGAGGGGATGACGCCCCGGCAGGCCTCGGCCCGCACGATGGACGAGGTGCAGGGCGCCATTATCGGGACCACGCTTGTGCTGATCGCGGTCTTTGTGCCCTCGGCCTTCGTGCCGGGGATCACCGGGCAATTCTATACGCAATTCGCGGTCACCATCTCGGTGGCCACGATCATTTCCTCGATCAACTCGCTGAGCCTGTCGCCGGCCCTGGCGTCGATCCTGCTGAAGTCGAAGGAAGACCGCGACAAGCCGAGCATCGCGGGGCGCGTGTTCGGCCCGCTGGCCGCCGGGTTCAATCGCGGTTTCGACGCGATCACGCGCGGTTATATGGCCGTGGTGAAGCGGCTGGTGTGCTCCAAGGCCATGCTGGGACTATCTCTCACGGTTTTTGTCGGGCTGTTGGGCGGCACCTACTGGATCAGCCAGCAAGTGCCGACGGGCTTCATCCCCGAAGCCGATCAGGGCTATGCCATTGTCGTGGTGCAATTGCCGGACGGCGCCTCGCTCGAACGGACCGATGAGGTCGTCCGCCAAGCAACCGAAGTGGCGCTCGAGACGCCGGGTGTCACCAATGCGGTCGCCTTTGCCGGGTTTTCCGGCGCGACCTTCACCAATGCGACAAACCAGGGTGTGATCTTCACCACCTTCGAGAGCTTTGAGGATCGGATCGAGAGCGGTCTGACCTCGGGTGCCATCATCGGCCAGCTCTTTGGTCGGATGCAAAGCCTGCGCCAAGCCTTCATCATTGCCATTGCCCCCCCGGCGGTGCGCGGCGTCGGCACCGGGGGCGGCTTCAAGCTGCAGCTGAAGGAGAATGAAAGCGCCGAGATGACGCGGGTGCTGCAGTCGGCTTATGCGATCATGGGCGCCTCGCAGCAGTCTGATCAGGTGCAAGGCGTCTTCACGACCTTCTCGGCGGGCTCACCGCAGGTGTTCCTCGAGATCGACCGGGTGCGCGCACAGATGCTCAATGTGCCCATTGGCGAGATCTTTGAAACGCTCGCGATCAACCTCGGCTCGTCCTACGTGAACGACTACAATGCTTACGGGCGGCTCTTCCAGGTGCGCGCGCAGGCGGATGAACGCTTCCGGTTGGAGGAAGAGGATATCGTGGCGCTGCGCGTGCGGTCGGCGACCGGCGCGCTGGTGCCACTTGGCACGCTTGTCTCCATTCGTGAAACCGCAGGGCCTGCGCTGGTGCAGCGCTACAACCAGCAGGTCTCGGTGCCGGTGCAGGGCAATCCGGTGCCCGGTGTCTCGACAGGCGAGGCGCTGATCGCGATGGAGCAGTTGGCGGATTCCCTGCTGCCGCCGGGTGTCGACTATGAGTGGACGGAACTGGCCTTGCAGGAGCGCAATCAGGGCAACACGGCCACCTATATCTTCGCCTTCTCGGTGCTCTTTGCCTTCCTCTTCCTCGCCGCGCTTTACGAAAGTTGGGTCTTGCCGGTGGCGATCATCCTGATTGTCCCGCTCTCCGTGCTCGCGGCCCTTTTGGGGGTCATGTTCCGGGGCATGGACAACAACGTGCTGACGCAGGTGGGGTTGATCGTGCTTGTGGGGCTTGCGGCGAAGAACGCGATCATGATCGTCGAATTCGCCAAACAGGCGCAGGAGGAGCGGGGGCTTGGGCCGGTGGATGCCGCGCTCGAGGCGGCGCGCTTGCGGTTCCGGCCCATCCTGATGACCGCCTTTGCCTTTATCCTCGGCGTGATTCCCCTGATGATCGCGACTGGCCCGGGCTCCGAGATGCGACAGGCGCTTGGCACGGCGGTGTTCTTCGGGATGTCGGGCGTGACCTTCCTTGGGCTGTTCCTGACACCGGTGTTCTACGTCACCTTGCGCCGGATCTTCACCGTGAAGCCCGTGGAGCAAGATGCCTAAGCACCCGACCTGAAGGCCGGGAAACCGGCCGTCCGGGACGGGTGCCTATGCCTGCTCGGGTATGGTGCCGTGCTGCCTGTAGGTGTCGAGCGTCGCCGCGCAGCCATTGGCCCAGATGGCCGTCAGCCAGCGCTCGAAAGCGGTTGCGAACATGGGGTCGTCTAGCAGGCCGCCATAGAACTGGCGCTGTTCCAACCAGGCCAAGGGGCGCGCACGTGCGGCGCGCGCGGCGGTGTTGAGCTGGGGCCAGAACGGATCGTTCGGCTCGATGATGGACCCGTTCTCTCGCGTGCCTTCGCACATCCGCGCCCACAGCGCCTCGACCAGAGCGAGACCTTCGACAGAGGTCTCCGCCGCCAGCCCGTCGCGCAGGATCGGAAGCACGAAGCCGGTGTGCCGGGACGACCCGTCAAAGGCCACGCGCCGAGTGGTGTCCACGATCGCGCGGTTGGCAAAGCGGCGCTCGATCAGGCTGACGTAACTGCTGGCCGTCATCCCGGGCACCGGGTCCACATGCGGTGCGATTTCCTCCATCTGCACCTTGCGGAAGAAGGCGCTGATCTGCGGATGCGCCATGCAATCGGCGATGGTCTCGAGCCCGAGGATTTCGCCCGCATTGGCCAGCACCTGATGGCCCGCGTTCAGAATGCGGATCTTCATCGCCTCGTAGCTGTGCACGTCATCGGTGAAGGTCGCGCCCACGGTGTCCCACGCAGGCCGCCCGGCGCAGAAGTCATCCTCGATCACCCATTGCCGGAAGGTTTCGTGGGTGACGGGTGCGCGGTCATCGATGCCGAAGCTCTGCGCAAGCGCGATTTCCTTGGGCCCGGTCGCGGGCACGATGCAATCCACCATCGAGTTGGGGAAGCTGCAGGCCGCGTCGATCCACTCGGCCAACTCCGGGTCTGACATGGCGGCCAGCGTCACCACGGTGCGCCGCAGGATATCGCCGTTGCCCTGCAGGTTGTCGCAGCAAAGCCCGGTGAAGGGCCCGTGCCCCGCAGCCCGGCGCTGCTTGAGGGCGGCGATCATCGCCCCGAATGCGGTGCGGGGCGTCGCGGGATATGTGGCGTCGTGTTGAATGTCCGGGTGCCCGGCATCAAAACCACCGGTCGCCGGATCGGTGTAGTAGCCGCCCTCGGTGACGGTCAGGGCGACGATCCGGATGGCGGGGTCGGCCATCTGCGCGATGAGTGCGGCATGTCCTGGCTCCACCGGCACGTAGTCGATCATCGAGCCGATGACCTCTGCTGCGCTGCCGGTCGGATCAAGCTCCAAAAGGGTGGTCAGGCAGTCCTGTTCCAACAGCTTGTCACGCTGCACCCCGTCCTGGGGCCGCACACCGGCGCCGATAATCGCCCAGTCATGGCATAATCCTGCGTCGAAGAGCCGGTGCAGATACCACGCCTGATGCGCGCGGTGAAAATTTCCCAAGCCGATGTGCACGATCCCCGGTGTCAGCGCCGCGCGGTCATACTGCGGCACGCGCACCGTATCAGGCAGCTGCCCAAGCGTCTGGTTCGACAGGCGGATCAGCTCATCCATTGCCCACCGTCCACGTTGTAGGTCTGCGCAACGATGTAGTCGGCCTCGTTGCTGGCGAGGAAAACTGCCATGCCGGTCAGGTCGTCGGCGGTGCCCATGCGCCCATAGGGCACCGCCTCACCCACCTCCTTCTTCTTCTGCCCGGGCGCTTTGTTCTCATGTTTCGCGAAAAAGGCATCGACGCCGTCCCAATGCTCGCCGTCAACCACGCCGGGCGAGATGGCGTTCACATTGATCCCGTGTTCGATCAGGTTGAGACCCGCAGATTGCGTGAGGCTGATCACCGCGGCCTTGGTTGCACAGTAGACGGCCACCAGAGGCTCGCCGCGGCGCCCGGCCTGGCTCGCCATATTGATGATCTTGCCGCCGCCACCGCGCGCGATCATGTGTTTTGAAACCGCCTGCAGGGTGAAGAGCGTCCCGCCCACATTGATGTCGAAGACGCGGGCATAGTCGTCGCGCGTGATCTCGGCAATGGGCGCGGCTGTAAAGAGCGCGGCGTTGTTGATCAGGATGTCGATCTGACCGAACTGCTGCACGGTGTCGGCGACCGCCTGGTCAATGCTGGCCTGATCGGTCACATCCATCTGCACCGCGATGGCATCAGGGCCCAACCCCTCCGCTGCATCGGTGGCGCGTGCGATGTCGATGTCGCCAATGGCCACGCGCGCGCCTTCCCGCACATAAGCTTGCGCGAAGGCCAGGCCGATGCCGCGGGCCGCGCCTGTAATCAGCGCTGTTTTGCCCTGCAGTCGGCTCATGCGATACGCAGCCCATCCGCGCCGAAGCGGTGCAGCTGTTCGCTGCGCGGTGTCATGTAGATCGTATCGCCGTGACGGAAGTTGACTTCGCCCGGCGCGCGCACGGTCACGGTCTCGGCGAGGCCGGTCTCATGCACGTGGAAGAAGGTGTCAGAGCCCAGATGCTCGGCCACGCCGACCTTGCCGTGCCAGGTGCCTTCGGTGGCCGAGACGTCGATGTGCTCGGGCCGGATGCCCAGCGTATGCGCATCGTGTTTTCCAGCCTCGGCGCCTTCGATCAGGTTCATCTTGGGCGAGCCGATGAAACCCGCCACGAAGGTGTTGCGTGGGCTGCGATAGAGCTCCAGTGGGCTGCCCACCTGCTCGATATGGCCTGCGCGCAGCACCACGATCTTGTCGGCCATGGTCATCGCCTCGACCTGGTCGTGGGTCACATAGATCATCGTGGTGGCCAGCCTCTTGTGCAGCTCGCTGATCTCCAGCCGCATGCCCACACGCAAGGCCGCATCGAGGTTCGAGAGCGGTTCGTCAAAGAGGAAGGCCGCCGGCTCGCGCACAATCGCCCGCCCGATGGCAACCCGCTGGCGTTGACCGCCCGAGAGCTGCCCGGGGCGCCGGTCGAGATAGTCGGTGAGGTTCAGCGCGGCGGCAGCTTGTGTGATCCGCCGGTCCTGTTCCGCCTGATCGATGCCCGCCATCCGCATCGGGAAGGCGATATTCTTGCGCACCGACATATGCGGGTAGAGCGCGTAGGACTGGAACACCATGGCCAATCCGCGCTTTGCGGGCGGGATGTCGGTGGCGTCCGTTCCGTCGATGCTGATGTGGCCGCTGGTGATGTCCTCCAGCCCCGCAATCAGCCGCAGCAGGGTGGATTTCCCGCAGCCGGAGGGGCCGACGAAGACCGTGAACTCGCCATCCTGAATGTCCAGATCCAGCGGCGGGATCACTTCGACATCGCCGAAACTCTTTGTCACGTTCTGAAGCGTAATCTGTCCCATGATATCGTTCCTTATTTGACCGCGCCGAAGGTGAGACCGCGGACGAGTTGTTTCTGGCTGAACCAGCCGAGGATGAGGATGGGGGCAATCGCCATGGTCGAGGCCGCCGACAGCTTGGCGTAGAAGAGGCCCTCGGGGCTGGAATAGCTGGCGATGAAGGCCGTGAGCGGTGCCGCCTTGGCCGCTGTGAGGTTGAGCGTCCAGAACGCCTCGTTCCAGGCCAAGATGAAGTTGAGCAGCAAGGTTGACGCAATCCCCGGGACTGCCATCGGCGTGAGCACGTAGAGGATTTCGGACTTCAGCGTGGCCCCATCCATCCGGGCCGCTTCCAGGATTTCCCCCGGAATCTCACGGAAGTAGGTGTAGAGCATCCAGACGATAATCGGCAGGTTGATCAGCATCAGCACGAAGGTCAGCCCATAGACGTTGTCGAGCAGGCCGAACTGGATGAAGAGCAGGTAGATCGGGTAGAGCACACCCACCGCCGGCAGCATCTTGGTCGACAGCATCCAGAGCAGGATGTCCTTGGTGCGCTTGGAGGGCACGAAGGCCATGCTCCAGGCCGCAGGCACCGCGATGATGATGCCGAGGATGGTGGAGCCGCCCGCGATGAAGATCGAGTTCCAGAGGAACCGGCCGTAGTTCGACCGCTCCATGACCGTCGAGTAATTCTCGGTCGTCCAGTCGAAGAACAGGAAGATCGGCGGGTCGGCGATGGCCTGGGCCTCGCTCTTGAAGCTCGTGAGGATTGTCCACAGGATCGGGAAGAAGATCAGCAGACCGATGATCCAAGCCGCAGCGGTGTTGATCGCCTTGCGTTGGTTTGTGACAGCACGTGCCATGAGTCGTCCTCCCTGGTTCAGTCGAGGTTCTTGCCAACGATGCGCATCAGGAAGATGGCAACGATATTGGCGAGGATGATGGCATAGACGCCGCCTGCGGATCCGAGCCCGATGTTCTGGCTCTCCAGCACGCGCTGGAAGATCAGATACGACAGGGTCCGGGTGCCGAAGGCGCCGCCGGTGGTCACGAAGATCTCGGCGAAGATGGCCAGCAGGAAAATCGTCTGGATCAGCACCACGATGGTGATCGCGCGGCTGAGGTGGGGCAGGGCGATGTAGAAGAAGCGCGAGAGCACCGAGGCGCCATCCATTTCCGCCGCTTCCATCTGCTCGCCATCGAGCGACTGGATCGCGGTCAGCAGGATCAGCGTGGCAAAGGGCAGCCACTGCCAACTGACGATCATGATGAGCGACACCATGGGCACGTCCGACAGCCAACTGATCGATTCAGCCCCGAAGAACCGCCACAGATGCGCGAGCAGCCCGTTGGTGGGGTCCATGAAGATGTTCTTCCAGACCAGCGCCGAGACGGTGGGCATGACGAAGAAGGGCGCAATCACGAGGATGCGGACAACACCTTGGCCCCACATCGGCTGATCCAGAAGGATCGCCAGCAACACGCCGAAAATGATGGTGATGGCCAAAACGCCGATCAGAAGGACCAGCGTGGTCGAGATCGCAGGCCAGAAAGAGCTGGAGGTGACGAACCGAACGTAATTGTCAAAACCGGTCCATCCCTGATCCCCGCCACGCAGCGGCAGGTAGGTGCGGAAGGAAAACCACAAGGTCATGATCAGCGGTACCAGCATCCAGCCCAGCAAGAGCACCACTGCGGGGGCCATCATCACGCGGGCTGCGGATCGGGAAGCTTTGGTCGCCATTTGACACATCTCCTCTGTGCGCAGCAGCCCGGGTGGGGCGACGCTGCAGAATTGCGGGCCTACAACTTAATGATACGAGAGGGGCAGAGGGCGGCTCAACATCAGCCGCCCCCTGACGAAGCGGGGCGTTAACGGTAGCCGGCCGCTTCCATGGCTTCGTTGGTGATCGCCTGCGCCTTCTCAAGCGCCTCTTCCACCGACTGCTGGCCAGCATAGGCCGCCGAGAACTCCTGGCTCACTTGCGTTGCGATACCTGCGAACTCAGGGATGGCGGCGAACTGGATGCCCACATAGGGGCTCTCCTCGACGGTGGAGTTATTCGGATCAGCCGACAGGATGGAGTCCAGTGTCTTCTGAGCGAACGGCACTTTCTGGTACTCGGGGTTCTCGTAAAGCGAGGTCCGCGCACCGGGAGGCACGTTGGCCCAGCCTTCGTTCTCAGCCACCAACTCGATGTAGTCCTTGGAGGTGGCCCACTCGATGAACTGCTTGGCTTCGGCTTCCTGCTGGGTGCCCGCCGGCACCGCCAGCGCCCAGGCCCAGAGCCAGTTGGAGCGTTTGCCAAGGCCGGTGTCCGGTGCCAGTGCAAAGCCAACCGAATCCGCGACGGTCGAGTCGCCGCCTGTCACGAAGGAGGCCGCCACCGTGGCGTCGATCCACATGCCGCATTTTCCCTGGTTGAAGAGGCTCAGGTTCTCGTTGAAGCCGTTCGTGGCATAGCCCGCCGGGCCGGACTCGTCCATCATGCCCTTGAAGAAGTTGAGCGTGTTGGCCCAGGCTTCGGTGTCGAACTGTGCGTTCCAGTCCATGTCGAACCAGCGTGCACCAAACGAGTTGGACATCGCCGTGATGAAGGCGCCGCCCTCACCCCAACCGGCCTTGCCGCGCAGGCAGATGCCGTTGATGTCAGCGTCGCGGTCGGTCATGGCCGCCGCGGCTTCGCGGACGAACTCCCATGTGGGGGCGTCCGGCATTTCCATACCGGCGGCTTCCATCAGGTCGGTGCGATACATGATCATGGAGCTTTCGCCATAGAACGGCGCCGCATAAAGCGTGCCGTCGTGGCTCAGACCACCGGCCATGGCGGGCAGAATGTCGTCCACATCATATTCCGCGGACAGATCGTCGAGAGGGACCAGCCAGCCGTTGGCGCCCCAGATCGGTGTTTCGTACATACCGATTGTCATGATGTCGAACTGACCACCCTTGGTGGTGATGTCCGTTGTCACACGCGAACGCAGCACGTTCTCTTCCAGCGTGACCCATTCCACGGCGATGCCCGTCGCTTCGGTGAACTGGTCCGTATAGCCCTGCATACGGATCATGTCGCCATTGTTCACGGTCGCGATGGTGAGGGTGGCCTGCGCCAGTGCAGCCCCAGCGGTAAGTGCAAGCGCACTCGCCGCACAAAGTGCGGTTCTCAGGTACATCCGATTCCTCCCTTGGTATTATGGATTTCCCACCACCAAGAATTGAGAAAATATTTGCGCGCGTCAAGTTTTTATTTTTCGCGCGTCAATAAGGTAATGGTTTCAAGCTGATGTCCGCAGAATCAGCCGGGCGGGGAACAGCCGCTCGGTCCGTGGGCCTTGAGCGTCACCCTTGTCAATCACGCTGAACAGCGTCTCGACACTGTGGTTCGACACCGCTTCGTAGTCGTGCGCCACCGTGGTCAGTGAGGGGCTGGTGAAGCGCGAAAACGGGTGATCGTCATGCGCGGCCACCCGCATCGCGCAATCCGGGTCACGACCTACGCGGATGCCCTTCTCATAGGCCGCCGCAAGAAAGCCGATCGCCAACCGGTCGTTGCTGCAGAGCACCGTATCACGTGTCAGATGCCCCTCGGACAGGGCCCGCATCGCACCCTCATAACCGATCTCCTCGAAGGCCCAGCCTTCGCCATCCACTTTGATCACCTCGGGCGTCAGACCCATCTCTTCCATGATGCTGATATAGGCGATGCGGCGCTTGTTCGCATTGGGGTTGGCAGGGGTGCGCATCTCGAAAAAGCACGGCGGGGTGCCCGAGCGCACCAGGTATTCGACGCTCTGGGCCACGAAACTATGGTTGTCCGAGCCGACAAAGGCGGCGCCGATCCCTTCAAGATCGCTGTCGAACAGGACTGTCGGCACATCGCGGCAGAATTTTTCGATGGCACCCCGGTCGGATGCCCGGCCCAAGGGTGCCAGCAAGACGCCCGCAGGCTTCAGCGAGCGGAGGCTGTCCAGAATGCTGTTCTCCAGCTCTTGCGAGCCATGCGCGCTGAACAGGGTTGGCCAGAACCCGGCATCAATACAGCGCCGCTCGATCTTGCGCGCGATCTCGGTGAAGAACGGGTCGGCGAGATAAGGCACCACGATGCCGATGTTCTTCGTCAGCCGCCGGTTCTGGTTCATCGCATAGATGTTCGGCCGGTAGTCGTATTGCTCGAGTGCTGCTTCGATGCGTTCGCGGATCGTGTCGCGCACGCTGCCGGGATCGTTGAAATACTTGGAAATCGTCGGGCGTGAGATGCCGCTGACGCTGGCAAACTCCGCCATATTCTTGATCTTCTTGTCGCTCATGCCTCATCCTGGCTTGGGGCGCATCTCCTGGCCGTGCACAAGCGCCCTTGCCGGCGCCAAGCCATCCATCACAAATTTAACACGCGCAAATTTATACTTTGACTTTAGAAAGAAAGAGTTTTGCCGGTCAAGGTGTGTCGGCCCGGTTCGGGAGGTGACTGCGCGGTTGCGTCAAAAGATAATCGTTCCGCCGCCGGACGGGATGTGATTTGACACGGGGCGTGACAACAGCGAAAGGCCGCAGGGTGGACCTGACATCGCGGATTGAGAAGCAGTTGCGGGGTGGGTCGCAACGCATCTGCCCGGCAGAGGAGACGCTCGCGCGGGTCCTGCCACACAAACGCGCCTTTGGGATCACGCGGCTGGCCAATGTGACCGGGCTCGACAATGTGGGGCTGCCGGTTGTGATCGCCATCCGGCCAAATGCACGGTCCATCGCGGTGTCGCAGGGCAAGGGCATGACGCTCGCCCATGCCAAGGCCTCGGCCCTGATGGAATCCGTCGAAGTCTGGCATGCGGAGCATCTCGAGCTGCCGGTCTTCTACGCGAGTGTGGCGGACCTCGAGGCACGCCACGAGTTTGTCGATCTGGAGCGTTTGCCGCAAACACCCCGCCCCCAGCCGCCGCGCACTGTCCGGCAGCACTGGGTCGTGGCGCGTGATATCCTGAGCGACACCGACAAGCTGGTGCCCTTCGAGATGGTGCACGCGGATTACACCGCTCGGACGTCGTCGGAGGCGGGGTGTTATCCGGCCAGCACAAATGGTCTGGCTTCCGGCAATCACGTGATGGAGGCGATCTGCCATGGCATCTGCGAAGTCATCGAAAGGGACGCGCTGACGCTTTGGAATGCGACACCGCTTGAGCAGCGCGCGCGCACCCGCGTGGACCCGATGACGATTCAGGATGATATGTTGCAGCGGTCTCTGCAGAAGTTTGCCGAGGCTGGCCTGGCCTGCGCGATCTGGGAAGCCACCAGCGATACCGATGTGTCGACCTTTGTTGCCGTGATCCATGACCCCAACGCGCAGTCCGACCACCTCGGCTTGGGGTCGGGGACACATCCCGATCCGGTCATTGCCCTGCACCGGACGTTGAATGAAGCGGCGCAGACGCGGTTGAACTATATCTCAGGTGCGCGGGAGGATCTTTTCCACGCGGAATACAGTGCCGAAGGGCGCGCCGCAAAGGCCGCGCATTTCGCGGACCTGTTGCTGCCGCCGACGCATCAGCGCGATTTCGAGCAGGTCGCGGGGGTGACTCATAAGGACCTGCATGATGATCTGGAGTGGTTGAAGGTCCGGCTACAACATATTGGCATAGAAGAGATTTGCGTCGTTGATCTCACCCAGGATGCGTTCCGGATTCCGGTGGTCCGCGTGATCGTCCCCGGGCTCGAGGCCCCGCATGATGATGCGGCCTATGTGCCGGGACTGCGCGCGCAGCTTGCACAAGAGCGCGCTGTCTCATGACGCACACCATTCTCTTTGCAGGCCCCTCGATTCATGGCCTCGGCGCTCAGATGTCGAGCACGGTTCGCCTGTGCCCCCCGGTGCAGCAAGGCGACGTCTATCTCGCCACGCTCGAAAACCCCGGTGCCATTGCGATCATCGACGGGTTCTTCGAGGGCGCGCCAGCGGTCTGGCACAAGGAAATCCTCTGGGCGCTGAAACGTGGCATTCCCGTGTTGGGCGCCTCGAGCATGGGGGCCTTGCGCGCCGCCGAAATGGACGTCTTCGGCATGGTCGGCCTCGGCGCGATTTACGAAGACTACCGGGACGGCGCGCTTGAGGATGACGACGAGGTCGCGCTGCTCCACGGCCCCGAGGCGGTGGGCTATCCACCCCTCAGCCTCGCGATGGTGAATGTCCGCGCGACGCTCGGCGCGGCGCGGAAGGCCGGGGTGATCACCGGAGATGTTGCCGAGCGTCTGACCGCCCGGGCGAAGGCCCAGTTCTACAAGATCCGCAGCTGGGACAGCGTCCTGGCAGACAAGGGCGCCCCGATAGAAGACAGCCTGCGCGGCTGGATTGCGGACAATGAGGTGGACCAGAAACAACAAGACGCGGCCCTTTTGCTGAAGCACCTGGCCGAAGAAGCCTTCGACACTCCAGACCCCGGCACTCACTTCGAAGAGACCGCGCTGTGGCAGGAGGCAACGAGGATTTGGCGCCAACGTGCCGCCGCTGAACGCGACGTTCAGCAGGGCGGCTACCGCGTGACAGCGGGTGTGTCGCTCTTTGATGAATAGACGCACGGCCCAATCTGCGCTAGCCATGATGGCGAGCGTGTGGTGAAGGGGTTCGGTCATGGCAGGAACGCGGTTCAAACTGTTCGCGCAGCCTCAATTTCTGGATGAATACGCCGAGCCGGAGGTGGTGGAGGTCTCCTCGCCGCCGGGCAGCCTTGATCCCGGCCCGTCGGATGACCGGATGTACACGGTCTTCCCCATCGGAAAATCGCAACCCTATGGCATCTCGCCGGATGGCTCCGACCCGCTGGCACCACCCTGGACGGGGGATATCGAAATCCCCGCGATGCCGGATGCCGAGGGGCATTTCGATTATCTCGAGCCCGGAACGCCGCAGTTCGAGGCGGCCCATCTCTTTGGCACCGTGCGCTTTGTCATGGACATCTGGGAAGGCTATTTCGGGCGCGAGATCCCCTGGCAGGCGGATGGGGTTTACGAGCGGCAGGAGCTGACGATCCTGCACTCCCTCGACAATGCCTATTCGGGTTTCGGTTTTATCGAGATGGGGGCCGATACCAGCACGGGCAAGCTCATGCCCTTCGCTCTGAACTTCGACGTGATCGCGCATGAGCTGGGCCATGCGATCATCTATTCCGAAATCGGCGTGCCCGACCCGCAGAATGTCACAGGCGAGTACTTTGGGTTTCACGAAAGTGCCGCGGACATCGTCGCGCTGATCTCATCGCTGCACTTCAATTCGCTGGTCGATCTGCTGCTCAACAACACGCGCGGCAACCTCTACATGCTGAACGCTGTGAACCGGATCGCGGAGCTGTCGCAGAACAAGCAAATCCGTATTGCCGCGAATGACCGGCGCCTCTGCGAATTTGCGAAGGGCTGGCGGAAGGAGCACCATCTCGGACAGCCGCTGACCGGCGCGTTTTTTGATATCCTCGTGGACATCTTCCACGAGATGCTACTCGACTACGATGCCATCACGCCGGAGATGGAGGACCTGTCCGATCAGCTTTTGGCGACGGCGGACTATGCGCCGGTGATGCAGGAGATGTTCGATGCGGCCTATGCCGATCACCCCGAACAGTTCAAGCGCGCGCTTCTCGATGCGCGCGACATCATGGGGACCTACCTCGCCGACACCTGGCAGAAGCTGAGCCGTCAGAATCTGAACTTTGTCGATGTGGCCGAGGCGTTTCTCGAGGTCGATCGCGCCCATACCGGGGGACGGTTTGAGAAGATCATCGTGGGGAATTTCCACCTGCGTGACATCGGGATTGTCGACGTTGGGCCACAGCTGGAGCCCCTGGGTAAGGACAGCCATGCAAATTCAGTCAGAACGATGCTTCCGATGGACTGAAAACACGGAATAGGTTAACAAAAGAACAGCTGCAGCATGAGGGGCTGATTTCCCTCTCAGAAGGACCCATATTATGAATGAATCAATTTATACCTCTTCAGAAATTGTCCTTTTTGGACGCCTGGTGGATGATCTGACAATTGGCTCGTCCGATGACACCGACGCTACCGCGCACAAACCCGGCCGAAAATTTGCCCGGATATATGGCTTCACCTTTGATGGCGTTTACACCGAATTGGGCTCGCCCGTTCTCTTCATGGTGAGCGACGCGCACAAAGAGGCCAAGGAGGTTCCCGTACCAGGGCCGAACCCGCGCAACACGAAGTTCTATTCCGAACTGAAAGCGTGGATCGTCGACAAGTCAGCCGAGACGGTGCGTTTGGACGTGGATCAGGGGAAGTACGAAGACGTGCTTCTGGCTGGTGCCGCGGAAGCGATGGGCGGTGTCTCGGGCGCGCGGGTCTCCGGGGCCCGGGTCTCGGGTGCGCGTGTGTCCGGGGCGCGTGTCTCCGGCGCACGGGTGTCCGGTGCGCGCATCAGCGGCGCGAGCGACTGACCCGAGGCGGCGGGCCGTCAGAGGCCCGCGCGCTTCATCCCTTCGTAGAAGTGCCGGACATCGTCTTCGAACTTGTCCGGTTGAACCGCGGCCCAGCGTTCGATCGAGAAATTCGGATGGGCTTCGCGCACCAGATCGGCCTGCGCGCGCGCATCCTCGACTTGGTTCAGATAGGCATAGCTGGCCGCGAGAATGCGTCGCCCTTCGGTCGGGTTCTGCATCTTCTGGATCGTGTTGATCGCGTCCTCATAGCGCATGAGGTTGAAGTAGGCGCCGCCCAGGTGCCAGATGTATTGATCCGGATAGAAGGGATTGAGCCGCATGGCCTTTTGCAGAAGCTCCACCGCTTCTTCGGAGCGGCCCATATGCGCCAGCGCATCCGCCATGTCCGACATCAGGTCGGCGTCATTGGGGTTGAGCTTCAGTGCGCGGTCATAGGCATTGATCGCGGGGTCATGTTCCTTGCGGTAAAGATGCGCAAAGCCCAACTCGCCAAAGCCGCGCGCATCGGCCTCATCAAGGTCGATGGCTTCGCGCGCAAAGCTCAGCGCATCATCGAGCGCCATGTCCGGCTGGTCCGCCCAGTCATAGCGCCAGTCGAGATTGAAGGTGCGTGACTTGGCGGCATAGGCGCGGGCATAGCGCGCATCGCTGCCGATGGCATTCTCGTAAAGATCGCGGGCCTGCCGCACCTCTGGCTGCGTGTACTTGAGCACATGCCGATGCCCTTTCAGCACAAAGCCATAGGCCATCAGGTTGGCGGGCGGCAGCAGCCGCATGCGTTCCCGCTCGGTCGCTTCGATGCGCGCTGCCGTGGCGGTCACGATGATCTGGGTGATCTCATCCTGCAGATCGAAGATGTCTTCCATGTCACGGTTGTACTGCTCGCCCCAGATCGTCCGGTCCTGCAAAGCGTCGAGCAGCTGCAGGGTGATCCGAATCCGGGAGCCCGCCTTGCGCACGGTGCCGTCGACCGCATAGCGCACGCCCAACTCGCGGGCCGCCTGCGCAGGTGACTTCGACCGGTCAGCGTACATATTCGCCGACCCCCGCGCGATCACGAAGAACTCCTGGAACCGCGACAGGTTCGTGGTCACATCCTCGGTCAGCCCATCGGCAAACCACTGGTCCCCCTGATCGCTGCCCTGAAAGCCGAAGGGCAGAACCACGATGGACTGGTTCGCAATCGGGCGTTCCTTGAACTCGGCGGAATTCTCGAGATTGCGCCGCAGCCCGGGCGTCATCGCCGCTGTGGTGGGGTTCTCATGCACCTGGAAGACGTCGATTGTCCGCCCGATGTTCTTGAAATCCTGTCCGCCGAGGTACTCATAGCCGTACTTCAACTTGTTGCAGACATGATCATAGGCCGCGCCGGATATGCAGACCTGGCCGGGCGCCGCAAAGGCCTCGATCCTCGCGGCGATATTGATGCTCTCGCCGGTGATCTCATTGCCGCTGACCAGCACCTCGCCGAGATTGATGCCAAAGCGGAAGTGGATCTGCTCGTCTTCGGGCAGATCCTCGTTTTCCTGCTCCAGCGCCTTTTGCATTTCGACTGCAAAGGTGACCGCATCGACGGCGCTTTCGAACAGCATAAAGGCGCTGTCGCCTGCCGAGCCCTTGAACTCACCCGAATAGGATTTGATCGCGTTGCGAAATTTCTCCAACCGGTTGGTCACCGAGATCGTCGTGCGCACCTCGTCAACGCTCATCATCGAGCTGAAGTTCGCAACATCCGCAAAGACAATCGCCACAAGACGACGTCTGAGGTGTTCGCGTGCCTCGGGTATGTTCGCAGTATCAGCCAAGACTTTCTTTCCAGCAGGTTGGCGAAAATGTGAGAGTGCAGGATGCGGCGACATCTTCGATGACCTTGTCGCGAGTTGCAATCCATTCTGTTCCTAAAATGCCAGCGACTACGGTGTCTTTTCGGGCGCCTTCCACAAACCAGGCTTCACGAAAGCAACCCTCCTTGGCAAATCCGAATTTCTCCAGCACCCGCGCGGTTGCGGCGTTGTCAGAGCGGTAGAAGGTGGTCACCCGGTGCAGCCGCAGGCGCTTGAACGCAAGATCGAGCATGGCCACCGTCATCGCCGTGGCCAGCCCCCGTTTGCGAAATTTTTCCGACACAAAGAATGGCAAAACCGCGTCCCCCTGAATATAATTGACCGCTTCCAGACCTGCGATCCCCACGGGCGCGCCGTCTTTCTCGGCCATGAACCAATAGGCTCCGGGCTGGGACTTCTGCACGATCGACTCGCGCCATGTCTCGCGCAAGGCATCGACACTGACCGGCACAGGTAGGCTCCGATCAAAGAGCGCCGCATCCGTGAAATCCCAGAACCAGTCGGAAATCCGCGGTATGTCGTCCAGTCCCATTGGGCGCCACGTGATAACCTTTGTAGTTTCGTCAGCCATAATGAATTTCCTATCAGCTGCCGCCCTGATCTCACCCCGCGCGGTCTGATTGCGCCGGGGAACGGGCCTCGCAAGAAACTACAATGCGTTCGTTAACTACAGTTGTTACTACCGTACCCCTCGGAAAAGCAACGATTTTGCGGGTTCGGCCATTTCCCGGTAGCGCAGGCTGGATCGGCGTGTCTGTGATCTGGAACACGTTTGACGCCAATTCTTAAGCCGAACGACGAAGGCGGGCAGGGGTATGCTGCCCGCCTGTGGTTCGCTCTGATGGCGCACCGATGAGAGGTGCCCGCCAACGGCCTTATCAGGCGGCGGCCTCTTCAGGCAGCTCCTCGTCAGCCTCTGGGGCAGGCGGGTCTTCGGCGAGGATTACCTGGCCTTCGGTGAGCTCGGCAAAGAGCTCCGCGGCCTCCTGTGTCGGATCGCTTTCGCTCTGGTCGAGATCGGCCACACCGTTGAACAGCGCATCGCCATAGGAGGTGAATGGATTGCCCAAGGGCACATTGGGGTCGATCATCACCGGATGGCTCTCGGTATAGATGTCCCCGGTCAACCGGTCCGAGAAGTAGAGATCGACCATGAAGTAGTTCTGCCCGTCCGAGGTGGCATAATACCCATCGGTCTCGAGCGTGCGCACGACATCCTCGAAATCCATGTTGTAGCTGTCCGTGCCTGCGGGGAAGCTTGTCTGCCCAAGGCTGTCGGTCTTGGTCCCGCTGATCTCGACGATCCGTGCGCCCGGGTCGGGCCAGCCTTCGCGGTAGCTCATGGGGCTCACCACCAGATCGGGCTCGACCTCCTGCGGCAGATCAGCCGAATTGACGATCTCATCAATCGCCGGATTGAAATTCTCATAGGCCTGATCGACGTTCTGGAAGACCGGATCGACAATCGTGTGCTGGAACTGGTCCGGCGTGCCGGGATTGTTGGGTGTGAACCATTTGAAGAGGTCCATGCCAGTGTCAAACTCCGCGATCTGCGCATCGACAATGGTCATATCCGTGGTGTTGGGCCCAAAGCTGATGCCCACATCCGCTTCGGAATAGCTCACCCCCGGGCCTTCACCAATCAGGTCGAACCCCTCGATGATGTAATGCGAGGTGTATTCGAAATGCGCGCCCGAGCGGACGTTCCACGCCGTGAAATCGCTGAACACACTGTGCAGATCATGCCCCTGGTTCGGGTTCGATTTCACCACATGCAGCCCCTCCTTGGCGGCGAAGGCCTCGTTGTCGTGAAAGCTCAGCACCGGAAAGTGATCGAGGAACACGGTATCATCGCCGAAAAAGGCATCCGGTGCGGCAAACACATCCGAATCCGCCGTGTAAAGCCCGTCCTCGAAGCCGCGGTGCATATAGGCAAACCCGTGGTTCACGCTCGCCGCGATATTGCCGGTGGACTCGACCATGCGCCCCTGGAACCAGAAGCCATCGCCGGTCTGCCCGAGATCGAAATTGGCGATGTCATTGCCATCCTTGGGCGCGGCCCAGCTGTTGCCTTCGGCATAGATGGCGATGTTGTTGCTCCAGACGCCGGTCTCATTGCCGGACTCGGCCACATAACCCGCGCCAAAGGTATCGAAGGTGGCGTTGCCGTCCACAATGGCATTGGAATCGTGATGCACGATCCCCCAGCCGGGGGAGCCAAAGACCGCATTGCCCATCAGCACCGCAGGATCCTCCAGATCGCCCACACCCGCCTTGTGAACATGCGCCGGATAGCGGCCCTTTACGTTGTCGTCGAAGGCAATGTCGATGATATCATCCGCATCCTGCGCAGGCTCGGACTTGTCCGTTCGACCGAGCTCGTGGAAGGCGGCATAGCGTACGTCAACGTCATCGTTGTGCATGAACATGACATGACCGCGGTCGTAGATCTCCGCGTCTGCGCCCCCTTCGGAGGAGAAGGTGATGTTGCGCGTGTAATTGGCGACCGAGGTGCTCAGATCGTCGCGCGGGGCGTCGTGGTCATGCTCCAGCGGGTCATCGAAATAGACCATGCCATCCTGGATGTCCGTGATCGTCCGCACCTCGTCCTGCGAGGGGTAGGGCTGCACGGCATTCACGCCGTTCCAGTCGTGCCCGCGATAGTGGGTCCCGGCGATGACAATCGTATCACCCACCTCCCAGCCCTCGGGTGCCGTGGCAAATTCGACCCAGGTGTCACCGGCCATCGGATCGTCGATGACCTTCTCATGGGCGTCCTTCTCCGCGCCGTGGATCGTCGTCTGCCCATGCGCGATCAGCCCGCGGCTGAGCAGCGTCGGGTCCCAATCGGTATCGATGGGCCCGTTTCCCGCGAAGATGATATCGACACTCACATCCGCCTCAACCGGGTTGGCCTCGGTCCCGATGGTCAGTTGCCCGTTGGGCGTCACCACCATCGTGTCGAGCAGCATCTGGCTGTCCGTGTCCGGCGCGAATTCCAGGTGTCCATCGACGCGCACCGTGAAGAGGCTCGCGTCGCTCAACCCGTCATAGGTCATATGCACCCCGTCCGGGATGATGACCCGCGCGCCCGCATCCGGGATGTTGCCCTGATACCAATTGTCTGCGTCGAACCAGCTGCCATTGCCAATCGCGACGTGTGTCGCCTCGGCCGGGGCCACGAGGTTCAGCGCGGCCATATGCTCCATCCCCATGGGCGAGCCCGGCGCATGATCGCCATGCGCGTCCTCCCCCGCGAGCACATCGGCGACGAAAGCTTCAATCTCTTCGGGCGTCTGCGGCAAGTGCGCCCCGTGGTCGTCCGGCGCGTCACCGTGACCACCGTCCATCGGCATTTCCGGATCCTCCGGCTGGTCCCCATGGCCGTGATCCGGGGGGGTCTGCGGGTCCTCACCGTGCTCCGGCGGCATCTCGGGCGCGTCAGGAGGGGTATCACCATCCTCAGCGGGAGGCTCGGGGTGATCTTCGCAGCTCGGCGGCGCGACCGGCGGCTCCGGGGCGGGCGGGCTGACAGGATCGGCGGGCTGCTCGTCATCCGCAGCCTCTTCGGGTGGCGGGTCAGAGGGCGCTGGTGCCTCCGGGGTTTCAGGGGGCTCGTCGGTCGGAGACTCTTGCGTGGCCTCGAAGTATTCTGTCAGCTTTTGAAAGAAGTCGGTCAGACCACCGGTGTCATAAAGCCACTTTAGGAATGAAAACATGTCGCGGTTCTCCAGTGTTGGCATTTGGTAGCATGGTAGAATCACACTACCGTAGGTTGGTCCCCCGGTGTGAACCTTGGCATGGAGCGTCGCCCGCCCGCAACAGTTCGATCACCGCGCGTCCGAGGTTTTTTCCGCTCTATATTCAAGTGAAGATGGGGCTGTTCTGGTTTGATATTAAACAGAAAATTTCACTATCTCGGCTTTCCTTAACGGGCCTGTTAACAGCCGCTTAATCCCGTCTCTGCCAGTTAACCAGAATTCTCCCTGTGCCGAATGCGTTCCTGCCAAGCAGCGCGCAAAGCTTCCGCACGGGGCCGTGGGTGTCTCAGAGCGGAGGTCACATTGGTTTGAGTTATGGGTCGTGACGGCCGTTCTTTATGGCCAGAGCGGAAAGTCGACAAAAAACATCAGAAATCAGACCAAAATACCCAATTATTTCACTCAACAATATTGCCTTCCGCGCAGGAATCAGTAATTGAGTAAATCAATAAGGATTAACCTTTGGGAGACATCAATGCCTACACCATCCAGATTCATGCTCGGCGCGCTGGCCGCGACCACCGCAATCAGCACGGCGTCACTCGCGCAGGCGAACGGCGAGTTGAACCTCTACTCCTCGCGCCACTATGACACCGATGAACGTCTCTACTCGGATTTCACCGAGGCCACCGGCATCACCATCAACCGGATCGAAGGCAACGCGGATGAGCTGATCACACGGATGCAGGCGGAAGGGGCGAATTCGCCCGCCGACATCCTGTTGACCGTTGACACCTCCCGCCTCGAGCGCGCGAAGGATGCAGGCGTGCTGCAATCCGTCGAGAGCGCGGTGCTGGAAGAGCGCATCCCCGCAAACCTGCAGGACAGCGACAACCAGTGGTTCGGCTTCTCCCAACGCGCGCGGATCATCTTCTACGACAAGGCCGATGTGGCCGAGCCGCCGATGGATTATGTCGCGCTGGCCGATCCCAAGTACAAGGGCATGGTCTGCCACCGGTCGTCCTCCAACGTTTACAGCCAGACCCTGCTGGCCGCTGTGATCGAGAACCACGGCGAAGAGGCGGCCAAAGCCTGGGCGCAGGGCGTTGTCGACAACTTCGCCCGTGAGCCGGAAGGTGGCGACACCGACCAGCTGCGCGGCCTGGTGTCGGGGCAGTGCGACGTGTCGATCTCGAACACCTATTACTTCGCCCGCGCGATCCGTAAAGACGTGGACGGCCTCTCCTCCGATCTCGACAAGATCGGCTGGGTGTTCCCGGCCCAGGACGCCGAGGGCGCGCATATGAACCTCTCGGGTGGCGGTGTGGCCGCGCACGCCCCCAACCGTGACAACGCCGTTGCCTTCCTCGAATACCTCGCCTCCGATCAGGCGCAGCAGTATTTCTCGGCCGGCAATGACGAATTCCCCGCGGTGCCCGGTGTGGCGATCAGTGAAAGTGTCTCCGAGCTTGGAGACTACAAGGGCGACGATGTTGATCTCTCTGCAGTGGCCAAGAATGTCCCCGCTGCTCAGAAAATCTTCAACGAGGTCGGCTGGAAGTAGTCGCTTCACCAGGTGCTGACTAAGGGGTGCGGCTGGTCCGCACCCCTTTTTTGCTGCGCCCGCGGCTTCGATGCCGTGGCCATAGGCAGAGATGAGAATAAAGTAGCCAAGTGTTTTAGTCGGGATTGACTTGTCTGACTATAATGGTCAAGAATTAAAGCAGATTCCCAGCCACCCGAAAGGGCAGCCCGGAGCCATACAGTCAGCTGGAGGCCACCATGGAGCACCGCCCTAAACCCGCCCGACCCACACCACCCCGCCTATGCCGCATCGAGATACTGCAATCCGCCCTGAATGGCCTTGTGCCGCTCGATCACCGTCTGGAAAGCATGCTGGACCGGCTGGAGGTGCGGTCATGAACGCGATGGCGCAACCCACACGCATGGACCCGACCGAAAGTGCCGCCGCCGATATCGTCACCTATGACGTGCGCGATCTGATCGAAACAGGCGTGCAGGCACGCCTCGTTCTCGACGGGCAGCCCTATTTCCTGCGCATCACGCGCGCCGGCAAGCTGATCCTCACAAAATGACACCGAATGCGCAAAACCGCGGCGGGGCTTCCGTAGGTGTGTTGATGCACCTGGAGCCCTGGGAAGCGGATCTTATCGTGACGCTTCGCCTTTGGTGTGACAGCCCCGAAGGCCAGGCGAAGGTCTGGAATGAATTCGCCATGACCCTGCCCAAAGGCAAGGCGGCAGACGAGATGCGCGCCTTTGAACAGCTGGTCTCGGTGATTGCGTCCTATGCGCACCGCCCGCTTGTCCGGCACGGTGTCGGCTGCGCCTGCATCGGCGCGGATGAGGGGGTCTTTGCGCATCTCGTGCGCGTCGCCTGCGACGGGGATCTGGGCGAGGCCGCGCAGGTGGCCACCCTGCTGGTCACCGCCGCGCAGGCGGAACGCGTGGCGATCCTCGCCGCGCAAGTGGGCTGCGCCCGCAAATCTATCACCCGGACCCGCGCGGCCGAGCAGGCCGCATATTCCGACAACGTCATCCGACTTCACTAACGATTGCAACAAAGGGACAGCAACCAATGAAGACGACACTGGCCGCCGCACTTGGCACAACGATGCTGATCGCGGCTCCCGCTTTGGCGGATAAGGCAGCGGTTCTCGACACCTACGCGAATATCGCCGCCGCGAAATACACCGACAGCCTGGTCACCGCGCAGGCTCTGCAAACGGCCATCACCGCGTTGATTGACAGCCCGTCAGCCGAAGCCTTGCAGACCGCGAAGGAGGCCTGGATCGCCGCCCGCGTGCCCTACCAGCAGACCGAGGTCTACCGCTTTGGCAATGCCATCGTCGATGACTGGGAGGGTAAGGTGAACGCCTGGCCGCTTGACGAGGGCCTCATCGACTATGTGGATGCCACCTATGGCGGCGCCACGGATGAGAACGAATACGCGGTGCTGAACGTGATCGCGAACCCGTCGTTTACGCTCTCGGGCGAGACGGTGGATGCGTCCGAGATCACGGCGGACTTGCTGGAAAACGTGCTGCATGAGGCCGACGAGGTCGAAAGCAATGTGGCCACCGGCTATCACGCCATCGAATTTCTTCTCTGGGGGCAGGACCTGAACGGTCATGGCCCCGGTGCAGGCAACCGTCCCTGGACGGATTACGCACAAGGCGAGGCCTGCACGGGCGGGAACTGCGACCGCCGCGGCGCCTATCTTCAGGCGGCTACCGACCTTCTGGTGTCCGATCTCGAATGGATGGCGGCGCAATGGCAGGAGGGCGGGGAGGCCCGCGCCCAACTCATCGCAGACGAAAACGCCGGGATCACCGCGATCCTGACCGGCATGGGCTCGCTCTCTTATGGCGAGCAAGCGGGCGAGCGCATGAAGCTCGGCGTGCTGCTGAACGACCCAGAAGAAGAGCACGACTGCTTCTCCGACAACACGCACAACAGCCATTTCTATGACGCGATGGGCATCCGCAATGTCTATCTCGGCAGCTACACCGGGATCGACGGCACCGTGACATCCGGTGCATCGCTCTCGGCGCTGGTGGCTGAGGCGGATGCGGGCGTCGATGCGGAGCTCACCGCCAAGCTCAACACCACGATGATCGAGATGGCCGAGATGAAAGCTGCAGCCGAGGCCGGGTTCGCCTATGACATGATGCTGGAGCGCGGCAATGAGAAGGGTGAGGCGCTGATCATGGGCGCCGTCGATGCGCTGATCGATCAGACCCGGTCTATCGAGCGCGCCGTCGATGCGCTGGGCGTCGCCCAGATCGCCTTTGAGGGCTCTGACAGTCTCGATGATCCGGAGGCCGTCTTCCAGTAACCGGAACTGTTCCTACATAAATAGAGAGGCGGGGCGCCGCCTCTCTCCCCACCGCGAGAGGTCGCATGAGCAAAACACCCAGCCCCTGTATCGACGTTTGCAAGTTCAAGCGCCAAGGCCATTGCATTGGCTGTTCGATGACCAAGACGCAGAAGTCGATGTTCAAGACCCTCAAGAAGGACAGCCACCGGCAGGCTTTCGTCGAAATGCTGGTTGCGCAGCAGAAAACCCTGGGCCGCTACAAGCACTGGGTGCCGCAGTATCTGCGCAAGTGCCCGAAGAAAAAGGCCAAGCCGGTCGCCGCCGTACGCGACGCAGCCTGATGCGGCTGTTCGCGATTGCTTTGATCATGTTCGCCGCGCCTGCGCTGGCCGACTACCGGCTCGAGATCACCGAGACCGGCAAGCGCGACTATTACTGCACCATCACGGTGGAACTCACCAATGACAGCGCCGAGCCGCTGACCGAGATCAACGCCTTCTTTCTCAACTACATCGGCCAAGAGCAGGTGGGCCGATCGAAAGGCGCCTCTTTCTTCAACGTGGCGCCGGGCGCCTCCGCAACCGCCACCTTCGAGACCCCGAACGCCCCCTGCGCCGAGGTCGAGCGCTACGACATGGTGATCGGGGCCTGCCGTCTCGGCGCGTCTTTCGCGGAGAAGGCCATCTGCGCCGACCGCATGGCGCTGACCGCGCCCTTTGGAACCGCAGCCCCATTGGAGTGACTTGGCAGCTGACGACCAGCGCGGCTGATGGGGGGACGAAGCCCCCTCACCCCCATCGAGGGGGATCGGGGGCTGCCCGGCCTGTCAGCCGGGCGCGCCAGCTGCGCCGCCGGGACCTTTGGCCGGGGCGGGGCACGGGACGCTCAACAATGCAATACTAAGAAAGAGCCGCCCCGACAGGCGGCGTCATGTTCTGGCTCAGCGCTTCAGCGCAGGTGCGCCCGCAGGAACCAGGCAAACTTCTCGTGCTCCTGGCCGCGCGCGATGCACAGATCTTCGGTCAGCGTATCGCCATGCTCGGCAGCCAACTCGCCACAGCCCGCCAGCGTCTTTGCCAGCGTTTCCTGCGCGTCCATCATCATTTTGATCATGTCTGTGTCCGAGGCGTGCCCATCATGCTCGCTCACCTTTGAGCGCTTGATCATGCCCGCCAGCGTGCCCTCTGCATGCCCGTCCAGCGCCTTGATCCGCTCGGCCAGATCGTCCTGGGCCACGAAGTGATCCTCATAGATCTTCTGGAACAGCTCGTGCAGCGGCCCGAACGCCATGCCCGTCACGTTCCAGTGAAAATTCTGCGCCAGCATGGTGGTGACAGCCGTCTCCGCAACGGACTGGTTCAAGGCTTCCACAATTTGAGTTTGTGCGTCTGTAGACAGCGCCATCGCGGTCTGTGTCATTCGTCATCTCCCAATTTTGAAAACGGCTGGCTGGCATCAGGCTGGCTGGCGATACGTCTTATTTAACGCAGCCAGCCAAAAGTCCAACAGAAAATTAGAATAATTCTAAATCTGACCAAAACGCTCGGAGAGAGACAGGATCAGGAAGCCCAGATTGCGCCGCGCGGCATGGGGCACGCGCGAGCGGATCAGGAAGAGAAAGCTGCCGTGGTCCTCCGCCTGGGCTGCGGCGATGCTGCGCAACAGCCAAGCTTCGTCGAACGAGACCTCGGCCACACCGGGGCGGTGCAGAAGGGGGGAGGCGCCAAGCGCTTGGGCAAGGCTCTTCATCAGTGCTTCGGCATAGGCTTTGCGCGCAACGTTCGGCGTCTGAGACAGCACCGCGCAGGCTTCGAAGAGATCGGTGCGCGCCGCAGAACGACATGTCAGAGCCACCTGCCGTAACTCGTTCAACACAGCTGCGGCCTCGGGGCTGAAGGCGGTCAGGGTCGATGTCTGCTGCCGGGGCGCAAGGGCGCGGGGGGCGTGGCGGGCTGCGATCATCTGTCCTATCACTTTTCCTGTTTGCAGGCGCGCAGAGACTCGACGCGCTGAATTCCCGAGTATATTTATCGGAAATAAGTCGCCGCTGCAATTGGAGACATGGGACAGTGCGTATTCGTCACAGTTTGTTCGGGCCTGTTGTGGCTCTTGGTCTCGGAAGTGCTGCATCGGCGGAGCTGGCAGACCTGCATCTGCCGATTGTCCCGCGCACCGAGGACGAGGCGGCCCGCATCGCTGCAATTACCGCGCCAACCACGGATTTCTCGCAGGCCGAGCGATTCGAGGCCAATTCCGCTGGAGCCGCGACCGTACGGGTGATCGGCACCGCCGATGCCTTCAGCCAGCCGTCGGCCAACATCAGTTTCGAGCGGGAGCTGGAGTTCAAAGTGGGCAACGGGCTTTTCAAGAAGCTCTGGGTCTCCTCGCCATCCTCCACGCTGGCCTCGGATGGGCTTGGCCCGCTCTACAATGCGCGCTCCTGCCAGCGCTGTCACCTGAAGGATGGGCGTGGCCACCCACCGGAGGGTCCGGATGATTCGGCTGTCTCCATGCTGGTGCGCGTCTCGATTCCAGCGGATGAGAGCACGCTTTCGGACTACATCGAGGACTACATCGCCACCGCGCCCGAACCCACCTATGGCGGGCAAATCCAGGACTTTGGCATCGCCGGGCACCCGGCGGAAGCGCGCATCGCGATCACCTATGAGGAGTTCGACGTGGTGTTGGAGGGGGGCGAGACCGTCACTCTGCGCAAACCCACGTTGGCTCTGGACAACCTCGGCTACGGCCCGCTGCATCCCGACACGATGACCAGCGCCCGCGTGGCCCCGCAGATGATCGGCCTGGGCCTGCTCGACGCGATCCCGGCGGCGGATATTCTCGCGCAGGCTGATCCCGAGGATGCCGATGGCGACGGCATTTCAGGGCGCCCCAATATCGTCTGGTCCAGCGTCTATGGCACGCCGATGCTGGGCCGCTTTGGCGTCAAGGCGGGCGAGCCCAGCGTCTGGGAGCAATCCGCCGGTGCCTTTCATGGCGACATCGGCATCTCCACGCCGCTGCACCCGACGGGCTATGGCGACTGCACCGAGGCGCAGGCGGCCTGTCGCGCGGCACCTGACGGGAACACGCCAGATCATGACAACGCCGAGATCGGGCAGCTTGGGCTGGAGCTTGTGAGCTTCTATTCCTCGAACCTCGCCGTCCCGGCCCGCCGCGACTACGACGACCCGGAAGTGCTGCGCGGCAAGCAGATGTTCTATAAGACCGGGTGCATTTCCTGCCACACGCCCAAATTCGTGACCCACCGTCTTGAGGGGCAGCCTGAGCAGAGCTTCCAGCTGATCTGGCCCTACACCGACATGCTGCTGCACGACATGGGCGAGGGGCTGGCCGACAACCGCCCCGAAGCCCGGGCCACGGGGCGCGAATGGCGCACCCCGCCGCTGTGGGGGATTGGCCTCACGCAGCAGGTTTCAGGGCATACGTATTTCCTGCATGACGGGCGCGCGCGCTCGCTGATGGAGGCGATCCTCTGGCACGGCGGCGAAGCGGAAGCCGCGAAAAATCGGGTGATCTCCATGCCCAAGCCCGACCGTGATGCCCTGATCCGCTTTCTGGAAAGCCTCTGATATGAAAAACTTCGTCTGCGCCGCCTTGCTCTGTCTGCCGTCATCGCTGGTGGCAGGCGTGACGGCGGTTGTGAGTGATCACATCTTGCCCGCCTACAGCGCCTTTGCCCAAGCCAGCGACGCGCTTGTCACGGCCACCGTCGCCTGCGATCAAACGGAGATGCGCGCGGGCTATCACGCAGCTTTTGACGCCTGGATGGGCGTGAGCCACATCCAGTTCGGACCGATCGAAGCGCAAGGGCTGTCGCTTGCCATTGCCTTCTGGCCGGATCCGAAGAATCAGACAGAAAAGGCGTTGGCACGGCTGATCGCAGCCGACGATCCGGCCGTCGAGGACCCGGATCAATTCGCCGAAGTCTCCGTCGCGGCGCAGGGTCTGATGGCGCTCGAGAGCCTGCTTTACACCGAACGGGAAGAGACGGCCTACACCTGTGCGCTGACGCAGGCCGTGGCGCGGCAGCTGGCGCACAACGCGGCCCGCCTTGAGGCTGCCTGGGTGGGGGAACACGCCGATCTGCTGACCAACCCGGGCCCCGAGAACGACGCGTATCAATCGCAGGCTGAGGCGCAACGTGCGCTTTATACCTCTCTCTCGACCGGGCTGGAATTCTTGCATGATCAACGGCTTGGGCGCCCTCTGGGCACCTTCGACCGCCCTCGGCCCAAGCGCGCCGAGGCGCGCCGGTCCGAGCGCAGCCTGCGCAATATCCTCCTGAGTCTGCGCGCTTTGGACGCGCTGACGGTTGCGCTTGCCGGTGACGAGAGTCCAAAGACGCAAGCGGCCTTTGCAGAGGCCGTGGCGCGTGCCGAAGCGCTGGACGATCCGGCGCTGCAAGGCGTGGCCGACCCGGCGGAGCGTTTCCGCATCGAAGTCCTTCAGCAGGGCGTCGCGGCGATCCAACGCGCGGTTGCCGAGGAGATTGGCGCAGGCCTGGGCGTCCGCGCTGGGTTTAACGCATTGGATGGCGACTGATGCCGAACCGGCGCGCTTTCCTAGCAGGGCTGCTGGCCAGCGGCATGACCGCCGAGCTCAGCTGGGCCGACGCCGGTGGCCCCAGCCATCTGAGTGCTGCGATGACACCCGCAGGTGACTATGTGCTGGTCGGGCTGCGGCCCGGCGGCGAACTGGCTTTCACCCAGCCCTTGCCGGGCCGGGGCCACGCTGCGGTGGCCCATCCCGCCAGACCCGAGGCGGTCGCCTTTGCCCGCCGCCCGGGGACATATGCGCTGGTGATCGATTGCGTGTCGGGCGCTGTGCTGCATGAGCTGACCGCGCCTGCCAGCCATCACTTCTACGGGCATGGGGCGTTTTCCGCTGATGGCAGCCGTCTCTTCACAACCGAGAACCACAGTCCGAGCGGGCAGGGCCGGATTGGCATTTGGGCGCGGGAGGAGGGCTATGCACGGGTTGGAGATGTGCCGTCCGGCGGGATCGGCCCGCATGAGATGCTGCGCCTGCCGGGGCGGGCCATGCTTGCGGTGGCCAATGGCGGCATCCTGACGCGGCCCGAAACTGGGCGCGAGAAGCTCAACCTCGACACCATGCGCCCGAACCTGACCCTGATGACGGACGCGGGGGACATCACGGATCAGGTGGCGCTGCCTGACGCCCTGCACCAGAGTTCCCTGCGCCATATCGCGGGCTTCGCGGATGGCAGCATCGCCTGCGGCTTCCAATGGGAGGGCGACCCCTATGACAGCCCCGCGCTTGTGGCGCTCTACAAGCAGGGCAGCCTGCGCCTGCTCGACAGCCCACCGGATGCGGTGCGCCGTCTCAACGCCTATGTGGGCTCTGTCGCGGCACTGCCCGACGGCCACATCGCCGTGACATCACCCCGTGGTGGCGTGGTGCAGGTCTTCGATCCGGCCCTTGGCTTTCTGACGCAAAGCCCGCAAGCTGACATCTGCGGGGTCGCGGCCAGTGGCGGCGCTGGCCTCGCGACCGACGGTCTGGGAGGGGTGCATCATGTGGGACAGCGGTTGCGACGCATCGGCCAGCATGATCTGGCGTTCGACAATCACCTCGTCGCGATCTGACGCTCAAGGCCGCACCTCGTGACGGCGAAGAACATCCTGTTTATCATGTGTGATCAGCTGCGGTTCGATTATCTTGGCTGCACCGGCCACCCGCATCTGAAAACGCCGCACATCGATGCGCTGGCCGCCCGGGGCGTGCGCTTTGACAACGCCTATGTGCAATCGCCCATTTGCGGGCCCAGCCGGATGAGCACCTATACGGGACGGTATGTGCGCAGCCACGGCTCCACCTGGAACCAGACACCGCTGCGGGTGGGCGAGATGACGCTGGGCGATCATCTGGAGCCGCTGGGCCTGCGCACGGTACTCTGTGGCAAGACGCATATGGCGGCGGACACCGACGGGATGAGACGGCTGGGCATCGACCCGACCTCCGCCATTGGCACGCGGATCGCGGAATGCGGTTTCGAGGTGTGGGACCGGCTCGACGGGGTGCATCCGACTGGCGGCAAAGCACCCTCTCACTACAATGACCATCTGGCCGGGCTGGGCTACGGCGGGCCGAACCCCTGGGAGCAATGGGCCAACTCCGCGCGAGGCGATGATGACGACATCCTGTCAGGCTGGCTAATGCAGCACGCCGACAGACCCGCGCGCGTGGCCGAGGAGGAGAGCGAAACGCCCTATACCACCCGCCGCGCGATGGACTTCATCGACCAGGCGGGGGATCAGCCGTGGTGCCTGCATCTGAGCTACATCAAACCGCATTGGCCCTATATCGTCCCGGAGCCCTACCATGCGATGTACGGGCCGGAGCATGTGCTGCCCGCCGTCCGGGCCGAGGTGGAACGCGACGATCCGCACCCGCTGCTCGCGGCCTACCACCAGCATCGCTTCTCCAAGGTCTTCGCCCGGGACGAGGTGCGCGCCCGTGTGATCCCGGCCTATATGGGCCTGATTGCGCAGCTTGACGATCAGATCGGGCGGCTGATGGCCTGGCTCGATGAAACCGGGCGCAGCTCTGATACACTGATCGTCTTCACCTCCGATCACGGCGACTATCTGGGCGACCACTGGCTGGGCGAAAAGGAGCTCTTTCACGAGCCTTCGGTCAAGGTGCCGCTGATCGTGGTGGACCCGTCGCCTGAGGCCGAGGCCACGCGCGGGCAGGTGCTGTCGCATCTGGTTGAAGCGATTGATCTGGCACCGACTTTTGTGGATTGGGCAGGTGGTGCTGCGCGCCCGCATATCCTCGAAGGGCAGTCATTGCTGCCGCTGATCCGCGGCGCTGAACCGACCTGGCGCAGCGCGGTGATCAGCGAATACGACTATTCCGCGCGCCGGGCGCAACAGCTCTTGAACCAGCCCATCGCCGATTGCCGCCTTGTCATGGTCTTTGACGGGCGCTGGAAATACATCCATTGCGAAGGCTTCCGGCCGATGCTCTTCGACCTCGATACCGATCCGCAAGAGTTTCACGATCTGGGCGCGGACATGGCCCATGAGCCCGAGCGCCGCCGTCTTGCCGATCTGATGCAGCGCTGGTCCCTGCGGCACCACAGCCGCACAACGATCAGCGACGCCGAGATCGAGGCGGGGCAGGGGCGCGAGGTGGACCAGGGCGTCTTCATCGGGTTCTGGGATCAGGCCGATGTCGCCGCCGCCCGCAAGGACGGCCACAGCGGCAACTGACCCGCGGTTTCAGCAAAGCTTCAGAACTCCTTCAGGCGCGTGGCGGTCCGCGCCGCCTAGGGTGCCTGTCAGGGGCGGCCGAGGGGCCGCCCTGCGATTTGATTACGAAGGAGATGTGTTATGAGTCTGTCCCTGAACGCCATCGCGCCTGATTTCACGGCAGAGACGACAGAGGGCCCGGTTCGGTTCCACGAGTGGTTGGGTGACGATTGGTGCGTGCTGTTTTCGCACCCCAAGGATTTCACCCCGGTCTGCACCACTGAAATCGGCGCAATGGCCCGCATGAAGGAGGAGTTCGACCGCCGCGGTGTCAAGCTGATCGGCCTCTCGGTCGATCCGGTCGAAGCCCATACCCGCTGGTCGGTGGACATCGCCGAAACCCAGGGCGTGGCGCCCAACTTCCCGATGATCGGGGACCCGGACCTCGAGATCGCCAAGCTCTACCAGATGCTGCCCGAAGACGTGGAAGGCCCGGCGGTTGATCGTACCGCGATGGACAACGCCACGGCCCGCGCGGTCTTTGTCATCGGGCCGGACAAGCGGATCAAGCTGATGATCCTCTATCCGATGACCACCGGGCGTGACTTCAAGGAGGTGCTGCGCGTGATCGACAGCCTGCAGCTCACCGCTGAGCATCAGGTGGCCACCCCGGCCAACTGGAAGCAGGGCGAGCAGGTGATCATCGTGCCTTCCGTCTCGGATGAAGATGCCCGCAAGAAGTTCCCGACCGGCTGGTACGCGCCGCGCCCCTACATGCGCCTCGTGCCGCAACCGGTCTGATTCAGAAGGATAATCCACATGACACCACCTCTCACGCGCCGCGCCTTTGGCGGCCTGACACTGGCGGCCCTGTCAGTGCCCCGCAACGTCTTCGCAGCGCCCAGCAGCTATGCCAACCCCGATCTGCTGGTCAGCGTGGCCGAGCTGCAAACCAAGGTCTGGGCCGAGGGCGCGCCGCCTGCGGTGCTGGTCGATGTGCGCTCTGCCGAGACCTTCGCCGCCGGGCATATCCCCGGGGCGGTCCTGCTGGAGGCCAATGCGGTGGTCGCCCCCGGCGGGCCGATCACGGGCGCCTTGCGCCCTCAGGCTGAGATCGAGACGCTGTTGGGCGATCTCGGGATCACGCCCGACCGCCGGGTGATCCTCTATGATGATCGCGGTGGCTTTCACGCCGCGCGTATGTTCTGGCTGCTCGAATACCTCGGTCATCAGAACGTCGCCCTGCTGAACGGCGGGCTGACCGCCTGGACAGCGGCGGGCGAAGCGCTCTCCACCACGCCTGTCTCCCCAAATCCTGGACGGTTCGTCTCGGCCCCGATGCCGCGCCGCTTCGCCACGGCGGATTACATCATGGCCCATCGGCGCGACCGCGATACCCTCGTGATCGACGTGCGCCCGCCCAAAGCCTTCGACAAGGGGCATATCCCCTGGGCCAAGAACGTGCCGTGGAGCGCCAATCTCGACGCGGCCAAGCAGTTTCTGCCTGCGGCGGACTTGCGCGCACTGTTCGACGGCTATGGCGTCCTGCCGGAGCATAACGTGGTCATTCATTGCGAGGTTGGGCTTGCGTCTTCGCACAGCTACGTGGCGCTGCGGCTTCTGGGGTATCCGCAAGTGCGGGTCTACCACCGGTCCTGGGCCGAATGGGGCAAGGACGACTCGCTGCCCCGATCGGGCGGCGTCTGACCCCGTGGGCGCGCGCGTCTGCTGGACACAGCGCGGGCGCCCACTGCCTGAAGGTAGACCCCTCTCCCCTTCAGGACGCCCGACCCTCTGGTTGGAAGAGGTCGGGCACCAACCCACCGGGGGGATCATCCCGAGCGATCCTCCCGGTGGACATCAGCAGGTGCCAGGCCAGCACAAGATTGCTTGAGAGCACCGGCAGCCCGGTGGCCTGTTCGATCTGGTGGATGACGTCCAGCGTGCGCAGGTTGGTACACGACAAGAACAGCGCATCGACCTCTGCACCCGCCGCAAGGTCGGTCGCGGCGTCGACAATCGATGGTCCGTCGATCCGTGCCACCTTCGCTTCTTCCGCCTCGCCAAAGCTGCCGAAGACCGGCGTCTCGATCCCGGCCGCGCGCAGCCGGTCGCGCAGGCGCGCCGATACCGTTTCAATGTAGGGCGACAGGAGCGCAAGCCGCGTGAACCTGAATGCGTCGCAGGCTGCGATCAATGCTGTCAGCGGGTCTGTCACCGTGGCTGCATCGGTGCCCCGGCGGATGGCCTCAGCAACAGCCTGCGCTCCGATCTGCGCGGTGCCGGAGGTGCAGCCGTACCCCACCGCGCCGAAGGTGCAGCCCTGCGGGAAGAGCGACGCGGCCTGCGTCAGATGCTGCTCCATCTCGGCCAGCGTGTCCGGCGTGACCGTGACGCCGGACGGGACACGAGAGACCAGCAGCCGCACATCGGCGGGCACCATCCGGCGAAACTCATCTTCGATGGTCAGATCCGCTTGCAGAACGATCAGCCCCAGCTGGTGTGGCGGAGCAGGGGCTTCGCCATAGGGATAGGGGGCTTGAGTCACGCGCCCAACCGCGGCAAATGGCGTGGCGCGGGCGTCGAGAGGTAGTCCGCGCCGCTTTCGGTGATTGCGATGACCTCTTCATGCACAAGCGTGCGCCCGGGCGCGATCTCGATCCCCGGCTCGAGGGTGATTACCATGCCCGCCTCCAGCACCGTACGATCCTGCGGCATCAGGGACAGCCCTTCGGTGAGCTGCAGGCCCACCCCGTGGCCAAGCCGACCTGCATCGGAGCCACCCTCACCGCCTGTGAGACACGCGTCCATGACCGCGAAGAGCTCAGCAGCGGTGGCGCCGGGCCGCGCCGCTGCAAAGCCCGCCGCCTCGGCCTCCAGCAAGAGCTGGTAAGCTGCTTCGGTCTCGGCGTCGGGCGGGCCAACGCTGTAGTTTCGGTCGAAGTCGCAGAAGTAGCCGTCCCAGACGATGCCGGTGTCCAGCATCAAGACGTCGCCTGGGTCCAGCGGGCGCGCCGAGGCCGGGGAGATCACGTCGCCATAGCCGCCCGGGCCTGCGCCGCCAGCCAGATAGGCAACCCAGTCCGCCCCTTCCTCGAGGGCCAGCCTCTGGACGCGGCGAAACACCGCCTCCAGAGGCTGGCCCTGCGCTGTACACGCCGGGACGCGGGCAAAAGAGCGGTCCGCAATCGCGCAGGCATGCCGGATCTTCGCAATTTCGGCGGGCGACTTCACCGCACGGGCCCGCCGCATGATCTGCGCATCGGGCGCGACTGTCCGCGGGGCGAGCGCGGCTTGCAGCGCCGCCCAATCGTCGAGCGGCATCCGCAGATGGGTCTCCAATCCGCTTGGCACCCCGATCCGCCCCTGCGCCGGGGTACAGTCAGTCAGCGTTGCGCGCAGCAAGGACACCCCGTCATCCGAATAATCCGGCGACCGCCAGGTGCGGATGTCGCTGATCCAGCATTGGCCCATCAGATGCGCACCGATCGACGGGATCACCGCAATCGGATCCCCGCTTTGCGGGACCACCACGAACCAGGGGCGCGTCGGGCTCTCCCAGAACCGTGTCAGGAACCCGGTCACATAACGCACATCCGGTTCGGTCGTGAGCAGCAAGGCGTCCAACCCGGCCGCACGCATCATCGTCTGGATGCGGATACACCGGTCTCGAAACTCCGCCTCCGGGAAGCCGCGGGGCGGTTCTGTCACACCTCCGGTCCTTCGCTCAGGATCAGGAGCACGCTGGCATCCCGCGGCAACGCAAGATCAGTCGCCCCGGCCATCAGCGCGGCAAGGCCCGCCGCACCAGAGGGCGTGCTGGCCAGCCCGATCTTTGCGGCAAGGTCCGCTCCCGCCTGTCCCTCCGCCTCGCTGATCGTGGCGAAGACATCGGCATCGCGGGCGAGGCCCTTGAGTGCGATCAACGACGGCACCTTGCAATCGAGCCGCCCCATGGCCGAGACCGGCCCGGGCGTTTCAACCGGGCGTCCTGCCGCGATGGAGCCCATCAGTGCGGGAGCCACCTCCGGCTCCACCACGATGATCTGCGGGTCATCGCCCCACCTCTGCCGCGCGGCGGCGGCGCATGCGCCTGCGAGGCCGCCCACGCCCGCCTGCAGCAGTACATGCGTCGGCACCGCTGCAATCTGGTCAAACACCTCTGCCATCAGCGCGAGGTACCCCTCCATCAGCCGGTGCGGGCGCGCGGTGTAACCCGACCAGGAGCTGTCCGACAGCAGCACAGCGTCCTGCGCCTCGGCATAGGTCGCGGCCGCCGCCATGCTGGCTTCATACTCCGCGCCCGCGCGGATCACCTCGGCGCCCTCCGCCTCGAGGCGGGCCGCGAAGGCCTCCGGTACGGTCTCGGCAATGAAGATCACGGACTTTGCGCCGAAGGCGGCGGCCCCGGCGGCAACCGACATGCCGTGGTTGCCGGCGCTCGCTGTCACGTAGGTCGTGCCCTTGGCGGCGCCCTCGGCGTGATCGCAGGCGATGACATAGGCGGCGCCAAGCGCCTTGAAGCTGCCGAGACCCATACGCCCCCGTTCGTCCTTGATGTCCACCCGTGCGACGCCAAGGTTCTCTGCCAGCGACGTCGCGGCGATCAAAGGGGTGCGGGCCGCACGCGGACATTTTGTCAGCATTGAAACCGGCGCACCGGCATCGACGCTCGGCATCGGAACACCATCAAGCTCGGGGTGTGCGAGCCCGCTGCGACGGTAAGGATTCACAAGAGCCTTCATGCCGCGACGGTGGGCGAGAACGTGCGCGCCGTCAATCACATGCGTCGAAAATCCGGTTTGCCAGAGCGCGCGCCTTGCGGCTAGGCTCGCGCCATGACAGCCAAGCCACCGCCCCGCTACGCCGCCCGCCTCAATGCCTTCAAGATCGGTGCCGCGGCGTATTGGCCCGGCAAGAACACCGTGACAACCGCGGATTTGCTGGCCCGGGCGGCGACCGCAGGGCTGACCGCTGCCGATCTCAACTACCCTGACCATTTTGTGCAGGACACGCCTGCGGAGCTGTCGGCTGCGCTCGCGGACGCGGGCATGGTGCTGAACGGCTTGGCGATGCGCTATTACACCGATCCCGGCTATAAGCTCGGTGCGTTCACCCATCCGCAGGCCAGCATCCGCCGCGCGGCGATCGACGAGACCAAACGCGGGCTCGATGCGCTGGCCGAGATGGGTGGGCGGCTCATGACACTCTGGATGGGGCAGGACGGGTTCGATTACTCGTTCCAGATGGACTATGTGGCGGCCTGGGCCCACACGCTGGAGGCCATGGCCGAGGTCGCAGATCACAATCCCCAGATCGATATCGCGCTGGAGTACAAACCCAATGAGCCCCGCGCCTTTGCCGTGATGCCCGATGCGGCAACAACGCTGCTGGCCTTGAAAGAGCTTGGGCGCGCCAACACCGGCGTGACGCTCGATTTTGCCCATGTGCTCTACGCCGATGAGATGCCGGCCTTTGCGGCGGCCTTGGTGGCGCGGCATTCGCGCATCTTGGGTGTGCACCTGAACGATGGCTATGGCAAATGGGACAACGGGCTGATGGTCGGTGCCGTGCATCCCATTCAAACCATTGAGCTTCTGGTCGAGCTGGAGCGTGCAGGCTATGACGGTGCGATCTACTTCGACACCTTCCCGGATCACTCCGGTCTCGATCCGGTGGCCGAGGCGCGCACCAACATCGAGATCGTTGACCGGTTGCGCAAGGTGGCCGCCGGTCTCGTCGGTGATGCGGAGCTGCAGGCTGCCATTGCGGCGCAGGATGCGCCTGCGGCGATGCGGATCGTCCATCGGGCCCTGGCCACGTGAGCCTGCTGGTCGTTGGTGCGCTGCACCTCGACGTGGTGCTGCGCGCGCCGCATCTCCCAGCGCTTGACGAGACCGTTAGAGGCTCCAGCGTCGACTATGTCTTTGGCGGCAAGGGGGGCAACCAGGCGGTGGCGGCGGCGCGGATGGGCGCGTCGGTACATTTTGCTGGTCGCGTTGGCGCGGATCGTTTTGGTGAGATGCTTCGGGAGACGCTGCGCGTCAGCGGCGTCGACATCACCCAGGTGCAGGACGACACGGGACCCTCGGGAATGAGCGCGGCCATCGTCGATGCGCAGGGCGACTATGGAGCCGTGATTGTCTCCGCCGCCAATCTCAACATCGCGGCCGATCGCATCCAGATTCCCGAGGGCACGCGGCTCGTGCTGCTGCAGAATGAGATCCCGGAGGCCGTGAATGTGACGGTGGCGCGGAGCGCCAGGGCAGCGGGCGCGCGGGTCTGGCTGAACGCCGGACCCGCGCGCCCGCTGCCCTCCGCCCTGACCGATGCGCTGGATTTGCTGATCGTGAACCGGGTCGAGGCGGCGGCTTACAGCGCGCTTGCCGTGCCCAAGCTCGAGACACGCGGGGCGGAGGGGGTGATCTTCGATGGCCGCACCATGCCGGGCTATTCCGTCGACGTGCTGTCGACCCACGGGGCCGGGGATGCCTTTGTCGGCGCGTTGGCGGCGGAAGTTCTTAAAGGCGCCGACATCGCCAAAGCCATTCCCTTTGCCCAAGCCGCCGCCGCCCTGCATGTGAGCACGCCACGAGAGGCGCAGGCAAAGCTCACCCGGTCCGCTGTCATGTCTTTCCTCGTGGATCACTCCAGCCGGTAAAACCGCCGCGCCGTGCCACCAAAAACCTCCGCCCGCTCCGCGTCGCTCAGACCGTCGGCCAGCCCCTGCGCCACGTCGAGCCAGTCGCCATATTCGGCAAAGACCCGCACCACCGGCCAGTCCGACCCCCACATCACGCGCCGCGCGCCAAAGGCCGTCAGAATGTGGTCGGAGAAGGGGCGCAGATCATCTGGCGCCCAACCGTCGCGTGCCTCGGTGATCATCGCGGAGAACTTGCACAGCGCCTGGGTCTCTTCCGCCAAACGTGTCATCTCGTCCGCCCACGCGGTAAAGATGTCCTCGCCCGCCATCTGCAAATGGATCTGCGGTTTCATCAGGTGGTCGAACACCACCCGCATCTCGGGATACCGCCTGAACAGCGTGTGGAAGTTCGGCATGTGCTGCGGAAACCCCAAGGCGTCGAGGCTGAGGTCCAGATCAATCAGCGCCTCATAGGCCCATTGCACATCCGCTCGCAGCATCCAGTCCACATCCGGAATGTCCTGGATCATCGGGCGCACGCCCCGGAATTTCGGATGCCGCGAAAAGCGCTTCAGCACCTCCAACTGGCCCGCGTCTTCAAAGTCGATCCAGCCCACCACGGCCTTGACGCTCGGCGTCGCCTCCGCCAGCCCCAGCAGATACTCTGTCTCCGCCACCGTCGCGGCCGCCTGGACCAGCACGGTGCCCGCTATGCCGTGCCGCGCCAGCGCGGGTTCCAGATCCGCCGGGCCGTAATCGCGGTTCAGAACATCGATATCGGGCATCCAGTCATAATCACCCCGGTCGATCTGCCAGTAATGCTGATGCGCGTCGATTTTCATGTCGAGAGCCCCTCTGATCAACCGGTGGGCGCATCCTCGCGCATCAGCCCCTTGGCCTTCAAGTCGTCCCAGAGCGCTGCGGGGATTTCCGCCTGTGCCGCCTGCAGATTGCCCTGCATTTCCGACACGCCCTGCCCACCGGGGATCACCGCCACATGCGCTGGATGCAACAGCGGGAACTGGAAGGCGGCATCCACCATGCGCACCCCGTGATCTGTACAGACCGCCTCGATGGCATTCACCCGGTCCAGGATCTCCTGTGGCGCGACATCATAGTTGTAGTAGGCCCCCGGTTTGGCGCCTGTCGCGAGAATGCCGGAGTTATAGGGCCCGCCCGTGACAATCCCGATGCCTCGGCTTTCACACAGCGGCAGGAAGGAGTTGAGCGCCTCCTGTTCCAGCAGCGTATAACGCCCGGCGAGCAGGAAGAGGTCGAAGTCGCCGCGCTCCGCAAGGGTCTGGCAGACCTCCCACTCGTTGATGCCGCCACCAATCGCCTGGATCATGCCCTGATCGCGCAGGGAGACCATTGCGTCATAGCCGCGCCCGCCAAAGAACTCCTCGATCCGCATGTCGGAGACCTCTTTCGAGCCATGGCTGAAAATGCACAGATCGTGGACATAGAGAATGTCGATCCGGTCCACACCGAGCCTTGAGAAGGAATGCTCGACCGAGCGCATGACCCCGTCATAGGTGTAATCATATTGCTCGCGGCGGCAGGGCACGTCGAACCACTTGCCCACGCCCGAACGGTGCTCGGGTGCGCAGTGTTGCATCAGCCGCCCGACCTTGGTCGAGAGCACATACTCATCGCGCGGTTTGCCCCGCAAAAACGGGTTCAGCCGCGTCTCCGACAGACCCATCCCGTAAAGCGGCGCGGTGTCATAATAGCGCACGCCCCCGTCCCAGGCGGCATCCAGTGTCGCCCGCGCATCCTCATCCGAAATCGCCTTGTAGAGGTTGCCCAAAGGGGCCGTGCCGAACCCCAGTTCCGTGAAGGTCACCCCGCCGTTTCCGATCCGGTCCCACGCGCGTGTCTTCAGTGTCATATCGGCCTCCCCCATGCTGTTGGCGCTATCATTACCGAGTTTCCCTTTGCGTGAACAGATCACAAAACCTAAGCTCCAACACAAAGGGGAGAGGGATATGACCGAGCGGTTCAGAGCGGTATTCGGGGTCGAAAAGCCGGTGATTGCCATGGTGCATCTGGGCGCCCTGCCGGGCAGCCCGCTTTACGATCCGGCGGTCGATCTGGTGGCCGCCGCTCGCGCCGATCTTCAGGCGCTACAGGCCGCGGGCTTCGATGCGGTGATGTTCGGCAATGAGAACGACCGGCCCTATGAGTTCGCGGTTGATGCGGCCTCGAGTGCGATGATGGCTTACGTGATCGGGCAATTGCGCGATGAAATCACCGTGCCTTTTGGCGTCAACATGCTCTGGGACCCGATGGCGAGCGTTGCCGTCGGCGCGGTCACCGGCGCGGGCTTCATACGGGAGATCTTCACTGGCACCTATGCCTCCGACATGGGGCACTGGTCGCCGGATGCGGGTGCGGCGATGCGCTATCGCGACCGGCTGGGACGCTCCGACATGGCGATGCTCTACAACATCTCGGCGGAGTTCGCACACTCACTCGACGCGCGCCCCTTGCCTGACCGGGCGCGCTCCGCCGTCTTCTCCTCGATCCCCGACGCGGTCCTGGTCTCGGGCCAGATCACCGGCGAGGCGGCGGCGCTGTCGGACCTCGAAGCGGTGAAGGCGGCGCTGCCGGAGACGCCCGTGCTCGCCAACACCGGCGTCAAGCGCGACACGGTCGCAGAGGTGTTGCGCGTGGCGGACGGCTGCATCGTCGGCTCCTCGCTGAAGGTGGATGGGGACACCTGGAACGCCGTTGATCCCGACCGCGCGGCTGATTTCATGGCGCGGGTACGGGCGGCGCGCGGATGAGCGACCGGATCAAAGGCGACCTGCTGGACCTCATGCAAATCCCCGGGTTGTCCGGGCACGAGGATCGCGTCCGACGGGCGATCACCGCCCGTCTCGACGCGATGGGGCACGCCACTCAGACCGATGTGCTTGGCAATCTTTGGACGACCATCCCGGGTGAGGGGCCTGCGGTGATGCTCTTCACCCATATGGATCAACTGGGTTTTGTCGTGCGCAAGATCGAAGCGGATGGACTCTTGCGTCTGGAACGCCTCGGCGGCGTGCCGGAACGCGCGCTTGCGGCGCAGGAGGTGCTGATCTGCCTCGGCGAAGGCCGGGACCTGCCCGGGGTGATCGCCAACAAGAGCCACCATGCGACCTCACCCGATGAGAAATACACCGTGGTGCCCTACGCCGATCTCTTCGTCGATGCGGGCTTTGCCTCGAAAGCGGCCGCCGAGGCTGCGGGCATTCGCATCGGCACGCCCGTGGTCTACACGCCCCGGGCCTTCGAGATGCCGGGCGGACGCATCGCGGGCACCAGCGTCGATGACCGCGCCGGCTGCGCCGTGCTGCTCGATATCGCGGCAGCTTTGACCGCACGCGAGGGCGGGCCGCCCGTCCACCTTTGCTTCACCGTGCAGGAGGAGTTCAACCTGCGCGGTGCGCAACCCTTGGCCCAACAGCTCCAGCCCGACATTGCGCTGCAGATTGACCTGATGCTCGCCACAGATACGCCGGATATGGCCGCGCGGGGCGACATGGCCTTGGGGCAGGGACCGGGCATCAGCCTCTACAGCTTTCACGGGCGTGGCACGCTCAACGGCGTGATCCCGCATCCGGCGCTGGTGCGGCTTGCCGAAGAGAGCGCCGAGGCCACGGGTCTGCCGCTGCAACGTTCCGCGCAAACCGGGGTGCTGACCGATCTGAGCTATGTGCAGCTGGTGGGCAAGGGTGTGGCGAGCCTCGATCTCGGGTTCCCCATGCGCTATTCGCATTCCGCGCGCGAGGTTTGTGACCTGAATGATCTGGCACAGCTGTCGCAGCTGCTGCAGGAGATGCTCGCCCGCATCCCGCCGGAGTTTTCTCTCAACCGCGACGAGGTGACCTGATGGCATACACCCTTGGCATCGACATCGGCACTTACGAGACCAAGGGTGTGCTCGTGGATTTCGAGGGTCGCGTGGTGGCGCAGGCCGCACGGGGCCACAAGATGCTCGTGCCCCAACCCGGCTGGGCCGAGCACCGCCCCGAGGACGACTGGTGGGGCGATTTCGTCCATGTCTCTCAGGCCCTCTTGCGCGACAGCGGCCTGGACCCGCGCGAGATCAAGGCCGTCGCCTGCAGCGCCATTGGCCCCTGCATGCTGCCTGTGGATGCGGGGGGGGCACCGCTGATGAACGGCGTGCTCTACGGCGTCGATGGCCGTGCCGAGGCGGAGGTGCGGGAGCTCACCGACCGCATCGGCGAAGACGTTCTGATCGAGCGCTGTGGCAATGCGCTCACCTCGCAATCCGTTGGCCCGAAAATCCTTTGGCTGAAACGCCACCGCTCGGAGCTCTATGCGCAGACCGCCCATGTGCTGACCTCCACCAGCTTCCTCGTACAGCGGCTCACCGGCGAGGTGGTGATCGACCACTACACCGCGGCCAATTTCGCGCCGCTCTATGATGTTGAGACCCAGAGTTGGGTGAGTGATCTCGCCGATGACATCCTGCCGCTGGACAAGCTGCCGCGACTCCTGTGGTCGGATGAGATTGCGGGCGAGATCACCCGCGAGGCGGCCGCGGCGACTGGGCTGGCGCCCGGAACGCCCGTGACCGCCGGGACCATCGATGCCGCGGCCGAAGCCTTCTCAGTGGGCGTGGATCAACCGGGGGACATGATGATGATGTATGGCTCGACCATCTTCATCATCCTGCGCGCGGCGGAGCGTGTGGCCGACCCGCGCATCTGGTATGCGCCCTGGCTCTTTGCGGGCGAGCACGCCTCGATGGCCGGGCTTGCCACCTCCGGCACGCTGACCCATTGGTTCCGCGACCAGATCGCCCGCGATCTCGACCCGGCAGAGGCGTTCCCGACGCTCGCTGAAGAGGCCGCCGCCTCGCCGCCCGGGGCCAACGGGCTTCTTCAGCTGCCGTATTTCTCGGGCGAGCGCACGCCGATCCATGACATCCATGCGAAAGGCGCGCTCTTTGGTCTGAACCTCACCCACACCCGGGGTGACATGTACCGCGCGCTGATCGAAGGCATCGCCTACGGCACGCGGCACGTGACGGACACCTTCGCCGAACTGGGCCAATCGCCCACCCGGCTGCTCGCGGTCGGCGGCGGCACGCAGAACCGGCTCTGGCTGCAGGCGACCTCGGACATCACCGGGATCGACCAGGTGGTCTGCGAGAAGACCACGGGCGCAAGCTACGGCGATGCCTTCCTCGCCGCGCTCGCCATCGGGGCCGTGAGCCGCGCTGATATCGCGCAGTGGAACCCCGTCGCGGAGACGATCGAGGCCGCGCCCGATCCTGCGTATGACAAAGGATACGACCTCTTCCGCCGCCTCTACGAACAGACCAAGGACATCGCGGCGGATCTGTCATGACAGAAGATGCAGAGGAAGGTCCGGAGGCCACCCGGCCCAATTTGGGCCGGGTGGCCTCCGGACCGGAGCGCCCTTGCCGGGCGGGCCGCGCCAAGGCGCGGCCCGCCCGGCAAGGGCGCCACCCCGTCAGTCAAAGGCCGGGTTCTAGATTTCGAGCACCGTCTCGAAGCCGCCGAAGATCAGCCGTTTGCCGTCAAACGGCATCGGGTTTGTCTCCGGAGACATCTCCGGGTCTTCCATGATCTTCGCCCATCCCGCGTCGCGGGCCTCTTTTGACGGCCAGACCACCCAGGAAAACACCACCGTTTCATCGGCGCCGCACTGCACGGCCTGCGGAAAGGACGTCACCTCTCCCGGGGGCACATCATCACCCCAGTTCTCGACGGTTTTCAACGCACCGTGCCGCTTGAAGACTGCGCCTGAAATCCGCGAATGCTCCAGAAAGTCCTGCTTCTTGTCGTTGGGCACTGCAGCCACGAAGCCATCCACATATGACATGATCCACCCTCCTATGCTGGGTGCGTCATAGCACAGCGGCCCCGCCGGGGCACTACTTCACGGCACCTGCGGCCATGCCCTTGATGATGTATTTCTCAAGGAAGATCGCCACGATGATCAGGGGCAGGATCGCCGCAGACGACAGCGCCGCCATCGACCACCAGTTGATCCCCTGGCTGCCGGTCTGGCTGGCGACCATCACCGGCAGCGTCGTAGCATTGGTGGAACTCAGCAAAGCCGCGAAAAAGTATTCGTTCCAGCAGAGCACCAGGCTCAGGATGAAGGCCGCCACCATGCCGGGCAGAGCGATAGGCAGAACGATCTGAAGGAAGGCGCCCCAGATGCCCAAACCGTCTACGAGGGCCGCTTCCTCCAGTTCAACGGGAATGCCCTGGAACTGGTCGCGCATGATCCAGATGACAATGGGCAGCACCATCAGCGTATAGAGCAGAATGAGCCCGATCCGGCTGTCGAGCAGATCGAGCGACTTGTAGAGCACAAGGAACGGCAGGGCGAGCACCACCGGCGGCAGGATCATCTGGCTGAGGAAGAAGAACGAGATGTCCGAGTTGCGCATGAACCCGAAACGGTAGTTGAAGCGCGACAGCCCGTACGCCGCCAGCGAGCCCAGCACCACCGCAAGCGTCGAGGCCGAGAGGGCCACGACCGCCGAATTCCAGAACCGTTTGAGGAACTCCTCGCGCACGGTCGACACCTCGCCGATGAGCCGGGGGGAGAGCCCGAGGCTTTCCCAGCCTTTCCATTTCGGCATGTAGTCCACGAAGGGGATCATGTTTCCGCGCATCACATCCGGCGCCAGTTTGAACGATGTGGTCAGCGTCCAGTAGATCGGAAAGAGGCAGATCACCGCCCAGAGGATCAGCGCGGCGTAGATCGCGACGCGGCTCGACCACCATTTGACCTTCACGCTGCGATCGGCGGCGTGATCCTTGAAAATCGCACTCATGCCGGGCGCTCCATCCAGCGGCTCACCAGCTTCAGCAGGGCGGTGATGAAAATGATGATCAGCACCAGATAGACGATGGCCAACAGCGTGCCGTAGCCCACGTTCGAGCGGTCGCGGTACTCGCGGAAGATGAAGCTTGTGACACTGTCGGTGGCGCCACCGGGTCCGCCTGAGGTGACGTTGATGATGATATCCGCGAGCTTCAGCTTGAAGATGATGCGGATCACGATGGCGGTGACCGAGACGGGCAGCATCAGCGGGAAGATCACCTCCTTGAAGCTTTGCCAACCGGTGGCGCCGTCGACCTTGCTGGCCTCAATCACCTCACGCGGCAGCGCCTGCAGGCCCGCCAGCAGCATGATCATCATGAAGGGGATGAAGGTCCAGGCGTCCATGGCCATGATCATGAAGCGTGCCATCTCGGGCGTGCCGAAGAAGCTGGGCTCAAACCCCATTTCGCGCACGAGTCGCGAGATCGGGCCAAAGCGCACCTCCAGCATCGACTTGCCGACCATCCACGAGACCGCAACAGGGCTCAGCATCAAGGGCAGCAGAAAGACCACGCGAAAGAACTTGCGCGCGCGGATCTGGGCATTGAGCAGCAGGGCCAGGCCAAAGGCGATCACATATTCCACGCTGACGGCGGCGACGTAATAGACCATGTTTTTCAACGCGTTCCAGTAGAAGGCATCGCCCCACATCTGGCGCATGTTGTCCCAGCCGTTGGGCCGCGCACCATTGAGCGACGCGAGGTTCCAATCGGTGAAGGAGATGTAGAGCGCAAAGAGCAGCGGGAAGACCACAAGGCTGATCACGAAGAGCGCGGCTGGCAGCACGAAAAGCGTGCGTTTGCCCTTTTCGCCGTTCACGATCACCTGCGCAAAACACAAAGCGGTGGCCCAGAGCAGATAGGCAAAGAGCACGGGCCGCCATGTGTCGAAGCCAAAGCCGATGCGCCCGATCTCATGGGCGAATTGCAGCGCCGCAAGGGCCAGCACAAGCAGGGCCGTCCCCCAGACCATTGCCTTGCCCAGACGCCTGCGCGTGTCAGAGATATCGTCTGCCGTGACGGTGTGCAGCAGGTCGCCTTCGGTCGTGCTCATGCGGCGACGTTAGCGCTGTCTTGCTGGGCTGTTAAGACGAAACTGACCCCGGCGCCGCTTTTGCCCCAAGTGCCTCCGACCTGCGGTTGTGCGGCGGTGGCGATCTCTCTTGACGTGATACCATAATGTTTCATATTTAAGTGATACCATATGGTATTATAAGGAGAGTGATATGAAACGACATCTGATGACCGCGCTGATGGCCAGCTGGCTTGCGGCGGGCCCTGCATCTGCGCAGGAGATCGCGCTGATCGCCGCCGCCGATCTCGACTGGCAAAGCACGCCCGAGGGGGTCGCCTTCGCAGCCCTCGACGGTGACCGCTTCGCCGAAAGCTATCAGGCCATGGTCAGGTTGCCTGCCGGGATTGTCAGCCCGCCGCATGTCAAATCGGCTGATATGTTCGGTGTGATGCTGGAAGGGCAGATGGTTCACTACGCCAGCGGCGCCGATCCGGCAGCGGCTGTCCCCGTTGGCCCCGGCGGGTTCTATCACATCCCCAGCGGTCTGCCCCATATCTCGGCCTGTGTGTCCGAGGTCCCCTGCGTGGCCTATCTCTATCAGGACGGGGCGTTTGACTTTCTGCCGGTGCAAACGCCCTAGTTACCACTCGTTAGCAAACACGCGGTTTTGAGGCCATAGGCCCGAAACACCGATCCGGGCACCGACAAAATACCGACGTTATACCGACGTTGGATTTTCATGAAAACAGGGGGTCTGTGGGCGATCCGCGCCAGAGGGCCGCGCAGGCCTGATCCCCGTTGCGCGCCCGCTGCGTTAACCTTTGTCCGGACCTTGAAACTGAAAAGGGGCGCCGCATCTTGCCGCGCCCCTGTCTCGTCCTGTGACTGGGCAGTGGTCAGAGCCCGAGCGACGCCTTGTAGAGCGCGATCTGGTTGTCGCGCCCGATCTGGTCGGTGATCTTCTCCCAGGCGGCGGCGATGGCGTCCGCCGTTTCCTGCGCCGAACCATACTGCCCCGCATAGCCCTTGGCGAGCTCGTCTTCGGCGACGGAGTAGTATTGGAAGATCCCCGGAATACGCGGCTCGATCGCGGCATTCGGGTGGTTGTAGCTGTCCGCGTTTGAGCCCAGGTAGTCCTCGATGAAGGCACGGTCGTAGCCTGCCTCTTCCCACTCCTCGAACTGGAAGTGCGACTGGCGATACGGCTGGAAGCCCGACGGGTAGGCCGAGGCCCAGAGCGACAGGTCCTTACCGCCCAGATGCGCCGCCGCCGACCAGGCCGCTTTCTTCTTCTTCTCGTCGCCTTCGACGGTGGCCATCACGTAAACGCCCCAGCCGATGTAGGCCATGTTGGGCGCCTCGTTGCGGGTCTCTTCCCATGCGCCGGACTGGGCATTATAGACCCGATCCGAGGCCGGGTTGATGCCGAAGCCCACCACATCGCCGACCACAGACGTGTCGGACGTGCGGGCGGATGAGCCCACGTCGCCCCACCACATCAGCATTGAGCCGGTGCCCGCGAGGAACTGCTGGAAGGCTGTGGTGCCCGGGTCCGCGTTGATCTGGTCGGCGGGGTAGGCGCCCGCTTCGATCAGGTCCATCACGTCTTGAATGGCCTGCACCCAAGCCGGGTTATTGACCATTGGTGTCATGGTCTCCGGGTCGAAGAGCCACGCGGGGCTGTTGGGGTGTTTGGCGTAAGCCGCGGCGCGGTTTTCCAGGAAGTAGAAGCCAAAGCCACCCCAGCCTTTCAGCGGGTCGAGATAGCCATGCGCGGGCAGACCGGTCAGCGGGTCTTCCTTGCCGACCAGCTCCTTACTGGCCGCATTGATTTCCTGCCAGGTTGTCGGCACCTCAGCGCCGCCAATGCCATCTGGGCCGAAGTAATCCTTACGATACGCAAACGTATGGCAATCGCCGTCGATGGAGACGCGGTAGGTCTTGCCATCCCAGGTGCCGACGGGATCCTTGAGGTAGTCGACATAGTCGTCCATGTCGATCTGCTCTTTCACCCAATCAGGCATCTCGGAGGCCATGCCGCGCCCCAGCACGTCGCCCTCAAAGGGCGCACCCATCTCGATGATATCGAAGTCCACCGTGCCGGTGGCAATCGACTGCTGCAGCCGTGCGTTATAGTCAGCCTGGGCGAGGTCGATCCAGTTGATCGTGGCGCCGGTATAGGCCTCCCAGGGCTTCAGGAACCCGCGAAACAGAAAGTTGTGCAGGTTCTGGTTGTTCAGCCCCATGAATGTGAGCTCGACCCCGGCAAACTCGCCCTCGGCCACGTTTTCCTTCGTCGCGCCAAGGCAGAGCTCGCCCACTTTCTGCCAGTCGCTGTCGGTCGGAGAGCCCGCGCCCACACCGGGGATTTTCAGGATCTCGGCCCGCACATTGCCGTGCCCGTCAGCGCGCGCCGCGGCCTTTGGCATCATCGCCACGGCCCCCAGTGCAGCGCTGCCTTTTAGCATCTGCCGCCGGTTCATTTTCTGGGCCGCCCTGATGTAATTGTAGAGCTCTACTTTCATATCCATCCTCCCTGGATTGCAGTGACACGTCTTGTCAGTGGGCAGATGGCAGAGCGCGCGTTTTCGTCCGCGTCTTTATCAGCAGCGCCAGGTGATCCCCCCACGAAATTTCACTATGATCGAGATTTACCTTAAGTCAACAAAAGCCATAAGCCGGGCGTGGACAAGGCAAAATCCTTTCTCTAGCATCGTGTTTCGAAGGCGGGGAGGCAGGGCATGGCAGGGGTCACAATCCAGGACATCAAAAAGTCCTATGGGGCGGTTCAGGTCATCCATGGGGTCAATGTCGAGATCGCGGATGGCGAGTTCGTGGCGCTCGTCGGGCCGTCCGGATGTGGCAAATCCACGCTGCTGCGCATGATCGCCGGGCTCGAGCCTATCAATGGCGGCACCATTGCCATTGGGGACCGCGTGGTGAACAACTTGCCGCCCGCCGAGCGTGATATCGCGATGGTGTTTCAGACCTACGCGCTCTATCCACACAAGTCGGTGGCGGAGAATATGGGTTTCGCGCTCAAGGTGGCGCGCACCGACAAGGCCGAGATTGCACGACGTGTGAAAGAAGCAGCCGAGATCCTGAGCCTGACAGACTATCTCGATCGCAAACCCCGGCATCTGTCAGGCGGCCAGCGCCAGCGGGTCGCAATGGGCCGCGCCATTGTCCGCGATCCGCAGGTGTTTCTCTTTGACGAGCCGCTCTCGAACCTTGACGCCAAGCTGCGGATCCAGATGCGAACGGAGATCAAGGAGCTGCACCAACGGCTGAAGACCACGACCGTTTTCGTAACACATGATCAGATCGAGGCAATGACGCTCGCGGATCGGATCGTGGTGATGCAGGCAGGCAAGATCGAACAGATCGGCACGCCGCTTGAGCTCTATGACAACCCGGCCAATGAGTTCGTTGCCACTTTTATCGGCGCGCCTTCGATGAACCTGATCGAGGGTCAACTCAAGACCGGTGTCATCGATCTCAGCGGTCATGAGCTGCCTTATCCGCAAAGCTCGGCCTCGGGGCGTGCACGTCTGGGCATCCGGCCCGAGCATCTGGAGCTTGTCGATGTGGGGGCGGGCCTGCCGATGCAGGTCAAGGTCGTCGAGCCGACCGGCTCGGAGACGATGGTCTTCCTCACCTTTGCAGGCCAGGACATCACTGCCGTTTTTCGCGAACGGCACGCCTTTGCGCCGGGCCAGACCATCCATCTGCGTCCTGATCCTGAGCATCTGCACTGTTTCGATGCGCAGACCGGTCAACGGATCGGGTAGGCGGGTGTCGTCGCGCAGCATCCTGTGCTTCGGCGATAGCAACACGCATGGCAGCTGCGCGATGCGCACAGCCGATGACCGCACGCGACATGCCCGGGCCCTGCGCTGGCCCAATGTGATGGCCAAGAAGCTTGGGGCGGGCTGGGAGGTGATCGCTGAAGGGCATCCCGGGCGGACAGCTGTTTTTGACGACCCCATCGAGGGGTCGCACAAAAACGGGCAGGCTGCGCTGCCAGTTCTGCTGGAGAGCCATCGGCCTCTTGATCTGGTGATCGTCATGTTGGGCACGAACGATCTCAAGGCGCGGTTTGGCCAGTCCGCGCATGACATTGCGCTCGGCCTGCGCCGTCTGGCGTTGGACATCGCGACCTGTGACAGCGGCCCGGGTGGCCGCGCGCCCGAGGTTCTGCTGGCCGCGCCACCGTGCACAAAGGAGGCAGGGGTGCTTGCGGAGACATTCGCTGGGGCCGAGGAGAAGTCGGCAGAGCTGCCGGGCCTTTTGGCCGCGGTTGCTGTGCGTCAGTCGGTGCATTTTGCCGACATGGATGCGGTGGCTGATGTCGACCCGGTTGACGGTGTGCACCTGAGTGCTGACGCGCATGCCGCCATTGGCGCGCAGATGTGCAAAGCCGTGCTAGAAATCTTCAAGGATTGAACAAGGAGGACCGCATCACATGCTCAAAGGACTGGACCCGATCCTGAACGCGGATGTGCTCTACGCGCTGCGCGCGATGGGCCATGGCGATGATCTGATTATCGCTGACACCAACTTCCCGTCGGACAGCGTGGCGCGCAAGACCGTGTTGGGGCAGGTCTTGCGCATTGACCGCCCAGCAGCGGAGGTGGTGCGGGCGGTGCTGTCGGTTTATCCCATCGACACGTTCGTTGACGATGCGGCGGCGCGGATGGAGGTGGTGGGCGAGCCAAACACCATCCTGCCGGTGATGGAGGAGGTGCAGGCCGAAGTCTCCGCCGCCGAGGGGCCGAAGATGCTGGGGATTGAGCGGTTTGCCTTCTATGACCGCGCGAAGCAGGCCTATGCGGTGATCCAGACGGGGGAGCGCCGCTTCTACGGATGTTTTGCCCTGCGCAAGGGCGTGGTGCCGCCGGACGCGGAAGGGTAAGCCATGGGCAAGGCGGTCATTCTCGGGGTGTTTGTTGCGGACACCGCCTATCGCGCAGATCGGATGCCGCGGATGGGCGAGACGATCCTCGGCAACAGCTTTGCGCTGGGGCCGGGCGGCAAGGGTTCGAACCAGGCGGTGGCCTGTGCCAAGATCGGCGCTGAGACGCATATGATCTCGAAGCTGGGGCAGGACGACTTTGCCAAGCTTGCGCTCGACACCTGGGCCGCTGCCGGGGTTGAGGCGCATGTGCAGCAGGTGGCCGAGAGCTACACAGGCGCGGCCTATATCTTCATCGAGGAACGCTCTGGCGACAACGCGATCATCATCGCACCGGGTGCCGCCGCGCTGATTGAGGCCACTGATATCGACGCTCATGCCGATCTGATCCGGGGCGCGGATGTGTTTGTCACCCAGTTGGAACAGCCAATGCCCGCCGCGGTTCGTGCGCTGGAGCTTGCCCGGGAGGCAGGCGTGACCACGATCCTCAACCCTGCACCGGCGGCGGAACTGCCCGACGGGATGTTGGCGCTCTGTGATTACGTCACCCCGAACGAAACCGAATGCGAAGCGCTCACTGGCGTCGCCGTTGAGAGTGCCGAGGACGCGGCCCGCGCCGCTGAGGCGCTGCGCGCCCTCGGCGTCGGCACACCGATCATCACCATGGGCGCGCAGGGCGCTTATCTCGACGGTCACGGGCTGGTGCCTGCCATGACTGCGGGCGCCGTGGTCGAGACGACAGGTGCCGGAGACGCTTTCAATGGCGGGTTCGCTGCGGCACTGGCCGAGGGAAAGCCCGCGCTTGAGGCGGTCCGGATCGGCTGTGCAACGGCCGGCATTTCGGTGACCCGCCCGGGCACGGCGCCTGCAATGCCAACCCGAGCGGAGGTCGACGCGCTTCTGACAGCCTAGGAGCCTTCGGCGGGTGCGGGTTGATCGCCGATCGCATCCCGCGCCACAGAGACGGCCTTCAACACGGCGAAGACCTTGGAGCCGGGCGCCAGTGACAGCGCGTCCGCCGAACGGCGCGTAACCCGCGACAGCAGCAGCGCATCGCCGAAAGCCAATTGCACCAGAACCCCAGGTCCTCCTCCGAAGCGCAACTCTCGCACGGTCACCTCCAGCACGTTGAGCGCGGAGATACCACGCGGGCGTTCCGTGGCCAGCATCACATCCTGTGCTTCTATCCAGACCCGGACGGGCGCACCAGGCGCCTGGTCAACCCGTGGCAACAGCAAGGTGGCTCCCGAGGCATCCAGCGCGCTCAGCCCGTCGGCGTGATGTTCGGTCACACGGGCTTCGAGCATGGCGCCTGCCGAGCGCACGCCGAGCGGTGTAATCGCAGGATCACTCAGCACATCCGCCGCCGCGCCCTCACGCGCGACGCGCCCGTCGTTCAGTGCGACAACGGTCGTGGCGATCCGGGCGACTTCGGTGGCCGCGTGGCTGACATAGAGGATCGGCACCGACACTTCATCGCGCAACCGCTCGAAGTAGGGCAGGATCTCGGCCTTGCGCTGTTCATCCAACGCGGCGAGCGGTTCATCGGCGAGGATGAGGCGCGGGCTTGCCAGCAGCGCGCGGCCAATCGCAACCCGTTGCCGTTCGCCACCTGAGAGATGGCCGGGGCGACGGCCAAGCAGGTGCCCGATGCCCAGAAGATCGATGATCCGGTCGGGATCTTCCCGCGTGATCGATCTTGGCGCAAACCATCGCCCGTAGTTGAGGTTCTGTCGCACCGTCATATGCGGGAAGAGCCGCGCATCCTGAAAGATATAGCCCACCCGACGCCGGTATGGGGCGACGGCTTCACCCGTGTCACTGTCGAAAAGCACGTCACCATCGCAGACAATCCGTCCGGCTTGAGGGTGGAGCAGCCCGGCGACCGCGTTCACGATGGTCGATTTGCCCGCGCCAGAGCGGCCGAAGAGCACTGTCACGCCCGCGGGCGCTTCGAAGGTGATGTCGAGGTCAAAGCTCTCGAACCGATGCTGGAGGGCGACGGAAAGCGTCATACGCCGCGCACCTGTCCAGCCGCCCGGCGCGCGACCCATTCCGAGAGCAACAGCGCGCCCATCGCGATAATCACCGAGACGACGACCAATCGCCAGGCCGAGTTCTCCCCACCGGGCACTTGCAGGAAAGCATAGATTGCCGAGGGCACGGTCTGGGTCTGACCCGGAATGTTGGACACAAAGGTGATCGTCGCGCCGAACTCGCCCATCGCCTTGGCGAAGGCAAGGATCGCGCCCGCGATCACGCCCGGCAGGATCAGCGGCAAGGTTACCGTCAGGAACACCCAGGAGCGCGACGCCCCGAGCGTCGCCGCGGCGTCTTCCAGCTTGGGGTCCACCGCTTCGATGGAGAGCCGCATCGCGCGGACCATCAGCGGGAAAGCCATGACCGCGGCGGCTAGTGCTGCCCCCGTCCAACGGAAGGCGAAAACGATGCCAAGCGCCTCAAGGGTGCTGCCAAGGGTGGTCTGTGTCCCAAAGCTGATGAGCAACAGATAACCGGTCACCACCGGTGGCAGGACAAGGGGCAGGTGCACGATGCCATTCAGGATCTGTTTGCCGGGGAAGTGCTTGCGCGCGAGCACATAGGCGACCCAGAGGCCGAGGGGCAGGCTCAGCAGCGTCGCCCAAAAGGACACCTTGAGCGACAAGGTCACCGCACGCCACTCTTCGGGGCCGAGCCAGTCGGTCATTCTGGTGCCTCGACCCGCTGGAACCCATGCTGTTCAAGTAGCGCACGGGCGGGTTCTGATTGCAGAAAGCCAAGGAAGGCATGCGCGGCGGGTGCGCCTCGGCCTGAGACGATGGCAGCGGGGTAGGTTATCGGGGCGTGGCTCTCCGTTGGGAAGCGGGTCAGCACCGTGACGCGCGGCTCGGCCATCGCATCTGTCGCGTAGACGATGCCATAGGGCGCGGCCCCGGTCGCGACCAAGGCCAATGCGGCGCGGACGTTATCGGTTTGCGCAACCAGCGGCGCGATCTGATCCCAGAGATCAAGGTGCGATAGGGCCGCTTTGCCGTAGATTCCAGCAGGCACCGCATCGACCAGCGCCATCGCGATGCGGTCCTGCCTTAACTGTTTGGCGAGCGCCTCGGTGGTCGGTGGGATCGCGGTCGCTTCGCTCCCATGCGCGATCAGCACGAGATGGTTGCCGACGACATCTATCCGGCTGTCGGCGTCAATGGCGCCACGTTCTTCGAGCCAATCCATCCACTCAGCGCTGGCCGAGATGATGACATCCGCAGGTGCGCCGAGCGAGATTTGGCGGGCCAGAACCGACGTGCCCGCGTAAGACACAACGATGCGCTCCTCGGTGGATTCTGAAAACGTTGCGGCGATCTGGTCCAGCGCCGTCTTCAGGCTGGCCGCTGCGAACACGGTGATCTGCTCGGCCTGAGCTGCGCTGATCACCGACCACAGGCTCACATTCAGCGCCACGAGCCATCTTGCGCCGCGCCGTCCTAACCCACCCATCGGTCTTCCTGCGAATGGTCGGCGGCGGCCTGGCAGCAAAGCCGGGACTGTGAGGTGTGGCGCGTCATGGGTTCACAGTGTTTCAGCACTGCGCGGGTTGCAAGGGGCACGGGCGACACCGCGATTTCCGCACAACGCCCTGTGCTCGATTGATCGTTTCTGCGCAGCGGTGTTTCGGCTAGGGTGCCGAGCCAGACCGGAGGAGGCCACCATGCGCAGCTTGCAGGATATTCTCGCCATCAGCATTGAGCGGAAAGGATCAGAGGCTGCGATTTTCGACGGGTTCACGCCCGCGAAGACGGCAGAAGACCTCAGCGCCTGCCCGGATGACCGGTGGCTCGCCGCGATGACCCGCGCGATCTTCAACGCCGGATTTAACTGGAAGGTTGTCGATTCGATGTGGCCGGGGTTCGAGAGCGCGTTCAAAGGGTTCGACCCCGCAGCCTGTGCGATGATGGACGATGAGTGGTTTGATCAACTCCTCACTGACACGTCGATCGTACGGCACGGGCCAAAGATCCGAGCGGTACAGGAAAACGCCGTCTACCTGCAGGAGCAGGCGCAAGACCATGGCGGCTATGGCGCTTTCATCGCACAGTGGCCTGCGGATGACTTCACCGGCCTGCTGGCGCATCTGAAGACGGAAGGAACACGGCTCGGCGGGACAACGGGGCAGTACTTCCTGCGCTCCATGGGCGTCGACGGTTTCATCCTCTCCCGCGATGTGGTGGCGCGGCTGATTGCTGAAGGTGTGGTTGACAAGCCGCCGACATCGAAGGGCGCCATGCGCGCGGTTCAGGCCGCGTTTTCGGACTGGCAGGAGAGTTCTGGACGGTCGCTAAAAGAGATCAGCAGGATTCTCGCCATGAGCATCGGCTAGACTCGCTGCACAGCGGCCTTGGCTGTTGTGCCGCGCAGCCGGGCCGCACCGAACGTACTCAGTGCCAAGAGCACCGCCGCCGTCCCAAGGCAGAGCGGCAGACCGCCCATTTGATAGCTTAGGCCGGACAGTACCGTGCCGATCAACCGACCCGCCGCATTGGCCATGTAGTAAAACCCGACATCCATTGTCACCCGCTCGCCGGTGCTGAAGGCGAGAATGAGATAGGAATGCAGCGCGGAATTCACCGCGAAGAGGGCACCAAAGATCAACAGTCCGATGATCAGCGTAACCGTCAGCCAGGTGGTCGGCTGCGGCGCGAGGAAGCTCAGCAGGGCCAGACCTGCGGGGATCACGATGAGTGCTGCAACCCAGCGCCTTGCGTCGCGGACGATCTCGGCCTCATTGCGGCCCTTCGCGTTCAGCAGCTTCGGGGCTGCCGCCTGCACGCCGCCGTAGAGGATGATCCACAACGCCATGAAGCTTCCGATGGTGAAGAAAGCGGCGCGATTGCCTGCCTCGGTACCATCCGACAGCACCGCGTAGAAATAGATCGGAATGCCGACGACAAACCAGACATCGCGGGCTGCGAAGAGAAAGACGCGCGCAAAGCTCAACCAGTTGACATTGGCGTTCTTGGAAAACACCTCGCGGAACTTCGTGCCCTTGCGGCCGGTGGGCAGGCCCTTTGGCATTTTCAGCATGATCGCCACGAGGATGACGGCGAGCACCGCTGCCATGCCGAGCACGGCGCCTTCGAGACCGACCCAGCCCAGAAGCAGCGCGCCGATCAGGAAGCCGCAGCCTTTGACCGCATTCTTCGACCCGGTCAGCAGGGCGACCCAGCGGAAGAGGCCGCCTTGCTCGGCTGGGGCGAGCAGCTTGACGGCGGATTTCGCACTCATCTTGGAGAGGTCCTTGGCCACGCCCGATGCGCCCTGGACAGCCATGACGAAGACAACCGAGACGGCGACGGTCCAGGTCGGATCCAGTTGTGCCAGGGCGATGAGCGCCGCGACCTGCAGGGCGAGGCCAGCATAGAGTGTCGAGGTCAGGCCAAAGCGCGCGGCGATCCAGCCTGCGCTGAGGTTCGTCACCACGCCTGCGATCTCGTAAAGCACGAAGAGATAGGCGAGTTGGACCGGTGAGAAGCCGAGCGTATGGAAGTGCAGCAGCACCAGCATCCGCAGCGCGCCATCGGTCAGCATGAAGGCCCAATAGGCCGCCGTGACGGCGATGTAGGCTGCTCCAGCGCGCTCCATATCAGAGGCTGCCCGCGACCATGAAGGCGACGTCAACAAGTCGATTTGCATAGCCCCACTCGTTGTCATACCACACGTAGACCTTGAGCTGGGTGCCATTGACCACCATCGTCGAGGGCGCATCCACAATGCCGGAGCGGGGGTCGTTGGTGTAATCCGTGCTCACCAGCGGGCGGGTCTCATAGCCGAGGATACCCTCCAACTCACCCTCTGCTGCGGCCTTGAACAGGCCGTTCACCTCTTCGACCGTCGTTTCGCGCTCCAGCTCGAACACGCAATCGGTCAGGGAGGCATTCAGCAGTGGCACGCGCACGGCATGGCCGTTCAGGCGCCCGGTCAACTCGGGATAGATCAGCGTGATCGCGGTCGCACTGCCGGTGGTCGTCGGAATGAGCGAGTTCAGCGCCGAGCGCGCGCGGCGCAAGTCCTTCGCGGGGCGGTCCACAATGGTCTGCGTGTTGGTCACGTCATGAATGGTGGTGATCGACCCGTGCTTGATGCCGAGGTTCTCATGCACCACCTTAACCACGGGGGCGATGCAGTTGGTGGTGCAACTGGCCGCTGTCACGATGTCATGGGTTGCGGGATCGTACGCCGCGTTGTTCACCCCATAAACGATGTTGGCGGTCGGTCCGTCTTTCACCGGGGCCGAGACGACAACTTTCTTTACACCGGCGGCAAAGTAAGGTGCCAGCGCGGCCTCGGTCTTGAACACGCCGGTGCAGTCGATGATCACATCAACACCATCGAGCGGCAGTGCGTCCAGCGTGGCTTCGGAGTGCACCGGCAGCCGCGTGCCGTCGATGGTGATGCCGCCCTCATCGGCGCTGAACGCAGCGGGCCAGCGCCCGTGAACCGTATCAAATTCCAGCAGATGCGCATGCATCGCGGCATCGCCCACCGCATCGTTGATCCACGCGATCTTGGCGCCCCGCTCGAGCAGGGGGCGCAGTGCCAGTTTTCCGATCCGGCCCAATCCGTTGAGGGCGTATGTTGTCATGCAGGTGTTCCTTCCAGATGGTCTGCGCCGATCTCATCGACCGCGGCTTGCAAAGAGATGGTGTCGAGCGTGTCGATTGGCAGAGCGGCAAAGGCCTTCAACCGGTTGCGCAGGGCGCCATAGGTCTGCTGAAACGCCAGCCGCCGCTCAGCCAGGCTGCCGGTGGCTTTCACCGGGTCCGGCAGACCCCAATGGGCGCTGATCGGTTGGCCTTCCCACGAGGGGCATTCCTCGTTTGCGGCCTGGTTGCAGACGGTAAAGACGAAATCCATGTGCGGGCTCTCCGGTGTTTGGAACTCAGAGGTATGTTTGGAGCGCAACAGTGATGTGTCATGCCCCTTGTCCTTGAGCATCTCGATGGCGAGCGGGTTCAGCTCGGAGGCGGGGTCGGTTCCCGCCGAATAGGCCGTGAACCGTCCGCCCTCCAGATCACGCAGGATCGATTCCGCGAAGATCGAGCGGGCGGAATTGCCAGTGCAGATGAAGAGAACGTTGTAGGTCGTGTCAGTCATCGGTCGTGCTCCTTTTGTGAGAGGGGGGCACAGCTCGGGCCGGCCCCGGCAGCAGTCAATGAAGAGAAAGTCGATGAGTTCCGCTGCTGCACCGGTGTTGGCGCTGTACCTGAGAGAGGTGCCGTGGCGCTTCTGGCGGATCAGACCTGCGTCGGTCAGCGCGGAGAGGTAGACCGAAGTCGTGGAGGGTTTCAGCGACAATGCGCTGGCGATCTCACCCGCTGGAACCTGATCGGGATAGCGCCGCATCAACAGCCGGAAGACGGCCAGCCGCTGCGGATGGCTCAGGGTTGAGAGGCGGATCAGCGAGTCTTTTTCCATATTTCATGAATATATGAAATATTAAGCTACGCAAGATGGTTTTGCGGGCTGGCGCAAAAGAAAAGGCGCGCCCGGAATCGGACGCGCCGGAAGCCACCACGGACCCTGATTATTGTCGGACGACGTGCACACTGCAGTTGGAATGCCGCACGACGCGGGCGGCATTCGGGCCGAGCAGGTAATCCTTGAAATCCGGTTTGTGCGCGCCGATCACGATCAGCCCGCAATTGGTTTCCTGCGCCACGTGCAGAATTTCCTCATAGGCCTTCCCGGTCGCCACCACGTGACGCACCATCGCGTCGACATCTGCACCGATGCTCGCCGTGACCTCGTCGCTCAGCAGTTGCCGCGCTTCGGCGACGGCTTTCTCGTGGTGGTCCTGCTCGAAAAAGCTGCCCACGATGCTCTCACCGAAGTCCGGCACAACCGTCATGACATCCAGCGTGGCCCCATCGAGATCGGCCAGTTTCTTGGCGACGCGCAAGACATCCGCGTCCTGGCCCTTGTGGCTCACGTCGATCGCGCAGAGGACGGGACGGCTCATGCGGTGGCTCCTTCTGGTTTTTCTTCTTTGCCCATGCGCCCACGCTGCAACAGCACAACGAGACCCAACAGGAGCAGGGCGGGGATAAAGATCAGCTCTTTGGGCATCTGATCCGCCGGGGCCTTGACCTCTTTGATGGTCACAAAGTCATCGCCGTAGAAGTCATAGGCCTGGAAGGTCTCGGCATAAGGCGTGCCAAAGAGCGGCTCTTCGAGCACGATCTGGTCGCCTTCTTCAAGTGTCAGCAGACCGAAGGTATCCATCCGTGTGCCTGGTTCTTCATCACCGATGGCGACCAGCAGCGTGGTTTCGGTGATCTCGCCTGTGTCGAAATCCGGCCCGCTGACCACCACGCGGAACTCGCGGCCTGCCGGGGCTTCTTCGACTTTCTCGGCAAACTGCTGCGGCGCGATGTCTTCGAACGGCGGTTGGATGCGGTTCATGAAGAAATCCGGACGGAAGAGCGCGAAGGCGATGAAGATCAGCACGATGCTCTCATAGATCCGGTTGCGGGTCAGGAAGTAGCCCATGGTGCCTGCCGTAAAGACGAGGATCGCGATGGTCGCCGTGACGAAGACGAGTATGCCTTGCGCCCAGGTCACGTCGATCAGCAACAGATCGGTGTTGAAGATGAAGACGAAGGGCAGGGCGACCGTGCGCAAAGAGTAGAAGAACGCCACAAAGCCCGTGCGGATGGCATCCCCGCCCGAGACGGCGGCAGCCGCGAAGCTCGCCAAGCCTACCGGGGGCGTCACATCCGCCATGATCCCGAAGTAGAACACAAAAAGGTGCACTGCGATCAGCGGCACGATCAGCCCGGACTGCGCGCCCAGTTCCACAACCACACCCGCCATGAGCGAGGAGACCACGATGTAGTTCGCCGTGGTGGGTAGGCCCATGCCGAGGATGAGGCTGAGAAGCCCCACCATGATCAACATCAGCACCAGCCGTCCGCCGGAGAGGAACTCGACCAAGTCCGCCATCACCTGACCCACACCGGTCAGCGTGACGGTGCCCACGATCACACCGGCGGTGGCTGTCGCGAGGCCAATACCGATCATGTTGCGCGCGCCGTCAATGAGGCCGTTGAGCAGATCGACCACGCCATCCTTGAAGGCGTTGGCCATGTCATTCTCGCCCCGGAAGATCGACTTCAGCGGCTTCTGCGTGAGCAGGATCACGAAGAGCAGTGCCGTGGCCCAGAAGGCCGAGAGCCCCGGAGACTTCTGCTCGATCATCAGGAAGTAGACCAGCACGATGATCGGCAGCAGGAAGTAGAGGCCCGCTTTGTAGATCTCGCCCACGACGGGCAGTTCGATCTCCTCGGCGTTGGGGTCATCGGGCTCCAGATCCGGCACTTTGGCCGCGAAGAAGAGCAGGATGACATAGGCCAAGAATACCAGCGCGGAGAGCAGCAGGCCGGAGTTCGGCAGTGCCGAGGTGATCCAGCGCACCGGGTACTGCACGCCGTAGCAAAGAAGTGCAAAGCCCACGAAGAAGGCTGCCATGCCGCCGATGGTTTTGCCCATCGACACGACACGGTTGCCCAGCGTCGGCATGTTGTTCTTCACCGCTTCCAGATGCACGATGTAGACCAGCGCGATGTAGGAAATCGCCGCTGGCAGGAAGGCATGGGTGATGACCTCCACATAGGAGATGCCCACATATTCCACCATCAGGAAGGCCGCGGCCCCCATGACGGGCGGCATGATCTGACCGTTCACGGAGGAGGCCACCTCAACCGCGCCGCCTTTCTCAGACGAAAAACCCACGCGCTTCATCAGAGGGATGGTGAAGGTGCCGGTGGTGACCACGTTGGCGATAGAGGACCCCGAAATGAGGCCCGTCGCAGCAGAGCCCACAACAGCAGCTTTCGCAGGGCCACCGCGCAGGTGACCGAGCGCGCCGAAGGCCATCTTGATGAAGTAGTTGCCCGCGCCCGCCTTATCGAGCAGGGCGCCGAAGAGCACGAAGAGAAAGACGAATTTGGTCGAGACCCCGAGCGCGATGCCAAAGACCCCTTCGGAGGTGATCCACATATGGCTCATCGCCTTTTGTAGTGAGGCGCCTTTCCAGCGGATCACATCGGGCACGACTTCGGAGGAGCCGAAGAAAACGTAAAGCAGGAAGATCGTGGCGATGATCGCCATCGCGGGGCCGAGCGCACGGCGCGCACCTTCGAAGAGTATCACCAGACCAATCAACGCGAACCACTTGTCGGTGTCATCGGCGAGACCGCCGGAATTCACGATCTTGTCGTAGAAAATATAGCCGTAAAGCGCGAGAAATGCGCCGCCAAGGGCCAGAATCCAATCATGGATCGGGATGTAGTGGCGCGGGCTCGACTTGAGCATCGGGTAGGCCATGAAGGCCAGGAAAATGGCAAAGGCCAGGTGGATCTGGCGCGAGTTGTTGATGACCGAGCCGGGCAGCAGCTGGTTCGACAACGGCGAGGCCAGCATCACCTGAAACAGCGACCAGACGATCGCGACGATGGCCAGGAAGGTGCCGACGGACCCGGCTGGGTTTCGGGCCCCCGCGTCAGATGACGAGACGAGGTCCTGAAGTTCTTCTTCGGTCAGCGCACGGCCGCCGCTTGTCTTATCTGTCATTTCACTGTCTCCCTGACGTGCCACGTTTTTTTGGTGTGGCTTATGTCGTGTGGTGCCCTTTGGTGGGCGTCAGAGGGCGGCACACCGCCCTCTGGAATGGCATTGGATCAGATTATTCGATCCAGCCTTTTTCTTTGTAGTACTTCTCAGCACCGGGGTGCAGCGGTGCCGACAGGCCAGCTGTCGCCATTTCTTCCGCTGTCAGGTTGGCGAAGGCCGGGTGCAGCTTTTTGAAGTCTTCGAAGTTATCAAAGACCGCCGAGACAACCGCATAGACCGCATCTTCCGACACAGACGCCGAGGTCACGAAGGTCGCACCCACGCCGAATGTGGCCACGTCACCATCGGTGCCGCGGTACATGCCGCCGGGGATCTTGGCCGAGCGGTAGTAGGAATTGTCGCCGATCAGGGCGTCAATCTCGGCACCGGAGACTTCAACCAGCACGGAATCGCAGGCGGTTGTAGCCTCCTGTATCGAACCCGAGGGGTGACCCACGGTGTAGATCATCGCGTCGATCTGGTTGTCGCAGAGCGCTGCGGATTGCTCAGCCGCTTTCAGCTCGGAGGCGAGGGCCAGATCGGACATCTCCCAGCCCATCTTCTCCATCACCACTTCCATCGTGCCGCGCTGGCCTGAGCCGGGGTTGCCGATGTTGACACGCTTGCCTTTCAGGTCGGCGAAGCTGCTGATGCCCGCATCAGCCCGGGCCACAACGGTGAAGGGCTCTGGGTGTACGGAGAAAACCGCGCGCAGATCTTCGAACGCACCCTGTTCCTCGAAGCGCGAGGTCCCTTTGTAGGCATGGTACTGCCAGTCGGACTGCGCCACACCGAACTCTAACTCGCCCGCGCGAATTGTGTTGATGTTGTAGACGGAGCCACCGGTCGATTCGACCGAGCAGCGGATGCCGTGCTCTTTCCGGCCCTTGTTCACCAGGCGGCAGATCGCACCACCTGTGGGGTAGTAAACCCCGGTCACACCACCGGTGCCGATGGTGATGAATTCCTCAGCCATGGCCACCGGCGCGGTCAGAACCGCAACCGCTGCACCAGCGACTGTCATCTTCAATCCATTGAACATAGTTCTCTCCCTTATATGGATTATCGGTTAGTTATCAGCCGTCCAGAACCTCTTGTAAACGGCGGTTGCTCAGTTCCACCTCCGCGATGCGGTTGCGCGAGGATTCGCCCCCGATCCGGGCCAAAAGGCCCATCAAGGTTTCCACGAAAAACAGCGAAGCGGTATAGGAGGAAAAGAAATGTGGCGTCTTTGCCGGGGTAATGAAACGTGCTGATGCATATTTCAGCGCCGGGCAGGTGTGGCTGTCGGTGACCACCACCACATAGACGCCGTTGCTGCGCGCCAGCTCCGCAGCCCGAACCGGGCGCGGCGAGAAGGGCTGTTGGGTGATGATGATCAACACATCCTGATCATCGAGCCCGGCAAGCCCCGCGCCCAATGAAGCGCCCATCCGGCCTGCCATGCTCCAGTTGTCGAAGAGCAGGCTCGCCATATAGGTGAGGTGCTCGGCTACCCCGGTCGAACTCAGCGTCCCGAAGACCATCACGTTGCGCGCCGCGTGCAACTTCTCAACGGCCTCATCCAGTTGTGAGGTCTGAAGGCTGCTGGCAAGGGTGTGGATGTTGTCGATGCAGGACTGTGCGAAGTCCTGCGAGAAATCGCTGCCCTCATCCTGTTGTAGCGTGGACAGTTGCCGGGCACGGGCGGTCGGGCTGTTCACGCGCCGCCCCAGAGAGGTCCGGATATCACCACGCAGAGCGCCAAAATCTTCATATCCCAGGGCACGGGCGAGGCGCGAAAAGGACGCGGGCGCGATGTCGCTGTCTTCGGCGACCGCACGCAGCGAGCGTGTCGCGATATCGACCTGGTTTTCCAGGAGGTAGTCAGCGGCCTGCTGCAGCTTGCTGCTCAGATCGCCGTAACTCGCAGATATCCTGATATCAAGTGGTTCGGCCACGCACGCCCCCAAGCCGCTGTGAGTCCATTCGCGATGATTCATTTGTTTCAGCGCATTGTCAACGAAGGCTCCATGTGTTTCACAATTGGCAGCAAAACGCGGGAGAGTCCGAATGTCACATGTGTTTGCAAGGCACTCTAGAACCGATCTTCGACGTGCGTCTATAGGTAAAGGTACGTACCTCTATGATGCTGATGGAAAAGAATATTTTGATGGATCGGGCGGTGCGGCGGTGTCCTGCCTCGGGCATGGCGACCCTGACGTGATCGCCGCCATTCAAGAGCAGGTGGCCCAGCTGGCCTATGCGCATACGAGCTTCTTCACCTCGGAGCCTGCCGAGGAGTTGGCGGATCGTCTGGTTGCAGCAGCGCCCGGCAATTTGGACAAGGTGTACTTCGTCTCGGGCGGGTCCGAAGCGGTCGAGGCGGCACTGAAACTGGCGCGACAATATTTTGTCGAGATTGGCCAACCCGAGCGGCACCGGTTCATCGCGCGGCGGCAGAGCTATCACGGCAATACACTGGGGGCGCTGGGGACCGGTGGGAACGTCTGGCGCAAGCAGGCCTTCGCGCCGATCATGGTGGAGACCTCGCTGATCTCGCCCTGCTATGCCTATCGCGGGCAGCAGGAGAATGAGAGCGCGTTTGATTACGGTCAGCGGGTCGCCAATGAGCTTGAGGCGGAGTTGCAACGGCTGGGACCAGAAACGGTCATCGCCTTTGTGGCCGAGCCGGTCGTGGGCGCCACCTTGGGTGCCGTGCCGCCGGTCGAAGGCTATTTCACGCGCATCCGCGAGATCTGCGACCAACACGGTATCTTCCTGATCCTCGATGAGGTGATGTGCGGGATGGGGCGGACGGGCAGCCTGTTTGCCCATGAACAGGAGGGGATCACGGCAGACATCGTGACCATCGCGAAGGGGCTTGGGGCCGGGTATCAGCCCATCGGAGCAATGATGTGCACCGACACGATACACCAGGCCATTGCCGACGGGTCGGGGTTTTTCCAGCACGGCCATACCTACATCGGCCACCCGACGGCCTGCGCAGCGGGCAATGCGGTGCTGAAAAAACTGACCGGGGGCCTGGTCGAGCGCTGCGCCATTATGGGAGAAAAGTTGCAAGAGGCCTTGCAAGCCGAATTTGGCCAGCATCCGCATATCGGCGACGTGCGGGGACGCGGGCTCTTTCGCGGGCTGGAAATTGTCGAGGACCGCGCAACCAAGGCACCTTTTGATCCGGCAAAGGGTATCAACAAGACCATCAAGCAGACGGCCATGTCTCATGGCCTAGCGTGTTATCCGATGGGCGGTACCGTCGATGGCCGGATCGGCGATCACGTTCTCTTGGCCCCGCCGTTCATTATGGAAGACCACCACGTGGACGAGATCGTATCGAAGCTCAAGAAAACGTTCGACGATGTTCTCTAGTCGAGGTTAAAGCCGATTTGGCGTACAAAGCTGCCAAAATCTGTGCGTTGTGGCGCGGCATACATCCGGGCTTTGGCTTCGGACCAGCCCGGACCATCTGCGCCGTCGAGGCGCCGGGTGTCGTAGCCTTTGACCTCCTCCTCCGTGATGTCCGCGAAGTGGTTGTAATGGATCGTTTTGCTGAGCGGCAGCCGGGGGCTGATGTCAGGCGCACCAGCCGGATGGCCCACCGCCATCGCAGCGACTGGGAACACGTGATCGGGAAGTTGTAAGAGGTCTTTGACGTCGTCAAGGTGATTGCGGATTGTGCTGATCGGACAGCAACCGAGGCCCGTTGCTTCGGCCGCTGTCATGAAGGTGGCAAGCGCGATCCCCGCATCGACGCTTGCATTGAAGAAAGCGTCGAGGTGGTCGTTCGGGAACGGTTGCGCATGCCAGTGCTGGATATGACGTTGCCGCCGATTGTTCGCCAGGAACACGACCATCGCGGGCACATCTGTGATCCAGGCCTGCGCGGCAAGCAAGGTTTTCAGCTGCGTCAGTAGTTCTGCATCGGTGATGATGACGATGTCGCGCTGTTGCAGGTCACTCTTCGAGGGCGCCGAGAGCGCGGCAGCACACAGGGTTTCGAGCAGCGCGATCTCGACCGCTTGGTGTTTAAATGCACGGCAAGATGCCCGGGCTGCGATCTGCGTCAGAACCGCATTCTCAGCCACCTCTGCGGGCACGGTCGGTGCCTCGCCAAATCGTTGCGCGAAGAGTGCGGTCAAGGTCCGATCAGGCATGAAGAACCCCGCATTTTTCGTAAGGAAGGCTTACAAAAAGCATAAGTACATATTCCTTCTCGTTAGGTATTCTGGCGTTTATACCATAGGCGCAACTCGAACAGCCACAAGACAGGAAGCCGATTTGGGCCGCGAGAATGACGTTCTGGAGGTGTCGGTCTGGCGCGGGACATCCGCGGGCGGCGGCTATCAGACCTTCGACGTGCCCGCGCAGGACAACCAGACCATCCTCGACGTGGTATCCTGGATCCAGCAATACGCGGATGCGTCGCTCACCTATCGCTTTGCCTGCCGGGTCGGCATGTGCGGCTCCTGCGCGATGATGGTGAACGGACAGCCCCGCTGGACCTGCCGCACCCACGTCAAGAAGGTGCTGAAGGATCACAAGATACAGATTGCGCCGCTGCGAAACCTGCCTGTGATCAAGGATTTGGCGGCGGATATGGATCCCTTTTTCGACAAGTGGGTCGCCGCAGGGGGATCGCATGCTCCGAGTGCGACACGCGACGATCCCATTCCACCGGTTGATCCAAAGGACGCGATCCGCGTGGAGGCCAGCGCCGGGATTGAATGTATCAACTGTTCGATTTGCTATGCGGCCTGCGACACGGTGGCTGGCAATCCGGACTACCTCGGCCCGGCGGCGTTGCAGCGGGCATGGACCTTGCTGAACGATGCCAAACATGACGGGCGGGACCAGATCCTGGATGCTGTCTCGGGCACCGGCGGCTGCCACAATTGCCATTCGATGGGCAGTTGCACGACATTCTGCCCCAATGATCTCGACCCGATGTTCGCCATCGCCGGGCTCAAACGCGAAACGACCCGTGCGTTTTTTCGCAAGGGGCGCCGCTGATGCTCGACCTGCGTCTTTACATGCTGCAACGGGTCACGGCGCTGATGATGGCGCCACTGGTGCTAGGGCACATCGCAGTAATGATCTACGCGGTGCAAGGCGGGCTCACGGCGGAGGAAATACTGGGCCGGACGCAAGGCTCGATCTTCTGGTTCCTGTTCTACGGCAGCTTTGTCGCCGCCGTTTCGGTGCACGCGGCGATTGGCCTGCGGGCGATCCTGCATGAAATTGTGGGGCTGAGTGGCGGGCCACTGCGCGTCGTAACATGGGCAATTACCCTGCTCCTGCTGGCGATGGGCACACAAGCGGTCATCGCGGTGACCTGGCCGGTCGGCGCATCATGAGATGCGCCCGCGCCCATCCGCTCTGGCTGGCCTTCGTGCTGCACCGTGTGTCCGGCCTCGCATTGGCGCTGTTTCTTCCGCTGCACTTCTGGGTTTTGTCGCTAGCGTTGACGCAGCCCGAGCGACTGAACCAATTTCTCAGCTTCACCGAGCAACCTCTTGTGAAGATGGCCGAATTCGGCCTGATCTTCCTGCTTGCCGTGCATATGTTCGGCGGGCTGCGGTTGATGGCGATGGAATGGCTGCCCTGGTCCGCGCCGCAAAAGACGCTCGCAGCCGGAGCCGTTGGCGTGGCGGTTCTGATTTCCGGCACCTTCTTCTTGCAGGTGGTGTGAGACATGGCACATGACATTGACCGGCACGATACGGACATCCTGATCCTCGGCACGGGCGGCGCAGGGCTCTTTGCCGCGCTGCACGCCCAGCAATCCGCGCCTGCGGGCACGAAGATCACGATTGCGGTGAAAGGGCTGATCGGCAAATGCGGCTGCACGCGGATGGTCCAGGGAGGCTATAACGTAGCGCTTGGCGGCGGTGACACGGTCGAACGACATTTCATGGACACCATTGAGGGTGGCAAATGGCTGCCCAATCAGCACATGGCCTGGCGGCTCTGCGAACAGGCGGTGGTGCGTATTCGCGAACTGGAGAACGAGATTGGTTGCTTCTTTGACCGCAACCCCGATGGCACGTTGCACCAGAAGGCCTTTGCCGGGCAGACCGCCGACCGCACGGTGCACAAAGGGGATCTTACAGGCATCGAGATCATCAACCGGCTGATGGAGCAGGTGCTGAGCCGACCGGTGGAAAAGCTGCAGGAACACCGCGCGATTGGGCTCGTGCCGACGAAAGATGGAAGCGCTTTGGCGGGCGTTCTGATGATTGACATGCGCACGGGGCGGTTTCGCTTCGTGCGCGCCAAGACGGTGCTGATGGCAACGGGCGGCGGGCCGACGATGTACAAATACCACACGCCAAGTGGTGACAAGAGCATGGACGGGCTCGCAATGGCGTTGCGCGTGGGCCTGCCGCTGCGGGACATGGAGATGGTGCAGTTTCACCCCACCGGGCTTTTGGCTGGCGAACACAGCCGGATGACCGGGACGGTGCTGGAGGAGGGGTTGCGCGGCGCGGGCGGGCAATTGCTGAACGCCGCAGGCCAGCGCTTCATGTTCGACTACGACGCCAAGGGCGAGCGCGCGACCCGCGATGTGGTCAGCCGCGGCATCTACGCCGAGATGCGGAAGAGCAACGACCCCGACCAGGTGGGCATGTTTATCTCGATGTCCCATCTGGGGCCCGATAACGTGCGCACCAAGTTCAAGGGCATGGTCAAGCGCTGTGAAGACAGCGGCTTTGACCTCGCGGGCGGGTTGGTCGAAGTGGTGCCCACAGCGCATTACTTCATGGGGGGCGTTGTGGTCGATGTAGATACGCGCACTGCTCTAGAAGGGCTCTATGTCGCGGGCGAGGATGCGGGGGGTGCGCATGGGTCCAACCGCCTGGGGGGCAACGGTGTGGCGAACTCGACTGTCTATGGGGGCATCGCAGGTGACACCATGGGCGTCGAGATCCGCGCCATGAGCGCTCTGCGCGACCCGGATGAAGACGTTTTGGCCGAAGAGATTGCGCGTGCGAGCCGCCCCTTGGCGCAGAAACCTGATCTGGTCCAACCGCTGCGCAATCAGCTACAGGAGGTCATGTGGGACGAGGTTGGCGTGATGCGAACCTCGACGGGTATGCAGCGGGGTCTCGACAAGATCGCGAACATTCGCGATGCCTTGATGCAGGTCGGTGTGGCACCGGACAACTTGGCGTTCAACCTGACCTGGCACGATTGGCTGAACATGGCGAGCCTGTGTGACATTTCTGAAGTGATTGCCAAGGCTGGCCTGGCGCGTGAAAACTCCCGGGGGGCGCACTATCGCGAAGATTTCCCCGAGCCAGGTGCAATGGAGGATTCGTACTTCACCGTCGTGCGACACGACGGATGCGACATCAATGTCACTCGAGAAGATGTTGATTTCTCTATCGTTCGCCCCGGTGAGAGCATTCTGCCGGACGGTGAGCCTGACACCTTGGTGGCTGCACAATGATACCGATTGATCTCATTCAAAGCACCGCGGAAACCTTGATGGACAAGGCTGCTATCGAGATCCCCCAGGACTATCTGGACGGGCTGAAGGCAGCCGCCGAGACCGAGGACGGTGATCTGTCATCCTTCGTGCTCAAAGCCATGCTGGAGAACTACGAGGCTGCGAAAGAGGACCGCCGCGCGATGTGCGGCGACACCGGTGTGCCGCGATGGTTTGTGAAGCTCGGCAACGAGGCGCGGATCGAAGGTGGTTTTGTCGCGCTGGAAGCCGCGCTGCGCCGGGCCACGGCGAACGCGACGACCGGTGTGCCCCTGAGGCCCAACCGCGTGCACCCGCTCTGGCGCACGGATCACAATAACAACGTCGGGATCGGTGCGCCCGAGATCGAATACGGGTTTGAGCCTGAAGGCGAATGGATTGATTTGATCACCGTTCACAAAGGCGGGCTTTTTGGCACGGATTACCGGATGCTCTTTCCGTCCGACGGGATCGAAGGGATCAAGCGGTTTTACCTCGACAGTCTTGTCGCCTTTGGCAAACGAGGTCTGGCTTGCCAACCTGCCATCATCGGTATTGGACTGGGCGGGTCCAAAGACACCTGTATGGTGCTGGGCAAGCGGGCGTCGGTTCTGCGCACGGTCGGCAGCCGAAACTCCGATCCGAAGATTGCGGCGATGGAAGATGAGTTCAAAGAACTCGGCAATTCCATCGGTATGGGTGCCATGGGGTTTGTAGGCAAAAACATGGTGATAGACTGCAATATTGAAGTGGGATACTGCCACACGGGCGGTATGCAGATGTCAGTGCATGCGTTTTGCCTGTCCTCTCGCCGTGCGGTCGCGCGCCTGTTTCCGGATGGTCGGGTTGAGCATCGGACCGATCCCGATTGGTTCACAGCTTACCAACGTCGCGAGACCGTAGACTGGGATCCGGTGCGGGAGGCGGCGGAATGAAAATCCGCGAGGTGACCTTATCGACAACGCCCACTGCCGAGGCCGTAGCCGATCTGCGTCTCGGCGATATCGTCTATCTCGATGGGCTGATCTACACAGCGCGCGAGGGCGTCTATATGCGAGCTTTGGAGGAGAAGGCCAACATCCCGATGGAATTGCCCTCGCAGAGCGCCGCCAATTTCCACTGTTCACCGGCCGCCGTCATTCGCGAGGACGGGTCCTTCGATCTGGGCGCGGTCACGGCCACCGCGAGTTTCCGCTTTGCCAAATGGCTGCCGGAGTGGATGGCAAAGACGGGCGCACGGCTGATCATTGGCAAAGGCGGTATGTCGTCGAAGGATTACAAAGAATACTTCGTGCCGAATGGCGCGGTCTATCTCTCAACTGTTGGCTATGGCACTGGCGCGCTGTTGGGGCGGGGGGTCGAGACGGTGGAGGCCGTGCACTGGCATGAAGAGCTGGGGATCGCGCAGGCGATGTGGGTGATCAAGGCGCGGCGCATGGGGCCTTTCATCGTAGCGTCAAACTTGCAGGGTGACTGCCTCTTCGAGCGAGAGAACACGAAGATCGCCGAGAACCTTGACCGTGTCTATGAAGGGACCAAGCCAGCGGTGCTGAAACGCTATGGTGAGACCGACGACCGCTCCGATGAGGTGATCGGTTAGAACAGCTCTCGCAGCAAAAGCACTGTTCCGGACAGAAAGCAGACGGCGATGAGCAGCCTGCGAAAGACCGCGTCGTCAAGTCGTCGGAAAACAGCGATGCCAACCTGTGCCGCAATGATGGCGGTGGGCAGGGCCACAGATGTGTAAATCAAGGTTTGCGTATGGTAGGCACCGTTCCAGGCCAGAACGATGGCTGAGAGCCCCAGAACCACGACATTGAAGGGTTGCAAGACAGCCCGGGTCTCGTATCGCGGCCAGGCGCGCATCGAGCACCACATGGTGGGCAGTGCGCCCGAGAGAGAGGCCGCCCCCCCGAGAATACCCGCGAAAAACCCAACCGTGCAGTCGATCACCGGTGTTGGCCGATCGATTTGAGGCAGCGTGCGCCGTAGGGTGAAAAACCCGCCGTAGAGGATCAGAAAGGCCGCAATCAGCAGCTTCAAAGTAGAGACATCCACCTGCTTGAGGGATGCGACCCCCAGCGGGATGCCGACGACTGCGGGCAGGAGAAAGCGGGCAAGCCGTCGCAGGTTGTTGGCGATGGCATGGCGCACGATCCAGAGCCCCTGCAACCCGCTGAACACTGAGATCAGCACCGTGATGGCGACAGCTTCCAGCGCAGGCATGACACTGAGAAAGAAACCAAGCGCAAACAGCGCAGTGCCAAAGCCTGCAAGCCCGTTGATAAAGCCGCCCGCGATGGCTCCGATCACGAGATAAAGGATGTCGGTATCAGTCACGCAGGCTGCCCAGAGCGCGGCGACTGACCGAAGGCACCGATCTCCACCGAGGTCAGACAGACGCTGTGCAACTCCTTGAGCACGGAGGCGCGCGCGGTATCACGCGGAAAGGCGAGGCCCAGCCGCCGGACGGGGGCATCTGGCCCCAAGGCAAGGCGCTTGAGCGGCAGTGGGCTGTTGGTTTGCACGGCCCGTCGCGGCGCGATGGCGACGCCGAGCTTGGCAAAGACCATGCTCGAGATTGCTTCCAGCCCATCCAACTCCATGGCCTCGTTTACGCGAATCCCTTTCTTTTGCAGCCAGCTTTCGATCATGTGGCCGACCACCGCGTCCCGGTTGAAGCGGATGAACGGGTAGGTGGCCAGAAGCTCGAACGGATCGTCGCTATCGATGTCCTGGGACGCCAGCAGTTGCAACGGTTCTTCGGCGATGTCGAGAAAGTCCAGCCGCGCGGGTAGCAGATCGGGTCGCGTGACAATGGCGGCGTCGAGCGCGCCGCGCTCCAGTTGTGACACCAGTTGGTTGCTGAGCCCCGGAAAGAGCCGGACGCGGACCTGCGGATAGGCGCTCACCAGCATGGAAATCGCGGAAGGCACCATCGTCGTCAGGGTCGTGGGCAGGGCGCCAAGCGCAACGTCTCCGCTCACGCCACGCTCGCCCAGCACGGAAGGCAACATCTGGTCATAAGCCTGCACCACCTCACGCGCCTTCGAAACAAGTGCACGACCGAGAGGTGTCAGCTCCGGCGTGCGCCGGGAGCGATCAAAGAGCTGCACGCCCCAGTTTTCCTCGAGCGTGCGCATCTGCTGGCTGACCGCGGCATGGGTGACATGGACGGCATCCGCAGCGGCGCTGAAGGTCTTGTGATCGTAGACGGCGATCAGCGTCCGAAGCGTGCGTATCGACATGTCGCGCGCGGCCCTTTGTTAAGCTGTGCTTACTGGAAGTGTAATGCATTATTACTTCTATAAAGCATGCCTTAAGGTTACCAATTGTCAAGGGTGCCGTCGGCTTGGCCCGGAACGGTCCGGAAACAAGACACGACTGGGAGGAAAACGATGACATTCAAGACACTCGGCGCGGTCTGCGCCTTGACCCTGGGCTTGGCCGGGGCTGCTGTTGCGGAGTATCCCGAGCGGCCGATTAACATGGTCATTCCCTATGGCGCGGGCGGGGCGACGGACATCTCTGCCCGCACGATCGCAGAGCCGTTGGGCGCTGCGGTGGGCAAGCCGCTGGTGATGGCGAATGTCACCGGTGCGGGCGGTGCGACCGGGTCTGTCGCTGTGCAGAACGCCAAGGAAGATGGCTACACCATGCTCTTTGCGCGCGTGGGCTCGCATTCGGTGAACCCGGCGATGAAGGCGACGCTGCCCTATACGCTCGATGATTTCCGCTTTGTCACCGTCTATGAGATCAATCCGGTTGCCTGTGCAGTCAGCCCGTCTTCGGGCATCACATCCATGGAAGACCTGATCGCCAAGGTCGATGAGGGCGGGGTGACCTATTCCTCCTCCGGTGTCGGCTCGCTCCTGCATCTGGCGGCTGTCATGGTGCTGTCGGAGTTCGGCGTCGAGGAGCCGCTGACCAAGACCACGCATATCCCGCAGAAGGGCGGCGGCGCGGCAGCCACGGCGGTGCTGAACGGTACGGCGACGTTTCTCTGCACCAACTCTTCGGCCATCGCCAGCTTCGTGGCGAACAAGCAACTCGTCCCCTTGATGGTGACCACGGCGGAGCCTGTTGCGGGCTTTGATGTGCCGACGGCGGCTGACCTTGGCAAACCCGCGCTGCACCAGCTGGTAGGCTGGACCGGTATCGCGGGCCCGGATGGTCTGCCGGATGATGTGGCAGAGAAGTGGGGCACGTGGATGGCGAGCGCCACGGCGGACCAGGAGTTCCTTGAGAAGATGACTGCGCGGGGCTCTGTGATCGAGCTCATGTCGCCAGAAGATGCCAACGCTTTCATCCAGGGACAGTACGAGACGTTCCGCAAACTTGTTGACGATCTGGGTATGAGGATTGAAGGCTAGGCCCATCGCCTTGCGCAGCAGATGTGGAGAGACGCCGGGCAGTCAGGCCGCCCGGCGTTTTTTGTCGCGTGGAATAGGGTTGGAGGGGAGCCAGTGACACAACGGCAGGTGCAATTGCGTCTGGGGGTCGGCGCGCTTTTTGCAGCGCTTTTTCTGGCGCTCTATGGCATTCCGCAATGGGTGTCGTCGCCCAGCAATGTGGGTAACATCATTCTGTCGCCGCTGTTCTGGCCCTATGCGTTGGCTGGTCTGACGGGGCTGACCGGATGCGGATTGCTCTTCTCGGGCCTGCGTCTTGAGCGGGATGATGACCCGTTGAACGAGGCCAGCGAAGAGCCCGGCACGGCGTGGCTGCGCCTTGCCGGGATGGCCGTGATCATGGGGCTGACGATGGTGCTGTTGCCCCGGCTCGGCATGGTGCTGACCTCGATGCTGATTTTCGTCGCCACGGCCTTCCTCGTGCGCACGCGACACCCCGTCACAGCGCTGATCTGTGCGGTGATCATCCCGCTGGTGCTCTACGCTTTCTTCGCCCATGTCGCCGGGGTGGCGATCCCGCAGGGCAACTACCTGAGGTTGCCATGAGCTTTCTCGACAGTATCGCAGCCGGGCTCAGCCTCGTTGGAAACATCGAATCCTTCCTGGCGCTGTTCATCGGGGTGGCTATTGGCGTGATTGGGGGCGCCATTCCCGGCATGTCGGCGACAATGGCCGTGGCGCTGACCTTGCCCTTTACCTTCGCGATGCAGCCGATCACCGGCATCCTGCTGTTGCTCGGGGTTTACAAGGGAGGCATCTTTGGCGGATCAATCCCGGCAATCCTGATCAAGACGCCCGGAACACCGGCGTCTTCCGCCACGATCCTCGATGGCTATCCGATGGCCGAGAAGGGTGAGGCCGGTCGGGCGCTGGGCATGGCGCTCTGGTCGTCCTGCACGGCGGATGTGATCTCCAACATGTCGCTCATCCTCTTTGCGGGGTGGCTGGCGTCGTTTGCGTTGAGCTTCGGGCCGCCAGAGTTCTTTACGCTGATCCTGTTTTCCCTGACGATCATCGCAGGCGTATCGGGCGAGAGCCTGCTGCGCGGTGCGCTTTCGGCGCTTCTGGGCCTGCTGCTCGCGACCATTGGGCTCGACCTTGTCTATGGCACCAATCGCTTCACTTTTGGTGATCCGAACATGATGGGGGGGCTGAATTTCATCGCCGTGCTGATCGGGCTCTTTGCGATCCCAGAAATCCTCGCGATGGTTTGGCACCCCACCGCGCATGTGGGTAAAGCCCGGTCACTCGGCAAGAACTGGGTGACCTTCGGGGAATACCGGCGCAGCTTCAAATCCATCGTGCGGGGCAGCTTCATTGGGGTATTCCTCGGTTCCATCCCTGGCATTGGGGCTGCGCCCTCAGCCTTTCTGAGTTACTCCGAAGCGCGCCGCACGTCGAAGAACCGCGACAACTTTGGCAAAGGCGAGATTGAAGGCGTCGCCGCATCCGAGGCCGGCAACAATGGGGTGGCGGGGGCCACTCTGATCCCACTGTTGGCCCTTGGTGTGCCCGGCGATGTGATCACCGCGATCATCATCGGCGCGTTCATGATCCACGGGCTGCAGCCCGGCCCGATGATGTTCATTCTGAATGTCGATATCATCTACGGGCTGTTCATTGGTCTGATCGTCAGTTCGGTCTTCCTGTTCTTCATCGGCACGATTGCAATCCGCGGTTTCAAATACGTGGCCGACATCCCCAAACGCATCTTGATCCCGGCGGTTCTGGTGCTCTGCATCTATGGTGTCTTCGCGGTGAACAATAATATCTTCGACGTGGGCGTGATGTTTGTGATGGGCTGGATTGGCTTTCTTATGGTCCGCTATCACATTCCTGCAGCACCCTTCCTGATTGCCTTCATCCTCGGGCCGCTGCTCGAGGACAATTTCCGCCAGTCGATGCTGATGTCGGGCAGCGACCCTTCGATCCTCGTGCGAGGGCCGATCACCTGGTTCTTCTGGGCGATGACGTTGCTGACCATTGTTGCCATCGTGCGGGCTGGGGTCCGGGCTGTGAAAAATGGCCCGACATTCGGCGAAAAGCGCGGCGGGTGATCGACAAGGCACGGTGACGTGCAAAAACCACATAGGCTGCAATTCGCCGAAGCGGCGGGGCAAATTTTGAAATTGTGATTTGGTCGCAGACCCCAAATGCGTGCAGTTTTCGGGTGAGACGTTGAGCGCGCCTCACCTAGCAAAGAGCGGAGCGCCAGGGAGATGAACCAAGCCGAAGCAATCCTCATGGCGCTGCGCATCTGGGGCAGTATCGGCGCGGTGGTCGCGGCGCTGTTCCTCACCATCGGCATGGACCGGATCGATGAAGATGCGCGCGAGGCCTACATTTTTCGACCGCTGCTCATTCCCGGCGTGTTGGTGATCTGGCCGCTCGTGCTCTGGCGCTGGTATCTCTATGAGAGCGGGCGCGAGCGGTGGGCCCGCCGCTACGACCCACCTCGTAAGTCGCATTTCACGGTCGGGTGGCTGCTGCCCATCGGCATCTGTGTGATCATTCTGGCGGGTCTCAGCCAGCGGCAGAGCTGGCCATCTGATATCGCGCCTGTGCAGATATCCGCGCCTGCGGAGGCTGCACAATGAGCGTCAAATACATCCCGGTTCAGTGGAACCTTAACAAATACATTTACGATGCGGTGATGCTGCTCGGCGTTGGGCTGTTTCTCTACGTGTTCCTCTATGCGGCGCCCGGCATCCTCAGCCACGAGCGTCCGATCAATGCGCAGGTGCACAACGCTCGGGCCTTCGGCGCCTGTGCCTTTGTGATGCTGACAGTGATCCTGTGTATCGGCCCGCTGGCGCGGCTCGATCCGCGGTTCCTGCCGCTGCTCTACAACCGACGGCATTTTGGTGTCATGACCGCCTTCGTGGCGATCACCCACGCGGGCTACATCGTCGACTGGTACTTCGCCTTTTCCTCATCAAACAAGTATGAGGCTCTGCTCTTTGCCAACACGAGCTACGGCCAGCTTGCCGGTTTCCCCTTTGAGGTATTCGGGATCTTCGCGCTCTTCACACTGACCCTTTTGGCGGCGACGAGTCATGATTTCTGGATGAAATTCCTCAGCCCGCCGGTCTGGAAACGCATCCATTACCTGATCTATCCCGCCTATCTGTCGGTCGTGGCGCATGTCTCCTTTGGCATCCTGCAGGACCAGCAGAACCACGTTTTCACTGTGATTTTCATCGGTGGGGCGGCAACTGTGGGCGCGTTGCATCTGATGGCGGCGCTGAAGGATCGGCACACGGACCGAGCGCTTGCCGCAGAGGCGGCGAAATGGGTACCCGTTTGCGATGTGTCCGAGATGACGGAGGGTTTTGCCAAGATCAAACTCTTGGCCAATGGCGAACGCGTTGCTGTCTACTTGAACGCAGGCAAGCTCAGTGCGATATCAAACGCTTGCGCGCATCAGAACGGACCGCTTGGGGAGGGGCAGATCATCGACTGCCTGGTGACCTGCCCGTGGCACGGGTTTCAGTACGATGTCACCAATGGCCGCTCGCCTGCGCCTTTCACTGAGAAAATCCCAACCTACAACCTGAAGACCGAAGGGTCGGCTGTGCTGGTCGATCCACGCGCCAATCCGCCTGGTACCTATGTCGAGCCGGTCGCGGTGCCGGAAGGAGTTACCCGATGAGCGAGAATCGCCCGCCTTTCTTTGTCGGCTACCTCCCCGCACCAAAGGCTCTGCGCGGGGTGTTGCTCGCGATCTGCGTGCTGTTCATCTCCGGCCTCGCGGGCTTTGGACTGGCACTTGGGGTGGCGCAGGATGATCCGGGTGAAGGCGCATTCCGCTTCGATTATGGTCGCCAGACGGTCACCGGAGTTGTCGAGCTGACGCCCTATCCACTTCTGCGCGTGACCGAAGGAAACGAGCGGATCCCGGAGGGTCACACGCTGATGCTGGCCGGGGGGGGCAAGACCAACGTCGAGAGCCGCGCGATCCCGCTGGATGGACAGCTTGCGCAGGTCTCGGGCACGCTTCTGCAGCGCGGCGCGCTCGATATGCTGCAACTGCGGGGCGGTGAAAATGGGATCAGCGCGGCAGAGGGTGAGGCCCCTCAGATGGACACCGTTCCGCTCGGGCGCTGGAAGCTTGCCGGTGAGATCTGCGATGGCAAATGCCTCGCCGGTGCTATGCGGCCCGGACGTGGTCTGGCGCACAAGGCCTGCGCCAACCTCTGTCTGCTTGGAAAGGTGCCGCCGGTCTTTGTTTCCACGCAACCGGTCGACGGGTCCGAGTTCCTGTTGGTCACCGGCCCCGATGGCGGGCACCTGCCGGACGCGGCCTATCATTTTGTCGCGCAATTCGTCTCGCTGGAAGGCGAGGTAGAGCGGCGCGGTGATCTTCTCGTTCTGCGGATGGATCCGGACACGCTGGAGGTGCTGGACTGATGCGCCGTGTTCTCATGCTGATCTTGGTGGCCTTCCTCGCCACGGTGTTCTTTTATCTTTCGCGCTTCTGGTACTTGTCGCTCTGGGAACGGCCAGGGCTCTTTGGCTGGGAGGCGCTGAGGCCACAGGGCGATCTCGTCACCTTTTGGCTGCGCGGCACCAACGCCGCCCCCTTCGAATTGCTGATCTGGGCTCTGGGGTGTTTCGCGATCCTGAGCCTTGCCCAGAAAATCCATGACAAACTCACCAAGCCACCCCAGACAGGAGAGCCACATGAGTGACGACACCCTCGACTGGATCAGCGTCGGACACACTGGGGACCTGCCCGAAGGCCGGGTGAAGACGGTCACGGCCCGCACCACCTCGATCTGTCTTGTCCATTTCGATGGGCAATGGGCGGCCATGAACAACCACTGCCCACACCAGCGCGGTCCGCTGGGCGAAGGCTCTATCGAAAAAGGCATTGATGACAAATGCTGGATCCGTTGCCCGTGGCACGGATGGGATTTCGACCCGCTGACCGGCAAACCGCCGGGCGGGCATGAGGACACCGGCCAGCAGATGTATCCCGTGGACATCCGGGACGGCGAGATTTTCGTGGGGATCGAGCCGGAACCGCCGCATGAACGGACCGTGACGGATGTGATGGTGGAGACGCTGACCAACTGGGGCGTGCAGTCAGTCTTTGGCATGGTGGGGCACTCGAACCTCGGTCTCTCGGATGCGATCCGGCTGGCCGTCGTGGATGGCAAGATGTCCTACTTCGGCATTCGCCATGAGGGGGCTGCCGCCTTCGCAGCCTCGGCCTATGGCAAGCTCACCGGCACCCCGGCGGCCTGCCTGACCATCGCAGGGCCGGGGGCCACGAACCTGCTGACCGGGCTCTGGGACGCGAAAGTGGACCGCGCGCCGGTGCTGGCGCTGACCGGACAGGTCCAGACGCAGGTGATGGGGCCGGGGGCGTTCCAAGACATTGACCTGCTCTCAGCCTTCCAGGCGGTCACCAGTTTTTCGCAACCGGTGCTCGGCAGCTCTAATCATGCTGAGCTTGCGTCGCTTGCCTGCAAGACGGCGATTGTTGAGCAGAACGTGGCGCATCTGATCTTCCCGGATGATGTGCAGACCAATGCCTCCGATCAGCCCGCAAGTGCGCCGCAGGGGCGGGTGACGGCGGCGCCGGTGATCCCCGCGCAGAGCGAGATCGACAAGGCCGCTCAGATGATCAAAGCCGCCAAACGCCCGATCATCGTGGTCGGCCACGGCGCTTATCCGGTGCGTGACGAGATCGGAGCACTCGCCGAGACACTGGGCGCGCCGGTGCTGACCACCTTCAAGGCGAAAGGGCTCGTGCCGGATGATCACAGATGCGCAGGTGGCGTGTTGGGTCGGTCGGGCACGCCGATTGCCAGCTGGTTCATGAACGAATCTGACCTGATCCTCGCCCTTGGCACCAGCTTTTCCAACCACACCGGGATCGAGCGCAGCAAGGAGATCATCCAGGTTGATCACGAGCGCATGCAGCTGGGCAAGTTCCACCCGGTTGCCTTACCGGTCTGGGGCGACGTCGGTGCATTCTGCGAGGCGCTGCGCGCAACGCCCTGCACAAACCCGGATGCGGAGGATCAGATCGCTGAACTGGCCGAGCGGTGGGCGATCTGGCGGCGGGAGAAACAGCATCGACTGGACGAAGATCTCGGCAAGGGCATTCACTCCTTTGCCATCTTTGACGTGCTGGGCCGTTTGGTGCCGGAGAACACGATCTTCGCCGTGGATGTGGGCAACAACACCTATTCCTTTGGTCGTTATCTCGAAACCAAGGGCCGCCAGCGCGTGCTGATGTCGGGCTATCTCGGCTCCATCGGGTTCGGTCTGCCCTCAGCGATGGGCGCCTGGGCCGCAACACAAGACAAGGACGATCTGAAAGGCTGCAAGGTTGTCTCGATCTCGGGCGACGGCGGCTTTGGTCAGTACCCGATGGAATTCACCACCGCCGTGAAATACGGCATGGATATCACCCACATCCTGCTGCACAACGGCGAGCTCGGGAAAATCTCGAAAGAGCAACGCTCGGGCGAATGGCCGGTCTGGGAGACTGATCTGCAGAACCCGGGCTTCGCGGCCTTTGCGCGTCTCTGTGGTGGCTATGGGGTCAAGGTGACAGATGCGGGTGATCTCAAGAGCGCAATCCGCGACGCGCTCGATCACAAGGGACCCGCGCTGGTCGAGATCATGACAGATGCCGAGCTTGTCTGATCGGATTGCAGAGGGCGAGGCCATGCCTTAGGACGGTGCAACCGAGCTTTGAACGCGTGGCAGATGAACCGGCCTGAGACATGAACGACATTTACGAAGGGCTGGTGTCCGCGTTCTGGCTTGTCGTGGCGTTGGACGCGGATCTGCTGGAGATTTCACTGCGTTCCCTCCAAGTGAGCCTGACAGCACTTGTCATCGCGTCTGCCATTGCGCTGCCCTTTGGCACCTTCCTCGCCATTCGCCGGTTTCGCTATCGGCGGCTCACGATCTCACTGTTGAATGCCCTGATGGGGTTGCCGCCGGTCGTGGTGGGACTGATTGTTTACATACTGTTGTCCCGGTCCGGGCCTTTCGGTGTGCTGGGGCTGCTTTTCACCCCGAGCGCCATGATCATTGCGCAGGTGATCATCATCACCCCGCTGATCGCCTCGATCACCCATCAGGCGATGCGCGAGCTCTGGGCCGAGTACCACGACCTGCTGATCTCGCTGAACACCAGCGGCTGGCAGCGGATCAAGACGCTGATCTGGGACGGGCGGCGCAATCTGCTCACAGCCTCGCTCGCCGGGTTTGGCCGCGCGATTGGCGAGGTAGGGGCCATCATGATTGTCGGCGGCAACATTGACAACGCCACTCGCGTGCTGACAACGGCAATTGCTCTGGAGACCGGCAAGGGCGACTTTGCTTTGGCGCTTGCCCTGGGGTTTGTGCTGATCGCGCTCGCCATCGGGATCAACATCAGCATCCATTGGCTGTCGCGAACCGAGCGGGAGGGGCGCTGGTGAGTACCATCCTGCCTTTGACCCTGACCGATGTGGCGGTGCGGCGGCGCGGCAAGCGCTTGCTGGGCCCCGTTGATCTGAGCCTAGGGGCCGAGGGTCTGACCATGATCATCGGCCCCAATGGTAGCGGCAAGACCACCTTGCTGCGCGCCATGCATGGCGTCGAACGGCTGAGCGGAGGCAAGGTTCGCTGGTCGGTCGAGGACGAGGAGGCGCGCCACCGTCAGGCTTATGTGTTCCAGACACCTATCATGTTGCGGCGCTCGGTTGCCGACAACCTGCGCTATCCGTTGCAGCTGCTGGGCCTGTCGCGCTCGGAGATCCAAGCGCGCGTTGCGGACTGGCTCGGGCGGATCGGGTTGGAGGAGCGTGCGGGCCTCCAGGCGACCCGGCTGTCCGGAGGCGAGAAGCAGCGGCTCGCAATTGCCCGTGCGCTGATCCGCAAGCCGGATGTGCTGTTCCTCGATGAGCCCTGCGCCAACCTCGATGGCGCCTCGACCCGCGCGATTGAATCCCTGCTATCGGCTGCTTTGTCGGAAAAAACCCGGATAATCATGACCACGCATGATCTGGGTCAAGCCAAACGCCTCGCGCGCGATGCTATCTTCATGTTGCATGGGGTGGTGCATGAGGCAGGTCCGGCAGAGGCTTTCTTCGGCGCACCGCAGACCAGCGAACTGCAGGCGTTCTTCAGAGGAGATATCATCGCATGATCCCCCGCATTCTGGCCGCACTGACGGCACTGACACTCGGGACCGCTGCTATGGCGGAGGAGATGAAAATGGCTGTGACCACGTCGTTTGAAAACTCCGGCCTTGCCGATGTTCTTTTGCCCGCAATCCGCGACGATCTGGGGCTTGAGGTGCAATTGCTGGTCGTCGGAACGGGGCAGGCTTTGCGGCTGGGCGAAGCAGGCGATGTGGATGCGATCCTGGTGCATTCCCGCGCCGCAGAAGAGGCCTTTGTCGCCGAGGGATATGGTACATACCGCAGAGAGATTATGTACAATGATTTCGTTTTTATTGGTCCTGCGGCTGATCCCGCTGGTATTGCTGAAGCGGCCTCGGCTGCCGACGCCTTGATGCGGATCGGCACCACCGAACCGGCCTTCGTCAGCCGTGGCGATGACAGCGGGACGCACAAGAAGGAATTGGCCCTATGGGCCGAGGCGGGGCTGTCAGCGGAAAGCTTTGGCGACTGGTACCGCGAGGTCGGCGCGGGCATGGGCGCCAGTCTGAACACCGCCGCCGGGCTTGATGCTTACATCCTGGCAGATCGCGCCAGTTGGCTGAATTTCGGCAACAAGGCCGGGCTCGCACTGCTCTACGCAGGGGATCCGGCGCTCTTCAATCAATATGCCTTCATCGCCGTCAATCCCGAGCGGCACAGCCATGTGCGCAACGACCTTGCTCTGCAGCTGGAGGAATGGCTTGCTGGCCCGCGTGCGGCGGAGCTGATCAACAGCTACACCATCAACGGTGAGACGCTCTTTATCTTCAACGCCAAGCCCGAGTGATCTTAATGTTGGTGCGGCTCGTCATCCAGTGAGCCGTGGATCGCGAATTGTTCGATCCCCGCTTCCTGCGGTTCGATCATCCGGTAGCTTTCCTTCACCCCCGCCTCGGTCAACTCGCGCGTGACGGTGAGCAGCGTGTTGAAATCCTGATCCTCGCAGAGATCGATCATCTGGTTGATCTCTTCCATCGCCACGCCCATCGCTGCGTCGAGCGAGGGTGCGCCGTAGATATCGACGAAGTGCTGGGCGAGCGCGCGGGCAAGTGCGTCGCGCTCGGTTTCTTCGATCTGGGTCACGGCAACGAAGCTCGCGCGCCCGAAGGTCTCCACCCCCATCCAGCCGTTGGTGAACGCCTGCTTTGCTTTTCCGATCAGATCGCCTTCGGACCAGTTCGAGAACTCGAACCCGCCCGAGATACACCATTCCCCCGTCCGCGCGGGGCTGTGAAAGACGCGCGTGTCGCTGTCGTCGAAGTGGATGGCGCGGGCAAGTTTCATACCGTGTCCTTGAGGTTTCGGCTGAGCGGTATGATCTGTGCTCCGCTCTCCTGCTGCAAGACCAAACCGAAGTCTTCATCAAGGCCGCGGAAGGTGCCGTTCAAACCGTCTAGCGTTATCGGGTCGCCGATTCCGTGGGCGAGGCCTGTCCACTCGGTGTGGAGGGGTTTCACGCCATCCTCGTCCCAACGGTTGATCCAGACCAGCGTGTGCCGCATCCAGGCTTCCAGCAGGTCAACCGGATCGATCTCGCTGCAGCCTTCCGCTGAGAGCGCGGTGACATCCGGTGTGACCCCGGTGTCTTCCTCGTCGGACCACAGCGTTAGTGAGAGCGCAACAACCATCCAATCTGGAACTGCATCGGCACCGTGGACCGCTGCGCTGATATCGAGCGCGCCGCACCGAGCGCCATTCAGTCTCAAGCCACCTGACCATTCCAGTTGCAGCGAGACCTCGGGCGGGGCGAGTGTGCCGAACGCGTTCTGAAATCCGACACCACAGAGCGGCAGCATGATCATCGCCTGGCGCAATGGTACTTCGGGCGCAAAGACAACGGCGGCACTGAGCCGTTCGGGGGTGACATCATAGGTCACCAGCCCCGCGTCGCAGCCCCTTTCCGCCTCGGCGCAGGCGGCGGCGCGCGGGTCAGCCCCCGCCGTCGCAAGGCCGGAGAACAAGGGTGGAAGCTGGGGTGCTCTCATGCCTTGCCGTCGGACACCAGCGCGCGAGCGACCGAGCGGAACGCCTGCGCTTGGGCGCTGTCCGGCTTGGAGACGACGATGGGCGCCCCGCCGTCCGCGGCCATCCGGATGTCGAGATGCAGCGGAATTTCTGCCAGCAGCGGCACCTTCAGCTTTTCCGCTTCCGCCGCGACGCCGCCATGGCCAAAGACATGCTCCTCATGCCCGCATTTCGAACAGATATGCGTCGACATGTTCTCGATCATCCCGAGGATCGGTGTTCCGAGCTGGTTGAACATGTCGATGCCCTTGCGCGCATCCAGCAAGGCCACGTCCTGCGGCGTCGAGACCACGATGGCGCCATCGACCTGCGCCTTTTGTGCCAGCGTCATCTGCACGTCGCCCGTGCCCGGTGGCAGATCGACAATCAGCAAATCCAACGCGCCCCACTGGACCTGGTTCATCATCTGCTGCAGCGCGCCCATAAGCATAGGGCCCCGCCACACCACGGCCTGATCATCATTCGTCATCAGCCCGATGGACATCATGGTGACGCCGAAATTGCGCATGGGCAGGATAGTCTTGCCGTCCGGTGACGCCGGGCGTCCCGACACGCCGAGCATGCGTGGCTGTGAGGGGCCGTAGACATCCGCATCCAGCAAGCCTACCCGGCGGCCTTCCGCGGCAAGCGCGCAGGCCAAGTTGGACGCGACGGTGGATTTGCCGACACCGCCCTTGCCAGAGGCAATGGCAATGATGCGATCAATACCGGGGATCTTCTGGGGGCCGGATGGGGCCGCTCTTTGCGGTTTGAGGTCCGGCGGTGGAGCAGGTGTGCTGTGCGCCGTCATCACGACGGAGACCGCGCCCACACCATTCAACGCCTTGACCACCGCCTCGGCACTGCGCTGCACGTCAGTGTAGGCCTGCGCCTGCGAAGGCGGGACTTCGATCACGAAGCGCACATCACCCGTCTCGCCAATCGTCAGCGCTTTGATCAGACCGGCTGATACGATATCCGAGCCCGAGATCGGGTCGGTCACGGTTTTCAGCGCAGCGAGCACACTGTCTCGGGACAGTGCCATTCAGGCAGCACCATCATCGCGACCGGTGATCTGGCCCGTCACCACATGTTCAAGATCGAGCCCATCGACCGTCAGCACGATCTTGGCGGAGAAGCTCTGTCCGCTGGTGTCGCCCGCTTGGCGCATGGCATCCTCGATGGCCTGTTGCGACGTCACGCCGACCTGTTTGAGAAACTTGCGCATGGACATGTTGAAATCATCACTCATGATCCGGCTCCTTTGCATGATGCGGTTTTGAGGAAACTTGACGGCTTTGCTCGGGCGATTCTAGTCTGACCTACTTGCCATCAGGGGGGAATGGGGCTGATGCGACGTCTGCTGGCGATGGTGCTGATCATTTGGCTGGCTATGCCCGTCGGGGCGGAGAAGGACCTGCGCCTTGCGGTGCCGGAGGCCTTGGAGCAATCCGGATTTGCACAATACATCGTGCCGCGCTTTGCTCTGAAAACTGGTGTGCGTGTGCTTCGGGTCGCCGAAACGGACGCTGCCGAGATGCGGTTCATGACCACCGAGACCCCTTTGTTCGACGGGCTGGGGCAGGGTTGGACCCTTGAACATGACGGCGACCCGCGGGCGCTGCGCTTTGCGGACTGGTTGCGGTCGGAGGTCGGTCGCAAGACTATTGAGAGTTTCGTAGCCGCTGATGACAGCCGCTTCGTCACGCGAGCCGTCGGTGCGACCGCGCCCGTGACGCTCGACTACGAGGGCGACCGCGTCCAGGGCGAGCGCCTGTCGCTCGCGCTCTGTGGGCGATGTCATGTGATCAATGAGACCAACCGCATGAACGGCATGGGCGCCACGCCGTCCTTTGCGGTCTTGCGCACCCTTGCCGACTGGGATGATCGCTTCGCCACTTTCCATCTGCGCAACCCGCATCCGAGTTTTACCCAAATCGCGGAGGTTACAGACCCGTTCGATCCGAGCTTGCCGCCGCCAATCGTGCCGCTGGAGATGACCGAAGCCGATCTCGAGGCGATCCTGGCCTATGTTTCGGGGTTGAGCCCGGCTGATCTGGGTGCGCCGCTGCATGTTCAGTGATCCTTGCGCTTGCTGAGATAGTCGTCGGTGGTGCGCACCGCGGGGCGCTCCTCGCTCGCAAACGGGTTGTTCTCCGAATGGTACTGCGCCTGAATGCGACAGTTGTCACACATCTGGATCATACGCGCCGTGTCGGGATTGGAGAACATCGCATGCTTGCCCGCGAGCTTTTCCATGATCCGTTCGACCGTTGATTTCGAGCCGAAGAGGCTGCCGCATTCCACACAGGCAAAGGGTTCCTCTTCGTGCAGCACCCGCTGCGTGAAGGCCTCGTCGGTGAGGTTGAGCTGCGGCGACAGGGTGATCGCCGTCTCGGGGCAGATCGCGGCGCAGAGCCCGCATTGCAGACAGGCGTCTTCCTGAAAGCGCAACTGCGGTTTGTCAGGATTGTCGCCCAAGGCTCCGGCGGGGCAGAGCGACACGCAAGACAGGCAAAGGGTACAGGCGTCCTCATCGACGAGAATCGCGCCATAGGGTGCGGTGTCGGGCAAGGCGACAACCTCCGCGTCGGGCTGCAGCGCTTTTGCAGCAACACGCGTGACCTGCCGCCGGGAGCCGAGCGGAAGGACTGGCTGCGTGATGCTGGTGCCGGCGTGTTGGTCATAGAGGATGTCGCTGAGCGCATCGGGGTCGGCGACGTCAATAAGGGTGACCGAGGCCGCGCCCGAAATGGCGTCCGCCAGGCGGGCTTCTTGCTGCAGGACAACGCGATCACTGCGCGGCGCCAGAAGGATCGACACATGCGCAAAGCCGGTCGCGAGCGCTGCCAGCATCTCCGCATGCCCAAAGCTCGCGAGAGCGGAGATGGAGAGCGGGATCACGTCACTGGGCAACCCCCGTCCATAGCGGGCGGAGAGCGAGATCATCTCGGCCCCGAAGTCATCGTGCACGAGGAGGCGCGGATTGTGCCCACCTGCCGCGCGGAATTTGCTGGCCAATGTATTGAGCCGGGCAAAGAGGGTCGCGACGGGTGGCGCGTCGTAGGTGATCGCGGCTGATGGGCAAAGCGCGGCACAGGCACCGCATCCCGCGCAGATCATCGGGTCGATCGCCACATGTTCGCCAGCGGAGGTGATGGCCCCGGTTGGACAGGCGTCCAGACATTTGGAGCAGGCGGGTTGCTCCGCCCTGGAGTGCGCGCAAAGCGGTTCTTCTAGCCGGACATAAAGTGGCTTCTCGAAAGTCCCCACCATCTGCGATGCAGTCAGGACCGCCTTCGAAACGGCAGCTTGGCTGCCCGGGTCGGCGCGCAGGTATCCGTCTCGCTTTTCCGGCGCGGGGAAGAGCGGGGAATCTCCGCTCAGATCGAGGATGAGATCGCAGCTGCTGAGCCCCCCGTCCTTTGGTTCGGTCCAGGTGGCGGCACCGCGCCCACCCGCAATGGTCTGCTGAAAGCGATCAATGCGCAGATCAAATTGCCCAAGGCTGCCCGTGGCCCGGCGCAGCGTCCCCGCGACCAGACCAAAGGCGCCACCGGGGCTGACCTCCTCGGGGTGCGGCAGCAGCACGGTCACGGCCAGGATGTCGGCCAGATCCGCGGCGGCCTGCAGTGCCGTCTCACCCGATCCGATGATCAGGCAGGCGCCGGAGGAGGTGATATCAATTGTCCGTTCCGGCGGCGGGTCCAGCAGAGCCTCAGCGGCAAGGGCTGCCATCTTGGGCGCCGCATCGGCGCCTTGATCACTCCAGCCCGCGCGGTCCCGAAGATCAACAAACCGCGGTTCGGGTGCATCAACCTCATCGGCCAAGTCGCGGAAAAATGGGGCTTCCTGCTGGCAGGCAACCATCACGTCACCCGTCGACAAATGTTCCGCGGCCTGAGTGAGCTGCGCGCCGCAGGCATGGGTCATGACTTTCGTGCAGGCCAGACCAGTAGCGCCGGAGATGGCCTCCGCGTCAATCGATTGGCTGCCCAGACAGTCGCACAGCAGCAGTTTTTTCGTCATGATCCCCCCAGCCGCAGCAGGTCGTCCTCCTCAACACCTATATCGGTGCCGGCTGATAGAAAGGCAGGAATTGCCCCCGGGGTAAACCGGAATCGACGCCAGACTGGCCGGGTAGGGCAGTCCCGCCGTACCTGCGCGGCTGGCGCTATCCGCACTCGCAAAATGCAGGATGCTCAAAGCCTTATGATTTCAGGGGCTTGCTGCCATGCAAGACGCTGCGCCAAGTCATCTACGACTAATTGGGTAGAGATGAGTCCAGATTTTTCTAGGATAATGGAGATCATTTGGTAAGGTCATATCAAGAACAGTGCGCGTTTAAGGAGAAGTTTTGGGAGTCGTGTATCCAGAGTCGCAGTCTGCGACGCTCGGAGTAGTCATGCGTCGGTCCCCCGGTATCACGCCGTGGTCAAAGTGGGTTTGGCGCGCGACAGCCGTGCTGCCTGGCGCGGGAAGGGCGTCTTGGAAACTGCTGCGAGAGGACGGTGATGTTGCCGAATATCATGCGTCGACACATGATCTCTGGCTTTATGTGTCCGATACGGAGGCGTATGCACACGAGTTGCAAGCGGCGGTGCCATCGATCTATGTGATCTTGCGCGATGTGGAAGATCCGTCGGCGGGTGACATGCCTGTGCATGTTTTGAAAGTCACTGCATCGCCTTACGAGGCGCAGGATTACTCTGACAGCGGAGAAGAGATGGTGGAGCGCGTGCCGATGCCCGCCTCTGTGCTGGATTGGGTCACATCCTTCGTTGACCAGCACCATCTCGAAGAGCTCTTCGTGAAACGCCGTCGCGACAAGCATCGGACCGATCGCACACAGGATGGTATAGGTGACGCCCGTATCGCGCAGGTGTCGGATGTCTATCGGGCGCCAACTGCGCGGATGCAGGAGGAGGCGGAATGACCGACGTTTCGTCTTTCTGGGCCCGCCGCCGCGCCGCTGTTCAGGCCGAAGCCGAAGCAGATGCGCGCGCCGAGGACGCCGCGCAGGCCGCAGCCGTTCAGGCTGGGATGGCGGAAAAGGATGATGAGACGGTCCTTGAGGAGATGGGTTTACCGGACCCGGATGCGATGCAGCCGGGTGACGACTTCGCCGCCTTTATGGCCAAGGACGTGCCGACCCATCTGCGCAACAAGGCCTTGCGCAAGCTCTGGCGCAGCAATCCGGTTCTGGCCTGCGTCGATGGGCTGAATGAATATGACGATGACTTCCGTGCCGCCATGTTGGCGGGCGGCCCGATCCAGACCGCCTATCAGGTTGGCAAGGGCATGATGTCCCATCTGGAAGAGATGGCGCGGCAGGAAGAGCAGGCCGCGCGTGCAGACGAGGACGTTCTCGACGACGAAACGGTCGAGGTTGCGCCTGAGGACCATGAAGAACCGGTCCAAACCACCGCGACCGTTGTTGCTGAGGCCGAGAACGAGGAGTTTACCACCCCGAAACCGCGCCGGATGCAATTCCGCTTTGAGGAGGCCGACGCATGAGCGCTGCTGCGGATACCATCGCCGTCACCGAGGAAGACCGGCTGCGCGCGGACCTCTACAACTATCTTGGGCTCCTGTTGGCCCGCCCCGCGGATCAGATGCTGCTGGACCAGACTGCTGGTTTGCAGGGGGACGACAGCACCATGGGGCAGGCCATTAACGGGCTGGCCCGCGTCGCGAAGTCCACATCGCCCAAAGCGGTCGAGCGCGAGTTCACAACGCTCTTCATTGGTCTGGGGCGGGGTGAGCTTTTGCCTTACGCCAGCTACTATCTGACGGGGTTCCTCAACGAAAAGCCGCTCGCCAAGCTGCGCAAGGACATGGCCGCGCAGCAGATCACACGGGCGGAAAACGCATTCGAACCCGAAGACAGCATGGCATCGCTGATGGAAATGATGGGTGGCATGATCGTCGGGCGTTTTGGCGGGCCAGCTGGGCTCGAGCAGCAGAGCACCTTCTTCAACAACCATATCTCGCCCTGGGCCGTGCATTTTTACACGGACCTAGAAGGCGCGAAATCTTCGATCTTCTACGCCGGAGTGGGTGCCGTCGGGCGCGCCTTCATGGAAATCGAGAAAGAAGCATTCAGACTGACGGCAGGCTGATCTGCCATAGGGGCGGGACGCCGCCCGGAGAGACGAAAGGGAGAAAGACTGATGAAAAGAGAAACCGAAGGCCAGACGAGCCGCCGGAGTTTTCTGAAATTGGCGGGCACCGCGGCCCCTGCGGCGGCGGTTGCTGTGGCAGCCGGAGGCCAGAAGGCCGAGGCTGCCGAGGTCGATCCGACCTCCGACAAGATGCAAGACACAGCTCACACGCGCGCCTACCTCGAGAGCGCACGGTTCTGATCTGCCGTGCCGGGGCCTGATCGGCGCCGGACAACAGCAGACATACACCAACACCCAGCCACCTCAACGGGGCAGCAAGGGAGGGAACAATGCTAAGGAAAAAGACCAACTCGGTTACGCAGCGCGCAGGACGGTCCAGCATCCTGTCGGACGTGGCCACAAAATCCGTAGACCGCCGCGCATTTTTGCGTGGGTCCGGTCTGGCGATCGGTGGCTTGGCGGCAATCTCGGCAACAGGCGGCACGGTCACGCAGGCTTCTGCGGCAACGGCTGCGGCGGGTGCTGTGGAAACCATCAAGTCGATCTGTACCCACTGCTCGGTCGGTTGTACCGTGATCGCGGAAGTCTCGAATGGTGTCTGGACCGGGCAGGAGCCCGGATGGGATAGCCCCTTCAACCTCGGTGCCCATTGCGCGAAAGGGGCCGCGGTGCGGGAGCACGCCCATGGCGAGCGGCGCCTCAAGTACCCGATGAAGAAAGAGGGCGGTGAGTGGAAGCGCATCTCCTGGGAGCAGGCCATCGAAGAGATTGGCGATGGTATGATGAAGGTGCGCGACGAAAGCGGCCCGGATTCGATCTATCTGCTCGGCTCGGCCAAGCACAACAACGAACAGGCCTACCTGTTCCGCAAATTCGCCGCCTATTGGGGGACGAATAACGTCGACCACCAGGCGCGGATTTGCCATTCGACCACCGTGGCCGGTGTGGCGAACACATGGGGCTACGGCGCCATGACCAACAGCTATAACGACATCCATAACTCCAAGGCGATGTTCCTGATCGGCGGCAACCCTGCCGAAGCGCACCCTGTCTCGCTGTTGCACATGCTGAAGGCGAAAGAGCAGAACAACGCGCCGCTCATCGTCTGCGATCCGCGCTTCACGCGCACGGCGGCCCATGCGGATGAATACGTGCGCTTCCGTCCTGGCACGGACGTCGCGCTTGTCTGGGGTATCCTCTGGCACATCTTCGAGAATGAGTGGGAGGACAAGGAGTTCATCCGCACACGGGTCTGGGGCATGGACCAGATCAAGGAAGAGGTCGCCCGCTGGACACCCGAAGAAGTGGAGCGCGTCACCGGCGCGCCGGGCAGCCAGCTCAAGCGCGTCGCGCGCACGCTGGTGAACAACCGTCCAGGCACCGTGATCTGGTGCATGGGTGGCACGCAGCACACCAACGGCAATAACAACACGCGTGCGTATTGCGTGTTGCAGCTGGCGCTCGGCAACATGGGCACTGCCGGCGGCGGCACCAACATCTTCCGTGGCCACGACAACGTGCAGGGCGCGACCGACTTGGGCGTGCTCGCCAATACTCTGCCCGGCTATTATGGTCTCAAGCCCGGGTCTTGGGCGCATTGGGCACGGGTCTGGGAAGAAGATCTGGACTGGCTGAAAGGCCGTTTCTCTGTGATGGAAGGCGCGGGCAAGGACGGTGAAGATCGTCTGATGATGAACGAGACCGGCATTCCGGTCTCGCGCTGGATCGACGGCGTTCTCGAAGAGAAAGACAACATCGACCAGCCGGATAACACGCGCATCATGTTCCTATGGGGCCACGCACCGAACTCGCAGACCCGTCAGAAAGAGATGAAGACGGCGATGGAGAAGCTGGACATGATGGTCGTGGTCGATCCCTATCCGACCGTCTCGGCCGTCATGCAGGACCGGACGGATGGCGTTTACCTGCTGCCCGCCTGTACACAGTTCGAGACACGCGGGTCTTGCACAGCATCGAACCGCTCGCTGCAGTGGCGTGACAAGGTGGTCGATCCGATCTTCGAGTCGCTGCCCGATCACACGATCATGTCGATGTTTGCCAAGAAGCTCGGTTTCCATGACAAGCTCTTCCGCAACATCGCGATGGACGGCGATGAGCCGGTGATCGAGGATATCACCCGCGAGTTTAACAAGGGCATGTGGACCATCGGCTATACCGGTCAAAGCCCTGAGCGGATGAAGATGCACATGGCCAACCAGCACACCTTTGACCGCACAACGCTGCGGGCGGTGGGTGGCCCGGCGGATGGCGATTTCTATGGCATGCCGTGGCCCTGTTGGGGCACTGCCGAGATGAACCACCCGGGCACAGCGAATCTCTATGACATGTCGTTGCCGGTGGCGGAGGGTGGCCTTGCCTTCCGGGCGCGCTTTGGCGTGGAGCGGGACGGCGACAACCTGCTGGCCGAAGGGGTGTCGAACCCCGGTGCCGAAATCCAGGATGGATACCCTGAGTTCACCATGCAGATGCTGATGGATCTCGGCTGGGATGGTGACCTGACCGCAGAGGAACGCGCGTCCATCGACGCTGTGGCCGGGCCTAACACCAACTGGAAGACCGACCTCTCGGGTGGCATCCAGCGGGTTGCGATCAAGCACGGCTGTGCGCCTTTCGGCAACGCCAAGGCCCGCGCCGTTGTCTGGACATTCCCCGATCCGGTTCCGGTACACCGCGAGCCGCTTTATACCAACCGGCGGGACCTCGTGGCGGACTATCCGACTTATGAGGACAAGAAATTCTGGCGTCTGCCGACCATGTATAAGTCCATCCAGGAGCAGGACTTCTCGGAGGAGTACCCGATCATCCTCACCTCGGGCCGTCTGGTGGAGTATGAGGGTGGGGGCGACGAATCCCGCTCCAACCCCTGGCTGGCGGAACTTCAGCAGGACATGTTTGTCGAAGTGAACCCGCGGGACGCCAACAACCTTGGCCTGCGCGATGGCGAACAGGTCTGGGTCGAAGGCCCCGAAGGCGGCAAGGTCAAGGTGATGGCCATGGTCACCGAACGGGTCGAGGCTGGCGTGGCCTTCATGCCCTTCCACTTCGGCGGGCATATGGAGGGCGTCGATCTGAGGGACAAATACCCCGAGGGCGCGGACCCCTATGTGCTGGGTGAGGCGACGAACACCGCGCAGACCTATGGCTATGACAGTGTGACCCAGATGCAGGAGACGAAATCAACGCTCTGCAAAATCTGGGCAGCGTAAGGGAGGACATGAACAATGGCCGCTAGAGCAAAATTTCTCGTCGACGCCGAACGCTGCATCGAGTGCAACGCCTGCGTCACCGCCTGTAAGAACGAGCACGAAGTGCCGTGGGGCATCAACCGCCGCAAGGTCGTGACGATCAATGACGGCAAGCCGGGGGAGAGGTCGATCTCCGTCGCTTGTATGCATTGTTCGGACGCGCCCTGCATGGCGGTTTGCCCGGTCGACTGCTTCTACCAGAACGAAGAGGGCGTTGTCCTGCACTCCAAGGACCTCTGCATCGGCTGTGGCTACTGCTTCTATGCGTGCCCCTTCGGCGCGCCGCAGTTCCCGCAAGCAGGAAACTTCGGATCGCGCGGCAAGATGGACAAGTGTACGTTCTGCGCCGGTGGTCCGGAAGAGAACAACTCCACCGCCGAGTTCGCCAAATACGGCCGCAACCGGATCGCCGAAGGCAAGCTGCCAATCTGCGCCGAGATGTGTGCGACAAAGGCGCTGCTGGCGGGCGACGGCGACGTCGTCTCCAGCATCTACCGCGAACGCGTTGTGGCGCGGGGCTTCGGCTCGGGCGCCTGGGGCTGGGGCACCGCTTACGATCAGAAAGGCGGTTGACCTTCGCCTTAAGGTTGTGAACTCTTGCGGGGCGGCTCCACCGGGCCGCCCCGGCTTGTCTTGACTGAACAGGATACGTCCATGCTCCGACTTCTGTGTGCTCTCTTTTTGACTCTGGGCCTCGCGGTGAGCGCCCAAGCACAGGAGGCGGCACCCGTCGACCGCAGCGCCACAGGCGGTGCCCAAACGCTCGAGGACATCCTCAAGCGGCAGGAAGGGCTCAAGATTGACGATAGTTTTCGCAGCGGTCTGACGGGCAATCCCGACGCTGCGGCACCGAGCACGGAGCAACTCGGGACGTTGGGCGGGGCTTCTGATCCCGACCTCTGGCGAGCCTATCGCTATAACAGTGCGGCGATCACAACACAGGCGCGCGGACCCGCCGCAGATGTGCTGATCCAGGACGGCGGCATGCGCTGGCTTCTCTTCCGTGAAGGGCCGCTTCTGACCTATGGCAGCGCCTTGCTGGGTGGGATGATCGTACTGTTGGCGGTTTTCTATCTCATCCGTGGGCGCATTCGGATCGACGGCGAAAAGACGGGTCGGACGATTCAGCGGTTCAAGTCCGTTGAGCGCTTTGCGCACTGGCTACTCGCGGGGTCCTTCATCCTGCTGGGCATCACGGGGCTGATCACGCTGGCGGGGCGCAAGGTGCTGATCCCCGCCTTCGGGCATGAGGCCTTCGCCACCGTCGCCGTCGCCTCGAAATGGGTGCACAACAACGTCTCTTGGGCGTTCATCCTGGCGCTGGTCCTCGTCTTTGTCTTCTGGGTTGTGCACAACCTGCCGGATCGCACCGACATCAACTGGCTCTTGAAGGGTGGCGGTATTTTCGGCGGCGGTCACCCCCCGGCTAAGAAATTCAACGCGGGACAGAAGCTTATTTTCTGGTCCGTCATCATTCTGGGCGGGTCCATTGCAGCCTCTGGCCTGTCGCTTCTCTTCCCGTTCGAACTGCCGATGTTTGCGGCGACTTTCGACAAGCTGAACGCGCTCGGTCTGCCGCAGCTGGTCGGCTTGGGAGAGTTGAATACCGCGCTGACGCCTCATGAGGAGATGCAATACGCGCAGCTCTGGCACGCAATTGTCAGCTTTGTGCTGATGGCGATCGTGATCGCGCATATCTACATCGGGTCCGTCGGGATGGAAGGCGCCTATGCGGCGATGGGCGACGGCGAGGTTGAGTTGCAATGGGCGCGCGAGCACCACAGCATCTGGACCGCGGAAGTGGAAGAACAGCAGTCGAAGGCCAGCTCCACATGAGAGAGATCGTCCTAGCCTTTGCAGCGATGGCGGTGATCTCGGTCGGTGCCAGCTTTGCCTTGAATGAGGCCGGGTTCTCGGCTGCAGAGCAAGGCAGCGGTGCTGCCGTACGGCTCAGCGACTAGGCTCACTGGGCGGCGGTGCGCAGTTCGGTCATGAGATGGCGGAACTTCTCACCCTGAATCCCAACGTGATCACGTAGGGCTGTTGCGGCCCGCTGATCATCGCCTGCTTTGAGGGCTGCGACGATTTCCTCATGCTCCGCCATGGATTGCGACATTCGCCCACGCAGCCGCAATTGCAGCCGTCGGAAGGGTTTGAGCCGCCGATGCAGGCGCAATGCCTGTCCGGCCAGGTAGCTGTTACCGGATTGCGCATAAATGGTGTGATGAAACCGCTCGTTCTCGCGATAATAGGCATCCGTATCGTTTGAGGCGACGGCTGAGCGGCAGAGCGCGTTGGCCTGCTCCAATTCATCGAGCGCGTCATCTGAGATGCGGCGCGCCGCCAACCTGCCGCAAACCGCTTCGATCTCTGCCATGGTTTCGAACATCTCCATCAACTCGACGGGCCCGGGCTGACGCACAAATACGCCGCGACGTGGCAGCTGTTCGGCAATGCCGGAGGCGACGAGCCGTTGCAGTGCTTCGCGAATGGGCGTGCGGGAGACACCGAATTGTTTGGCCAGCCTGATCTCGTCCAGCCGGTCGCCATCATTGAATTGCCCGGTGAAAACCAGCTCCTCCAACGCGTCCGTAATTCGATCTGCGTGTCTGATGTCCATGCCGCCAGTGTAAGGTCAAACTGCGTGTGCGACAATCACATTATTGTATACAAAAAAGTTGACTCTGGATGCGAGACGCTAAATGCTGACATGTGGGCCGGGCAAACGACCGGCGATCTGGGAGGATAATCATGAAACAATCACTGCTTTCTGCCGCGCTTGCCGCGGGTCTTGCGACCGGCGCGGCCACCGCGCAGGCGACTGAGCTGCGCCTGTCTCACCAGTGGTCGAACAAGGATGTGCGTCATCAGGTGGCACAGATCATCGCGGACGAGGTTGCCGCGGCGGACGTCGATCTGGAGATCAAGATTTTTGGCTCCAAGTCACTGTTCAAGCCGCGAGAGCAATACAAGCCGCTGAGCCGCGGCCAACTGGATATGACCGTGCTGCCGCTGAGCTATGCCGGTGGTCAGCAACCCGCGTACAACCTCACGCTGATGCCGGGCCTTGTGAAAAACCACGACCATGCAGCGCGGCTGAGCGAGAGCCCCTTCATGGAGGCGCTTGAGGCGAAGATGGCCGATGATGACGTCATGGTGCTGGTGCATGGCTACCTGGCTGGCGGTTTTGTCGGCAAGGACAAATGCATTACCAAGCCGGAAGACGTGGCCGGACAGCAGACAAGAGCTGCGGGCAAGGCCTTTGAACAGATGCTCGCCGGGGCAGGGGCGTCTATCGCCTCGATGGCGTCATCAGAGATCTACAACGCCATGCAGACCGGCGTTTTGACGGCGGCCAATACGTCGTCTTCGTCTTTTGTCTCGTACCGGATCTACGAGCAGGTATCGTGCTATACCCCTGCGTCCGACGTGGCGCTGTGGTTCATGTACCAGCCTGTGCTGATGAACAAGTCGACCTTCGAGGGGCTTACCGAAGCGCAGCAGACGGCACTTCTGGAGGCGTCCGAAAAGGCTGAAGCCTTCTATCTCGAAGAAGCAAAGAAACAGGATGCCGCCTCGGTGAAGGTTTTCAAGGATGCAGGCGTTGAGATCGCGCAGATGACGGCGGACGATTTCGCCGCGTGGCAAGAGATCGCGAAAGAGACGTCCTTCAAGGCCTTTGTTGAGGAGGTTCCGGACGGGCAAGCCCTGCTCGATATGGCGCTCTCCGTCGAATGAGTTTTACCGGGCGGTAACACCCTCACCGCCCGTTACTTTCCCCAAGCATCCGAGACATCTGATATGGCTGGCCAGAACAACGCTGCGACCGCACCGGTCGGCAACCACCCCTTCCTGCGCATGGTTGCGGCCCTGTCCACCGTCGCAGGCTGGTGTTCGGCAGGGATGATCGTTCTGGCCGTAGCGATCACGTGCCAGATGATCTTTGTGCGCTTTGTGCTGAATGGCTCGACCGTCTGGCAAACGGAGATGGTGATCTACCTCGTCATCGGCGCGACGCTTGTCGGCCTGCCTTACGTCCAACGGTTGCGCGGGCATGTGAACGTCGATTTGATCCCGCTGGCCCTGCCCATGGCAGCACGGCGTGGATTGGCCGTGGTGACTCTCTCGCTGTCGATCGCAATCATCGGGGTCATGCTGTGGTATGGCTATGAATACTGGCATTTCGCTTGGGATCGCGGCTGGAAATCCGACACGGTCTGGGGCGTGCGCCTCTGGATTCCGTACTTGGCCTTGCCCGTCGGGTTTGGCTTGTTGTTGCTGCAGTTGATCGCTGATCTGGTCGGTGTGTTGACACGAACCGAAGCGCCCTTTGGGCTGGGGGACAACTGATGGACCCGCTTGTCCTCGGCGCGCTGGTCGCGGTCTCGACTGTCATCGTGCTTTTCTCAGGCGTGTCCGTAGCCGTTGGCTTGCTGATCGTTTCGGCTGGTTTCCTGATGATCTTCGACGGGATGCGCAGTCTGGAACTGATGCCCGAAATCCTCTTCGGCAAGCTCGACAACTTTGCGCTGCTCTCGATCCCGATGTTCATCATCATGGGGGCATCGATTGCCTCGACCCGGGCAGGGGCGGATCTGTACGAGGCGCTGGAACGTTGGCTGACCCGTGTGCCCGGTGGCCTCGTGATCTCGAACCTGGGCGCCTGTGCGCTCTTTGCCGCCATGTCGGGCTCCAGCCCCGCAACCTGTGCGGCCATCGGCAAGATGGGCATCCCCGAGATGCGCAAGCGCGGCTACCCCGATGGCGTCGCTGCAGGCTCGATCGCGGCAGGGGGCACGCTCGGCATCCTGATCCCGCCCTCCGTCACAATGATCGTCTACGGCATCGCCACCGAGACCTCGATTGGCCGATTGTTCCTCGCGGGCGTGATCCCGGGGCTGATGCTCGTCGGGCTCTTCATGGCCTGGTCGCTTTACTCCACCTGGAAGACGGGCAGCGCGGGGTTGCTCACCGCAGGCAGTTACACGTGGCGGCAACGGTTGGAAATCCTGCCACGCGTCTTGCCTTTCATCGGCATTATAATCGGCGTGCTCTACGCGATGTATGGCGGCATCGCGACCCCCTCCGAAACCGCAGCCGTTGGCGCGCTGCTCTGCCTGATCATCGCCATGGTGATCTACAAACTCTGGAGCCCCGTGGCGCTCTGGCATGTGCTGCGCGACAGCACCAAGGAAAGCGTGATGATCCTCTTCATCATCGCCGCCGCCGGTGTGTTTTCCTACATGCTTTCCAGCCTCTTTATCACCCAATCCATCGCCGAATGGATCGGCACGCTGGATGTGAACCGCTGGGTGCTGATGGGCACGGTGAATGTCTTCCTGCTGATCGCGGGGTTCTTCCTGCCCCCCGTCGCCGTCATCCTGATGGCCGCGCCCATTCTGCTGCCGATCATCACCACCGCCGGGTTCGACCCGATTTGGTTTGCGGTGGTGCTGACCATCAACATGGAAATCGGTCTGATCAGTCCACCGGTTGGCCTCAACCTCTATGTGATCAACGGAATTGCTCCCGATATCTCTTTGAAAACGATCCTCAAAGGGTCGCTGCCCTTCGTGGCCTGCATGGTGATTGCGATCATCCTGCTTTGCCTCTTCCCCGGCCTGGCCACGTGGTTGCCGGATGCCGTCATGGGGCCGACGTTTTGAGCTTTTTCGCGGGCCTTCTCTCCACCGTTTTCGAGCGCCGTTATCGCAGCCCGCTTGAGCCGGATCTCGAGGGGCGGTCGATGCCAGAGCTTTGCAATGATCTGCTTGGCCGGTCCGGTGAGGTGTCGGGGGCCGCAACCGCGCGCCATATCCTCGACCGCTATGCCCGGATGGGGCGCGCCGAGAAGCTGGGGTTTTTCACGCTTCTCGCAGACGATATGGGGTTGGAGCCCCAAGCGGTGCGGCAGACGTTGGCGGCATTTGAAGCCGCCCCCTCTGGTCAGACATATCGCGCCTTTTCTGCTGCCGCAGAGCCGAAGCGCCAAGAACTGGCCCGGCGGCTCAATCAGGTGCCGGGCGCCACGGCCCAGCTTGTCCAGATGCGCGATGACCTTCTCGACGCCTTGAAGGCACGCCCTGACCTCGGCCCTGTCGATCAGGATCTGCGGCATCTGCTGTCCTCCTGGTTCAATCGCGGCTTTCTTGTCCTGCTGCCGATCAGTTGGGAGAGCCCGGCGGAAGTGTTGGAGAAAATCATCGCTTACGAGGCCGTGCACACCATTGACAGCTGGGAGGACCTGCGCCGCCGGGTCCAGCCCAGCGACCGACGATGTTTTGCATACTTTCATCCCGCGATGCCCAATGAGCCTCTGATTTTCGTGGAGGTGGCTCTGACCAAAGGCATCCCGGGATCGGTGCAGGATCTCCTGTCCGACGAGCGTGACGAACTGGCGGCGGACGAGGCCGACACCGCGGTATTCTATTCGATCTCCAATTGCCAGTCCGGGCTTGCGGGCATCTCCTTCGGCAATTCCTTGATCAAACAGGTGGTCGCAGATCTGTCGCGGGATTTGCCGGGGCTCGACACCTTTGTGACGCTCTCTCCGATCCCGGGCCTGATGGACTGGGCTCGCGAGGCAGGCCTCACGATAGGCGACGATCCGGAAGACCAGCGCCAATGCGCGGCCCATTACCTTCTGAATGCCAAGCGATCCAACGGCAGCCCGCGTGACCCGGTGGCGCGCTTTCACCTCGGAAACGGTGCTTTGGTACATGATGTGCACGCTGACGCCGATGTATCGCCCAATGGGATCGCGCAATCCGGCGGCGTGATGGTGAACTATCTTTACGACCGTGCGCTGATCGCGCAAAACCACGAGGGTTATGCGGGCGCATACCAGATCGCCGCATCACCCGGCATGCAGACCCTCGCGGCGGCGATCGATCCCGCCCCGGACCAAGGACATGGCGATGGCAAACCCTCTCTTTGATCAGCTGTTCGGTCGTCACGCGGGCAAGACCACCCCGTTTTTGCACCTCAGTGATGGCGGCACGATCACCCATGCCGCCTTTCTGGCGATGGCGGCCCAGTTTGCGAACGCCTTCTCCGAGATCGGACTGGAGCCGGGCGACAGGCTGGCGCTTCAGGTCGACAAGTCACCACAGGCGCTCGCCGTCTATGCCGCGGCGGTGCAGGCCGGCGTCGTCTTCCTGCCGTTGAACACCGGTTACACTCCGGCGGAACTTGCGTATTTCGTAAAGAACAGCGGCGCCGGGTTGCTTGTCTGCGATCCGACCGCAGCAGAGAGCCTGCGCCCGATCGCGTCAGCGTCGGGTGCGCGGTTGGAGACCTTGGACGGGCAGGGCGGTGGGACGCTGTCCAATCTAGCTGCGGGTCAGTCCACGCGCTTCGAGACGGCGGAGCGCAGGTCGGATGATCTCGCCGCATTCCTCTATACCTCCGGCACCACTGGACGGTCGAAGGGGGCCATGCTGACGCAGACCAATCTGCTCTCCAACGCGGAAACGCTGGTCGACTACTGGCGCTTCACGGCTGACGACGTGCTGCTGCACGCGCTGCCGATTTTTCACACGCACGGGCTCTTCGTTGCCACCAACGTCATGCTTCTCTCGGGTGGCTCGATGATCTTCCTGCCAAAGTTCGATCTCGACGCGATGATCGCGCAGCTGCCGCAGGCCACCGCAATGATGGGCGTGCCGACCTTCTACACCCGGCTGCTCGATGACAAGCGCTTCACGAAAGAGCTGGTCGGGCACATGCGGCTCTTTGTGTCGGGCAGCGCGCCGTTGCTGGCTGAAACGCATGTCCGGTTCGAGCAACGCACCGGCCACCGCATCCTCGAACGCTACGGCATGACGGAAACCAATATGAACACCTCCAACCCCTATGACGGCGACCGCCGCGCGGGGACCGTCGGATTTCCGCTGCCCGGTGTGGAGCTGAAGATCACCGACCCGGCCACCGGGGCCAGACTGCCGGATGGCGAGATCGGCCAGATCGAAGTACGCGGTTCAAACGTGTTCAAAGGGTACTGGCAGATGCCTGAAAAGACGCGGGAGGAGCTGCGCGAGGACGGGTTCTTCATCACCGGCGATCTCGGGCTGATCGACAATCAAGGCTATGTGCAAATTGTCGGGCGCAACAAGGACCTGATCATCTCAGGTGGTTACAACATCTACCCCAAGGAAATCGAGAGCCTGCTCGATGATCAACCCGGCGTTCTGGAAAGTGCGGTGGTCGGGGTGCCGCATCCTGACTTCGGCGAAACGGTGGTGGGCTTTCTCGTTGCGGAGAATGGTCAGTCGCCGAATGTGGATGCCATTGCTCAGGCTGTTGGGGCGCAGTTGGCGCGCTTCAAACATCCCCGCAAGCTGATCACGCTGCCCGAGTTGCCGCGCAACACGATGGGTAAGGTTCAGAAGAATGTTCTGCGGGACCAGTATGGCGATCTGTTCACCTAGTAAAACACCCTGACGAGACCCGACGCCTTGGTCTCACTTCTTGCGGATACACTCATCCCAATAGTCGTAAAGCGCCATACCGCAGACCAAGATGGCGATCACCATGAATGGAAACCCACCCCAGAAACCGGCAAAGCCGGTCGAGATGCTGTGCGAAAGGCCACCGACGAAGATCACCAGAAGGCCGGTGCCGATCAGGCCCATCACCAGTTTGACAAGATATGACATTGCGCTGTCCTTTCCGTCAGGCGGCTGCGGCCGCGATGTGTTGTTGCACCCAGGCTGCTGTGCGCAGCAGCCGATCGTCTTTGTGAGCGGGACCAATCAATTGGACACCGATGGGCAGCCCTGTCTCGCCCACCAGCAAGGGCATGGTCACAGCCGGTAGCCCCGCGAGGGTCCATAGCGTGCAGAAGATCGGATCGCCGGTGCCATCGCCAAAGCGGGGGGCTTCACCTGCGGCGGAAGGTGCGAGGATTGCGTCGAATTCGGTGAAAAACTCTGCAAAGAACGCTTCGGCCGACGATTTGACCGCCAAGGCATCGTCGTACTCGGCGTCACTGATCTGGCGCGCTCGGCTGATGATGGGTTTTAAAGTCTCGCTGATCTGATCCCAGTGGTCATCGAACACAGCCTGCTGATGCCGCACGATTTCATATTCATGGATACGTGCCTGCACGGCCACAAGTTCGGAGAGCTGATCAGCAGGCTCCATTCGCGTGATGCGCGGCCCGAGCAGCTCCATCACACGCTCCAGACCTTCGCGGGCCGCGTCTGACAGCCGGTCATAGAAGGGCAGGTCAAACCAGACGAGGTCGGGCTCCATCGGTGGGGTGCCTCGCGCTCCTGCCGCCATGTTGGGCCGCGCGTGGGAAAAACTCTCGTTGTCGCGCTGGTCATAGCCGCTCAGGACATCGGCGAGTATGGCAGCATCTTCAAGAGTACGCGCAAAGGTGCCCAGCTGATCGAGCGACTTGGAGGTTTGCAACACGCCGGTGCGCGGGATCGTCCCGCGTGTGGGTTTGAACCCGAAGGTGCCGCAGAAGGAGGCGGGGCGAATGACGGATCCATTGGTCTGCGTGCCGACTGCCAGAGGCACATGGCCCGCCGCAACAGCCGCTGCCGAGCCGCTGGACGAGCCACCTGGTGAGTTATTAGGGTTCGCCGGGTTGCGTGTTTCGCTGGGATGCATGAAGGCCAGCTCGGTCGTGACCGTCTTCCCCATGATCACCGCGCCTGCTTCGCGCAGCATCTCGACGACGCGGGCATCCTCGTCGGGTTGGCGTCCCGCAAAGATGGGTGTCCCGCGTTGGGTTGGCATATCGCCCGTGTCTATGATGTCTTTCAATCCCACCGGCAGTCCATGCAGCGGCCCGGTTGCGAGGCCCGCTTGCCGATGCGTGTCACAGGCCGCAGCTTGGGCCATCGCCGCCTCCGGGTCGAGATGAGCCCAAGCGCGTAAGCCGTCCTCGGTCTCGGCGATCCGATCCAGACAGGACCGCACCAGCTGTTGCGATGACAGTCGCCCTGCCGCGATATGCGCGGAGGCCTCGCTTGCCGATAGCTCGTGCGGTTTGATCTTCACGGGATGTAGACCCCAAAGAGATAATCCGGGAACCAGAGCGCGATGGCGGGGAACTGATACATCAACACCATCGTCAGGATTACGATGCCAAGGTAGGGCATGATCCCGCGGAAGATCTCCATCAGCTCGATCTGTTTCTTGAGCACTCCCTTTAGGTAGTAGGCCGACATGGCCATGGGTGGGGTCAGAAACGACGTCTGTAGGTTCAGCGCCACAAGCATCGCGAAGAAGTAGGGGTTCACCCCGAAGACTTCGAGCAGTGGCAGGAAGATCGGCACGAAGATGATCAGGATTTCTGACCATTCGAGCGGCCATCCCAGCAGGAAAATGATGATCTGTGCGAGCACGAGGAATTGCCAGGGCTCCAGCGCCATGCCGCCGACCCAATCCGCGATAATGTCGTGGCCGCCCAGGTAGGAGAAGACGCTCGCAAAGGTCCAGGAGCCTACGAAGAGCCAGCAGACCATGGCCGTGGCCTTGGCGGTCAGAAACACGCTTTCCTTGAGCTTGGTCCAGGTCATCGACCGGTAGAGCACAGCCAACACCATGCCGCCAAGCGCGCCCATGGCGGCGGCTTCTGCCGGTGTTGCCAACCCGCCGAGGATGGAGCCAAGGACCAGCGCGATGAGTACCGTGAGGGGCACAAAGCTGACCAGCAGGTTGAAGTAGATCTCGCGCGGGGGTGGGACGTCGTCCATCTGCGGACGTGGGGCGAGTGCCGGGTTAAAATAGACCCGCACAATCACGTAAACGATGTAGAGCCCCGCCAAGAGCAACCCCGGGAAAACGGCTGCCGCGTAAAGGCGCAGTGGCGAGAGGTCAGCAATCGCTGAATAGACGATCAGCATGATCGACGGCGGGATCAAAATGCCGAGCGTGCCGCCTGCACAGATGACGCCGGACGCAAAGCTCTTGTTATAATTCGCATTGGCCATCGCGGGGAAGGCCAGCAGACCCATCAGCGTCACAACCGCGCCGACGATGCCGGACGCAGTCGAGAAGACCGCGCAGGTCAGCAGCGCCGCGATGGCCAGCGAGCCGGGCAGGTTGCGCGCGGCCTGATAGAGCGAGAAGAAGAGCTTGTCGACGATGTTCGCGCGCTCCACCACATACCCCATGAAGAGGAACAGCGGGATCGCAACCAGCGTAGGGTTCTCCATCACGGAGTAGGTGTTCTGGTTCAACAGGTAGAAAATGTTGTTGTTGAAGATGTCGCTGAAACTCTCGACTGGGCCGCCCTGGTGATAGGCGTAATAGCCGAAGGCCACGCCCATCGCGAGCAGGGTGAAGGCAATCGGAAAGCCCAGCAGCACCAGCAGGATAAACAGGCCCAGCATCAAGAGGGCGACTTCGGGATTGGTCATCTTGTTATCTTTCTTGCTGCGTCAGCGACGTCATTTCTTGCCGGGGATGATGGCGTTGATTTCCGCGAGATCTGCCTCGGACAGCAGGTCCTCGGTCTCTTTCACGTCCGCGAGACGCTCCGGCCATTCGCCCAAGCGCATGGCCATGATGCAGCGCACCAACTCTGCGAGTCCCTGGATCATCAGCAGCACGCCGGCGACCGGGATCAGCGATTTGAAAAAGTAGATCTGGATGCTTGCCGGGCTGTTGAAGCTGACTTCCTTGTATCGCCAACTGTCCGAGGCGATCTCATAGCCGAACCAGACCAGGGCGAGGATGCCGGGGAAGAAGAAGAGGAAGTAGAGCAAGAAATCGAGGCCCGCCTGCACCCGGATGGGCAGAAGGCGGTAGATCACATCCGCCCGCACGTGTGTGTCCTGTGCCAGAGCGTAGGCGCCGCACATCAGAAACAGGGCGCCGTACATCTGGATCATCATGTCGAAGGCCCAGACCGTCGGTGCGTTCAGTACGTAGCGCACGAACACCTCGTAAGACACCGAGAGCGTCAGGATCAGGATGCACCATCCAAAGGCCCGACCCACCCAAAGGCTCAGACCCTCAATGGCGTGAACGAATTTCATCTTTTCTCTTCCTCGCGACGAAGCTGATGGCCAAAACCTGTGACCCGCTCAGCAGCCAAAAGGTCGGGCGCTCCAACAAGCGCCCGATCTCAGTCTCAGATGTGATCAGCTCAACCGAAGTAGTGGTTGTAGGCCAGCTTGTAGTCCGGCTGGTTCAGGTTGAGATAGTTCATCACGTTCTTCGCATAGGCCTTCTGAGATTCCATGACCTTGGCAAAGAAGGGGTCATCCTCGGCGATGCGGTTGGCCACCACATCCCAGGCTTCGAGCTGGGCCGCCATCACCGAATCCGGTGTGCGGTAGACGTTCACGCCGTCCTGCTCCTGCAGCTTGATCAGGTCGTCAGAGTAACGCTTGGTGTTGCCCCAGTAGAAGCCCGAGTTCTCCGCCATCGACGCGTTCTTGATGATCGCCTTGTGATCGTCAGAGAGCGCGTTGAACTTGTCCTTGTTGAAGGTGACCTCGAAGAATTCCTGGCTCTGGTGATAGGAGGCCAGGTGATAATGCTTCGAGACGTCCTGCATGCCGAAGTCCCGGTCAGAGGTCGGGTTGTTGAACTCCGCCGCATCGATCAGACCCGACTTCATAGCAGGCTGGATCTCACCGCCTGGAAGCTGCACCACTGACATACCCATTTCCAGCAGCACGTCCGCGGCCAGACCCACGGTACGGTACTTCAGACCGTTCATCTGGCTGGCATCGGTGATCTGCTCTTGGAACCAGCCCAGTGGCTGCGCGGGCATTGGCGAATTGAAGAACGACACAACGTTCAGGCGCAGGTTGTCCATCAGCTCATTGAAGAGCTCAAGCCCGCCGCCAGCGTAGACCCATCCCAGCACTTCCTGGCTCGACCAGCCGAAGCAGGGGCCTGTGCCAAAGAGCGAGGCTGCCTTGGACTTGCCGTACCAATAGGCAGGCACGTAATGGGCCGCGTCCAGAACGCCACGGTGCACCGCGTCCTGCATCTGGCTGGTTTTCACAACCGCATCAACGGACAGCACTTCGATTGTCAGCGACCCGCCGGACATCTCGTTTACACGTGCTGCGAAGGACTGGGCGTTCTCAAGGAAAATGCCGCCGCCCCAGGCCGCCTGCATTTTCAGCGTTGTGCCATGGCCGTCAGCGATGGCAGGTGTCGCAAGTGCGGCAGCCCCGGCAACGGCCGAGCCCCGCAAGAATTTTCTGCGATTCAGATTATCTGTCATGTTTCCTCCCTAGGTACGGGTCCACGACCCGTTTCAGATATGAGCATCGTGCTCGGTCTTGACGTAGAATGTGGAGAATGGTGCCGGTTTTGCTCGATTATTACCAGCGCAATGCTCCTCCATTGCGCTGCGGCCCTGACCTCTCCCCATCTTACGATAGTCAAACTAGACTAACACTGTGATCAGGCAAGAAAGTAGCCCAAAAACAATCCGTTAGCTCAACCCTTAGGTGAATTCCGGTGGTGGTTGCGGTTTTCGACGGTCTCCTCTGTTCATTGATCTGATGCGCATCTGGTCGCTCAGGCGACGTGATGGCCCGGTTGTCCGTATCCGCTGTCCGATCCTGCCATGTGATCAGGGAAACGTCCGCCGATCAACTGCGTAATCTCGCGGGCGGCCTCTGCGACTGTCGCGCCAAGTTCCGGCACGCGGTGGGTGTCAAACCGGGTGCTGGGTCCTGAAATGGACACACCGGCGCAGGGCTCACGATGCTCATCATAAATGACACTGCCGATGCAGGACATGCCAGCATAGCGCTCCTCGCGATCAAATGACCATCCGCGATCCTGCGTGAGTGCGAGATCCTCGAAAAAGGCATCGGGGGTGATCAGAGTGTTTTCGGTGAAGCTCGTCAGCCCCGTTGACATGAGCATCTTCCGCACACGCGCTTCGGGCAGTGCTGCGAGAATTGCCTTACCGGTACCCGATGCATGCATCGAGGTGCGCGTACCCTTGGCGAAGAAGGCCCGGATAGGGTTGCTCGATTCGATCTGGGCAACGAACACGACCTCCGCCCCGTCTGGTATGGCAAGGTTGGCGGTCTCCCCGGTCCTCTCCATCAGCTGCCGCATGATCGGGCGGCTGACCGCGCTGAGGCCCGTCCTATTCAGGAAGGACACACCAGTGCGGTAAGCCTCGAGGCCAATGACCCAGTCTTGCCGCTCCTCGTCGAAGGCGACAAACCCGTGCTTCTGCAGCGTGGTCAGGATGCGGTGAGTGGTGGCAGTGGGCACGCCCAGTGACAGGGACAAATCGGTCAGGGTGGCTCGTTCTGCCTTGGAAATCGCCGTGAGGATACCCAGCGCACGATCCAGCGACTGCAGCGTGCCAGCCGAGCTTTCCTTGAATTGAGACTTGGGGCGCCCGCGAGGGCGCTTCTGCGGCGTCATGTCGGTGATTGCCCTTCGGTATGCTGTCCAGAGTTTTGCATTTCCGAAAAATATTTTCAACAAAAAATTGAATGCAAATTTGGAAAACAAAATACCTTATAAAAACATATGTTTGATAATTTAAATTACTAAATGAAAAATATTTTCGAGAAAATTGATTACGCCGATCTAGTTGATAAGATACAGGGTGGCAAAGGAGGATACCGCTATGTCAGATCAGAACCCCGTGTTCATCCCAGGACCGACGAACATGCCCGATCGTCTGCGCGCGGCGATGCAGGTTCAGACACGTGATCACCGCGCCCCGGACTTTATCGAGACCTTTGCGCCGGTGCTGGAAGAAACCAAGAAGGTCTTCGGCACGACTGACGGCAAGGTGATCACCTTTCCTGCGAGTGGAACCGGCGGCTGGGAAGCTGCAATCTGCAATACGCTGAGCCCCGGCGATAAAGTGCTTGTGGCGCGATATGGAATGTTCAGCCATCGCTGGATCGATCTTTGCGAGCGTCACGGCTTAGACGTTCATGTGCTGGATTGCGCATGGGGTGCCGGTGCGCCCGCCGAGCGGTTCGAGGCCGTTCTGACCGCAGATACGTCCCACGCAATCAAGGCGGTTCTCGTAACGCACAACGAAACCGCAACGGGCGTGACCTCTGACATCGCCGCCGTGCGCGCAGCGATGGATGCGGCCAACCACCCGGCGATGATGTTCGTCGATTGTGTCAGTTCGCTGGCCTCCATCGAGTTCAAAATGGACGATTGGGGAGTCGACATCGCGGTATCGGGGTCGCAGAAAGGTTTCATGCTGGCGACGGGCATGGCCATCCTCGGGGTGAGCCCCAAGGCGCTCGCTGCGATGGAAACGGCCAAACTGCCGCGTACATTCTTCGATTTTCGCGACATGATGAACGCCAACGCCTCCGGCGGATTTCCGTACACGCCGCCCTTGCAACTCATCTATGGCCTGCGCGAGAGCCTCAAGATGTTGATGGAAGAAGGCTTGGAGAACGTCTACGCCCGGCACTTCCGCCTCGCGGAAGGGGTTCGCCGGGCGGTCGATGCCTGGGGCCTGCGTCTCGTCGCTGAAAGCCCGGACCTCTACTCTGATACGGTGAGCGCGGTCTATGTCCCCGACGGGTTTGACAGCAACGCGCTGACCGATCAGGCGTTCAACGCCTATGGCGTCTCCTTCGGGATCGGGCTGGGCGAGATGAACGGGAAGGCGTTTCGGATCGGGCACTTGGGCAGCCTGACCGATGTGATGGTTCTGTCCGGCCTCGCGACCATCGAGATGGCCATGGCAGACCTTGACTATCCGATCGAGCTCGGCAGCGGTGTGGCGGCGGCGCAGGACTATTATCGCCAGCATCGCGCTGCGCTGATCAAATCCGCCGCGTAGGAGGCGATCATGCTGGATACACTGACCGGACCCGACCTGACCATCGACCACGTGCATGCGGCGCATGAGCGGATCAAACCCTACATCCACTGCACGCCGATCCTCACCTCGCAATACTTCAACGAGCTCACCGGAGCGGAGTTGTTCTTCAAATGCGAGAACTTCCAGAAGGCGGGAGCATTCAAGGTGCGGGGCGCGTCGAATGCGGTCTTCGGGCTGAGTGACGCGATGGCGGAGAAGGGTGTGGCGACCCATTCGTCGGGCAACCATGCGCTGTCGCTGAGCTACGCCGCCGGGCGGCGTGGCATCCCCTGCCATGTTGTGATGCCGCGCACGGCGCCCGAGGCCAAGAAGGCGGCGGTCCGGGGCTACGGCGGTCTCATCACCGAGTGTGAACCCTCGACCACGAGCCGCGAGGCGGTCTTCGCCGAGGTGGAGGCGGCCACCGGGGCGGAATTCGTGCATCCCTACAACGACCCGCGTGTGATCGCCGGGCAGGCGACCTGTTCCTTGGAGATGTTGGAGCAGGTCGAGAACATGGACGCGGTCATCGCGCCCATCGGCGGGGGCGGTATGATCTCGGGCACCTGCCTGACCTTGTCGAACCTTGCACCTCAGATGGAGATCTACGCGGCTGAGCCGGATCAGGCGGATGATGCCGCGCGGTCCTTCCGTGCGGGCCACATTATCGCCGATGACGCCCCGGTGACCATCGCGGACGGGCTCAAGGTGCCGCTGAAAGACAACACCTGGCACTTCGTCTCGAGCTTCGTGACCGATGTGCTGACGGCTAGCGAGCAGGAAATCATCGATGCGATGAAACTCACCTGGGAGCGGATGAAGATCGTGATGGAACCAAGCTGCGCCGTGCCGATGGCGACCATCCTGCGCAACCCGGAGGTGTTCCGAGGCAAGCGGGTCGGCGTCATCATCACAGGCGGCAATGTGGATTTGGACAAACTGCCCTGGATCACGGGTTAAGGAGAGCGGATATGAACACGCAAGTGAAATTCGAAGACTTTGAAGTCGGCTATGACATTCCTGCGTCCATCGGCATGGATGAGGCACAGATACAGACGCCCTGCCTCGTGCTGGATCTCGACGCGCTGGAGCGCAACATCAAGAAGATGGGCGATTGGGCAAAGGCGCACGGCATGCGTCACCGGGTGCACGGCAAGATGCACAAATCGGTGGATGTGGCGCTGTTGCAGGAAACACTCGGCGGCAGCTGCGGCGTGTGTTGCCAGAAGGTGTCGGAGGCAGAGGTCTTTGCGCGTGGTGGCATCAAGGATGTGCTGGTCTCAAACCAGGTGCGCCAGCCGGAGAAGATCGACCGGCTTGCGCGGCTGCCAAAACTGGGCGCGCGCACGATCTGTTGTGTGGATGACATCGAGAATGTGGCAGACCTGTCCGAGGCGGCTGTCCGTCACGCTACTGAGATCGAATGCCTTGTGGAGATCGACTGCGGCGCTGGCCGTTGCGGCGTGACCACCACGCCGGAGGTCGTTGAGATCGCCAAGGCCATCGACGCGGCGGACGGCCTCAAGTTTGCCGGCATCCAAGCCTATCAGGGGGCGATGCAGCATCTCGACAGCTATGAGGAACGCAAAGCCAAGATCGATGTGGCCGTGGCTCAGGTGAAGGATGCAGTTGATACGCTAAAGGCCGAGGGCCTCAACTGCGATATCGTTGGTGGCGGCGGCACAGGCTCCTACTACTTCGAGGGAAACTCGGGCGTCTACAACGAGCTGCAGTGCGGGTCTTACGCCTTCATGGACGCCGACTATGGCCGTATTCTCGATGAGAATGGCAACCGGATCGATCAGGGCGAGTGGGAGAACGCGCTCTTTATCCTGACCTCGGTCATGAGTCATGCCAAGGCGGACAAGGCCATCGTGGATGCTGGCCTCAAGGCGCAATCCGTAGATTCCGGTCTGCCCGTCATTTTTGGGCGCACAGATGTGGAATATGTCAAATGCTCCGATGAGCATGGCGTCGTGGCTGATCCGGATGGCGTGCTGAAGGTGAACGACAAGCTGAAGCTGGTGCCCGGGCACTGCGACCCGACCTGTAATGTCCATGATTGGTATGTGGGCGTGCGGAACGGCAAGGTCGAGACGCTGTGGCCTATATCAGCCCGCGGCAAGGCCTATTGAGCCCACACCCCATGACGACCAAAGGCCGCGCCCCGACCCACGGGGCGCGTGTGTCTCTACCACTGACAGAACTGGAACACCCCATGAGTGAAGGATTGCTGATCGTCGGCGAGGACATCTGTGCGGAGGTGGTCAGCAGCGCCGACGCATTCACTGCAGTTGAGGCCGTTTTCGGCGCCATGGCGCGGGGAGACGCCTATAACTTTCCGGTCATTCGCGAGGCGATTGGCTATGCGGACGCGCTCTACGGCTTCAAGTCGGGCTTCGACAAGGCAGGCAAGACGCTCGGCGTTAAGTCGGGCGGCTATTGGCCCGGGAACATGGACAAGGGGCTGACCAACCACCAGTCCACCATTTTCCTCTTCGATCCGGACACAGGCATGCTGCAGGCGCTGGTCGGGGGCAACTATCTGACAGCCGTGCGCACAGCGGCGTCCTCCTCGGTTTCCATTGCGCATCTTGCACGCAAGGATGCCAAGGTGTTGGGCATGGTCGGGGCAGGGCACCAGTCGACTTTTCAGTTGCGCGCGGCAGCGGAACAGCGTGACTTCGAAAAGGTTGTGGCCTGGAATCCGCATCCCGAAATGTTGCCACGCCTTGGCTCTGTTGCCGAAGAGCTCGGCCTCACCTTTGAGGCGGTGACCCAGGAGGAGCTGGGCGCGCAGGCCGATGTGATCATCACCATCACCTCCGCCTTCGAGCCACTCTTGATGAAGGACTGGATCAAGCCCGGCACGCATATCGCCTGCATGGGAACTGATACGAAGGGGAAGCAGGAGGTCGACCCGGCGCTGCTGGCTGCCGCCACCGTCTTTGCGGATGAGATTGCTCAATCGACCACTATCGGCGAGTCGCAACATGCGGTGTCGACCGGTCTTCTCTCGGAAGGTGACATTACGCCAATTGGTGCCGTGATCAACGGCACCCACCCTGGTCGGAGCGATGCGTCAGAGATCACGCTCTTTGATGGCACGGGCGTCGGGCTGCAGGATCTCGCGGTTGCCTCTGTCGCCGCCACAAAGGCCGAGGAGGCCGGAAAAGCCACGCGCGCAGTTCTTTAAGTGACGTTGCGCTGATCGGCGTTAAGACCTCATAAATTAGTATAAACTTGTCGTTTCATGGCACGGGTCTTCCCCGGCGTGGCCATGTTTTCGTCACAGCATTTTGGCCTCTCTAGGAAGGGTTTTGGTGCGCCGTCGCGGCGGCTGGAACTTTGAGCAGCCATGGACGAATGACACGACAATGAGCACCCCAGACGGGACACTTCCACCAGAGGCCAACACCGAGGCCCTTGCCCCCGGCAGCCAATTGCTGAGCGGGCAGTATGAGATCATTCGTTATCTCAGCAGTGGCGGTTTCGGCATCACCTATCTGGCGAAAGACAGCTTGAACCGCACTGTCGTGATCAAGGAGTGCTTCCCCGAGGCGTTTTGCAGTCGCGTGAAGAAGACGGTCCGCGCCCGGACGCGGAACTACATTGACGATTTCAAGTCAATTGTCGCGCTTTTCATCCGCGAGGCGCATGCGCTCTCCCGCCTCGACCACGAGAGTGTCGTGGGCGTGCATCAGGTCTTTGAAGATAATGAGACGGCCTATATGGCTCTGGACTTGGTTGATGGGAAGGATCTGCTCGACATCATCGAAAGCGGTAGCCCGTCTATGTCATCCGCGCAGGTGCGCAAGCTGACCCTATCGCTGCTTGACGCAATTTCGCACGTGCATGGTCAGGACCTGTTGCACCGCGATATCTCGCCCGACAACATCCTGGTGGACAAGACAGGTCACCCGGTTCTGATCGACTTTGGCGCGGCGCGCGAGGAAGCGAGCCGCAAGAGCCGGGTTCTCTCAGCCGTGTTGGTCGTGAAGGATGGCTATTCGCCACAGGAATTCTACGTCGCCGGCAGCCAGCAATACCCGTGCAGCGATCTCTATGCCCTCGCTGCGTCGCTCAGTCATCTCATCTCTGGTGAAGCGCCGCCCAACAGCCAGGCCCGGTTGGCCGCACTGGCGTCGAGCCAGCCTGATCTTTACCAGCCGCTGCTGGGTCGGTTCCCCGCGTACGATGATGCATTTCTTGCCGCGATCGACAAGGCAATGAGCATCGTGCCTGCGGATCGAGTCCAATCGGCTGAAGAGTGGGTCCTCATGATCGACCACAGCAAGCGCGCCGAACTGGCGCGGGCGCGGGCGCGGGATGATGAGACGATCAATCTCACGGTCAGCAACCTGATCCAGTCGATGCAGGATGCGGGTGAGGCGGTCGGAACCGATGCAGCGAAACTGGCCAAGGACGTCCCGGCAGTGGAACCTGCCGCTGTCACAAAACCTAAAGACACAAAATACGATGAGGCCTTCTTCCGCGACCTCTATCAGGATGAGGACGAAGACGCCGAGGCGTCTGCCGATCCGATTCACGAGACAGATGTCGATGACATTCTTGACGCGCTTTACAAGGCCGCAGATCAAGCGCCTGTCGCTGATGTTGCAGTAGCTGACACGGCGGAGATCTCGGAGAACCGAGGTGAAGATCGCGATGTTGCGGCTGAGTCCAGAAAGGCGGACCCGGCGTCGGCTGATGAGAGCGCCGACGCTTTGCCCGCCCGCGCCCCCGCAAACAATCCCATCGCGCGTCTCAAGGCGCGAGAGGCGCTGCCGCCCGTGATTTCGCAGGAGGAATTTGATGTCCTCATCGCCGCTGAACAGGCTGCGCCGAAAGGGCCACACTACCGGCGGTTGGCGACCATTCCCGTGATCCTCTTTGCTTACTTTTTCCTCGGGCACACCGCGCTGCAGTTTGACGATGTCCACGCGATCACGGTCGGGCAGATCATCGCGCTTGGCGAGGACTACGGCTACTGGACTGCACACCGATCATACACGACCGGTGGATAACGACGCGTACTGAGTTCTGTCCGCTTCGGGAAGTTCCGAGGCGGCTGGTTACAAACAACTTTGGAAAGGCATGACATGACACTCTTCCGGAAGGTTTTTCAAAACCAATCGACACCTGCCACAGGCGACGAAGGATTGGATGAGGACGCGCTGCGCGAGGCCTTCATGGAAACGTCTGAAGACCGCGTTCTGCCATTGGACCCTTTTGCCGTGGCCGAGACGGCCGGCGAGGAGGAGGCTGGCACAGAAGCGCCGCTGACGGACGATGCGGCCGAGGATGACGACGCGCCTGAGGCGTTCGCGGATGCGGACGACGCGCCAGAGGTCGCCGAAGACGACGAGGATGACGGCGGAGCCGATATTGCCGCGGTGCTGGCCCAAACGCGCATGATGGAAGAAGTCGAGCCGCAGTCTGCGCCCCGCGTCGAACCGGAGATGGAACCGGAAGACCTGCTCGAGCAGGAGATGACATCTGAGACCTCCGAGGCCGCCTTCGACGATGAGCCGGTCCAGGAAATGGTCGGTGGTCCCGAAGTCGAGGCGGAAGAGCCCTCGGATGTTGTGGCTTTCGCCAAGCGACAGCTTGAGCTTTCAGGCGGCGTCGCGGAGGAAGCCGCATCCGCCCCAGTGGATCTTTCCGCGACGTCGGAGGCTGCTGTACCCGCGCCGATGGCAGGCCGCTCTGGCCGGCGGGCAGGGCGGGTAAAGACCCGCCTTCTTGGGTTCAACCGCGCTGACCAGGGGGCGCAAGACCCGATTGGCGCCACGGAAGGTGCCACGGCGAGCCCGCAGAACGAGAAGTTCCCGGTCGGCTGGCTGGTGGTTGTCGAGGGGCCTGGTGTTGGTCATTCCTTCAGCATTTTCACGGGCGCGTCGATGATCGGCCGCGGCGACGATCAGGTGATCAAACTCGACTTCGGCGACAACAGCATCTCGCGCCACAATCATGCGGCCATCGCCTATGACGAAGAGCAGAACAAATTCTACATCGGTCATGGCGGCAAATCGAATATCATTCGGCGCAACGCGCGCCCGGTGCTAAGCACCGAAGAGCTGCATCATGCCGATCTCATCCGCATTGGTGAGACCACGCTGCGCTTTGTTGCGCTCTGCGGGTCGGACTTCAAATGGAACATGACGGATGGCGGCGATGCCTCCGACGTTTGATTTCGACGCAGCCTCCGCTCTCAGCCAAGGCGAGCGCACTTACCAGGAAGACGCGGTGATTTCCGATTTCTCGCGAGGCTCTGACGTTGGCCTCGTGGTGCTTGCCGATGGCATGGGCGGCCACGCCGCGGGAGATGTCGCGAGCAAGATCGTTGTGACAGAGGTTTTCAGCGAGTTGATGTTTCAGCGCGGTGATGTGGCCGCCTTTGAGCGGACGGTGACGCAGAACCTCTTTGATGCGACCATGGCGGCGAATGCCTGTCTGCGCCAGCATGTGGACATGCATCCCGAGACGCATGGCATGGGGGCCACCCTCGTGGCCACTGTGATCCTGAACCGGAACCTGTATTGGATTTCGGTTGGCGACTCGCCGCTCTTCCTGTTCCGGGACGGTGGGCTGTCGCAGCTCAACGAAGACCATTCCATGGCGCCGCAGATCGACTTCATGGTGAAGTCCGGCCTGTTGGATACTGATGAAGCCCGGTGCCATCCGGACCGCAACACGTTGACCTCGGTGCTCTTTGGCGAGGAGGTGCCTCGCATCGATTGCCCGAAGGAGCCCTTGGAACTGCGTACGGATGACGTGCTGATTGTCGCGAGCGATGGGCTTCAGTTCCTGACGAACGACGAGATCACGGAGGTGCTGACTGCGCATCGAGAAGCGCATAGCGCCGAGATCGCCGACAGCCTGCTGGCGCGCTTGAGCGACTTGCAAGATCCGGACCTGGACAATGTGTCGTTCTCGATTGTGAAGCTGAACGACCCACAGCCCCGACAGGTTGGTGCGGCGGAGGCAAAGGCCAAGGATGTCCTGCGTTGTGTTGGATGATCTCTCATCCGATACCGTGATCACGCGGTTGGACCATGCGCTGGCGCATGGTGATTTGAGTGGCTCGGCACGATCACAGGCGCAAGACCTGCGCGACCGACTTTGCGGGGGTGTACAGGTTGTTTTGCTCGGGCCGAAAGGGGCCGGCAAGTCGCAGCTCTGCGGGGTGATGCTGGGCGCTTCTCTTGACGCGCAGGACACAGGCGGGAGCTATGGTGTCCGATACGTCAGCTCCTCGGGGCCCGCCACGCCGAACACCGACCAGTTGCAGACCATCGTGCTGTCGAGCCCCTTGCTCGACACGACCACGCTGGTCGATGTTTCAACTCCAACGAAGGCCGACGAGATGGCGGTGCGATTGGACTGGGCGCTCGGACGTGCCGATATCGTGGTTTGGTGCACCGAGGTCTTCGGCGCCGAAGAGGCGGCGGTTTGGGCTGGAGTGCCAGACCACCTGAAAGATCATAGCTTCTTGGTGCTGACCAAGGCTGATATTCTCGCCGCGCAAGGAACAATGGCTGCGCGGATCGCCGAGTTGCAGAGCATCGCTGCAGAAGAGTTTCACAGCTTTTTTCCGACCTCGACCCATCACATCCATCAAGCGATGTCGCAGGGTGACAGTGTCGACGATGCGGCTCTGGCGGCAAGCGGTGTGAAGGCGCTGCGTGATACGCTTTTGGGACTGGCCGCGTCCGGCCGCCAGGCTGATTTAGACCGCGCACTGCTGTTCCTCGAACGGCACGACGCGCAGCCGCAAGAGCCATTGGCTAAGACGTTATCGGACGGGCCTAGTGTGCAGACGTATCAGCGGGCGCTCGATCTTCTGTGCGCCCGGATTCCGGAATTGTCATCGTCTGATCCCAACATCGAAGTCTCTGATCACGTTCTGACCACCTGCGGCGCGCTTGTTGAAGACCTCGCTGAGTTCGCAGGGGATCAGGCGCATCGTAACGATGCCTTCGAGGTCTGGCGCAATGATCTCTACGAGGCCAGCGACAAGGTTGTGCTGATGGGGCTCGAGAATGACATGCGGTCCGCGGCTGACGCCGCGACGGTCATCCTGCAGCTGAAGCGCGACCTGGAAGAGCGGATCGCTTGTTAAAAGCCTAACTATTGTTGGTATTTGCGCCGACAGATCGCCACAATCGGAGCACATTTGCGCGCCACCTAGGACTAGAGCAAAACCAACATTAGGGGCAGCAGATTTCATGGCGAGCGGGCCAATATACATCCAACCTCACTCTGCATTAAGGTGCTCTGGCGGCCCCGTGGGAGGCCGCTCATGAATGCCCTGACGTCATCCGAGCGCGCGGAGTTTCAACACGCCACCCGGAAAGAGCTGCTCGGGCTTGGCCTCGCACCCATGCGCGAGATCGCTCAGATGAGCGCGCATCTCCGCGGGGCGCTTGTCGGGCTGCAGAGCCTGGGAGACAGCGGGACATCCAAGCGCGCGGATCGGTTGCTACGCCAGCTTGACAGCTTCGAGCCGAGCGTAACCCTGATCGGACAAATCAAATCAGGCAAGACCTCGCTGGTCAACGCGCTGGTGGGGCTGCCCGACCTGCTGCCTGCGGATGTGAACCCGTGGACATCCGTTGTCACGTCCCTGCATCTGCACCCCGAAACGCAAGGGTTTCAGGAAACAGCTTCGTTCCAGTTTTTCGACGAAGACGAGTGGGATCGCCTGATCTCGGGCGGCGGTCGGATTGGAGAGTTGGCCAGCCGGGCTGGCGCCGATGACGAGTTGGAGAAGATCAAGGCGCAAGCAGCCGAGATGCGCGAGAAATCCCGCCAGCGCCTTGGCCGGAAATTCGAGGTGCTTCTCGGGCAACAGCGCGACTACGGCTATGTCGATAAGGATTTGATCGAACGATACGTTTGTCTCGGTGAGGAGCCCGACGAAGACGCGCCTGACGTTTCCGAGGAGCAGGGCCGGTTTGCCGATATCACCAAAGCCGCCGATCTCAGCCTGCAATGCCCCGCTTTGCCCATGCGGCTGTGTCTGCGGGACACGCCGGGGGTGAACGACACCTTCATGATGCGCGAGCAGATCACAATCCGCGCGATCCGCGACAGTCGGATCTGCGTGGTGGTGCTTTCTGCTCATCAGGCGCTGTCATCGACCGATCTGGCGCTGATCCGGCTGATCACCCATGTGAAGTCTCGCGACGTGATCATCTTCGTCAATCGTGTGGATGAATTGTCCGATCCCAAGGCACAGATCCCGCAGATCAGGGCAAGTATCGCAGACACACTGTCCCGTCATAAGGGGCCCGAAGACGCCGAGGTGATCTTTGGCAGCGCGCTCTGGGCGTCGCACGCGCTCGACGGGCGCTTGGATGAACTGCCGCGTGCCAGGGCCGATGCGCTTCTGGACTGGTCCGATCATGCCGATCTGGGGCAACTCTTTGAGGGACAGAAGGATAGGGATCCTTCGAAACTGGCCTGGGGTCTGTCTGGCGTGCCGATGCTGCAGCAGGCTATTGCAGCCCGTGTCGCTGAGGGCCCGGCAGATGCCACGTTACATCGCATTGGAACCAGCGCGCTGAACCTCACAAGTGCGATGTCGGCGGGACAACGCCTTTCGACGCAGACGCAGGACGGCGCGAAACTGGGCAAGCTTGAAGGTGCCACTGCGCGCAAGGGGCTCGACGACCTTCTTGCCGCTGAGGCTGAGAAACTGCGCGCCACCTTCGACGGCATTCTCGCGGAATTCTCGGACCGTATGGACCGTGTCCAGGCCAGCTTTCTTGATCGCGCGACGGCCTCGCTGATTGTTCATCTCGAAAAGAACGGCGATTCTTCGCCTTGGACGTACGATCCCGCAGGGTTGCGCATGTTGCTCAGCTCATCTCACAAGGTGTTGGCGCGAAAGAGCAAGGCAGCCTTTGAGACCGCCACCCAGCAAGTGCGGGATGACCTCGGCCAACTCTACGCACAGGCCTTTGGCCTCGTCCCTGACCAGATCACCGTTACCCAACCCCGCGCACCGGACGCGCCGGCGCCAGTGACCTTGGGTCGTACCATTGCGCTCGATCTCAACGGAAGCTGGTGGAAACGCTGGTGGCTGCATCGTCGAGGGTACAAGGCCTATGCCTCCAGTTTTTATGATCTGATCAAGACCGAGACAGAACCCTTCGTGGATGAGTTGCGCGATGATCTGGCAGAGGAAATCCGCACGAATGCGCTCGAGGCCTTTGATGCGTTTCTGGCTGAACAGCGCGCTGTCTTCACTTCGCTGGAAGAGATCGCGCAGGCCGGCCCCGACCAGATGCGCGCCCATATGGCAAAAACCGCGCCCCCGGATCGCGCGGCACTGCTGCACAAGACCATGGACCTCTTGAGCGAGTACGCGACATGACAGTTGATCAGACACCGCCCGACACACCGGCTTTTGCAGATGCCCTTACCGGGCTACGCCGACCGCGTATCGCCCTGATGGGTGAGTTCAGCGCGGGCAAGAGCACGCTCGCAAATCTCATGATCGGGGCTGATCCCCTGCCTGTTCAGGTCATTGCGACGCAATTGCCGCCTGTTTGGATCAGCTATGGCACGGCACCGGCGACCATCGTCGATCTGGACGGCAATGAAACGCCCTGTGATCTTGAAACCCTGCAGGATACCTCCGCCATGGATACGGCCTTCATCCGCATCCAATGCGAGGAAGAGATCCTCAAGATGTGCGATGTCATCGACATGCCGGGCATCTCTGATCCGAACATGCCGCCCGACGTTTGGGAGCGCATTCTGCCGCTTGCCGACGCCGTGATCTGGTGCAGTCCGGCAACGCAGGCCTGGCGCCAAAGCGAGGCGTCGGTCTGGGACATGGTGCCATCGCAGGTGCAGGCGCAGTCGATCCTATTGCTGACCCGCGGCGATATGCTGACGTCTGAGAAGGATCGGCAGAAAGTGCTGAAGCGCGTGCGCACCGAGACGGACGATCTGTTTCTCGATACGCTCATGATCTCGCTGACCCAAGCGCGCGATGCAGGGGATGATCCGCAGCTTTGGGACGAAAGCGGTGCGGAACCTTTTGTAAATGCATTCTTAGGCGTTGTCGCGACCCTGGCCGACCGGGTGTCGGATGCCGGTTCGGCGGAGCCTTTCGCCGCGTTGGCGCGGGCCGCGAAGCCTGATCCTACGCATGCGGAGACCGTGGAGGCCGCGCGCGCTGAGCCATCCGACCGCGTTGTGCCCCGCCGCCCGGTTGCGAAATCCGTGCGGGCCCGCCCTGCGCCCCGACCAGAGCCGGAAGAAGAACTGAGCTTGACGCCAAAATTCTCATGAAATCAGCTGAAAACCGTTAACCGGACGGACATGTTCTGACGCTATACCCAACTCAGTGCGGCTGCGATGTTGCGCGCTGATATCGGAGATAGGTCGTCAGAATGGCAGTGCAGGATCGGCTGGACGGTTTGCGGACCCGTTTTCGGGGCTGTCAAATTGTGGCCTTTGCTGATCTGTCGACGGGTATGGTCTTCGCGGCCAGCACCGCTGAAAAAGTCGCGCAGGAGCGGCTGGACGCACTTTGCAAGGCTGCAAAACACCAGCTGTCAGGTGCAATCGCTCAGTCGCTGTCCGAACAGGTCTTCGAGGCAACCGAAGTGCCGCTGCGGGCAGTTTCCATGGGCTCGCCGTTGGTCACCTGCGTCGTGGCAGGGTCAGACCGCGGCGACGAAGCGCTTTGCTTCTTGTGCGAACGGGATGTGCGTCTGTCCGAGATCATGGATGCGGGGGCTGCGGTGCTGTCCGAGCTCTGCGAAGAGGTCTGACCGATGCCCGACGGACATTTGGAAGATGAACGGCGGCTGCAGCACGTTCTTGACGAGTTGGCGGGCGGCTCGGCCCCAGCCACCGCCGCGGGTCGGGTGATCTTTGAAAATGACGCAGGCAATGCGCTGGCGTCGGTTCTCGGTGCAATCGATGAAACGGTGCTCCCGCGCCGTTTGACCTTTGCAACTGGCGAGGCGCGGACGCTTTGTTGTGAGGTGGCGGAGCGACGCATCATGCGGTTTGCGAACGATCCGCCGCTCTCCAAGGCGGATGCTGTCTCGGCGGCGGCGCAGATCGAGGCCTTCAGCGCAAGCGCATCTGTTATTCACCTGCGGAGTGAGATTGTGGCGACGGCGACGACCTCGGGTGAGGTTGGGGTGTCCGTGGCGGAATTGCTCAGCCATATCGCGACCGACGCCATTCCGCGCGATATCACCGCACTGATCGAAACAGCCCTGTCGGAAAGTGCCAGCTACGCGCTGGCTATCGTCGATCGACAGCTTGATGGCCGCGTGCGCGAGAAGGGGCAGAGCACCCTTTGCGAAAAGCTGCAGCAGATGGAGGCCGCATTTCATACCCAGCCAGACGGCCTCACCCGACAAATTTGGATTGGCGCACCCGACGAGGACTTCGCAATCCTTCAGATCACCTCCTCTGACCGCTGCATCTGGATGGCGTTTGAAGTCGAGCATCTCGACAGTTGCATCAACATTTGGTCTCGTCTGGGCTGATCCTAAAGGCCGGTCGGCACGCGACAGGTGCTGAGACAGATGCGCCGATCAGGCATCGTATCAATCCCTGTCTGCTCAAGAAATAAACAGAATTGTGGAAATCGCTCAATATTTGCGCGAACATGTGCCAATGTCGTCAAATTGACTGTGCGCTGCTTCCCTTTGATCCAAGCGCTCCGAACGATTGGCAAAAGACATGTCTTGGAGGTTTTCATGTTCGTCACACGAATTTCGACACTTGCCTGCGCTGCGAGCCTGAGCGCGACAACCGCGTTCGCCGATGGCCATCTGACGCCAGTGGTGTTTGGGACAAACTGGCTCGCGCAGGCCGAACACGGCGGCTTTTACCAGTCTGTCGCCGACGGCACCTATGCGGAGTGCGGGCTGGATGTCGAGATCATCTCTGGCGGGCCACAGGTCAATAACCGCGCGCTAATGCTGGCTGGTCGAATCGACTTCCACATGGGTGGCGATATGCTCCAGGCATTCAACGCGGTGAAAGAGGGCATCCCGGTCGTCTCGGTGGCTGCGATCTTCCAGAAACACCCGCAAGTGATCCTGGCCCATCCCGGTGAAGCGGATAGTTGGGAAGAGCTCAAGGACCTCACACTGCTGATCGGCGACAATGGCTTCACCTCTTACTATCAATGGATGATTGCGGAGCATGGCTTCACCGTCGAGCAACGCGAGCCTTATACGTTCAATCCTGCGCCGTTCATTGCCGACAAGCAGAAAGGGATGCAGGGCTACTTGAGCTCCGAGCCCTATGCCGTTGAAAAGGAAGCGGGTTTTGCGCCGAATGTCTTCCTAATCGCGGATGCCGGCTATTCCTCCTACGCCACCACCATCGAGACCATGGCGGACACAATCGCGACCGACCCTGACAAGGTAACCTGCTTTGTCGATGGCTCGCTGACGGGATGGTACAATTATCTCTACGGTGACAGCAGCGCGGCGGATGAGTTGATCAAGACGGCAAACCCGGACATGACGCAGGACAAGATCGATTTCGCGAAAAAGATGATGATCGAGCAGGGCATTGTTGACAGCGGGCAAGCGCTAGAGACCGGCATCGGGTCGATGACGGATCAGGTCATTGGTGACTTCTACAACAGTATGGTTGAAGCTGGTGTTCTCGAAGAGGGGCTCGATTGGAAGGCGGCCTACACGTTGGACTTTACCAACAAGTCCGTGGGCAAAGACATCAAGCCCTGAGAGGTTAGGGTGAACCCCGGGCACTATGGCGTGCCCGGGCGGTGTTGTCGGGGGATACATGACACCATCAGATCAGCCGCAGGACACGCGGCCTGAACTTTTGCGGATGGAGCACGTCGACAAGACGTTCAACGGCAATGTCGTTGCGCTGAAAGGCATGTCACTGCAGGTGCGTGAGGGTGATTTCATCTCGCTGCTGGGCCCGTCGGGTTGCGGCAAATCAACTGCGCTGCGTCTGATTTCGGACCTGTTGCATCCCACTGCCGGGCGGATCACGTGGACCGGCACGCATGATACGGGCGACCTCGGCGTCGTCTTTCAGGAGCCCACGCTGATGCCCTGGGCTACAGTGGCCCAGAACGTCTGGCTTCCCTTTCGCCTGCGCGGGAAGTCCTACAACGAGGTGAAGGACGACGTGCTGGAAGCGCTGAAGCTGGTCGGGCTTGAGAAGTTCCAGACAAGCTATCCACGCGAGCTTTCGGGCGGCATGAAGATGCGCGTCTCGATTGCCCGGGCGATGGTCACGCGGCCGCGGCTCATCCTGATGGATGAACCGTTTGCCGCGCTAGACGAGATCACGCGGTTCAAGCTCAACAACGACCTTCTAAAACTGAAGGAGGCCATCGGCTGCACGGTCATCTTCGTGACCCACTCGGTCTTCGAGTCCGTGTTCCTGTCGGATCGCATCGTCGTCATGGCCGCGCGACCGGGTCGGGTGATCACCGAGCTTGAGGTCGATGCTGCCTATCCGCGCGAGGAGACCTTCCGGACCTCGGCGGAATACGCCGCCTATACACGGCAGGCGACGGACGCCTTGCATCAGGCGATGGGAGAGGCGGCATGAGTTTGGCGGACCGAACCGACACCCCGATGACGCTCGATGCAGACGAAGTGGCCCGGCTGCGACGGCGCAAGCTCGAGAAGTTTGGCAAGTGGGTGTTGCCTGCGGCGGTTCTTATCCTGATGCTGGTGATCTGGGATCGGATTGTCGTCTGGAACGAGATCCCGCATTACATTTTACCGGGGCCTGGACTGGTCTTCGAGACGCTGATCAAGGACTGGGCGATGCTGTTCGAGGCCCTGCTGGTCACTGTGCAGATCACCTTGATGGCGCTGGGGGTCGCGGTGATCGGCGGCGTCGGACTTGCGGTGCTCTTCACCCAGTCGCGGCTGGTCGAGATGAGCTTCTACCCCTACGCGGTGATCCTGCAGGTCACGCCAATCGTCGCCATCGCACCGCTGATCTTCATCTACGTAGACAGTCGCATCGCGGGGCTTCTGCTTTGCGCCTGGCTGGTGGCCTTCTTTCCGGTGCTCAGCAACACCACGCTGGGGTTGAATTCCGCCGATCATAATCTGCGCGACCTTTTCCGCATCTACGGCGCGTCTCGCTGGCAAACCCTACGGTTTTTGCAACTGCCTTCGGCGCTGCCGTACTTCCTTGGCGGCCTACGCATCGCGGGTGGTCTCTCGTTAATCGGCGCTGTGGTCGCGGAATATGTGGCGGGGACCGGCGGGCTGAAATCCGGGCTCGCTTTCCGCATCCTCGAGGCCGGGTACCGGCTCAATATCCCGCGCATGTTCGCAGCCCTGATCCTGATTGCGGCGACCGGTGTGATCATCTTTGCGGGCCTGAGTTTCCTCAGCCACATGCTGTTGCGCAAATGGCATGAGAGCGCGTTGAGCCGAGAGCCCTGATGGATGTCCTGACACTGCCAGCAGGGCCGGTGACCCTGAAAAACCTGACGGTGCCTGCGTGCCTTGTGGAGCAGGAGGGTGATCTGGTTTCGCTTGACCTCTCGTTGGACGGACACCGCATCACCGATGCGCCTGGCCAGGTGGTCGATATGAAAGGCGCGATGGTGTTCCCGGCGTTCATCGACATGCACACCCATCTGGACAAGGGCCACATCTGGCCGCGGGCCGCAAACCCAGATGGCAGCTTTGACGGCGCGCTCAGCACAGTTGGAGCGGACCGAACCGCCAACTGGACGGCGGATGATGTGGCCGCGCGTATGGATTTTGCCCTGCGCTGCGCTTACGCGCATGGCACACGGGCGATCCGGACGCATCTCGACAGCATCCCGCCGCAGGATGATGTTTCGTGGCCGGTCTTCCAGGAGCTGCGGCTGCAATGGCGTGACCAGATCACGCTGCAAGCGGCTTGTCTTGTGGGCTGTGATGCCGTCGCGCTTGATACCGGTTTCGTGCACACCGCTGATGTGGTTGCCGAAGCGGGCGGGGTCCTTGGCATGGTCGCCTATCCAGTGCCGGATATCGAAGCGCGGGTGCGGCTGTTACTCGATCTCGCACAGGAGCGCGGGCTTGAGGCGGACTTTCACGTCGACGAGACGCTCGATCCGTCGTCCGAAACGTTACGCGCTATTGCCGAAGCCGTCCTAGAGACGGGCTTCGCCGCCCCTGTCACCGTGGGGCATCTGTGCTCTCTCGCGGCTCAGGAGCCAGACCGCGCCGCCAGCACTATGGACCTGGTCGCAGAGGCCGGGCTCAACGTTGTCTCCTTGCCCATGTGCAACCTCTATCTGCAGGATCGGCAAAGCGGCACACCGCGCATGCGCGGTGTCACACTGGTACACGAGTTGAAGGCACGCGGCGTGAATGTGAGTTTTGCCTCGGACAATACGCGCGACCCGTTCTATGCCTATGGCGACCTGGATATGATCGAGGTCATGCGCGAGGCGACACGCATTGGACATCTGGATCACGCGGATACCGATTGGGTGCGCGCGTTCACGACCAATCCGGCAAAAGCCTGCGGGTTCGAGGCGCCAAGCCTCAACCCTGGCGCGCCCGCCGATCTGGTGATCTGCCGCGCGCGCAATTGGACGGAGCTTTTCGCGCGCCCGCAGGCCGACCGTATCGTGATCCGCGCAGGCCAGCAGATCGACCGGACACTGCCCGACTATGCCGAACTCGACCACCTGATGAGGATATCATGACCGCCAATCTCGACGCTGCCAAAGCCGCTCTCGCCCATCTGGACCTCGAGGACACGGGCGCTGGCATCAAAGCGAAAAGCCGGGACTTCTTTTGGTATTCTCCGGTTTTGAAAGCGCACCTCGATGACGTGACCGCGGATTTCGTCGTCTCCCCACGCAGTGAGGCGGAGGTGATCGAAGTGCTGAAGGCGTGCTATGCGCATAACGTGCCCGTGACCACGCGCGGCGCGGGCACCGGCAACTACGGGCAGGCGATGCCGCTGGCGGGCGGCTGTGTGATGCATCTGCGGCACATGACGGCTGTCAAGGAGATCGCGCCCGGGCGGGTGATCGTTGAACCGGGATGCCTGCTCAAAGATCTCGACGCGGCCTGCAAGGACCACTCAGGCCAGGAAATCCGCATGTTCTCCTCGACCTGGGCGACGGCGACCATTGGCGGATTTATCGCAGGCGGTTCGGGCGGCGTTGGGTCTTGCACCTGGGGCTCGCTCCGCGACCTCGGTAACATCATCCGTCTGCGCGTTGTGACCATGGAGGAAGAGCCGCGCGTTCTCGAGTTCCAAGGCGAGGAACTGGCCCGGGTCAGCCACGCCTACGGCACCAACGGTATCATCACTGAAGTCGAAATGCCGCTGGCACCGGCCTACGACTGGGTCGAGATGTTTGTCGCGACCGATGACTTCATGGACGCGGCCCGCTTTGCGGAAGAACTGGCCAATGAAGATGGCATCCTGATCAAGCTCGCCACCGTGTTCGAGGCGCCCATTGCCAAGGATTACTTCCAGCGTGTGGCCCCTCATGTGGAGGCGGGGACAAACCTTGTGGCGCTCATGGTGGCGCCGCACTCGATGGACGGGTTCCTGACGTTCCTTGGGCGGCGACCCGGCGCCTGGCTCATTTATCGCAGCGACGATCATGACTGGCCACGCGGGCCCGGGATGATCTTTGAATACGGCTGGAACCACACAACCCTGCGCGCGCTCAAGGTCGACCCCAGCATCACCTACCTGCAAGTGCGCTATGGCTTCCCGCAGCATCTGGACCTGATCGAAAAGATGCGCGACGCGTTGAGCCCCGAGGTGTTGCAGCATCTCGAGGTGATGAAGGAGAACGGCAAGATCATGTTTGCTGGTCTGAGCCTTTTGAAGTTCACCACCGAAGCGCGGCTGGATGAGATCATCAAGATCCACGAAGACGCGGGCGCGCTGGTCTTCAACCCGCACCGCTATACGCTGGAAGAGGGGGGGCGGCAGACGGTGGATGACCGCCAACTGGCCTTCAAGCGCGAAGCCGACCCCAAGGGATTGCTCAACCCCGGCAAGATGATCGCCTGGGACGACCCGGACTGGGGGTTCGACCGGATGTACAGCTATCCCAAGATGCGCGCGGCTGAATAGCCATGACCCGTGCGCTTGTCCTCTTTGCCCATCCTTGCGCGGAAAGCTTCTCCGCGGCTTTGCATGGGCAGGTGGTCGAGCGGCTGCGGGCTCGGGGCTGGGATGTCGATGATTGCGATCTCAATGCCGAAGGGTTTTCGCCGGTCCTCACGGCGGAGGAACGGCGCGGTTATCACGAAGAGCTGACAAACACTGGCCCGGTCGCCGATTATGTCGATCGGTTGCGGCGTGCCGAAGCGCTGGTTCTGGTCTTTCCGGTCTGGAACTTCGGGTTTCCGGCCGTCCTCAAGGGGTTTTTCGACCGAGTGTTCCTCCCCGGTGTGTCATTCAAGCTCGAGAGTGGCAAGGTGCGTCCGAACCTGCAGCATATTCGTAAGCTGGCGGCGGTCACAACCTATGGCGGGACCCGGACGCGGGCTTTCCTCGCTGGTGACCCGCCTCGGAAATGCGTCACGCGTGCGGTCTGGCACGTATGCCGCCCGCAAAAAATGCGATATCTTGCGCTTTACGATATGAACCGCGCGACAGATGCACAAAGGGCAAGCTTTCTGTCGCGCGTCGATGTGGAAATGGAGAGGTTTTGAATGCGTGCGCTCATTGTTCACTGCCATCCGAAGGAGACCAGCTTTACAGCAGCGGTCCGCGAGACCGTGCTTGAGCGGCTGCGGTTCGCAGGCGCAGAGATACGTGTGATCGACCTCTATCGCCGCAACTTCGCCCCGGTCCTAAGTGGCGAAGAACTGGACATTTACGAGGACACCCCCGCCAACCGCGTCCCGGTCGCGCAGGACGTCGAGGATGTGCTCTGGTGCGATGCGCTGATCTTCGTCTACCCGACCTGGTGGTACGGCTTGCCCGCGATGCTGAAGGGCTGGCTCGACCGCGTGCTCTTGCCCGATGTGGCCTTCCTGATGCCCGATGGCGAGAACGACAACATCCGTCCGGGGCTGACCCATATCACGCGGCTCGGTGTTTTCACCACCTGCGGAGCCAGCTGGGGGCTGACCCAGATGATCGGCGCACCCGGCAAGCGCACCATCCTGCGCGGTGTCCGGGCCATCTGTGCACCACGCTGCAAGACCGCCTTCGCGGCACATTACCTGATGGACAGCTCGACCGAGGCCAGCCGGCGCGCGCATTTGCAGAAGGTTGCGCGCAAGATGGACAAGTTCATCGGAGCCGTCCCCGTCAAGCACAGTGCGGTGCGGGTATGATCCCGGTTCTCGACTGGTCCCGGTTCGAGACGGATCGTGCGGGTTTCTTGTCGGATCTTGGGGAAGCGGTGCGTGGTCCGGGGTTTTTCCTGTTGCAAAATCACACGGTCCCCGCGGACCTGCGCACCCGGGTGTTCGAGATGGCGGATGCCTTCTTCTCATTGTCGGTTGCTGAGAAACAAGCCCTGTCGATCCTGAACACGCCGCACTACCGGGGATGGGCGGCGGAGGGCGACGAGTCGCTCGATGACAGCTCGGCTCTGGTCGACCGCAAGGAGAGCTTCAATATTGGCTTCGACCTCGCCCCCGAAGATCCGCGTGTGGTGCGGGGCGAGCCCTTTCGGGGGGTGAACGTCTGGCCTGAGATCGACGGGTTTCGCGACACAATGCTGGCCTACTTCGATGCCGCGCTGGCTTTGGGCGTGGATATACATCGCGCCTTTGCAGCGGATTTGGGGCTGGAGGCGGACCACTTCACAGCGTCTTTTGCCGAGCCGCTGGCTGCTTTGCGGTTGCTGCACTACCCGCCCGCGACCGGCGCGCAGAACGAGATCGGCGCAGGTGCGCACACGGATTATGGCGCGATCACGCTGCTGATGACCGATGGTGAGGCCGGGCTGCAGGTCAAGCCGCGTGGCGGTGACTGGACCGACGTGCCGCATGTGCCCGGCGCCTATGTGGTCAACATCGGCGATTGCCTGATGCGCTGGACCAACGACATCTATGTCTCCACGCCGCACCGCGTCTTGCCGCCAAAACGCCAACGCCGGTCGGTGGCGTTTTTTGTGGAAGCTCATCCCGACACGGTGGTCGCGGCCCTGCCGGGGACTGGCACGCCTAAGTACCCGCCCGTGCGTGCGGCGGACTACCTACGCTCGCGCTTGGATGCGACCTACGCGCCGAAGGCTGAGACGTGAGTGGCTGCACAGATTGGGCCGACTTCAAGGCCTCGGACTTCGGCGACATTGACCCGATGGAGACCATCGCGATCCTGCCCACCGCCGCGATCGAACAGCACGGGCCGCATCTGCCGGTGGGCACCGACACGTTGATCGGGCAGGGGATGCTCGATGAGTTGCGCCGCCAAGCGCCGTCGGATCTGGACCTCCGCATTCTGCCATTGCAGGCGGTCGGCAAATCGAACGAGCACCTTTGGGCTGCGGGCACGCTGACGTTAACGGCTGCCACAGCGCTCACCGCCTGGACGGAGATCGGGTTGAGCGTTGCGCGCGCGGGCATTCGGAAGATCGTGATCATGAATTCTCATGGTGGAAATCTCGATCTGATCTCGATCCTGTCGCGCGAGCTTCGGGTCCAGGCCAATATGCTGGCCGTCAAATGCCAATGGGGCGCCTTTGGCACGCCCGAAGGTCTGTACTCCGAGCAGGAGGTAACCTTTGGCATCCACGGCGGCGATGTTGAAACCTCGCTCATGCTGCATTTCCGCCCCGAAACGGTTGATCTGACACAGGCGCAGGACTTCCGTTCGACCGCTGAGACCAGCCTGATCCAGCCGATTGGGCCTGTGTCCTATGGTTGGATTGCTAGCGATCTGAACCCCGACGGTACAGTGGGCGAGGCGCATCTTGGAACTGCGGAGAAAGGGGCCGCAACGGCGCGCCATCAGGTCGCGGGGTTTGTCAAACTTCTGCGCAAAGTACGCGAGAGCGCGCTGCCCGCGACTTAGTTTTTCGCTGATGATCCATTGTCAGCTCGTGACGATGACCTTCGTGCCCCAATCCGCGCATTTCTGTCCGAGGTTGCCGGGCAGCGGTCTGTCAGTGATCACGGTCGACACCGCTCCCATCGAAGCGATCCGCGCTGGGGCGGTACGGCTGAACTTGGAGTGATCCGCAACCAGAAGGCAATTGCGGGACTGCGCGATGATCGTTTGGCTGACCCCGACTTCCTGGATATCGAAGTCGAGAATATCACCGTCTTCGTCCATCGCAGAACACCCGATGACCGCAAAATCAAATTTGAATTGCCGGATCGTTTCGATGGTCAGCGTCCCGACCAACCCGCCATCCGAACGCCGAAAGGCGCCCCCAGTCACGATGATCTGACATTCCGGATTATCAACCAAGATATTGGCGATGTTCATGTTGTTCGTGACCACCATCAAATCCCGATGCTGCAACAACTCGCGAGCGACCGCCTCGGTACTGGTTCCGATATTGAGAAAGACCGAACAGCCCTCAGGGATCTGTGCTGCGCAGGCCCGCGCCATCGCGAGCTTTGACTCCTGGTTCAGCGTGCGCCGTTCCTCGTATTCGATGTTTGTCGTACCCGAGGGGAGAATCGCGCCGCCGTGCACACGTTCGAGTTTGTTCGCTTCTGCAAGTTCGGTCAAATCGCGTCGGATCGTCTGCAAGGTGACGCCGAAGTGTTCGGCCAGCCCCTCGACGGTGACTTTGCCTTCGCGTTGGGCGATTTTCAGGATGTCAGGGTGACGAAAGGTCTGTGACATGCGCTCCTCCTATCCGCTGAGTAGCTGAAAAATAGAGATAATTCTACAGTTATCTCGCTCCACCCTTGGAAGGGGTGCCGCCTGTCAGTCGCGTCTCAGCCTGCCCGACGCTCCGTCTTGCTGAATCTGCACAGCGTCTGCACCCCGGTTGCGGGTCGAGAGCGATGCCTGCGGTAATCGCTCATCCTGGGTTCCGGTCAAAAACGAACATAAACGAAAAAAACCGCTTGATCGCGGTCATCCAGTGCGGTACCCCTCTGCCAACGGTGAACGCAAAGTTGGGAGGGTTTTGTGTCGTCGCTTCAAGCGCATTCCAAGACATATGACCTTTTCATCGTGGGCGGTGGTATCAATGGCTGCGGCATTGCGCGCGATGCGGCAGGCCGCGGGTTGAGCGTGGCGCTCGCCGAAATGAATGATCTGGCATCGGCCACCTCCTCCGCATCTACCAAGCTGTTCCACGGCGGGCTGCGCTATCTTGAGTACTTTGAGATCAATCTCGTGCGCCATGCATTGGCGGAGCGGGAAGTTCTGCTCAAGGCGATGCCGCATGTCAGCTGGCCGATGCGCTTTGTGCTGCCCTATCACAAAGACATGCGGTTCGAGGGCGCGACGCCAACGTCGCGTATTCTGAACACGATCATGCCGTGGATGAAAGGGCGTCGGCCGGCATGGCTGATCCGCTTCGGTTTGCTGCTCTACGACAATCTGGGCGGGCGGAAGATCTTGCCGGCGACTAAGACGTTGAGCCTGAAGGGAAGCGTCGAGGGGGCACCACTCGAGGATCGGTTCGAGAAGGCATATGAGTATTCCGATTGTTGGATTGAGGACTCGCGGCTGGTCGTGCTCAACGCCCGTGATGCGGAGGCACGGGGAGCGGATGTGATGGTCCGGACCAAGGTGATCAGTGCGGCACGTGTTGATGATCTGTGGGAGATCACGGTCGAAGACGTGGAAAGCGGTGAGAGCCAAAACATACGTGCACGTATGCTGGTGAATGCAGGCGGTCCTTGGGTTGGCGACATCATCCAGCAGAAGGTGCGGATCAACTCGAGCGAAGGCGTGCGGCTGGTGCGGGGCAGTCATATTGTGACGCGCAAGCTTTACGATCACGACAAGTGCTATTTTTTCCAGGGCACCGATGGGCGCATTATCTTCGCGATCCCCTACGAGACGGATTTCACCCTGATCGGCACCACCGATGCGGAGCATGATGACCCGAGCGTGAAGCCGGAATGCACGACCGAGGAGCGAGACTACCTGCTCAACTTCATCAATCAGTATCTCAAAGAGGATATCGGGGTAGAGGACGTGGTCTGGAGCTATTCCGGCGTGCGGCCGCTCTATGACGATGGGGCGAGCAGCGCGACGGCAGCGACGCGCGACTACACGCTGAAAGTGGATGATGCGGGCGGTGCGCCGATCCTCAATGTGTTTGGCGGCAAGATCACCACCTATCGCAAGCTCGCGGAGGATGCGATGGACAAGATCGTGCCGTTTTTTCCGGGCACATCAGGGCATTGGACGGCCGGCGTGCCGCTGCCAGGTGGGGACTTTGCCGTTGATGGGTTCGATGTGCTGGTCACGCGGCTCAAGGAGGACTTCGCTTTCCTGTCGGATTTCTGGGCGCGTCGGTTGGTGCGGGCCTATGGAACAGAAGCCTGGGACGTGATGGCGGGGGCTCAGGGTGAGGCCGATCTAGGCCAGCCCTTTGGCGCGACACTGACCGAGCGCGAGGTGCGCTGGTTGCAGAAGAATGAATATGCCCGTACCGCTGAGGACGTGATCTGGCGGCGCAACAAGCTCGGGCTGAGACTGACACAAGAAGACGTCACTGCATTGGAGACATTCATGCGGTCCGCTGCGGCGGAGCGCGTGGCCAAAGCAGCAGAATAATAGGGGGCGGACATGACCTTGATTTTGGAAGGGGTGTCTAAGACTGTCGGCGGGGCGACCCATATCTACCCGACAGACATTGAGCTTCAGAAAGGCACGATGAATGTGCTGCTGGGGCCGACACTTTCAGGGAAGACATCGCTCATGCGGCTGATGGCGGGGCTTGATGTGCCGGCGACGGGGCGCGTGATCTGGAATGGCGACGATGTAACAGGCATGCGGGTGCAGGATCGCAAGGTCGCGATGGTCTATCAGCAGTTCATCAACTACCCCTCCATGACCGTCTACGATAACATCGCCTCGCCAATGCGGCTGCTGGGACAGTCCCGGGATGAGATTGACCGGCGTGTGCGCGAAACGGCGGAGCTGATGAAGCTGACCCCGATGCTGGACCGTAAACCGCTTGAGCTGTCCGGTGGGCAGCAGCAACGCTGCGCGCTCGCGCGGGCTCTGGTGAAGAATGCCGGTCTGGTGTTGCTCGACGAGCCGTTGGCCAACCTCGACTACAAGTTGCGCGAGGAACTGCGCGCCGAAATCCCGAAAATCTTCGAGGAATCTGGGTCCATCTTCGTCTATGCGACAACGGAGCCGGAAGAGGCCCTGCTTCTTGGCGGCAACACCGCAGCCCTTTGGGAAGGGCGGGTCACGCAGTTCGGGCCAACCCCCACCGTCTACCGCAAACCGGTCAATGCGACGACCGCGCGCGTCTTTTCTGACCCGCCGATGAACTTCCTCAAGATCACCAAGGCGGGCGCCGCTCTGTCGTTTGGCGACGGACAAACAGTGGACGTGCCGCCGAGCGCGCAATCGCTGCCCGATGGGTCCTACACCGCGGGGTTTCGCCCCAACCACCTGGAACTGACCCAGCACGTCGCAGGCGCGATGTCGTTCAAGACGCAGCTCACGGTGACCGAGATCACGGGCTCAGAGACCTTTGTGCATCTCGATCATCACGGAGAACGCTGGGTGGGTCTCGTGCATGGCATCCAGAGCCTGACGCCGGGCCAAGATCTGGAGGTCTATCTCGACCCCGCGCATGTTTATCTCTTTGGTCAGGACGGCGGGTTGGTCGCTGCGGCCCCCTACGCAGAGGCGGCATAATGGCCAAGATCACGCTCGACAATCTCGCGCATTCCTATTTCCCTTCGCCGAAATCCGAAGACGACTTTGCTCTGAAAGAGCTGAACCACGATTGGGTCGATGGCGAGGCCTATGCGCTTTTGGGCGCGTCGGGTTGCGGGAAATCCACGCTGCTCAACATCATCTCAGGTCTGCTGCATCCCAGTCAGGGGCGCATTCTGTTCAATGATCAGGACGTGACCGATGCGCCCACGGCAGAGCGCAACATCGCGCAGGTGTTCCAGTTCCCGGTGGTCTACGACACGATGACCGTACGCGATAATCTGGCCTTTCCGCTGCGCAATCGCGGAGCCGATCCGTCCTACATCGCGCAGCGCGTGCAGCAGATTGGTGCAATGATCGGCATGGAGGCGGAGCTGGATCGCAAGGCGCGTGGGCTCACGGCGGATGCCAAGCAAAAGATCTCGCTGGGGCGCGGGATGGTGCGCGAGGATGTGAACGCGCTGCTCTTTGACGAGCCGCTGACCGTGATCGACCCGCATATGAAGTGGGAGCTGCGCACCCAGCTGAAATCGCTGCACCACGAGTTTGGTCACACGATGATCTATGTGACCCACGACCAGACCGAGGCGCTGACCTTCGCCGACAAGGTGGTGGTCATGTATGACGGGCGGGTGGTCCAGATTGGCACACCGGAAGAGCTCTTCGAGCGCCCGGCGCATACCTTCGTTGGCTACTTCATCGGCTCGCCCGGGATGAACGTCTTCGATGCGAAGATCGAGGGGGCCACGGCGCAGGTTGCAGGTGTTCAGGTGCCGCTCAGCGCCGGATATGCACCGCCGAATGGCAAGGTGCAGGTGGGCGTCCGCCCCGAATATGTCCGCGTGACCGCCGAGGAGACGGGCGTCCCGGCCCGGGTTCTGCGGGTGGAGGATGTGGGACGACACAAAATTGTGCGGCTCGAGATCGAAGGCGCGCAGCTCAGCGCGATTGCGGGAGAGGGTGATTTCATTCCGGAGATCAATCCGCATGTGACCTTCGACCCCAAGGGGATCAACGTCTATGCGGATGACTGGCGCGTGGCGCCGGAGGGGGAGGCCGCCTGATGAACAAGACAGTCAATCAAAAGGCGTGGTTCCTCGTCCTGCCGGTGCTGGTGCTGGTGGCCTTTTCGGCGGTGATCCCGCTGATGACGGTCGTTAACTATTCCGTGCAAGACACCTTCGGCAACAATCAGTTCTTCTGGGCGGGCCTCGAATGGTTCCGCGAGATGCTGCAAGACGACCGCATGTGGGACGCGCTCTGGCGGCAGCTGATGTTCTCCGGCATCATCCTTGCGATCGAGATTCCGCTGGGCATCTATATCGCGCTGAACATGCCCAAATCCGGCTTTTGGGCGTCCTTCTGCCTTGTGGTCATGTCGCTACCGCTGCTGATCCCTTGGAACGTGGTCGGCACCATCTGGCAGATCTTTGGCCGCGTGGACATTGGCTTGCTGGGCTATACGCTGAACAAGCTGGGTATCGACTATAATTACACGCAAGATGTCTTTGCCGCCTGGGTCACCGTGATCGTCATGGATGTCTGGCACTGGACCTCGCTGGTGGCGCTGCTTGCCTATGCCGGGCTGCAATCGATCCCCAACGCCTATTATCAGGCGGCCAAGATCGATCAGGCCAGCCGCTGGGCCGTCTTCCGCTACATCGAACTGCCGAAGATGGCAGGCGTGCTCATGATCGCGATCCTGCTGCGCTTCATGGACAGCTTCATGATCTACACCGAGCCGTTTGTTGTCACCGGGGGTGGGCCAGGTTCCGCGACCACCTTCCTGTCGATTGACCTTGTGAAGATGGCGCTGGGGCAGTTTGACCTCGGACCGGCGGCGGCCTTCTCGATCATGTACTTCCTCGTGATCCTGCTGATCTCCTGGGTGTTCTACACGGTCATGACCAACCTCGACAAAAGGGACGGCGTGTGATGTCCGATACCACTGTGCAAGCCCCCGCGGCCCTGAGCCGGGGTGAGACAACCGTGGCGCGCCGCCGCGCCCCACGCATCAACCGCTCGGCCATTGTCATGGGGCTTTACCTGCTGTTCCTGATGCTGCCGATCTACTGGCTGCTGAACATGAGCCTCAAGACCAATACCGAGATTGTGAGTTCGTTTTCGCTCTGGCCGCAGAACCTGACATTCCAGAACTACGTCAAGATCTTCACGGATGAGAGCTGGTACATCGGCTATATCAACTCGTTGATCTATGTGGTGATGAACACGGCGATCAGCCTCGCGGTAGCGCTGCCTGCTGCCTATGCCTTCTCGCGCTACAGCTTTATGGGGGACAAGCACCTGTTCTTCTGGCTGCTCACCAACCGGATGGCACCGCCTGCGGTCTTTGCGCTGCCGTTCTTCCAGCTCTACTCCTCGGTGGGGCTCTTCGACACCCATATCGCGGTGGCGCTGGCACATTGCCTTTTCAACGTGCCGCTGGCGGTCTGGATTTTGGAAGGCTTCATGCGCGGCGTGCCCAAGGAGATCGACGAGACGGCCTATCTCGACGGCTACTCCTTCGGGAAGTTTTTTGTGAAGATCTTCATGCCGCTGATTTCCTCCGGCATCGGCGTGGCAGCCTTCTTCTGCTTCATGTTCTCCTGGGTGGAACTGCTGCTGAGCCGGACGCTGACCACAGTCGACGCCAAGCCCATCGCCGCAATCATGACGCGCACCCAAGGCGCGGCGGGCATCGACTGGGGCGTGCTGGCTGCCGCCGGTGTGCTGACCATCGTGCCGGGCGCCTTGGTGATCTACTTCGTCCGCAACTACATCGCCAAGGGCTTTGCCCTGGGGAGGGTGTGATGGAGGCTTTGTTGCAGGGGCGACTGGTCCGCATGAACACGGGACGCAATTTTCGACAAGTCTTTATCCGCAATTGGGCTTGGGTTGGGCCTTCTGCTTTGATGCTTGGTGTGATTGCAGACGATGGGGTCGCATTTCTTGGGAATTGGCTGTTTGCTCCGGTTTCTGTTTTGGTCTTTGGCGGCCTCGAATTGGCGTATTTGTTGCGATGGGGCGAGTTGTCTTCACACTCTCTGAATAGTTGGCTGCACCTATTGGGTATGGTCGCTCCGGGAACTCTTATGTGGACAGCGGTGCTACTTTCGATCCGGACTGGAAGTCGCTGGATCGAACCGCTGTTTGCGTTTCTTCAATGTGCCACGGTTCTGCTCTTAGCGATTTGGATAGGTCGGCTGAATGAGGGAGGATACTTCTGATGGCTTGGATGGCATGGACCATACCGACTGCAATCTTCTTTGGCGTGATCGCCTGTCTGCTGATCATCTTCACGATCCTCGCCATCAAATACCCGGAGACGCCCCGCGTGGGCATTCTCCGCATCGAAACAACGCGGGGTGATCGTCTGTTCATCACGCTGTTGGGCTCGGCCTTCATCAATCTGATCTGGCTGGGTCTGGAGGTCGCACCGCAGCCCTACGCGCTGCTGGCGTGCCTTGTCTATGCCGTGGCGGTGTTCCGCTGGGTCTAGGCAAGAAGAATGGAGTGTCCGGGACGTCTCGGGCAGTCTGCAAAAAACGGTTCAATAACGTCTTGGGAGGACACACATGAACTTTTCTTTGAAATCAACCACCGCCATGGGCGCGTTGGTCACATCGCTGTTGGCGATGCCGGCCTGGGCGGACATGGAGGCTGCGATGGCGTTTCTCGACAACGAGATCGCAGGGCTGAGCGTGCTGAGCCGGGAAGAGCAGGAAGCGGAGATGCAGTTCTTCGTCGATGCGGCCCAGCCGTTCCAGGGTATGGACATCAAGGTGGTCTCCGAGACGATCACCACGCATGAATATGAAAGCCAGGTGCTGGCGCCGGCCTTTACGGCGATCACCGGTATTCAGGTCACGCACGACCTCATCGGCGAAGGCGACGTGGTCGAGAAGCTGCAAACGCAGATGCAGTCGGGCGAGAACATTTATGACGCCTACATCAATGACTCCGACCTGATCGGTACACACTGGCGCTACCAGCAGGTGCGCAACCTGACTGACTGGATGGCGGGCGAGGGCGCCGACGTGACCTTGCCGACGCTGGACGTGGACGATTTCATTGGCACCAGCTTCACCACCGGGCCGGATGGTAAGCTCTACCAACTGCCGAGCCAGCAGTTCGCGAACCTCTACTGGTTCCGCTACGACTGGTTCAACGACGAGAAGAACAAGGCTGATTTCCAAGAGAAGTATGGCTATGAGCTGGGCGTTCCGGTGAACTGGACAGCCTATGAGGACATCGCCGAATTCTTTACAGGCCGTGACCTCAGCCACATGGGTGTGGAAGGCGACGTCTTTGGCAACATGGACTACGGCAAGAAAGACCCGTCGCTCGGATGGCGCTACACCGACGCGTGGATGTCCATGGCGGGCATGGGTGACGTGGGTGAGCCGAACGGTCTGCCCGTCGACGAATGGGGCATCCGGGTGAACGAGAACTCGCAGCCTGTGGGCTCCTGCGTGGCGCGGGGCGGTGCGACCAACTCGCCCGCGGCTGTCTATGCGGTGACCAAGGCCATCGAATGGCTGCAAAAGTATTCGCCGCCCGCCGCAGCTGGCATGACCTTCTCCGAGGCGGGACCGATCCCGGCGCAAGGAAACGTCGCACAGCAGATGTTCTGGTACACCGCCTTCACCGCGGCCACGGTCGAGCCTGACCTGCCGGTGATGAACGACGACGGCACGCCCAAATGGCGCATGGCCCCCAGCCCGCATGGCGTTTACTGGAAAGAAGGCCAGAAGATCGGCTATCAGGACGCTGGTTCCTGGACGCTGATGGAAAGCACCCCGGTGGATCGTGCCAAGGCCGCATGGCTTTATGCGCAGTTCGTGGTCTCTAAGACGGTGGACCTGAAGAAGTCCGACGTCGGGCTGACCTTCATCCGCGAAAGCACCATCGACAGCGATCACTTCACCGACCGTGCCGACAAGCTGGGCGGTCTGGTCGAGTTCTACCGTTCGCCCGCGCGCGTGGCCTGGTCGCCAACAGGCACCAACGTTCCGGACTATCCCAAACTGGCGCAGCTGTGGTGGCAGAACATCGGTGACGCCATGTCCGGCGCCAAGACACCTCAGGAGGCTCTGGATGCGCTCTGTGCAGACCAGGAGCGTGTGTTGGAGCGCCTGGAACGTGCCGGTGTCCAGGGCGATCTTGGCCCGGTTATGAATGAGGAACTTGGTGCAGAGCATTGGTTTGCTCAGCCGGGTGCCCCGTTCCCGAAACTGGAAAACGAGGACGAAGAGCCCATGACCGTCAGCTATGACGAGCTGATCAAGTCCTGGGAAAACTAAGTCTTTGACCATAAGCCGGGGCGCACGTGTTGCGCCCCGGTTTTTTCATGGGCAGTCTTGCTCGAAAGAATTCAGTGACAGCCGGGGGATGCCATGACCCATATTCTCGCCATCGATCAGGGGACGACCTCATCGCGCGCGATCCTCTTCGACGCGGAGATGAAGATCACGTCGAGCGCACAGGAAGAGTTCCCGCAGCACTTCCCGAACAGTGGCTGGGTTGAACATGATCCAGGTGATCTGTGGTCCACGACGGCAGGCACCTGCAGGGCTGCGATCGAGAAAGCGGGCCTCGGGCCGGATGACATCACCGCCATCGGCATCACCAACCAGCGCGAAACCGTGGTTGTCTGGGAGAAAGACACGGGCAAGCCGATCCACAATGCGATCGTCTGGCAGGACCGGCGCACCGCAGATTATTGCCGGGAGTTGCGCGAAGCCGGCCACGACAAGATGATCACCGAGAAAACCGGCTTGCTCGCGGACCCGTACTTCTCCGGTACGAAACTCAAATGGATCCTCGATCATGTGGAGGGGTCGCGGGAGCGCGGACAAAGGGGTGAGCTGCTTTTCGGCACCGTCGACAGCTTCCTGATCTGGAAGCTCACCGGCGGTGAAGCGCATGTGACGGATGCGACCAACGCGGCGCGCACGTTGCTCTATGACATTCATAAAGGGCGGTGGAGTACCTCGATTTGTGAGCTCTTTGACATCCCTATTCAGATGTTGCCCGAAGTGCGCGATTGTGCGTCGGACTTCGGAACAACACGGCCTGACCTCTTTGGACGTCCGATCCCGATCCTCGGCGTGGCCGGCGACCAGCAGGCGGCCACCATAGGGCAGGCGTGTTTCGAACCTGGTATGCTGAAGTCAACATACGGTACCGGATGTTTTGCGCTCCTGAACACAGGCGAGACGGCGGTGACATCGAAGAACCGCCTGCTGACGACCATCGCCTATCAGTTCGACGGAAAACCCACCTATGCACTTGAGGGCTCGATTTTCGTGGCTGGTGCGGTCGTACAATGGCTGCGCGACGGGCTCAAGATCATCCGCGAGGCGGCGGAAACTCAACCTCTGGCCGAGAGGGCTGATCCAAACCAGAACGTTGTCCTGGTGCCTGCTTTCGTCGGCTTGGGCGCGCCTTATTGGAACGCTGAATGCCGTGGCGCCGTCTTTGGGCTGACCCGCAACTCGGGTCCGGAAGAATACGCTAAAGCGGCGCTGGAAAGCGTTGGCTACCAGACGCGCGATCTGCTGGAGGCGATGCAGGCCGATTGGCAGGGCGAGGGGGCAGGTGCCACGCTGCGCGTTGATGGCGGCATGTCTGCGTCGGATTGGGCGATGCAGTTCCTCTCCGACATCATCGGCGCGCCCGTGGATCGGCCGGAAGTGCTGGAGACAACCGCGCTCGGGGCGGCGTGGCTCGCCGGGCAGCGCGCGGGTCTCTATCCCGATATGGACGGGTTTTCGAAAAGCTGGGCCCTGCAGCAACAGTTCACACCGAAAATGGACGACACGGATCGCGACGACAAATACGCGGCCTGGAAGCGTGCTGTTGATGCGACGATGCGGTTTTGACGCCAGCGTTTCGTCTCCTCACCGCTGGCCGCATTGAGTTTGGGCGCGGCACCCGTGAACTCGTGGCCGCAGAGGCGTTGACGTTTGGGCGATCCGTTCTCCTCATCCGCGGACGGTCAGTGGCCTGGGTCGATCAACTTGCCGATAGCCTCAAGAGCAAAGGTGCGCAGGTCACCGCCGTGATCTGTACCGGCGAGCCCACGGTGCCAATGGTCGAGGAAGCCATGACCATGGGCCGCACGGCGGGTGCCGACGTCGTCGTTTCGGTCGGAGGTGGCTCCGTGATCGACCTTGGCAAGGCGGTCGCCGCCCTGCTGCCCGGCACGTCGGAGGTCATGGACCACCTTGAGGGTGTGGGCGGAGGCAAACCGCTGACGGAAGCGCCGCTGCCGTTCATCGCGGTTCCCACGACGTCCGGGACAGGCGCCGAGGCCACCAAGAACGCCGTGATTTCGGTGCCCGAGGCCGCCCGCAAGGTCAGCTTGCGCGACGACAGGATGCTGCCGGACCTTGCCGTCGTTGATCCAAGCCTGACAGATCATGCGCCACGTGCGCAGACGCTGGCCTCCGGGCTGGACGCTCTGACCCAGGTCATCGAGCCATACCTCTGCACCCGCGCGAACCCGTTGACCGACGCCCTATGCCGCGCGGCCATTCCATTGGGCGCACAGGCCCTCGCACGCCTCGCCGCTCAGGAAGACGCACAGGCGCGCGACGACATCGCTTTTGTGAGCCTCGCGAGCGGTCTCGCGTTGGCAAATGCAGGGTTGGGTGCGGTGCATGGGTTGGCGGGTGTCTTGGGTGGGCGTTTAGGTGCTCCGCACGGCTTGATTTGCGGCCGCCTCCTGGGGCCGGTTCTCATCGCGAACAGGGAAGCTTTGGCCAATGGCGGCGCCGATCTTGGTCGATTTCACGAGGTGGCCGCTTGGCTGGCAGAGGCCTTTGATCATCCCCCCGACGATGTTTTCGCAGCATTGCCTGAGATGCTCGACAGGTGGCAAGTTCCCCGCCTCGGAACCTGGCTCGCCCCGCAGACCGACCTGATGGCAATTGCGGAAGAGGCGCAGACGGCCTCGTCGATGAAGGCGAACCCGTGCGCGTTGTCGTCAGAGGTACTGGTCGCCACGATGCGCCAAGCCCTGTGAGGCTCAGACCGAGGACAGACCGGCGTTGGTGTTCAGCAAGAACTGCGAAAAGATCGGGCCACTCGCCGCCCCGATGGCACGCGCGTTGAAGCCGATATCGCCCGCCTCGATGCGCGGGGCGAGCAGCCCGCGGGTGTCCTGATTGACAAGATAGCGGCGCACACGTTCGACCAACTCGGTGCGCACCGTTTCGGGGAAGGCGCCGTCGATCAGGATGGCTTCGAAGTCGATCACCGAACAAATCGAGAGCGCTGCTTTGGCCAACTCCTGTGCGGTTTCGCCGACCCAAGGATCGACATAGCGGGCGAGGGCACTCCAATCCTGCGGTAGCTGCCAGAGCTGTTTGGGGTTCAAACCCACCTCGACCAGCCGTGCTTCGAGCAGATGCAGCGAGGCCACGTCGATCAACTGGCGGCTCTCGCCCAGCGGCCCGGTGCTGCGCAGCGACCCCAGCGCGCCTGCATTGCCCTGATTGCCCTCGAAGACCGTGTGGTTCAGCACCACACCGCCGCCGATGAAGGAGCCGATATAGAAGTAGGCATAGTCGCGATACTCCTTGCCAAGGCCATAGAGGTGTTCGGCCCGGCAGGCCGCGGTTGCGTCGTTGCACACGAAGATCGGCAGTGTGCTGAACTTAGCGACTTCATCGGCGAACTGGATGTCCTTCCACGAGCTGAAGTCCTCTGCCGCAGGACCTGAGAGGTTGTGCCACTTCCACAGCTCGAAGGGAGAGGCCACGCCGATACCGCAGAGGCGGGTTTGCTGCGTGGCGCTCATCTCTTCCATCAGCGTATCGATCCCGCCCTCCAGGAAGCCGAACACGACCTCGGGCGAGGGGTAGCTGTAGGACATATGCACCTGCTTGATGACATCGCCCTTGAAATTCAGCAAAAGCAACTCCGCACTGCGCCGCCCGATCTTGAGGCCAAAGGCAAAGACACCTTCCGGGGACAGATCCATCGGAATCGATGGTTTGCCGACCTTGCCACGCTGCGGTTCGCCACGGGCCAGAAGTCCATCACTTTCGAGCTTTCTCAGGATCACGGAGACGGTTTGCGGCGACAGGCCCGCCATGCGCGCAAGGTCACTTCCCGGCATGGCGCCATGGCGCATGAACATCGACAGCAACAGGCGCTCGTTATAGTTGCGCACGCCGCGTTGATTCACGCCGATGCTCAAACCCTTGACCTTATTGCCATCCATCGGGCTGCTCATGTCCCTTGTTTCCTTGGGTATTCTGGCGCGCTCCAATTAATAAATCAAGTTTATTTATTTATTGACAGTCGGTTTGAAATGATGTGTCTTGGGCGAGACCTGACGGGGGAGAATTCCGCAGGCCGAGGCGCGCTGCCCGCGCCTTACCAAAGACACCAACGTTTCCTTGGGAGGAAAACATGAAGAAACTTCTCGCCAGCACGATACTGGGTCTGAGCACTCTGGGCGCGACCAGCGGCGTGGCGGTTGCCGATGACATCACGGCCTGCCTGATTACCAAAACCGACACCAACCCGTTCTTTGTAAAGATGAAAGAGGGTGCCGAGGCCAAGGCCTCTGAGCTCGGCATGACGCTGAAGGCCTTTGCGGGGAAAGTCGACGGCGACCACGAGACGCAAGTCCAGGCCATCGAGACCTGCATCCTGGATGGGGCAAAAGGCATTCTGATCACCGCCTCCGACACGTCGTCGATTGTGTCGGCGGTCACCCAGGCACGCGACGCAGGCCTCCTGGTCATCGCGCTCGACACTCCGCTGGAGCCGATCGACGCGGCTGATGCCACTTTCGCGACCGACAACTACAAGGCCGGCGTGCTGATTGGCGAATGGGCACGGGCGCAGTTGGGAGATGCGGCGGATAGCGCCAAGATCGCAACGCTGGACCTTAACGTCAGCCAGCCCACCGTGGACGTGCTGCGCAACCAGGGTTTCCTTGATGGCTTTGGCATTGACCTGGCCGATCCGGGCGTGATCGGCGATGAGAGCGACGCTCGGATCGTCGGCAGCGACGTGACCGACGGCAATGAAGAGGGTGGCCGCCGCGCGATGGAAAACCTGCTGGCAAAAGATCCGACGATCAATGTCGTACATACGATCAATGAGCCGGCGGCAGCGGGCGCCTACGAGGCGCTCAAGGCCATCGGTCGCGAAAATGACGTTCTGATTGTCTCCGTTGATGGCGGCTGTCCTGGCGTGCAGAACGTGGCGGACGGTGTGATTGGCGCGACCTCGCAGCAGTATCCGCTGCTCATGGCCTCGCTGGGTGTTGAAGCGATCAAGAAGTGGGCCGACGAAGGCGTGAAGCCTGAGCCGACACCCGGTAAAGACTTCTTCGACACCGGCGTCGCGCTGGTGACCGATGCGCCGGCGGATGGTGTTGAGTCGATCTCGGTTTCCGAAGGCAAAGACCTCTGCTGGGGCTGAGCCACAGCTGATCATCGTGGCGCGCGGGTCCTTCGCGCGCCACATCCGACCGGGACTTTTTCGCACCGGTCTGGCACACTGCACACCATCACGTAAGGATGTGACCCGGGGACAGGGAGGGGAGAACTGTGTCTGAGACATCAGGAAAATCTCAAGACTACGAAGCGGATCTGTCAAAGCGACCCGAAGCGGTTGCCGAATTTGACGATCCTCATCGCGGGCTGATCGGGACGGTGCAGCACTTGCTGCATGTGAACCCTTCACTGGTCCCCCTCATCGTCCTCGTTGCGTCCATTGTGATTTTTGGCCTGCTGCTCGGGACGAAATTCTTCTCGCCTTTCGCGCTGACGCTGATCCTCCAGCAGGTGCAAATCGTGGGCATCGTGGCGGCGGCGCAAAGTCTCGTCATCCTGACCGCCGGGATCGACCTCAGCGTCGGTGCGATCATGGTCATGTCCTCCGTGGTCATGGGCCAGTTCACCTTCCGCTATGGCATCCCCGTGGAAATCTCGGTCGCTTGTGGCCTGCTGTGCGGCACGCTGATTGGCTTTCTCAATGGGTGGCTCGTCGCGCGAGTCAAACTCCCGCCCTTCATTGTGACGCTGGGCATGTGGCAAATCGTGCTGGCGACGAACTTTCTCTATTCCGCCAACGAAACCATCCGCAGCCAGGAGATCGAGGCGGAGGCCTCCCTGCTGCAGTTCTTCGGCACGACCATCCAGTTGGGCAGCGCTCGGCTCACCTTCGGCGCCGTCTTCATGCTGCTTCTGGTCTTCGTGCTGGCCTATGCGCTCAAACACACCGCCTGGGGGCGTCACGTCTATGCGGTCGGCGATGATCCGGAAGCGGCCGAGCTGTCTGGCGTCAACGTCAAACGCACGCTCATCTCCGTCTATATGCTCGCGGGTCTGATCTGCGCCTTCGCAGGCTGGGCGTTGATTGGCCGGATCGGGTCGGTCTCGCCAACGTCTGGCCAGCTTGCAAATATCGAAAGCATCACCGCCGTGGTGATCGGTGGCATCTCCCTCTTCGGCGGGCGCGGCTCGATCATGGGCACGCTCTTCGGCGCGCTCATCGTCGGAGTGTTTACGCTTGGTCTGCGGCTGATGGGGGCGGATGCGCAATGGACCTATCTGCTGATCGGGGTGCTCATCATTGCAGCCGTCGGTGTGGATCAATGGATCAGAAAGGTATCGGTCTGATGGAACCCATTCTCAAAGGTCGCAACCTCGTCAAGCGCTACGGCCGGGTGACGGCGCTCGATCACTGTGATTTCGACCTGATGCCGGGCGAGATCCTCGCGGTGATCGGGGACAACGGCGCCGGGAAATCCTCGCTGATCAAGGCGGTTTCCGGAGCGGTGATCCCTGATGAAGGCGAGGTCTTTCTCGAAGGCCGGAAGGTGCATTTCACCTCGCCCATCGACGCGCGGAACGAGGGGATCGAGACGGTCTATCAGACCCTCGCGATGTCCCCCGCGCTGTCGATCGCCGACAATATGTTCATGGGTCGCGAGATCCGCAAACCGGGGTTCCGGGGCACATGGCTGCGCCAGCTCGACCGCGCCGAGATGGAGCGGATTGCCCGCGACAAGCTGTCGGAGCTTGGGCTGATGACCATCCAGAACATCAATCAGGCGGTGGAAACGCTTTCTGGTGGCCAACGGCAGGGTGTGGCCGTCGCCCGCGCAGCTGCCTTCGGATCGAAAGTGATCATTCTCGATGAACCCACCGCCGCGCTTGGCGTCAAGGAATCACGCCGCGTGCTGGAACTGATCTTGGATGTGAAATCCCGCGGCATTCCGATCATCCTGATCAGTCACAACATGCCGCATGTCTTCGAGGTGGCGGATCGTATTCACGTGCACCGTCTCGGCAAACGGCTCTGCGTGATCGACCCCAAAGACTATACGATGTCCGATGCCGTGGCCTTCATGACGGGTGCAAAAGAGCCTCCCACGGCTGATGTTGCCGCGTGACGCAGACGCTTCAGAGCCTCAACGATCTGGTCGCCGCTATCAGCGCCGCGCCCCGCAAAGCGCGGCGGCGGCTGGTCGCTGTTGCTGGTGCGCCTGGCAGCGGCAAGTCGACCCTGGCCGAGCACGTGGCCGCCGCGCTGAACCAAAGCAACTGCTCTGCCCAGGTCGTCCCGATGGACGGCTTCCATCTCGACAACGTCATTCTCGCGCAGAAGAATCTGCTTAATCGAAAGGGCGCGCCCGAAACCTTCGATGTCGGCGGTTTCCAACGGCTGATGCCAGCACTTGGCGTGGAGACGCCCGTCTACTATCCGCGATTTGACCGGTCTCGCGACATCGCCATTGCAGGGGCTGGCATGCTCGATGGGGACTGCGATACTGTCATCGTCGAAGGCAACTACCTGCTGCTGGACGCGCCTGAGTGGCGCGACCTCGCCCCACTCTGGGATATGCGGATCAGGTTGGATGTGCCCATGGAGACGCTGCGCGCGCGGCTCATTCAGCGCTGGTTGAGCGAAGGGCTGGCCGAAGAAGCCGCCATCACCCGTGCCGAGGACAATGATCTGCGCAACGCAAGGTTGGTCGTCGCGCAGGCGCTGCCAGCGGATGTAATTTTTGACGGCACAGCGTCACACGGCTGAAAAACGGCCATTCTATGCTAATCTTGGTTGGAGCCTGCGCAATCGGCCATTGATATCCGCGTGGAAATATGATCGTTAGCGCTAACAAGAGCCAGCCGTTTCATCCCGGCGCATGACAGAAGAAGTTCTGGAGGAAGAAGATGTCTCACTCAGTTGCAATTAACGGTTTTGGTCGCATCGGTCGGGGCGTGCTGCGCGCGCTTGTCGAGAACAAGGTGTCTGACGTGGACGTTACCGCGATCAACGACCTGTCGACCCCCGAGACCTTGGCGCATCTTCTCAAGTACGACAGTGTGCACGGCCGTTTTGACGCCGAGGTCTCGGTCTCCGGCGATGCGCTGGTCGTGAATGGCAAGAGCATCGCGGTGACCGCCATCCGCAACCCGGCGGAGCTGCCGTGGGACGGCGTTGACGTCGCCATGGAGTGCACCGGGCTCTTCACCGCGCGGGAGAAGGCGGCGCAGCATCTGGAGAACGGCTCTCAGCGCGTGTTGATCTCGGCGCCTGGGGCGGGGGCCGACCGCACCGTCGTCTTTGGCGTGAATGACAAGGACATGACCAAAGATGACATCGTCATCTCGAACGCCTCCTGCACCACCAACTGCCTCGCGCCCGTGGCCTATGTGCTCGACAAGACCTTCGGGATCAAGACCGGCTACATGACCACGATCCACGCCTACACGGGCGACCAGCCCTCGCATGATGCCCCTCACAAGGATCTCTATCGCGGACGCGCAGCGGCACTGTCCATGGTACCGACGTCGACCGGGGCCGCCAAAGCGATTTCGCTTGTGCTGCCGCATCTGGAAGGCAAGCTGGAAGGCTCTGCCGTCCGCGTGCCCACGCCCAATGTCTCGCTGGTCGATCTGACCTGCACAACCGACAAGCCCGCCACCAAAGACGAGATCAACGCCGCCATGAAGGCCGCCGCCGAAGGCGAGCTGAAAGGCGTACTGGCCTATGAGACCGACCCGACCGTCTCCATTGACTACAACCACAACCCGCATTCGTCGTGTTTTGCCGCCCCGCAGACCAGCGTCACCAAAGACGGTCTGGTCCGCGTGGTCAGCTGGTATGACAACGAATGGGGCTTTGCCAACCGGATGATTGACACAGGCCGCAGGCTCGCGGAACTGTCCAAGACCTGACCTGCCGTCCGCGCCATCCAGGGACCAAGAGGAACCTCAGATGACACTGAACGACACGATTGCCCGCGTCACCGACCGCATCATTGCGCGCAGCGAAGGACCGCGAGGCGAGTATCTGGCCCGTATGGAGGCCGCCCGCACTAAGGGGCCCGCGCGCGGGCATCTGAGCTGCAGCGGACAGGCCCACGCCTATGCCGGTGCAGGTCCCGATCAGGCGGCGCTCGCGACCGAGCAGGCGCCGAACCTGGCAATCGTGACGACCTACAACGATATGCTCTCGGCGCATCAGCCGTTCGAGCGTTTCCCTGATCTGATCCGGGAGGCGGCGCGTGAGGTGGGTGCCACCGCGCAAGTCGCGGGTGGCGTGCCCGCTATGTGTGACGGCGTGACCCAGGGTGAGCCGGGCATGGAGCTGAGCCTCTTTTCCCGCGACCTCATCGCCATGGCGACCGGCATCGCGATGACGCACAATACGTTTGACGCGGCCGTTTATCTTGGTGTCTGCGACAAGATCGTGCCGGGGCTCATCATCGCGGCGCAGACCTTCGGGCATATCCCGACTGTCTTTCTGCCTGCGGGCCCGATGACCTCCGGTCTCTCCAATGAGGAAAAGAGTCAGGTCCGTCAGAAATTCGCCGCTGGTGAAGTGGGCCGCGAAGAGCTCATGAAAGCTGAGATGGGTGCCTATCACGGGCCGGGCACCTGTACCTTCTACGGCACCGCCAACACCAATCAGATGCTCATGGAATTCATGGGCATGCATTTGCCGGGCACCAGTTTCGTGACCCCGAACACCGAGATCCGCGACGCGCTCACGAAGGCAGGCGCGAAAACTGCGCTGGCGCATTCCGATCTGGGCGAGAACTACCTGCCGGTCTGCGATGTTCTCGATGAAAAGGCTTTTGTGAACGGCATCATCGGGCTGAATTCCACGGGCGGCTCAACCAATCTGCTCATTCACCTTGTGGCCATGGCGCGCGCAGGCGGGATCATCCTCGACTGGCAGGATTTCTCGGATCTCTCCGAGGTCACACCGCTTCTGGCCCGGGTCTACCCAAATGGCCTCGCGGATGTGAACCATTTTCACGCCGCGGGTGGCCTTGGATACATGATCCGGGAACTTCTGGGGGCAGGGCTGTTGCACGCCGACACCAAAACAGTCGCCGGCGGCGGGCTCGAGGCGTACACCCAAGAACCCAAGCTCAAGGACGGCATCTTGGTCTGGGAAGAGGGCACACCCCACAGCCTCAATGAAAAAATCCTGCGCCCCGCCGCAGACCCATTCCAGCCGACGGGCGGGCTGAAACGCATGAGCGGTAGCCTTGGCAATGCGGTGATGAAGGTCTCTGCCGTGAAACCAGAGCACCAGATCGTCGAGGCGCCGGTGCGCGTCTTTCACGATCAAGAAGAAGTCAAAGCGGCGTGCCGAGCCCATGAGATCACCGAAGACACCGTGGTTGTCGTCCGCTTTCAGGGCCCGAAGGCCAATGGCATGCCGGAACTCCACAGCCTGACGCCGCTTCTCAAGAACCTGCAGGCGCGGGGGATAAATGTGGCCCTCGTGACCGACGGGCGCATGTCGGGGGCGTCTGGCTCGGTGCCTGCCGCGATCCACGTCAGCCCCGAGGCGCTCGATGGTGGCGCCATCTCGAAGCTGCAGGATGGCGATGTGCTGCGCGTCGATGCCATAACCGGTGATCTTGACATCATGACCCCCGGCGTGCTCGACCGCGACCCGGTGCGTGCCAATCTCGGTGCGAATGAATATGGTTTGGGACGCGAGCTTTTTGCCCAGTTCCGCCGCTCCGTTGGTACCGCCGATACCGGCGCCAGCGTGCTCTTTTAGGAAAGGACACCCCAATGACCCCGCAAGAGGCCAGCCAACGCGCCCGCGAGATCTGCACGCTGGCGCCCATTGTCCCCGTGCTGGTGGTCAAGGATGCAGCCCATGCCCGTCCTCTGGCCGAAGCGCTGGTGGCCGGGGGGCTGCCCGCACTCGAAGTTACGCTGCGCACCCCCGCAGCGCTCGAGGCGATCTCGGAGATGGCGAAGGTGCCTGGCGGTGTTGTCGGTGCGGGCACGCTTGTGACCCCGCAGGACGTGAAGAATGCAAAGGCTGCGGGCGCCACCTTTGGCGTGTCACCCGGCGCAACCGATGCGCTGATCGACGCTTGCGAGGCAGAAGGCCTGCCCTTGCTGGCCGGTGCAGCCACCGCCTCCGAAGCCATGCGCCTACTCGAGCGCGGCTATGACGTGCTCAAGTTCTTCCCCGCCGAAGCCTCGGGCGGGGCGCCCGCGCTCAAGGCAATCGGCGCACCTCTGCCGCAAATCTCGTTCTGCCCAACCGGCGGCGTCAGCCCGCAGAATGCGCAAACCTACCTTGATCTGCCAAACGTCCTCTGCGCCGGTGGCAGCTGGGTTGCGCCCGCCAACCTTGTGCAAGATGGCGATTGGGCGGGTATCGAAGCGCTGGCAAACGATGCCGCGAAACTGAAGGCCTAGAGGCCAGCACGGCGCGACGGGAGCGGGATATGATCATCTGCTGCGGCGAAGCCCTGATTGACATGATCCCCGCCGATACGGCGGAGGGGGCACAGGGTTTTGTCCCCCACGCGGGGGGCGCAGTCTTCAACACCGCCATTGCATTGGGCCGGCTTGGTCAGACAACGGGCTTTGTGACGGGGCTCTCCGACGATCTCTTCGGCACACAGCTCGCCGCAGCACTAGAGCACAGCCACGTCGATTGCAGCCATGTCATCCGGTCGTCTCTGCCCACAACCTTGGCCTTTGTCGAGCTTACGAATGGCCAGGCGCGCTATACCTTCTATGACGAGAACACGGCCGGGCGCAGCCTGACGCCGGACCAACTGCCCGACCTGCCACCGACCGCCCAAGCACTCTATTTCGGCGGCATCAGCCTGATCAGCGAACCCTGTGCCGAGTTCTACGCTGCGCTGGCCGAGCGCGAAGCGTCGCGGCGCCTGATCATGATCGACCCGAACATCCGCGCCGCCTTCGTGCAGGACGAGGCCCGCTACCGGGCGCGTCTGGACCGTATGATCGCCGTATCCGATATCGTGAAAGTCTCGGATGAAGATCTTGATTGGATCGTTCAGTCGGATGCGGGCCTTGAAGACAAAGCGCGCACATTGTGTGCCGCCGGTCCACACGCGGTGATCGTGACCCGCGGGGCTGATGGGGCCGCGGCAATCCTCAAGGACGGTGGGATGATCGAGGTGCCTGCGAAGATCGCCAAGATGGTCGATACGGTGGGTGCGGGCGACACTTTCAACGCCGGAGTGCTGGCTCGGCTGGCGCAGGATGATCTTCTGACAAAGGACAAACGCGCCGCGATCGATGCGGAAGCCTTAACCCGCGCGCTCACCCTCGGGGCCGAAGTGGCCGCCGTCACCGTCTCTCGGGCTGGGGCCAATCCCCCTTGGGCCCATGAGCTTTGAACAATCACGGGTGTTGTCTGACGTGCAAAACCGGTATCACGAAAAGAATGGCTGTCTTTAACCCCCATGCATCGCACGATGCGCTTTATGAGATTCGATGTCTGACATGAGTATTCCCCCGGTTACCCCTCAAGATTTCAGCGCGGACATTCTGCGCCACCTGAAACATTCGCTTGGCAAGGATGAAAGCCACGCGGCTCTTTATGACTGGCGCATGTCGCTGTCGCTGGCCCTACGCGACCGCGTGGTCGATCCGTGGTTTGAGAGCACGCGCAAGACTTACGAGGTGCAGGGCAAGCGGGTCTACTATCTCTCGATGGAGTTTCTGATCGGGCGGCTGATCGAGGATGTCGCCGTGAACCTTGGCCTGGATGAGGTGGCCGAAGCCGCGCTGGCCGATCTGGGTCAGGATTATGCGGCCGTGGTCGCGAATGAGCCGGATGCAGCACTTGGCAATGGCGGTCTGGGGCGGCTGGCGGCCTGCTTCATGGATTCCCTCTCGACCCTCGGTATCCCGGCCTACGGCTATGGCATCCGCTATGAACACGGGCTTTTCGAACAGCATTTCGAAGATGGCGCGCAGATGGAGACGGCAGAGACCTGGCTTGCGCAACGCCATGCCTGGGAGTTCGAGCGCCCCGAGGTGAACTACCCGATCGATTTCGGTGGCCACGTGGAGGATGAGGGTGGCAAACCGGTCTGGCATCCGGCGGAAACGGTGATGGCCTCGGCCTATGACACCCCGGTGATCGGCTGGCAGGGGCGGTGGGCCAATACTCTGCGTCTCTGGGCGGCCAAACCCACCACCGCCTTCGATCTGGCGAGCTTCAACCGCGGCGACTATATGGCCGCCAGCGCACCCGAGGCGCTGGCCCGCACGATCAGCCGTGTGCTCTACCCCGATGACACCACCGATACCGGCAAGGAACTGCGCCTGAAGCAAGAGTATTTCTTCACCTCTGCTTCGATCCAGGACCTGCTGCGCCGGTTTCTCAGCGAGGGCGGCGATCTGGCCGATCTGCAGAACCATGTGGCGATCCAGCTCAATGACACGCACCCGGCCATCGCGGGCCCTGAGCTTGTGCGCCTGCTGATCGACGAGCACGGGCTCGAGGTGGCGCAGGCCATCAGCACGGCACGTGGCTGCCTTGCTTATACCAACCACACGCTGCTGCCCGAGGCGCTCGAGCGTTGGCCGGAAGAGCTCTTCATCCGTGTGCTGCCGCGCCACCACCGCATCATCCATCTGATCGAGGCGGCGCATGTGGCCGAAACCGGCAGTGACGTCCGCATCATCGAACATGGCGAGATCAAGATGGGCGAGCTCGCCTTCATCATGGCGCATCATGTCAACGGGGTGTCGGCGCTGCATTCCGATCTGGTGAAAGAGACCGTCTTTGCCGATCTGAACCGCGACTATCCCGGCCGGATCATCAACCAGACCAATGGCATCACGCCAAGGCGCTGGCTCTACTCCTGCAATCCGCCGCTGCGCACGCTGATCAACGAGACCATCGGGACCGCTTGGCCCGATGACCTTCAGCAACTGGACGCCTTGAGCGGTCATGCCAGTGACGCAGCCTTTCTGGACAAATTCCAGGCGGCGAAGGACGCGAACAAACAGCGACTGTCCAATTGGCTCAAGCAATGCGATGATGTGACGCTGGACCCTGCCGCGATGTTCGATGTGCAGATCAAGCGCATCCACGAGTACAAGCGCCAGCTGATGAACCTGCTGGAAACCATCGCGCTCTGGAATGACATCCGCGAGAACCCGAACGGCAACTGGACGCCACGGGTCAAGATTTTCGGCGGGAAGGCGGCGCCAGGCTATGTGGTCGCCAAGGAGATCATCCACCTGATCAATGACACCGCCAAGTTGATCAATGCGGACCCCGCAACCAAGGATCTGCTGCAGATTGTCTATCCGGAGAACTACAACGTCTCGATGGCGGAAATCCTGATCCCCGCCGCGGATCTGTCGGAGCAAATTTCCACTGCGGGCAAGGAGGCCTCGGGCACCGGCAACATGAAGTTTGCACTCAACGGCGCGCCCACGATCGGAACGCTGGACGGGGCGAATGTGGAAATCCGCGACTGTGTGGGCGCCGAGAACTTCTTCCTTTTCGGTCTGACAGCTGCGGAAGTGACCGCGCGCCGGGCCGAGCCCAACTATGCCCGCCGCGCCGTCGAGGCGAGCCCGCGTCTGGCTCGCGTCCTGACCCAGATCGAAACCGGCGTCTTCTCACCTTCGGACAAGTCGCGCTACAGCGGGTTGATCCAGGGCCTGCTGGATCACGACTACTTCCTCGTGACCTGCGATTTTGACAGCTATTTTGACACACAGCGCGCCGTCGATACCGCCTTCGCCGACCAGAGCGGCTGGACCAGGATGGCCGCACTCAACACCGCCCGCGTGGGATGGTTCTCGTCGGATCGCACGATTACGGGCTATGCGCGTGACATCTGGAACGCCCCGAGCCTCATTGCATCCCGCACCTCGCGGAAGGATGTCGCCTAGAAAGGAGCTGCCTTGGGACCAACCGCACAGGACGCCGCCGCCATCGTTTCAGGCCGCCATGGTGACCCGTTTTCCGTGCTGGGTCTGCATCAGGTGGCCGGTAAATGGGTGGTGCGCGCCTATGTGCCCGGGGCTGAACGCATTGAGGCGGTCGATCCCAAGACGCAGCGCCGGATCGTGGCCCTCAAACCGATCGCAGGCGCGGATGGGCTGTTTGAAGGCACCGCCTCGCGTCGGAAAAACCGCTTTGCCTATCACCTGAGCATCACCCGCGATGGGCATCATTGGGTCGTCGATGATCCGTATCGCTTTGGCCCGGTGATGGGCGAATGGGACGAATATCTCATCGGCGAGGGCACGCATCGCCAGCTCTGGCACGTGCTCGGGGCCCATGTGATGACCCATGACGGCACACCGGGCACCCATTTCGCCGTCTGGGCACCCAATGCCTCCCGCGTTTCGGTGGTCGGCGATTTCAACACCTGGGACGGGCGCCGTCATCTGCTGCGTCGGCGCGGTCAGACGGGGGTGTGGGAGATCTTCATGCCCGGCATCGGCGACGGCGAAGTCTACAAGTTCGAAGTTCTGGATGCGCACGGCCACCTGCTGCCGCAGAAGGCCGACCCTGTGGGGTTCGGCGCCGAGCATCCGCCACGCACGGGCTCGGTCGTGCGCAGTCTTGCAGGACACGATTGGGCAGACAGTGGCTGGATGACCAAACGCGCGGCACAGCAGCGCTTTGACCAGCCGATCTCGATTTACGAAGTCCATCTGGGCTCCTGGCGGCGCGTGCCGGAAGAGGGCAACCGCCCGCTGAGTTATCTCGAACACGCCGAGCAATTGGTGAACTACGCCAAGGACATGGGCTTCACCCATATCGAGCTGATGCCGATCTCGGAGTTCCCGTTTGATGGCTCCTGGGGCTATCAGCCGGTGGGCCTCTTCGCGCCCACGATCCGCCACGGTACCCCGGATGAATTCCGCGCCTTCATCGAGGCCGCGCATAATGCCGATATCGGTGTGATCCTCGATTGGGTGCCGGGGCATTTCCCGGAGGACGCCCATGGGCTGGCGAAATTCGATGGGACTGCGCTCTACGAACACGCCGATCCCAAGGAAGGGTTTCACCCTGACTGGAACACGATGGTGTTCAACTATGGACGCGCCGAGGTCTCTAACTACCTGATCGCCAACGCACTTTACTGGCTGCAGGAGCATCACGTCGATGGGCTGCGCGTCGATGCGGTCGCCTCCATGCTCTACCGCGATTACAGCCGCAAGGAGGGCGAGTGGATCCCCAACAAGGATGGCGGCCGCGAGAACCTCGAGGCCATCGCATTCCTGCAAAACATGAATGCCACGACCTACGGTGCAGTTGAGGGCATCATGACGGTGGCTGAAGAAAGCACCGCATTTCCCGGTGTCAGCGCGCCCACCGATGCGGGGGGCTTGGGCTTTGGCTTCAAATGGAACATGGGCTGGATGAATGACACGCTGAGCTACATGAGCGAGGACCCGATCCATCGCAAATATCATCATTCCAAGATGACCTTCGGGCTGCACTATGCCTTTTCGGAGAATTTCATCCTGCCGCTCAGCCACGACGAGGTCGTGCATGGCAAAGGTTCGCTGCTCGACAAGATGCCGGGGCAGGGGGGCGACAAATTTGCCAACCTGCGCGCCTACTACGGCTTCATGTGGGGGCATCCGGGCAAGAAGCTGCTCTTCATGGGCTGCGAATTTGCCCAAGGCATCGAGTGGAACCATGACAGCAGCCTCGACTGGCACCTGCTCGACATCGACCAGCACAAAGGCATGCAGGCCTTGATCCGGGATCTCAACGCGCTCTACCGCGCACATCCCGCGCTCTATACGCTCGACACAAAACCCGAAGGTTTCGAGTGGATCGAAGAAAACAACGGTGATGAATCTGTATTCGCCTGGGTGCGGCGCGGCACGGACGATACGCCGCCCGTGCTGGTGGTCTGCAACTTCACCCCCGTGGAACGGACAGATCGCCGCATCGGCGTGCCGGAACAAGGCCGCTGGGTGGAGCGTTTGAACACCAATTCGGAGTTTTACGGCGGCACCGGTCGCGGCAACTTCGGCGGGGTGCAGAGTGAACAGGTGGCCGCGTCGGGGAGGGCGCAGTCGATCCAGATCACCTTGCCGCCCTTGACGACACTCTTCTTCGAATTGGAGCGGCATTGACGCTCCGGTGGGAGAGCAAGAAATACATGGGGAGGACAGACATGGACAGAGAAACGCAGCGGCTGGCGCAGCAGACGATGGCCTTCGTGCTTGCGGGCGGGCGGGGCAGCCGGCTCTACGAGCTCACGGACAGGCGGGCCAAACCGGCGATGTATTTCGGCGGCAAAAGCCGGATCATCGACTTTCCACTCTCCAACGCGGTCAACTCCGGCATTCGGCGCATCGGGGTGGCCACGCAATACAAGGCGCATTCGCTGATCCGGCATCTGCAGCGGGGATGGAGTTTCTTCCGCGCCGAGCGCAACGAAAGCCTCGATATCCTGCCCGCATCCCAGCAGCTCGACAACGAGAACTGGTACAAGGGCACAGCGGATGCGGTGGCTCAGAACAAGGACATCATCGAAGGCTACGGCCCAAAGTACATCGTGATTCTGGCAGGCGATCACATCTACAAGCAGGACTATGCCGCGATGATCCGGCACCACGTGGAAAGCGGCGCGGATGTCACGGTCGGCTGCATCGAGGTCCCGCGCATGGAGGCGACGGGCTTTGGCGTCATGAAGGTCGACACCGAGGATAAGATCCTCGAATTCGTGGAAAAACCCTCGGACCCGCCGGCGATGCCTGGTGATCCCGACCAGGCGCTGGCCAGCATGGGGATCTATGTCTTCGAGACGGATTACCTCTTCAAGGTGCTCGAAGACTGTGCCGCCGAGCCCGGTTACAACCACGACTTCGGCGGAGATGTGATCCCGAAGATCGTGAAGCACGGCACCGCCATCGCGCATCCCTTCAGCCGCTCCTGCGTCCGCTCGGGCATCGAAAAGAAAGCCTATTGGCGCGATGTGGGCACGGTCGATGCCTTCTGGCAGGCCAACATCGACCTGACGGACTTCACGCCAGAACTCGACCTCTTCGACAACGAATGGCCGATCTGGACATACTCCGAGCTGACAGCTCCAGCCAAATTCATTCACAACGAGGAAGGCCGCCGCGGCCACGCGGTCTCGTCGATGGTTTCGGGCGGCTGTATCATCTCCGGCTCCAGCCTCGATCAATGCCTGCTCTTCACCGGCGTACGCACGCATTCCTTCTCGCAGCTGAACGGCGTGGTGGCGCTGCCTTACGTGGAAATCAACCGCAACGCACAGCTCAGCAACGTGGTGATTGACAGGGGCGTCGTGATCCCCCAAGGCCTCGTCGTGGGCGAAGACCCTGACGACGACGCCAAGCGCTTTCGGCGGACGGCGAGTGGGACCTGCCTGATTACGCAACCGATGATCGACAAACTGGACCTCTGATGTGAATCTGCTCTTTGTTGCTTCTGAATGCGCGCCCTTCGTCAAGACGGGCGGGCTGGCAGATGTGGTGGGCGCATTGCCCAAGGCGCTGGCTCCGCTGGGGGTAAAGGCCCGGGTGATGCTTCCCGCCTATCCCGCGCTCGCCGAGATCGCAGTAGGGGGCACAGAGGTCTGGCGGCAGGACGCGCTGCACGGCGGCCCCGCAAGTCTGCTCGCCTGCGAGGCGGACGGGGTCGATCTTCTGCTACTCGAGGCGCCGCATCTCTATGACCGACCGGGCAATATCTATCTCGGTGCGGATAACCAGGACTGGCCCGACAATGCGCAACGCTACGCCGCGCTGTCCTATGCGGCGGCCCAGGTCGCCCTGGGCGCGCTCGCCGATTGGCAGCCCGATATCGTGCATGCGCATGACTGGCAGGCCGGTCTGGTGCCCGCCTACCTGCAGCAGTCCGAGGCACCCACGCCGCCCTGCGTCATGACGATCCACAACATCGCTTTCCAGGGGCTCTTCGATGCGTCGCTGATGACGGCACTGGGCCTCTCCTCCGCGCTCTACACGTCGGACGGGATGGAGTACTTCGGGCGGATTGGCTTCCTGAAAGCCGGTCTCGCCTTCGCAGACAAGATCACAACGGTCAGCCCGACTTATGCGCGCGAGCTCATGCAGCCCGAGTTCGGGATGGGCCTCGAAGGCGTGCTGCGCGCGCGGCAGGCGGACCTCACCGGCATCCTGAACGGGATCGATCTCGAGGCCTGGGACCCCGAACAGGACGCCGCACTTGTTGCGACCTACTCCGCCAAGCGCCTGAAGGCCAAGGCTCAGAACCGCGCCGAGGTGTCGAAACGCTTTGGCCTGAACGCCGAGGCACCCGGTCCGCTCTTTTGTGTTGTGAGCCGTCTGACCACACAAAAGGGGCTCGATTTGCTGCTTGAGGCGCTGCCCACGCTTGTGGCCCGCGGCGCGACCCTGGCCGTTCTGGGCAGCGGGGACACGGCGCTTGAAGCCGGTTTCGTTGCCGCGGCCCATGCGCATCCGGGCTTCGTCGGCGTGATCATCGGATATGACGAGCCGCTATCGCACCTGATGCAGGGCGGCAGCGATGCCATCCTGATCCCCTCGCGCTTCGAACCCTGCGGCCTCACCCAGCTTTACGGGCTGCGCTATGGCACCCTCCCCGTTGTTGCGCGCACTGGCGGCCTGGCGGATACGGTGATCGACGCCAATGAGGCCGCGCGCGCCGCCAAATGCGCCACGGGTGTCCAGTTTGCGCCGGTCACGGCCGCGGCGCTGGAACAGGCGATCCACCGGACCTGTGATCTCTACGCCCAGCCCAGCGAGTGGGCGGGCATGATCCGTCGCGCGATGCGTCATCCCGTCGGCTGGGGCGTCTCGGCGCAGGCCTATCACGATATCTACGCGGACCTTCTCCCGACCGGGGCAGCACGAGGCTAACGGCAATGGCGCATGCGATCTTCTCCGGCAGCCCCGTCACCTTGGGCGCGCAATTCGACGGGGAGGGGGTCAACTTCGCCGTCTTCTCCGCCCATGCGAGCCGGATCGAACTCTGCCTCTTTAGCCCGGACGGTAATCGGGAAACCGCCCGGCTGACCTTGCCGGAACGCACGGGCGACATCTGGCACGGCTATGTTCCCCGGCTGCAACCGGGCACGCTGTATGGCTACCGCGCCCATGGCGTCTATGCGCCGGAGCGCGGGCATCGGTTCAACCCCCACAAGCTGCTGCTCGACCCTTACACGCGCGAGATGCGGGGAGGCTGGCGCAACAGCGACGTGACCCTGGGCTACGACCGGGGCTCAAGTGCCGAGGATCTGTCCTTCGACCGGCGCGATTCCGCGCCCTTCGTGCCCAAGTCCGTCGTCTCCGATCCCGCGCTCTTCGCGCCCATTGCGCGACCGGACGGCACCCCTTGGGATGAGACGTTGATCTACGAGGCCCATGTCAAAGGCCTGACTCAGCGTCATCCGGAGGTGGCCGAGGCGCTGCGTGGCACCTATGACGGTCTCGCATCTGACGCTGTGATCGACCATCTGCACAAGATCGGCGTGACAGCGATCGAGCTGATGCCGGTGCACGCCTTTCTCAACGACGGCTTTCTACTTGAAAAAGGCCTCACAAACTACTGGGGCTACAATACAATTGGCTTCTTCGCGCCCGAGCCGCGCTACTTCGGTCCTGACGGGCTGCTTGGCTTTCGCAAGATGGTCCAGCGGTTCCATGACGCGGGCCTCGAGGTGCTGCTCGACGTGGTCTACAACCACACGGCCGAGGGCGATCACCGTGGGCCGACTCTGTCGTTTCGCGGGCTCGACAATGCGTCCTACTACCGTTTGCTCAGCGGCCAGCCGCGCTACTACGTGAACGACACAGGGACAGGCAATACGGTCAATGTCTCGCACCCGCATGTGTTGCGCATGGTGATGGATTCGCTGCGCTTCTGGGTGCAGTGCATGGGGGTCGACGGCTTCCGTTTCGATCTCGCCACCACTGTCGCGCGCGAGGATCACGGCTTTGATGCGCAGGGCGGCTTTCTCGGCGCCCTGCGGCAGGACCCGGTGCTGGCAGGGGTCAAGCTCATCGCCGAGCCGTGGGACATCGGGCCGGGCGGTTACCGCCTCGGCCAATTCCCCCCGAAGTTCGCCGAATGGAATGACGCCTATCGCGATACCGTCCGGCGCTTCTGGCGCGGCGATGCTCACAGCGCGCAGGAGCTGGGCGCGCGGCTGCTGGGTTCGGCGGGGGAGTTTGACCGAGGCGGGCGGCGCGCCTGGTCCTCGGTCAATTTCGTGGCGGCGCATGATGGCTTCACCCTGGCCGACATCACCCGCTACAGCCGCCGTCACAACGAGGCCAACGGCGAGAACAACCAGGACGGCCATCACGCCAATTATTCGGACAATTGTGGTGTCGAGGGCCCGTCCGACGACCCGGCAATCGAGCAGCGGCGCAGACAGCGACAGCGCAACATGCTGGCCACGGTCTTCCTGTCACAAGGCACGCCGATGCTGTTGGCGGGTGACGAGATGGGCCGGTCGCAAGGCGGCAACAACAATGCCTATTGTCAGGACAATGCGTCGACATGGCTTGACTGGGAGGGCGCTGACGCCGAGATGGTGACCTTCGTGGCCGAGCTTGCCGCGCTCCGAAAAGCGCACCCCGCGCTGCGGCAATCGCGCTTTCTGCACGCCGCGCCGCGCCCCAAGGATGGGTTGCCGGATGTGGAATGGTCTGATTTCGATGGCAACCCGCTCAACTGGCGCGATCCCGGCCTGTCGAGCTTCTGCGTCACCCTGCGCGGCTCGGCAGAGGTCGCGCCGCACCTGCAGAGCGATGATGTGGTCTTCGCAGTCTTCAACCGGTCCGAGGTCAAGGCTCGGGTCACCTGTCCACCAGCACCCGAGGGGCAGAACTGGGCCTGCGCCTTCGACAGCACATTGCAATCCGACGACCGCGCAGTGGTCTCCGGGGGCGCCGTCACCGTGTCCGGCCCATCCATTGTCGTGCTCAGCCTCAGCCCGATGGGCACGGCAGAATGAGCGCAGATGCCGAGCTGGCCGCACTGGCAGATTTCTGCGGCATCTTTGACAAGTTTCGCGATCTTGAAGGGGTTATCCGGCCAACCTCGCCCGAGACCCAACGCGCTTTGCTGCGCGCCAATGGGCTTGCGGTGGGGTCCGCCCGCGAGGTCCGCGAGACCCTGGCCGAATTGCGCGCAGCCGAGCAAGCGCGCTTGTTGCCGGAAGACGTCGTTGTCAGATGCGACACACCGTTTTCTCTGCCACTTCAGGCCCCGGCACATTGGCATATCGTGCTCGAAGACGGCATCGAACCCGCTGTCGAAGGACATGCTGAGGATCAGATCGAGCTGCCAGCGCTCCCCACAGGGCTGCACCATTTGCATCTGCGGCAGGGCAAGCGCTCAGAGATCACGCGCCTGATCTCTGCCCCTGCGCGAACGCCTTCGCTAAGGGACGTGACGGGGCTCACAAAAACCTGGGGCGTCGTGGCCGCGCTCTACGGGCTGCGATCCGAACGCAACACCGGCCTTGGCGACTTCGAGGACCTCGCCCGACTGTCGGAGGTGCTGGGCGCGCGGGGCGCGGGGTTTCTTGGTCTCAACCCGGTTCATGCCTTGGGCTGGGCCGCCGAAGAGGTGATCAGCCCGTATTCGCCAACCCACCGTGGGTTTCTGAACGCCAATCACCTGGCACTGGATGATCTGCCCGGTGTGCCAGAGCACCCCGGTGCCCCGTCCGGCGACCTCATCGACTATGCGACACACGGCCAAGCGCATCGCGCCGCGCTGCGGGCCGCATTCACCGCGTTTCAGCAGGGTGCAACTGCTAATGACCGCGCGTCTCTTCAGGCCTTTACCGAGGCAGGCGGCACAATGCTGCAAGACTTCGCGCGCTTTGAAAGCCTCAGCACATCTCTGGGCCAGGACTGGCAGCGCTGGCCCGATCGGCTCCGCACGCCAGCCACCGCGCGGCACGCACCGCCGCCAAGCGACATGGCCTTCCACATCTGGTTGCAATGGCTTGCGGATCGTCAGCTCGGGCAGGCGCATGCCCGTGCGCAACGGAGCGGGCTCGCCCTCGGCCTCTACCTGGATCTCGCCATTGGGGCTCGGCGTAACGGAGCCGAGGCCTGGAGCGGGGCCGAGGCCATGGCGACGGACGTCTCGCTTGGTGCGCCGCCCGATCATCTCAGCCCGGCGGGGCAGAACTGGCAGCTCGCGGCCTATGCCCCGCGCCGCCTTGCCGCGCAGGACTACGCCCCGTTGCGCCAGATCCTGCGCCAGGTGATGCGTCACTGTGGCATCCTGCGCATCGACCACGCCTTGGGCCTCAACCGCAGCTACTGGATCCCCGATGACGGCAGCCCAGGTGGCTACATTCGTCAACCATTCCAGCCGCTCATGGCGCTCATCGCCATCGAAGCGCAGCGGGCAGGCACGGTGATCGTCGGCGAAGACCTTGGCCTCGTGCCCGACGGGTTCCGCGATACGATGGCTGACAACGGCTTTTACGGCTATACCGTCCTGCAATATGAAAAGACGGATGTGGGTACATTCCGCGATGCCGGGGATCTGCGACCGCAGTCGCTCGCCTGCTTCGGCACCCATGACACGCCGACCGTGGCCGGGTTCTGGTCCGGGCGCGATATCGATTGGTGGCATCGGCTGGGCTGGATCGACCGGGCCGAACGCAGACGCGCGCAGAAGCGGCGACAGACCGAGAAGGCCGACCTTCTGCAAGTCTCTCAGACCAATCTCGATCAGCACAGCGCCGCCGATCTGGCCGACGCAGTGCATGGTCAGTTGGCGGACGGCCCGACCGCGCTCGCCGCCGTCCAGCTGGATGATATCCTGGGAATGACCGAGGCCCAGAACCTGCCCGGCACAGTTGACGAGCACCCCAACTGGCGGCGCAAGAGCCCGGTTGCGGTCGAGGATTTGCCGGGCCATGAAGGTCTCGCCAAGGTCGCGCAGATCATGACCGGGGTGGGCCGCGGCCCCTTGAAGCGAGAGATTTGAAAGGAGTTTTCATGACCGTTCAAACCCTATCCAAAGGCCCCTTCGAGGGTCAGAAACCCGGCACCTCCGGCCTGCGCAAGAAGACCCGCGTGTTCATGGAGCCGGGCTATCTCGAATGCTTTGTGCAAGCGACCTTCAACGCGATCGGCGGCGCGGCGGGCAAGACCTTCGTGGTGGGCGGCGATGGCCGCTTCTTCAATCGCGAGGCCATCCAGATCATGCTCAGGATGGCCGCCGCCAATGGCGCGGCCAAGGTGATTGTCGGGCAGGGGGGGCTGCTCTCCACACCCGCGGTCTCCAACCTGATCCGCCAGCGCCAGACCAATGGCGGCTTCGTGCTCTCGGCCAGCCACAACCCGGGCGGGATCGGCGCGGATTTTGGCGTCAAATACAACGTCAGCAATGGCGGCCCCGCGCCCGAGGCGATCACCGAGGCCATGTTTGCGGAAACCCAAATCATCACCGAATACAAGACCGTCGATGCGCCGGATATCGACCTCTCCACCTGCGGCACGGCCCAAGTGGCCGAGATGCAGGTCGAGATCATTGACCCCGTCGCCGACTACCAGGCGCTGATGCAGCAGCTTTTCGATTTCGACAAGATCCGCGGGCTTTTCTCGGGCGGCTTCACCATGCGGTTTGATGCGATGCACGCGGTCACGGGACCCTATGCCAAGGCCATCCTTGAAGGCGCGCTGGGCGCACCCGAAGGCACCGTCATCAACGCCGTGCCGTCCGAAGACTTCGGCGGCGGGCACCCGGACCCGAACCCGGTCTGGGCCAAGACGCTGATGGATGAGATGATGTCTGACACCGCGCCCGATTTCGGCGCGGCCTCCGACGGCGACGGTGACCGTAACATGATCGTCGGGCGTGGCCTCTACGTCACCCCCTCCGACAGCCTTGCCGTGCTCGCCGCCAATGCGCAGCTTGCGCCAGGCTATGCGGATGGGCTGGCGGGTGTGGCGCGGTCCATGCCCACAAGCGGCGCCAGCGACAAGGTGGCCGAGAAGCTCGGGCTCGGCTCCTTCGAAACCCCCACGGGCTGGAAGTTCTTCGGCAACCTGCTGGACGCGGGCAAGGTCACGCTCTGCGGCGAGGAAAGTGCCGGCACAGGGTCCGACCACGTGCGCGAGAAGGACGGCCTCTGGGCGGTGCTGCTGTGGCTCAACATTCTCGCCGAGCGTGGCGACTCCGTGGCGGATATCCTGACCGACCACTGGGCCACCTACGGGCGTAACTACTATTCGCGGCATGACTACGAGGCCGTGCCGACCGAGGCGGCGAACACGTTGATGCAGGGCGTGCGCGACAAGCTGGGAAATTTGCCCGGCACCGAGGTGGCGGGCGTGCAGATCACCGCGGCGGATGAATTCTCGTATCATGATCCGGTTGACGGGTCGGTCAGCCACAACCAGGGCCTGCGCATCTGGTTCGCAGGCGAAGGTCGTGCGGTTTTGCGTCTCTCCGGCACGGGCACCGAAGGCGCGACGCTGCGGGTTTATCTTGAACAATACGCAGTACCTGACGCCGATCATGGCCTGACCCCCGATAAGGCCTTGCAAGCGGTGCGGGACGCCGTGGTCGAAATCACCGACATGCAAACCCTGATCGGACGCACTGAGCCGGACGTGAAGACCTGAACTGACACGCCCTTGCGATCCGCGCGCGGGCCTGCAAATCTATGAAGGTGCGACAGGGAAGAGGTGCGGTTGTGTTGGCAAGAACACTCGCAACATGGGTAATGATCGGGGTAGGCGCGGCGGCAGCGAGCGATATGCCAGCGCCCGTGACCGATGCGGACTATTTCCCGCTTGACGCGGCGCAGATCCGGCTGGGCCATCTGCTCTTCTATGACCCGATCCTCTCCGGCAACCGCAACATCTCCTGCGCCACCTGTCATCATCCGAAGTTCGCGACCGCCGACGGCGTGGCGCTCTCGCTCGGGGAGGGGGGCATCGGCCTCGGCCCGGAGCGGCGCGCCTCCGCCGACAACACACCGGAACAGCGCATCCCGCGCAATGCGCCCGCGCTCTTCAACCTCGGCGCCCGTGAATTCACGGTGATGTTCCACGATGGCCGGATCGAGGTGGACGAGAGCAAGCCCGGCGGTCTGCGCACGCCCATGGGCGCCGAGATGACGCAAGGCTTCGCCAATCTGCTCTCGGCCCAGACCATGTTCCCAGTGCTCAGCGCCGACGAAATGGCGGGGCATTACAGTGAAAACGATGTGAGCCAGGCCGTCCGGCAGGGGCGCATCACTGGCGAGGGCGGGGCATGGGACCTATTGAGCAAACGTGTGGCAGACACCCCGGGCTACGCCCCTTTGATCGCGGCGGCTTTCCCCGAGAGCGAGGCGCTCACCTTCACCGATATCTCGGACGCCATCGCGGCCTTCGTGGCGTTCGAATGGCGCTCGGACAGCAGTGCCTTCGATGCCTATCTGCGCGGCCAGGCGCCGCTTCCGCCCGAGGCGGAGCTCGGGCGGACGCTGTTCTACGGTGAGGCCGGGTGCAGCACCTGCCATGCGGGGGTCTTCCAGACCGACCACGGTTTTCACGCCATGGGTGTGCCGCAGTTCGGGCCCGGCAAGGCCGCGCGCTTTGAAAGCCATGCGCGTGACGTGGGCCGCCTGCGGGTCACGGGCCAAGAAGCGGACGCTTATGCCTTCCGCACGCCCTCGCTGCGCAATGTCACCCAGACAGGTCCTTACGGGCACACGGGCAGCCACGCTGATCTGACGGCCTTCATCACAGATCACATTGATCCACAGGCAGGACTAGACCGCTTCGACCGCGTCGCCGTGCAGCTGCCGAACCTGCCGGGCGTCGAGGATTGGCGACACCTGGAAGACCCGGCGGAGCAGGAGGCGCTGCGCGCCGCGATCACCATCGCGCCGCGCACGCTCGGCGCCACGGACATCGCCGCCCTGGTCGCCTTTCTGAAGACATTGGACGATCCGGAGGCCCTCTTGGGTCGGCTCGGCATCCCCGAGACCGTTCCGAGCGGCCTGCCCATCGATCGCTAGGGGCGCAGTACCAGCCGTTGGTCTGCGGCGACATCCGCGTGCGTCGTCACTCGTCCATCCGGCCAGGTGACCGTCAGCTGCGCCAGTTTTGCATCGCCCAGACCGAAGTGCAGCGGCCCGGCTTGCCCGCCCGCATGGCCGCCGCCGACCGTCAGCTCCTGCACCTGTGTCACATCGCCTGCACTGACCTCAACGAGGGCCCCCACCGCCCGGCTGTTGGCGCCCGGCATCCGCAACTCCACAGCCAGCCAGCGTCCGGTCCCAGGCGTCACATTGCGATAGAGCTCCATCGGTGCGCGGCGGTTCATCACCACCAGGTCAAGCCGCCCGTCACCATCCAGATCGGCCAGCGCAGCGCCCCGGGAGCGATCCACAGTGGCCACGCCCGCGTCGACGGAGCGTTCCGCAAAGGTCCCATCGGGCTGTTGAATGAGCAGCGAATTCGGGTCTTCCATCGCCAGCCCCGGCATCTGGTCCACATTCCCCTTCGCAATGAAGAGATCCGACCGCGCGTCATTGTTCAGATCGCCAAACTCCGCATGCCACCCCGTCGAAGGGCGCCCGTCATCACCAACATGCGGTCGCTGCGCGTAGGTGCCAAGACTGTAGGGCGCGCGGCTGTAAAGCCCGTCTTCGCCCGCGATCTGCATCAGCTGGTCGCCCATCGAGGTCAGCATCACCTCGGACCGCCCATCGCCAGTGATGTCGCGGCTCGCAATGCCCATGCCCCAGAGGCGTACGGTCTCCCAACCATCCTCGGGGCCGAGGAACCGCGCCTCGCCCAAGTCATACATCTGCTCCGCGCCCGCGCGCACGTAATAGTGCCGGTCATTCGACAGCCGCAGCCGGGTTGCGCCGGTGGCATCGCGGGCAAAGAGAACCGACAGCGCGCAGAACCCCGGTGACAAGACCTCCGCCGCAAAGTCATCACCCGCCCAGCGGTGCAGCGTGTTGTCATCACAGGCCTCAAACGGGCCCTCAGGGTCCTCGCGATCCACATAGTTGCCGATGGCCAGCACCGGGCCATCCGCGGTCCATGTGGCCGAAAACGCCGTCGACCAGGCCTCGCCACCGTCGAACCCCATAGTGTCATTGGCCACGGCAAACCCACAATCGCCATCACCACGCAGCAACTGGTTCTCCCCCACCCGCAGCAGCATCACGTCGAGATGCCCGTCGCCGTCCACATCCAACGGATATGCGCCGGTGGTACCCGTGAAGGCGGGCAGGGGCGCCGCCTCGAACTGCATCGCACCACGGTTGACCATCAACGCCGCCGGGCGCTCGCCCCCAGCGGCCAGCAGGTCGGGCAGGGCATCGCCATTGCAATCGAAGACCGCGACACCCCCGCCCACAAAATGCTCCCAGCCGCCGGTGTAGCTGTGTGGGGGCAGGTTGGCCGAGAGATCCTCGAACAGCACCTCGGCGCTGGCCGTTTGCGCCAGCAGGCACAGCACCAGCGCTCTCATCCGCGCCCCTCCGCCATCGCATCCGCGATCTCTGACAGCGCCAGCGCCGCGGCGCCATGTGCCCACATCAGATCGCCCCAGGCGTGGGTTTCGACCTTCTGCGGGGTGCTCACCCGGTTCAGCGTCAGCTCATGCATCTCGCGCAGCACCTCATCGGCATAGAGATAATCGTACTGCATCCGCTCGCCCGCCAGAATGATCAGCGGCGGATCAAACAGGTTGACCACATTCGCCAGCCCCAGCGCCAGAAAGCGCCCCGCACGGCGGAAGATCACCCGTGCCGCCTCATTCCCGGCCTTCGCCTGCTCATAGAGCTGCTGCAGCATCACATCCGGTGCCGTCACATCCGAATTCGCCGGGTCGAGCGCGGTCGAAGCTTCGCGCACCAGCGCATAGTCGGCAATGTAAGCCTCGAGACAGCCGCGTTGGCCGCACTGGCAGAGCGCACCGTCGAGCTGCACCTTGGTGTGCCCGATCTCCATCCCCAGCGATCCGGCGCCGCGATAGAGCCGGTGGTTGATCACCAACCCCATGCCCACGCCCTGTTCGATTGTGACGACGGCGAAATCCGCCATCGCGCGCCCCTTGCCGAACCACAGCTCGGCCAGCGTGACGAGGTTGGCATCGTTGTCCACGGCCACGGGCACCCCAAAGGCATCCTCCGCGAGGCGCCGCAAGGGACGGTCGGTCTCGGTCAGCATCGGCGACCAGACCATCTGCCCCGCCGCGTGATCGATCATGCCGGGCATTCCGAGCCCGATACAGGCCACATCGGCCCGTGCCAGCCCGGCTTCTTTCAGAAGCGCGTCCAGCACCTGCCCGGTTTCCTGCAGCACCTGTTGCATCGACCGGCGGCGCGGCTGGCAGGCGAGGCTCGCCTGCGCCAGCGGGCGCCCCGCCGCATCGACCAGCAGTGCTGTGTGCTGCGCCCGCGACAGCTTGATGCCCACGACATAACCCGCATCGGGCTGCACCGAGAGCGCGACAGGCGGCCGCCCGCGCGTGGTGCTGCGCGTGGTGTCGCTGCTTTCGCGCAAGAGCCCGAGGTCCAACAACTCACCCACCAGCGCGGTGATCGAGGCGGGGCTCACCTTCAGCTGCTTGGCCAGATCAATGCGCGAGATCTGCCCGGCCGAGCGCACGCATTCGAACACCCGGTACCGCAGCGACTGTCCAGAAACATCCGCTTCGGGCCGAATCGGGCCGCAGCCAACCGGGCCATCACCCAAATCGGGCTGAGAAATCTCCACATTCATTTATTCAGCTCTCGAAAATATAGAGATCGAATCCTCCGGGTTTCGGAAGAAATCAGCTGATAAATCAGGGCGTGCCGCAATTTTTAGCGCAAAAGTCATAAATTTATTTTGACAGCTGAATTAAAACAGTCAATCCTTTTGCGCATGCCAATTCTGAAAACAGGCATGAACAGTCAACAGAACTGTCCCTACGGGAGGATACAATGAAGAAGATGATGATTATGGGCCTGGCCGTCTCGGCAGCCCTGAGCACAGCGGCGTTTGCCCAGGACCTCACGGTTGGTGTGAGCTGGTCCAACTTCCAGGAAGAGCGTTGGAAAACTGACGAGGCCGCGATCAAGGCCGCTCTGGAAGAAGCGGGTGCCGCCTATATCTCCGCCGACGCCCAGGCCTCTGCCGCCAAACAGCTGACAGATGTGGAAGCGCTGATCGCCCAGGGGGCGGACGCGCTGATCATCCTCGCGATGGATAAGGACGCCATTGGGCCCGCCGTCGACAAGGCCGATGCAGAAGGCATCCCGGTCGTGGGCTATGACCGGCTGATCGAAGACGACCGCACCTTCTACCTGACCTTTGACAACAAGGGCGTGGGCCGGATCATCGCCGAGACCGTCGTGGCCGCGCAGCCGTCGGGCAACTTCGCGATCATCAAGGGCGACAAGGGTGACCCGAACGCGGGCTTCCTGCTCGAAGGCATGATGGAAGTAATCGGCGACAAGGTCGACAGCGGCGAGATCAAGATTGTCGGCGAAGCCTTCAGCGATGGCTGGAAGCCGGACAATGCGCAGAAAAACATGGAACAGATCCTGACCGCGAACAATAACGAGATTGATGCGGTTCTGTCCCAGAACGACGGTATGGCCGGTGGCGTGATCGCTGCGCTCTCCGCACAAGGTCTTAGCGTGCCGGTTGGCGGCCAGGATGGTGATCACGCCGCCCTGAACCGCGTGGCCCGTGGCGAACAGACCGTGTCGGTCTGGAAAAACGCGCGCCAGCTGGGTGCCGCAGCGGCCAATATCGCCGTGGCGATGGCCAATGGCACCGCGCTTGATCAGATCGACGGCGCTGTGAAGTGGTCCGGCGGCGAGAAGGGCGTTGAGATGAACGCCATCTTCCTCTCGCCCACACCGATCACCAAGGACAACCTCGGTGACGCGATCGCCGCAGGCCACATCGACCAGGCCAAGGCTTGCGCGGGCGCCATGGACGGCGTCAACGGCTGCTGATCTGATACCGATCCGCCGGGCGCGCAGCGGTGCGCCCGGCTTTTCCACACTTTCTACATTGCCAGATGCCTCCCGCTTGCGTGATCCTCGCGCAGACAGGTGAGGTGCATCTCGCAAGGGGCGCGCTGAACCATGACCGATCAAACAACGCAACCACCCGGCACTGCAAAGGAAAGCGAAGGCGCCATCGCGCGCTTCTTCCGCGAAACCGAACTCGACACCCGCCTGCTGGGCATGCTCGGCGCGCTGGCGATCATCTGGATCGGCTTTCACGTCTACGGCCAGCTGGTCAACGGGTTTGGCGCCTTCCTGACGCCCCGCAACCTCTGGAACCTTTCGGTTCAGACCGCCTCCATCGGGATCATGGCCACCGGCATGGTGCTGGTGATCATCACTCGCCACATTGACCTCTCCGTGGGCTCCATGCTCGGCTTCTGCGCCATCATCATGGGGGTGGTACAGGTCAACATCCTGCCGCCGATGCTGGGCGTCGGTCATCCGATGATCTGGGTTATCGCCGTGATCGTTGGTATCCTCTGCGGCAGCTTCATCGGGGCCTTCCACGGCGCGCTGGTCGCCTACGGCAAGATCCCGGCCTTCATCGTGACACTGGGCGGCCTCTTGGTCTGGCGCGGCGCCGCCTTCCTGGTGGCGCGGGGCGAGACGATCTCGCCCGTGGACAAGACCTTCGCGCTCATGGGCGGCGGACCCTACGGTGCCATCGGCGCCACCGGCAGCTGGATCGTGGGCCTGCTGGGCTGTGCCGCGGTGCTGGGCCTGATCATCATGGGCCGACGCAAGCGCACCATCTTCCACATCGCACAACGCCCCATCTGGGCTGAGAGCTTTCTCGCCGTGGTCGGCTGTGGCGCGGTGATCGGCGCGGTGCTGCTCGTCAACGCCTACCCCTGGCCGCGCGGCATCGTGCGCCGCTATGCCGAGGCCGAAGGGATCACCATCCCCGAAGGCGGGCTCTTAATCTCCCACGGGTTCGCCATCCCGGTTCTGATCCTCGTAGGCGTCGCGATCTTCATGACCATCCTCATGTCCCGCACCCGCTTTGGCCGCTATGTCTATGCCATTGGCGGCAACCCCGAGGCGGCGGAGCTTGCAGGCATCAACACCCGCTGGATGACCGTGAAGATCTTCGCCCTGATGGGCGCTCTGACGGGGCTCTCCGCCGTGGTCGCCTCTGCGCGGCTTGGCTCGGCCACCAACGCGCTTGGCACATTGGACGAGCTCTACGTCATCGCCGCGGCAGTGATCGGGGGCACCTCGCTCGCAGGCGGCGTGGGCACGATCTACGGCGCCATCCTCGGCGCGCTGGTCATGCAATCCCTGCAAACCGGCATGGTGCTCATCGGCTTTGACGCTGCCATCCAACAGGTTGTCGTCGGCTCCGTCCTCGTGCTCGCCGTCTACCTCGACATCCTCTATCGTCGCAAATCCAAGTGAGGGGTCAGATCATGACAGACACATCTCAAACCCCGCTCGTCCAGCTCAAGGACATCTCGATCTCCTTCGGCGGTATCCGCGCGGTGGATCACGTCAGCCTCGATCTCTACCCCGGCGAAGTCGTGGGCCTTCTGGGTCACAACGGGGCGGGCAAATCCACGTTGATCAAGATTCTCTCCGGCGCTTACCAGAAGGACGGTGGCGAGATCTGGATCGAAGGCAAACCAGCCAATATCACCAGCCCCCGCGATGCGCGCGATTACAACATCGAGACGATCTACCAGACGCTTGCGCTGGCCGACAATCTCGATGCCGCCTCGAACCTCTTTCTGGGCCGCGAGCTGGTGACCTCGACAGGCTTTGTCGATGACGCGAAGATGGAGAGCGAGACCGCCAAGATCATGGCGCGGCTCAACCCCAACTTCCGCAAACTGAAAGAGCCGGTCAGCGCGCTCTCGGGTGGTCAGCGACAGTCGGTCGCCATTGCCCGCGCAGTTTATTTCAACGCCAAGATCCTGATCATGGACGAGCCAACCGCGGCGCTTGGCGTGCATGAAACCCAGATGGTCGCCGATCTTATTCAAGAGCTGAAAAAGCAAGGCCTCGGCATCTTCCTGATCAGCCACGACACCCGCGAAATGCTTGAGCTCTGTGACCGCGTCTCGGTCATGAAAAACGGCCAGTTGGTCGGCACCGAACGGGTCGAGGACGTGACCGAAGATGACATCCTCAGCATGATCATCATGGGCAAGAAACCGGATCAGGCGGCGTAATTCATGTACCTGGGCCTCGATCTTGGGACCTCCGGCCTCAAGGCCGTGCTGATCGACGACGATCAGCAGCTGGTGGCGGAAGTCACGGCGGCCCTGACGGTGCAGCGGCCGCAGAGCGGCTGGTCCGAGCAGAACCCGGCCGATTGGCTCGCAGCCACGGAGACTGCGATGACAGCGCTGGCTGCGCAGCACGGGCTCGACGCCGTGCGCGGCATCGGCCTCAGCGGCCAGATGCATGGCGCCACTCTGCTCGACGCCGCGGGCGATGTTCTACGCCCCTGCATGCTCTGGAACGACACCCGCAGCCACATGGAGGCCGCCGCCTTCGATGCCGATCCGCAGTGGCGCAGGATCACCGGCAACATCGTCTTTCCGGGCTTTACCGCGCCTAAGGTTGATTGGGTCCGCGTGAACGAGCCCGAGATCTGGAAGAAAACCGCGAAAATCCTGCTGCCCAAAGACTACCTGCGCCTCTGGCTCACAGGTGATGCCGTCTCCGAGATGTCCGATGCGGCGGGCACCAGCTGGCTCGACACCGGCGTGCGCGACTGGTCCGATGCGCTGCTCGACGCTTCGGGGCTCAGCCGCACCCACATGCCGCGTCTCGTCGAAGGGTCTGCGCCCTCCGGCATCCTGCGCGATGCGCTGGCCGACCGTTGGGGCCTGCCGAAAGGCGCCGTAGTCGCGGGCGGGGCAGGCGACAACGCCGCGTCTGCCGTCGGCATGGGCGTGGTGAAACCGGGGCAGGCCTTCCTGTCGCTGGGGACCTCTGGCGTGCTCTTTGCCGCCAGCGCCGCCTACCAGCCCGACGCGCCCTCCGCCGTGCACACCTTCTGCCACGCGCTGCCCGACACCTGGCATCAGATGGGCGTGATCCTCGCCTGCACCGATGCGCTGAACTGGTACGCCAGCCTCGTGCAGTCTGACGCGGCCAGCCTGACCGCTGACCTCGGCCCGCTGCAAGCGCCGGGCGAGACGCTGTTCCTGCCTTACTTGGGTGGCGAGCGCACGCCACACAATGATGCCGCTGCACGCGGAGCTCTTCTTGGTCTTGACCATGCGACCGACCGCACCGCGGGCACCCGCGCGGTGCTCGAAGGGGTCAGCTTCGCCTTCTGCGACAGCCTGGATGCGTTGCGCAGCACAGGGACGCAGATCGACACGCTGGTCGCCGTCGGCGGCGGCAGCAAGTCCGACTATTGGCTGCAGGCGCTCGCCACGTTGCTGGAGATGCCCATCGACCTGCCCGAAGCGGGCGACTTCGGTGGGGCTTTTGGCGCGGCGCGGCTGGGGCTCATGGCCGCGACCGGCGCGGGCGCCGAGATCGCCACGCCCCCCGCCACGGCCCGCAGCATCGAGCCGGACACCACACTCACATCCGCGTTCCTCGACAAACACGCGCACTACCGCGCCGCCTATGCGGCCCTCAAGGAGGCTCTATGACCGACTTCTTCGCTGGCATCTCGCCCGTCACCTACGCTCCTGACGCGCCCGCGGATGTCTTGGCTTACCGCCACTACAACGCCGAAGAGATGGTCGCCGGCAAGCGCATGGAAGACCACCTGCGTTTCGCCGTCGCCTGGTGGCACAGCTTTGCCTGGCCGGGCGGTGACCCGTTCGGCGGGCAGACCTTCGAGCGCCCGTGGTTCGGCGACACGATGGAGCTCGCCCGCCTCAAGGCCGATGTGGCCTTCGAGATGTTCGCGATCCTCGGTCAACCCTATTACTGCTGGCACGACGCCGACATCCGCCCGGAAGGCGCGACATTTGCCGAGAGCAAGCGCAATTTCGAAGAGATCATCGACTATCTCGCCCAGAAAATGGACGCTCAAGGCACCAAGCTGCTTTGGGGCACCGCCAACCTATTTTCACACCGCCGGTTCATGGCGGGCGCGGCGACCAACCCCGACCCGGAAGTCTTCGCCTGGTCCGCCGCCACGGTGAAGAACTGCATCGATGCGACCCATAAGCTCGGCGGTGAAAACTACGTGCTCTGGGGCGGGCGCGAGGGCTACGAGACGCTGCTCAACACCGATTTGAAACGTGAACGCGCGCAGGCCGGGCGGTTCCTGCAGATGGTGGTCGATTACAAGCATAAGATCGGTTTCAAGGGTGCGATCCTGATCGAGCCAAAGCCGCAGGAACCGACGAAGCACCAGTACGACTACGACGTGGCCACGGTCTACAGCTTCCTCAAGGAGTTCGGGCTCGAAACCGAGGTACAGATGAACATCGAGCAGGGTCATGCCATCCTCGCGGGCCACAGCTTCGAACATGAACTCGCGATGGCCTCCGCGCTCGGTATCTTCGGCTCCATTGACATGAACCGCAACGACTACCAGTCCGGCTGGGACACCGACCAGTTCCCCAACAACGTGCACGAGGTGGCGCTGGCCTACTACGAGGTGCTGAAGGCGGGGGGCTTCACCACCGGCGGCACCAACTTCGACGCCAAGCTGCGCCGCCAGAGCCTCGACCCCAAGGATTTGATCGCCGCCCATGTGGGCGCGATGGACATCTGCGCCCGTGGCCTGAAGGCAGCAGCCGCCATGCTCGATGACGGCGGCCTTGAAAGCGCCCGCGCTGCCCGCTATGCGGATTGGGATGCGCCGCAGGGCCAATCCTGGCTCACCTCCGCGACGCTGGATCAGATCGAAGCGCAGGTGGCGGGCGGTGGTATCGATCCGCAGCCGCGCTCCGGCCAGCAGGAGATCCTGGAAAACTACGTCAGCCGATTTGTCTGAGGACACGACACCATGGCCCTTATCCTCGCCGATGTTGGAGGCACAAACGTCCGCTTTGCCTGCGCGCGCGAGGGCGCCATTCAGGGCGGGCTGACGCGGCGCTACCAGAACGACGACTACGCCGATTTTGACGCAGCCCTTGAGGCGTACCTGGCCCATGCGCAGGTGCACACGCTGGAAGCACTGACGGTCGCCGTGGCCGGGCCGGTCACAGCGCAGACCGCACGGCTGACCAATCGCGGCTGGTCCTTTGATGCCGGTCAGCTCGCCGAGCGCCACGGCGCGCAGCGCGTTGGGTTGCTGAACGATCTCAGCGCGCTCGGCTATGCGCTGGACAGTCTCGGCCCCGATGGCACGGAGGTGGTGGTCGACGCGCCCGTTCCGGAAGACGACCAGCGGTTGGTCATCGGCGCGGGCACCGGCTTCAATGTCAGCCCGGTCCTGCGGGTTGGTGACCAGACGGTCTGCCTGCGGGCCGAGGCGGGGCTTGGCAGTCTGCCGACCCGTGTCGCGGACCACCTTCACGCCTACGTCGGGCCGTCCACGCCCTGGGTGCGCTGTGCGGAGGATGCCGTGCGCGGGCCGGGTCTGTCGGAGTTGCACGCCGCGGCGACCGGCGCGGCGAAGATCGATGCCCGCGAGGTGATTGATGCGGCCAACCGGGGTGAGGGGCAGGCGCTCGCGTCCGTAGAGATCTATGCGCGGATGTTAGGCACCTTCATCCAGGATCTGCGGCTGCTTTACATGCCTGCCGGTGGGATCTTTCTGGCGGGATCGGTGGTGCGCGGCTTGCTTTCCAGCCCTGCGCAGGCGCTGTTCAAAGAGGTGCTGAGCGGCCAACCCACGGTGAAATCCAATCTACCGCCCGTCGCCGTGTCGGTGATCACGCAGGACGAGGCGGCGTTGCTTGGCTGTCTCGCCTATGCCAAGTCGCGGGCTTAGTCTCCGCGCCTAGATCGCCCACCAGGCGACATCGGCGGGCAATATGGTTTTTCCCTGAAAATCAACGGGCTCCGGCCCGTAGTTAAACGCAAAGCGATTGGCGCTTGTATCGCGCAACCGCAGACCCTCTGGCAGGTTCTGCGCGGTGAGCCCGGCCTCCTTCGCCAACCCGTGCACGATCCGCTCCCAGAGCTCTGCATCCGGCCAGGCGCCGAGATAATGCATCCCGTCATCGCCCTTCAGCACCGCCTGACCCGTCTCGGTCTCGAGGAGCGTGGTGGCGCCGCCTTCCAGATCCTCGACCCAATGCTGTACTGCACCGCCGCCCAGAACCGGGCGCAGCACATGGGGCGGCAGGCTCTCCACCCGTGCCGCGATGACATCAAGCCCCGGCAGGTCCGGTCCCATGGGCGTGGGAATGCGCAACTCCTCCGTCACCGCATTGCTGCGCGGCCCCACCAGCGCCACGGTCTGCCCCAGGGCCCGCTGCAGCGCCTCAGGCATGGCGGCAAGGCCGGGCGCCAGCACCAGCGCATAACCCGAGAGATCGGTCACGCTCGACGGCACGATGTCGATGGAAAATCCACAGCGCCGCAGCGCCCGATAGGCCTCGAGCATCAGGCGGAAATAGCTGAACCCATCGCCCTGCGGCAGTGTCGCCCAGGCCCATTCTGACGGGTAGTCGAACACCAACGCGACCGGCGCCTGCTGCAGCGCAATCTCCGGCATCTCAGCGATCTCGCGGCCCACCTGTTCGGCCTCTGCCAGCCCAGGCGCAGGCGCATTGTCGGGCCGCTTCAGGCCCGCGTGCATTTGCTCCTGCGCAAAGGGCGCCTGCCGCCAGCGGAAGTAGCTGACCACCTCCGCCCCATGGGCAAAGGCCTCCCAGCTCCACAGCCGCACCATACCGGGCAGGGGCGCGGGGTTGTGCGGCGCCCAGTTCACCGGGCCCGGCTGCTGTTCCATCACCCACCAGCGCCCGTCACGGCCCACGGCGCGGTAAAGGTCGTGGTGGAAGGCCTGCATGTCCGGATCACCCTGCTGCAAATACCGCGCCTTATGCTCTGCCGTGCCCTCCAGACGGTCCGATAGGAAGCCAATCGGGTAGCTGTCCCAACTTGCGATATCGATCGAGGCACCCACCTCGAAATGGTCGAAGTCCAGCACCCGCCCCATGTAGTTGTGAATGAGCGGCGCCTCGCTGCGCGCCCGCAAGGCCGCCACCTGCACCTCGTGATAGGCCACCACCTGATCCGAGGAAAACCGCCGAAACGCCAGCTCATGGCTCGGGTTCGGCTGCGTCACGGTCAGGTTCGGCAGGTCGATCTCGTCAAAGCTGCGGTACTCCATAGACCAGAACACATTGCCCCAGGCGTCGTTCAGCGCGTCGATGCTCTCATACCGCTGCGCCAGCCACGCACGGAACGCCTCCCGCGCCGCGTCGGAATAGGAGAGGATCGTGTCGTGACAGCCGTATTCATTGTCGATCTGCCAGGCGTGAATGCGCGGGTCGCGCCCATAACGGTCGCCCAGCACCTCGGCGATGGCCCCGCTGGCGTCGCGATAGCCCCCGTGGCTGAAGCAGTAATGCCGCCGCGATCCAAAGCCGCGCGGGTGCCCTTGCGCATCTACCGCCAGCATGTCGGGAAACCGCTCCAGCATCCAGCGCGGCGGCGTACAGGTCGGCGTGCCAAGCACGATCTTCAGCCCCGCGTCACTCAGCACTGCAATCGCGCGGTCCAGCCAGTCGAAGTCAAACCGCCCGGGCTCCGGCTCGATCCGGCTCCAGGCAAATTCGCCGATGCGCACCCAGGAGATGCCCGCCGCGACCATCTCGGCGGCATCCTGCGCCCACATCTCCTCGGGCCAGTGTTCGGGGTAGTAGCAGACGCCCAACGCGCGGTTCATAAGATCACCCTTGGTTCGGGCAGCCCCTCCGCCACGCCCTCCACGGCAAAGGTCTGACCATGCGGGCTTTGATCATGCGCAACCTCCGCGGACAAGCCTTGCCGCGCGCTGGTGACATAAAGCGTGCGGAACTCCGCCCCGCCAAAAGCCGGGCAGGTGGTGTGCACCCCGGGCACCTCCACCGCGCGGAGAAATTCGCCAGCATCGGAATAGGCGGCAGCGCGCGCGGCGCCCCATTGCGCGATCCAGACCGCACCGGCCTTGTCCACCACCGCGCCATCGGGGTTCAACCCGTCATCAGAGAGGTCCAGAAAGACCGTCGGATCGCCCGCTGGCCAACCTTCCCGATCCAGCGCCACGCGCATCACCTGCCGCGTTGATGTGTCGGTGAAATAGGCGCAGCTGCGATTGGGCGCAAAACAGATCGCATTTGAAATGGTGATCTGTGCAAAGAGCTTCTGCAACCGGCCCTGATAGAAGCGATAGATCGCCCCCGCACCGCTCTCGGCGTTGCGGTCCATCGTGCCGATCCAGAAGCCGCCCCAAGGGTCGGCGCGTCCGTCGTTCGAGCGGGTGACCGGATTGTCCTGCTCCAGCCCGCAGATTTGCGTCGTGCTGCCGTCGCGCAGATCGAACCGCCAGAGGGCGGAGGCCGAGGCGATCAGCAGCGTCTCGGCATCGACCCATCCGGCCGCCGACACGGGCTCGTCAAAGCGCCACTCCAGCGGCCCGGAGGCATCGCGGCTCAGAAGCCGCTGGCGCATGATGTCGAACCAGAAGAGCTGCCCGCGCTCCGGGTGCCAGAGCGGGCCTTCCCCCAAGATACAGCGCCGGTCGTCAAAGACCTCTGCGCTCATCCCGACGCCTGTCGGTAGGCCTCGACGATCCCGGCGGCGCGCCCGGCCACATCCGCTGTGCTCATACCCGGCTTGTAGAGCGCCGAGCCGATGCCGAAGCCATCCGCGCTCGCGGCGATCCAGTCGCCAAAGTTCTCGGGCCCCGCACCGCCAACCGCATAGATCAGTGTGCCCTTGGGCAGGATCGGCCGCATCGCGGCCAGACCAACCGTGCCCGCCATAGCACCGGGGAACAGCTTCAACCCATCCGCTCCGGCCTGCAGCGCGGTGAACGCCTCGCTGGGAGTGAAGACGCCCGGCCAGCTTTGCATCCCCAGCGCCTTCGTGGCCGCAATCACCGCCGCATCGCAATTCGGCGACACGATCAGCCGGCCGCCCGCTTCGGCCACAGCCCCCACCTCTTCAGCCGTCAGCACCGTGCCCGCGCCGATCAGCGCCTGATCGCCAAAGCTGCGGGCCAGCGCACCGATGCTCTCCAGCGGGTCGGGCGAGTTCAGCGGCACTTCGATCTGGGTGATCCCGGCGGCGATCAGCGCCTCGCAGACGGCAGGGGCCTCCGCCGGGGTGATTCCGCGGAGAATGGCGATGAGGGGCAGCGTCATGTCAGAGCCTTTGCGTTGCGAAATGCGGCCGTGAGCCCGGCCAGCGTGGCTTTTTCCGTGTCGACGAGCATCGCTTCGATGCCTTGTGGCCGCAGCGCGTCCTGATAGGCGCGCGCCTGGTCATTGGTCCCGAGGATGGCCAGGTTCTGGCCCAGCCAATAGGCCCGCGCCGCGGCCAGCTCCGCTCCGATCAGCAGCCCGGAGAGGGCCGCGCGCGTCACCGGCGCCTGAACCCCGTGCAGAAGGTGACCCGCGCGCAGGCCAAAGAGCCGCGCAGCCATCGCTTCGGGCTTGGACATCGCATCGCTGACCGCAGCGTCGAAGGCCTCGGCGTCCCAGCCATCGCTGGCCAGCGAATGCCGCAGCACCGACTGCCCGCTGATCAGCGCAAAGAGTTCACCGCTCATGAATGTCTGGAAGCTGACCACTTCACCCGCGCTCAGGTGCACCCATTTGGTATGCGTCCCCGGCATGCAGAGCACGCCGTCCCAGCCCGGATTGAGCGCCAGGAAGCCCGCGATCTGCGTCTCTTCCCCGCGCATCACATCTGCGGGCCGGGTTTGCGACAGCCCCGAGACAACCCGCACATCAAGGCCCTGCGACGTGGGCGCAGGCGTCAGCTCTTCGGCGAGGGGCGTACAGGGCACCGCGCGATACGGCGCTTCGACCCACCCTTGCCGTGAGCCCACCATGCCGCAGGCAATGACCGGCAAGGGCCCGGCCTCCAGCCAGTCTCTGACAAGCGCCATCAGCGCGGGTTCGAACTCTGCGACGCTGAGCTTGCCCATACCGTCGTCCGACCCGGCGCGCGCCAGCACCGTCGCCCCCTGCATCGCATAGGCGCGCAGATTGGTGGTGCCCCAATCGACCGCAATCCAGTCCCGTGTCACGCGCTCACCCATCGCCTATCCCGTCGTCACGACGCCACCATCGACGACCATGCATTGCCCCGTCATCATCTTGCTGGTGTTCGAGGCCAGAAACAGCACCGCATCGACGATGTCCTGCGGCGCAAGATGCGTCTTGAGGCACTGCCGCTCCAGATGCGCGGCGAGCCCTTCCGGTGTCGCCCATTTGTCGAGCTGCTTCTCGGTCAGCACCCAGCCCGGCGCCAGCGCGTTCACGCGGATGCCATCCGGCCCCAACTCGCGCGCAAGGCTGCGGGTCAACGCGGTGATGCCACCATTCGCCGCCGTATAGGCCGGGTAGCCCGCATTCCCCATCATATAGCTGATCGAGCTGAAGTTGATGATCGATCCCGCGCCGCGCGCCTGCATCGCGGGCGCCACCGCTTGCGCGGCGAAGAAATACGCCTTGAGGTTCACGGCGAGCAAGAAATCCCATTCCTCGGGTGTGACGTCTTTCCAGCTGTGCCGCTTGTCGTTGGCCGCGTTCGACACCAGCGCATGGATTGGCCCATGCGCCTCCGCCGCCTCGGCAATGCTGCGCTGCAGGCCTTCCGTGTCGGTGATGTCACCCTGGAAGAACAGCGGTCGCACCCCGTGCTTCGCTTCCATCTCATCAACAAAACCAGTCGCATCCGAGCGCCCGATAAAGGCGACCTGGGCGCCTTGCGCCAGGAACCCATCCGTCAGGTCCGCACCAATGCCAGAGCCGCCGCCGGTGATATAGACGGAGGCACCGTCGAGGTCGTGGAACGTGGCTGTCTTGGTCATGAGCATACCTCATCAGGGACGTGCGGAAGAATCATAGCCGTTTTCCTTCCAGCACCCATAGGGTTTCAGGATAGCTCCAGGGCAGGGCGATCCCATTGTGCATCAGCGCCGCACCCGTGAGCGTTAGTGCGCCGTGTTTCAGCGCAGGCGTGCCGCGCGACAGTTCGGTGGCATCGGCGCGGTTGCGCAGGCTGATCTCGTAGCGCGCCTCCGGGTCCAGCCGTGTCAGCCGCAAGGGCCGCGGCGCGATCTGGCGCGAGGTGCCAGATTTGCCCGCAAAGATCACGAACTGGTTGCCGTCGCGGGTCATCTGTTGTTCGGCAATCACCGAGCTGTCGGTGGCATCGAGCCGCAGGATATCCGCGCCATACATCCAATCGCGGTTCGCTTTCCACCAGGCAGTGACGTCGCGCAGCACCTCGGCCTCATGTTCGGTCAGCTCGCGCGGATCCATCTCGAACCCCAAATGCCGCTGCGCTGCCACCCAGGCGCGGAACGAGATATCCAAAACCCGCCCCGACGTATGGCACTTGCGCGGCCCCACATGGCTGCCGGTGACGGCGGCGGGCAGGAAGAGGGCCGCGTTGTGCTGCATATGCAGCCGCTCCAGCGCATCATTGCTGTCCGAAAGCCAGACCCTTTGCGTGCGGCTCAGAATGCCGAAATCGATGCGCCCGCCGCCCGAGGCGCAGCTTTCAATCTCTACATCGGGGAAGTCGGTGCGCAGCCGGTCGATCAGCGCATAAGACCCCCGCGTCTGCGCCGCATCTGGCGCGGGCAGCACCCGGTTGTGATCCCACTTGATGTAATCAATCGGATGCGCGTGCAGCAGCGCCGAAATCCGGTCGTAGAGGAACTCCCGCACCTCTGCCAATCCCATGTTCAGCGCCTTCTGCTGCCGCCCAAGGATCTGGTCTTCCGCCCCCAGTGCCCAGTCGGGATGCGCGCGGTGGATGTTGCTGTCGGGGTTGATCATCTCCGGTTCAAACCAGATGCCAAAGGACATGCCCGCGCCATGCACATGATCGATGAGCGGCCCCAGACCATCCGGATACTTGCGCGGATCGACCTCCCAGTCCGACAGCGAGGAGGTGTCATCGTCCCGCTGCCCGAACCAACCATCATCCAGCACAAAGCGCTCGGCCCCCAGGCTGGCTGCCCGCGTCGCGATGTCTTTCAAGACCGGCAGATCATGGGCGAAATAGACTGCTTCCCAGCAGTTGTAATGCACCGGGCGGGGGCGGCCTGGTTTGGTCCACGTGACGATGCGGTCGCGCAGATGGCGCTGGAACGACACCGCGCAGCCATTGAACCCATCCGAGGAATAGACCGCATAGAGCGGGGCCGTGCGAAATTCCGTGCTCGGTGCGGTTTCCATCCGCGCAGCGTGCCCGAACTGGATCTGGCGGCGGCCATCGGGCAACTCTTCGGCGATCATCCGGTGCCCGCCCGACCAGCCATAGTGAAAGGCAAAGGCCTCTCCGGTCGCATTCGTCGCCCCGCGGCAGGGCACGATCAGCCCCGGAAAATGCTCATGGCCGGTGCGGCCCGTGCGGTTCTCGCGATAGCGGATGCCGGGCGACCAGGCGGTGCGATTGAGCTGGAACTCCCCGCACCAGCGCCCCGCCACGTCGATCATCTCGTCCGACTGCTGCGGCGCGGGCAGCACGGGCGCGGCGAGCCAATGCAGGTGCAGGGGCCGGTCCGAATTCACCCGCGCCGATAGCGCGATCACATGGGTGTCCGGGTCCAGCGTAAACTCCGCCGTATAGGTCAGCCGGTTTGGCGCATCCTCGCAGATCACCGTCAGGTGCTGCTCCGCCTCGACCACCTCGCGCAGCTTGAAGGCGGGCAACAGCGGCGCGCCATCGCTGTCGCGCACGATCAGCCCCGGCTGGCCGGGAAAGCTGTGCGATGCCTCGGGACAGATCGAGAGGTCCGGGTTTTGATCCAGCATGCCCCCCGTGACATCCAAGGTCACGGCAGCCGCCAATTGCGCCAGGTCCTCGTCCCCGGGCAGTGGCGGCCCCCAGTAGATCACCTGGGGGCTGCGTCCGGCTGTGGAGGCGAGAACCAAGGTCTGGCGATCATCGTCCAGACGCCAGTGTGTTGTCACTTTACGGCCCCCAGGGTCAGACCGGCGATGAAGTGTTTCTGCATCAGGAAGAACATCAGAACAGGGGGCAGGGCGGCAACAATCGAACCGGCACTCATCAGGTGATAGGCGGCGCGGAACTGCGCGTTGAAGCTGGTGATTCCGGCGGTGACCGGCTGGCTTTCCGGCCCCTGCGTCAGCACCACCGCCCAGAAATAGTCATTCCAGATGAAGGTGAAGATCAGAACCGAGAGCGCCGCTATCGCAGGCTTCATCAGCGGGATGACCACGTACCAGAAGATCTTCCACTCCGCGATGCCTTCCACCCGTGCCGCCTCGACCAACTCATAGGGCAGCGCGCGGATGAAGTTGCGCATGAAGAGCGTGCAGAACCCGGTCTGGAACGCGATGTGAAAGAGCACCAGCCCCGTCTTGGTGTTATAAAGCCCCATGTCGAGTGTCAGGTCGCGCACCGGCACCATCAGGATCTGAAAGGGCACGAAGTTGCCCGCCACGAACATAAAGAACACCCAGATGTTCGACTTGAACTTGTAGATCCCCAGCGCAAAGCCCGCGAGGCAGGACAGTGCCACCGCGCCGACCACCGTCGGCACCGTGATCAGCACCGAATTCAGCATGTACCGCGGCATGTCTGAGTTGAAGAACACCTGCCCGTAGTTGTTGAACATCTCAAACGACGAGGGCAGCCCCCAATAGTTGCCTTGCGTGAAATCCACCGCCGGCTTGATCGAGAAGACCGCAACCGCAATGAGCGGCAAGAGCCACATGATCAGGGCAAGAGGCAGAAGCGACTGATAGGTCAGCTGCCAGGAGCGCGGGGTTTTTTCAATCGGTGTCGGAAACATCTCAGCACTCCTCCGGCAGGGGGGGCAGGGCGGCCTGCGCCTTCTTGGTCAGGCCGCTGCGAATGGTTGTGTAGGAGACGGCGACCCGGTGTCGGGCCTCCTCCGGGTCCAGCGCGGGAAGGTCCAGCCGCACCCAGGCGCCGCGGAAATAGGCGGGCTTTCCGGCCGCCCCGCTCTCGATCAACATGCGCGCCATCTCGGTGTCGGCACAGCGCACCACCACGTGGTCGTCATTCGTCGCGCGCTGATCGGTGTGCCCAAAACAGGCAAACATCTTGCCGCCGACTTTCCAGGCATCGAGCTCACCAGGGCCCGACAGCACCGCACCGGGATGCACCGCACAGAGGTCATCAAACTCGGGCCGGGTCATGCGCGCACCCCCTTCACCCTTCCAAAAATACTCCCGCCGGAGGCGGCCCAACACATCAACCCGCTCATCGGCCCTTCTCCTCGGCCCACATCGAGTAGAGGAAGTAGGCGATGAAGACCAACATGATCAGGAAGAGCACCACCGCGATGGCCGCGCCATAGCCCATGCGGAAGCCGTATTCCGACAGCGCTTTTTCGAACATGTAGAAACTCAGCACCCGCGTCTGCCCGAAGGGCCCACCGTTGGTCATGATCGAAATGAGATCGAATGAGCGCAGCGCGCCGATGATGGTCACCACAAAGGCGATGAAGGTCGCAGGCTTGAGCTGTGGGATGATGATGTACCACAGCATCTTCCAACCCTTGGCCCCATCCAGCCGCCCCGCCTCGATCTGCTCCGGGTCCACCGCGTTCAGACCGGTTAGATAGAGGATCATGCAATAGGCCGTCTGCGGCCAGAGCCCCGCGGCGATGATCCCATAGGTCGCCATCGACGGATCGCCCAGCACGTTGATCGGCCCGAGCCCCACGAGACCCAGCACCCCGTTCAGCAGCCCCTCATTGGGCAGGTAGAACCAGGAGAAAACGAGGCCCACAACCACTTGGCTCAGCACGAAAGGGAAGAAAAACAGCGATTTGTAGATCCGAATGCCGGTCACGGTCTGGTTCAAAAACAGCGCGATGAACAGCCCGCCGGGGATCGCCAGCAAATAGAGCAGCAACCACTTGAGGTTGTTCCACAGCGACACCTCGAAAGCTGAATCGTCCATCAGCTCCACGTAATTCGCCATGCCCACATAGCGCGCTTCGCCCAACCCGTCCCAGTCATAGAAAGAGATCGCGATCGACTGGTAGATCGGCCAGATCACATAGAAGGCAAAGAACAGGATCGCGGGCGCCAGAAACAGCCAGGGCGTGACCGCAATCTCGTTGCGCTTGTACCAGCCGCGCTCTGATCTCGCGGGGGCGATGGTGGGGTCTATGGCTGTCATCGACGCATCTCCTCGGTCGTGCGGTGCACGCCGTGGCGTGCGGTGCGGCACCTGCGGCGCATACGGCAACATGGTATGTCATGCTGGCGAATGGGTCGCGGGGAGAGGAAAAGGCCGGGCGTTTGGGAGCCGCCCGGCCAGTCGTGGTTACTGGTAGACGCGTTCCTGCACCTTATCGAGGCGGTTCAGGATATCGTCGATGTTGTCCGGGAAAACCATGAATTCCTGCAGGCCCTGCATGGCTTCTGCGGCCATCTCGGCGGGGAAGTCCCGGTCAAAGAACTGGGCCACACCACCGGGGCTGTTTTCGGACAGCATGGTGAAGCCTTCATTCAGGAACTTGTCGTCATCCACGGAAGAGGCTGCGTTCACAGGCAGCTGCCCGAGGTTCTCGCCATTGTTGATCTCGGTCTGCACGTTAGACGACACCACAAAGCGCAGGAACTCGCGGGCATTGTCCTTGTTTGACGCGTTGGCCGGGATGTGGAAGGTGTCGGTCGGCGCATCTTCGGCCAGTTCCACATCGGGGTTGATCGCTGGGAACTGGTAGAAGTCCAGCTTGCTGTCATCCAGACCCGCTTCGCGCAGCGGTGCCACAGCGAAGTTGCCTTTCAGGATCGCGGCGGCATCGCCGCTCACGATGGCGGGCAGTGATTCCTGCCAGCTGTAGGACTGGTGGTTCTCGACAAAGGCGCCCATGTCGATCAGCTCACGCCAATTGGCAAAAGTCTCCTTGACGCGGTCGTCGGTCCATTTGACGTTGCCCTGGGCCAGTTCCATGTGGAAATCAAAGCCATGGGTGCGCATGTTCAGGTAGTCAAACCAGCCGCCGGCGGTCCAGAAGTTCTTGGTGCCGATGGTATAGCACTTGCGCCCTGACTCGACGATGGCCTGGCAGTTGGACTTCATCTCGTCGAAATTGGCAGGCTCGCTCAGCCCCAATTCGTCATAGATGTCTTTGCGGTAGTAGATGCCCCACTGGTAGTAGGTATAGGGCACGCCCCACTGTTTGCCGTCGATGGTCATCGCGCCCTTGGTCGAAGCGAGATTTTCTGCGATTTCAGGCTCCTGCCAGAGATCTGAGACATCCTCGAAGAGCCCGGCATTCACATAGGGGGTCATCCGGTTGGCCGCATACCAGTTGGCCACGTCCGGGGTGTCGTCGCCCGCTGTCAGGAAGTTGCGGATCTGGGTCTTGTAGGCCTCGCGGTCGATCACCGTTGTCTCGATGTTCAGATCAGGATGCAGCTCCTGGAAATCCGCGATCATCGCTTCCATCGTCGCGCGCGGCGCCGGGTTCGATGTGTCGAGGAAAATCTTCAGATCGCCCGACAGCTCGGCTGCCGCAGCACCCGCAAGCATGGTTGATCCGGCCAATGCCATAAGCATTGTCTTGGTGGTAAAACGCATGGTGTCCTCCCTAAGATGCGTTCGCGCTTTTGCGTCCCTCGGCTCTCGAAATGTAGTTCCATTATTTGAAACCGAGTTTTATATATTGAAAACTACAGCGCAATCTGCTTAGCCTGTCAACAGTGTTCTTCGGGAAACTGAAGACGCAGCGCAGCCTGCATGGAGGCGGAAAAGCGCGCAAGCCACTGGTTTGCAACAGGTTTTCCGAAACGCAGGCGGTTCGCGCATCACGGGAGGAGTGGGCCATGTCCGGCGACGGCACGGTTGGCAAAGCACTGGACGTTCTGGATCAGGTGGCCGCATACGGCCAGCCGGTGCGCTTTGCGACGCTGCTTGCCGAGAGCAAGTTTCCCAAGGCGACGCTCTACCGCTTCCTGCAGACACTCACCTCGCAGGGCATGCTGGAATACGACCCGGATCGGCAGACCTACGCGCTTGGTGTGCGCCTCGTGCGGCTCGCCCATGCGGCCTGGACGCAAAGCTCGCTGGCCCCGCTCGCACGGCCCTTCCTCGACCAGCTCAGCGCCGAGACCGGGCAGACCGTGCACCTGGCGCAGCTCGACAATGCGCAGGTCCTCTATGTGGACAAGCGCAACGCGGCGCAGCCGGTCGAGATGTTCTCGGATGCAGGCAAGGTCGGCCCGGCCTATTGCACCGGCGTCGGCAAGGCGATGCTCGCCTTCCTGCCGGAAGAGCATCTGGACCGGGTGATCGCCCAGCAGAGCTTTCACCGCTTCACCGAGCACACCTATACGACACCCGAAGCGCTCTGTGCCGAACTCGCGGCGATCCGCACGCGCGGCTATGCCTTCGACCGCGAAGAGCACGAGCCGGGCATCATCTGCATTGCGCATCCGATTCTCACCGGTACCGGCCGCGTGCTGGGCGCGATGTCGATCACCGGCGCGCTGCAGGCCACCGATCTCAAGCAACTGGAAAGCTGGGCCCCGCGCCTTGCGCGCACGGCGGATGCCATCGCGCAGGAAGCGCAGACCTGGCGCTTTCCGGACACCCACCTTCAACACACGGGGACCTAAGACCATGACAGGCGTGACACTGAACCAGGCCATCAAACGCTACGGCGATGTGCAAGTGATCCACGGGATCGATCTGCAGATCGAGGACGGCGAGTTTTGCGTCTTCGTGGGCCCCTCGGGCTGCGGCAAGTCCACGCTCCTGCGCATGATCGCAGGGTTGGAAGAGACAAGCGACGGCAAGATCGCCATCGGCCCGCGCGATGTCACGCACATGGACCCCTCCGAGCGCGGCGTCGCCATGGTGTTCCAGACCTACGCGCTCTATCCGCACATGAGTGTTGAGGACAACATGGGCTTCGGGCTCAAGATGAACGGGGTGCCCAAGGCCGAGATCAAGGAGAAGGTCCAGAAGGCCTCTGACATTCTCAAGCTCGACCAGTTCCTCGCCCGCAAACCCAAGGCCCTCTCTGGCGGTCAGCGCCAGCGTGTCGCCATCGGCCGCGCCATCGTGCGCGGGCCTGAGGTTTTCCTTTTCGACGAGCCGCTCTCCAACCTCGATGCGGAACTGCGCGTCGAGATGCGGGTCGAGATCGCCCGTCTGCACAAGGAAATCGGCGCTACGATGATCTATGTGACCCACGATCAGGTCGAGGCGATGACCCTCGCCGACAAGATCGTCGTGCTGCGCCTCGGCAACATCGAGCAGGTGGGCGCGCCGCTGGAGCTCTACCGTGACCCGGACAACAAGTTCGTGGCCGGTTTCATCGGCTCGCCCGCGATGAACTTCTTGAACGGCACGGTCGCCGAAGGCGGCGTCGAGGTGCCTGGTCTGGGCCGCACCGTGGCGGTCGAGGCCAACCTGCCCGCCGTCGGCACGCCGGTCATCCTCGGCGTGCGGCCCGAGCATCTGGAGGTGCAGATGGGGCAGGGCGCCCTGAAGGCCGAGCTCTCCGAGGCGCTGGGCGGTGTCAGCTACCTGCACCTCGACACACCGACTGGCGAGCGGATCATCGTCGAGGAACGCGGCGACGAGCGCGCCAATGAAGGCGACACGGTCGACATCAGTTTCGAGACCCGCCGCGCCTACGTCTTCGACGCCAAGACCGAAGAGCGCATTCGCTGAAGGTTCCGGCACATTCGGCGCCTTGGGTCACATTTTGCTCAGGGCGCCCGGTTTTGCGCAGCGCCGATCTACTCTCCCGCGGCGCGGTGCCTATATCTCTGGTTGAACCGGCCACCTGGCCCACATCACCACGGGAGGAATTTCATGAAATCTGCGCTGACCCTTGCTCTGTCCGTCTCGGCAATCACGGCTGCCTCATCTCTGAGCGCGGCGACCGCCTCTGACGAGGACATCGCCGCCCAACGCGCGGCTCTGGCCGAGGCCACGAAAGACGCAGGGTTCGGCCCGCAATCGCCGCGCGATCTCAGCACGCTCACGGGCGAGAATGACCGGGTCTTCGCCACCGCCCCCGCGCACACCGAGATGAACCTCTGCAACATCCACTTCCATGAGAACGCCGAACATCGGGGCGGCCAGTTCACCACCTACGCAGGCAACGGCGACGGCAAGGGCGCGGGCACCGGGTTTCGCTATGACGGCACGCTGACCGAGGCGGAACTGGCGCCTTATGAAAACACCGTCGGGTCAACGAAATACGGCGATCTGCAGCCCGGCGACACCATCGAGGTCCACTACGTGCACACCACCGCACAGGTGCAGCCCGGCCCGACCCTCGGCTCCTGTCTCAGCGAGGCCATCGCCAATCCGCAGCTGCGCGTCGAAGCGCAGGTCTTCGTGCTGGTCAATGACGACAGCGCGCTCGACTTCACTCAGCTCACGGCGCATGAACTCATCGACGGCCTGCACCAGGCCCCCGCCATCCCCACCGACACCGGCACGCCGATCCTCTACCCGGGCTCGACCACGGGCCCCAGCTTCAACACCGCGGGATCGCCCCTGCAAGTCACCTGGAGCGTCCGCCCCGATGTGGCCAAGGTCTCGATCCGTTCGGTGGAGGCCTGGCTCGCCGACAACACCTTTGACGAGACCGGCGCCCATGGCGTGCGCAATCTCGTGACCAACCCCGCCCTGCTCGCACCGATCACGCAGACGGGCGGCTAGGGACCCGCCGCCGGGCGGTCCGGTCCAAAGGGGCCGGACCCTCCCGATGCCCGGACACAAAAGCACGGAACCCCCATGGCCGCACCGCGTCCCGATCCTCTGCCGCGCCTGTCCGCCAGCTTCGAGGCCTATCTCACAGCCGTGCAGGACCCCGCGCTGCCCGAGCGCGTGCGCAATCATGACCTCCGGCATATGGCCTTCTGGCACGCCTACTATGCCGACACGCTCACGGCGTTCGCCTCCGGGCAGACGCCCGAGGTCCTGTCCGGCACCTACAAGGTGATCAACCGAAACGCACAGCGCGCCCATGCCGAGGCCGGGGCGGAGGTGCTCCTCGCCCGGCTGCAAACCGCGCAGGGTGCCGTGTTGGAGGCGGTGGCGCAGATTCCGGCGCAGACGCTGATTCCCTACAAGAAGGGCAGTCGGACCTACGCCCGCGACGCCTATATCGACGTCATGTCCGAGCATTTCGATATGCATGTGCGCTATCTTCAGGGCATCGCCAAAGGCGCGCCGGAACACACTTGGGTGTTTCACATCTGACGGATGCTCGCGCCCGGATCCGCGCATTTTCGCGGCGCTCAAGCCTGCGCCGCTGCTAAATACTTCAAGGTTGAAATATTTGTTCTTGAAATAAATCCGGAGCCAGCCTAGCCTTTCCTCAAGGAGACGGGCCGTCCGGTCCTGATTTATCGGCGCATCTGCATCTGCCCGATGGACAAATCCGCTCTTGATGCGCCACAGTCGGCCGCATCGATATCCAAGAGGGCACGCCAAGAGGCCCTTCATAACCGGGAGAGTACAATGCAACTGAAATCTTTGATCCTCGCGGCGGGTCTGACGGCACTTGCCAGTGCCGGGCTCGCTGACGGGCATGGCGGCAAAGTCAAGATCGGCATGATCACCACGCTGTCAGGCGGCGGCGCTGGCCTCGGCATCGACGTGCGCGATGGCTTCCTGCTTGCAGCGAAACTGGCGGGGAACGAAAATCTCGAAGTGGTGGTCGAGGACGACCAGCGCAAGCCGGAGATCGCCGTGCAGCTGGCCGACAAGATGATCCAGTCCGAGAAGGTGGACATTATGACCGGCATCATCTTCTCCAACCTCGCCATGGCCGTGATCCCCGCCGCCACGGCGCAGGGCAAGTTCTACATCTCGCCCAATGCGGGGCCCAGCCAGCTTGCGGGCAAGGGCTGCCACCCGCTCTACTTCAACGTGGCCTGGCAGAACGACAACCTGCACGAGGCCGCGGGCGCCTATGCCAATGACGCAGGCTACACCAACAGCTTTATCCTCGCGCCCAACTACCCGGCGGGGCAGGACGCTCTGACAGGGTACAAGCGCACTTATGGCGGGGAGCTGGCTGGTGAGATCTACACCAAGCTTGGCCAGACCGACTACGCCGCCGAGATCGCGCAGATCCGCGCTTCCGGCGCAGACTCTGTCTTCTTCTTCCTGCCCGGCGGCATGGGCATCTCCTTCCTCAAGCAATATGCCGGCTCGGGCGTTGACATCCCCGTGGTTGGCCCTGCCTTCAGCTTTGATCAGGGCATCCTGCAAGCGGTCGGTGAAGCCGCCCTTGGCGTGAAGAACACCAGCCAGTGGAACAAGGACCTCGACGTGCCCGCGAACGCGACCTTCGTTGAGGCGTTTCAGGCCGAATACGGACGCCTGCCGTCGCTCTACGCGAGCCAGGGCTATGACGCCGCGAACCTGATCCTGAGCGCCATGGCAAAAGCTGACGTAAAAGACGCCGACGCCTTCCGCGCAGCTCTCGCCGCCGCCGAGTTCGACAGCGTCCGCGGTGACTTCAAGTTCGGCACGAACCAGCACCCGGTCCAGGACTACTACGTGCGCGAGGTGATCAAGGAAGGCGATGTCTTCACCAACAAGATCATCTCCGCCAGCCTTGAAGACCACGTGGACGCCTACGCCGCCGAGTGCAGCTATTGATCTGACAGGTCGCTCCGCACCGCCGGGGCGACCTCTCCCGCACCCCTGTCCAGAGTGACGCAGCCGCCGCTGCGCCCGGAGCCTCTATGACCACGCTCTTGCTCATCGAACAGATCCTCAACGGGCTGCAGTTCGGCGTGATGCTGTTCCTGATGGCCGCGGGGCTCACGCTGATCTTCGGCGTGATGGGGCTGATCAACCTCGCCCATGGCTCGCTCTACATGGTCGGCGCCTTTGCCGCCGCCGCCGTCGCGGGGGCGACCGGCTCCTTCCTGCTCGCGCTCATCGCTAGCCTGATCGCTGCCGCAGCGGCAGGGGCGATCATTGAGCTCACAGTCATTCGGCGGCTCTATGACCGCGACCACCTCGACCAGGTGCTCGCCACCTTCGCGCTGATCCTGATCTTCTCCGAAGGCACCCGCTGGCTCTTCGGCTCCTTCCCGCTGTTCCTCGACATCCCCTCCGCCCTCGCGGGGCCGGTGACACTGCCCGGCGGCATCCAGTACCCGGCCTACCGGCTGCTGATCATCGTGATCGGCCTGCTCATCGCGCTGGGCCTCTTCCAACTCATCGCCCGCACCCGCATCGGCATCCAGATCCGGGCAGGCGAAAGCGACCGCGAGATGATCGCGGCCCTCGGCGTCGACATCTCGCGCCTATACACCATCGTCTTCGCCCTTGGCGCGGCGCTGGCGGGCCTCGCAGGTGCGCTTGTCGGAGCGCTGCAGTCCGTGCAGGTGGGCATGGGTGAGCCCGTGCTGATCCTCGCCTTCGTCGTCATCGTGATCGGCGGCATAGGCTCAATCAAGGGTGCCTTCGTCGGCGCGCTGCTCGTGGGGCTCACCGACACGCTCGGCAAGGTCCTGTTGCCCGGTTTCTTCGGGGCGTTCATGGAGCCCGCCGCCGCCACCGCCGTCGGCTCCTCGCTCGCCTCCATGGCGATCTACATCCTCATGGCCGCCGTGCTGCTCTTCCGCCCCACCGGCCTCTACGGGACGGCCTGAGATGACCCGCGGCGCCCTGATCAACCTCGCGCTGTTCGCCATGCTGCCTGTCACGGCGCTCATCGCTCTCGCGCTTGATGAGCCCTTCATCATCACCCTCGCCACCAAGGCCGCGATCCTTGCGCTCGCGGGCGTCGGCCTCAATATCGCACTTGGCCTCGGCGGCCTCGTCAGCCTCGGCCACGCCGCCTTCTTCGGCCTCGGCGGCTACGCCATGGGCATCCTCGCCCACCACGCCCAGACCTTCACCCCGCTGATGGAGGTGCCGTTCCTCATCGAGGGCACCAAATCCATGCCCGTGATCTGGCTCACCGCCGTGATCGTGGGCGCGCTCTCCGCTTTGCTGATCGGCGCGCTCAGCCTCCGCACCTCCGGCGTCTACTTCATCATGATCACGCTCGCCTTCGGCCAGATGCTCTATTACTTCGCGATCAGCTGGCCCGCATATGGCGGCGAGGACGGCCTCTCGATCTACGTGCGCAACGGCTTCCCGGGCCTCAACACGCTCGACCCGATCCAGTTCTTCGCCATCGCCTTCGTGGCCCTCGCGCTGGTCCTCTTCATCGCAGGCCGCCTCGCCGCATCCCCCTTCGGCCTTGCCCTCGCGGCAGCCCGCCAGAACCCCGAGCGCGTCGAAACCGTCGGCCTCTCGCCCTACCGTCTGCGCCTCCTGGCCTTCGTCATCTCCGGCGCCATCACGGCGCTCGCTGGCGCGCTCTTTGCCGACCTCAACCGCTTCGTCAGCCCCACGATGCTCAGCTGGCACATGTCCGGCGAGATCATGATCTTCGTGATCCTCGGCGGGGTGGGGCGGCTCTATGGCCCCGTCGCGGGGGCCGCGCTCTTCATCCTGCTCGAACACATCCTCGGCGGGCTGTCCGACTTCTGGCACGTCTACCTTGGCTTCCTGTTGCTGCTCGTCGTCCTCTTCGCGCGCGGCGGCATGATCGGCGCGCTGGCCGGCCGCGAGGTCGCCCATGACTGAGCCGTTGCTGCACATCCGCAACCTCAGCAAGTCCTTCGGCGCGCTGAAAGCCACCGACGATGTCTCGCTCACGCTGACCCCCGGCGAAATTCACGCGCTCATCGGCCCCAACGGCGCGGGCAAATCCACCCTGATCAAGCAGATCGCGGGCGGCCTCGCGCCGGACGCCGGTACCATCCGCTTCGCGGGCCAGGACATCACAGCCCTGCCCACACCCGCCCGCGCCCGTGCCGGGCTGGGCCGGACCTTTCAGATCTCGTCGCTCGCGATGGACTACACCGTTCTGCAGAACGCGGTGCTGGGCGCCGTGGGCCAACGCGGCAGCGTCTGGCGCTTCTTCAAGCCGGTGATGGCGGACGCCGCCCTGCGCGCGACCGCCATGGCCGCGCTCGAGCGCGTGGGCCTCGCAGATCACGCCACCACCCGCACGGCGGAGCTCAGCCACGGCCAGCGCCGCTTGCTTGAGGTCGCCGTGGCGCTCACCCTGAAGCCGCGGGCCTTCCTGATGGACGAGCCCATGGCGGGCCTCGGCGCCAGCGGCTCCAAACGCCTCACCGGCTTTCTCGACGGGCTGCGCAGCGAGGCCCCAATTCTGTTGGTGGAGCACGACATGGACGCGGTCTTCGCGCTCGCCGACCGGATCTCGGTGCTGGTCTATGGCAAGGTCATCGCCACCGGGACGGCCGAGGAGATCCGCGCCAACCCGGAGGTGCGCGAGGCTTACTTGGGCGAGGAGGACGCCGCATGAGCTTCCTCACGCTCGACGGCATCGAAGCCTCCTATGGCCCCAGCCAGGCGCTCTTCGGTGTGAGTCTTTCGCTCGCCGAAGGTGAGGTCTGCGCGCTCATGGGCCGCAACGGGATGGGCAAATCCTCCACCATCAAGGTGATCTGCCGCCTGCTGAAACACAGTGCCGGTCAGGTCCAATTCGACGGGCAAGATATCGGCCAGATCCCTCCGCATAGGGCGGCGCAGGCGGGTCTCGGCCTGGTGCCCGAGGGTCGGCGCTGCTTTCCCAATCTCACAGTGCATGAAAACCTCATTGCTGCTGCGCGTCCGGGGCCATGGGATGTGGCGGCGGTCACGCGGCTCTTTCCCCGGCTGGGCGAGCGGCGTGACCAGTCCGCCGCCTCGCTCTCGGGCGGCGAGCAACAGATGCTCAGCCTGGGCCGCGCGCTCATGACCAACCCGCGGCTGCTGCTGCTCGACGAGGCGACCGAAGGGCTCGCCCCCGTGGTGCGGCAGGAAATCTGGGCCGCGATCCGCAAGCTCAAGGCCGAGACCGGCATGGCGATCCTGCTGGTCGACAAATCCCTCGCCGAGCTGCGGCAGGTGGCTGACCGCGCCGTGATCGTCGAGCGGGGCAGCTCTGTCTGGGCCGGGGCGATGGGGGAGGTTACCGCGGATGTGGCGGATCGGTATCTGGGCGTCTGACGTCAGAAAGCCATCAATTCTGCTGCTGAATGTGTTCGCCCGGCGGGCACCGCCGGGCAGCGCCCGACCCGCCCCCCAGGGTGGGCGCTTTTCGCCCCCACCCTCGGGTCCGGCGCTGCCCTTTGTTCTGCGTGCAGACGGTGCAAGGCCCAACGTCAATGTTTGGGCACCGCCATCGCTATCAACAAAAAAGGCCCCGCGGGGGGATTGCGGGGCCTGCTCGGTGTTGAAATAGCCTTAACTATGGGGTCCGGGCGCCGGGGGCATCGAGCCCCCGGCGCGCGGTGGGCGCTCAGATGGCAATCTTGCCGCCCCCTTGTTTCGTGACCACAACCACCGACGGGCGCGGCGGCATGGCGGGGTCAAAGTCAGGCCAGCGGGTCGCCGGGTCCTCGAAGGTCGAGTCGCGTTCGAAGCCTGCGAAATCCTTGGTGCCATCAGTGCCGGGGTGCTGCACCGCGAGGAACAGCGTCTCACCGCTGTCATGGAAGTACGGGCCGCAGAGCTCCCCGCCCACCGGGCAGCGGAAGAAGAGCTTCGAATGGCCGCGCAGATCGCCCTCGGTCTCCAGCGCGTAGAGACCGTCGGATTTGCCGGTCTTGCCCCAGCCGGAGCCTTGGTCCGTCGAGATCCAGAGGCGTCCGTCCGCGTCCATCGCGGCGTTGTCGGGCGAGCCGAACCAGCCGTTCTCGGAGGTCTCCGGGTTCCACTGCGCGCCGACCTCTTCGATGGTCGGGTCGCCGCATTTCACCAGGATCGACCAGGTGCCCTTGGTGGCGCCATGGTCCTCGCCGTCTTCCTTGATCTCGATGATGTGACCGAAGGAGCTTTCGGGCCGCGGGTTCGCCGCATTCACCTGCTCCGGCGTCCGGCGCGTGTTATTGGTCAGCATCAGATACGCGGTGCCGTTGGGCCCGGGCTGCGCATCCTCGGGGCGGTCCATCGGCGTGGCGCCCAGCAGGTCCGCCGCGATGCGCGTGTCAATCATCACGTCACCCTGGTCGTTGAAGCCGTTCTCCGCTGTCAGCGGGCCTTCCCCATGCACCAGCGGCAGCCAGTCGACCGTTCCGTCTTCGTTGAAACGTGCCACATAAAGCGTGCCGTCCGAGAAAAGCGAGGAGCCGAAGACCGCGGTCTCATCCGTGACCGTGCCGCCCGAGACATATTTGTATTGATAGTCAAACCGGTTGTCGTCGCCGGAGTAGATGACCAGCTTGCCGTCCTTGGAGATCGTTGTTTCCGCGCCTTCGTGGCGGAAGCGGCCCAGAGCGGTGTGCTTGATCGGCTTCGCATCAGGGTTGCGCGGGTCGACCTCGACGATCCAACCGTATTTGTTCGGCATGTTCGGCTCTTTGTCGATGTTGAACCGGTCATAATACTTGCCCCAAGCGTACCAGCCGCCGGGCACGCCATAGCGCTTCATCTTCTCTGCGTCAGGCTGCGCGGAGACATCTGGCTTGCCCTCGGCGTCGAGCACATCGGTCCAGAAGTAGCCGTGGAAGTTCTCTTCCGCCATCAGGTAGGTGCCCCAGGGCGTCATGCCGCCGGCGCAGTTGTTGATGGTGCCGATCACGGCGAGGCCGGTGGCATCGTCGTTGGTCTTCATCCGGTCGTGACCGGCGGCGGGGCCGTCCAGCACCATCTCGGTGTTGAAGGGGGTGATGCGGCGGTTGTATGCGCTGTCGCGCACCAGTGACCACTTGCCGTCGTCACCCTGCGCGATCTCGACCACCGAGCCGCCATGCGCGGCCATCTCGATGTCCACCAGCTCCTTGGTCATGCCCTTGAAGCCATCGCGGTCCTGACGGCCAAGGCCGGGGAACATGACCTCCTCGTTGGTGTACTCGTGGTTCACGCACAAGAGGCCACGGGTGCCCTCGTCGTTCAGCGCGGTGAAGCCCACATAGTCGTTGTTGTAGCCGAACTGCTTCAGCTGCGCGTCGACCGTCTGGTTCATCACGTCGAACTCGGGCGCATCGGCGGTGATCGGATCTCCCCAGCGCAGCAGCACGTCGGCGTTGTAGCCCTCGGCGATGTGGTGCTTTTCGTCGTTGCCCCAGGCGAGCTCATCAAAGTTGTAGCGGCCCGCAGCAGCGGCGGCGGCCTGTTTCGGCGCAATCATCGCGGAGGTCCCGAACAATGCCGTCGTCGCGGTCACGCCCAGCATGCCTTTCAGCATATCGCGGCGGCCATACCGGCTGTTGATCACATCGCCGATGGTGCGGCTCAGGTTCGGGTTGGTGGGAATGTCGTCAAAGGCCTCGAAGGCCTCAGCCTTGTTTCCGTAGTCCGGGTCGTTGATGATATCTTTGCGGTACATGTGCTTCCTCTGTCGGTGGCGTTGATGATGGGCGCGGCGCCGAATCCGCGCCGCGTTCTCTGTCATTCGATCTGCCCGGCGCTTGTAACGCCCTTATGACGGATCACTGCTGTTTTTGAGGTCCCCGGCGAAAAGGTTAACAGCAACCTGAGCGAGAAATCAACCGAGGCGGGAAAGCAGGCCCGGGATCTGCTTTTTGAAGGGGAAGAAGCCCTTGGTGGCATGGGGCCAGGCGGCGCTGTCATAGGCGCGGTGCAGCCGATGCAGCGGCGGTGCGTCAGACTGACGCGCGACCTCATCGAGCCGCCGTGCGATGGGGCCAACCGGGGCATAGGGCGTCACGATCTGCTCCAGCCCCGCGGCTGTGGCCCAGTCGGTAATCTGCTTGGATGTGGCGAGGTCGGGCGTGACCTCACCCAACCGCTGGGCCCACCGCGTGGCTGCATCCTGCAGCGCGGCGTTTCGGAACTCGGCTACATGCGGCGCGGGCGTCAGCGGGCTGATCTCGCCTCCTGCTGTGATCAGGCCAGTCGCCACAACTTCGACCTGGTCCAGCACAAACCCCGGGCTGAGGTCATCGGTGTGCAACAGCAAACCGGTGCGCAGGCCCGGCTTGGGCGCCGTTTCCGGCGGCAGGATCTGGGGGGTGGGGGACGGCTGGCCCTGCATGGCCCCGCCATGCAGGGCCAGCCGCCCCTGCGCTCCGAACCGACCTTCGGTGTATTTGGCGATGTTGTCAGACCGCGCAAGATAGATCTTGCCAACGGTCTGGATGCCCGCCACCCAGCGCCAGCTCAGCGTGTTCGAGGCCGGATCGCCATCGAGCAGATGCCGCAGGAAGAAATCCGCGCCCAGCTCCCAGGGCAGCTCCAGCGTGAAGATCCAGATCGAGGCAAACCACATGCGCGCGTGATTGTGCAGATAACCCGTGCTCACCAGCTCCTCTGCCCAGTGGTCGAAACACTCGATGCCCGTCTCGCCCCGGCAGGCCGCCTCCCAGCGGTCGCGCAGGCCCGCCTGCGTCTGCACATCGTCCCAAAGCCTGCGCAGATCATGCTGGTACTGGTCCCAGACGCCGGGCCGCAGCTCCAGCCAGCCTTTCCAATAGGTCCGCCAATAGACCTCCTGGATGAACTTCTCCGCCGCCTGCGGCGAATGGCGGCCCAGCACCGCCTGCAGAACCTCCTCTTCCGTGATCAGCCGAGACCGCAGGTAAGGCGACAGCGTCGAGACACCCACGTGCCGCCCCGGACCGAGGTCATAATTGCGCCGCGCGGCATAGTCACGGCCCGCACGGGGCAGGAAGGCGGTCAGCCGTTCAAGGGCGGCGGTCCGGGTCGGCGGGAAGGTCTCAAGTGCTGTCATCCCGGCCCATCTAGCTGCGCGCGCGGGCGGATCAATCCTTCCCGCTGTGATGGAATCCGCCTCTTGCAGCCCCCCGGCACCAATACTAAGCTTTGCGTAACGTTTCGTCGGGTATGGTCCCGCGAACACCAACTGACAGGCATTCCCACATGAACGATCCCATCGACACCTATATGAATACGCTTGTGCCCATGGTGGTGGAGCAGACCAGCCGGGGCGAGCGCGCGTATGATATCTTCTCGCGCCTGCTGAAAGAGCGGATCATCTTTCTCTCCGGACCGGTGCACGACGGGATGTCGTCGCTGATCGTGGCCCAGCTGCTGCACCTGGAGGCGGACAACCCGTCAAAAGAAATCAGCATGTATATCAACTCCCCCGGCGGGGTGGTGACCTCCGGTTTGTCGATCTACGACACCATGCAATACATCAAGCCCAAGGTCTCGACGCTGGTCATCGGGCAGGCAGCCTCGATGGGATCGCTGCTTTTGACAGCAGGTGAGGCGGGCATGCGCTTTTCTCTACCGAACTCCCGCGTGATGGTGCACCAGCCCTCGGGCGGCTACCAGGGCCAGGCGACCGACATCATGATCCACGCGCAGGAGACGCAGAAACTCAAGACGCGCCTCAACGAGATTTACGTGAAGCACACCGGGCAAACCCTTAAAAAGGTTGAAGAAGCGCTGGAGCGCGACAACTTCATGTCGCCCGAGGAGGCGCAGAAATGGGGTCTCATCGACGAGATTGTCGAGAACCGCAGCAAGGAGGACGATGACAGCTAGGCGGGGCATCGGGACGCACAGTCAGTTTACCAATTAGCGATTGTGGACCTGTCAGCGCTGTCCTAAGCTGTCATGTGTAATCAGTAAGACGTGGCGCGGCGGGGCCGCCCACCCCACGAACAAGACCTGGAAGGCTTGACATGGCGACGAATACAACGGGCGACAGCAAGAACACCCTCTATTGCAGCTTTTGTGGCAAGAGCCAGCATGAGGTGCGCAAGCTGATCGCAGGCCCGACCGTCTTCATCTGCGATGAATGTGTCGAGCTGTGCATGGATATCATCCGCGAGGAAACGAAGGCCTCGGGGCTGAAGGCCACCGACGGGGTGCCGACGCCCAAGGACATCTGCGAGGTGCTCGACGATTACGTGATCGGGCAGGCGATGGCCAAACGGGTGCTCTCGGTGGCGGTGCACAACCACTACAAGCGTCTGAACCATGCCCAGAAGGGCGGTGACATCGAGCTGGCGAAATCCAACATCCTGCTGATCGGCCCCACCGGCTGCGGCAAGACGCTGCTGGCGCAGACGCTGGCGCGCATTCTCGACGTGCCCTTCACCATGGCCGATGCGACCACGCTGACCGAAGCGGGCTATGTGGGGGAAGATGTGGAAAACATCATCCTCAAGCTCTTGCAGGCGTCTGAGTACAACGTCGAACGCGCGCAGCGCGGCATCGTGTACATCGATGAGGTCGACAAGATCACACGCAAGTCGGAAAACCCGTCGATCACCCGCGATGTGTCGGGTGAGGGCGTGCAGCAGGCTCTGTTGAAGCTGATGGAAGGCACCGTGGCCTCCGTGCCGCCACAGGGCGGGCGCAAGCATCCGCAGCAGGAATTCCTGCAGGTGGACACCACGAACATCCTCTTCATCTGCGGCGGCGCATTCGCGGGCCTCGACAAGATCATTGCCGCACGTGGCAAGGGCTCGGCCATGGGCTTTGGCGCTGATGTGCGCGAGAATGACGAGCGCGGTGTCGGCGAAATCTTCACCGATCTGGAGCCGGAAGACCTGTTGAAATTCGGCCTGATCCCGGAATTTGTCGGCCGTCTGCCAGTGCTGGCGACCCTGGAAGATCTGGACGAGGACGCGCTGGTCACGATCCTGACCCAGCCGAAGAACGCATTGGTCAAGCAATACCAGCGACTCTTCGAGTTGGAAGATACTGCGCTGACTTTCACCGACGATGCGCTCTCGGCCATCGCCAAGCGCGCCATCGAACGCAAGACCGGCGCGCGCGGGCTGCGCTCGATCCTCGAAGACATCCTGCTCGACACGATGTTCGACCTGCCGGGTCTCGACAGCGTGACCGAAGTGGTCGTGAACGAGGAAGCGGTGGTCTCCGATTCCGCACCGCTGATGATCCATGCCGATGCCGAAAAAGAGCCGGCCAGCGCCAGCTGACCCTCGGCGACAGACGTGCAAAAAAGGCGGGCATCGAGCCCGCCTTTTTTGCTGGGCGCAGAGCGGATAGGTAAACAAGAGGTCTCTGGCCCGTGCGCTGCGCACCGACGTGATACCGACATAAAACCGACGCGATACAGACACCCCACCGACAGGCAAAAAGGAGCCATCCCATGAGCATTCAGCGTATCTCTTCTGGAGGCATCTATGAGGATAAGATCGGCTATTGCCGCGCGGTGGTGGCGGGCGGCTGGGTGCATGTGGCGGGCACCACGGGCCAGGGGGAGACAGTGCAGGCGCAATGCGCCTCGGCGCTTGGCATCATCGAGGCCGCGCTGAAAGAAGCGGGATGTGGGTTTTCTGACGTGATCCGAGTGACTTACATGCTGCCCGACCGCACGGAGTTCGAGCTCTGCTGGCCGCTGTTGGCCGAGGCCTTCGGAGCGCATCCACCCGCTGCCACCATGATCGAATGCGGCCTTATCGACCCCAAGTTCCGCATCGAGATCGAGGTGACCGCGCGGCTGCCGGAATAGCCGGGGAAAGCCGCGCATCGAACTGGACGTTTACCCGACAATCAGCCATATGTGAGATAAGAGTGCGACCGGAGGCAATCCATGGGACTTCTGACATCTATCCTGCGCGCGGTGACCTGGTGGAACGGCCAGACGCTGAACACCCAGCTGTGGACCTGGCGCAAGGGCGTGAAGGTCGGCGAGGACAGCCAGGGCAATATCTTCTATGAAAACAAGGACAAGAGCCGCCGCTGGGTGATCTACAATGGCGAGGCCGAGGCCAGCCGCGTGGATCCGGAATGGCACGGCTGGCTGCATCACACCTGGGATGCCGCACCCACTGAAGCGCCGCTGCCCCGCAAGGAGTGGGAGAAGCCGCATCAGGAGAACCTGACCGGCACGGCTCTGGCCTATGCGCCGAAAGGGTCGATCCGGCGGGCGGATCCGGCGCCGCGCAGCGATTACGAAGCCTGGTCTCCGGAGTAACCGATGGCAGAGAACATCACCGAAGTGCTGGTTGGAACGGGCGTTCTTGCGGCCGCTGTCGGCTTTGCAGTATACGCAGGCCAGGTCGCAGATTTATCAACGAATTCAACAACATACCCTCTTGAGGCCAGCTTCCGCAGCCTCGAAGGTGTGAGCGTTGGGACCGATGTCCGGCTCGCTGGCGTGCGTGTCGGGTCGGTGGCTGCGGTGGATCTGAACCCCGAGACCTACCGCGCCGATACGGTTGTCGCAGTGCAGCAGGGGATCGAGATTCCCGATGACAGCGCGATCGTGATTTCGTCGGAAGGGCTGCTCGGCGGCAACTTCGTCGAGATCGTGCCCGGTGGGTCGCCGTTCTTCTTCGAAGCCGGAGACACCATCGAAGACACGCAAGGCGCCGTCAGCCTCGTCTCCCTGCTTCTGAAATTCGTCAGCGGATCGTCCGAATGATCCTCCGCCTGGCCGTGTCGCTTGGACTGATAGCCGGAGCTGCAGCGGCGCAGCAGGTGAGCGAGGCGGAGGGCGTCGTGCTGCGGGGTCTCGATAAAATCAGCGGCCAAGTCTATGATATTGAAATGAAATCCGGGCAGACGGCGGCATTCGAGCAGCTGCGAATCACGCTCAACTCCTGCCGCTTCCCGGTTGGCAACCCGTCGGGCGATGCCTTCGCAGCCCTTGAAGTCGCCGACGCCCTTCGCGGCACCACGGTCTTCTCGGGATGGATGATCGCTTCGGCGCCCGCGCTGTCGGCAATGGACCACGCTCGTTACGACCTCTGGGTCATGCGCTGCACCACCTCCTGAGGGCTGCGCATGGGCGGCGCAGTGAAGCTGGCGGGCATCTCCTGTGCCACGGCGAGCGCGCGATGGTAAGTGGCGCGTGACACTTCGAGCCCGCCCAATGACGCCAGATGATCCGTCAGAAACTGCGTGTCGAAGAGTTTGAATCCGCCCTCGACCAACCGGTCCACAAGGCAGGCCAAGGCGATCTTCGAGGCATTTGGGCGGCGCGAGAACATGCTTTCCCCGAAGAAGGCCGCCCCTAGCACCACGCCATAGACCCCACCGACAAGTGCTGAACCTTCCCAGACCTCGAGGGAATGCGCCTTGCCGGTTTGGTGTAACGTAATGTAAAGGCTGCGAATTTCTTCGTTGATCCAAGTGTCGATGCGGTCTGCACACCCCTCGACGACGCCTTCGAAATCCTGATCGATCGTGATGTGAAACGGAGTGTTCCGCATGGCCCGGCGTAGCGAGCGCGAGGCGTGAAACCCATCGAGCGGCATGACCCCGCGCCGTTGCGGGTCGACCCAGAAGATCTCCGGGTCATCCCGGTGTTCGGCCATAGGGAAAATCCCCGTGGCATACCCCTGCATCAGCACATCCGGGGTCAGCCGCACGAGGTCAGCCGCCGCCGAGATTGGTCTCCAGCCAATGCTCCAGCCAGTGGATGTTGTACTCGCCCGTCAGCACGTCCTGCTCCTGCAACAGCGCGTGGAACAGCGGCACCGTGGTGTCGACCCCATCGACAATCAGTTCACCAAGCGCCCGGTTCAGCCGCGCCAGCGCTTCGGACCGGTCGCGCCCGTGCACGATCAGTTTGCCGATCAGGCTGTCGTAATAGGGCGGGATCGAATAGCCGTCATAGAGTGCCGAATCCATCCGAACGCCGAGGCCCCCCGGCGCGTGGTACTGCGTGATGCGCCCGGGGCAGGGCGCGAAGTTCGGCAGCTTCTCCGCGTTGATCCGCACCTCGATGGCGTGCCCGTTGATGGCGAGGTCCTCCTGCTGGAACGACATCTCCATCCCGGCGGCGACGCGGATCTGTTCGCGCACCAGGTCAACGCCGAAAATCCCTTCCGTCACAGGGTGTTCGACCTGCAGGCGGGTGTTCATCTCGATGAAATAGAACTCGCCATTCTCATAAAGAAACTCGATGGTCCCGGCGCCGGTATAGTTGATCCGGGCCACCGCATCCGCACAGGTCTTGCCAATCGCGGCGCGTTCTTCGGCGCTGATCGAGGGCCCGGGCGCCTCTTCAAAGACCTTCTGATGGCGCCGCTGCAGCGAACAATCGCGCTCTCCCAGATGCACCGCGCGGCCCTTCCCGTCGCCAAAGACCTGGATTTCGATGTGCCGGGGGGTGGTGAGGTATTTCTCGATGTAGACTTCGTCATTGCCGAAATTGGCCTTGCCTTCCGCCCGCGCGGTCAGGAAAGCCTTCTCCATCTCCTCGGCATTCTGCGCGACCTTCATGCCGCGCCCGCCGCCGCCAGCGGTGGCCTTGATGATCACTGGATAGCCGAACTCTTCGCCGATCTTCTTGGCCTCTTCGACCGAGGCCACGCCACCATCGGATCCGGGCACGCAGGGCACGCCCAGCTTCTTCATTGTCTCCTTGGCGGTGATCTTGTCGCCCATGATGCGGATGTGTTCGGCCGTGGGGCCGATGAAGGTCAGGTCATGATCCTCGACAACCTGAACAAATCCAGCGTTTTCAGAGAGAAAGCCATACCCGGGGTGAATCGCCTCGGCCCCGGTGACCTCGCAGGCGGCGATGATCGCGGGCACCGACAGATAGCTCTGTGTGCCCGACGGCGGGCCGATACAGACGCTCTCGTCGGCCATGCGCACATGCATCGCGTCGCTGTCGGCGGTCGAATGTACGGCCACGCTGGCAATGCCCATCTCGCGCGCGGCACGCACCACGCGGAGGGCAATCTCGCCGCGGTTGGCAATCAGGATTTTGTTGAACATGGGCGCGCCCCCTTATTCGAGGATGACAAGCGGCGTGCCGAACTCCACCGCCGCCCCGTCCTCCACGAGGATGCGTTTGACCGTGCCCGCGCGGGGCGCCGGGATGTGGTTCATGGTCTTCATCGCCTCGACGATGAGCAGCGTGTCGCCTTCGCTCACGCTGGCGCCGACCGAGATGAACGAGGAGGCACCGGGCTCTGGCTGCATGTAGACAGTGCCGACCATCGGCGAGGTCACGGCGCCCGGGTGGTTGGCCGGGTCTTCGCTGGCCTCCGCGGCCGCGGGCGCCGGTGCGCTGGCCGCAGGGGCCGGAGCGTCGACCGGGGCCGGCGCAGGCGGCGCGACCTGGGTGACCACCTGCTGTTGCGTGTGGCGGCTGACCCGCACGTTCAAACTGTCATCTGCCCCGTAGTCGCGCTTGACCTGCAGCTCCGTCAGATCGTTTTCCCGCAGCAATTCGGCCAGGGCCTGGATGAAGGCCACATCGGCGTCATGGTTCTTTTTTGTCATGTAAGTCCTCGACCGTTCGGGGGAGCCTTCTTGCCTGCGGCTCTTGTTCCTGCGGGTTCGTTATAGGGGAAGGGTCTTGCCATGAAAACCCGCCTCTTGCAGCGCAAGGGATGCGGCGTAGACTGGGCGCGCACTGGGGGAGGTGGCGATGAATCTTGCGCTTTGGCTGGAACGGACAACCCAGGTGAGTCCGAAGCGGCCTGCGCTGTTTTCGGGCCGTACTTGCGTTGCCACCTATGGGGCCTTCTGGACCCAGGCCCGCGCGGTTTCCGGGGCGTTGCAAACAATGGGCATCGCGCCGGGTGACCGGGTCGCGATCTTCATGTCGAATTGTCCGGAGTATCTCATCGCCTTCTACGGCATCTGGTGTGCGGGCGCTGTCGTCGTGCCGATCAACGCCAAGCTGCATGGGCGCGAGGCGGCTTACATTCTTGAAAACGCGGGCGCGTCTGTTGTGTTCACCAGCCCTGATCTGGCCGCGAAACTGGCGGAGGCGGATGTCGCGGCAGAGGTTTTCGTTGCGCCCGGTCCTGCGTTCGATGCGATGTGCAGTCACGACCCGCTGGCAGGCCCCGCGCCGCGCGACGCGTCCGATATCGCCTGGCTCTTCTACACCTCCGGGACCACGGGCAAGCCCAAGGGCGTCATGATGACCTTCCGCATGCTCACCTCCATGAGCCTGTGTTACGCGCAGGATGCGGATGCGGTGCGGGGTGAGGATGCCGCGCTCTATGCTGCCCCCATGAGCCATGGCGCGGGCATCTACAACATGATGCACGTGCGGGCGGGTGCGCGGCATGTCTGCCCGCCCTCGGGCGGGTTTGATCCTGCGGAAATCTTTGATCTTGCAGCGGAATTTGGAAGCGTGCAGATGTTCGCGGCGCCCACGATGGTCAAGCGCCTGACCGAGGCGGGCAAGGCTGCGGGTCAGCGCGGTACCGGGCTGCGCACCATCGTCTACGCCGGTGGGCCGATGTACAACGCCGACATCGTCGAGGCGGTGGAGCACTTCGGCCCGATCTTCGTGCAGATCTACGGGCAGGGCGAGTGCCCCATGGGAATCACCGCCCTGTCACGCGCGGATGTTGCGGACCGTAGCCATCCGAATTGGCGGGCGCGGCTGCAGTCGGTGGGCCGGGCGCAATCGGCGGTGGAAGTCGCGATTGGAGATGCCGAAGGGCATCCGCTGCCTGCAGGCACGCATGGTGAGATCATGGTCCGCGGTGACACGGTGATGCCGGGCTATTGGCAGAACCGCGACGCCACGGCCAAGACGCTGGTCAACGGTTGGCTGATGACAGGCGACATGGGATTCATGGATGCGGATGGCTACGTGACGATGCAGGACCGGTCCAAGGACATGATCATTTCGGGCGGCTCAAACGTCTATCCGCGTGAGGTGGAGGAGGTGCTGTTGATGGACCCGCAGGTGCAGGAGGTCTCGGTCGTGGGGCGCCCGCATCCCGAATGGGGCGAGGAGGTCGTGGCCTTCGTCGTCGGGCAGGCCGATCCGGCACGGCTCGATCAGCTCTGCCTCGATCATATCGCGCGGTTCAAGCGGCCAAAAGACTACATCCAGATCGATGCCTTGCCCAAGAACAACTACGGCAAGGTGCTCAAGACCGAATTGCGCGCGCGGCTCCAAGACCTCGCAGACACAGACTAGGGCGAGCAGGCATACCCGTCGCCAAGGCGTCGCCTACTCACATTTCTTCGGATCAGCGGTTAAAGATTCAAGTGACCATTTGAAGCGAGATCGCAGAAGAATGCGCCCCCGATCGGGCACGTCTCTCCATGTTCCCAAACCGGCGGCACCCCTAGATGGCGAGGTACTCCTCGCGCAACTCCTTGTTCTCAAGAACCTCTGCAGCGGTCCCGTCAAAGACGATCCCTCCGGTGTCGAGGATCACGGCCCGGTCCGCCAGTTGCAGCGCGCGCACCGCGTTTTGCTCGACGAGGATCGTGGTGATCCCCTGTTCCTTGATCACCCGCAGAGTCTTTTCGATCTCATCGACGATCACGGGCGCGAGGCCTTCGTAGGGTTCATCCAGCAGAAGCACCTTGATGTCGCGGCAGAGGGCGCGGGCGATGGCCAGCATCTGCTGTTCGCCACCCGAAAGGGTCACGCCCTCCTGCGTGCGGCGTTCGCGCAGTCGGGGGAAGAGATCGTAGACCCGCTCGAGCGACCAGCCGATGGGGGGCGCGATCTGTGCCAGCTTGAGGTTCTCCTCGACGGTCAGCCCGGCGATGATGCGACGGTCCTCCGGCACGAGGCCGAGGCCGGACTGCGAAGCCTGATAGCTCGACATGTTGTGCAGCGGCTGGTGGTCCAGCCAGATCTCGCCGCGCTTGACCTCCGGGTCGCCCAGCCGCGCGATCGCCCGCAGGGTCGAGGTCTTTCCCGCGCCGTTGCGCCCGAGAAGGGCGAGGATCTCGCCCTCGTGCACGTTGAAGCTGATGCCCTGCACGATGTAGCTCTCGCCGTAATAGGCATGCATGTCCCAGACCGACAGGAAGGCGGGGGCCGTCGCCGCCTGATTGGCGTGTTTGGAGAAGTCTGGTTTCACATTCATCGTCTGTCTCCTTGTCTTCTGTCCCGAAGCGGCGGCCCAAAGGCCCACCGTACCTGCCTGCTCTGCCCGTGGTGTTGGCAGGTGGGGTGGGCTTTCAGGCCACCCCTGGCTGAGCGGTTACGCGGCCTCCTGGGTTTCTCCCAGATAGGCTTCGCGCACTTTGGGATTGCCTTTGATGTTGTCCGGTGTGTCCTCGACCAGCGGGGTGCCTTGAGCCAGAACGGTGATCCGCTCGGCGAGGCTGAACACCACATGCATGTCATGTTCGATGATGGCGATGGTGATGTCGCGCTCCTCGCTGATCTGTTTCAAAAGGTCGATCGTGTTGTTGGTATCGGCCCGCGCCATACCCGCTGTCGGCTCATCAAGCAGCAGCAGGCGTGGCTCCTGGCTGAGGCACATGCCGATCTCCAGCCGCCGCTTGTCACCGCGAGACAGCGAGCCTGCGTGCATCTCGCGCTTGTTGGCCATGTTCATGTCTTCGAGCATGTGTTCCGCCCGCTCGATCATGTCGCGCTGCGAGGGGATCGAGGAGATCGCATTAAGCTGGAACGCCCCGTCGCGCTTGGCAAAGCAAGGGATCATCATGTTTTCCATCACGCTCAGATCGGCGAAGATCTCGGGCGTCTGGAACACCCGGGAGATGCCCATCTGGTTGATCTCGTAAGGCTTCCGCCCCAGGACCGATTGGCCGTCGAACATGACCGACCCGGTGTCGGGGATCAGCTTGCCCACAAGACAGTTGAGCAGCGTGGATTTGCCCGCACCATTGGGCCCGATGATCGCATGCACCGAGTTTTCGGCGATGCTCAGGTTCACATCCCCAAGGGCCTGAAGCCCCCCAAAGCGTTTGCCGACGTTCTTGACCTCGAGAATTCCCATGTCTCTCTCCTTACTCCGCCGGTGTGGTTTTGCCGTCGGGCTTGTCATCCGCTGGCTTCTTGCGCTTGAAGAGCCGACCGACGCGCTGGCCGCCTTCCACAAGACCGCCGGGCAGGAAGATCACCACCAGCATGAACAGGATGCCGAGCGTCAGGTGCCAGCCCTTGCCGATGAAGGGGTAGACCAGCGTGACCAGCAGATCTTCGATCCCGTCGGGCATGAAGGCAAACCACTGCTCCAGGATCGACTTGTTGATCTTGGACACGATGTTTTCCATGTACTTGATGAACCCCGCGCCCAGCACTGGGCCGATCAGCGTGCCGGCCCCGCCGAGGATGGTCATAAGGACCACTTCGCCAGATGCGGTCCAGAACATGCGTTCTGCGCCCACCTGCGTGTCCATCGCGACCAGGAGCCCGCCCGCAAGGCCTGCGTACATGCCGGAGATCACGAAAGCGGCGAGCGTATAGGGTTTGGAATTCAGCCCAGTGTAGTTCAGCCGCTGCTGGTTCGATTTCACCGCCCGCAGCATCATGCCAAAGGGCGAGCGGAAGATGCGGATCGAGATGTAGAAGGCGATCAGCATCACGATGGCGGCCAGATAGTAGCCTGCGTTAAACGTGAAGACCCAGTCGCCCGCCGTGATCTCAAAGCTGGTTTTCATATCGAGCCCGAAGAGGTTGGCACGGGGTGTCTCGCCTGCCTCAAGCGCGCCATCGAGAATGCGCGGATCGGTGAACTTCGGCTGCAGGCCCGTCTCCCCGCCGGTGATGGGCGTCAGCACCGAATAGGCCAGAGCGTAGGACATTTGCGCAAAAGCCAGCGTGAGGATCGAGAAGTAGATCCCTGAGCGCCGCAGCGAAATCCAGCCCACAAGCAGGGAGAAGAGACCGGCTACCAGCACCGAGATCACGATTGCCGGGATCACGTTCATGGTCAGCAGCTTCATCATCCAGATCGCCGCATAGGAGCCTACGCCCAGAAACGCCGCGTGCCCGAAGCTCAGATAGCCTGTGAGGCCAAAGAGGATGTTGAAGCCGATAGCGAAGATGCCGAAGATCACCAGCCGCTGCATCAGGTCCGGATAGCCCGCGTTGAACTGCGCCATCGCCGAGCCTTCGGGGAAGGGGTTCAGGATGAAGGGCGCAAAGAGGCAGAGGATCGCGACGATGAGCAGGAGGGTGAAGTCTTTTTTGTTCAGGCCCATGGCTTAGTCCTCCATCACGCCTTTGCGGCCCATGAGGCCCCGCGGACGTGTCAGCAAGATGATGATGGCGACCAGGTAGATGATGATCTGGTTGATGCCGGGCAGGGTCTCCAGCACGATGGCCATGGAGGCGAAGCTTTCCAGGATGCCCAGCAAGAAGCCCGCGAGAACAGCCCCCGAGAGCGAGCCCATGCCGCCGACGACGACCACCACGAAGCTCAGCACGAGGAAGTCCATCCCCATGTGATAATTCGGCGAGTTGATCGGCGTGTACATCACACCCGCAAGGCCCGCGACCGCCGCGGCGATGCCAAACATGATGGTGAAGCGCTTGTCGATGTTGATGCCCAGCAGGCCCACGGTTTCCCGATCCGCCATGCCCGCGCGGACCACCATGCCGAAGGTGGTGAACTGCAGGAAGGCAAAGACCGCGCCAATGATCACGGCCGCAAAGGCGAAATACACGAGGCGCCAGTAGGGGTAGATGATCGTGTTCGGATCGAACCCCAGCATCGCGCCGAAATCGAACGAGCCGGTGAAGGCCGCAGGCGCCGGCGTCGGGATCGGGTTGGCGCCGTAGAAATACTTGATGATCTCCTGCAGCACAATCGCCAGGCCGAAGGTCACCAGAATCTGGTCCGCGTGTGGACGCTTGTAGAAATGCTTGATCAGCCCGCGTTCCATCGCAAAGCCGATGGCCACCATCACCGGGATCGCGAAGAGGATCGAGATCGGCACCGCCCAGTCGATGATCACATCGCCCGTGGCCTGCCCGAAGATGTCATAGAGGTAAGGGACCTCGACTTTCAGCGGGTTACCGAGAAAGTCGGTCTTGGTCTCGTCGATCACGGTGTGGCTGATCGTCAGGATACGGCTGAGCGTGACCGCACAGAAAGCGCCGATCATGAAGAGCGCGCCATGGGCGAAGTTCACCACGCCGAGCGTGCCGAAGATCAATGTCAGACCGAGCGCGATCAGCGCATAGGCCGAGCCTTTGTCGAGCCCGTTTAAAACTTGCAGGATGATTGCGTCCATGGTCCCACCTGTCGGAAGCGAGGGTGGCCCCGAGGGGCCGGGGTGTCAGGGCGGAGACGGGCTCCGCCCTGCGAAGAGCTTATGCGCCGGGGTTGCAGGTCCCCAGGGAGCCGCCCGCGAACTGCGGGTGATCCGGTGCATAGGTTACCTGGTCGACAGGTGTCACTTCGACGATTTCGAGAAGGTCGAACTCGGAGGTCGGGTTCTCTTTCCCTTTCACGACCAGCACGTCCTTGAAGCACTGGTGGTCGTCGGCGCGATAGAGGGTCGGGCCGTTGCCCATGCCGTCGAACTCGAAGCCTTCGAGAGCCTCGACCACTGCACAGGGGTTGAACGAGCCCGCACGCTCGACCGCATCCGCATAGAGCAGCGCCTGCACATAGCAGGTGTGCGCCGCCTGGCTGGGCGGGAAGCCGTATTTGGTGCCGAAGGACTGCACGAAGGCTTTGGACCCCTCGTCCTGCAGCGACCAGTGCCAGTTGGTGGACCCAAAAATGCCCTTCACGTTGGCACCGGCACCCTTCGCCATCAGACGCGAGTAGAGCGGCACGATGATCTGGAAGTCCTTGCCGTTCACCTGCTTGTCGCGCAGGCCGAACTGAACCGCGTTGGTCAGCGAGTTGACCATGTTGCCGCCATAGTGGTTCAGCACCAGCGTATCGGCACCCGATTGCAGTACCGGTGCGATGTAGGAGGAGAAGTCCGTCTGTGTCAGCGGTGTCTTCACCGCGTTCACGGTCTCCCAACCCATGGCTTCGGTCGAGGTCTTCACCGCTTCTTCGGTGGTGTAGCCCCAGTTGTAGTCCGCCGTCAGGTGATAGGCCTTGCGGTCGGTGCCGTAGGCATTGGCGAGCACCGGCGCCAGGGCGGCACCCGACATGTATGAGTTGAAGAAGTGGCGGAAGCCGTTGGCCCGCTTGTCCTTGCCTGTGGTGTCATTGGAGTGCGTGAGGCCCGCCATGAAGATGACGCCCGCCTCCTGGCAGAGCGCCTGCACAGCCACGGCCACACCCGAGGAGGAGCCGCCGGTGATCATGATGGCGCCGTCTTTTTCGATCATAGACTTGGCCGATGCGCGGGCCGCGTCGGATTTGGTCTGCGTATCGCCCGTGACGTACTCGACTTTCTTGCCGAGGATGCCGTTACCCTGCAGGGCCTTGGACGTGAATGTGTTCATCATGCCGCCGTCGCCTTCACCGTTCAGGTGTTCGACCGCCAGCTCGTAGGCGCGCAGCTCGTCGGCGCCTTCATCCGCATAAGGACCGGACTGCGGGACGTTGAAGCCCAGCGTCACGGTGCTGCCCTGCGGGGCGTTCAGAAAGCCCGCATGCCCGTCGGCACGCAGATACGTCGGCAGCGCCAGACCGGCAGCACCGGCCACGGCGCCGGTCTTGATCAGACCGCGACGCGTAAGTTTCGTATTGGACATGAATATCCTCCCATATGGTAAAACCGCCTGCTGGGTCTTTCCTCCAAGACCGGGGCACGCGGGGCACAAAGGTGCAAATAACTTATCGCGCAGGACCTGAAAATTGCGCAACAAGTGCCTTGAAATGCTCATTTATTTTGTAAATAAATCGACAAAGAGGCGCAGTTACTTGTAAATTAAGTGATATTGCGCTGCAGAAACCCGTTGAAAAGGCGGGACAATGCCAGAGGGGGTACCATGGGACGCGAAGGCTTGACCGGCAGTCGGATCAGGGAACGACGCTCGGTTGCGGGCCTGCGGCAGGCCGATCTGGCACGCAGCCTAGGGATTTCGGCCTCGTATCTCAATCTCATCGAACATAACCGCCGCAGAATCGGCGGCAAGCTGCTGCTGGACATCGCGCGGGTGCTGGGTGTGGAGCCGTCGATGCTCACCGAAGGGGCGGAGGCGGCGCTGATCGCTACACTGCGCGAGGCGGCGACACAGGCCAATCTGCCCCAGGCAGAGGCGGAGCGGGCTGACGAATTGGCGGGTCGCTTCCCCGGCTGGGCCGAGGTGCTGGCAGCAGGGCATCGGCGCATCGCCAGCCTGGAGCGCACGGTCGAGACCTTGTCGGATCGGCTGACCCACGATCCGCATCTGGCGACCTCGGTGCATGAGCTGCTGACAACGGCAGCGGCGATCCGGTCGACGGCGGCGATCCTCGCTGAAGACACCGACCTGACCCCGGAGTGGCGCGACCGGTTTCATGGCAACATCGACCAGGACAGCCGGCGCCTCGCCGACAGCTCGAAGGCCTTGGTGGAGTATCTCGACGCGGGGCAGGGGGTGGAGGACGCGGGCGCCAGTCCGCAGGACGAGCTCGAGGCCTTTCTCACCGATCACAACTTCGCCTTCGAGGCGTTGGAGACCGGGGCGACGACGCCCGAGACGATGGTGGCCGAGGCGACAACACTTCGCTCCAACGCCGCGCGGCACATGGCCCGCGGCATTCTGCAGACCGTGGCCGAGGATGCCGTCCAGGCGCCGCGTGCCGCCTTGCGCCGCGCGGTGAAAGAACTTGGCCCCGAGCCCGTGGCCCTTGCGCGGCGGCTTGAGGTCCCCGTGGGCATGGTGCTGCGCCGTTTGGCCGGGCTGCCGGAGCTCGATCTCGGCCTTGTGATCTGTGACCGCGCCGGCAGCCTGCTGTTTCGCAAACCCGCCGCGGGTTTCGTGATCCCCCGCTTCGGCTCGGCCTGCGCGCTCTGGCCGCTGTTTGCCGCCTTGGCCCAGCCGGGGCAAGTGATCCGCACGCCCATCGTGCAACTGGGGCGCGGGCGCGCCGCCTTCGAGTGTATCGCCGTGGCCGAGGTTGTCGGGCGCCCGACATACAACACCGCGCCATTGGTCCAGGCGAGCATGCTGGTGCTGCCCGAGGCGGCGGCCGACACCACAGAGGCGCTCGAGGTCGGGGCCTCCTGCGGCGTGTGTCCGCGCGAGCCTTGTCCCGGGCGGCGCGAACCGTCGATCCTGACGGGCGGGCTCTGATGCATATCGGGCTGTCAAGGCTTTGACAGGGCCCGCGAAAGCGACGATAGTTTAGGCTCCGCCCTGAGGGAGACGGACCTTGGGTCTGGCAGGGCTTGCGCCTTTTGGGAGGAGGCCAAAATGGGAAAACATGTGCTTTTGGTGGAAGACGAGATGAACATCGTCGAAGCCATTCGGTTCCTGCTCAGCCGGGAAGGTTGGCAGGTGGACACGCATTCCGATGGGGCCAGCGCGCTGGACGTGATCCGCGACCGCAAGCCCGATCTGGTGGTTCTGGACGTGATGCTGCCCGGTAAGAGCGGCTTTGACATCCTAGAAGAGCTGCGTGGCAGCGATGAGACAGCGGATCTGCCGGTGCTGATGCTGACTGCGCGCGGTCAGAGCCGTGATCGCGAGATGGCCGAGAAGGCCGGTGTCAGCCGCTTCATGACCAAGCCATTTTCCAATACCGAAGTTCTGACGGCGGTGCGCGATCTGCTTTACGTGCACGGTCAGCGGACCTGAGCCATGGCCGAGCCCCGCTCACCGCTCTTTCTGGAACGGGGCAGCTATCGCCAGCGGCGCTTGATGGATGCGCTCCGCCTGCTCGTGATCCTGGGCGCGGGGCTGTGGATGATCCCGCTCCTCTGGCCCTCCGGCGCGGAGGTGGACGAAGGCATCCCCATGTCGCGGGCGTTGCTCTATATTTTCGGGGTCTGGGCGCTACTGATCGCGGCCTCCTATGGTCTGGCACGCCGGGTGCACAAGCTGCCCGACAGCGATGATGAGACCGAGGAGGCGTGATGGCCTCTCTGAACATCCTCGTCGCCGTCTCCCTCGCCTACGTGGCGCTTCTGTTCTGCGTCGCGTTTTTTGCCGAGCGCGCAGGTATGCGGGGCCGTGCGGGCTGGCTGCTGCGCTCGCCACTGGTCTACACGTTGTCGCTGTCGATATATTGCACGGCGTGGACCTTCTATGGCGCGGTGGGCTACGCGGCGCGGTCGGGCCTCGAATACGTGACCATCTACCTTGGCCCCAGCCTCGTGATGGTTGGCTGGTGGTGGATCCTGCGCCGCCTCGTGCGCATCGGGCGCAGCCACAAGGTTACATCCGTCGCAGACCTGATCTCATCGCGCTACGGCAAATCCAACGGGCTGGCGATTGTCGTGACCCTGATGGCAGTGATCGGGGTCACCCCGTATATTGCCTTGCAATTCCAGTCCGTTACCGCATCGCTGTCGATTTTCGCCGCCGGAGGCCAAGTGGGCCTGTCCGAGCAGGTCGACGCCGGTGCCGCAAGCTTCTGGATCGCCGTGGGTCTGGCCGTTTTCACCGTGCTTTTCGGCACCCGCAACCTCAACGTCAACGAGCGTCAGCACGGTGTGGTGATCGCCGTGGCCGTCGAGGCGGTGGTCAAGCTCATCGCTCTGCTGGCGGTGGGTGTGTTTGTGGTCTGGGGCATCGCGGGCGGTGTGGCAGAGACGCTGGCGCGCATCGACGCCTCAGATCTCGGCACCTGGGAGATGGACGGCAGCCGCTGGGCCGGGTTGACCTTCGTCTCCGCCGCCGCCTTTCTGTGCCTGCCGCGTATGTTCCAGGTGATGGTGGTCGAGAACGATGACGAACGGCACCTGCAAATCGCCAGCTGGGCCTTCCCACTTTACCTGATGCTGATGAGCCTCTTCGTGGTGCCCATCGCGGTCATCGGTCTCGATCTGCTGCCCGCGGGCTCCAACCCGGATTTCTTCGTGCTCAGCCTGCCGCTGAGCCAGGGGCAGGAGGGGCTCGCCATGCTGAGCTTTCTTGGCGGATTCTCCTCCGCCACCTCGATGGTGATTGTGGCGACGCTGGCGCTGTCCACGATGGTGTCGAACCATGTGGTGATGCCCGTCTTCCTGCATCTGCATCAAGGGGGGGCCACCCAATCGGGCGACGTCCGCAACGTGGTTATCATGGCGCGGCGGCTTTCGATCCTGACCATCATCGCCCTGGGCTATATCTATTATCAGCTCTCCGGCGGGTCCGGCGCCCTGGCGGCGATCGGTCTGATCTCCTTTGCGGGGGTCGCCCAATTTCTGCCGGCCATGCTGGGCGGCATCTTCTGGCGCGGTGCGACGCGGGCTGGCGCGCTCGTGGGGCTGGGCACCGGCTTTGCCGTCTGGGTGTTCACGATGCTGCTGCCGAGTTTCGGTCCGGGCGCCGTCCTGAGCGCGACCACTTTGGAGGCAGGTCTTTGGGGGCTCGGGTGGCTCCGGCCACAAGCGCTCTTTGGCATCGAAGGCCTCGATCCCACGGTGCACGCGATTTTCTGGAGCCTGCTGATCAATCTGGTGAGCTTTGTGCTGGTCTCGCTCATGACCTTCCCGCACCCGCTCGAGCGGTTGCAGGGCGCGCAATTCGTGAATGTCTTTGAACACTCAGGCCAGACCCGGGGCTGGCAGGCCTCGGTGGCGGAAAGCGAAGACCTGATGATCATGGCCCAGCGAATCCTTGGTGCGAGCGAGGCACAGCGGCTGTTTCAGACCGCTGCGGAGGCGCAGGGGCGCGGCGGCTATCTGCCTGAACCTACGGCAGTTTTCCTGCAACAGCTCGAGCGTGAGCTAGCAGGCTCTGTCGGTGGCGCCACGGCCCATGCGATGATCAGCCAGATCGTCGGTGGCGCGGCGGTGTCGGTGCAGGATTTGCTCGCCGTGGCCGACGAATCCGCGCAGATGCTCGAGTATTCCAACCGGCTCGAAGCGCAATCGCGCGAGCTCAGCCGGACCGCCGCACAGTTGCGCGAGGCCAACAACAAGCTGATGCAGTTGAGCGATCAGAAAGACGCATTTCTTAGCCAGATCAGCCATGAGCTGCGCACGCCCATGACGTCGATCCGCGCGTTTTCCGAGATCCTGCGCGATACAGACGGGCTCGGCCCGATGGAAAAGTCCAAATACGCCAATATCATCCATGTGGAAGCGATCCGGTTGACGCGATTGCTCGACGATCTGCTTGATCTGAGCGTGCTGGAGAACGGGCAGGTGACGCTGAACCAGCAATCGGGCCGGCTGGTTGATCTGCTCGATCATGCCGTGGCCACGGCCGAGGTCAGCGAGGCCCGTCCGATCAGCTTCAAGCGTCGGCGGCTGGACGAGACCGTGACACTGCACACCGATCTGGATCGGCTGAACCAGGTCTTCATCAATCTGATCACCAACGCCCAGAAGTATTGCACGGCCGACGACCCGGAGCTGCGCATCGAGGTGAGCCAACCGGGCGATGCCGTGCTGGTTGATTTCATCGACAATGGTGGTGGCATTCCGCCCGAATCCCGCGATGTGATGTTTGAAAAATTCAATCGTATCGGCGCGGAAGACGGCTCGGGCGCGGGTCTGGGCCTCGCAATCTGCCGGGAAATCATGGCCCGTCTGGGTGGCGATGTGCGGTATCTGGATGGCACCGGCGGCACCGGCTTTCGGGTCACACTGCCGCAGTCCCAGGCGCTTGCCGCGCAGTAGCCGGTCCAGCCGAAAAATCGCATGTTTTGGCGGACATAAAGGCAATGGTAACCATTCGCCGCTATGCCCTGAAAGACAGAACCGTGCGCGTGGGCGAGGCGCCGGTGATCTTGACAAGGGCCACAGATGTCAGTTTTGCAGCGCAAGGCGCAGGCAGGAAAGCAGGAACATCAGGCGCGGGCTATGACCGTGCCCAAGGCTCTGCGCGTGAGCGTGGCCAAGATCGCCGACGAAATCTTCGACATGGCGCTGGTGGTGATCGGCATCACGCAGGAGACCTGCGAAGGCGATACGATTGCCGAGAAACTGGATGACGACTCGCTGCTGATGCTTCTGGACGGGCCCAAGGGCGTTGTCGGCGGTGCGATGGTCGGTCCCGAGCTGGTCGCCGCGATGATCCAGCAACAGACCACCGGAAAGGTTGCGACAACGGCGCCCGAGCCACGACCGCTCACATCCACCGACGCGGCGCTCTGCGCACCCCTCATTGATGCGCTCTTCCAGCGCGCGCATAGTCTGTTGGAGAACGACGATGACCGGCGCGTATTGTCACCGCACAAGTTCGGCGCGCGGGTCGAAACTGCACGGCTTTTCGGCCTTGCACTGGATGCAACGGAATATCGGCTCTTCAAGCTGACACTCGACATTGCCGGGGGAGCGTTCCAATCCGGCCTGACACTTCTCGTGCCCGTGCTCGAGCATCGCGTCGAGGTTGAAACCATCGATAGCGAAGAAGGGCCGGTGACCGCTGGTCCGCTGACGCTCGATAAGACGATGATGGACGTCAAGGCGGATCTGACGGCCATCTTGGGTCGCGTGCGGATGCCGCTGTCACAGCTGGAGAAGCTCAGGCCGGGCCATGAGCTGGTGCTTCGTCCCGATGCCTTCGATATGGTTGAGATCAAGACGGTCGATGGCAGAACCATCGGTCGCGGTGCCATGGGTCAGCTGGATGGGCAACGGGCTGTTCAGTTGGACAGCATCGCGGGCAGCGTGGATCACCCGAAACGGCGCGTGGAAGATCGCGACGATCTTGATCTGCCCGAGGTGCAGATGTCGGGTGCACCAATGCCTGCTGCCTTGCCGCCAGCTCTGCCGAGTGACGACGGTGAAAGCGCGACCTTTTCCGATGATCTTCCGGACCTGCCCGCTCTCCCAGATCTGCCTGATTTGCCCGATCTTCCTGATCTGGACGGCCCTAACGATGCGGCTGGCTTTCCGGATCTGCCCGACTTGCCTGATCTTGGGGATGGCGGCGATTTGCCCGATCTGCCGGATTTGGACAATGCGGATGAACTGCCGCCAATCCCGGGGCTGGCTGACCTTAAAACGGCCTGACGGGCCTATCTATAACGGTCAGCTAGCGGGGCAGATTTGCAATCGCAGACAGCGTGGGCTGCAGATTGCGCAGGTCGTATCCACCCGCCCCAGCCGCAGCAATGACCTCATCCACCGGCATCTCACGCGCTGCGGCCAGCGCCCATGCAATGGTGGAGCGCGTGCCCGAGGCGCAATAGGCCAGAACCGGGCCGTCGCAACCCCCGATCAGCGCGTGGTTCGCGGCAATCACCTCGGGTGTCATCGTCTGATGGGTGAGCGGCTGAATTGCAAATTCCAGGCCCGCGGCCAAGGCCGCTTCCTGCATGACCGCGCATTGGTGGCTGGGGGGCACTTCGACATCGGGCCGGTTGCACACGATGCGGCGGATGCCCGCTTCAGCGATGGCTTGCATATCGTCCGGGTTGATTTGCGGCGCGGCGAAGAAATCGGGTGTGATTTGACGCATATCCATGCCTCAACCTCTAGGCAAAGGATGAGGTACTGTCCAGATCACCGCGTTCAAAACACCGCGAAACAGATCGCAGTGCAACCGCTCTGATAATCTTTCCAGAGGGATCAGGCAAGGAAGATGCCGAGGATCACCAGCATCAACCCGATGACCGATAGAAACAGCGCGCCGAGATTCATTGGCAATGCCGTGCGCAGGCGCGTGCGCATCTCCTCGTCGGACAGTCGGGCACGGCGTGCGCGTGCAACGTAGACGATGCACCAGACCAGCCCGAGAAGCCCGATGAAGGACAGGCTGGCGCCGCCCCAGATCAGCAGATCAAAAACCGATGTGTCGCTCTCTTCCATGGGCTGCAGCTATCCAATCCGCTGCGGGAGCGCAAGATGGGCAGTGCTGTGCCAAAGCCGCTTGCAGCCCCGGCGTCGGCCCGCTAGGCAGATCGGCGATATTCGTCTCGCCACCCGCCAGGAGATTCTCATGAGTGACAGCGCAACCGATCCAGCCGTGCCCGAGACAGAGGGTGATGCGACCTACCGCGTGACCGCCAACGAACTGCGCCAGTTCGTCGAGCGGATCGAGCGGTTGGATGCGGAGAAGAAGGATCTTGCGGAGCAGCAGAAAGAGGTCATGGCCGAGGCCAAAGCGCGCGGTTATGATACCAAGATCATGCGCAAGGTCATCGCTCTGCGCAAACGTGATGCGGACGATATCGCCGAGGAAGAGGCGGTTCTGGAGATGTACAAGGAAGCGCTTGGTATGTGAGCGCGCGCCGCGACTGCGGTTTCCCGGATTTTTTCGTACCGCGGAACCGCCGCTTGCAAACCTTCGCGCCTGATCAGGTGGCGCTAACTGAACCACTGCTCTGCGCTCCGAAGGCGGCGGCCACAAGTTGCATTATCGTTGGTCATCTGCGCTCTTTACCTCAAAGCGCCGACGCGGCGGGCGTTTATCACAATAACACTTGGAGCTCTCCGAGGTCCCAGCCAAGTGGCCTCCGCAGGTGTTGCTGCAGATCCGGTCTGCCACCAATCCAACCTTCTCCTAAAGACCTAAGTGGTGCGGTCTGACCGTTGGTCAGCGAGGCCAATGCCCCGCACACCTAGTCAGGCTTGACTGGCCTCAAAATGTATACATAAAGTATACAAAACTGGAGGGCAGGATGGCGCGGATCACCAAGGAGCAATGTCTTGACGACTTGAAGCTACGCATCCTCTCGACGGAGTTGGCGCCTGGCAGCGATCTCGATGAAACCGCGCTTGCTGAGCACTACGGCATATCGCGCACGCCGATGCGCGAAGTGCTCCACCGCCTGGCGGGCGCTGGTTACATCACCACGGCAGAAAATCGGGGGGCGAAGGTCGCGTCGATGGACATCGGCGTGATGCGCACGTTCTTTCAGACCGCCCCGATGGTCTACGCAAACATCGCGCGGCTCGCGGCAGAAGCGCGGACAGGTCCGCAACTCGACGCACTGAAAGCTGCACAGCAGGCGTTCATCCGCGCGACCGCCACGCAGGACGTCGCGGCGACAGCGTTGGCCAATCATCGGTTCCACGCGGTGATCGGGGAGATGGCGCATAACCCCTATCTGGTGGCTGCGCTCAGCCGCCTGCTGATCGATCATACGCGGCTGAGCCAGCGCTTTTATCGGCCCGCGAATGCTGAGGAAAAGCTGCGGATCGTGAAAGCCAGCGAGCAGCATGATGCGTTGATCACCGCAATCGAGGCACATGAAGCGCCGCTCGCGATGGAGCTGTCGCTGGAGCACTGGGACCTCTCGCGCGACCGTATGGAGCGCTACGTTCGACCTGATCCGCTGCCCATGGACGTGGTGTCCCTGAAGGACCGCCGCAGTGCAATTTGAAGGCATCTATACGCCGCTGATCACCCCGTATCATGCGGATTTCACGCTGAACAACACCGCACTTGCCGAGACAATCGAGCATCTGATCGGTGCGGGCGTGCAGGGTCTCATCGTTGCTGGGACAACCGGAGAGTATTACGCCCAATCGATGGCCGAGCGCATCGACATGATGGAGCGGTGCAAGGCGCTCATTGCGGGTCGTGTGCCGATGATCGTGGGCACCGGGGCCATCCGGACCGAAGACAGCATCGCCTATGCGGAAGCCGCGAAAGAGGTGGATGCCGATGCCATCCTGGTCGCGACGCCACCATATGCCCATCCGACGGGCCGTGAGATTGCCTTGCATGCGTTGGCGATCGACCGGGCGGCGAATTTGCCGGTGATGCTCTACAACTATCCCGGTCGGATGAGCGTCGATATGGATGAAGACTGCCTCGACCGGCTCGGGCGGAGCCCGAACTTCTGCGCCATCAAGGAAAGCTCAGGGGATATCAACCGGTTGCACATGCTGGCGCGCGACTATCCACATATCGCGTTGAGTTGCGGTATGGATGATCAGGCTCTGGAGTTTTTTGCCTGGGGCGCGCGCAGCTGGGTCTGCGCCGGGTCGAATTTCGCGCCCGAAGCGCATCTTGCACTCTATCGCGCTTGTGCCGTGGATGGCGATTTCACCCGTGGCCGTGCGATCATGTCCGCAATGCTGCCGCTCATGCGGGTGCTGGAACAGGGCGGTAAGTTCATCCAATGCATCAAGCATGGCGTGACGATGCGGGGGATCGATGCGGGGCCGCCCCGCAAGCCGCTGCACCCACTCAACAAAGACGACAAGCGCGAGCTGCAGGAGGTGATCCGCACAATGAACACCACCATCGCCGCCATTCCCGGAGCCCTGTGATGACCGATCTTCTGACCCGCGCGGAATATGCAGCGATCGCCGCCGATCTGGATTGTCCGGTCACACCATTCATCGATGGCAAATTAAGAAAGGGTACGGGGGGGGCGATGCCAACGCTCAACCCTGCCACCGGCGAGACAATCGCAACCATCTCCACCGCCGGGCCGGAAGATGTCGATCTGGCGGTGTCCAAGGCGCGCGAAGCCTTCGACCAGGGGCATTGGGCGCGCATGCACCCCTCGGGTCGCAAGGATGTGCTGATCAAACTCTGCAAATACATCAGCCGGCGCAGACGGGAGCTGGCGGTGCTCGAGACACTCGAGTCCGGCAAGCCGATCCGCGAATGCGAGCTGGTTGATGTACCCGAAACCATCCATTGCCTGAAGTGGCACGCCGAGCTGGCGGACAAGATCTACGATCAGACCTCGCCGGCAGGGGATGACGCGCTGTCGATGATCGTGCGTGAGCCGGTGGGCGTTGTGGCTGCGATCCTGCCATGGAACTTCCCGCTGCTGATGCTGGCCTGGAAGATCGGGCCAGCGCTGGCGGCAGGCTGTTCGGTGATCGTCAAACCGGCGGAGCAGACCTCGATGACCGCGCTTCGGGTCGCGGAACTGGCGCATATGGCGGGGGTGCCGCGCGGTGTCTTGCAGGTGCTGCCCGGCGATGGGCCATCGGTCGGCGAGCCGCTGGGGCGGCACGGGGATGTCGATATGGTGAGCTTCACCGGCTCGACGGAAACGGCGCGGCGGTTCCTGCACTACGCGGCCGAGAGCAACCTCAAGAAGGTCGTTCTGGAATGTGGCGGCAAGAACCCGGCGGTGGTCCTGGCGGATGCGGAACACCTTGATCGCGTGGCTGAGCATCTGGTAAACGGCGCCTTCTGGAACATGGGCGAGAACTGCTCTGCCACCTCTCGGCTGATCGTGCATCGGGATGTAAAAGCGCCGCTCATGGAGCGGATCATGGCGCGGCTTCGCGACTGGAAGACGGGCGATCCACTTGATCCGGCCACCCATCTGGGTGCCTTGATTGACGCGGAGCATGTGAAGAAGGTGAGCAAGTATCTCACCGGCGACGCCCTGGCGGGTGGCAAGGCCGAGGGGCCCTTCGTTTCTCCAACGATCTATGAGGTGAGCAAAGAGGACGCCAAGGGGCGAGAAGAGATTTTTGGCCCTGTGCTGAGCGTCATCGAAGTGGCCTCGACCGATGAGGCCATCGCTGTGGCCAACGACACTGATTATGGCCTGACCGCGTCGATCTTCACTGCGAATGGGCGGCAGGCGATCCGGGCAGCACGCGACATACGCGCGGGTACAGTGACGGTGAACTGCTATGGCGAAGGCGACATCGCGACACCTTTCGGTGGCTACAAGCAGTCAGGCTTTGGCGGGCGAGATAACGGCGTGCATGCGCATGACCAATACACCGAGCTGAAGACCATCTGGGTCGATCTGACAGACCCGGCGGATGGAGACAATGTCGGATGAGCGTTCAAGCCGTAGGAACCGCCCGACGAGGACGTGGTGCGCGCAAGGCACAGCGGCAGACTCGGGACGCGACAATGCTGCCGGCTCTCAAGCGCCGCCTGCCGCTCACCGAGCCGATGAGCGAGGACCAGGTCGCCCGAATTGATGCCGCTTCGATGGATATCCTGGAGAATGTCGGCGTTGTCTTTCGCGATGAGATTGCGCTCGCAGATTGGACGCGTGCGGGTGCGGACGTGCGCGGAGAGCGGGTGCATCTGGATCGGGGGCTGGTGCGCGCGTTGATCGCAACGATCCCCGAGAGCTTCACCTATCACGCGCGCAACCCGGCCAACAGTCTGGCCTTTGGCAAGGATCATGCAATCTTCGTGCCGATGACCGGCGCGCCTTACCTGCGCGATCTCGACGATGTGCGGCGCAACCCGACGCTCGAGGATTTGGCGAACTTCCACAAGCTCAGTCACATGCTGCCTGCGATGCATTCGTCTGCGCATCACATTGTTGAGCCCTACGATCACCCGATCAGCCAGCGGCATCTGCGCATCACCTATTCCTCGATGAAGCATTCCGACAAGACCTTTATGGGCATGACCACAAGCCCCAGGAACGCCGAGGATGTGATCGAGATGTGTGCGATCCTCTTTGGCGAGGAATTTATCGACAACAACGCGGTGGTCACGGGAAATTGCAATGGCAACTCGCCGCTGGTCTGGGACGAGACGATGCTGGGGGCGATGCGCGCCTTCTGCCGCCGCAACCAGCCGGTGCTCTGCTCGCCCTTCGTGCTGGGCGGAGCCAATACGCCCGCCTCTGTTGCGCCGACCGTGGCGCAGCTCAACGCCGAAGCGCTCAGCGCACTGGCCTACACCCAGGTGATCCGCGAGGGCGCGCCTGCGATCTACGGGCACTATCTCAGCACCGTCAGCATGAAGTCCGGCGCGCCGATGGCGGGCACGCCCGAGATCTCGCTGATGAATTTCATGATTGGCCAGATGGCGCGGTTCTATGGCGTGCCGTGGCGCACATCGAACACGCTAGGCGGGGCCAAGACCTTCGACGCCCAGGCGGGCTATGAGAGTGCGATGACGCTGAACGCGGTGCTGATGGCCGGGGCAAACTACATCTGGCACTCGGCGGGTTGGAACGAGGCGGGCATGCACTGCTCAACAGCCAAATTCATCGTCGACGCCGAAATGTGTGCGATGGGCTATCGCATGGCGGAGGGGATCAACTGGGACGACTTCGAGGCCGCGGTCTCCGCGGTGCGTGACGTGGGGCCGGGCGGGCATTACCTCGGCCACCCGCACACGCTGGAACACTTTCAGCGCGCGTTCTTCATGCCGGAGATGTTTGACAACAACTCCATCGAACAGTGGCAGGCGGAGGGCAGCGTCGAGATTACGGAACGGGCGCTGATCCGGGCGCGCGAGTTGCTCAACAGCTATGAAGAGCCGAAACTGGATGTGGCCGTGGATGACGCGCTGCGAGATTACATCGCGCGCCGCGAGCGGGAAATCCCGCCCGCCGACGCACTGAACCAGACCTATTGATAAGCAGATGAAGGTGACGCGCCTCCCTGTCGATCCCGGTCCTGCGGGGTGGAACTGTCTCCTGCCGGACCCTGCACCCGTCACACCGCTCGAGGGTGCACAAACGGCGGATTGGGTGATCATTGGCGCGGGCTTTGCCGGGCTCGCCGCGGCGCGGCGCTTGTCGCAGCTGTGCCCCGGTGACCGTATTGTGGTTTTGGAGGCAAAGCGTGTAGGCGAGGGGCCTGCCGGGCGCAATTCCGGGTTCATGATCGATCTGCCGCATAATCTGGCCTCGGATAACTACGGCGGTGCGTTGGCGGCTGACAAAGCCCAGACAGCAGACAATCGGCGCGGCATCGATTTCGCGGTGGAGATGGCTGAAGAGTTTGGGCTATCTCAAGAAGCGTTTGTGAGGTCGGGCAAGATCAACGGCGCCGCAACCGCGAAGGGGCATCGCCACAATCTGGGGTACGCAGGTCACCTGAGCGCGATGGGAGAAGACCATCGGATGCTGGGGGCCGAGGAGATGCAGGCGCTCACTGGCACAACCTACTACCGCAGTGGCTTGTTCACGCCAGGCGCTGCGATGATCCAACCGGCCATGTTCGTGCGTGGCGTCGCGCAAGGTCTGCGGTCCAACCGCGTGGCTATTTATGAAGACAGCCCGGTGACCTCGCTTGTGCGGCGCGGGGATTGGGTAGCGCAAACGCCGCAGGGGCAGATCACCGCGCCGCAGGTGATCCTTGCCGTAAACGGGCATTTGGAGAGCTTTGGTCACATGACTGGCCGGCTCATGCACGTCTTCACCTACGCCTCCATGACCGCGCCGCTGAGTGCGGAGCAATCGGAGCGTTTGGGCGGCGTGAAGGTCTGGGGCCTGACCCCTGCTGATCCGATGGGGACCACTGTGCGACGCATTTCGGGCACTGGCGGCGATCGCATCGTGATCCGGAACCGGTTCACGTTTGATCCGGATATGGAGGTGGACACGCGCCGCATCGCGCGCGTGGCGCGGGATCATGACCGCGCCTTCGCCGGCCGTTTTCCTATGCTGGGCGATGTTGCGATGGCGTATCGCTGGGGTGGTCGATTGTGTCTCAGTCTCAACAACGTCCAAGTTGTCGGCGAGCTGGAGCCGGGTCTGTGGTCTGCCTGCTGTCAGAATGGGCTCGGCACCGCCAAGGGTACGCTGGCAGGCCTTCTGGCTGCCGAAGCCGCGACGGGGCATCGATCAGAGGCACTTGAGCGCGCCGAACTGGCACCGATGCCGCGCCGCCTGCCGCCAAGGACCCTGGCGCAGCTCGGTGGAAACGCACGGCTGCGTTGGGGCGAATTGCGGGCCGGGCGGGAACTCTGATTGGCGACACTGTGTCAAAGGCCGTGGCTTCCGACAAAGGACGTCGTTTGAAGCGTTGATGGCACCTCGTGTGGCGGGCTTGTGGTCGAACCGCACCACAGGCCTTTCTCAGATCACAGGGCAGCCGATCCTACATCGAAAAGTGCCGCCGCCATCGCGTTGCATTCTCGCGCTCTTGGCTCTTGACCGCACTCAGGGCATCGGTTGCGTCCATATCGAAGCCGGCGTCTTCACCCGCACCGATTGCAGCGATGCGGCGTGTGTACCAGGCCGTGACCGCGCCCTCTTGATCAGACGCAAGCCGTGGGAAGCTGGGGCAGGGCATCTCTCCCTTCTGCCACAAGTTCGGCAGGTCTGGATGCAAGACCATGGCGCGGGCGAGGCCTACGACGTCAGCGCGGCCTGTCGTCAGAAGGTCCACCGCCTGCGCACAGGTTTTCACGCCGCCTGTGACCATCAGCGGTCGTTCAGTGCGCTTGCGGGCCTCTTTGGCGAACTCGGCAAAGTAAGGCCCTGTGCCGCCGCCATCAGAGGATGAGGCCGCACCCGGAAAATAGGTGCCTCCGCTGATATCGATCAGATCGATGGGGCAGGCCTCGAGCTCTTCCAGCAGATCCAGCGCCTCCGTCTCCGTCAAGCCACCTTGCAACATGTCCGAGGCGTTGATCTTGATGGCAACTGGGAAGTCCTTGCCCACCGCATCACGCACCGCCGCTATCACCTCCAGTACGAGCCGCCGGCGCGCGACGGCAGACCCTCCATAAGCGTCATGTCGGGTATTGAAGAGCGGCGAGAGAAACTGGCTGAGCAGGAACCCATGGGCTGCGTGAATTTGAACCCCGCCAAAGCCCGCCTCCCGAGCCAACCGAGCTGTCTGCGCGAAATCGTCCGGCAAAGCCCGGACGGCTTGCAAGGACAGCGCGGCACAGGTCAGCCCGGGCACATCTATGGCGCTTGGCCCGGCGGGATCACTGATGTGGGCATGCGCAAGCGCGCCGGCGTGCCCAAGTTGCAGCCAGAGCTGGGCTGTGTTGCGCCGCGCCGCTTCGGCAAGTTTTCGGAACTGCCTGACCGTCTCGGGGCGTAGCACCAGGTTGCCGGGGTTCTCCGCGAAATACGGATTGCCCTGGACCTCACCGACAATACTCGCCGCGATACCTCCGTCTGCCCAGGTGGCATAGAGCCGGAGCTGAGCATCTGTCGGCAGGCCACGACCATCTCCGAGGGCGTCTGACATGGCTGATTTGACCATGCGGTTCTTGAGGCCGACCCCACAGGGCAGCTCAAGGGGCTGAAACAGGATGTCATGGCTCATTGCGGTATCCGATTGATGCAGATGATGTCTTGAGTGTCGTAGTCCGGCAGGAATGGCCACCCCCCGGCTGTCTTAGATGCGAGATCACGCCACGGTTTGTGTATCTCGGACGGGTCCTGTGCGGTTTCTTAATCATAGATCTGCCAAGCCATTTCAGATGCTGAACCATTCTGTGGCGCGGAAATCCGTGATCTCCGGTGTCCAGTCCAGCATCCAGTGCAGCTTGTCTCCACTCATCTGCTGATCGAGCGAGGGGCCAAGCGCCCAGTCACCGTATCGTGCCACGAGCGTTTCGGTTGGAATGATTACATGCGGTATGGTGGACGCCCTTTTTGCGGCGATGGCATCCGCGATGTGACGTACCGGCACGCCGGTTTCCGCCACCGCATTGAAGTGCCCGACAAGATCAAGGCGGTCGAGCAGCGCGCCATAGACCTCCGCCAGGTCGCGGCGATGGATGAGGGGCCACCGCGCCGTTTCGCTGCCCCAGATTTCAATCGGACGCCCGGCCTCCGCGGCCTCAATGAAGCGCGCAAAGGCGCCGCCCCCCTCGTGGTAGACCATCGCCGGATGGACAACTGCCGTCGAGACCGCGCTGGACGCCAGAAGACGCTTTGCGTTCCGGGTCATCCAGGCGAATGCGGGCAGGGGATCGAAGGGATGACCTTCGTCAGCCACCACACCTTTGGTCGCACCGTAAAGCCAACAGCCGCCCGTATAGATCACCCGCGGTTGGTGGCTGACCTGATGGGCTTGCTCAAGTAACGTGGAGATGACCTGATCATCCGTGTCGGCCATGTCGTCCTCAAAGGTGGTGGCCATATGCACAATCGCATCGTGCCGGACGGCCTCGCGCATCCACTCCGTCGGCACGCGAAGATCTCCCGCATGGGGCGTGCCACCAGCGGCCAAGACCTGCTGTCGAGTGATCTGTGACCGTGTGAGCGCGGTAACGTCGTGCTCCCGAGCCACCAAATTCTCGAGCACGGCCGTCCCGATTGTGCCCGTTGCTCCGGTAACGAAAACCCGCAAAGTGACCTCCACCTTAACCGACTGTCAGGCTACTGCGGCTGTTCGATTGGGGTCAATTGCGCTTGGAGAGCCCACCTCAAAATACGAAATCGAATACGTGTAATAAATATCAATAACTTGCAGACATATCTTGATGTAATGTACTGATTGCGATCAGCCCGGCTTATAGCGTGCCCCACAATTTTTATGATTGGTCATTCGGGTCGACACAATGAATCCTGCACGTGCCGAGGCGAGGCTAAGATTGGTGATAAACGGGTTGTTCGGCTAAAGCTTTGACGGCTGGGCTGATCTCAATTTGCTGAAGACAGACAGCACGTAAGTGTCTGTAAAGATGGCGTGTTTGACTTTCCATGAAGGCATCGGATTTGGTTTCAGGGTAGTTGCAGACCGATACGCACTCGGCCTTCGCTGCTCATGATCGACCGGGCGGCGCTAATGCCTTAGGCTGCCGAGGAGGTCGAAAGTCCAATAGGTGGTGCGCCTGCACCCCGAGGAGCATCGCCGCAGGGCTGTTGCGGGATGTGCATCTCTGGTAGTGCTTTGATGATGTTTCCCGCCGCTTGCTGAGCCATGATTTTCCGATTTCTGACTTTTGCTCTGGACACTGAACGCCGCGAATTGCGGGATGGAGACCAACCTGTCTCGCTGACGCCCAAGGCGTTCGATGTGCTGTGCTACTTGATCGAACATCGCGCGCGGATGGTCACCAAATCCGAATTGCTCGATGCGTTCTGGTCGACGCAGGTGTCCGAAGCGGCATTGCAGAAGACCATAAGCCTGATCCGCAAGGCCTTGGCGAAGTCGAGCACCACTTCTGGGATACTGAAGACATATCACGGCCTCGGCTTCCGCTTTGTTGCCGAGGTATCTCAGGGGACGGCCGATGCGGAGGCAGAGGAGCGCCACCCTGTTGCCGTCCGTGAACAGCGCTTGATCACGGTGCTTTGTGTTCGGATGCAGGATGCCGTCTCTGGTGGCGCCGCGATGCGGGAGCTCATTGGCCCGGCCAAGCAGATCGTTGAGCGCTACGACGGCAGCCTGCTGCGGATGATGGTCGAGGGTTTCACGGTCGCTTTCGGGATGCAGACGGCCTACGAGGATGGCGCACGACGGGCGGGACATTGTGCGCTCGAACTTAACACGCTGGCGAAGCTGCTTGCGAAGGACGGCAACGCATTTGCCCTCGGTTTTGGCATTCATACAGGGCCGGGCGATATCGGCGATCAAGACGGTCAAGAGGATTGGGCGCCACCCGGCGATATCGAGCGGATGGCGACACGGATCGCAGAAGACGCGACGCAAGGCGAAATTTTGATAAGTGCCGCGACCCAGCACCAGTTGGGGGATGAGGTGGAGAGCAGCGAGACCGCCCTCGGCTACCGTCTGATCCGAATGGCAGAGATGCGGGCGGGTGTCCCGGCGCGTCCTCGGAAGACACCTGCGAGCTTCGTGGGGCGGAGTGCTGAGCTGGGATTTTTGAACCACACTCTGAAGCTGATGATCGCAGGCAGCGGGCAGGGGCTGACACTGTCGGGTCCGGCGGGGATCGGAAAGACCCGGCTTGTGGCCGAATTCCTGGCGGGGCTCGATACTGCGGGCTGCCGATACGTGACGTTGCAATGCCTGCCGGGGCTGTGCAATTCGCCGGGTGCGCCGATTGTCGAAATGTGCCGCAGGCTCTTTCCCACCGCGCCTGCGGGGACGCTGCAGGATGAGGTTGATGCCGCGCTGCTGCGCGAATTGCATGACGATCCGCCCGAGAGGGAACCGATCGTGCAGGCGCTGTCCGAGCATCAGCACAGGCTGCGCTCTTATGCTCTGGTCAACCGGATGCTTGCCGCGGTGTGCGCGGAACAACCCACTGTGATTGTGATTGAAGATACGCATTGGATTGATGCGACGTCGCAAAAATTTCTTGATGCGATTGGGCGGGAGATGGATGCCAAGCGGCTAATGCTGCTGGTCACGACGCGCCCGACAGAAACACCGGCTCTGTCCGGTGGGGTCCTGCAACTCTCACCGTTGGGGCCGTCGGATAGCCTTGAGGTGCTGCGCCAGAACACCGACGACCAGCCGCTGGCCGAGGCGACTGCGGAGCTCTTGGTGCAGCGGGCTGCGGGCAACCCCTTCTTTATCGAGGAGCTTGCACTGGCCGCACAGGTGGGCGGCGACCCGTCGACAGATTTGCCAGATACCGTGCACGCGGTCATCGCCGTACGCATCGGCGCGTTGGAGCTGTCACAGCGTGTCCTACTCTATATCGTCGCGGTGATCGGGCCACCTGCGCCCCGGGATCTGATTGCGGCGCTCAGCGGGCTCGATTCTGATGAGGTTGACACCACGCTTGATCACCTGATGCGTCATGGGTTCCTGCACGGCGAGGCGGGGGGGTGCGCCTTCCGCCACATGCTGATCCATGACACTGCCTATGCGATGGTTGCGCCTGAAGAGCGTGTGCGTTTGCACGGTGACGTCGCCCGGTTGTTGGAAAGCGCGGCCTTCGAAGGGTCTGCCCGCCCGGAGACCTTGGCGTGGCATCATCAGGAGGCTGGGCGGAAGGATGAAGCACTGACCTATTGGATTGCGGCGAGCCGCGATGCGCTGCACCGCTCCGCCCGGCATGAGGCCATCGCCTTCGCGCGTGACGGGCTCAAAATGATCGATACCGAGACGAACAATGCCAGCAGGCGGGAATTGGACTTACAACTGTGCCTCGCCTCTGCGCTCGGCGCGCTGCGTGGCTATGGTGCGCCCGAGGTGGGCGAAGCCTATCGCCGCGCGCGGGTGTTGAACGGGGATGTCGGCAGTCAGAAGGCAGAGGTCCGGATCCTCGTCGGCCTCTGGATTCACAGCTGGGTCGGCGGCCAATTGACCGAATCCCTGGGGTTTGCTCAGCGGCTGCCCGCGATTGCCGCAAAATCCGACGATCCGGCCCGCTTGTTGCAGGCGGAGGCCAGCATCGGACAAGTGTTGGTGCATCAGGGGGCGATCAACACGGCGCTGGCCCATCTGGAGGCAGGCCTCGCCCACGTAAAGGACGCACCGCCTGCCACCTTACCCGCCCAGAATGCTGCTGTGGCCTGTGCCGCTTACGCTGCTTGGGCGTCCAGCCTCGCTGGCGCGCGCGAGGCTGCAAAGGGACATATCGAGATGTCCGAACGTTTGAGCGGGGTTTTCGAGAACCCCTTTGCCCAGGCCATCCACTATGCGCTCTGCTCCGAGCCTTACATGTTCATGGGAGATGCCGCGTCTTGCCTCGAGTTCGCGGATCAAGCGGTGGCGATCAGCCGTGCGCATGGGTTTGACTTCTGGTTGGGCACGGGCCTCGTGATGCGGGGGTGGGCGCTCAGCCAGTCTGGCCAGCATGAGGCATCCCTCGCGGCCTTCGATGAGGGCATCGCGGTCTTCGAGGCGACGGGTGCCAAGGTGCAATTGGCGAACTGGTACGGGTTGAAAGCCGAGGCACACCTGGCCGCGGAAGACGTCGAGCCAGGACTAGTGGCGGCGCGACATGCTCTTGAGTGTGCGCAAAGGGCGGAGGATATGTTTTTCGCCCCCCGCATCCACACCACACTGGCACATTTGCATCAGCGCTTGGGGGATAACCGAACCGCCGCGGATCATGCCGACAAGGCCACCCGCCTCGGTCAGAGCTTTGCCATGGGTGAGGTTTTCCTCCGCCTCCCAAGCCTTTCGACCTGATCAATCACGCCGGACGTCAGGGTTTGGTCACAACTCCGTCAGGATTTATCATGATCATTTTGGGATCACGTCTTTACGACCTGGCAATGATTACGCCTGGGTATTTGGATTGAGCAATTGGCGCAGGCGCGCAGTGTGTTGTTTTCCGGCTCCCCCCTCCATCCGCATCGGTCGGATGTGCGCCCCTAGATTTCACAGGGGGCCAGGGCAGGCAAGGGACCTGCACATGACATCAATGCGGCGCCGCCACGGGCAATGAAAGGGTTCAAGTCATGAACTTGAATTGGGATGATCTGCGGATTCTGCTGGCCATCGTCAGATCCGGGTCGCTGACGCGCGCGTCCGTGATGCTGGGCATCGACCAGTCCACGGCTGGGCGGCGGCTCTCAGCGTTGGAGGCTGCTCTTGGGACAACGCTTTTTCTCAGATCGAAGACCGGCATATTGCCGACAGAAATCGGCGAAAAGCTGATCGTGCACGCGATGGAGATTGAGCGGCGGGCGGAAACCATCGCCGAAGTTGCCGCAGCCCCCGAGTCCGGCCCGGTCGGACAGCTCCAGATCATGGGAGATCACTGGGTGTTGGAGAAACTGGCGTCGGATTTCCTGCCGCCGTTCACGAAGGCACACCCGCAAATGTCGCTGCGGCTCTCCTCCGGTCCGCCAACTGCGTCGATGTGGACCGCCGCCACCATCTCGCTCTGGTTCGAGGAGCCGCCGCAGATGGGGGAGTTCGCGATCAAACTGGTCGAAGTGCCCTTTGCCGTTTATGCACCGCGCGGGGCCAATCATGACGATCTGCCGTGGGTGTCCATGATGGATGACAGCGCGACGCGTCGGGCCCCCGCGAAATTCCTCGAGAAAATGCGGCAGCCCACCGATAGCCTGCACCTCACAGCGAATGACGCGCGTCTTGTCCGATCGGCGATTGCCGGTGGGCTGGGGAAAGGGCTTCTGCCGGTATGTCTTGCAGAGCACGACATCGCGTTGAAACGCATAGAGAACCCGGAGTATGAGATCACCCGGGTTCTGCATCTGCATGCACATCCTGATACGGTACAGACACTGCGCGTTCAGACTGCGATCCGGTGGCTGCGTGAGCGAGCAGAACGCATTTTCGGCGTTGGCTCGGTCGACAAAGACACCGGCAAGATCGCCAAGTTCGACGATGTCGCCGCTAAGAGGAAGATCTGCGCCTGATTTGATAGTCTGCCGGAGTCTCGCCGCTGTATTTACGTGGTTCCGATCTCTTCCAACGCGAGCGCGGGCCGTCTGGCGGTCTGGGCGCAACGACGCGTTCGCTTAACCAACTAAGTGGTGGAAAAATAGTAATCCCGACGGGCTGAAAGCTTTTGTTGTTGTTTCTGCCGTGGTTTTTTAATTATTTTCAATGGCTTGCGTGGGCTCTCGGATTAACCATGAACAACTGTCAGCATATTCGTCTCAAATTTTCCGTACTATAAGAAGACATTGTTCACTATGTCTTTCGGGATCTGGAGCGGAAAAATGGCGGCAACACCGGAACATGCGGCGCGGGTTCTTGGTCTGAGCGTAGATGCTACACTTGAAGAGGTTCGCGTTGTGCGCCGCGCGCTCGCGATGAAGTATCACCCGGATCGCACCCAGAACCCCGAGCGGGCATCGCGCCATATGGCACGGATCAACGCAGCGGTCGACACGCTTGTGGCGCATATCAAGCTGCGTCGTGTTCTGCGATCGCAGCGGAGTAAAGCAGCGGAACAACAAGCTAGGGCGCGGACACGGGCTGCGCAGCGCCCCGCGAGCGATGGCCGCGTGAATGCCAAGCCAGGCGCCGGGCAGCGAGAAACTCGCGCGCGGCGAGAGACCAAGAGATCGCGAGAGCAGGTGCGCCCCAAGTCGGTTGATGCGACACCTGCGCGCGCAACGCCTTGTGTGAAGGACACCGCCGGTCCCGACGTCACACTTATTCGTTTGGCCGCCGCCTCTTATCGTAGGGTGCTCGACCAGATCAGCCAAATTGAGACAGCTCCTACAGTGGATGTGATGGCGCTATCTTTTCCTGCTGCATAGCATTCTCTGAAAAACAAGCGGTTGATACCCGTGCGCTATCATGGCGTTTTCGATAGAATTCTTGGAGCAGCCTTAGAGTAAGGTACTTCCGGTTTCACCAAGAAACGCCCTAGGTGTCGGCCTTCGCGCGAACTTCGGTTGAGCCGTCGGTGGCAGTTGCGAATTCAGAGCTAGCTGATCGTGTCATTTCGCCAACGGAGCTTGGCAGGAAGAATAGACGGTCCGAGTGCCAACCGGTGAATTGACAAAGTCCACCTCAAAGCCCGCCGTAGCTTCCACATGGCTTCCGATCGTCTTTTCCTTGAACACTGTCCCATATCCGCCAAGTGACGCTAATTTGCGCCAGATCAAGGCGGCACGAGAGAAGAACTGTGATTGTGCGGTAAATCTGGTTGAGTGCGAGGAGCCAAGGGCGATGCCCAAGGAAAAGGAACACGTCAGTATCGAGACCGGCAAACGTGCCATCTTGGACAACGCTCAATTCGTCAACGCCCATGAAAATCCGGAAACCTGGAACCAGCACGTGGCGATTCATGCCATTCTCTGCGCATTGGAAGATCAAGCGGACCGGCTGAAAGCGATTGAAGAGCAAATCAAGGCGACCTGATCGCCGGTCAATCTGCTTAGGCGCTTTCGGTTTCGGTGGTCGGGATGCCGCGGAAGCACAAGGATTTCGCCTATTGTGTTGAGCGCGCAGCCCGCGAGGGCAGGTGGCTGTCATTCTTACCAAGCGGGGGGCAGACCAGAGCACTTGGTCAGATCTACATTTTTAGGTCTTGCAGCCCTCGGAAAAACGCGCTCCCTTGGCCACTACCTTCAGTCACCCTAAAGTGCAAAAAGGGACTGACGAGCGAATTCAGTTTATTTGTGCCCACGCAAACTCGGGAAAGCGCGTAGCATCTTTCACTGCAGGCGACGATAGCGTCGTCGCTTGCTCACCCATTGTGTAGATGTTGTTCTTGGCCACTGTCCTCTGTGCGCGGGTTTGATAGCAAAGTGCTGGTGATGGCCTCACTGCGGCCCACGGCGTTCGCGGCCTAATGGTGCGATGCGTTTGGTTGCTCAACACCAACTTACCTAAAGAGTCTCCTCAAGCCCCACGCGGTTATGCAAAACATGGTAGCTGATTAAGCCTGTGGTGGAGCAGATAAAGCAGAGCGAAATCGACCTATGAGATTGATCTTCGGGAGAGTGGTGCCCCCAAACAGAGTTACATCAAACGAGGCTCTAGATATATTGGAAGAGTGGGGCGAGCTTCTCAATGACCAAAATGAGGTTATCCACAAGCTGGACATGCAACCCTCGACAACAGCAGACCTTGGCTGACAGCGCGACAAAAGAATCGACAGAGCCCAATCTGCAAATTTAGTTTTGTAGCTGAGCGAGCTAGCGGCATAGTTTTGGCAGCAGGTGCATGATTGCCAGTGCAGTGACGAAGTACAAAAAGCTGACATTCGTGCCGCGCGCAGCGGTGATAATAACAACGAGGATCAAATCGCCGACAAATCCGACTCTGAGTTATTCGTCTCCGCTGACGTAGCACAGTTTCGCCGGTGCGGCAAAGTTTGCCGTACTTCGAAGCGGGCTTTCGATTTCCGGCCATTCAAATGCGCGATTGAAGCAAACTCAAGGCCGAGCGTAATCTACTCTGCCAATCCCAACAGGTCGTTTAGAGCGCTTGTCGCTGCATTTTCTACGGTCGTGGCGTCGAGCAAAGACATCATCTGATTGGCATAACTTAGTAACAGCCCTGGCTCCTGACTCTGTTGTAAAGTAACCTGAACGTTCACAAGTCCAGTGCGCACTGGATCCTCAATTACCATGGCGAGATCCTCGTCGCTTGGCGTGGATGGATTAGCTATCCAAGGTGACGAGGTGGTGAAGTAGCCAGCTGGATAGTAACTGCCGGGAGTAAGTTCAGTCAGGGCAAAGGCGAAAGCGGTCTCCTTTTCTCCGCCGGGAGTCGAAATCGTGACCGTTATTGCAAGATCCATTGTTCTGCGTGAGTTTATTGCCTCAAGTGGTTCGCGGAGATACACCGCACCTAAAACTGGACGAAACGCTTGGGCTTGGTGCCAGTCAAGCCAGATTTCAGCATATACCTCAGGTGGCAAGACAAGATTCATCTCATTGAGATCGACCGGGTCAAATTCTTCTGCGTCGTCGCCTTCATGGAAGTGCTTAAGGCGATCTAGTCCCATGACCCGCTCTATGGTAACCGCGTCACGCGGACTGTCATCCAGTCTACGCAGCCCATGATTTACTGATATGCAAGTCAGCGGTGAAGATGCATCTATCCCTCCACCCTCTTTGGGATCCAGTTGCACCGCCAGCGCACCTCTCGACACTATCACCGGCGGAGGGGTGTTTGCGTCAAGACGATGTTGGACAAATGCGCGCGCAAAGGACACGGCAGTTGAGGCACCCGCTTTAACGAGCGCTCCCGCCAGAATACTCAGGGCGGCGCCCCCTTCGGCACCGCCTACGGCGAACGGTGGTTTGTCATCAACGAAGCAAGCGCCATCGTCGCCCAATTTGAGTTCGGTTGTCTCACGCGGTTGTGCTTCGGAAACTTGCCCAACTGCAGGTGTTACAGCCAAGACCACCAATATTACCCCAGTGATTAGTCTCGTCGTCATTGGGCTACTCCTCCATCATTAGCTCAATTACTTTCTTGGAATAAGTAATACCTATATTCATACCCGGGATATCCCCGCAGGTAGCGCGACCGACCTCTGGTTTGTCGCCCGATCGAATAAACACCCCCCCGGAGAACAGCGTATTCTCCTTTGTGTTAAAGCCAATCACCGGCGCACCACTCATGCCGGGATAGGTTTGGCAATTCACGACAATGCAGCGCTGATTCCTAAAATTGGTTTTAGGATAAAATTGCTCTGGGTTAGTTGCTTTCGAATTTTTTTGTATGCATTGGTACTCAAAATTTCCACTTCTCCTAACACAGGTATCTGTGGCGTCCACGCGCACGGCTTTCGCCCATTCTCCGGGCAGCAAGTCATTTTGAACCACAAGAGATGGTCGGAATACGCCAGGAATTAAGACAAAGGCATCCCCACATAGATCCTTAGGGATTTCTAGATCAAAACGATTTTTTGAGCTAAGCTTTGGCAATTCAGCTCGCGCGCTTGTCCCGAGCTCAAGAATGGCAAGATCAGACTTGTCGGCAAGCTTGCCTCTACTTTGTGCTGGGTTGGTCAATACACTAAATGAAAAGCGGTCTTCTGGTGCTCCCAAAAGGCTGAAACGTAGTTCATGCACTTTTCTCCGCTTGCCCCCCGCGTCCCACAAACAGTGTTCAGCCGTGGCCACACGAGCATCGCTGAGACGAAAAGCCGTACAGAACGGAATCGCAGAATCCTTGGAAACCGAAAACAGAGCGCCAAGACGGTCATAGAGATAGTTACGAGTGCTTTCATGCCTTAGGTTTTCGAGACCCTTTTGGCATGCGGAGTCGTAGCGCTCATAGGCTGCTGCATTTCGTAGAATTACGTCATTGCTGATATCGGCCCACCGGAGGTTTCCGACGGCATGCTCGAGTTCGGACAGCGCGTCCGAACAAGCCTCGATCTTCAGCTTGAGTTCGTCTTTGTGGGTATCGATTTCGCTTTCGGCCCAAACCGTTTGAGGTGCCCCGACCCCCATAGTAGCCAAGGCCAGACACATGAGTTTCTTCTTTGTGAATCGAGTCATGTGGCTTACTGCGCTGGAGCTGCGAAGAGCGTTTCGCTTTCGCGAGACAGTATGTCATTGAACTTCATACTACGTAGGTCGATGCCCGATTTAGGCGCGACCTTAAGCGCCTCGGTGTCTGCAAGACCTTTTTTCCGATCCTCTGTAAGCAGTATCTGTTGCGCCTTCGACATTGAAAGCCCTGCGTGATCTAGACCACTTGTCTGAGCAAGGTCGGCCGCCCATTCGGGGTTCGCGTCGATGCCGATCTTCTCTCGTACCGCGAAAGCTATCCCATAGCTGGTCTCGGCTGAGGATTTGATTTTGATATCCAAAAGCACATTTTGTTCAACTCCAAGAAGGAAATCCATCGCTGGTCCTGGATAAAACGGTGGCGCCGGTATGGGCCCTGGCGGGAGAGGCAGTGGGCCAACGGGAATCTCATCGGCTCCCCCACCCTCGAGCACAGTCATTTGGTACGGTCCGACATCGAACGGGCTCACGGGAATCGGACCATCATCCGGTAGAGGCAACGGCTTTGCAGGGCTAAGAATTCTAGGATCCACACCAAATAGCACGCCGAGATTTGCTTCAGACACTCCTTCTTGGCGAAGTGCTTCAAACCAAATTATGCCAGGATCTAAGTTGGTTTCAGCTTCAGCGTTGCTTACGGTTAACGACAATAGAAAACATAGGAAAAACAGCCTTAGAAAGTCTCGCACGACAATATCTCCATTGCTCAAGAACTATTTCAGATTGCATTCTAGAAAAAGTAGTCTAGCACAATTGACCTTGCCCTGACCAACAGAATCGGCTTGTTTCGGTGGTGACGGTAGTATCGTTGCCTGACCCAGTCTCCTCATCGCCTAGTTTCAGAGGCTTCGCTGACCGAGGCAATCCCATCGAGAAGACGGCTTTGCTGAGGGTTTCCTGGTAGGATCGCAAGAACGACATGGCCTCCGCAAGCCCCAAAAAAGCTCACAAGGCATCGTGGGTTGCGGGCCGAATTCATGCTAAAGAACAAAAATCTTCTGTACAAGATGAGAATAGAAGTTCTATCGTATGGACGAAAAAATATTATAAACGAACGGGGAGCGCTCCAAGCTCTCCAGTAAGGTTTAAGTACAATTAGCATAGGGAAATTTCATGCTTAGGTTCTTGTTCCTATTTCTGCCCCTAGTACTTCTAAGCTCCTGCACAATCAGCCTTTTTCCGGAATTCGACGCCAAAATAGTTGAGAGAATAGAGGAAGCCAACGATCAAGCGCAAGTGCTGTTTGCGACGGTTGAACGTGGTTCTCCCGCTTCAGAGTTCACATCTTTGGAACCAACATATAATGAGGTGCTGGGCGGTCTATCGGCTGCACTGCTGCAAGTTCAGGTGCGCTCACAACCTAACATCTCGGAGCGAATTTTAAAGAAAATCGTGGGTAAAGAACGAATACGGGACTTTTGTCGCGAAAACGAGGATGTGGTGGCTGACGATCCACGAGCCTGCTTTTTAATCGTGACTCCGCTTGCTCTAGGCGAAGCACGAGAAAGCATTGCAGAGATGAAGAATGCCCATGAGCGACTCGGCCTTGGACCAGTTTTAGCCGCAAACTTTATAAATCTTTTCAATATTTCGATAGAGCAAGCGCTGACCGTTGAGGCGGCACTTGCGGGCAACTCGAGAGGGAACTAATGAGTATCGCATTGGATGAAGTTGCCGATGACATTTACTCCAAAATAAAGGAGTCGTTGGAGAGTGATTGGAACACGCTAAGTTCATTTCACAAATCACAGGGCAAGAAATTGGCGCGTCAAGCCGCTCTTTTGGCTCAGTTGAAGTTAAGCAACGAAGTGCCTCAAGACGATCCAGTTTTTGGAACTTTAATCGAGCAATTCGAAGACGCTACAAAAAACTTTGCTCAAGCGGTTGCAAACCTCACGATACTTACGCTCCAGAATGCATGGAATGCGATCGTTGATACGCTTTGGGGGGCTGTCAATGAGCTTCTTTCCGGGGCAGGATTGGGTCTACTACCGATTCCGCAACTTGGTGATTAGTTCTTGTTTTACGTTACAAGAGCCCCTTGCTGAGTAGGATGGAGTGGTGCTGACGCCACCCTTCCTTCTCATGACGCTAGCGTGGAATAGATCGAGTTGAAGGAGATTTCAGATGAGCCTTTCTTCCACTGTTTCCTTTGATGAATTGGGGATCAATCGACGCATGATCAATGGCGATTTGCGAGGATCACGCAATTCGACGATGCTCGGTCTGATCGGCAATCCTCGCGGCACCTACGATCAAACCTGTCGGAACCCGACCAACCCTCAGATTGCCGCACTCATGGTCACTGCCGATTTTGGTCCTTTCCGAGCGACGGGCTTGAAACCAGCGGTGGACGCGCTCAAAGACATCATGAAGGAAATCAAGCGCGACCATAGAGACGTTCACGACGCTCTGTCGACTGCCGGTATGTTGTGCTGCCGCTTAGTACGCGGCTCTTCGACGGCAATTTCGAACCATTCTTGGGGTACGGCGATCGATCTAAAGCTCGAAGGTAAACTCGATCGCCGCGGTGACGACCGAACTCAGGAAGGTTTGCTAAAAATCCGTCCGATTTTCAACAAGCACGGCTTCTTCTGGGGCGCTGCTTTTAGTACTGAAGATTCGATGCATTTCGAGGCCTCCGATCAACTCATCCGTGAATGGGCAGCAGGAGGGAAATTCGGGGACTTGCCGGGCGCACTTGATGATGGAATTCTCAATTTTGGCGATCGCGGTCCTGAAGTCGAAGTGCTTCAGCAGTTGCTGAACCTTAAGCTTGCCATGGACATAGACGTTGACGGCATTTTCGGCATGGATACTCAGAACGCGGTCAAGGAATTCCAGAGGCGCAATGGCTTGTCCATCGATGGCGTTGTCGGCCCCTCAACGGCAGGGGCACTGGGGGTCGATATTGGGTAAGATGGTTCTTATGGTGGCTGCACTTGCTACCATTTGCTTGAACACAACCGCCTGTAGCGGCATTTTGGACTGCCGACCGGCAGCTGCAAGCGAATACAGTGACCCGCTAAGCCGAAGCGGTTTGTCGATGGTGATCTGCGACCTGCCAAAGCCTGGCGAAGCCTTAGTCATTGTTACCGATCCAAGCCTCAGTTGGCCGGTTCTCCTAACACCCACACAGACCATCAGCTTTGAAGAAGATGTATTGGGTGGTAAACTCGAACTTGCAGGCCTGCCCTATTTCAATCCCGAACTAGATCAGGTGGTACATTTTGCCGACCCTGAGCGTCTGTTCATCTCTGTCACCATCAGCGATCCAACCACACTCGCCACCGCTCGCGTGTGGTTGCGCGTCGATACTCTGACCGGTCGCCTCGACATCACACACTAAGCACACCCTGTTTACTAGCCAAGGCTCCCGAACGTCTGTCGCACATAGGGCTGATCAAGGGCAATTCGATCCTGCTTCGGAATATCCCAGTACTTGTCGCTTGAGTGGCGAATACGGCCAAGTAAGTCCTTTAGTCGCATTCCATAAATGTCTTCTTCCGTCGCAGTTCTAAGCGCTTCAATCGAAGTGACTTGGACGTTGGTCAGGTTGGCCGCTTCGACGGCACCGCTTTGGGAGCCCGACTCGGACAACAATATCCCTCGGTCTGCTCCGACCTCTCTAACAATCTCGCGAAGCGCCAGCACATGGAGTTTCGAGACACTAGATTTCCAATTCTTGCACTCTACGATCCAAGTCGTTTCAAATCCGACATGCTTCGACTTTACAAGTACGTCAACGTCGTGTGTCGTACGAACCCCTTCGACCCGAACGTCGGTCTCAGCGCTAAGCCCTAGGCTTCTGAAAAAGCCTGCTGCCTCTTCTTGATAGTCTTTCCACTCCATAGGTTTTGCAGCTATCTTTGTTTTTTTGCTATCCAAGGCCTGCTCAATGTCACACCCTGTACATAGCGGTTTTTGAGTTTATTGTAGCAGGGTACATCATCGGAACAATGCAGGAGCTTCTCAACGAACTTGAGCAGCTCCGATGAAAGCACTGTCTCGATGATGTTCACTGTGAAGGCTCAGGTATCAAAGTCTGGAGGACTGACCACCCGAGGACGTAACGCGACAAGTGATGATTGTGGGTCCACTCAAAGACCTGAGCAGCGTAGCGGCCCCAAATGGGGGACGTTTTGCAATGTACGGGTTCATCAACCTATCTTGGGCTTAGGGCATCCACGCCGGAGTTGGATTGCAAAATGAGTATCGGTACGAACCAATGGCTGGCACAGTATTATGTAACCGATTGATCTTTAAGTGTTTGAATGGTGCCCCCACACGGACTCGAACCGCGGACCTACTGATTACAAATCAGTTGCTCTACCAGCTGAGCTATAGGGGCGTTGAACGGTCGTTTAGTCAGTTTGCGCAAAACGCGCAAGACGGAAAATGAACCCGGTTTGCGTTTGAACATCACAAGATGGCACGTTACTTTGCGGGACGTTCTTCCAATGGCGTGGACCCATATGCAGCTGCTCTTCCACACCGGCGCCCACTTCACGGAAGAAGAGCGTCTGATGCGGTGTCTTCTGAAAAACAAAGAGACGTTCAGCGCCTATGGTGCGGCGGTTCCGGGGCCGGGCAAGTACCGAAAACTGCTGCGTCAGACGATGGAAGCGATGGACGTGGCCGAGCCAGCCGAGAACGCGCGGGACATCCTGCTCGATGCAATCCTGGACAATGCCACCGCGGACCGCGTGATCCTGTCCAACAGCCACTTTTTCGGGCAGGCGCGGTGGGCACTGCGACGGGGTCTGATCTATCCGAATGCGCCCAAGCGCATGGTTCAGATGGCCGACATCTTCCAGTCTGACGAGATCGAATTGTTCATGGCGCTGAAGAACCCGGCGACGTTTCTGCCGGCGGTCTATCAGCGTTCGGATCAGGACGATCTCAGCGACTTCATGGGCGGGACCGATCCGCGCGCGGTGCGGTGGTCGGACACCCTGTTGCGCATCCGCGAGGCGGTGCCGCGCATATCGATCACCGTGTGGTGCAGTGAGGATTCCCCGCTGATCTGGCCCGAGATCATCCGCGAGATGGGGCAGGTTGAGCACGGCGATGATATCGTGGGTGCTTACGATCTTCTTGGCGAGATCATAGCCCCCGAGGGGATGGACCGGTTTCGCGCGTTTCTGGAGAAGCATCCCAAGATGAGCGAGATCCAGCGGCGACGCGCAATGGTTGCTTTTCTCGACAAATTCGCGATCGACGACGCGATTGAAGAAGAACTCGACATGCCGGGATGGACCGACGCCTTGGTCGAGGAACTCACCGAGATCTATGACGATGACGTCTTTGCGATCGCGCGGATGCCGGGTGTGCAGGTGATCGCGCCCTAGCCGCGCTTTGGGAACCAGTCAGAGCAGCACGCCCTGACCGGTGCGCGCAGACTCTTGTGCCGCCAGCCCCATCCGGACCGCCCATAGCCCATCGTCGAACGACACCTCAGGCGCGGCCAGATTGCCGCGCACCAGGTCGAGAAAGCGCTGGTGCTGATAGAAGGTCGAACCATTGTGATCACCCGCAGCGAGCAGGGTAGGGTCCACCGGGACGGCGCGCGTCTCGGGGCGTTTTGGGCTGCGCGGGCTGATCTCGACCATGGGCGTAGGAGCGGGGCCAAGGTCCTCCGGCCAGAAGCGTGTGGGCCCCGGCACGAAGGCCTCGATCTTGCCTGCCGGGCCCATAGCGGCGATGGTTTCCTGATAGCGTGCGCCCTCGGCAAACATGCACAGCTCCAGCATCGCGCGCGCGCCGCCGTCGAAGTCGACGATGACAAACCCGTTGTCGAGGATATCGGGCACGGCGCCACCGTAGCTTTCGTCGAGGTGGTTCACCGATTGCGCCGCGCTCGCCATGACGCGCAGGGGCCGGGTGCCGATCATCAGCCGCATCAGGTCAAAGAAGTGGCAGCATTTCTCAACAAAGGTCCCGCCGGTCTGTGTATTGAACCGGTTCCAGTGCCCCACCTTGTGCAAGAAGGGAAAGCGGTGCTCCCGGATCGTGAGCATCTTGATCCCGCCTGTCACGGCCTCGACCTCCTCCAGCAGCGCGGCGATTGGCGGCATGTAGCGATACTCCATCGCCACCCAAATTGGCGCCGGGTAGTGCGCGGCGAGATCCTTCAAAGCCGGGATGTCCGATGGATCGGTTAGAAGAGGCTTCTCCATTAACACGGGCAGGGGGCGTTTCGCCGCGATTTCGGTCAATTGACCCGCGTGGCAATGGTTGGGGCTCGTCACAACGAGACAATCGGTGGCGGCGCTCTGCAGCACCGCGTCAAAGCTTTCGGCGAACTGTGCATGCGGCGCGATCCGAGCCGCCGTCGCCTGCATCTCGGCATCCGGCTCATAAATCGTGGTCACCGCCGCATCCGGCAGAAGTGCGATGTTCTTGAGGTGCTCCTGCCCCATCATGCCGCAGCCGATCATGCCGTAGCGCGTTGTCTGTCCCATGTGACTCCTTACTTCAGCCGCTGCACGTAGACGGATTTATCCGTATCAAACCAAGTGCGGGAAAATTCAATAGGGGACGGTGCTGCAGCCCAGCTAAACCGTTCGATATAGCCACTGATGGTGCCCGGCGTGCCAAAACCCGGCGGTGTCCATGCGGGCAGGGGGGCGATGCTGACCCGGTCCTCGGCGCGTGTGATCCAGAAGCCGAGGTCCTCGAGATAGGTCTGATAGAGCGACTCGGTGAGCATATCGGCGGTGAGCACGCCCGCGCTGCTGTCGAGCCAGATTTCTTCGATCGCGATGGAGATATCGTTGAGATAGCGGCGCCTGCGGATGCGCGTGGCGGTCTCGCTGGTGCCGAAATCCGGCAGATCAGCGGGTTTTGGGAGCGTCTCGACGCCGAGCACATCCGCTGTGGGCAGCCCGCCGCCAGACAACAACTCGAGCCGGAACATCGCATAAAGCCCCGTTGGCTTCTCTGGCCGCCGGACGTAGTTGCCGGAGCCCTGAACACGGTCGAGCAACCCTTTCTGTTCCAATTCCGCCAGCGCCTTGCGCAATGTGCCGATGGAGGTGCTGAGCGAGACCGCCATTTCGCGTTCGGGCGGCAGCCGTTCACCATCCAGCAAGCGGCCCGCGTCGATATCCCGGATCAGAAGCTCGCTCAGTTGGATATATTTGGGCATCGTTGTGCCGCGGGGCGGGGGGATGGTCATGCGGGCCGACTGTGTGACATCAAAATTGATACACCATTGATCTACTATTTTGCGAGTGCTATGCAAGACAAATCAGCTTTCACTCGCGAAGGGAAATCCATGACCGTTGTGCCCGTCACCTCTGCCGATCTCGATGCGGCGGAAGTCTCCTGGTTCGCAGCCCTCTGTTCGGATGACTACCAGTTTCTGGGGGTGCCGGATGGGGATCTGCGCTCGTCCTGGGCGCATTGCTCCGAGATCGTGAAGACGGCTGAGGCACAGGGATTTAGGAACATCCTGTGTCCTTCTTCGTACCAGGTCGGGCAGGACACGCTGAGCTTCGTTGCGGGCTGTGCGCCGATCACGGACAAGATCAACCTTCTGGCCGCTGTGCGCTGCGGCGAGATGCAGCCCATCATGCTGGCGCGTACCATCGCAACGCTCGACCACATGCTGGAAGGGCGGCTGACGGTGAACATTATCAGCTCCGATTTCCCGGGCGAGAAGGCGGACAGCGAGTATCGGTATCAGCGGTCCCGCGAGGTTGTCGAAATCCTCAAGCAGGCTTGGACTAGGGACGAGATCGACCACGAGGGCCAGGTCTACAGCTTCAAGGGGCTGACCACGGACCCGGCGCGACCTTACCAGACCGGCGGGCCGCTCCTTTACTTTGGCGGCTACTCCCCTGCCGCGCTCGATCTGTGTGCCGAGCATTGCGACGTCTACCTGATGTGGCCTGAACCCAAGGACGCCATCGCGGGCCGGATGCAGGCGGTGCATGACCGCGCGGCCGAGAAAGGGCGCACGCTCGATTACGGTCTGCGCGTGCATATGATCGTGCGCGACACCGAGGCTGAGGCCAAGGAATACGCCGACTATATCGTCTCGAAGCTGGATGACGAGTATGGCCGCAAGATCCGGGAACGGGCGCTGGATGCCACCTCGCTCGGCGTGTTGCATCAAGCCAAGAACCGCGATATCGCAGATGAGTTCGGCTATGTGGAGCCGCACCTCTGGACAGGTGTTGGCCGTGCACGCTCAGGCTGTGGCGCGGCGCTTGTGGGCTCCGCCGATCAGGTGCTCTCGGAAATCGAGGCCTACCAGAAAATGGGCATCCGCGCCTTCATCTTCTCGGGCTATCCCCACAAGGAAGAGGCGGAGCATTTCGGCAGACTGGTCATGCCGCATCTGAAAACCTGTTCTCTGCCAGAGGCTTACGGCCGTGTGCCCGAGGCCGCTCCGGCGACACCACTCGCCGCGGGGGAGCGTCGCTGATGGAGCGCGTGGCCCTTTCCGATACGCTGGACTTCAGCCGCATCGTCTATGGCATGTGGCGGCTGGCGGACGACAGCGACACCTCGCCCGCACATGTGCGCGCCAAGATCGACGCCTGCCTCGCGCAGGGCATCACCACGATGGATCAGGCCGACATCTATGGCGGCTATGTGGCCGAAGAGGTCTTTGGCGCAGCTTTGAAAGAGAGCCCAGGCTTGCGGGATCAGCTCGAATTTGTGACGAAATGCGATATCGTTGCGCCCATCGGCAAGTACTCTGATCGGCGGGTGAAGTATTATGACACGTCTGCGGCGCATTTTCAGGCCAGCGTCGAGTCCTCGCTCACCTATATGGGTATCGAGCAGATTGACCTGTTGCTGATCCACCGGCCCGATCCGATGATGAATGCGGCGGAGACCGGCGGTGCGCTCGACGCGCTGATCGAGAGCGGCAAGATCAAGGCGGTGGGTGTGTCGAACTTCCGCCCCTGGGACTGGGACCTGCTGCAATCGGCGATGAGCCATCGGTTGGTCACCAACCAGATCGAGATCAGCCTCGCCGCGCGCGATTGCCTGATCAATGGTGATCTCGCACATCTCCAGCGTCACCGGATCAGCCCGATGGCCTGGTCGCCACTGGGCGGCGGCAGTCTGATGGCCGAAACGAACGATTTGACCGCCAAGATGGACGCGCTGGCTGCGGCACAAGGAGTTGACCGTGCCGCGGTGGCGGTGGCGTGGCTTCTGGCGCATCCGGCGGGCATTCTGCCGGTCATGGGCACAAACACACTGTCGCGCATCGCTACCTTCTCGGATGCGTTCACGGTCGAGCTCGACCGCGAGACATGGTTCGAGCTCTACGAGGCCGCGAACGGTCAGGAGGTGCCATGATGGCGGATGGAACACGACAAATGGCGGGGCTGCACAGCTTTACACCCGGGCCCGACACGGAGCGCCAATTGCGCACCGCCTTTGGCCAGTTTGCAACCGGCGTCACCGTTGTAACGGCCCAGACCTCGACTGGCCCCATCGGCATGACGGCGAACTCCTTCTCGAGCGTTTCGCTCGACCCTGCGCTGGTGCTGTGGTGCCCGGCGAAGTCCTCAAGCCGTTACGCGCATTTCATCGACGCCGAGCATTTCGCCATCCATGTGATGGGGGTCGAGCATGAACATATCGCGATGGGGTTTGCGAAATCCGGTCAGGCATTCGACGGGCTTGACGTGACGACCAATGCCAAAGGTGTACCACTGCTGGGCGACTGCCTCGCCCGCTTCGAATGCACGGCGCATCAGATCCACGACGCTGGCGACCATTCGATTGTTGTGGGCCGTGTCGGGTCAGCCGCGTTCCGGGAGGGGGACGCGCTGATTTTTTGCCAGGGCCGCTTCAGACGGTTTGACAATCAGGCCTAAAAGGCCAACCAATGAAGCGTGCGGGGAAAACCCGCACGTCGTGACCCGGAATACCCGGGCACAAGGGAGGAGGCTCCGGGATGGGAGCATTGCTGGCGGTGATGACACCGCTCCGGCTGGTCAACGAGGTCGTGCTCAAGCTGGGCAGGGGCCTCGGGGTGGTGGCTGTGGCGCTTATGGTCGCCGCAATTCTCATCCAGGTGTTTTACCGCTATGTGCTGAACAACGCGCTGCCCTGGCCGGATGAGGCAGCGCGCTTTTGCATGCTGTGGATGACGGGTCTGATGGCGCCCACAGCGTTTCGTCGTGGCGGTTTCGTGGCCATCGACACCGTTGTGCGGCTGCTGCCTGAACGTATCGGGGCTGTCATTTCGTTGTTGTTGCTTTTTCTGAGCCTAGGCGTCTTGGTCGTGGGCGCGCAGATCGGATGGTCTGAAGTCACTGGGTTTGCTGGAAAATTTGCAACGGCCTCGCTTTATCTGCCGACGAGCCTGAGCTTCGAGAATTGGTTTCGCGTACCGCGCAGCTGGATGATGGCCTCACTGCTCTTTGGTGTGATGGTGCTGATCTCCGTGAACGTCGAGCTGATCTTGCGCGCCCTCGTGAAGATGATGGGCGGGGCCGATCACCTGCCCGCGATCACAATCGAAGAACAGGTGGGGGCGGAGTAATGCTGGTCTGGTTCCTGCCGCTTTTCCTCGTCTTCCTGATGATCGGCCTGCCGGTCTTCTTCGGCCTGCTCGCCGCACCGGGCATCCTGCTGTGGCTGAACGGGCAGGAACGTGACATCACGCTGCTTTATCGCAACCTTTACAACGGGATGGACAGTTTTCCGCTGATGGCGATCCCCTTCTTCATGCTCGCGGGAGAGCTGATGAATCGCGGTGGCATCACGATGCGGCTAGTGGAGTTCTCGCAGGCGATGATGGGCCATTTCCGCGGTGGTCTGGCCCACGTGAATATCCTCTCATCGATGCTCTTTGCCGGCCTCTCCGGTTCCGCCGTCGCGGATACCTCAGCGCTTGGCTCGATGCTGATCCCGGCGATGGAGAAACAGGGCTACAAACGCCGCTTTGCGGCTGCAATCACGGCGGCGAGTTCCGTGATTGGCCCGATTATCCCGCCCTCGGGGATCATGATCATCTACGCCTATGTGATGGGCGAGAGCGTGGCGGCGCTGTTCCTTGCGGGCATCGTGCCGGGCATCCTTGTCGGCGTTGGTCTCATGCTGGTGGTGAAGTTCCAGGCCGACAAATACGACTTTCCCGTCGCCACGAAGAAGCATTCCTGGGGCGAGCGCGGGCAGGCGAGCCTCAAGGCGTTCTTCCCTCTGATGACTCCCGTGATCATCTTGGGTGGTATTCTGGCGGGTGTCTTCACGCCCACCGAAGCCGCCGCCGTGGCCGTGGCCTATGCGCTGATCATCGGGCTTTTCGTCATGCGCACGCTGCGACTGAGCGATCTGCCGGACGTGCTGAACCGCGCGGGCATCACCTCGGCGGTGGTGCTGTTGTTGGTGGGCGCCGCGATGGCGTTCAAGACGGTGGTCAGCCTCAGCCACGCGCCCGAGACCATGGCGGAGTTTGTCCTTAGTCTGACGAGCAACCCGCTGATCCTGCTGTTCCTGATCAACTTGCTACTGTTTGTCGTGGGCATGTTTCTCGACGCAGGCCCCGCGATCATCATCCTCGGCCCCATCCTCGGGCCGATCTTCGTGAGCCTCGGGGTCGATCCGATCCACTTTGCCATCATCATGAGCGTAAACCTGACCGTGGGCCTTGCAACCCCGCCCATGGGGCTTGTGCTCTTTGTGGCCTCATCGGTCTCTGGCGAGCGGGTCGAGACGATCTCCAAGGCGATCCTGCCGTTTCTGGCGGTCGAGATTCTGGTGATTTTCCTGATCACCTACATACCGGCCATTTCCATGACAATCCCGCGTCTGACGGGCTTTGCGAACTGACAAAACATCCAATGGGAGGAAAGACATGATCAAAAACACCCTGAAATCGCTGACTGTTGCGGCCATGCTGGCCGGGTCTGCGATGGCGGCAGCAGCGCAGGACTACACGTTGCGCGCCACGGCGAATTCCAATGAAAACGATGAGGACTATGACGGCCTTGTTGTTTTCAAGAACTACGTCGAGGCCGCCTCCAACGGCGCCATCGCAGTGGAGCTTTTCATTGGCACGCAGCTTTGCGGCAATGGGGCGGAGTGTCTGCAGGGCGTGGCTGACGGCACCATTGACATCTTTGTTTCAACCTCAGGTGGCGCCTCGGGCATCTTCCCGTACGTCCAGGTGCTCGACCTGCCGTATCTGATGGCGGATGACCGGATTGCCGAGCATGTGCTCTCAGGCGATTTCACCCGGAAGATGCGCGAGATGGCTCTGGAAGACTCCGGTGACGCCATCCGCCTCATGACCATTGGCAATACCGGCGGCTGGCGCAACTTTGCCAACACCAAGCGCCGGATCGCAGAGCCGTCGGACATGGAAGGGCTGAAGATCCGCACCGTGGTCGCCGACCTGCCGCAGGAGCTTGTGAAGGCGCTCGGTGCCGCGCCCACGCCAATCCCATGGCCTGAGCTTTTCACCTCCTTCCAGACCGGCGTGGTCGAAGGTTCCAAGAACGGCATCACCGACATCATGGGCATGAAGTTCCCCGATGCGGGGCTCAAGTATGTCACGCTCGACGGCCACGCGTACATGGGCGCGCTGTGGTGGATGAACAACGCACGCTTCCTGGAGATGCCGGAAGACATGCGCCGCGTAGTGGTCGATGGCTTCTACGCGCTGCAGCAGGCGACCTTTGCCTCGCCCAAGCGCAAATCCATCGAGGCCTACGAGCAGTTCGTGGCTGAAGGTGGCGACCTTTATGTGCCGACACCGGAACAGAAGGCGGCCTTCAAAGAGGGCGCGGCGCCTGTGTTCGACTGGTTCAAGGACAATGTGGCGCGTGGCGAAGAGATCTTTGAGGCCCTGACCACCGCCGTGGCTGAAGCGGAAGAGGAAATCGGGGCCGCGCGCGCATCTGATCTCAACTGACCTTCGCACGGGGCGGCCTTGGTGGTCGCCCCTGCATCACCTGAATGGGTACATCCAGACCTTGTAGTCCGCGACCAGCTCATGCGCTTTCTCGATCTCCGCCCTGGTCATCTTCTTCACGACCTCTTCGAGGCTGATCGCCGCGTCGGGGTCGCCGCCGATGGCCGAGAGCGTGTACCACATGTAGGCGCGCACCAAATCGGGCGCAGGCATGCCACGCCCGACCTCATAGTACCAGCCGACGCCCGACTGCGCGCCCGGGTGCCCCTTCATCGCCGAACGCAGGTACCACTCAAACGCACGAATGTCGTCGCGCGGCAGGCCAAGGCCCATCGCGTACATCACGCCGATCAGCTCCTCGGCGTCCGCATTGCCCGACCGCGCCGCGGGCCACAGGGCATCATAGGCCTCCTCAAAACGGCCCTCTTCCATCATGTCGCGCGCGCCTTCGATCTCGGCAAAGGCCGGCGGCGCGAGCAGCGCAAGCACAAGGCACATGGCGCGCATGGTGTTCTTCTCTCCTGTTTCGCGACCACCGTGTTGGCGGGGGATCTGCCGCCAGCGCTGACCGCCGCCGATTTCCTTGACTTCGACCGGGACCAGGCCGCGTTGGGCCAGTCCTTGTTCTACGATACGATCCTCTCGGGCAACCGGAATATCTCCTGCGCGCATTGCCACCACCCGGACTTTGGCACCGGCGACGGGCTCTCGCTCGGCATTGGCGAGGGCGGGCAGGGGCTTGGACCAGACCGGACGCCCGGCATCGGTCTGTCGCGGATCGCCAAGCGCATCCCCCGCAATGCGCCAGGGCTCTGGAACCTGGGCGCGCGCGATCTGACCGTGATGTTCCACGACGGGCGGTTGAGCACTTCCGATCTCTTTGGCAACGGATTCAACTCGCCGGCTGAAGAATGGCTCCCGAAAGGGTTGAACTCGCTGTTGGCGGCCCAGGCGCTCTTTCCGCTGGTGGCGCAGTTCGAGATGGCGGGAAATCCGGGCGAGAACGAGGTCATCGGGGCCGTTCACGACCGCATCGACAACGCCTGGCCGATCCTCGCCAAACGGGTGCGGACGGAAGGTGACTATGGCCCTCGGTTTGTCGCTGCCTTCGAGCATGTTGAAGCGCCCGAAGAGGTGACGATCGTCGAGATCGCGAACGCACTGGCCGCCTTCATGGCCATGGAGTGGACAAGCATCGATAGCCCGTTTGATCGCTATCTGGCTGGCGACACCGATGCGCTCAATACCGCGCAGCGTGCAGGGATGGCGCTTTTTTACGGCAAAGCTGAGTGTTCCATCTGCCATGCCGGACCGCTTATGAGTGACCAGAAGTTCCATGCATTGGGTCTGCCCGCTTTTGGGCCAGGTCGGACGCGCACGTTTGATCCCTATGCCCGCGACGTCGGACGCATGGGTGAAAGCAACCGACTCGACGACGCCTATGCCTTTCGCACGCCCATGCTGCGAAATGTCGCCCTGACCGCACCTTATGGACATAATGGAGCCTACGCGACGCTGGAGCAAATGGTCCGCCACCACCTCAACCCTGCTGCGATGCGCGCCGCTTGGCGACCGCGGGATGCGAGGCTGCCGGATGTGCCATGGTTGGCGCCGGTGGACTTCGTCATCCGGTCGGATGCCCGCGAGATGGCGCGTCAGGCGCGGGTCGTGCCTGACCGTGGGCCGGATCTCAACGATGTTGAAATCGCCCAGATCGTGGCTTTTCTGGAAAGCCTGACCGGCAGCACCGTGGAGACGCCGCCCTTCGGCGTGCCGGAGTGGTTCACTCCCTGAGCGCCTTGGCCAGCGCGTGATACGAGGCTTTTGGGTTCCGTTCCAAGGTTTCGAAATCAACGTGGATCAGTCCAAAGCGCTTCTCATATCCCAGCGCCCATTCGTAGTTGTCCATCAGCGACCAGAAGGTATAGCCCGCCAGCGGCACCCCTTCTGCCATCGCCTCCTGTGCGGCAGCAATATGGGCATTCAGATAGTCGATGCGCGCGTCATCGGGCACGCCCACATCGTCCGGGTTCGCCATGCCGTTCTCGGTGACATAGAGCGGCAGGCCCTTGGTGTAGTTTTCATGCACCCAGCCCAAGAAATGGTGCAACCCTTTGGGAAAAATCTCCCAACCCATCTGGGTCTTGGGCAGCGGCCCGTCCACCTCTTCATGCGCGGGCCAGGGGCCTTCCACAGGTGCGATCCGTTTGCAGGTGTAGTAGTTCAGCCCGCACCAGTCGAGCGGCTGTCCGATCAGGTCAAAATCGTCCCGCCATCCTGCGGGCATATGTGGGGCGAGGCCTTCCATCACATCCTCAGGGTAGGCGCCTTTGAAGAGGCCCCCGAGGAAGAAGCGATTGTAGTACCCATCGTAGAGCTGCGCGGCCCGTGCCGCCTCTGGGCTGTCATCCACTGGATGCGCGTACTCGAAATTGCAGACCGCGCCGAGGTTCTTCATTCCTAGCGCGCGCATGGCCTGGATCGCACGCCCATGCCCAGTCAGCACATGATGCATCGCATGGGCCGTCGCGCGGATGTCGCGCAGCCCCGGCGCGTGATGCCCCATGAAATGCGACAGCCAGCCGACGCACCAGGGCTCGTTGATCGGCGCGGCGCTGAACACGCGGTCACCGATGCGCTTCATGATCACGGTCGTGTAGTCCGCCAGCCAGTGCGAGACGTCCGGGTTGCGCCAGCCGCCCAGATCGGCCAGCGGCACCGGCAGTTCCCAGTGATAGAGCGTGACCATCGGGTTCAGCCCCCGTGCAAGCAGCCCATCCACAAGCCGGTCGTAGAAGTCGAGACCCTCTTCGTTGGGCGTGCCACGCCCTTCCGGCAGCACCCGCGCCCAACTGGTGGAGAACCGGTAGGCATCGAGCCCTAGCTCCTGCATCAGGTCGAGGTCTTCCTCCCAGCGGTGGTAGTGATCGCAGGCGATGTCACCGTTCTCGGCTCGCACTACGTTACCGGGGGTCGCGGCGAAGGTGTCCCAATGGGTCTTGCCCGCGCCAGCAAAGCTGTGCCCTTCGATCTGGTAGCTGGAGGTCGCCGCCGCGAATTGGAAGCCGTCGGGGAAATCCGATCTCTTGAAATCCATCCTGTGTCCTTTACGGGCAGCGGCCTGTCGAGGTGCCGATGACGAGCTCCGCTTCCCAGAGCTCGGTTTGCAACTCTTGGTCGGGCTGCGCAATTTGGTCAATGAGCAGTTCAGCACAGCGGCGGCCTGCCGCCCGGACGGAGGAGCGCATCGCGGTGAAGATGGGCTGCTCCTTACCGTTCGGCAGGTACGAGATTTCATCGTCGAAACAGAGAACGGAGACGTCCCGCCCCATCACCAACCCGCGCTCCTGCAGCGCGCGCCGGATGCCGAGAGCCGAGACAATGGACGCGGCAACAAAGGCCGTCGGTGGATCGGGATGGTCCAGCATCTCATTGGTCGCGGTATGCCCGCAAGGCTCGCTCATTTCGCTGGATCGCATCAGCTCGGCGTCAGGTTCGAGCGCGGCATGTTGCAAGGCCGCCAGATACCCGTCGCGCCGCCGCTGGGCGAAATCCATCCGTTCCTCGCCATTGATCAGCCCAATCCGCCGATGCCCGAGGTCCAGCAGGTGGCGGGTGCCGGTCTCAATCGCGCGGGTGTTGTTCACGTCGAGCCAGGCGTAGGGCGTGATCACCTCTGACGCGCGGCCATGCACCAGAAAAGGGATGTCGAGGTCGGCAAGAAAGGCGATCCGCGGGTCGTTTCGCGCTGGCGAATGCACGATGATCCCGTCCACCGCACCCTTCTCGGCGACACCGCGGTAGGCGCTCAATTCGTCCTCGTCGCGGACCAACGACAGGCTCATGTTGTACCCGTTCTGGGCATAAATCTCCCCGGCGCCGGCGATGAAGTCCGCAAAGACGATGTTGACCATCTCGTTCTGTTTGGAGAATGGGATGATATGCCCAATGGACATGGACCGACCGGTCGCAAGGGTCTGCGCACGGATGTTGGGGCGGTAGTTGTACTGCTTGGCAGCGGCGGCAACCCGCTTACGGGTCTGTTCGTTGACCTCGGGATATCCGTTCAACGCGCGGCTAACGGTCGTCTGCGACAGGTTCAGCCGTTCGGAAAGCTCGCGTAGATTCATAAGACCTGCAGTGCCAATTTTACCTTCAAACAGCGATCAGCCTAGGCAGCCCGGCTTGTCAGGTCAAAGCGGAAACCGCTGACCGAGGGGCAGGCGCCCGCAGAGCCTTGAAAAGCAGTGCAGAAACCCAACCTCGAGTTGACAGGTTTGATACCTTCCTCCAGTTTTCCGGCATCCAAAGCGCTTTGAAGTGATTCTTTGCGCACAAAAAATGATCAAGACGATGTCAAAACAGGCATTGCAACGGGAGGATCTCATGAAGGCACGTTTTTACGCGGGTGCTGCGGCACTGGCTCTTTTCGCGGGACTGGCGCATGCCGATGGGCACCAGCCTTTCGCCGTGGGTGAGGGCGATTTCAACTGGGACAGTTACAATGAATTCGCCGAGAAGTACGATCTGAGCGGCCAGACGGTTGAGATCACTGGCCCTTGGACCGGCGACGAGAAAGCCAAGGTCGACAAGGCGTTCTCCTATTTCACCAGCGCCACCGGGGCGACGGTGAACTACTCCGGCTCTGACAGTTTTGAGCAGGACATCGTGATTTCCGCCCGCTCGGGCTCGGCGCCCAATCTCGCTGTCTTCCCGCAACCTGGTCTGGCGGCGGATATGGCGAGCCAGGGCCTGCTCACACCGCTGCCTGATGGCACGTCGGACTGGGTGCGTGACAATTACGCGGCGGGGCAATCCTGGGTCGATCTCGGCACCTACGCGGATGAGAATGGCGAGGATCAGATGTATGGTCTTTTCTACCGGGTCGATGTGAAATCTCTGGTTTGGTACTCGCCCGAAGCCTTTGACGAAGCGGGTTACGACATCCCCGAGACGATGGAAGAACTGAAAGAGCTGACGGATATCATCGTCGAGGAAGGTGGTACGCCCTGGTGCATTGGTCTGGGATCCGGAGCTGCCACCGGCTGGCCCGCGACCGACTGGGTCGAAGAGATGATGCTGCGCACGCAAGCGCCAGAAGACTACGACGCCTGGGTCGCCAACGAGATGAAGTTCGACGACCCGAAAGTGATCGCGGCCATCGAGGAATTTGGCGCCTTTGCGCGCAACGATGACTACGTTGACGGCGGTGCGTCGGCCGTTGCCAACACGGATTTCCGTGACAGCCCCGCGGGCCTCTTTGCGATCCCGCCGAAGTGCTACATGCACCGTCAGGCCTCCTTCATTCCGGCTTTCTTCCCGGAAGGCACAGAAGTGGGCAATGATGTCGATTTCTTCTACTTCCCGGCCTATTCCGAGAAGGACCTCGGCAAGCCGGTTCTGGGTGCAGGCACGCTTTTTGCCATCACCAACCCATCGGATGCCGCGAGCGCCTTTGTTGAGTTCCTGAAAACACCCATCGCGCATGAGCTTTGGATGGCTCAGGGCGGGTTCTTGACCGCGCACGCGGGCGTGAACCCCGAGACTTACCTGGAAGACAGCCTCAAGGCGCAGGGTGAGATTTTGCTGAACGCGACCACCTTCCGCTTCGATGCCTCTGATCTGATGCCGGGCGAGATCGGCGCTGGGGCGTTCTGGACCGGCATGGTGGATTACACCACCGGAGCCAGCGCTGAAGATGTCGCCAAGGGCATTCAAGAGCGCTGGGACACGATCCAGTAAGCTTAAAGCAAATGGGTCCGGCGGCGCACTCCGCCGGACCAGACCCGCACATGCGTCTTGGGAGGGATCGCCATGTCACCGCTGCTCCAGGGAATCATCACAGTTGTCGTCGGGGTCGGCGGCTGTGTCGGCTATTTCTTCCTGTCCAATCTGATCCTCGACAAGGTCATCTTTCCGCCCCGCGCGGATAATCCCGGTCAGAATATCAACCGCGCCAATCTGGTGCGCCCCTGGCTCTTCCTCTTTCCGGCGATGGCGGCTTTGGGGCTGTACCTCGTCTATCCCGTCGTGGGCTCCTTCTACCGGTCACTTTTCAATCGGTCGGGGGACGAGTTCATTGGCTTTGGCAACTACACAACGATGTTTGCCGACGACGGCTTCCAGATCGCGTTTTTCAACAACATGCTCTGGGTGCTCTTTGTCCCTGCGGCGGCGACTTTCTTCGGTCTGCTGGTCGCGCAACTCACTGATCGGCTCAAATGGGGCAATATCGCGAAGTCGTTGATCTTCATGCCGATGGCGATCTCCTTCGTGGGCGCGTCGCTGATCTGGAAATTCGTCTATGCCAACAACGCTGACATTGGGTTGATCAACGCGATCCGGGATTTCTTTGGCGCGTCCGAGCCGCTGGATGTGCTTCAGGTGCGGTTCTGGAACAATTTCTTCCTGATGTTCATCCTGGTCTGGATTCAGACTGGCTTTGCCATGGTGATCCTTTCCGCCGCCCTGCGCGGCATCCCCGAAGAGACCATCGAGGCGGCGATCATCGACGGGGCGAACCCGTTTCAGGTCTTCTTCAAGATCAAGGTGCCACAGATCATGGGCACCATCGTGGTGGTCTGGACGACGATCACGATCCTCGTGCTCAAGGTGTTTGACATCGTCTACACGATGACAGGCGGCAATTTCGGCACCGACATCCTGCCCAGTTACATGATGTCCTACATGTTCCGAGATGACGGGCGCGCCACGGCGGTGGCCTTCATCATCATGATTGTCGTTCTGCCGGTGATGATCTGGAACATCAGGCAGGCCCGGGCGGAGATGAGATAATGGACAATATCGCAGGCACAAAATCTTCGCTGAGCTGGGCCGTTAATCTCTCAGTGATCTTCCTCGTGGTGCTCTGGCTGATCCCAACGGTCGGTCTGCTCGTCTCTTCCTTCCGGGACCGTGATCAGATTTCGGCCTCGGGTTGGTGGTTGTCACCCTTCGCAGTGGAGCAGAATTTCCAGGCTAAGATCCCTGCAGGTGAAGTGCGCCAAGACGGCGAGTTCTTCGTGATCGAAGGCAACATCTTCTCGGGTGGTGAGGGCGAAGTCATTCGCTTTGGCGGCGCACGGTCCAACCCGACGGTGGCTGCGGCGGGAGAGACGGCAGAGCTGACCCGGGATCGGTCCCTGACCGTGCAAGAGAACGGAGACTTCGTCTACCGCTCACCAGCCGAGATCAAACGCGACCCGAGCGTCTATTATTCGACCGCGACACCGCCTGATTTCTCACTGGACAACTACCAGACGATCCTCTTCTCAAACAATATGGATATCGCCTTCATCAACACGCTTACGGTGACGATCCCCGCGACGATCATCCCGATCCTCATCGCGGCCTTTGCGGCCTATGCGCTGGCGTGGATGGATTTTGCGGGGCGCGGGCTGTTGATCGCGATGGTCGTGGGGCTTTTGGTCGTACCGCTGCAACTGGCACTCGTGCCGCTCCTGCAATTCCACAACTCCATCGGGATCGGTCAAAGCTTCTTAGGCATCTGGATGGCGCACACCGGATTCGGGTTACCGCTCGCGATCTATCTCTTACGCAACTACATGGTGGGATTGCCGCGTGATATCATCGAGAGCGCCAAGGTCGATGGGGCGACAGATTTTCAGGTTTTCACCAAGATCGTGCTGCCGCTGAGCTTCCCGGCGCTGGCCTCCTTCGCCATCTTCCAGTTCCTGTGGACGTGGAACGATCTGCTGGTCGCCAAGGTCTTCCTGCCATCGAACTCCGAGTCCTGGGTGATGACCGTGAAGATCGCCGATGATCTTTTGGGCTCACGTGGCGGGGATTGGGGCATTCTGGCCTCTGCGGCCTTTATCTCCATCGCCGTTCCGCTCATCGTTTTCTTTACAATGCAACGATATCTGGTGCGCGGCCTGCTGGCTGGCTCCGTGAAATAGAAAGTCAAACAAGAATGACAAAGATGGAACACCATCTGCATTTGCCCGTGATCGACAAGGACTGGTGGCGCGGCGCGGTGATCTACCAGATCTATCCGCGCAGTTTTCAAGACAGCAATGGCGATGGCATTGGCGATCTGATCGGCATCTCGCAGCGGATGAGCTATATCGCCTCGCTTGGTGTCGATGCGATCTGGATCTCGCCCTTCTTCACCTCGCCAATGAAGGACTTCGGCTACGACGTGAGCGATTACTGCGATGTCGATCCGATGTTCGGCACGCTGGCGGATTTCGACGTGGTGGTCGAGGCCGCACATCAGCACGGGCTGAAGGTGATGATCGACCTGGTGCTGAGCCACACGTCTGATCAGCACCCCTGGTTTGTCGAAAGCCAGTTGAACCGCACCAACTCCAAGGCCGATTGGTACGTCTGGTCCGACCCCAAGCCCGATGGCACGCCGCCCAACAACTGGCTGTCGATTTTTGGCGGGCCTGCGTGGCAGTGGGATCCAGGGCGTGAGCAATACTATCTGCACAACTTCCTCGTTGAGCAGCCCGATCTGAACTTCCACAACGACGACGTGCAAACTGCGATCCTGGCCACGACGCGCTTCTGGCTGGATCGCGGTGTCGATGGCTTTCGGCTCGACACCATCAACTTCTACTATGCGGACAAGCAGCTGCGCGACAACCCGGCGCTGCCGCCCGAGCGGCGTAACGCGAACATCGCGCCCTCGGTGAACCCGTACAATCATCAGGAACACATCCACTCGAAGAACCAGCCAGAGAACCTCGAATTCCTGAAACGCTTCCGTGCGCTGCTCGATGAATATCCCGCCGCGGCCTGTGTGGGTGAGGTGGGGGATGCGCAGCGGGGGCTGGAACTGCTGGGTGAATACACCAGCGGGCCCGAGATGGTGCATATGTGTTATGCTTTCGAGTTCCTCGCCAAGACCAAGCTGGATGCGACGCGGGTCGCCCAGGTCTTTGACGAGCTGGGTCGGGTGGCCAAGAACGGCTGGCCGTGCTGGGCCTTCTCGAACCACGATGTGGAACGCCACACGTCCCGCTGGGATCTGCCGCCCGCTGCACAGCGCATGTTCGCCACTCTGATCATGTGTTTGCGCGGCTCGGTCTGTCTCTATCAGGGCGAGGAACTCGGGCTGCCCGAAGCGGATGTGGCTTTCGAGGACCTTCAGGACCCGTATGGCAAGCAATTCTGGCCAGAGTTCAAGGGGCGGGATGGCTGCCGCACGCCGATGGTCTGGGAAGCCTCCAACCAGAATGGCGGGTTCTCCGAGGGCTTCCCTTGGCTGCCCGTCAGCCACGATCATCTCAATCGGTCGGTCGGACTGCAGGAGGATGACCCGAGCGCCATCCTGCACCACTATCGCCGGGCGATTGCCTTCCGCAAGGACCACCCCGCGCTGATCAAGGGCGAGCACGGTGGCGTTTTCGCCTATGGTGACGTGCTTCAGTTCACCCGCGAGCATGAAGATGAAACGCTGTTCTGCGCCTTCAACCTGTCGGATACGCCGTCGCTGCACGGGATGCCACCGGGGGATTGGGTGACCATCGGGCACGAGTTGGGCGGGGCGACCCCGTCTCCGGATTTCAAACTGCACCTGGGGCCGTGGCAGGTTTGCCTCGCGCTGAAACAGGACTAAGCCGCACGTCTTGGGAGGGACACTGATATGGCCAATCTGCAACTGACGGACGTGGGCAAAGCCTATGGCGGCAACGTCGAGGTGCTCAAGCACATCGATCTGGACATCACAACGGGCGAGCTGATCGTCTTCGTGGGGCCATCTGGCTGTGGTAAGTCAACCCTGCTGCGCATGATCGCCGGGCTGGAAAAGATCACCTCGGGCGAGCTGACCATCGATGGGGACCGCATGAACGACGTGCCGCCCGCGCAGCGCGGCATCGCGATGGTGTTCCAGTCCTACGCGCTCTACCCGCATATGACGGTGCGCGACAACATGGCCTTTGCCCTGAAACTCGCGAAGAAGTCGCCGCAGGAGATCGACGAGGCGGTGAGCCGCGCGGCCAAGGTGCTGCAGCTTGATCAATACCTCGACCGGCTGCCAAAAGCCCTGTCGGGTGGCCAACGGCAGCGGGTGGCGATTGGGCGGTCCATCGTGCGGGACCCGAAGGTTTATCTCTTTGATGAGCCGCTCTCGAACCTCGATGCGTCCTTGCGTGTGGCGACCCGGATCGAGATCGCGCAACTCAAGGAGAGCATGCCGAACTCGACGATGATCTACGTGACCCATGACCAGGTCGAAGCGATGACCCTGGCCAGCCGGATCGTAGTGCTGGCGAACAAGGGGATCGCACAGGTCGGCACGCCGCTGGAACTTTACGAAAAGCCCGAGAACGAATTTGTGGCGCAGTTCATCGGCTCGCCCGCGATGAATCTTCTGTCGGGCGAGATTGTGGAGACGGGCGAGGTGACAACGGTCTCCTGCCCAGAAGGGGGCGGCACCTTCCAATCCAACGTTCCCACGCGCGAGTCTGAAAAGGGCATGAATATCAACGTCGGTATCCGGCCCGAAGACATGATCGCCACGGATGGCGACAATTATGCCTTTGCCGACAAGGTCACTATCGTCGAGGCATTGGGCGAGGTCACGCAGCTCTATTTCGAGGCGCCGAGCTCGTCCAAGGACACTGACACGGTGATCGCGAAGCTGGCGGGTATTCACACCAACATGCGCGGGCAAACTCTGAAGCTCACCGCGGATCCGTCGAAGGTCCACCTTTTTGCAAACGGGAAATCGCTTTTGTATCGTCAATGACATCGCGGGCCGCACGGGCGGGACCAGGTCTCGCTGAAACGGCACGTCAATTTTGAAGAAAATGCATTTTTGCAGACCCTTTCGGCGAACGCCGGATTTACACATGATCCAGCATCGCAGTAGTGTCAGCAGCGCCGGGGGGTGAAAGGAAAAAAGTCTTGGTAGCGAGTTACAGCACACTGCTGATCCTGTTGTGCTTATTACAAGTCAAACACATGCTGGCGGATTACTTCCTGCAAACCAAATCCATGCTGGAAGGGCGTGGCCAGTATCTGCATCTCGGCACGTTCGTGCATGCAGGTATCCATGCGGCAGGATCATTTATCGCGCTCAGCCTCGTTGGCGCGCCGGTTTCGTTCGTGGTGCCGGTCGTCCTGCTGGAGTGGGCCGTACACTTTCACATCGATTGGTGGAAGGGGCGCCACACAACCCATCAGAAGCTGACACCATCGGATTCCGGCTATTGGCGCGCATCCGGTGTTGATCAGGCGCTGCACCAGCTCACCTACATTGGCATGATCTGGTTGTGGCTGATGTCGCAAGGCTCCGCCTGACGTCAGAAACCTGATCGCTGCCAACCGCAAGTCCGAGGCGGCGGCGGTTGTCTGACGTTTCTCGGGGTCTCCCTCAGATTGCAAACCCTCTCATTGATTGCTTTTTCAATTGATTTGGGTAACGTGAAGGCATTGTTTTTACGTGGTTTGTATGTGGTTACGGGGGATGCCGATTTGAAACGAATGCGCACGCTGCTCTGCGCGGGCCTGATGATGTCGTGGGGTGTCGGCGGTGTGTCCGCCGAAACCCTGCGTGAGGCTGTGCGCTTTGCCGTGACCACCAACCCTGCGATCAAGGCGTCACAAGCCCAGATGCGCGCCTCGGCGTTCGAGCTCATCCAGCTGCGGGGCGAATTTGAACCGCGGGTGATCCTGTCGGGCGAGACTGGGTGGCAAAGGGTCGATGACCCGAACTCGCTGTCGGCGTCGGACAACGACAGCACCAAGGCGCGCCACCAGCTGGGGCTGCGAGCCGAGCTGGTTCTCTTCGATGGGTTTCGCAGGTCCAACTTGGTTTATGCGAACGCGGCACGCGTGGACGGCAGCATCTTCAGCTTGCTCGATGCGTCCGAGACGATGGCGCTCAACGCCACCGAAGCCTACATTGATGTGCATCGCCACCGCCTTCTGCGCGAAGTGGCACAGCGTAATGTCGAGAAGCATGAAGAGATCGGTGCGCGGGTGCGGGAGCTTGTGCAGGGCGGGCGGCTGCCCTACAGCGACGAACTAACAATTGATGATCGGATCCGCTCCGCACGCCTTGCTCAGCTTGATGTGGAACGTGCGCTTCGCGACGCAAATGCGCGCTATGAAAGAGTTATTGGCCGTCCACCAGGCGGCGGGATGCGCGTGCCATCCGCGCAAACGCCGCCATCTTTGACCCAGCTGACGCAGACGGCTGTGGCCAACAGCTACCGCGTTCAATTCGCGCGGACGCAGATTGACCAGACCCGCTTTCAGGCTGAGGTGGCCCTCGCAGACCGCTATCCGGAATTCACACTGAACGCTGGTGTCGTACGTGACATCAACCGCAATGGCGTCGCGGGCAATCGGACGGATGAGACCATTGGCGTCGGGTTGCGCTGGACGCTCTATCGGGGCGGGCGTGAGGCAGAGCGGCGCGCATTGGCTGAACAGAACAGCCGCGCGCTGGCCGAGCAGGCGGTGGCTGTGCGCGATGTGCGCGAGCTGGCTGCGCGGACGTGGAACACTTATCGGACCAATGCCGACCGTGCCGCGCAGCTGACCGATCAACTGCGGATCAACCGATTGATCGTCGAAGTCTACGGGGATGAGTTCCTCGCCGCAAAACGCACTCTGCTGGACCTCTTGGAGGTTGAACGGGCACGGTTCAACGTGGAGTTCGAGGCCGTGGGTGCGCAGGCCGGGCTCGCTTTCAGCACCTACCGTGCGCTCGCTGCGCAAAGCCTTCTCGCCGATCATTTCGGTCTTGCAAAGAGTGACCTGGCCTTGGAGCCAGTCTTCCAGGAGCGGGTGAAAGACAACCCGACGGCGATTTTCGACACGACAATTGAGCCGCTGAAATGACGCTGGAGGCGCATCCCAAGGCGGGCGGCGCGGTCGCTGATCCTTCGGACCGCCCGCGCATCGGTGTGGTATTTGCGCCATCCCACCCCGTTGTGGCGTGGATGGCCGATGCCTTTGGCTTGCCGTATTCTGCCGAGGCCGTGCAGGCGCGCTTGCCCGATGGTGCGTCGATGTCGGACCCGCACATTCTGATGCGCGCGTTTGAAGCCATCGGGCTGTCATCCCGTCTCGTTCTGCGCGATCCAGGGAGCATCGATGCGATCGCGCTGCCCTTCGTCGTCTGGCGGACGGGCGGAGACGCTCTGATCGTGCAGGGTTTCGCGAAAGGTGGAAAGATCGTTCAGTTCGTCGACCCGGCAGAGAGCAACCTGGTGCAGGATGTCTCCCTAAAGCAGCTGCGCAAGGAAATCCGTCCGGAGTTGATGCTGGTGACGCGCAGCAGTGACCGTGCCGCAGGGATGAGCGCGCCTGAGACGATTGTGGAGGCAGGGGGCGGTAGATCATGGTTCTGGGGGCCGGTGCGGGCCAATTGGGGCAACTGGACCCAGGTTCTTGTGGCTGCACTGCTGTTGAACGTGATGTCGCTTGCACTGCCGCTCTTCGTGATGAACGTCTATGACAAGGTGATCCCTAATCTGGCCTATGTCACGCTCTGGACGCTGGCTATCGGGGTTGGCATCGCGCTTGTGCTCGATCTGATGATGCGGATCATCCGGGCCAATGTGCTCGAGAATATCGGTCGGCGGGTCGACCTGAAAGTCGCTGCAACGCTCTTTCGGCAGGCGATGAACACGCAGCTGCTGAACCGGCCGGGGGGGGCTGCAGGTATTGCCAGCACAATTCGGGACTTCGAGGTCGTGCGCGAATTCTTCGCTTCGGCCACCTTTGTCGCCGTTATTGATGTCCTGTTTATCGGGATTTTTGTCGCGGCCCTGTTCTGGGTGGTCGGGCCCATTGCAGTTGTCCCGCTGCTTGCCGTGCCGGTTGTGCTGGTGATCGCGATTGCCGCGCAACTTCCGCTGGGCCGCAGCGCAGGCCGCGCGCAACAGATGGCAACCAAGCGACACGTTGTCTTGGTCGAGGCCCTCGGAGGCGTCGAGACCATCAAGAGCCTCAACGCAGAGCCGGTGATGCAACGCGAATGGGAGGCGGCGGTCACAGCATCGTCTCAGATCAACGGGCGCACCCGGTTCTGGTCGAACGTTGCGACCAACGGCACAATGCTGGTTCAGCAGGCCGTCTCGGTGCTGATCATCGTGTGGGGTGTCTTCCTCGTGGCGGAGGGGGCGATCACCGTGGGTGGGTTGATTGCCGCCAATATTCTTGCGGGCCGCGTGTTGGCGCCACTGGGGATGATCGCTCAGACGATTTTCCGCGCGCAGTATGCGTTCAAATCCCTCGCCGCGCTCAACCGCTTCATGGCCCTGCCGGTCGAGCAGAGCAGCGCGGTCAAAAGCGACGCGCGGGTCAGCAAAGGGGCGGTCCAGCTTGATGAGGTCAGCTTCGCCTATCCCAAGGCGCCGAGGCCCGCACTCAACGCTCTGACGTTCTCGGTTGGCGCTGGCGAATGCGTCGCGCTGCTTGGCCGGGTTGGATCGGGCAAGACGACCACCGGCAAGCTGCTTGCGGGACTGATCGAGCCTGACAGCGGCACCGTACTGATCGACGGCATCGCCCTTTCGCAATACGAGCGAGCAGAGCTGCGCCGGGGTATCGGGTATCTGCCGCAAACGCCGGATCTGTTTACCGGGACGCTGCGCGAAAATCTAATCATCGGGCAGCGCGACGCCAGTGACGAGGACATCGCGCAAGCGCTTTATTATGCTGCGATGGATGAGTTCATGGCCGAAGCGCCCGAGGGGCTCGACATGTTCGTGGGCGAGCAGGGCAAGCACCTTTCCGGCGGGCAGAAACAGGGTGTGGCACTTGCGCGCCTGCTGCTGCGGCGTCCCAAGACGCTGTTTCTGGACGAGCCGACAAACGCGATGGATCAGCGGATGCAAGGCCAGATCATCGGGCGCCTTGAGGAGTTGAACCGGACCGGTGTGGGGCTGATCATCTGTACGCACCGCCAGTCGCTCGCGGCGATGGCCGACCGGCTGATCGTGATGGACCAGGGGCGTGCAGTGCTCGACGGGCCGCGCACCGAGGTGTTGACCAAGCTGCGCGCCATGAGTGCAGCGAAGGCTGCGGGGTAGCGCGATGTTCGGCAACCGGATCGAGGATGAGTTTGCTAACAACATCTCGGGCGCCGATGCCGCGGTGCGCGAGAGCGGCCCGTGGCGCCTTCTGCTCGCGGTTTTCCTTGGCATGATTGCGTTTCTCGGTTGGGCCGCGACATACGAGATCGAGGAAACAGCGCGGGCAACGGGTCGGGTCATCCCGTCCCAACAGGTGCAGGTCGTCCAGAGCCTCGAAGGCGGCATCGTGCGCGATATCACCGTCGCCGAAGGCGATATCGTCGCGCCCGGTGATGTGCTGATGCAAATCGACGACACCCGCTTTGCAGCGGAACGGGGCGAATTGCGCGAGCGCGAAGCTGCGGTTTTGGCGGAATCCGCGCGGTTGCGGGCCGAGGCGCAGTTTGCCGAGGACCTGACGTTCGAGGATGCCTTGCGCGCCCGCGCGCCTTTGGCAGTGGCCGCGGAGCAGGAAGTCTTCCTGTCGCGGCGCGAGCAACTCACCCGCGAACTGCAGGTCCTTCAAGCACAGCTTTTGCAACGGCGCGGAGAGCTCGAAGAAATCAAGGCGCAGCGCGCGCGGACCGAGGGCATCATCGCGCCCTTGCGGGCCGAGATTGCCTTGACCCAGGACATGTTCGAGCGCGGGCTCGTGCCGCAAATCGAGCTCCTGCGCTTGCAGTCCAGGCTGGCGGAGCTGAGCGGCGATCTTGCTGTGGGCCGCGCCAGCGAGCCGCGTTTGCACGCCGCGATCGTCGGAGCCGAGAACCAGATTGATGCCGCACGTTCAGCCTATGCGCTCTCGGCCCGCCAGCGGCTGGCCGCACTGCAACTCGAACTGGCTGTGGTCCAAGAGACCCTGCGCAGCGCGGACGATCGGGTGACGCGCGCGCAGTTGCGAGCGCCGGTGCGAGGCACGATTAACCGCATCAACGCCACGACAATCGGTGCCGTCGTGCAACCCGGCGCCGCGCTGGTCGAGATCGTGCCGATTGACGACAGCCTTTTGATCGAGGCCGATCTGGGCCCCCGCGACATCGCCTTTGTCAGCCCGGGCGAGCCCGCCTCGGTGAAGATTTCGGCCTATGACTACCTGGTCTATGGCGCGCTGGACGGCGAGGTTGTCCGCATCGGAGCGGATACGATTTCCAGCGATGAGGGCGGGGAGTTTTTCCGTGTGATCGTGCGCACCGAGAAGTCGCACCTCGGCACCGAGGATAAGCCGTTGCCAATCACGCCGGGGATGATCGCTTCGGTTGATATTCAGACCGGCGAACGCACGGTGCTGTCCTATCTCGCCAAGCCGATCCTGCGCGCGCAGGCTGAGGCGCTGCGCGAGCGATAGTCACTTCTTGGTCGAGGCGAAGACCCCGTCCCAATCGGCCACAGGCGGGTTGAGACGCAGGTCGCTCAGACGGGTCGCGTAGAGGTTCAGATAATCCTGCAGCCCGATCCCCAGCGTTTCGAACCGCGCGCGCAACTCGCTGAGCAGTGTTTCCACGCGGTCCCAGTCCTGCGCACGGTAAGCGGCCAGCATCTCGGCGTTGCGCGCCCAGGTCTCTTGAAAGGCACCGTTCTCGCGGAGCGTCTTATCGCCTAGCAGCGCGAAAATGGTCTCGGGCACCTCCTTGCCCACCACACGCACGCGGTCGAGCTCGAGCATCGCGAAATCATCCCCGACCTCCCGTGCGGTGGCATGGCCGAGAATGATGGACGCCCCGTAGTAGCGCGACTGCCCTTCAAGACGGGAGGCCACATTCACCGGATCGCCGAGCGCGGTGTAGTCGAACCGCGTGTTGCTTCCCATGTTGCCGACTACGCATTGGCCTGTGTTGATGCCGATACCGACGTTGATCCGATGCACCTTGACCCAGGGCTTGCGCTTGTCAGTGGCCTGGCCTTTTTGGCCGACCCGCTTGCGCTTTTGCGCGCGCAGCCGGGTTTTGTTGAAGTCCTCCACATCCGCGATCATCTTCAAAGCGGCGCGGCAGGCGGCGCGCGCATGATCGTCATTGGCCAGTGGCGCATTCCAGAAGGCCATGACCGCGTCACCCATGAATTTATCGATGGTGCCTTTCTCATCCATGATCGCGTTCGATAGGATGGTGAGGAACTGGTTCATCAGCAAAGTCAGCGCTTCGGGATCGTCGCGGAATTCTTCAGCGATGGCGGTAAACCCGCGCACATCGCTGAAGAGCAGCGTCAGCTGCCGCGATTCACCACCGAGGGTCAGCTGGCTCTGGTTCTCGCTCAGTTGGTCCACGAGATCTGGCGAAACGTACTGCCCGAAGGCGCTGCGGATCTCGCGGCGCTGCCGCTCTTCGCGCAGGTAGTTGACGGTTGAGATCAGGATCACGGTGATCGCCGCTGCCAGCACCGGGAACGACGGGTCGAGCAAGATGCGTTGGTCGTAGAAGAGATAGTAGGACAGGGCGATGTAGCTGCCCATCAGCAGGAGGGAGGACAAGATCAGCGCGCGGGCCGAGATCGAGGGGGCGAAGATGATCACCAGAACACAGAGCGCAAGGGTGGTGATCAGCTCAATCGCGATGGTGTAGTTGGGTCGGATCAGCAGGCTTTGGGCCATGATGTTTTCCAGCACCTGCGCGTGGATCTCGACTCCGGCCATGGCTACGCCGAGTGGGGTGGCGCGGAAGTCCTCCAACCCGATGGCGGAGGTGCCGACCAAGACAAGATGGCCCGCCAGCCGGCCCTCCGGTGTCCGGCCATTCAGCAGATCGGTTGCAGAGACATAGCGGCTTTGCGACGACGGGGTCAGGTAGGGCCAAACGGTCCCGTCGCGGGCCGTCGAGATGAGTTGGCGCGCAAGGACTATCCCTTCGACACCTGCGTCATTGGTGCGCACGACGAACGGATCGCCTCCCGTTGCAACGCGCAAAAGCTCCGGCGTGAGCCCCAGCCGAATTTCCCCCTGAACGCTCATCACCAGCGGCACGCGTCGGTACACACCATCTGCATCCGGACGCGTGGCGAACATGCCCCGACCGGCAGCCTTGGCTTCGAGCACGGGCAGGTTCTGGACGATATCGGGGAACTTCATCAGGTAGGGCATCGGGTTCGGCCCGATCAACGCATGCGGTGCATCCGCCATCGCGCGCTTTTCGTCTCGGTTGCCCGCGGATGTGCGCACGCTGGTTTGGCCGACGATGACGCGGGAACCGGCGAAAGCCTCTGCCAGGATGTCGTCATTGTCGGGCAGACCCTCGAGCGCCGTAGCCAATGGATCGGGCATCGCGGGATTGTCCCGCGCGATCTGCGGTGGCGAGAGGCGGTCTGGCTCGGCAAAGACAATGTCGAAACCGATGGCGACCGCGCCCTGGTCCGTTGCCCGACGCACCAGATCGGCGACCTGGTTCCGCGGCCACGGCCACTGGCCGATCTCTTCGATGCTGCGGTCGTCGATGTCGAGGATCGCGACAGGCAGTTGGGTCAGTTCCCGCGGCTTCGACTGGTGGTAGAGATCGAAGGAGGCGTTGCGCAGCGCAGCCAGGGGCGCAGGATCCCCGATGCGGATCACAAGCCCGCATAGCAGACCCAGTATCGCGATAACGCGGACCCAGCCGACCCATTTTGTGAACCACTGACGCATCGCGGTGATGATCTGCTCCAGGCCAGATGTCTGCGCGAACCCCGCGCGGGGCAGGCCGGTTTGTCCGGTTGCGAGCCTATACTGACCGAATCGGACGGTGGATCAACCCGCCGGTACCACCTGCGATTGTTTGCGATCTGGAAATAATCAAGGTTTTTTTGCCGGGCCAGAGAGAATATGGCATTTTTCGGGCGATTATTTGACGAAACGTGCGGTGCATCACATACCCTCCCGACGAATTAGGTTAAGAATTGTTTAAATCAGGTTTTTGAGGATCAAGAGCGTGTCGCTCAATCATGAGGCGCAAAATGAGGACCCGGATGAGGTAGTTACCCTGTGGGGTGATGCCTCCGGCGTCGTCGTTGTGCCGGACAGTGCGCTTCTCTTTAACGGTGAATTCTTCCGCGTCGGTCCTGATCTCTACATCGTAAACGATGGGGTGGCGAACTTCCGCGTACCTGACTACTTCGCGCAGCCTGACGCTGCAGATCTGAAGGATTTGAACGGGGCTGTCCTGCGCGGTGATCTGGTCGAACGGCTTGCCGGACCCATCGCGCCGGGCCAATACGCGCAGTCTGGCGCGGTTGATCAGCCCAGCCCCATCGGTCAGGTCGAGAGCGCCGAGGGCACCGCGTCAGTCCAGCGCGCCGATGGCACGGTCGAGACGCTGCAGGTCGGCTCGAAGATCTATCAGAACGACGTGGTTGCGACGGGCGACGGAGCGTCGGTCTCTCTCACCTTCGTGGATGGCACGATCTTCACCCTGACAGCATCCTCGCGCATGGTGATCGACGAGCTGATCTATGATCCACAGTCCGATGCGAATTCCGGCACCTTCAGCCTGATCCAGGGCGGGTTCGTGTTCATCGCGGGCCAGGTCGCCAAGACCGGTGGGATGGACGTCAGCACACCGTCGTCGACCATGGGTATTCGCGGCACCACGGTCGTTGTGCAGGTGGGCACCGTGAACGGGGTCGACACCACCGAGGTGTCGCTGACCACCGATCCCGATGGCGGGCAGGGTCGCGTCGAGCTGCGCGATATCGACGGCAACCTCGTCGCTATGATCACCCAGACCGATACCAAGTGGATCGTCTCCGCCGCGACCGGTGAGACGCGTGAAGTCGCGCGCAGCCTGCTCGATGACGCAGAAGACAACCTGCTGATTGCCGAGGCCTTCGCTGCCTATCGGTCGGCCGTTGAGCGGGTCGATGCCGGGCAAACCTTCGTATCGGGATCGGATACGAGCCCAAGCCCCTCTAACCCATCTACGGACACACAACCTGACGCGGGCCTCGGTGTGGACGGGCTCGATGAGCCCGGGGCAATCCAGTTGCCGCCGCCAGTTGAGACCGATGAGACCGAGCCGGATGCCGACACCTTCGACGAAGGGCTGAATGCGGTTCAGGAAGATGGCCCGGTTGTGGTCGTCAGCGGCCCCGAAGATGCGGGCGAGGATGATGCGATCATGGGTGACATCACCGTGATCGGTAGCGCTGCGGGGACGGTCTTTACCGTTACATCCGGCCCTGCGAACGGCAGTGTGCGTGTGACCGCGGATGGCCAGTTCGACTATGTGCCCGACCCGGATTTTAACGGCACCGACAGCTTTACCTTCTCTGCGATCCAGCCAAATGGCGAGGTCACGGAAGGCACGGTTCTGGTTGAGGTGCTGCCTGTGAACGACGCACCGATCGGCGACGTCACCTCGGTGGCGGGACCCGAGGACAGCATTCTGACCGGGGTCATCGCGGCAAGTGACATTGATGGCGATGTGCTGAGCTACGCGATCACCGAGCTGCCGGAGAACGGTGAGGTCACGCTTTTCCCGGATGGAACCTTCTCCTATCGGCCCGACGCCGATTTTACGGGTCAGGACGGGTTCGGCGTTCTGGTGACAGACCCGGCGGGCGAGACTGCGCTGGCGACCGTCGTGATCGAGGTCTCGCCAGTCAACGATGCGCCGATCATCACCACCGTGACCGGTGCAAACCTCGGCACGGTAACCGAAGGGGACGAGATCGCCGATGCGAGCGGGCAGCTCAGCGCCGAAGACCCCGACCAGGACAGCACGATCACGTGGACCGGGACCTCCACAGCGCTCTTTGGCACCTTTGCGATCACCGCGACAGGGGCCTGGACCTATGTTCTGGATAACGCCCGCGCCGACAGCCTCGCCGATGGCGAGACCGTGGTCGAAACCTTCACGGCGGTCGCGACCGACGACATGGGCGCCTCTGTCTCTCAGACCGTGGAAGTCACCCTGACCGGGACGAACGATGCGCCAACCGTGGCGCAGAACACCGTCTTCGAGACCCCGCAGAACGGCATGATCACCGGTCAGCTCGAGGCCAGCGATGTAGATGGCGCCGGAGCGTTGATCTTTGCCTTGGGCTCGCAGGCGCCGAGCAACGGTGTCCTCGCACTCGGCACCGACGGAAGCTTCGAGTACACGCCGACGGAAGGCTTCGTTGGGCTGGATCGCTTCAGCTATACCGTCACCGATGCTCAGGGCGGCGTATCAACCGCACAGGTCACGGTTGCGGTTGAGAGCGGAAGCGGTGGATCGGGCGCGCAATCGGTCTCGTTGTCGTTCAACGAGGAGGCCAATGCCGACACGGCAGCCGGGGCCTTTGCCATCGAAACCGTGGCGCCAGAGGCGCAATCGGTGAACCTGGTGATTGCGATGGACAGCTCCGGCAGCATCGGGGCGGCGGATTGGGCCGCGCAAAGAGAGGCCGTCAAGGATGCCATCCTGCTGCTGGCCGAGCAGTTCGACGGCTCCGCCACGACGGTCGATGTGCAGATTATCAGCTATTCCGACAGCGCCACATCCATCGGCCCCTTCGATCTGCAGGATCCAAACCTGCCCGATGCGATCCTTGAGCTGCCGTTCCTGCGCGGTGTGACACGTTGGGATCTCGCGCTCGACGAGGCCAACAGCTTTCTGACGAGCGAGCCGTCGGATGAGGCCAACTTCCTGCTGTTCATCACTGATGGTGTGCCCTCGAACGGGCAGTGGCGCGACTCGTTGGATGCGCTGAAGAACCCGCCGGGCGCCGGTTTTACCCTCGACATTCAGACCTTCGGCATCGGCGATGAGTACGACCCTACACTGCTGCAGGAAATCGACCCGGACCCGACCTTGCTCGTCTCCGCGGAGGACCTTGCGGCGGCACTGACTGAAACGCCGGTCTTCGCGCCCACGCTCATCTCGCTCGAGGTATCGCTGGAGGCCGATGGCATCGATCATGGCACCATCGCAACGGAGGACAGCGCTGCGCTGATCGTCGAAGGGACGGACTTCGAATTGCCACTGGCCAGTATCGAGAACATCGAGGCGCTGCTGGGCGCCGACAACCGGATCAATGCGCGCGCGCGATTTGATCTCGATGGCGATGACAGCACTGCCGAGGTCGAGCTTTTCTCGAGTGAAGTGCTCGCCAAGGCGGATACCGCGCAAGATCTCGCGGGTCTTGAGGGTGCTGATCTGCTCTTGGGCAGCGATCTTGCGGATGCGATCGAAGGTGGCGCTGGTAACGACGCGATCCTGGGCTTTGACGGCGATGATACGATCGACGGCGGCGAGGGCGCGGATGTGGTCCTTGCAGGCGCGGGCGACGATGTGTTGCGTGTCGGACAGGCGCCGGATGACGGTATGGATGTACTTGATGGCGGGGCGGGGCGCGACATCTTGCAGATCGATGTGGCAGGCAACCTCTCGGACGATCTGATCCCCTCCCTTGATCTGCGTAATATCGAAGCCATCGATATGGAGAACGGCAAGGCTAACGTTCTGGAGATTTCGCTGGAGGACGTCATCGATCTGTCCTCGACGGGGGACAGCGAGCTGGAGACGCTGCTTGATCAGGCTCTCCCCGAAAGCGCGATCATCTATGGCGATGCATCGGATAGCCTCACCCTGATCAGCAGCGGGGCAGGTGGGTTCCAGAAGGTCTCGGACACGCCCATCGACGATGGCAAAGGCAATACGCTCGACATCTACTCCTACGTGGAAGGCGGCAATGTGTTGGCGACCTTGGGCGTCGACACGGATATCGATGTAACAGGAGCGGTGGTGACAACCTGACCGCTTTGGGCCGGTGCTCAGACGGGCGCTTCGGCCTTCCGTGCAATCGCAGCCGCAAACTGGCGTTGCTGTTCCGCGCCCCATGCCTGAACCGAGTATTTCTTAACGACCCGGCGCAGTTCGGTCATACGATCACGCCGTTCCTCCTCGGGCATATCCAGCGCCTGCAGGATCGCCTGATCCATCGACCGGTGTGAGAACGGGTTGGTGATCACCGCAGAGTTCAACTCGACCGCCGCACCGGCGAATTCGGACAGGACCAAAACGCCATCGCCATCGGTCCGCGCGGCAAGATACTCCTTGCACACCAGATTCATCCCATCGACCAGCGGTGTGATCCAGGCCACATCTGCTGCGAGGTAATACTTGATCAGATCGTCGAAAGGGATCGCTCGGGAAATCAGCGCAATAGGCTGCCACTCCAACGTGCCAAAGCGGCCATTGATCCGGCCCGCGGTTTCCTCGATGCCGGTCTGCGTGCGCGCATAGGCCGACATGTTGCGGTCCGCGCTCACCGACACATGCATCAGCTTGACCTTGCCGCGAAGCTCTGGCGTGTCCGTCAGAACCCGCTCGAAACTCTCGAGCTGGTCGACGCCACCCTTGGTGTAATCAGTACGGCCCACCGACAGGATCAGTCGGCAATCGCCCAAAGCCTCTCTGATCTTCTCGGCATCGGCCTTCACCTCCGCGTCGGTCGCACGCTCTTCGATAAAATCGACCGCGACGCCCACGCTGGCCGAGCTCACGGCAATGTCGCGGCCTTCGAAACTGAGCAGGGTCGGCGCTGATCGTTCGCTGAGCGCCGTTCCGTCCGAGACCAGTTCCTCGGCGACCATCTCACGGTGTTTCACCTCGACGTCGAACAGGCTGCGCACAACCGAGACGAAGTTCGAGGCATAGCGCGGAACGTGGAATCCGACGATGTCGCAATCCAGAAGGCTCTTCACGATTTCTCGCCGCCACGGCAGCACGTTGAACATATCCGCTGCCGGAAACGGTGTGTGGTGGAAAAACGAAATGGTCACATCCGAGCGCAGCTGGCGCAGATATCCCGGCACAAGCCAAAGGTTATAGTCGTGTATCCAGACGCGCGCGCCCTGTGCGGCCTCGCGCGCAGCAGCCTCGGCAAAGGCCCAGTTCACTTCGCGAAAGGTGGGCCAATCGACAGGGTCGTAGTTAAACTTCTCCTTGAAGCTGTGCAGGATAGGCCAGAAGGCCTCTTTGGACGAGACGTGGTAGAAGCTGCTCACCTGCTCCTGGGTGAGAGGCAGGCGCGAGACCGAGTAGTCACCGTGCGCATCGCTGATCTCGACCACCTTCTCAAACTCCGGGTTGGCCGGATCCTCCGCCAGTTTCCAGGCAATCCATGAGGCGTGTTCGGCGGTCCCGAAAAAACTCTTGAGCGTGGGTACGATACCGTTCGGGCTCTTGTTCTCACGCAGAATGATTTCGCCATCTTTCTCCACCTCCTCATAGGGTTGGCGGTGGTAGACGATCACAAGATCGGAGGGCATGGGTCAGACCTTTTCGGGTGTTGGATGCAAGTCGAAATGCGCGACAGCTTCGAGTATTCCCGCGGCGCCAACGCCATCGGCACGGTAGATCTGCGGCAAAGGTGGCAGCGCGTCGAGAAGCGGCGCCTCAGAACCGCCGACGGCGACGGCGGGCGTGCCAGCGATCAGCATCGAGAGATCATTCAGCGTGTCGCCTGCCGAGAGCACGCTGGTCTGCGGAATGCCGAGATGCGCGAGCAGGCGCAGGAGCGACGGGCCCTTGCTTACACCCGTGGGCAGCACGTCGAAATAGCGGTTGTCCGAGATGAGCACGTCGAAGCCCATGGCTTGAACCGTCTGGGCGGTGGAGGGATCAAAGGCCTCGGGGTCATAGTCATAGCTCACGCGATAGCGGAATTCGGTGGGCTGCAGCGTCAAGCCCGGCGCGTGTTCGAGATGCGCTTTTACCTTGTCACCGCTGCCATTCCAGCGGTCGGCAATCTCCTGTTCCAACGTCTCAATGGGCTGGATTTGGCGTGCTGGTGTCACCTGCGCGATGGTCGTACCCACGTCGCCGATGACATACTCCGGCCAGGGTACGTCGCCGCTGCCGCACAGCTGGTGAATGAATTCTGGATCGCGCCCGCTCACAAAGACCAGCCCCACCGTCGCGCGGTGGGCCTCGATCCACTCATATAGTGCCGTGCGATCAGCCTCGCGACCTCCGAGAAAAGTTCCATCGAGGTCGGTTGCCAGAACGAACTTTCGGTCTGCCAAGGGCGGTGTCACGGCACGCGCCCCTGCAATTGCCCAACTTTCGGCTGCGCCGGATTGCGCAGGGAGATGTCGAGCGCACGAGGTTCAGCTTCAATCGGGCGCGTCCACAGATCGGCAAAGGCCTGATGCAGATCAGCACCGCCGTGCAGGATTGCATGTACCGTTTCGCAAATCGGCATCGACACTCCGACCCGGCGGGAAAGATCAATGATCGAGGCCGCATTGGCCTCGCCTTCAACGACCACGGGGCGACCGTCAAAGCATGCTGTGCGCGGCACTCCCTGGCCCAGCTGAACCCCGAGCGACATGTTGCGCGAAGTCTGGCTGGAGCAGGTCAGTGTCAGATCACCTGCGCCCGCAAGGCCGGTAACCGTTTCCCGGCGACCGCCCAACGCTTCAGCAAGGGCTTTCATTTCGTCCATGCCGCGCGTGATCAGCGCTGCGCGGGTGTTCTCGGCAAAGCCTGCGCCGGTCATCATGCCACAGCCAATGGCGATGACGTTCTTGATTGCGCCGCCAATCTCCACGCCGACCAGATCATCCGAGATATAGGTTTTGAAGAAGGGCGTGCTCATCGACACCGCCAGCCGCGCTGCCGGGCTTTGATCCGGTGCGAGCCGATCTGCATGGCTGAACTCGAAAGCGACCGTTGCAGCGGTCGGGTGACCAAGTGCGGTCTCTCGTGCGAAAGTGGGGCCCGAGATCGTGCCAACCGGCACATCACCGAGTTCTTCCGCTGCAACCTGGGACATGAGCAGGCCGGTCATTGGCTCGATGCCCTTGGTGCAGACCGCAACCGGCGCGCCAGGTGGCAGGAACGCTTTGAGGTCTGCCGCCATGATCCTGACCGCGCCTGACGGCACAACCATCAGCACGGCATCAGCACCTGTTAGCGCTTCCGAGAGCTGCGTCGTCGCCGTCAGGCTCGGGGGGAGGGTCACATCGGGCAGGTAAGCGGGGTTTTCATGGCGGCTGTTGATCGCGTCCACGATGTCGACATTCCGCCCGAAGAGCCGCACTTGTCGCCCCGCTGCGGCTGCCACGCTCGCCAAAGCCGTTCCCCATGCGCCTGCGCCCACAAACGCAATGCGATCGTAAGGTTTGCTGTGCACTTCAGAGCCCGTTGCAGGGGAGTTCGTCACCATCGTCACCCTTTGTATTTTGGTATGGGAGGCCCGTAATGCGTTTGGTCATCAGGGCCTCGACCATTTCGCTTGTCGTTCGAAGTAAAGTGTCCGGCGCCAAGATCAAGATACACAGTCTGTTTGCGACATTCTTCTTATGCACCATTTCAGACGAATGCCTGAAAAATGGGCGGTTTTCAGTCGTTAGCGATCCAATTCACCGTCTTCGGAAGCAGTTCCGCTATGAGCCACATAACTTGAAGACATCAGCTTAGTATTTTGCTTTTTATCACTTTTATTTCGTTCTCAATCAACGACTGGCGTTGAAGCTCCCAAAACGCAGGCCCGCTGCGATGAGATGCTCCCGATCTCCGGCGGGCGCGCGTATGTCGCTTTTGGACCATCGCGGCGGCGCCAGCAAAACCCAGCGCAGCGACGCCATCGGCGGATTTGACGCGATACGGGAGGTGGACGTTTGTCTGTTTGCAGCCACACCGTGGTTTCCGCTAAGACGTGAAGTCAGCTGCGGTTTGCAAGGTCGATCAGTTGCCGGTTGGTCCTTGCGCGTTACATCGCCAAAGCGGGGGATATGGTGCAGGTTATGATGAAGAGCAACGGTTTGCTGACCCGTGGTGGTGCGGTGGCGCTTGCCATGGCGCTGGTCCTTGCGGTGCCAGTTTCGGCGTTGGAGGTCGGACTACAGGGCGCGATAGGGGAGGAGTTGCAAGCGGACCTTGAGGGCGGCTCGCTCCTGTTTGAACAATCGCAGGCCGAAACGGATGTCTCCGCGCAGGAGATTGTCGCACTGGCGCAGGCCGATTATCAGCGGCTGCTTGCGGTGCTCTACGACTATGGGTTCTACGGGGCGACGATTCGCATCGCACTTGATGGCCGAGAGGCGTCGAACATTACATCTGTCGCGCCGCCGCCCAGTGTCAGGCGGGCTGAGATCACGGTGACACCGGGGCGGGCCTTCCGGTTCGACCGCGCGGAGATTGGCCCGCTCGCTCCGAATACCGATTTGCCCGAGGGCTTCCGGTCAGGCGAGCCTGCGCGGCTGACCCTGTTGCGCGACACGGTCAGCGCCGCGACAGAGGGGTGGCGCGCCGAAGGACACGCAAAGGCCAAGTTGCAGAGCCAGCGTGTCACAGCACAGCACGCTGATCAGACGCTGAATGTGACCCTGCGCATGGACCCGGGTCCGCGACTGCGCTTTGGCCCGTTGAGCGTCATCGGGAACGAGGCCGTCCGAGCCGAGCGTATTCTCGAGATCGCCGGGCTGCCCATGGGCTCCGTCTATTCACCGGAAGACCTGGAACGCGCCGCAGCACGTCTGCGTCGGACCGGTGCGTTCCGCTCCGTCGCGATGATCGAGGCCGAGACGCCGACCGCTGATGGCGCGCTGCCGATCACCGCGCGCGTGAGCGAAGAAAAACCGCGAAGGTTTGGTTTCGGGGCCGAGATCTCGACCGTTGAAGGATTGTCGTTCAGCGCGTTCTGGCTGCACCGCAACCTCTTTGGCGGGGCCGAGCGGCTGCGTCTTGACGCCGAGATCGAAGGGATTGGAGGCGAGACCGGCGGCACTGATTTCCTCGTGGGCGCGCTTTATCAGCGCCCGGCTACCTTCAACGAGGACACCGGTCTCTATATCCTGGGCGAAATCGAGCAACAGGATGAGGTCAACTTCTTCTCCCGCCAAGCCACGGTTGGCATCGGGATCGAACGCATTGCGTCGGAGGAACGCAGCTATCGACTGGGCATTGGTCTGCGGCGGGCCAATACGCGCGATGCTTTTGGGGAAAACAACTACACGCTCTTTCTCGTGCCGCTCGGAGCGACCTTTGACTATCGCGACAAGGCGCTTGATGCGCGCCGCGGATACTACTTCGACACTGAGATCAAACCGTTCTTGGCCATTGACGGCGCTGACGACGGCGTGTTGACCACCGTGGATCTTCGCACCTACCGAACCTTTGGCGATGTCCGCCCCACAACCATTGCTCTGCGCGGGCAGCTTGGGTCATTGGTGGGCCCCGGCCTCCCGGTCGCGCCTGCGGACTTTCTGTTCTACTCGGGCGGCAGCGATACGGTGCGCGGCCACGAATACCAGTCCCTTGGTGTTGATCTCGGTGGCGGGCGCATCGTTGGCGGGCGGTCTTTTCTTGGCCTGTCGGCGGAAGTTCGGATGCGCACGACTGGCAATCTGGGCTATGTCGGTTTCTTCGATGTGGGCTATATCGGAGAAGAGGTGTTCCCTGATGGTTCCGGCGAATGGCAAAGCGGCGCGGGCGTCGGTTTGCGCTACGATACGCCCATCGGGCCCATCCGGTTGGACGTCGGCGTGCCCACATCGGGAGACGACCAAGGTTCGTCGGTTCAGGTCTATATTGGCATAGGACAGGCTTTCTGATGCAGATCATCCGCTTTTTCGCTGCCGCTCTTTTGATTTTGCTGCCCTCGGTCGTTCCGGCGCAGGAGGATGATGGCGGCTTCCTGACCCGTACCATTGAAGACCTGCTCTCGGGCGCGGGCCGTGAGGTGAACATCGAAGGGTTCGAAGGGGCGCTGAGTTCCGAAGCGTCGTTCGACCGGATGACAATCGCAGATGATCAGGGAATCTGGCTGACGCTGGAGGATGTGCGGCTCAACTGGAGCCGCCTGGCCTTGTTGCGCGGGCGGTTAGAGGTGGATCGGCTGAGCGCGGCTGTGCTGGATCTGCCGCGTTTGCCCGAAACGGAGGACACAACCGAGATTCCTTCCGCCGAGGCGACAGAGTTCGCCCTACCAGAGCTGCCGGTCTCGGTGAACATCGAGTTGATCGAGCTTGAACGCATCTTGCTGGGCGAACCCCTTCTCGGGGCCGCAGCCGAGTTGGGCGTGCAGGCCAGTGCGCGGCTCGATGATGATGGCGCGTTTCTCGATCTGACCGCAAACAGGGTGGATGCGACGCAAGGCACCTACATCGTGAACGGCAGTTTCGCGCGCGAGACATCAGAAATCTCGGTGCAGATGGAGCTGGACGAGGGGGCAGGTGGGCTGGCTGGTCGGCTGATGAACCTGCCCGGCGAACCCTCCATCGACTTGACTGTGGGCGGCACCGGGCCGCTCAATGATTTCACGGCGGATATCACACTGGCTACAGATGGGCAGGAGCGGGTGGCCGGGCAGGTCGTGCTCAGCGCCCTGCCGGTCGAAACCGAAGGTGCATCCCCCGACCGCCGCATCCAGGCGGACCTCGGCGGTGACATCACCGCTTTAGTTGCGCCTCAGTCGCGGGACTTCTTCGGCCCCGACGTCCGTATTGATCTGGACGCGCTCCTACTCGCTGAAGGTGGTGTTGATGTGCAGGGCTTCGATCTCGACGCCCAGTCGGCTCAGCTATCCGGTGCCGTGCGGTTGAATGCGGATAACTGGCCGGTGTTCATTGATGTAGCCGGTCAGATTGCGCGGGCCGACGCCGCGCCCGTCATCTTGCCCGGGTCGGAGACAGAAACGGCGGTGCAACAGGTCACGCTTGACGTGCAATACGATGCGGCGGATGGGGACGCCTTCCGCGGCGTCTTCGACGTGGCCGAGCTCGCGCGCGACGATCTGCGCCTGGAGGCGGCGCAACTGACCCTCGACGGCACATTGCAAGGCGCGTTGGGCACGGTGGGCCGCTTTCTCGGAGACCTGGACCTGACCGCAAGTGGACTCGCGTTGGCCGACCCGAACGCAGCGCAGGCGCTGGGGCAGGACGTCAGCGGCAAGGCCAATATCGACTACGTCGAAGACCAACCAATCCGGATCACCGGCCTGGAACTCAAGGGTGGCGACTATGGTTTGGCGGGCGATATCATCATCGACGGTCTGGACGGTGGGTTTCCGACGCAACTTGATCTTCGGGTGAAAGCCGAGGAGTTGGCGCGCTTTGCCGGGCTGGCCGGGCAACCGATTGCAGGCGGGGCTGAACTGGCCGTATCTGGAACAGTTACGCCGCTTAGCAGCATGTTCGATCTGGCGATCCGTGGCACCACGACCGATCTGACTGTCGGTGTGCCGCAGGCGGATGCAGTTCTGGCTGGGCAGACCGATTTGACGCTGCAAGCCCGGCGGGACGCCTCGGGCACTTTTGTCGAGGGGCTGGACCTCAGCAATGACGCGCTGGATGTCACGGGCGATTTCGATCTGCGGACCGACAACAGCGTGGTCTCGGCGCGGGCTGCCTTGGGGGATGTGGGCCTCGTGCTGCCGCAATATGAAGGCCCCGTGACTGTCATCGCGGAGGCCACGCAGGACAGCCTCGGTTGGCAGGTCGATCTGAGCGCAGATGCGCCCTATGACAGCCAGTTGAACGTGCAGGGACGCGCCACAGGTCCGCAAACAGACGTGACGTTCGATCTGTCCCTGCCGGAGGTGCGCCCGCTTGTGCCCAGCGTGCAGGGCCCGCTCGATGCGGCGGGTCGCGTTTGGCTAACCGATCAAGGATACAACGTCGACGTGAACGCCGATGGTCCGTTTCAGTCCGAGGTGAGCGTCGCAGGGCTGGCGACCGGGCCGGACGCGGCAGTGGCCTTCTCTGCTGCGCTGCCCGATATCAGCGTCTTCGTGCCGCAAATACGGGGGCCATTGTCGGTCGCCGGTGAGGCCGCGCGGACCTCGGAAGGCTGGCGTGTGGACACCGCAGCCGAGGGTCCCGCGGGCACCGATGCAACGGTGGCGGGCCTTGTCCGCGAGGATGGAAACGTGGCGCTCGATGTCGAGGGCTCACTGCCGCTGGGGCTCTCCGAGCCGTTTCTCGCGCCGCGCAGCCTGACCGGCCAGGCCCGGTTTGATCTGGCCGTCAACGGGGCGCCAGCGCTCGAGGCGGTCTCGGGGCGCATAACGACAACCGGCGCCCGCTTTGCGGCGCCGAACCTTCGGCTGGTGCTCAGCGATCTGGACAGCACGCTTGATCTTTCGGGTGGCAACCTGCGGATCAACGCCGAAGGTGGCGTCGAGACGGGCGGGCGTATCGCAGCCTCCGGGGCCTTGAACCTCGCCAGCCTTGCCGCAGACCTCGATGTGGCTCTGCGGAGTGTCGGCTTTGTCGACCCGCGGCTCTTCTCGACGGTGCTCGATGGCGCCATTTCGGTGGAGGGGCCCCTGACGGGTGGTGCGCGGATTGCAGGCACAATCGACGTGGGCGAAACTCTGGTCACCGTCCCATCGTCCGGGCTGACCAGCATCGGGGAAATCCCCGACATCACCCATGTGAATGCGCCCGCTGCCGTCACGGCGACCCGCAGACGGGCCGATGTGATCCCTGAACCCGAGGCTGCCGGAGGCGGCGGTGCTGCAAATGCCTATCGTCTCGGGATCCGGGTGAATGCACCCCAACGCATCTTCGTGCGCGGACGGGGGGTCGATGCCGAGCTTGGCGGCGCGCTCGAGATTGGTGGAACAACAGCGCGGGTGATCTCAACAGGCCAGTTTGAGCTCGTACGGGGCCGTCTCGACATTCTTGGGCGCCGCTTTGATCTGGTGGAAGGTTTCATCCAGTTCCAGGGCGATCTGGTGCCCTACATCCGCTTCGTAACCTCGTCGAACACCGAGAGCGGGACCGCTGGCGTCGTCCTCGAAGGGCCTGCGACCACGCCGGATGTCTCCTTCGTGTCAACGCCGGACGCGCCCGAGGATCAGGTGCTGTCACAGCTACTCTTTGGGCGCGACATCAGCGAAATCTCGGCCTTCCAGGCCTTGCAACTCGCCAATGCGGTGGCGACCCTGGCTGGTCGGGAAGGTGTGGGCCTCATCGGTAGCCTGCGTGAAGGGTTCGGGCTCGATGACTTTGATGTAACCACGACCGACGACGGCGAGGCCGCGGTTCGGGCGGGCAAGTACATCTCAGAGAACGTTTACACCGATGTGGTTACCGGTGGCGGCGAAACGGAGCTGTCGATCAACCTCGATGTAACGGACTCGCTGACCGCCCGCGGCACGCTGGAGCAGGATGGCAACACCGGGTTGGGTATCTTCTTCGAGCGCGACTACTGACACTCAACCGGGCAGGCCATCCGTGAAATGCCCAAAGCGTCCCCGGTCAAAGAGCAGGCCTGAGCCACCGACCTGGCCTTCGATGACCTGCTGAACCTCCCCAAGGATCAGGGAGTGATCTCCAGCGGGGTGGATCGCGTACGTGTTGCAGTGAAATTCGGCCAAGCACCCCAAAAGACGCGGTGCACCGAATGGTCCCGCTGTCCAATCGAAGCGCTCGAACCCGTCACCATTGCCCGCAAAGTGACGGGCGAGATCAAGCTGCTTGTCGCTCAGCACGTGGATGCAGAACTGTGCCGCCTGAGCGAAGGCATCGTGGCGGCCCGATGAAAGCGCGGGGGACCAGAGTACCAGCGGCGGTGTCAGCGAGACCGAGGAGAAGGAATTTGCGGTCATGCCCAGCGGGCCAGCATCCGTTTGTGTCGTCACCACAGTGACCCCTGTGCCGAAGCAGCCGAACGCGCGCCTCAGGTCCGCGGTACGGTCCGCGCTGGGTTCGAAACCTCTTGGTTCAGCCGACACAGCGGTCCCCCGATCTCCAAATCATGTCTTGCAGGGCACATCGCTGCGCCGTCCATCTGACGCGACATGTAACGCGGTGCCCCTGTAGGGCAAGCGCCCCCGGATCAAAGAAGGCCGGCGCCAGTGCACCGGCCCGAAGGTGGGATCAATGCGCCAGTTCAGTTTTTGTTCATGCGGTTTTCGATGAGGTCTTCAACGACCGAAGGGTCGGCCAGCGTGGACGTATCTCCAAGTGCCCCGAAATCGTCCTCGGCGATCTTGCGCAGGATCCGCCGCATGATCTTGCCGGAGCGGGTCTTTGGCAGGCCCGGGGCCCATTGGATGAGATCGGGGCTGGCAATCGGCCCGATCTCGGTCCGCACCCAAGTCCGCAGTTCCGTTCGCAGCTCTTCGGTGGGGTCTTCGCCGTTCATCAGAGTGACGTAGCAATAGATACCCTGGCCTTTGATATCATGCGGATACCCCACAACGGCCGCTTCGGCGACTTTCGCATGGGCGACCAGCGCGCTTTCGACCTCCGCCGTGCCCATCCGGTGCCCGGAGACGTTGATCACATCATCGACCCGGCCGGTGATCCAATAATCGCCATCCGCATCACGTTTGCAGCCATCGCCGGTGAAGTAATAGCCTTTGTAGTCGGCAAAGTAAGTCTTCTCAAAGCGCGCGTGATCGCCCCAGACCGAGCGCATTTGCCCCGGCCAGCTGTCGGCGATGCACAGCACGCCCTCGACATCGTTCCCCTCGATGATCTCTCCGGAGGCCGGCTCCAGGACCACGGGTCTGATCCCGAAGAAAGGCTTCATCGCAGAGCCGGGTTTCATCGCGTGAGCGCCGGGCAGGGGGGTCATCAGATGCCCGCCTGTTTCCGTCTGCCACCAAGTGTCGACAATCGGGCAGCGGCCCTTCCCAACGACCTCGTTGTACCAGTTCCACGCCTCCGGGTTGATCGGCTCGCCCACGGTGCCGAGCACTTTCAGATCGCTGAGGTCGCATTTTTCGACGAATTCCTTGCCCTGACCCATCAGCGCGCGGATGGCGGTCGGGGCGGTGTAGAACTGGTTCACCTTGTGCTTTTCGCAGACCTGCCAGAAACGTGAGGCGTCCGGGTAGGTCGGCACACCCTCGAACATAAGCGTCGTGGCGCCATTAGCCAGCGGGCCATAGACGATATAGCTGTGGCCCGTGACCCAACCCACATCCGCCGTGCACCAATAGATATCGCCATCGTGGTAGTCGAAGGTGATCTCATGGGTCATCGCCGCATAAACCAGGTAGCCGCCGGTCGTGTGCACAACACCCTTGGGTTGGCCGGTGGAGCCGGAGGTGTAGAGGATGAAGAGCGGATCTTCGGCGTTCATCTCGACCGGCGCGCAGTCGGCCGAGGCATCCGCTGCAAGTGCGTTGTAGTCATAGTCCCGCCCGTCGATCCAGGTGGTCTGACCGCCTGTGCGTTTGACCACCAGCAGTTTGACATCATCGGCGGTGTGCAGGAGCGCCTGATCGGCGTTTGACTTCAGCGGCGTGTTGCGCCCGCCGCGCGGCGCCTGATCAGCGGTGATCACGACTTTTGCGTTTGATCCGTTCACCCGAGCGGCGAGCGCATCCGGCGAGAACCCGGCAAAGACGATAGAGTGAATGGCCCCGATCCGCGCGCAGGCAAGCATCGCATAGGCGGCTTCCGGGATCATCGGCAGGTAAATGATGACCCGGTCGCCCTTCGTCACGCCAAGATTTTGCAGCACATTCGCCATCTTGCAGACCGACGTGTGCAACTCTTTGTAGGTGATATGCATCGCCGGATCGTCGGGGCTGTCCGGTTCCCAGATGATCGCGGTTTGATCGCCACGCGTCTCCAGATGCCGGTCAATGCAATTGGCCGACACGTTCAGCGTGCCATCGGCAAACCAGTTGATCGAGACGTTGCCCAGCGTGTAGTCGACATCCTTCACCTGGGTGAATGGCTTGATCCAATCGACCCGCGCGGCCTCCTTGCGCCAAAAGCCGTCCGGGTCCGTGATCGAGGCCTGGTACATCTGCTCGTACTTGGCGGCATCCACATGCGCTTGTGCGGTCATCTCGGCCGAGGGTGGATAGGTTCTTGCGGCTGTTGCGGTGTCGGACATGAAGGCTCCTCCCTTGGGTCGTCACTGTGCGGAGGAGCGGCACGCCGCCTGAACACCCCGTCCGGTCTTCATCTCCTCCAGGGCCGATCATAACGCCAATCGGAAAGAAGGGAATAAGCCCAAAGGACAATAGATTGCCGAATGATCCGCATGTGTTTTCTGGGCTTGGCAGGCCGGACCCGCTTGGGTAGCCTTGCGTCAAGCGTGCCCGCTCAATGGCACGTCATAAGGGAGAAATCACATGAACAGATACTTGTCCGGCGCCGCTGTCGCCGCAATTAGCTTTGCATTCGTCTCGGAAGCCGCTGCCACCGAATGGAACGTCTCGGTCTGGGGCAAGCGCCGCGCCTTCACCGAGCACGTCGAGAAACTGGCCGAGCTCGTCTCGGAGAAGACCGGCGGCGAATTCACCATGAACATAAGCTATGGTGGCCTGTCGAAAAACCGCGAAAACCTCGATGGCATCTCCATCGGTGCCTTCGAAATGGCTCAGTTCTGCGCAGGCTATCACCGCGACAAGAACCGGGTGATCACCGTGCTTGAATTGCCGTTCCTCGGGGTGGAGAATCTCGAGCAGGAGGTGGCCGTATCAGCCGCGGTCTATGCACACCCGGCTGCGACGGAAGAGATGGCACAGTGGAATGCCAAGCTGCTGATGACCTCGCCCATGCCGCAATACAATCTCGTGGGCACCGGCGAGCCGCGCGACGAGCTTGCGGAGTTCGAAGGTATGCGCGTGCGGGCCACGGGTGGCCTGGGTGAGGCCTTCAAGGCGGTGGGTGGTGTGCCCACGTCCGTGACCGCGACCGAGGCCTATCAGGCGATGGAAGGTGGCGTTGTCGACACGGTGGCCTTCGCGCAGCACGCGCATCTGAGCTTCGGGACGATCAACCAGGCGGACTGGTGGACGGCCAACCTCAACCCCGGCACGGTGAACTGCCCGGTGGTCGTGAACATCGACGCCTACGAGTCCCTGTCGGATGCACATCGCGAGGCGCTTGACAGCTCCGTCGACGAGGCGATTGACCACTATCTCGCCAACTACGCCGAACTGCTCCAGCGCTGGGATTCGGTGCTCGAGGAAAAGGGCGTGCAGAAGGTCGAGATCGACGCCGCCGTGATCGATGAATTCCGCGCAATTGCCGCGGAACCTGCCAAGGATGCCTGGATCGCCGAGATGGAAGCACAGGGCCTGCCGGGCCAAGAGCTCTATGATCTCGTGGTCACCACTCTGGCCGAGGCCAAGGGCGGCAGCTAAACCATCCGGGTCGCGCCTGCCAAAGGCGCGGCCCCACCCATAACAAACGGGGGCAGAGCGATGGCAGGATCCGCTGCGGTGCTCGAAGATTCCAGCCTGCTCAGCAGGTTGGACCGCACACTTCTACCAGTTGAACGGCTGTGCGCTCTGCTGAGCGGGTTGGCGATCTTCTCGCTGATGTTCCTTGCGGCCTATTCGGTCACCGGGCGCAAGTTCTTCGGATCGCCCCTCGCCGGATATGTCGATTACATCGAAGCTGCTATGCCGATTATCGCCATCATGGGTATCTCCTTTGTGCAGCGTGACGGCACTCATGTGCGCATGGACATGCTGGTCAGCGCCCTGCGCGGACGGCTCTTGTGGTTCTTCGAACTGGTCTCCGTTCTGCTGATCCTGTTGCTGATCGTTGCGCTGACGTGGGGTGCCTGGGATCACTTTGATCGGTCTTTCGACTGCGCGCGCCCCTTGTGCAGCCGCGACAGCTCCATCGATATCGGCCTGCCGATCTGGCCCTCCAAGCTGGTGGTGCCCATCGCTTTCGCCGTTCTGACCCTGCGGCTGCTTCTGCAGGCCTGGGGTTACGGACGCGCGCTGATCCTCGGGCTTGAGAGCCCTGTTGCGGTGCCGCTCAACTTGTCCGTGGCCGAACAGGCGCGGCTCGAGGCCGAAGCGCTGGACGGGGCGGACTGATGGAGCCCATTGAAATCGGTTTGTGGGTCAGCGGTGGCCTTTTGGTGTTTGTCGTCTCGGGCATGCGCGTGGCCTTTGCCGCGGGCCTCGCGGGATTTGTCGGGCTGGTCTGGCTGCGCTGGAACGGGTTCGATTATGACCCTGCGCGCTTCTGGAAGGCCGTGGAGATCAGCGTCAAGATCGCGGGCCTCACACCGCATTCGAAGGTCTCGGCCCAGGTGCTCAGCCTGATCCCTGTCTTTATCCTGATCGGCTATCTCGCGTACTACGCCAGGTTGACCACGGCGCTTTTTGTGGCAGCGAAGCGATGGATCGCCTGGGTGCCCGGCGGCTTGGCTGTCTCGACTGTCTTTGCCACAGCGGGCTTTGCGGCTGTTTCGGGGGCGTCCGTCGCCACGGCGGCGGTGTTCGCGCGCATCGCGATCCCCGAAATGCTGAAGATCGGCTACAACAAGCAATTCGCGGCTGGCGTTGTGGCCGCAGGGGGCACACTCGCCTCGCTCATCCCGCCTTCGGCCATCCTTGTGATCTATGCGATCATTGTCGAGCAGGACGTGGGCAAACTGTTGCTCGCCGGGTTCCTGCCGGGGATGTTTTCCGCGGTCGTCTATGCCACGCTGATCATCGGCATTGCCGTGGTCTTCAAGACCGTGGGCCCACCGGTCGGCGGGTTTTCCTGGCGCGAGCGGTTTGAATCCTTGCCGCCCGCACTGCCAATCCTAGCGGTGGTCGTGATCATCATCTTCTTCGTTTACAATCCCTTCGGGGATGCCTGGGGCACGCCGACGGAAGGCGGCGCTATTGGCGCCTTCATCATCTTTCTGATGGCGCTCTATCGCGGCATGCGGTGGGGGCAGTTGAAGGACGCCTTGCTCGACACAGCCAAGCTCACGGTGATGATCTTCTCGATCATCTGGGGCGTGCTGATCTACGTGCGGTTTCTTGGCTTTGCCGAGCTTCCCGAAGCCTTTGCGGGTTGGATCACCTCGCTCGAGATGTCACCGATGCTGATCCTGATCTGCATCCTTCTGGCCTATGCGGTTCTGGGCATGTTCATGGATGCCATCGGCATGCTGCTCCTCACACTGCCGGTGGTCTACCCGGCGGTGATGGCGCTGAATGGGGGCGAGTTCGTCAGCGCGGCGGACAGCGCCTTTGGCATGTCAGGGCCGATGTGTGCGATCTGGTTCGGTATTCTGGTGGTCAAAATGGCGGAGTTCTGTCTGATTACACCACCTATCGGTCTGAATTGCTTTGTCGTGGCTGGTGTGCGCGATGACCTCGCGGTGCAGGATGTCTTCAAGGGCGTGACACCCTTCTTCGTCGCCGACGCGGTCACCATCGCCTTGCTCGTGGCCTTCCCGGGGATCGTGCTCTTTTTGCCGTCACTCGCGGGCTAATAGGGCAGTCCAACGTAGTTCTCGGCCAGCGCCTTTTGCGCGGCGTCATTGGTGCGCAGGAATTCCAGCTCGGCGTGCTGCATGCGCAGGTCAAAATCGGACTGGTCGGGGAACCGGTGCATGATCGAGGAAAACCACCAGCTGAAGCGTTCGGTCTTCCACACGCGCGCCAATGCTTTTTCCGAGTATCGTGCAAGCCCTTCATCCTCCTTGTCGATGTAGTACTGGGTGAGGCCTTCAAAGAGATAGTGCACATCTGACGCGGCGGTGTTCAGCCCCTTGGCGCCGGTGGGCGGGACGATGTGGGCGGCATCGCCGCAGAGAAACAGGCGACCCCAACGCATTGGTTCGGTCACGAAGGACCGCAGCGGAGCGATTGATTTTTCGATCGAAGGGCCGGTGACCAACTGATCTGCATGGCTGGCGGGGATGCGCCGTTTCAACTCGGTCCAGAAGGCGTCATCGCTCCAATCCTCCGGTTTGTCGGCCATGCTGCACTGAATGTAATAGCGCGACAGCTGTGGGTTGCGCATCGAGCAGAGCGCGAAGCCCCGGTCGGAATTGGCATAGATGAGCTCGTCGGTGATCGGTGGTGTCTCACTGAGCACGCCGAGCCAACCGAAGGGGTAGATCTTCTCATACTCGCGCCGGGCCGTCTCCGGGATCGACCTGCGGCTTATGCCGTGAAAGCCATCACAGCCAGCGACGAAATCGCAGTCGATGCGCCGGTCTTCGCCGTGCACGCGATAGGTGACGTAGGGCGCGTCCCGATCTGCATCTTGGATGGTGACGGCCTCGACTTCAAACTCCGTGTCGCCGCCGCAGGCCTCGCGCGCATCATAGAGATCACGGGTTACTTCGGTTTGGCCATAGACCATCACCTGGCTGCCGGTATGCTTGTTGAAATCTATCCGGAACAACGTTTCGTTGTAAGAGATCAAGGTGCCATGATGGGGGATGCCTTCGCGCTTCATGCGGGCATCGGCGCCCGCCTTGCCCATCAGCGCGACCATGCCGTGCTCAAGCACACCAGCGCGGATGCGGCTCAGCACATAGTCCTTGGTTTGCCGTTCCAGCACGACGCTGTCGATGCCCTGTGTGTGGAGCAATTGGGCCAGCAGCAAGCCGGACGGTCCACCGCCGATGATGACAACTTGTGTGCGCATGGGCCTCCTCAAGTGATCCCCCGCGGCGCAGAATAATCGACGCGGACACGATGGCAATGCAGAAGCCAAACGCGACCGCTGGGATCAGGACGCCTTGTTGCTGCGTTCGTCCTCTTCGAAGATGCGATGCACATCTTCCCGTGACATCGGGCGCCCAAAATAAAACCCCTGCACCGAGTCGCAGCGTTCCGTGCGCAGGAAGGACAGCTCGTCCTCGACCTCAACACCCTCGGCGAGAACCGGAATTTTCAGCGCGGCCCCCAGCAGGAGGGTCGAGCGCACGATGGCCGCGCGCTGTTGATCCAGATGCACATTTTGCACAAAGCTGCGGTCGATCTTGATCTTGTCGAACGGGAAGGTCTGCAGCGTGGCGAGCGACGAATAGCCGGTGCCAAAATCATCCATCGCGATACGAATACCCATCTCCTTCAGGCGATGCATGACGCGTAACGTATGGGCCTGATCGTCGATGATACTGGCCTCTGTCACCTCCAGCTCCAGCCGTTCGGGAGGAAGGCGGCTTTCAAAGAGGATATCGGACACATGCTCGAGAAAGGATGGTTGTACCAGTTGTTGAGGTGCGACGTTCACGGCGATGTTGTAGGGCTTGGGCCAGGTCATCGCCTCGAAACAGGCTGTCCGCAGGACCCACAGACCGATCTCGCGGATCAGCCCCGATTCCTCGGCCGCCGGGATGAAATCGCTGGGGGGAATCCGACCCTTGGTGGGATGGTTCCAGCGCAGCAGCACTTCGAACCCGACGGGCGCCAACGACTGGATGTCATTTTGCAACTGATAGGCCAGCTCGAACTCATCATTTGCGATGGCTTGCCGCAGATCGCTGATCATGACGATCTTCTCGCGGCTCTGCTGGTCCATTTCCGCATTGTAAGGGCAGATGTGGCGTTCCGGCTCCATCTTGGCCCGGTACATGGCGAGGTCTGACTTATGCAGCAGATCGTGCAGCACACGTCCGTCATTTATGGTGGTCGCGGTTCCGATGGATGCGCCTACGACCACCGAGACCTGATCGATCTGTATCGGCTCGACCACCAGGGCATGCAGGCGTTCGGCAAAGGCCGTGACCTGATCTTGCCGCCGAATGCCGCGCTTAAGTGCGACGAACTCGTCGCCGCCCGCGCGCGCCACGAATTCATCCGGTTCGAGCACCTGGGCAAACCGCTGGCCCACGGTTGAGAGAACCTTGTCGCCCGCCGAGTGCCCGTAAACATCGTTCACCTCCTTGAAGAGGTTGAGGTCGATGGTCAGAACGGCGACCCGTTCGGTCTCGTCGTGGCCGAGGCGCGACGAGAGTTCGGTGACCTTCTCGTTGAGATACATGCGGTTTGGCAGGCCGGTCAGGGGGTCCTGAAGAGCAGCGCGCTGAAGCTGGTCGCGCGCTTCCTCCTCGATATTGCTCTCTATGCTGACCGAGGCAAAACCCACCAGCAAGACCAGCGCCATGACACCGATGATGAGCATGCTCAGGGTCTCGTCGGACACCACTTGTGGCGGAACCCGGTAGGTCGGGTTCAGATCAATCTCGATGGCGCTCATGCCGGTGAAGTGCATCGCGCAGATGGCCAGCACCATGAGCAGCGTACCTCCAAGCCAGCAATACGATGTGACCGGGAACGCCATTCGGTGATAGGCGGCCGCACCCAAGGTCGCGCCAAGCAGCACAGAGACTGCGACAGTCGTCTGGTCCCACATGATTGTGCCCGGGAGCAGGTAGGCGGACATGCCGATGTAGTGCATCGCCGAGACCGTGAGACCGAAAATGGAACCGGCAACCAGCGTGTAGATGCCCTTGGGCGCAAAGCTGAGAATCGCGTTGGCCGCCAGCAAACCGACGACGGCCACAACGAGCGATACCCCTGTCGCGATCGGTTCATACCCATGTTTGATGCCCGGGTCGTAGGCGAGCATTGCAATGAAGTGGGTCGACCAGATCGTGGCGCCAGCGATCAGGCTGGTCAGCGCCAGTTGGATGAGCCGACGGGCACCGGAAGATGCCAGCAACCGTCGGCTGAGCAGCACGGACAGGCAGCTCCCGATCAGGCAGATCGTCGCGGCAAGCGCGACCAGCCAGTGGTTATGGTCTTGCGTGATGCACTCGATAAGGCGGTTCATATGGGTTCGGCAACTCAACAACGTAGACGGCGCAGGGGTCACATGAAACCGGTAAATATATTGATAGGTTAGCGCAGAATAAGGCGCTGCATTTATTTCAGATTTTGCCTATCTCACGTCGTGCTGTGCACACCGTGGCGCGCGTTGCTGTCGGCGGGCGCCTCGGTGCGGTCAAACATACCGTAGTCACGGATGACGCTGGCGATCCGCAGACGGTAGTCTGAAAACACGCCAGCCCGGCCTGCACTTTGAGCCGAGCGGTGCGCGCTCAGGGTCCGCCAGCGCTGGATCGCGTCTTCGTCTTCGAAGAAGGACAGCGACAGAATCTTTTTCGGGTCGGTCAAGCTCTGAAACCGCTCGACCGAGATGAACCCCTCGACCTCTTCGACCATTGGCCGCATCTCCGCTGCGATATCCAAATACTCATCCTTGCGGCCATCGGCGGGTTCGACTTCGAAAATAACTGCAATCACAGGGCGTCTCCATGCGGCGCGGAGGCCAGTTTCAAAAAGGTCCGATCCTCGCGCAGCAGGAACTTCTCCGATTGCGCGAAGGCATAGTTTTCCTGGCCCAGCGGGTCCTCGGCGAGCCGGGTGCGATAGTCTTCATAGGCGGCCAAGCTGGGGATGTTGTAGATCCCGTAGGCGAGCGTTGATGATCCTTCATGTGGTGCGAAATAGCCAATCAAATCCGCGCCACATCGCGGGATCGCCTGGCCCCAATTGCGGGCGTAGTGTTCGAATTGCGCTTTCTTGGTTGGGTCAATCTGGTAGCGAATGATACAGGTCAGCATAGGGCACTCCTTTGTGTTTTGCCCTTTCTAGCTGATTGATCGCCGCGAATGGTTCGATTATGGTCGAGGTATGAAAGAAGGTCCGGATATTGCACGCGTGGCCGCGCTGATCGGCGATCCCGCGCGCGCCAACATGTTGACGGCGCTGATGAGTGGCAAGGCCCTGACCGCGACAGAGTTGGCCACGGAAGCAGGTGTGACGGGGCAAACCGCGAGCTCTCATCTGGCGAAGCTTGATGCGGGCGGTCTGCTGCGCGTTCGAAAACAGGGGCGCCACAAATATGTCTCGCTGGCAAACGCCGAGGTGGCGACCGTGCTCGAAGCGCTCATGGGCTTGGCGGCGAAGGGAGGCCACTTGCGCACGCGCACGGGGCCAAAAGATGCATCGCTGCGCAAAGCCCGCGTGTGTTACAACCATCTGGCGGGCGATATGGGAACACAGCTTTTCGACAGCCTGACGCGGCGGGAGGTCCTGAGCATATCGGCGGACAAAATTGCGCTGACGGATTACGGGCGTGGGGTCATGCAGGCGTTCGGGATCGATCTGGAGGCGCTGGAGCGGGGCAGGGCACCGATGTGCAAGGAGTGCCTGGACTGGAGCGCGCGTCGGTCGCATCTTGCAGGCAGCCTCGGACGTGCGCTTTTGTCCCGTCTGGAAGAGCTGCGCTGGGTGCGTCGCGCGCCAGACAGCCGTGCCATTGTCTTTTCCCGCACCGGTGAGCAGGCCTTTCGTGCGCAGTTCGGTCTGGGGGACGGCGCCGCGCTCGGTTAGCCGGCTTGGTCGCTTCGCGCCGGGTGAGCTGAAGCAACTGTCGTTTTCGCGACCGCTGAGCCAGGCCTTCACCACGAACGGCCTTCTGCTTTTGCTGATGCGTCAGCAGGTCAGCGGCAGATGCCGCGCCCTTCAAACCCGGCGGCCTCGCGCATGGCGTAGTTGAGCGCCGCGCGATCCAATCGGTCCGCCTGGACGTAAAAGCCGCCCGTAGCGTCAGCAACGCATTGCAGATCAACGCTGCGCCCCATATCTATGATGCTGATCTTCACCCCAGGGCGCGATTGATGAAGCCGCCGCGCTTCGGCGCAGGGGTCACCGCCGCAGGAATCCAGACCATCGGATATCAGCAACATATTCGCGGGATCATCGATCGTCGCCCCCGCTTGCAGCTTGCCTCCAGCCAGCCGGATCGCGTCTGCCAGGGGGGTCCGCCCATCGGGCCGTTGTCGCGCCAATTGCTGCAAGAGCCCGCCACGCTCATTTGGCTGGAAGGTGCCGAGGTCCTGAACCGCATTGCAGTTTGGAAAGACGACCATTCCAATCGGCATGTTGCCCGGTGCGCTGGTGATAACGGTTTCCAGCAGGTTCTGAGCCACGCTCATGCGGTTCGGACCGGGAACCTCGCGCACCTCCCATTCGAGCGATTGCAGCATGTTGTTCAGACGTCGCGCGTCCGGCGAATTCTGTGCCCCGCGCCGGACCAGCGCATTATACTGCTCGTGGGTGCCATAGTACCGCTGGGACAGGGGTTCGGGCAGGGACGCGGCGATTTCCATACTGCCCGACCCATCGAGCAGGACGACCAGTTCTTCGGTCGGAATGGCCTGGAGCCCCGGGGCGCATTGCGCGACCTGTGGTGCAGGCGGCGCGGGGATGGGCGTCACCGGCTCCGGTGGCACGATTTCGGCCTTTTCAAAGGCCGGCTGACAGACGCGATCGGCGATGGCGATCTGCCGCTCGAGAAGGGCCACGCGATCGCGCAGTACCTGGGTATAGGCGAGGGCAGGCTCAGTCTGCGCCAATGTCTGCGGGGCGGGGCAGAATGCCGGGGTGAAGCCCAGATTGAGCGCACAGGCGCGCAGCATGAGCGCGATGATGGCCGCAGAGATCAGCAACAATAGCAGCCATCCCAACCCGATCAGCCATGGCCAGAATGCAACGCTCCCCGCAGCGCCCGCTGCAACCGGCGCAGCTGTTCTCGCCAAAGCCTCTTCCGGCCGGGCGAGCGATGCATCGTCGGCGGGCGAAGATGTCGGAACGACGCTTGGGCTGGGGCCGTGGGACGGCCCCTTCAGGACACCCCGCACTGGCATCTGAACGTCTGCGACCCGGGCCCAGTTGACGATGAGCGGCGCCCAGCCGTCCCCGGACCGGCGCGCAAAAACAGCTGTCTCATCCGGAACTTCCACAGCGTTGACCAGGGCCTCACCAAGCCGCTGCTCGTCCGCCTCGGCGCTGTCGACAAGCGCGCGTCCGGTCTCACGAATGTCCTCGACCAGCGCGCCGAGGCGTGCGCGCACGGCCTCAGCCTCCTCCTCGTCGAGATCTGCAAGAGCCCGGATATCACCCAGATCCGAGGCATACCAGTCGATCTGGTCGCCGAACGTCGAGCTGATGGGCTCGCCAAAAATTGCGGCGTGGTCCGCGCCAAAGCGGGCTTCGACCTCGGACCGGATCAGCTCGAAAGACCGCTGGGCTTGCGAGCCGAGCGGCTTGAGCCCTTCGGCGGTCGTGGTTGTGATCAGTTCACCGCTCATCCGTTATCCCTCTTTTCTCGCCACAGCACCGCATCTTCAATTCGCCAACACCAGCGAAAGGAGCCGGTCCACGTCCATATCCGGCTCGGCCCGATAGACCTCCAGCAGCCCCCAGGCTGTCGCGACCTGGGCGATCACCGCGGTTTGGGCCGAGGCATCCAGATCGGACGTCAGACCCTCGTAGGCCGACATCAGTGCCGTCTCGCCAACGTCGTTAGACAGCGTTTCCAGGGCCGCGCGCAGGATCAGGATGTAGGAGTCCAGTACCGTCTCTTCGGCGCCGAATTTTTCGGCGGTCTGTCGCATGCTGTCCTTGACCGCATCTCGTTCCGCGCCGCGTCGCCGCTGGTACTCCCGCGCCAGATCGTTCATCAGCCCCCGGAGACGCACCAGCTCCAGCTCGCCGGTTTTCATCGCTTCAATAAAGGCACCGGCGCTCAGAAGGGTCGATTTGGCCATTTCCTGTTGCGCCAGTTCGGCCTCTTCGCGGGCCCGTCTGAATTGCAGCTGAACCCCGCTCAGCGCGGCCTGTCGGCGCGGATCAATCTCTGACTTCAGAATGTCATCCAGCTCGGCCAGGGCGTCGCCTGACGTGCCATCTGTGACCTCCGTCAAGCGGTCCCAATTCGACCGGATCGCCTCGAAGCGGTCATCGGAGACGACATTTGTCGACAAGACGAGCCGAACGCCAAAGTAGTCGCCCGCAAGCGCCTGTCCGTTGACCGCACTGTAAAACGGGTACTCGGTGCGCTGCGCGGAATAGATCTGAACCGCCTGCGCATCAATCGCGCCCCCGCGCGTCACCAATCCGCCCGCCTGACCGTGGGCGCGCCCCACGACGTTCATCCGGAAGGGCTCGAGCATGAGCTCTTCAGCGTTTCCATAGACATCGAAGAGACCCAGCGGGTTCGGTTTGCGAATGCCGATGGGGCCCGGGGTCTTGCGGCGGCCATCGCCGTAAAGGGCGTAGTCTTCCAGAACACCCTCTTCGAAGAAAAGCCGACCGGGATAGCTGGCAGGGTTGATCTTGGCACCGCCGCGCGTCGCATATTCCCATTCGACTTCCGTGGGCAGACGCACGAAGGCCTGTCGGTCGCCGTCTGCGGGCAGGCTGTCCGGTGCATTCAGCACGAGCCACTCGCTCATCTTGCGAGCCAACTCAACCGCCTCGAACCAGGAGAGGCCCCCTTGGGCGAGGCGGTCCGCGGGCGTGGGGTCGGTGCAGTCTCCGCGCAGCGCGCGTGCCTGGCCTGTAGTCATCTCATAGCGCCCGATGAAATAGAGCGACCCGTCACTCTCCGGATCGGAGAAGGCTCCGCGCAGAAAGGCGGAAAAGAGGTAATCCGAATAGCCCGTGTCTGCGTTTGACTGGCCCAAGCGGACCCGTTGGTCTTCCAGCGGGTTTTCAAATTCGACGGGAACCAGAACCTTCTGGAAGGCCATGGCAGCCCCGCAGGGCAACGGCAGAACCAGGTCTGCGGGACCATCCGGTGAGATGGCTGCGGGATCCCAGAATTCTTGCGGCCAGGACACCTCCTGTGCCGCCAGAAATCCGGCCGACATCATCCAGACCAGGGCTGACGTGAGGAACTTCATTCGCCATCCCTCAAAACCGTTGCCGGGTCCACGCGCAGAGCGGCACGCGCGGCGAAGAGGGAGGCCACAAGCACAAAGCCGAGCACGGCGAGGACGATGGTCATCGCCTGTTGGACGGTCAGCAGCACGAGGCTCTCATCGCTCTGCAGCCCGCCACCGAACATGCTGCTGGCCACGGAACCGGCGAGCCAGAACATTGCAAAGGAGATGACCAGAGCCAGGCCCGCGGAGACCCCGGCCTGGACGATGGGAAAAAGGATCAGCCGTTCACCGGCGATGCCGATCAGGGCTAGGGTCGCCATCACGCGCATCTTGCGCATGACCTCGCCCCAGAAGCCGAACACAAGAGCCGCCGCCAAGCCAATACTGGCCACCGCGGCGGTCAATGCCAGTGCGAGGTTGAGGTTCGTGCCCAAGGCCAGCGTGGCTGCCACCGTGCGCGTGTTGGCTTCTGTCGAAATCCCGAACCGGCTCTCCAGTTTGGATTGCAAAGGAGCGAGATCTTCCAGCCGTCGTGCAAACGCCCTGATCCCTTCGAAATCGGCAACTCTCTGATCCAGCGGTTTGCCGTCGGCGATGCCGTGCTCCGGCAGGGCAAACCCATCGTAGAACGCCTCGATCTGATCGAGGGTGTCGATACCGGCCAGCACCGAGCGCCCGCTCAGCCGCTCGGATGGCACGAGCGCTGCAACCCTGTATTCGAACACGAGCTGCCGGGCGCGCTCGGACTGCGTCACGATATGGATGGACTCGCCGGAGGCTACATTGAGCTGAGTGGCCAGCTGGGCGCTCAAGGCCACCTCATCGGCTGCCAGGGCCAGTTGATCGGGAAGATAGGGATCGCCGGTGCCGCTCGGCACCACCACCGCATCGCGCATCGGACCGCCCGAGACGGCGCGCACATTCACGAAGTCAAACATGCTTCGGGTCTTCAGGGTTACAAATGCGGCTTCCGGCCACCCGGCTACTTCTTCTGCGTCTGCTGGTGAGAAGCTGGCATTTCCGCTGGTGTCGATCTGTAGATTGGCCGGGTTGCTCAGCAGCCTGCCGATCAGCGCGTCATAGACGCCGTTCTTGACCCCGAACAGCACCATCAATGGCACCAGAACACCCGTGATCACCGCCACGTTGCAGACCAGCTGGATGCGGTCTCGCATCAGGTCGCGCAGCGCTAGGAGAAAAACCAGCTTCATGCCACTGCGTCCCATGGGTCCTGAAGACGGCTCACAACAGGTCCAGCGCCATCAGATGCGGTAACACCCAGGGCCAGCCTTTTCAGCGGAAAACGGTCCAGAAGGGCGATGTCATGGGATGAAATGATCAGGCTTGTGACCTGGCCTTGTGCTGCACCCACGAGCAGCTGCATGGCCTCGAGCGCTGTTTCAGGGTCAAGTGCGGCGGTGGGTTCATCCGCGATCAGGAACGGGGGGCGGTGGGCCAGGGCGCGGGCGATGGCCACACGCTGGCGCTGACCTATGGACAGAGCCGACGGATAGAGCTCTTCAAGCCCGTCAAGGCCAAGCCGCGCGATCAGATCGGCTTGCCAGGTCGGATCGTCACGCCCACTGATGCTCTGACTGATAGCAATGTTTTCGGCAACAGTGAGAAAGGGCAGGAGCCCGCCTGTCTGCGGCACAAATCCAAAGAGCCGCCCGCGCAATGCGGTCAGCGTCTGGCGCGTGGATGAAGCCTGCCAGAGCGCAGCGATATCGTTTCGCGCGCCATCGCCAACAATGTCATAGGCGCCGCCACCGTCCGGGGCGCGCAAGAGACCAAGCAACTCGAGCAGCAGGGTTTTCCCGGTCCCGCTTGGACCGGTCAGCCCAACAGCATCGCCGCTTTGCAAACAGAGGCTCTCGACCTCCAACCGAAACGACCGATCTGCAGACTGTAGCGTGACGCTGAGCTGGGATATGTTCAGGCTGGCGCGCATCGCAAAGGTCGGTCCTGCTGCTAGGGGAGCACTTTGAAAGGCATGGCAAACACGTGCTCGCCATCCGGTGAGCCCTCGTAGAGCGAGGTCCAGACAGAAGGATCGACAAGCCACTTCTGATACTGGGCGACCTTCTGGCGGAAGGTGTCAGTGATCTGCCGGCGCAGCGGCGCGCTTTGTGTGAAGCGTTCCGGTGTCATCGACATTAGCTGGCTCTGATAGGGCAGGTCTTCCAGAAATTCGAGCGCGCCGCCCAAGTCATTGGCGCCCGCATCGATGACAATTTTGGGGTCGGCGGCCATCTGGGTGACGATCTCCCGAGCGCTGTCGAAAAAGCCCAAGGCCTCGTCGCGACTGGTGATCTTGTCCGCCTCATCCGCCAACCGCTTCACGAATTGCGCCATCGTGGCCATCTCGTTCTTGGTCATCAGCAGCCGCGGTTCAATCACCGTCTTGCGCGGGTCTTCGACGGCCTTGTCGGTGACCCACCCGCGGATCACATCGGGTGCCTGCGTGCCCTGTTTGGCGCCGAGGTAGGCGAGCTGCATCGCACGGCCCAGTTCGACGAGGTCTTCACCTGCCTCTTCGGGCGCCAAGGTCGTCGCCTCGCCAAGCGCCACGCGCACATGGTCTGTCAGTGCGGTCACCAGACGTGTCGTTACGTCTTCGAACACATCCTCGGAGCCACCGGCGATTGGAAAGTAGAAAACGGAATCGCCAAACTTGGACAGATCGCGATACTTCTCTGCCGCATAGGCGTGGTTGGCCGGGCCTCCCACCTCGGTCTCGAGGTGAAGGGTCATGACCACGATCTGGCGGCCTTCCGCATCCACCTGCAACTCGGCCGGGCCGATTTGCGAGCGGGCATTGGGATCACGGGGGTCCTTCGGCCCCGCATCCGTCACCAGGATCACATAGCGGGCGTTGATCGGGTCGCCGCCCTGATCCCAATCCGAGAGGTTGATCGCATCTTCGACACCGGCGATGCTGTCTTCGTTAAAGCCGGGAGAGCTGACCTGCGAGACCGCGGCAGAGCCGATGGCATCCAGCACGGGCGCCTGATCGCTACGCCGGGCCAGCGGGATCAGCTCCTTGGTCCGATACTCCAACCCCTCAACCGCCGTGTTGTCATCGCGAAACGCCCAGGCGCCGAAGTTGACCAATTCGCCAACCTCCGTGCCCTGTATCTGTGCGACGACGCCGGACAGGGCCTTTTGCGTGCGCGCGATATAGGGCTCCATGGACTGCGTGGTGTCGAGCACAAAGACAATGCCCACGTCAAATTCATCAGTGCTCGTTGTTGTCTGAACCGGCTGCGCCTTCTCTTCGCGCAGAGGCACCGAAGCCACTTCCATGAGCAGCACGGTGTCGTAGTTGATCGGGCTGAAATCCTGCTCGAAATCGAGGATGGGCATGATGTAGAGATCATTGCGGATATTCACGAACTCTTCGGGCTCCGCCGCGACAACACCCTTACTGCCGTCGCTGATACCCGCTGCGATTTCGGCGAGCAATTGGTCCTGAACCTGCGCCAGGGCTTCATGACCCATCAGCCAGCGCAACCGATCTTCGTTCTCGAACAGCATCTGGCGCTTGCGGCCCGCGCTGTTGCTGAAGGCGCCGACGATGTTCTGTTTCCAGGTCACCACTTCCGGTGCGCTGAGCCAGCCTTCGGGCGCGCGGCTGGCCGACGGTCCGACCTGGATCCAGTCGTCTTGCCGCGCGAACACGTAGAGCGGCTGGAACGCCGGATACTGCCGATCAACCCGGCCATCGGGCTCCGCCCGCAACGCGGCGCCCGGCTTGGTCAGGACGCGCTGGAAGGTGGTTTGCTTGCCCTCGACCAACAGTGGCTTTTGTGGCTGAGCCGCCAGTTGGCTGCCTCCAAACACAAGGCAGAACATCAGGATAAGTACACGCGTCAAGACAATCAAGCTCCTGATATTATTCACAATAGCTCTCCCGTGCCGTCTGGGCGAGTGTCTCGGTTGACTGGGACAGCCGCGCGCAGGTTTCGGACAGGAGGGGTGCCGCTGCCTCGGCGCCAGCTGAGGCCGCGCGGGCGTAGTATTCGGCCGCAAGAGTATCATCACCCTTAAAGGTCAGGCCAATACGGCTCTCGATCAGATCATCGGTCTGCGACCCGTCGTACATCTTGCCAAAGAGCAGGAGCGCGGCGGCTGTGTCCTGGCGGACCGCGCTGTCCAGTATGGTGAAGGCATCATCTGCGGAAACTGCGCTCCCGCAGGTCGATATGTCTTCCATGACGGTGTCAAAGGAGACTGCGGCGGCAGTTTGCAGGGCTTCCAGCGAGCAGGCTGATGGTTCCACCGCAGGTGCGGGCGGCGGTGGTGCGGGGGCAGGCTCGGGGTCGGTCTCGCGCAGGGCAAAGAACCAGACAGCCGCAGCGATGGCAGCGAGAAGGAGCACGCCAAGGCCAATCATCAGTGGTGTCTTACTGGATGTGTCCTCACCTTCTGTGCCGGGTGTCGGATCGATAAGAGTGTCCTGATCCGCATCGTCTTCAGGACTTCCGGTGTCGGGCCCGTCTGAGGTGTCCGGCTCGGGCGGGGTCTGTGGCGCTTTCAAAACGGGGGCCTGATCCGTTTCTGTCTCCGCCTTGACGGTCGCCAAGCCACCCAGAGCCGCTGCTTCGGGCGATGCAACGACATCGTCTGGCCAACTGGTCTGCGCCTGCACTGGCCCGACAGTGATGTCGAGGGTGGTGTACTCTTCGATCTGGTTGACGATTTCCGGACCAACGATGAGACGCGACCCACCCGCATCACTAACGACCGCGTAAGGCCCGAAGGCGAAGGTGGTCGGCTGCCAGCCGTCTGGGCCGAGGAATTGGCCAGAGAAGGCATTCTTTATCGTGACGGTCTCGGAAGCCGCGTCTATGAGGTCGTGCAGGTGCAAGACGGCGAAGCCGCCCTGGGCATTGTCCGGATCTGGGCGAATATCCAACGCCATGTCACGCAGCCTTCTGGCGCAGGCTCGTCAGGACCCGGCCAATACGGTTGTTCTGTTCGAGGTTCACGTTACTGCCCCCGGCGTCCATCGCATTTGCAACAAACATCGCCTCGAGCGCGAAGACCCAGTCCACCCATGTTTCTTCCGCCGCAGGACGCGGATGTACGGGCAGGTTGTCGGCTGACTCGTGGATCGGCCGTGCGCTGAAGACGGGCCGAGGTCCGGCCTCATGCTCGGCGGTGGGGCGATCCTTCTCGTCCATCGACAGGTACCCCAGCCCAACCACGAAGTTGTTGATCTGCTCGGCGCAGACGATGGCGGCGGGTGGTGCCTGCTTGTCCGCGGTGAGGCCAAAGTTGATTTCGACCAGCTGTTTCTTCATCAGCTCTGGCACGTTGCAGCGCCGCAACCCGTGCACGAGCTCTGCCACCAGATCCGAGGCCGAGCTCGATGTGAGACTGAAGTTGCTCAGCAGCTCTTCATGCTCCCGGAAGTCGCGCAGCTTTTCGACCCAGACATCGATTGCCTTCTCGGTCTGGAAGGATTCAACCGACATGGTTCTGATCCCGGACCGGTCCGGTGTGGCCGCGGCATCGGCCTGTGGCTCCGCCTCGACGTTGACAGCCGCCGCCGGAGCGCCGGGCCGTCGCGGGCGGCGGCTTGCCATGCCGCCGGGGCGGGGCAGGGAGGTCGCACCCGGTTGCGCCCCGATGTTGGCCGAGGCCGCTGACACCGCGGTTGAGATACGAATGTCCGGCGGGACCCGCAGAATACGGTCTTGCACCAGGTCCGGGTCGACCTCCAACTCGCGCAGGAAGGCCCCGAATCGGTGGTTCTGCAGCGCCAACTCCAGACCGTCGATGATGTCGGCCGCGGCCATGCGCTTTTCTTCGAGCCGCTTCTCCAGATCGTCGGAAACATGGTATGGGCTGAGCGTCGCCTCCATCTCGCTGGCGACCTTCTCGATCTGGGTCGTGAGCTGCCGCACCTTGCTGTCGATGGTGCAAACCTCGGTCAACGCGCCAGTGAGATAGCCGACACCACCGTCGTTCATTGTGAGCGCCGCATCCCATGCGGCGGCCGGGTCAGAGAAGTGTTTCTGCACAGGCGCAGCCGAGATGCAGCCCGTGCGCAGCTCCTCCACGCGGGATTGCTTCTCGGGCCGGATTTGCACCTCACGGTCACCGTCGTAATCAATCAGGCCGTCCACGAAGAAGTTCGGGTTGCGCAGCCAGAAGCAGTTTTGAAAAGGCTTGTCAGGCGTCCACCGGTCCACCCAGGGGTCGCGCCCCCGTCCGAATTTTTCGACCAGCGAGAACTTCATGCGGCGCTCAAACCGCAGCGCCTCTTCGCCGCCTGACGCGCTGTCGCCCAGATGCTTGTCGAACTTCGTCAGAACGAAAAAGAGGATGCAGTTGTTGGTCGCGCGTTCTTCTGGCGTGCCGCCATGTGTCTGGACGATCCAGTTTTCCACGAGGCCGGGCAGGTCGAGCGTCTCCATATTGCTATCCGGCACACAGAGCAGCATCGACGTGATTTCCTGATTTTCAACATATCGATCAAAGAGATAGGCAACCTTTCCGCGCAGAAGCAGACCGGAAATTGTGTCTTCGGGCGATGCCAGCGTCTTTGAGAGCGGCTGGTCGAAACGGTTGCGCGCGCCGGGGAAGTCAAGCAGGTCAGTCTCGCCAAACACATCCGAAGGCTGGGTTTCCATTGGAAAGACCAACTCTGCGGCCAGCGCACAGAGGATGGCACGCGGCAGGTCCACCGCTTTGCCGGCCTGCGTTTGCACTTTCAGCGTGTCGGTGCTGTTGTCGTCGAGCAGAGCATGCAGCGTGCCGACATCGATGATCGAGGTCTCGCGGGGCGTCAGCGCGGCCAGAGGGGCAAAAACGACTGATGCATTGTCGATCTTGGCAGAGGCGGCAGACAGGCGCAGGTAGAGATCGGTGAAGGCCTGATGTTCGCCCCAGAGCAGCGACAGGAACCCGGCCCGGTCTGCCAGCGACAGCTTCGGCACGAGTGCTGCGGCCTCGTCCCAGAGCGGCTTCAAAGCCGCCGCATAGGCGGTGCGCCCAAAGGCGTTGTCGATGTACTCACCGATCTCGTAAACATCGTCTTCGCTCAATGCACCGTCCGGCTGGGCCGCCTTGGCGCGGTAGGCGTTCAGCCGGTCCGACAAATCCTCTGGCTCGGGCGCGGGTTCCGACTGGTCCCCGTCCATGAAGAAGCTGTTGATGATCGTGCGCGCTATGTCGGCTTCCGATAGCAGGACGAGTTTGATCGGGAAGCCGTCGGGCGTGGGGTCCTTGCTCATCGTGAAACGTGTGACGAGGCCAGTCGATTCACCATCACCCACCGGGTTGATCTCGCTGATGTAGTCGAGCTTGCCAGCGGGATCGTTGAAATCAGCCACCAGACGGCCTTCTTCCGGGCGAGCCAGAACAGAGACGAGAAAGGATTTGCCGGCCTGGCTGGGTCCAAACACGCTCACGCTCATCCGGGTCCGGGCCGATTGGGCCAGCTTGGTCGAGCGGCGCTTGCTGCGGCGCAGGGATTTGACCAAGCCCTTCACTTCGGGACCGACAAGCTCGGCGTTCTCCGGATCCGAGATCCAGTTCAGGGCCTCCTCGGCCATCTGTCCCACTTCCACACAGCGCTCGGCCAGTTTTTCTTGTGCGCTCATCTTTTCTTACCCGTCACAGTCGAAATATTCCCGAATCCATCCAGTATTCGTCGTCAAAGCCCAGCGTGTGCAGGCGCATGACCAGATCGGACGGCTTCATGCCAACCTGCTCGCCATCTTCCGCCTCGGTGACCTCAAAGGCCTCACGCACCGCTTCGCGCCGCAGCAGCTCGACAGAATCAACCTTATCGGTGTCATCATCGAACTCCGTCTTCTCCAGCATCACCCGGATCGGGGCGGGGCGGCGTTGGGCCGAGGCGTTTGCGAAGTCGAGCCGATAGAGCGGGGTCGTCGTCCAGCGTTCGAGCGCCAGTTGGCGGCTGCCGATATGCACGGGCGAGAACATGCGGATCTCGGCGGTTTGGCCCGCGCCACGGTTGCCCTGATCAAGATCCAGTTCCGAAAACAGAATCCGGTCATCGACAATCTGGCCGTTGCTGTCCATCTCACCGATAAACCGCGCGGTGGATTTCATCTGGAAGGCCGAGGTCGTGACCTTGAAATTGGGAATGCGGTTTTCGCTGAGCGCGATCAGCATGCCGCCCACCGCAACTGTGCTCTTGGGATCGCCGATCCGTTGAGTCACCGGGTCGCGGAACGGATACCAACGCCCGCATTTGTAGGTGTGCATCGAGATGAGCCGATGTGGCGGGACCACATGCAATTCTTCGATGATGGAGCGCACAGCCGGCAGCCGCGACGGACGACCGGTCAGCAGGACAATGTCTGCCCCGAGGTGGTCAATCACCTCGCACATATTGCCGAGCACCTTCTGGAACGTCTCGCGCGAGATCGCATCGACGTCCTGCCGCGAGGTGGACAGGATGACGTCAGCCAGTCGCCAGTTTTGCGCTCCGAGGTCCTTGGCCTGTGCTTCCAGATAGCCGAGTGTCTCTTCGCTGACGATGCCTTGTTCGTCCTCCGGTTCGGTCGTGTTCTGCGCCGGTGCGTCAGGGGTCTCGCCGCCTTCATCGCCTGTCGGCGTTGGTTTGAGGCCCAAAACATCGGCCACGATGATATCGAACCGGTCGTATTCATCCGCCGTTTCGCTGTGTGCTATGATCGCCTCGGCAATGGGAACCAGCGTTTTGAGCGAGAAGATCCGCCGCGCCTGGATCGCTTGCTGGTCCTGCCCGCCGATGTCTCCGCCAAAAAGCTCGCGCAGGCGTTCGCCGATAAACCGCCCACCTGCCGCCTCGATGGAATCCTGCAGAAGGGGTAGAATGATCGAGGCGATCACCCGCTGGACAAGATCATCACCGGCCACTCGGAACCCTTCGCGGAAATTCTGCGTGGGGTGCAATACCTTGTTGGCTTCGCCGGAGTAGGTGCTGATCATCAGATCGGTCGTACCTCCCCCGATGTCGATACAGGCGAGCCGCAGCGTGGGTTCGGGCGGCGCACCCGCTTCGGGCGGCCGCGGTGTGCCTTTGAGTTTCAGGAAGGTATCAATCCGGCCATCGAACTTATGGGTGAGCTCGGTATAGAGATAGACCAGCTGCGTGCAGCTCGCCTCGTCGAATTCGACCAGAAGCTCGGGCCGCTGCGAGATGCTGGTATCAGTTTCCTTCACACCCATGGTTTGCCAGATCAGCCGCAGCGCGCCCGCCGCGCGGGACCGCATGATGGCCTGTTCCTGGATCGAGGTCGCCGTCGGCAGGCTGAGGATGATCCGGTTCAATCGGCGCGGAAGCTCGGATTGCGCCCGCCGTGATCGCGATTCCGGATCGTTGATCTGAACAAGCGCGTGGGCGATGAACTCGGCCAACATGAAGGAAAACATCGACGACCGCGAAAAGCGGGGCCGGATCGCCTGATTGACCGGTGTCCGGCCAGGTCGACGCAGGCGCTGTTTCTCCTCATAGCGGACCTGTTCGATCACATCGCCCGCCTCATTGAGATGGCGCATCGCCGCACGGACCGATTTGGGTAGGTTGTTGGGGTCGAAGTGATTGTGAAAGCGCCAGTCCTGTTGGGTTGCGGTCTCATCCCACAAGTATCGTTTGGGCGAGGAAAGGCCGGAGGCGGTTTCGGTGCCTTCTTCTCTCTGGACGAGGGCGACAGCTTCAGGCCCTACGCGCACGAAGGATGGCCACAGAAACGCGTTGCGGCGGCCTGAGCGGCTGGCATGCCGGTCATCCCCCATGCGGTGATCCACGAATTCCACCCGGCTTTCAAAGAGACCAGTATAGACGAATTCCGGCCGCGCAAGATCGCGGATTTCCAGCGGGAAGGAGCGTGCCAGATCGACCTGGCTTTGCCCCGGAAACCGCTCGATCAGGATGCCGCAGGTCCGGCTGTTGCCCACGTCAAGTACGAGATCCACGTCGACCGGTGTCACGGCGTCGCGTTCGGAGACAGTATTAGCCAGGCGCAGCTTTGGCGGTTTGCAGGCCGCCGTGATCAGGCGCAGGTACGCCAGATACCGCGCCCAATGCTCGAACTGATGCGGCAGCGAGTCTTCGGATATCTTGCGACCGGGCCGTTCCGCACGTTTGAACGCGAGAAACTCATCCTTCAGCAGGGCCGAGACCCAGAGTTGGAGGTCCACCAGGTTGCCCTGCGCATCGGGTTCGAGCCGCCGCAGGAACCAGTCCATCTTGATGGGATCGCTGACCAGCCGGAACTCCCGCGGCTTTTCTGCGTCCGACAACTCCGGCGCCACATAGGCTGCACCCGTGTTCTGGGGGATCAGCGACGTGTCGATGGCCAGCTGCACGCGGTGGGTGTGACCTGTGTCAGCGTCCGGCTCCGCAAGCTCGACCGTGCGCAGCCGCGCCCAACTGGTCGGGCCAGGGTCGTAGCTTTCGGCCCCATCTGCGCCCCGCTCCGGTTTCAGACGGAGTACAGGCACCGGCACCCATTTCTCAAGGAATGGCTCCATCGCCGCCACCGGGCGGATCGAGTATGGATCATCCTCGGGTGTTGCATCAGCTTCGATGCGGCCATCGAGCTCCTCATCGCCGGTGAAAGGAATGAGCATCCGTTCATCTTCGGTCGCCCCGTCCGCACCGGCGCCACGCTCCACGAATTTCATCGGCTTGAGATCGACAGTCTGGATCGAAAACCCGAAATCGATGATCTGGATGCCGGAAAACGGCACAAGGGTCGTCTCGTCGCGCCACGCCGCAAGCTTCTTGAGATGTGTCTGTGGATTGCTCATTCGGATAAACTCTTAAACTATTTGGTCGCTTTGCTGCGGCGCTAGGGCTGGCTAGGTTGAAGGCGAGGCAGGATCGGGAGCGCGTTGCCGGTGGCGGGTGCTCCCGGAGCAGGCGCGGCTTGCGTATTCTGAACCGTGCGCACGGACGGGCGGGCAATCTCGGCCTCGCAGCTTGATGCGACGACCGATGGAAGGGCGGGCGTCCCATCGAGGAAGGCCAGTAGGTCCTTGGTCGAAAGGGCGAAGTTGGCTGACCCCATCGCGCCTTTGAGAACGAATGTATTCACCCCGACCAAGCGGCCACAGGCATCAACGAGCGGGCCACCGGAGTTGCCCTGCGAGATTGGCGCGGAGTGGACATAGACGTCAGAGTTTGCAGCACCCACCGTGTCTTCGGCATACATCGTGCCATCGGTGATCGTCAGGGCGGGCACCGCGTCAGTGGCTCCCTGGCGCAGGGCGGTGAAGTTGGCGTCATCGATCAGTGCTTCGCCTGGGTAACCGGCGGCATAGACGCTTGTCATCCGCAGCGACGCATCGGTTTCCAGCAAGGTGAAGGAGGGCAGCTCAAGACCGGTGACCTGCAGGAGCGACAGATCCCGCCCGGTTTCGTGGAACGGGCCCGCAGATTTGATCGGCTCCGCCGACAGAACGCCGCCGGTTCCGCTGCTGACCACCGAGATGCTGTCTGCCGGTGCGGTCTCGACCACGTGGAAATTGGTTACGACCAACCCGGGGCCGACGACGAACCCGCTGCCCGTTGTGATCCCCGCGGGTGTATTTGCGACCACCATGACCGTGCTGGCCTCGATGCGTTCGGACAGGCTCATATCCTGATTGTTCGGTCCCTGAACGATCAGCCGGGCCGGGTCGGGCTGCAAGGCTGTCTGTGACTGCGAGGCCACGCGTTTGCTCTGTGCTTCCATCGGTGTTTCGGGGCGGGGCGGCAACATGCCTTCGATCATCACACCATCTGGCATCAAGAGGGTCCCGTCCGCTTCGCAAACCGCGCCGGCCAGGCCCTTTTCGAGCTCTCGAATACGCTCTTCCAAGGCGGCGTTGGTCTGCTCGGCCAATCGGACAGCCTCTGCGTCGTTCACGGCGTAGACCACGGGTTGCGCCGCGAAAATGCGGTTGCCGGGCAAGAGCAGCCATATCAGGACGCCGGAGGCAAGAAGCAGCAGAACCAGCAACGGGACCCAGGCATAGAGCGGAACACGGTCAACCGTCTGCGGGGTCGCGGTGGTCTCTGCAGTGGGTATTGGCGTGTCGGCGGTTGAGGCGGCAGCACCCGTCGCCGCGGCCCCGGCTGCTGCGGAGGTCGCTGCCACCGTCGCGGCGCCTGGAAGCCCCTTGGTGAAGCCCGGTGCATCCTCGGCCGACAAGGGCGGGGGCTGATCCAGTTTGAGGAACCGGCCCAGCGTTGCATTGTAGTGCCGCGTGCGGGACCGGGGATCTGAAATCGCATCCGGTGGCGCCATACCCCAGTTCAGAATGAGGGGGCGGCCACCGACGGCCCAGACACTATCGGCATCAAGCGTGTAAAGCGCTGCGGCGAGCAGCAAGCCCTCGTCACTGTCGTCAATCAATTCGGTCAGGCCGGCCAGCCTGCGCTCCAGAATTTCGGTCAGATCGGCGCGAGCGTCTTCGTCCAGCTGCGAGATCGGCACACCGGCGCCTGGGAAATCAGAGTACCACGCAACCGTCGAAGAGGCGACGTCATTGCCCCGGCTGACGAGGGGTTCGGCAAAGAGGCTCGACGCGGTGCGCCCCGCGCGCTGTTCAAGGAAAGCATGCAGCTTCTCGAAGGCGTCAATCGCCAGCACACCGTTCACTGACAAGCAGTTGCCCAGGTCCACCGTACTCTTCGTCACGAAATGCTCTGCCATTCTAGGGCCTTTCCGCTGTCCGGCGCAGCGCAACCTGATCGCTCCCGCCGGTGCTGGGTTGAACAAGGGCGCAGCTTGCGCGCCCTGCGCTGTCAATGTTGCAACTGGCGAGCGTTTTGAAGATTTTCAGCCCGTTGCTGCACACCAGATCGCCGGGCTTGTCGATGTCGAAATTCCCTGATGTGCTGTACGCACCGGTCAGGATGCCTTCGCAGGTGGTGCCATCGGTGGCCGTCAGCACCTCGGTACCGGAGCCACCAGAATCGAGGCAGACGCGCCATTCGTTAAAGGTGAAGATCTCGCCGGTCGCCTGCTGGGTGACATCGAATTCGGTCAGCAACTGCCAACATCCCTGAAACGCCGCCACGTCCCGGCGATTGAAGGCGGCCGGGTCCACCTGTCGGGTCTGCACAGGCGTTGCGTCTTCGGGTGCGACCGCTTCACATTGGCGACCGGCCAGCGCGGCCTCCATCTGGAAAATGGTGTTTTCGAGGTCTCGCTGGTCTGCGTAAAGCACCGCGAGCCTCTCGGCCGAGGCATGATCGGGCGCGCCTAGACAAAATGAAATGGGCTGCGACGAAAAGGGCAGGCGCACCCCGCAAGACATCAGAACGAGATAGGCGGACGCGGTGAGAAGGCAGAAGAACAATATGGGAAGAAAAGCTGTAAAAACAATCGACTTCATCTCGAGAAACACCCCCGAAAATCAGCTAACAGGACGTGCGTGACGCGGTCAACACTTTTGGCCGGAAAGTGGATGATAACTCCTGTCATCGCCGCTAGGCTCGCCTGAAGACGCGTCACGCGATGGATGACACGCGGTGTTATTTCCTTCCGGGGGGCGAGTTTGGTTAAACTGGTCGACAGATGAAATTGATTGACGCGTGGCGACGCACGAGAGTTGGAAGATTTAGATGAGAGCCGTTTCCTATGTTCATTCCGGTGCCGCAGGCGCCGGACCCCGCATCGAGATGCTGAAGAGGCATCACTTTCGGGTCACAGACATCTCGACCGACGCTTCACCGACGATGGCCGACGCCATCCTCATCGACACCGCGGGTATGGAGGCAGATCAGATCGCAGCGAATGTCTCACGATGGGCAGAGACTGGATCACCTGTGTTGGTGCGCTTCGAGCTGCAGCGCGGCAGCGCCTTCAGAGATCAAAGAGCGGGTCTGCTGGCGGCGGGTGCGGTGGATGTGGTCCGAGCCGACGCAAGCGACAACGAGGTGCTCACCCGCCTGCGCGCGATCCTTCTTCAGCGCCGTGCCCCCCGCATTCTCGTGATCGAAGATGACGAAGACATTGGTCTCTGGGTCGCCGACGAGCTGCGTCGGGCAGGCATGGAGACGGTGCATGTGGCGACACTGTCTGAGGGTCGCAGGGCGTTTGAAGAGGGTCCGCTAGATGCCTTGATCGTTGACCGTCAATTGCCAGATGGCGACGGGCTGACCTTCGTGGCCGAGTTGCATGGGGCGGGTATTCGGACGCCCGCGCTGATCTACTCGGCTCTCGATACGATATCTGATCGCATCGAGGGGCTCGAACACGCGGGTGCGGTGGATTATCTCTGCAAACCCATTCACGCCGATGAGTTGATCGTCCGGGTCCGGATCGCCCTGCGTCCGATCAACAGCGAGGAAACGCTGGTGTTTGGCCCGCTGGAAATCCTCCGCAAGGATAAGATTGTGCGCTGGCGCGGCGACCGGATCGACCTGCGGCCCAAGGAAGCGGCGATGCTGATCTATCTGGCGGAACGCCAGGGGCTGCCGATTTCTCAGCGGATGCTGTATTTCGACATCTGGGAGAAGATCTACATGGAGGAAGGGTCGAACCCGGTCTCCGCGGCCAAACACCGTCTGGTTGGCAATCTGAAGGCGTTCTTCAAGGCGCGACAGGAGCCACTCCCCGAGTTTTTGGCCGCGCAGGATGACTCCTACCTGTTCGATGTCGAACCGCTGCTGAAATTGCAGCCCAAGGCGCTGCAGGTGTGATGGCCAAGGCCGCGACAGAAGGGGCTATCCCCGGTCTTGAGAAGGTCTCGAGCCAGGGTCTGATCCGGTTGCTGATTGCTGTGCTGCTGCTGCTGATGCTTTCGGCCTCCACCATCCTGTTGATAAGTGCGCGCGCGCAGGATGGCGCACTGCTCGATGAAATCGAACAGCGGCTCTTGCTGGTCCTTGAGAAAGGCGGGCTTTCGGGGCTTGCTGTCTCAACCGCAACCTATGACCGCGCGCTTTTGCCGCCTAGCGATGTGGTGGAGTTCGCGATCTGGCGCCGCGTGGGTGACAACCGCATCCTGCTTGCAGAAACCGTACCCGGTCTATCGGACGCCTTGCCGGACAACACCGTCACGGGCATCGATCTGGCGGGACAGGCCTATGTGATCCGATGGCCTGATGTGGCGGCGGCCTCGCGCGATTGGGACGTAAGCTACAGCGACGTCGACCTCGGCATCGCCTTGCGCGCGCCGACGTCCCAGATGAAGATGGCCCGCCGGATGATCGGCGCGATATGCGGTATGGGCCTGCTCTTTCTGCTTGGTATGGTGCTGATCAACCTGAACCACCAGCGCCGCTATGCGCGGGGTCTGGTGGCGATCAACGAAACCCTGGATGCCTTCGCGCGCGGCCAGACCGACATGCGCGTCAGCGAAACGCCGGTCGCACCCGAGATCGACCGGCTGGCGGGGTTGCTCAACGGGGCCTTGTCTCGGATTGATCAACTGACCAATGGGTTGCGGTACATGTCAGCGCATCTTGCGCATGAGATCAACACGCCCCTCCAGAAGATCAGGGCCGTCACATCGCGCCTTGCTGCCCAGTCAGATCGTGACGATCGCACCGAGAGCGCGGCCGAGATTGATCGCATTCTCGAAACAGCCGGTGCCCGACAGCAAAACCTGATGCAGTTGTTCCGCTTGGAAGCCGGTGAGGTCACCAAACTGGATGATCGCATCAATCTTGGTGCCGTGCTTGAAGAGATCTACGAGGACTTCGAAGACGTCCTGAAACACAAGGAGCGGCAGGTCACGCTGGACCTGGCGGCTTATGTCGAAATCGTAGGCAACCGGCCTCTTCTCGAACTGCTCCTCACCAATCTGCTGACGAATGCCGGCAAGTATGCGGTCACGGGCAGCCATATCCGTATTGTACTGAGCAAAACAACGGAGCAGTTTTGCCTCAAGGTGTCCAACGATGGCAGCGTTTTTCCGGACGCCGTGCGCGCGGCGGCGTTTCGTCGGTTCGTACGTGCGGACGATGGCGGAGGGCCTGGTGGCGCGGGATTGGGCCTGAACCTCGTTTTTGCGATATGTCAGGCGCATGGCTTCGGCGTCGCCTTGCCAAGCGATCCGGACAAAGCCATCATAGAAGTGACAGGAAACCTCAGCCCACCGTCGGGAGCCGCCCCTTGATGCGCCGATACTCTGCTATCGCAGCTTTTCTGTGCGTGTCAGGCACCGCAACAGCTGAACCGATTAGCGATCTGAAAGCGTTCCACGCCGCATGGCTTGTCGCTCAGCTTGGCCAGGAGTTGGGTGATGCCGCAATGATCGTGGGTGGGCTGGACGTGTTGTCCCGCATCGCGCCCTCGGCTTCCGACGGCGGATCAGGAGACACTGTCGTCGCGACGGCCTGGGACCAGCAGATCGCCTCGCTTGCGGCAGAGGCCGTGTTCCTGAGCCGTGACGCCCCGTTGACATTGCCCGACGGCCGTCCGGACCGATTTCTGCCGGCGGTCATCCATACCGTGCCGCCTGGCGCGGAAGTAAGGCTCAATGCGCCCGGCGAGGGCAATCGGGCGGTGCTGGTATTGTCGGGTGCCGAAGTTCAGACAACGCTCACCGATGGCGGGGGGAAAGACATCTGTGCGACGATGGGTCCGGCACTGTTCTGCGTTGTGCCGCACGTCGGCTCCGTCACCGCGACCTTGTTCAATCGAGGGGAGGCAGGCGCGCAAGTCCTTCTGATGGGTGAGATGAATTGATCGCGACGTGTCGGATGCTCGTGCTGGTTCTGGCATTTCATCTTTTGGCTGCGGCAGCGGCCGCGGATGAGCGTCGCGCTATCCTGATTGGGGTTCAGAGCTACGACCCTTCTGTCTCTCGCGTCTTTCCGGATTTGCAGGGCCCCGAGAACGATCTTCTTCTGATGCGCGACACCTTGGATGAGATTTATGGTGGTGACATCGAGATTGTCAGCTTGGGTGGCGCCGACGATCCCGCACCAACCAGAAAGGCGATCCTGAGCCAGCTTGACGACCTCGCGGCCAGCGCGGGTCCTGGTGACGAGATTATTATCTACCTCTCGGGGCATGGTACCCAATTGCCGAGTTCCAATTTTGATGCTGACGAACCTGATGGTCTGGACGAGGTCTTTCTGGCCTCTGACACCGAACTCGTAGCGGTGCAGGGCGGCCATGGTCTGCGCAATCATATCCGCGATACCGAGATCGGTACCCGGATCGCCCGGATGGAACGCGCGGGCAGTTTTGTGTGGTTGATCGTCGACAGTTGCCATGCGGGGACGATGATGCGTGGGGTTGGCGCGGATCTCACACCGCGGATGGCCGACCTGCAGGCCTCGCTTGGCGGGCCGATCATTGACCTCAATCCGCAAGGCGCGAGGGCGGATGGACGGGGGGGCTCTACAGATGGCGGCAAGAGCCCGAGCAACCGCCTGGTGGCCTTCTATGCGGCGGCGCCCGATGCGCTGGCCTTCGAGCTTCCGATCGAGGGGGAGAAGGTCCATGGGCTGTTCACGATTAGTCTCGTTGAGGCCATGCGCGCCGCTGAAGGCTTTCGGTTCGCCGATCTCGCGCGCGAGACCTCGGCGCGGATGTGGGCCCGGGCTGGACCGCGCGCCCAGGCGATGTATCGCGGCGCGCTTGATGCGCCTCTCTTTGGACCTGAGAGCCTACCGGGCCGATCCGGTAGCTATACGCTTGGGTTTGATGGCGAGGCGCTCTTTGTCGAAGCCGGGCGGTTACAAGGGCTTATGCCCGGCGCGACTTTGATGATCGAGATGGGAACTGACGGTCAGCGTGAACCGCTGATGTACGGTGTGGTATCTGAAAGCGGGCTCGAGCGGGCCAAGTTGAACATCGTGCGGAACGCGCCGTCGATGCCGAACCGCCTTCCGGAGATTCTCACGCAAGCGGGGTTGTCGCCAGCACAATTCGAGCGCCGCTGGCTTGCCGACCGGGCGGCGTCTTTGGTGGCGCGCCTCGTTGGCGATGCATCAGAGAGGTCTTTCTCTGTCCTATTGGACCAGTCGATGGCGACCGATCTCGCGCTGAAGGTCGCGGAGGCTGTCGAGCAGACACGGGGACGGGTGCAGCTGAGTGAGACGGAAGTTGATGCGGTTCTGAGGCAAACAAGTGACCGTTTGATCTTGAGATTGCCGCCGTTCTTCAGCCACTCGGCTCTTAACGCTGCCCACCTCGGCGCCGCCGATATGGAACCCGAGGAGATAGCAGAGCGGCTCGTGCAAATCGCCGCATCCCGTTCGCTTTTGAAGCTTGCCGGGGAGGTTGCCCCAAACCAGTTGCAGACTGCGCTTGACCTAAAGGTGGCCCGCCGGCCAGCGCCAGAGGCGACCGAGGGTGTCAGGTGCAACACCCTACCTACCGGTCTGACAACGAACGTTCCCGAAGCCGCGCGCCAGATTTCGGCGGATGCGACTGGCCTGCCACGCCTCCTGCACTGCGATCAGATCTTCCTGACGCTCACGAACACGGGGACGGCCGCTTTGGACGTGTCTCCGCTCTATGTCTCCGTTGATGGTCCAATCTACTATCTGTCGGGTTACGCAGGGGGCGCGAGCGCGGGGTTGCGGCTTGCGCCGGGCGCTTCCGACATGGTCCAGTTCACAGAGAGCGTTGTGCCGAGCCAATCGGGGCGTCGAGCGGCTCTTGTCCTTCTGGCCATTCCATCAACAGCCGGCGCTGCCAAGGATTTCCGCCATCTTGCAACCGCCACACCGCGCAAGCCGAAACTGGTGCTGGCTGATCAAATGCGGAGCAGCGCAGACGTCCACCTCGGAGACCTGCGATATGCGGCCCTTGCCTGGCCCTTTGTCTCCGGTCAAGCGGATCTGCCCGGAGACGCGCAATGACAAGACGCCTGCGACCGCGGCACACGGTGCTGTTTGCAGCAGCTGCGTCAGCGTGTTGGGCCGTCCAGGGACTATCAGCCTCGGCGAACGAGATCAGAGTTGATCCAGAGACCCGACGGGCAGCGGAGGCGCTTGCGATTTGGGGGCTTGAGAACGATGCCAATCTGGCGTTGTTGGGCGGGCTGTCAGGGTTGCTGGCCGCCGGGGTGTCGCTGGACCCGGACGATCCGTGGCGGGCGCATGACTACGCGGAGACGCTCCGGCAGCGGGCTGGAACAGATGCGGGCATTCTCTCGCAGCTCTCACTGCTTATGGCACGCCCGCGCGGTGTATTGGATGGCATTTCCCGCATTGATGCGGTCTTGGAACCCGGCGAAAACCTGACGGTGACCCTGCAAATGGCCAAGGCAGAAACGGCATTGGTCGAAGCGCGGATCAAGAACGATGGCAAGGAGGCGGATATTGACCTCGTCGTCAAGTCGTTGACCGGCGAGACGCTCGCTTCGGATGTGGGGCCCGCAACCGGCATTGAGGGCACCGGCACGCTTGTTCAGTGGGTTCCACCATCCTGCGATCTCGTCGATGTGATTGTGACCAACGTCGGCGCGGTGTCCGTCCGTGTGGTGATGATGGCCCCTCCGTCGCGACAAGAAAGCTGTGATCCGACCTGACCCCGGGGTGGCGGAATGCAAAACGACCCGCCGGTGGGGCGGGCCGTGTCAGATCCGTCCTTGATGCCGGACCTTAGTTCTTTTGCAGCAGTGGCAGAACCGCGGGTGCGTTCACCGGGACCACGGTGACTGAATTGCCGAGGGCCGCCTGGATGCTGTTGTGCGAGATCGATCCGCGGATCACCTCTGCGCGGTTGCGCGCCTGTTCCGGCAGGAAGGCAGGCTGCGCGCCCTGATCATAGGTGCTCAGCGCGGCCTGGTAGTACTTTACCGCGGCCGGGACGTCCTGTTTGACGCCAAAGCCTTCGCGCAGGTGGTGCGCTGCGGTCTCGGCATAGGCATAGTCGCCAATGCTCAGCATCATCAGCGCGCCGCTGAGCGCGATTTCGGGATCGTCGGTGTCATAGCCTGCGCTGACACACATCTTTCCATAGTCGCGGATCAGCGCGGGATCGCTCACGCCCATACCGGCAATGGTCTGCGCGGCTTTGGCTGACATCGCCTCCGGGTCTCCTTCGGCCAGCGACGGAAACTCGGCCTTCATCGCCTGTGCGACCGGCCCGCAGACCTGCGTGATGGCGCCTGCGGTATCAATGCCGTAGCTGTTGAGAACCTGCGCGCCTTCACCCATCGCATAGGTGCGCATGCCGCAGAACTGCTCGCTCAAAGCGCGATCCGGGTCGGTGATGTTGCCAACCTGGATCACACCGTTGGTCGCCCCGAGCAGTTCGACCAACTCACACCGATCCGCCATCGAGGCGCTTGCCGCCTGCAGGCCGGGCTTGAGGGTCGGCAGCGTTGTTGGCGTTGTGACCGGCGCAGGCTGGACAACCTGCGGCTGCGGTGCGGGTGTAACGACCTGGCCCGCGTTCGGCTGCTGAAGAGCCTGTTGGCCGGTGTAGCCATTCTGGTTGGTGTATCCGCCGCCCTGGTTGACGAAACCACCATTGTTCTGTGCCGTATTGTTGAATTGGGGCGCATAGCCTGGATCACCACGCAGCCCTTTCAGCATGCCCTTCGTGCCGTCGCGCTGCATCGCCGCGGCGTACTGGCCGCCCTGACCTGCGTTGAACTGGTTCAAGCCGTTCAGCAGCAAGTTGCGTTCCAGATCTGTCAACTGGCCCGTGGCGGGGTAGCCCATATAGGACTGGTAATTCGAGATGCCTGCGCGCGTGCCGCGACCGATCACGCCGTCCGCCGCGCCGACCGGAAAGCCGAAGGTGTTGAGCGCGGTTTGAACCTGCCGGTTCTGCTCGCGCTGTGCCGAGGAAACGGACGGCTGATAACTGCGTTGCTTGGTGGCCTTGCGGTTGCCGCCGCAGTTCAGGGCTCCGGTGGCACACCCAATCGCCGCGCCCACGCCAATACCCAAAATGATCTTGCCAGCATCGCCTGCATCTGTGCGTGCGGCGGGCGCCAATGCGACAGCGGCCGCCAGAGCTGGAGTTGCAAATTTCTTAAACATGTCCATTCCTTCTCAAGCCTAAAACTCAACCTTTCATCGAAAGTAGCACCCTCCAGCCCCGCGCGCCCATGACAAATTTTGTTATTCTGGCGAAAGTGCTTGGAAACCGGGTGAATTTTCCAGAAATCGTCAGGAAAACGACCGGTTCAATCTCGGACCCGAGGACCCAAACGATTCGCTGCCGTATCCAACGCCTGAAAAATAGGCAATTTCTCGGAGGTCTGATTCGATTCACGTGCTGTGCCGAGAGCCTCAGGTCGGGCTCGTGGCGTGGTGCGTTGCGGTATTGGAGTCACGGACCGTCCCCCAGGCAGCAGATGCTTCGACGCTCTGGACACATCGCAAGATCGCAGTAGCGTATCGCTATGTCGATGATCATCACACACGTTCTCCCTTTGATCAGGCGGACCGTGCTTGTCACGCTTCTCAGCGTGCCAATCTCACTCGCCGCGCAGATCGTGCCGGACGCTGATCGGCCGCAGGATCGGCAAGCCGTCGCACTGGCGCAATCTGGTCGCCTGGATGAGGCCCTGGCCCTGCTGCAGAGGGTTTTGATCGATGACCGTACTCAACTGGGGTGGCACCACCCGATCACGCTCAGAACCACGGAGAACCTCGCAAACGTCCTCGACATGTCGGGCCAGCCTGCGAAGGCCGTTCCGTTTCACCGCTTCGTCTTGCAAAGCCACCGCACGGCGCGTGGTGCAGAAGATGAGGCGACGTTGCGCGCTATGAACAACCTTGGGCAAACGCTTGATACGCTTGGGCAATTCACAGAGGCGATCGCGCTGTTGGAGCAATCTGTTGCTGGAACGCTGGAGACTGCCGGACCGAATGCTCCGATGACGTTGAGCCGGATGAACAACCTCGCGGTGGCCTATGGACGATCTGGCGATGCGCCGCGGGCGCTCGACGTTCAACGCGATCTCGTCGCACGTGGCGCGCGCGTTTTGGGTGCCGACCACCCGAATGTCTTGCGGTGGTCCACCAGCCTGGCCCGGCTTCTGGATATGAACGGGTTTTATGCGCAAGCCGAAGCGATGCATCAGACCGTCATAGCCGGGCTGAGCCGTGTGCACGGAGCAGGATCGAGAGATGTCTTGCGGGCCACGCAGAATTTTGCGGGCGCCTTGATGGAGCAGAACCGTTTGCAGGACGCCGAACCTCTTTTTCGCACCACGCTTGACGGGCATGAGAGTTTGCTGGGGCCGTTGCATCCGGCGACGATGACCTCTCGGCTCCTCCTTGGAAACCTTCTCTCCCGAATGGGGCGCGGCGACGAAACACTGGCGCTTCGTACCCGCGATTTGGATCTGTTGTCGTCAGCGCTTGGGCCGGATCACCCTTATGCACTGGATGCCTTGGGCCGATATGCCACAACACTCTCTGACTTGGGCCGCCACGACCAGGCGAAGACGTTGATGGAGCGCCGGTTGCAAACCTCGATGCAGGCGTTCGGCCCCGAGGGGCAGGGCACGCTCATGGCGATGAACGATCTTGCGGTGCTGTTCCTTGAGACCGGTCAGCACGAGGCGGCCTTGCCGCTCATGCAGGCTGCGCATAGCGGATTTTTGGCGACCCTCGGGGGGAGGCATCCGTTTACGCTCAACGCCGCACTCAATCTGTCCGCGATGTTGAGCAATGTGGGACAGTCTCTAGCGGCCATTGCCCTGCTGGAAGAGACCCTGCGCACGATCAGGGCAGCGCCTGGAACACCCCCCGATATCGAAATCCGCCTTCAGGTGAACCTCGCCGCCATGGTGGAGGACGCCGGACAGCCGGGCAGGGCGGTTTCGCTGCTGTCGGCGGTCATAGATCAGGCCGAAGGGATGTATGGGGAGCAGTCGCCGCGCGTGATGGAATTCAAGTCTGCCCTCGCCAGCGCGCTGCTGGCCGATGGCGAGCCCGGTCCCGCGTTGGCCGTGGCGCGCGAGGCCTATGCATTTCAGCGTGATCGCTTGGCGGGAACGGGCCAATTGTCCGAGGAGCAGCAGCGCCTCGCGCTCGAGGCGGCGGCGCAGATTTCCTGGGTGCTCGTCAACGCGGCTTGGCAGGTGAGTACGGAGGCGTCGGAACAGGATCGCGCCGCCTTACGAGCCGAGGCCTTCGAGGCGGCACAGGTGATCGGGCATGGACCGTCGGCTTTCGCCATCGCCCGCGCCTCGGGGCAGATTGCGGGGCGGAAAACGGGCATCGCACCTCTGCTCACAGAATTGGAAAATCGCAACCGCGAGCTGCGGGCTTTCGAGGTATCTGTCAGTCGTCTGGCTGAGGAGGGTCGCCTTTCAGGTGCCGTGGCATCAGAGCGTCTGCAAGCGCTCGCCAATGTGGCGGAGTCCGCTGCTGAAAGCTTGCGGACGGCGTTTCCGGCCTTCTTCGAGTTGATCAACCCCGAGAGCGTGCCTCTGGCGCGTCTCACAGGTTCAGAATCGGCCCTGCTGCACGAGGATCAGGCGCTGATCCTGTTTCTGCCTGGAACGGGAAGCACCGTCTCCAGCCAACCGATCACCTCAGATGGGTTTGTCTGGGCGGTCACGCGCACGGGCGCCGCTTGGGCGCGAATCGAGGGCGACGAACGCGCATTGGCTGAGATGATCGCCGGGCTGCGCAACGAGGTGGACCCGGTGCAGTGGACGGTTGCGAGCCTCCGAGCACCCATCTCTCCGCAAGAGGACGTGGGGCAGGCGGTGCATGGGTTCGATCTCGACCGCGCCAATGCGCTTTATCGCGCGCTCTTCGGGAATGCCGAGATCGCCCGCCTGATTGCAGACAAGCCGCGCTGGATCATCGCTCCGCAAGGGCCACTCCTGAGCTTGCCGTTTGGGGCACTCGTCACGTCCCTGGGTCCGGAGGGCGCGCCAAAACCCGCCGAGATCAACTGGCTCGGAACGGAACGCGCTCTTTCGATACTGCCGTCTCTGCAACTGCTTGATCGTCCTGCGTCATCGTCTGAGCTCGGCGCAAGCACGATCGCGGAGGCCAATTACATAGGATTTGGCGACCCCGTCTTCTCCGGCAAACCTGGCAGGCTTCGGACCGCAGATATCTCTTTGGGGCCATCGGTTGAGCAGCGCCTCTCCGCCGTGCGCCGACTGCCGCGATTACCCGGCACTCGGGACGAAGTGCTCGCCGTTGCCGAGACGTTTCATGACACGGGGCGCGCGGTTTTTCTTGATGCAGATGCCAACGAGCGACGCTTGATGGCGTTGAATTCATCCGGGGACCTGCGCGAGGCCGGTGTCGTGCATTTTGCGACCCATGGGTTGATCGCAAATGAAATCGTCGGGCTGGCCGAACCTGCGCTCGTTCTGACGCCGCCTTCGGCGGCAATGACCGAGGACTGGGATGATGGTCTACTCACCGCCAGCGAGGTTGCGCAGCTATCGCTCGATGCCGAATGGGTCGTGCTCTCAGCGTGCAACACCGCAGCCGGGGAGGGGCCCGGGGCAGATGGGTTGTCGGGCTTGGCGCGTGCGTTTCTCTATGCTGGGGCCCGCGGGATGCTGGTCACGCATTGGGCAGTTCAGGATGATCTCGCAGCGCAGTTGACGACCCAGGTTATGTCTGCGACGGGCCGAGGGGTGCCGCGAAGTGTCGCCCTCCGCGATGCTCTGCGTGATGTTCTGGCCGACGGGGACGGGGTGGTAGAGCATCGGGCCCGTGCCCACCCGTCGATCTGGGCCGCGTTTCAGATTGTCGGCACCGATGGCTAGACGACTGGTATGCCGAGCGTGCGAGTTTGCCGCTAAAGCGCGACAACGAGCTACGTGTCAGCTCTGTGCGCTCAACTGGTATCCCGGCATCGCCACGGCCTGAACACTGGTGATCGGATCATTCCCGATCCACGTGGTGCGTTCGATCACGAGAAGGGCGCTGCCAAGAGGCGCAGCGAGGTGGCTTGCGATCTCTTTCTCCGCATTCATCGCATAGAACCGCACGTCGACCCGGCTGTAGGGTTTGTTCCGCACCAGCCATTCATTGGCACTCTCGCGGGTCAGGTCCACGTCCAGAATATCGGGGGTTGATCGTATGTCGATCCAGCGATCCTCGAGGATGTAGGGTCGGTTGTCTGCCAGATGCAGCGCCTTGACCTGCAGCATCCGGGTGGGGCGCTGCAAGCCAAAGCGGACCATAACCGGCATCGGGCTCTGCCTTAGCTCACGGCTGATCAACTGGTACTGATGCGTGCCGCCGCGGTCCTCGATCTCGCGGCGGGTGATCGGAATATCGAATGTCGCACGGGTAACGGGATCGGCCCGCACATGGGTGCCGCCCTTGCGCTTGCGTTCAACCAGACCGGCCAGCGCGAGATCCTGCATGGCCCGGTGCACGGTGGTGCGGGCACACCCAAATTCCTGGGCGATGTCCTCGTCGCGCGGCAGCTTGTCGCCCGGCGCATATGTGCGTTTGAGGATGCGGGCGCGGATTTCGTCGCGCACGTCGGTCCAGGAAAGGCGCGCATCGAGGGTCAAATCTCGGTCTCCAACTCGGCCATGGTGGTCTTGAACGCCTTGACTATCCGGTCGCGCTGGACATGGCGACCGGCCTGCACCACATGACGGCCCGCGCTCCAGACATCGCGAATGCAGGAGGGGCCGCCACCACCAAAGATCAGACTGTCGAGCAAGGCGTCGCCTGTGCGGTTGCAGAGCCATGCATTGTCGCTTTCCAGCCCAAGGAGGTCTGCCAGCGCGCCCGTCTCGATGCGCCCGCCGTCCCGGGCGCCAGCCTGTGCGCCGCCTTGTGCCGCTGCCTCAAACAGGACCCGCCCCGTCGATTTCTCGGGCGTGGCTAAAGCAGCCCGCGAGCGGTCGCGCAGCCGCTGGGAGTACTCCAGCGTCCGAAGCTCATCAAAAAGCGAGATATGAATGTTTGAATCCGAGCCAAACCCGATTCTGCCGCCCGCTTCGAGAAAGGTGGTGCCGTTGAAGATGCCATCGCCGAGGCTCGACTCGGTGATCGGGCAGAGCCCTGCAACCGCACCTGACTGTGCAAGAGCGGTTGTCTCGGCATCGGTCATCTGGGTGCAGTGGATCATGCACCAGCGCTCATCGACCGTATGATTGGCGAGCAGCCATTCGGTGGGCCGGGCGCCTCGATGCGCTTGCACCTCGTCAACCTCGGCTACCTGTTCCGCCAGATGCATGTGAATCGGGCCCGAGCCCGCCTCGTCAATCAGGGCGCGCAACCCTACTGGATCGACCGCGCGCAGAGAGTGAGGCGCCACACCCATGGTGTAATCGGCTGGCCCATTTGCCATGAGGGTTGTGGCCGCGCCATGCAAGGTCAGGAAACGGTCGATGTCATTGCCGAACCGCTGCTGTCCGCCCTGGAGCGCGCGCAGATCGCAGCCGCCGTATTGATAGTGCACCGGCAGTAGGGTCAGGCCGATCCCGGTCACGGTCGCAGCGGCGACGATCCGCTCCGACATCTCGGCAAGATTGCCATAGGGCGTCCCGCCGACGTCGTGATGCAGATAGTGGAACTCGGCCACCGCGGCGTAGCCTGCTTCGAGCATCTCCATGAAGACAAGCGCCGTGATCGCTTCCACATGCGCCGGGGTGAGTTGGTCGAGAAACCGATACATCAGGCGCCGCCAGCTCCAGAAGCTGTCGCTCGGATCGAGGCCGCGCGCCTCGGTCAACCCGGCCATCGCCCGTTGAAAGGCATGGCTGTGCAGGTTCATGGGCGCGGGCATCAAAAGATCGACCCGATGCGTGAAGGGCTGAGTGGTCGGGCCAACGGTCTCGATTCGACCGTTTTGGGGGATCACAACCTCCAAATCTGCTTGCCAGCCCTCTGGTGTAAGCGCCTGTTTTGCATGAATGATCTGCACTACAAGAACCCCGTTGACTTTTTATGTAGCGACATATTCTTATTAACCAAGATATATTGCAAGAGGGGCTGATGGCGCAGGGCCATGTGATATCCGCGGCGAAAGTGGCGACCATGGCCGGGGGTGCCGATGGCTATGGCCTGATCGAAGATGGCGCCATTGTCATCGAAGATCAGCACATCTCTTGGGTCGGTCCATGTGCTGATTTGCCCACCGACTACGCGCATCTGGATCGTCAGGATTATGAGCCCGGGCTCATCACACCCGCCTTGATCGACTGCCACACCCACATTGTTCACGGCGGAAACCGCGCCCGCGAATTCGAGATGCGGTTGAACGGGGCCAGCTATGAGGAGATCGCGCGCGCGGGCGGAGGGATTGTCTCGACCGTCGAAGCGACGCGGGCGGCCAGCGAAGCAAAGCTGCTGGCCACCGCGTTGCACCGGGTTGATGCGCTGATCGCACAGGGCGTTTCGGTGGTCGAAGTCAAATCCGGCTATGGGCTTGATCTTGATACGGAGTTGAAAATGCTGCGGGTCGCGCGCACGCTCGGCCAGCAGCGGCCGATCCGCGTCGTGACCAGTTTTCTGGGAGCGCATGCCGTGCCTGCGGGATATGACGCGGATGCCTACATCGACACGGTTTGCATTCCTGCGCTGCAGGCCGCGCATGCCGAAGGGCTGGTCGATGCCGTGGATGGGTTTTGCGAAGGCATCGCCTTTGAGACCGCGCAGATCGCGCGGGTCTTCGATACGGCGCAAGCGCTCGGGCTTCCGGTCAAACTGCATGCGGAGCAGCTGAGCCACATCGGTGGCACAGCGCTCGCGGCTGACTATGGCGCGATGTCGGCGGACCACGTGGAGTACGCGAATGAAGCGGACGCAGCGGCTTTAGCCAACGCCGGGACGGTTGCAGTCCTCTTGCCGGGCGCGTTCTACACCCTTCACGAAACGCAAGCTCCGCCGGTCGGCGCTTTTCGCAACCACGGTGTGCCAATGGCCGTTGGGACCGATTGGAACCCCGGATCCTCCCCGCTTGGTTCGCTGCTTCTGGCAATGAATATGGCCTGCACATTATTCCGTCTGACCCCGGCTGAGGCGCTCGCTGGCACCACCCACCATGCGGCCCGGGCGCTTGGTCTGACCGATTGTGGTGTCATCGCGCCTGGGATGCGCGCCGATCTGGCGATTTGGAACGTCGGCGCACCTGCTGAGCTGTCGTATGGTATCGGTCTCAACCCGCTGCATACGCGGCTGTATGGAGGTGCGGAGTGAGCCACATCCTCACACCCGGCACGGCCACATTGACCGATCTGGAAGCAATCTGGCGGTCCGACATGGCTGTCGTGCTCGACGCCTCTGCGCGCGGGCCAGTCGAGGCCTCCGCAGCTGTCATCGCCCAAGCCGCACAAGGCGACGCGCCAGTCTATGGTGTCAACACCGGTTTCGGCAAGCTGGCCTCCGTGCGCATCGCGCCCGATGACACGGAAACCCTCCAGCGCAACCTGATCCTGTCGCATTGTTGCGGAGTGGGTGAGGATCTGGAACCTGCGACGGTGCGTCTGATGATGGCGCTAAAGCTTCTGTCGCTGGGGCGTGGCGCATCCGGCGTCCGTTGGGAGATTTGTGCGCAGATCGAGGCGATGCTGGCGCAGGGTGTCCTTCCCGTCATTCCGGTGCAAGGATCGGTCGGCGCTTCGGGCGATCTGGCCCCGCTGGCACATCTGGCGGCGGTGATGATTGGTGAGGGTGAGGCGACCTTTGGCGGACAAAGGATGCCTGGAGCGGCAGCGCTGGAGAAGGCCGGCCTCACGCCTGTGACACTCGGGCCAAAAGAAGGGCTCGCGCTGATCAACGGAACCCAATTCTCAACGGCATGTGGGCTGGTGGGGCTCTTCGAAGCATGGCGCGCGGTGCGGGGCGCCATTGTCACATCCGCCCTCTCCACAGATGCGATCATGGGCTCAACCGCGCCCTTACGCCCGGGCATCCATCAGCTGCGCGGGCATCAGGGCCAAATCGATGTCGCTGCGGCCATGGCTGACCTCCTGGCGGGGAGTGAGATCCGCGAAAGCCACCGGGAGGGTGACACCCGCGTGCAGGACCCGTATTGCATCCGCTGTCAGCCACAGGTCACCGGCGCCGCGATGGACCTTTTGCGCTTTGCCGGGCAGACGCTGGAGGTCGAGGCCAATGCGGTGACCGACAACCCGCTGGTGATCGTGGAGAGCGGTGAGATCCTGTCGGGCGGTAATTTCCATGCCGAACCTGTGGCCTTCGCCGCGGATCAGATTGCGCTGGCAGTCGCCGAGATCGGGGCCATTGCGCAGCGTCGCGTGGCGCTGATGGTTGATCCGACACTGTCGTTTGATTTGCCGCCCTTCCTGACGCCCGAACCCGGTTTGAATTCCGGCCTCATGATCGCCGAGGTGACCACGGCGGCGCTGATGAGCGAGAACAAACATCTGGCCACGCCTTCTTCGACAGACAGCACACCAACCTCCGCCAATCAGGAAGACCATGTCAGCATGGCCGCCCATGGCGCGAGACGTTTGCGCAAGATGACGGCCAACCTGCACGTGATCCTTGGGGTTGAGGCGATGTGCGCTGCGCAAGGCATTGAGGAGCGCGCGCCGCTCACGACCTCCATGCCGCTTCAATCGGTGATGCGCCAACTGCGCGGGGCGGTGCCGCGCCTTGAGCAGGACCGCTATCTCGCGCCGGACATCGAGGCTGCGGCATCCTGCATTGCCGATGACAGCCTCGCCAAAGCTGCCGGTGTGGAGCTTGTCCTATGAGCCTGATCGAGGTGACGCGCGGCGACAGCCCCCTTGTGCTTGGCCTGCCGCACACCGGCACAGAGATACCCGGCGACTGTCTTGCGCGGCTGAACGACACCGGGCGCGCGATGGCCGATACCGATTGGCATGTCGAACGACTCTACGCGGATATTCTGCCCGACATCACCAGCGTGCGCACAACCATGCACCGCTATGTCATCGACGTGAACCGTGACCCATCGGGCGACAGCCTTTACCCCGGCCAGAACACCACTGATCTCTGCCCGCTGACCGACTTCGATGGCCGCCCAATCCACAAGCAGGGACACGCGCCAGATACTCAGGAGGTCGCCCGCCGTTGCCAGGCCTATCACGCGCCCTATCACGCAGCGCTTGCCGAGGAGTTGGAGCGGGTGAAGGCCATCCACGGCTACGTGGTGCTCTATGATTGCCATTCGATCCGATCCCGCATTCCGTTCCTGTTCGACGGGGTCTTGCCCGACTTCAATATCGGCACCAACGAAGGCATCACCGCGGCAGCCGAGATCGAAGCCGGGGTGTTGCGTATCTGCGAAGCGGCAGAGGGGTATCGCACGGTGCTCAACGGCCGGTTCAAGGGCGGATGGACGACGCGGCACTATGGGCGCCCGGCCGATGGGCAGCACGCCATTCAGATGGAATTGGCCCAGTCGACCTATCTCACCGAAGAAGCGCCGCCTTGGCTCTATGACGACGCCAAATCCGACAAGTTGCGCCTCCATCTCCGTGACATTCTTGAAACCCTGATCCGCTGGAGGCCCGCATGACAGATCCGCGCAAGAACATCCGTGAGGTCATCCCGCCGACCGGTACGGAGCTCAACGCCAAGAGCTGGCTGACCGAAGCGCCTCTGCGGATGCTGATGAACAACCTGCATCCGGATGTGGCCGAGAACCCGCATGAACTTGTGGTCTACGGGGGCATTGGCCGGGCGGCGCGCACATGGGACGATTTCGATCGGATCGTGGCCGGGTTGAAGGATCTCGAAGAGGATGAAACGCTCGTCGTTCAATCGGGCAAGCCGGTCGCCATCGTTCGGACGCATGTGGATGCACCCCGGGTGCTCATCGCCAATTCCAACATCGTACCGCATTGGGCCAACTGGGATCACTTCAACGATCTCGATCAGAAGGGTCTGATGATGTACGGGCAGATGACTGCCGGCTCGTGGATCTACATCGGCACGCAGGGTATTGTGCAGGGCACCTACGAGACCTTTGCCGAGGCTGGACGCCAGCATTATGGCGGTGATCTGACGGGCAAGTGGATCCTGACCGGCGGTTTGGGCGGCATGGGCGGTGCGCAGCCTCTGGCCGCGGTCTTCGCGGGCGCCTGCTGTCTCGCGGTGGAGTGCAACCCCGATAGCATCGATTTCCGGTTGCGCACGAAGTATCTCGACGAGAAGGCCGAGAGCCTCGACGAGGCGCTGGCGATGATCGAGCGCTGGACCAAGGCGGGCGAGGCCAAGTCCGTGGGTCTTCTGGGCAATGCTGCGGATGTCTTTCCGGAGCTTGTCGCGCGCGGCGTGCGCCCCGACATCGTAACCGACCAGACCAGCGCGCATGACCCGATCAACGGCTATCTGCCCCATGGCTGGAGCATGGGGGAATGGCGCGCAAAGCGCGAGACCGACCCCAAGGCGGTCGAGGCAGCGGCGCGGGCATCGATGAAGACCCATGTGGCCGCGATGGTGGATTTCTGGAATGCAGGGGTGCCGACGCTGGACTACGGCAATAACATCCGCCAGGTCGCGCTCGAGGAAGGGTTGGAGAATGCCTTTGCCTTTCCCGGGTTTGTGCCCGCCTATATCCGTCCGCTCTTTTGTCGCGGCGTGGGGCCGTTCCGATGGTGCGCGCTGTCTGGCGACCCAGAGGATATCTACAAGACCGACCAGGCGATGAAGGAGCTGTTCCCGGAGAACGCTCACCTGCATCAATGGCTCGATATGGCGCGGGAACGCATCGCGTTTCAGGGGCTGCCCGCGCGGATCTGCTGGATCGGGCTTGGTGACCGACACCGCGCCGGGTTGAAGTTCAATGACATGGTCGCATCGGGTGAGTTGAAAGCGCCCATCGTCATCGGACGCGATCACCTGGACTCAGGTTCCGTGGCCTCACCCAACCGCGAAACCGAAGCGATGCGCGATGGCTCGGATGCCGTGTCGGACTGGCCGCTGCTGAACGCTCTGGTCAACACCGCCTCGGGGGCCACATGGGTCAGCCTGCATCACGGCGGTGGCGTCGGCATGGGCTTTTCGCAGCACGCGGGCATGGTCGTCGTCGCTGATGGCACGCCCGAGGCTGCAAAGCGGTTGGAGCGGGTGCTGTGGAACGATCCTGCCTCAGGCGTCTGGCGCCACGCGGATGCGGGATACGAGGACGCGCTCGACTGCGCGCGCGAGCACGGGCTGCGTTTGCCAGGAATTCTGGGATGAGCTGTGCGGTTCGTCTGAGGTCTGAAGCCTGCACAAGGGCGTTGAGACTGATGGAGGGTAAGGGGTCTCGCAGTCATCGAAATACGTCGCTGGGAGAACCGGCGTCGGGGGAGGAAAAAATCAAGGGTACTACCAACAGAGGGAAATGAATATGAAACGTCGTCAATTTATTACCGCCGCAGCTGCCGGGGCGGGGGCTGCAAGTCTGGCCGCACCGGCCATTGCGCAGGACACGCGCGAGTGGAAGATGGTCACTGCATGGCCAAAGAACCTGCCTGGGCCGGGTGTGGCTGCGCAAACGCTGGCAGACCAGATCACGACACTGTCCGGTGGGCGAATCCAGGTCAAACTCTTCGCCGCGGGTGAACTTGTGCCCGGACGCGGTGTTTTTGATGCGGTGAGCGAGGGCACAGCCGAGCTCTACCACGCGGTTCCGGCCTATTGGGGGTCCAAGTCCAAGGGCATCCTGCTCTTTGGTTCGCAACCCTTCGGCCTGCGCGCGGATGAACAGTTCGGCTGGATGTATCACGGCGGTGGTCAGGCGCTTTACGACGAGATGTATGCCCGCTTCGGCATCAAACCGTTCCTTTGCGGCAATTCGGGTCCGCAGTGGGCGGGGTGGTTCAAGACCGAGATCAATTCGGTCGAGGACCTCAAGGGCCTCAAGTTCCGCACCACGGGCATCGCCTCGCAAATGGCCGCCAAACTGGGTATGGCCGCCGAAGCGATGGGCGGGCCCGCGATGTTCCAGGCCCTGCAAACCGGCGCGCTTGATGCGGGCGAGTTCATCGGTCCGTGGACAGATTCGGCGCTGGGATACTATCAGGTGGCCAAGAACTACTATTGGCCCGGGGTCGGGGAGCCATCGTCTGCTGAAGAGTGCGGCGTGAATGCCGATGCCTTTGGTGCACTGCCGGATGATCTCAAGGAGGTGGTGACGCAGGCCTGCCTCGGGCTCTACAACCCGGTCTGGACGGAGTACATGACCAAGCACGCGCAATCGCTGAAGACCCTGGTCGACGAGCACGATGTTCAGGTGCGGAAGTTGCCCGACGACGTGATCGCGGCCATGGGCACGGCCGCGAGCGAGATCATGGAGGAGTACCAGTCGGACGAGGATGAGTTGGTGCGTCGCATCACGCAGAGCTTCATCGACTATCGCGATCTGGTGGGCGGCTACATGTCCTATGCCGACAATGGTCAGATGAACGCCCGCGCGGGTGTCTTGGGCTACTGAGGTGTGGCCCGGTGCGCGGCCTTTCCGTGCACCGGGCAGTTTGAGGCAGGGGGCGCTCCATGCTCAGGCTCGCCGACGCGATTGACCGTATGAACCGCGGTGTGGCCAGCGTGATCCGCTGGCTGGCGCTGATCATGGTGCTGGCGCAGTTCTGCATCGTGATCGGGCGCTACGTCTTTGGCGTGAACTCCATCGCCGCGCAGGAGGGCGTGCTCTACATGCATGCGACGCTCTTCATGTTGGGGGCGGGGTTCACGCTGCTCGTGGACAAGCATGTGCGCGTCGACGTGTTTCACGCCATGGCCAGTGATGCCGTGCGACGCCGCATAGATATCTTCGGTCATGTCTTTCTGTTGATGCCATCCATGGTCGCGCTGCTCTACTGGTCGTGGCCTTCGGTGCGTAATTCCTGGAAGATCCTGGAAGGCCCGATCTCCGTAGGTGGGATCGAAGCTGTCTTCCTGCTCAAATCCCTGATCCCCGCCTTTTGCATCCTGATCCTGTTGCAGTCCCTATCGCTCCTGGTGCGACTTCTTCTGAGCAAGTCCAGCTCATGACAGAGCACATCGACCTGATCATGTTCGCGGCCCTGATGGTTACGATCCTCTCCGGATTTCCGGTCTCGTTCAGCATCGCGGGGGTGGCCGTGGGTTTTGCTTACCTTGGGTGGGTGTTGGGCGTGATGGATGTCTCGCTTCTGGGTGCTTTGGGCCAGCGGGCCTTTGGCCTGATCACCAACACGGTTCTGATCGCGATCCCCGTTTTCGTGCTGATGGGCGCCATTCTGGAAAAGAGCAAGATCGCCGAGGAGCTGCTCGACATGATGGGGCGCAGCTTTGGTCAGCTGCGCGGGGGCTTGGGCATTTCGGTCGTGCTCGTCGGTGCGCTGCTCGCGGCTTCGACGGGCATTGTCGGGGCAACGGTGGTCGCGATGGGGCTGATCGCTCTACCCACCATGCTGCGCGCGGGCTACAGCGCGCCGGTCGCCGCGGGCATTGTCTGTACCGCCGGCACGCTGGGGCAGATTATCCCACCCTCGACCCTGCTGATCATCCTTGCGGACGTGATGTCGAACGCCTTTCAACAGGCACAGTATGAGCAGGGCAAGTTTTCGGTCGAAGCCCTGTCAGTCGGTCAGTTCTTTGCCGCCGCGATCCTCCCGGGGCTGCTGCTGGTGGCGCTTTACCTCATCTACATCCTGATCCGCGGTGCCCTGCGTCCGCAGGACATGCCGCCGGCGGAGATCGGCCTCGCGCGGCCGACATCTTTAGAAATCTTGTCAGCAATCGTCCCGCCGATCCTGCTCATCTTTGCGGTGCTCGGCGCTATTCTCGGTGGGGTCGCAACGCCCACCGAAGCGGCATCCGTCGGGGCGATTGGTGCCTTGCTGATGGCGGGGCGGAAGATCGGGACCCATCCTCGCCTGATCCTGGCGGGCGCTGTCGCCCTGATCCTGCTGGCGGTGCTCGTTGGCCTTTATCCGGTCCGGCTTCAACGCAGCGATATCGGGGCGGGCGACTGGATGCTCGGCGGGTTTTACATGATGCTGGTGCTGATCGGGCTCGTCGCCATCGCGCTGGCCCTGCACGCGTCTGCGCGGGCGCGGCTGATGCAGGAGGCCCTGACATCGACCTTGACCATGACCTCGATGATCTTTGCCACGATCCTCGCTGCGGGCTTCTTTTCGTTGGTCTTCATCGGGTTGGGCGGAGAAGAGCGCGTGGCGCACCTGCTCGAAAACCTGCCCGGCGGCCCAAGCGGGGCGCTGCTTTTCGTTATGCTCTTCGTCTTCATCCTCGGCTTCTTCCTCGACTTCGTGGAAATCTCGGTGCTCGTTCTGCCGCTTGTCACGCCGACGCTGATCCTGATGGGGCACGATCCGATCTGGTTGGGCGTGCTGCTGGCGATCAATCTGCAGACCAGCTTCCTGACACCACCTTTCGGGTTCTCGCTCTTTTATCTGCGCGGGGCCGCCCCAAAGGAGGTGACGACGGGTCAGATCTACCAGGGGGTCGTGCCCTTCATCGGGTTGCAGGCCGTTGGGATATTGCTCGTCTGGTTCCTGCCGGTCCTCGCGACTTGGTTGCCAGACGTGCTGTTCTGAAACCTTTTTAGACGTCCTCGACTTCCAACCGTTGGGGTGAGGGTGATCGTTCCGGGGCTCCCGGAAAGCGCCAGCGGTCACGCCGGGCAAGAGGCATCGCGCCCCAAATACGTCCGCTAATAGCCTTATCGGAAAACTGATAAAGCGGGCCAGTTCGCGAAACGCAAGGGAAATATTATAAAAACAATAGCTTAATGTTCTTCAGCCTTCGCATGCACGCAACCGCCCAGATTGACAGATGGGCGGTGAGATCGCTCGAATGGCCGTCGAAACCATGTCCTAGTGGGGGCTACATCGGATGGGTTCTGAGGCCACGCACAGCCATCACACGCCTGAACGGGCGCGCATATGACACCAGTTGTTGTCCAAGCTGACCTTGTGCTGCTGAACGGCAAGATATGGTGCGGCTTGGCCCAGCACATTGCTTCTGCGCTTGCCCTCTGGGGTGGCAAGGTCTTGGCTGTTGGCGAGGATGCGGATCTGCGCAGTCTTATCGGCCCGAAGACACGGGTGATCGATCTTGCCGGGCGGTTCGCGACACCCGGCCTTAACGATGCGCATATGCACCTGATCCCCTACGGGACAGCGATGTCCGAGGTGGACTTGCGCCCCAAAGCGGCGCCAACCTTGGCCGACCTGCTTGATGCCGTGCGCAACCGTGCGGCGGTCACACCGAAGGGCGGTTGGGTGATCGGACGCGGGTACGACCACTTCAGGCTTGATACCGGGCGACACCCTTATCGCGAGGAGCTGGACGAGGCTGCACCGGACCATCCGGTCTATATCGTGCGCACGGATGGGCATTTGGCGGTGGCCAACTCGCGGGCCCTTGCCCTGGCTGGGATCGATGACGATACGCCGTCACCGCCGGGCGGGCTGATCGAAAAGCAGAACGGAACGCTCACCGGGCTGCTCGCCGAGACGGGACGCGAACCTGTCATGGCCGTGCTGCCGGATGCGGATGTAGAGACGCTGGTGCAGAGCATCGAGCGGGGCGCGGCCGACCTGCTGAGCCGGGGGATCACCTCCTGCATGGAGGCAGCGGTGGGCATCCGCGACGGCTGGACCGAGATGCTGGCCTATCAGGAGGCGCATCGCACCGGGCGGCTCCCCGTTCGGGTCTATGCCACGCTGATGGGCGACAAGACGCGCACCATCCTGCCGGAGTGCGCAGCGGCGGGGATGATGTCGGGCGGCGGCGATGATCGCCTGCGCATCGGACCTGTGAAGATCTTCACGGATGGCTCCGCGGGTGGGCGCACAGCGGCGATGTCGCAGCCCTATCTGGGCGGTGACGCTGATGATCTGGGCCTTTTGTGCCTGAGCGATGATGAGGTCAACGCGATGGTGATGGACGGGCACCGCAAGGGGTATCGCTTTGCCATCCATGCCATTGGCGATGCCGCGATTGAGCAGGTGCTGAACGCGCTCGAGGCGGCCCTTGCCGACACCCCCGACCCGAACCGGCGGCACCGGATCGAGCATTGCGGATGGCTGCGCCCGGACCAGATGGCGCGGATGACGGCCGCGCATATCCTGCCCGCGCCGCAGCCTGCGTTTCTGTATTACTTTGGCGATCTTTACCTGACGCTGCTGGAGCAAGAGCGTGTCGAGGCGAGCCATCCCATGCGGACGTGGATCGACGCCGGGCTGAACCCCAGCGCCAGTACCGATTGCCCCGTGGTCGAGATCGACCCCTTCGCGAATATCTACACCATGGTGACCCGCAAGACAGAGGCCGGGACGCAGATCGGCACCGCTCATGTGCTGAGCCGGGAAGAGGCGCTGCATGCCTATACACAAGCCAGCGCCTATGCCGCTCATGAAGAGAAGATCAAAGGCACCCTCGCGCCGGGCATGCTCGGCGATGTGGCTGTCTTTGACACCGATTTGTTGACCTGCAGTGAACAGGACATCCTCGCTGCCCGCTGTGATCTGACCATTCTTGGGGGCGAGGTTGTCTACACGCGGGAGGGCGCAGCCGTATGATCGGGCAGGTCGTCAACCGGCTGGTGATCTCGGTCCCGGTGCTGTTTGGCGTTCTGCTGCTGGGGTTCGGGTTGCTGATCCTGGTGCCTGGCGATCCGGCCATCGTGATGGCGGGGCCGACGGCGACACCTGAAGTGGTCGCCGCAATCCGCACGGAGATGGGGCTGGATGAGCCTGTCCTTGTGCAATTTGGCAAGTATCTCGAGCGCGTGATGCAGGGCGATCTGGGCCGCTCGCTGATTTCGAACAAGACCGTCGCCTCCGAACTCGGCACGGCCATCGTGCCAACCGCTGAGTTGATGGTAGCCTGTCTCATCTGGTCGATCCCGCTGGGCATCGCGCTGGGAACGCTTGCGGCGGTGTGGCGCGGCTCCATCGTCGACCGCGTGATCATGGCCATTTCGGTGGCGGGCGTGTCGCTGCCCATCTTCTTCATCTGCCTGATGATGATCCAGTACTTCGGCGTGCAGTGGCGGCTTTTGCCCTTCATCGGACGTGGCGGTCCGCTTTGGACGGTCGACGGGTTGCGCCACATCGCATTGCCAGCGCTGTCGCTGGGCGCGATCCTGGTGGGGCCGGTGGCGCGGATGACGCGGTCGTCGGTGCTGGAGGTGCTCAAGCTTGATCATGTGCGCACAGCGCGTGCCAAGGGCCTGAGTGAGACCCAGGTGATCCTGCGGCACGGGCTGCGCAACGCGCTCATTCCGGTGGTCACGCTGATCGGGTTACAGGCGGGCTATCTGCTGGGCGGCGCCGTCGTCACCGAGAGCATCTTTTCCTTCCCGGGTGTCGGGCGGCTGGCCGTCGGCGCGATCCTCAGCTCGGATTTTCCACTGGCGCAGGGTGCAATCCTGGTGCTGGCGCTGGGATTCATCCTGATCAACATGATTGTCGATATCCTCTATGCGCTGCTTGATCCGCGGGTGCAGTCATGAGCGTCGCCGATCCGGAAATGCTCGATGCCCCGACGCCGATGCGCCCTTGGTGGCAGTGGCTGCTGCGTGACCCGGCGGCGCTTTTGGCGGTTGCCGTTCTGGTGCTGATCGTGATCGGTGCGGTCTTTGCCCCGCTGCTCGCGCCGCACGATCCCTTCGCCAGTTCACGAAGCATCATGACGCCGCCCATTTGGGACGCGCGCGGAACATGGGAGCATCCTCTTGGCACCGACGGCCAGGGCCGTGACATGCTCAGCCGGCTCTTCTACGGCACGCGGCTGACGCTCATCATCGGGCTGGTGTCGGTGGGTCTCGGCGGCGTATTGGGCTCGTTCATGGGGCTAATGGCGGCGTTCCGGCCACGGCTCGATCCTTGGGTCATGCGCTTGGTGGACGTGATGCTGTCCTTCCCCGCGATCCTTCTTGGGCTGGCGCTGGTCGCCGTGACGGGGCCGGGGGCCGTGCCGGTGGTGATCGCGCTGGCCGTCGCCACGGTGCCCGACTGCGCGCGCATTGCCCGGTCCATCGCCGTCACCGTGATGCAGCAGGATTACATCGAGGCGGGCCGCGCGCTCGGGCTGTCCGACCTGGCTCTCTTCAGTCGATACCTGCTGCGCAATGCGATCTCGAGCATCATGATCTTCATCTCGATGCGCTTTGGGCAAATCATCCTCATCGGGGCGGCGCTGTCCTTTCTGGGCCTTGGCGCCCGTCCGCCCACGGCGGAGCTGGGGATGATGGCGGCACAAGGGCGCGATTTTCTGCTCTTTGCCCCGCATATCGCGGTGATCCCGTCGGTGCTGATCTTCGTGATCGTGCTGGCGGCCAATATTCTGGGGGACGCGCTGCGCGACGTGCTCGACCCTCGCCTCCGAAGCTGACGACGAACCAACAGGGAAAGGATAACGCCGATGAAGAGACTTCTATTGACCGCCGCGCTGATCGGGGCAGGGGCCGCTCAGGCGAGCGAGATCACCATCCTGCGCGAAGTGGACAGCAACAACTACGACCCACACAAGACGACATCGCGCGCGGCCTCGGAAGTGTTGTTCATGATGGGCGACACTCTGGTGAGCCTGGCGCCCGACATGCAGACGATCGAACCGGGCGTGGCCGAAAGCTGGGAGGTGAGCGAAGACGCCACGACCTACACCTTCAAGTTGCGCGAAGATGTCCAGTTCTGCGATGGCAAGCCGATGACAGCCGCCGACGTGGTCTATACGATCAACCGCTGGATCGATCCGGAGACGAAGTCCCCCGTCGCCTGGCGCGCGGGTGAGGTCGAGAGTGTCACCGCGATCGATGATTACACCGTGGAATACAGGCTGACAGCACCGTTTTCCGAACTGCTCTATCAGTTGACGCAAAGCTTCGGCACCATCATCGACGAGGCGAATGTCACTGCCTTGGGCGATGACTTCGGCGTCACAGGCTTCAATGGTACCGGTCCATTCTGCTGGGAGAGCTGGACGCCGCGCGATCAGATGGTGATCACCAAGCACGAGGCCTACACCTGGGGCGCGCCGTTCCATGCGAACACCGGCCCGGCGAGCATGGATAGGATCACCTGGCAGATCGTGCCGGAGGAAAACACGCGGACGGTGGGCGTGCTGACCGGGCAGAGCCAGGTCACGCAGTACATTCCGTACATCGCGCTCGAGCAGTTGAAGGCGGCCCCCAATGTCGAGGTGGTGCAGTCGGATCTGGCATTCTGGACCTATTACATGGGGTTCAAGATCGACAAGGAAACCGTCTCGGATCCGGCGGTCCGGCGTGCGGTGAACCTCGCTGTGGATCAGGCGGCGATGTCTGAAGACCTCTTCTTTGGCGTGGTCCAGCCCGCTTATTCCTATGTCAGCCAGGAAGCGCTCGACTGGAACGCCGGCCTCGATGACAAGCTTCTGAAGTTCGATCCGGCAGAGGCCAACGCGATCCTCGATGAGGCCGGTTGGGTCATGGGTGACGACGGTGTCCGCGCCAAAGATGGCGTGCGCCTGTCGCCGACCGCCTATGTGTTTGCGGGGTCCACCTGGAGCAAGATCAGCGAAGCGGTCCAAGCCTACTTGCGCGAAATCGGGGTCGATATGCAGATCCAGGCCTTTGACGCCACCGTCGCCTGGGGCAAGCTTGCCACGCAGGAATTCGACATGTACGGCATGTCGTTCCCCTACGTCTCCTCGGGTGATGCGCTGAACCTCTATTTCCGCTCGCAGAACGCGCCCAGTCCGAACCGGATGAACTGGATCGACGACAAGACCGATGAACTGTTGCTGGCGGGCGCCACCGCGACCACGGATACAGACCGTGCAGCGGCTTACGGGGAGGTGCTCGAGATGGTCCATGACGCAGCGGTCTGGCTGCCGCTTTATCACGAGCCGATGGTGATCGCGCAATCGACCGAACTCGAGACGATCGTGCCGCACAACATCTATGGCGCCGGGCTCTACAAGGGTCTGGACCTGAAGTTCAAAGAGTAGGCTGGTCGCCCGGGGCGGCGCATGTCGTCGCACTGGGTCCTCACATCCCAAAGGATCAAACATGCCCGTCACTGTGATCAGAAACGCCGCCTGGATCGTCGCCTATGATGCCGAGACCGGTCAGCACAGCTATCTCAAGGACGCGGATGTGGCCTTTGACGGCGACCGGATCGTGCAAGTGGGCGGAACCTACCAGGGCGCGCCTGAGACGGAGATTGATGGCCAGGGGCGGTTGGTCTCGCCCGGGCTTGTGAACATCCACTCACATCCCTCGTCGGAGGCGATGAACAAGGGGATGCTGGACGAGCTGGGCAGCCCGCGTCTGGGCATGTCGTCGCTCTATGAATTCATGCCGCTCTTCCGACCGGACGATGAGGGGCGACGTGCCTGTGTGGAGGTGACCTATTCCGAGCTGCTCCTGTCTGGGGTCACGACATTGGTCGACCTCTCGGTGGCCTGGGACGGCTGGGTCGAGACCTTCGCGGCCTCGGGCCTGCGCGGGATCGTCTCGCCCATGTATCGATCCGCGCGCTGGTACACCGACAATGGCCACGTGGTGAACTATGAATGGGAGGGCGACGATGGCCGCGCCGCCATGGGCGAAGCGATCGCCGTCGTGGATGAGGCCCTCGCGCATCCGTCAGGTCGGCTTTCGGGCATGATCTCGCCCAGCCAGATCGACACCTGCACGCCAGAGCTCATCGCCGACAGTTTTGCGCTGGCGCAGGATCGTGGTTTGCCGTTCCAGATTCATGCGGCTCAGTCGGTCGTGGAGTTTCACGAGATCACGCGGCGCCATGGCGTCACCCCGCTGGAATGGCTTGACGATCTGGGTGTGCTGAAGGCGGGCGCCATCATCGGGCATGGCATCTTTCTGAACGACTACGGCCATGTCTTCTGGCCGGAAGCAGATGACTTTGCGCTGCTGCAAGCCTCGGGTGCGGCGGTTGCCCATTGCCCGACCGTTTTCCAGCGCCGGGGGATCACGATGAACACGGTAGGGCGGTACATTCGGGGTGGGATTCCGGTAGGGATCGGCACCGACACCTATCCGCACAATATGCTCGAGGAGCTGCGCAACGCGCTTTATCTCTCCCGTGTCACCTCGAAGAACCCATATGATCTGCGCACTTCGGATATCTTCGATGCAGCGACCCTTGGGGGCGCGCAAATCCTCGGTCGCAATGACATCGGACGGCTGGCGGTCGGGGCCAAGGCCGATCTGTTCCTTGCCGACATCACCGATCCGGCGATGATGCCGGTGCGCGACCCGCTGCGCTCGCTGATCTACGTGGCCGCCGAGCGTGCAGTTCGTGATGTCTTCGTGGATGGGCGACATGTGGTCGTCGATGGGGTGGTGCCCGCCTTTGATCTAGAGGATGCGTTGCAGCGACTGGAGGCGGCACAGCGCCGCGCCGAAGCCGCCTTTCAGGGATTGGATTTCGCCGACCGCCCGCATGATGTCGCCTCTCCGATGGTCTACCCCGTCCGATGACCGACGCCCCCCCATTGCTCGACGTGCGCGACCTGAAAGTCGATTTCCACGTCAGCGGCACCGTGCAGCGCGCGGTGCAGGGGGTGTCGTTCTCCCTGATGCCCGGGCGGACACTCGGTGTCGTGGGCGAGAGTGGGTGCGGCAAATCGGTGACCTCGCTCGCGATCATGCGGCTCGTGCCGCAGCCACCCGGCGTCTATGCAGGGGGCGAGATCCAATTCGGGGGCCGCGATCTGCTGTCTCTTCCCGAGGCTGAGATGCGCAAGCTGCGGGGTGGACGGATCGGCATGATCTTTCAGGAACCGATGACCTCGCTCAACCCGGTCTATACCTGCGGAGCGCAGATCGAGGAAAGCCTGGCCGTGCACTCCGGGTTGGGCAAATGCGCCGCGCGAGACCGAGCCATTGAACTGCTGGATCTCGTGGGCCTGCCGTCGCCGCGCCAGCGGGTTGACGACTATCCGCATCAGCTGAGCGGGGGACAGCGGCAGCGGGTGATGATCGCCCTGGCGCTGGCCAACGACCCCGAGTTGCTGATTGCCGATGAACCCACAACCGCACTGGATGTCACGATCCAGGCGCAGATCCTCGATCTGATGGGCAGCCTGCGGGAACGCACGGGCGCGGCGGTCATGCTTGTCACCCATGATCTGGGTGTCGTCGCGCAGACCTGTGATGATGTGGTGGTGATGTACGCAGGCCGGGTGGTTGAACGCGCGCCGACGCGTGCGCTCTTTGCTGACCCCCAACATCCCTACACCATCGGGCTCATGGCTGCCGTGCCGCGAATTGACGCCGCCGCCGGGCGGTTGGCGACGATCCCGGGATCGGTTCCGCCGCCCTGGGTGTCGCTACCCGGCTGCCGCTTTGCCTCTCGCTGTCCGCTGGCCGATGCGCGCTGCGCGGCAGAAGACCCACCGCTGCGCGAGCTAGGCGACGGGCATGGGGTCGCGTGCTGGAAGGCCCCGCTGGAGGATGCGGCATGACGCTTCTGCAGGTGCGAGGTCTGACCAAGCATTTCGACGTCCGTCGTGGTGTCCTGCGGCGGGTCGTCGGTCAGGTGCAGGCCGTCAGCGACGTCAGCTTCGACGTCAAAGCGGGTGAGACGCTGGCCGTCGTCGGCGAGAGCGGTTGTGGCAAGTCCACCATCGGGCGCGCGGTGCTGCGGCTGGTGGAGCCGACTGCGGGGCAGGTGACGCTGGAGGGAGACGACGTGCTGAGCCTCGGACCGGATGCCCTGCGCGTCATGCGGCGGCGTATGCAGATCATCTTTCAGGACCCTTTCGCCTCTCTGAACCCGCGCATGACCGTCTCCGAAACGCTGACCGAGCCGTTGGTACTGCACGGGTTGGCCAAACCATCAGATGCGGGGGATCGTGTGGCTGAATTACTGGAGACCTGTGGGCTGCAATCCTGGCACGCCGGGCGCTACCCACATGAGTTTTCCGGTGGTCAGCGCCAGCGCGTGGGCATCGCCCGGGCCCTTGCCACGCGGCCGCGTTTGATCGTGTGCGATGAACCAGTCTCCGCCCTTGATGTGAGCGTGCAGGCACAGATCGTCAACCTTCTGGCCGATCTGCAGGCGCAATTCGGGATCGGTTATATCTTCATCAGCCATGATTTGGCGGTCGTCCGGCACATGGCTGATCGCGTGGCGGTGGTCTATCTGGGCAGGATCGTCGAGGAGGCGCCCGTTGCGGCGCTCTTCGCCGCGCCGCGCCACCCTTATACCCGCTCGTTGATCGCAGCAGCGCCCAAGCCGGACCCGCAGACCCGCACGCTCAGTGCGCCGGTCGAGGGGGATTTGCCCTCGGCGCTCAAACCGCCGCCCGGTTGTGCCTTTCACCCACGCTGTCCAATCGCAACTGCGCGCTGCAAGACCGAACGGCCCGCGTTGCGGATGCTTGGGGCCACGCAGGTGGCTTGCCATCTGGCAGAGGATCTCCCCGCCGTGGATCACATGGCTGGCACCAAACAGTCGGCGGCCTTGCGCACCCGTCTGGCCGTGCTGAACGCCGCGCGGGAAAAGGAACCGGCATGAACGATCAGGCTCCCCCCAAGATGAACGGTGCTGAATCCGTCGTGCGCAGCCTGCATGGGGCTGGTGTCGAGGTTTGTTTCGCCAACCCCGGCACTTCCGAGATGCAGTTTGTCGATGCGCTGGACCGCACCGGGTTGATGCATTGCGTGTTGGGCCTTTTCGAAGGTGTCACAACGGGCGCCGCGGATGGCTATGCGCGGATGGCGGGCAAACCGGCGGTGACGCTCTTGCATCTGGCACCTGGGCTCGCCAATGCGGGCGCGAACATGCACAACGCCCGCAAGGCGCGCACGCCGATGCTGAACCTCGTGGGGGATCATGCGGTACGGCACCGGGGTTACGATGCGCCGCTGACGGCGGATGTCGCAGGAGCTGCGGCGCCGTTTTCGGACTATGTCGACACCGCGCGCGATGCAGGCAGCTTCGGCGCGCAAGCGATGGCAGCGCTTGGGGCCGCGCAATCGCGCCCCGGCAAGGTGGCGACGCTGATTGCCCCGGCGGACATCGGGTGGGAGGATGGCGGTTTGGTTGCTCCGCCACCGGCGCAGGCTGAGCCTGAACCTGCGTCTGAGGAAGCCGTCATCGCAGCGATGGAGGCTCTCGGCCGCGACAGTGCCCTGCTCGTGAGTGGCACCGTGTTGGAAGACCCACAGACCGTCGCGTTGCTGCACGGGATCGCAGCGCAGACAGGCGCGCGCGTGATGGCGCCCACGTCAAATCGCCGCTTTGAGCGCGGGGCAGGGCGTGCGGGCATCGCGCGGGTGCCCTATCCGATCACGCTTGCTCTGGAGTCTTTGGCTTCGTTTCGCCACGCGGTCTTGATTGAAACCGTCCCTCCCGTGGCGTTCTTTGCCTACCCGGGCAAGCCCAGCCTGCTCCTGCCAAAAGACTGTGCCGAAACCGTCCTGGTCGCACCGGGTGGCGATGGTCCAGGTGCGATTTCCGCGCTTGCCGAGCGTTTAGGCGTTGACGCGCATGTGCCCGAGGCCAGTCTGCCGCCGGTGCCACAGGCCGGACCCATCGCGCATGCGACCCTGGCCGCGGCAATTGCCCATGCGATCCCCGAAAATGCGATCGTGGTGGATGAGAGCATCACCGCCGGGCGCGACATCTGGGCGGCCACGCAAGCTGCCGCGCCGCACAGCTGGATCTCCCTGACCGGTGGGGCCATCGGTGATGGCATCCCGCTGGCGCTAGGAGCGGCGGTCGCCTGCCCGGAGCGCCCGGTCGTGGCGCTGCAGGCTGACGGATCGGCCATGTATACCGTGCAGGGCCTATGGAGCCAGGCCCGCGAGGGCGCGAATGTGACGACCATCGTCTTTGCAAACCGCACTTATGAAATCCTCAAAACCGAGCTCTTTGCGGTCGGGGCCAACCCGGGCCGGTCCGCGCTCGACATGCTCGATCTCGACCGGCCATACCTCGATTTCGTTGCGCTGGCGCGCGGCATGGGCGTGCCCGGGCGTCAGGTTGCCTGCGTCGCAGAGCTGCAGCGCGCCATCGCAGACGCCGTCGCCGAGCCCGGCCCTTTCGTGATCGAGGCGCTGATGTGACGGGATCAGGCCCCAAACGACAACCAAACCACCCAACAGGAGAATGAACATGAAAACCACACCCACACTTACTGCGTTGGCGGCCACGTTTGCCTTCAGTAGCCCCGCTCTGGCAGATGATACGACCTACAAGGTCGCGCTGGATGGCACATTTGCGCCACACGCTATGCCATCTTTGTCCGGTGGGGTCGAAGGGTTCAATGTCGACCTCGCCAATGAGATCGGAGAACGTTTGGGCGTGACCATGGATATCGTCGCGACCCAATGGTCCGGCATCCTGCCGGGGCTTGCGGCGGGTACTTATGACTTCGTCGTGGCGCCCACCACGATCACCACCGAGCGGGCAGAGAATATCCTTTTCACCGAAGGCTATCTAAACACGGATTTCGGTTTTGTCACGAAGGCCGGGGCCGAGCCGATCACCGCGCTGGAGGACCTCGATGGCAAGGTCATCGCCGTGAACAAAGGATCGGCCTATGACAGCTGGGCGACCGATCTGGCGGAGGAGATCGGCTGGACCGTCGAAAGCTACGGCACCAATACGGATGCGGTGCAGGCCGTCATCTCGGGCCGTGCCTTTGCCAATGTCGCGGGGAACACGGTGAGCGCCTGGGCGGCCAAGCAAAGCCCGCAGATCGAGCTTGCCTATATCCACTCCACAGGGCTGGTCTGGGGCATGCCCTTCCGCACTGACGACGAAGACCTACGGGCCAAGGTCGAGACGGTCATCGAGTGCATGAAGATCGACGGTACGATCGCCGAACTGAGCGTGAAATGGTTCGGGGCCGAGCCCGCCGAAGGCTCGGCAGCCGTTACGCCATTGCCGGGCTATGGCGAGCCGGGTTTCGACGGCTTCGTTGAAAGCAGCCACACGCCCGGGTGCAGCTGAGATGACCCTTGCGCCCAAAGCCAACGGCAGCGCCGCTCCGGCGACGCTTGAGGTGCGGGCGCTTCACAAGTCCTTCGGTGCCGATCCGGTGCTGAAGGGCATTGATCTGCTGGTACAGCGCGGCGAGATGGTGTTCGTTCTCGGGCCCTCCGGCTCGGGCAAATCCACCATGTTGCGCTGTTGCAACCGGTTGGAAGAGCCCGACAGCGGCGAGGTCTTCATCGAAGGGGACCGGCTGACCGGCCCGGGCGTAGACCTCAACCGGATGCGACAGCGCATCGGGATGGTGTTTCAGTCATTCAATCTCTACCCGCATCTGTCAGCCCTGGGCAATGTGACCTTGGCGCTGCGCCGGGTCCAGAAGATGCCGCGCGCCGCTGCTGAAGAGGCCGGGCACGCAGCGCTGGCGCGCGTGGGTCTGAGCGACCGGGCAGGGCACTACCCGTCTCAGCTGTCAGGTGGCCAGCAGCAACGCGTGGCGATTGCCCGCGCGCTTGCGCTGAATCCCACGGTGATGCTCTTTGACGAGCCGACCTCGGCGCTCGACCCCGAACTCGTAGGTGATGTGCTCGACGTGATGCGAGACCTCGCAGGGCAGGGGATGACCATGCTCGTGGTCAGCCACGAGATGAAATTCGCCCGGGATGCGGCCGACCGCGTGATCTTCATGGACGGTGGTGGGATCGTGGAACAGGGCCCGCCTGAGCAGATTTTCGGGGCCCCCACACAAGAACGCACCCGGTCTTTCCTCTCGCGGGTGCACGGATAACGCGATGGACCGGTTTATCGATACCTTCTTCAATGGCGCTGTCCTTGCCCGCTACGCCCCCGATATCCTCGCAGGGGCGCTGGTCACGGTGTTGCTGTCCGTGCTGATCGTGATTGCGGGCGTGGCGGTGGGCACGGCCCTGGCCTGCGTGCGGGCGTATGAATGGCGCCCGCTGTCCTTCTTTATCGTGATCTTCGCGGATGTCTTCCGCGCTCTGCCGCCGCTGGTGCTGATCCTGCTGGCCTTCTTTGGTCTGCCGAATGTGGGCGTTGTCCTGTCTTCCTTTGCGGTGCTTTTCGTTGTGCTCTCGCTTGTGCTGGCGGCCTTTGCAGAAGAGATCGTCTGGGCCGGGATCACTGCAACTCCGAAAGGTCAATGGGAAGCGGCCCGCTCGACCGGCCTGACCTTCGACCAGGCGCTGCTGTTTGCGGTGCTGCCGCAGGCCGTGCGCATGGTCATCCCACCGCTCACCAATCGAGCGATCGCGATCACCAAGATGACCGCGCTCGGCATGGTGATCGGCGTGCCTGACATTCTCGGGCAGGCGACGACGGCGCAGAGTTTTAGCGCCAACGCCTCGCCACTGACGTTGGCCGCCATCGCCTATGTCCTTCTGTTTCTGCCCTTCGTGATCGGATCGCGCTGGCTCGAGGCGCGGTTCGCGCCGCCGGGAGGGTAACGGGATGGATGCGATCATCGAGCAGTTCTTTAACCTTGGCATTATGGCGCAGGCCTGGCCGCTGGTGATCAAGGGGCTGGGTATGACCTTGCTGATCTGTGCTGTGGTGATCCCGCTCGGTGCCATCGGTGGGCTGTTGGCGGCCCTCGGGTCGCTGTCGGGTCAGCGCGCAGTGCGCTGGCTGTCCATCGGCTTCGTAGACCTATTTCGCGCTCTGCCGCCGCTGGTGCTGCTCATCTTCATCTATGCGGGGCTTCCTTTTGCCGGGTTCGACATCTCGCCGCTTTTGGCGGTGACTGTAGGGTTCTTTCTCAACAACTCAGCGTACTTCGGCGAGATATTTCGCGCCGGGCTGTTGTCCGTGCCAAGGGGGCAGGCGGAGGCTGCGCGTTCGACCGGATTGAGTGCGACCCAAACGCTCGTTTACGTGACGCTGCCGCAAGCAACGCGCAACGTGCTGCCTGATTTGCTGTCGAACATGGTGGAAGTCGTCAAGCTGACGTCGCTGGCGTCCGTGGTCAGCCTGGGCGAGATGCTGCACGCGGCGGGGCTCGCCCGGTCGGTGACTTACAACGCCTCGCCGCTGGTGCTGGCGGCCGGCCTTTACTTGGTGCTGCTCTGGCCGCTGATCCGCATGATCAGCCGGTTCGAGCGGCGCGTGGCAACCTGAAGAGAGGAGCGCGGCATATGCGCGAGATAGTGATTGGCGGGGCGCAGATGGGCCCGATCCAGAAGGCGGACGGGCGGCAGGCGGTGGTCGCGCGGATGATCACCCTGCTGGATCAGGCCGCTGAAGCGGGATGTGATCTGGTGGTCTTTCCCGAATTGGCGCTGACCACGTTTTTCCCGCGCTGGTACATCGAGGATCCCGCTGAACTGGCGCAGTGGTACGAAGCAGAGATGCCGAATGCCGCGACTCAGCCTCTGTTCGACCGCGCGCGGCGCCACGGGATCGCGATCACCTTTGGCTATGCCGAGGCCACCCCCGACGGGCATCATTTCAACACCTCGATACTCACCGATCGTGCGGGCAACATCGTCGGCAAGTACCGCAAGGTGCATCTGCCTGGGCACAGCGACTATGACACCGAGCGTGCATTTCAGCACTTGGAGAAACGCTATTTCGAGCCAGGCGATCTGGGGTTTCCCGTCTGGCGCAATCTCGATGCCTGGATGGGCATGTGCATCTGCAACGACCGCCGCTGGCCCGAGGTCTATCGCGAGATGGGGCTGCAAGGGGTGGAGTTGATCACGCTCGGCTACAACACGCCTTCGGTAAACTCCCAGGACGCCGCTGAGGGGTTGGAGCACCGGCTCTATCATTCGGATTTGTCGATCACCGCGGGGGCTTATCAGAACGCCACATGGGTGGTTGCCGTGGCCAAGGCCGGAGATGAGGACGGGCATCCGCTCATGGCGGGCAGCATCATTGTTGACCCGAACGGGTTTGTCGTTTCCCGGGCGGAAACAGAGGGAGACGAGTTGATCGTGCACGCCTGCGACATGGATTTGTGCCAATTCGGCAAGAGCACGATCTTCGATTTTGCGCGGCATCGGCGGATCGAGCACTATGGGCGGATCACCGGTCAGACCGGGGTCGTGCACCCGGAATGACGCAGATTGATCTCGACGCGCTAACGCCCGCGATGCGGTACAAGCTTTTGACCGCAGTTGTCATTCCGCGGCCTGTGGCCTGGGTCACGACGCTGGGGCCCGACGGCGTGGTGAATGCCGCTCCCTATTCCTTCTTCAACCTCTTCGGGCAGGACCCGGCGCTGGTGATCCTCGGCCTCGAGCACCGGGCCGACGGGACGGCGAAGGACACCACCGAAAACATCCGCCGGTCGGGCGAGTTCGTCATCAACATCGCAACCCCAACCCTCTGCGCGGATATGGTGGCGACAGCCGCGGCCTATGACCGGTCTCAGTCCGAACCGGAAGCTCTGGGTTTGACCCTGATCGCCTCCACCAAGATCGCGACGCCGCGTCTGGCCGATGTGCCTGTCGCGATTGAGTGCAAGCGGCGGGATACATTGACCTATTCGCCCGAACGCGAGATCGTCGTCGGGGAAGCGGTGGCGCTGACCGCTCAGGAGGGGATGATCGATCCGCAGACCCTACGAGTGAACTGGGGGGGCGATTATCCCGTTGCACGGCTCTTTGCCGACAAATACGCGCGGCTGGAGGAGATCACGCCCCGGAGCATCCCGACGCTGACCAAAAAGGAACACGCATGACCATTCACAGACATTCGGAGGGCGTCTTCATCATCGCCGCCACCCCATTTGATGACAGCGGCGCGCTCGATCTGGAGAGCGCTGACCGGATGGTAGACTTCTATATCGACTGCGGTGTGACAGGCATGACCATCCTCGGCATCATGGGAGAGGCGCCCAAGATGATGGGGGATGAGGCGGCCACCTTTGCGCGCCATGTGCTGAAGCGGGTCGATGGTCGTGTACCCGTTGTGGTCGGTGTCTCTGCGGCGGGCTTGGATGCCATGGCGCGTCTTGCAGGCACGGTCATGGATGCGGGCGCGGGCGGCGTGATGGTGGCCCCACAGCCGGGGCAGGGCACGGAGGCCAAGCTCAAGGGCTACATGGCCCAGGTCTGCAAGGCGCTGCCGGATGTGCCCATTTGTTTTCAAGACTATCCGCAGACGACCGGCGTGCAAGTCTCGGTCGAGACCATACTCGGCCTGGCAGTGGATCATCCACAGATCGTCATGCTGAAGCATGAAGACTGGCCTGGCCTGACCAAGCTCAGCCGCGTCCGCTCGGAAACCGGTGTCGGCGCGGTGCCGCGCCTGTCGATCCTGACCGGCAATTCGGCTCTATTCCTGGCGCAGGAGATGCAGCGCGGTGCGGATGGGGCGATGACTGGCTTTGCCTACCCGGAGATGCTGGTGCAGGTTGTGGCGCGGCACAAGGCCGGGGATGTGGACGGGGCCGAGGACCTCTTCGACGCCTACCTGCCCATGGTGCGCTATGAGCAGCAGTTGGGCCTTGGGCTGGCCATCCGCAAGGAGGTGCTGCGCCGCCGTGGCGTGATCGGGTCCGCCCGTGTCCGGGCACCAGGGCCGTCGCTGACACCCCGCGATCAGGAAGAGTTGAGCCGTCTCATGACGCGGCTCGACAAACGTCTGAAGGAGCTTGGCTGATGGATCTGGGATTGAACGGCAAGCGCGCACTGGTCATGTCGTCCTCAAGAGGGCTCGGCCTTGGCATCGCGCAGGCGCTGGCGGCCGAAGGTTGTCATGTGTTGCTGACCGGCCGCTCGACGGACCGCCTTGAAGATGCGGCGAAAGAGATCACTGAGCGGGGCCCGGGGCGCGCCGACTCCGTGACGGTCGATCTGACGGACCCGGACGCTGTCCAGACGCTGTGTACCGCTGCCGACAAAACCTTGGGCGGCGTCGATATTCTGATCAACAACACGGGCGGCCCGCCCCCGGGGCAGATGGTCGATGCCGACATGACGGTGTTGGCCAAGCAGTTTGACGCCATGGTGCTGAGCGTCATGTCACTGACCGCACGGCTGATGCCCGCGATGCGCGCACGGGGTTGGGGCCGCGTGATCACCATCGGCTCGTCGGGGGTGATCCAGCCGATCCCGACCCTTGGGCTGTCGAACGCGCTGCGCTCGGCGCTCGTTGGCTGGTCGAAATCCCTCTCCGCGGACGTGGCCGCCGATGGGGTGACCGTCAACATGCTATTGCCCGGGCGCATCCATACCGAAAGGGTGGATGAACTCGACGCCAATGCCGCGGAAAAAAGCGGCAAGCCCATCGACGCGGTGCGCGCAGCCTCCCGTGCGACTATCCCTGCGGGGCGCTACGGCACCGTTGCCGAATTCGCCGCTGTCGCGACCTTCCTCGCCTCCGCCCCCGCCAGCTATGTCACCGGCAGCCTGATCCGCTGTGACGGTGGTGCCATCAGATCGGTGTGACCCATGTTTGATCTCGTTATCACAGGCGGCAAGATCGCCACCGCAACCGACACCTTCCATGCCGATATCGGCATTACGGGTGGCATCATCGCCGCGCTTGGGACCGGCCTTGAAGGCCGCGACAGGATCGATGCCAGCGGCAAGCTTGTGCTGCCCGGCGGGGTCGAGGCACATTGCCACATCGCCCAGGAGTCCGCGACGGGTGGCATGACCTCGGATGACTATCGCAGCGGCTCGATCTCCGCGGCCTTTGGCGGCAATTCCTGTTTCGTGCCCTTTGCCGCGCAGCATCGGGGCATGGGGGTGACCGAAACGCTGGACCTTTACGACAGCCGGGCGGCGGGCTCCTCGGTGATCGACTATGGCTATCACCTGATCATTGCTGATCCGACCGAAACGGCCCTGACAAAAGAGCTGCCTGCCGCCTTTGCGCGCGGTGTGACCTCCTTCAAGGTTTTCATGACCTACGATCTGATGAAGATCGACGACCGGCAGTTTCTGGACATATTGACGGTGGCGAAGACACACGGCGCATTGACGATGGTGCATGCGGAGAACTCCGGGATGATCGCCTGGATATCGGAGCGGCTGGCGCAGGCCGGTCACACCGCGCCGCGCTATCATGCGCCGAGCCACCCGGCGCTGGCGGAAGAAGAGGCGATCTACCGCGCGATTTCGCTGGCCAAACTGGTGGATGCGCCGCTTCTGATTGTGCATGTCTCGACACCCGAAGGCGCGGGGTTGGTCAGTGCGGCGCGCATGGCCGGGGCCAAGATTTTTGGCGAAACCTGCGCGCAGTACCTGTTCCTGACGCGCGATGACCTCGACCGGCCGGGCATGGAAGGGGCCAAGTTCATGTGCTCGCCTCCGCTGCGTGACGGTCCCACACAAGAGGGTCTGTGGCGGCATCTGCAGGCGGGCACCTTCAGCGTCTTTTCGTCGGACCACGCGCCCTATCGCTTTGATGAGACCGGAAAGCTGTCGAATGGGCCCAATGCGACCTTCAAGCAGATCGCCAATGGTATGCCGGGGATTGCGCTGCGCCTGCCGCTGCTGTTTTCCGAAGGGGTCAACACCGGGCGCATCACCTTGCAGCAATTCGTGGCCCTCGGTGCGACGAATGCGGCCAAGCTTTACGGGCTGGAGAAGAAGGGCAGCATTGCCATTGGCATGGACGCCGACATCGCGATCTGGGATCCGGCCGAGACGCGCAAGGTCACGGTCGCGGACCAGCACGACAACATGGACTACACGCCCTATGAGGGCTGGGAGCTGACCGGCTGGCCCGTCACGGTGCTGTCGCGCGGCACGCTGGTGGTGGAGGGCGGCACCTTTGTTGGTTCGCATGATCACGGTCAATACGTTGCACGGGCGCAGATCGACCTGACAGGCTATCCCGGGCATCGCGCGGTCGAGTTGGACCCGCGTTACAACTTCGGCGCGGAGATTGCCCCATGATGGGGCCGATCGTTGTCATCAACCCCAACAGCAATCAGGCCGTCACGGACGGGTTGGCCACGGCGCTGGCACCCTTTGCTCGAGACGGCGGGCCGGGCATCGATTGCGTGACCCTGACCGAAGGCCCCTTTGGCATCGAGAACCAGATACACTCCGACCAGGTCGTCCTGCCCCTGGTGGATCTGGTGGAAGGACGCACCGATGCCAGTGCTTTTGTTATTGCCTGCTATTCCGATCCGGGGATCGACGCCTGCCGTTCGATCTCTTCCGTGCCCGTTATGGGCATTCAGGAAAGCGGGGTCCTGACAGCCTTGGCGCGCGGGGACCGGATCGGGATCATTGGCATCTCGTCGGCCTCGGAGAAACGGCACAGGCTTTACATGCGGCGTATGGGCGTCCTTGACCGCGTGGCGGGTGAGCGCGCGCTCAACATGAGTGTGGACGAAACCGCGCGCGGTACCGGCACCTTCGACAAGCTGGTGGAGGTTGGAAGTGAGTTGCAAGCCGATGGGGCGGAGGCGCTGGTGCTCGGATGCGCGGGCATGGCGCTGCACCGCGCCCCGCTGGAGGCGCGGCTGGGTCTCCCGGTGATCGACCCGACACAGGCAGCGGTTGCCATGGCGATGGGCCTCGTGCTGGCCGGGACCCTTTGACATCCGGTCCTGACCGGGCGTGCGGCGCCGTTTTGCCCTTTTCGATCAGGGCACAAACGGACTACGATAAGCGATGTGAAGATCACCCGCCGAAATGACCTGTCGCTGCGCCTGCTCGAGGTGTTTGGTACCCTGATGCAGCATCAGACCACTGTGGCGTCGGCTGAGCACCTGGGCATCTCGCAGGCATCGGTCTCGACCGCGATCAAGCAGCTGGAGCGCCAGCTTGGCTTCGCCCTCTTCGAGCGCGACAAGAAGCGGATGGTGCCGACCAATGATGCGCGCAGCCTCTTCCAGGAGATCGAGCCGCTGTTCGAACAGCTCCGTTCCGTCGAATCCCGGGTGCGTGATCTGCGCGGAGGGTCGGTGGGCAAGCTACGCCTTATGGCGACACCACCGCTGGGCCATTCGGTCGTGCCGGGCGCTCTGTTTCGCTTTCTCAAAGATCGTCCCGGTGTGACCGTGCAATATGACGTGCGGCGCATGGAAAACGTGATCGATGCGGTCGCCATCGGAGCTGCCGACATCGGCCTGTGCCTGGGGCTCGAAGATCATCCAGGCGTCGCGGTGCAAAAGCTGCGCACAGACCGGATGGTGGCTCTGATGCGTGCCGATCATGCGCTGGCCGAGCTCACCGTGATCGGACCGCGCGATCTGGAGGGTGCGGGGCTGATCGGCCTGGACCGCGCCTCGCGTCTCGGCGCGCTAGTACAAACCGCCTTCGAGCGCGCCTGCGTCCCCTACACACCGCAGGTGGAGGTGCGATACTGTCACACAGCGGCTGTGCTGGCCCACTCGGGGTCGGGCGTGGCCATTGTCGACAGCTACACCGCCGGATTTCTGCCCAACATGGACCTTGTCATGCGCCCCTTCGATCCGCCGATATCGGTCACCGCCTGTATGCTGACCCGACCGGGCCGTCCGCAATCGACCCTGGCGGAAGCCTTCAGCGATGCCTTTGTCACAGCCATGATGCAATGAGGGCGCGTCAATCCCCAAAGATTCTTGTCACACCGAATAGGTCGCGCCGTCCACGTCGCCGATCCATCCCCACAGGGCGAGCAGGGGTTGGGCGGAGGTCACCATGCTATGGGGCTGAAAGGATTCGTGGTGCACGAAGGTTCCCGGTGGTCGGGGAACCGGTGCGTCTTTATCGACGGCCCAATGCGCGGTGCCTTTAAGCACCAGATAGAGTTCCTCTGCCGCATGAGAGTGTTTCGGATAACGAAAGTGCGAATGCTGGATCAGCAACCCAACCCGGATGGCAGATGCGGGGAACATGCCGTCTGGCCCAATCAGTTCGGTGACGGCCAGGGATTCCGACGCGCTGTCGGGCAGGTTCCCAAACCCGGCTGGTCGCCAATGCAGCGCGTGCACGCAGTCGTGCAAGGCCAGCAGCAGTTCATCCTCACTTCCCTCCAACATCTGCGGCACGCTCTCTGACGCCCTTGTCATTGCGGCGGCCAGCGCCGGTTCCGCCGCTTGGGCCGCGCTCAGCGCACCCGCGATCTCGCGGGCGATCTCGCTGTCATGGCGCGACACATACCTGGCCGCACACCGCAGGAGGGCTTTGAGGGCAGCAGCGGATGTCATCTGAAAACGTCTCGCGCCATGTCCTGCCTGCGTCACCCTGTATACCGGCTGAGCCCATCGCGAATGCGGTCCTGAACCTCCATCGTCGCCTTGCTAATCGGCTGGCCCTTGGCCGTGATCACCGCGAGATGGTTCTCGATGCGCGGTGCAAAGGGCCGCCATACAACGCCATCCTTCAGATCCACCTTGCCGTTGATTGGATCAAGTATCGCGACATAATCGCCCGAGGCGACAAGGTTGCGGGCGATCGCGAAGTAATAGGCGCTTGCATTCCGGACAATCCGGGTGTCGGTCTCTGACAACAGGGTATCAAGCTGCCGGTCGATCTGATGATCCCCGGTGACGCTGACAACGGACCGGTCCGCAAGCGATTGGGGCCGCACGGTTTTCAGCGACGCCAGCGGGTCACTCTCGTGCATGGCGCAGACGCATTCAAACTCGAAAATCTCAGTGTCGAGGCCCGCGACAGGCACAGGCAGGTCGATCAGCCCGATGTCGATATGGCGGCTGGCAACCCACGACGCGATCTGGCGCGACGAATGCACCTTGATCTCGACCCGTATGTCGGGCCGCTCCTGCTGAAACGACGCCAGAAGTGCGGGCAGGAAATTGAAGGCGAGAACGCCGTTGGTCGCGATGCTCACACCACCGGTTTGACCCGAGAGAATACCGGCCGCGCGCTGTTCCACCTGGGAAATCGCCCGCAAGCCGTGCATGACTTCCTCATGCAGCAAGGCGGCTTCGTTCGTCGGTTTGAAAAAGCCGCGTTCACGGTGGAACAGGCGAAACCCCAGCTCATCCTCGAAGTTACTGAGCGCGATGCTGACCGCCGGTTGGGTAAGGTTCAACCTGTCAGCAGCGCGCGAGACTGATCCCGCTTCGATCAGCGCATTGAAGACTTCCATGTGGCGCAGCTTTATGGGCACTCGGGTCCTGTCCTCGCTCAACATAAGGAAATCGAATACATTGATAATGCAAATTATATTGATTTAATCAACCTGGCTTCATATCGTCAACTGATACGGGGGGTGGGAACGCTCTTTTGCTATTAAACTTGGGTCCGGTCGTTTGGCCGGGGCGTGTGAGGAGCACGGGATGGCGCGGCAAACGGCCTTGAGGCCGGAGTGCAAAGACAGCTCTTACTGGCTCGACGGTCTGCCGCCGGTCGAGTCGCTTCCGACCGAGCCACTGAAAACTGTCGACGTCGCAATCATAGGCTCGGGGTATACCGGTTTGAATGCCGCAATCGAAACGGCACGCGGCGGGCGGACGACTATGGTGATGGACGCTGAAGCCCCTGGATGGGGCTGCAGCACGCGAAACGGCGGCCAGATCAGCACCAGTGTAAAACCGTCTTTGGACAAGCTTGCGGCCCGATACGGCATGGAGCGCGCGCGGGCCATTCGCAAGGAGGGGGAGGCGGCGCTTGACTGGATCGAAGAGTTTGTCTCGACCGAGGGTCTTGCCTGTGACTTTCGCCGAAATGGCCGGTACCACGCAGCCCACACGCCACAGCATTACGAAGAGATTGCCCGGAACGCCGCGTGCCTCGCCCGAGCCGAGGGGATCACCGCGCATGTCATTCCGAAATCGGACCAGCGGCAAGAGCTTGGGTCCGACAGCTATTATGGCGGTGTCGTCTTTCCGCGGCATGCCTCGATCAATCCGGCCAAGTATCACCGAGGGCTCTTGTCGCTCGCCACGGCGGGAGGCGTGCATGTTGTGGGCCATTGCGCGGTCACTGGCCTTACCCGTGACACCGGTGGGTTTCACCTGTCTACGGCCAAGGGCGCCATTCGGGCGCGCGATGTGGTTGTGGCCACCAACGGCTACACCACAAGCCTGACGCCCTGGCTGCAACGCCGGGTTATTCCGATCGGCAGCTATATGATCGCCACCGAGCCTCTGCCGGAAGCTCTGATCGATGAGCTGTTCCCGACCGACCGCATCGCCAGCGACACCTGCAAGGTCGTCTACTACTATCGGTCCTCACCAGACCGTCGCCGAGTGCTGTTCGGCGGGCGTGTTTCGGCCAGCGAGACCGATACAATGATCAGCGGCCCACGGCTGTTCGATGATATGTGCCGCATTTTCCCGCAGCTCTCCGAGAGCCGCATAACCCATTCCTGGATGGGGCGGGTGGCCTATACCTTCGATGAGCTCGCGCACACCGGCGTGCATGACGGCGTGCACTACGCGATGGGGTATTGCGGTTCCGGCGTGTCGATGGCGAGTTACCTTGGCAAACGGCTGGGCCAGAAGGTTCTTGGCCTTGCAGAGGGGGCGACGGCCTTCGATGGCCTGCAGAACCCCACACGGCCCTTCTACACCGGCAACCCCTGGTTTCTGCCCGCGACTGTGGCCTGGTACCGCAGGCGGGACCGGGTTCAAACCAGACGCGCGGCGATGGCTGCGACCTAAATCAACCGAACGGCCCCCACGCCAGGCCGCTCGGACAAAAGCACAGGCGATATGCGCGTCCGCAACGGACCGCGCCAACAGACAACACGGAGGAAGACCATGAAACGGAAAATCAGTCTCGCGCTGGCGACGGCACTTCTGGCACCAGCCGCCTATGCCGAGGAAAAAACGGTGACGATTGCGTCCTGGGGCGGCTCCTACCAGGAGGCACAAAGCAAGGCCTTGTTCGAGCCCGCGTCGGAAAAGACCGGCATTGTGGTGAAACAGGAGACCTACGGGGGCATGTCCGACGTCCGGCTGCAGGTCTCATCGGGCGCGGTGTCACTCGACATCGTCGCCAGTGGCTCGGGGTCCGCCGCGCGGGCCGGTGCGGAAGGGCTGCTTGAGCCGCTGGACTATTCGATCATCGACGTGTCGGAGTTCTATCCGACCCTGAAATCCGAGTTCTGTGTCGGCGGTGACGTTTTCTCGACCGTCTACGCCTGGAATACGGAGACGTATGGTGACGCCGGGCCGCAAAGCTGGGCGGACTTCTTCGATGTCGAGAAATTCCCGGGCAAGCGTGCCTATCGCAGCAAGGTGGCAGGCGCGCTTGAGCCCGCGATCATGGCGGATGGCGTGGCCATGGAAGACGTCTATACGGTCCTCGATTCAGAGGAAGGGATCGAGCGCGCTCTGAACAAGATCCGCGAATTGAAACCACATATCGACGTCTTCTGGTCATCCGGTGCGCAGCACGCGCAGCTGATGAAGGACGGCGAGGTCGATATGACGACCGGTTGGAACGGACGCTTTGACAATGCCGCGAAGGATGGCGCGAAGGTGACCTACAGCTTCAATCAGGCGCTGCTTGACTATGACTGCTTCGCCATTCCGAAGGGCGCGCCGAACAAGGATGTGGCCATGGCCTTCCTCGCTGAGATTTCGAAGGCCGAATATCAGGATGATCTGCCAAAGTACATCACCTATGGACCCACCAACAAAGCCGCTTATGAGACGGGCGAGATCAGTGCTGAAATGGCGGCGAGTCTGCCGTCTTCGCCTGCGAATGCCGCGCTGCAGCTGCCAGTTTCGCTGGAGTGGTACGCAAAATGGGAGACCATAGCAGATGAGATGTACCAGGAAATGCTGACCGAGTGATCGGCCCAGCCTCAATCACGTGCCGCGGGCCGATCGCTGGCCCGCGGATCACGGTGGGAGAACTGTCTTGAACACCGGGTCCAACGCCCTGCCGATCACCGTACGCCATGTCACCAAGACCTATGGCTCGGTGCACGCGCTTGATGATGTGTCACTGGATGTCAAAAGCGGGGAGTTCCTGACGCTGCTGGGGCCGTCGGGGTCGGGCAAGACAACGCTGCTGATGGTGCTCGCGGGCTTTACGAGGCCAGATGCGGGCAGCCTGAAGTTCGGCGAGACCGAGGTCATCCGCAAGGCACCGCATCTGCGCGACGTGGGTATGGTGTTCCAGAACTATGCGCTCTTTCCTCATATGACAGTGGCGGGAAATGTCGGCTACCCGCTGCGGCTGCGCAAACGTCCACAGGCGGAGATCGCCACTCGGGTCGAAGCGGCACTTGAGACGGTGCAACTCGGCGGCTACGGACCACGCCGGATCGATCAGCTGTCTGGCGGACAGAAGCAGCGCGTTGCACTCGCACGGTCGATTGTTTTTGAGCCGCGTATCCTGCTGATGGACGAGCCGCTGTCGGCGCTCGACAAGAAGCTGCGGGACCAGATGCAGATTGAATTGCGCCATCTGCATGACAAACTGGGCATGACCACCGTCTATGTGACCCATGATCAACGCGAAGCGCTGACGATGTCCGACCGGATCGCCGTGGTCAATCACGGCCGGATCATGCAACTGGCCACCCCCCAGCAACTCTATGACGCCCCGGCCAACCGCTTTGTTGCTGATTTCATTGGAGAATCCACCTTCCTGCGGGTTACGCGTGCTGGGGACAAGATCCGCTATGGCGAGATTGAGCTCAAACATCACGGGCGCGCCGAGGCCGCGAAGGACCTGCTTCTGATGGTCCGCCCGGAGCGTTTGCGGCTGGCGTCAGAGAGCGCGCCGGACAGTGCCAACCTGTTCCAGGCCACCGTGTCCAACGTGGTTTATCAGGGCGACAGTTACCTGATGTACGCGCGCTTGGCAGAGGGCCCCGAGGTCAGCCTGCGGGGCGGCATTCGCGGTGACGTCGTCTCGCAACTGCCTGCCATCGGCGACCCGGTCACCCTCTCGCTTGATGCGGCGGACACCGTTTTGATCGATGGCAGCGATGGCTGAAGCATCGTTGCATTCCCAGGTGGCCGATGATCCCGGCAACCGCGAAGGTCTGCGCCGCGATGGCGCACTGGAACGGCTGAAGCTCTTCGGTCTCAGCTCGCCAGCCTTGTTGATGGTGCTGATCGTCCTGGTGATCCCGGTTGGATGGTTGTTTTACGTCTCCTTCATCGGTGCGGATGGGGCGTTCTCTCTGGAAAACTACGAACGAATGATCGAGCGAAAGTCCTACTACCGGATTTTCGTGACCACCTTCCAGGTCAGCCTTCTGACCACCGGTCTGTGCATCCTCATTGGCTACCCGCTGGCCTATTTCATGTCGCAACTGCCAAGCCGTCTGGCCAATCTCGCGCTGATCACGGTGCTGGTGCCGTTTTGGACCTCGCTTCTGGTGCGCACCTATGCCTGGCTGGTGCTGCTGCAGAAACAGGGTCTGGTCAACCAGTGGGCGATCTCGCTTGGGCTCTGGGGCGAGCCCATCAAGATCGTGCACAACATGACCGGCACTCTGATCGGCATGGTCCACATCATGCTGCCGTTCCTGATCCTGCCCGTCTACAACGCGATGAAAGCGATTGATCACGACTATCTAAAGGCGGCTTCGAACCTGGGCGCGAGCCCGCGGACCGCCTTCTGGACGGTGTTCTTCCCGCTCTCGATGCCCGGCCTTCTGGCTGGCTCTCTCATGGTCTTTGTGCTCTGCCTAGGGTTCTTCGTGACGCCTGCCGTGCTGGGTGGCGGTAAGGTTATCATGGTTTCGATGAAGATCGTCTCCAATATTGAGCTTTTCGTGAACTGGGGCGCGGCAAGCGCGCTTGGCGTCGTGCTGCTGGTTCTGACAGTTTTCATTCTGTGGCTCGCATCGCGCTTTACCAATCTGGGCCAGATCACTGGCGGGGGCGGGCACTGATGCTGCGCTGGTTGAACGCACCCGCATCAGCGACGCAGATCACCCATGGCCAAAGGCTGTGGCTCTACATCTTTGCCGGCGTCGTCATGCTGCTGCTGGTGGCGCCGACGCTGATTGTCATTCCGATGTCCTTCTCGGATTCGCAATACCTCGAGTTCCCGCCAGAGACATGGTCGCTGCGGTGGTATCGCAACTACTTCGGATCGCCCGAGTGGATGCAGGCGACCGCAACCTCACTCAAGGCCGCGGTGCTGACGATGCTTGTGGCCACACCGGTTGGCGTCATAGCGGCCTACGGATTGCACTGTTCGCAGATCGCATCTGTGCGCGTTGCCTTCCTGCTGCTGATCACGCCAATGATGGTGCCGGTGGTGCTCGTCGCCATCGGTGCCTTTTACGTCTTCGTCAAGATGAAGCTGCTCTATTCGCTGACCGGGCTGGTACTGGCGCACAGCGTGCTGGCCTTGCCCCTCGTGCTGATCGTGACGGGGTCGGCACTGAAGAGCTACGACATGAACCAGGAACTTGCGGCCCGCAGCCTTGGCGCACCGCGCTGGAAAGCGTTCTTGACCATTACGGTGCCGCAGATCCGCTTTGCCATTGTCACCTCGGCGCTACTGGCCTTCCTGACGTCCTTTGACGAGGTCGTGGTCGCGATGTTCATATCGGGCGGGGACAACCCGACCTTGACCCGCAACATGTTCAACGCCCTGCGCGATCAGATCGATCCGACGATCGCAGCGATCTCGACCATCATGATCCTGCTGACCTCAATCATGATGATCCTCGCGCAGATCTTCGGGCGCGGGCCGACGGAGAAATAGCTTGGACACCTTCGACTATGTGATCGTTGGCGCGGGCTCCGCCGGGTCTGTTCTGGCCAATCGTCTGACGGGCTGTGGACGGTACAGCGTGCTGCTGCTGGAAGCGGGCGGGCCGGATCGCAGCCCTTGGCTGCATGTGCCTTTGGGATACGGCAAGGTCTTCCACGATGCACGGGTCAACTGGAAGTACCAGACCGAGCCGGTCCCGGCGCTGGATAACCGCTGCTCCTATTGGCCACGCGGCAAGACACTGGGCGGCTCCAGCGCAATCAATGCGATGGTCTATGTCAGGGGCCATCCGCGGGACTATGCGGAATGGAACGCCGCCGCCCCGGGGTGGGGGTGGGACGATGTGGAGCCGATCTTTCGGCGCATGGAGGATTGGGACGGCCCGCCCGATGCGGCACGGGGTGTCGGTGGGCCACTGCCTGTGCACGACGTGTCGCACGAGGTCCACCCCCTGACGCGTCTCTATCTGGAGGCTGCCGCGCAGGCCGGGATTAGCACGAACACCGACTACAATGGGGCGAAGATGTCGGGTGCCAGCTGCTATCAGATCAATACGCGCGGCGGGATGCGCGCATCGACCGCGCGAGCCTATCTGCGCCCCGCCCAAAAAAGGCCGAACCTCGCGATCAGAACCCGTGCTCATGTCACCCGCATTCGGTTCGATGACAAGCGGGCTGTCGGCGTGGACTACCTTCTGAACGGGCAGGCCAAGACCGCAGAGGCGCGGGCCGAGATCATTCTTTCCGGCGGGGCGATCAACTCACCCCAATTGCTGCAACTGTCCGGCATCGGGCCGGGGCATGTTCTGCAGGACAATGGGATACCGGTCCTGTTGGACGCCCCGCATGTGGGTCAAAACCTCCAGGACCATCTCGGCAGCGATAACTATTATCTTTCCCATGCACCGAGCCTGAACCAGCAGTTGCGCCCGCTCGCCGGCAAAATGAAAGCGGTGTTGCATTATGCCATGACCCGTCGCGGTCCCTTGTCGCTCAGTCTCAACCAGGGCGGTGGGTTTGTGCGGTTGTCCGAGGCATCGCCCGGGCCCGATCTGCAACTCTATTTCTCTCCGGTCAGCTATACCCGGGCGCCGGTGGGGGTGCGGCCGCTGATGAGTCCCGACCCCTTCAAGGCGTTCCTCATGGGGTTCAACCCCTGCAAGCCAACCAGCGTCGGCTATCTGCAAATCCGGTCACCCGACCCGATGCAGGCGCCGGAGCTGCAGCCCAACTACCTCGCGACCGATCACGACCGCGCCGTGATGCTGGCCGGGGTCAGGCTGATCCGCAAGATCGCGGAGACGCCCGCAATGCAAACCGTCATCAAAGCCGAGCATCTGCCCGGGGAAGGTGTGCAGAGCGACGAAGAGATCAGCGCCTACCTGCGGGACCACGCGTGGTCGGTCTTCCACCCCTGTTCGACTTGCAGGATGGGCAGCGACGCGCGCACCTCTGTGGTGAATGGCCGCCTTTCGGTGCATGGGCTCGCGGGGTTGCGGGTTGCCGACGCCTCGATTTTCCCAACCATTCCGACCGGAAACACCAACGCGCCCGCGATCATGGTGGGCGAGAAGGCATCTGATCTTATTCTGGAAGACGCGCGCGGCTGAAAGGGCATTTCATGAAACTCACCTCCATCGAGACCTTCACCAATGAAGCCGTAGGGTTCGTGCGCATTACTGCCGAGGATGGAGCCCAAGGCTGGGGACAGGTCTCGACCTATAACGCCGATATCACCTGTCAGGTGCTGCATCGGCAGGTGGCGCCCTGGACGTTGGGCAAGGAGACCACAGACCTTGACGACCTGCTCGATATCGTCGCCGAGCGTGAGCATAAGTTTCCCGGCTCCTATCTGCGCCGGGCCATGGCGGGACTGGACACCGCGATCTGGGACATGCGGGGGAAACAGCAGGGCAAACCGGTGGTGGAACTGCTTGGTGGTAGGCCGGGCCCGATCCGCGCCTATGCGTCCTCCATGAAGCGAGACATCACACCGATGGAAGAGGCGACCCGGCTGAAGAGGCTGCGCGACGAGAAGGGGTTTGATGCCTTCAAGGTGCGCGCGGGCTCAGAGGTCGGGCGCAATCTCGATGAATGGCCCGGTCGCACTGAAGAGATCATCCCGACCATGCGGCGCGAACTGGGTGAGGGCGCGGCTCTGCTGATCGACGCCAACAGCTGCTATTCGCCCGCGCGGGCCATCGAGGTCGGTCGCATGCTGCAGGATCACGGCTTCTCTCACTATGAAGAGCCGTGTCCCTATTGGGAACTCGAGCAAACCAAAGAGGTGACGGATGCGCTCGACATTGATGTGACCGGCGGCGAACAGGACTGCGATCTGCCGACGTGGAGGCGGATGATCGACATGCGCGCTGTGGACATCGTGCAGCCCGACATCCTGTATCTGGGCGGCATCGCCCGCACGCTGCGCGTTGTTAAGATGGCGCACGACGCAGGGCTGCCCGTCACGCCGCACTGCGCCAACCTGTCGATGGTGACGCTCTTCACCATGCATCTGCTACGGGCCATCCCGAACGCCGGAAAATACCTGGAGTTCTCCATTGAGGGGCCTGACTATTACCCCTGGCAGGAGGGTCTGTTTGTCACGTCGCCTTACGAGATTGTCGACGGGCAGGCGCGCGTCAGCGATGAGTCGGGCTGGGGTGTCGAGATCGCCCCGGAGTGGCTGGCCAGATCAAGCTATCAGCGAAGCACGCTTTCCTGAGGCCGGCTCCGCGACCGTCGCTTGAGAGCCGGTCTCGCCAGACATGACCCGCGCTGCTGGACGCAACCCTTCTGTTGGCGTATCTCAGCGCAACGACAAGCACGGACCACAGAGCGAGACCCTTCTCGAAGATGCACCTCGACCAACACGCAAAGTTTTCGGTTGCACCGATGATGGACTGGACAGACCGGCATTGCCGGCACTTGCACCGGTTGCTGAGCAAGCAGACGCTGCTCTACACCGAGATGGTGACCTCCGCCGCGCTGGTGCGGGGGGAGGCGCTGCATCTGATTGACCATGATACGTCCGACCACCCGGTTGCGCTGCAGTTGGGGGGCTCGGACCCGCAGGAGTTGGCACAGGCGGCTCTGCTAGGGCAACACGCAGGCTATTGCGAGATCAATCTCAACGTGGGCTGCCCCTCTGATCGGGTGCAATCGGGGTGCTTTGGCGCCGTTCTAATGGAGCAACCGGCCTTGGTGGCGGCTTGCGTTTCGGCCATGCGCGCGGCTGTGAGCGTCCCGGTCACGGTGAAATGCCGGATCGGCGTGGATGATCAGGATCCGCAAGTGGTCTTGCCCGAGTTTCTCGCACGGATCGTGGGCGCGGGGTGTGAGCGCGTCAGCATCCATGCGCGCAAGGCCTGGCTGCACGGGCTCAGCCCGAAGGAAAACCGCGATGTTCCGCCGCTCGATTATGATCTGGTGTTGCAGATGAAAGGTCTGTTTCCGAACCTGCACATCAGCATCAACGGAGGGATCACCTGTCTCGACCAGGCCCGTGCCCTTCTCGACGCAGGTCTCGATGGTGTCATGATCGGGCGTGCCGCTTATCACGATCCGGCCGCTATTCTCTGCCAAGCCGATCCCCTGATCTTCGGAATTGGAGAGGCCAGCGTACCGGAAGAGGCGGTTTTGCAGATGCTGCCCTATATCGACAATCACCTGTCGCAAGGGGGCAAGCTGGGTCAGATCACCCGGCATATGCTCGGGCTCTTCGCGGGTCGTCCCGGCGCGCGGGCGTGGCGGCGCATCCTGTCGGAAGGCGCCCATCGACCTGGCGCGGGCCCAGATCTGGTCCGCGAAGCATTGGCGCAGGTCGTGCCCATGGATGACATTCAAAAGGTGGGTTAGGAACATCGGCGACATCATGATCTCAACCGCCGATATGCCGCCTAGCATTCGTAGGAGCGCGCCATGCTGGTAACCGCGCCTCCGGACACAGAGACCTTCTTTGAAGACGGGTGGGCGGTGTTTGCGCCCGAACCCGCGGTTCTCGACTGGGTCACCCATGCTCATCCGCACGCGCGCGCGGCGGTGGCGGCGGATCAGAACGCGCACCTGCTGCAATGCGAGGGCACATGGTTTGTTGGCCTTGACGCGCTGCCCAATGACACCGCGGGTCGGGTTGCTCATGGCCCAACGCTCAGTGGTGCCGCCGTCGATTTCGCAACGGCTAATTGCGGGGGCTGGCCTGCGTTGCATCCCGCACAGTTGTCAGTGACATATCCCGGCTATCCTCGCCCGCGGGAGGGGGAGAGCGCCGCCGGGTTTCGCTACCGGCTGAACCGTGATGCAGCGCATTTGGACGGCCTGATCGGTGTCGGTAGCCCAAAGCGACGGTTCGTACAGGAGCCGCACGCCTTCATTCTGGGGTTGCCGATGACGGAAGCCTCAGAAACCGCGGCCCCACTGGTGATCTGGCCGGGCAGCCACCTGATCCTGCAACGGGCCTTTCAGGCGGCTTTCAAGGGGGCGTCGGGCAGCTTGTCCGATCATGATGTGACCGAGGTCTACCAGGGCGCCCGGCGAAAGGTTTTCGAGAGCTGCCCGCGCATTCTTGTGCACGCGCCAGTCGGCAGCGCAATCCTGTTGCACCGTCTGCTGTTGCACGGAGTCGGCCCTTGGGAAGACACCGCAAGCGCAGGGCCGGACGGTCGGATGATCGCCTATTTCCGGCCCGAGATGCCTGGAGGCGTCGAGGCCTGGCTCAGCGCCCGCTGAGCCGCCAGCCGCGTTGCGCGGCACGCAGCCCGGCCATGCCGCGATTTGCGCGGCCACCCCCCTTGGCAAGCCAATGCACAGCACTTATACGCGCAGCCTGATCCCCAACGGAGAGCCCGCAATGGTTGGCAGCGCAAACCTCAACATCATGATCAAAGCCGCCCGCCGCGCAGGGCGCGCGCTTGTGAAGGATTTCCGCGAGGTGGAAAACCTGCAGGTCTCCATGAAAGGCGCAGGCGACTTTGTCAGCCGTGCCGATGTGAACGCCGAGAGCATCATCAAGGAAGACCTGATGGGCGCGCGTCCGACCTATGGTTGGCTCGGCGAAGAGGGCGGGGCCGAAGACGGGCAGGACCCGACGCGCCGCTGGATCGTTGACCCTCTCGATGGCACCACGAACTTCCTGCACGGCTTGCCGCATTGGGGGATCTCCATCGCGCTTGAACACAAAGGGCAGATCGTGGCGGGCGTGGTCTTTGACCCCGCCAAGGACGAAATGTTCTTTGCCGAGAAAGGGACCGGCGCGTGGATGAACGAAAGCCGGTTGCGCGTCTCCGGGCGCAGCAAGATGATCGAAGCGCTGTTTTCCACCGGGCTGCCGTTTGGCGGGCGGTCCGATCTGCCGGACACGCTGAAGGAGATGGCGCGTGTCGCACCCGCATGTTCGGGCATCCGGCGCTGGGGCGCTGCATCGCTTGATCTCGCCTATGTGGCAGCGGGCCGCTATGACGGTTTTTGGGAGCGGCGCTTGAACGCCTGGGATATCGCCGCGGGGCTGATCATCGTGCGCGAAGCGGGCGCCCTGGTCGAGACCATCGCTCCTGACGGGGACATAGTCGAGGATGGGTCGATCATCTGCGCGAATGAGGCGCTCTTCTCGCCGCTCGCAAAGCTCGTGCGCGGCTGATCAGCTCCACGGCCCCTTCGGTCCGCGACGCCGACTGACTTTCGGGATATTGCTGGTGCCGAGCCGATACCGCGCCACTGGGTGCGGCGGGTGACCATCGGTGCGATTCCAAAAGGCGGGTCCGCCCCGCTTCATCCAGACGGGCAGGGCAAGCGCGAGCCCCGCGACAAAGCCTCCCGCATGGGCCCAATAGGCCACGCCGCCTGCATCGGGGTCAGACCCGACGCCTCCGACGAATTGCAGGGCGAACCAGACCGCCAGCATGATCCAGGCAGGGATCGGGAAGATACGGAAGAACACGATGAAGATGATCAGGATGTCGACCTTCGCCTTGGGAAAAAGCAGAAGGTAGGCGCCCATCACCCCGGCGATCGCGCCTGAGGCGCCGACCGTGGGAATGGTCGAGGCGGGGGCTGAAACATACTGCACCCAGCCTGCCGCCACACCCGCCGCGAGGTAGAACAGCAGATAGCCCATATGGCCAAGCTCGTCCTCGATATTGTCACCGAAGATGAAGAGGAACAGCATGTTCCCGGCCAGATGCATCCAGCCTCCGTGCAGAAACATCGAGGTGACCAGCGTATAGGTGCCCTGACCCGCCTCGAGCCGCGCCGGGATCAGCGCCCAGTCGAACCAGAAGCTGCTGATCAGTCGGGCATCCTGCATGATCCCCACATAGCTGAGGAAGATGCCGATGTTCGCCGCCATCAGCACATAGGTGACATAGGGGGTGCGGCCTGAAGGGTTGTGATCACGTATCGGAAACATGGCCGCACGCTGAGGGATCAGACCCAGCGCGTCAAGGGAGGGTCGGGGCGGTCCCGCGGATGCGGCTGCGTCAGGTCGACGCCCCCAACAGCGCGGCATTGCCGCCGGAGGCCGTAGTGTCAACGCAGACATGACGTTCGGCACGCACGCGGGTGATATCAGGTCTGCCCGGGATCAGGGGGATGATCGGCCCCGCCCGGGCGGCCAGCGCCTGTTCCATCGCCCGACCTGTCTCGCCATCCCCCCACCAGAGCACACCGCCATACGCTGGACCTTCGGTGAGCATCGCCGGATCGATGGAGCCCGTTGCTGTCACGGCCACGCCCCCGATGGCTTCCACGGCGTGGGCCTGAGCTGCCGCCGTCTCGGGGCCTGGCCCCGCACAGAGCAAGGCCGCGCGGGGCAGGGTGCTCAACCGGTTGGACTCGCCCGTTGGGCCCGGCAGGCTCTGCGCCGCAGCCTGCGACTGTTGTGCGCTGCGCAGGGCCGGCAGATGCTCCATCACGTTGTCCCACGCGTCCTCGTGTGTCTCGCGGTCGGGGGCAGCAAAACGGGCAAGATAGTTCGGCCCGCCCGCCTTCGGCCCGGTACCAGACAGGCCCTCGCCCCCGAAAGGCTGGCTGCCGACAATGGCCCCGATCTGATTGCGGTTCACATAGATGTTGCCCGCCTCGATCCGGTCCGAGACATGCTGAACGCGGTCGTCGATCCGTGTATGCAGGCCGAAGGTCAGCCCATAGCCGGTTGCGTTGATTGCGTCGATCACATCATCCAACTCATGCGATTTGAACGTCGCAAGGTGCAGAACCGGCCCGAATATCTCACGCTCAAGCGCGGCGATTCCGTCAACTTTGATCAAGGTGGGCGCGATGAATGTGCCCTCTGTCGGTGTGTCGAGCTCTGCCAAAACCCGCCTGTCGGCGCGCGCGTGTGCGATGTGATCAGCGATGCCTTTGCGCGCGGTCTCGTCAATGACCGGGCCGACATCTGTCGAAAGCTCCCACGGGTTGCCGAGCCGCAGCGCACGCATCGCGCCGATCAGCATCTCGGTGAAGCTCTCTGCTATGTCTTCCTGCACGTAGAGGCAGCGCAGCGCGGAACAGCGTTGCCCGGCGGACTGGAAGGCGCTTTCGATGATCGACTGCACGGCCTGTTCCGGCAATGCTGTGCTGTCGACGATCATTGCATTCAGCCCGCCTGTCTCGGCAATCAGCGGTGTCCCCGGGGCACAGTTCTCTGCCATTGACGCCCGGATGCGCAGCGCTGTCGCGGTGGAGCCAGTGAAGGCCACACCGCCCACCCGCGGGTCGGCGGTCAGGCGCGCACCGATGTCGCCGCCGCCAGGCAGCAGCTGCAAGGCGCTGCGGGGCACACCGGCTTCATGCAAGATCGAGACGGCAAGAAAGGCAGCCAGCGGCGTCTGCTCGGCGGGTTTTGCGAGCACCGCGTTACCGGCGGCCAGCGCGGCTGTAACCTGGCCACAGAAAATGGCGAACGGGAAATTCCAGGGTGAGATGCAGGTGAAAACACCTGCCGGTGGCGTGTCGGTGGCCTGGGCGGCATAGTAGCGCAAAAAGTCGACCGCTTCGCGCAGTTCGGCGATGCAGTCTGGCAGCGCTTTCCCCGCCTCTCGTGCGAGCACCGCGAAAATCTCGCCAAACCGCGCCTCCATCGTATCGGCGGCGGCCTGCAGAACCGCGCGGCGCTCGTGGAGCGGGGCAGACCACACCGCCGCATTGGCGAGCGCCGTTTCGCAATCGGCGGCGGTCGCGGTTTGCACGGTGCCGGGCGCGCCGTCCGCATCAGCGGGGTTCGCCACCTTTGTCTTGGGTTCATCCGGATCGATTTCGCCTGCAAGCAGCGGGTGCGCTTCCCAGTGATGGGTTGCGAAAGCGTCGCGGGCGGCGTTGATCGCGTCGAGCGTTTGCGCATGGCTGAGATCGAAACCCTGGGCATTGGCGCGCAGGGGGCGGAACAGCTCAGGGCCTTTGGCGATGGAGGGTGCCGGAGCGTTGGTTAGCGCATCGAACGGATCCGCCGCGACCACTTCAGGAGGCACGTCTTCATCCACGATCTGGTTCACGAAGCTGGAATTCGCGCCGTTCTCAAGCAACCGGCGCACGAGATAGGCCAACAGATCGCGGTGCGCACCGACGGGCGCATAGATGCGGCAGCGAGTGGCGTTCTGTGTCATGACGAGCGTGTGCAGCGTCTCACCCATGCCGTGCAACCGTTGGAATTCAGACGCTTCGGGGTCCTCCGCCATCTGCAGGATGGCAGCGACCGTATGCGCGTTGTGCGTCGCGAACTGCGGATAGATCCGGTCGGTCAATTGCAGCAGCCGTTTGGCGTTGCAGATGTAGGACACATCGGTCGCCGCCTTCTGGGTAAAGACCGGAAAGCCATCGACGCCGTCTACTTGCGCCGCCTTGATCTCTGTATCCCAGTAGGCCCCCTTGACCAGCCGCACCATGATCCGCCGATCATGCCGCTTGGCCATCTCGTAAAGCGCGTCGATCACTGTGCCCGCGCGCGGGCCATAGGCTTGCACGACAATGCCAAAGCCGTCCCATCCGGCCAGAGCTGGTTCCCCCATGACCCGGTCGATGACCTCGAGCGAGAGGGCGAGCCGGTCGGCCTCCTCCGCATCCACGTTCAGACCCATACCCGCCGACTTCGCGAGCAGCGCCAGTGCGCGCAGGCGTGGCACCAGATCTGTCATCACCGCCGTTTCCTGCGCCACCTCATAGCGGGGATGCAGGGCCGAGAGCTTGACCGAGATGCCGGGATTCTTGCGTATGTCTTCGGACGTGCATGCCGTTGCGATTGCAGAAATCGCGCGGGAATAGCTCAGGTGATAGCGCTTCGCATCGGCCTCCGTGCGCGCGGCCTCACCCAGCATGTCATAGGAGTAGGTGAACCCCTTTTTCTCCATATGTGCAGCACGTTCCATGGCGCTATTAATGTCCTCTCCAAGGACAAACTGGCGCCCCATCTCCTTCATCGCCCGGCTGACAGCGGTGCGGATGACCGGCTCGCCCAGCCGCTTGATGGCCGCCCGCAGATGGCGGACGGGGCCGGGTTGCTCATCATCAAGCACGCGCCCAGTGAGCATCAGTGCCCAGGTCGAGGCGTTCACGAGGCTGGACGTGGAGTGTCCCAGATGCCGCCCCCAGTCAGAGGGGGCGATCTTGTCCTCGATCAGCGCATCAATCGTATCAGCATCGGGCACCCGCAGCAGCGCCTCGGCCAGGCACATCAACGCGACACCTTCATCGGTGGAGAGCCCGTACTCCGCGAGGAAGACCTCCATCAGCCCGGGCGCGGTGGTCTGGCGGATGTCGCGCACCAATTGAGCGGCGTGATCGGTGATCTGCGCCCGCGTCTCGGGCGAAAGTGCGGTCTGCTTGATCAGGTCCGCCAGCACCTCGTCAGGATCAGCGTATTTGCCGGCGTCGATCTGGTGGCGGAGAGACTGGGACATATCAAGAGCCATAACCTGTTTCCCTAAAGCGGTTTGGCCCAGTATACTGCGAATACCAAAGTCATAATGACCAAAGGTAGCAGCTAGAGGAGGTGATATGGTCAAAATGAACCCCGATGGCGAGACGAACGCGCAGGCTGATCTTGATCGGTTTGATCGTGCGATTCTCTCTGTTCTGGCCGAAGACGGGCGCATCAGCATCACCGACCTCGCCAAGCGCATCGGCCTGTCGAAATCGCCGACGCAGGCGCGGCTACGGCGGCTGGAGCAGAGTGGTGTGATCATCGGCTATCGGGCCCTGCTGGATCCGATCCAACTCGGGCTCGATCATGTCGCTTTTGTCGAGGTCCGGCTCAGCGATACGCGCGAGGCGGCCTTGACCGCCTTTAACGCGGCCGTCGCAAAGGTGCCTGAAATCGAGCAGGCGCATATGATCGCGGGCAGCTTCGATTACCTGCTCAAGGTCCGCACCCGGGATATGTCACGCTACCGGCAGTTCTTGGGCGAGACGATCTCGTCACTGCCCCATGTCGCCGGTACCTCGACCTTCGTGGCGATGGAGGCGGTCAAGGAAACGATGCTGGCAGACCCGGCTTGACCGAACCGTCGTTTGGAGCGGATGATACAGTATGAAGTATGTATCGACCCTGCTGGCCTGTCTTGCGCTGCCCGCGTTTGCGGACTGTCCGGCCCCGATGGATGTCTCCGCCGAACTTGAGACGCTTTTTGCCGAGGCGCGGGAGGCCAAGTCTGACCAGGCCGGGCGTGCGCTCTCTGGCCAGATGTGGGAGCTGTGGCTGAAGGCGCCGGATGCAGCCGCGCAAGAGGTGCTTGACCGGGGCATGCGCAAGCGTGAGATCTATGACTTCGCAGGCGCACTGACCGATTTTGATCGCCTTGCCGAATACTGCCCGCTCTATGCCGAAGGGTTCAACCAGCGCGCCTTTGTGCACTTCCTGCGCGAGGATTATGACCGCGCCCTCTTCGATCTCGACAAAGCTCTCAGTCTGCAGCCTCGCCACGTGGGTGCGCAATCGGGCCGGGCGCTTACTCTGATGAACCTTGACCGTATCGAGGAGGCCCGCGACCAGCTCGAAGAGGCGCTGGAAAACAACCCTTGGCTCTCGGAACGTTTCCTGATGGCAGAGGGCGGCCCGCTGGCGCCGAAGGGAAAAGACATCTGACCCGTTTACACCTCAGCGGGCTCCGGTATGGTGCGCCGCGGGCCCGCGTGGTGGAATGGTAGACACAGGAGACTTAAAATCTCCAGGCAGCAATGCCGTGCCGGTTCGAGTCCGGCCGCGGGTACCACAAAACGCTCATACAAGACCTTGCTCCAAGCGCCGTCGCGGCGCGCGGTGCCGTCGACAATGGGACGTGATATGTCCACGATACATGCGGTTTGAAGCAAATCTCATCGATTTCACCCGGCTCAGATCAATGACCGCGCTACTGAGCAAACGGCTGTTAAGCGCTCCGTAACAACTGGGTTGTAGAGACGATGGCAAATTCCATCCCGCTCGCCCTTTGGACTGCAGCGCGGGTGCGCTCGACTGCATCGAAAGGAACCCGCGATGTCGATCTTGAAAAGCTCCAAACTCCGCGCAAGCTCGTTCAACAGCCTCTTTGTCAAATGTACGGTTATGGTTGTTGTCTGCGTGCTCGCGGTGGTGGCCGTTGTTGTTGTCATGAACAACAACGTGAAACGCGAATTGACCTCGGCGTCGCTGAGCGCGCGTGCTGCCGAGGTGACGGGGCTGCTCGCGATGCAGATGGGTGGATCCATCAAGTTCGGGAATACCAATGCGGTCGAGCAGATTGTTGAGGGTGTGATTGCCTCCGCCGAGCCGGATGCAGTCGGGGCCCTTGTCGTCAGCGATTCCGGCGCTGTGCTCTACAATGAAGGAAGCAGCGCCTTCGATGCGGATGCTGCCACGGCGCTGGCGCAGATGGCCCTCGATCAAGGTCAATTGGTCACGTCCGAGGATGGGCTCTCCGCTGCCATGCCAGCGACATTTGGAGATGCAAATGCAATCGCCGGTGTCGTGGTGACGAGTTGGAGTGATGCGAGCCAGCTGGCCCAGCTGCAGTCCCTGCAGAACCGTGCGCTTTTATCTGGCTTTATCGTCCTGGTGGTCGCTGTTGGCTTTGCAGGCTATTTTCTGCGCACGCAGATGTCCCGCCCGATCGTTCGACTGACCGGCGCCATGAGGGATGTTGAAGAGGCGAAGTACGATATTGAAATTCCCTTCACCGGTCGTGGTGATGAAGTCGGGCAGATGGCCCGACGCCTCGACACATTCCGCCAGGCGCTTGGCACCGCGAAGGAAGCCGAACGTGAAAGCGCCTTTAAGAGTGCCGCCTTCGAAGGCTCGACCGCCCCGATGATGATGGTAGATGAGCAACTGAATGTCATTTTCGTGAACCCGACTTGCGAGAAACTGCTCGATGAGATCATGTCAGATCTCAAGACCTCCTGGTCGGACTTGGCCGGCGGGGAGGTTCTGGGCGCGGACCTTGCGAATTTTGATGAAATCCGCGTGCATACGCGCAGGATCGAGGCTGACGGGCTGGGTGTCTTGCCACTCTCACATCGCGCCAAGATCGGTGATGCCTTGATCGAGGTGAACATCAACGCGGCCACCAATGATGCTGGCGAGACAATCGGCGCCGTAATCGAATGGTCCGACACGACCGAGGCCGCGCGGAATTCCGCGTTGCTCGAAACGATTGATGATGGTCAGCTTCGCATCGAATTTGATGCAAGCGGGCAGGTGGTTGGAACCAACCCCAATCTGGTGGCGCTTCTCGATGTCAGCGAAGAGACGATCACCAAATGCTCCTTCGCCGACATCTTTGACGGCGATGCCGCGGGTAACGTGGATGGGGCCAGTCTCAAGCGCAGTGTTCTAAGTAGTAGTTCGGACAGTGAGGCGGTCTTTGGGCGGTTCGTGATGAAGCGTGCATCTGACGGAAAGTCATTGATTGTAGAAGGGAACTTCGCCTCCGTGCCATCGCCTGATGGCCAACTTGAACGCGCGATCTTTCTTGGAACCGACGTGACAGAGAGCGCCGAGACGGTGCTGAAGAACGAAGAAGAGCGTGCCCGGACAGCCGAACAACAAAGAAGCGTCGTGGATGCGCTTGGTGTTGGTCTGCAGTCGTTGGCGGAAGGAGACCTGACATCCGAAATCTCCGACAGCTTCCCGGAAGACTATGAGAAGCTGCGCCAGGATTTCAATCTGGCAGTCCGCGCGCTGCAAGATGCCGTTGGCGCGGTCATGCACAACTCTGAGTCCATCCGTAATGAAACGTCTGAAATCACCACTGCGGCAGATGACCTATCCCGGCGGACTGAAAAACAGGCCGCTACGCTGGAGGAAACCGCTGCTGCGCTGGATGAGTTGACGAGTTCCGTCAAATCGGCGGCCGAGGGGGCGGATGAAGCATCCACGATGTCCGCCGATGCTCAGTCGAACGCGGAGAAGGGGGGAGATATCGCCCGCCAGGCGGTTGAAGCGATGGACGGCATCAAGACATCTTCGCAAGAGATTTCAAAGATCACGACGGTGATCGACGACATTGCGTTCCAGACAAATCTCCTCGCATTGAATGCTGGGGTGGAAGCGGCGCGTGCCGGCGAGGCTGGCCGAGGGTTCGCTGTGGTAGCCACCGAGGTTCGCGCTCTTGCTCAGCGCTCCTCCGACGCGGCCCGAGAGATCAACGCGCTGATTTCCAGCTCGGGCGAGCAGGTTGAGCACGGTGTTGACCTGGTCGACAAGACCGGCACGGCGTTAGCTTCCATCGTCAGTTCTGTCTCGGAGATTTCCAAGCGCGTATCGACAATCGCGACATCCGCGCGCGAGCAATCGGCAGGGCTGAACGAGATCAATACCGCGGTGAACGAACTCGATCACGTCACACAACAGAACGCGGCCATGTTTGAGGAAACAACGGCGGCCAGCCACGCCCTGACGGCGGAGGCCGACGCTCTGGCAGCAGCCGTTGCGCGCTTCAAACTGGATTTCGTACCCGCAAGCAAGACATCTGCCAAAGCGGAGCCTGCGGAAGCTAAAGCGCCATCGGTACCAGTGGCCGCCACGCAGGGCAATGCAGCGCTCAAGGTCGAACCCAGCGATGACATCGATGTCGATGCCGGATGGGAGGAATTCTAGTCCCTCCGACCACAAGCAAAGAGCTTTCGAAGCTTAAGGCTGCACCTCAGGGTGCGGCCCTAAGCTTTTCGCTTCTTCTTAGTCGGCGCGCAGACCCGAGAAGCGCGCTTGCCAAGCTGTGCTGTCTTCGTCGCTGATCTTGGCGAAGAGTACGTCCGGGACGTCAAAGGTGTGACCCGGCTGAAGCTGACGAAGGAAATCTGACGGACGATCCGGCCATTCGGTCGCATCGATATTCAGACTTTTCAGAATGGTTTGGCTGGCATCAGGCAAAAAGGGCGCCGAGAGCGCGGCAAAGAGATGTGCAAGGTTCAAACCCAGCCTAGTCTGGGCAGCCGCTTGCTCCGGATCTGTTTTGAAGGTGCTCCAGGGTGCAACCTCTTGCAGATACTCATTGCCGCAGGCCCAAATCGCCCGCAATTCCTGAGCCGATTTGCGGACTTCCATGGCCTCCATATGGGATGCGTATCGCGCGACACGCTCTTCGATTTCCGTGATGGTCGCGGTTTCTTTCGCGCCATAAGTCCCACCATCCGGCACCGCCTCACCAAACTTCGACCGGCAGAACTTGGTGATCCGACTTATGAAATTCCCCAGCACATCTGCCAGGTCCTTGTTCACCGAGTTCTGGAAGTTCTCCCAGGTGAATTCGGAATCGCTGCTTTCAGGCGCGTGACTGAGCAACCACCAGCGCCAATAGTCGGCGGGCAGAAGTTCCAAAGCCTGATCCATGAAGATCCCGCGACCCTGAGAGGTCGAGAACTGACCGCCGTCATAGTTCAAGTAGTTGAAAGACTTGAGGTGATCGACCATCTTCCATGGCTCGCCCGATCCGATCAGCGTGGCTGGAAAACTGAGCGTGTGAAACGGCACGTTGTCCTTCCCCATGAACTGGGTATAGCGCACATCGCCCGCACCCTTGTCGGTGCGCCACCAGCGCTCCCAGGCGTCATCACCAAGCCCTTGGGCCTCGGCCCATTCGCTGGCGCAAGCGATGTACTCTATGGGTGCGTCGAACCAGACGTAGAAGACCTTTCCTTCCATCCCGGGCCAGTCGTTATCGCCCTTGCGGACCGGAATCCCCCAGTCGAGGTCGCGCGTGATCCCGCGATCTCGCAGCCCCTCGCCATCATGGAGCCACTTCTTGGCAATAGATGTGGTCAGCACCGGCCAGTCGGTCTTTGAATCAATCCAGGCGTCCAGTTCATCCTTCAAGGCGGACTGGCGCAGGTACAGATGCTTGGTGTCGCGCACCTCCAAGTCGGTTGCGCCTGAGATCGCTGAGCGCGCATCAATCAAGTCGGTCGGGTCGAGCTGCTTTGTGCAATTCTCGCATTGGTCGCCACGGGCCTTGTCATATCCGCAGTTGGGGCAGGTGCCTTCGATATAGCGATCCGGTAAAAACCGCCCATCCTGCACAGAGTAGACCTGTTGCTCGACCACTTCCCGGATCAGACCGGCGTCAGCGAGCCGCCCGGCGAAATGCTGGGTCAGGGCGTGGTTTTGCGGGCTGGATGAGCGACCAAAGTGATCGAATGACAGCCGAAAACCATCAGCGATCTTGGCCTGTATCGCGTGCATCTCGGCGCAGTATTCGGCCACGGGTTTGCCCGCCTTTGCTGCGGCCAGCTCCGCCGGTGTGCCATGCTCGTCGGTCGCGCATAAGAACAACACCTCATGCCCGCGCGCCCGCTGATAGCGCGCAAAGAGATCCGCGGGAAGTTGGCTGCCCACGAGATTGCCGAGATGTTTGATCCCGTTGATGTATGGGATCGCCGATGTGATGAGGTGGCGCGCCATAAGAGGACCCCGTTCGTTCTGAATTGCTGGCTTCCTCTACCGCAGCTTTTGCGCAAGAGCCACGAGGAAATCGCGCGCAGTGACTGGTCAGTCGTCAGCCGCCGACCGGCTGCGGCGCAACAAGCGGCCAATCGTGAAAGAGGTGCGCGGAGCGTAGGTGTACCGCGTCCGGTCCGCCGGGGCGGGGCGCGCGCGCATGCGTGTCAGACCGAAAATCACGAGCAGTGCATGACCGGCCGCCATCAAGAGAAAGAGGGCATTGGGCCCGTAAAGCTCAATGAGCAGCGAGGCGCTATAGGGTGCCGCAATCGCGCCGAGTGCAAAGTAGAACATGAGGGCCGCCGAAAGCTCGACGCGTTCATCGTCTGTTGCGAAGTCATGCGCGTGGGCGGCGGCGACCGAGTAGATCGGGAACGTGGTCATCCCGAAGAGCCCCGCCGTCAGCATGATGCCAACAGTGCCCATGCCCGCCGCAAAAATGGTGATTGCCGAGCTGCCGATAGCGGCAATCGAGAGCCAGATCAGAACTCGCCGACGGTCATACTTGTCGGCCAACCAGCCCACGGGATACTGCGCCAGTGCGCCTCCCAAGACAAAGGCAGCGAGGAAGTAGGCGATCTGGTCGACGGAGAGCCCAACCTCCTGGCCATAAACCGGCCCGACCATTCGAAAGGACGAACTCGAGAGCGCGGCCACCACCACACCCGCGGCGGCCAGCGGTGATCGCTTGTGTGCGAGGCCTGGCCGCAGCCGCGGCGAGGCCGGGGTTTCGGGTTGCCGGACGGTCGTGAGTGTCAGGGGCAGCAGCGCGGCGCAGCAGACAATCGCAAGAAGGTTGTAGGAGACATAGCTCGCGGGTTCCAAAACCCCGATCAGCATCTGCGCAGCAATGGAGCCGGTCATATCAACCACGCGGTAGACGCCAAGCGTGCGCCCCCGGCTCTCGTTGGTGACCTTCGCCTGCAGCCACGCTTCGATCACCGTGTAGCACCCGGCAACGCACACGCCAGAGGCGACCCGCATCGCGGCCCAAGCATAGGGATCGACAACCAGCATGTGGCTCATCAGGCCGATGGCCCCAGCTGCAGTGAAGGCGGCGAAGGCGCGGGAATGGCCCACACTGCCCATCAGCCGCGGTGCCCACCAGCACCCGATGAAGAACCCCAGAAAATGCGCCGATCCAAGCAGGCCGATGTCCTGTTTGCTGAAGCCGAGGGCGAGGCCCGAGAGCGCATCAAGCGGGCCGACACCTCCCGAGGACAGTTGCAGGAGCAGAACGGAGAGAAACAGGGCGGCGAAGGAGATGAGCAGGCGCATTATGTGCGCAGCTCTAGCAGTTGTGAGCTGCGCGCCTCGCAGTTATTCGACAAACTTGCGTCGTTTTCAGGCCCGGCGACGGATTTCGGCGCTGATGTCCAGATCGACCGGATCGGCCACCAGTTTTGGATAGCCCGCCGCACCAAAAGCCGCGCGGCTGAGCGTGCCCGTCAGCCGGATGGTCAGCACCGAGAGGTCATCCGGTGCAGAGCCCGCGGGGCGGGTCAGGCTGGCGGTGAGCACGAGCGGGCGCGTGACCCCGCGCAAGGTCAGATCGCCTTCGATCCGCGCGCCTTCCGAGATGCGGCCATCGCGTCCCAAGACCACGCGGGTCGAGCGATAGCGCACCATCGGATGGTTGGCGGCGTCCAGCACGGATGGGCTGAGCAGGGCTTGGGTGACAAAGACCATCCCCGTCCGGGCGCCGCGGATATCTGCCGTCACGTCAGCGCTGGAGCGTGTGAGGTTGCGCGTGTCGACGCGGATATCGGCCGCGCTGACCGGGACCGTACCGCTCTGTGCCGCGCCGCTGAAGTCAAAGATGAAGGCCACGCGAGACCGCTCTTGCACAAGATCATAGCGTTCGGCCTCAGCCTCGGAACGTGTTGCAAGGCTGGCCAGCCCGGCGGCCAGCATCAGACGACGTGAGAGCATAATCGACATCGATGTGTGTCTCCTTGCGTCCCCCTCGCTCTTAGGTAGCCTTTCTGGTCGCTCTGCCAATGGTCTCACAGGGACTTGATGCACATGCCGCGCGGTGTGATCGGTGAAACACGGTTGCAGTACCGCGCGCTGCGGGTAGTGTGGCGCGGTCTTTAAAGAGAGGGGCGCGCGCAATGAAGATGAACCCGCTGGGGCGCACAGGGATCGACGTATCAGAGTTTTGTTTGGGCTCCATGACCTGGGGCACGCAGAACGACGCGGAGGAGGCGCATGCCCAGATCGACCGCGCGCTCGACGCGGGCATCAACTTCATCGACACCGCCGAGATGTACCCCGTCAACCCGGTGAGCGCCGAGACGGTTGGTCGGACCGAGCGGATCATCGGGTTGTGGTTTGAACGGGACATGCGCCGCGACGACGTGATCCTGGCCACGAAGCATTCGGGCGAGGGGCTGGCCGTGGTGCGAGACGGCGCGCCGATCTCCTCGCAGACCATTCCCGAAGCGGTAGAGGGCTCGCTGCGGCGGTTGAAGACCGACTATATCGATCTCTACCAGTTCCACTGGCCCAATCGCGGCAGCTACATGTTTCGCAAGAACTGGTCTTACGATCCCTCCAGCCAGCTGATGCTGGACACCAAAGCGCACATGGAGGATGCGCTGGGTGCGCTGCAGGATGAGGTCAAGCGCGGCACCATTCGTGCGTTTGGGCTGAGCAACGAAAGCGCCTGGGGCACCACGAAGTGGTTGGACGCGGCGGAGAGAAATGGTGGGCCGAGAGTGGCGTCGGTGCAGAACGAGTATTCGTTGCTCTGCCGTCTCTATGACACCGATATGGCCGAGATGAGCATCCAGGAGGATGTGGCGCTGCTGGCGTTTTCGCCGCTGGCGGCCGGGCTTCTGACGGGCAAGTATCAGAATGGTGTAGTGCCGCCGAAGTCGCGGATGTCGTTGAATGGCGATCTGGGGGGTCGAAAGACGGACCGTGCCTTCGACGCCGTGCAGGCCTATTTGGAGATCGCGCAGCGTCACGATCTTGATCCAACCCAGATGGCGTTGGCCTGGTGCAAGACGCGACCCTTCATGGGGTCGATCATCTTTGGGTCCACGACGATGGAGCAGATGGAGACCTGCCTCGGCGCGATTGATCTGGAGCTTGATCAGAGCGTGCTGGATGAGATTGCCGCGGTGCACCGGCAGCACCCGATGCCTTACTGACGGGCTGCACGCAGGGACGGATGCAAATCGCGCTTGCGCCCGCTCCAATTCGCGGGTCGTATCGGCCCGATGCCATGCGTGGGCCAGCCCGCAGAGCTAGCACGCAAATCGAGGGAGAGTTCTGATGCCTTTGACGATGAGCCAAGAGGTTTTCATCACCTGCGCTGTCACCGGGTCCGGTGGCACGCAGGATCGCAGCCCCCATGTACCGCGCTCACCGCAGCAGATTGCCGAGAGCGCCATCGCGGCGGCCAAGGCGGGGGCGGCCATCGTGCACTGTCATGTTCGCGACCCTGAGACTGGCGCGCCAAGCAGAAATCTTGAATATTATAAAGAGGTTACGGACCGCATTCGCGACGCGGATGTGGATGTGGTGCTCAACCTGACCGCGGGCATGGGCGGGGACATGGTCTTTGGCGACACTGAAAACCCCTTGCCGCTGCGGGACGAGGGCACTGACATGATCGGTGCGCGGGAGCGCGTGGCCCATGTCGCGGCGTGTCTGCCGGAGATCTGTACGTTGGACTGCGGTACGATGAACTTTGCCGAAGCCGATTACGTCATGACCAATACGCCCGGGATGCTGACCGCGATGGGCGGCATGATGACCGAACTGGGCGTGAAGCCCGAGATTGAAGCCTTTGACACCGGTCATTTATGGTATGCAAAACAATTGGTTGCGGACGGTGTGCTGGATGCGCCCGCGCTGGTGCAGCTTTGCATGGGGGTGCCCTGGGGGGCGCCGAATGACCTCAACACCTTCATGGCAATGGTCAACAACGTGCCGGACGGTTGGACGTTTTCGGCCTTTTCGTTGGGTCGGAACCAGATGGCCTATGTGGCTGCAGCGGTCCTCGCCGGTGGCCATGTGCGGGTCGGGCTTGAGGACAATCTGTGGCTCGACAAAGGCGTGCTGGCGGAGAACTGGCAGCTGGTCGAGCGGGCCGGCACCATCATCGAGAACATGGGCGCGCGGGTCATCACGCCGGCGGAGGTGCGCGAGAGATTGGGCCTAGTCAAACGGGCGCCGACGGGATGACATCTGACGTCGGTTTTCGGGTCGGTATCGCGTCGGTATCACGTCGGTTTTACGTCGGTGCGCGGCGTGCGCGGGTTTGGGGGTTTCTTTACCTTTGTGCCGGACTTGCAGCCTGCGCGCCGACCCCTGAGCCGGGCTTTCGCGACACCTCGGTCCCGATCTCGGCGACCACCCGGTTTTCGCCGGAAACATTTGCGGGGTCCTGGCAGGTGATCGAGGCCTATCCAACCCCGCTCTTTCCAGGGTGCGCAGACCAGCAGTGGGAGGCGGGCACCGACACCGCCACGCCACGGCTGATCGTGTACTGTGGCGAAGAGGCTGCCTTCGACACGCCAATGACGGTTGATCCGCGTGGGGTGCTGCTGCTTGCCAGTTCCGATCTGGATGTGCCGGGCCGCGCGCTTTGGGTCATGTGGATGGATGAGGATGCCGAGACAGCGGTCATCGGCACGCCCGCCGGAGAGATGGGTTGGATCGTGAATCGCGGCCCCGAGCTGCGCGCTGATCGGCGGGCCGCGGCGCGCGAGATCATGGCGTTCAACGGATACGACATCACGGAATTGCGGGAGGCGGCACCATGACAACGGCGGCAATCATCGGTGGGGGTGTGATTGGGGGCGGCTGGGCCGCGCGCTTCCTGTTGAACGGCTGCGACGTGCGGGTCTTCGACCCGGACCCGGAAGCCGCGCGCAAGATCGACGCGGTTCTGGACAATGCGCGCCAGTCCTTGCCTGGACTGCTCGATGTGGCACTGCCGGAGGAGGGGACGCTCAGCTTTCACGACACGATTGCGGAGGCCGTCACCGGGGCTGCGTGGGTGCAGGAGAGCGTGCCGGAGCGGTTGGAGATCAAGCACCAGACGTTTCTGGCCATTCAGGCCGCGTGCGATCCGCAGGCGATTGTGGGCTCGTCGACCTCGGGGTTCAAACCCTCGGAGCTTCAGCAGGGGGCGACGCGGCCCGAGCAAGTGATGGTCTGCCACCCGTTCAACCCGGTCTATCTGTTGCCGCTGGTGGAGGTGGTCACGACCGCACAGACGGCGCCCGGGCTTGCGGAGCGCGCCTGCGATCTGCTGCGCGGGCTGGGCATGTATCCTCTGCATCTGACCAAGGAGATCGATGCCCATGTGGCCGACCGTTTGCTCGAGGCGGTGTGGCGCGAGGCGCTGTGGCTGGTCAAGGACAGGATCGCCACCACCGCCGAAATCGACGATGCGATCCGCTATGGCTTTGGCATTCGCTGGGCGCAGATGGGGTTGTTCGAGACCTACCGCATCGCGGGCGGTGAGGCGGGCATGAAGCATTTCCTGGCTCAGTTCGGCCCGGCGCTGGCCTGGCCCTGGACTAAGCTGATGGATGTGCCGGAGTTCACCGAGGAGCTGGTCGATCTGATTGCGGGACAGTCAGACGACCAATCCGGGCGGTACAGCATCCGCGAGCTCGAGCGTCTGCGCGACAGCAATCTGGTGGCGATGATGCGCGCGCTGAAGGCGCAGGACTGGGGCGCGGGCGCGGTTCTGGCGGCGCAGGAGCGCGAGATGCGGCAGGGGCACACGCTCGGCCAGCGCGCCGCCGATATCGAGGATGCCGCGGCCCCGGTGCTGACGGTGCGCCGCGCGGTGCCGCTCGACTGGACCGACTACAACGGGCATATGAATGAGGCGAAATACCTCCAGGCCTTTGGCGATGCGACGGACCGCTTCATGGAGCTGATCGGCTGCGATGCGGCCTACATCGCGTCGGGGGGGAGCTATTTCACGGCCGAGACGCACATTCGGCACCTTGACGAGGTGCATGCGGGCAAGGTGATCGAGGTGCACACGCGCGTGTTGGGCGGCGGCGGCAAGAAGATGCACCTCTGGCACGAGATGCGTGCGGGAGACCGGCTGCTGGCCACGGGCGAGCATTTCCTGCTGCACGTGAGCCTTGAGACCCGCCGCGCGTCCGAGCCAAGCCCCGAGATTGACGCAGCCCTGCGCCGGTTTGTCGATGCGCAGGCCGCGCTGCCGCCACCGGACGGGGCTGGCCGGGCGGTGGCGGCACCGCGCTAGGACATGCGCGGCGCGGTGGCCTGAAAGCCCACCGAACCTGCCGGTCCCGCACATTGGTGCAGGCAGGTGGGGTGGGCTTTCAGGCCACCCCTGGTGCACGGTCTCACGCGCCGCGGAGCCGGAGAAACAGCGATTCCTCGTCGTTGTTCTTGAAGAAGGGGACGCTCGCGGGCGGCGCAGGGTCTGTCACGCGGGCTTCGATTTCGGCAAGCACGACCTCAGTGATGAAGGGCATGTCAAAGCTGCGCGCCTCGCTGAGCGGGACCCATTGCAGATGCGAGAGCTCATCGCTGGCGGCTGAGAAATCATCGGGGTCGCCCGCCAGATCCGCTGCATCGACCAGAAAGAAGCGCGCGTCGAACCGCCGGGGGCGGCCCGGCGGTGTCAGGGCGCGAAAGACGAACTGAAGCGATGCGGCGGCCGGGCGGTGACCTGTCGCGGCAAAGCTCTGCCAGTCGGGCGACGGCGGCGCTGGCCAGGCGCCGGGGGTGCCGAGCACAAGCCCGGTCTCTTCCCAGAGCTCACGGATCGCCGCCGCCGCGAGCGCAGGTGCGAGGTTTGGGCTCGCGTTCTCCGTCAGCCGATTGGCGCAGAGCGCGGGCAGGGCGTTGGCCAGCGGCACGTTCTTGTCCGCCGCATCGAGCGCGCCGCCGGGAAAGACGAATTTGTTGGGCATGAAGGCGGCTTTCGCGCCGCGCTGTCCCATTAGGATGTGCGGTGTGCTGTGCCGGTCGCGCAGCACGATCACGGTGGCCGCGTCGCGGATCGCGGTCTTGTCCAGGAGGGTGGTGTCCGACATGCTGCGCCTTTCGGTGATCGGGCGCGGCCCCCCAGCGGGTCAGGCGGCGGTGGCAAACCCGCCCATCTTGCGCGCCCATTGGTAGCCGACGATGGCCCCCTTCAGTCGCGGCAGAAGATAGAGCGACAGGCCGACACAGCCAACCGCAAAAATCGTGAACAGCGTCAGCGGCTCGGGCCGCCAGGCCACGAAAACCAGGTGCAGCAGCGGCGCCATCAGATGGCCGACGAAGAGAATCGTGAGATACGCGGGCCCGTCATCGGCGCGGTGATGATGCAGATCTTCGCGGCAGACCGGGCAGCTGTCGTTCACCTTCAGATAGGAGCGGAGCAGCGGGCCGCTGCCGCATTTGGGGCATTTGCGGCGCCAGCCCCGCAGCATGGACAGCTTGGTGTCCCGGTCGCGGGGGTCGGCGATCTCTGTCACGGTCGCGATATCCGCGGGCTCTTGGGTCGTGTCTGCCATGCCAGGCTCCTTTCGCAGGCCCCTGTCATGCGCCCAAAAAACGGCAAATGAAAGATGCGCCGCTGTCGCTGCGGCGGGATGTCGCGAAAATCTGCGCAAAATTTTGGCGACGGAAGTGCTGTGGCGCTGCGTAGAAGAGCTGTCCGGCCCCGAAACAGAGGGTCACAAAACGGACATAACACTGAGGAGTATCAGGATGAAGAATACCGTGTTTATTGCATTGATCGCAGCGACAGGTCTCGCAGTTGCCGGAGGCGCCGCGCTGGCGCGTGACAACGGCGTGCGGGCGCCGATCGACTTTGGCACGTTGGACACTGATGGCGATGGCCGCATCACACTGGAAGAGATGCGCAACAGCGGCGCCGCCCGCTTTGCGAGCGCAGATACGGACGGCGATGGCTTCCTGACGCTGGAAGAGCTGCAGGCGGCGGCGACCGGGCGGGTGCAAGAGCGCTCGGCCCGGATGTTCGACCGGCTGGATGCCAATGACGACGGCAGGCTCTCGGCTGAGGAGATGCGCCGCCCGGATCCGACCGAGCGCCGGTTCTCGCGGGTGGATGCAGATGGCGACGGTGCGATCACGCAGGAAGAGTTCGATGCCGCGCGTGAAAACGCCCGTGGGCCGCGCAAGGATCGTGGCGCATCCGACTAACCGGGCCCTTGGCCCTTGGGCGGTGCGGCTTGATCGTCGCGCCGCCGCCTTCTATCGATGCTCAGGATGGATATGTCGCCGGACGCAGACGGCCCAGGTTCCGATGACGCGCTTTTGGTGCTCTATGCCGAAGGTGACAGCACGGCTGGGCGCATGCTGAGCGCGCGGCTGTTGCCGCGGGTCTATGCCCATGCGGCGCGGATTCTGGGGGATTTGGCGGAGGCCGAGGATGTCGCGCAGGAGGCGATGCTGCGCTTGTGGCGCATGGCGCCCGACTGGCGGCCCGGCGAGGCGAAGGTGACCACCTGGCTCTACCGGGTGACGGCGAACCTCTGCACGGACCGGCTGCGCAAGCGGCGCTCCGTGGGGCTTGACGAGATTGCGGAACCTGCCGATCCGCAGCCGAGTGTCGCGGCGTATCTGCAGGACCGGGCGCGCCATGATGCGTTGCAGGCGGCCCTTGACGAACTGCCCGAGCGGCAGCGGCAAGCGGTGGTGCTGCGCCATATCGAGGGGCTGTCGAACCCCGAGATCGCGCAGATCATGGAGATTGGCCCACGCGCGGTGGAAAGCCTGACCGCGCGGGGCAAACGAGCGTTGACGGCGATCCTTGCCGGGCGGCGCGCAGAACTGGGATATGACGATGAAAAAGCCGGATAAGACAAGCGAAGACATGGCGCTCGATGCGCTCTTCGACGCGGCGCGGAAGACGGAGCCCAAGGTGCCCGATGCGCTGATGGCACAGGTTGTGGCGGATGCCGCGCGGGTGCAGCCGCGGCCCGCCGCGCGGGCGCTGCCGCCGCCCTCGCTCTGGACGCGGTTCAGCGATCTGATGGGCGGCTGGCAGGGCATGGGCGGCCTCGTTGCCGCGACCTGCGCGGGCATCTGGATCGGGTGGAGCCCGCCCTCGGCCTTGCCCGATGCGGGCGCGCTGATCCTGGGGTATGACGGAACCGAACCGCTGAGCAGTACGGCGGAGCTGACCAGCTTTGGCTGGGATGTCGAGGAGGGCTGAGAGATGACGGAGACCACCCCGCCGAAGCGGTCGGTGCCCCGCTGGATCAAGATCATGCTGGGGCTGTCGCTGGCCTTGAACCTCGCTGTCATCGGTCTCATCGGGGGCGCGGTGCTGCGCCATGGCGACGGCAAGGTGGCGGGCGCGCGCAATTCCGGGTTTGGCGCCTATGGTCTGCCTTACATGATTGCGCTGCCGCGCGAGGACAGGCGGGCGGTGGGCCGCGCGGTGCGCTCCGCGGCGGATCTGCCCGACCGGGAGGCGCGCCGTGCGCTCTATCGCGATGTGCTGAGCGCGCTGCGCGCCACGCCGTTTGATGCGACGGTGCTGTCAGCTGCGGTGTTGAGGCAGGCCGAGACAGCGGTTGCCGTTCAGAAGACCGCACAGGCGGCCTGGCTCGCGCAGGTCTCGGGCATGAGCGATGCAGAACGCAGCGCATATGCGGATGCGGTTGAAGAGGTGCTGCAGCGCGGGCCGAAGCCTAGGAAGTGATCAGGCGGCGGGCCGGTTGAGGTTGACCTGGTTGCGGCCCTGCATCTTGGCGGCATACAGCGCCTTGTCGGCTGCGTCGAGCAGCACGTTGGCGTCTTGCGGCGCGGTGCTGTCATGGGGTTTGCGGATGCCGCCGATGGTCACGCCAATGGAGACGGTGACCTTGATGGGCTCATCCGCGCCAGGCACCACAAAGCCGCGCCCGCCGATCTTGCGGCAGAGCCTGCTGGCCGCCACGCGCGCCTCTGATAGGGGCGTGGCGGGCATGACGATCAGGAACTCCTCCCCGCCAATCCGTGCGATCAGATCGACGCCGCGCAGGTTGTCGCGCAGGCGCCGGGCGGTTTCCACCAGCACCGCATCGCCCGAGGCGTGGCCGTAAAGGTCGTTGATCTGTTTGAAGTGATCCAGATCAGCCACCATCACGGCAAAGCTGCGCCCGGTCGCGGCGGAGTGCTCGGCCACCCGCGTCAGATGCGGCATCGCATAGCGGCGATTGTGCAGCCCGGTGAGCGGGTCGGAGACCGCGGCTTTCAGCCCGGTGCGCACGGTGGCGCGCAACTGGTCGGCGACGCGCTTGCGCCGCAGCATCGCTTTCACCCGCAGGGTCAGCTCGGCCACATCGAAGCCATCGGTCATGAGGTCATCGGCGCCGAGATCGAGCGCATAGGCACCGAGGCCCGGATCAGGGCGCGCCTGTACGACCAGGATGCCCGCGTGCCGCGTGATGGCCGTGGCCCGGATCGCCGCAAGCAGGCGCAGCACGTCACTGGTGCTGGTGTCCTCTTCCGCCAGTGTCAGGATGAAGACATCGGGCACCTTGCCGGGCGAGAGGTCGCGCAGCGCGGTTTCGGGCGATGTGAAGCTGAGGTTGGTGCGCAGATGCGGGCGCAGCTGCGACATCCAGTTGTGCGCGGTGTGGGCGTCGGCGCCCACCAGCACGGCCCGTCCGGGCGGCCCGAAGTCCAGAGTATCCTCGGCAAAGCCCAGGGCGCGTGAGGTGTCGTCTCGCATCTGCCATTCCGCTGCTGTGTTATGGGCGCGGATCAGGCTGCGCACCCGCGCCAGGAGGAGGGTGTCATCGATCGGCTTCAGCATCACGTCCTGCACGCCCGCCTCGAGCGCCTTGAGCCGGGTGTCCGCATTGGGTCGGCAGCCGACCACCATGATCGGGATTGCGCGGGTCTGCGGGCTGCGGTTGAGACGGCGGCAGAGCTCGGCTGCGTCGCAGTCGGGCAGGGCCATGGCCGAGATGATCAGGTCGGGGTCGTGACGCAGGGCGGCCACACAGGCCTCATCCGCGGTTGAGGCCTGGATGACTTCGTAGAAGGCCGAGGCGAGTTTGACTTTTAACACGATGCGATTGGTGGAAATCGCGTCCACAATGAGTATTTTTCCTTGCACGCCCGCCGCGTCCTCTTAGGGGTCATTTTCTGTCCGTCGACATTGCGCTGAATTTGGTTAACAAAGCGTTTCGAATGTGAGGCGATTTGTAGGCATCAGATGACATACACGCGAGAAACCGCCGAAGTGCTCGGGCTGCAGGTGCTGGGCTGGCTGGCGGCTGATGACGAGCTGTTGCCGGTCTTTCTGGGCGCGACCGGGGCCAGCGAGGCGGACGTGCGGGCGGGCGCGCGCGATCCGGTGTTTCTGGGCTCGGTGCTGGATTTCCTGATGATGGATGATGCCTGGGTGGTGAAGGCCTGTGATGCGTTGGGGGTCGCCTATGAGGCGCCGATGCAGGCGCGGCAGGCGCTGCCGGGCGGGGCGCAGGTGAACTGGACATGAGGGCGGTGCGCGGGGTCCTCTTCGACAAGGACGGCACCCTGTTTGACTTTGCGGCGACCTGGGAGGCCTGGTGTGCGGGGCTGCTGGAGCTGTTGACGAGCGATGCGGCGGAGGCGGCACGGCTGGGTCAGGCGATCGGCTATGATCATGCCGCACGGCGGTTTCTGCCGGGCAGTGTGGTTGTGGCGGGCACACCGGGAGAGATCGCCACGGCGCTCTTGCCGCATCTGTCGGAGCATACGATGCGCTCGCTGCTGCAGGTGCTGAACGCCGAGGCGGCCCAGGCGCCGCAGGTCGAAGCGGTGCCGCTCGCACCGTTTCTGCAGGGGTTGCGCCAGACGGGGTTGCGGCTGGGCGTGGCGACGAATGATGCCGAGGCGCCCGCCCGCGCGCATCTCGACCGGGCAGAGGTGTCACATCTCTTTGATTTCATCGTTGGCTTTGACAGTGGCCATGGTGGCAAGCCTGCGCCGGGCCAGTTGCTGGCTTTTGCGGCCGCCGTCGATCTGCCGGTTGAGGAGATCGTGATGGTCGGTGACAGCACCCATGATCTCAAGGCCGGGCGTGCGGCGGGGATGCGTTGCGTGGGTGTGCTGACCGGGGTGGCGGACAGGGAGGAGCTCAGCCCCCATGCGGATGTCGTTTTTGACACCATCGCCGCTTTGCCCGCGTGGATCGCGGGTCAGGCCCCGGCCTGAGGCACGATCCACGCCCGCCCGCTCAACCGCATAAAAACGACTGAATGCGTCGCGAACAAGACGGCTGTCGCGCAAGGCCTCTGCCCTTTATGGACAGAGACCTGCGAGGAGGGCCACACCATGGCTGACACGGCAACCAGACGCAGAACGCGCAGCGGCGGGCGAGCGGGTGCGGCGCATCGCCGGGGCACGGCTGTCATCGAACAGATGCCCTGGAACCCACCGGTCAACATCGACCGCCCGACCGAGCCTCTGTCGCCCGAGGGGGTGGAGGCCGTGCACGACGGTGCGATGCGCATTCTTGAAGAGATCGGTGTGGAATTCCTCAACCCCGAGGCCGTGGAGATCCTGCGCAAGGCGGGCTGCACCGTTGCCGGTGAAAACGTGCGCATGGGGCGCGATTTCGTCATGGAATGGATCGGCAAGGCGCCGTCCCAATTCACGCTCACGCCGCGCAATCCGGACCGGACGATCACCGTGGGCGGGCGCAACCTGCTCTTCGGCAATGTCTCCTCGCCGCCGAACTATTGGGACATGGAGCGCGGCACAAAGGTGCCCGGCACGCGTGAGATGTGCCAGAACCTGCTGAAGCTGACGCAATACTTCAACTGTATCCACTTCGCGGGGGGCTATCCGGTGGAGCCGGTGGATCTCCACGCAAGCGTGCGACACCTTGATGTGCTCTTCGACAAGCTCACCCTCACCGACAAGGTGATGCACGCCTATTCGCTGGGCGCCGAACGGGTCGAAGATGTGATGGAAATGGTGCGCATCGCGGGCGGTTTGTCACATGAAGAATTCGACGCAACCCCCCGAATGTACACGAATATCAACTCAACCTCGCCGCTCAAGCACGACTATCCGATGCTGGATGGCTGGATGCGGCTGGCGCGGCGCGGACAGGGGCTTGTGGTGACGCCGTTCACCCTCGCGGGTGCGATGGCGCCGGTGACCATGGCGGGTGCCGTGGCGCAGTCGCTTGCCGAGGCGCTCTGTGCGGTGGTGCTGGCGCAGATCATCCGACCCGGATGCCCCGTGGCCATCGGAACCTTCACCTCGAATGTGGACATGAAATCCGGCGCGCCCGCCTTTGGCACACCGGAATACATGCGCGCGACGCAGATGACAGGGCAACTGGCGCGGTTCTACGGGCTGCCGATGCGGTCCTCGGGCGTCTGTGCCGCGAACGTGCCCGATGGGCAGGCGATGTGGGAGACGTCGAACAGCCTCTGGGCGGCGGTGCAATCGGGCACCAACATGGTCTATCACGCCGCGGGCTGGCTCGAGGGCGGGCTGATCGCGTCCCCTGAGAAATTCATCATGGATTGCGAGGTTCTGCAGCATATTCAACGCTATATGGACCCGGTCGTGACCGCGACCGGCCCCGATGAGATCGCGCTCGATGCGATCAAATCGGTGGGCAACGCGGGGCACTTCTTTGGCATTCCGCATACGCAGGACCGTTACACCATCGCGTTCTACCAGCCGTTTCTAAGCGACTGGCGCAACTATGAAGGCTGGGAGGTGGCCGGGGCCGTCTGGACGCCGGAGCGCGCGCATCTGATGTTCAAGGAGATCATCGCCAGTTTCGAGGCACCGCCCATGGATGTGGCGATCCGCGAGGAGCTGGCCGATTTCGTCGCCAGGCGCAAAGCGGAAGGCGGGGCGCCCACCGATTTCTGAGCCATGAACTGCCTGCAATTGTAGGGATGCGGGCGCGCGTTCGGTATTTTTTAACCCACGCCCGCCATTCTCGCCCGGCGAGGATGGAAAGAGGCAGTCATGCACGGGCTAGTAAACAGGGCGATACAGCGGTTTGTCGTCGACAGTTATGGCGCTCCGCAATGGGCGGCGGTGGCGCGGCGTGCTGATCTCGGCTTTGTCGATTTCGAAGCAATGTGGACCTATGACGATGCGCTGACGCCCCGCGTTCTGGCGGCTGTCAGCGACATTCTGGACCGGCCTTATGACGAATTGATGGAGGACATCGGGAATTATCTGGTGTCGCACCCAAACCTGGAGTCGCTGCGGCGGCTTTTGCGGTTTGGCGGGGTGAATTTCCTGGATTTTCTGCACTCTCTGGACGATCTGCCGGACCGCGCGCGGCTGGCGGTGGCCGATCTGGTGCTGCCCCGGCTGGAGCTGCGCGAACGCGGGCCGCAGCAATACAGCCTGACCTGCGAAGGCGACATTCCGGGCTGTGGTTATCTCTTCACCGGCGTGCTGCGGGCGATGGCGGATGATTATGGCGCGCTGGTCTTCCTGGAGCACATGGGGGAGCAGGACGGCGTGGAAACCGTCTCGATTGCTCTTCTGGAGACCGACTATGCCGAAGGCCGCGGCTTTGAGCTGGGGGTGCAGGCGTCATGAGCGGCGGGACCTTGTGCTATAAGATGCTGAATGTGATGTGCCCGATGCATGTCATCCTGAACCGCAATGGTCAGATCAGCTTTGCCGGACCGACCGCGCAAAAGCTGCTGCCGGATCAATCACTTGTAGGTCAGAACTTCCTCGATATCTTCGAGATCAAGCGGCCCCGCGAAATCTCCTCGATCGAGGCGTTGCGCGAGAAGGCGGGCATGAAGCTGCACCTGCGGTTCCGTATGCCGCCGCATCGCGAATTGAAAGCGGTGCTGATGGAAGGCCCGGAGATCGGCCAGATGATCATCAACCTGTCCTTCGGCATTTCGGTCGTGGACGCGGTGCAGGACTATAAGCTCACATCCGCGGATTTCGCGCCGACTGATCTGACCATCGAGATGCTCTATCTGGTTGAGGCCAAATCCGCGGCGATGGAGGCCTCGAAGCAGTTGAACCGGCGGCTACAGGGCGCGCGGGTGGCGGCCGAAGAGCAGGCGCTGACTGATACGCTGACCGGCCTGCGCAACCGGCGCGGCATGGACCGCATTCTGGCGGATCTGATCGTCAACGGCGAAAACTTCGCGCTGATGCATATGGATCTCGACTACTTCAAGGCGGTGAATGACACGATGGGTCATGCCGCGGGCGATTTTGTCCTGCAGGAAGTGGCGCGCATCATGCTGAAAGAAGTGCGCAGCCACGACACCGTTGCGCGCGTCGGTGGGGACGAGTTCGTGCTGTTGCTGCGCGACGTGGAGGAGCCCGCGGTGATTGACCAGATCGCGACCCGGATTATCGACCGGGTGAGCGAGCCCATCGTGTTTGAGGGGCTGTTGTGCAACGTCTCGGGCAGTGCGGGGACGACCTTGTCGGGCAATTATGACGTGGTGACGGCGGATCAATTGCTGGGCGATGCGGATGTGGCGCTTTACGAATCAAAGCGTCTCGGGCGTCGGCGCCATACGTTCTTCTCGGAGGAGCTGCGCGCAGAGTCGGATGCTGAGAAAACACCGCTGCCCCGCGAGCAAGCTCCGCAACACTGATCTTGGTCTGGATATCGGGGAAGTGGCAGCCCGTAGGGGAATCGAACCCCTCTTTCCAGGTTGAAAACCTGGCGTCCTAACCGATAGACGAACGGGCCACTGGATCGTGAGCGGTTGATTAGGCAATCCGGGCGCGGCGCGCAAGCGGAAATTACGCCTCGGATCAAGAAAACTTGCCGCAGTCAGCCGTCGACGGCGGCAGCATCCTCAAGGCGCAGTTGCACGCTTTGTCGCCCTTGCCAGGTGTTGATGTCGAGCCGCCCGGCGAGGTGAAAATGCGCGCCGCCATGAGCTTCGAGGGCGGGGCCCAGCGGACCATCAAAGGCGCCAAAGCAGATCCCTTCAAGCGTCGGGCCCCCGGGTGCGGCGAAGCTGATCTTCAGGTGGCTTTCGCCGACGCGCTTGGCAAAGCGGATGGCCATATCGGCGAAAGCATAGCGGGGCGCAGGGGCGCCTGCGCCGAAGGGTCCCGCCTGTTCGATCATCTCGGTCAGCTCGACTGTCGCTGCCGCGGGCATCAAGAGGCCGTCGAGTTTGAGATCGGCAGCCCCGGCAAGATGCGCGCCCTGCTTTTCCAGAAGCTCACCCAAACGGGCCATCGCGGCGTCGAGCTTGTCCTCGGCGACGGTGAGCCCGGCCGCCATCTTGTGGCCGCCCCCCTTGAGCAGCAGGCCCTCGCGTGCGAGGCGCTGAATGGGCTGTCCGAGGTCGATGCCCGAGATCGAGCGGCCAGAGCCCTTGCCGATGCCGTCCTCGAGCCCGATCACGATACTGGGGCGACCCGACGCGTCTTTGAGCCGGGAGGCGACGATGCCGACAACGCCGGGGTGCCAGCCGGGCCCGGCGGCCCAGACCAGCGGGGCGTCGAGCCCTCGGCCTTCGGCTTGATCCAGCGCCGCGGCGCGCACGCTGGCCTCGATCTCCCGCCGCTCGGTGTTGAGCTGATCGAGTCGCTCGGCCAGGGCGGCGGCCTCATGCGGGTCATTGCATGCGAGCAACCGCGCGCCCAGATCTGCAGCGCCGATCCGGCCTCCCGCATTCACGCGCGGGCCCAGCAGAAAGCCTAGGTGATAGGCCGTGGGTGCGGTATCCATCCGGGCCACATCGGCAAGTGCTGCCAGGCCGACGCGCTCGCGCCGCGCCATCACCCGCAGTCCTTGGCGGACGAAGGCGCGGTTGACGCCGACCAGTGGGGCGACGTCCGCGACGGTTGCAAGGGCGACGAGATCGAGCAGGCCCATGAGGTCTGGCCCGGACTGGCCATCGGCGCGCAGCTGGCGCCCCAACTCGACCAGCAGCAAGAAGACAACACCCGTCGCGCAGAGATGCGCAAGATCGCCGCTTTCATCCTGGCGGTTTGGGTTCACCACCGCGTGGGCGGGGGGCAGGGTCTCGGCGCCGAGGTGATGGTCGAGCACCACCACATCCGCGCCTTTGGCGGCGGCAATGGGGTCATGCGACAGCGTACCGCAATCGACGCAGAGGATGAGATCATGCGCCGCCGCCAGATCGGCCATCGCCGCCTCGTTCGGCCCATAGCCCTCGTCGATCCGGTCAGGAATGTAGAGCGTGGCGCTTTGGCCCATCTGGCGCAGCCAGACCATCAGCAGGGCAGCAGAGGCGCCGCCATCCACGTCGTAATCCGCGAAAATCGCGATTTTCTCGCGCGCCCGCAAAGCGGCCATCACGCGGCTGGCGGCGGTCTCCATATCCTTCAGACTGCGCGGATCGGGCAGCAGGTCGCGCAGCGCTGGTGCGAGAAAGGCTTGCGCTTCGGCGGCGGACACGCCACGCCGCGCCAGCACCTGAGCGACAGCATCGGGCAGATCGCTTTGCTGCGCGAGGGCTTCGGCGGCGCGCGTGGTCTCGACCGGCGGGCCGACCCAGCGACGGCCCGTGAGGCTGCGCTCGACGCCGAGAAAACTCACCGCGCCATCCGGATCATCTTGCGGGGGGCCGCGCGGCGATCACGGCGCCTCGACCGGTGTGCGGTAGTTGATGCGGCGCACCGATCCGGTCTTGGAGCGCATGATCAGCGTCTCAGTGGTCATCCAGCCGGGTTCGCGCTTGACGGCGGGCAGGATGTTGCCGTCGGTCACGCCGGTGGCGGCGAAGATCACGTCTTCGGTGACCATCTCGTCGCGGCTGTAGATCTTGTCGAGATCGCTGATTCCGGCTTTGGCGGCGCGGCCCTTCTCATCATCATTGCGGAAGAGCAGGCGGCCATACATCTGCCCGCCCATGCATTTTAGCGCGGCGGCGGCCAGTACGCCTTCGGGGGCGCCGCCCGCGCCCATGTACATGTCGATGCCGGTGTTGGGCTCGGCGCAATGCATAACCCCGGCCACATCGCCATCGGTGATTAGCCGGATCGAAGCGCCAGTGGCGCGCACCTCGGCGATCATATCCTCGTGGCGCGGTCGCTCCAGAATGCAAAGCGTGACGTCCGACATGGCGCAGCCCTTGGCCTTGGCCAGCGCCTCGACACGCTCGGCGGGGCTCATCTCGAGCGTGACCACATCGCGCGGATAGCCGGGGCCAATGGCGAGCTTGTCCATATAAACGTCGGGCGCGTGCAGCATGGAGCCACGCGGGCCCATGGCGATGACGGTGAGCGCATTGGGCATATCCTTGGCCGTGAGCGTCGTGCCTTCCAGCGGGTCGAGCGCGATGTCCACGCCGGGGCCATTGCCGGTGCCGACCTCTTCGCCGATATAGAGCATCGGCGCTTCGTCCCGCTCGCCTTCGCCGATGACAACGACGCCCGCGATGTCGAGCATGTTGAGCTGTTCGCGCATGGCGTTCACCGCGGCCTGGTCGGCGGCCTTCTCGTCGCCATTGCCGACCAGCCGGGCAGAGGCGAGGGCAGCGGCCTCGGAAACGCGGGCAAGGCCCAGAGAAAGCATACGGTCCTGAAATTGAGCGCGGCCGGCCATGAAACTATTCCTTTATTGGGGGCACAATACGGGGGTAGGTGTAGCGGCAGGGCGCGCAGCGCACAACCGCGCGGCCAGAGGGTCAGACAGCTTCGATGCGCAGGGCGACCGGGTCGCCCGACAGAACACCCGTGGCCTGCATCGCGGCTAGCGCGCTGGTCACGGCATCGGGCGTGGTCTTGTGGGTGACGATGAGCACAGGGGCGGTGGTGTCCTCGTGCCCGTATTGACGCATCCGGTCGATGGAGACGCCTGCGTCACCGAGCACCGAGGCGATCTTGGCGAGCGCGCCGGGTTTGTCCTCGAGCGTCATGCGCAGGTAATACGGCGCGGGCAGATCGGCATGGGCCCGCGGCACGCTGGTGAGCGCGGCGGCGGGCTTGCCGAAGACGGGGCCGCGCAGACCGCGTGCGATATCGCAGACATCACCCATCACGGCGCTGGCGGTCGGGCCTTCACCGGCGCCCGGGCCGCGCAGTACGATCTGGCCCACCGCATCGCCTTCGAGCACCACCATGTTGGTGCCGCCCTCGAGCTGGCCCAGTGGAGAGCTGTCGGGCACCAGGCAGGGCTGCATCCGTTGTTCCAGCCCACGGCCGGTCTTTTGTGCAACGCCCAGCAGCTTGATCTTGTAGCCCATGTCGGCGGCGGCGTGGATGTCATCGATGCTGACCCGGTCGATCCCTTCGAGGGTGATGCCGTCGAAATCGATCACCGTGCCGAAGGCGAGGGACGACAGGATCGCGAGCTTGTGTGCGGCGTCGATGCCGCCTACGTCGAGCTGTGGATCAGCCTCGAGATACCCCAGACCATCGGCCTCGGCGAAGACCTCGGCATAGCTGAGGCCCGCGGATTCCATGCGCGTGAGGATGTAGTTGCATGAGCCGTTCATCACGCCCATGACGCGGGTGATCTCGTTGCCTGCGAGCCCTTCGCCCAGTGATTTGATCACCGGGATGCCACCTGCCACGGCGGCCTCGTATCGCAGTGCGCGGCCTGCGGCCTCGGCGGCTTCGGCCAGCGCGTGGCCGTGGATGGCGAGCAGGGCCTTGTTGGCGGTGACCACATCCTTGCCTGCGGCCAGGGCGGCTTCGACGGCATCTTTGGCCGGGCCCTCGTGACCGCCGATCAGTTCGACGAAGACATCGATATCCTCGCGAGTGGCGAGGGCCACGGGGTCATCTGCCCAAACGTAGCGGTCGAGCGGCAGGCCGCGATCCTTGGATTTGTTGCGTGCGGAGACCGCGGTGATGGTGATCTCGCGCCCGGTCCGTTCGGCCAGCAAGGCGGCATGCTGGCGGATGATGCGCAGAACGCCGATGCCGACTGTGCCCAGACCCGCAATCCCAAGACGAAGTGGCGCAGACATACCGGCAATTCCTTTGACCTAGAGAGCTCTTTTGCGCCGTGTAGCCGGTTCGCAGCGCCCGTGCAACGCGCTACTCGACGTCCGTGTCGAGGCGGGTCCGATCATCGCTGCTGAGCACCGATCCGCGCAGCCGGGCCGCGCGCGCCTGCAGGCCGCTGACCCGGGCCTCGAGCGTGGCCTGGGTGTCTTCCCGCTCGGTCTGGGCGTCGGCGGAGGGCGCGGGGATCGTGTCGAGCGGGACCAGATCGGGGTAGTCGGCGTCGCGCGCAACCTGATCGGTGGCATCGTCGATCTCGGGAAACTGCACGCAGGCGGCAGCGGGGATCAGCAGAAAGCAAAGGGCGGCGAGGCGCATGCGGCAGGCTCCGGTTGTCATGGGCTTTGTGCCCGAGCGGGGCAGAGCGCGCAAGAAGGCTTTGTTTTGAACGGATGTTCAGATAATCATGCGCCATGGCGCGCACAGCAGGCTCACACTCCGATATCACAGGCCCCAAGGTGCGGGCAGCGGCGCTGAAGCTATTTGCACAGCAAGGGTTTGCCGCCGTCTCAATGCGCGAGATTGCGCGCGAGGTGGGGGTGCAGGTGGGCGCGCTTTACAATTACACCACGGATAAGCAGAGCCTGCTCTACGATCTGATGCAGAGCCATCTGGAGGCGCTGCTGGATGCGTTCGAGGATGACCCGGCAGCGGATCCGCAGGCGCGGCTGCAGCATTTCGTGCAGTTCCATATCGGCTTTCACCACGACCGGCCCGATGCGGTATTCATCGCCTACATGGAGCTGCGCAACCTGACGCCCGAGAACTTCAGGCGGATCGAAGCGCTGCGGCGGCAGTATGAAGACAAGCTCGAAGCGATCCTGCGGGCAGGAGTCGAGAAGGGCGGGTTTGCCGTTGCGGATACCAAGATTGCGACGCTGGCGGTGATTGCCATGCTGACAGGGGTCAGCACGTGGTTCCGGGCAGGCGGGCGGCTGTCGCTGGACGATGTTCAGGCACAGTATTGGCAGATGGTCTGCAAGGCGGTGTCGGCCTCGGCCTGACCATCACGATGTGTGATGTATAACATGCCATATATTCGTTTTATGAATTGCGCGTGATCCTTTACATCTGAGGCATATCAAAACGGCATGACCTGAAAGGAGGCTCAGATGGCGTATACAACTTTTGAACGGACCCCTGCACGGGGGCGGACCCTGGCCCAGACAGTGCTGCTTCTGGCGGCGGGTGTGCTCTTTGGCGTGATGATCGCGCAGGTGCGCGTGCAGGGTGACGTGCAGGAGGCGGTGAACGCACCGCCGATTGCGGGCGAGAACTGGCATGGCAACGTGCGCCGCTCGACGCCCTAAGGCTCAGAGGGTGGACCACCAGTCGCTCGGTTTGGTCCGCCCGCCGCGGTTCCGGTCGAGCCAAAGCGCGAGACGACGGAGCGGCGAGAGGGCCAGACGCAGCCACAGGCGCTGTGACCAGCGGCGGAAATCGCGATTGAACGGGCAGACGCGCATGCAGATCGCGCAGTCAGAGGCCAGTTTGGCCCAGAAGCCGAAGCATTTTTCCGCATCCGACGTCCATTTTTTCACACCCTTGATGGCCGAGACATTGGCCCCGCCTACGTCCGGCGGGCCGAAGGGCAGCGCCTTGACCGGGCAGGCCTCGGCGCATTTGGTGCAGATGTCGCAAAAGGCGCGCACGCCCCGCGGTTTCGGGGTGTCATGCGCCAGCGGCAGCGAGGTGAAGATCTTGGAAAACCGCAGGCGCGGGCCGAATTCGGGCGTGATGACCATCTGGTTGCGCGCGTATTCGCCCAGGCCCGCTTGCAGCGCGTAAGGAATGACGAGTGCCGTGTCGTTCATCGAGGGCACCGCCTCGTAGCCGAGATTGCGGATGTAGGCGGCCAGTTGCATGACGGTTGCCGCCTCCTGGCTGTAGGCGCGGCCCGTGGCGGCCCCGCCGGTGGCCGCGGGGTAGGTATCGACCAGCGCCGCATCCATCTCGTGACCCAGCACGATCACCGAGGTGAGCCCCTCGGGCAGGTCATTTGGCGCATCGGAAAGATCGCGCACGTCGATGCGGCTGCTGTAATGCCAGCGCGGGTCGATGGCGGTGATACCGCAAAGATCCGCTTTAAAGAAGCGCGCCACTTTCTTGATCTCCCGCGACATTTCTGCTGGATCATCGACGGCGAGCGTGACCGGTGCCACTGGTGTGTCGGCACTGATTGCCGCCTGAAACCCTTCGCGGCGGCCCTGATCGGCGAAGCGGTCGGTCATGATGTCAGAGATCAGCCAGGAGGCATTGCGCAGGGCGAAATCGCGCTGGCCGAAGCCGTCGCCGCGGCGCGGGCTGGCCTCCATCCGGTAGGAGGCGAAGAAGGCGTCGGTTTGCGCCGTGCGCACCGACGGGTCCCAGAACGCGCGCGTGAAGATGTCGTTGCGCTGCGCGAAGGGCTCGAAAGCGTCGGTCACCTCGATCCCGGCGGCGCGGTCGAGGTCGGTCTGCGGGGCGGGCTGTGCCATGGTGTCAGCCTACGGGCTGGCAGCGATGGGTCAATTGCAAAGGTCGCAAACAGGCGCGACCCGGGGGGCGGTGACCCGGCAGGGTCGGGCCAAACGAGCTGCGCAGGAGAGCGGTATGAAGGTTGGGTTCATCGGGTTGGGCAATGTGGGCGGCAAGCTGGCAGGCTCGCTCATTCGCAACAAGATCGACGTGCAGGTCTTTGATCTGAATGTGGAACTTGTGGATGTAAGGGTGGTGCAGGGTGCGCAGCGTGGGCCAGGCCCGGCAGCGATGATGCAAGCCTGTGACGCGGTGATCACCTGTTTGCCGTCGCCTGCCGCCTCGGCGGCGGTGGTCGAGGAGATGCTGCCGCATGTGGGGAGCGGCAAGATCTGGATGGAGATGTCGACCACCGATGCCGATGAGGTGCGCCGCCTGGGCGCCCGCGTCGCCGAGCGTGGCGGTGCTGCGGTGGATTGCCCTGTCTCGGGCGGGTGCCACCGGGCCGATACGGGCAATATCTCGATCTATGCAGGCTGTGATAGGGCGACCTTCGAGCGAGTTCTGCCGATCCTTACCTGCATGGGGCGACGCGTGCTGCATGTGGGCGAGATCGGGCAGGCGAGCGTGCTGAAGGTGATGACAAACTACCTCGCCACCGCAAATCTGCTCACGCTCTGCGAGGCGCTGACGGTGATGAAGGCGGAGGGGCTCGATCTGGGCATGACCTACGAGGCGATTAAGATGTCCTCGGGCACGTCTTTCGTGCATGAGACGGAGAGCCAGTTGATCCTCTCGGGGTCGCGAGACGTGAATTTCACCATGGATCTGGTGCAGAAGGATATCGGGCTCTTCCAGAAGCTCGCGGATCAGCATGGAGTGCCGCTAGAGCTGTCGCCGAAGATCATCGAGATGATGACGGACGGGCAGGCGCGCTATGGCGACCGCGCCCAGTCCGATCGGATGATCGAGCGGCTGGAAGAGGCGACGGGCCTCGCGGTGCGCGCGCCTGGCTTCCCGCAGGAGCTGGTGGACGACGAGCCGGAAGAGCGGGGCTATGAGGTGGTGCCGACCCGCTGATTGTCATCGGTCTAAAACTATGCCGAGGTCTGGGGCGGCGCCCCAAGCGGCCTCTAGCTCAGCACGCCGTCCGCTGACAAAGTGGTCTTGCCGCTGAGATAGGGCGCGAGCACCGCCGGGAGGGTGACCGAGCCGTCCGCCTGCTGGCCGTTCTCCAGCACGGCGATCAGGCAGCGCCCGACCGCCAGGCCCGAGCCGTTCAGGGTGTGCACGAACTGCGGCTTGCCGCCCTCGGCGGGGCGGAAGCGCGCGTTCATGCGCCGGGCCTGGAAATCGCCGGTGGTCGAGACCGAGGAGATTTCGCGATACGTGTTCTGGCCCGGCAGCCACGCCTCGATGTCATAGGTGCGCCGCGCGCCAAAGCCCATGTCACCCGTACACAGCACCACGGTGCGGAAGGGGATCTCCAGCCGCTCCAGCAGGTCTTCGGCGCAGCGCAGCATGCGTTTCTGCTCCGCGTCGCTCTCGTCGGGATGGGTGATCGAGACCATCTCGACCTTCTCGAACTGGTGCTGTCGCAGCATGCCGGAAGTGTCCTTGCCCGCGCTGCCCGCCTCCGAGCGGAAGCAGAGCGTGTGCGCGGTCAGGCGGACGGGCAGGGCAGCCTCATCGAGGATGTCGTCGGCCACGGAATAGGTCAGCGAGACCTCGGAGGTGGGTACCAGCCACCAGCCATTCGTGGTCTGGTAGCTGTCCTCGCCGAATTTGGGCAGCTTGTCGGTGCCATACATCGCGTCGTCGCGCACCAGCACGGGCGTCTGCATCTCAGTGAGTCCGTTCTCATCCACATGGGTGTCGATCATGAACTGGGCGAGCGCACGGTGGATCCGGGCGACAGCGCCTTTCAGCACCACGAACCGGCTGCCGGAGATCTTCGCGGCCATCTCGAAATCCATCGAGGCCGCGACGCCGCCGATCTCGAAATGTTCCTTGGGGTCGAAGTCGAAATTGCGCGGATTGCCCCAGCGGTTCACCTCGACGTTGTCGTCTTCATCGGCGCCGTCGGGCACATCGCTCGCGGGCAGGTTGGCGATGCGGGCCAGCTGGTCGGTCAGCTGGGCGTCGAGCGCCTTGGCTTCGGCCTGCATCTCGGCCACCTCGGCCTTCTTTTCGCCAACCAGCGCGCGCAGACGCTCGAACTCCGCCTCATCGCCGGAGGCCTTGGCGGCGCCCACGTCCTTGGAGGCCTTGTTCTGTTCGGCCTGTGCGGTTTCGGCGGCACTGATCTTGGCGCGGCGGGCTTCGTCGAGCGCCAGCAGATCAGCCGACAGCGGTGCGTCCCCGCGGCGCGCGAGGGCCGCGTCGAAGGCATCGGGGTTTTCGCGGATGGCACGGATGTCATGCATGGCGGCAGTCCTTGGTCTGAGTCGTCTCGCTCTGCTGCTTATGACCGATCTTGCGCCGCTGTGTAACCGTGAGATTTCATTGGGTCGCTGCCTGTGCAGCCCGCTCCATCGCGGCCTGCCACTGGTCCATCAACCAGTCATCGACCGGAACGGCGAGCGCCTGCGGATCGTCGCCGCCCACGCGGCCCGCAACCACGGCCACAAGCGCCCAGCCTGTGCCGATGGGCACCAGCACCGGGCCGCCGGAATTGCCCGAGATGACCTCGCAGCCGAGCATGAGCACCGCCTCGGGCGCCGTGGTCAGCGTCGGGCAGTCTGGCCGACCGTTCAGCACATGGGGTCGTTTGCGGTGATAGCCGAGGATGGTCAGATCGCCGATGCGCAGGGCTGGCTGGTCGTTGAGTGGCAGGGGTGCGACCGCGCGGGGCGAGATCGGCGCCTCGAGGCGCAGCACGGCGACATCATAGCGAAACCGGGAGTTGCCCTTCGCGGTCAAATAGTTGGGATGCAGCACGGCTTCAGCCGATTGCCGGTGCGCGACAAAGCTGCCCCGGTCCCAGCCCGCAACGAAATGCCGGGTGCCGGAGGCGCAATGGGCCGCCGTCACCACCAGATCGGGCGCGATCAGGGTGCCGGTGCAGGAGGCCTTGGAGCGGTACCCGGCGGTGTTCACGAGGCCCACGGCTGTCCAGCCTTGCCGCTCCTTCAGCCCAAGCGCGGGCAGGGGATCGGCCGCAAGAGGTGCGGCACTGGCCGAGAGCAGGCCGAAGATCAGGCACAGGGCGGTGCGTAGCTGTGACATGGGCGCTCCCAAAGGCTGTCCGATCCGTCGAATGTGGGCCCTTTGCCGCCGCGCGCCAAGACCCTCCGTGCGCCCCTTGCAGGATCGTGTCCGCGGCAGCCGCGAAACCTGCACGGCCTCCCTTGCAAAGCGCCTTTTCAGCCCATAGGTTCCGCCAAACTTTGCGTCCCGTGCGATGCCGCGGCCGCGATCTACCCGGAAGGACCATTTCATGGAAGCGTTCGCGCAATTTGTGCCCCTCATTCTGATCTTTGCGATCATGTATTTTCTCCTCATCCGCCCGCAGCAGAAGAAGGTGAAAGAGCATCAGGCGATGGTGAACGCGCTGCGCCGGGGCGACCAGGTTGTCACGCAGGGTGGGATCATCGGCAAGGTCTCCAAGGTCAAGGATGGCGAGAACGAGCTGGAGCTCGAAATTGCCGACGGGATCAAGGTGCGCGTGGTGCAGTCGACCATCGCGACCGTCATGTCCAAGACCGAACCGGCGAAGTAACGACGCCTCGTAACTCTCTGAAAAGGCGTATCAATGCTGCAAATCGACCTTTGGAAACGGATCCTGATCTGGCTGACATGTGCCGTGGGTCTGTGGTTGGCGATGCCCAATGCCTTCTATACCAATGTCGAGCGGCACAATGATGCGGTGCAGGCCATCGAGCTGGGCGCCGACACGCCCGAAAACCAGGCCGAGCGCGGGCTCTGGCCCGACTGGATGCCCTCGGGGCTGGTGAACCTGGGGCTCGATCTGCGCGGCGGCGCGCATCTGCTGGCGGAGGTGCAGGTCGAGGATGTCTATGCCGCGCGGATGGATGCCGCCTGGCCGGAAATCCGCGATGCGCTGCGGCCCGAACGCAACACCGTGGGCACGATCCGCCTGCAGCCCTCGGCGGACGACGAGGTGCGGGTGCGGATCAGCGAGCCCGCCGGGATGCAGCGGGCGCTGGAGATTGTGCGCGGGCTGGCGCGCCCGGTGCAGACGCTGACCGGGGTGGGTGCCAATGACATCGACGTGCGCGCGCAGGGCGATCTGATCATCGTGTCGCTGTCTGAAGCCGAGAAGCTAGCCACGGATGAGCGCACGGTGCAGCAATCGCTCGAGATCATCCGTCGCCGGATCGATGAGGTGGGCACGCGGGAACCGACCATTCAGCGCCAAGGCGCCCAGCGGATCCTCATCCAGGTGCCGGGCATCGGCTCGGCCAGCGAGCTGAAAGAGATCATTGGCACCACCGCCCAGCTGACGTTCAATCCGGTCGTGACGCGCGGGACCAACCCAGATGCGGCCCCGGGCATCGGCAACAAGATCGTACCCTCGCTCGACGAATCCGGCGTGTTTTACACGATCGAAGCGGCGCCGGTTGTGACCGGGGAGGAACTGGTGGATGCCCAGCCCGCTTTTGACCAGAACGGACGACCTGCGGTGAATTTCCGCTTCAACACCTCGGGTGCGCGGAAATTCGGCGACTATACGGCGGAGAACATCGGCTCTCCCTTTGCCATCGTGCTGGACGATGAGGTGGTGAGCGCGCCGACGATCCAGAGCCATATTCCGGGCGGATCGGGCATCATCACCGGGCAGTTCACGGTGGAGGAATCGACTAACCTCGCGGTACTTTTGCGGGCAGGCGCCTTGCCTGCGGGGCTGGAGTTTCTGGAGGAGCGCACCATCGGCCCGGAGCTGGGGCAAGACAGCATCGACGCGGGCAAGGTCGCCACGATGGTGGCCTTTGCCGCCGTGCTGGTCTTCATGTTCCTGAGCTACGGGCTTTTTGGGCTCTTCGCCAATATCGCGCTGATCATCAACATCGGGCTGATCTTTGGCTTGCTCAGCTTGATTGGCGCCACGCTGACCCTGCCGGGGATCGCGGGCATCGTGCTGACGGTGGGGATGGCGGTGGATGCCAACGTGCTGATCTTCGAGCGGATTCGCGAAGAGCTGAAGACTTCGAAAGGACCGGCGCGGGCGATCGAGCTGGGCTATGAAAAGGCGCTGAGCGCGATCCTAGACGCCAATATCACCACCTTCATCACCGCCACGATCCTCTTTGCCATGGGCTCGGGCCCCGTGCGCGGCTTTGCGATCACGCTGGGTTTGGGTATCCTGACCTCGGTCTTCACCGCGATCTTCGTCACGCGACTGCTGGTGGTGATGTGGTTCGAACGTCGCCGCCCCAAAACAATCGAGATTTGATATGCGTCTGAGACTGGTCAAACAAGGCACGAATTTCGATTTCTTCAAGCGCTGGAAACTCTGGCTGGGCATCTCCGGACTGATGATGGTGGTGGCCTTCGCCTCCTTCATGATCCAGGGGCTGAACTTCGGCATCGACTTCCGGGGCGGCACGACGATCCGCACGGAAAGCCCGCTGCCGGTCGAGATCGGTGTCTATCGCGACGCGATTGCGGTGCTGGAGCTGGGCGATGTGTCGATCACCGAGGTGTTCGATCCGACCTTCGGCCCTGACCAGAACGTGGCGATGATCCGCATCCAGGCGCAGGAAGGGCAGGAGGCGGTGACGCCCGAGGTGATTGCCGCCGTTGAAAGCGCGCTGCAGACGGTGCGACCGGATATCAAGTTTGTCTCAGTGGAGTCGGTGGGCCCGAAAGTGTCGGGCGAGTTGATCCAGACGGCAGCCATCGCCGTGGTTTTGGCCATCGGTGCGGTGCTGGTCTACATCTGGCTAAGGTTCGAATGGCAGTTTGCGTTGGGGGCCGTCTTGGCCCTTGTGCACGATGTGATCCTGACCATTGGCGTGTTCTCCGAACTGCAGATCCGCTTTGATCTGGCGATCATCGCGGCGCTGCTGACAATCGTGGGCTATTCGCTGAACGACACGGTTGTGGTCTTTGATCGGGTGCGGGAGAACCTGCGCAAATACAAGAAACGCCCGCTGGCCGAGGTGCTGAACATCTCGATCAACGAGACGCTGAGCCGGACCTTCATGACCTCGGTGACGACCTTGCTGGCGCTGATCGCGCTCTTCGTGCTGGGCGGCGACGTGATCCGGGGGTTTGTCTTTGCGATGATCTGGGGCGTGATCGTGGGGACCTATTCGTCGATCTTCGTGGCCTCTGCCGCGCTGCTCTATCTCGGCGTCAAGCGCGACTGGTCGAAGCCCGACGCCAATTCCGGCAACCAATACGCCAATATAGATGCTTGAGCTCGTCGCCATCCCCGGCTTGATCTGGGTGTTGGCGGCGACATTCACGGCAGGGCTGGTCTACGGCTTCTCGGGCTTCGGCGCGGCGCTGGTTTACATGCCGGTGGCGACGGCGGTGGTGGCGCCGCCGCTGGCCATCGGGGCCTTCGCGGTTTCGGCGCTGGCGTCGCTGGTCACCTTGGTGCCGCGTGCCTGGAAGGAAGCGGATCGGTCCAACACCTTGCTCATGGTCGGGGCGGCCATCCTCGGCGCGCCCATTGGCATCTGGGTGCTGCGTACCGCAGACACCGAGGTGATCCGTTGGGTGCTGTCGGCGATCATTGTGACCACGCTGCTGTTTCTGATGGCGGGCTGGCGCTATCGGGCGGAGCCGACAAAGCCGGTGCGCGCGACCATCGGGGCGGCGGCGGGTGTCATGATGGGCTCGGTGGGGCTCAATGGGCCGCTGGTGATCCTTTTTCAGCTCGGTGGACAGGACAATATCACCCGAAGCCGCGCCAATACGCTGATTTTTCTCACCTTGTCGTCGCTGTCGCTGGTGCCGCTGATGGCGTTGCAGGGGGTGATCGGCTGGGAGGCCGTGCTGCTCGGTCTGGTGCTGCTCTTGCCCTACGCTTTTGGCACGCTGGTCGGGCGGACGCTGTTTGACCCCAACCGGGAGACGCTCTACCGTCGTGTCGCCTATGCCGTTGTTGCCGGGGCCGTGCTGATCGGCCTGCCGGTCTGGAACCACTAGGGAGCCGCAAATGCGCCTGAACGAGATCACCTTCACCGATGCCAAACCTGTCGAAGGTTATGGGGCGGGGTTCTTTCGGGTGGGTGGTGAGGTGTTTCACGGGCCCCTGATCGTCGGTCCCGGTGGGACGCTGAGCTGGCAGGGGTATGAGGATGCCGAGGCGCTGCTTTCGCTGAAAGACGAGGTCGATGTGCTCTTCGTCGGGACCGGCGCCGAGATCGCGCATCTGCCCGTTGATCTGCGCGCCGCGCTCGAAGAGGCGGGGCTGGGCGTGGAGGTTATGGCCTCACCCGCCGCCTGCCGGACCTACAACGTGCTCCTGAGCGAAGGCCGCCGGATTGCGCTGGCACTGATCCCCGTGTGATCGGGCTTTTGGTTGCAGCGGCAATCGGTTAACGCTGGGCCATGACCTTGACGATCCGTGATCTCTGCGTCGCCCGGGGCGGGCTGCCCGTTCTGGAAGGGCTGTCCTTTGCGCTGGCGCCGGGGCAGGCGCTGATCCTCCGGGGGCCGAACGGATCGGGCAAGACGACGCTGTTGCGCACGCTGGCGGGGCTGCAGGCACCGCTTTCGGGTGAGATCATCGCGGGTGAGGATCAGATCGCCTATGCCGCGCATTCCGACGGGCTGAAGGCGATGCTGACGGTCACGGAGAACCTCGCGTTCTGGGCGGATGTCTTTGGTCAGCGCGATATCGAGGCGGCGATTGCTGCATTCTCGCTGGACCCGTTGCGCGACCGGCTGGCGGGCACGCTTTCGGCGGGGCAGAAGCGGCGGCTCGGGCTCGCGCGGATGCTGATCACGGGCCGCCCGATCTGGATGCTGGACGAGCCCACGGTGTCGCTGGACCGGGACGCCGTAGCGCTCTTTGCCGGTGCGGTGCGAGCGCATCTGGAGACCGGAGGCTCGGCGCTGATTGCGACGCATATCGACCTTGGGCTCGAAGCGCAGGTGCTGGATGTCACGCCCTTCCGTGCAGCCACCAACACGCGCGCCGGGGCGAGCGACGAGGCGTTCCTGTGAAAGCGCTGCTGCGCCGCGATCTGACGCTGGCTTTTCGCGCAGGCGGCGGGTTCGGCCTCGGCCTTGCGTTTTTCCTGATCGTGACGGTGCTGGTGCCCTTTGGCGTGGGCCCTCAGTCGGAACTGCTCTCGCGCATCGCGCCAGGCATTCTGTGGCTGGGCGCGCTTCTGGCCTGCCTGCTGTCGCTCGACCGGCTGTTGGCGCTCGATTGGGAGGATGGCACGCTGGACCTGCTCGCCACCTCGCCGCTGCCGCTGGAGGCCGCGCTCAGCATCAAGGCACTGGCGCATTGGATCACCACCGGGTTGCCGCTGGTGCTTGCCGCACCGGTGTTCGGTGTGCTGCTGAGCCTGCCGGGGCCGGGGTATTTCTGGCTGGTGATCTCGCTCGCGCTTGGCACCCCGGCGCTGTCGGTGATCGGAACATTCGGGGCCGCATTGACCGTGGGGGTCAAACGCGGCGGGCTGCTGATGTCGCTGCTGGTGCTGCCGCTCTACGTGCCGACGCTGATCTTTGGCGCCGAGGTTGCGCGGCGCGGCGCGGAAGGCATGCAGACCACGACACCGCTCCTGATGCTCGCGGGCATCACCGCCGGGGTCATCGCGATCATGCCCTTTGCGTCCGCGGCGGCCCTGCGGGTGAACTTGCGGTGAGCGGGACCATTTGCCCATTGAGCGCGCGCGCGCAAGGGCTTACATCTGGCTCATGTCGATGACCGAAGAGACCCCTGCGCCCAAGCGCCCGTCCGGCTTCTGGAGCTATGCCAATCCGGTGAAATTCCTCGGCCTGAGCGAACGCATCCTGCCCGCGCTCTGGTGGTTGTCGGGGCTCTGCCTGGTTGTCGGGCTGATCTGGGGCTTTTTCTTCACGCCGGATGATTTCCGGCAGGGGTCCACCGTCAAGATCATCTACCTGCATGTGCCCTCGGCGCTGATGGCGATCAACGCGTGGTTCATGATGCTGGTCGCCTCGCTCATCTGGATCGTGCGGCGCCACCACGTGAGCGCGCTGGCTGCCAAGGCCGCGGCCCCGGTCGGCGTGGTGATGACGCTGATCGCGCTCTTTACCGGTGCAGTCTGGGGCCAGCCGATGTGGGGCACCTGGTGGGCCTGGGACCCGCGGCTTACGTCCTTCCTGATCCTGTTTCTGTTCTACCTCGGCTATATCGCGCTCTGGGAGGCCATCGAGGACCCTGACACCGCCGCTGATCTGACGTCGGTGCTCTGCCTCGTGGGGTCCGTCTTTGCGGTGCTGTCGCGCTATGCGGTGAACTTCTGGAACCAGGGTCTGCACCAGGGCGCGTCGCTGAGCCTCGATAAGGAAGAGAACGTGGCGGATGTGTTTTACTTCCCGCTGCTGGTCTGCATCGCGGGCTTCGTGCTGATCTTCCTGGCGCTTGTGCTCTACCGCACGGGCACGGAAATCCGCCTGCGCCGAACGCGGGCGCTCCAGGCGCGGGAGGCACGGTTGTGATGCCGGACCTGGGCAAATATGCGGATGCGGTGCTGTCGGCCTATGGGGTGTCGCTGCTGCTGCTCGTCGTGTTGATCGTCTGGACCCTGCGGCAGGGGCGCCGCGCACGCCGGGCGCTGCAGGAGGTCGAGCAGAGGAGCAAGCGCGATGCCTAAAATCTCGCCCCTGATGATCGCGCCGCCGCTGATCTTTGCAGGCTTCGTGGCGCTGGCGGGCATCGGGATGTTCCGCGACAACCCCAACGATCTGCCGTCGACCATGATCGGCCAGCCTGCGCCTGCGATCACGACCGATACGCTGGGCGACTACCCCGGTGTGACGCCTGAGGCGATGGCGACGGGGCAGGTGACGCTGGTGAATTTCTGGGCGAGCTGGTGCCCGCCCTGCCATGCCGAGCACCCCAAGCTGCTCGAGATGGCAGGCGAGGGGATGCCGATCATCGGGGTGAATTTCAAGGACCAGGCGCGCAACGCGTCAAGCTATCTCGACGACGATGGCAACCCGTTTGCCGCCGTGGCCTTCGACCCGCAGGGCCGCACCGCCATCGACTGGGGCGTGACGGCACCACCCGAGACCTTCATTCTGGATGCAGAGGGCACCGTGCTCTTCCGCTTTGCGGGGCCGCTCATTGGCAGCGATTATGAGCAGCGGTTCTTGCCGCAGCTTGAGCAGGCGCTGTCGGCGCAGTGATCCCTTAGGCGGCGGTGGGTACGCCGGGCGATGGCAGGGGGCGTGAGGGAGTGACGCATGTCCGCAGATGCCGACCGGATCATTGGTCTCTACCGTCGTCATGCGAACGTCTGGGCGGACCAGCGCACGGCACGCTTTCCTGAACGCAGGTGGCTCGAGCGGTTTGTGCGCCTTCTGCCTGAGGGCGCGGCGGTCCTTGATTTGGGCTGCGGGTCCGGCAGGCCAATCGGTCACTATCTGGTGGATCACGGCTGTGTGCTGACGGGGGTCGACGCGTCACCGGAGTTGATCGGGATTGCGCAGGCAAGCCTGCCGGAGGCCGACCTGATCACCGCGGATATGCGGGATCTGGATTTGGGCAGGCGGTTCGATGGCATCCTGGCCTGGAACAGCAGCTTTCATCTGACGCCCGAGGATCAGCGCGCGATGTTGCCCGTCTTCGCACGGCATGCAGCCGAAGGGGCGGTGCTGACCTTCACCAGCGGGCCGCGCGCGGGCGTGGCCATGGGGCGGTTTGAGGGGGAGGCGCTCTATCATGCGAGCCTCGCCAGTGACGACTATCGCGAGTTGCTGGAGACACACGATTTCGAGGTGCTGGATCATGTCGCTGAGGATCCTGAGAATGGCGGGCTGACCATCTGGCTGGCCCGCTATCGGCACGCGCCCGGGGCGCCGTGAGACGGTCGCGTACCAAAGACAAAGGCCCCGGAAACCATCCGGGGCCTTTTCAGACGATGTAGGGGGTGATCAGGCTGCTTCTTGCGCGAGGTTTCGCAGCACGTAGTGCAGCACGCCGCCATGCTCGATGTATTCAATCTCGATGGCCGTATCGATCCGGCATTTCAGCGTGATCTCTTTCACCGAGCCATCCGCCATGGTGATGGTGCAGGGCACCTCTTGCAGCGGCTGGATGGTGTCGAGCCCGTGGATCGAGACGGTTTCCTCGCCGGTCAGACCCAGCGACTTGCGGGTGTCGCCGCCGGTGAACTCGAAGGGGATCACGCCCATGCCGACGAGGTTGGAGCGGTGGATGCGCTCGAAGCTCTCAGCGATCACGGCCTTCACGCCCAGAAGTGCGGTGCCCTTCGCGGCCCAGTCGCGGGAAGAGCCCGCGCCGTATTGCTCGCCACCGAAGATCACCAGCGGTGTGCCCTGATCCTGATAGGCCATCGCGGCGTCGAAAATCGACGTCTGATTGCCGTCGGGGCCCTTGGTGTAGCCGCCTTCGACACCATCCAGCATCTCGTTCTTGATGCGGATGTTGGCGAAGGTGCCGCGCATCATCACCTCGTGGTTGCCCCGGCGCGAGCCGTAGGAGTTGAACTCCCGCTGCGGCACCTGCCGTTCGATCAGGTACTGGCCAGCGGGTGTGGTGTCCTTGAAGGAGCCGGCGGGCGAGATGTGGTCGGTGGTGATCATGTCCCCGAGCATCGCCAGCACCTTGGCGCCTTCGATGTTGGTGATCACGCCCGGCTCCTTGCCCATACCTTGGAAATAGGGCGGGTTCTGCACGTAAGTCGAGGCAGCGGGCCAGTCGTAGGTCTTGCTGTCGGTTGTCTCGACACCCTGCCACTTGTCATCGCCTTTGAAGACGTCGGCATATTTGGTCAGGAAGGCCTCGCGCGTCACGGTCGCCTCGACCAGCTCGGCGATTTCCTGACTGGAGGGCCAGATGTCTTTGAGGAAGACGTCGTTGCCGTCCTGGTCTTGCCCCAGCGGCTCGGACGTGAGGTCGATGTCCAGCGTACCGGCCAGCGCGTAGGCCACGACGAGCGGGGGCGAGGCGAGGTAGTTGGCGCGCACGTCCGGGCTGATCCGACCTTCGAAGTTGCGGTTGCCCGAGAGCACAGAGGTCGCGACCAGATCGCCCTCGGCGATGGCGTCCGACAGCTCTTTCTGGATCGGGCCGGAGTTGCCGATGCAGGTGGTGCAGCCGTAGCCCACGAGGTTGAAGCCAATTTTGTCCAGGTCCTCCTGAAGGCCTGCAGCTTCCAGATAGGCGCTGACCACCTGGGACCCCGGCGCGAGCGAGGTCTTCACCCACGGCTTGCGGTCGAGACCCAGAGCGGCGGCCTTGCGCGCGACGAGCCCCGCGCCGATCATCACGTAGGGGTTCGAGGTGTTGGTGCAGGAGGTGATCGAGGCAATCACGACCTTGCCGCTTTCCATCGTGTAGTCTTCGCCCGCGACGGCGACTTCCTTGCCCATGGGGCGCTTGAAGGTCTCGTCCATCTCTTTGGTGAAGGCCGCCTTGGCCTGATCGAGCGCCACATAATCTTGCGGACGCTTCGGACCGGAGATCGCCGGGACGATGGTGTTCATGTCGAGATGCAGCGTGTCGGTGTAGATCGGGCTGTAACCCGCGCCGCGCCAGAACCCGTTCTCCTTCGCGTAGGCCTCGACCAGCGCGATGCGATCCTCATCACGGCCTGTATTCCGCAGGTAGCGCAGGGTCTCATTGTCAATCGGGAAGAAGCCGCAGGTGGCGCCGTACTCGGGGGCCATGTTCGCAATGGTCGCGCGGTCGGCCAGCGGCAGGCGGTCGAGCCCTTCGCCGTAGAATTCCACGAATTTGCCGACCACGCCCTTGGCGCGCAGCATTTCAACAACCTTCAGCACGAGATCGGTGCCGGTGGTGCCTTCCATCAAGGTGCCGGTGAGTTCGAACCCGATGACTTCAGGGATCAGCATCGAGATAGGCTGGCCCAGCATCGCGGCTTCGGCCTCGATCCCGCCGACACCCCAACCCAGAACGGCGGCGCCGTTGACCATGGTGGTGTGGCTGTCGGTACCCACAAGCGTGTCGGGGTAGGCGACTTCAGCGCCAGTCTGGTCGGTGTCCGTCCAGACCGTCTGCGCCAGATACTCCAGGTTCACCTGGTGGCAGATGCCGGTGCCGGGGGGCACCACGCGGAAGTTGTTGAACGCTTTCTGACCCCATTTCAGGAAGGTATACCGCTCCATGTTGCGCTCATACTCGCGGTCGACGTTCATCTGGAAGGCGCGGGGGTTGCCGAACTCGTCGATCATGACCGAGTGGTCGATGACCAGATCAACCGGGTTCAGCGGGTTGATCTTCTCGGGATCGCCGCCCAGGGCCACGATGCCGTCGCGCATGGCGGCGAGATCGACCACCGCGGGCACACCGGTGAAGTCCTGCATCAGCACGCGGGCCGGGCGGTAGGCGATCTCGCGCGGGTTCTTGCCCCCCTGCGCGCCCCATTCCGCGAAGGCCTTGATGTCATCGGTGGTCACGGTCTTGCCGTCCTCGAACCGCAGCATGTTCTCCAGCACCACTTTCAGCACCGCGGGCAGGTTGGCGAAATCGCCAAGCCCGGCCTCGGTGGCGGCGGGGATGGAGTAATAGTCAACGCTCTGGGCGCCGGCGGAGAGGGTTTTGCGGGTTTTGGAGGTGTCGTGACCAACGGTAATGGGCATAGCAGAGGTCCTCTGGCTGTGGCTGGATCATCTTTGGATTGCGCGTTGAATGCCCTATGAAACAGGCCAGTTCAACTCAAATCAACGGGTTTGGTCAAAAATTGTATACCATTGTGTACCGTTTCAGGGAGATTTGGCTCGCAATCTCTCAAGAAACCTTGATTGGTCATTACAAAGGCGACTCTCTAGGGTGCGTGAGGGGCCCAGATGGCCGGAGAAGGAATCACATGAAACGTTTGTCACAGGCGGCCGCCGCGCTCTGGTTGATGGCCGCGCCGGTCTTTGCGCAGGAAAGCCCGGTGGTTGTCGAGCTCTTTACCTCGCAGGGGTGTTCGTCCTGCCCGCCAGCCGATGAGCTGATGCACGCGCTGGCCGAGCGGGACGACGTGATCGCCCTCGCGCTTCATGTGGATTACTGGGACTACATCGGGTGGAAGGACGAGTTTGCCGACCCGCGCAATGCCGAGCGCCAGCGCGCTTATGCCCGCACCGCCGGGCGGCGGTCGATTTACACGCCCGAGATGATCGTGAATGGGCTCACCGATATCGTGGGCGCGCGACCGATGGAAATCTCCAAGGCAATTTCTGAGCATAAGGAAAAAGCACCTGTGGTGGCGCTGAGCCTGTCACGTCAGGGGGATGAGGTGGTGATCGACGCCAAGCTGTTGTCGAGCGCCAAGGGCGCGATGGTGGTGCAGATGCTGCGCTATGTCCCGGAGCGCGAGGCGCGGATCACGCGCGGTGAGAATGCCGGGCGGACAATCACCTATGCCAATGTGACACAGGATTGGAAGGTTCTGCGAGAGTGGGACGGCCGCGCGCCCTTGAAGATGGCCGCGCAAGCACCGGGGAAAGAGCCGGTTGTGGTGCTGGTGCAGGCGTCGAGAATGGGGCCGATCCTCGCGGCGGGTGAGCTCAAGTAGCAGTGGCCGAACCGCGGCGCGTTTGCATCACCTTTGAGGGCGTTTTGCCTATCGGCCTCGGATCCTCACAAGATCTGGCACTTCGCATCTAGTGCCCTCGGTCGACCGTTGCACAACAGTCCGGTTGCGGAGGCTGCTTTCAGATAGATAGCACTGCGAGGTCCGCCAGAGAGGCTAGGCGCGGAGCCATCGGCTCCGCATAGGTATGGCGTGCGAGATAAATGCGATCCTGTGTGGAGCCGACGCGCTGCCCTAGTCTTCGTCGCCGTCCTGAACAACAAGCAGAAGGTCGCCAGCGGCTTCCATCTCGCGGATCTTCGTGACGATCTCTGCTGTGGCCTCTTCGTACTCCGCCGCCTTGACCTTCTCGCGCTCGCCGACTTCCTCGCGCAGCTGATCCGCCATCCGCCCCGACATGTTCTCGAGGATGAAATCGGCGCTCTCCTGCATGCCTGCGGCTTCGGCGCCCGCCAGCGCGGTGATGAGCAGGTCCTGCTCCAGCTCGCGGATGACCCGCGGAATGTCGCGCGGTGCGATCCGCTTGGGGATGTTTGCGAAGGTGAAAATCGCCTTGCGCACCAGATCGGCAAATCCCGCGTCCGTCTCGTCCAGCCCTTCCAGCACATCGTCACGGGTGACGGAGGCGGTTGAGTTGAGGATCGCGCCGACACGCTCCACCGGACCATCATCAAAGGCCTTCAACGGTTCGGCATCGAGCTGCGCCGCCAGCGACAGACCGATCCGGTCCACCGCATCGGGGGTGACGGCGCTGGTCTGTGAGACCGCATAGGTGATGCGGCGCGCCTTGGGCCCCGGCAGCTTGCCCAGAAGCTCGGCCGCGCGCGGCACATCGATCTTGGAGAGCAGCACGGCGGCCACTTCGATGCTCTCATTCTCAAGCACCGGCAGAAGCTTTTCGCTGCTCATGTCGCGCAGCCGGGCCCAGGGGTCGCCGTATTGGCGCACACCGGCTTCCTTGCGCAGGCGCGCTGCTGTCTGCTTGGATATCCGCCCATCCAGCGAGTCCAGCGCGCCTGCGATCCCACCAGGGAAAGACAATCCGATACTGTCGAGTTCATCCGCAAATTCCGCCACCACGCTCGATAGGGTGGTGCGGTCGACCAGGCGCATCGCGCCCATCTGCTTGGTCAGCTGTGCCTGCAGGTCCTCTGGCAGTTCCTCAAGCGGGATATCCGCGCCCTCGTTCAACAACAGCCGGACCACGATGGCCGCCTTGGCCTTCCGGCTGAGATTTGACGGGGTCTGAGGTTGCGCATCCGTCCCCGGCAGGGCCGGGAACGGGGCCATCGGAACCATGTCTGTCATGTTTACTCACCTGTCTTTGGTCTTGTTTTGTTCTGCCAGACAATGGTTAAAGATTGACTGAGAACAAACCAAAAACACGATGAGTCGGGCGCGCAATCAGTAGTTGTAGGTTGTGCCCGTGGCGATGGCGTTTTGCAGCGACGCTTCGGACCAGGTGCCCGCACCGCCGTTGGCACGGATTGCGCGCAGCTGTTCGACCGCGCCCACCATGTCACCCGCGGCGACAAGACCCTGGCCCATGTAAGACCGCGCCAGGATGTTGCGGGGGTTTTCGGCGATGGCCTGTTCATAGAACATGTTGGCGAGCTCGAGATTGCCAAGCTTGCGGTGCGTAAAGCCCATGTAGGTCAGGCGGCCCATGTGGTCTTCGGGCAGCGCCTGGGTCAGCGTCTGGGCATCATCGTAGCGGCCCGCATAGGCCAGTTGCCGCACGGTGAGATAAATCTCTTCGGTCTTGAGGCTGCTTTCCTGCGCATTCACGCAGCTTTTGGTCTTCTTGTCATAGACCTTGGCGCCTTCGCAGCTCACCGCAGGTTTGGGGGGCGGGGCGTCATTGTCACCGCCATTGGCAAAGGCGACGGTGGGGATCAAAAGGGCTGCACTGAATAGAATACGCATGAATGCTCCTTGCTTTGCATTAAACCTAATACGGGGAATACAGAGCAGCCGATGCGTTTATGCGATCACGAGCGCGTGATCGCATAATTTTTTTCAGGTCGTGGTCGCGACGCAGGAATTGGTTGTGCTGTCATAGACTGTGCCAGCGGCGCAGGACATGGTTACTTCCTGCTTGCCATAATTACAGCCAGTGGCGAATGCCAGCGCCGGTACAAAGGTGAGGGCCACCGCGGCGGCCAAGGTCTTGATCGTCATTGCGGGTCTCCTTCTTGTGATGCACTCCAAGGTAGCAGCGCATGACCTTGGGTCAACAAAAAGCACGCTGGTGGCAGGCTCGGTCGGGGCGACTGCCTAGTCCTTGAACACCCGGGCAAAGATCGTATCGACATGTTTCGTGTGATAGCCGAGATCAAACTTCTCTTCGATCTCCGCGGGGCTGAGCGCCGCTGTCACATCCGGGTCGGCGAGCAATTCCTCTTTGAAATCCGTGCGATGCTCCCAGACCTTGAGCGCGTTGCGCTGCACGAAGGTATAGGCATCCTCGCGGCTCACACCGGCCTGGGTCAGGGCCAGGAGCACGCGCTGGCTCATCACCAGACCCGGGAATTTGTTCATGTTCTCCAGCATGTTGTCGGGGAAGATCAGCATCTTGTCGATCACACCGGTCAGCCGGGCAAGCGCGAAATCGAGCGTGATGGTCGCATCTGGCCCGATCATCCGCTCGACCGAGCTGTGCGAGATGTCGCGCTCGTGCCAGAGCGCCACGTTTTCCATCGCCGGAACCACGGCGGAGCGGACCATGCGGGCCAAGCCGGTGAGGTTTTCGGTCAGCACCGGGTTTTTCTTATGCGGCATGGCCGAGGAGCCCTTTTGCCCCATGGAGAAGAACTCCGCGCCTTCCAGCACCTCGGTGCGCTGCATGTGGCGGATTTCCGTTGCGATGTTCTCGATGGAACTGGCCACGACACCGAGGGCGGCGAAGAAGGCTGCGTGCCGGTCGCGCGGTATGACCTGGGTGGAGATCGGCTCCGGTTCCAGCCCCATCTGTGTGCAAACATGATCTTCAACCGCCGGGTCGATGTTGGCGAAGGTGCCGACCGCACCAGAGATGGCGCCGGTGGCAATCTCGTAGCGGGCCTTTTCAAGGCGGTTCAGGTTGCGATCCATCTCGGCATAGAAGCGCGCGAAGGTCAGGCCCATGGTTGTGGGTTCGGCGTGGATGCCATGGCTGCGCCCGATGCGCACGGTGTCCTTATGCTCATAGGCGCGACGCTTCAGGGCGGCGAGCAGGGCCTTGGTGTCGTCGATCAGGATGTCAGCGGCGCGGGTCAGCTGAACGTTGAAGCACGTATCCAGCACGTCCGAGGATGTCATGCCCTGATGCACAAAGCGGGCTTCCTCGCTGCCCACATGTTCGGCCAGATGGGTCAGGAAGGCGATCACGTCATGCTTGGTCACGGCCTCGATCTCGTCGATGCGGGCCACGTCAAACTCAACGTCCTTGGCTTTCCAGACGGCCTCGGCATTCTCGCGCGGGATCACGCCCAGATCGGCCATTGCGTCACAGGCATGGGCCTCGATCTCGAACCAGATGCGGAACTTCGTCTCCGGCGACCAGATGGCAACCATGTCGGGGCGGGAGTAGCGGGGGATCATCAGCGCACCTTTTCGCATTTGTATCGGCTTGGCTGCGCTCATAGACTGCGCGGGTTAGAGCTACAAGGCGGGAGCCCGGTGAATTATGTGCGAGACGGGCCGCATGACAGATGAGACGCTGCGCCGCTTGGACGACTTCGAAGGGGCATGGCATTTGGAGCGGCAGATCCGCCATGGAGCAGGCGCACAGGCCCGGTTTCGCGGTCGGGCCGTTTGGACACCTGTTGCGGACGGGCTGAGCTATCGTGAGACGGGGGTTTTGCAGATGCCCGGCCAGGCACCGATGCAGGCGGAGCGCCGGTATCTGTGGCGCGACGGTCTGGCAGTCTATTTTGACGATGGCCGGTTCTTTCATCAGGTGCCTGCCGAGGGCGGGACGGCGCGGCACTGGTGTGATCCGGACAGCTATGTGGTGCAGTATGACTTTTCGGATTGGCCCGTGTTTTCAACGGCCTGGGAGGTCAGCGGGCCGAAGAAGGCTTACGTGATGACCAGCCGGTATCAGCGCTGTTAGCGCAACAGGGCTTGAACCGGGCGCGGCGCTGCGGCATTGAAGGGCCAAGACAGTCCAAAAGGAGACAGACCCTCATGCAACTGACCGCCTCTCATTCTGTTCTGGCAGATCATCTTGGCCCAAGGGCAGGCACCGCGCGGCGCATCAAGCAGGCGGTTCTCGTTGTCCTGGGCATCGCGCTCCTGACGGTTGCGGCCAACATCAAGGTGCCCGTGCCGGGTTCGCCGGTGTTGATGAACATGGGCACCTTTGCGGTGCTGACGATTGGGGCCGCCTATGGCGCGCGCCTCGGGCTGACGACGATCCTGGGCTACATGATCGTGGGCGCGCTGGGATATGACGTGTTCCAGAGCTCGACTGCGGATCTCAACGGCATCGAGTACATGATGGGCGGCACGGGCGGCTATCTGGTTGGCTACGTGATGGCGACGGTGCTGTTGGGCGCGCTGGCGCAGCGCGGCTGGGACCGGTCGATGGTGTGGATGGCGGTTGCAATGCTGCTGGGCAACATCCTGCTCTATGTGCCGGGTCTGTTGTGGCTGGGGCAGCTTTATGGCTGGGACAAGCCGATCCTCGAATGGGGTCTGACCCCCTTCCTGCTGGGCGATGCGATCAAGCTGGCGCTGGCGGCGCTGATCCTCCCGGCGATCTGGAAGCTGGTGGGCAGCGCGCGCAGCTAGCCCACTGACATATAAGTTAAAATGCGAGGCGCGACCCGATGGGCCGCGCCTCATTCCTTTTCCAGGGACCTGTTGGGGGCGTGAGCCCCGGAGCCCAATGTCGCGGCGGCTTTGAGGCGTCTAGACGGTTGCCGGGACACCGTCCTCGACCAGTTCGGTGATCACAGTCGAGCTGCGCTCGAGCGTGCGGTGCACAGGACATTTGTCGGCGATTTCAAGTAGCCGGGCGCGCTGTTCGCCGTTAAGCGGGCCGGTGAGAGTGATCCGGCGTTTCCAGGTGTCGATCTTCTCGCCGACGGCGGTTTCGGCGTCCTGCGCGTGGACCTTGTTGTGGCTCACATCGACCGAGACATGGGTGAGCGGCCAGCCCTTGCGGCGGGCGTACATGCGCAGGGTCATCGAGGTGCAGGCGCCGAGGCCCGCGGAGAGAAAACCGTATGGACTCAACCCCTTATTGGTCCCGCCATAGGCCAGGGGTTCGTCAGCCAGCAGGTGGTGACCGTCCGAGGAGGTGATGTCGGTGAGGTAGCCATCGGGGTCGGCCTCGGAGACGCGCAGCACGCCTTCGGGCGCACCGGGCGGCGGTGCGGGCGGGGCGAGGGCAATATAGCGGCGCGCCCAGGTGGCGATCACGTCGGCGGCGTATTCGGCATCCTCGGCGCGGGTGACCAGATGGTCGGCGCTGTCGAGGGTCACGAAGCTCTTGGGATGCTTGGCGGCGAGGAAAATCTCGCCCGCATTGTCGATCGAGACGATCTCGTCGCGGGGGGCGTGCAGCACCAGCAGAGCTGCGTGCAGGGCGCCGATGGCAGGGGCGAGCGCCTCTTCAGTCACATCCTCGACAAAGCGCTTGCCGATGCGGAACGGGCGCCCGCCGAGCGAGACCTCGGCGACGCCGGTCTCGTTGATCTCGTCCAGCGCATCGGCGAAATTGTGGGTGACATGACCGGGATCAAAGGGCGCGCCAATGGTGGCCACAGCCTTGATATTGCTGAGTTTTGCGCCCGCCTTTAGCACGGCGGCACCGCCCAGAGAATGGCCGATCATGAGCGCAGGCGCCATGCCGCGCTTGGTCAGATAGGTGTTGGCGGCCAGCAGGTCATCCACATTGGAGGTGAAGGAGGTGTTGGCGAACTCACCCTTGGAATGGCCAAGGCCGGTGAAATCGAACCGCAGCACCGCGATCCCCATGGAGGACAGACGGGCGGCGATCCGGCGGGCGGCGGGGATGTCCTTGCCGCAGGTGAAGCAATGAGCAAAGAGCGCTGTCGCCAGATGCGGGCCGTCGGGCAGATCCAGCCGTGCGGCAAGCTCCGAGCCATCGTGGCCGGGGAAGGTGATCCGTTCTGTGGGCATGGCAGCGCTCCTTTATGGCCTCCAGAGTGGGGCGGGCGGGCGACCCATGCAAGAGGTGTGACAGGAGGATCACGGGGAGGTGACGGATTGCGCGTCGGAGAGGGCAAAACACCGACGTTTTGGAGGCAGTTGCCGCAGAGGACGGATGCGCCATGAAAACAAGGGATCTGCGGGCTCTGTATCACGTCGGTAAAACGTCGGTATCACGTCGGTGCGCAGCGCACGGGGCGGAAAGCTGCCGGTAAGGTTTTGGCGCCCCCGAAACCGCTTTCACGCCGCCTGCGGGCGACGTAAGCCGGAGCTCTCACGAGCAATCAAAAATACAGGAGACATGAGGCAATGACCCTATGGAAATGGGTGGCTATCTGTGCGCTGCTTGCAGGCAGGCTGGCGGCGCAACCCACTGATATCGCAGACTATGTGACCGAAGCAGGCGGTGAGACGACCAGCACCGTGATGGTGGTGCAGCGACTGTCGGACGGGCATCTGTGGAGCAGCAACCCGGCGCGTGCGGCGGAGCGATTCCAGCCCGCCTCCACCTCGAAGATCCCGCACACGCTGATCGCGCTGGAGACCGGCTTTGCCGCGCCCCAGACGGTGTTCACCTGGGATGGTAAAGAGCGGTTCATCGAGTCCTGGAACCAGGATCAGACGCTGACCCGCGCGTTCCAGCGCTCGGCCGTCTGGGTCTATCAGAGCATCACGCGGCAGCTGGGCGGCGCGGTCATGACCGATTGGCTGACGGCGTTTGAGTATGGCAACGCGGACATCGGTGGATCGGGGGACCTGGAGACCTATTGGCTGCGCGGGCCGCTGGCGATCAGCGCCGAGGAGCAGATCGGCTTTCTGGCGCGGCTGGCGCGCGGTGAGTTGCCGCTGTCGGAGCAGACCTATGGGCAGGCGCGCGAGATCATGAGGGCCGAGCAGCAGGGCGACGCGACGCTTTACGCCAAGACCGGGTACAACCTGCGCCGGGGTAAAGAGGACCTGGGCTGGTACGTGGGCTGGATCGAGACCGGCGCGGAAACCTATGTCTTTGCGCTGAACATGGACCTGCCTGGGTTCGATGCAGCGCCCGAGCGGCAGCGCCTGGCCCGCCATGTGCTTGACCGGCTGGAGCTGTTTCCGACAACCGAGTAGGGCGCCCGAGAAACATTGGACCGCGGGCAATGGGGAGATCGCCCGCGGTCCCCAAGGCTGACGGTGAGCGCCTTGGCGGCCCGGGGTTGATACAGGTCAACGACCCGCCGCGCTGAAACGCGTCTGGTGGCGCCAAAGGAAAGGTTTCCCATGGCCGACACCTCAAAATCCGAGTTGCTTGCGATCACCGAAAAGGACTTTGCAAAGCTCAGGACACTGATCGGCTCGATCACCGCCGAGACCGCGCTGCGCAAGCGCGAGGAGGACACGTCGATCAAGGATGTCATCGCGCATCGGGCACATTGGATCACGCTGTTCCTGGGCTGGTATGCGGATGGGCGCGCGGGCAAGACGGTACATTTCCCGGCAGAAGGCTACAAGTGGAACCAGCTGAAGCAGTACAACGCCGATTTGCGCCAGCGCCAGGCGCATCTGGACTGGCCCGGGGCGGTGGCCTTGCTGGAAGAGCAGCACCGCGCGCTTGTCGATTTCATCGAGGCGCGCTCGGAGGCAGAGCTCTATGGCGGGCCGATGCAGGGCGCGCGCAATGCCTGGACGCCGGGCCGGTGGGCGGAAGCGGCGGGGCCCAGCCATTATCGTTCGGCGGCGAAGTACCTGCGCGCCTGTCTCAGGGCCGATGGCTGATCTGGCGGCTCAGGCGCCCATCAGCGCCGCATCAAAGGGATAGCGGGTGAGGTTTTCATAGCCATCCTCGGTGATCAGCACCTGATCTTCGAGCTTGATCGAGAAATCACCGCCCACTTCGCCCACCAGCACCTCGACACAGAGGGTCATGCCCGGTTCCAGCGGATAGTCATAAGCCCCGGGCACCGCCTTGTCGGGGTAGGCGACCATGGGCCATTCGTCACAGAGGCCCACGCCATGCATGAGGCAGCTGTATTTCTGCTGCTGGTATTTGGCGTCGAGCACATGGGTGTTGGCGGTCAGTTCCGGGATGGTCACGCCGGGCTTCAGCATCTGCATGTTGGTCTGGATATGCTCGACGCTGTGCTGCATCGCATAGATCATGTCGGGGCGCGGTTTTTCATCGCCGATCCACCAGCTGCGCGAGATGTCGGTGCAAATGCCGTAGGCGCCCACAAGGTCGGTGTCGAAGGAGATGATCTCGTTTTTCTGGCAGACGCGGGGGCCGCATTCCTGGAACCAGGGGTTGGTGCGGGGGCCGGAGGCGAGCAGGCGGGTTTCGATCCACTCGCCGCCGCGCTTGATGTTTTCGGCGTGCAGCACGGCCCAGATGTCATCCTCGCAGGTTGTGCCGTCGCCGACGTTGGCGCGGGCGAAGTCCTCCATCGCGTACATCGCCGCTTCGCAGGCGTGCACGGCGCAGCGCATGGCCAGGATTTCATCGGGGCCTTTCACGGCGCGGGACTTCTCGGTCACCTCTTCGCCGTCCATCACTTCGAGCCCCAGCGCCTCGAGGCTGCGCAGCCCGTGCACCATGATCTTGTCCACGGCGAGGCGGGTATGCCCGGGGGCGTGAGTGTCAATCAGGTCGCGCACTTCGGCGGCGAAAACATCCGCCTGGGTATGGGTGCGGTCGCCGGTGGCGAAGTAGAACATCGACGCGCCTGAGCGTTGTTCTTGTACCAGCGGGTTGAATTTCGACAGGAAGGGCGAGTTCTTGTAGTCCCACATCACCATGTAGCCATCGGCGCAGAGCAGCACCGCGCGGAAGGGGTTGTGGGTGTTCCAGAGCTGCATGTTGGTGCTGTCGGTGGCGTAGCGGATGTTGAGCGGGTCGAACATGAGCAGACCACCATAGCCACGCTCGACGACATGCCGGGTGAGCCGCGCGTGGCGGTGGGCGCGCATCGCGGGCAGGTCGGGCAAGGCGAGGCCCGCCGCCTCCCATTCGGCGAAGGCGAGCTGGGTCGGGCCGATCTCGATGCGGTTTTGATCGTTGGGCGTGCCATCGCCCAGAAGCGAGCCGCGGGTCGGGTCGATCTTGCGGGTCTCGCTGAAGTGCTGGTTCATCGCGGGTCATCCTGTCGCTGCCGTATGGTCAGATTGCGCGCGATTCGCCGCGCGCGGATGCTTGTCTGCGACATGGGCGCGGGTCGTTTTTTGCGGACGGGGCCGGGATTGGCGGCTAAGGCTTTGCCATGGTTGAGATTTTGCAGAAGGCGATTCCCGACGACATGCGGCAGGCGCGGGGTTTGCCGGGGGTGCAGCCGCTGGCGGAGCCGTGGCTGCGGGTGGATGACGCCTATGCCACGCAGATGGCACACCGCCGCGCGCTGATTGCCGACCGCCGGGCGGAGGTCTATTGGCAGGACGCCGAGGCAGAGGCGGCGGCAGCGGAGGTCCTGGCAGAGGCGCTGGGGCTGTTGCCGGGATTGGGGTTCGAGGTCGCGGGGCGGGAGTGCCGGTGCCCCGATGGGTTGGTGGTTGATCTGGAGGCGGATGCGCCGCTGGTGGTGCTGGGCCATCTGGTGCAGGAGGATATCTGCCTGATGGCGAAGCGCGGGTCGGAGCATGTGCTTGTCGCGGCCTGTCTGTGTTTCCCGGCGAGCTGGCGGCTGAGCGAGAAGGTGGGGCGGCCGCTGGTGGGTATTCACGCGCCCGTCGAGGAGTACGACGAGGGCGTCGCGCGGCGGGTGCAGCGGCTCTTTGACGGGGTGCAGGTGGGGCGCCCGCTCTGGCGGTTCAACCGACTGTGGTACGACGATCCGGAGTTGTTCCAGCCGCGCTCGGCCATGGCGCCGCGACGGATTGCATCCGGGGCTGCGGAAGCGCCCTATCAGCGCGCGGAACGGCAGTGCATCACGCGTATGCCGCAGAGCGGGGCGGTGGTGTTTTCGATCCACACCTATGTGGTGAGACTCGGGCGCCCCTGAAGGCGGCGCCCGGAAGATCAGCTGCGCGCCCAGTGGTCGTGCAGCACCATCTGCGGCACGCCGTCCGAGGTTTTCTGCGGGCTGCGGCCCCGCGCATCGAGCGTGCAGCTGATCTGGCGTCGCAGGCAGGAAAACTGCTCGGAGCGGGCCACATCCACGGCCTCGTCAAGCCGCAGTGTCAGCCGCCAATGGGTGCTGCCGCGCTGTTGTGCTGCCTTGACGACCGCACGGAAGGGGTGCCCGAGATAGCGGCCCGTGACCCGCTGGCCGATCTGCCACGCGGGCGTCGGGGTGTCGCCTGCACGGGCGCAAAGGGTGTTCCAGTCGCGCGCGCCCCATTGGTGGGCGACGGCCTCGAGCGCGGCGGCATGCGTGAGCGTATGCCCGGCCTCGGCCAGTTTGGCCCGCAACCGCCGGGCCTGGGCCTTCAGCGCGTCGCGGGAGGGAAGTGCGATGTCCATCATCATCTCCATCAGGTCGCGGGACGGTCAGGGTGTTCGCATTGCCAGGCCGAGTAGCGACCTCTTGAGATCGACGGTCAGGACAGATGTCCGTGGCTTCACCAGATGCGAACGGCAGGTGCACGGGACCTGGCGGGGCGTTTACGCGCCGTTTCGCATTCTGGCAAGAGGTTTTTCGCGGATGCTCAGCTGATCAGCGCGAGGTCTTCCTCGCCCACATCCTGCCGGGTGGCGAGGCTGCCGGGGGCTTTGCCTGCAAAGGTCTGGGCGAGGTCCGAATAGAAGGCGCTGCTGTCGAACCACCAGCGGTGCGAGCGGGCCTTGCCGCGTTTGCCCGGCGGCACGTCGCGCAGGTATTGCGGGGTGGCGTTCACATCGATGTGGGTCTTTTCGGTGATCGTGGGCAGCCCGTCGCGGCCCACGCGTTTGCGGAAGCCGTCGGTGAAGGCCGAGATTGGCAGGACGCGGTCGCCTTCGCTGTAGTAATTGGTGAAGCGGCGCGCGCGGTGGGCGAGCAGCAGCGCGCCCCAGGCGCCCTTGCCGAGCCAGTTGCGCGCCACATCGCCCGACAGGAACGCCACCTCATTGGCGCGCCAGGTGCCGGCGCCGGGCCCGGCGGCATCGTCGAAGTTGGAAAAGCCGCGCAGGATCACATAGGCGCCCATGGAATGTGCGAGCAGGTTGATCTTGGGCCGCGGCGACATCGCAAGCAGCGGCAGCAGCCCGTCGCGCACGAGGAACTGAGCGGTGTCCTTCACGCGGTTGCGGTCCTGATCGTAAGAGAAGACCTTGCCATCGCTGGGCCAGTCATAGCCGATGACGGCGCCGCGATAGCCCTGGGCGCGCAGGCCCTTCTTGACCTTGTCGAGGCGGCGCAGCATGTCGATCTGGTCGGTGTTGAAGCCGTGCACGTAGATGGTGATCTCGTTCGAGCTGGCCTCCTGTTTCACCGCGCGCAGCCAGTCGGACTGGTTGATGGCGCCGCCGATCCAGCGGCCCTTGCTGTCGGGGCCCTTGGTGATCTGGACAAAACGGGTCAGCGCCGCGGGGTTGTTGGTGAATTTCTTCTTGGCGGCATTGTAGGTGCGGCGGGTGAAAAACAGCGTCATGAAAATGTCTCCGGCAAAATGCATCGTTGAAATGCGGCGATCATGCACCAAAAACGGGAAAACGCAAAATGTTGGGTGATTGATCTGTCATCCGGCGGAGCGCGCCCCGTCCGGCGAGGCCGGACGGGGCGCGCGTTCTCTTCTATTCGACGCCCGCGAGGCGCGGGCGTGCGCCGGCGGCGGGCGGGGTGCGATGTGGTGAGGGTTGGGGGGCTGAGAGGCATGAAAAAAGGCGCGGAAGGTGTCCGCGCCTTTTCGCATTTGATCCACCGGGCCGGCCGCAAGTTTTTTGCAAAAACTCGCTTTCCCGGCTCAGTTGCTAGAGGCCCTTGGCCTCTAGCAACTGTAATACATCCCGAACTCAACTGGGTGGGGGGTGTGCTCGTAAGTTTCGATCTCTTCCATCTTGAGTTCGATGTAGCCTTCGATCTGGTCCTTGGTGAAGACGTCTCCGGCGAGCAGGAAGTCCATATCCGCTTCCAGCTCTTCGACGGCCTCGCGCAAGGAGCCGCAGACGGTCGGGATGCCTTCGAGCTCTTCGGCGGGCAGATCGTAGAGGTTCTTGTCCATCGCCTCGCCCGGGTCGATCTTGTTCTTGATGCCGTCGAGACCGGCCATCAGGAGGGCTGCGAAGCAGAGGTAGGGGTTCGCCGAGGGATCGGGGAAGCGGGCCTCGACGCGCTTGGCTTTCGGGCTTTCGGTCCACGGGATCCGCACGCAGCCCGAGCGGTTGCGGGCGGAGTAGGCGCGCAGAACCGGGGCCTCAAAGCCCGGGATCAGGCGCTTGTAGGAGTTGGTGGAGGGGTTGGTGAAGGCGTTCAGCGCCTTGGCGTGCTTGAGGATGCCGCCGATGTACCACAACGCCTCGTCCGAGAGGTCGGCGTATTTGTCGCCCGCAAAGAGCGGCTTGCCGTCCTTCCAGATCGACATGTTGCAGTGCATGCCGGTGCCGTTGTCGCCGTAGATCGGCTTGGGCATGAAGGTGGCGGATTTGCCATAGGCGTGCGCCACGTTGTGAATCACGTATTTGTACTTCTGCAGCTCATCGGCCTGTTTGGTCAGGCTGTCGAAGATCAGGCCCAGCTCGTGCTGGCAGGAGGCCACTTCGTGGTGGTGCTTGTCGACCTTCATGCCGAGGCGCTTCATGGTCGAGAGCATTTCGGAGCGCAGGTCCTGGCTCTCGTCGGTGGGGTTCACCGGGAAGTAACCGCCCTTGACGCCTGGGCGGTGGCCCATGTTGCCCATCTCGTAATCGGTGTCGGTGTTCCAGGATGCGTCAATCGCATCAACTTCATAGGACACCTTGTTGATTTCGTTCGAGAACTTGACGTTGTCGAAGAGGAAGAATTCCGCCTCGGGGCCGAAGTAGGCCACGTCGCCAATGCCCGAGGATTTCAGGTAGGCCTCGGCCTTTTCGGCGGTCGAGCGCGGGTCGCGTTCGTAGGATTCGCCGGTGTCGGGCTCGACGATGGAGCAGTGCAGACACACGGTTTTTTCGGCGTAAAAGGGATCGACATAGGCGCTGTCCACATCGGGCATCAGCTTCATGTCGGAGGCTTCGATGGATTTCCAACCGGCGATGGAGGAGCCGTCGAACATGAAGCCTTCCTCAAGGAAATCCTCGTCCACCTGGTCGGACATCACTGTCACGTGCTGCAGCTTGCCGCGCGGGTCCGTGAAGCGGATGTCGACGTAGGCCACGTCCTCATCCTTGATCATCTTAAGCAGTTCAGAGCTCATTCTCGTATATCCCTCTTGGTTGGAATGATGTGTTGTGCGCGCTCAGAGCGCGTCGGAACCGGTTTCGCCGGTGCGGATGCGGATCGACTGCTCCACCGGTGTCACGAAGATCTTGCCATCGCCGATCTTCTCGGTCTTGGCGGCGCCGACGATGGCGTCGATGGCCGCATCGACCATATCATCGTCAAGCACGATCTCGATTTTCACCTTGGGCAGGAAATCAACCACATATTCCGCGCCGCGATAGAGTTCGGTGTGACCTTTCTGGCGGCCGAACCCTTTGACTTCGATCACGGAGAGGCCCTGGACACCGACTTCCTGCAAGGCCTCTTTGACTTCGTCGAGTTTGAACGGTTTGATCACCGCTTCGATCTTCTTCATGGGGGCCTCCCTCGCCGTGGTTCTTCAGGGTTCAGATCATTTCGCACTGGTGCGGTCCATGGATCGGCGTAAACTGCTTTTGGTCCGCTGCAAATTTGGCAAACATGCGCTCAATTTGCAGGCAAAACGCACAAAAAGTAATCACAAATGAATCGAGAGGCGGAAAAATGGCTGAAATCCTGACGGCAGCCGAGATGCGCGCGCTCGAAAAAGCGGCCATGGCATCGGGTGCCGTGAGTGGTCTGGAGCTGATGGAGCGGGCCGGTCAGGGGGTCTGCGATGCGGTGTTTGCGCAGTGGCCGGAGCTGCGTGACGGGGTGCATCGGGCGGTGGTGCTCTGCGGGCCGGGCAACAACGGGGGCGACGGCTTCGTGATCGCGCGGTTGCTCGCCGCGCGCGGTTGGGCGGTCGAGGTTTTCCTGCTTGGAGAGGGCGCGCGTCTGCCTCCCGATGCGCAGGCCAATCATGATCGCTGGCAGGAGGGTCATGGGGTGGCGCCTCTGGGGCCGGGCTGTGTCACGGGCGGCGTCGATCTGCTGGTTGATGCGCTCTTCGGCACGGGGCTGACCCGGGCGGTCGCGCTCGATGTGCCGGGGCTTTTTGCCGCTGGCGCAGCGGTGGCTCGGCGTGTGGCGGTGGATATCCCGAGCGGTCTTTGTGCGGACAGCGGGCGCGTGCTGGGGCAGGCACTGCCTGCTGATCTGACGGTGAGCTTTCAGACGGCCAAGCGTGGGCATCATCTGGCGGAGGCGCCGGATCTCTGCGGTGCGCTGGCGGTGGTGGACATCGGGCTGGGGCCGTGGCTCGACGGTGCAGAGGAGGCGGGGCTGTTCGGCCGGCCGCCTGCGCGTCTGATCGAGGTGTCGCGCGACGGGCTGGCCAAGCGCCGCGGGCACAAGTTTGCGCATGGACATGCCTTTGTCGTCTCCGGTGGCGCGGGGCGGACAGGGGCGGCCCGGCTGGCAGCGCGCGGCGCGCTGCGGATCGGTGCGGGGCTGGTGACGCTGGGCGTGCCGCCCAATGCGCAGATGGAGGTGGCCCAGCAGATCACGGCGCTGATGCTGCGGCGAGTGGCGGAGGCGGATGCGCTGAGCGAGGTGCTGGCGGACCGCCGCATCACCGCCCTCTGCCTCGGCCCAGGGCTGGGGCTCGACGCGCGTGCCGCGACGCTGATCGCGGCGGCGCTGGAGGCCGGGACGCCTGTCGTGCTGGATGCCGATGCCTGCACGTTGATCGGGCGCGACGCCTCTCTCTTTGCAGCGCTGCATGAGCGCTGTGTGCTGACCCCGCATGGCGGAGAATTTGCGCGGCTCTTTCCCGAGCGTGCCGCCATGTTGGAGGCGGCGCCTGAGCGCGGCCCGGCTTACTCGAAAATCGATGCGGCGGTCGCGGCGGCGCGGCAGGCGGGCTGCTGTGTCGTCTTCAAGGGCGCGGATACCGTGGTGGCCGCGCCGGATGGGACGGCCTTTGTCAACTCGCCGGAGGCGGCAACCGCCTGGCTGGCGACCGCAGGCTCGGGTGATGTGCTGGCAGGCTTCATCACCGGCCTGCTGGCGCGCGGCTTTGTGCCCCAAGAGGCGGCGACGACCGGGGTCGCGCTCCATGCAGCCTGCGCGCGGCGGTTTGGCCCCGGCCTCATCGCGGAGGACCTGCCAGAGATGCTGCCGGCGGTGTTTCGAGAGATGGGGCTTTAGCGCGCGGGGCGGGCGACCGTGTCCATATCGGCATCGGCGGTGCCGAGATCGAGCCCATCGGCGAAGAGGATTTGCGGCGCGGTGCAATAGAGCCGGTAGAGCGTCACAAGCTGTTGGCCCACATCGCGCACGAATTCGCCATCGATGAGTTGGCGCGCCTGCAACAGGGCTGTACGTTGCCCGCTGAGCGCAGACGCACGCCAGTCGCGCAGAAAGACCATCTGATCGGCGGTGAGCAGGGCGTCGCGATCCGTCCGGCTGTGCCCAAGCGAGCCCGCGATCACGTAAACGGCAGGCACCAGCGCGCTCACCACGTCGATCTGGATGACGGGCATTGCGCCTGCGCGGGTCAGGACATGGTCACCGACGCGCAGGGCATCCACGCTGAGCTCGCCCTTCAGGGTGAGCACCTGCGCGCCCGAGATGAGCCCGGCAAACCCCGGTTGCTCAGCGCTGCTGCGAAGGCTGCTGCGCGTGGCGGCGGCGGGGCGCCCGACCGTTCTCGGCTTCATTAACCCGTCTCCTTGAAGTGACCTCGCCCCGAGTGAACACAGATTTTGATAACGTCTTCTTAAAATCTTCGATGAATTTTGCACTCGCGCTGCCGTGGCGGGTTTGCTAAGCAGCCCGCGGACCGGGGTGCGATCCGGTCATCGTGCGGGTGTGGCGGAATTGGTAGACGCACCAGATTTAGGTTCTGGCGCCGCAAGGCGTGGGGGTTCAAGTCCCTTCACCCGCACCATCCTTCTGGTTTTGAACGGAATTCTCTTCAAAACGCGCGCGTCGGGCGGGTGTCGCTTAACGCATTGTTAACGTGCTGACCCATAGCAGAAAGAGGTTTTGACGCCCGAGAGGTGAGCGGTATGCTTGGGTCCATTCTAGAGAAATGTGCGGCACTGCTCTTGGTTCTCGCGGTCTCCGCGCCGATGACGTTCGGTACAGTGCCTGCGGTGTCTGCCGAGATCACCGCTGAGAGCAATGCCAATACCCGGATGAACTATGCTGGGCGTCAGCGGATGCTGACCCAGAAGGTCTCGAAGGAAGTCTGTTTCAAGATGATCGGGCTGAAAAACCTGGGCGCGCGCGAGCTGGTCGAGGCCACCGTGCAGGACTTCGATAAGGCGATTGCGATGCTGCTCTCCGGTTCGGAGGAGGCGGGCATCCTTCCACCGCCGAACCGCGCGGTCAGACAGCAGTTGGAGCGGGCGCGGGGCGCCTGGCAAGACTTCAAGGAACTGGTGACGCAGATCGAGGATGATCCGAACGTCGATCATGATACGCGGGTCAAGCTGGCGAACATGAGTGACCATGTGCTCAAGGAAATGCATCGGGCGGTCACCCTTTACGTGCAATAGGGCGCCGTGCGACGACCCGTCAAAAGCATCTGGCGGATACCAGCCCTTAACCTTCGGCCGCTAGGGTCGCCGCATCACGGTGTGAAGGTGTTGAATGCGGGCTCTGTTCTATCTGCTGCGGCTGGCTGTGCTCTGCACGCTCGGGCTGAGCGGGACCATGGCGGCGGGCGATCAGCACGTTCAGCATTTGGATGCGCTGGCGCGGATTAAGGTGGCGGCGGAGCAGCGCACGCTGGTGCAGACCATGGCCAAGTCCACCTGCTTTCTGATGGCGGATGTCATGCCACAGGCGCAGGCGGAGCAGGCCTTCATCGCCTCGATGATGTTTGATGACAATGCCGCCGCTCTGCGCAATGGGCAGGCCGAGGGCATCACCGATCCGGAGGCGGATCCGCAGATCCTGGGGCATCTCGATCAGCTGGACGAGCTGTGGCGGGTGTTTGCACCGGCCTCGCGGCAGGTGATGTCGGGCGATTTCCACGCGGTGCCGGTGCAGCAGCTGATCTCGCTCGACCCGGTGGTTTCGAGCACCCTCGAGACGCTGGTGGTGGACGTGGCGCAGACCCACCGCGCCCGGATGGTGACCCGCCAGGATATGATCAGCACGGTGACGCATGCCGCAGGTCAGAGCATGCTGGTGCGCAAGGCCGTGAAGGAGCTGTGCTACATCGGCATTGACCTCACGCCCGGGCGCATGCGGACCGCGCTCCGCACCTCGATCGACAGCTTCGAGACCATTCTGGCCGCGATGGAGCTGGGCGATTTCGATCTGGAAATCGCCGACCCGCCCAGCCTCGCCGCGATCAAGCAGGTGATGGAGATGAAGGATCTGTGGGCGCGGCTGCGCCCCTTGCTGGAGCAGGGGCTGCAGGCGGAGGTGGTGGCGGGACAGACCCTTGTGGAGGCCGCAGCACTCGGTGATGAGATGGTCGGGTTGACCGACGGTATGGTCGTGCTCTACCTCGAATAGGGCGCGGCGCGGTGGTGCTGGCGCGGTTTTTCCCGAGAGCCTGGGCCCCAAGCCCTATTGGGCCTTGCACCGGTCCCGACACACCAATAGAAGGGCGCAAATTTCATGCCCGCGCCCGCCCGGCGCGCCACATTTCTATGGAGCACACATGCAGGTCACCGAGACGCTGAATGAAGGTCTGAAACGCAGCTATGCCATCACGGTCACCGCGGCCGAGCTGGACGAGAAGGTCAACGAGAAGCTGGCCGAAGCGCAGCCCGACGTGGAGATGAAGGGCTTTCGCAAGGGCAAGGTGCCGATGGCGTTGTTGAAGAAACAGTTCGGCCAGCGGGTGATGGGCGAAGCGATGCAGGAGAGCATCGACGGCGCGATGTCCGATCACTTCGAGAAATCCGGTGACCGCCCGGCGCTGCAGCCCGAGGTCAAGATGACTAATGAGGATTGGAAAGAGGGCGACGACGTCGAGGTCTCGATGTCTTACGAGGCGCTGCCGGAGATCCCCGAGGTCGACTATGGCAAGATCAAGCTTGAGAAGCTGGTGGTGAAGGCCGAGGACGCGGCCGTCGACGAGGCGCTGGCGAACCTCGCCGAGACCGCGCAGGACTTCAAGGCGCGCAAGAAGGGCGCCAAGGCGAAGGACGGCGACCAGGTGGTGATGGACTTCGTCGGCAAGGTTGACGGCGAGGCCTTCGAGGGCGGCTCGGCCGAGGATTATCCGCTGGTGCTGGGCTCCAACTCCTTCATCCCCGGCTTTGAAGAGCAGCTGGTGGGCGTGAAGGCGGGCGAAGAGAAAGCCGTGAGCGTGACCTTCCCCGAAGATTACCAGGCGGAGAACCTGAAGGGCAAGGAGGCGACCTTCGACTGTACCATCAAGGAGGTCAAGGAGCCTGTTGCGGCCGAGATCAATGACGAACTAGCGAAGAAATTCGGCGCCGATGATCTCGACGCTCTGAAAGGTCAGATTTCCGAGCGGCTGGAAGCGGAATACGCCGGGGCCGCGCGCGCGGTGATGAAGCGCGGGCTGCTCGATGCGCTTGACGGGCTGGTGTCGTTCGACCTGCCGCCTTCGCTGGTCGAGGCGGAAGCCAAACAGATCGCGCATCAGCTCTGGCACGAGGACAACCCGGATGTGGAAGGCCACGACCACCCGGAGATCGAAACGACGGACGAGCACACCACGCTGGCCACCCGCCGCGTGCGTCTGGGCCTGTTGCTGGCCGAGATCGGCCAGAAGGCCGAGGTCGAGGTGACGGATGCGGAGATGACCCAGGCGATCATGGCGCAGGCGCGCCAGTACCCGGGGCAGGAGCGTCAGTTCTTCGAATTCGTGCAGCAAAACCAGCAGATGCAGCAGCAGCTGCGCGCGCCGCTTTTCGAGGACAAGGTCGTGGACCACGTCTTCGAGCAGGCGACGATCAAGGAGAAAGAGGTCTCCAAGGACGATCTGCAGAAGGCCGTCGAGGCGCTGGAAGACGAATAAGCCGCCCTGGTGGTGGTGTTGAGAGGGCCGCGCCGTGAGGCAGCGGCCCTTTGTTCTGCGCATGACGGGTGAGGGGAGCGGATGACGGGAAGGCGTCTGCTCGGTGTGGCACTTGCGGCGGTCCTGATTGGCGCAACCGCTCTTGGGTTGCCGAATGCGCTCGGCAACCTGTTTCTCACAGTAACCAGCGCGGCGTTTTACATTCCGGCGCAGAGCAGTCTGTGGCGGTTTCGGGCGACCGTGATGAACGAAGGGTCAGGCGACTGGTGGCTCTACGGCGAGGATGCTGCGCATTACTATGCCGTCTCAGACGACGATCATTTCACCTATGTCTATCTGCCGAAGGACGAGGCCCCGGCGTCGATGGACCCGCGTGACACGGCCACTTGGGGGGCCGCGGTGCAACGGGTCGAGGTCGCGCGCTGAGCCTCAGCCCGGGCGCAGGCCGGTTTCGACCAGCATGCCGCGCCGCTTGGCCTCGTAGTAATAGCCGCGCGCGTACCACATAATGGCGGTGTCGTGATCGCCATCCGACAGCAGCCAGGCGCCGCGCAGGTATCTCAGCGCGTATTTCAGGTTGGTCTCGGCATCGAGCAAATCATCGGGCTGGCCGCGAAAGCCCTTGGTGCGCGCGGTCTCGGGCAGGATCTGCAGCAGACCGTAGTAGGGCCCGTTGCGCGCCCAGGGGCGGTGGGTGCTTTCGCGGATGGCGAGCTTGTGCACCAGTGGGCGCGGCAGCTCGTAGAGGTCGGCGTATTGGTTGATGAGCCGCCGCAGCTCGGGCGTCTCGTTGGGGTAGAGCGGCGGGTCGAAATGGGCAGGTTCGCGCGCGCCGCAAGCGGTGAGCAAGCTTGCGCTGAGGCAAAGCAGGGCGGTGCGGCGGGTGAACATCGGGCGGCTCCTTGGCTGTTGGTGGGCGGATATTGACCGCCCGAGAGATGAGGGCAAGGGGAGAAAGCCGCGTGGGCGACGGCGTGCTGATCCCGCGTCAGGCGAGCTGGTCCAGAACGAAATTGGCGCGCGCCTCCGGTGCCGTTTTGGGCAGCAGAACGGTGTCGTAGCCGAGGGCGCGCAGGGCGGTGCTGAGCCGGTCGTATTCGGCACAGGCCGCGCCATAGCCGTGCTGGCGCGCGGCATCCTGGCGGTAAATCTCGGGCCACGGCGGCGTGAGAAAGACGGTGCCGTGATAGACGGGTGGACCTGGCAGATGCGCGGCCACGGGCGCGCCGGTGCAGTGAGCCAGCGCCACGGCAGCATCGATCACACCCCGGTCGAAAAAGACCCAGACGTCCTGTGCCTGCATGCGGGTGAGGTCCTGCCGGGCCATGTGCAGGGCGGCGGTCGCAAAGCCCGCCATGTCGTCGAGCGGTGCGGGGCCGCCCGCGGCGATCACCCGGCGGCCGGGTTCGGGCACCACCGGATATCCGCGTGCGCCAAGCGCGGTGAGCAGCGTGGATTTGCCGCCACCGGAACAGCCTGAAATGAGCACAAAACGGGACATGAGACCTTTCAGGGTGCCGGGTGACCCGACGTCGCCCGGGGAGAGTTGATATGGGTCAAGTCTCGCGATGCGGGACCGCGTTAGGCAGGGGCCATCACGCATCAGGAAAGATATGACGATGAAGAGACTGAGACAAACTCTGCTTGTGCTGGGCCTGCTGGGGGTGGCGGCTTGCACACAGCCCGGCACCTATCCGGTGAGCGGTGAGACCTGCGGGCCCGAAGACCCGGTGCTGGAGCTCGATGCCGCGGATTGCGGGACGCCCGGGCTGATGTGATCCCGGTTGGAGCGCAAGAAAAAAGGCCGGTTGCAGATGCGACCGGCCTTTTTGCTGTGTCTGGAGCCGCGCGATCAGCTGCGCCCGGCTGTGTCTTCCTGATCACCGGAGGCGGGCTCTTCCTCGCTCTCTTCGGCCACGGCCTCGGCGAGGTCCGCATCGTCGGAGGTGGCTGCACCGATGTCGTCGAAGAGCTCGGCGATTTCGAACTCGGCGGCGGCTTCTTCTTCGGCGGCCAGCTCCTGGATGGATTTGCCGGAGGCTTGCAGCTCGGCTTCTTCCTCGGAGCGGGCGACGTTCAGCTCGATGGTGGCATCCACTTCGGGGTGCAGCACCACGGTCACGCTGTGCAGGCCAAGTTCCTTGATCGGCTGCAGGACGACCTGCTTGCGATCCACGGAGAAGCCCGCTTCGGTTGCAGCATCGGCGGCGTCCCGGGTGGTGACGGAGCCATAAAGCGAGCCCGCGTCGGAGGCGGAGCGAATCACGATGAACTGCTGCCCATCGAGTTTCTCGGCCAGCGCTTCGGCTTCTTTCTTGGTTTCCAGGTTGCGCGCTTCAAGCTGGGCTTTCTGCTGCTCGAAGGCTTCGATGTTGGCCTTGGAGGCCGACAGCGCCTTGCCTTGCGGCAGCAGGAAGTTGCGGGCGTAGCCGGGTTTCACATCGACGACTTCGCCCATCTGGCCCAGTTTCGCGACGCGTTCGAGAAGGATAACTTGCATGGTCAGCTCCTTACTTCACGGCGTAGGGCAGAAGGGCCAGGAAGCGGGCGCGTTTGATGGCACGGGCCAGTTCGCGTTGCTTCTTGGCGGAGACTGCGGTGATACGGCTGGGCACGATCTTGCCACGCTCAGAGATGTAGCGCTGCAGCAGACGTGTGTCCTTGTAGTCGATCTTGGGCGCGTTGTCGCCCGAGAAGGGGCAGACCTTGCGGCGGCGGAAAAATGGTTTAGCGGCCATGGGTTATGTCCTTGTCCTAAAGCTGATCAACGGCGTTCGCGGCGCTCACCGCGGTCACGATCATCGCGTTTCTGCATCTGCACCGACGGCAGCTCGGCGTGCTCATCGACCTTGATGGTCAGCACGCGCATCACGTCGTCATGCAGGCGCATCAGGCGTTCCATCTCCTGCACGGCAGGCGCGGGGGCGTCCGAGCGCAGGAAGGCATAGTGGCCCTTGCGGTTTTTGTTGATCTTGTAGGCCATCGTCTTGACGCCCCAGTACTCGTGATCCACGAGATTGCCGCCGTTGTCCGACAGTACGGCGCCAAAATGTTCGATCAGCCCTTCGGCTTGCGTGTTGGACAGGTCCTGACGCGCGATCATGACATGCTCATACAAAGGCATGTGTGGTCCTCATTTCTATCAAGGCGCATTTCAAAGGTGGGGCCAGTTGCCCTTTTGCGGCCCCGCCACGAGAGACTGCGCGGTTCATGTGTTTGCAAAAGGAAGCGTCCGTATACACGCTTTGGCCCATGGCGCAAGTGGGCAGGGCGCGGGCGCGGTTCTGCAAAGTGGAGCGGTGTTTCACGAAATGGCCCAGCGGCTGCCTGAAAGCCGTCTTATTTGCGTCTTGATTGCGCGATTTCCTCACCGTTAACCAAGAGAGGACGTGACATGTCTAGCACAGTTGATCCGGTGAATTTCGAGACCATCGCGCCGCAGCCGGTGCGGACCGCAGACGGCAGCCGCATGGTGATGCGCGGCGTGCAGGGCGTGGTCGGTGCTGCGCTGATCCTGACGGCCCTGGGGCTGTGGGTGGCGCCGGGCGCGAGCTGGGATCATGAGTTGATGTTGCTGAAGCTGCTGGCCTCTGCGGTTGGCGGGATGGCGGGCATTGCGCTTTTGCAGGGCTTCGTGCGCCCGGCTCCGCCGAAGGTGGAGGTCGACACCATCCGCCATGAGGTGCGGCTGGTGCGGACCCGCGGCAAGGATCGGTTCGTGCTGGACCGCTGCACCTTTCAGGACCTGACGCGGGTGGAGAACACCGGCACATATGTGAAGCTCTGGGGCAAGAAGGACGCGCTTCTGGCCGAAGTCGCGGCGAGCGACCGGGTCGCGCATCGCAGCCTGGTGACCGCGCTGCGGGTGGCGGGCAAGCTCTGATCCCGGCGGGGACCTGCCGAAACGAAAGATGACTGCGCGCTGTTCGTCAGCGCGCAGAATTTGTTCGGGCCTGTGGAATTGTCAGCGCGCCAGAAAGACCCACATAACCTTCATGTTTTCAACAAACTGGAGGTTCCCTCGATGAAATCGCTTGTTCTGGCCGCCGCGCTGGCCGCATCCGCCGGCATGGCATCGGCTGCGGCCGAGAAATACGTACTGGATTCCAGCCACAGCCAAGTTCTGTTCAGCTACAACCACTTGGGCTATTCCACGACCTTCGGCATGTTCTCGGGTTTTGAAGGCGAGATCATGTTCGACCAGGAGGACCCCACCGCCTCGTCCGTGACCGTGTCGATGCCTGTAAAAAGCATGTTCACCGGCTGGGAGAAGCGCGAGGAGCACTTCTTTTCGGAAGATTTCTTCGGGGCCGAGGATGGAGACCTGATCACGTTCACGTCAACGGCGATCGAAGTGACCGGTGAAGACACCGCGCAGATCACCGGTGATCTGACCATGAATGATGTGACCAAATCGGTTGTGCTGGACGCGGTGCTGAACCAGACCGGCACGCATCCCATGGCCAACAAGGAATGGGCCGGGTTCGATGCCACCACGACGCTGCTGCGCTCGGACTTCGGGCTGGGCGCCATTGCACCTGCGGTGAGCGACGAGGTGGAGGTGCGCATCTCCATCGAGGCCAGCAAGGCGGAGTAAGCCCCGCGCGTCATTTGATGAAAGAGCCGCGTCCTGCTGTCAGGGCGCGGCTCTTTTCATGTTGGATGCTCCATGTGTGGCGGGCCGTGTGCCGATGAGTATTTCTGGAAGGGTGAAGGGGCGGGGTCAGCCGCCCTGGGCCGCGGTGAGCGAGATGGTGACGCCGACGGAGAAGCCGACGGAGGATTCGTCGGTCTGGCTTTCGCCGATGCCGTAGTTTCGCCGGTCGAGCGTGGTGTCGGCGGTCACGGTGGCCACGCCATCGGTGATCTGCAGATCGAAGGGGAAGGAGACTGGCACGGATTGGTCCTTGATGGTCAGCGTGCCCTCGGCGCGGTCGCCGTCGGGGCTGCGGATCAGCTCGGCGGTGTAGCGGGCGGTGGGAAAGGCCTCGGCGTTGAAGTAATCAGCTCCCAGGGCCTGGCCGGTAACCGAGCCGAGCGTCAGTGAGCCGATGGAGATGGTGACATCGACGCTGCCGGCGGGGCCTTCGGTGACGCTGTCATCGAAAGTGATGGCGGCGGTCCAGTCGGCGAAGCTGCCGGTGACGTCGGAGCCCAGCTGCTTGACGGTGATCGCGATCTCGCCCTCTTGCACGGCCCATTCGGATTGGACCGCTTCGAGCTCGGCGGCGGCGACGGCGGTGGTGTGTTTCTCATAGAGCCCGAGCGCGTTGCCGACGCCGAGCGCGCCCGCCCAGATCACCAGCGCGCTGATCAGCGGCAGGGCCACGTGGTGTGGGGTGAGTGGGGCGGTGATCGCAGGTTTGCCGGGCAGCATGCGCAGCAGCGTTGCGTCCTTGTCGATCACGTGGTGTTTGATGGCACCGGCGAAGTGCAGGATGATCGAGGCCGCGAGCACCCGTTCGAAGACGATGTGCAGCCCGGCCGCCGTGGAGGCGAGGCTTTCGGATTTCGGCACGAAGGGCAGGTTCTGCCCCAGCGGCCACCAGATCGGCGCAAAGCCGTCGGTGGCGGCGTGGTGGATCCAGCCCGAGAGCGGCACCAGCAGCAGCGAGCCGTAGAGCAGCCAGTGCACGGTTTCGGCGGCCAGGCTTTCGAGCTTGCGGTCGGGGTGCAGGAGTGTCGGCTTCGGTTGACTGAACGCCCAGAGGATGCGGGCGAGGGCGACGAAGAAGACCGTGACGCCAAGGGTCTTGTGCAGCGAGAAGAGCCAGGCCTTTTGCGCCAGCTGTTCGGAGGTCTCGTAGGGCAGCCAGTTGGCGTAGATGCCAAGCGGGATCAACGTGAGGATCAGCAGGGCGGTGAGCCAGTGAAAGGTCTTGGTGACCCCGCCGTAATGTGTGCTGGTGTTCGACAGCGCCATGCGCAACCTCCGGAACTTCTTTTGTGTCGCTCTTAGATTAGAGGTCCGGGCCCGCACGACAATGGGGCGGGATGCACAGGGTGTGCGCGAGCGTGCGCAGGAGGCTGCCGGTCGCTTTCGGGCGCCGGGGCCGTTGCGCCCCTGGCGCGGGCAGGCTAAGCCGGGGTTCAAGAACCAGAAACGGGGGGCACATCATGAGCACGGCATTTGTATTTCCGGGGCAGGGCGCGCAGACCATCGGCATGGGCCGGGCGCTGGCCGAGGCCTATCCGGCAGCGCAAGCGGTCTTCGACGAGGTGGATGAGGCCTTGGGCGAAAAGCTGAGCGCGCTGATCTGGGAGGGCGAGATCGAGACGCTGACCATGACGGAGAATGCGCAGCCCGCGCTGATGGCCACATCGATGGCAGCGCTGCGGGCGCTGGAGGCGGAGGGGCTGGGCCTCGACCGCGCGAGCCATGTGGCGGGGCATTCGCTGGGTGAGTATTCGGCGCTGGCCGCGGCGGGTGCGGTTTCGGTGGCCGATGCGGCGCGGCTCTTGCGGACCCGCGGGTTGGCGATGCAGCAGGCGGTGCCCGTGGGTCAGGGCGCCATGGCCGCGGTGCTGGGGCTCGATTTTGACACGGTGACCAGGGTGGCGGAGAACGCTGCCGAAGGTCAGATCTGCCAGGTGGCGAATGAGAACGATCCGGCGCAGAATGTGGTCTCGGGTGACAAAGCGGCGGTGGAGCGGGCCTGTGTTCTGGCCAAGGAGGCGGGTGCCAAGCGAGCCTTGATGCTGCCGGTGTCGGCTCCGTTTCATTGTGCGCTGATGGAGCCTGCGGCGGAGAAGATGGCGGAGGCGCTGGAGGGCGTGGAAATGGCTGCGCCGCAGGTGCCGCTGGTGGCCAATGTGACGGCAGAGGCGGTGAGTGACCCGGCAGAGATCAAGGCGCTGCTGATCCAACAGGTCACCGGGCAGGTGCGCTGGAAGACCTCTGTCGAATGGATGGCGGCAAACGGTGTGACGGCGTTCTGGGAGATCGGGGCAGGCAAGGCGCTGACCGGCATGATCCGGCGCATCGCCAAGGAGGCAGGCGCGCGCAACGTAGGCACGCCCGAGGATATCAAGGCAATTTTGGAAGGCTGAGAGCATATGTTTGATCTGACGGGAAAGAGTGCGCTGATCACCGGCGCATCAGGCGGGATTGGCGCCGAGATTGCGCGGCTGCTGCATGGCGCGGGGGCGACCGTGGGCTTGTCGGGCACGCGGGTGGAGCCCTTGGAGGCGCTGGCCGGAGAGCTGGGAGAACGGGCGCATGTGCTGCCCTGCAACCTGAGCGATATGGAGGCGGTCGAGGCGCTGCCCAAGCAGGCGGCGGAGGCCATGGGCAGCGTCGATATCCTGATCAACAACGCGGGGATCACCCGCGACAATCTCTTCATGCGGATGTCGGACGAGGAATGGCAGTCGGTGCTGGATGTGAACCTCACCGCGACCTTCAAGCTCTGCAAAGGTGTGATGCGCGGGATGATGAAGGCGCGCTGGGGCCGGATCGTGAATATTTCCTCCGTGGTGGGGGCGACGGGCAATCCGGGGCAAGCGAATTACGCGGCGTCGAAGGCGGGCATGGTCGGTATGTCCAAGAGCCTTGCCTATGAGGTGGCGAGCCGCGGGATCACCGTGAACGCGGTGGCGCCCGGGTTTATAGAGACGGCGATGACCGACAAGCTGAGCGATGATCAAAAGTCTGGAATCATGGGACAAATTCCTGCCGGACGCATGGGGACGCCCGCGGAAATCAGCGCCGCGGTGCTCTATCTGGCGAGCCCCGAGGCGGCCTATGTGACAGGCACCACCTTGCATGTGAACGGCGGTATGGCCATGTTGTAGGTCAAATTCGCAGCCCCCAAGCTTGCCATGCACAATGCCTTGCCATCTGTGTCGCTTATGCTAAAGGGGGCGCAGTTTTTGACCCCGTATGCGGTGATTTGCATATGGATCCATCTGAGGCGGCACAGCGACAGGCGTGTTGACCCGGACAGAGCCGCCCCTTTGGGGCACAGGCCCGTTCTCTCCCGTATCACGGGAGGTGCAGGCAACCGAAAGGGGCCAGACCGGCCCGAATGAATGAGGGACTATTATGAGCGACATCGCAGATCGCGTGAAGAAAATCGTTGTGGAGCACCTGGGTGTTGAAGAGGACAAAGTGACCGAAAACGCTTCGTTTATCGACGACCTGGGCGCAGACAGCCTCGACACTGTTGAGCTGGTGATGGCTTTTGAAGAAGAGTTCGGCATCGAGATCCCCGATGACGCGGCAGAGACCATTCAGACGTTTGGCGACGCGGTGAAGTTCATCAGCGAAGCCTCCTGAACGGGCGCCGGGCCCGCCCCGGCTGGGATAGAAAGAGGGCGTCTTTCCGCAAGGAGAGGCGCCTTTTGCTTGGGCGGGTTCTCTCAGGGGTTGAATTGCGGGGGCGTCTTGCGCAAATCTGTGCCCAGAGGGCGCCAAGCCCCGATCCGAGAGCAGAGGCTGCGAGATGTCGCGCACCATACCCACCATCAACACGCATCGCCTGACGTTGCGCGGGATGCGCCCCGAGGACTTCAGGCGCTATGCCGAGATCTGGGCGATGCCGGAGGTCGTGCAGCATATCAACGGTGAGCCCTGGCCGAAGTCGAAAGCCTGGGATGCGTTTCTGCGCAATGCGGGGCATTGGCAGATCACCGGGTTCGGGCAATGGGCGATCCACCGCCACCGGGCGCCGGAGATGTCGGGACAGGTGGGGTTTTTCTATGCCAAGCGCGATCTGGGGGAGGATTTCGACAGCTACCCCGAAGCGGGCTGGGTGCTGTGCCCGGACGCGCATGGGCAGGGTCTGGGCATGGAGGCGGCGCGGGCCGCGCACGACTGGTTTGACCGGGTGGTGACCGGGCATCTGGTCTGCATGATTGCGCCTGAGCACACAGCCTCGCTGCGGATCGCGGAGGCGATGGGCTATGAGGTCATGCGGGATGCCACTTACGCGGACAGCGCCGTGCGGTTGCTGGCGCGCAAGGGGCCGCCGCAGTAGGTCCGATACCGTTCGGCCGGGCGCGAGTGCTCTTGCATCAAAACCGCCGCGCACTGTATGGGGAGGGACGAATTTGGAAGGGGCATTGCGATGCGCAGAGTAGTTGTCACGGGGCTGGGTCTGGTGACCCCATTGGCGGATGGCGTCGAGGCGAGCTGGTCGCGGATTCTGGACGGGCAGTCCGGTGCCGGGCCGATCACACAGTTCGATCCGGCGCGCGTGATCACGCAATATGCCTGCGAGGTGCCGCGCGGCGATGGCTCGGACGGCACGTTCAATGCCGACGCCTATATGGAGCCGAAAGATCAGCGCAAGGTGGACACCTTTATCCTCTTTGGGATGGCTGCCGCACAGCAGGCCGTGGAGGATGCGGGCTGGCAGCCGGAGGATCTGGAGAGCTTGGAGCGCACCGGTGTGCTGATCGGCTCGGGCATTGGCGGGCTGAACTCGATTGCCAACACCGCGATCATGATGAACGAGAAGGGCCCGCGCCGCGTGTCGCCCTTCTTTGTACCGGGCGCGCTGATCAACCTGATCTCGGGTCAGGTGTCGATCAAATACGGGTTCAAGGGACCGAACCATTCAGTGGTGACGGCCTGTTCCACGGGCGCCCATGCGATCGGCGATGCGAGCCGTCTCATTCAGCACGGCGATGCGGATGTGATGATCGCAGGCGGCGCCGAGGCCGCGATCTGCGAGATTGGTATTGCCGGGTTCAACGCCTGTAAGGCGCTGAGCACCAAACGCGGCGATGACCCGCAAAAGGCCAGCCGACCCTATGACGAGGACCGTGATGGCTTCGTCATGGGCGAGGGGGCGGGCATCGTGGTGCTGGAAGAGTATGAGCATGCGAAGGCGCGGGGTGCCAAGATCTACGCCGAGATCCTGGGCTATGGGCTGTCGGGCGACGCCTATCACATCACGGCGCCGTCGGAGGATGGTGAAGGTGGTGAGCGGTCCATGCGCGCGGCGCTGAAGAACGCCGGGCTGGAGCCGAAGGATGTGGACTATATCAATGCGCATGGCACCTCGACCATGGCGGACACCATCGAGTTGGGGGCTGTGGAGCGGTTGATGGGCGAGCATGCGGGTGCGGTGACGATGTCCTCGACGAAATCAGCCACCGGGCATTTGCTGGGGGCGGCGGGGGCGATCGAGGCAATCTTCTCGATCCTCGCGATCCGGGATCAGGTGGCGCCGCCGACGATCAACCTCGACAACCCGGCGGTTGAGACTGCTATCGACCTGGCGCCCAATGCCAAGCGGGAGCGCGAGGTCAATGTGGCCCTGTCGAACTCCTTTGGCTTTGGCGGCACCAATGCGAGCGTCATCTTTGGGAAAGTGAGCTGATGTGGCGGCATATCGCCTCTAATGCAGTGACCATGCTGATCGTGCTGCTGTTCCTGATGGGCGGCGTGATCCTGTGGGGGCGGGGCCAGTACCAGGCCGCGGGGCCGCTGGAAGAGGCGATCTGTCTGCAGGTGGAACGCGGCACCAACATGCGGCGGGTCAGCGTCAACCTGGAAGACCAGGGAGCGGTGACCTCGTCGACGATTTTCCGCATGGGGGCGGATTATGCCGAGAAGACGAGCCAGTTGAAGGCGGGCAGCTATCTGGTCGACCCGGGCGCGTCGATGGAAGAGATCGTGGACATTGTGACGCGCGGCGGCGCGAGCACCTGTGGCACAGAGGTGGTCTACCGGATCGGGGTGAACCGTCTGGGCGTGCAGGTGCGGGAGCTGGACCCGAGCACCAACGCATTTGAGCAGCGCGCGATCTTCACGCCTGCCGAGGACGAAACCCCGGAGATTTACACGGAGAAGAAGGCCGAAGCCGATACGCGGTTCCGCGTGGCGCTCGCCGAAGGTGTGACCAGCTGGCAGGTGGTGGAGAGCCTGAAGGCGATGGATGTACTGGAAGGCGCGGTTGAGGAACTGCCGCCCGAGGGCTCGCTGGCACCAGACAGCTATGAGGTGCAGCCGGGGGATGATCGCGCGGAGATCATTGCGCGGATGCAGGAGGCGCAGGAGCTGCGCGTGGCGCAGGCCTGGTTGAACCGGAACGAGGATTTGCCGATCGAGACGCCAGAGGAGCTCTTGGTGCTGGCCTCGATCATCGAGAAGGAAACCGGGGTGGCGGATGAGCGCGGGCAGGTGGCCAGCGTCTTCGTGAACCGGCTGAACCGGGGCATGCGGCTGCAGACCGACCCGACGGTGATTTACGGCGTGACCGAAGGCAAGGGCGTGCTGGGGCGCGGGCTACGGCAGAGTGAGCTGCGGGCGGCGACGCCGTGGAATACTTATGTGATCGAAGGCTTGCCGCCTACGCCGATTGCGAACCCTGGGACGGCGAGCCTGGAGGCCGCGGCGCGGCCCCTCGAGACGCCCTATGTGTTCTTTGTGGCCGACGGGACAGGTGGCCACGCCTTTGCCGAGACATTGGACGAGCACAATCGGAATGTCGCGAAGTGGCGGGAGATCGAAGCCGAGCGCGCCAATCAATCCTCGGGCAATTGAGGCGGGCGGGGCGGCGGCCTGAAAGCCCGCCGGACCTGTTGGTTTTGCGGGGCTTGCGCCGTTTGACCGGTGCGCCTGTGGCGCGTGCAGCGCCGAAATCGTTAATGGCACCGTACGGTGGGTCGCTCTTAACAATTTGATTTTTCTTGACTTTGCGTGCGGTCACACGTATAACTTGTGACATGCTAGAAGAAGTGGGCGAACGATCCCGGGCTTGGCCCGACGGGTCGTTTTTTCGTTTCTCTCGTGCGGAGACTACGCGCATGAGAGGTAGAAACCTGAATGACCTTAATCACCCCGGAGCACGTAGAGTCGCAGACCGAAGACCTTTTGAACTCGGTCCTCGGTTCCATCAGAGATCTGCGAAAAGAACTGGAAGACCTGAGAGAACGGGTCCGCACATCTGATGGTGCAGTGACGGCGCAGAGCACCAAGACAGTGACGCAAGCCGCGACGCTGCTGGAGACCTGCCAGAAAGTGGAGAACCGCCTTGTCGAATGTCGAAGCAAACATGCCGGGATCGCCCAAGGGGGCTATGCCCTCGATCTCGAAAAAGCACGGGCTACGATTGGGCGCAAGCTGGATCGGCTCCGCATCACGCGACCTGCAGGATGAATTTCTGAATGACCTGGATGAGGGAGAGCTTCTGGCTCTCCCTTTTTTGTTCGAGTTCTGGGCCATGGAGCATCAGTTGCCGCCGGAGGGAGACTGGCGGTCTTGGGTGATCATGGGCGGACGCGGTGCGGGGAAGACGCGCGCGGGTGCGGAATGGGTGCGGGCGCAGGTTGAAGGCGCGCGGCCAATGGATGAGGGGCGGGCGCATCGGGTTGCGCTTGTGGGGGAGACCGTGGACCAGGTCCGCGAAGTGATGATTTTTGGCGACAGCGGCATCCTTGCCTGTTCGCCGCCCGACCGGCGCCCGACCTGGGAAGCCGGGCGGAAACGGCTGGTCTGGCCCAATGGGGCGATTGCCACCGTGCATTCGGCCTATGACCCCGAGGGGTTGCGGGGGCCGCAGTTTGATGCGGCCTGGGTCGATGAAATCGGCTGTGCCTCCGTCGACAAGGGCACGAACCAGCCCAATAAGTTTCTCGACATGAAGTCGTCAGAGAGCAGCTTGCCGAACTTCTCGAACGGTGCGCGGGATGACTTCATCCAGGCGCAATACCTGCGTGCGCTTGCGTCGTTCTGGGGGGACACTGAGAAGAACCCGACCTCGGCGGTCTATGGCGGCCCGATGGTTGATATGAGCCGGGCCTTTGTCTGGGCCTGGGATGCGCGGCCTTACCCATACTTCCCCAACAACGCGGCCCTCTGGAGTGATGCGGAGAACTACGCGCGGGGCCATTGGATCAATGGCCGGACCTCCGCGCGGTCGCTGGCCTCGGTGGTGGCCGAGATTTGCCGCAAGGCGGGTGTCACGAACTACGACACCAGCCGTCTCTATGGAACCGTCCGTGGTTATCTCGTCAATGATGTGAACGATGCGCGGGCGTCGTTGCAGCCGCTGATGCTGCGCTACTCCTTCGATGCCGTCGAGCGAGATGGCGAGTTGGTGTTCCGGATGCGCAACGGCCAGAACCCGCTACAGCTGAACCGCGAGGTGCTTGCGCTCAGTGAGGAGCTCGACGGTGTTATCGAGCAATCGCGGTCGTCTCAGGCCGACATGGCGGGCCGCGTGCGGCTGCGCTTTGTGCAGGCAGATGCGGAGTTCGACGTGCTGGCAGAAGAAGCTGTGCTGGCCGATGAGCGGACGCATTCCGTGTCCACCTCAGAGATTCCCATCGCGCTGACCCGTGGTGAAGGCCGGCAAACCGCAGAGCGCTGGCTCACCGAAGCACGTATTGCGCGGGATGCAATCCGTTTTGCGCTGCCGCCGTCCTGCCTCACCATGGGTGCAGGGGACGTCATTGAGCTGCAGGGCGATCAGGCGGAAGGCCGGGCGCTCTACCGGATCGACCGGGTCGAGCAGGGCGCGTTGCAGATCGTTGAAGCGGTGCGTATCGAGCCCGATGTCTATACCTCTGCCGAGATGATTGACGACGTGCCCAGCCCGCGGCCTTTCGTGCCGCCGGTGCCGGTGACGCCGCTCTTTCTCGATCTGCCGCTGATCACTGGCGATGAAATTCCGCATGCTCCGCATGTGGCGGTGACAGCGCAACCCTGGCAGGGATCGGTTGCCGTCTACCGCTCGCCGAGCGACAGCGATTTCCGCCTGGTGAGCCAACTCTCGGCGCGTTCTATCGTCGGGACCACGCAATCGCCGATGGTAGCCGCGGCCTCTGGGCGACTGGACCGGGGCGCCCCTCTCGAGGTCAAGCTGATCAGCGGGACACTCAGTTCCGTCGAGCTTCAGTCGATGCTCAGCGGTGCGAATCTTGCGGCGATTGGCGATGGCAGCCCGGACAACTGGGAGGTCTTTCAGTTCGCCAATGCTACGTTGGTGGACAAGCAGACCTATCATCTGAGCGCCCGGCTGCGTGGGCAGCTCGGCAGTGACGGTCTGATGCCGGATGTCTGGCCGGAAGGATCGTGGTTTGTGCTGTTGAACGGGTTCCCCGAACAGATTGACCTCGGTCGCAACCTGCGCCGGGTGTCACAGACCTATCGCATTGGCCCGGCGCGCCGCCCCGTGGACGATCTCTCTTACGTTCAGGAGGTGCAGGCCTTCAATGGCAACGGTGAGCGTCCCTACGCACCGGTTCATCTGCGCACGACTCGCGCGACGAATGGCGATGTCACGGTGACCTGGGTGCGACGCACACGGCAAGACGGCGATGGGTGGGACGTGCCGGATGTCCCCTTGGGCGAGGAAAGCGAAGCCTATTCCGTCCGGGTACTGCAAGGTGAGACAGTCGTGCGAGAGGTCACGGTTGCTGCACCTCAGTGGCAGTACACTGTTGCAGATCAGCTGGCCGACGGTGCGACGGGGGAGGTCGAGCTGGAGGTGTCGCAAATCTCAGCAGCCTATGGACCGGGGCTGCCCGGGAGGATCAGCATGGCGCTTTGAGCGCCTCAAGCTGGCCATTTTGCCGTCATTCCGATCCGGAATACTGCCCATCACAGGTTTGCGTTTGGCCTTGGCACCCTAAATGAAGTACAAAGGGGGCCAACCTTAGAAGGACAGGTGTGATGGCTGAACGTAAACCGAATATCACCCCGGTTGATCCTGCCTGGGATCAAATCTGTGCCGAAGCGCGGCAGGCCGCTCTCGACGAGCCGCTGATGGGCGGCTTTCTGCACGCCTGTATCCTGCATCACAAGAACATTGAGAAGGCGCTGTCCTACCGGATTGCGGCCAAGCTTGCCTCGAACGAGATGTCGATGGTGGTCGTGCGTGAAATGGTGGAAGACGCCTATGCGAACGATCCGTCGCTGGTTCAGGCCGCCCGCGCCGATCTGGTCGCCATCTATGAGCGTGACCCAGCCTGCCACCGGCTGCTGCAGCCGATCCTCTATTTCAAGGGGTATCAGGCGATGCAGGCCTACCGGGTCGGGCATCACCTGTGGATGCAAGGCAAGCGTGATCTGGCCTATTTCGTGCAGATGCGTGTTTCGGAGATTTTTGGCGTCGATATCCACCCGGCAGCCAGCATTGGCAAGGGCATCATGATCGACCACGCGCATTCCATTGTGATCGGCGAGACAGCGGTGGTGGGTGATAACGTCTCCATGCTGCATTCGGTAACGCTGGGCGGGACGGGCAAGGAAGAAGAAGACCGCCATCCGAAGATCGGCAATGGCGTGCTGATCGGCGCTGGCGCGAAGGTGCTCGGCAACATCAAGGTGGGTGATTGCAGCCGGATCGCGGCGGGCTCGGTCGTTCTGGAAGAAGTGCCGTCCTGCAAGACGGTCGCCGGTATTCCCGCGCGGATTGTCGGCGAAGCTGGATGCGATCAGCCGTCGATCTCCATGAACCACATGCTTGGGCCGGACGTCTGAGCCACTCAGAAAACAAGAAAAGTCGGGAGCGCTGCCCCCGGCTTTTTTCGTTTCAGGGCCAGATGATCAGGCGAGCATCGTCATCGGGTTTTCAAGGTTTTCCTTGATCGCCTGCAAGAGCTGCGCGCCCAGGGCCCCGTCGATCACCCGGTGATCGACAGACAGCGTCACGGACATGACGGTCGCGACCGACAATTCCCCATCCTTCCCGACAACCGGCTTTTTCACACCCGCGCCTACTGCGAGGATCGCGCCATGGGGCGGGTTGATCACCGCATCGAAGTTGTCGATGCCGAACATTCCGAGGTTCGAAATCGCAAAGCTGCCGCCCTGATATTCATGCGGCGCCAGCTTGCGATCGCGGGCGCGGGTCGCGAGGTCTTTCATTTCGGCGGAGAGTGCGGAGAGCGATTTCATCTCTGCGTCTTTCAGCACTGGGGTGAAAAGGCCGCCTTCGATAGCGACCGCGACAGCCACATCCGACGGTTTCAGCTTCAGCATCCGATCCCCGGCCCAGACGGCATTGGCATCGGGCACGGACTGCAGAGCCAGCGCGCAAGCCTTGATGATGAAGTCATTGACCGAGAGTTTCACGCCTCGGGCTTCAAGCTGCTTGTTCAACTGGCCCCGGAAGGCCAGCAGCGCGTCGAGCTCGATGTCACGGCGCAGGTAGAAATGCGGGATGGATTGCTTGGCCTCGGTCAGGCGGCTGGCGATGGTCTTGCGCATGCCATCGAGGCTGACCTCCTCGTAGTCGCGGCCTTCGTACATCGCCATCACCGTGCTTGCGCTTGGTCCGCTCGCGGCGGGCGCAGGGGCGGCCGGGGCTGCGGCCGCGGGCGCGCTTGCGGCTGCCTTGGGAGCAGCCGACGCGTTCTCCACATCCGCTTTCACGATCCGGCCGTGCGGACCGGAGCCTTTGATGGCCTCGAGATCGAGCCCCTTGTCCTTCGCGATCCGGCGCGCGAGCGGCGAGGCGAAGATGCGGCTGCCGCCCGCGCCTTTCGGTGCTGGCGCGGCGGAGGGGGTAGGGGCGGGCGCCTCGGAGCCTCCGCTGGAGGCCGCCTCGTTACCCGCGTCAGCCGCAGGCGCGGCCTCCGGCGCGGGTGCCGATGTGTCGATATCATCCGCGCTTTCGCCCTCTTCGAGCAGGATCGCGATGGCGGTGTTGACCTTCACGCCTTCACTGCCTTCCGTGACGAGGATCTTGCCAATGGTGCCCTCATCCACGGCTTCGAATTCCATCGTCGCCTTGTCGGTTTCGATCTCGGCCATGATGTCACCGGAGGAGACCGTATCGCCCTCCTTCACGTGCCATTTGGCCAGCGTGCCCTCTTCCATGGTCGGGCTGAGGGCGGGCATGAGAATTTCTGTCGGCATCTTGCGCGCTCCTTAGCTGTAGGTGACTTGTTTCACGGCGGCGATCACCTCATCGGTGGTGACCAGCGCCAGTTTCTCGAGGTTGGCGGCATAGGGCATGGGCACATCCTTGCCGGTGCAGTTGATCACAGGCGCGTCGAGGTAGTCGAAGGCCTCCTGCATGATCACCGAGGTGATGTAATTTCCGACGGAGCCTTGCGGCCAGCCTTCCTCGACCGTGACGCAGCGGTTGGTCTTCATCACCGATTTGAGGATGCTGCCGGTGTCCATCGGGCGCAGGGTGCGCAGATCGATGACCTCGGCGGAGATGCCGTCTTCGGCGAGCTTGTCGGCGGCTTCAAGCGCGTATTGCATGCCGATGCCAAAGCTCACGATGGTCACATCCGAGCCTTCCCGCCAGACTCGCGCTTTTCCGAACGGGACCGTATAGTCATCGAGCTCTGGCACATCAAAGCTGCGGCCATAGAGGATTTCGTTTTCTAGGAAAATGACCGGGTTGGGATCGCGGATCGCGGTTTTCATCAGGCCTTTGTAGTCGGATGCCGAGTAGGGCATCGCAACCTTCAGACCCGGGATCTGCATGTACCAGGCGGCGTAGTCCTGGGAGTGCTGGGCGCCGACGCGGGCGGCAGCACCGTTGGGGCCGCGGAAGACCATGGGCGCACCCATCTGCCCGCCGGACATATAGAGCGTCTTGGCGGCGGAGTTGATGATCTGGTCAATCGCCTGCATGGCGAAGTTGAAGGTCATGAACTCGACGATGGGGCGCAGCCCGCCAAAGGCGGCGCCGGTTGCGATGCCGGCAAAGCCGTGTTCAGTGATCGGCGTGTCAATCACGCGCTTGGCGCCAAACTCGTCGAGCATGCCCTGGCTGATCTTATAGGCGCCCTGGTATTCGGCGACCTCTTCGCCCATCAGGAAGACGCTGTCGTCGCGGCGCATCTCTTCCGCCATGCCATCACGCAAAGCCTCCCGCACAGTTTGCTGTTTCAGCGTGGTGCCTTCGGGCCAGTCGGGCGAGGTGTCTGTTTCGGGAGCCGATGGAGCGGGGGCGGGCGCCTCGGGGGCCGCAGGGGCCGCCTCGTTGCCCGCGTCAGCGGCGGGTGCCGCCTCCGGCGCAGCGGCTGATGTGTCGATATCATCCGCGCTTTCACCCTCTTCGAGTAGCACGGCGATGGCGGTGTTCACTTTCACCCCTTCGGTCCCTTCCGCGACGAGAATTTTGCCGACGATGCCTTCATCGACGGCCTCGAATTCCATGGTCGCCTTGTCGGTCTCAATCTCGGCCATGATGTCACCGGAGGAGACGGTGTCGCCTTCCTTCACAAGCCATTTGGCAAGCGTGCCTTCTTCCATTGTCGGCGAGAGCGCGGGCATGAGAATTTCGGTTGCCATGGATCAAGCCTCCTGCGGGACTTCGGTTGCATAGATATCGGTCCAGAGCTCTTCGACAGCCGGCTCCGGGGAAGTCTTGGCGAATTCGGCGCTCTCGTTCACGATGTCCTTGATCTCCTTGTCGATGGCCTTGAGATCGTCTTCGGACGCATGCTTGCCGGTCAGCAGCAGCGAGCGGACCTGCTCGATGGGGTCGCGCTCATCGCGCATCTTCTGCACTTCTTCGCGGGTGCGATACTTCGCCGGGTCTGACATGGAATGGCCGCGATAGCGATAGGTCTTGATCTCGAGAATGTAAGGGCCTTTGCCCGCGCGGCAGTGCGCGACGGCCTTCTGCCCGGCCTCCTTGACGGCCAGCACGTCCATGCCGTCGACCTCTTCACCGGGGATGCCGTAAGCCGCCCCGCGCTCCCAGTAGCTGGGCGACATGGTGGACCGTTTTGTCGAGGTGCCCATGGCGTACTGGTTGTTTTCAATAACAAAAATGCACGGCAGCATCCACAGCTCAGCCATATTGTAGGACTCGTAGACTTGGCCTTGGTTGGCCGCGCCATCCCCGAAATAGGTAAAGGTCACCCGGTCGTTGCCCTTATATTTGTCCGAGAAGGCGAGGCCGGCGCCCAGTGGCACCTGCGCCGCGACGATCCCGTGACCGCCGTAGAAATGCTTCTCTTTAGAGAACATATGCATGGAGCCGCCCTTGCCCTTGGAATAGCCACCCTCGCGGCCCGTGAGCTCCGCCATCACGCCGTTCGGGTCCATTCCGCAGGCCAGCATGTGACCGTGATCGCGATAGGAGGTGATGCGCTTGTCGCCCTCTTCGGCGGCGGCCTCCAGACCGACCACAACCGCTTCCTGCCCGATGTAGAGGTGACAGAACCCGCCAATCAGACCCATGCCGTAAAGCTGACCCGCCTTCTCTTCAAAGCGTCGGATCAGAAGCATATCGCGGTAGTAGGCCTTGAGCTCCTCCGCAGATACATTGGGTTTTTTGGTGGATTTTCGCGGTGCCATCTGAGCGGTTCTCCCTCGTCACGCCCGGTTCCGGGCAGATAGTTTAGCGTTAAACTATCTCTTATCGGATTCGAGGGCGGAATGCGAGAGGCAATCTGACGCGTGGTCAGCTACATCATAGAGCGTTTTGTTTTTATGGAAAAATCGGCCTAGCGGATGACGATTTCATCGGCGCGGATCATGCCCAGAACCGAGCGCGCCTGCTCGTCCAGCAGATCGAGGTCGAGGAAATCATCTGACAAACGTTGCGTCAGGTTCTCCATCCGCGCGACCTCGGTCTGTACCATTTGCAACTGCTTCTGCAGCGCGTCCGCTTCGGCGGTGATCTCGGCCCGACGGAAGAGGCCAAAGTCGCCTTGCACGGCGGCGAAGGTGAAATAGGTGGCGAGGCCCAACGCAAGGGCGAAGAACACGAATGTGCCAACGGCGGGTCGAGGGGAACGGGTCATCTGCACTGCCTTTTGGTCGCCTCTTTGCGGGCGTGATCAGACTATGGCACAGCGAAAGGCACAAGGGAATCCCCTTTGTCACATTTCCGTTGAAAAACAGGTGGTTTGCCGCTGGTCTACGCAGTCAGAGCCACCACTCCGGGCAATTCCTTGCCCTCCATCCATTCCAGAAAGGCGCCCCCGGCGGTGGAGATATAGGTGAAGGCTTCCGCCGCTCCGGCGGCATTCAGCGCCGCCACCGTGTCGCCGCCGCCCGCAACTGACACTAAACCTCCGGCGTCCGTCAGCCGCGCGGCTTCAATCGCGGCGGCATTGGTCGCCTGGTCGAAAGGAGCAATCTCGAAGGCGCCCAGGGGGCCGTTCCAGATCAGCGTTTTCAGCCCGCCGAAGGCCTCGACCACCGCCGCGACACTCTCAGGCCCCGCATCCAGCACCATCTGGTCTCCGTCCAGCACCGTCTCGGGCCCCAGCGCAATGACCGCGTGATCCGCGCCCGCCTTGAACGCCCGCGCAACGAGGCCATCGACCGGCAACAGGATGCGGCAGCCGGTGCTCTCAGCCTCGGCCATGATCGCCTTGGCGGTGTCGATAAAATCGGGCTCCTGCAGCGAGGCGCCAAGCTGTGCGCCTTGCGCGGCCAGAAACGTATTCGCCATGCCGCCGCCGATCACCAGCACATCGAGCTTACTCACCAGGTTCTCGAGCAGCGCAATCTTGGTCGAGACCTTCGCGCCGCCAACCACCGCACCCACCGGGCGCGTCGGCGTCGAGAGCGCACCTTCCAGAGCTGACAGCTCCGCCTGCATCAGCCGCCCGGCGCAGGAGGGCAACAGATGCGCCACCCCGGTGGTCGAGGCATGGGCCCGGTGCGCCGCAGAGAAAGCGTCATTGCAGAAGACATCGCCCAGCGAGGCGAGAAACTGCGCCATCTGCGGATCGTTTGCCTCTTCCATTGGGCTGAACCGCGTGTTCTCGACCAGCACGACCGATCCGCTAGGCAGGGCGGCCAGCGCCTCCGCATCCGGGCGTTCGACAAAGGTCACCTGCTGCCCCAGCGCGGCTTCCAGCGCGGGCAGGGTCACCCGCAGCGACATCTCGGGCACGACCTTGCCCTTGGGCCGTCCGAAATGCGCCAGCAGGATGGGCAGGCCGCCGCCCGCGAGGATGTCCTTCACCGTCGGCACGATGCGGTCGATCCGCGTGGTGTCCGTGACCCGCCCGTCTTCGACCGGCACGTTGATATCGACCCGCACCAGCACCCGCTTGCCCGCAAGCTCCATGTCGTCCAGCGTCTTCCAGCCCATCACCCGCTCCTTCGTTTTCGGTCGCGCCTTTGTGTTGCGCGTATCACCGCCTGCGTCAATGACCCGCTTGGCATTCAGGGCACCACCAATTAGGAAGTGCGCAACCAAAGAGACAAGGAGCGCCTGATGGCCGAGATCAAAGACCCCGAGAACACCATCCTGATGGAGCTGAAAGGTGGCACCGTGACCATCGAGCTGCTGCCCGATGTGGCGCCGAAACATGTGGAACGGATGAAGGAGCTCGCGCGCGCGGGCGAGTATGACAATGTCGCCTTCCACCGGGTGATCGAAGGGTTCATGGCGCAGACCGGCGATGTGCAGCACGGCGACATGGAAGATGGGTTCAACCTCAGCCGGGCGGGCACCGGCGGCTCCGACCTGCCGAATGTCCCAGCGGAGTTCTCCAAGGTGCCGCATGCGCGTGGCAGCCTGGGCGCCGCCCGCTCGCAAAACCCGGACAGCGCCAACAGCCAGTTCTTCATCAACTTCAAGGACAACGATTTCCTCAACGGCCAGTACACCGTGTACGGCCAGGTGATCGAAGGCATGGAACATGTGGACGCAATCACGCGCGGCGAGCCGCCTGCCGAGCCCGACCGGATGATCTCGGTCAAGGTGGCCGCGGATGTATAAGGCCGCCGTCGCCGCCCTGATGCTCGCCACGCCCGCCGCGGCGACGGGCATTGAAATCACCGTCGCGGGCGAGGCCAACGGCACCATCACCATCGACCTGCTCGAAGACGTGGCCCCGGGTCACGTGGAGCGCATCACCGCGCTTGCGGAAAGCGGCGCCTATGATGGGGTGGTGTTCCACCGGGTCATCGAAGGCTTCATGGCCCAAACCGGCGATGTGGAGTTCGGCAAGTCGGGTGGCGACATGCGCCGCGCGGGCATGGGCGGATCGGATCAACCGGACCTCGCCGCCGAGTTCTCCGACGTGCCCTTCGACCGTGGCGTTGTCGGCATGGCCCGCGCCCAGAGCCCGGACAGCGCCAACAGCCAGTTCTTCATCATGTTCGCCGAAGGCTATTTCCTCAACGGCCAATACACCGTTGTGGGCCGGGTGACCGAAGGGCTCGACGTGCTCGACGCCATCAAGCTCGGCACCGGTGCCAATGGCGCCGTGATTGGCGCGCCGGACGTGATGCAGACGGTCACGGTCACCGACTAGGAACTACTTCGCTTCGGGCCGGCAGCGGTCGGCCCGAAGCCATCAGCCGCTGACCGGCGCGCTCACACGACCTCGAAACACTTGCAGATTTTGCCCTCGGGCGTGCGGTAGGTGCGGAACCCGATCGCCTCGTAATAGGCGAGCCCCTCCGCATTGTCCGCACCGATGGTCGCGTCAATCTTCTTGAGCCCCGCCTCGACGGCAGCTGCACGGGTGACGGCGAAGAGCGCGCGGCCCACGCCGCGCCGCGCCGCGCTCGCCTTCACATGGGTCCCGATAATACCCCAGCCGGGCGTGACGCCCCAGGGGTTGGTCTCGGTCGCATGTGACAGGATCTGAATACCAAGGATCTCGCCGTTGTCGTCTTCGGCAACCGAGCACCGAATGCCATCGGGACCATTGATATAGTGATCGCGGACAAAGGCTTCGTCGTGGGGCCGGGTGCGTTTGCCCAAGGCCTTCAACTCCTCGAGAAGCGCGCTGATCTCGGCGGCGTCCTCCAAAACGGCGTCTCTGACTTTCATGGGCCCTCGGTCCGATCCATGTCACTGCGGATGTGCGCCACGAACTCCACCCCATCCGGCGGTCCGCTCGCGCATCATCGTGCTCAGGAAAAGAAAAGGCGCCGCAGGGCGACGCCTTCCCGCAGTCTCTCGCGCCGGTCTTAGGACGCGGGGTTCGCCTTCGCGGCGGGTGCGGATTTCGCGCCGGGGCTCAGCGGATCGTCCTGCCGCTGGACCGAGCCTTCGAAATGTGCACCGCTCTCGATGGCGATGGTCTTGTGGATGATGTCACCCTCGACGCGCGCCGTCGATGTCAGGCGCACCTTCAGGCCGCGCACGCGGCCCACGATGCGGCCATTCACGACCACGTCGTCGGCGATCACCTCGCCCTTGATGGTCGCGGTCTCGCCGATGGTCAGCAGATGCGCGCGGATGTCGCCTTCGACGGTGCCTTCCACCTGGATATCACCGGTTGTCTTCATGTTGCCCGTGACGTGCAGGTCCGAGGACAGCACGGAGGCTGGCGGCTTGGCCTTCGGGGGCGCCGCCTTGTACTCGGTCGCCGGGGCCGGGGAGGCCGGGGCAGACGAGGACGCTGCCGGTTTTGCTGTGTCCGTCTCTGCCTGCTTCTGGCCCGGTTCGTTGATTTTGCTCTTAGAAAACATCTCTTGCAGCCTTGATATAGATCATTGGGTTTACAGCTTTCCCACCGACACGCACTTCATAGTGCAGGTGCACGCCGGTCACCCGTCCGCTTGCACCCATATCACCGATATGATCCCCGCGCGAGACCCTTTGCCCAACTTTGACGCGAATTTTTGACAGATGCGCATAGCGCGTCTCGATGCCAAAGTCGTGCTGGATTTTGATCAGCCGTCCATAGCCCGACTGCCAACCGGCGTAGATGACAACACCATCGGCGGTGGCATGCAGGTCGGTCCCCACAGGGGCTGCGAAATCGACACCTTTGTGCATGCGCCGCCCGCCGGTCTTCGGGTCGCGCCGGAAGCCATAGTCACTGGTAAAGCGGAAGGAGTCTAACACGGGCAGGGCAAAGGGCGCGCGCTCCGCCGCAATCCGGTAGAGGTTCAGCTCATCCATCTGTTCCAAGATGCGATTGGCCCGCAGGAAATCGGGCGACAGCTCCTCCCCACGGCTCGAGAAGGACAGCGGCGTGAGCGGGCCGCCCTGGCCGGAATAGCCGCTGCGCACCCGGTCGAGAATCCGCTCGGGCGCCATGCCCGCGGCCTTGAACATCTTGTCGAGCGGCTCGACCGAGACGGTCATCGCCTCTTCGAGCTGCCGGAAAATCTGGTCGTTGTTCTCTTTCATCAGCGCTATTTCCAGCGCCAACTCGTCGGCGTGATCCAGCGCGTCCTGGGCATCGGCCACCACCTGATCGCGCTCGGCTGCGGTGCGGGCGAGGGCATCGGCCAGGAAGTCCACCGGCACGCCCGTGTCCTTGGAGGCGAGCAGCGTCGCAGTGCCGTCCTCGGCCGCATCGCTCTGCAGGGCGGCCAGTGCCGTGCGGGCGGCCTCGCGCTCTTCCATCGTGGTGCGCAGCGTGGTCTGCACCACTTCGAGCCCGGTTTCCATCTCGTGCCGCCGGGTCTCCGAGGCCAGAAGCTGCGACTGCATCACCGAAATCTGATCAAGCGCCGCGTTGAACCGCTCCTGTGCGGCGAGCGCCTCGGCGGCGCGCTGGTCGCGCTGCGCCGACAGATCGTTGAGCCGAACCTGATAGGTCGCCTGATCCCGCTTGGCCTGTTCGCGGAAATTGCCCGCGCCAATGCTGTCCATGAGCAGGATCGCCGTGGCGATGATCGACCAGGCCACCAGCAGCGCGGCACCGGAAAAAGCGATGAGCTGGGTCTCAGAGCGGAGGCGGATAAATCGTGTGTCGGTGTCGGATTTCAGAAAGACGCGGCGTTCCGGGAAATAGTGCTCCAGGAGCCCATGGATTTTGATTGCCAAACGTGTCCGCACGAAGCCGTCCCTCTGCTCGTCTCCCCCGATGCGCGCCCTTTCTCCCGAGGGGCAGCACCACACCTGAAAGTGCTTAATGAGCGGGCACACGCGGGGCAAGCAGGATTAACCGTCGATCCACAACTCGCCGTTGAATTGTTGTAAATCGGCAAAAACCTGCTGGTTTTTGGGGATTTTTCGCGGTTTTGGGCTCAAACCTGCTCGGCCAGCGGCCAGTAGAAGTCCGGCGGTATCCCGGCCTCGGCGCGCTTCTCTTCATTGAAGGGTGGCTTCAATGCGCCGTGGAAATAGGTCCGCACCAGCGCGTGGAACCGCTCTTTCGGGTCCTCTTCGTGGCGCCCGCACAGAAAGTGAAACCACTTCGAGCCATAAGCCACATGACTGACTTCCTCGGCGTAAATCGTCTCCAACGCGGCCACCGCGTCCTCTGCCTTGGCCTTGCGGAAAATCTCGATCATGCCCGGCGTCACATCGAGCCCGCGCGCCTCCAACACCATGGGCACAACCGCCAGGCGGCCCATGAAATCCTCGACCGTATCCTCGGCGGCGCGCCACATGCCCGCATGGGCGGGCAGCGCCCCATAATGACTGCCCAGTGCTTCAAGACAGTCGCACATCAGGTTGAAATGTTTGGATTCTTCGTCCGCCGCCTTTACCCAGTCGTCATAGAACCCCATGGGCATCTTCACATGCGCAAAGCGCGCGATGATGTCCCAATGCAGGTCGACGGCATTGAGCTCGATATGCGCCACCGCATGCAGCAGCGCGATGCGCCCCTCCGGCGTGCCGGGGCGACGGCGGGGCACATCGCGCGGGCTCAAAAGCTCCGGCGCCTCAGGCCGGGCAGGGTGCAAAGGTGGGTCGGCGCGTCCGATCTCGGGCGTCTCGCCTCGCTCGCGCGCCGCCTGCCATTCAGCGGCAAACCGGCGCGACAGCGCGGTCTTTTCGCGGCCGTCGGCGGTGCGCAACACCGCCTCGGCCATCTGGGCCAGCGGCGTCACAGCGCCTGCACCGCCTCCAGCACCTCATCCACATGGCCCGGCACCTTCACCTTTGGCCAGATGCGCGCAATCGTGCCATCGGCGGCAATCAGGAAGGTCGAGCGCTCGATCCCCATGAACTTCTTGCCGTACATGCTCTTTTCCTTCCAGACGCCATAGTCCTCGCAGGCCGAGCCATGCTCGTCAGACAGAAGCGGCACCGTCAGCTCCTTCTTGGCCACGAACTTGTCATGGCTCGCCATGCTGTCCTTCGAGATCCCGAACACCTTCGCGCCCGCCGCCTCAAACGCCGCCTTGCTCTCCGAAAAGCCCACGCTCTCCTTGGTGCAGCCCGGCGTGTTGTCGCGGGGGTAGAAGAACAGAACCACGGGCGACCCCTTCAGGCCGGACAGGGTCACATCGTCGCCATCGGTGCTCGGCAGGGTGAAATCGGGGGCAGGGTTGGAAATCTCTGGCATGACACTCTCGTGGGTTTAAAGGTTTGCTTTCCAGTGACATATTAGAACGGTGGGGACCACAGGAAAGGCCCTGCACACCGATTAACCTTTCGAGTTTTCCACGCGCCGAAAGCACCCCTTCGATTTGGACACGGACCCCGCAGATAAGCCGAGAAAGCGCCTCAAGAAGCGGTATGTCCTGCCGCCTCTGGCGCTCATCGTGCTGCTGGTGGCGGCGGTGGCCGGGGCGGTCTTCTGGGTCAAGGACCGCGACATCATCGTGCCCGATTGGGCGCGCAGCCAGATCGAACAGCGCCTGGCGGTCGCCGTGCCCGACGCGCGCATCGCCTTTGGAGAAATGCTGCTGATCGTCGATGAAGGCTGGCGCCCGCGCGCACGGGTGCGCGACGTCCGGGTCTCGACGCCCGACGGCACCGAAATCGTCGCCTTCTCCGAGATGCGCGCCAGCCTGTCGATGACCGGGCTGCTGAAACAGCAGCTGGAACTGAAATCGGTCGACATCAGCGGCGTGTTCCTGACCTTGCGCCGGGGCGCGCAGGGGGTGACGCTCTCGGGCGGCATCGGCGGCCAGGCCGCATCCCGCGCGGCCCCCAACCTCGCCCAGCTTGTGGCGGATCTCGACGATCTCTTGCTGCGCCCCGGCCTTGCCCGCCTTCGCAGCGCCAATCTTCAAGGGCTGACCCTGCGCTATGAGGACGAGCGCGCCAACCGCGCCTGGACAATCGATGGCGGGCGCCTGTCGCTCGACCGCTCCGGCGCCGATCTCACGCTCAGCGTCGATCTTGCGGTGCTGGACGGTGACGCCGATGTGGCCACGGTCACCGCCAGCTATGCCGGGCAGATCGGCGCGCTCGCCTCCGATTTCGGCGTGACCTTCGCCAATGTGGATGCCGAGGATGTGGCGGTTCAGGGTCCGGCCTTCGGCTGGCTGCAGGCGCTTGATGCGCCGATCTCGGGGTCCCTGCGCGGCGGGGTCAATGAAGACGCGAGCTTCGATCCGCTCAACGCGACCTTCCAGATTGGCGCCGGTGTGATCCAGCCCACGCCTGAATCCCGCGCCATCCCGATCAACAGCGCGCGCAGCTACTTCACCTACACGCCCGCCACCCGCACATTGCTTTTCAATGAGCTGTCGGTGGACAGCAAATGGATCAGCGGGCGCCTCGACGGCACCGCACGGCTCGCCGATGATGGCCGCGGCCGCATCGAGGATCTGGTGGGCCAGCTGCGCCTGACCGATCTGCAGATCAACCCCGCTGATTTCTATGAAGAGCCCGTTCGCCTCGCCGAGGCCGAGCTCGATTTCCGCCTCACCCCGCAGCCCTTCGCCCTGCAGCTCGGACGCCTGCAGGTGATCGACCAGGGCCATGTGCTGACCGCCAATGGCACGCTCACCGCGGACGCCCGCGGCTGGGACATCGCGGTCGACGCGCAGATGGACGGCTATGACCCCGACCGGCTGATGGAGCTCTGGCCCGAACAGGTGGTGCCCAAGACCCGCCGCTGGCTGAGCGAAAACCTCTTTGCCGGCGCGCTGCATGACATCGCCGCCGCCCTGCGCTGGCAAGCGGGCGCCGAGCCCGAAACTTACATAGGCTTCGACTTCGACCAGGCCGACGTGCGCTTTCTCAAAGAGATGCCGCATATCCGCGGCGCCAAGGGCCACGCCTCCCTCCTTAAGGACCGCTTTGTGCTGGTCGTCGACGAGGGCGATGTCGAAGCGCCCGCAGGGGGCGCGGTCGATCTCGCGGGCTCCTCCTTCATCATCCCCGATGTGAAGGCCAAGGAGGGCACGCCGGGCGTGATCCGGCTGTTGACAGAATCCTCTGTGACCGCGGCGCTCTCGATGCTCGATCAGCCGCCGCTCAACGTGATGACAAAGGCGGACTTGCCGGTGCAACTGGCCTCCGGGCGCGCCGAGATGGCGGGCACGCTGGCCCTGCCGCTGGTCAAGGATCTGCCCGTGGAGGCGGTGGAGTTCGACGTCACCGGCCAGATCGCCGATGTGCGCAGCACTGAACTCATCAAGGACCGGGTGCTGAGCGCGCCGCTGCTCGACCTCGTGGCCTCCGATGAGGCGGTGGAGGTGGCGGGCCAGGGTGATCTCGATGGCGTGCCCTTCGATGTGGTCTGGGCGCAGCCGCTGAACAGCCCCGGCGCGCCGGGACGCGTGACCGGGCAGATCGAGATCTCGCCCGAGGCGCTCGATGCGCTGAAAATCGGCCTGCCGCCGGAATATGTCAGCGGCCAGGGCAGCGCGGAGATCGAGATCACGCTGGTGAAGGACACGCCGCCCGCGCTGGAGCTGACCTCCGATCTGCGCGGCGTCGGCCTTTCCATCCCGCCCATCGGCTGGGCCAAGGGGGCTGAGACAGCCGCCAGCTTCGCGCTGTCGGGGCAGCTCTCGGATGTGCCCGTGGTCGAACGTATCGCGCTCACCGCGCCGGGGCTCACCGCTGTCGGCGATGTCACGCTGAACGGGCCAGGCGATCTCGACCGGGTGCGGCTCTCGCAGCTGCGCGTCGGTGGCTGGCTGGACGCGCAGGTCGATCTCATCGGTCGCGGCGCGGGCGTGCCCGTAGGCGTCGCGCTGCGCGGGGGCACGCTCGATCTGCGGCGCGCGGATATTCCCGATGGCGCGGCCAGCGGCGAGACCGCACCGCTGACGGTCGCGCTTGACCGGCTGCAGGTGACGGATGCCATCGCGATCACCGCGGTGCGCGGCGAATTCACCACCGGCGCGGGGCTTGATGGCACCTTCTCGGGCCGCATCAACGGCGCCGCGCAGGTCTCGGGCCGGATGATCCCGCAAGGCAGCCGCAGCGCGATCCGCCTCACCGCCGCAGATGCGGGGGCCGTCTTTGCCTCGGCCAATGTGGTCCAACAGGTGCGCGGCGGCGCCTTCGAGTTGGTCCTCTTACCCGTCGGCACCGGCGGCGCGTTCGATGGTAAGCTCCGGGTCCAGAACACCAGCGTCGTCGAGGCCCCCGCCATGGCGGCGCTGCTGAACGCGGTCAGCATCGTCGGTCTCTTCAATATCGAAGGCAGCGACAGCCTGTTCTTCTCGGATGTAAACGCCGATTTCCGCCTCGCCCCGCGCCGCATCACCTTGCGCGAAGGCAGTGCCGTGGGCCCTTCCATGGGCCTCTCCATGGACGGCATCTATGCCACCGACACAGGGCAATTGCAGATGCAGGGGGTGATCACCCCCGTCTATATTCTCAACGGCATCGGCAGCATTTTCACCCGTCCGGGCGAGGGGCTCTTTGCCTTCAACTACTCCATCGGCGGCACCGTGCGCGACCCGGACGTCTTCGTGAACCCGCTCACGGCCCTCACCCCGGGCGGCATCCGCGACCTGTTCCGCGCGCCCCGACCGGATGTGCCACTGGCCGAAGGCGAAGACCCGCCGCCGCCCGCGCCCGAACGCGAAAGACCCACTTTCACCCGCGGCGAAGATCGCTAAAAGGCGCTTCATGAAACTGAGTGATTTCGACTTCGGTTTGCCCGAGCGGCTGATCGCGACCCGCCCTGCGGTGCCGCGCAGCTCGGCGCGCCTGCTGGTGGCGCACGGCGATGCGCTCACCGACGCGGTCGTCTCCGGTATCACCCACTTTCTCCGCCCTGGCGACCGGCTGGTCCTGAACGACACGCGCGTGATCCCCGCGCGGCTCACCGGTCTGCGCCACCGGTTGAGCGTGCAGGGCGAGACACAGGCCAAGATCGAAGTCACCCTGCTGGAGCCGCGTGCCGATGGCACCTGGGCCGCGCTGATCAAGCCGCTGAAGAAGCTGAAACCGGGCGAAGAGGTGATCTTCAGCGCCGATCTGCGCGCGACGTTGCAGGGCGTGAAAGACGGGCAGGGGTATCTCGCCTTCAACCTCAGCGGTGACGACTTCGACGCGGCGCTCAACGCCGCAGGTGCGATGCCGCTGCCGCCTTACATCGCCGCCAAACGCCCGGCGGATGCGCAGGACCTGACCGACTACCAGACCGTCTTCGCCCGCAAAAGCGGCGCGGTGGCGGCCCCCACCGCCTCGCTGCATTTCGACGCGGCACTGCTGCAGCGCATCGCCGATCATGGTGTCGACTTTACCCATGTCACGCTGCACGTGGGCGCGGGCACCTTCCTGCCCGTGAAGGTCGATGATGTGACCGCCCACAAGATGCACGCCGAATGGGGGCAAGTGAGCGCCGCAGCCGCCGCCGAGATCACGGGCACCAAAGCCGCAGGCGGGCGGGTGATCCCGGTGGGCACCACCGCGCTGCGCCTGATCGAGACCGCCGCCCGCGACGGTGAGATCAGGGCGTGGGAGGGCGACACCGATATCTTCATCTACCCCGGCTTCAACTTTCAGGTCACCGACGCCCTGATGACCAACTTCCACCTGCCGAAGTCGACGCTGATGATGCTCGTCTCCGCGCTCATGGGGCCGGACACCGTGCGCCGCATTTACGATCACGCCATCGCGCAGGAGTATCGTTTTTTCTCCTACGGCGATGCATCGCTCTTGTTCCCGGAGTAGGCCCATGTGCCCAAAGCGACTCCCGACGTCGCGCATGAGCGTGACGGGCCCCGCAGCCTGCGGCAAGCAGGGCCTGTCACGCCACCCCAGCCCACCGGGAGGGAGATATGCTTCAGGTTCTGTCTAGCGCTTGGGCGCTCTTGCTGGGCATGTCCCTGCTGATGGTCGGCAACGGCATGCAGGGCACGTTGCTGGGCATCCGGGGTGAGATCGAGGGCTTCTCGACCTTCGAGATGTCGATCGTGATGTCCGCCTATTTCCTCGGCTTCCTTGGTGGGTCGCGCATGGCGCCGGGCATGATCCGCCGCGTCGGCCACGTGCGCGTCTTCGCAGCGCTGGCCTCGCTGATCTCGGCGGTGATGATCCTCTATCCCACGGTGACCGAGGTTTGGCTCTGGACGCTGGGCCGCGTGCTCATCGGGTTCTGCTTCTCCGCCGTCTACGTGACCGCCGAAAGCTGGCTCAACAACGCCGCCACCAATGAAAACCGCGGCCAGGCGCTCTCGCTCTACATGATCGTGCAGACAGCGGGCATCGTGCTCAGCCAGGCGCTGCTGCTCACCGCCGATCCATCCGGATACGTATTGTTTGTGATCCCCTCGATCCTGGTCTCCATCGCGATCACGCCAATCCTGCTGTCGATCAGCCCGACCCCCGCCTTCGAGACCACCAAGCCCATGAGCCTGCGCGAACTCGCCGGTTACTCGCCGCTGGGCTGCGTGGGCATGTTCCTGCTGGGTGGCGTCTTCTCGGCGCAATTCGGCATGGCCTCGGTCTATGGCGCCAAGGCGGGGCTGACCGTCGCGCAGATCTCCACCTTCGTGGCGATGTTCTTCGTCGGTGCCGTCCTGCTTCAGTACCCCATCGGATGGATCTCCGACCGGATGGACCGGCGCTTCCTGATCCTGATCGTCTCGGCCATCGGGGTGGGGGGCTCATTCCTCGGCATGGTGCTGGGCGGCCAGTTCACGCTGCTCCTAGTCTCGGCCTTCGTCGTCGGCGGCATGTCGAACCCGCTCTACTCGCTGCTCATCGCCCACACCAACGACTTCCTCCAGCATGAAGATATGGCTGCCGCATCGGGCGGGCTCATCTTCATCAACGGGCTCGGGGCGATCCTCGGCCCGATCATCACCGGCTACATGATGGACATCGTGGGCCCGGGGGGCTTCTACCTTTTCACCGGCATTCTCTTCGCCGCCCTTGTGCTCTATGCCGCCTATCGCTCCACCGTGCGCAAGTCCATTCCGGTGGACGAGACCGGCGCTTACGTCGCCGTGGCGCCGTCCTACACGCCGGTGGCCATGGAATATGCCCAAGAATACGCCATCGAAGCTGACCTGAGTGAGGAAAATGCCGCAGATACCCGCTGATTTTGCAAGTGACGGTTGAATATGTCGGAATGATGCAAAATGTGACTATGAGAACCCTGTAAATCGAACGTAACATATCCACATGGTGTGTTGATAAGGAGTGTAGAGTGATGGTTGGCCCTGAAGAGATACTGAGCTTCTGGCTGGATGAGATTGGCACCGAGGGCTGGTACAAGCAGTCCGACGCGCTGGATACCGCGATCCGGAACCGGTTCGAAGAGACCTGGCAGGCCGCCTGCGAAGGCCGCTTCTCGCTCTGGCTCACATACCCCTCCGGTGCGCTGGCCTACATCATCCTGATGGACCAATTCTCCCGCAACATGTTCCGCGGCACGGCCAAGGCATTCGCCAGCGACAAGGTGGCGCTTGCGGCGGCGAAATCCGCCATCGACAAGAACTGGGATCTCAAGATCGACGAGCCCGCACGGCAGTTCTTCTACCTGCCGCTGATGCACTCCGAGAACCTCTGCGACCAGGACCGCTGTGTGCGCCTGATGTGCGAGCGGATGCCCGAGCACGGGCGCGAGAACCTGCTGCATGCCCAGGCGCATCGCGCCGTGATCCGGGCCTACGGCCGCTTCCCCTTCCGGAACGATGCTCTGGCGCGCACGCCAACAGCCGCCGAGGTCGAGTTCACGGCCAGTGGCGGCTATGGCGCGATCGTCCGCAATCTGGAGCTGGCCAAAGCGGCCTGACACTCCGCCACTCAAAAGCATGACGTCATTGCGGAGCGCGCATATGTCGCGCTCCTCTTCGTGTTGCTGCGCTGCCGGATATAGTTTAACGGTAAACTATATTTGGGGCTTATCTGCGAGGAGATGTCATGGCTGCGAAATCCTTTGATCTGATTGTGATTGGTGCGGGCCCGGGCGGCTATGTGGCCGCGATCCGTGGCGCCCAGCTCGGCATGTCCGTCGCGATCATCGAACGAGAGCATCTGGGCGGCATCTGCCTCAACTGGGGCTGCATCCCGACGAAGGCGATGCTGCGCTCCTCCGAAGTCTTCCACCTCATGCACCGCGCCAAGGAGTTCGGGCTCAAGGCCGACAACGTTGGCTATGATCTCGACGCCGTCGTCAAACGCTCGCGTCAGGTGGCGGGGCAGCTCTCGGGCGGTATCGGCCATCTGATGAAGAAGAACAAGGTGACCGTCGTGATGGGCGAGGCCACGATCCCCGCCAAGGGCAAGGTCACGGTGAAGACCGAAAAGGGCAGCGAAGAGCTCACCGCCAAGAACATCGTGCTCGCCACCGGCGCGCGGGCGCGCGAACTACCGGGCCTGGAAGCGGATGGCGATCTGGTCTGGACCTACAAGCACGCGCTGCAACCCAAGCACATGCCGAAGAAGCTGCTGGTCATCGGCTCCGGCGCCATCGGCATCGAATTCGCCAGCTTCTACAATACCCTCGGCGCCGACACGACCGTGGTCGAGGTGATGGACCGGGTGCTGCCCGTGGAAGACGCCGAAATCTCCGCCTTCGCGAAGAAAAGCTTCGAGAAGCAGGGCATGAAAATCATGCAGAAGGCCATGGTCAAGCAGCTTGATCGCGGCAAGGGCAAGGTGACCGCCCATATCGAAACGGGCGGCAAGACAGAGAAACACGAATTCGACACCGTCATTTCCGCCGTTGGTATCGTCGGCAACGTGGAAGGCCTCGGGCTCGAAGCGCTCGGCGTCAAGATCGACCGCACCCATGTGGTCACCGATGAGTTCTGCCGCACGGGCGTCGACGGGCTCTATGCCATCGGCGACATCGCCGGTGCCCCGTGGCTCGCGCACAAAGCGTCACACGAAGGTGTCATGGTCGCCGAGCTGATCGCGGGCCATAACGACGTGCACCCCGTGAAGCCCGAGAGCATCGCGGGTTGCACCTACTGCCACCCGCAGGTCGCCTCTGTCGGCTATTCCGAAGCCAAGGCCAAGGAGTTGGGCTACGAGATCAAGGTGGGCCGCTTCCCCTTCATCGGCAACGGCAAGGCCATCGCGCTTGGCGAGCAGGAAGGCATGATCAAGACGGTCTTTGACGCCAAAACGGGCGAGCTTCTGGGCGCCCATATGGTCGGCGCCGAGGTGACCGAGCTCATTCAGGGCTATGTGGTCGGCCGCCAGCTCGAGACCACCGAAGAAGACCTGATGAACACCGTCTTCCCGCACCCGACGCTCAGCGAAATGATGCACGAATCCGTGCTCGACGCCTACGGGCGCGTCATCCATATGTAGATGCGCCGGGCTGTGTTCAGGACGGGAAGCGACAATAGGGTGATCGGCGCGACGGTCGCAAAACGCATGATTGCGATCTGCTGTCTGATGTGCAGCCAGCTTGTTGCGATGACCGGGGCCCTGCACGCTCAGCAGGTGAGCCCAACCGCAGTCTATGGGAATTGGGCGGTGTTTGTGGACGGTGAGAACCGGTCTAAGACCTGTTGGGCGGCGAGCTTCCTCTATGAGGATCTAGAGGCGGCTCAGGAGTACATCTTGGCTGTCACGCAATTCCCTCATCAGGCCAATCCGCAAATATCCATCTTTTCGAACAAACGCATGTCGCGTTCGGTGGGCATCTTCCTCAACGTGGCGGGGCGTGACTATCGGATGAGATCGGACGGCACTAACGCCTGGGTATCGAAGAGGCAGGAAAATTCTGTCGTGGGGAAACTCTTGGAAGCTGCAAATAGTGGAGGCTTGGTGCGTGCTGGGAGCAAGGGCTTCGGATCGGTCGAGGTCAATATGACCGGTTTTTCCGACGCGCTTGGCCTTGTCTTGTCAGAGTGTGGTCGCCGATAGAGCATCGGCTTCACCCGTTCGGGGACTGCCTCGAAACAGTATCCTGCGTTTTTGCAACAGCGTCCTGCGGCGATACGGGTTGTGGCACGGGCCATCTGAACTCATGTTGCGGCCGCCGGTCCGTCGGGCCGGCGCACCTCCTACAGATAGGACCTCCGGTATGAGTATTTCACGTTTCGTCACCGCGCTCTATTTCAGCATCTGGGCCGCATCGGGTCAGGCCGCCTCCATCACATGGACATTTGATATCGAGCTTGAGAACAGCGGCTCCGCGGTCGGCAGCTTTGTTTGGGACAGCGAGGCCAACAGCGTTGCGGCCTGGAACATCAGCGTCTCGGAAGGTTTGGCCTCGGCCAACTCTGGGCCCCTGCCGGGCCAAATCTTCAGTAGCGCCAGCGCCGGGCATGTGGTCAATGCCTACACGCAAAGAGGTTACAGCTTTCTCAACTTTGAAACCGACGATCAGACCTACTGGTTCGGACCTGACAGGCCGCGGCACTTTCGGCTTGGCTTTGGCTACAGCGGATTTGGTGTGCTCGACACGCCCGTGGCGGAGCTTGAGCTGATTGGCGATACCCTCAACATGTTCTCGGCTGCTCCGACTGGCGTTCTCGACTGCGGGGCCTGCTCGCCCTCCCGGAGCGGCAGGCCAGGCTCGGTGATCAGTGCCGAGCCGACGCCCGACCTGACGCCCGTGCCGCTGCCAGGTGCGCTGCCGCTGGCCCTGATGGGCATTGCGACCTTTGGCGCCCTGCACAGGCGGACCCGGCGCGCCCAGGCTTAGAAATACTAAGCTGGACGACCTCCGCCGGCTTCGTCATACCTAGGCAGACCGGGATGGTCCCGGCGGAGATCTTCTCACATGCCGTCCCGTGACACGGAACCGAAAACCCCTTGGGGTCTCGTCCTTGCGCTGTGGGGCGCGGGGCTTGGGGCCGCCGCGCAATACGGCAAGTTCAGCGCGATTTTCGACCAGCTGCCCGTCGTTTACCCGGAGGCGGGGGCCGCGCTGGGGTTGATCGTGTCGGTGGTCGGCTTCCTCGGCATCTTTCTTGGCGTCGCGGCGGGCGTGATGGTCGCCCGCATCCGCTACCGCCGCGCGCTCCTCTGGGCGCTCTGGATCGGCGCCGCGCTCTCGCTCTTTCAGGCGCTCTTGCCGCCGCTGCCCTGGATGCTGCTCAGCCGCGGGCTTGAAGGGCTCTCGCACCTCGCCATCGTCGTCGCCACACCGACGCTCATCGCCCAGATCTGCGCGCCCAAAGACCGCGGCCTCGCGCTCACCCTCTGGGGCACCTTCTTCGGCGTCGCCTTCACCATACTCGCCTGGGCCGGGCTGCCGCTCGTGGCCTGGCAGGGCATCCCGGCACTGCTTGCCGCCCATGGCCTCTACATGGCCGGTTTCGCGCTGCTGCTCGCGTACCGCCTCAAGGCGCTGGAGATCGATACTGACGCCCCGGCGCTCTCGCTCGGCAAGGTCCTGCGCGACCACGTCGAGATCTATCGCTCGCCCTACATCTCGGCACCCGCCATCGGCTGGCTGTTCTATACGTTCTGCTTCGTCTCGATCCTGACCGTTCTGCCCGCCTACATCGCCCCCGAGGTCCGCGCCTTCGTGATGGGTGCCATGCCGCTTGTGAGCATCGCCTCGTCGATGACCCTGGGCGTCTTCCTCCTGCGCTTCGTCCCTGCGATCAACGTCATCCTGATCGGCTTTGCGGGCAGCATCCTCGCGATGATCGGGCTCTGGCTCGCCCCCGGCGCCCCCACCGCCTGCCTTGCGCTCGCCGCCACGATGGGTCTGATCCAGGGCGCCAGCTTTGCCGCCGTGCCCCAGCTCAACCGCACCGCCGACACCCAGGCCCGCGCCAACGGCGCTTTGGCCCAGACCGGCAACATCGGCAACACCCTTGGCACCCCGATCATGGCCATCACCGCAGGCAGCCTCGGCTATGCCGGGCTGCCGCTTCTCGCGGGGCTAGCCTTCGTGCTCGGCGCCTGCGCGCATCTCGCTCTTGCCAGGAAACGTCAGCAGGCGTGAAGTTCCCGCTTCGTTCTCATTTTTTCATTGGCACTCCCGGCCATTCCGCCTATGTCTAGCACGTTGAACGGGGGTGGCTGATGGCCGAGTTGAAACACATCGAAGTGCGCGGTGCGCGCGAGCACAATCTCAAGAGCATCGACGTGGACATCCCGCGCGACAAACTCGTTGTGATTACAGGGCTTTCCGGCTCGGGCAAGTCCTCGCTCGCCTTCGATACGATCTATGCCGAGGGCCAGCGCCGCTATGTCGAATCGCTCAGCGCCTACGCGCGGCAGTTCCTCGACATGATGCAGAAGCCGGATGTGGATCATATCGCCGGATTGTCGCCCGCGATCTCCATTGAGCAGAAAACCACCTCGAAGAACCCGCGCTCCACCGTCGGCACGGTGACCGAGATCTACGACTACATGCGGCTGCTCTTCGCCCGCGTCGGCACGCCGTACTCGCCCGCCACCGGCAAGCCCATCGAGGCGCAGCAGGTGCAGGACATGGTCGACCGGATAATGGCGATGGAGGAGGGGACGCGCGCCTATCTCCTCGCCCCGATCATCCGCGATCGCAAGGGCGAGTACCGCAAGGAATTCCTCGAGCTGCGCAAGCAGGGCTTCCAGCGCGTGAAGGTTGACGGGTCTTTCTACGACCTCGACGAACCACCCACACTCGACAAGAAATTCCGCCATGACATCGACGTGGTGGTCGACCGCATCGTCGTCCGCGAAGGGCTTGAGACGCGGCTTGCGGACTCACTGCGCACCGCGCTCGACCTCGCCGATGGCATCGCGATCTTGGAGACCGCGCCCAGCGAGGGTGACCCGGAACGCACCACCTTCTCGGAAAAATTCGCCTGCCCGGTCAGCGGCTTCACCATCCCCGAGATCGAGCCGCGCCTGTTCTCCTTCAACGCACCCTTCGGCGCCTGCCCGGAGTGCGACGGCCTCGGGGTCGAGCTCTTCTTCGACGAACGGCTCGTTGTGCCGGATCAGAACCTGAAAATCGCCGATGGCGCGCTGGCCCCCTGGCGCAAGGGGAAGTCCCCATACTTCCTGCAAACCATTGAAGCTATTGCGAAACACTACAAGTTCAAGCAATCGACCAAGTGGAAGGACCTGCCGGAAAAGGTCCAGCAGGTCTTCCTCTACGGCTCGGGCGAGGAAGAAATCGCCTTCCGCTATGACGAGGGTGGCCGCGTCTATCAGGTGACCCGCACCTTCGAAGGCGTGATCCCGAACATGGAGCGCCGCTACCGCGAGACCGACAGCAACTGGATCCGCGAGGAATTCGAGCGCTACCAGAACAACCGCCCCTGCGGCGCCTGCGGCGGCTACCGGCTGCGCGACGAGGCGCTGGCGGTGAAGCTTGGCCCCTCCGACGATGCGGAGAAGCTGCTGCACGTGGGGCAGGTGGTTGAAATGTCGATTCGCGAAGCTTTCGACTGGTGCGAGACGGTGCCCGAGCATCTGACCGCGCAGAAGAACGAGATCGCCCGCGCCATCCTCAAGGAAATTCGCGAGCGCCTCGGGTTCCTCAACAATGTGGGCCTCGAATATCTCACGCTCAGCCGCAACGCGGGCACGCTCTCGGGCGGCGAAAGCCAGCGCATCCGGCTCGCCTCGCAGATCGGCTCAGGGCTAACGGGCGTGCTCTACGTGCTCGACGAACCCTCCATCGGGCTGCACCAGCGCGATAATGATCGGCTGCTGCTGACGCTGAAGAACCTGCGCGATCAAGGCAACACGGTGATTGTGGTAGAACATGACGAAGAGGCAATCCGCGAGGCCGATTACGTCTTCGACATCGGCCCGGGTGCCGGTGTGCACGGTGGCGAAGTGGTGGCCCATGGGACCCCCCGCAAGATCGCCGCGTCGAAGAAATCCATCACCGGGCAATACCTCACCGGTGTCCGCGAAATCGCCATTCCCGCGGAACGGCGCGCGGGCAAGAAAAAGGCGATCCAGGTTGTGGGCGCCACCGGCAACAACCTGCAGAATGTGACCGTCGACTACCCGCTGGGCAAATTCGTCTGCGTGACAGGCGTGTCGGGCGGTGGCAAGTCGACCCTGACCATCGAGACACTGTTCAAGACCGCCTCCATGCGCCTCAACGGCGCGCGGCAGACGCCCGCGCCCTGTGAAACGATCAAGGGCTTGGAGCATCTCGACAAGGTCATCGACATCGACCAGCGCCCCATCGGGCGCACCCCGCGCTCCAACCCCGCCACCTACACCGGCGCCTTCACGCCCATCCGTGACTGGTTCGCAGGGCTGCCCGAAGCGAAGGCGCGCGGCTACAAGCCGGGGCGGTTCAGCTTCAACGTGAAGGGTGGGCGCTGCGAGGCCTGTCAGGGCGACGGTGTGATCAAGATCGAGATGCACTTCCTGCCCGACGTCTACGTGGAATGCGAGACCTGCAAGGGCAAGCGCTACAACCGCGAGACGCTGGAGATCAAGTTCAAGGGCAAGAGCATCGCGGATGTGCTCGACATGACCGTGGAGGACGCGCAGGAATTCTTCTCCGCCGTGCCCTCGATCCGCGAGAAGATGGATGCGCTGATGCGCGTTGGCCTCGGCTATATCAAGGTGGGCCAACAGGCCACGACCCTCTCGGGGGGCGAAGCACAGCGAGTGAAGCTGTCAAAGGAGCTCTCAAAGCGCTCGACCGGTCGCACCCTCTATATCCTCGACGAGCCGACCACGGGTCTGCACTTCGAAGACGTCCGCAAACTGCTCGAAGTGCTGCACGAGTTGGTCGATCAGGGGAACTCCGTGATCGTGATCGAGCACAACCTAGATGTTGTGAAAACGGCGGACCATATCATCGACATTGGCCCCGAGGGCGGCGACGGTGGTGGCCAGATCGTGGCGACCGGTACACCGGAAGAAGTGGCGGAGATCGCCGAGAGCTACACGGGAAAATATCTCAAACCGATGCTGTCGCACGCCAAACGCGTAGCGGCCGAATAAGAGCGCCGAGGCCCCGCCGGGCCGCGCGTGCTGCGCACGCCCGGCCCGGCGGGGCTCCCCAGCTCAACCGTTAACGCGGGGCTTACGGCCCGTGCGCTGCGCACCGACGTGATACCGACGTAAAACCGACGCGATACAGACAGGGTACCGACAGCAGACTCATCTCCGCTGCGGTGTCAGTCCAGTGCCGCGCCAATCAGGACCAGCACCGCGACACCAGCGACCGCAAAAACCCATCCGGGCGCGGTCAGGGTCATGTCGGTTTTCAGCTTTTCGATTATCGTGTTGATGGAGGTGGGGGTGCTCTTCTCATCTTGCATGGGGCATCTCCTAAATCTGACGGTTATACTCAGAATTTGGGTGTGCCATGGGCCGCGCGCAATATAGACCCCCGGCATTTTTGCCGGCAACGATCCTCATGGGCGGAGAGATGCCGAGCCCGTTAGTCCCGGGTCTTGGCCGCAAATCTGGGCAGCATCGCCGAGAAATCCTGGCCGAGGCCATCTTCCTCCTCGACGAACTGCCGGTACAACTCCAGGGCCCGCGCGCCCATAGGTGTGTCCGCACCAACGGCCTCGGCCGCCTGTTGCGAAAGGCCCAGGTCTTTCAACATCAACTCCGCCGCAAATCCCGGTTGATACCCGTTGTCCGCGGGACTTTGCGGGCCTACGCCGGGCGCCGGGCAATACGCATTCATCGACCACGAATACCCGGATGAGGTGCTCGCCACGTCGAACATCTTCTGGCGGTTGAGGCCCAATTTGTCAGCCAGAGCAAAGGCTTCACAGGTCGCGATCATCGTCGCCCCGAGGATCATGTTGTTACAGATCTTCGCCGCCTGTCCGGCGCCGGGCGCGCCACAGTGCACCGCTTTCTGTCCCATGATCTCAAAAAGCGGCCGGGCTTTCGCAAAACCCGCGTCAGAGCCGCCCGCCATGAAAGTCAACGTCCCTGCCGCCGCGCCACCGATCCCACCGGAGACCGGCGCGTCGACACAGAGCAGCCCGAGATCTGCAGCCTGATCCGCAACCGCCCGGGCACTCTCCACGTCCACCGTCGAGCAGTCCAGCAACAGCGCTCCCTTGGCCATCGCGGGCAGGATCTCGGCCGCCACCGACCGCAGGATATCGCCATTTGGCAGCATGGTGATCACGATGTCCGCACCCTGCGCCGCGGCGGTCGCGGTCTCGGCCATTGCCACGCCTTCGGCTTCCGTGACAACGGTGTCAAAGCCCGTGACCGCACAGCCCGCCTTGGCGAGGTTCGCCGCCATCGGTGAGCCCATATTGCCCAGCCCGACAAATCCGACCTTGAGTGTCTGCATGCTGTTCTCCTCCAGCGTCAACGCGTTTTTTCCCAGTGGCATCAGCATCTTGCTGACCGCGACGGCGGGGACGCTCTGGTCGGCGTATTGCCAGGCTGGGCGTCGATCCTTGTCGATGATCGCGGCACGGATGCCTTCCAGAAAATCCCCATGCTCCATCGCCCGGTAGGTATAGCGATACTCGAGCTCAAGGGCCTTGGCGATGCTCAGCGACGGCCCGCGCAGCCGGTGCACCATCTCGATCGTGCAGGCCATCGACAGCGGGCTGTTGCGCCCCATTTGTTTCAGCGCCGTGGCGGCAAAGTCGCTGTCATCAGTCCTGAGACTGTTGAGAATATCGGCGAGTTGCTCGCCACCGAAGTGTCTATCAACATCGTCCTGCATGTCCTCCAGCGTGCTTTCGGGGGGCGCGGTGGCCGCATCCGTGAGGCAATCGACCGAGGCGCCCGCCTCGAGGGCCGCGATCAACTGCGGCCATCTCTCCTCATCGATGTAGAGATCGGCGAACCCGGCATAGATCGCATCTGCCGCCGACATGCGGGCCGCGGTGGTCCCGAGATACTCGCCCAACCTGCCGGGGGCCAATGCGAGCATCAGCGATCCGCCTACATCCGGGACAAGGCCGATGCCGCATTCCGGCATGGCGATCTGGCTGCTCTGCCCGACGATCCGGTGGGACCCGTGACAGCCAATGCCCACGCCACCGCCCATGGTGAACCCCTGCAAGAAGGAGACAACCGGCTTGGGATAGTCGAAAATCTTGGCGTTCAGCCGATATTCATCCGCCCAGAAACGCCGTCCGTAGTCAAAATCGCCTGCGGTGCCGGTATGGTACATCTCGGCGATATCACCGCCTGCGCAAAAGGCGCGGTCTCCCTCGGCATCGATGACCACCTGCGTCACATCCGGGTTGCTTCGCCAGTCATCGAGGGCCTGCTCGATGGCGAGACACATCTCGTAGGTCAGCGCGTTCAACGCACTCGGACGGGTAAGGGTAATGCGGCCCGCAGCGCCCGTGTGTCGGATCAGGATATCGGTCATGCTTTCCCCGCGCTGAAGCTTCGCCTTGTGTGTATCGCTTGGCCCGAAGCCGCTTTCAAGCGGCAGTATATGCCTTGGTCGAGGGTCAGGGCCCTTGTGGTGCAGCCGATTCGAGGCACAAGATTCCCGTCAATAGATATTATCGCCATGCGAGAACAGACTGTTTCCATTCAAGATATTAGGGGGAATTGTCGGGTTAGTCTTTGCAAGGAAGCAGTGATTGTTTACAAATTGTGCAAGTCAAATACATTAGGTTTTCACCTTAATGCAATGAAATATAATATTATATTTCGAAATCCAGATATGAGGCACAACGCAGGGTAGCAATTTACTGTTCTCGATTATTCCTTTGCGGCGGAACTTCGCTCACGTTATAAGAATTTTAATAAAGAGTGAGCGTGTGCCCGACGTCGGACCGCGCCAAGACTTTAAAAGGTGTATTGGAATGCTCTTCAAGAAAATTGCTTTGGCAGCCACGTTCTCTGCCCTCTCTGCGGCGGCGACTTACGCGGCGCCGGTTCACGCCTATTTCAACCTCGTCGGCCACGCGGGTCTGCAAGCGACAGGCGAAAGCCTCGAATTCACGAACGGCGATCTGACCCTCTCCGCGACGGGGCACCTGATGAACGAGGATGGCTCCATCGGCGATGTGCGTCGCATCGGACAGTACGGGTACGAATACTACTGGAACCGGCACACCCGCTCCTGGCACGTCAAGGGCGGTGGCCTTGGTGTCACAACCGGATGGGGCGACTCGCACCAGGTGGACAGCCACTCGCATGACGAAGTGATCAAGCTGTCGTTCAACAAGACTGTGACAATCGAGCGTCTGTATTTCAGCCTGGTAGACAGCGACGATGACTTCTCGTTCTCTATGGTCGATGGCGAGGACGCAGGTGCGTTCTATCAGAACGTTGACATCACCGGGCATGGCTACGGTTACTACGACTTCAACAGCGAATGGACCGGCACGATGTTCGGCATCGGTGCCGCTGATCGGATTTGTCACAAGTGGGGCAAGGCCTATGACTGTGACAACTGGGACAACTTCAAGCTCAAGGGCGTGAAGGTCTCCTATGAAGACATCTCGCCCGTGCCTCTGCCGGCGGCGGGCTGGATGCTCATTGCTGCCTTGGGTGGCATGGGCTTGATGCGCCGGCGCAAGTAATTCAAATCGCGTAAAACTTTACACGGTCAGGGGCGGCTCATCGAGCCGCCCCTATTCGTTTATTCCATCGGCTTGAAGTTGAACTCGCCGCCTTCCTTGATGCCCGAGGGCCAGCGCGAGGTGACCGTCTTGGTCCGCGTGTAGAACTTGAAAGCGTCCGGCCCGTGCTGGTTCAGGTCGCCAAAGACCGATTTCTTCCAGCCGCCGAATGTGTGATAGGCCAGCGGCACCGGGATCGGCACATTCACCCCGATCATGCCCACGTTCACGCGGTTCGCGAAGTCCCGCGCCGCGTCGCCATCCCGGGTGAAGATCGCGGTGCCGTTGCCGTATTCATGGTCCATGGCGAGCCCGAGCGCTTCCTCATAGCTCTGCGCGCGCACGGTGGAGAGCACGGGACCAAAGATCTCGGTTGTGTAGATGTCCATGTCCTTGGTGACATTGTCGAAGAGATGCGGGCCGATGAAGAACCCGTCTTCATAGCCCTGCAGGCTGAAATCACGCCCATCGACCACGAGCTTGGCGCCCTGGTTGATACCGGTTTGCACCAGGCGCTCGATATTGGCCTTGGCGGCGGCGGTCACCACGGGGCCATAGTCAATGTCGTTGCCCGCCGTATAGGGGCCGACTTTCAGCTTTTCGATCCGGGGCACCAGCTTTTCGATGAGCCGGTCGGCGGTCTCATCGCCTACGGGCACCGCCACCGAGATCGCCATACACCGCTCGCCTGCAGCGCCATAGCCCGCGCCGACCAGCGCGTCCGCGGCTTGATCCATATCCGCATCGGGCATGACGATCATGTGGTTCTTGGCACCGCCGAAACACTGTACACGCTTGCCCTGCGCGCAGCCGGTGCCATAGATGTACTCGGCAATCGGGGTGGAGCCCACAAAGCCGATGGATTGGATCGTCTGGTCATAGAGGATCGCATCCACCGCTTCTTTGTCGCCATTCACGACCTGCAACACGCCTTTCGGCAGCCCGGCCTCTTCCATGAGTTCTGCGAGCATCAGCGGGACCGACGGGTCCCGCTCGGAGGGCTTGAGGATAAAGGCGTTGCCGCAGGCGATGGCGGGCGCAAACATCCACATGGGGATCATGGCGGGGAAGTTGAACGGGGTGATTCCGGCGGTCACGCCCAGGGCCTGGCGCATGGAATACATGTCGATGCCGGGGCCCGCGCTGTCGGTGTATTCGCCTTTCAGAAGCTGCGGCGCGCCGATGCAGTATTCCACCACCTCAAGGCCCCGCTGCACGTCACCGGCGGCGTCCGGCAGGGTCTTGCCGTGCTCGCGGCTAAGCGCTTCGGCTAGCTTGTCCATGTCGCGGTTCAGCAGATCAACGAACTTCATCAGCACCCGCGCGCGGCGTTGTGGGTTCACGGCCGCCCAGGCGGGTTGAGCGGCAGCGGCATAGGCCACTGCCTGTTCGACTTCGGCCTTGGAGGCGAGCGGGCATTTGGCCTGCACTTCGCCGGTGGCGGGGTTCATCACGTCAGCAAAGCGGCCCGAGGTGCCCTTGACGTGTTCGCCGTTGAGGTAATGGGTGAGTTCTTGCATCAGGGTCCTCCGCGATGATCGCACACGGGCGGGATGCGTGGCCCGGGCACAGCTGTGATTGCGCGCAGCATAGTCTTGCAAAAAGCAGCCTGAAAGGGGGAAGGTGGCAAAGTCATTTTGTGTTTTTGCAAAGCCAGCTGACCTGCGGGCGCTGAAAGGATGGGCGGATGGAGGCAAACTGGGACGATCTGCGGCTGTTTCTCGCCGTGGCGCGCGAGCAGTCGCTCTCTGGCGCGGGGAAGATCCTGCGGCTTGATCCCGCCACCCTGGGCCGCCGGATGCAGCGGCTGGAGCGTGCGCTGCAGGCCACGCTGTTTGCGAAGTCGCCGCAGGGCTATGCGCTGACCGATGCGGGGCAGTCGCTCTTTGCGCGGGCTGAGACGGCTGAGCGGGCGATGCGCAACGCGGTTGCCGAACTGCCTGCCGCCTCGGAAGCGCTGAGCGGGCAAATCCGGATCGGTGCGCCGGATGGCTGCGCCAACTATCTGCTGCCACAGGTCTGTGCGGCGATCTGCGATGACAACCCGGACCTCGACGTGCAGATCGTCGCCTTGCCCCGCGTGTTCAACCTCTCGCGGCGCGAGGCGGACATGGCCATTGCGGTGAGCGCGCCGACCGCCGGGCGCCTCGTGGTGCAGAAAATCACCGACTACCGCCTGCATCTCGCCGCGTCCGAGACCTACCTAGCTGCGCATCCACCGATCGCAGGTCTGGACGACCTGCACGGCCATCGCGTCGTTGGCTACATCCCGGACATGATCTTTGATCGCGAGCTGGATTATCTGAGCGATCTGGGGATCGCCCGTGTGCCCTTGGCGTCGAATTCGGTCTCGGTTCAGATCAACTGGATTCGGCAGGGCGGTGGGATCGGCATCGCCCATGATTTCTCCGTTCCGGCGATGCCTGGAGTACGGCGCATCTTGACCGATCGGCTGAGCCTTGCCCGAGCATTTTACCTCATTCGGCACGCCGATGACCGGCGTAACCTCAGGTTGAGACGCTTTGCGCAGGCACTCACCGCTGGTTTGCGCGCAGAAGTTGCACGGCTGGAAGCGTTGGCTTGACTTGGCGCAGCTTTGCGGAGACGCTGGAGTGACACAACACGGCTTGAGGAGGTGTGGCATGTTGGTGTCTCAAATTCTAAAAACCAAGGCTTTACATGACATTGTGACAGTGTCGCCGACCACACTGGTGGCGGAAGCCGCGAAGGTCCTGTCCGAAAAACGGATCGGCACCGTGGTTGTGTCGCGCGATGGAAATTCCCCTGATGGCATCCTGTCAGAGCGGGATATCGTGCGCGAGATCGGGGCGCGTGGGGCAGGGTGCCTGTCGCATTCGGTCGATACGCTGATGACGACCAAGCTGGTCACCTGCGGCAGCGATGATGCCGCCGATCATGTCCTGCAGAAGATGACCGATGGCCGGTTTCGCCATATGCCGGTTGTGGAAGGCGGCAAGCTGGTGGGTGTGATCTCGCTGGGTGATGTGGTCAAGGCCAAGCTGATGGAGCTGGCGATGGAGAAGGACGCGCTGGAAGGCATGATTATGGGCCACTGAGCCCACCACAGCGCGTTAACGACTTGCAATCGCCCGCCTGAAGTGGTCGGTTGGCCGCAATATCCACGACAGGAGAGCCCACATGCGCGTTGGACTCTATCCAGGCACCTTCGACCCGATCACCCTGGGCCATATCGACATCATCCGACGCGCCGCAGTCCTGCTTGACCGTCTTGTCGTGGGCGTGGCCATCAATCGCGACAAGGGGCCCCTTTTTGATCTCGAAGCCCGGGTGGCGCTGATTGAGGCGGAATGCGCGGAGCTTGCCGACCAGACGGGCATCGAGATCGTCGTGCACCCTTTTGAGAACCTGCTCATTGATTGCGCCCGCGACGTGGGCGCCCAGATCATCGTGCGCGGGCTGCGGGCTGTCGCGGATTTCGAATATGAATATCAGATGGTGGGCATGAACCGGCAGTTGGACGACACCATCGAGACGGTCTTCCTGATGGCCGAGGCCGAGCATCAGGCCATCGCCAGCAAGCTGGTGAAAGAGATTGCGCGGCTGGACGGGGATATCAGCAAGTTCGTCACCCCGCAGGTGCGCACCGCGCTGCTGACCCGGCTCGGCAAGACCTAGGCAAACCGCCCCATCCGCGCCGCGACCTCGATCAGGCGGTTTGAGAAGCCCCATTCGTTGTCATACCACGCCAGGACCCGCACCCAGGTGCCGTCCTGCACGCGCGTCTGGTCTTCGGCGAACATGGCGCTGTGCGGGTCCCGTTTGAAGTCTGATGACACCAGTTTGCGCGCCGTGGTTGATACGATGCCATTGAGGGGGCCCTCAGCTGCCGCCCGGAAGGCGGCATTCACAGTCTCGGGGTCGGTCTCTGTTGCGACCTCCACCGAAAGGTCGATGCAGGAGACATTCGGAACCGGCACACGGATCGCCTGACCGGTGATGCGGCCTGCGAGTTCGGGCAGCACCTCGCCCAGCGTTTGCGCTGCGCCGGTGGTTGTGGGCACCATCGACACCGCCGCTGCGCGGGCGCGGTAGAGATCGGCGTGGGGCGCATCGTGCAGGCTCTGACTGCTGGTGTAGCAATGCACAGTGGTCATCATGCCGCGCTTGATCGTGAAGGCCTCATGCAGGATCTGAGCAATCGGCACGAGGCAGTTGGTGGTGCAGGATCCGTTCGAGATGAAAAAATCCTCCGCCGTAATCAGGTGATCGTTCACGCCAGTGATGATCGTCTTTGCGGCGCCCTTGGCCGGGGCGGAGAGCAGCACGCGACGCGCCCCACGTGACAGGTGTTTTTGTGCGCGCACCGGATCGGTGAAGCGCCCGCTGCATTCCAGCACAATGTCCACATCGGGCCAGGTGATGGCGCCGGGGTCCTGAATGTCAGTCATGCGGATCGGCCCGCGCCCAAGGTCCAGCCCCGCTTTGGAGTAACTCAGCGGGCTTCGGAATGCCCCATGGATGGAATCGAACTCGAAGAGATGCGCCAGCGTCTCGGCGGGCGCCGGATCGTTGATCGCGACGACCTGCATGTCCGTGCGTTCGCTCTCCATCAGAGCGCGCAATACCGTCCGCCCGATGCGGCCAAATCCGTTAATCCCAAGCCTGAGTGCCATCGTTGTTCTTTCACTTGTCGGGGAGCGCGGAGGCGGCGCGCTCACCCGGGATGCCTTATCTCCAGAAGGAGAGCCATTCGATCAGATCAAAGAGTTTTTTGCCGACAAAGACAACATGCTCGGTCCCGAACAGCAGCATGTCCACCATCACAAAGCCGATGATGAGCACGCCCAGGACAAGCGCGATGCGATTTGTCATTGAAAGCCTTCTCCGCCCGATGCTCAACCAGGGCCGCGGCCCCGACGCGCATGGTATGACAGCCTGTTTCGGGGCCCGCAAGCCGCGAGAGACTAGCCGAGGCGGCCCATGCTGACGGCGACATCGGCCATACGTGCCGAGAAGGCCCATTCATTGTCATACCACGCCAGAACCCGCACCGTGCGCCCGCCGACCACCTTGGTCTGTTCAGGTGCGATGATGCAGCTGTGCTCGGTGTGGTTGAAGTCGATGGAGACCTTCGCTTCGGGGTCATAGCCCATGACGCGGGACATCGGCCCGTTGGCAGCGGCCTCAAGGGCGGCGTTGACCTCCTCGACCGTGACATCGCGCGGGGCTTCGAAGGTCAGATCCACCGCCGAGACATTCGGCGTGGGCACGCGCATCGCGGTGCCATCGAGCTTGCCCGCCAGATTGGGCAGAACCTCGCCAAGCGCCTTCGCGGCCCCGGTTGAGGTCGGGATGATCGCCATCGCTGCCGCACGGGCGCGGTAGAGATCATCATGGCGGCGGTCCAGCGTGGGCTGGTCGCCGGTGTAGGAGTGGATGGTGGTCATGATCCCGCGCTCGATGCCGATGGCCTCATCCAGGGCCTTGGCCATCGGCGCAAGGCAGTTGGTGGTGCAGGAGCCGTTGGACACCACCGCGTCGCTGGGCAACAGGTCGCGGTGGTTCACGCCGTAGACGATGGTCCGGTCGACGCGCTTGGCGGGGGCCGAGATCAGCACGCGCTTGGCACCACGGTCGATATGGGTCTTGGCTTTGTCGCCGTCGTTGAACTTGCCGGTGCATTCCAGCACCACGTCGACGCCGGCCCAATCGAGATCGTTCATGTCATAGGTCGACATCATGCGGATCGGCCCGCGCCCCAGATCGAGGGAGTTGGCGCCCACCACCACGTTGCCGGGGAAGCGGCCATGGATTGAGTCGTATTTGATGAGATGAGCGGAGGTTTCCAGCGGGCCGGTCGCGTTGATCGCAACCACGTCGATGTCGTTTCGTCCGGATGTTGCGATATGCGCCAATGTGCAGCGCCCGATGCGTCCGAATCCGTTAATACCGACTTTGATGGTCATGATCACTCTCCAAACCCAACATATGCTGCCTCTATACCCGGAATCGCTGCACCGCGGAATGGTTAAAACGACGTGTTTTCCGCGTGTTAGCGTTAAACCTTGGCAACAGTCTGTTGCGACGCGATCCTGTTAGCGCGACCATCTCCGCATTGCCAAACGGGAACCATCGCTCTACCTCTGCGTTGCATCGGCAGTCTGTGGAGAGGACATCGGGATGAGCGGGTTACTTGCGTTGCTGGACGATGTGGCGGCCATTGCCAAGGTCGCGGCCGCCTCGGTGGACGATGTGGTGGGGCAGGCGGCCAAGGCGGGCTCGAAGGTCGCGGGGGTCGTGATCGATGATGCCGCCGTGACGCCGAAGTATGTGACCGGCTTCGAGGCAGACCGCGAGTTGCCGATCATCTGGAAAATCACCAAGGGCTCGCTTTTCAACAAGCTCATTGTTCTGATGCCTGCGCTGTTGTTGTTGAACGCCTTTGCGCCCTGGGTGATCACCCCGCTGCTGATGCTCGGCGGGGCGTATCTGTGTTTCGAAGGCGCCGAGAAGGTCTTTCACTGGCTCTTTCCCCATGGCGATGCGCATGTGGAGAAGGACATGTCGGTCGGCGACCCGCTGCATCTGGAGGAGACGCGGGTGAAGGGCGCAATCAAGACGGATTTCATCCTGTCCGCGGAGATCATGACGATCATCCTATCGAACATTGAGGCCGACAGCTTCTGGTTCGAGGCGGCGACGCTGGCCTTTGCGGGTGTGGCTGTGACCGCCTTTGTCTATGGCGCCGTCGCGCTCATCGTGAAGATGGATGATGTCGGCGTGTGGTTTGCGGCAAATGGGCGGACGGATGCAGGCCAGGCGCTTGGGGCCGCCCTCGTGAAGGGGATGCCGAAGCTTCTGAAGCTGCTGACCATCGTCGGCACCGCCGCCATGCTCTGGGTCGGTGGGTCGATCATCATCCACGGGCTGGATGTGCTGGGCTTTTCGTGGCTTTACGACACGATCCATGACATCGCGGTCGCAGTCTCTCCAGGCTCAGGCTTCGGCGAATGGCTGGTGACGGCGATCTTTGACGGGATCTTCGGGCTCGTGCTCGGCATGCTGCTGATCCCGGTGGTGACACGGGTGATCGCACCGCTCGTTGCCGCCGTCAGCGGTAAAGAGAGGGTGCCGCATTAGGGTGGGTGGCCTGAAAGTCCACCCCACCTGCCTGCGCAGCCGCGCGTTTATTTGATCAGCGATTTCGCTTTCGCGGCCACGGCCTCGGCAGTGATGCCGAATTCTTCATAGAGTTTTGCAGCGGGTGCCGAGGCGCCGAAATCGTGCATGCCGACAAAGCCGGATTTCTCGCGCCGTCCACGCTCGCCAAAGAGCCAGCGGTCCCATCCGAAGCGGATGCCCGCCTCAACCGCAACGCGGACGGGACCGCCCGGCAGGACGCGTTTGCGATAGCTCTCGTCCTGCTCTTCGAAAAGTTCCCAGCAGGGCATGGACACAACCCGTGTGCCGATGCCCTCGGCCTGCAACAGGTCCCGCGCGGCCAAGGCAATCTCGACCTCGGAGCCAGTGGCGAGCAGGATCGCCTGGCGCTTGCCCTCCGCGTCGGCCAGCACATAGGCGCCCTGAGCGGTCAGGTTCTTCGTCTTGTGCTCGGTCCGTACGGTACTGAGCCCCTGGCGGGTCAGCGACAGGACCGAGGGCGTTTCTTTCGACGTCAGCGCAAGTTCCCAGGCCTCGGCGGTCTCGATGGTATCGGCGGGGCGGAACACATAGGTGTTAGGCGTCGCCCGGCTGATCGCCAGATGCTCGACCGGCTGGTGCGTCGGGCCGTCTTCGCCCAGACCGATGCTGTCGTGGGTCATGACGAAAACCGTGGGGATTTTCATCAGCGCCGCCAGCCGCATCGACGGGCGCGCGTAATCGGTGAAACACATGAAGGTGCCGCCGTAAGGGCGCATCCCGCCGTGCAAGGCCATGCCGTTCATGGCAGCGGCCATCCCGTGCTCGCGCACTCCCCAGTAGACATAGCGCCCGCCGCGGCTCTCCACATCGAAGACTCCCAGATCGGCGGTCTTGGTATTGTTCGAACCGGTGAGATCGGCCGAGCCACCCACGGTTTCCGGCATCACCGGGTTGATGACCTCCAGCACCTTTTCCGAGCTCGCGCGCGTGGCGATCTTCGGCGCGCTTTCCGACATCTGTTTCTTAAACGCCTTGATCACGGCGCTGAGCTTTTTCGGCGCCTCCAGCGCATAGGCGCGGTTGAAGGTCTCGCGCTTGCCGCGGGGCAGGGTGTCGAACCGCTCTTCCCAGGCACGGCGGGTCTCGGCTCCCCGCGCGCCAATCGCCTCCCAGGCCGATTTCACATCTCCCGGGACCTCGAAGGGCCCGGTCTTCCAGCCATAGGCCTCTTTCGCGGCGATCAGCTGGTCGCCGTCGGTGAGCGCGCCGTGCCCCTTGGAGGTATCCTGCGCGGCATGGCCCAAAGCGATATGCGTCTTGCAGGCAATCATCGTGGGCTTGTTGCCCTTCTTGGCCTGTGTCAGGGCGGCATCGATCGCCTCGGGGTCATGGCCGTCGATCTCGAGCACGGCCCAGCCTGCGGATTTGAACCGCCCCACCTGATCGGTCTGATCGGAGAGAGTCACCGGCCCGTCGATGGTGATGTTGTTGTTGTCCCAGAGCACGATCAGCTTGCTCAGCTTGTGCCGCCCGGCCAGCGTGATCGCCTCCTGGCTCACGCCTTCCATCAAACAGCCGTCACCCGCGATGACATAGGTGTGGTGATCGACCACTTTCTTGCCGTAAGTCGCGCGCTGGATTTCCTCGGCCATGGCGAAGCCGACGGAATTGGCGATGCCCTGACCCAGCGGGCCCGTGGTCGTCTCGATCCCTGCGGCGTGGCCGTATTCCGGGTGACCCGCGGTGCGTGAGCCCCATTGGCGGAAATTCTTGATCTCCTCCAGCGTCATGTCCTCGTACCCGGTGAGGTAGAGCAGCGCATAGATCAGCATGGAGCCGTGACCCGCCGACAGGATGAACCGGTCGCGGTCGGGCCATGTCGGTTGCGCGGGGTCGAACTTGAGATGCTTCTCAAACAGCACCGTCGCCACGTCGGCCATGCCCATAGGCATGCCGGAGTGCCCGGAGTTGGCCGCGGCCACGGCGTCCAGCGTCAGGGCGCGGATGGCGGTGGCCTTGGCCCAGTGATCAGGGTGTGCGGCGGCGAGAGCTTTGAGATCCACGAAGAAGGTATCCTTTGTCCGTCAGGCAGCCCTTACCGGGCTTTGGAGTACTGGTCTGGCCAGCGCTTGCAGGCTGCATATCAGCCACTTCGCAAAGATCAAGGGCGGGTGGCGCCTTTGCGAAACGAAGTGCTTCAACAGCGGCGGCCAAGCGCTTGATCCCAAAGCAGAGCCCATTTGTTGCGTCCGATGATTAGAGTTACTCTTGGTCAAATCCGGTGCGATTCGGGCGTCTTTTCAGGCGAATAACGTACCGGGTGCGAAAAAACGAGGTGGGTATGAGCGAAATCGAAGACTTGCACAGCCGGATTATGGCCGCGATGGATCGTGTGGCCCGCGGGCTCGATACCCTCGGGACGGGCGGCGGCGATGATGTCGACGCCCTGACACAAGCGCTGGAAGACGAAAAGACCGCTAACGCGCAGCTCAACGAGCGTATTCGCGTGCTGGGCGAGCGCCAGGATCAGGCGCTTGAAGGGCTGCAGGCGAAGGCGGCCGAGGCCGAAGAGCGGTTGAAAAGCTTCGATCTCGAGCTCCAACGGTTGCGCCGGGCAAACGGTCAGCTGGCCGAGGCTTGCGAAGCTCTGCGGGCGGCCAACGCGGAAGGCGTGGGCGAGCCACATCTGATCAACACGGCGATGATGGCCGAGCTCGAAGCGCTGCGCGCGGCGCGCGCTGCCGAGATCGCCGAAGCCGATGAAATCATCGCGGCGCTCACCCCGCTGCTTGAGCCGACACCCGAGGAGGCGAGCTGATGCCAGAAGTGACGATCATGATCGGCGGACGCCAGTTCGATGTCGCCTGCCAGGCGGGTGAGGAGCACTATCTGCACACGGCCGCCAAGATGCTGGACGACGAGGCACAGGTGCTCGCGGACCAGGTGGGGCGGATGCCCGAGGCGCGCATGCTGCTGATGGCGGGGCTGATGCTGGCCGACAAGACGGCGAGCGTCGAAGACCGGGTGGCCGAGGTGCAGGCCAAGCTGACCGCCTGTGAGGCGGAGCTGGCCAATCTGCGCGAAACCCGGGCCCAGCCCGAGCGCGTGGAGGTGCCGGTGGTGCCGCAAGCCGTGAGCGACACGCTGGCCGAGCTCGCGGCCCGCGCCGAAGCGCTGGCGGCGTCGGTCGAGGAAAAGACCAAGGCCTAGACGCCTCGAAATCGCAGGACCGGGCCCGTGCAGGTTTGCGCGGGCTTTTTTGCGCGACCAAGCCCCGACTGGACGGCGCCAAGGCCGAAAGGTCCCTTGCATCGATGCAGGAAGGTCTTGCGGCTGTTCGGCTTCCGGAGACCCACGCGTTTGATATCCAGCTCCTGCGTTGCCCTGGCCGACATCGGCAGCCAGCGGTTTTGCCGACAGGTGGAGCTTCCGACCCTTCGAGGGGCGCGACGAATAGCGAGTAAAGGATGTAAGATGTTGAATTTGATAAAGCAGCTCAACGCGCTGAGCTGCGCCGTGGCCTTGACGGCCTGCACGACGACCCAAAGCCCCGTGCCCATTCGGTCAGACCCGGTCTATGACAAGCTGGGCAATGCGCTCTGTACGGCGGAGGGTGCGCCCGCCACCCACGCCACGGCTGCAGGCGCGCGGCCTTGCGCCCCCGGCGATGACGGGTGCGTGGGGTCGGTGACCGTGGATGGAGATGTGATCCCCTGCCGCCCGCGAGGCGACTGTTCGTACATCTCTGTGACCGTGCCTTGCGTGGAAGGCGGTGGGCGGGATGACGCATCCTCGAGCAACACGTCGGATGGTGGTCGCGACCCATCTTCCCCAACCGCGGCCCCGATCTGACCGGACAGCAAAAAGGGGCCACGCGGCCCCTTTTTAAGTCTGCAATGGAAAAGACGATATTAGCCGTTGGCTTCGCGGATTTTGTCGGCGGCGTCCTTGTCGAACTGCACACCGTTCTCCTCCAGCAGCGTGTCGAGCTCGCCGGAGAGCGTCATCTCGGTGATGATGTCACAGCCCCCCACAAATTCGCCTTTCACATAGAGCTGCGGGATCGTCGGCCAATCCGAGAAATCCTTGATGCCCTGGCGGACCCCTTCATCGGCCAGCACGTTCACATCGGAGAACTCCACGCCCATGTAGTTCAGCACGCCAGCGACCCGGCTGGAGAACCCGCATTGCGGCATCTCCTTGGTCCCTTTCATGAAGAGCACCACGTCGCTGCCGGAAATGGTCTCTTGAATTTGGCTGTTCACGTCTGACATGTCTCTTCCTTCGTGCTGGGGGCGCGGCTCTCGCTTGAGTGCACCACGATATGGGGGTGTTCTATTCCGGTGCTCGCGTGGTGAGCGCCAGCGCGTGCAACTCGCCATTCGAGCCGTCCATCTTGCCCTTGAGGGCCGCATAGACGGCGCGTTGCTGCTGAACGCGGTTCTTGCCGCGGAAACTCTCATCGATCACCATCGCCGACATATGCACGCCGTCATTGCCCTGGACCTCGATGGTGGCATCGGGGAAGCTGGCACGCAGCAGGTCTTCGATTTCTTGGGCGTGCATCGGCATGCGGCGGCTCCGTTCTTCGGTCTTCCCTCAGATGTAAGGGGCAGGGGGAGCGGGGACAAGATGCCAAATGGTCCATCCTGACAATCGCCCCGGGTAGCGGCCACTTTTGGGCAGACAAGCGGTGAGCGATCAGGAATAGTTGCGCCGCAAGGAGGAGCACCATGGAGGTTTTCGAGAATGCGCCGGAGCAGGCGCTGGCCTGGCACGAGGCGGGCCGCGGTGCAGTTCTGGCCACGGTGGTCGAGACCTGGGGCTCGGCGCCACGCCGGGTGGGCGCGCAGTTGGTGATCGCTGGGGATGGCGAGATGCAGGGGTCCGTCTCGGGCGGCTGCGTCGAAGGCGCCGTGGTGCTCGAGGCAACGGATGCGCTCGAGAAAGGCGAGCAGCGCCTGTTGGAGTACGGCGTCAGCGATGGCGATGCTTTCGCGGTGGGGCTTGCTTGTGGCGGCACGATTCGCATTCTGGTCGAGCCTGTCGGGCCGGTGCTGCCGGTCGAGGTGCTGCGCGACCTGATGGAGGCCCGTGCGGCACGCCAGCCCGTTGCCTATGAAGCCAACCTGGCGACCGGTGAGCGGCGTCTGGTGCGTGAGGACCATGCGGAACGGTTCGCAATGGACCGCTCGGGGTTCGAGGCGGATGGGGAGGTCTTCGTGGCGATCCACAACCCGCCGCTGCGGCTGGTCATTGTCGGCGCGGTGCATATCGCCCAGGCGCTGGTGCCGATGGCGCGGATCGCGGGTTATGATCCCTACATCGTTGACCCGCGCGCCGCCTTTGGCTCGGAGGCGCGATTTCCGGGCGAGCGGATCGTGCCGGATTGGCCAGACGAGGCGCTTGAGGCGATTGGCGTCGACAGCCGCACCGCCGTCGTGCTGCTGACCCATGATCCGAAACTGGATGATCCGGCACTGATGATCGCGCTGAACTCCGAGGCGTTCTACATCGGCGCTCTGGGATCGAAACGGACCCATGCCTCCCGTCAGGAGCGGCTGACCGAGGCGGGGATCACGGCTGACCAGATGGCGCGCATTCGTGGGCCCATCGGGCTCGACATCGGCGCCTCCGGCCCGCCCGAGATTGCCGTCGCGATCCTGTCCGAAATGACGCGTGTGCTGAGGCGCGGGGCGTGAAATTCGGCCCGGTTCCCAGCGCGGAGGCAGAGGGTGCGATCCTGGCCCATTCGGTGTCTCTGAACGGCGCCGGGCGGCTGCGAAAGGGGCGCCTTCTGGCGGCAGAGGATGTCGCAGCGCTTGCCGAGGCTGGCGTCAATGACGTCATCGTCGCGCGCTTGGAGGACGGCGATGTGATCGAGAACGAGGCCGCGCGCCAGCTCGCGGCGGCGCTCGTGCCAGATCCGACGGGCCAGCACCTGCATGTGACGGAGCCCTTCACCGGGCGGGTCAATCTGCTCGCCGAAGGGCCGGGGGTGGTGGTTCTGGATGTCGCGGCCTTGGAGGCGGTGAACCGGGTGCATCCGATGATCACGCTCGCGACGGTGCCGCCTTACCAGCAGATGGCCGCCCGGGGCATGGTCGCGACGATCAAGATCATCTCCTATGCGGTGCCGAAGGAGGACTTGGAGAGGGCCTGTGCCTTGGCCCGAGCCGCAATTCGCCTTGCACCGCCCGTCGTCGACGCGGTTCGGCTGATCATCACCGAAATTCCAGGTGGCGCGGGCTCCAAGGGGCAAAAGGCGATTGCGGATCGGGTGGCCGCCTTTGGTCTACCGCTGGAACCGCCTGCAGTGGTGCCGCATGATGACACGGCCCTGGCGGCGGCGCTGGGTGACGGGAGCACTGGCTTGACCCTTATTCTGACCGGCTCGGCGACCTCCGACATAGATGATGTGGCGCCTACCGCTGTGCGTCGCGCGGGTGGCGATGTGACACGGTTCGGGATGCCGGTGGACCCTGGCAACCTGTTGTTTCTGGGGCATCTGAACGCGCAGCCGGTCATCGGTTTGCCGGGTTGCGCGCGCTCTCCCGCGCTGAATGGTGCCGACTGGGTCTTGGCGCGCGTGATCTGCGGCATTGAGGTGAGCGACGATGATATCGCCGGGATGGGCGTAGGCGGTCTGCTCAAGGAGATTCCGACGCGGCCGCAACCTCGTGCTGGTCGGAAGGCGCGGTAAGGCCGCGTCAGAGACCGGTCAACCCGCCGGCGCGGGCTCCAGCACCAAAACCTCCGGAAAGGCCGTCATATCGGCGAATGTGCAAAAGGCCGGGGACCGCAGTGGGATCTGCGGTGCTGCAGCGACGAGGTCCTTCAGGATCGCCGCGGTTTCGACGGACCACTGCTCGGCAACCGCATCAGGAATCCAGTCAATCGGATAAGCGAAGGTCATGTGAAAGCGGTAGTCGTCGTGGTCGTCATGCCGATAGCCAAACGGCGCGGTCAATGCGTCCCGCCAGGCGCGCATGCAGGCGGTGTCTTCCAGCGTTGCACCGTCCAGGCTGAGCCCGGTGGGATGCAGATCAACAGCCCGCACCGCGAAACCAGGCAGCGGCGCGAAGTCTTGCAGCTTTTCGCGGACCGCCTCGGTCACGCTCTCAATCGGTGCGTTGCGGTCGAGCCCCGCGGGCCAGCCATCTGCTGTCCGGCGCGTCTCGATCGCGCCTTCGAAAAGCGTCATGTGCAGGCTGTCGACGGGCGTGTAGAGAAACCGATCCGCGCCCGGCAGCGCCTGCATGCGTGCCCGCGCCTCGAGGACAGCCTGATGCGCCGGGGCGCTGTGATCAAGATGGCAGACCACGGTGTTTCCAGCCTCAGGCAAAAAACGCTCCGCGCTGTAGCGCTGACCCAACCGCTGTGGCGGTGCAGGGTTCCGGCCTTCCGTAAACTTCACAATGTTTTCGGAAATCCCCATCAGTCCGTCTTCTCCCGAGTCACTGCAGTTGACGCTCCATACCATGGGATGTGTGACATGTGGTGCGTCAATTGACTGGCACGAACAAAAACGCCCTGTCGGATAGATAGGGCGCTGGTTGTTTCGTGGCTATCAGCGCGTCATTTCGGCAGCGGGCCGATCAGCATGACCATCTGCCGGCCTTCCATCTTGGGGAAGTTCTCGACGCGGCCCTTGTCTTTGGTGTCCTCGGCCACGCGTTCCAGCAGCTCGCGTCCGAGGTTCTGGTGCGCCATCTCGCGCCCACGGAACCGCAGCGTGACCTTCACCTTGTCGCCGTTCTCGAGGAACTTGAAGACGTTGCGCATCTTCACGTCATAGTCATTCGTATCCGTATTGGGCCGGAACTTGACCTCTTTGATCTCGATGACCTTCTGTTTCTTGCGCGCTTCGCTCTCGCGTTTTTGCTGTTCGTACTTGAACTTGCCGAAGTCCATGATCTTGCACACAGGCGGATTTGCGTTGGGCGAAATCTCGACCAGGTCCAATCCCGCATCATCGGCCATCGCGAGCGCACGGTCGGGCGAAACAACGCCGACATTCTCGCCGTCAGCGCCGATCAGGCGGATTTCAGGGCTGCGGATTTTTTCGTTCACGCGCGGGCCGGTGTCTCTCTGTGGCGGCGCGTTATGGGGTCTGCGAGCGATGATGGTCGTCCTTGAATTGTTGATAAATATGGGAGTTTAAGTTAACTGCCGCGGGGGCCTTCTTCAAGCCGCAAAATAGGCCGGAATGGGCCGATTGGAACGGTTTTCCCCCTTGATGGTTTTACCAGAGATGCGCAACTGCCATTACCGCACATAAGCGCGGCGTCTTGCCGGGCCCTGCGCGCCATAAAAAGGAAAACTGTGATGCGAAATCTGATCTGGATCCTCCTGGCTGCCGTGATCATCGGGGGTGGGTATCTGCTCTACTCGGGGCAGAATCCGGCCGACATCGTACAGCAATCAACAGAGACCATAGAGGAAGCTGAACCGCTGCAAGCCGCGGAAGAGGCGATTGGCGATGCCGCCGATGTCGCGAATGAGGCCGCCAGCGCGGTAGCCGATGCCGCGAGTGATGCGGTTGAGACAGCGACGGAAGCGGCAACCGACGCGGCGGAAGGTGCTGCAAACCTTGTGGAAGATGCGGCGTCTGCGACGGCAGAGGCAGCCAGCGATGCGGTGGATGCGGTAACCGGTGCGGCGGACGAGGCCACCGATGCAGCGGCGTCCGCGGTTGAGACGGCGGAGGAGACCGCTGCGGAGGCCGTTGAAGGTACCGCCGACGCGGTGGATACGGCTGTGACGGATGCGGCGCAGGCGACCGAAGAGACCGCCGAGGCTGCGGACACTGCGACAGAGACGGCGGTGACAGACGCGGCGACTGCGACGGACGAGGCGGCAACCAGCGCGGAAGAGACGGTCGCAGCGGCCACGGAAGGGGAGTCCTCGGATGCTGCAACCGCTCTCGACGAGGCGAAAGCAGACGAAGAGCTGACGGTCGAAGGGTTCGACTTCGCCAAAGTGTCGGAAATGATCGAAAACTCCGATCTTGCCACGTCGCAGAAACTGGTCCTGACCAATGCGGTCCGCGAAGCCCAGAACAATCCCGAAGTCCTGAAGGCAGCGCTTGAACAGCTGCGCACGGCCTTGGGCGTCGAATAAACGAAAACGCCCGGGTATTTCTGCTCCCGGGCGTCTATCGATCATGTATTGTGGGGATCAGCCAACGAAGGCTTTTTCCACGACGTAATGCTTGGGTTCGGAATTGGCGCCTTCTTCCAGCCCGAAGCCTTCTAGAATCTCTTTCAGATCGGTGTTCAGCCCCATCGAACCGCAGACCATCGCGCGGTCGGTCTCGGGAGAGATGCCGTCAATTCCCAGATCTGCAAAGACCGTTCCGTCTTTCAGAAGCGTTGTGATCCGGCCCATCTTCGGGCTCTCTTCCCGGGTCGTGGTCGGGTAATAGGTGAGCTTGGCCAGGTTCTCTTCGCCAAGCAGCTCCAACATCAGCTCGTCCTTGCGTAGGTTCTCGATCAGCTGACGACCGTATTCCAACTCGGCCACGTCACGGCAGGTATGCGTGATGATCACCTGCTCATAGTCTTCATAGGTCTGCGGGTCGCGCAGCAGCGAGGCGAAGGGCGCAAAGCCGGTGCCAGTGGCGAAGAACCAGATCCGCTTGCCGGGCAACAACGCATCATGCACCAGCGTGCCGACGGGTTTGGGCCGCAGGATGATCTCGTCCCCCGGCTGGATGTGTTGCAGCTTGGAGGTCAGCGGACCATCCTGCACCTTGATCGAGTAGAATTCCAGCTCCTCATCCCAGGACGGCGAGGCAATGGAGTAGGCGCGCAGCAGGGGTTTCTGCTTGCCGGTTTCGGGATGCGGATCACCCATCAGGCCGATCATCACGAATTCGCCCGACCGGAACCGCAAGGACGCGGGCCGCGTCACACGGAAGGAGAACAGACGGTCCGTCCAGTGCCGAACCGAGGTCACGGTCTGCGCGTCGGGTAGCGTGGGGACTTTGATGGCGGATGCTTCGGTCACGGGGGTCTGCTCGGTCATGAATGTGTCAACGCAGGCTTACACCTGCGGCTCCTTTTTAGAAAGAGGTGTTGTGCGGGAAAGCGTCAATCAGCCGCGCAAGCGGGCTTGATAGTTGTGCTGTTGCCAGTTGGCGCGGAATTGCCACTGGTCTTCGGGTTGGCGTGCGGCCAATTCATCCGATATTTCGACCTCGTCAAACCCGGCGCGCCGGGCCATGGCGTATTGATCGGCCAGCACGTGACCCTTGGCACGGAGCCGACCCTTGAAGCCGCGCAGCCGCAGCTGTTTGGCGATGGTAAAGCCGCGCCCATCGGCAGACGATGGAAAGTCCACGCGGATCATCTGCAACCCGTCGCAGAGCGGGATCGTCGCCGGATCGGTGTCGGACGGCACGTCGAGTGCGCTGGCGTCATTGGCCGCGTCGAGCGTGATGAAGGGTTCGGTCCAGTCGTCGGCGCAAAAGCCGGTGTCGGTCACAAGGGTGGTCATGAGGGGGCTCCTGTGCGGATCAGTCGGCCATTCACGAAATGAATGCCACATTCGTCTTTGTCGGTGTCGCGCCAGCGCCCTGCGCGGGGGTCTTCGCCAGCGGAAACGGGAGAGGTGCAGGGCGCACATCCGATGGAGGGGTAGCCTTTGGCCACCAACGGATGCCGCGGCAGGCGATTCTCAGCGATATAGTCGGCCACATCGCCGGGTTGCCAATAGGCCAGCGGGTTGACCTTGATGCGTCCTGTGCCGGGCTCGACCTCGAAGAACTCCAGGTCGGCGCGACGGCCTGACTGGAATCGCTTGCGACCGGTGATCCAGCCGCCATGCTGTTCCAGCGCGCGCTGCAGCGGTTCTGTCTTGCGCAGGGCGCAGCAAGCATCGGTGTCGCGCTTGTGCAGAGTGCCATCCGGATCCCGTTGCGTCAGCTGCGCGCTTCGTATGATCCGCAGGTTGCGCAGGCCCAGTCGTTCCGCGACCTCCTGCTGATAAACCAGCGTTTCGGCAAAGAGCATCTCTGTGTCGATGAAGATCACCGGGGCGTCCCTGTCCACCATCGCGGTCAGGTGCAAGAGGGCAACCGACTCCGCGCCAAAGCTCGAGACCAGCGCAAGATCTGGTACCGCGTCGAACGCCGCGCGCAGTACATCCGTCGCACTGTGGTGACGCAGCCCGTCGTTCAGGCGCGCCACCACAGCGCTCAGGGTGTCATCCTCGACCTGGGGAGCCGGGTGATCAAGCGGCATTGGCCTGTGCCTCAGGGTAGAGGGCGGCTTTGAACGGGGCCAGACCAAGGCGGCGATAGGTTTGCAGGAAGGTCTCGGCGGGCTCATCGCGCAGCTCGAGGTACGCCAGCACCAGCCGTTCAATGGCTGGGATGATCTCATCGGCGGAGAACCCAGGGCCTGCGCGCTCGCCGATGCTCGCATCTTCTGTGCCATCGCCGCCGAGCGTGATCTGGTAGTTCTCCACCCCAGCGCGGTCGAGGCCGAGGATACCGATGTGACCCACGTGGTGATGTCCGCAGGCGTTGATGCAGCCCGAGATCTTGATCTTCAGCGGACCCACGTCGTGCTCCAGCTTCAGCGCGTCAAAGCGGGTCGCGATCTCCTGTGCAATCGGGATCGAGCGGGCCGTGGCGAGCGCGCAATAGTCCATGCCGGGGCAGGCGATGATGTCCGAGATCAGGCCAACGTTTGCGGTGCCGAGACCCTCCGCCTTTAGCGCGGAGTAGATCGAGGGCAGATCGCTCTTATGCACATGTGGCAGGATCACGTTCTGTTCATGGCTGATGCGCAGTTCATCATGGCCGTAGCGCTTGGCCAGATCCGCCATCAGGCGCATCTGGGCTGAGGTGGCATCGCCCGGTGTCGCGCCATGGGCCTTGAGGCTGATCGTCACGATCGCATAGCCGGGCGCGCGGTGCTCGGTCAGGTTGGTGTCGGACCAGGCGCGGAAGGCCGGGTAGTGCTGCCGCGCGTCGTGATAGGCCGTCTCCGGCGCGCTCTTGAATTCGGGCGCTGCGAAGTCCGCCTCGATCCCGGCCAGCAGCTGTTGGTCGACGCCGGTGAACTGCGGGCGGATCAGGGCATAGCGCTCTTCGACGCGGGCTCTGAAATCGTCGAGCCCGTTTTTATGCACGGTGATCTTGATGCGCGCCTTGTATTTGTTGTCGCGGCGGCCCAGCAGGTTGTAGACGCTTACGATGGCTTCGAGATAGGGCAGCAGGTCTTCGCGCGGCAGGAAGTCGCGGATCACCTTGCCAATCATCGGCGTGCGGCCGAGGCCACCGCCAACGATGACTTCAAAACCGATCTCGCCATCGCGCTCGACCATGCGCAGGCCGATGTCGTGGGCCTTGGTCACGGCGCGGTCGTTGGGCGAGCCGGTGACAGCGACCTTGAATTTGCGCGGCAGGAACTGGAACTCCGGGTGGTCGGTGGACCACTGGCGAATGAGTTCAGCCACCGGGCGCGGGTCAGCCAGCTCATCGGCTGCGGCACCGGCGAAATGGTCAGCGGTCACGTTGCGGATGGTGTTGCCTGAGGTCTGGATCGCGTGCATCTGCACCTCACCCAAAGCATCCAGCATATCCGGCACGTCGCGCAGTTGCGGCCAGTTGTACTGGATGTTCTGGCGCGTGGTGAAATGGCCATAGCCCTTGTCCCACTTGTCCGCGATATCCGCGAGCACATGCATCTGGCGGCTCGACAGCGTGCCATAGGGGATCGCCACACGCAGCATATAGGCGTGCAGCTGCAGATAGAGACCATTCATCAGGCGCAGCGGCTTGAATTCATCCTCGGTCAGCGAGCCGTCGATGCGACGCTCCACCTGGGCGCGGAACTGTGCGTTGCGTTCCTTGATGAAGGCGGTGTCGAAGTCTGTGTAATTATACATTGCTCAGTGCCTCTTGTTTGCCATGGGCATAGTTGGACGGGCCCTTGGCGCGGAAGTCTTCGCGGAAATGGGTAGGGGCAGGCGCATCACCGGAGGTGTCGACGTCAGCGAGATAGGCGCCCACGACCAGATCGACCTGTTGTGCCGCCTCGATCAGGCGCAGGTCGGCGTCGGCCTCATCGGTCAGCACCTCGGCGTCTGCAAGCTGGCGGCTCCAACCCGTCTCGGTCTGGTAGATCACGTCCCCCTCGAGCAGGGCGTTTGCGGTCACGACTTTCGGAGTGAATGGCTTCGGCATGTCAAAGGGCCTCCTGTGCCAGGGTGTCACGTCGGTGCGGCGTCGGTATCGTGTCGGTCTCGCGTCGGTGCAGCGCGTCGGTGGCGGCGCGCTGGCTGAGGCCGTAGACCATCAGCGCGGGGCCGGACATCTCGGCGGCGGAAAGCGCGCTTGGCAGCACGTCGAGCGTCGTTTCCAGAATCCGCTGATCGGGGCGAGACGCGTTTTCGATCACGGTGACGGGTGTATGCCGGTCCGCGCCATGCATGATCAGGCGGCCCTGGATGAAGCGCGCGGATTTCTTGCCCATGTAAATGGCGGCGACCTCACCGGGGCGCGCAAGCATGGCCCAGTCATGATCCGCGAAGCCTTTCATGTCGTGGCCTGTCAGCAGGCGGACCGAAGAGTTACGCCCGCGCTTGGTCAGGCTCTGGCCGATCTCGGCAACCGCCGCCGAGGCCGCGGTGATGCCCGGAACGATGCTCCAGGCGAGTTGATGCGTGTCGAGCGCGTCGATCTCTTCGTCGAGGCGGCCAAAGACGGTGGCATCGCCGGATTTCAGACGTACAACCTGCGCACCCTTCTGTGCGTGCTCGACGATCAGATCGTTGATGGTCGCCTGCGGGGTGGAGGGGCCATAAGCCTCTTTGCCCACGTCGATCATGACGGCCTCGCGGCGTGCGAGTTCGAGGATCGGCTGGCTGATCAAGCGATCATAGATCACCACATCCGCCTCATCGAGCAGGCGACGCGCCTTCATGGTCAGAAGGTCCGGATCGCCCGGGCCGCCGCCCACGAAGTGCACATGGCCGGGCCGCTCTTTGCGGACCAGATGATCGGTGAGCAGGCTGTCCAGCGCGCCTTTGACGGCGGTCTCGCCGCCCTTGATCGCGGTCGGACCCGCCGTCAAGTAATAGTCACGCCAGAAATCGCGGCGCGCGCGACCGAAGGGCAGCGCTTCGGCGGCTTTGCGAAAAGCCTTGCCGATGCGGGCAAGGGGGCCGAGGGCTGCGGGCAGGCGTTCTTCGAGGTCGGCCTTGATCGCCCGGGCGAGCACCGGGGCCGCGCCTTCGGTGCCGATGGCGATGGTCACCGGGTCGCGGTCGACAATGGCCGGGGTAATGAACTGGCTGTCTTCGAGGTTGTCGACCACATTGACAAGCGCACCGTCGGCCCGCGCGATGGCAGAGGTGCGCGCGTCTTCCGCATCGTCTTCGTCTGCCGCGTAAAAGAGGGCCGCGCAGAGAGTATCACCAGGCTGCATGGCGCGGCGGATGAGAGACAGCTTGCCGCTCTTGGCCCAGCCCACGATCTCGGGCGCAGGATCGGCGCTGAAGACGGTGATGTGGCCAGCGGTTTTCAGGAGCAGGCGCAGTTTCGCCAGCGCAGCCTCGCCGCCACCGGAAAGCACGATACGGCGCCCTTCGACGCGCAGGAAGATCGGGAAATGGTCCATGGGGCAGGGCCTTTCGAAATTTCTTATGCTCAATATAGGAAAAAGTTCCGCCTATTCGCTAGGTCATGCTGTTGATAAGGACGGGTGTTCTGTTCTACCTCGAAACTGGAACAATCGACCATGATAGAGGGGCAGGCCAGAATGAGCGTCCGGATTGACGAGATGGACAGGAAAATCCTTGGTGAGCTGCAGCGCGACGCAAGCCAGTCACTGGACGAAATCGCCGCAAAAGTGGGCTCATCGAAGACGCCAGTGTGGAACCGGATTCGCAAGATGCGCGAGGGCGGTGTGATCGGTCAGCAGACCGTGATGCTGGATGCGGATGCATTGGGGTTCGAGGCCTGTTTCTTTGTGCTGATCCGCACGTCGGAGCATGAGGCGGAGTGGCAGGCGGCGTTTCTCAAAGCCTTGCGCGACCGCCCGGAGGTGCAGGAGGCGCATCGGCTTGCGGGAGATATCGACTACATTCTTAAAGTGCGGGTGAAGAATGCGCGCGCCTATGACGCCTTCTATCAGGCGCTGATTTCAGAGGTCCGTGTGCACAACGTAACGGCCCTGCTGTCGATGGAGGAGATCAAGTCCACGACGATGTTGCCACTGTGGACGTGATCCAAAGGCGCGGCTGCGCCGCATTCTCCTTCCGGGCACGGCCGCCGGATCAAAGGGCTTTGCGGATCAGACGGTGACGCACAGGCGCTCGAGCCCGTGAAAGTGGTAGGTGTTGGCGTAGCGCGGAGTCTCGGCCAGTTTCAGATGGGGTGCGTGCTCAAAGAGGCGTTGCAGACCCATCTGAAGCTCTAGCCGGGCCAGCGGGGCGCCGACGCAGAAGTGCAGACCACCGCCGAAAGCGGCATGGGCGGCGGGCGGACGGAACGGATCGAACCGGTCGGGTGCATCGAAACGCGTCGGGTCACGGCCCGCCGCGCCCAGCATCAATGCCACCTGGCTGCCCTTTTGCAGCGTGTGACTGCCGACCGCGATATCCTCGTAGGCGTATCGCGTGAACATATGCAGCGGTGGATCGAAGCGCAGTACCTCTTCTACCGTCTGCTCGATGGCATCAGGCCCCAACGCCGCCGCCGGCGTCTGATGTTCCAACAGCGCTTTGACCGCGTTGCCAAGGGTGTGAACGGTCGCCTCGTGCCCGGCATTCAGCAGCAGGATACAGGTGCTGATCATCTCGGCATGGGAGAGTTTGTCGCCATCCTCTTCGGCGGCGATCAAATGGGTGATCAGATCATCGCGGGGGTCGGAGCGGCGCTTCTCGATGTAGCTGGTCAGGAAGATGCTGAACTCTGCCGTGGCGGTGTTTGCGGCAACCTCGGTCTCGTATGTCCGACCGGCTTGGTACATGGCGACCATCGTGTTGGACCACTGCAGAAGCTGGTCGGACATCTCTTCGGGCACCCCCAGAAGGCGCGCAATGACGCGGACGGGCAGGGCGGTGCAGAACGCCGGGATGAGATCAACAGGGCCATCCGGCAAGGCTGTGAGCAGATCGGTGCAGATCTCATTGATGTCCGGCGCCAGCGCTTTGACGCGCCGAGACGTGAAGGCGCGCAACACAAGCCCGCGCAGACGGGTGTGGGTGGGCGGTTCCATGTCGAGCATCGAACAGCGCTCGACCGCGTCCCACTGTTCCAGATGGGCCGGGACGGGCTGCCTTTGGTCCTCTGGCACAGCGCGGCCGAGGCGCCGGTCGCGCAGCAGGGCGTTTACAGTAGCGGCATCAAACACCGCCATCATGCCGTAGTCTTCCCAGTACTGCACCGGATCCTCGGCCAGAACACGCGCGTAGAGGCGATAGGGATCCTGTACGAAGTCCGGATCGAGCGGGGATTGGATGAGCGTTTTCATGTCACTTTTGTTGGCGCGCGTCTCGTTCCAGCGCGGCCACTGGCCGACAGGCCAAATCCGCCTTTGCCGCAAGTCAGTGCACGCTTGCGTTGCTGCCGGATCAGAGTATCAGCTTGCCGCCAACGCTTCGATAATCGGCGAAAAGTCCTCGGCTCTCAAGCTTGCCCCGCCCACAAGTGCGCCGTCGACGTCATCGAGTGCGAAGATGTCGGCGGCGTTGCCCGGCTTGACAGAGCCGCCATAGAGCAGGCGGATATCCTCGGCGTCGTCGCCAAACCGCCCGCGCAGTTCGGCGCGCATCAGCGCGTGCACGTCCGCGATCTGCTCCATGGTCGGGATCTTGCCGGTGCCGATGGCCCAGATTGGCTCGTAGGCGACAACCAGAGAGGCGGCGGTGCTGCCGTCCGGAACGGAGCCTTCCAGCTGCGTCTTGATCACATCGAGCGCCTCGCCCGCTTCACGCTGTGCCAGGCTTTCACCGATGCAGACGATCGCGGTGAGACCGGCCTCCTGGGCCGCGCGGGCCTTCGCGGCCACCTGCGCATCGGTCTCTCCATAGGCCTCGCGCCGCTCGGAGTGGCCGACAATGACGTGGGTGGCACCGATCTCGGCGATCATCCCGGCGGAGTGATCGCCGGTGTGGGCGCCCGTGGTTTCGGCATGGCAGTCCTGTGCACCAATGAAAATTGGGCTGCCGGCCGTGTTCTGCAGCGCATGGGTCAGCAGCGGCGCAGGCGGGCAGAGCAGTACATCGCACGGACATTCCGGGTGCTTCAGCTTGAGCGCGCCGATCATGTCGAGCCCGGGGATCGAGCCGTTCATCTTCCAATTGCCTGCTGCCAGTTTGCGCCGCATGAAACCCTCCTGAAGTTGATGTGCCCTTTGGTAACAGGGGGCGGGCACGGCGGCAATCGGCCAGCCTGCTTGTGTGGGCGCATGGGTCGTGGCATGGCTCGCAATAAGCAGGGATGGAGGGTGGAATGATCCCCAAACTGGACGCCGAGAAGCTTGCAGGCGGCGACGCGGACGCGCTGGAGGTTTTGCGTCACGCGGCGACTGAGATCGGGTTTTTCACGGTGCACAACACCGGGATTTCGGCGGCGCGTATGCACCAGGTCCTCGATCTTTACCGCGCCTTCTTCCAATTACCGGAGGCAGAGAAGGCTCGGGTCGATATGGCGCGGACCGGCGCCAACCGGGGCTGGGGCGCATCGAGATCAGAGCAGGTCGATCCGGCGGCCAACCCCGACTACAAACAGGTCTTCGACTGCGGGGTGACGCTGCCCGAGGGGGACCCACGCAGTTTAATGCCGGTCTATGCACCAAACCGTTGGCCCGACGCGCCCGCGGGTTTTCAAGCGGAAATCGAGGCGTATTATCGCGAGGCATCAGAGGTGGCGATGCAAATCCTGCGCGCGATCGCACGGGCCATCGGGGCGTCGGATACCTATTTCGACGAGGCTTTTGAGACGCCGATGGCCTTATTGCGCGGCAACTACTATCCCGCGCGCCCGGTCTGGGCGACAGAGCGCGATTTTGGCATTGCGATGCACACCGACTATGGCTGCCTGACCTTGCTGGCTACGGATGGCGGGCCAGGGTTGGAGGTGCGCAGGCGGGGTGGCGGTTGGACTCCGGTCGCAGCACCTCCGGGCGCGTTCGTGATCAACTTCGGCGAGATGATGGACATGTGGACCGCCGGGCAGGTGCGCGCCACGCCGCACCGGGTAATCGGCACGGATGCCGAACGCCTTTCGGTCCCGCTGTTCTTCAACCCGTCTTACGACACCAACGTGGCCCCGATGGGGTCGGGTGACACGGTGCTGGCCGGAGACCACCTGACCCGCCGCTTCACCGAGACTTACCGCCATTTGCAACGCGGCTGACAGCCTGTGTTCGGCGGCAGTTTGCCAGCCTCTGCACAGCTCTGACAAATTGAAGCAGAATGTGCTATCCTAGAAACATTGCTTTCAGGAGATTTGATCATGAAGACGTTTTTGCTCGCCGCAGCTCTGAGCTGCTTTTGTGCCCCTGTTTTTGCCGCCTCTGCGGTTTTCGAGGGGTTCGATGCCGGTCCCGGTGCCTGGGAGCCCAACACCATCGAGACCAACACAACCTGGCTCAACTTCGGCGGAAATCCGGACGGCGCGCTCACCACGAATAACTTCGGCGCGGGGGTGTCTTTCGGCGTTGCGGGGGCGAAGGCCGAAGGGGGCGCGTACAGCGGTGCCTTACCGGACGGGGTATGGACGGCGTCGGTAGACCTCTTCTATTTCAACACGCCGATCACCGAAGCGCGGCTCCGCTGGCGATACCGCGATGCGAGTTTCAACGGCTGGTACATCCCGATTGAGCAGAGCACGTTCGACCAGGTCTGGACCACCTATGATGTGACATTCGACACCACCTGGAGCGATGCGACGGCGCTTACCAATGGCTGGGTTCAGGAGACATCCTCCGTGCCTTTCGCCACGCTGTGGGACGACATCTACTGGAGCGAAGTCCGGCTTCTGGGGCCATCCATCCCGGGGTTGTCGGCGTCCATCGACAACTACAGCCTGCAGCCGGCTGCGGTGCCGCTGCCTGCTGGTTTGCTCTTGATGGGCACGGCCATGATGGGGCTCGCGGCGCTGCGGCGCCGACGGGCGTATGATCCGAACTGATCCGGTGATAGGCGGCGGGGTAAAGCTTACTTCGCCGCAATCGCCGTGTCGAACTTGATCGACTCGCCGCAGCCGCAGGCTTCCGTCACATTTGGGTTGCGAAACTTGAACCCGCTCTCCAGCAGAGAGGTTTCGTAGTCGATCTCGGTGCCGAAGAGGAACATCTGCGCCATCGGCGCAATCATCACGCGCGCACCGTCCTGTTCGACCACTTCGTCGTTCGGGTCGGTTTCTTCGACATACTCCATGGTGTATTCCATGCCCGCGCAGCCGCCCTTTTTCACGCCAATGCGCAAACCCGCATGGCCTGCCGAGGACATGAGCTTTGAGACCTGCGCCGCGGCCTTGGGGGTGAGTGTGACGGCTTGCTTGCCGGGAATGCCAAACATCGCAATGCTCCTTTGTCGACCAATTTAGTCAGTCGTGTGCTTCGGGACAAGCGGGCGTGCGGGATTTCCGGCAACTGTCGTGCCTGCGGGCACGTCCCGGGTCACCACAGCGCCAGCACCGATGACGGCATCGTCGCCCACGGTGATACCCGGCAGGATCAGCGCACCGCCTCCGATCCAGACATTTCGCCCGATTTTAACGGGTTGGCCGAACTCGAGGCCGGCATCGCGCGTGGCCGCGTCGCGCGGGTGATCCGCGGTCAGGATTTGTGTCATCGGTCCGATCTGCGTCATATCGCCGATCCGGATCGGGCAGACGTCCAGCAGGACACAGCCGTAGTTGAGGAACACATCATCGCCCAGGTGAATGTTGTAGCCGTAGTCGACATGGAAGGGCGCGCGGATGGCGCAACCTGAGCCTCGACTTCCAAGCCATTGATCAAGAATAGTTTTGCGGTCATCCGTATCAGAAACGATCGTGCCGTTGTAGCGGCGCTGCAGGTCCTGACTTGCGGCGCGCTCGCGTACCAGTTCCCCATCGCCGGGGCGATAGAGCTCTCCCGCGATCATCTTCTGTTTTTCGCTTGTCATGTAGAGGCTTACATAAAGCCCAGTTCGAGCCGCGCCTCGTCTGACATCATGTCCATGCCCCAGGGCGGTTCCCACACCAGCTCGACATTGACGTGTTTGACTCCAGGCAGCGGCTCGACCGCATCGGCGACCCAACCGGGCATTTCACCCGCCACGGGGCAGCCCGGTGCGGTCAGCGACATCTTGATGGCCACTTCGTTTTCATCATTGATGTCAATGGTATAGATCAGACCCAGCTCGTAGATATTGACCGGGATCTCCGGGTCATAGACCGTCCGGCAGGCTTCGACGATCGGCTCGTAGAGCGGATGATCGGTCGAGGAGGGCGCAATCAGCGGCGCGCCTTCAAGCTGTTCGGATGCGTTGGTCATCGAGGGCCTCTCTCGTTTTCTTAGCATTTAAATAAGGATTGGCGGCAGCGGAGTAAAGAGCCGCTTCACAGAGGGTTACCGCAGCGCGCGCGCAACAGCCTTGTCCTTGATCCGGCGCAGGCGCCGGTGATCTGCGGAAGCGCCAATGTTTTAGGGAGAAACCGACGTCGGTATCACGTCGGTAAAACGTCGGTATTGTGTCGGTGCGCGACGTCGGTATTCGGGCGCGACGGTGCAAGTCGCCCGCACGATGACCGCGGGGTTAACCCCGCGGTCGGTGCGGGTGCGCTCAAGGCGTCCGCATGGCGATGGCGATGGCCAGCAGCGGCGACTGATCTACCTGGATGAGCCCGCGCCGTGGGCGGTCGAGGTCGATGATCACGAAGACGAGCGAGACGATCAGCACCGGCATGACCAGCGCGGTCGCCGAGATCTTCGTGCGGCTGACGCCTGACCCATAGCCCAGCAACCCGCCCGAGAGCAGGAAGGTCGCGTAGAGCAGCAGCAAGACCAATTCCGGTACGTGCCGCTCGATCGCGGCGTCGCGGGCCGACAACTCGTCAATCATGTCGTTCAGCGCAGTGGTGAAGGCGACCGTGGCCGGGGAGGGCGCCGATTGCACGATCTCAGCGGCAACCGTCCACAGCTGTGCAAAGGCCGCCTCGGCGGCGGCAATTTGGGCGTCGCGCGCCGCCGCCTCCGATGCGGGGATCGTGGCCGAGGTGGCGCGTTCGGCCACATAGGTTTGCAGAATGGGTTTCACTGCATCGGGGTTGGGCAGCAGGTCGCTGCGCAGCCAGGCGGTGCCGATGGCGTTCGCCTCGGCCACCACCGCCGCCGAGCGCGCGTCATGGCGGCTGAGTGCGACGCTGAAGGTGAAACCCAGCAGCAGGCCGAGGATGCCCAGCAGCGAGGCCTGTGTCGCCGTGATCTGCCCTGTCTCCGCCTCGTCCCGGGACGGGCGGCGTTTGCCGATCCGGCGCCCCAGATACATCGCGCCAAACATTCCGGTCATCAGCCCCAGCACGATCCAGAGGGTGGCGATGTCGTACATAATCTCTTGCTCCATGGTCCCCGGTCTCACTCCCACCTGCGCGGCGCGTTGTGAACGAGGGGAACGTTGGCGAAAACCGCGAGAGGGTGCAAGGCGGCGGAGGCAGGATGCATCGGAAAGCTGCCAGCTTCGCGTTCTGCGCGAAGAAACTCTATCGCAATGGGTCGGAGTGGGGTTACCCTACGTCATCTAACGGGAGGTAGATGATGCTGGACTCAACGATAAACGATCAAGTCACGGAGTTTCTGGACCGCTTTGGAGGGGCGCTGGAGGCGGGGGATATCGACGCGGTGGTGGAGATGTTCCAGGCCGACAGCTATTGGCGTGACCTGGTCAGTTTCACCTGGAACATCAGGACCATGGAAGGCCCTGACCAGGTGCGCGACATGCTGGAGGCGCAACTTTCCAGCACCAAGCCGACGGGGTGGCGCATCGCCGATGGCGAGTTGCCGACGGAGGACGGCGGCATCGTGACCGCGTGGATCAGCTTTGAGACGGCGGTGGCGCGGGGCTATGGGCTTGTGCGGCTGAAGGACGGGCTGATCTGGACCTTGCTGACCACGATGGTGGAGCTGAAGGGCCATGAGGAGCCTTTGGGCTATGAGCGGCCACTGGGCGCCAAGCATGGCGCGGGCAAGCATCGCAAGACCTGGGCCGAGGAGATCGCGGAGGAGCGCGCGACGCTGGGCTATAGCGAGCAGCCCTATACGGTGATCATCGGCGGCGGGCAGGGCGGTATCGCTCTGGGCGCGCGGCTGCGGCAGCTGGGCGTGCCGACGATTATTGTGGAGAAGAACGACAAGCCAGGAGACTCATGGCGGAACCGCTACAAGTCGCTCTGCCTGCATGATCCGGTCTGGTACGACCATCTGCCCTATCTGCCGTTCCCGCCGAACTGGCCCGTCTTTGCGCCGAAGGACAAGATCGGCGACTGGCTGGAGATGTATACGAAGATCATGGAGCTGAACTATTGGACCCGCGCGACCGTGCAGAAGGCCGAGTGGGATGCGGAGGCGGAGACATGGATCGTCAAGGTGGATCGCGGTGGCGAAGAGGTGGTGTTGCGGCCCAAGCAGCTGGTCTTCGCCACCGGCATGTCTGGCAAGGCGAATGTGCCGGACTTCCCAGGCATGGAGACCTTCAAGGGGGATCAGCATCACTCTTCGAAACACCCCGGTCCGGATGCCTACAAAGGCAAGAAGGCAGTGGTCATCGGGTCGAACAACTCGGCCCATGACATCTGTGCAGCACTTTGGGAGAACGACGTGGATGTAACCATGGTGCAGCGCTCGACCACGCATATCGTGCGCTCCGATCCGCTGATGGAGATCGGTCTGGGCGATCTTTACTCCGAGCGCGCCGTCGAGGCCGGGGTCACGCATCACAAGGCGGACCTGATCTTTGCCTCGCTGCCCTACAAGATCCTGCATGAGTTCCAGATCCCCGTGTACGAGAAGATCAAGGAGGTGGACGCAGAGTTCTATGCCGGGCTCGAGAAGGCGGGCTTCCAGCTCGACTGGGGGGCCGATGGCTCGGGGCTCTTCATGAAGTACCTGCGGCGTGGGTCGGGGTACTACATTGATGTGGGTGCGAGCCAGTTGATCATCGACGGCAAGATCAAGCTGAAGGCCGGGCAGGTCACGGAAGTGGTCGAAGATGGCGTGATCCTCGACGATGGCAGCAAGCTGGAGGCGGATGTGATCGTCTATGCCACGGGTTATGGGTCGATGAACGGCTGGGTGGCCGACCTGATCGACCAGGAGACCGCTGATCGCGTTGGCAAGGTTTGGGGGCTTGGCTCGGACACGCCGAAGGACCCGGGGCCCTGGGAGGGCGAGCAGCGCAACATGTGGAAGCCGACCCAAGTGCAGAACCTCTGGATGCACGGCGGCAACCTGCATCAGTCGCGGCATTACTCGCAGTTCTTGTCGCTGCAGATCAAGGCGCGGATGGAGGGCATCGACACGCCGGTCTACGGGTTGCAGGAGGTGCATCACAGCGGGCGCTAGGATCACAGCGGCGGCCCTGCGGGGCCGCCGTTTTGTCCTGTGGAGGTCATTGGGGGGCGGTTGCTCGTGTCCTGTGCCGGTGCGGCCCAGGTGTCTGGTGTTTTTCAGCGCGACATCGGGACGGGCTGTTCGCGGCGTGATCAGGTGAAGATCAGCTTGTCCATGTCCCGGAATCCGCGACCGAGCTGGTCGAACACGATGCGGATGCGCCGGCTGGTCTGCAATTCCCGATGCGTGACCAGCCAGATCGGGAACTGAAAGGGCGGCAGCTCGGGGAGCACGCGCTCGATGTCGGGGTCGGGATCGCACAGCACATCGGGCAGGACGGTGATGCCAAGACCGGCCCGCAACAGCTCCCAGACCACGACGCCGCTGTCGCTGGAGAGAACGAAATTCTCCGGCCGCAGCGGAATGCCGAGGTTGTGCATGGGCGCGATCAACCGCTGGGGGTCCGGGTTGCCAACAAAGGCATGATCTGCCGCCTCTCGGGGCGTGCGCGGGCGCCCGGCGCGGTCGAGGTAGGCTTTCGACGCGTAGAGACCCGCCCGAAAATCGCCGACATGGCGCGCGATCAGGTCTGGCTGATCCGGGCGGACGTGGCGGATGGCGATGTCGGCGTCGCGCTGTAGGAGGTTCTGGATGTTGTTCGACGCGATGATATTGACGCGGATGCCGGGATTGCTGTCGCGGATCGGGGCCAGCAACCCCGGAAGAGTATGAGCCGAGAGCAGATCGGTTGCCGTGACGTTGACCACGCCGGACACCTCCTCTGATCGGGCGGTTGCGGACAGGGAGATCAGCGTTGCCGCATCGGCCATGGCGCGCACGTGATCGAGCAGATCGCGCCCTGCCTCGGTCAGCTGGGGCCGCCGGGCGGCGCGCTCCAGAAGCGTGACCCCAAGCTGCTCTTCGAGATCGGACACCTGCCGCCCGATTGTCGGCTGCGTGGTCTTGAGGGCGCGGGCGGCGGCGCTGAACGAGCCCTCTTCGGCAGTGGCGAGGAAGGCGCGGACCTGGTTCCAGTCAAAGGATATTGCGTCCCAGTTCATGCGCCTGCGTATACCTGATGTAAGGATTTAGGCAATTACCCAGGCGCATGCGCATAGCTAAATGGCCGCACGACATGCGAGGCCAATGATGCACACCACCTTTTTCAACCATCGATATGTACCCGTCGGAGACCCGACGGGGCCGTTCCAAATGCCCGCTCCGACTGCCGGGATGCACCTCGTGCCGGCAGCGTGTCAGACCATGCGCGCCTGGCCTCACCGCTTTGACGCCCGATGCTCCGGTCCTTTCACCCCCCTTAATTATGACCGCGCCTGATCGCGCGTAGTTTCCCAAGAGACAGACCCATGCGTGAGATAGATCCCCACAGCAAGCTCTCGGCCCTTTGGCTTTTCATCCTGCTCAACATCATCTTTCGGGACCTGCACCAATTCGTCATGCCCGGATTTCTTCAGACCATCATGACTGGGCGGTTCAACGGTATGGAGATCACCGAAGAGCTGATGCTGCTCGGCGGGATCGTGGTGTCCGTTCCGATCAGCATGGTCTTGCTTTCAATCTTCCTGTCTCGCCGGATTTTGCGGCCCCTGAGCGTGGTGGCCGCACTCGTCACCACGGTCACGATGGTACCGCCCGCGCCGATGGACCTCGACGATCTCTATCATTTCAGCCTGCAGATGATGGCGATGTTTGCGATCCTTTGGACTGCCTGGAACTGGCCAGCGGACAAGGGCAGAGCCCCCGGGGCTCAGACCGGACAGGTATGATCATGACCATCTTTGCCGCTCCGACGGGTGATCTCGTCTCGATCTATGATCAAATGGCACCGTCCTATGATGCCTCGCATGATCGCTGGCTCAGATATGCGGGCGGCGAGGCGCAGGCGGCGCTGGAGGCGGTGGTCCGGGTGTCGATGACGCCGCAGGCGCGACTTCTGGACGCGGGCTGCGGGACCGGGGCGTTTGCGCGCAGGCTGCTCGCGGAAGGTCATGCCGCGGAAAACCTGACGCTTCTGGATCCCTCCGAGGCCATGCTGCGCCGATGCGGTGACATGCCCTGCGAGGCGGTGCGGGGCCGACTGGAGGATATCCCCTTTCAAGACGACGCCTTCGACATCGTCCTTTGCGCCTGGGCGCTGGAGACCGTGGGGCAGCGCCCCCGCGCCATTCGTGAAATGTGCCGCGTCCTGCGGCCGGGCGGGCTCCTGTGCCTCGCCTTTTGCGCTCAGAAGCCGCCACGCGGCCCGCTGGGCTGGATCGTCAGCCAGGCGCTGTCACTGCGGGGACGCGGACGCTTCCTGGCGGTTGAGGGCGTGCGGTCCCTGATCGAAGCGCAGGACGGGTTTCAAACGCGTGTGGTGCCCCTGGCCGGACCTGCCGCCGTGGTGGTGGCGCGAAAGGCGGCCCCGCGGTCGGCGGGCCCGTCCTATTGATCGGGCGGATCGGGGGCGTCGGCAAACCTGCGGCGCTCGATCTCCATCGCGGCACGCCACTCGGCCTTCAACAGGTCCATCCGGCGGGGAATTTTTGCGTCGAGGATGTCGGCGCGCAAAATGCGCTCGGTGCGAAAGTACCGAAACCCCTGTCGCAGCTCGCACCAGGCCGCCACGATCCGGCCGCTGTCTCTGTAGCCAAGCAGGATCGGCCATATGACACGCTCCGTTTCCGCCTCTCGCGTGTCACGGTAGACCAGCCAGATCTTCCGCCTGTGGCGTATGGCCCGGCGCACATCGGCGGCGCCCAGCGGCTCGACAGGCGGTCTGACAGGCGCGACGCTGACGGCGGGGTCGACGAATGCGGTCTGAAACTCCGCAGGCGCCACGGCCTCGATCTTGGCGATGAGTTTTTCAGCGGCCAGCGCCAGCTCAGGCTCGCCGCGCGACTGGACCCATTGCGCGCCAAGCACCGCAGCCTCGATCTCGTCCGATGAGAGCATGAGCGGCGGCATGTGAAAACCGGCCTCGAGGATATACCCGACGCCGGCCTCGCCCTGGATCGGGACCCCTTGCGCCATCAGGGCGGCCACATCGCGGTAGACGGTGCGCTTGGTCACGCCGAGCTCGGTGCCGATGACCTGCGCCGACAGGGGGCCGCGTGCCCGGCGGAGAATCTCGATGATTTCAAAAAGCCTGTCGCCGCGCCGCATGGGGTCTCCTTTCTCGCAAGCCTAATATGCTGACATGATGCTGACAACGCGCTGTCAGCAGGGGTGCGGTAGTGAGGTGGAAACCCTCGAAAAGGAAAGGACCGACCATGGAGATTACCGGAAGCTGCGTCTGCGGAGCGGTGCGCTTTGTCATCGATGGACCTGCCAGCGGCATGGGCACATGTCACTGTTCGCGGTGCCGCAAGCTGGGCACGTCCACCATCGTTTTTGTCAGCCGCGCCCAGTTCAGATTATTGGACGGGCAGGCGCATATCGAGACCGTGACGCCGGACGCGCCCTTCACCTATCTGCGCTCGTTCTGCCGCACATGCGGCACGTCGCTTGGGGAGCCCTTGTCGCCCGATGCCTCCTTCCCGATCAATGCACAGTGTCTCGACGATGATCCGGGTGTGCGGAACACCTTTCATGAGTTTACGGAGGATCAACCCGCCTGGGCTGTTGGTCTTTATGCGGCTGAACGCTGCCAGGACACGGCGATGGCAGACAAGGAAGGTGCGGCGTGAGACTGGTCTTTGCTTGTGTGCTGTTGCTGCTCATGCCTCTGAGCGCGCAATCGGCGGATCGCCAGCCGGAGGGCGACCCGCTGGCGATGGGCGCCTATGTTCCCACCGATGACATTGCGCGTGCCGAAGCCTTCTATCGCAGGGTTCTGGACCGCGCGCCGGTGATTGCGCTGGAGGACTTCGTGGCCTTTGACGTGGCAGGCGGGTGGTTCGCGATCGTGTCCCGAGCGCGCTATGCGCCCGGGGCTGTCGCGGGCAGCGGTGCGGTGCCCTATCTGCAATCGCGCGACCTGGAGGCTGTGCGTGCCCGAGTCGCAGAGGCGACCGGGGCGCCCGCGCCGGAGATCATCGTCGAGCCGGGAATTGAGCTGCTCAAGGTGCTCGATCCAGACGGTCAGCTGGTCGAGTTCTTTCGGCTGACCGGCGGGTGATGCTGGGCTGCTGCGCCGTCCTCGGTCCCGGTGCCGCTGATGTCGCCTGGTCTGACGGACCCCTGATGAGATCAGGCCCGCGCGCGTTTGCGGGCGGGCTGGGGTTTCACACGGGCTTCGATTTCGTCGTAGAGCTTGCCGACGATATCTTTGCCCGTCGCCGTCTCGATGCCTTCGAAGCCGGGGGAGGAGTTCACCTCCAGAACTTTCGGGCCGGATTCGGAGCGCAGAAGGTCGACGCCCGCCTTGCCGAGGCCGAAGGCGCGGGCGGCGCGCACGGCGGTCTCGCGTTCCTCTTTGGTGATACGCACCACTTTGGCCGAGCCGCCGCGGTGCAGGTTCGAGCGGAAATCGCCCTCCGCGCCAGTGCGTTTCATGGCCGCGACGACCTTGCCCGCGATCACGAGGCAGCGAATGTCCTCGCCTGCGGCTTCCTTGACGAAATCCTGCACGAGGAAGTTGGCCTTGAGGCCGCGGAAGGCGTCGATGACGCTCTCGGCTGCCTTCTTGGTTTCGGCGAGGACCACGCCTTTGCCTTGCGTGGATTCCAGCAGTTTCACGATCAGGGGTGCTGTGCCGACGAGGCCCATGAGGTTCGAGGTGTCTTTCGGCGAGGCGGCAAAAGCGGTCGTGGGCATGCCGATCTTCTTCGACGCGAGGATCTGGTGCGCGTGCAGCTTGTCGCGGCTGGCGGTAATTCCAGCGGAGCCATTCACGCAATATGTGCCGATGGTCTCGAACTGGCGGATAATCGCGGTGCCGTAGGAGGTGATCGAGGCGCCGATGCGCGGGATCACCGCGTCATAGCGCGGCAGGCGCTTGCCGTCGTAATGCACCTCGGGCGCCATGGCGTTGATGGCCATGTAGCAGCGGGTGGTGTTGATCACCTCGACCGTGTGGCCGCGCGCCTCGCCAACCTCGACGAGGCGGCGGGTGGAGTAATTGTCCTCGCGGCTGAGCACGGCGATGCGCAGGGCGCGTTTGGGCGCGCGGCGCTTGAGGGCCGCGGTGTGGTAGTCGTCGTAGCTGAGCTCGGGCTGCAGGTGCTTTTCGGTCGGCGAGATCGAGATGTGATCGGAGAGCGCCTGGCGCCCCAGCAACATGCGCGAGGACATCGACGCGCGGTTGGTGAGCGTGATCTCGATGGGCCAGCTCTGCTCGCCGACGGTGAGGGTGGAGGAGATCACGAAGCGCTGCTCGGCCTCGCCATTCGACGAGGTGACCTCGCGGCGGTCCACCAAGGGGGCGGAGCAGGTGATGGCCATATCGGCGCGGCCTGCGATGGGGTGCACGTTGAAGCGGACTTTGGGGTGCTTGGCAGGGCCGAAGACCTCAATATCGTGGGCGTGTAGGGCGGAGGTGCGCGCGCCGGTGTCGACCTTGGCCTTGATCGCGGGCAGGCCCAGATCAGGCAGCGACACCCACTCCTCCCATCCGAATGTGAGCTTTTCCATGACATCCCCCGGTCTGCTTTTGCTCTTGGGGTAGCAGGAGCCTTGGGTGATCTCAACCGGATGGCTGCAGCGGCCGCGGTGGACCGCCTCCGGCGGGAGTATTTCTGGAAGGGTGAAGACGCGGGCGCGCTGTTATGGGACTTTAGTTGTCGTTAACGTCGTGGTGGACGATCTTGGCGCCTGAGGACTGCTTCCGGAACGCCATGCGCAGCCCGATCCAGGCCAGCAGGGAGAGGCCTGCGAAGATGGCGAGCAGGGCGGGTGCGGTGAGACCTGGCGCGATGAAAATCACCGCGACCATCGCCAGCGCGCCGAGGGCGAAGCCGAGGAAGATGAAGCCCGGCACCAGGACTTCGATGACCGCGAGGGCCAGCGCAGCGGCGGTCCAGACCCACCAGAGGTTCAGCAGATCATTCATGTGCCGCGGCCCTTGAGCATCTTGAAGGCGTCGCCGAAGGCATCAATAGCCTGCGTGGGAACGACGATGGTCTGTTTGCCGTCGCCCGCGCCGAGCGCGTTCAGCGATTCCACCTGTTTCAGGGCGATCTGATACTGCGCGGCTTCGAGGCCGTTTTCGTTGATCGCCTGCGCGACGACCTGTGTGGCGTAGGCTTCCGCATCGGCGAGGATCCGGCGCGCCTTGGCGGTTTGTTCCGAGGCGTAGAGTTCGGCATCGGCGGCGAGTTCCACGGCGCGTTTGGAGCCTTCGGCCTCGGTCACCTGCGCCCGGCGGGCGCGTTCGGCGTTGAGCTGCTGCAACATGGCGTCGCGGGTGGCCTGATCGAGGTTCACGTCCAGGATCTCGGCCCGCGTTACCTCTATGCCCCAGTCATCCACGGCGTCCTCGACCGACGCCTTGATGGTCGAGATCAGCTGCGCACGGTTCGCCTGCACATCGTCGAGGTCCATCTTGCCGATTTCGGCCCGCACGATCCCCGCGACGGTGGTGGCAATCGCCGCATCGACATCGCGGATGCGGTAGACGGTGCGCTCGGGCTCGGTGATGCGGTAGAAGACGGAGGTTTCGACCTGGACCAGCACGTTGTCCTTGGTGATCGCGTCCTGGCTGGCGTTGGGCAGCTGGCGCTCGAGGATCGAGATCTCATGCGCCACGCGGTCGATGAAAGGCACGATGAGGTTGATGCCAGGCCCCAGCACCGAGCGCAGCCGGCCGAAGCGTTCGATCACGTATTTCTCGGATTGCGGGACGATCTTGACCGCCTTCACGATCAGGACGATGAAGAGGGCGGCCAGCAGAAGGAAAACGAGAGAGCTTTCGATCAGCGAGATGATCAGGGTTTCGATGTCCAAGGGGCGGTCCTTTTATAGTGCGCCTCACGTATTTGTGAGCACGCGGCTGTCGCGTCAAGCGTTTGGCGGCCTGAACTCCGTCATCTGACCGTCCGGGGCCGAGACGCTTGGTTGGGCGCTGCGGTCACTGATCCAGCGCTGGATCGTGTAGAGCGCACCTGGGTTAAGATAACTTTGACTGTGTTGCAGCGTAGGGCGCTTTGTGGCCTTCGATGGGTCTGCCTGCGTGTCGAGCTCGCGCGCGATCACCATGGTCCAACTGCCTACGGGCGCAGGTTCGGCGAAGACGTCGACGTAGGTGTTCGCGAGCGCCATCTCGCGGCCCGTGGCCATGGCAAGCAGCGAGAGCAGCGCAAGCACCGGCGCCAGCACGAGGCCGATGACAAAAACGGCGGGGGCGATCACGAGCGCCTGTGAGCCCGAGGCAAAAGCATAGATGAGAAACCGCAGGACGGCAGCGGCCAGGAGCAGAAGTCTGATCGCCACGGCGGTATCGCTCGGGTCGACCGAACCCATCGCAGACATGCCGAATGTAGCGGCGACGATGACTATACTGCTCCACAGAAATCTCGAGCGATGGCGTTGGAGCCTCGCCCGGGCCTCTTCGACCCGTTGATCTGCCGCGGCCAGCAGAGCGAGGGGCACCTCCAGCATCACGTTGGTGGCTCGGCTGATCAGGTTGGCGGCGGCGATGCCCATCGAGGCTTCATCGGCAATGGTGCGCAGGAGAAGGACGTTTCTAGGGGGCAGTCGGGCTGTTTGCGTCTCGTTCATCAAATCTTGTGCGATGCGGCGCGCAGCGCGCGACACGGCCACTGCCACCAGCACCGAGAGGACCACTGCGCCCAGAAGAGACAGGAGGCTCCAGCCGACCGAAGCCGGCGGGCCGAGCCACACATTCAGGGCGCGCAGGGAAAACATGCTGAGAAAGAAGGGCGCCAGCAGGCTGCAGAATTCGAGGATCGGAAGCGCGGGTCGTGGGCGCAGAACCAGAAAAGGGGTCGACAGGCAGATGAGCTGGCAGCGTGCGCGTAGATCGGCGCTGCGCGACAGGGCTTGCATTGCGATATTGCCGCCGTGGCTGTGCGCGACGACCAGATGCCGCCGGTCCGGGTGGCGCTTCAACGAGCGGGCCACGGCCTGCTGCAGGTCGTCGGAGGCGGCACGGCGGGCGGCGACCGAATTGCGACCGGACCAGAGGATGTTGTGAAATGCCACTGGCCCGCCGACGCCACGCGCGACAGCGTCGCGGAGCGGCGAGCCCGGCTGCGTCCAGGCGGCACCTCTGGCAAAGGTCCCGTGGACCAGGAAGACCGAAGCATCGGCGTCGGTTGGTGGCCTTTCTTCCGCGATGCCCGTTCGCATCTTTCTGGTGTGCCAGGCGCGGCGGACCAGGCGCACAGCTTGTACGATCAGCACCACAGCAATGGCAATCACATAGGGGGTGCCCAGAAATATCGGCCCCCAGACGTGCGGCGGAAGGTCGCTCATGTGAACATCACGCACAGCCTTATCGAATTTGGCCGCCATTCTGCGACCGAAGCCCGTTTGCCGCAACGGGTTTGATCTTCCGGGCTTGGAATGGCGCGGGATTTGCGCCAAAGGGGCGGGATGAATTTTTCCTTTGATCTTCACGCCACCGATGGCAAGGCCCGGACCGGAGTGATCTCGACCCCGCGGGGGGAGATCCGCACGCCCGCTTTCATGCCGGTGGGCACGGCGGCGACGGTGAAGGCGATGATGCCGGAGAGCGTTCGGGAGACGGGCGCAGATGTTTTGCTGGGCAACACTTATCACCTGATGCTGCGGCCCACGGCGGAGCGGATTGACCGGCTGGGCGGGCTGCACAGGTTCATGAGCTGGGAGCGGCCGATCCTCACGGATTCCGGTGGGTTTCAGGTGATGAGCCTGGCGGATCTGCGTAAGCTCACCGAACGGGGCGTGACCTTCAAGAGCCATATCGACGGCTCCAAACATGAGATCACGCCGGAACGCTCGATGGAGATTCAGAGGCTTCTGGGCTCGGATATTGTCATGTGTTTCGATGAATGTCCGGCACTGCCTGCGGATCGCGACACAATTGCCGAGAGCATGCGGCTGTCGATGCGGTGGGCGCAGCGCTCGCGGGACGCCTTTGGGGACCGCCCGGGACATGCGCTCTTCGGGATCCAGCAGGGCGGGCTGGAGGAGGATTTCCGGGCTGAAAGCGCCGCGGCGCTGCGAGAGATCGGCTTTGACGGCTACGCGGTGGGCGGGCTGGCCGTGGGCGAGGGGCAGGCGGCGATGTTCGGCTGCCTCGATTTCGCGGCGGATCAACTGCCCGTCGACAAGCCCCGCTATCTGATGGGCGTGGGCAAGCCCGATGACATCGTGGGCGCGGTGAAACGCGGCATCGACATGATGGATTGCGTGTTGCCATCGCGCTCGGGGCGCACGGGGCAGGTCTTCACGCAGCGCGGGGTGGTCAACATCAAGAACGCGCGCCACGCGGATGATCCGCGCCCGCTGGATGAAGCGTGCCGCTGCCCCGCCTGCCGGAGCTATAGCCGGGCCTACCTGCACCATGTGTTCCGCAGCCAGGAGATCATCTCATCGATGCTGCTGACCTGGCACAATCTGACCTACTACCAGGATCTGATGCAGGGCATGCGCGACGCGATCTCGGCAGGGCAGTTTGCGGCCTGGGAGGCGGCCTTTCACGCAGGCCGCGCCGAAGGCGATATCGACCCGCTCTGAGGCGGGCATTTTCGACGAATTTTTTACGCCTGATCTGCTTGGATTAAGACAAGCTTAACCTGCGCGCGCCTACATCGGGCACACGAAGAGTTGGAGGTGCCCGATGTCATCAAAACCCGAAGCCAAGACCCCCGAGGGCGAGATGACACGCGAACGCATCGCACAGATGGTCCAGTCGCAGATCGCACCGCTGCCCGTGGCGGCCATGCAGGTGTTTGTGCATCATCTTGAGGCCGAGTCCGACGACGCAGGTCACGTCACCCCTGCGGAATTCGCCGATGCCATCAACAAGATCCAGATCGGCGGCCGCGCCTTGCAGACCGTGGTCTCGGAGCATCTGACCCCGCAGGACATTGCCTTGCCGGAGCCGCTGGCAGAACAGCTGTCTCATGTGAGCAAGGCGGTTGACGAGTTGATGCGGATTGCGGCGCGCTGCACGGTCACTGCTGACGAGATTCGCGGCTTTCAGCCGGTGGGCGACATGTATGCGCTGTGCTGCACGCGGGTGGCCCAGGGCGTGCGCCAGTTCAGTGACGATTTCGGCGCCTTCTTCCTTGATCTCAATGACAAGGGGCGCGCGGATGTGAGCGATCACACCAGTGCGATCGCCATGGAAATCGGCAAAATCGGTCGGGTGATCAACATGGTCGCTACCAACGCCTCGATCGAGGCAGCTCGCGTGGGCGACGCGGGCAAAGGGTTCACAGTGATCGCGGATGAGGTGAAAACACTCTCATCGCGGGTATCGTCGCTCTCGGTGTCCCTGACGGACAATCAGAACCCGAATTAAGGGCGCTCTGAGAGGCCAAAAGGGGCGATTGAAGGCTTGTGCTTCAGGCGTTCTCTGGCCATGCTGTAGCAAGCCGAAACAACGGTAAGGTTGATTTGTGGGTCAGGGCGCCCCACCTTTGTCATCCGACCCCGGAGATGGTCGAGCGTTGCTGCAGATGCGGGACCAGAACCATCTTGCCAAGAACAAGGATAGAGCATGCAAGAGCCTCTGAACGCCTCTTACCCGGTATTGCCGTTGCGCGATATCGTGGTTTTCCCCCACATGATTGTGCCTCTCTTCGTCGGACGCGAGAAATCGGTTCGCGCACTGGAAGAGGTCATGTCGGACGACAAGCAGATCCTGCTGTCGAGCCAGATCGACCCCGGCGTGGACGATCCCGACAGCGATGGCATCTACAAGGCCGGTGTGCTGGCCAATGTGCTGCAACTGCTGAAACTGCCCGACGGCACCGTGAAGGTGCTGGTCGAGGGGCAGGCGCGGGTGCGCATCACCGAATACCTTGAAAACGACAGCTTCTTCGAGGCCCGCGCCGAGTATCTGACTGAGATGCCGGGCGATCTCGCCACGACCGAAGCGCTGTTGCGCACCGTCTCTGACGAGTTTGAACGCTATGCCAAGGTGAAGAAAAACGTTCCAGAAGAGGCGCTTGCAGCGGTCGGTGAAAGCACCGAACCGGCGAAGCTCGCCGATCTGGTAGCGGGGCACCTCGGTATCGAAGTGCATCAGAAGCAGGACCTGCTGGAGACGCTAAGCGTGAGCGAGCGGCTGGAAAAGGTCTATGGCCTGATGCAGGGCGAGATGTCGGTGCTGCAGGTCGAGAAGAAGATCAAGACCCGCGTGAAGAGCCAGATGGAGCGCACGCAGCGCGAGTATTATCTGAACGAACAGATGAAGGCGATTCAGCAGGAGCTGGGCGACGGCGAGGACGGCAAGAACGAGGTTGCCGAGCTCGAAGCGCGCATTGCCGAGACCAAGTTGAGTAAGGAAGCCAAGGAAAAGGCCGAGGCCGAGATCAAGAAGCTCAAGAACATGAGCCCGATGTCGGCGGAAGCGACCGTGGTGCGCAATTACCTCGACTGGATGCTGTCGATCCCGTGGGGCGTGAAGTCGCGCGTGAAGAAAGACCTTGGCCGCGCGCAGAAGGTGCTGGACGACGATCACTATGGTCTCGAAAAAGTGAAGGAGCGCATTGTCGAGTATCTCGCGGTGCAGCAGCGGTCGTCGAAGCTGAAAGGCCCGATCATGTGCCTGGTCGGCCCACCCGGCGTGGGCAAGACCTCACTCGGCAAGTCTGTGGCGAAGGCGACGGGGCGCGAGTTTATCCGCATCAGCCTGGGCGGTGTGCGCGATGAGAGCGAGATCCGGGGGCACCGGCGCACCTATATTGGCTCGATGCCCGGCAAGATCATCCAGGCGTTGAAGAAGGCGAAGACGACGAACCCTCTCATCCTGCTCGACGAGATCGACAAGATGGGGCAGGATTTCCGGGGCGACCCGGCGTCGGCGATGCTGGAAGTGCTTGATCCGGAGCAAAACTCCACCTTCGTGGACCACTATCTTGAGGTCGAATATGACCTCTCGAACGTGATGTTCCTGACCACGTCCAACAGCTACAACATGCCCGGGCCGCTGCTCGACCGGATGGAGATCATCCCGCTGGCGGGCTACACCGAGGATGAAAAGCGCGAGATCGCCAAGCAGCACCTGGTGCCGAAGCAGATCAAGAACCACGGGTTGAAGGCCAAGGAATTCGCGCTGGAGGATTCCGCGATCACAGAAATGATCCGCACCTACACGCGGGAAGCAGGTGTGCGGAACCTCGAGCGCGAGATCGCGAAAGTGGCGCGGAAGTCGCTGACCAAGATCATCAAGAAGGAGGCCGAGGAGGTCACCGTCACGGATGAGAACATCGACGACTTCCTGGGCGTGAAGAAGTATCGCTATGGTCTGGCCGAGAAAGAGGATCAGATCGGCGTTGTGACTGGTCTGGCTTACACATCGGTCGGCGGCGAGCTTCTGAGCATCGAGGCGCTGCGTCTGCCGGGCAAGGGCCGGATGAAGACCACCGGCAAGCTGGGTGACGTGATGAAGGAGTCGATTGATGCGGCCTCATCCTATGTGCGCTCGATCAGCCCGCAGATCGGGGTGAAACCGCCGCAGTTCGACAAGATCGACATCCACGTGCACGTGCCGGATGGCGCGACGCCCAAGGATGGGCCAAGCGCAGGGCTGGCGATGGTAACCTCGATTGTCTCGGTGCTCACCAAGATCCCGGTGCGCAAGGACATTGCGATGACGGGCGAGGTGTCCTTGCGCGGCAATGCGATGCCGATTGGTGGCTTGAAGGAGAAGCTGCTCGCGGCGTTGCGGGGCGGCATCACGACCGTGCTGATCCCAGAAGAGAACGCGAAGGACCTGCCGGAGATCCCGGACAACGTGAAGGACGGGCTGGAGATCATCCCGGTGACCCATGTCTCGGATGTTCTGAAGCATGCGCTCGTGCGCACACCTGACCCGATCGAATGGGATCAGGAAGCGGAGGAGGCCGCGGCAGCAGCGGCTTTGGCGGGCTCGTCTGATGCGAGTGATGCTGCGACGGCGCACTGATCTGGCGATATGTTGAAAAGAACGCGGTCCCTCGAGGCCGCGTTTTTTGGTTCGGGGGGGGACCAGTGGCTTCGGAAACGCGAACCGTTTCGTCTGTTTCCGAATTGGAAACAGCGGTGACAGTATACAAAGAAGAGCAGGGAAGAGAGGCCTCATGAGCATAGCCAAGCGCCCGACGGGCAAGACCAGCGCGCGCAACGCTTCGTCCCGCCGGAAAGCGACACCCAAGCCGACGCCGGCGATGGAGGAAGGTGCGGGTGAGAGCGCTGCGTCGGAATCGGCGGGCGAATTCGCGGGTGCTCTGCGCAAGAAGGAGTTGATTGATCGCATCGTTGCGCGGACAGGGGTGAAGAAGAGCGCGGCAAGGCCTGTGGTCGAGGCTGTGCTGGCGGAGTTGGGCGAGACACTGGCCGCAGGGCGCAGCCTGGTTTTGCCGCCTCTGGGGCGCCTGAAAGTGACCCGCGAGAAGGCGCAGCCAAACGGGCGGGTCATGGTTGTTCGAATGCGGCAGAGCATGCCGCCCCTGAAAGCCGTCTTGCCACCGCCGAAGACGCCCTCCGAGCGCTGAAATTTCTCTGCGACCTCTTGCATGGGCGCGCGGATTTGGGTAGGTCAGCCGACACGGGTGATTAGCTCAGTGGTAGAGCGCTTCGTTCACATCGAAGATGTCAGGAGTTCAAATCTCTTATCACCCACCATTCTCCTTTTGACCGATGCCCGCGGCGCAATCGCTCTAATAGTGCGCCGACCGGATGCCGCGTTGTGAGGGCAAGGTGTGTTGATCGACAGGAGCGCCCACCGCCGTGGAGCTCGAACGCTGCGGTTGAAGTCACACGCCGGGCCTTCTGTCAGGCCAGCCATTCTTGTGCCGTGACAACGCCGAGCGGTCGTGGCACATGCTGTCGGACGACCCTCGAGCAAGCGACACGGCAGCCATGTTTCCGCCTCTCTACATCCTGCGTCATGGACAGACCGAATGGAATGCGCAGCATCGCATCCAGGGCGGGCTCGATTCGCCTCTGACCGCGTTGGGGCGAGCGCAGGCGCAGACGCAGCGGGAGCTTTTGCGAGACGAGATGCTCGATCGGTTTCAGGCGCTGTGCAGTCCACAGGGCCGCGCGTTTCAGACCGCCGCCATTGCCTTGGAAGGCCTTTTCAGCAGCATCTCAACCGATGCGCGGCTGGCAGAGATCGGAGTGGGCGCATGGGAAGGACTGCCGCGCACCGAACTCGTGATCGACGGCGTGGTCGATGAAAGTGAGGAAAGCGCGCTCGATCTTTACAATCGTGCGCCGGGCGGTGAGGGATTTGTGGCGCTTCATGCACGCTGCAAGGCGTTTCTGGAAGAACTCTCCGGGCCGTCGGTTCTGGTGACCCACGGCATCACCTCGCGGATGCTGCGGCTCATCGTCCTTGATCAGGATATCTGTGAAATCGGCATGTTGCCAGGTGGCCAAGGGGTGATCTACCACCTCGAAAACGGCACGATGCGCCAGCTTTCAATAGGGGCTTGAAGCGGTCGATGACATTGGCTACATGCACCGGAGCGGGTCGTTAGCTCAGTTGGTAGAGCGCTTCGTTTACACCGAAGATGTCGGGAGTTCGAGCCTCTCACGACCCACCATTTTCACCGCCTGCCTCAGAACTCACGCGCGCTTAGGTCAACATCGCCGCCAAAAAACGGTGCGCGGCTGCCACAAACTGTGCCTTGCCAAGACCCCTGGCCTGTGATCCATCCTAAACGAACACGAAAAAGTGTTTGGGATCAGGAAGGGGCACACGTATGTGCGTGAGAAAGGCGAGCAAGCCGCGAAAACGCGTGGCCGTGCAGCAAACGGACGCAGCGGTTGAAACGCTGATCAGCCATTTGCGGAGTTTGCCAGTTTCTGATCGCTCGAGCCGAGCCCTCGGCGTTGCCTCGCGCCTGATCGAATTCGCGGCCTTTGAACTCGCGGGTCGACAGTCGGCCGATGATGTCGCCGACCTGATCAACTGCGCAGCCCAAATGGATTTCGCCTCCAATGACGTTCAGATCACGTCGGTGGCCGAGCCAGTCCGCATGCCTCAACGGCGCCTGCAGTAGCGAAGCGCACAAGTTTTATTTGCCTCAGGTTTTAAAACAGTTTTCCCAAACTACCTTGGGTTGACAGATGCCTATCCTTTAAGGGACAGTGCAGGTGGTGTTTTGGGGAAATGAACTGGGATCAAGGCGCAGCAAAGGGCCCGTATATGGGCCGGGAGAGTGAAATGCGACCCCAACCGGGTCCATTGGGTCGAGGTGAAATCTGACGCGCTGAAGTGTGGTATTGCGTCGGAGCATATTTGAAAGCGGACACGACATGACCGTGCCCACGGATGACATTCCCGCTGAGGTTGTGGACCTGTCGACGGCTTTCGCCGCCCTGGATACGTTGCCCAATCGCGAGAAGGTCCGCTATGCGATGCAGATCGCCGCGCAGTACCTTGAATACGCCGCCTTCGAGATGGCGCTGGAGCAGAGCGCGGGCGATGTGTCCGAGATCATCCACATGGCCGCGCGGCTGGATCAGGCGGCGCGACGGATCGATCAGACTGCGATGGGCGCGCCGGGCCAGGATATGCGCAAAATCTGATCGCCTGGTAATTGCATCCGTGCGCCCGCAGGCTACTCTTTTTGCTGATAGCCAAAGGAGGACGCGCGATGAGTTGGAACCCCGCCCTGGACCCCGATTGCCCCACCGGAGACATGGTTGACGCGATTGAGACCGTCATCGTGCCGCGCGCGCGCGATCTGGGTGGTTTCGAAGTGCGCCGGGCTTTGCCCGCGCCCAAACGTCAGATGGTGGGCCCCTTCATCTTCTTCGACCAGATGGGTCCGGCGGAATTCGTGACCGGCAAGGGCATTGATGTCCGTCCGCATCCGCACATCGGCCTCGCCACGGTGACATATCTTTACAAGGGCAAGATTCACCACCGCGACAGTCTTGGCACGGACCAGTGGATCGAACCCGGCGCGGTGAACTGGATGGTGGCGGGGCATGGCATCACCCATTCCGAACGCACGGATGGTGAGATCCGCAAGCGCCCGCATGATCTCTTTGGCATTCAGACCTGGGTGGCCTTGCCCGAGGCGGCGGAAGATGAGGCCGCCGCCTTTGAACATGCGCCGAAAGACACGCTGCCGTTTCTGGAGGGCGAGGGTAAAGAGGTGCGGTTGATCCTCGGCACAGCCTATGGCGAGGAGGCGCCCGTGAAGGTCTATTCCGAGACTTTTTATGCGGATGCGGTGTTGCAGCCAGGGGCGCGCATTCCCTTGCCGGATGATCATGAGGACCGCGGCGTCTATGTGGTCTCGGGCGCGATCACCGTCGCGGGCGATACTTTCGACTCCGGTCAGATGATGGTGTTCCGCCCCGGAGACCGGATCACCCTGACGGCGGGCGAGGAGGGCGCGCGGCTGATGCTGCTGGGCGGCGCGACGCTGGAGGGTCCGCGGCACATCTGGTGGAATTTCGTGGCCTCGTCGAAGGATCGGATCGATGCGGCCAAGGAGGCCTGGCGTGCGGGCGACTGGGCGCATGGGCGGTTCCAGCTGCCGCCGGGCGATGACGAGGAATTCATTCCACTGCCCGATCGCTAGGGCGCGCGTATGATCTGGCCGCGGCTGCAACAGGTGGCTCTGGCACCGGTTCTGGGCGTGCAGGCGTTGCAGGTGGTCCGGCGGACGCCGCGCCTGCCGGAGGCCGCAGGCCCGCGCAGTGGCGTCGCCGGGCAGGGGCCGGAGCTCCGCCTGCTGATCCTTGGCGATTCTTCGGCGGCGGGCGTGGGGGTCGAGACCCAATCGGCGGCCTTGAGTGGCCATTTGGTGCAGGCGCTCAGCACAGAGTACCGGGTATCCTGGTCGCTGATTGCCCAAACAGGGTGGACCACGGGCAGGCTCCGCGAGGTCGTGCGACACCGTGCGCTCAAGCCCTTTGACATCGCGGTGACCGCTTTGGGTGTGAATGACACAACCCGTCTGATCAGTCCTCACCGCTGGCTTGAACACACAGCCGAACTCCACGACGTGGTCCGGGCCAGATTTTCGGTGGGGCGGATCTATGCCACCACGGTCCCGCCGTTGGAGCACTTTCGCGCGTTGCCGCGCCCTCTGAACACCGTGCTCGGGCGACATGCGGCGCGGCTGCGCAGCGCGCTCGAGGGAATGGCGGCGGCGACCGAAGAGCTCCGTCTCATCGCGCCGGATTGGGGGCTCGACCCCAGACTGATGGCAGCGGATGGCTTCCACCCCGGGCCGGAAATCTACCGAATCTGGGGCGCGTTCGCCGGGCAGCTCATTCTCGATGACCTGCGTGCCGAGCCGCTCTGAGCGCATCGGCGTTGGCTGCAAGGACACCCGTCCATTTTGGCAAAAAATTCTCGCACTCGACACGGTACCCGCTTGACGCGCCTGATGCGCCCGCCTAAGAGGTCCCAACGCGCAGCAAGACGCGCGGATGCAGTGGGCGGTTGTAGCTCAGTTGGTTAGAGTACCGGCCTGTCACGCCGGGGGTCGCGGGTTCGAGCCCCGTCAACCGCGCCACCGCTGCTTCAAAGGGACCTTCGGGTCCCTTTTTGCGTTTTCAGGCCTGTGGGATCGGGCGGGTCAGGCGATATCCGACAGGAAGCGCTGAAGGGCTTTGGCGGTCTCGGTTGGCGATTGATCGATGAAGAAATGTCCGCCGGGGATTGCCGCACTGCGCATGTCGCTGAGGCGCTCGGCCCAGGTGGCGGGGACGTCGTAGGCGTTGGCCATGGCGCCCGCCGCGCCATAGAGGACGAGCGCGGGACAGGCGACGTAGCGGTCGAGGTCCGCCGCGTCGAGGTCGAAGTCGTGATGCAGCGCGGCGCGGTAATCGGCGCACATGCCGCGGATGGTGTCGGGGTCGCGCCAGGCAGTGCGATAGGCAGCGAGCGCCTCGGGCGCGAAGTCTGACAGTTTGGCCGCACCCCAGCCCAGCAGGCAGCTTTCGAAGTAGGCGTCTGGGTCATGCGCGATCATGGTTTCGGGGAACGGGTAGGGCTGGGCGAGGAAGAACCAGTGATAGTAGGCGGTGGCGACCTGCCGGGTGAGTTCATCCAAGAGAAGATGCGTCGGCACGATGTCCATGACGGTCAGGCTCTGCACATGTTCCGCTGCGTCCAGCACCAGCCGGTGTGCGACGCGCCCGCCACGGTCATGGCCCGCCAAGTGAAACCGCGTAAACCCGAGATGCTGCATCAGCGCCAGTTGATCAGCCGCCATCTGCCGGAAGCTGTAGGCCTCTGTGCCTTCCGGTTTGCTGCTGGCGCCATAGCCACGCAAGTCAGGGGTGATCACGGTGAACTGCTGCGCGAGTTCAGGGGCAACCGCGTGCCACATCATATGGGTCTGTGGAAAGCCGTGCAGCAGCAGGAGCGGGGGGCCGCTGCCGCACATCCGGTAGCAGATGCGCTGCCTGTTCACCTCCGCTATGAGCGGATCCGCCCAGTCCGTCACGAGCACCGCCCTCCGAGCAGGCAGGTGGGGTGGGCTTTAGGCCGCCCCTGCCTCACGTCAGCGCCGCGAGGATGCGCGCCCAGCTGCGGATACCTTTGTGAAAGCTCTCCACATCGTATTTCTCGTTCGGCGAATGCAGCGCGTCGTCATCCTTGCCAAAGCCGATCAGCATCGGCGTCGTGCCAAGGATCTCCTGAAAATGCCCCGCAATCGGAATGGACCCACCACAGCCCACATAGGCTGCGGGCACCTGCCATTCGTCGCTGAGCGCCTTGCGCGCGGCTTCAAAGCTTGGGTCGCTGGTTTCCGTCATCGATGCAGCCCCGGCGCCGTGATCGCTGAACGTCACCTCGCAGTCTTCGGGCAGCATCCCGCGCACCATCTCGCGGAAGCTCTCGCGGATCGCCAAAGGATCCTGGGTGCCGACCAGGCGGAAGCTGATCTTCGCATGCGCCTCTGCGGGCAGCACCGTCTTGAAGCCGTCACCGGTGTAGCCGCCCCAGATGCCATTAACCTCGCAGGTGGGGCGCGACCAGACCATCTCGAGCGGCGTGCGGTCCTGCTCGCCCGCCGGTTTCGACAGGCCCACGTCCCCGAGGAAGCTGGCGTGATCAAAAGCCAGCCGCTGCCACTGCGCCTCGATCTCGTCGGGCAATTCCGGCACCCCGTTGTAGAAACCCGGCACCGTGATCCGCCCCTGATCGTCATGCAGTGAGGCGATCACCTGGGACATCACGCGAATGGGATTGATCGCAACCCCGCCGTACATGCCGGAGTGCAGGTCGATGTCCGGGCCTTTGATCGTGAGCTCTTCGCCCAGAAGCCCGCGAAGCATGGTCACGATGGCGGGTGTCTTGCTCTCGAAAAGGCCGGTGTCGCAGATCAACGCAAGATCGGATGTCAGCTCCTCCGCGTTCTCCTGCATGAAAGGCACCAGCGAGGGCGAGCCGCTCTCTTCCTCACCTTCGAGGAAAAACGTGAGTTTGCAGGGCAGGGTGCCGTGCACCGCTTTCCACGCGCGGCAGGCCTCGATGAAGGTCATCAGTTGGCCCTTGTCATCCGAGGACCCGCGCCCCCGGATCACCTCGCCTTTCGGCGTTTGCTCGACGCGCGGATCGAAGGGGTCATTGTCCCAAAGCTCAAGCGGATCAACCGGTTGCACATCGTAGTGACCATAGAACAGCAGGTGTGGGCCGTCGCCCTCCAGATGTCCGACAACCATCGGGTGACCCGGTGTGAGGCGCTTTTCTGTTGCAATGCCGAGGCTGTTGAGATCCTCCACCAGCCAGTCTGCGGCGCGGTCGCAGTCGGCCTTGTAGGCGGGGTCGGTGGAGATCGACGGAATGCGCAGCAGCGCCATCAGCCGGTCCATGGCGGCGGGCAGATCGGCATCGATGCGGGACAGGACAGCGTCAAGAGACATGGGCAAGCTCCTTTGATTTGAGTGGACCGTATCAGCGGGGATCGCAGGAGCAAGCGGGAAGCGTGTGAAGCAGTTCACACAGGCATAAGACCAATTGATGTATGTCAAAGCTGCGACATGGTGCGCACCCTAAGGTTATTGAACCTCAAGCGTGGGGCCTATATTCAAGCTTAGAAAGATTCCAAAGGCATCACACGGCCCGGGATCGGATGAAGGAGAGACCGGGTGAGCTACGACGACAAGCTGGATCAGGCGATTGCCCGTCTGCACGATGAAGGCCGCTATCGGACCTTTATCGATATCGAGCGCCACAACGGTCACTTTCCCCATGCCACACGCACCCGTCCGGACGGCAGCACGCAGGACGTGACCGTCTGGTGCGGCAACGATTATCTCGGCATGGGCCAGCACCCGGTTGTGCTGGAGGCGATGCACGAAGCGCTCGATGCCACCGGCGCGGGCTCGGGCGGCACGCGCAACATCTCGGGCACGACTGTCTATCACAAGCGCCTTGAAGCGGAGCTTGCGGACCTGCACGGCAAAGAGGCCGCGCTGCTCTTCACCTCGGCCTACATCGCAAATGACGCAACGTTGTCGACGCTGCCGAAGCTCTTTCCGGGGCTGATCATTTACTCGGATGCGTTGAATCACGCCTCAATGATCGAAGGTGTGCGCCGCAACGGCGGGGCCAAGCGTATCTTCCGGCACAATGACGTGGCGCATCTGCGCGAGCTGCTTGAAGCGGATGATCCGGCAGCGCCCAAGGTCATCGCTTTCGAGTCGATCTACTCGATGGATGGCGACTTTGGACCCATCGAAGCGATCTGTGATCTGGCGGATGAATTTGGCGCGCTGACCTACATCGACGAGGTCCATGCCGTGGGCATGTATGGCCCGCGCGGGGCTGGCGTCGCCGAGCGCGACCGGTTGATGCATCGGCTCGACATCATCAACGGCACGCTCGCCAAGGCCTTTGGCGTGATGGGTGGCTACATCGCGGCATCTGCAAAAATGTGCGATGCGATAAGGTCTTACGCGCCGGGGTTCATCTTCACCACGTCGCTGCCGCCGGCGGTGGCCGCTGGCGCAGCCGCTTCAGTTGCCTTCCTCAAACGGTCGCCGGAGCTACGCGAACAGCACCAGACCCAGGCGAAAATCCTTAAGCTGCGGCTGAAAGGATTGGGCTTGCCCATCATCGATCACGGCAGCCATATCGTGCCCGTGATGGTCGGCGACCCGGTCCATACCAAGATGCTCAGCGACATGCTGCTCGAAGAGCACGGCATCTACGTGCAACCCATCAACTACCCCACCGTGCCGCGCGGGACCGAGCGTCTGCGCTTCACACCGTCGCCCGTTCACGGCCCCAAAGAGATCGATGCGCTGGTGCACGCAATGGACGGACTTTGGTCACATTGTGCGCTAAATCGTGCCCAAGACGTCGGCTAGTCTGACGCTGCATGATTTTGTAGTTGTCTTGTGTTAACCTAACATAAACAAGAGGTCAGGTACGAATCGTGGGGACGATTCACAGTCTGACACACGCGTTAGGCAGGCACGGGGAAAATGGGGCAGACGTATGATTGGGCGCAAGCACTCTGAGAGTGTTGAAGAGGAAGTCGAACGCAAAGGGTTCGATGATTTCGAATTGCGTCTCGGCGATGTGATGCGCGGTGAACGCGCCACGATGGGCAAATCTCTCCTCGACGTACAACGCGAGCTGCGGATCAAGGCGGCCTATATCGCGGCGATCGAGAACTGTGACCCCGACGCCTTCGATACCCCCGGATTTATTGCTGGTTATGTGCGGTCCTACGCGCGCTATCTTGGAATGAACCCGGACGAGGCGTTTGAGACGTTCTGTGCTGAAAGCGGCTTCACGGTGGCGCATGGGATGTCCTCGAAGGCCTCGGTGGTCAAAAAGACCGGGCGGGAGGTCTCCGCGGGTCGGTCGCTCGACAACGACATGTTCAACCGCCCGGGCACGCCTTTTGTGCCGACCCGTGAAGGGTTCTTCTCGGGCATCGAACCGAGTGCGATTGGCTCCTCGCTGGTGCTCATGGCGCTGATCGGAGCCATTGGGTTTGGCGGCTACTCGGTGTTGCAGGAGGTGCAGCGCGTTCAGGTCGCTCCTGTTGAGCAGACGCCGATTGTGCTCTCCGACCTCGACCCGCTGGACGGTGTCTTGGCCGCCGCACCGGATGGTGCAAGCTCCGCTGCCCCGGGCGTGATGGAGCAGCCGCGCGCCGAGGCACTGGACCGCCTCTACCGTCCGCAGGCGCTGGATGTGCCGGTTCTGGTCGCGCGCGATGCGCCTATCTCGACGATTGATCCTGGCTCGATCGGAAATTTTGCCAACCTGCGCGTTGACGAAGACGTCCCACCCCAGCGGCTGAGCCTTGCCGATGAACTCGACGCGGAAGTCGCGGCAGCGATGGACACAGCGGTGCCCGTGCCGCAAGTGGTGGAAGAGATCGGGCCGGCTCTGCGCATGGTGGCCGTACGTCCCTCCTGGGTCCGGGTGAGCGCTGCAGATGGGACTGTGATCTTCGAGACCATCATGGAGCCCGGCGAGACATGGGATGCGCCGGTGTCAGAAGCCCCGCCGACCTTGCGCACTGGCGAAAGTGGCGCGATCTACTTTGCGCTGAGCGGCGAGTATTATGGTCCGGTTGGCGAAACGGGGACGATCACCTCAAAGCTGCCTCTCGACGTGGACAGCTTGAAGGCGCGTTACACTGTGGCTGATCTGGCGGCGGACGAAGCCCTTGCGACCACGGTTGTGGAACTGCAGACGCCTCTCGGCGCGGTGGCCGAGTAACACCAACCCGCACCAAAACCTCCCATTGCGACCACGGGCCTGACTGTCTATTTTGAGAGATAAGAGTGTTTCGCAAAGGACAGGCTGATGTCGTTGAACCATGTGCGCCCTTGGCGCAACATCTACCGTCGGGCATCGCGTCAAATCATGGTCGGCTCGGTGCCGGTTGGCGGCGACGCTCCGATCACCGTCCAGACGATGACGAACACGCTGACTACAGATGTCACAGCCACCATCGCGCAGGTACAGGCCGCGGCGGATGCGGGCGCCGACATCGTTCGGATTTCTGTGCCTGATGAGGCATCCTCGAAAGCCTTGAAGGAGATTGTGCCAGAGGTCTCCGTGCCAATCGTCGCTGATATCCATTTCCACTACAAACGGGGCATTGAGGCCGCGGAGGCCGGTGCCGCCTGCCTGCGGATCAACCCGGGCAACATCGGCGACGAAAAACGCGTGAAAGAGGTTATCAAGGCGGCACGGGATCACAACTGCTCCATCCGCATTGGCGTGAACGCCGGTAGTCTCGAGAAGCACCTGCTCGACAAATATGGCGAGCCTTGCCCGGATGCGATGGTTGAGTCTGGGCTCGACCACATCAAGATCCTGCAGGACAATGATTTCCACGAGTTCAAGATCAGCTGCAAGGCTTCGGATGTCTTCATGGCTGCCGCCGCCTATCAGCAACTGGCCGAGGCCACCGATGCGCCGATCCACCTCGGTATCACCGAGGCGGGGGGGCTGACCTCGGGCACGATCAAATCGGCCATTGGACTCGGCAATCTGCTCTGGATGGGGATCGGCGACACGATCCGGGTGAGCCTCTCGGCTGAGCCGGTCGAAGAGGTGAAGGTCGGCTATGAGATCCTGAAATCACTTGGCCTGCGCCACCGAGGTGTAAACATCATAAGCTGTCCGAGCTGCGCCCGTCAGGGCTTTGATGTAATCAAGACGGTCGAAAAGCTTGAGAGACGGCTTGAGCACATCAAGACCCCTATGAGCCTGAGTATCATCGGCTGCGTCGTAAATGGCCCGGGTGAAGCGCTGATGACAGATGTGGGGTTTACCGGCGGCGGCGCCGGGTCGGGCATGGTTTACCTCGCGGGGAAGCAGAGCCACAAGCTCAACAACGATGAGATGATCGATCACATTGTCGAGCAGGTGGAGCGCAAGGCTGCGGAGCTGGACGCCGAAGCCCGCGTGGCAAGCGCGGCTGAATAGGCCGCGCTGCGGGCGGGCGCCTCAGAGCTCGCGCTTCTCTTCGACAAGCGCCCGCATCTGGTCGTAGGGCAGGAAGCCCCGCAGCATCTCATCATGCATGACAAAGGTCGGTGTGCCGGTGATCTGCAACTGTTGCGCCAACGCACGGGTCTTGCGGATCTCTTCGGTCACCGCTTCATCTTCCATCCGCGCCTCGATGGCCTCGGCATCGAGTCCGTAGGTCTCAGACAGTCGGCGCAGCGCGGGCAGGGTGATGTCTCCGTTGAATTCCATAAGTGCGTCATGAAGTGATTTATAGGCCTCGTCGCCCTCAAGCTGCCGCGTGGCGATAGCAAAGCGCGAGGCCAGCAGGGACTGCTCGCCCAAGATCGGGAATTCCTTCACGATAAACCGAATGTTGCCGTCGGATTCCAGCAACTTTTCGACCTCACCATAGGCGCGTTTGCAGAAACCGCAGCGATAATCCATGAATTCGACCAGCGTGATGTCCCCATCCGGGTTGCCACCCACGAAGGAAAACCCATCGTTGAAAATTGCATCCGCGTGGTCGGAGACGAGCGTCAGATCAGCCTGCGCCTGCGCCTCGGCCTGTCGGTTTTCAAGTGCCTGCACTGCTTCCATGATCACCTCGGGGTTGTCCATGAGATAGGCGCGCACTTCGGAGCGGAACAGGGTGCGTTCCTCCTCGGTCATGCTCTGCAGGTCCAAGGCGGAGGCGGGCAGCGCAAGCGCCAGCAGGGCGGGCAGGGTCAGGCGGGTGAGCATTTCTTATCTCCGTTTTGCGGCGCGTTCGGATGCAATCAACACATCCTGCGCGCGTTGCCAAGAGCCGCTGCCGTTGGGCAGCAGCCCAACGGCGCGTTTTGCGTGGATGCCGGCGTCTTCCAGCCGACCTGTCAGGGCATAGCGTTCTGCCGTAACCAGCGCGGCCATGCCGGTCTGTCCGGATTTGGCATAAGCCACGGACAGATCGCGCAGCATGGAGCCGTCGCGGAAATCGATTGTGCGGGCCTTTTCAAGCACCTGGCGCGCCTGGCTGACCTCGCCGTTTGCCAGAAGGGCGCCGCCGTAGCCGGACAGAAGCAGCGCATCGTTGGGCGCCAGTTGCACGGCACGGCCGTAGGCTGCCGCAGCCGCTGAGAAGTTGCGTGTCTCGAGCAGGATTTGCCCGCGCTGGTCGTGCAGGAAGGGATCATTTGGGCGCTTTGCGATGGCGGCGTCGATAGCGCGCAGGGCCTGCTTGGTGCGCGACTGGCGGTGCTCGGCAATTGCCTCGCGTAGCAGCCGCACATCCGCATAGGGCGTCTCTTTCAAGCGGCGCAGCGTCCATTTCGGCGACCGCGTATAGGCGCTGAGCTTGCCCTTGACGCGCGCGAACCAATAGGCGGCGTCGGCATTGGGCTCGCCCGTATTGCCATAGGCGGCAACGAACCCTTCAACGGCGCGGAACCGATCCCGCGAGAGCGGGTGGCTGCGCAGATACGGGTCCTGGCGGCTTTCGGACAGCACCTCCTGGCCGCGGAAAATATTGAGCACATCCGCCATGCCCTGCGGATCGACGCCAGCGGCCTTCATATAGCGAATACCAGACTGATCTGCGGCGGCCTCTTCGGCGCGGGTGTGTTTGAAGAACCGTGCCTGCGCGGAGGTCTGGGTGCCAAGCGCAATGCCACCTGCGGCACTGCCCGCACCCGCCGCTGCGGCAGCGACGGCCAGGGCAACCCCAAGGCCCGAGGCGGTGCGCGCACTCGAAAGGTTGGTCATGCGCCGGGTGATATGGCCGTTCGCGATATGCGCGGCCTCATGGGCCAGAACCGCCTGCAGCATCGGGGCCGATGTCATCTGGTTGATCAGCCCGTAGTGCACGAAAATCGCGTCATTGCTGACCACGAAGGCATTCAGCGAGCTTTCGTTGACGACCAGCACCTTGACGCGCGCGGGGTTGAGACCGGCGGCGCTGAGGATCGGTGTGGCCAGCTGTTTCAACCCGTATTCCAGATCGGCATCACGCAGCAGGCTCTGGGCCTGAAGGGGCGCCGCCATCAGCCAGATCAACAGCGCCGGGATTGACGCGAGCCGGAAGACAAGGTGAAAGACCATAACGCGAGACTGGAGGGATTTCATGCGTAGTTCAAGGCGATCCGTGGTCGATCCCTTCATTGTGATGGATGTGATGGAGGCGGCGCGGCGTCTGGAGGATGCGGGCCGTGATGTCATCCACATGGAGGTGGGTCAGCCAGGCACGGGTGCGCCGAAAGCGGCGACCACAGCGCTCGCCGGGGCGATGGAGACGGGTGCGCTTGGCTATACCGTCGCTTTGGGTCTGCCAGCGCTGCGCGCCCGGATCGCCCGGATGTACGGGGAGTGGTATGACGTTGATCTCGACCCAAGTCGTGTGGTCATCACGCCCGGTTCCTCCGGCGGATTTCTGCTCAGTTTTACCGCACTTTTCGATACCGGCGACAAGGTGGGCATCGGCGCGCCGGGCTATCCGAGCTACCGCCAGATATTGCGCGCGATGGATTTGCGGCCGGTGGACATTCCAACGCGGTTTGACAATCGATATCAGCCCGTGCCCGCTGATTTGGAAGGCCTTGACCTTGCCGGCCTTCTGGTGGCCTCCCCGGCCAACCCTACGGGCACGATGCTGGATGCGCCCGCCATACGCGCTCTGATCGAGGCGGCGCAGGCGCAGGAGGCGTCCTTTATCTCGGATGAGATTTATCACGGCATCGAATATGAGGCCAAAGCGGTGACCGCGCTGCAGATCACCGACGATGCTTATGTGATCAATTCCTTTTCGAAGTATTTCTCCATGACCGGCTGGCGTGTTGGCTGGATGGTGGTTCCTGAAGATCATGTGCGCATCGTTGAGCGCATCGCGCAGAATATGTTCATCTGTGCGCCGCATGCCAGCCAGGTTGCCGCCTTGGCGGCGATGGATGCGGAGGACGAATTGCAGGCCAATCTCGACGTCTACCGTGCGAACCGTGCCTTGATGCTGAGGGGGCTGCCCGAGGCCGGGTTCACCAAGATCGCGCCACCCGATGGGGCGTTTTACGTCTATGCCGATGTGTCGGATCTGACGCAGGACAGCCGGGCCTTCGCCGCGGATATCCTCGAGCAGGCAGGCGTCGCGGTCACGCCGGGGCTCGACTTCGATCAGGCGCGCGGTCACAGCACGTTGCGGTTCTCCTATGCGCGCAGCACCGCCGATATCGAGGAGGGGCTGCAGCGGCTCAAGGATTTCATGGCGAGACGCTGATCGGGGTTTCACAGCACCGGTCAGCTTTGATAGACTGCGCAAAAATCACAAGGGGCAGAGCAGCCCATGATCCGGTCGATCCTTTCCGCGGCAGCGAGCGCGCTGCTTGGTCTGTCTTGCGCGATGGCGCAGGACCTCTCGGCTGTCGCGCGCGTGGATGCCACGCAAAGCGGCCTGACGGCGGGGTGGTTCGGCCACTCTGAGCTCGCCCTGCACCTCAGCCAAGGGGTCCCTTTCCGGGTTTTCACGCTCGACGCGCCGCCTCGGCTGGTCATGGACTTCCGCGAGGTGGATTGGTCCGGTGTCCGGGCCGAGGATTTGGTGCAGGAAGACGGCCCGTTTGCGGATGTGCGGTTCGGGAACTTCCAGCCGGGTTGGTCTCGGCTGGTGGCTGACCTGTCGGGGCCGTTTGTGCCGCAAGACATTGGCCTGACGGTGGATGACAATACGGGCCGTGCTGTGCTGCGGATGCGCTTTGACCCGGTTGCGCCTGAGGTGTTTGCCGCCAAGGCGGGCGCACCGGAGGATGCGCTCTGGCCCGATCCGGTGCCGCAAGACGCCATCGCACCGGTGGCGGATGACCGCTTTGTCGTTGCGATTGATCCCGGGCACGGCGGTGTCGATCCGGGTGCGGAGCGCGAGGAGATCAACGAAAAGGAGCTGATGCTCAAGATCGCGCTGGAGTTGCGCGAGGCGCTATTGCGGGCGGGCGATGTGGACGTGGTGCTGACCCGGGAAAGCGACGTGTTTGTCTCGTTGGAGGGCCGAGTGGCGATTGCGCACCGGGCCGGTGCGGACCTTTTCTTGTCGCTGCACGCCGATGCGCTGAGCCAGGGGGGCGCGCAGGGGGCCACGATCTACACGCTGTCGGATGAGGCGAGCGACACGGCGACGGCGCATCTCGCAGCGCGGCACAACCGCGCGGATATCATTGCGGGCACGGACCTCACAGGCTCCGACGACGAGGTGGCCAGCGTGCTGCTGGACCTCGCGCGGCAGGAGACCGAGCCGCGCTCGAAAGCCCTGGCGCAGGCGCTAGTCACCGGGCTGACGGAAGCGGGCGGGCCGATGAATCGGCGCCCCTTGCGAAACGCCGGCTTTTCGGTGCTGAAGTCCGCGGATATCCCCTCGGTGCTGGTCGAGGTCGGGTTCCTGTCGAGCGCGCGCGATCTCGACAACCTGCGCGACCCGGAGTGGCGCGCGCGCATGGTCGGCGGCATGGTGCGTTCGATCCTCGCCTGGCGCGATGCGGATGAGGCGCGGCGCCCGCTGGTGCGGCAGTGACGATGTGCTCGGCGAGACAGGCGTGTTTCGGCCAGTGTCGAAAGCTTTCGTGTTTTGACGGCGCCGGGCGGGCTCCTTATATGTGGGTCATGTATCTCACAATGGGCGTATCCTGACGGTGTTTCGGTTTATCCTCTCCTTCTTCGGCGGCATTTTCACGATGGTGACCATGGCGATTGCCATGGTGGCGCTGACCGTGGGTGCGGTGTTCTGGATGTACGGGCGCGATCTGCCGAGCCACGAGTCGCTCGCGCAATACGCGCCGCCGACGATCAGCCGGATCTATTCGGGTCAGGGCCAGATCATCGATGAATTCGCCAAGGAGCGCAGGCTCTTTGCGCCTGCCGAGACGATCCCCGACCTGGTGAAACAGGCGTTCATCTCGGCGGAAGACAAGAATTTCTACCAGCACGAAGGCTATGATCTGCGCGGGATCGCGGCGGCGGCTTATGACGCGGTGATGTCGCGCGGCCAGGACGTGCGCGGCGCCTCCACGATCACGCAGCAGGTGATGAAGAACTTCCTGCTGTCGGGCGACCGGCAGGCCGAGCGCAAGATCAAGGAGATCATCCTAGCCGCGCGCCTGGAAGAGACGCTGACGAAGGAGCAGATCCTCGAGCTCTATCTCAACGAGATTTTCCTCGGCCAGAATTCCTATGGCGTTGCGGCGGCGAGCCAGACCTATTTCAACAAGCCCTTGAGCGATCTGGAGCCGCACGAGGCGGCCTTCCTTGCGTCTTTGCCGAAAGCGCCCAGTGATTATCATCCGGTGCGGCAGAAGGACCGGCTGCTAGCGCGCCGGAATTTCGTGCTGAAGGAGATGATGGAGAACGGCTATATCGACGAGCAGACCTTGCTGGCCGAGCTCAACGCGCCGTTGCGCTCTGTTCAGAATGGCGACTTTGAAAGCTTCAAGGCCGAGCTGCCGCCCCGCGACTATTTCACCGATGAGATCCGCCGACAGCTGACGGAAGACTTTGGCGAAGGCGAGTTTTTCACCGGTGGTCTGACTGTGCGCGCGACCATCGATCAGGAGATGCAGCCGATCGCCGCCGAGGCGTTGCGGCGCGAGTTGGAACGCTATGACCGCGGGCGCGGCATCTGGCGCGAAGCGCGGATCAAGATTGATCCGGCGCAGCTCGAAACCGAGGAAAGCTGGCGCGCGGCGCTTGCGGCCACCGAGATGGCACGGGACATCGAGCTCGACGGGCCGTGGTACCCAGCGGTTGTGCTTGAGGTCGGCAGCAATGATGCCCGCATCGGCATCGAAGGCGTGACCGAGGATGAGGATGGGCACTTCATCGCGGCGCAGGATGTGACCTGGGCGCGCAAACGCACGCAGGACGGCACGCTTGGCAACAAGGCGCAGGTGGCGGGTGATCTTGTGGAGGTCGGCGACGTGGTGCATGTGCGCGCGATCACCTCCGATGAAGATGGCACCTTCGTGCGCTGGTCGCTGCGGCAGGTGCCAGAAGTGCAGGGCGGCTTTGTCGCGATGGACGTGAACACCGGCCGGGTGATCGCCATGCAGGGCGGCTTCTCCTACCAGTCGAGTGTCTTCAACCGTGCGACACAGGCGAAGCGGCAGCCGGGCTCGAGCTTCAAACCTTTTGTCTATGCCGCGGCGCTCGACAGCGGATACTCCCCCGCGACCATCGTTGTGGATGCGCCGATCGAGGTGAACACGCCGCAGGGGCTCTGGCGCCCGCGCAACTCGACACGCGAGTTTTACGGGCCCACGCCGTTGCGGACGGGCATTGAAAAGTCGCGGAACCTGATGACGATCCGGCTGGCGCAGCAGATCGGCATGGATGTGGTGGCGGACTATGCCGAGCGCTTCGGCGTCTATGATCGCATGGGCACCTTCCTTGCCAACTCGCTCGGCTCGGAAGAGACGACGCTTTACCAGATGGTTGCCGCTTACGCGATGTTCGCCAATGGCGGCGAGCGGCTGCAGCCGACGCTGGTGGACCGGGTGCAGGACCGCTATGGCAAGACGATTTACCGGCATGACGACCGTCTCTGCTATGACTGCGAACTGGCGAGCCTCGATGCCGGGCTGGCGCCGAATGTGATTTCGAACCGCGAACGGGTCATGGACCCGATCACCGCCTATCAGCTCACCTCGATGATGCGCGGCGTGGTGGATCGCGGCACGGCGGCGCGCACGGTGAACCTGCCGGTGCCGACCGCGGGCAAGACCGGGACCACCAATGACGCCAAGGACGTGTGGTTCGTGGGTTTCACCAGCAACATCGTGGCGGGCTGCTACATTGGCTATGACCAGCCGCGCAGCCTTGGGCGCGGGGCGGCGGGTGGCAGCATGTGCGGCCCGGTGTTCCAGACCTTCATGGAGGAGGCCACGCAGAAGTATGGCGGCGGGCCCTTCGAAGTGCCGCCCGGTGGACGCTTCATCAAGATCGACCGGTTCACCGGCGCGCGGCTCGGGCCAGACGCTCAGGGTGAGGCGGTGGTGGCCGAGTACTTCCGCGAAGGCGAGCAGCCGATCTTTGGCATCACCTACGACGGTGGCTTTGCGATGGGGCAGAACCTGCCGCTCTTTGAAGAGGTGGGCGCGCGACAGACCGAGCAAGTGACAACGTCGACCGGCGAAACGGCCACTGTGGGGCCCAAGGCGGACTTTGGCACGCTCAGCTCGGGCGGGCTTTATTAGCGCAGGCGCTTGGGCTCCCTTGCCGCTGGCGGGGGGCTGGTTTATCACCTCCGGTACACCTCTGTTCGAAGGCAAGTCCCATGCGCGCTGACGCACAAAATACCGTTGAAAAGATCGAAAAATCACTGGAGCTGCTGGCGCAGCGGCTGGATGTGGAAACGGCCGCGTTCCGGTTGGAGGAGTTCAACGCGCGGGTCGAGGACCCGAACCTTTGGGACAACCCCGAGGCCGCGCAGAAGCTGATGCGGGAGCGGCAGACGCTCGTCGACGCAATGGAAACCTACGAGAGCATCAAGCAAGACCTCACTGACAATATCGAGCTGATCGAGCTCGGTGAGATGGAAGAGGACGAGGAGGTTGTGAGCGACGCCGAAGCGGCGTTGAAGGCGTTGGAAGAGAAGGCGGCGCAAAAGGAGCTTGAGGCGCTGCTCGATGGCGAGGCGGACGGCAACGATACCTTCCTGGAAGTGAACGCAGGTGCAGGTGGCACCGAGAGCTGTGACTGGGCCTCGATGCTGGCGCGCATGTATGTCCGCTGGGCAGAGAAGAAGGGCTACAAGGTCGAGTTGCAGGCCGAGAGCGCGGGTGACGAGGCTGGTATCAAGTCGGCCACCTATAAAATCAGCGGCCAGAATGCGTATGGCTGGTTGAAGTCGGAAAGCGGTGTGCACCGCCTCGTGCGTATTTCGCCGTTCGATTCGGCGGCTAAGCGGCACACCTCGTTCACCTCCGTCTGGGTCTACCCGGTGGTGGATGACAACATCGACATCGAGGTGAACCCTGCCGACATCCGCATCGACACCTACCGCTCATCTGGGGCGGGTGGGCAGCACGTGAACACGACTGACTCGGCGGTTCGGATCACCCACCATCCAACCGGCATCGTGGTGACCAGCTCCGAGAAATCGCAGCACCAGAACCGCGATATCGCGATGAAGGCGCTGAAATCGCGGCTCTATCAGCTGGAGCTCGACCGGCGCAACGCCGCGATCAACGAGGCGCATGAAAACAAGGGCGACGCGGGCTGGGGCAACCAGATTCGATCCTATGTCCTCCAGCCTTACCAGATGGTGAAAGACCTGCGCACAAACTTTGAAACATCGGACACCAAGGGTGTGCTCGACGGCGACCTTGATGGGCTCATGGCGGCGACGCTCGCGCTTGACGTCTCCGGTAAGACACGGGCCGAAGCCCAAAGCGGTTGATCCTGATCACCGCAGGCGGTCTCCGGTCATGCTATAATCGCGCGTGAGAGGAGAGGGAGGATTCGCCATGGCATCAGATGCCACCGCCGAGATGAACCTGGGCGCGCCCGACTTGCGTGCGGCCCGGTTCCAGGACCTGAAAGAAGCGTTGCGTCGCGGGGCGGGGGATTTTCGCCGCCATCCGTTCTATGGGCTGACATTCGCGAGCTTCTACATCGTTGCCGGATGGGTGATGGTGGCAATCACGATGGCGACGGGCCACACCTTCTGGCTGGTGCTCGCCGCGATTGGCTTTCCGCTGCTGGGGCCGTTCGCGGCTGTGGGGCTCTACGAGGTGTCGCGCCGTCTTGATCTCGGGCTGCCGGTGCCGCCGGGCGCCGTCTTTGGCGTCATCTGGCAACAGCGCCTGCGGCAACTGCCCTCGCTCTGCACGATGATGGTGGTCATCTTCATGTTCTGGTTCTTCCTGGGCCACATGATCTTTGCGCTTTTCCTTGGTCTCAGTACGATGACAAATATTTCAACATCTTACGAGGTTTTCCTCACCCTGAACGGGGTGAGCATGCTGGCCTTTGGGACGCTCGTTGGTGGGGTTTTCGCGCTGCTGATCTATGCGATGTCGGTGATTGGGCTGCCTTTGTTGCTCGACCGCGAGATTGATTTCATCACGGCAATGATCACCAGCATCGGTGTGGTGCGGCAGTCGCCAGCGGTGATGCTGAGTTGGGCCGCATTGATCGCCGTCTTGAGCTTTGCAGCCCTTTTGCCAGGGTTTTTGGGGCTCTGGATTGTCCTGCCCTGGCTCGGCCATGCGTCCTGGCACCTGTATCGGCTTTTGATAACAACGCCTTAGCGGGCCGGCTCGCGCCCAAGGGCAACCAGTGCCTGTCGCAGGGTCTCGGCCTGCGCCGCGCCGATGTCGAGCGCGAAGACATAGGCATGTGTCAGGTAAAAAGCGCGCGCATCGTCGCTCTCAGCCAAATCGGCGGCCTCGGAGTAGAGTTGCACAAGCGCCGTCCGATCATCCGCCTCATGCGCAGCCAGCAGCCGCGCGTCGAGGTCGCTCATTCTGCGGCCTGACGCGGGGTCCGATGTCTGAGCACGCGGTCTGCGACCCAAGCGTGGAAGAGATGCGTCGGTCCGTCCATCGCAGGAGAGAACCGCCCGCCGTCAAATGAGACCGCATGGCGCCCGCGCTGCATGCCCTCGACGACGAAGACATCCTCGACAAAGACCTCTTTCCACTGCGCCGCGTTGCGCTCTCGCAAGGCGTCGTCAGTCTCAGGGGACGCGTAGAAGAGATGCACATGTTCGCGTGTGTTTTCGGGGCCTTGCGGTTCGAGAACGATGGCAAAGGCATGATCGCGATGTACCCCGAGCAGCACGTTGGGAAAGGCGGTGATGTATTCCGCTGCGGTGTCCCACTTGCTGCTGAGCCCATCGAAATCCGGGAAAACCTGACTGTCGGGCCCCTTGAGCTGGCGATAGACCAGCGTGCCCTGACCCGAGAACACGCCTTCGTTTTCTATGTGGTAATGGTCTTCAAGGCGAGAGTAGCTGTTCAGGCCGGGGTGCACCCAAGGCAGGTGATAGCTTTCGCAGTAGTTTTCGACCGCCAGCTTCCAGTTGCAGGCGACATCGAGGGCGAAGCGGCTGTCGGCCCCGCCGTGATAAAGCGGCTTGTCGAACTCGGCCCAGCGGGCCAGTAGGTCGGCGTTAGCCTCCTCAAAGGTGGGTGCGGTTCCGGAGACGTTGATCCAGACGACGCCCATCCAGACATGGCTACGCACTTCGACAAGGCCGAGCAGCGCGCGGTCGATCCCTTCATGCTGGTTGTAGCCGGGCCCGCCCACATGCGGGGTGCTAACGAGGCGGCCATCGGTGGCATAGCACCAGCTGTGATAGGGGCATCGGATCGCACCTTCGATCTTGCGGGGCTCCGACACGAGGATCATGCCGCGATGGCGACAGATGTTCTGGAACACGCGCACCTGGTCTTGGCGGTCGCGAATGAGCAGAAGCGGCATGCCGAGGAAGTTCAGCGGGACGGCATCCCCGATCTCGGGCACATCCGCCGCGACCGCAAGCCCCGACCAGTTGTCATAGAGTAGCGCGTGTTTCTCCTCGTCAAAAACGGCAGGGTCGGTGTAATGCGCATTGGGCAGCCCATTGGCTTCGGCAATCGGGCGGCGGACGTTCGATAGATCGGTCGGGGCGTGATCCATGACAACTCTCCTGCGATGATGCAGTGAGGATATGTCAAACCGCGTCAGCAGCGCGGCTCAAAACGACCCGAGTTTTCTCCCGGCGACATGACGCACAGGGCGCGCGCAGATCAGCGGAAGGGGTCGTTTGGTTGCAACAGCCGTTGATGAAATGGCATCAAATCGTCGAGTTGGCAGAACCCGGCCTTGCGCGCGCAGGGAAGAACCCGATCCGGCGATGTGCCCAAGTATTCATAGACAAGGCGGGTCATGCGGGTGCCTGACGAGCTTTCGCGAACGGTCCGCGCCACATAGCCGACCCAGAAGTTGTTCTGGAAGGAGGTCACCCGACTGAGATAGTTGAACGAGGCTGTCATCGCGTTGCGGCGGGCTACGGTGGCGGCGAAGCCATCCTCGATATGCATGATGAAGCCGCGGTATTCGCGGGCGCGGGCGTCGGCGGGAATGCCCTGCATGGCCATGGCGATCTTGGGCTCGAAGCCGCGCAAGAAGGTGTTGTCGCCGTCGCGCTTGATCAAGACGATGCCGCGGACATACTGATCGTTGCGCACGAAGCTGCGGCGGGCGAATTGATAGAACCCGCTGGGCAGTTCGTCTTCCGAGATGGGATGCACGGTCGGGCCCATGAAGTCGCGCAGATATTCGCTGGAGATCGGTCCGGTGCCCGGCGCGATCTGGTCGACGGGCTCGAGCAGGACCCGGGCATCGACCGAAAAGAACTCGCATATGCGCGCCAGCACATCCGGGCGCGGGAAACTCTCGCCGCTGAGATAGCGATTGAATTGGGTCCGATTGATTCCGAGGTCTCGGGACAACGCCGAAATCGACGTGTAGTCAGATGCCAGCCTGCGCAGGTTGGACCCGAACATGCTGCGCAGCTGCGCTGGTGATCTGGCGCTCAAAGACATCCGTCTCCCTCAGCCTCATCTGCGGCTCAGCATACGCGCTGGTATGCGGCGAGCCCTAACTATTTCAGGTTGAATTGCGGTTTTGATGCTATTTAGCGTCAGTTGCAGTTCGTATTTGTGTCAACCTTAGATCAGGGCGACACAAATTCCAAGCGTACGGTGCTCATTTTATCATGTGCTGCGGCGTTAACTTCTTGGTACCAATATAGTGCAGGCAGAAGGATTGGATGTGACATGATTGGCGTTGTTCTCTGGAGCGACGCATCGGACCGCAAAGCGGTGATTTGGTGCGAAGATCAAGGTGATTTGGCTTTTTTGAATTCAGCAGACGACGTTTTTCAGTCGGACGCATTTTTCGACGCCGGGGATGTGGTGCAGTTCGACATGGAGGTGCAGGCCTCCATGCGACGGGCGCACAATCCGAGATTGGTTTTGGAGCAGGCAGGTGTTGGCCTGCCGGAAGCGCTCCGCCAGAGCGCGTCTTCGGTCGCACGGATGACCAGCTCGGCGAAGGTCATCCCCTTCGAGCCGCGTGCCGGTCGCGTACCGCAGCCCGAGTTGCGGGTCTCCGAAGCCTAAGGGCGCTTACTCGCCGCGGGAGAGCGCGGCCACGCCTGTCCGCGCCACGTCCGTCAGGCCCAACGGGCGCATGAGATCCGCAAAGGCGTCGATCTTGTCCGGCGCGCCGGTGATCTCGAAGATGAAGCTTTCCAGGGTACTGTCGACAACGCTCGCGCGAAAGATATCCGCCAGGCGCAGCGCCTCGACCCGCTTGTCCCCCTGACCAACCACCTTGAACATGGCGAGTTCACGCTCGACGCTGGCACCTTCGACGGTGAGGTCATGGACGTCGTGCACAGAGACGATCCGGCCAAGCTGAGCTTTGATCTGCTCGATCACCTGCGGTGTGCCCGAGGTCACGATTGTGATCCGGCTGAGGTGCCCGGTGTGATCGACCTCGGCGACGGTCAAGCTGTCGATGTTGTAGCCGCGTCCGGAGAAGAGCCCGATCACACGGGCCAGGACCCCCGGTTCGTTTTCCACGAGGACCGCCAAGGTGTGCCGCTCGACCACGTCCGAGAAAGTGGGCCGCAGGTTGTAGGCGGAGTGGCTGGAGGAGCCCTTCTTGATCTTCAAAGCTGACATGATGGCGTCTTTTTCTGTTTCGAGTTAGCGGTAAATGGCGAAAATGCTGCAATCGAAGAACCCGGCCTTCTCGAGTTCAACATCGACGCGGACTTCAACAGCGTCGTCGGCTCGGCGTGCGCGCGAGTCCTTTGCGTCGGCCTCACACTGCCGCAGCGCTGCATTCCTCGCCTCGGATTGCGCGTTGTAATTCCAGCTGTACCCAAGATCAGACGCCCGGTTCGCAGCCACCACCAGGTAGCCGCCGGGGTTTGTCTCAAGCTTCGCATCTTCGATTTGACGACGCAGGCGTTGGGGCAGAGCCCCTTTGGCCGCGGGGGTGACAGGTTCGAGCGTTGCGTAGAGAACGCAATTGCCACGGGTCACCGTATCGCACCCGATCTTTGCCAGCTGCTTGGCATCTTCCAGTGTAAGGATTCCGGCGTGCCAGCTCCATCCTCGGCCGTTGGGCAACACATACATGGCGCCAAAGGCGTTCGGTTCGCCTTGAAACTTGCCAAACGCAGTTTGAGCATTTGCGCTGAGCGCAATGCGGGAGTGGCGGACCAGTTTCGGATCGTCGATGAACGAGATTTGGGACGCCGGTGCGACGGAAGGTGATGCATCCGGCACCGGCGCGCAGGCCGCAATCGCGCACAACATGGTCAGCGCGGCGATGAGCCGTTTTGCGATCACACCAACACGCTCCCCTTGCTGTCGATCACGCCTTGCGTTTCGGCCTCGCCGAGCAGCATCTCGTTGTGGGCTTTGCCCGATGGGATCATGGGGAAGCAGTTCTCGTGCTTCTCGACCAGACAGTCGAAGATCACCGGGCCGTCGTGGGTGATCATCTCCATGATGGCATCATCGAGGTCAGCGGGGTCGGAGCAGAGGATGCCCTTGGCGCCAAAGGCCTCGGCCAGCTTCACGAAGTCGGGCAGGGCGTCGGACCAGCTGTGGGAATAGCGCTCGCCGTGCAGGAGTTCCTGCCACTGGCGCACCATGCCGAGGCGTTCGTTGTTCAGGATGAACTGCTTCACGGGCAGGCGATATTGCACCGCGGTGCCCATCTCCTGCATGTTCATCAGCCAGCTTGCCTCGCCCGCGACGTTTATCACAAGCGCGTCGGGGTGCGCCATCTGCACACCGATGGAGGCGGGGAAGCCGTAGCCCATCGTGCCCAGACCGCCTGAGGTCATCCAGCGGTTGGGGTCCTCGAAGCCGAGATACTGCGCGGCCCACATCTGGTGCTGGCCCACTTCGGTGCAGATATAGCGGTCGTGCTTCTTCGTAAGCTCCTCAAGCCGCACCAGCGCGTGTTGCGGTTTGATCGTTTTGCCCTTCTGCGTGAACTTCAGGCAATCGACTTTCTTCCATTCCTCGATCTGCGCCCACCATTTGGCCAGCGCTTCGGAATTCGTCTTGCGGCCTCGCGATTTCCACACCTTCAGAATGTCTTCGAGCACGTGCCCGACATCACCCACAATCGGGATGTCAGTCTTGATCACCTTGTTGATCGAAGAGGGGTCGATGTCGATATGCGCCTTGATCGACTTCGGGCTGAAGGCATCGATGCGCCCGGTGATCCGGTCATCGAAGCGGGCGCCGATGTTGATCAACAGATCGCAGTCGTGCATCGCCATATTGGCCTGGTAGAGCCCGTGCATACCGAGCATGCCCAGCCAGTTTTGACCGGAGGCGGGATAGCAGCCAAGCCCCATCAGCGTTGAGGTGATCGGGAAGCCGGTGGCTTTGACCAATTCGCGCAACAGTTGGCTGGCGGCCGGGCCCGAGTTGATCACGCCGCCACCGGTATAGAAGATCGGCTTCTTCGCCTTCTCCATGGCCGCCACGAGCTCGGTGATCTCTTCCATGTCACCTTTCAGCTTGGGCTGGTAATGCGAGACCGAGGGTTTTGGCGATTGGTACGTACCAGTTGCGAACTGCACGTCCTTCGGGATGTCGACCAGAACCGGGCCGGGACGGCCCTGGGTAGCCACGTGGAAGGCCTCGTGGATCACGCCCGAGAGCGCGTCGGTTTCTTTCACCAGCCAGTTGTGCTTCGTACAGGGCCGCGTGATCCCGACAGTGTCCGCCTCTTGGAACGCATCCGAACCGATCATGAAGGTCGGCACCTGGCCCGTGAGCACGATGATCGGGATCGAATCCATCAGGGCGTCGGTCAGCCCCGTCACCGCATTCGTGGCGCCCGGGCCAGAAGTCACGAGGACCACGCCGGGCTTGCCGGTGGCGCGCGCATAGCCTTCCGCGGCATGCACCGCGCCCTGTTCGTGGCGCACGAGGATGTGGCGGATCGCGTTCTGCTGAAAGATCTCGTCGTAAATCGGTAGTACGGCGCCTCCGGGATAGCCAAAGACGGTGTCCACACCCTGATCGATCAAGGCTTGGACAATCATTTTTGCTCCGGACATCTGCCGTGTCATATGTCTTTCTCCGTGGTGGCCGCTCTTCGGCCTTTGCTACCGTTTGCGCATAAAAAAGCCCCCGATCTTGGCGGGGGCGCATGGGTCAGAAGATGGTCTACCGTTACCGGCCCATGCGCGTGTGTCCTACAATGACGACTAGGCGTGTCATATCAGAAAGCTCCTTCGTGCTGCCGGGACATTAGAAGTGGCCTGTAGGGCCGTCAAGGACCTATTGCGCAAAAAAATATGTCGCAGCGGCAACTTTTTGCGCCACATCCTTTCGCCAGATGCGTGACTGGCGAAATTTTGCGAAATTTGGGTGTCTTGGCAGGGGTCTGGCTCAGGAGCTTTCGATGCTTTCGATGTCCTGTCGGGCGGAGAAGGTCAGTTCCTGCACCTCTTCTGCGAGCACCTTGAACTCCTGCGCGATGATCGCGAGGCCCTTGCCCGCTTCCCCGGCACGGGAGGCTTCGACGGAGGCGTTGATCGACATCGACCGCACATATTTTCCGATCCGCTCCAACCGGCTGAGGCCCTCGCCGAGACGCGTTGCGGACTGCATGGCGCGCTCCAACTGCAAGGCACGCCCATCCTCGATGTAGGTCCAGATATGCTCGGTCAGCGCAGTGACAGCGTCAAAGAAATCGCCTTGTGCATAGGCTACATAGGTGTCGAGAGTGGTGGAGTGCGCGCCGTCCTCGCTCAGCGCCGCGTCGCGCAGGCTGTCGGTCATATCGGCCATGCGGCTGATCAGAGCCATGTGGCTGGTCTGATCCTGCGCGATGGTCGCCAACCAGCTGCTGAGCTCTTCGGGCAGGTCCGAGAACGTGCTTTGCCCGCGCAGGACGTCATAGGTCTGGCGCAGTTTCTCCGCCTGGGCGCTGGCATCTGCCTCAAGTGCTACGCGTTGATCGTCGGTGCGGTCCGTGGCCAATTGGCTGACGGTCAACGCCATGCGCATCACCAGGGCGCGCATCGTCGCGACACGGTCAATGGCGGTGCGATAGGGCAGGGTGTCGATGGTCGCCGCGTCCGGCGCCGTGATCTCGGCTTGTGCGTTCATGCCTCCGATCTAGACCGGGTATGATTAACAAAGCTTGAACGGCGATGGGCAGATCAGAAGCGCGCGCCGGTGCCCTGCAAAACGCCATGCTCGAGCGCGTAGCGGGTGAGCCCGGCTGTGCTTGAAATCCCCAGCTTGCGCTTGATGTTCTTGCGGTGCGTTTCGACCGTGCGCACCGAGATGTCGAGCGCGATGGCGACCTCCTTGTTCGACTTGCCTTGCGCCAGTTGCAGCAGGATGGTCTGTTCGCGACCGGTCAAAGCCTCGCGCGCGTCATTCTGCTTGGGCTCAAGCGAGCCGCGGGCGCCGGTGCAGAGGTAGCGCTCGCCCGCCATCACCACGTCGATGGCCTGCTTGATCTCGTCCGTGGGCACATCCTTGAGCACATAGCCCACGGCACCATGGCTGAGCGCGGATGAGATGTACTCGGGGCTGTCATGCATGGAGAGGACGAGCACCCGGGTCCCCGGGCGTTGCTCGAGAATAATCTCGGTCGCCGCCAGCCCGCCCATATCGGGCATGTTTAGATCCATCAGGATCACGTCCGGGTCCAACTGAGGCACCTGGGCAATCGCGTCGCGCGCCGTGTTGCAGGTGCCGACCACATGGATGTCACCATAGCTTTCGAGGATCGATTGAACGCCCTCGGCAACCATCGGGTGGTCGTCGACGATGAGGATCTTGATCGGTGTCGGGTCGGTCATGCGGGTACTTTGGGTCGGTCCGAGGTTTCGCGTTCAGGGGGCAGGAGGTGCGACAGCGGGACGGTGACTTCGATGATCGTGCCCCCGCCACCACGCGGCTTCGACAGGCGCAGACGCCCCTCAAGCTGTTCGACACGTTCCTGCATGTTGCGCAGACCGAGCCCGCCGGTGGGGCCATCATCAGGCAGGCCGCGGCCATTGTCCTCGATCCGCAGGGTCGCGCCCTTCTTGTGGCCACGCAGGTCGATCTTCACATGGCTGGCCTGGGCATGCCGTTCGACATTGGTCAGCGCCTCTTGGGCGATGCGGTACATGGCGATTTTGGCCTCGCCATCGAGCCGGTTGCGGAAGACCACTGTCTGAAAGCTGACATCGATGCCGGTGCGCTCCTGGAAATCCTCTGCCAGCGCCTTGATGGCCGGGCCGAGCCCGAGATCGTCGAGCACACCTGGGCGCAAATCACGGCTGATCCGGCGCACTTCCGAAATGGCCTCGCCGAGCGTCTCGATGCCCTTCTTGAGCGGGTCTCCGGCACTGGGGTCGTCGCGGTCGAACTTGCGGCGCGCCGTATCAAGCGCATAGCGGACGCCCACAAGCAGCTGGCTGATCCCGTCATGCAGCTCGCGCGCGACGCGCCCGCGTTCCTCTTCCTGCGCATCGAGCACGCGTTGCGTCAGCTTCTTGAGCTTCGCATCGGCCAGGCGGCGTTCACGAATGTTGAGGCCCATTCCAGTCAAGAAAACGGCGAGCAGGGCGGCCAGGGTGATGATGCCGATGTAGAGAAACGTCTGCTGCACCCGTGCCTCGACGTCTGCGCGTGCCGAGGCGACCGTGGACAGCACATCGTCGATGAACACGCCGGTGCCCACCGCCCACCGCCAGCTGGGGAAGCTGGTCACATAGGTGATCATGCGGGCCTCTTCGCCGGTTGAGGGCTTGGGCCAGAGATAGCTGTGATACCCGGCCCCCGAGCGCGCGATTTCAATGATCTCATCGACGATCGGGGTGCCTTCGCTGTCGGTAAGGCCGGACCAGTTGCGATTGATCATCTCGGTCTGGCGCGGGCTGACAAGGTTGGTGCCGTCGTAGTCATAGACAAAGAAGAAGCCGTCGGTGCCGTAGATCATCGCCGAAAGGATCTGGGCCACGCGGTCCTGCGCCTCCTGATCGTCGGGGGCGGCGTTGCCGTATATGAAGTAGAACCCGTTGCGCGCCTGCGTCACGTAATTGGCGAGCTCTGCCTTCTTGGCCTCGAGCAGCTGGGTCTCAAGCGCCTTGATTTCCCGCTCGGCCAGCGTGCGCGATTGATAGGCCACCAGCACAGCAATCGCCGCCACCGCCGCAATCAGCGGGACCGTGGCCACCAGCGACAGTTTTTGCGCATAGCTGGGGCGAAAAAGAGCGCCGATCCGTTTCATGGCAGACTGGTTACGTGGAAAACGCTGCGAATCAAAGTCTGATCGGAGGCGCCCGCGCTGCCTAAACATCGGGCGCAGAACCCGGCACCTTCAAAATCGGCCAAAAAATATGACCAAAACGCGTCAAATGCCGCCGATCTACGCAGTAGTAGGTATTTCATTTGGAATCCGCCTCGCTAGTGTGGCCACACTCGAAACAGCCCGGGCGAACTTCCGCGCCACGGGCGACATATCTGGGAGGAGTATCCAAAATGGACCGTCGTTCATTTCTGAAGACATCTGCATTGGGCGGGTCTGCCGCCGCGGCCACGACGCTGGCCGCACCCGCGATTGCCCAAGGCAACCGCGTTCTGACAATGGTCACATCCTGGCCCCGTGGGTTTGCCGTGCTGGACGACGCTGCGACCTACTTCGAAGAGATGGTGGGGGCGATGTCCGACGGCACGCTGACCATCGACAAGAAAGCGCCGGGCGAGCTTGTGGGCGCGTTCGAAGTCTTTGACGCCGTCTCCTCCGGTCAGGCCGACCTCTATCACTCCGCGGACTACTACTTCATCGGTCAGCACCCGGGTTATGCGTACTTCACGGCTGTTCCGTTCGGCGGCACCGCGCAGGAAGTCACCAACTGGTACCACCACGGTGGTGGCCACGAGTTGCACACCGAGCTGGGTGAAATCTTTAATCTGAAGTCCTTTATCGCCGGTAACTCGGGCTCGCAGTCCGGTGGCTGGTTCCGTTCCGAGATCAACTCGGCAGCTGACTTCAACGGCCTGAAGTTCCGCATGCCCGGTCTCGGCGGCAAGGTGCTGGGCGAGCTGGGTGCTTCGGTCCAGAACATCCCCGGTGGCGAGCTTTACCAGGCCCTGTCGTCCGGCGCCCTGGACGGTCTGGAGTGGGTTGGTCCCTTCGCGGACGAGCGCGCGGGCTTCCAGGAAGTGGCGAAAGTCTACTACACCGCCGGGTTCCACGAGCCGGGCTCGGCGCTGGCAGCGGGCGTCAACCTCGACGTCTGGAATGACCTGTCGCCGGCGCATCAGGCGATCATCTCCAACGCGGCGATGGCCACAACGCACACCCAGCTGGCCGAAACGCTGGCCAACAACGGCGCAGCTCTCGCGCGTCTGCAAGCGCAGGGCGTGAAAACGCTGCAGTTCCCGGACGATGTCTGGGATGCCTTCGGCGCCGCTTCCAAGACCGTCATGGACGAGAACATGGGCGACGAGCTCTTTGCGAAGATCCGTGGGTCGTTCGAAGAGTCGCTGGCGCAAAGCTCCGACTGGCTGCTCAAGTCCGACGGCTTCTACGTCGCACAGCGCAACCGCGTGCTGGCCAACGGCTGATCACACGATCAAGATATGGGAGGGGCTGCTGCGGCGGCCCCTTTCACCACGAGAGGCGGACGAGCCTCAGATCTGGGCGAGACCCTGCGGCGTGATAAGAGGCGCGCGGCACGGGAGGGGGACATATGGAAAACGACGCAAGCGAAGCCGCAGGCTCACTCTCCATCATTTTTGACGGGATACTCTGGTTTTTCGTCAACATCGGCTTGGCCGTCTACAATTTCTTTTATGCGATCACGCACCCGTCGCTCTGGCTCGACTGGTCGAACAAGGAAGCCATCATGCGCTTCGTCTACTATGGCGGATCGGTTGAGTTCTTCTTTGTGGTCTTCACCGCCTTCCTGATCTTTTTTGCCGTCGGCCTCTGGCGCAACAGCTTCATGTGGGGCTGCGTGCGCGTTCTCGAAGGCTTCGCCAATACCGTGGGCCGCTTCTTTGCCTGGGCGGGGCTGTTGATGGTGATCCAGCAGATCATCATCGTCTTTATGCAGCGGATCTTCACGCGGCCCGATATCTCTATCGGCTTCGGCATCCCGCTGCAATTCGACATCAGCTGGTTCGCGGAAGAGCTGAAGCTTTACAACGCCATGGTCGTCTGCCTCTGCATGGCCTACACCTTTGTGCAAGGCGGGCACGTGCGCGTCGACCTCGTCTATTCCGCGGTCGCCTTCCGGACCAAGAAGGTGATCGACATGTTCGGCGCTGTCTTCTTCATGATGCCCGTTGCGGTCATGATCTGGCTTTACGGCTGGTTCTTCCTCTGGCGTCACCTGATCGTGCCCAACCCTTCCGCCTCCGACACGCTCGACCGGTTGCTGATGAAGTCGCGCGCCCTGCGTTGGAACGTCGAGACCATCGGCTTCAGCCCCAATGGCTTCAACGGCTACTTCCTCTTCAAGATCCTGCTTTGCGCCTTCACGGCGATGCTGTTCCTGCAGGCGGTTTCGATGTTTTTCCGCTCGTATTTGGAGTGGAAAGAGGGCCCGGAGAGCGAGAACAAATACCTCGACCGCGACAGCCTGGGCGAAGGCGAAGAAGCCTATGAGGGCACACACTAACGGACGCCGCGACACACGCAGCGCAGCAAGGGACTTTAGGACATGTTTTTCGGTCTAGACGGCGTCGAAGTTGGCCTGATCATCGTTTTCATCTGCCTCTTTGGTGGCATCCTTTCGGGCTTCCCGGTGGCGTTTGCGATTGCCGGGGCGGGCGTCATCTCCTTCGGGATCATCGCCGCACTCGATAGCGCGGGGTTGCTGATCCACCAGGCCATCGACACGGGCAGCCAGGTCTACCGGGACCTCGTGAACTCGGGCGTCAAGGCGGATACGATATCCGTTTTCCGATACCCGGAACTGCCGCGGATCGAAGAGCCGGTGTTCCCGCAAGGATGGGAAGTGGCGCTCGACCGTAATGTGTCCTTCGTCGTGAACCGCATGAACGAACGGGTGCTTGCCGGTCAATCCATCGAGACGCTGCTCGCGGTGCTGATGTTTGTGCTGATGGGCATCACACTGGAACGCTCCAAGATCGCGAATGATCTGCTGACCACTATGGCGCGCGTCTTCGGCCCGCTGCCCGGCGGTTTGGCGGTCTCCATCGTGGTCGTGGGCGCTTTCCTCGCTGCATCGACCGGGATCGTGGGCGCGACAGTGGTCACCATGGGGCTGTTGGCGTTGCCGACGATGTTGCGCAACGGCTATTCGTCTGAGCTCTCGACAGGTGTCATCGCCGCCTCCGGAACCTTGGGGCAAATAATCCCGCCCTCCATCGTGATCGTCCTGCTCGGCACGCTGGCGGGTGATCTCTATTCCGCCGCGCAGGAACGACGCGCGACGGTCGCGGGCTGCACCGACGCGCTGACCTATTTGGGCGAGCCGGCCGTGCTGTCGGTGGGCACGCTTTTCCAGGCGGCGCTGCTGCCTGGGATCATGCTCGCGCTGCTCTACGCGCTTTACGCCTTCGGCTATGCGCTCCTGAACCCCGACAAGGCGCCCGCCGTCGAGATGGGCAGCACCAATGCCGAACCGGTGACCCGGAACGAAGCGTTCACCTGGTTCCTCGGCGCACCGCTCGCGATCATCATCGGTGCAATCCTGCTTGGCAATCTCAACATCATCGGTGATCAGTCCACGACGGTGTCGCGCTTCTCCGACATTGGCGAAGGCGCATCGCTGCGGACCAACGTGAGCCCCGACTGCCAGGCCTCGATGATCGAGTTGCACGGGCAGGCGGCCTGGGACGCGGCGGTGGCCGAACAGACCGCGATCAACGAGGCCGGGGGCGTGCAAGCCTCGCAAGCGCTCTCAGAAGAGGAACTGGCCGCCGCACGTGCCGCCAAGATCGCCAATGCAGCGCCCATCGGGACCGGTATCGCCATCATTCTCGTGCTGACATCGCTGTTCCTGACCACGGCGCGCGGGGTGTCGCCTTCGGCGTCACCACAGCCACTGATCGTGGGGGCCGTGGGGGCGGTGCTGATGCTGCTGGTCGATATCGTGCTGGTTGGTCCAGCGACGAGTTCGGGTGCCACGGTTTTGCTGATGGCCTTGCCTTTTGCCGCGCTCATGTATGGCGTGGTGCATGCGACGAAGATCTGCGCGCAAAATGAGTTGATCCGCGTTGTCTTCCCGCCGCTGGTGCTCATCGTGGCGGTGCTGGGTTCGATCCTAGGTGGGATCACCAACCCGACACCGGCGGCAGCATTGGGGGCAGGGGGCGCGATCATGCTCGCCGCCTATCGCAAGCTCAAGGATCAGGACCGCACACCCAAGGTGATCATCTGGTCCACGCTTGCCATCATCGTCTGCATTCTCGTCGGCATCAATTTTGACCTGCGCATCAACAACGGCAACGTGGGCTTTGAAAGCTGGTTTGCCTTCTTCGTGGCCTATGCCGCCTACCTCTATGCGCTCTTTGGCCTGCTGTTCTCCTGCTGGGTGCTCTACACCTCCGGTGTTTTGAGCCCGGTCGTGCGCGAGACGGCGAAGGTGACCAGCATGGTCTTTACCATCCTCATCGGCTCGCAGCTGTTGAACCTCGTGGTGATTTCCTTCGGCGGTGAACACTATATTCAACAGTTCCTTAAGAGCTTCGACGATGAGTTCAAGGTCTTCCTGATCGTGATGGTCGTGCTCTTCGTGCTGGGCTTCGTGCTCGACTTCCTCGAGATCATCTACATCGTGATCCCGATCGTGGGTCCGGTGATTTATGGTGGCAGTTTTGATCCGAAATGGGTGACGATCATGATCGCGGTGAACCTGCAGACCTCTTTCCTGACGCCGCCGTTCGGCTTTGCGCTTTTCTATCTCAGGGGGGTCGCGCCGAAGGAAGTGACCACGGGCCATATCTACCGCGGCATCATCCCCTTCGTGTTGATCCAGGTCGCCGGTCTTGCGCTGCTCTGGACCTTCCCGGGCATCGTGACGCTGATCCCGGACCTGATCCCCAACTGACCAGCGCGACCGTGCGATGTAAAAGGGGCCGACGGGCCCCTTTTTGCTGTCTGAGATGTGGGCGGGCTCAGCTGGTGCGGCGCCGCGCGCGCCGTAGCGCGCCAAGACCACCCACTGCACAGGCCAGCATCCACGCCGATGCAGGCAGCGGAACAGGCGTTGGGTTTGCCGTCAGCACCTCGTACCGCAAGCCATCCGCCGTGCCTTCGGCGAAACCCTTCCAATAGGTGTGATCGTCCCGGAAGCTGCCGTCTTCGTTGACTGACCAGACGCCGTCGCTGCCGATATCGAGCAGATCCAGATAGGCGGCCTTGTCCGTGTCGCCCTTCAGTTCAAGATCCATCCAGGAGGTCAGGAAGTGCTGGCCCACATTGTTCATTAAGACCGAGTCCCAGACCGCATCGGCGTAGTGCTCCGAGACGTTGAAACCCAGTCTCTCGTTGAAATAGAAACTCTCCTCTGGTGCGGGAATCGGTGCCACGGTGTTGTGTCCGCCACCGTCGAAGGTCAGCAGCGCGCGGTCGACGCCCGTGGCCCCTTCCCAGATGGCGCGCACGCCCTCTTCGTAGAGCGAGGTGGCATCTTCCGAGCCAGCGATGAAAAGCATCGGGATCTCGATCCCTGCCAGACCGTCCGCGTCCCAGAATCCGGTGTTCATGCCCCAGGGGCCGATGGCCACGGCGGTCTTGATGCGCGGATCGGGCAGGGCGTCGTGCGTCTCGCTGCCCTCCTGGTGGATGCCCAGGGTGCCTCGCGGGCCACCCCAGGGGTAGCCCACCGAGGTTTCCGTCACACCGCCGCCCGCAGTCACGATGGCACCATAGCCACCCATCGAATAGCCGATGAGCCCGGTGTTGTCGGCATCAATGAGACCGGCGAAATCGGAGCCTGCGTCCTGGTTCAGCTTCGCCATCTGATCGAGCACGAAGAGCTGATCGAGCGGGCGGTTCACCAATGTGGAACCAAAGGCCGATTGGTCGCGATAGGTCGAGTCCGTATGGTCGATGGAGGCGACCACATATCCTTTGGAAGCGAGGTTCTCGGCCAGATGCGACATCAGGAAACGGTTGCCGGGGTAGCCGTGGCTGAGCATCAACAGCGGGAAGGGCTCGCCGCTTTCGGCGGGCGCCGCATCTCGCATCGCCCGGCCTTCCAGCGTCACCTCGGTGGTGCCATCGCGCAGGAAGGCTTTGAACGTGGTCTCTCCCGTCGCGTCTTCAGCCGCCGGATACCACATCTCGACCGTCAGCGGCCGATCGTAGCGGGGCAGGTTGCCCGGCGCTCCAACACCGCCAGCAACGGAAACGATGTCGATCTGGTCCGGGTTAACGAACTCAAGCTGACGCACGCCCACGGGCAGATCACCGTAAGCAGCCAGATCCGGCGCGTCAGGTGACTGACCATCGATCCTGTTTTGCGCAGCCAGCGGGGTGGCAGCCGCGGTTGCAAACAGCGCTGTCGTCAGGGCGAAACGTTTCATTGAATGTCCTCTTCCGTTGTTTTTGTGAGCGGTAGCACCGATACACCCGCAGGCTGTGCGGGGTGTCACTCGTTACAAAAACCAGAAGTTTACGACGGTATGGTGAAGGGCTGGACGGTAGGCACCGCAGACTGTCGGATGCGCTTTAACGCGTCGGGCGCGTGTCGGGCAGGTGAATATTCGCGACCTGCTCTGCGATCGGATCGGTGGAAAGCGGATGGGTGTCAGCCGAGAATGCGGCCGGGTCCTTCATCTTCTGCCATCGACCACCGATATAGACCTCGAGACCGGAGAACTTGGACTTGTAGCCCATCTTCTGGCTGCCGGGGACCCAATAGCCGAGGTAGACGTAAGGAAGCCCGGCTTCCTCGGCGATCTTGATGTGATCGAGGATCATATATGTGCCCAGCGAACGCTTGGGCTCATCGGGGGCGTAGAAGGAATAGACCATGCTCAGACCATCGGCGAGCACATCCGTGAGGCTCACACCGATCAGCGCGCTTGTATCCTTATGCGTGTACTCGACCACACGGCTGCGGATCGGCGTTTCCTCGATCATCGCGGCAAATTCGAAGACATCCATATCGGCCATTCCGCCTTCCGCGTGACGGCTGTCGAGGTAGGTCCGGAATAGCTCGTATTGCTCCTCGGAGGCCCAGGGCGAGGTGGCCCTGCGCGAAAGGTCTGCGTTGCGATTTGCCGTGCGGCGCTGGCTGCGCGAGGCCCGGAATGCCGAGATATCGATGCGCGCGCTCAGACAGGCAGAGCATTCGGCACAGGACGGGCGGTAGAGCACGTTCTGCGAGCGCCGGAAACCTTGCTGTGACAGGCTGTCATTGAGCTTGTCGGCGTTCTCGCCCTGCAAGGCCGTGAACAGCTTGCGCTCCATCCGCCCGTCCAGATACGGACAGGGCTGGGGGGCAGTCACATAGAACTGCGGTGCGATGGGCAAGGTGTGGCGCATGGGATTCCAAGGTTTTACAACCTGAAGATAACAAGACCCGCGCCAGCCGCCAAGCCGAAGTTTGCCGATCAGATCCGCTGCGCGCGGCGGTTCACCATCACCGTGCCCAGCACGTGATCAGTGAGGCCCTGGCCGCGTTCGGTTGTGGCCATCATGACGATGGAAATCAGCTGCAGCGGGGCTGCGGCACAGCTCACCGAATAGCCCAGCGTATGGGCAAAGGCCGTGCTTGCGTCGAGCCGCTCACCGTCCGGTTTGCGCAGCTCGATGGCAAAGAGCCGCATGCCCCAGGTGGCCGATCCATTGGCCAGCGTGACCATGCGGTAGACAAAGCCCACCACCAGGAAAAGCAGTGGGAAAAAGAAGATCGCGGTGAAAAAGGTGAAGGGCAAGATCACCAGGCAGGCGATGATGGTCAGTATCGCATCGACCGCCCAGGCCATCAGGCGCTTGAGCGGGACATCTTTATAGAAATCAGGCTGCGCCTGCGGGTCGGGGGTGGCCATCTGTCGGGTGCCTTGATCTTGGTATCGTTTGAAAGGGGATGTGCCGGGGGTGTCCCGGCACGCTCCGTCTTAGGCTTCGGCGGTGCTGTCGCCGTTTTTCTCTGCGCGGTCGTTCATGAACTGATCGAACTCCGCCTTATCCTTTGCCTCACGCAGGCGCTCAAGGAAAGCCTCGAACTGCTGCTGTTCATCTTCCAGCCGACGCAGCGTGTCTGCCTTGTAGGCGTCGAAGGCCGAGTTACCGCTGGGACGCATGGCGCGCATGCCATGGCGCATGGAGGTCGATTTACGGCTGCAGGATGTGAACATGCGTTTGCTCCAGATCATGTAGAAGAGAAGGGCGAGGCCGATCGGCCAGAAGAAAACGAAACCAAGGACCATGGCCGCGATCCACGCGCCCTTCCCTTTGGAATCAAGCCAGTTCTCGGTGCGGGTGAACCAACCAGGCTGGCTGGGCAGGGGGGTGACTTGAGTGGCGGTGGTCATCGAAGTGCCTTTCTGTTTCGGGTTGTGGGATCCTCGGTTGGGCCGGGATGTGAATGTCTTTCACATTGCATAGATTGGCATGATGTGAGGTCTGCGCAAGGGTAAATGTGAATGTTTTTTACATTTTTCAGGAAAGTGATTAAAAATCAGAAGTTTAAGATCTACACTTTCGATGTTCAGTAGTGTCCTTTGCGCTCCGCAGACGGCATTTGAGGACCCCAAAGCGTCCAAACATGGCTTTGACCCCGCCGTCATCTGTGGCTAAGCCATGCCCATGAGCTTAGCCGCACAGTTGACGCGATGCCCGCGCGCGTTTGATCCCGAGCGGGGGGATGAAGCCGTTGCCGCGCTCCCGGATATTGCGCCGGAGCTAAGGCAGCTTGTGCGCGGCGCGGCGGGGTCCAGCCCTTACCTGCTGTCGCTGTTGCAGAAGGAGGCTGTGTGGCTGCCCGACGCCTTAACACGACCCGATGAGGCCTTGGCTGAGGAGATCGCCCGCGCCCGCACGCTGGGCGACGAAGGTCTGGCCGAGGGGCTCCGGCGCGCCAAGCGGCGGGTGGCTGCGCTCACGGCGCTCGCTGACCTTGGAGGGGCCTGGCCTCTCGCGCGTGTCACCGGCGCGCTTACGGAGTTTGCCGATGCAGCCTGCCAGGCCGCCCTGCGTGCGGGCATCGCAACCCAAATCAGGCGCGGCAAGCTGCCCGGTGCGAGCGAGGCCGATCTGGACGATGCGGCAGGCATGTGCGTACTGGCCATGGGCAAAATGGGAGCGGGCGAGCTCAATTACTCATCGGACATCGATCTGATCTGCCTCTTTGACGAAACGCGCTTCGACCCGGATGACTTCTACGATGCGCGCGCCAGTTTCGTGCGGGCCACCCGGGCAATGACAGCCACGCTCAGCGAGATCACGAATGATGGATACGTCTTTCGGACCGATCTGCGGTTGCGGCCTGACCCGGCTGTCACACCTGTCTGTATCGCGATGGAGGCGGCCGAGCGCTACTATGAAAGCCTCGGTCGGACATGGGAGCGCGCGGCCTACATCAAGGCGCGGGTCGCGGCTGGGGATCAGGGTGCGGGGCAACGCTTCCTGGACGATCTGTCCCCCTTCGTCTGGCGGCGGCATCTCGACTTTGCGGCGATACAGGACGCGCATGATATGCGGCTCGCAATTCGGGAGCACAAAGGGCTGGGCGGTCCGATCACGCTGCCCGGACATAACATGAAGCTGGGGCGCGGTGGCATTCGCGAGATCGAGTTCTTCACCCAGACGCGCCAGCTGATCGCGGGCGGGCGTGATCCGGACCTGCGCAGAAGAGGGACGGTGGAGGGCTTGGCCGCGCTGGCAGCCAAGGGGTGGGTGCCGTCGGAGACGGCTGACATGCTGGCGGACCACTATGTTGCGCATCGCACTGTCGAGCACCGCCTGCAGATGGTGCATGACGCCCAGACCCACAGCTTGCCGCGCAGTGAGGAAGGCTTCGACCGGCTGGCCTGCATGATGGATTGCGACCGCAGCGCCTTGGAGGCCGAGCTGAGGGAGCGTCTGCAAACCGTGCACGATACGATGGAGCAGTTCTTTGCGCCGTCAAAGCCCGCATCGACTGCCACCGGGGACGTGGAGAGTGATCTGATCTCGCGGTGGCCGAGCTATCCAGCTCTGCGCAGCGAACGCAGCCGCGCGATCTTTGAGCGGCTGCGACCGGACTTGCTCGCCCGTCTTGCACAGTCGGCGCGACCTGAAGAGGCCCTGCTTGCGTTCGATGGGTTCCTGTCGGGCCTTCCCGCAGGTGTGCAGCTGTTCTCCCTGCTCGAGGCCAACCCGCATCTGACCGATCTGCTGCTCGACATCACCGGAACCTCGCCAGAACTGGCGCAGTACCTGTCGCGCAACGCCGGGGTGTTCGATGCGGTGATCGCGGGTGACTTCTTTACCGATTGGCCGGACGAAGGCGGGTTGGCTGCGCTGTTGCAGGCGCGGCTCGCTGCGGAAGCAGACTATGAAACCCGGCTCGACGCCATACGGCGGTGGGCCAAGGAGTGGCACTTCCGCGTCGGTGTGCATCTGCTCCGTGGGTTGATTGACGCCGAAACAGCCGCGCGCCAATACGCCGATCTGGCCCGCGCTGTGCTCGTGGTCCTGTGGCCTCTGGTAACGGCCCAATTCGCGACGCGACACGGCCCGCCGCCGGGCCGAGGGGCCGTGGTGCTTGGCATGGGCTCGCTTGGCGCCGGGCGGCTGAACGCCGGTTCAGACCTCGATCTCATCGTGATCTACGACCCGCTCGATGCCGAGGCCTCCGACGGCGCCAAACCCATGTCGACCCGGCCGTACTACGCCCGGTTGACGCAGGCGCTGATCACCGCGCTGACCGCCCCGATGTCGCAGGGACGTCTCTATGAAGTGGATATGCGTCTGCGCCCGTCGGGCAACCAGGGCCCGGTGGCGACCAGTTGGCCGGCCTTCCAGAGCTACCAGACCGAGCAGGCCTGGGTGTGGGAACACCTCGCCTTGACCCGCGCGTCGGTTGTGGCGGGCCCTGCGGATCTCGCCGCGGATGTCGAGGCGTTTCGGCGAGCACTTCTGGGCAAGCCCCGCGCCAGAGACAAGACCCTCACCGAGGTGGCGGAGATGCGCGACCGCATTCGGGCCGCCAAAGCGCCCGCGGGGCTTTGGGATGCGAAACTGGGGCCGGGGCGCCTGCAGGAGATCGAATTGCTCGCGCAGGCAGGTGCCTTGCTGCAAGGCGACACCAGCGGGCAGACCGAGGCAGGCCTGCGCGCCGCTGTCGCTGCCGGGCTGATGGATGACGCATCGGGACGGGCTCTGGCGGAGCACTACGCTTTTTACTCGCGGTTGCATCAGGCCGCGCGGCTTCTGTCGGATCAGCCGCTGGATGCGGAGGCATTGGGTCCTGCCGGGCGCGCCTTTCTGTTGCGGACGCTGGAGGAGGAGCAGATGGGTGATCTGGAGCAAAGGCTGGCCGCGGACTATGTTGCGTCGGCCAAGCGTGTCGATGCAGCCCTCATGGCAGGAGCGGTGGGATGAAAGGCGATGCGAATGATCCCAAGGGGTTGATCCTCGAGGCCTATCGCATTGACGGGATACAAAAAAGCGAATGCCGCACGATCTTCCTCGACTGGGCGCTCAGCCTGTCGCTGGAGCAGGACACCGGCACCGTCCTCAAGGCATTGCTGGCGCAATATGGGGCCAACCACCCGGATCACCCGATGACTGAGGTCATGACCGAAGGGCTGGCCGGGATGGCGAGCCCAAGGCGGCGTGGTGGATGGCGCTCACGCCCGCGAAACTGACGAATTTGGCAGGCATTCGCGTCAGTTTTACCTAAAATTCGTCACAATTCAGCCTCAGTCGACCTGTAAACACTTCGCTAACCTTACACAGGCAGGCAGAAGTCGCCCCCGAGTGTGGAGACACTTATGACACTGATAAAGACATGTGCGGCGCTGGGGCTGGCCGCGCTGATCGCCGGCTGCGCAACCACTGATACCGCGAGCCGCAATACCCCGTTCACAACCGGGTCCGAGGCGGGCGCTGCGTCATTCCAGGCGCAGGTTCAGCCGCTGAATGTGCGCGCCGTGAATGTCGTTGTCCCCCAGACACTGCAGGTGTCCGAGGCCAACAGCTATTACCCGTCGGGTGATATCGTCTGGCGCGGCGATGCGCCGGGTGACCGCCACGCGCAGGTCAAGGCGATCTTTGACGAGGCCATGGGGCGGGGCACCGCAACAATGGTCAAGGGCGCGCCGGTGGTGCTGGACGTGCAGGTGCTGCGCTTTCACGCTCTAACGGAAAAGACCCGCTATACCATCGGCGGGGTGCACTCCATCCGCTTCAACCTCGCCGTGCGCGATGCAGAAACCGGGCTGCTGCTCGGCGAACCGCGCACAGTCAAGGCGGACCTTAAGGGGTTCGGCGGCCAGCAGGCGATCGACGCCGAACGCCAAGGCCAGACCCAGAAGGTGCGGATCACCGACCACCTCGCGCGGGTTATCGCAACCGAACTAGCGGTGAGCGGTGGCTACACCAACCAGCGGCTTGGGCTGGTCCAGGCGATCAACAACACGTTCTGATCTTTCCCACCTGGGCAGAAAAGATTAGAGGAGGGCGCTATGACAGCGCCCTTTTCTACGTCCGACCTCGACGCTCTTCCGGTTGTCCGGTTGAAACCCAAAGCCAATGCGCGTGCCATCCGGCGCGGGTATCCTTGGGTCTATGCCAATGAGTTGGTGACCGACCGGCGCACCAAGGCGCTGCCGCCTGGTGCGCTGGCTGTGTTGCAGGATGACAAGCGGCAACCGATGGGGATCGTGGGGGTCAATCCGCGGTCCAAGATCATCGCGCGCATGCTGGATCCGCGAGCCACCGCTGTGATTGATCAGACATGGTTCGAGGTGCGTCTGGCCAAGGCACTGGCCTTGCGGGCGCAGTTGTTCGATGCGCCGTTCTACCGTCTGGTCCATGCGGAAGCTGACGGGTTGCCGGGCGTGGTGATGGACAGGTTTGGCGATCTCTGCGTGATCCAACCGAACGCGGCCTGGGCCGAGCGCTGTCTCGCGCCATTGACGGCCGCGCTGCAATCGGTGCTGCAGGTGCAGGTTGTTCTCAAAAACGCATCCGGGCGTACCCGCGGCCTCGAAGGGCTGGATGATAAATCCATGGTTGTGGTTGGCACCGCGCCCGACGCACCCATCCCGGTGCCGATGAACGGCGCGACCTATATGGCCGACGTCACTGGTGGGCAGAAAACCGGGCTGTTTTTCGACCAACGCCCGAACCATGCCTTTGCCGCAGGCCTGTCGCGAGGTGCGCGGGTGCTCGATGTGTTTAGCCATGTGGGTGGCTTCTCGCTCGCGGCCTTGGCGGCGGGGGCTGAGAGCGCGCTGGCGGTCGACGGGGCGCAGCCTGCGCTTGATCTGGCGCAGGCCGGGGCCGCGGCGATGGGTGCCGAGGACCGGTTCGCAACCCGGCAGGGCGATGCGTTTGAGGTGCTCACCGCGCTGGCTGCCGAGGGCGCGGAATTTGACGTGGTCATCTGCGACCCACCGGCCTTTGCACCCTCGCGCGCGGCATTGGACGCAGGGCTGCGCGCGTATGAGCGGATCGCCCGGCTGGCCACGCCCCTGGTCGCGGAAAACGGCATTCTGGGCCTGTGCTCCTGTTCCCATGCCGCCGATCTTGCGGCCTTCCGCGCAGCGAGCCTGCGGGGCATCGGGCGTGCCGGACGCCGCGCGGCTCTGATCCATACCGGGTTCGCGGGCCCCGATCACCCGCAATTGCCGCAGCTGGCCGAAAGTGGCTATCTCAAATCGCTGTTTTTCCGGGTCTGACGCCCATGAAAATCACTATCGACGCCTGCGTGCTCTATCCAACGATCATGCGCGAAATGGTCCTGGGCGTTGCCGCGACGGGCGCCTTTCAGCCGGTCTGGTCGGCGCGTATTCTGGAAGAGTGGGCGCGCGCGGCGCGCAAGCTCGGCCCGGATGGCGAGGCACAGGCCCGTGCGGAGATCGCGGTGCTGCGCAGCCATTGGCCAGAAGCCGAAACGGTGGCTGCGCCGCAACTTGACGCCCGGTTGTGGTTGCCGGATGCAGGTGACATCCATGTGCTCGCAACAGCGGTATCCACATCAAGTGATGCGATCATGACTTTGAACGCAAAGGACTTCCCGAAAGGCATCCTGGCCGAAGACGGCGTGCAGCGTCTGGCGCCCGATGACTATCTGCATGGGCTCTGGTGCGCAGAACCAGGGCCGGTTGAAGAGGTCGCAGACCGCGTTTTTTCGGAGGCGCAGCGGCTGTCCGGTCAAGCCTGGGACATGCGGGGATTGTTGAAGAAGGCGCGGCTGCCCCGGCTGGCCAAGGCTCTTGCGCGATAGGCGGGTGCGCTAGTCGCCCGGCACCCATTTTGCTTCTAGCGCCTTCAGCGCCGCAATGCGGTCTTCCGTCTTCGGGTGGCTCATCAGCCAGGCCGGGACTGCCCCACCGTTTTGCTGGGTCAGCGCGTTGAGCTTCTGAAAGAGGCTGATCTGTGGGCCCACGCCAATCCCGGCCTTGGTCAGCAGCGCCGCGGCATAGGCATCGGCCTCATATTCGTCAGAACGAGACAGGCGCGCAGCAAGCAGGCTCGTCAGCATCCCGGCGATCCAAACACCGATGCCTGGAATGAAGCGGCTCAGCACCATCGCCAGCGCGGTGCGCAGGGCGTTCTGGCCGGAGAAATCGATCATCCGCCGACGCGAATGGCCAAGCGCCACATGCCCCATTTCATGCGCGATCACGCTTGCCATTTCCTCACCCGTGACCTCGCCTGTGCGAAACCTGTTGTAAAAGCCGCGTGTGATGAAGATGCGCCCGTCCGGGGCCGCCAACCCGTTCACCGGATCAATCTCGTAGATGTGCACTCGAATGCGCGGCAGTTCCAGCGCTGCAGCCATCCGGTCCATCAGCGCTTTCAGTCGCGGATCAGCCAGTTCGGTGGATTGCGCATCAAGCTGCTTCGCGGTCCGCCAGGCGGAGAAGCGATACATGACCAGCCCGTAGAGGATGGCCAGCAGGATGGGCGTAAACTTGATCATGGTGGAGATATGGGGCCCCGGAGGAGGGGCGGCAAGTTCAAGTTTCTTCGGACAGGCACAAATTCAGCGATGTAGGCACCGGTCCGGGTTAGCGGCTGAGGACCTTCATGCCGCGCTCAATGCCCGACAGCGTCATCGGCACCATCGCCTCCTGCCCCAGCAGCTCCTGAATCATCGAGATCGACTGGGTGTAAGGCCAGTATTTCTCGGGCACCGGGTTGATCCAAAGTGTTGCAGGCCATTGCTCGCGCAGACGCGTGAGCCAAGTGGCGCCGCTTTCCGCGTTCCAATGCTCGTTGGCACCACCGGGATAGGCGATCTCGTACGGTGACATCGAGGCATCTCCTACGAAGATGCATTTGTAGTCGGGCCCGTAGGTGCGCAGCACCTCATGGGTGGGGATCTGTGCGTCCCAGCGGCGGCGGTTATCGCGCCAGAGCCCCTCATAGATGCAATTGTGGAAGTAGTAATATTCCATATGCTTGAACTCGGCGCGTGCGGCGGAGAAAAGCTCCTCCACCACCTTCACATGCGGGTCCATGGAGCCGCCGACGTCAAGAAACAGCAAGACCTTGACCGCGTTGCGCCGCTCGGGCCTCGTTTTCACATCGAGATAACCATGCTCCGCTGTCGCGCGGATGGTGCCGTTCAGGTCCAGCTCTTCGTCAGCCCCGTCCCGGGCCCAGCGGCGCAACCGCTTCAGCGCCACCTTGATGTTGCGGGTGCCGAGCTCCACCGTGTCGTCGAGGTTGCGGAACTCGCGTTTGTCCCAGACCTTGGTCGCGCGCTGATGGCGCGAGCGGTCCTGGCCGATGCGCACGCCTTCGGGGTTGTAGCCATAGGCGCCGAAGGGCGAGGTGCCAGCGGTGCCGATCCACTTGTTGCCGCCCTGGTGGCGACCTTTCTGCTCCTCAAGCCGCTGTTTGAGCGTTTCCATCAGCTTGTCGAATCCACCCAAGGCGTCGATCTCCGCCTTTTCCTCGGCGCTAAGATGCTTTTCAGCCATCTTCTCGAGCCAGTCGCGCGGGATATCGACAGCCTCCAGCACATCCTCGGTGGATATCTGCTCCAGCCCCGAGAAGGCGGTGGCAAAGGCGCGGTCAAACTTGTCGATGTTGCGCTCATCTTTGACCAGCGTCAGGCGCGCGAGGTAGTAGAACGCCTCCACATCATAGGTGGCGAGCCCCGCCTGCAGCCCCTCGAGAAACGACAGGAATTCCCGCAGCGAGACGGGGACGGCATTCTTGCGCAGGGCGTCGAAGAAAGGCAGGAACATCGCCGGCGAGCTTACAACAGCATCCGGTCCAGCACCACTGTGAGGATCATGCCGACGATCATGAAGGCCATGGCATAACCAGCCGCGTATTGGGCTATGTCCTTCTTGTTGCCCTTGCGCCGGGCGGCGGTCAGCCCGCCGATGAGAGCGCCCAATAGTGCGGCAGCGATTACGATCATTCAGGTCCCCGTTCTGTCTGTGCGGTCCGACCCTCGGTGCTGGGTGGTCAGGCCGGGGGCGGGCCCGGGACCAATTCAGCGATCTCTCGCTGCTTGGCCCGGACCGCCCAATCTGGGCCGAACCCGTAGCGTGCCCACCCCAAACTGTCCAGACGCACCGCACGTGCTTCGCTCTCCCGCCCCAGCAGGCTCAGCGCCTCGGCTTGCATCAGCTGCAGCGTGGCCAGCAGGGCTGCGTTTTGCGATTGCCGCGCAGGCTGCAAATGCGGCTCAATCAAGCGCAGCGCACCCCGGCCATCACCATCGACGAGCGCATAGGCCGCAAGCTGTGTGGCGACATAGGCGCGGTGCAGCTGGGTTGCTCGCGACCGGGCATAGAATTGATCGGATGTGCGATACTGCTGCTGCGCGGCGATGGGATCGACGCTTTGCAGCGCGCGGCCGAGCGCATAGTGGGCAAAGGCGCGGCGGTTGTCGGTCCAGCCCTGGTCCTGCGCAATTGCGACCGCCGTTCCTGCGGCGGACCGGCGTGCGTCGCGATTGGTGCCGGGGCCAAGCGCGGTTTGAATGGCCGTGCGCCAGCTCTGCGGGGTGGGGGCGGCGCGCGGGCGCGGACCGGTCTGGCCCGCAGGGTTCAGCCGGGCAAAAATCGCGGGCAGCCGCCGCGCGACCTCAACCCGGGACATGCCCGACTGCAGTTCTGGTGCGTAGGTGGCGCGCAGGATCAGCATGTCGAAATTCGTCAGCACCGTATGCACATTGTCGTCGTTGAAGACCGAGTTGGGCAGCCGGTAGAGATCGTTCAGCGGACCCAGGGCCTGGGCCAGCTCTTCATGCAGGCAGTCGCGGGTTTCCTGCGGGCTGGCGTCGCGGGGCAGGAAGATCGCGATGCGCTCGCGCGTCTCGAGCAGCGCCCAGTTGGTGCGCGGGTTTCGGCGGGCGCCGCGATACTCCTGCAGCGATCCCACGTTGGGCACGACAAAGCAGGCGGCCTGCGGCAGCACACGACGGATCTCGGCGCGCGAGACGGCTTCGATCGTGATGTTCGCGTCGGTCCGGGTGGTGGTGGTGATGCTCAGGCCCGCCTCTGTCCGCAGCCGCGCCAGCAGCGCGCCGAGGTCGCCGGCCAGCGTGGGCGGCGGTGCGCCGGTGACCCGCAGGCTGATCGGGCCCTCGAACCGCGTGAGCACGGGCAGCGTCCGCCCGCTTTCCAACTGGAATGAGAGATCGAGGAAATCCTGGATCAAATCCGCATTGGCGAGCGGCGGGCGGGCCACCTGCGCGCGCCCGAAGGTTTTCATCGGGGGCAGGGTGCTTTCGGCGATGACGGCCCGTGACGGTGTGCTGCCTTGCGTGATGGGCACGCAGGCGTTGAGCAGCATGACCAGTGGCAGGATGATCCGGCGCTTCATTGCCGGATGTACTTGATAAAGGGTGTCTTCACACCGATCCGGTCATAGAGCTGCCGCGCGGTGGCGTTGAAATCCTGCGTGAGCCAATAGACCCCCGGCGCGCCTTCGGCATCTGCGGCGGCATAGACAGCTTCGATAAGTGCCCGGCCAATGCCCACGCCGCGGACGTCATGGGCCGCGTAGAGGTCCTGGAGATAGCAGACGTTTTCCTCGGACCAGCCGTGGCGGTGAAATAGATAATGAGTGAGCCCCACAAGTCGCCCGGCCTGCTCGGCCACGAGGCAGCTATAGTCCTGCGGGTCATCTCCGAGAAGACGTGCGAAATAAAGATCGAAAATATGCGGTGGGCGCGCTGTTTCGTAGAAGGCGAGATACGCCGTCCAGAGCTCTGCCCATTCTGCCTTGTCGGCCGCACGCAACGGGCGCACGACGACGGTGTTCGGGTCTGTCATTTGTCTGCCTGCCTAAAGCTCACGCCCGCGATCTTAGCGCCGCGGATCATTAACTTTTACTCTGCAGCGAAGGCAGGGTTCTGTCAAATGCGCTGTGTCACCGCCCGCTGCGGGCCAGGAAGGCCAGACGCTCGAACAGATGCACATCCTGCTCGTTCTTCAGCAAGGCGCCGTGCAGTTTTGGCAAGGCGTTGGCACCGGAGGTCTTCAGGTCGTCGGCGGTCAGGTCTTCGGCGAGTAGCAGCTTGAGCCAGTCCAGCACCTCGGACGTCGACGGCTTCTTCTTCAACCCGGCCTGATCCCGAATTTCATAGAATTGCGTTAGCGCCGTGGTCAGCAAGGCGTCCTTGATACCGGGGAAATGCACCTCGACGATCTGGCGCAGGGTCTCCATCTCCGGAAAGCGGATATAGTGGAAAAAGCAGCGGCGCAGGAAAGCATCGGGCAGCTCCTTTTCATTGTTGGAGGTGATGATCACGATGGGGCGATGCCGCGCGCGGATGGTCTCGCCGGTCTCGTAGACGAAGAACTCCATCTTATCGAGCTCCTGCAACAGGTCGTTTGGAAACTCGATATCCGCCTTGTCGATCTCATCAATCAGCAGGACCACCTTCTGGTCCGCCTCGAACGCCTCCCACAGCTTGCCCTTGCGGATGTAGTTGGCGACATCATGCACCCGTTCATCGCCGAGCTGGCTGTCGCGCAGGCGGCTGACGGCGTCATACTCGTAAAGGCCCTGTTGTGCACGGGTTGTGGACTTGATGTTCCACTCAATCATCGGCAGATCAAGCGACGCGCTCACCTGGCGCGCGAGTTCCGTCTTGCCCGTGCCGGGTTCGCCCTTGACGAGAAGGGGCCGCTCCAGCGTCACCGCCGCGTTAACCGCGATCGTCAGATCGTCCGTTGCGATGTAGTCGGCGGTGCCTTGGAATTTCATGTTCTGTCAACCCCTTGTGACGCGCTGAGTTGTGATGCTTTTAGCCGTATTTCTTCCGGATTGTGTAGTGACAATCGAAAGGACGTGCGGTAGATCGTGGCGCACGGGGGCACTTGGCCTAGGGACAAGTAGCGAATGACAGACGTTAGCCATGTTGAGGGGAAGCCAATGAAACAGGAACTGTTTCTGCCGGATGATTATCGTCCGGCCGAGGATGAGCCGTTCATGAATGAACGCCAGGTGGAATACTTCCGCCGCAAGCTGCTGAATTGGCGTGCCGAACTTCTGGCCGGCAGCCGCGATACCATCGAAGGGCTGCAGGACGGGACCCGCAATATTCCCGACGTAGCGGACCGCGCCTCTGAAGAGACCGACCGCGCGCTGGAACTGCGCACCCGGGACCGCCAGCGCAAGCTGGTGAGCAAGATCGACGGGGCACTTCGCCGGATCGAAGAGGGCGAGTTTGGCTATTGTTCCGTCACCGGCGAGCCGATTTCGCTGAAGCGCCTCGATGCGCGGCCTATTGCGACGATGAGCCTCGAAGCGCAGGAGCGTCATGAGCGCCGCGAGAAGGTCCACCGCGACGATTGATCCGGTGGAAATCCGGGTGATCGACCGTAAAAGCGTCGAAGCGTAGGCTTCGGCGTTTTTGTTTTGAGGGTCTGCAATGATCAGGAATGCGATTGTTGTTGGAGCGGGCATCGGCGGGTTGGCCTGCGCCACCGCGCTCGCGCGGCGCGGTGTTGCCGTAACGCTCTATGAGCGTACGCCTGAAATTCGTGAAGTTGGCGCCGGGCTGCAGATCAGCCCCAACGGCCTGGCCGTGCTGCGCGCGCTTGGTCTGGAAAACGCTTTGCTACGCCGGGGCGCGGTGATGGCGCAGGCTGTGGTTCTGTCAGACTACAAGGCGGGTGCCCAGGTCGCACGGCTTGACCTGACCCGCCTGCGCGATCAGCGATACCTCTTCGTTCACCGGCACGACTTGGTCACTGTCTTGGCGCAGGCCGCGCGGGAGGCCAATGTGACGCTGCACCTCGGGCAGGAGGTACACCAGATCTTGCCCGGGCCTATGCCACATCTCACGCTGGCCAGCGGCGAAGACATGCGGGCGGAGGTGGTGATCTGTGCAGATGGCATCCATTCGGTGGGGAGGCCCGTGGTTTCGCCTGGGGCGGAGGCAGAGTTCACAGGCCAGGTGGCCTGGCGCGCGACCGTGCCGGCTCAAGGTGCGAGGCCGGAGGCACGCGTGACCATGGGGCCGGGGCGGCATGTGGTCAGCTATCCTCTGCGCGGCGGCAGCCTGATGAACCTCGTTGCTGTACAGGAGCGAGAGGCGTGGGCCGCGGAGGGGTGGCATCATAGTGACGATCCGGACGCCCTGCGTGCGGCCTTCTCAGATTTCGGCGGGCCTGTGGCCGAGATGCTGGCGCAGGTCGAGCAGGTGAGCCTCTGGGGGCTGTTTCGGCATCCTGTGGCCGATTGCTGGATGCGCGAGAACGTGGCCCTGCTCGGCGACGCGGCGCATCCGACGCTGCCCTTTCTCGCACAGGGCGCGAACCTTGCGCTTGAGGACGCCTGGGTCCTGGCCTCTCGCCTCGCAGCGGGGACGGCTGAGGCGCAGTATCAGACCCTGCGCCGGGCCCGTGCGGTGAAGGTGATCGATGCCGCGAGTGCCAATGCGTGGAAGTACCATCTGCGCGAGGGTCCGGCGCGGCGGTTGGCGCATCTTGGCCTGTCGCTGGGCAGCAGGATCGCACCGGGCCTCATGATGCGCCAGTTCGACTGGCTCTATGGTCACGACGTCACAGAGGGATAATCTGCTGATCCAGCGGAGCGCGGCTGCGCCGCGCATGCTTTTCTATTTGGTTTTGGGTGACCCCAAAACGGCTCAGCTCGGACGTGAGCGCTGCAACATTCCAAAGAGATCGCGCGGATCGTCCGGGTCGGCCAGCATGTCGAGCGCATCGTAGAGCCCGGTGGATTTCAGCTGATCGCGGATGTAGCGCAGAGCGGAAAAGTCCTCGATTGCGAAGCCAACGGAATCAAAAAGCGTGATCTGCTCGTCCGACCGGCGGCCCGGTGCTTGGCCGGTTAGGACCTGCCAGATTTCGGTGACCGGGTGATCGTCTTCAAGCTGTTGGATTTCACCTTCGATGCGGGTCTGCTCAGGGTATTCCACGAAGATATCCGACCGGGTCAGAATCGCCGGGGCAAGCTCGGTCTTGCCGGGGCAATCGCCGCCGATGGCGTTGATATGCACGCCCGAGCCGATCATGTTGTCGGTCAAGATTGTCGCATATTGCTTGTCGGCGGTGCAGGTGGTGATGATCTGGGCGCCGAGAATGGCATCCTCCGCTGTGCTGCAGGGGGTGACAGTCACACCCATGCCCGCCAGGTTGTCTGCGCATTTCCGGGTGGCCGCAGCGTCGATATCGAAGAGCCGGACCTCGTTGAGCCCGCAGATGGCTTTCATCGCCAATGTCTGGAACTCGGACTGCGCACCATTGCCGATCATCGCCATGACTGCGCTGTTTCTTGGGGCCAGCGTCCGCGCCACCAGCGCCGAGGTGGCGGCGGTGCGCATCGCGGTGAGCAGCGTCATCTCGCTCAGCAGCACCGGATAGCCGGAGGCCACATCGGCGAGCAGCCCAAAGGCCGTGACCGTCTGCAGCCCTTCGGCGGTGTTCTTGGGATGCCCGTTGACATACTTGAAGCCGTAGACCTCGCCATCGGAGGTTGGCATCAGCTCGATCACCCCTTCGGCGGAATGGCTGGCCACACGCGGCGTCTTGTCGAAGAGCTGCCAGCGCTTGAAATCCGCCTCGATATAGTCGGCCAGCCCACGCAGCATGTCTTCGATGCCGATCCGGTGGATCAGCTGCATCATATGATCGACGGAGACGAAAGGCACGAGCGCCTTGTCGGAGGGTGTGAGAACGGTCATTGCAGTGTCCTTTTTGTCAGCACGCGGCGGATCAATACGCGCGGGTGGGGCGGTCGAAGACCCGGCGTCCGAGGGCCGAGGCGGCGAGATCGACCATCACCTGCGCGGTCCGCCCGCGTTCATCGAGGAAGGGGTTGAGCTCGACCAGATCGAGCGAGGTCATCAATCCGCTGTCGTGCAGCATCTCCATGACCAGATGCGCTTCGCGGATGGTCGCGCCGCCCGGCACGGTGGTGCCCACCGCCGGTGCGACGCTGGGGTCGAGGAAATCCACATCGAGCGAGACATGCAGCATGCCGCCTGCCGCCGCGACCCGGTCGAGAAAGCGGGCGAGGGGCTTTGCAATCCCGGTCTCGTCAATCTCGCGCATGTCCACGCGCTGAATGTCCGTGTCCTGAAGTGCCGCGCGCTCGGCACTATCGACCGAGCGCAGGCCGATGATGGCGATGTTGTCCTGCGGAAGCGGCGTCGCGATGGGAGGGAACCCCTCGAAATCAGGGCGGCCTGTGACGTACCCCAAAGGCGTGCCATGCAGATTGCCGCTGTCGGTGGTGGCGGGCGTGTGGAAATCGCTGTGCGCGTCGAGCCAGAGCACGAAGAGGGGCCGCTCCTGCGCCTCGGCGTGGCGCATGGCGCCCAAGACCGTCCCCAACGCCAGCGCGTGATCGCCGCCCATGAAGATCGGCAGACCGTCTTGCAAACCGGTCTCTGCCGCATCGGCCAAGGCCGTGGTCCAGGCAATCGTCTCCTCGAGCGCATGCAGACGCGCATGAGGTTCGGGTGTGAAGGTCGCGGGCGCCACATTGCCCCGATCTTCAACCTCATGCCCCAGCCCTTCCAGCGCTTCGGCCAATCCTGCGGTGCGGTAGGCGTCGGGGCCCATGAGGCAACCGCGGCGGCGCTTGCCGCAATCCATCGGCGCGCCGTAGAGAAGGCAGGTGTTCGGGGTCATCGAGGGCTCCATGAGGCGAGGTTTCGTGCAAGATACTGATCGCTTCGTGCGATGGACAACTGGCCATTTCGATCATATCGTTCGCCAAACGATCATTCTGGGTGCTCACAATGGACGATATGGACAAGTGTCTGATCAGCGCGCTGCGCCACAATGCACGCGCATCGCTCTCTGATCTCGCCGTCGAACTGGGCCTGACCCGCGCGACGGTGCGCACCCGGCTGGCCAGGCTGCAGGAGCGGGGCGACATCCTGGGATTCACGGTGGTGATGAAGGAGGACACGCTCAGCGACCCGGTGCGCGGGTTGATGATGATTGCTATCGAGGGCCGGGGCACGGACCGTATCCTGCGGCATCTGTCCGGCATGCCGGAGGTGCGCCGGGTCTATTCGACCAACGGGCGGTGGGATGTGATCGTGGAGATCGGGACGGACACGTTGGAGCGGTTCGACCAGGTGCTGTTTCAGGTGCGCAGGCTGGACGGGGTCACCGCGAGCGAAACCAGCCTGCTGCTGAGCACCCGCAAGGACAGCTAGGTGCGGCGCAGCGCCAGCAGCCAGATCGCAGCGAGGCCGAGCGAGAGAAGCGCGTTCCATCCCGCCATGCTGAGCCCCAGCATCTGCCACGCGATCTCATCACAGCGCACCAGCGGCGCAGCCATGATCTGGTCCATCAGGTCATCGGTGCTCATACCCTGAACCGGGCCCGCGGAACAGCTGGTGGGGCCTTCCCACCAGCCTTGCTCGACCCCCACGTGAAAGGCGCCAACCGCTGCGGTTGCGAGGGCGGCCAGCACACCCAGAAGAGCGATGCCTGCATGGCGCACCCGCAGCGCGATCAGCCCCAGCAGGATCGCAATGACATGTGGATAGCGCTGCCAGATACACAGCTTGCAGGGCGGCAGGCCGCCCAGATGCTGGAAGGCGAAGGCGCCGATAAGCAGCGCAGCTGACCCGAGGGCCGCGGCGGATATCAGCGCAGCGCGCGTCACAGGAACTTGAGCGCCGCGAAGCCACCGACGAGCAGGACGATGAAGAGCGTGAACATCAGCCCCAGGCGCTTTTCAATGAAATCACGGATCGGCGCACCGAATTTCCAAAGCAGGAAGGCGACGATGAAGAACCGCAGGCCGCGTGCAAGGATCGAGGTGGCGATGAAGGTTCCCAGCGGCATCGAGGTCCAGCCGGACATGATCGTGATCACCTTGTAGGGGAAGGGTGTGACGCCCGCGGTTAGAACCGCCCAGAAGCCGAAGTCGTTGAAACGGCTGTTGAAGGCCTCCATCGCCTCTGCCTTGCCCAAGGTCTGGAGAATGGGTTGCCCGATCGCCTCGAAAGCAAAGGCCCCGATGGCATAACCGAGAACGCCGCCCAGAACCGAGGCCACCAGGCACACGCCCGCGATCAGCCAGGCGCGCGAGGGGCGAGCAATGATCATCGGGATCATCAGCACATCCGGTGGGATCGGAAAGACGGAGCTTTCGATGAAGCTGACGAAGGCCAGCACCCAGAGCGCGTGCGGGTGATCGACTTTGCTCAATGTCCAATCGTAGAGGCTGCGCAACATGGCCTGCGACCTTCCGTTTGTTTTGCCTTGCAAGACCATGGGATCGCGGTCGGGTCAAGCAGGGCTGCAGGGTCGGGTGGCAAAATCCTCTTGCCCGCAGAGCACCCACGCGGTAAGCCGCCCGTGTTGCCCAAGTGGCGGAATGGTAGACGCAGGGGATTCAAAATCCCCCGCCTTCGGGCGTGCCGGTTCGAGTCCGGCCTTGGGTACCACCTCGCAGGCCTTTGCGATGGCTGGTGGTGGGCGCGGCAACGGCGCCCGATTCTTGAGCATTCCTAAACTCACGCCTGCATAAGCCAGGCTGATTTCGCGAATATGTTGAAATTGTGGCGGAAAAATGTCGGCCGACCGGCAGTTTTTCTCTACCCGCATAGCGGGTTGCACTGTTGCGCAGATGGAAACGGGGCTGCGGGCCTGCGGGCCCGTCCTGGTGTGACGCGTCTGTCCAATCCGCTCTAATCATTCGACTTTGCATAAAACGTGCTCGCGTCGACTGCGAAACAATCTTGCGTTGCCGTCCACGCGCTCGAGATCGGCAAGACGCGGCGCTGCATGCAACTGCCTCATTTTGGGGCGTTTTCTGACAAATTCCCCTTTGTGAGAACGTCGTGCGCCGATAAAAAAGTGGTCATGCTTTTTCCAGATGTGCCTTGGGAGCAGTTCATCGGCGTGGAGACCAAGCAGACCGTGACGCTGGCACGGTGCGACCTCTGAGGTGTCGCAAGGGGGGAGACGGTACGATTTTCAGCCTGCCGGGCGCGCCTGGTTCGGGGGGCCGGTATAAGGGACGATTATGGCGCAGAGCACCACCGATCCGAACGCGGCGTATCTCGTCGGTTTCTGGGATTTTCTGTCCCCGCGCGAGACGTCGGACACCGGTCTGGCCGACGGTATTGCGCAGAACGGATCGCCATTTGGGGATGCAGGGGCAGAGCACGGTCGGCTGAGCCTCGACGGGCGGGGCGACTATTTCACGACCCGGGGCGCCGATGCGCCGTTTGACCTGAGCGAAGGGACGGTCTCGGTTCGGTTCACCCAAGGCGACCAGCCAGCAAATGCCCGTGACATTCTGATCAGCCGGGGCGAGTTTGCCGACCGGCGCGAGGATGGTCATTTCTCGATCGGCGTGACGGGCGAGGGGCAGGTTTTTGTGCGCCATTTCAGCGATGGTGAACGGCTGGCGCTGACCACGCAAACCTGCCTGTTCTCCAGCGGCGATGAGGTGGCGGTGACCTACGCGTGGTCCTCGGCCAGTGGCGGCACGCTGCGGGTCGAGAACCTGACCACCGGACAGACCCAGAGCCTCGCCTTCGAGCAAACAGGGCTGACGCTTGTCACCACAGACGAAGGGGGCGAGAACTTTACCTTCGGCGCGCGCGAGGTCCGCGAAGGGCAATTCTCGAAGTTCTTCGAAGGTGAGATCGACTTTGTTGCGATCTACGACCGCGATATCCTCGCCTCCCAGGCAACGACCGATGGCATCGTGTCAGGCACCGAGGACGCGGAGCTGATTGATCTCGACTATTCGGGCGACCTCGAGGGTGACCGGATCGATGCCGGAGACGCGGTGCTGCCCGGCGAAGCGCCCGATGATGACATCGTCGATGCGGGCGCGGGCAACGACACGGTGTTCTCCGGTGCGGGAGGCGACGATATCTACGCCGGGCCGGGGTCCGATGTGGTCGACGGTGGCGCAGGCGACGATCTGATCTATGGCGATCGCACGCTTGATGGGGCCGCGCCGACCGAGCCTGACACCGACACCGAGCGGCAGGTGTTCAAATGGAGCCTGGCGCCGGACCCAAACGACGCGGACCCGATTGAGAACAACGACCGCCTTGAAACCGGCTTTGTCCAGAACACAGGGCTGATCAATGTGACCTACACACCGCTCGATGTGGAGGGTGGGCGCAGCAGCTTTGACAGTGACAGTCAAATCACCGACGGGGTGGACGCCGATGGCGCGCCGATCAACGACCGCAGCGCGCTGTCGAGTCTGATACGCATCGAGGACGAAGCGCTGGCCTATGCGCTCGACTTCGACAGCCCGGTCACGAATATCAGCTTTCGGATCAATGACATCGACGGCGATGGTGTGGTGAAGGTCACGGCCCTTGGCCCCGATGGGCAGGAGGTTCCGGTGACCCTGACCGCGGGGGAAGAGGTCACGCTGATCGACACCGGTGGGGCAGTGGGGGCCGACACGGCCGACAGCAATGGCGGCTATGACAGCATCACGAACCCGGCATATTCGGTGCTGGTTGGGATCGATGGCCCAATCAGCCAGATCGTCATCGAGCACAGCCAGGACGGTGAAAACGACAGCGGCATCAACGTCACGGATGTCTACTTCGACGCGCCTGTCATTCTGGACGATGACAGCCTCTCGGGCGGGGACGGTAACGATACGATCTTTGGCGAAGCGGGCGATGACACGCTCTCGGGCGGCGACGATAATGACCGCCTCTTCGGGGGCGCCGGTGATGATGACCTGAGCGGGGACGCTGGTGACGACCTGCTGAGCGGTGGGCCGGAGGGCGGCGAGGACACGCTCTCGGGCGGTGCGGACCGTGACCGGTTTATCGACGTGGGCGCCGGGGATGTGATCGACGGCGGCTCCGGCGGTGATGACTTCGATACACTCGACCTGACCGGCTCGCAGGGCGATGGCAGCTTTGTGCTGCGCTACACCTCGGGTGATCGCGAGGACGGTGTGGTCGAGTACTTCGACGCCGATGGCAATGCCACCGGTCAGCTTGTCTTCGAAGACATTGAGAACATCCTCGGCGCCACCACGCCCATCTGTTTCACGCCCGGCACCTTGATCGCGACACCGCTGGGGCAGCGCCCGGTTGAGGATCTGCGGCCCGGTGACCCGGTGATCACGCGGGACAACGGGATCCAGACGATTTGCTGGAAAGGTACCCGCGGGCTCACAGGGGCCGAGCTGGCGCGCTATCCGCACCTCAGACCGATCCTGATCCGCAAAGGTGCCTTGGGGCCCGGGCGTCCAGCCCGCGATATGATGCTCAGCCCCAACCACAGGGTCTTGGTTTCAAACGACAAAACGCTGCTCTACTTCGAAGAACGCGAGGTTCTCGTTGCGGCGAAACATCTGGTTGGTCTCGCGGGTGTGGAGACCGCGGCTGCGCCGTGGACGACCTATATTCACATCATGTTCGAGCAGCATGAGGTCGTTCTGTCGGACGGGACCTGGACCGAGAGTTTTCAGCCGGGGGACTTCAGCCTCGGTGGCTTGGGCCATGCGCAGCGCAGCGAGTTGGAGTATCTCTTCCCGGCGCTGAAGACACCCGTCGGGATCGCGTCTTACCAGGCGGCGCGGCGGTCTCTCAAACGCTATGAGGCCAAGCTGCTGGCGGGCGCCTGACCCGGTCAGGTCTGTTCCGATTGCCCACGTTCCGCGCGCCACGCCGCCCAGTCTTCCGGGGTGTCGAGATCGCGTCGGGCGCGTTGGCCGGGCAATGGGATCAGCTTCACATGTTCGCCCGCTTGCGAAACCACGTCGCGCCCCCCGCCGTCGCCGCTTAACTTGGCGAAAGCGGGAAAGAGCGTGGCCGCAAAGACAATCGGATGGCCGGGCTTTCCGGCCTCTGTGGCACCGCGCCAAATCTGGATATCAGATTTCAGATCAATGGCCTGAAGGACGTCGTTCAAGTCGTCCCGCGTCAACTCAGGCAGATCCGCGAGCAGGAGCATCGCGGCAGGTGCATCTGGCGGCAACGCGGCAAAGGCGGTGCGCAGACTGGCGTTCATCCCCTCCTTAGCGTCCGGCACCGGCACCCGGTTCACGGCCAGCGCATCGAGGCATTGGTAGCGCGGGTGCGGTGCTGGCGGCAAGGCCACGAGGACGGGAGCGGAGGTGACGGAGCAGGCCAGCTCTGCCTGTCGTCGCAGTAGCGGCACCCCGTCGATCTCTTCGAGCAGCTTATCCGCACCCCGCATGCGGCGCGATTGGCCAGCGGCCAAGACGATAACGGGAAGATCGCGCGCGGTGTCGGGGGTCATCCCCCGTGATAGCGCAAAAGCCGCGGGGCGGAAAGCGACGCTCAGCCGCGCATGCGACTGCCATCGGGATCGAAGAGCGGCGCGGCCAGCATACGGGCGGGGCGCATCTGGCCGAGAATTTCGATCTCCACATCCGGAGCGCCATCCGCGCGATCAGCGGACAGGAAGCCCAGGGCGACCGACGTCTGCGCATGGTGTGAATAGCCGCCGGAGGTGCAGAAGCCGACCACCTTGCCGTCGAGCCAGATGGGCTCATAACCCTGGACGTCAGCGTCATCCGCATCGACCTCAAAGGCCACCAGCTTGCGCGTCGGGCCTGCGTCTCGCTCCGCTTCGGCGGCGGCGCGCCCAATGAAATCATCGTTCTTTTTGAAGGAGATAAAGCGGTCGAGCCCGGTTTCTGCCGCTGTGTAGTCGGGCGAGAATTCGGCCATCCAGCTGCCAAAGAACTTGTCAAGCCGCAGCGACATCATCGCGCGCATGCCGAAGGGCGTCATGCCGAATGGCCGACCGGCGGTCCAGAGCGTGGACCAGAGCGCGCGCTGGCTCATCGGATCACAATAGATCTCATAGCCGAGATCGCCGGTGTAGCTGACGCGCTGCACGATGCAGTCGGCCATCCCGACGGTGAGCCGCCGGACATCGAGGAAGGCCATGTCGGAGATATCGGCGCGCGTACAGGCGCTGAGCACATCGCGCGCCTTCGGTCCGGCGATCTGAAAGCCTGTGCGCTTATCGCTGATATTTTCGAGGGTTACGCCCTCTTCTGCATGTTGCAGGAACCAACGCCAGTGGAAGGCCTGCGCGCCGTAGGAGGCGGTGAGCTGGAATTCTTCGTCGCCGAGGCAGGAAATGGTGAAGTCCCCGATCAGGCGGCCCTTGGGCGAGAGCATCGGCGTGAGGCTCAGCCGTCCGGGCGCGGGCACGCGACCGGCCATGATGCGGTTCAGCCAAGTGCGGGCGCGGGGGCCTGTAACGCGGTACTTTCCGAAGTTCTGAACCTCATTGATTCCAACGGCTTCACGGACGGCTTTCACCTCGCGTGCGGTGGCGGCGAAGGCATCGGAGCGGCGGAAGGACGGGGTCTCGTAAGTGGGTTCATCGCCTTGGGCGAAGTAGTTCGCGACCTCCAACCCGTATTGCTGGCCCCAGACCGCGCTGAGCCCCGAGAAGATGTCATACATGGGTGTCGTGCGGTTTGGGCGCGCCGCGGGCAGCTCTTCGTTCGGGTAGGCAACGGAGAACCTTTTCTGATAGTTTTCAATGACTTTCGGCAAGGTGTAGCCCGGGGTGATCCAGTCGCCGAAGCGGGCGACGTCCATCGCCATGGTGTCGCGCTCGGTCTCGCCCTCGACCATCCATTGCGCGAGCATCAGGCCCACGCCGCCGCCTTGGCTGAACCCGGCCATGACACCGCAGGCGGACCAGTAGTTGCGCATGCCCGGCACGGGGCCGACGAGCGGGTTGCCGTCGGGGGCGAAGGTGAAGGGGCCGTGGATCACGTTCTTGACGCCCGCACGCTCCAGATCGGGGAAGCGTTTGTATGCAAAATCAATGCTTTGCTCGATCTTGTCGAAGTCATTGGGCAGCAGGTCCTGCCCGAAGTCCCACGACGTGCCATCGACCGCCCAAGGACGGCAGGGCTGTTCGTAGAACCCGATGCAGAGGCCCTTGCCCTCTTGCCGCAGGTAGCTTTCGCCCGCTGGGTCCATCACATGCGGATGCTCCTTGCCGTCAGCGCTCATCTCGGCGATCAAGGGCACCTCTTCGGTGACGAGATACTGGTGCTCCATAGGGTGCAGGGGGAAGTAGATCCCGGCCATGGCGCCGACCTCGCGGGCCCATAATCCTCCAGCGTTTACAATGTGTTCCGCGTGAATGGTGCCCTTGTCTGTGACCACGTCCCAGGTGCCGTCGGGGCGCTGGTTGGTCTCGCGCACCATGCAGTGGGTCTCGATCGTGGCCCCGCCCATGCGTGCGGCCTTGGCATAGGCGTGGGTGGTGCCGGAGGGGTCGAGGTGGCCGTCGAGCGGGTCGTAGAGCGCGCCGAGGATGCCATCGGTGTTCGTTACGGGGGCGATCTGTTTGATCTCTTCCGGCCCGACGATCTCGGTCTCGAGCCCCATGAAGCGGTGCTTGGCCCGTTCGGCCAGCAGCATGTCGAAGCGGTCCTGATTGTCGGCGAGCGTCACGCCGCCCACGTGATGCAGCCCGCAGGACATGCCGGTGATCTCTTCCAACTCCTTGTAAAGATTGATGGTATATCCCTGGAGGGCGGCCATGTTGGTGTCGCCGTTGAGCGTATGGAAGCCGCCTGCGGCGTGCCAGGTGGAGCCGGAGGTGAGCTCGGAGCGTTCCAGCAGCATCACATCCGACCAGCCGAGTTTCGTCAGGTGATAGAGCACGGAGCAGCCGACAACGCCGCCTCCAATAATGGCGACACGGGTGGTGGTTTGCATGCGCGGCCTCCGCTGGGTTGCTGCGGGCACTGTCAGAATCTCCAGGCGAAGGGGCTGTTTCAGAAACGACAGATTTTGCCGGTTTCGGAGAGCGGTGCAAAAGGTTAACGGGTCGGGCGCGCAACGGGTTTGGCGTGGGCCGACGGTGAGGCACGCGACTCACCTGTTAATGCAGCCTCATATGGCAAAACCCGCGTCGGTATCACGTCGGTATAACGTCGGTATTTTGTCGGTGCGCGCGTCGGTCTTGGCGGGGTTAACAGAGCGCGCGCGCCGGTTCCTTGCCAAAGCGTGACCGGCGCGCGCGGGGATCAGGCGGCGCGATCCAGAGGGTGCTGCATCCGGAAGCCGACGGCGAGTCGGTTCCAGGTGTTGATGGTGCAGATCGCCACGCTGTAGTTGGTGACCTCGGCATCCGTGAAGTGCGCGCGCATCGCCTCATAGGCCGCATCGGGCGCGCCCGTCTGCGCGACATTGGTCAGCGCATCGGTCCAGGCGAGCAGGGCGCGTTCGCGCGGGGTGTAGACGGCGGCTTCTTCCCAGACACCGACGAGCGCGATCCATTGCTCGGAGAGCTGGTCCTTGCGGGCCTCCTTGGTGTGCATGTCGACGCAATAGGCGCAGCCGTTGATCAGCGAGGCGCGCAGCTTCAGCAGGTGCAGCAGGCGCGGCTCGAGCCCGGCCGCGCCGGTCACGTAGTGTTCGAGCCCGTAGACGGCTTTCACGGCGTCGGGGGCGGCGGTCATGTAATCGAGGCGTTGGGTCATCGCTTTGGTCCTTTCAGGGTTTGGGATGGCGCATATGGGTGTCGAAGAAGGCGCAGCCGCGGGCGGCGATGGTGCCTTCGGTATCGGCCTTGGCGAGGTCGGCCAGAAGGTCGGCGAGGGTCACGCCGCGCAGCTCGGCACGATAGGCGCGCTCGGCCCGCAGCATGGCGGCGTTGATCTGGCAGGGGGCCTTGAACGCCGAGGCGGGCAGCGGGTCGGGCCCGTTCTGGCGGATTTCCTTGCAGCGGAAGGCGGGCTCGGGCCCTTCAACGGCGAGCACCACGTCGAGCAGGGTGATCTGATCAGGCCGCCGCGCGAGGCGGTAGCCGCCGCGGGGGCCCGGCTCGGTGTTGAGCAGCCCCGCCTTGGAGAGGGCTTGGAGGTGCTTCAGCAGGTAGCTCGTCGAGACCCCGTGGAAATCGGCCATGGCCTTCGCTGACAGCAGGCCGCCCTCGGGCAACGCGGCCAACAGCGTGGCGCAATGCAGGGCCTGTTCAATGCCGTCACTGAGTTTCATTCGGGCGCTCCATTCGAATCATGGATATTTCTTATCCATGATAAGCGCGATGTCAATGCGGGGTCGTGCGTCGGTGTTAGGGGCCAGCGGTGGTGTCGCGGATCATCAGCTCGGGGATGACACGCTCGCCGGTGACGGCGATGCCCGGCTCGGTGATGCTCTGCGCGATGAGCGCGGCGGCACGGGCGCCGATCTGCCGCGCGGGAATGCGCACGGTGGTGAGCGCAGGCTCGAAATCGCGTGAGCCCTTAAAGTCGCCGATCCCGGTGAGCGAGACCTCGCCCGGCACCGCGATCCGCAGGCGGGAGAGGGCGTGGGCGGCGCCCCAGGCAAGCACGTCGTTGCCGCAAATGAGGGCCGTGGGCGCGGTCTCGAGCGACATCAGATACAGCGTCGCGTCCTTGGCGGCGCTGACGCTGTAGGGCGCCTCGATCTGCAGCGCCTCGGGGATGGTCACGCCCTGCGCGGCGAGCGCGGATTGCACACCGTCGAGCCGCCTGGCCGCGCGATCGTTACCCGCGAGCGGGGGGAAGAGGGCTGCGACGCGGCGGTGCCCCAGCGCGCCGATATGGGTGCCGACGAGGCGGCCCGCCTCCAGATTGTCGGCGCCGATGCAGGGAAACGCGGCGTCCTCAGCATGGTTCCACAGCAGCACGGAGGGGATGCCCTGGCGTTTGAGCAGATCGGTGGTTTCGGCCTCGTGTTCGATGCCGATGAGCGCCATCCCGTCGACCCGGTGTTCGAGCATCTTGCGGGTGAGCTGGTATTCGCGCTGCAGATCATAGCCGTGGGAGGCGAGCAGGATCGTGAAGCCCAGCTCTTCGATGGCGTCGGAGAAGCTCTGCACGAGTTCGGCAAAGATCGCGTGGTCGATGGTGGGCACGATGAGGCCCACCGTGCCGCTGCGGATGCCGTGGATCGTCTGGGCGGCGCGGTTGCGGATATAGCCGAGGCGGCGCACGGCGGCGTCGATCTTTTTGCGAGTCGCGGGCTTCACGAGATCGGGGTGATTGAAGCTGCGCGAGACCGTGGAGGGTGAGACCCGGGCGGCCTTGGCAACGGCGATGATATCGGCTTTTTTCTCACTCATAAGAATACTTTGCGGGACGCTCTTCATAGAAGAATGAAAACATTTGCAAAACTATTTTCATCACCTAGGCTTACCAGTCAAGCCAATGAGCGAGCGGGAGGTCGCGTTGGAATTTCTGGCCTACATGGGCGACGTGTTCACGCCGATCAATTTCGGGCTGTTGCTGCTCGGGACGATTGGCGGGCTGATCCTGGGGGCGACGCCGGGGCTGTCGCCGACGATGGCGGTGGCGCTGCTCATCCCGTTTACCTTCCGGCTGGATCCGGCGCAGGGGCTCATTCTGCTGGGGGCGGCGTATACCTCCACTGTGGCGGGCGGTGCGGTGAGTGCGATCCTGCTGAAGATTCCCGGGGCGCCTGCGAATATCGCGACGACGCTGGATGGCCACACGATGGCGCGCAAGGGGCAGGGCGCGCGGGCGCTGCAGCTGTCGTTTCTCGCCTCGGCGGTGGGCGGTGTGTTCGGGGTGCTGCTGCTTATTTTCCTCACGCCGGTCCTGGCGCAATGGGCGCTGGCCTTCGGGCCGTCGCATCTCTTCTGGCTGGCGATCCTCGGGGTCACGGTGATCGGGTCGCTTGACTCCAGTTCGGTGGTGAAGGGGTTGCTGGCGGGGTGCATCGGGCTGTGGCTGGCGACGATCGGGTTTGACGACATCATGGGGGCGCAGCGGTTTATCTTTCACCCTGCCGTCTCGGGCGGGATCAATGTGATCCCGGCGCTGATCGGGCTCTTTGCGATCCCGCAGGTGATCACGATGTTTGCCAAGGGGCGGCAGCGGCTGGATGCGGAGGTGATGACGGTGCAGCGGCATCCGATTGGCCAGGCGGTGCGCGAGGTGGCGCGGCGCGGGCGGGCGCTGTCCATCGGGACGCTCACGGGGTCGGTGATCGGGCTCATTCCGGGCGTGGGCGGGCAGATCGCGGGGCTGGTGGCTTATGATCAGTCTAAGAAGCTGAGCCCGGAGCGCGACAAGTTCGGCACCGGGCACAGCGAAGGGGTGATTGCGGCGGAGAGTGCGAATAATGCGATGGTGGGGCCGTCGCTGGTGCCGCTGCTGACCCTGTCGATCCCCGGTTCGCCCACGGCGGCGGTGCTGCTGGGCGGGTTGCTGATCCACGGGATTTTCCCCGGCAGCGATCTTTTCGACAATCACCCGCAGGTGGCCTGGACCTTCATCAATTCGATGCTGATCGGGCAGATCCTGATGTGCCTTTTCGGGCTTTACGTTGCCGGGCTGGCGGCGCGGGTGGCGCAGGTGCCCAATGCGGTGATGGCTGCCGTGGTGCTGGGGCTTGCGGTCTTTGGCAGCTATTCGGTGCAGAATTCCATGGGCGACGTCTATGTGATGATGGCGCTGGGGACGGGGATGTATTTCCTCGAGCGGTTCGGGTTTTCGGCGGCCCCGCTGGTGCTGGGGCTGATCCTGGGGCCGATTGCGGAGGCGAATTTCATCCAAGGCAGCATGATCGCCAATGCCACCTCGAGCGTGGGGGCGTATTTCTTCACCGGGGCGCTAAACCTGGCGTTGATCGGCGCGGTGGTGGCGTCCATCGCCTATTCGGCGTGGATGGAGCTGCGCAACCGGCGGTATACCACCAAGGATGATGCAGTGAAGAAAGAGGAGGCGTTGTCATGACGGATTTGCCGCGCAGCCAGCATATCATTGCGAGCGGGTGTGTGGCCGGGGTCGGGATCGCGGTGGCCTATCTGAGCTACACGCAGGAGCCCGCAGCGGCGTTTCTCTTTCCGCGGATCATCTCGACGGTCTTCCTGGTGCTCGCACTCTGGACCTTTGGCAAGGCGGTGCTGGGGCGCACGAAGGTGGGCAACGGGCTCGACCGCGCGGCGATGTTGAACATCCTGCCGGGGCTCATTGTGGCGCTGGTCTTTGTCTATTGGGCGGCGGAGGGGCTGGGGTTCTATACCGCCTCGACGGCGGCCTTTTTCATTCTGGTCTCGCTCTATGATCCGGCCCCGCATGGGGAGGTGAAGAGCTGGATCAAACGTGGGCTTGTGACGGCGGGGTTTCTTGCCGTCATGTACGGTCTTTTCGCGGCGCTTCTGGGCGTCTTCACACCGCGAGAGATCCTTTTCTGAACCGCCTAAGCGGCAGAGCAATCTTTGGGAGGAGAGACATGATGAAGAAGATACTTGCAGCGGCCGGACTGGCTGCGATGACCTGTGCGGGCCCTGTGGTGGCGGAGGAGGCCTATCCGGAGCGGCCCATCATGATGATGGTGAGCTATGGTGCCGGTGGCGCCACGGATTTTCAGGCGCGCATCGTGACCATGACGGCGGGCAATGAGGATGCGCTGGGGATGCCCATTGCCATCATCAACAAGCCGGGCGCCGGGGGCCGTGTGGGCTGGAACTGGTTTGCGACGCAGGCCGAGGCTGATGGCTATACGTTGGGGGCCTACAACATTCCGCATTTCATCGCGCAGTCGATCGAGGGCGGGGTGGAGTATTCCGCCGACAGTTTCGAGCCGATTGCAAACTGGGGGGCGGATCCGGCGGTCTTCGTTGTCGGGGCGGACAGTGAATTTGGCTCGATGGAAGATGTTGTAAACTACGCCAAGGAGAACCCGGGCAAGCTGACGTTTTCGGGCGCGGGGCTCTTCGTGGGGCATCACATTGCGGCCTTGCAGCTGGAGAAGGCGGCGGGCGTGAAGCTGGCCTATATCCCCAACAACAAAGGCGGGGCCGGGGCCATGAAGGCGGTGATTGCGGGCGAAGTGCTCGGGGGTGTGAACAACCTCTCGGACGCGTTCCGGGCGCAGGAAGCGGGCAATGTGAAGATCCTCGGCGTCTTTGATCTGGAGCGAAATGCGTTCCTGCCCGATGTGCCGACGATGCAGGAGCAGGGTTTTGACATCGACAATGCGAGCGTGAACTTCCGCGGGGTGATGGTGCCCAAAGGCACGCCGCAGCCCATCATCGACAAGCTGGCTGCCACCGTGCCGGAGATGTTCCGCAATGGCCGCGTAGAAGGCAAGATGAAGGCGGGCGGCTCGCCCATGCATGTGATGACCCGGGATGAGGTGCTGGAGATGTGGGCCGCGCGGGAAGAGACGTTGAAGGAGCTGTTGGCCGGGTTGTGAGCGAGGGGTTTCGCCGCCTTTGGCGGCGACCCGCGGGAGGGGCGCTGCCCCTCCCGCACCCTCCCCGGAGTATTTCTGGAAGGATGAAGGCGCATGATCTCTCTTGACCCGATTGTGGAGCTTGATGCGGTGATCGCGCGGGCGCGCGCCGCGCAGGTGCGTTTTGCGACAGGTGGCAGCCAGGCGCGGTATGATCGGGCGGCGCAGGCGGCTGGCTGGGCGATCATGGAGCCGGGGCGGAACCGGGAGCTTGCGGAACTCGCGGTGGAGACGACGGGGCTGGGCAATGTGGCCGACAAGATCACCAAGAACCATCGCAAGACGCTGGGCCTCTTGCGCGACATCGCAGGCGTCCGGACCTTCGGGGTGATCAGCGATGACCCGGAGACGGGCATCACCGAGGTGGCGCGGCCACTGGGCGTGATCGGGGCGATTGTGCCCTCGACCAACCCGGCGGCGACGCCTGCGAACAACATCATCAATGCGCTGAAATGCGGCAATGCGATTGTGGTCGCGCCCTCGCCGAAGGGGGTGGCCTCTTGCGCGCGGCTGATCGCGTTCATTCATGTGGAGTTTGCCAAGATCGGGGAGGACCCGGATCTGGTGCAGATGGTGCCTGCACCCGGCTCGAAGGAGAAGACGCAGCGGCTGATGGAAGCCTGCGACACCGTGATTGCCACCGGCAGTCAGAACAATGTGATGCGCGCGCAGACCTGCGGGACGCCCGCGGTGGCCGTGGGCGCTGGGAATGTCACGGTGATCGTCGATGAGACGGCGGATCTGGCGGCGGCTGCGGAGAAGATCCGCGCCTCGAAGTGTTTCGACAATGCGACCTCCTGTTCCTCGGAGAATGCGGTTGTGGTGGTGGACGCGGTCTATGACGGGTTTGTCGCGGCGATGGCGCAGGCCGGTGGGGCCCTGGTGGACGATGAAGCGGGGATTGTCGCGCGGCTCTGGCCCGGGGGGCATCTGAACCGCGCGGTGATTGCGCAGGATGCGGCGCCGATGATTGCCGCACTTGGGCTGGAGGGGCAGGTGCCGGAGGGCACGGAGTATATTGCCGTGCCAACCACGGGCATCGGGCCGGAGCATCCCTTGAGTGGGGAGAAGTTGAGCCGAGTCTTGGCGCTCTATCGGGCGGCGGATTTCGAGGAGGCGGTGGCGGTCACGCAGGCGGTGCAGCGCCATCAGGGGGCGGGGCATTCGGTGGGGATTCATACGGGCGAGGATGCCCGGGCGCTGCATCTGGCGCAGGTGATGCCGACGAGCCGGGTGATCGTGAACCAGGCGCATACTTTTGCGACCGGCGGGGCGTTCACCAATGGGATGCCGTTTTCACTGAGCATGGGCTGCGGGGCCTGGGGTGGCAATGCGACCCATGAGAACCTGCACTGGCGGCATTTCCTGCAGAGCACCAAGGTGGTGCGGGAAATCCCGGCGCGCGAGCCGTCGCTGGAGGAGGTTTTCGGCAGCTATTGGCAAGAGGCCGGTCGGTGAAACTGGACCGGGACAGGCCGCCGGAGGGCACGGTGCGCGACTGGCTGGAGGCGCGGGCCGCAGCCGGTGGCACGGCGGTGGTGTTTCCGGAGACCGGGGCGGCCATGGGGTGGGTGGAGCTGCGCGATGCGGCGCGCGAGCTGGCGCTTGGGTTGACGGCGCGGGGGCTCGCGAAAGGAGAGAGCTTTGCGGTGGTCGCCCCGAATGGGGCGGAGAGCATCACGGCGCTTTTTGCCGCGCTTTATGGCGGGTTCCGCGCGACGATGATCAACCTGGCCGCCGGGCAGGAGGCGATTGGCTATGCGCTGGCGCATTCGGAGGCGCGGTTCGCTTACGTGCATGCGGACTGTCAAGCGCTGTTTGATGCGGCGAACGCCAGTGGGGTCGCGCCCGTCGCGTTGGACCTGGAGGGGGAGGCGGTGCTCTGTGATCTGGTGCCGGAGGATCACGCGCTGCTGATGTATACCTCGGGCACCACCGGGCGGCCCAAGGGTGTTGTGCACACCCATGCGAGCCTGCTGGCGGGGGGCTGGACCACGGCGATTGCGCATAATCTGGGGCCGGAGGATCGCGGGTTCTGCGTGCTGCCGATCTATCACATCAACGGGCTTTGCGTGACGGTGATGGGCGGCCTGGTCTCGGGCGGATCGCTGGCGATGGTGTCGCGCTTCTCGGCCTCGGGCTTCTGGGTGCAGGCAGAGCAAGGTGCGGTCACCTGGTTCTCGGTGGTGCCGACGATCATTTCGCATCTGCTGCATGGGGAGGCCACGCCGACGGCGGCCTGCGCCGCACGGCTGCGCTTCGGGCGCTCGGCCTCCTCGGCGCTGGCGGTGGAGACGCAGGCGGCCTTCGAGGCGCGGTTTTCGGTGCCGATCATCGAGACCATGGGGCTGACCGAGACCGCGGCGCAGATCCTGTCGAACCCGCTGCCGCCGCGACCGCGCAAGATCGGCTCGCCCGGTGTGGCCTTTGGCTGCGCCGTCGATATCCAGGATCAGGACGGGGGCAGTGTGCCGTGCGGGCGCGAGGGCGAGATTGTCGTGCGCGGGCCGAATGTGCTGTTGGAGTATCTCAAGAACCCCGAGGCAACGGCGGCCACGTTTCGCGACGGGTGGCTGCGGACGGGCGATCTGGGGCGGATGGATGCGGATGGCTATGTCTTCGTGACGGGGCGGCTGAAGGAGCTGATCATCAAGGGCGGCGAGAATATCGCGCCGCGCGAGGTGGACGAGGCGCTTTACGCGCACCCCGATGTGATCGAGGCGGCAGCCTTCGCGCGGCCCTGTGGCAGCTATGGCGAGCGGGTCGAGGCCGCCGTGCGGGTGCGCGACGGCTCGGACCTGAGTGCGGCGATGCTGATCGAGATCTGCGAGACCCGGCTGGGGCGGTTCAAATCGCCGGATGTGGTGCATTTCCTCGATGAGCTGCCGAAGGGGCCCTCGGGCAAGATCCAGCGGCTGAAGCTGGCGGAGATGATCCCGATTTAGCCGCCGCCTTTCGCGGATGCTCAGTCGGGCACCCGGACAACCATCTCGATTTCGATGTGCAGATCAGCGCCCGCCAGCGCGGTGACGCCGACACCGGTCAGGCTGGGCTGGGCGCCGTCCAGAAACCTGAGGATCTGTGTCATCGCGATCTCCTGCGTTTCGGAGGTCAGCTCGGTCATGTAGATGCGCATCTGCGCGATGTCTTGTGGGGTCGCGGCGAGCGCGTCGAGGGCAGCTTGCAAATGTCTGATGACACCGGCGGTCTGTTCCGCGAGCGAAGCCGGGGCCGTGCTACCGTCTTCGGGCCAGGCCACCTGGCCTGAGACGAAGGCCAGCGGTCCGGGGGGCACGATGGAGATTTGCGCGTAGCCGATCTTGCTGGCATCCGGGAGCGTTTCGGGATTCATGCGGGTGAGAGCGGGGGCCATGGCGTGGTCCTTTCCTGTATGGGGAGCCATCAGAATATAGTCACGCGTGCCTGTGCTTGAATGCCGGGCGCGGACTTTGGGCGGGGTTTCTCCGACGGCGCCACAGGTCATGCGGCGCGGCAGACCGCGCGTCATTCAGGCGTCACAGCGATGACACCGCGTAGAGCTGTCCGCGTGATGATCCGACCTTGTCCGCGCGCGACGAAATATGTCGCGGCTGCGCAATCCGGGGGCAGCGGGCTGCGGCAGGGTGGGCGGCAGTTGAGGCACCAAAGGACCCATCTCATGCGCACCCATGCCCAGGCCGTTGTCATCGGAGGCGGCGTGATTGGCTGCTCGATCCTCTATCATCTGACCAAGCTGGGGTGGCGGGACGTGGTGCTGCTGGAGCGCGATGAGCTGACATCCGGGTCGACGTGGCATGCGGCGGCGAATATTCACGGGCTGCACGACAGCACCAATATCAGCCGCATCCAGCATTACACGATGACTCTGTACAACGATCTGGAGGCCGAGACGGGGCAGAGCTGTGGCGTGTTCCAGCCCGGCTCACTTTATCTGGCGCAGACCGAGGCGCGGGAGCACCAGCTGCGGCTGCAGGCGGCAAAGGCCAAGCTCTACGGCATGAACTTCCACGAGGTGTCCCGCGACGAGGCGGAGCGGCTGCATCCGCTGGTCGATTATGATGGCATTCGCTGCATCATGTGGGAGCCCGATGGCGGCAATGTGGACCCGTCGGGCGTGACCAATGCTTACGCGGCGGGCGCGCGGCAGAACGGGGCGGAGATCATCCGGTTCTGCCCGGTGACGGCAACCGAACAACAGGCGGATGGCAGCTGGATCGTGCGCACGCCGAAAGGGGACATTGCGACCGACTGGGTGGTGAATGCCGCCGGACTCTGGGGGCGCGAGGTGGCGGCATTGGCGGGGGTGACGCTGCCGTTGCAGCCAACGGAGCATCAGTATTTCGTGACCGAGACCATTGCCGAGATCGACGCGCTCGACCGGCGCTTGCCCTCAGTCGCGGACCGGGATGGCGAGTATTACCTGCGGCAAGAGGGCAAGGGCTTGCTGGTCGGCGCCTATGAGAAGGACGTGCGCTTCTGGGCCGAGCAGGGCACGCCGCAGGGGTTTGGGCATGAGCTTTTTGCCGACGATCTGGAGCGGATCGAGGAGAACATGCTGCGGGCCATCGCGCGGGTGCCTGCCGTTGGAGAGGCCGGCATCAAGCGGGTGATCAACGGGCCGATGATCTGGTCGCCGGATTCGAATGTGCTCTTCGGGCCGGTGCCGGAGCTCAAGAATTACTTCTGCTGCAACGGGATCATCCCGGGGTTTTCGCAATCGGGGGGCATGGGGCTGCTGGCCGCCGACTGGATCGTCACCGGCGAGACGCGGTACGACATGTTCGCCTGGGATGTGGCGCGGTTTGGGGAGTGGGCGGATGCGGCCTTTGCCAAGGCGCGCGTGGGCGATCAATATGCAAACCGGTTCAAGATCCACTTCCCGGGCGAAGAGCGCGCGGCGGGGCGGCCCGTACGCACCCGTCTGGTGTATGAGGCACAGAAGGCGGCGGGCGCGGTCTTTGGGCTGAACTATGGCTGGGAACATCCGCTGTGGTATGGTTCGGAGCCCGGGCAGACAGAGACGGAAGGGTTCACGCGGCAGAACTGGTTTGAGCCGGTGGGCACGGAGTGCCGGATGCTGCGGGAGCGGGCCGGGATCATCGATATCTCGAATTTCGCGAAGTACCGCTGTGCCGGGCCGGGGGCGGAGGGCTGGCTGAACGCCCTCTTTGCCAACCGGATGCCGCAGGCCGTGGGGCGGTCGTGTCTCACTCCGCTGATCGGCAAGCGTGGCGGGATCGCGGGCGATTTCACCGTCACCCGGACGGGTGAAGACGAATTCTGGGTGATCGGGTCTGGCATGGCCGAGCGCTATCACCAGCGGTTCTTCAAGGAGGTGCCACTGCCTGAAGGAACGGTCTTCGAGAGCCGGACGGAGGCTATGTGCGGGTTCAACGTGGCGGGCCCTCGCTCGCGCGAGATGCTGCAGCGGTTGTCCAATGCGTCTCTGGCGACGGAGGATTTTCCCTTCATGGCCAGCCGCCGGATCGAGATCGGCGGGGTGCAGGTACTGGCGCTGCGGGTGAGCTTTACCGGCGATCTGGGCTGGGAGCTGCACTGCGATGAAGCGGACCAGGCGCGGCTGTGGGAAGTGCTGGTTGAAGCGGGTAAGGCGGTAGGCGCGGGGCCGGTGGGCAGCCGGGCGTTGATGTCGTTGCGCATCGAGAAGGGCTATGGCTCGTGGTCGCGCGAGTATTCGCCGGAATACTGGCCGCAGGAGGTGGGGCTCGACCGGCTCTGCAAGACGGAGAAGGCGTTTCTCAACAGCGAGGCGGTGGCCGAGACACTGGCGAAACCTGCGCGCGAGCGGTTGGTGCTGTTGGCGCTGGATGGCGCCGAGACCGATGCGTCCAATGCGGATGCGACCGGCGGCGAGCCAATCTTCAAGGACGGCAAGGGGATCGGGCGCGTGACCTCCGGCGCCTACGGCTATTCGGTGGGCATGAGCCTTGCGTTGGGCTTTGTAAAGGATGCGGACCCGGGCGATGCGGTGGAGGTGATGGTGCTGGGCCGGCCGCACAAGGCGGTGATCCTGGAGGCGCCGCCGTTTGATCCGGAGGGCGCGCGGCTGCGGGCTTGAGAGCGCATGGCAATAGCCTGACAGGGCAGTTCGAATTGGGCGGCGCCCGACCCTGGGTATGCGAGAAGCGCCCTCCCGTGGGGAGGGTCAGGCGCTGCCCGGCGGTACCCACCGGGCGAAACATCCAAGTGGGCGAAGTAGATCTTCTAGTCTGCGCTCTCTTGCTAATCACATAAGTATGTGCTTATGTGATTCCATGGAACAGGACGATATCTTCAAGGCGCTGGCCGACCCCACGCGGCGGCGCATCTTTGACAAGCTGTCGGCGGGGGCGATGAACGCCAGCGCGCTGCGCGAGGGGATCGCGATCAGCCAGCCGGCGATGTCGCAGCATCTGTCAGTGCTGCGCGGCGCGGGGTTGGTGCGCGAGGAGCGGCAGGGGCGCTACGTGAACTATGAGGTGAACCCCGAGGGTCTGGCGCAGATCGCGCTCTGGCTTGGCAAATACCGCGCCTATTGGCCCGCCCGGATTGGCGCGCTGCGCGATCTTCTGAAGGATATGGATCAATGAATGACGAGACCGAGCTTGTGCAGGATTATGACCTTGATGCGCCGCCTGAGAAGGTGCGCCGCGCGGTGAGCATCCCGGAGTTTCGGGAACAATGGTTGCCCAGCGAGGATCTGGCCGACACGGCGCCGGACGAGGCCGATGGGCGCATCAGCTATGACATGAAGGAGCAGGCACCCTTGCCGGACAGCCGGGTGAGTTTCGAGATCACGCCCAATGAGCAGGGCGGCACGCGGCTGCGGGTAATCCACCGGATGATCGAGGTGCCACCGAGCGTCGCAAACACCAACGGGCGGGGCCTGAAAATGGCAGCCTGAGGCCTTAACCAACTGAAAATATGTAAAAAAGGAGCTTCGCCGATGCGCGATGTCATGCAACTCGTCCCTATGGTTGTCGAACAGTCGAGCCACGGTGAGCGGTCGTTCGACATCTATTCCCGTCTGCTGCGCGAGCGGATCATCTTCATGAACGGGGAGGTGAATGACCAGATTTCAGCACTGGTCTGCGCGCAGCTGCTGTTTCTGGAGGCGGACAATCCGGACAAGCCCATTCACATGTATATCAACTCGCCCGGCGGTGTGGTGAGCAGCGGGCTGGCGATGTATGACACGATGCAATACATCCGCGCGCCGGTGCATACGCTCTGCATGGGCACGGCCTGGTCGATGGGCTCGTTCCTGCTGATGGCGGGGGCGGCGGGGCATCGCGCGGCGCTGCCGAATGCGAATGTGATGATCCACCAGCCCGCGGGCGGGTATCAGGGCAAGGCCACCGACATCCTGATCCACGCGGAAGAGACGCGGAAGACCAAGGAGCGGCTGATCAAGCTTTACGCCAAGCACTGCAAGAAGGGCGCGAAGGCCTTTGAGGCGGGCATGGACCGGGACAACTTCATGACCCCGGAGGAGGCGCTGGAGTGGGGGTTGATCGACGAGATCCTGGAGGAGCGGGAGGTGGCCTGAGACCGCGCGTGGTTCTCTCAATTTTTAACTGACAAACCCGGCTTATCCCGGGTGAGAATCTTCGATTGGTCAGGGGGTGTTGTTCTCCGTTACTGCTGAGGCATGCGCGCGCGAGACGCCCGCGTCACGGTAATCAGTAAAGGAGTGACCCATGCAGAATGAAGACAGCAGCGGTTTTCAGGTCGAGGCCGATCCGGTTGAGAAGACTTGGGACTATGTGGTGACGACCATCAAGCCTGACGGCACACCCGCAGTGGCGAGCGATGATGATGACGTAGACATTCCTGACACCATCCTTTGGTATCTCGCGGGTGGCAATGTCGTGAGGACCACCGATGGTGATGACATGGCCCGGGTCGAGGCTGATCCAACGCCAGCGGTTGTCTATGACATGGCCCCGCTCAAGACCGTGGTGCTGAGTTCGGATGAGGACGGCACGCTGCTGCGCGACACGACCGGATCCCGCGAAGGCGGTGGCCTTTGCGACATCTTGGTGCGCGACGATGACGATGACAGCGGTGCGGCCATTGGGCTGAAGTGGGTTGTCTCAAGCGATGAAGGCCCGGCGGGGCCGGTGCATCGGGACCGGGTCGACAGCTATGACCACGAGACCCTCGAGGATATCGTCGAACCGGGAGGGCCGTCGGCACCCGACGGCGAAGGGCTGCCGGATATCGTCGTACACGACGATGATGACGACAGCGCGGCCGCCGACGCCTTTGAATGGGTGATGGCCGAGGATGACGACGTGGCGGGTCCGGTGCACCGGGACCGGGTCGACAGCTATGATCATGAGACTCTTGAGGATATCGTTGAAACAAGCGGGCCGTCTGCGACTGATCCCGGCGTTTTCATATCGTGGGTGCCCCCGAAAGTTGGCGTCGACACGATCAGTGATTTCACCGATGACACCATCATCGAGGTGGCGCCGACGTCGGAAGCGTGGATCGATCTGGCCTGATATGCCCTAAGGCGCGCGCGGGCAGGCCAGAGTGGCTTGGCGCCGGGTGCGCCACCACGGCCTCCCTGTCCAAGACCTGCGTTACTGAAGGCAACGGGTCCGCGCGCGCCGCCTAAGGCGAAAACCCATGTCCGACGGTCTCTAGAGGCGGTCGGCCAGTGGGCGGATTTTCAGCTCGGTGATGCGGTTGCCGTCGCGGGCGATGACCTCGAAGCGGAAGCCGTGGAAGGAGAAGACCTGGCCCGTGGTCGGGATCATCTGCGCCTCGTGGATCACCAAGCCGGCGACGGTGTTGGCCTCCTCGTCGGGCAGGTTCCAGTCGGTGGCGCGGTTGAGATCGCGGATCGTCATCGCGCCATCGACGGAGAACTGGCCATCCGGGCTCGGCGTCACGATCCCATCGTCGCCGGGGTCGAATTCGTCGGTGATCTCGCCCACGATCTCTTCGAGGATGTCCTCAAGCGTGATCAACCCTTGCAGCGAGCCGTATTCATCCACGACCAGCGCAAAATGCGTGTGGCGGCGCAGGAACTGGCGCATCTGCTCGTCGAGCGTGGAGGTTTCGGGCACGAAGTAGGGCTCCATCGCCACGTCCGTAATCTTGAAGTCGCGCAGCTTGCTGGCGTCCCCGTCCGGGCCGCCGATGATCTTGTACATGGCGCGCAGCAGATCCTTGGCGTGGATCACGCCGATGATGTTCTCCTGATCATCGAGGTAGAGCGGCAGGCGCGTATGGCTGGAGGTGAGACATTGTTCGAGGATGTCCTGCGGCGCGTCCTCGGCGTTGATCATCTCGATGCCGGAGCGGTGCAGCATGATCTCCTCCACCACACGGTCGCCCAGATCGAGCGCGCCGAGGATACGGTCGCGGTCTTCCTTTTCCACCACGCCTTCGGAGTGGCCGAGGTGCAGCGCGCCCGCAATCTCCTCGCGCACGGCGAGGATGTTGCTGTCGGGGTCGATCTTCACGCCGAAGACGCGCAGCACGCCGCGCACCAGCAACCGCACGGCGGCGACGATGGGGGAAAAGACCCGCACCACAATGGAAATGGGCCCCGAGACCATGGAGGCGGCGCTCTCGGAATTGGTGATCGCATAGGTCTTGGGCAGCACCTCGGCGAAGATCAGCACCAACAGGGTCATCACCAGGGTTGCCAGCGCCACACCGCTTTCACCGAAGGCGCGGGTGAAGATCGCCGTGGCCAGAGAGGCCGCGAGAATGTTCACGAGGTTGTTGCCCAGCAGCACCGAGCCGATCAGGCGTTCGTTGTCCTCGGTGATGCGCAGCGCGCGCTGCGCCCCCTTGGAGCCCTTGTCGGCCTGCGCGCGCAGCTTGCCGCGCGAGGCGGCGGTGAGCGCAGTTTCCGAGCCCGAAAAGAAGCCCGACAGGACCAGGAGGAAGATGATCACGCCCGATGTCAGCCAGAATGCGCCATCAAGCGTTGCAGTCGCCGTTTCCATTTGGAATGTTACCTTACGATGAGATTGCAATGGTTATGGGCATGAGACCTGCCTCATTCAAGTCGGGAGAGTGGGATGCTGCGTGATCTTGGGGTGATCAACGGGCCGGTGTTGCTCTTTGGCGGGCCTTATTCGAATGCGCAGGCGACGCGGGCGCTGTTGGGCGAGGCGGTGACGCGCGGTCTGGCGGGCGGGCAGCTGATCTGCACGGGGGATATCGTCGCCTATGGCGCCGCACCACAGATCTGTGTGGAGCTGATCCGGCAGAGCGGAGCGGCGGTGGTCGCGGGCAACTGCGAGAAACAGATCGGCGCGGGCGCGCTGGAATGCGGCTGTGGCTTCGAAGAGGGCAGCACCTGCGACATGCTGAGCCTTGGCTGGTATCCTTACGCGCGGGCCCATGTGGATGAGGCGGCGCGGGCCTGGATGCGCGCCTGTCCGGATATCGTGAGCTTTCGCCATCAGGGCGCACGCTATGCGGTGATCCATGGCGGTGTGACCGATGTGGCGCGGTTTGTCTGGCCGAATGACGATGCCGCGGTTTTCGCGCAGGAGTGGGATGCGATCGAGGAGCAAATCGGCCCGGTCGATCACGTGATTGCCGGGCACTGCGGGCTGGCCTTTATCCGCGAGACCCAGCGCGGGTTGTGGTTGAACCCCGGGGTGATCGGGCTGCCACCGCATGACGGGCGGCAGCAGACGCGGTTCGGGCTGCTCGATGGTGGCGAGATGCGCATTCACCGGCTGCGCTATGACGCGGAGGCGGCGGCGGCGGAGATGCAGCGGGCGGGGTTGACGCAAGGCTATGACGCGGGGCTGTTGAGCGGCTACTGGCCGTCGGAGGACATCTTGCCCGAGGATTTGCGCGCGCCGTCCTTGGCCAGCGGATGATGGGTCAGCACCAGCTCTGACAGGCGCGCTTCGAGCACATGTGTGTAAATCTCGGTGGTGGCCACATCGGCGTGGCCCAAGAGCGTCTGGATCGAGCGCAGATCGGCGCCATTGGCCAGCAGATGCGTGGCAAATGCGTGGCGCAGCGTGTGCGGGGTCACCTTGGAGGGCGAGACGCCTGCGGTCACCGCGAATTCCTTGATCAGCAGGTAGAAGCGGTGGCGGGTGAGGTGGCCCGCGGCGCTGTGCGAGACAAAGAGATACTTGGAGGCGGGTTTGCCCTCGGAGCGGCGGGTGTCTTCCATCGCATCGCGTACCTGCAGCCAGTCGGCCAGCGCTTCGCGCGCAGGGGGCGAGAGCGGGACCATCCGCTCCTTGCCGCCCTTGCCCCGGATGAGCAGCATGCGCGGGTCGCCGCGGGCGGCGCTGACGGGCAGGCTGACCAGTTCGGAGACGCGCATGCCGGTGGCATAGAGCAGCTCCATCAGGCAGGTGTTGCGCGCGCGGTCGCGTTTGGAGCGGCCCGAGGCGCGGGCGGCTTCGAGCAGACGGTCAACCTCCTCCTCGGAGAGGGTCTTGGGCAGGCGCTTGTCGCGGCCCGGGCCCGCGATCTGGATCGCGGGGTTTTCGGTGCGCCAGCCTTCCTCGAAAGCGAAGCGGTAGAGCTGTTTGATCGCCGACAGCCGCCGCGCGCGGGTGGCGCGGGACAGGCCCTGATTGTCACAGTCGATCAGGTAGGTCTCGACATCCGCCTTTTGCACCGCTTCGAAATCGGTGTCGCGGTGGGCCAGCCAGGCCTCAAAATCCTGCAGGTCGCGGCCATAGGCCAGCAGCGTGTTGCGGGCGGCGCCCAGCTCGGCGGCCTGAGCTTCCAGAAATGCGGAGATCCAATTGGCACGCGCGCTCATCCGAACCGCTCCAACAGCAGGATTTGCAGGCTGGCGCGGCGCATGGTGTCGTCAAAGCCGAGCGCGCGCAGGGTGCCAAGCGCCTGGGTGAGTGCGCGGGGGCTGCCCGCAGCACCCTCTTCCAGCAGGACCAGCGTGTCGAGGATCACCGCGCCAAGTGCGCCAGTCTGCGCCTGGGCCATGAGGTCGGTGCGCGCGGCCCCGGGTGCAAAAGCGTCGCGGATCGCGCGGGTGATGGTGTCGTCGGCGGGCAGCCCGGTCGGGTCCCCGATGGCCACCGCTTTCAGCAAGGCGCGGTCCGAGGCCTGCGCGGCCGCGGCGTAATCGGGGGAGAGCAGGGCGAGGGTGTCTGCCAGCTCGGCCGCGGGGCCTTGCAGCGGGATGCGGCTCAGACGATGCGTGAAGAGCCCGGCGAAGGGGATCTCGAGGCCCGCCTCCTGCATCGCCTCCCAGGCGCCGGGCAGGGTCTTGATCACCGCGGCGGGCGAACCGGTGCCGAGCGCGGTGTCAAACTGCTGGACCGCGCGCACCCGGTCCCAGACCCCGCCCGAGGCGGCGGGCTGCCGGTCGGAATAGAGCCCCAGCAGACGGTTGCCGGGCAGCGCGCCGGTCTCGGCGAGCCGTTCGGCGGCTTCGAGCTGGGCCTTCCAACCGGCGAGATCGCGCAGATCAGCCACCGCATAGGCGCGCGGTAGGGCGCGCGTAGGCAGCGGCTCGCCAATGGATTCGTGCAGGCGGAAGAGCAGCGGCGTGATGGCGCGGGCCGGGCGCAGGGGCCGGGCGCCCTCGAAGGCCTCGGGATGCAGGAACCGGTCGAGCAGCGCGACCTCGGGCGGGCTCATCTGCCCCAGCGCCCGGCCCGTGTCGAAGAGCAGGGCGGCGGTCGCCCAATCGCCCTGCCGCGCGGCGCAGAAGATGCGCGCGGCCAGACCGGGGGCGAGATGCGGCTGGGCGGCGAGGATATTGCAGGCGAGCCACTCCTCGCCCGTCAGCAGCGCGAGGTCCATATAGGCGCTGAAATGCGCCATGTCGCGGGTGACAGCGGCCTGTTCGATCAGCGCAAGTGCTGGATCGAGCGCGCCGTAGCGTTGCAGAGTGGCGACGCGGGCGAGGGTGAAAATGTCTTCTTGCTCGGCGTCCTGGCCCGGGGCCTCGGCCTCGGTCAGCAGGGCGGTGAAGAGAAGCGCCTGCGCGGCGGGCAGGCGGAAATCCGGTAGCGAGGTGAGCTGGCGGCTGAGCGCGTCCGGGTCGCTCGCCTTCCAAAGGTCCTGCGGCAGGCCGGTCACATCGCCCGGCACCAGCCCGATGATGCGCGGCGCCTCCTCATCCAGCGGTTTGACATCGACCACGGGCGCCACACCGGAGGAGGTCACCGGCGGCTCGCCCCCTGGCATCGCGACGGAAGTCATGGCGGGCTGGCCCGGGTTCTGCTGGACCCAATCGATCACCGAAAGCGGGGCTTCCTGCGCGGTGAGCGCGCCCGCCGTCGTCAGCGCCCAGAGGTATGCAAGCGGCCTAGTTCGCATCCAGCGTCACGGGCACGCGCACCTCATCCTGCGGAGCAGAGAAATCGGCCCCGAAAAACGGGCCTACATAGGCGTACCCCACCAGTCCGATGCCTCCCACGACGAGGAGGAAGACCAAAAGCTTGAAGATGCGAAACATCGTTTGACTGCCTTGTTTGCCTGCCTGTTTTTCTAAACTTATATATGGCCTTTTGAGCAATATCACGTCATTCAGAGAAATATGAGCGAATTTCAGCAATCCGTGACCGAAGGGAACCACACGGCGGTTTTTATGTTGAAAAAGACCGTGGTGATGGTGGGCATGATGGGCGCGGGAAAAACGGCGGTGGGCCGGGCGCTGGCGCAGCTTTTGCAGGTGCCGTTTCTCGATTCGGATCAGGAGATCGAGGCCGCGGCGAACATGACGGTGCCTGAGATTTTCGCGCGCGATGGCGAGCCGTTTTTTCGCGCTCGCGAGACCGAAGTGATCTCGCGGTTGCTGGGGGGCAACCCCTGTATTCTGTCGACCGGGGGCGGTGCGTTTCTGTCGCCGGTGAACCGGGCGAATATCTCGCAAAGCGGTGTGGCGGTCTGGCTGGATGCGGATCTGGAGCTGTTGTGGAGCCGGGTCAAGCACCGCGACACGCGCCCTCTGCTGCGCACCGCCGACCCCAAGGCCACGCTGACCGAGCTTTATGCCAAGCGGGTGCCGGACTATGCCAAGGCGGATCTGCGGGTGCCCTGTGCGCCGCCGGTGGCGATCGAGAAGATGGCGCAGCGTGTGGCCGATGTGCTGGTGACGCGGCCCGATGTGCTGGAGCGCGATGATGCGTGAAACAGTACGAGTGGAGCTGCCAGGCCGCGCCTATGACGTGCGGATCGGACCGGGCCTGATCGCCCAGGCGGGCGCCGAGATCGCGCCGCTGCTGTCGCGGCCAAAGGTCAGCATTCTGACCGATGAGACCGTCGCAGCCTTGCATCTGGAGGCGTTGACGGCAGGGCTTGGCGCCGAAGGCATCGCGGCGGAGGCGCTGGCGCTGCCCGCGGGGGAGGCCACGAAGTCCTGGGGGCCGTTGCAGGAGAGTGTTGGCTGGCTGCTCGACCAGCAGGTGGAGCGCGGCGATGTGGTCGTGGCCTTTGGCGGCGGTGTCATTGGCGATCTGGCGGGGTTTGCCGCGGCGATCCTGCGACGCGGGGTGCGCTTTGTGCAGATCCCAACCTCGCTGCTGGCGCAGGTGGACAGTTCGGTCGGCGGCAAGACGGGGATCAACGCGACGCAAGGCAAGAACCTGATCGGCGCGTTTCACCAGCCGTCGCTGGTGCTGGCGGATACGGCGGTGCTGGGCACGCTGGAGGCGCGCGATTTTCTCGCCGGCTACGGCGAGGTGGTGAAATACGGGTTGCTCGGCGATGCGGCGTTTTTCGAGTGGCTGGAGGCGCAGGGCCCGGCGTTGGCAGCGGGCGATATGGCCGCACGGGTCGAGGCGGTGCGCCGCTCGGTGCAGATGAAGGCGGATATCGTCACGCGGGATGAGACCGAGCAGGGGGACCGGGCGCTTCTGAACCTCGGGCACACCTTCGGCCATGCGCTGGAGGCGGCGACGGGCTATTCCGACCGGCTGCTGCATGGCGAGGGTGTGGCGATTGGCTGTGCGCTGGCATTTGAGCTGTCGTCGCGAATGGGGCTGTGCAGCCAGGAAGACCCGAGCCGGGTGCGGGCGCATCTGAAGGCGATGGGGATGAAGACGGATCTGGCCGATATCCCCGGTGATCTGCCGGATGCGGAGGCGCTGGTGGGGCTGATGGCGCAGGATAAGAAGGTGGTGCAGGGCACGCTGCGGTTCATTCTGGCGCGCGGGATTGGCGAGGCGTTCATCACCTCGGAGGTGCCGGGGGAGATGGTGCGCGGGGTGCTGGAGGATGGTCTGGCGGCGGCGGTTTAGGCTTGCGACGGCACAGCTGTTCCGTGTTTCATGACTTGAGCGCGCGCCCTTGAGATGTCTCGCCCGGCGGCACCGCCGAGCATCGGGTGCCATGTCGCGGCTTGGTCCGAGCGACAATGGCGACACCTCCCCCCGGAGCGCCATTTTGCGACGTCGCGGTTAGCAGCACGTATGTCTTGGTGTCGGGGCGGTCCACCGTGATACCCCCGGAAACGTCCTTCAGGTCGGACGATGCCCTTAGCGCTGTGGTGCGGACTTGGTAAAACAGCATGGAAGCCTAGTCCCAGCGCATCACCATGCCGTGCTTGTCTTCGCAATCGAACCCCAGCGCCTCGTAGAACCCGCGCGCCCCGCGCTTCTGGCCGGTGAGCAGCATGATCTTGTAGACTTTCTGCGCGCGGGCGTGGTCGATTGCGGATTGCATCACGCGCCGACCCACACCGCGCATGCGCCAATCTCCGGCGGTCGCGACGTTTTCGATGAGCGCATAGGGCCGCCCGTCCCAGGTGACATTGGGCAGGATGTGCAGCGTGACCATGCCGACCACCCTGTCACCCGATAGCGCGCCGTGGATCGTCGTGCCCGGATGCGCGAGCACGGCCATGACGTCATGGGCGCGGGCCGTCTTGGGGCCAACGGTCAATTCATTGTAGAGCGCCGTGAGCCCATCCGCGTCCTGCTGCGTCAACAGGCGGATGGTCAGGGCATCAGAAGGGGATTTCATCATCCAGATCGCGGGACGGGGCCGGGCTCGAGGAGCCGCCGCCATAGCTGTCACCGCCGCGGTCGTCATAGCCCATGGAGCCGCCACCGCCGCCGCCGCCCATGCTGCCGCCGCCATCCCGGCCGTCGAGCATCGTCAGCTCGGAACGGTAGGGGCGCAGCACAACTTCCGTGGAGTAGCGATCCTGCCCGGACTGGTCCTGCCACTTGCGGGTCTCGAGCTGGCCCTCGATATAGACCTTGGAGCCTTTGCGCAGATATTGCTCGGCCACCCGCGCCAGCGGTTCGGAGAAGATGGCCACCGAATGCCACTCGGTCTTTTCGCGCCGCTCGCCGGTGTTGCGGTCCTTCCAGGTCTCGGAGGTGGCAATGCGCAGGTTGCAGACCTTGCCGCCGTTCTGGAAGCTGCGCACCTCGGGGTCGCGCCCCAGATTGCCGATGAGAATTACCTTGTTCACAGAGCCGGCCATCGCGTCCCCCTTTGTTTCATGTGCTGTCGAGCGGCAGCGGAACCGCCTGGCGAATCCCGATCCGTACAATTTGACTCAACCTACACTGACCGCAAGGGGCTTACCACGTCCTTAAAACCCATGGTTGAACTGCATGTCAGATCGCGCAAAAGGCTGGAATGGCGCCGCAATTCGGGGTATCCCGCTGGGCATGGGTGATCGGGGTACATCACGGGGACACTGGCTGGGCAGCGCGCTGCTGATTGTGGCGTTTGCCGTGACCAGCGTGCCGGTGGCCGCACAGACCCTGTCGAGCAAGAGCCGCACCAAGCTCTTTGCCGCACAGAAGAAAATCCTCGATACCCGCGCCGCGAGCCAATACAACAGCTCGGTCCGTCTGAAGCCGCCCACCGTGTTTACGCCCAGCAAATGGGCAACGCCGGAGTATAGCGGCAAGTACCGCGGGCAGTATCTGCAGATGGCCAAGGACGCGGCGCGTAAGCATGGCATTCCGGAGAACCTGTTCCTGCGTCTGGTGCAGCAGGAATCGAACTGGAACCCGCGTGCAAAGTCGCACAAGGGTGCGCTGGGGCTGGCGCAGCTGATGCCGCAGACGGCGCGCAGCCTGCGGGTCGACCCGATGGATCCGCAGCAGAACCTCGAAGGTGGCGCGCGCTACCTCAAGGAGCAGTACCGCACCTTTGGCACCTGGCGGCTGGCGCTGGCCGCCTATAATGCGGGGCCGGGTGCGGTGAAGAAATACGGCGGTGTGCCCCCCTTCCGCGAAACGCAGAACTACGTGAAAGTGATCGGCGGCAGCTGATCCGACCGCAGATTTTTCCCACCAATTTGATTTAACACCCATTCTGGCCGCAAACCGGCCATGGGTTTCACAATCGCTCCCCCGGCCTGTCATAGTGCCGCCCGATTTTGCCCGCAGCTTGAGGCAAACAGAGATGGGGATCACGGCCATGGCGACAACCGGCTTTCACGCACGTATCGAACGGATCAACCGCGCGCATCAGGGCCTTGCGCCCGCGCGCGACAAGGCTCCGATCCGGGCGTTACGGTCACAACCGGTGCCGAAGACGATCCAACGCAAGGCGCAGCGGCGGCTGCGCATCTTTGACCACTTCCAGCCCATTGCCTTGGGCTCAGTGCTGGGCGCGATTGCGGCGGTGATGCTGACCGGGCTGACCTCGGAGAACTCGCCCTGGGGGCCGGGCACGGAGCTGAACGAGGTGATGTTCCTGCCGTCGCTCGGCGGTCTGGCCCTGGCACCGCTGTTGATGCTGGCCTCGCTGTTTCTGGCCAGCAAACGGCCCGGATTTGCGCTGTTTTCGCTCAGCTACCTGACCGGTTTGATCGTCACGATGATGATCTGAGCAAGTCTCAGAATTTTTCTTGACGGTGATCCGGCGCCTTTCCGCTGATGGCGGAGAGCAGCCTAACGCTCTGAAAAATATAAAGTAAGTTGAGGTGGTGGCGGTCAATCCCCGCCATCGTTGCGTCTGCATCGCGCCTCTTTTCCAAAGATCCCGGGAACCAATTCCGCCCGGCTTCGGTTCTGGCCATATCGCAGCGGTGCACATCGTACCGCATGCACTTGAAGGAACTGAAAGGAGCATTTCTGATGTTCGATTTTGTGAAAAAGACAACCGCCGCCGCCGCCGTGAGCTTTGCCGCATTGGCCGCCTCTGGGGCCATCGCCACCGCCGGTGTGCATGACATTGACGTGCAGGCGAAGATTGAAGCCCCGCAGGGAAGCAATGCGCTCGACCTCTACCCGACCATTGCCGAGGATCTGGAGCGCGCGCTGATCGAGCGGATCGATGCGCTAAGCAACGATCCCTCCGACCCGACCCTGACCGTGAAGATCAAGCGCGTGAGCCTGGACGATGACACCATCCTGCCGGACTCCGCTGAGTTCAACGAGCTGGAGGGCTTTCTGAGCTTCCAGGGTGGCAGCCGCGAGGTGGTCGAGACCATTCGCCTGTCGGCGCACACCGATGAGAGCGCTGTGCCCGCCGGTGCGGTGGTGATCCCTCCGAGCACCGATGACTTCTATAACGCGATGCTGACCACCTTTGCCGATCGCGTTGTCGAGATGCTGCCCGAAGAAGACATTAACACAGGTAGCTAACCCATTGAGGCGGCGGGCAGTCCCGCCGCCTTACCCCGTTGCACTGTGATGCCGCCGCCCCGTGGCACAAAGTGCTGGCGGCGCAGGTTTTCTTCCCCCCGCCCTGCGCCGCCACTTTCTTCCCGTTTTACTCCGCCGCGACGCCAACCTCGATCACAGGCTCCATTTCCGCGAGCTTGTCGTCACTGAGGTGGCACTTGATCTGGTGATTGCCTTGGAGCGTGCGTACAGGGGGCACTTCCTTTTCACACAACCCGCCCGGCACCTCCGACTTCCAGCGGCAGCGCGTCTGGAACGGGCAACCCGACGGTGGGTTCATCGCAGAGGGAATGTCGCCTTCCAGCACGATGTGCTTCTTGGTCACCGAGGTGTCGGCGATGGGCACAGCCGAAAGCAACGCTTCGGTATAGGGGTGATAGGGCGGTGCAAAGACCTGGTCGGTGGTGCCAAGCTCCACCACATGGCCGAGATACATCACCATGACCCGGTCGCTGAGATAGCGCACGATGGAGAGGTCGTGGGAGATAAAGAGCAACGTGGTCTTGTGCTCGCGCTGGATCTCCATCAGCAGGTCGGTCACTGCCGCTTGAACCGACACGTCGAGCGCCGAGACGGGCTCGTCCGCCACCACGATGCGCGCGTCGCCTGCAAAGGCACGGGCAATGCCGACGCGCTGTTTCTGCCCGCCCGAGAGCTGGCGTGGCATGCGGTCGGCAAAGGCGCGGGGCAGTTTCACCAGATCGAGCAGTTTTAGCATGCGCTCCTTGCGCTCTGCATCATTGGCGCCGATGCCGAAGATTTCCAGCGCGCGGATGATCTGGCGCCCCACGGTCATCGAGGGGTTGAGCGTGTCGAAGGGGTTCTGGAAGACCATCTGCACTTCGGAGACGGTCTTGGTGTCGCGCGCCTCGATGGGCGTGTCCTGGATCGGGCGGTTGCCGAGCAGAATCTCACCCTCGGTCGCCGTCTCCAACCCCATGAGCACCTTGGCAAAGGTGGACTTGCCACAGCCGGATTCGCCCACGATGGCGAGCGTCTCGCTTTCCCGCGCCTCGAAACTGAGCGTCTCGTTGGCCTTGACGACCTTCTTGTTGCCGCCCCCGAAGATCGCATTCGCCGCGACCTCGTAGTATTTCTTGAGGTTGTCCATCTTCAGGACCACATCGCCGACCTCGCCCTTGGTCTTCACGTCGCCAAGGTTGGGCGGCGCAGCCCAGTCAATCTCCTGGAACTTCAGACAGCGCGTCTCGTGCCGCGCGTCTGCATCGACCTGCGCCATGGGGATGAACCCCTGATCGCAGCGGCCTTCCTCGAAATAGTCGCAGCGCGGCCCGAAGTTGCAGCCCTTGGGCCGCTCATGCGGCAGGGGGAAGTTCCCCGGAATGGCCACCAGCGGGCGCGCGTTCTTGTCCGCACCGGGCAGGGGGATCGAGCGGAAGAGGGCCTGCGTGTAGGGATGCTGCATCTTGTCGAAGACATCCGCGATGGAGCCGCGCTCGACCGCCTCGCCGGAATACATCACGCAGATGCGGTCGCAGGTCTCGAGCACCAACCCGAGATTGTGCGAGATGAAGAGCATCGAGGTGCCGTACTTCTTGCCCAGATCCTTCACCAGCTCGACCACGGCGGCCTCGACCGTCACGTCCAGCGCGGTTGTGGGCTCATCGAGGATCAAGAGCGACGGCTCCGACATCAGCGCCATGGCGATCACGATGCGTTGCTGCTGCCCGCCCGAAAGCTGGTGCGGGAAGGAATTCAGCATGCGCTTGGGGTCGGGCAGCTTCACATCCGTGACCACTTGCAGGGCACGCGCGTAGGCGTCTTTCTCGGACATGCCCTGGTGGATCATCGGCACTTCCATCAGCTGCTTGCCGATCTTCATCGCCGGGTTCAGGGAGGCCATTGGCTCCTGATAGATCATCGCGATCTCACTGCCGCGAATGTCGCGCAGATCGTCCGGGCTCATCTCGCTCAGATCACGGCCCTTGAACTTGATCGACCCGCCAACGATGCGCCCGTTCTTGCCCAGATCCTGCATCACGCCCAAGGCGACGGTGGACTTGCCGCAGCCGCTCTCGCCCACCAGACCCACGGCCTCGCCCGGCGCCACCTTGACCGAGAAATCCATCACGGCGGGGATCTCCCGCAGCCGGGTGAAAAACGAAATCGACAGTTTGTTGATCTCGAGAATGGGCCCGTCATAGCTGTCTTTGACCATCATCGTCTCCGTCATCCGGGCGAGGGCCCAACCCCTTCACCCTTCCAGAAATACTCCGGGGGTCCGGGGGCTGGCCCCCGGTCCGCCCGTTCATCAATCGCGCAAGCTCTCCTCGCGCAGACCATCCGCCAGCAGATTGAGCCCCAGCACCAGCGTCAGCAGCGCCAGCGCCGGTGCAATCGCAGCATGCGGATAGAGCGCCAGCAACCGGCGGCCCGCATTGATCGTGCTGCCCCAGTCCGGGCTTTCGGATTCCAGCCCGAGGCCAAAGAAGCCGAGGGTGCCCAAAAGGATCGTCGTATAGCCAATCCGCAAGCAGAAATCGACGATCAGCGGCCCGCGCGCGTTGGGCAGGATCTCCCAGAGCATGATGTACCAGGGCCCTTCACCACGGGTTTGAGCGGCGGCCACATAGTCGCGTGTCTTGATGTCGAGCGCCAAGCCCCGCACGATCCGGAAGACCGTGGGCGAGTTCACGAAGACCACCGAGACAAACACCACCAGAATGCCCGGATCGATGTCGAAGAGATCGAGGAAGGGGGGCAGGCCGGGGATCGCATAGGTGGGTGTTGCCACCACCGAGCCGTCGGTCGAGACCAGCGAGAGGTAAATCCAGCCCAGCCCCCCGAGCACCGCAATCAGCAGCGGCGTGCGTACCGACGGCTGCGTGTAATAGCGCGAGTTCAACAGGATGCAGACAAAGATCAGCGGGAAGACAAAAAGGAACAGCGCCATATAGTTCGGAATGCCGGTCAACACGATCTCCGGCGTCACCAGCAGGTAGAACAGCAGGATCACAGGGAAGGCGAGGATCAGGTTCGCCAGGAACGACAGGATCGTGTCGAGACGTCCGCCATAATAGCCTGCGGGCAGGCCCAGCGTGATGCCGACCATGAAGGCAAAGAGCGTGGCGACAGGTGCGATCTGCACCACCACCCAGGCGCCCTTGATCAATCGGCTGAACACATCGCGGGCGAGGTTGTCGCCGCCCAGCAAGAACCAGGCGTATTCGCCTTCTTCAGCCCCGCGCATCGGCGTGCCGGGCGCCTTGTTCTTCATGCCCGAGACCTGGCTCAGCGGGTCGTGGGTGACCAGCATATCGAGCGGGCCGCCGTAGACGCCGACAAAGACCCAGAACATAACAAGACCAAAGCCGATCATGCCCACGGTGCTGTCAAAGAGCTTGCCGTAAAGGCCGAGGCGGCGCTTGTAGGTGATCGAGACCACGAAGAGCACGATCAGCGAGATCCAGACCGGACCGAGCTGCAGGAACATGCGGGCGAGGATGCTGCCCCAGGAAAGTTCTTCCATGACCAGCCCTCCCTTACGCGATCCGGATACGTGGGTTGAGGTAGACATAGCCGATATCGGATATCAGCTGGGTCACCAGCACCACGATCACTGAGACAACCGAAACCGCGAGCAGCAGTTCGATGTCATTGTTGGACGCCGCCTGCACCAGCAGCCAGCCGAAGCCCTTGTAGTTAAAGAGCGTCTCGACGATGACCACACCGTTCAGCAGCCATGGGAACTGCAGCATGATCACCGTGAAGGGGGCGATCAGCGCGTTCCGCAGCGCGTGTTTCAGCACGATGTCGGAGAACTTCACGCCCTTAAGCCGGGCGGTGCGGATGTATTGCGCGGTCATCACCTCGGTCATCGAGGCCCGAGTCATTCGGGCGATATAGCCCATGCCGTAGAGCGCGATGGTGATGACCGGCAGGGTGAAGTTCTCAAAGGTGACGTTCTCCATGGCGCTGGTCGCCGATCCCTTGAACCACTTCAATCCCACCGCGGAAGAGGCGAAGATTGCAATGAAAATCACCCCCGAAACATATTCGGGGGTGGCGGTTGAGGCGATGGAGAAGGTGGAGAGCGAGCGGTCGAGCTTGGAGCCCTCGCGCATGCCCGCCAGGACGCCGACGATCAGCGCCATGGGCACCATCACCAGCATCACGAAGAGCATCAGCTTCCCCGTGAGCCCCAGCCGGGTGGCGACAATCGAGCCGACCTCATCCTTGAAGACAGTGGAAAAGCCCCAGTCGCCCTGCAGCACGCCGCAAAAGCTGCGCCGCTCCTCCTCGGGCGTGCCCGCGTTGAAGCATTTGCCGGTGATCTCGCCCTCGGCCTCGTGGGTCCAGCCGGGCAGCACGCCCAACCATTGGCCGAATTTGACCGGCATCGGCTGCAGATAGCCATTCTTGTCGAGGTAACTGGCGACGGCCTCATCCGACATCCGGAAATTGCCCTGGGTCTTGGCGAGCTTTTCCAGATTCGGGTAGAGATTCGTCAGCCAGAAGACGATGAACGTCAGGCACAGCGCCGTCAGTATCATGACGCCCAGGCGTCTGAGTATGAATAGTCCCATTGGTCCCCGTTGTCAGGCTGGGCCCGTTGGTCGTGCCCGGTTTTCGGCCGCGATTTTCTGCGGTCAGTTTATCTTGTGAATCTATGAGGCATGAGTTGGGGGGAGGCGTCAATGGAAGCTTGCGCCGGAAACTTGCACATTTGCGACATCATTGGCGTCGCAAACCGATGCTGCAGTTGCGACATGCGGTGACGCGCCCGGATCAGGCCGCCTTGAGCGTGGTCGCGGAGGCCTTGCGCAGGGCCGTGGGCGTGGCCTTGGTGTGCTGCTGCATGAAGCGGGTGAAATAGGCCGCACTGCCAAAGCCGAGGTGCCGGGCGATGTCCTGCGCGGGCACATCCGTTTCGGCCAGCAGGCAGCGCGCCTCGTGCAGCACCCGTTCGGTGAGCAGTTCGGCGGCGGTCTTGCCGGTGGCGGCCTTGCAGGCGCGCGACAGATGCGTCGGCGTCACTCCGAGCGCTGCTGCGTGATCCGACATGGTCATGGGCGCGGCGAAATGCGCATTGATATGCGCGCAATAGGCGCCGCAGAGCCGGGCGGCTGCGTTGCGCCGTTTGGGCGCGTGCTCTTCGAGCGCCAACTGGCGCTGGACCCAGACCGAGATCAGCGCGCCGAAGGCATCCATCGATTGCGTGCAGAGCGGGCGCCCGCTGGCCTGTTCGCGGCTGGCCGCTTCGATCAGCCCGTTGAGTTCATTCATTGCGCCCGCATCGCGGATGCGCAGCAGGCGCGGGATCTGCGGCATCAGCAGGTCGGTCTCGCCCGGGATCATGACCACCTGGCCGATGGCCTGGCGCCCGAGCTCGAGCGCGAAGAGGTGGCAGGCGGGGATGATCAGCGCGTTGTGGGTGCCGACGCCGCGGCGCTGGCCGTCCATCAGCACGCGGCCCTGGCCACGGGTCACCCAGATCAGCAGATGGTCGGAGCGGTCATGCGGTAGCGCGAGGCGCCAATCCTGACCCTGGCTCAGCTGTGATAGCGATAATATCGTTGGTCGGTTCGATGACATCGGCAGCCCCCGTTTCGATCGACGGTATTTTAGATAAATTACCGTAATCTTAACGCCAGAGCAGGTCACGGAGGCTGCGCCCCATGGGCAGAATCCGGCCTATTCGGGCGCGACGGGCTGCCAGCGCGCCATCTTCGAGCGAAACCAGGTGCGCTGGCGTTTTGCGAACTGGCGGGTCGCGATGATGGCGCGGTCGCGGGCCTCGTCCAGTGTGATTTCGCCGCGCAGATGCGCGATGAGTTCGGGCGCGCCAATGGCCCGGTGGGCAGGTAGGTTTGGATCATAGTCCGGCAGCACCGCGCGGGCCTCGTTAAGCGCCCCTTGGGCGAGCATCTGGTCGAACCGCCGCGCGATGCGATCGAGCAGCCAGTCTTTCGGGACATCAAACACAAGGGGTTCGGCGGCGGTCTCGGGTAGGGCGGGGGCGGCAGTCTCGGCCTGCCAGCTGCGCAAGCTGCGGCCGGTCGCGCGCTGGACCTCCCAGGCGCGCTGGACCCGGGCGCGGTTGGCGGTGTCGATCTGGGCCGTCGTTTCGGTGTCGAGATCCGCGAGCATTGCCTCCCGTGACAGCGCGTCGGCCTCGGCGCGGATTTCGGGTGGCGTGGCGGGAATATCGGCCAGACCTTGGGTGAGCGCGGTGAAGTAGAGCCCGGTGCCGCCGACGATGATGGGCCGGGCGCCTTCCAGCAGCGGAACAACCTCGCGCAGCCAGTGACCGGCGGAGTAGGGCGCATCGGCCGCGATGTGGCCATAGAGGTAATGCGGTGCGCGCGCGATCTCCTCGTCCGAGGGCCGGGCAGTGACGATGCGCCAGCAGTCGTAGACCTGGCTCGCGTCCGCATTCACGATCACGCCGCCATGCTGCGCGGCGATCTCAAGCGCCAGCGCGGATTTGCCCGATGCGGTGGGTCCGGCGATCAGCACGGGCCGTTCGCGCGATAGCCCCGCGATCAGGCGCTCCGTACCAGTCATCGGGCCTGCGGCCATTTTCTTGCCATCCTGCGCGGGGGTGCATTGAAGTCCGCCTGCTTTTCCGACATTTTGCGCGCGAACAAAACCCCACATAGCAGGAGCCGCTTCATGTCCGACGCCGAGCCGCAGGCCAAATTCAAACGGGTGATGCTGAAAATCTCGGGTGAGGCGCTGATGGGGGATCAGGGGTTCGGGCTGAACCCGCCGACGGTGGAGCGGATCGCCAAGGAAGTGCAATCGGTGCATGAGCTGGGCGTCGAGATCTGCATGGTGATCGGTGGCGGCAACATCTTTCGCGGGCTGCAGGGCTCCGCACAGGGGATGGAGCGGACCACGGCGGATTATATGGGGATGCTGGCCACGGTGATGAATGCGCTGGCGATGCAATCGGCGCTGGAGGGCTTGGGCATCCATACGCGGGTCATTTCCGCCATCACCATGAACGAGGTGGCGGAGCCCTATATTCGCCGCCGTGCGGTGCGGCACCTGGAGAAGAAGCGGGTCTGCATCTTTGCCGCCGGGACGGGCAACCCCTATTTCACCACCGATACGGCGGCGACCCTGCGCGCCAACGAGATGTCGTGCCAGGCGATCTTCAAGGGCACGAAGGTCGACGGGGTTTACGACAAGGACCCGGCCAAGCACGCAGACGCAAAACGCTTTGAGCAGGTCAGCTATGACGATGTGCTGGCCAAGCGGCTGGGGGTGATGGATGCCTCTGCCATCGCGCTCGCGCGGGACAACAACCTGCCGATCATCGTCTTTTCGCTCGACGAGCCCGGCGGCTTCCGCGGCATTCTGGCGGGCGAGGGCACCTATACGCGGGTGCAGGGCTGACCGACAAAGGCGCGGAGTGCGGTGACACAAATGCTCCGCAACTCCTTCTGGCCTTTCGACAGTTTCCTGATTTATACACGTGCGCAAACGTGACGGCCCGCGCTGAGGTGGGGGCCCGGCAAAAGACTTGTGGCAGGAAGAATTATGTCTGACGATTTTATGCTGGATACCGACGATCTGGAGCGGCGTATGGATGGGGCCATGGCCAATCTGCGCACCGAGTTCGCAAGCTTGCGCACCGGCCGCGCCTCGGCCTCGATGCTGGAGCCGGTGATGGTGGATGCCTATGGCTCGATGACCCCGATCAACCAGGTGGGCACCGTGAACGTGCCCGAGCCGCGCATGGTCACCATCAATGTCTGGGACAAGGGCCTGGTGGGCAAGGTGGAGAAGGCGATCCGCGAAAGCGGCCTTGGCATCAACCCGCAGCTCAATGGCACCATCATCATGCTGCCCATTCCGGAGCTGAACGAGGAGCGGCGGCGCGAGCTGACCAAGGTCGCGGGCCAATATGCGGAGAATGCACGGGTGTCGGTGCGCAACATCCGGCGCGACGGGATGGATCAGATCAAGAAGGCCAAGGGTGACGGGATGTCGGAGGACGACCAGAAGCTCTGGGAGGGAGAAGTGCAGGAGATCACAGACCGCTATATCAAATCGGTGGATGATCTGCTCGAGACCAAACAAGGCGAGATCATGCAGGTCTGATCGCATTTGCGAGGACCTCGACGCGATCCCTGATGCGATACATGCGCGTCAACAAACTCTGGTAGAGCGCCCGGGAGCGGGCGCATCTTCCCCCCTCGGAGCCGCCTGACGGTCAGGCGCGCACCCCACAGGAGACCATTATGGCGGGCATGCCCCAACCCCAAGTCGACCTGATCCCGGGATGTCCGCGTCATGTGGCGATCATCATGGATGGCAATGGCCGCTGGGCCACACAGCGCGGGCGGCCCCGGCTCTATGGTCATCATGCTGGCGCGCGGCGCGTGCGTGAGATTGTCGAGTGCTGTCCGCAGATCGGTGTCGATTACCTGACGATCTTCGCCTTCTCGACCGAGAACTGGAAGCGCACGCAGGTCGAAGTTGCGGGGCTGATGAGCCTTTTTCGGCGCTATATTATCAAGGAAACGCGGGCGCTGGTGGAATCGGGCGTGCGGGTGCGGTTCATCGGAGACCGGGTGCGGCTCGACAAGAAGCTGATCGAGATGATGAGCGATCTTGAGACCGCCACGCAGCAGAACACGCGGGTGCATCTGACCATCGCCATCAACTATGGCGGGCGGGACGAGGTGGCGCGGGCCACCAAGCGGCTGGCGGCGGATGTGGCCGAGGGCAAGCTCAACCCCGATGACGTGGATGAGGAAACGCTGCCGCGTTATCTCGACACCCATGTGTTGCCGGACCCGGATCTGGTGATCCGCACCAGCGGAGAGGCGCGGATTTCGAACTTTCTGCTCTGGCAGTCGGCCTATTCCGAATATGAGTTCATTGACACGCTCTGGCCCGATTTCACCCGGGATGAATTCCAGCACCTTTGCGCGGCCTTCGGCGGCCGCGATCGCCGCTATGGCGGCGTGAAAGGGTAAGCGGCGCGTGGCCGAGGTGGGGGAGAAGTGGTCGGACCTGGCGACGCGCATGGGTTCGGGCGCGGCCATGGTGGTGCTGGGCCTTGCAGGGGTTTGGGCCGGGGGGCATGTCTTTCACGTGATGGTGGCCGCGATCTGCGGGATCATGGTCTGGGAACTGGCTGCGATGATTCGCGCCCCGGCCAACGCGCCGCTGCAGCTCGGGGCGCTGGCTGGCGCTGCGCTTTTACTTGCGAGCTATCTGCCTGCGGGCTTTGCGCTGCCGATCCTGCTCGCGTCGGCGCTGGTCGGGTTTGGCCAGCTCAGCCAGTTCCGCACGATCTACATGGTGTTCACGGTGATGGTGCTGCTCGCCGGGTTCGGCATGATGGCGGTGCGCGACACGCTGGGTTTCAACTGGATGCTCTGGATGGTGCTCGTGGTGGTGGCGACCGATGTGGTGGGCTATTTCGCCGGGCGCATGATCGGTGGGCCGAAGTTCTGGCCGCGCGTGAGCCCCAAGAAAACCTGGGCCGGCACCGGGTTTGGCTGGGTTGGTGCCGCCATCGTCGGTGCGTTTTTCATGGCCAACACCGGCGCCGGGCCGCAGCTCATCGGGATTTCGGTGGCTGTTTCGATGGCCAGCCAGATGGGCGACATCGCGGAGAGCGCGATCAAACGGCGGGTTGGTGTGAAGGACAGCTCGAACCTCATTCCCGGCCACGGCGGGCTGCTCGACCGGTTTGACGGGATGCTGGGCGCGGCGATCTTCCTGCTGATCATCGGGGGGCCGCTCATCGGCTCCACCGTCATGCTGCGATAGCCATGCGCCGGGTCAGCATCTTCGGCGCCACCGGCTCCATCGGTCAGAACACCATCGATTTGATTGCGCGCGCGCCGGACGATTATCAGGTCGTGGCCCTGACGGGCGCCAGTAACATCGCGCAGCTGGCGACGGATGCGCGGCGGCTGAAAGCCGAGATCGCCGTGACCGCGCAGGATCATTTGCTCGAAGATCTGCGCGCGGCCCTGGAGGGCAGCGGTATCAAGGCCGCAGCAGGCACGGCGGCAATTGCCGAAGCGGCCAGCCGCCCGGCGGACTGGGTGATGTCGGCGATCGTGGGCGCGGCAGGGCTGGCCCCGGGGCTTGCAGCACTGGAACAAGGCAGCACGCTGGCGCTGGCCAATAAGGAATCGCTTGTCTGTGCAGGGCAGCTGATGCTCTCGACGGCCAAGGCGCAGGGCGCGCGGCTCTTGCCGGTGGACAGCGAGCATTCGGCGGTCTTTCAGGCGCTGGTTGGTGAAGATATGGCCGCGGTGGAGCGGGTGATCATCACCGCCAGCGGTGGCGCGTTCCGCGACTGGCCCATCGAGGACCTGGCAAAAGCCACGCTGGCCGAAGCTTCCAACCATCCGAACTGGGACATGGGCCAGCGGATCACCATCGATTCCGCATCCATGTTTAACAAGGCGATGGAACTGATTGAAACACGTGAGTTTTTTGGCGTCGCGCCCGCGCAGATTGAGGTGCTGGTGCATCCCGAATCCATGATCCACGCCATGGTCGGATTCCGTGACGGCGCACTGATGGCGCATGTGGGCCCGCCGGACATGCGCCACGCCATCGGCTATGCGTTACACTGGCCCGAGCGGCGCGATCTGCCGGTGGAGCGGCTCGACCTGGCGCAGATCGGCCAGCTCAGTTTTCGTGCGCCCTGCGAGACGCGCTGGCCCGCGTTGCGGCTGGCGCGCGAGGTGATGGAGACCGGCGGCTTGGCCGGTGCGGTCTTCAATGCGGCCAAGGAAAGCGCGCTCGATGCCTTCATCGCTGAAGAGATCGGCTTTAACGAGATGGCCATCATTGTCGAAGAGGTTCTGACGCAGATGTCAGCGACACCCGGTCATATTGATGCCACCATGACCCTTGATAACGTGGCCGAAGTCGACCATGTGGCACGACAGACGGCGCGTGCGGTCATTCACAGCAGAGCAGGGTAGATCTTGGATATTTTCGCGTTGATCCCGCAGTTTGGCGGGTTGGTCTGGACCATCGCGGCCTTTGTGCTGGCGCTCTCGGTGATCGTGGCGATCCATGAGTATGGCCATTACATCGTTGGCCGGTGGTCGGGCATCCACGCGGATGTCTTCTCGGTTGGCTTCGGCCCGGTGCTCTGGTCGCGGGTGGATCGGCGCGGCACGCAGTGGCAGATCGCAGCTCTGCCGTTCGGCGGCTACGTGAAGTTCGCGGGCGATGCGAATGCCGCCTCGGGCAAGGATGAAGAGGCGATGGCCGAGGCGGAAGCGGACCCTGAGCGCCTCCGGGCGACGATGCATGGGGCGCCGCTCTGGGCCCGGGCGGCCACTGTTGCGGCAGGGCCAATCTTCAATTTCGTGCTGTCCATCATTGTGTTTGCCGCGGTGGTGGCGACCAGCGGCGTGTCGCGCGACCCGTTGACAGTGGGCGAGTTGCGGGCGTTGCCGGTGGCGGACCGCGGGCTCGAAGTTGGCGACGAGGTGATCGGCGTGAACGGCGCCACCATCCCGAGCGCAGAGGATGCAGAGGCCTATTCCGCTTTTATCGAAGCGCTGCCGCAGGAGCCGATGCTTGATTATCTGATCCGGCGCGATGGCGATGAGGCTGTGGTGCCGGGGGCGTATCTGCTGCCGCCGCTTGTCTCGGCGGTGAGCCCGCAGAGTGCGGCCATGGGCGCGGGTCTGGAAGTGGATGATGTGATCATCGCGGTGGATGGCGACCCGATCTTCGCCTTTGACCAGTTGAAAGAGCGCGTGGAGGGGGGCAATGGCGCGCCACTGGCGCTGCGCGTCTGGCGCGGCGGCGACGAGATTGACGTGACGCTGACCCCCAAACGGGTCGATGAGCCGCAGCCGGGCGGCGGGTTTGCCACCCATTGGCGGATCGGCATTGCAGGCGGTCTGGCCTTTGAGCCCGCGACGGAAACGCCGGGCATCGGCGAGGCGCTGGCCAGCGGTGTGCGCCAGACCGGGCGGATCATCGAAGGCTCGCTGAGCGGGTTGGGTCATATGATCACCGGTGCAATCAGCACCTGTAATCTGAGCGGCCCGATTGGCATCGCACAGACCTCAGGGGCGATGGCCAGCCAAGGCGCGCAGTCTTTCATCTGGTTCATCGCGGTGCTGAGCACGGCGGTGGGACTGCTCAATCTCTTCCCGGTGCCGGCGCTCGATGGCGGGCACCTAGTGTTCTACGCCTATGAGGCGGTGGCGGGCAAACCGCCCAGCGACCGGGCGCTGCGGGTGTTGATGAGCATCGGTCTCGCGACGGTGCTGACGCTGATGATCTTCGCGCTGGCCAACGATATCTTCTGTCCCTGACCGAGAGCGCGGGCAATTGCCCAAGTTTTGCCACATTTGATCCAACTGAGGCCGCAATTCGCCGGTACGTAGGAGGTATCGAAACGGAGAAACGCAATGCGAGCGATTCACAACAGCTATCGTGGCCTGAGCCTTCTGATGGATCTCAACTGGGATCGTGTGCTCTATCTGGGCATGATCACGCTGTCGCTCTGCGCTGGTGCATGGATCAGCGCCGCCTTCGGCTGATCAGGGTTTCGACCTTCACATTGCGCGTCGCCGGGCCGGGATGTTTCGGCACAAAAGCGCGCATGTAGTGATCTGACACTTTCTGACCACATGGTTTTGACAAGACGTGCCTTTGCCGGTACTCAGATGGTCATAAATCTCTGAGGACGGGGCAGGTCATGAACTGGGGTTATCGGGGCAGAAGCCCGCGCGCTTTCGGGCGCAGCATTTCCGTAAAGGGCATGCTGCGCGGCTTTGCGTTTTTTCTGGCATTTTCAGCACTTTGGATCGCGCAGCAAACGCCGGTTCAGGCGCAGCAATTCACGCTCAGCAACATCACGGTGGACGGTAACCTGCGGGTTGGCGATGCGGCGATCCTGACACGGGCCGGAATCGCGCCCGGGCAGACGGTGAGCGCAGCCGAGCTGAACGCGGCCCTGCAGCGGCTGGTGGAATCCGGGCTTTTCGAGGATGTGGATTTTGCGCCCAGCGGCACTAGCCTGCGCATCACCGTTGTCGAATTTCCGACGATCAACCGCATCAGTTTCGAAGGCAACCGGCGCATTGATGACGACGCGCTGGCGGCTGCGATCAACTCGAACGAGCGGCGCGTCTTCAACCCCGCGCAGGCGGAGCGGGACGCCGAGCTCATCGCCGATGCCTATGCCATTGAAGGGCGGCTTTCGGCGAGGGTGACGCCCACGATCATCCGCCGCTCTGACAACCGCGTTGATCTGGTCTTCGAGATTTTCGAAGGTGACAACATCGAAATCGAGCGGCTGAGTTTTGTGGGCAACCGCGAATTCTCGGACCGGCGGTTGCGCCGGGTGCTCGACACCAAACAAGCCGGGTTCTTCCGGGCGTTCGTCCGGGCGGACTCGCTCATTGAAGACCGCATCGAGTTTGACCGCCAGTTGCTGCGCGACTTCTACCTGTCGCGGGGGTACATCGATTTTCGCGTGAATTCGGTGAACGCACAGCTGACCGAAGAGCGTGATGGCTATTTCCTAGTGTTCAACGTGCAGGAAGGCCAGCGCTTCCGCTTTGGCGAGATCACGGTGACAAGCAATGTGCCAGGTGCGGATTCGGACGTGTATCTGGACATCGCGAAGATCAGACCCGGCGTGATCTATTCCCCGACGCTGATCGAAAACGACATCGCCCGGATGGAGCGGCAGGCGCTGCGCGACGGTGTGGATTTCCTGCGGGTTGAGCCTCGGGTGACGCGAGATGACCGCAACCTGGCTCTCAACATCGAATATGTGCTGACCCGCGGCCCGCGCGTCTTTGTCGAGCGGATCGATATCGAGGGCAATACCACCACGCTCGACCAGGTGATCCGGCGGCAATTCCGCAGCGTCGAGGGTGACCCCTTCAACCCGCGCGAAATCCGTGAAGCGGCGGAGCGTATTCGTGCGCTGGGGTATTTCGAGACGGCGGAAGTGAACGCCCGCGAAGGCTCGACCCCGGATCAGGTGGTCGTGGATGTGGACGTGGAAGAGGCGCCGACCGGCTCCTTCAGCTTCGGTGCGTCCTTTTCGAACAACGATGGTCTGGGCTTTGCGATCCGCTTTGCGGAAGAGAACTTCCTGGGCCGGGGCCAGCGGCTGAGCATCAGCGTGTCGACGGCGGAGGATTCCGAACGTTACGGCATCAACTTCCAGGAGCCTGCGTTCCTGGGCCGTGATTTGACCTTTGGCCTGCGCGCCGATCTGGCAAACACCGACAGTTCCTTCACGACCTATGACACCGAGCGCATTCTGCTGCAGCCGTCGCTGACCTTCCCCGTCGGGGACAACACGCGCCTGCAGCTGCGGTACACCATCGAGCAATCGGAGATGACGGCGCGCGAAACGCCCGAGAACGGCGTGGTGATCGGCAACGAGATCGCGGTGGGCGAGCAGACCAGCAGCTCCATCGGGTATGAGTTCACTTATGACACGCGCATTGGCGGGCTTGATCCGAACTCCGGCTACCTGCTGCAATTCTCGCAGGACTTCGCAGGTCTGGGTGGCGATACGCAGTACATCCAGACGGTGGCGCGGGCGATCGGTGAGACGCGTGTCTTCAACGAAGAGGTGACCTTGCGCGCCTCGCTGGAAGGCGGCGCACTGACCTGGAGCGACGGGACCAACCGCGCGGTCGACCGCTTCCTCAACAACACCAATATCATCCGCGGCTTCGAGCCCGGTGGTATCGGGCCACGTGACCTCTCGGTGAGCGGGGAGGACCCGCTGGGCGGCAACCTCTATGTGGCAGCACGGTTCGAAGCGGAGTTTCCGCTGGGTCTGCCCGAGGAGTATGGGATCACCGGCGGTCTGTTCTATGATGTCGGCAACTTCTGGGATCTGAGCGATGTGAACACCACCGGCGGCACGATTGTCGGCGAGGGGGGATCGTTCCGGCATGTGATCGGCTTTGCGATCCTTTGGGACACGCCCGTCGGCCCGCTGCGGTTCAACTTCACGGATGCGATTCGAAAAGAGGACTTCGACCGCGATCAGACCTTCGAGTTGACGCTGAGCACGACCTTCTGAGCCGGTGAGACGGCTCGCCGCCAGCCTCGCGCTTGTTCTCGCAGCCTGGCTTGTGCCGGGGGAGGCGGGCGCGCAGCAACAGCGGATCGGGCCGGTTCAGAGCCCGATCCTGACCATCGATTCCGACAGGCTGTTTTCCGACAGTGACTTCGGCCAGCAGACCGTCGCGGAGTTCGAAGCGCGGGGCGCCGAGCTTGCAGCCGAGAACCGGCGCATCGAAGACGAGCTCGAAGCCGAGGAGCAGGCGCTGACCGAACAGCGCGCGACGATGGAGGCGGGCGAGTTCCGCGTCCTGGCGGATGCCTTCGATGAAAAGGTGCAGAGCACACGGCGCACGCAGGATGCCAAGACCCGCTCGCTCAGCCAGGATTTCGAGAAGCGGCGCAATGTCTTTCTCAATGCCGCCGCCCCGGTGCTCGAAGGGTTGATGCGCGAGGCGGGGGCCGTTGTGATCATGGACAAGCGCGCGCTCTTTCTCAGCTCCAACGCGATCGACATCACCGATATCGCCACCGAGCGGCTGAATGCGGTGCTGGGCGATGGGACCGAACCGCTGGAATAGCGTGCAGTCGCCAAGCTTGCTCCGCTGCCCTTGAGTTGTTAGGCAGAGGGTCAAGCCCTTGAGGACAAAAGGACAGCAGAGATGACGACCCCCGAGACAGGCCCCCCCACACATGCAGATATCCAACTGATCCAGCGGATTATCCCGCACCGCTATCCTTTCCTGCTGGTGGATAAGGTGGTCGAGATCGACGGGACATCCTCGGCCAAGGGCCTCAAGAACGTCACCATGAACGAGCCGCATTTCCAGGGGCATTTCCCCGGGCTGCCGATCATGCCGGGGGTGACGATCATCGAGGCCATGGCGCAGACGGCGGCGGTGATGGTGGGTGTCTCGCTGGAGATGGCAGACCAGAACATGAAGGTCTATTTCATGGCCATCGACAAGGCCAAGTTTCGCCGCAAGGTGGTCCCCGGTGATGTGCTGGAAATGCGCGTCGAGACCCTGCGCGGTAAGCCCGGTGGCAAGGTCTGGCGCTTTGGTGGGGTCGCATCGGTTGACGGTGAGATGGCGGCCGAATGCGAGTTCACCGCGATGATGGATCTGGGATAGCGCCGATGAGCAACATTCACCCCAGCGCGGTGATCGAAGAGGGCGCGCAGATCGATCCCACGGCGACCGTAGGCCCTTTCTGCTGTGTCGGGCCGCAGGTCACACTGGGGCCGGGAGTGCAGCTCAAGAGCCATGTGGTGGTCACCGGGCAGACCCGGATCGGCGACGGCACGGTGATCTTTCCGTTCTCGGTGATCGGTGAAATCCCGCAAGATCTGAAGTTCAAGGGCGAGGCGACGGAGCTGATCGTCGGAAAGCGCAACCGCATCCGCGAGCATGTGACCATGAACTGCGGCACCGAAGGCGGTGGCGGGGTGACGCGCGTCGGCGATGACAATCTCTTCATGGCGGGCTGCCACATCGCGCATGATGCGATGATCGGCAACAACTGCGTTATCGTCAATTCTGTTGCCATAGCAGGGCATTGCATCATCGAGGACGATGTGATCGTGGGTGGCCTGTCGGGGGTACACCAGTTTGTGCGCATCGGGCGCGGAGCGATCATCGGAGCGGTGACGATGGTGACGAACGATGTCATTCCATACGGTCTCGTACAGGCCCCACGCGGCGAGCTCGACGGGCTGAACCTTGTGGGGCTGAAGCGGCGTGGCGTCGCGCGCTCGGACATCACGGCGCTGCGGGCGGCCTTCCAGATGCTGGCGCAGGGGGAGGGGACCTTCCACGACAGGGCGCGTCGGTTGAAGGATGAGACCACCAGCGATTATGTGCTCGAGATCGTGGATTTCATCCTTGCCGAAAGCGACCGTCACTTCCTGACGCCGGGCTGATGCTGGCGTTGGTGGCAGGACGCGGCGGCTTGCCCGCCCGCATCGCGCGCAGCGTGCCAGAGACGCCGCTGGTCTGTGTGTTGACCGGATTCGAACCCGACGAGTTGGACGCAGACCTGACCTTTCGGCTGGAGCAGATCGGGAGCCTGCTGGCAGAGTTGCAGGCGCGCGGGGTCTCGGAGGTCTGTTTTTGCGGCGGCATCGAACGCCCGCAGGTCGACCCCGGCGCGATTGACGCGGCCACGATGCCACTGGTTCCGACGCTGATGAAGGCGATTGGGTCCGGGGATGACGGCGCGCTGAGCGCGGTGATCGGGATCTTCGAAGAGAAGGGGTTCACCGTGCGGGCTGCGCATGACCTGGTGCCTGATCTGTTGGTGGGTGCGGGCGTGTTGAGCACGGCACAGCCTGATGATCAGATGACCTCGGACATGGCGCGGGGCAGCGAAGTGCTGGCCGCCCTGGCACCGTTGGACGTGGGGCAGGGCTGCGTGGTGGGCGCCGGGCAGATCTGGGGGATCGAGACGCTCGGCGGGACCGACCATATGTTGAAAACGCTGCCGGAGCGGGCCGCACAGGCACGTGCGATTCTCGTGAAAGGCCCCAAACGCGGCCAGGACCTGCGTGTGGACATGCCCACCATCGGGCCCGAGACGGTGGCCGCCTTGGTGTCAGCCGGGCTGGCGGGCCTCGTCGTGGAGGCGGGTGGCGTGATCCTTCTGGAGCCTGAAGCAACGGTGGCGGCCGCAGACGCGGCGGAGCTGGTGCTTTGGGCGCGCGCGCCGGACTGATGCGGGTCTTCATCATCGCGGGCGAGCCCTCGGGCGATCGTTTGGGCGGCGCGCTGATGGCGGGGTTGAAGGCGCTTCAGCCCGATGTGCAGTTCGACGGAATCGGCGGCGCCGAGATGCAGGCGCAGGGGCTTGTCAGCCGCTTTCCCATGGAAGAATTGAGCGTTATGGGGATCGCCGAGATCCTGCCGAAGTACCGCGCGCTGATGGCGCGGATCAACGAGACGGCGCAGACTGTGATCGAGACCGCGCCCGATGTGATGATCACCATTGACAGCCCGGATTTTTCCCTGCGCGTGGCCAAGCGCGTGAAGGCGGCGCGCGAGATTCGCACGGTGCATTACGTGGCGCCAACCGTCTGGGTCTGGCGACCGAAGCGCGCGCAGAAGATGGCGAAGGTGATCGACCATGTGCTGGCGCTTTTCCCGTTCGAGCCGCCCCTGATGACCCTGGACGGGATGGTCGGCGATTTCGTTGGCCACCCGGTGGTGGCCGAGCCGCAGGCCTCCGAAGCCGAAGCGCAAGCGTTTCGCGCGGCACAGGGGATCGGTGACGCACCGCTGTTGTTGGTCCTACCAGGGTCGCGGCGCGGCGAAGTGGAGCGGTTGGGCGACATTTTCGGGCAGGCGATTGCGCCGGTTCTGGCGCGGCACCCTGATCTGAGGGTCGTGGTGCCCGCCGCGGGGCCGGTGGCGGAGCTTGTGCTGGAGAAGGTGCGGAGCTGGCCTGTTGAGCCGATTGTGCTCGACCCGCGTGAGACGGACCTCGACACAGCGGGGCAGGTCAAGCGGGCGGCCTTCCGGGCAGCCGATGTGGCGCTGGCAGCCTCGGGCACGGTATCGCTGGAGCTGGCGGCGGCGCGGACACCGATGGTGATTGCTTACAAGATGAACTGGCTGTCCTTCCATATCATCAAGGCGATGGCCTTGGTGGATACCGTGACGTTGGTCAATCTGGTGTCGGACACGCGGGTGGTGCCAGATTTCCTCGGGCCGGACTGTACGCCGGAAAAAATCGGGGCGGGCTTGCTTGAGGTCATGACTGCGCCCGAAGCGCAACAATCGGCGATGGAGGTCACAATGCAGCGCTTGGGCGAAGGTGGCGACGACCCGGGCCTGCGGGCTGCGCGGGCAGTGCTGTCGCGTCTCTCTGAGAAAAGGACAGGCTGACGCCTGACGGGATGCGTTTGGCCCGTTTGAGGGCCAAACAGGCGCCACGTGCGTGGCGCGGGCGCCTCAGCCCTTGTGAATCCAGCCGCCGCCGTAGATGCGCGTGCTCTCCGGGTCATAGAACACACAGGCCTGTCCGGGCGAGACGCCTTCTTCCGGGGTGATCAACTCGACAGTGGCTTCCGTCGCACTGATCGGGCGCAGGATCGCTTCGGTGGGCGGGCGGGTCGAGCGGACCTTGACCGCGAGCGGCCAGGCCTCGCGGGAGGTGAAGGGGGCATCGCCAAGCCAGTTGATCTCGCGCACGGGCACCGTGCGGGTGGCCAGCATCTCTTTCGGCCCGACAATCACCTGTTTGGCGTTGGGATCGAGTTTGACCACGTAGAGCGGCTCGGACAGCCCGCCGATGCCCAGCCCGCGCCGTTGACCGATGGTGTAGTTGATCACGCCATCATGAGCACCAAGAACCCGACCATCTGCGTGCACGATCTCGCCGGGGTCGGCGGCTTCGGGGCGCAGTTTGCGGATCACCGAGGCGTAGTCGCCGTTCGGCACGAAGCAGATGTCCTGGCTGTCGGGCTTGTCCGCGACCGCGAGATCGTATTTCGCCGCAAGCGCGCGGGTCTCTGCCTTGGAGGCGAGATGGCCGAGCGGAAAGCGCAGGAAATCAAGCTGTTCCGGGGTGGTCGAGAACAGGAAATAGCTTTGATCGCGCGCGGCATCGGCGGCAGCGTGCAACTCAGCGCCGTGTGCCCCCATTTTGCGCTGGATGTAGTGGCCCGTGGCCATGCAATCCGCGTCGAGGTCCTTGGCCGTCTCCAGCAGATCCTTGAACTTCACACGCTCGTTGCAGCGGATGCAGGGAACCGGCGTTGCGCCACCGAGATAGCTGTCGGCGAACTCGTCAATCACCGCATCCTTAAAAATGTTCTCATAATCCAGAACGTAGTGTGGGAAGCCCATGGTCTCGGCCACGCGCCGCGCATCGTGGATATCGAGCCCGGCGCAGCAGGCGCCTTTCTTGGCCAGCGCCGCCCCATGGTCGTAGAGCTGCAGCGTCACACCGACCACATCATAGCCTTCTTCGGCCAGCATAGCAGCGACAACAGAGCTATCGACGCCGCCGGACATGGCGACAACCACCCGCGTGTCAGCGGGCGCCTTGGGAATCCCCAGGGAATTCAGCGGGGCGGTGTGGTCGAGCGGCATTGGAAGCGTCTCCGGGGTTCGACGAAAATATAGGAAAATCCTAATTACTCTCAAGAGGGCGCTTCATCGGTCTTTAAGGCCCGCGCGTCAAGGTCTGCCCGACTGAGTTGTAACGGGTATGAGTGATGTATCTAAAGAAAGTGGATGGGCCGAGATCGGTGACACTGGCCGATGGCAGTGTGATGACACAAGCCGATCTTCCGCCGGCAAATACAAAACGTTGGGTGGCATCCCGCAAGGCTGCGGTGGTGCGCGGAGTCGCCTATGGGTTGATCACGCAGAGCGATGCGCTCAAGCGGTATCAGATCAGTGAAGACGAGTTTCACGAGTGGGTAAAGGCGGTTTCGGAGCATGGTGAGGATGCTCTGAAAGCCACAGCGCTACAAAGATATAGACAACCTTAAGTTGTTAAGGTAAGTTTATCGCAGACGGTAACGTGTGATTAACCTTTTTTGTTCACGGTTAATTCCGACGAAAACGTACACCCGATGCGGAGAAAATCATGCGCGTACTGCTTGTGGAAGACGACCCCACGACCTCGAAAAGCATCGAACTGATGCTCACTCACGCCAATCTGAACGTCTATGCGACGGATCTGGGAGAGGAAGGGATCGATCTCGCCAAGCTTTATGATTACGATCTGATCCTGCTTGATCTTGATCTGCCCGACATGAATGGCCATGAGGTGCTGCGGCAGCTGCGCCTGTCGCGAATCGAGACGCCGATCCTGATCCTCTCCGGTGCGGACGACACCGAGAACAAGATCAAGGGCTTTGGCTTTGGTGCCGATGATTACCTGACCAAGCCGTTCCACCGGGAAGAGCTGGTGGCGCGCATCCACGCGATCATTCGCCGCTCGAAAGGGCATTCGCAGTCGGTCATCGACACCGGTCTGATCTCGGTCAATCTGGATGCCAAGACCGTCAGCGCAGACAACAAGCCAGTGCATCTGACAGGCAAAGAATACCAGATGCTCGAGCTGCTGTCGCTGCGCAAGGGCACGACGCTGACTAAGGAGATGTTCCTCAACCATCTCTACGGTGGCATGGACGAGCCGGAACTGAAGATCATCGACGTCTTCATCTGCAAACTCCGGAAGAAGCTGAGCACAGCCACCGGCGGTGAAAACTATATCGAGACGGTCTGGGGCCGCGGCTACGTGCTGCGCGATCCGGAACCCAGCCAGGCAGATGACCCACAACGCCTTGCCATAGGCGCCTGACGAGCAGCAGCGATGTGGTCCGGCCCAGGGGGCTGGCGCCGGACCAGAGCAACCACCACCTTCCGCGAAATGAACTGGACCTGATCCGGACCTGCGCATATCTAGTCAGATGGGCGACATGGAAAAGGGGCAGGTCTTGGCGTCTGTACAAGATATCGACGAATTGACCGAGGCGGAGGCGACCGCGGAGCTCGCCCGCTTGTTCGAGCTTTTGGCCAAGGCAAACACCGCCTATCACAGCGATGATGATCCAGACATATCGGATGCCGACTACGACGCGCTGAAGCAGCGCAATGCCGCGATTGAAGCGCGGTTTCCGCATCTGAAGCGCGACGACAGCCCGTCCGATCAGGTCGGGGCGGCGCCGGCGGATGGGTTCTCCAAGGTCACCCACGCCGTCGCGATGCTGTCGCTGTCCAACGGGTTCGATGGCGCGGATATCGCTGATTTCGACACACGCATTCGCCGGTACCTGGGCCTTAGCGACGACACCAAGCTGATGTACACCGCAGAACCGAAGATCGACGGGCTATCTCTGTCTCTGCGCTATGAAGGGGGCAAGCTGGTCCAGGCCGCGACCCGCGGCGACGGTCGTATCGGCGAAAATGTGACCGCAAATGCGCGCACCATCTCAGATATCCCGACGGAGATTTCCGGGGCGCCTGATGTGCTCGAAGTGCGCGGCGAGGTGTACATGTCGCATCCGGACTTCGAAGCGTTGAATAAGCGACAGGCGGAGACCGGCAGGAAGACCTTCGCCAATCCACGCAACGCCGCTGCTGGGTCTTTGCGCCAGTTGGATGCGGACATCACGCGCGCACGGCCGCTCCGCTTTTTTGCTTATGCCTGGGGCGCGCTGTCGGCCCCACTGGCGGAAACCCAGATGGGCGCAATCGAGCGCCTGTCGGATATGGGGTTTCGAACCAATCCGCTGGCCCGACGATGCGACGGCCCTGAAGAGCTGATCGCCCATTACGCGGTGATCGAGGCACAACGCGCGACGCTGGGCTATGACATCGACGGGGTGGTCTACAAGGTCGATGACCTGGCGCTGCAGGAGCGTCTGGGCTTTCGATCAACGACGCCACGCTGGGCCATTGCGCACAAATTTCCCGCGGAACTGGCCTGGACGCGGCTGGATTCGATCGACATTCAGGTGGGGCGCACCGGCGCGCTGTCGCCGGTTGCGCGGCTGCATCCGGTCACCGTCGGCGGCGTCGTCGTCTCCAACGCCACACTGCACAACGAAGATTACATCGCGGGACGTGACAACAAGGGCGCCGAGATTCGCGGCGGTAAAGATATCCGCGAGGGCGACTGGGTGCAGGTCTACCGCGCAGGAGATGTGATCCCGAAAGTCGCGGATGTGGACCTCTCGAAGCGGCCAAAGGATGCGCGGCCTTACGTCTTCCCCACCCGTTGCCCCGAGTGTAACAGCGAGGCCCTGCGCGAGCCGGGCGATGCGGTGCGGCGCTGCACCGGCGGTCTGATCTGTCCTGCGCAGGCGGTGGAGAAGCTCAAACACTTTGTCTCGAGGGCGGCGTTCGACATCGAAGGTCTTGGTGCCAAGCAGGTCGAACAATTCTATGCAGACGCCTGGATCAAGGAGCCCGCCGACATCTTCACGCTGCGCGGTCGCTATGGTTCTGGCGTGCAACAGCTCAAGAATCGCGAAGGATGGGGCGAGAAGTCTGCAACGAACCTCTTCGATGCCATTGACGATAAACGTAAAATCCCGCTGTCTCGTCTGATCTTTTCACTTGGCATTCGACATGTCGGCGAAGCGGCATCCAACATGATTGCGCTGCACTATTCCGAGTGGGATGCGTTTGACGCCGCAATGCACGCAGCACAGGATACGGATGCTGCGGCCTGGCACGACCTTATAGATATCGACGGTGTGGGTGTGGTGATGGCCAACTCGCTGGTCCAGACGCTGGCGCAGCCGGCGGAGCGCGCCTCCATCGACCGGCTGATCGCAGAGCTGGACGTGCAACCTGTGACACGACCGGATACCGATGGCAGCCCGGTTGCCGGCAAGACCGTTGTGTTTACCGGAACGCTAGAGAAGATGACGCGCGCGGAGGCCAAGGCGCGCGCCGAGCGGTTGGGGGCCAAGGTCTCGGGCTCAGTCTCGGCCAAGACGGACATTGTTGTTGCAGGCCCGGGCGCGGGCTCAAAGGCGAAGAAGGCCGCGGACCTCGGGATCGAGACACTGGACGAAGACGGCTGGCTGTCGCTGATCGCGGGCGCATGAGCGGACGGCCTGAACAGCTTTTCCCCCTGTTCTCCGAGCTTCAGACGCTGGCGGGCGTTGGCCCCAAGACAGCCACGCATTTGGAGGGCCTGGGCATCCGGGCCCCACGGGATTTGCTCTTCACGCTGCCCTATGCCGGCATTGACCGGAGGCGTCGCGAGACGATCCAGGGTGCGGTGCTGCCGACGACGTTGACTGTCACGGTTCAGGTGGGCGCACACACGCCTGCGCGCACCAAGGGTGGTGCTTATCGCATCCATGTCGAAGATGCGCAGACCTCCTTTCAGCTCGTATTCTTCCATGCGCGCGGGGACTATTGGAAAAAGGTACTGCCCGAAGGCAGCCGCCGCGTGGTTTCGGGCAAGGTCGAGAGCTTTGATGGCATTGCACAGATGGTGCATCCCGATCATATCGTGGCTGAGGAGGAGGCCGACCGCATTCCCCCGTTCGAGCCGGTCTATCCGCTCACCGCTGGCGTGACCCAGAAGATCATGTTCAAGGCCACGCGGGGCGTGCTGGGGCGGGTGCCGAAGATGCCGGAATGGATCGATGCGGCGCAATGTGCACAGGCGGGCTGGCCCGACTTCGTGGCGGCGACGGTGACGGCGCATAGCCCGACGGCACAGGATGATCTGACACCAACGGCCCCCGCGCGAGAACGGCTGGCCTATGATGAGCTGCTTGCGCATCAACTGACCCTTGCTCTGGCGCGGGCCATGGACCGGCGCAAGCCCGGGCGTGTAACCACAGGCGACGGGCAGCTGCAAGCGATGGTCTTGGCGGCGTTGCCCTACCGCCCGACGCAGGCACAGACCCGCGCGATCAACGAGATCAACACCGATATGGCCGCGCCGACGCGGATGAATCGGCTGCTGCAGGGGGACGTCGGCGCGGGAAAGACGCTGGTGGCATTCATGGGATTGCTGCGCGCGGTCGAGGCTGGCGGGCAGGGGGTGCTGATGGCGCCCACTGAAATCCTTGCGCGGCAGCATATGGAATCGCTGCAGCCCCTCGCGGAGGACGCGGGCGTTGCCTTGGAGGTCCTGACCGGCCGTGACAAGGGAGCGGAGCGCCAGCGCAAGCTCGACGCCCTTGCACGGGGGGACATCAAGATCCTGGTCGGCACCCACGCGGTCTTTCAAGCCGACGTACAATTCAGCGACCTGCGCCTTGCGGTGATCGATGAGCAGCACCGCTTCGGCGTCCGCCAGCGGCTGGAGCTGGGTCGCAAGGGCGAGGGCGCAGATGTTCTGGTGATGACGGCGACACCGATCCCGCGTTCCCTGTCGCTGGCGCAATACGGCGACATGGACGTCTCTGTGCTGGATGAAAAACCACCCGGGCGCAAACCGATCAAGACCGCGATGATCAGCACTGCGCGCATGGATGAGGTGATTGCGCGGTTGCAATCCGTGATCGCGGAGGGGCGGCAATGCTATTGGGTGTGCCCGCTCGTGGAAGAGAGCGAGGTGGTTGATCTGACCGCGGCTGATGCGCGATTCAAGCATCTGCGGGCGGCCCTGGGCGAGGGGGTTGTCGGTCTCGTGCATGGGCAAATGCCGTCTGCTGAAAAAGACGCGGCCATGGCGCAGTTCGTGGCCGGGCAAACCAAGGTTCTCGTGGCCACCACGGTGATCGAGGTTGGCGTAAATGTGCCGAACGCAACAATCATGGTGATCGAGCGCGCCGAGACCTTCGGCCTGGCCCAGTTGCATCAGATGCGCGGACGGGTCGGGCGCGGGGAGGCGGCGTCCACCTGCCTGCTGCTCTATCAGGCGCCGCTTTCCGATGGCGGGCGCCAGCGTCTGGAGGTGCTGCGGGAGACAGAAGACGGCTTCGTGATCGCGGAGACGGACCTTAAGATGCGGGGCGCCGGAGACCTGATCGGCACGGCACAATCCGGCGTGCCAAGGTTCCGAGTTGCTGATCTGGAGCGGCAGGCGGGTTTGATGGCGATCGCACAGACCGATGCCCGCCGCTTGCTGGCCGATGATCCAAAACTTGAAAGTCCGCGCGGCCAGGCTGCACGCCTGCTTCTCTGGCTGATGCGGCAGGAGGAGGCGATCCGTTTGATCTCAGTGGGTTAGCGTGCTGGCGCAAATTTGTTCGCGAATGTTCTTATTAAGTTCTTTACACATGGTTAAAAATATGAGAACAAATAAGCAACAAACGGAGAGATGACATGCTCACACAGATCAAATCCATCGCATCACGGTCTCAGGCGACACTTTTGCAGGATATGGTTGGAGCCATGGCACTCGTCGTCATGCTTGTGGTGGGCCTGCACCTGCCGTCCTTTATCTGATTTCTGCCTGCGATCTCGCGCCGCGCATAGGCCAGTGCTTTCCCCGACTGGTTCTTGAGACGAACACTGCCTGTTCCCCGTCTCAGCAGGGTCTGCCCCCTGCGACATATGCCCGGGTCCCACGTGAGAGACGCTTAACCTGACGCCGCCGTCCTGCTCGGGACGTGCGGCGTTTTTTTCAGAACGTGTAGGCGAGGCGCAGCCCGCCCCAATGTTTGCCCTTTACGAAGATCGGGGCCGAGAGGTCTTTCATCATCGTGAACGCACCGCCACCCATGTCGCGGCGGTAGACCTGCAGCAAGAAGGGCTCGGTGTTGCGCCCGGCTTTCAGGCCAACGCGGTCATCAAAGATGCGACGGTTGCGGCAGTTCGCCATGTTCCAGACCGGGTCGTCAGTGGGCGGCTGCGAGAATTTGCGATTGTGCGTAGGCAGGTAGCCGTTGATATCGACGGCGGCGCAGAACACGACCTTGCTGTCCATGTCGAGCACCGGTTCCTGCAGAGGCGGCAACACCTCGTCCATGATGGAGGTACACTCGGCCATGACCTGCTCGGGGTCCGTACCCGGGATTGGCCGGTAGCTGCGATCAAAGAGCCGCGACATGGAGGTAGCGCCGCGATCAACGGCCGCTTCAAGCTGCTGCGAGAGCTCGCGGGCGAGGCTTTGCACCCTTTGAATGAAAGGCGTGTCGACGGAATTACCGCCAATCAGGGCCGTCGACTGCACGATGGTTTCAGAGGTGTCGATCAGGCTCAGGATCCGCTCATGCGTTTGCTCGATACCGGTGGAGGTGCTGTTGACCGAGGCATCAATGCTGCTGAGCGCTGGCGCGAAATCGGCCATGGCAGTTTCCATGCGCTCGGCCTGCTGTGCGATCCGTTGGGCCTGCTCATGTGCGGAGGAGATCGAGGTTTCCATCCGGCTCAGAGCCGTGTCGGTGCCGCCCGCGTTCTCGAGGACATCCGCGGCCTGCGTGGCGATCCCGGAGGCTTCCTGGCCCAATTCGCTGATCCATTTGGTCAGCGTCTCGATATTGTCCGAGATTTGAACCGCGGCATCGCGGGTCTTTTGCGACAGATCGTTGATCGCCTCGGCCACGACGGCAAAGCCACGCCCGGCGTCCCCTGCACGGGCGGCTTCGATCTTGGCATTGATCGCCAGCGTGTTGACTTGCGTCGCGATGCTCGCGATCTGCTGATTGTTCGTCTTCACCGCCGAGAGCGTGTCACTGACCGTTTCGGTGCGTTGTGACAAATCCTGTACCCAACTCGCGACGGTTCGCGTCTTTTCACCGGTTGTGCGCATCAGCGCGGCTGAAGACTTCACGTCCTGTGCGGTCTCATCGGTGTTCTGCGCCATGGTCTGCACGGCGTCACGCACATAGGAATTCGCCTGGCCCATCTCGTCGGCCTGGGCGCCGAGCACGGCCAGCCCCTTGCGTTGCGCGCGTGCATGTTCTTCGACCAGATCAAGGAAACCGGCAATATCGACGATCTCGTACCCCAAGGCGGCAGCAGCCTCGGTCAGCCGGTCGGTATACACACTCTCGGAAGGCTGCGGTTGAACAGTCATGGCGCCCCACGGTTAAATCCGGGGCCGATGATCGCAGCATTTTACTTAAAAACTGCTAATTCTGCTGAAGTCTCACGCGCAGTCGGCGCGCAACGCCTGTGCCATCGCTTCGCAAGCGGCTTCGATGCTGAGCAGGATCGAAGCGTGGCGGTTGCGATAGTCGCGTGCGGGCTCCAACACTTCGAAGCCGTCGAAGGGCGTAGCGGGAACCGGGCCTGCGTCCTTCAGCATCGCGCGCAATGCGTCGCGGGCGGTTTCGATCTCGTCAAGCGTGCGCCCGATGATCGCGCCCCCGGTGACGGCTGCCGCTGCTTGCCCCAAGGCGCAGGCCTTCACATCCTGGCCGAAGGCGCTGACCTGACCATTCTCGACATTCAGATCGACAGTGACGGCTGAGCCGCAGAGCGGTGAGCGTTTCTTGACCGTGGCCATGGGCGCGTCGAGCCGCTCCAGATGCGGGATATCCGAAGCCAAGGCGAGGATCTTGCCCGAATACAGCTTGATCAGATCGTTTTCACCCGACATGGCACCCTGTGGTCTTCCGTTGCTCCCGGCTTTCATACATAAGTCCTCGCGCAGCAGATGCAAAAAGGTTTTTGTCATGTCCGTCGAGCCGGTGCCTTTCGATCCCGCCACACTGCGCTTCAATGAAGCCGGGTTGATCCCAGCGATTGCGCAGGATGCGACGAGCGGCGAGGTGCTGATGATGGCCTGGATGAACCGTGCGGCCGTTGCCCGCACGCTGGAGACCGGCAAAGTGACCTACTGGAGCCGCTCGCGACAGGCGTTCTGGATCAAGGGCGAGACCAGCGGACACCACCAGGCGCTGGTGGATATGCGGGTGGACTGCGACCGGGATTGTCTGCTGTTGCAGGTGAACCAGACCGGGCCCGCCTGTCACACCGGGCGGCGCAACTGCTTTTACACCGATGTGACCGACGGCACGGAAGTCGAGCTTCTGCAGCCGATGTAGGGTCTAGGCGCGCGGCAGGCCCACCATCTCGCGGATGTCGGCGGGTGTGGCGCCCTGATCGCGGAAGAGACGGATCGCGCGCGCATCATCCCGCTTGGCCAGGCGCTTGCCCGCCTCGTCGCGGATCAGGCGGTGGTGGTGATACTCGGGGATCGGCAACCGCAGCAGATGCGCGAGCAGGACGTGAATGCGGGTTGCCTCAAAGAGGTCCTCGCCTCGAATCACATGGGTAATGTCCTGCGCATGGTCATCGACGACAACGCAGAGGTGATAGGCCGCGGCCATGCCACGTCGGGCCACGGCGACGTCACCCACGGTGGTCAGCAGATATTCGGCGGTGAGGCGATGGGTGCCCTCGAAGCGCGCACCCGTTTCGGTGAATGAGGGCAGGGGTCCGGCAGCAACGATCGCTTTGGCCATATCGAGGCGTATGGCATCGCCCTCGGCGTAGCTCGCCATACTGCCACCACGACAGGTGCCGGGATAGATGCGCCCGTCCGGCCCGTGCGTCGGCACGCCTTCCTGTGGTGCGCCGGCGGCGGCATCGATGTCAGCGCGACTGCACGCGCACGGGTAAACAAGATCGAGCGCGGTGAGTTCATCAAGGGCGGCGCGAAAGCGCGCCTCGGAGCGCGATTGTTGCATCACCGGCTCTGGCCAGCAGATGCCAAGCCAGTGCAGGTCCTCCTTGGCCTGGTCTTCATATTCCGGCTTGGAGCGGACGCGGTCGATGTCGTCCATCCGCAGCAGAAAGGTACCATCCGCCGCCTGCGCCATTTCATAGGCGGTGAGCGCCGAAAAGGCATGGCCCAGATGCAGCGGACCTGTCGGCGATGGCGCAAACCGGGTCCGGAAGGTCAATTCTTTTCAAGCACGTAGACGTTGGACTTCAAGTCAATGCCCGGCAGATGCGGCCCGCTCTCGCGAAAGAGCAGCCGAGCTGCTGCGCAATCGACCCATTCACAGATGCGCGCCTCGTTGGCGCGATCCTGCAAGGCGTGATCATTCAGGGAGAGCACCAGCAAGCCGCCCGGTTTCATGCCCGTCATCAGATCATCAAAGACCGAGATGGGCGCAGCGCCCGCACCGATGACGCCAATGGCCGCGACAGCCGCATAGTCTGCGAGATCGACGGGCAGCGGCGCGTCGGCTTCGATCACCGTTAGGCTGCGATAGAGACGTTTTGCCTTGGCCTGCGCAATCATCTCGGGCGAGAGGTCAACGCCATCGATGGTTTCAAACCCTGCCATTTTCAGCGCCAGGCCGGAGAGGCCTGTGCCGCAGCCGAAATCGAGGATGGGCTGCGCCTGATCCGAGGTGAACTTGGCGAGTGCGGCGGCGCAGCGGTCCGGCGTCACGTAGCCGTTTTTCTGGACCTCGGCCTCGTAGCTGGCGGACCAATCATCGTACAAAGTGCGCGTCTCGTCCGCGTCACGTGCGTCGTAGACTTTGTTCAAATACTCTTGCGTCATGCGAGCAGGATAGCCGCCTTGGCTAAGCGGCGTCCAGTGCGGCCCCGCCAAGCCACTCCTGCCATGCGATTTTCGCGCGATCCGTGTAGGCTTTGTAGCGGTCCTTGCGGCCGCGCCGCCCGCCTTTCAGACCTTCGACCGGCGGGAACAGCCCGAAGTTCACGTTCATCGGCTGGAAGGTCTTCGCCTCCGCACCGCCGGCGATGTGCGTGATCAGAGCGCCGGTGGCTGTGCAGTCGGGCGGTGTGTCGACCGGCTGCCCGAGGATCTCGCCCGCGGCGAGGCGACCGGCCAGAAGGCCCATGGCCGCGGATTCGACATAGCCTTCGACCCCGGTGATCTGCCCAGCGAACCGAATACTCGGACGCGAGCGCAGGCGCATCTGACCATCGAGCAGGGTGGGTGAGTTGAGAAACGTGTTACGGTGAATGCCGCCGAGGCGGGCAAAGCTGGCATTCTCCAACCCAGGGATGCGTTTGAACACCTCTGTCTGCGCGCCGTACTTCATCTTGGTCTGGAAACCGACGATGTTGTAGAGCGTGCCGAGCTTGTTGTCGCGGCGCAGCTGCACGACCGCATAGGGCTTCACGTCGGGCTGATGCGGATTGGTGAGGCCTACGGGTTTCATCGGCCCGAAGCGCAGCGTTTCGCGCCCGCGTTCGGCCATGACCTCAATGGGCAGACAGCCGTCGAAATAGCCTGCCGTCTCGCCCTCGTGGAACTCCGTCTTGTCTGCCGCCATCAGCGCGTCGATGAAACCCTCGTATTGGTGGCGGTCCATCGGGCAGTTGAGGTAAGCGGTGCGCTCTTCCTCCGTCTCGCCCTTGTCATAGCGCGACTGCATCCAGGCTTTGGACATGTCGATGCTGTCAAAATAGACGATCGGGGCGATGGCATCGAAGAAGGCCAGCGCTTCAGCGCCGGTTTCTGCCGCAATTGCCTGGCCAAGGGCCGAGGAGGTCAGAGGCCCGGTCGCAATGATCCATTGCCCATCGGCGGGCAGCTCGGTGATTTCGCCGTAGTCCACCCGTATATTCGGGTGCGTCATCAGGGCATCGGTGACTGATTGCGCGAAGGGGTCCCGATCAACCGCCAAGGCGCCGCCCGCGGGCAGGCGATGCTGATCGGCGGTCTGCATGATCAGCCCGTTTGCGGCCCGCATTTCCCAGTGAAGAAGCCCCACCGCATTCTGCTCATCATCATCCGAGCGGAAGGAGTTGGAACAGACCATTTCGCCGAGCAGGCCGGTCTGATGCGCGAAGGTGCCGACCGCAGGCCGCATCTCGTGCAGCACGACGGAAACGCCCATGTTCGCGGCCTGCCATGCGGCCTCGGACCCGGCCATGCCACCGCCGACGATATGTAACTCTTCTGCCATGGGGGTCATTTAGGGCAGGGCGCGTGGTGACGCAACCGGCCCGACCGGGGCCGGTGAACGGATGTGGGCTGTCGAGAGAGTTTTGGGGTCGCCGCTGCGGGAATGTCAGGCCAGTGAGAGAACTGGCTTGGAGGGACCTTCCGCCCACGGCGACCCAAAAGCATCTTGGCGCGCTGGCCGTGCCGCAGTCTTGCCATGTTCCTGCCTGAATTGAAATACCGCAGGTAGAAACTCTGCTGCGCGGATTTGGAAACAATGCCCTGACGCTGCGTCAAATGTTCCCGCCCTCACCACCGGCTTGCGCTCTGGGCCTGTTTCGAACACGGTCCCCGGAGGTGAAGGGGGGAGCGATAGATGGACATCAAGATGGACGCCGCGGCGCTGAACGCCTTTCTCGATCAGGTGTTTGAGCAGGTTGCGGATGACTTCATCGTCGAAGAGGTCACGTCCGAGACGCTGACCGTACGGCTCAAGGTGGGTGACAAGCACCTGCGCCCCGGTGGAACCGTGTCAGGGCCAAGCATGTTCTCTCTGGCCGATGTGGCGGCCTATCTCATCACGCTTTCACGGATCGGCCCCGAGGCGCTTACGGTCACGACGAATTGCGCAATCGACTTCATGCGCAAACCCGCCGCGCGCACCGATCTGGTGGGCAAGGTGCGTCTTCTGAAGCTGGGCAAGCAGTTTTCGGTGAGCGATGTGCTAATCTATTCCGACGGTATGGCCGAACCCGTGGCGCGCGCCAGCCTGACCTATGCCATTCCGCCGCGCTGACAAAAAAAGGCCGGGACAAGCCCGGCCTTGAGGAAGAGGTCTGGTCGCGTACCGGGGAGGTTACGCGCGCCAGAACACCTTGGCAGCCTCATAGCGAGCCTGCTCGGGTGTCAGCCCCACATCATCCAACTGCCACACCGTGAGCTGTTTCAGCGCGCGGCGCGTGCGGCGGCGTGTGGTCCACTTGGACACGCAGACAGCAAACTCTACCGCGATGATGGCCACTGTGGGCATCTCTTTGACTTCATTGAGGTAAGCCAAGGTCCGGGGTGAAGGTGTCAGTGCGTGTGCCATGGGAAACTCCTGAAATTGTATTGACACAATATAGCTGTATCGCTATGTCGTATTGATACGATACTTGATACACCCAAGCTAGGAAAACATTGTAATGGGTACAATTTGGGAGCCGGAACTCGCCACGGGGCAGGGACCCAAGTATCAGGCCGTTGTGTCAAGCATCAGACAAGGTATCGACGCCGGCGCGCTCAAGCCTGGTGACAAGCTGCCGCCCGTGCGCGATCTGGCCTGGACGCTCAGCATAACGCCCGGCACCGTTGCGCGGGCCTATACGATCCTGACGGACGAAGGCACTCTGAAGGCCGAAGTGGGCCGTGGCACCTTCATCGCGCCAGACCGCGCCCAGCAGCCAAACGACGCGCCCATCGAGATTGATGTGGTTCCCCATAGCGAGGAGGAAGATACCGATCAGTATAATGTGAACCTCTTCTCTCCACATCTGCCCTGCGTCGGGCAGGATGCGCTCGTGCGGGCGCTCATGGCGCAGGTGGCCCAACTGCCGCCGTCGGGTGTCATGCATTACCCAAGCCGCAGTGGCGCGCGCCCGGCGCGTGAGGCGGTGGTGCATTGGTTGAAAGGCACGCCTCTGGGGCCGCTGCACGAGCGCGATGTCGTTCTCTGCCATGGCGGGCAGAACGGCATCATGCTGATTTTGCAAGCCATTCTGGACGGGCGGAAGCCCGTTGTGCTGATCGAGGAACTCGCCTACCCAGGGTTTCGGCGCGCGGCAGAGCTGTTGCGTGCCGAGGTGGTGCCGGTGGCGATGGACGCAGACGGGATTATCCCCGAAGCGCTGGAGGCTGCGGCCCGAGCGCATGACGCGCAGGTTTTGTGCACATCGCCAGAGGTTCACAACCCGACCTGTGGCTTCACGCCGGTTGCGCGCCGCGAAGCGATTGCAAAGATCGCCCGCAAGCATGATTTCCAAATTGTCGAGGACGACTGCTACCGGATGGGGGTTAATCGGGCGCCCGCTTACCGGATGCTCGCGCCTGGGCGCGGCTGGTATGTCTCGTCGATTGCAAAGACCATCACGCCCGCGTTGCGGTTCGGCTATGCCATTGCACCGGAGGGGAAATCGCCGGTCCTGCGGCGGTCTGCCGAGCACGGGTTTTTCGGCCTCGCCACGCCGCTTACCGATATCTGTGCCGCACTGCTGACCCACCCGGATGTCGACCGCTTGGCTGAAGCGACTTACAAGGCGTTCAATAAATATGTGCAAAGTGCAGTGAACATACTGGGCGCCTATGATGTGGTCTGGCGCCCCGGCGTGCCGTTTCTGTGGCTTCGGCTGCCCGTGGGGTGGCGGGCCAGCGCCTTCTGCCAGGCCGCCGAGGCGCAGGGAATCCAGATCCGGACTGCAGAGGAATTCGTCTGCCGTGATGCGCGCGCGCCCCATGCCGTACGCATGGCCGTGAATGCGGGTGTATCGCTGAAGAGTTTCGAGGCCGCGATGATGCGGCTGCGTGATCTGCTCGACAGCCCGCCGGAACAGCTGGGCGTTTAATCGGGCCAGAGATAGATCTGACGCGCCCCGGAAGGTTTTCGACGCCGTGGCTGCCTTCGGGCGAAATCCTGGATGGTCGTGCAAGGCACATCTGTATGCACAGGCTGTTTGAATAAGATTTCTGTGTATCTGGATGGGGTAAAATAGTACCTATTTTACAACCCTTTGTTTTACATGAAATAATCCCGGACTTGCGTGCTTGACGCGCGTTTTCTGTCGACTATAACCCAGCAATCGAATTTAGGTCACCGCCACCGGGCGTGGGCCTTCACCTCAAACGGGGAACCGTCCATGAAAACCTTTTCTGCAACACCCGCAGATATCGACAAGAAATGGATCCTGATCGACGCTGAGGGCGTTGTTCTGGGCCGTCTTGCCTCGATCGTGGCCATGCGTCTGCGTGGCAAGCACAAGCCGTCGTTCACACCCCATATGGATATGGGCGACAACGTGATCATCATCAACGCTGACAAGGTCCAACTGACCGGCAAGAAGCGGGAAGAGAACCACTATTGGCATACCGGCCATCCGGGCGGGATCAAATCGCGCACCAAGGCGCAGATCCTCGAAGGCGCGCATCCCGAGCGCGTTGTCACACTCGCCGTCAAACGTATGCTGCCGGGCAACCGCCTGAGCCGCAAACAGATGACCAACCTGCGCGTCTATGCAGGCGGTGAACATCCTCACGAGGCGCAAAGCCCCGAAGTTCTGGACGTGAAGTCCATGAACAGCAAAAACACCCGGAGTGCATGAGCATGGCTGAAGAAATCAACACACTCGAAGAGCTGGGCCAGGCTGCTGGCCTCGAAGCCGCCCCCGAAGTGGTCGAAACACCCCGTGAGCCCGTGCGCGACGATCTGGGCCGCTCCTACGCCACCGGCAAGCGGAAAGACGCGGTGGCCCGTGTCTGGATCAAGCCCGGTTCCGGCAAGGTGACCGTGAACGGCAAGCCGCAGAATGATTATTTCGCGCGCCCCGTGCTGCAGATGATCCTGGCACAGCCCTTCTCCGTCTCCGGCACCGAAGGTCAGTTCGACGTGGTGGCGACCGTCAAGGGCGGTGGCCTCTCCGGTCAGGCCGGTGCGGTCAAGCACGGCATTTCCAAAGCGCTGCAGCTTTACGATCCGTCGCTGCGCGGCGCGCTGAAGGCGGCAGGCTTCCTGACCCGCGACAGCCGTGTGGTCGAGCGGAAGAAATACGGTAAGGCAAAGGCGCGTAAGAGCTTCCAGTTCTCCAAGCGCTAAATCGACCCCGTTTTTTGCGAAAGGCCGTCCACTCTGGGCGGCCCTTTTGCATGTTGAGGGAGAGTTTTCGCAGCTTGTTCCCGCAGCGCTCGAGATATCGCTCAAAGCGTGCTGAATTCGAAACACTCCGCGGAATTATATCGGGACGGGGTCTCATTATGCCCATATTTCCCCTTACACTGTCGATGAGCCGCAAATAGGTCCTTGTGATATGGTCATTCGAACGTTCATCGCCTTTGACAACGAAAGCCTCGTTGTGACGTCCAGCCCGTCATCGGGGATTGTGGGCAATCCGATCATCAACAACTCATCCACGCCTGATGGAACCGTGTTCGCGTACAACAACGGCGGTGCAAGCCGTATCTCCCTGGATGATCAGGGCAGCGGCGCATCCCGCTTCAACGATGACCGCCCCGGGCAGCATACGATCACGGATGGCGGTGGCCTCGTGGCCAATGGCACTGCGGTGGAATCAGAATCGATCATAAATATCCGGGCGCTGGACAGTTCCGGCAACCCGACGGGCCCCACGATCAATGTCTACGTCTTCTCGCAGAATGGTAACTTCGGCGATATCTGGGGCTTCGCGACCAGCGCACCTCTGGACGATGGCACATCGTACATCAAGGTCGGTGGCACAAACGCGGGGACCTCGCGCTACAACGATTACATCACCTGCTTCGGCGATGGCACGCGCATTGCGACACCGGATGGTGAGATCGCTGTCGAGGAGATCGAGGTCGGCCAGCCGGTGTGGACGCTGGGCGCTGGCATACAGAAGGTCCGCTGGGTGTCGAGCACGGTGGTGCCAGGGCAGGGTGCGTACGCGCCCGTCGTCTTTGACACAGGCGTGATTGGCAACAGCGCCCCGCTGGTCGTCTCGCAGCAGCACCGCATCTGGGTCGAGAACGCGATGGCGGAACTGCTCTTCGGCAAGCCCGAGGTTCTGATCGCCGCCAAGCACCTCGTGGGCGTTCCAGGTGTCCGTCTGCAGCCTCAGACGCAACTGCGTTACACGCACTTCATGTTTGACGCACACCAGATCGTGCGGACGAACGGTGCGCTGAGTGAAAGCTTTTTCTATGCAAAACAGTCGGTTGGCGCGCTCGAGACAGCGCAGCGGGCCGAACTGGAGACGCTTTTCCCGATGATCGACACCGCGTTCGAGCAGTTCGGCGTGGCCGCCACGATGACATTGACAGGCCGCGAAGCCGCGGCCTTGCGGCCCTATCTCGCTGCCTGAGCTTAGTCGTCCGGGCTGATCAGCCCCAGGCCACGCAGGTAGATCCCGATCCCTGTTTCCAGCAGATCGTCCGCCGGGAAGGGCGATGCGCGCCCCGGTGAATTCCGTGCAAAGAGTTCCACCACGCCGTGGCTCAACGCCCAGATATGGGCCGAGAACATGGACGCGGGGGGGCGCTTGTCCTCCGGGATGTGCTGGCTGAGGTCGGTCGCGGCCTTCTCCAATACATCGTTCGCACGGGTCGCCGCCGCTGCCAGTTCGGGCGTGCGGTTGACCGAGATGCCGCTTTCGAACATCGCGATGTAGTGGCCGGGATATTTGCCCGCGAAGGCGAGATAGGCGCGCCCGGTCGCCGTGAAGGCCGAAAGCGCTGAGGGCTGGCCCTTGTCATAGGCGTATTGCATGAGATCGCCGAAGATTTCATAGCCCTGCAATGCAGCTTCGGCGATGAGATCTTCGCGGCCCTCGAAGTGACGGTAGACGGCCGCCGGGGTCACGCCCGCCTGTTTGGCCGCTTCCGAGAGCGTGAACCCCATGGGGCCGCGCGCCTCGATCAACTGCAGCGCTGCATCGATCAACGCCTGCCGCAGGTTGCCGTGGTGGTAGCCGCGCTTAGGCATCCCAGACGTCCGGTCCGCCACAAATGGTGCTGTCGATCTTGCCGATGGCCTTCACGTCCTTGCGCGCATAGTCGATCCCATGCAGCACGGTGCGAATGGCCGCCAGCCGGGCGCGGCGCTTGTCGTCCGAGCGGACGATGGTCCAGGGGGCCGTGTCCGTGTGGCTGACCGTGAGCGTTTCCGAAATCGCCTGGGTATAGGCGTCCCAGCGGCGCAGCCCCTCCACATCGATCCAGCTGAGCTTCCATTGCTTGAGCGGGTCACGCTCGCGGGCCAGAAGGCGGCGCAGTTGCTCGGCGCGGCCGACGTTCAGCCAGAACTTGAAAAGATGGATACCCTCATCGACCAGCATCTCTTCAAACGGGTTCACCTGTTGGAAGAAATGCTTCCGTTGCGTCGGGGTGCAGAAGTCGAAGACGTCCTCCACTACACCACGATTGTACCAGCTGCGATCATAGAAGACGATCTCGCTCGAGGTTGGCAGCTGCCGGGCGTAGCGCTGAAAGTACCACTCACCCGCCTCCTTTTCGGTCGGTTTGGCCAGCGCGACGATGCGCGCACCACGGGGGTTAAGATTGGCGCGGAACCGCTTGATTGTTCCACCTTTTCCAGCGCCATCTCGCCCCTCAAAGACGAGCACCACCCGCGCGCCGCTCTCCCGTACCCAGGCCTGCATCTTGACCAGCTCGATCTGCAAGGCGTCGAGGTCACCCTCGTAGGGTTTGCGCGCCAGCCGGTCGCTGTGGGGATAGGTTGGCGACAGGATATCGCCACGCTCACCCCGCCGGATCGCATCGCGAATGGGCTGCGGGGCTTCGGTCTCGAAAAAGGTGCTGATTGCGCCGTCGAATGGCAGGTCCATAGGCCCTCCAGGGCAGGTGTTCTGCTGTCAATATGGGATGTTAACAGGCTTAACGCAAACCCGCGCGGGCGGCGGCCCGGTCAATCGCGGCCTCCACTTCGTCGGGAGCGACATGCTGTGGCATATGCCCCACACCCTCCAGCCGGGTCAGTACCGCCCCCGGCACTTGGCGCGACAGCGGTTCGCTGTGGATCTGCATCGGCACGATCTCATCCGCCGTGCCATGCAGAATCTCGATGGGCATGGCGAGACCCTCATATCGCTTGGACATCTCGACCACATGCGGGCGCAAGCTATTGATCTGTTGCGCATTCGCGCGGAAGGTCTGGCGCCGCAGCGCAAGGCGCGGGCCGATGTGGTCCAAGTAGCCGTCAGGCATCGTCTGTGGGGCAAAGATGCTGTCGACATTGCTGCGGATCAGGCTGTCGGGCGTGAAGGCGGACACCAGCGGCGGGATCAGCAGATCGCCCAAAGCGGTGTCCATGATCCGGTATTGCCAATCGAGCTCGCCCGGCCAGGGTTGCGAGACGCCTGCGACCATGACCACCGCTGCTGTCTCTTCGGGACGGGAGAGCGCCCAGGCCATCGCAACGGCACCGCCGAAGGAATGGCCCAGCACGATCGGGTTCTGCACATCCAACGCATCGGCGGCGGCCTGCAGCATCGCGGCCTGCTCTGCTGGCGATTCCGCGGCGCGGTTCAACAGGCCCTCGACGCGGGAGGACGCGCGATCCGTCCAGCCCAGCCCAGGGCGGTCCAACAGGATCACCCGGTACCGGTCCTTGAGCCGATCCGCGAGCGCGAAGGTAAACTCACGCAGGCTGCCCGAAGCCCCATGGATCAGGACGAGATCCGGGCCTTCACCCATCACCTTGGCGTGGACCTCGCGGGTTTCGTCGGCGATCAGTTGGCCCGACGGCGGGAAAGCCTCCGCCGTTCGCGCCTCGCGCGCCGCTGCCCGCCACTGGACAGCCACGATGGCAACGAGGCAGATCAGCGTGGCGATGAGCATGGTCCTAACGCCCGATCGCATCGATATCGTAGGGTGTATCCTGATACACCTCTGTCAGCCAATTGCCGTAGAGCAAATGCGCATGGCTGCGCCACCGGTTCAGCGGCGCCCGGCTCGGGTCGTCCTTGGGGTAATAGTTCATCGGCACATTGATCGGCGTACCGTTGGCGATGTCGCGGTCATACTCCTGTTTGAGCGTGTCGCTGTCATATTCGAAGTGGTTGAAGATATAGAGCGCGCGGTGCGTCGCATCCTCGACAAGGCAGGGGCCCACGTCATCGCTCCCCAGCAAGGTCTTGAGACCGGGTGCCGCGTCGATCTCCTCCTGCCGCATTTCGGTCCAGCGCGAGACGGGGATCACACAGTCATCGGAGAAGCCGCGCAGATATTGCGAGGCAGGAGCGAGGTTGCGGTGGCGAAAACAGCCGAACGCCTTGGCGTCGAGCATGTGTTTCTGCACCCCGTGAAAGTGGTTGATCATCGCCATGCCGCCCCAGCACACGCCGAAGGTGGACTGCACGTTGGTCTGCGTCCAATCCATGACCTCGCGCAGCTCGTCCCAATAGGTGACATCCTCGAAAGCCAGATGCTCGATCGGCGCGCCTGTGATAATGAGACCGTCGAACTTCTCCGCCTTCACCTCTTGGAACGGACGATAGAAGCTCTCCATATGTGCGGCGGCGGTGTTCTTGGTCTGGTGCTCGGACATACGGATGAGGCTCAGCTCGATCTGCAGCGGCGTGGCACCGATCAGCCGGGCGAACTGGTTCTCCGTCTGGATCTTCTTGGGCATCAGGTTCAAGAGACCAATGCGGAGAGGGCGGATGTCCTGCCGCGCGGCCTGATCCTCGTCCATCACCATCACACCCTCGCGCGTCAGCACGTCATAGGCGGGGAGGTCGGAGGGAATCTTGATGGGCATAGGTGTCTTCCGGGGTCTGAACAGAGCAGTCAGATAGCCTCTCGGGTGCGGTGTCTCAAGGGGCGTACGCTCACAGCTCGGTGACGCATCTTACAAGTGGCTCGCGATGAGGTCGGTGAAGTCGTCCGGGCTCGTGAGCGCAGAGACCTCATCCGCCGTCACGGTTATGCCCCAGCGTGACATTGCCTCATAGCGGGGTTGCCTGTGAGCCAGCGCTCGCGCGTAGGTGAAACGCACGAAAGCATCCGGATCAACATCGACCTCGGCGCACTTGTTTTCACTCAGATATTCACCCCAGACCTGCTCCAGAAAGGCGGGCTGGTAAGCCATCGGCTTCGGAGCCCGATCAAAGCGACGGATCAACTCTTGCGTATGAGCTGCGTCGCCCTTGATCCAGATGAGCAGGCAGTGCTGCGCGAGTTCCCGCAGGATCGGGTCATCGTCATCGTCGGGATCAACCCATTCGCAGATCGACCCGCCGGTGTCGCAGATGAAATGGGGATAGCCATAGAGCGCGTCCGCCCGCTTGGCGAAATGCACGGTGTCATGCAAGGCCGAGATCTCCGCCTGCCGGAACTGTTCCTGCCGCCGCTTGTAATCTGCCATGGGGAGCCCACCCTTGGCCGGATCACCGGGCTTGCCGAGGTAGGTTGCCACGGGCGCGAGATTGTCGAAGGTGATGTTCGAGCCGATGTAGATGCTGTCGCTCATCAGCAACTCGCGCAGAAACGGCACCTTCATCGCCTCAGCCTTGGCATTGTCGGCGATGTATTCGCCCATGTAGCGGGTGCCGATGCGGTAATCGATCGAATAGTGAAACCAGTCGCCCGACCCGCGGAGCAGGTTCGACATATAGGTCTTGCCGAGCCCGGACATGCCATAGACAAGCACGGATTTGCGGGGAGCAGCGCGCCAATCGGCGGCAGAGGAATAGAGCATGAGGCGCGTCCTGACGGCAGTGATGCGCACCACTCCTAGGCACGTTTTGAGGTTGGGTCAATCAATCGGCGGGCGCGGCTTGCGTCTTCCGGAGATGGCGCCAGAGACGGCCATCCAACACGATGAGCCCCACCGCCAGGATGGCAAAGCCGAGGTATGCGTTGGGGTTCAACGTCTCATCCCGCACCAACGCGCCCAGCAGGATCGCAACCGGAGCGATGAGCAGGGTGACGAGCAGGAGGTTCCCGCTGCCCGCGCGCGCCAGCACGTAGTAGTAGAGCAGGTAGGCGCCAGCCGTGGCGATCACCGCATAGTATCCGATGGCGAGCAAGGTGACGGGGGCGAGATCGAAGCGCATTGGTCCTTCGAAGAGCAGCGCAAGCGGCAGTGTGATCGCGGTCGAGCCTGTGAGCATCCCCGCTGCCGCAACCTGTGGTGACAACCCGGCGAGCGTCTTGCGGCCCCAGACCCCGGCCAGCGCATAAGATACCGTGCCCGCAAGGATCGCCAACTGCGCCAGGGAGCGCAGATCGAAGTTGCGAAAATTTTCGAGCCCGATGGCCGTGGCGACGCCCAGAAAGCCCAGGCTGACACCGATGGTCTTTCGCAGGCTCAGGCGTTCGTCTGCAAAGAAGATCGCGGCGACGATCACCCCGAAGACGGCGGTGGCTGCGTTCAGGATCGAGGTCAGGCCTGTTTCGACGTAGATTTGCCCCCAGGCCATGAGGCCGAAGGGAATGGCATTGTTGAGAAGTCCCATGATGAGGAACGCGCCCCAGGTCGCGGCATCACGCGGCACGGGCAAGCGCATGATCCAAACCACGGCCCAGAGCACCAGCATCGCCCAGAGCGTGCGGTGCGCCACCACGGTGAGCGGCCCGATCTCGTCCAGCGCCACTCGAATCGACAGGAAAGACGCGCCCCAGATGAGGGCCAGAAGGAGAAGCGCGCTCCAGGCTTTGGGAGAGAGGGACATCTGATTGGTCATGGCCGGACCTTAGGTGGGCAGCAGGCTGTGAGCCACCCGGATCATGCGCGAAAGCCCCGCAGATCATGATCCACGGGGCTTTCGTGTGTGTTCGGAAGTCTAGAGATTAGAAGGTATAGCCGATCTTCACGCCCAAAGCGATAGCGTCGTTGTCGTTGAACTCCGCTGCCGGGTTGCCCGAAACGGCTGTCGTGGTATCTCCGATCTTCAGATAGCGAAGACCGGTGGTGATTTTCATATTTCCTTGCGTGTAGATCGCGGCAAGATTCAGGCTTTCGCCACCATCCGCCGGACCAAGGTTGGTGAACAGATTGCCTGTATTTTCCTCATAGCCGATCGAGGCTGCAACGGACCAGTTGTCTGTCAGGCGGCGCCCAATGCCGATCCTGTAGGTGATCGTATCATCGATGTAGCTCAGGAGAGGTTGATTGGTGGCGGCAACATAGCGCTCCGGCGACAGGTCAAAGTCAGACCAGTCGACCCAGCGCACGCCGCCGAACAGCAGTGTGTCTGCTGCGATCCCAGTTTGGAACTCAAGGTTGACAGATTGCGGTGTCTCAAACTCCGCAACGCTGCCTGGAAACGTCACTGCACCGTTTGCGAATGTTTCGGTGACGTCGTTGGAATGCGCAATTTCCGAACTGTAGGTAAGCGATACGCGCAAGGCGATTTCGGGTCTTTCATAGGCGATGCCCGCGACGGCGCCGACACCCCAATCGCCGTCTGCTACAACGTCATAATTGCTTACAAATCCGATCCGTGCACTTGCATCTGAGTTCTGGAACCGTGGACCACCGTAGATAGAGAACCCATTCGGCATATTGTACTGCAAAAGTGCCGTTACGGCGTAGGAATCAAACTGCGCGTTAGACCCTTGTGCGAAATAGCCGGTGCCCGCCGCATACTCGACCTCTGCCTTGAAGGGTTGGTCCAATATGACCGCATAGGACCAAGTGTCGTTCAGGTCGGCTTTATAGGCGGCACCGAAGTTGAAGTTGCTGATGCCAATGTCGCCCGAAGCTGTCCCGATGGGGCCAAGGCCAGCGTTAACATTCTCACCTCTCACGTCGGGCGAGATGTAACCAAGACTAAACTCGGCATAGCGACCCTTCTCAAAGAGCACCTCAACCGATTGCCCCGTCCGGTCCAGAGCACCTGCATGCGCGCCGCCCGCGACCAGACACATTGCCGTTACACTTGTAAGATATTTATTCATTATTATCTCCTCCCCAGAAGATGGGCCTGCGGTTGTTGACGCTTTCTTGAGCAGGCGTCGGCACCTAATCACGATTCCGCCACTGGTCAATTATTGACGCAGGGGCAAGTGTAGGTGTGACCTCACGTAAAATCAGGTTTTTGTCGGGTCTCGACCCAAATGTTCAAATAATTGCCTGCGAAAATGATCGCAGCACCGAGGAAGACAAAAACATCGAGCGGCTCGGAGTAGAGCAGCATGCCGACCACGGCGATGGCGGGCAGGCGGATAAAATCAATTGGAACGACAACGGTCGCCGGGGCGATGGCCAGGGCGTTTGTCATGCAGAAATGCGCGAGCAATCCAGCGACGCCAATCATGATCACGTAAGGAAGGCTCGCCAAATCGGGCAGCGCGATGTCGCCGTCGTATCCTGCCGCGACGAGCCCCATGACCAGTTGCATCGTCGTCAGGTAGAAGAGGATGCAGGTGATCGTCTGGCTGCGCGTGAGCCGCTTGGTGAACATGATCGTGAGTGCAAAGAAGATGGCGGACGACGCGGCGGTGATCACACCTGCGTTGATCCCGGCCATGTCCGGGCGCGCCACCACCAGGATGCCGATAAACCCCAGAATCGCTGCGAGCCCCCGTACGGCCGTGAGCCGTTCACCCAGGATGAGCGGCGACAGCACGATCACCCAGAGTGGTGAGGTGAATTCCAGCGCGAAGACCTGTGCGAGCGGGATCACGGTCACGGCGTAAAACCACAGGTTCTGGCCGGTGAAATGCGCGAGGTTGCGGACCACATGGGTCCCAAGGCTCTGGCGATTGATCTCGCGCCAGGTGCCGGTCAGCCCGGCCAGAAACACGACCACCACAACGCCGATCAGGCTGCGGTACATCATGATTTCGAAGGTGTCGAGCTGGGCCGCCGCCTCGCGGCCCGCAACGGCCATGGTGGAGAAAGACGCGATGGCACCGCTCATCCAGAGCGCGGCCTTGAGAATGGGGGACATGGGAGAAACCTTGATGCAGACGGTACACAACGGGCGAGGTCAGGGCTGGTGTTTGAGCCCCGGCAGTCGCCATAGTCGCAGACATGTCCGCATCATCGGATCATTCCCATTCAATCGTGCCCGGTGGCTTCGACGTGATGTCATAGGTGACGCGATTGATCCCCGGAACCTCGTTGATGATCCGCGTCGCCGTCTCACCGAGAAACTCGTGACTAAAGGGGTAGTAGTCTGCGGTCATCCCGTCAACCGATGTGACAGCGCGCAGGGCGCAGGCATAGTCATAGGTGCGATAGTCACCCATCACCCCCACGGTGCGCACGGGCAGGATGGCCACAAAGGCCTGCCAGATTTCATCATAGAGCCCGTGCTTGCGAATCTGGTCGATATAGACGGCGTCGGCTTCGCGAAGAATGTCGAGTTTTTCGCGGGTGATTTCGCCCGGGCAACGGATCGCGAGGCCGGGGCCGGGGAAGGGGTGCCGCCCGATGAAGCTCGGGGGTAGGCCAAGTTCGCGGCCTAACGCACGGACTTCATCCTTGAAGAGCTCGCGCAGCGGCTCGACCAGCTGCATGTTCATACGTTCGGGCAGGCCGCCCACATTGTGGTGCGATTTGATCGTGACAGACGGGCCGCCGGAGAAAGACACCGATTCGATCACATCCGGGTAGAGCGTGCCTTGGGCGAGGAAGTCCGCGCCGCCCATCTCCTTGGCGTGTTTCTCGAAGACGTCGATGAAGAGGCCGCCGATGATCTTGCGCTTGGTTTCCGGGTCGGAGACGCCTTCCAGCTTGCCGAGAAACAGCTCGGTTTCGTCGGCGTGGATCAGCGGCAGATTGTAGTGTTCGCGGAACATGCCCACGACCTGTTCGCTCTCATCTTTGCGCATCAACCCATGGTCCACATAGACGCAGGTGAGCTGGTCGCCGACGGCCTCGTGGATCAGCACAGCGGCCACCGAGCTGTCGACACCGCCCGAAAGCGCGCAAACCACCTTGCCGTCGCCCACCTGGTCGCGAATGCGCTTGATCGCTTCTTCACGGTAGGCGCCCATGGTCCAGTCGCCGGTAAAACCTGCAAGGCGGACGAAGTTTTCGTAGAGTTTCGCGCCGTTTGGCGTGTGATGCACTTCGGGGTGAAACTGCACCGCATAGAAGTCACGGTCCGTGTCGGCGGTGATGGCAAATGGTGCGTTGGGCGAGGTGCCATAGACCTCGAAGCCGGGCGCGATCTCACTCACATGATCGCCGTGGCTCATCCAAACCTGTTCGCGATCCGCCTCGAACCAGCCTTGCAGCAGCGCGAGCTTGCGTGCATCTGGCGTCACATAGGCGCGCCCGAATTCGGCGGTGCCATGCCCGCGTTCCACCTTGCCGCCCAGGCAGTGCATCATCACCTGCTGGCCATAGCAAATGCCCAGGATCGGCACGCCGAGGGCGAAGACGGATTTCGGTGGCATCGGCGCGCCATCTGCGAAAACCGACGCGGGACCGCCCGAGAAAATCACCGCTTTGGGTGCGAACTCCGCCAGAAACGCGTCATCGACCAGGTTGAACGGATGGATCTCGCAGTAGACGTTCAACTCGCGCAACCGCCGCGCAATCAATTGCGTCACCTGGCTACCGAAATCGATGATGAGGAGGCGGTCGTGGTCGGATGTGCTCATAAAGGCTGATTAGGCGCGTGCGGCGAAAGTGGCAAGGGGCCGAATGGCGCGCCGCATCGCACAGGCCTATTATAAAGGCGGTCGCGCCCGTCATGTCGCTTTTTTCCCTGCAAGGCCGCTATACGGAAGAGAGCATGGATCGGAATCCTGTAGCACCGTCGCAAGCGAGAGATCGGGAGTATGAGAATGGCCGAAGCAGCAGAGCGCAGACGGGGTCGGGGCGGCGGTGGCGCGGCCCGCAGGGCGGCGCGCAGCGCGGTGTCCTTCGAAACGGCGCGCTACATCGAGCGCAATATTCCCAATTTCGAAGTGCTGAACGACGAAGCGCTCGAAATCATCGAGACCAATGCCGAAACGGTGCTGGAAGAAATCGGTGTGAACTTCGTGGAAAATCCGGCAGCGCTGCAACGGTGGCGTGACGCTGGCGCGGAGGTGGACGGCGAGCGTGTGCGTATCCCCCGCGGGATGGCGCGCAAGCTCTGCGAAACCGCACCCTCCAGCTATATCCAGCACGCCCGCAACCCCCAGCGCAATGTGGAGGTCGGCGGCAAGAACCTCGTGCTTGCGCCGGTCTATGGTCCGCCCTTCGTGCGCGACGCCGTGGGTGGCCGCCGCTATGCCACGATGGAGGATTTCCGCAAGTTCGTGAAGCTGGGCTATATGTCGAAATGGCTACACCATTCCGGCGGTACGGTGTGTGAGCCAACAGACGTCCCGGTGAACAAGCGCCATCTGGACATGTTGCACGCGCATATGACGCTCAGCGACAAGCCCTTCATGGGCTCCGTGACCGAGCCAAGCCGGGCGCAGGACAGTGTGGACATGTGCGAGATCCTGTTTGGCAAGGAGTTCGTGCAGGACAACACGGTGATGACCTCGCTGATCAACATCAATTCGCCGATGACCTTCGACGATGTGATGATGGGTGCGCTGGAGGTTTACGCCAAGAACAACCAGGCCTGTATCATCTCGCCCTTCATCGTGGGTGGGGCCATGGCGCCCGTGTCGGTTGCGGGCACGCTCACCCAAGTTCTGGCCGAGGTTTTGGCGGGCATTGCCTACAGCCAGCTCATTCGGCCTGGGGCACCGGTCATCATGGGGGCTTTCGTCACGTCGATCGATATGAATTCTGGCGCGCCCACTTTCGGCACCCCGGAAGCCGCGCATATCACCTATGGGGCCGGGCAGTTGGCCCGTCGTTTGGGGTTGCCCTACCGATCCGCAGGCTCGTTCTGTGGCTCGAAGCTGCCGGATGCACAGGCGGCCTATGAGACCTCGAACAGCCTCAACATGGGTCTGCTTGCGGGCGTCAATTTCATGCTGCACGCCTGCGGCTGGCTGGAAGGCGGGCTGGTGTCGTCGTTCGAGAAGTTCGTGATGGATGCCGACCAGCTTGGCACATTGCATCATCTGGCTCAGGGCGTCTCGGTGGACGAGAACGCCCAGGCGATGGACGCGATCCGCGAAGTGGGTCCGGGCGGGCACTACCTGGGGTGCGCCCATACGCAGCAGAATTTCAAATCAGCCTTCTGGAAGTCCGATCTGCTTGATTACAAGCCCTGTGAGACCTGGGAGGACGAGGGCGCACGCGACACACAAACTCTTGCCAGTCTGCGTGTCGAAAAGATGCTTGGCGACTATCAGCAGCCGTCTCTTGATCCGGCGATCAATGAGGCCCTTGCCGACTTCATTGCGCAGAAGAAGGCGGAAGAGCCCGACAGCTTTATGTAAGCGGATCAGACGGCCTGCGACGCGCGCAGCACCCGCGCTTCGCCCAGCATGGCAATCAGAACATCCACGTGACGGATCAGGCTATAGCTTGTATCCCCGCTGGTCCGTTGCGTGTTCAGGTCGGCCTCGAGCTCGATCAGCTTGAAGAGTGCGGCGCCATGGCGGGGCAGAACGCCATATCCCAGCAGACGCGGCAGGTGGACCGCACGTCGGTAATCTTCCGCCCCTATCCGCGCCGCGCGCATCAGGAGTGGTGGCCGACGGATCGCGTGCAGCATCGAGATCAGGTCTTGCATTTTCTATTCCTTTGTACCGATTTCCCCGTGAGCTTTTGTGCCCAGCTAAGGCGATACTACACGGGGAAACCGGGCGTTGCGCTGGCCGGCCGTTTCACGCTCGGGGTGGTTAGGGAGTTGTTAAGACTCAGATGACACGCGACTTTCCCGGATCGGCTCGGAATTCTCTGGCACGTGGCGATCCCCAAGATTGCCCGTTGCGCAGCGCCGTACTGTGCCGTTCGGAGGTGTAAATACTGTTTATGATTTAGAGACAATAATCCTTAAATCAGAAACTGTTAACGAACGGGTAACCAATTCATCTTTAGGTTGTGCTATAAATTGTGGCACAACTAAGGCACGTCATGACACTGGACCAGACCCCATGAAAGAGCTCGAGTTATCGCCGTCCCGAGCCTGTGATGGCGCTGAATCCGGCCTTCCAGACTGGGTGCCCGCGGCGGCGCAGATGTATCTCGCGCATACCGAAGCGGGTCTGCCCATCCGGGCGCTCGCACGCGCCGCAGGATGCCATGCGTCGACCATATTGCGTCAGATCCGGCGGGTTGAGACGCGACGTGACGATCCACTTGTTGATGCGGCGCTCAAATCGCTGGGTGCCGCGCATTTTGTTCCCCGTTCGGAGGCAGGACATGCCAACCAGAAGGACCTATCGCGCATGAGCTTCCAAGACCGTATCTCGGCTCCGACATCCGCCGCAGACCAGCCGCCCAGCGAAGCCACCTTGATGGCGGAGGGCGCGCGCGTATTGCGCCGTCTTTGTGAAACCGGGGCCGTTCTGGCCGTTGCTGCAGAGATGGAGAAGGCTGTGATCGTCCGCGATGGGGCAGGCGGGCAGGCGACACGCACGGGTGTCGTGTCGCGCCAGATCGCGGAAGCCATGGCGCTGAAAGACTGGATCTCGGCGCAGACCACTGGAAAAATCACACGCTACACTATTACGCCCGCCGGGCGCACCGCGTTGGAATCGATGCTAGACGAAGAGGGCTGCACCACTGTGGGCGGCTTTGCCGACGCTCAGGCAGACTTTGCGGGCCAGCACCGTGTTTGGGGGGAGAAAACGCTGCCCGATACGGACACGGGTCGTCCGCGCCGCATGCGATACAACCTCGCGGAGAGCCCGCTCACCGCACTGGCGCGCCGTCGTGACAAGAATGGCGAGCCCTTCCTGACCGATGAGTTGGTGACTGTCGGCGAGCGGTTGCGCGAGGACTTTGAGCTTGCGCAGATGGGCCCGCGTGTTGCGCAGAACTGGGACCGCTTCCTGACATCTGGCGGGCGCGGCAGCTTCATACCGGACAGCGGCGTGGGTGACGGCCCGTCGAACGCGCGCAAGCGGGTGGCTGATGCGCTCTCCGATCTGGGGCCCGGGCTGTCAGATGTGGCCCTGCGGTGCTGCTGCTATCTCGAAGGGCTGGAAACGGCTGAGAAAAAACTCGGCTGGTCGGCGCGCTCGGGAAAGATCGTGCTGCGAATCGCGCTGATGCGGCTCAAGAGGCACTACGACGAAACGGTGGGCCCGGGCGGTCCGCTCATTGGCTGAAGAATAACAAGGCAGGCAATCGAGACCTCGGACGGGGCGTGTCATACTGGCGCGCCCCGTTTTGGTCTTGCATATCAGGGGGATCTGCCATGCGCGGGGCGACGAGCGGGCCGGTTGAACCTTAACCGCCGGATCGTCTACAAAGAGACAACCGGCGGTGTGCATCACAACCGCCCTGTGAAGGAGCATGGTTCATGGCCCCGCGCGATCTCAAGATACCTGCACAGCGGCACCCCGAGAAGGCGCGCCGCCCCGACAATCCGCAGCCGAAAAAGCCGGACTGGATTCGCGTGAAGGCACCGGGCGGGCAGGGCTATGCGGACACCGCGCGTATCATGCGCGACAATAATCTTGTCACGGTCTGCGAAGAGGCCGGCTGCCCGAACGTTGGCGAATGCTGGAGCCAGGGCCACGCCACGATGATGATCATGGGCGAGGTTTGCACGCGGGCCTGTACTTTCTGCAACATCGCCACAGGCAAGCCGCCTGAGGCGCTCGATGCCTTTGAGCCCGGGCGCGTGGCCCATGCAGTGGAAAAGCTCGGTCTCAACCACGTGGTGATCACATCCGTGGACCGTGATGATGTGGAAGATGGCGGTGCGGATCATTTCGCACAGACCATCCGCGCTATTCGACATCGCAGCCCGGAGACCACCATCGAAATCCTGACCCCGGACTTCATCAAATGCGGCCCGGAGGCGCTCGAAGTCGTGGTCGAGGCGCGACCCGACGTCTTCAACCATAACCTCGAAACCGTGCCCGGGCTTTACCCCGAAGTGCGGCCCGGCGCGCGTTACTTCCATTCGCTGCGACTGTTGCAGCGGGTCAAGGAACTGGATCCCGGCATGTTCACGAAGTCCGGCATCATGGTGGGCCTCGGCGAAGACAAGCAGGCGGTGATGCAGGTGATGGAAGACATGCGCGCCGCCGATATCGACTTTCTGACTATCGGCCAGTACCTGCAGCCCACACCCAAGCATCACCGGGTGGACCGCTTCGTGCACCCCGATGAGTTCGCCGCCTACGAGAAGGCGGCTTACGGCAAAGGCTTCCTGATGGTCTCTGCCACACCGCTAACCCGATCATCGTATCACGCGGGGGACGACTTCGCGCGGTTGCGCGCGGCCCGGAACCAGAAGCTCGGGATCGCCTGACACAACGTGACGTTGCGTAATCGGGGGAAATTGCCCGCAGCATTCCCGTGACAATTATTGTGATAATTGGGTAGGTCGTGCGGGTAATTCAAAGCACCACACATCCTCTCTTTCTAAGGCAGATCCGATGACCGATATTCACTGGGCCATTCTTGCCCTGCGCGACATCAATTGTGCGCTGGACCGCCAGCGGTATGATGTAGCGTCTCACCACATTGATGATGCGATTTTTGCGATTATGGCGCGCGATGCGCAGGACGCTGTCGGGCGCCCGCGCAGTGTAACTGCGAGCCGCGCGAAACCCTGAGACTTGGCGCTTAGCCCGCGCTGTCAGTGAACCGCACTTTGCCGATGAAGGGCAGGTTGCGGTTGCGCTGCGCAAAGTCAATTCCATAACCCACGACGAATTCGTCCGGAATCTCAAAGCCGGTCCAATCGGCCTTGAAGTCGACCTCGCGTCGGCTGGGCTTGTCGAGCAGGGCGATGGATTTCAATCGCGCGGGCAGGCGGCTGGTGAGCAGGTGCGTCACGTGGTTCAGCGTGTGTCCAGTATCGACGATGTCTTCGACGACGAGCACATCGCGGCCCTCGATGGCGCCCCGCAAATCCTTCAGAATCCGCACTTCGCGGGTGCTCTCCATGCCGTCGCCATAGCTTGAGGCCTCGAGGAAATCGACTTCGATGGGCAGGTCGAGCTCGCGCACCAGATCGGCGATGAACACGAAGCTGCCCCGCAGCAGCCCGACAACCACCAGTTTGTCGGTGTCCTCGAACTCGTCGTGAATGTCGCGGCACAGCGCCTCGATCCGCGCAGCAATGGCTTTAGCCGAGATTAACTCATCTATGACATAAGGACGCGCGGACATGAGTTAGACCTTGATCTTGGGTTGAGGAGACAGCACATGGATGGCTAACCTTCACAACCTGACAAATCAATGCCGACCCACGCCGAAACTCGAACGCTGCCTTACAGCGCCCAACAGATGTATGACCTCGTGGCCGATGTGGACAGTTATCCGAAGTTTCTTCCCTGGTGTTCTGCGGCGCGGATCAAGTCAGTGACACCACAAGGCAACACCGAGGTGATGGAGGCCGATTTGATCATCAGCTTCAAGGTCTTCCGCGAACGCTTCACCAGCCGCGTGGTACTGATGCCGGATGACAAGAAGATCGACAGCGAGTATTTGGATGGCCCGTTTCGCTACATGAAATCGAACTGGGGCTTTCGCGACATCGATGGTGGGTGCGAAGTGAGTTTCTTCGTGGATTTCGCCTTTCGCAACATGATCCTTCAGCGGCTGATCGGCGTTGTGTTCAATGATGCAATGCTGCGGATCGTGCGGGCTTTTGAAAGCCGGGCGGAAGAGCTCTACGGCGTTCCTCAGGCCTGACTTAGAGATTGGCCTTCAGCAAACGGAGCGCGTGATCCCGCGCCGCAGCGCGGACCTTTGCGCGGCCCAACGCGCCGAACTCGACCGTTTCCGTGCTTACCTGCGCACCGGTGCTGAGGCCAAAGCACACGCGACCTTCCGGCTTGAACTCCGACCCACCGGGCCCGGCGATACCGGTCACCGACACGGCGACATCCGCTGTGGCAGCCGACAGCGCGCCGCGCACCATCTCCTCGGCAACCCGCTCCGAGACAGCACCATGCGCCTCGAGCGTCGCCGCCTGCACACCCAGCATCTCGACCTTCGCCGCGTTGGAATAAGTCACGAAACCGCGTTCAAAGATGTCAGACGATCCCGCCACATCCGTGAGGGCGGCGGTGATCATCCCGCCTGTGCAGCTTTCCGCTGCCGTGACGGTCTTGCCCGCAGCCTTCGCCAGCGCGACGATTTCTTCCGCAAGTCTCACATCAGCACCCCGTGATAGAGACCCGCGAGGAGCAGCACGCCAATGGCGGCAAAAACGCCCGCGATCACATCGTCCAGCATGACCCCGAGCGCATCGCCGCGCCGGTCAGCCCAACCGACGGGCCCGGGTTTCAGAATGTCGAACAGCCGGAACAGCACGAAGGCCGCGATCCAGCCGGGCCAGAGCGCGAGGATATCGATCCCCATCGACCACGCCGGATAAGAGAGCGGCAGGATCGCGATCCATTGGCCGACGACCTCATCGACGATGATCTCGGACGGATCATGGTCGTCGCTGTCCCTGGTCATGACGCCAGTGGCCCATAGACCCTTGATGAACCCCGCGAGGATCGCGAGCAGCAGGAGCGGAAAGCCCCCCAAGACATGCAGCAACCACCCCCAAGGCAGGGCGACAACAGAGCCCCATGTGCCAGGCGCCGGGCGGATATAGCCCACGCCAAAGACCGTCCCTATGAGCCGCGCCACAACGGTCATGGCTTGATCAACGCCGCTGTCGCGAGGCAGGCGATGCCTTCGCCGCGCCCGGTAAATCCCAGCCGTTCAGATGTGGTGGCCTTGACCGAAATACGGTCCACGTCGAGGCCGGTGATCTGCGCCACCTCCTGCCGCATCGCTGCTGCATGTGGGCCGATCTTGGGAAACTCGCAGATGATCGTGCAGTCGATGTTCGACAACGCGAACCCCATCTCGCGCGCCAGATCGACCGCATGTCTCAAAAAGACATGGCTCGCGGCTCCCTTCCACTGGGGATCGCTCGGTGGGAAGTGCTGGCCGATGTCGCCTTGGGCCAGCGCGCCGTAAATCGCGTCGGTGACGGTGTGTAGCGCCACGTCCGCATCCGAATGCCCGACGAGACCCTGCTCATGCGGGATAGTCACACCGCACAGCACAACGTGATCGCCCGGTCCAAACGCGTGTACGTCAAACCCATTGCCCAATCTAATGTCCATGACGCTCTCTCAGAATGCGGTCTGCGCGGATGAAATCCTCCGGCAGCGTGATTTTAAGATTGTCTTCGCTTCCCGGCGTGATGGCAACGCGCAAGCCCGCGCGGCGGGCCAGTTCGACGTCATCGGCAGCGCCATCAGGGTGAGCGCGGTGTGCACGCAGAATCTCTGTGAGATGAAAGCCCTGAGGCGTTTGCGCCCGGTAGAGCCCATCGCGCGAGACCAGGCCCGCAACGTGCTCCTCTTCTCCACGCCACAACGCATCGACCACAGGCACCGCTGGCGCCGCAGCAGGCCCGGTCTGCAAAGCCGCGATGACACCGTCAATCACGGCACGCGACACACAGGGCCGCGCCGCATCGTGAATGAGGACGAGATCAGCATCGCCTTCCAGCACTTCAAGACCGGCCAGCACCGAGGCGCTGCGCGTCGCGCCACCGGCGACAACATCTGCCGCGGGCTCCTGCGGCCAAAGATCCGTGCCGATATCATCGGGGTGCAGCACCAGAACAAGACGGCCAATGTCGGGATGCTCAGCAAAGGCCTGCATGGCGAAATAGGTGCTGCAGGCCCCTCTCAGCGGCTGCCATTGTTTGGGCTGATCGCCACCCGCGCGCAGACCACGACCGGCCGCGACAATGACGGCTGCAATCTTCATCTGACGTGATCCGCTCTCATGCCGTGCTATCTATGGGTTTGCGGGGGTGGAGGCAATCTGCCCTGCGATATGCTCAAAAAATGGGCATTCTCTCCGTGTCCGCAAAGCCTGAGGCCCTTGGAATATTGAGGGAAACCATCGCAATTGATAGAGCCGTTAGCAGTGCCTAAGGATTAAGCATTTGACGCCCATTGCCTTCCCGTTCGATTTGAGCCCCCCGGTGCTGCTCGCTCCCATGGCTGGAATCACCGATTTGCCGTTCCGCACCTTGGTGGCTTCCTTCGGTGCGGGGCTGGTCGTCTCCGAGATGGTCGCCAGCCACGATATGCTGAATGCGCGCCCCGGCAGCCGGGAAAAAGCCGAGCTCGGGCTCGGTCATGTGGGCACCGCCGTACAGCTCGCCGGGCGCGAGGCCGCACCCATGGCGGAGGCCGCGCGCATGGTCGAAGGGCAGGGCGCACATGTGATCGATATCAACATGGGCTGCCCCGCGAAGAAGGTCACGCAAGGCTATTCGGGATCTGCGCTCATGCGCACGCCGGATCATGCTTTGACGCTGATCGAGGCGGTGGTGCGGGCGGTCGATATCCCGGTCACGCTGAAAACACGGCTCGGCTGGGATGACCAGATGCGCAACGCGCCCGAGATCGCGCGCCGCGCCGAAGCCGCGGGTATACAGCTGATCACCATACACGGGCGTACGCGCTGTCAGTTCTACAAGGGCGCGGCCGATTGGGTGGCGATCCGCGAGGTGAAGGAGGCGGTGTCCATACCCGTGATTGCCAATGGTGATATCGTTGATGCAACGACCGCGCGACAAGCGCTCGCCCAGTCCACGGCCGATGGGCTGATGGTCGGCCGTGGTGCGCGTGGGCGGCCCTGGATCCTCGCGCAGATCGCGCATGAGCTTTTTGGCACGCCGCGCCCGGACATCCCCACAGGGCGGGGCTTTGCCGACATGGTGGCCAATCACTACGAGGCGATGATCCTATTTTACGGACGCGAGTTGGGGCTGCGGGTGGCCCGCAAACACCTTGGGTGGTTCATGGACACCTGCGCGACGCCGGACGGGCTGCGCCGCGCGGTTCTCACTGCAGGCGATGTCGAAACCACCCTGCAGCTCATCGCAGATGCCTGTCATGCTGACGATCCGGTGGCTGCATGACGTCGGATCGCGCCCTCTGGTCCAGCTTACCGGTGCCGACGCTGATCATCGGGCCGGATGACTGCATTGTCGATATCAACTCCGCCGCCGAGGGGTTTCTGAACGTCTCCTCCAAGACCGTGCGCGCCATGCCGGTCTGGGACCAGATCGCGGTGAACGACCCGCTGGAGGCGGCGTTCGAGCGGGCCCGTGAAAGCAGCACGCCACTTTTCGTGAATGACGTCGACGTCGGCAGCGGCGAACGCGCGCCCATGCAATCCGACCTGCAGGTGGCGCCGTTGGTCGGGCACCCAGGCCATATGATCCTGATGATCTCTCCGCGCGAGCTTGCAGGCCGGATGACACAGAATCACTCGGTGAAATCTGCAGCCAAATCGGCAATCGGAATGGCGGAAATGCTGGCCCATGAAATCAAGAACCCCTTGGCGGGCATCACCGGGGCGGCTCAACTTCTTAGCATGAACCTCAAGACGGAAGACCTTGAATTAACGGACCTTATTGTCGAAGAAAGCCGCCGGATCGTAAAACTTCTGGGGCAGGTCGAGCAGTTCGGCAACCTGTCCTCGCCGGATTTTCAGCCTGTCAACGTGCACGATGTGCTCGATCGGGCGCGCCGCTCGGCGCTGTTGGGCTTTGGCGCGCATATGAAGATCGTCGAGGATTATGACCCGTCCCTGCCGCTGGCCCACGGCGACCCTGATCAACTACTGCAGGTGGTGCTCAACCTTCTGAAGAACGCTGCCGAAGCGTCGGGCAAGACCAAAGGCACAATCCGGCTGCACAGCTACTACGAGCATTCGTTCCGATTACGCCGCGCCGATGGATCGGGCCAGTCGCTGCCCCTGCAGGTCGAGATCATTGATGATGGCCCCGGCCTGCCGGAGGCGATCAAGGGTGATGTGTTCGACCCCTTCGTGTCGGGGCGAGAGAATGGCACCGGCCTCGGCCTCGCCCTGGTGAGCAAGATTATTTCCGATCACAGCGGTTGGATTTCGGTGACCTCAGTCCCCGGAAAAACCGTGTTTCGTATTTCACTGCCGCGCGCACCCAAAGCCGCGCAGCAGGCATAAAGAGGAGAGCTGACAGATGGATGGCACAATACTTGTTGCTGATGACGACAGAACAATCCGCACCGTTTTGACACAGGCGCTGACCCGCGCCGGGTGCAAGGTGCATGCCACCTCCAGCCTGACCACGCTGATGCGCTGGGTCGCCGAAGGCAAAGGTGACGTGGTCATCTCTGACGTGATGATGCCCGACGGCAATGGCCTCGAAATGCTGCCCAAGATCGCCGAGGATCGGCCTGGCCTGCCGGTGATCGTGATCTCGGCACAGAATACCATCATGACGGCAATCAAGGCAGCTGAGGCAGAAGCCTATGACTATCTGCCGAAGCCCTTCGACCTGCCGGATCTGATGAAGCGTACTGCACGGGCTTTGGAGACCCGCCCGCAGAACCGGCGCGTCGAGAGTGATGTCGAAGCGCGCCCCGATGATTTGCCGCTGGTGGGACGGACGGCGGTGATGCAGGCACTCTACCGCGTTGTCGCGCGGGTGATGAACACCGATTTGCCGGTGCTCATCTGGGGTGAGTCCGGCACGGGTAAATCGCTGATTGCCCGCGCGATTCATGACTTCTCCGACCGGCGCAACCTGCCGTTCATCACCGCGTCGTCTGAAGATCTGCAAGACCTGGAAGGCCCCGCGCGGCTTTTGGCGCGCGTGAAGGGCGGCACCTTGCTTGTTGAAGAGGTCTCTGACCTGCCGGCGGAATTGCAAGCACGCCTCGTGCATATGATGGACACGCCGGGCGAGTATTCACCGCGTTTTCTCGCCACCAGTCAGACAGACCTCAACGCCGACATGGAAGCGGGGCAGATGCGCAAGGATCTCTACTATCGGCTGAGTGGTGCTACACTCAGCGTGCCTGCGCTGCGTGAGCGGGTGGACGACATCCCCATCCTCGCCGCGCATTTCCTCTCTAAGGCCGAAGCCGCCGGTGCCGCGCCACGGCAGCTTTCACGCGAGGCGAGCGACATTTTCCGCAACTATTCGTGGCCCGGTAACGTGCGTCAGCTTGAGAACGCGATCCGCCGCCTTGGCCTGACCAGCCGTGCAGCAGAGATCACCGCGAGTGAGGTCGAACAGGTATTGGGCGCGCAGCCTGACCTGGAACCCATGCGCGCAGCTGGCAACACCGAAAAGCTGGGCGCCTCCGTCGAACGCCATCTGCGGCGGTACTTCGATCTGCACGGTAACATGCTGCCGCCCGCCGGGCTCTATGCCCGCATTTTGCGGGAAGTCGAGGCGCCGCTCATCGAGATTTCACTGGAAGCGACCGGCGGAAATCAGGCGAAATGCGCCGATTTGCTCGGAATCAACCGCAATACGCTCAGAAAGAAGATCACCGACCTCGATATAGAGGTGACACGGCGCCGCAAATTGATGTAAAACTGCCACATAACGCGTGGCCATTGGGGGACACCCCCGATCAGGACCACAAGATAAGGCGGTACGGCGCTCCATGCGCCACATCATGAGTGAGGGCATCGGGTGAACCCCCGTGTAGAAAGGTCACTATGGCTGCGGCTGGGGCGTTTGCGCCGCATCCGGCGCATTCGCAATTTTGCGACGCTGGGTCTGGTGGCTCTGGGCCCGGTTCTGGCGCTGTCGACCTATCTGGTGCTTGGTCCGCTGGCGCAGGCGGGCAACACGCTGGGGTTGCGCCTCATTCTGCTCGCCGACCTGGTCTACATCCTCGTCGTAGCGGCCCTGGTGCTGGCGCAGGTTGGCCGCCTGATCGCGGCCCGGCGGGCGAAGTCCGCAGGCTCCCGACTGCACCTGCGGCTGACGGGTGTGTTCGCCTTGCTCGCGCTCATTCCAACGGTGACGGTGGCGATCTTCGCCGGGCTGACAGTGAACGTCGGCCTCGAGGGGTGGTTTTCGGACCGCGTGCAGGAAGTGGTCGGCAGTTCACTCGCCGCAGCGGAAGCCTATGAAGCCGAGCAGCGGCTTGATCTGGCAGAAGACGCGCTGGCCCTCGCGCGCAGCCTCGATGAGGCCCGCCGCTCTGGCACGACTGTCTCGGACAGCGAGCTTTTGGGAGAGCGACAACGGCAGATCCAGCGCGGGCTGCGAGAGGCCTATCTGATTGACGGCACACGCGAGATCCGCGCCCGCGGGGATCGGTCCTATCTTTTCGACTTCGAACCGCCGTCCGAGGCCGAGATGCGCCAGGCCGACGAGATGGATGTGGTCGTCATCGAAGACTGGGACAACAACGAGTTCCGCGCGCTTGTGCGCCTGTCGGCCTTCGTGGATCGGTTTCTGTACATCAGCCGCGATGTGGACGGCGAGATCCTCTCGCTGCTGGATGAAACCAAGGAAACGGTGCTGCTCTACCAGCAGCTCGAGAGCGAGCGTGGCCAACTTCTCTTCGATTTTGTGCTCCTTTATCTGGCGTTTGCGCTGATCCTGATCCTCGCCGCAATCTGGCTCGGGTTGTGGTTTGCCGAACGCCTGTCCGGACCCGTTGGACGTCTGACCGGGGCGGCCCAGCAGGTGGGCGCCGGAGATCTCGACGTGCAAGTGCGCGAAGAGGAGGGTGACGACGAGATCGCGATGCTTGGCCGGTATTTCAATCAGATGACGCGCCAGCTCAAGGCACAGCGCGAGACACTGGTTGAAAACACCGAACAGATTGAACGTCGTCGCCGCCTGTTCGACTCCGTATTGAGTTCGGTCACCTCGGGCGTCGTAGGCCTCGACCCGCGCGGGCGGGTGACCTTCGTCAACCGTGCCGCAGAGCGGTTGCTTGACTGGCAGGGCGGGCAGGAGTTTCTGGCGCTGGAAGTGGTGATCCCCGAATTTGGCCCGCTGTTCCAGACCATCGTGAAATCCCGCAACGAAGTGGCGCAGGGTGAAGTGAAGGTCTCTCGTCAACGCAGGCAGGAAAACCTTCTCGTGCGCATGGCGACCCGTCGGGCGCAGGACGGCACGCTTGAAGGTTACGTGGTGGCCTTCGACGATGTAACCGATCTGGTCAGTGCGCAGCGCATGGCCGCCTGGGGCGACGTGGCCCGGCGCATTGCCCATGAAATCAAGAACCCCCTGACGCCGATCCAGCTCTCCGCGGAACGGATCAAGCGCAAGTTCTCACCACGCGTCGGAGAGGACAGCGAAGCGCTGGACCAGATGACCGACGTGATCGTGCGCCAAACGACCGATCTGCGACGCATCGTGGACGAATTCTCGAAGTTCGCGCGCATGCCAGAACCGGAGCGCAAGCCCATCGATCTCAATGCGCTGGTGCGAGACGCCGTTTTCTTGCAGCAGACCGGCCAACCCGGCGTCAAGATCGACGTCGATCTGCCAGAGGCGGTTGTGACCGCTGATCTTGATGCGACGATGATCAGTCAAGCGCTGACAAACGTCATCAAGAACGCCGGAGAAGGCATTGAAGCGCTTTCCAAAAAAGGGGCGCCCGACGATCACCTGCCACGGATTCGCGTTGCCCTGAAGACCGAAGACGGGCGCGCGATCATTACGGTGGCTGATAACGGCACTGGCTTTCCGGAAGACCGGGCGCGGCTCTTTGAGCCTTATGTCACCACGCGCAGCGAAGGTACCGGTCTTGGCTTGCCGATCGTGAAAAAGATTGTCGAGGAACATGGCGGCAGCCTGTCTCTCGAAGACGCGCCGGTTTTTGACGGCCAGACCCATTTTGGCGCCATGGTGGTGATCACACTGCCCTGCATGGCTGGCGCCACGACTCCATCTCCCGAGCAGGAAGGACTTTGACCCATGAGCGATATTCTCATTGTTGATGACGAGCGCGATATCCGTGAATTGATCTCGGATATTCTGCAGGACGAAGGCTTTGCCACCCGGCTTGCCGGCAACTCGGACGATGCAATGGCGGCCATCAATGCCGAGGCGCCTGCGCTCATCGTGCTGGACATCTGGCTGAAGGACAGCCGCATGGATGGGATTGATATCCTCAAGACCGTCAAACGCGACAACCCGGATGTGCCTGTGGTGATCATTTCCGGTCATGGCAACATCGAGATCGCCGTCGCCGCGATCAAGCAGGGCGCTTATGATTTCATCGAGAAGCCCTTCAACATCGACCAGCTTCTGGTGGTGATCCGCCGCGCGATGGAGACCTCGCGGTTACGTCGCGAAAACCAGAGCCTGCGCCGCCGCGATGTGACCAAATCCGAAATGATCGGCAATTCCGCCGCGTTCCGGTCTCTCGTAAGCCAGCTCGACAAGGTCACCAAATCGAATGGGCGCGTGATGCTGACGGGGCCTGCAGGCTGCGGCAAGGAGGTCGCCGCGCGCTACGTTCACGCCAATTCCAACCGCGCCTCGGCCCCCTTTGTGACTGTCAACTGCGCGGGGGTCGCGCCCGAACGCATGGAAGAGGTGCTCTTTGGCCGCGAAACGCCGGAGCGCGGCGTCGAACCGGGCCTGCTCGAAGAGGCGCATGGGGGCGTGATCTATTTCGATGAGGTGGCCGACATGCCCGTTGGCACCCAGTCAAAAATCCTCCGCGTGCTGGTCGACCAGCAATTCCAGCGTGTTGGCGGCAACGACAAGGTGCGTGTTGATCTGAGGGTCATCTCCTCGACCAACCGCGATCTCCAGCAGGCGATCCTCGCGGGTACGTTCCGCGAAGAGCTCTATCACCGTCTCAATGTCGTGCCGATTGCCGTGCCCTCGCTGGAAGAGCGGCGCGAGGACATTCCCGCGCTGGCCGAGCATTTCATCGGCGAGATGAATGCGAGCCAGGGCCTGCCACAGCGCAATCTGAGTGAAGATGCCGAGGCGCTGATGCAAACAATGGTCTGGCCTGGCAACGTGCGCCAGTTGAAGAACCTTGTGGAACGGGTGCTGATCCTCGGCGACGAGACCGGGCCGATTCAAGCGCGTGAACTGCCCGGCTCCGACGACAGCGGGGGCGATGAAAACCGCGTGGTGTTGTCCGGGGCGTTAGCGACGCTGGCGCTGCGCGAGGCGCGTGAAGCCTTTGAGCGGGAGTATTTGCTGACCCAGATCAACCGGTTCGGCGGCAATATCTCGCGCACGGCAACCTTTGTCGGCATGGAACGCTCGGCCCTGCACCGCAAGCTGAAGTCGCTGGGCGTCGTCACCTCCGCCAAATCCGGCGCGCGCGTAGCGCATGTGGACGAGGTCGAAACAGACGCCGCCGAGTAGCTTAGCCCGCAATCTCCGCCAGCACATCGACCCCCTGCATCTTCAGAAAGTGCAGCATGTCGATGAACACCCAGTTCTCTGCCAGCTTGTCGCCCGCGCGCCGATAGATATCGACCACGCGCATGTCGGCCCGCGCGTCATTCACAGGCACGCCCATGAAGCCGCCCGTGTTCGTGAGCGTGAGATTCGGCCAGCCGAAGAACCCACCATAGGTGCCTTCCGCCATACGGCAGAGGTGCCCATTGAAGGCGCGTCCGGACAGACCGCGCCGGAATGGTCCCTGGTGCTGCTCGATGTAGCGGTCGATGGTATAGCTCGCGCCGATCCCAGCGGGCCCCCACCAGATCATGTCATCCGCCCAATCCTGGGCAAGCTCTTGCGGCGGCGGCAGCGGCACCGGTGAGGCATTGGCCTTTGTGATCGACCCGATCATGTGATTGATCCGTGAGAGGGTTTTGGCGCTCTCGACCGGATCCTGCGGCGCGCGCAAAAGGCCGTCGTGCGTCATGGGGCCGGGTTGCACCAGGTGCTGGCCGGTCTGCGCCGCCGGCAGCGGATTGAGCCCGGCTTGCAGCATCAGGTGCAGGAGATCGACAAACAGCGCACTCTGCGTGATCTGGCCGCCTTCGACCTTGTTGAATTCCGCATAGCGTAGAAAGGTCATCTTCTGGGTCGCGGGAATGCTTAGGAACGGCGCGTCGAAGAGCCCCATGAGATGACCCATCGAGCAGGTCCAGCGGCTCTCGAACCCATCGATTTCATTGAGGCCCGCAAAGAAGATGTCTTCGCGCCGCTGAACCCGTGTGAAGGCGGTGAGAAACGGTGCCCAGAAGGTTGCGGCAATGGCTACGGGGCCTGTCTGTTCGTGGAAAGGATGCATGCCGTACCACGAACACCCTGTCGCCATCCGCTCAGACAGGATTCCTGCGACGGTCTCGGGCGTGGCGCTGACAAGGGCGGCATAGTGATCCTGTACCAATCGCTTGGCGGGCTGCAGGTCGGGCGCGGAGAGACTCGGCATGTTCATAGGGGCAAGCAGTAGAAAGCGTGCCGCCTGACTTCCAGTCCAAATGCGACGCGTCTAGCCCGCCTGGGTCACAATTTGCCAACTGCCATCCTGATATCGGATCGCACAGCTGCGCGGGTTCAAGCGGGGCAGCACCGCAGTGCTGGCTTGTGGAACAGCGCGAAAGACGCTGTTGGGGCAATTGGGTATGGTCACGGGCGTGTAGCCTTCATTCGCCATACATTGCGTTTCGGCCCGGTCACGCAGATCGGCGTTCACATCGACGGTGTAGATGCGCCCGGCCTCGAAATAGCCACCGCGCGTGTAGCAATGCCCATCCGCGTCACAGTAGCGTCGCGCGGGGATGTAGACAGGAGGCTCCTGCCGGATCTGATTGTTCACCGGGACATCGGCCAGTGCCGAGATTTCACACGACAGCAAATCCGACTGCATGCGCGACACCGGCGCGCCCTCGCGGTGATAGATCGACAGAGGCGCGCAGGACGTCAGCACCAAGAGCGCAGCAGACAAAACAGAGCAAGAACGCACACCAAACATGAGGCCATCCTGCCGCCAAATCGGACAAAGGACAATTGAATTGACCCCTCTGAGGCCATCTGCCATTCAGAAACTCGCGAAATGGCTCGAAGGACCTCTGGCGCATGAAAGTGATTATCTGTGGCGCAGGACAGGTCGGCTGGCAGATCGCCCGCCATCTGTCGGGCGAACGCAATGATGTCACCGTCGTCGACAACAATCCCGATCTTGTGCGCCGCGCCACCGACACGCTGGATGTTCAGGGCATCGCAGGCTTTGCGAGCTACCCCGATGTGCTGGAGCGGGCAGGGGCCCGGGACGCAGAGATGGTGATTGCCGCGACCTACTCTGACGAGGTCAATATGGTCACCTGCCAGGTGGCCCATTCGGTGTTCGGGATCAACCGCAAGATCGCCCGGTTGCGCAGCCAGTCTTATCTCGATGCGATCTATTCCGACCTCTACCGCCGCGATCACATGCCGATCGACGTGGTGATCAGCCCGGAAAAGGAGGTGGCTGCCGCCGCCTTGCAACGGCTGTCGGCGCCCGCCGCCTTCGACACCGAGATTTTCATGAACGGACAGGCGCATCTGATGGGGATCACCATCGAGGAAGAATGCCCGGTTGTGAACACCCCTCTGCGCCAGCTGACTGATCTGTTTTCGACCTTGCGGGCCACGGTGGTTGGCGTGCGACGTGAGGGCAGCCTCTTTGCCCCCGAGGCCAAGGACCAGCTTTTCGTCGGCGATGACTGCTATGTCTTCACCCACGTGGATGATATTCCGCGCACCTTGGAGATTTTCGGCAAGAAGGTTGCAAAGCAGGAGCGCGTGGTCCTCGTGGGTGGTGGCAATGTGGGCCTCGCCGTCGCGCAAACCCTCGAGGCCCGCGCCAAGCGGGTGCGTGCGAAGGTGATCGAGAAGAGCCGGATCTGCGCCGAGCGCGCCGCCGAAGCGCTGGAGCGGACCATCGTGCTCAACGGCGACGGGCTCGACGCGGGGCTGCTGGCTGAGGCGGGGATCTCCCGGGCCGATGCGATGCTTGCGATCACCGATGACGACAAGACCAACATGCTGGCCTGCGTGCGCGCCAAGGCCGAAGGCTGCCCCTATACCATCGCGCTGATCAACGACCCGACGTTGGTGCCGCTGATGACCCCGCTGGGCATCGACGCATACATCAACCCGCGCGCCACCACGGTGAGCTCGATCCTGCGGCACATCCGGCATGGGCGGGTGCGCGCGGTCTACTCCATCGGCGATGCAGAGGCCGAGGTGATCGAGGCCGAGGTGATGTCAACATCGCCGCTGGCCGGAAAACGCATCAACGAGATCGATTTCCCGGAAGGCGTACTCGTGGGGGCGGTGCGGAAAGGCGATGAGGTCATTCGCCCGCTCGGCACCACGCGGATCGATGAAGGTGATGTGGTTGCGATCTTTGCGCTGGCCGGGGATGTGCCGGAGGTGGAGCGGCTGATGCAGGTCTCCATCGACTTCTTCTAGGCGATGGCGCGCGCGCCCCAGATCGTCAAGCGCCGCAGCGCGTGGGAACAGCTCATGGACTTGCCGCTGTTTCTGCTGATCTTCGGGCTGGCCTCGGTCGCGATGCTGGTGCCAGCTGTGCACGGTGGTGCGGTACGCAACATCGACACCGCCCGGATGTTCTTCTATAGCGGGATCATGGGCCTGACGCTCTTTTCGCTGATTGCCATTGCGATGGCTGGGCGGCGGCCCAAGCACGGCGCGCTTGGCACCTTGATGTCACTGTTTTCCACCTTTGTCTTTCTGCCCGCCTTCCTCGCAATTCCCTTCTTTGAAGGCCTTGGCACCACGACTTTTGTGAATGCTTACATGGAGATGGTAAGCGCCGTCACCACAACCGGTGCAACGCTTTTCGTCGATCCGGACCGGCTCGACACCAGCCTGCATCTCTGGCGCGCACAGGTCGGCTGGATGGGCGGGGCCGTCATGTGGATTGCAGCGTCGGCGATCCTGGCGCCGCTCAATCTCGGCGGGTTCGAGGTGACCGCTCAGGCCGAGCCCGGGCAGCGCGAGGCGCTCTCCAGCCTGATCGGGCGCGCCGATCCGCGCGAACGGCTGTTGCGGGTGTCGGCAGCCCTCCTGCCGATCTACATCGGGCTCACGCTGCTCCTTTGGGTTCTGCTGATGATCAGCGGCGACGCCTCGCTTGTTGCGCTCTGTCACGCGATGGCCGTGATGGCGACCTCCGGCATCTCGCCGGTCGGCGGTATTGAATTCAGCGGGTCGGGCATCACCGGGGAGGCGCTTGCGCTGCTCTTCATGTTCTTCGCCCTGTCGCGCCTTACGTTTTCCTCTGACACGATCACCGCCACGCAGGGCGGTCTGCGCACCGACCCGGAATTTCGCCTCGGGCTGGTTCTGATCATTGGCGTTCCGGTGATCCTCTTTGCCCGCCATTGGCTGGGCGCCTTCGATGTGGCTGCGGAAGACGATCTGACACAGGCCGCACATGCGCTCTGGGGGTCGGTGTTCACGGTGATGTCCTTTCTCACGACGACCGGGTTTGCCAGCGAGTACTGGGCCCAAACGCAGGCCTGGTCAGGCCTTGAGACGCCCGGGCTCATCCTGATGGGGCTCGCGTTGATCGGCGGTGGCGTGGCGACCACCGCGGGCGGGGTCAAGTTGCTCCGGGTCTTTGCCCTTTACCTCAACGGCTTGCGCGAAATGGAGCGGCTGGTACATCCCTCATCGGTCAGCGGCGCGGGTACAGACGCGCGGCGCTTGCAGCGCAACGGCGCCTTCATTGCGTGGATTTTCTTCATGCTCTTCGCGCTGACGCTGGCGGCCCTTACGATCCTGCTCGCCCTTCTCGGGGTGTCTTTTGAGAACGCCTTGGTGCTCAGCATCGCCGGTCTTTCGACCACGGGTCCGCTCATCACAATGGCCGCCGACACGCCGATCCTGCTGACCGAACTCAGCACCGGCGCCAAGGCGGTCTTCTGCGCCGCGATGGTGCTGGGCCGCCTTGAAACACTTGCCATTATTGCGCTTTTGACACCCGATTTGTGGCGAAGCTGAGGGGGCCCAATTATTAGGTCCGTAACGGACTGTTTTTTGGGGTGGAATCTCCCGGTCGGGCACTTCATAATTGCGTGACGAGGGGCGGGCTCGGTCTGCGGGCTCCGGCAAGAAAAAAGGCGAGTGCTAAAATGGCGTCGGACAGACAGAACCTTCAGGACGCGTTCCTGAACCATGTTCGCAAGACGAAAGTTCCTGTGACAATCTTCCTGATCAACGGTGTGAAGCTGCAAGGCGTTATCACCTGGTTCGACAATTTCTGTGTGCTTCTGCGTCGGGATGGTCAGTCCCAGCTTGTGTACAAGCACGCGATTTCCACCATCATGCCGAGCCAACCGATCAGCCTGTATGAGGGCGAAGACGCTTCTTGAGCAAAGCGCCGTTTCAAGTAGAGAACAACGACGCGAGCCGGGTCACCCGGGCTTGGGTCCTGCACCCCGACATCAAATCTGAACCGAACCGTCGTCTCGCCGATCATGGGTTGGCCGAGGCCATTTCACTTGCCCGCGCATTGCCTGAACTTGAGGTCGTGGGCGGCGAGGTGGTCCCGCTGAAGTCGGTGCGCGCGGGGATGCTCTTTGGCAGCGGCAAGATCGACGCGCTGCACACCGCCCTGGAAGACAATGAGATCGAGCTGGTGTTGATCGACGGCCCCGTGAGCCCCGTGCAGCAGCGCAACCTCGAAAAAGCCTGGGGCGTGAAGCTGCTCGACCGCACGGGGCTCATCCTCGAAATCTTCAGTGACCGTGCGGCGACCCGCGAAGGGGTGCTGCAGGTCGAGATGGCGGCACTCAGCTACCAGCGCACTCGCCTAGTGCGGGCCTGGACCCACCTTGAACGCCAGCGGGGCGGTCTGGGGTTCGTCGGCGGACCTGGCGAGACCCAGATCGAGGCAGACAGGCGCGCCATTGACGAACAACTCGTCCGCCTGCGCCGACAGCTCGACAAGGTGGTCAAAACCCGCGCGCTCCACCGCGCCGCGCGCGCCAAGGTCCCGTATCCGATTGTGGCGCTCGTGGGCTATACGAACGCCGGAAAATCGACGCTATTCAACCGGCTGACCGGGGCCGAGGTGATGGCGAAGGACATGCTCTTCGCCACGCTCGACCCGACGATGCGCCGCGTCGAGTTGCCGGACGGTCCGGAGGTGATCCTGTCGGATACGGTGGGCTTTATCTCTGATCTGCCGACCGAGCTGGTCGCGGCCTTCCGTGCCACGCTCGAAGAGGTTCTGGCGGCGGATGTCATCTGCCACGTGCGCGACATCTCCCATCCCGAAACGGAAGAGCAAGCGCAGGATGTGCGCGACATCATGAGTTCGCTGGGTGTCGAAGACGACCGCCCAAGTTTCGAGGTCTGGAACAAGCTCGATCTTCTGGCACAAGATGCACGTGATGCGGTGCAGGTTCGCGCGGATCGGGACGACCATGTCTTTGCCATCTCAGCGCTCACAGGCGACGGAACCGAGGCGCTGCTCGCTGCGATCACAACGCAACTGCAAGGGTCTAAACAGGAAAAGCAGCTGCACCTGGATTTTTCAGACGGGAAGAAACGTGCCTGGCTCTTTGATCACGAGCTGGTCGAGGCGGAACGGCAGACGGACAGCGGGTTTGACCTGACGGTCCGCTGGACCGCGCAACAAGAGGCCCAGTTCGAGCGGCTTTGATCCCCTGCGCACTGACAGGTGCGGTGGGCCTATGGGCCACCCTCCGTCGCGTAGCGCCAGGCGCCTGGCGTCAGATCATTCAGCGCCCAATGACCGACCTGCACCCGTATGAGCCGCAGACAGGGCAACCCCACATGCGCCGTCATGCGCCGCACTTGCCGATTGCGTCCTTCGCGGATCGTCACGCGCAGCCAGGCATCGGGCACAGTCTTGCGAAACCGAACCGGTGGATCGCGCGGCCAGAGCGGGTCTGGCGGATCAATCTGCGCCACTTCGGCGGGTCGCGTCGGTCCGTCCTTTAGCGTCACACCTCTACGCAACTGGTCAAGGGCGGCAGGTTGCGGCGTGCCCTCCACTTGTACCAGATATGTCTTGGCCATCTTGTGTCTCGGGTTGGCGATGCGCGCCTGCAGTTTGCCGTCATCGGTCAAGACAAGCAGTCCCTCACTGTCCTTGTCGAGCCGCCCTGCTGGGTAGACCCCCGGCACCTCGATATAGCGGGATAGGGTCGGGCGTGCGGAGCCCGCCGTGCCTTTATCCGTGAACTGCGACAGCACCCCAAAGGGCTTGTGAAACAGGATGACCCGCGTCATCAGCTCATGGACGCGGGCGCAGGATCGTCACACCCACGGCCGCGGCCCGGGCCAAGCCCTCATCCAGCGACATCGGAATATATTCGCCGCGCCGCCAGAGCTGTGCCAGATCGTCGTAGTGCCGCGACAGGAAATGCCCCGATTGGCCCGTCGAGGTCACGAAGACCGAACTGTCCGGGTCCGCAAAGTCATAGACGCCGCGATAGGCCGCCCCATGGGTGTTGTGGAACGGGTTGGGCCCGGTGCCCCGGGTCAGACCCCGTTGCAGCGTGTTGTCACCGCCGTTAGTCGACTGGCGAATGTTGACGAAGAACCGCAGGAGCGGCACCTCGCCCAGCACGGCGTGATCGTGCGTTGCCTGATGCGCGTCCCCCCAGCGCAGGGTTTCCAGCGCCGGTCCCCAAGTCTCCTCGATCCAGATCAGCGCATCATCGAGCGCCAGCCGTGCCATGTCGGCGCAGGTCTCGACCGGTGCGGATTGGATCACGTCACACCAGACCGACGCGCCGTCGATATCGCGGAACGCCCGCTCGATGAAGAGCGGCTCCACATGGGTCATCTCGCTCGCCAGCGGGCCCAGCTCATCACGGATCATCCGCTCCTGCAGCCGCCGCAGCCAGGCTGCATAGATCAGCGGTTCAGGCATGTGTTCGTTCATTTCACCCGACCAGCCAGCCAGCAGGGTCAGCGCGCGCTGGCGCTGGCGGAGAGGCGTGCCCTCCGGTGCCGCTTCGCCGGTGAACCAGAGCTCTGCGCCGATCAGAGGCAGCAACGAGCGCGCCGTGAAACTGACCGTGTCCAACTGCGCCTCGATGAAACTGTCCCGCGTGTGGACCTCACGCGCCTGCATCAGCCGCTGCCAACGCTGCACGCGCTGGGTGTCGCCCCAGTCGAAAGACACATGATTGGGGAAGGGGCGATCAACGGTCTTGTTGTTCGTATTGCCCAGAATGCCGCCATTGGGCGCGACGAACTCAGGGTTCGAGGCGTAGGGCAGGCGGCCCTGCCAGCGGTTGGTCTCGATCCAGCCTGGACTGGGCAGGCGGCCCTGACTTTGATGCTTGGCGTCACGCCGGGGCATCGCGCCGATCATCTTCATCGCGATCTGTTCGCGATCCACCAACATGAGGTTCATCGCGGGCGCCAGATAGTCTTCCCCCGCTGCAATCGCCTCGCCAACGGATTGAGCCCGCATCAGCCGCAAGGCCGCGCCCATCGACGTGTCATTTCGGCTCAGCACTGTCCAGGCGAGCGAAGCCACATGGCCCGGCGGGGTGATGGTCCCCAGGTTGTAATGTGTTGCGGGCAGGACGGGGCCGTTGTCCGTCCAGCGCAGGGTGATGGTGATCGGGGTCTCGTCCTTGATGTTGATGATCGAGCCGCGGGTCTCGAACGCCTTGAAGCCATCCGGCGTTCTGTATTCTTCCAGATTGTCGGGGTTCAGCTCCTCGATATAGACATCCTGATCGTCCATATAGGCGTAGGTCAGCCCCCAGCCGAGGCTGTCGCTGCGCCCGCTCAGCACCAGTGGCATGCCGGGAATGGTCCCGCCGATCACACCGCCTGACTGCAGTTCGAGTCGTGCCAGATACCAGATCGCGGGCGCCGTGAACTCCAGATGCGGGTCATTGGCCAGCAGGGTGCCCCCCGAGGCCGAGCGCGAGGGGGCGGCCGCCCAGGCGTTTGAAGCCCCCGCGAAGATGCGCCGTTTGAAGGGCGACAGGGGGTTCGGCGGCGGCATCGTGCTTTCCGCAAAACGCGGGGCGCCTGGCACCAATTGTGCGTATTCCGGTAACGCGGCGACGCCACTTCCCGGCGCATCGGGCAGAATGTCGGAGAGCCGTTGCGCATCGTCCAGCGCCAGTGACATCCGGGCGCGCAGGACCTCCTCGTCAAGATGCCCCGCCAGCTGCAACCCCATCAGTTTGATGATCGCCAGCGAATCCGCTGGACGCCAGGCCGAGACCGGTGCGTTGAAAAGGAACATTTCAGGGGCGCCTCGGCCAAGGGCGCTTTCGTTGATCTCGTCCAGCCGCGCATTCACACCCGTCGCATAGGCGCGCAGGAACTGCATCGTCTGCTCATCCTGCGCGTCGACGGAGGCGACGGCGCGCGTATAGATGTCGAGCCGCCGGATCAGCTTGTCTATGTTGACGGTCGCTGCGCCAAAGACCTCTGACAAGCGCCCCTGTGCGGTCCGCCGCAGCATCGTCATCTGCCAGAGGCGGTCCTGCGCATGGGCGTATCCCAGCGCGTAAAAGACATCTTGATCACTCTCGCCGAAGATGTGCGGAACGTTCGCATTGTCGCGCACGATCTCGACCTCGGCTGTCAGATAAGGGAGCTCCAGCGTCTTGTCATAGTCGGGCAGGGATCGCGAGGCGAGGTAGTAAACCAGGCTTACGCCCAGCACGACCAGAACCACAGCCGTGGCCGTCAACCGCATTAACCATTTGAAGACCAACGCCATACCTGCCTCTCGCTTATGCCGCGCCGCTTTGTTGACCCCTGCGCCCTGACTGTTAGGTAGGAGGGCAACGTAAAGCAACACGGAAAAAGAGAAGGACAATCATATGGCCAAGCTGGCATTTTTGGGGTTGGGCGTCATGGGAGGCCCGATGGCCGGACATCTGCAGAAAGCGGGCCATGATGTGACTGTCTACAATCGCACGGCGGCCAAGGCGGAGGATTGGGTCAGCAACAATGGCGGCGCGATGGCGACCACCCCGCGCGAGGCCTCCAAGGGTGCAGATTTCGTCATGGCCTGTGTTGGCAATGACGACGATCTGCGATCGGTTTGCCTTGGCCCCGATGGTGCCTTTGCCGGGATGGTGTCCGGTGCGGTCTTTGTTGATCACACAACCGTCTCCGCTGCTGTGACGCGCGAGCTCTATGCCGCGGCCAATGAAAAACAGGTGAGCTTTGTGGATGCGCCGATTTCAGGCGGGCAGGCGGGGGCCGAGAATGCGGCGCTCTCGATCATGTGCGGCGGCGACGAAGGCGCATATGACCGTGCGCTGCCGGTGATGGAGGTCTATTCCAAGATCTGCCGCCGTATTGGCGAAAGTGGCGCGGGCCAGATGACCAAAATGTGCAACCAGATCGCGATTGCCGGACTGGTGCAGGGGCTCAGCGAAGCGCTGCACTTTGCCGACAAGGCTGGCCTCGACGGGCGCGCGGTTGTTGAAGTCATCAGCCAGGGCGCTGCAGGCAGCTGGCAAATGAGCAACCGCTACGAGACGATGTTGGAAGATCACTTCGATCACGGGTTCGCCACCGACTGGATGCGCAAGGACCTGGGGATTTGTCTCTCAACTGCAAATGAAACCGGCGCCAGCCTGCCGGTGACCGCACTGGTCGATCAGTTCTATAAGGACGTGCAAAAGATGGGCGGCGGGCGCTGGGACACCTCGAGCCTCTTTAAGCGCCTGCAAGCGCTCTGAGCTGCACCGAACGGAAAGCCCCGCATCGCAGCGGGGCTTCTTGGCTCAAGGAATGATGCGATTGTACTTCGTGCCCTGCAAGGTGGCGCCGATCAACAGCCCGGCCCGCCCGAACACAGCGGCCTGAACCGGAGAGAGCGCCGTTGTCGTATCGGCTTTCACGCCGTCCCCCTGATCCGAGATCACGTACTCCACATCGCCGCCCACGGCCCATCCGGGCGAGCGGCGGAAGTTGGTCAAGGCCTCATCCGTCAGGAAGAACAGCACGTGAGTGTACTGCTGGGCGCCGATCTGCAAACCGCCAGACAACTGCGTGCTCGAATAGTAGTCCACGGTCGCGTCGTTGACCCGCAGCGCACCGCGCCCATAGGCGCCACCAAACCCGAACCCGGCTTCGGTGATCAACGGCATCACCAGGATTCCGCTGGATTTGTCACCAAGGTTCACTGTGTTGGGATAGCGCCTATACATCTCTTCAAGTGTCGCATCGACCCGCGCATCGATATTCGCAGCACCCCGCGATCCGATGCCATTGCCGCAGGCCGCGGTCACGGTGACACCTGCAAGCGCGCCAAGGGTGAACCCCCTGCGAGAAACTCTGGAATTTTTCATCTTATCCGCCTGTACTCTGTTGCTCATGTGCCGGTTTGCCCGACTTATGCGCGAACATACGCCGATCAGCGCGCGCTGTCACTCAAAAGCTCCGTGACTGCGCGGCTTATCGCTGTGCGTTCAGCACCCGCGCGGCAGCGGGCGCAAAGTACGTCAGGATGCCGTCACAGCCCGCGCGTTTGAACGCCATGAGGCTTTCCATCATGACCTTTTCGCCATCGATCCAACCATGTTCCGCAGCGGCCTGGATCATGCTGAACTCCCCCGAAACCTGATAGGCATAAGTGGGCGCACCAAAGGCGTCCTTCACACGGCGACAGATGTCGAGATAGGGCAGGCCGGGCTTGACCATCACCATGTCAGCCCCTTCGCTCAGATCCCGCTCGATCAGGCGCAGCGCTTCATCAGAGTTGCCGGGATCCATCTGGTAGGTCTTCTTGTCGCCGGTCAATGCGCCCGACGCGCCGACCGCATCGCGGAACGGGCCGTAAAAGGCCGAGGCATACTTGGCAGAGTAACTCAAGATCATCACGTTCTGATGGCCTGCCGCCTCCAAGGCGCTGCGCATCGCCCCGATGCGCCCATCCATCATGTCCGACGGCCCAATGATATCAGCGCCCGCATCAGCCTGTGCCAGCGTCATTTTGACCAGCGCTTCGACCGTGCGGTCATTCACGATCTCGCCGTCTTCGACAAACCCGTCGTGGCCATTGATGTTGTAGGTGTCGAGTGCCACGTCTGTCATCACGGCAATTTCCGGGACGGCCTTCTTGATCGCCCGGATCGCCCGGTTCGCATGGTTCTCGGGGTCCCAGGCGCCTGAACAGTCTTCGGTCCGCTCCTCGATGCCGGTGTAGGGGAAGATGCAGATGGCCGGAATGCCAAGGTCTGCGGCTTCACGTGCGGCGCCGACAATCTTGTCGACCGAGCGGCGGTAGACACCGGGCATGGACGGGATCGGCTCTTCAATGCCTTCCCCCGCACGCACGAAGACCGGCCAGATGAAGTCATCCACGCTCAGGCTGTTTTGCCGGGTCAACGCCCGGATTGCAGGGCTTTGCCTGGCCCGACGCAGGCGGGTGGACGGAAACGGGCTTTGAGTGGGGCGCATGAGATCTGTCCAGTTTCTGTGACACCCCTTCAGTGCCACTAATTTTTAATCAAGCCAAGGGTAGGAATTGCCGGCAAGCCTCGCTAAGAGGATCAAAACAAGCAACAAAAGCCAGCCCCCTTGGATTTCTACCAGAACGTCTTTGAACTCATCGACATGCGGTCGTTTTCGAACCTGTGGTTCTGGATCGCATTGGCCGTCTTGTGGTCAACGGCGAGCCACTGGGTGCTGGGTGTGCCTTATGACATGGTGCTGCGCGCGCGGCGACATGGCGGACAGGCCGAGCAGGACCTTGAAGACATGGTGCGGATCAACACCAACCGGTTGTTGTTCATCGCCAATGTCTCGGGACTCTGGCTTTTGGGCATTGGATGCTTCTTTCTGACGGCACTGGGAGTTCTGGGCTTTTTCTATCGCGTCGAGATAGCCCAGGCGTTGTTTCTGCTCGGGTTGCCGATGTCCATTGTCGGGCTGCTGTCGCTTTCGACGGCCCGTCTGATCCACCAGGAGGCGGCGACGGGCGAGATGCTGCAACGGCGGCTGAGCCGTCATCGCCTCTATGTGCAGATCACGGGCATGATCTCGATTTTCGTGACCGCCCTGTGGGGTATGTACCAAAACTTCACCATCGGGCCGCTGGCCGGTTGACAGCCGCCGCGTAAGGCCCAATTGAAGCAGCCCATGGCCGATCCGTCCCATATCACTGTCTCCGGCGTGCCCGAGGGGTACGACGCCCGCGTGCTGCTGAAGGAACTGGACGCGCAGGAGGCGCCGATCCTGCATGTGGCGCGGGATGACAAACGGCTGGCGGCCCTGCGGGCTGCGCTGCGGTTTTTCGCGCCGGAAATGCCTGTGATCACCTTTCCCGGCTGGGACTGTCTGCCTTACGACCGCGTGTCTCCCAACGCCGATATCTCGGCGCAGCGCATGGCGACGCTGGCAGGGCTGGTGCATGGGATGCCGCGCAAGTTCATCCTGCTGACCACGCTGAACGCCGCGACACAGCGCATTCCGGCGCGGTCCACCTTGACGGAAGCTGCCTTTTCCGCGCGGGTGGGCGACCGCGTCGACGAAGCAGCTCTGCGCAACTTCCTCGTGCGCATGGGCTTTGCACAAAGCCCGACGGTCACGGAACCGGGCGACTATGCCATTCGCGGCGGGATCATCGACATTTTCCCACCGGGTGATCTGGGGCCGATCCGGCTCGACTTTTTCGGTGATGTTCTGGACGGCGCGCGGCGCTTTGACGCCGCCACGCAGCGGACCACCGAAAAGCTCGATCTGGTTGAGCTTGCGCCCGTCTCGGAGGTCATTCTCGATGAGGCCGCGATCCGCCGGTTCCGCCAGACCTATCGGATCGAATTTGGCGCCGCAGGTACGGACGATCCGCTCTATGAGGCTGTCAGCGCCGGGCGCAAGCATCAGGGAGCCGAGCATTGGCTACCGTTCTTTCACGAGCACCTCGAGACGCTGTTTGATTATCTGCCGGGTGCCATCGTCACGCTAGACGACCAGGTCACGCCGGCCAGGCTGGCGCGGTGGGAGAGCATCGCTGATCAATACGAAACGCGCCGCCTTGCCATGGCCAGCCGCTCGAAGATGGACAGCGTCTACAAGCCCAGTGCGCCTGAGGCGCTCTATCTGGACGATGACGCCTGGAATGCTGGTGTTGCCGGGCGCCGGGTCTTGCAGCTGGCCGCTCTGCCACAGCCCACAGGCCCCTCTGTCATCGACGCAGGCGCGCGCATCGGGCGCAATTTCGCGCCCGAGCGCCAACAGGAATCACTCAGCCTTTTCGGGGCTTTGGCAGAACATGTGAAGGTAAAACTCGCAGATGGGCCCGTCCTTATTGCCAGCTATTCCGAAGGCGCACGCGAACGCCTGACCGGTCTGATCGAGGACGAGGGCTTGGCTGAGGCCATTCCGGTCCCGGATGCGACACGCATCGGCAAACGCGGCCTGCACCTTGCGGTCTGGGCGCTCGAACACGGCTTCGAGGCTCCTGGCCTGACGGTCGTCTCGGAACAGGATGTGTTGGGCGACCGGCTGATCCGACGTCCGAAGCGCAAGCGCCGCGCCGAGAATTTCCTGACTGAAACGCAATCGCTTAGTCCCGGCGATCTGATCGTGCATGTGGATCACGGCATCGGACGCTACAAGGGGCTTGAAGTGGTGACGGCCGCAGGGGCCGCCCATGAGTGCATCCTTCTGGAATACGCGGAAGGGTCCAAGCTGTATCTGCCGGTTGAGAACATCGAACTGCTGTCAAAATACGGCCATGAAGAGGGGCTGCTCGACCGTTTGGGCGGCGGTGCCTGGCAGGCCAAGAAGGCGCGGCTCAAAGAGCGCATCCGCGAGATGGCCGACAAGCTCATCCGCGTGGCCGCCGAACGCGCGCTCCGCAAAGCGCCGGTGTTGGAGCCGCCACCCGGCATGTGGGACGCTTTCGCCGCACGGTTTCCCTATCAGGAAACGGACGACCAACTGCGCGCGATTGAGGATGTCATCGGCGATCTGACCTCGGGCAACCCGATGGACAGGCTGGTCTGCGGCGACGTGGGCTTTGGCAAAACCGAAGTGGCGATGCGCGCGGCCTTTGTGGCAGCCATGTCCGGCGTGCAGGTCGCCGTGATCGCGCCGACGACATTGTTGGCGCGCCAGCACTACAAGAGCTTTGCCGAGCGGTTCCGTGGCTTTCCGATCAACGTGCGCCAACTGAGCCGGTTTGTATCGACCAAGGAGGCTAACGCCACCCGCGAGGGTATGGCGCGCGGCACGGTGGACATCGTTATCGGCACGCACGCGCTGTTGGCGAAGGGCATTCGCTTCCAGAACCTCGGGTTACTGGTGATCGACGAAGAGCAGCATTTTGGCGTGACACACAAAGAGCGGCTGAAGCAGCTGCGCAGCGACATTCACGTACTGACCCTGACGGCCACACCCATCCCCCGCACGCTGCAGCTGAGCCTCACCGGCGTGCGCGATCTCAGCATTATCGGTACGCCACCCGTCGACCGTTTGGCGATCCGTACATATGTGAGCGAGTTCGACACGGTGACGCTGCGCGAGGCCCTTCTGCGCGAACACTATCGCGGTGGGCAATCCTTCTACGTGGTGCCGCGCATCTCCGATCTGCCAGAGATCGAAGAGTTCCTGAAAGACCAATTACCGGAGATCACCTATGTGGTGGCCCATGGGCAAATGGCCGCGGGCGAGCTCGATGACCGGATGAACGCCTTCTATGATGGCAAGTATGACGTGCTCCTGGCCACTACGATTGTTGAATCCGGGCTCGATATCCCGACGGCGAATACGATGGTCGTGCACCGGGCGGATATGTTCGGGCTTGCGCAGCTCTACCAAATCCGGGGGCGGGTGGGGCGCTCCAAGACGCGCGCTTACGCCTATCTGACTACCAAACCGCGCGCCAAGCTGACCGACACCGCGGAAAAGCGCCTGCGCGTGCTCTCCAGTCTCGACACATTGGGCGCGGGGTTCACGCTGGCGAGCCAGGACCTCGACATTCGGGGCGCAGGCAACCTGCTGGGCGAAGAGCAGTCGGGCCAGATGCGCGATGTGGGGTTTGAGCTCTACCAATCGATGCTCGAAGAGGCGATTGCCAAGATCCGCGCAGGAGAAATGGAAGGGCTCAGCGAGGCAGACGACCAATGGGCGCCGCAGATCAACCTCGGGGTGCCGGTGCTGATCCCCGAAGACTATGTGCCTGATCTGGATGTGCGGCTTGGGCTCTATCGTCGGCTGAGCAGTTTGACCACCAAAGTGGAGCTTGAAGGCTTCGCCGCAGAGCTGATCGACAGGTTCGGCAAGCTGCCGAAGGAGGTAAACACCCTTATGCTGGTCGTCCGCATCAAGGCGATGTGCAAGAAGGCTGGGATCGCCAAGCTTGACGGTGGGCCGAAAGGTGCAACCATCCAGTTCCACAATGACAAATTCGCCTCGCCGCAGGGCTTGGTGGAGTTCATCCAGGATCAGCGGGGGCTTGCGAAGGTGAAGGACAACAAGATCGTCGTGCGCCGCGACTGGAAAGCCGACAATGACAAGATCAAGGGCGCCTTTGCCATTGCCCGCGATCTGGCCGAGAAGGTGGTTGCCGCTAAGAAGGCCAAGCGCGCCAAGGCGGGCTGATCACTCCGCGGGCAGGCGCGCCTCAACGCGCCCCATGTAGCGCATGACGATGAAGGCGAGGAACGCCATCACGAAGACCGCGCCCACCAAAGGCCGGATCGTCCCGTCAAAGAGCAGGCCGATGGGTGAAGCAATTGCAGCGGCCAGAACGGTGGAAACCGCACCGATCACGCTTGCCGCCATACCGGCGATATGGCCCATCGGTTCCATCGCGATGGCGTTGAGATTCCCGATGGTCAGGCCGGCCTGGAAAAACACATACGCCTGCCAGACTGCGAAAATGGCAAAGGTGGTCATCCCGTCTGTGCCATTGTGGATGAGAACGGTGAGCGACAGCACGATCTGCACCGCCAGCGCCATCGTGATCAGCCGCCGCATGCCCAACCTGACGACCAGCATCGCGTTCAGAAAGCTGGCAATGGCTGAGACCAGCGCAATGCCTCCGAACCAGAAGTGGAAGGTATCCAGCTTGTCATAGATCTGCTCGTAGACCGGCTGGATCATCATGAGGACTGTGAACAGGATCGACATGCAGAGCGTTTGCACGATGATCGACAGCCGCACGATGGGATGTGCAAACATCTCACCGACCGCGTTCATCATCAGCCGGGGCCGCAGCGGGCGCCGGTTTTCCTTTGCAAGCGTTTCTGGCAGGCGCAGCCCGAGCCAGAGGACGGAGATGAGCGAAAAGACAATGAAGGCCGCAAAGATGCCGCGCCAACCGCCAGTCGAGATAATCACGTAGCCAAGCGTTGGCGCGACACCCGGTACCAGCGTGAAGATCATCATGACAATCGAGACGATCTTGGCCATCTCGCGACCAGAGTAGAGATCACGGATCACGGCGATGGAGACCACGCGTGGGCCCGCTGCGCCAATGCCCTGCAAGATCCGCGCGGCGATGACCACTTCGAAAGAGGAACTGGCCCAGGCGATGCCGGAGGCTGTGATGTAAAGCGCGGCTCCGCAGATCATCACGGTCCGTCGTCCCAATGCGTCCGACAGCGGGCCGGTGAAGAATGTGCCGAGCCCCATGCCAAGCACAAAGGCAGTCATGATCAGCGGCGCTCGCGTGGGCTCGTTTGGGGTCAATTCGCGCGCGATATCGGGCAGCGCGGGCAGCATCGCGTCAATGGAAAAGGCGATGGTGGCAAACATCATTGCCATCAGTGCAATAAACTCAACTCGCCCCATGACAGGCTGCGATGCTGATTGCGACACGCGATATACTCCCCACCCGCAGCTCCAACTGGGGCACGCCGCGGTCTATGCTGGTGTAACCCACAGTTGTACCGCGGACAACGTCACAAATTCACACATTTAGGAGTGCGCGGCTGCAGACCGGTTCGCCGTCAATTCGCTGATCACTTTTGCCCAAAGTTCAGGCGGTTGCGCCCCGGGAACAGCGTGTTGGCCCGCAACGATGAAGGTCGGAACGGAGGTCACGCCCATGCTGCGCGAATGGGCGTCCCGCGCCCGGATATCATCCGTATCTGCGTCAGATTTCAAGAGTTTACGCACGACCGCTGCATCCATCTCAATACCGTCAGCGATGTCCGCCAGCACATCGTGATCGCCAATGTCGCGCGCCTCGACAAAATACGCCTCAAAGAGCGCTGCCACCGCAGCGGTCTGGCGCCCTTCAATGCCCGCCCAATGGATCAGCCGATGCGCGTCGAGGGTGTTCGGCGTGCGCTGCATGCCTTCGAAATCGATCTTGAGACCCGCCGCCTCGGCATGTTCGACAACCGGCGCGTAGGCCCGCACAGCGCCCTCCTTACCGCCAAACTTTCCTTCCAGATACGCGCGTCGGTCCATGCCGTCGCGCGGCATCTCGGGGTTCAGTTGAAACGGATGCCATTCGATCTGGAAGGGGTGGCCCGGGTGCTCGGCCAGCGCTTTGTCGAGGTGGGTCTTGCCGATGTAGCACCAAGGGCAAATCGGATCGGACATGATATCCAGCTTGATTGCGTCAGTCATACCTGTCCTTCGAACCTCGCTTGCAGCACGCGCCGCAGAATTTTGCCATTGGCGCCGACGGGCAGCTCGGGCAGATGAACGTAAAGGCGCGGCTGTTTGTAGCGCGCCAGCTTGTCCTTCACATATGAGCGCAACGCGGCGTCGTCCAGTGCAGCAGGCCCGGTGTAGAAGGCCGCGATCACGCGGACATCCTCCTTCAGCGGCACATCGGTCACAGCGACACCGGCAATCCCGGGCGCCTGGGCAAGCACGGATTCGACCTCAATGGGTGAGACACGGACACCACCCGCATTCATCATGTCATCGTTGCGACCGAGATAGGTGATCTGCCCCTCGGCATCCATCGTCGCCTGATCGCCCGTCAGAAACCAGTCGCCCTGCATCCGCGCGGCGGTTTCAGCCTCGGCGTTCAGATAGCCCAGCATCAACCCCGGATCGGACCTGTGCACCGCGATTGTGCCCTCCGTGCCAATAGGCACCGGCCCATCCGGCCCGAGCAGCGCGATGCGGCGCCCTCGCTGCGGTCGACCTATTGTGCCATGCGCAGCAAGGCGATCTGGCGCGCCGGAGATGAAAGTGGAACACTCTGACATGCCAAAGGCCTCGAAAACCTCTGTTCCAGTTGCTGCCCGCCAGCGCTCAGCGAGATGAGTTGAGAGCTTCTCTCCTGCACTCAGCCCGTGCCGCAGCGCGGGGCAGGGGTGTGTCGGCTCCGACTTCAACACCTGCCGGTAGACACCGGGAGACGCGGCAAAGATCGTTGCATCGTGTGCTGCCAGGCGTTTGGGCAAGTCTTCTGCTGACGTACCCGGCGTTGGGATCAAGGCGGTCGCGCCAATGGTCCACGGGTCCATCAACCCGGTCCCGAGCGTATAGGTCCAGTTGAAGGCACCCGCATGCAGGACGCGGTCATCGGGCCGCAGCCCGTACCAGCCTTCAAACATCATGCGTCGGGCCCAGATCGCGCGGTGGGCATGAGCCACAGCACGCGGCCCACCCGACGTGCCGGACGTGAAAATGATATAGCCAAGGCGGTTCGGGTCTCCCATGTCATAGGCCGCTTGCGGCAGGTCCCGAAATCCACGCAATGTCTGGACATCGATGGTCTGGTCGTGCGGCGCCGTGGCCACCGCCGGGTCGCGCAACACGGCCTGCGGAGCGATGTCCTGCAGGATCTGCGCAGTCTCGCGTTCGGTCAGAGCCGCTGACGTCGGCACGGGCACCAGGTCAACCGCAAGCGCGCCAAGATAGGCCAGAGGAAAGTCAACCGTATTGCCGAGGCGCATCACCACCTTGTCGCCGGGTTTCAGACCCTGCGAAAGCAACCCCGTTCCCGTCCCGCGCACAGCCCGTTCAAGCGCGTCATAGGTCCACTGCTCGGCGCCGTTTTCGCCCACGACCAGAAGCGCGTCCTTGTCCGGCGTACGCCGCCCGGCGGCTAGCACATAGGCGGCCATGTTGAAGGGTGCGGGGCAGGGATCAGGCGGCCCTTCATCGAAAACGGAGATCATGCGCGGGTGCTAGCCCGCGGCCCGGCGCGTTGCAAGCCTGCGCGCTTGGGCTTATAGCTTTGCAATGACCAGTGCAGACCCCAAGACCCTGATCAAGATCGCGCGCGAGAGCGGCAGCTCCGAAGCGGGCGCCCCGGTTGACCTCGGCCAACGCGTGCGCGAGCTGCGCAAGGCGCGCGACTGGACTCTGGAACAGGCCGCCAGCCAAGCCGGGCTCGCCCGCTCGACGCTGAGCAAGATCGAGAACGGGCAGATGTCGCCCACCTATGACGCGCTCAAGAAGCTGGCGGTGGGACTCGAGATTTCGGTCCCACAACTCTTTACACCACCGCGCGCGGGTCAGGTGAACGGGCGCATGGCCGTCACCAAGTCAGGGCAGGGCACGGCCCAGGCTACGGTGACCTATGAGCACGAGTTGCTCGCCGAAACCCTGACCAAGAAGCAGATGCTGCCCTATCGTGCCAGGGTGCGCGCCCGGAAGATGGAAGAATTCGATGGATGGGTGCGCCATGACGGCGAAGAATTCCTCTATGTGCTGACCGGCGTGATCCGGCTCTACACAGAGTTCTACGAGCCAGTCGAGATGCGCCGGGGCGACAGTGCTTATTACGACGCGACCATGGGCCACAACGTGGTGTCGGTCAGCGAGGAAGACGCCAACATCCTCTGGGTCACCTCCCTGGTCTGACGCGCGTCACGAGGGCTCGTACCACCAGACCTGCGGCATGTATTCCGGCCCGTCGCCATAGATCGGCAAGGTGTCAGGGAACTTCATCTCCTTGACGTGCGCGATGCGCCCATTGGTGAATTGCCAGAACGGGATCACATAGCGCCCGGCGGTCAGCACCCGGTCGAGCGCGCGTACCGCAGCAGAGAAGTCATCTTCGCTTTTGGCCGACAACATCGCGTCGATCATCCCGTCGACTGAGGCCGACTGAACGCCCATCAGGTTGCGTGAACCCGGTTGATCGGCGGCCTCCGACCCCCAGTAGAACCGCTGTTCATTGCCTGGCGAAAGCGACACGGCCCGGCGAAAGGCGGTCATATCGAAATCAAATGCGGTCTCGCGCTCGGTGTATTGCGCGCTGTCGGTCGTCTCGACACGCACATCAATGCCAAGGCGCTTCAAAGCGCCCAGGTAGAGATCGGCGATGGCCAGCTCCTCGGTGCTGTTCTGCTCCAGCAGGATGGTGAACCGCAGCGGCGCGCCGTCGGCATTGCGCATCACACCGTCTTGCGGCGCCCATCCTGCCTCCTCAAGCAGCTTCATCGCCGCGCGGATGCCCTTGCGGTTGCGCAGCGATCCATCGGTCACGGGCAGGGCATAGCCTTCTAGCGTGTCCGGCGGCAGGTCGTCCGCGTAGGGGGCCAGCAGGGCTGTGACCTGTTCGTTTGCGGGCCCGGGCTGCATCGCGAGGCTGGAATTCGAGAAATACGAGGTGATGCGCGGCTGCGCGCCGCCGGTCAGCGTATCGTTGATGTATTCGAAGTTGAACGCCTGGATCATCGCCTCGCGGACGCGCCAATCGTCAAAGGGCGGCTTGCGCGTGTTCATGACGAAGCCGGTCATGCCCGACGGCTTTTGATGCGGCAATTCAGATTTCACCACATCACCCCGCGCCACCGCGGGGAAATCATATTGCGTCTGCCACTTCTCGGCGTTGAACTCGCGCAGCGCCGAGATGTCGCCCGCCTTGAAGGCCTCGAAAAGCACGGAGGTGTCGCCATAGAAATCCAGCTTCACCTCGTCGAAGTTGAAGGTGCCGCGGCGAAAGGGCAGATCGGCGCCCCAATACTCCGGATTGCGGGTCAGCTGGACGAAGCGCCCCGCTTCATAGCCCGACACCACGTAAGGGCCGGTACCCAGAGGGACATCGGCCAAACCAGCGTTTGCAAAATCACGACCCTCCCACTGCGCGCGACTTAGGATCGGACGCATACCGGCCAGCAGCGCCAATTCGCGATTGTCGGTGTTGAAATCGATCCGCAGCGAACGTGGTCCGGTCTGGGTGATGCTGTCGATCTGCTGCGCCAGACCGAGATAGCGGGGGTGCCCTTCGGTGCCCAGAAGCTCATAGCTGAAGATGACATCGTCAACCGTCACTGGCGTGCCATCGGAAAAGCGCGCCTCCTCGCGGAGCGTAAAGGCGACCCAGGATCGGTCCTCCGGCACCTCCACCGATTCGGCCAGAAGGCCATAGAGCGTGAAGGGTTCGTCCCACGAGCGGCCCATCAAGCTCTCATGGGTTAGAAACCGCAACTGCCACGGTACAGTGCCCTTGCGGATGAAAGGATTGAGGCTGTCAAACCCGCCCGAGTTGCCCAGCGTGATGCTGCCGCCCTTCGGCGCATTGGGGTTCACATAAGGCAGAGACACAAAATCGGGTGGAAGTGCCGGGGTGCCATACATAGATATCCCATGCGTCGGCTCCGCAACCGCGCCGTGCGACCAGAGAATCGCTAGCGGAACCGCCAGAAACCGCGAAAGCGGGCGGAAAAAAACAATACCCATTTCGGAGACAATCTCCTGCTGCCCTTGTTTTGTTGGAGCTAAGACTACTGAGGTATTTACGTCTTATCAAACTTTTAGCTTGGCCTGCGGCGCGAGATTGCTTATAAACAAGTCACTGCTCGATAGGTTTCTTGCCTGTATGAAACCTGCCTCAATAACTTAACGCCTGCCTCGTGCAGGCGTTTTTTTTGCCCAAGCGGATCTTCGCGAATTTCAGCACTGAGTTGTAGGCGCAGCGCGCAATCTCAACCCTTGGGGTGAAAGGCGTTTCCTTTGCAGTCGCAGCAAGGCATGATGTGTGCAATGCAGCAATTTGCGTCACTGGGAAGGATCTTCACATGGCATTCGAGATTTCACTGGCCGGCAAAACGGCCGTCATTACCGGATCGAATTCGGGCATTGGCCTGGGCATCGCGTGGGAGCTGGCCAAGGCCGGCGCAGATGTGGTGTTGAACTCATTCACCGATACCGACGAAGACCACGCCATTGCGAAGGAGATATCGGAAAAGACGGGAACCAAGGCCCGCTACATCCAGGCGGACATGTCGAAGGGCGACCAGTGCCGCCGCCTGGTCGAGGACGCGGGCGCCTGCGACATCCTGGTGAACAACGCAGGGATCCAGCACGTCGCCGGGATCCCCGAGTTTCCAGTGGAAAAGTGGGATGCGATCATCGCGATCAACCTCAGCTCGGCCTTTCACGCAACCGCGGTGGCGCTGCCAATGATGCGGGACGCGGGCTGGGGCAGGGTGGTCAATATTGCCTCAGCGCACGGGCTGACCGCATCGCCTTACAAGTCGGCTTACATTGCCGCCAAGCACGGTATCGTGGGGCTCACCAAGACCACAGCGCTCGAGACCGCAAAAGAACCGATTACAGCGAACGCCATCTGCCCTGGCTATGTCCTGACCCCCATCGTCGAGAAGCAGATCCCCGATACGATGAAGGAATACGATATGAGCCGCGAGGAGGTGATCGAGAACGTGATGCTGACACGGCAACCGTCCAAAGAGTTCGCAACCGTCGAGCAGATGGGGGGCACGGCGACCTTCCTCTGCTCCGATGCAGCGGCGCAGATCACCGGGACCACGATCAGCGTCGATGGCGGCTGGACCGCACTCTAAAGCGATCAAACACAGCGAAAGGGACCCGTCATGGCAGTGAAGAAGATCAACCTGGCTCTGCAGGGCGGCGGCGCACATGGCGCCTTCACCTGGGGTGTGCTCGACCGGATTTTATGCGAGGACGACATCCATATCTCGGCGATTTCAGGCACGTCGGCGGGCACGCTGAATGGCGCGGCGCTCAAGGCCGGGATGATTGAAGGCGGGCGGCAGGGTGCGCGCGACCGGCTCGACTGGCTCTGGACCGAGGTCGGCGCGCGCCCGGATCTGCATATCCCGGCCTGGATGGTGCCGTTTTCACTGGGCGATTTCAGTCATGCGCTCGAGTATTCCTGGCCCGTGATGGCGGCCGATGCCTGGTCGCGCGCCGTGTCGCCCTATGCCTACGGGCCGTTTTATCGTAACCCGCTGCGCGACATCGTGGAGCAATTCAATCTCGACGCAGTGCATGAGGAAAGCGGCAAGGGCCCTTGTCTTTTCATCTGCGCGACGCGGGTCCGCAACGGCAAGGTGCGGGTGTTCAAGGACAGCGAGATCAGCACCAATGCCATTCTGGCCTCAGCCTGCTTGCCGACGATTTTTCAGGCGGTCGAGGTGGAAGATGCCGAGACCGGCCTGACCGAGGCGTTCTGGGACGGCGGATACACCGGCAACCCCGCGCTCTTCCCGCTCTTCAACCCCTCGCTCCCCGATGACATACTGATCATCAACATCAACCCGCTCGAGCGAACGGAATTGCCCCGCACGGCGCAGGCAATCCAGAACCGGATCAACGAGATCAGCTTCAACTCCTCCTTGTTGCGCGAGCTACGCGCGATCGAATTCGTGCAGAGGTTGCTGGAGCGCGGGACGCTCTCGACGGAGCAGAAAAGCCGCGTTCTCATCCACATGGTGGCTGATGATGCGCTGATGAACGAGTTGTCGGTGGCCACCAAACTGGTGCCGACGCCCTTCACCCTCTCACGGCTGAAAGAAGCGGGGCAGCGGGCCGCAGAAGAGTTCCTGACACATCACAAGGCCGACCTGAACAAGCGCAGCTCGGTTGATCTGGTCGAGATGTTTCAGTGACTTAGCGCCCGTTGGGCGGCTGGGTCGGGTCTTTGCCGTTGGGGTAGACAAGCCCGGCGGAGATCACCAGTTTTGCCGCGTCTTCCACGGTCATGTCCAACTCGATCACATCGTCGGACGGGAAGAACAGCAAAAACCCCGAGGTCGGGTTTGGCGTCGTCGGGACGAAAACACTCAGCATCGGTGCGCCCTGATTGCCCCGCGCGGCGACCTCGCCCTTGGTCGTGGTCGAGATGAACCCGATGGCCCAGATCCCCCGACGCGGATATTCGATCAGGCAGGCCTTCTCGAAAGAGCGCTCGGATTGTGCGAAGACGGTCTCGGAGATCTGCTTGATGCCGGAATAGATCGTCCGGACCACCGGAGTGCGCTCGACCAGGCTTTCGCCATATCGGATGAGCGAGCGGCCGATGATACCCTTGGCCATCCAGCCGACGAGAACGGTGAACATCAGGAAGATGACAACGCCGATGCCGCGAATGTTGATCTGGATTTCCGGATCGAGCCCCAGCCAATCCTGCAAAAGGCGGTCAGGCTGGTAGGAGCCGGGAACCAACGGCAGCACAAACCCGTCAATCCAGCCCACGACAGACCAGATTAGCCAGATCGTAAGCCCGACAGGCGCGATGACGACAAGGCCGGTCAGGAAAGAGGCGCGTAACCAGGAAATCAGACTGCGGCGGGTCACGGGCGGTTCTTGGTCAAACGGGGTATTCATAACGCTTCTCTAACTGACGCTCCCCGTAGTTAGGTGCAATGTGCGGGCGGCACAATGGATTTGCACCTACTTCCACTCAACTTCCCGCGTCACGGGAGAGCGTGACCAATTCAGATGCGATCTCTGCCGCCAGCTTCGCGTTGTTGCGGACCAGCGCGATGTTCGCGGTGAGCGATCTGCCCTCGGTCAGCTCAAAGATCCGTTGCAACAGATACGGCGTGACCGCCTTGCCCTTTATCCCGTGGCTGTCGGCGTCGGCCTGAGCCTGGGCGATGATTGGCGTGAGCTCTGCTGCTGCGATCTCGTCAGCGGCTGGGATGGGGTTTGCCACAAGCTGCCCACCGGGCAGGCCCAGCTGTGCGCGCATGTGATGCGCTTGCGCGATTTGCAGAGCCGTATCCATGCGCAGCGGTGCGGTGAGGGGCGACTGTGCGCTCCAAAAGGCGGGGAAGCTGTCTTGACCCACGGCGATCACCGGCACGCCCTGCGTCTCCAGCACCTCGAGCGTCTTGTCCACGTCGAGAATGGCCTTGGCGCCCGCCGCGACGACGGTCACCGGCGTCTGCGCCAGTTCCATCAGGTCGGCGGAGACGTCAAAGCTGTTTTCCGCGCCACGGTGCACCCCGCCAATGCCACCGGTCGCGAAGACCTCGATCCCCGCCAGACGCGCGGCAATCATCGTTGCGGCAACCGTCGTGGCACCCGTTCCGCCGGTCGCCATACAAGCTGCCAGATCAGCGCGAGAGAGCTTGGCCACCGATTTGGTCTGCGCCAAGCCCTCGAGCTGTGTGTCGTCCAGGCCGATGTGCAAGATGCCAGTGATCACCGCAATGGTGGCGGGCGCGGCACCTGCAGCACGAGTATCGTTCTCCACCTGACGCGCCACCTCGAGGTTTTGCGGGTAGGGCATGCCATGGGTGATAATCGTGCTCTCGAGGGCGACCACAGGCTTCGCTGTGGCCATCGCGGCGGCAACTTCGGCAGAACGCACAAGGGTCAGGGCAGTCATAAAGCAGTTTCTCCAGACACATATGTGGCAGCGGCCTGCAGCGCGCGGCTCAGGGCCTCTTCGGCGGCGGCGCCCTCGGCATCGGCAGCAATATGGGCGGCCATGAAGGTGTCACCCGCACCGGTGACCCGGGTCACCAGCACTTGTGGCGGTGTCTGCGTCAGGAGCCCGTCCGGGCGCCCCTCGGTCGCGTCCGAACCGCCATCGGTGACCAGCACACGCGTGGCCCCACGCGCGAGCAAGCCCTCCGCCGCCTCACGCGAATCGTTGAACTTGCGCTTGCAGAGCAACCCCGCCTCTTCGAGGTTCACATAGAGCGTGCCCCGCTTGCCCGAGAGGAACGGGCTCAGCCGTTCCGCTTTGCCGGGTGAGGCGGGCGCCACGCGCAGGTCGGCCTCGGCAAAGAGCGGGCTGCGCGCGATCTCGTTGAGCAGATCGAGGGTCAGGTTGCCATCGAGTGCCACGAGCCCGCTGTAGGGCGCCTCGGGTGTTGCCAACCGCCCATCGGAAAGCGCGCCCAGGATCTTCGAGCCCGCCGCCTCGAGCGAATGCGCATCAGCGATTGCGGCGATTAGACCGTTGGCGCCTTCGACCGCCATGTAGATATCGGTAGGCAGGTCATCTGAGCGATAGATCGTCTCGGTGATCATGCCCCGCGCCGCACAGGCGGCCACCAGTTCGTCGCCCTCGGCGTCCCGGCCAATCGAGGTGAGCAACGCGGGCGTCAGACCAAACCGCACCAGTGTCATCGCGATGTTCATCGCCACGCCGCCGGGGATGCGCGTGATCCGCCCCGGCACGTCCGAGCCCTGCCGCATCGCACTTGCTGACCGACCGATCACGTCCCAAAGAACCGAACCGATGCAGAGGATGTCAGGTGGTGCCGTCATGCAGGTCTTGTGGCCGGGAACGCGCCGGGGTTCAAGGGCCACTCACTCCGGAACGGAAAAGGTCAGCGCCGCCCAGAGTGTTTCCCACACCGGTGCGCGCTCTGCAGTGCCTGCCTCGACGCTGGGCCGCAGGACAACGGCGTCGAAGAGATAGCTGTGGCCCGGCAGCACCGGGATGGTTGCTTCGCCCGCTGCATCCGTGCGCGTGAGGCTCACGGTCACCGCCCCATCCGGCGCCCGGTCAAACACCTCGATCTGCGCATCCCCCCGAGGCCGCTCGCGGTAGAGCAGACGCACCCGCATCTGCCCGTCAAAACCTGCGTCATAGGGGTTGCTCAAGGCCACAAATTCAGTCGCCAGCCCAAAGGCACGGTCCTGACCTTCGCCTGCACCCACCGCGATCAGCGATTTGGCGTGCCGCGTATAGCTCTCGCGGAACCCTTCTTTCGGCCATCCTGCAGCCTCGTGATCAGACGCAGCGTTGGGAAAATCCTTGTGCGCTGCGAACTTCAGGAACTTGTCCCACGTCTTGTAGGTCAGCCGTGACGGCTCGGTCTCATGCAGCACGACCAGCAGACCCTCGGTGCCGGGCGCCGTGATCGCCATTGCGGGCGTGTCACCCGCACGACCAGCCACAGCGTCGATACGATCGGCCATCGCCACGTCAAACCGGCTGAAACGGTTTTCGAACCAGGCCAGCGTGATCCCCTTGAACTCCTCGCCATTGCGCAGGTGCGCGGCGAGGGGCGCGCCGGGCTCAACCTGATATTTTTCTGGGTCAATCCAAAACTCATGGCTTCCCGCCGCCGTACTGGTTAGCAAGAGCCAAATCAAAGAGAGACGCGAGAGCCTCATGAGACCACCTATCCTGTCCGCCATTTTCAACCTGTTTGTTTTCTTTGCATTGTCAACTGTCAGCCTTGGCTGGTCGACGACACGAGCCGCCGCCCATGAGCTTGTCCCCACGATCGCGGACCTCGCGGTCGTTGACGGCGAGACGGTTGTACTGGACATGCGGATCAATCTCGAAGCCTTTCTCGCGGGTGTCGATCTCGATGCGGTCGAAAACACCAATGACGACGATGCCGGACCCGCCTACACCGATCTGCGCGCGCTGACACCGGATGCGTTGGCCGAGCGGGTGCCGCAACTGATCTCAGCCTGGAACGACGTCCCGCTTCTGAGCGCGGGCGCAGTGCTGGAGCTCGACCAGGCCGGTTTGGAGATCCCCACCGAGCTTGGCCCGGAATTGCCGCGCATCTCGGTCCTGAGCCTCACAGCGCCGCTGCCTGCGGGCGCATCGGCCATCACCGTCAACTGGCCCACCGGCAGCGGAGCGCTCGTGCTGCGCCAGCAGGGCGTCGAGGAGCCCTACACCGGCTTCTTGAACGGCGGTGAGAGCAGCCCGGCCATCGATATTGCCGGGGGCAGCGCCGCGAACGGCTGGCAGACCTTCGCCGCCTATATCCCGGTCGGGTTCGATCACATCCTGCCCAAGGGGCTGGACCACATTCTCTTCGTGCTAGGCCTCTTCTTCCTCAGCACCCGGCTTGGCCCGCTGATCTGGCAGGTCAGCGCCTTTACCTTGGCGCATACCGTGACACTGGCTCTTGGCGCGCTCGGCTGGGTGAATATCCCCGGCAGCATTGTCGAACCATTGATCGCGGCGTCAATCGTCTATGTTGCCATCGAGAACGTCTTTACCTCCGGCCTCAATCCCTGGCGCCCGGCGGTCATATTCGGATTTGGCCTGCTGCACGGGCTGGGCTTTGCCTCCGTGCTCGGTGAATTCGGTCTGCCCGAGGGGCAGTTTATCCCCGCACTCATCGGCTTCAACATCGGTGTCGAAGTGGGGCAATTGACGGTAATTGCCATCGCGTTCCTGCTGGTCGGTTGGTTCATCCGCAAGGACTGGTATCGGTCGCGGATTGCCGTCCCGGCCTCCTGCGTGATCGCTGCCGTCGGGGCCTATTGGTTCGTGGAACGGGTCTTTCTCTGACCCTTAGCCCATCGCTGCGACAAAGCCGCCGAGCGCGGTCGCGGGATCATCCGCGGCCCAAATCTCTTCGCCAATCCCGAAGAAGTCCGTGAAAGGTGTGAGTGCAGCAATGGTCGCGGCATCCAGGGTGCCTTCTGCAACCACGGGCACTTCGATCATCTCGGACCACCATTCAAAGAGCGCTGCCTCGGCAAAGCTGCCATCGCCGAGATTCGAGGCCCGCACGGGCCCAAAGCTCACGTAATCCGCGCCCGCTTCCCCTGCTGTCATCCCATCATGCCGAGAGGTCGCACAGAAGCTGCCGACAATCGCATCCTCGCCCAGAGCCTTGCGCGTCTCACGGACAGAGCGGGCGGCATCGGTCAGATGCACGCCGTCAAGGCCCAGCTTTTCGGACAAGACCGTGTGATCGGTGAGAACCAGCGCGATGTCACGCGCATGTGTCACCTCGCGCAGCGCATCCGCCGCGCGCGACAGCCGGTCTTCGTCGCGCGTCGCCAGATCAAGCCGCACGCAGGCCACCGGCTGCGCATCCAGAACAGAGGCCAGAAGGTCAGGAAAACTGCTCAGCTCGAACTCCGGCGGTGTGATCAGGTAGAGCTGCGGTTGCTCGGGCGTGTCCATGAGCCGTCCTCTCAAAGTCTTTTTCGCAGCGTGTAACGGAACCTCGGCGGAATGCAAACGCCTATGCCGTGCCTGACCCGCCGCTTGCGAGTGCGGAGTTTCGACCGTATGAGGCGCGCATGACCGATCCTGTTGCACAACCCCAGACACCCGCCTTCGTCCTTGTTCGCCCCCAAATGGGCGAAAATATCGGCGCAGCGGCGCGCGCGATGTGGAACTTCGGGCTGGACCGGATGCGGGTCGTCGCACCACGGGACGGCTGGCCCAACCAGAATGCCGTGGCCATGGCGAGCGGCGCGGGGCGGCTGCTGGATGACGCCCGACTGACCGATGATCTGCCCGCCGCCATTGGGGACTGCACCTTCGTCTACGCGACCACGGCGCGGTCGCGCGACCTGACCAAGCCGGTGGTCAGCCCGGAGGAGGCCATGCGGCAGGCCGCAGGAAAAATCCGCGCCGGGCAGCGTATCGCCGTGCTCTTTGGCCCGGAGCGGGCGGGGCTCGAAAATGATGATATCGCGCGGGCCAATGCGATCATCTCGGTGCCTGTCAACCCGCAGTTCCCCTCACTGAACCTCGCGCAATGCGTGCTGCTGGTGGGCTATGAGTGGATGCGCGCAATTGGTGAAATCACCCATGACACGGTCGAGATGGCCGGGACCGACTGGGCCGATGCAATCGAGATCGAGCACCTCGCCAATCACTACCAGGACCGCATGGAGGACGCCGGCTTCTTCTTTCCCGATCACAAGGCCCAGTCGATGCGCACCAACCTGCGCAACATGTGGAGCCGGATGCCCTTGACCCGGGCGGATGTGCAGATGATGCACGGCATGCTGCGCCAGCTTGTGCGGTGGAAAATGCGCGACGACGAGACGCGCTAGACGCCGCCGCACGATGGTCTTAGGTATGCAGCGCGAGATCACAGCAAGGACAATCGCATGAGCAGCAAACGCAAGCTCTTTGAAGAGGTTGGCGACGCGACAGCCACCCGTCCCGCAGCGCAACCCGGTGGGATCGACCAGGGCCACGCAGGCGCACGCGGCGCGATCCGGATCTGGCTCATGATCCTATTTGCACTTGTTGTCCTGATGATCGCCGTGGGCGGGCTCACCCGTCTCACCGACAGCGGGCTCAGCATCACCGAGTGGCGCCCCATCACTGGGGCCTTGCCGCCGATGAATGCAGCGGAGTGGGAGAGCGAGTTCGCCAAATACCGCGCGATTGACGAATTCCAGATCCAGAACCAGTGGATGGAGCTTGACGATTTCAAGGTCATCTACTGGTGGGAATGGGGGCATCGCCAGCTGGGCCGAGTCATCGGCCTCGTCTGGGCGCTTGGCTTTGGATGGTTCGCGATCCGCCGCCAGATTCCGGCAGGCTGGACGCCCAAGCTGCTCTGGCTCGGCGCCCTCGGCGGCGCGCAAGGTGCCATTGGCTGGTGGATGGTCGCCTCGGGTGTGACGCAGGGCGAAGGCATGACGGATGTGGCGAGCTACCGTCTCGCGACCCACCTCGGCCTCGCCTTCGTGATCCTTGGCTTTATCACCTGGTATGTCCTGCAACTCGGGCGAACGGCGCGGGACCTGATGCAGGCGCGGCGCGCCAAGGAGGCCAAGCAGTGGGGCATGGCCACCGGCCTTTTGCACTTTGCCTTTCTGCAGATCCTGATCGGCGCGCTGGTCGCCGGCATCGACGCCGGACGCAGCTATACCGATTGGCCGCTGATGGGCGGGCAGGTCTTCCCGGCCAGCGCCTTTGTGCTTGAACCCATGTGGCGCAATTTTTTCGAAAGCCCCGGGCTTGTGCAATTCATCCACCGTATCACCGGATATCTGCTCGCAGCCTTCGCGATTGTTGTCTGGCTGCGCGGGCGCAAATCCTCGCATCCCGCGACACGTTTTGCCTTCAATGCGGTGCTGGCCGCGGTCGCCCTGCAGATTGTGATCGGGATCGGGACCGTACTCTACGGCGCGCCGGTTCATATTGCCCTTGTGCACCAGCTCGTCGCAGTCATCCTCTGGGTGCTGATCCTGCGTGCCCGCTTCCTGAGCGGCTATCCCATCGCCACATCCTTGAGAGGACCGACCGCATGAGCGTCTATGACGAGTTGATGGCATTTACCCGCGAGACGGAAGCGCTGTCGCAGATTGCGGGACGACTGGGGTGGGACCAGGAAACCATGATGCCCCCCGGCGCCGCGCCGCAACGGGGCGAGGAAAGCGCGGCCATTGCGGGGGTGCTGCACGCCCGGCGGATCGACCCGCGGGTGGGCGACTGGTTGGCGTCACTTGATGGCGCACCGCTTGATGAGACGGCACAGGCCCAGCTGCGCCATATTCGCCGCAGCCATGACCGCAATCGCAAGGTGCCCGCAGCCCTTGCCACACGCATCGCCCGTGTGACGTCGGAGGCGCAGGGCATCTGGGCCGAAGCGCGCGCCGCGGATGATGTGGCCGCCTTCACGCCGGTTCTCGAGGAGATCATTGAGCTGCGTCGGGAAGAGGCACGGGCCCTGTCCGACGGCGGGCCGCTCTATGACGCCCTTCTGGCCGATTACGAACCAGGGACCACAGGCGACGAGCTCGAAGCCATGTTCGGCGCCTTGCGCCCTGAGCTGGCGGCACTGCGCGCGGCAGTGCGGGACGCCGAAGCGCCGCCCGCGCTGGCAGGTCGGTTCGATGAGGCCGCGCAGATGACGCTCACTCGAAAATTGGCCGAGGTGTTCGGCTATGACGTGAGCCATGGACGCATCGACACCGCGGTGCATCCGTTCAGCTCCGGCTCGGGGCTCGATGTGCGGATCACAACCCGCACCAACCCGGAGGACCCGTTCAACTGTTTCTACTCGACGATCCACGAGGTCGGCCACGCCACTTATGAGCAGAACATCAACCGCGACTACATGCTCACGCCATTGGGCGCAGGCGTCTCGATGGGGGTGCACGAAAGCCAAAGCCGGATTTATGAAAACCAGATCGGGCGCAGCCGCGCTTTCACCTGCTGGCTCTTTGAACAGATGCACGAGGCCTTCGGCGACTTCGGGATCGGCGACGCAGACACTTTCTATGCAAGCGTTAATCGCGTCTCAGATGGCTATATCCGAACCGAGGCGGACGAGCTGCAGTACAACCTGCACGTGCTGCTGCGCTTTGATCTGGAACGTGCCCTGATCAGCGGCGATCTCAAGGTGTCCGACCTCGAGGCGGCTTGGAATGACCGCTTCGAAGCCGACTTCGGTTTCGCGGTGGACAAACCGTCCAACGGGATGTTGCAGGATGTGCATTGGTCGGTCGGGCTGTTCGGCTATTTCCCGACCTACAGTCTTGGCAATGTCTATGCGGGGTGTCTGCACGAGGCGATGCGCGCTGCTGTACCAGCGCTAGACAGCCAGCTGGCTCAGGGCGACACATCTGGTGCGACCGGGTGGTTGAAGGAGGCAGTGCAGACCCACGGCGGGCTTTTCGAGCCGCGCGAGGTCATTGCGCGGGCTTGTGGGGCAGCGCCCTCGGAAGCGCCTCTGCTGTCCTACCTCAAAGAGAAGTTCTCAAGCATTTACGATCTTTGAAAGATCAGAGCAGCGCCATCCGTTCGGCGCGTTCCAGATCGGGGTAGGGGCGGTAGAGCGCAAACTCTGCCGTTGCAATCAGATCGTTCACCGCCCGATGCATCTGCGCGACATCATCATCATGCGCTCCGGTCAGACGGAACGCGTCATCCAGTTGCGAAAGACCGTCCACCTCGATCTCGAGCATGAAATCGCGGTAGCAATCTGCAGCGAGATTGAGCTTGCGGCGCATCAATCGCCACTCACCAATCACACCCTTGGCGCTCAGATGTCCCATCCAGTCATCCAGCGCCTTCGCAAAGAGCAAAGCTTTTGCATCATCTTTCAACGTGATCATGCAGCAATAGACATTCATAACGGCACCTCTCGCGTCACACGTGATGGAGTGTGCGCGCAAAGTCTTGCCGTCACGTTAAGAGTGTGGAGGGTTGCACCGGCAAACCTGCACCACCCGCCTCAGCGCCTTACAGAGGTCGCGGGATCACTCCTCGGGTGTCTCGCCCGCCTCATCCCCCTGATCGGCGATCCAGGCCACGCTGACCACTTCCTCGCCCTTGCCGGTGTCAAAAACCTTCACCCCACCCGCCGACCGGGACCGGAAAGAGATACCTTCGACCGGCACGCGTATGGACTGGCCCTTGGACGTCGCCAGCATGATCTGATCATCCAGATCAACCGGGAAAGACGCCACCAGAGCACCGCCGCGCATTGCTTTGTCCATGGCCTGCACGCCCATGCCGCCGCGCCCGCGGACGGGGTAGTCATGGCTGGAGCTTAGCTTGCCGGAACCGCTCGAGGTGAGCGTCAGGATCAGGTTCTCAGAGGCCGACATCTCGGCATAACGCTCCGGGCTGATCGTGGCGTTGGCGCTGGTCTCTTCCTCATCCGACGCGGCGCTTTCCGTGTCATCCGCAATCCCCGCCATCGCGCGCCGCATCTTCAGGTAGGCCGCGCGCTCGTCCGGGGTCGCATCGAAATGTCGAATGATCGACATCGACACCACCTTGTCATTGCCGTTGAGCTTTACACCGCGCACGCCCACGGAACTGCGCGAGTTGAAGACGCGCACGTCCGTTGACGGGAACCGGATCGCGCGCCCAGACGCCGTCACCAGCATCACGTCTTCGTCGGGCGAGGCGATGCGCGCGTTTATCAGCTTCCAACCCTCGCTTTCTCCTTCGAACTTCATCGCGATCTTGCCGTTGGACTTCACATTGGTGAAATCGCTCAGCGCGTTGCGCCTGACCGTCCCGGCGGAGGTCGCAAAGACGATCTGCAACTCGGACCAGTCCTCCTCGTCGCGGTCAATCGGCAGGATGGCCGCGATCGATACCCCTGTCGGGATCGGCAAAATATTCACGATGGCCTTGCCCTTCGACGTGCGCCCACCCTGCGGCAGCCGCCAGGTCTTGAGCTTGTAGGCCATCCCATCGGTGGTGAAGAACAAAAGCTGCGTATGCGTGTTGGCGACGAAGAGGGTGGTTACCACGTCCTCTTCCTTGGTCTGCATGCCTGCAAGACCCTTGCCGCCCCGCCGCTGGCTGCGGAAATCGGCCAGAGGCGTGCGCTTGATGTAGCCACCCGAGGTGACCGTCACGACCATGTCTTCCCGCGCGATCAGGTCCTCGTCGTCCATATCGCCGGACCAGTCGACAATCTCCGTCCGGCGCGGCACGGCAAAGAGCTCACGTACCTCGCGCAGCTCATCGGCGATGATGCCCATGATCCGGTCGCGCGACCCCAGGATTTCGAGGTATTCCTTGATCTTGCCGGCCAGTTCTTCCAGCTCGTCGGTAACCTCTTTCACGCCGATCTGCGTGAGGCGTTGCAGACGCAACTCCAGAATAGCGCGCGCCTGGGTTTCGCTGAGGTTATACGTGCCGTCGTCATTGGCGGTATGGGTCGGATCATCGATCAGCGCGATATAGTCGAGGATCTGCTCGGCAGGCCAGCGCCGGGTCATCAGCTTTTCGCGCGCTTCCGCGGCATCGGCCGAGGCGCGGATGGTTGCGACAACTTCATCGATATTGGTCACAGCGACGGCCAAACCACAAAGAATGTGGCTGCGTTCGCGCGCCTTGCGCAGCAGGTAGGCCGTACGGCGGGCGACGACATCTTCGCGGAAGTCGATGAAATAGGTGAGGAATTTGCGCAGCGTCAGCTGTTCGGGCCGACCACCGTTGAGCGCAAGCATATTGCAGCCGAAATACGTCTGCATCGGTGTAAAGCGGTAGAGTTGGTTGAGCACCACCTCCGACACCGCGTCGCGCTTCAACTCGATGACCACGCGCACACCATTGCGGTCGGATTCGTCCTGCACGTGGGCGATACCGTCGATCTTCTTCTCGCGCACCTGTTCGGCGATCTTCTCGATCATGGTGGATTTGTTCACCTGATAGGGGATCTCATCGACGATGATCGCCCAACGGTCCTTGCGCAGTTCTTCCATGCGGGTCTTTGCCCGCACGATGACCGAGCCGCGGCCTTCCAGGTAAGCTTTGCGCGCGCCGGAGCGGCCCAGCATGATGCCACCCGTCGGGAAGTCCGGCCCGGGCACGTAGTCTATGAGCTGCTCAGAGGTGAGATCGGGGTCTTCGATCAGCGCAAGGGTCGCATCCACCACTTCGCCCAGATTGTGCGGCGGAATGTTCGTGGCCATGCCCACAGCGATGCCGCCCGCGCCATTGACCAGCATGTTGGGAAAGCGGGCCGGGAGCACGGTCGGCTCCTGCTGCTTGCCGTCATAGTTGTCCTGAAAATCGACGGTGTCCTTGTCGATGTCGTTCAAGAGATAGGCGGCAGGCTTGTCCATGCGGACTTCGGTGTAGCGCATGGCCGCCGGGTTATCGCCGTCCATGGAGCCGAAGTTGCCCTGACCGTCGAGCAGCGGCAGGGACATGGAGAAATCCTGCGCCATGCGCACCAGCGCGTCATAAATCGCGCTGTCGCCATGGGGGTGGTACTGACCCATCACGTCGCCCACGGGCCGGGCAGACTTGCGATAGGCCTTGTCATGCGAATTGCCGGTTTCGTGCATCGCAAAGAGGATACGCCGATGCACCGGCTTCAATCCGTCGCGCAAATCTGGAATGGCGCGGCTGACGATGACGGACATCGCATAATCGAGATACGACGTGCGCATTTCCTGCTCGATGCTGACGGTAGGACCATCATAGCTCGGGCGCTCCGGCATCATTTCGTCATCATTTTCAGGGGGTTGTGGTGTATCGCTCACGTCGGACGCCCAATTTTTCCGCAGGGTCTATATATTGTGGATTAACTCTATCAGAGGGGACATATAAGGTGCAATCCCTCAGTTCCGATCCATTTGGCAGCCGCGACACCCAAGTGATAACACACTGTTTTCATTGAAAAGTAATTTGATCCTGCCATGCTGGACCCGTTAACCAGTTGTGAGGACACACTATGCCCTTGTCTGAGACCGAATTGATGCTGAAAGGATACGGCCTGACCACGGCCGAATTTTTCTATCGCATGCCAGACTACACGCATGTGCTCAATACTTTCATCTGGCAGGAGTACGACATCGCGCCGGACCATCCGCGGCTCTTTGAATTCGTCGACTTCTGGCAGTCAGAGATCGAAGGCCCGCTGCATTCTGTGCGTTTCACCCATCGCAAGATGATCAGCCCCGGAGAATGGCGCAACGTGACAGGCGAGTTTACCCTGCACTGAGGCTCAGGCCGAACAGCTCGCCCCGCCGAGCACGCAGAACTTGGCGCAATGCGGGTGGTTCAGCGCCACGGCCCCTTCGGCATCCGCGAGCGTGTTGCCAAGCTCGAACTCCGGCGTATAGGGCAACAGAGTGCAGGCCAATACCGCCGGCTGGTCCGCGCCCTTACGCTTGACCACCATCCGTGAGGACGCGCACATCAGCGCGTCGGGCGACTTGTTCAGAATGCCCCAACAAGCGGTCGTGATCTCAGGCACCTCCACGCTCTCGTCCATCTCGGGAAAGAGCACGGTCATGCCCGGGTCCTGCGCATCGATCTCGAAACCATGCTCGGCAAAGAACGCCGCATATCCCGCCCGGCTCTCCGCGTCGCTGTGCGCCATGACGGACCGGCCTGCCACGGCCATGCGCAGGCTGTTGTCCCGCAGCCATTTCATCCCCTGCAGCGTCTTCTCAAACGCTCCAACACCGCGTTCGGCGTCGTGCAGCTTCGCGTCATAATGATCAACCGATACGCGCAGGGTGAGCTTGCCAGGGTAGGCGGCGTTGATCTCCTTCAACCCCTCCTGCATCTTCCGCCGCATCATCGGCCGCATTGCATTGGTCAGGATCAGCACCTCGTAGCCCCGCGCGAGGGCGCGGCGTGCCATCTCAATCATCTCGGGGTTCATGAACGGCTCGCCGCCGGTAAAGGCAATCTCGCTGATCGGCCAGGCGCGCTCTTCGATCTGGTCCAGATAGTCCGTGACCTCATCGGCGGTGATGTAAACCAGCCGGTCATTCGACGGGCTGCTTTCGATATAGCAGTTCAAGCACTCGATGTTGCAGAGCGTCCCGGTGTTGAACCACAGCGTCTTGGGCGCTGTCAGGGCAACTGTCGCACGCGGTTCACCTTTGGCCGTCACGTTGGGGTCGATGAATTTGCCTGCATTGGCCGGTGCCAGATCTTTCATTGCGGGGTGGTCCTTGCGTGCCTGTTGCCGTGAATGTGTGCTAGGGGATAGGTAAAGGCAAGAAAACAGGTTGTCGCCAACCTGCACGCTCTTGTGATCGGGTTTTATTCAAGGCATGTTTGCGCTAACATAAACCGTGGCCGATGCGCCCATACTCCAGGAAGAACACTTATGGTCTCGCGCGTTATTCCGGTCGATCCCTTCGATCTCGTGATTTTTGGCGGCACTGGCGATCTGGCCCGGCGCAAGATTCTGCCCGGTCTGTTCCGCCGCTATTGCGCGGGCCAGATGCCAGCGGAGGCGCGGGTCATCGGCGCCGCGCGGGCCGAGATGGATGATGCAGGCTATCGCGAGATGATCGGCGAGGCGATCGGCGAATTCAGCGGAGGGGCCGAGGTCGATACGGACAAGCTCGCCGCGTTTCTCGAAAACCTGTCTTACGTGGCAATTGACGCGCGGGGCGAAAACGGTTGGCGCGCATTGGCCGAAAAGATGCGCCGCAAAGTGGTGCGCGCCTTCTATTTCTCGGTCGCACCTGGTCTCTTTGGCGATCTTGCGGAGCGATTGAACAGCCACGGGCTGACCGATGACGACAGCCGCATTGTGGTTGAGAAACCCTTTGGTCGCGACCTTACGACCGCGCGCCAGCTCAACCAGGACCTCGCGGCCTTCTTCGACGAACGCCAAATTTACCGGATCGACCATTACCTTGGCAAAGAAACCGTTCAGAACCTGATGGCGGTGCGCTTTGGCAACATGCTGTTCGAGCCGCTCTGGAACAGCCAGTTTGTCGATCACATCCAAATCACCGTTGCTGAAACCGTCGGTGTGGGCGGGCGCGGGGAATACTACGATAAGTCGGGGGCCATGCGCGATATGGTCCAGAACCACCTGATGCAGCTTCTGTGTCTGATTGCGATGGAGCCACCGGCGCGGTTCGATCCGGACGCGGTGCGCGATGAAAAGCTCAAGGTGATCCGGGCCTTGGAGCCGGTCGAGCCGCACCACATCGTGCGCGGCCAGTATGACGCCGATCCTGACGATCCCGAAACCCTCCCCAACTATCGCACCGCCGTCGAAAATCCGAAATCGAAGACCGAAAGCTTCATCGCGATGAAGACCCATATCGCCAATTGGCGGTGGGCGGGCACCCCGTTTTACTTGCGCACCGGCAAACGCCTTGTGGCGCGGTCTTCCGAGATTTCTATTGTCTTCAAAGACACACCGCATTCGATCTTTGGAGAAGAGGCGGGGCGGCATCGCAACGTGCTCTCGATCCGCCTGCAGCCCAATGAGGGCATCAAGCTCGGCGTGACCATCAAGGAGCCCGGCCCCGGCGGAATGCGGCTCATCGACGTGCCGCTCGACATGACCTTCGCCGACGCGCTGGGGCCGGATGGCGCCGAAAATGTCGATGCCTATGAACGGCTTATCATGGATGTGATCCGCGGCAACCAGACCCTCTTCATGCGGGGTGACGAGGTCGAAGCGGCCTGGGCCTGGACCGATCCGATCATCGAAGGCTGGACAAATCGCGGCGATGTGCCCAAGCCTTACGACAGCCACAGCGCGGGGCCGGATGCCGCCGCTCAGCTGATGCGTCGTGACGATCGGGACTGGCGAGAGGTGACCCCATGATATTCAACGAAAACGCGGATCGCGACATGGCCATCATGAACGTCGCCCATGCGATCACCAGCGATTTGCGCAAATGCCTTCTCCAGCACGAATTCGCCAGCTTTGCGGTGCCTGGGGGGACAACACCGGGCCCGATTTTCGATGCGATGAGCTCGGTCGAGATTGACTGGGACCGGGTGCATGTAATGCTGACCGATGAGCGCTGGGTGCCCGAAGATCACGCGCGCTCTAACGCGGGGCTTGTGAAATCACGTCTGCTCACCGGAAATGCGTCGGCGGCAAAGTTCATCTCCTTCTATCGCGACGGCATGAGTGCCGAGGAGGCTGCACCGCAGGTCGCTGCTGATCTGGCGGGTGAGATGCCCATCTCGGTGCTGCTTCTGGGCATGGGCGCGGATATGCACACCGCCTCGCTCTTTCCCGGCGCGCCCGGTGCGGACGCAGCAATGGCGCGGGATGCACCGCTGGTCTGCGCGATTGCCCCGGCGGATCAGCCAGAAGCCCGCATTACGCTCAGCGCGCCTGCGCTCGATGGTGCGATGGACAAGCATCTGGTGATCTTCGGCGAGGACAAGCGCGCTGCTTTTGAGAAGGCGCAATCGCTGCCACCGGCAGAGGCGCCTATCGCTGCTGTCATTTCCGGAGGGACCGTACATTGGGCCGCCTGACACCTCAGTGGGACACGCTTGCCGAGCAGCACACAGAGACCGCCGCGCGGTCAATCCTGTCTCTCTTTGACGACCCGCGGCGCGCCGGGGATTTTTCGGCGCAGACCGGGGACATGCTGTTCGACTATTCCAAGACGAACATCGACACCGAAACACGCGCGGCGCTGATCGATCTGCTCGACGCGGCGGATGTCGACGGCAAGCGCGCGGCGATGTTCTCCGGCGCACCGATCAATGACACGGAAGGGCGCGCGGTGCTGCATACGGCGCTGCGCAATCTCGATGGCGGGCCTGTCTTCGTCGATGGATACGACGTGATGCCCGGCGTGCTCGATACCCTCGACCGCATGCGCGTCTATGCCAACCATGTCCGTGAGAGCGCAATCACCGATGTGGTGAACATCGGCATTGGCGGCTCGGACCTTGGGCCCGCGATGGCGGTGCAGGCGCTGGCACCCTACCACGATGGCCCGCGCTGCCATTTTGTCTCGAATGTCGACGGGGCGCATATCGCCGACACGCTCGGCGGGCTTGATGCCAAAACGACGCTGGTGATCGTGGCCTCTAAGACCTTCACCACTATCGAAACCATGACCAACGCCCGCACTGCCAAGGCCTGGATGCACGAGCACGGTGGTGACCCGACCAGCCAATTCGCCGCCCTGAGCACGGCGGAAGAGAAAACCCGCGACTTCGGCATTCCAGCCGAACGGGTGTTCGGCTTCGAAGATTGGGTCGGCGGGCGATACTCCATGTGGGGGCCGATTGGCCTCTCACTGATGATCGCGATTGGGCCCAAAGGGTTTGACGCATTCCTGCGCGGCGGGCAGGCGATGGACCAGCACTTCAAATCCGCGGCATGGGAGGAGAACCTGCCCGTCCTGCTGGCGCTCGTCGGCATCTGGCACGCGCAGGTGTGCGGCCACGCAAGCCGAGCGGTGCTGCCTTACGATCAGCGGTTGGCGCGACTGCCGGACTACCTGCAGCAGCTTGAGATGGAATCAAACGGGAAAGGGGTCCAGATGGATGGGGCCCCGGTGACCGCCGCAAGTGGGCCGATTGTCTGGGGGGCTGCGGGCACCAATGGCCAGCACGCCTTTTACCAACTCATCCATCAGGGCACGCGCGTGGTGCCCTGTGAATTCATGATTGCCGCCGAGGGGCACGAGCCTGAGCTGGCGCATCATCATCACCTGCTGATCGCCAATTGCCTGGCGCAATCAGAAGCCTTGATGCGAGGGCGCGACCTCGAGGAAGCGCGCGCGAAGATGACCGCGGCCGGGTTCACGGGTGCAGAGCTTGAGCGCCAGGCGCGGCACCGGGTCTTTGCAGGCAACCGCCCGTCTACAACGCTGGTCTACCCCAAGCTCGACCCGTTCACCTTGGGTCAGATCATCGCGCTCTACGAACACCGGGTGTTTGTTGAGGGGGTCGTCTTGGGGATCAACTCCTACGATCAATGGGGGGTCGAGCTGGGCAAGGAACTGGCGACCTCCTTGCAGCCCGTTGTCGAAGGCGAGACGGATGCCAGCGATAAGGACGGCTCAACAGCTCAGCTCGTCGATTTTATTCACCGTCATCAAGCCTAGCAAAGGGTGGCCTGAAGCCCACCCTACCTGTCAGTCGCACCGTTTGTGCAGGCGGGTTGGGTGGGCTTCAGGCCACCCTTGGTCACCCCGCCTCATCCTGCGCGCCGTCCACCTCGATGAACCTCTGGCGCAGCTCTGCGGGTATCGAAAAGCGCCCCGCGCCATCGCTGGTCAGCAGCACCAGCACGCAGTCAAACGTCGCGCGCAGCGTGCCACCTGACCAAAGGGTCTGCGTCAGCGAGAAGGAGGTGGTGCGAAAGGCCGTGCAGCCACAGGTCACCACGTAATCCTCGTCCATCAGCATCTCTTTGCGATAGTGGATCTGTCCTGAGCGGATCACGATCCGCGGGTCTTCAGCGGACCCCAGGTACCGCGACACGCCCCAGTCCTGCGTATATCTGATCCGCAACCGCTCGAACCACTGCATGTAAACGGCATTGTTGACGTGGTTGAGCACGTCGAGCTCGGAAAACCGCACGCGGTCCGCCATGGCCAGCGGCGCCACCGGGTCGAGGCCAAGCTCCAGCTGAACTTCGGGGGAGAGCGGGGTGTGATAACGCAAGTCCATGGCCGTCCCTTACGAAGTGGCGCGCATTTTGCCAAGCCTTGCCAGCGTCCCGGCGTCATTGCAGGGTGGTCGGCGCAGCAAAAGCAGGAGAGAACAATGCTCGGCCAAATGATGACCGCGCCGCTTTTGATTTCAGGCCTGATCGACCATGCCGCACGCTACCACGGCGACACCGAGATCGTGTCGATCAACACCGGTGGGGGGAGCGAGGTCACAACATGGGGGCAGGTGGCCCGCAGCGCGCGGCGGCTTGCATCCGCCCTCACGGCACGCGGGCTCGGGCCTCAGGCGCGCTGTGGTACCATCGCGTGGAACAATAGGCGGCACCTCGAGATTTACTTCGGCGTCTCGGGCGGCGGCTTTGTCTGCCACACGATCAATCCTCGGCTGTTTCCGGAGCAGCTCGTCTACATCATCAACCACGCCGAGGACGAGGTGCTGTTCATCGACAGCACCTTTGTGCCGCTGGTGGCCAGCCTGCGTGAAGAGCTCAAGAGCGTTAAACTCATTGTGCTTCTGGAGGCGGAGACCGGCGCGGCGGCCGAGACTTTGCCGGAGCTCATCGCATATGACGATCTTCTGGCCGAGGGCGCGTGTGACTTCGACTGGCCGAGTTTCGATGAACAGACCGCCTCGAGCCTCTGCTACACCTCCGGCACCACCGGGCATCCGAAGGGGGTGCTGTTCTCGCACCGCTCCACGGTGCTGCACAGCCTCGCTTGCAACCTGTCCGACAGCCTCGGCTTTTCAGCGATGGATGTGGTGCTGACCGTGGTTCCGATGTTTCATGTCAACGCTTGGGGCACGCCCTATGCCTGCGCGGTGGTCGGCGCGCGCATGGTGCTGCCGGGCCCGGGCCTCGACGGCGCCTCACTTGTCCAGCTCATCGACACGCATCGGGTGTCCATCGCTCTGGGTGTGCCGACCATCTGGCAGGGTCTTCTCGGAGAGGCCGAGCGCACGGGAAGCGCGCTCGCATCGCTCAAACGCACGGTTGTGGGGGGCTCGGCCTGCCCACCTTCAATGATCGCCACCTTCCGTGATCGCTATGACGTGGAAACGCTGCACGCCTGGGGTATGACCGAAATGTCGCCCATCGGCTCGGTCAACCAGCCCCTGGCCAAGCACCTCGATCTAGACGCCGATGCGCGGCACCTGCTGCGTGAGAACCAGGGCCGTCCGCCCTGGGGTGTCGAATTGAAAATCGTCGACACCTCAGGCGCGCCGCTGCCCCACGACGGGCAAACGCAAGGCGAGTTGCTGGTGCGCGGGCATTTCATTCTCGACGCGTATTTTCACATGAGCCGCGACGAAACCCTGCAGGACGGCTGGTTCAACACCGGTGACATCGCAACGATTGACCCCGACGGCTACCTGACCATCCGTGACCGCGCCAAAGACATCATCAAGTCCGGCGGCGAATGGATCAGCTCGGTGGAGCTCGAGAACATTGCGATCGCGCATCCGGAACTGGCCGATGCCGCTGTGATCGGCGCGCCGCATCCGAAGTGGGGCGAACGCCCCGTCCTGGTGGCCGTGAAAGCGCAGGGCTGCGACCCCGCGCCTGCCGATGTGCTGTCGATCTTCGACGGCAAGATCGCCAAGTGGCAGACGCCTGACACCGCCGTGTTCGTCGAAACCCTGCCGCGCAATGCGACCGGCAAGGTCCTGAAGCGTGACCTGCGCGCCACTTTCGCGAACATCCTGACCGGGTAAGGCAGTTTTAACCCACATCCGGCAAAAAAGGCTTAGAAGGGGTTCAACCCTAGATTTAACGCCCTTTGCCGGAGACACGCGATGAAACTGCATGCCCTGATCCTTGCCGCAGCCCTTCCGACCACTGCGCTCGCCGGCCCTGACCGGCTCTCGATCCTGCTGGGGTCAGAGCATTTCGATGCTCAGGAAGACTTTCGCGAGTTCAATCCGGGTGTCTTCCTGACGTGGGAAGGCCCGACCTTCGACTATACGGTCGGCGTTTTCCAGAATAGCTACTCCAACGTCTCGCCACTTATCTCGATCGGATACGATATTGAGGTGGCAACCGAATTCGAGGTCGGCGCCTTCGCCGGTCTGGCGATCTACCCGGGCGAGGGGGACCGCTTTGACCACTCCATCGGTAACGTGGTCCCGCTGATCGGTCTGCAGGCCCGCTACCGCAACTTCTTTGCGCAACTGCTCCCGGCAGACGGTCAATCGACCGATGGCGTGCTGGCCTTCGGCCTCACATTCGCGCTGGACTGATTGGAGCTTCAAACGGCTGTGGAGCGGGTAACGGGAATTGAACCCGTAACTTAAGCTTGGGAAGCTCGCGTGATACCTTTTCACCATACCCGCGCTCAGCGCTCGGCGTAATTCTTTCGCCGGAGCGGGTCAAGGCCCATCACATGTCTGGACGGCGCGCGCTGAAGAAATTGATCTCGGCGGGCACCCGCACGCCCTCGGGCGTCTCGAACGGGCGGAGTGCTTCCTCGACCTTGGCAGTGATTGCCGCACTATCGGCGGCGCTGCCCTGGAAGTACTCCACCGTCCGCGCCGCGGGGCCAATGCTCGTCGCCATCTCTGCGACGTCGGCGCGTGTTCCGGGCGGCGTGAGGGCGATCTCCACGGTCTCGGCCTCGATGCGGTCAAAGCCTGCCTTTGAAAGAATGCCCCGCACGCGCGCGGTCTCGCGGAAGGCGAAGGGGCCCGGTTCATCCGGGTCCACGCTCGGCGGCGCGCCCAACACCTCCTTGGCAGCCTGGACGGCAAGGCCAAACCACGGATTGTTCGGGAAAGCGCCCCAGCACGCGAAAGTCACATGAGCTCCGGGCTTCAAGCCGCTCAGAATATTGGCAAAGGCCGCTTCAGGCTTCGCAAAGAACATCACCCCAAAACGCGAGATCATATGATCGAAGCGTTGATCGTTGAAAACATGATGCGCCGCGTCCGCTTCGGCAAAGGCGATGTTGGTCCGAGCCCCGGCGCGGCTTCGGGCCAAATCGAGCATGGTCGGCGAGATATCCGCACCGAGCACATGTCCACGCTCTCCGACCATATCCGCCGCCTGCAAGGTGCTGGCGCCGGTGCCGCAGCCGATGTCCAGCAAGCTGTCGCCCGATGTCAAAGGTGCGCGTGACAGGACGCCATCCAGCACGGGCTGCATGAGCGCATCTAGCAGTTCCTGCTGCTCCACCCATTTCGGGCCAGCTTGCGCTGTCCAGAAATCCGCCTGTTCGCTGTTGTCCTGGGTCATGCCCGGCGCCTCCTGCGGCGCCCGCCGCTGGTGGCATCCGTGCCGCTGCTACCTGTGTTAAAGGTGGTCTCGGGCAGTGTCACGATGGAATTGAGAATGGGGAAGGGCTCGACGGCATTCGGGATCGCTGAGGCATTCACGAAATGCTCCTGAAAGCGCGGCTCAATCGCGGTCTCGACCTTATGGATCGCCCGCACCGTCGCCTCGATTTCGGCTCGCGCGCCGGTGTTGAGAAGGGCGATGCGCGCACCGGTCCCTGCCGCGTTCCCAGCGGAGGTCACCTTGTCGAGCGGCGCATCGGGGATCATCCCCAGCACCATGGCATGCTTGGTTGAGATATGCGCGCCGAACGCACCCGCGAGCACGACGCGGTCCACCTTGTCGACACCGAACTTGTCCATCAACAGCCGCGCACCAGAGTAGAGCGCCGCCTTCGCCATCTGGATTTCACGGATATCACGGTTCGTGATGGTGATCTTCGGCCCGCCCGCCTCGGTGCCGTCATAGAGCAGGTAGGAGTAGGTGCGCCCGTCCTGGAAGCATCGCTCCGTGCCGGTCTGCTCGGGTGAGCCGATCAGCCCCGGTGCATCCACGATGCCGTGGATACGCATCTCGGCCACCATTTCGATGATGCCCGAGCCGCAGATGCCGGTCACACCGGTCGTGGCGATCATCGCGTCAAAACCGTCTTCGTCCGACCACAGATCAGAGCCGATCACCTTGAAGCGCGGCTCTTTCGTCGCAGGATCGATCTCGACCCGCTCGATGGCCCCCGGGGCCGCGCGCTGACCGGAGCTGATCTGGGCCCCTTCAAAGGCGGGCCCGGTGGGCGAGGAGCAGGCGAGCACCTTTTCTCTGTTCCCCAGCAGAATCTCCGCATTGGTGCCCACATCCACAACCAGTACCAGATCGTCCGACTTATCCGGCGCCTCGGATAGGGCGACAGCGGCGGCATCTGCGCCCACATGCCCGGCGATGCAGGGCAGCAGGTAAATCCGCGCCGAGGGGTGGATGTTCAACTCTAGATCATCCGCGCGCAGCCGCAGCGCGTTGTTGGTCGCCAAGGCAAATGGTGCCTGGCCCAGCTCAAAAGGGTCAATGCCCAGCAGCAGGTGGTGCATGACCGGATTGCAGACAAAGACGGCATCGACAATAAGCTCCTTGTCGATCTCCGCCTCCGCCGCGATCTGGGTGAAGAGCCCGCACATGCCCTCGCGCACCGCGCGGGTCATCTCTTCCGCGCCCTTGGCATTCATCATGGAATATGAGACCCGGCTCATCAGGTCCTCGCCAAAGCGGATCTGCGGGTTCATCACGCCCGAGGAGGCCAGCACCTCGCCGGTCTGCAGATCACAGAGATGCGCTGCGATGGTGGTCGAGCCAAGGTCGACCGCCAGCCCGTAAACCGTGCCGTCATAATACCCCGGCCAAATATTCATGATGCGCGGGCGGTTTTCCTTGTCGCCCAAGTGGACCGCAACGGTCACCTTCCACTCACCCTTGCGCAGGATTGGCTGCATCGACTGCAGAATATGCAGGTCGGCCGTGACCTTGCGCAGGCCCCATTGGCTCTTGAGCGCGGCGCGCAGGCGTTCCAGATCGCCCGAGGGGTCGTGCATGTCGGGTTCTTCCACCTCGACATAGAAAAGCTTGGTGGAGGGGTCGAGCAGGATTTCCCGCGCCTCGGCCCGCTTGCGCACCACTTGTTTGTGCACTTGGCTTTCGGGCGGCACGTCGATGACCACATCGCCCTGTACCGTCGCCTGACAGCCCAGGCGGCGCCCCTTGGCCAGCCCGCGCTTCTCGTCGTACCGCGCCTCAACGCTATTCCACTCCGACAGCGCGTCCTCCCGAACTGTCACCCCATGTTTCGAGAATTCGCCATAGCTCGGCGTGATCTGGCATTTCGAACAGATACCACGCCCGCCACAGACGGAGTCGAGGTCCACCCCCAGCTGCCGCGCTGCTGTCAGGATCGGCGTACCGGTCGGAAACCGCCCCCGTTTGCCCGAGGGGGTAAAGACCACAAGGGGATCACTGCTCATCTTATCGTCACACCTGTTCTTGACCTTTGGGCGGAGCTTACCGTGGCACCGCCCGTGCTCATACTGATCTGCGTCACTTAATATGCCGAGCGCGGCATTGCCCGCCTGTATTTGTCATAACGATTATGAACATGCGTTGAACGGCCCAAGGATCAGACCTGCTGCCGCGCATGAAAGATGAAGCCGAGCGTGTTCAGGAGAAGCTGTGCAGCAAGGATGGCGGTGGACCCCGATGGGTCATAGTCGGGGGCCACTTCGACCAGATCGATCCCCACCACCTCATGCCGCTTGGCGAGCGCTTGTAGCATCTCCAGCACTTCATAGTAGAGAAACCCGCCGTGGCTCGGCGTGCCGGTGCCGGGTGCGATCGAAGGGCAGAAAGCGTCGATATCGATGGTCACATAGACCGGCGCGCCCTCGGGTATGGTCCCGATCACCCCGGACGGTCCCATCTTGCGCGCCTGCCGCACCGAGATGATCTGCGATCCCATGGCTCGCGCATCTTCATAGCCTTCCCGCGCGGTGGAACTGACATTGCGGATGCCCACCTGGCTCAGCCCGGTGACATAGGGCTGCTCCGCCGCACGCCGCATCGGGTTGCCATGCCCGTGTCGCACGCCATGCCGCTCGTCGACAAAATCCAGATGCGCGTCGATCTGCAGAATATGGAATGGACGCCCCGTATAATCCGGCCCACCGAAGGCCCGGATGCAAGGGATATTCACCGAGTGATCACCGCCAATCACCACGGGCAGGGCGCCCGCGCGCAGGATCGCCCGCACGCCAACCTCGATATTCGCGTGGCTCGCCTCGGTATCCGTATGCACGATGTCGGCGTCACCAATATCCACGATGCGGACAGCCGCGGGCAGATAGGTCGCATCATCTTCGTGATCGTAGGCGCCTGCATGCCCAAAGCTGAACAGCGTCGAGGCCTCGCGCACGCCCCGCGGGCCGAACCGCGCACCCGCGCGCCACTGCGTGCCCGCATCGAAGGGCGCCCCGAGGATCGCCACCTCCGCCGAGATCGCCCCCCAATCCGACACGTAAGGCCGCTTGCCGAAGGTAGAAATCCCCACAAACGGCAGATCAAGCCTGCCGCTGTCATACCCGTGTTCTGCCATTCCGCCCTCCGCCTGTCTCTGCGCCCGGTGACCTTGAAACCCGCACACGGGTTTGGCAATGCCCGCCGGTTCGCGCCCGCGCCCGATTTTGCCCTTTTCATTTTCGCCGACGCGTGAAATAGGAAACTGCCAAATGAGACACTCCGCGCGCGAGGTATGCTAATGGAGATTCGTGAGGCTCTCACCTTTGATGATGTGCTGCTGGTGCCCGGCGCCTCCTCTGTGCTGCCGTCCACCGCAGACACCCGGACGCGGGTGACCCGGGCAATTTCGATGAACATTCCGCTGCTGAGCTCGGCGATGGATACGGTCACCGAAGGCCGCATGGCCATCGCCATGGCGCAGGCAGGCGGCATCGGCGTGGTGCACCGCAATCTCAGCATCGAAGAGCAGTCGCGCGAGATCCGCCGCGTGAAACGCTTCGAGAGCGGCATCGTCTACAACCCGATCACCCTGCGCGCCGATCAGACCCTGGCCGATGCCAAGGCGCTGCAGGACCGCTACCGCGTCACCGGCTTCCCGGTGGTGGATGAGAAGGGCCGCGTCGTGGGTATCGTGACCAATCGCGATATGCGCTTCGCTTCCGATGATGACACGCCGGTCTCGGTGATGATGACCTCCGACAATCTCGCGATCCTGCACGAGCCTGCAGACCGCGAAGAGGCGATCAGCCTGATGAAGGCCCGCCGCATCGAAAAGCTCTTGATCACCGACAAGGGCGGCAAGCTCACCGGCTTGTTGACGCTGAAAGACACCGAACAGGCCGTGCTGAACCCGACGGCTTGTAAGGACGGCCTTGGCCGCCTTCGCGTCGCCGCCGCGACGACCGTAGGTGACGCGGGTTTTGAGCGCTCCGAAGCGCTGGTGGATGCGGGCGTCGACATGATCGTGATCGACACGGCACATGGGCATTCCGAAGGCGTGGCCGCTGCCGTGCGCCGCGCCAAGGCGCTCTCGAACGAGGTGCAGATTGTCGCGGGAAATGTCGCGACCGGCGAGGCCACACGCGCGCTGATCGACGCGGGCGCCGATGCTGTGAAGGTCGGGATCGGGCCGGGGTCGATCTGTACCACGCGCATGGTCGCGGGCGTCGGCGTGCCGCAGCTCACCGCCATCATAGACTGTGCGGCAGCCGCCGGAGACACACCGGTCATCGCAGATGGAGGTATCAAGTTTTCCGGCGATTTTGCCAAGGCCATCGCGGCCGGGGCCTCCTGCGCGATGGTGGGAAGCATGATCGCGGGCACGGATGAATCTCCCGGCGAAGTCATTCTCTACCAAGGCCGCAGCTTCAAAAGCTATCGCGGCATGGGATCGCTCGGTGCCATGGCAAGCGGCTCGGCGGATCGGTATTTCCAGAAGGACGCCGCCAGCGACAAGCTGGTACCGGAGGGCATCGAAGGGCAGGTGGCCTACAAGGGCAGCGCTGCCGCTGTCGTTCACCAGCTGGTCGGAGGCCTGCGTGCAGCCATGGGCTACACCGGTTGCGCCACGGTCGATGAGATGCGCAGCAACTGCCAGTTCGTGAAGATCACCGGCGCCGGGCTCAAGGAGAGCCATGTGCATGATGTGCAGATCACCCGCGAGAGCCCGAATTACCGGGTGGGGTGATGGCGCGTCGCTGCGTTTGGTTGGGTGAGGTGGCCCCATGACCCCGGGGGCGCGGGTGGCCGCGGCAATCGAAATACTCGACACGATTTCGGCAGGCGCCGCCGCGGAACAGGCCCTGACCCAATGGGCCCGGCGCAGCCGCTTTGCCGGATCGAAGGACCGCGCAGCCATCCGTGACCATGTCTTCGACGCCTTGCGCCGGTTACGCTCGGCGGGGGCCGCCGGAGGTGGCACAAACGGGCGCGCGGTGATGATCGGCTTGTTGCGCGAGGAGGCTCTCGACCCCGCTCAGCTCTTCACTGGCGAAGGTCACGCGCCCGCAGCGCTGTCCGAGCAGGAGGCGAACGCGCCGTCCTCGGATGCTCCGATTGGCGTGCGATGGAACCTGCCGGATTGGCTGGTATCGGAGCTGACCGAGAGCCTCGGCCCACAGGCCGAAGCGACCGCACTCGCTTTACAGACCCGCGCGCCCATCACGCTGCGCGTCAACACCAGTAGGGCGACACGCGCCATGGCACAGGAGGCGCTGAAGGCCGATGGAATCGCCACGAGCCTGAACCCGCTCTGCGACACGGCGCTGACCGTCACAGAGGGCGCCCGTCGCGTGACGCAATCGCGCCCATTCCAGGATGGCTGGATCGAACTGCAGGATGCCGCCTCCCAAGCCGTTGTCGCGGCTTTGCCCAACGGCGCCCGCTGCCTGGACTACTGCGCGGGAGGCGGTGGCAAGTCGCTTGCCATGGAGGCGGCGGGCCGCACGGTCTTTGCCCATGACGCCGCACCCGCGCGGATGAAAGACCTGCCAGCGCGTGCTGAGAGGGCAGGGGCCAGCATCCCCCAACTCGACGCCGCGACGCTAGAGCAACAAGCCCCCTTCGACATCGTGCTCTGCGACGCGCCCTGTTCCGGCAGCGGTGCATGGCGGCGCGCGCCCCACGGCAAGTGGGCGCTGACGCCCGAGCGATTGTCGGAATTGACGACAATCCAGGATGACATTCTCCATGCGGCCACCAAGCTGGTCGGCCCTGACGGCACGCTCGCCTATGCGACCTGCTCCGTGCTTAAGTGCGAAAACGAGGACCGGGTCGCCGCCTTTCTGTCTCGCCAGCCCGACTGGCGCTGCTGCTTTCAGCGCCGCATTGACGTTCAGCAACACGGCGACGGTTTTTTCACAGCACACTTGACGCGCGTTAAACTCTGACGATACTCAACCTCTGCGAGCAACGCCCGACGTGGTTAAGCCTAGATTAAGCAATCAGGCGTGTAGTTGCAGGAACGATTCGAACCGTCTGGGAGCCTGAATTTGTCGCGCGGCGCACTCACTTCCTCCAAGCTGACACATTTTGCCGTGAGCGCACAAAAGCGGCTTGGTACATTGGTGTTAATCGCTGTTCTGCTTGGAGTTTTGGCGCTTGCGACCACCGATCTGACCGCCCGCCGCGCGCTCTTTGCCGGGTGCCTGTCGCTGCTGGCGATCTGCTGCATTCTGATGGCGATTGCACAGCGTCACCTGAAACGACGCGCGGCGGCTGTAAGCACGCTTTCGGATTTCATCTTCAACGATTCGTCGCCCAGCTTCCTGGTCGATCCGCAGGGAGAGATCCTCTCGGCCAACCTCTCAGCCCAGAAACGGTTCGACAAGGACCTTGATCCGACCATCAGCAGCACCCTGAAAAACACACTCGCCAACCCCAGCGGGATCGTTTTCCGCCTTCAGTCCCGCGCCGATCAGGATGGCGCCGCACGCGAGGATCTCGTCACCCGGCGCGGCCACATTCGGCTCGCCGTGCATCAGGCGGGCGAAGAGATGTATCTGTGGCGCCTCGAGGACGTGCCCGCCGCGGCGCAGGCCACCGAAGGGCCCGCATTGCCGATGATCCTCGTCGGTCGCACGAACGCGGTGCTCTATATGAACGAACAGGCGCGCAAGATTGCCGGTGGGCGCGTGAAGACGCTCGACCGTCTCTTTGAACAGCTGCCCGTCGTCTCGGGCACGGTCTGCGACATTTCCGGCGCCAACGGTCTCACCCGCGTGCGGATTTGCGAGATGGACGCCGGGGCCGGGCGCCGCGCGCTCTATCTGCTGCCGCCGGGCGTCGAGACCATGTCGAAGGATGGCTGGAACGTCTTCCAGGACCTGCCGGTGCCGCTCCTGAAGATCGGCCAGAAAGGAGATGTGCAGGCCTATAACCGCCTCGCCGCCGGCCTGATCGGCGTGGGCTTGAAGGACAAGGTGCCGCTCTCCGATCTGATGGAAGGTCTGGGGCGCTCAATCACTGATTGGTTGGCCGAGACTTTGGCCGGGCGGGGCCCGCAGCAATCCGAGTTTCTGCGCCTCAAGCGGACCGACAAAGAGGTCTTCGTGCAAGTCACGCTCAACCGCGTGACCGAAGATGGCAAGCCTGCGCTGATCGCGGTGCTCAACGACGCAACCGAGTTGAAATCGCTGGAAGCGCAATTCGTGCAGAGCCAGAAGATGCAGGCCATCGGGCAATTGGCTGGCGGCGTCGCGCATGACTTCAACAACCTGCTCACCGCGATTTCGGGGCACTGCGATCTGCTGCTGCTGCGCCACGACCAAGGCGATCCAGACTTCAGTGATCTTGTGCAGATCAACCAGAACGCCAATCGCGCCGCGGCACTGGTTGGCCAGCTTCTCGCCTTCTCGCGCAAGCAGACGCTGCGACCCGAGACACTCGACATGCGGGATACCCTGTCGGACCTCACACATCTGCTGAACCGGCTGGTGGGCGAAAAGATCACGCTGACCCTCAGCCACGACCCCGTTCTGGAGCCGATCCGCGCCGACAAACGGCAGCTCGAGCAGGTGTTGATGAACCTCGTAGTGAACGCCCGCGATGCGATGCCACAGGGCGGTCAAATCCGGATCGTGACCGAATGCACCGACCTCGAAGAGCCACTGGAACGCGACCGGGTGCGCGTGCCGCCCGGGCGCTACGTGACCGTGCAGGTGTCTGACGATGGCGTGGGCATCCCCTCGGACAAGCTGCAGAAGGTCTTCGAGCCTTTCTTCACCACCAAGCGCACCGGCGAGGGCACCGGCCTCGGTCTCTCCACCGCTTACGGGATTATCAAACAGACCGGCGGCTACATCTTTGTCGACAGCACCGTTGGCTCAGGGACCTGTTTCACGCTGTACTTCCCGGTGCTGGAGCCGTCCGAAGTCACGGCACCGGCGCCGCGCGAGGAAAAGCCAGCACCGGCGCCGAAACACGGCGATGGCGTGATCCTTCTGGTCGAGGACGAAGCTCCCGTGCGCGCCTTCGCCAGCCGCGCCTTGCGGTTGCGCGGTTATACCGTGCTCGAAGCCGATTCTGCCGAAGCTGCCCTCAAGACGCTGGAGGATTCCTCGCTGAACGTCGATGTTTTTGTGACCGATGTGGTGATGCCCGGCATGGACGGCCCCAGTTGGGTCCGCAAGGCGCTAAAAGACCGTCCCGGCGTGCGCGTGGTCTTCGTCTCGGGCTACGCCGAAGACAGCTTCGGCGAGACCCAGATCAAGATTCCGAACTCGGTCTTCCTGCCAAAACCGTTTTCTCTGAATGATCTGACGGACACCGTGCACCAACAGCTGCACTGAGCGCCCGCGATCCGCGCTGGCTTCATCTCAGATATCTCAGGCGATCACCGCCACAAAGCGGCCTCCGATACATCCGCCAGAGATGCTCACCTCCCCTCGCAAGACGCTGTTCCAGAATGATATTCTTTCTCGTTGCGCGTGCGGCCGCCCAAAACACGTGTCCTTAAACCAGTCTTTAACCAGATTCGGCAGACTATCAATTCGTGAAATTTTGATTGAAATGTTCTCTTTTTGATCTCATAAGGAACACAATGAGAACATCACAATACGAAACGCTGGCCCGGATTGCCGTGTTTCGCGAAGTGTGACACTAAGAGGAAGCGAAAATGGCAACGGCAGATTTATTGAGCATGGACAGCAAGAAGACAGCAGACAAGCAGAAGGCGCTTGATTCCGCACTGGCGCAGATCGAGCGCCAATTCGGCAAGGGCTCGATCATGAAGCTGGGCACCGAAGGCGCGGTGCAGGACATCAAGGCCAGCTCGACCGGGTCGCTCGGCCTCGATATCGCGCTTGGTATCGGCGGGCTGCCCATGGGCCGCATTGTGGAGATCTACGGGCCGGAAAGCTCGGGCAAAACAACCCTGACACTGCACTGCGTCGCCGAGCAACAGAAGGCGGGCGGCGTCTGCGCCTTTGTCGATGCCGAGCATGCGCTCGACCCAACCTATGCCAAGAAGCTCGGCGTCGATCTCGATGAGCTGCTGATCAGCCAGCCCGACACCGGCGAGCAGGCGCTCGAGATCACCGACACGCTGGTCCGCTCTGGTGCTGTGAACATGGTCATCGTCGACTCTGTGGCCGCTCTGACACCGAAATCCGAGCTGGAAGGTGACATGGGCGACAGCTCCGTCGGCGTGCAGGCCCGCCTGATGAGCCAGGCGATGCGCAAGCTGACGGGCTCCATCAGCCGCTCCAACTGCATGGTGATCTTTATCAACCAGATCCGCATGAAGATCGGTGTTATGTTCGGCTCACCAGAAACCACCACGGGCGGCAATGCGCTTAAGTTCTATTCCTCCGTCCGCCTCGACATCCGCCGCATCGGCGCGCTGAAGGATCGCGACGAGGTCGTGGGCAACCACACCCGCGTGAAAGTCGTGAAAAACAAGGTCGCCGCGCCCTTCAAGCAGGTGGAATTCGACATCATGTACGGCGAGGGGATTTCCAAGATGGGCGAGCTGCTCGATCTGGGCGTCGCCGCGGGTGTCGTGGACAAATCCGGCTCCTGGTTCAGCTATGGCGACGAGCGCATCGGGCAGGGGCGAGAGAACGCCAAAAGCTTCCTGCGCGAGAACGAGCAGATGGCGCTGGAGATCGAGGACAAGATCCGCGCCGCACATGGGCTCGATTTCGACATGCCCGAGCACGAGCGCAAAGAAGACGACGACATCCTCGAAGCGTAGAACGCACCTTCACCCGTCGCGCAATCCCAGCGCAAAAATCACTCCGGACACAGGGCGGCCCACACGGCGGCCCTGTTTTCGTTCGCAATCGCCGTGGACAGCCGCGAACCACCGGGTTATCTCAGCCAAGCTAACCTCACGCTTAAGGGCCACTGCGATGCAAACGCTGAACGATATCCGCTCCACCTTCCTGTCCTTTTTCGACAAGCAGGGTCACGCGGTTATCCCGTCGAGCCCGCTGGTGCCGCGCAACGACCCCACGCTGATGTTCGCCAATTCCGGCATGGTGCAGTTCAAGAACCTCTTCACCGGAGTGGAAACGCGCGACTACAAGCGCGCGACGACGGCCCAGAAATGCGTCCGCGCGGGCGGCAAGCACAACGATCTCGACAACGTCGGCTACACCGCGCGTCACCATACCTTCTTCGAAATGCTGGGGAATTTCAGCTTCGGCGACTACTTCAAGGATGAGGCGATTGCCTTCGCATGGAGCCTCGTGACGGGTGATCTGGGCATCGACAAATCGCGCCTCTACGTCACCATCTATCACACCGATGACGAGGCGGCCGAGATCTGGAAGAAGGTCGGCGTGCCGGAAGACCGGATCATCCGCATCGCCACAAATGACAACTTCTGGATGATGGGTCCGACTGGCCCCTGCGGCCCTTGCACCGAGATCTTCTATGATCACGGTGACCACATCTGGGGTGGTCCTCCCGGCAGCCCGGAAGAGGATGGCGACCGCTTCGTCGAGATCTGGAACCTCGTCTTCATGCAGTACGAGCAGTTCGAGGATGGCACCCGTCGCGATCTCGCCGCCCAATCCATCGACACCGGCATGGGGATCGAGCGCGTGGCCGCACTCTTGCAGGGCACGAATGATAACTACGCCACGGACCTGATGCGCGCGCTCATCGAGGCGTCCGCCGATGCCACCAGCACTGACCCAGATGGCCCCGGCAAGACCCACCACCGCGTGATCGCCGACCACCTGCGCTCGACCTCCTTCCTGATGGCCGATGGGGTGATGCCGTCGAACGACGGGCGCGGCTATGTCCTGCGCCGCATCATGCGCCGCGCCATGCGGCACGCGCATCTGCTCGGCGCCAAGGACCCCCTGATGCACAGGCTGGTGCCCTCGCTGGTGCAGAAGATGGGTGCTGCCTATCCGGAACTTGGCCAGGCGCAGAGCATGATCGAACAGACGCTGTTGCAGGAAGAAACGCGCTTCCGCCAGACGCTCGACCGCGGCCTGAAGCTGCTCGACGAAGAGCTTGCCGATCTCCCCGACGGCGCGGATTTGCCCGGCGCCTCCGCCTTCAAACTCTATGACACCTACGGCTTCCCGCTCGACCTCACCCAGGACGCCTTACGCGAAAAGGGCCGTGCCGTGGATACCGACGGCTTCGACGCCGCCATGGCCGAACAGAAGGCCAAGGCCCGCGCCGCGTGGTCCGGCTCAGGTGAGGCGGCGGACGCCACCATCTGGTTCGATGTAGCCGACCAGCACGGCACCACCGATTTTCTCGGCTATGACACCGAGACTGCCGAAGGCCAGATCGTCGCTCTTGTGAAAGACGGCAAAGAGGTATCCACCGCTGCCGCCGGAGACACCGTTCAGATCGCCCTGAACCAGAGTCCATTCTACGCTGAAAGCGGGGGGCAGGTAGGCGACAGCGGTGTGATCCGGACCCCGGATGGCACCGCAAAGATCACCGACACCCGCAAGACCGCTGATGTCTTTATCCATATCGCGACGGTCACAGACGGAACGATCAAGACCGGCGAGGCTGCGGTGCTCGAGGTCGATCACGCCCGGCGCACCGCGATCCGCGCCAATCACTCCGCAACGCACCTGCTGCATGAAGCGCTGCGCGAGGCTCTGGGCGATCATGTCGCGCAGCGTGGCTCGCTCAATGCCGAGGACCGCCTGCGCTTTGACTTCAGCCACACCCAGGCGCTCAGCCTCGAAGACCTCGCGCAGGTCGAAGCGGATGTGAACGCCTACATCCGTCAGAACGGCCCGGTCGAAACCCGCATCATGACGCCGGATGACGCCCGCGCGCTCGGCGCCCAGGCGCTCTTCGGCGAGAAGTACGGCGATGAGGTGCGCGTCGTCTCGATGGGCCGCCAGCCCGGTTCGGGCAAGGGCAGCGATGGCGAGACCTATTCGCTGGAGCTCTGCGGCGGCACCCATGTGCGCCAGACCGGCGACATCGGCGCCTTCGTCACCCTCGGCGACAGCGCCAGCAGTGCCGGGGTGCGCCGGATCGAAGCGCTCACCGGGGCGGCTGCGATGCAATACCTGCGCGCGCAGGACCACCGCCTCGCCGAAGTGGCCACGGACCTCAAGGCTCAGGCGTCTGACGTGCCCGACCGTGTCCGCGCGCTCCTCGACGAGCGGCGTGCCCTCACAAACGAAGTGGCCCAGCTGCGGCGCGAATTGGCGATGGCCGGTGGCGGCACATCCGGCACGCCTGAAACGCGCGAGATCGCGGGCATCCCCTTTATGGCGCAGGTGCTCTCGGGCGTGACAGGCAAGGATCTGCCCGCGCTCGTAGACCAATTCAAAGACAAGTTGGGTCGTGGCGCGGTGCTGCTAATCGCCGATGCCGATGGCAAGGCTGCGGTCGCCGCAGGCGTGACAACAGACCTGACGGATCAAATCTCGGCTGTCGACGTGGTGAAGGCCGCCGTGGCGGAGCTCGGCGGTAAGGGCGGGGGCGGCCGGCCCGATATGGCGCAAGGCGGCGCGAAGGATGCGGCCAATGCCGACGCCGCCATTGCCGCCGCGGAAAAAGTCTTGGAGGGATAATCCAATGGGCGCACTCTGGATCGCACATGTCACCGTCACGGACGAAGAAGCCTACGGCAAATACGCGGCCCTCGCCACCGAGGCGATTGCGGCACACGGCGGCCATTTCATCGCCCGCGGCGGGCGGTTCGTCCAGTTGGAGGGCCAGGCACGGCCCCGCAATGTGGTCGCCCGCTTCCCTGACGTCGAGACCGCAGAAAAATGCTATAATTCAGAGATCTATCAACGTGCCTTAAACCACGCGCGCGATGCCTCTGAACGCGAGCTGATGATCATCGAGACCAGCGAATAAGCACCGGTTCTTCACCCTTCCGGAAATACTCGAATCCGAAGCGTCAGCCTGCCTTCGCCATGCGCTTGCGTTCATGCGGATCCAGATACCGCTTGCGCAACCGCACAGCGTTTGGTGTCACCTCGACCAGCTCATCATCGTCGATATAGGCAATCGCCTCTTCCAGTGACAGCGTCATCGGGGTGGTCAGCCGCACCGCCTCATCCGAACCCGAGGCCCGCACGTTTGTCAGCTTCTTACCCTTGAGCGGGTTCACTTCCAGATCGTTTTCCCGGCTGTGCTCACCGATGATCATGCCGGTGTAAACATCCGTCTGCGCCCCGATCATCATCTTGCCCCGCTCTTCGAGGTTCCACAGCGCGTACGCCACCGACGCACCGTTCTCCATCGAGATCAGCACACCTGCTCGCCGCCCCGGAATGGGCCCCTTGTGCGGGGCCCAGTCATGGAACACGCGGTTCAAGACACCGGTGCCGCGCGTGTCGGTCAGGAACTCGCCGTGATAGCCGATGAGGCCGCGCGACGGCACATGCGCCACGATCCGGGTCTTGCCCGCACCCGCCGGTTTCATCTCCACGAGCTCACCGCGGCGCACCCCGGTGATTTTCTCAATCACGGCACCGGAATACTCGTCATCCACGTCAATGGTGGCTTCCTCGATGGGCTCGTGGCGCACGCCATCGATCTCGCGAAAGAGCACCTGCGGACGGGAAATCGATAGCTCGAACCCCTCGCGGCGCATGTTCTCGATCAGCACGCCCATCTGCAATTCGCCGCGCCCCGCAACCTCGAAGGCCTCACCCCCGGGCGTGTCAGAAACCTTGATCGCCACATTGCTCTCGGCCTCCTTCATCAGCCGCTCGCGGATGACACGCGACTGCACCTTCTTGCCATCGCGGCCTGCGAGCGGGCTGTCGTTGATGCCGAAGGTCACAGTGATGGTGGGCGGGTCGATCGGCTGCGCGGGCAGGGCCTCTGTGACCTGCGGCGCGACGATGCTATCCGCCACGGTCGCCTTCGCCATCCCGGCGAGGCTCACAATGTCACCCGCTTCGGCCAGATCAATCGGCTGCTGCGTCAGCCCCCGGAACGCGAGGATCTTGGTCACGCGGAAGTTCTCGACCAGCGTGCCATCGCGTGACAGCGCCTTCACCGTCTCCCCGGCCTTCAACGTGCCGGACTCGACGCGCCCCGTCAGGATACGCCCGATGAACGGATCCGCACCGAGGGTCGTGGCCAGCATGCGGAAGGGCTCCTCGCGCTGTGCCACCTGCGACGGCCCGGGCACATGGTCCACGATCAGATCGAAGAGCGCGGAGAGATCCTCGCGCGGGCCGTCCAGCTCCATATCCGCCCAACCGTTGCGGCCCGAGGCGTACATCGCCGGGAAATCCAGCTGGTCGTCATCGGCGCCGAGATTGGCAAAGAGATCAAAGCATTCATCCAGCGCCCGGTCGGGCTCGGCATCGGGTTTGTCCACCTTGTTCAGCACCACGATCGGGCGCAGCCCGAGCGCCAGCGCCTTGGAGGTCACGAACTTCGTCTGTGGCATCGGCCCTTCCGCCGCATCAACGAGCAGCACAACGCCGTCCACCATGCTCAGAATGCGCTCCACCTCACCGCCGAAATCGGCGTGGCCGGGCGTGTCCACAATGTTGATCCGCGTGCCCTTCCATTCGACGCTGGTCGCCTTGGCCAGGATGGTGATGCCCCGCTCGCGCTCCAGGTCATTGCTGTCCATGGCGCGCTCCGCCGTCGCCTGATTTTCCCGGAAGGTGCCCGATTGCTTGAGCAATTCATCCACCAGCGTGGTCTTGCCGTGGTCAACGTGAGCGATGATTGCGATGTTACGCAGGTCCATGAGATGCGCCTTTGAACTGGGGAGAAACGCGCCGCGGCACGCATGTTGTGGGGCGCATACCGCGCCATCGGCCAGAATGCTAGGGGAAATCGCTGCTGTGCAGCGATGCGGTTAATGCGAAATGGTGCCCGACAGAAGATGGATCACCAGGATGCCGGAAATGATCAGCCCCAGCCCGATGACCGCGGGCAGATCGAGCCGCTGTCCGAAGATGACAAAACCGATCAGGGCTATGCAGATGATCCCGAGCCCGGACCAGATGGCATAGACCACACCCACCGGCATGAACCGCAGCGTCAGCGCCAGCAGGTAGAACGACACGCCATAGGCCAGCACCACGAGCACCGAAGGCCAGAACCGGCTGAACTGAGCCGAGGCCTGCAGCGCGGTGGTGCCAATCGTCTCGGCCACCACGGCCGCGATCAGATAGAGGTAGTGCAGGGGCATGGCCAACCTTTCAAAGCGGCAGTTCAGACGTGTCCTTGATCTGCTCCATCACGAAGCTGGCCGAGACATCCGACAGCGGCACCCGCGCGATCAGCGCCTGGTAGAGCCGGTCATAATCGGCCATATCCGCGACCTGCGCGCGCACCAGATAATCCAGATCCCCGCTCATCCGGTAAACGCCGAGGATCTCGGGCAAGGCGCGGGTGGCCTTGCGAAAGCGCTCAAGCCAATCGGGCGCATGTGCGTTGGTCCGGATCATGATGAACACCGTGAGCCCGAGGCCCAGCTTGTCCGGGTCCAGCACCGTGACTCGCCGCGTGATCACTCCGGCCTTCTCCAGCGCCTTGATCCGCCGCCAGCAGGCGTTGCGGCTGAGGTTCACCGCCTGACCGAGCGCATCCAAGGCCATGCTGGCGTCACGTTGCAAATGGATGAGGAGTCGCCGGTCGATATCATCAATTGTCACCATAAACGTCATACTGATGCGACATTGTCTCACAGTCAATCGCGGCTATGTGACATTTTGGGACACTATCACAGCATGATCGCGATAGATAGGCTGCACCATCACAGGAGGCAGCCCCATGTTTCAACGCATCTTTCTCGATCATCCGTCAACCGTGAACGAAAGCTTTTTCCAGCACATGCGCTTCGCACTGGGTTTTGCCGGCCTCCTGCTGGCTGCGGGCGGCGCGGCACTGGTGCATGCGCTGATCCCATGCCTCTTTGAAAAGACAGCAGGCCAGATCGTGCGCAAGCTGCATCACCGGATCGAAAACCGACACTGAGCCCGCTCAGGTGGCGATGTAACGGTCCCGCCGATGGTTGAAGGTGATCACGAGGTTCAGCACCACGGCCCCCAACAGGGAATAGAGCACCACCGGCGTGGGGAAGAGCCAGAAGGCCGCCCCGAAAATCACCGCGTCCGCGATGAGCTGCACCCAGCCCGCCTTGAACCCCGTGGTGTCTTGCACCAGCAGCGCCACGACCCCCAAACCACCCATGGAGCCGTTGTGCCGGAACATCGCCAGCAGGCCGATGCCCACCAGCGCGCCAAAGCTCACCGCTCCCAGGGCCGGGTCCAGCATCTCGAACTGCATGCCAAGCGGCAGTGCCTCGGTGACCAGAGACATCAGCGTGACCGAGATCAGCGATTTCACCGTAAACTCCAGCCCCAACCGCCGGTAGGCCAGCGCGTAGAACGGCAGGTTGATCAGGAAGAACATCACCCCAAAGGAATATCCGGTGAGGTAGGAGGCGATCACTGCGAGCCCGGCGGTCTGCCCGGTGATCAGCCCCACGGAGGTGAGCACATGCACCCCGAGGCTGCACAGGAAGATGCCCAGCCCAAGGCCCTGGATATCTTCCCAGCGCGTGTGCTTCTTCGGATCTTGAGAGGAGACCTGCATGTGCCGCGCATAGCTTGCGCGTCTCGGGCATGTCCACAGGTTGACCCGGGACGGGAGGGGCAGGGCGCGCTCGGGGCGCGCCACTGCCAAAAACTTGGGCAGCGCCAGGCTGCCGGACGCCGTTTAGCCAGCCAGCGCCTTGTTCAGGTTCTCGTCGACTTTTTCGAGGAACCCCATGGTGGTCAGCCACTTCTGGTCCGGGCCGACCAGCAGCGCGAGATCCTTGGTCATGAAGCCGCTTTCCACCGTCTCCACGATGACTTTCTCCAGCGTTTCCGCAAAGTTCATCAGCGGCGCGTTGTCGTCGAGCTTGGCGCGGTGCTTGAGACCCCCGGTCCAGGCGTAGATTGACGCGATGGAGTTGGTCGAGGTCTCTTCACCTTTCTGGTGCTGGCGATAGTGACGCGTCACCGTACCGTGCGCGGCCTCTGCTTCGACGATCTTGCCATCGGGCGTCATCAGCTGCGAGGTCATCAGCCCCAGCGAGCCAAAGCCCTGCGCCACGGTGTCGGACTGCACATCCCCGTCATAGTTCTTACAGGCCCAGACAAAGCCACCGTTCCACTTCATCGCACAGGCGACCATATCATCGATCAGGCGGTGTTCGTAGATGATGCCCTTGGCCTTGAACTTCTCTTCGAACTCTTCCTCGTACACCTTCTGGAACAGCTCCAGGAAGCGGCCATCATATTGCTTGAGGATCGTGTTCTTGGTCGACAGATACACTGGCCAGCCAAGATTCAGACCGTAATTCATCGAGGCGCGGGCAAAGTCGATGATGGAGTTGTCGAGGTTGTACATGCCCATGTAGATGCCCGCCGACGGCGCGTTGAACACTTCGCGCTCGTCCACGGTGCCGTCTTCACCCTCGAACTTCAGGGTCAGCTTGCCCGGCCCGGGGAATTTCATGTCCGTCGCGCGGTACTGATCCCCAAAGGCGTGGCGACCGATCACGATCGGCTGGGTCCAGCCCGGCACGAGGCGCGGCACGTTCTTGCAGATGATCGGCTGGCGGAAGACCACACCGCCGAGGATGTTGCGGATCGTCCCATTGGGCGAGCGCCACATCTGCTTGAGCCCAAACTCCTCGACGCGCGCCTCATCGGGCGTGATGGTCGCGCATTTCACGCCGACGCCGTATTCCTTGATCGCATTGGCCGCATCCACGGTGATCTGGTCGTCGGTCTCGTCGCGCGCCTCGATGCCGAGGTCATAGTACTTCAGGTCCACATCCAGATAAGGCAGAATGAGTTTCTTCTTGATGAAATCCCAGATGATGCGGGTCATCTCATCGCCGTCGAGTTCGACGACCGGGTTGTCCACCTTGATCTTGGTCATGGGGTTCTCCTGTTTCGGGGTTCGAGTCAATTCGCGCGCGGTTTAGCGCAGTTCGTCTCAGTTGGAAAGATGGTATACAGATGTATACCGACGCTTTCTGCACCAATTCGCCGCCTTCACCGCAATCCTCGCGTGGCCGGTCAGGATGGGCCCCGTGGGGATCAGCCCGCCCGCGCCTGAAACCAGGCTGCCAGCTGCGGGCGCAGCCAGGCCCAGATCCGGGGCGCCCCACGCTGCATCGGGCTGCCGACACGGGCATCGAGATTGTCGAGCGTGACATTATAGTCCGTCCACGACCCACCACCGTTTTCCATGTTGGCCAGCGGGGTAGTCAGGCGGTCGATGGCCTTGGCGAATTGCGCGTCCGGGGTCTCGGCCGCTTCGAACTCGTCCCAGAGCGCACGGTAGGCGGCTCCCTGATCGGAAGGCAGCAGACCAAAGAGCCGATCCGCGGCGGCCTGTTCCGCCGCCTCCTGTGCGGCATGATCGACATCGCCATGGATCGGCGTGTCGCCCGCATCGATCTCCACGATATCGTGCAACAGCAGCATGCGCAGCACGCGGGTGGTCGACACCCCCTCCGGCGCGTGTTCGGCCAGCACCAGCGCATGCAGCATCACGTGCCACGAATGCTCGGCGGAGTTTTCAAAGCGGCTGTCGTCGTGCAGCCGCGAGGCGCGCAGAACCGTCTTCAGCCGGTCTGCCTCGTTCAGAAAGGCGACCTGCGCCGCGATCCGGTCAGCCATCCTTGGGCGGCTCCAGCGTGCGCGCCATCTCATCCTTGAGCGATTTCAGAAGCTCGCGCGCCCGCTGCTCGGCTCGGCGCACGCGGACTGCGGTGAGGTACGCCTCTTCCATGGTCTGCGACGAGCCACCGATGGTATCGGCAATCCGCTGCACAAAGGCATCGTCGCCCGTTGCGTTGATGATCTTGAGGCTTTCCAGCGCCAGTTCGTCCGCGACGTCTTCGACAATGCCCATGGGGTTACCTCGATGTTTCTGTCAGCCGCCGCTTCACATAGGCCGTCGTCGTGTCGATCAGTGTCTCCAGATGCGGCTCTTCAAAGAAATGCCCCGCGCCTTCCACCTGTTCATGCGTGATCGTGATGCCCTTCTGCTCATGCAGCTTGGAGACCAGCGATTCCGTGTCGCTGGGCGGCGCCACGCGGTCGGCGGTGCCGTTGATGATCAACCCAGAGGCCGGGCAGGGCGCGAGGAAGGAGAAGTCGTACATATTCGCCGGTGGCGCCACCGAGATGAAGCCGGTGATCTCGGGCCGCCGCATCAGAAGCTGCATGCCGATCCAGGCCCCGAAGGAAAAACCGGCTACCCAGCAGTGCTTGGAATTGTTATTCATCGACTGCAAGTAATCGAGCGCGGATGCCGCGTCAGACAGCTCGCCGATCCCCTGGTCATATTCCCCCTGGCTGCGCCCGACCCCGCGGAAATTGAACCGCAGCACGGTGAAGCCCATATTATAGAAGGCGTAATGCATCCGGTGCACGATCACGTGGTTCATGGTCCCGCCGAATTGCGGGTGCGGGTGCAGGATGATGGCAATTGGCGCGTCGCGCTCTTTCTGGGGGTGGTAGCGGCCTTCGAGGCGGCCTTCGGGTCCGGGAAAAATGACCTCGGGCATGTGTGTCCCTGTAACAATGTTCCAAGGGCCAGGCGTGAAATCTTGACGGCTTCGCTCAGGCTCTTTAGAACGGTTCTAAATCGTGCGCACTGCGCGTGTCGGAGTGCGAAATCTCGACTTAGGCTTTTAATGAGCTGACGTCAATCATTGCGGGTCTGACCTGCTGCCGGAGGGTCTCGGGCATGAAATTGTCGACGAAGGGGCGCTATGCGATGGTGGCACTGGCCGATATTGCGCTGCAGCCCGAGGGCAGCCTGATCACGCTCAGCGAGATTGCCGAACGACAGTCAATCTCTCTGCCGTATCTCGAACAGCTCTTCGTGAAGCTGCGCCGCGCCGAGCTGGTGACCTCGGTGCGCGGGCCGGGCGGTGGCTATCGCCTTGCGCGCCCGTCATCAGACATCCGCGTCGCGGATGTGCTGGCTGCGGTCGATGAAACGGTGGATGCGATGCACAAGGGGGCAGGGGCTTCGGGCGGCGCCTCCGGCAGCCGCGCGCAATCGCTGACCAACCGCCTGTGGGAAGGGCTCTCGGCGCATGTCTACGTGTTCCTGCACCAGACGCGGCTCTCGGATGTGGTGGCCAACGAGCTTGCGCCGTGCCCGGCGGTGCCCAGCCTCTTTGCAGTTGTGGACGAATGAGGGGGCGCTGCCCCCGGCGCTGCGCGCCTCCCCCGGAGTATTTGGAGAAGGGTGAAGGGCATGCGCCGCGTTTACCTTGACCATAATGCGACGGCGCCTTTAAGGCCGGAGGCGCGCGCTGCGATGATCGCGGCGATGGATGTGGTGGGCAACCCCTCTTCCGTGCATGGCGAGGGGCGGGCCGCCAAGGCGCTGGTCGAACGCGCGCGGGCGCAGGTGGCCGATCTGGTCGGCTGCAGCCCCGGAGAGGTTGTCTTCACCTCAGGCGCCACCGAGGCGGCGAGCCTTGCGATCCCCGAGTTTGCCATTGTATCGAGCGCGGGCATCGAGCATGACTCGGTGCTGTCCTGGGTGCAGCGCGACGGCGTGGACCTCACGCATCTGCTCGATGTGGACGCCGATGGCGTGCTCACCGGCACGACGCAGGGCGCGGGCTTCGAGGAAAAGATCTGGGACGATGTGGTCGCCATGCAGGCCGCCAACAGTGAGACCGGCGTGCTGCAAAACACCATGCCTCATGCACAGGCGCTCTGGGCGTTGAAACGCGATGTGCTGGTGCTGGTGGATGCGGTGCAGGCGCTTGGCAAGGTGCCGTTCTCCTTCGCCCAGTCGGGCGCCGACTTCGCGATGGCCTCCGCGCACAAGCTCGGCGGGCCCAAGGGCGTGGGCGCCTTGATCGTGAAACACGGGCTTGATGTGAAGGCCCGCATCCGCGGTGGCGGTCAGGAGATGGGGCGGCGCTCGGGCACCGAGAACGTCATTGGCATTGCCGGATTTGGGGCCGCGGCGGAGGCGGCGGCACGAGATGTAGCGGCCGGTCGCTGGGATGCGGTCGCAAAACTTAGAAAGATTCTAGAAAACACCCTTGCAGGGGAGACGAAGGAGACTATTTTTGTCGGGAAAGGTGCAAACCGCCTGCCGAACACCTCCTGCTTCGCCACGCCCGGCTGGAAGGGCGAGACCCAGGTGATGCAGATGGATCTGGCAGGATTTGCCATCAGCGCAGGCTCGGCCTGCTCCAGTGGCAAGGTGCGCGCCAGCACGGTCCTTCGGGCCATGGGATACGACGACGAGACCGCCAGCAGCGCCATCCGGGTGTCGCTGGGATTGGAGACAACAGAGCAGGACGTGCTGCGGTTCGCCGACGCCTGGCTTGCACAGGAACGTAAATTTCGCGCCCGCGCGGCGTGAGTTTTGGAGGGAAAAATGGCAGCTTTTGATCAGTCGACCGCTGAAGACATCCGCGTCAAAGAGGGCGTGGATCAGGAAACCGTGGATGCGGTCCGCGAGGTTGGCGGCAAGTATAAATACGGCTGGTCGACGGATATCGAGATGGAGTATGCGCCGAAGGGCCTCTCTCCAGATATCGTGCGCCTGATCTCCGAGAAGAACGAAGAGCCGGAATGGATGACCGAATGGCGGCTCGCGGCCTACGAGCGCTGGTTGCAGAAGAAAGAGCCGAAATGGGCGATGGTCGACTACCCGGAGATCGATTTCCAGGACCAATATTACTACGCGCGCCCGAAGTCGATGGAGGTCAAGCCCAAGTCGCTTGATGAGGTCGACCCGAAGCTGCTAGCGACCTACGACAAGTTGGGCATTCCGCTGAAGGAGCAGATGATCCTCGCCGGTGTCGAGGGCGCAGAAGAGCTGGGCGATGCGCCGCGCAAGGTGGCCGTCGATGCGGTGTTCGACTCTGTCTCCGTGGGCACGACCTTCCAGGACGAACTGAAGAAAGCGGGCGTGATCTTCTGCTCGATCTCCGAAGCGATCCAAGAGCATCCCGAGCTGGTGAAGAAGTACCTCGGCTCCGTCGTACCGGTGTCGGACAACTACTATGCGACGCTGAACTCCGCCGTCTTCTCGGATGGGTCCTTCGTCTATGTGCCGCCGGGCGTGCGCTGCCCAATGGAGCTGTCGACCTATTTCCGCATCAATGCAGAGAACACCGGCCAGTTCGAGCGCACGCTGATCATAGCCGACAAGGGTTCTTACGTGAGTTACCTCGAAGGCTGCACCGCACCGCAACGCGACATCGCACAGCTGCACGCGGCGGTCGTCGAGATCATCGTCGAGGAAGACGCAGAGGTGAAGTATTCCACCGTGCAGAACTGGTTCCCGGGTGACGAGAACGGCAAGGGCGGCATCTACAACTTCGTGACCAAGCGCGCCGATTGCCGGGGTGACCGGGCCAAGGTGATGTGGACGCAGGTCGAGACTGGTTCCGCCGTGACCTGGAAGTACCCGTCGTGCATTCTGCGTGGGGATGACACGCAAGGCGAATTCTATTCCATCGCCATCGCCAACAACATGCAGCAGGCCGATACCGGCACCAAGATGGTGCATCTGGGCAAGCGCACGAAGTCACGGATCGTTTCCAAGGGCATCTCGGCGGGCAAGGCGCAGAACACCTATCGCGGGCTCGTGTCGATGCACCCGAAGGCGAAAGATTCACGCAACTATACGCAATGCGACAGCCTGCTGATCGGCGGTGACTGTGGCGCCCATACGGTGCCGTATATCGAGGTGAAGAACAACTCCTCCCGCGTCGAGCATGAGGCGACCACTTCCAAGGTCGATGACGACCAGCTGTTCTACTGCCGCTCACGCGGGATGGACGAGGAAGAGGCGGTGGCCCTCGTGGTCAACGGTTTCTGCAAGGACGTGCTGCAGGCGCTGCCCATGGAGTTCGCCATGGAAGCGCAGCAGTTGGTTGCGATTTCGTTGGAGGGGTCGGTTGGGTGATCTCTGCAGTTGCTGAGGTTAGTCTAGTGGACCGGGTCGGGGCCGTGCTTAGATCAAAGTCTGTCGCAGTGCTCTTCGGAGTAAGTGCAGGGCTTTGCTCTTTCGCCGGAACTAGATTTCCAGACATAGCTTTTGGATCTGCAATGTTTTTCGGCCCAATCGCGTTAGCGTGGCTCTGGGGTGCCTATTCTTTCTTGACCTATCATGCCGGGACACAGTTTTTGAGTTCGCAGGAACGGTATCTTTCTGCGAGCACTACGCCAGGTGGAATGGCTGTTTGGACCAGCATACTTACGTTGGCTGTGGTGGGACTAGCAGTCGGGGGTGCCGAATGATCCTGACTACGAAAAACGGCGTCGAGGGTCGAGATATCGCTGTTTACAAAGGTATTATCGTGGGAAAATCGACTATGGGCAAAAATATCGCGCGAGATGCGTTTGCCGCCGGTTCAGCAGCGAAGTCGAGCTCCTGATGGCCCTCGACGCACCACACAACGAGCACGGCCTCCGCGTGCGGCTTGGCAACCCCGGCCGGTTGTTGCCGGAGACACGGGAACTCACTCTGCTCATTCTTGGGCATCTCTTCGTGTTTCTGCTCTCCATGGGGCACGATGAGATCGTTGAGGAGATGGTCGAGGACGGCTGGTTCATCGCGAAATATGCGGAGCGCTTTGAAATCCTGCTGGGCTTCGTGCTGTTCCTCTGCTGGAGCGCGCTGACCCTGCGGCTGGTGTCAATCCTGCAACGGGCAAAGGTGCAGGATGATATCTGCGCCAAATGCGGCCACGAGGGGCACTGAGGACAAACCAAGATGATCCTGACCACCACCAACACCGTCGAAGGTCACCCGATCGCCGCCTACAAGGGCATCGTCGTGGGTGAGGCGATCATGGGCGCGAATATCGTGCGCGATTTCTTTGCGTCCGTGACGGATGTGATCGGCGGGCGCTCCGGCGCCTATGAGAGCAAACTGAAAGACGCGCGCGACGAAGCGATGGCGGAAATCGAAGACCGCGCTGCGGCCGTGGGCGCCAATGCGGTGGTGGGGATCGACCTCGACTATGAGGTGATCGGGGATTCCATGCTGATGGTCTCGGTCTCCGGCACGGCCGTGGTGATCACCTGAAGAAACGCACGTAACACATTGACAAATTGGACATTCCGCCCGAGGCGGAGCCGAGGAGAAGGACAAGACATATGCTGAGCATCAAGAACCTGCACGTGAAGCTGGAAGAAGAAGACAAGCAGATCCTCAAAGGTGTCGATCTGGAGATCGAGGCGGGCAAGGTGCACGCGATCATGGGCCCAAACGGCTCGGGCAAATCGACGCTGTCCTATGTGCTCTCGGGCAAGGACGGCTATGAGGTGACCGATGGCGAGGCGGTGCTGGAAGGCGAAGACATCCTCGAGATGGAGCCGGAAGAGCGCGCCGCCGCGGGCCTCTTTCTCGCCTTCCAATACCCTGTCGAAATCCCCGGCGTCGGCAACATGACCTTCCTACGCACAGCGGTGAACGCACAGCGCAAGGCGCGCGGTGAAGAGGAAGTCTCCGCCGCAGAGTTCCTCAAGCTGATCCGCGCGCGCGCCAAGGAGTTGAAGATCGATGCCGAGATGCTCAAGCGCCCGGTCAATGTCGGCTTCTCCGGTGGCGAGAAAAAGCGCAATGAAATCCTGCAGATGGCGATGCTGGAGCCAAAGATGTGCATCCTCGATGAGACCGATTCCGGTCTCGATGTGGACGCGATGAAGCTGGTCTCAGAAGGTGTGAACGCGCTGCGCAACGAAGGGCGCGGGTTCCTCGTGATCACCCACTACCAGCGCCTGCTCGATCACATCAAACCCGACGTCGTGCACATCATGGCAGACGGCAAGATCGTGAAATCCGGCGGTCCGGAACTGGCGCTCGAAGTCGAGAACAACGGCTACGGCGACATCCTGGCAGAGGTGGCGTGATGGGCGACGCAGCAGAAACCCTGTCGACCACGGACGCGCGACTGGCGGAGCTGAGCCTGCCGACGGGCGGCTGGTCCGAAGCGGCGCGCAGCGATGCGCTCGCCCGGGTGCGCCAGATGGGCCTGCCCGAACGGCGCGATGAGTATTGGAAGTATACCCGTCCCGACACGCTCACTCAGCCCGGCGCCGTGCCTGCCGCGCTCTTCGACAATGACGAGGCGCCGATTTTTGGCGAGATGGACCGTCTGAACATCGTCTTTGTGGATGGTGTCTTCGACGCCGAGGCCTCGGATGATCTGAGCCTTGAAGGCGTGCGCATCGACCGTCTGGCCGACGCCACCGCCGACATCCACTGGGCGCGCGATCTCTACGGAACGCTCGAGGCAAAAGGGCAGGACCCGGTGCAGCGCCCGTTGGCCGCACTGAACACGGCCTTTGCCACGGACGGCGTGTTGATCCATGTGACCGGCAAGCCCTCGAAGCCGATCAACCTGACCTATCACCACCGGTCCGAGACCTCGGATGCGATCCTGCACCACGTGATCAAGCTCGACCCGGGCGCCGAAGTCACCGTTCTGGAAAACGGCCCGGCGGCGGCGCGCTTCAACAAATGCATGGAAGTCGAGGTCGCCGACGGCGCCACGTTCCACCACGTCCGCGCGCAGGGGCGGGACCATGAACGCCGCGCGGCCACGCATATCTTTGCGCGGCTTGGCACGGAATCGGTGTTCAAATCCTTCACGCTGACCGCAAACGGCGTGCTGACGCGCAATGAATGCGTGATCGAGCTGACCGGTGATGATGCGGTTGCCCATGTGGCGGGCGCTTGTGTCGGTGATGGCGATTTCCACCATGACGACACAGTCTTCATCACCCATGATGCGGTGGGCTGCGAGAGCCGCCAGGTCTTCAAGAAGGTGCTGCGCAACGGTGCGACGGGCGTCTTCCAGGGCAAGATCCTGGTGAAGAAAGACGCGCAGAAAACCGATGGCTACCAGATCAGCCAGTCGTTGCTCCTGGATGAAGACAGCCAGTTCCTCGCCAAGCCCGAGTTGGAAATCTATGCCGATGACGTGGCCTGCTCGCATGGCTCCACCTCCGGGGCCATCGACGAGGACGCGCTCTTTTACCTGCGCTCGCGCGGGGTGCCGGAAGCACCGGCCACCGACCTTCTGACGCTTGCCTTCCTTGCCGAAGCGGTGGAAGAGATCGAGGACGAGGACCTGCGCGAAGAGATCAACGGGCGCCTTGCCGCCTGGCTGGAGCGGCATCGCAGCTGATGGCGGTCACACGCAATATCACGGCAACCTATCGCAACCCGGGCAAAACTTTGCGCGGGTTGCTGGCCCTTGGGCAGCGGGAAGACCGTGCCCTTGCCTATCTGATGGCAGGCTGCATGATCGTCTTCATCGCGCAATTGCCGCGCCTTGCGCGCGAGGCGCATCTGAACGGAGACGAGTTGAACATGTTGCTGGGCGCCTCGCTGATGGCGTGGATTTTCATCGCACCGCTGGCGCTCTATTGCCTCGCCGCGCTGAGCCACCTGATCGCCAAGATTTTCCGTGGCAAGGGCAGCCACTACGGCGCGCGGCTGGCGCTCTTCTGGGCGCTGCTTGCGTCCTCGCCGCTGATGCTGCTCTGGGGTCTGATCGCCGGGTTCATCGGCCCGGGGCTGGAACTTCAGGTCGTCGGACTTGGGTGGTTTCTTGTCTTCGGCTGGTTCTGGATCAGCGGGCTGATCGCGGCGGAAAGAGCCCCGGCATGATCCCCGCAACCATCAGCTGGCCGCAGCTTGCCCTGCAGACCCTGCGCGACCCCAAGTCCGCCGCGGCGGAAATCATGAGCTGGCAAATCCCGCGCGGCGTGCTCTGGATGGCCGCCGCCCTCATCGCGATTGTCAGCACCTTCATGTCGACCTTGTCGAACATCGTGATCCCGGTGCCCGACCCGCTCTCGGCGATGGTGGCCAACCCCTTCACGCTCTTCATGATCATCGCGGGCGGCTTCATCATCACCGTGCATGCGCTCTTCTGGGCCGGGCGCGCCATCGGCGGCGCCGAGGATATGAGCGATCTGCTCGCGCTGCTGGTCTGGATGCAGACGTTGCGCGCCGCAGCGCAGGTGGCCATCATCATTTCCGTCCTGCTCGTGCCCGTCCTGGCCAGCTTCCTCGTGCTCTTCGTCGCCGTGGCGACGATCTGGGTGTTCCTGAACTTCATCAGCGTCGGGCTGCATCTCAACTCGCTGACGCGCGCCTTCTTCGTGCTGATCGCGGGCGCGCTGGCCATGTCACTGGGCCTGTCAATTCTTCTGTCGATGATCGGTGTCGGCGCCATGGGGGTACCGTCAAATGTATGATGTGGAACAAATCCGGGGCGATTTCCCGATCCTTAGCCGCGAGGTGAACGGCAAACCACTGGTCTATCTCGACAACGGCGCCTCGGCCCAGAAGCCGCAGGTGGTGATCGATGCGATCACCAATGCCTATGTCCATGAATATGCAAATGTTCACAGGGGCTTGCACTATCTGTCTAATGTCGCGACCGAGAAGTATGAAAGCGTGCGTGGCGTTATCGCAAAGTTCCTCAATGCTGCCTCGGAAGACGAGATCGTGCTGAACTCCGGCACCACCGAGGGCATCAACATGGTCGCCTATGGCTGGGCCATGCCGCGGATGCAGGCGGGCGATGAGATCATCCTCAGCGTGATGGAGCATCACGCCAATATCGTGCCCTGGCACTTCCTGCGCGAACGGCAGGGTGTGGTGCTGAAGTGGGTCGATGTGGACAGCACCGGCTACCTCGACCCGCAGGCGGTGATCGACGCGATCACGCCCAAGACCAAGCTCATCGCCGTCACGCATCTGTCGAATGTGCTCGGCACCCGCGTCGATGTGAAGACCATCTGCGCCGAAGCCCATGCCCGCGGTGTGCCGGTGCTGATCGATGGCAGCCAGGCGGCGGTGCACCAGCCAGTGGACCTGCAGGACATCGACCCGGATTTCTACGCCATCACCGGCCACAAGCTCTATGGCCCCTCGGGCTCCGGCGCCATCTATTGCAAAGCCGAACGCATGGCCGAGATGCAGCCCTTCATCGGCGGCGGCGACATGATCAAGGAGGTCAGCAAGGACGGGGTGATCTACAACGACCCGCCGATGAAGTTCGAAGCGGGCACACCGGGCATCGTCCAGACCATCGGTCTCGGCGTGGCGCTCGAATACATGATGGGCCTTGGCATGACCAACATCGCCGCCCATGAAGACACCCTGCGCGACTATACGGTCGAACGGCTGAATGGCCTCAACTGGCTTCAGGTGCAGGGCACGACGCCCGACAAGGGCGCGATTTTCAGCTTCACGATGGACGGCGCGGGTCATGCCCATGACATCTCGACAATCCTTGACAAGAAGGGCGTGGCGGTGCGCGCGGGCCAGCATTGTGTCGGCCCGCTGATGGAGCATATGGGCATCCCGGCAAGCTGCCGCGCCTCGTTCGGGCTCTACAACACCAAGGCCGAGGTCGACGTGCTGGTCGAGGCCCTGGAACTCGCGCATGATCTCTTCGCCTGACGAGCGGGGCAGGGGCTGTATCTTTTGCCGTTGCGGCGCCGCAGCCCGCCCGCTATACCGCCCGCAGATGGACCCTTAGCTCAGCTGGATAGAGCGCTGCCCTCCGAAGGCAGAGGCCAGAGGTTCGAATCCTCTAGGGTCCGCCATCCTCTCCGATATTGCTCCGGTATCCACCGCCTGACGGGCGACGAAAAAAACTTCTGAATAGTTTCCGGCGCTGAGCTGTTGATTGATATGGGACGCCGTTGTCCCTGACAGATCGGGAGGAAACCGGAATGGAATCACTGCTACCCTGCGCGCTGGCCGCCACGCTCTGCGCCACCACCGCCCTTGCCGGGGGACACGCCACTTGGACGTCGGTTGAGGCGGACTCGAGCGTCGCCTTCGGCTCGATCAAGTCGAACGAGTTCGGCGAAATCCACCACTTCAGCGGCGTCTCCGGCACCGTGAGCGAGGCGGGCGAGCTCGCCGTCACCATCGATCTTGCCTCGGTCGAGACCAACATCGACATCCGCAACGAGCGCATGATGGAACATGTGTTCCAGGCGGGCAAAGCCACCGCCAAGCTCACCGGCGCAGTGGATATGGAGGCCGTGAACGGTCTGGACGTCGGCGCAACCACGCTGGTGGATGTCGAAGGCACGCTGGCCTTTGCCGGGCTGGAGACGGATGTGGAAACTCCGATGCTGGTGGCGCGCCTTGCGGACAACCGCGTCCTGGTGACCACGGCGGATTTCATCATGTTGTCGACCGAGGATCTGGGCATCACTGCTGGTGTCGACAAGTTGATGGAGCTTGCCTCGCTGGACAGCATCACCCGTGTTACACCGGTCACGATCCGCATGGTTTTTGAAAAGTAATCTGGCCGCCCCAATGTGCACCGCGCAAGGCGGGCGGGCCCGGGAAAGAGGAGCGCAAGGATGCTGAAGCAGATCTACACCGGATTGGTTCTCTTGAACATCATTGCCACGCCCGCCTTCGCCGAGGGAGATCCCTCGGCGGGTGAGGCCGTCTTCAATCAATGCAGGGCCTGCCACACCATCGAAGACGGTCGGAACCGGGTCGGGCCATCGCTTTACAACATCGTCGGCGCCCCCTCGGGCGCGGTGGAGGGCTTTCGCTACTCCAGCGCTCTGGCAGAGGCCAATCTCACTTGGGATGTCGAGACCCTCGCGGCCTTCCTGGCCAACCCGCGCGACGTGGTGCCCGGCAACCGCATGGCGTTCCGGGGCCTGAATGACCCTGACGACATCGCCAATGTGATTGCCTATATCGAGGCCGAAAGCCAGGACTGAGCCGCAATGCCCGCCCGCCATATCTCCATTGCCGGTCGGGGCAGCCTGTCGTGACACTGTGGCCCAAACCCGATCGCCGTGCGGTTGTCCGGGCGGGGCTTCCGGCCGTCTTTCCGCGCATCTGGCGCTATGCGCTGAGCCTCACCGGCACGCGCGAGCGGGCCGATGATCTGGCGCAGGCCGCCTGTCTGCGGGCAATGGAAAAGGCCACGCAATTCGAGCCCGGCACCCGGCTCGACCGTTGGCTCTTTCGCATCACCCACACCATCTGGGTGAACGAGATGCGCAAGGACGCGGTGCGACGCGGCGGCGGGCTCATTGCGGTGGAGGAGGCGGACATCGCCGACCCGGGCCAGACCCCCGAACAGGAGGTGCTGGGCCGCGAAATCCGCCAGGGCGTGTTGCGCCTGCCCGAAGCGCAGCGACAGACCGTGATGCTGGTCTATATTGAGGGCTACTCCTACCGCGACGCGGCGATGATCCTGGACATTCCGCTTGGCACGGTGATGAGCCGGCTGGCCACGGCCCGGGCCACACTGGGTGCGAAGTTTCGGACGCATGAGGTGAAGACAGATGCAAGATAGATATGTGACCGACGAAGAGCTGACGGCCTTTCTGGATGGGGAGGATGATCTTGCACCGGTGGCCGAGATCGCCAAGGCGCTGGAGACAGATGAAGCCTTGCAGCGGCGGCTCGCGGCCTTGCAGATCGACCGGGCGGCGCTGCGCGACAGCTTCGCCCAGATCACACCTGACCCCGCCGCAGTTCCCGATTTCGCCGCGCTGTCGCAAACCGCGCCGGGCTATGGTCTGCGCAGCCTTGTGACCGCGACGGCCCTCGCGCTGGCCATCGGGCTGGGCATGGGCAGCTGGCTCACAACGCACGCCCCTCCGGGCTGGGCCGAATATGTCGCCGCCTACCAGGCGCTCTATTCCACCGGCACGCTCGCTCATGTGGACCAGGATGCCGCGACCAAGCAGCGGGAGCTCGACCGCGTTGCCGCCGCCATCGGCAAGACCATCCCCGTCGAAACGCTCGAAATGTTCCCCGAGGCGCAATACAAGCGCGCGCAGGTGCTCAGCTTCGAGGGCCGCGCGCTGGTGCAACTGGCCTTCACCAAGAGCACCGGAGAGCCCCTGGCGCTCTGCATCATCCGCACCGACCGCAACGACGACCCGGCCCCGCAAATGCGCCAGATGGAGGGGCTGAGTGCCGCCCGCTGGAGCCGCGCCGGATATGATTACCTGCTGATCGGCGGCACCGATGATGCGCTTGTCGCACGGCTTGCATCGAGCTTCATGTCGATGGAGATCTGATGCCACGCGCCGCTGGCACCCATCCGGCTAGGCAATTCTACTTAGGCAATTCTGCGTATTCTCGCACCGGCGGACTTCAGGCACACTTTACACAGGCTGCGTTTGGGAGATGCATGTGAACACCAGCATCAAACCGGATCAGGTGGTACCATCAGACCGGCACTGCGACCCCCTCTGCTCCGCGCAGGCGGGCACGGTCGCACACGATGACACCACTGAAGCCCGACGCGCAGCGTTTGAAGAACGCCTGCTGAAACAGCGCATCACCGACCGGTTCGGCACCCCCGATGTGTTCCTCTTCAACATGACGGCCCTGCTGGGCACGGCCACGGCGGGCGACACCGCAGAGACCTCCGAAGATATCCAGCGCAGGCAGGCGCTGCAGCTCGCCACCCACGCCATCACCCTGCACACCGGCCTTGCCATCGACGACATCTATGCCCACCCGCTGGTGCGGCGCGCCGACATCCTCTCCGGCCACCGGATGCGCACCTTCATCGCGGCGCCTGTGCGTGGTGCGGCACGCGAATTGATCGGTGTGGTCTGCGCCGCGGACCAGACCGCCCGGCGCTGGACACGCGCGGATATCGACGCACTCCAGCGAATTGTTGCTCAGTTTGAGGCGCTTCGTCTTTCCCAATCCTGAAATTATGCGACAATGGCCGGGAAGGGGAGACGATGACAGCGTGCATCAACGAAGAATGAGACGATCCGGTTTTTGTGGGGGCAAAGAGCGGTTCGACCAAAAGAGGTCGACCCCGTCACGCATTTGCCCCCCGCTCAGCCAGACGCGCCCCAACCGGGAGCGCCGCGCATGAAGCTGTCACTTGGCATGATCCTGGCGCTCTGCCTGGCGGGCCTTCAGTTCCTGGCCGTGACGGTGGTGGTGTTCTCTTCCTTCCTGACCTCGGAGAAGGTGCTGCTCGAGCATGCGCGCCGCCTGCTCAGCGATGTGGGCACCAATACCATCGAACACTCCAAGGGCTTCCTGACCCCGGCCAAGGGCGCGGCCGAGCTCGCCACCCGGCTGGCCGAGAACGAGGTGATCGCCAGCGACAATTTTCAACAGCTGGAAAAGCTCCTCTTCCAGCAGCTGCAGATTTCGCCGCAATTCGCCGGGCTCTTCTATGGCGATGAGGCGGGCAACTTCGTCTACGTGATGCGGAGCAACGGACCCGGCCCGTTCCGTACCAAGATCATCCGGCAGAATGACGAGGGCCGCCACACCGACCTGATCTGGCGCGACAACCGCTATGGCGCCGTCGAATACCGGCAGGACCCCGAGGACACCTTCGATCCGCGCAGCCGCCTGTGGTACCAGAGTGCCCGCGACAAGCTCGCCAGCATCTGGACCGACCCTTACATCTTCTTCACCTCGCAGACGCCCGGCATCACCGCGGCCTCGCCCGTCTTTGACGACGAGGGCGTGCTGCAGGGGGTGGTCGGCGTCGATATCGGCATTGAATCGATCTCCGAATTCCTGTCGCGCCTGAACATCGGCGACAGCGGCAAGGCCTTGATTCTGAACCGAAACGGCGATGTTATTGCACACCCCAATCAGGATCTGATCAGCACCGCCAACGCTGATGGCACCTTCCGCTTCGTCAACATTAACGAGATCGGCGACCCCGTGGCCCAGGCCGCCTTCCGCAATCTGAGCGGGGATGACGACATCTCGGTCGACCGTGAAATCTACAGCCGGTTCGACCACGGCGGCTCGACCTATGTCTCGACGCTGATGCCGGTGATCAGCGAGGCGCTGCCCTGGACCATCGCCGTCTATGCGCCCGAGGCGGATTTCACCGGCGAAATCACGGCCAACCGCACCCAGAACGTCTGGATCGCCGCCTCCATCGCGCTCTTCACCGCCGTCTTCGGGCTGGCGCTGGCCAATTTCATCCACAAGCCCGTGCGCGCCTTCGCGGTGCGCTCCTCGCTGGTGTCGCAGGGCGAGATTTCGGCCTCCGAACCGCTGCCCAAGACCTACCGCGAGCTGGAACGCGCCAATGAAACGCTGGTGCAGGCGATCGCCGAGCGCAAGCAGTCCGAAGCCGAGTTTGGCCGCACCTTCGATCTCGCCTCGCGCGGCATGGCGCAGGTCGAGGAGGGGACGGGTCGGCTGATGCGGGTGAACAGCAAGTTTGCCGAAATGCTGGGGTATGAGGCCTCGGATATACTCGGCCGCACCGTGCATGACATCTCGCACCCCGATGACGAGGTCGCCAGTTTCTTCTTCGAGGCCGGCGCGCACAACCGCTCGGAATACCTGCATGAAAAGCGGCTGCTCCGCAAAGATGGCAGCACGATCTGGGTCAGCGAGAACGTGATCGTGATCCGCGATGACGCAGGCAATTCGCGCCACGCGGTGATGACGGTCGATGACATCACCGAGCGCAAGGCCGCCGAGAGCAAGATCCAGCGCCTCAATCGCGACCTGTCGCATTCCAGCCGGGTGAACGTGATGGGGCAAATGGCGACAAGCCTCGCACACGAGCTGAACCAGCCGCTGCTCGCGATCACCCAGAACATGGACAGCGCGCTGTTCCAGCTGAAACAGAACGCTTGTGACCCCGAAGAGCTCAAGACCATCCTCGAAGAGACCGACCGCCACGCGCATCGGGCCGGGGACATCATCAAGGCGCTGCGCGGGTTTGTGAAGAAAGACGGCGTCGAGAAGGCCCCGTTCGATTTCAAGGAGTTGATGGAACAGACGCTGCACCTGGTCCGCTCCGAAGCCAAGGACAACGGCATCTCGATCCGCACCCAGGCGTACGGGCTCGAGCCGGTGTACGGCTCGCGGGTGCAGATCGCCCAGGTCTTGCTCAACCTGCTGCGCAACGCCATCGAGGCGATCAGCGACAGCGATGTAAACCAGCGGTTTGTCTGGATCGAGGCCGACACCGTCGAGGGCGGGCTCTCCGTGCGGATCACAGACACGGGGCCGGGGTTCGACCCCACCGCCAATCTCTTCGAACAGTTTGAAACCACGAAAGAAGACGGTATGGGGCTGGGACTGTCCATCTGCCGCTCGATCATCGATTCGCACGGCGGCAAACTCTGGTGCCAGCGAGACGGGCAGGGCCGGTCGCAGTTCTGCTTTACCGTGCCTGCGCTGGTGCCGACGACCGTGAAAGAGAAGCGCAATGAACTCAGCGTCTGATCCTTGCATTTTCATCGTGGATGATGACGAGGACATCCGGACATCGCTGTCCCGGGCGCTGCGGACCCGCGGTTACGCGACCCGCGTCTTCTCATCGGCGCAGGAGTTTCTCGACGGCTATGAGCCGGATCAGTCGGGCTGTCTCATCCTGGACTACGGCATGCCCGAGATGTCCGGGCTCGAGCTGCAAAAGCTGCTGGTGACGCGCGGCTACGGGCTGCCGATCATCTTTGTCACCGGCCACGGTGGCGTGCCGGAATCGGTGCAGGCGATGAAGCTCGGCGCTATCGACTTTCTCGAAAAACCGTTCCGCCAGGAGGCGTTGATCAAACAGGTCGACGCCGCGCTCAAGATCGACACCCAGCGCCGCAAGGGGCAGGACAAGGCGCGCAACGCCCGCGCGCGGTTTGAAAAACTCACCGACCGGGAGCGCGAGATCGCCGAGATTTTCGTCTCCAACCCGTCCAGCGCCTCGAGCAAGGACGTGGCGCGCCAGCTCGACATCAGCCCCCGCACGGTGGATCACCACCGCGCGCGCATTCTAGAGAAAATGCGGGTGAATTCGGTGGCCGAGCTGGTCGATCTGTCGATCACCACCAAGCTGTTCGAGCGCACCTGAGCCCGGCGCGGGCATAGGTAATTTTACCTACGTAATGACACGAATTTACCCACGGGGCCAATTGCGGCAATAAAGTGGCACAGTGTGGGTGTTGGATATCGTGCGCACAGTTACGTGCACTCGAGTAACGAGTATCTCAGGTTGCTTTTCACTAGCTGCTCATTTGAAGTTCCATTTTCGCATCCGGAATCAGAATTCAAGTGCGTAACGCTTGGGACAGCCGGAAGGGCGTTGCAACCCACTGCACACGGGCGGGTTGCAACGTACCAAACCTCTCCTCCCCGGAACCGGTTCCGCTTCAAGCACTTATTTGCGCGCTTGGATCTTGATGCCCGCCCGTCGATCTTGTCGCGGTTTCAGCGTCTGGCGCGATCTGCCCGCCCAGACGTACCGCGCAATCGGCGGAAAATAGAACGTATTGAAACAAAAAAAGCGACCGAAAGGCCGCTTTCCCCACTGCAGATCAGGCTGCAAATCCCAGGCTCAGCGCCCCCAGGTGCGCACCACGCCGCAGTCCATATGCACGAAATTGGAGCGCGAGTATTTACCAACTCCACCGCCCCGGCACGCCGCCGCCGCACGCGCCACCTGGCCGACCGTCCGGCTCGACAGCCGCAGGTCCGCCGCCTGGCCTTTCATGTGCAGCGAGTTCTTGGCCACACCGCGGCTGCGCGAGCGCAACATCGCGTTGGTCTGCGGGCTGCGATAACCCGAGAGCAGCATGTAAGGCTCGCTCGCGTCCAGAAGGTTGTGCGTCGCCGACATGATGTCGATCGTGCGCAGGTCCATCGACTTGACGCCGTCGGTGCGCCAGTCACGCATGAAGTGATTGATTTCCTTGACAGCATCGCGGACGTATTCGCCCTCGATCCAGTAGATCATGTCGATCCGTTCGCCGGTGCGCCCGGAATACATCTTGATCCGTCGGATGTCACCGCCGCCGCGCAGGAAGCCTGCCGCGTTTGCGAATGTTGGTGCTGCCGTGATTGCCGTCGCCGCGAATGCGCCCAAAAGAGCGCGGCGAGACATGCTCGATGAGATGTCTGTCGTCATGTGGTCTTCGCCCCGTATTCTGCCTTTGCCCGTGATGTTACACGGGGGTGTCATCTCTTCCCCAGATGCAACATTGGTATGTCATAGCCTCGATTGTTAACCAAGTCCTGAAAGGGGAAGCGTTTCTTTTTGCGCATTTTTAGGCAAAATCTCGCCAATTCGGTGATCAGTACAAATAATTTCACTTGGCCGATGCAGGGCTGCATCATTTTCACGTTTCCTTGACCCAAGGTCCAATTGTTATTGGACTTGGCAAAAGGGCCCCGCCACAACGGATCACATTAGATTTGAGTGAGGTACCAGAATGGCTTCTTTGCTGTTGACCAGACAATCGCTGTTGACAGCGCTCGCGGGGCTTGTGCTCGCCGCGCTGACCCTTGTGACCCCGGCGCCCGTGGCGGCCCAGGTCACCGCGTTCAAACAAGCCGTGGCCGAGGCCGCCGCGCGCGACAAGGACATCGCAACCTTCTATCAAGCCAACGGCTACGACGGCATCTGGACAGGCAATGGCCGCGACCGCAACCGCCGCGCCGCCCTGATCAAGGCGCTCAGCAACGCGGGCAACCACGGTCTGCCCGCCGCCCGCTATGACGTGGAGGGTCTGCAGGCCAAGATGAAAGCCGCCCGCACCCCGCGCGACCTGGGCCTTCTCGAAGTCGAAATCTCCCGCGTCTTCCTGCAATACGCCCGCGATGTGCAGACCGGCGTGCTGATCCCCAGCCGCATCGACAAGGCCATCGTGCGCAAGGTGCCCTACCGCGACCGCACCTCTTACCTGGTGAACTTCGCCAAATCCTCGCCCAAGGGCTTCTTCCGCGCGCTCGCGCCCAAGACCCATGAATACACCGCGCTGATGAAGGAAAAGCTCCGGCTGGAACGCCTGCTGGCCGAGGGCGGCTGGGGCCAGACCGTGCCCGCCAAGACGCTGAAGCCGGGAGCCTCCGGTGCGTCCGTGGTGGCCCTGCGCGACCGTCTGGTGCGCATGGGCTATATGAAGCGCACTGCGGGCCAGTCCTATGACGCCGCAATGACAGCAGCGGTGCAGGGCTTCCAACGCGCCCACGGGCTGGCGCAGGACGGTGTCGCAGGCCCCGGCACCATGAAAGAGATCAACACTTCGGTGCAGGAGCGCCTGCAATCGGTGATCGTGGCGATGGAGCGCGAACGCTGGATGAACCAGGAACGCGGCAAGCGCCACATCGAAGTCAACTTGACCGATTTCACCGCCAAGATCATCGACAACGGCAAGACCACCTTCGAGACTCGCTCGGTCATCGGCCACCGCGAGCGCGACCGCCAGTCGCCCGAGTTCTCCGACGTGATGGAGTTCATGGTGATCAACCCCAGCTGGTACGTGCCGCGCTCGATCGTGACCAAGGAATACCTGCCCGAGCTGCAGGCCAACCCCAATGCGGTCAACCACATCGAAATCACTGACCGCAGCGGCCGCCGCATTGACCGCTCCGCCGTCGATTTTACCCAGTTCACGCCCGCGAACTTCCCCTTCGCCATGCGCCAGCCGCCCAGCCGTGGCAATGCACTGGGACTGGTGAAGTTCATGTTCCCGAACAAGCACAACATCTACCTGCACGACACGCCCGCTAAAAACCTCTTTGGCCGGGAAGTGCGCGCCTACAGCCACGGCTGCATCCGCCTCGCAGATCCGTTCGACTTTGCCTATGCGCTACTTGCCAAGCAGACAAATGACCCGCAAGGGCTCTTCCAGCGCACGCTGGCCACGGGCAAGGAAACGCAGGTCGATCTGAAGGACCCGGTGCCCGTGCACATCATCTACCGCACCGCTTTCACCGACAGCAAAGGCCGCACCCAGTTCCGCCGCGACATCTATGGCCGCGACGGGCGCATTTGGGATGCGCTCTCCAAAGCAGGGGTGGCGTTGCGCGCGGTTCAGGGGTAAATCTGCGCCCGGATCATCCGGGGGCCGCACCATGACAGAGATCAGCCACAGCGTCGAAGACATTGCCGAGGCGCTGGGGGCGAAGGCCTTCGGCGATACGTCTCTGCGCGTCGCGCGCGCCGCCGAGCCGCAGACCGCCGGGGCCGGCGATCTCGCCATCGCAACCAACCAGAATTACGCCGACGCGCTAAGCGCGGGCGCGGCACAGGTGGGGCTCCTCTGGGAGGGCGCGGATTGGGAAGCCTTGGGGCTCAAGGCCGCGATCATCCCGACCCGGCCCCGCTATGCGATGTCGGGCATCACCAAGCTGATGGACCCAGGCCAGGGCTTCGGCGCGGGCATCCACCCCTCCGCCGTGATCGACCCCACAGCCGAATTGGGCGAAGGCGTCAGCGTCGGCCCCCTGACTGTGATCAACGCGGGCGCGAAGATCGGCGCAGGCTCGGTCATCGGTCCGCAATGCTTCATCGGCTGGAACGCTCAGCTGGGCGAGGGCGCCTTCCTGCGCGAAGGGGTGGGTATTGGCGCCCGCGTCCGCATCGGCGCGCGCTTCATCGCACAGCCGGGCGCGCGCGTCGGCGGCGATGGCTTTTCCTACGTGACCCCAGACCGCTCAGCGGTCGAAGCCACCCGCAGCACGCTGGGCAGCCAGGAAGACACCCAAGCCCAATCCTGGACCCGCATCCATTCGCTGGGCGCGGTGACCCTCGGCGACGATGTCGAGATCGGCATGAACTCGGTGATCGACTGCGGCACCATCCGCGACACCGTGGTGGGCGACCGCACCAAGATCGACAACCTCGTGCACATCGGCCACAACTGCGTGGTCGGTACCGATTGCCTGCTCTGCGGCTGCGTCGGCGTCGCGGGTTCCGTCGACATCGGCAACTACGTGATCCTCGGCGGTCAGGTCGGGGTGAGCGACAACATCTTCATCGGTGACGGCGTGATCGCGGGCGGCGGCAGCAAGATTCTCTCCAACGTGCCCGCAGGCCGCTCGATCCTCGGCTATCCGGCGGTAAAAATGGAAACACACGTCGACACTTACAAGGCGACGCGCCGTCTGCCGCGCATCCTGCGTGACGTTGCGGCCTTGCAGAAAGCGGTTTTCAAATCGGGCGAGAGTGACTAAATCCCAAGGCGAAGGACCGAAGGGGACCCGCGCATGAGCATCAAGGACAAAGTCATCGCCATCATCGCGGAACAGGCTGTGCTCGAACCTTCGGATGTGCGCATGGAGAGCACGCTGGAAGACCTCGGCATCGACAGCCTCGGGCTGGTGGAAAGCATCTTCTCCATCGAAGAGGAGTTCGACATCTCGGTGCCCTTCAATGCCAATGATCCGCAGGCCTCGGACTTCGACATCTCCACCGTGGCCTCCATCGTGGCGGGCATCGAACGGCTGCAGGCGGAGCAGAGCTAGCGCGCGATGAAACGCGTTGTCATCACCGGGGCAGGGACCATCAACGCACTCGGGCACGACCTGCCCTCGACCCTCGCCGCGATGCGCGAAGGTGTGTGTGGCATTGGCCCGCTGGAGCTGCGCGACGTAGAACGCCTGTCGATCCAGATCGGCGGTCAGGTGCGCGGCTTCGAGGCCGAAGGACGCTACAACCGCCAGCAGATGTCGCTCTACGACCGCTTCACCCAGTTCACCCTGGCCGCTGCCAAGGAGGCCATCGACCAGTCGGGCATCAGCTTCAGCGGTGAGCTTGCCGCGAAATCCGGCGTGGTGCTCGGCACCGCAGGCGGCGGGGTCAGCACCTGGGACGACAATTACCGCTCGGTCTATGAAGACGGCAAGAACCGTGTGCACCCCTTCGTGGTGCCCAAACTGATGAACAACGCCGCCGCCAGCCACGTGAGCATGGAGCACAACCTCAAAGGCCCGTCCTTCACTGTCTCCACCGCCTGCGCGTCCTCCAACCATGCGATGGCGCAGGCCTTCACGATGGTCCGCTCGGGCTTGGCGCCGGCGATGATCACCGGCGGTTCGGAATCCATGCTCTGCTTCGGCGGCGTGAAGGCCTGGGAGGGCCTGCGGGTGATGAGCCGCGATGCCTGCCGCCCGTTCTCGGCCAATCGCAACGGTATGGTCCAAGGGGAAGGCGCGGGCGTGTTCGTCTTCGAAGAATACGACCACGCCCGCGCCCGCGGCGCCCAGATCCTCTGCGAAGTCGCCGGATTTGCGATGTCGTCCGACGCCAGTGACATCGTGATGCCCTCCAAGAACGGGGCTTCGCGCGCGATGGCGGGGGCCCTGGCCGATGCGGGCATCAACCGCGATGAGGTCGGCTACGTCAACGCCCATGGCACCGGCACAGCCGCCAATGACAAGACCGAATGCGCCGCCGTCGCGGATGTCTTCGGGCCCCATGCCGACAAGCTGATGATCTCCTCGACGAAATCCATGCACGGCCATCTCATCGGCGGCACCGGCGCGGTGGAGCTGCTGGCCTGCATCATGGCGCTACGCGATGGCGTGATCGCGCCAACCATTGGGTACGAGGAGCCGGACCCTGAATGCGCGCTCGACGTGGTGCCCAATGAGGCGCGCGAGGCCAAGGTCAAGGTGGCCATTTCAAACGCCTTCGCCTTCGGCGGTATGAACGCGGTGCTCGCCCTACGCGCCGCATAAAGCCGCATAAAAAAAGCCGCCCCCGGATCAGGAGGGCGGCGACGGCGCGAATCTCAAAGCGTTACTGCTGGATCACTGACACCTTGTCGTAGCCTGCGGTGAACCCCGCCAGCGACAGCACGATATCGACCTTCTGATCCGGTGCCAGCACCGGCACGATGGTCAGCATCGCCTCGCTGCCGCGCTTGAACGCGTTCACGTCCTCTTCGGTCAGACCGATCCGCGCATAGCAGCCAACGCTGTTGCAGAAGGCAAAGGGATAGCGCCGCGCGGGCTGGCTGTCGATCTTCATGGTCAGCTGCGCCTGCAGCGAGGTCTCGAGCGGCACAACCACGGTCGCCCCCGCCTTGGCCTGGCCTTCACCGGGCAGGCGGAACAGCGTGAATTCCGAGATCGGCGCCCCCTCGCCATCTTCCAGAAGCTGGTACATCTGGCAGGGGTCCTCGCCCTCTTCGGTCTTGATGCACCGCATGCTCCAGTCGCCGAAGGTCTCATTGATATAGGTCTGGCCCACCTGCGGCTCGTCCGAGGTGGCCTCGCCAAGGCTCAGCTCATCGGCAAGGCTCGGCGCCTGCTGTTCTTCGGCGGGCTGCTCGGGTGTCTCTTCGGTGGTTTCGGACTGCGCGACGGCCATGGAGGCGGCAAACATCGCCGGCAAGGCCAGCGCCGCACCGGCGGAATAAATCGACATCAGCTTGGGCATGATGGCTCCGTTTTCATTGCTTTGCTGCCGTGTACCATGTGGCCTCGGGGCTGTCAGTCCCATGCGCTGCAAATCGCCGCCAAAACCATCATTTTTTCGTGGGGAACCGTCCCATAAGAAAAGGGATGCGCAACGCATCCCTTCCCAAACTGTTTTCTCCCCGTCGGACTGGCCGACTTATTGAGGGAGAGGCTACGAAACGGTATGGGGCACGTCAACCGGAAACTCACATAAAATGAGACCGCTTACATAAATATTCCGTGTGGTCGGAAAAAAGGCCGTACCGATAAACGGCACGGCCAGTCTGACAGGGAGGATGTCCGCACCGGGAAGGACATGTGTACCGGCTTGGACAAATTGACTATGGCCCTCAAAGGTTAAAATCGTATGGTCACCCAGCGATTATTTTCCACGAGGGCCCAACGACATGACATCAGGTATCTTTATCGGCGGCGGCGGGCCGGACTATGGCACGCAGCAGCACCTGTCTTTGGGCTATGCCAACCGCCACGGGCTGATCGCGGGCGCCACCGGCACCGGCAAGACGGTCACGCTGCAGATCATGGCCGAGGGGTTTTCCAAGGCGGGCGTGCCGGTGTTTCTCTCGGATGTGAAGGGCGATCTCTCGGGCCTTGCAAAGGCGGGCAGCCCCGATCACAAGCTGCACACCCCCTTCACCGAGCGCGCCGCGAAGATCGGTTTCATCGATTACACTTACGAGGCCTTCCCCGTCACTTTCTGGGATCTCTTCGGCGACCAGGGCCACCCGGTGCGCACCACCGTCTCCGAAATGGGCCCGCTGCTGCTCGCGCGCCTGCTGGAGCTGACCGAGGCGCAGGAGGGCATCCTCAACATCGCCTTCCGCCTCGCCGACGAAGACGGGCTGCCGCTCTTGGACCTCAAGGATCTGCAATCGCTGCTGGTCTGGATCGGCGAGAATGCCAAGGAGCTGTCCTTGCGCTACGGCAACGTCTCCTCCGCCTCCATCGGTGCGATCCAGCGCCGCCTCTTGGTACTGGAAAACCAGGGCGGCACCGGGCTCTTTGGCGAGCCTGCGCTGGCACTCTCCGACCTCATGCGCACGGGCGCAGACGGCAAGGGCCAGATCAACATCCTCGCCGCCGACAAGCTGATGGGTGCGCCCGGCCTCTACGCCACTTTCCTGCTCTGGCTGCTGTCGGAGCTTTTCGAGGAGCTGCCCGAGGTGGGCGACCCTGACAAACCCAAGCTGGTCTTCTTCTTCGACGAGGCGCATCTTCTGTTTGACGACGCCCCCAAGGCGCTGGTCGACAAGGTCGAGCAGGTGGCGCGCCTTATCCGCTCCAAGGGCGTCGGCGTCTATTTCATCACGCAAAACCCGGCAGATGTGCCCGAAGACATCCTCGGCCAGCTCGGCAACCGCATTCAGCACGCCCTGCGCGCCTTCACGGCGAAGGACAAGAAGGAGCTGCGCCTGGCCGCCGAGACCTACCGCGAGAACCCCGCCTTCGACACCGAAGAAGCCATCCGCGAGGTCGGCGTGGGCGAGGCCGTGACCTCCATGCTGCAGAAAAAAGGCGTGCCGGGCGTGGTCGAACGCACCCTCATCCGCCCGCCGTCCTCACAGCTCGGGCCGATCACGAAGGCCGAGCGCGCCCAGATCATGGCGGGGTCCGACATGGCCGGAAAATACGACGACCCCGTGGACCGCCAATCCGCCTTCGAAATCCTCAAAAGCCGCGCCGATCAAGCCGCCCAAGAGGCTGCCAAAGCCGAGGAGGCGGCAGAAGAGGACGAGTCCCCACTCGCCCGCGAATTCAGCGCCGCCCGCCGCTACTCCGGCACCCGCGTCGCCCGCTCCACCTCCCGGGCCAGCACCCGCCGCCAGCCCCAAAGCCTCGGCGGCGCCGTCGCGAACGCGGTGATCAAAGAACTCTCCGGCACCACCGGCCGCCGCCTCGTCCGCGGCATCCTGGGCGGGTTGTTCAAGGGGCGGTAGCCGACTTCATTCTTCTAAAATGCGCTTTTCAGTAACGGTAATCCGTCAGGTCTTCAAAAAACCTTGAAATCCTTTATTATCAATTATTTTGTTCACTAGTCGAGGACCTGTATGCTAGGGCGGTAACAGTTTCATTTTCGCAGAATGATTTTCATGACCTCACCACGCAAACCGCCCCCAAAACCGTCAATATTGCTACCTCGGAAGCAACGTTTGTTAATAGGGCTAGTGATATACGTCGTTCTCGTTGTCGATTTTTTCTCGTCGCCGCCGAATTGGAGTGATCTCTCATTTGGAGATCGGATTGCCCTAGGCTGCATCATGGTTGGGCCAATTATGTTGGCGTTCGATGCGGTGTTTCGGCGACGTTAATCTTCCAAAGGAGAAACGATGCAATTTATCAAACTTCTTTGGCATCTATCTGCAACTCGTCCGTTGTTTTGTTTGGCGTTGTGCTTTTTGGCGATTGTCATTATTTCCTATATCTCAATCGGGCTCCGAATACTGTTTGATGTACCGCCGGATCAGATTCTGGCGGGCACTGACATAGTTCTTTTTGTGTCCGGGCTTTTTATGGTTTTTTGGATGAGATCGCTTTTGAGCCTAATGGGTTTTGTTAGACCCAATAGTCAGGCGAAACACTCCCAGATTTGCAATGAGCGCAAGAGCGGGTAGACTGTTTTGCGGCCCGTCTGCCTGAAGCTAGTCTCCACACACAGAAGTCAGATATTGATCCCGCAACAAGCACCTGACGCTTTTTGGCGACCGAACCGCATAGGTCATCTTTCCGGGATCAACCCCCGCGGACTGAACCGCAGCACCAGCAGCAACACCAGCCCCATCGTGAAGAGCCGCATATGCGCCGCGCTCTCAATGAGATGCGCCTTCAGCGGGGAGCCGTCGGCCATGCCGGAGGTGATCAGCTCCATCAGCCACAGCCCCATCGGCTCCACCTGTACCCAGAGGAACCAGATCAGGAACCCGCCCAGCACGGCTCCGAAGTTGTTGCCCGATCCACCCACGATCACCATGACCCACACGAGGAACGTGAACCGCAGCGGCTGATACGTCCCTGGCGTCAGCTGCCCGTCGAGCGTCGTCATCATTGCCCCTGCGATCCCGCAGATGGCCGAGCCCAGCACGAAGATCTGCAAGTGCCGCGCGGTCACGTCCTTGCCCATGGCCTCCGCCGCCACCTCATTGTCGCGAATGGCGCGCATCATCCGCCCCCAGGGGCTGTGCAGCGCCCGCTGCGCCATCCAGACAAGCACCAGCAGCACGATGAGAAACAGCCCCGCATAGAGCAGCTTTACGTAAAGCGTCGAGGCCTCCACCGCGGTGAACCCCAGACCCGCCGCGCGCTCCACAAACGCCGGATCATTCTGCAATTCGATCTCAAACGGCGTGGGCCGCGGCAGGCCGACCACATTCTTCACCCCGCGCGACAGCCAGTCCTCGTTCTTCAGCACCGAGATGATGATCTCGGCAATCCCCAGCGTCGCAATCGCCAGATAGTCCGAGCGCAGCCCCAGCGCCGTCTTCCCGATCACCCAGGCCGCGGCGGCGGCAAAGAGCCCACCCACCGGCCAGGCCAGCGCCACCCAAAGCCCCTGGTTGATCCCCAAACCGCCGAGATAGCCGGTCAAAGCGGGGTTGATCTCCTCCACTGCCTCGACACCGGGATCAAAGAGCGCACGATAAATGAAGAACCCGGCGATGAGCATCCCCAAGACCACCAGCTTGCGCAGAACCCCCGGCGCCATGCGCGCGCGCAACAGCACCACCGCAGCAATCAGAACGACGCCAAAGACAAAGGCGCTCAGGATGTTCCAGCCCCCAGCCTCGAACGCCCCCGGCGTCGCCGGCATGCCCATCAGCACGGCGGCCAGCCCGCCAAGCGCCACGAACCCCATGATGCCCACATTGAAAAGCCCGGCGAACCCCCACTGCAGGTTCACGCCCAAGGCCATGATCGCCGAGATCAGCCCCATGTTGAAAATCACCAACGCCGTGTTCCAGCCCTGCGTAAACCCCACATAGGCCAGCAGCACCGCAACGATCGCAAAGAGCATCGTGTTCTTGACCACGGGCGCGTTCATACCGCTTTCCCCTTGAAGAGGCCCGTGGGCTTGAAGAGCAACACGATGAGCAGAATAAGGAAGCTCACTGCGAACTTGTAATCGGTCGAGAGCAGCTGCAGTAGCCCAGCTGGCGCCATCTCCTCCGGCACGATATAGGTCACCACCTTCTTCCAGGCATAGGTCACCGTGACCTCAGAGAAGGCAATCACAAAGCCCCCCGCAATCGCCCCTAAGGGGTTGCCCAAACCGCCCACGATGGCGCTGGCAAAGATCGGCAGCAGAAGCTGGAAATAGGTGAAGGGCTTGAAGCTCTTGTCGAGCCCGTAAAGCACGCCTGCCGTCGTCGCCAGCGCGGCCACGATCAGCCAGGTGACCATCACCACGCGCTCCGGGTTGATACCCGACAGCAGCGCCAGATCCTCATTGTCCGAATAGGCCCGCATCGACTTTCCCGTGCGCGTGCGGTTCAGAAACCAGAAGAGCAGGGCGACCACGACCACCGCTGTGACAATCGTAATGCCCTGCGTCGTCTTGAACGCCAGCCCCTCGCGCAGCCCGGTCATCTCGCGGAAGGTCCGCGCCGAGACGATGAACCGCTCCCCATCCACGAACCGCTGATCATCCGGCCCGATGATGAACCGCACAATGCCGTTGAGAATGAAGGTCACCCCGAGACTGACGATCACAAAGATGACCGGCTTGGCCTTCTGCGCCCGATAGAACCGATACACGGCGCGGTCTGTCACCAGCACCAGCAGCATGCACCCCAGAATGCCAAAGGGCAGGGCGAGCAGAGCCGTCGGCAGCGGCCCCAGGCTCACCCCTTGCGCCTGAAAGAGCCAGGTCATCAGCACGGTCACCATCGCCCCAAAGGCCATCGTGTCCCCATGGGCAAAATTCGAGAACCGCAGAATGCCATAAATCAGAGTGACCCCCAACGCCCCCAGCGCCAGCTGCGAGCCGTAAGCCACAGCCGGGATGATCACGAAGTTCGACAGGGCAATGAAGGCGTTGAGGAAGTCCATTACAGCAGCCCCTCGCAATGGCCTTGATAAGTGCGCCTCGTGGCGGACGCGCCACCACCATTTTCGCGCTTACTTGGTCCCATAATGATCGTCACACTTATTCGACCGTTAGCATCAGTCTTCACAATGGAACCGGCGAGCTCTGGGCCTGCAATCAGAAGCACCGGGGTTTGAGCACTGAGTTGCAATGTCCTCTCATCAGTCTGGATGGTGTCTAGAACCGCTCCCGCACCAATCCGTTTGATCTGAACGGATACACCGTCCAGGACAACAAGCTCCGGGATATCGTCGGACCACTCCAATTGGAGCTCTTCATGATCGCACCGTTGATCGTCCGCGCAACTTGGAGGGATGACACATAGCGCCGCAAATGCCGGTGACGACAGCACGGAAATCACAGATAGAGACCGAAGCAGTGCCTTTTGAAGCCTGGTCATCCTCACCCTCCCAAAAACGACTTGCGCACCTCGGGGTCGGCCAGCAGTTCCTTGCCCGTCCCCGTATACGCATTCCGCCCCTGCACCAGCACATAGCCCTTGTCGGCGATCTCCAGCGCCTGCCGCGCGTTCTGCTCAACCATCAGGATCGGAATGCCCGTCCGCGCGACCTCGATGATCCGATCAAAAAGCTCGTCCATCACGATGGGCGACACCCCCGCCGTCGGCTCATCCAGCATCAGCACCTTGGGCTGCGTCATCAACGCACGCCCCACCGCCACCTGCTGGCGCTGTCCGCCCGAAAGCTCGCCCGCAGGCTGCCGCCGCTTCTCCCGCAGAATGGGGAAGAGGTCATAAATCTGCTCCATCGTGGGCCGGATATCATCTGTGCGAATGAAGGCCCCCATCTCCAGGTTCTCCTCCACCGTCATGGAGGTGAAAATATTGGAGGTCTGCGGCACGAACCCCATGCCCTTAGCCACCCGGTCCTGCGGCGAGAGCGCGGTGATATCCTCCCCATCCAGCCGCACATGCCCACCGCGCAAATTCAGCATTCCGAAGACCGCCTTCATCCCCGTCGACTTGCCCGCTCCATTGGGCCCGACAATCACCGCGATCTCGCCGCGGTCCACCGCAATCGTGCAGTCGTGCAGGATATCCGGCCCGGCCCCGTAACCGCCGGTCATCTTTTCCCCGATCAGAAACGGCCCACCCGGCGCAGGCGCGGCCCGCCCGCCGGACTTCACAGGCGTCGCCGTCCCCATGCCCGCAGGGTTCCCCAACGACAGATCCTTGTTGCCCCGATCAGAATAGGGGTCCGAACTCATTCCTTCACCCTTCCTGAAATACTCCGGGGGAGTCGCGCAGCGACGGGGGCAGCGCCCCCAACAATGCATGCATTAAACACCGACGTTTTACCGACGTGATACCGACACAATACCGATGCCGCACCGACGCTCATGCACCCACCTTGTCACGGTTCTTGAGCCCGGTGCCCAGATAGGCCTCGATCACCTGCTCATTGGCCTTGATCTCATCAAGCGTCCCTTGCGCCAGCACCTTGCCCTCGGCCATGCAGATCACCGGATCGCAGAGCCGCCCGATGAAGTCCATGTCGTGTTCGATCACCACGAAGGTGTAGCCCCGGTCCTGGTTCAACCGGATGATCGCATCACCAATCGTGTTGAGCAGCGTCCGGTTCACCCCAGCGCCCACCTCATCGAGAAACACGATCTTGGCGTCCACCATCATCGTGCGCCCCAGCTCGAGCAGCTTTTTCTGCCCGCCGGAGATCTGGCCCGCCTTCTGCTCGGCCAGATGCGCGATGGTCAGGAACTCCAGCACCTCATCGGCCTTGGCCTTCAGCGCGCGCTCCTCATCGGCAATCCGCTTGCGCCCGAACCAGGTGTTCCACAGCGTCTCACCCGACTGATAGCCTGGCACCATCATCAGGTTCTCGCGGCACGACATCGACGAAAACTCATGTGCGATCTGGAAGGTGCGCAGCAGCCCCTTGTGAAAGAGCGTATGCGGCGGCAAGCCGGTGATGTCGTCACCATCCATGGTCACACGGCCTGATGTTGGTTCAAGAACGCCTGCGATCACATTGAAAAGCGTGGTTTTTCCGGCACCATTCGGGCCGATCAGCCCGGTGATCATACCCTTTTCGATTTCCAGGCTGGCGCCATCGACGGCGTGAAAGCCACCGAAATGCTTGTGAAGGTCGTCCACGACGATCATTCAGACATCCCCATCCGCGCTGCTTGCGCGTGTCTTATCATTGGAACAGCCCAGAGCACAAAGCTCCGGGCTGCTCAAGTCGTAGGTTACGGCTTACTTGAACCCAATGGTGGCGTTTTCGCCGTCTTTCACTTCTATCAGACGATAGGTGCCCGCGGACTCGCCCGGGCCGATCAGCTCAACTGCCGAAGCGCCCACATAGTCGATGTCGCCGCCTTCGCGCAGGATGTCGAAGGCCTTGCCAAGCTCACCGGGATAGATCTTCTCGCCGGGCGCGTTGGCCACCTCGAGGATCTTCGGGCCATACTCCGCGGGGTCGGTGCTGTCCGCCGCCTGCATCGCCAGCATGAAGAGCGCTGCCGCGTCATAGCTTTCGGGCGTGTAAGGCGAGGTCGCGTCAAAGGCATCGCCTGCCATTTCCGTCAGCTTTTCAATGCCTTCGCCGCCGGACCCCGCGATCTGACCGTAAGAGCCATTCAACGCAGACCCCACGTTCGCGGGCAGGCTGTCACCGATCATGCCGCCGGGCAGGCCGAAGGTTTCAAAGGCACCGGAGTCGAGTGCTGCATTGATGATGCCGAGACCGCCTTGGTCTAGATAGCCAGCGACCACCAGGATATCGCCCCCGGCAGAGGCCAGCGCGCCCATCTCGGCGGAGTAGTCCGCCTTGCCGTCTTCATGCGCAGCCACGATGGTCACTTCGCCACCGATCTTCTTGAAATTGCTCTCAATGGCGTCGGCCAGACCCTTGCCATAGTCGTTGTTGGTGTAGGTCAGCGCGATGGAGGTTACGCCACGCTCCTGCAGCACCTCGGCCATCACTTCGCCTTCGCGAGCGTCTGATGGGGCGGTGCGGAAGAACAGGTCATTGTCTTCCACGGTCGACAGACCAGGCGAGGTGGCGGAGGGCGAAATCATCACCATCCCGTTCGGGATCGCCACGTTCTGCAGGATCGCGCCGGTCACGCCCGAACAGTCGCCACCGATGATCCCATGCACGCCGTCGGCGAGCAGGCGTTCACCGTTCGAAGTCGAGAGGCCATTGTCGATACAGCCGGTATCCGCGCGCATCGGCGTGACCTTGGCCGCGTCCAGCAGCTTGCCGCTGTCGGTCGCTTCCTGCATCGCCAATTCCGCGCCAGACGCCATTGGGCCCGCGAGCGATTCAATTGGCCCGGTAAAGCCGATCAGGATGCCCAGCTTGACTTCCTTTGCATGACCACCGGCCAGCGCCGATGTCGCCACAAGTGCCGCAGCCGTTGAGGCCAAAAGCATCTTTTTCATTGGTTTCTCCCATATTGGAACATCATGTTCGGGCAACAGGTTATGCCCGGTGTGCTCAAAAGAAAAGCGCTTTTCCACAGGCTCACATTCCGCTCAGAGGGGCTTGAGACAGCGCGCTGCGCGCCTACCTGACACGGTAGAACCAGCTGATGAAAGGACTGCTCCATGATCCGCTCCCGCGCCGTCAAAGCCCTCTTGCTCACAGCGTTTTTCAGCGCCTCCGCCCCCCTGGCCGCACAGGCGCAGACCAGCGTCTCCATCACTCCAGTCATCGAGGGGCTCGACACGCCCTGGGCTGTCGCGGCCCTGCCGGATGGTGCGATGCTGGTGACCGAGCGCGACGGGGCGCTCATGCACTTCAAGTACGGCGCCTCGAACGAGGTGCGTGGCGTGCCGCAGGTGCATGCGCGCGGGCAGGGCGGCTTGCTCGACGTGACACCGGCGCAGGACTTTGCGCAAACTCGCGAGATTTTCTTTACTTATTCGAAGAAGCAGCCCGGCGGCGCGGGCACCGCGCTGGCCGCGGCGCGACTGTCAGATGACGGCGCCCGGCTCGAGAATCTGCGCCTGATCTTTGAAACAGTGCCCGCCAGCTCCGGCGGGCGTCATTTCGGCAGTCGCGTGGTGGAGGCGCCCGACGGCACGCTCTTCGTGACCATCGGGGACCGGGGCGACCGGCCCACGGCACAGGACCGCAGCAATCACAATGGCACCGTTGTCCGGATCAACCGCGATGGGTCGGTGCCGGATGACAATCCATTCGTGGGCGTTGCCGGTGTGGCCCCTGAGATCTGGTCCTTTGGACATCGCAACCCCCAGGGCGCGGGGCTCGATGCATCCGGACAGCTCTGGACCTCCGAGCACGGCGCGCGCGGCGGAGACGAGCTCAACCGGGTGCAGAAAGGCGCCAACTTCGGCTGGCCAGTGATCTCCTACGGGCGGCATTATTCTGGCGGCAAGATCGGCGAGGGCACCGCCAAAGAAGGCATGGAACAGCCCGTTCACTATTGGGATCCGTCGATGGCGCCGTCCGGCCTGCTGGTCTATCAAGGCGACATGTTTCCGGACTGGCGCGGCGACATCTTCGTGGGATCGTTGAAGTTCGACTACATCGCACGGCTCGAGGTGTCGGGCGATAGCGCGCAGGAAGCCGAGCAGATCGAGACCAGCGAGACCAGCCGCGTGCGCGACATTATCGAAGCGCCGGACGGCAGCATTCTCTTCATCTCGGTGGGCGAGGGGGCGGTTTACCGCATGGCGCGCACGGGCGCCTGATCAGATCGACAGGCGCGTCGCGTGGCTGCCGCGTTCACGGTAAGGCGTTGTATTATAATGCGACCGGTAACATTTGGAGAAATGCGAGGGTGAGGCAAAACCGCAGGCCAGGGCCACGTTGATCACACTCATGTCCGTCTGCATCAGCAGGTTGCGCGCCTTCTGCAGCCGCAGTTCCATATAATAGCGCTTGGGCGAGCGGTTGAGATACCGGCGGAACAGCCGCTCCAGCTGACGCGTGCTCATGCCCACGTTCTTGGCGAGGATCGAGGGGCTGATCGGCTCCTCGATATTGCCTTCCATCATCTGGATGACCTTGCTGAGCTTCGGATGCCGCACCCCGATGCGCGTCGGCACAGACAGGCGCTGGGTGTCCTGATCGGTACGGATCGAGGCATAGATCAACTGGTCCGCCACCATATTGGCCAGCTCTTCACCCTGATGATCGGCAATCAGCTTGAGCATCAGATCAATCGAAGAGGTGCCGCCCGCGGTGGTGATCCGGTTGCCGTCGACCACGAAGACCGATTTGGTCAGGTCGACCTCTTGGAACTCCTCCGAGAAGCTGTCCTGGTTTTCCCAGTGGATCGTGGCGCGCTTGCCGTCGAGCAGCCCGGCTTTCGCGAGCGTGTAGGCAGCGGTGCAAAGCCCACCCATCAAAAGCCCCTTGCGTGCCTCGCGCCGCAGCCACCCCAACACGCGCTTGGTCGTGGCCGCCTGCACGTCGATGCCGCCGCAAACCATGACCGTATCGTCACGCCCCAAATCCTCAAGATCGCCATCCAGCTTGAACCCGCTGCCAGATGAGGAGTGGATGATGTCCCCGCCTTCACCAACGATCCGCCAATCATAGAGCGTCTTTCCCGCCATCCGATTGGCGATGCGCAGGCTTTCGACGGCGGCCGCGAAACAGAGCAGGGTGAAGTCTTCCAGCAACACAAAGACGAAGCGGCGCGGCTTCTCGGCAGGCGGATCATTCCGCGTGGCTGGTTGCATCTGGGACATTGCCGTCTCTTGATCTTATCTCTTCCCGAAACAGGGGCGTGCGGCCTCCTGCCTGCGGCTCAGATGGTCACGTGCACTGGCCGACGTCAAGAGGTCGTATTTGTGATATGGTCACTGCCGAAAGGCTTTTGTATAGAGAGCGCTGTGATGTGAGCGCTCGCAGGGATGCGAGCCCAACCCGGAGTTGAGATGATGACCGAATGGAGCAAATCGAGCTGGCGCGCCAAACCGCGGATCCAGATGCCGGACTATCCGGATCAGGCTGCCTTGGAAGCTGTGGAAGGCCAACTCGCACGATTTCCGCTCCTCGTATTTGCCGGTGAAGCGCGGCGGCTGAAAAAGCACCTCGCAGCGGCGGGGCGTGGCGAGGCGTTCCTGCTCCAGGGCGGCGACTGTGCGGAGAGTTTCGATCAGTTCAGCTCGGACGCGATCCGCGACACGTTCAAGGTGATGCTGCAGATGGCCATCGTGCTGACCCACGGGGCCAAGGTGCCGGTGATCAAGGTCGGCCGCATGGCGGGCCAGTTCGCCAAGCCGCGCTCCGCGCCGACCGAGACGGTGGAGGGTGTGGAGCTGCCGAGCTACCGTGGTGACATCATCAATGAGCTCGACTTCACCGCTGCGGCCCGCATTCCGGACCCAGAGAAGATGCTGCGTGCCTACACCCAAGCAGCGGCGACGCTGAACCTTATCCGCGCGTTCTCAACCGGCGGCTATGCAGATGTGCATCAGGTGCACGCCTGGACGCTGGGCTTCACAGAGAGCGAGAAGGTCGAGCGTTACCGCGAGATTGCCAACCGCATCTCCGACACGCTGGACTTCATGACTGCGGCGGGCGTGAACGGCGACACGGCCCATACGCTGAAATCGGTCGAGTTCTACACCAGCCATGAATCGCTACTGCTGGAGTACGAAGAGGCGCTGACGCGCGTTGACAGCACCACCGGCAAATGGCTTGCAGGCTCGGGTCACATGATCTGGATCGGCGACCGCACGCGGCAGCCGGACGGTGCGCATGTGGAGTTTGCCCGTGGCGTGCAGAACCCGATTGGCCTGAAAGCTGGTCCGTCGATGACCTCGGACGATCTGAAGCTGCTCATGTCCAAGCTGAACCCCGAGAACGAGGAAGGGCGTCTGACCCTGATCGCGCGCTTTGGCGCCGGATCGGTGGGCGAGCATCTGCCGCGGCTGATCAAGACCGTGCGCGAGGAAGGCGCGAATGTGACCTGGGTGTGCGATGCGATGCATGGCAACACGATCAAGTCCTCGACCGGCTACAAGACGCGGCCCTTCGATGCCGTGCTGCGCGAGGTGCGCGAGTTCTTCGCGGTGCATGCCGCCGAGGGCACCGTGCCGGGGGGCGTGCATTTCGAGATGACCGGGCAAGACGTGACCGAGTGCACCGGAGGTGTCCGCGCCGTCAGCGACGAAGACCTGTCAGATCGCTACCATACCGCCTGCGACCCGCGCCTGAACGCGAGCCAATCACTGGAGCTCGCGTTCCTTGTGGCTGATGAGCTCTCGAACCGCCGGGACGCGCATAAGACCCAGGCCACCGGCTAGGATCGAACCTGATCGCACAGCGCAAACCCGTCCGAACCTTCGGGCGGGTTTTTCGTTGGCATGAAACAGAAGAAAACCACCCGCACATTCTGCGCGAGCGGTTATCCAGATCAAAGGATTTGGTACTGAAAAGCGATCAGTCGTCGGATTTGACGAGCCGCAGGTAAGGAGCGTGGCGCCGTGGCGTCTCTGACCGGAACGGCGCCTGCGGTTCGCGGAAAGCCTGCTCTGGCGTCTTGGCCGCCGCTTGCGGGGCAGGCTGAGGTGCATCTGTCTTGATGGCTGGCGGGAAAGCCGCGTCCGCTACGATCGGACGCAGGGACGACCGCGTGATATCAAACCGGCGCGGGCTGCGGCCCATATCGCCCACCGAGATCAGCGCACCGAGAATACGGCTCACATCGCCCAAATCGCTCTTCAGCGGCATCAGGACCATGCGCGCGTCGAGCGGAGGCAGGCTTCCGCTCTGTTCGGAATGCAACTCCAGCGACGAAATCGCCGGTGTCTCGAAGACCTCTTCGAGAATATCGCTCAACTGACGCCGCGACGACGGGGTGATGAAGGAGGTCAGTGGCATACCCCGCACCTCCATACCCATCAGATCGCTCAGATGACTGCCCGCGATCCGCAGCCGGGCGATGCCAGGCGCGATTCTTTCGACGATGAAGGAATACTCCAGCGCCTGTTCGATCCCACGCGGGTCGATCTCCGACCGGTTCGGCATCACACGATTGCCGCGCAAGGCTTCCCAATAGGCCTCAAGCTGCGCGAGCGGTGCAAAACCGTTCTTTGAAACATGTTGCGTCATACGAAATACATTGTGCGTGTTTTGGCCGCCGTTGTCCATCGCCCACCCCTTTTCCAAATGCGGTGCTCGCGTTCTTAACTTATCAACATCGCAGCGCCGCCTTTACGGTATACCACGGCGCCGAACTGGTTACTGGAGTATTAATACCAGCAATTTTCCACAAATGCCTCGATATCTTTATATTTGGTTAACTCTCGGGCACTTGGCGCGGCATCGGCAAGGCGGCGCTCGGGGGTTGCCCTGACCCTCGAAATCGCCATAAGGCTGGCACAACGGACCGCCGAAAGGGCACAGCATATGATCCGCTCCATGACCGGTTTTGCCTCTGCCAGCGGCAGTTTGCCTCCCCATGCGTGGGACTGGGAGCTGCGCGCCGTCAACGGCAAGGGGCTGGATCTGCGCCTCCGGGTGCCGGACTGGATCGACGGGCTGGAGGCGGGTCTGCGCAAACTGCTGAGCGCGGATGTCAAGCGTGGGAACCTGACGCTGTCGTTGCGGATGACGCGAGAGGAACAGGCAGGCGCCCTGCAGATCAACGAGGCACAGCTCTCCTCGGTGCTCGAGGCCATGGCTCTGATCGAGACGCGGGCCGCTGATGCGGGGCTCAGCCTAACACCGTCCACATCGGCAGATATCGTCGCGCTGCGCGGGGTGCTCGAGCAGGCGACAACCGAAGATGAGACCGCGCCGCTTGCCGCCGCCCTGATGACGGAGGCCGCAACCCTGCTGGCCGATTTCAACGCCATGCGCGTGAGTGAAGGGGCGGCGCTGCAAAAGGTGTTGTTGAGCCAGCTTGATGAGATCGCCGCACTGACAGGTGATGCCGCCCGACTGGCGGAGGCCCGGGGGGCCACACTCGCCGACACGCTCAAGCGCAACCTCGCCAAGGTGATAGACAACACAGACGCCGCTGATCCGGACCGCGTCGCGCAGGAACTCGCTCTCATCGCGGTGAAATCCGATGTGACCGAGGAGATCGACCGGCTGTCGGCCCATGTGGATGCTGCGCGCGACCTGATCGGGCAGGGTGGGCCAGTGGGCCGCAAGCTCGACTTCCTGATGCAGGAGTTCAACCGCGAAGCCAACACGCTCTGCGCCAAGGCCCAGAACACCGAGTTGACCCGCTGTGGCCTGGCCCTGAAGACGGTGATCGACCAGATGCGCGAGCAAGTCCAGAATGTGGAGTAAGCCATGACCGCGCCGCGACGAGGCCTCTTGATCATTCTCAGCTCGCCCTCCGGGGCGGGCAAGTCCACGCTGGCGCGGCGGCTGCGGGACTGGGACCCGGAGATCGAGTTCTCGATCTCAGCCACCACGCGCCCGGCGCGGCCCGGCGAGGTGGACGGACGTGAGTATCATTTTGTCGATGAGGCGGCGTTCAAGGCCCAGGTCGCCGCCGGCGCCATGCTGGAGCACGCGCATGTGTTCGGCAACTTCTACGGCTCGCCCAAACCGCCGGTCCAGGCGGCCATCGATGAGGGGCGCGACGTGCTCTTTGACATCGACTGGCAGGGCGCGCAGCAGATCACCAACTCGGTGCTGGGGCCGCACACGCTGTCGATCTTCCTGCTGCCGCCATCGATCCGCGAGCTGCGACAGCGGCTCGAGAAACGCGGCCAGGACGATGCCGCGACCATCGCGCGGCGAATGGAGAAGAGCTGGGACGAGATCAGCCATTGGGGCGCTTATGACTTCGTGATCGTGAACGACGATCTGGATCAGACTGAAGCGCAGTTGAAGACGATCATCTCCGCCACGCGGTTGCGCCGCAGCCAGCAGCCGCAGCTGACCGACCATGTGCGCCGCCTGCAATCGGAATTCGAGGAGCTGTCATGACGCTTTATGCCCTGGGCGATCATCGCCCCCACCTGCATGCCGATACCTGGGTGGCGCCGGATGCCAACCTTGTGGGCCAGGTGGTACTGGAAGAAGGCGCCTCGGTCTGGTTCGGCACGACCATCCGCGCGGATCATGAGGAGATCCGTGTGGGCAAGGGCTCTAACGTGCAGGAGAACTGCGTCTTTCACATCGATGCGGGCTACCCGCTCCGCATCGGCGAGAATTGCACCATCGGGCACAAAGTCATGCTGCATGGCTGTACCATTGGCGACAACTCCCTGATCGGCATGGGCGCGACCGTGCTGAACGGCGCCCAGATCGGCAAGAACTGCCTGATCGGGGCAGGGGCGCTGATCACCGAGAACAAGGTGATTCCGGATGGCAGCCTGGTCATGGGCGTGCCGGGCAAGTTGGTTCGTGAACTGGATGCCGAGGCAATCCAGGGCCTGACACTAAGCGCGCTGCACTATCAAGAGAACATGCGCCGGTTCCGGGACGACCTGCGCTCCATCGAGGCCTGAGATGAAGAACGAGACCGGAACCCTCATTCGCCCCGACGCGCTGCCCGAGAGTGCCAGCCGCCCGGTGGTCACACCGCTGAGCCCCTCGGTGGTCTATGCCTCCGACACTCCCGATATGCTTGATCAGCAATATGACGGCGATCTGCAGGGCTACACCTATGCGCGGGAAGGGCACCCCAACGCCGATGTGGTCGCAAAGCGCATCGACCGGCTGGAGAATGCACCGCATATGGGCGTGGTCACCGCGTCTGGCATGGGCGCGGTCTCGGCGGTGCTGCTGGGACTGACCAAAGCCGGCGACCATGTGATCGGCGGCAACCAGCTCTACGGGCGCTCGCTGCGGATGATGAGCGACGACCTGCCACGGCTGGGCATCGCCACGACACTGGTGGACCCCGGTGATGTGGAGGCAATGCGCGCCGCGCTGCGCCCCGAGACGCGGATGATCCTGATCGAAGTGGTCTCGAACCCGACGCTGCGCGTTGCCGATCTGGAAGGGCTCGCGGCGCTCTGTAAGGAGGCGGGCGTGTTGCTGGTGGTCGATAACACCTTCACCACGCCACGTGCGATCCGGCCGTTTGACTGGGGTGCGGATATCGTGATCCACTCGCTGACCAAGCTTCTCTCCGGACATTCGGACGTGATGCTGGGCTATGTGGCGGCGCGCGATGCCGCGCTGAACGACCGCCTGCGCGTCTTCACCGTGACAGCCGGGATGAACCCCAGCCCCTTCGATTGCTGGCTCGCCGAACGGGGCCTTTTGTCCTTCGATCTGCGCTATGACCGCACTCAAGCCACCGCCGCGCAGCTGGCCGATTCGCTCTCAGAGCTGCCGGGCGTGACCCGCGTCATCTATCCCGGGCGCGCCGATCACCCAGACCACGCACGGGCGCGCACCCTGCTGGGCGGCCAGTTCTGCAACATGGTCAGCTTTGAGCTGGATGGTGACCGGGCGACCGCGAACGCCTTCACGCGCGCAGCCGATGGGCTGAGTTTTGCGCCAACGCTAGGCGATGTGGGCACCACCCTCTCACATCCCGCGTCGTCATCTCATCGCGCGCTGACGGCAGAGAAACGGGCCGCACTCGGCATGTCAGAGGGGTTCTTCCGAGTCTCCGTCGGCCTGGAAGACTCGGACGCGCTCTGCACCATCTTCCGCGATGCCGTCACCACGGCCACCCAGAGCTAGCGGAGGTCTGCGCGGATGAGCCAGGCCCTGTCCGACATTCTGGATGCGGTGCCGCTGCCTGCGCTGCTGATCGACGGGAGCGAGCGCATCGTCGGAGCCAATGAGGAAGCGCGCGCGCTGGTCGGGCAGGGGATCGAAGGGCGCAACTTCGTCACTATGCTGCGGCAGCCCGCGCTCATTGACGCCGTCGAGGCCGTGCTGCGCGACAGCCGCCCGCGGGTCGCACAATATCTGGCGAACGACGGTGTGCAGGACACGACCTTTCAGGTGACGGCGCGTGTCGTCGCTGACCAGCGCGTGATCCTGCTGTGCTTTCTCGATGTCACCCACGTGGAGCAGGCCGGGCAGATGCGCCGCGATTTTGTCGCCAATGTGAGCCACGAGCTGCGCACACCGCTCACGGCGCTGATGGGGTTCATCGAAACGCTGCGCGGCCCTGCGCGCGATGACGCGGGTGCGCGCGACCGGTTTCTCGATATCATGGAAGGCGAGGCGGGGCGCATGAACCGGCTGGTGGGTGACCTCCTGTCGCTCAGCCGCGTGGAGGGCGACGAGCGCGTCAGACCGCGCGATCAGGTCAACCTGATCGACCTTCTCTCGTCGGTGCTGCGCACCCTGAAGCAACTGGCGTCAGATGCTGGCGTCACCTTTGAAGAGGACTTCGGCGACACGCCTGTGGAGCTCACCGGCGACCCCGACCAGCTCATGCAGGTCTTCACGAACCTTGTTGAAAACGCGATCAAGTACGGCGCCGCGGGCGGTCGCGTGACGGTACGGATCGCGCGGTCGGATCGCGACCCCGCTCTGCGCGCGCCCGGCGTTCGCGTGCATGTGATCGACTATGGCCCAGGCATCGATACGATCCACCTGCCGCGGCTCACCGAACGGTTCTACCGCGCGGACAGCCATCGCAGCCGTGCCCTGGGTGGCACGGGCCTCGGGCTTGCCATCGTCAAGCACATCATCAATCGCCATCGCGGTCGCCTGAAAATAGAGAGCGCGCTGGGACAGGGCGCGCAGTTCACCGTCGTCCTGCCACTACAGATCACCGCAGCGGGAAGCGACTCGCGGTCATAATCGGCGGTCAGCTCTCTGAAATTGCGCGATTCAATCAGAGCGCGAATGACTGATTCATCTATATTTTCCCGCCAGTTACACACCCCCCGGATCCGCCGTGCAGACCGTCATAAAACTGTTACGTAACTGTCACAAAAGCATTGTCTGAGACCCGTATCTCACGGCCTCAAGGTCGCCAGGGGGGCGATCAGATTCGAAAAACGAACAATGACAGGAGATATCATGTCGTTTGCAAAACTCACCACGTCCGCGCTGGCGCTTGCAGCCATGTCTGCCACAACAGCCGTTGCGCGTGATCAGGTGCAAGTCGCCGGGTCTTCCACGGTGCTGCCCTACGCTTCCATCGTAGCCGAAGCGTTTGGCGAAAATTTTGAATTTCCGACGCCGGTCATCGAGTCCGGTGGCTCCTCCGCTGGCCTGAAACGCTTCTGCCAAGGCGTTGGCACCGAGCATACTGACATTGCGAACGCGTCGCGCGCAATTCGTGAAAAAGAAATCGCCGCCTGCGCCGAGAACGGCGTGACCGATATCATCGAGGTCCGCATCGGCTATGACGGGATCGTCTTCGCAAGCCAGCTGGACGGCCCGGAGTACACGGCGTTCACACAGTCCGACATCTTCAACGCCCTGGCACCGAAAGTGATGGTTGACGGCGAGCTGGTCGACAATCCCTACAACAAGTGGTCCGACTTCAACGCGGATCTGCCCGACTCGGAAATCCTCGCCTTCATCCCCGGCACCAAGCACGGCACCCGCGAAGTCTTCGAGGAGAAGGTGATCGCAGCGGGCTGTGAAGCGACAGGCGCCATGGAAGCGATGATCGCAGGCGGCATGTCTGAGGACGATGCGGAAGACGCATGCCTCGAAGTACGCACAGACGGCAAATCCGTGGACATCGATGGTGACTACACCGAGACACTGGCCTCCATCGACGCGAACTCCAACGCGATCGGCGTGTTCGGTCTGGCTTTCTATGAGAACAACACCGACAAGCTGAAAGTGGCGACAATGGCTGGCATTGAGCCGACCACAGCGACGATTGCTGCGGGGGAATACCCCGTGTCGCGCCCGCTCTTCTTCTACATCAAGAAGGCGCATATCGGTGTGATCCCGGGCCTTAAGGAGTTTGCCGAGTTCTTCGTCTCTGACGAGATCGCAGGACCCGACGGCCCGCTTGCGGCCTATGGCCTCGTCTCCGACCCGGAGCTGACCGGCACGCAAGACGCAGTGTCCGGCGAGAAGGTCATGGGCGGCGGCAGCTGATCCAATCCCAACGGGATATCTGAAAACCGGTGAGCGGCGACAATCGCCGCTCACCCCACAGCGTGACACAAGAACCGTCACACCAGGGCTTTTGGGGGACATATGCCGTTACTTTGGCTTACCGTCATCGTGATTGTGCTGTCGGCCGCGGGCTATGTCCTCGGCCGCCAACGTGCGCTTGCGAGCGCCGAAGGCGATAATCGCGACCTGCACTCGCTTCCAATCTACTATGGCATGAACGCCTTTATGAAGGCGGTTGTCCCGGCGCTGGGACTGATGGTGCTGTGGCTGCTGGCACAGCCACTGGTGATCGAAAATCGGATCGCGGACATGATCCCTCCGTCGGAAACCGCCAATGACGCAAACCTGGGCCTGGTGATGGCCGAGGTCCGGCGCACCGCCGAAGGTCTGGACAATGCGGTTGCCAGTGGCTTCATCGACGAAGACACAGCGAGCAATGCGCGGGCTGACTTCACCGATATGACAACCCGCCTCAAGGATGCAGGCCAGGTTGTCACCAACCAGATTACCCAACCGGTGCTGCGCGCGGCGCAGGAATACCGCCAGATGAGCGCAAGCTCGAACACCGTCATGACCGTCGTTGTCCTGATCGTCGCGCTGCTGGGTGCGGCCTGGGGTGTGATGCAGAGCGGGCGGGATTTCCGCGCGCGCAACGTGGTCGAGCAGGGCATTCTGGTCATCCTGATGGCGGCGGCTTCGGTGGCGATTCTGACGACCATCGGCATCATCCTGTCGCTCATCTTCAATACAGTAGAGTTCTTCCGGCTTTATCCGGCAGCTGAATTCTTCACTCTTCTAGAGTGGGCGCCTAGCTTCTCGGGTCGTGGCGGTGCCTCCAGCCTTGGGATCCTGCCGCTGCTCTGGGGCACAATCTACATTTCTATCGTCGCCCTGATCGTCGCGGTGCCCATCGGGCTCTTCTCGGCGATCTATCTCTCGGAATACGCGACCCCACGGGTCCGGGGGATTGCCAAGCCCATGCTTGAAATCCTCGCGGGCATCCCGACCATCGTCTACGGCCTCTTCGCTCTGCTAACGATCGGGCCCATGCTGGTCAGCGTGTTCGGCCGCGACGGCCTGGGCTGGATGGGTGGCGGGCGATCGGTGATGACCGCGGGCATCGCCATGGGCATCATGCTGATCCCCTTCGTGAGCTCGCTGTCCGATGACATCATCAACGCGGTGCCGCAATCGCTGCGCGATGGCTCCTACGGGCTGGGCGCGACGCGGTCCGAGACCATCAAGCAGGTGGTGCTGCCTGCGGCGTTGCCGGGGATCGTCGGTGCGATCCTGCTGGCCGCCAGCCGCGCCATCGGCGAGACGATGATCGTGGTGCTGGGGGCAGGGGCGGCAGCCCGGCTCTCGCTCAACCCCTTCGAGGCGATGACCACGGTGACCGCCAAGATCGTGTCGCAGCTGACCGGCGACAGTGACTTTGCCTCCCCCGAGGCGCTCGTGGCCTTTGCACTGGGGATCACCCTCTTTGTCCTGACCCTCGGGTTGAACGTCTTCGCGCTTTACATCGTGCGCAAGTACAGGGAGCAGTACGAATGACCGAAGCCAGCATGCCGACCACCCCTGATGCAGCCCCGCGCAGCTCTCTGACGACAGAAGATGCGCGCACAAAGAAGCGCAAGGCCGCCGAGACCCGGTTCCGCATGTACGGCATCGCGGGCATCGCGACGGGCATCTTCTTCCTGATCGTTCTGCTTGTCTCCATCGTGGCGAGCGGGACGGGCGCCTTCCAGCAGACCTTCATCAATGTCTCGGTCTATCTGGACCCGGAAAAGCTGGACAAGAACGGCAATCGCAACCCCGCTGATATCGCGAAGGTTTCGACCTTTGGCTACACGCCGCTGATCCAGGAAGCGCTACTGAAGCAGGTTCAGGACAACGGCATTGAGACGCCACTGGAAGACCGCGGGGACATGAAGGCTATGATCTCCGCCTCGGCAGCCGCCCAGGTGCGGGATGTGGTTCTGCATAGCCCGGACATGATTGGCGAAACGGTGGAGTTCCGCATCCTCGCCTCCAGCCGCGTGGACGGCTATCTCAAGGACCGTGTAAAGCGCGAGGATGTGGCCCGCGACAAGAACATCGATGCCGAACACCTCGACCTTGTGGATGCGCTTGTTCCGCTGGGCATCGTGCAGAAGACCTTCAACATGGACTTCATCACCGGGGCCGATGCCTCCGAGAGCCGGGCGGAGGCCGCGGGCATCGGTGTGTCGATGATCGGGTCGTTCTTCATGATGCTTGTCGTGCTAGTTTTGGCCTTGCCCATCGGTGTGGCTGCCTCGATCTATCTGGAGGAATTCGCGCCTAAGAACCGGCTGACCGATCTGATCGAGGTGAATATCGCGAACCTTGCAGCGGTGCCCTCGATTGTCTTCGGAATCTTGGGCCTCGCGGTCTTCATTCAGTTCATGCACCTGCCGCAATCTGCTCCGCTGGTGGGCGGCATGGTGCTGACCCTGATGACGCTGCCGACGATTATCATCTCGACCCGCGCTTCGCTGAAGGCGGTGCCGCCCTCGATCCGCGATGCGGCGCTGGGTGTTGGTGCCTCCAAGATGCAGTCGGTCTTTCACCACGTGCTGCCGCTGGCCGCACCCGGTATCCTGACCGGCACCATCATCGGCCTCGCCCAAGCGCTGGGGGAAACCGCGCCGCTGCTCCTGATCGGCATGGTCGGCTTCATCGCTTCGAACGCGCCAGACAGCATTGCCAGCGGTCTGCTCGACCCGAATTCAGCCATGCCCGCGCAGATCTACGAGTGGGCCAAGCGGGCCGACCCCGCCTATTACGAACGAGCCTGGGGTGGTATCATCATCCTGCTCTTGTTCCTGATCACCATGAACACCATCGCCGTGATCCTGCGTCGCCGCTTTGAGCGGCGCTGGTAAGAGGTTGCTTTGAGCGGCGCTGGTAAAGGGAGACAGCCCAATGAATGACATGAGAATACTGGAGAGAGACGTGGACGCCAACGCCATCAAAATCGCCGCCCGCGCGGTTCAGGTCTACTATGGCGACACCCACGCGATCAAAGATGTGGATGTGGACATTCAGGACAAGACCGTGACCGCGTTCATCGGGCCATCGGGTTGTGGCAAGTCGACCTTCCTGCGCTGTCTCAACCGGATGAACGACACCATCGACGTCTGCCGCGTCGAAGGCGATATCCACATCGACGGCGAGGACATTTATGACAAGCGCGTCGACCCGGTCCAGCTGCGCGCCAAGGTGGGCATGGTGTTCCAGAAGCCCAACCCTTTCCCCAAGTCGATCTACGACAACGTCGCCTACGGGCCCAAGATCCATGGTCTGGCCAAGAACAAGGCGGAGCTTGACGATATCGTCGAACGGGCCCTGCGCCGGGGTGCGATCTGGGACGAGGTGAAAGACCGCCTGCAGGCACCTGGCACCGGCCTCTCCGGCGGCCAGCAACAGCGGCTGTGCATCGCCCGCGCGGTGGCGACCGAGCCCGAAGTGCTGCTTATGGACGAGCCCTGCTCGGCGCTCGACCCGATTGCCACCGCTCAGGTCGAAGAGTTGATCGATGAGCTGCGCCAGAACTATTCGGTTGTGATCGTCACCCACTCCATGCAGCAAGCCGCGCGCGTGAGCCAGAAAACGGCGTTCTTCCACCTTGGCAACCTCGTGGAGTATGGTGAGACGGGCACGATCTTCACCAACCCCGAAGACCCGCGCACCGAGAGTTACATCACCGGTCGGATTGGATAAAAACATGCAAGATCAACACATTGCTTCTGCCTTCGACCGCGATCTGGAGGCCATTCAGGCTCAGATCATGAAAATGGGCGGCCTCGTCGAAGCCGCGATCCGCGACGGCGCGCAATCGCTCGACACGCGCGATGAGGACCTGGCGGAGAAAGTTCGCAGGGGCGACAAGGCCATCGATGATCTCGAAGAGATGATCAACGAAGAAGCCGCACGCGTCATTGCTTTGCGCGCGCCCACCGCGCGGGATCTGCGTCTGATCCTGAGCGTCATCAAGATCAGCGCCAATCTTGAACGGATCGGCGACTATGCCAAGAACATGGCCAAGCGCACCGGTGTTCTCTCGCAGATGGCGCCGGTCGATGACAGCAGTGCCGCGCTGCGGCGCATGTCGCGCGAGGTCGAGCGGATGCTGAAAGACGCACTCGATGCCTATATCCAGCGGGACGCAGAATGGGCGCTCGAAGTGATCCACCGCGATCATGAGGTGGACCAGATGTACAACGCGCTCTTCCGCGAATTCCTGACCTTTATGATGGAAGACCCGCGCAACATCACCGCCTGCATGCATTTGCATTTCATCGCGAAAAACATCGAGCGCATGGGCGACCACGTGACGTCGATTGCCGAACAGGTGGTCTATCTGGTCACCGGCGAGCACCCGGAAGATGCGCGACCGAAGGCCGATAAAACATCGTTGGTAGCAGAAGGATCGTAACCATGTCCGCCGATCAACCCCGGGTTCTGGTGGTCGAGGATGAGCCCGCACAGCGCGAGGTTCTGGCCTACAATCTCGAGGCCGAGGGCTTTGCTGTCAGCCGCGCCGAAAACGGTGAAGAGGCGCTGATGCTGGTGGATGAGACCGCGCCAGATGTCATTGTGCTCGACTGGATGATGCCGAACCTCTCAGGCATCGAGGTCTGCCGCAGGCTGAAGATCAAATCAGAAACACGGGCCATCCCGATCATCATGCTCTCCGCGCGCTCCGAAGAGGTCGACCGCGTGCGCGGATTAGAGACGGGCGCCGACGACTATGTCATCAAGCCTTACTCAGTGATCGAGTTGATGGCGCGGGTCCGCAGCCAGCTGCGCCGCGTGCGCCCGGCGGCGGCGGGGGAACGGTTGGAGTATGAGGATATCGTGCTCGACTCCGTCAGCCACCGCGTGAACCGTGGATCCAGCGAGTTGAAGCTTGGGCCAACCGAGTTCCGCCTGCTTTCGACCTTTATGGAGAAGCCCGGGCGTGTCTTTTCGCGCGAACAGCTGCTCGACCGGGTCTGGGGGCGCGATATCTACGTCGATACGCGCACGGTGGACGTTCATATTGGCCGGTTGCGTAAGGCGCTCACGCAACACGGTGGGTCCGATCCGCTGCGCACTGTGCGCGGCGCAGGCTACGCGCTGGGGTAGGGGCCTCAGGCGGCCACAGACCGCAGCCCGAGCATGTCGCGCGCCTGCTGCCATGTGGCCACCGGCCGCTCGTATTTCTCACAGATCTCGGCCGCACGCGCGATCAGTGCGGCGTTCGATGGCGCGAGCGTCTCACGGTCCAGTCGCACGTTGTCTTCGAGGCCAGCACGCGTGTGCCCGCCCGCCGCGATGGCCCACTCATTGACCTCGATCTGCGCCGGACCGATCCCCGCAGCACACCAGAGCGCGTCCGGTGCGCGGGTCTTCATTGTCTCGACATAGAAGTCGAACACCTGCTTGTCCGCAGGCATCGCGTTCTTCACACCCATCACGAATTGCACGTAGAGCTGACCGTAGAGCACACCTGCGTCATGCATCCGGATGGCATGTAGAATATGTGACAAATCAAAGGCTTCAATCTCGGGCGTCACCTCGTAAGTCCGCATCTCGGCAGAGAGCCACGCGACGAGATCAGGCGGGTTCTCGTAGACCCGGGTGGGAAAGTTGTTCGATCCCACCGACAGCGAGGCCATATCCGGGCGCAGCGGCAACATCCCGCCCCGCTCCTCGCCAGCCCCCGACCGACCACCGGTCGAAAACTGAATAATCATGCCGGGGCAGTGTTTTTCGACACCTTCCTTCAAGCGCGCAAACTTCTCCGGATCGGAGGAGGGCGTTTCATCGGAGTTTCGCACATGCGCATGACAAATCGCTGCACCCGCCTCAAACGCCGCGTGGGTGCTTTCAATCTGCTCGGCGACGGAAATCGGCACCGCAGGGTTGGCGGCCTTCGTGGGCACGCTCCCAGTGATGGCAACACATAGGATACAGGGATCAGACATCGAAAAATACCGTTTCTTGAGGGCCTTGGAGATAGATATTAAAGCGATACCTCTGCTCTGTTTCCCGCTCGGCCATGAGTGTGGTGCGCCGCGACACGGGCACGACACGCGCCAGAACCTCATCGGCAGCCTGCGCCGCATCATCTTCAGGGAAATAGATGCGGGTATGCAGCGCGATATTGAGGCCACGCGCTGCGATCCAGAGCGTGATATGCGGCGCCATCGCAGCGGAAACGGAGCCGGGCTTGATCGTCTCGACCTGCCACTGGCCTGTCTCGGGATCCGTCGCAGTCCGACCCCAGCCCGTGAACCCGGATGGGTCCGCTCCGTATCGGCCACGCGCGTCGGCTTGCCAAACCTCGATCAGCGCATCAGTGAGCGGCGCACCGGCGCCATCATAGACCCTGCCTGAGATCGTGATCCGCGTGCTTTCCGTATCGTCATGCAGCATCCGGGCGCCCAGGTCTTCGGGGTAAACGCCCGCCAGCCCACAGGCGTTTGGCATGCAGCCGATATGCACATAGGGCCCGACGGTCTGAGACGCGGTCTCATGCAGCTCAGCCATCACATGCCCTCCGGTCGGTTCTCAAAGTAGCTCGCGTGCCGACCGCGCAGGACAATGTCAAAGCGGTACGCCCGCGCATCCATCGGCACCGTCGCGTCCATATCCAGCGGAGCAATCAACCGCTCGATCGCGCCACGATCCGGAACTGCGGCCACGATCGGGCAGCGCCAGATCAGCGGGTCGCCCTCGAAGTACATCTGGGTTACAAGACGTTGCGCAAAGCTTTGACCAAAAACAGAAAAATGGATGTGCGCCGGGCGCCAGTCATTCGCGCCATTGGGCCAGGGGTAGGGGCCTGGCAGAACCGTTCGGAAACGGTACGAGCCGTCCGCGTTCGTGATCACGCGCCCGCAGCCTCCGAAGTTTGGATCGAGCGGCGCGAGGTAGCCTTCTTTCTTGTGTCGATAGCGTCCGCCCGCATTGGCCTGCCATACCTCGAGCAACGCACCCGCAACGCCGCGACCCGTTTCATCCTGAACCCGGCCATGCACGATGATGCGCGGACCAATCGCCATTTCGCTCGGCGCCGCGAAGTTGACGATCAGATCATCGTCCAAAGGGCCGAGGATATCCCTGTGAAACACCGGGCCGGTCTCTTCGCTGACCGTGCTCGGCATGGAGAGTTTCGGTTGGCTCGGCGCGCGCGTTCGGCTGGATTTGTAGTCCGGCGTCCGAGCTGATGGCTGACGGCTCCAGTCCCGTGGCAGGAAACCTCCCATCGGTTCGCTCACGGCTCGACCGCCATGTCCGCAAAGGTTTGCTTCGCGAGCTTCAGCGCATGATTGGCTCTCGGAACACCGGCATAGATCGCAACGTGCTGAAATGTCTCGACAATATCCTGTTGGCTCGCACCGGTATTGGCCGTGGCACGAATGTGTATCGGGATTTCATCGAAATTACCAGTCGCCGCGAGAAGCGCCAGCGTCAGCATGGAGCGCTCACGCAAGCTGATCGCTTCAGACGCCCAGACCGTGCCCCAGGCGCTCTCAGTGATCAGGGCTTGAAACTGCGTATCGAGATCGGTCTTGGCGGCCTCGGCGCGATCAACATGCACATCGCCCAGCACTTTGCGGCGCATCTTCATGCCTGTCTCGTGTCGATTTGTCATTGGAGGCCTCATCCACCCAAAGTGTCGCGTCACTGCTTCATAGTAAGGGATCAGCTGGGTCAGATGGAAGACGCTAGTTTGCACCCAGCACCGCCAATATAGTCACATAATACTGATTATAAATATTATTTACGCTACAGCCGGGCGGTTTCTGAGACACGCCCGCTGCCCCACGTAGCGAACTAATTCAAAGACTTGGCGCCTCTCGTTACGTCACCGTCACCTTGAGATCGCCCACGCCCGCCACGTGCCCATGCAGCGCATCGCCCCTTTGCACCGGACCGACGCCCGCGGGCGTGCCGGTCAGGATCACATCGCCCGGCTGGAGCGTAAACAGTGTAGACAAGATCGAGATCATCTCGGGCGTCTTCCAGATCATCTGGTTGAGATCACCGGACTGACGCAAGTCGCCATTGATCTTCAGCCAGATGTCGCCCGCATCAGGATGGCCAACTTCCCAGACTGGCATGATCGGCCCAGCGGGTGCCGACATCTCAAAGGCCTTACCAATCTCCCAGGGCCGCCCCAGTTTCTTCATCTCCCCCTGCAGATCACGGCGCGTCATATCAAGCGATACGCCGTAGCCAAAGACGCAATCCAGAGCGTCCTCGACCGGGATGTCTTCACCACCGGACTTCAGAGCAACCAGAAGCTCGATCTCATGATGCACATCGTCGCTGGCCTTTGGATATGGGAACGTCGTCGCGTCGGGCACCAGATTGTCAGGGTTCTTCTGGAAGAAAAACGGCGGTTCCTTGTCTGGGTCATGCCCCATCTCGACCGCGTGCGCAGCATAGTTGCGGCCCACACAATAGACGCGGTGGACCGGGAAACGATCCGATGTGCCGCTGATCGACAGCGTCGCCTGCTCGGGCGGCGTAAAAGCATAGGCAATGGCTTGAGAGATCGAGTTCATTGGTTTGACATTCCTTCTTCACGTCGTCTGTTGGGATAAGGATCCGCCCGCGGCACGGCAAGACGTTGGTAGCCGTTCATGTGGCAAAAGGATCTGGGAGCCCGACGTCCGCCGCAAGCTGTTGCAGATCACGTTGCAGCGCCGGATTCAGATGCAGCCCTTCCGCGCGGCGCTTGGCGGCGGCGGCTGTTTTGCCATCCCCCGGCAAGCGCACCGGATCGTGACCTGGAAGTGGCTCGGATGCGCGCATTTCGCCGAACACCCGGGCCGCGGCCGTCGCAAAGGCGTCGGGGGTCAACCCGAACGCTCCGATATCGAGAGCCATGACGAACTGGCCGGTATTGGTTTCGCTCGTTGTGTCGGATGTGAATTCCACGACATCCGATCCGAACGCTGCACCGTTCAGAACACCAGCCAGGAGGCCGATGGCCACCGACAGGCCGAACCCCTTCGGGCCGCCGATCGGAAGCAGGAAGCCATCGGACCGTTTGGTGGGATCAGTCAGAGGCGCGCCATCGCGGCCCACCATCCAGCCTTCGGGCATCAATTCACCTCGTTGAGCAAGAGTTTTGATCTTGCCCATCGCCGCCACGGTTGTCGCCATATCTAGGACGAACGGGTCGGCATCGGCACTGGGCGCAGAAATGGCGAACGGGTTCGTGCCGAGCAACAGGTCGGATCCGCCATAGGGCGGCACGTGATTGGCGCTGCCCACAGCAGATGCTATCCCGATCAGACCAGCTTCGGCCTGCGGACGGACATAGAGTGCCAGTGGGCCTGCATGGTTGCCTCGACGCACACCGATCCAGCCAATTCCGGCCCCCCTCGCCTTTTCCATCGCCAGATCGCGCGCGGCGGACATCGCGAGATGTCCAAGCCCGTTGTCACCATCAATCAGCGCTGTTGCGGCGGTCTCCGTGATGACCTCGATCCGCGCCGTGGGGTTACAACCGCCATCACGGAGCCGCGCGAGATACTGGCGAAGGCGAAAGACACCGTGGGTGCCATAGCCGTAGACATCCGCCTCGACCATAAGAGACGCGACTTTCCGGGCGTCTTCAGCGGGGACACCTTGTGTCGCGAGGGCGCTGGCGACGAAATCCGTAAGATTCGACACCTGAAGTTTTCGCAGCTCCAGGTTAGCCATCGAAGCGCGCACCGACACTGTCGCGTTGCCAGAAGACGATCTTGCGCTGTGCGAAGGTCACCAGAGCATAGAGCCCGAGCCCCAAGAGGCTGAGATACAAGATCAGGGAGAAGACGCGCGGCGTGTTCAATTGCGAGGCCGCGACCCGGATCAGCTCGCCGAACCCCTTGCCGCCACCGAGGAACTCGGCCGTGATGGCGCCAGCCATCACACCCACCGCCCCAATCTTGAGCCCAGTGAAAACCTGCGGCAAGGCCAAGGGCAGTTTCATCTTGATCAACGTCTGTGTCCGGCCCGCGCCCATGGTTTTGAACAACATGCGCGCGTTTTCATCTGCGGCATGCAAGCCCGCCGCCGTGCCGACAACAATCGGGAATGTGGCGATAAACGCGGCCAGTGCGACCTTCGATTCAATACCGAACCCCAGCCAGGCCACAAAGAGTGGCGCAAAGGCCACTTTCGGCATCGTGTCGAGTGCGACGAGATAGGGCATGATCGCCCGCTCGCCAAAAGCGGTTTCCCCCACCAGGATGCCAAGTGAAAATCCCAGAAACATCGCCAGGGCAAACCCGTAGATCACCTCCTTCGTGGTGATCCACAGCGCGGGCAACATGTAGTCACCGGTCAAGAGGTTCTTGCCGACGAAGACCATGTCGTTGAAAGTCTCCAGCGGCGTCGGCAGCACAATGCTGGAGACAAGGTCAAGGCTGGTCGCCAGCTGCCACAACAGCACAAAGACGATGAACACAAAGGCCATCAGAATACTGCGGGGAATGCGGTCGAGCAGCGGCACCTCCTCGACCCAGACGGTGTCCTCCGCCCCCTGCCCCATATCACGTGCGCTGACATCGGTCATAGGTCTGCTCCCTTGTCCAAAAGACTGCGGATGTAGTCCACCAGCTCGCCAAATCTCGGCGTTGTCATCATGTCGAGCGTTCTGGGTCGCGGCAGGTCAATCTCCACGATCTCGGCCAAGCGCCCGGGGCGCGGTTTCATGACAAAGACCTGATCCGACAGGATCACCGCCTCCTGGATCGAGTGCGTCACGAGAAACGCGGTCGCGTGCTGCTCATTGCAGATGCGCTGCAGCTCCATGTTCATCGTGTCGCGTGACAACTCGTCCAGCGCGCTGAAGGGTTCATCGAGCAGCAGGACAGCAGGCTCGGTGATGAGCATCCGGCAGATCGAGGCGCGCTGCGCCATCCCACCGGAAAGCTCGTTGGGGAACACGTCCTCAAAGCCTTTGAGCCCGACGATATCCAACAGCTCACGTGCTTGCTCTTTCGCCCTTTCGGCAGCGGCACGACCGTCCCGGATTTCGATGGGCAAGACGATGTTTTCGATCGTCGTACGCCAGGGAAAGAGCGTGGCCTGCTGGAACATCATGCCGATGTCGCGGCGTGTGCCGGTGACGGGCCGGTCCTGCAAGACCACACGCCCGCTCGTCGGCGGGATCAGCCCCGCCATGATCTTCAGAAGGGTGGATTTTCCGCAGCCACTGGAGCCGATCACCGAGGAAAAGCTGCCCTTGTGCAGGGTGATGCTCACATCCTCGAGGGCGACGACCATGTTGCGCGCATAGGTCTTGCACACATTGGTCAGCTCGTAGACGACCTCACCCGAGACGGGCACGGCGTCGATGCTGGCTGCGGATGCGTTCATTATTGCAGTGCCTCATTCGCCTTGGCGCTGAAGTCGTTGGTGAAGGCCGCGGAGAGATCATCAAGCGGTTCGGCAATCTCACCACCCGCAACGAGGCTCGCCTGCCACTCTTCCCAAACCTCGGCGGGCAGATATCCAAGGCCCTTGGACATATCGACCGGGATGGTCTTGGACCGCACCGCATCGAAGAGGGCTGACTGGAATTCGGCGTCTTCGCCTTCCTGCGGATTGCCCGCTTTCAGATGCGCAAGGACAGCCTCGCGGTTGGCGTCATCCAGGGCAAAGGCATGGCCCTTGGCGAAGGCGCGAATGAATTTCTCCACCAGTTCCGGCTCATTGCGGATCGTGTCGCCCATGGTTGCGAGGCCGTTGCCGAAGAACCGGGCAAACTCGGGCGGCGTGATGTCACGCACCGCCATGCCACGCTGGTTCAGGATCGCCGCATCGGCCGTGGATGAAGAATAGGCGTCCATCTCACCGCTGTTGAAGGCGACCGTGGCGGGGCCACCATCCCCGACCGTGAGGAATTCGAAGTCCTTGCCAGCGGTCAAGCCCTCGCCAGACATCACGTTTCGGGCGAAGCCAACCTCGGCACCGTCCGCGGTTCCGGTGCCGATCACTTTGCCCTTGAGCTCCTCCGGGCTCTGGATTTCAGAGTCTTCACGCACCACGATCCCGAAGTTGCTGCGCGCCGCCACGTTGTAGATGAAGACTGCGTCTACACCGCGTGACCGCGCCGCGATCACTGGCCCCGGGCCCGGACGGCCAAAGTGCGCCTGCCCCGCCGATAGGGCCTGCAGAACCGCGCCCGAGCCATTGATCGCCTCGACCGTGACGTTGAGACCTTCCTCCTCGAAGTAGCCTTCGCCTATGGCCACGAACACCGGGAAGGAGTTGATGGCCGAAGGGCTTGGCTGCACAAACGTGATGTCGCGCAGGTCTTGTGCAATGGCCTGGGTGGCGACGCTGCCAACGAAAGGCAAGGCCGCGACCAGGCCAGCAGTGACTAATCTTCTGGTAATCATGGTGTTTCTCCTCCGATTAAGACGTATGTTATGCGCCACACCTCTGCCGGGTGTGTTTCACCCCGCTACGCGAGGCGGACGGTATTTCTGAGCTGCCCGATTTTGGGGATGTCGCAGACAACGGTGTCGCCTGCTTTCAGAAACTGCGGTGGGTCCATCGCATAGCCGACGCCCGAGGGCGTGCCTGTGGCAAGGATGTCCCCCGGCTCCAGCGTCAGGCCTTCGGACAGCGAGGCGATCAGCGTCGGGATGTCGAAAATCATGTCCCGCGTCTGTCCGTCCTGTCGGACCTCGTCATTGACTGTCAGGCGGATCGTCAGATCCTGCGGATCGTCGATCTCATCCGCCGTGACGATCCAGGGGCCAATCGGGCACGAGCCATCAAGCCCCTTGCCCTTGAAGTACTGCCCGCCGTGCCGCCGCTGGACATCCCGCGCTGTGATGTCATTGAGGATCGTGTAGCCAAAGATGTGATCATAGGCGTCGGCCTTGGCAATGTTGCGCCCGGCTTTCCCGATCACGACCGCGAGTTCGACTTCATAGTCGATCGCTTCGGACAAGTCGGGAAAGAGCAAGACATCTCCCTCGTGCCCAACCACCGCTGTCGCCGGTTTGGTGAAATACACCGGATGGTCGGTCACACCGATCTTGGTCTTCTGGGCGCGTTCCCCTTCCGCGATATGCTCCGCATAGTTGCGCCCGACGCAAAAGACGTTCTTCCGAGGTTGCGGAATGGGGGCCAGAAAGGACGCCACCGAATTGGAGATGGCCGCCACGTGGTCTCCGCCGACCGCCTCATCGACAAGTTGCTGCAAGGCTGGCAAGACGCCCGAGTTCGCGTCGACAATCGCCTGCAGGCTGCCTGTGCGCAGAACCTCTCCGGCGGTGCCCGGCAGCTCACGTGCGGCCTTGGCAATGTCCAACCTTTTTCCATCGCCCAAGAGCGCGACGGCCACCGGCCCCTCAGCTGTCGAAACAGTTGCAAGTCTCATCCAAATCCCCCCCACTGCCAACGGCCATGCGTAATCGGAGAACGGATCGGTTGATCAGAGCAGTCGCTCCGACGGACCAAACGCGTCCCAGGGTAACGTTTCAAGGCAGTTTGCTGTTGACCTAAAGTAAAACGTGGTTTGATGATATTTCAATCAACCAATTGACCAATTGGGCGGGACGAGATGGAACAGACAGCTGATCTGGCGGAACGGCTCCGTGAGATGATCATCACCGAGAAGTATGCGTTCAGTGATCGGCTGCCGCCGGAACGCGCGCTCTGTCGAGACTTTGATGTGACCCGTCACCAGTTGCGCACGGCCCTGATTTCTCTGGAGGAACGCGGGCTAATCTGGCGACATGTTGGGCGCGGGACGTTTGTGGGCCCACGCCCGGTTTTCAACCTCAAAGAGGTCGCCTATTTGAGCGAACTGGTCTCACCGAGGCAGATGGTGGCCGTGCGCAATTCGATTGAACCCGAACTGGCGCGCCTCGCGGCAGAGAACGCAAAGAAGTCGGATCTGGAGCAGATCCGGGAATGCGCCCTGCGGTGTACGCAGGCCGATGATTGGCGCGGCTATGAAGCGGGTGACACCGACCTGCATCACGCCATTGCTCGGGCGGCGCACAACAAGCTGTATCTCTATTTCTTCGAGACGTTGAACGTCGTGCGGCGTGGCATGGTCTGGAAGCAGACCAGAACCACCCGCGGCCCGGCGAAGGATTACTGCAGCTTCGCGCAGCACGAGCGCATCGTCGCAGCTATCGAAAGCGGCGATGCGGAAGGGGCCAGAACCGCCATGCAGGCGCATCTGAAGTCGGTCTACGGGCGGCTGTTCCCCGATATGCAGTGACCCTCGCCCGTCCGGTCAGTTGTAGAAGTAATCCACGAGGAACAGCGGGATCGACGGGATATAGGTGCACATCAACAGCACGGTCAGCAGAACCGCGATGAAGTAGATGTTCACCTTGGTCACATCCCAGATATTGGCGCGCGCCACCGCACAGGCCGTGATCAGAACGCTGGCGACAGGCGGCGTCTGCTGGCCAATGGCGAGATTGAGCGTGACGACCAATCCGAAGTGGATCGGGTTGATCCCCACCGCATCGATCAGCGGGATGACGATGGGCACCACGAGGATGATGGCTGCTGCGGAGTGCAGGAAGAAGCCGATGATCAGGAAGAAGAAGTTCAGGATCAGCAGGATCAGCCATTTGTTCTCAGTCAGGCTGAGAATGCCTGCGGCCAACTCCTGCGGGTATTGCGCGCGGGTCAGGAAACCACCCATCACGACGGAGGCAGCCACCAGCAGCATGACAACTGCTGTCTGCATCCCGCCGTCGAGCATGGACCTCTGCAAGTGCCGCAGATCGACCTGACGGTACCAAAGGCTGATCACGATGGCAGCCAGCACGGCGAGACCGGCCGCTTCCGTTGCAGTGACGTAGCCACCGAAGATGCCGCCCAAGATGATCACCGGTAAGGCGAAGGTGGGCAGCGCGTCGACAAAGGCGACCCAGAGCCGGCGCCCGGAGAAGGCCTCTTCGCGCGGCAGATCGTAGCGGCGCGCGAAGTAGTAGGCGACGCCCATCAGGCCTGCCGCGCCCATCAACCCCGGGACCACGCCGGCAACGAACAGCTGTTCCACCGAGACGTTGGCCGACGTCGCATAAAGGATCATAGGGATCGATGGCGGGATGATGATCGCCAGGGAAGCCGATGATGATGTCACAGCCGCCGACAAGGCGCCGGAATAGCCACGCTTTTTCATCTGCGGGATCATGACCGAGCCCATTGCCGCGACATCGGCCACCGCTGAGCCGGAGATCTCAGCGAAAAAGAGCGAAACACCTATGTTCACATGCGCAAGCCCGCCGCGAATAAACCCGATGAGGGCTGCGACGAAGTTGATCAGCCGGTCGGTGATGCCGCCGGCATTCATGATCGCACCGGCCAGCACGAACATGGGGATCGCGATCAGTGAGAACTTCGTGGCACCGCCATACATGTCCAGCGCCACGTTCACCAGCGACCCGGTCCCCTCAAGTACCAGCAAACCGCCAATGGCGGAGACCGCAAGCGCGACGCCAATGGGCACGTTCAGGCAGATCATTCCGACCATCGCGATGAAGATACCGAGCATCAGCATCAGGCGTTCCCCGCTTTCTTCATTTCGGATTCGACCTCTTCCTCGATCTCCGCATGTTCCAGCGAGACACCGCGCGCGGTATTGCGCCAGTAGTCGGGCAGGCTGAGCGCTTGGCAGATTAGAAAGAGCACCGCGCCAATCGGGATGACCGATTGGGTGAAACTCACGGGCACCCATGTCAGGGATACCAGTGACATGCCGCCGAGGATGGTCAGCACAACGTACCCGGCCCAGGCCAACAAGATGAAGAACCCCGCCGTGATCGCCTCGGCCAGAGCAACTGCCCACATCCGTGTCGGCATCGGGATCGACAAGAGCACGCTGTCAAACCCGATGTGGCGCCGGCGGAGCGCGGCCAGTGCGGAGCCGTAGTAGGTGATCCACGCCAGCAGGATCGCAGCCACCTCATCGTACCAGGCGAGGCTGGAGCCCACGAGCCGGTAGATGACCGCAACGACCACGACGACCGTCAGCACAACCATCAGGAAGATAACGAAGTACTCGAGGACAATCTCAAAGAACCTCTGCAGTGACTTGAACATGACTCTCCCCGCCGGGCCATGCGCCCGGTGCTAAGCAAACAGAAAAGGCGTGGCCGAAACCTCTGGTCAGGCAGAGGGCACACTCTTGCCCACTGCCCTCGCCAGATCAGGACCCGGACGCGAGGTTTTGGATCCGCTCGATCAACTCCGCCCCGCCCTCGACGGTGCTCGCGAACTCGTCATAAATCGCCGCAGAGGCATCGATGAAGGCCTGATTGTCAGCCTCGTTCACCTCGACCCCAGCGTCCTTGATGACGGTCAGAAGATCCGTTTCCAGCTTGGCTGCATGCTCATAGACAAAATCCTGTGTCTCCGCACCGCAGGCTTCCAACTCTGCGCGCACATCTTCCGGCAGCCGTTGCCACTGGTTTTCAGCCACCAGAACATACCCTGGCGTATAGACATGCCCGGTGATCGACAGGTACTTCTGGACCTCCTGGAACTTGGCCGAGGCAATCTGAGCATAGGGGTTTTCCTGCCCGTCGATCACCTTGGTCTGCAAGGCGGTGAAGACTTCCGAGAACGCCATGGGCGTCGGATTTGCACCATATTGCTGGAACATCTTCACGCGCCACTCGCCGTTCGGCGTACGCAGCTTGATGCCCTGCAAGTCTTCGGGCGTGGTGATCGGACGCGTGTTGTTGGTGATGTGGCGGAAGCCGTTCTCGAAGTAGCCGATGATCCGGTAGCCCTCGCGCAGTGCGGCCTCCTGGAAGACATCACCCAATTCGGCCTGAATGCGGCGCATGTGGTCGCGGTCCTGCACAATGTAGGGCATCTCGAACACACCAAACTCGGGCGCGACCGACGACATCACAGACGATGGCAATGAGAAGTCCACCTGTCCAAGTTTCAGCTTTTGCAGAAGCTCGCGGTCCTTGCCCAACTGGCTGGCGCCGAAGGTCTGGACTTCAGCCTTGTCTCCCAGTTTGCCGTTTGCGCACTCGGCGAAAGCATCTGCCGATGCCTCGAACAGCGACCCCGGGTTGCCCACGTGACCGAACCGGAGTGTCAGATCAGCCGCAATGGCGGCAAACGGCATCGCCAATGCGGCCACGCTCGCAAGAATACGTGCTTTCAGTGTCATGGTTTCTCCTCCCAAGTTGCCCCTCTGGGGCGTTATTCAGCGGCCACCCGCTCTTCTGTCGTTTCCTTCAGATAATCCATCGCCGCCTGGGCCCCGCCCGACTGGTGCGGCACTCCCGCCTTGGCAAGCCCCATCTCGACTCCGGACAGGGTCGCCATCAGCATCAGATCGTTGAAATCCCCCAGATGACCAATGCGGAACACCTTGTCCGCAACCTTTGATAGGCCGTTGCCAAGTGAAATGTCGTAGTGCTTCAGCGTCGTGGCGCGGAATGCGTCTGCCGAATGCCCTTGCGGGGTCATCACGGCCGTCAGCACACCGGATTCGTCACCTTGTCGAGCGCAGAGCACTTCCAGCCCCCAGGCCCGAACCGCGGCCCGCGTCGCCGCGCCGTGCCGTGCGTGGCGGGCAAAGACGTTGTCCAGACCCTCCTCATGCAGCATGTCGATGGCTTCATTCAGCCCATAGAGCAGATTTGTGCCCGGCGTGTACGGGAAATACCCAGTCTGGTTCGGTCCAACCATATCCTGCCAGTCCCAATAGCTGCGCGGCATGGTCACGGACTTCGAATGCTCCAGAGCTCTCTCGCTCACCGCATTGAAGCTCAAGCCCGGTGGCAGCATGAGACCTTTCTGGGAGCCCGAGACGCAGACATCGACGCCCCATTCGTCAAACCGGAAATCAATTGACGCAAGCCCAGAGATGGAATCGACCATCAGCAGCGCCGGGTGCCCTGCGGCGTCGATAGCCTGACGCACCTCTGCGATGGGCGACACCGACCCGGTCGAGGTTTCGTTGTGCACAACGCAAACTGCTTTGATCTCGTGACCGGTATCTGCGCGCAGCCGCGCCTCGATGCGGTCAGGTTCGGCGCCACCGCGCCAATCTCCTTCGAGACACTCAGGTTCCAACCCGATCTTGCGGGCCATCTTGTTCCACATCGCTGCGAAATGCCCCGTCTCGAACATCAGCACGCGATCCCCCGGCGACAGTGTGTTGACCAGCGCCGCCTCCCACGCGCCGGTGCCAGACGATGGAAAGATAAAGACGTGTTGGTCGGTCTTGAAGATGGACTTCATGCCATCGAGAGCTTTCCTGCCGACCTCAGCGAAATCCGGGCCGCGATGGTCGATGGTCTGCTGGCCGATAGCCTTGAGGATGCGATCCGGCACGGCACTCGGACCCGGTATCTGCAAGAAATGTCTGCCGGCCTGACGCATTGGTTTCTCCTCCCGCGGGCGCCTCTGACAGTTGGCGCGTTTAACAGTTGCTAAAACGTAATTATGAATTCATAATTCAGTCAACCAAAATCTGCGAACTGGTATTTTGGGGGTCAAACGCGGGGAATTTCGGAACGCATGCGCGAGAACGCTCGTCTTTTCAGCAAGCTCGGCGAAGCTGTGCAAGGTGACGTGATGTCCGATGCGGCCTCACGTGCGCGATATGCGACTGACGCATCCATTTACCAGATCGTGCCCGAGGCTGTTGTTACCCCTCGAACGAAAGATGATGTGCAGGCGGCCATGGCGGTCGCGCGGGAAGAAGACGTCCCGATCCTGCCCCGCGGCGGCGGCACGTCGCAATGCGGCCAGACTGTCAACCGCGCCGTGGTACTCGACAACACGCGCCACCTGAATCGGCCATTGGAGTTTGACGCGGATAATCTGACCGCGCGGGTCGAGCCCGGGCTGGTGCTGGACGAGTTGAACCGCGCACTCAAGCCACATGGCCTGTGGTTCCCGGTTGATCCTTCCACCGCGTCGCGGTGCACCTTGGGAGGCATGGCCGCAAACAATTCTTCAGGTGGCAAATCGCTCCGCTACGGGATCATGCGCGACAATGTGCGAGCCATCTCGGCGATCCTGCCCGACGGCACCGAGGCGCGGTTCAACGGGGCGGCACCACCGCCCGGCCCGTATGCCGATCTGGTCTCTGACATGCGCGCCTTGGGGCAGCGCGAAGCAGAAGAAATCGACGCGCGTTTTCCCAAGGTGCAGCGGCGCGTGGGCGGCTACAACATCGACGCGTTGACCGGCAATGATGTGAATATGGCGCATCTGTTGGTGGGCTCCGAAGGCACGCTTGCCTATTTCACGGAACTGGAACTGAGCCTCGCCCACCTGCCCGGAGAAAAGGTCACAGGCGTCTGCCATTTTCCCACCTTCTATGCGGCGATGGACGCGGCCCAGCATCTGGTCACGCTGACCCCGCAAGCGGTGGAGCTCATTGATGATACGATGATCGAGCTGGGGCGCGACATCCCGCTGTTCCGCAAGACCATCGAGGCCTTCGTCGAAGGTACGCCCGCAGCACTCCTCCTGGTCGAATTCGCCGATGGGAGCGCCGAGGCCAACGCGGCGAAACTGGCCGAGCTTGCCGACATGATGGGGGATCTCGGCTACAGTTTCACAGCGCAAGGGACGGGTTGGGGCGGTGTCGTACCGGTGACCGACAACCACCTGCAAACTGCCATCGCCGAGTATCGCAAAGCCGGGCTGAACGTGATGATGTCGATGAAGGAGGCGGGCAAGCCCATTTCCTTCGTTGAGGACTGCGCGGTCGCCCTGCCCGATCTGGCCGAATACACCGACGGGCTGACCCAGATCTTTGCGCGCCATGGCACGAAGGGAACGTGGTACGCGCACGCCTCCGTCGGCTGCCTGCACGTGCGACCGGTGCTGAACATGCGTCAGGACAAGGACGTCAAGACGATGCGGGCGATTGCCGAAGAGGCGTTCGACCTTGTGAAACGCTACAAGGGCTCGCATTCGGGGGAACATGGCGACGGGATCGTCCGATCGGAGTTTCACGAGAGGATGTTTGGCCCCCGGATTGTCAAAACCTTCGAAGAGGTCAAAGCAAGGTTCGATCCGGGCGGCCTGATGAACCCTGGCAAGATCGTACATGCGCCTGCGATGGATGACCGTCGCGTCTTTCGCTATGGCCCGACCTACGGCGTCCCCGATTTCGAAACCGCGCTCGACTGGTCGGCCTGGCCAGGCTCCGCAGGCGGATTCCAAGGCGCGGTGGAGATGTGCAACAACAACGGCGCCTGCCGCAAGCTCAAGGGCGGGGTGATGTGCCCCTCCTTCCGAGCCACGCGGAACGAGCGGGACACGACGCGCGGACGCGCCAACACCCTGCGCTTTGCAATCTCTGGCCAGATGCCAGGCGGCCTGACCTCCGATGCCATGGCTGATACAATGAAGTACTGCGTATCCTGCAAGGGCTGTCGGCGCGAATGCCCGACGGGTGTCGACATGGCCCGCATGAAGATCGAAGTGCTTGCGGCGCGCCGCAAAACAACTGGTCTGACGCTCGCGGATAAACTCGTCGGCCACTTGCCGCGCTATGCGCCTTACGCGGCAAGGCTCTCGTTGCTGATGAACCTGCGGAACCGAATTGGCCTGCTCCGCACACTAACCGAAGGGCTGACAGGCGTGTCGCACCGCCGCGATCTGCCGGTCTGGTCGGCCAATCCGTTTCGCGATGCGGAGGCACAGAACGCGAACCCGGATGTTCTGCTCTTCGCCGATGTGTTCAACCGCTACTTCGAGCCCGAGAACCTCCGGTCCGCCCTGCGCGTTCTGCGTGCCAGCGGGCTACGTGTCGCCACGGCAGAGGATGGGTCAGGCCGCGCGCTTGACTGCGGGCGCACGCTCCTCGCGGTCGGTTGTGTCGAAGAGGCGCGGGCAGAGGCGCAACGCGTGATTGCTGCGACCCGGGACGCCGTGGCACGTGGCGTCAAGATCGTAGGCCTGGAGCCCTCCTCTATCCTCACTTTTCGCGATGAATTTCTCGCCCTCTGCCCGGGGCCGGAAGCCGAGGCGCTTGCCGCTGCTACCTGCACCTTCGAGGAAATTCTGGTGGCGCGCGACAACCTTCCGCTCCAGCCGCTCGGCCGTCCGATCTATGTGCATGGCCATTGCCATCAGAAAGCTCATGACGCTGTCTCTCCGATGCTGGAGCTGCTCAAGCGCATCCCGAACGCCGAGGTGCATATGATCGAGAGCAGCTGCTGTGGAATGGCCGGGGCCTTTGGCTACGCGCCAGACACGATTGACGTCTCGCTGAAGATGGCCAGCCTTGATCTCTTTCCGGCGCTGGAAGCCGCACCTGCCGATGCGTTGATCGTTGCAGATGGCACTTCCTGCCGCCATCAGATTGCGGATGGCACCCCAAGACGCGCGCAACATGTGGCACGCTTGCTAGAGACGGCCCTCGCCGGGTAAGAGAGACAGATGAACCTGACCAGCAGCATCCAGCGCCCCACCTTGCATGAAGAACTGGTGGAACGGCTGCGCAACCTCGTGATCGAGGATGTGCTCAAACCCGACGAAAAGGTGCCAGAGAAGGAACTGTGCGAGACCTTCGGCGTTTCACGCACCCCGCTGCGCGAAGCGCTCAAGGTTCTGGCCTCGGAAGGGTTGGTGGTTCTGCAGGCGAACCGCGGGGCACGGATCGCGCGAGTCACGCGTGAAGAGTTGGAAAACACCTTCCCGGTGATCGCAGCGCTCGAGCAGCTGGCTGGTGAGCTGGCGTGCGCTTGCTTGGACGATGACGGCATCTCGATGATCGAAGAGCGCCATGCGGCGATGACCGCGGCCTATAAGGCTCGGGATAGGAAAGCCTATTTCCAAGCCAATCAGGACATCCACAATGCGTTGATCCGCGGGGCGCAGAACGATGTTCTGGAGGCGCATCATCGCCGGCTGGCCGCCCGTGTCAGCCGCGCACGGTTCATGGTCAACCTGTCAGACGAACGCTGGGCCGAGGCAATAGACGAGCATGAGCAGATGATGATCCAGCTGCGCGCGCGGGATGCGACGCGGCTCGGACAGCTCATGAAAATCCACATGATCAACAAGCTCGCCGCCCATCTGAAGGCGCTCGGGACTGACGCGCCTTAGACCCCGACGGGTCTGCGCGGCATAGCGTTAGACCGAGCGTTCACTCTCACGATGCTCGCGCCAGATGAGGTCTGGTGCCAGGTTCAAGCCGCCGATAACTCGGACTCTTCGACCGAACACCGCCGCGCGGTTAGACCTGCGTGGTCAATATCGGAGCTTTGTCGCCGATCCATCGCGGGAGGCGCATTTTCCACGTGTACATTGCGAGCATATCTATCAATCTTTGCAACTATATGGCGACACCCGGCGGAACGGGCAAACGCCACAACAAGAAAAAACCAGGGAGACAAAGAATGACGACAAAAGGACTCTTGGCCACATCCACACTGCTGACAGTGGCGCTGACACAGCCGATCTGGGCACAAGATGCACACCCGGTCACCGGAGAGCTGCTGGCGGCAGATCAAACCTTTCAATACCGGATGCTTGATCAGTTCCCATCGATTGACCCGCAGTTGATCGAGGAAACCGTCGGCGGCCACCTTGCGCGGCAGCTCTTCGAAGGGCTTTTGACCCAGAATGCTGACGGCACCCTGCGCCCCGGCGTTGCCGAAGAATGGTCGTCGGAGGACAACCAGACCTGGACGTTCAAGCTGCGCGAAGACGCGCGCTGGTCCAATGGCGATCCAGTGACGGCGCAGGATTTTGTCTTTGCATGGCGGCGCGCGGCGGATCCGGCAACCGCGTCGGAGTACGCCTGGTACGTGGAGCTGAGCCAGATCACCAATGCAGCGGCAGCCATTGCGGGCGAGGTCGGTACAGAGGAGCTTGGCGTGCGGGCCATCGATGACCGGACGCTGGAGGTTACGCTTACCCAGCCCCTGCCCTACTTCCCGCAGATGACCGTACATTACACCTTCATGCCCACACACCCACCGACGGTTGAAGAGCACGGGGCCGCCTGGACCAACCCTGCAAACATTGTCTCGAACGGCGCCTATGCGCTCGATGACATGGCGGTGAACGAATTCATCCGGCTGGTCCCAAACCCGGAATACTGGGGCGCAGAGGACGTGATCATCAGCGAGATCACCGGCTTTGTGATCAACGATGCAAACCAGGCGCTGACGCGGTTTCAGGCCGGTGAATTCGACATGATGGATGATCTGCCCGCGGGCAGCTATCCGCGCCTGGAAGAGGAGATGCCCGACGTGGCGCATTCGGTGCCACGGCTCTGCTCATACTACTACACGGTCAATCAGTCCGAGAGCGGCCATGAGGCCTTGCAGGACCCGCGCGTGCGCACGGCCCTCAGCTACATGATCAACCGCGAAGTGATCACCGATCAGGTGCTGAAAGCCGGTCAGGCGCCTGCGTTCAGCTTCACCCATTGGGCGACAGCGGATTTTGAACTGCCGGAGATCGAGTATTCCCTCTGGAGCCAGCAGGAGCGTATGGAAAAGGCCGTGGCACTGATGGAAGAGGCGGGCTATGGCCCCGACAATCCCATCGAACTGAACCTGATCTATAACACATCGGAGAACCACAAGCAGATCGCTACCGTGATCAGCCAGATGTGGCGCCCCCTCGGTGTGACGACGGTGCTCAACAACTTCGAATGGCAATCCTACCTCGAGATCCGGGGCAATCAGAACTTCGATATCGCCCGCTCGGCCTGGTGCGGGGACTACAACGAGGCCTCGACCTTCCTCGATCTTCTGACCTCGAACAACGCCAACAATGACGGCAAATACGTCAATGAAGACGTTGACCGGCTGATGGCGGAGAGCGTCACGCTATCGGATCCACAGCCGATCTATACGCAGGTCGAACAGATCCTCGCGGAGGATATGGCGATCCTGCCGATCTATCACTACACGCAGAACTTCGTGCTCGATCCGACCATCAGGAACTGGCCGAAGGAAAACGTGGAAAACAACTGGTACGTGAAAGATATCTACCGCGTCGCACCAGAGTAAGGCGCCGCGGAGTGGGTGACTTCGCCCGCTCCGGCGCTACATCTTCCAGATGATAATTTACATAATCAAGCGCCTGCTGGTCGCGATCCCGGTTCTTTTGATCCTGATCGTCAGCACGTTCATTCTGATGTACGCCGCCCCCGGCAGCCCCTTTGCGACGGAGCGCGGCATCCCCCCGGCAGTGCTCGCCAATCTGCAGGCGCAATACGGGCTGGACCAGCCCTTTCACGTGCAGATCTGGCGTTACGTGGTTGGCGTCGTGACCGAATTCGACTTCGGCCCCTCTTTCATCTACCGCGATCAGGATGTGAATGCGCTGATCGGTCAAGGCTTCCCCGTCACACTGACCTATGGCTTCTGGAGCTTCGTGGTTGCGGTGCTGGTGGGCGGCGCGCTCGGCATCCTCGCCGCCGTACGACACAACACCTGGCTCGATTATCTGGCGGTCGGCATTTCCATCGGCGCGCAGGTCCTGCCGAACTTCGTGCTGGCCCCAATCCTGGTGCTGACCTTCACGCTCTGGCTCGGCTGGCTGCCCGGTGGCGGCTGGCAAGGCGGCCAGTGGCAATTTGTCGTCCTGCCGGTGATTGCGCTCTCCACCAGCTTCATGGCGTCCATCGCCCGGATCTCCCGCGCCTCCATGCTGGAGGTGCTGACCTCGAACTACATTCGGACGGCACGCGCCAAGGGATTGCCGATGCGGCGCGTGATCCTCCGGCACGCCCTCAAACCCGCGCTGCTGCCGGTGATCTCCTACCTCGGACCCGCCTTCGTCGGTATGATCACGGGCTCGGTGGTGATCGACATCTATTTCTCCACCGGCGGGATCGGGCAGTTCTTCGTCGCCTCGGCACTCAACCGCGACTATGGCGTCATGATGGGCATCACAATCCTGCTGGGCGCGCTCACCATCTTCTTCAACCTTCTGGTCGATGTGCTTTACGCCTGGATCGACCCGAAGATCAGGTACTAAGCCGATGTTCGCCACCAAATCCATCGCCGACGATCTGGCGGGCGGGACCCCGATCAAGGGCCGCTCGCTCTGGGCCGATGCGCGCGCGCGGTTCTTTCGCAATCGCGCCGCCGTGGCCGGTCTGATCGTACTGATCCTTGTCGCAGCCTTCGCCCTGATCGGACCCTTCATCTCGCCCTGGAACAACGAGGATATCGACTGGAACGTTCTGGGCAACGTTGCCGAAGGCGGCCGCCCTTCGCTGGAAACCGGCCATTGGTTCGGCACCGATGCGCTGGGGCGCGACCTCTTTGCCCGCACCGTCCAGGGCACGCAGATCTCGCTCCTCGTCGGGATCGTCGGCGCGCTGATCTCTGTTGTTGTCGGGACCCTCTATGGCGCGATCGCGGGCTACTTCGGCGGGCGCATCGACAACGTGATGATGCGCATCGTCGATGTACTGATGTCGATCCCCTACATGTTCGTGCTGATCCTATTGCTGGTGGTGTTTGGCCGCTCGCTCCTAATGCTCTTCATCGGCATCGGGCTGATCAGCTGGCTCGATATGGCCCGCATCGCCCGCGGCCAGACGCTCACGCTCAAAGGCCGGGCGTACATCGAGGCGGCCATAGCCACTGGCGTTCGCCCCTTCACCATCATCCTGCGCCACATCATCCCGAACCTGCTGGGTGTGGTGGTCGTCTATGCCACACTGCTGGTGCCCTCGATGATTATTTACGAAAGCTTCATCAGCTTCCTGGGTCTTGGGGTGCAGGAACCACTGACCAGTTGGGGCGCGCTCATCAACGACGGTGCGGCCGAGATGACAAACGGCACACTCTGGATGCTGCTGGCTCCTCTCTTCTTCTTTGTCATCACGCTCTTCGGCTTCTTCTTTGTCGGCGACGGGCTGCGTGACGCCCTCGATCCGAAGGATCGGTAATGACCCATTGTCCAAAGGATCGGTAACCATGGCACTTCTGGATGTGACCGACCTCACCGTCAGCTTCGACACCCCCGATGGTGTCGTGAAAGCCGTGAACGGCATGACGCTCTCGCTCGATCCCGGTGAGAGCCTCGCCATCGTTGGCGAGAGCGGCTCCGGCAAGACGCAGCTGGCCTTTGCGATCCTGGGCCTGTTGGCCAAGAACGGGCGCGCGGGTGGATCGATCCGCTTCAACGGACAGGAGATCCTGAACCTCCCCGAGGCGCAGCTCAACACGATCCGCGCCAATGAGATTGCGATGATCTTTCAGGACCCGATGACCTCGCTGAACCCCTACCTGCAGGTGGGCGAGCAGATGGCCGAGGTGCTGATGCTGCACAAGGGCGCATCAAAGCGGGACGCATTGGACGAAAGCGCCCGGATGCTGGATGCGGTGCGCATCCCGGATGCCCGCGCCCGGCTGTCGATGTACCCGCATGAGTTCTCTGGCGGCATGCGCCAACGGATCATGGCGGCGATGGCCCTTCTCTGTCGTCCGAAACTCCTGATTGCCGACGAGCCGACCACGGCACTCGACGTCACCGTGCAGAACCAGATCATGGAGCTGATGGCCGACATCCAACGAGATTTCGGCACCGCGCTCATTCTGATCACCCACGATCTGGCGATTGTCGCGGGCTCTTGCCGAAAGACGCTGGTGATGTACGGCGGACGGGTGATGGAGACCGGCGCAACTGACGATCTCTTTGCCGCGCCCTCGCACCCCTACACCCTCGGCCTTTTGAACGCGGTCCCGCGGCTCGATGTTCCACAGGATCATCTGCAGACCATCCCGGGCGATCCGCCCGATTTGACGGCGCTGCCTGCCGGATGCCCCTTCAGCCCGCGCTGTCCCGCGAGCCATGAGCCCTGCACGGAGATCATGCCCGCGCTCGAAGGCTTCGGGGCCGGGCGCCTACGGGCCTGTCACGCCGCGCGGGAGGCGGTGGCGTGAGCGCCCCCTTGCTGGAAGCCCGTGATCTCAGCGTCACTTTCAAGGTTGCGCGGCAAGGCGGCTGGCCATGGAGCCCGCCGCGCGAATTGCAGGCCGTCAAACAGGCCTCCTTGATGCTGGAGCCGGGCAAGACGCTTGGGCTGGTGGGCGAAAGCGGCTCGGGCAAGTCCACCCTCGCCCGTGCAATCGTCGGCACCGTGCCCGTGAGTGACGGCGAGGTGCTCTGGCGCGGTGAGGACATCATCGGCATGAGCGCCACACGCCAGCGTGCACATGGGCGCCACGTGCAAATGGTCTTTCAGGACCCGCTGGACGCTCTGAACCCGCGCATGACCGTCGGCCAGATTGTCGCCGAACCACTGCGCACCCACTTCCCCGATCTCTCAAGGGACGAGGTGCGTGCAAAGGTCGGTACGATGATGGAGCGCGTCGGCCTGTTGCCAGCGCTGATCAACCGTTATCCGCATGAGTTCTCGGGCGGGCAATGCCAGCGGATCGGCATCGCACGCGCCCTGATCACCGAACCGGAGCTGGTGGTTTGCGACGAGCCAGTCAGCGCGCTCGATGTCTCGGTTCAGGCCCAGGTCGTGAACCTTCTTCAGGAGCTGCAACGCGACATGGGGCTGGCGTTGCTGTTCATCGCCCATGATCTGAGCGTCGTGCGGCATATCTCGCACAGGATCGCCGTGATGTATCTGGGCCGGATCGTGGAGGCCGCATCAGCCTCCGACTTGATCGCGAACCCCCGCCATCCTTATACAAAAGCGCTGATCGCTTCTGTGCCGATCCCCTCACCGGAAGCCGAGCGCGCGCGTCATCGCCCGGTTCTGGAGGGTGAGCTGCCATCGCCCATGGCTCCGCCGTCCGGCTGCGTCTTTCGCACGCGTTGCCCTATTGCACGAGAGAGCTGCGCGGATATGGTTCCAGCGGCCATTCACATCGGGGATGACCATCTGGTCGCTTGTCCCCATCATTCGGACTAAACAACAAGAGTAGCTGCCGAAGACCTGTCCCACGTATGTATTGCCCGGCGCTCGGTTCTGGAACGCGGAGCATCATGTCAGTCAGCTTAGAGCAACCAGGGCCGCACCATATGATCGCAGAAATGTGCAACAGCAGCGCACCGCCGTACTTCGGTCTCGCCTCAGCAAAAAATGGCGTTAAAATCTTTATCCACAACCGTTGCAACCCGACCTAAAAACAACCTAAACGACCGTAGCGGACGCTCAATACTCTCTTAATTTGCGCACATTAACCTTTTCTCGCACCATACCAGAGGGCCAACATGCAGGCGCATCTCAAGGCGGATACCAACGTTTCGACCCTCGGCACCCGCCGCTGGCTGCGCGAGCACACACGCGATCTGCATGACGCGGCTGAGGCCCGATGGATGACACCCCGGGGCTTCGGCTCGAAAGCGCGGTATCTTGGCTTCCTCTCAGCCTTGTTCAAAACACACCTGCATCTCGGGTTGGCGGCAGCCTTCAAACGAAACGACAAAGATGCCGCCTGGTTGGAAACAGCGCGCATCAACGCGCTGTGTGACGATCTCGGCTACGCGCATCCTGGTGCCAGACCCAAAATCAAGATGACCGAAGCTTATGCATGGGGTGTGAGCTATGTTCTGAATGGCTCCGCGCTTGGCGCCAGCATGTTGCTGAGCCACGGATACGTCATCAAAACCTGGCCAAACGCATATTTGATGCATGGGCAGCGTTTCGCAAAATCCGGTCAGCTACGCGGTTTTCTGGACCGGATCGACACGCTGCCCGCCGGCAATGAAGAGCTGCTGCGCGGCGCTGTTGACACCTTCAGAATGGTCAGCGAAGACCTGCAAACAACGGGATCTGCACGCCCGATGACAAAGGAGCCAAGCTCTTGAGCAACGCGTTGGACGACGACAAGGTCCGCGAAGCCTTGGCGGACTGCGCATCGGAACCGGTGCATATTCCGGGCACCATCCAGCCCATCGGGCATCTGCTGGCCTGCGATCCGGAGGCCGGCACGATCGCCTACGCCAGTGCCGAATGCGGCATGCTGTTCGGCTGCGACATGGATAGCCTGATGGGTCAATCCGTGCGCGATCTACTGGGCGCAGAGATCTGGCACGCATGCCTGAACGGTCTCGGCGCTGCCGGCTCAGAAGACCGGCGTCAATTCGCAGGTATCTGGCAGGACCGGGACACCGCCTGGGCCGTGCACGCGACAGCAGGCAGCGGCTATGTCATCCTCGAGCTCGAAGAGGCTTTCGAGACCCCGAAGGCCTCGTCCGACATGCTGCTTCTGCAAGCTCAGTTGATCAGCCAGATCCAGACCTGCACCACCGAAGACACCCTGTTCCGCCTGACGACCCAATTGCTCCGGCACATCACCGGTTTTGATCGCGTGATGATCTATCGCTTCGATGCTTTCGCGCACGGTGAGGTTCTGGCCGAAGAACGCCGACGCTCGCTCCACTCCTTCGAGGGGCTGCACTTCCCGAATTGGGACATTCCAAAGCAAGCCCGCGACATCATGGCCCGGGTTCCGCTGCGGCTAATCGCCGACGTCGATCAGACCACTGTTCCCGTTCTCAAGAGCCAACCCGACCTGCCCGACCTCGATATGACGTTGGCGCAACTCCGCGGTGTGTCTCCGATCCATTTGCAATACCTGCGCAATATGGGCTCCGCGGCGACGATGACCCTGTCCGTCGTTCAGGATGGCGAGCTTTGGGGCATGATCTCGTTCCATCACGGGCACCCCAAAATCGCACCACCGCAGATCCGGCAGATGCTGAGCGAGGCGTTCCTGCCTGTCTTCTGCCTGAAACTCGGCCAGATCCGGGACCGCGGCAGCCTGAAGCTTGCGCAAAAGATCAATGTCTTACAGACCGATATTCAGGCAAAGCTGGAAAACAAGATCGAGATCGAGACGATCCTCGATGGGCTGGGCAGTGAGCTTTGCAATGCGCTCGACGTGGTCGGGCTCGCAATCGTCGCAGGCCAGCGACTGCATACTTATGGGCGCACCCCGGCCGATGACGCGATCACCACGCTGGTTCAAGCGCACGCATCCGAGACAAGGAAAATCCATGCAACGGATGCCTTGGGTGAGGACTTTCCAGACCAACGGAACAGCTTTGGCGATTTGGCGGGCGCGCTTGTCATTTATGGCCCTAATGAGCGCTGCCTGGTGTTCTTCCGCCCGATGATCGAACAATCGGTGGCTTGGGCGGGAAACCCCGAGAAGACCTTGCACGAAGTCGACGGCAACGCGCGCCTCGAACCTCGCGGCAGTTTTTCGACATATCTTCAAAGTATTGACGGCCGGTCCGAGCCATGGTCACCACAGGACCGGCACCTGGCCCAGCTGCTGTGGCCCCTGCTGAACGCGGCCGAACGGCAGGCGTTCATGAACGACCTCAGCCGCCAGCAGATGCTGATGATCGGCGAGTTGAACCACCGCGTGCGCAATATCCTTGCACTCATCGAGTCGGTGTCCCGGCAGGCGCGGCGGTCAAACAGCTCGCTCGACAGCTACAGCAAGGCGCTCGAGGCCCGTATCCGAGCTCTGGCGGCGGCGCATGATTTGGGCGCCGGGTCTGCCTTGCCGTCGGTGTCGGTGCGAAAGATGCTCGAACTGGAGAACACGCCCTACTGCGACGGGGTCGACAGCCGCCTGACCATCAACGGCCCGGACTTCTATATTCGCGCCGATTTGGCGCCCACTTTCACGCTGGTCATCCATGAGCTGATGACAAATGCAGTGAAGTACGGCGCGCTCTCTGATGACAGCGGTCGGATCACCGTCACGCTGTTTCAGGCTGAGGATGGGCTCGACCTCAAGTGGGTGGAAAGCGACGGACCAGAGGTCACAGAGCCGGACGATGTGGGCTTCGGCACGATCCTGATCGGTCAGGCGATTGCGCATGAGCTCTATGGCCGCTCAAACCTCACCTATGCTAAATCGGGCCTTGAAGCGCAGATCGTTATCCCCAAACGCATGCTGGACGAAAATCCCAGAACGGAGACCGAAAGCGCAGTTGTTGCGGAGGCGACCATCACCAATATCCCCGTAGAACATCGCAATGGCGTCATCATGATCCTGGAGGACAACTTCGTGATCGCGACCGGGATGGCCGAAGACATCAAGCAGATCGGCTTTCCGAACTGCGAGATCATCGCGGGAGCTGCGGAAGCGCTGGAATACATCGAAATGGATCCGCCCGCGCTCGCCGTACTCGACATCAATCTCGGTGGTGGTCAGACAAGCTTTGATGTCGCGCGCGCCCTTGCCCGGCTGAAAGTGCCATTTGTCTTCGTGTCGGGCTATGGCGAACTGGCTGATCTGCCTGCGGACCTCGACAACCGGCGCGTCCTGACCAAACCGGCCAAACGGGATGACCTGACCGCGGCGCTCGCCTCCTTGGTGAACTAGAGCACCCTACCGCATCAGCAGATCTTTGCACTGACATTGCAGTTTCGCAGGACTGTCACGCAAGTGTCACCCAAGCGGGATTGAAGAGGCGTCATGAAGGAGCGCCTCGATCCGCTGATTGCCGAACGCGCCCCGTGGCTGTTCCGCCCCGGAACCATCAGCCGCATGTCGCGGCGCACGTGCATGGCACTGCTGGGCTATCAACACACGGTCGATCTGGCTGTGGCGCTTCGGGACGAGACCGCGCCCGATCTGATGCAGCATATGGGCGATCTGCTGGCGCAGGATTTGAGGGCGACCGGGCTTCACCACATCCCCCGCGGGGGGCCCGCGATCATCGTTGCCAACCACCCGACCGGCATTGCAGATGGCATCATGCTGCATCACATCCTGGCCCCACTGCGCCCGGACCTCTTTTTCTACGCGAACGCGGATATCCTGCGCGTGCTGCCGCAGCTTTCGACAATGATTGCCCCCGTCGAATGGCGCAATGAAAAGCGCTGTCACAGCAAGGCGCGGGAGACGATGGCCTATACGCGCGACGCAGTAGCAGAAGATCGATTGGGCCTTATTTTCCCGTCAGGCCGTCTGGCCAAGCGGCGGGGTCTGCGCCTCTATGAACGCCCGTGGATGCCCTCTGCTGCGATGATCGCGCGCAAATACGATCTTCCGGTGATCCCAATCCACATCAAGGCGCGGAACTCGGCGCTTTTTTACATGCTCGATCTGATCCACCCAACGCTGCGCGACATCACTTTGTTTCACGAAACGCTGAACAAGGATCACCAACCGTTTCGCATCCGCATCGGCGCGCCAATTGCCGCCCGCAGCTTGCCGAAGAACTCCGACGAGGGGATTGCGATGCTGCGCGACGCCACCCTCTCTCTTGGCGAAGATCCGGCAGGCAGTGTCTCCATGGTATCATCCTTCCGCGACCGTCAGAGGTGGTTTGCGCCGCCGCGCGGGATCTGAGGCCATCACGTCACCAATTGAGTGGTCCGCTCCCGGTCGATGCTGGACAGGCCGCGTCTCAACGGTCTATGCAGGGGAAATCCTTGTTTGTGAGCGACTTATGACCTCGATACTTGTGCTGAACGGGCCAAATCTCAATCTGCTGGGGACGCGCCAACCCGATGTCTACGGCCACACAACGCTCGCTGATATTGAGGGCATGTGCGCCGATTGGGCCGCTGCAAATGGCTGCAGCGTTGCCTTTGAACAATCCAATCACGAGGGCGCCCTGATCGATTCCATTCATGCGGCACGCGGGGTTCACGATGGCATCGTGCTGAATGCCGGCGCCTACACGCATACATCGATTGCACTGATGGATGCGATCGCTTCAGTCGAGCTTCCGGCGATCGAGTTGCACCTCAGCAACGTGCATGCGCGCGAGGCATTCCGGCATCAGTCCTACATCGCCAAGGTCGCGGTGGGCTTGATTTGCGGCTTTGGCGCCAGGGGATACACGCTTGCGCTCGAGGCGATGAAATCTCATCTGGAAGATTAAGAACATCGCCTAACCTCCTCAAAGAAAAAGGGCGATGGATAGCCACCGCCCTTTACACACAAGAATGTAAGACGTTTAGCCCTTCGCCGCCTTCGCGACCTCAGCGGCAAAATCCTCCTTCACGACCTCGATGCCTTCGCCCACTTCGAGGCGGATGAAGCCGGTGATCGACGCGCCCGCTTCCTTGGCTGCGTCGCCGACAGTGAGGTCCGGGTTCACCACGAACGACTGGTTCAGCAGGGTAACTTCCGACATGTACTTCTTCATGCGGCCGATGATCATCTTCTCGATGACGGCTTCCGGTTTGCCGCTCTCGCGCGCGATGTCCATCTGGACCTGCTTTTCCTTCTCGACCACGGCAGGGTCGAGATCATCTTCGGAGAGCGACGCCGGGTTCACAGCCGCAATGTGCATCGCGACCTGTTTGCCAAAGATCTCGTCACCACCGGACAGCGCAACGAGCACGCCGATCTTGCCCATGCCGGGTGCCGCTGCGTTGTGCACGTAGGACACAACCGTGTCGCCATCGATGGACGACATGCGACGCACCGACATGTTCTCGCCGATCGTAGCGATCTTGTCGGTCACAACGGTCGCGACGGATTTGCCACCCATGTCGGCATCTTTGAGCGCGTCCACGTCAGATACGGTCAGCGCCACATCAGCTATACCCGCGACCATCTCCTGGAATTCGGCGTTCTTGCCGACAAAGTCAGTCTCGGAGTTCACCTCGACGGCGACACCGTGACCACCGCTGACCTTCACTGCCACCAGGCCTTCCGCTGCCGTGCGCCCGGATTTCTTGGCCGCCTTGGCCAAACCCTTGGTGCGCAGCCAGTCCAGTGCCGCTTCCATGTCGCCGTCGGTTTCGGTCAACGCCTTCTTCGCGTCCATCATGCCTGCGCCGGTTGTCTCGCGCAGTTCCTTGACCATAGATGCTGTGATCGCCATCTGAGGTTCTCCTTTTGGAATCTTCTAGTGTTGGGGCAGGTCATCCCGGCCCCATATGTCATGCGTGTGACAGGATCAGCTCGTCGCTTTCTCGACGGTCTCTTCCTTGGACTCGATGTCCAAAGGGGCACCCGCTGCAACGGCATCGTCGGAAACGGTCTCGGAGGATGCCTCGCCAACCTCCACACCCGTCGATTCTGCAACGGCTTCCTCAACCGGCGCTTCTTCCATCTCGCCGAGATCAACACCTGCCGCACCCAGCTGCGCGGACATGCCGTCAAGTGCTGCACGGGCAGCCAGATCGCAGTAAAGCGCGATGGCGCGCGCGGCGTCGTCATTGCCCGGGATGATGTAGTCGATGCCATCCGGCGCGCAGTTGGTGTCGACCACCGCCACAACCGGGATGCCCAGCTTGTTGGCCTCGGCCACGGCCAGCGCTTCTTTCTTGACGTCGATGACGAAGATCAGGTCCGGGCGGCCGCCCATTTCGCGGATGCCGCCGAGCGAGGCCTGCAGCTTGCCCTGGTCACGTTCCATGCCCAGACGCTCTTTCTTGGTCAACCCGGCAAAGCCCTGCTCCGCCTGCTCGTCAATTGCCTTCAGACGGTTGATTGACTGGGACACGGTCTGCCAGTTGGTCAGCGTGCCACCCAGCCAGCGGTGGTTCATGTAGTACTGCGCGCATTTCTCTGCGGCTTCAGCAATCGGCTGCTGCGCCTGACGCTTGGTGCCGACGAAGAGGATGCTGCCGCCCTTGGCGACGGTCTCGCGGATCACGTTCAGCGCCGCGTCCAGCATGGGAACGGTCTGCGTGAGGTCCATGATGTGGATGCCATTGCGCGCGCCGTAGATGAACGGACCCATGCGGGGGTTCCAACGCTGCGTCTGGTGGCCGAAGTGTACGCCTGCTTCAAGCAATTGGCGCATGGTGAACTCTGGAAGAGCCATGTGTGTCTACCTTTCCGGTTTTATCCTCGGCGGGGGCATGACAGTTTTCTGCCAACCGGCGGACCCTTGGGGATGTCTCCCCCAATAAGCCCAAACCCCGCCTGCGGGTTTCAGTGCGCGCCGTATAAGTCAGGCCCGCGCAGATCGCAAGAGGTCAAATCCTGTCGTCTTGCAAGAAGTGACCCAGCGCAACCACGTTGCGTTCTTGTCACCGGTCGGCACCCCGCCTTAGTATCGCAGGCAACCGGACCCGCAGAGGTTCGGAGGATCCGACGATCAACAACCGGGAGTGACCATGACCCTTTTCCTTAGAACCGCCGTGGCGGCATTTTTTGCAATTCCAGCAATGGCCGGTGCCGACCCCGTCGCGCTCAGCCCAGCGGACCCGCAGCCCGCCGCCGCGAACCTCAGCCCCGGCCTTGCGGTTATCTACGCCTTCCCGGGCGATGTGCGCACGGTGAAGGACGCGCGCAATGCGCTGAAGCGCAAGACCGTCGAGGGCGCGCCACTGGCCGGGCTGTCCTATGATGACACCACGGAGGGCGATGAGACCCTGACCTCAGGCAAGGCCACGAAGATCGCGGCGGACATTTCGGGCTATATCAAGTTCGATGCGCCCGGCATCTATGTTCTGGACTTTCTGAACAACGACGGCCTCGAGATCAGCATTGGTGGCGAGATCGTGGGTGACTACGATGAGGTGCACGCCTGCGGCTATGCGGGCGAGATCGAGGTCGAGGTACCGCAGGCCGGGTTCTACGCGCTGCAGGCTACCTATTTCCAGCGCAAGGGTACAGCCTGCCTGATGATGGAATGGGGCCCGGACAGCGATGGGCTGGAACTGGTCCCGGATTCAGCGTTCTTCCACTGAGTTGCTAGGGTTGGGCGCCTCCGCCCGGCTCTGAGCTTCAAAACCTAAGCGCACCCGCGCCTCGGAGGCCGCGGCCAGGGCCTTGCGGTCTGCATAATCTGTGACCTTGAGTGGGGCGTGATAGATCACCTGTACGTGCCCATGGCGCCGACGCCCGAGCATGGCGATCAGGTGCCCGCCAAAGTCCATATCGCCCCACCAGCCATAGAGCCTGGGGTCTGTATCTGCAGGTGCGGTGTAGACCACCGAGACGGGCTGAATTTCAAGCGTGTCCCGCAGCTCCGGTGCAAAGAATGCGGCAAAGAGGCTTGTCTTGAACGGCAGCACCCGCTGCCCGTCACTGCTGGTGCCTTCGGGAAAGAACAGCAGCCGATGCCCGGCGCTCAGCCGTGTCTTGAAGACCGCCGCCTGAGCACCTGCCTGCGCCCGCTCGCGTGCGATGAACACCGTGCCCGTGGCCCGCGCCAGCCAACCGATCCCGGGCCAGCCGGCAACCTCCGATTTCGATACGAAATAGATCCGCTTCGAGGCGTTCAGCACGAAGATGTCGAGCCAACTCGAATGGTTGGCGACGGCGGCCCCCTGCCCGTTTTGCGGCGCACCCGTCACGCGCAGTCGCAACCCGATGATCCGCAGTGCATTGCGGCACACGAACACGGTGATGAAGGGGGTGATCGGCCGCGCCACACCGTAGAGCGGCCGCTCGACCAGTCGCACCAGAAGCAACAAACACAAACATCCAAAAACCAGCAGCGCCAGCGGGATTCCACGCAGCAGGACTAAAGCGCACCCCATGACGGTCAGCCGGGGCGACGGCGGCGGCGTGTCGCCAAACCAGGTCGCGCTCACGCAGCGCCGCCTTGGTAGAGCCGAGCTTGCTTGTCGTTCATACGCGCGGTGTCAAGGATCAGGCAAACGTCCGTGGTGTTGAAGGCGTGATCGATGAACGCCCCCTCACCAACGAAGCCCCCCAGGCGCAGGTACGCCTTGATCAACGTCGGGATGGCCAACATCGCCGAGCGGCTGTCGAGCTGGTCCGGAGACACAAGGTCCATGCGTTGAAACGCCTGCGGCTGCGCCCGCACGCGCAACTCTTCCGGTGCCAAATGACGGTGGTGCAAAAGCGACAATGGCTCGGCCAACTGCGCGATGTCCGTCCCGTGGAAACTGGCCACGCCAAACAGCACTTCGATCTGATGACGCGCGATGTAAGCGGCCAGCCCGCTCCACAGGTGATACATCGCCATCCCGCCGCGATAATCCGGATGAACACAAGAGCGCCCGAGTTCGAGCACCCGGCGACCGGACTGCAGCAGAACCGACAGATCATATTCATCTGCGGAATAGAACTGCCCGGCGGCGCGGGCCTGATCTTGCCGCATCACGCGGTAGACCCCCACAACTGCGTCGCGCGCGTCGTCCCATAGCAGCATGTGGTCGAAGAACCGGTCAAAGCGGTCCTGCTCAAGCCGTGCGGCATGATCCACAAGAGTGCCGCCGCCACCGAGTTCTTCGACGAAGACCTCGTACCGCAGACGCTGCGCAGCCTTCAGGTCTTCATCGGTTTCAGCCAGCCGAACCGAGAACGATGTCTGGAGTTGCGCGTCCATTTCGGTGAGGGCCGTCCTGCTGCTCGGAAATCTGCAACGGTCTTAGTGAATTGGCGCTGCGCTTGCAACGCAACACCGAACCTCGGTTTACAATCCAGAGGTGTACGTTAACCTTTTGGCAAGGTTCTTCATCCATCAAATACCGGGATCAAGGCAACGCGGGTACTATCAATGACGATTTTCCCCTCGTCACGAAAATTCACGGTGACACGGGCGTTTACATTGCTTTGCACCTGCCCGGTCCCCCAATCTGGACGGTCTGGGTGCTGCACCAGCATGCCGGGTGACAGGATCGCGTTCAAATCTTCCATGGTACCCTTTTCGCGCAGGAGACAGTAGATGGGCCAGAGCAATATTAACCTTGCCGCACTGATCGGCAGCCGCATCTGCCACGACCTGATATCGCCAATCGGTGCCATCAACAACGGCTTGGAATTGCTCGGCATGGCGGGTGGCACGCCAGGCCCGGAGATTGACCTGATCCAGGAGAGCGTCGGCAACGCCAGCGCACGCATCCGGTTCTTCCGGATCGCCTTTGGTGCCGCGGGCGAGCAGATGATGGGACGGGCCGAGGTCATCTCGATCCTCGACGACCTGATGGAGGGCGGGCGCTTGACCGTCGCCTGGGGTCCACTGGACCCGCAGCCGCGCGGCGAGGTGCGCATGGCGTTTCTTGCATTGCAATGCCTTGAGAACGCGATGCCCTACGGCGGACGCATCGAGGTCAGCCACGAGGACAACAGTTGGCTGCTGCATGGCGAGGCCGACAAGCTGAACATCGATGAGCCGCTTTGGAACATCCTGGCGACAAAAGACGCACCACAGGATCTGCGTCCGGCGCAGGTTCAGTTCGCGCTGTTGCCTATCCTTGTGGATGATGCGGGACGGCGGATGGTCACCGAAATGTCCGAGACCCAGGTTAAACTGCGGTTCTAGGCCCGCACCGTCCCGTCGCCCGTGACAAGATACTTGAAGCTGGTGAGCTGAGTCGCACCGACCGGACCACGCGCGTGCATCTTGCCCGTGGCGATCCCAATCTCGGCGCCCATCCCGAACTCTCCGCCATCCGCGAACTGGGTCGAGGCATTGTGCATCAGGATCGCCGAGTCGAGCTCGGCCATGAAGCGCCGCGCCACGTCGGCATCTTCGGTCAGCACGCAGTCGGTGTGATTTGACCCATGCGTTCGGATATGCGCCATCGCCGCGTCCAGATTGGGCACCGTGCGCGCGGCGATGATCACATCGAGGTACTCCTGTCCCCAATCTTCCACGCTCGCAGGTACCGTGCCCTCAATGCCCGACAACTTCGCGTCCGCCCGCACCTCGACGCCCGCATCCATCAGCGCCCGGATCACCCCGCGCCCGAGCGTCATGGCCACGTCTTCGTGGATCAGCAGGCACTCCGCCGCGCCGCAGATCCCAGTGCGCCGCGTCTTGGCGTTCAGGACGACCTTCAAGACCGTCTCCGGGTCCGCTGCCTTGTCGATGTAGATGTGTACGATCCCCTCGAGGTGCGCGAAGACAGGCACGCGCGCTTCGCGCTGCACCAGTCCGACAAGTCCCTTGCCGCCGCGGGGCACGATCACGTCAATGGTCTCGGTCATCGTGAGCATCTCGCTCACCGCCGCACGGTCGCGCGTCGGTACCAGCTGGATCGCCTGCTCGGGCAAGCCCGCATCGCACAACCCTTGCACCAAACAGGCATGCAGCGCGGAGGATGAGTGAAAACTCTCCGACCCCCCGCGCAGGATCACCGCATTGCCCGCCTTGAGGCAGAGCGCACCGGCATCTGCCGTGACATTCGGGCGGCTTTCATAGATCACGCCGACGACACCCAGAGGCGTGCGCACGCGCTGGATATGCAGGCCCGAGGGTTGGTCCCACTCCTCCATGATCTGCCCCACAGGATCGGCCTGTTCGGCCACAGCGCGCAGCCCATCAACGATGCCTTGAATGCGGGCCTCATCCAGCATCAATCGGTCCATCATGGCCGGGCTCAGCCCCTTCTCGCGGCCAAACTCGAGGTCCTTCGCATTGGCCTCGATGATGTCGGCGCGGTTGCGCCACACCGCCTCAGCAGCCGAAACCAATGCAGCATGCTTGCGTTCGGCGCTGGCAAAGGCCAACTCGGTGGCCGCCGCCCGCGCGGCCTGCCCCATATCCGTCATCAACGCGGGGATATCCGTGTGATCAAGCATCGTGAACCCTCCTCATCGAGATGTCCGGAACCGATACGGGATCGGCCCGGGCGGTACAACAAAAAGCTCTTCCTTAGAGCGCCATGTCATCGCGGTGGATCAGGGCGGCGCGGCCCGGATAACCCAGGATCGCTTCGATCTCACCAGACCGGTGGCCCTTGATGGCCGATGCCTCTTGCGCGGTGTAGCGGCTCAGCCCGAGCCCGATCTGATGGCCATCTGGCCCTTCAATCGCCACGGGGTCCCCCCGTTCAAAGGCGCCGGACACCGCTTTCACTCCAGCGGGCAGCAGGCTGCTGCCACCATGCAGGGCAGAGACAGCGCCCGCATCGAGCTGCACAGCCCCCCGGGGCTTCATGCCACCGATCCACCGTTTACGCGCGGCTTGCGGATCGAGCCCTGCCGTGAACCAGGTGGCCGGCGCGTCGGTATCCAGCGCGCGCAGGGGGTTTTGCACCGACCCCTCAGTTATCACCATGGCGCAGCCCGCCGCAGTCGCGGTCTTTGCAGCCATCAGTTTTGTCTTCATCCCGCCCTTCGAGAGACCAGAACCCGCATCGCCCGCCATCGCTTCGATTTCGGGCGTGATCTTTTCGATCACATCGTAGCGCTTAGCCGTCGCATCTTCCGTCGGGTTGGCGGTGTAGAACCCGTCCACATCCGACAGCAGCACCAACACATCGGCGCCCACCGTGACCGCGATCTGCGCCCCCAACCGATCATTATCGCCGAAACGGATCTCGTCAGTAGCGATGGTGTCATTCTCGTTTACAATCGGCACGACACCGAGAGACAGAAGTTGCTCCAGAGTTGCGCGGCTGTTGAGGTACCGCCTGCGATCCGCGCTGTCTTCGAGGGTCACAAGCACCTGTGCCGTGGTGATCTGATGCGGTGCCAGCACCTCTTCATACGCCCGGGCCAGCCGGATCTGACCAACAGCGGCGGCCGCCTGTGACTGCTCCAGCGGCAGGTCCTTGCCCGACAGGCCAAGCACACCGCGCCCCAAAGCAATCGAGCCGGACGAGACCAGCACCACGTCGACGCTCTGAGATTTCAGCCAAGCGACGTCTTTAGCGAGCGACGTCAGCCAGTCCGCGCGCAACGCGCCGCTGGCCCGATCCACAAGCAGCGCCGATCCGATCTTGACCACGATCCGTCGCGCGGTGGTCAGGGATGCCACGGTTCTTCCTCCACCGCCGGCTTTTGGCGCAGGCGGTCGTCATCGATCTGACCGCGCAGCGCGCGCAGCACCTCGGTGACCCCTTCGCGCGCCACACCGGACATCAGCAGCACTGGCCCGCCGCTCGCCTCTTCCAGCGTGGCATGCGCCGCGGCGCGATCCTCCTCATCCAAAGCATCAATCTTGTTCAGCACCGTCACGCGCGGTTTCTCTGCAAGATCACCACCATAAGCGTCCAATTCGGTGATGATCGTGCGGTAATCCTCAGCAATGGTTTCGGAGGTTCCGTCAACGAGGTGCAACAGCACGGAGCACCGCTCCACATGGCCGAGAAAGAGATCACCGAGCCCTCTGCCCTCCGAGGCGCCCTCGATCAGGCCGGGAATATCGGCGACGACAAATTCCGTATTATCGACGCCGACAACCCCGAGATTGGGGTGTAGCGTGGTGAACGGGTAATCAGCAATCTTCGGGCGCGCGTTGGATGTGGCCGCCAGAAAGGTCGATTTGCCCGCATTCGGCAGACCCAACAGCCCCACATCGGCGATGAGCTTCAGCCGCAGCCACAGGGTACGTTCAACGCCGTCCTGGCCAGGGTTCGCCCGCCGCGGCGCCTGGTTGGTCGCCGATTTGAAGTGCAGATTGCCGAACCCGCCATTGCCGCCCCGTGCCAGCTGCACGCGCTGACCGACCTCCGTGAGGTCCGCGATCACCGTCTCCTGATCCTCATCAAGGATTTCCGTGCCGACGGGCACCCGCAGCACAATATCGTCGCCGTCCTTGCCTGTGCGCTGACGGCCCATGCCGGGCTGGCCGTTCTTCGCAAAGAAGTGCTGCTGATAGCGGAAATCAATAAGCGTGTTCAGCCCCTCGACCGCTTCGGCCCAGACCGATCCGCCCGTGCCCCCATCGCCGCCATCGGGCCCGCCGTATTCAATATACTTCTCGCGCCGGAAGCTGACACAGCCGCCGCCGCCCGCGCCCGAGCGGATGTAGACTTTGCAGAGATCCAGAAACTTCATGGACGGTGTCCTAGCGCGAGCGGCGCGCGCCCTCAATCAGAGTTTTCGCAAATAGGTCCATGTGGGCACGGTGGTGTCACGCGCCACACTGAAGCTCTCGGCGTCGCCGAGGTATTCGAACCCGCAATGCGTCAGCACCCGCGCCGAGGCCGGATTGTCCTGAAAGACACTGGCAAACATGGTCTTGTTCCGCAGCGGATTGGCCTCGACCAGCGCCTGCACCGCATCCGATGCAAGGCCTGTGTTCCAATAAGGCGGCGCAACCCAGTAGCTCACTTCAGACTGGTCACGATCCATCCGCTCGAGCGAGATCACGCCCATGAGCTCAGATCCATCTGCAATCGTGCCATCCATGGCCCAAACGTCCTCGTCCCGCGTATCGGACATGGCCCGGGTGACGAAAGCCTCGATCATGCCTGGGGGGACCGGATGCGGAATGGAGGTGGTCATGCGTGCCACACGCACATCACCACCATAAAGCTCGATCAGCCCCATGTCGGACTTGCGCAGGGGACGCAGCACAAAGCGATCAGTCTCAACCGTCGGCTGCACCGTGATCTTTTCCATTTCCATCGTCATATCCCTCCTCCGAATAAAACGAACAACACCGAGGCGACGGTCAACGCCGCAAGGGTCCACATAAGATAAGGTTCCATCGCCGTTCCCGCTACGCTGCGAGCGATGGCATCACCGGCAAGTGTCCAGAGCGGATGCAACAGCACCTGACAGGCGAGCAATACAGCGGCAATGGTTGCCGTAGCCTCAACAACCGGCGTGCCAGGCGCCACAAAAGCGGTAAATCCACCGACAATCATCGCCCAGGCCTTGGGGTTCAGGGGGTGCACGATGAGGCCCGCTGCGAAACCAGGTGCGGTCGTCGCCTCCCCCACCGTACCCAACCGCATGTTGGCCACACGCCAAGCCAGCCAGATGATATAGGCGGCGGAGGCATATTTGAGCGCCTCGAAGACCCAAGGCGCCTGCTCAGCCAATTCCATCAGCCCGAAGCCCACCGGCCAGATCACCAGTTGCTTGCCAAGCGCCACGCCAGCCACAAACGGCAGCGCCGCGCGAAACCCATAGCGCGCGCCGGTCGTCATCAGCGCCATATTCGCAGGCCCAGGCGTACCGACCTGTGAGGCGGCGAAAATGGCAAAGCTGGTGACAGCGACCGACATGGTTGAGCCTTATACGTTCTGTATGGCGAAAATGAGAAAGGGGACCGGCGGTGTCGCCGATCCCCCTGAAGTGTCATGTCCCTGAGGAAGGGCTTATTCAGCGGCCTCCGCCACCGGCAGGACCGAAATAAACGTGCGGTTCTTGAGACCCTTGTGAAAGGTCACCGCCCCGTCCACGGTCGCAAAGATCGTGTGGTCCTTGCCCATGCCGACGCCTTCGCCGGGCCAGAACTTGGTCCCGCGCTGGCGCACGATGATGTTGCCGGGGATAGCCTGCTGGCCACCGTAGAGTTTCACGCCAAGGCGGCGGCCCGCGGAATCGCGACCGTTCCGGGATGAACCACCTGCTTTTTTATGTGCCATTTGGTCTCTCCTTAGCCTTTAGCCAGTTCTTTGGCCTGTTCGATCCAGCCTTCACGCTCGATCCGGCCTTTGAACGACAGTTTCTCGTCCATAGCAGCAACGTCCGCATCGGTCCATGCTGCGATTTGTGCAAATGTGGTCACGCCGGCCTCGAGAAGCTTCTTCTCGAGCGCGGGGCCCACACCGCTGAGCTTCTTCAGATCATCCGCAGCAGAATCGGCCTTTGGTGCCGCCTTTGCCTTCGGCGCCCCAGTCTTGGCTTCCGCCTTCTTCTCAGCCTTTTTCGGAGCGGCCTTCTTCGGCGCCGCTGCTTCAACCGCCTTCACGGAAACCGAACCGGCACCCATTGCGGCCTTCACGCCCGATTTCTCCGCGCCCGAGGCGAGGATATCCGTCACCTTGACCAGTGTCAGTTTTTGACGGTGACCCTTGGTGCGCTTGGACGAATGCTTCCGGCGGCGCTTGACGAAGTTGATGACCTTCTCGCCTTTGATCTGATCGACCACTTCGGCCTGAACGCCAGCATCCTTGACGAAGGGCGCGCCAACAACGGTCTTGTCGCCACCCAGCATCAGAATCTCGTTGAATTGTACTGTTTCACCCGCGTCGGCAGCCAGTTTTTCAACACGGAGCATATCGCCCGATTGAACCTTGTACTGCTTGCCGCCGGTCTTGAGGACCGCAAACATAGCATTTCCTTTGCTCTTACCCGCGTCCTGTGGTCCCCGTATCTCGGGCGTTTCGGCCTTGCGGCCACCTCGAACAGCGCACTCCGGTCAGAGTGATATGTGAAAGACAACAAGGCCCGGCGAACCGGACCTCGTATATGAGGTGGCCCTTTGCACCAGCGCGCGGCACATGTCAAGCGCGTTTGCTGTCATATATCGTTGCCTGCCGCATTCATCGCCACCGCCCGCCCCAGGCCGTAAGCGATATCGGTAAAGATGGCCTCATAGCCCGCGAAAAGTGCTGCGTTCAGGTCGGCGCCTGCGGGGCTGTCGGCGAAGGCGACATAGGCTTCCAGATCGGCGAGATCCAGTGGCTGCTGGGCCAGGAAGAAATAGCCGCGCAGCCACACTTCCGCGTCTGATCGCAGGCCTTCCTCTGACTCCCAGACCTGTGCGAGGATCTGCTCGTCACTCATCTCCAGCATGCCGCCATCGGCGAGCCCCCGCGAGAACTGGTAGCTGGAACTCATGGTCAGCGCCACGTTCAATTCCAGCAAGTCATTGAGCGCGATGAACTCCGACACCAACCCCGCGTGGCGATCATCCTCCGGAAGGGTATCAAAAGCTGCGGCCGCGGCCTCTTCCATCGCGACATCGGCCATCGCATCACGTGCGGCGATCTCCAGTTCGGTGATCCGCTGACCACGTGCGCTGTCAAAGAATTGCAGGGCGACGTCCAGCGCGGCATCATCCAGCCCCTCTTTGAGCGCGTGAAAAAACGCATCCTCCATCGGCCTGGTTTCATAGAGACTGGAAACCTGCTGCTGCCAGAAGGCGCCGCCCTGCCCGCTCAGCATGTCTGCGTTCAGATCTTCAGCGTCCGACATCCCTTCCTGCCGCAGCGCCTGAACCAGCTGCGGCAGCCGGAGCGCATCCATCAAGACCGTCACCCGCGCATCCGCCCAGGCAGGCAGCGCAATGACACAGAAAAGAACGGAAATGACGGCCGAGCGCATTGATCAAAGGTCTTGGCTGGGACGCAGATTGCTCATGCGTTGAGCCACAGCTTCATAGCGGTTAGCCATGATCTCGAACTGAACCGCGTTCATCAACTCATAGACCCGCTGCATCTTCGGATGCTCCAGCGCGTCGGCATAGGCCGTGACATCCTCATCCGAGAAGGATTGATACGTATAGGCCGAGCCGGACAGTGCGGAAATCTGCATGCTGCGCCGCATCTCGCCTTCCTGCGCTTTCAAACTTTCGCGCAGATCGGCTTCTTCCATCTGCAGGTCGATCACGCCAGCCCCGGCAGCGGCCATCAGAAAGCGCACCTGCACCTCCTGGATCGCGCGGATCGACGCGTCTTCGGAGCCTGTAGCGTTGTTGAGCCGTTTCAATTCTTCCAAGCGCGGCGAGCCAATACGCACCAGGCCGGCCACGATCGCCTCGCCCGCCTCGGTCTTGAAGGCGTCATCCTCGATCATATGCGAGTCGTTCTCGGCCACAACGAGGCGGCTCCCAAGATCCGACGCATAAAACTCAACCGCATGGGTCAGCAGATCATCTTCAAGGGTTTGCGACAGGATATCGAGCGCCATGGAATGCATTTGCTCCACATCGAAAACATCTTCGACGAGACGCGTCCATTCCGAGCCAAAGTCATCCGCCTGAAGGCCGATCATGTTCGGGGCTGTCTCGGCACTCAGCTTGATGCTTTCGAGGGCCACGTCAAAACCAGTCACTTCCAGAAACGCCTCCAACCGATCCAAATCCGTGGCGCGCCCTGGCAGAACCGAGACCGCCATCAGCAGCGTCGCGAGCATCACCGGCGCGCAATATCGGATGAGAGCGGTCATGACAGATCTCCTTCAGGCCTTCGCCTTTCTTACGTAGTGCCAAAGCTTAGGGTTTTCACCTTTACGAGCAATGAAATTTCCCGTGTAGAGCAGGCGTGCGCCAATCCCCTCTTGTCACACAGCACAAAGGCGACTAAACGCCCATGCACCAGACCCCCGCGGAGAGGTGCCGGAGTGGTCGAACGGGGCGGTCTCGAAAACCGTTGTGGGTGCAAGCCTACCCAGGGTTCGAATCCCTGTCTCTCCGCCACCAAAACGTTTGCAAATAAGCCCTAGTTGCAAAAGCCGGTTGCTTTCAAAGACTGAAGCTTGCTTTGACGCGCGACGTCACGACTAGCACTCCGTCGATCACTGTTGTCTCTTTGTATATGCCGAATGCGTCTGCTGTGGCTCAACTGTGCGCCCGCAAATCGAATTGGATCAACTACTATGGCAGCAGAGGCAAACCAACTACGTGAACCTTGGAGGTTCAGTTCATAACGAAAGTCGGAATAATAAGGCCATGACGAGAGGCGTTATTCTGCCTCTTAACACCGTCAGGAGCACCGATGGATCGCGTCAAAACTCTCGAAATCTTCGTCGCTGTTGCAGAAGCCGAGAGCTTTGCCGCTGGCGCCCGTGTCGTCGGTCTGAGTGCACCATCAGTCACGCGGGGCATCAACACCCTTGAAGACCGCATCGGTGCGCGGCTTTTCACCCGCACGACCCGCAAGGTCCGCCTCACGGACGTTGGTGTCGCTTATCTTGAAGACGCCCGCGCGATCCTCGCACAACTTCAGGCCGCCGATGATGCGGCAGCGGGCGCGGCGAGCAACCCAGTCGGCAAGCTGCGTATCACCTGTTCCCATGAATTCGGGCGGATCTATGTGACACCAATCTTGACCGACTTTCTGGACACCTATCCGGATGTCACTGCCGAGGTCGTGATCGTTGATCGGATCGTGAACATGGTCGAGGAAGGATTTGATGTCGCCGTCCGTATAGGCGCATTGCCGTCATCCGATCTTTCCGCCGTCCGTGTCGGGCGCGTTCGGCGGGTTGTCTGCGGGTCGCCAGCGTATTTTGACCAACACGGCGTGCCGCAATTCCCGGATGACCTTCAGGATCACCAAATCGTGTCGTCATCCCCGAACATCCCGGAAACCGAGTGGCGTTTTGGTGCGGACGCAAGTCGCGCTGTGCGGATCCACCCACGTCTGATCGTCGGCAGCATGGCCGCTGGCATCGAGGTCGCGCGGCGCGGTTGGGGTATAAGCCGGGTCCTGTACTACCAGATCGGCCCCGACCTCGAAGCCGGGCGTCTGCAAACAGTTTTGGACGCGTTTGAGCCCGACCCGCTCCCGATCAGCCTGGTTCATGTCGAAGGGCGACGCGCCGCTGCAAAGGTGCGAAGTTTCATTGACTTCGCCACAAAACGTCTGCGGTCGATACCAAGTTTGAATTAGCGGCTGCACCTCAGTCCTGGGCGAACGTCCGCTGGGTCCCGCTCTTGCGCTTCAGGCTTTGCAACAACGATGGCTAAGGCCCAACATCTGATGACGTGAGAATCGTTGAAGAATCCGCAACTTGCCTAAGCAGCGGATGCGCCCCGCGACGATGGACGACTGGCAACGCTTCATTATTCCTAAAATATGGAATAGTCACTTTCTTTTTTGTAGCATTATTCTGAAATCCAATCGGCGTTAGATGTCTTTTCGAAGAGTTGGAGAGCTTCACGACCGGTGCAGATCCGGACGGTGTCGCCAGCACTTAAGAAGGATTTCTGTCGTGACATCGGAACCACAACGGCACCCGCTCCAACAGTTCATCGAAAACAACGCGCTCGAAAGCGCCCGGCTTGCAGAAGGTGACTGGAGGTCACCCAACTCCATCAAGATGGACCTTGCCTGGACACTCGATAGCGTGTGCCCAAACCAAGCAGGGCCTCAACGGCGGCGTGCAGGGATTGAGCTGCTTCTGATCCGCAAATGGAGCAGAGAGCTGGACTGTCGCCTTGTCAACGACCTCTGGGGCCACAACGTCAACCGCGAGCCAGATCGCGAGTGTTTCAGGCCTCCGGGCCGCAGCCCCAGTGGGCACCTCAAGCTAAGCAATTCCGGGCTCTAACTCAAAACCACACTGGAGATCACACCCAATGGCGACACCTATCAAACTCTATCGCAATCCGAAGTCCGGCCACTGCCACCGGGTCGAACTGATGCTGGCCTTTCTTGGCCTGCCCTACGAGACGATTGATCTCGACATGGCGAACGGCGCACACAAGGCGGCGGACTATCTCAAGATCAGCCCATTCGGCCTCGTACCCGCAATTGATGACGGTGGGTATACACTGTCCGATAGCAACGCGATCCTGATCTACTTGGTGCAAACCTATGCCAAAGGGTCGGGCTGGATGCCCTCGGACCCGAAAGAGGCCGCTGAGGTGCAGCGCTGGCTGACCGTGGCCGCCGACAACATCTATGCCGGACCCTGTGCTGCGCGTTTGGTCAAGGTGTTTGGCACGGCGCATGACCACACCGCCGCTGTCGCCAAGGCGCACGACCTCTTCAAGGTGATGGATGCACATCTCGATGGACGCGACTGGCTCGCAACCGACAAGATCACCGTCGGGGATATCGCTGCCTATAGCTACACCGCCCACGCACCCGAAGGCGGCGTCGATCTGGCGCCCTACCCGAATGTGCGGGCATGGCTGCAGCGGATCGAGGCGCGACCAAATTTTATCGGCATGGCCAAATCTCCGGTCCCCGAATTGATCTGAGCCCGTGAAACAGGTGCCGGTGCCCTCCCCCGCACCGGCCCGCTGACCTGACGCCTGGAAGGAGACGAACATGTCAAAGATGGACCACATCAATCCATTTCACGAAGGTGAACTCCAAGCACAGGCACGCGCCGGTGTCGGCGACGTCGCAAAGTGGGCTGGCGGGTTCATTCGCGACTACCTGCCGGAGCAGCATCGCGCCTTTTATACCAGCCTGCCCTTTCTGGTCGTCGCTGGTGCAGATGCCGACGGTCGCACATGGACCACCCTGATCGACGGTTCCGATGGCTTTGCCACCTCACCCGATCCGCAGCGGATCGCGCTACAAACGCAGCTTGATCCGACCGATCCACTCGCCAGGGCCTTTTCAGAAGGCGGTGAGATTGGCGCTTTGGGCATCGAACTGGCGACACGTCGACGCAACCGGTTCAGCGGGCAGATCCGTCAGGCGGCTGGCGGATATGTGATCGACATTCGCCAGAGTTTTGGCAACTGCCCCCAGTACATCCATGAGCGCGCCTGGACCCGCGGCGCCAAGAGCGACCCGGTTGTTGCACAGCGCACCGCCGCGCTCTCTGCCGACCAGATCGCCCGCATCGGCGCTGCCGACACCATGTTCATTGGTTCGGGTCATCGCGGCAAAGCCGGCGCAGCATCCAACGGCTATGACGCCTCGCACCGGGGTGGTGCGCCGGGCTTCGTGCATGTCTTGAATGAGACGCACCTGCAGATTCCGGACTACGCGGGCAACAACTTCTTCAACACGATTGGCAATGTGATCTCAGATCCACGGGTGGGCCTGCTGTTCGTGGACTTCGAGACTGGTGGTCTGCTGCACATCACAGGTCGCGCCGCCGTAGATTGGGCGCCGCGCGGCGCCCGCGATCCGGAGGCCTGGCGCATCATCGACGTAAAGATCGACGGGGTGCTGGACCGCCCGGGCGCGGTTGGATTGCGGTGGGCCAAACAGGATGACCTGCTGCGTCGCCTGAGACTCGTGGAACGCGTCGACGAGGCAGACCAGGTTACCTCCTTCCATTTTGAAGCAGTCGATGGCCGCCCGCTGGACCCGTTCGAGCCGGGCCAGCACTTGCCAGTGGAGGTTCAGATCCCCGGCCAGGCCGGGAAATCAAAGCGCAGTTATTCGCTGTCTGGTGCTCCCAACGATCGCACCCGGTATCGGCTGAGCATCAAACGCGAAGATAAGGGCCTTGTTTCGCGCTTCCTGCATGACCAGCTGAACGAAGGCTACGAAATCGAGGCGGGCAGACCGTCGGGTGACTTTGTTGTGCCCTGTAATAATTGCCCTCTCGTTCTGGTCAGCGCGGGTGTCGGGCTCACCCCCATGCTGTCGATCCTGCACGCCAATGCACAGCAAGAGGACCGCCCGGTCTGGTACGTGCACGGCACCCGAAATGGACGCGCGCATGCTTTCCGGGCAGAAACAGGGCACTTGATCGCCGAGAACAGCAATCTGCACCAGCGCGTCTTTTACAGCCGACCCAATGCCAGCGATGTCAGCGGCAAAGACTATGACGTTGAAGGGCGCATCACCGCCGAAGACCTGCTCGATCTCGGAGTTGGACCGGACGCGCGCTACCTGCTCTGCGGCCCAGCAGCATTTCTCGCCGACATCCGCAACGGGCTCGAAGCAGCAGGCGTGAATGCCGATCACATCCACTTCGAAACATTCGGACCTGCAAGCTTATCATTCGGGGACAAGGAGCCGGATATCGGGCACACCTGCGACCGAGCCACCCGCCATGTCACAATAGAAAGTCATCCTCGCGATGACATGCAGTCCACAAAACGGTGAACCGTCGGGAGGCGATCGAGAGGCACGCCCGGGTCGCAACAAGTGGGCCGGGTCTACTCCCGGATCCACGACAACGACCTGAGCAGGCACAATCTTTGGAGCAGAACAGGTTAAGGGCTCTTCGGTCCGGCAACTCGCGCCGCAGTCTTCCATACAGCACGACGCTCCACTCTTGCGTGGTCCGCGCACCGGCTTGGCCAGAACTCAAGTGCCGCTATTGGCTCAGCCGATCTCCGCTCTGGAGGTGCCGCAACCCAGTCGCGGCCAGCCACACAAAACAGAGATTGACTTAGAGCGACTCCAACCCGCTATGCGTAGGTCAAAAGAGCAGGTGCAAAAATGAGAATTGCAGAAGCCTCAAAGGCCTGCGGATTGTCCGCATACACTATCCGGTTCTACGAGAAATCGGGGATGTTGCCAAAGATCGCGCGCGGGTCGGACGGACACCGCCGCTTCACGCCTGCCCATGTGGAATGGCTGACCCTGCTCTACTGGCTGCGCGAAAACGGGATGCCGCTCAAGCAAATGCGGCGGTTCACCGAGCTTGCAAAGGCAGGCGATGACGGCATCGACGAGCGGCGGGAAATCCTTGAAGATCATGCTCAGACACTGAAAGCCAAGCGCGCGACACTGGAACGGTGCGAAAGTGTTCTGGCGATCAAGATTGCCAGCTATGGACCAAAGAAAGGCGCGAACGACGAATGAAGTTTGCCTATCTGATCGAACCGCCCTTCAATTACGTCGATGCTGACGGGCGCATCACCGGTTGCGATGTCGAACTCGCGCGGCACCTCTCCCGTGAGCTTGGTATCCCGGATTTCGAGCCGGTTGAGACGGAGTTCGCCGAACTTCTTCCCGGCCTTGTAGACGGGCGGTGGCGCATGACAACGGGACTGTTCGCCACTGACGAGCGGAAACGGCGCGCGCATTTCAGTCGCCCGATCTGGGCGCTGCCCGATGGTTTCCTTGTGCGGGCTGGCAATCCACATGATCTGAGCGGCTATCGATGCATCGCACGAAACCGCGCTCTGCGATTGGCCGTTGTTCGCGATCAGTTCCAGCATCGCTCTGCGGTTGAGTTCGGTGTGAGCGAAGACCAGATCGCAATCTTCGAAACTTACACCGCCGCCGCGGAAGCGGTGCGGGACGGCGCCGCTGACGCCTATGCAAGCGTCGGAAGGGCGCACGGCGGCTTCATCGAACGGACCCCAAATTGGGAAGTGGACCTGGTCCTGGTCCCAACGGAGGAGAACCCACCAGCGTTCGGATCATTTGCCTTTGGGCTGCACGACATAGACCTCGTCAGCAACGTCGATGCGCTCTTGGGAGACTTTCTCGGAACGGAACGTTACCGGAAAATGATGGCGCGTTTTGGCTTCTCGGCAGAGGACGTCGATCTGGTTTCGACGCAAGCTTTTCAAAGCTGACACTGATGCTGTTTGCCCGGTATCTCCGGCAGATCCTCGCTGAAGGCCAGCGATTTCAGGCTGACCCAAAAAGCCTAGCGATTTGACACCGCAGCGCAGGGCCGACTGCTGATTTAAGTCTATGGCCGACACGCGACCCGAAACACCTCGCGAAAAATCACACCCAGATGCGTCAGCTCTCAAGGAAGACTCTTCAAGTATGCGGGTTCGGAGTGAATATCCGAGCACCGTTGCTCGAGTTCCGATGTGTCGGCCATGTCTCCGCCCGCTGGAAAAATCGTCAACGAAAAATGACCGCACCAACGCGCGGCCAAACGCTCACTTCCCCATGATTTTCTTGCGCCGTTCGGCCATCCGCGTGTTGGCTTCAACCGTGCCGTCATGGAACGTCCCCATCCACTTATCCCACGGGATCTCCAGACTGCCGTAGTTACACTCGAAATAGCGATGATGCATCTGGTGGTGGAACGTGCCGAGGTTCAGCCGGTTCTTGTCCTTGATCAAAAGGCCTTGATAGCCGGTGTGTGTGCTCATCGCGGTCAGGAAGTAGTACTGCAGATGGAAGATGATATGCACCGGATGCGCGCCTACAAGCACGTGTATGAACACAGAACCGAGGAAGATCAGCTGTTCGACAGGGTGCATCGACATGCCCGACCAGGGACCGACGTTGATGTTCCGATGATGCAGATAATGGATGTGTTTGTAGAGCACCGGAATATGGATCAGCCGGTGGATGCAATAGAAGTAGAAGCTCTCCCAGATCGGGATCAGCAGGAAGAGCGCAACGAACCAGACCGGGTGTGCAGCCCAGGTGATCAACGGCATATGGCCATTGGCCAGCGCCCAGAACAGCACCGCCTCATAGGCTGTCCAGATCAGCACTCCGGGAACCAGTGTCCAGAACATGTTGTCGCGCACCTGTCCGCCAAGGGTGAATTGCTTGCCTTTCACCATCAGTGGGCGCGGGTCGTATTTCAGCGCCTTTCCCTGGGCTGAAAAGGTGTAGAACCACAGGTGCAGCGCGCCGCCGACCGCGAGTGCGAGCAAGAGGTTCCGCACATAGATCTCGGCGATCCATCCTATGGCAAATGTTCGCGTCTCTTCCAACGGCGGCTGGAACCAGATCAGGCTGACCCACGCGAGGCCGAGAATGATCAGCTTCTCCGAGATGAGCGCCCAGGAGTTCCAAACCCATTTGATCATCTCGACCGGGTTCAGTGGCCAGATGAAGAAAGGAGAGACCTTTAGCGGAACCTCCGGTATGTGATTCCAACCCTTTAGCTCCGTTTCAGACATCCCGCGCTCCTGTTTGACGACAGGAAAGAGTTTGACACGAGACAAAACCTACGAAAAACAGAATTAACTGTGGTTTTACATCTGAAAATCTGAGGTGATATGGCTGTCTCTCTCAAATCGATGCGGTACTTCACTCGCGCTTTGGCCCATGGCAGCATTGCGCGCGCCGCGGACGAGTTGAACGTGGCCGCCTCCGCCATCTCGGCAGCGATTGACCAGATCGAAGCCCAATTCCAGCTCAAGCTGGTTAACCGGTTCCGCGCCCGAGGCATTTCACCGACGGCCAGTGGCCGAGTGCTCGACCGGAAGTTTGCGCATCTGCTCGAGGAGTACGAGGCGGTCATGGCCGAGGGGTCAGAGTTGCGACAGGCGTTGAAGGGTCCGCTGCGCATTGGCTACTACGCCCCTGTCGCGCCTGCCTTTTTGCCCGAGATTTTGTCCTCCTTTGCGCCCGACGATGGTGCGCGCCTGTTTCATCTTGAGGAATGCAACAATGATCGGGCGCAAGACGGGCTGCTGACCGGGGAGTTCGATGTCATCCTGTTTGTTCCGCAGGCCGTCCGACCACAGATCGACTTCGACCCGCTCATCGAAGCCCCCGCCTACTGCCTCTGCTCCGCCGATCACCCGCTGGCGAGGAAGAGCGCCGTCAGCTTGGCGGACCTTGCCGGTGAACCGATCATCGTATTGAACCGTCCTGTCGCCGTCGATTACTACCGCCAGCTCTTCGATACTGCCGGGCACAGCCCGACGACGCTCGCCTATGCAAACTCCACGGAAATGGTGCGCAGCCTGGTGGGTGCAGGGCACGGGTGCGCAATCCTGAACATGCGACCAACGACCGAAGTCAGCTATGGCGGCCACAAGCTCCGCGCGCTGCCTATCGTCGACCCGCTGCCGCCGCTGTCGCTGGCGGTGGGATATGACAAATCGAATCCGCGGCGCATTGTGCGTCATTTCGTTGATGCCTGCCGGGCCCATTTTCGCGACGGCGCTGGCCGCGCGCATATCGTCGGCCCGTAAGAGCGCTATAGACGATAAGCGAGCCGATCGATCCGCCTGGGCCCGATGTCTCCGCAGCCCCGGAACAGCCCTTCAAACAGCACTGCACGCGCGATTTTGCACAGCGAGGAAGCTAATCTTTGCCAATCCGGCAGCGAACCCAGCTATGCAATTGTATCGCACAGCATGAAAAAACAGGTCGATGACCTGCGCAAAACCATAATTCAGAGATTATGTCTGACTGTTTTTCGTCAAAATGCAGGACACTGACCTGCTGCGCAGACATGAGCCTGCAAATTAATCATTTGCCGAGATACACGTCTGCGTTGAACATGGTTCGCATAACAAAACGACCCAAAAAGGAAAAAGGGACAGAACATGACAACCAAACTGGTGATTGGCCTTGACGGCGAAGGGTCTGGTGACCGCGCCCTCAGCTTCGCCACCGATCTTGCCAACAGGATCGACGATTGCGAGCTCGTGGTGGCCTATGTGATCGAGTGGTCACCCTACTCGTTCCAGACAGCCGAGGAAAACGCACAGCGCCACAAGCGTCGTGAAGAAGAGATCGCCACCGCACGGGAGCGCGTTGTCGACCCTGCGGTCGAGGCACTGAACAACAAGGGGATGAAAGCGACAGGCGTCGTGCGCCATGGCGACGTGGCCCAGACACTCAACAACATCTGCGAGAAAGAAGGTGGGCACCAGATCATCGTGTGCCGGTCGTCGGAGGGCGGGATTACAAAACGCATCTTCGGCAGCTCGACCGCAAATCTCGTCATGAGCGCGACCGTCCCGGTCACGGTCATCGCATAAGGGGGACAACCATGAAATTCTTGAAAACAGGTCTTATCACGACAGCGGCCCTGGGTGCCGCCCTGCCAGCGTATGCACAAGAGGACGCAACACTGGACGAGCGGGTGAACGCGGCGTTTGCCGAGTTTACCGGGCCCTTCGTCAGCCTCATCTTCGCGCCTTTGCCCGGGACGAGCTTTCCCTGGATCGTTCTGTGGCTCGTGGTCGCGGCCTCGATCTTCACCGTTTACTTCTCCTTTGTGCAGCTGCGGTTCTTCACCCATTCGATTTCGCTGGTCAAAGGCGACTATTCAGACCCCGATGACGCAGGCGAGGTCAGCCACTTCCAGGCCCTGGCCACGGCGCTCTCGGGCACGGTCGGTCTCGGCAACATCGCGGGCGTCGCGGTCGCGGTCGGAATAGGCGGGCCGGGTGCCACCTTCTGGATGATCCTCGCGGGCCTGCTCGGCATGGCTTCAAAGTTCACTGAATGTACGCTGGGCGTGAAATACCGCAACGAATACCCTGACGGCACCGTCTCGGGCGGCCCGATGTATTACATGTCCAAGGGCTTCAAGGAACGTGGCCTGCCTGGTGGTGGGCTGCTGGCGATCCTGTTTTCGGTCTTTTGTATTCTGGGCGCCCTGGGTGGCGGCAATATGTTCCAGGCCAATCAGGCGCATGCGCAGATCACCCAGATCACGGGCGAATATCCGGGCTGGATCACCGGCCTCATCTTTGCCGCGGTAGTCTTTGCGGTGATCGTCGGTGGTATCAAATCCATCGCCCGGGTGACCGAAAAGGTCGTGCCTTTCATGGGCATCATGTATGTGGGTGCAGCACTCGTCATCCTGATCGTGAACTACGACATGATCGGCTGGGCCTTTGGCCAGATCTTCGCGGGCGCCTTCACCGGTCTCGGCGTGGCGGGCGGCTTTGTCGGCGCGCTGATCCAGGGCTTCAAGCGGGCCGCCTTCTCCAACGAGGCGGGCGTGGGGTCGGCAGCCATCGCCCACTCCGCCGTGCGCACCAAGGAGCCGATCACCGAAGGTTTCGTGTCGCTGTTGGAGCCGCTCATCGACACGGTTGTGATCTGTACCATGACAGCGCTGGTGATCATCATCTCGCAGCAGCTGATCATCGATGAAGCCACCGGCAACTACATGCTGAACGAGGCGGGCAGCGCGATTGCGACGGTTGATGGCAACTCCGGTGTGGCGCTGACCTCTGCGGCCTTCGCCTCGGGCATCAGCTGGTTCCCGTATATCCTGGCGCTTGCGGTGGTGCTCTTTGCCTTCTCCACCATGATCTCCTGGTCCTACTACGGCTTGAAGGCGTGGACCTACCTCTTCGGTGAAGGCAAGATGTCGGAGCTGATCTTCAAGATCATCTTCTGCATCTTCATCGTGATTGGTGCCGCAGCAAGCCTCGGCCCCGTGATCGACTTCTCGGATGCAGCGATCTTTGCCATGGCCGTGGTGAATATCACTGCGCTTTACTTCCTGATGTCGATCGTGCGGGAAGAGCTGCGCTCCTACTCTGCACGGTTGCGGAGCGGCGAGATCAAGAAGTTCGCCCATTAAGACAAAACCCAAGGCGGCCTCGGTCGCCTTGGGACCCCGCCCGGGCCGATCTGCCCGGTGCGTCAGGACGTATAGCCCGCCACAACCTGCAACAGCCTGAAGGCCGTGGCCGCGTCATTCTCGATCACCGAAAGCAGCTCTTCCGAGCCCAGGCGCAGGGCCTTCACATCCGTCTTCGCCTGCATGGTCAACGCGCGTGGTACGTTGCGGATCACACCCAGCTCCCCCACCAGCGTGCCCTGCCCCACCTCGGCCAGCGGCGCCTCTGCGCTGCCCTCCTCCGGATGGTACAACACGGCCTCGCCTGACAGGATCATATAGGCTCCATCCGTTGGCATATCGGACTTGCGGAAGATCACATCACCCGCAGCAGCCGTGAACCAGCGCGCCCCGAACGCCAGCAGACGCAGCTGCTTCCGATTCAACCCAGAAAACAGCGGCGTTGTCTCAAGCGCCCGCACCTTGCGCAGCAAGTCCGCGCTGGCCGCACCATCGTCCTGACTGGGCCCATCGACGTCCGCGGAGACCATCCGTCCCTGCCGGATCTCGAGGTGGCTGTCAAAGTCGTCGTAGTTTTCGAACCCATCGCCGAGGTAGATCATGGTTGTATCTGGCAGCAGCACGCGTAACCGCTTCAACGCAGCCGAGCGCTCGCCCGGCGCATCGCCATTCAAGACGTCGTCCAAAACCAGAATGTCCGGCCGCTTGATTGCCGCCCGGCTGATGGCAAGCGGTTCGGCGAAGGATGCCGGCAAATCGGAACCACCGAGGGACAGGGGTAGATCATAAATCAACTCGGTGATCCGGGTGCGGAGCCCAGCTCTGTCGAGCACCTCTGCGGTGATCCTGCGCAATTCATCCGCGCGTCCGCCCGCGCCGTCGGAGATTTTCCCAAAGAGCGCATTCTCCAAGACGGTCAAACCCGGCGCCACGGCATCCGGCTTGAGTGGCGCGTAGAGCGACATCAGCGCACTGCGTGCGTTGAACCCATTGGCCTTGCGCAGGCTGAGAATGCGCCCTTGCATCTCCTCGGTGAAGGCAGGACCAATCTGCTCAGCGGAGATTTGCGCCGGGACGGTCATGAGCAGGATTTTCTCCGCTTCGGTCAGCGGCTTTGCACCGGCCTTCCGGCGCCCCCGCACCAGCCTGACCGATTGCTCGAAGAGATCCGGGTCGAGACCAAGCTTGCGGAACAGCGGATGCTCCGTGCCATCCGTTCCGAAAATCCGGTGCAGAAGTGCGATCACATCTCGCGAAAGATCCAGCAGGTCGGCTTCCAGCCCAAAGCTGCGGATCAGGGCAAAGAGATCCGTCTGTGCTGCGAGTTCGGCCTGGCTCAGCGACCGCCGCATGGTTGCAAAGAGAAGGTTGCTGGTGACCGGAAGCGCGGGATTGTAGCGCTCGGGATCAAAACGATAGACATGACGGTCGAGGCCTGCGGCGGTCACCGCGTCCCAGACCTGCGGTCGTACCGCGACCAGCGCATCGCCGAGCGTGGCGCGAGTGGCCTCACTTACCTTCTGGTCCAGCGCCCGGCGATAGAGCGCGTCCGCCGCGCCCATCCCTTCGAGCAACTCGTGCCACCAGCCATGAAGCTCTGTCGAGCTCTCGAGCCCGGCAATTGCAGGGGCCAGCCAATCGGCCTGCATCGGATCGCCGCTGTTGCCCGCGCGCGCGCTTTCCTCCGCCTCCCGGCGAATGTCGTCCGGCACCTGCTCTCCCGGCTGCGGCTTCAGGGGCATCACCGCGTTGTCCTCAAGACTGCCGCGAAACAAGACAGGCGGTGTCTGAGCATGACCGATCCGCGCCGCGATCACCGACTGGTGCAGCCCGGCCAGCGGCAGGTCGCCCACTGTCACCTCACCGGCTGCAGGCATCACCTCGCGGGTCAGCAGATCCGCAAGCGCCTGCCGGTCCTCGACACTCGGCGCGTCAATCGCCACCAGCGACCCGGGCGCAAACCGCGCCGTGATCTTCTCCAGCACCGGGTTGCCATCCGCATCGGTCACGGTCACATCGCTCAGCGCAATCGCACCGCTGAGATGCGGGATATCGTCGACCGTACCCTGCAACAGCGCCTCATCGATCACCCCAACGGGCGAGAATTTTTCCGTCACCGTCTCCCAGCGCAGGCTCATGTCCTGTGCCTGATTGTAAAAGGTCAGCAACTCTTTCCACGGGCTGGAAAGATCTTTGTAGGCGGCGAGCGCCGCCACCAGCGCACCCAGCGAGACGGCCCCTTGGATCACCAGATAACCACCGACTGAGAAGAAGAAAAACGGCGTGAGCTGCGTGATGAAGTTGTTGAGAAATTTCATGAAGAACTTTTTCTGATAGATACGCAGCCGTATGCCGAAGATGATGCCAAGTCGGTAGCTGATCATCGAGAGGCGGTACCGCCAACCACCGTGAATGCGCAGCTCGGACGCACCCGCGGCGCTTTCTCCGATAAGCGCCGCAAGATGGCGGACCTCCTTGATCCGCTCTTTATTCATGAGGTTGATGTGCCGCTGCAATCGGGGAATGAGCCAGGCCTGCAACGGTATGAGCGCGACGGCGGCGAGGCCGAACCAGGGGCTTTGCAGGAAGAGAAACACCAGGATCGTGAGCATCTGCCCCGCCTGCAGCACGGGCTGGGTCAGCGCGTCGCCCATCATACCACCCATCGGCTCGGTCTCGCCGGTGATCATGGCGACAAGTTCCCCTTGGGATGTGCGGCGGAAGTACGCCTTGGGAAACCGCAGCATCCGCGAGATCAGGCTATAGCGCAGGCGACGCAGCAGACGTTCCGACAAAACGCCTTTCATGGTGTTGATTCGCATCTTCAGCAGCCCGTGCGCCAGCACCGACGCGAGGAAGGCACCACAGAGCAGGAATAGAAACCCAAGCTGCGTGAACTCGACGCCGAAAGCGATGACAACCGTGTTCTGCGCGCCAATCGCATCGTTGATGATCCGTTTTGGCAGCTCCAATGTCAGATAAAGAAATGGAAACAACGTACTGGTGATCAACAGAAGTTTCAGTTGGTCACGCTTTGAATACTTCCAAATAAATTGAAAGAGAGTTTTTTCTATGGTTCGCACCCCCATGCGAGACGCGGGTCCTGTTGTCCGACGTCCTATATGATTTCGGGCACCATAGCGCAGCAGATGTTATTCGCGAAATGACTTCCTGGGTCCGAAAAGCCGCGTGGCCGAAATTTGCATTCGGCGGTTGCAGAAACGGGCGGGCGTGCAGCTTTTGGTTCTCTGAGTTGACCTCTGTTTGCCCACCGGCTTGGCCGCAAAGGCCTGCAAACACCGCAATTCCGCCATTTGTGTGTCAAAGTCGAATGATCAGGAGCGTGTCAGCAGCATCAGGACACGCACGACAATGCCCCACTCGCCAGACGCCACCACACCACGCCATGCACGCCTTTTTGAGCTCATCCGGCAGGAAGTGAGTGCGGAAAGCACGATGGCCCGCCTTGATCAGGCGAGCCATCAACGTTTGAGTGCGAACGAAGCGATCCAGCTTCAACGGGCAGCAGCCCGGTCATTGCAGGCCCATCCAGGGACGCGCCCGCACCTCTGATCAGAAGAACGCCTCGGCGTTCAGGCCAATGGTCATCGCGCCGATGACAGCGCCGGTGTCGGGGTCGGTCAGCGATACGGAAACCTGACCCTGATAGGTCTGCGAGCTCTCGTCGAATTCAACCTCATCAACGAACACCGCATCCGGGCCAACGCTGTATGTCTTGGAGTACTTGTCCTCGTCACCCTGCCAATAGTCAGAGGTCACGTCGCTGGCTGCCACGTTGAGGCCAAGCGCGTCCATGACGAAAATCTCGGTGATGCGCCCACCAGACGCCGCGACCTGCTCGGCCAGAAACCCGGACAGTGGGCGGCCCATGACCTCCCCGATCAGCGGCTGATCCGCTTGCCCGACCTCGGCACGCCACTGGCCGTCCCACGCGTTGATCTGATCAGCTGTCGCGCCAGCCGTTTCGGCGTTCTGGGCACGGATGGCGTCAACAACCTGAGCGCTTTGCGCCCAAGACATCACGTCGCTTTCAACGAAGGCCTTCATGGCGGGTGGCGCGTCCACGGCACCAGCGATGCTGGCCGCCACGAGCATGGGCAGGGAGAGAACGATTTTGCGGAGCATGGATAAGTCCTTTTCAGCGTGGGTGCGCCCAATCGGCGCAGGTCTGCGCTCACGCTATGCTGAACTTCTTTAACGGAGGGTAAAGCGGTCAGTGCAGCCCTCGAAACCCTGTCGCTACAACGAATTTTTCCGAACTGTCGGACCGCGAAGCCGGTGGTTTGATGTTCGCCACCTTGGAGAATCGCTGCTTCAGCAGCTTCTGCAATTCGCCTTCCGCGCCGCCCGCAAGAACCTTTGCGACGAAGGTTCCCCCCTCGTCCAGCACGTCGAACGCGAAATAGGCCGCCGCTTCGCAGAGCGCGATGATCCGCAGATGGTCGGTCTGCTTGTGGCCGGAACTGCTTGCCGCCATATCCGACATCACCACATCGGCCTTGCCGCCGAGCCACTCCTTCACCTTCTGATCAGCGTCATCTTCCATGAAATCCAGCTGATGCAATTCGCAGCCCGCGATGGGCTCCATCTCCTGCAGGTCAATGCCGAGGATCGTCCCAACCGCCTTGCCGGACTTCTCGCCAAGCGCATTGACGCGTTTGACGGCGACCTGGCACCAGCCACCCGGCGCCGCGCCCAGATCGACCACCCGCGCGCCAGGCACAAGGAAGCGGTACTTGTCGTCAAGCTCCATGATCTTGAAGGCCGCGCGCCCGCGATAGCCTTCGGCTTTCGCACGCTTCACGTAAGGGTCGTTCAACTGGCGCTGCAGCCAGCGGGTCGAGCTCAGCTTACGCCCGCGGGCGGATTTGACCTTGACCTTTAGCTCGCGTTGCCCGCGTCCGGAGGTGTTCTTTCCACTGGGAGGCTTCGCCATCAGAACTCTCCGTCTTCCAACACGCCATCCGCGTTCATCTGCGCGTATAACAGCCCTTCCCGCAAACCGCGATCGGCAACCGACAGCCGATCTGTCGGCCAGCAACGCATGAGTGCCTGTAGAATCGCGGAGCCCGACATGATCAGCGCCTGACGATCCTGCCCAATGCGCGGGTCCGCCCGCCGACCTGCCGGGCCCAGGGCAAGATAGGAGCGGATCACCCGGTCAATCTGGTCCGAGGTCATGTGCAACCCGTCGACTTTCGTCCTGTCATAGCGCTTGAGCCCAAGATGACTTGCGGCGACCGTGGTCACCGTGCCGGAGGTTCCGACGATCTGGAACTTCTCATGCGGCTGCGTGTCATGGTACGGGGTGAAATCCGCAAGATTTTCCTCGAAGAACCAGCTCATCAGCGCAAATCTTGCGGCATCGTCTTCCACGTCGTTGAACTGGTCCCGCAGCGTGGCCACCCCCAGAGGCACCGAAATCCAGTCAACGACCCGCGCTTGCGGCAGGTCCGTCATGACCTGCTTGAACCCGTTGTGCAGCCGCATGATCGATTGCGGCCGGTCCTTGCGCGGCACATCCGTGAGGTCAATCCAGACAAGCTCGGTCGAACCCCCGCCAATGTCGACGACCAGCAGGTTCTCGGTGTTGCGGCTCACCAGTGGCGCGCAGGAGATCACCGCCAATTGCGCCTCTTCCTGCGGTTTGATGATGTCGAGCCGCAACCCCGTCTCGCGGTGCACTCGGCGCAGAAAATCCTGCGCGTTGAGCGCGCGGCGGCAGGCCTCTGTGGCGACCAGCCGCATCCGGCGCACCTTGTTGCGCCGCAGTTTCTGCTGGCAGATGCGCAGAGCCTGGATGGTACGCGTCATAGATCCGCGCGACAACCGCCCGGTTTTCTCCAGCCCCGCGCCCAGTTGCACGGACTTGGAGAAGCTGTCAACCACATGAAACCCATTGCCCTTCGGTTGGGCGATCAGCATGCGGCAGCTGTTTGTGCCCAGATCAAGTGCGGCATAAAGCTCACCGTATCGGGGCGGAACTGGCGCGGGGCTCAGAGCCGTCTTTTTTTCGAGCGCGCCCGCACCTTTGGGACGCTGTGGCGCCATCTTACGCGCCTTTCATTTCGAGTTGAGACCAGAGTAGTGCCAGACGGTCAGTGGCGCAAGCGCCGCTGTGTCTCACGACATGGTGGCGTTGCAGAACGCCTCACAGTCTTCATGAGGATTTTGGCGGCGCAATGCTCTCGTGAAATGTGCGCAGGTGCGATACACCCGTCGCGTCGCGGACAACGCGTGTTCTGTCGAAATCCGGCCTCGAAAATGGCGCGGCAGCCGATAGACAGGCGCGAAGAGATCAAGGGGAATCAGCCGATGCCTGACGTTACGATTGTTTATTGGCGCGATATTCCGGCCCAGGTGATTGTGGGCAAAGGGCGGCGTGGCTCGAAGCGACAGCTCCCTGAACGCTTTGAGCAGGCGATTGACCGCGCGGCGATGAAGGTTGGCGCGGAGGATACCGATGCTTATCTGGCGGAGTGGCGCAAGGCCGATCCGTTTGCGGTCGATGGCGATCCCGAGGCCATTGCCGATGCGCAAGCCGCGCGCCTTGACGCGGAGTATGACCGCGAGCGGATCAAGGCGCTGATCAACAACGACGGCTGGGCCTGACCCCTGCCCCGGTTTCTCGACCCGCTTCTGACCCGAAAGGACCGTCTGATGGCTCTGCTGAACTTCAAGAAGAAAGACGCCCCCGCCGCGACACCGGTGAACCCGCAGGTCGAGGCATTTTTGCAAGACTATTCCATCGAGGTGATGCCGCGCACCGCAGAGAAGATCGAGAATTTCCGCGATCTGCTGCCCGAGGGCACCCGCGTCTACATCGCGCATATTGAAGGCACGCCCATCGAGGATATGGTGGCCACCGCCAAGCGGCTGAACGCGGACGGCTATCCCGTCATGCCGCATTTCCCCGCGCGCATCATCAAGGACAAGGCGACGCTGGGCGACTGGATCGCGCGCTATCAGGGGGAGGCGGACGTCAAGCAAGCGCTGTTGCTCGCCGGTGGCGTTGCCACCCCGCATGGGGACTTCGACAGCTCCATGCAGCTGATGGAAACCGGGCTCTTCGATGAGGCGGGGTTCGAGCGGCTGCACGTGGCTGGGCACCCCGAGGGCAACCGCGATATCGACGCCGATGGCTCCATGACCAACGTGACCGCCGCGCTGAAGTGGAAAAACGACTTCCAGAGCCGGACAGACGCGCAGATGGCCATCGCGACCCAATTCGCCTTTGACGCAAAGCCGATCATCGCCTGGGCGGATGATCTCGCGGCCCAAGGCATCACCCTGCCCGTGCATATCGGCATCGCGGGGCCTGCCAAGCTGCAGACCTTGATCAAATTCGCCATCGCCTGCGGTGTTGGCCCGTCGCTCAAGGTGCTGCAGAAGCGCGCGATGGATGTGACCAAACTGCTGCTGCCGTATGAGCCCGCGGATGTGGTCACAACGCTGGCCGCACACAAGGCGGCCAATCCCGACTTCAACATCACCAATGTGCACTTCTTCCCATTGGGCGGCATCAAGACCAACGCCACCTGGGCCATCGACAACGGTGGCGCGGCCACTGCCCCTGCAAACGCCTGATCCAAGGACATCTGAATGACCCGGACAATTGTCGAATCCAAGACCAAGACCGCGATCATCGGTTTTGACCAACCCTTCTGCGTGATTGGCGAGCGGATCAACCCCACCGGCCGCAAGAAACTGGCGTTGGAGCTGGAAGCAGGGGATTTCTCGACGGTCGAGGCGGATGCGATTGCACAGGTGGCTGCCGGTGCGACGGTGCTTGATGTGAACTCGGGCGCCGTCTTCACCAACAAGATGGCCGAAGACACCCGCTATGCCGACAACAACTTCGTCGAGCCGCCGCTTATGAAAGAGCTGGTGGAGCGCGTGCAGGCCATCGTCGACGTGCCGCTCTGCATCGACAGCTCCGTGCCGGGTGCGCTGGAATCCGGTCTTGAAGCCTGCGAAGGCCGTCCGCTCTTGAACTCCGTCACCGGCGAGGAAGAGCGGCTCGAGATCGTGCTACCGCTCGTAAAAAAGTATAATGTACCCGTCGTGGCGATCTCCAACGATGACACCGGGATCTCCGAGGACCCGGATGTTCGCTTTGCCGTCGCCAAGAAGATTGTCGAGCGCGCGGCCGATTTCGGTATCCCTGCCCATGACATCGTGGTCGATCCCCTCGTCATGCCCATCGGCGCCATGGCGACCGCAGGCAACCAGGTCTTCACCCTCGTGCGCCGCCTGCGCGAGGAGCTGGGAGTGAACACCACCTGCGGCGCCTCGAACATCTCCTTTGGTCTGCCCAACCGGCATGGCATCAACAACGCGTTCCTGCCGATGGCCATGGGCGCGGGCATGACCTCCGCGATCATGAACCCGGTCGCCCTGCCCGTCTCCGCGGCTAAGATCGAGGCCAAGCGCGCCGAGTTGGCCGCCGCTGGTGTCATGGTGCCCGACGACATGGACCCGGAGCTCTTCTGTCAGCTGACCGGGCTTGGCTCGACCAAACCGCGCCCGGGCAAGGAAATGGAAGCGATTCGAGCCGCCAACTTCCTCACCGACAACGACCCCCATGGTGGCGCCTGGATCGCGTTCAACAAGGAAGCCCCAAAGCCCGGCCAGGAAGGCCGCGGGCGCTCAGGGCGCACGGGCGGGCGGCGGCGCCGCGCCTGACATCACCGGCATCCACATAATTTCAACCCGGCCCACTCGGCCGGGTTTTTTCGTGGCGACACGGCCTTAGGCAGACTAAAAAACAGCCGCGGAGAGGCCCGCCCGAAAAGTTTTTTTCCGGGTAACTCCGTCTTAACGTCCTGCGCTCTACAACGCCTCCATTCGAGAGATCAGTTGACGTGGAGAGAGCGATGCACCCGCAAAATTCCTATAGTCGGAGACCAGCGCAATGAGTGAACCCATCGTCCTCGCCCCCCGCCTTGATCTGCCCGCCGCCTCTGCGCTCAAGACGCAGTTGAAAGAGCAGAGTGAAGGCGATCTCATCATGGATTTGTCCGAGGTCAAACACCTCGGTGCGCTGTGCCTGCAGGTGATGCTGGCGGCCGCAAGCAGCGCCGTCGCGGCCGGACGGTCGGTTTCGGTGATCAACGCAACCGACCGTGTGACGGACCAACTGCGCGTGATGGGCATGTGCCCCGAAACAATTGCACGGGGGCGCACATGAGCCTTGAAATCCTTGCCGTCGACGACAGCCGCACGATGCGTGATATGATCCGCCTCGCCCTTCTGCCTGCAGGCTTCAACGTGCACACCGCCGATGACGGTGTTCACGGCATCGAGGTGCTCGAAGGCATCGAGCCCGACGCCATCATCACCGACATCAACATGCCCCGCATGGACGGCTTCGGCTTTATCGACGCGGTGCGTGGCCAGGACAAGCACCGCGCCACCCCTATTCTGGTGCTGACTACCGAAGCGGCTCCCGAGCTCAAGGCCCGCGCCCGCGATGCGGGTGCAACCGGCTGGATTGTCAAACCCTTCGATCCGACCAAGCTGATCAAAGCGCTCCAGATGGTCGCCGGGTAAGGGGGGTCTCATGTCTGATTCCAATGATCCAATGGCAGAGATCCGCGCGTCGTTTTTCATCGAATGCGAGGAACTTCTGGAAGCACTGCAAGACGGCCTGCAAGCGCTCGACGACGGCGATGAAGACCCTGAAACGATCAACATCGTTTTCCGGGCTGTTCACTCCATCAAGGGCGGGGCTGGCGCATTTGGGCTCGAAGCCCTTGTTCGCTTCGCACATCGCTTCGAAACCGTTCTCGACGAAGTCCGCGCCGGTCGTATGTCGCCTGACGCAGAGGCACGAAAGATCTTCTTCCAATGCGCCGACCACCTTTCCGATCTGGTCCGCATCAGCCGCGACGACGGCGATTTGCCCGACGAGGAAACTGCGGCGTTGCTCGCATCGCTGAACGGCTTGCTTGGCGAGGCAGGGATCGAAGAGGAAGATGGCTCCGCGGAGGAGGAAGAGATCGACTTCCAGCCCGCGACACTCTCGCTCGACCTCGACTTTGGCAGTGATGATGACGACGGCGGCCTGCCCGACCTACCGCCGCTCGAGGCGCTGCCAGTTGCCGCACAGACGGGCTTCATCGTTCACTTCAAACCGGAGAATGATCTCTTCGAGACCGGCAATGAGCCCTTTCACATGCTGCGGACTCTCGACGAGTTGGGGTCGTGTACAGTCACCTGTCATCTGGACGATCTGCCCACTCTCGAAGATCTTGCCGCCGAAACCTCATATCTTGCCTGGACCATCGAAATTGAGACAGAGGTTGAAGAGGCTGAAATCGCAGCTGCGTTTGAATTCGTGGAAGGGCTTTGCATGCTCGACATTAAAAAAAAGGTGTCCGGTGACGTGATCGAGCCCCCTGTATCGGAAACGCAGGTAGACACCGAAGTCTCGCCGGAGCCGGTCGAAGAGACCAAAACCTCAGAGGCATCTCCTGAACCTTCAGTCGACACGCCAGATCCCAAGACAGAAGAGATCGGTCAGGACGCGAAATCAGAACCGGCTTCGACGCCGCCGGCAAAGCCGCAGCCGAATTCGGCGAAGCAAGCAGCACCTGCCGCAGCGAAATCAGTCGTGCGCGTGGACCTTGATCGCATTGAACGATTGGTCAATCTGGTTGGTGAGCTGGTCATCAACCAGGCGATGCTGTCGCAGAGTCTCGAACGGTCTGGCCTGTCCCCGCACTCCGACGCGATGAACGGTCTCGAAGAGTTCCAGCGGCTCACGCGCGATATTCAAGACAGCGTCATGATGATCCGGGCGCAACCGGTTAAATCATTGTTCCAGCGTATGTCTCGGATCGTCCGAGAAGCGTCCGCCGCAGTGAACAAAGACGTCCGGCTTCATACTGAAGGCGAAGGCACAGAAGTAGACAAAACGGTCATTGAAAGGCTTGCGGATCCACTCACGCATATGATCCGAAATGCGGTTGATCATGGCCTTGAGGACTCGGAAGACCGCATCGCCGCCGGGAAGCCCGAACAAGGTCGCGTCAACTTGACAGCGGCGCATCGGTCAGGTCGCGTCGTGATTGAAGTGTCAGACGATGGCGGCGGGATCAACAGGCCGAAAGTCCTTCAGATCGCTATCGACAAAGGTCTTATCTCTCCGGATGCTACGCTATCCGACACCGAAATCGACAATCTTTTGTTTTTACCGGGGTTTTCGACCGCATCCGTGGTTTCGGACCTGTCTGGCCGCGGCGTCGGAATGGACGTTGTGCGCACATCCATCCAAGCCCTGGGCGGGCGGATCTCCATTTCGTCCACGCCAGGCGAAGGCACGACCTTTTCTATCTCCCTACCGCTCACACTTGCCGTTCTAGACGGCATGGTCGTGCAAGTTGCCGATGAAACGCTTGTCTTGCCTCTGAACGTGGTGATTGAAACGCTTACGTTGACCAATCAAGACGTTGAAATGGTGCGTCCAGGGGCCCACGTCGTGCGCGTCCGCAGCGGCTTTGTCCCACTGTTCGATCTCGGCAGAGAACTTGGTTATCGGGACGCAGTAGAAGATTACGACGGCTCAGTCGTGTTGCTAATTGCACATGAGGACGGAAGCCGAGCTGCGCTGATTATCGACAGCATTCAGGACCAGAGACAAGTTGTGATTAAGGGCCTTGATGATAGCTTCTACCGCGCTCCTGGCATTGCTGCAGCCACGATACTGGGTGACGGTCAAATTGCCCTGATCCTAGACACATCTGACATCATCACAAATGCAATCGGCTCCAGCGGGGCCGGCGCGCCACAAGCAACTACAGGATTGACGGCATGAGTGAAAAAGAAACGCCAACTGCGATCGAATTGCTGACCTTTCAACTCGCAGATCAAGAGTATTCTCTGGACATCATGTCGGTGCGCGAAATCCGAGGCTGGACCAAAACAACGCCTTTGCCGCATGCCCCTAGCTACATGAAAGGGGTCATCAACCTTCGCGGCACCGTGCTGCCTGTGATGGATCTCTCGGAGCGCTTGGGCTTGAAACCGCAAAAACAAACAGATCGAAACGTGATTATCGTCGTCAACCATGACGATGTCATGACCGGCCTGCTTGTCGATGCCGTTTCAGATATTATCGCGCTGACCGACGAAGACCTCCAGCCGCCTCCTGAAATGCAGGCCAACAGCACACCAAACGTCGTGAGCTCACTGACGCTGATTGACGAGCGGATGATCCGAGTACTTGATCTCAGCTCGATTGTGACGTCGGTTCAGAGTAATGCCGCATAATGTCTAACCAACTCGGTAATAGCGGCATAACTGCCGAGAGCTTTGCAGCCATTGCGCAACTCGCATACCGCGAAAGCGGTTTGCAATTGGCGGCCGAAAAGACTTCGATGATACAGTCCCGGCTGCGTCATCGGCTTCGTGCCCTGAACATCCCCGATTTTGACAATTACAGCGCTTTTGTCTGTTCTGACGACGGTCGCAGCGAACGGCGTCATATGATCTCGGCTCTGACCACCAACGTGTCTCACTTCTTTCGCGAGAAGCACCACTTTGATGTCCTGAGCAAACACCTGCGGCAAGATCTTTTGCCTAGACTTCGTTCCGGTCAAAAAACACGCATCTGGTCAGCCGGATGCTCGAACGGTCAAGAGGCATTCTCGATCGCAATGACCATATTGGACCTTGCACAAGACACCCATGATCTGGACGTTCGAATTCTCGCGACAGATATCGACGCAAAAGTGGTGAGGTTCGCGAGCGAGGCACGATACCCTGAACGCCTTACGTCTGGTGTTCCAGAAGCCAAGCTGAACCAATACTTCACAAAGGACTTTGAAGGCGGGGAGACCATCTTCTCGGCCAATCAAAAACTCCGTGAAATGATCACCTTCAAAGAGCTAAATCTTCTTGCAGAATGGCCGATGAGACAGGAGATGGACATCATCTTTTGCAGAAATGTCGTCATCTACTTCGATCTCGAGACGCAAAACCGCCTTTGGCCACGTTTCCGAAAGATACTCAAACCTGATGGCTACCTGTTTCTTGGTCATTCGGAGCGGATTGGCGACCCCGAAACCGTCGGCTTCAAAACAGACGGCCCCACGACCTATCGGCCTGTGTCCGCAATGACACCAAACTCAACTCAGTCAAAGGATTCCTGAATATGTCGCTGCGAGACCAAATCAGAATTATGGTTGTGGATGACATGTCGACCAGCCGCGGGCTCATTACGCAGGCCTTGGATGCCTTCGGAATTCGGAATGTATCGACCGCAGAAAACGGGGTTGATGCTCTCAAAGCTCTAGCAACGCATCCAGTTCACCTTGTTATCTCCGACTACAATATGCCCGAAATGGACGGGCTCAACCTTCTTCATCAATTGCGCAGCGGTCCAAAGACGAAGGGCGTCGGCTTCATCTTAATTACCGGTCGTGCCGAACAGCAGATCATCGATCACGGCAAGAAGCTTGGGATGAATAACTATCTCAAGAAACCTTTCGAGCAGGCCGATCTACGGAACTGCATCGAAGCGGTCGTAGGCCGACTGTAAATGGCGGCTGCTCATGAGTCGAATGAACGGATATCGACACTGACCCTTCGGCTCTCGGCCTATCTCGATAAGCTGGCGGCGCAGGTATTCGATCTTGAAGAGACAATTGGAAAGGCTGTCGAGAACAGCACATCCGCCGCTCCAGAGACGATCACCAATCTTCAGACACTGGATTTCTTACGTCAATCGCTTGAGGATCTAGCAATGATGACATTGCTGATCGCGGAATCAGGCAATACATCTTTGAGCGCGTCGGAGGTCGACAAGCTCTCTCAAAAGCTAAAGCTTAATGCGACCAAAGCTGTTTTAATCGGTGAAAGCCACAGCGACTTTGGCAAGAAAATGCATGAAGCCGACGACTTAGACCTGTTTTAAGCGTTGGTCAGCAATGAACGGCCAACCCTAGGGTTAGCAGAAGTAGGCAATGCTCTCAGGGCACTAACCGTAGTTTTCCAGAATCGATTATTGTTCTTGAGGCCACTACACTCGGTGTGCAATTACATCGAATAACTATTGCCTTCTGGCCTGGATCAGGCCGCGCCTCTTCATTTGATATCGAGTTGCTGATTTGGCGCCGCTATGATGCAGTACTCTTAGTATCATCTTTTTTGTCATTGGGCAAAAGAGTACTGAGGGGGTGGAACCAGAAAACTGTGTGTCATGGTACTCGACTTGTTCCTTTCGGCGCCGGCCTGCGTCAGATCAAACCTTACCGGACCAATACAAACCCTTTTAGCAACTGATAACTATCAAGGGCTTTGGGACTAACGTCCGGCTGGCCGCTGTCTTCGACCTCCCGATCGGCTGCTGACCCCAGTTTACCGGGTCCTATGCAGCAACTGGCAAGTGCTAGAACAGTTCGAGACCGTTGCCAGCGCACGTCGGAGCACGCACCTGTGATACTGTTTCGGTCGGAGCATCCTTGCGCATCTTTTGCATGACTCGCCCTGATGCAGGCCAGAACATCAGATGCCGCGCGGTTTCTCCACCCAAAGAGTGGCTTTCGCAGGTGATGCCCTCTTTTTCGAGGAAATTTAGGATAAATGTACTGTTCTGTTGGCCAATCTCACTGAGCCCCGCAACCATGCGCGCGCCCCCGAAAGCCTTGGCGCGCAAATTCCGGCGATCACCGCCCTCTTTCAGAATATCATTGATCAGGAGTTCCATCGCGTTGATGCCGATAAGCTGCGATGCGCCGTCATCTGCCGTTGAACTTGTCAACAGCATGTGGTTCATGCCGCCGACACCTGCATCGGGATCCCATAGACAGCAGGAAACACAAGATCCCAAGAGGGTCGTGATCACCATGTCAGGATCAGAGCCAACCGCTTGTTCGCCCTGTGTAATGTGTACGCGTGTTTCCGTCATTGCGTTTGCGCAACCCGGCAGCCTTCATCGCGGCTTTGGCTGATACGGCTCTCGCGGATGGCGGGGCCGATGTCCTCGAGCGAAACCTCTGTTTGCACGGCCCCCATGGCCTTAGCTGCCTTCGGCATGCCATAGACCACGCAGGTCGCCTCATCCTGACCAAAGGTCGTTGCCCCCGCCTGGGCGAGCTTTAACAATCCATCCGCGCCATCGCGGCCCAAACCGGTCAGAAGAGCTGCGGAGATGTGCCGCGCGTGGGTTGTCGCAGATGCGAACATCACATCAACCGACGGGCAATGCAGCGCAGGGGGATCGTTCGGCACGAAGCGGCAATACCAGCTTCCGCCACGGTTTCTGAGCTTCGTGTGCTGATCGTTTCCTGGCGCGAGGACAATGTCCCCGCTCTCCAAAGCCCGATCCTCATTCGCGAGATAGACATTCTGCGGCAACTGACGGTTGAGCCGCTCGGAGAAGCTGGCCAGGAAGTTGCCCGGCATGTGCTGGACGATCACAACCGGCGGTCCATGCGGATCAAGCATCGGCAAAACGGTCTCCAAAGCCGCCACGCCGCCGGTCGATGCGCCGATCAGGATAAGGGCACCGCGCCGATAGGCGGCGCGCGGCTGCGATGGTGGCGCAACCGGCGCAGGGGCGGGTTGCGTGCTGCTCTTGGACTGCAACCACATCTGCAATTGGGACGGCCGCGTGCAGGCCGCGTGATAGACCCGTTCGCAGATATCCTGGGTCAATTCTTCGCCATAGGCCGAGGTCGGCTTCACCATGCAATCAATCGCGCCGCGTGACAGGGCCTGGATGGCGGCTTCGCTGCCGGCTGCCGTCAGACTCGACATCATGACCACCGGCATCGGACGTGCCCGCATGAGCCGCGTGAGAAAGTCCAGGCCGCTCATGCCCGGCATCTCGATATCCAATGTCAGAGCATCCACCGGATGCGCCTTGATGTAATCTCGGGCTTGAATGGCATCTGCGGCCTCCCCGACGACCTCGAGACGGGGGTCGGAGGACAGAACCGCGCGGAGCCAGGCGCGCATCGCGCGGGAATCATCAACAATGAGTACGCGTTTTGCCGCCCCCGCGGAGGAGCGCACATCCGTGCTGTAAGGTGCTGTCACATCAAGATCCTGTGCCGTTCATGTCGCGGCCCGCGATGCCCATCGCCGTGGTCGCCGCAAAAGATATGGCAAAGAGTTATGAAGCGAGGCTTAATGCTCGTGCGTTTTAGAACCGCCTGTGCGATCAGGCTGCGCGATCAGCGAGCATCTGCCGTGACACAATCAAGCGCATGATTTCGTTCGTGCCTTCCAGGATCTGGTGCACCCGCAAGTCCCGCACGATCTTCTCGACGCCATAATCCGCCAGATAGCCATAGCCGCCGTGGATCTGCAGCGCCTCATTCGCCACGTCGAAGGCCACGTCCGTGACAAACACCTTCGCCATCGCGCAAAACTTCGTTGCATCGGCTGCGCCCGCGTCAAGCTTCCAGGCGGCCTGGCGCAGGAAAACGCGCGCCGCCTGCAGTTTCACTTCCATGTCCGCCAGCTTGAACTGCAGCGACTGGAACTGGTCGATCGGCTTCCCGAACGCCTTGCGCTCGCCCGCATAGCTCAGCGCCGCGTCAAGTGCCGCTTGCGCCCCGCCAAGAGCGGAAGCTGCGATGTTCAAGCGCCCACCATCGAGACCGGCCATAGCATAGGAAAACCCACGCCCTTCCTCTCCGATGAGGTTCTCACCAGGCACCGCGCAATCGTCGAACTGCACCTGTGCCGTGGGCTGCGCGCGCCAGCCCATCTTCTTTTCCAGGCCACCGTAAGACAGCCCCGCGCTGCCTGCTTCGACGATGATCGCCGAAATGCCCTTGGGCCCGTCCTCACCGGTGCGCACCATCGTCAGGTAGGCATCGGAATAGCTGCCCCCCGAGATGAACGCCTTGGTGCCGCTGAGCACGTAGCCCGCGTTGCTGCGCGCCGCCCGGGTTCTGAGCGCGGCGGCATCCGAGCCCGAGCCGGGTTCGGTCAGGCAATAGGAAAACACCGTTTCCATGGTGCAAATCCGTGGCAGCCATTTGTCCCTACTCTCCGCCGAGCCGAACTTGTCGATCATCCCGCCGCACATGTTGTGGATCGACAGGAAGGACGCCACGGACGGGCAGGCCATCGAGAGCGCCTCGAACACCAGCGTGGCATCGAGACGGCTTAGCCCCGAGCCGCCGTACTCTTCCGAAACGTAAATCCCTGCGAGCCCGAGCTCCGCCACCTTCGGCCAGAGCTCCTTGGGGATCGTGCCCTGCTCTTCCCACGCCTGCGCAAAGGGGGCGATGTGCTCCTGCCCAAAGGCATGGGCCATGTCGAAAATGGCCGATTGTTCCTCGGTTGCGGCAAAATCCATGTCATCCCCCCTCTTTCTGCGTCGGCACAGCGCGGCACGATGACGCTGGGATAGCACTAATCCCAAATGCTGTGCCAGTTGCGGTTTTGTCTCAGACAAAATCCATGTGCCGGTTGAACGGCATCTCACGCAGGCGCTGGCCGGTTGCGGCAAAGATCGCATTGGCGAGCGCAGGTGCTGCCGGGGGCACTGGCGGCTCGCCGATCCCACGAATCTTCGCCTGCGTTTCCAACGCCTGCACGGTGATCTCGGGGGTTTGGGAGAACCGCATGCCCTCGGCATCATAATAGTTTGACTGCTCCGCCTGCCCGTCCGCATAGGTGATCTCGGAGTTGATCGCATGCCCCAACGCCCAGATCACCCCGCCCTGGACCTGGTTCTCGAAATTCACCGGGTCGATCACCCGGCCCACATCCGCGACGACATAGACGCGGTCGATCCGCAGACCGTCCGGAGTTTGCGTCACCTCGATCACCTCGGCCACAGGCACGCCGAAGGAATTGACGAAGGCAACACCCCGCCCCTGGCTTGTGCCGAGCGCGCTGCCCCAGTCGGACATCTCCGCCACCGTTTCGAGGACAGTGCGCGCAACCGGATCATTGGCCAGCCGCAGCCGTTCCTGCATCGGATCAGCACCAGCGGCATGGATCACCTCGTCAAGCGCCACTTCGGCAAAAAACCCGGCGGTCGAGGCCCCGACCGAGCGCCAGGAGCTTGTCGGCGCAAGTTCCTGCGCCGCATAGGCAGACACACGGAAATCCGGGATCGCATAGGGCAGATTCCACGCGCCCGCCGCGATCTGCGGGTCCGGGCCCGGCACCGGCATACCAACCCGGCCCATCTGGCTGCGCACCGCAGACGGCGTGGCGATCTTCAGATCAAGGGCCCGCACCTGACCCTGCTCCACCCGCCCCCGCGCCCGTGCCATGCCGATCTGGCGCGGATAGTCCTGCGCGAAATCCTCTTCACGGCTGAAAATCAGCTTCACGGGCGTCCCTTTGAGTTGCATCGCGATCTCGGTCGTCCGGTCGATGATGTCGAACTCAAGCCGGTGACCAAAACTGCCACCCGCCACCTGGTTGTGCACGAAGACCTGCGCCGTGGTCAGCCCGGTGCGCTCGGCCACGCGTTGCTGCACAAAGCGGATCATCTGGTGTGACACCCAGACATCAGCGCGGTCATCTGTCACGCGCACAACGGCGCTCAGCGGTTCCAACGGTTGGTGCGCCACGTAAGGCGCGCGGTACTCCGCTGCGACATCCACCCGTTCAGCCAAGGCGCCCTCGGTGTCGCCATCGTCCCGCCAGACCCGATCCATTGCCTCTTGCGTGAAGGCCGCCTCAAGTGCTGCCCAATGCGCGTCCTGCTCCGCCGGATAGGGCGCCGGGCCCCAATCATAGTCGATCGCCTCCAGCGCCTGAAACGCATACCAGGTGTTCTCAGCCACCACCGCCACCCCACCGGTCACGGGCAGGATCTGCTGCACCCCCCGCATCGTCTCGGCGGCTGAGGCGTCATAGGCCCGCAATACGCCCTCCTTGCGCGGGTTGCAGCGCACGGCGGCGCGCACCATACCGTCGATCTCGAGGTCAATGCCGTAGCGCTGCGCTCCGGTGGACTTCGCGACGATATCCAGCCGCTGCATCGGCTCGCCAATCATGCGCCACGCCTCTGGCGGGCGGAGGGCCACATCGGTCACCGGCGCGCGCACTGCGGCTTGCGCGGCCAGGGCCGTATAGGACCGGCGGCTGCCATCGGGCAGGATCACCTCGCCGCGCTCGGTTCGCAGAGTGGCCACATCATGCCCCGTCTCCTCCGCAGCCGCGGCCTTCAAGGTCTCGCGTGCCACCGCTCCGGCCATCCGCAGCTTTTCATAGCTGTCCGGCACCGAGGTCGATCCACCGGTCACCTGCACCCCGGCCAGCTTGATCATGGCCCCCATCGCGTCCCGCGCGGTCTCGGCAATGAAGCCGGTGTCGGTGGACATGAACGGCACCGCCTCATCCGCCATTGCGGTGTTGTAATACGCCGGATCAGGTGCGGCCTGTGCGAGCGCGAACTGGCCAAACTCCACATCCAGCTCGTCCGCGATCAGCGCCGCCTGCATCGAGGCGGCCCCCTGCCCCAGATCCACATGCGGCACGACGAGCGTGATGCCCTCCTGCGTGATGCGCACAAAGGGGTTGAAACTCGCCTCACCGGGGCCCAATCCGTCGGCCAGCGGGTTCGCATGGGGTGTGAGCAGCTTGTAGGTGCCAAAGGCAACGCCCCCGGCGATCGCCGCTGACCCGATCATGAAGACCCGTCGCGTCACTTTGCCCAAAGGGCTCATCGCTGCTCTCCGTCTGCTGACCCGTCGCCCACAGTCTACGCCCAGGCCAGGAGCTGGCAAAGACCCGCAGCACCGCACTGACCAAACGTCAGGTCAGTATCCGGTCATCTCCAGATATCCGCGCCCCGCGTGGCTGCCCGACAGGCGCACGGGACCTTCCCAATAGGGGATCGAAGTCGCCATCCAGGCCTGCGGGTTCATCGCCTCGACGGTCACGTCCACCCCCTTTTCAGGCAACAGCGCGCGCCAGCGCGTCGGCACCTGCCGCCCCGCCACCTCGGTTTCGGTCAAAGCTTCCGCCGAAAAGGCGCCATCGGGAAAGGCGGTAGTGCTGCCATCCGGTTCGATCCAGGTGGCCGCCGTATAATCCGGCCCCGCACTGTCGCGCAGCGTGAAGCCCATCAGCCGGTTCCCATCCTCAAACGCCATCGAGAACCAGTCCCAGCTGACTTGCGAGGCCCCAAGCGGTTGCGACGCCCACTCGCGGTCGAGCCACGCCTGCCCTACCACCTCCACCGGGCCGCCGGGCAGCGTCAGCGTGCCGCTGATCTCGAAGAAGGGCTGCGAGTAGTAATAGCTCGCCCGCCCCGAGGCGGACTTCTGTGAATAGCCATTCTCGCCATGAAAGATCAGCGGGCCCTGCGCCTCAAGCTGCATGTCATATGCAAAGTCGGCGCCCCGCGCGGTGAGCTGCATCTGCTGCATATCCGCTCCCGCCATCCGCCACTCGTCGATCCAGGCCTCAAAGGGGTCGGCAATCACGCCCGCCTGTCCAATACCACCCCGCGCCCGGCGTTCGGCCACGTAATGCGCGTCGGGTGTGGTGACCGCGGCATGTCCCAGCCACAGCTGAGGGCTGCGCCAGCCGGGCCGCTCCTCCGGCTCCAACGCGCTGCGGAACAGGGTCCACTGCAGCCCATACTCCACACCGTCTGTGCCGGTCAGGGTCGCCGTCAGGTACCACCATTCGATGCGATACTCCGGATGCGCGCCGTGATCCGCCGGAAAGTCGAAAACATACCCCCGCTCGGGCAGAGCAAAACCATCGGCATCGCTGCCGAGCCCTGCAAAGCTCTGAGCCAGCGCCGCGGTGGCCGAGATCCAAAGCCCAAGTGCTGCGGCAAGGACACCCCTAGCGTTCATTGCTGAACACCCGCAACAGCTGGTCCGGTGGGGTCCGTGACAGGCGCACAGCAGGCCAGGCCGCTGCGAGGACCGCGGCCACCAGGGTCAAGCCGCCGAGCTTGAGGTAATCCACCGGGAAAAGAAACATCGGCAACCGCCAGCCAAAAGCCTCGACATTCACGATGGCGAGCAGCACCCAGGCCAGCGCCAGCCCCAGAGGGACCGCCAGGAGGCCCGTGACAGCCGCAAGTGCCACCGCACGCAGCAGTTCCAGCACCGCAAGATGTCGACGCGTGAGCCCCAACGCCCAAACCGGCGCCAGCTGCGGCAGCCGCAGGCTCGCCAGTGTCAGCAGACCGATCAGCAGCGCGAGGGCCGCCACCGACAGCGTCAGCAGATTCAGCGCCGCGGTCACTGCGAAGGTCCGCTCGAACACCTGCAGCGAGAATGCCTTGAGATCCGCCTGATTGATCATCGCCTCATCATCCAGGCCAAAGCGGTCGCGCAACGTCGCCGCCGTACCCTCCGGATCGCCCGTGCGCACGCCAAAGCGCAAGGGGTCTATCTCGGGATACCGCGCCCTGAACGCCGCCTCTGAAATCACCAGCTGCCCCGCTGCATTGCCATAATCGCTGTAAACACCCAACACCGTATCGCCGGTTTCGAGCGCATCGCCGGGGCTCAACCCATTGCGACGCGACAGCTGCTCGTTGATCAGCGCACCCTCGCCCGCCGCCAACCGGTCCCAGACCTGCGGCACCGCCTGCAACAGCGGCCAGTTCTCGCGGTAAGTCGCGTGATCGCGGATGCCGTAAATCTCGGCGGGCAAGCCGCCGATGCGCAGGTCCTGCCACATGATCGGCAGCACTGCGGCCCCCGTTTCCGCCAGATAGCCCGTGACGGCCTCCGCCTGCGCTGGCGTGCGCGTTGTGAGGTAGAGCTCCGAAGACAGCCGCTGGTCGAGATAGCCGGTGAAGGTCAGTCGAAAGCTCGACACCATGGTCGAGACACCGATGTTCGCCGCCATCGCCAGCAACAGCGCCATCAGCGCCATCGACAGCCCCGGAAGCTGTTGCCGGCTATCGGCCCAGAACCACTCGGCCAGCGGCCCGCGATGCCAGCGACCCGCGAGCTGCAGCGCAGCCGACAGCGCCATCGGCAGACAGAACGCCGCACCGATGAGCAAACAAGCCAACAGCGCGAAGCCCGCAAAGATGCCCTGCCCCGTCAGCGCGATCACACCGCCTGCCACGAAGAGACCGAGCGCGGTCAGCGCCAGCCAGCGCGCCGCCGCGCTGGCGTGCATGCTCATCGCGCGCGGGTGGTTGAAGGACAGCAACGGCAGCCGGGCCAGCTTGAACAGAGCCGCAGCACCGGCCAGTGCGGTCCCCGCCAGTGCCATGCCAAGCCCCGACAGCCACCAGACGGGGCGCACCTGCAGTTGCCCGGTGATCTCGGCCCCGTAGAGGCCGCGCAAGGTCGCCGCCACATCCGGCAGCAGGGCCGCGGCGATCAGATACCCCAGCACAACGCCCAGAGCTCCGGCCACCAAGGCGAAAACCCCAAGCTCAACCGCCAGCAGGCTCATCAGATGCCGCAGCGGCAGGCCAAGCGCCCGTAGCGTCCGAAAGACAGGCCGCCGCTGTTCAAAAGCCAGACCCACGGCACCGTAGACGATGAAAATTCCCACCGCGAAAGACAGCAGCCCGAAGGCCGTCAGATTGAGATGGAAACTCTCGGTCAGCCGCGCGACGTCCGTCTCATTGGTGGCTTGGGTCAGGGTGTAGGTCTCAGGCAAGGGGCCCAGGCCAAGCGGCTGCACAGGGTCGGCCAGCAACCGCGACATCTCGCCCGGCTGCTCCAGAAGATCCTGCACCACCGCGATATCGGCAAGGGCGCGGCCCCCCACCCGGTCTGCGTCGATCCGCACCACGACATCCAACCCGTCGAAAAACGGCGCGTCGTCGGGATGCACCGAGATCACATCGCCGCTCTCGGTCCCATCCAGCTGCAATGGGCTTTCCGCGGCATCTGCGGGGCCGTCCTGCTGCGGCAAGGTCATCGGCTCGATGCCAACAAGCCTGACGCTGTCGTCCCCACGTCGTAGATCACCCTCCAGAACCGGGCTGACCTGCCACCCCATGCGCCTGAGCGCAACATACTCATCCGTACGTATATTGGCCCCATCCGCGCGGCGGATCTGGGCGAGACCGCTGCCCGATACCACGTCCGCAGCACGATCATAGCTCGCCCGCGCTTCAGCGTTGATCGCCTGCACACCCGACCAAAGCGCCGTCGCCAGTGCCAGCCCGGCGATCAGCGTCGCAAGCTGCCAGGGGTTGCGCCGCCAATGCGACAAGAGCGCGAGGAGCCCGAGCCGGATCATCCGACCGCGCCTCGCACCGGCTGTGGATGCACGACCCCATGCGACAGCGTCAGGCGGCGTTGCATGCGCGCAGCCTGTCGTGGCGAGTGTGTCACCATCAACAGCGCCGTTTTGGTCTCTGCCGCGCTCTCCAGCATCAGCTGCAAAACAGCATCCGCCGTTGTCTCATCGAGATTTCCGGTGGGTTCATCGGCCAGCAACAGCTGCGGCTTTGCAGCCAATGCTCGGGCAATCGCCACCCGCTGCTGCTGGCCACCCGAGAGCGTTTCCGGATAAGCGTGCAAATGCGCCTCGAGCCCGATGGTCCGTGCAAGATGTGCCGCCCAGTCCGCATCATACCGCCCGGCCAACCGGGCCTGAAATGCAATATTATGCGCCACCGTCAGGCTGGGGATCAGGTTGAACTGTTGAAAGATCAGGCCCACGACGGTGCGCCGCATCTGTGCGAGCTGGGTATCGGAAAACCCGGTGATATCGGCGCCCGCGACCTCAATGTGACCGTCCGTTACGCGGTCGAGCCCGGCCACAAGGTGCAGCAGCGTGCTCTTGCCACTGCCCGATTCCCCTTCCAGCGCCAGCGTCTCACCCGCAACCATCTCGAGCGACACGTCCCGCAGGACGGCGTCGCCAGCGGGGTCGTATCGCTTGACCAGATGGGTGATCTTCAGAACCATGGCAAACCTTGCAGGAGTGTCAGACGACCAGATGGGGCGCAGTCTACGATCAGCAAGCCCGGAACCGCACTGCGGCCTTTTGGCGTTGCTCACAGGTGGCAAGCAGGGCGTGGTCCTTTGAGACAGATCCACTATGGTCACGCATGACGCTGAAACCAGCTCGCGAGGTCGCGCGGTCGATTTGCGAGGCGTCCCCAACACCGCCAAAGCATTCGTAATCCACTCTGATCTGCAGTTTGACAAAAGAGAGGGACATATGCTCCGCCGTACGATGAAGATACCCTATATTCAAAGATGCAGCCTCTGAAAACTGAAGGCCTCGCACGCTATTCGAAAGTAAATATAACTACTACAAAATATTATATTGAGAATTTAATGCGTCACATGAAGATACCAATACCCTGCAGGATAACACATGACCGCCGCTGACCTCCTGCTCGCCGGGCTGAGCTGGCCCATCGCGCTCACCCTGCTGAGCGTGAGCTTTTTCAGCTCTCTGATCACCGCCGCCTTCGGCATCGGTGGCGGCGTGATCATGCTCGCCGTCATGGCAACCCTTTTGCCTGCTCCGGCGATCATCCCGGTGCATGGGCTAGTGCAACTGGGCTCGAATGCCGGACCGGCTGTCATCTTTCGTGCACAGATCGACCGCCGTCACCTGACACCTTTTGTAATTGGCGCTGTGCTGGGCGTCGCGGCGGGCAGCAGCGTCGTGGTCCAGCTCGACGCCGGTGTCTTGCAAATCGTCGTCGGCCTCTTCGTCCTCTGGACGCTCTATCTGCCCATCCCCGGCCTCATGAGCCGCTCCGCGGGTCTCACGGGCCTGCTCTCCAGCGGCCTGACCATGTTCGTGGGCGGCACCGGCCCGTTCATCGCAGCCTTCGTCAAGACACTGGGCCTCGACCGCGTGTCCCATGTGGCGACCCACGCCGCGCTGATGACCGTGCAACATCTGCTCAAGACCATCGCCTTCGGCGTGCTCGGCTTTGCCTTTGCGCAGTGGATCGGCTTTGTTGCGCTGTTGATCCTGTTTGGTGTCCTCGGCACGCTGGCGGGCCGATCTGTGCTTCTGCGCATCGACGAGGTGACCTTCAAACGCGCGCTGACGGTGATCCTGACACTACTCGCGCTGCGGCTGATCTACGCGGGCGGCACGGCGCTGGTGCTCCCCACGCCTTAAGCCAGCTGCGCCCGCAACGCACCAGCCAACGCGGTGGCGCTCTCAAAAGCGGCCTCGACCTTGCCCGCACCGCACCAGTCCCCCGCCGCCGCCAACCCGGTATCAGCATCGAGCAGAAACGGCGCACCCGCTGGCACGGTCACATTGGCATAGCGCCAGCGATGCAGGCTTACATATGCCGCCTCTGCCGCCGATAGCCCGGTGACCTCCACAAAAGCCTGCACCAGTTCCTCGCGCACCGCGCCTTGATCCCGTTCGAGATTGGCCCCGGCCCAGTCATTGGAGGCCTGGGCGACGACACACGTGGCCGCACCGCGCCCGGGCTTCGATGAATCGACCGCAATCCAGGCCAATGGCGCCTCGCGCACCCAAGCCGCGTCCCACGACACATCCAGGGGCTTATCGAAACCCAGCATCAGGCTATAGCATCCCTGCATCTTCGTCTCGGCAAGCGCGGCGTGTCCGGCGAAGGCCTCTGGCATGAGCGCTGCGGTCTGCACCGCAGGGGCCGTGCTGATGACCCAATCATAGGCGCCGAGGCTCTCGCCCTCTCGATCGGTCAGCCGCCATGCGCCGCCCTCGCGTTGAATTGCGCTCACATGCGCCGCACGCTCCACGGCCAACCCCTCGGTCAAGGCCTTGGCGAGCGCCGTCATGCCCGGCACCGCCACATAGCGCGGCGCGGTCCAGTCCGGCGGCAGCTCAGCGCTCTCCGGCAGAACCGTGCGGCGCGGGGTCCACGGCTGCACGACACCGCTGGCAAGATGTGGCGCCAGGAACTCCCGGAACGCCGCCCCCTTGGCCGAAAAATACTGCGCGCCGTGATCAAAGGCGAAGGGGTCCGCCCGGCGGGTCGACATGCGCCCCCCCAGACCGCGTGACTTCTCCAGCACGGTCACCGCCGCTATGGGCTGCAGCGCCCGGGCCAATGTCAGGCCCGTGAGCCCCGCGCCGATGATCGCAATCCGTGTCCTGTCGCCCATATCCGCCTCTCATGCTGCCCGATCCGTCAGGTAGCACGCGGCCTTCATCAGACCATAGGCGAATGCGATCGGACGCTGGATCGCAGATGAGCGCCGCAAACAAACGCATCCGTATGGAGGCGAAATACCAAGGCTTGGAGACCTAGCGCCCTGCGCGTCAGGCGGGGCGGAAACTCCGCACATGCTCCGGCATCTCGACCCCGTCGAGGTTGCGCGGGTCAGGGATCACGTCGCCAACCTCGGTGCGCACGGGGATCACCCCGGCCCAGATCGGCAACGCATAGTCCTCCTCGTCATCCACAGGCCCACCGGTCCGAATCTTGGCACTGCCCTCGGCGATTTCCATCCCCAGTACCATCGTCGCCTTCAGGTCCTGCGCATGGTCCGGCCGCAGCATCTCGTAGCGGCCTGGAAACAGCCCGTTCACAAAGGTCCGCAGCTTTTCCAGCTTCACGTCCGGGTCCTCGACCTTCACGGCCTTGCCATAGAGCATCACCGACCGCGAGTTTACCGAGTGGTGCATGCCCGAGCGGGCCAGCACGAACCCATCGAGGATCGCCACGGTCAGGCAGACCTCCGCATCCTTGGACCGCCGCAACCCGCGACTGGCCGAGGACCCGTGCCAATACACATGATTGCCCTCGCGCCATTGCAGCGTCGGCGTGACATAGGGTTTGCCATCGAACACATAGCCGACGCTGCACAGCGGCTGCGCATCCAGCACCGCATTGATGGTCTCGCGGTCGAAATGCCCGCGATCGTGCAGGCGGCGCAGGCGCGCGCGGTCGGTGATGGGCAGGGTTTCGGTCATTTTTCCAGGTCTCCGGCTGTGGTTGCCCGATGGCAGCTAGCAGGCTATTGGATATGACGACATGTCCAGTATGCAGAAAAAATCCCAGTCCAATTTGAATGCAGCACTCTTTGCGCTTGCGCTCGACCGGCACGCCCCGCGCCCGCTGCATGTGCAGCTCGCCGATGCGCTGCGCGCGCTGATCCTGTCACAGGCCGAGGCGGCGGGCGCGCGCCTGCCGGCAAGCCGCGCGCTCGCAGCCGAGCTCTCGGTGTCGCGGATGACGGTGACGACCGCCTATGATCAGCTGCTTGGCGAGGGCTATCTCTCGGCTCGCAGGGGCGGCGGAACCTTTGTGGCCCATCACGTCCCGCATCTGGCCTCGCCCGCCCCGCGCCCGGAGGCTGATCCACCGGCGCCGCAGCCGATCCAACCGTTTCAGGCCGGTGTGCCCGATCCCGCGCTGTTTCCGCACCGGCTTTGGGCCCGGCATCTGGAACGGGCCTGGCGCGCGCCCGAGCCGGGGCTTCTCGCCGCGCCCGATCCCTTTGGCTGGTACCCGCTCCGACAGGCGATCAGCGCGCATCTGGCCGCCTGGCGCGGGCTCACCTGTGACCCGGCCCAGATCATCATGACGGCAGGGGCGTCTGATGCCTTCGATCTGCTGTTCAGCATCGGCCCCACGTCCGAAGCGGCGGTCGTGATCGAGGACCCCGGCTGGTCGCCCTTGCGCGCAGCGCTGCGGCGCGCGGGCCTGCAGGGCCATCCGGTCAGGATCGACGCAGACGGCCTCGATCCAGCGCATCTGCCCATGGCTCAGGCCGCCGTTGTCACGCCCTCGCGCCACTTCCCGACCGGACGGCCCATGCCGCTGGCGCGGCGCCTCGCGCTGCTCGACTGGGCACGCAGCCACGGCGCGCTGATCATCGAAGATGATTATGACAGCGAGTTCCGCTACGAGGGCCAACCGCTGCCCGCGCTCTCCGGGCTCGACCGGCTTGAACGCACGGTCTATCTCGGCAGTTTTTCGAAGCTCTTGAGCGCCACGCTGCGGCTCGGTTACGTGGTGATCCCCCAGACGTTGATCGACCCCGCGCGGAAGGCGATTCAGCGCAGCGGCGTGCGCGCTTCGCTGGTTCCACAGCCCGCGCTCGCCACTTTCATGGACAGCGGCGAGTTTGCAATTCACCTCCGCCGCTGTCGCCGCACCTATGCCAAACGGCAAGCGCATCTGCTCGACGCGCTGGCGCCGCTCGCACCGCTGTTGGAGCTGCGGCCAGACCCGTCCGGCATGCACCTGTGCTGTCCGCTGCGCCCCGCGCTCGCCGCAGACTGCCGTGACGTGGAGATCGCCGCCGCCTGTGGCGCGGCGGGCCTCACGGTGCGCGCACTGTCTGCGCATTGCGTCCTGCCGGACGCGCCTCAAGGCCTGTTGCTGGGCTATGCGGGGTTCGACGAAGCGGCCCTGAGCGCAGCGACCGCCACGCTCACCACGGTGCTCGGCGCGCTGGCTCCCGGCACGCTGGCGCAAACGTGAAGCCGACCAGAGGTCTCAAAGCTACCAACCACCGCCCGTCAGTGTTAGATACCTGTCCATCAAACCGAGTGCCTCAGCATATGTCAGTCACCCGCCGCAGGCTGATCACCACCGCCGCCGCGCTGGCCGCGTTGCCGCGCGCGGGCCAAGCCGCAACGCCACGGCAGGTCGCCTGGGACGATCTCATCCCGCCCGGCGTGCCCTATTCGGAGATCATCGCCGATGGCGATATCGATCTGGAGAATGACACCTGGCGCCCGATCTTCGACGAGAATGCCACCAAGCTGAACGCCGACCTCGATGGCGCCTACATCCGGATGCCGGGCTACATCATCCCGCTTGATCTCGGCGCGGCGGGCGTGACCCGCTTCATCCTTGTCCCCTATGTCGGCGCTTGCATCCACGTGCCACCACCCCCGGCAAACCAGCTGGTTGTGGTCGAGACCGCGGCACCCTGGGTCGGATCAGGCCTCTGGGACGCGGTCTGGGTCACCGGTCAGATGCGCCACGCGCTGCAATCAACCGAACTCGCCGAGATCGGCTATGAGATGACTGCGGACCACATCGAGCTCTTCGAATGGTAGGAAACAGCTAAGACCGCGCAGCCTTAGTCGCCCAACGGCTCTTCCAGCAACCAGCCAAAGAAAATCGTCGCGAGCGTGGCCGCCACCAGTTGCACGGCGACAAAGGCGACCACATCCCCCGGCGCGATCCCCGCAAAGGTGTCGGAGAAGGCGCGTGCGATGGTCACTGCCGGGTTGGCAAATGAGGTCGACGAGGTGAACCAATACGCCGCGGTGATATAGAGCCCCACCACCATGGGAACCGCCGAGGGCCGCGCTTTCAGGCACGCCAGGATGGCTCCCACCAGGCCGAAGGTCGCGACAAACTCACCCGTCCATTGGCCCAGCCCGCTGCGCGCGGTCTGCGACAGATCAAGCAGCGGATGCTCGAACATCACATGCGCCACCCACACGCCGGAAATCCCGCCGATGATCTGCGCGGCCACATAGAAGCCCGCCAGCCGCAGCGTAATCTCGCAGCGCAGGGCGAAGGCGAGGGTCACCGCCGGGTTGAAATGCGCGCCCGAAACCGGGCCCAACATCGTGATCAGAACAACGAGGATCGCCCCCGTCGGCAAGGTGTTCCCGAGCAGCGCAATCGCCACGTTCCCGCCCGCAAGCCGCTCGGCCATGATGCCCGAGCCAACCACGGTGGCCAAAAGAAAGAAGGTGCCGAGCCACTCGGCCATCACCCGTCGGTTGACTGTCATCCCTGCCCCCAGATCGTTCTGCTGCGCTTATGACATCATTCCGGGTGTGTGTTTCAAGAGAAAGACAGCATGACATTTCGTCCGATAACGACAACAATCTGGATGAGGGTGAGTGGCGGAGCGACAGGGATTCGAACCCTGGAGACGGTCTCCCGCCTACACACTTTCCAGGCGTGCGCCTTCGACCACTCGGCCACCGCTCCGTCCGGGCGGTGTAGCCCGGCAACCCGCCGCATTGCAAGAGCCAAAATCGCCTTTCCCGCCTTGGAAACCTTGCCGTTTCCAGCCCGCGCCGTTCAGCTCTCTTCGGAGGCTGGTGGGGGTGTCTCTCCGCGCGGCTGCAGGGCTTCGGGGTTGCGCAGCCAGACGTCGCGCTGCGCAAAGGGCACCTCGATGCCCTCCTCGGCGAACCGCTCTGCAATGGCATGGTTGATGTCGTTCTTCACCGCCATGATCCAGTTCACGTCGCGCAGGATCACGCGGATTTCGAACTCCAGCGAGTCCGCGCCGAAGTTGTTGAACAGGATCAGTGGTGCCGGGTTGCGCAGCACCATCGGCTGGTCCTCGGCGATCTCGCGCAGAAGGGCCTCGACCCGCCGCGTATCAGTGCCGTAAGCCACACCAATCGGCACGATCAACCGCCCGACCTTATTGCCGCGCGTGTAATTGGTAACGGTGCCCGAGACCAGATCGGCATTGGGCACGATCACATCCGTCCGGTCGAAGGTCTCGATCCGTGTGGCACGCACCGAGATGTCCTTCACATAGCCCATCTGCCCGCCGACCTCGATCCAGTCGCCTTCGGAAATCGGACGTTCGATCAGCAGGATGATGCCCGAGACGAAGTTCGACACGATGGTCTGCAGGCCAAAGCCGATGCCGACCGACAGCGCACCGGCCACAATGGCCAACGACGACAAGTCAATGCCCGCCCCGGTGATCGCCAGCACCGCAGCCAGGAAAATTCCGACATACCCAAGGCCCGAGACAATCGCATTCTGCCCGCCGATGTCCATCCGGGTCTTGGGCAGCACGTTCACCCGCATCGTGCTCTGCACCAGCCGAGTGATGGCGTAGCCGGCGGCAAAGATCACCGCAAAGGTCAGGAAATCACCGGGCGAGATGCGGGTGTCGCCGATGGCAAAACCACGGCTGAACATCGACCAGACCTCGGTCAGGTCGGCCACGCGCGCGCCCCAGGCCAGCGCCAGCAGCGGGATCGCGCAGATCACCAGCGCAAAGCCCACCAGCACCGGGATCAGCGCATCGCGCGCGTTCTCCAGATCGCCTGTGATTAGACCATAGAGGTCAACCGAGAAGCGCTGCAGCGTGACCACGAAGCCGAGGATCAGCAAGCTGACCAGCGTCGGGTAGAGCAGCGCGTCCCCTGCTTCGGCATAGCCCACCGCGGCCATGATCGGCGCAACCATCGACACCACGACCAGCGCTGTGCCCGCCGTGCGCACCACCCGCGCAAGGCCAACACCGCGCGGCGCGTCCTCGCTCTCGGGGTCGGTCTCTACCTTGTAGCCGCGCAGCGTCACCCCGATGGGTCCCAGCACCAGCGCGATCAGCACAACGATGGGGAAGGCCATCACCGCATCAGTCGCCGGATCGACCTCTTCGAAGCCCACGATCAGATTTACCACGCCCCGCGAGACAAAGAGCAGCGACAGCAGCAGCATGTAGAACCGCACCGCCGAGCGTTTGCCCGGCGGCAGCTGGATCAGCGCGTCATCGTCGTCGCGCGCAAAAAGCCGTTCGGCCAGCCAGCGGAACCACAGCAGCACAAACCCGAAGACCGGCAGCGCTTCGAGAATCTGATCCATACGCTCGCCCACAAGCCCGGTCAGCCGAACCGCATGGGTCAGGATCAACAGGCCCGCCAGCGGCAAGCCGATGCGCAGCAGCGAGACCAGGAACCGCCAGACGCCCGAGCCGCGCCCGCCCCAGCGCCGCAGATAGCTGAGCCAGAGCCCCGCCCAATGCCGCCCGCGGATGATAAGCGCCAGCGCAATAGCCAGCAGCAGCAGCACCAGCGGCAGGTTCTCGGCCATCTGCTGGCGCCGCACCGGGTCGCGGATCGTCTCAAGCTCCAGCGCGAGCCCGCGCAGGATGGTGCCGAAGTCTTCAAAGACAATCGGCCAATGCACCGGGTTGAGCGGCGACGGGCCGAGGGCCAGCAACCGTTGTGCCTGGCGTTCGCGGATGATCGCGTCGATCTCGCGGATCAGCCCGTCGGCCCGGCGAAAGGCCTCTTCCGAGACACGCACGGGAGCCTGCAACGTCTCCAGCTGCGCCTCCAGCTGGGCGCGGCGCCCGGCGATATCGGCGGGCTCTTCCCCGTTGTCCGGCACCGGGCCCAGGGCATCGATCTGGCTGCGCAGCGTCGCAATCCGCTCGGCGTTGACGCGGGTGCCTTCGGTGAAGTCAGAGCGGTACTCGGCAATCTCGGCGCGCAGCCGTTCAAAGCGTTCGTTGCTGGCCGTCTCTCGTTCGATGGCCTCCTCGGCCAGCGAGGCAACACTGTCCCAGGCCTGGAAGTTCGGGCCCGCATCCTGCTGCTGCGCGCTGGCGGGCAAACACCACGCCAGAAAGGCGATCAGCGCGAGCCCGCAGAGCGCATGCAGAACCAATCTCATACGTCTTCGAACACGCCCGGGATGCTCATCGGTGCGCGGTCCATCCAGCCCGGCACGGGCAGGCCCTTGCTTTTCAGGAACTCGGGGTTGAAGAGCTTGGACTGATAGCGCGTGCCGAAATCACAAAGGATGGTCACGATGGTATGCCCCGGCCCCATCTCGCGCGCCATGCGCATCGCGCCTGCGATGTTGACCCCCGACGAGCCACCCAGGCACAGCCCCTCATGCTGCAGCAGGTCAAAGACAATCGGCAAGGCCTCGGAATCGTGGATGTTATAGGCGTAGTCCGGGGTGAACCCTTCGAGGTTCTTCGTGATCCGGATCTGTCCGATCCCCTCGTTGATCGAAGAGCCTTCGGACATCACCAGCTCACCACTGGTATAATAATTGTAGAGCGAGGCGCCGTCGGGGTCGGCCAGTCCGATCTTCACGCCCTTGGGCTTAAGAACCTCCGACACCCCCGCAAGTGTGCCGCCCGAGCCCACCGCACAGATGAACCCATCCACCTTGCCGTCGGTCTGCGCCCAGATCTCCGGCCCCGTGGTCTCAACATGCGCCTGACGGTTGGCCACGTTGTCAAACTGATTGGCCCAGATCACGCCTTCATTGGTCGTGCGCGCCATCTCATGGGCCAGACGCTCCGAATAGCGCACGAAATTGTTCGGATTGCGATAAGGGGCGGCGGGCACCTGCACCAGCTCGGCACCCGCCAGCCGCAGCATGTCCTTCTTCTCCTGGCTCTGCGTCTCGGGGATCACGATCACCGTCTTGAACCCCATCGACGCGCCCACCAGCGCCAGCCCGATCCCGGTGTTGCCCGCGGTGCCTTCCACGATGGTGCCACCGGGGCGCAGAAGCCCCTTCTCCACCGCATCCTTGATGATGAAGAGGGCTGCCCGATCCTTGACCGACTGGCCGGGGTTCATGAACTCCGCCTTGCCGAGGATCTCGCAGCCCGTCGCCTCACTGGCCTGCTTCAAGCGAATGAGCGGGGTGTTTCCAATGGCCGCAGCCAGATCGCTCGCAACATGCATCGGTGAGGTCCTCTCGTAAACGTCTCCCACACCTAGCCGTGCGGTGGCGCGACCTCAAGAGGCGCTGCGAAATCGGTCCCGGTGCCGGGCCAGCCAGTAGGCGATCATGACCAGCGGCGTGTTCGCCGCCTGCCCGCTGTCGCAAAGCTCCATCAGCGCGTCGAAGGACATCAGATGCGCGCGGATGTCCTCCTGCTCGGCCTCCAACCCACCAAGACCCGCAGCACTCTCCGGCAGATCGGCGAGACCCACGAAGGTGCAATAGAACTCGGTCGAATTGCCCGGCGAAGCATAGGTCTCGCCCACGGGATGCAGCGCCCCGAGCGTGAGCCCGGCTTCTTCCATCGCTTCGCGCCGGGCTGCCGCTTCAGCGGTCTCGCCGGCGTCGATCAACCCGGCGATGGGCTCCAGCTGCCAGCAGGCGCGATCGCCGCGCGCCAGCGGGCCAACGCGCATCTGCTCCACCAGCAGCACGCGGTCACGTCTCGGATCATAGGGCAACACAAGCGCCGCGTCCGAAACCACGAAAACCCCACGCGTCATCTCTGGGCCCATGGACCCGTCAAAGCGCGTGTGGCGCAGGTCAAGCTCGTCAAGCGCGAAGAAGGCGGCATAGGGGCGGCGGCGGGCGATCAGTTCGATCTCCCCGTCCAGCGTCCCTGCCCCGTGACGGCTCTCCGCGGCCTTGATCTGCGACCAGGCGCGCGCGCGGATACGGGGGAAGATCGCGCCGACCTCGGCAGGCGTCTTGAGGCCGCGATAACTCATGACCTCCCGCGCTGCTGCAACGCTGAGGGCGCCCCAGTCCTGCGCCCACTCCTCAAGCGACCATGGCCCATCCGGCGTCCAGAGACCGTCCTCGGGCATATAGGCGCGCGCCGCCGCGCCATCCACCAGCGTGACATCAACGAGACGGTACCCAAAGGCCTGTTCATAATAGTCGAGCTTTGCCACATCGCCCGGGCGCAGGCCCTCGGCCCGAAGGCCCGAGGTGACGGCACCTGGCTCGACCGTGATGACCGGGAACGGACCCTCCCGCGCGGCCTCTACCCGGTAGCCCGAGACCTGCGCCGCCTCCAGGGACAGATGCCCAATATCGCCCATCACCGCCTCAATCAGAGGCGGGTGCCGCAGCGTGCCAAAAAAGAAAAGCGGGCTCACGGCCCCCATGGGCTCACCGCCATGTGCGCCAGGCGTATTCGGTCAGCAACCCGGCCAGCAGCCCACCCGCGACCAGCGTGAAGATCACCAGCGGGTTGATCAGCACCAGCCCGTATTCGGCCATGAACTTGATGATCGCCAGCAACGCCTGGAAGGCGCCATTGTACCAGTTCGCCATCGCCCGGTCGAACATCTGCACACACGAGTGGATGAAGAGCCCCCAGAGCACCAGCATCAACACGCCGCCAAAGCCGTTGTTCACCGCCGCCGCCAGCCCGCGACCCGCGCGTTTCCCCATCACGATCCAGCCCACGAAGACACCCAGCACCGCATTCACATAGATGAAATAGCCGAAATCGGTGCTTTCGGGCATGAGCGGGATGATCTGGAGCGACACGATGTAGCCCACAATGCCGATGCAAATTGCGGCAACAAGGCGGGCGGCGTCGGGCATTGGGTCGTCCTTATCGGTCTCGCGACCCTATCCCGGCCGCTTCACGGTGATCTGCGTAACATCACAATTCGCACTTTCAAAGGTCGCAGCACAAGAGGTGAGGTAAAAATTCCACAACCGCCGGAACCGATCATCAAAGCCCAGGTGGCTCACCTGGTCCCATTTCTCGTTGAAGGTCTCGTGCCAGCGGCGCAGCGTCACCGAATAGCTTTCGCCAAACTCGATGGAGCGCTCCACCGCGAGCCCGGCCTTGCCGATCTGCTCGCGCAGCACGCTGGGGCTGGGCAGCATACCGCCCGGGAAGATATATTTCTGGATGAAATCGACCCCGCGCTTGTACACCTTCCAGCGCCGGTCCGCGACGGTGATGATCTGCAGAGTCGCCGCTCCGCCCGGCTTCAATCGGTCGCGCACCACGCTGAAATAGGCGGGCCAGTAGCGCTCGCCTACAGCCTCGAACATCTCGATGCTGGCGATGCCGTCATAGATGCCTGTCTCGTCGCGATAATCCTGCAGCTTGAAGTCCACACGATCTGAAAGCCCAGCTTTTTCAATGCGCTGTTGCGCATACTTAAACTGCTCTTCCGAGATCGTCAGCCCGGTGACCTTCAGCCCACGCTCCTTCGCGGCATACTCCGCAAAGCCGCCCCAGCCACAGCCGATCTCCAAGATGTGATCGCCGGGCTGCGCACCCATTTCGTCTACCATGGACTTGTACTTGGCGATCTGCGCCTTCTCCGTGCTCTCCTGCCCGTTCTCGAAGAGCGCGGAGGAATAGGTCATCGTGTCGTCGAGCCAGAGCCCATAGAACTCATTGCCCAGATCATAGTGAAAGCTGATGTTGCGGCGCGCCTGCTTCTTGTGGTTGCGCTGCATCCAATAGCGGAACTTCTCGAAATTCCGCAGCACGATCATGCCGGGGAAGCCATCGTAGAGATGCTCGTTGTCCTGCTCATGCACCAGATCCATGAAGGCTTGCAAATCGGGCGTCGACCACCAGGCGTCGAGATAGGCATCGCAGAAGCCCAGGTCGCCTTCGCGGATCAGCCGCGCAAAGAGGTCGCGATTGTGAATGTGCAGCTCGGCCACCGGGCCCGGCGCCCGGCCCTCGGCCCGAAACCGGCGCCCGTCCGGCAGGATGAAATCCGCCCGCCCGCTCTGCATCTGCTGCGCCATGGCAAAGACATGGGCAAAATATCGTGGCAGCCCCGTCTGCCCCTTCGTGGTCGTGAAAATCATCTGCGCTCCCCGTTTCGCATCCCTGTCAAGCTAGGCTGACACATCTGTCATAGCAAGTTGATATTGCTTCATTTTCTAAAACCCGCGGTTCTCGTAAGCGTCCAGCGCCCGTTTTCTGCCCTCATCGGCGGGCACCACGGGCTCAGGATAGTGATCTTCGGGGCTCAGCCCCCAACTCCGCGGCACCGCGTGGAAGTAGGACAGCGCCTCGTCGGACGGGGTTTTGCGCCCCTCCGCAATCCAGCGGCGCACGTAGGCCCGGTCCTTGTCGAACTTGTCGAGCTGCGTGACCGGATTGAACACGCGGAAATACGGTGTGGCATCGGGGCCGGAACCAGCCGACCACTGCCAGCCCATCGCATTGCTCGCCGGGTCCCAGTCGATCAGACAGTCCTCGAACCACTTGAGCCCGATCTTCCAGTGGCAAAGCAGATGTTTCGTCAGATAACTGGCCACGATCATGCGGCCCCGATTGTGCATCCGCCCGGTCACATACATTTCGCGCATCGCCGCATCGACAAACTGAATGCCCGTCTTCCCATACTTCCAGCGCTGCACCTCGGCGCGGCGCTCGTCCTGGTTCCAGGGGAAGGCGTCCCAGTCTTCCTTCCAGTTACCGGTCAGCAACTGCGGCGTGTGGTGCATCAGGTGATAGGCAAACTCGCGCCAGACCAGCTCTTTCAGGAAGGTCTCCGCCCCCGGTTTGCCCTCCTCCCGCGCCCGAAGCCCCGCATGCCAGCACTGATGCGGGCTGATCTCGCCCAGGCTGAGGTTCTCGGACAGCCCGGAGGTGCCGTCGACCGCAGGCTGGTCACGCGTGGTGTCATACTGCGCCACGATCTGCGCAATGAAGGCGCCGAGCCGCGATTGTGCCGCTTTTTCGCCGAGCCGCACATGGGGCCGCACGACCGCCGCCCCACGGTCCATCGCCGCCCCCAGCGCCCAACTGTCCAAATCCTCGCTCTCGGGCCACGCGTCCGGCGCCGGGATATCAGGTGGCGCAGGCAGCGGCGCTTCGACCTCACGCGATTTTACCATGTTCCAGAAGGGCGTGTAGACCTTGTAGAACCCGCCGGTCTTGGTCTCGACCGTCCAGGGTTCGAACATCAGGTGCCCGCCAAACGACTTGGCCTCGATCCCCGCGTCTTTCAGCGCGGATTTTACGTCCGTGTCGCGTTTCACAGCCTCCGGATCATAGAGCCGCGACCAATAGACCGCCTCGGCCCCGGTCTCGGCGACCAGCGCCTGCAACACCTCCAGCGCGTCCCCACGGCGCAGGACCAACCGGCTGCCTTTCTCGCGCAAAGCCGCGTCAAAGCACTCCAGGCCCAGCCCCAACCGCCACTTCGGCGCCGCGCCCAGCGCATCAACCGCATCGTCGTGGATGAACACCGGGATCACCGGGCGCCCGCTTTTGCAGGCCGCGTGCAAGGCCGGATGGTCGCTGAGCCGGAAATCCCGGCGGAACCAGACAAGTACAGGAGAGGAGCTCACACAGCGCAGCCTTTGCAATTCATATCAAATGCTACGTAAGCCAAATCGCTTTGGATCAACCCGTTGGGTCACAAAACATCATCAAGCGCCACGCGCAGCTGATCGATCTCTGCGCGGCTCGTGTAATGCGTGAAACTGAGGCGCAGCACGCCCTTGTCCGCGGCCACGCCCATCGCGTCGAGCGCCCGGCCCGCATAGAAATCGCCGCCCCCCGCCATGATCCCATGCGCGGCAAGGCGGGCTGCGACCTCCTCCCCAGGGTGCGCCAGCGCCAGAGCCACGGTCGGCGCGCGCCTCTCCGCCTCGACCGGCCCCAGCAACCGGACGGAATTGCGCGCCGCCACCGCGTCCAGCAGCGGCTGCAACAGCGCGATCTCATGCGCCCGCATCAGGTCATGCACGGCACGGCCTTTCTCCACCGGGGTGGCCTGCCCGCCGATATGATGGTCATAAAGCGCATCAATGTAATCCGCCATGCCCGCACAGGCCGCCACCTGCGCGTGATCCGGCCCCGCGGGCGTGAAGCGCTTGTAGAGCACGTCGCCGTTGAAATGGTGCCCCTGATTGGGCAGCAGCGCGCCCAAGGTCCCGCGGATCACCATCAACCCCTGATGCGGCCCATAGGTCTTGTAGGCCGAGAACATATAGATATCCGGCCCCAGGCTGCCCACATCCGGCAGCCCATGCGGTGCGTAGGACACACCATCGACGCAAGTGAACGCCCCCGCCGCATGGGCGAGCGCGGTGATCTCGGTCACCGGGTTGATCTCGCCCACCACGTTCGAGCAATGCGGAAAGCACACCAGCCGCACACTGTCATCGAGCAGCTCTTCCAGATCCGCCGGGTCCAGATGCCCGGTCTCCGGGTCCAGCTGCCATTCCCGGATCTCGATGCCCCGTGCCGCCAGCCGCCGCCACGGGCCGGAGTTCGCCTCGTGATCCTGGTTGGTCACCACAATCGCCTCACCCGGCTGCATCATCTCGGCAAAGGCCTGCGCCAGCACGTAAGTGTTCTGCGTGGTGGACGGCCCAAAGCTCAACTCGTCAGTCTCAACCCCGAGGATCGCCGCAAGACGCATCCGCGCCTCGTCCATCTCTGCACCCGCCAGTTCACTCGCCGCGTAAGGCGCATAGGGTTGCACCTTCCGCTCGGTGTAGAACCGCGTCAGCCGGTCGATCACGGCACCGCAGGTATAGGACCCGCCCGCATTCTCGAAAAACGCCTGGCCCGCAAGCTGGGGCACGGAAAACGCCGGAAACTGCCGGCGCACGAAGTCTGTGTCGAGTGTCATGGCCGCACCGTCCCTTGCAGGTCACCGCAGGTCAAGAACCGAAATGCAAGCGCACGTCATCCGAGCGAGTCTCAATTTTCGTCGTTTTAGCACAAGAAGTGTCGCGGAAGTGACAACCGGGGCGGGATTCCTTTGCGAGACTCGGCCAACGCGCGGGCATCCGCGTGTCCCAAATGATCGGCACCCGCGCCCGAAGACATATTTGGCGCGCTCTCACTCACCGCCGGTCTGTCCCCGATACCGACCCATCAAGACGGCCGGATCGCAACAGAGAGAAAACATATGTCAGTCAAACCGCCGTTTACGGAGCTGGAGATCAATACCCAGGATTCCGGCTTTTATGAAGGCTACAGCCTGCCCATCGCCCTGATCTCCAAGAGCATCATGGTCGCGCTGGTGCTCTGGGCCATCCTCTGGCCCGTCATGGCCACCCAGACGCTCGACGCCTGGAACTGGGCCACGCTACAGGACTTCAACGCCTTCTACATCATCTCCGTAGGCTTCTTTGCCTTCTTCCTGTTTGTCGTGGCGGTCCTGCCCGTCGGCAAACGCAAGCTCGGGGGGCCCGACACCAAGACCGAATTCACCACCTTTTCATGGTTCGCCATGATGTTCGGGGCCGGTCTTGGCGTGGGGCTCATGGTCTTCGCCACCGCTGAACCGGTGGGGCTCTGGGGCTCCAACCCGGTGATCGTGGCGCAGGGAGCCGAGCCCAACTCCGCCGAAGCGGTGCAATCGGCTTTCCGCTATTCGCTTCTGCACTTCGGCTTTCATGCCTGGGCCATCTATGTGGTGACGGGCCTCAGCCTTGCCTACTACGCCTATACGCGTGACATGCCGCTCACCATTCGCTCTGCGCTGACCCCGCTTCTGGGGCGTTTCGCCAATGGGTTCCTTGGTCACATCGTGGACGTGCTGGGCGTGGTCGCAACCATCCTCGGCGTCGCCGTCACCATCGGCTACGGCGTCAGCCAGTTCGTTGACGGTGTCTACAACGTCACCGGAATGGAGTGGCTGATGGGCGATGCCGCTGAAGGCGAAGCTGCGAAGCCCTCCACCGTCGGGCTGATCACGGCGCTCTCGATCATCATGGGCATGTCGATCCTCTCCGCCGTCTCCGGCGTCGGGCGCGGCATCAAGTACCTGTCGAACCTCAACCTGGTGCTGTCGCTCCTGTTGCTGCTCACCTTCATCGTCTTCGGCTCGTTCCTCTTCTCGCTGACGACCTATGGGACGGCGCTGGCGGACTACATCTGGAACTTCATCCCGCTGAGCTTCGAGGCCTACAGCCCGCTCGATGAAGCCACCTTCGCCGCCGCCCTGCCCGCCGAGGCACAGCCCGTTGCAGGCAGCCTCTTCGGGGGTGCCACCAACGCCTGGGGGAGCTTTGACGGCTTCGTCTCCGGCCTCGAAGGCGACGCCGCGGCCCTGGCACCTGCCGCTCAAGCCGCGGCCTATGAGGCGGGCACCCAAGGTCGCCTCTTCGGCTGGCAGTCCGGGTGGACGACCTTCTACTGGGCCTGGTGGATCGCCTTCTCGCCCTTCGTGGGCCTGTTCCTCGCGCGCATCTCCAAGGGCCGCACGGTCCGCGAGTTCATCTTCGGCTGCGTCATCGCCCCGGCCCTGGTCTGCTTTGCCTGGCTGACCATCCTGGGCGGCACCGCGGTGAATAATGAGCTTCAGGGCGTGGCTGACGGCGCAATCATCGCCGCGTCGAACACCAACAAGCTCTTCGTCTCGCTCCAGATGATCGTGCCCGAATGGCTCCTGGGTGCGGTGATCATCATGTGCGTGGTGCTGATCATGACCTTCCTGGTCACCTCGGCGGACTCCGGCATCCTGGTGATGAACACGATCATGTCCGGCGGCGAGCAGGAAACGGGCATCAAGCACCGCATCATCTGGGGCCTGATCCTCACCTTCGTGATCGGCAGCCTGATCGTCGCAGGGGCAATTGACCCGAACAACGCCGACGCGTTGGCGCCCCTGCAGGATGCGATGATCGTCGGCGCCCTGCCCTTCACCATGGTCATGGTTCTCATGGTCTTCGCGCTGATCAAGGCGCTGGTGAACGATGGGCGCCGCGAAAAGGCAGGCATGACGGTCGGAGAGCCCGAGTCGCAACCGGCCGAGTAAATCGAGCCTCACCTCCGGAAAGGGCGCCTCGTTGGGGGCGCCCTTTTTCGTACCGCACCCCCGCTTCCCGCAGAAACCGGGTCGCGCGACGGCAGGCCCATCCCCTAGACGCGGGCTCAGACCCAACTCTGGAGGCACTCATGGGACTGAACGGAAAAACATTCATCATCACCGGCGCAAGCAGCGGCATCGGCGCTGCCGCCGCCACACTCTGCGCAGCGGAAGGCGCCAATGTCGTGCTCGGCGCCCGCCGCGCCGACCGTCTGGACGCTCTGGTCGCCAAGATCCAGGACGCAGGCGGCACTGCCGCCGCCCTCGCAGGCGACGTGGGCGACGCTGCCTACGCTGCCGCCCTCGTTGCCCTCGCCCAAGACCGCTTCGGGGGGCTCGACGGCGCCTTCAACAACGCCGGGATCACGGGCGAGATGAGCCCCCTGCCGCAAATGCACGAGGACACCTGGGATGCGGTCATCCGCACCAACCTGACCAGCGCCTTCCATGCCGCCAAACACCAGATCCCCGCGCTGCAACAGCGTGGCGGCGGCGCGCTTGTCTTCACCTCCTCTTTCGTGGGGCACACGATTGGCCTGCCCGGCATGGGCGCCTATGCGGCCACCAAGGCGGGGCTCATCGGCCTGATGCAGGTGCTCGCCGCCGAACACGGGCCGGAGAACATCCGCGTGAACGCCCTGCTGCCCGGCGGCACGCTGACCGAGATGGCAGGCGACGACCCGCAGTCCCACGCATGGGTGCGCGGGTTGCACGCGCTCAAACGCATGGCCGAGCCGGAGGAGATTGCGCGGGCCGCTCTCTTCCTGCTCTCGGATCAGGCCTCCTTCGTGACCGGCACCGCGATGCTGGCCGATGGTGGCAACTCGATCTGCAAGACTTGAGCCCCCAAGTGCGGCCCCCTCACCGGGCTGCGCCCTTCGGCAGCGGATAAGACGGCTCCTCCAGCCGCCAAGGCGGAAACCGCCGGTCCAGCCCGGCGTGATAGAGGCACAGCTTGTTGCCGGTCGGATCGGCGAACCGCGCCTCCCGCCAGCGCCACGCCTGATTGGTCGGTGGCGTCTCGAAGGCCACGCCGCTCTCGCGCAATGCGGCATAGGTCCGGTCCACATCCTCCACCTCGAAGTACAGCATCCCACGGCCCACCCGCGGCCGCTCCGCCAGATGCAGCGAGAGGGTCGCCGAGCCCGACGGCAGCTCGAACCGCGCGTATTCCCGGCGTTCCGACACGATCAGCTTGAGCCCCAGCCGCAGGTAAAACGCAATCCCCTCATCGAAGTCGCGTACCTCCAGTGTCACCTGATTGAGATCCATGGCACCCTCCCAACCCCGCTGAATTGCGGGCCGAAGACCACCGTAGGACCTCAACCCCGGTTTAGGTAAAGCCCAAAAATGGTGCCGCGTGTCAGCCGTTCACATCGACCACGACGCGGCCCTTGACCTGCCCCTTCAGGATGTCGGCGCCCATCTGTGGCAGATCAGACAGCGTCGCGGGCTGCACCATCGCCTCCAGCTTGTCCATCGGCAGATCGCTGGCAATCCGGCGCCACGCCCGCACCCGGTTGTCATAGGGCTGCATGACGGAATCGATGCCCAGCAGGTTCACGCCGCGCAGCAGGAAGGGAATGACCGTTGCAGGCAGACCCGCGCCGCCCGCAAGACCCACCGCCGCAACCGAAGCCCCATACTTCATCTGCCCCAGCACCCGCGCCAGCATCGCACCGCCCACCGCATCGACACAGCCCGCCCAGGTCTCGGCCTCCAGCGGGCGCTTCACGGTCTCGTTGATCTCCTCGCGCGCCACGATCTGGCTGGCCCCCAGCCCGGTCAGATACTCGGCGGTCTCGGGCCGCCCGGTCACCCCGGCCACTTCATGGCCCAGATGCGCCAGGATCGCCGTCGCGACCGAGCCCACGCCGCCCGCGGCCCCGGTCACCAGGACCGGCCCGTCGCCCGCTTTCAACCCGTGATCCTCCAGCGCCATCACCGCCAGCATCGCGGTGAAGCCTGCCGTGCCCACCGCCATCGCCTGACGCGTGTCCAACCCATCGGGCAGTGGCACCAGCCAATCGCCCTTGACCCGTGCCTTCTGCGCATAACCGCCCCAATGTACCTCGCCCACGCGCCAGCCGGTCAGCACCACCTTGTCGCCGGGGCTATAGCGGTCGTCGTCCGAGGCCTCGACCGTCCCCGCAAAATCAATCCCCGGCACATGCGGGTACTGCCGCACCAGCCCGCCCCCGGGTCCAATGCACAAGCCATCCTTGTAGTTCACCGTGGAATACTCCACCGCGACGGTCACATCGCCTTCGGGCAGGCGACCTGCGTCGATCTCCTCGACAGCGGCAGAGGTCTTGCCGCTTTCCTCATCCTTGCTCACCACAAGTGCCTTGAACATCGCCTATCTCCTGTTTTTCGAGCCGCGAGGCGCAGTCCGCCCCCGCTTCACCCTTCCCAAAATACTCAATAGCGTAGCCGTCGCTGCCTGGCTCACGCCCAGAACCCGGGCTGCACCACCGCCTTGCGCATACCCATGGGCGTCTCCACCTCCAGCTCGGTGCCGCTGTCCCAATGTGTCATGCGCACCATGCCAATGGCCACATTGGTCTGGAAATCCGGGCTCCAGGCCGCCGAGGTCACCTGCCCCACGCGCCGCCCCGACCCGTAAAGCGGCCAGATCCGGTCACAGCCCGGCACCGGCTCGCCATCAATCGCAATCGCCTGCACCTGCTGTACCGGGCCCTCCTTGGCCACCCGCAAGAGCGCATCACGCCCGATGCAGCCAATCGCCGTCTGCGTGTCGCAAAATCGCCCCAGCCCGCATTCATGCGGGGTGTTGTCATCGGTCATATCATTGCCATAGCTCAAGAGCCCACCTTCGATCCGCTCGATGGCATTGGGACAGCCCGCGCGCACGTTCAGGTCCTCTCCCGCCTTGAAGAGCGCGTTCCACAGCGGCATGCCCAGATCGCTGCCTTCCACGTAGATCTCGAAGCCGCCTTGCTTCGAATAGCCCGAGCGCGCAATCGCCAATTCGCGCCCTTCGTATTCAAAAAGGCCAAAGCGAAAGAAACGCACGTCCCGGATGCTCTCGCCGAAGATCCGCGCCATCAGGTCTTCCGCCTTCGGCCCCTGCACCGCGAGCGGCGAGACATCCGGCTCATCGATCAGCACGTCAAGCCGCCAGCCATTGGCGATCCCCTTGACCCAGAGCAAGAGATCACTGTCCGCGATCGAAATCCACCAGCGGTCCTCGGCCAGCTTCACCGCCACCGGATCGTTCAGCATGCCCCCCGTCTCATCGACGATGGGCACATAGAAACACCGCCCCGGCAGCATCCCCCGCAGATCGCGCGGGGTCAGCATCTGCATGAGCTTTGCCGCATCCGGCCCGCGCAGCTCCACCTGCCGCTCCGCCGAGACATCCCAGACCTGCACGTGCTTTTTCAGATGGTGGTAATCCGCCTCGACGCTCTCGAACACCGTGGGCAGCAGCATGTGGTTGTAGATCGTATAGGCTTTCACGCCCGCCGCCTCGACACCGGCAGAGAAGGGCGTGCGACGCAGCCGTCGCGACGGTGAAATCAGCGCCATTTCAGGCATCCTCTGGCATGAAGACAATATCACTCACCGGCGCCTCCTGCCCCATCGCCGTCAGCATGGCGTGGATCTGGCCCCGGTGGTGGGTCTGGTGGTTGAAGAAATGCACGACAGCGGCGGCCATGGGTGCGGTCATCTCGCGCTGCGTCATCCCCGAAAACCAGCTCAACTCGCCGCGCAGCTCCAACGCTCCGATCTCTTGCGCCCAGAGCATGATCCACCCGTCCATGCGGAACCGATCCGCAGCCCAGGACTGGATCGTGGGGTGCAGGCGCGTGTTGTCGGTCGCGTCCACCGCGGGCGGCTCCACCGAGGCGTCAAACCGGCTCATCCAGATCGTATCGCCCCAGAGCAGATGGTTCGCCGTCGCCATCAGCGAGCCGAAAAACGCCCCGCGATCCTTCTCCAGCTCAGCAGGCGGCAAGGCCTCCAGCACCGGCATCAACTGGCTGTTCTGCCAGCGATTGTAGCGCGCCATCAGCCGCACATAGCCTGGGTCGATCACGGCTTGGGGCCTTTCCAGTCAATCGGGCAGATCTCGGCCGATTTCCCTCCGAAATCCCAGACGCGCCCATAATCGCGCACCCGGCTCTTCAGGCCCGTGGCCGCGATGATGTCGGGCCCCATCCAGTATTTCGAATTGCTCACCATCACCGGATGCTCCGGGTCCTTGCCCGCCAGCATCTCGATCTCACCCTGGATCTTGCGCCCGATCATGATGCTGCGCCGGTTGCCCTCGCGCACGATCTCCACCGGCGCGCGCTCCGCCCCGATGATTTCGGAGACCAACATCGTAAAGAGACCCGTCGTACCCCCAGCAGCACCTGAAAAGATCTGCAGAATCCCGTTATACGCCTTGCCAGTCGCACGCTCATCCACATAAGCGGCGACCTTCCAGTTCCCCTCGCCCATACGCCCTGGTATGTCCACCAACAGCCCGATGTTGAGGCCGGAGAGATCCTCACCCTCGTAGTGCCCCTCGTCTATGGCAATCGCCATCCAGGCATGGCAGTGCCCTTCGGTCGGCGGGTGCGCCCCTAGCGAGACGACACACGGACAGAACACCGTGCAGGAGCAGTTGAGAAACAGCTCACCCTTGATCGCCCATTCCGTAGGGCTCATTTCCCGCCGTTTGGGGTTGGGCATCCGCTGGTCGATCCGCTGACTGATCGGCAAGCGATCCGCGTCCGGCTTCCTGTTCTTGGCCATATCCTATCCTCCCACGATGACTGCAAGCCCCGCGAGGCACAGCAGCACACCCATTGGTTTCGTCACATAATGCCCGATCTGCGGCAGCTTCTCGATCACCATGAAGAGCGTCGCAAGGCCCATCCACGCGAGGTTCATCACCCCGCCCACGAAGCCCAGGCTCATGAACCCCCAGCAGCAACCGACACAGAACGCGCCCAAACCGAGACCCATGCGCACCCCGCCCGCAAAGCCCGTCCGCCAGTGGCCCAGGAAATACATCGCAGGCGCATGACACACACCATGGCAGATTTCCTTGGCCCGCGTGAACTGGAACGCGCCCACCGCCAGCAACACCCCGCCCGCGACCCAAGGGCTGCGCGCAATCCCCAGCATGTCGACCACGCCGCCAAAGAGCAGCGCCAGCTGCGCGCCCGTGATCACGGCGGCAAAGCCAACCCAGACGATGAAGTACCCCAGCAACACGCCCAGCCACCCCGGCCTTGTGCCATTGGCGCTGACCATCAGGTCCTCATAGGCGCGCAGGGTCGGTACCAGCGTCGGCAACATCATCGCCGCCATCATGATCGCCCACATCCAGAACAGTGGCCCGAAATTGGCCATCGGCATATACATGGGCATGCGCGGGTCCATCGCCGCCATCGCTTGCCCAGCAGGCCCCGGACGGCCCAGAAGATCGAGGTCCATATCGACACTCATGACATACATCACCCACCACGCGGCGAGGATCGCAGCAAAAAAGCCCAGCCAGAGCGTGGTGCGCAACGTGCCTGCCATGAATCGTCGATCCTCCTTGCGATTCAAATGCCAGACAATTAGAAAACGGGCAAACATTAAATGTAAGACATATGAAAATTGACCCTTCGAACCCCGCCGACCTCTCCGCGCAAATCGCCGGTGCCATTCGCGACGCGATCATTGCGGGCAGCCTGATCGTCGACGAACGCCTGCCCTCCGAGGCGGAACTGGCCGAGCAATTCGAGGTCTCGCGGCCTACGGTGCGCGAGGCGCTGAAGCGGCTGGCGGCGCAATCGCTCATTCGCACGCAACGGGGCGCAACCGGTGGGGCGTTCGTGAACCGGCTGAGCTTCGAAGCCGCGCAGCCGCAACAGATCACCACTTCGACGCTGCTCCTCAGCATGAACGCGGTCAGCTTCGAGACCGCCTGCGAGGCGCGCTATGCGCTCGAACGCGCCTGTGCGCCGCTCTCCGCCGCGCGGCGCACGCCGGATCACCTCGCAACCATGCGCGCCGAGATCCACCGCCAAAGCCAGCCAGGCCTCACCGATGAAGCCTTCTGCGCCTCCGATGTGGCCTTCCACCGTGCGCTGGTGGATGGCGCGGGCAACCCGGTGCTCAGCTATCAGCTGGCGGGGGCCGTCGAGGCGATGCAGCCCCTGATGAACATGATCACCTTCACCGCCCGCGACCGCGCGCGCATCATCGCGCTGCATGAAGGCATCGCCGATGCGGTCGAAGCGCAGGATGCCGCGGCCACTGCCACTGCCCTCACCGCGCTTGAGCAGGAAACCCAGGCGCTGGCCCAGAGCGTCTTTGCCGCCCGCGCCCGGGGCACGGCGCCGACGGCAAAAGACGCCTCATAAGAAGAACGGCTGCGCGTGCTCATCCGCGCAGCCGTCACACTCGTCACCCAACACAGATTGCGTTACGCCGCCGCGCGCCGCCGCCGGAACGCCGCCCCCGCTGCGATCACACCGGCCATCAACAGCCCGCTTGCGGGCACCGGCACCGGGCTCACGCCGATGTCGTCATTCACCCCGTCGGTGACCCCGTCGTAGTTATACGTGAGACCGCTGATCCCCACGTAACCGCCCACACCGGTGAAGTTGATGTAGGAGATGATGCCGCCGTCAAACCGCACCGTGCCATTGTTGGTGCCGCTGCCGGTCGCAAGGCTGTCGAGCAGCGTGCCGTCAGACGCGAAAGCCTCATAGACGCCACCGGAAATCACCGAGCTGTAGGACAGATCGACAAAATCGGTGGTGTCGAGGAAGTCGATCCGCCCGACCTCGCCCGCGCTGCCATTGGCCTCGCGCAGGCCATTGGCGATGCCGATCCCGTCGAAGCTGTCGCGGGGGTCGACATAGAGATAGGCATTGGACACGGAGATCCCGAAATTCTCTTCGTAAAACGCATTGTACGCCGGGTCGGATTCCACGTTGAACTGGGTTCCGGGGAAGGAAGGCGTGTCAAAGGTTGGCGTGAAGGTGGCCGACACCGCCGGCAAGGCGGTGCTCAGAACAACCGCAGCTGCGCCTGATAATCTATGGAGCATCATACTCTTTCCTTGTGCTGAACAAACCGTCGATATGTGACGTGTCTTCACTATCCTCAGGCGCTGGCCCCGGAGCCAGTGACATAAAAAATCATCGAGGCGTGGAAGGGGTGGTTTCCTCACCCAAGCAACGTGTTAGGCAGCGATCTTCACCTTTTTTGACTGCAATACTCATTGTCAGGACAGGGCATTTTCGCCACCCGCACCGCGCGATGCCGCGCGGCCTGCGCCGGAACCTGCCACTGCACATCCCCGCTTCGCGCAGGAATGCGCCGCTTGCGCACTGCCCCATTCATCCCCCGTCTCCGGGCCCCCATGTCATAGGAAAGACGGCCTCGAAGGCTGTCACAGAAAGAGAGGCACGCAGATGATCACGCTTGAGTTCACCACCCCGATCTCCGACACCCGCCGGGGCGCCTTCACCCGCGCCGCCGACCGCTGGGACACCATCATCGACACCGAATTCGAACCGGTCACCTTCGAGGGCCGCAGGCTCGACGGGCTGCTGATCGAAGTCTCGGTCGAGCCCATCGACGGCGCGGCGGGCGTGCTGGGCCAGGCCGGCCCCACCGCGCTGCGCCCGGGATCGGAGCTGCCGGTTGCGGGCATCATGCAGTTCGACACCGCCGATGTGGAACGGCTCGAAGCCGATGGCAGCTTCGAAGACGTCGTGCTGCACGAGATGGCCCATGTGCTGGGCTTCGGCACCCTCTGGACGCGCGCCGGGCTCATTCTGGCCAGCGGCACCAACGATCCCCGGTTTGTCGGCGCGGAGGCGACGCAGGAGTATCAGGACCTCGGGGGCACGGAAGCGGCGGTGCCCATCGCCAACACCGGCGGCGCGGGCACCCGCGAAGGTCACTGGCGCGAGCTGATCTTCGGTGATGAGCTGCTGACCGGCTTTCTCTCCGGTGCAGAACGCCCGATCAGCCGCCTCTCCGTCGCCTCGTTCCGCGACCTCGGCTATGATGTGGACCTCACCGCCGCCGATGCCTACACCCTGCCCGATTTCCGCGATCTGGCCGAGATGGGCATCACCGAAGCGGTGCGCATCTGCGATCTCTGCCGCATGGGGCGACCCGAACCGGTGGTGCTGAACTAGGGGCTTGCCCGGCCACGGCACCAGCCTACGTCCGGCGGCATGGCAGAGTTTCTCAACATCTCCGCAAGCCTGCTGACCATCGGCTTCGGCCTCTTCGGCTTTCTCGCCCCACGCTACACCGCAGGCGCGCTCGATCTTGCGCCCACGGCCAGCACCATGGGTCTGAGCGAAATGCGCGCCTCGGTGGGCGGGCTCTTCGTGGTCGCGGGGCTCGCCGCCCTTTGGCTCGATCAACCACTAGCCTACGCGATGATCGGCTTTGCCTTCGTCGGCGCAGCCCTCGGGCGGCTGGTCTCATTGATCTTCGACAATCCCCCGCGCCGCAAGGTGCTGATCTTCGGTGGCATCGAGGCAGCACTTGCGGCAGCCTTTCTCTGGGCCAATCCACTCTGAACAGGGCGTACGCGCTCTTAACCCCAGGCGCGCACCGACAGCCCACCGACGCGATACCGACCAAGTACCGACGTGATACCGACGTTGGGTTTACATTAAAAGCCGCCCTTTAACCTTTGATATCCAAAACGATTCGATCACACCCGTTGCGCCGCGTCCAAAACCACCGCACGCACGCCCCCTCTTGAGATTTCCGGCCGACAGGCCTATATCTAACCTGTTCTTCGGAACTATGGACATAAACGCGCTCGCAATAAGCGGATCGGACCCGGGGGCGGTACCCGGCGGCTCCACCAAACATCCTTCATTTGGGGATCATGGGGCCGAAACAGGATCGACGAACGTCTAAAGGGGTTAGCTTTGTTTCGGTGAGATACCACCGTTATCGGTTCAAAACGTACAATTGCAAATGACAATCGTGCACCGGCGGCAATGGCTGCGTAAGCAGTCGGAGCTTCCGAAATCTTAAGCCCTAGCGCCTTGCAGCACTAGGCGGGGTTCGCAGGCACCTGGCAACAGAAGCCTGCACTTCCCTGATCCGACTAGGCCGTTAAGCCTTCCTCAATCCGCTTGTGGCTAAACTTTAGGCAGAAGCTGATCAGGCACCTGACGTGACCAAAGCCGACATTCTGCGAGAGTGGTACACCGCCGTCTGGGAAGAGGGCCGCCTCGACGTGATCGAGGACTATTTTGTCGATGCCCCGCACAACCGGCACATCGCGCAGGGCTTCGGCATCGAGCCGTCCGAGATCCGCGAATGGGTCTCGGTGCTGCGCAGTTTCGTGACCGACATCCGCGTGGAGCTGCTGCACACCATCGAGCAGGACGACTGGATCAGCGCCATGCTCGAGATCACCTGCCGCAATGCCGCCACCTCTGAACCGGTCAAGGTCTACCAGCAGATCATGCTGCGCTTTGACGGGGACAAGAAAGCGGAAAGCTACCCCGCCTTCGACTTCATCCGCTTCTTTGAACAGCTCGGCCAGCTGCCCGAAAACACCCATGCCCTGCTGCTGGGCGGGACGGTGCTGCGCTGAGACATGGCCGTTGACCTGACGCGCCGATCTGTGGCACCCCTTCGACATGGGGAGTTCGCGATCGCCCCGTGAGGCGCTGGCCCAAGTATCGCATCCTATTGACGTGACAAAAGGATGCTTTGATATGGCGCACATTGCCACTGTTGCTCCCGACACCCTCATGCGCTGGATTGGAACAGCGCAAGCCCCTGTTATCATTGATGTATCTCTTGAAGAGGATGTCCAGGCCGATCCCTGCCTGATCCCCACGGCCATCCGCCACGACCACTGGTCTGTCGGTGATCTGGCTGCGGACCTAGAGGAGTGCGTCGTCGTAACCGTCTGCCAGAAGGGGCGCAAGCTGAGCCAGGGCACCGCCGCGCTTCTGCGCGCTCGCGGGATCGCGGCGCGTGCGCTGGAGGGTGGCAATTATGCCTGGCGCGACGCCGGGCTGCCCCGCGTACCGCAGGCCCTGCTGCCCGCGCCCGACGGGCCACAGCGCTGGGTCCTGCCCGCGGCGCCGACGCTCGAGCATCTCGCCTGCGCCTGGCTCATCAAGCGGTTCCTCACGCCCCGCGCTGACATACTCTTTGTACCGCTGGCGGAGGTCACGGACATCGCAGACAAGTTTTCAGCGACGGCGGTCCGCAGCCTTGGCGAAGCGCCCGACGAGCCACCGTTCAGGGCCTTGGTGACACGCTATGGTCTCCAAACTGAGGCCTTGCAGGTCATGGCGTGGGCGCTCAGCACCACGGAGGAGATGGCAGGGTTGACGGCACTCGGGACCGGTCTTTGCCTCGGCCATCCGGAGGATCAAGAGCGTCTGACCGCCGCGATGACACTCTGCGACGCGCTCTATCTCTGGGCACGGGATGGCCGCGCCGACGAGATGGCCGCATGAGCGCGCCGAGCCAAGCCGAGCTCATCCGCGTGTTCGGGCGGATCGGGCTTCTGTCCTTCGGCGGGCCCGCGGCCCAGATCGCCCTGATGCACCGCGAGTTGGTCGAAGAGCGCCCGTGGTTGACGGAAGACGGCTTTCTGCGCGCGTTGTCACTCTGCATGCTGCTGCCCGGCCCGGAGGCGATGCAGCTTGCCACCTACGCGGGCTGGCGCCTGCGCGGCACGCTGGGCGGGCTGATCGCCGGGCTGCTCTTCGTCTTGCCTGGCGCGCTGGTGATCCTGCTGCTGGCCCTTGGCTACGCGATCTATGGACAGGTGCCTTTCGTGCAGGCCGCCTTTGCCGGCATCAAGGCCGCCGTCATTGTCATCGTGCTGCAGGCGCTGCTGAAAGTGGCACGCAAGGCGCTCACCTCGACCAGCGCCTATGTGCTCGCGGGGGCGGCGTTTCTGGCCCTTTTTGGGCTTGGCCTACCCTTTCCGCTGATCATCGCCGCCGCCGCGCTTTATGGCGCGGTGGCGGCGGGCGCGGCGGCGGGCGGGGCTTCCGCCCCGCCCGCCGCTGCGCCCCACTCCGCCCGAACCATCGCGCTCTGGGGCGGCCTCTGGGCCTTGCCCATCGTCACCGTCTGGCTGATCGATCATGCGTTCCTGACACAGATCGCCCTGTTCTTTTCAAAACTCGCCGTCGTCACCTTCGGCGGCGCCTATGCGGTGCTGGCCTACATGACGCAGACGGTCGTGCAGGACTATGGCTGGATCAGCACCGCGCAGATGATCGACGCCCTGGGATTGGCCGAGACCACCCCCGGGCCGCTGATCCTCGTCACCGAGTTCGTGGCCTTGATCGCCGGGTTTGCGCAAGGCGGCATCGGATTGGCGCTTGCAGCAGGTGCTCTCACGCTTTGGGTCACCTTTACGCCTTGTTTCTTATGGATTTTCCTCGCAGGCCCCTACCTCGAGATCATTTCCTCCAAAACGCGCATCGCCGCCGCGCTCAACGCCATCACGGCGGCCGTCGTGGGAGTGATCCTGAACCTGGCGATCTGGTTCGCAATCCACGTGCTCTTCCGCGAGATCGGCACCGCGCGCTGGCACGCCGCGCCCGTCCCGGATCCTGCCTCCCTCGATCTGCTCGCCCTTGGCCTCACCCTGCTGGCCGCGGTGCTTCTGCTGCTGCTCAAGCGCGGCATGGTGGAAACGCTTGGCCTGATGGCCGCCGCCGGGCTGCTTGTCACTGCACTCTGAACCCGCCCTGGATTTCAGCAGACGCCCTCTTTCCTCCGCGCGGGAATCGGCTATGCTTTTGAGAAACACCCCCACGTGCACAGAGGACTGTCATGGGCCGCAGCATTGATTATGGCAACCTGATGCATGAGGCCATGCGCGGCCTCATCCGCAAGGTGCTTGATGATGTGGCCGCGAACGGCCTGCCCGGCGCGCATCATTTCTTCATCACCTTCGACACCAGCCACCCGGATGCGGAACTGGCCGACTGGCTGTCCGATCGCTACCCGGGCGAGATGACCGTGGTGATGCAGCATTGGTACGACAATCTGGACGTCGGTGAAGACGGGTTCTCGGTCACGCTGAACTTCGGCGATGCGCCGGAGCCGCTCTACATTCCCTACGACGCGATCAAGACCTTCGTGGATCCGTCGGTAGAGTTCGGCCTGCGCTTCGAGACGCAGGACGAGGAAGAGGCGGGAGCTGCGACAGAAGCGACTGCGACACCATCAACCAGCCTGCCCGCGATCAAGCCGGACGAGAAGCTCCCGGCCACAACGGATGAGCAGGACAGTGAGAAAAAGCCGCAGGACGCCGAGATCGTCTCTCTCGACAGCTTCCGCAAGTAACCGGAACTACTGCGCTTCGAGGAAAGTCGAAACCGTGCGCTGCACCTCACCATTGCGCACGCTCTTGTAGTCAAGCTCCAGCCCGCCCTCCGCCAGCGTCCGGTTGAACTGTTGCATCTCGTATCCACCGTCTTCTGTCACGAAGAGCGAATAGACGCTGAGCGTATCGCCATTGATCCGGCTCCACACATAGGGCTCGCCCTTCATCGGGTCGAGCTGGACATCATGGCCAAAGACGTTGCGTTTCATCGCTGAGGCATAGACGTCACCCCGGTCCGATGGCACGAACTCGACCGAATAGGCTTTCTCCTTGGTCGAGCCATCCGGGCGATAGGTGCTGGTCTTCCAATAGACGGTAAAGCCCTCTTTGGTCTCCGAGATCTTCACGCTCATGTCGCGTTTCTGCGCGCTGCCATCGGCCGAGGTCACCTCGGCGGACCCTTCATAGCTGCCGACAAAACGGGCGATCTCGGCCTGCGCCGTCTGCACTGCAGTGGCAAGGAACAGGAATACCATCGCCCCCAGGACAACCCACGGCGTCAATTGGCGGCTCAGTCTCATCCAGGTGGTCCTTCTGTCAACGCACGGTGAGGAAGGTCGCGCGCAGGCAGAACCTCCCTACATCCAAGATAACATTCCCGGCTGCCCGTTCAACGGGCGCTGTGCCCAATCACACTCTCGCGTGATCACAAGTTTTTCAGCGGCCCTCGCGGGCGGCACCATCTGCCAGTTGCGCGATGAGGCCCGCAACGATACACCGCAAATACCGCAATTTCAGGGAAGAGATCATGGCGCAGACCCGCACAGAAACCGACAGCTTTGGCCCTCTGGAGGTCCCCTTCGACAAGTATTGGGGCGCGCAGACACAGCGGTCGATCATGAACTTCCCCATCGGCTGGGAGAAGCAGCCCACAGCCGTTGTGCGGGCGCTCGGCGTCATCAAACAGGCCTGTGCGCAGGCCAATTTGGAGCTGGGCAAGCTCGATGCCGAGCGGGGCAAGGCCATCGTGCAGGCCGCCTCCGAAGTGGTCGCGGGCAAGTTCGATGACAACTTCCCACTCGTGGTCTGGCAGACAGGCTCCGGCACCCAGTCGAACATGAACGCGAATGAGGTCATCGCCAACCGCGCCATCGAGATCATGGGCGGCGAGATCGGGTCCAAAGATCCGGTGCACCCGAACGATCACTGCAACATGGGGCAGAGCTCCAACGATACCTTCCCCACCGCGATGCATATCTCCACCGCCATGATGGCCCGCGATGTTCTTCTGCCGGGGCTGGAAAAGCTGCATGGCGCCCTGCAAGCCAAAGTGGAAGAGTTCGACGGCATCATCAAGATTGGCCGCACCCACACACAGGACGCCACGCCACTGACGCTCAGCCAGGAATTCTCCGGCTATACCCATCAGGTCGCCATGGGCATTCAGCGGGTGAAAGACGCTCTGGGCCGCATCTATGAGCTGGCGCAAGGCGGCACCGCCGTCGGCACCGGGCTCAACACGCCGAAAGGCTGGGATGTGATGGTGGCCAAGAACATGGCCGAGATCACCGGCCTGCCCTTCGTCACCGCGCCCAATAAGTTCGAAGCCTTGGCAGCTCATGACGCCATGGTCGAAATCTCCGGCGCGCTGAAGGTCGTGGCCGCCAGCCTCTTCAAGATCGCCAATGACATCCGCCTTCTCGGCTCCGGGCCCCGCTGCGGTTTGGGTGAGCTGGTGCTGCCGGAAAACGAGCCCGGCTCCTCAATCATGCCGGGCAAGGTGAACCCCACGCAATGCGAAGCGCTGACCCAGGTCTGTGCCCACGTCTTCGGCAACGATGCCGCCGTGGGGTTTGCGGGCTCGCAAGGCCACTTCGAGCTCAACGTCTACAAACCCATGATGGCCTACAATGTGCTCCAGTCGATGCAGTTGTTAGGGGACGCAGCCTCGGCCTTCACCGACAACCTCGTCGTGGGGCTAAAGGCCGACGCCGAGCGGATCGACAAGCTCATGCGCGAGTCGCTCATGCTGGTGACCGCCCTGGCCCCCGAGATCGGCTATGACAACGCCACAACCGTCGCCAAGACCGCGCACAAGAACGGCACCACGCTCATCGAAGAAGCCGTGAACCTCGGTTTCGTGACCGAAGAGCGCTTCAACGAGGTGGTGCGGCCCGAAAACATGGTCGGTCCGAAGTGACCCCATGAGCGCACCGATCAATCTTAACAAAGCCCGCAAGGCGCGGGCCAAGGCCGCGAAAAAGGCGCAAGCGGACGAGAATGCGGTGCGCTTTGGTCGAACCAAGGCTGAGAAAGACGCTGAAAGCGCGCAGGCCAAGAAGACCGCACGCGACCTCGACGGCCACAAGCGCGAGACATGAGCGGACGCCCGGTGAAGCATTCGGTGACCCTCAAGGGCCACCGTACGTCGATTTCACTGGAGGACGACTTCTGGCGGGCCTTGCGCGACATCGCCGAGCGGGAAGGCAAACCGATCAACGCCCTGGTGGCAGAGATCGACGTGGATCGTGGCGCAGAGATGGGCCTCGCATCGGCCATCCGCGTCTATGTGCTGAGGGATTTGCAGGCGCGTGAGGATGCTGCAGACTGAATGGGAAAACCACCGCCGGACGATAGCACGGCAGGCGCCTCCTTGCACTGAGGGCATCGCCCGACCTGGAGGGCGTCTCGTTACTCTCCGCTATGCGACGCGCTGAACACCGGCTGATGTCGGGCTGTTTGCCACCGTCAAAATCGCCCTCCGGGGGGAGGTCGGGCGATGCCCGGCCCATCAGCCGGGCAGGACATCTCGGACGTATCTCTTAAAAGGACAGACGCGCAGCCTGACCTCAGATCGACGCGCGATAAATCTTGTCGATGTTACTGCCAAGTGCTGCGTTGAACTCCACATCCGACATCTTCACGTTCAAGCCTTCGGTGAGCGCGCGGCTGAAGCTCGCGATCATCGAGGTCGCCTGCGTCAGACGCTGGCAGGCCTCATCGGTCGAATACCCGCCCGAGAGCGCCACGACTCGCAGCACCCGCGGATGCGCGGCCAGCTTGTCATAGCGCCAAGGCTCATTCGGCAGCGTCAGCTTCAGCATCACATCCACACCCTCGTCCAGCGTATCGAGATGTTTGGCAATCTCGGCCTCCAGCAAAACCTCGGCCTCACCTTTCGTCTCGGAGTGGATGTTCACTTCCGGCTCCAGGATCGGCACCAGCCCCGCCGCGATCACGGTGCGGGCCACCTCGAACTGCTGGGCCACGTTCTCTGCTATGCCCTTTTCATTGGCCTCGTGAATGACCGAGCGCTCCTTGGTGCCGAAGATCCCCTTGGATTTCGCCACCTGCAAGGTGTCCTCCAGTCCCGGCATCGGCTTGAGCAGCTGCACCCCGTCGGCCTGCTCTTCGAGCCCCTTGTCGATCTTCAGAAACGGCACCACACCGCGCTCTGACCAGAGCAACTGCGCAACAGGGGTCTCGTTGATGGTATCATGCATCGTCCGTTCGAAGAGAATCGCGCCGATGACTTTGTCCTTGGTGAAATCATCCGCCAGAATGATCCGGGCGCGCATGTCATGCATCGCGCGGAACATCTCTTCGTCACCGGAATAATCCGACGGTTCAACGCCATAGAGGCTCAGCGCCTTGGGTGTCGAGCCACCCGACTGATCAAGGGCGGCAATGAAGCCCGCGCCGGATTTCATCTGTTCGCGCATCACGGTGTGGTCTGACATGATCGAAATATCCTTCTGATTCCGCCCCTTGGCCTCTCCATAAAACAGAGTGCCGCGGGATGGTACATGTTAGCGCCGGACAATGCGCAGGGGGATGCCGCTCTGTGATCGCACGGTCAGATGCGCCACCGGCACCGGCGGCGGCCCGCTGCCCAGTTCCACCCTCAGATCGCGCAGGATATGTGCCAGCATCATCACCCCTTCGATCATAGCGAACCCGGCCCCGGGGCAGACCCGCGGGCCCGCACTGAACGGCAGATAAGCCTCGCGCGCGCAGGCCTGCCCGTTTTCACTCTCCCACCGGGTCGGGTCGAAGGCGTCCGGGCGCTCCCACATGCGGTTCTGCCGGTGCAGATGCCACTGGCTGATCACCACCTGCGCCCCCGGTTTGACCGCGCGTTTGCGGAAGGTCTCGGGTTGCGTCGTCTCGCGGACCATCATTGGCACCGGCGGGTAGAGCCGCAGCGTCTCGCGAAACACATCGCGGGTGATCTTCAGCTTTGACATCTGCGAAAAGTCATTGAGATCAGCGTGTTGCGCCTCCTCGGCTACCGTCTCCTGCCAGTCCGGAAACAGCGCCAGCAGGTACAGCGCCCAGGCGAGTGCCGAGGCGCTGGTCTCATGCCCGGCAAGGAAAAAGATCGCCACCTGGTCAACCATCTCATTGACATCAAAACGCGCGCCGGTCTGCGGGTCCGGCGTTGTCATGATCTTCGTGGCCAGATCATGCGGCGCCCCGCCCGCGTCGATCTCCGCCTGCCGCTCTGCTGTCAACTGGTGGATCAGCGATCGGATGCGGGCGGCACTCGCCCGTGTCTCGCGCCGATACCCCCGCGGCATCCAGGACGGGACCGGCACGAAAGCCGCAAGGTTCAGGATCGGCTGGCTGCGCTGATAGGTCTGGAAGGCCTCGAACACATCGCGGGCCACCGCATGGTCGATGGGAATGGAAAAGAGCGTGCGAAAGATCACATCCGCCGCCGCATGGCTTGTCTCGGGCTCGATATCGATCTCCTGCCCGGCATGTCCGGCAAAGCGCGCCGCCGCGTCCTCTGCCGCCCGACGGATCGACGGAAACGTCTCGCGCAGACGCCCGCCCTCAAAGGCCGGGTCGATGATGCGCCGCTGCCGCTCCCAGGCTTCGCCATTGGTCAGGAAGACCGAGTTGCCCAGGAGCGGGCGCAGCCCCGACCCCACCCGGTCGGACTTCGGAAACGCCATCGGTCGCTCTTTCAGAACCGCGCGGATCACGTCGCGGTCATTGACCATGTAGCTGCGGAAAAACGGCGTGCGAAACTCGGCCATCCACGCGCGATAAAGCCGTTCCGGCTGGGCTGACAGGATATCGCGCCGGAAGAGGCGCATGTATTGCCAGAGGCTTACCTTGTCGGCACGGGCTTTGGGCTTGGGCGGTTGCGTCATGAGATCGACGTGTATTTGCTGACCGCGCGCGTGATGCGCGAGGCCGAGGCCGGACGCCCCGCATAGCGCGCGCCAAGCGTCAGCGGGCCTGCCGTGATCTGGAAGTAATCATAGTCCTTGGGCTGGTCAAAGGCGCAGAGGTACTGGAAATGCAGACGGAAGAACCGCCACCGCAGCGCCTGCCATCGCGCGGGGCTCAGGCTCTGCGTGAAGGCGGCTGAAAAGACCAGCGGCCAGCGCTTCTCGGTGGTCTCCTGCCCGCAGACCGAAACCGGATCACAGAGCGCAAAGGAACAGCCATCGCCCGGCGCCGTGACGTCCACCCAGGTGAGCTCCTCCCGCGTTGACAGATACCGCAGGTCGGCGCGCATCGCATGTGCCTCTGGCAGGAAGGCCACCATTGGCACCACATGCCCCAAGGCCAGGAAGCTCAGCGCCGGGCCCTCCTTCGCAACCGCGCCGCTGCGGACCAAGTCGGACAGCACCGTGATCGCCAGATGCGCGCCAGAGGAATGGCCCACCACCAGCACCTCATCCACATCATCGGCCAGGGCCTCGGCAAGCCGCGCGCCAAACTGCTTCAGTCGCGCCATGATCTCGGGCGGATAGGCCCCTCGGCGCGCAGCGCTATGGGCAAAATCATGCATCAGGTAATAGGCGAAAAACTTGCTATCGATCTGCTGAAACCAGCGCAGGACCCCGCCGATCGCCAGCACGCCCACCACGGCGGCTGCGATGATCTGCGCCGTGGGTGGCAGCGGGCTCAGCGCCAGCAGAACCTGCACCACACGGGCCACGCCCCAGCCCAAGGCCACCGCGAAAACCGCTTGGCCGATCAGCATCAGCACCGGGTAAAGCGCCGCGATCACCGGCCCCTTGCGCAGCCGCATCAGCCGCCAGAGCACGCCCGTGGAGATGTAGATCCAAGCCGTACGCAGCATGGCGAGGTAGGTCAGCGCAACCGAGGCGTGAAAGCTCTCCTGCACGATGTCAGACCAGATCAGCACCTCGATCTCGGCTTGGGTGGTCTGGTCGTCGATCTCGCTTTGCACCTGCCAGCCGAACCCCGTGCCAGCCGCCGCGCCCGTCATCTCGAGGTGGTAGCCGGAAATCGTGGCCTGCGCAGCGCCTTCCTTGCGATAGAGCTCGCGGTACCGGCGCGGTGGGAATGGGTCGTACCCGGGGATGTAGAAAACCTTGCGGCGCTTTACCTCGGTGTCAGACGTGCTGCCCATGACCAGACCTTACTCATCCCGGCAGCATAGCGCGGTTGGTCTGCAGTCTAAGGGGATCAGCCCAGCAAAGCCAAGGCCGGGAATTGCTCGAGCAGCCAATAGGAGAAGGTCGTGAAGGCGCCTGTTACCATGGCAAGCCCAACGAAGATGAGCAGCCCGCCCATCACCCGCTCGATGGTCTTCATATGGCGTTTCAGGCGGTTCATCAGACCCACAGCGCGAGTCATGAACATCGCGGCGAGCAGGAACGGGATGCCGAGCCCTGCGGCATAGATGCCCAGAAGCAGCGTGCCGCGGCTGACCGAGGCCTCGGAGGCGGCGAGCGACAGGATCGCGCCGAGTTGCGGACCGATGCAGGGGGTCCAGCCAAAGGCAAAGGCGAGGCCGAGAATATAGGCACCAAAGCTGGAGCCGCCCTGGTCGCCTGCGTCCAGCCGCGCCTCCTGATCAAGGAACGGGATGCGGAAAAGACCGAGGAAATGCAGGCCGAAGACAATCACCACAAGCCCGGCAATCTGCGCGAAAAGCACCTGATTTTGCAGGAAAAACGCCCCGAAAGCCGAGGCCGTGAACCCGAGGATGAGAAAGACCGTGCTCAGCCCCAGCACAAAAAACAAGGCCGAAATCACCGCGCGGCGCCGGGCCGCCACCTCGCCGGTCATATCCCCGATGGACACACCGCTCATATAGGCCAGATATGGCGGCACAATCGGCAGCACACAGGGGCTGAGAAAGCTGATGACACCTGCCAGCAGGGCCACCATCATGGCCGGCAGCAGACTGGCGTCGATGATTTCGATTCCAAACATCCCTCACCCCTAGCGGATAAGCGTTAAGAGGTCACGCAGGTGACAGTCACAACCTTGTGGACAGGCTGAAACATCGCACCTATGTGAGGGATATGAGTGACACCTCCACCGATCTCGATGCCACCGGGCTGCTCTGCCCCCTGCCCGTCCTCAAGGCCCGCAAACGGCTGCTGGCGCTAGCGCCCGGCGACACGCTCACCATGCGTGCGGATGATCCCGCCGCCGTGGTCGATGTGCCGCATTTTTGTGCGGAAGCGGGGCATGAGCTTGTGTCGTCCGACATCGAGGGGGCGGTGCAGGTCTACGTCATCCGCAAAACGTAAAATGCAAAAAAGGCGCGCTGGTTGGCACGCCTTTCTATCTTCTTTTCGTTGAGATCAGCCGCCGAGCGACCACCAGCCTTTGCGCTTTGGCTTTGTTGGCGCGGGTTCAGGTGCAGGCTCCGGCGCTGCAGCCGCCGGCTCCGGCGCGGTGTCAGCCGCCACGGGCTCGGGCGCCGGGGCGTGCTCGGGTGCCGGCTCAGACGCGGCAGGCTCTGCTGCTTCCGTCGCGGCCTCCTCGACCTTCGGCTTCTTCGCCCGGCTGGCGCGCTTGCGCTTGGGCTTCTCCGCCACCTCGTCCGATGCCTCGGGTGCAGGCTCCGGCGCCGCTTCGCTGGTCTTAGCGTCTTCGGTTGTGACCGCTTCCGCCTCTTCCTTCGGCTTCGCTTTGCGCGTGCGCCGCTTGGGCTTGGGCTTTTCAGCGTCCGCCTCGGCTTCAGGCGCCGCCTCTGTCTCCGCTTCGGCCGGTGCCTCCGAGGTGTCCGCGCCGTTCTTCACTGGCGCGTCGTCACTGGCCTCCTGCGTCTCATTGGCCTGACCATTGTCAGCACCGTTCGACTTGTTCCGGCTGCGGCGACGACGGCGACGGCGGCGCTTGGGCTTGCCTTCTCCATCTCCGTCCTCCGACCGGCCCTGATCCGCAGCGGGCGCTTCATCGGCGATCACATCGCTCTCATCATCCGCGTCCACCTGATCCATGATCGAGGTGTCGACCGAGACCACGGTGTCGGCCACCGCGCTGACCACGCGGGTCGCCGTCTTGAACTTCTCGAGGCTGAAATCAGGGCTGACCAACATCGGGTCCCCTTCGATCCGAACCGACAGCCCGTAACGGCCTTCGATCTGGGCGATATGCTCGCGCTTCTGGTTCATCAGGAAGTTCGCAATGCCCACAGGTGCCTTGATCAGCACTTCACGCGAGCGTTTCCGCGTGCCCTCTTCCTCGATCTGCCGCAGGATCGACAGCGCAAGGTTGTCGTCCGACCGGATAAGCCCGGTGCCGTGGCAGGCCTGGCACGGCTGCGTGGTGGCTTCGATCATGCCGGGGCGCAGGCGCTGACGCGACATCTCCATCAGGCCAAAGCCCGAGATGCGGCCCACCTGAATACGCGCCCGGTCGGTCTTGAGCTTTTCCTTCACGCGTTTCTCGACGGCGGCGTTGTTCTTGCGCTCGTCCATGTCGATGAAATCGATGACAATGAGCCCCGCGAGGTCGCGCAGCCGCAGCTGGCGCGCCACTTCGTCGGCGGCTTCCAGGTTGGTCTTGGTTGCGGTCTGCTCGATGGAGCCTTCCTTGGTCGCCCGACCGGAGTTCACATCGATGGCCACCAGCGCCTCGGTCACGCCGATCACGATGTAGCCGCCTGAGGGCAGTTGTACCGTCGGGTTGAACATGCCAGCGAGGTAGCTTTCCACCTGATAGCGCGCAAAGAGCGGCAGGCTCTCGGCATAAAGTTTCACGTTCTTCGCATGGGACGGCATGATCATCTTCATGAAGTCCTTGGCGATGCGATAGCCGCGCTCGCCCTCGACAAACACCTCATCGATTTCGCGATTATAGAGATCGCGGATCGAGCGTTTGATCAGATCACCCTCTTCGTAGATCTTGGCGGGCGCAATGCTCTTCAGCGTAAGCTCGCGGATCTGCTCCCAGAGCCGCTGCAGATACTCATAGTCACGCTTGATCTCGGCCTTGGTGCGTTTGGCGCCTGCCGTGCGCACGATGAGCCCGGCGCCATCCGGCACCTCGATCTCATTGGCGATATCTTTCAGCTTCTTGCGGTCAGCGGCATTGGTGATCTTGCGGGAAATGCCACCGCCACGCGCCGTGTTCGGCATCAGCACGCAGTAACGACCCGCGAGACTGAGGTAGGTGGTCAGCGCCGCACCCTTGTTGCCACGTTCTTCCTTAACAACCTGCACCAGCAGGATCTGGCGGACCTTGATGACTTCCTGGATCTTGTAGCGCCGGGGGCGCGGTTTGCGTGCGGGCCGGATGTCTTCCTGGTCGTCGTCATCGGCTACGGACTCGATGCTGTCATCCTTGGCCGAGGCGTCGGATTTGCGCTTGGAACTGTCCGCCTCGTCATCGTCTCCGTCGGCCTCCGCACCCGCATCCTCAGCATCCGCCGTGTCGGGCGCATCAGCCTCTGCCACGACCTCTTCCGGCGCATCTTCGGGCTCTTCAACAGGGGTTTCGGCCACGCGCTCCATCGGCGAGGAGCCTTCCTCGTCGTCGAGGTCGATGGTCTCCATCCCGTCGATCTGATCGGATTCGACGTCCTTCGACGCCACCGCATCATCATTAGCGGCCTCGGCAGCCTTGGCCTTCGACCGGCTGCGACTGCGCGAACGGCGCTTGGGCTTCTCGTCTTCGTCTTCCTTGGCCTTCTGCGCTTCGGCATAAGCACGTTCTTCTTCCATCAGCGCCTGACGGTCCGCGACAGGGATCTGATAGTAGTCTGGGTGGATCTCCGAGAACGCGAGAAAGCCGTGGCGGTTGCCGCCATAGTCCACGAACGCCGCCTGAAGCGACGGCTCGACGCGCGTTACTTTTGCGAGATAGATGTTGCCAGCAAGCTGGCGCTTGTTTTCGGATTCAAAGTCAAACTCCTCGACCTTGTTTCCGTCCACCACCACGACGCGGGTCTCTTCCGCGTGGGTGGCGTCGATAAGCATTTTCTTAGCCATATTTCCAATTTGCACAGCCGTACGCCCGCAGACCCTGGCGGATCGGCGAGGTAGGGGACGTGTCTTGTCAGGGCGATCAGAAACGTGCGCTGCGCCCGGCCCCTCGGGGCCATGGCGGATCTGCTCAGTGCATCGGCGCGCGTCATCGCGGTTCTTCTCCGACACGGGCACGCGGATCGCGGCCTCGTATCCATTATATACTGCGGGATTTGGGGCGCTCTGGCCTTGGTCCACGTCAGCGGTTCGTTGGCCGTTTCCGGCCCAATCGGTCTACCCCGGTGGTGTGATACGTCCCACACCGCGCCCAGAGCAGCGAATCTCATCCGACGGTTGCATGCAGAGATATGCCGCACCATCGTTCCCTTAGATAATGCGACTGTGTGAGAAAACACAATGGGGAATGTGCAGGGCGAGCCGCAATACGGCTCTAGCCCCCAGATTCTACGCGATTTTTCGCGAGGTCAGCGGAAAGATGCGACCGTCAGAGGTAGTCGGACCGCTGCAGGCCGTATTTCGCCATTTTCTCGTTTAACGTGCGGCGTGGCAGGCACAATTCCTCCATCACGCTCGCAATCGACCCGCGATGCCGCCGCATGGTGTTGTCGATGAGCATGCGCTCGAAGGCTTCCACATATTCTTTCAGCGGTTTGCCCTCGGTGGTCATCACCGGCTGCATGTCCTCGTGATCGTTCATCAACAGCGAGGCGATGGTGCCCGAGCCGCGCCGCGATTGCAGCACCGCGCGCTCGGCCACATTGATCAGCTGGCGCACGTTACCGGGCCAGGGCGCCTGCAAGAGCTGTGCAGCTTCCTGTGCAGAGACCTGCGGCGCATCACAGCCGTATTCGTCAGAGAACTGCTCGCTGAGACGCGTGAAGAGCGTCAGGATGTCCTCGCCCCGCTGGCGCAACGGCGGCACCGTGATCCGCAATGCGGCCAGCCGGTAGAAAAGATCGGCCCGTAGCGCATCCTCACAGGTCCGCCCCGCTTCTTGCAGGTTCGAGATCGCCACGATCCGCGTCTCGGCGGGCGCCCCCTGCTCGTTGATCACGCTCAGAAGGCGCGCCTGCATCGTTTCCGACAGCGCCTCGATATCCTCCAGCACTAGCGTCCCGCCACGGGCCTCTTCGATGGCAGGCAGTTGCGCGTCTTCCGGGTTCATCGGGCCAAAGAGCCGCTTGCTCAGCGCTTCTTCCTCGTAGGCCCCGCAGCTGATCAGCACGAACTTCTTGCCCGCGCGGCTGCCCACTGCGTGTAGCGCATGGGCCACCAGCGTCTTGCCGGTGCCCGTTTCGCCATCGATCAGCACGTGCCCATCGGCCTGACCCAGATCGAGGATGTCTTCGCGCAGCCGCTCCATCACCGGGCTCTGCCCGATCAGCTTCTTCATCAGCTGGCCGCCGTCGGAAAGCTCGCGGCGCAACGCGCGGTTGTCCATCACGAGACGCCGCGCGCCTGTGGCCTTCTTGGCCAGTTCGTTCATCCGGTCCGGATTGAACGGCTTTTCCAGGAAATCAAACGCGCCGACGCGCATGGCTTCCACCGCCATCGGCACATCGCCATGTCCGGTGATCATGATCACCGGCAGCGCGGAGTCGTTGCCCATCAGCTTCTTGAGAAATTGCATCCCGTCCATGCCAGGCATCTTGATGTCCGAAATTACGATGCCCGGATAGTCCGGCCCAAGCACCTTGAGCGCATCTTCGGCGCTGCCAAAGGTCTCTGTGTCATATCCCGACAGGGCCAGCCATTGGCTGATCGACTGCCGCATATCCTGTTCGTCATCCACAATTGCAATCTTCATGGCTTGTGTCATGGCTTACTCCGCCGCTTGTGTACTGTGCTCGTCGCCCATAATTGGCAACTGCATCTCGAAGACCGCGCCCCCGGCCTGTCCATTGCGCGCCGTCAGGCGCCCCCCTAAGTCATTCACGATACCAGATGAAATCGCGAGGCCCAGCCCCACACCGTCACCCGGCTGTTTTGTCGTGTAGAACGGCTCGAACAGTTGATCGAGGTCCTCAATGCCCGGCCCGTTGTCCCGCACGGTCAAGGTCGCGGTCTCACCCGCCGTCAGCAGGATCTCGACCTTCGGATCGATCTCGGACTTCGTGGCATCGATTGCGTTCCGCAGAAGGTTGACCATCACCTGCTCGATGCGCAGCCGGTCGCCCATCACCCGCACGGGTTTGTCCGGCACGATCCGGTTGATCTGCACATGCCGCTGACGCAGTTGCGGCTCCATCATCGACAGCGCGGAGGCCAGCGCATCGCCCATATCTACAGGGGAAAACGCCTCCTGCCCCTTGCGCGCATAAGACTTGAGCTGCCGCGTGATCCCGCCCATACGCTCGATCAGATCATCGATGCGCCCGAAGGATGAGAGCGCCTCATCCTGCCGATTGCGCCGCAGCAGGAGCCGGGCCCCTGCGAGGTAGGTTTTCATCGCCGCAAGCGGCTGGTTGAGCTCATGGCTGACCGCCGCCGACATCTCGCCGAGGGCGGCAAGCTTGCTCGACTGTTCGAGCGTCTGTTCGGCCACCGCGAGCGTTTCCTGCACCCGTTTTCGCTCGGCGATTTCCCGCTGTAGCGCTGCATTCAGGGTGCGCAGCTCGGCAGATTCCCGCTGAAACAGGGCCATACGCAGGGCTGTGCGGCGGCTTAGCGCATAGAAGCTGAGCGCGAGCAGAATCGCGAAGCCCATGATTTCCAGAGCCAAAACACCATTCACACGCTCGCGCACAGAGGCATAGGTGGTGAAGCTCGCCATGCGCCACCCGCGGAACGGGATACGCGTCTCCAGCCGCATCACCGCTTCCCCCTCCAGGTAGGTGTCAGGCGGCAGCGCGGTCCAGTCGGCGGTCGCCTGAATGGCCCGCTGGATGGCATTCTGTGGGGTCTGCCGCGCAAGCGCCTCCTCTTCGGTGCGGCCGCGCCAACGGGGCTCGGTGGTCAGGATGATCGTCCCGGTGCTGTCCGTCACGATCACCGCGTCGGAAATGCCTGCCCAGGCTCGTCCAAACTTCTGCAAATCAACCTCAACCGCAATCACGCCCAAAACGTCCGAACCCGATTGCACGCGCCGCGAGTAGAAGAAGCCGTATCCCCCCGCCTCACGCTCGGCGACCGTGAAGATCGTTGCACTGGCGCGGATCGCATCGACAAAATAGGGCTCGGCCCGATGGCTTGAGCCCAACCGGCTGCGGTCAGTGGCCGCGACGGTCCGCCCATCGATATCGAGCAACATCAGCGAGGCGGCACCAATCTCCTCCACGAAGGAAATCAAGCGCCGGGTGGAGGCGGTGTAGTCAGCGGAATTCAGCGCCCCGATCAGCTCCGCATCGCGGGCCAGAAGCTGCGGCACGATCGCGTTCTGGCGCAACTCCGACAGCAGGTTCCCGCTGTAGAGCGCCAGCCGCAACTCCGCCCGGTTACGCGTGCTTTCCGTGAAGCGATCCGTCAACAACTTGTTGGTGACAGACACGACAACCACAGCCAATAGAAGCAGAACCGCCAATGCAACGCGTACGCGCCAGTTGATGGCGCGGGTCTGGGGATCAGGATCGGCAGCGTTCTCCATGGCGCGACAGTACGCGAAAGCGCCTTATGCGCTCAAGTCACGCTTTGACGAGAGCGTTTGCCAATGCGCGGAAGAGCGCCTGTCCGTCCGTGCCCCCATGGACATGGTCCGCGGCACGTTCCGGATGCGGCATCATCCCGAGCACGCGGCGGTTCTCTGAAAGGATGCCAGCGATGTCCGCACGAGCCCCGTTCGGGTTGTCCGTGTAGGTAAAGGCGATCCGGTCTTCGCCCTGCAGACGCGCAATTGTCTCGTCGTCGGCAAAGTAGTTGCCATCGTGATGCGCAATGGGAATGTCGATCACGTCACCCGCATTGTAGCCTTCAGTATAGGCTGACTGAGATGTTTCCACTTTCAAACCAACGGTTTGGCAAATGTACTTCAACCCTGCGTTCCGCAGAAGCACACCCGGCAAAAGCCCAGTCTCGGTCAGCACCTGAAAGCCGTTGCACACGCCCAGCACATAACCGCCTTTGCCCGCGTGATCAGCGACCGAGCGGCAAATCGGCGAATTGGCCGCGATCGCCCCACAGCGCAGGTAGTCGCCAAAGGAAAATCCGCCAGGAATGCCGACGATATCGACGCCAGAGGGCAGATCACTGTCCTTGTGCCAGACCATGCTGACCTTGGCGCCCGCCGCCTCGAAGGCAACGGCGAGGTCGCGATCACAGTTTGATCCGGGAAAGACAACAACCGCCGCATGCATCAGATCATCTCCACCGAATAGGACTCGATCACCGTATTGGCGAGCAGCTTCTCGCACATCGCATTGACATCGGCCTCGGTGGCGCTCGCATCCAGATCAAGCTCGATCACCTTGCCCTGCCGCACCCCCTTCACACCGTCAAACCCCAGCGCCCCAAGTGCATGGCGCACCGCCTCACCTTGCGGATCCAAAACCCCGTTTTTCAGCATCACATGCACACGCGCTTTCATGCCCAGCCCTTCACCCTTCCAAAAATACTCAAACCCTGCCAGCGCCTCTAGTTGATCAGCGTCGGCTTGGTGATCGGCGCTGCGGTCTTCGGCATCACGCCAAGCCGCCGTGCCACCTCGGTGTATGCGTCCTTCAGATCCCCCAGATCGCGGCGGAAAACATCCTTGTCGAGCTTCTGGCCCGTCTCGATGTCCCAGAGCCGGCAGCTGTCCGGGCTGATCTCATCTGCGACGATCAAGCGCTGGAAGTCGCCGTCAAAAATGCGTCCGACCTCGATCTTGAAGTCCACGAGCCGAATGCCGACCGCAACCATCACGCCGGACAGGAAGTCATTCACCCGCAGGGCCAGGCTCAGGATATCGTCCATATCCTGCTGGCTCGCCCAACCAAAGGCGGCGATGTGCTCTTCGGTCACGAGAGGATCACCGAGAGCGTCATCTTTGTAGCAGTATTCGACAATCGGGCGCGGCAGCTGCGTACCCTCCTCGATGCCCAGCCGCTTGGACATGGTGCCCGCCGCATAATTGCGCACGATGATCTCAAGCGGCACGATCTCGACACTGCGCACCAACTGCTCGCGCATGTTCAGCCGCTTGATGAAGTGATTGGGCACGCCGATTTGCCCCAGGCCCGTCATGAAAAATTCACTCAGGCGGTTGTTCAGCACGCCCTTGCCCTCGATCACAGCCTTTTTCTCGGCGTTGAAGGCGGTGGCATCGTCCTTGAAATACTGCACGATTGTGCCCGGCTCCGGGCCTTCATAAAGGATTTTCGCTTTGCCTTCGTAGATTTTCTTGCGCCGAGCCATGGGCGTCCTTTCCCCTCGGGCCATGATGATCACGACCGCGTTGCGCCCCTCTTAGTGGAAGGCCCGCGTTGCTGCAAGCCAGCGCCACTTGCGCAATGTGCGCCAAGCTCGCATATCTGTTGCAACACGAACCCGTTCATCAGGAGAGACACCCATGACCACCTTCGACGATCGCGAAAACGCCTTTGAAAACAAGTATGCGCATGACGCCGAGATGCAGTTCAAGGCCGAGGCGCGGCGCAACAAGCTGCTGGGGCTCTGGGCGGCGGATCTTCTGGGTAAGACCGGCGACGATGCGGCGGAGTATGCCAAGGAGGTGGTGAAATCCGATTTCGAGGAAGCTGGCGACGAAGATGTCTATCGCAAGGTCTCTGGCGATCTGGGGCATCGGGCGGATGAGACGACAATTCGCACAAAAATGGTCGAACTGATGGCTGAGGCGAAGGCGCAGTTGATGGCGGAAAGCTGAGCTTTCTCAATGCATTATGATCGGCCCGTCGGGCGGCATGGGTCGATCATGGAACACGCGCTGTTCTCAAATTCATAACCAAGATGAGTTTTATGAGTTTGCTTTGATGTGGTGTTCGTGACATGCGCAAGGCCTCTCTTGCATCGAGGTGCGCCATGACCAACCCCATGATAGACCTGCTGGCCGACAAAGGCACCCTGCTCGCCGATGGGGCGACGGGCACGAACCTCTTCAACATGGGTCTTATGTCGGGCGACGCGCCTGAGCTTTGGAACACTGACCAGCCCCAGAAGATCAAGGCACTCTACAGCGGGGCGGTTGAGGCGGGCAGCGATGTCTTTCTGACCAACTCCTTTGGCGCCAACGCATCGCGTCTGAAGCTTCATAATGCCGAGAAGCGGGTGCACGAACTGGCCCGCGTCTCTGCTGAAATCGCACGTGACGTGGCGGATATCGCGGGCCGCACCGTGATCGTTGCGGGGTCTGTCGGGCCAACGGGTGAGATCATGGAGCCTGTGGGCACCCTTAGTCACAGTCTGGCGGTCGAAATGTTTCACGAGGCTGCGGATGGTCTGAAGTCCGGCGGTGCTGACATCGGCTGGCTCGAGACAATCAGCGCCCCCGAGGAGTACCGCGCCGCCGCCGAAGGGTTTGCGCTGGCCGAGCTCGAGTGGGTGGGTACGATGAGCTTCGACACCGCGGGCCGCACCATGATGGGCCTGACCAGCGCCGATATGGTCAAGATGGTCGAGGACCTGAGCGATCATGCCCCGCTGGCCTTCGGAGCCAACTGCGGCACCGGTGCATCGGACCTTTTGCGCACGATCCTTGGCTTTGCCGCGCAAGGCCCCGAGCGACCGGTGATCGCCAAGGGCAACGCGGGCATTCCGAAATATGTCGATGGCCATATTCACTATGACGGGACGCCAGAACTCATGGCGGATTACGCGGTCATGGCGCGCGCTTGCGGGGCTTCGATCATCGGAGGGTGCTGTGGCACCCAACCGGAGCATCTGCGCCACATGCGCGAGGCGTTGGACACGCGCACGATGACCCAGCCCCCGAGCCTCGAAGAGATCGTGGGCCGCCTCGGCGCGTTTTCGTCACAAAGCGATGGCACCGGTGAAGAGGCCAAGCCTGCGCGCCGCAGCTCGCGCCGCCGTCGCCTCGCCAGTTGACGCTTCAGCGCCGGGCTGACGCTTCCAGAACAGCGCGCGTCACCGCCATCAGGAAATCCCAATCGTCGAGGCCTTCGGCTTCGTCCTTGTTTTTCTTGTCGATGCTGAGAAATGCGTGGCCATGCACGCTGGTCCAGAGGATATACGCCGACAGGACAGCCGCCTGATCGCTGGCATTCGCACCGATACAGTCCCCGCAGGCAGTCTCGACAATCTCGCGGCAGAGCTTGCCTTTCTTCTGCAGCGCGTCCTCGTCCTCATGCCCTTCGGTCAGGCCGAACATCAGACGGAAGATGCCCGGCTCCGCCTTGGCGAAGTCGATATAGGCCTGCCCGATTCCCGCGACCGCCTCGTAGGTCCCGGCTGGATATTGGTCGCGTTGTTCCTCCATTTGGCGTGCCAGACGGTCCATCGCGTCCGACACAAGCGCATTCAGCAAATCGGTGCGATCCTTGAAATGCTTGTACGGCGCCGCCGTGCTGACCCCGGCCCGGCGCGCCGCCTCGGCCACGGAAAATCCTTCAGGACCATGGGTTTCCACCAGATCGCGCACCACCTCCAGGAGCTGCCCGCGCAGGTCTCCATGGTGATAGGTCGTGCGCCGATCCGGCAGCGTGTCGTGCGACTCTGACAAAAAAATGTTCCTTTGCGCTTGCTAAAGTTAGAGGCTATAACATATGTAAGTGACACTTACTTCGCAAGTGAGGCTTCATATGACCGTTACGGCAACTCCGCAAAAACCACTCTGGCGTCGCATCCTACGACAAGGTGCCACCTTAGTCTTCACCCTTTTGGCCATCGCACTGGCCATCGGCTTGATGATCTTCGGCCAAAGTGTCTTGGCCGAGCGCGCCGCCGGTGTTGAAGCACCCGATGCGACAGCACCGATGACCGTCACCGCCGCACGGCTGACCCTCGAGGACGGCTACAGCGTTGCGCGTCACTTTCCGGGACAAATTCAAGCGGCACAGCGCACCACCATGGCCTTCGAACAGGGCGGCACGGTGGCCATGCTCGCGGTGGATGAAGGAGATACGGTCACTGCCGGAACGCTCGTTGCCCGGCTCGACACCCGGTTGATCGAGGCCGAGCAGACCCGCCTGCGCGCCTCCCGCCGCGCACTGGAAGCACAGACCGAGCTGGCGCGTCGGACCACCGACCGGCAGACCGAACTGCGCGAACGCGGCTTTGCGTCCAACCAGGCGGTGGACGATGTGGCCTTGCGCCTGGCGGAACTCGAAGCCCGCATCGCCGAGATCGATGCCAGCCTCGTATCGGTCGCCCTGCAGCTCGAGAAATCCGAGCTGCGCGCGCCCTTTGATGCGACGATCTCGACCCGGATGGTCGACACCGGCGGCACGGTTGGCGCCGGACAGGCGATCCTGTCGCTGGTTGAAACCGGCGGCCAGCAGTTCCGCGTCGGCCTGACGCCTGACATCGTGAGCGCCCTGTCCGAAGCGGCCGAGTTCGAGGCGATCTTTGCCGGCACACGCTATCCGCTGACGCTGGACTCCGTGTTGCCGGAGTTGGACGGCGCGACCCGTACACGCACCGTCTTGCTGAATTTCGCAGACGAGGATCTGCCGCCGTTACGCGAAACAGGCACCCTGGTTCTGAACCAACATGTGGCTGAGCGCGGCGCCTGGGTGCCCCTCTCGGCCTTGCAGGACGCGCCCCGAGGGCTGTGGCAGCTCATGACCTTGCCCGAGAGGTCCGACGCCCTGCGTGTGGGCACCGAAGCGGTTGAGGTTTTGTTCTCCGACGGGGCGCGGGCCTACGTCCGCGGCACCTTCACCGACGGTATGCAGTTCATTCCGGATGGTCCGCACCGCGTTGTCTCCGGTCAGACCGTGCAGCTCACAGGCGAGGCAGGCTGATGGAAACGCTCACCTTCCGGGAACCGCGCATCGTCGCCCTCGCGCTGCTGGTCATCATCGCGGCGGGTCTCTCGGCGCTTCTGGCCATCGGTCGACAGGAAGACCCGACGATCACCAACCTCTTTGCGACGATCACGACCCCCTACCCCGGCGCAGACCCTGCCCGCGTCGAGACATTGGTCACCGCAGAGATCGAAGATGAGCTGCGCGAAATCCCGGAGGTGGACGAGATCAACTCGACCTCGGCGACCGGCATCTCCATCGTCCAGGTGGACCTGCTTGAAACGCTGCCGGATGATAGGATCGAACAGGTGTGGTCCGAAATCCGTGACGCCTTGGGTGATGCGGAGGCGAATTTCCCGCAAGGCGCCCTGACGCCGGAGTTTTCGTCCGATGGCGCAGGCACCTTTGGCGCCATTATCGCGTTATCGGCGGATCACGCGGACGTGCCGCTGTCGATCATGGGCCGCTATGCCGAAACCCTCGCCGACCAGTTGCGCAGCACCGCAGGCACCAAACAGGTCGAAACCTTCGGCGCCCCGGAAGAAGAAGTTCTGGTGACGCTTGATCCGGTCAGGACGGCCGCGCTCGGGCTTACAGCCGACGATGTGTCCGCGGCCATTGCGCGCGCTGACAGCAAAGGGCAAGCCGGACGGCTACGCAGCCTCGACAACGAGCTGATCATCGATATCGCCGGAGACATCACAGCGCTCGACCGCGTGCGCGAGATGATTGTCCGCGAAGGCCCTGATGGCCAGGTCACCCGCGTCGCCGACATCGCCGAGATCAGTCGCGGCCCGCGCTTGCCGCTGGCCGAGCAGGCGCTGCACAATGGTGCTCCAGCGGTTCTTGTCGGCGCCAAGCTCGAGGACGGCTTACAGGTCGATGTGTGGATGGATCGGGTGGTTGCGGAACTTGCAATGTTCCAGACAACGGTGCCTGACAGCATCACGGCCGAGTTGATCTTTGACCAGAGCCGCTACACCGCTGAGCGGCTTGCTGAAGTGGGCGGCAATATGGCGATTGGCGTGGCGCTGGTGGTCGGTGTGCTGCTGATCACCATGGGCGTGCGCGCGGCGCTGATCGTGGCCTTGATATTGCCGATCGTCTCGCTCGCGACCTTGGCCACCATGAACATCATCGGCCTGGCCATCCACCAGATGTCTGTCACCGGTTTGATCGTGGCGCTGGGGCTGCTGGTTGATGCGGGCATCGTGATGACCGACGAGGTCGGACAGCGGATCGCCAAGGGCCAGGCCCGGATCGCCGCGGTGCGCGGAGCGGTACGCCGATTGCTCGCCCCGCTTTTTGCCTCGACAGTGACGACCGCGCTCTCCTTTACCCCCATGATCCTGCTGCCAGGTCCGGCGGGCGATTTCGTGGGCTCTATCGCCATTGCCGTGGTCACCATGCTGATGTGGTCCTTCGTGGTCGCCGTCACGCTGACGCCCGCCATCGCCGGCTGGACCATGCCCAACTCGGACAAGAGCGGCCTCATGTCCTCGGGCCTCAAACTGCCCGCCCTGTCAGCAGCCTTCGCTGCCAGCCTGCGGTGGGCGGTACGCAATCCGCTGCGCTCGGTTGCCTTTGCACTTGTGCTGCCGATCTTGGGCTTCATGTCCATGCCGCTGTTGACAGCTCAATTCTTCCCCGGGGTCGACCGCGACCAGTTCCACATCGAAGTCGATCTGCGGCCCGGCGCAGCAATTGGGCAGACGGCGGAAGTCGTCGCGCGCCTTGATGATTTGCTCCGCAACGCGCCCGAGACCGATCAGGTATCCTGGGTGTTGGGGAAATCCGCACCCGCCTTCTACTACAATATGGCTGGCGGTCGGGACAATGCTGCCCGTTTTGCCGAAGCGCTCGTCACCACCACCTCGCCGGACGCCACCGAGACCCTGATCGCCCGGCTCGAGCGGGAGATCGACAGCGCAGCGCCGGAGGCCCAGGTGCTCGTGCGCGGCCTTGTGCAGGGCCCACCGGTTGATGCCCCTGTCGAGCTGCGCATCGTGGGCCCGGATCTCGCAACCCTGCGCGAAGTGGGTGCAGAGGTCCGGCGCATCGTCGCGGATGTGGATATGGTCACCCTGGCCCGGGGAACCGTAACAACCGGCGCGCCCGAGGTCAGCATTGACGTCGATGAAGCCAAAGCCCGTCAGTTGGGACTGGAACTCGCCTCCGTATCGCGCCAGCTCGAAGCGGGGCTCGAAGGTGTTGCGGGTGGCTCTCTGCTTGAGGGCCCCGAGGAGCTGCCTGTCCGGGTGCGCTTCGGCGATGCCATGCGCAGCGATCTCACCGCCATTGCCGATATGATCTTGCTGCCGCCCAACGCTGCCGCCCTCTCCGCCGAGGGCAGCTTCCCTGGCGTGCCCCTCTCGGCCATCGCCGACCTGACCCTGACCCCGAGCGATCCGATCATTACCCGGCGCAACGCCGAGCGCGTGAACACAATCCAGGCTTTCATCCTCCGCGACGTGCTGCCCGAAGAGGCGCTTGTCGATGTGCAAGCCGCGCTTCAAGCCGAAGGCTTCGCCCTGCCCGCAGGCTACCGGTTGGAGATCGGCGGCGACAGCGACGCGCGCGCCGAGACCATGGGCAACCTGCTCGCCTCGCTCGGGCTGATCGTGACACTGTCGATTGCCGCTATCGTGATGACCTTCAACTCCTTCCGCCTGTCCGCCATCGCGCTGGTGGTCAGCGTGCTCTCCGCGGGGCTCAGCATTCTCGCGCTGGCGGTCTTCCAGTACCCGTTCGGCATCAACGCGATCATCGGTGTCATCGGCTCGATTGGTGTGTCGATCAACGCCGCGATCATCATCATGACCGGGCTGCGCGACGACCCTGACGCGCGTATGGGCGACGCCGACGCAATGGTGGGCGTCCTGATGGGGTCGAGCCGGCACATCATCAGCACCACCATCACCACGTTCGGGGGCTTCCTGCCGCTGATCCTCGCGGGTGGTGGCTTCTGGCCGCCATTTGCCATGTCGGTCGCGGGCGGTGTGCTGCTCTCTACGGTGGTCTCCTTCTACTTCACGCCGCCAATGTTCGCGCTGCTCTACGCAAAGCGCACCGCAGAGACCACGCGCAAACCTGAGCCGCAACCGGTGCTCAACCTCGTCCAGGCGGCAGAGTAACCTGCGTTTAACCTCTATATCTTTATGAAAAGATTTCGGACAGGTCTGGCGCGCCGCCTCTTGTAGACGGCTCTTTCCGCGCGATAAAATTCGCGTCAGATGGTCGCACGGGCGTAGCACCGTGTCGCTATTTGGACAGTGCGTTTCACGCTATCTGTCAAAACGGACCAAAGGCCAGACCCCGCAAGCCGGGGCAGCGATAAAGGATTGCCCATGTCGGACGAAGACGAAATCATCCTGTCGGAGCTGGACGACGAAGAGCTGGTCCAACAGATGTTCGATGACCTCTACGACGGTCTCAAGGAAGAGATCGAGGAAGGGGTCAAGATCCTGCTCGAACGCGGCTGGCAGCCTTACGACATCCTCACAAAAGCGCTGGTGGGGGGGATGACCATCGTCGGTCACGACTTCCGCGACGGCATTCTCTTCGTGCCCGAAGTTCTGCTGGCGGCGAATGCGATGAAGGGCGGCATGGCCATCCTGAAACCCCTGCTGGCCGAAACCGGCGCACCACGTGTGGGCAAGATGGTGATTGGCACGGTCAAGGGCGATATCCACGACATCGGCAAGAACCTCGTTGGCATGATGATGGAGGGCGCCGGTTTTGAAGTTGTGGATCTCGGGATCAACAACGCCGTCGAGAAATACATGGAGGCGCTGGAGACCGAGGCGCCTGATATCCTCGGCATGTCTGCCCTGCTGACGACGACAATGCCCTACATGAAAGTCGTGATCGACACGATGGTCGAACAGGGCGTGCGCGATGACTACATCGTACTGGTCGGCGGCGCGCCTCTGAACGAGGAGTTCGGCAAGGCCATCGGCGCAGATGCCTATTGTCGTGACGCGGCTGTCGCAGTGGAAACCGCCAAGGAATGGGTCGGCCGCAAGCACAATCAGAAAAGCGCCTGACCCCTGCGCGCATGGTGTTGAAAGCCTGCACCCGGGGCCCGGTGCAGGCTTTTGCTTTTGAGAGGGCGCTATGCCGGAGATAAGTGATACCGCATTGACCGAAGCCGGGCTGCCTCTCGACAGCGCGCGCGGGAAGGTGCTGTTGATCGCCTGCGGTGCTCTGGCGCGCGAAATCCTTGATCTGAAAGCGGCGAACGGCTGGGAGCATCTCGATCTCACCTGCCTGCCCGCCAAATACCACCTCTACCCCGAAAAGATCACCGCGAGTGTGCGTGAGGCGGTCGCTAAACACCGCGCCACCTATGATCAGATCTTCGTGGTCTATGCGGATTGCGGCACAGGGGGCCTGCTGCAAGCGGCCTGTGAAGAGCTGGGCGTCGAGATGGTCGCGGGCCCGCACTGCTATTCCTTCTTCGAAGGCAACGCCCGCTTTGCCGATCAAAGCGAGACGGAGTTCACCACGTTCTATCTCACCGACTTTCTGGTCCGTCAGTTCGACGCCTTCGTGGTGAAACCCATGGGACTCGACCGCCACCCGGAGCTGCGCGACATGTATTTCGGGAACTACGAAAAGCTGGTCTACCAGGCGCAGACCGACGATCCGGAGCTGACGACGAAAGCCAAAGCCTGCGCCGATCTGTTGGGCCTCACCTTCGAGCGTCGGTTCACGGGATATGGCGACCTCGCGACCACGCTCGCCAAACTGTGAGACCTCGCCACTGCGCCGCAAAGTCCTAAGGGACTTTGCGGCGCCGCAGGCGCCTCCGCTGGATTAAACAGTCGTAGAGGCCACCAAGCGTATCCGCTCGATCATTGCGCGCAGCCCGTTAGATCGCTGCGCAGAAAGATGATCGTTCAGACCCAGCCGCGCCATCTCGGCCCTTGCATCCACCGCCAGCACCTCGGACATGGGCAACCCATTATACAGCTTGCGCAACACTGCAATCAGCCCGTTCACGATCATCGCATCGCTCTCCCCGTCGAAGTGCAGCGTACCGCCCTCGGTGACCGCGTGCAGCCAGACCTGGCTCGCGCACCCCTCCACCTTGGTCGCAGGCACCTTCAGCGCCGCGTCCAGCGGAGCCATCGCCTTGCCCTCTTCGATCACGAGCCGGTAGCGATCTTCCCAATCCTCGAGGAATTCAAAATCTTCGACCAGCTCTTCAAACTCTGCCTGTGCCATGTCTGTCCTCTTCGTCTTCCCTGCAGGTAAGCCGCGCACCTGCAAAGGTCCAGCCTGCCTTGACGCTTTTCAACGCGGGTCAGATGAGATAATCGAAAGAGAACAAGAATTGATGGCAGGCCCCATGCGTACGACAGTTTCCGTTCTTCTGGTCTCGACCCTGGTGCTCTCTGCCTGTGGCGGCTTTCGCGACAGCCGTGTGAACCCTGCCAACTGGTTTGGCCGCGGCGAACCCGCGCCGGTGGTTGTCCCCGAGGGCGATGAAAACCCGTTGATCCCGACCCGCACAGGGCTGTTCAGTTCCAACCGCGACCGCGATGTCTATCTCGGCCAGCCGATTGATACGGTGAGTGACCTGGTGATTGAGCGCGTGCCGGGCGGGGCTATCATTCGAGCAACCGGTGTGGCCGCCGTGCAAGGCGTCTACGATGTGCGCCTGACGCCGGCAACGGACGAGGAAACGGCCGTGGATGGTGTGCTGACATACCGGTTGGAAGGGCTGCGCAGCTCCGGGCGGCCACAAGGCGCTCCTGTGACCCGCGAGGTTGTCGTCGCCCGCAAAGTCACGGATCAAACGCTGGCTGGCGCACGCACCATCCGGGTTGAGGGCGACCGCAACGCCCTGCAAGCGCGCCGCTGACGCCTATCACGAGCTAGTCGAGCGCGACGATCCGCACGTCCGAGCCGTCCGCCGCAAGCGCGATCTTCCCGTCACAGAGCCGCAGAGCGTCTGCGCCGAACACCTCTTTTCGCCACCCATGCAGGGCCGCCACGTCGCGCAACCCTGCCGCAATCGCGTCGAGATCCGCTGCCGGTGCGATCAGCTTGGCCGCCACGCCCGCGCTCTCAGTCTTGGCCTTCAGCAGCACGCGCAGCAGATCAGCCAAGGCCGGGTTCACCTGCAGCTTGTCCCGCGAGCGATCCGGTTTGGGCATATCATCCTGCGCGCAAGTCACGCCCGTTGCGACAGCCGCCAGAATACCGTCGGCGATATCCCCGCGCCGCGCCTCGCGGAGCAGCAGCCGGGACCGGCCCAACTCCTCGGTGGTTTTGGGCTTGTTGGAGGCCAACTCGACCAGCGCGTCATCCTTGAAAACCCGGTTGCGCGGGATGTTGCGCTCCTGCGCAAATCTCTCCCGGAAGGCGGCCAGTTCTCGGACCACCGCGAGAAAACGCGGCGAATTCGTCCGGGTCTTCACACGGCGCCAAGCCTCTTCCGGCACAACCACATAGGTTTCCGGGCTGGTCAGAACCGTCAACTCTTCCTGCACCCAACGGCTGCGTCCCGTCTCTTCGAGCTTTTGCGCAAGATGTTCATAGATCTCGCGCAGATGCGTCACATCAGCCAGCGCATAGGTCTTCTGGGCTGCGGTCAGCGGGCGCCGCGACCAATCGGTAAATCGTGATGTCTTGTCGAGCGACTTCTTCGCGATGCGACGCACGAGGGTCTCATAGCCCACCTGCTCTCCAAAGCCGCAGACCATGGCAGCGACCTGTGTGTCAAAGAGCGGCTCGGGGAAGACCTTGGCATCGACGTAGAAAATCTCGAGGTCCTGTCGCGCTGCGTGGAAGACCTTGACCACGGACGTATCGCGAAAGAGATCATACAGCGGTTCGAGCGACATCCCCTCCACCAGCGGGTCCACCAGCACCGCCGTGTCATCATCAGTGCCCGGCATGGCAAGCTGGATCAGGCAGAGCTTCGAGTAATAGGTACGCTCCCGCAAGAACTCTGTATCGACCGTCACGTAGTCATGCCTGGACGCCTCGGTGCAGAACGCGGCCAGCTCGGCGGTCGTTGTGAGTGTTTTCATGTGGGCTTTTCTTTTTCTTCGCGAGTATCAACTGGACCCAGTCATCGGACTGTTACACGACGCATCCGCCTTTGGCCAGAACCGCATCCGACGCCCTCAGCGCAGCAGGATAGGGCGCCGATCTCCCGCAACAAACCGCTCCAGAACCATGGGATAAAGCCGGTGCTCCTGCTCCAGAACGCGGGCGGCAAGTGTCTGTTCCGTGTCGTCGGGCCGCACCAACACGGTCGCCTGACCGAGGATGGGCCCGTCATCCAGCGCGGGCGTGACCTCGTGCACGGTGCATCCATGCGAGGCATCGCCGGCCTCGAGCACTCTGCGGTGGGTATGCAGACCCTTGTACTTCGGCAACAGTGACGGGTGGATGTTCAGCATATGCCCGCGCCAGGGATCGATGAAGCCCGCGGTCAGCTTGCGCATGAACCCCGCGAGACAGATGATATCCGGGGCGTGATGCGCAATCGCACCGGTGATCGCATGTTCAAACGCTTCCCGATCCCCATCGAAGGGCTGATGCCGCACCACTTCGGTTGGCACACCGCGCGCCTCGGCCAATTCGAGCCCGCCTGCGCGTGGATCGTTTGACAAGACAACACAGGCCCGCGCGGGGTGATCGCCCTGCATGCTCTCCAACAGCTTGAGCATGTTCGACCCGCCGCCCGAAATGAAAATCGCGACGCGCTTGGTCAAAGCAGCGCGCCCTGATATTGGACACCCGGGGCACTGCCCACGGTGCCAATACGGTGAACCGTTTCGCCTTCACCTTGCAACAGAGCCACCAGAGCCTCCGCGCGCGCTGGCTCGACAACGAGGATCAGCCCGATACCGCAGTTGAAGGTCTTCAACAGCTCCGCTTCCGCGATCCCACCGGTTTGCGCCATCCACCGGAAGACATCGGGCAGTTCCCATGTATCAAGGTCGATCGTCGCGCCAAGATCATCCGGCAGCACGCGCGGCAGGTTCTCCGTGAGCCCACCACCGGTGATATGCGCCAGCGCATGCACACCGCCCGCCGTCAGCGCGGCAAGCGCGGGGCGGACATAGAGCCGGGTCGGGGTCATTAGATCGGCACCAAGCGACTGATCCGACCAGGGGCAGGCATCGCCCCAGCCCAGGCCGGACATCTCGACCAGCTTGCGCACGAGACTGTAGCCGTTGGAATGCACCCCATCCGACGCCAGCCCCAGCAGCACGTCGCCCTCGGCCACGCCTGCGGGCAAATCGGCGCCGCGCTCCATCGCACCTACGGAAAATCCGGCCAGATCGAAGTCGCCCGCCGGATACATCCCCGGCATCTCGGCGGTCTCGCCGCCGATCAGCGCGCAACCCGCGCCTTCGCACCCCTTGGCGATCCCTTCGATGATCCGCGCAGCCTGATCCGTGTCCAAGGCCCCTGTCGCGAAATAATCAAGGAAAAACAAAGGCTCTGCACCTTGGCAGACCAGATCGTTCACGCACATGGCGACGAGGTCGATGCCCACCCCGTCCACATGGCCGGTATCAATAGCGATGCGCAGCTTTGTCCCCACACCATCGGTCGCCGCCACGAGGATCGGATCGACGTAGCCCGCAGCCTTTAGGTCAAAGAGCGCGCCGAAGCCACCCAGACCGGCCATGACACCGGGGCGGTTGGTGCGTTTTGCGGCAGGTTTGATCCGGTCGACCAGCGCATTGCCCGCATCGATATCCACGCCCGCATCCGCATAGGTGATCCCGTTCTTGGGCAGTGTCATGGCAGGGTCCCTCGCGCCGCTCGTTGGATGCCCGGGGGTTAGAGCATTCACCGGCCGCTTGCAATGACCTGACAGCGGCAACCACGCTCTTGACGCGGGCAGCCGGGCACCGTACCCAGCGATCATGGCGGGCCTGTAGCTCAATTGGTTAGAGCAGAGCGCTCATAACGCTTTGGTTGCGGGTTCAAGTCCTGCCGGGCCTACCATCCCTCTAAAATCGCCAGCCTTAAGAATCAGGCATTTTTGTGGCACGCAAACTGGCCCACTGTGGCCCAACCTGGGCGGGAATCCAGGTAGCACCTTGATTTTAAAAGATAGATTTGTTTACCATACGTTCATAATTTTGCCACATTTCAGACAATTTGTGTTAAAAATGAGGCCGCTTTAGCGATGTGTGCTGCTGAAGCGTCTGTTGAGTGACGATGCTTTTGGTAACCGTGGGGCGATGCCCGTGTTTGGTGTGCGAGTAAAACTGGTATGTGCGGCAATGCTGTTTTCATCAGCGGCAATGCCTTTTCAGCTGGCCGCCAGCACGGTCACCGACCTTCCCGACATCGAGACAGAACCCCTGGGCGCGTTCTCCCTTGCGGAGCTCTTGCGCGAAGACCCCTTGGGTGGTGATTGCATCGCCGAGGAAGACATTGATCTCGCCTTCTTCGCGGCGGGGAAAGGGATGCGCCTGCCCCGGACTTGTTTGCCTGAGCCCTGCAACGAAGCCCTCACGCCATTCCGGCTTGCGGAATTGATCGGACGTCCGGCGCAGCCGTCGGAATGGGAGCAGTATTTCTCACGCTATGCCGATGCCTGCCGCAAGGAGGTGGTGAGCTTCGATGAAGAGACTGCCGCGCCCGAGCCTGCATCAAAGGCGGAGTTTTGGGGGCCTATCCTCGGCGGGCGGGTTGTACAGGGGCAACTGATCCTGCCGCAACAAAACGCGCTGCGGCTGTTCGGCCGCGGGACCGGAGCGCGACCAGCCACCTTTGCCAGCTTCGGCGCACCTTTCGGGGGCGGATCTGGTGGCGGAGGCGGCGGCGGTGGAGACACGCCGATCCAGACGCTTTTGACCGATCCGGAAGACGGTGATCCCACCCGAACCGGCGGTGAGCCCGAGGACAATTGGCCTAAAGAGACCGGCGTTGCGCCAAGTCCGGTGCCTTTGCCTGTCGGTGCATGGCTGCTGCTCAGCGGGATTGTCAGTCTCGTTGCCCTGCGCCGACTCAGCATCTGCGGCCAAGCTTAGCGCGCGATCACAATGTCAGCGCGCAATCCGCCAAGCCGGTCGGAACTGCTCAACCGCAAGACGCCCCCATGCGCCCGCGCAATATCCGTCGCGATGGCAAGGCCCAGGCCCACGCCTCCACCGCGATCTTGATTGCGCGCCGCATCCAGCCGGGTGAAGGGCCTTGTGGCCTCGGCCCGCCTGTGCTCCGGAATGCCCGGCCCGTCATCCTCCACCCGCACCCGCAGCGTCTTGTCGGTCAGCAGCACCGAGACCTCGGCCATCGCACCGTAGCGGACCGCATTGGAGATCAGATTGTCCAGCGCGCGACGCATCGCCAACCCGTTGAGCTGCACCGTGCCTTCGCCGTCCCCCTCGGACGGCATCAAGGTGACATCGCGCCCGGCCCGTCGCGCTTCTTCAACGATGCCAGCCACGAAGGAGTGCGGTTCAATCGCCTCCGGTTCCCCCTCGCCCGCGCCTTTTACGAAGTTCAGGAACGCGTCGAGCATGCTTTGCATGTCGTCCACATCCTGCTCCAGCGCGGTCCGTTCGTCCTCATCGAGCATCGACAGGCTGAGCCGCATCCGCGTAAGCGGTGTGCGCAGATCATGGCTGACGCCCGAGAGCATAAGGGTACGCTGCTCGATCTGCCGCTCAATCCGGTTGCGCATGTCCAGGAACGCATTGCCCGCGGCCCGCACTTCCAAGGCGCCTGCGGGGCTGTAGGGTTCATGGCGACCCCGCCCAAAGGCCTCCGCCGCGCTCGCCAGCCGCTTGATCGGCCGCAGTTGATTGCGCAGGTAGAGGATGGCGATCACGGTGACAAGGCCGCCGAAGAAGATCATGTTCACGAAGAGCTGGTGCGGGTTTGAGGCCGATATCCGGCGCCGATCAAAGCCAATCATGACCGGACCGAACCGGCTCTCGGCATAGACGTTGACCCGCCGGTTCTCCGTCAGATCGACCGACGTTACCCGCTGCACCAGCGCAGGCAACATACCCACGATGACCCGGCCCGAGAAATCCATGAAGCCGCGCTGATCCGTGAGCGGAACATCATCCGCCGCGACCGTCTCTACCGTCACGGCCAGTTGCGACAGCGTCGCCTCAACATGATCACCGATGGCTGCACGCTCTGGCGCATCATCAATCACATCGAGCACCAGTCGCAATTCTCTTGCGACAGTCGTCGTCATCTGCTGCGTTACATCCTCGAAATGGCGGGTCAGAAACAGAACAGTCACCACCAGTTGCAGCACGACGACCGGCAGAAGCAGGATCAAAACCGCCCGCGCATAAAGGCTCCGCGGCATATAATGTTTGAGCCAGACGAATGACATGGGCTAGACCCTAGCGGCGCCCCTGCCCTTTAGAAAGAGCGAATGGCCATGCTGTCATTGGAAGACTTCGACCCGCCCGTGGGCCTCGCCCAACGGCTCGAACCGGGCCTGCGCCGCATCCTCGCGCCGAACCCCTCGCCGATGACCTATCGCGGCACGAATACCTATCTTCTGGGCAAGACCGAGGTCGCGGTCATTGACCCGGGGCCAGCAGACGAAGATCATCTGGCGGCCATTCTGAACGCGCTGGAGCCGGGCCAAACGATCACTCATATCGTTGTCAGCCATGCGCATCTCGACCACTCACCGCTCGCCACCGCGTTGCAAGACGCCTGTGGCGCGCCGATCTACGGGTTTGGCCCCGCCGAGAAGGGCCGTTCAGCGGTCATGCAGCGGTTGGCCGAGGGCGGCATGGTCGGCGGTGGCGAGGGGATTGATCGTGCTTTTGCCCCGGATCATGAGTTGGCCGATGGAGACGTGATCGACGGCGCGGGCTGGCGGCTGCGCGCGTTACACACGCCCGGTCACATCGGCAATCACCTGTGCTTCGGGTGGCAGGACGTCTGTTTCACAGCCGATCACGTGATGGGCTGGGCAAGTTCTCTGGTATCCCCGCCCGATGGCGATCTCACGGATTTCATGATGTCGTGCCGGCGCCTGCAGCGACACGCATGGCGGCGGTTCTATCCGGGGCACGGCGATATCGTGGAGGATCCGCAGGCGCGTCTCGATTGGCTCATCTCGCACCGACTGGCGCGCGAAGCCGCGATCCTCGAGGCCCTGGCCGCAGGACCCTCCGATGCCCACCAGTTGGCGCAACGGATCTATGGGGACACACCGGCCGGTCTGATCGCGGCGGCGACGCGCAACGTTCTGGCGCACCTCATTGATCTGGTTGGGAAAAACCGGATCGCACCCAAGGCGCCATTGCGCGCGGATACGCGGTTTCACCTGTTGTAGCGGGCGGAGTTTCAAAAATTGCAGAATCCCGCAAAACCCTCTGGACGGCTGAAAGTGCCGCTGCTATATCGCCAAAACCGTTCCGGCGTAGCTCAGCGGTAGAGCAGTTGACTGTTAATCAATTGGTCGTAGGTTCGATCCCTACCGCCGGAGCCAAAGAATTCAAGGGCTTAGCATGTCATTGCTAAGCCCTTTTTATATCAGGCGCCCAACAGCTGCCCCACATCAAACAACAGGCCGACCAATCATTCCTGATCAGGCGAATTTCACCTTGTAACTCCGATGATTGCGCGGCTATACCCGTCGGCGGAGACGTGGCCGAGTGGTCGAAGGCGCTCCCCTGCTAAGGGAGTAGGCGGGAAACCGTCTCGAGGGTTCGAATCCCTTCGTCTCCGCCACCTTTTTCTCGATAAACTGGCGAATTATCATTTAAGATCAGCAGCATAGAGGTATCGCCTCTAAACTGGTGGTTGACAATTGCCCACTTTTTTGTCCACATTTTTGCTACATCGTCCGCCGAAAAGGTGTAGCCATGGCACTCAAGAAGATCGGGAAGACCTACCACCTGCGGAGACGGGTTCCGAAGCGGTTCGCGTCCATTGAGCCGCGTGAGTTGGTTTCTCAGAGCCTTCACACCGACTCCGAGCAACTGGCCAAGCTCAAGGCCGAGGCCGCCTGGGCGGAGCTTATCGAGGCCTGGGAGTCGCGCCTTGCCGGGGACACAGATGATGCGGAACGCCGTTTCGAGGCCGCGCGTGAACTGGCTGAGCGTCGGGGTTTTCGCTTCCTGCCCGCCGCCAAAGTCGGGGCACTTCCTGTCGCCGAGCTTCTGGAGCGGGTCGAGGCCGTCCCCGAACACAAAGGCGAACCCAACCCGATGGAAGCGGCGGCACTCTTGGGGGGCGTCTCCGAACCACCGATCACGGTCACTCGTGCGCTCGATCTCTATTGGGGACTGGCCAAGGACAAGACCCTGGGCAAGAGCGAAGACCAGCTTCGCCGATGGAAGAACCCCAGGATCAAGGCCGTGAAGAATTTCGTGGACGTGGTTGGCGACAGGCCACTTCCCCAGATCACGGGCGACGACATGCTGGCCTTCCGGGACTGGTGGATTGATCGCATCGCCGATGAAGACCTGACGCCCAACAGTGCCAACAAGGATTTGATCCACCTGGGCGACGTGCTCAAGACGGTCAATCGGATGAAGCGGCTCGGGCTGGTCTTGCCTCTTTCTGACCTGTCCTTGAAAGAGGGCGAGGCCAAGAAACGCCCGCCGTTCTCGGCGACGTGGATTCGCGATCACCTGTTGAAGCCTGGGGCGCTGGACGGATTGAACGATGAGGCCCGAGCGATCATGTTGGCCATGGTCAACACGGGGTGTAGGCCCTCGGAAATTGCCGCCCTGACACCCGAGACGATCCACTTGACTGACAACGTACCCCACATCTCGATTGAGCCCGTAGGACGGCAACTCAAGAGCCGTCGCGCGCGCCGCCGGATCGTTCTGACGGGCGTGAGCCTTGAAGCTATGCGCGGCTTTCCGAACGGTTTCCCGCGATACCGCGACAAGGCGGGCTTGTCCGGGGCGGTGAACAAGTACCTTCGGGAAAACGGGCTCTTGGAGTCGGACAAGCATTCTCTCTACTCATTGCGGCACGCTTTTGAAGACCGCTTGCTTGCGGCCAAGGTGGATGAACGGGTTCGGCGGGACTTGATGGGCCACCGTCTAACCCGTGAAGAGTATGGTGACGGGGCCACGCTGGACTATCAGCGTGAGATTCTTGCTCCGCTGGCCTTCTGAGCGACTGCCCGAGCTCGCGCCACAATGTCTTCCGCCGCCTCGGCTTCGGCGATCTCGGATTCAAGGCGCTGGAAGATCGGCGCATAGACCGGATCGGCCACCACCAAACGTGCAACCTTGTCCCGCGCCCTATGGAGGCGCAGGAGGTTGGACGTGATGGTGGCCGGGGCGTTCATTGGGTCAGAAGGTGCCGTTCAGGCGAACGCGGACGGCGCTGGACGGATTGCCAGCGGCCATGATCGCCACACCGACCTTGGTGTTGCCGGACGCCGTGGTCGTCACCAAGCCGTCGCTGGAACGCCAGTAGACGGCGGCTCCGACGGCGATATCATCGGTCGCGACCTTGGGCATTTCGAAGACGCCTTCGGTCACCAGCACCAGCGGGTCGCCGATCTCGGCGTCACCAGAGGCAATGCCAAACAAGGTTCCGACCCGCACGCCGTCACCAGAGGTCGCGGCGGCTTCTGCGGTCACGGTGATATTCTCACCAGTTTGCACGTAGTTCTTCATGTCAGGTTCCTTTCGAAGTTCTGAAACGGAGGGTTGTCGGAATGGCCCGTCCCGTCGCCTGGGCGATCTCGCGGTCGAGGGCCACCAATGCAGCGGCCATCTGGGCGTCGGACTTGTATTCAACTTCCTCGCCGTTCTGGTCACGGAAGCGCCGCACGCCCTGGACGCGGGCGTCCAGGAGCGCGTCACGCGCCGCGACAAGCTGGTCGACCGTCAGGGCCATGGCTTACGCCCCCGGCACCTGGTGGGCCGCCCGCCAGTCGAGCCAACCCGCGCCGAAATCGAGGAATGCCCGGAACTTCATTCCAAGCGTGTCCCAGGCTTCCGTGCGCTGGATTTGGACACCCTGGGCGCTGGACAGGTAGGCGTATTGCATTGCCGCCAGGCGGGCGGTGTCGGCGAACACATACCAAGTGTTGGACGGAAGCCGGGGCTCGACCAGGAGCGTGAGCTTGCCGCCGAACGGGTTCACATCATCGCTCTTGTTTGGCTGGATGCTGGCGAGAACCTGTTCGGCCTCGGTCTCCAGGTTGGCGGGCACTAGGACATAGCGCGGGGTCGCGCTGATGATGGTGGCACCGTCCAGACCAGTACGAGTCCGCATCGCCTGCCGTGCCGAGGTCAAGGCGGTGATCGTCGGCATGGCCGATGCACCGACATTTTCCCGGCTGGCGTCGAAGACCGGCGTGCCGTCAGACAGGTTTGGATTGCTGACGATCAGGTCGACCAGGATGTCCGCTTCGGTCTGGGCAGCGGCTTCGCCAAGGGCAGCGGTCGTGTCGCCGAGCATCCCCAGGTCATCGTCAATCAGGAGATTCCGGGACACGGTGACGCCACGGGCGAAGGTCTTGAGGCGCATGGTTTCGCCGTTCTCGGCCCGCGATGTGTGGGTGATCTCGCCATTCTCGGCGATCTCTTCCAGCCGCCCCATTTCGCCTAGGCGGATCGCCGTGGACTCCTTGAAGTTCGGCAACGTGCGCTGACGGCAGAGGGTCTTAAGCGGCGACTCGGCGGCCCGGTAGCTGTCCAATGCGACCTTGCCCATGGCGTTCGACACCAGGAGCGGGAAGTCGGACGTGGTGTGGGCGGCGGCGCGGGTGAACACGTCATCGGCGCTCATGCCACGGGTCGACACACCGGCCCGCTGGAGGCTTTCCGTTGCGATGTCCCGCAGGGACAAGTTCAGGTATTGCCGGGCATCCTCGGGACACTCGCCGCCCGCCATGCGTGTCGCCAGGGCGTCCGATTGACGGCGGGTGATGACCGCAGGGTCATCGTTCTGCGCCGCGTGCGTGCGAATGATCGGGGCCGAGCGGCGGCGCTCCTGCACCGCGTCATAGACCTCGGCCTTGGCACGGGTCAGGTCCGCGCCAGCGTCGATCAGATCGTCGGCGATCTCGGGGCCAAGCCCCGCTTCGCGCACCAGCGTGCGAATGTCGCTCCGCCGGGTTTGCTCCGCCGCTTCCGGCGAAACCGTTTCGATAGTGTCTTCGGGCATGTCGTTTCCTTTCTGCCGGAGTCGTGCCGAGGGATCGGCGGGGTTAGAGGTCAAGGTGACCTCGGTGATGTGCCAACGGGTTGGCGTCTTAACGCGCCCCTCTGGCCCGGATTTCTCGGTCCATCCGGCCACGCGGTATCCAATGGAAACCCCGGTGACAGTTCCGTCCGCGATCCGCTGCACCACGGGTGCGGCATCTTCGGCGGAGGTCATCTCCAGAAGAGCGAGAACCGAGTCCCCTTCCAAAGAGATGGACCGAACCCGTCCCACCTGGTCTCGAACGGACGCGGTTCGATGTGAGTCCAGGACGGGCAAACCGTCGACGGCGGACTGGTCCAGAGTGTCAGCCGTCAGAACTTCGAAGAATGGCCCCCGCGCATCCCGTCGCTGCACGGGTGTGGGGGTTGCGATGACTGCCGAAACCGTTCGAGTCTCGGGGTCGTATGAATTGGGGCGCGTGCTGGCCGCGCGGCTCATATCAAGCGGCATTGTCGTCTCCTGTTGTCGTAAAGGTCAGGCCAAGGGCGCGTTCACGTTCACCGTCCGCTGCGATCTCGGCGTCGAGTCGATCCACGTTCCAGCCAAGAGAGGCGACGGCCTGACGGCGGCTGGTGAGCCCCATGGCCAGGAGTTCACGCACGGCCTGAGCATCCTTGGCGGGGTCGACCTGCATAGGGCGCGGGGCCAGCCATTCGACACGCAAGGCGGGTGCCAGGTCGGCAAGCTCCAGGCGTCCGGCCAGATATTCGTCGGTGACGACGCGGCGGAATACCGGGTCCAGGAATTGCGGGACCAGGGTGTGATAGACGAACTGTTCGACCTTGGCCCGGAACGGCAGGAGGCCCGCGCGAAGGCTCGAATAGTTCGCCCCGGTCAGATCGCCATCAACCAGGTGTTGGGGCACGCCCAGGCCAGCGGCAATCTGGCCGAGGGTGAGCTTGGCGAAGGAAATCCCGTCCTTGGCTTGCTCGGGGGTGTTGAACTTTACGTCTAGGCCGCCGGGAAGAACCCGCATGGTGCCGGGCTCCAGGCTGATGTCGCCGAGCGCGTCGGCATCGGAGAACCCGTCGCCCGCGCCGCCCAGGTTGTTCACGTCGGTGACAAACCCGGTGTGCATCGCGGCCACCTTGGCACCGACCAGGAGCGCGTCTTGAAGCTGGTCAAATTCATTGACCGTCAGGAGGATGCTCGCCAGTTGCGACACGCCCCGGACCTGCCCAGGCCCGAGCGGGCGGAAGATGTGCAAAACGGTTTCGGCAGGAACCCGGATCGCCTCGGGCGCGGTCGGGAATAGATCGGTCGGGCGTGCGGGCCGGATATGGTAGGCCACGCGCTCGCCCAGGGCGTTGAACTCGATACCAGCGACGATGTAGCCGCCGCCCGAAAGCTCGGTCGTCATCGACTCGTCAACAAACTCGGCGGGAAGCTGGCGCAGCACGGCCCGCCCGGCGCGGTCTTCGATGAGGAAGAACGCTTCACCGTCGACTATCTCGGCTTGCACCGCAGCCGCCATGAGGCCCCGCAGATCGGTGCGACCCTCGGCGTCAATCCGCGCTGCCGCGTCTAGGAAGGCGGAGTCGATCTCGGCTCGGATCGTCAGATCAGGGTGCGCCGAAGTTGCTTCGATTCCGGCCCCCACAGCCTCGGCCACAATCGCGTTCACCCCGTTCCGAATATAGCCGTTGTTCGCATAGGCGTGCCGGGCTCGGGCTCGGATGGTCGGACCCGCCGCCAACGTCTCGGGGCCGTGACTGGCATAGTTGGCACGCGCACCGAACCGTCGCCCGCTTTGGGCGTCGAAGGACCGCATTTGAGCGGGCGGTTCGGCAGTCCGCCGAAACCATTTCGGGAGGAACGCGAACGCCATCTTAGCCTTCCCGCAGCAGGTCTAAGACAGGCTTCACAAGATCGGTGACAGGCCAGACTAGAAACTGTGTCGACCCTTCGGCGTAGTCCTGGGTCCTCACTTCCGGGCCGCCGATCACAGCCGTTACGTGCGACCATGGCTTGGTTACAAGATCAATTCTCGCAAAGACCGGACGATCAGACTTTATGTCCGGCAAGAATGCCCTGAGCTTTTTGCCGAGTTCTGCATTCAGATGCTCGATAGTGTTCCAGTTTGTGCCGTTCAGACTTGCTGTAATGCTCACGACAGCCGCTACAACATCGGCCTCTGCGAACGTCATTGTCTTTCCTTGTGAACGGGGCTGGCTACTCGAAATCAATCCTTTGTCTCGAAGCATTCGAGCGCGGTCATAGATGCGCTGGCGCTCGTCGTCAGTGTCTCGATCTCCGCGCGTTTTCCATACTGCGTCGGCGACTTGGCGAAGGGTGACTTCCATGTGTGCCTCCTGTGTTGCTCACAAGGGCGTACAACCTGCGAAGTGGATTCGCAAGTTAATTCTTGCGAAGATACTTCGCAGGTGTTAGTTGGTACGAGCGACCTGATCGTCGCTTTTCCTCAGTCTCGGGGCGGGGTTGTAGTCATGGCTCCGCCCCAACCTTTTTGGAGGTGCCAGTGAAAGAAGATTTTGGACTGTCGAAGATGGATCGTCTCAAAGCAGAGGCGGAAACGATCTTCTGCAATGCGTATCCAAGAGGCTACCCGCTTGGCAAAATCAGGCGACTGATAATCAGAAGGTTCGAAAAGGCTGGTGTGCTACCACCCTCTGACGTGCTTGCCTACGCAGTTCCTGGACTCAGCGACAGGATGGTTTCGGATTGGGATTCAAGCCTTGATACCACGGCCCCTTGGGTAAAAACGCTACAAACCTAGCTGGATCGGTCTTTCCACGCCGTCGAGCAGCACCATTTTTATGTCTCGACACCTTTTAGATGAGCGAGTTTTCGCCTATATGTAGTGGCATGAATGCGCATCAAAGGAATTTATAGTGTCTCGCTGGTCTGAAGTTTTTGAGAAACACCCGATCCATCAGCTTTTGAACCAGGCGGCAGAGTACCTTGAAACTGAAGTTGAGGATACGGACGCGGCTTTCGAAGACGAGCGGCGAAGACTGGTAAGTGTCGTTGAGAATCTGCGGACGATCATTGCCGGTTTGAATCCTGAGTTTTACCCGCAGCAATGGCTGGACCAAATCCATCAGCATCTGGCTCACCAGCATTTCAACAACCAACTTCAAGCGTATTCTTCATCGCCGCAGATGAACCACTTGACGGTCGCCAATGACCACATAACCCAATACGCTCCGCAAATATTCAACCTTGCATCAATGTCTCGGCAAATGGAGGCTCAAGACGCGATCACAAAGGCACAGAAAGCCTTTGGTTCGTTTACCGAATCCATGGAGACAACCGCGAATGAGACAGATGAGCGGTTCAACAACCACGAAGCCGAATTACAGCGGATAAGCGAAAAGGCTGAGTCTTTAGAGGCCGAGCTAGCCACCTTGGACACATCTGTGGCCGAGAAGCTCTCTGAATGGCAGAGCGAATTTACGGACAAACAGACAACTCGGGCTGAAGAATATTCAGAAAACCAAATTGCGCGAGAGACCAAGTTCGAAGAATTGCTGACCGAATGGAACGCGAAGATCGACAATCAACAAGCGGACATTGAAAAGACGCAAAAGGACAAATTGCAAGCGACGCTAGATCACTTTCAAGAAACGGGCCGCGCAGTCCTGGCAGACGTGTCGCAAAAGCATGAAGAGGTCAAAGAGATTCACAAACTTGTTGGTCGCGATAGTGTTGCAGGTGGTTATCAAACGAGTGCTGGTGACGAGAAAAAACAAGCTAACTTTTGGCGTTTTGTATCTCTTGCGTGCATTGCGGGAACAGCAATTTGGTTGCTCATCAAGTACAACAGCGGCTTTACGCCTGGGCCAGATGGTGGTGTGAATTGGCCGGATGTCATTACTGCGTCGTCCCTTACGGCGATTTTGATCTATGCCGCAAGCTACACGTCCCGCCAATCTCGAATGCATCGTGACAATGAGAAGCTGCTACGATCCTACGCGCTTGAGACAAAAGCGTTAGACCCTTTTATTGCAAGTTTAGAAAAGAAAGAGCAGCAAGCAATCAAGGCCGAATTGGTCAGAAGAATGTTTGGTCAGCAAAACGCGGTGGCCGAGCGGAAAAACGTCAAGTTGGACGATACAACTGTAAAGACGCTAGTGGACAGTGTAACGGATACCGTTTCAGAGGCAGCCAATAAACTGGTGAATAAGGGTTAGTTGCTGAGCCAGGCCGAGTGGAAAACTGTTCGGCGGGACTTCGGTCCGTTTACTCGGGACAGATCATCCGCACGTCGATCCAGATCAACGCCGACAAGCTGGCGGGCTGCAAAGGCATAGACCAAGGTGTCGAGGGCTTCATTCCGCCGTCCGCTGATGATTTCCCATCGCCGCACCGGGTGCCCCCGGCTGAATTTCGTCACCAGCCGCTCGGCCCGTATCTGGTCGAAGTAATCGCCGCGTAGCGTCTCGGAAAACAGGATCGTTTCACCATGGGCAAGGCGCTGGTGAAGCTGTTGCTTGATACCGTCGATACCGACCAGCCCGAGCCGGAGCTTGCGGCTTGTGGAGAACGCCAAGGACGGGCGAGAGAACCCGGCCACACCCTTGCCCGCCAGCACGCGCCGGGCCGCCCGAGGACGGCAGAACGCATAGACATGATCGGCCCAATTCCCGGAGTCGATGACTGCCGCGTCGACCGTCAGGAGCCCCCCGGGTGGGTGATGGAATTGACGGCGCAAGAGGTCGTCTACCTCGGCCCAGGTTTCGTTTTCGGTTGGTGCGCCCCAGACGGTCTCATGGCCGAGCACGCGCATATCGCCGTCCCGTGTCCAGGCGACGAAAGTCGCTTCGATGCGATCCGCCTGCACGTCGCCCCCCACGGTGACCACCAGGCTGTCAGAGGGCACGGAGTCGAGTGAGAACGGGCGCTGGAGCGCGCCAAGGTCGGTGGCGTCCAGGTCGTCGCCCTCACCGCGCCACGGCTCGCCCAGGACGGTATTCAACCACGGTTTGAGAGTCGTCGGGCTCCGCTTGGCCTGCACAAACTCGGCGGCCAGGCGCGGCCATGAGGCGTTCGGCAGGGTCGAGGTCAAGGACGTGAGCTTGTATCCCCGGTGCCCCTCCACCTGGGGCGCGGTGGCCGTCCAGCGGCCCTCTGCGACCATGGGCGGCTTCTGGTGATCCTCCACCACAGACCCGCACGACGGGCACACCCAATGCGCCGTCTCGGGCTTGTCGGCGTCCCACCGGATGTCCGCCCAGACAATCTCATGGAAATCGCCGCACCCCGGACATGGCACTTCGAAGACCCGCTTGTCGGATTGCTCATACGCCCGCAGAATCCGGCTGGTCTCGGCGTCGACAGGAGTCGAGGCCAACACGATCCGCCGATTGCCGAAGGTCATCGTGCGGCGGATCGCCAGTTCGACGGGATCGCCCTCCACCCCGGCGCTGAGTTCGTAGGCGTCGATTTCGTCGGCGAAGAGCACCCGTGCCGTTCGGGCGCGAAGGTTTCGGGGCGCGCGGGCCGAGACGATGGATAGCGACCCGCCTGCGAAATGCCGGTGCAGGAGCACGTCGCGGCCCGACGCATCCGTCGTCAAGGCGGCCCGGAGCGACGGCGACTCGTTGAAGGTCGGTTCCACCACGCTCACCATAAGGTGCCGCGCGTCCGCCTCTGCCGGAACGGTGCAGAGAACTGGCGACGGGTCGTTATGGACGAAATGCCCGAGCGCGCCGACCATGAGTTGGGTCGCGCCGACGCGGGCCGATTTCAGGATGGTGACGCGCTCGACCGTATCGTCGCCGATGGAGTCGGCGATCTCGATTTGCGGCTTCCACAGGCGCATCCGCCCAGGCTGCGCGGCCAGGCTGGAGGGCAGGAAGATGCTGGACTCGATCCACTCGGAAAGACGCAGCTTCGCGGGCGGGCGGAACGCTTCCAGCGCCTCGCAGCGCAGATCGGCGAAACGGGGGTCAACGGTCATCGGCGATCATCTCCATGGCGTCTCGGATTTCGGCGTCGAGGGCTTGTGTCGCCTTGCGGTCGAGCCCCAGGCGCGCGGTCACGCGGCTCGGGATCGCCAGGACGGCGGCGCGCAGGTCGACCACTACGGCCCGCCATTCATGCGCGACCTGCCGGGCGTCCAGGAGTTCGCCCCGTGTCTTCGCGTTGGCGATCTCGACTTTCTCGGCGTTGGCCTTGGCGAGTCGGAGCTTCTGTTCGGCCAGGTCCGGGTTGCTGGTCAGGCGGCCTTTCTGCCCGGCCCGCAGATGCTCGACATAAGCGAGGATCGCGGCTTGCAGGTCGAACCGTCCGTCATGTCTCGGGATCACGCCTTCGCGGGCCAGGGCGTGGATGCGCGCGGGCGAAAGGTTCAGCCATTGGGATAGATCGGCGGCGCTCACGGTTTCGGAGTTCTCCGGCGCTGGCCAATCGAAGCCCAGGAGGTCTTCATCGTCTGCCATGGGCTGGCCCCTTTCTGGAGTTTCTGGAAATTCCAGAGTTGAATTGTCGATTCCAAAAATTCTGGAGTGAGCGAAATGTCGGGGCTCCGCGCCCCCCGCAACACGCCAACTCCAGGAAGGACCCGAGCCCGCCATCCCCGGCTCCAGCGGTTCTAGGGATTTCCAGAAACTCCAGAGATGCAGAGCGGGGCAGCGGCGAGACCAGACGGCGAGACCACCCTAAAGGGTGTGGTCTCGGTCGGTCTCGGCCTCCGCAGCCATGCCGTGGTGAGACAATCGCGACCAGTCTCGCCTTGGTCTCGGTCGGTCTCGGTCTCATTGCTCCGCCCCTTCATCTTCAAGGTCTTCGAAATCGTCGTCAGAAATTGCCCCAGAGACGACTAGGCCCACTTGATCGGTGCCCACTTCCAGCACGCGCTTCTGCGCTAAGGACTTGAGCGCCCTGTTGAACGTGTCCTTCCGGTAGGCCACCTTCTCCGCAGATGAGACCGCCGCATCCGAAAGACACATCTCGCGAAGGGCCGATCTCTCGACATGCTCCGCACCGCTGGCCAGTTCTGCGAAGTTGGCCATGACCGCGTTTTCGGTCGGTGAGAGTCGAACCATTCGGGTCAGGGCGTCGGACGAAATCTCTTCGGCGAATGCCGACGTGATCGGGTCGCCGTCATCGTCATGGCCGAACTGGTGGACGCCAATGGTGAACGCGATGTCGAGGTCAATCGAACCGTTTCGGTTCTTGGTCAGGTGCCCCCGCACAATCCCGTTCTGGTCCTTGGCTTTGAGATGCAACGCCATGTCCAGCGCCCCGTTGAAGAGGCTATGACCGCGCGGCGTGTTCCCCTCAGCTTTGGTGCCGTGATGGACCAGAATGACCGCCGCGCCCCACTTGGTGAGCGCCCGAGCGACGGCCACAACGCGCCCCATGCCCTCGGCGCTGTTTTCGTCCATCCCAGGGAAGGCCATGGCCAGCGTGTCGATGACGATCAGACTCGGGCGCTGGTCCTTCACGGCCCGGCGCAGCGCCTTGAGGTCGGGCGAGTCTTTGCGGAAGAGGTCGGACACGCCACCAACCAGCTTGAAGCCGTCCGCCTCGCCATGCTCGGCCAGGAGCGCGCGGACGCGCCCCCGCATCCCGGCTTCATCCTCGGCGGCCACGTAGAACACGGGCGCAGCCTTGGTCCGCATCCCGAAGGTCTCGCGCCCCTGGGCGACGGCATAGGCGATGTTCGGGGCGATCAGGCTCTTGCCCGCCCCAGGATCGCCGAAGATGCACCCGATTTGGCCGGGGCCGATCAGCCCCTTGACCACATACCCGCGCCGCGCCTCATCCTCACATTCGCCGGGTGACATGAAGGTGAGCCCGCCGGTCTTGGTCTTGGCCGAGGGCTCAGGGATCGGCTGGCCGAGAATGAAGGCCGCCCATTGGTCCGGGTCTTTGAAATCCTCTTCGGTGCGCAGGTCTTCGAAATCGTCGTCGGTGACAGGCGGGTCCGGGGGATACCTTGGACTCAAGCGTCCGCTCTTTCGCCCGCTCTTGATCGTCGCCACGCAGGCTTCCTTACCGTCTTCCCGCAGGAGGCCGTTCGCGGCGCACGCCGCCAGGAGCCGATAGCCGATCTCCTGAGCGCCCAGGAGCCCCACGGCTTCGATACCGCCCAGGCGATGCGCCGCGCGGTTCAGGTCATGGTTGCGCCCGCCAGGCTCGGCGGCGGCCAGTTCGGCACAAACGTCGTCAAGCTCCTGACGCGCCCAGGCGAGGTCATTGTCGGTCGCATCGGGTGCCTGGGGGCTCGGGGCAAGCTCGGGCTCACGGCGCACCTGCCGAAGCGTCTCCGGCCATCCCGGCAGGCCGAGCAAGTCGTCGGCCAGGTGCGTGTCGAGGGCTTGGAAGATACCCGAGCCGTTGACCGCGCCGAGGGCGTGGACGTAGCCGCCATCGCCCCGCACGTCGAGGCCGGGGGCGATCTCCGACGCCGAGTTCCTGAGCCCCTTCGGGTGCTGGAAATAGATGTGCTCGCCCCCGCTCGGGGTCTGCACCCGCACATGGCTGAGGGCGTCCGGGTCGAGGCCGATCTTGCGAAGCTCGGCATAGCCGTCCTTCCCGTTCTTGCGGTCGATGTCCAAGACGCTCACGCCGCTCTTGGAGCCCGTCGGCATCGCGGGCATGGCGTCCGGCCACTTGCTCCACCAGCGCCGCACCTGGGCGTGATCGTCGGTTGCGGCGGTCTTCCATTTCACCAGGGGCCTGCGCTCCTGAGACACCGGAAAAACGGGGTATCCGGCCTCGGCCAGCTTGAGCGCGGCGGCCATGTTCGGGTTGTTTTTCGGGGGTTTAAGGGCTACAATTTCGGCCATATCGGCAATCCTTTCGGTTCATCGGTGTTCTGGGGGAGCGTCGTGTTTGCTGTCGCACGAAACACAGCTTGCCGCCGTTCCGATTGCACTCGGAGCGGCGGCTTTCATTTCAGGGATTCGAACTGTTATGATTCGACTGGACGCAGGAATCCTTGTCCACATTGTTGTCCACAATTTTGACAACGCAGATTCATAAGTGTCTGATATTGATATATTATTTAGATCGTCGTGAGCGCAGGAGCGGACTTCGTCTCCGCCATCTTCCATTTTGGCTAAAACCCTGAAAAAACCTAAATAGTTCAGATGCTTGCGGCGTTCGAACGCCCTCTTTTTTTGAGAGAAGATCAAACCGTATAAATGACGAGACACAAGACTACACGTTTGGTGATGATGCCGCCCAAGTCCTTGTTTTTCCAAAGCTCGTGGGTATTGACCAAGAACTTACAAGCGAGTTCGAACGACTCCTCAAAAAATGGGTACTTTTGACTGCTGCTTTGTTCGACCAGGTCCTGAGTGAGCAGCCTCTGTCGCTCCAGCTCGCCGATCTTGTCCTCAAGCGGTCAGTCTGCGCGTTGATCCTTCATCAAGCTTGCCTCGATCATGTCTATGATCTGAGGTTTAAGTCGTTCTGTCCGATCGGCTGCTCGATTGCGATGAACCGAAAGCGACAAGCATGAATTTCCGGGACTGTGCTTTATCAGTCTCGGATGTAAGTCACGCGACAGGTCGGCGCCGTTCCATCGTCGCAGCTGTGCTCGAACCTCATCTTTCAAAACCTCGTTCGTCCTTCTAGGCTCACGGAAGGCTTTGGGGGATAGCAATGGCGGACACAACGGACTTTGAAAAGATGGAGCGCGAGGGTTGGGGCAATCCTAACATCGCGAAAGGCTATGCGGATGGCTTCGCGATTGCCACTCATCTTGTGGCCAAGGGACTGGCAGATGCGGTATCTGCGGGAAGGGGCATGAACGTTCTCGATCTGTGTACAGGGCACGGCGTCGTTGCAGCGGAACTCGTGAAACGTGGATCAACCGTGACCGGGCTCGATTTTTCCGATGCAATGATCGCGCTTGCCCGAGCAGCTGTCCCTCAGGCTCAGTTTGTGCGTGGCGATGCGACGGCGATGTCCTTCGCGGACGAGGCCTTCGATGCTGTGACCATCGGTTTCGGCGTGCCGCATTTTCCAGACCCGGCCCTTGGTTTGATCGAAGTCGCACGCGTGCTGAGGCCCGGTGGACGGCTGGCATTTTCAATCTGGCACGGCAAGGGGTCTGACGGCGCGTTCGGATGGTTGTTTGATACCGTCGGGCGATTGGGTGACCCAACAGTTAGCTTACCAGACGGGCCGGACGCGCATCTTCTCGCCGATAATAAGATCGCGAAGGAAGTTACGGAAGCTGCGGGCTTTGTGGATGTAGAGGTCTTGGAGGTAAAATCTCAGCTCGAAGTTCAAAGGCCAGACGAGCTATTTGATGCATTTGACCGAGGCGCAGTCCGCGCCGCCTCCTTGCTCGGCGGGCAACCGACAGCTGCTCGGGACGCCATCCGAGCCGATCTCGCAGCGCGGACACGCACCGAAGGCCGGCAAGGTACAACTGGCTATCGTGTGGCTGCTCCATCCGTTATTGTTTCCGCTACTCGTGCTCAGGAATAATGACGATGATGTTGTGCCCCGGACATCGAAGGAACGCGGTGTCGAATGGTGAGAGGAGAGTTCGGCGGTTTCGATTGTCACTCATGTTCTGAAGCTGAATCACTGACCACTTCATTGACTGACATGATCCAATCGGGCCCAGTCATATCGCACTCTAAGGATGCGACCGCCCGCGCGAGGCACCCAGCTCAAATTCCGCCCAGGGCATTGGCGCAAGACAGATACGAAGGCAGATACAAAAGACACTGATCACATGATCTTCTCTGCTGGATTGCTGAAGGCGCCCAAGCTTGCGCTCGCCTTCTTCGATCCGGCCTTGCTCAACAACACGACAAAACCCTGCCGATAGCAGCTTTGTGAAGCTTTGCATCTTGCCAGTTTGAGGTCAAAGGACACTATGATGGTCGACTAAAAAAAGAGATGCGACACTGGTGACAATCAGACAGAAACTCTCCCGCCGCAGCGTTTTGGGCGGGCTCATGCTAAGCTCCGCGCTGACACCCAGTGTGCTGATCGGACAGACTGCAGCACAGGCTCAGACGCCGTTTTCCTTCGACGGGCTGAAACGTGACATGAAGGCGCAGGCTGCCATTCCGGACACGCCGCCCAAACCGCTTGGCAGTTTTCTGGGAGCGCTGAGCTACGACGACTATCGCAACATCTACTTCCGTCCGGAAGCTGCCACCTGGGCCGAGACCAATACTCGTTTTCGTCTGGAGGCCTTCCATCCCGGCTGGTTGTTCCAGGAACCGGTCAGACTCTACGAGATCATTGATGGCAAAGCCCGCCCGCTGACCTTCAGCACTAGAGATTTCGAGTATCGCAATGAAGTCGGTGAGAAGGTCCCCGAGAATGTCTCGCTCCCGGGTGTGGCGGGCCTCAAGATCAACACACCTTTGAACACCGTCGAAACCTATGACGAACTGATTACCTTTCTCGGAGCCAGCTATTTCCGGGCGCTCGGCGCCGGCAACAGTTATGGGCTCTCGGCACGTGGATTGGCATTGAACACATGGCAAAGCGGGCCTGAGGAGTTTCCGCGGTTCACGGCCTTCTGGATTCAGCAGCCAGCCACCGAAGACAGCGCAATTGAAGTCTATGCCGCGATGGACAGCGCCTCCTTGACAGGCGCGTACCGCTTTGTGATCGCCCCCGGCGCGGATACGGTCATCGATGTCGAGGCCGAACTCTATTTTCGCGAAACCGTCGCGCACTTGGGTCTCGCGCCGCTGACCTCAATGTTCTACTTCGCGGAGCATTCCGAACGGCGCTTCGATGATTTTCGCCCGCAGGTGCACGACAGCGATTTGCTTCGCATGGTGCGGGCCTCGGGCGATGTGCTGGTGCGCCCCCTCAACAATCCGCCGCGCGTCTCGAACTCATTTTTCGCGGATGACGAGATCATCGAGTTCGGTCTGGTTCAGCGGGACCGAGACTACGAAGCCTATCAAGATGCCGGTGCGCAGTATCACAACCGACCTTCAGTGATGGTCGACCGCGTGGGCGACTGGGGTCCGGGCAAGCTCCGTCTCATCGAGATTCCGGCGGATTTGGAGATTGACGACAACATCGTCCTTCTATGGGTCCCCGATGCTGCCCCGCAAGCGGGCGAGACACGCAACTACCGCTACCGCATGCATTGGGGGGCGCTGCCGGCGGATGGCGGCGGCGAGCTGGCGTATGTGCAAAGCACCCGCACTGGTGTTGGAGGGGCATCCGGCGTTCCCGTGGACAATCCCAATCTGCGGAAATTCGTTGTTGATTTCGAGGGCGGCGCTCTGGGTGGCCTTGACCCGGAGGCCAAGGTATTTCCGGTGGTGACCGCCTCTTCGGGTGAGATATCCAATACGGTTCTGCACAAGATCGAGGCCGCAGAAAATCGATGGCGGCTCTTCTTCGACATTGACGGGCAAGAGGCTGATTTGATCGAACTGATGGCGCATGTTGCTGACAATGAGCGCAAACTTTCGGAGATTTGGCTTTTCCAGTGGATGCGGCCGCCGTCAGCGTCTTCGGCGAATTGATCCGCTGATCATTTTTCGAAGAGACGAAACCACGCGATCAATTCGCATGCGCCGCACCATTTGTTTTCCATCTCATTATCCCAAAAAATGACCCCTTTTGGGTGGCGTTGTGCAGGATCTTGCCCCCGACAATCAGGTCGGGCCAATCAGGTCGTGCCGACCAAGTCGCGCAGCCAGATGCCAAGCTGTGCTGCAGAGCGGACGGCCTCGGGATGATCATGGCGGATAACGCTGTTCGGCATCCCTGCATGAGTGGCATCGGCTGGGTCCTGCACGATTGTCTGACCTCCCAAGTCGTGAATGACCTGCGCACCGCGCATCCCGTCTTTCAGCATCCCTGACAGGACAACCGCGATCCCGTGTTCTCCATATTCCGCCGCGAGTGTCATGAACATGGCATCTATGGATGGCCGAAATCCGGATTCTTGAACCACTTCCGAGAGCTGGATACGGCCGTTTCGAAACAACGCGTGCCGTGCGCCGGGCACGACGTAGATCCATCCCGGCTCAAGCAGATCACCATCTGTAATCTTCTTGATCTTAAGGGAACTATATCCGCTCAGGATTTCTGTTAGCTGTGAAGATGGTTCGCTGTGCACTCCGATCACGATCGGCGCCGCAAAGCCCTTTGGCAACTCGGCGATGAGTTCTCGGATGGCAGTGAGACCCCCGGCTGAAGCACCGATCGCGACGACGTATCTCTCTCGATCCTGATGCCTGTCCTGCACTTTCACTTCTCTCATTGGGTCACCGTCGATCACGCACGGCTTGCCGCAATGGCAGATGTGCTCGCAGGCACAGTACCTTGGCGGTTGCTCTTAGTCTGCATCAGATGCGCAAGACATCTGAGATTGTTTTATCGTCGTGAGTCTCCGTCTGCTCGGCGTCCCCTTTCAAACTACAATGCCAAGGCAGGAGCCGGGAAGCGTTTTGCTGTGGTTGCCAAGGAAGTCAGAAGTCTTGCAAGTCGCGTTGGCGGTGCTGCAACACAAATAGATGAGTTGATCAGCGAAGGTCAAAACGCTCTTCAGAGAATGAAGGATGACCGTTAAATCATTGATAGACTGACGGCACGTCGGTTGCTGCCTACGCTCTACCGCAGATAAATGGCGCAGGCGATGTGTCCCTTATTGCACCAACAGTTGGACGCCTCCTTGGCGGCATGTGTCGTGCGTCCAAAGCGACGTGGTCTCCGATTAGCAGCGATCTTCGGTTAAAACCTTCAATGCTCTGACGGGCCGCACCACCCTGGCTGGTGAGGGCAACTGGTTTGTGATACCGTAGATTTCGGCTCAACTTATCAAAGGCTTAACCGCAGGCTCGGCGACGAGAGGTGGGCCTCACCACGTCCAAGTCTACCGATGGTACAGTGATGCAGAAAACCAAAGGCAAGCGACAACACATCATGGAGATCGCCCGCACTGGGATCCTCGATAAGGGGTTCGACGCGACGTCCATCGAAGAGATCGTCGCGGCAGCGGACATCACGAAAAGCGGATTCTACTATCATTTCCCGGACAAGAACGCCCTCGCCCGCGCTTTGCTTGAGGACTACATCACTGACACGGATGACCTTCTGGACCGCCTCTTTGGACGCGCGGCGGACCTCAGCGAAGATCCGTTAGAGCGTGTCCTGATCGGTCTGCAATTGTTCGCGGAAGCTTACGACTCAATGGAACACGGCCACCCCGGATGTCTGATCGCGGCTGCTGCCTACCAGGACCGGCTTTTCGACGCCTCCGTCCGCAACCTGTACCGGGACGCTATGCTCCGCTGGCGGGCCAAGTTTCGCGCCTACCTGGAAGAGGTCGCGAAGGTATACCCACCCAAAGTGCAGGTCGATTTTGACGAGCTTGGGGATCTGCTTTGCACAACCGCACAGGGCGGGATCGTTTTGAGCAGGGCTATCGACAATTGGAAGATAGCGCCGGCGCAAATCAGACTGTTGCGGACACATCTTCGATTGATGTTCTCTGATGTACCGGGTGCGCGCTGAAAAAGGGGGCATGGAAACTGCGCGGCAAAGAACGCCGTCATAGGTGGCAGCGAACGCTAATAGTGGCTCTTGCAAAGGCCGCACCGTTCGCAGGATGAAAGCTAGTCATCCCCAATATTCGAGCAGGCAGCAAATGGCAGACATGCGGTCTGCAAACAGGGAACGCTTTCCAGCGACGCTGAAGCAAAACAGCGCTTCGCCAACAATGACTAGGACTAGCTCTCAGCCAATCCCATAAGCCCCTCGAGAAGGCGTTTCATCTCACGGTCATTCAGGGGCTTGTTCGCAAAGAGAGCCTCTGGGAATTTATCCATGATTGGAATGTCCTTGCTGTAGGCGGTGAGAAAGGCAAAGGGCACCTTTAGCCGCGTCAACTCCTCCGCAATCGGCTCGCTGGTGGCCCCCGATCCCAGATTGACGTCCAGAATTGCGGCCTTCGGCGTTTCGCCGAGCAATACTTCAAGCGCGCTATCTACACTTTTGCAAGGGCCCAAGGTCTCAAAGCCTTCTCCGGCGACAGACATGCAGATGTCCATTGCCAGAAGTAGCTGGTCTTCGACCACGAGTATCGCTGAACGTTCCTGTTTCATCACACTGTCAATTCAAGACCAGCCGATAGACGGCGCCGCCAGCTTCCCCCCGGTAGGTGGATCTGCCATTCAACTCGTGTGGCCAGATGCTGCACAATAGCATGCTGCCGAAGCCTGTGGCCGGGAGATCCCCAATGTCCGTATTCAGGCCGCCCGTCTCTCGCCATTCAAACTGCTTTGACGCTCCGTTCTCTCGCCCTGAGAGCTCAACCGACCCATCGGGGCTGCCGAGCGCACCATATTTGATCGAGTTGGTCGCAAGTTCATAAATCGCCATCGATGATGTCAGGACATACTGTTCTGGGATTAATATATCGTGCTCCCAGTTTGCTTTGACCTGATGCGTTTCACCGATGACGCTGTCCAAAACGCTTTCGCACACATGCGACAACCAAACGTCCTGCCAATCGTTGGATCGAAGCAGCTCTTGTGCTTGTGACAGCGCATGAACCCGACCTGTGATAGCGTTGGAATAGTCTTCCACAGACGAATGATGCGTCTTTGAGCGTTGGACCACCGAGCCAACGATCGCGAGCGTGTTCTTCAAGCGGTGTTGAAGCTCACGCAGCAGAACGTCATTGCGAAGCTGTGCGGTCTTGCGTGTTGTGATGTCTTCGACGGTTCCGACCAGCCGGATCGCCTCGCCGTTCTCAAAGAGGGTCCGCGCTTTCGCTCTGATCCAGGTCTCTGGCTGATCCGCGCGCTCAACCAGGCGATACTCGATATCCATCTCGCCAGGGCCGTTTGGATCAAGCGCCTTTTCGGTTGCGCGGTTGTGATAGTCGCGGTCCTCTGGATGAACTTTTGAGATGACGTAATCGTAGTCAATCACATCTCCAGGTCTCGCGCCCCAGAGTTCACGAACCCTGTCGTCCCAGAACGCTCTTGCGGTTTTAGGCTCGAACTCAAAGACACCAAAATTGGCTGCTTCCAGTGCGGCAGCATTCCGTCGATGCTGATCGTCTTTGATCTCGAGGTAGTCTGATGTCATGGCTCACCGCTCGGAAAACGACAGTTGGAGTTTAGCATACCGAGTTGGCATAGATATTGACTATTTGCGCTGTCTGTTAACTTTGTGCGCCTGGAATCTGGGAAGCGCGGCCTGGCGCTGGAGGGCTGCGGACTTATGGTCATGTGGGCTGTCACGGTCAGACCAAGGCCAGTCTGGACGGCGTAGCGATCCAAGGATTTCACCACGGCCGCGCTGTGCTGTTTCGATGATGCCCTCAAAGGGCAAGGAATGACTGCGGCCGCGACCAGGCTGTCCAGGCCGACCGCTGCTCCGTGCCACTGACTGTATACTCAGGACCATCATCGCTTTGGCTATGCGCCGAATGATTGGTTCGAAGGGCTACGCCGTCGCATCCCGACCCATCGGCGAACGGCACCAAAGAGCTGTCCACGCCCAGATATCGCGTTGCGCCAAGCTCGGCTGTGAGTTCGAACCCAGCACTGCTGCGTCATGAATGACCGCTACCGCTCGCTCGCTGAATGGGAACGCGGAACAACCGCCTTACGATAGAGATGCCACGTGGCGTGACCCAGAATTGGCAGGACGAAGATCAATCCGATGAATAAAGTGAGCACCCCAAACCCCAGAAGGCCGACAACAATTGCGCCCCACGCCGCAACTGTTCGCGGGTTGCGTTTGGCAACATTCAGAGATGTCACGACAGCGACCGGTAGACCGACACGCCGATCGATCAGCATAGGAAAGGACACACAGCTGATCGCGAGCACAACCGCCGCAAAGACAAAGCCAATAGCACTGCCAATCGTGATCATCAGCCAGCCCGGCACCGTCGTTAGCGCTTCTTGCAGGAAGATGGACGCAGACGCCGGAGCCTCAGGGCCCAGGGTCAGGGCGTAAACGAAATGGGCGAAGATGATCCAAACCAGAAAGATTGTGGCGAGCAGTCCGCTCAACACGAGGATGGGCAGGATTGATGGCGACCCAATCACGCAGAAGCCGTCCCACCAACTGGTCTTGACGCCCAGTTCCCGGCGTCGGCTCATCTCGTAGAGCCCAATGGCAGCCACAGGACCCAAAAGTGCAAAACCTGATATCAGCGGGAAGATCAGATATAGGTTCTGATTGTTCAGGGCGAACCAAACCATAAAAAGACCGATCACGGGGTAGATGAAGACAATGGAAAATACGTCGGTTCGCAGCGCTAGAAAGTCGGCTTTGCCTTCGCTCAACGCCTCTTTGAGATGTGACACGTCGATTTCTCGGAGCTCGACCTGACCGTCATCGGCGCCGCCGAGTTCCTGCACACCTGAACTGACGCCTTGTGCGCCCCCGCCGAATGCCTGGGCCATCCAAGATAGCGGGTTGCCGATTGTCCGAACCATGAGCTTCCTCCTTGGCTTGCGCCCGAACATGGAGATGGATTTCAGTGGTCTTTGACGTGTCCCGTACTGGCATTATAGCACAAAAATCGTGGATTGTCGCGGAGCAGCAAGCTGAGCTGGAGCTCAGGTGCAGTTCACCGGCTTGGCGCGCGTATTGGGCATTGATACCCTAGGCAGATGAAGAATATGGCGCCGCTCCTTGGTTTGATCGAGAAGACCTGCTTTCAGGTTGCCGCTCACGGCCTCTCGCGCCTCCGGCGCCGGGAGATGGCCGCCGAGCTGCGTCGGCTGCAGCAGTTACCAAGAAGTCGCAGCTACCTGGAAGTCGGTGGATTCATGACCGCTCTCTTCATGCTTTCGATCATTGCCGCAGGATTTGGCTGGATCACGTTTGGCGCCTTCCTTCTCATCGCAATTGTCGTTTTCCGGTAGCCTGCGTCAGCCTGCCGCATAGCTGACGCAATGCGTTGCAAATCCAAAGAATTTCAGGCGTATACCAATGTATGCCATTGAATTATAATAATAATTTTAATCCAAATCATGCAACCGAGCGTAAGCCGAATATCAGCAAACATGGAGAACTCGATGGGAACTTTGATGACTGTCCTCGCATTTGGCACCGTTGGTTTCGTTGCGGTGTTTGCATACATGAATGCCCGAGCAACGGAGCGTCTGAAAGACGATCCGGCGCACAAACCGTCCACTCTGTGCTCTAAAAGCGGCCATTGGCAAACCGCCCGCCCATAGCCGCGAGATGGTCACCGATGGTTCCTTCGTTTCCGGACGTGACCGGTCGTGAGGGTGCGGCAAGCGCCCTCACGACCACTTGACCCGGTCGGACAGCTACCGGTGTCGCGACATAAATCGGAAACGCGATAGAAATTAGGTGGGCGAGCGAGACGCTAGGCTGCACGGCCTGCAGGCAAGGCTGCGTATCGTCGCTGAAGACGCCCGACTCGTGGTTGAATAAATTTCGCAGAGAGAGATTGCGAGAGAAGAGACACCTCCCAATGGCATTTCACCAGGTCGGTTCGAGACCAGCTCGATCATCCAGATGACCAGAATTGGCAATGTCAAAAGCCGCAAGTTTCGCGAGAAGTGCGTTCAAGCACAAGTGCAGCGTATCGAGGTCGGCAAAGGGTCGTCCTTACGAAACCGCTAGCTTGGGTCCAAGCGGATGATGCCATGCTCCGGACTCCAAAACTATCGAGTGACCGCAACGCCGAAGAACGCAATCCGCTGCTACGACTTTGGCCCCAACTGCTCTCCAGCCAGTAGCCAGCGGTCAGCTCTACGGACCAATACCGCTGTACCACGTCCCGAGCCCGAAGCTTGACGTCCTTCAACGACGCCAGTCCAATGAAACTCAAAATTGTAAGCGGCTGCGTCCGCCGTTTCGGCTAGCCAGTGAACGTTTTCAATCCGGTACTCTTCACCCTTTATCGTACTGAAGTTGTGTTGATATGCCGCCCTGATCGCGTCTTTCCCCGCATGAAGTGATCCATTTGAAAAGATCACTATCGCGTCGTCACTGATAAGCGGCGCAACGGAGGTCCAATCTTGGGTTCCGAGGGCCGTTTCGTACTCTTTGACGAAGTCTTTCGCAGACATTGAGACTTCCAACACTGGGATGCTGACAAGTAGACGTGGCCATTTAACATCGCGGCAACCAAACTCTACCGCTCAACCGTAGTTCGTGAAAGTCTGCGTTACCAACCCCGGGGCTGCGCGTCGTTCTCGCGGATGCAGCGGTTGGCGGGTGAGGTGACGCTGCGCCGCGTCCGAGCCGGGTGCAATGACCGGCAACTTAGGATGTTGGTCTCTTGCCGTCGGATTTGATCTGTTTCGAATTAGGGCCAATCCGTTTTCAGACCTCTACAACCAGTTTGACGACAGTTTGGCTGACTGGAACTGTTCTAAGGATGCTTCTGGGCGCTCGCGCGCTATCTCCACGATAATCCGAAGATGAGGTATCTAGAGATGGCAAGAAAAACGCGTTCGTTTGCAGTGGTTGGTCTGGGCACGTTCGGAAGCACTGTCGCTCGAGAGCTGGCGCGGTTCGACAATGATGTGATCGGCATCGATATCGATGAGAAGCTGGTATCGGCGCATGCGCAGGACCTCACCCAGGCGCTGATACTGGACGCACGGGAGGATGGGGCACTGCGTGAAGCGGGGCTGGACTCAGTGGATGTCGCGCTCGTTGCTATCGGCGCTGATATCGAAGCGAGCATCTTAACGGCCATCAACCTGAAGACCGTTGGCGTCGAGACGATTTGGGCCAAGGCGATATCAAAGAACCATCATCGGATCCTGGCCCGGCTCGGTGTCGACAGAGTCATTCACCCGGAGAAGGAGATAGGGCAACACATCGCGCAAGTTTTGCACAACCCTCTGGTTCGGGACTACGTGAGTCTCGGCAACGGCCAACATGTCGTCAACTTCCGGGTGCCGGAGAGCCTCCAGGGCAAGGCGCTGACCGAACTGCCGCATGGCAACAAGTACAACCTACGCTGCATTGGGGTCATGCGCGGCTCGAAGTTCATGGGGCATGACGGCACGGATTGCGATCTGGAGGCAGATGATCTTCTGTTGCTGCTCGGAGCACGGCAGGGTCTTCGGCAATTCGCGGACAGCCTCTGATGGCGGGCCGGTCTCCCGGCTTCTACCTGTCGCTGAACAGGCGGCGGGTGAGTCCACCGGCTGTCCTCGCGGTCATTTATGCGACGTTCATTTTCGTTGGCGCCATCGTGTTGTGGCTACCGGTGAGCAATTCGGGGACGGTCACGTTCAGCGATGCCCTGTTTACCGCGGCCTCTGCCGTCACAGTGACGGGCCTTGTCGTTGTCGATACCGGCTCCGATTTTACCCTGATCGGCCAAGTCGTGATCGCACTGTTGATCCAGGTTGGTGGCCTGGGCCTGATGACTTTTGCGGCGCTCTTGCTGACGATGTTGGGATTGACCATCGGCATGCCGCAGCGCCTGGCACTTCGGGAGGAGTTGGGGCAAACGGGCCTCGGCGAACTCGGCGCCCTCGTCCGCGTGGTCATTCTCGTGGCGTTTTCGGCGCAGGCCATTGGCACGTCTGCCCTCATGTTGGTTTTCGTTCCCGAGTTCGGCTGGGCGGCGGGGTTCTGGCAGTCGCTCTTTCACGCGATATCGGCGTTCAACAACGCCGGTTTTTCCCTGTTTTCAGACAGTTTGAGCCGATATGTCGCCGACCCGATCGTCAACATCACCATCACAGCTCTCTTTATACTCAGTGGCTTGGGCTTCGTGGTGCTGGCTGACATCAACAAGCGGCGCCGATGGTCCAAGCTGAGCTTGCATAGTAAGCTGATGTTGTCTGGCACGGCTTTTCTGATCCTGTTCGCATGGGCACTGTTTGCAATCCTCGAATGGGCAAATCCGGCGACCCTCGGAGGGCTGGACAGCACGGGCGCCCGGCTCTGGGCCAGCTGGTTTCAGGCCGTCACACCGCGCACTGCCGGGTTCAACACGCTCGACTATGCGGAGATGTCCGACAGCACGACGATCATGACGCTTGCCTTGATGCTCGTGGGCGGAGGGCCGTCCTCAACAGCGGGCGGCATCAAGGTGACCACAGTCATTGTTCTTGCGCTTGCGACCCTCGCCTTTTTCAGACGTCAGGAGCGGTTGCATATCTTCGGGCGCAGCCTTGGCATCTCGGAGGTGATGAAGGTTCTTGCACTGACCGCTTTGTCCATCTTTCTGGTGCTGACGGGCCTGTTTCTGGTGTCGCTGACTTTTGAAGGCAGTTTCATCGATCTGGTGTTCGAAGTCTGCTCGGCGTTTGGCACGGTCGGTTTGTCGCGTGGCGCCACTGGGCAGCTGGATGATTTCGGGCGCCTGGTCATTATCGGAATAATGTTTGTCGGGCGATTGGGTCCGCTGACGATGGCATTCCTGCTTGCGACCCAGACGGCGCCAAAGCTTCGCTATCCGGAAGGCAAGGTATTCTTGGGCTGAACTGGAAGGCTGCCCGCGCACTTTCGCCCGTTAAAGGCTTACAAATGCTGTGGTTTTTTGCACCAATCTTGAGGCGTGCCACCGGCAGGCGTGCGTGGCCACCGACATCAGAGGACTGCTTTTGTCTCGCACTAGGGTGAATGCAATGCCGCTTTGAGGCGCGTCAGCCGTCTGCGCCCAAAACGGCGGCAGCGCCCTTCGAGGAGATCGCCAGCCCGCACCGACGTCGAGTTTGGTCACCTCCTCTCGACATCGCGCATGCGGGGAGCATGAACGTGGGTGCGAATGAGGAAGGCCGCTGCGGCGCCGGCGAGGGCACCAAAAAGGTGTGCTTCCCACGAAACACCCGGTTGCCCAGGGAGCACGCCCCAGATGATGGAGCCATAGAGCAAGCCAACCAAAACCGCCGCTACCAGCGTCACCGGTGACCGATCCACAAGGCCGCGTGCAACCAGAAACCCGAACCACCCGAAAATCAGGCCGGATGCGCCGATGTGGATTGCGGGGCTTCCGAGCAGCCAGACAAGTGCGCCGCTCAAGCCGACAATGACCCCGTTCACGGCGAGCAGCGCGCGGGTCGCCGTCGCGGCCAGCAGAGACCCCATAAGAAGCAACGGCGGCGTATTCGACATCAGATGCGGAAAGCTACCATGCAGGATCGGCATGCCGAGAATGCCGTCGAGTCCGGCGATCTCTCGTGGGATAAGACCAAAGGCAATGTTCAGGCGATAGCCCATCACCCAATTGAAAGCTTGTATTACCCAAAGCACGCCAACGAATACCGCAAGAGCGGACAGCCGGATCAACAGAACGCGCATGTACTTTGGACCAATCACCCGCGAGAGGGTAAGCCCGCGTTGGGCACGATCAAGAGATTTCTGGTCAGATGTGTCAGCCGCGACGGCGAAGGGAACAGAGTTCACATCGGTCTGCCCCTGCCTCCTCTGGATGTTAAATGCGCTGCGAACAGCGCAAATGTGAATCATGGTCGGGACATTTCGTGGCATGTCGATGGAACGCTTCGTCTCGCGAGCGTCCATTCTCCAAACCTTCACGGAGCCTCATGCGGCGATACGTCCGAGGTCGGTGATCAGCTGACAAAACTGGATGCCGTGAGCAGAATGATGTCTGCTTTAGACAATCAGGATCAACTCGCCTTTCGGATAACGATGTCCGAACCCACTTTGACATATTTGAACGCAACCGCGAATGGAACGACACTCGCGTAGAGGATCATGGCCAGCCATATCGGACCTTGAGGCTGCCCGGTCGCATCAAGGATCGCTCCCGCTGCGGGGGGCGTGGCAAGCATGATAGCGTAGTAGATCGTGAAAAAGACGCCCATTCCGAAGGCCCGGACCTCTGGTCGCAGGGCGAGGCCGGCCAGCGCCATGATAACACCCGCGGGCGCCATCCCAACCAGTCCGAAGAGTAGGCTCGCCGCAAGCCCTGCGCCCGGGTAACTCAGCAACCAAAGGGCAATCACTGCGCCCGTCATGCACAGCGTCAGAACAAGATTGCGACAACCAAACCGGTCGACAATCTTACCACAAAGCGCACCTGAGACGATCATCAGCCAACTCCCGACACTTATGACTGTCGCTGTGGCAGTTGCTGACTGTCCCAGGTCCTCCAAAACCTTTGGGCCGAACGACAAATACGTCACATAAGCCGCGTTGAAGGCGCCCCAGGCCCCTGCGGCACAGAACACCAAAAGCCATTCTTGCCGGGTCAGATACACCGCGTCGCTTGACTTTACAGAAAGCGGAGTGTTGGGACTACGGTAGAAGAAAAAAACACCAGCCGCTGCGAGAAGACAATAGACCGATGCGACCTGAAACGGCACCCGCCAGCCATGGATGTCGGCCAGCCAAGCATGCCCCACTTGCCCCATCGCGATGCCGAAGGGCCAAGACATGACGAGGATGCTCATAGCGGTCGCGATCTCGCGCCCTTCGAACCAGTCGGCCACCATCTTGGTGAAATAGAGATTGATGATGAGAAACCCGATACCTGCGATCACACGTCCAATGCCGATACTGGTGCTGCCGCCTGCAAGCGCAGAGACAAGCCCGCCGACGGCCAAGGCTAAAAGCCCCAGAAAAGCCATATCGCGATCAGAAATCAATCGCCCGACGTAGCCTGCGGGAAGCGCCAGGATTAGCCCCGGCGCCATGAAAAGCCCTATCAGCAGGCCAATACTCGCGTAGTCCAGCCCAAAGGCGACGATCAGACTGTCGCCCACGGAGGCCAGCGTCTGAAACTTAAAGCCCATCCCGACCCGGGCACAAAACAGCAAGGCCAGGATCCGCCAGCGCATTACGCCCAACCAAGCCCCCGCAGCGCCTGCACATCGTTCCAAATCTTGGTCATATGGACGATCTTGTCGCCGTCGAATTGCATGACATAGGCGTATTCGGACACCACGGCCTTGCCGGTCGGCGCGATCGGCCCGCCCGGTCCTGTCTGGGTGCCATGGAATTCGGCGGTTGCCACAGCGGTGCCACGAGCCTCATCCATCGCAAACGAAGTGAGCGCGTAATGCCCGTCAGGCACTGGGGTCAGCAAGCCCTTCATCCACTCGCAATAGTCTGCGAGCGTCTTGATCTCAGCGAGCGTGTCAGCTTGGCATGCGAAGCTTGCGCCGTCCGTGCACCAGGTTCGGCAGACCTCCCATCCCTTGCCGGTTTCGCAGGCGTCAAAGAAGGTTTGTGCGATTTCGAATTGTGTCACGGCGCTATCCTTTGTGCATGTGCTCGTTCAAGGCTTACGCGATCTGCCTTGCGCCGCATATCGGGCAGATGCGGTAATTTCTGAGATGGCTCTGCAGTACTCGCCTACAGCATCTGCGGGATTGTTCGGTTGTCGGCTTTTGATAACGTCGGAAGTGCACGACGGATGGATCCTTGCAGATGATCGACGAGACCGACCTGAGCCCAAGAGAGCGGCAGATTGCCGAGCGCTACGCCGCTGGATGCAGCTACCAGGAGATCGCGGCCGACTTGCATATCGCGCCATCCACCGTGCGGACGCATCTGGCCACGATCTATCGCAAGCTTGAAGTGTCATCCAAGGTCGAGCTGGCCAGCCGCCTCAATGGTGCCGCCACCCGGCGCAGCGAGGTGGACCACGCCGCCATTATCTCCGAACTCGCGCTAAGCCTAGAAGAGGCGTTGAGCCGCGAAAAAGCGTTGAACGAAGTCTTGCGGATCATTGGCGCGTCTCAGGGAGATCTGCACTTGGTCATGCCAGCGATCCTGCACTACGCTCTGGATCTCTGCGATGCAGAGTTTGGCATACTGTTTGAATACCGAGACAAACAGAGGTTCCGAGCGAGTTTTACGCTCGGTATCCCGGCTGCCTTTCAGGGCTGGCTGGATGACAGTGGCACGTTCGGCGTGAGTCATCAGACCGGGCTTGGCAGGATGATCGCGCAACGCGCCGCGATAAACATCATGGATGTGAAATCAGAGGCGCTCTACCGCACGGACGACCCGTTGCGCTTCGCCACGGCGGACTTAGGTGGCGCCCGATCCTTTGTCGCGATCCCGATGCTGGCCGCGGACCGGCTTGTCGGCGCCTTCACGATCTATCGGCAGTCGGTGCGCCCGTTCTCGGAAGATGCGCTCAGGTCAGCACAGATGTTTGCCGCGCAAAGCGTGATCGCCTTGGAAAACGCTCGTCTCATCGGCAACAGCGAACGCCAATAGTGGCCTTTGCGATGGATGCACCAACCGCGCGACCGACCCTGATCCACGTTCCGATTTCGCGCTTGTTGCGCATGCACGTCATGCCAGCTGCGGATACAGCATCCGGCACGTCAGGCAGAGGGCCAGTTTGGGATCCCCTCGTCTATACCCCGTGAGTACTGCCGTCTTTCTCCCACCAATCAATAAAACTCTCTCCCAGACCGATGTCTCAAGATCAAAGCTCCAGCAGCTTGATCAAGAACGAATAAAAACAAGCGAAGGTGATATAGATCAATGAACTGACGCCAATGAGCGACAAGGCTTTGTGACCAAACAGGTTGGCCGGGGGTGCTCGCAACACCCCCGACCGGCCACAAGAAGACCCCATTGGTGTAAGGACATTTCACATGGCGCCTATCATTCTGCGCGCGCTGCGTTTTCTGATCAACTTCGCCGTTGTGGCCGGCGGATTTGCGCTCTCCTTTTGGTTTCTGTCGAAGATGCCACCGGTGTTCGAATGGCTTGAAAGCTGGTTCTAAACGGGCCCCGCCGCGTCACATGGGTGCGTTGCCCCGCGCGGGTTTCCGCAAAAGTCGATCCACGGCACCTCGGCGGTTGCGGTGTCTTGGCTGCGGTCAACCAAGCGGAACCGTCAAGTGCCTGCTGACATCAGCCAGCCGACCCAACTGGTCCGACACCAGGGGCGAGCGCATAGCTCATGATGTCTGCGTCGCCGCCAAAGTCGACGGTTCGGTGTCGGCGCTTGACCCCGGTGGGTATTGATCCGATACGACGCCAGCAGGCACGACCACCCCAAGGTCCAGTGCTGACTTGAGCGCCTCGCCCAAGACCAGCCAATTCGGTTGAGTTGCACTCACAGGCTCGGGCCGAATTAGAATGGATACCAAAGGACGCCAATTGATGGACGAAATCGCATTTGTTCGTTTGTCGGAAATCGAGCCCGCTGAGATTGCGGCGCATATGTCGGATCCAAGGGTCGCGGAGCACATGCCGCTTCTGACATCCAAGTGGGACGCCAAGGCCGCGGCAGAGTTTATCGCCAAAAAGGAAGCGTGTTGGGCATGCGACGGCCTCGGGCACTGGGCGTTTTTGTTGGGCGACCGATATGTGGGCTGGGGTGGCTTTCAGAAAGAAGAGGATGAATGGGATTTCGGCCTGGTGCTAAAGCCCGAGTATTTTGGCCTTGGAGCGCGCATTTCGAGAAAGGCGATTGGTTTTGCCATGGGCGATGAACGCATTCCCTTCATAACGTTTCTATTGCCGCCATCTCGAAAGCACCTGGGCGCACTCGGACGGCTTGGCGCGCGGCAAGTCGGTGGGATCGAGTACAACGGTGTGAAGTTTCTCAAATTCCGCCTTGAAACTCGATGACCGCGACGTCTGCAAACCTTCAGTTCGCGCCGCCTGACATTTTGCGCTTGCGGCCAACGTCGGCAACTACTGACGTTGAGCGCCCCGCCTAGCGTGCTGCCAGCTCGCTGCGCAGCGCTTTCCGCAGCAGCGGTGCGGTTTCATGTACCCATGGTGGTTCATTGTTTCGAACAATCAGCCAGAACTTTGCGCCTTCCTTCCAAAAAGTGGCGTCGATCAATCCGGCTTCCTTCTTGTCTCTCTTGAAGTGCCAATGAACGGAGTTGGGGTACTTTACGCGCGAATAGCTTCCGATATGCGAAATGTACAATCCCGTCGCCATTGCGGCGCGCTCTACAACTCCCAGCATTTTTTCCTTCGTCATCTCATCGTCAATGCTGATCTCAAGATGATAAGACTTTCGTTGTTTCACCATGCTCTAGCCTTTCACAGAGTTTACGCGCAGCCGATTAGATGCGGGTGGGTTAAGAGTTTTAAATTGAGTGAGGGCGGATGATCATACACGGCACAAAAACGATGGTTAGGGTAGACCAGCTAGACGGCAAGACGTCAGACCTGCTGCGCAATTTTTATGGCCGCGAACTCCGGTACCCCTTCATACCGCCCAGTTGTGAAGCAAGCCACCGTAAGGGAATCGGGTCTGTCCGGGAAGTGGTAGACCGCGTGGACACTGAACGGCCCTCCTTCCGAGTGCCCGATCGCTCGTCCGGCTTCGCCCACGTCGCCGGACATCAGGCCAGCCCCGCTGTTTTTCGCTTCTGCAAAGAGGCGCGCAAGCCGGCGTTGCCCAAGGTCGCTCGCAACGTGGAGAAGATCTGCCGTATAGCCCGCGCCTTGCTCGGCCAGGTCGACCGCGAAGATCTCTGCGTCAGATATTCCGGTTACCAGAAGCGGCGTGTCTCGCCCTTCTGCATCTTTGAAGAGTGCAAGTGTAACCCCTTGGTTCATCGGCAGTATCGTTGGGACAATGGGTTCAGATTCGGCTGAAATCGGATTGATGCGGTCCGGGTCTTCCCCAGTCAAGAGGATAAAAGCCACAAGGACCAAGCCAACCAAAAATCGGTGTGTAGTAAATGGGTTTCATATCGTTTCTCCCAACGTGTCAGAATGGATCGGGTGAGGTTTGTCGCCGTAATTCAGAAGCGAAAGAGGACGCCGGTCGAGATCTCGGTCTGGGAGTCGTCGAAAGAAATCGGGCTGTTTTTCGCATCGCTCAGCAGTTGGGAATGCTCGACACCGAGGAACAGCGCGGTGCGGGGTATGAGCTCGTAAGACGCCTGCAATTCGATCCCTACGCGCTCGAAGCCGGAAACTGCGTCATAAGCGAAAAGGACGAGCTGACTGCTTCCTGAGCGCTAACGCCGTAGAACGCATCGGCGTACGACCCGTCGGACCAAACCACGAAGGGCATCAAGCCAAGCTGCAATCGGTCTCCGAGTTGCCGGCTGAAGGCCGCGCCAACGATCGCACGGGCGCCCTCATGTCCGTCGCTGCTGATCCCCCGATTAAGTTCGATTTCAATCGCAGCAGTGCCGAGCTCAAACTCCAAGCGCGCAGATATCAACGCGCCCGCTTCAACATCCCACAAATCGGTCAAGCGCGCGTCGTCCTCTGCCAGCCTCACATCAAAATCGTAGCCAATGGCAATGCTGACCGACACATCCCGCGGACCGGCATTTCTTATCGCGTAGAAGCCGAGCCCGCGCTCGTTCAGAAAGTAACGATCACGCCATGTCAGGCTGATGATCGGAATGAGATCTGTGGTGGTGTTGTCGGACCCCGCAAACTCCGGACTGGAGCTTACGCCGATCCCAATGACGCCTGACAGGTCCCGCCCGGCTTCATTTGCAAGAATCTGCTGCCCGTAGAGCGCTGCGAAGAGGAGCGCGCTGTGGAACAGCGGCGACGTCTTGTAGTGTCCCGGCATAGGAACGTCTTCTTCTCAATGTTTGATTTACGTGGTGTCTCGTCGATGTGGCTGACACGTCGACAAAGAGCTGGCAGCGAATGGCTTTGAAAAGCGCGTGTTCTTGAAGTGCGGGCAGAAATCTGCAAGCGGTACGTGACCAGTCGCAAACGGTCTTTTTCGACCGCTCGCGAATTCGCCATTCAGTGGATCCGTGCCGCTTGCTACGACGAGCGCGTCAACCAAAGACCGGAAAACACAGATGCGATGAAGGACTTCAGTGAAAAACACACATTGGACGGCGGCCGAGCTCGGCAATCCGGATGACGATGCTTGGGTCCGGCAACATATCCTGGCTGCAGCTTGCCAAGTACTGCATCGCTTTTTCGGCGGCCGGCGGGTTGGTGATCACAAGCCTCGATCCAGTTGTGACGGCGCACTACTCGATTGGGCTAGCCGTTGTGCATTGGTTCAGCCACCTGTTCGTCGCCGCGTGTGTGCTCGCGGGCCTGACCGCAGCGGGCGTTCTTCTGAGCGCCAAGATGCCGCTTCCGGTCATTTTGGCCGTCTGCCTTCTGCCCCTATTCCTGGCGCTGTTCTCTCTTTTCACCGACGCCTTGCTGGACGGAGACCCAACGATGGAACTCAAAACTCAGAGCTTTAGACGCCTCTATCTTGCGGAGCTTGTGGCCGTCGCATCACCGTCACTCGGACTGTCGGCTCTCGTCGCGATATTTGCGTATCGTGCGGCGGATATCACGCAAAGATACCGAACACTCTTGAGGTCGCGGCATCTCCCGGAACCCACGCTTCACAGCGTGTGACCAGCCGCGCCGCTGCGGTTGGGAGATGATCTCATTCATGCGGAGGCGCAGGACCATTATGTGACCGTTACAACAGTTGCAGGGCAAGCGACGCTCAAACTCTCATTTTCCGATTGCATGCATGAAGGCATTCAAGAGTTTTCACGGCACGCAGTGCCACCGCTCGCACTGGGTTCGGTTCAAAACATGTCCAAACGATTAAACCTACAGGCAGCGCTTACGTCTGCGCGCTTGAAGACGGCACGGCGATCCCTGTCAGCAGACGTCGCTTTTGGGATTTGAAAAGAAGCCTCTAGAGCCGCCTCAGCAGAGATAGGATCTTATCTCAGTGAATGGCCGCTAACCCTGGGATCAGCGCAACTTCGTTGCAAAGGCGGCGCCCCATCCTAGCATCTTCAGCTTCTCTCGGCAGCTTGATCAATGGGCGTTGGCTCAAACTACTACAGCCGGAAAGGAAAAAACGATCACCTGAGAGGTGATCAAATCAAGACATCTGATCGCAATGTTGATTTGGATCGCAGGGATGAAAGAGGTGCCTCTTGGACTGAGGCAAGCAGATCGCGCCGTTTCATATCCATGACTGAAGGATAACAACGGCAGCGATGGTCCCGACCTGCCTTCTCGGCACTACACTGTCCCTTCAGGGAGGATGGTTTGGTATAGAACTTATGGACCAAAAAGCCTCATAGAAGCCCCGAATACTTTAACTCATTTGACCGCTGTGAATGATTTCTAATCCTTTGATAAAGAGAGTAAAAAGCGCCACGTTGGGTTTTTCTTTTGAATCCCTTCGTCTACACCATCCTCAACCGGTGTCCTTTTCGGCCAGTTTTCACGACGCAAGCCATCTGCGCCCAGCACACACTGACAGAATGAGGTGACATATCGGTAAGATCACCAAAACGTCCTAAAAATGCCTGAATTCTCGTTGATTTACCATCCTATGGCGCGGTGGGCGAGCGAGGAGGATTGGAATGACGGAACGTGGAGCGGTCGCACAAGTAACCGTGAACCCGCCTCGAGCTGATGCCAGACGGCTTGTTTCGCTCATAGTCCCGGTCTTCAACGAACAAGAGGCGATCGTTGCCTTTCTTGACCGCATCAGACTTGTTTTCAATGACCTGGAGACCGACTACGACCATGAAGTCGTCTTCGTAAATGACGGATCACGCGATGCGACCGAGTTCGTCATCCGCAGCCGTATGCTGGACAACCCGCATCTGCACCTCATCAACCTGTCACGCAACTTTGGTAAGGAAGCCGCCCTGTCCGCAGGGCTCGACCATGCGCGCGGAGATGTGTGCATTCCCATCGACGTCGATCTGCAGGATCCGCCCGAACTCATTCCCGAAATGCTCGATTTGTGGGCCCGTGGCGCCAAGATCGTGAATGCGCGTCGCACCGACCGCGCCAGCGACACTTGGGCCAAGCGCAAGACGGCGCAGGTGTTCTATCGGGTGTTCAATGTGCTGGCTGAGCAGAGCATTCCGCAGGATGTCGGGGATTTTCGCGTGCTCGACCGTCAGGTGGTCGATGTGTTGCGCGGAATGAACGAGCGCGTCCGCTTCAACAAGGCGCTGTTCAGCTGGGTCGGCTTTGAAACGAAGGAAGTCACCTTCGAACGGCCCGAGCGCTGTTCGGGTGGCAGTGCCTGGAGCTATTGGCGGCTGTGGAACTTCGCTCTTGATGGCATTTTCACCTCCTCGACGGTTCCACTGCGCATCTGGAGCTATACCGGCGGCGCGTTGGCCTTGCTGTCCTTCGTGTACGCAGCCGTGATCTTCTTTCGCACGCTTGTGGTCGGCATCGAGGTGCCCGGTTATGCCTCGACCTTGATCCTGATCCTGCTGTTTGGCGGCCTCAACCTCTTCGCGATCGGGATCGTTGGCGAATACATTTCGCGCATTTACTCGGAAGTGCGTGAACGGCCGCTCTACGTCCTGCGGTCGGTGCATTCAGCGGGAGGCCAGGGCTGATGGACCGCGCAGTTTTTGACAGGATGGCCGCACAGGAAGAGGTGCATTGGTGGTTTGCAGCACGCCGGACAATCATCCGCACAGTGATTGACCGGATGATCGACTTGCCGGACGCTCCGCGCATCCTCGAAGCGGGATGTGGCACCGGTGGCAATCTTGGTATGCTGGCAGACTTCGGCACCGTCCGCGCGTTCGAGCTGGACGAGGCGGCGCGCTCCACCGCCATCGCGAAAAGCGGTGTTGCGGTGGCTGCGGGCGCCCTTCCCGGCCCGATCCCTTTCGAGGCAGAAGCATTTGACCTTATCGGTCTCTTCGATGTTCTGGAACACATCGAAGATGATGAGGCGGCTCTATCGGCACTCGCAGGCAAGCTGTCGCCCGGGGGTCATCTCCTGATAACCGTGCCGGCGTTTCCCTGGCTTTGGTCCGCTCATGACACACGCCATCATCACTTCCGCCGCTATACCAAGCGCAGCCTTGGGGACGTGGCCGCAAAGGCTGGTCTGAAGCTGCGTGAGAGCTTCTACTTCAATTCGACCTTGTTCCCCGTGGCCATCGCCACGCGCGCCCTCAAGAGTGCTGTCAAAAGTGACGCCGCGGATGATACGCTGCCGCGCCCATTCGTGAACGGAGCCCTGCGGGCTGTTTTCGCGGCCGAGCGGCATCTCGTCGGTCGGCTCGCCGTTCCTTTCGGGCTCTCGCTCTGCGCCGTCCTGTCCGCTGACGAGAGATGACGCTCGTCACCCAACTCGCGCGGTTTGCAAGCGTCGGGCTGATTGCGACACTTCTGCATATCGGCGTTGCCATGATCTGTGCGACACTGCTGGCGTTCGCGCCGCATACCGCGAACGGCGCCGGGTTCTGCGCAGCGGTTGCGTTTTCCTATGTCGGGCATGGTCGCTTCGCATTCGAAGCGGACCTGCAGCACAGCTTCCATGCGCCGCGTTTTCTCACCACGGCACTGATCGGCTTTGCGCTGTCGAGCGGGATCACGGAAGTGACCGTGATCTGGCTGGGCTTGCCCTTCGCCGTGGGCATGGCCGTGGTCGCAGTGGCCGTGCCCGCGACGACATATCTCTTGTGCCGCCTCTGGGTCTTCAGACCTGGTTAAGACGGCGGACCGTAGAGCGCAAGGGTCTCACTGCTGATCGTTCGCGGCAAGGCGGGGCACTCCGGCGGCACGTCCTCTGGCCCCAGCGCACGCAGATAATACTCAGCCCCGGCGATCTCCAAGGTCTCGCGCATCATGTCACAGGTCGCGCGCGCGCGTTGATCAGCGTCCCAAAGGCTCACGGCTTGCCAGCCTGTTGCAGAGCGATGTTCGGGCGCGGGGCTGGCGACCATATCGATGCGCTGTCGTGTCAGGGCCGCTTGGTCCGGTTGGGCCACGGAAAACAGTTTGAAATCTACATAGACGCTGCGCTGCGCATAATGCCTGAACGAGAACAGGGCGACCGGGATCACGAAGAGCGCGTCACTCGGGGTCTCTGCCCTGATCCGCTCAAGAACGTCCCGCGTGGCCGCCGGGATTGGCGGAGCTGCGGGCCGGGGCGGGAACACCAGCACCATCGCCAGAACCGCAAGCGCGGCGCGCGCGCCCTGCCCCCAGGCAAACCGGTCCAGCGCGAAGAACACAGCCCCCAACGCGAGCAAAACCAGGCCTTCCACCGTTCCGTTCACAAGAAGAATTGCGGCGAGCACCAGCCCAACGGACAGAGCGGACGAGCTGTCCCCGACCCTCCAAGCTCCCGCAAGGGCGAGCAGCGGACCCAAGACGAACAGCAAAGATGAGGAGCGGTTGGCATCTAGGATGAAAAACGGTGCCCACTCCGCAATGCCCCCCTTGTAGACGACCAACGTCACCAGATGCAGGAGGGTGAAGGCCCCAATGGTCCCGGCGGCAAGGAGCGCGAGCTTTGGGTCGGACCGGCGCAGCAGCATCGCACCGATCCAGCCCGCTGCCAGGTACAGCGTCGTAACCCCGATCGACGACCATGCGGGATCGTAGTGATGCGGCGCGCGAAACCGGTAGGCGTCGGTGATGAGATCAAGCTCGGACCCGCCGCTCGCGGCCGATGGCAACTGCCCGAGAACCAGAACCGCCGCAGGAACGGCAACAAGGCCGGAGACCAGCGCCATACGCAGGGTGTCGCGCGGGGTTACCAGCAAGACGCCCAAGCCCACGATCACCGCGCCGTGCAGTGCGGTCATGGGTTGGGCATAGGCCGCCAGGCCGAGCAGAATGCCAGCAATGACATATCGTTGCGCCAGTGCGCCCGCGACCGCCCCGAGGATCAAGGTAAGGGCGACATTGTGATGATGGAAAAACGGCGAGATCAGCCCGCCGTAGTCGCCGCGCCCCAGGCCATCCAACTGCACGACAACGCCGACGGCGAGAACCAGCGGCAAGGCAAAGCTCGGCACACCGAGGAGCGAAAGCACACAAAGCAGGGCTGCTGAGACAGCAATCGCCAGCAGCCAGATCGTGACCCGGAAGACGGGTTCCACCCCTTGCCCGTTCTGCCCCAATGCAAACAGCCAGTCATAGACGCGCGCGTGATTTGCAAAGAGCCGCAATTGCTCATCGCGTGGGAAGAGGTCCGGGTTGGCCCGGAACTCTGCCAGCGGTGCATAGGCAAAATCATCCCCCTGCGGAAAGGGTGAATAGCCGACGAGGCCTTGGGCGATCAGGCCCAGCGACACGGCGACAAGACATGCAGAGACGAAGGTTTTCAGCGACGGCATGTCCCCTTCTGACGCCGCGCTTGCGACTTGCCAAGCCTGCGGTCTTGCAAGCGTCCGGCAGTTGAGGCCTTGCCGCCACAGAACGCCCACGGCAACGGGGGCATGTCGCGCCTAATCTGCCTGCGCATGATACGTCCGACTGGATCGCAGGCCAAAGGTCACGCCCAGAAGAACCGCCGCAAGGCTCACCGCAAATCCAACCCACTCACTCCAATGATACGGGAGCATCAAGGTCACGGCCCGCCCTTGAAAACCGCCCTCCGGCGCCATCAAGTCAATTGTGCCGAAGGTGCCGTTAGGGCTCAGCGCCACGGGCTGCCCTCCATCCATCTCCGCCTGCCAGAACGCCCAATACTGGACAGGCACGGAGATGCGCTCGACCTCCTGATGCGGACGAACCGTGACCTGCCGGTGCGACACATGCACTTCAGCCACGGGAGCGATGGCCTCGGAGAGCTCAACCGCCGCCGCCCGCGTGAAATCAAAAATCGCGCGCCGATCACGCAGGCCCTCGTCATCGAAGCCTCTGCCTGCACGGATCGCGGCGACCAGCTCGGGGCTGAGGTACTCTGGCGCGCCAGCCTGGGGCCGGTCGGTGTCGTATGGCGTGATGATCCAGACACGCGACGCCTCGCCGACTTTCAACACGGGCACGATCGCAAGCAGAGCGCAGAGGAGCAAAACGGCCCGCCAGCGCTGCGAGACCGCGGATTTGAACAAAACAGCGACCGCAATTGCAGCCGAGAAATCGACAAAGACCATCAACCGCCAGGGAAACTGCACTCTTTCGATAATCCAGGTCGTCCAGACAAACGCTGAGGCTTCCAGGTTCAGAACCGTCACGAACAGTGCCGGAACAACGATCCAGATCAGGAGGCCGCCCCGGGCGCGGAAGACCGAGGCAAGGAGCACCGGCAGCACAGCCAGAAAGGACCACAAGATCGTGCGGGCAAACTCCGGGTCGGGCTGATCGAAATCCCATCCGTACAACCAGCGTTCCGCAAGATAGTGATCGGTGTAGAGAAGATCGCTCGCCACATGCTCCAACAGAACCAGTGCGGGCAACCAGTAGAAACAGCTTAACAGCGCCCCGAGCCCACCCCAGCCAATCACAGCCATGACGGGACGCAACACCGCCTTGGCGTTTCGCGCGTTGTGCCAGGCCATCACAGCAGCCACAACCAAGACGACATGGGCCGTCAGCAGGGCCGTCGGCAAGTGGCACAGGATGACCCCCGCGACACCTGCGGCAAACACCCAGGCATGGCGCTGGCCGAGGCGGATGGCATCAAGGCCAAACGCGATCAGAGGGATAAAGGCATAGGCCGCGAATTCTCCGATCGCCTGCCGCACGAACCAGTCGAGCAGGAGGTGGTAGGGCAGAACGGCATAGGCCACCGCACCCGCCAATGCACAGGCAGGCTCGCAGTAGCGACGGGCGAAGATGTAGAAGGTCACACCGCTTAGCACCCAGAACAGCGCGACACCCAGAACGATTTCGGTGCCAACGCTGCAGTTTGGGCACATCGGCGCGATGGACGCGGCTGTGACCCAGAACGGAATGGGGGCATAGAAGAAGAAGTCATATCCGCCCAGACCGGACCAGAGCCCAGGCAGGTGCCGGGGCAACAGCGTGTCGTTGCCAAAAACGGCTAGGTACTGGGTCGTCCACGGGTGGTTGAATCCTGAGCTGTGACCAACCGAAAACCCGGCTCCGACGAACAGGACAACCGCGCTGAGAACAAAGAGAAAAACCGAAAGTCTTTTCAGCAAAACATAACCGATCCGCATGGGCTGGGTGCACATCCCTGTTTTGCGGTATCGCCTCGCGCATCCGCGGGTCAAGGGCCTTGGGCCGCCAGGCGCGCGTTGGCGGGGCAGTGTGCTCGAGAGGACAACCGGTTTCGGCAGTTTGGCAAGAAAACTTGGACAGCGAACTGCGTACGTTCGCGTGCTCCGATCGTCACAGCGAAGCCGCCGTCCTTGCCCAAGTGGATGCGCCAGATCTATCGCGTCATGGTTTGACGCAGGTCAACGTCCGCGTCCCGTTCGTCGCCTATCCTGCATAAAACCTTGAATAGGAGCCACATATGCGATTTTTGCTCGCCGCCACACTCTGCCTTGCACACCCGCTGGCCGCACAGGATGCGGCTGAGGGAGAGCGGCTGTTTCGCCTGCATTGCGCGGCATGTCACGGGGCCGAAGCCGAAGGGAACGGGCCCATGGCGCCCGTGCTGCTCATCCAGCCCTCGGACCTGACCACGCTCACAGACCGTTACGACAATGCCTTTCCCACCTACCGGGTGGTCAAACGGATCGACGGGCGCGACCCCTTGGTCAGCCATGGCAGCGATATGCCCGTCTATGGTTGGTTCTTCGAAGGCACCGGCGTGGCGGTTGCAACCGAAAGTGGCCAACCTGTTATGACCAGCCAACCGGTCGCGGATTTGGTGGCATGGCTGAAGACCATTCAGGACTGACCCGCGCTATGACGTCTCGCGCGGGTCCAGAATGCGCGCGATGACACCGCTCTTGGTCACCTGTCCCACCAATGCACCCTCGTCCTCGACGCCGATCGGACCATCGGCGTCGAGCAGTTTGCGCATCACGGTTTCGACGTCCGTGTCGGCCTGCACCCGCTCTGCCGGGGCCTGCGACGCAGGTTCCATCACGTCGCTTGCCGACAGCACGCCAAGCGGGTTCATATGGGCGACGAAATCCGCGACGTAGTCATTGATCGGGTTGGAGAAAATCTCCTGCGGCGTGCCGCATTGCACGATGCGACCGCCCTCCATGATGGCGATCCTGTCGCCGAGCTTGAAGGCCTCGTCGAGGTCATGGCTCACGAAGATGATCGTGCGTTTGAGATCGCGCTGCAGGTCGATCAATTCGTCCTGCAGTCGAGTGCGGATCAGCGGGTCGAGCGCTGAGAAGGGCTCGTCCATCAGCAGGATCGGCGCCTCGGTCACAAAGGCGCGGGCAAGGCCCACGCGTTGCTGCATGCCACCGGAAAGCTCGCCCACCTTGCGGTCCGCCCAGTCCGACAGCCCCACCAGCTCAAGCTGCCGGTCCGCACGGGCCATGCGCTCTTTCTTTGAGACATCCGCCAGTTCGAGCCCCAAGGCCACGTTCTCGCGCACCGTCCGCCAAGGCAGCAGTCCAAACTGCTGAAACACCATCGAGACACACTCGCGGCGCACACGCCGGAGGTCGGTCGGCGCGCTGTGGGTCACATCACAGGACCAGTCGCCGTCATGCACCCGCACGGCGCCCCGCACCACCGGGTTCAACCCGTTCACAGCGCGCAGAAGCGTGGATTTGCCCGAGCCCGAGAGCCCCATCAGCACCAGGATTTCCCCGGCGGCCACATCCAGCGAGCAATTGTGTACGCCAAGCACCTGCTCGGTCGCCTGTTGCACCTCGGCGCGAGACTTGCCCGCGTCCATCTCGGGCAGCGCCTTCTCGGGCGACTCCCCGAACACAATCGACACGTTGTCGAACTCGACGGCATTGCTCATTTGCGATCCACCCGCAGCATTCGGTCAAGCATGATGGCAACAACCACGATAATGAACCCGCTCTCAAACCCAAGCGCGGTGTTGACCTGATTGAGCGCACGCACAACCGGAACGCCCAAGCCGTCCGCACCCACGAGCGCGGCGATCACCACCATCGACAGCGACAACATGATCGTCTGGTTCAGACCGGCCATGATCTGCGGCAGCGCGAAGGGCAGCTCCACCTTCCAGAGCTTCTGCATCGGCGTCGCCCCAAAGGCATCCGCCGCTTCCAGCAGCGGCTTGGGCGTCGTGCTGATGCCCAGATGGGTCAGGCGAATGGGCGCGGGCACCACAAAGATCACCGTGGCGATCAGCCCCGGCACCATACCGATGCCAAAAAAGACAATCGCGGGAATGAGATAGACGAATGTCGGCAGCGTCTGCATCAGGTCCAGCACCGGGCGCATCGCCTGGTAGAGCCGTGGCCGGTGCGCCGCCGCGATCCCGATCGGCACACCGATGGCCATGCAGACCACGCAAGCCGAGAGCACCAGCGTGATGCTCTCGGTCATCTCTTCCCAGTAGTCCTGGTTGAGAATGAAGAGAAAGCCGAGCAGAACAAAAAGGCAAACCTTCCAGCTCCGCTGCAAGATCCATGTGATCGCCACAAAGGCCGCGATGATCACAAAAGGATGCGGTGTCTGCAGCACCCAGAGGATCGCATCAATCATCCATTCCATCAGAACCGCAAGCCCGTCGAAGAACCACTCGCCATTGGTCTGAAGCCAGTCAAAGAACGCCGCTGCACTTTGGCCAACAGGTATTTTCGTTTCAGTCAGCCAGTCCAGCAAGACGCGCGCCCTCCGCTCCGGAATGAAAAACCCCCGCGACCTGTGTGGTGCGGGGGATCAGATGTCAGAGGCCAAGCGCCGCGTTGACTGCGGCGACGCTATCGCCCCCGTCGAGCGTCGTCACACCGTCGAGCCAGGCCACGAAGGCATCCGGGTTGGCTGTCAGCCAGGCGGTCGCCGCGTCGGACGGCTCGGTGCCGTCGTTCAGGATCGCGCCCATGATCTCGTTTTCCATGGCCAGCGTGAACTTCAGGTTGGTCAGCAGCTTGCCAACATTCGGGCATTCGTCGACATAGCCCGCGCGCGTGTTGGTATAGACCGTCGCACCGCCCAGATCGGGACCAAAGAAGTCGTCCCCGCCGGTCAGATACCCCATATCGAAGTTCGCATTCATCGGGTGCGGCTCCCAGCCGAGGAAGACGATGGGTTCGTCCTTCTTCGACAGACGCTCCACCTGCGCCAGCATGCCTTGTTCGGAGCTTTCCTTGACTTCGAACTCGCTCAAGCCGAAGGCGTCTGCATCGATCATCGATTGGATCAGGCGATTGCCATCGTTGCCGGGCTCAATGCCATAGATCTGATTGTCGAGCGCATCTGCATGTGCCGCGATGTCGGAAAAGTCTTTGATTCCAAGCTCAAGCGCGGCTTTGTTCACAGCCAGCGTGTACTTCGCACCCTCAAGGTTTTCGCGCACGGTGTCCACGGTGCCCGCCTCGCGATACGACGCGATATCGCCTTCCATGGTGGGCATCCAGTTGCCGAGAAACACATCGACATCACCCTGCGCCATCGAGGTGTAGGTCACCGGAACCGACAGGACCTTGATATCCGTTTCATAACCGAGCGCGTCCAGGATGACGGTGGTTGCCGCTGTCGTCGCGGTGATATCGGTCCAGCCCACGTCGGAGAAGGTCACCTGCGAACAGTCCGCCGCAGCCACTCCGGCCATCGAGATAAACGCCAGCGCGCTGGCAGTTGTTCTGAATTTCATGTCGCGTCTCCCATCTGATTTTTGCTTATACATGCGCAGGTTGGATGAGAGCGTCAAGGCGAAAGGATCGCCGGCGGCTCGCGTGCGAACCGCTGCGCGCGCCTGCCCGGATGCGACTATGCCTCGTCCGGCGCCTCGCGGAAGACACCGATGATCTTGCTGACCTTGCCAGCCCGATCCTTCCGCGCCAGCCCGAAGGTTTCGACCGCAACCGTCTCGCCCTGCTTATTGATCAAGCGGTATCTGGAGTGGAAGTCGCCCCCCTTCTCCGCCACCTTCTTGATCTCGGCTGTCACCTTGTCACGATCGTCGGGATGATAGTACGCAATCGCCTTTTCTAGGCTTGGCGCCGCTTTGGAAGCGTCCTCGCCGTGAATGCGATAGACCTCGGATGACCAGTAGAGATCATCGTTTTCCAGATCGAGCGACCAGTGCCCCACCTTGGCCAGGTTTTGCAGCAACTCAAGCTGCGCCAGCGAGTCCTCGGCCGCATCCCGCGCTTCAACCACCTCGGTGATATCCGTACCGACCGAGTAGATCGTGGGCGTACCGACCGATGGGTCGTCAAACACGAAGTTCTCCGTGCTCATCCAATAGGTCTTGCCATCCTCATCGGAGACCACCGCGCTGACGTCTCTGATCCGGCCCGATTTGCTCGTCATCAGCTTGTCGTCCCGCTTCCGTGCTGCTTCGGCTGTCTTCTTGTTGACGAACTTCGCGTAATTCTGCCCTTCGGCTTTCTGCCGCGTGGTGCCGAGTGCGCTGGCCGAGCGTTCGCTGATCCGCAGGATCGTGCCATCCGCAGATTTGTTCAGCATGAAGATCTCGGCATTGTCGAGGATCAGGTCCAGCTCCTGCGCCATGCCCGGGAACTCGGAGACCACCATGGTCGAGCCCTTCATCTGACCGCGCATGTCAAAGAAGGGCGAGCAGGTCAGCTTGTAACGCGCCCCATTGGAGTTGAACTCGCGGGAAATCGCTTCGCCCAGCTTGAGCGTCTCGTTGCAGATCGGCGCCAGCGACGGGCAATTCTCTGGCAGCACACATTGGCTGATATGCGGGTTCGAGACGGGCCGCGACAGGCCGAACATCTCTGCCGCCGCATTGGTGGCCTGCGAGATCTGCAGCGCCGTATCGAGCACCATGATGGCCAGCGGCGCGGTCTCCAGCACCGACATCAACTCCCCCGTGCGCCCGCTCAGCTCCGCCGCAGTGACCTGCAGCTCTTCGTTGACGGTGATCAGTTCTTCGTTGGTGGATTGCAGCTCTTCGTTCGAGGTCTCCAGCTCTTCGTTCGTGGCCTGCAATTCCTCGTTGGTGGATTGCAACTCCTCGTTCAGGGACTGCAATTCCTCGTTGGAAGTTTCCAGCTCTTCGATGGTTTGCTGCAACGCCTCTCGCGTGGTCGCAACCTCGTCTTCCAGCAACCGGATACGGTCGCTCTCAAAGCCCTCACCGTCGAGTTTGGGATTGGTGGATTTCCCTTTCGAGCGGTCGACCTGCACTTCGCTGAAGACCACCAGCGCCGCGCGCTCGTTGATATCCCGCGCGATGATCGGATAGACATCGAGCCGGATTTCCGCATCATCGTCCTCGGCAAGCAGATGCCGCACGCCCGACCGATGCTCGCCATTCTTCAGCGCCAGCGTCACGAGGCTGCGCGCCTCTTCGCGGAACGGACGGCGCAGCAGGTCGATGTGCATCTTGAGATTGCTCGACTCGTTCATTTCGATAAACGGGCTGACATTCCCGTAGACCCGCACGATGGAGTACTCCTCGGTCACCAGAACCGAGTTTTTCCCCAATGCCAGTGCCAGCGCTTCGAACATTTGCCGGTCGGTCGAATAGCCCGGCGCGGGCGTCTTGGCCGCCGCTGGCATGATCTTGCGCGATTGCGGCAGCGTGCGCGTGTTTGAGAATGGCGTGTGCTCGGACCGGCGGATCGACCTGCGGCGGTAGATATGCGCCGACTGGCTGTCCTGGATGAAAAGCTCATCCGAGCCCGCAACCGTCTCGGCTGTACCGAGGAACATCAGCGAGGTTTCCGTCAGCGCATAGTGGAAGCGCGACATCACCTTGTGTTGCAGCGTGTTTCCAAAATAGATCAGGAGGTTACGGCAGCACAGCAGATCGACCTTCTGGAACGGCGGGTCCTGGCAGACGTTGTGATCGGAAAACAGGATCGCCGAGCGCAGGGAGTCGATGACCCGGATACCATCGTTCTGTTGCAGGAAGTACTGATCCGCGAGGTCCTTCGGAATATCGTTCAGCGCCGCCATCCCGTAGATGCCCTTGCGCGCGACCTCCAAGGCCTCCTTGTCGATGTCGGTGGCAAAGATCTGGACGTGATCCTTCAGCTGGACCTTCGCGCCGCCCAACGCCTCGCAGAGCAGGATGGCGATCGAATAGGCTTCCTCGCCCGTGGCACACCCGGCAATCCAGACCCGGAAGGGCGCGTTGGTCTTTTTCTTCAGCAGGCCCGGCAACAGCTCCTTGAGCGCTTCGAACTCGCTCTTGTCCCGGAAGAACCGCGTGACCGAGATCAGCAGGTCCTTGAAGAGCGCGTCCACCGCATTGGGATTGACCCGGCAGAATTGCGTGTATTCCTCATGGCTCTCGATCCCGAGCGCAATCATGCGCCGTTCGATCCGGCGGTTGATCGTCGTCTGCTTGTATTCGCGGAAATCCACGCGGGTGCGCGCCAGCAGGATCTGCAGAAGATCCGACGCGGGGCTCTTTTCGGAGGCCTCCTGGCGGAAGGCGTCAAAATCCCGCGGGCTGGTGAGAATTTTTTGCAGATGCGTGCCAATCTCGAAGGGGCGCAGCACCAAGTCGACACAGCCCGTCTGCATGGCCGCCATCGGCATCCCGTCGTATTTCGCACTTTCGGTGTCCTGCGCGATGGTGATGCCGCCGGCCTCGCGGATCGCTTGCACGCCGTAAGCACCATCCGTCCCGGTGCCCGACAAGATGATGGCCATGGATTTCTCGCCATGCCCATCGGCGAGGCTCAGCAGGAACCGGTCAACCGAGGGTTTGGGTGAGGCGACCTCGTGGCTCGGGTCGACGAGATTCAGCTTGCCGTCCTCATAGACCACATCGGTCTTCGGCGGGGTGACGTAAATGACATTGGGTTCGGGCACCGAGCCGTGGATCACGTCCCGCACCACCAGGCTCGTTTGCCGTGCCACGAGTTCGGTCATCAGGCTTTTGTGGTGCGGCGACATGTGCTGCACCACGACATAGGCCACCTGCAAATCCGTTGGCAGCGTCGCGACGAGTTCGCGGATCGCTTCCAGCCCCCCGGCTGAGGACCCGATGCCAATGATTGTCAGTTCGTCCGTATCTGCACCGTCCAAGTCCGCACTCCCCACCACGCGTCGAGGGCCCCCATCGGCATTGCGCCGTGCGGCAAAACAGTGCGCTTCGGCAACCCTTAGTTGCAATGTATTAAGTATGATGTGATAGATTCAACCGAAAGATTTCTTTGCGCCGAATATTTCTCTATCCGTGACGCAACAGGCACCGTACGGTGCATTTACCCTTAGCTACGCCTTTTGCTGCACGCTGCACATATTAATTGCAATTTGTGGATAGATGACATGACAGATCCAGCAAAAATCGTTCCGTTGCCATCGGATTTGTCCGACCGCGTCTTGACGTTCAATCTCGTGGTGCAAGAAGACCAGAGCATCGTTATTCGGTCCTCCGAAATGCTCGGTCAGGGCTTCCGCAACCGTATCTCGTTCCAGGGATCCGGCGACATCGACAAGGTGCTGGCGCCGAAGCTCGCGCATGCCCTGCACAAGTGCATCGCGACCATCCCCGACGGCACACAAGTGCTGTCATTGCCGGATTTTCTTGTGGAGTTACCGGGCATTGTGCTGTCCGGCGCGCATATCCTCATCATGGAAGTGAAGGACGGCGTGCGCAACACGATCTTCCGGTTCAAGGAGTTCATGGGCGCGCTCAACAACGCCTTTCAGTCGAACATCGGCCTGCAGGAGCCTTATGCCAATCACGCCGAGCGGCTGGCCACCAACGTGCTTGCGGACATCTGCCTGCCGCTGCTGAACATGTGTCACGATCTGGAGTATGCGCAGATCGACGCAAAGGACCGCCTGCCCCACGGCTTCTCCGAACGCGCACGCGAGTTCGAATTCCAGACGGAACTGCTCAAGCGGTTCATCTTCAATGCGGGCATCGGTCATGCGCAAGCAACGCAAATGCACCTCAGTCGCGGTCCGGAGATGGACCGACTCAGCCTGCCCGAGGCCTAGCGCGCGTCCGGCTCCCGCTCCAACCTGGGGTAGTGGCCGGATGCCAGACGCGCTTTGCTCCCCGCAAAACCCTTAAGTTTCAGTAGAAATGCCACGTTGTGGCCATGCCGATGCCCCCTGCCCGGCAGGAAGCTCTGACAGCCTCTGATCATCACGCGGCGCTTGCCGCATCCCGCGACAAGGACCGATCAGATGAGCAAAGACGCACCCAAACCGACGCCCAAGACCCCGGATCAGGGTCAGAAGGAAACCGCACCACCGCCTCCGCCAATCACGGATTACGCCAGTCTGTGATGCGATTTGCGGGGTGACAAGGAGAGGCAAGAGCCCCTAGTCTCGGGCCATGTCGTCACCCGTGTCGTCCATTCGAAATCTCGGCCCAGCCTATGAGAGCGCCTGCGCCCGGGCGGGTATCACCTCTGCCGAGGATCTGCGGCAACTCGGGGCCGATGCGGCCTATGGGAAAATGCTGCAAACAGGCCTGAAGCCGCATTTCATCGGCTACTACGTGCTTGTGATGGCCCTGCAGAACCGCCCGTGGAACGACTGCAAGGGCGACGAGAAGAAGGCGCTGCGCAAGCGCTTTGACGCGATCAAGGCCAGCTCTTTCGATGCAGACCGCGATGCCTTCGAGCAGATGATGGATCAGATCGGGGTGCGGCCCGCATCCTGAACGAAAAAAGGGCCCTCCGAATGGAAGGCCCTTGATGTTTATGTATGAGGTCCGGACCTCAGCCAACCAATTCCATACCAGAGAAGAAATAGGCGATCTCGACCGCCGCAGTTTCCGGCGCGTCCGAGCCGTGCACGGAATTCTCGCCCACGCTCTCTGCGAACTCGGCGCGAATCGTGCCCGGGGCGGCATCGGCCGGGTTGGTGGCGCCCATCACTTCGCGGTTCTTGGCAATGGCACCTTCCCCTTCCAGCACCTGCACGACCACCGGGGCGGAGGCCATGAAGTCGCACAGCTCGTCATAGAACGGCCGCTCCGCATGCACCGCATAGAACACACCGGCCTGCGCCTTGGTCATGTGAATGCGCTTCTGCGCGACAATCCGCAGGCCTGCCTCTTCAAACTTGGCGTTGATCTTGCCGGTCAGGTTGCGCCGCGTGGCATCGGGTTTGATGATCGAGAATGTCCGCTCAAGGGCCATAGGAGTCTCCACTTGTCATTTCGCGCCGGGCCCCTGCCCGTCCGCCTTAAATTTCGCGGCCCACCTAACACGCACAATCGGCCATGAAAAGCGGCGATTGACGCACGCCGCGCGATGCGGCACACCCCGCCCATGCTACGGATTTCCAACATCAGCTATTCGGTCGAAGGGCGCCCCCTGTTCGAGGAGACGAGCGCCGTGATCCCCGATGGTCACAAGGTGGGCCTCGTGGGCCGCAATGGCGCTGGCAAGACCACGCTGTTCAAGATCATCCGGGGCGAGTTGGCGCTCGATGGTGGTGATTTCTCGCTGCCCAGCCGCGCCAAGATCGGCGGTGTGGCGCAAGAGGTCCCCTCCTCGTCCACGTCGCTGCTCGACACCGTGCTCGAAGCCGATACCGAACGTGCCGCCCTGCTGGCCGAGGCCGAGACGGCGACAGATGCCACCCGGATCGCCGAGGTGCAAACCCGGCTCGCGGATATCGACGCCTGGTCCGCCGAGGCGCGTGCGGCAAGCATTCTCAAGGGCCTCGGCTTCGATGACGCCGAGCAGCATATGCCCTGCTCGGATTTCTCGGGCGGCTGGCGGATGCGTGTGGCGCTTGCGGCGGTGCTGTTCGCCCAGCCAGACCTCCTGCTGCTCGACGAGCCGACGAACTATCTCGACCTCGAAGGCGCGCTCTGGCTCGAGGCTTATCTGGCCAAGTATCCGCATACGGTCATCATCATCAGCCACGACCGCGGGCTGCTCAACCGGGCCGTCGGCGCGATCCTGCATCTCGAAGACCGCAAGCTCACGCTCTACCAGGGCCCCTATGATCAATTCGCCCGCCAACGCGCCGAACAGCGCGCCGTCCAGGCCGCCATGGCCAAGAAACAGCAGGCCCGGCGCGACCACATGCAGGCCTTTGTCGAACGCTTCAAGGCCAAGGCGTCCAAGGCCAAGCAGGCGCAATCGCGCCTGAAGATGATCGAGAAGATGGACATGATCGCCAGCCCCGAACAGGCGGCAAAGCGCGTCTTCACCTTCCCGGAACCCGAAGAGCTCTCGCCCCCGATCATCTCCATCGAAGGCGGTGCCGTAGGCTATACGGATACCCCCGTGCTCAGCCGGCTGAACCTGCGCATCGACCAGGACGACCGCATCGCCCTGCTGGGCAAGAACGGCCAGGGCAAATCGACCCTGTCCAAACTGCTCTCCGGTCGTCTTGACCTCATGGGCGGCAAATCGGTGCAGTCCAACAAGCTGCGCATCGGCTTTTTCGCCCAGCACCAGGTGGAAGAGCTGCATGTGGACGAAACCCCGCTGCAGCACATGATCTCGGCGCGCCCCGGTGTTCTGCACTCCAAACTGCGGGCGCAGCTGGCGGGCTTTGGCCTCGGCGCGGACCAGGCGGAAACCGAAGTGGGCCGCCTCTCCGGTGGGCAAAAGGCGCGGCTATCGCTGCTGCTCGCCACGCTGGATGCGCCCCACCTGCTAATTCTCGACGAACCGACGAACCACCTCGACATTGAGAGCCGTGAGGCGCTGGTGGAAGCGCTCACCGCCTATTCCGGCGCGGTGATCCTCGTGAGCCACGACATGCACCTGCTCTCCATGGTGGCCGACCGGCTCTGGCTCGTGTCAAACGGCACCGTGAAGCCTTATGAGGACGATCTCGAAGCCTATCGCAAGATGCTGCTCACGGTCGACAAACCGAGCGGCAAGTCTGTCAAGAAACCCGCCGAGGCCAAACCAAAACGCGCCAGCCGTGACGAAATCCTTGCCCTCAGGTCCGAAACCCGCAAGTCCGAAGCCCGGGTCGAGAAGCTCAACGAGATGCGCGACAAGCTGGCCAAGAAACTCGCCGACCCTGCGCTCTATGAAGATGCCAAATCCGGCGAGCTCGAGGTCTGGAACCGCAAATACGCCGAGGTGATGGAGGCGCTGGAACGGGCCGAGACGCTTTGGATGAGCGCCCTGGAAAAGCTCGAAAAGGCGCAGGCCGCGTGACATTTGCGTCGACGGGCTTCAAACCCGCCTGCCACCCCTGATCATGGACACCGCCTTTTTCATAACCGCCTTCGTGACGATGTTCGTGGTGATCGACCCCATTGGCCTCGCCCCGCTCTTCGTCGCCCTGACCCAAGGCATGACCGATGCCGCCCGCCGCCGCATCGCCTGGCGCGCGACGCTGATCGGCATCCTGATCCTGCTCGCCTTCGCCGCCTTCGGCGAGGCGCTTCTCGCCTTCATCGGCATCTCCATGCCCGCCTTCCGCGTCGCTGGCGGCATCCTTTTGTTCCTCACAGCGCTCGACATGCTCTTTGAACGCCGCACCAAGCGCCGCGAGGACAAGCAGGAGGAAGAGCGCGAAGACCCCTCTGTCTTCCCGCTGGCCATTCCGCTGATCGCCGGTCCCGGGGCCATCGCCTCGGTGATCCTGCTGATGGGTCAACGCCCGGGGATCGAGGGCGCGCTGCACGTGCTGGGCGCCACCGGCATCGTCATGCTGATCGTGATGGCCTTCTTCCTCGCCAGCGGGCTGATCGAGCGTGCGCTCGGCAAGACCGGCGTCACGGTTGTCACGCGGCTGCTCGGCATGCTGCTCGCCGCGCTCTCGGTCCAATTCGTGCTCGACGGGCTCAGCGCCTTTGGCTTTGGCCCCGGCATGGGGTGATTTCTGCGCCAGCCCGCATATATCTGTAAGACGCAGACGAAAGGCATGGCACATGGACAGTTTCGACACCGGCAGACTGATCTACCTGATCGTTCTGGGCCTGATGGTCTGCACCTGGTTCTTTGCCCAGAACCGCCTCTCCACCAACAAGGTGCTGCAACAGGGGGCCGTCTGGGGGTTGATCTTCCTCGGCGTGATCGCCGCCTACGGGCTCTGGGATGACATCAGCCAGACCGTCCGCCCGCAACAGGCCGTCTTCGCCGATCAGGGCAAGGTTGTCGTGCCGCGCAGCCCGGATGGGCACTACTACATCTCGGCCGAGGTCAACGGCGCGCCCACGCAATTCGTTCTGGATACCGGCGCCACGATGCTGGTCCTGACCCGCGAGGATGCGATGGCCGCCGGGCTCGACCCAGACACGCTCAGCTTCACGGGTCGCGCCATGACAGCGAACGGCGAGGTCCGCACCGCGCCCGTGCGCCTCGACACGCTGACCCTAGGCCCCGCGACCGATACCGATATTCCCGCCGTGGTGAATAGTGGAGAGATGTCGCAAAGCCTGATGGGCATGACCTACCTGCAGCGCTGGGGCAGGATCGAGATCGCAGGCGGTGAACTAACGCTCACCCGCTGATCGCCGGCAGGTTCGGTGGGCTTTAGGCCACCGCCCCGCTCTCCGCCTTCTTCTCCCAGCGGCCGCTCTCTTCCGACCAATACTGCGCAGCAACGCCAGCCTCGGTCAGCGTCTTCCACTGCCCCCGCGCCACCTGCAACGCCTCCGGATCGTTGCCATCAAACAGCACGCAGACCCGCTCCATCTGTTCCACATCATCCGCCACCACCTCGGCGCCATCGACGGTCATCAGGCAGGCGGCGCCATTTGGCGCTTCCTGCGCCGTCGTCAAAAGGATCGGCTGCAGCGCATCGTGATCACCTCCGGCCAGCCCGTGCGGAAGGAAGCCCTCTTCCGGCCCCAGCCAGAGTTTTTCATCCAGCCAGCCCATACGCCCGAGGTCCGCGCCGCGCACCACCACCCGCATCCCCGCGCCCTGCGCCTTGCCCAACAGCATCGACAGGGTCTGCTCGAGCGGGCGACGGGTCAGGTGATAAAAGAGCGCAGCCCCCACCGCGTCAGCCCTTCTCCATCATGTCCGCGACCAACCGGTCGAGCGCGCGCACGCCCCAGCCTGTCGCGCCCTTCGGCGCCAGCTTGGTCGCCGATTTCAACGAGGCCACGCCCGCAATATCCAGGTGAATCCAAGGCGTGTCCTCTTTCACGAAGCGCTGCAGGAATTGCGCCGCGGTGATCGACCCCGCAGGCCGCCCGCCAATGTTCTTCATATCTGCGATGGGCGATTTCAGCATATCGTCATAGGCCTGCCCCAGCGGCATCCGCCAGGCGCCCTCGGCCTCCGCCTCCGCCGCTTTCAGGAAGGCATTGCACAGCGCATCGTCGTTCGAAAACACGCCCGCATTCTCATGCCCAAGCCCGATGATGATCGCCCCGGTCAGTGTCGCCAGATCGATCATGCCCGCAGGCTCGAACCGCTCCTGCGCGTACCACATCACATCACAGAGCACCAAGCGGCCCTCCGCATCGGTGTTCAGGATCTCGACCGTGTCGCCCTTCATCGATTTGACCACATCGCCGGGCCGGATCGCCGTCCCCGAGGGCATGTTTTCGACGAGCCCAACCAGCCCCACCACATTGGCCTTCGCCTTGCGCAGCGCCAGCCCGCGCATCACGCCTGCCACGGTGCCGGCACCCCCCATGTCCATGGTCATGTCTTCCATGCCCGCCGCCGGCTTCAGGCTGATCCCGCCGGTGTCAAAGACCACGCCCTTGCCGATCAGGGCCAGCGGGGCGGCACCCTCCTCACCACCGTTCCATTGCATCACCACGACCTTGGATGGGCTGGCCGAGCCCTGGCCCACCGCCAGCAGCGTGCGCATGCCCAGCTCTTCCAGCTGGTCCTCGTCCAGCACCTCTACCTTCAGGCCAAGGTCCGCCATCGCCTCCAGCCGGTTGGCGAACTCCGTCGTGGTCAGCACGTTGGCGGGCTCGTTCACCAGATCGCGGGTCATGAAGGCGCCATCGGCGACGGCCAACAAAGGCTCTGCTGCCGCCTCGACCCCGGCAGGATCATTCGCCATCACCGCGATAACGCCCTCCGCGGCCTCGCCGGAGGTCTTGTGATCGCGGAACTGATAGTCGCGCAGCACCGCGCCTTGCACCACGTAGGCCGCCCGCTTGGCCGAGCCGACCGCCAGCAGCAAATCCGCCTTGCCGCGCTTCTGCCCGAGCAGCGCGCCCGCATGCCGCGCGGCGACCTCCGACGCGCCCCGGCTCAGACAGATCACATCGACCGCCTCCGCCGCCATCCCCGCGGGATAGGCCAGCGTCAGGCTGTCGCCTTCCTTGAACCCCGCCTCGACACGCGCCTCCAAGGCGCGTTTCAGCGCCCCCTTGCTCAGCCGGTTCACCCGCCGCCCCGCCACATCGAGCCGACCGGAGGCATCGACGATCAACCCGACCCGCCCTGCGTGATCGGCCAGAAGGTCTATGTCGGTTTCGCGGAAGCTGACGGCGGTGAGCGTGGTCATGAGATGGCCTTTCTGATTGGGGTGCCCTCACGACCTAGCGCGCTCATCCGCCAAAGACCAGATAGCAGTTTTCCAGCCTCGCTCTTTGGTCTATCGTCGCTCACAACAGAGCAGACGAAAACAAGGGGGACACGGGTGAGCAAGATCGACAGATATATGCTGTCGCAATTGCTGATCCTGTTTGGATTTTTCTCACTCGTGCTTGTGGCCGTCTTCTGGATCAACCAGGCTGTGGTGCTGTTTGACAGGCTGATCGGCGATGGTCAGTCGGCACTCGTGTTTCTGGAGTTCACGGCGCTTGGCCTGCCCAAGCTGGTCACCACAATCCTGCCGATTGCCGCCTTCGCCGCCACCGTCTACGTGACCAACCGGATGAACAACGAAAGCGAGCTCACCGTGCTGCAGGCGACAGGCTCGGGCCCCTACCGCCTGGCGCGGCCGGTGCTCGTCTTCGGGATGATCGTCTTCCTGATGGCCTCGGCGCTGCATCACATCCTGCTGCCCATGGCGCTGCAGCAGTTGAGCGAGCGCGAGACGGAGATCTCGCAGAACGCCACCTCACGCCTGCTGACCGAAGGCACGTTCCTGCATCCGTCGAAATCGGTCACCTTCTATGCCCGCGAAATCTCCGAGGACGGGGTGCTGCGTGACGTGTTCCTATCAGATCGGCGCAAGCCTGAGGAAGGTGTGATCTACACCGCCGCCGAGGCCTATCTGCTGCGCAATCAGAACATCACGACCCTGATCATGCTCGACGGCATGGCGCAGCGGCTCAGCACCGAGACCAATCGCCTCTCGACCGCCAAGTTTCGCGACTTCTCTTTCGATATCAGTGCCCTGGTCCGCAATGACACCTCGCAGGCCCTGCGCGCGCGCAACATGACCACGCCGATGCTGATGACCCCATGGGAGCCACTTGCGAGGGAAACCCGGCAGCGCGTCGGTGACATCGCCGAGGAGTTCCACGCCCGCTTTGCCGAGCCGCTGTTCTGTGTCGTGGCCGCGATGATCGGCTTCACCACGCTGCTTGTGGGTGGCTATTCGCGCTTCGGGGTCTGGCGCGAGGTCTTCGTGGCCTTTGGTCTCTTGCTGATGATCGACGGGATCGGCTCGACACTGCAAAACCCCGTCCGTGACGAGGCGCGGCTCTGGCCATTGCTCTACCTGCCAACGGTCTGCGGGGCACTCCTGTCGCTGGGCATGATCTGGTATGTTGCGCGCCCGCGATGGCTGCGCCGCAAACCCTCCGCTGCGCGTGACGAGGCGGTGACATGATCCTGCATCTCTACTTCGCCCGCCGCTTCGCGATGAGCTTCCTGATCCTGACGCTTGTGCTGTTCTCGCTGGTCGCCCTGGTTGATCTGGTCGATCAGGCCAGCGACTTTGGTGATCTGGGCGTGAGCTTCGGGCGCATCGTCGGGCTCACGCTGCTGAAGGCGCCGGAGACAGTGAACGAGATCCTGCCGCTGATCATGATCCTCGCGACGATTGTGCTCTTTGTCGGGCTCGCGCGGTCCTCCGAGCTGGTCGCGACCCGGGCGGCGGGGCGCTCGGCCCTGCGGGCTCTGATCGCCCCTGTGGTGGTTGCGCTGATCATCGGGGGTCTGGCCGTGACGATGCTCAACCCGATCGTCGCGGGGACCTCGCAACGCTACAGCGAGCTTTCGGAAAGCTACCGCACCGGCGGGGCATCGACCCTCTCGATCTCCGGCGAGGGGCTCTGGCTCCGGCAAGGCGGCGAGGACGGGCAGACCGTGATCCGGGCCTGGCGGTCGAACTCCGATGCCTCCGTGCTCTATGACGTGACCTTCCTCTCCTACGCGCCGGGCGGCGGCCCCGTCCGCCGGATCGCCGCGCAAAGCGCCGCTCTTGAGAATGGCGGCTGGTCGCTCACCGGCGTCAAGCTCTGGCCGCTCCAGGTCGGCACCAACTCGGAGGCCAATTCCGAAACGCACGACGAATACTTCATTCCCACCACGCTCACCCTCGAACGCATCCGCGAAAGCTTTGGCCGCCCCAGCTCCATCTCCATCTGGGCGCTGCCCGAGTTCATAGCACAGCTCGATCAGGCGGGCTTTTCCTCGCGCCAGCACCGCGTCTGGTTCCAGTCCGAGCTCGCCCGCCCGCTGTTTCTGATGTCCATGGTTCTTGTTGCGAGCGCCTTTACCATGCGGCATACCCGGTTCGGGGGCACCGGCATCGCGGTGCTGGCGGCGGTACTTCTGGGGTTCGGTTTGTATTTCATTCGCAGCTTTGCGCAGATCCTGGGCGAAAACGGCCAGATCCCCATCTATCTCGCGGCCTGGGCGCCGCCCGTTGCGGCGGTGCTGCTGGCCTTGGGCCTGCTGTTGCATGCTGAGGATGGCTAGTCCGGTGGTCCGTGTCCTGCTCGCCTTCCTGCTGGCTCTCGCCCCGACGCTTCTCACAGCGCAGGAGGATCCGTCGCAGCCAGCGGTGCTGATCGCTGACGAGCTTTTCATCGTGAATGACCGCGAACTTGTGGCCCGCGGCAATGTCGAGGCCTTCCAGGGCACCACCCGCGTCACGGCGTCCGAAATCCGCTATGATCGCGGCACCGGACAGTTGCTCATCACCGGCCCGATCACGATGGAAGATGGCGCGGGCATCACCGTGCTTGCCTCCGCCGCCGAGCTCGACGGGACCCTGCGCACAGGCCTGCTGCGCGGCGCACGGATGGTGCTGAACCAACAGCTGCAACTGGCCGCGGTGCAGATCCAGCGGGTCAACGAACGCTACAGCCAGCTCTACAAGACCGCCGTGACCTCTTGCCAGGTCTGCGAAGACGGCAGCCCGCCACTCTGGCAGATCCGCGCCAAACGGGTCGTGCACGACAAACAAGAGCGGCAACTCTACTTCGACGGCGCGCAATTCCTGATCCGCAACGTGCCCGTCTTCTACTTGCCGCAGCTTCGGTTGCCGGACCCCACGGTGGAGCGCGCCACCGGCTTTCTGTTCCCAAGCCTCGAGCAGAACACGGAATTCGGCATCGGGATCAAGGTCCCCTACTTCATCAACATCGCCCCGGACCGCGACCTGACCCTGACGCCCTATATCGCCACCGGCACGCGCACGTTGGAGTTCCGGTACCGCCAGGCCTTCCGCAAGGGCCGCATCGAGTTCAACGGCGCGATCTCGCGCGATGATGAGCGCCCGTCCGAGACGCGCGGCTACCTCTTCGCCGACGGGCAGTTCGATCTGCGCAACGATTTCAAACTGGACTTCGACATCGAGGTCACGACCGACGACTCCTATCTCACGCAATACGACTTCTCCGGCAAGGACCGGCTCGACAGCGCGATCACCATCAGCCGGGCGCGGCGTGACGAGTATATCTCCGGCGGTCTGATCGCCTTCAAATCGCTGCGCGACGAGGATGTGAACTCGGAACTGCCCACGCTGGTGGCCGATGGCATCTATGAGGCCCGGTACTTCCCGCATCAGATCGGGGGCGAGCTGCGGTTCGCGCTGAACGCCCACAGCCACTATCGCTATTCCGATGACGACATCGTCGGCCGCGATGTGTCCCGCGCCAGCGCCGAGGCGGACTGGCTGCGCAGCTGGACCCTCCCGGCGGGGCTCCGGGCGGATGTGACCCTCGGGCTGACCACCGACCTCTTCAACGTCACGCAAGACAGCTCCGTGCCCCAGACGCAGTCCCAGATCAGCCCCCGGGGTGCCATTGCCCTGCGTTATCCGATGGCGCGCAGCGATGGCGATGGCGTCACGCAATTTCTCGAACCGATTTTCCAGGTGGGCTGGGTCGGCGGCGACCAGATCGACGTGCCCAACGAGGAAAGCACGCGGGTCGAGTTTGACGGCGGCAACCTGACATCCCTCTCGCGCTTCCCCGAGCCCGACCGGCGCGAGCGCGGGCGCACCATTGCGCTCGGCGTCAACTGGGCCCGGTTCGATCCCGATGGCTTCGACACCTCGCTGACCTTCGGCCAGGTGCTGCGGCAGGACGCCGATGAGGCCTTCACCGAGACATCCGGGCTGACCGGCACGTCCTCCGATTATCTGGTCGCAGGCCAGATCAAATCCCAAGGTGGCCTGATCCTGACTGCCCGAACGCTCTTCGATGAGGATTTCGACTTTTCCAAGGCCGAGATCCGCGGCGATTTTTCCGGCCAGCGCACGACGCTGGGCGGCAGCTATCTGTGGCTACAAAGTGACCCCGGCGAAGACCGCGACGAGAGCATCGCCGAGATCGCGCTCGACGGCTCCTATCGGGTCGACAAGTATTGGACGGCAAATGCCGACTGGCGCTATGATATCTCGATCAGCCGGGCCTCGACCGCAGGTGTCGGGTTCACCTACGAGAATGAATGCGTCTCGGTGGGCTTCTCCATCGACCGGCGCTATGCCACCTCCTCAAGCCTTGAACCCTCAACCAGTTTGGGCTTAACCATCGGTCTACGGGGCTTTTCGGCACGAAAAGGAACAGAGACCTACACAAGAACATGCGGGTAGATCAAACCATGACGGCAGTGAGCAGACTGAGCACCATTATCGCCCTCGCAACGGGCATCGCGCTGGCAACGCCCCTCGCGGCGCAGGGGCTTTTCGACCCGGCGGTTTATGTCAACGACGATGTGGTCACCGAATACGAGATCGAACAGCGCGCGGCCTTCCTGCGGCTGCTGAATTCGCCGGGCAGTGGCCGTGACGACGTGATCGACACGCTGATCAACGAGCGCCTTCAGGCCCAGGCCGTCGAGGCGGCGGGCTTCGAGCTTACGCCCGAGGCGCTGGACGCGGGCATGGAAGAATTCGCCGCGCGCGCCAACCTGACCTCGGAACAGTTCATCCAAGCCCTGGGTGACGGTGGCGTAGCCGAGGAAACCTTTCAGGACTTCGTCGAGGTCGGCGTCGCCTGGCGCGATCTGATCGGCGCCCGCTTTGGCGCCCGCGTCCAGATCAGCGAGACCGAGATCGACCGCGCGCTTGGCGCCACCGGCGGCACCACTGGCATCCGCGTGCTGGTCTCCGAGATCATCATCCCCGCGCCGCCCGAGCAGAAGGAGCAGGTGGACGAGATCGCGCTCGAAATCGCCGGCAGCCAGTCCACCGACGAGTTCTCCAACTACGCGCGCGAGTTTTCCGCCACCGCCTCGCGCGAGGCGGGCGGGCGCCTGCCGTGGCAGGATCTGAACAACCTGCCCCCGGTTCTGCGGCCCATCCTGCTGTCCCTCGCCCCCGGCGAAGTGACCGACCCGCTGCCCATTCCCAATGCCGTCGCACTCTTCCAGCTGCGCGACATCCAGGAAACCGGCGCACCGTCGCAGAGCTTTGCCGCTATCGAATACGCGGCCTACTACATCCCAGGCGGGCGGTCGCCTGCCGGTCTGGCCGCCGCCGCAAAGGTGCGCGCGCAGGTGGACGTCTGTGACGATCTCTACGGCATCGCCCAAGGCCAGCCCGAGGAGGTGCTGGAGCGCGGCAGCAAACCCCCGGGAGAGATCCCGCAAGACATCGCATTGGAGCTCAGCAAGCTTGACCCCGGCGAGGTGTCCACCGCCCTGACCCGCGCCAATGGCGAGACGCTTGTCTTCCTGATGCTCTGTGGCCGCACCTCCGAGGTGAACGAGGATGTGGCGCGCGAAGACGTGGCCCGGTCGCTGCGCTCGGCCCGGCTCAACGCCTATGCCGACAGCCTGCTCGACCAGCTGCGCGCGGACGCCCGTATCGTCACCCCATGACCACCGCCACCGCACCTGTGGTGATCAGTTGCGGAGAGCCAGCGGGAATAGGGCCAGAGATCGCCGCACGTGCCTGGGCGGCGCTGCGCGGGACCGTCCCTCTGGCATGGATGGGCGACGCCCGGCATCTGCCTGCCGAGACACCGCACCGGGTCATCGAGACACCGGCGATGGCGGCGGAGGTGAGCCCCGACGCCCTGCCCGTCCTGCAGCATGACTTCCCGGCCCCCGCCACGCCCGGCCAGCCCGACCCCGCCAATGCGCAAGGTGTGATCGACGTGATCGCCGCCTGCGTCGCGCTGGTCGACGCGGGCAAGACCAGCGCGCTCTGCACCGCCCCCATCCACAAGCAGGCGCTGATCGAAGGCGCGGGCTTTGTCTATCCGGGCCACACCGAATACCTCGCGTCCCTTGCCGGGGGCGCCTCCCGCGCTGTGATGATGCTGGCTTCGGATCAGCTGCGCGTGGTGCCCGCGACGATCCACATCGCGCTGGAAGACGTGCCCCGGGCCCTGACGCCCGCGCTTCTGCGCGAGACCATCGAAATCACCCACGCCGACCTGCGCGGCCGCTTTGGCGTGGCCGCGCCCCGGCTGGCGATTGCCGGGCTGAACCCGCACGCGGGCGAAGGCGGCACCATGGGGCGGCAGGAGCTCGACTGGATCAATGCGCTGCTCGACGAGATGCGCGATGGGGGCTTCGACCTGCGCGGCCCCCTGCCGGCCGACACGATGTTTCACGCCGCCGCGCGCGACCGCTATGACGCGGCCATTGCCATGTATCACGACCAGGCGCTGATCCCGATCAAGACGCTGGATTTCGACCGCGGTGTGAACGTGACCCTCGGCCTGCCTTTCATCCGCACCTCACCGGATCATGGCACAGCCTTCGACATCGCAGGCACGGGTACGGCGAACCCCACAAGCATGATCGAGGCGATCAAACTGGCTGCGCGGATGGCGGGCCGGTGACACCTCCGACGCGCATATTCGGGGAGCACTGAAGATGAGCGCCATCGACAGCCTGCCGCCCCTGCGCGAGGTCATCCGCACCCATGATCTGCAAGCGCGCAAATCCATGGGGCAGAACTTCCTGCTCGATCTGAACCTCACCGCCAAGATTGCACGCCAGGCAGGCGACCTGACCGGCTGCGACGTACTGGAAATCGGCCCCGGCCCTGGCGGGCTGACGCGCGGGCTGCTGGTAGAAGGCGCCCGCCACGTACTCGCCATCGAGAAAGACAGCCGGTGCGGGCCCGCACTGGCCGAGATAGCCGCCGCCTATCCGGGGCGCCTCACGGTGCTGGAAGGCGACGCGCTCCAGATCGACCCGCTGCAGCATCTCACACCCCCCATCCGGGTCGCCGCGAACCTGCCCTACAACGTCGGCACCGAGCTGCTGGTGCGCTGGCTCACGCCCAAAGACTGGCCGCCCTTCTGGCAAAGCCTCACGCTGATGTTCCAGCGCGAGGTGGCCGAGCGGATCGTCGCACAGCCGGGTAGCAAGGCCTACGGCCGCCTCGCGATCCTCGCGCAATGGCGCGCCGAGGCCCGGATTGTGCTGCAGTTGCCGCCCGAGGCCTTCACCCCGCCGCCCAAGGTCTCCAGCAGCGTCGTGCACCTCACTGCCCTGCCCGAACCGCGGTTTCCAGCCGATGCGGATGTGCTGAGCCGCGTCGTCGCCGCCGCCTTTAACCAGCGCCGCAAGATGCTGCGCGCCGCTTTGAAAGGCGTAGCCCCAGACATTGAGGACCGGCTCATCGCCGCCGGGCTCAAACCCACCGACCGGGCCGAGCAGATCTCATTGGAAGGGTTTTGTGCGCTGGCCCGTACCGTCGCGCAGACATGAAAAACCCCGCCGCAGCGGGGTCATCGACACTCTATTCCGCCGCCTTCGGCGCATCGTCTCCGCTGGGCGGGTCTGCCTCGGCGCTCTTCTCAGGCTTGGGCCGGGGCTTGCGGCGCGGCGCGCGCTTGGGTTTGGGCTGGCTTTCCGGCGTCTCCACCAGCGTGCTCTCGTCGTCGCTGGCGGCCACATCCGGCTGCGGCTGCGAGCCCTGATCGACGGGGGCCTGACTGGCCTCGCGCTCCTGACGCTCGGCGCGCTCACGGTCCCGCTCGGCCTGGCGTTCGCGGTTCTGCCGCTCCTGCTCTTCCCGGCGCGCCTCGATCTCGCGCTGTGCCTCGGACAGCAGCCGCGTGTAATGCTCCGCGTGCTGCTGGAAGTTCTCCGCGGCCACGCGGTCATTGCTCAGCTGCGCATCGCGCGCCAGCTGGTTGTATTTCTCGATGATCTGCTGCGGCGTCCCCCGCACCTTGCCCTCGGGGCCCGAGCTGTCAAACACACGGTTGACGACGTTCCCGCCCTGATTGCCTTGTGACCGGTTACGGTTGCCCTTCGAGCGGGACCGGGATCTCGATGATTTCATGAAGCTCGCTCAGCCTTCGTGCTGTGGATCGTATGCAGGATACGCGTTTTGACGGTATGGTATCCGGGGTATCACTATGTTGGGCTTAACGCCGCGCGGGACCACCTAGCCGAGGCATCCACCGCTGCAACATCTTTGAATAAGCATGCGGCCCGCGTTGCCGCAAGGGGTAACAGCGACTTTTACACAGATTTGTCGATTTTTCCTGCGTTTTCAGACCATATCACCCGGGTTTTGCGGCAGAAACCACACGGTCCCGCCCCCCAAGATCGGGGAGAATCGCCACCTCGCCCCAGCCCTGTGCGCGGAAGATCGCGGTGACCGCAGGTCCTTGCTGCCAGCCGATCTCAACCAGGACGCGACCCTGCGCGCTGAGATACCCCTGTGATTGTGCCGCGATGACCCGATAGGCGGACAAGCCGTCCTGCTCATCGGTCAGCGCAAGCCGCGGTTCGTGGTCGCGCAATTCCGGCTGGACATCGCGCATTTCCTCCGCCGCGAGATACGGCGGGTTGGCCACGATCAGGTCATAGCGCCCCTCGACAGCCTCGAACCAATCCGATTGCAGGATGCGGGTGCGGTCGGCCACCTCGTGGCGCGCGGCGTTCGCACTGGCGTGCAGGCAGGCCGCCTCCGAGACATCGACGCCAATGCCCTGGGCCAGCGGCCGTTCGGCCAGCAAGGTGACAAGGATGCACCCCGACCCCGTGCCCAGGTCCAAGACGCGCTCAAAGGGTTCGGACAGCGCCGCCTCGATCAGCGCTTCGGTTTCCGGGCGCGGGTCGAGCACATCGCGGCTGATCTCGAAGGACCGGCCGTAGAACTCGCGCGCGCCAATGAGCTGCGAAACCGGCACGCGGACGGCGCGCAAGGCCACCAGATTGTCGTAGCGCTCGGCAATGTCCGGGGCGATGTCTTCGGGGGCGATCAGCGTGACACGCGCCGCATCGACCTTGGCCGCATGGGCCAGCAGCACCCGCGCATCCCGCGCGGGGTCCGGCACACCGGCGGCGCGCAGCCGCGCCATCGCCGCCACCATGGCCTCAGCCGCCGTCATGTGCCCATCTCCGCCATCAGCCGCGCCTGAGCATCGGCAGTCAGCGCATCGACAATCTCGTCCAAGTCCCCCTGCATCACCGCATCAAGCCGATAGAGCGTCAGGTTGATCCGGTGATCCGTCATGCGGCCTTGCGGAAAGTTGTAGGTCCGGATGCGCTCGGACCGGTCGCCCGAGCCCACCTGCGCCGCCCGGTCCGCCGAGCGTTCGCCATCAACGCGCGCACGCTCCATGTCATAAAGCCGTGCGCGCAACACCTGCATCGCGATCTCGCGGTTGCGGTGCTGCGATTTCTCCGAACTCGTCACCACGAGGCCCGTCGGCAAATGGGTGATCCGCACCGCGGAATCGGTCGTGTTCACATGCTGCCCGCCCGCACCGGACGAGCGCATCGTATCGATCCGCAGGTCATTGGCATCAATCTGAATGTCCACATCCTCGGCCTCCGGCAGCACCGCCACCGTCGCCGCCGAGGTATGGATGCGCCCGCCGCTCTCGGTGCTGGGCACCCGCTGCACGCGGTGCACACCGCTTTCGAACTTCAGCCGCGCAAAGACGTCCTGGCCCTTCACATGAGCCACCATCTCCTTCACACCGCCCAGCTCTGTCTCCTGCAGCTCGATGATGTCAAACGCCCAGCCCTTGCCTTCCGCATAGCGCTGGTACATGCGCATGAGATCCCCGGCGAAAAGTGCGGCCTCGTCGCCGCCCGTCCCGGGCCGAATCTCCAGCATCGCGGGCTTGGCATCGGCCTTGTCGCGCGGCAGCAGCGCCAGTTGCAGCGCCGCCTCCGCCTCGGGCAAAGCCTGCCGCAGCCGGGGCAATTCCTCCTCGGCCAGCGCCGCCATATCCGGGTCACCCAGCATCTCCTGCGCCTCATCCAGATCGCTCAGCAAGCGCTGGTACGCGGTGATCTGCTCCACCACAGGCCGCAGGTCGGAATACTCCTTGGCCAGCGCCGCAATATCGGCTGCCGCGTCCCCGGTCGCCATCGCCGCCTCGAGAAACTCGAAACGTGCTGTAATTTGTTGCAATTGCTCTACCGGGATCATCCTGCGTCTGTCCGACATTGAAAGGCTTTGGTCAAGGCCCACAGCCATGCTAAGGTTTCGCGATGAAACGATTAAGCCTGCTTCTGATCTGGGCTGCGCTGCCCGGGATTGCCGACGTCACCAGCCCCAGTGGCAAGACGGTGGATTGCTACTGCACCGACAAATCCGGCGACCGGATCGAGCTGGGGCAAACCATCTGCCTCCAGGTCGACGGTCGCATGTTCATGGCACAATGCCAGATGTCGCTCAACGTGCCGATGTGGCGCGAGGTGAGCCAGGGCTGCCTGTCCTCATCCCTGGACAGCGGCGATCACCCGCTCCAGTCGTTTGCGGTTGACGCCCAGATCTGACGCCCCGAACCGCAGCCGCGCAAACATCCTGATCTGACCGTCGCGCAGCTCGACCGTGGTCAGATCCGGAAAGCCGAACACCGCCGAGCGCGTCACATAGGTGATCCGCCCCTCACCCACCGATCCGGCCAAAAGCTCGGTCCGCGGCAGGCCGCGCATCACCTCGTCCAGGGCCTGCAAGGCCCCCTCTTCGGCCGGGATCACCCGCACCGCACCGCCTGCCAGATCCTGATCCGTCGCCTGCTCCACCGGCTGATGCCAGCGCGCCGGATCGACAGGCGCCAGCCGCACATAGGCCATCGCCACCACGATGACCCCGATCAGACCCCAAAGCACCATCCGCTTCACCCTTCCGAAAATACTCCCGCCGGAGGCACCCACCCTCTCACCGCGTCTTGACGCCAGGCAGAACGCACAACAGCTCAAACAGGATATTCGCCCCCACCAGCGCCGTGTTGCCGGTGGTGTCATAGGGGGGCGACACCTCGACCAGATCGCAGCCCACGATATTCAGCCCCTTCAGCGCGCGAATGAGCTCCATCGCCTGCGGCGTGGTCAGCCCACCAATCTCCGGCGTGCCGGTGCCGGGCGCAAAGGCCGGATCCAGACTGTCGATATCGAAACTCACATAGGTGGCCTGATCAGGCCCGATATCCCGCCGCACCTCACCGCCCAAGGTCGACAAGCTCCGGTGCCACAGCTCCTGCGCCGGGAACTGCTGGAACCCCCAACCCTGTGCCTCGCTGAAATCCTCCGCCGTGTACCCGGTGCCCCGCAAACCAATCTGATAGGTCTTTTCGGGCAGGATCAGCCCCTCTTCATAGGCGCGCCGGAACACCGTGCCATGGGTCTCCTTCTCGCCAAACATCTCGTCATTCACATCCGAATGCGCGTCCACATGCACCAGCGCCACGGGCCCGAACCGTTTGTGCATCGCCCGCAGGATCGGCAGCGTGATCGAATGATCGCCGCCAATCGCCATCGGCATCGCATCATAGTTCAGGATCGCCTCATAGCTCTCCTGAATGATCCGCAGACTGTCGGCCAGCGAAAAGGTGTTGATCGCCAGATCCCCGATATCCGCCACCTGCAGGCTGTCGAAGGGGGCGGCCCCCGTGCCCATGTGATACGGCCGGATCATCGCGCTCTGGCTGCGCACCTCCTTCGGTCCAAACCGCGTGCCCGACCGCCACGAGGTGCCGATGTCCATCGGAATGCCCAGCATCGCCACATCCAACCCCTTGAGATCGTTCACAAAAGGAAGCCGCATGAAGCTGCCCGGCCCGGAAAACCGCGCCAGGTCATTGCCGCTGATCGGTTGGTTCTTCTGTCTGCTCATTGCCTTAACTTTCTTCGCGTATCCGCCAGCCCAGCAGGCTGAGGATCTCTGTCGCCACATGCGCCCCCGCGATGGCCGTGGCCCCCGTGGTATCAAACGGGGGCGAGACCTCGACCACATCGCCGCCGCGGATGTTGATCCCCGCCAGCCCCCGCAGCATCGCCGCCGCCTGTGCGCTCGTCAGCCCGCCCCAGACCGGCGTGCCCGTGCCCGGCGCATAAGCCGGATCAAGCGCATCAATGTCGAAACTCAGATAAGCAGGCCGATCGCCAAGGATGGCCTTCACCCGCTCGACCACCGCCGCCGGTCCGATCTCATGCACTGCCGCGGCGTCAACGATATTGACCCCAAGCGTCTCCGCATTGGTGGTGCGTATCCCCACCTGCACGCTGGTCGCCGGATCCACGATCCCCGATTTGACTGCCTTGTAGAACATCGTGCCGTGATCCACCCGGGCCATGTCATCGTCCGCCCAGGTGTCCGTATGCGCATCGAACTGCACGAGACTCATCGGGCCGTATTTCTCCGCGTAGGCCTTCAGGATCGGAAAGCTGATGTAATGATCCCCCCCGAGCACCACGCTCGCCGCCCCCGCCTCCAGAATGCCGCGAATATGCGCGGTCAGCGCGTCCGGGAAGGCCGGGATATTGGCATAGTCAAAGGCCAGATCACCGTAATCGACGATCACCCGCTCGGACAAAACATCGAAAGGCCAGCCATAAGGCGGGTCTGGCGCCTGCAGGGTCGAGGCCTCGCGGATCGCCCGCGGCCCCAGCCGCGTGCCGGGCCGGTTTGTCACAGCCTGGTCGAAGGGCACGCCGGTCACCGCAATATCGACACCCGTCAAGTCCTTGGTATAGCGCCGCCGCAGAAACGAGACCGCGCCACCAAAGGTCAGCTCAAAGCTCGGCCCCCGCGGGTCCTCACGCGTGAAGGCGTGATCCATCTGCGTCTTGGCATCTTCCAGCGCCATGGCTCAGGCGCTCACCGGCTGCGCCCGCTCGACCAGCCGCGCAAAGAAGGACGCGCCAATCGGGGCGATCTCGTCGTTGAAATTGTACTTGGGGTGATGCACGCCCGCCGTATCGCCCTGCCCCAGCATCAGATAGGCGCCAGGCCGCGCCTCCAGCATATAGGAGAAATCCTCGGCGCCCATGACCGGGTCAACATCCGGGTTCACCCCCGCTTCGCCTGCCACCTCATCGGCCACCTCTGCCGCAAAACTCGCCTGCTCGGCGTGGTTCACCGTCGGCGGATAGCCGAACTCGATCTCCAGCTCCGCCGCCACACCAAAGCTTGCGCCATGGCCATCCACGATCTCCTGCATCCGCTTGACCACCAGCGCTTGCACCTCCTTGCTGAAGGTCCGGATGGTCCCGTTGAGGTACGCCGTCTCCGGGATCACGTTGTCGGTGGTGCCGGTGTGGATCTGCGTGACCGAAATCACCAGTTGGTCGAGCGGATGGCGATTGCGGCTCACGATGGTCTGCAGCGCCTGCACCAGCGAACAGGCCGCCACCACAGGGTCCACCGTGTCATGCGGCCGGGCTGCGTGCCCGCCCGTACCGGTGATGCGAATGTGAAACGTATCCGCCGCTGCCATGATCGGCCCGCTGCGCGTGTTGAAACTGCCGAAATCCCGCCCGGGCGCGTTGTGGATCGCATAGACCTCGCCGATATCGAAGCGTTCCATGATGCCCTCCTGCACCATGACCTCGCCACCGCCGCCAAACTCTTCGGCCGGCTGGAAGATCAGCGCCACGCGCCCCGCAAAGTTCCGCGTCTCCGTCAGGTACTTCGCGGCCCCCAGCAGCATCGCCGTATGCCCGTCGTGCCCGCAGGCGTGCATCTTGCCCTCATGGGTCGAGGCATACTCGACGCCGGTCTCCTCGGTGATCGGCAGCCCGTCCATATCCGCGCGCAACCCAATGGTCGGCCCCTCGCCGCGCCCCTCGATGATCGCGACTATGCCCGTCTTGGCGATCCCTTCATGCAGCGCATCCACCCCGAACTCGCGCAGCCGCTCGGCCACGAACTGGGCCGTCTTATGGCACTCCAGCCCCAGCTCCGGGATCGTGTGCAGATGCTGGCGCCACGCGGCCATATCGGCACTCATGTCGGCAATCCGGTTTACCACGGGCATGGGGTGGACTCCTTGGGTGATTGTTTGTCAGGTGCATGTGACACGACAGAGAGGCGGGCTGCAATGGGGGACGATCTGATCCATGACCGGGAGGCGGGGATTGAGCGCTTGCTGCACATCATGCGGCGCCTGCGCGACCCTGACACGGGCTGCCCCTGGGACGTCGAACAGACCTTTGAGACCATCGCCCCCTACACCATCGAGGAAGCCTATGAGGTCGCCGACGCGATCCAGCGCGCCGACTGGCCCGAGCTCGAGGGCGAGCTGGGCGATCTGCTCCTCCAGACCGTCTATCACACCGCGATGGGCGAAGAAGCCGGGCATTTCACCTTCCAGTCGGTAGTGCAGGCGATCTCCGACAAGATGGTCGCGCGCCACCCGCATGTCTTCGGAAATGAATCCCGCGAGAAATCCGCCGATCAGCAGACCGCCGACTGGGAAGCCATCAAAGCCAAGGAACGTGCAGGCAAGGCCCAGAAAGGCGCGCTCGACGGCGTCGCCATCGGCCTGCCCGCGCTCCTACGCGCGCTCAAGCTGCAAAAGCGCGCCGCCCGCGTGGGCTTTGATTGGCCCTCCACAACCCAAGTGCTCGACAAGCTGCGCGAAGAGGCCGCCGAGCTGGTCGAAGCGCAGGACACCCTAAGCCCCGACGCCATCGAGGATGAATTCGGCGACCTGCTCTTCGTCATGGCCAATCTCGGGCGGCACCTCGGTGTCGACCCCGAAGCCGCCTTGCGGCGCACCAACGCCAAGTTCACACGCAGATTTGAAGAGGTCGAAGCGCGGCTCGCCACAGCTGGCAAAACCCCGTCCGACAGCACGCTTGAGGAGATGGACGCGCTCTGGGACGCCGTCAAAGCCGAAGAACACGCCAGACGCAGAGGCTGAGCGCCCCCGCGCTCACCTAATCTGACCATCTGGACAAATTCCGCCCGGATTGCGAGGGTCGCGCCGGTACGATTCTGGAGCCTCCATGTCCCCCCGCAAAATCATCATCGACACCGACCCCGGTCAGGACGACGCGGTTGCCATTCTGCTGGCCCTCGCCAGCCCGGCTGACATCGAGGTTCTGGGCATCACCTGCGTCGCAGGCAATGTGCCGCTCGCGCTCACGTCGAAAAACGCCCGCATCGTCTGCGAGCTTGCGGGCCATCCGGAGGTGAAGGTCTACGCCGGCTGCGACCGTCCCTTGGGCCGCGAGCTCGTGACGGCCGAGCACGTGCATGGCGAAACCGGCCTCAACGGCCCTTTGCTGCCCGACCCCACGATGCCGCTGCAGGATCAACACGCGGTCGACTATCTCATCGAGACGCTAACCCCTGCCGCCCCGAACTCCATCACCCTCTGCCCGCTCGGCCCGCTCACCAATATCGCCACCGCCTTGCAGCGCGCGCCCGAGATCGCCGAAGCCGTGCAGGAGATCGTGCTCATGGGCGGCGCTTACTTCGAGGTGGGCAACATCACGCCCACCGCAGAGTTCAACATCTACGTCGACCCGCAAGCCGCTGATATCGTGTTTAAATCCGGAATTCCGATTGTGGTGATGCCGCTCGATGTGACGCATAAAGCGCTGGTCACGGCCCCGCGCAACGAGGCTTTCCGCAAAATCGGCAACGCCGCGGGCACCGCCGTGGCCCAGATGACCGATTTCTTCGAACGCTTCGACAAGGAGAAATACGGCTCCGAAGGCGCCCCGCTGCACGACCCCTGCGTCACCGCCTACCTGATCAATCCGGACCTCTTCCAAGGCCGCCACATCAACGTCGAGATCGAAACCCAGTCCGAGCTCACCCTGGGCATGACCGTCGCCGACTGGTGGGGTGTGACCGACCGCGCGCCCAATGCGCTCTTCATCCAGGACATCGACGCCGACGGCTTCTTCGCGCTTCTGACCGAGCGGCTGGCCCGGTTATGAGCGCCGCGCTCACCCTGGCACAGCCGGAGCACGCCGACCGGCTGGATGCGCTTGTCGCAGCCTTCCACACCGAACACGGCATCACGCTATCAGAAGACGCCCGCCGCGCCGGGCTCATGCCGTTGCTCGAAGGCTCACCGCATGGTGCCGCCTATCTCATCGGCCCACCCCGCGCGCCCATCGGCTATGTGGTCATCACCTTCGGCTGGTCGGTGGAGTTCGGTGGCCTCGACGGCTTCATTGACGAAATCTACATCCGCCCCGGCGTGCGCGGGCGCGGCATCGCTTCGGAAACCCTACAAAGCCTGCCCCGCGCGCTGGCAGGCGCGGGCCTCAAGGCATTGCATCTGGAAGTGGACCGCACCTCCGAAACGACCCAGAAGCTCTACGCCCGCGCGGGCTTCACCGCGCGGCCCGACTACATGCTCATGACCCGCCGGTTCTAGAACGCGTCGCGCTCACTCTGACGGGGAACAAGTTGCGGTGAGGCCGAACGCAAGACGCAGCGACCGTGACTCCGCATCGGCGCGACGTGCACCCAGCCACTGGCGCGCCGGAGCCCGCGCGCCTATGTAGGATCCATGAGCTTCACCGCCCCCTTCGAGAACACCTACGCCAGCCTGCCGCCCGGCTTCTACACAAGGCTGAACCCCACCCCGGTGAAGGCGCCACAGCTCTTTGCCTATAACGCCGATCTGGCGAAGCTGCTGCGCCTGCCGGAAGCGCCCGAGGCGGATCTCGCCGCCATTTTTTCCGGCCAGACCGTGCCCGACGGCGCCGCCCCGCTCGCCCAGCTCTACGCGGGCCACCAGTTCGGCAGCTTCAATCCCCAGCTTGGGGACGGCCGCGCGATCCTTCTGGGCGAGACCGTGGGCACCGACGGCATCCGCCGCGACATCCAGCTCAAGGGCTCCGGCCCCACGCCCTATTCCCGCATGGGCGACGGGCGCGCCTGGCTCGGGCCCGTCCTGCGCGAATACGTCATCTCCGAGGCCATGCACGCTCTCGGCATCCCCACCACCCGCGCGCTCGCCGCCGTGCTCACCGGCGAGGATGTCTACCGCGAAACCGCCCTGCCCGGTGCGGTCCTCACCCGCGTCGCGCAAAGCCATCTGCGCGTCGGCACCTTCCAGGTTTTCGCCCATCGCGGCCAGAAAGCCGAGCTCAAACAGCTCACGGACTACGCCATCGCCCGTCACTATCCCGATGCCGACGGCCCCATGGGCCTCTTGCGTGCGGTCTGCGCCAAACAGGCCGAACTTGTCGCCGCCTGGATGTCGGTGGGCTTCATCCACGGCGTGATGAACACGGACAATTGCACGATCTCGGGCGAAACCATCGACTATGGCCCCTGCGCCTTCATCGACGACTACCATGCCAACACGGTCTTCAGCTCCATCGACCAGATGGGCCGCTATGCCTATTCGAACCAACCCCGCATCATCGTCTGGAACATGGCGCAATTCGCCACGGCTCTGCTGCAACAGGCCGACGACCCCGCCACACTCGTCGACGAGGCCACCGAGATCGTGCACGCGATGCCCACCCAGATCGAAGCCGCCTGGCTCCGCCGTTTCGGAGCGAAACTGGGCCTCGCAAACCCAGAAAAGGACGACACCGCGCTCATCGAAGACCTGCTGAAACTCATGCAGGATCAGGGCGCCGATTTCACCAACACCTTCGACGCGCTGGCCCGGGGAGACGCCCGCGACCAGTTCACCGACCGCACCGCCTTCGACAACTGGGCCACGCGCTGGCAAACCCGCATCGCGGACGAAGATGACCCACAAAGCACGATGCAGGCCGCCTCCCCCCGGATCATCCCCCGCAACCACCGCATTGAAGAGATGATCCAAGCCGCCGTCGCGGGCGACACCGCCCCCTTCACCCGGCTGATGCAGGCGCTCGCGCACCCTTTCGCAAGCGATGACACTGACCTCATGCGCCCGCCCACGACAGCCCAACGCGTCCCCGCCACCTTCTGCGGCACCTGACGCGCCCGCGCGGCCCTTCACCCGTCCCAGACTACTCAAACCCGATGCAAACCGCGCATCACCAGCCTCGGCGCTCCCTAGCCCGGGCTCCCCGGGTCACCTCGCCGGGGCTCCGCCCGTTCAGGGCTCAAAAGGTCCACTGGACCTTTCGGCGTCTGCGATGCACCGCCCTTCACCCTTCCAGAAATACTCAAAACCCTAACCCGCCACCCTAGGTCGCCGGTTGATCAGGTAAATCCCCGCCGCCACCAGCACCAGCGCCACCCAGACCTTCGCGCTCACGTCCTCGCTCAAGAGCAGCCAACCCAGGATCACCGCGAAGACCGGCGACAGAAAGCTGAACGAGGCCACGGAGGACGCCGGGTAAATCGACATCAGCCAGAACCACGCGAGAAACCCAAGGCTCGCCACGGCAATGATCTGGAACAGCATCCCGGCGATGTGGATCGGCTGCAGATCGCGGATGAGATCGCCAAAGCCAAGCGACGCGAGCAGCAACAGCGGCGCCGAGACCAGCACCTGGAACATCAGCTGCTGCGCAGGCGGCACAGCACTGAGCGGCGTGACCTTCACACAGAGCGCAATGCCCGCCCAGCACATCGCCGAGGTCAGCGCCAGCAGATCGCCGGTCAGGCTCGCGGTCGTGTCACTGCGGTCCAGCAGCGCCAGCGCCACACCCCCCATCGCCAGCACCAGGCCGATCCCCCGCACGCCCGTCAACCGGTCCGAGGGGATGAGAAAGTGACTCGCGATCGCCAGCCACACCGGCATCGAATAGAAAACCACCGAGGCCCGGCTCACGGTCGTGAAATCCAGCGCGGTAAAGAGGCAGGTAAACTCCAGCGCAAAGAGACAGCCCGACAGCACGCCAGCAGGCATCGCCGCGCGCGGCACCTGCAGGCTGATCGCCCGCAGCCGCATCCAGAGCAGCAATACGATCACCGCCCCGGCGGAGCGCAGTCCGGCGGCAAAGACCGGGTTGAACCCGCCATTGGTGACCTTGATCACCACCTGATTGAACGCCAGATGCAGCGCAAATGCGATCAGCGCCGCCGCCCCAAGGGCATCCATGTGAGACTTCCGCTCCATGGCGCCACAAAGGGCGTCGGGCCGGAGAATGTCAATTCCCCGGCCCGCACACTCAGACACTTACATCGTGACGCTATTCAGGCGACGTGTTGACCGCCCCCCGACGGTTTCGCCGCGCCACCCTGAGCACCACCCGGTTTGCCGCCGCGCCGCCGCCGACGGCGGTTGCCCCCAGGCTTGGCCCCTTGCGACTGTGCTCCGGCGGGCTTGCCGCCGCCCTGGCCGCGTCCGCGCCCCCGACCACGCCCGCGGCCCTTCGGCTTGGCGTCCGACGGCAGATCCATCGCCTCCCAGGGACGGCCCGAGCCCACGGGAATTGCAATCCCCATGGTCTTCTGGATCGCCTTCAACTCGCCCATCTCATCCGGGGCGCAAAAGGCAATGGCCGCGCCATCCTTGCCCGCCCGCGCAGTCCGCCCGATCCGGTGCACGTAGTTGTCCGGTACATTCGGCAGATCGTAGTTATAGACATGCTTCACATCCGGAATATCGAGGCCCCGCGCCGCCACATCCGTGGCCACCAGCACCTTGATCTCACCGGACTTGAAGGCGGCAATCGCCCGATCCCGCTGGCCTTGCGATTTGTTGCCGTGAATGGACCCGGCGGCGTATCCCGCCTTCACCAGCGTCTTCATCAACTTCTCAGACCCGTGCTTCGTCCGCCCAAAGACCAGCGCGCGCTCATCGCGATGCTTGTCCAGCATCTCGATGAGCAGCCCCGCCTTCTCGGATTTGGCGATGAAATGCACCTCCTGCGTGACCTTATCAGCGGCCTTGCCCGGCGGTGAAACCTCCACCCGGATCGGCCGGTTCAAATAGCTCTGCGCCAGCTCGTTCATCTGCTTCGGCATCGTCGCCGAGAACAGCATCGTCTGCCGCTCGCTCGGCAGCACCGCCGCAATCTTGCGCAGATCATGGATGAACCCCATGTCCAGCATCTGATCCGCCTCGTCGAGCACCAGAAACACCGTCTCGTCGAGCCGCACCGCGCGCCGGTCCATCAGGTCGAGCAGGCGCCCCGGTGTCGCCACCAACAGGTCCACCCCGCGCTCCAGCCGCTTGATCTGATTGTTGATGGACTGCCCGCCCACCACCATCGCCACGCGCACATTCGTCTTCTCGGCAAAGCCGCGCAGGTTCACGCTGATCTGTGTGGCCAGCTCCCGCGTCGGCGCCAGCACCAGCCCGCGCACGGACCGGGGCGCAGGCCGCCCCTGCAGCTCCAGCATCTGCGCCACCAGCGGCACACCAAAGGCCGCCGTCTTGCCGGTGCCGGTCTGCGCCAGCCCCATCACATCCCGCCCGTTCAGCGCATGCGGGATCGCCTGCGTCTGAATCGGGGTCGGGTCCGTCAGACCCATCTCCTTGAGCCGCGCCACCAGCTTCGGCGGCAGGCCCATCATATCAAAATCGCTCATTCATCTCTTTCTGGCGCACCGCGCGCGGCACGCAATATCTCTGTGGCAGCCAGCCCCTCGGGCCCTGCCGCGTGGCACGCCAACCGGATCGCAGGCCCCGCCTCATGCAGGCGCCCGTCCGTGGCGTTTGCACCCACGCGTGATTTTGGGAACATCAGCGGGCCGTTCGAATGGAGCGCATCTGGCGGGATATCCCCGCAGCGCTCAGGCCTGCTCACGCGGCAGACGGCTTCGCTGGGATGCACATGAGGGCTGGCGCGCCCTAAGTCAACCGCAAAGCACGAAAAAGGTCACTGGAAGCACGGCGAAATTGCCGCTACACCTGTCGCCCAATCGACCGAAGGACCGAGATGAGCACCACCATCATTGAGCGCTGCGAGGCCAAGGGCCTGCGCATGACCGGCCAGCGCCGCGTGATCGCCCGAGCGCTCGAAGAAAGCGCCGATCACCCCGATGTGGAAGAGCTCTACGCCCGCGCCGCGGCCATCGACGCCGGCATCTCGCTCGCCACCGTCTATCGCACCGTAAAGCTCTTCGAGGAGGCCGGGATCCTCGACAAGCTCGAATTCGGCGACGGCCGCGCGCGCTATGAAGACGCCGAGCGCGACCACCACGACCACCTGATCGACATCACCTCGGGCGAGGTCATCGAATTCGTCGACGCCGAGATCGAGGAGTTGCAAGACCGCATCGCCCGCAAACTCGGCTACGAGCTCCGCGGTCACCGACTCGAGCTCTACGGCGTGCCGCTGAAAAAGCGGTGAGGGCAGGCGCCCTCTTTGTCACGCCGATGTGCTACAAGATCCTAGGCTACGAAGCGGAACGTAACGTCCGCTTTGCGCAGAAAGCGGACTTTGCAAAATTCAGCAAACTCATGCAGGGACGGCCCATTGCCGCCATTCGTCGGACGAAGGGTGATGCTGAGTCATAGCCTGTTAAACCAGATACTAGCTGCGGATGCTAGCTCGCGTCGAATGCAACTCCGCTGATCGCTCAATATCGTGGTGCCGCCAATAACAAAGCGAAGCTGGGCGAACTGCACATCGGTTCGATCAACACTAAATCGAGACACATAGCGTGATTGCAGCTCACACCCTGCTATGGACTATTCCATTTCCACCCATCTGCTTGTACCACTCTCTCTACCGACGCATGTCCGACCCAGGACTTCTTCATGCTCGGTAAATCGAGGGATCGAAATGACCGAGGCGAATAGTTACAATGGACGACGGATCAATTCGAATGCCTTTTTCGAACCTATCTACGATCCAGAGCTCGCAAAAAACCTGTCGCCTGAAGACTTTGGGGTAGGAAGCTGGGATTTCTCTCAGCAGAAGGGCCCCTGCAAGTTCGTTTTTAAGGGTGACGACCTAAAAAAGGATTATGAAAAGATTGATGGAATTATTTTCTTAGAATGCGATATTTTGGGAGTTCAAGGAAAAGCGATTACATTCAAGAAGTGCATTTTTACGAAGTGTGACTTTCGAGGCGAGTTTAGAAATGTGAAATTTTCAAATTGTACTTTCGATACTTCTTCCCTTTCGCTTGTCAAATTCCATAACTGTCAGTTCAGGGACTGTACATTTGTCAATATAGGTGCGTCGGGAAATGAAACTCAGTTCGTTCTGTCAGATATAACAAACCCAGGCGATTTCCTCAAAGCAGTGTCAACAAATCTGCTTCATCTCCCTTCGGGAAAGACAAAAGAGTACCAGTTACTTCGATTGGAGCAAACCAAGGCAACACTTGCTCGTGTAGTTTTGAGCAATCAGTCAACTGAAGGGTCCGACTTGTCTTATTATGACGCAGTCAAAGCCTCTACTCTTTACGGAACTCGTTCCCGCGGAGTTGCTGCAAAGTTGAAACTACCTCGATTTGACGATCAGGAAGCGCGAGAGAAGCGTAAAAAGCCTGTTGAGTTGTTGGCGTGCGCAGCTTCGCTATGCACTCAGGTAAGCACATCATGTGAGTATTGGATCCTCCAAACAGCGGGTTTAGCAAACGCTTGGGGCAGAAGTATTTTTCGAGTGATTTCAATTGGTATTTTCCTAGTATTTCTTGCTGGTTGGTTGCGCAGCTATTTTCTTTGTCATACTTTTATGGATAGCATTGTTGATGCTTCTGAAGTGTTTCTACTATTTGGCTACACGAAACACAGCATGCCGCAAGACGTGCTGCGTAAAGATTTGCTGAATCTGGGCACCGCCTTTCTGGGCCTGTGTTGGTTCGCAGTCGCTGCCGCAACCATCGTAAACCGAGTAACAAAGGTTCGTGGGTGAAATGAGCGCATGTGTCCTTTTGTTTGGCAGTATGGCTCGTGGAGACAGCAGTGAGACGTCAGATGTGGACTTGCTGGTCTCGGAGGACACGGGGAGCATAAGAAGCGAGCGCACTGGGCGTGTCGAAGTTCAATACACCCCAAAGAAATATCTGATGGAAATGTCAGCGCAAGGCGATCTTTTTGCTATTCACCTTGCCTATGAAGCAAAAGTCGTTGCAGACCCTGATGGCTTCTTCGATAGTTTCAAAGAGTCTTTGAGGATAAAATCCTCCTACATTGAGGAGCGCGAAGCTGCATCTGCTCTGGCTGCCTACCTGCTAAAGCGCAAGCTATCGAGACCTCAAATTCCAATAAGAAATAAAAGAATTGCTTGGTGTGTGCGAACAATACTGATTTCACTACTCTTAGAGGAAGGAGAGATTGTATTTTCACCAATACGGCTACAAGAGCTATATCATGACAAGCGAATTAATATTCTGCTCGACGCAAGAAGAACGAAAATTAGAACTTCTGGCTATAAAACAGCCTTGCGATGGTTTCTTGAGGAGTATGGTGAAGCTGACTTCGCGCGAAAAGGACTGAGAGAACTTCGCAAAGATTTCAAACAACAAGATAACAAAGTGGCCAAATCAACGATCCGCTCACTTTCACGATCTATTGCAAACCCGCCGTATCATCCTAGTTTTGCAAAAATGCTGAGAGATTGATGCATTACATTTGAAAGTTACGAAGGATCTGCTCAGACTACACGCTATTTTGACCGAAAGAACCAACTAAACCTCAACTTGGGCCAACAGTATTTTCGCATCTCCAGCTATCGTGAATTCTTCCGGACTACGCCCTCAACAACGTCAGGTATTGCGGCGAAATGATCAAGCCGAGCAAACGGAGCGAATGTCAAAAATCCCGCCGGGGGCGTTAGAGTTGGCACAAAAATCACTGAAATCCAATGTCTGCTTCGGGCTGAACGCACACATTAACCCATCCTTCACAAACCACACCGCACGCTCTGTTACTGCGGCAAGAACCGACGTACGCACCGACGTGATACCGACGCAACACCGACGTGATACCGACATCCGATTTGCCATGATCGCCTGCCGTTAAGGGCCATCCGCGCGCCGAGCCCGAATTCGAGCAATCTCCGTTGCGCGCCCGCTGCGTTAACCTTTGCCGCGCCCCCGCCGATTGACCTCATCACCGCTTTCTGAGAGGAGGCTCTCACGCCCCCTTGAAGGACACCCCATGGACAACTTACGCGGCGCGGCCTTGATGGTGCTGGCCATGCTCGCCTTCGCCATCGAAGACATGCTGATCAAATTCATGGCGGCTGCCCTGCCCGTCGGCCAGATCATCGGGATGATAGGGTTCGGCAGCGCGGTACTGGCGGGCGCGCTGCTCGTCGCCCAAGGCCAGCCGCTCTTCTCGCGCTCCATGCTCACCCCCGCCATCGCCATCCGCTCCCTGGGCGAGCTTGTGGGCACGCTTGGCTTTGTCACCGCCATCGCGCTCATCCCGCTCTCGACGGCCTCCGCGATCCTGCAAGCCACGCCGCTCTTCGTGACCCTGGGGGCGGCGCTTTTCCTCAAAGAAACAGTGGGTTGGCGGCGCTGGATGGCGATCCTCGTGGGCTTCGCCGGGGTTCTGCTGATCATCCGCCCCGGCATGGAGGGCTTCAACTGGCTCTCGCTTTTTGCCCTGCAAGGGGTGGTCGGGCTCGGTCTGCGCGACCTCGCCACGCGACGCGTCCCGCGCGAGACCTCGACCCTGCAGCTCAGCTTCCTCGCCTTCCTTGTCCTGATCCCGGCCGCCGCGATCCTGATGGCCATCAACGGCACCGCCCTGGTGGCGCTCTCACCCGCCAACTGGACCTATCTGGCCCTGTCCCTGGTGATCGGCATCGTGGCCTACTACGGCATCGTCGCCGCCATGCGCATCGGCGAGGTCAGCTTCGTCACCCCCTTCCGCTATTCCCGCATCCTCTTCGCCCTGATCATCGGCACGGTCGTCTTTGCCGAGCGCCCCGATACGTTAACCCTGCTCGGCGCCACAATTGTCGTCGCCTCGGGCCTCTACACCCTGTGGCGCGAGCGGAATGTTGGCGCTAACAAGACCTGAGGGTTTCCATCACGGCCCGCGCCCGTTAAGACGCTGGCAACCATATTTTACAGGAGCCGGACATGAGCACCATCATCGACATTCATGCGCGCGAAATTCTCGACAGCCGGGGCAACCCGACCGTGGAAGTGGACGTGATCCTCGAAGATGGCACCATGGGTCGAGCGGCTGTGCCCTCTGGTGCCTCAACCGGCGCCTACGAGGCCGTTGAGCGGCGCGATGGTGACAAGAGCCGCTACATGGGCAAGGGCGTCCTGGAGGCCTGCGCGGCAGTGAATGGTGAGATTGCCGAGGCGCTGGTGGGCATCGATGCGACCGAGCAGGTCGAGATCGACACCGCGATGATCGAGCTTGACGGGACCGAGAACAAATCCCGCCTTGGCGCCAACGCCATCCTCGGCGTGTCGCTCGCAACCGCGAAGGCCGCCGCCGATTTCTGCACCCAGCCGCTCTATCGCTATGTGGGCGGCACCTCGGCCCGGGTTCTGCCGGTGCCGATGATGAACATCATCAACGGGGGGGAACACGCCGACAACCCCATCGACATCCAGGAATTCATGATCATGCCGGTGGCCGCGGACAATATCCGCGATGCCGTGCGGATGGGAGCCGAGGTCTTCCACACGCTGAAGAAAGAGCTGTCCGCAGCGGGTCTGTCGACGGGCATTGGTGATGAAGGCGGCTTTGCGCCCAACATTAACTCCACCCGTGACGCGCTTGATTTCATTCTGAAATCGATCGAGAAAGCTGGATACAAGCCGGGTGGCGATATCTATCTCGCCATGGATTGCGCCGCGACCGAATACTACAAGGACGGCAAATACGAACTCGCGGGCGAAGGCAAATCCTTGAGTTCGGATGAGAACGTCGCCTACCTCGAAGCGCTGGTCAGCGACTACCCGATCATCTCCATCGAAGACGGCATGTCCGAAGACGACTGGGACGGCTGGAAAGCCCTCACCGACGCTCTGGGCGACAAGGTCCAACTCGTGGGCGACGATCTCTTTGTGACCAACCCATCCCGCCTCTCCATGGGGATCGAGCGGGGCTCGGCCAACTCCATGCTGGTCAAGGTGAACCAGATCGGTAGCCTGACAGAGACGCTGAAAGCGGTCGACATGGCGCATCGCGCGGGCTTCACCAACGTGATGTCGCACCGCTCAGGCGAGACCGAGGATGCGACCATCGCCGACCTCGCTGTGGCCACCAACTGCGGACAGATAAAGACTGGCTCGCTCGCCCGGTCCGATCGGCTTGCCAAGTACAACCAGCTCATCCGGATCGAGGAAGCACTTGGCGAGACCGCAGAGTACGCCGGGCGCGCCATCCTGCGGTGACAGGCACACTGAGCGTCCGCGCGGCCACCAGCGCGGCGGACCTCGACGCAGTGCGCAGCCTCTGCTGGGAATATCGCGACTACCTCGTGAATTTCGACCCAAAGCACCGCCCGATGATGGAAACCTTCTATCCAGAGGACGCGTATGTCGCGCTGATGCAAGACCTGCCTCAGAAGCATGCGCGCCCGCGTGGTGTGATCCTGCTGGCTGAACTCGACGGCAGGCCGGTCGGGTGCGGCATGACCCACCCGCTGAATGACCAGGATGCCGAGATCAAACGGGTCTTTATCCGGGCCGAAGCGCGCGGCACGGGCGCGGGCCGGGCCCTGTCGCAGGCGCTCATCGATCAGGCGCGGGCCGATGGCTATGCCCGGGTCCTGCTGGACACATCTGCCGACTTCAAGGGTGCGCAACGCCTTTACGAACGGCTTGGGTTTCAGGCGCGCGGGCCCTATGCACCCTTGCCGCCGGGAACTGCGGACAAGCTGGTTTTCTACGAACTCACACTGTGAACCGCTGCGGCCGATAGGGCGCCAGCAAGGCAGCCTGCGCGTTGGTGAGCCCCGTCTGCATGACCTCTGCCGCCGCGAGCTCGGCAACAAGCGGTGCAAGTGTCGCCCCGGAATGCATGGTGCTGACATAGAGCCCGTCTGGTCCGCAGGCGCCAATCACAGGCAGGCCGTCTTGCGGCATCGGGCGCGCGGCGAGGGTCACCTCATGCCACCGCAACGACCGATTGAGCAGCGCCGACACCCGCGCCATCGTAGCCTCCGCGCGCTGATCCGGGCGGGTCGTGATCTCTGTGCTCGCATCACTCTGATGGCCCGCGACCGTTGGCGCCAGCAGCACGCCGTCCGGCATTTGCCGCAGCTCCTGCCCAGGACCGACGAGAATATGGTTCAGAAGCGGCTCGATCGGCTCGGAGCGGAGGATCAGTGCGGGCCGGTGCACCATGGGCAGGGGGATATCCAGCGTCTGCAGCAGAGCCTCGGTCGCCACGCCGGCGGCGAGCACCACCTGGTCCGCAGGAAAGGTGCCAAGGGGCGTCTCAACGCCGCTCACCCGGCCCGAATGCGTCAGGAAACCGGTGACCTGCAGGCCAGTGACGCGCCGCGCCCCGCGAGCCGCCGCGGCGCGTAACGCTTCAGATGCCAGCTGACCCAGATCCACCGCACCTTCCTCGTCGAAGAGCAGCGCGCGGTCTGGCGGGGTCACGGCGGGCTCCAGCTCGGCAAACTCCGCCCGGCTGACCTCGCGCACCGCATATCCAAGCCGGCTCAACGCGTCCCGCTGCGCATCGAAGGCAGCGCCCTCTTCTTCCCAGCAGAGGCAGCCGGACCAGAGCGTGGCCTCCGATCCCAGATCGGCCTGCAGCCGGTGATGGGCCGCCTGCGCAGAACGGCGCAGGCGAAAGTGATCCTCGTCGAGATAAAAGCTCGCGTTGATCCATCCGAAGGAGGCACCCGAGGCCGCACTGGCTGGTTGCCGAGCTTCGATAACGGTCACATCGGCTCCAGCCTCGGCGAGGCGATACGCCGTCAGCGCGCCGATGATCCCAGCCCCGATCACAATGACTTCCATGCAATTGATCCTTGGCCCCACTGTTTCGCCAGACTAGCCTGCCGACATGACAGCACAAGAGATCATCGAACGCCTCGGCCTGACGCCGCATCCCGAGGGCGGCCATTATCGCCAGACCTGGGTGGCCGAAAACGCGGGGCGCCCGAGCGGGACCTGCATCTATTTTCTGTTGGCCGCGGGCGAGCGCAGCCATTGGCACCGCGTGGATGCCACCGAAATCTGGCTCTATCACGCAGGCGCCCCGCTTGTGCTGTCGATCAGCGAGACCGACGCGGGGCCTGCGAGCGAGCATCTGCTGAGCCCGGATCTTGCCGAAGGAGCGCCGCAGATCATCGTCCCCCAGGACCACTGGCAGGCGGCGCGCAGCACGGGCGATTACACGCTGGTGAGCTGCACCGTTTCGCCCGGCTTCCAATTCGACGGGTTTACCCTGGCAGACCCGGGGTTCGACATACCGACGCGCTAGAGCTTCGGACCGTACAAGACTGTTTTCGTTGGAATGTTATCGGGCTAGACGGCGATATCCGTCGCCTGTGGCCAACTCACCGTGCCGCCGCCCACGGCGGCGCGCACTCCCGTGGTGCCCGGACAACTGGTGGGCAAACCGCGCGCGACGCGCACTGCCAGATAGGCAAAGGCCTGCGCTTCAAGCATATCACCATCGAGGCCAACCTCTTCGACGGGCATCACCGGGCAATCGAGTGAAACGGCCAGCATTTTCATCAGGACGGGGTTATGACGCCCGCCGCCCGTGACCAGCACGCGCGCGGGCGGTGTGGGGCAATGCTGCATGCCTTCGGCCACGCCAGCGGCGCACATCGCTGTCAGCGTCGCGGTGGCGTCTGCGTCGCTCAACTCGCCCACAAGCCCGATCATCTCTGAAAAATCGTTTCGGTCGAGCGACTTGGGCGGGATGCGGGTGAAATACGGCTCCGCCAGGAACAGCTCGAGCGCGCCCTGCTCAACCGTGCCCTGCCGCGCGATCTTGCCGCCCTCGTCGAAGGGCAAACCCACGCGTTTCTGCAGCAGGTCGTTGACGGGGGCGTTGGCCGGGCCGGTGTCGAATGCAAGAAGCGCACCCGGCGTCTCGGGCCGGTCAAAGGACGGATCCACATACGTCAGATTGCCAACACCGCCGAGATTCAGAAAGGCCAGCGGCGCCTCGGCGCCGATGTGATGCGCGCAGGCAAAGTGGAAGAAGGGTGCCAGCGGCGCGCCTTCGCCGCCCAGTTCCACATCGGCAGAGCGGAAGTCCCAGACCACAGGCAGGTCAAGCGCCTCGGCCAGCCACGCTCCATCGCCCACCTGCAGGGTGCCGCGTGTACGCGGCGCGTGGGCCAGTGTCTGACCATGAAATCCGACGAGATCGATCTCCTCGAAGGCTTCGAGCAGCGCGAGATGCGCCTGCTCGACCACGTCGGTGGCCGCCTCCACCGCCTCGCCGGACCAGTGCCCAAGGGCCCCCCGCAGCACCCTTTGTTCCGCGTCGGTGTAGCGTCGGTATCGCGTCGGTCCGAAGTCTGTGATCCGGTGGCCGTCCGTCACGACGACAGCGGCGTCCACGCCATCAAGTGAGGTGCCGCTCATCGCACCCAGGGCGGTCAGATCGCCCGTTTTCCGAATGGCCCTTTTCAAAGCCTTTTCCTTTGTCTGCTCACCGCCTATAGAGTGTGCGGAATTTCAGCCGAGAGCAAGCACGATGACCTACCACCCGAAGTCCGATTTCGTGACCGTGATGATGGAACGCGGGTTCCTCGCGGATTGCACCGACTATCAGGGGCTGGACGCGGCAATGCTGAGTGGTGGGCAGCCCGGCTATATCGGGTTTGACGCAACGGCGAAGTCGCTGCACGTGGGCTCGCTCATCCAGATCATGATGCTGCGCTGGCTGCAAAAGACCGGCGGCAAGCCCATCACGCTGATGGGCGGTGGCACCACCAAGGTCGGCGATCCGTCGTTTCGCGCCGATGAGCGCCCGTTGCTGAGCGCGGACGCAATTGACGACAACCTCGCCGGGATCAAACGGGTCTTTTCCGCCTACCTGACCTATGGCAACGGGCCGTCGGATGCGATGATGATCAACAACGCCGAATGGCTGGACGATCTGAACTACCTCGACTTCCTGCGTGACATCGGGCGGCATTTCTCGATCAACCGGATGCTGTCCTTCGAGAGCGTGAAGTCGCGGCTCGATCGCGAGCAATCGCTGTCGTTTCTCGAGTTCAACTACATGATCCTGCAGGCCTATGACTTCATGGAGCTGCACCGCCGCTATGGCTGTATCCTGCAGATGGGCGGCTCGGACCAGTGGGGCAATATCGTCAACGGCATCGACCTCACGCGCAGGGTGATTGATGGCGAGGTTTATGGTCTGACGTCTCCGCTCCTGACCACCTCGGATGGCCGCAAGATGGGCAAGTCGCAGGGCGGCGCGGTCTGGCTCAATGGCGATATGCTGTCGCCTTACGAGTTCTGGCAGTTCTGGCGCAATTCGACAGATGCTGATGTTGGCCGCTTCCTCAAGCTTTACACGGAGCTGCCGGTTGAGGAATGCGACCGGCTCGGCGCCCTGGAAGGCTCAGAGATCAACGAGGCCAAGATCCGGCTGGCGAATGAGGTGACGACCCTGCTGCATGGCGCGGAAGCCGCGGTGGCGGCGGAAGCCACAGCGCGCGAGGTCTTCGAGAAAGGTGGCGTGGGGGACGATCTGCCAACGCTCACGCTAAGCGCGGATGATCTGGGCGATGGCATATCCATCGTGCAACTCATCGTGCGCTCGGGTCTCGCGGGCTCCGGCAAGGAAGCCAAGCGTCTGATTGCCGAGAACGGCGCGCGGTTGGATGACGAGCCGCTCACCAACGCCGGTCTGATGATCGACGCAGGCGCGCTCTCAAGCCCGATCAAGCTGAGCGCGGGCAAGAAGCGCCACGCGCTGGTGCAGCTGGCCTAGAACCAGAGCCGGTCGATCAGGGTCAGGATCGCGAAGACGGGGATCGACATCCCCACGGCGATCAGAGTTGCGGCTGTCTTGGTGAGACGCGGAGCGGGGGCAGCAATGCTCTTTGCAGATTTTTTCATGGCCCCATTAACCCCGACTTAGGTTTCGGATGGGTTAACTGTGTCCATGTTTGATGCCGCCCCTGCCGACACCCCTGCCCCCCTCCAGCAGAGCCCGCAGTTTGCACGGGCGCTGGACACCGTGGGCACGCCGCATCTGCAGATGCCCGACGGCACGCTGGTCCTGCGGCGGCGGTTCGGGCCGCTTCCGGTGAGCATGATCATCCGGCCTGCGGTCACGAGTGCCGCGGGCCTCGGTGCACTGGCCCGCGCAGTGCCCATGACAGGCCCGCGCATCCTGTCACCCGACTGCGCCCTGCCCTTGCAGGAGATCGGTGCGCTGCCGCTGATCAGCCCGGCCACCATCGCAACCCTTGATCTGACGCCAGACCGCGATGCGCTCATGACAGGGATGCATCAAAAGTGGCGCAACCGGCTGCGCCACGGACAGGCGCAGAAATTGCGGATCACGCGGCAGAACATGCCGGATGATCCGGGCCACTGGGTGTTGCAGGCCGACCTCGTGCAGCAGGCGGCGCGCGGCTATCGCAGCTGGCCCATCGCGCTGACCTTTGCCTTCGCCCGGGCCAACCCTGGCCAGGCCAAGCTCTTCACCGCTCACTGGGGCAAGGAGCCCGTTGCGGCGATGCTGATCCTGCGCCATGGCACCGCCGCCACCTATCACATCGGGCATACGCGAGCCTCGGGGCGGTTGATGTCCGCCAGCAATGTGTTGCTGTGGTCGGTGATGCTCTGGGCGAAGGCGAAGGGTGTGCAGCGGCTAGAGCTGGGCACCATCGACACCGAAGACGCGCGCGGTCTTGCGCGGTTTAAACTCGGCACCGGTGCCAAGCCGCAGACCCTGGGTGGGACCTGGCTCTGGTGGCCGCCGCTTACATCCCTCGCCAGCCCCATCGCGCGGATCGACCGCCGATTGATGGGTCTCGGCTAGACAGCGCTGCGGACCCGTGGTTATCTGAACAAGCGTTCAGATCAGGGAGGGCGCGATGATCCTGAAAGAGGCAGCCGCCATTGTCACCGGCGGCGCATCCGGGTTGGGTGAAGCCACGGCCCGCCATTTCGCCGCGGAAGGCGCCGCCGTGACCCTGCTGGATCGGGACGCCACGCGGGGCGCGCAGGTCGCCGCCGAGATCGGGGGCCACTTCGCGCAAACAGATGTCACCGACGAAGCCTCGGTTCAGGCCGCAATCGCTCAAGCCAAGACCCACATGGGGCGGATCACCGTGGCGGTGAACTGTGCGGGCATTGCGGATGCGGCCAAGACGGTGGGACGTGAGGGCGCGCATCCGCTGCCGCTGTTCCAGCGCACCGTCGACATCAATCTGGTCGGCAGCTTCAACGTGGCGCGGCTCGCCGCGGAGGCGATGCAGGAGAATGCGCCCGACGCCGATAGCGCGCGCGGAGTGATCATCAACACCGCCTCCATCGCTGCCTTTGACGGGCAGAAGGGACAGACCGCCTATGCCGCCTCGAAAGGTGGGGTCGTGGGGCTTGGCCTGCCGATGGCGCGGGATCTGGCCAGCCTCGGCATCCGGGTGATGACCATCGCGCCGGGCATCTTCATGACACCGATGCTCGCAGGCCTCGGCGAGGAGGTGCAGGCGGGGCTGGCCGCGGACGTGCCCTGCCCGCAACGGCTGGGCGATCCGGCGGAATTCGCACGGCTCGCGGGGTTCATCGTCAGTTGCGGCTATCTGAATGGCGAAGTGATCCGCATCGACGGCGCGCTGCGGATGCGCTAGGCCGAGGCTTTCTCTTCCAGCGTCAGCCATTCCTCCTCGGCTGCACCGAGTTTCTGCTGTCGTTCGACGAGGGCCGCACTGGCCTTTTCGAACTTCACCGGCTGCTCGGTGAAGAGCGCGGGATCGCTCAACAGCTCTTCGAGCTTGCCAATCTCCGCCTCCAACCGTTCGATCTCACCCGGAAGAGCCGCGAGGCGATGCTTCTCGGTAAAGCTGAGCCCGGTTTTGGGCGCTGCTTTCGGCTTCTCCATTGACGGCGCGGATTTGGGCTTCGAGGCACTTGGCGAGACATCATCCTGCTTGCGCTGGCGCAGGTAGTCGCTCCAGCCGCCTGCATAGACGGTCGCCCGCCCGTCACCCTCCATCGCGATGGTCGTCGCGGCCACACGGTCGAGGAAGTCCCGGTCGTGACTGACCAGCAGCACGGTGCCGTCGTAAGTCCCCAGGAGCTCCTGCATGAGGTCGAGCGTCTCGACATCGAGATCGTTCGTCGGCTCGTCGAGCACCAGCAGGTTGCTCGGCCGGGCCATGATCCGCGCCAGCAGCAGCCGCGCCTTCTCGCCGCCAGACAGGGAGCGGACCGGTGCACGGGCCTGTGCCTCGTCAAAAAGGAATTCCTTGAGATAGCCCACCACATGTTTGGGCGCGCCACGCACCATGACCTGATCGGCCTTGCCCGAGACGCGCATCTCGGGATCGCCGGTGAGACTGTCCCAGAGGCTCATATCGGGATCGAGCTGCGCGCGCGCCTGATCGAAGAGCGCCAGTTCCAGGTTGGTGCCGAGTTTGACCGTGCCGGTATCGGGCGCCTCCTGACCGATCAGCATGTTGAGCAAGGTGGTCTTGCCGACGCCATTGGGTCCGACCAGCGCAATCCGGTCGCCGCGCTGCACGGTCAGGGAAAAGGGCCGCAGGATGGTCTTGTCGCCGAAGGATTTGGAGATGCCGTCAGCCTCGATCACCTTGCGGCCGGATTTGGGCCCGGCGTCCAGTGCCATCGCCGCCGTGCCCTGTCGCTTGATCTGGGCGGCGCGTTCCGCGCGCAAATCCTGTAGCGCGCGCACCCGACCCTGGTTGCGCTTGCGCCGGGCGGAAATCCCTTCGACGGCCCATCGCGCCTCGGCCTTGATCTTGCGGTTGAGCTTGTGGCGCTGCATGTCCTCCTCGTCCCAGACCGTGTCGCGCCATTCCTCGAAGGCCTCGAACCCCTTCTCCTGCTGCCGCACCACGCCGCGGTCGACCCAGAGGGTCGCCCGGGTGAGCGCCCGCAGGAAGGCGCGGTCGTGGCTGATGATCACATAGCCTTTGCGGCTTTGCTTCAGCTCGTCCTCGAGCCAGGCAATCGCCTCGATATCCAGATGGTTCGTGGGTTCGTCGAGCAGCATGAGATCCGGGCTGCCCGCCATCAAACGCGCCAGCGCCGCACGCCGCCGCTCGCCACCGCTGGCTGTCTCGACGGGTCGCGCGGGATCGAACTTCAGCCCTTCGCCAGCGCGCTCGACCAGATACATCTCGGAGGGGTCCAGCCCATGCGCGGCGAAGTCGCCCAGGGTCTCGAAGCCAGACAAGTCTGGGTCCTGCTCCATGTAGCCGACGGAGACGCCCGGCCCCGGGATCACCTCGCCTCGGTCCGGCTCGACCAGCCCGGCAATCACCTTCATCAGCGTCGATTTGCCCGACCCGTTGCGCCCCACAAGCGCCACCCGATCCCCGGGCTGGATCACGAGGCTGAGGTCGTCAAACACAGGATCACCGCCGAAGGTCAGCGAGATCTCGTTCAGTTGCAGGAGCGGAACACGGGCCATGCGCGCCAGCTAAGCCGCGTGGCCCCCGAGGTCAACGCAGGAGGTGCCGTCTCGTCGAAAAATCGGTTGTCAGGCCAATGCGCGCAGCAGACGCTTGCGGGCCGCGGGGATCGCACCGATCTCGACCCCTGTAAACACATGCAGCGTGTTCATCTGCCGATCCACCACCGCGTGGTCACTGACCCAGCCGCCCATCATCAGATAGGTGCGCAAAAGCGGCGGCATATGCGCCATCGCCTTTTTCAGATCAGGCTTGCGCCGCAACCGGGCGGCAAAGCGGAACACATCCGGCGCCTTCACCCGCGGCAGCCAACGCTTTGGCGCCAGATGCCGCGCCTTGAGCATGGCAAAGGCGTCGAGATACTCTTTCGTCTCCGTCCCTGCAAAGGACGAGCAGCCGAAGAGCAGCTGAACATCGTGATCATCCACGTAGGCGGTCATCGCGGCCCAGGCGACGCGCAGGATGTCCGGGTTGCGCAAGTCGGGGTCGATGCAGAAGCGCCCCATCTCGACCATACGGCCCTCGAAGGTCTCGAGCGCCGAGAGCTCGTAGTATTGCGCGGCATAGCTGGCCGAGAGCTCGGCCCCGGTGAGTTCCTGCATGCGGAACGTGCAGACCAGCGCGCCGGTCGCGTCGTCCTCGATCAGAATATGGGCGCAACGCTCGTCAAAGGCATCTGCGTCGCGGGAAACCGGCAAGCCGAAGCACCGGGCCCGCAGCCTCTGGGCGTCTTCGATATCCTGTGGAGAGGCCGCGGTGCGCGCGGTGTAGTGGCCCTTGTGCAAAGAGATCATCGCGGCCTCCGGCGCAACCTTCATCCTGGCGCCGCTTCTAGCACGGCTTTTTTGACGGTCGCGTGACACCCTAGTTGTCGATATCCGCGCCTCCGGGCGTGATCCGACCGATGTTGCCCAGAAGCTGGCGCAGGAAGGTGGTGTCGCGCACGCCCGAGCTGGTGACACGGCGGGTCAATGGCACCACCTGGCCGCGCTCGAGCCCGAAGGTTTCGAGGTTGGTCACAACGCCCGCATCGTCAAAGCTGATCGCCAGAACGCGCCGCTCGACCACCTCCGGCTCGAGCATCGCGACGGTGCGGATGCGGCTGCGGACAAAATACATCGCGTCATCGCCGATGACCGACCCCGATGCGGCAGAGCCCAGCGTTTCTTCAACGCTGTCGCGGGTGTCGATGCCAACCACGATCTGGTCGAGGTCTTCAGGCGGCGGAAAATAGCCGTGGTCCCGGTAGATGCCGCCACAGGCGGTCAGGCCAATGCACGCCGCCAGCAGAACCGCTTGACGCATGCTGCGCGGCATCCTTCCCATCACCGCAATTCCGATACCCATTCCACCTGCCCTCTTGCCCTTATGCACCGCGGCTTTTATCTCGCTTACACCATGCACCGCACATGGTTCAAGAAACGAAAGTGCCCGATGGCCCAGCAACCTTCCCCCTCGCCCGACGCGCTGCGCGTCGCGGAATTGAACCAGAACAGCCCGACACCCTTTGCGCTGCGGCCCGATGCAGAGGCGTCGCGCGCGCTGGCAGCAGAGCTGGATTTGCTGGGGCTGCGCAAGCTGTCCTTTAGCGGTGAGGTCGTGGCGCAAGGAGGTGTGGACTGGAAGCTGAGCGGCCAATTGGGCGCCACTGTCGTGCAACCCTGCAGCGTGACGCTCGAGCCCGTGACCACCCGCATCGAAACGCCGGTGCAGCGTCTGTATCTCGCCGACTACGAAGAGGTCACCGCCCCCGAGGTAGAAATGCCCGAGGACGACACCACCGAGGCCCTGGGCCGTTGGATCGAGCCCCACGCGGTGATGGTGGAGGCTTTGGTCCTCGCCCTGCCGCTCTATCCGCGCAGCGACGGGGCGGATTTGGGGGAGCAGGTCTTCACAGAGCCCGGTGTAACACCCATGCGCGATGAAGATGCGAAGCCCTTCGCAGGACTTGCCAATCTGAAGGCGCAGATGACGAAGCCGTCGAAAGACTGAACGCCCGTGCTCCATGCCACCCTCAGCGGGCCGGAGGGCGCCCCGGTTGTCGCCTTCCTGCACGCCGTGGGGATCAGCAGCTGGATGTGGCGAGAGGTCGTCGCGAAACTGCCCGACCATCGCGCTCTGTTGATCGATCTGCCGGGTCATGGCCAAAGCCGCGATGTACCTTGGCGGTCTTTGGAAGAGACTGCCGATGAGGTGGCAGCCACTATCACGGCACAGGCGGACGGTGAGGAGGTTCACCTCGTGGCTTTGTCGCTCGGCTCTTACGTCGGCCTGCACCTTTGCCTGCGCCATCCGGAGCTGTGCCAGTCCGCACTGTTGAGCGGGATGCACCCCGGAGGGATGCCCAGGCGTGGCCTGATGAAGTTGATGTCCGCAATGATAGCGCCCCTAGCACCGCGCCCTTTCTTTGCCCGGCGCACGGCCCGGATGATGGGCGCAGGAACGGATGTGGAGGGCTTCGTCACGGCAGCGGGGCAAACACGCGCCTCGGCGTTCCGACGCGCGACAAATGACGTTGTGGACTTCGAGTGCCCACCTGAGCCCGCGGCGTCGCCAACGCGCCTCGCCTTCGTCGCCGGGGGACGCGAGCACGCGCTGATCCGCGACGGTCTTGCGCGGTTTCAGTCGCGCTTCAAAGGCAGCGTGTCGGCCATCGCGCCGGGCCTCGGGCACGGCTGGGCCGGAGAGGACCCGCAGCTCTTTGCGGACTTCATCACAGCGCATATCGCGGGTCGGTTGCCGAAGCTGGCCAACAGCGGCCAAAATCAGTGAAAAAACCGCTTGCACCGCGCCGCAATCACAGTATTTTGCGCCGCTCACCCAAATAGGGTTGGACAAGTGCGGGGCATGCGCCTAAACGCACGTCACACCCGCTAGATGGGACAGGAATAGAAACCCGGCCCCGCGCCCATCGCGCGCCCGGCCCCGAACGACAAAAGGCCCAAGACAATGGCTGTTCAACAGAACAAAGTCTCCAAATCGCGCCGCAACAATCGTCGCGCGCATGATTCTCTGGTTGCCGCAAACCCGAACGAATGCACCAACTGCGGTGAGCTGAAGCGCCCGCATCACGTCTGTGCCGCCTGTGGCCATTATGACGACAAGGAAGTCGTGGCACTCACAGAAGAGATTGATCTGGAAGACGACGCGGCCTAAACCTGTCCCCTAAACAATAAGGGCAGAAGGTTTGGGGGCAGTCGCACCATGACGGCGCAGACCGATCAGGCATCCGCAAAGGCACGACGCATCACCATTTCCGTAGATGCGATGGGTGGGGACGAAGGCCCCGCCGCCGTGATCGCGGGCTGTGACAGGTCAGCGCGCAAGAACCCCGAAATCCAATTCATCCTGCATGGGCCGGAAGCTGAGCTTTCCGGCCTTGTGGCCCGGAAGCGAGCGCTGAAAGGCCGTGTCGAAATCCGCGACGCCAGCGGTGTCGTGTCGATGGACGACAAACCCAGCCAGATCGTGCGCAACGGCAAAGAGACCTCCATGTGGTCCGCCATCGAAGCCGTGCGCGAGGGCACGGCGACGGTCGCGGTCTCCTGCGGCAACACCGGGGCGCTGATGGCGCTGTCGATGATCCGCCTGCGCAAGCTGCCCGGCGTGAACCGCCCCGCGATTGCCGTGCTTTATCCGTCGTCGAACCCGCAGGGCTTCAACGTGATGCTGGATGTGGGCGCCGATGTGAAGGCCGATGCGGATGACCTGCTGCGCTATGCGTTGATGGGCATGTCCTATGCGCGCAACGGGCTCGACCTGCCCCGCCCGCGCGTCGGCCTGCTGAATGTGGGCACCGAAGAGCACAAGGGCCGGACCGAGTTGAAAGAAGCCTACGAGTTGATTCGCGATCAACGTGATCTTGCAGGCTTCGAATTCGTGGGCTTCGTGGAAGGCGGCGACATTTCGGGCGACATCTGTGATGTGATCGTGACCGATGGGTTTACCGGCAACGTCGCAATCAAGACCGGCGAAGGCACCGCGAGCCTGATCGGCGACCGGCTGCGCGAGGCCTTCAAGTTCTCGCCCCTGTCGCGGCTGGCCTCGGTGCTCGCCTACACATCGCTGCGGCGGCTGAAGAAGAAGATCGATCCGCGCCGCGTGAACGGTGGCGTGTTCCTCGGGCTGAACGGCACGGTGGTAAAATCGCACGGCGCGGCGGATGCCACCGGTGTTTCTGCGGCCATCAAGCTTGCGGCACAGCTCGCCGATATTAAATTCACGGACAAGCTCGCAGCCCGGGTGGCCGGCCTGCCCGCAGAGGAGAGTGCATCATGACCCTGCGGTCCGTTGTCAAAGGTGTGGGCCACTATCTGCCCGAGCGGATCGTGCCGAATTCCGACTTCGAGGCCACGCTCGATACCAATGACGAGTGGATCCGTGCCCGCTCGGGCATCGAGCGCCGGCATTTTGCAGCCGAGGGTGAGACCACCTCCGCAATGGCAACCACCGCAGCGCGCGCGGCCCTGAAAGACGCAGGCCTCACGCCCTCGGACATCGACGCGATTGTCGTGGCCACCTCGACGGCCGATCTGACCTTCCCCTCCGCCGCCACAATGGTCCAGGCGGAACTGGGCATGGAGGGCGGCTTTGCCTTCGACGTGCAGGCGGTTTGCGCAGGCTTCATCTATGCCCTCAGCAACGCCAACGCGATGATCCTTTCTGGCCAGGCCAAACGCGTGATGGTCATCGGCGCCGAAACCTTCAGCCGCATCATGGACTGGACCGACCGTTCCACCTGCGTGCTCTTTGGCGATGGCGCGGGAGCGCTGGTGCTGGAGGCCCAGGAGGGTGCGGGCACGCCGGAGGACCGCGGCATCCTGTCGACCGATCTCAACTCGGACGGGCGGCATAAGGACCTGCTCTATGTCGACGGCGGTGTGTCGACCGGCACCACCGGGTATCTGCGCATGCAGGGCAACCAGGTCTTCCGCCACGCGGTGGAGAAGCTGGCTTCGACCGCGACCAAGGCGATGGAACGTGCGGATGTCACGCCACAGGATGTGGACTGGATCGTGCCGCATCAGGCCAATATCCGCATCATCCAGGGCACCGCCAAGAAGCTGGGCCTGCCGATGGAGAAGGTTGTCGTGACCGTACAGGACCACGGCAACACCTCGGCGGCATCGATTCCCCTCGCCCTGTCCGTGGGCCGCGACCGCGGCCAGATCCAGGACGGCGACCTGATCGTGACCGAAGCCATTGGCGGCGGGCTGGCCTGGGGCGCCGTGGTGCTGCGGTGGTAGCGCGGAAATTTCTGCTCAAACGCCACCTGCCAAGCCATTGATATTGACTCTGAAAATCCCCCTCCCCTATGGTTGCTGAAAACCACAGGGGGACACCAATGGCCGAAAAGACTTTGACTCGTATGGATTTAAGCGAGGCCGTGTTCCGCGAAGTGGGCCTGTCCCGCAATGAGAGCGCGCAGCTGGTTGAATCCGTCCTCGAACACTTGTCCGACGCGCTGGTGCGCGGGGAGCAGGTCAAGATTTCATCGTTTGGCACCTTCTCCGTCCGGGACAAATCAGCCCGCATTGGACGCAACCCGAAGACCGGGGAAGAGGTGCCGATCAACCCGCGCCGGGTGCTGACATTCCGCCCCTCGCACCTCATGAAAGACCGCGTGGCCGACGGGAACAAGTCCTGATCTGATGGCCAAATCCCCAGACGCTTTTCGCACGATCTCGGAGGTCGCCGACTGGTTAGGCGTGCAAGCACATGTGCTGCGCTTCTGGGAGAGTAAATTCAGTCAGGTCAAACCGATCAAACGCGCTGGTGGGCGGCGGTACTATCGCCCTGCTGACATGCTTTTATTGGGCGGTATCAAGAAGTTACTGCATGATGATGGGCTGACTATCAAGGGTGTCCAGAAGCTCTTGCGCGAGCACGGGATCAACCACGTGGCGGATCAGTCGCAGCCGCTGGATGACCTCACCATGGCGGTGATCGAGAGCGACGTGGCCAAGGAGGAAGCCGCCGCAGACGCGCCCGCAGAGCCGCCGGTGCCAGACGATACGCCTGCGCAGGGTGAAGTGGCGGATGCGCCTGCCGAGGCCGAGGCACCGGAGACGCCTCAGGAGATCGAGGCGCCGACACCTGAGGAGGAACCTGTCCCGGAAGTCGAACCGGTTGAGGTGGAGGCCGCGCCGGAAGCGGCGGAGACATCTGAGCCCGAGCTCGATCTTGAGTTGGCAGACCCTGATCCGGCGCCCACCGAGGATAGCCCTGCCCCTGAGATTGATGAGCCTGCATCGGAGGTGACGGAGGACGCATCTGCTGAAGATGCGCCCCCCGCCGATCTCGAAGACACGGGTCCAGAACCGGTTGACGTAGACGCCGCCTCTGAGATCGATGATCAGGCGGCGCCTGAGGACGACCAGATCGCAGAGGATGAGGTTGCTCCCGCGCCAATGCTTCACCCTGACGAAGACGTGCCGGAGCCCACAGAGGCCGCGCCGCCGCAAGTCGCGGGTGCGGCAGAGCCGCCTGTCGATGAAGATGTCGCGGAGATCGTGCAAGACGAGGCGCCCGACCCGGTCGATGCAGCTGCACCCGATGAAGAAGACATGCCCACCGCTGAGGCGTCCGAACCAGAGGACAGCGCGGAGGCCGAACCGACGAGCGCATTGCCAAGCTTCATCCGCCGACCTCTGGTGGAACCCGCCGCGCCAGAGCCCGAAGAGGAAGACACCGCGCAGGACGCGGCAGATGCTTCAGGTGACGCAGCCGAGATGGCCGACCTCAGACCGGCGGAGCCGTCACCGGATGCAAAACCGCGGGTGATCGACATCGGGCCTCTGCCCGACGAAGCGGATATGCCCGCCGCGCCCGCCGCGCTTTCCGCCTTGATCGGGACCAGGTCGCTCGGCGCCGAGCAACAGGACGCGGCCAAGCCTCTCTTGGCGCAGTTGGTGCGTTTGCGGGCCAGCATGGCCAACCCGCGCAAAGACGCTCCCAAAGACTGACAGATGCCAATTCGCTCTTGCCTCGGCCTCCAGATCGGGTATGAAGCCCCTCATGTCGGGCTATGGCGCAGCCTGGTAGCGCGTCCGTCTGGGGGACGGAAGGTCGCAGGTTCGAGTCCTGCTAGCCCGACCATCCGACATATGACAAGTGCCCGTGCCCCGGCGCGGGCCTTTGCATTTCAGGGAGCCATCTGATGAGCGGCGTGCTGCCCAATCAACTGATCAGCCAGATGATCGCGGACAGCCAGATCGCCGCCACGCGTGAGATCAGCGCCGCACAGATCCAACCCGCCAGTTTGGATCTACGTTTGGGAACAACAGCTTACCGGGTGCGCGCGTCCTTCCTCGCCGGTCAGGGGGAGCGTGTGCTCGACCGGCTCGAAGAGTTCGAGATGCACCGGGTGGACCTCACCGATGGCGCTGTCTTGGAGAAGGGCTGTGTCTATGTGGTGCCCTTGATGGAGTCACTTGCCCTGCCCGACAGCGTGCAGGCGGTGGCGAATGCCAAGAGCTCCACCGGTCGGCTCGATCTGCTCACGCGGACGATCACCGACGGCGGCACCGAGTTCGACCGCGTCGCGCCCGGCTATTGCGGGCCGCTTTATGCGGAGATCTGCCCGCGGTCGTTTTCCGTGCTGGTGCGTCCGGGGATGCGGCTGAACCAGATCCGGTTCGGGGATGGCGAGGCCGTGCTGGATGATGCCGCCCTGCGCGCCCTGCACGCAGAGACCCCGCTGGTTGATGGCGAGGCCGTGATCGACGACGGGTTGGGCTTCTCTGTCGATCTGCGCCTGCCCGACACGACGCTGGTCGGCTACCGCGCCAAGCCGCATACCGGCGTGATCGATCTGGATCTCATCGACCACTACGACCCGCGCGCCTATTGGGAAGAGGTGCACAGCGACAACGGGCAGATCATCCTGGACCCCGGCGCCTTCTACATTCTCGTCAGCCGCGAGGCGGTCACTATCCCGCCTGAGTATGCCGCCGAAATGGCGCCGTTTCTGGCGATGGTCGGCGAGTTTCGCGTGCACTACGCCGGGTTTTTCGACCCAGGCTTTGGCCATGACGCTGCAGGCGGCGCGGGCTCACGCGGTGTGCTGGAAGTGCGCTGCCACGAGGCACCTTTCGTGCTAGAGCATGGGCAGGTCGTCGGCCGTCTGATCTACGAGCGCATGGCCGAGGTGCCGACGCAGCTCTATGGTGCTGGTATCGCGTCAAACTACCAGGGTCAGGGCCTGAAGCTGTCGAAACACTTCCGGGCGGCGTAGGCGCGCTTACATCCGGGTCGTGCGGCGCATCATCTTGGCCGCCTGTTTGATCTGTTGTTTGCTCTGCGGCGACTGCTCCGGTGTCTCGGCGCCACCTTTGGCCTTGTTCATCGACGCGGCCTTCTTGAAGCCCGCATCAATCCCCTTGTTGACCAGCCGCCGGGTGATCTGGCGCAGGATCATGCTGATTAATCTGTCCATCTCGCTGCCTCTTCGCGCGTTGCCTAATGCTCAATATAGCGCAGATTGCGGCTTTTTTCAGGAGGATCGCACTTTAGTCCTCGAAAAGCTCGCTTTGCCCTTCGGTGCTTTCCTCTTCCGGCTCCTCCTCGGGGCCTGGCAATCCGGCGCCCGGCGGGGGGCGGTTTTCCAGCAGACCCGCCGCGCGCAGCTCCTTCAGACCCGGCAAATCGCGCGCGTTTTCCAGCCCAAAATGATCGAGGAACCCTTGCGTGACCACGAAGGTCACAGGCCGCCCCGGCGTCATCTTGCGACGCCCAAAGCGGATCCATTCCATTTCCAGCAGTTGATCAACGGTCCCGCGGCTGACCGACACGCCCCGGATTTCCTCGATTTCGGCGCGGGTGACCGGTTGGTGATAAGCGATGATCGCCAAGGTCTCGATCGCCGCGCGGCTGAGTTTGCGCGTCTCGACTGTCTCGCGCTGCATCAGGAACCCAAGGTCCGGCGCTGTGCGCATCGCCCAAGCATCGCCGATCTTGCAGAGGTTGACCCCACGCCCCTCGTAGCGTTTGCGCAAATGCACAAGGGCTTCCGCCGGGTCGGAGCCATGCGGCATCCGCGCGGCAAGCTCGCGCAGGGTGATCGGCTCGGCGGTGGCAAAGAGGATGGCCTCGACCATACGCTCCTGTTCGCCCATGGGCGGGGCCTCGAACAGGCTCTCCTCCGGTTCGGGCGCTTGGTCGTCACTCACGAAGGCGTGTCCTTTTTTCGCAGCTGGATCGGCGCGAAGGTCTCTGATTGCCGGATCTCCAGATGGCCCTCTTTAACAAGCTCGAGCGAGGCCGCAAAGGTCGCCGCGGTGGCCGAGCGGCGGCGCACCGGGTCGATCTCCCAGCCTTCGGGCAAATAGCTCGAGATATCCGTCCAATCACCCGCAAAACCGATGAGCCCGCGCATTCGGTCGAGCGCCTGTTCCATGGTGAACACCGCGTCGCGGTCCATGACGAAGGGGCGGAAGTCGTCGCGGGTGCGGATACGGGCATAGCCCTGCATCAGGTCGAGCAGCGTCGCGGTGTATTCGATCTTGCGCGTGCGAGTGACCTCATGGGTCTGACCGCGGGCGAAGAAGTCACGGCCCAGCCGGTCACGTCCCATGAGCCGTGCTGCGGCGTCGCGCATCGCCTGCAGGCGTTCGAGCTGGAAGGCGAGATGCGCGGCCAGTTCCTCGCCGGACGGCCCCTCTTCGGTTGGGTCGGGTGGGAGCAGCAGACGGGATTTGAGGAAAGCCAGCCAGGCGGCCATGACCAGGTAGTCAGCGGCCAGTTCCAGCCGCAGCGCCTTGGCGCGTTCGACAAAGGCGAGGTATTGCTGCGCCAGCGCCAGCACCGAGATCTTGCGCAGATCGACCTTCTGGGTCCGGCTGAGCGTCAGCAAGAGATCAAGCGGGCCTTCGAACCCATCGACATCGACAATCAGCGCCTCGGCGGCCAGCCGCTCGGTCACCGATATCGTGTCTTCCTCAAAGGGTGTTTCAGCCATGCCTCACAACGATCTCACGCCCCGCTTACCAGCGTCTCAAGCTGCGCGCGCGCGGCGTCAATGTCAATATCGTCGGGCGGTTTGCGGAAGCTCAACGCCCGCTCTGCGCGGACCTGCGCAGCCTCGCTCATCTCGCCTGCGGCCTCGGCCACGCGTCTACGCTCATCCAGCGGTGCGTTGCAGTGCAAGACCACGTCGCACCCCGCTGCGAGCGCGCCGGTGGTGATCTCTTCGATGGTGCCGCTGAGCGCTTTCATGCTGGCGTCGTCGGTCATGATCAGATTGTCGAAGCCGATATCCTCGCGAATGACCTGCATGACCTTCGGCGAGAGGGTCGCGGGCCGCGTGTCATAGGCGTCATAGACCAGATGGGCCGTCATCCCCATGGGCAGGTCCGCCAGCGCTTTGAAGGGAGCAAAGTCCTCGGCCATCAGGGTGGCTGCATCTGCATCGACCTGTGGCAGGTCGAAATGGCTGTCGAGCGTGGCGCGGCCATGCCCCGGGATGTGTTTGAGCACCGGCAGCACGCCTCCTGCGAGGAGCCCGGATGCCGTGGCGCGGCCAAGACGCGCCACCGCATCCGGGCTGGTCCCATAGCAGCGGTTGCGCAGGAAGTCATGCGTTGCAGGCCCCGCCAGATCGACCATCGGCGCGCAATTGCTGTCGATCCCCAAATCCCGGAGTTCTGCCGCGATCAGGCGGTAGCGCAGGTACATCGCCTGCTCAGCCTGATCTCCTGCCGCAGCCACAAAGTCCAGTGGCGGCGTCCATTCGGTCCAGGTCGGACCGCGCAGGCGTTGCACCCGCCCGCCCTCCTGGTCAATGGTGATCGGCGCCTCGCGCCCAACGGCATCCCGCATCTGGTCGCAGAGGCGGCGCACCTGATCCGGCGTGTCGATGTTGCGGGCAAAGAGGATGAAGCCAAAGGGGTTCGCCTCCTTGAAAAACGCAACCTCATCGGCCGTCAGCGCCAGCCCCTCGGCGTCGAGGATGGTGGCGCCAAATCGGCTCACTTCGCGGCCACCGGGATGCAATCCACCCCTTCGGCCTTGAAGGCCGAGCAGAAACGCCGCGCATCGGCGATATCAACAAACCCCATGGCCCGGAGGCGATAGAAGGTCCGCCCACCGGATTCCGCGCGCTGCACGACACGCGACTTATTCTGCATGTACTCGCCGAACCGGCCCTCGAGACGTGCCCATTCGCTGCGCGCCACGTCAGCACTGTCAAAAGCGCCGAGCTGCGCCAACCGCGTGCCGGAGGGGATCCCTGCGGCATCGACCTCGGCTGTAGGTGTTTCAGAGACAAAGGCCGCAGGCTGGAGCCGGGCGGCGGTTTGAGGCCGCAGTTGCGGGCGCTTGACCGTTTTGGCGACCGGCGACGCAACCTCGTCTTCCGTTTGCACAGGCGCGGTCTCGGATGCCGTGGTCTCCTCGTCATCAAGGGCGCCAAGCGGCGTCACCCCGGCGGTGAGCTCTGCTACGACCGCATCAATGGCGCCGGCCTGCAGGTTCTCGGCCACAGTGTTCTCCACCCGGGCAGGAATGCGTTTGGCACCCCCGATGCTCTCCGCTGCGGGCGCCAGCGGTGCGGGTTGCTCCACCGGCGCGACGGTCTCTGCCGTGATCGGCTGGTCTTCTTCGGCCAGATCGGTGTCGCGCGGCGCGAGGATCACCTGATCGACAGGGCCCGCTGCACTGCCGTCAGCAGCAACCGCGTTCACCGAAAGCCCCTGGTGGCGTGCAAGCTGGCCGCCGGGGTCATCGGGTCGCACCCGCATCTCGCCCTCTGCCGCCCGGACGACTGGGATACCGGAAACATCCCGCACCATCAGCTTGTAGCCCCACACACCAATCCCCGCGATCAGCGCAAGGGAGACCACCGCGCCTGCTACATTCGTCATCATGACCAGTGAGTTGGGTGTGGGCTCGTCCGCTTGTCTGGGCGCAGGCTCACGCCCGTACGCCCCCATGCCATGGGAGAATTCGATATCCGCCATCATCGCCTCGCTGCCGACAGGATGCGTGCCCCGCCGGTCTCTCGTTCGATTTGCCTGCTCTGGCGGAGGCCGCGATTTGCTACCGCATTTCCTGCGCCGGTGTGACGCCAAGAATACCAAGACCCGCTGCAATTACAACGCTCGTGGCCCGCGCGAGGGCGATTTTCGCCGCTGTGACTTTTGGGTCATCCTGCACGAAACGCAAGGACGGGACATCGTTGCCCTTGTTCCACAACGCATGAAAGGTGCCGGCGAGCTCGTAGAGGTAGAACGCCACCCGGTGCGGTTCGTTGCTGCGCGCCGCGGTCTCCACCAGCCGCGGCCATTCGGCGAGCTTGGCGGCGAGACCCAACTCGGCCTCGTGATCCAGCAGGCTGAGATCAGCCGCCTGCAAGGTGGCGTCATCGACGGGCGCGCCAGCTTCGGTCGCCTTGCGCAGCACCGAAGCCACCCGCGCATGAGCGTATTGCACGTAGAACACAGGGTTTTCGCGGCTCTGCTCCATCACCTTGTCGAAATCGAAGTCGAGCATCGCGTCGTTCTTGCGGGTGAGCATCACAAAACGGGTCACATCGGGCCCAACCTGGTCGACCACATCGCGCAGGGTCACGAACGTCCCCGCCCGTTTGGACATCTTGAAGGGCTCGCCGTTCTTGAAGAGCTTCACGAGCTGGCAAAGCTTGATATCGAGCGGCACATCGCCGTCGCTGAGCGCCGAAACCGCCGCCTTCATCCGCTTCACATAGCCGCCGTGGTCCGCGCCAAAGACGTCGATCAGCGCGTCATACCCCCGGCTCACCTTGTCGTAGTGATATGCGATATCGGGCGCGAAATAGGTCCAGGACCCGTCGGATTTCTTGACGGGGCGGTCCACATCGTCACCGTGTTCGGTGGATTTGAACAGCGTCTGTTCACGCGGCTCCCAATCCTCGGGCTTCTTGCCTTTCGGTGGCTCGAGAACGCCTTCGTAGATCAGGCCCTTGCCCCGCAGATCGTCGATGGCGGCCTCGATCCGGCCCGTGCCATAAAGCGATTTCTCGGAGTAGAAGACATCCATCTCGACCCCAAGCGCTTTGAGGTCGGCGCGAATGAGGTTCATCATCGCCTCGGTCGCGAACTCCCGCACCTCGGCCAACCAGAATTGCTCGCCCGTGTCGAGATAAGCGTCACCAACCTTCTCCTTGAGCGCTTGCCCGACGGCGATCAGATAGTCGCCGGGATAGGTGCCATCCGGGAAGGCGACATCCTGCCCGTGCGCCTCAAGGTACCGCAGGTACACCGACCGGGCGAGCACATCGACCTGTGCGCCGCCATCATTGATGTAATACTCGCGGGTCACGTCATACCCTGCGAACTCGAGCAGCGCGGCCAGCGCATCGCCGAACACAGCGCCGCGCGTATGGCCCACATGCAGCGGACCGGTGGGGTTGGCCGAGACATATTCGACGTTGATCCGCTTGCCCTGCCCCAGCGTTCCGCGTCCGAAACCGGTGCCATCCGCAAGAATGCCGCCGATGATGTTTTGCCAGACGGCAGGCGCCAGCCGCAGGTTCAGAAAGCCCGGCCCCGCGACATCGGCGCTGACGATCCGGTCATCCGTGATCAACCGCTGCGCCAGAGCCTCGGCGATGTCCCGCGGTTTCTGGCCTGCCGGTTTGGCCAGCACCATCGCTGCGTTGGTCGCCATATCCCCATGCGCTGCATCCCGCGGCGGCTCGACCGTGACGTTGGTGACAGAGAGCCCCTCGGGCAGCTGCCCGCCCGCGACCATGGCCTGCAAACAGTCCAGTACAAGCGCGCGGATATCGGCAAAAAGGTTCATCGGGTCGGGTCCTTCGGCAGAGATTGGCGCGGTGTATCATGCCCAAGCGGCGGGTCAACAGCATGTGCTACGTGGCTTCAGCCCGCGCCGACCAGCCGCTCGTGCTCCTGCAGGGCAAAGCGGTCGGTCATACCCGCGATGTAATCGGACACGATCCGGGCCAGCCCCACCTCGCCGTCGACCTCTTCCACATCCTTGCGCCATTGCTTAGGCAGTTGATCGGGGTGCGCCATGAAGTACGGAAAGAGGTCGTCGACCACCTGCGTGACCTGTGCGCGCATCTCCACGACGCTGGGGGCGCGATACATGCGATCAAAGAGGAAAGCGCGGATCACCTTGAGATCGGCAAAGACCGGATCGGAGAAGCGGATGATGGCCTGGCCAGCGGCGCGGATGTCATCGACCGACTGCGGCTGGATTTGATCAAGACGCGCCTGCGCAAAGCCAATGACATCCTCAACCAGCACACCAAAAAACCGACGCAGCGCCTCGTGCCGCCGCCGATAGTAGTTCAGTCCGGGATAGAGCTCGTCCACCGCGCCAAAGCAGCCGTCCAAGATCGGCAACTCGGCCAGCTCATCGGTCGAGAAGAGTTCTGCCCGCAGCCCGTCGTGCAGATCATGGTGGTTGTAGGCGACATCGTCGGAAATGGCCGCAACCTGCGCCTCTGCACTGGCAAATGTGTGCAGCTCCAGATCCAACTGATCGGTGCAGGCCTGCAGTGCCCAAGGGATCTCGCCCGTCACGGGGCCATTGTGCTTCGCCAGCCCTTCCAGCGTCTCCCACGTCAAGTTTAACCCGTCGAAATCCGCATAGTGCCGCTCCAGATGGGTCACGATACGGATCGCCTGGGCGTTGTGATCGAACCCGCCATAGGGTTCCATCAGTGCTGAGAGTGCATCCTCACCCGTATGACCAAAGGGCGTGTGGCCCAGGTCATGCGCAAGCGCCACCGCCTCGGTCAACTCCGCATTCAGCCCCAAGGCACCCGAGATCGTACGTGCCACCTGCGCCACCTCGATCGAATGCGTGAGCCGGGTGCGGTAGTAATCGCCCTCATGCTCGATGAAGACCTGCGTCTTGTGTTTGAGCCTGCGAAAGGCGCTGGCATGGATGATGCGGTCCCGGTCTCGCTGGAAGCATGACCGGAAGGTGCTTTCCTCCTCCTGCACGCGCCGTCCCCTGGCTTGCGCGGGATCAGAGGCGTAAATCGCCATCATGGCTGGTCCTTGTCGCCTGTCCTGAGAGTTTCTATATTGCAGGCGAGTGCTTAATGAAACCGCTTGCCGGAGCCCGCAAATGCAACTCCCACCCAAAGTCACGCCCCGTGCTTTTGACAGATTGGCCGAGATTGGTGCCGCCACCGATGGTAAGGCCCTGCGCGTGGCGGTCGAGGGCGGCGGCTGCTCGGGGTTTCAGTATGAGATCGCCCTGGACGAACCCCGCGATGATGACCTCGTGCTCGAAGGCGCGGGTCAGAAAGTGGTGGTCGATTCGATCTCTTTGCCGTTTCTCGGAGGGGCGACCATCGATTTCTCCGAAGAGTTGATCGGCGCGCGTTTCATCATCGACAACCCCAATGCGTCCAGTTCTTGCGGTTGCGGAACGTCATTCTCGATGTAAATCAACGTCACGCTGCAGTACTCTGTTTTTAATCAGATATCCGCGCGTGAAAATCCTTCGAAAAACGCACCGAACCGGTCCGAAGACTGCTCGGCACCGCTGAGAATGTCCTCGCCATCGACGCCAATCGCGTCCGACATTGCCTGACGCATTTGGCTCCAGTCGCTGCTGCGCGCCGGTCCCAGATGGAACATGCACTCCGACATCGCGCGCAGCGGACTTTTCCGCGCAGTGTGGCGGGTGATGTGCAGACCTGAGGCCCGCGGCATGCCCGGAAAGCTCGGCCGATCGGCAAAGAGTGCCCACCAGCTGGTCACCAGATATTCATGGTAAGCGTCGGAATGGCCCGCACCCTTGTCACTCAGCGTGAAGCCGCACATTTGACCGGCGATCCAATCTTCCCAGATCCGGCTTGGCCGCTGGCCGGCAAATCGCATGGCCACACAGGTTTCCGCCAGCAAATCGACATCCTGATCGAGATAGGCGAGCAAACCCGCGAACTCGAGACTGACAATTGCGGCCTCATCGACCTGCGGGTCTTTCACCCCGTAATCGGAGAGGTAAAAAATGATATGGGTGAGTTCATAGGCCGCCTTTTTGTTCGGCAGCGCAAAGGTGTCCGAACGGTTGATGAACCTGCGCAACCGGGCGCGAAGTTGGATGTCTTCGATCCTGGCCCCGCGGCGGTTCAGCAGTCGCTGCGCTTCGGCACGCTGCAAATCGGAGAGCTCTGCCTGCTCCAGGCCAGCCTTGGCAACCCAATGGCACAACGCCGTTCCTTTGGTTTTGCCGATACCGAGGTCTTCCAGATCAAGGCAGATCGAGAGCAGAAAGCGATAGTATTGCGGGAAAAACCGCAGGCGCTCCTCGAGCCCGTCATAAATCCGGCGATAGGGCTCCAGCGCATTGTCTGACAGCATCGCACCGCTGCTGGCCAGCACATTCAGAACTTCGGCGTTCTCTTTCAGCCAGAACACATCGTCGGGTTTGCGCCGGTTGCAGGCGAAGTTTCCGATCAACAGCGCCTGGCGGTCGGCCAGAGACGGTCTGCGCGGCAAGCCCAAAGAGACGACGTTAGACATGGGGGTTCTTCCTTTGTCCTAAGGGTCTGCCGCGCATTGCGTCTGGCCCGGACCGCGCGGGGTGAGCGCGGCACCAGGCCAAATCGCGTGAGTTACATGGAGGTCGTGAAAAGACCGGTTGCATCGCCCGAGAACGCGTCGCGGCCAGCCACCATGCTGGTGGTGAACTGGCCCGTCTCGGCACCTGAGAGCGTGTCGGCTTCGGGGGTCATCGAGGTGGTAAACAACCCGGTTGCCTCGCCGCTCATCATGTCGGTTCCCGCCGGTCCCATGCTTGTGGTGAACAGATCTGTCCCCTTCCCGCAGTGCAGGTCTGTGTCACTCTCAAACGTGTCTTCAAAGGCAGGTGTCTTCAGTAAAGCGTTCGTCTTCATCGCATATCCCTTTCAAATGAAGTTTTCGCCCGGCAACGCTTGCCCGTTTAAGGCGAGTTTCCAAGATTTTTTCGCGTTAAGAATGTGTTAACACTTGGTTATCCACACGAAAGTCCCGGCCTAGGCGTCGGCAGACGCTTGAAAGTTGCTGCGGACAAATTGGTTAATTTTTTTTTATCCACAGTGGATAACTCTGGGGATATTAATGCATTAGGCCGCGTATGGATTAACCGTTAACGAGAATCACTCACCCTGTGGTTGCCGAACTTGGCCCGCGGCCCTTGCCCTTGCTCGTGGGCTGGGTGATAGCTGGGCTGTAGCGGCGAGGAGCGCATTGAATGAAAATCGCGACGTTCAACATCAACGGTATCAAGGCGCGTATTGCAGCGCTGCCCGACTGGCTGGATGAGGCACAACCGGATGTGGTGCTGTTGCAGGAGATCAAGTCGGTTGATGAGGCGTTTCCGACCGAGCTCTTTGAAGAGCGCGGCTACAACGTCGAAACGCATGGGCAGAAGAGCTTCAACGGCGTGGCGATCCTGTCAAAATTGCCGCTGGAGGATGTGACCCGCGGCCTGCCGGGCGATGATGCTGACGAGCAGGCGCGCTACATCGAAGCCACCGTCGTCGGAGACCACCATGCCTTGCGGATTTGCGGGCTCTACCTGCCCAACGGCAACCCGGCCCCGGGGCCCAAGTACGACTACAAGCTGGCCTGGATGGAGCGGTTGCAGGCCCGGGCGGAGACCTTACTCGCTGAAGAAACACCATTTTTGATGGCTGGCGACTATAACATCATCCCGCAAGCGGAGGATGCCGCAACTCCGGACAGTTGGCGCGAGGATGCCCTCTTCCGGCTGGAGAGCCGCACGGCCTTTCGCCAGTTGATCAACCTCGGCCTCACGGACGCCTTCCGCGCGCGCACCCAAGGCCCGGGGCACTACAGTTTCTGGGACTACCAGGCCGGTGCATGGAACCGCAACCTGGGCATTCGCATCGACCATCTGCTGCTCTGCCCGCAGGCGGCTGACATGCTGCAGGACTGCGCCATCGACAAGGATGTGCGCGGGCGCGACAAACCCTCGGATCACGTGCCGGTCTGGGTCGATCTCGCGGCATAGCGGACCATCCCCGTCAAGCGCAAAACAGGCCTCCCTGCCGAGCAGCTTGCGAAGCCACAGCCCCGCTCTGATCGGTAAAACCCAACGTCGGTATCACGTCGGTGTAACGTCGGTATTCTGTCGGTGCAGAGGTCGGTTTCTCACGAACCAGGGGCCAGTCGCCCCATATCTTAACAAAAGATGACACAACCGTACGTTGCTTCGAATGGTTAACGGGCCGCCCGCAAGACGGCCCGTTTCTTCAGAGCGCATTAACCACGATTGCGGTGACCGCACCGCCTGCAGCGGCGTGTCCGCCACCGGGCCGGCGGGCATCTGCGCGCCGGGCCGGTGGTGGCCTCAGCCGCACATGAGCGACTTGGGGTCTTTGATGTGGCCGCGATGCTTTTCGACGTAGGCTGCGATGCCCGCCATGCAGGACGGCTGCCCGCCGAAGCCACCCCACGGCTTGAAATGCGGGATGTGCAGATAGGTGGTGGAATCGCGCTTCAGTAGATTGGCAAAGACCGAGGCCACAATCGTGCCGCCGACACCGGTGAGCTTGCCGCCCCCATGCTCCTTTGCCTCCTGCAGCGCATAGAACCACAGCGGCGTCTTGGTGATGCCCTTGGCCTTGAGCGCATCCGGCACATGCACGTGCTTGTCGATACCGAGCCGCGCCGCCGCCTGCTGGCCGCTGGCGAGCTGATAGGTATAGCGGTCGCGGACCATGTTGCGCAGCGCAAGGTTGCGGGACTGCTCGACCGTCATCGTGTGCTCGATCTCGGCCAGCTCGATGGTGCTGTTCACGAAGGGCAGCTCGAAGAGCGGCGAGCCGAGGCCCGGGCCCACGGGCCGCGCCTTTTGCACCGCATTGCCACCGGACATCTCGAAGAAGAGATCCATGTCCATATTGGCATCCGTCGGACGCGGGCCGAAACCCACGGTGGCGAATAGCCCCTTGGCCGCCTGACTGTCCTGCAGCTTGTATTCGTGCTGCGTGGTGGCGTGGCCAAAGCGGTAGCAGGCCCCGGTGAACTCCACTGGCATGACCGGTGCATCCCAGCCGAAGAGATGGTGCTGCAGCGCGTGATCGAGGCAGGCCTGATCGACGAAGGCGGGCAGCAGTTCGTTCCAGACGATCCATTGGTAATGCAGCCGGATGAAGCGCCGCACCTCCTCGAAGTTCGCAAGCTTCGGCGCCACATGATCGTGCCACACATGCTTGGGGATGCCGTCATGGGCGCAGGCCTTGATGTCCTTGGCCTCGTCCCCCTCTTCGACACGCTTGCTCATCAGGATATTGTGCAGCTCGATGAAAATCCCCTGCACCTGCGCGACGATCACGTTCTCATCGTTGCGCGGATCGCCGATCAGCGCCTTGCCCGCGCAGGTCCGCGCAAGGTCCAGCGGGTTGTCATGGCGCCCGAACATCAGCATATGGTCCTGCTCGCCCGCGCCGTAGAGATGCGGCGAGGCCTCGGGGCCCGCGCCATAGACACAGTCGAGGTCAAGGCTCGGCGTGCGCACGTTCGGGATGGTCGAGGGATCAATCCGCGTGCCAAGCGCCGAGGTCGCATCGAGCGTGACGTCGTGATCGACGAACTGGCCGAGGAAGGTCATACCCGCATCGGCATGGCCGTTCTCGTTGTGGGTGGCCCGCATCGTCTCGGAGAGATCGTGCAACGCTTGGATCACCTCGGCATGGGTGATGTTCTGGATCTGCACCGGATTGGGCGGCATGAGGCGCCCCAGCGTTTGGGCGAAGGGTTTCGACGGGCCCCCACCTTGCAGACAGATTTTGTTGAGTTGGTCGAGCCGAGACAGCCCATGATGCCTACCTGACACAATACATCTCCTTGAAATAGATATATAAAATAACTTCAAAAACAAAAAATGCGCCGCGCGAAAAATACGCAACACCTGGGATCGATAGCATAGGCTTATGGATTTTTCAACGCTGGCGGGAAGCGCCGGGGGACGAGCGCCGGCTCAGGCCTCGAGTTCGGCGTCCCAATAGAGGAAATCCATCCAGCTTTCATGCAGGTGGTTGGGCGGGAATTTCCGGCCCATATTGCGCAGCTCTTCCGCGCCGGGCTGGCGCGGCGGTTTGCGCAGGGACAGCCCCGTGCGGTGCAGCGGTTTGGAGCCCTTCTTCAGGTTGCAGGGCGAACAGGCCGCCACCACATTCTGCCAGCTGGTGACCCCGCCGCTGGCGCGCGGCACCACGTGATCGAAGGTCAACTCGCCGCGCGCACCGCAGTACTGGCAGCGGAATTCATCCCTCAGAAATAAATTAAAGCGCGTGAAGGCCACGCGCTTTTGAGGTTTCACATAGTCTTTCAGGACAACGACCGAAGGGATCCTGATCTCGGTACTGGGGCTTCGGACGATGTCGTCATATTCAGCGACGATGTCCACCCTGTCGAGCCAGGCCGCCTTGACCGCCTCCTGCCAGGGCCAGAGCGACAGAGGGTAGTAGCTGAGCGGCCGGTAGTCCGCGTTCAGCACCAAGGCGGGCCTGTGCCTCAAACTCGCGGGATTGCGCGTGAAGTCCGTTCTGAAATCGCCGTCCATGGTCGGGCACACCCCTTGCCGATTTGCCTCTGCCTGTCGCGCCTGCCGCGCCACCAGCGCGCGAGTCTTTTTATGACTATATATCGTGGCCATAAGCTGACAAGCCCCAGTATGACCACAAGATGTCGCAGAACCGTTAAGATGATTCCGTAACGTCTCGATGACAGTTATCCACAAGGCGCCTGGCCCGGTGTGCCGGGCCAGCGCTGTGGTTCAGCCCTGGGGGATCACGTCGGTTGCGCGAAGGTGGTCCATGATCAACTCAAAGATGTGATCGTGTTGTGCCATGCGCTCGTCATGGGCTTTGACGCAGACGATTTCGTCACCCGGCGCCTCGCGTTTGAGCACGTCATAGCCCTCATCGGTGCAGATGCCCATGTAGTCGAAATGGCCCGCGTCCACGACTTCGATATGGGTGACCCGATCGGCGGGGAGCGCGGCGGCAAGCGCACGGGATTCGACGTCCTGGTCCAGCATGTCGCCGCGGCCTGCGCCGAGCACCAGCACGGGCATGTCGATTTCGGCGAGGCTGTCGGGCGCGAAGGTCTGCGCGCCGCCGAGGTCCATGGGGATCACGGTGCGGATGCGCGGATCGGAGCGGTCACTTTGCAGTGCTGCGTGATCGGCGGGGTCGGCGCCCACCTTCCACATGTCGATGACCTCGCAGTCGGTGCGCGTCGGTGCTTTGGCACAGCCCGCAGCGTAATGCGCCACGTCATGGCGCGCGCCCGCCGCCGCCATCACGGTGTAGCCGCCCAGCGAGTGACCCGCGGCGGCGACGCGGGTGGGGTCGATGTGATCGGCAAACCGCGGGTCGGTCAGCGCTTCATCGAGCGCGATGCTGAGGTCGGTGGCGCGCAGCCAGAGTTGGCGCGCGTGGTCGGGGTCGCGGTCAAAGCTGGTGGTGCCCGGGTGGTTGGGCTGGATCACGATGACGCCTTCGGCGGCGAGCCGTTTGGCGAGCCACGCCTGGTTCATGGTGTTGCCGTACATCCCGTGGCTGATCAGCACGACTGGGAAGAGCCCCGGCGCGATCCTGGCGTCGAGATGGCCCGAGACGTCGCGCCAGACGGCGCTGCCGCGCAGCAGATCCTCGGGTCCCTCCGCGTGGGAGGGGTACCAGACGCGGCCTTGCATCTTGCGGTCCATATCGGGGTATGCGGCTTTGAATTCGGCCACGGCGGGCGCAAAGTCCGCGGCCTCACCGGGCAGGGCAAATCCGATGGCGACCATGGCGGAGAGGCAAAGTTGGCGAAGGTTGGTGTTCATGTCTGACCTCGTAGGTTGGGTGTTTGCGATGATCCTGACTTGAGCAAAGAGCCGGTTTCGGGCAATGGCTTGGCTGTCCTGAAACGGCATTCAGGACAGAGGACACGCAATCGAGGACAGCATTCGGCATGATCTCCGTGCCCCTGCCCCTGTTTCTGACCGGTCTGTCGGCGATCTTCGGCGCGCTGGTGCTGACCCGCGCCTGGCTGCCAGGCCCGGCGAAGACCTTCTTTGCCCTGCTCGCGGGCCTGATCATGATCGAGACGCTGCTTGTCGCGCTGCGCTTTGCCTATCAGGTCGAGAGCGTGCTGGGGATCCAACGGCTGCTGCCCTTCTGGATCGGACCGCTGCTCTATCTTGGCTATGCGGCACTGTCCGAGCGCGTCGCCCGATTGCAGCCCACGATCCTGCTGCACCTGGGGGCCGCGACGGTGCTCACAGCGATCGTGGCCGCGCTGCCGCCGATCCGGGTGGCGCTCGATTTCATGATCGGGCTCAGCTATGCGCTCTACGCGCTCTTGCTGCTGCGGCTCTGGCGCGGCGGGCCGGACCGGCTGTCGCAACTGGGCCTTGCGCATCTGGGCTTCATGCGGCGGATGATGCTGGTGGGCGCCGGCCTTCTGGGCCTCACCTTGGTCATGGACACGCTGATCGCGGTGGATTTTGCGCGCAATGAAGGTGCGAACGTGGGGCGGTTGTTGTCGCTGGCGAGCCTGCTGCTCATCGCGATGCTGGCGGGCGCCGCGATCTTCAGCCTGCGCGGGCGCTCCAGCGCCCTGCCCGCAGGCGCGCCGCGCAACGAGGACGCAGAGTTGAGCAGCAAAGCCGAGGCGTTTTTGCGCGACAGCCGTCTCTTCGTCGATCCGCAGCTGTCGCTGACCCGGCTGGCCCGGCGGCTCGGCGTGACCGACCGGGCGTTGTCGGAGGCGATCAACCGCAGCAGCGGCAAGAACGTCTCGCAGTTCATCAATGATTTCCGTGTGGCCGAGGCCGCGCGGCTGCTGCAGGAGACCAGTGATGCGGTGGGCGCGGTGGGCGAGGCTGCGGGATTTCTGACCCGGTCGAACTTCTATACCGAATTCAACCGGGTCATGGGGCAAAGCCCAGGCGCCTATCGCAAAAGCACGACGACTTAGCGCAGGTGCACATCAACCTTTGTGGGGTAAACCCAGATGTCGTCCGGGCGGTCGTCGCGGCCCAGCGGGATGGTCACCGTGATCACCGGGGCGCCGGGTAACGCCCCCCGACCGGAGCGACGTTGGCGCAGCTCTGAAGACACGTTCACAACCGCCAGCTCGGCCTGGCCGCGGAGGTCGCCCTTGCGACAGGTCACGGTGGCCGGCGGCGAGGCACGGCGATAGTCGGGCAGCTCCAGAACATCGAAGCTCTTGAACTGCAATGCAAAGGCCTCGTTTTCGATGCGGCAATCGGCGTCGAAAACACTCTTGTTGTTCAGCCACACACCCACCTGTGCTGCGCGCGCGCCCCGGAACCGTGGCCGGGTCTCGGCGGGTCGGCCCGCATAGACGTCGAGCCCTTTGGCCCCGGCGAGCTTGGGCTGAACCGGGATGGGCGGACCGGACCCGCCCCAAGGGGCTGTGCAGGCCGTGAGGGTTACGGCGAGGGTTGCGATCAGGCTGATGAACCGGATGTGTGAGGGGATGATGGTCATGACAAGGTCTCCTTTTACTGGGGATGGGGTGGCGCAGGCGGGCGCCCAAGCGCATGCAGGTGCTGGACGTGCGAGACGACCAGACCTGCGAAACTGGTGATGTTGTGGGTCAGGCCATGCTGCGCGGCGGTCTCCGAAACAATCGCGCTGAGCGCTGCGTTGTGGCAGTGGGCCACTTGCGGAAAGAGGTGATGCGCGGTGTGCGCGTTTGAGCCGCCCGAGAGCAGCGCGGCGGTCCGGCTTTTCGGGGCCCAGTCAAGGCAGGTGCGCAGCTGATGCTCGGCCCAGTCATGCGGGATCTGGCCTGCGTCGGGCGAGACGAACTCCGCCTCCTCGCTCAGATGCGAGCCTGCGACGATCACGATAAAGAGCATCGAGGCCACGCCGGTATAGAGCAGATATCCAAGCGCCAGCGCCCAGAGCGGGGGCTGCAGCAGAAGCCACGGCAGGCCAAGGGTCAGGGCGGCGTGCACCGCCTTCACCAGCAGGAACTCGGCGGTGGCGCCTCGGTTGGCAAAGAGCTCGGGCGCCATGCGGCGGGCCATCGCACGGTTCGTCCAGTCTTCGATCCACGCCAGATGCGCCATGACGAGCATGTAGAGGATCGGGGCATAGAGCGCCTGCACCCGGTGCCAGATGCGCCATTCGCCATAAGGAGCGAGCCGGATCAGCAGCGAGCCCTCTCCATCGATGTCGGTGCCCTCCACGTTCGGGAACATGTGGTGCAGGCGGATATGCCGCCAGCGCCAAAGCGCGCCCGAGACGCCGAAGAGGCCGAACCCGAGGGTGAGCACCAGCCGGTTGACCCACCCGTGCCGGGAGAGCGAGCCATGCGCGGCATCATGGCAGAGCGTGGCCAGCACAAAGAAGGCAAAGAGCCCGCAGATGGCGGCATGCAGGAAGGCGATGGGGCCGTCTGAGGTCAGCAAGAGTGCCGTCGCGGTGACAAGCGCACCGGTCCAGATGACAGCCATCGCCCATTGCGCAGGCGAGGCATAGCGCCCGCGGGGCTGGCGGCGCAGGTGATCGAGGCCTTTCTGTCGGACCTCGCGGGCGAAGGCACGGGGGGCGGCAAATCGCGGCATGATGGGGTCTCCAGGTTTCGCTGCGTGAACTATGTTCATGAACATTGTTCATATTTGACATTCGCGATTCTGTGAACCATGTTCATGCGATGCAGGAGAAAGACGCTACGTCACGCCGGGATCGCAACCTGGCCGAGATCCGCCGCAAGGGCGGCGAAGTGGCCGAACGGTTGCTGGTGAAGGACGGCTATGAAGCGCTGACAGCGCGCGGGCTGGCGCAGGCGACGGGGTGTTCCGTGGGCGCGCTCTACAATGCCTTTGGGCATATCGACGGAGTGGTGCGCGAGGTGAACATGCGCTCGGCGCTGCGATTGCAGACAGCGCTGCGGGCAAGGCTTGAAGACGCGCCGCCGGAGCTCGAGGCGCAGCTGGTTGCCATGGCGGAGGCTTATTTCGACTTTGCGCTGGCCGAGCCGCAGCGCTGGCGCGCGCTCTTCGAATACCCGGTGCAGACCCCGGATGACGGGCGGCTCTTTGCGGTGCAGGACGAGCTTTTGGCGATGTTACGCGGGGTCGCGGGTGTCGCCGACAGCACAGGCCCCGAGGCGGTGCGGCTGACCCTGCTCTGGGCCTCGGTGCACGGGCTGACGAGTTTGGCGAGCAAGGGCACGATCAGCGGGTTGGAGACGCGTGCGGCGCGGCGTCATCTGGCGGTGCTGGTGCGGGCCGGTCTCGCCGCGGAGATTGCGGGCTGAGCCCCCCGCCCCGGCCTGTCGGGTGGCATGACAGGGTCGCTCTGCGGGATCAGGCGGCGCCGTAGGTTTCTTCGGAGACCTCGGGCACCAGCCGGCCCGGCAAGGTCACCGCGATCACAGCACCGGGGCCGCCCGAGCGGTTCATGGCCTTTACCGAGCCACCGCGCGCGTGGATGAGGCGGCGGACGCCGAGCAGTCCGAACCCGCTGTCCACGCGCAGCTCGCCGGTTTCGAAAAACAGAAGTGCGGGATCGCTGAGGCCGGGACCGTCGTCCGAAATCGTGATCTCGAAGAAGCCATCCTCGAGATCGTTCAGATGGATCTCGAGCGTCAGCTTGTCCGCCACGCTTGCCTCGGCATCAAAGCACCTGAGCGCGTTGTCGATGAGGTTGCGCAGGATGATCTGCGTGGCGGCGCGATCGCCTTCGACCCGGTCCGCGTCGAGCTGGACCACGCAGCGCCCCAGGGGGTCGAGCACCGCGAGAACATCCCAAACGAGCTGGGCAAAGTCGAATTGCACGGTTTCGCGGGCCAGCGAGCAGGCCTGTGCATGAGACAGCACGTCGCTGATCAGCGTGCTGGCCTTCTGCCCAATGTCTTCGAGCAGGTCGATCAGCTCGAGCTTGCCGTCGCCCAGGTCCTGGAACCCGTCCCGCAGCATTTCCGCGATATAGGTCACGTTGCGCATGGGCGCGCGCAGATCGTGGGCGGCCAGTTCGATGTAGTCCTGCATCTCGTTCGTGCGGGTGGCCAGCTCGGCTCTCACCTGATGCGGGACCTGCCCGCCCGACACATCGACGGAGGAACCCACGAGGCGGAGCACGGCGCCGCCCTCATCGCAGACGGGCCGCAAGGTGGTGCGCACCAGCCGTTCGGACCCCAGCACCGGCAGCCGGGTCTCGTAGGCGACCGGGATGCCGGATCGGATCGTTTCGACATGATGGGCGAAGACGGTTTCACCGAGCCGCCCGGCATAGACTTCGGCTGCCGTGCGCCCGAGGATTTCGGTGACCGGGCGACCCAGCACCTTGCAGGCATAGGCATTGAACGCGACATAGCGTGGCATGCCCGCGGGATCCGGTTCGAGAACGAAGACCGGGTGCTCTATAAGGTCCAGCAGGTCTGCGTCGAGCGTCTGCATCTCAGTCTCCCTCCTTCTGTATCGGAGAGGAGATTTAACGAAGGGTTAAGGTGACCGGGACTTCCGCCCCGCCCTAGAGCCCGAGCTTGTCGCGCATGAAGGCCAGCGCCACGGAGAGCCCATCGGGCGCGATGCCATGGCCGGTGCCCTTCATGATATGCGCATAGACGTCCTGCCACCCCGCTTCCTGCAGCGCCTCCGCCGCTTGTGGCAGCGATTGCGGCGGCACCACGTCGTCGGCATCGCCGTGCACCAGCAGCACCGGCGGGCGCACGACCACCTCGTCGGCGAGGGTCTCGGGGCTGAGCAAGCGCCCGGAGAAGGCGACGATGCCCGCGACCGCGTCCTCGCGGCGCGGGGCCACGTGCAGCGCCATCATGGTACCTTGGGAAAAGCCGAAGAGCACGACCTGTTCGGGCAGCACGTCTTCGTCGACCATGAGCGCGTCAAGAAAGGCGTTGAGGTCATCGACCGCCTGCATCATGGAGCGTTCGGATTCCTCTTCGGAGGAGCCGTCGATCCAGGGGATCGGGAACCACTGGAAGCCCATGGGTGACCCGGCGCTGGCCTCGGGCGCATCGGGGGCCACAAAGAGCGTATCCGGCAGGTGCTCGGCCAGCGGGTCGGCGAGGCCCAGCAGGTCGGCGCCGTTTGCACCGTAGCCATGCAGGAAAACGACGATGGAGCGCGTGTCGCCCGAGACCGGCGCGCGGCGGCCAGCGTTGAGTACCCGTGTCATGTGATGCCGTCCCTCTGTTTTATGTGCCTGTAGTAGGTAAAGAAAAGCCGTGCCGCAACCGCGCGCCAGGGCGACCAGTCTTCCGCCATCGCGCGCAGGGCGCGCTCGGTCGGGCGCTCGGGCAGGTCATAGATCGCCCGTGCGGCCTCCTGCAGGGCCAGATCGCCGGGCGCGAAGACATCGGCGCGGCCCAGGGAGAACATCGCGTAGATCTCGGCGGTCCAGACGCCGATGCCGGTGACCGACGTGAGGGTCTTGACCACCTCGGCATCGGGTGCGGCGCGCAAGGCGTCGTAGTCGATCCCGGCGTCGGCGAGCGCATGGGCATAGCGCGCCTTCTGGCGGCTGAGGCCGAGCGCGCGCAACTCCTCCTGGCTGTGGCGCAGGACGGTCTGCGGCGTGATCACGCCCGCTGTCTCGAGGTTGGACCAGAGCGCGCGGGCAGAGGCCACGCTGACCTGCTGGCTCACGATGGCGCTGAGCAATTCGGCAAAGCCATCGGGCTTGCGGCGCAGCGGCAGCGGGCCACAGGCGTCAAGCGCCGTGGCGAGCCGCGGGTCGCGGGCGGCAAGCCAGGCCGCCCCTTCGGCCACATCCGCATCGGTCGCCACAATCCGCCCGACGCTCATGCATTGGCCTCCCAGGCCAGCGCTTCGGTCACCGTTTCGACAACGGCGGATGCAGGCGGCGGCGCGGGGCGTTCGATCATGGCCACGGGGAGCCCGAGGCGCCGGGCAGCCAGCAGCTTGGACATGCTCGCACTGCCGCCAACGTTGCGGCAGATCAGGCGCGATATTCGCAGTTCGCGAAACAGCATCTCCTCGTCCCCCTGCGAGAAAGGCGGTGTGCCCTCGACATAGGTCACGAAGTCGAAGGGCGGCGGGTCCGCCTGCGGCTGGGTCTGGCGCAGGAACAGCACCGTGCCCCGGAAGTGCTTGAACTCCCCCAGGGTCGCGCGCCCCGTGTTGCTGAAGACCCGCGCACCGGGCGGCACGTCTTCAGCCGCGCGCTTGACGGTGCGGTAGCTGTTCCAGGTGTCGAGCCGCGACGCGCGCCAGGGCGGGCGCAGCACCCGCAGATACCGCAGGTCGTGCGCGTTGCAGGTGATCGCCACCATGCGGGACAGATCCGCGTCAAAGGCGTGGCTCGCATCGATCACCGACACCACATTCTGCTCGGCCATCCAGGCGCTCAACGCCATCTGGTGCGGGAAGCCGCCAACCCGCGTGGGCACCGGCAAAGGGTCGAAGGTGCGCTCGGGTTCCGGCAGGCTGGCGATCACCTCGCGCCCCCGCTCCCGCAGCCGGGCCACAATCCCATGCGCCTCGCGTGCGCCTGCCATCACGAGAATTGTGCCACCGCTTACCATGTCGCGACTTTAGGCCACAACGCGGGCGTGGCAAGAGGGCTTGCTCCCGCCGCGCAGGCGGACTACGCAAGGCGCATGTCCACCCCCGACGACAGCCGCGCCAAGCGTAACGTGATGGTGCTCGTGATGGCGCAGGCCTTCCTGGGCAGCCAGATCACGATGATCTTTGTCATCGGCGGGCTGGCCGGCCAGCAAATGGCCGTGAATGCCTGCCTTGCCACCTTGCCGATCTCGATGATCGTCTTTGGCTCGATGACCACCGCGCCTTGGCTCTCGACGCTGATGCAGCGGTTCGGGCGGCGCGCGGGGTTCATCGTCGGTGCGGCGGGCGGTCTCGTCGGGTCGGCGATCTGTGCTTATGCGCTGACGCTGTCGAACTTCTGGATCTTTCTTATCGGCAGCTACCTGACTGGTATCTACATGTCATCGCAGGGGTTTTTCCGCTTTGCCGCCGCCGATACGGCGTCGGACAGCTTCCGGCCCAAGGCGATTTCCTATGTGATGGCGGGCGGGCTCTTGTCGGCCATCATCGGCCCGCAGCTGGTGGGGTACCTCACCAGCACCAATCCCGATGCCACGGTCATGCGGTTCTTCCCGGTCTATATGGCCGCGATGGCGCTGAACGTGCTGGGCATGCTGCTCTTTGCCTTTCTCGACATTCCGAAGCCGCCGAAACCCACAGCCGAGTCCCCGCGCGGGCGGTCGGTGGCCGAATTGCTCAAGACCCCGCGGATCGCTGTGGCCGTGATTTGCGCGATGGTCTCCTACGCGCTGATGAACCTGGTCATGACCTCGACGCCGCTGGCGGTGGTGGGCTGCGGGTTTGCGGTGGCGGATGCGTCGAATGTGGTGACCGGTCATGTGCTGGCTATGTTTGCGCCGTCGTTCTTCACCGGCCATCTGATCGTGCGGTTTGGCGTCGAGCGGATCATGGGGCTTGGGCTTCTCATCCTGGGCGCAGCAGGCGCGGTGGCGCTGTCGGGCGTGGAGCTTGGGCATTTCTTCGTAGCGCTCATCCTCTTGGGTCTGGGTTGGAACTTTGGCTTCATCGGCGCCACCACGATGCTGGCGGGCGCGCATGAACCGCATGAGCGCGGGCGGATGCAGGGCGTGAACGACCTGCTGGTCTTTGGCGGTGTGACTTTGGCTTCGCTGGCTTCAGGCGGGTTGATGAACTGCTCGGGCGGATCGGCGGAAGAGGGCTGGGCGGCGGTGAATATCGCGATGATCCCCTTCCTGGTGCTCGCCGGATGCGCGTTGATCTGGCTGGTGATGCGGCCAAAGCCGCAGACGGCCTGAGCGCTCCCCGTTTTAGATGCGCCTCGTGAGGCGGGCCCGGATGAGCGAGAGGCTGCGCGCGAGCTGTGGCGCGACCAGATCGCCGCGCGCTACCCGTTGCGGTTTCCGTGCAATAGCTGTCAGAACGCGTCGCGCGCGCCAGCCGCTGAGCAGGGCCAGACGGGATGCCGGGCCGAGGGCGCGCTGCGCCTTGAGGTCGGCCAGCGCGCTTTTGGCAAGCTGCGCCAGCGTGTCAGGGCGCCCGTCATACATCGGGCGCTTGCCGCGCGCCTCGAGCTCCGGCAGGGCGCACATCCAGTTTGCGAGGGCGACGGCGCGGGTTGTGGTTCGGACGGCGGTTTCTTCATCGGCGCCAGCACCAAGGGCCTGCGCCGCGGTCCAGAGCAGCGTGCCGGTGGTCGCGTCGAGGTAGCGCCACATCTCAGCCTCATCCTCGAACGGGTCCGAGCCGATATCCCAGCGGCGCGCGTCGACCAGACCATCGAGCGCGCGGGCCTGATCGGGGGTGAGGATGTCGGCGAGCGGTGTGACCACCTCGTGACGGCGGACCGGGCGGCCTTCGGCGATCTCCTCCAGCGCGTCGCGCCACCATTGCAGGCGCATTTCGGCAATCATCGGTTCCTTGGTGACCCAGGGCGCGCGCGAGACCTCGACGTTGAAGGCGTAGAGCGGGAAGAGGATGCGACGGGCGGCGACGGGGCTCGCCATGGTGGCGGCAAAGCGGTCGGCGTCGCCCTGCTGCACGAGCGCCGCGCAGGCGGTCAGATCGGCGTCAAAGCCCATGCGGGCGGACCACGCTGAGGAGGTAGCCAAAGCTCTCCTTGTGCGCGCGCCAGACGTCCGCTTCGGTGCGGGCTTCGGCGAGCACCTGCTGCAGATCCGGCGTGGCGCCCGGGGAGAGGGTCGCGATGCGCTGGTCAATGGGACCGTAGTAGTTCTCCCAGGCGGCGGCGGAGAGTTGCCGGGTGCCGAGGGTGCGGTAGCCGGCGGCGCGCACCTGCGCATCGATACCGGCTGCGTCGGTCATCGCCGGATATTCAACCGCCCAGAGGTCAGCGGCGGCCCGGGGGCGCGCGTCGGTGAACCAGCAAGGTTCGGAGAAGGCGACGGCCCCGCCCGGTGCGAGGGCATCGCGCCAGATTCTCAGCCCCTCGGTGATGCCGAGAAAGTAGAGCGCGCCCGCGCACCAGATGAGGTCAAACGGTCCGGTGATCTGGGCCATGTCGCCGGTGGAAAGGGTCACGCCGGGGTCAGCCCCATGCCGCGCGCGCGCCTGGTCGATGAAATGCGGGTATTTATCGAGCGCCGTCACATGGCCCTGCGGCGCGGCGGCGCGCAGGGCAGCGATGTCCGCGCCAGGACCGCAGGCGGCATCACAGATGCGGGCGGTCTCAGGCGTTCCGGCGAGGTCGGCGGCCCAGGCCACATCGCCGGGTTCGCCCGGCCCCTCACGGGGCAGATCGCGGTGCAGGGTGAAGAACGCGTCCCACTCGGCCTGCGTCATGAGGCATCTTTCGTATCGCGCAGGATCTTCCAACGTATCGCGTCAAGCAGCGCCTCGAAGGAGGCGTCGACTATGTTGGGCGAGACGCCCACGGTCGACCAACGCCGCCCCTGCCCGTCTTCGCTGTCGATAATGACCCGGGTCACGGCCTCGGTGCCGCCCTGGGTGATGCGCACCTTGAAGTCCACGAGGCGCATGTCGTCTATGATCGCCTGATAGGGCCCGAGATCCTTGGCGAGCGCCTTGGCGAGCGCGTTCACCGGGCCACGGTCGGAGCCGCTTTCGTCCATCGATTCGGAGACCGAGAGTTTCTTTTGGCCGTCGATTTTCACCACGACCACCGCCTCCGACAGGCTGATCATCTTGTCATATTTGTTCTTCCGCCGCTCTACCGTCACGCGGTAGCGCTTGACCTCGAAAAACTCTGGCATCTGACCCAGCGTGTCGCGCGCGAGCAGCTCGAAACTGGCCTGCGCGGTGTCGTAGGAATAGCCTTCCGCCTCGCGCGCCTTGATCCGGTCGAGGATCAGGCCAAGGGCGGGGTCGCCTTTCTGGACCGTGATTCCCGCGTCACCAAGGCGTTTGCGCAGGTTGGACTGCCCGGCCTGGTTCGACATCGGGATGATGCGGGCATTACCCACGTCGCCCGGGTCGATGTGTTCGTATGTGGTCGGGTCCTTCAGGATCGCGGAGGCATGCAGCCCCGCCTTATGCGCAAAGGCCGAGGAACCCACGAAAGCCGCCTGCCGGAACGGGACGCGGTTGAGGATTTCGTCGAGCATGCGGCTGGTGCGGGTCAGGCCTTTGAGCGCCTCGCGCGTCACCCCGATCTCGAAACGGCTGGCGTAGGGCTCTTTCAAGAGCAGGATCGGGATGAGGGCGGTGAGGTTGGCGTTGCCGCAGCGCTCGCCAAGGCCATTGAGCGTGCCCTGGATTTGCCGGGCGCCCGCACCGACGGCGGCGAGCGTGCAGGCCACCGCGTTTTCGGTGTCATTGTGGGTGTGGATGCCCAAGCGGTCGCCGGAAATGCCCGCGGCGATGACCTCGGACGTGATGCGGTGGACGTCGGCGGGCAGCGTGCCGCCATTGGTGTCGCACAGCACGACCCAGCGGGCGCCGGCTTCAAGGGCGGCTTTGACAGCCTCGAGCGCATAGTCCGGGTTGGCGCGATAGCCGTCGAAGAAGTGTTCCGCGTCGAAGAGGGCTTCGCGGCCCTGGGACTTCAGATGTGCGATGGAGCGGGCGATGTTCTCGGTGTTCTCAGCCTCGGAGATGCCCAAGGCGGCGCGCACGTGGAAGTCGTGGGTCTTGCCGACAAGGCAGACCGCTTGCGTGCCTGCGTTCAGGACAGCGGCAAGGACGTCATCGTTCTCGGCGGACATGCCCGCGCGTTTGGTCATGCCGAAGGCGGTCATGGTCGCGCGGGTCTTGGGGGCGGTCTCGAAAAACGCGCTGTCGGTGGGGTTGGCGCCCGGCCAGCCGCCTTCGATGTAGTCAACGCCAAGCGCATCGAGCGCTTCGGCGATGGCGCGCTTTTCTTCGGTGGAGAACTGCACCCCTTGCGTCTGCTGACCGTCGCGCAGGGTGGTGTCGTAGAGAGTGAGACGCTCGCGGGTCATGTTGGTCTTCCCGAGCGGCGGCCTGAAGCCCGCCGAATCTGTCGGCTGGCAGGTGCGGTGGGCCTTGGGCCACCGTTGCGTGGGTGGTGATGAGCGGGCGGTCGAAGCAGCGGAAACAGGAGTCCGGGCTGCAAGCCCGGACAGCGCCCGACCCTCCCCACGGGAGGGCGCTTCACGCCCCCCCAGGCTCGGGCGCTGTCCGGGGCTTTGAGCAAGGCGGTCATTTCAGGGCTTCCAATTTCGAGGGGTCGAAGCTTGGGCCGAGCTCCCGTTCGATACCATCCTTGGTAATCATCACATTGACGCCAGCACCGATAAGACCTGCCTTGATATGATCCGCGGTGGCATAGTCCTTCCGGAACCGCGCCTCTGCCATTCGAGCAATAAGATCGTCCAGCAATCCCTGAGTTTGAAATGCTCGCCCGATAGATTGTCGAACAGCAGTTACATGCTCCGGCACAATCCCCAATAACCCAAGTGTTGCCTTCAGTCGCCCTGCGCCGAACCCGTCTTCTACTTGCGCCACATGCGCGTGTAGCATCGACAAGGCTAGGGGCGTGTTCAGATCATCGCCCAGCGCCTCGATAACGTCCGAATGCGGTCGTTGGCCGGACTCTGCACCGTCCAGGGTCTTCGCCCACTTCCGCAGGGTCTTCTCCGCCTCATCGCGCTTCTTCTCCGTCCAGTCCATCGGCTTGCGATAGTGCGTGCTGAGCATCACGAAGCGGATCACCTCGCCTGGCACGCCTTGGTCCAGCAAATCGCGCACGGTGAAAAAATTGCCCAGGGACTTGGACATCTTCTTGCCCTCGACCTGCAGCATCTCGTTGTGCATCCAGACGTTTGCGAAACCGTGGCCCGCGCATGTCGACTGCGCGATCTCGTTCTCGTGGTGGGGGAACTGCAGGTCGATGCCGCCGCCGTGGATGTCGAACTGCGCCCCAAGCAGGTCATGCGCCATGGCGGAGCACTCGATGTGCCAGCCGGGGCGGCCACGACCCCAGGGGCTGTCCCAGCCCGGAAGGTCCTCCGAGGACGGTTTCCAGAGCACAAAGTCCATTGGGTTGCGCTTGTAGGGCGCGACCTCGACGCGCGCGCCGGCGATCATGTCATCGACGGACCGGCCCGAGAGCGCGCCGTACTCCGCGTAGCTGTCGACAGCGAAGAGCACATGGCCCTCGGCCTCATAGGCGTGGCCTTTCGCGATGAGGTCTTCGATCATTGCCACCATCTGGCTGATGTATTGCGTCGCGCGCGGCATCGCGGTGGGCTCCAGCGCGCCGACGGCAGCCATGTCGTCGAGAAACCATTGGGTTGTCTCGGCGGTGATGTCCCCGATGGGGCGGTCGGACTCAGCAGCGCGGGCGTTGATCTTGTCGTCCACATCCGTGAAGTTGCGCACGTAGGTCACATGCCCGGCGCCATAGACATGCCGCAACAGACGAAAGAGCACATCGAAGACGATCACGGGCCGCGCGTTGCCCAAGTGCGCGCGGTCATAGACCGTCGGCCCGCAGACATACATGCGCACATTCTCGGGATCGATCGGGGCAAATGCCTCCTTCGAGCGGGTCTTCGTGTTGTAGAGCGTGAGTGTCGTCATGACAGGCGTCCTTGCGCGGAGGTGACGCGGGCTTAGCAATCTCGGAAAGGGTTGGAAATGACCTAAAACTGCCCGCGAGGTGCGTTCAGCAAATAATACAGCAGATGGCGATGCTTTTGGTCATGCCGCTTCCTAGCCCGAGCGGCGCGGCGCGGTCAAGGCTGATTGACGAATCGTGTGGGCTCTGCGCCCCTGCCCGGCAAGGCAAAGGGAGATAGCGATGCAGCGATCACAGCGGATCATGGGACTGACGGGGGGCGGCTCGGACGGGTGGGACGTGTTTCTCAAGGCGCGCCGGATGATCGCCGAGGGGATCGCCGTGACCGAGCTGACCATCGGCGAACATGATATCCGCACCGCCGCCCCGATCCTGCAGGAGATGCACCGCGCGGCGATGGGGGGCCATACGGGCTATGCCGCGGTCCCCGGCACCGCCTCCTTGCGCGACACGGTGGCGGCGCGGGTACAGGCGCGGACGGGCGTGCCCACGACGCGTGACAACGTGGTGATCACACCGGGCGGTCAAGCGGGGCTGTTCGCGGCACATATGGCGGCCGGTGATCCGGGCGACACCGCGCTCTATATCGACCCCTACTATGCCACCTATCCCGGCACGCTGCGCGGCGCAGGCGCCGTGCCGCAGGCGATCCGGACGCGGGCGGAGGACGCCTTCCAGCCGCGGCCTGAGGCTATTCGCGCCCATGCCGAGGGCGCGGCCTCGCTGCTGATCAACACGCCGAACAACCCCACGGGCGTTGTCTATTCGGAGGCGACGTTGGGGGCGATTGCCGAGATTTGCCGCGAGGAGAACCTCTGGCTGATCTCGGATGAGGTCTATGACACGCAGGTCTGGGAGGGGCAGCACATCAGCCCGCGCGCCCTGCCCGGCATGGCCGAGCGCACGCTGGTCGTCGGCTCGATGTCAAAATCGCATGCGATGACAGGTTCGCGCTGTGGCTGGATCGTGGGGCCGGAGGCGGTGATTGCCGATCTGATCACCCTCGCCACCCACACCACCTATGGCGTGCCCGGCTACATTCAGGACGCGAGCGTGTTTGCATTGAAGCAGGGTGCAGCCTTCGAGGCGGAAATCGCAGCCCCCTTCCGGCGGCGGCGCGAGATCGCGCGCGCGGTGCTGGCGCGGCAGAACACAGTGGGGCTGATCCCGGCGCAGGGCGCGATGTACCTGATGCTCGACGTGCGGGCGACAGGGATGACGGGCGAGGCCTTCGCCTATGACCTGCTGGAGGCGCATCACATCGCGGTCATGCCGGGCGAGAGCTTTGGCGCCTCGGCGGCGGGGCATATCCGCGTGGCGATGACGATCGAGGATGGGGCGTTTGAGCGCGCGCTGGAAACCTTATGCACCCACGCCGACCGGCGCGCCGCATAAGGAAAGGCCCGACACCATAACAGGTGCCGGGCCTCGATCCGGGGGGAGGAGAAGGCAGTTAGAACTGCCAGGATGCCCGGATGGTGAAGGTGTCGGCTTCGGCATCCACGCCAGCCGCGCCACCAATGTCGCTGAAGTCATGCATCAGGTATTCACCCGAAACGATGAACTGTTCTGTCGCCTTGTAGGAAACACCGAGGCCATAGAACTCGCCTGTGTCGCTGCCCACGGAGGTGTCCAGATCAGCCCAGCCTGCGGTTGCATAGAGCAAGGTGCGACCGAAGTCATAGCCGCCGCGCAGTTTCGCGCGCCAGACCGAGTCTGTGGACGCGCCGTTGGACAGGTCGACACTGGCGTCATCGTAGTCAAGCTCGCCACCGACAACCCAGGTGCCGAAGTCATAGTTGTAACCGGCGTGCAGACCGTAGGTGGTGTCATCCCCACCCACACCGGCGAGACCGTTCTCGCCATCCACATCCAGGTTACCGACCTGCGCACCAGCGTAGAAGCCGGTCCAGTTTCCACCGGTGAAGACGGGCGGCGGGGGCGGTGCGGTGGTCACCGGTTCGACCACCGGCTCCTCCAGTGAACCCGCAAGCACGGGCGCCGTCATAAGGGTCGTCGCGGCAATCGCGGCTGCTGCACTCAAAACTTTCTTCATTGTCATGTCCTTATTCTGGGATCCCGGACGGCATTGCGCGCCGTCCTTGCGGGGATAACTGTGAATGAAGTCATTTGGTTCAATGCCCTTGCGATCAATCAAAAGTGAAGTGGCGGAAAGGGGCTCAAACCCCGTCTGCGCGGGCGGTTTTGTCGGCGGGTCTTTGCTGCGTTCCTCGGCCGACCTTGAAAGTGCGGAAAACGACACGGGGTCGCAAACGCGCTTGACCGGTTTGGACAAGAGGCGGCAGGCTGAACCGAGGAGGAGACAACCGCCCATGCAGGACGATCTGAGCAAGATCAAACTGGTCGTACGCACCATCGGTGCCGAGCGCGGGCGTGCGGCGCGGGGCCGTCCGGAGGCGGGATAAGCCCAATCCTTCCCTTTTCTTTTCAGGACGACCCTATGACACAACGCACCCAAACCCGCAGCGGCGGCCGCTCGGCCCGTCGCGCGGCGCGCGCCGCACCGCTGGCCGCGCACCTGCGCCCGATCCGCCCCGGCATGTCGGGCGGGACATACAAGCCGCTGAGCCCTATCGATATGGACAAGATCCATGGTGCCGCCCTCGATGCGCTGGAAGAGATCGGGCTGGCCGATGCGCCGCCCTCCGGCATCGCCTATCTGACCGGCGCGGGCGCGCTCTTGGGCGAGGATGGCCGCATCCGCTTTCCCCGCGCGCTGGTCGAAGACACAATCGCCCGCGCCAATCGCACGGTGACGCTGATGGGGCGCGACCCTGCGCATGATCTGGAGCTCTCGGGTCACCGGGTGCATTACGGCACCGCAGGTGCGGCGGTGCATCTGGTCGAGGTGGATGGCAGCACCTATCGCGAATGCGGGGTGCAGGACCTGCACGATGCCGCGCGGATTGCCGATACGCTCGACAATATCCACTTCGTCCAGCGCCCGATGGTCTGCCGCGACATCACCGACAACCTCGAGATGGATGTGAACTCTATCTACGCCTGCACGTCGGGCACCACCAAGCACATCGGCACATCCTTCACGGAACCGGCCTTCGTGCAGCATGGGCTTGAACTTTTGCACATGATTGCAGGGGGAGAGGACGCCTGGCGCGCGCGGCCCTTTGTGAGCAACACCAATTGCTTCGTCGTGCCGCCCATGAAGTTCGCCACGGAATCCTGCGAGGTCATGGAGGCCTGTATCAAGGGCGGGATGCCGGTGCTGCTGCTCTCGGCGGGCATGGCGGGGGCCACGGCGCCCTCGACCGTCGCCGGGGCCATCGTGCAGGCGGTGGCGGAATGCCTGGCGGGGCTCGTCTATGTGAACGCGGTGCAGCCGGGGCATCCGGCGGTCTTCGGCACCTGGCCCTTTGGCCTCGATCTGCGTACCGGCGCGATGACCGGGGGGTCGGGGGAGCAGGCGCTGCTCACTGCAGGCTGTGCGCAGATGCATAAGTATTACGACCTGCCGGGCGGTGCTGCGGCCGGGATTGCCGATGCCAAGCTGCCCGACATGCAGGCCGGGTGGGAGCAGATGTGCTCGAACGTGATGGCGGGGCTCGCGGGGCTCAACATGGTCTATGAGGCGGCGGGGATGCATGCTTCGCTGCTGGGGTTCTGTCACGAGTCGCTGATCCTTGGCGACGATCTGATCGGCCAGGCCATGCGGTGCGTGCGCGGGATCGAGGTCAATGACGAGACGCTGGCGGTTGATCAGATCCGCGAGGTCTGTCTGGGCGGCTCAGGTCACTACTTGGGCACCGAGCAGACGCTGGGCCGGATGCAGCAGGACCACGTCTATCCCACGTTTGGCGACCGGACCTCGCCGAAGGAGTGGGATGAGCTTGGCAAACCCGACCTGGTGGCCAAGGCAACCGCGCGCAAGCACGAGATTTTGGGACAGCGCGCCGCAGCGCGGTTTGACCCGGGCCTTGATGCGCAAATCCGGGCGCGGTTCAACATCCACCTGCCCGCCTGAAACGGACCTGGTGAAACAGAGGATGCCCGGCTCTTGGGGGAGAAACCGGGCATCCGCGACCTGAGCGCCTGTGACTAAAATATAATCCGGCTCTGCTCAGGCCGGTTGGCTCTTAGGCCGGCATCAGGCCTGCTTCTTGTGCGGCCTGCACTTCGGCTTCATCCAGCGCGCCATCCGCGTTCAGGTCCATCGTGCTGAAGGACTCGGCGGAGATGTCAGGGTATGCTGCCTGAACCTCATCAATTGTCAGAACGCCATCGCCATTTGCATCCGCTGCCAGTTGAGCGAAGGCCGCGGAAGCGGACATCAGGGCAATGGCTGCGACTGTGGTTTTGGTGATCAGTTTCATTCTGGGTACTCCCATTAAGGTTTGAACGTAAGTGTCCAAGGCGCTGCTCTGCGCCTCACTTGGGTAGATGCAGGAAACCGGCCTTCCGTCCGTGCCGCGCCGCGGCATCGCCGGATCGCGCCATTCCCCGCCGATTGGGCCATGGGGCGGTGGCGGCGGCTCGCCGAAAAAGGGCCGAAACGGACCATCGGCAAAAAGCCCCCGTCTGGTGCCCCGGAACAGAGCTGCCATGTTGGGGTTGGTCCCACTCAAAGGAGCCTTGAGATGTACCCGATGCACGAGACCGAGACCCCCTATGATCTGGACGCGCTGCTGCCGCGCCTTGCCGGGCGCGCACGGCGGCTGAGCGACAGCCAGAGTGACGCGGACGATCTGGCGCAGGAGACCGCGCTGAAGCTCTGGGCGGCGCTGCGCAAGGGCGCGGAGGTCGAGGACATCGACCGCTACGCGATGACCATCCTGCGCAACCTCGCCCGGCAGCGCTGGCGATCGGACAAACCGACCGATCCGCTGGAAGAGGAAAGCGCCGCGGTGCCGCCTACCGCACCCGCGCGCATGGCCTGTGCCGATCTGGCCGCCGCGGTCGAAAAACTGCCCGAAGCACAGGCCGATCTGATCCATATGATCGCGGCGGGCGAGACCAGCCCGGCGGTGCTGGCAGAGCGCACCGGCTTGCCTTTGGGCACCGTCATGTCACGGCTGGCGCGGGCGCGCTCGAAACTGCGCGCGGAGATGGGCATTACCCAGAAGGCGCCCGTGTCTGATCTCTTCTGATCAGACAAATACGTCAGCCGCAGCGCCCGGGGGACGCCGCGGCCTGTTTCTTACCTAAAACGAAGCGTTTACGCCGCTTGCTTGCGCTTGCGCCGCAGGACCATCATGCCGCCAAAACCAGCGAGCAGGAGCGGCGCCGACGCGGGCAGCGGCACGGCCGCCGGATTCGACGTGTCGACCTCGGTCAGCTTCGCGCTGACAGAGGCCGTGCCGTCCCAGATCCCGTTGATCGCCAGGAGCACACCGTCCTCGGTCGGTGCCAGCACATTGTTTCCGCCGAACGGGAAGGCGGATGTGCCCCCATCCTCGGTGAACTCAACGCTTGCAATGCCTTCGCCGAAATCAAGACCGACCAGCGCGATGAACATGTTGTTGTCATCAAAATCGCCGAAATCGATGGCGCTTCCGCGCCAAGAGAAATCGATGCTGTCTTCCGAGATATCAACGTCGATGAACCGTTGCGTACCACCTTCGACCTGACCGAAGTTGATGGAGAACTCCACGCCAGCTCCGACAGTGCCGGACCCGCTGGTCGGCTCTACAAAGAACGCGCCGCCTGCCAGAAAGTCGAAATCATCTCCGATCAAAGTTGCCGCTGAACTAATGCTTGGCACAGTGAATGCGAGCCCCAACGCGAGGGCTCCCGTTTTAAAAAAAGTCATCTTAACCCACCTTCCTAAATATGGCGAAATCTTGCTGACAGGCGGGCCAAATGTCAAGTTGCTCGGTCGCAGAAACTCCCTGAAAATAGGCCAGATTCATGATTTTCATAAATATTTTCCAAAACCGATACGCGCGCTCAACTCCGGCGGGAAAATGCCGATTGCAGCCACGGTGCCGGGTTGATCCGGCCGGGTCGCGCGGGGATGCCGGAGCGTTGCGGTCCATCGTGGGCGCAGCGTAGTACTGGTCGGACGGGGCAAGAAAAAACGGAGAGCCGAGGCCCTCCGTTGAGTTTCGCCGTTCAGGCTCAATATGTTAACCGCTCGGTATTTTTCTGCCTGCGGCCTGAACGTCGTCGGGGGCGAGCGCACCCGCCCCGTGTCCGGTGAGACATCTTTCGATGTCTCACCGAGCGGGAGAGAGTGGGTTTTCGAAGAAAACCTGCGGACTCCCGCCCGGCTGGTATCAGAGAGGCCAAGGTCCCACCCTGCCCCGCTCTAATTCAGTGGGAAACCGCGAGGTTTCCTGCGTCACCGGACAGAGCTGAAAACGACTTCGTTTTCTGCGGAGTCCAGGTCCGCTTGTCCCAAGAGCGACCGCATCGCTGCCCGCTCCCGGTGTTCGTCGGGGTGCGGCCTGCCCATAGGGCAGAACCGCGACCCCTACACGTCCCCCAGGGACGCGTTTTCTGCAATCAGACCATCGGCCCGATAAACTGGTGGGCAAGGTTATGCGGTATTACCACCACCCTAATTCCCTGCCCGATTTTGCAGCTTCCATGGTCGCAGCAGTCAAACTAACCGCAGCGGTAGTGGATTTCAGGAACTTCGTAACAAAGCTCTTTTTCGATTGAGAATTGGACGGTCCTAGCTCCGAATTTGGAATGCTTTCCGGTAGGGCCGGTCCAAAACGGGATCTGCTGACGATCACTCGACCAGAACCAGAGTCCTCCATACCGACATCGCAGCCAGAGAAGTCTGAGCAGGTCACAGTCATTTGGCCGCCACCGGTTTTCTTTATACCAATCACCATGCTCAATTTCCTCAGCTACACCCGGACGTGGCGCCGCATGTATTACATTTCATACAAGTACCATTTCGTACTAAAGTGTAGTTGCCGCATTCGCCGCAGGCTTCGCCCTCGTAGCCCTGCATCTTGGCCTTGGTGCGCGCGTCCATCTCGACCGCGCCGGTGCTGACCGCCGTGGTGGCCATGGCAACCGCCACGCTGCCTTCCGCCACCGGGGCGAGCCCGTCGAAGGCAACCGGCTCATCCGCGAAGCCCTGCTGGCCACCCTGCAGCACCACCAGCTCTTGCGGCAGGCGCTTGCGCAGGTACCCGGTGGAGCTGATTTGTTTCAGCACTTCCAAGGACTTGGTGGCTGCTGTCTCGGAAAGCTCGGTGACGTTGCTGACACCTTCCTCCTCGCCCCGACCCAGATCGTCGAAGGTGTGACCTTCGGGAGCGACATGCGCCAGATCGGTGCGGTCAAGGTAGCTGACCGCCAGTTCCCGGAACACATAGTCGAGGATCGAGGTCGCGTTCTTGATGGTCTCGTTGCCCTGCACCATGCCCGCGGGCTCGAATTTGGTGAAGGTGAAGGCGTCGACGAACTCCTCGAGCGGCACGCCGTACTGCAGACCGACCGAGACCGCGATGGCGAAGTTGTTCATCATCGCCCGGAAGCCCGCGCCTTCCTTGTGCATGTCGATGAAGATCTCGCCCAGGTTGCCATCTTCATATTCGCCGGTGCGCAGGTAGACCTTGTGGCCCCCAACGATGGCTTTCTGAGTGTAACCTTTCCGACGTTGTGGCATCTTCTCGCGGTGCGATTTGATGATCTCCTTGACCACGACCTTCTCGACGATCTTCTCGGCGAGCACGGTGGCTTTTTCCTGCGGCGAGCCGCTTTCGAGCACCTCCTGCGCGTCGTCGTCATCCTCGACCAGCGCCGCCGCCAGCGGTTGCGAAAGCTTGGAGCCGTCGCGGTAGAGCGCATTGGCCTTGACCCCGAGGCGGTGCGACAGCTCGTAGGCGGCCTGGCAATCCTCGATGGTGGCGTCATTCGGCATGTTGATCGTCTTGGAGATCGCACCCGAAATGAAGCTCTGCGCCGCGGCCATCATGGTGATATGGCTGTTCACGGAGAGGAAGCGCTTGCCCTTCTTGCCGCAAGGGTTAGCGCAATCGAAGATCGGCAAATGCTCCTCCTTGAGGAAGGGCGCGCCTTCCAGCGTCATGGTCCCGCAGACGTGGTCGTTGGCGGCGTCGATATCCGCTTTCGAGAAGCCCAGGTGTTTGAGCAGATCGAAGGTCGGGTCGTTCAGCTTTTCGGCAGGGATGCCAAGCACTTGGGTGCAGAACTCTTCGCCCAGCGTCCATTGGTTGAAGACGAAGCGGATATCAAAAGCCGAGGCCAGCGCCGCATCCACCTTGGCCAGCTCATTGGCGCCAAAGCCGTGGCCCGCGAGCGAGGTGTGGTTGATGCCCGGCGCGTTACCGATGGTGCCATGACCAACCGCGTAAGAGACGATCTCCTCGATCTGTGCCGAGCCATAGCCGAGCTTTTCGAGGGCGGCCGGCACCGACTGGTTGATGATCTTGAAGTAACCGCCGCCAGCGAGCTTCTTGAACTTCACCAGGGCAAAGTCCGGCTCGATCCCCGTGGTATCGCAATCCATGACCAGGCCGATGGTGCCGGTGGGTGCGATCACAGAGACCTGCGCGTTGCGGTAGCCGTGTTTTTCGCCGAGCTCCAGCGCTTGGTCCCAGGCACCGCGGGCCACTTCGATCAGCCGGTCATCGGGGCAGTTCTTGTAATCGAGCGGCACGGGCGTGACCGAGAGGTCTTCGTAACCGCCCACCTTGCCGTTTGCCGCATTGCGATGGTTGCGGATGACCCGCAGCATGTGCGGCGCGTTCTTGGCATAGCCCGGGAAGGGCCCAAGCTCGCCCGCCATTTCGGCGGAGGTCGCATAGCTCACCCCGGTCATGATGGCGGTCAGTGCCCCGCAGAGGCTGCGGCCCTCGTCGCTGTCATAGGAGTAGCCCATGTTCATCAGCAGACCGCCGATGTTCGCATAGCCCAGACCCAGTGTCCGGAAGTCATAGGAGCGTTGCGCGATCTGTTTCGAGGGGAACTGCGCCATCATGACCGAGATTTCCAGCGTCACGGTCCAGAGACGCGTGGCGTGCATGTAATCCTCGACCTCGAAGACGCCGTCCTTGAGGAAGGTCAGCAGGTTCATTGACGCGAGGTTGCAGGCGGTGTCGTCGAGGAACATGTACTCCGAGCACGGGTTGGAGCCGCGGATCGCGCCGTCTTCAGGGCAGGTGTGCCAGTCGTTCACTGTGTCATGGTACTGGATGCCAGGATCGGCACAGGCCCAGGCGGCGTGGCCGATCTGCTCCCAAAGCGCGCGCGCCTTCACGGTCTTGCTGACCTCGCCGTTGACGCGGTTGATCAACTCCCAATCGGCGTCCTTTTCGACGGCGGTCAGGAAGGCATTGGTCACGCGGATGGAGTTGTTGGAGTTCTGCCCAGAGACGGAGTTATAGGCCTCAGAATCCCAGTCGGTGTCGTATGTCGGGAACTCGATCGAGGTGTGGCCCTGCTTGGCATAGTCCAGCACACGCTTGACGTAAGTCTCTGGGATCGAAACCTTTTTCGCCGCCCGGATCGCCTGCTTCAGCGCATCGTTCTTGGCGGGGTCATAGGCGTCTGCCTCGGCGCCGTCCCAGGATTTGATCGCCTCGAAGAGACCGTTGAGCTTCTGCTCGTGCATCTTGGAGCCGGCGACGATGCTCGCCACTTTCTGCTCTTCGATCACTTTCCAGTTGATGAAGTCTTCGATGTCCGGGTGATCCGCATCGACAATCACCATCTTCGCTGCCCGACGGGTTGTGCCACCGGATTTGATGGCACCCGCTGCGCGATCACCGATTTTCAGGAAGCCCATGAGTCCGGAAGAGCGGCCACCACCCGACAGGCTCTCGCCCTCGCCGCGCAGGCTGGAGAAGTTGGTCCCCGTGCCGGAGCCGTATTTGAAGAGGCGCGCCTCGCGGACCCAGAGATCCATGATGCCGCCGTCATTCACCAGATCGTCCTCGACCGACTGGATGAAACAGGCGTGCGGCTGCGGGTGCTCGTAAGAGCTTTTGGACTTGGTCAGCTTGCTGGTCTTGTAGTCCACATAGTGGTGGCCTTGCGCCGGGCCGTCGATGCCATAGGCCCAGTGCAAACCGGTGTTGAACCATTGCGGGCTGTTGGGAGCTGCGCGCTGCGATGCCAGCATGTGGCGCATCTCGTCAAAGTAAGCGCGCGCATCACCTTCGGACGTGAAGTAGCCACCCTTCCAACCCCAATAGGCCCAGGCGCCTGCGAGACGATCGAAGACCTGCTTCGACGAGGTTTCGCCGCCCATCTCGGCCCCCTCGGCGGGCACGGAGCGCCAAAGAAACTCGGGCACGCCCTTCTCTTTCACCTTGCGGGTCTTGGAGGGCACGCCGGCCTTACGGAAATACTTCTGCGCGATCACATCGCTGGCGACCTGGCTCCACGAACCGGGCACTTCGACCTCGTCGAGCCGGAACACGATGGTGCCGTCCGGATTGCGAATTTCGGAGGAGGTGGTCACGAAATCGAGCTCTGCGTATGCGTCCTGCCCGGCCTTTGTGAATTTCCGTTCGATTTTCATTTTATCGCTGCCTCATATCCAGCATGTTTATCTTCAGATCAGCACTGTCATTGCAGCACCGCTCCAGCCCTTTTGCCGCGGACCAGGGTCACGCTGTCCTTGCGCAGCGCCGCATTGCGTGCCCACGCTGCTTTTGGATCAGATCGAAATATGTCGTCTGTAGCCCCTGTCCCGTCGATCCGCCCTGCGTGTTGACCACTACATGTTGTGGCGTCATCTTCGGCCTCCACAACCTGACGTATCTTGCCCTAGTGGGTCAACGAAATTTTTAGGATTTTTTTGAAGTTTCCCGGCTTGACGCAAAAGCCGTTTTGGTCAGCGCACACAAACGCGTGATTCAACAGATTAACAGCCGGTTAATATCCCCAAACAGGGCCTTTCCGCTGTCTGGCCGAACCTTTACATTTTTCCAAATGGTTTGGCTGGCTTAGCCCGCGCCGCTGATGCATTGGGTGAGTTTATCCACAGATCGCCGCCGTTAACGGTTCAACTCACGCGATAATCGGGACTTGAGGCGCGGTGCGCGCGCAGTACTCACGAAATGTTACATTTTTGTGTCGCTGCCGAATATTTTCGGTTTTCGCCCTCCCCAGATATGGTGAGGCATCCGAGCGAACGCACAGATGACCACCAGATATAGTGTCCGGCTGCATCGCCCCGTTTTGTTGGATTTCGGAGCAGAGAGCGCCCGCGATTCTGGTTTGCAACTGTACGAGGGACGCGGAACACTAGCCTCATGCCGATGGATGCGCCACCTGTGACGCCAGACGACCCCGACCCGTTGCACACCGAGATGCGCAACTGGGACCGTAAGTCAGCCAGCGCCATCACCGCCATTTATCAGGCGCATCATGATACGGACGGTTTTGCTTCAAGACTGATGACAGCCGCCGGTGACGCGGAGATGGAAAGCGCTGCGACGTGGCTGATCAAGCATCATTGCGAGCAGGGTGAGGCCGCCTTCTCCGAAGACCAGCGCGCCCGGCTTTACATCCTGCTGCCCCGTTTCACCTATTGGGAGGCGCAGTTGCATGTCTTGCAGATGGTGGATGACCTGCCGATCCCGGCAGCGGCAGCGGATGACATGGTCGCATACCTCCACGGCGCGGCGATCTCTTCGAAAACACTGATCCGCGCCTGGGCGCTCTATGCTGCGGCCCAGCTTGCGCACCAGCATCCGGCCTATGCGGCGCAGGTGCACGCAATGCTCAAGGCGGCGGCGAAAGGCCAGCCCAAAGGCGCCGTGGCCGTCAGACTGCGCAAGGCACAAGAGCTTCTGGGCCAGCCAACCAACCAATGAGCTTTGGAAGTGGTCGGAGCGAGAGGATTCGAACCTCCGACCCCCTGTACCCAAAACAGGTGCGCTACCAGGCTGCGCCACGCTCCGACGACGCACTCTTTAGACGGGGTCTGCCGCTTTGAAAACCCCTAACAGGGCCATTGCGCCGCATCGGGTGAAAATGTCGGATGGCGCACGAGGGTGCCCACGTCGATGCCCATGGCCTTGGCGAGACCGCCATTGATCTCGAGCACATGGGTCAGCGGGTCGGGCCCGCCGGGGATCGGGGTTTCATCGAGCGGCTGGGCGGAATGATGCACGGTTTTCACCACGCCGGTCTGATCGATGAAGATCAGGTCGAGCGGGATCAGCGTGTTGCGCATCCAGAAGGACAACCGCTGTGGCTGATCATAGACAAAGAGCATGCCCGCCGAGGATGGCAGGTGCTCGCGGTGCATGAGCCCCTGCGCGCGTTCGGCATTGTCATCGGCGATCTCGACCGCGAAGCGGGCCTCGCCCCAATCGCCTTTCAGATAGACCGCATCGTCGCGGCAGGTCTCGGCGACGACCGCCTGGGCCAGGATGACGAGACAGGCCGCAACCCGCAGGATCATGAGGCGGGCGTATCCAGTGCCGCTTCCCAGGCGAAGACTTCGGCCGCCATGTGACCGCGCTTGCCTTCGATCACCCGCAGGGCCAGCGCCTCTCCGGGGGCCAGATCCGACAGGCCGGACCGGCGCAGCACTTCCATGTGCAGAAAGATGTCTTCGCGGCGTCCAAAGACATTGGCAAAGCCAAACCCCTTGCCCTTGTCGAACCATTTCACGCGTGCGGGCTCGAGCGGGGCGGAGGCCACAACCGCGGGATCGAGCGCCGCGATATCCGAGAGACCCACCGACTCACCGGCCTGCGGCGGCATCAGTGCCAGCACCTGTGTCGCCTGGACGCCACGCTCGGTTTTCTGCACCTGCAGCTCGACGCGCGCGCCATCGGCGACCGAGCTCTGGCCGAAGTTCCGCAAGACATTCACATGCAAGAGAATATCGGGACCACCCGCGTCCGAGACCACGAAGCCAAACCCTTTTACCGGATCAAACCACTTAACCAGACCCGTCACCGGGGAAGATATGTCTTCGCTATCGCTCACTCGTCTTCTTTCAGTCGTCGTACGGCCTTCTAGCACAGTCTTGCGCGAATTAACTTTCTTGTTTCAAGTTGAAACAAGAAAGACGGGTCGAATTTTATCGCCTAACGCCGAAATGCGCCCCGCACAAGCATCACGCCGTCGTGATTTTCACGGACATTCTAGCTGAGGTTGAATTGCCACCCGTAAATGCCTGAAATAGAAAGGCACCTCTGATCTATGCACAGATTCCTGTGCTCTGACAAACAGTGAATTTATTGAGACTGCGCTTTTTTCAGATCAGGGGTTCAGGCGTGTGACGGACCAGTCGGCCTCGGGCGAGGCCCGGCGCCAGACGAAGCGATCGTGAAGACGGAACTCCCCGTCGGCCCAGAATTCGATCTCGACCGGCGTGATCCGGAAGCCGCCCCAGAACGGTGGCCGCGGCGGGTTCGGCCCCTTGGTTGCGGTCACCTTGGCAACCTCAGCCATCAGCGCCGCGCGGCTCGACAACGGCTGTGACTGCTTGGAGGCCCAGGCGCCGAGGCGGCTCTTGAGCGAGCGCGTGGCAAAGTAGGCGTCGGCCTGCGGGCCGTCTTCCTTCTCGACGATCCCGCGCACGCGGATCTGGCGGCGCAGGCTTTTCCAGTGCATGACGAAAGCGGCTTTGCCGGCGCTCTCCAGCTCGCCCGCCTTGGCGCTTTCGTAGTTGGTGTAGAAGACAAAGGCGCCCGCCTCGATCTCCTTCAGCAGCACCATGCGCGCGTTAGGAAGACCATCGGCATCGACGGTGCTGAGCGCGATCGCGTTGGGATCGTTGGGCTCACTCGCCTCCGCTTCGTCCAGCCAGCGCTGCGCGATCTGGAACGGGTCGTCGCCTTCAAACTTTCCGCTTCTGCTGTCCATCGTGTCCTCTTTCGGCGTCCGCTGCAGCAAGTGGGCGAATGCGCGGAAAGGTCAAGAGGCATCCTGCCGCATCATGAAGCTGCCTTGATGGTCCCCGCGCAATCGCCTAAAGGTCGGAGACGACCATACGACAACCGAGGGACTTCCATGGGAAACGATCTTCTGGCGGGAAAGCGCGGCCTTATCATGGGGCTCGCGAACGACAAATCCATCGCCTGGGGGATCGCGAAGACCTGTGCGGAGGCGGGCGCGGAGCTGGCGTTTTCCTACCAGGGCGAGGCGCTGAAAAAGCGGGTCGACCCGCTGGCGGCCCAGCTGGGCAGCGACATCGTGCTGCCCTGCGACGTGGGCGATGAGGCCTCGATTGATGCGCTCTTTGAGGCGCTGAAAGAGCGCTGGGGTCGTCTGGATTTCATCGTGCACGCCATTGGGTTTTCGGACAAGAACGAGCTGCGTGGCCGCTATGTGGACACCAGCCGTGCGAACTTCGCGCTGTCGATGGATATCTCGGTCTATTCCTTTACCGCTGTGGTGCAGCGAGCCGAGAAGCTGATGACCGAGGGCGGCTCCTGCCTCACGCTGACATACTATGGCGCTGAAAAGGTGATGCCGCATTATAATGTGATGGGTGTGGCCAAGGCTGCGCTGGAGGCCTCGGTGCAGTATCTGGCGGAAGACCTCGGCAAGGACGGCATTCGCGTGAACGCGATCAGCGCCGGGCCAATCAAGACGCTCGCCGCCAGCGGTATTGGCGACTTCCGCTACATCATGAAGTGGAACGAATACAACTCGCCGCTGCGCCGCAATGTGACCACCGAAGATGTGGGCAAGGCCGCACTGTTCCTGCTCAGCGATCTGGGCTCGGGCACCACCGGCGAGAACCTGCATGTGGACGCGGGCTATCACGTGGTGGGCATGAAGGCGGTGGACGCACCGGATATGGCCAAGGAATGACGCTCGCCGCCCTCGCAGGTCTGGTGGTTTTGCAGCTCATGCTCGCGATGAGCCCCGGCCCGGCAGCGATACTCACCATCCGCACGGCAGCTGGCGAAGGGCTGCGCCCGGCCCTGCTGCTGAACCTCGGGCTCACATGTGGTGTGCTGCTTTGGGCAATGGCCGCGCTGGCCGGGTTGTCGCTGGTCTTCGAACTCATGCCATGGGTGCAGACCGGGCTGCGCATCGTCGGCGGGCTCTTTCTGATCTGGATCGGGATCTCGCTCTGGCGCCATGCGTCCGAGCCCCTGCCAGAGGCACAGGCAGGGGCGCCGCGCAGCGGGTGGCAGGCCTTTTGGCTCGGTCTGTGGTGCAATCTGGCCAACCCCAAGGCGCTCGCCTATTTCGCCGCTGTCTTCACCGGGATCATTCCGCAGGGCATGACGTGGCAGGACGCGGTCCTGATCCTCACGGTGATCTTTGTGGTTGAGACGGGCTGGTACGCATGCCTTGCAACCGTCTTTTCCCGGAGCAGACCGCGCCGGATCTACGCCCAGATCAAGACACGGGCCGAGCGCTGCTTTGGCGCCGTACTTGGCCTTTTCGGAGCACGTATCGCAGCGGGGTAGCTTATGACCATCGACTCTCTCATCGCCTTCAACCTCGTGCTGCTTGCGGCGCTGGCCAGTCCGGGAGCCGCCCTGCTCTACGCCATCAAGACCACCGTCGCCGCGGGCCGCGCGGCGGGCCTCGCAACGGGCGTTGGCCTCGGGTTCATGGCGGCCTGCTGGACGCTGGCGGCCCTGCTCGGTCTGGAAGGGCTCTTTCGCCTCTTTCCCTGGACCTACACCATCCTGAAGGTGGGCGGTGCGCTTTATCTCATCTGGATCGCGATCCAGACCTGGCGCCACGCGCGCGACCCTGTGGGCGAGACCGAACGCCCCACAGGCCGCGCCTTCCTCTCCGGCCTCCTCATCAACGCGGGCAATCCCAAGTCGATGCTCTTTGCAGCGGCGGTGATTGTCGTGGTCTTCCCGCAGGGCCTGGCGGCGCGGGACATCGCGGTGATCGTGGTCAATCACTTCGTGCTGGAGGTTCTGTTCTACGGGCTGATCGCGCTGTTCCTGTCGAGCCCGCCAGCGCGGCGCGGCTACATGAGCGCCAAACCCATACTCGACCGTATTGCTGCCACGCTGCTCGGCGCGTTGGGGATACGGCTGCTGACTGAAAGGTAAGACGATGAACAAAGACCCAAGCCGCCTGCCCCATGAGAAGGGCTTTCACGTCAGCTGGGACCAGATGCACCGCGACAGCCGCGCGCTGGCCTGGCGGCTGGATGGCCAAGGTCCCGATGACGGCGGGTGGCGCGCCGTTGTGGCCATCACCCGGGGCGGCATGGCGCCTGCGATGATCGTCGCCCGCGAGCTGGACATTCGCACCGTCGATACGATCAGCGTCAAGTCGTATCATTCAGGCGGCGGCAAGGCAGACCAACGCCGCGACGCGGAGGTGCTGAAAGCGCCAAACAAGGAGATGATGGGGGATGGCACCGGCATTCTGATCATCGACGACCTGGTCGACAGCGGCAAAACGCTGGAATTGGTGCGCAGCCTTTATCCCAAGGCCCATTTCGCGACAGTCTATGCCAAACCGTCGGGGGAGCCGCAGGTCGACACCTTCATCACCGGTGTCAGCCAGGACACGTGGATTTTCTTCCCCTGGGACATGGCGCTGCAATATGTGGAGCCCTATCGCGGCACCGATTGATCCCCAGCCCCCTAGGGCTGACCCGGCGGTCCCCCCGCCACCCCTCGACAGGACCCAACCGATGAGCATGACGCGCACCGCCGCCACCTTTGCCCCCCCCGTGATGGAGGCCCGCCGCTGGTTGGACGGGGTCACCTTTCCCGCCGACCGCCCGCTGATCAACGTGAGCCAGGCCGCCCCGGTTGACCCGCCCCCCGATGCCCTGCGCCAGGCCATGGCCGATGTGGCGCTCAACCGGGATGACGCGCACCTTTACGGGCCGGTGCTGGGGCTTTCGGAGCTGCGGGACGGGCTCGCGGCAGAGACCATGCGGATCTATGGGGGCGAGGTTACGGGCGATCAGGTCGCGATCACCTCGGGCTGCAACCAGGCCTTCGCCGCGGCCATCGCGACGCTCTGCACGGAAGGCGATGAGGTCATCCTGCCGACGCCCTGGTACTTCAATCACAAGATGTGGCTGGATATGTCCGGCGTGCGCAGCGTGCCGCTGAGGACCGACGACGCGCTGCTGCCTGACCCCGACGCCGCCGAGGCCCTGATCACGCCCCGCACCCGGGCGATTGCGCTGGTCTCGCCGAACAACCCGGCGGGTGTTGAATATCCTGCTGCGCTGATCCGTGCGTTTTTTGAGCTGGCACAGCGGCGTGGCATTGCGCTGATCCTCGATGAGACCTACCGCGACTTTCACGCGCAGGACGGCGCGCCGCACGATCTCTTTCAGGACCCAAGCTGGCCCGAGACCCTGATCCACCTTTATTCTTTCTCCAAAGCCTATCGCCTGACGGGCCACCGGGTGGGTGCGATGGCCACGGGCACTGCGCGGCTGGCCGAGGTGGAGAAGTTCCTCGACACGGTCGCGATTTGCCCCGGCCAGATCGGCCAGCACGCGGCCCTCTGGGGCATGCAGAACCTGCGCCAGTGGCTAGCGGGCGAGCGCGACGAAATCCTCGCGCGTCGGGCTGCGATTGCCGACGGATTTGCCCCGCTCGAGACCCGAGGATGGCGGCTGCTCGGTCTCGGCGCCTATTTCGCCTATATGCAGCATCCTTTCGAGATGGCTTCCGACGATCTGGCCCGCCATCTGGTGCGCGCGCAAAGCATCCTCTGCCTGCCCGGCACCATGTTCTGCCCCGAGGAGGACACCACCGGCGCAGGCCAGTTGCGCATCGCCTTTGCCAATCTCGACCGGGCCGGGATCGGCGTGCTGTTCGACCGGCTTCAGGCGCTGGACAACAGCCTGTGAGGCCCCTTGCCCCTGGGGCTTGCTGCGCATAGACAGAACGGCAAAACGTGAGGCGCGACAGCGCAAGGGAGTGACATGGCCAAAGGCTCTTCAAGCATCTCGAAAACCGCCGTCTGGATTCTGCTCGGCCTGCTGATCCTGGCTTTGGGCGGCTTTGGGGCGACGAACCTGAGCGGCAACATTCGCACCATCGGCACGGTTGGCGATATGCCGGTGTCGGTCGACAATTACGCGCGCCAGCTGCAACAGGAGATCCAAGCCGTACAGCAGCAGACGGGCCAGGTGCTGCCCTTTGCGCAAGCCCAGGCCATCGGGCTCGACCGGGCGGTGTTGCAGCGCCTCGTTTCTCAGCGGGCGCTCGATCACGAGGCGGCCCAAATCGGGCTGTCGATCGGCGATGCCAACCTGCGCGACCGCATTCTGGAAATCTCCGCCTTCCGCGGGGTCGATGGCAGCTTCGACCGCGAAGGCTATCGCTTTGCGCTCGAGCAGAACGGCATTACAGAAGCGCAGTTCGAAACGCAGCTGCGCGAGGAGGTGTCGCGCACCCTCATGCAGGGTGCGATCCTCAGCGGCGTGGTCATGCCCGATGCCTATGCGGAGACGCTGGTGAGCTATGTCGCCGAGCGGCGCAGCTTTACGTGGGCGCGGCTGGCCGAAGCCGATCTGGCCGAGCCCATTGCCACGCCCGATGAGGCCACGCTGCAAGCGCATTATGACGCCAATATCGCCGAGTTTACCCTGCCCGAGACCAAGCAGATCACCTATGCGCTGCTCAGCCCCGACGCGATGATCGATCAGGTTGAGATTTCCGAAGACGATCTGCGCGAGGCCTACACCCTGCGGGATGCCGAATTCAATCAGCCGGAACGACGTCTGGTTGAGCGCCTGGCCTATCTCGATGACGCCAGCGCCACGGCGGCGGCTGCGCGGCTGGCCGAGGGTGAGGATTTTGAAACGCTGGTGACCGAACGCGGCCTCGATCTGGCGGATATCGATTTGGGCGACGTGACCGAGGCCAATCTTGGCGCGGCGGGCGAAGAGGTCTTTGCAGCCTCTGTCGGTGATGTGGTGGGCCCGCTGCCAAGCTCGCTTGGCCCCGCGCTCTTTCGGGTGAACGCGGTTCTGCCCGAACAATTCGTTTCCTTCGAGGAGGCGCAGGCGATCCTGCGCCCGGAGGTTGCCGCCGACCGCGCCCGCCGCCTTGTGGAAGCGCAGGCCGAGAGCCTTGATGATCTATTGGCCGGTGGTGCCACGCTGGAAGAGCTGGCCAATGATACTGATATGGTGCTGTCGCAGATCGACTGGAGCAGCGAGACCGCAGAGGGCACAGCCGCCTACGAGGCGTTCCGGCGCGCCGCCCAGGCTGTGACCACCGAGGACTTCCCTGAGATTGCCCAGCTGGAAGACGGCGGGCTCTTCGCGCTACGCCTTGATGCGACCCTGCCGCCGCGCCCTGCGCCCTTCGAGGACGTGCGCGAGGACGTGCTGGAGCACTGGCGCGCGGCCGAAGTCGAGACGCAGCTGACCGCACAGCTCGAGCCGCAACTGCCGCAGCTGTCCGAGGGCACTGCCTTTGCCGAGCTGGGTATGGATGCCGTGCGAGAGGATGACCTCCTGCGCAGTGATTTCGTTGGCGGCACACCGGCGGGCTTCATGGCCGAGGTCTTCGACATGGAGGTCGGCGACGTTTCGGTGCAGCCGGATGAAGGCGCCATCGTTGTGGTGCGGCTCGACGCCATCGAAGGTCCGCAGGATGATGACGAAACCACAGCGCTGCGCGCGCAACTGAGCGGTCAGGCCAACCAGGCGCTGTCACAGGACATCTTCGAGATCTACGGCGCCGATGTGACGCTGCGGGCCAATCCGCAGATCAACCCGCAGGCGCTGCAGGCCGTGCATGTGAACTTCCCCTGACCATGGCGCTGACCCCCGAGTTCGACCGCTTCGAGGCGGCCTATGCCGAGGGCCGCAACCAGATCGTCTATACACGGCTGGCTGCCGACCTCGACACACCCGTCTCGCTGATGCTCAAGCTCACGGGCGCGCAGAAGGACGCCTTTGTGCTGGAATCCGTCACGGGCGGCGAGGTACGCGGGCGCTATTCGATCATCGGTATGAAGCCCGACCTGATCTGGCGCTGCAATGGCACCACAAGCGAGATCAACCGTTCTGCCCGCTATGATGCCGATGCCTTCACACCGCAGGAGGGCAACCCGCTCGATACGCTGCGCAGCCTGCTGGCCGAGAGCCGGATCGACCTGCCCGATGATCTGCCCCAGGCCGCCGCCGGGCTCTTTGGCTATCTCGGTTATGACATGGTGCGATTGGTCGAGCACCTGCCTGACATCAACCCCGACCCGCTGGGCCTGCCCGATGCGGTGATGCTGCGCCCGTCCGTGGTGGCGGTGCTCGACGGGGTGAAGGGTGAAGTCACCGTGGTCTCCCCTGCCTGGGTCAGCGACGGGCAATCCGCGCGGGCCGCTTACGCGCAGGCGGCGGAGCGGGTGATGGATGCGGTGCGCGATCTGGAGCGCGCGATGCCGATGGCCACGCGCGATCTGGGGGATGCGGAGCCGCCCGGGGACCCGGTCAGCAACTTCACCCACGAGGGTTACAAGCAGGCGGTCGAGACGGCCAAGGAGTATATTCGCAAGGGCGACATCTTCCAGGTGGTGCCCGCGCAGCGGTGGGCGCAGAGTTTCCAGCAGGACCCGTTCGCGCTCTATCGCTCCCTGCGGCGCACCAACCCCTCGCCCTTCATGTTCTATTTCAATTTCGGCGGCTTTCAGGTGGTGGGCGCCAGCCCCGAAATCCTTGTGCGCGTCTTCGGAAATGAGGTCACGATCCGCCCCATCGCGGGCACGCGGCCCCGGGGTGCCACGCCCGAAGAAGACCGCGCGCTCGAGGTTGACCTGCTGGCGGATCAGAAGGAGCTGGCCGAGCATCTGATGCTGCTCGATCTCGGCCGCAATGACGTGGGCCGCGTGGCCAAGATCGGCACCGTGCGCCCGACCGAGGAATTCATCGTCGAGCGCTACTCTCACGTGATGCACATCGTGTCGAACGTGGTGGGCGAGCTGCACGACGACAAGGACGCGCTCGACGCGTTTTTTGCGGGCATGCCAGCAGGCACGGTTTCGGGCGCGCCCAAGGTGCGCGCGATGGAGATCATCGACGAGCTGGAGCCGGAAAAGCGCGGTGTCTATGGCGGCGGTGTGGGGTACTTCAGCGCGGGTGGTGACATGGACATGTGTATCGCCCTGCGCACCGCCGTGGTGCAAGATCAGACGCTCTACATCCAGGCGGGCGGCGGCGTCGTCTACGACAGCGACCCGGAACTGGAGTATCAGGAGACGGTGCACAAATCCAACGCGATCCGGCGCGCGGCAGCGGATGCGGCGCGCTTCTCGGGGCAAGGCAACAGCTGAGAGAATGCCGCGCCAGCCCTTTGATATTGCGGGACAAAGCATCAAGCCGGGCAGCGTCGAAACCGTCCACCTGCCCGTCTCTACCCTGCCCGATCACACACCGGTCACGCTCTCGGTCCAGGTGCATCACGGCAAACGCGAGGGGCCGGTGATGTTTGTCTCGGCCGCGGTGCATGGCGACGAGGTGATCGGCGTGGAGATCGTGCGGCGGCTCCTGCGCGCGCCGCAGCTGAAAACCCTGCGCGGCACGTTGCTCGTGGTGCCCGTGGTCAACAGCTTCGGCTTTCTCAACCGCTCGCGCTATTTGCCGGACCGGCGGGATCTGAACCGCTGCTTCCCCGGGCATCGCTCGGGCTCGCTGGGCGCGCGGCTGGCGCATATCTTTCTCAACGATGTGGTGCTGCGCTGCGATGTGGGGATCGACCTGCACTCCGCCGCGATCCACCGCACCAACCTGCCGCAGATCCGGGTCTCACCAGGTGACCGGGCCACCCGCGATATGGCGATGAGCTTCGGCGCGCCGGTGGTGCTGACCTCGCCGCTGCGCGAAGGCTCGCTGCGCGCCGAGGCGGCGGAGCGTGGCACGCCGGTGCTGCTCTACGAGGCGGGCGAAGGGTTGCGCTTTGACGAGATGGCGGTGCGCGCGGGCGTCGCGGGCATCCTGCGCGTCATGCGCAACCTGTCGATGCTGGCTGCCAAGGGCATCGCCCCCGCCAAGGCCACGCCGCATATCTGCGAAAGCTCCACCTGGCTGCGCGCGCCCGCGGGCGGGCTGTTGCGCACCTTCCGCGCCGAGGGCGAGATGGTGCAGGACGGCGATGTGCTGGCGACCGTGTCCGATCCTTTCGGGGGCACCGAGACCGATCTGCAGGCACCCGCTGCGGGGATCCTCATTGGCCGCGCGATCCTGCCCGTTGTGAACGAGGGCGACGCGATCTTTCACCTTGCCGCCCTCAGCCCGCGTGCGGCGGAAGACACCGTCGAAGACCTTGCCAGCCAGCTCGAACGCGATCCGCTGTTCGACGAAGACGAGATCATCTGACGCGCCGGATTGCCTCGGTTTGTCGATAAATTCGATGAAATTGCTGCATAGAAACATGGGCCGGTGTCGCGGTTTTTCCTTGGCTCTTGACAGTATCGAAACCGCGATCTGACAGGGTTCTCGCGCGTGCAGGGTGCACGGCCCCGCTTCCGCGTCGTGTCGATCGGCCCCTGCGAGAGAGACAACCGCGGGGACCGCATTGTTCGGGATCATCAGGAAACTCAAGCGTCGCGTGATCCGCCTCGTCTGCATTACGCGGCCGCAATCCCTGTGGAAACGCTATGCGCTCGGCCTCGCCATCGTCTGCATGACGATTTCGGCGGCGCACTACTTTTCGATCGTCGCCATCGATGGCGCCGATGCGGAAGCGGACGCAAGCCAGATCAGCACCCGGCAGGTGATGCTGAGCCAGCGCATCCTGTTCCTGATGCGCGAGAGTGAGCGCAGCTCTTCTTCGGAAATCGACGCGCGGTTGGTCTCCGCGATCCGGCTCTTTGAAGTGTCCCACGAGTGGCTGGTGAGCCGCACGGATCTGTCCCCCGACCTGCAGCATCTTTACTTTGACGACGAGGAGTTCCCGCTGGACTACTTCTCGCGCCGTTTCGTCGAGACCGCGCGTTACACCATCGAGGCCACCGGGCAGGTGAAGGCCAACATGCAGAACCAGCTCGTCACGCTGGGGCAGCGGGACCTTCTGATCGCGCTCAGCACCGCCGCGCGGCTGCACGAGGTCCGCGCCGATGCGCAGAACCGCTGGCTGCACCGTCTAGAAACCCTCGCGCTGACCGCCGCCGTCATGGTTCTGATGATGGAGGCGCTGTTCATTTTCCTGCCGGCGCAGGTCTCGGTCACGCGGACGATCAAACGCCTGGAGCGGCGCAGCAAACAGCTCGCGTCCTCCTACGACGCGCTGCGGCAGCGCAACACCGACCTGCTTGCCGCGCGCAACAATCTCGCCCATGCCGCCAACCATGACGCGCTCACGGGGCTGCTGAACCGCCGCGCGCTTTATGACTATCTCTCGGGCCTTGAGGATGGGTCGGGCGCCGAGGTCTCGGTGAGCGTGATGAAGCTCGATCTCGACCGCTTCAAGGCGATCAATGACAGTCTCGGGCATAAGGCGGGTGACGATGTGCTGGTCGAGGTCGCGCGGTTGCTGCTGACACATGCGCGCGCCGATGACCTGGTGGCCCGGATCGGTGGAGATGAATTCGTGATCGTGGTGAAGTCACCAAGATCGGTCGAGGATCTCGAACAGCTCGGCCATCGCCTTGTCGAGGCCATCAGCCAGCCGATGATGATCGAGGAGACGACCTGCGAGATCGGCACGAGCGTGGGCTTCACCATGGCGACCTCGGCCAACGCCACGCCCGACCAATTGCTGATCGAGGCAGACCTCGCGCTCTACAAGGCCAAGCGCAACGGGCGCGGCCAGGTCTTTGCCTATTCGGGCGATCTGCGGGCGGAGTTCGAGAAGCGCCGTGTCCTCTTTGCGCAGATCGACACGGCGCTGACGGAAGATCAGTTCGAGCCGCATTTCCAGCCACAGGTCTGCGCCAACAGCGACACGCTCTACGGCTGCGAAGTGCTCGCACGCTGGCGCCACCCCGAGCGCGGCATCATCCCGCCCGCGACCTTCATCGCGGCGGCGGAAGAGGCCGGTCTGATCCGTCAGATCGACCTGATGATGGTCGAAAAGGGCCTCGACGCGCTCGAGGAGCTGCGCAGCCGCGGCTATGTGATCCCGTCAATTTCCGTGAATGCCTCACCGGCCACGCTGCGCGATCCGAACCTGCCTGACCGATTGCTGCAGGAAGTGCTAGCCCGCGGCATGTCGCCCGGCGATCTAACCGTTGAAATCCTCGAAAACACCCTCATTCAGAGCGAAGACGATCACGCGATCCGAAGTGTGGAGCAGCTGACAAAAGCGGGCTTCTCGGTGGTGCTGGATGATTTCGGCACCGGCTATGCATCGATGTCGAATCTCTCGCGACTGCAGATCGATGGCATCAAGCTCGACCGCTCGCTGGTCGCGCCGATGCCGAATGACCGCGCCGAGAGCATTGTCGCGGCCCTGGTCGCCCTGTCGCGCAGCCTCGACATGCGCATTGTCGCAGAAGGCGTCGAAACGCGCGCGCAGATCGATCGCGTGAAGGCGCTCGGCTGTGACGTCATTCAGGGATTTCTCATCGGTCATCCGATGGATGCGGATGGCTTCGCGCGCTGGTACGATGGTTTTGTCTCTCCAGAAGAACGCCGCGCTTAGGGCTGGGTGGTCAGCGTGGCAGAGACCGGGACAAGTGCCACGCGCTCTGCCCGATCCTGCAGCCCCCAGACAAGCAGCGCCGAGATCGTGTCTTCACGCAAGCGCCCCAGCATCACGACGGTGCCATCGCGCCCGGCGCGAAAGGCCGCCTGATCCAGAAACCGCCGGATCACACTGGGCGACTGGCCCTCGTTGTCGAAATCGCGGAACACCACGGCCGAAGGCACGCCCGAGCGCGCGGCAAGCTTCTGCACCGTGTTCAGCCCCTTGTTCTGGGTCACAAATCCATGGCCTGTATCGGCGAGGATATCTGCCACCTGCAACGCCGCATCCCGCGAGCCTTGCAGCCCCTCGCCGACGCCTTCCAGAACGCCGACCGCTTCCGGCACAGCCTCGAGCGCCACGGAGAGCGAGGTTTCCGCATCCTGCGCGCGCGCGCCCGGCGGCAGATCCACGATGGCGAGCACCTCGAACCCTTCGGCGCGATAGGCCGCCATCCGCTCTGCCGCATCCGGCAACCCGCTGTCGACCGCGAAACTGATCGGGTAGGGAAAGCTGCGCAGCGCGGGCAGGCCAATTGTCCCGCGCGACAGATCCACACCCTGATCCATCAGCACAATCGCCATCATCGGCTTGCCCTCCGGGTTCTCGGCAGGCACGGCGAACAGGTCCACCGGGCGGTCTGAGAGCGGCGCAGCCTCCTCCGGTGCTTCAGCCTCTGGTGTCTCTTGTGGCACAAGGGCGGCGGGCGTCTCGTCACGCAGGCTGGGCAAGCGGTTGATCTGCACATCCGGTGCGAGATTCCCGACCGTTCCCACGGGCGCGCCAACCCCGGCCAGCACGTCCTCGGTGGCAAGCTCCGGCACCTCCGCTGTCTCTTCGGGCAGGGTCTCGGGCAGCGGTTGGGCCACCTCGGGCTCAGGCGCGCGGGCGGTGTCGGCGGGTTCTGTTCCCGGACCACCTTGGGCAATCTGGGGCGCCACGGCATCGTCGGCAGGCGCCGGTGTCTCCACATTCGCCGGGGCCTCGGGCTCTGGCGTGGGGTCAGGCTCGGGCTCCACCACCGGTTCTGTCTCAAAGGCCTGGGTTTCGGTTGGAACATCGGGCAATGGCGGTTGTTCGGGGTCCTGCGAGATCGAGCCTTCCGGCGCTTCGGTCGCAGGCACAGTCGGTGCAGGTTGCGCAAGCGCAGCACTGTCGTCTTCGGGCAGCGGGGCATCGGGCTGTTGCGGGTCTTCCGTCAGCGCCAGCTTTTCCTCGGCCGGTTGCTCGGTCAGCGGGGCCGCCGGTTCGGTCGAGACGGCCACGCCCGGCTCGACAACCGGCGCCTTCAACCCCAGCGCTTGCGGACGCGCGATGGCGGGCGTCTCCTGCGCGCCGCCGGCGACGCCGCTGCTATCGACCCCTGCCCCCGGATCGGTGAGCCCGGACGCCTCGCCGGTCTGCGGTTGGGCTGCGGATTGCAGCGTATCATCGCCCACCGCGGCCAGCGTATCGGGCTGCGGCGCGGGTGCCTTGGGCGCTTCCTGGCCGGTCACCGGGACCCGGTCACCACGCGGCTTGGTGGCATCGGTGACCGCGGGCTGAGGCGCCGTTTCAGTCGCCGGGGCGGAGGCTTTGACATCCGGCGCTTGCGGCGCCTCGGCCACGACAGACAGCACCGCAACGGCGCCAAGGCTCACGGCGCCGCCCCATAGTGCTCCCCTCAGAAATCCTCGTGCCACGCTCTGCTCACCTCTTGTCATCTCACACCGCGCTCCGCTGCTGCGTCGGAGGTTCGGCTGTCGCACCCTGATCGGCCTGCCGTGAGCTTGCGCCCCTTGACGCACGCTCGCAAGCCTGAACATGTAGCCTCACCTATACCGCGCTAGGGGCCTCGGTCTCCAGCCCTGAATTCAAAGTTTTGGACATGCTACTGCTCATCGACAACTACGACAGTTTTACCTACAACCTGCTGCACTATGTCGGCAGCCTCGGTATGGACGTGGTTGTGCACCGCAACGATGCGCTGAACGTGCAGGAAGCGATGGCGCTGAAGCCCGCAGGCATCCTGCTGTCGCCCGGCCCCGGCACGCCCGATCAGGCAGGAATTTGCCTCAGCCTGACCCATGCAGCGGCGGAAACCGGCACACCGCTGATGGGCGTGTGCCTCGGGCACCAGACCATAGGGCAGGTGTTCGGCGGGGCCGTCGTGCAGGCGCAGGACATCGTGCATGGCAAGCTCGGCCAGATTTCGCATGGCCAAAAGGGTGTATTTGCGGGCCTTCCGACGCCCTTCGCAGCCACCCGATACCACTCCCTCGTGGTCGACCGCGACAGCCTGTCAGACGATCTGGAGGTCACCGCCGAGCTTGAGGATGGCACCATCATGGGGCTGCAGCACCGCGAGTTGCCGATCCACGGCGTGCAGTTTCATCCCGAGTCCATCCGGTCTGAACACGGGCACGCGCTGCTGCAGAACTTCCTCGACGAGATGAAGGTCTCGGCATGAGTGACGCGCTGAAGCCGCTGATCGGAGCGGCTGCCGAGGGTCCGCTGAGCAAGGCACAGGCCGAGACCGCCTTCGGCATCCTCTTCGAAGGCGAAGCCACGCCGAGCCAGATTGGCGGGTTGCTCATGGCGCTGCGCACGCGGGGTGAAACGGTCGATGAATATGCCGCCGCCGCCGCCGTCATGCGCGCCAAGTGCAATGCGGTGCGCGCGCCCGAAGGGGCGATGGACATCGTCGGCACCGGCGGCGACGGCAAGGGCACGCTGAACATCTCGACCGCCACCGCCTTTGTGGTGGCGGGCGCGGGCGTGGTGGTGGCCAAGCACGGCAACCGCAACCTCAGCTCGAAATCCGGTGCGGCGGATGCGCTGACCCAGATGGGCCTCAATGTGATGGTCGGGCCCAAGGTGGTCGAACAGGCGCTGGCGGAGGCGGGCATCGGCTTCATGATGGCGCCCATGCATCATCCGGCGATTGCCCATGTGATGCCCACGCGGGCCGAGCTTGGCACCCGCACGATCTTCAATATCCTCGGGCCGCTCACCAACCCCGCAGGGGTCAAACGCCAGCTCACGGGCGCATTTTCGCGTGAACTCATCCGCCCCATGGCCGAGACGCTGGGCGCGCTGGGGTCCGAGAAGGCCTGGCTGGTGCATGGCTCGGACGGAACCGATGAGCTGACGATCACCGGCACCTCCTGGGTCAGCGCGCTTGGCCCCGATGGCAGCGTGACGGACATCGAGGTGCACCCCGAAGACGCGGGCCTGCCCGTGCATCCCTTCGAGGCCATCGTCGGGGGCACGCCAGAAGAGAACGCAGAGGATTTCAAGGCCTTGCTGGATGGCGCGCCCTCAGCCTATCGCGACGCAGTGCTGCTCAACGCCGCAGCGGCGCTTGTGGTCGCCGATGCGGTGACCGATCTGAAAGAGGGCGTCGCCCGGGCGGCAGAGGCCATCGACAGCGGCGCTGCCCGCGCCAAGATCGAGGCGGTTGCCAAAATCACCCAAGCGGCGTGACCTCTCTCGGTGCCTGGGCGCAGCTGCCGTTTTTCGAGACCGACTGGCCTGCCCTGCAAGCCAAGCTCGCCGCCGATCCGCGCGAAATCCTGCCGCCTGCGCATCAGATTTTCCGGGCACTGAAACACGTCCAGCCAGACGAAGCCAAGGTCGTCATCCTCGGACAGGACCCCTACCCCACGCCCGGCCATGCGCATGGCCTCGCGTTCTCCGCAGACGCCGACGTGCGCCCGCTGCCCCGGTCGCTGGCCAACATCTACAAGGAACTGCAGGCCGACATCGGCGCGGCGCCCGTGACCGCCGATCTGGGGTTCTGGGCGGATCAGGGCGTGCTTTTGCTCAACACGGTGCTGACGGTGCCCGCCGGCGACGCCAAGGGCCACGACCGCCTCGGCTGGCAGGTGCTCACGCAACAAGTACTCGACCACCTCGCAGATCAGCCGCGCGCCTATCTTCTTTGGGGCGCCCACGCACAGAAGACCGCTGCTAACGTCGATCCCGCGACCAATCTCAAGATCGAGACGGCGCACCCATCGCCGCTCTCGGCCCGGCGCGGCTTTTTCGGCTCCCGCCCCTTCAGCCGCACCAATGCATGGTTGCAGGCCCGCGGCGCCCGCGCCATAAATTGGGCCAACCCGCCGGAGACCCCATGACCGATACCATTCTCGACAAGATCAAGGCCTACAAGCTGGAAGAGATCGCCGCCGACAAGGCCGCCAAACCGCTGGCCGATGTCGAGGCCGAGGCCCGCGATGCGCCTGCTGTCCGCCCCTTTGCCGAGGCGTTGCATCACGCTAGCATCCAAGGCTACGGGCTGATTGCCGAGATCAAGAAGGCGAGCCCCTCCAAGGGGCTCATACGCGCGGACTTCGACCCCGCCACGCTGGCGCAAGCCTATGCGGAAGGCGGCGCCACCTGCTTGTCGGTTCTGACAGACACGCCCAGCTTCCAGGGCGCCAAGGACTATCTCGGCGAAGCCCGGCGAGCCTGTGATTTGCCGGTGCTGCGCAAGGACTTCATGTATGACACCTATCAGGTGGCCGAAGCGCGCGCGATGGGCGCCGATTGCATCCTGATCATCATGGCCTCGGTCAGTGACGAGCAGGCGCAGGACCTCGAAGAGGCCGCGATGGCATGGGGTATGGACGCGCTGCTCGAAGTGCATGACGCCGAAGAACTGGCGCGCGCCAGCCATCTCAAGAGCCGCCTCATGGGCATCAACAATCGCAACCTCAAAACCTTTGAGACCACGCTCGACACCACCCGCGAGCTGTCGCGCGACGTGCCTGAAGACCGGCTGATCGTCGCGGAATCGGGGCTCAGCACACCGGAGGATCTCGCCGACATGGCCCGTTATGGCGCGCGCATCTTCCTGATCGGCGAAAGCCTGATGCGGCAGGAGGATGTGGAGGGCGCCACGCGCAAGCTGCTCGCCAATCCGATGACCGCCGGGGGCATGTGAGATGTCCGGCAAGCTCACGCATTTCGACGCCAAGGGCGATGCGCATATGGTCGATGTGGGCGCCAAGGCGGTCACCGACCGGATCGCGGTGGCCCGCTGCCAGATCGCGATGCAGCCCGAGACCTTCGAGATCATCTCGAAAGGCCACGCCAAGAAGGGCGATGTGCTCGGTGTCGCGCGGCTTGCCGGGATCATGGCTGCGAAACGCACCTCTGACCTGATCCCGCTCTGTCACCCCTTGCCGATCACCAAGGTGGCGGTGGACTTTGAGGCAGACGCCAAGCTGCCCGGCTATCACATCGAAGCCACCGTGAAGACGACCGGCCAGACGGGCGTCGAGATGGAGGCGCTCACGGCCGCTTCGGTGACCGCGCTCACGGTCTATGACATGACAAAGGCCGTCGACAAATCCATGCAGATCACTGATTTGCGCGTGGTTCTGAAGGACGGCGGCAAGTCCGGCAGGTTCGAGGCGTCATGATCTCGGTCGCCGAGGCGCTGGAGCATCTTTTTGCGCTGGTCACGCCGCTCGAGACGGAAACCGTGCCGCTGCGCGCCGCAGCAGGCCGGGTTCTGGCCCGCGATGTGACCGCCACGCGCACGCAACCGCCCTTTGATGCCTCCTCCATGGATGGCTATGCGCTCCGCCGCACCGAGGTGGAACCCGACGCGATGTTCAAACTCGTGGGCGAAGCGGCGGCAGGTCACGCGTTTACCGGCTCGGTCGGCCCGGGCCAATGCGTGCGCATCTTCACCGGCGCGCCGGTCCCCGACGCGCTCGATTTCGTGGTGATCCAGGAAGACGTCACGCGGCGCGGCGATCTGATCACGCTGAACCGCGACATGGACGGCAAGGACAATATCCGCCCCGCTGGCGGTGATTTCAAAGCGGGCGACGTCATGCGCGCGCCCCGCCGGTTGGGTCCGACCGATATCGCCCTGCTTGCCGCAATGAACATTGCCGAGGTGCCGGTGACCCGCCGCCCCGTTGTGGCCGTCATGGCCACCGGGGATGAGTTGGTGATGCCGGGCGAAACTCCCGGACCCGATCAGATCATTGCCTCGAACACCTTTGGCCTCGCCGCGATGCTCGAAGCCGAGGGCGCCGAGGTCCGCATGATCCCCATCGCGCGCGACACCGAAGCCTCGTTGACAACGGCCTTTGGCCTGGCAGCCGGGGCCGATCTCATCCTGACCATCGGCGGCGCCTCGGTGGGGGATCATGATCTGGTGGCCCCCGTGGCGGCTGAGCTTGGGATGGAGCAATCCTTCTATAAGGTCGCCATGCGCCCCGGCAAACCCCTGATGGCGGGGCGGCTTGGTGCCGCGGCGATGATCGGCCTGCCCGGCAATCCGGTCTCGGCCATGGTCTGTGGCACGATCTTCGTTGTGCCTGTTGTACGCGCGCTGCTGGGCCTGGGCGCGGCACCCGCACAGCCCAAGCAGGCGACGCTCGCGGCGCCCTTGCCGCCCAACGGCCCGCGCGAGCACTATATGCGCGCCGTTCTGGCCGACGATGGCCTGCGCGCCTTCGACAGCCAGGACAGCTCGCTGCTCAGCGTCCTGTCGCGGGCCAACGCGCTGCTGGTCCGCCCGCCGCACGACCCCGCGCAGGAGGTCGGTGCCGAGGTGAACTACCTGCCGCTCTGAAACCGTTGACACAAAACGGGAACATCACTAGAACAAAGGCAAATTCAGGCGTCGGAGGACCAAAAGATGCTCACCAAGAAGCAGTTGGATTTGCTCGAGTTCATTCACAAGCGCATGCAGCGGGACGGCGTGCCGCCCAGTTTCGACGAAATGAAAGAGGCGCTGGACCTGCGGTCGAAATCCGGTATTCACCGCCTGATCACGGCATTGGAAGAGCGCGGCTTCATCCGCCGCCTCGCCCATCGGGCCCGCGCGATTGAGATCGTGAAGCTGCCCGAGAGCCTCGGTGGCGAGCCAACGGGCGGCTTTTCCCCGCGCGTGATCGAAGGCGACAAGCCCGACGCGCCGATGCCCGCCAATGCGCAGCCGATCAGCACTGCCTTCGCAACCGAACTGCCCGTCATGGGCCGGATCGCCGCCGGTGTCCCGATCGAGGCGATCAACCAGAAATCCCACAGTGTCGCGGTGCCGGGGCAGATGCTCTCGGGCTCGGGCGAGCACTATGCCTTGGAGGTCCGCGGCGACTCGATGATCGACGCTGGCATCAATGACGGCGATGTGGTCGTGATCCGCGAGACCAGCGTGGCCGACAATGGCGACATCGTCGTGGCGCTGGTGGAAGACCATGAGGCGACGTTGAAACGCTATATTCGCAAGGGCAGTGCGATTGCGCTGGAAGCGGCCAACCCCGCCTATGAAACGCGGATTTTCAACGAAGACCAGGTCAAGGTGCAGGGCAAGCTGGTCGGGCTGATCCGTACCTACTGACGCTGCGCGCGGCGGTACCACGGCGTCCACAGCCGGTCGCCCGTCCGGTCGCGGGTCGAGACCAGATGCACAGCCCCTTTGCGCTCGTGGATCGCCACCGCCCCCATGCTCTCCAGCCGGTCGGGATCGAGCAGAATGCATTCGGCGACAACCGGCGGCAGCGGCTGGTTCGCCACGATGATCTGCCCCGCACGACAGCCGTCAAAGGAGGACACCGCCTTCTTGCCAGCCAGATGCGTGAGCTGCACACCCCCCGGCAGAACCGCGCTGCGGGTCTCTGGCCACCGCGCCGCCGCGGTGGGCTGATCCGTCGCCTCGCCGTCGTTCTCGAGCCAGTTCCGTGCGATGAACCCCGCCCCGCGCTCCTTGCTGAGCGCGCGGCCTTCGGCGGTCATGACCCCCACAAGCGTGCCGTTCTCCGCGATGAGCCCTACGGGCCGGTCCGCCGTGACCCATAGCCAGAAGGCGGCAAGAACGGGCAAGACCCCGACGAGCCGCGTACGCCCCTGCCAGAGGCAGAGCCACAGAAACCCCAGCGCGATCATGGGCAGCACGGCGATGCCCGGCCCATGCACGAATGATCGCGCGCCATCGAGCCCGGCCACAAAGCTGCCTACCTCGAGGATCCAGCGCAGGCCGACGCCCATAATCCAGAGCCCAATCCAGTCGAGCCCCAGCGGCGCCAGGATCAGCGCAAGCACCGCCGCGGGGATCACCACGGTGCCCATCATCGGCACCGAGGTCAGGTTGGCGATCAGCCCATAATGCGAAATTGCGTTGAAATGGGCGGCGCCAATCGGCGCGGTGGCGAGCCCTGCGATACCCGAGGAGATCAAAACCGCCACAACTGGCTTGGCCCATTTCGGCCCCATGCCGATCCGGTGATCACGCATGTATCCGAAGACGGCGACCAGCGCGGTTGTGGCCGCAAAGGACATCTGGAACCCCGGCCCCAGCAGCGCTTCGGGCCGCAGCAGCAGCACGATGACCGCCGCAATCGCTACGGCGCGCAGCGAGATCGCCCGGCGGTTCAGCATCACGGCCGAGAGCGCCACAGCCACCATGATGAAGGCGCGTTCCGTCGCCACATTGCCGCCCGACAGAGCAAGATAGCCCGCCGCGACGACCAGCGCGCCGCCCGCGGCCAGCTTGCGCCCCGGCACGCGCAGCGCCAGCGGCGGGATCAGCGCGATGATCACGCGCAAGAGCGCAAAGACAAACCCGGTCAGCAGGCCCATATGCAGCCCCGAGATGGCCAGAAGATGCGCCAGATTGCTGGCGCGCAGATCGTCCAGTGCCTCCTGGCTGATCGCCGAGCGCGCGCCCGTGGTCACGGCCACCGCAAAGCCGCCCACATCGCCGGGCAGGATCTCGAGCATCCGCGCGCCGATGGCCATGCGGATCCGGAACACAGCCAGCTCCCACTGATCCTCCGCGGCCGGTGCAATGGCCAGCATCGGGACCCGGGAATAGCCCACACCGCCCAACTGCCCAAACCAGGCGTGGCGCTGGAAGTCGAAGCCTCCAGGTTCAACCGGCCCACCAGGCGGCGAGATATGCGCCGTGGTCATCACCCGCAGCCCCGGCGCGGGTGCCACCCCGAGGCTCTGATCACCATGCAGCGAAATGCGCACCCGCTCGGGCGTCCGATGCGGCGGCACGCGGTCGAGCACCACCTGATCAAGCGTCACGCGCAGCGCGTCCGAGCTGCTGCGATCAAGGTTCACCACGCGGCCCTCGACAGGCCCGTAGTAGCGCCAGCTCATCACCGGGCTCGCCACGTCGTGGGCACGGTGCGCTGCCAGAAGGAAGCCAGAGGCGACAATGACCACACCGATGATCAGCGGGCGAAACGCCTCCCCCAGCCAGCGCACACAGAATAGCAGACCGATGGCGCCCCCCGCCACGGCCCAGAGCTGTGTCATCGACGGTTCGAACCGCAAAAGGAAATAGAGACCGATGCCCACTGCCATGCACACCGGCACCCATTCAAAGAGCGACCCGCGCTGCTCCAACAGAATGGAGCGCATGCGTCTCACCTGGCACCTCCTTGCCCCCGTTCCCCGCACTGGATAGACAGGCCCTCTAGGTCTAGGCCTCTCATGGTTACGGAAAGGTAAACGCACCCATGTCTGCTCCCGTCGTCACCCGTTTTGCCCCCTCGCCCACGGGCTTTCTGCATATCGGCGGGGCACGTACAGCGCTCTTCAACTGGCTCTACGCGCGGGGGCGCGGCGGCAAGTTTCTCCTCCGCATCGAGGACACGGACCGCGCGCGCTCGACGCCGGAGGCAACGGAGGCGATCCTGCATGGCATGGCCTGGCTGGGCCTCGACCATGACGGCGAGATCGTGAGCCAGTTCGAAAACGCCCCGCGGCACGCCGCCGTCGCGCAGCAGCTTTTGGCCGCGGGCAAGGCGTATAAATGCTTTGCTACACAGGAAGAAATCACCGCTTTCCGGGAAGAGGCGCGCGCCGCGGGCCAAAGCACGCTCTACCGCTCGCCCTGGCGCGATGCGGACCCGAGCACCCACCCCGATGCGCCCTACGTGATCCGCATCAAGGCGCCGCAATCGGGCGAAACGGTCATCCGCGACCAGGTGCAGGGCGATGTGACCATCCGCAACGACCAGCTCGATGACATGGTTCTGTTACGTTCCGATGGCACGCCCGTCTACATGCTGGCGGTTGTTGTCGATGACCACGATATGGGCGTGACCCATGTGATCCGGGGGGACGACCACCTCAACAACGCCGCGCGTCAGATGATGATTTACGAGGCGATGGGCTGGGAGGTGCCGGTCTGGGCGCATATCCCGCTGATCCACGGACCCGATGGCAAGAAGCTCAGCAAACGGCACGGGGCGCTTGGCGCGCAGGAATACCAGGTGATGGGCTATCCGGCAGCCGGCATGCGCAACTACCTCGCGCGGCTGGGTTGGAGCCACGGGGATGACGAATTCTTTACCGATGCGCAGGCGCGGGAGTGGTTTGATCTCAGCGGCATCGGCAAGAGCCCGGCGCGGTTCGATCTCAAGAAGCTGGAGAATCTCTCCGGCCGGCATATCGCGCAGTCAAATGATGCCGCGCTGCAGCAGGAAATCACCGAATATCTGGCGGCCGCAGGGAGTCCAGCGCTGACAGAGGCGCAACAAACACGGCTCGCTGCCGCGATGCCTCATGTCAAAGAGCGCGCGAAGACCCTGCCGGAACTTATTGAAAAGGCTCACTTTGCGTTAACCTCCCGCCCGATACAGCCGGATGAGAAGGCGGCGAAAGCGCTCGATTCGGTATCCCGTGGTATACTGGGAGAATTGACGCCGCAGCTGCAAACTGATAGCTGGAGCAGAGAACATCTGGAGGGCCTCCTGAACGGTTTCGCGGAAAGCAAGGAGACCAAGTTCGGGAAACTGGCTGGCCCGCTGCGGGCTGCGCTCGCTGGGCGGGCGGTCACACCTTCGGTATTCGACATGATGCTGGTTCTGGGCCAAGACGAAACCCTCGCCCGATTGACAGATGCAGCTGAGGACGCGGGGTGATCCCACGCGCAAACCATCGGTCTGACGCGCCTTGCGTCAAGCGCCGGACGGCGGGTGCGCCCGCAAGCAAGACAGGAAGGACCTCTGATGGCTGAAAGCACAAAATCCGCAACGCTGAGCATTGACGGGAACGAATACGAGTTGCCGATCTTCTCCCCTACCGCGGGGCCGGACGTGGTCGACATCCGCAAACTCTATGGGCAGGCCGGGGTCTTCACCTATGATCCAGGCTTCACCTCGACCGCGAGCTGCGACAGCACCATCACCTTCATCGATGGCGACAAGGGCGAGCTGCTGCATCGGGGCTATCCCATCGATCAGCTGGCGAGCATGTCGCATTACCTCGAGGTCTGCTACCTGCTGCTTTACGGCGAGCTGCCCTCCGCCGCGCAGCTCGAGAAATTCGAGCTGAACATCACCCATCACACCATGCTGCATGAGCAGATGGTCAACTTCTTCCGCGGGTTCCGGCGGGATGCGCACCCGATGGCGATCATGGTCGGTGTCGTGGGGGCGATGTCGGCCTTCTATCACGACAGCACTGACATCACCGACGAGCGCCAGCGCGAGATCGCGAGCCATCGGCTGATCGCCAAGATGCCCACTATCGCCGCCTGGGCCTATAAATACTCTATCGGCCAGCCCTTCGTGTATCCACGGAATGACCTCGACTATGCGTCGAACTTCCTGCGCATGTGTTTCTCGGTCCCGGCGGAGGAATATGAGGTCAACCCGATCCTCTCCCGCGCGATGGATCGCATTTTCACGCTGCATGCGGACCACGAGCAAAACGCTTCCACCTCGACGGTGCGGCTCGCCTCGTCCTCCGGGGCAAACCCCTTCGCCTGTATTGCCGCGGGCATCGCCTGCCTCTGGGGCCCCGCACATGGCGGCGCCAACCAGGCCTGTCTGGAGATGCTCAAGGAAATCGGCACTGTTGACCGCATCCCCGAGTTCATCGCGCGCGCCAAGGACAAGAACGACAGCTACCGCCTGATGGGCTTCGGCCATCGTGTCTACAAGAACTTCGACCCGCGCGCGACGGTGATGAAACAATCCGCCGACGAGGTGCTCGACCTTCTGGGTGTCGAGGACAACCCGCTGTTGCAGGTCGCGATGGAGCTGGAGAAACAGGCGCTGGAAGATCCGTACTTCGCGGAAAAGAAACTGTTCCCGAATGTGGATTTCTACTCGGGCATCATCCTCGAGGCGATGGGCTTCCCCACCTCGATGTTCACGCCGATCTTCGCGCTCAGCCGCACGGTGGGCTGGATTTCGCAGTGGAAAGAGATGATCGCCGATCCGCAGAACAAGATCGGTCGCCCGCGCCAGCTCTACCTCGGCGATACGGCGCGCGACTATGTGGACATCGAAAACCGCTGAGCCCACGGCAGCGCTGCGCCTTCCGGGGCGCAGCTCCAGGTGCGAATCGCCGCCCCTATGCCGCGCAGGTTATCTGCGCATGACCCTGAAAGGGCTGAGATTTACCGCGGTACTGTCGCCAATCGACCCGGCGAAATGTGTTCGAAATGTGTCATTGTTTCGCGCCCTTGCATAATGCGGCGCATTTCTTGACCGCGTTCCCCACCACACCTTAGCTAAGGACCACGGTGCAGGTCGCCGGGCCGCACTCCGGCCTGGACCTGCATGGTTTTGACCAGATCAGCCGGGGATGGGCACAGATGCGCTGTGCCGACCGCGCCGGATCACCAGACGCAAGGGGCGCGGATGCCACGTCAGATGAGCGGTTCTTTGGACAACGGCGCCACGCTGGCCGCGCGCCTGCCCGTGACCCCGATGGCCTGCACCGGCCCCGAAGGCGCGCTGATCCCCGATGTCTGCGAGGACGAGGACACCATCGCCGTCGTCTATGACCGGGGCGATGCCCCGCCCAAGATCACCGTGACCGATATCTCCAGTGTTGTGCAGACCGTGCATGCGGATGGGGTGGCCGTGGCCATCGTGGCCTGCGCCGACGGCCCGCAGCTCACCGAGAACGACGTGCTGCTGGTCGAGCGCTGCGTCCCTGCGCGCCGTTGAGGCTCAGCGGCCCTCGAACTGCGCGGGCCGCTTCTCGGTGAAGGCCAGCACGCCTTCCTTGAAATCGCGCGACTTGCCACACTGCCCTTGCTGCTTGGCCTCCAGCGTCAGCTGCTCTTCCATCGAATTGTCCCAGCTGCCCCGGATCACCTTCTTGATCGCCCCATAGGCCGCCGTCGGGCCTTGCGCGAGATGTGCCGCCCGCGCCTGCCACTGCGCCTCGAAATCCGCATCCGGCACCGCTTCCCAGATCATGCCCCAGTCATCCGCCTGCCGCGCGGTGATCTTGTCGGCAAAGAGTGCCGCCCCCATCGCCTTGGCCGTGCCCATGGTGCGTGGCAGCACATAGGTGCCCCCCGCATCCGGAATGAGCCCAATGCGCGCAAAGGCCTGCAGGAAATAGGCGCTCTCTGCTGCGATCACCACATCCGCGGCCAGCGCTAGGTTGGCCCCCGCCCCCGCCGCCGGGCCATTCACCGCCGCAATTGTCGGCACCGGGCATTCGACGATGGCATGCAGCATCGGCTGGTACTCATCGCGCAGCGTGCGCTCCAGATCGAGGTTCGCGGCACTGACCCGGTCGCCAAGGTCCTGACCAGAGCAGAACGCCTTGCCCGCCCCGGTGATCACCACAACGCGCGCCGTCTTGCCCGCCTCCGAGACCGCATAGGCGATCTCGGCGCGCATCTGCGTGCTGAGCGCATTCATCTTCTCGGGCCGGTTCAGGGTGATGGTGGCCACGCCGTCATGTAGCGTGAACGTGAGCGTGTGATATTCCATGAGGCGTCCTTTTCCGCGAGGCTGACCCCGTCATATCAAACTGACCGGTTCAGAAAAGGGAAACTCGGCGTCAGTCTTTCAGGATTTCGTTGAGCCGCGCCTGTTCGGCATCTGACAGCGCTGCTTCCTGCGGGGCTGTCGAGCGCGACCGACCGCGCAGATAGCCATAGCCCAGCCCCATGGCCAGCAGAAGCATCGCAGGCCCCGCCGCCCAGAGCAGCCAGGTGGACCCACTGGCACGCGGCGACATCAGCACGAATTCACCATAGCGCGCGACGAAGAAGTCCATCACCGCCTCGTCGCTGGCCCCGCCTGCCACCAGCTCGCGCACGGTGCGGCGGGCATCCTGAGCCCAGTTGGCATTCGAGGAGGCCACGGATTCCGACTGGCACACCACGCAGCGCAAATCGTGATCGAGCGCCCGCGCCCGCGCCTCCAGTTCCGGATCATCCAGCATCTCGGACGGGTCCAGCGCCCAGAGCGGGCTGGCCAGAAACAGCAGGGCAAGCGCCAGCCGTCTCATTCCGCCGGCACCGCCTGGTGCGGCGTCTTGCGCGCCCCGGCTGCCACGCGGAAGCGCCGATCCGACAGGCTCAAAAACCCGCCGAGCGCCATCAGCCCCGAGCCGATCCAGATCCAGTTGGTGAAGGGCTTGATGTAGGTCCGCACGGCCCAACCCCCGTTGGCCTGCCGATCACCGATGACCACATAGACGTCGCGGGCCAGGTCATAGTCGATGGCGGCTTCGGTCGTCGGCATCTGCGCCACCGGATAGACACGTTTTTCGGGCCGCAGCTGCGCGATCTCGCGCCCGTTCTGCGCCAGGGTGATGTAACCCATGGTCGAGATGAAATTCGGGCCTTCCTTGTTCGCCACATCGTCGAGCGTGATGGTATAGCCCCCGACCTCATAGGGCTCGCCGAATTGCGCAACACGGATGTCCTCCTGCTGCCAGGCCATCAGACCGCAGACGCCCATGATCGTGACACCCAGCCCCGCATGCGCGACCATCTTGCCCCAATCCGCGCGTGGCAGGCGCATCAGCCGCCCCAATCGCCCGGACCCGCGGCCTGTGCGCTGCGCAAAATCGACCAGCGTGCCCATGATGACCCAGGCCGCGAGGAAGAGACCAATCGGCCCCAGCAGGCTGCGCCCGGTCTGCATCGCATAGGCCAGCCCGCCAATGGCGACGGCCAGCACGAAGACATAGCGCAGCGGGCGCATCGCCCGGACCAGCCGCGCCCGTTTCCAAGGCATCGCCGAGCCGATGGGCAGGATCAGCCCCAGCACCAGCATGAAGGGGGAGAACGCCATGTTGAAGAAGGGCGGGCCAACGCTGAGACGGCGGTCAAAGAACATCTCGGCGACCAGCGGCCACATGGTGCCCACGAAAACCACAAAGCAGCTCACCGCCAACAGCAGGTTGTTGGCGACCAGCGCGCTTTCGCGGCTCACCAGACCAAAGACGCCCTTGGCCTCCATCGCACTCGCGCGGAGGGCAAAGAGTATGAGCGCGCCGCCCATGAAGAAGCCCATGATCATGAGGATAAAGACCCCGCGTTCGGGATCGTTTGCAAAAGCATGAACCGAGGTCAGCAAGCCGGAGCGCACGATGAACGTTCCGATCAGGGAGAAGCCGAAGGCGAGGATGGCGAGCAGGATCGTCCAGCTTTTCAGCGCCTCGCGCTTCTCCACCACAATGGCCGAGTGCAGCAGCGCTGCGGCCAGCAACCACGGCATGAAAGACGCGTTCTCCACCGGGTCCCAGAACCAGAAACCGCCCCAACCGAGCTCATAGTAGGCCCACCAGGACCCAAGTGCGATGCCGATGGTCAGGAAGACCCAGGCCGCCAGTGTCCACGGGCGCACCCACCGCCCCCAGGCCGCATCCACGCGCCCTTCGATCAGCGCGGCCACGGCGAAACTGAACGCCATGCTCAGCCCCACATACCCGAGATAGAGAAACGGCGGATGGAAGGCGAGGCCCGGGTCCTGCAGCAGCGGGTTCAGATCCTGCCCGTCAAACGGCGGCACCGCGAGGCGCAGAAACGGGTTCGACGTGAACAGAATGAAGGCGAAGAAGGCCACCCCGATGGCCGCCTGCACCGCCAACACCCGCGCCCGCAGCGTCGGCGGCAGGTTGCCCCCAAACCACGCGGCCATGGCCCCGAAGAGCGTCACGATCAGCACCCAGAGCAGCATCGAGCCTTCGTGGTTCCCCCAGGTCCCGCTGATTTTGTAGATCATCGGTTTGGCGGAATGGCTGTTCAGCGTGACCAGCCGCAGGCTGAAATCCGAGATGATGAACGCGTACATCAGCGCCGCGAAAGAGAACGCCGTCAGCAGGAATTGCGCCGAGGCCGCAGGCTCCGCAACGGCCATCCACGCAGGCCAGCGTTTGTGCGCCCCGATCAGCGGAACGACGGTCTGAACAATCGCCACGAGAAAGGCGAGGATGAGCGCGAAATGTCCGAATTCTGTGATCATACACCGCAGTATAAGCGGCGCTTCCGGCGCGTCCAATGACAAACGCGCCAGTCAGCGGTTCACTTTGTCGCGGCTTTCTGCGCCTTCCACTCCTGCAGCGCGCTGTTGTCGTCCGGCACTACCGACAGGGTGGACAATTGCGCGTCGTGGCCAGCGTCTGCGAGACCGGGCGTCGTGGCTCGCAACGCGCCCAATGTCGCGATGTTATCGACCACCTTCGGCGCAAAGGACATGGTGCGCGCCAGCGACTTCTGGAATTGCTGGCTTTTGACCTGGTGCCGCGCGCCGAAGTAGAACGACACGATCACGCCCAGTAGCCACCACAGCGGTTCGGGCACCAGCGCAATGCCTTGCATGCGCGCCGCAAACCAAACCGGATCGATCATCGCGGCGAGAAACAGGCCCAGCGTCCCCAGCGCCAGCGCCGGGCGCGGCAGCCGGTTCACGCCGTCCATCACGCGGTCGAACCAGCCCTGACGGGCGACCTCGAACTCCTGCGCAAACTGCGCCATGGCCCCGAGCCGCAGGTTCTGCGCCCGCTCTGCGCCCTCCTCCGTGTTCTCGCGAAACACTTCAGCTGTTTGAGCGATCACATTGCGATCATTGCCAAAAATGATGTTGAGAATACCTGATATCAGACCCATGCTGCGACCCTCTGCTGAAACTGCTCACGTGACAGGTGAAAGCGCGGCGAGATGAACTCCTCCGCGCGTTTGATCCAGCCGCCCTTGCCGCCCGCGCGGGTGCGCGCGTATTTGCGGCTCGCCTTGCGCCGGTCGGCAATGCGGAAATAATAGTTGCGCCGCGCGATCCCGTAGGCATCTGCCAGGAAGTCCGGCGCCTCGAGATAGGCCGCCTGCGCAGCACCTATGGTCTGAGGCCCCAAGACACCATCGACCACCACACGGTGCCCCATCTCGCGCAGCAGCCGCTGCAGGATCTTCACCGCATTGCCGCCCGCGTTCACATACATGTCGAAAACCGTCGCGTGCAGCACCTGAGGCAACAACGCGATCAGCGGCTTTTCGAAGTAATGTTTCTCAAAGATTTCAATGGCATGCTCCTTTGTCAGAGCCCGCACATCCGAAATCGTCACCGTGCCATCCCGGTCGAGGTCGATCCCCAGCGCGCGCATGGTGTGAATGGTGACCCCGTATTTTGTGGCTCCACCGGGATCGTCCGGGTCGTTCACGAACCCACCCTCCCGGGCCACGATCTCCGTGGCAATCTCTCTGACTGTCTGCATACCTGTCCCCTTTTCCGGCCGTGGCGGCGGAAAAATGGACAAAGAATGGTTAATTCAGCCTGAGGGGAGCGTACGCTGTCAGCTGTCGGTGGGTTTGTAGACGCCCTGCTCTTTCAAAGCATCGACCACCTCAGCAGGCATGTAGGTTTCATCATGTTTCGCAAGGATTTCATGTGCTTCGAAGACGCCGTTAATGTAACGTCCCGTGCCCACCATGCCTTGGTTTTCCTCGAAAAGATCGGGCAGCACGCCGGTATAGGTCACCGGCACAACGGCGCCGCCATCGGTCACACTGAACCGAATGGTCTCGCCCTGCCCGCGTATAATGGAACCTTCCTCCACCAGTCCGCCGATGCGAAACACCTCTGTCGGCTCAGGCGGCTCGGCCAGAATCTGGCTCGGCGCGCGGAAGAAATTGATCCCGTCGCGCATCGCATAGCCGATCAGCGCCGTGGACAGCACCAGAGCCACCGCCGCCACGGCGATGACTTGAATCCGGCGCTGCTTCTTCAGGCTTTTCATGCGGCCTCATGGGAAAAGCGGGGCCAACATCAGCCCCGTCGTCTCCTCAATATTTAACATCAGGTTGGCGTTTTGCAAAGCTTGGCCGCTGCTACCTTTTGTCAGGTTGTCGAGCGCCCCGATCACAATCGCGCGGCCCGGCAGGCGGTCCGCCACTACCCCGATGTGACAGAAGTTAGAGCCCCGCACATGCCGCGTGCTCGGCGCCTCGCCAAGGGGCAGCACCTCGATGAAAGGCTCACCCGCATAGGCCGCAACCAGCGCGGCGTGCACGGCCTCCGCCTCGCCCTTCACATAACCCGTCGCCAGGATGCCGCGGTTGGCCGGGATCAGGTGCGGGGTGAACTGAACCTTCACCTCCCGCCCTGCCAAGGCACTGAATTCCTGATCGAATTCGCCCAGATGCCGATGCGTGCCCCCCACCGCATAAGCGTGATACCCTTCGGAGAGCTCCGCATGCAGCAGGTTTTCCTTGAGGCTCCGCCCCGCGCCCGAGACGGCGCATTTCAGATCGAGAATGATCTCATCAAGGTCAATCACCCCCGCCTCAATCAACGGGCGCAGCATGAATTGCCCCGTCGCCGCATTACAGCCCGTCCCGGCGACCAGCCGCGCCTGCGCAATCTCGGCACGATAGAACTCGGTCAGCCCATAGACCGCCTCTTTCTGCTGCTCCACAGCGGCATGTGGGTTGCCATACCACTGCGCATAGGCCTCCGGATCGCGCAGCCGGAAATCGGCGCTCAGGTCCACGATCTTCAGATCCCCCGGCAGGCGCGCGATCACCTCCTGGCTGGTCTTATGCGGCAAGGCGCAGAAACACAGATCGATGTTTGCAAAGTCGATCTCATCAATTTGCAGAAGCGTCGGCAGCTGCAAATGGCGCAGATGCGGAAACACCTGCGCGATGGTCTGCCCCGCCTTTGAGTTGGCCCCAAGGGCGGTGATGGTCATATCGGGATGGCCGGCGATCAGCCGGATCAGCTCGGCCCCGGTATAGCCGGAGGCGCCGAGAATGGCGATGGAATAGGTCATGGGTCGTTCCGTCTTGGAAAGAAGTTGAATGCTCAGGCAGATTGAAAGGTGATCTGTCGTCGCAAAAACTGGGTGGCGCGGTCGCTCACCCGCCGCGGATCGCCCGTGGTCAGAAACCCGCGCTCACCGGTGCCGCGCATATCCGGGTGCCGCTCGAGATAGTCGGCAAGGCTGTCGGCGACCAGCGCGGCCTGGCTGAACACCCGCACATCCTCGCCCAAGGCCCCCTGAAAGCTCGCCTGCATCAGCGGGTAATGGGTGCACCCGAGGATCGCCGCATCCGGTTCCGGCATCTTGCGCTGCAGCGCCTCCACATGGCTGCGCACCAGCGCTTCGGCCAGGATCATATCGCCATCCTCGATGGCGTCGACAACGCCGCCACAGGCCTGCGCCTCCACATCGACGCCAATCGCCCGAAACGCCAGCTCCCGCTGAAACGCACGGCTCGCGACCGTCGCGGGCGTCGCAAAGAGCGCCACATGCTTCACATCCACCTCGCGTGGTGGCGAGTTGTCGCCCCACTGCCGCTCGGTCAGCGCCTCGATCAGCGGCACAAACACCCCCAGCACCCGCTTGTCCGCCGGCACCCAGCTCTCCTGCATCCGCCGCAGCGCTGCTGCCGAGGCCGTATTGCATGCGAGAATCACCAGATTACAGCCCGCATCAAAGAGCCGCGTCACCGCCGTACAGGTCAGATCAAAGATGTCATCCGCCGTGCGCACCCCGTAAGGCGCATGCGCACTGTCGGCGAGATAGACAAACGGCACCTCCGGCAACCGCTCTTCCGCAGCCTGCAGGACGGTCAAACCGCCCAATCCGCTATCGAAAATGCCTACCGCCACGTCCAGGTGCCTCTTTCGGGCACCTGCTCAGGATCGGTGCCGCTCCTCGAATTCATACCCCAGATCAAACCGCTTCTCGGGGTCCGTTGACAGCTCATACGTTGCTTTTCGGAGGAAATCCATCATCGCTTTGCTGTCTTTCGCCAGCGGGTCGAGCACGTCGCGCCCGATCGGCTGGCCCACGGCGATGCGCACCGGCGTATCGACGCGTTTCTTGAACTCCTTGATCAGCAGCCCCATACGCAGTGTGGAGTGCATGTGGCTCGCGATCTGGAACAGGCGGCTGGTGTGGCCGTCGAAGTAGAGCGGCAGGACGCTCGCCCGCGATTTCGCAATCATCCGCGCGGTGAAGCTGCGCCAGCCGGGATCCATCGGGCGCGAAAACGGCCGCGCCGCCGTGCTCACCGTGCCTCCTGGGAAGATGCCAACCGCGCCACCGTCGCTCAGGTACTGCAGCGCCGTCTTGCGCGTCGCGATGTTCAGCGCCAGCGCCTCCTTGGTCTCGTCAAAGCTGATCGGCAGGATAAAGCGGTTCAGATCCTCTGCCTTGCGGAACACCGAATTCGCCATGATGCGGAAATCGCCCCGCGTCTGACCGAGGATATGCCCCATCATCAGCCCATCCAGGATGCCGTAGGGGTGGTTGGCGATCATGATCAGCGGCCCCTCTTTCGGGACATGCCCCAGCGTGCCATTGACCACATCCAGCGAGAGCCCATAGCGCTCGACCATCACGTCGAAAAACCCGCGACCCGCTGCCACCTCGTCCTCGTAGCCCCGCGCGCGCTTGATCAGCCGCAGACGACCGGTGCTGTTTTCCATCACCCGGATCAGGGCGCGCCCGCCCTTCGACTGGGCTGAATAGGAATAGCTGATATCCCGCGTGATACTGGCGCGTCCCATCCCGGGGGTGTCCTCTTGCCGCTCGGCGCAACTTTAGCTTTGGCGACATAATATGCCCAGAGATTATGTCAGTTGTGTAAAGCTACTCGGCGGCTTGTGCGGTTTCGGTACCACCGGCCCGGATGATCGCCAGCAATTCCTCGCGCCGTTTGGCCGCCTTCGCCTCGTTCCGCTGCTTGACCGGACCGAAGCCCCGGATATCCAGTGGCAGCGCCGCGAGCGCCACAACTGCGGGGCGCGTCCGGTCATCGAGCCGCCCCAGCGCCTCTTTCATATCGCGCTCGTACTGCTTGATCAGCGCCCGCTCCATCCGGCGCTCCGCCGTATAGCCGAAAGGGTCAAGCGGCGTGCCGCGCAGCACCTTCAGCCGGGTGAGGATCCGCAGCGGCCGCTCGAGCCAGGCGCCAAAGGTCCGCTTCACCGGTCGCCCGTCCGGCCCCGTCTTCGACAGCATCGGCGGCGCGAGGTGAAAGCTCATCTTGAAGTCGCCATCGAACTCCTCCGCAGCCTTTTCCCGGCTGCTCAGAAGCAGCCGTGCCACTTCATATTCATCCTTGTAGGACAAGAGTTTATGATATCCTTTTAAAGTGGCTTCGCGTACTTCCTTGTCGGTGATCTGCTCCAGGAATCTGCGGTACCTCTTGGCCAGCCGCCCGCTTTGATAGGCCGTCAGATGCTCCACGCGGAAGGCAATCTGCTCGTCCATCGTCTTCGGCAGCTGGATCACCTTGGGCTGCGTCACCCTCGCGGCGTCCTCCGGGTGCAACACCGCCCACCGCCCGATGTCGAAGGCGCGCAGGTTCCGTTCCACCGCCGCGCCGTTCAGCGTGATCGCCTCGGAAATCGCCTCATGCGACAAAGGCACCAATCCCCGCTGCCAAGCCGCGCCGAAGATCATCATGTTGGAAAAGATGGAATCGCCCAGGGTTGCCTTGGCGAGATCAGAGGCATCGAACAGATCCACCTTGTCTTGCAGCCGCGCCTCCAGCGCCAGCGCCAGCCGTTCGCTTGGCAGCTGAAATTCGGTATCCCGGGTGAAATCACCCGTGATGATCTCGTGACTGTTCACCACGGCGCCGGTGCGTCCGGCGCGCGTCAGCCCGAGCGTTTTGGCCCCGGCTGAGACCACCAGATCGCCGCCGATCAGCGCATCCGCCTCACCGGTTGCCACACGGATCGCACTGATATCGCTGGGGTTTTCAGCCAAACGGCAGTGGATGTGCACCGCACCGCCCTTTTGCGCCAGCCCCGCCATCTCCATCATGCCCGCGCCCTTGCCGTCGATATGCGCCGCCTGCGCCATCACCGCGCCGATGGTCACGACCCCGGTGCCGCCGACCCCGGTGATCACCACATTCCAAGTGCCCTTGATCGTCGGTAATTCCGGGTCCGGCAGGTCCGGCAACGACAGTTCGGTCGTGGCCTCTTTGCGCACCGTGGCACCCTCCAACGTCACAAACGACGGGCAGAAGCCCTTCAAACAGCTGAAATCCTTGTTGCAGGAAGATTGATCAATCGCGCGCTTGCGTCCCAGCTCCGTCTCTTTCGGTACAATCGACACACAGTTCGATTGCACGCCGCAGTCGCCGCAGCCTTCACAGACATCCGTATTGATGAACACCCGCTTGTCTGGATCGGGAAACAGCCCGCGCTTGCGCCGTCGCCGCTTCTCCGCCGCGCAGGTCTGGATATAGACAATCGCCGAGACACCAGACAGTTTTGCAAACTTCTCTTGAACAGTTTGCAAATCCGCCCGCTCATGCAGCTCCGCACCGGAAAACGCCTTCAGATCAACGTCTTCCTTCTCGTCATAGACCACGGCGATATGCGGCACGCCCATCGCCTGCAATTCTTTCACGATCCGCGGCGCATCGAGATCACCCTCGTTCTGCTGCCCGCCGGTCATCGCGACGGCATCATTGTAAAGGATTTTGTAGGTGATGTTCGTCCCGGCGTTTAGCGCCGCCCGGATCGCCTGAACGCCCGAGTGGTTGTATGTCCCATCGCCCAGGTTCTGGAACACGTGATCACGGGTCGAAAACGGCGCCTCGCCGATCCAGTTGGCTCCCTCGCCGCCCATATGGGTGAAGCCGGTGGTCTCGCGGTCCATCCACTGCACCATGTAATGACAGCCGATCCCGGCATAGGCCCGCGCGCCCTCCGGCAGCTTGGTCGAGGAGTTGTGCGGGCAGCCAGAACAGAAGTACGGCAGCCGCGCCGCGATGTCCTCGGCATTGTCATTGAGCCGCGCCTCATCGAGCAGCGCAAGCCCCGCCCGCACCCCATCCGTCTCGCGCCCTTCTTCGATCAGGATGCCGCCCAGCTTCTCTGCAATCATGATCGGGTCGAGCGCACCGCGCGTCGGGAACAGCTCCTCGCCATGCATGGAGCCCGCGCCACCGCCCTTGTGCCAGCCGTAAACACGCCGCCCGCGCCGATCGTCAAAGATCGCCTCTTTGATCTGCACCTCGATCAGCTTGCGCTTTTCTTCCACCACCACGATCAGGTCGAGCCCCTCGGCCCAGTCGTGAAAGCCCTTCATATCCAGCGGGAAGGTCTGCCCCACCTTATAGGTGGTGATCCCCAGCCGCTCCGCCTCGCCCGCATCGATGTTCAGCAGGGTCAGCGCATGTTCGAGGTCCAGCCAGTTCTTACCCGCCGCCACGAACCCGATCTTAGCGCCCGGTTTGCCCCAGATGCGCTTGTCCATCTTGTTCGCATGGGAAAACGCCTCAGCCGCGAAGCGTTTGTGGTCGATCATCCGCGCTTCCTGCGCATGCGGTGTGTCGATCAGGCGGATGTTCAGCCCACCTTCGGGCATCTCGAACTCCGGCACCACAAATCCGGCGCCCTCCAGATCGGCATCAACCACCGAGGTCGCCTCCACCGTGTCCTTCATCGTCTTCAAACCGACCCAAAGCCCGGAAAACCGCGACAAAGCAAAGCCATAGAGCCCGTAGTCTAGGATTTCCTGCACCCCCGCCGGGCTCACAACCGGCATATAGGCATCGACCATTGCCCATTCGGATTGGTGCAGCACGGTCGAACTTTCGCCCGTGTGGTCATCGCCCATGGCCATCAGCACGCCGCCATTGGCCGACGAGCCTGCCATATTCGCGTGCCGCATCACATCGCCGGACCGGTCCACGCCCGGCCCCTTGCCGTACCAGAGCCCAAAGACGCCATCGAACCTGCCTTCACCGCGCAACTCCGCCTGCTGGCTGCCCCAGAGCGCGGTTGCCGCCAAATCTTCGTTCAGCCCCGCCTGAAAGGTGATGTCCTGCTCCCGGAGCTGTTTCTCCGCGCGCTGCATCTGCATGTCCACCGCACCCAGCGGCGAGCCACGATACCCCGTGACCAAGCCCGCAGTGTTCAGCCCCGCCGCCCGGTCCCGCGCCTTCTGCATCAGCATCAGCCGCACCAGCGCCTGCGTGCCGTTCAGCAGCACAGGGCTTTTCTCCAGATCGTACCGGTCGTTCAGCGAAATCTTCTGAGTGCTCATTGGTCGCCTCCCCAGCTTCCTAGATTTGCACAGATTTGGCTCAATAATAGGTCACAACAGCTGACCTGCATAGGGTATTTTTGCCTTTTCGGCGCTATCGGTGCCGCCTTGCCTGTATTTCGAAACAATATGTCGCTAGGGAAGGCGCGAAGGTTGGTACAAGGTGTTTCATGGATTGGGATAAGCTTCGAATATTTCACGCGGTGGCCGATGCCGGCTCGCTCACCCATGCCGGTGACAAACTCAATTTGTCACAATCTGCCGTGAGCCGACAGGTGCGCGGGCTGGAAGAGATGCTGAACACCACACTCTTCCACCGCCACGCACGCGGGCTCATTCTGACCGAACAGGGCGAGCTGCTGTTTGACGCAACCTCTGCCATGTCAAAGCGGCTCGACACCGCCTCCGCCCGCATCCGCGACAGCGAGGAGGAGGTGTTCGGCGAGCTGCGCGTGACCACCACCACCGGTTTCGGCACACTCTGGCTCGCCCCGCGCCTGCCCAAGCTTTACGAGCAATACCCCGACCTCAAGGTCGACCTGATGCTTGAAGAGCGCGTGCTCGACCTGCCCATGCGCGAGGCCGATGTGGCCATCCGCATGAAGGAGCCGAGCCAGGCCGACCTCATCCGAAAGAAGCTGATGATGATCCGCATGTGCCTCTTTGCGACACCGGATTACCTCGCGGAATACGGCACACCCAATGAGATCGAAGAGATCGAGAGCCACCGCCTGATCTGTCAGAACACCAACAGCGATCAGGTCGGCGCGGGCCGCAACCTGGTTCAGCACCTGATGACCTATGACATCCGCTCAACGCTCACGGTGAACAACTACTTCGGCGTACTACAGGGCGTGCTGAACAACCTCGGCATCGGCGTGCTGCCCGACTACGTGACGGAGGACTTTCCCGACCTCGTGCGCGTCATCCCGGATGTCGAGTCGGCCGATGTGCCCGTGTTCCTCGCTTACCCAGAAGAGCTGCGCCACTCTCAGCGGGTTGCTGCCTTCAAGGACTTCGTGCAGGACGAGATCATCGCCTACCGCAAACAACTGAGAGAAAAGCAGAAAATTTGACCAAACGGTCAGCCATGCAAAAACCGCATATCAGACATGCTGAAACAATTCTGAATCAGCCTTGATCGTGTGCAGACTGCCTCTTATTTGAACTCCTGAAGGAGCGGATGCTCTGCATCTGCCTTCATACCTCCCTGTTGGACTTGGCCGAGCTTCGTGCTCGGCCTTTTTTTTCGTAAGCGCGCGGGCGCATCCGGCCTGCATGGCCTTTGCCCTTTTCCCCGCCCCGCCCTTCCTCTAAAGACACCGGCAATATCTGCCACGGGGGGCGTTTTGCGCGATGACTGAACCTGCCATCACACCGGATCTGATCGCAAGCCACGGGCTCAGCCCCGATGAATACCAGCGCATTCTCGAGATTGTGGGCCGCGAGCCGAGTTTCACCGAGCTCGGCATCTTTTCGGCCATGTGGAACGAGCATTGCTCCTACAAATCCTCCAAGAAATGGCTGCGTACCCTGCCGACGGAGGGCCCCCAGGTCATCTGCGGCCCGGGTGAGAACGCGGGCGTGGTCGACATCGGCGACGGCCAGGCCGTGGTCTTCAAGATGGAGAGCCACAACCACCCCAGCTATATCGAGCCCTACCAGGGTGCCGCGACCGGCGTGGGTGGCATCCTGCGCGACGTCTTCACCATGGGCGCGCGCCCGATCGCGGCGATGAACAGCCTGAGCTTTGGCGAACCCACGCACCCCAAAACGCGCCAGCTTGTGAACGGCGTGGTCGAGGGTATTGGCGGCTACGGCAACGCCTTCGGCGTGCCCACCGTGGGCGGCGAGGTGCGCTTTGACCCCGCCTACAATGGCAACTGCCTGGTGAACGCCTTCGCCGCAGGTCTCGCCGACGCCGACAAGATCTTCTATTCCGCTGCCTCCGGGGTCGGCATGCCGGTGGTCTATCTCGGCGCCAAGACAGGCCGCGACGGCGTCGGCGGCGCCACCATGGCCTCCGCCGAATTCGATGACAGCATCGAGGAAAAGCGCCCCACCGTGCAGGTCGGTGACCCCTTCACCGAAAAGCGCCTGATGGAAGCAACGCTGGAGCTGATGGCCACGGGCGCTGTCATTTCGATCCAGGACATGGGCGCCGCGGGCCTCACCTGCTCCGCTGTCGAGATGGGCGACAAGGGCGGCCTCGGCGTCCGCCTTGATCTCGAAAACGTACCGGTCCGCGAAGAGGCCATGACCGCCTATGAGATGATGCTGTCTGAGAGCCAGGAACGCATGCTCATGGTGCTGCGTCCCGAGTTGGAAGCCGAAGCCAAGGCCGTCTTCGACAAATGGGACCTCGACTTCGCCATCGTGGGGGAGACCATCGCCGAAGACCGCTTCCTCATCATGCTGAACGGTGCGGTCAAGGCCGACCTGCCCCTCTCCAAGCTCGCCTCCACCGCCCCCGAATATGACCGTCCGTGGGAGGAAACTCCTCCCGCCACGCCACTCGCCGACGTGCCCCAGGTCGACCCCATCGCGGGCCTGAAATCCCTGCTCGCCAGCCCCAACTACGCCGCCAAGCACTGGGTCTACGAGCAATACGACACGATGGTCATGGCCGACACGGTCCGCACCCCGGGCCTTGGCGCAGGCATCATCCGCGTGCATGGCACCGAGAAGGCGCTCGCCTTCACCTCAGACGTGACCCCACGATACGTGCAGGCCAACCCGGTCGAGGGCGGCAAACAGGCGGTGGCCGAGGCCTACCGCAACCTCACAGCTGTGGGCGCCACACCGCTCGCCACCACCGACAACATGAACTTCGGCAACCCCGAAAAGCCGCGCATCATGGGCCAGTTCGTCGGCGCCATCAAAGGCATCGGCGAGGCCGTCGCCGCGCTCGACATGCCCATCGTCTCGGGCAATGTCTCGCTCTACAACGAAACCGACGGCGCTGCGATCCTACCCACGCCCACGATCGGCGCCGTCGGCCTGATCACCCACACCGACGATGTCATCGGCTCTGACATCCGCGCCGGTCACGTCGCTCTGCTGCTCGGCGAAACCACGGGCCACCTCGGCCAATCCGCCCTGCTCGCCGAGCATCTCGGTCGCCACGACGGCGACGCCCCACCGGTCGATCTCGCACAGGAAAAGGCCCACGGCGACTTCATCCGCACCCACCGCGCGCAGATCGCCGCCTGCACCGACCTCTCAGATGGCGGCCTTGCACTGGCCGCTTTCGAACTGGCCGAGGCCGCAGATCTCGGCATCACCCTCATCACCGATGACACCGCCCAGCTCTTCGGCGAAGATCAGGCCCGCTACCTGATCGTCGCCACGCCAGAGCAGGCCGCAGAGCTCACGACAGCCGCCACCAAGGCGGGCGTCCCTCTCACCCAGGTCGGCAGTTTCGGTGGCGACAGCATCACCTTCGGCGACCAGAGCGCCCCACTCACAGACCTCACCGCCCTCTACCGCCAGAGCTTCGCCAAAGCCGTCGCCTGAACTCTGGTCCGGAGCCGCCCTCGCATGGGGCTGGTCGGACGGGGGCAAGGCGGGGCGGTCAAGTGGAATTGCGGAGGCTCCGCGCAGCGGAAACCGCCATTCCAATTGACCGGCACGACGCGCCCGTCAGGCAAGGACCAAATGCGCGGACGGCTCCGGACCTTCTGGGACGGTGAGCCCGAAGCACCAAACAATAAAAGGAATGCGCGCGCCAGCGCGCTCCGCTTCACAACCCTAGCTCGACAGCGCCCGCATCAACCGCGCCTTCTCACCCACATCATCGGGGCGCGACAGCGACGCCGCCAGATCCTCCAGCGAGGCAATCGAATGCCCAGCGCGAAAGCTGTCCACATGCGGCAACATCGCCGCGATCCCCCGCGCTTTCGGCGCGAATCCCTCCCAGCGCAACAAGGGGTTCAACCAGATCAACCGCCGGGACGACAGATGTAACCGCTCCATCTGCCGCTCCAAAGCCTCCGGGTCATCCCGATCCAACCCATCCGTGATCAACAGCACCACCGCGCCCTGCCCCATCACCCGCCGCGACCAGTCGCGGTTGAAGGCGGTCAGACAATCGCCGATCCGCGTGCCGCCTTCCCAGTCCTGCGCCTCGGCCCCCGCCGCCGCCAGCGCTGCATCCACATCGCGCTGCCGGAGATGCCGGGTGATATTCGTGAGCCGCGTCCCAAAGGTAAAGGCATGCACCTTCGCCCATCCCGCCCCCTTGGCGTTGGCTACCGCGTGGAGAAAGTGCAGAACGACACGGCTGTACTGGCTCATCGAGCCCGAGATATCGCAGAGCACGACGAGGTTCGGCCAGCGCGGGCGCGGCGCACGGCGGGCGATCCGATAAAGCTCTCCACCTTGCCGCATCGCCCCGCGCAACGTGCGGGCCGCATCCACCCGGCGCCCCAGCGGATCGGCTTGCGCCCGCCGCGACAGGATCGGCGGCACCGGCAGGTTCAGCTTCGCGAGCATCCGCTTCGCCGCCGCCATCTCTGTCGTGCTCATCTGTTCAAAATCGAGGCTCCGCAAACGCTCTTCAGACGACATGGTCAGGCTCGCGTCGATCTCGATCTCCGTCTCGCCCGTGTCCTCATCCGACCCATCGCCAAAATCCGGCGCCTCCGCCCCGTCGAGCAGCGCCTCCGCCGCCCGCTTCTCGGCGGACTGCGCGCGCCGGTCCTCCTGCACCCCGCGCACCGCCGGGATCATGTAGGACATCATATGCTCCAGATACCGCGGATCGCGCCAGTAGAGCCGGAAGATCTGCGCAAACACCGTCCGGTGCTCGGGCCGATTCACAAAACATGCGTGCAGGGTCCAGTAGAAATCCCGCTTTTCGGTGAACCCCGCCGCCTCCACCGCCCGGATCGCATCAATCACCCGCCCCGGACCAATGGGCAGCCCCGCCCGCCGCAGTGCCCTCGCAAAATGGGTGATGTTACCTGCCAATTTCGGGTTCTCGGGCAGCTCGAGGGCAGGGTACTCAGGCATGCCCACGCATCCCGCTCACGCTACCTCCAGCGTCGCCTTGACCTGGTCGAGAATGCGTTTGGCCTCGGAACCTTGCAGCTTCTGGATGTCGTCCTGATACTTCAGAATCGCGCCCAGCGTATCGGCGATCACTTCGGGGCTGAGGTTGATTACATCCAGCGCCAGCAGGCACTTCGCCCAATCGATGGTTTCGGCCACGCCCGGCTTCTTGAACAGATCCTCCGTGCGCAGTTGCTGCACGAAGGCCACCACCTCGCGGCTCAACGCCTCCGCCGCCTTTGGCGCACGGGCCGCGAGGATCTCCATCTCGCGGTCGAAATCCGGATAATCCACCCAGTGATAGAGACACCGCCGCTTCAACGCGTCATGCACCTCGCGGGTGCGGTTTGACGTGAGGATCACCACGGGCGGTTCGGGTGCCGCAATCGTGCCCAGTTCCGGGATCGTCACCTGAAAATCGCTCAAGGCCTCCAACAAAAAAGCCTCAAACGGCTCATCCGTCCGGTCGAGCTCATCGATGAGCAGCACCGGCGCACCATTCTCATCCGGCCGCATCGCCTCCAGCAGAGGCCGCTCGATCAGATACTCATCACTGAAGAGTTCCGCCTGCAGCGCCCCGCGCTCGGCCCCGCCCGCCGCCTCGGCTGTGCGGATGGCCACCATCTGCGCCGGGAAATTCCACTCATAAACCGCCGTCGCCGCATCTAGACCTTCATAGCACTGCAACCGGATCAGGCGCCGCCCAAGTCCGGCTGCCAACGCCTTGGCGATCTCCGTCTTGCCGACCCCCGCCTCGCCTTCGAGGAACAAGGGCCGGCCCAGCCGCAGTGCCAGAAACACCACCGTCCCCAGCGCCCGGTCACAAACATAGCCCTCTGCCGCCAGCATCTCCTGCACGGCATCAATCGTCTCAACTCCGGCCATGTGTCCTCCTCTTTGGCTAAGATACCTGCATTCAAACCCCGGCGGGTCAAGCGCTGATGGGGGGCCTTTTGGTCTACGTTGACGGCCTGCGCCACACCTGCCATGGTCACCGACACGCCGCCGCACGAGGACCGGGTCCCCCATGAGTTCCCCGCCTGCCCGCCCCGCCCATGGCTGAGGCCGCCCCCACCATCACCGCCGTTCTGACCGTGCGCAACGAGGCCGCCTTCCTGCTGGAATGGCTGGCGCACCACCGCGCCGCGGGCATCACCGAATTTGTCGTCTGCTCGAATGCGTGCGACGATGGCACCGACGCGATGCTCGACCATCTGGCCGGGATAGGCTGGCTCGCGCATCTGCGCAATGACGGGCCTTACGGCAACCGCGGCATCCAGTTCACCGCGCTGAAGCTGGCCGACAAACACCCGCTTGTGACAGATGCCGACTGGCTCCTGCCGCTCGACATCGACGAGTTCGTCAATGTGAAGACGGGCGACAACACCCTGCCCGCGCTGATCACCGCGCTGCCCGAGGCCACGGCGATCACGCTCACCTGGCGGCTTTTCGGCAATGCCGGGCAGACGCACTATGCGGATACCCCGGTGACCGAGCGCTTCACAAGCTGCGCGCCCGAGGTGATCTTCTGGCCCTGGCGCGCAGTGATGTTCAAGACGCTCCACCGCAACGATGGCACCTACGGAAAGCTCGGCGTGCATCGTCCGAAAGCGCCCAACCGCGACCGGCTAGACAGCGCCCAATGGCGGGATGGCGAGGGCCGTCCCCTCGACGGACCCTTCAAGACACGGCGGGTGTTCTCCGACTACGGCCAGCCCAACTACGGCCTCGTGCAACTCAACCACTACCCCTTGGGCGACATGGAAAGCTTCGTGCTGAAATCCGACCGGGGCCGCGCCGTGCACGCGGATGTGCCGCTCGCGCTCGACTACTGGGTCGAGCGCAATTTCAACACCGATGAAGACACCTCGATCCAGGCGCTCAAACCCCGGCGCGACGCGATCTTGGCGGAGCTGATGGCCGACCCGACGCTCGCCCGGCTGCACACGGATGCCGTGGCCTGGCGCAAGGCCCGGTTCGACAACCTGATGCAGCAGGAGCCGTTTCGCGCCCTTTACGCCCGGCTGCTCATGGCTCCGCCGTCACGGCCCATTTCCCGAGAAGCGGCCCAAGAGCTCACCAGCCACGCCCTGCGGGATCGCGGAAACGTTAACAATTAGGGAAAATTTCCCTCTTTGTTTCCCAAAAATTGCCTCAAATGCCGCTTAGTTTGCAAGGGTAGGTCCTGCGGATTATGACCGCTAGGTGGGGGAGGACGCGCGCCATGCCGGACGCAGCAGTAGAATTCGAACAATCGCTGGGGCGTCTGCCCCGGCAGGAATGGATGTCGGAAGTGACCGATCTGGTCGAAAACCACGGATCCATGACCCGGCTGGGGCGCCGCCACAGCGCCACGTATGTGGAGAGTGGCGCCACGCTTCTGGTGTCCTTCGAAAGCCACCAGGGCATTCAGGCACTCTCACCCCACGGCCACCCGCTGGGCTGGGACATGGTGCGGCGCTTCGGCTGGTCGCATCTGGGCATCATCAGCGACGGCGACACCTGGTTCCGCGACGCCGCCGTTTTTGCGCATTTCGACGCGCTCGTCGATGACGGCTTCTTCGACGCCTTCGATACGGTGCTCTTTTACGGCGCAGGCCCCTGCGGCTATGCGGCGGCGGCCTTCTCGGTGGCGGCACCCGGCGCAAAGGTGCTCGCGATCCAGCCCCAGGCCACGCTCGATCCGCAGGTCACCGCATGGGACAAGCGCTTTGTCGAGATGCGCCGCACCAGCTTCACCGACCGTTACGGCTATGCGCCCGACATGCTCGATGCGGCGGAGGAGGCCTTCATCGTCTTCGATCCCAACCAGATGGAAGACGCGATGCACGCCGCCCTCTTCACCCGCCCCAATGTCACGATGCTGCGCGCGCGCCACATGGGCAGCACTCTGCAGACCGACTTCCTGCAGATGAAAGTGCTGAGCAAGCTGATCTCTGCCGTCGCCCGCGACAGCCTCACAGCCCCCCAGTTTGCCACGCTCATGCGCGCCCGCCGCGACCACATGCCTTACCTGCGCCGCCTGCTCAGCCGGCTCGATTATGACGAGCGCCCCGCGCTTATCGAACGGCTGTGCCGCGCGGTGGTGCAGCGGCACAAGGCGCCGCGCTTTGCCCGCCGGTTGGAGCAGTTCACCAAAGCCGCGGACGGCTGATACTGGCCCTGCCTGACAAGCTGTGCTAGCGCAGGGCCATGAGCCAGACGCTGACCCTCCGCCGCCCCGACGATTGGCACCTGCACCTGCGCGATGGCGCGATGCTGCGCGCCGTGCTGCCTGAAACGACCCGCCATTTCGCCCGCGCGATCATCATGCCAAACCTCGTGCCGCCCGTGGTGACCGCCGCCGATGCTGCCGCCTACCGCGACCGTATTCTCGCCGCCCTGCCGGAGGGCGCGGCGTTCACGCCGCTGATGACGCTTTACCTCACCGAAGACACCGATCCCGAGGATGTGGCCGCCGCGCACGCCAGCGGCCTCGTGCACGCGGTCAAGCTCTACCCGGCCGGCGCCACCACGAATTCTGCCAGCGGTGTCAAAGACTTCGACAAAGTCCGCCCGGTGCTGGAACGTATGGCCGAGATCGGCCTGCCGCTCTGCGTGCACGGGGAAGTCACCGATGCCGATATCGACATCTTCGACCGCGAGGCCGTTTTCATCGACCGCGTGCTCGATCCCATTCGCCGCAAAACGCCGGGCCTGCGCGTGGTCATGGAGCACATCACCACCTCCAACGCGGTTGACTACACCCGCGCGCAGGACGACACCCTCGGCGCCACGATCACCACGCATCACCTGGTGATCAACCGCAACCACATCCTCGCCGGTGGCATCAAACCGCATTACTACTGCCTGCCCGTCGCCAAACGCGAAGAGCATCGCCTCGCCCTGCGCGCCGCCGCCACCTCTGGCGCGCCGCGCTTCTTCCTCGGCACGGACAGCGCCCCGCATACGGATGCGAACAAGCTCCTCCCCTGCGGCTGCGCGGGCTGCTTCACGGCGTCCAACACGATGTCGATCCTCGCCCAGGTCTTCGAAGAGGACGGCGCCCTGCAAGACCTCGAAGCCTTCACCTCCCTGAACGGCCCCGCCTTCTACGGCCTGCCACCCAACGAGGACACCCTCACCCTCACCAAGACCGGCGCCACCTACCCCGACCACATCGCCACCGACGACGGCCCCGTCACCGTCTTCGATCCGGGCTTCGCCCTCGACTGGGCGGTGACCTGAGCTTTACCCTTCGACAAATACTCCCGCCGGAGGCATCCGCCCTCCGCCACAAAGGACCGCACGATGATCCCCAGCAGCTACCCCGACCCCACCGAGATCGCCCGCCTCACCGCGCGCATGCTGCTGGAAATCAAGGCGGTGCATTTCAACGCAGACACGCCCTTCACCCTCGCCTCCGGTCTGCCCAGCCCCACCTACATCGATTGCCGCAAGCTCATCAGCCACCCGCGCATCCGGTCGACACTGATGGATTTCCTCACTGTCACCGTGATGCGCAACGCAGGCTTCGAGGCCTTCGACAACATCGCCGGTGGCGAGACGGCAGGCATCCCCTTCGCCGCCATGGTGGCCGAACGCATGAGCCTGCCCATGACCTACGTGCGCAAGAAGCCCAAAGGCTATGGCAAGGGCGCTCGCATCGAAGGCGACATGTCAGAAGGCCAGCGCGTGCTACTGGTGGAAGACCTCACCACCGACGGCGGCTCCAAGCTCAGCTTCGTCGATGCGATTCGCGACACCGGGGCCACCTGCGGGCACACCGCCGTGATCTTCTACTACGGGATTTTCCCCGAAACCGAAAAGACCCTTGGCGATCATGGGGTTGCCCTGCACAGCCTTTGCACCTGGTGGGACGTGCTGGCTGAGGCCCGTGTCGAAGGCGCTTTCGACGCGGCCACGCTGACAGAGGTGCAAGCCTTCCTCAACGATCCCCGCGCCTGGCAGGCTGCCCGAAAAAGCGACTGAGCCGCCACTGCACCTTGTATTTCGCGTGCAATGCACCACCAGATCGGGTATGTTTCTCAGATAAAAACATATCCACACGTTATACCGTCTTATCCTGATTGCATGTCACAGCAGCGCACAGGTAAGACCGGTGGCGGGACAAGGTGGGCGCAGGCATGAACGAAATCACGGCATTCAATCCAACCGGCGTGGACGTGCAGGCGCCCGAAACGATGCCGCATTCCATCGAGGCTGAACAGCAGCTTCTGGGCGCCATCCTGACCAACAACGACATCTATGATCGCGTTGCGTCTATCATCAATTCGAAACATTTTTATGACCCGGTGCACGCGCGCATCTTCGACATCGCCGCCGCGCGCATTGCGAAGAACAACCTCGCCTCGCCGGTCACGCTCAAGGCCTTCATGGAGGATGACGAGGGGCTGAAGGAGCTCGGCGGCCCCGCCTACCTCGTCCGCCTCGCCGGGGCCGCGATCTCCGCCTTTGCGGTGCGCGACTACGCGCAGATGCTCTATGATCTCTCGGTGCGCCGCGACCTCATTCAACTGGGCCGCGAAATCTCCGACAAGGCCGCCAAGGTCGACGTGGCCTCCGAGCCGAAAGAGCAGATTGTCGAGGCGGAACAGGCGCTATACAATCTGGCGGAGCAAGGCCAGACCGAAGGCGGATTTCAAAGCTTTCTCAAGGCGGTAACGGACGCTGTTAATGTTGCAAACGCCGCCTATCAGCGCGAAGGCGGGCTTGCCGGTGTCTCGACCGGGCTCGTCGATATGGACAAGAAGCTCGGCGGGCTGCACCGCTCTGATCTCTTGATCCTCGCGGGCCGCCCCTCCATGGGCAAGACCTCGCTCGCCACCAACATCGCCTTCAACATAGCCAAATCCTACAAGAAGGGCGTGCGCCACGATGGCACCGAAGGCGCCGTCCAAGGTGGTGTCGTGGGCTTCTTTTCTCTCGAGATGAGTGCCGAGCAGCTCGCCGCGCGGATCCTGTCAGAGGCAGCAGAAGTGCCCAGCGAACAGATCCGTCGCGGCGATATGACCGAAGGCGAATTCCGCCGCTTTGTCGAGGCCGCCAAGGCGCTCGAAGCCTGCCCGCTCTACATCGACGACACGCCGTCGATCCCCATCGCCCAGCTCGCTGCCCGGGCGCGCCGCCTCAAGCGGACCCATGGGCTCGATCTGCTGATCATCGACTATATCCAGCTGGCGCGCGGCACCTCCGATAATCGGGTGCAGGAGATCGGCGAAATTTCCATGGGGTTGAAAGCCATCGCCAAGGAGCTCGACATCCCCGTCATCGGCCTCTCACAGCTCTCCCGCCAGGTTGAGAACCGCGAGGACAAACGCCCGCAACTCAGCGACTTGCGCGAATCCGGCTCTATCGAGCAGGACGCGGACGTGGTGATGTTCGTGTTCCGCGAGGAATATTACAAAGAACGGGAAAAACCCGGCGATCACGACCTCGAAGCCATGGCCAAATGGCAGGAGGAAATGGAGCGCCTGCACGGCCGCGCCGAGGTCATCATCGGCAAGCAGCGCCACGGCCCCATCGGCACGGTCGACCTCAGCTTCGAAGGCCGCTTCACCCGCTTCGGTAACCTCGTGCAGCCCTGGCAGCAAGGCGGCGAGCGCGACTTCTGAGCGCGAAAAAACCCACCGCCAGATGCAGCGGTGGGTTTAGAAATCCTCAAGCCCGTTTAGCTGACCGGCGGCCACCCCAGCGCACGTGACAGGGGCAAGTCTCCCCCGCGAATGACCGAATTCTTCCGCTCTTTCCGCGAGATCAGCGGCATCGGCCAGAAGCTCTTTGACATATGTTTGCCGCCCGCGATCACCGATTTCTTGCGCGGCTTGTCCGACAACAGCGGCATCGGCCAGATCCCGCGCGACATGAACTTGCCGCCCTTCATCACCGAATTGCTCGGCTTGCGCGCCCGCAGCATCGGCCAGCCGAGCCCCGCCGTGACCGGCCCGCCCTCATAACCCGTACGGTCCATCCGCACGGTCAGGAAATGCGGGTGCTCGGTCAGGATGCTCGGCGCTTTCTGTGGCCCATCCGGCTCGAACCGGTCCTCCACCACATCGCCCGCGTCCAGCGGCTCGTGTTTCGCCAGCAGCTCGCGCATCTTCGTCGCCGCCATCAGCGGCTTGTAGGTTGCGCGGACAACAAAGACCGCGTTCCCCTTCTTGATATGCTTCAGGTACGTGTCGAGCGCGCTGTCATCGACGCCCGCAGACTGCATCTTTCCGGTCAGCTCCGCGTCATCGGCACTGCCTTTCGCGATCACCGACATATCGCGGCTGGGCACCCCCATGAACACCGCGCGCTCTTTCACATAGCGGGCCGTGTCTGCATCCTCGAACAAGCGTGTGATAATATTCGTCATGTCACCTCCACCGGACGTCCGTCTGCCTCAGACGGGTTGTTGACAAGACGCCTGCGCGCGCTGCGTCTCAGGATCGGCCAGGCCACCATGATGGCCAGCGCCAGAAACAGGATTTCGATCAGGAACACTGAATTATAGGGCGTCTGCGGCGCATTTCCAGCGGGCGTCAGCCCGACCACCAGGTCGCGCACGATCCCCGCCGCGGCGATGCCCAGCCCTGCCGCCGTCGCCTGCACCGCGCCCCAGGCGCCCAGGGACAGCCCGACGCGGTCGCTTGGGGCAGCGCGGATCGTCGCGGTCAGTGTCGCATGGCCGAAGAGCCCCGCGCCCAGGCCCGTCGCAAAGACACCCAGCAGGAACACCGGCACCCCGGCCCCGAAAGACGACAGGATGATCGCGGCAAAGCCCGGCAGGCCAATCATGGCACCGAGCACCGAATATCTCGCAGGCGCCCCGCCGCGGCCCAGCCCGCGCGCAGCCAGTGCAAAGCCCACCAGTGTCCCCCCGGCCAGCAGCGCCGTCAGCTTCGTGGTGCTCGCCACCGACAGGCCCAGCACTTGGCCACCGTAGGGCTCCATCAGCACATCGGCCATGCCGAACCCGAAGGTCCCCAGCCCGATGACCACCAGAAGCCGCAGCATATCAGGCCGCTGCATCAGCGTGGCCCAGGCATCGCTAAACCGCACGCGCGGTGCGGCTTTCATCGCCTGCGCGCGCCCGCGGTCGCGTGCCTCCTGCTGCCACAGGGCCGCGAGGTTCAGCGCCACGGTCACCACCGCAGCGCCCTGGATCACCTGGATCAGCCGCCCGGGCGAATACTCCTCCAGCAGCGCGCCGAAGACCAGCGCGCTCACCACCATGCCGAACAGCAGCATCACACACATCAGCCCCACGACCTTGGGCTGATCTTCCTCAGCCACCAGATCGGTCGCCAGCGCCAGCCCCACGGTCTGCACCATATGCACGCCCGCGCCCACCAGCAGGAAGGACAGCCCGGCCGAGCTGTAGCCAATCCAGCGCGGCGCATCCACCGCCTCGGCATAGCCGGACAGGACGAGCAGCGCGAAGGGCATGATGGCAAAGCCGCCAAACTGATAAAGCGTGCCTTTCCAGATGTACGGCGCCCGCCGCAGCCCCAGGGCCGAGACATGCACATCCGATTTGAACCCGATGAGCGTGCGCAGCGGCGCGAAGATCAGCGGCAAGGCCAGCATCACCGCAACCAGCGTTGCAGGCACCGCCAGTTCCACGATCATCACACGATTGAGCGTGCCGACGATCAGCACCAGCGCCATGCCCACGGTGACCTGGAACAGCGACAGCCGCAGCAACCGGCGCAGCGGCACCGCTTCGGTCGCCACATCCGCAAACGGCAGATACCGGGGCCCCAGGGCCGCCAGCCTGCGCATCGCAAAGGCACGATAGTCAAACATATCTCAGGTCCACCCCACGCAGCCCACCGGCTGCCCAAAGCTCACGAGGGCAAAAAAGTCGGGCCCGCTGCATGATGCCAGCGGGCCCGAAACGCTATTGCCTGAGGACCGTATGGTCCCCGCTGCTCGAGGCAGCATGCACCTCGGGCGGTTGCAGGATCGCCTTCACCGGCGTGCCGTCCGACAGGATGATGGTCACCTCCTGCGTGCCGTCCGCCGCAGGCGCGGCATAGGACACTTTCGCGGTGTCGCCCTCCTGCAGCATCGTCGCAGAGGCGGTCTCACCGCCCGACCCAAGCTCATTGCCGGACAGGAAGTCCGCAACCCAGGTTGTGTTGCTCAGCACGGCCACATGCACAGCGAACGATCCGATCGCAACTGCGCTGAGGAACAGCGGAACACCCACGGTCGGCTTCACGACCAGCCACATCTTTGCATTGTTCATGACGTCTCTCCCTTATCCGAGCCAGGGGGTCGCCACCGCGACCAGGATATGGGCCAGCAGAGCAATCAGGCCAAACACCCGTGTTCCATCGATAAGATAGCTGTGTACCTCCTCGGCCTCCTCAAGGGTCAGCCCCGTTGGCCAAACCTTGTCGTCACCATCTGCCATGATTGGTCCTCCGTTTTGACATTGCAGAAGCGGATCGGGGTCAGGACGACCCGATCAATCTTCAAAACGCGCACCGTATCCTAAACTGTGTCACAAGACATAGACATTAACAAGTGTAAATTCTGCTTGACAGTCGATCGCCCACTCGACGCCGCAAGCTGCACCTGCCGACCCAATCGCATCGTCGCGCGCGGAGGCGAAGGGGCATGCATCATTTGACAGATCACAAGCGCGCCGCTTACGCTGAGGTCATATTTGATCTCGGGGGAGACTTTTAATGACTGTATTGAAATGCGCGCGCGCAAGCCTTTGCGCCGCGGGGTTTGCCGTATTGGCCGGGCAAGCGATAGCTGCCACCTTCAGCTACACGGGCAATCCCTTTGGGCCACAGGGTGGCCTCGACAACCCCGCCATCCCGGACGCCTATCAAACAACCGACCGGATCACCGGGTCCTTTTCCATTGCTGGCAGCCTGGCGGACAACCTGGCATTCAGCGATATCTCCGGATTGCTCACAAGCTGGTCTTTCAACGATGGCATCCATACGTTGAACCAGTCCAACGCCATTGCCCGCAATTTCTTCATCGCCACCACCGATGGCGCGATCACCGACTGGTCGATCGAGGTCACCAACATCGATTACCCCAGCACACCGCTGTCAGAGGATGAGACGTTCATTCGCCTGATCACCCGGACGCTCACCACAGGCGCCCAATCCAACGAATTCGACCAGGGCTTCGAATTGCTCTGCCCGTCCACCACCTGCATCGATTTCTTCGGCCCGGACGAGCGCCAGTCGGGATCGATCAGGGATCCCGGCACATGGACCGTGGTGGATCCGGGCGATCCCTCCGTGGTGCCCACACCCGCGGCCGGCCTGCTGCTGCTTTCCGGTTTCGGCCTGCTGGGATGGATGCGCCGGACCCGCTCATAAATCACGCATTGCGCGCGGGGCCACAGCAGCCCTGCGCAAGGGCCGGCGTGTCGGGCGCTCATCAGCAATTGTGATTGGACAGCCCCGCTGTTCTCTGGCGCAATGGGCTCATGCGCTACGTGCTTGCTCTTCTGCTGATGCTGCCCACCCTGCTCCGCGCCGAGGAGCTCGAAGTCGATGTCGAGCTCTTCCTCGCCGTCGATGTCTCGCGCTCCATGTCTCCGGCCGAGCTCGAGATTCAACGCCGCGGCTATGCCGAGGCGATCACCAGCCCGCAGGTGCTCGACGCCATCGCGCATGGGCTCTTGGGCCGCATCGCCGTCACCTATGTGGAATGGGCGGGCGAATACTCCCAACGCGTGATCGTCCCCTGGACGCTGCTGGCCACGCCTGACGAGGCGAAGGCCATTGCCCACAAGATCACCGCGCGGTTCGATGCAGGCCTGCGGCGCACCTCGATCTCGGGCGCGCTGCTCTACGCGGCGGACGACTTCAAAGACAACGGTTTTCACGGGCTGCGCCGGGTGATCGACGTCTCGGGCGACGGGCCGAACAACCAGGGTCGCCCGGTGGAGCGCGCCCGCGATGCCGCCCTCGAGGCGGGCTTCATCATCAACGGGCTGCCGCTGATGACCACCGATGCGCTCAGCGAGATTTGGGGCATTCCCGACCTCGACATCTACTACCAGCACTGCGTGATCGGCGGCCCCGGCGCCTTCGTGATCCCGGTGCTCGACTGGGACCAGTTCGCCAATGCGGTCAAACGCAAGCTGGTGCTCGAAATCGCCGGGACCACCCCGCAGATCCAGCGCGTGCAATACACACCGCCCACCGACTATGACTGTCTCATCGGCGAAAAGATGTGGGAGCAGAACCGCGCCTACTTCGACATCCCCTGAGCGGCGCGCAAGCCGCTGCCCAGCGCCCGATTTCCACTTGACCCTCCGCTGATCCCTGTCAAAACGCAAAGATGGCAACCGCGATCCTTTCCATCGACATGTCCGCGCTGGTCGAGAACTGGCGCAGCCTCAGTGCCATGGCACACTCCGAGGCCGCCGCCGTTGTCAAAGCCGATGCCTACGGGCTGGGCCTGCAGCCCGTGGCCTGCGCGCTCTCCCGCGCCGGGGCGCGCAGCTTCTTTGTCGCCATGGCCGAAGAAGGCGCCGCGCTGCGCGAGATCCTCGGCAAAGGCCCGCAGATCAACGTCTTTTCCGGCCACATGCAGGGCGACACCGCGCTCATCCGCGACGCCCAGCTGACGCCGATGCTGAACTCCATCGACCAGATGCTGCTGCATGTGGAGGCGCTGCCCGGCCACCCTTTCGGCATCCAGCTCGACACCGGCATGAACCGCCTCGGCATGGAAGACGCCGAATGGAGCGCCCTGCGCGACGTGGCGCTCAGCCAGAACCCCACCCTGGTCATGTCACATCTCGCCTGCGCGGATGACGCCGATCATGCGATGAACAGCCGCCAGCTGCAGGTCTTCCGCGACATGACGGACGGCATCGACGCGCCGCGCTCGCTGGCCGCCACCGGGGGCCTCCTGCTCGGGCCCGACTATCACTTCGACATGGTCCGCCCCGGCATCGGCCTCTACGGTGGCATGCCCTATGTGGACGCCCGCCCGGTGGTCGAACTGCACATCCCGGTGATCCAGATCCGCGATGTGGCGGTGGGCGAAACCGTGGGCTACGGCAACTCTTGGGTCGCGCGCGGCCCCTCGCGCATCGCCACCATCTCCGCAGGCTATGCCGATGGCCTCCTGCGCGGCATGGGGCCGAACGCACATCTGCACACCGGCTCCTCCGCCGTGCCGGTCGTGGGCCGCATCTCGATGGACATGATCGGCGTCGATGTCACCGGCCTCGCGGAAGAGCCCGAAACGCTCGAGCTCATTGGCGCGCATCAATCCGTCGATACGGTTGCAGGCTTTGCTGACACCATCGGCTATGAAATCCTGACCTCGCTCGGGGCGCGCTACAAGCGGATCTACGTCTGATGAGACCTCTCGCCCTCCTTGGCCGCGCCGTGATGGCCGCACTCGCCGTGATCGGCCGCATCGCGATCTTTGCCGTTGACGCGGTCAGCCACATCCTGCGCCCGCCGTTTTATGGCCGCGAATTCCTCTCGGCCCTGATGAACATCGGTTGGCTCTCGCTGCCCGTCGTCGGCCTCACCGCCGTGTTCACCGGGGGCGCGCTGGCTCTGCAGATCTACGCGGGCGGCTCGCGCTTCAACGCCGAGGCCGTGGTCCCGCAGATCGTCGCCGTCGGCATGGTGCGCGAGTTGGGGCCCGTGCTCGTCGGCCTGATGATCGCCGCCCGCGTCACCTCGTCGATTGCGGCTGAGATCGCGACCATGAAGGTGACCGAGCAGATCGACGCGCTGGTCACCCTCTCCACGCATCCAATGAAATACCTTACCGTGCCGCGCGTGCTCGCCGCCGTGCTGGTGGTGCCGCTGCTCGTGGGCGTCGGTGACATCATCGGCATCTTCGGCGGCTACGCGGTCGCCACCGGCACGCTGGGCTTCAACCCCGCCGCCTACATCCGCAACACGGTGAACTTCCTCGAACCGCTCGACGTGATCTCGTCCCTGACCAAGGGTGCGGTCTTCGGCTTCGCCGCCGCGCTCATGGGTTGCTATCACGGCATGAACTCCGGTCGTGGCGCCATGGGCGTGGGCCGCGCGACCAAGACGGCCGTGGAAGGTGCCGCGATCCTGATCCTCGCCGCCAATTTCGTGCTCACAGGAGTGTTCTTCACCCTATGATCGAGATGACCGACATCCGCAAATCCTTCGGGTCGAACCACGTGTTAAGGGGCCTCAACCTCTCGATCCCGAAGAGCACCTCGATGGTGATCATCGGCGGCTCGGGCACCGGCAAATCCATCGCGCTCAAATGCATCCTCGGGCTCATCGAACAGGACAGCGGCACCATCACCGTCGATGGCAAAGACGCACGCAAAGGCGACCGCGACGCCTTCCTCGCCCGTTTCGGGATGCTCTTCCAGGGCGGCGCGCTCTTTGACAGCCTGCCGGTCTGGCAGAACGTCGCCTTCCGCCTGTTGCGCGGCTCGCTAAAACGCCCGCATGACGAGGCGCGCGAGATCGCCATCGAAAAGCTCCGCCGCGTCGGCCTAAAACCCGACGTGGCTGACCGTTTCCCGGCAGAGCTCTCGGGCGGCATGCAAAAACGCGTGGGCCTCGCCCGCGCCATCGCCGCCGAGCCCGAGATCATCTTCTTCGACGAGCCCACCACCGGGCTCGACCCGATCATGTCGGGCGTGATCAACGAGCTCATCCGCGAGATCGTGGTGGAGATGGGCGCCACCGCCATGACCATCACCCACGACATGACGAGCGTCCGCGCCATCGCCGACAACATCGCCATGCTGCACGAGGGTGTCATCCAATGGACCGGTCCCGTCAGCGAGATGGACCAGAGCGGCAACCCCTACCTGGAACAATTCATCCAAGGCAAGGCCGAGGGCCCCATCGAGGCCGTGCGCTAACCCCACCACCCCTTCGGCCACCCCGGCTATACGAAAGGGTGGCCCTTTATGCCTTTTCACCAAAGCGGCTGATCGGCGCTCTGGATACAAAGTGCCACGCAATGTTGGACAAAAGGTATCCCGGTTATGATTTACAACGCTTTTCTGACGTCATCCGCAGCGGTCGCCTGCGCGCTTGCCTGCTGGGCCACAACGCCCGCCACAGCCGCCCCGCTGCATCCCACGGGGCTGACGGTCACCACGCCCGCGGGCAGCAACGACACCACCGACCCCTACCGCGACGACGTGATGCTGCGCAGCCTCACCTTCGGCGGCATCGACATGATGTCCTCCTCGCAGATCGCCGCAATCTCCCAGTTTACGGTGCTCTCGGGCCGCTCCCGCATCAATGCCGAATGGGGCGATCTCGATGACACCAGCGATGGCGATGGCACCCCCTTCGACAAGGCCGGTCACAGCGGCGCCGATCAGGAGACCACCGATCCCACGATCCAGGACGCCACGCTGCGCAACGCCTTCAACTCGCTCAGCCTCAGCGAGATGAGCGATGGCGAAGGCGGCGGCGATTTCTCCTTCCGGACCCTCTTTTCGCGCAGCATCGTGGACAATCAGGTCGGGGCCGATGACATCCCCGAACTGGTGATCTTCGAACGCGGCATGAATGACGCCTTCGACATCCGCCTCATCCTCGGCGGCAGCTTCGAGGCGCCCGAGACCTCGCAATGGCTCGAGACCAGCAGCCGTCTCTTCGCCGACACCGGCATCATGGTTGACACCAAGGAGATCGGCCGCGCGCAAAGCATCGGCATCGGCGGCTTCGATCTCGACGCATTCGGTCTCGATCTGGGCCAACGTGTCTACGGGATGGAGCTGCGCACCCGGGGTGGGTCCGGCCCGGATCTCAACGGCTTCTTCCTGACCGCGGCAGATGCGTCGAGCTTCGGCGACCCGCTGACACCGGTGCCCCTGCCCGCGGGTCTGTGGCTGCTGGGCTCGGCCCTGGCCGGATGCATTGGGGCCCGCAGCCTCTGCGGGAAGCGGCCTGCAACCGCCTGACAGGCCGCCCAAGGGCCGTCTCAAGGCGCTGCACGACGCCAATTCAGAAACGATCCAGGCCCCGGCTGTCACACCGTTGACAGCCGGGAAACAGTCTTCGCACCCAGGTGGTAGAATTTACTAAGAACTGGTTTCTCCTAAAATTTTCAGCGGTTTTATGGTATGTTATGTGCATCCACCTCGTCGGCCTCGCGCCGCACGGGGGGACTTTGTGTTAACGATGATACGGAAGAGGTGATCCATGCAGCCGATGCAACCGACCCTCCTCGCTCTGCGCACGGTCCTGCAAAGCGCGGCCTTGATGCTGATCTGCCTTGCAACAGCAACCGCCACCGGGCTGAGCGCGCTGGCCGCCCTCGGCCTCGTGCCCTGGCTTGACCTGCCGCTGATGATTGATGGCGCGGCGGTGCCGAACGGCGGGCTCTACCTGCAGCTGGGGCTGACCGCGCTGCTGCTCTGCCTCTGCGTCTTTCTGCCCACGAACCGGCGTGTGATGCGGCTCGAGAGCGCACACCACGATTTCTCCATCCGCATGGAAGATGTCGCCCGCGCCTATGCCGCCGCCCACGCCAGCGACCGCGCCGGGGTGTTTCAGGCGCCGTCGGAATTCGACGCGGTGAAGGAGCGCATGATGCACCTGCGCAGCCACCCTGACCTCGGCGGGCTCGAGCCCGACATCCTCGAAGTCGCCGCCCAGATGAGCCGGATCAGCGAAGACCTGGCACAGGCCTATTCCGACGACCGGATGGAGCGCGCCTATGGCTTTTTGCGCCAGCGCCAGCAGGAAATCGACAGCTTTCAGGAGCGGCTCGACCACGCCAAGGCGCTGCACGAGGACATCCGCCGCTGGGCCAACCGGCTGGAGGGCGATGAGGACATGGCCCGCGCCCAGCTCAACCGCCTGGTGGCCGATCTCGACGAGCTGCTGCCCGAGCTTGATCTCGCGCAGGGCGGCACCTCGGACGGCGATGCGACCTCCGAGCGGATCGTCCGCCTGACAAACCTCGCCGCCGAATAGCATCCACAGGGGACCGTGTCCCGCCCACGCGTCGGCGCGGCAAGATCATCCTGTCACCAGAGACCGCGCCAGACCTCCGGCGCGGTCTCATCCCATTGGCGGGCCCAGCCGCCCGCGTTACGGCGCGGCGGTCCGGCCCCTAGTACTCATCTTCGTCATCATCCTCAAAGAGCACGGTCACCGTCCCGCCCGGCTCGTCATCGTCGTCGTCATCGTCATCGTCATCGTCATAGAAGTCGAACTCGTCTTCGTCTTCATGGTCTGAGTGGTCCTCGTCGTCCTCTTCCTCATCTTCATAATCGTCGCCGCCGCCATCCGATGGCTCATAATTCGGATCGAAGATGATCTTGCCCTGCGCCGGATCATAGATCAGCCCTTCCGAGGTCCCGAAAATCGCCTCGGCGATATTCTCTGTCACCACCTGCGACCAGAAGGGATCATTCTCGATGTCCTCCATGCCATAGAGGTATTCCGCCAGCTCCCAGGCCGCGTCCCAGGCCTTTTCATCGCCTTCGCGCAGCCCCTCCTTGAAGTCCTGCTCCATCTCCGCAGCGGTGGGTATCTCGTCCGGATCCTCGCCATAGGTGTCATCGAACCAGTCGCCCAGCGCCTCGTTCGCCTCTTCCAGCTGTTCGAGCCGTTCGTCGCTCATCGGCGCGGGCGGCTCGTTGGTCTCGGCCTCCTCTGCGGCCTCGGGGGCGTAGCCGGTCGGCTGCACCTCCGCGGGATCATCTGGACTGGCGGTGTCTGGAAAGGTGGTGTCGGCAATTTCGAGCGGCATCAAAACATAGTCTTCAAATTCAAACATCTCGTATCCTCTCTACTGAAAATACGAAAAGGAGCGCGCGCGCGCAGGTATCAGTCAAGCGGCGCGCACGGCGCGGCGCGGGGTCGGATGTTTCTTGCCAGCCTGCGGGCATGTCAGCGGCGGTCTCGCGCCCATCACACCAAAAGAATGCGCAAGCCGGTCTGCGGCGGCCGGGCGGTCAGCTCACCGCCTCGCGGTCTCCCGCTGTCGTAGGGCTCGAGATCACCAGAAAGCGGACGGTCTCGCCGCCCTCGTTGCGCGCCTGATGCGGCACCCCCGGCGGCACCTCCAACGCCTGTTCCGCGCGCAGCTGATGCACCGCGCCATCGTAGGCCATCTCGAGCACACCGGAGAGCACAAAGAACAGCTGCCGCGCGCGGGCGTGCCGGTGCCGCTGCTCCCGCGTGCCCGGCGGCATTTCCTCCAGCTTGACCGACAGGTCCTGCCCCTCGGCCAGCGGCCAGGCGAGACAGCCGTCGCCCCAGGGCACCGCCGCCACGCGCTCGCGATCCACAACCGTCATAATCTCTCCTTACCGCGCCGCACGCCCTCTTTACCCCGGCCCGGCACCGACGTCGCACCGACGCGATACCGACAAAATACCGACGTGATACCGACGTTGCCGAATGAGCAATTTCAACGCGTTAACCCTGATTCGCCTAAAGATGACCGTACGCTGCCGCCGGGCCTGCGCAACACCCCGGAAAAGAGCTTGAGCGCGCCCTCCCGCTGCGCCACAACGGGGCATGGCCAAATCCCCTTCCTTTTCCTGCTCCGCCTGCGGCAATGTCACCACCAAATGGGCCGGGCGCTGCGAGGCCTGTGGCGAGTGGAACACGATCTCCGAAGACGCCGGGATCTCGAAGGGCCCAGCCAAGTCCCTCGGTGCCAAACGCGGGTCCTCCATCGTGCTGACCGACCTCGCCACCGAGGAGGCGCCCCCACCCCGCACCACCTCCGGCATCGCTGAGCTCGACCGCGTGTTGGGCGGCGGTCTCGTGCCAGCCTCAGCCACGCTGGTGGGCGGCGACCCGGGCATCGGCAAATCCACGATCCTGCTTCAGGCCGCCGCCGCCTTCGCGCGCAACGGTTTGAAAACAATCTATGTTTCTGGCGAGGAAGCCTCAGCGCAGGTGCGCATGCGCGCCCAGCGCCTCGGGCTCGCGGATGCGCCGGTAAAGCTCGCCGCCGAGACCAACCTGCGCGATATCCTGACGACGCTGGAGGCGGAAAAACCCCAGCTTGCCATCATCGACTCGATCCAGACCATGTGGGCCGACAATGTGGAAAGCGCCCCCGGCTCCGTCAGCCAGGTGCGCGCCGCCGCTCATGAGCTCACCAGCTTCGCCAAGCGCAAGGGGATCAGCGTGGTGCTCGTGGGCCATGTCACGAAAGAGGGTCAGATCGCGGGCCCACGCGTGGTCGAGCATATGGTCGACACCGTGCTCTACTTCGAAGGCGAGCGCGGGCACCAGTTCCGTATCCTGCGCGCTGTGAAAAACCGTTTCGGCCCGGCTGATGAGATCGGCGTTTTTGAAATGACTGGCAAAGGCTTGGCCGAGGTTCTTAATCCATCTGCCTTGTTTCTGAGCGAGCGCGGTGAACCCTCGCCCGGCTCCGTCGTTTTCGCCGGTGTCGAAGGCACAAGGCCGGTGCTGGTCGAGTTCCAGGCCCTCGTCGCCCCGTCCCCCCATGCCCAGGCCCGCCGCACCGTGGTGGGTTGGGACGGCGGACGCCTTGCGATGATCCTTGCCGTGCTGGAGGCACGCTGCGGCATCCCCTTTGCTGGGCTCGACGTCTACCTCAATGTCGCAGGCGGCATGAAGGTCACCGAGCCCGCCGCCGACCTCGCCGTGGCAGCGGCCCTGCTCTCCGCGCGGGAAGACGCCGCCCTACCCGCCGATACGGTGGTTTTCGGCGAAATCAGCCTCTCCGGGGCCCTGCGCCCCGCGTCACAGACCGAAAACAGGTTGAAAGAAGCGCAAAAACTTGGTTTCACCGCTGCCATCGCTCCACGGGGCGGCAAGACAATCGGCGCAAGCGGCCTGAGCCTGACCACCATGGGCGATCTGACCAGCTTCGTCGGCGAGGTATTCGGCGCAGGCTGAGCGCATAAAAACAAGGGCGTTGAGAGACTATGGAAGGCTTTACCATCATTGACGGCGTGGTTGCGCTCGTCATCATCGTCTCGGCGCTGCTGGCCTACGGGCGCGGGCTTGTGCGCGAGGTCATGGCCATCGTCGGCTGGATCGCCGCCGCCGTTCTGGGCTTTCTCTTCGCCCCGCAGGTCGAACCGCTGGTGCGCGAAATCCCGGTGGTGGGCGAGTTCATCGCCGACAGCTGCGAGCTCTCGGTCATCGGCGCCTTTGCCCTCGTCTTCGCTGTCGCCCTGATCGTCGTCTCGCTCTTCACCCCGCTCTTCGCCTCGGTGGTGCAACGCTCCGCCCTCGGCGGCATCGACCAGGGCTTTGGCTTTGTCTTCGGCGTGGCCCGCGGCGTGTTGCTCGTGGCCATCGCCTTTTTCGTCTATGAAACCATCGTGACCGGAGAGACCTACACCGTGGTCGACGAAAGCCGCTCTGCCGTGGTCTTCAGCCAGGTCTCCGACCGCATCCAGAACTCCGAGCCCGAACAGGCGCTCGGCTGGATCACAGAGCAATACGAGACACTCGTCGGCAGCTGTGGCGCCTGATTTTGCGCCCACGACCCGGGCAGTTCCCGTCACACGTGTTGCAAGCGTGGTGCGCGCGCGACAATTGCGCCGCGCATCATGATAGTTTCGTGACAGCCCGGGCCTGACCGCCTACATACTGGTGCCGACTCGAACCGGATTCGGAGCTGCCCCGTTGTCGAAGATCATGCCCCCCGCACATCCTTTTGACACCTCCTGTCTCGATGACGGTGAGGATGGCGACAAACTCAAGGAAGAATGCGGTGTTTTTGGCGTGATCGGCGTCAGCGATGCGTCGAACTTCGTGGCTCTTGGTCTGCACGCGCTGCAGCATCGCGGCCAGGAAGCGGGCGGCATCGTCAGCCACGATCCGGAGCAAGGCTTCCAGTCCGCCCGACGCTTTGGCTACGTGCGCGATAACTTCACCTCGCAGAAGGTGATGGAAACCCTGCCGGGTCCGCTGGCCATCGGCCACGTGCGCTATTCCACAACCGGGTCGAAAGGCCAGACGGCGATCCGCGACGTGCAGCCTTTCTTTGGTGAGTTTGCCATGGGCGGCGCGGCCATCGCACACAACGGCAACATCACCAACGCCAATGCGCTGCGGCGCGAGTTGATCGAGCGCGGCTCGATCTTCCAGTCCTCCTCGGACAGCGAATGCATCATCCACCTGATGGCCCGCTCGCTGCAGCGCACCATCCCCGAACGCATGGAAGACGCGTTGCGCCGGGTCGAAGGTGCCTTTTCTGTCGTCGCCATGACGCGTACCAAACTGATCGGTGTGCGCGACCCGCTGGGCGTGCGCCCGCTGGTGCTGGGCCGCGTCGGCGACGGCTGGGCGCTCAGCTCCGAGACCTGCGCGCTCGACATCATCGGCGGCGAATTCATCCGCGAGATCGAGCCGGGCGAGATGGTGGTGATCACCAAGGATGGCGTCGACAGCCAGTTCCCCTTCCGCCCGCAAAAACCCCGCTTCTGCATCTTCGAGCATGTCTACTTCAGCCGCCCCGACAGCATCCTTGGCGGCCGCTCAGTCTATGAGACGCGCGAGGCGATTGGCCGCGAACTGGCCAAGGAAGCGCCGGTCGAGGCCGATCTGGTCTGCCCGGTACCCGACAGCGGCACCCCCGCCGCCATCGGCTATTCGCTGGCCTCCGGCATCCCCTACGCGATGGGCATCATCCGCAACCAGTACATGGGCCGCACTTTTATCGAGCCGACCGAGCAGATCCGCAACATGGGTGTGCGGCTGAAGCTCAACGTGAACCGCGCCCTGATCGAAGGCAAACGGGTGATCCTCGTCGATGACAGCGTGGTGCGCGGCACCACCAGCCGCAAGATCAAGGAAATGATCCTCGACGCGGGCGCCAAAGAGGTCCATTTTCGCATCGCCTCCCCGCCCACCGCCTGGCCTTGCTTTTACGGGGTCGATACGCCGCAGCGCGAAAAACTGCTGGCCGCCACAATGTCCGAAGAGGAAATGCGCGATCATCTGCAAGTGGACAGCCTCAAGTTCATTTCACTCGACGGCCTCTACCGCGCCGTGGGCGAGGCCGACGGGCGCAACGCGGTCCAGCCGCAGTATTGCGACGCTTGCTTCTCGGGTGAATACCCGGTGGAGCCCGCCGACCAAATCGAAAGCGGCTTCGAGATGAAGGCGGCGGAGTAACATCTCTTGCCCGGATTTGTCAGCAGCATGGACCAGACTGTGACCATGCCACCGCTGCCCGACCAAATCGCCACCAGCATGTCGCATTGGCCGCAGCCGGCGCAGGCGCGTTTCGCGACCCTGCGCCAGATCGTGCACAGCGTGGCCAACCGCGCAGAGATTGGCGCGCTCACCGAAACACTGAAGTGGGGGCAACCCTCCTGGCTGCCCGCCGGGCCCCGCATTGGCTCAACGCTCCGCTGTGACTGGCATGACACCGAACCGGACCGCCTGAGCCTCTATGTGCACTGCCAGACCACGCTGGCCGAAACGATGCGCAACCTTTACCCCGACGCTTTCACTTACGAGGCCAACCGCGCGCTGCACATGTACCTCCGCCAACCCCTCCCGCACGACGCCCTCGACCACTGCGCCTTTCTGACGCTCACCTATCACCGCAAGACCGCTTGACGCCGCGCCCAATCGCGCCCATCACGCGGCCATGACACAGACAGCCCTGATCACCGGCGCCTCCCGCGGCCTTGGCGCTGCATTGGCCGAAGCCCTCGCCCCCAGCCACCACATCATCGCCGTGGCCAAGACCACCGGCGCACTGGAAGAGCTCGACGACCGGATCAAGGCGAAAGGCGGCAGCGCCACGCTGGCGCCGATGGACATCACCAAGCCAGACGCCATGGCGACGCTCTGCCGGGGCATCTTCGACCGCTGGGGCCATCTCGATCTCTGGCTGCACACGGCGATCCACGCTGCGCTCCTCGCGCCCGCCGATCACATCGACAGCAAGGAGTTCGCGAAATCTGTCGCCGCCAACGTGACCGCCACCGGCACGCTCATCACCTATGTCGCCCCGCTGCTGGGCCAGAACGGGCAAGCCGTATTCTTTGACGATCCCGCCGCGGGTCAGAAATTCTTCGGCAGCTACGGCGCCACAAAGGCCGCCCAAATCGCGCTGGCGAAAAGCTGGCAGGCCGAGACCATCAATACGGGGCCAAAGGTGCATATCGTGACGCCCGCCCCCATGCCCACAGCGACCCGCGGCCGGTTCTATCCCGGCGAGGATCGCGCAGCACTCGCAGACCCCCACGCCGAGGCGGCGACCATTCTCGCACAACTTGCGGCTTCACCCTTCTAAAAGTACTCCCGCCGGAGGCTCCCACCTTGCCGCTTGCGCAACCCTCGCCTATCAAGGCGCAAAGGGACGGTTTCATGCGCATTCTCATCACCAATGACGACGGCATCAACGCACCCGGGCTTGAGATTCTGCAGGCGATTGCAGCCGATATCGCAGGCCCCACAGGCGAGGTCTGGACCGTGGCCCCCGCCTTTGAGCAATCGGGCGTCGGGCATTGCATCAGCTACACCCACCCGATGATGATCAGCGAGTTTGGCCCCCGCCGTTTCGCCACCGAAGGCTCGCCGGCCGATTGCGTGCTGGCTGGCCTGCATGACGTGATGAAAGACGCGCTGCCCGATCTGGTGCTGTCGGGTGTGAACCGGGGCAACAACTCGGCCGAGAACACGCTCTATTCCGGCACCATCGGCGGCGCGATGGAAGCCGCACTTCAAGGGCTGCCGGCCATCGCGCTGTCGCAATACTACGGCCCAGCCAACGCCCGCGCCGACAACCCCTTTGACGCCGCGGCCCAGCATGGGGCGGAGGTCGTGCGCCGCATCCTCGCAAAGACGCCGGAGGAAAACGGCGGCTACCGCCTGTTTTACAACGTGAATTTCCCGCCCGTGCTCGCAGCGGACGTGAAAGGCATTCGCCTCTCCACCCAAGGCATGCGCCCCGGGACGGGCTTTTCAACCGAGCCACACACTTCGCCCTCAGGCCGCCGTTTCCTCTGGATCAGGGGTGGCAACCAGCAGATCGCAACCGCGCCAGGCTCGGACGCCGCCGACAACCTCGAAGGCTACGTCTCGGTCACGCCGATGCGCGCGGATCTCACCGCGCATGACATGATGGACCATCTCGCAGGCATCGCCACATGAATGACGACGCGGAACGCAAGATGCAGTTCCTCTACGCGCTCCGCTCCAAGGGGGTCACGGACGCGCGCGTGCTCTCGGCGATGGAGGTGATTGATCGCGGCCCCTTCATCCGCGGCATCTTCTCGGCCCGCGCCTATGAGGACATGCCGCTGCCCATCGCCTGCGGCCAGACCATCAGCCAACCCTCGGTCGTCGGGCTGATGACCCAGGCGCTGCACATCAGCCCCCGCGACAAGGTGCTCGAGGTCGGGACCGGCTCGGGCTACCAGGCCGCGATCCTCAGCAAGCTCGCCCGCCGGGTCTATACCATCGACCGGCACAGCCGCCTCGTGCGCGAGGCGCGCGAGCTCTTTGACGAGCTGGGCCTCACCAACATCACCGCCATCACCGGCGACGGCAGCTTCGGCTACCCCGACCAGGCGCCCTTCGACCGCATCATCGTGACCGCCGCCGCCGAGGACCCGCCCGGCACGCTGATGGAGCAGTTGAAGGTCGGCGGCATCATGGTTGTCCCGGTCGGCCAGTCCGATGCGGTGCAGCACCTGATCGTCGTGCGCAAGCAGGCCGACGGCGTCGAATACGAGGAATTGCGGCAGGTCCGCTTCGTTCCGCTGCTGGAAGGCTTGGGAAAGGACACATAAGCTGCTATAACTGTCCTATAAAGTGTTGGACCAAACCAATGCATGGCAGTGGCCCGATTGAGGACAAGCAGATGACCCCGATGTTTTCGCGCCCCCGCGCGCGCCTTTCGCTGATGACCGCAACCTCCCTTCTGGTTCTCGCGGGATGTGCTGATCCGCTCGATTTCGACCTGCGCGGCGGGCTCGGCCAGTTCAGCACCGCGAGCGCAGCCACCGGTGTCGTGACCGCCGAGCGCCCCAGCCCCGATGACCGCGGCGTGATCTCTTATCCCAACTACCAGGTGGCCGTGGCCGAGCGGGGCGATACGATCCAAAGCGTTGCCACGCGGCTGGGCGTCAGCGCCCCGGAGCTGGCCCGGTTCAACGGCATCGAAGCGGACGTGCCGCTGCGCCAGGGTGAGGTGATCGCCCTGCCCAAACGGGTCGCCGAGCCCTCCACGGCCACGGCAGGTGCCGCATCCGGTGGCGTCGATATCGGCACGCTTGCGGGCGACGCGATCAACCGCGCGCCCGAGAGCCAGGGCGTGCAGACCGCCGCCCTGCCCCCGGCCACCACCGCCGCAGCGCCTGCCCCGCAGACCAGCGAAGAGCCCACGCGCCACAAGGTCGAGCGTGGCGAGACGGCCTATACCATCGCGCGGCTTTACAATGTGCCGGTCAAATCTCTGGCCGAGTGGAACGGGCTCGGCCCCGACTTCGCGATCCGCGAGGGCCAGTTCCTGCTGATCCCAGTGGCCAAGCAGGCCGCCCCAGCTCCGGCGGAAACCGTGACCCGCCCCGGTGCAGGCTCGCCCACCCCGACACCGCCAAGCGCCGAGAAACCCCTGCCCGAGACCGACCCGGCTCCGACGGTCGAAGCCCCGCCGCCTGTCGATGTGGGCAAGCAGACGCAAACGGCCTCCGACGCGCGCATGGTCTTCCCGGTCAGCGGCTCGATCATCCGCGAATACGCCAAGGGCAAGAACGAGGGCATCAACATCAAGGCCGAGGCGGGCGCGCCTGTGAAGGCCGCCGATGCGGGCACCGTCGCCGCGATCACCAAGAGCGCCGACGGTATCCCGATCATCGTCGTGCGGCATGACCCTGAACTGCTCACCGTCTACGCCAATGTAACAGATGTGGCGGTCGAGAAAGGCACCAAGGTCACGCGCGGCCAGACCATGGCCAAGCTGCGCAGCGGCGACGATGCCTATGTGCATTTTGAGGTGCGCAAGGGCTTCGACAGCGTCGACCCGATGCCCTATCTGCAGTAGCCGCCTGATCAGACCAAACAGCCTAAAACTGTCAAAGCGCTGAAATGACCCAGGAATAGCCCGGCGCCCGCCACAATCCGGCGGGTGCGGCCCTGTTGATGACGCACTGTGCTGGCACCCTTCCGCCGGTTTACGATGATCGGAGGCCGCGATGACCTATCACCGCGCAAGACCCCGCCGCACTGTCAGCGCCTGTTTCGAGTTGGGTGCACCCGGCGCCGCCTGCAAGCGGCTGAACATGACACTGCGCCCGCGCGGCCTCGTTGGTCAGGCGAGCAAGGTCATCCGGCTGATGCAACCGGTGAACCACCCAGCGTCACGCCCTTTCGGCCTGCCAGATCGTTGAAATATTGCCATGCGACGCGGCCTGAGCGTGACCCACGCGTGGCCTGCCACTCAATCGCCTCGGCCCGCAGATCGTCCTCACCGATCTTGACACCATAGGCGTCACAATAGCCCCGGATCATCGCCAGGTACTGGTCCTGATCGCAGGGGTGGAAGCCCAGCCACAGCCCGAACCTGTCAGACAGCGACACTTTCTCCTCCACCGCCTCCGACGGGTTGATCGCACTGCCACGCTCGTTCTCGATCATGTCCCGCGGCATCAGGTGGCGCCGGTTCGAGGTGGCATAGAGCACCACGTTCTCCGGGCGCCCTTCGATCCCGCCGTCGAGCACCGCCTTCAGGCTCTTGTAATGCGCATCGTCGTGACCGAAGGACAAATCATCGCAGAACAGGATGAACCGATAAGGCGCGCCGCGCAGCAGGTTCAGCAACCGCCCGACGGACGGCAAGTCCTCGCGTTGCAGCTCAACGATCCGCAACGCATCGTATTCAGCCTGAACTTCGCCGTGGATCGCCTTGACAAGGCTCGATTTTCCCATGCCTCGCGCACCCCAAAGCAGCGCGTTGTTCGCGGGCAGGCCGCGCGCGAATTGTTCGGTGTTCGCCAGCAGCGTATCGCGCGCACGGTCCACCCCGATCAGCAGCCCAAGGTCGACCCGCGCCACGTCCTGCACCGGTTCCAACCGGTCGGGATCCACATGCCAGACAAAAGCGGGGGCGACCGAGAAATCGGGCGCGTCCAGCGGGGCGGGAGCCATCCGCTCCAGCGCCGCCGCGATGCGGTCCATCGGGTCGTCGATCACTTCGTCTGTTCCTCCGCGAGGTCTTCCGCCTCTTCATCGTCCTCGAACCAAACGCCTTCCTTGCGCAGCCGCGCTTCGCGCTTCTTCTCGACCCGTTTCACCAGGAAGATCGAAACCTCATAGAGCCCATAGACCACGACGAAGAGAATGACCTGTGTGATCACATCGGGCGGCGTGACCAGCGCGGCCAGCACGAGAATGGCGACGACCGCATATTTGCGCACGTTGCCCAGGCCCTCGGAGCTGACCAGCCCGGCTTTGCCCATCAGCGTCAGCAACACAGGCAGCTGAAAGCACATGCCAAAGGCGACAATGAACTTGATGGTGAGGTTCAGATACTCCTGCGCCGAGCCCTGGAAAACCACGCTCAACCCCGGCGAGGTTGCCGGGTCGCCGACCACCGCCTCTCCACCTTCGCCGAACTGCTGGAAGCCGAGGAAGAAGTCATAGGCCAGCGGCGTGACCACATAGAAGGCAAAGGACGCGCCCAGCAGGAACATGACCGGCGACGCAATGAGGAAAGGCAGAAACGCCCCTTTCTCATTCTTGTAGAGCCCAGGCGCCACGAACCGCCACATCTGATGCGCGATCACCGGGAAGGCGAGGATGAAGCCGCCCAGCAGAGAGACCTTGATCGCCACGAAGAAGCCTTCCTGCGGGCTGATGAAGATCAGGTCACAATCCTGCCCGCGCTCGGACAGCACGGTGCAAAGCGGATCGGTGAGGAAGTTGAAAATCGGTGTGGCGACGGTGAAGCAGATGATCATGCCCACCAGAAACGCCAGAACAGAGCGGATGAGCCGCGTGCGCAGCTCGGCCAGATGCTCGATCAGTGGTGCCGCGCTGTCGTCAATGTCGTCGGATGCGCTCATGTCTCACTCTTGGCTGGCGGCTCAGCATCGCGCACAGCTTCCAACTCGGCCGCCTTCGCCTGCGCTTCCTCCGCCTCTTTCATCTTGCGATCCGCAGCGGCCCGTGCAGTGGCCGCCTGGATCTTCTTGGCATTTTCGGCGCGTTCCGCCGCCAACTTGCCGGTCTCGCTGTCCGGATCGAACTTGCCGAGATCGGAGGCGGCGCTCTTCACACCGTCCATCGCCGAATTGATCGGGTTGGTCGCCGCTTTCAGCCCTTTGGCCACGTCCTTCACGCCCGCCTCATCGGCGGCATCGTTCATCGCGCGGCTGAACTCGCGCGCCATGCCCTTGGCCTTGCCCACGAACTGCCCCAGCGAACGGAACAGCACCGGCAAGTCCTTCGGGCCCACAACAATCAGCGCGACGATGCCGATGACCAGCATCTCCGTCCAGCCAATATCGAACATGCGCTAGACCTTGTCTTTTTCGGCCTCGGGGGTGACGTCCTTGGCCTCTTCGGACTTGGCGATCTCGTCCTGGCCTTCACTGATGCCCTTCTTGAAGGAGGTGATGCCCTTGCCCACTTCGCCCATCAGGCTGGAAATCTTGCCGCGCCCAAAGAGCACCAGCACCACAACGGCGATCAGCAAAAGGCCCGGAAGCCCAATATTGTTCAACATGATAAATCTCCCGTAAGGTCTCGCCCCGCAAAGCGGGTCTGTCTGCCTCAGCAATACGCGCGCGAACCGCTCTGCAGAAGCCTGAAAGCCGTCGGACACTGCGGGCAAAGGTCGAAAAGTGTAGAAAATTATCGCTCGCCAATCTCAACTGACAGGTTTATGTCAGTTGGTGACCCCTAAGACGGGCGTGTCAAACCAAACATGAAGGACATGCGTATGACCGCCCCAACCGTTGCCGAAATCGTCACCTTCCGCCTCAAGGAAGGCCGCGACCCGGCAGAGTTCGCCCGCGCCGCCGAGGCAATGACCCCGTTTCTGCGCAGCACCGGCGCCATGATCTCGCGCACGCTCAGCGCAGATGCAGACGGGCTCTGGACCGAGTTCATCACCTGGACATCGGAAGCGGCCGCAAAATCGGCGGCTGAGGCGATGTTCGCCCGCTCCGAAGCCGGGCCTTTCATGGAGATGATCGACCAGAGCGACATGTCGATGCGCCATGCGGCGATCTCGCTCTACCTGCCACCGGAGGATCATGCGCCGCACTGATCGCCTTTTCGACATCATCCAGATCCTGCGCGACGGCAAGCTGCACCGCGCGCAGGACATCGCCGCACGGCTGGAGGTTTCCACCCGCACGATCTATCGCGACATGGACACGCTGGTGGCCTCGGGCGTGCCGGTCGAGGGCGAGCGCGGTGTCGGCTATATGATCACTGAAGCGATCAGCTTGCCGCCCTTGAACCTCACCGTGGCGGAACTGGAGGCGCTGAACCTTGGTATGGCCATCGTCGCCGAAGCCGCCGATCCGGACCTCAAGGCCGCAGCGCTCAGCCTCGCCGACAAGGTCGATGCAGTGCTGCCCACGCAGACCATTGCCGACGCCGACCAGTGGAAATTCGCGGTCTACCCCTTCGCCGATGCGGCGCGCGGGTTTGCACATATGCCCACCCTGCGCGCCGCGATCCGCGCCAAGCAAAAGCTCCGCCTCACCTACACCTCGAAGGACGCGCGCGTGACCACCCGGGTGATCCGCCCGCTGCATATGGAATACTGGGGCCGGATCTGGACGCTCACCTCTTGGTGCGAGCTGCGCGAGGATTTCCGGGTGTTCCGGGTCGATCTGATCCAGACCGCCGAGGCGCTCCCCGAGCTCTTTGTGGACGAGCCCGGAAAGACCTTGGCGGACTACGTGCCCTGACCGAACCGAGGCTTTGCACGCGGCGGTCTGGTTCTGACGCCTAGCAGCCCGCGGCGTTGTTGCCTGCGAGACCACCCGCAACGGCACCACCAGCGGTCAGGATGTCTCTGCCGGACCCGCCGCCCAGTTGATTGCCAAGCGCAGCCCCCGCCAAGGCACCTGCAATGCCGGCGCCGGCACAGCCGACCTGCCTTTGTTCATGCGGCGTCGTCGCGCAGGCTTGCAGAAATGTCATGAGGCCGAGAACGGCTACAATACCCAGTTTGTTCATTAGATTTGTCCTTTTTCAGCTCGGATCGCACCGCCAGAAGCGGTCGACCCTTAACCGAATAACGGATCAGGACCGGCAATATTCCAGCATCACCGCGGAAAATTTACCGCCCGTGTATCTAAGGCTTGAGCCGCCAGCCGGTCTGGGGAGGCAGGAAGGCCTCGACACTGGCCTGTGCGATGACAATCGGATCATCGGTATCGGTGCCGACGTTCAGCCCGCCCTTGACCACCCGCACTTCGGCGCGCCCGCGCGGCAGCGTTTCAACAAGTGCTGCCACATCCACGGCCTCGGGCTCCTGCACACCGACCGTCACCTGTACCCGCATCTGGTCATGTGACAGCCCGACGGCGCCAAAAATCGGCAGCGAGGAGTGCCGGAACGCATCCTCGATCGCGCGTTTTGCCGCCTTGGTGTAGTCCTGCCCGTGCAGGTCATTGCCCATGCCCATCTCGATGATCAACCGCTGCTCAGCCACCTGTCCGCTCCATGTCGAACCCCACGGTCAGCGCCACATTCGCCATGATCGTCGGGTTGCCCTCCCCCTCGGGGCGCGCGATATCGAGCCCGCCGTGATGCACCGTGACCTGCGCATCACCATAGGGAAAGACCTTGAGCACCTCCGCCACATCCACCTGATCCGGCTGCTGCACCCCGATGTCCACCCGGATCTGCATGTCGGTCTTCTCAAAGCCAAAGAGTTCGGCCAGGTTGATCGAATTGTGCCACAGCGCGTCTTTCACGCCCCGCACGGCGGCTTGGGTGTAGTCGCCCCGCCGCAGGGATGTACCCATCCCGAATTCCACCAGCAATCGCGTCATCGCAGACCCTCCTGAAGCGTCAAAAGATAAAGCACTTGTCCCGCCGGATCGTCAGCCACATGACCGTGCCCGGCTTCGGCAGAAACACATTCGGCACCGTCGCGCGCAAGACCGAGCCGTCGTAGTCCATGCCAAACTCCACGAGGCTCTCATTGCCCATGAACCGCGCGCGCTGCACCACGCCGCGCGCCGCCGTGCCATCGGTGGCCGTGGGTTTCGGGCCCCGCCCGGCCCTGTCGAAATCGATGCGCACATGCTGCGGGCGGAAGACGATGTCCACATCCGTCCCATCGGGCACACCGGGTGCGAGGAACTGGCCAAAGGGCGTCTCGGCCAGCGCGCCCTGCACCCGCGCCTTCAGCACATTGGTGTCCGAGAAAAACGCCACGGCCGCCCGGTCCACCGGCCGTGTGTAGACATTGTAGGGCGCGCCGTGCTGCACGATGCGCCCGTCCCGCATCAGGGCAATCTCATCCGCCATGCGCATCGCCTCTTCCGGCTCATGCGTGACCAGCAAGACGGCGGTGTTCTCCTCCTTGAGGATGTTCAGCGTCTCGTCGCGGATGCCATCGCGCAGCCGGTTGTCGAGGCCAGAAAAGGGCTCGTCCATCAGCATGATCTTCGGCTTCGGCGCCAAGGCCCGGGCGAGCGCCACCCGCTGCTGCTCACCGCCCGACAGCTGATGGGGAAAGCCGTCAATGAAGCGCATGAGATCCACCCGGGTCAGCAATTCCTCGACCCGCGCGCGCTTCTCGGCCTTGGTCGCCCCCTTCAGGCCAAAGGCCACGTTGTCGGCCACGCTCAGATGTGGGAAGAGCGCAAAGTCCTGAAACATCAGGCCAATCTCGCGCCGCTCGGGCGGCAGGCGGAAGATCGTGTCGCAGACCAGATGCCCGTCCACATAGATTTCGCCGCTGTCCTGCATCTCGACGCCCGCGATCATCCGCAGCGTGGTGGACTTCCCGCAGCCCGACGGGCCCAGCAGGCAGGTCACCTGCCCCGGCTGGATCGCAAAGCTCACATCATCCACCACCGCGCGCCCGTCAAAGGCGCGCCGCAGGTTCCTGATTTCAAGCCGGGGGGGAGGCGTGGTCACGGGTCGGCCCAAATCCGATCAAATTCATCGGATAAGGAGCTATCAGCCCTTCCGCGCCCCTGCAAGCACTGCCGCCATGCCCACGGCGAGAACGCAGATGCAGATCACCAGCAGCTGTTCATACTTGTGCCCCTCGGGCAGGAGCGCGGCCACGCTCGGCCAGTTCCGCGCGAAATAGGCAAATGCCCCCAGCATCGCAGCCCCGTAGGCCACCAGATACGACCAGATCGGCACAGCTCGCATTCTGATCAGCCCGACCAGCAGCACAGGCGCGAGGAACATCGAAGCCGTCCCGCTGACCGCAACCGCGTCGAAGAGCGTCGCATTGCCCCAGAGCGTCAGCGCCGCACCTGCGACCATCACCGCCACCATGACGCCGCGCCCGCCCGCGAGGCTGCGCGCGGCCAGTCCCAGCTCTTCCACGCCAAGCCGGGCCGAAGACGCCAGCGCTGAATCCAGCGTGCTCAGCGCCGAGACCAGAAGCGACACGATCAGCAGCATGAAGACCCATGGCGGGAACATCCCCGCCCAGGTGCCGATCAACTCGCCTTCATAGGGCGCGCCGATCAGGCTCGCCTGGATGCCGAAGAACCCGAAGGCGATGATGCAGAGAGTGGAAATCCAGAAGGCATGCAGGAAGGAGCGGCGCGTGGTCTCTTCATCGGCGAGAAAGCCGCGGTCCATCATCACCGGGTCATGCGCGGGGTAGGAAAAGACCTGCAATGCCGCGACGGCCAGAAGGATCCAGCCGTTGTACGCGCCCGAGACACCGGGGGCCGTCAGCACCGCGCCGAGCGAAAACCCGGGCGAGAGCACCAGCGCGCCGAAGGCCAACACAAGAGCCACGAGGAACAGCAGCATCTGCACCACATCGGTCCGCAGCGCCGCGCTGAGCCCGCCCCAGGCGGAGTAGGCCAGCCCCAGCACCGAAACGATAAGGATCGCCACCGTGCCGCTGCCTCCGGCGAGCGCATCAAAGATCAGCCCGACCACCAGCAGATTGGCAAAGACCTCGGACAGCAGGCGCAGCCCGATCACGAGGTTATAGGTGCCCTGCCCCACGCGCCCGAAGCGCGCACCCAGCCAGTCCTGCACCGAGCCCGCACCGTTGCGGCGCAGATGCGCGACGATCAACCCGCCGGTCAGGAACGATCCGTAGTAGGCGGCATAGGCCAGCGTGCCCGCAATGCCGTAGTAGTAACCGAGGATGGCCGAATTCATCAGCGAGCGGGCGAAAATCCACGTGGTCACCTGGCTCAGCACCAGCATCCAGAGCCCCGGCGCGCGGCCCTCGGCGCTCTGCCCGCCGAAGAAGCCATCGACCGTGGCACGACGGGGCGCAGCCAACAGGCTCACCGCGACCACCGCCGCAAAAAGAATAATCAGAACCGTGGTTTGCATGGATGTCGCCCTTTTGTCGTCCGCGTGACGCAAGAGCTAACCGAGCGGCGCATGCACCGCCACCGGCCTGTCGGGAATGTGAAGCGGCGCGATCAGGTCAGCGCGAAGATGGCCTCTGCCCGGTCGACGCCGTTGACCTGCACTGTGACCTTATGCGCGCCCGGATAGAGCCGAAACGTGGTCGCATCGCCCTTGAGCTTATGCACTTTGCGCGCGGCGAACGGCTTGGTCGGGGTTGCCCGCCCTTGCTTGAGCTTGAAGACCTTCTCGCCGGTCTTGCCCTCGGGTCGTGCGAAGGTGATGCGGTAGTCCACCAGCACCGGCAGATCAACATCGCTGGCCACACTGCAGCTGAAGGTCAGCGCCTCCCCCATGGCGACCTGCGGTGTTTCGATCTCGAGCTTGACGCTCACCGGCACGCTGGCATCGAACCCCAGCGCCGTCATCGCGCCCGCATGTCCTTGCTTGATCAGTGTGCGCAGGGCGTGGCGCGTCATCCAGTCGAGCTCCTTCGCCGCCTGCGTACCCTTGGACGTCCACTCCGCCAAGCGGCCCAACACCAGATCATCATGTGTCTTGGAGAGGTCATTCAGATGGTTGGAGACCGAGCGGGTGACAAAGCGCGTCGGATCGCCATGCAGCCGGTCGAGCAGCGGCAGCGTCTGATCGGGCGTCAGCACAACCGCCTTGGCCCAAGGCAGCTTGGGCCGGGTGCCCTCGCTGACCAGCCGCCGTACGTGATAGTTCTCGTCTTCGGCCCAGAGCGCCAGCTCGGCCAGTGTGTCCTCCGTCCAGCGGTTCAGGAACGGCCGGATGTAGAACTCCATCGAAAACCGCTGAGTTGCGGCGTAGAGCAGCGCCATGGCCCGCGCGCGGTGCTCCTCCAGCCCGTGCCTCACAGCGAGAATCCCCGGCACCGCATGGATGAACTGGCCGAAGTCATCGTCCCGCAGCGTCGGGTCGAGCCGCGCGGGCATCGCCGCCTCGAGCTGGTCCGCCATCGTCGGAAAGTCGGTGGCCAACTGCGCCTCGGCGCAATCGGCCAGCCACTCCATCCGCGCCATCAACTCGCGCTCGGGGAAGCCCGCCAGCGCCTCTTCTTCGAAGCGCGCGGCATCGAAGCCCGGCACCCCTTGCGCAAACTCCCCCGCCAGCTGGCCCACCGTGCGCGGGTTGAAGAGATCGTCCTTCAGCGAGTATCCGGCGGCCATAGCTCAGATCGTGGCGTTGGTGGCGCCGCCGTCACAGAGGATATTCTGCCCGACGATGAAGCCCGCATGCTGCGAGCAGAGAAACGCGCAGGTGGCGCCGAACTCCTCGCGGGTGCCATAGCGCCCCGCTGGGATCGTCGCGGACCGCCGCGCGCGCGCCTCTTCCATGCTGATCCCTTCCCGTTCGGCCACCGGGCCATCAAGCGCCTGCGCCCGGTCGGTAGCGTGGATGCCCGGCAGCAGGTTGTTGATGATCACGCCCGATCCGGCCACCTGGCGGCTGGTGCCCGCCACATAGCCGGTCAGCCCGGTGCGGGCCGCATTGCTCAATCCCAGCTGCGGGATCGGTGCCTTGACCGACTGCGAGGTGATGTTGACCACCCGACCCCAGCCGCGCTCCATCATGCCCGGCACCAGCGCCTTGATCATCGCAATGGGCGCCAGCATGTTGGCGTCGAGCGCCTTGATGAAGTCCTCGCGGTCCCAATCGTGCCACATGCCCGGCGGCGGACCACCTGCGTTGTTGACCAGGATATCGGCCTCACCCGCCGCACTCAGAACCGCCGCGCGGCCCCCGTCCGTGGTGATATCGGCGGCCACGACCTCGACCGAGACACCATGTGCTGTGCGGATCGCTTCGGCGGTGGTCTCCAGCGCCTCGGCGCCGCGCGCATTGAGGACCAGATCGCAGCCTGCCGCCGCCAGCGCCTCGGCGCAGCCGCGACCGAGACCTTTTGACGAGGCACAGACAACCGCGCGTTTACCTTTAATCCCCAAATCCATGGCATCCTCCTTGAATGATTCACGCATGCGTAGCACCGCCGCCACAGACAAGGCCAGTCAAAGACCCGCAAAGTTGACCCGAGGTCCCCACAAATCTAGGCTGCCCCGTCGAGAACCGCCTATTGAAAGCCCGCCCGCCCATGTCCGAGCCCACCACATACCAGTCGATCACCGCGCTGCGTGCGTCGGATATGGTCGTGGTCTCCGGGGCCAATGACGGGGATCCGCTGAGCTTTGCCAGCGATCTGATCATGGATGATATCTATGAGCTGCAAGGCGATGCGCAGCCACAGCGCCTCGGCCTCATCTGCGATCCGGACGGCGGGTTTCGGGTCGGCGCAGACACTGAGATTGGGCGCCCGGACGCGCAGGTGCATGTGGATTGCCTGCTGACGCTGATGGCGCAGAACACGCCCGTGACCGAGGTTCTGGTCCTCGTGCAGACCGATGCGGAGGGGCATGCGGAGGAGGTCTTTGCCTGGCCCCTGGCCCCGCTCACGCCAAAAACCGAATACCAGCTGGTCGGGATCGACCGCGCGCAGGCGCTGCAGAAGCTGGCGCAAGTGGCCTGTGTGTCCTTCACGCGCGGCACGCATATCACGCTGAGCTCGGGTCGCCAGCGACCGATCGAAGACCTGAAGCCCGGCGATGAGGTGCTGACCCGCGATGACGGGGTGCAGGCGATCCGCTGGATCGGCCAGAGCACCCTGCGGGCGGTCGGGGAATTCGCGCCGATCCGGATTGCCGCGGGGACGTTGAACAACGCGCGTGACCTCATCGTGAGTCCCGATCACCGGCTCTTCATCTATCAACGCACCGACCGGCTTGGCGCCGGGCGGGCGGAGCTTCTGGTGAAAGCCCGGCATCTGGTGAACGGCACGACCGTGACCGTGGATCAGGGCGGGTTTGTGGACTACTTCCAGCTGCTCTTCGACACCCATCAGATCATCTACGCCGAAGGCATCGCCGCGGAATCGATGTTTGTCGATGGGCGCACGGCGGCGCTCCTGCCGCCGACCCTGAACAACGCGGGAGACGGGGCAGAGCGCTATCATCGCGACGACATGAAGGGGCTGGAAGTGCAGGAAGACCTGCTCGATCATCCCGACGCTGCCGAGCTTCTGCGCCGCGCCTCGCTGCGCTGACGGGCGGGTGGCCTGAAAGCCCACCCCACCTGCCTGCTCCACGCGCAGCGCTTGCCGCGAGGGGCGCGCCTCGCTATATGCGCGCTTATGTTGGACAGCCCCAAAAACCGCCCCGATCTGCCGCCCGAGATTGCGCGCCGTCGTACCTTTGCGATCATCAGCCACCCGGACGCGGGCAAGACGACGCTGACCGAGAAATTCCTACTGTTTGGTGGCGCGATCCAGATGGCCGGCCAGGTGCGCGCCAAGGGCGAGGCACGGCGTACGCGCTCGGATTTCATGGCGATGGAGAAGGACCGCGGCATCTCGGTCTCCGCCTCTGCCATGTCCTTTGATTTCAAGGAGTTCCGGTTCAATCTGGTCGACACACCCGGCCACTCGGATTTCTCCGAAGACACCTATCGCACGCTCACTGCCGTGGATGCGGCCGTGATGGTGATCGACGGCGCCAAGGGCGTGGAAAGCCAGACGCAGAAGCTCTTCGAGGTCTGCCGCATGCGCGATCTGCCGATCCTCACCTTCTGCAACAAGATGGACCGCGAAAGCCGCGATGTCTTCGAGATCATCGACGAGATCCAGGAAAACCTGGCCATCGACGTGACCCCGGCAAGCTGGCCCATCGGGGTCGGGCGCGACTTCCTCGGCTGCTATGACATCCTGCGCGACCGGTTGGAGCTGATGGACCGGGCCGACCGGAACCGCGTCGCCGAGAGCATCGAGATCAACGGTCTGGACGATCCGAAACTGGCCGAGCATGTGCCCGAAACCCTGCTCGACAAACTGCGCGAGGAGCTCGAGATGGCGCGTGAGTTGCTGCCACCGCTGGACATGGCCGCGATGCACGAAGGCTCGCTGACCCCCATCTGGTTCGGCTCGGCGATCAACTCCTTCGGAGTGAAGGAACTGATGGAGGGGATCGCCTCTTACGGCCCGCAACCGCAGATCCAGACGGCGGAGCCGCGCCAGATCCTGCCCGAGGAGAAGAAGGTCGCCGGCTTCGTCTTCAAGGTGCAGGCCAATATGGACCCGAAACACCGCGACCGCGTGGCCTTTGTGCGCCTCGCCTCGGGGCATTTCGAGCGCGGCATGAAGCTGACCCATGTGCGCTCGAAAAAACCCATGGCGATCAGCAACCCGGTGATGTTCCTGGCCTCTGACCGCGAGCTCGCCGAGGAGGCCTGGGCCGGCGACATCATTGGCATCCCCAACCACGGCCAGCTGCGCATCGGCGACACGCTGACCGAGGGCGAGGCGATCCGGGTGACCGGCATCCCCTCCTTCGCACCGGAACTGCTGCAGGGCGTGCGCGCGGGCGATCCGCTGAAGGCCAAACACCTGGAAAAGGCGCTGATGCAGTTCGCCGAAGAGGGCGCCGCGAAGGTGTTCAAACCCTCCATCGGGTCGGGCTTCGTCGTCGGAGTGGTTGGGCAGCTGCAATTCGAAGTGCTCGCCAGCCGGATCGAGTTGGAATACGGGCTGCCGGTGCGCTTTGAAGCCTCGCAATTCACCTCCGCCCGTTGGGTCAGCGGTGCAAAACCGGTCGTCGACAGCTTCACGGAGGCCAACAAACAGCACATCGCCCATGACCACGACGGTGACATCGTCTACCTCACGCGGCTGCAATGGGACATCGACCGCGTCGCCCGCGACTACCCCGATGTGACGCTGAGCGCGACAAAGGAAATGATGGTGTGACGCCGAAGCCGCGATAACTGCCCGGAAACCGCGCACCACTATGCCCGCCACACCAGATTTTTCCGTGGATTCACCAATAGATAGTAGAGTGATTTGACGCTGGTCACACATGTTGCTATGCACGCCCGCATGTCGCGGCCTGTCGCCGCCTATTTGGGCCATGCGGGCCGACATGAACGCTGCTGCGGGCCAAGACAGTGTCCGCTAAAACCGGACACATATGACCAAATTCTCTGATCTGAATCTGAATCCAAAAGTTCTGAAAGCCATAGACGAGGCGGGCTATGAAAGCCCCACGCCAATCCAGGCCGGGGCCATTCCCCCGGCGCTCGAAGGCAAGGATGTGCTGGGCATCGCCCAGACCGGCACCGGCAAGACCGCCAGCTTCACGCTGCCGCTGATCACGCAACTCGCTCGCGGGCGCGCGCGGGCGCGCATGCCGCGCAGCCTTGTGCTTTGCCCCACGCGGGAACTGGCCGCCCAAGTGGCCGAGAACTTCGACACCTACGCCAAATACGTCAAGCTGACCAAGGCGCTGCTGATCGGCGGGGTGAGCTTCAAGGAACAGGACCTGCTGATCGACAAGGGCGTCGATGTGCTGATCGCAACGCCAGGTCGCCTGCTCGATCATTTCGAGCGCGGCAAGCTGATCCTGAACGATGTGAAGGTCATGGTCGTGGACGAGGCCGACCGCATGCTCGACATGGGGTTCATCCCCGACATCGAACGCATCTTTGGCCTCACGCCCTTCACCCGGCAGACGCTGTTTTTCTCCGCCACCATGGCCCCCGAGATCGAGCGTATCACCAACACCTTCCTCTCCGCGCCCGAGCGGATCGAGGTCGCGCGCCAGGCCACGACGGGTGAGAACATCGAACAGGGTGTGATCATGTTCAAGGGCAGCCGTCGCGACCGCGAGGCGTCTGAAAAGCGCAAGGTGCTGCGCGCGGTGATCGATGCGGAAGGTGAAAAATGCACCAATGCGATCGTCTTCTGCAACCGGAAGGTCGATGTGGATATCGTCGCGAAATCCCTGAAGAAATACGGCTATGACGCGGCCCCGATCCACGGCGATCTGGACCAGTCGCAACGCACCCGCACGCTGGACGGGTTTCGCGATGGCACGCTGCGCTTCCTCGTGGCCTCGGATGTGGCGGCGCGCGGGCTCGATGTGCCCTCGGTCAGCCACGTCTTCAATTTCGACGTGCCCAGTCATGCGGAAGACTATGTGCACCGCATTGGGCGGACGGGCCGCGCCGGGCGCGACGGCAAGGCGGTGATGATTTGCATCCCGCGCGACGAAAAGAACCTCGCGGACATCGAGAAACTGGTCCAGCGTGAAATCCCGCGGATCGACAACCCGCTGAAGAGCGCGGCGTCTGATCCGGCCCCGGCCCCCGATGCCGAGGGCAAGACCGACGAGAAGCCCAAGCGCAGCCGGTCGCGTGGCCGCAAGAAAGACGAGGCGGAGACGGCAAAGCCGGTGGAGACCGAAGCGCCCTCCGAGGATGCCCCCAAGCGCAGCCGCGGTCGTCGCGGTTCAGGCTCAGGTTCCGGCAAGTCAGGCGACAAACCTGAGCGCGGCGGCAACAAGGTCGTGGGCCTCGGCGATCACACCCCCGAGTTCATCGGCCTGAGCTTCAAGGAACGCAGCGCGGGTTGACACACCCGGCTTCTTTGGCTGTCAAATATCCTCCCCGAAGGGCCGGGTTGCCCCATGAGCCCCGCCAGACAGCCTAGCTCAAGCGGCTCACCACAATCGTGACTTCCGGCTTGCGCCCGATCTCATCGAGCGCGGTCTGCCGCACGATGCGCTTCATGCCGTCATGCAGCTTGTCATCGTCCCGCAGTGTCTTCGCCCCCGCCCGCGCGAGCCATTGGCCCAGATCGGCCTCCAGCACATCCACCAGCGACGCTCGGCTGCTGCCCGTCTCAGGCAGACCCATCAGTTCGCACCACGGCTCGCCCAGCGGTTCGTCCTCGTCATCCAGAATGACCGTGACAACCACATGACCGTTCAGCGCCATGCGGATGCGGTCGCGCACAACACCATCCAGCGCGCCGATCTGCACGGAGCCGTCCAGATAGGTCCGCCCGGTCTCGATGTACTCGGCAATCGTCGGCTGGTTGCCCGAGAGATCCACCATCATCCCGTTGACCGCCAGCACACCGGTCATCCCGTTGCGCTCGGCCAGCCTCGCGTGTTCCCGCAGATGCCGGTGCTCGCCGTGCATCGGAATCACCACCTGCGGCTTCACGATGCTGGTCAGCCGCTCCAGATCGGGCCGGTTCGCATGGCCCGAAACGTGATAGAGCCCGGTGCTGTCATCGACCACATCCACGCCCTGCTCGGAAAAGGCGTTGATGATGCGGATCACCCCCTTCTCGTTGCCGGGAATGGTCTTGGAGGAGAAGAGGAAGAGATCGCCCTCCTTCATCTCCATGCCCTGATACTTGCCGCGCGACAGCTGCGCCGAGGCCGCGCGCCGCTCGCCCTGGGAGCCAGTCACCAGCAACATCAGGTTCTCGCGCGGGATGTCCTTCGCGTCCTCCGGCGGCACCACGCGTGGAAAGTCGGTCAAAACACCTGCCTCCACCGCAGCCTCAACCATGCGTTTCATCGCCCGCCCCATCAGCACGATGGAGCGCCCGGCGCGCTCGCCCGCTTCGGCCAGCGTCTTCACCCGCGCCACGTTCGAGGCAAAGGTCGTCGCGACGACCATGCCTTTCGCCTGCTCGACCAGCTTGGTGATCTCCGGGCCGACACTTGCCTCAGACCGGCCTTCGTGCTGGGAAAACACATTGGTGCTGTCACAGATCAGCGCCTTCACCCCGTCCTTGCTGACCTCGGCCCAGAGGTCCGCATCGAAGGGCTCGCCCACCAGCGGCGTCTCGTCGAGCTTGAAGTCACCGGAGTGGATCACCCGCCCATCGGGGCTGTCGATCACCATGGAAGAGCTTTCCGGGATCGAATGCGAGATCGGCAGGAAGCCCACGGAAAACGGCCCCGCCGCGATCTTTTCGGGCCAGGCCGAGACCACCTGCACAGCGTCCTCGGGATGGCCCTGCTCCTCCATCTTGCGCCGAGCGATATTCGCCGTGAAGGGCCGCGCGTAGATCGGCGCGCGCAGCTGCCCGTAGGTATGCGCCACCGCGCCAATGTGATCTTCATGCGCATGGGTGATGAAGACCGCCTCGATCTGGTCGCGCCGCTCTACCAGCCAGGCGATGTCCGGCAGGATCAGATCGACCCCGGGGCTCGTTTCCATGTCCGGAAAGGCAACGCCGAGATCGACGACAATCAGCCGCTCCTTGCCCGGGCGGCCATAGCCATAGACATAGCAGTTCATGCCAATTTCACCCGCGCCGCCAAGCGCGAGGTAGATCAATCGTTCGTTGCTCATGAGGGTTAAGCGGTGTCCTTGTTATACTTGTGGATCACGGTCAGACCGTGCGTTGTCAGATCATCTTCGAAGGCGTCAAACAGCGCCTCGGATTGCTGGAAAAGCGGGGCCAGCCCCCCCGTTGATATCACGCGCATCTCGCGGTCGCGTTCCGCCTTGATCCGGGCACATATCTCACGCACCAGACCGATGTAACCCCAGAAGACGCCCGATTGCATGCAGGCCACGGTATTTGTGCCTACAACAGCCTGCGGTTTGGAGATATCCACATGCGGCAGGGCCGCCGCCGCCTGGTGCAGTGCCTCGAGGCTCAGGTTCACGCCTGGCGCGATCACCCCGCCCACATAGGCACCATCGCTGGCCACCACGTCAAAGGTCGTGGCCGTGCCGAAGTCCACCACGATCAGATCACCGCCATAGAGATCATGCCCCGCCACGGTATTGACCAGCCGGTCCGGCCCCACCTGCGTGCCCTGATCCACCCGCACATCCACCGGCAGCAGGCAGTCGGGCTTGCCCACCACCAGCGGTCGCGTGTTGAAATAGCGGTCCGCCATGACGCGCAGGTTGAAGACCACGCGCGGTACGGTCGAGGAAATGATCATGTCGGTGATCTGAACATCCAGCGACTGCAGCTTCATCAGTGTGCTCAGCCAGACGTAATACTGATCCGCCGTGCGCTGCCATTCGGTTGAGGTGCGCCAGGACGCGAGGAACTGCTCGCCGTCCCAGATCGCAAAGACCGTGTTCGTGTTGCCGCAATCAATCGCCAGAAGCATGGGCCGCCCCCTTCAGAAAAACACATCCGCCGCGGCAATCGCGCGCATCTCTTTGGGCGTCCGCAGCAAAAGGTTACCATCCGCGTCCACGTCCTCAAAGGTGCCCGCGATCTCCTCGCGGCCCGTCCGTGCAGTGACCGCCTCGCCCAACCGCGCGGCGTGCTGCATCCACGCGGCGCGAATGGGCGCAAAACCATGTGTGGTGAACTGCTGCTCAAGCGGTGCATAGGCCCGGGCAAGTGCGTCGAGAAAGGCCTCGGCGCTAACCGTCAGACCAAGCTCACTGCGCAGCGAAACGGGGCGGATCGCCCCCGGCTCCACCTCCTCGGCACCCGGCGCCGCCACAAGGTTGACCCCCACGCCAATCGCCAGTGGCCCCATCGCACCGCCTTGGCCTGTGCTCTCCAGCAGAATGCCCGCGACCTTGCCGCCGCGCAGCAGGACATCATTGGGCCACTTCAGCGCAAAGGCATCGCCGCGCCCACAGACCTCGACAAACGCGCGGTGCAGCGCCAGCGACATCACAAAGGACCGCAGCGCCGCCACACCCGGAGGCTCGTCCGGACGCAGGATCAGTGTGGCCGCAAAATTACCCTTTGGCATGGCCCAGGCCCGCCCGCGACGCCCCCGCGCAGCGGTTTGCCGGTGCGCCAGAACCCAGAATGGCGCAGGCGTGTCCGCGGCTCGGGTGAGGCCCTCGTCCAGCGTGGACCCGGCCTCCTCCAAAACCACCCGGCCATATCCGTCCGGCCAATGGCTCATGGTGCCGTCAGACGAAGAGTGTCGCCGAAGGGGCGTCCGGTCGCCAAGTGCATCCCGATCAGTTGAGCAGCGTCGCTGCAGCCGCTGCAGCCGCCGATTCCACGCCGAACATATTCGCGATGCCCAGAACCATGATCGCCGCAGACGCCATCAGGAACCCCGACAGAAGCGGCGAGCCCCCTGCGTCGATGCCCTCTTCCGCCTCGTCGCCGAAGTACATGTAGAAGACGATGCGCAGATAGTAATAGGCCCCAATGACCGACGCGATCACACCGGCCACCGCCAACCACGCCAGCCCCGCCTCATAGGCCGCGCGCAGCACATAGAACTTGCCGAAGAAGCCCAACATCGGCGGCACACCCGCGAGCGAGAACAGCAGCACAAGCATCGCCAGCGCCTTGCCCGGCTCACGCTTGGCGTACATGTTCAGCGCCCCGATATCCGTGACAGGCTGGCCATCCTTCTCCATCATCAGGATGAAGGCGAAGGTGCCCACGTTCATGGTCACGTAGATGGCCATATAGATCAGCATCGCCTGCACACCGAGCACCGTACCTGCCGCGAGGCCCATCAGCGCATAACCCATATGGGCAATCGAGGAAAAAGCCATCAGACGCTTGATATTGGTCTGCCCAATCGCCGCGACAGCGCCCAGGAACATCGAGAGCACCGACAGCAACGCCACGATCTGGCTCCAGTCGCTCACCGCATTGCCAAAGGCGTCATGCAGCACGCGCGCAAAGAGCGCCATGGCCGCCACTTTCGGCGCGGTGGCAAAGAACGCGGTGACCGGCGTGGGTGAGCCTTCATAGACGTCCGGCGTCCACATGTGGAAGGGCACGGCCGAGACCTTGAACGCCATCCCCGCCATCAGGAAGACAAGGCCAAAGAGCAGCCCCAGCGAGACCTCGCCCGCCTGTGCGGTTTCAATGATTCCCGAGAAGAGCGTGGTGCCCGCATAGCCGTAAACCAGCGATGCGCCATATAGCAGAAGGCCCGAGGAGAGCGCCCCCAGCACGAAATACTTCAACCCGGCTTCGGTCGATTTCACCGAGTCCCGGCGCAAGGACGCCACTACGTAAAGCGCCAGCGACTGCAGCTCCAACCCCATGTAAAGCGCCATCAGGTCGGCCGCAGAGACCATGACCATCATGCCCACAGCACTCAACGCCACAAGCAGCGGATACTCAAAGCGCAGCAGATCGCGCTGCTTCATGTAAGCCTCGGACATCACCAGAACGGCGGCGGCGGCCAACAGGATCGTGACCTTCGCAAAGCGCGCAAAGCCATCGATCATCAGCATCCCGTTAAAGGCACTCCGCGCGCCCTCGCCCGTCGTTCCAATCCAGGCGGCAAGTGCGACCATCACGCCTGCGGTCATCCAGACCAGCGTCGACGCGAGCCCGTCCTTGGTGGTGTAGACCGCCACCAACAGCATCCCCATCGCGTAAACCGCGAGCAGGATTTCCGGCAGCACAAGGGTCAGATCAGCGGCAGTCATCGCGTGTTCCTTCAGTTCGACGCCAGCTGGTTGGCGGCCTCAGCCGCGGCCAGCGCCGTGTCGTAGTTTGAGACCAGATTTGCCACCGCGGGCCCGGTGATATCCAGCACCAACGCGGGGTAAACACCCAGCAGCAGGGTCATCGACACCAGCGGCGCAAAGATCCAACGCTCGCGCGGGGTCATATCGGTGATCGAGCGCAGGCTCTCCTTGATCAGATCGCCCATAACCACCCGGCGATAGAGCCAGAGCGCGTAAGCGGCGGAGAAGATCACACCCGTGGTCGCCACAGCCGCAACCCAGGTGTTGACCTGGAAAGTCGCCATCAGGGTCAGGAATTCACCCACGAACCCGGAGGTGCCCGGCAAGCCCACATTGGCCATCGTAAACAGCATGAAGATCAGTGCATAGGCCGGCATCCGGTTCACGAGGCCGCCATAGGCGTCGATCTCGCGCGTATGCATCCGATCATAGATCACGCCGACGCAGAGGAAGAGCGCGCCTGAGATGAAGCCGTGGCTGATCATCTGGAAGATCGCACCATCCACGCCCTGCCGGTTCGCCGCAAAGATGCCCATGGTCACAAAGCCCATATGCGCGACTGAGGAATAGGCGATCAGCTTCTTCATATCCTCCTGCACCAGCGCGACCAGCGAGGTGTAGACAATCGCAATGGCCGACATCCACAGCACCAGCGGCGTTAGCACCTCCGCCCCCACCGGGAACATCGGGATCGAAAACCGCAGGAAGCCATAGCCACCCATCTTCAGCAGGATCGCCGCAAGCACGACCGAGCCCGCCGTCGGCGCCTGCACGTGGGCATCCGGCAGCCAGGTGTGCACCGGCCACATCGGCATCTTGACCGCAAAGCTGGCGAAGAACGCGAGGAACAGAAGCGTCTGCAGGCCGCCTACGATGGTCACGCCCGCAATCGAGAAGGTCTCGAAGTCGAACTGATGCCGCAGCAGTTGCTCGATGTCGGTGGTTCCCGCTTCGGCGAACATCCCGACCATCGCCACCAGCATCAGCACCGAGCCGAGGAAGGTGTAGAGGAAGAACTTGAAACTCGCATAGATGCGGTTCGCCCCGCCCCAGATCCCGATGATCAGGAACATCGGGATCAGACCGGCCTCGAAGAAGAGGTAAAACAGCACCAGATCGAGCGCCATGAAGACACCAAGCATCAGCGTCTCCAGCATCAGGAATGCGATCATGTATTCCTTCACGCGCACCGTCACATTCCACGACGCCGCAATCACCAGCGGCATCATGAAGGTGGTCAGCATCACGAAAAGCACCGAGATGCCATCGACACCCATCTTGTATTGCAGACCCAGAAGCCACGGCGCCTCTTCCACAAACTGGAAGCCCGTATCGTTGGGGTCGAACTCCGCCAGGATGAACAGCGAGATGAGGAAGGTCATCGTCGTCGCGGCCATCGCCAGCCACTTGGCGTTGCGGTTGGCCGCCTCATCATCGCCGCGCAGGAAGATCAGCAGGATCAGCGCCGCAACTGCCGGGATAAAGGTCACAATGGAAAGCAGGTTGTCCATCAGTTGGCTCCCCCGGAGAGCGACATCCACGTGACCAGCACCGCGATGCCGATCACCATGGCAAAGGCGTAGGTGAAAATGTATCCGGACTGCGCGCGGCCCGCGAGGCGCGTGAAGAAGGGGATGATGCCCATGGCGACGCCGTTGAGGCTGCCGTCAATCACATCGCCATCGCCGCGCCGCCAGAAGAAGCGGCCAATCCACTTCGCCGGGCCCACAAAGATGACGTCGTAGATCTCGTCAAAGTACCACTTGTTCTTAAGGAACAGGTACAGCGGCCGCTGGTTCTCGGCCAAGCGCTTCGGCAGCTCCGGGTTCACGATGTAGAACCAGAACGCCACGGCAAGCCCCAAAACCATCGAAATGAATGGCGAGAGCTTCACCCATGTGGGCACGTAATGCGCCTCGTGCAGCACCGTATTCTCGGGGGCGATGTAGATGCCCGCACCGCCAGGCGCATCTTCCATCACATAGTGCAGCTCCGACGCCTTCGGGCTGCGCTCCGCCACCGCGGCTTTAATCTCGTCGCTCGGCTCTTCGTAGTGACCGCCGAAGAAGGTGATGACCTCGTTCTGCTTGCCGAAGAAGCTCGAATACCAGATTGCCCCGGCGAAAACCGACCCCAACGCCAGCACGCCCAACGGGATCAGCATCGTCATGGGACTTTCATGCGCATGTTCATAGGTGTGCTTGTCCCCCCGCGGCTCCCCCCAGAAGGTCAGGAACATGAGCCGCCAAGAGTAGAAGGAGGTAAACAGTGCCGCAATCACCAGCGCCCAGAAGGCAAAGCCACCGGGCATCGCCGCATAGGCGCTCTCGATCACCGCATCCTTCGACGCAAAACCGGCAAACCCGATCCACCCGGTGAGCGGGATGCCCACGCCGGTGATCGCCAGCGTGCCGATGAGCATGGCCCAGAAGGTGTAGGGCAGCTTCTTGCGCAGCCCGCCATAGTTCATCATGTCCTGCTCGTGGTGCATCCCGTGGATGACCGAGCCCGCGCCGAGGAACAGCATCGCCTTGAAGAACGCGTGGGTGAAGAGGTGGAACATCGCCACCGAATAGGCACCTACGCCCGCCGCCACGAACATATAGCCGAGCTGCGAGCAAGTCGAATAAGCGATCACGCGTTTGATGTCAGTCTGCACCAGGCCGACCGTGGCGGCAAAGAACGCCGTCGCTGCCCCCAGCATCGTCACGAACATCATCGCTTGCGGCGCGAACTCCATGACCGGCGACATGCGGCAGACGAGGAAAACCCCAGCCGTCACCATGGTCGCCGCGTGGATCAGCGCGGACACCGGTGTCGGCCCCTCCATCGCGTCCGGCAGCCAGGTGTGCAGGATCAGTTGAGCCGACTTGCCCATGGCACCGATAAACAGCAGGAAAGCCACCAGATTGGCCGCGTTCCACTCCCCCCAGAGGAAGGTCAGCTGCGTCTCCGCCAGATCAGGTGCGGCCGCAAACACGTCGTCGAAGTTGATGCTGTCGGTGAGGAAGAAGAGCGCAAAAATCCCCAGCGCGAACCCGAAATCGCCGACACGGTTGACCACAAACGCCTTGATCGCCGCCGCATTGGCACTTGGCTTGCGGTAGTAGAACCCGATCAGCAGGTATGACGCGACGCCCACGCCTTCCCAGCCGAAGAACATCTGCACCAGATTGTCCGAGGTCACCAGCATAAGCATCGCGAAGGTGAAGAAGCTGAGATACGCAAAGAACCGCGGCTTATAGGTCTCGCCCTCGCGCCACTGTGGGTCGTGATCCATATAGCCAAAGGAATAAAGGTGCACGAGGCTGGAGACCGTGGTGATCACGATCAGCATGATCGCCGTAAGCCGGTCGAGCCGGATCGCCCAATCGGTGCTGAGCGTGCCGCTTTCGATAAAGCGTAAAATCTGGATCTGCTCGGTCGTCCCATCGAACGTCAGGAAGACCACCCAGCTCAGGATCGCCGAGACGAACAGCAGCGAGGTGGCGATCCACAGCGCCGCCGTCTCGCCAAAGACACGCCAGCCAAAGCCACAGAGAAGCGCGCCAACCAGCGGGGCAAAGAGGATGATGGTTTCCATGGTCTCAGCCCTTCATCACATTGACGTCTTCCACGGCAATCGTGCCGCGGTTGCGGAAGAAACATACGAGGATGGCGAGGCCGATCGCCGCCTCCGCCGCGGCAACCGTCAGCACAAAGAGCGTGAAGACCTGCCCCACCAGATCGTCCAGGAAGCTGGAGAAGGCAACCAGATTGATGTTCACCGCCAGCAGCATCAGTTCAATACTCATCAGCAGGATGATGATGTTCTTGCGGTTTAGAAACAGCCCGAAGATGCCGATGACAAAGAGCGTCGCCGCCACTGTCAGGTAGTGTTCAAGTCCGATCATGTCGCCCCTCCGGGATGTATCCCGATTCTTCCTTGACGTGCCGCGCCTCAGCCCAGCACAAATTCCGTCTTATCGCCGCGCGTGTCCGGATAGAAGGCCGCGCAGGCACATGTTTCCTCATTGCGGGTCTCGATCCGCACATCGCGGGTGAAGCCCTTCAGCTCATCCGCCATCCGCTCCAGGGTCGCGAAAACCCGCGCGCCGGACTCGTGTTTGGCGATCACCTTCAACGCATCCTCGACGCGATCAAACGGGAAGCGCGCGTTCATATTCTCTTCGGCGGCACGAAAGGTCAGCGCCGCGCCGGGCTTGCAATCCATCACCGTGATGTCGGTGGCCGAGCCTTCCTGAGACCACCAATCGCGCCACATCACCCGGCCCTCACCGAGGTCCCAGTGATCGGCCTCACCGCCATGGCTGATGTGTGTGATGCGGGTGCAGTCTTCGACCGACAGCGCCTGCGCGCCGCCCGCCGCAAACAGGATCAACCCCGTCGCCGCGACCCGAACCGCCTGCCATGTTCCGCCTTGAAGCCCCATCGTCTTGTCCTTGCCGGCCTCAACGCCGGTTGAAATATCCAAATGCCGCGAACACCGCGACCGCAACGGCCACCAGAATGGCAATCTGATCGCCCTCCATTACAAGCCCTGCCCGGGCTTCACATCCTTCAGCTCCATCGCGGTCGCCGGGTCGCGCATCATCTGTGCGACCACGTCCTGCCGTTTCACATCCGAGCGGTGGCGCAGCGTCAGCACGATCGCCCCGATCATCGCCACGAGCAGGATCAGCCCCGCCAGCTGGAACAGAAGGAAGTACTGATCATAGAGGATCATCCCCAGCGCCTCGGTGTTGTGTCGATCCACCGGCGTCACCTGCGCGCGGAAGCCATCCGCCGCCGCGTTGCTCTCCCAGGCGCCAAAGGCCATCACGAATTGCATCAGGATCACCACGCCGATGAGCAGCGCGAGCGGCATGTATTTCGCCATCTCCGCCTTCAGCTCGGCGAAATCCACGTCGAGCATCATCACCACAAAGAGGAACAGCACCGCAACCGCGCCCACATAGACGATGATCAGCAGCATCGCCACGAACTCCGCGCCCAAGAGCACAAAGAGCCCCGCAGAGCTGAGAAACGCGAGGATCAGCCAAAGCACCGAATGCACCGGGTTGCGGCTGATCACGGTGAAGAGCCCGCCTGCGATCACGCTGATCGCAAAGAGATAAAAGGCAAAAACCGTCATTCCTCGTCCTTTCCTTCGTCCAGCACCTGCTGCGCCAGCTCCAGCGCCCGCGTCATCGCCGGCAGGCCCGCAAACATCGACATCTGGCCGATGGTCTCGACGATGTGCTGCTCAGTGGCCCCGGCTTCCAGCGCATGGCGCACCGCTTGCCGGAAGGCAATGTCGTTCTGCGCGCCCTGCATCGTCAGCCCCGCGAGCGTCAGCAGCATCCGCGTACGCGCGTCCAGAGAGCCCTCGTTCAGCGCATTGCCGAACATCATTTCCATCATGTCCTTGGGCATGGTGCCCATCATTTTCTCGAACCCCTTGGGCGTGAAGGCCTCCATCGCCGGGAAGGCCTTAGCCATCTCCTGCGCCTGGGTGAACATCGCCGCAAAAGGGTTCGCGCCTTCGAAGGGGTTCTTCGTATCGCTCATGCGGCCTCCTCCTCGAAGACCTCAAGCGCGGAGTTGAGCGCGTTGATCATGGCCGGGAAGCCGCCGTAAAGCGCCATCTGGTTGATCACCTCGGCCACCTCGCGCTGCGTAGCGCCTGAGCGCAGCGCATTGCGGACATGCACCTTGAGCTGCGGGCCGGTCTGCCCACCAAGCGCCGCCAACGCGGCCACGGTCGCGAGATAGCGCGTCTTATCGTCGAGCCCCTCGCGCGTGTAATAGTGGCCGAAGGCCACCTCCATCATCGACGTCGAAAACCCCGGCAGGATCGCGTCATAGCGCGCCGCCAGCGTTGCCTCGATGCCGGGATTGGTGGCCTCGGCCATCGCCTTGCCGCGTTGATATGCGTCGGACGTGGTCATCGGTAAGGCGCGTCCAGCTCCAGGTTGCGGGCGATCTCGGCCTCCCAGCGCTCGCCGTTGGCCAGCAGCTTGTCCTTATCGTAGTAGAGCTCTTCCCGTGTCTCGGTGGAGAACTCGAAGTTCGGCCCTTCGACAATCGCATCCACCGGACAGGCTTCCTGACAGAAGCCGCAATAGATGCATTTGGTCATGTCGATGTCATAGCGCGTGGTACGGCGCGACCCATCCTCGCGCGGCTCTGCATCGATGGTGATCGCCTGCGCGGGGCAGATCGCCTCGCAAAGCTTGCAGGCGATGCAGCGTTCCTCGCCGTTCGGGTAGCGGCGCAGCGCGTGCTCGCCCCGGAAACGGGGGGACAGCGGCCCCTTCTCATGCGGGTAGTTCACGGTTGCCTTGGGCCCGAAGAAGTACTTGAGCCCCAGTTTCATGCCGACCCAGAAATCCTGCAGCAGGAAATACTTGGCGGCGCGGGTGTAGTCGATCTGTGTCATCGGTTACCTCCAGTGCCCCAGCATCGCGCCTGACCCTGAGGGTGGGCGCAATCGCGCCCGCCCTGTGGGGCGGGGTCGGGCGCGATGCAATGCGCCTTGCGCATTGCGGAACTCTCTATGTCAAACTGTCGGCTCATCCGCCCATACCCCAGCGCGCATAGGCGCCCCAGAACCACTCGAATTTGGCAGCGAAGGCCACGAAGACGACCCAGACGAGGCTGAAAGGCAGGAACACTTTCCAGCCCAGCCGCATCAGCTGGTCATAGCGGTAGCGCGGTGTGATCGCCTTCACCATCGCGAAGATGAAGAAGAAGAACGCCATCTTCGCCACCATCCAGAGCGCGCCATCGGGCAGCCCGGGGATGGGCGACAGCCAGCCGCCGAAGAACAGCAGTGAGGTCAGCGCGCACATCAGGAAGATGGCGATGTATTCCCCCGCCATGAAGAGCAGGAACGGCGTCGAGGAATATTCTACCTGATAGCCCGCCACGAGCTCGGACTCCGCTTCCGGCAAGTCAAACGGCGGACGGTTAGTCTCGGCCAGACAGGAGATGAAGAACAGGAAGACCATCGGGAAATGCGGCAGCCAGTACCAGCTGAAAAACCCGTAGGGCCCGTCCTGCGCCGCTACGATGCCGCCGAAATTCATCGACCCCGTCGAGATGATCACCCCGATGATGATCAGGCCCAGCGACACCTCGTAAGAGATCATCTGCGCGGCAGACCTCAGCGAACCGAGGAACGGATACTTCGAGTTCGAGGCCCAGCCGCCCATGATCACGCCGTAAACCTCCAGCGAGGAGACGGCGAAGACAAAGAGGATGGCCACGTTGATGTCGCTCAGCACCCAGGTCTCGTTGAACGGGATCACCGCCCAGGCAATCAGCGCCAGCACAAAGGACGTCATCGGCGCCAGCATGAAGACGGTCTTATCCGCGCCCGCGGGCACCACGACCTCTTTCACCACGTATTTCAGCGCATCCGCAACGGTCTGCAAGAGCCCGAAGGTGCCCACCACGTTCGGCCCCCGGCGCATCTGCACCGCGGCCCAAATCTTGCGGTCGCCGTAGACCAGGAACAGCAGCGAGACCATGACAAAGCCGACCACCGCCAGCACCTGGGCCAGGATGATCACGGCAATGCCGCCGGGGGTGGTAAAGAAGTCAGCCATAGGTCCTCACACCGTCGGTATTCCAGTTTCCTCACAGGCGGCGACGGTGACATTTGCGTCGATCACCGCGAGCCCGTCAGGCAGGGTCGGCGAGATGGTGTAAACAGCATCTGCTGCCCACACGCCACCCTCTTCCGTCACATTTGTGCGCAAATGTCGTGCAAAACCGTATCCTTGGTCCACGGTATAGCGCGCCGCCGCACATTCGGCGTAGCGCTGCACGTCGGCATTCGACAGCGCCTTGGTCATCGCCACGTTGAACTGCACCAGATCTCCATCCAGCGGCACGGTTTCGATCCCCAGGTAGTCGGGGATGAAATCCTCTGCCGTGGGCACCGGCGGCGCACAGGCGGCCAGCGCCAGCGGAGATATCAGCGCGATCCGCTTCATTCCGCCGCCATCGCCTCCTGACGACGCGCCTTCGCATTGGCGCTGAGCTCCGCCATCAGCTGCGAGGCGCGCGCAATCGGGTTGGTCAGGTAAAAATCGGACACGGCCGAGACAAAGGCGCCCGTGCCAAGCTCGCCGGTCTCCAGCGGCGCCCGGGCGTTCTCCGGCACGTCGTCAATCTTGCCCAGATGCGGCACGTCCTTGACCAGCGCCTGCCGCAGCTGCGCGATGCTGTCAAAGGGCAGCTGTGCGCCCATCTCGGCCGACAGCGCCCGCAGGATCGCCCAGTTTTCCTTGGCCTCTCCGGGCGCGAAGCCCGCGCGCAGCGCCAACTGGGGCCGCCCTTCGGTGTTCACAAAAAGCCCTGGCTCCTCGGTATAGGCCGCGCCCGGCAGGATGATATCCGCGCGATGCGCCCCCCGGTCGCCATGGCTGCCCTGGTAGATCACGACAGGCCCGGCGGGAATGTCGACCTCGTCCGCGCCAAGGTTGTAGATCACCTCCGCCCCCAGAGCCGCCTCCATCCCGCCGTCCGCGACGGCACCAATATCCATCGCGCCCACGCGCGCCGCTGCGCTGTGCAGGACCAGAAGCTTGCTGTTGGTCTTCTCGGCCACGTCCATCGCAGCGGCCAGAACCTCAGCCCCATCATCACCCGTCAAAGCGCCCTGCCCCACGATCACGATCGAGGGCACGTCCTTCACCGCGCCGAACTCATGTTGCTGCAGATCGGCCAGCGCCTTGCGGTCCGTGCCCATGTGCACGTGCTCATAGGTCAGATCCGCTGCCTCGCCGATCAGCGCCACATTGGCGCCGCAGGTCCAGGCCTTGCGGATCCGCGCGTTCAGCACCGGCGCTTCCACCGCCGGGTTGGTTCCGATCAGCATCACATATTGCGCGTCTTCGATATCTTCGATGCAGGCGTCACCGACATAGCCATAGCGGTTGCCCGCAGGCAGCTTGGCCCCATCGGTCCGGCATTCCACGGCACCGCCCTGCCCTTCGATCAGCTGTTTCAGCGCATAAGCCGCCTCGACCGGCGCCAGATCTCCGATCAGCCCGGCGACCGATTTGCCCGCCATCGCCTGCGCCGCCGCCGTCAAAGCCTCGGGCCAGCTCGCCGGGCGCAGCTTGCCGTTCTCTCGAATGTACGGCTTGTCGAGCCGCTGCCGCCGCAACCCGTCCCAGACGAAGCGCGTCTTGTCGGAGATCCACTCCTCATTCACGCCGTCATGGTTGCGCGGCAGAAAGCGCATCACTTCGCGGCCTTTGGTATCCACGCGAATGTTGGACCCCAGCGCATCCATCACGTCCACGCTCTCGGTCTTGGTCAGCTCCCAAGGCCGCGCGGTGAAGGCGTAAGGCTTCGAGACCAGCGCACCAACGGGGCACAAGTCAATGATATTGCCCTGCAAATTGCTGTCCAACGTCTGGCCGAGATAGCTGGTAATCTCCGCATCCTCGCCGCGTCCGGTCTGGCCCATCTGGTGAATGCCCGCCACTTCCGTGGTGAAGCGCACACAGCGGGTGCAGGAGATGCAGCGCGTCATATGCGTCTCGACCAGCGGGCCAAGATCAAGGTCTTCGGTCGCGCGCTTCGGCTCGCGGTAGCGGCTGAAATCGACGCCATAGGCCATCGCCTGGTCCTGCAGGTCGCACTCGCCCCCCTGATCGCAGATCGGGCAATCCAGCGGGTGGTTGATGAGCAAAAACTCCATCACGCCCTCACGGGCCTTCTTCACCATCGGCGAGTTGGTCTTCACCACCGGCGGCTGACCTTCCGGGCCTGGGCGCAAATCCTTTACCTGCATCGCACAAGAGGCCGCAGGCTTCGGCGGCCCACCGACCACTTCGACCAGACACATGCGGCAATTGCCCGCAATCGTCAGCCGTTCGTGATAGCAGAACCGCGGGATCTCGATCCCGGCCTCTTCGCAGGCCTGGATCAGCGTCATCGCGCCGTCCACTTCGATCTCGTTGCCGTCGATGACCACCTTGCGTAAGTCGCTCATATCTCTCGCCTCTTGCTGTCGCACGTCGTCCCGGACACCGCCGGGGCCGCGCGGCCTAGTCCTCTGCCCTCAGCAGCACGCCCACCGTGCTGTTCCGGGCGATTTCCTCTTTGCCAAGCGTGCAATAGCCCGCCTGATCCGTCTTCAAATCCTTCGACGCCATGTATTGCGCGGCGCGGGCGCGCAGCCGGTCCTTTTCGGCATCCGAGTCCACATGGGCGTCAATCTCCGCCTGAGTATAGCCCATGTCTTTCGCCTGTTGGTTCAAATTCTGCAATGCAGAAAGCGCCGGTAGGATGCGCGCCGAAATCTGTGGACAGTTCTTGCGGATCTGATCCGCCAGCCCAATCGCAAAGAGCCCGTCATCGATGGGCTTCACATCCCGCAAAGGCGGCTTTGCCTGCGCCATCTGCGGCACGGCGATCATCGCCGCAAGCATAAGTGTCACAACGGTTTTCTTCATATCCAAGCTCCTGCCGGGTGCGGGCTGCACCCTCTCACACCCGAGATGGGGTGTGCAGGTTCTGCTATGCAATAGCACGGGATATGAAACGTGGCGGATCACTGCGGACAGGCCCCTTCCAGCGTCAGCGTGTCGTTGGTGATCGGCAGCACCTCATCCGCATCATCCGGGCCCACAACCCACTCGATGGCCGAGCTGCCATATTCCGTCACGCAGAAGATCGTCGCCTCATAGCGCGCCGCTTCCCGCGCGCCGAGCAGCGAGGCCGACACCGGGGCTGCGGTCACTTGGAACTTGTGCCGCTCATCAAGGTCACTGATGCCGGTGCGGTAGAACTGCCCATCAAAGGCGATGTCCTCCGCCCCACTGCCACAGGCTGCAAGCAGCCGCCGATCATCAACACTGCGTATACTGGTCTCATCATTCTACTCCGCCGCGACCGGGGCGCATCGGCCCGCCTGCCACTGGCTTGCTTCCTTCAATGCGCCCAGCCAAAGGCATGGTCGCTGTCTCCATGAGCCTTCAGGTGCGCGAGCCGCTCCAGCGCCTCGTCCAAGGTCGGCTGGTGGCTTCCGGCACCCCAATCACGAAATGCATCTCTCCGAGCACTTGAACCATTCCGCGCGCCGTCGTAGAACTGTTTGTGGATCGTGCCCAGACAAAGGTCTCCATCTGCGCAACACTCTCCCAGACGCTCAGGTTCGGCACAAACCGCGGATCGGCCCCCGATCGCGTTCTCGGTATTGCCCATGCCCGGCGCGCCCGAGCCTCCATCATCCACACGAACCCCGGCATGCGCTTGCCCAACCCGTTGATCCGGTCGATGTTGGCATGAACTCCGCCACGCGCGGGTCGTCCACGGGCGCCACCAACCGGCGACGTTCAGCTCCGCAAGATGATATCCCTGCATCGTCTACCCCTGCCTTTCCGTATCGATCAGAAACCGCGCGACCTTGCGCCCGCGTCGATCTCGGCCTTGCCAGGGTGCGAAGGTCTCGGGCGTGTCCTCATCCAGCCGCCAGCGCTGGATATAGGCGGTCTGATCCGCGTCAAGCCGACGCTGGAACTCGGCGTTCTCGTCCAGACCTTGAAGATCGCGTCCATCTGGTTGGGCGTGAGCCGTCGTCCAGTACGCGCTCCTTGAGATCCCGCAGCATGCGCTCTTCCTCCACCTGGCTGAAGGCGATGGTGTCGCAATTGTCCGAGATATACCCCGCCGCTGACAGCGGCACGATCTCGTCATAGATATAGTTCAGCGGACGGCCCGCCGCCCTCGGTGGTGCCGAAGATGTCCGAGGGCGTGCCCTGCGGCGCAACCCCAAGCGGCCCGCAAGCCGTCAGCACCAGCGCGATGCCTGCCACGGTCGCACCGGGCGTATGCGGTACAGGGTCCTCATGCCGCGGTCCCGCACCGCTTCTCTTTCCAAAGCGCGGCGTCCTTGAGATAAGCCCAGCCAAGGCCTCCGCCGTCTCGCCTCGCGCTCCAGCAAACGGAACCGCGCCATGGCTTCGTCAATCGTCGGGCGGTGCCCCACCGGCACCCACCACATCACCAACCGCAGGGTTTCGACCGCGCCGTACCATTCCTCTTTGCGATCATAGAACTGCTTGTGCACCGTATTCCAGACGAAGTGCTCCAGGCTCGCCACATCCTCCCAGACCGACAGCGTCGAGGCCGTGCGCGGGTTCCCCCCGAGCGGCCCCTCCGGATCGGCCTGAGCCGCTTCCATGGCGTCACCGTCCATCATCCACACAAACCCCGGGCTGCGCTGCGCAATCCCGTTCACGAGGTCCAAGCCATTCAGGAAATCCGCCACGCGCGGATCGTCCCAATCGTACTGGAGCGTGCCGATATTGAATTCCGCGAGGTGGGTCATGTCTGTTTCTCAGCATTGTTGAGAAGTTGCCCTATTGGCGTCTTAAGTCGTATCTCTTTCTTCGCGACAGCGCAGACTTCACTTGGATCTCGCCAGTCAAGCTCATTATGCTCGGAATAGATAATGTAAGCGAGGTTCACGGGTCCTCTAATCTCGTCTCGTAAAAGCCTGTTATACTGCACGCGTGAGACCCGGTCGGCGTTAAGCTGCTTTGCCCAATTGCCAACCATCGAACGCTCTGCGTCATAGTCGTAACGAACATTGGGGCATCTGAGGCTGAGATTTCTTGCGATCGTCGAAGTAATAGAGTCGACAAGTATGTACTCGGGCATTGGTATGGCAGGCTCGCTTAGATCACCTAGCCGCAAAGAAACCGATACCGGGTCAGTCTGTTTCAGTAACATTTGGTCAGAGTTACCTACGGCACCAGTGCACCCTAGCAAAGTAGAGAGGATTGATAAGTAGAAGACAACTCGCCACATTAAGCTACTCCGCCGCCACCGCCGACACGCGGCCTGTGCGCTTATGCTTGATGCGGTCCTCGATCTCGTCACGGAAGTGGCGGATCAACCCTTGGATCGGCCAGGCTGCCGCATCGCCCAGCGCGCAGATCGTGTGACCTTCGACCTGTTTCGTCACGTCGAGCAGCATGTCAATCTCTTCGACCTCCGCCTCGCCCGTGACCAGCCGGTCCATCACGCGCATCATCCAGCCGGTGCCCTCGCGGCAGGGCGTGCACTGCCCGCAGCTTTCATGCTTGTAGAACTTCGACAGGCGCCAGATCGCCTTGATGATGTCTGTGGACTGATCCATCACGATCACCGCCGCCGTGCCAAGGCCGGAGCGCTGCTCGCGCAGGTAGTCGAAATCCATGATCGCCTCGCGCATGTCCTTGCCCGGAATGCACGGCACCGAGGAGCCCCCCGGGATCACCGCCTTGAGGTTGTCCCACCCACCGCGAATGCCGCCGCAATGGGTCTCGATCAGCTCTTCAAAGGTGATCGACATGGCCTCTTCCACCACGCAGGGGTTGTTCACATGGCCCGACACCGCGAAGAGCTTGGTCCCTGCGTTGTTCGCCCGGCCAAAACCCGCGAACCACTCCGGCCCGCGCCGCAGGATCGTCGGCACTACGGCAATCGATTCCACGTTGTTCACCGTGGTGGGGCAGCCGTAGAGGCCCGCGCCCGCAGGGAACGGCGGCTTCATCCGCGGCATGCCTTTCTTGCCCTCAAGGCTTTCCAGCAAGGCGGTCTCTTCTCCGCAGATATAGGCCCCTGCCCCATGATGCAGATATAGATCGAAATCCCAGCCGGACCCGGCGGCATTCTTGCCAATCAGCCCCGCGTCATAGGCCTCGTCAATCGCGTTCTGCAGCGCCTCCTTCTCGCGGATGTATTCCCCGCGAATGTAGATGTAGCAGGCATGCGCATTCATCGCGAAAGACGCGATCAGGCACCCCTCGACCAGCGTGTGCGGATCATGCCGCATGATCTCGCGGTCCTTGCAGGTGCCGGGCTCGGATTCGTCCGCATTCACAACCAGATAGGCGGGCCGCCCGTCGCTCTCCTTCGGCATGAAGGACCACTTGAGCCCCGTGGGGAAGCCCGCACCACCGCGCCCGCGCAGACCAGAGGCTTTCATCTGGTCCACGATCCAGTCGCGCCCCTTCTTGATGATGTCCGCCGTGCCATCCCAATGGCCGCGGCTCTGCGCGCCCTTCAGCGTGCGGTCATGCATGCCGTAGATATTGGTAAAGATCCGGTCCTTGTCCTGAAGCATACCGCTTCCCCTCTCACTCGTTGCCGCGCGCGTCTTTCCGCGCGCGCCGTATCTGTAAAGACACCACCAGCGCCCAGAAGAGCCCTGCCAATGCCGCAAAATCGAAAAGAAAGGCATACCGTCCGGGCATGCCCAGCTTCGGCCCCAGCCAAAGCGCGAGCAGCCACAGCACCATGGTGCCCACGATCACAAGGCTCACTAGCCGCCCCTTGGCGGCCAGCGCGCGCTCCTGCGCCTGCCTGTCCTGATCCTGCGCACTCACGATCAGTTCTGCCTTTCCGTTCGTCCGTTTCGTCCCGGCGGCCTATCCGCCGCTGGCCAGTGTCTTGGCCTGACCGACCCAGTCGTCCCGCTCGATCCGGCCCTTGAACCGCAACCGCTCATCGACCCAGGCGATGTCTTCCTTGGTCAGCGCCGCCACCTGGTCAAAGTGCCAGATGCCGAGGCTATTCAATGTCTCTTCCAGTTTGGGCCCGACACCGCTGATCTTCTTGAGATCATCCGCACCGCCCTCGCGCGGTGTATCGGTGAAGCCGCCGGGCCGGTCGCCGTCAGAGGACGCAACCGGCGCCACTTTCTTCGCAACCTTCTTGATGCCCTTGGCGACCTTCTTGGTCTCGGGTTCGGGCTCTTTCTCGTACTTCCAGTCGCCCTTGCGCGCGGCCAGGTCCTCCTGACCGGGCAGCCGTTTCGACGGCTGCACCTTCGCCGCCTCAGCGCTCGCCGCAGGGGCCGTCGCGGTCGGGGCCGGGGCCGCAGCAGGGGCCGCCGCCGGTTGCGGAGCGGGGGTCGCCTCGGCGCGTATCTCACCCGGTCCGGGCAAGGGCCGCGTCATGATCCAGCTGATGATCGCGCCAAAGACCAGGAACACCACAAAGCCCACAAACGCGCCCTGCATAAAGCCCCAGCCGCCGAGCACCATCAGCAGCACCGCCGCCAAAATGCCGCCCGCCAATGCCACCAGCCAGCTCCCCAGAGCCATCCCGATCATACCTTGATTGTTGTCCATCCCGGTCCCTCTTTTCCTGTTGGTCGTCCGTCCGATCTCACTCTAACCAGCTTTTGCGTTTTTGGAAATTCAGGAGGTTTTGTCCTCGGCCAGCGCCTTCGCCTGCGCCACCCAGTTGTCCCGGCTCACACGACCCTTGAAGCCTTCGAGGTTCTCATCGACCCAGGCCACTTCGGTCTCGGTCCAGGCCGCGACCTGGTCGAAATGGAAAAAGCCCAGCCCGTGCAGCAGTGTCTCGAGCTTCGGCCCCACCCCCTTGATCTTCTTCAGATCGTCGGGGCCACCGTCCCGCGCTGCCTCAAGCGTTGCGGGCTTTTCACCGACGGGCGCATCACCCGTCGCAGGGTCGGCTTTCGACGGGGGTTTGGCCTTCGAGGCCGCGCGCGCTTCCTGCTCGGTGATCCCGGTCTCATCGGCGGGCACACCTTCCGCGGGCCGCACCGAGCGTGCAGGCTGCTTGGCCACATTGGCGGCCTTGCCCTGCCACGGCATGATCAGCGGCACCTCGGTGCCATCGATCCGCTTGACCGTGTCGCCGATGTCGACGGCCAGTTGCACCGACGCGTTGTACTGCGTCTTGCCGCTGTCGTACTCCGTCAGCGAGGTCAGACCTTTCAGCGGTTCTGCCGCATAGCGCCCGTTCTGCGGGCCCGGCACCGGCACCTTGCCCGCGGCCAGCTCGTCAATGATCTCGCCCATGCGGTCGGCGGTCAAATCCTCGTAGTAATCCTTGCCGATCTGCGCCATCGGCGCGTTCGAGCAGGACCCGAGGCATTCCACTTCCTCCCAGGAGAAATTCCCGTCCGCCGACAGCGCATGCGGCTCGGGTGCGATCTTCTCCTTGCAGACGGCGACAAGATCCTCGGCCCCGCAGATCATGCAGGAGGTTGTCCCACAAACCTGAATATGTGCAATGGCACCAACGGGTTGCAGCTGAAACATAAAGTAGAAGGTCGCCACTTCCAGCGCCCGGATATAGCTCAGCCCCAGCATATCCGCAACGGTCTCGATCGCCGGTTTCGACAGCCACCCTTCCTGCTCCTGTGCGCGCCACAACAGCGGAATGATGGCGCTGGCCTGCCGCCCCTCGGGGTATTTCGTGATCTGGCCTTCCGCCCACGCGAGGTTGTCCGGCGTGAAAACAAAAGCATCGGGTTGGTCGGGATGAAGGCGTCTCAGCATCTAATTCTCAAGCTCATCTATTGGCACGCAGACCGCGCGGGCATCCTGAACGCCACTCCTGCCTTCCGCGGCAAACCGGGCGAAATCCTCGTCGGAAATGGTGATCTGGCACAGCGACGACACGAAGCTTTCCTCGATCAGGATCACACCGTCGCGCACATTCACATAACCTTCCGAGGCGTCGATATAGTCGGTGAAGCTGCGCTGATCCGACGACACGAATGCGGCGTTGAATACCTCGTAAGGAATACAGGTCACCTCGTGTCCACTCACGGCACCATTGTCGGCGAAGGCCTCAAACACCCGATCCCCGACGTCAATCTTGCAGAAACTGCCGCCGGTGGAGGTTTCGATCATCACAACCCCTTCGCGGATCGTCTCATAGCCGACAGAGTCGCCGATCAGCTCTGACATCGACGCCACCGCGGCAGACGCACCGCACAGACAGAGCGCGGCGCCTGTCAGGGCCATCTTCATCGGTCGATTTCTCCAAACACCACGTCCATGGTCCCGATGATCGCCGCCACATCGGCCAGCTGGTGCCCGCGCGACATGTGATCCATCGCCTGCAGATGCAGGAACCCGGGCGCGCGCAGTTTCGCACGATAGGGTTTGTTGGTGCCATCGGCGACCAGATACACACCGAACTCGCCCTTCGGCGCCTCGACCGCGCAATAGACTTCGCCCTCGGGCACGTGGAAGCCTTCGGTGTAGAGCTTGAAGTGATGGATCAGGCTCTCCATCGACTGTTTCATATCCTTGCGGCTGGGCGGGGTGATCTTGCCGCGCGCAAGGATATCGCCCTGCCCCTCGGGTGCGCGCAGTTTCTCGATGGCCTGCAGGATGATCGACACCGACTGGCGCATCTCTTCCATGCGCACCAGATAGCGGTCATAGCAGTCGCCGTTCTTGCCCACGGGGATCTGGAAGTCGAACTCGTCGTAACACTCATAGGGCTGCGCGCGGCGCAGATCCCAGGCAAGGCCGGAGCCGCGCACCATGACACCGGAGAAGCCGTATTCGAGGATATCCTCCTCGGTCACGATGCCAATGTCGGCGTTGCGCTGCTTAAAGATGCGGTTTTCGGTCAACAGCCCGTCGATATCCGCCATGACCTTCGGGAATTCCTTGGCCCAGGTCTCGATATCGTTGATGAGCTCGGGCGTGAGGTCCTGATGCACGCCGCCGGGCCGGAAGTATGCCGCGTGCAGCCGCGCGCCGCAGGCCCGCTCATAGAAGATCATCAGCTTTTCGCGCTCTTCAAAGCCCCAGAGCGGCGGGGTCAGCGCGCCCACATCCATCGCCTGCGTGGTGATGTTCAGCAGGTGGTTCAGCACCCGCCCGATCTCGCAGAAGAGCACGCGAATGAGGCTGGCGCGGCGTGGTACTTCGACACCGGTCAGCTTCTCGATGGCCAGACACCAGGCGTGCTCCTGATTCATCGGCGCCACATAGTCGAGCCGGTCGAAATACGGCAGGTTCTGCAGGTAGGTCCGGCTCTCCATCAGCTTCTCGGTGCCGCGATGCAGCAGCCCGATGTGCGGGTCACAGCGCTCCACGATCTCGCCGTCAAGCTCCAGCACCAGCCGGAGCACGCCGTGGGCTGCGGGGTGTTGCGGCCCGAAGTTGATGTTGAAGTTGCGGATCTTCTGCTCGCCCGTGAGGGCGTCTTCAAAGCCTTTGCTTCCGTCCATCATTTTGCGATCCTCTCGAAATCTGGCCTGTCGAACAGCTTCGCTGTTCGACCCGCGCCCTGCGTGGCGATGCGGGCGGTCCGCCCGCATCGCCACGCAGGGCGCGCTGGCACCAAGTTGCATTCGGTGGGATCAGACATCACCGTGTCTCCAGCTCTTGCAGCTTGATGCTCATCCACCACAGCAGGGCGAGCACGCCAAGCGGGATCACGCAGGCCAAGGCCCAGTATTTATTGATCCCGAAATGCGGCAGCAGTTTCAGCATCGGGATGATCGTCAGGACGATAAACGCCAGCCACAGAATACCTTCCATCACTTGGCCTCCTGCTTTTCATCCCCCGGCAGGATGTATTCCGCGCCCTCCCAGGGGCTCATGAAGTCGAACTGCCGGTACTCCTGCACGAGGCTCACCGGCTCATAGACCACGCGCTTCTGCGCCTCGTCGTAACGCACCTCGGTATAGCCCGTGGTCGGGAAATCCTTGCGCAGCGGATAACCGCGGAAGCCGTAATCTGTGAGGATGCGCCGCAAATCCGGATGGCCGGAGAACAGGATGCCGAACATGTCAAACACCTCACGCTCGAACCAGTTGGCCGAAGGGTGCACCGAGATGATCGAGGGCACCATCGCCTCCTCGCGGATGCTCACCCGCAGACGGATACGCTGGTTCTGGTACATCGACAGCAGGTGATAGACCACGTCGAAGCGCTTGGCGCGCCCGGTGTAGTCGACCGCCGTGATATCCACGAGCGTCGAGAACTGGCAGGTCGCGTCACTCTTCAGAAACTCCACCAGCCCGGTGATGTTCGAAGGGGTCACGTCAAGGTTCAACTCACCATGGGTCACATCCCAGGCCAGCACGCAATCGGTGCGTTTCGCCTCGATGTAGCCGCCCAATTCGGTCAATGCGTCAGACATGGGGCCTCCTCAGCGGATGATCGTGCCGGTGCGGCGGATCTTGCGTTGCAGCTGCATGATGCCGTAGAGCAGCGCCTCCGCCGTCGGCGGGCAGCCGGGCACATAGACGTCGACCGGCACGATGCGGTCACAGCCACGCACCACCGAATAGGAATAATGGTAATACCCGCCGCCATTGGCGCAGGAGCCCATGGAGATCACATAGCGCGGCTCGGGCATCTGATCATAGACCTTGCGCAGCGCAGGCGCCATCTTGTTGGTCAACGTGCCCGCCACGATCATCAGGTCCGACTGGCGCGGGCTCGCACGCGGCGCGGTGCCAAATCGTTCCAGGTCATAGCGCGGCATCGAAGTATGCATCATCTCGACCGCACAGCAGGCGAGACCGAAGGTCATCCAGTGCAAGGACCCGGTGCGCGCCCAGTTGATGATGTCCTCGGTCGAGGTCAGCAGGAAACCCTTGTCCTGCAATTCACGGTTCAGGTCCTGCGTGGCGACGTCGCGGTCCACTCCCGCGACGTTGGCTCCGGCGGCTACTGCCATTCCAGCGCTCCCTTTTTCCATTCGTAGGCAAATCCGATTGTGAGCACCGCGAGGAACACCATCATCGACCAGAAGCCCACCATCGAAATGTCCTGGAACGCCACCGCCCAGGGGAAGAGGAAGGCAATCTCCAAATCGAAGATGATGAAGAGGATCGAGACGAGATAAAACCGCACATCGAACTTCATGCGCGCATCGTCAAAGGCGTTGAACCCGCATTCGTAGGCCGAGACCTTCTCAGGGTCCGGGTTGCGCACCGCCAGAACGACAGCGGCCAGGATCAGAACGAGGCCCAACCCTATGGCCACGGCCAGAAACATGAGGATCGGAAGGTATTCCCGCAACATCTCGTCCAAGGCTTGGCTCCTTTTCGTCTGCACCGGCGTGCGTGGCCCATGCTGCCCCGCGGCGAACGGGGTTTATGCGGGTTTACGCCGCTCACCCCGCAGGGTCAACAGATGCGGCGGCGGAAAACCCTTGATTTGACAGCAATTCGCGCCAAGGCGTTAGCGCTCTCATTGTGCGTATTTCCGCTCAAAAAGCCAGTGGTTCAAGGCAGATGTGATCCGATGTCACACCCGTGCCGTATATCCGGGTCCACGACAGGGCTGCAGGGCCGCGCGTCACTGCAGAGATCATCACAATGATTGAAGAAAAGGACAGACCATGAACAGACGTTCCGCTCTCAAAGCCACGCTCGCCGCGGGCGCCCTTGCCGCGCTCACCGCCTGCGCTCCCGCACAGCAAGGCAGCGACATTGTCGACATCGCTGCTGCCAACGGCAATTTCAACACGCTGGTGGCCGCGGTCCAGGCCGCGGGTCTGGAAGAGACGCTGCGCTCGCCCGGTCCGTTCACCGTCTTCGCACCGACCGATGCCGCCTTTGCCGCCCTGCCCGCGGGTACGGTCGAGAGCCTGCTGCTGCCCGAAAACAAGGACCAGCTGGTCAGCATCCTGACTTACCACGTTCTGCCCGGTGCCGTGCAATCCGGTGACGTGCTGGGCTCCGTCACCAACGTGGCCACGGTGCAGGGCCAGACCGTGCGGGTCGATGGTACAGGCGGCAAATTCGCCGCCGCTGTCCGCGTGAACGATGCCAATGTGACGACCGCCGACATCCTCGCCACCAATGGCGTGATCCACGTGATCGACAAGGTGTTGCTGCCGTAACAGCGCGCGGCTCCAGCCGTTCCAGGGACAGGCTCGGCCGCCCACATGCAGCCGGGCCTGCATTTTTCGCAGAGAGGCGCCGCATCCATGGAAGAGCGCCAGCCCTCTGTTCTCGAAGCACCAAAATGTGACGTCGCTGCTCTGGATCAGCTTTCCGCGGGGCCGATAAACATGTCATAGACATGCGATATCTGACCCTAGCCTCTCTGACCTCGGATGATACCTCTGTGACAGACACCAGCGAAAACGCATATATTGTGGCCATCGGCGGCTCTGCCGGCGGCCTCGAAGCGATCCGCGACCTTCTGAAAAATCTGCCCAGGGAATTCAGCGCCTCAATCGTGGTCGCCTTGCACAGCCCGCCCGAGTCGCAGCTCACCGAACTTCTGCAGCGGCACTGCAGTCAAAGGATCCGGCGGCTGAGGGATGTTGATCGCCTCGATCCAGGAACTGTCCACATCGTCCCAGGCGGTCGCCACGCGGTCTTCAATGGCGACCAAATAGAACTCTCCGACGTCGTGGAGGACTCCGGGTTTCGCCCGTCCATCGACGCCCTGTTCATGACCATGGCCACCAGATACAAGAGCCGCTGCATCGCCGTGGTGCTATCCGGCGCGATGGATGACGGAACGCGAGGGGCGCAGGTGATCTATGATCTCGGCGGCTACACCGTGGTTCAGGACCCGGATGATGCCGCGCACAGCAGCATGCCTCTCAAAGTCATCCACCTCGACCACCCGCAGCGCGTCCTCCCGGCAAAAGACCTCGGCGCTTGGCTCGGACATCTGATCGCATGAGGAAATCCGCCTCCGCGCGCGTGCGCTGCGAGACGGATCCTGACTTGGGGTGACCCGCCCGGACAGTGACACAGCCGCGACCGCGCCGGTCTCTGACCGTCGGGCCCAACCGACCAGGGCACCCGTCGTCATCACGGCGCTGTTTCATCCTCCCGGTTTTTCATACTACTGTCGGCACCACGGACCACGACCAACAGACCTTGAGGACATCTGATGCGTATAAAAAGCGTGCATTTCGACGTGACCGACCTGTGCAATGCCGGTTGCCCGCAATGCGCGCGCACCGATCCCTCCGGATGTCTGCCGAAGTCCTGGCTCAAACAGAAGGCAATGTCGCTCGCCGAGTTTCAGCGGTTCAGCCCGGCGGAGCTGTTGCAAGACATCGACTCCGCCTATTTCTGCGGAAACTTCGGCGATCCCGCAGTGGCACCTGAGATGCTCGATATCCTCGCCTGGTGCTGGGAGGTCAACCCGGACCTACGCCTGCAACTCTTCAGCAATTGCTCGGTGCGGTCGGTGGACTGGTGGCGCGAGCTCGGCGCGCTGACCAAAGACCGCGCGTTCCAGCTGATCGCCGCCATCGACGGCGCAAGCCAGGACACCAACAGGCGCTACCGGGTGCGCACCGATTTCGACCGCATCATGACCAATATCTCTGCCTTCATCGCCGAGGGCGGCAAGGCCGAATGGCGGATGCTGGTCTTTCGCCACAATGAACACGAAGTGAAGATCGCCGAAGAGATGGCGGTCGAGCGCGGCTTTGTGAAGTTTCGCGCCTACCCCTCAAACCGCTTCGGCGGTGCCAGGGAGATGTCCTACAGCCACAAGGATGAACCCTTCACGCTGGAACCGCCGACCGCCAAATTGCCGCCGAAATCGGCCACAACCCACAGCCTCGACGGGCAGAAACCGCAGCAAACCGAGGTGGTCATCGAATGCGAGGCACTGAGAACGTCAGAGGCCTTCGTTGATTTTCTGGGCTACCTCACGCCCTGCTGTCACATCGGGCGCCGACTTTACATGCGCGATCAGGGCGCGTTCAAGGACAAGGACGACTGGATGAGAGATGTCTTCGACACCTTCGATCCAAAGCGGCTGCATGTGGGTCACGCGGGCCTCAGCGCCGCACGCGCCGCCAATGCCGCGTTCATCGATCACCTGCGCCCGCGCTGGCAGGACAAGCAGCCGCTGGTCTGCCGCAACGTCTGTGGCCGCAAACGCCCGGTTCCCGAGCCGCAAGACATCTGATCCGCCGCCGCCCGACCCGCCCGCGCAAACGCCCCCGGCACGCAAGCCTCCCGCCACCTTACGCCACTTGGGCGCCCATGTCCGGATGGGCCCGAGCCGGGCGCCTTAGTCCACCCATCCCGGTTTGCGCTTGTCAAAGAACGCCCCGATCCCCTCGGCAGCCTCCTCGGTCTCCCAACGCGCCGCCAGCGCCGCAATCGTGTGATCGACCAGCGCATCGTCGATCCGCGGCCCCAGGTCCCGGGCGAGCTGTTTGGCCGCGGCCACAGCCCCCGGCGCGCAGGCGAGATAGGGCGCAACCTCCGCCTCCACCGCCTCGGCCAGCACCTCGGCAGGCACCGCACGGGCAATCACGCCCAGGTCCACCGCCTCCGCTGCGCCAAAAATCCGCGCCGACATGAACACCCGCCGCGCCAGCCCCTCGCCCATGCGCGCCAGCACATAAGGCCCAATCGTCGCCGGGATCAGCCCCAGCCGCGTCTCGGTGAAGCCGAACTTCGCGCTCTCAACGGCAAGCGCCACATCGCAAACACAGGCGAGCCCCACCCCGCCACCGAATGCATTGCCCTGGACCACCCCGATCAGAGGCTTGGGCAGCGTGTTGAGCGCCCCCAGCATCGTGGCAAGCTTGCGCGCCTCCGCCGAGCGCCGCGCGGGTGCCATGTCGCGCTGCGCCTGCATCCACGCCAGATCACCACCCGCGCAAAAGCTCTTGCCCGCCCCGGTCAACAGCACAACGCGCACCGCATCATCCGCCCCCAGCCGCTGCGCCGCCTGTGTCAGCTCCTCCAGCATCTGCCCCGACATCGCATTGTGCTTCTCGGGCCGGTTCAGAGTCAGCGTCGCCACCCCGCGCGCATCCATATCAAGCTCCAGCGTCTCAAACATCGCTTTCCTCCAGTCCCGGCACGCGATGCCCCGCGCGCACCCAATCGTCGTAAATCCAGACCATACGGTCGACAAACCAGATCTTCGGCAGCGCCGCGAGGATCATCCCGAAGACCGCCCCTTCCCACCAGAGCACATAGAGCCCCCAGATCATGATCAGCACACCCGGCAGGCTCAAAAGGCCCAGCACCAGTGCGGCCTGCCGGTGATGCCGCGCGATCTCTGGGCGGTGCTGCAGAAAGATACGCTCGCCCAGCACCCCCTTGCTCGCCCAGCTGTCAAAGCGGGCGGGCGGCGGGAAGGCGCGCGGGTTCGCCCAGATCCACAGCAGCGCCAGCGCCACCGGGATCAGCGCCCAGACGCCAATCCAGTCCCGGCTCCAGACCGCGAACACCAGGAACGGCAGACAGGTGAAACGCGTCCAGACCGACCAGGGGTTCGCATGCCGCCGCCAGGCAGCATCATCCATGCGCATCAGACGTTCCGCGCCCCTGAACAGGTCCATGTCTTGCCTCAGCGCCCGCGCATCGCCTGCGCCATCTCCGCCGCCGCGTCGATCACGTCAAGGTCGAGCCCCGTCTCGTATCCCAGCTCCGCGAGATGCCGCGCAACCGCCTCGGTGGCCACATTGCCCGCGGCCCCCGGCGCGTAAGGACAGCCGCCCAAACCGCCCACCGCCGCATCGAAAACCCGCACGCCGAGGGTGAGCGAAGTGTCGATATTCTCCAACGCCCGCCCGTGGGTATCGTGATAATGCCCCGCCAAGCGCCCCACCGGCACCACATCGCGCACCGCCAGCAGCATCCGCGCGATGCTGTCCGGCGTGCCCGCGCCAATGGTGTCGCCGAGGCTGATCTCATAACAGCCCATTGCGAAGAGCTTGTCCGCCACCTCGGCCACCGCCGCGGGCGCCACCGCGCCATCGTAAGGACACTCCACCACGCAGGAGACATAGCCGCGCACCGGCAGATCAATATGCCGCGCCTCCTCGAGGATCGGCGCGAACCGCGCCAGGCTCTCGGCAATGGTCGCATTCACATTGGCCTTGGAAAACCCTTCCGAGGCGGAGGCGAAAACGGCTATCTCATCGGCCCCGGCCGCCTTCGCATCCGCAAACCCACGCGGGTTCGGCGTCAGCGCGGCGTAACGCACGCCTTCCGCGCGCGCGATCCCCGCCAGAACCTCCGCGGACCCCGCCATCTGCGGCACCCATTTCGGCGAGACGAAACTCGCCACCTCAATCCGCCGGAACCCCGCGCCACTCAGACGATCGACCAGCGCCACCTTCTCGGCCACCGAAATGTCCCGCGCCTCGTTCTGCAGCCCGTCGCGGGGCCCCACCTCGAATATCTCACACGGTCCCAAACTCATCAGCGCCCCTCCCCTTCACCCTTCCAAAAATACTCAAATCCGACAGCTGCTCACCGGTCCACCGGCCAGGGCGCATAGAACGCCCGGTCGTAGATCCCATCGTCGTCGGGCAAGGCCGCCCGGAACGCCTCCCGCGCCGTGACCCGATCATACCAGGCAGCGGTGGCCGGAAAATCGTCCAGCGTCACGAAGTGCCGCGCCATATAAACCGCCTGCCCCACCGAGATATCCGCCGCCGAAAACCCGCTCGTCAGCAGGTAGTCGCGGCTCTCAATCGGTGTCGACAGGCGCGCCTCGATCGCACTGTAACACTTGCCCACCCGCGCCGCCTCCAGCTTCATCACGATGGGGCTGCGCATGTGATCCTCATAGAGCGCCACATGCTGCTGGGTCAGCGCCGCCGTGTGCTGGCTCACCGTCTCGGCGAAATGCAGCCAGACGAGCCAGCTCATCCGGTCCGGGCTGCCCGGGCTCCGGCCCAGCCCGTCCGGGCTGAACCGCTCGCAGAGATACTGCGTGATCGCACCGGTTTCGAACATCCGCTCTTCGTCGATCTCCAGCGCCGGCACCCGCCCCGCGGGCGAGAGGCTGAGGAATTCTTCACTCCGCAGCGTGCGATCAAAGGGATAGCTGCGCAGCTGGAACTCGACGCCCAGCTCATGCAACAGCCACAGCGTCCGCATCGACCGCGTCTGCGGGCAGTGGTGCAGGACAATCATGCCTCCGCCTCCAGCCGGATGAGCGCGGCCCCCGCCTCGACCTGATCGCCCGTGGTGGCCAGCACTTCCGCCACCACCCCATCGCGGGCCGCGAGCAGGCTGTGCTCCATCTTCATCGCCTCCAGCACCGCCAGCCGGTCGCCCGCTGCAACACTCTGCCCCGGCGCGGCCTCGATGGCCTTCACCAGCCCCGGCATCGGCGCCTCGATCAGATTGCCGTCACCCGCCGCGCCCGCCGCCTGATCCAGCAGATCGACGATCTCGAACGTGAGCCCATAGTGATCAAAAACCGTGACGATAGCCCTGTCCACCGCCACCGCCGGTTGCGGCACGCCATCCACCTGCCAGCGACCGCCGATACGCTCCGCCACAACCTCCTGATCACCCACATGCCACCGCTGCTGCACCGGCGACAGCACCTCGACGGTCAGATCATGCACCTCACCCTGCGCAACCAGCGACACGGCCCGCCGCAAGGGCTGCCAAAGGGTGAAGCCTGCCATGTCGGTCAGGTCGAACAGCTCCAGCGCCGCCATCCCGGCCACGGCCAGATGGCGTGGCGCGACCTCCTGCACCAAGGTCAGCGCGTCGAGATCCCGCGCGATCAGCCCGGTGTCCACCTCGCCGCGCCCAAAGCCCGCATGCCCGGCCAGCGCCCCCAGAAACGCCAGATTGGTTACCGTGCCGCCCACCTCCGTACCCGCCAGCGCCGCCGACAGCCGGTTCAACGCCACCGCCCGCGTGGGCCCGTGCACAATCACCTTCGCGATCATGGGGTCGTAAAACGGGCTGATCGTATCGCCCGCCCGCACACCGCTGTCCGCGCGCACCCCCTCCGGAAAACGCAGATGGCTCAGCGTGCCCGTCGCGGGCAGGAACCCTGCTGGCACATCCTCCGCGTACAGCCGCGCCTCAAACGCATGGCCCGAAATCGACAGCGCCTCCTGCGGCATCGGCAACCCCTCGCCCGCGGCCACGCGCAGCTGCCATTCGACCAGGTCGATCCCGGTGATCGCTTCCGTCACCGGATGCTCCACCTGCAGCCGCGTGTTCATCTCCATGAAGAAGAACCCATCAGTCGACAGCCCGCCCGAGCCATCGACAATGAACTCCACCGTGCCCGCACCCGCATAGCCAATCGCCTCCGCCGCGCGCACCGCCGCGGCACCCATCGCCGCGCGCATCTCTTCGGTCATGCCCGGCGCGGGCGCCTCTTCGATCACCTTCTGATGCCGCCGCTGCAGCGAACAGTCGCGCTCGAAAAGATGCACGGCGTGCACCCCATCGCCAAAGACCTGCACTTCGATGTGGCGCGGCTGGCTGACGAATTTCTCCACCAGAACATCCGCATTGCCAAAGGCCGTCTGCGCCTCGCCGCGCGCCGAGGCCAAAGCGGCGGCAAAATCCCCCGCATGCTCGACCAAGCGCATCCCCTTGCCGCCGCCACCCGCCACGGCCTTGATCAGCACCGGATAGCCGATTGCCTCCGCCTCGGAGGCCAGCAACGCATCATCCTGATCGGCACCATGATAGCCCGGCACCACCGGCACACCGGCCTCGACCATCAGCGCCTTGGCCGCGTCCTTCAGACCCATCGCCCGGATCGCCGATGCCGAGGGCCCGATGAACGTGAGCCCCGCCGCCTCCACCGCCTCCACGAACTCCGGGTTCTCGCTCAAAAACCCATAGCCGGGATGGATCGCCTGTGCGCCTGTGTCGAGCGCCGCCTGAATGATCACATCGCCGCGCAGATAGCTCTCCGCCGGGGCGGCGCCGCCGATATGCACCGCCAGATCCGCCATCGCCACATGTTTGGCGCCCGCATCCGCGTCCGAATAGACGGCGACGCAAGAGACACCCATGCCCTGCGCCGTCTCCATCACCCGACAGGCGATCTCGCCCCGGTTGGCAATCAGAATCCTGTCAAACATATCTCACCACCATGACCCCGAGGTCCCGTCTTCCAAATGGTGCCGCACGTAGGCTGGCAGCGGCCAGGCGTCATAGTCCACGCCCGTGAGACGTCCCGGCGGCCCACCACGCCACGCGTGGCGATAGAGCTCCATGTGCAGCTTGATCTCGATCTGCGCCAACGCGCTGTCCACCTTGCCCTTGGTTTCCTCGATGCCCGCTTCGAGCTTCTGCGTGTCCGTCTTCTGCCGCGTCCAGCTGGCCGGCAGGATCTGCCCCAGCACCTTGGTCCCCGCCGAGACCGCGACGAGCAGCACAAGGTTCGACAACATGCCGGGCAGCGAGGGCGCGGCGATGTCGCGAAAGAACCCCGGCAGCCCGCCGAACCAGCCGCGCTTCGCCTCAGGCCGCGCCGCCAGTTCCGCCCGCGCCAGATCGAACTCCTGCGCAAAGCTCTCGCGGAACTGCCGCGCAAAGGCGCGCCGATTGAAATCCGAGCGCCCGGCCCAGAGCGCCAGTTTGGGCCGCACGAACCAGCCCTGCCGCGACTGCTCCACGAACTCTTCAAAATCGAAGATGAAGAAGTAATCCTCCGCATCCGGCGAATTGTGAATGAGGTAGACGGGCAGCGCGACCTCGCGCCCCAGCTTGGGCAGGCTCAGCCCGCTGACCGCATCGGTGATCCGGTCGCCCAGCCCCTTGATGCCCTTCATCCGCCCGCTCCGACATCCTCGATCACCTCGAAGCGCTCCCAGATCAGCTTCATGTCCGGGGCGAAGATGCCATGACGCGTGAAGTAGTCCTTGTGATCGGCCTGCCAGCCCTGCAGCGTCTCGTTCTCGCCTTCGGCCAGCGCCATCTCCTCGGTGATCGTGTCCCAGGTGGTCTCGCGCAGCTCCAAGGTTTCGATGACAAACGCGGGCACCCCATCGGCATCCAGAACGATGTCCCGCCGCCCGATCTCCGGAGCCTCCTGTGCGCCCGCCTCGATATCGGCCACCGCCGAACAGGTCGCGCGCTTAGCGCCTGAGCGCACCAATTCCGTTAGCACGGCGATCAGCTCCGGCGTGTCGCCGAAACTGAACACCTCCGCACCTGGATACCGTTTTTTGAGCTCCTCAAGCGTTACCATATCCTTGTCCTTCCGCGCGCTGCGCACCGACGTGATACCGACGTTTTACCGACGCGATACAGACAGGTCACCGACGCGCTTCTCCTCACATCCGGAAAACGCCGAACCGCGTCTCCTCGATGGGCGCATTCAGCGCCGCCGAGAGCGACAGGAAGAGCACATCGCGGCTCTTGCGCGGGTCGATCACCCCGTCATCCCAGAGCCGCGCCGAGGCATAGAGCGGGTGGCTCTGCCGCTCGAACATCTCGATGGTCGGCTGCTTGAACGCCGCCTCCTCCGCGTCGCTCCAACTCTCGCCCGCGCCCTCCATGGCGTCACGTTTCACGGTGGCCAGAACCCCCGCCGCCTGCGGCCCGCCCATGACCGAAATCCGCGAATTCGGCCAGGTCCACATGAAGCGCGGAGAGTAGGCCCGGCCGGCCATTCCGTAGTTCCCCGCTCCGAAGGAGCCGCCCACCAGCATGGTGATCTTGGGCACCGCTGTCGAGGCCACGGCGGTCACCATCTTGGCCCCATGCCGCGCGATCCCTTCGTTCTCATACTTCCGCCCGACCATGAAGCCGGTGATATTTTGAAGGAAAACCAAAGGGATGCGACGCTGCGAGCAAAGCTCGACGAAATGGGCGCCCTTCTGTGCGCTCTCCGAAAAGAGCACGCCGTTGTTCGCGATGATCCCGATGGGGCAGCCTTTCAGATGCGCAAACCCCGTGACCAGCGTCTCGCCAAAGCGTGGCTTGAACTCGTCAAACCGCGAGCCATCGACCAGCCGCGCGATCACCTCGCGAATGTCGTAAGGCGTGCGCAGATCGCTCGGCACGACACCCAGAATTTCCTCCGGGTCATAGGCGGGCTCTTCCGGGCTCTGCCACTCTACGGTCGCCGGTTTCGAGCGGTTCAGCGCGCCCACGGCCCGGCGGGCCAGACTCAACGCATGGGCATCATCCTCGGCCAGATAATCCGCGACCCCGCTCAGCCGCGTGTGCACATCGCCGCCGCCCAGGTCCTCGGCGCTCACCACCTCGCCCGTTGCCGCTTTCACCAAAGGCGGTCCGGCGAGGAAGATAGTCCCTTGATCCCGCACGATAATTGTCACATCCGACATCGCGGGCACGTAGGCCCCACCGGCGGTGCAGGAGCCCATCACCACCGCAATCTGCGGGATGCCCATCGCCGACATCCGCGCCTGATTGTAGAAGATGCGCCCAAAGTGATCGCGGTCCGGGAAGACCTCATCCTGATTGGGCAGGTTCGCCCCACCGCTGTCCACCAGATAGATGCAGGGCAAATGGTTCTCCTGCGCGATCTCCTGCGCGCGCAGGTGCTTTTTCACGGTCATCGGATAATAGGTGCCGCCCTTCACAGTGGCGTCATTGCAGACCACCATGACCTCCTGCCCCTGGATCTGCCCCACACCTGCGATCACCCCCGCACAAGGCGCCGCGCCATCGTAAAGCCCGTGCGCTGCCGTGGCGCCCACTTCCAGAAACGGGCTGCCAGGGTCCAGCAGGTTTGCAACCCGCTCGCGCGGCAGCATCTTGCCCCGGCTCACATGCCGCGCGCGCGACCGCTCACCACCCCCCATGGCCGCCGTCTCCGCCGCCGCCGCGATCTCTGCCAGCGCAGCCAGATGGGCCGCGCGATTGGTCTGAAACACTTCCGAGGAGGGCAGCGCCTGCGATCTCAGTTTCATGCCAACCTCTTCTCTTGACGCAACATGTCACGCGCGCCCATCACGCCTCCGGCGCATCGGTGGCGGGCACCGGCACTGGCACCGACACCAGCCGACCAAAGCGATCGACCGGGTAGTCGTACCGCGCCTCCGTACCCAGACAGCGGACCACGATCCAGACGCCGGTTTGCTGCCCCGGCACCGCCGCGCAATCGGTCAGCCGCGCCGTGGCCCCGCCCTCGGCCAGATACCGTTGCGCATAGGTGTTGATGACATCCGTTTCGGTAATCGTCGCAGCGATCCAACCCCAGCGGAACGCCCAAACCGCCCCCGCGAGGATCAGGATCGCCAGAGGCGCGAACCACACCCATCTCGGCATCAGTTTCGCGCACCACAGCCCTCCGATCCGGTGGGCACGCCCCCCTGCGGCGTTTTCGCGCAGGCACCGGCACAGCGCTGTTGATCTGTATCAATGCGGTAGCAATCCGCGAGGCGCATGAACTGTGCGAACTCGATAACGGAAGGAAAAAACCAATGAGAGTCACAGTCAAAACCCTCCTTCTGAGCAGCGCCCTTGCGGTCTGCGCTCTGCCTGCTTTTGCACAGTCCCAAGGCGATCTGACCTTCGGGATCGGTGTTGGCAGCGTGAACCCAAAATCGGGCAACGGCACCGTTGCGAACGTCGAAGCGGACATTGCCAGCGACGAGGCGATCACCCTGACCCTGGAATACTTCATCCGCGACAACATCGGCATCGAATTGCTCGCAGCGACCCCATTTGAACACGATATCAACCTGCCGGGCGTCGGCACCGCGCGCACCAAACACCTGCCGCCGACCCTCTCGGTGAACTATCACTTCACCAACGCGAGCCCCTGGAAGCCTTATGTGGGCTTGGGCATCAACTACACCACCTTCTTCGAGGAAGAACTCGGAACCAACACACTCGAGCTCGATGATTCCTTTGGCATCTCCGCGCAGGTGGGTGTCGACTACAAGATCAGCGACACCGGATGGTTGCGGGCCAACATCCGCTGGTTCGACATCGACACCGATGCGTCTCTGAACGGCGCGGATATCGGCACCGCCGAGATCGACCCGTTCCTCTTCGGTGTCGCCTACGTGCACAAATTCTAGAACAGGAAAGGTGCTGGCGTGGGTTGATCCGATTTCCCCCATCGGGTCAACCCATCGCCGCCATCAACTCGCGGCCCACGAGCATGCGCCGAATCTCTGAGGTCCCCGCGCCGATCTCCATCAGCTTGGCATCCCGGAAAATCCGCGCCACGGGGCTGTCGTTCAGAAAGCCCGCGCCGCCCATCGCCTGCACTGCCTGATGCGCCTGTTTCATCGCCTCTTCCGAGGCATAAAGACAGCAGGCCGCCGCATCCTGTCGCGTCACATCCCCCCGGTCACAGGCCTTGGCCACCTCATAGACATAGGCGCGGGCGGAGTTCATCGCCGTATACATATCCGCGATCTTGCCCTGCATGAGCTGGAAGCTCCCGATGGGCTGGCCGAACTGCTTGCGTTCACTGAGATACGGCATGATCGCATCGAGGCAGGCCGCCATAATACCGGTGCCGATCCCCGCCAGCACCACGCGCTCATAGTCGAGGCCCGACATCAGGACGCGCACGCCCTTGCCTTCCTCACCCAGCACATTCTCGAAGGGCACCTCGACGTCTTCGAAGATCAGCTCGGCGGTGTTCGACCCGCGCATCCCCAGCTTGTCGAAATGCGGCGAGGTGGAAAACCCGGTCATCTCCTTTTCGATGAGAAAGGCGGTGATCCCCTTTGATCCTGCGTCGGGGTCGGTCTTGGCATAGACCACCAGCGTGTCCGCATCCGGACCGTTGGTGATCCAGTATTTCATGCCGTTGAGCCGGTAGTGATCGTTGCGCTTCTCCGCGCGCAGCTTCATCGAGACCACGTCTGAGCCCGCGCCCGCCTCCGACATCGCCAGGGCGCCCACATGCTCCCCGGAAATCAACCCGGGCAGGTACTTCTCTTTCTGCTCATGGGTCCCGTTCAGCTTGATCTGGTTCACACAGAGGTTCGAATGCGCGCCGTAGGACAGCGAGACCGAGGCGCTCGCCCGCGCGATTTCCTCAATGGCCACCGTATGCGCGAGGTAGGACATGCCCGCGCCGCCGAAGTCTTCCTCGACCGTGATGCCCAGCAGCCCCAGCTCGCCCATCTCGGGCCAAAGCTCTGGCGGGAAAGCGTTTTTCGCATCGATCTCGGCGGCCATAGGGGCCACGCGATCCTGCGCCCAGCGGTGCACGACCTCGCGCAGCGCGTTCACATCCTCGCCCAGATCGAATGCCATGGTGGCCATGAACATCGCGCGGACCTCCCCTCAGATTTATTGAACACGCGTTCATTAATGTCACAGCAGGCGGAACCGGTCAAGCGGGCGGCCTATTCTGCCGCGGTCGAGTGCTCTTGATAGACGGCGCCCACTTCGGCCCGGATGATCCGGGCGATCAGGTCGCAGTCCTCCAGCGAAAATGTCAGCGGCACGCGCATGTCCAGGATGCCCGCCAATACCCGGTCCGAGGCGGGCATGGGCGGGCCTTCGGCATAGCGCCAGCTGTCATATCGGCTGGTGAAACCCACCGGCTCCGCGCCGCCGAACCACTTCAGCTCCACGCCGCGCGCCGCACAGCGCGCGACAACCTGCTGGACATCCGCCGCAGCCCAGTCGAGCAGCAGCACTTGGATGGATGAGCCCACGATGGTCTCTGCCTCGGGGCGTTCAATCACGGTCAGCCCCGGCGTCCCGCGCAGCCCCGCCTCCAGCCGACGGTAGCGCTCGTTCCAGCGCGCGCATTGCGTGGCAAGGTCCGCCACCTGCGGACGCAGGATCGCCGCACGCAGGTTGTCCATGCGGCCCGAGATATTCGGCGTCTCGTAGCGAATGGTCTCGAAGGCCTCTTTCGGCGGCGCCGCCAGATGCCGCTCGTAGAGCATGTAGGAGCCCGACAGCATCACCGCCCGCGCCGCAACCTCAACGTCATCGGTAACCAGAAATCCGCCCTCGCCCGAGTTTACATGCTTATAGGTCTGGCAGGAATAGCAACCAGCGACCCCGTGCCTCCCCGAGGGCACACCGTTCCAAGCCGCCCCCATCGTATGCGCGCAATCCTCGATCACCTTGATGCCTGCGCTGTCACAGATCTCCATCAGGGCATCCATGTCGCAGATATGCCCTCGCATGTGGCTGAGCAGCAGCACCCTGGCCCGGCCCGCCTTGGCGCGCAGGTCGTCGAGATCAATCGTCAGGTCTTCGGTCACGCCGACGAAGACGGGCTTTGCGCCCAAAGCAGCAATCGCCCCAGGCACCGGCGCCAGCGTAAAGGCGTTGGACAGCACAGGATCGCCTGGTTTGACACCAACCGCGCGCAAAGCTGTCGCCATGGCGTAGCCGCCCGACGCAACGGCAAGGCAGTATTTCGCCCCGACCGTTGCCGCGAATTCTTGCTCCAGCAGTGCGGTCTCGCTGATCTCATCCGGCACGGTGTTATAGCGGTGCAACCGCCCGTGGCGCAGTACCGCCAGCGCCGCCTTAATCCCGGCTTCTGGGATCGGCTCCTGCTGGGTGAAACTGCCTTTGAAAATCTCTGTCATCTGGTGCCCTCGCTCAAGAGGACCTTGCAGGGGACGGCGGGTCCGGTCAAGCCAGCAGGCGGTCGACCAGCGCAGGCAATGCGGCATAGTCATCAAGCAAGCCCTCGGGCTCCAGCGCCGCCATATCACCGCCCGCCGGACCAAAGGTCACCAGCACACAAGGCACCGATGCGGCCCGCGCCGTGTTGCGGTCCGTATCGGAGTCCCCAATCAGCACACAGCGCGCGGGATCACCACCTGCCCGCCGCGCCGCCTCGAAGAGCGGTTCGGGGTCGGGCTTGCGCACCGGCAGCGTGTCGGCGCCCACAAGGGCTGCAAACGCGTCGCGTACCCCCAACCGCTGCAGCAAGGTCTCGGCCAGACCCTCCGGCTTGTTGGTACAGATGCCGACGCCATAGCCCGCACCCTTCAACAGCTCGACCGCTTCCATCGCGCGGGGATACATCCGCGTATGCACGTCAATCGCCGCGCCATAGGCTTCCAGCAACACCGGATAGTAGTGATCAATCGTCGCGCGGTCCTCTGCGCGCCCCAGCCGTGCCATGCCCAGCGTCAGCATCGCGCGCCCACCGCGCAACGCTGTCCCTGCGTCCTGAACCGGGTCCAGCACATCGCCTGCACCCATCTCGCGAAAACAGGTATTGGCCGCCGCAATCAAATCCCCGCTGGTATCCGCAAGCGTCCCGTCGAGATCGAAGATCACCGTTTTCATCACTGCTCCCCGGTCTTGGTCTGCGCAAGACATCGCCTAGCCATGTTGCAGGCCGCAACCTTCTTTGATGGGTCTGCGCCTTGCACCGCTGCGCCAGACGGATAAAGAGGAGCGCAGCAGAATACAAAGAGAAACGACATGACAACCGCTCTGGTCATCCTGGCCGCAGGCAAAGGCACACGGATGAACTCGGACCTGCCAAAGGTCCTGCACCCCCTCGCGGGTGCGCCGCTTCTGGTCCATGCGATGCAGGCGGGCGCAAGCCTCGCCCACGAACGCACGGTGATCGTCGCGGGCCATGGGGTCGCGCAGGTCCGCGAGGCCGTGCTCGCCCATGACGAAACGGCGCAGGTCGTCGAGCAGACCGAACAGCTCGGCACGGCCCACGCGGCGGCCCAGGCGCGCGCGGCGCTCGATGGATTCGAGGGCACGGTGATCGTGCTCTTCGGTGACACGCCCTTTGTGCGGCCCGAGACATTGCAGACGATGATCGACGCGCAAAAGACCCACGACGTGGTCATTCTCGGCTTTGAAGCGGCAGATCCCGGGCGCTATGGGCGGCTCGTCATGCAGGGCGACACACTGGAGCGTATTGTCGAGTTCAAGGACGCCAGCGAGGCCGAACGCGCGATCACCTTCTGCAACAGCGGCGTTGTGGCCTGCCGCGCCGACCTGCTCTTCGAGCTGATCGACGCCGTCGACAACGACAATGCGGCAGGTGAGTACTATCTCACTGCCCTGCCCGGCCTCGCACGGGCACGTGGGCTCAGCGCCACAGCGGTCACCTGCGATGAAAGCGAAACGCTGGGCATCAACACACGGGCCGAGCTGGCCGGGGCCGAGGCCGCCTTCCAGGCCCGCGCCCGCGCGCAAGCCTTCGAGGATGGTGTCACCCTGCCCGCCCCCGAGACCGTGCAGTTCGCCTTCGACACTGTGATCGGGCGCGACACCCTTGTAGAGCCCAACGTGGTTTTCGGCCCGGGTGTCACGGTGGAATCCGGCGCCACGATCCGCGCGTTTTCGCATCTGGAAGGCTGCCACGTCGCCCGTGGCGCCATCGTCGGCCCTTATGCCCGGCTGCGCCCCGGCGCGGAGCTGAGCGAGAACACCCGCATCGGCAATTTCGTTGAAGTGAAGAACGCGCAGATTGGCGCAGGCACCAAGGTGAACCACCTCAGCTACATTGGCGATGCAACGCTGGGCGCCAAAACCAACATCGGTGCGGGGACCATCACCTGCAACTATGACGGCGTGCTGAAGCACCATACCGACATCGGCGATGAGGTCTTCATCGGCTCGAACACCATGCTGGTGGCGCCTGTCTCCATCGGCGACCGTGCCATGACGGGCAGCGGCTCGGTCATCACCTCGGACGTGGAGCCCGAGGCGCTCGCCATATCTCGCGCACCGCAGGTCGAAAAACCGGGCATGGCCACCAAATTGTTGACAATTCTAAAGGCCAAGAAGGCCAAACTCCAAAGAGGCAGCTGAAAATGTGTGGAATTGTGGGGGTGCTGGGCAGTCACGAAGCCGCACCGATTCTCGTCGAAGCGCTCAAGCGTCTTGAATATCGCGGCTATGACAGCGCGGGTATTGCAACGGTTGAGGACGGCATTCTCGACCGGCGTCGTGCCGTCGGCAAACTGGTCAACCTCTCGGACCTCCTGGTGCACGAGCCGCTGACGGGCAAATCCGGGATCGGACACACCCGTTGGGCCACCCATGGCGCACCAACAGTCAAGAACGCCCATCCGCATCAGGCAGGGCGCGTGGCCGTCGTGCACAATGGTATCATCGAGAATTTTCGCGAGCTGCGTGCGGAACTCGCCGAGCACGGTGTGACCTTCGTGACGCAGACCGACACCGAAACCGTCGCGCTCTTGACCGAACACTACATGACACAGGGCATGGGCCCCGTGGATGCAGCGAAGAAAGCGCTCGGGCGGCTGCACGGGGCATTTGCGCTGGCGTTCCTTTTCTCGGGCGAGGACGATCTGATCGTCGCCGCCCGCAAAGGCTCGCCGCTGGCCATCGGCCATGGCGAGGGCGAGATGTATGTGGGCTCGGACGCGATTGCGCTCGCGCCGTTGACCGACCGGATCAGCTATCTTGAAGAGGGCGACTGCGCGGTTGTGACCCGAGAAGGCGTCGAAATTCGCGATGCCAACGGCAGTCTCGCCAACCGCCCCGTCAAGACAGTCCAGATCGGCGACACGCTGATCGACAAAGGCGGGCACAAACACTTCATGGCAAAGGAGATCGCCGAACAGCCCACGGTGATCGGCCAGGCGCTCAGCAACTATCTCGATCACGAGGGTAACATTCACCTGCCCGACCCGGGCGTGGATTTCTCCAAGATCGAGCGGCTCACCATGGTGGCCTGCGGCACCGCCTATTTCGCCTGTCTCACCGCGAAATACTGGTTCGAACAGATCGCGCGCCTGCCCGTTGACGTCGATGTCGCCTCCGAGTTCCGATACCGCGAACCGCCCGTTCCCGCGGGCACCAACGCGCTCTTTGTCAGCCAGTCGGGCGAGACTGCCGACACCCTCGCTGCCCTGCGCTATTGCGAGGGCAAGGCCGACCGCATCCTCTCGGTGGTAAACGTGCCCGAAAGCTCCATTGCCCGCGAAAGCGATCTGGTGATGCCGATCCACGCGGGCGTGGAGGTCGGCGTGGCTTCGACCAAGGCCTTCACCTGCCAGCTCACCGTGCTCTTCATCCTCGCGCTGAAAGCCGCGCAGGACCGGGGCGAGATTGACGCCGAGACCCTCGCCGATCACCTCTCGGCCCTGCGCGGCATTCCCAGCGTGATTGCCACAGCACTTGAGGCCAACAAGGAAATGCAGAAGGCCGCCCTCCGCCTCGCCGAAGCGCGCGACGTGCTCTTCCTGGGACGCGGGTTAATGTATCCGCTCGCTCATGAGGGCGCGCTCAAACTCAAGGAAATCAGCTATATCCACGCCGAAGCCTACGCGAGCGGAGAGTTGAAACACGGCCCAATCGCGCTCGTCGACAAATATGTGCCCGTGGTGGTGATGGCGCCGCGCGATGCGCTCTTTGACAAGACCGTCAGCAACATGCAGGAGGTCATGGCGCGCAAGGGCCGGGTGATCCTCGTCTCCGACCGCCAAGGGCTGGACGAGGCTGGCGAGGGCGCCTTCGCCACCATCGAGCTGCCCAGCGTGCCGGATGTGCTGACCCCGATCCTCTATGCGATCCCCGCGCAGCTGCTGGCCTATCACACCGCCGTCGCCAAAGGCACCGACGTGGACCAGCCGCGCAACCTTGCCAAATCCGTCACGGTGGAGTGAACCATGGCCAAGCAATTCGACCAACTCAGCGACGTGCTCACCCGTTTTATCGAAGCGCAGCACATCTTCTTCGTGGGCACCGCCGGGCCCGAGGGGCGCGTGAACGTCTCACCCAAGGGCATGGACAGCTTGCGCGTGCTTGGCCCGAACCGCATTGCCTGGCGCAACCTCACCGGCTCGGGCAATGAGACGGCCGGGCATCTGGCCCAGATCAACCGCATGACACTCATGTGGTGCGGGTTCGAGGCCAAGCCGATGATCCTGCGCACCTATGGGAGCGCCCGCACCCTGCATCCGCGTGATGCGGATTTTGCCGCGCTGAACGCGCTCTTCCCCGCTTCCCCCGGCGCCCGGCAAATCTATGACCTCGACATCGACCTGGTGCAGACGAGCTGCGGTTTTGCCGTGCCCTTCATGGACTACGCAGGCGAGCGCGATGTTCTGAAAGACTGGGCCGAGGGCAAGGGCGCCGAGGGCGTTGCGGAGTACTGGGAAACCCGAAACCAGCAGACCATTGACGGCGCGCCGACTTTCATCACCGACGCCAAGCCCTAGGCTCAGCCCGTCACGTCAACGGTTACCAGATCGGCCAGGCTGACCTCCAGCGCCCGCATCGCCGAGAGGGACAACCGGCTGCCTGCCGTGGGTGGCCCCTCAATCGGGATCAGCGTCACCGCGACCGATTTGCCCGTGCGCGGGTCCCGGACGCGCCCCGACGCCTCGGCCGAGACCAGCGGCGTTTTCAGCCAGAACCCCGGTTCCGCCGGGCTACCGAGCGAGGCCACGGTTTGGCCCAACGCCCGCCCGGAACCACCTGTGCGGGTCGCCGCAACCCGCTCTGCCGCGGAGGATTGATCGAGGCTCTCGACCGTCTGGGCCGCACCCGTCGGCAAGGTCTGGCTCTGCTCCAACGGCGCGCGCGGGGACTCGGGCGCAGCGCTCCCGCCCCCGAGGGCGAGATCAAGCTCGGCGCATGCGGCAAGGCCCAGCAGCCCGCCCGCCAAAGTCACCCGAAAACCGATACGACCGTACATACCCCGTCTAAACCACAGCAGCCATATCGCATCAATGGCGTTAACCTCTTGCTGCGCCTTGCGCAGATCATTACCTATTGAGATATGACCGCGCCTTTGATTGATCCCTTTGCCCGCGCCATCACCTACCTCCGGGTCTCGGTGACGGATCGCTGCGATTTCCGCTGCGTCTACTGCATGTCCGAGAACATGACCTTCCTGCCAAAGAAGGAGCTGCTGACGCTGGAAGAGCTCGACCGGCTCTGTTCCACCTTCGTGGGCCTCGGCGTCGAGAAGCTGCGCATCACCGGGGGCGAGCCGCTGGTGCGCAAGGGGATCCTGACCTTCTTCCAGAGTATGTCGCGCCACCTTGATGCAGGCACGCTCAAAGAGCTAACGCTCACCACCAACGGCAGCCAGCTCGAACGCTTCGCGGATGATCTCTATGCCGCGGGCGTGCGCCGCGTGAATGTCTCGCTCGACACGCTCGACGAGACCAAATTCGCCGAGATCACCCGCTGGGGCCGCCTGCCCCAGGTGCTGCGCGGGATCGACGCCGCCCAAGCCGCAGGCATGCGCGTGAAGCTGAACGCCGTCGCTCTCAAAGGCTTCAACGAGGCCGAACTGCCCAGCATGACCGAATGGTGTGCGGAGCGCGGCATTGATCTGACATGGATCGAGGTCATGCCCATGGGCGACATCGGCAATGAAGACCGGCTGGGCCAATACTGGTCGCTGAAGGACGTGCGCGCGCGCTATGCCGAGCACTACACGGTCACCGACCTCGCAGAACGCACCGGCGGCCCCGCGCGCTACGTGCGGCTGGAAGAGACGGGGCAGAAGATCGGCTTTATCACCCCGCTCAGCCACAATTTCTGCGAAAGCTGCAACCGGGTGCGGATCACCTGCACCGGCGAGATCTACATGTGCCTCGGACAGGAAGACATGGCCGACCTGCGCGCACCGCTGCGCGCCCACCCGGAGGACAACGGCCCGCTCGAAGACGCAATCCGCGCCGCCATCGCGCTCAAACCCAAGGGCCATGACTTCGACTACTCCCGCCAGCGTCTCGACGGCCAGATGCCCCGGCACATGAGCCACACAGGCGGCTGACACACCCCATGCGCGCCCCGCCGCTCTATTACCTCTACGTGGCGGCGACCCTGCTGCTGGCGCCCTTCGCCGCCTGGGCCACGATCCGAAAACTGCGCCAACATGGCGTGCCGGCGTTGCGGGCGCATGAGAAGATGGGGCATGCCAGCCAGCCCCGCATGGGTGGTGGACAGCTGATCTGGTTCCACGCGGCCTCTGTCGGCGAAAGCCTCTCGGTGCTGGCGCTGATCGCCAAGATGGGTGAGCTCTTGCCACGCGCGCAGTTCCTGATCACCTCGGGCACCGCCACCTCGGCCAAGCTGGTGGCCGAGCGGATGCCGCCGCGCACCACGCATCAGTTCGCGCCCCTCGATGCACGCGGCCCGCTGCAGCGGTTTCTGAAACAATGGCGCCCGGATGCGGCGATCTTCGTGGAAAGCGAGCTCTGGCCGCTGATGCTGCGCATGACACGAGAGCGCGGCACGCCCATGGCGCTGGTCAACGCGCGGCTGAGCGCAAAGTCCCGTGCGGCCTGGGCCCGCCATGCGGGGCTCGCTGCCTACATTCTCGATGTCTTTGACCTGATCCTGACGCAGAACGACGAGATGGCACAGGCGATGGTCGCCATGCATGCCCCCGCCGACCGGGTGGCGCGGGGCACCAATCTGAAGTCTCTCTCCGCCCCCCTGCCCACCGATCCCGCCGTCCTCGCCCAGGCCCGCGCCGCGCTCAAGGGGCGGCCCGTCTGGGTCGCGGCCTCGACGCACCCCGGCGAAGAAGAGATCGTGCTCACCGCCCACGCGACCCTGCGCGAGACGCACCCAGATCTTGCGCTGATCCTCGTGCCGCGCCATCCCGACCGCAGCGGCGAGGTGGCAGAGTTGATCACCCGCGCCGGGCTCAGCTTTGCGACCCGCTCCAAAGAGGAGCTGCCGCGGGGCAATGAGGCCGTCTATCTCGCCGACACGTTGGGCGAGCTTGGCAATTGGTATGCGCTGACCGATCTGGTGTTTCTTGGCGGGTCGCTGAAACCCATTGGCGGGCACAACCCCTTCGAGGTGGTACAGGCCGAGGCCGCCGTGCTCTCAGGGCCGCATGTGAGCAGCTTTGCCGAGACCTATGCCGAGATGGAGGCCAAGGGCGCCGCGATCCTGGTGCAGGACGCGCCCGAGCTCGCCGCCGCCGTTGCCGACGTGCTCGACACCGCTGCAACCCGCCACAAGGCGCTCGCGGCAGCGGAAAGCTTCGTGCAGGACCGGTCGAAGGCGCTTGGCGGCATCGCGTCACGGCTGATCCACATCCTGAAGCTCGAGGAGGACATCCGATGACCGGCCCCGCGCTGCGCGACATCGAGGTGATCGCGCCCAACTTCAAGCGGCGGCTGTCGGGTGTGACGGCGACGATCATCCGGCTGGTACCGATCCAGTCGCGCGACATTGCCATCGCTGCGACGGGCCCGGTGCTGCCCGAGCACGTGCCGCAGGTGCCGCTCTCGGCGCTGCCCTGGATGTCGCGGCGTGGGCCAAACGGCTGGCGCGTCTGGCACGCCCGCCGCAATGTCGAGATGATCGGCGGGCTGGCGCTGCGGTATGTGCTCGGCAAGCGGCTGAAGCTGCTCTTCACCTCCGCCTCGCAACGCAAGCAGACCGGGCTTACCCGGTGGCTGATCCGGCGCATGGATGCGGTGGTCGCCACCTCGGACAAGACCGCGAGCTATCTGGAAGGCCCCTCGCAGGTCATTATGCATGGCATTGACATCAAAGGGTTTTCGCCCAGCAACGACCGCAGCGCCTTGCGCAAACGTCTCGGCGTGGCCGATGCCGGGCCGGTGATCGGCTGTTACGGGCGGATCCGGGCGCAAAAAGGCACCGATGTCTACGTACACGCGATGATCGGTCTCCTGAAGGACCACCCCACCGCCACGGCGCTGTTGATGGGCCGTGCCACGGCAGAGCATCGCAGCTTCGAGGAGGGTTTGCGCGCGCAGGTCGCCGAGGCGGGGCTCGCCGGCCGATTGCGCTTCATGCCCGAGGTGCCGCCGGAAGCCATGGCCGATTGGTACCGCATTCTCGATCTCTATGTGGCTCCGCAACGCTGGGAAGGCTTCGGCCTCACCCCGATCGAAGCCATGGCCTGCGGCTGCCCGGTGGTGGCAACACGCGTCGGGGCTTTTGAATCGCTGGTGGTGGAGGGCGAGACGGGAATGCTGGTCGAGGCGGGTGATCCCGAGGCGATCCGGCAGGCCGCCGATCACATCCTGTCGGATCCAGAACGGCTGGCACAGTGGTCGCGGCAGTCACGCCAGCACGTGGAAGACAACTTCTCCATCGAAACCGAAGCCGCCACGCTGGTGGCGCTTTATCGGCGGCTGTTGGACGAAGGTTAGGCCGCTGGCAACCGCTGCTCGACGATCTCGGCCCACCAGCTGCAGCCGGCGGGGATCGCGTCGTCGTTGAAATTGTACTCCGGATGGTGCACCGCCGCACTTGGCCCATTGCCCACCAGAATGTAAGCACCGGGGCGCTCTTCGAGCATGAAGGCAAAGTCTTCGCCGCCCATGACCAACGGCGCCTCTTCACAATCGCCCGACACATCCGCGGCCACCTTCGCGGCAAAGGCCGTTTGCTCCTCATGGTTCGTCATGACCGGGTAGTTGCGCACGTACTCCACCTTGGCCGTGGCGCCAAAGCTCTCGGCCACCCCCTGCGCCAGCTTGGTCAACCGCGTCTCGGCCAGATCGCGCATCTCCGGGGTCAGTGTCCGCACCGTGCCTTTCAGCGTCACACGCTGCGGGATCACGTTGAACGCCTTCGACGAGGTCTCAAACGAGGTCACCGAGACCACGACCTGCTCCACCGGGTCGGCGTTGCGGCTCGCGATGGTCTGCGCGGCGATCACGATGTGGCTCGCCACCACGGTGGTGTCGATGGTCTCATGCGGTTTCGCCGCGTGCCCACCAAGGCCCTCGACCTCGATCTCGAACACATCCGTCGCCGCGAAAAACGCGCCGGGCCGGATCGAAAAGCTGCCGAGCGGCTTGCCCGGCCAATTGTGCATCCCATAGATCTCCTGGATGCCGAAGCGCTCCATCATGCCGTCCTCGCACATCTCGCGCCCCCCGGCGCCACCCTCTTCGGCGGGCTGGAAGATGACCACCGCGGTGCCATCGAAATTGCGCGTCTCGGCAAGGTATTTCGCCGCACCGAGCAGCATCGCGGTATGCCCGTCATGGCCGCAGGCATGCATGGCCCCCGGCGTCTTCGAGGCATATGGCACGCCCGTCTGCTCCAGGATCGGCAGCGCATCCATGTCCGCACGCAGCCCAACGACCTTGCCCGAGCTGTCGGATTTGCCCTTGATCACCCCCACGACACCGGTGCGCCCGATGCCGGTGACCACCTCGTCACACCCGAAGGCCTGCAGCTTTTCGGCCACGAGGGCGGAGGTACGATGCGTGTCAAAGAGCAGTTCGGGATGCTCATGCAAATCCCGTCGCCACGCGGTGATCTCATCGTGCAATTCGGCAAAACGGTTCTTCACGGGCATGGAAAATCTCTCCTTGAGATGGCGTGAGGCCATGGGGATAGCAGGGGGCGCACGGGCACCGACACGCTGCGGTCAGAGACAATGCGACGGGCAGAAGGTTGAACGATTCTGGCCGCTTGGCTTATCTTATCGCGCCGTCCGACAGCTTCAACCCGAAGCTGAATATGCCGCACCGGCCCGCGTCAAAGCGCCGGTCCCAGCCGCATCGGGCTGCCATCCGTAAAGCGGCTGAAGCGAAACCGCGTGAGATCATGGCCCGGCGGATGGCCTTGTGCCAGATCGGCGAGAATGCGGCCCATCGCGGGCCCGATGCCAAAACCGTGGCCGCTCATGCCCGTCCCGAGCGTCAGGCCGGGCAGCGCCGCGACTCGGTCCACCACCGGTACAACATCGGGCATGGTGTCAATCATACCGGCCCAGCTCCGCGCGATCTCGAAACGCGGCAACCCGGGGAACAGGGACGCGAAGGCGCCGGTGAGCTGGCGGACCTTGCGTGCATTGGGCGCCGGGTCCAGCACGCGCTGCGCCTCGAAGGGGCTCATGTCCTCGCCCGACCAGCGGCGTGGCGTGCGCCAGGCATCGGGATAGCCCTTGGGCGCGGCCGGCAGAAACCGGGTGCCAAAGGGCTCTGCCTTCAGCTGCGTGAGGTACTTCGGCACCGCGCGCAGCGCATCCCAGCCGAGGAAAAGCTCATGAAACCCACCCGCCGCCAGCGTATAGCCCCCGTCCTGACGCGGGCGGAAGGCCAGTGTCGCATCCGCCATGCCACCCGGTGCGACCTCGGGCAACGCCGTTGTCGTGGCCACGGTGGCGCGCACCGACAGCTGCGGCAGCGACACGCCATGATTGCGCAAGAACAGCGCCGACCACGCGCCGCCCGCCAGCACCACCTCCGGCGCTGCAACCCGGCCCTGCTCGGTCACCACACCCGCCACCCGCCCGGCGGCGATATCGAGACAGCGCACCGCGCAGTTCTCGATGATCTGCGCGCCGGCGCGCGCGGCAAGCTCGGCCAGCGCGGGCACCGCGACCCAGGGCTCAGCGCGCAGGTCGGACGCGGTGTGCAGAGCGCCCAGATAGGATTTCGACGCAGCGGGCAGCAGCGCGGCGGTCTCAGCGCGGGTCAGCAGCCGCGTGTCCACACCCTGCGCCTGCGCATGCGGCACCCAATCGGCATAGCGCGCCATCTCTGCCTCGGTCTGCGCCAGATAGGTCACACCGCCCTGCACAAGACCGATGTCGCGGTTGGTTTCGGTGGCCAACTGGCGCCAGTGCCGGTTCGCCTCCACCATGATGGGTAACTCGTCCGGGTCGCGGCCCTGTTGCCGGATCCAGCCCCAGTTGCGGCTGGATTGCTCGCCCGCGATGCGGCCTTTCTCCAGGAGCACAACGGACCGACCTGCCCGGGCGAGAAACAGCGCCGTGCTCACCCCGATGACGCCGCCGCCGATCACAACCACATCCGCCGCCTCCGGCACGGCGGCGGCAAAGCGCACCGGCGTGTCGATGGAGATCGGGACCGCGCTCACATGCGGCCCCGGCGCCGGGTGGCCTGAAAGCCCAACCCACCTGTCAGAGGCACGCGGTCGCTCACGTCCCGAGCTGGGTCACCAGGCGGCGCATGAAGTGCTGCCCCGCCTCGAACTCGGCCACAGAGATATACTCGTTGGGCTGATGCGCCTGCGCGATGTGACCAGGGCCGCAGATCACTGCGGAGTAGCCCGCCTGCTGGAACTGCCCGGCCTCGGTGCCATAGCTGACCACATGGGCCGCGTTGTCGCCGGTGATCCCGCGCACCAGCGTCTCGGCCTCGCCGCCCACTTCGGGCTCCAGCGCGGGCACGTCAAAGCGCGGCGTGATCGCTATGCGGGTATCCGGCACAACCGCCTGCATCTCGGCCTCGACCTCGGCGACGCGCGCCCGGTACCGCGCTTCCCAGGCCTGCTTGTCCTCGCCCGGCACCACGCGGAAATCCATCGCGAAATGGCAATCCTTCGCGGTGATGTTATGCGCCGTGCCACCCGAGATCATGCCCACATGCACGGTGGTGAAGGGCGGATCGAAAAGTGCTGCGATATCCGGCGGCTCGTCGGTCTGATTGGCCGCGTTCATGCGGTTCGCCCAATCCACCAGCTTGGCGCCATACATCACCGCATTCACACCGCGATCCATCAGCGAGCTGTGCACTTCGAACCCCTGCACATGCGTGTCGAACCCGCAGCCACCCTTGTGCCCCGAGACCGCACGCATGCCCGAAGGCTCGCCGATAATCGCCGCACTGCCCTTCGGCAAGACCGGCTGCATCGCCTCGATCATCGGGGGCGCGCCGGTACAGCCGACCTCTTCGTCGAAGCTCAGCGCGATCTGCAGGGGGCGTTTGACGCCCGCGTGATGCGCCTCGACCAGCGCCCAGATCGCCAGCGCATCGAAGCCTTTCATGTCGCAGGTGCCGCGTCCGAAATAGCGCCCATCCTTCTCGACCACCTCGAAGGGGTCGGTGTCCCAGGGCTGACCATCGACCGGCACCACATCGGTGTGGCCAGACAGCACGACGGCCCCCTCTTCCCACGGCCCCACATGTGCAAAGAGCGCGGCCTTGGGTTGCGCGGGGTCGGTGTAGCGATGCGCAGTGATGCCGTGCGTGCCGAGATACTCCTCGACCCAATCCACCAGCGGCAGGTTCGTGTCGCGGCTCACGGTCGGAAACGCCACCAACTGGCGCATGATCTCCAGCGGCGTCAGGCGGTCAGTCATAAAGGCGGCGTCCGCCCGCTCCTTCCGCCTCGTCCTGCCCTTCGCGCAGGCGGTTTTCCACCTCGACGATGGCATCGCTGCGATCATATCCGCTGTCGGTCACCAGCACCATATGGCCGGGCTCCACCTCGCGGTAGATCGAGGCCTCGGGCTCGTAGCCCGCGGGGTGGATCGGCGAGGGAATCGGCTTGAAGTTGAGCTCGCTCTCATCCTTGCGCTGGCGCGGATCAGCGATGGGCACCGCCTTCATCAGCGCCTGCGTATAGGGATGCTGCGGGTTCTCGAAGACCCGCGCGCGCGGCCCCATCTCGACGATGCGGCCAAGATACATCACGCCCACGTGGTGGCTCACCCGCTCCACGACCGCCATGTCGTGGCTGATAAAGAGGAAGGAGAGCCCCAATTCAGCCTGCAACTCCATCATCAGGTTCAGCACCTGCGCCTGCACCGACACGTCGAGCGCCGAGACCGCCTCATCCGCGATGATCAGCTTGGGGTTCAACGCGAGCGCCCGGGCAATCGCCACCCGCTGGCGCTGCCCGCCCGACAACTCATGCGGATAACGGCGCATGAAGCTGCGCGGCAACTCGACCCGGTCAAAGAGCATCGCGACACGATCGCCGACCTCCTTGCCCTTCAGGGTGCCATAGTTGTGGATCGGCTCCGCCACCTGATCCGCCAACTGCATCTGCGGGTTCAGCGAGGCGAAGGGATCCTGGAAGATCATCTGCATGTCGAGCCGTGCGCGTCGCAGCTGCGCCTGATCCAGAGCCATGATGTCGGTGCCGTCGAGATTGACCTCGCCCGACAGCGGATCGACCAGCCGCAGGATCGAGCGGCCCGCCGTCGACTTGCCGCAACCGCTCTCGCCCACCAGACTCAGCGTCTGGCCCTTATTCAGCGTGAAAGACAGATCCTCGACCGCATGCACATTCGCCACCGTACGGCGGAAGAAGCCGCCCTTGACCGGAAAGCGCGTGGTCAGGTTCTTGACCGAGAGCAGCACCTCGTCCGTGCCGGGGATCGGCTTGATCTCGGCGCCCGGCTTGCCGAGCAGCTTCATCGGCTCGGGCGCCGCCTTGCCGCGCATCTCGCCGAGCTTCGGCACGGCGGCCAGCAGTGCCTTGGTGTAGGGGTGCTGCGGGCTCTCGAAGATCTGCTCGACCGGGCCTTCCTCGACCTTGTTGCCGCGGAACATGACCACCACCCGGTCGGCCATCTGCGCCACCACGGCCATGTCGTGGGTGATGAACATCACCGCCGTGCCAGTCTCGCGCTTGAGCCGGTCCATCAGCGCCAGGATCTCCGCCTGAATGGTCACGTCCAGCGCTGTGGTCGGTTCATCGGCGATCAGCAGGCGCGGCTTGCAGGCCAGCGCCATGGCGATCACAACGCGCTGCCGCATGCCGCCCGAGAGCTCATGCGGGTATTGATCGAGCCGTCGCTCGGGCTCGGGGATGCGCACCTCGCGCAAGAGCTCCAGCGCGCGCGCGCGCGCCTGCGATTTGCTCATGTCCTTGTGCAGCCGCAGCCCTTCGGTCAATTGCCGCCCGACGGCGAAGACGGGGTTCAGCGCCGTCATCGGCTCCTGAAAGATCATCCCGATCTCATTGCCGCGGATGTGGCGCATCTCCTCGCCGCTGGTTTTAGCCAGGTCGATATCCGCGCCGCCGGGCCGGTCAAACCAGAGCTGCCCGCCTGTGATCTCGCCACCGCCGAACTCCACCAGCCGCATCAGAGAGAGCGACGAAACCGACTTGCCCGATCCGCTTTCGCCCACGACACAGACCGTCTCGCCCGGGTTGATGTCAAAGGACACATCCTCGACGCCCACCACCGGCCCGTCCTTGGTCTGGAACTCAACCCGCAGACCTTTCAGCCGCGCAATCGGCTCCGGGCCGCCGCCCTGGTGTTCCTGATCCAGCATCGCCGCTCCTGATATTTGCGTTTTTTCGACGCTATGCTCAAGGCGATGGCAGTGTCAAACCCGCAGCCCGCTGCTTTCCATCAGGTCACCCATCACAAGGGTTGCTTTTTCCGCAAAAGCTGCTTCGATGGGCATATGCATCTGGGGGGTCAGGTGAAAAACAGCGTTCTTGGATCGAGTTACACGACGGTCTTCATCTCCCCCAAAGACAGCACTCAGGGCGCTTCGTCGGAGAACGTGGCGCTTACCGGCATTGATATGTCCAACATGGAGTAGAACATGAAACTCAGAACCCTATTGATGGGGGCCATCGCAACGACAGCCTGTGCGCCCGCGGTCTTTGCGGATGGCCATGAAGGGGACCGTGGCCGAGATGGTCAGCTCAACATCATCTACTGGCAAGCACCTTCGACCCTGAACCCGTTTCTGTCTGGCGGCACCAAGGAAAACGAAGCAGCCAGCCTTGTTCTGGAATCGCTCGCGCGCTTCAACGAGGCCGGCGAGATGGTCCCCTGGCTGGCAGAGGATATCCCGACGGTCGAAAACGGCGGCGTTGCCGAAGACCTGACCTCGATCACCTGGACGCTGAAGGAAGGCGTGGTCTGGTCCGATGGTTCGGCGCTGACCGCCGACGATCTGATCTTCACCCATGAGTATTGCACGCACCCCGAAAGCGGCTGTGCCGGGGTAAGCTATTTTGACGGTGTCGCCACGGTCGAGGCCGAGGGCGAGCGCGGTGTCAAGATCACCTTCGACGCGCCGAAGCCCTTCCCCTACACCGCCTTTGTGGGAGCGGAATCCCCGATCCTGCAGAAGGCGCAGTTCCAGGATTGCCTTGGCGCCCGCGCGCCGGAGTGCACCGAGGCCAACTTTGGCCCGATCGGCACCGGCCCCTTCGTGGTCAGCGACTTCCGGCCCAATGACGTGATCACCTATGTGGCCAACGAAAACTTCCGCGAAGAGGGCAAACCCGCCTTTGCGACCGTAACCTTCAAGGGCGGTGGTGATGCGGCGGCGGCGGCGCGCTCGGTGCTTGAGACCGGCGAGTTCGACTACGCCTGGAACCTGCAGCTGGCCCCCGATGTGCTGGACCGGATGGAAGCGGTGGGCAAAGGCACGGTCGTGGCCGCCTACGGCACCTCCGTGGAGCGTCTGCACCTCAACCAGACCAACCCCGACCCAGCACTGGGGCCGGACAAGCGCTCGGTCTTCATGAATGGCGAGAATGCGCACCCCTTCCTCACCGACCCGAAAGTGGGTCAGGCCCTCTCAATGGCGATTGACCGCGAGCTGATCGTCGAGGTCGGCTATGGTGCCGGTGGCCAGCCCACCTGCAACGTGCTGCCCGCGCCTGCGCTCTATGCCTCGGACAAGAACGACGGCTGCCTCGTGCAGGACATCGACGGCGCCAACGCTCTGCTGGATGAGGCTGGCTGGGTCGACACCAATGGAAATGGCATTCGCGACAAGGATGGGGTCGAGCTCTCGGTACTCTACCAGACATCCACCAACGCCGTGCGTCAGGACACCCAGGCGCTAATCAAGGACTGGTGGAGCCAGATCGGTGTCGAAACCGAGCTGCGCAACATCGATGCCTCGGTCTTCTTTGGTGGTGACCCGGGCTCGCCCGACACGTTCCAGAAGTTCTATGCCGACATCGAGATGTACACCAACAACTTCGCCGGCGTGGACCCCGAGGCCTATATGGCGAACTGGCTCTGCTCGGACATCCCGACTCCCGCCACCCAGTGGCAGGGCTCGAACATCCAGCGCTTCTGTGATCCCGAGTACGATGCGCTGGTCGAGAAGATGTCGGTGACCGCCGATCTCGAAGAGCGCGGCGCCCTGGCCAAGCAGATGAACGACATGATCATGCAGAGCTACTCGATCATCCCGCTTGTGCACCGCGGCAACCCCTCGGCCCATTCCAACACGCTAGGCGGCGTCAAGATGTCGGACTGGGATTCGGAGCTGTGGAACATCGCGGACTGGTATCGCATCAAGAATTGATGCGATACCGGGGGCGCCGGGCGGGGCGGGCTGAAGCCCGCCCCGCCCGGCGCCCCACCCCACCCCGACCTCAACGATAAGAAGACTGACGCACAAAGGCGTAGCACATGCTGACCTACACCATCCGCCGGCTGGTCCTGTCGATCCCCACCCTGCTGTTCATCAGCATCGTGATCTTCCTACTCCTGCAGCTCGCACCCGGCGACCCGATGGCCCAGGTGCCCCTCACTGTCCCCCCCGAAGTCAAACAACAGATGCGCGAAGCCCTGGGCCTCGGCGCCCCGATCCACGTGCAATACTGGAAGTGGCTGGTGCAGTTCTTCTGGATCGAACCGCAGGTGCTGATCGACAACTGGTTCGGAACTGGCCTCGCCGAGGGCAAGCTGCGCGTGATCTCCTGGCAGACCCGCTCGCCGGTGATGGACATCGTGGCGCAACGCATCCCCCAGACGCTCTGGGTCGTTGGTATGTCCTACATCGTCGGCATCCTGATCGCGCTGCCGATCGGTATCTACTCCGCCTACCGGCAGTACTCGCTCTTCGACCAGGCGGGCACCTTCGTCTCCATGATCGGCTTCTCGATCCCGCCCTTCTTCTCCGGCGTCCTCGTGATCGTGATCTTCTCCGTCAACCTTGGCTGGTTTCCCTCGATCTACGACACCACCCATGTGGTCACCGACTGGGCCAGCTTCAAAGTCCAGCTCAACCAGATGATCCTACCGGTGATGGTCCTGGCGCTCCAAACCACCGCACAGATCAGCCGCTTCATGCGCGCCTCCATGCTCGACAACCTCAACCAGGACTACGTGCGCACCGCCCGCGCCAAGGGTCTGAAAGAGAGCGTCGTCGTCCTCGTGCACGTGCTGCGCAATTCGATGATCCCGATTATCACGGTCATTGCCTTGGGCGTACCCTCGATCTTCGGCGGCGCGATCATCACCGAGACGCTGTTCAAGGTAAACGGCATCGGACAGCTGCTCCTCACCGCCCTCTTCGCAAATGACCTGCCGATGGTCATGACGCTGACCTTCATCTTCGCGATCCTGATCGTGCTCTTCAACCTGATCGCCGACGTGCTTTACGGCGTGCTCGACCCGAGGATCCGCTATGACTGATCAACGCGTGAACGCCGAGGCCGAGATGGAGCTCTACGGCGCGCTCAAGGACAAGGAGCCGCCGAAGGAGCCGCGCAGCCAGTGGAAGGATGTGTGGGACCAGTTCCGCAAGCACAAGGGCGCGCTGATCGGGGGCGGCTTCCTGCTCTTCATCACGCTTGCCGTGCTCATCGGCCCGCTTGTCTGGCAGGTCGATGCCAAACAGCTCGACATCCGCAATAAGGACATGCGCCCGCTCTACACCCTGCTCTGGGACAGCACCGCCAACACCAGCTGGGAGAAACCACTTGGCTCCGATAACCTGGGCCGCGACATCCTCGCGACGCTGATCGCGGGGGGCCGGGCCTCCATGGCGGTCGGTTGGACTGCGATGATCCTCGCGCTCTTCATAGGCACGGCCATCGGCGTCTGTGCAGGCTACTTCAAGCGGCTCGACGGTCCGCTCATGCGCTTCACCGACCTCTTCCTGTCCCTGCCGATCCTGCCTCTGCTGCTCGTCGCCGTAACCCTTTTCCGCCAACCGCTCAGGGCAAACTTCGGCCCCGAAACGGGCATGTTCATCCTGATTGTCGGCGTCATCGGCATCACCTCCTGGATGCAAACAGCCCGTATCGTGCGCGGCGAAATCCTGGCCCTAAAGGAGCGCGAGTTCATCCTCGCCGCCCGCTCCATCGGCACGACACCCGGCAAAATCATACGGCGGCACCTGCTGCCCAACGTAGTCTCACCGATCATGGTATCCGCGACCTTGGGTCTTGCCACCGCGATCATCACCGAAAGCGCGCTCAGCTTTCTCGGCGTGGGCTTCCCGTCCGACTTCCCCACCTGGGGCAAACTGCTCTCTGACGCGGTGCCGCGCATGGAGGAGTTCCCGGAACGCGTCATGCTGCCGGGCATCCTGATCTCCCTCACCGTGCTCTCGGTGAACTATCTAGGTGATGGCCTGAGAGATGCATTGGATCCCCGGATCCGCGGCCGCTAGGCCGCGGATCCGAGTGCGGACAGAGCGTAAATCCGCAGGATTTTTGCGGAGTCCGCACCCCGTTTCAATTATAGGCGCAATTGCCGTCGCCCAGTAAGCGCGACGCGCGGATAGAGCGCACATCCGAAGGGCTTCAGCGGAGGCCGCATCCCGTCTCAAGTCTGGGCGCATAACGGGACGGCGGGCGGGGCGTCTTTCGCGTCAGCGGAAAGAGCGCCGTCCCGCTGTTCCCAAGAGATCAAAATCGTTCGGAACTTTGCTGTCCCCAATCATGCCACCGGGTGCTGGACCGCAGGTTTGCTGTGCAAACTCAGACCGCACCGCCCCGCTGTAGGAACATGATCGATCCCATTCGGGACTGCGCCAAAACCCTGTGGATTTTCACTCTGTCCCGCTGGTCGACTTTTCACAGAGAAGGTCGACCTATTCCACGCTCTTTCTCAACTGCCTGACCAGCCACCACACCAGCACCACAACCGGCACCGTCACCAACGCCGTCAGCATCCCCTTGCTGAGCCCCGTGGTCTGCGTCAGCGGATAAAGCAAATACCCCACCAGCGACACCGCATAATAGCTAATCGCCACCACCGACAGCCCTTCCACTGTGCGCTGCAACCGCAACTGTAGATCCGACCGCTTGTCCATGCTCTCCAGCAGCGTCTGGTTCTGCGCCGAGCGTTCCACATCCACCCGCGTCCGCAAGAGGTTCGACGCGCGGATCGACCGGCTCGACATCGCCTCCAGCCGCGCCTCGGCCGCATGCACCGTCCGCATCGCCGGCGCATAGCGGCGCATCATGAACTCACCGAAATGTTGCCGCCCCAGAAACCGCGCCTCCCGCAAGGCCTCAATCCGCTGGTTCACCAGCGCCTCATAGGCCCCCGTCGCTCCAAACCGAAAGGACGACCGCGCCGACAAGGTCTCCAGCTCCGCTGAAATCGCCAGCAGATCATGCAAGGTCTGCTCCGCCGAGGCGCTCTCCTCACTCATCGCGCCCATCAGTCCGGTCAGCTTGGTGTCGAGCTCATTGAGCTGCGGCTGCAACGACCGCACCCGCGCAAACCCCAGCATCGACATGGTTTTATACGTCTCGATCTCGCAGAGCCGCTGCACGATGCGACCAATCCGCCGCGCGCCCGTGGCCTCATCCGCGAAGACCGCAAAGCGCAGATGCCCATTCAGATCGATCCGAAAATCCCCCGCTACAACCGCGGCATCATCCAGCACGGACGACACGGCGAGGCTCTCCGACACAAACCAGTCCTTCAACCGCGCATTGATCTCCTCCGCGTCCGCAGGCTTCGGCACCACGTTGAGCAGGATCGAGGTCATCCGCTGGCCCGGCGCCTCCGCCAGCCAGTCTGCCGGAAACACCTCGAACTCCGTCGGATCAAATGCCCGCGTCACCCCGTTGTCGGCAAACGCGGTGTAGGTCACGAACTCCGTGTGCTGCTCCCACTTGAGCCAGTACTTCCCGATCTGCCCGTAATAATGCGTGGCCCCCGGCTGCGGATGCGGCGCCCCGTGCCGGTCGAGCAGCGCCACCAGATGCTCCATATCCTGCGCCCGGTCCCGGCTGACTGCATCATTGGGCTGCTTGATCGCCACATAGGCCGCCGAACAGGGCGCCGTCATCGACGGGAACGGACGCGCGTGCAGCTCGTTCGCGAGTTTGTAGCGCAGAGGATGGTCGGTGATGGGTGACATGCCGCAAGCTCCGGGGTTGAGCAGAGGGATAATGCCCGGGGGCGGTAAGTCAAATATTTTTTTAATGTTTATAAGGTGTTAAATGGATGCCTTTGTATACAAGTACAGTTTGCGCACAAAACGTACGCGAGATCAGCCGCTTTGCTGCATCCCTGCCCCCGCGTGGAACCAGACCGCCCACCGGAACGTTACTTTTGGTCAACAGGGCGCGAAAGGGCAGCAGCAATGGCAGAGAAGAATTCCGCGGACCTCACCAAGGGGCCGGTCTGGCGTGCCCTCGTCGCAATGTCGGCCCCGATGAGCTTCGGCATCTTCGCCGTTCTGAGCATCGGCCTGGCCGATGCCTATTTCCTCAGTCAGGTCAGCGGGTCCGCCCTCGCCGCCGTTGGGTTCATCTACCCCGTGACCACCGCAATCACATCGCTCTCCATCGGCCTCAGCGCAGGCGCCAACACTGCGCTCAGCCAGGGCGTGGGGCGCGGAGACGAGGCCGAGAGCACGCGGCGCCTGGCCCTGCATACGATCCTGCTCGGTCTGACGCTGGCCCTCGCCACCGCCCTGCTCCTCTGGATCAGCTTCCCATGGTTTTTCAGCGCCCTGGGGGCTGGGGCGGAGGTCAACGGGCTGATCGCCGATTACATGCCGGTCTGGGCGCTCTCCTTCCCCTTTCTGGTCGTCATGATGGTGATCAACGCGATCTTCCGCGCCCACGGCGACAGCTTTACCGCGCCTGCGATCATGGCGCTGGCTGCCGCCATCAACGTCGCCCTCGACCCGCTTCTGATCTTCGGCCTCTGGGGCTTGCCCGAACTTGGCATCCAGGGCGCCGCCGTGGCCACAGCGGTCGGGCGGTCCACCGCCGCGCTGCTGGCCCTGTGGATCGCCTGGCGGCGCGGTCTTCTGGGCGTCTGCGGCAAACCGTTCGGCGGCTTTCTGGCCTCGGTCAAAGAGGTCCTCGGGGTCGGTCTCCCCGCCGCCTTTTCCAACGCGATCAACCCCGCCGGCATGGCGCTGGTGACCGCCGCCGTCGCAATCGTGGGTGAGACCGCTGTCGCGGGCTTCGGAGCCGCGACGCGGGTTCAAAGCATGGCGCTGGTGCCGCTTCTCGCCATCTCTGCGGGCATCGGTCCGGTGGTCGGCCAGAACTGGGGCGCTGAAAGAACTGACCGGGCCCAATCAGCGCTGCGCTACTCCCTGATCTTCTGCCTCACCTATGGCGCGGGCCTTGCCGCCGTGTTCAGCCTGTTCGCTGAGCAAATCGCAAGCGTCTTCACCTCAGCGGAAGAAGACACTGCCTACGCCGCCCAATACCTGCGCTATGTCGGCGCCTCTCTCTTCGGCTACGGGTTTGTTGTGGTGACGAACGCGGCGATGAACGCGCGGGACAAGCCTCTGTGGTCCATGGGTCTCAGCCTGGGTCGCATCTTCCTGCTTTACCTGCCGCTGGCCTGGGTGGGCGCGCTGACGTTCGGCTATGGGGGCATCCTGACAGCAGCCATCATCGCGAATGTACTCGCGGCTTGGGGATCGGTCGTCGCCGCGAAATCCACTGGCTTGCTTGCCCTTGAAACACCGCTGATCAACGCGCCACGGCGCCTTCTGCCCGGGCAGAAATAGAAACCGCCGCGCGAGTTGCCCCGCGCGGCGGTCCGATAACCCCACGAGATCGTCAGTCGATCATCGGCAAAAGCTTATCGAGCGAGGCCTTCGCATCGCCGTAGAACATCCGCGTGTTGTCCTTGAAGAACAGAGGGTTCTCGATGCCGGAATACCCAGTGCCCTGCCCGCGCTTCGACACGAACACCTGCTTGGCCTTCCAGCACTCCAGCACCGGCATCCCCGCAATGGGTGAGTTCGGATCATCCTGTGCAGCCGGGTTCACGATGTCGTTGGAGCCAATGACAATCGCCACATCCGTGTCCGGGAAGTCCTCGTTGATCTCGTCCATCTCCAGCACGATGTCATAGGGCACCTTCGCCTCGGCCAGCAGCACGTTCATGTGCCCCGGCAGACGCCCCGCCACAGGGTGGATGGCGAACCGCACCTCCTTGCCCGCCGCACGCAGCTTGCGCACCAGCTCGGAAACGGCGCCCTGCGCCTGTGCCACGGCCATGCCGTAGCCCGGGATGATGATCACGCTGTCGGCCTCGTTGAGCGCCGTGGCAACGCCGTCCGCCTCGATGGCCACCTGTTCCCCTTCCACGGCCTGCTGCTCGCCCGCCGGGCCGCCGAAGCCACCCAGGATCACCGAGACAAACGACCGGTTCATCGCCTTACACATGATGTAGCTCAGGATCGCACCGGACGAGCCCACCAGCGCCCCCACAACGATCAAGAGATCATTCCCGAGCGAGAAGCCGATTGCCGCTGCCGCCCAACCAGAATAGCTGTTCAGCATCGAGACAACCACAGGCATATCCGCGCCGCCGATGCCCATGATCAGGTGATACCCGATAAAGAGCGCAAGCAGCGTCAGCAGGACCAGCGTCCAGCTGCCGGACCCACCCAGATACATGATCGCAAAGAGCAGCGACAGGCCCGCGGCGCCCGCGTTCAGCAGGTGCCCGCCCGGCAGTTTCTTGGCCGATGTGTCCACCTTGCCCGCCAGCTTGCCATAGGCAATGACCGACCCGGTGAAGGTCACCGCCCCGATCCAGATGCCCAGCACCAGCTCGACCTTCAGGATGTTGATCTCAACAGAGGTCTTCTTGGCGATGAGCTGCCCAAAGGACGACAGCCCGTCATAGATCTCCTTCGGCAGACCCACCGCGGTATAGCCATCCGGCCCAACGGCCCCCAGCACACCGCCATTCTCGACAAAAAGATCGCCCACGTTGTTGATCATGATATCGGCGTTGAAGCCCACGAAGACCGCCGCGAGACCCACGAGCGAGTGCATGATCGCCACCAGTTCGGGCATCTGCGTCATCTGCACCTTGGTGGCGAGCTGATAGCCCACTGCCGCGCCCAGGGCGATCAGCACAATGGACACCACGCCCAAGCCCTGACCGGGCCCGATCAACGTCGCCACCACCGCAATCGCCATGCCGACGATGCCGTACCAGACCGCGCGTTTCGCACTTTCCTGCCCGCTCAGACCGCCAAGGCTGAGGATGAAGAGAACCGCCGCGACCGCATAGGCCGCAATCGTAAATCCGAATTCCATTGTCCCCTACCCCTTACGATTTCTGGAACATGGCGAGCATGCGCCGTGTCACAAGGAAGCCGCCAAATATGTTGATCGCCGCCATGAAGACCGACAGCGCGGCCAGCAGCGTGATCAGCAATGAGCTCGACCCGATCTGGATGAGCGCGCCCAGAATGATGATCGACGAGATCGCATTCGTGACCGCCATCAGCGGCGTGTGCAGGCTGTGCGCCACGCCCCAGATCACCTGGAACCCGATGAAGACCGAGAGCACGAAGACGATGAAGTGCTGCATGAAGCTCGCCGGGGCCACCAGCCCCACCGCCAGCACCAGCGCACCGCCGATGGCCAGGAGCCCGACCTGCGTCTGCGTCTGCTTCTTGAACGCGGCCACTTCCTGCGCGCGCTTCTCTTCGGCAGTCAGCTCCTTGGGCGCCTCCTTCTTGGGCGCTGCTGCAATCGCGGCCACCTTGGGCGGCGGCGGCGGGAAGGTGACCTCCTTCTCATGCGCAATCGTCGCACCCCGGATCACGTCATCTTCCATGTCATGCACGATCACCCCGTCTTTTTCGGGTGTCAGGTCGGTCATAAGATGGCGGATGTTGGTGGCATAGAGGCTCGAGGCCTGTGTGCCCATGCGGCTCGGGAAATCGGTATAGCCGATGATCGTGACACCATTGTCGGTCACGATCTTCTCATCCGCGACCGTGAGCTTGCAGTTGCCGCCCTTCTCCGCCGCCAGATCCACGATCACCGACCCCGGCTTCATGGATTTCACCATGTCCTCGGTCCAAAGCTCCGGCGCCTCGCGGTTCGGGATCAGCGCGGTGGTGATCACGATGTCCATATCCGGCGCCAGCTCGCGGAACTTCGCCAGCTGCGCCTCGCGGAATTCCGGTGAGGAGACAGAGGCATAGCCGCCCGAGGCCGACCCATCCTGCTGCTCTTCCTCGAAGTCGAGATAGACGAATTCCGCGCCCATCGACTCGACCTGCTCGGCCACTTCCGGCCGCACGTCAAAGGCATAGGTGATCGCGCCGAGGCTCGTGGACGTGCCAATCGCGGCCAGACCGGCCACCCCCGCACCCACGACCAGAACCTTCGCCGGTGGCACCTTGCCGGCAGCGGTGATCTGCCCGGTGAAGAAGCGCCCGAAGTTGTTGCCCGCTTCGATCACCGCGCGGTAGCCCGCGATATTCGCCATGGACGACAGCGCGTCCATCTTCTGCGCGCGGGAAATCCGGGGGATCATCTCCATCGCGATGACCGTCGCGCCCTTCTTGGCCGCGGCCTGCATCTTGGCCTCATCCGCCACCGGGCTGAAGAAGGAAATGAGCGTCTGGTCTGCGCGCAGCCGCTTCATCTCGGCCTCATCCGGCACGCGCACCTTGGCGACCACATCCGCGGCTTTCCACAGTGCCGCCGCCGTCTTGGCGATCTCGACGCCTGCGGCCTTGTAATCGGCATCCGAAAATCCGGCTTTTGCACCTGCACCCGTCTCGATGATGCACTCATGACCCAGCTTCTGCAGCTGCGTGGCACTCTCGGGTGTCATCGCAACGCGTGCTTCGCCCTCAAAAATCTCTTTTGGTGTTCCGATCTTCAACTGAGACTCCCCCGTTCGATGCGTTTTTTGCCCAAGATGGCGCACAGACTCGCCTTGTCCACTACCGTGCAGGCGCCAGAGGTACAATCCCCTCGCCCAAAACGCCACGCAACAAATGCAAAGGAACTACACCCAGCGGCGCACTTTTTGCTCATATCTGGCATAATCTGCCCGGAATTCCCGCCGCATCCGGTTCTCCTCCGGCACGATGAACCGCCGCTCCAGAACCCAGACCAGCACCGGCACCAGCGCAAGCCCCAGCACCGCGTCCCACCACAGGCAAAGCCCCACCAGGATCAGCACATCGGCGAGGTAGATGGGGTTGCGGCTGCGCTTGAAAATCCCCGATTGGATCAGGTTGCTGGGGGTTTCATGGGGAATGATGGTCGTCTGATGCTTGCGGAATTCCATCACCGCGAGCCCCGCCAGGATAACACCTCCACCGATCAAGAGCCCCGCGAGGAACAGCGTGACCGGATGCGCGAGGCTGAGATCGAGGGATAGATACTGCGCCTGCGCCCAGGCAAGGGCGGCAAACCCCGCCAACCAGACGGGCGGCAGATCAACCCATTTCACGGTGCATCACCAATCCGTTTCGGCTGCCACAACTCGATCGGGTTGCCCTCCGGGTCATGCAGCCGCGCGAACCGGCCATTCGTCTGTTCAGTCGGGTCCACCTCCACCGGAATCCCGGCGCCTTCCAGCTGCGCGACCATGGCGTCGAGGTCATCCACGCGGAAGTTCAGCATCCACTGTTGCGACATCTCGCCGAAGTAAGCGGTGTCCTGCTGGAAGGGTGCAAAGACGGTCGGGCCCTCGGCCTGCGTCCAGACCGGCGCGTCATAGCTCCTGGGCATCTCGGTCACGCCAAGGTGCTGTGCATACCAAGCGGCCAGGGTCTCGGGGTCCCTGGCCCGAAAGAAAACGCCTCCGATTCCGCGCACCCGCTGCATCTTTTTGCCCTCCGTACGCGCGCAAGGCTACGCCCTGCTGTCTGTGCCGACAACCCGCCCGCCTTGTGCTGCGGCAAACCACCGCTAAGGTCGGAGGCAGCAGATGGGAGGGCAGGACATGGGGCTCGAGGGCAAACACGCGCTGGTCACAGGCGGCGGCAGCGGTATCGGGCTCGCCATTGCGCGCGCGCTTGCAGATCGGGGCTGCGTCGTGACGATCACCGGGCGGCGGCAGGCAGTTCTGGACGCCGTCGCGGGCGACCGGATCATGGGGCTTGCGATGGACGTGCGGGAGGAGGCGCAGGTGGTCGAGACGATGGCCGCGGCCGTCGCCGCACGTGGCCCGATCCAGATCTGCGTCGCCAACGCAGGCATCGCCGAAGGGCGCGCGCTGCACAAGACCGATCTCACGTTCTGGCGCGACATGATGGCGACCAATCTCGATGGCGCCTTCCTGACGATTCGCGAGGCGCTTGGGTCCATGCGCCAGACGGACTGGGGCCGCGTGATCGCCGTGTCCTCCATCGCCGGTCTGCGGGGGCTGCAGGGCGCCGCCTGCTACACCGCGTCGAAACATGGGATGATCGGCCTCATCCGGGCGCTGAGCGAGGATTACCTCGGCAAGCCGATCACCTTCAACGCGCTCTGCCCGGCTTATGTTGATACCGATATCGTCACGCGAAACACAGCCTCGATCTCCGAGCGCGCCGGGGTCAGCGCGGAGAAGGCCCGGGACATCATGGTCTCGGCCAATCGGCACAACCGGCTGATCGCGCCCGAAGAGGTGGCGGCGGCGGCGCTGTGGCTGGTCTCTGACGGGTCGGAGAGCGTGAACGGCCAGGCCATCGAGATCGCGGGCGGGCAGATGTAGCACGAGGCGGTGGCCTGAAAGCCCACCGCACCTGCCTGTCCTGCGCGTTGTGTTGGCAGGTTGGGTGGGCTTTCAGGCCACCCGCTCCGCGATTCAGCCTTCCTTAACCATGCCGTGGCTAGCCTCATGCCATGGGACATCAGATCCGTTCAAAAACACCCGGCGCCACATTCTTTTTCACCGCGCGCCTCGCCGACCCGCGCAGCACCCTGCTGACCGACCAGGTCGACCTGCTGCGGCGATCCATGCGTGAGACGGTGAATCGCTACCCTTTCACCATCGATGACATCGTCGTCTTGCCGTCGGCGATCCATACTTTGTGGACCCTACCCGAAGAGGACGCCGACTTCAGCACGCGCTGGAGCTTTCTGAAGGCGCGGTTCTTGCGCGCTCTCCCCCCGCCCGCTGACCGCACCGACACGCAACGCGCGCGCAGGGAAAAGGGCATCTGGCAGCGCCGCTTCTGGGAGCACCGGATCCGCTCGGCCCATGACCTCATGCTGCACCGCCGGTTGATCCACACCGCACCGGTCGAAGCCGGACTGGTCGAGCGGCCAACGGATTGGAGCTGGACCTCCCTGCACCGCGATCTGGCCACGGCACAGCTGCAGGCCAACCCTGCAAGACCGCCCAAATTCAGCGAGATGGGACTGAAGACGGTTTCCCCGGAAAAGGTCTAGGCGACCTGCGCGGGCGTCAGCTTGCGCCCGTTCGCCCAGGCCTGCGCCGCACGGCCAAAGGCCGAGAACAGCGGCTGTGACACCGGGTCCTTCGCCGCCTCATACTCCGGATGCCACTGGACCGAGAGCGTGAAACCGGGCGCATCCTTGATGAAGATCGCCTCGGGCGTGCCGTCCGGTGCTACCCCGTCCACGACCACGCGCGGGGCCGCCATCTTGATGCCCTGCCCGTGCAGCGTGTTGGTCACAACCTCCTGCGCGCCCATCAGCCGGTGAAACACCCCGCCTTCGGTGAAGGACACCCTGTGGCGGTTCTCGAACTTCTCCTGCAGCGTCCCATCCGGCGGCATCCGGTGGTTCATCCGCCCCGGCAGGTCGCGGATTTCCGGGTACAGCGAGCCGCCCATGGCCACGTTCACCTCCTGAAACCCGCGGCAGATGCCCAGGAACGGCTGGCCGCGCTCAACACAGGCACGCACCAGCGGCAGCGCAATCGCATCCCGCGCGCGGTCGAAATCGCCATGCGCCTCCGTCGGCTCTTCGCCATATTCCTCGGGGTGCACATTCGGGCGCCCGCCGGTCAGAAGGAAGCCGTCGCAGGTCTCGAGCAGATCGTTGATCGACACATAGTCCGGGTCGGACGGGATGATCATCGGCACGCAATCCGCCACCGCAGAGATTGCGTCGGAATTCATCTTTCCGCCCGCATGCACCGGGTATTCGTCATTGATCAGGTATTGATTGCAGATGATGCCAACAACCGGCCGTGCCATGAAAGTTCCCTTCAGTGTGCTTTCGGGAAACATATCCTCGCACGGGCCGGGTTAACAGTCCATGACCGCGCAAAGACCTGTGCGCAATTGCGAACTGCCTCAGCTTTCAGCAACCAGCCCCACCGCTTCGATGGCGGCGCTGCCCACGGCGGCATCATTGTCGGATGTGTCGCCGGTCACGCCGATGGCGCCGACCACCGCCCCTTTGCGGTCCCGGATGAGAATGCCGCCCGGCACGGGGATCACCTTGCCGCCGTAGGCACCGTTCACACAGCCCATGAAATAGGCCTGGCTTTCCGCACGCGCCATCTGGGCCGAACCGGGGATGCCCAGCATGACCGTGCCGTATGCCTTGCCAAAGGCGATCTCGAACCGCCCCGGTGCGGCCCCATCTTCGCGTTCGAAGGCCTGCACATTGCCGCCCGCATCCAGCACCACCACCGACAGGGGTTTCAGCTCCATCTCGCGACCCTTCTCGAAGGTCTTGCGGATGATCGTCCGGGCGCGTCTCAAACTGATGGTCATGTCGTCTCCTCGCTTGTCGTTGGTGGAATTACGCTCGGGATCACCCCGAGGATGGGGGTAGGCCGCCCCCGGATCACTGTGCTCAGGCGCTGGCCTTCAGCTCCAGTCGCCGCGCGTGCAGGACCGGCTCGGTATAGCCCGACGGCTGCTCGCGACCTTTAAACACAAGATCGCAGGCCGCCTGAAAGGCAATCCCGTCGAACCCAGGCGCCATCGGCTGATAGAGCGGATCGCCTGCGTTCTGCCCGTCCACAACGGCGGCCATCTTCCGCATCACCGCCATCACCTGCTGCGCATCCACCACCCCGTGGTGCAGCCAGTTCGCGATATGCTGCGCCGAAATCCGGCAGGTCGCGCGGTCTTCCATCAGGCCCACGTCACTCATGTCCGGCACCTTGGAACAGCCGACCCCCTGATCAACCCAGCGCACCACATAGCCCAGAATGCCCTGCGCGTTGTTCTCCACCTCGCGAGTCTTCTGGTCGTCGCTCCACTTCTGGTACTCTGCCAGCGGGATGTTCAGCACCGTATCCACATAGGCGCGCCGCCCGCTGGCTTTCAGCTTCTCCTGCACCGCGAAGACATCGACCTTGTGATAATGCAGCGCGTGCAATGTCGCCGCCGTCGGGCTCGGCACCCAAGCGCAATTGGCGCCCGATTTCGGATGTTCGATCTTCTGTTCGATCATCGCCGCCATCAGGTCCGGCATGGCCCACATGCCCTTGCCGATCTGCGCGCGGCCAGACAACCCGCACTCCAGCCCGATATCCACGTTCTGGTTCTCATACGCCCCGATCCAGGCCTTGCGCTTGATGAAATCCTTGCGGCTGAAGGGCCCCGCTTCCATCGAGGTATGGATCTCATCGCCCGTGCGGTCCAGGAACCCGGTATTGATAAAGGCCACACGGGATTTCGCCGCCCGGATGCACTCCTTGAGGTTCACGGAGGTCCGCCGCTCCTCGTCCATGATGCCCAGCTTCACGGTGTATTGCGGCAGACCCAGGATCTCTTCAACACGGGTGAACGTCCGGTCGGCGAACGCCACCTCCGCGGGCCCGTGCATCTTGGGCTTCACCACATAGACCGACCCGGTCAGGGAATTGCCGCCCTCGCGCTGGAGATCATGCATCGCAATCAGCGTGGTGATCATCGCGTCCATGATGCCCTCGAAGACTTCATTGCCCTCGGCATCCAAGATCGCGGGATTTGTCATCAGGTGGCCCACATTGCGCACCAGCATCAGCGCCCGGCCCTTCAGCGTTAGCTTGGTGCCGTCAGGCGCAATCAACTCCCGGTCGGGGTTCAGCGCGCGGGTGATCTCTTCGCCGCCCTTCTCGAAGGTGTCCTCCAGATCGCCCTTCATCAGCCCCAGCCAATTGGAATAGGCGACAACCTTATCCTCGGCATCCACACAGGCCACCGAATCCTCGCAGTCCATGATCGCCGAAACCGCACTCTCCAGCCGCACATCCGCCAGCCCCGCCTGATCGCGGCTGCCGATCGCATGGGTCCGGTCGAACACCAGCTCCACATGCAGCCCGTTGTTGCGCAGCATCACGCTGTCGGGCGCTTTGGGGTGCCCGGTGTAGCCCACGAATTTCTCCGGCTCGACGAGGAATTGGTCATCCACAAGCAACGCACCTTTGTGCACGTAATAGCGCTTAGCGTCCGCATGGCTGGTGCGCGTTACCGGGAAGGCCTCGTCGAGGAACACCCGCGCCCGCGCCACGACCCGTGCGCCGCGGCCCTGATCATAGCCGCCCTTCGGTGGTGCACTGCCCATCGCATCGGTGCCGTAGAACCCATCATAAAGGCTACCCCAACGCGCATTCGCCGCGTTCAGGGCATAGCGCGCATTGGTGATCGGCACGACCAGCTGCGGGCCCGGTACCCGGGCAATCTCGTCATCCACATTGGCCGTATCAATCTCGAAGGCGTCGCCTTCCTCGACCAGATAGCCGATCTTGCGCAGAAACGCGCAATAGGCCTCGTGATCATGCGGCTGGCCTCGCCGCTCCAGATGCCAGGCGTCGATCTGCCCCTGCAAATCCTCGCGCTTGGCCAGCAGATCGCGGTTCTCCTGCGCCGTCTCGGCCACCAGATCGGAGAAGCCCTGCCAGAAGGCCGCCGGATCGACCCCCGTCCCGGGCAGCGCCGCCGTCTCCAGAAAGTCCACCAGCGCGTCGGCCACCTGCAACGCGTTTTTCTGTTGATATCCGGCCATCTCACACGCTCCTCGCTGCTCGCCTCTGGGGCTGGTATGCGAAGGTGTACGAGGAAAGTTTCCGATAGGCAACAAAGTTGGTAATGTTATCTTACCAATCAATCGGTGCCGCCGCGTTGACGCGTGCGACGGCACCGTTCCGAGCAATAGCGCACCTCTGCCCAGACCTTTTCCCATTTCTTGCGCCAGGTGAACGGACGCCCGCAGGTCACGCATGTTTTTTGCGGCAAATCTCCCTTGCGGCGCATGCGCCTTAGCCGTCCGACATCACGGCAGCACCATCCTGCAGCTCGATCTCGCTGACCTGCGGGCCGTTCAGATCGGTGACGTAAGCGACACCCAACCCGATCACCACGCCCAGAGCCAGTGCGGCGCAGATACCGGCAATCGACGGCCAGTGGCGGTGGGTTTGACGTTCGATATTTGTGTCAGGTGCTGACATGATCATTCCTTTCATTTAGGGCGCGCAAGCCGGGTTGCGAGCGCGCGGTTACCTAATTAACGTCGCCACATTCTCCCCGGTTCCACGAATGAGGCAGGTGACCCATGCGCGACGCGGCCCCCCAGACGATTTATCTCAAGGATTACAAACCCTTCGGCTTTGACGTCACCTCCGTGGCGCTGACCTTCGATCTGAATCCGCACGCCACCCGGGTGAAGAGCCGGATCGCCTTCGAGCCGAAACCGGACGCCCCTGCCGAGATCTTCCTGCATGGCGAAAGCCTCACCCTGATCTCCGCCCGCATCGATGGCACCGCCGTGCAACCGGACCTCACCGACGAGGGCCTCACCTGCCCGGTGCCCGACACGCCCTTCGTCTGGGAGGCCGAGGTCGAGATTGACCCCGCCAACAACACCGCGCTCGAAGGGCTCTATATGTCAAACGGCATGTATTGCACCCAATGCGAGGCCGAAGGGTTCCGCAAGATCACCTATTACCCCGACCGACCCGACGTGATGAGCGTCTTCTCGGTCACCATCAACGGCCCGCATCCGGTGCTTTTGTCGAACGGCAACCCGGTGAGCCGATCCGAGGGCCGCGCCGAATGGCACGACCCCTGGCCCAAGCCCGCCTATCTCTTCGCGCTGGTGGCAGGCGAGCTGGTCGCGCATTCCGACAGCTTCACCACCCGCTCGGGCCGCGCCGTAGATCTCAACCTCTACGTCCGCCCCGGCGACGAGGGCAAATGCGCCTTCGGCATGCAGGCGCTGAAGGATTCCATGACATGGGATGAAGACGTCTATGGCCGTGAATACGACCTCGACGTCTTCAACATCGTCGCCGTCGATGACTTCAACATGGGCGCGATGGAGAACAAGGGGCTGAACGTCTTCAACTCCTCCGCTGTGCTCGCCAGCCCGGAAACCGCCACCGACACCAATTTCGAGCGGATCGAGGCGATCATTGCGCATGAATATTTCCACAACTGGACCGGCAACCGCGTCACCTGCCGCGACTGGTTCCAGCTCTGCCTGAAGGAAGGTCTGACGGTCTTCCGTGACAGCCAGTTCACCTCCGACATGCGCTCGGCCTCGGTGAAACGGATCTCCGATGTGATCGACCTGCGCGCTCGCCAGTTCCCCGAGGATCAGGGACCGCTGTCGCATCCCGTCCGCCCCGAAAGCTTCCAGGAAATCAATAATTTCTACACCGCCACGGTCTATGAGAAAGGCGCCGAGGTCATCGGGATGCTGCGCCGTCTCGTGGGCGCCCAAGGCTATGACAAGGCGCTCAGCCTCTATTTCGACCGGCACGACGGGCAGGCCTGCACCATCGAGGACTGGCTGAAGGTCTTCGAGGACGCCACCGCGCGCGATCTCAGCCAGTTCAAGCGCTGGTACAGCCAAGCCGGCACCCCCACCGTTACCGTGAAAGATGCTTGGTACGCAGGCACTTATATCCTGACCTTCACGCAGGAGTTGAAAGCCTCCGCCACCACTCCCGACCCGCAACCGCAGGTCATCCCGATCGTCACCGGCCTGCTCTCTCCGTCCGGCGAGGAAGTGGTTGCAAGCCAGGTGCTGGAGCTCACCGAAGCCTCGCAGTCCTTCACATTCGAAGGGCTGTCCGAACGGCCCATCCCGTCGGTGCTGCGCGGCTTCTCCGCGCCGGTCGTGCTGAAACGCGAGCTGCCCGAGGAGCACACCGCCTTCCTGCTCGCCCATGACACCGACCCCTTCAACCGCTGGGAAGCGGCGCGCGAACTGGCCCGTGCGAGCCTGCTGGCGATGATCCGCGACGGGGCCGCGCCTGACACCAAATATCTCGATGGGCTGCGCGCGGTCTTTGCAGATGACAGTCTCGACCCGGCCTACCGCGCCCTCATGCTGGGGCTGCCCGGGCAATCCGACCTCGCGCGCGAATTGCATGCGCGCGGCGAGACGCCGGACCCCGCCGCGATCTGGGACGCGTCCGAGGCGATGCGCGAGGCTCTCGCCACACAGCTCGCCGACCTGTTGCCGGGCCTCTACGAGACCCACCAGGTCACCGAACCCTACGCGCCCACCGCCGAGCAGTCGGGCCGCCGCAGCCTCGCCAATGCCGCCCTGTCCCTGCTCGCCCGCATCGAAGGCCCCGACCGGGCGCAGGCGCAATATGATGCCGCCGACAATATGACCCAACAGCTGGCCGCGCTCGCGGTGCTGCTGCGCCAGAAGGCGAGCGACGCCGCCCTGCAGGCTTTCGAGCAGCAATGGTCCTCCGACCGGCTGGTCATGGACAAATGGTTCGGGCTGCAGGTCATGCAGGCGGACCCCGCTGAGGTCGCCACCACCGCGCAAAAGCTCACCGCGCATGCGGATTTCAACTGGAAGAACCCCAACCGCTTCCGCTCCGTCCTGGGCGCGATGGCCACGCATCACGCGGGCTTCCATCACGCGAGCGGCGCGGCCTACACCCTGCTCGCCGACTGGCTCATCAAGCTCGATCCGGTGAACCCGCAGACCACCGCGCGCATGTGCTCGGTCTTCCAGACGTGGACGCGCTATGACGACGCCCGCAAGGCGAAGATCGCGACAGAGCTTGACCGCATCCTCGCCTTGCCGGACCTCTCGCGCGACACCACCGAAATGCTCACCCGTATTCGAGGAACCTGACCCATGAAACCCGTTCTGCTCATCACCGGCGGCTCTGCCGGGATCGGTGCCGCCTGCGCGCGCATCGCCGCCAAAGACGGCTTTGACCTCGCGCTGAACTACCGCTCCGACACCGCAGGCGCCGAGGCCGTGGCCGAGGACTGCCGCGCCGCGGGCGCCAAGGTGATCCTCTGCCAGGGCGACGTGGCCGACCCCGCCGCTATCGCCGCAGTTTTCGCCAAAATCGACGCGGAGCTCGGCCGTATCGACGCGCTGATCAACAACGCGGGCGTCGTGGATCAGACCGCGAAGCTCACGGACATGGACCACGCCCGCCTGCGCCGCATGTTCGACATCAATGTGATCGGTGCCATGCTGGTCGCCAAGGAGGCGGTGGTGCGAATGCAGGCGCAGGGCGACGGTGGCGTGATCGTGAACATCTCCTCCGCCGCCGCGCGCCTCGGCTCGGGCAACCAATATGTGGACTACGCCGCCTCCAAGGCGGCAATCGACTGCTTTACCAAAGGCTTGTCCGACGAAGTTGCCGCAGACAATATCCGCGTGATGGCGATCCGCCCCGGGCTCATCGAGACCGAGCTGCACGCCAAAGGCGGCGAACCCGGGCGCGCCGATCGCCTTGCGCATATGGTGCCCATGCAACGCAAGGGCTCCGCTGAAGAGGTCGCGCGGCCCATCGTCTGGCTGCTGAGCGCGGATGCCAGCTATGTCACCGGCTCGACGCTGGATGTGACGGGTGGCCGCTGAGCCCTTCACCTATCATCGGCAGGGCCGCAGCTGGACCACGCTCACCGTGGTGCTGGCGGTCTACGTGTTGCTCATCGTTGCGATTGTCCGCGTCGACGCCGCCCCCTGGCTGATGGGGATTGTCGCGCTGTTCACCCTGCCCGCGCTCTGGGAGATCTACGCCAACCCCGCCGCCGGCCTCGAGATGGACGCGCAGCAGATCACCTGGTTCACCGGCAAGCGCACAGCGACCCTCCACTGGGGTGGGGTCGATCACATGCGCCTCGACACCCGGCTCGATTTCTCGGTGCGCGCCACCGCCGTGCTGAGCTCCGGGCGCAAGATCCGCCTGCCGTACGAAGCCACGCCGCCGCACAAGGCCTTCGAGGCCGCGCTGCAGAGCTTGGGCATCCGCACCGAACGGCATCACTTCTCGCTGATCGGCTGACCGTGGCACCAAATTGGGCCTCTGCCGCACACTGCGCAAGGCGCGCCCGACAAAGCGTTCCCTACCGGTCCTCCCCATGGGTCTGGCGCGGGCGGCTGCGCGGCGGCCGCACCGGCTCCGGGGGGGCCGCGCAATAGGGCTGCGCGCTGACCCAGGCGGCGATGTCGCGCTGTTTCGAGGGCACGCGCATCGGCCCCCAATCCGCCGCCACCCCGCGCCATTTCGTGTCGCGTCCGGCGATCACCCCGTCGCGCGGCACCGTCACCGCCATGATCCGGATTGCACAGCTGAGATTATCGCCACCGTTCTTCAGCGCCTCGCCGCTGCCCGCGCGACACTCATATCCGCGCGCGGTCGCCGGGGCGATTTGCAACAGCCCATACCACTTGCCACCACCGCCCACGGCCCAGGGCTTGTAGGTGCTCTCGTGCTTGGCCAGCGCCGACATGAAGCCGACCCAGAACGCCTCCCGCCCCGCTGTGCCCGCCTGCGCGTAGTAGGGGCACCAGTCCGCAATATCGCCCGGCACCATCTCGACCAGCGGGCGGCCATGGGTCTGCAGCGCCCGCAGGGCGGCAGCGTTCCACAGCGTATGGTTCTCCATGTGGCTCCAGCGCATGCGGGGCAGCGGTTCGCGGGGGTCGGCGGGCTGTGCGGCGAGCGGCGTGGCCATTAGGCCAACCAGCGCCGCGATCAGGGTCTGTCGTAGTGTCATCCCGCCTCTATGCGCCGACTCAGCCCCCTGCGCAAGCGACCGCAGCGCGTCCCGGCGCGCCTTGGCTCAACCCCCACGAGAAACCGCCGCGTCATCGTTACCAAAATATGAACAACTGCGTCGGATTGTCTCCGCCCCACGCTGGAATCAACGAGATATCTTCGTGCGGATGCCATGTTTCAGCCCTAAAGAGGGACCACCATGCCCACCGTACCAAGTTGAAGGCTGTTAATGTTGCTCCTGTCTCGTCACGCCAAACGTGGTTTGGCTCGTCTCCGGCGGTGTGTGCCGGCCCCTGCTCCGGCGTCAGCAGACCGCCCCCCTCATGACAGGACCCAAGCCCCAAATCGCCCCGAAAGCGCGCTGATGATTGACTGCCCCAATCCGACCGAAGAAGAAAACGCCCGCGACGCCCACCAGGCGCGTGGCCAGTTTCTCGCGCGGCAGGAGCGCTGGGGCGAGCTGCTGCAGGAGATCCGCGCCGCCGAGGCCGCGCGCCAGGCCACGCCCGGCGCGATGCCCGTGGCCGATCTCTTGAGCTATGGCGCGCGCGCGGATGTGGTGCTGGCCGCTGAACACGCGCTCTTTGACGGCCGCCCCGCCCGCGGTGCGCCGCTGCTCAGCGGCATCGAAGCGCTTGAGCTGGTGCTGGCTGAGGCCGGGCACGACATGATCCTCAGCACCATCGTCGCCCAGGCGCATATGGATATCGCCTGGGCCTGGCGCGGCACCGGCTGGGACAGCCAGGTGCCCCCGCGGAACCGCGACGCCTTCGCCGCGCATTTCGACCGCGCGCGCGCCCTGCTCGAGCCCTTCGACACGCATGACACGCCGTCACCGGTGCTGGCCGCTGCGAAATGCGCCCTGCACGGCGCGGGCGACAGCAGCACCGACGAGCTCGCGGATGATTACGAGCGGCTGATCGACCTCGATCCGCGCAACCCGGGCCCGATGCGCGCGCTTGGCAACTACCTCAGCCCCCGCTGGTTCGGCAGCCACGCCCAGCTGGAGCTCGAAGCGCGCCGCACTGCCGCCCGCACTCAAGACGTCTGGGGCGCGGGGGCCTACGCCTGGGTGATGTTCGACGCGCTCTCGGGCGACGATGGCGCCTGCGAATACCTCGATCTGGAGTTCTTCATCGAAGGGCTGCAGGACATCCTCACCCGCAAGCCGCATCAGTACACGGTGAACCTGCTCGCCGCCTATTGCGCCAATACCATCGGCAGCAATTTCACCGGCCATGACGCGGCTGATCACGTGCGCGCCCAGATCGCCGCCTGTGCCGACTGGATCGTGCGCACCCATATGACCGAGCTGCATCCGCTGATCTGGGCCCATGCCGCCACCGGGTTCGACAACAACCTGCGGGTGCATTCCGCGCGCGGGTTCGCCGCCGCAGGCCAGGCCGAAGCCATGCGCATCATCGCCGACCTCTTCCGGCGCGAGATCGCACAGGGCAACCGCATCATTTTCACCGCCGACGGCCCCGTGGCCGAGGCGGTCTGACGACCAAGAAGGAAGGAACGCATCATGAGCAACATTCCTGCAGACGCCGCCCATTGGGACAGCGGCGATTGGATCGACTGGCACCGCACGGCCACGCCGCCCGCGCAAGGGGCCGCGCCCTGCTCTGCCCCCTCGTCCGACCCCCGCGCCCGACTGCACACGCTACACACGCGGATGCTGCAATGCGCCCGGGCCTATTTCGAGATGACGGGGCTGCACCTGCCCATCTACGACGGGATCGCCCGGATCGAGGCCGCCCTTGCCTTCGATCTGCCGACCACCGACCCGGTCCTGGGCGAGGGCGATCTCGATGCCGCGCAAATCATCGTCCTGCCGCCGCATGTGGGCCATGAGATCGTGACCGTCGATCTGGCACGGCCCTTCTGCTGCCTCATCGTCGTGCGCATCAAGGAAGACTTCACCAGCGACGCGCGCATGATGCCGCGCAAACGCCTGCCCGACCGCCAGGACGGCACGGTCGAGGTGAGCTGGCGCGACATGCCCAAGGCGCGCTGACGCCCCATGCGGCAGGGCTTGCAGCAGGCCCTGCGCTGCCCTAAACCCCTCGCAGATGCTGACCTGCCTGACGAGGGACCTTCGATGCTCGACCTGACCTATGACACCCCCACGCCCAAAGTGATCGCGGGCGCCAAGCACGACTGGGAACTGGTCATCGGCATGGAGGTGCACGCCCAGGTCACCTCCAAGGCCAAGCTCTTCTCCGCCGCCTCCACGACCTTCGGCGCCGAGCCCAACAACAACGTCTCTTTCGTCGATGCGGCCATGCCCGGCATGTTGCCGACGATCAACGAGTTTTGCGTCGAACAGGCGGTGCGCACCGGGTTGGGGCTCAAGGCCGAGATCAACCTGACCTCCGCCTTCGACCGCAAGAACTATTTCTACCCCGATCTGCCGCAGGGCTATCAGATTTCACAGCTCTACCACCCCATCGTCGGCGAGGGCGAAGTGCTGGTCGAGATGGGGGACGGCACCGCGCGGCTGGTGCGGGTCGAGCGCATTCACCTGGAGCAGGACGCAGGCAAGTCGATCCACGACATGGACCCGAACATGTCCTTCGTGGACCTCAACCGCACCGGCGTGGCGCTGATGGAGATCGTCAGCCGCCCCGACATCCGCGGCCCCGAAGAGGCGGCGGCTTACGTGGTCAAACTGCGCCAGATCCTGCGCTATCTCGGCACCTGTGACGGCAACATGCAGAACGGCAACCTGCGCGCTGACGTGAACGTCTCGATCTGCCGCCCGGGCGACTATGAGAAGTACCAGGCCACGCAGGATTTCGGCCACCTCGGCACCCGCTGCGAGATCAAGAACATGAACTCCATGCGGTTCATCCAGGCCGCCATCGAGGTCGAGGCGCGCCGCCAGATCGCCATTGTCGAAGGCGGCGGCACCGTCGATCAGGAAACCCGCCTCTATGATCCGGACAAGAACGAAACCCGCTCGATGCGCTCCAAGGAAGAGGCGCATGACTACCGCTATTTCCCCGACCCGGACCTCCTGCCGCTGGTGATCGAGCAGGCCTGGGTTGACGAGATCGGCGCGAACCTGCCCGAGCTACCCGACGCCAAGAAGGCGCGGTTCATCGGCGATTTCGGCTTGAGCGATTATGACGCCTCCGTGCTCACCGCCGATCTGGACAGCGCCGGGTACTTCGAAGCGGTGGCCAAGGGCCGCGACGGCAAGATGGCCGCGAACTGGGTGATCAACGAGCTCTTCGGACGGCTGAAGAAGGACGACACCGACATCACCGAAAGCCCGGTTTCGCCTGCGCAATTGGGCGGCGTGATCGACCTCATCGCCTCCGATGCCATCTCCGGCAAGATCGCCAAGGAGCTCTTCGAGATCGTCTACACCGAAGGCGGCGACCCAGCCGAGATCGTCGAGGCGCGCGGCATGAAGCAGGTGACCGATACCGGCGCCATCGAGGCCGCGGTGGACGAGATCATCGCCGCCAACCCCGACCAGGTCGCCAAGGCGCAGGAGAACCCCAAGCTCGCGGGCTGGTTCGTGGGCCAGGTGATGAAGGCGACCGGCGGCAAGGCCAACCCCAAGGCGGTCAATCAGCTCGTTGCGCAGAAGCTGAAAGGTTAACAGCCCGCTGCCCGGGCGCACGCCCCGCACCGACGTAATACCGACGTTATACAGACGCGATACAGACACCCCACCGACGCACATTTGCCGCCCTGTGCGGCACTGGTATAGAGGGGGTCACAAGTTTGGAGACCGGCGTATGCCACAGTACCAGTACCGGGTGATCCCCGCCCCAAATCGCGGCGTGAAGGCCAAGGGGATCAAGTCACCCGAAGACCGTTTTTCGCATGCGCTGGAAGAGCTGATGAACCAGATGGCCGCCGACGGCTGGGAGTATCAGCGCGCTGAAACGCTGCCCTCTGTCGAGCGCTCCGGGCTGACCTCGAGCACCACGAACTGGCGCAACGTGCTGGTCTTCCGCAAGGCGCTCGAAGAAGAAGTGCCCGCGCCCGCCTCCGTCGTCCTGCCCGCCACCGAGGCGCGCAGCGAGCCGCAGATCACCACCCCGCAAACGCCCGACGAGGACGCCTCGCAAAGCGCGGGCGCCAGCCGGATGCTCAGCGACAACGGCGTCGAAGAGCCCAGCGATCTGGCCGGCATGACGGATTCGCTCAAAAAACTGGCAGAGAGCCGAAAATCTGAAAATTCAGAGGGTTAAGCCCCGCTCTCAGGCATCCACATCCAGCGCCAGCGCATGGATTTCCGCGATCAGCTTCGGCCCGAGCGCCGCGTGAATGGCGCGATGCCGCGCGAGGCGATTCATATCCTTGAACTCCGCAGCCCGGATCGCCACGTTAAAGTGACTTTCACCCCCCTCCGGATATCCTGCGTGGCCGCGATGGCTTTCGCTGTCGTCCACCACCTGCAATTCGCGCGGCGAAAACGCCTCTCGCAACCGGTCCTCAATCTGCTGACGTCTAGACATTTTTTTGCCGATGCCTCTTCCTTCTTTCAACGTGCAGTTTAAACTAAGCGGCCTCGACTCGTATAGGTGCCAATATGTCCAAACCTGATCCTTTCGGCTTCGATATGTCCGTGTCTTCCTCCAAGAAGAAAAATCCGCGCGGTCGGCGGGGCATGTCCGGCGCGTCGGAAACCTCGACGCGGATCTGTGATCATGACGGGTGCAACGAGCCGGGCAAGTACCGCGCGCCCAAGGCGCCCGACGTGCTGGACGACTACTATTGGTTCTGCCAGGCGCATGTGCGCGAGTATAATCTGAAGTGGAACTTCTTTGACGGCACCACCGAAGCCGAGATGAATGCGCAGATGTCGAAGGACAAGGTCTGGGAGCGGGCCACCAAACCTCTGGGGGATCCCGAGGCGCGGGCCTGGGCGCGGCTGGGCATCGAGGACCCGCATCAGGTGCTCGGCGCCAATGCGACGCAGAACCCAGGCCGCAACGGGGGCGCGGGCCGCCGCCTGCCGCCGACCGAGCGCCGCGCGCTGGAAATCCTCGAGGCCAAGGACAGCTGGACCAAGCCCGAGGTGCGCAAGGCCTACAAGGCGCTGATCAAGGTGCTGCACCCCGACATGAACGGCGGCGACCGCAGCCAGGAAGAGCAGCTGCAGGAGGTCGTCTGGGCCTGGGATCAGATCAAGGGCAGCCGCAACTTCAAAGACTGATGGCTTACGCTTTTGGGCAACTGGACCGCCCCTTTCCCTTGCGCCTCATCCATATATGTTGCACCAGAGGGGCCGGGCCAAAGGCGGGTCCGATTTTCGTATTTTTGTAAAGGGGTGACACCTCATGGCCGACGGCGCATTGGACATCAACATGAAGCCCACCGAAGAAATCCACGTCCGCGACGTCTTTGGCATTGATACAGATATGGTCGTGAAAGGCTTTGCCGACGGCAGCGACCGTGTGCCCGAGCTCGACATGACCTACAAGTTCGATCCCGACACCACGCTGGCGATCCTGGCGGGCTTTGCACACAACCGCCGCGTCATGATTCAGGGGTACCACGGCACCGGTAAGTCGACGCATATCGAACAGGTCGCCGCGCGCCTGAACTGGCCCGCCGTACGCGTGAATCTCGACAGCCACATCAGCCGGATCGACCTGATCGGCAAGGATGCCATCAAGTTGAAGGACGGCAAGCAAGTCACTGATTTCCAAGAAGGAATATTACCTTGGGCCTTGCGCAACCCGACCGCGATTGTCTTTGACGAATACGACGCGGGCCGCGCGGATGTGATGTTCGTGATCCAGCGCGTGCTGGAGGTGGACGGCAAGCTGACCTTGCTCGATCAGAACCAGGTGATTGAGCCGCATCCCTACTTCCGCATCTTCGCCACCGCCAACACCGTCGGCCTCGGCGACACCACCGGCCTGTACCATGGTACGCAGCAGATCAACCAAGGCCAGATGGACCGCTGGAGCCTCGTCGCCACGCTGAACTACCTCAGCATCGATGCGGAGACCGCGATCGTCTTGTCGAAGAACCCGCATTACAACACCGAGAAGGGCCGCAAGATCGTCAAGCAGATGGTCACCGTCGCCGACCTCACCCGCACCGCCTTCATGAACGGCGATCTGTCAACGGTGATGTCACCCCGGACAGTCATTGCCTGGGCGCAGAACGCTGAAATTTTCCGCAATGTGGGCTATGCCTTCCGCCTCAGCTTCCTCAACAAATGTGACGAGCTCGAGCGCCAGACGGTGGCCGAATTCTACCAGCGCCTGTTCGATGAGGAACTGCCTGAAAGTGCGGCGAGCGTGAGCCTCGGGTGATCGCCATGCAGGGGTGTCTCTCATGCATCTGGGCTTGATCGGAGGCATTGGACCCGCCGCGACAGTGGCCTACTACCAGCGGCTCACCGCGCGGATGCGCGAGATCGGGCAGCCGCTGGACCTCACCATCGTGAACGCCGACGCGGACACGCTGGTGCGCAACAACCGGGCGGACGCACGGCAAGCGCAGGCTGAAATATACGCAAAGCTGATCGACCGTCTCAAAGCGGCCGGTGCGGCCTGCGCGGCCATCACGTCGCTCGGCGGGCACTTCTGCTATGCGGAAACCGAAGCGATTTCGACGCTGCCCCTGATCAGCGCCGTGGCTCCGCTCGACGCCAGCTTCGCCGCGCAAGGCTTTGGCACAGTTGGGCTTTTGGGGACGGATGTAGTGATGCGCACCAAACTCTACGGGCAGCTGACGCAGACGGCTGCGGTCTTCCCGCAGGACAATCGTGAGGCGGTCGGCCAAGCCTATGTCGACATGGCCATCCGCGGGCACTGCAGCGAGGACGACCGCGCGCTCTTCTTCGAAGCGGGCCGCTGCATGGTCGAAGATCAGGGTGCCGAGGCCATCGTGATGGCGGGCACCGACCTCAACCTCGCATTTGACGGGCACGACCCGGGGTATAAAGTGATCGACGCGTTGGACGTGCATGTGGCGCTGCTGGCCGATCTGGCCGCCGGGCGCATCACCGTTGAGTCCGCGATGAAAGGCAGCTGATGAGCAAACCCTCTGACAATCCCGCAGACGCCTTCAAGAAAGCCCTTGGCGAGGCCACGAAGGTCATGGCCAATGACCCCGAGCTCTCGGTGTCTTACTCGGTCGATCCAGCGGGATTGTCGGGCGATTCCATGCGCTTGCCACAAGTCAGTCGCCGCATGACCCGTGACGAGGTGCTCCTCGCACGTGGCACAGCAGATGCGCTGGCGCTCAACCGCCGCTATCACAACGGCCAGACCCACGCGAAATACCAGCCGCAGGGCGACATGGCACGCGACCTCTATGAAGCGATGGAAACCGCCCGCTGCGAGGCCATGGGAGCGCGCGACATGCCGGGCACGGCCGGGAACATCGACGCCAAGATCGCCCATGAGGCCATGCGCAAGGGCTATGATCAGGTGACGCAGGCGGCAGATGCACCGCTGGCCACCGCAGCGGGCTATCTGATCCGCCATCTGGCCACCGGGCGCGAATTGCCCGCGGGCGCGCAGAACGTCATGGAGCTCTGGCGCGGCTTCATCGAGGAGCAATGCGGCGGCACGCTGGACACTCTCGACGAGACGCTCAGCGACCAGACCGCCTTTGCCAAACTCGCGCGGCAGCTGATTTCCGACCTGGGCTATGGCGACCAACTGGGCGACGATCCGGACCAGATCGACGAGGACCAAGAGGACGAAGCGGAAGACGGCTCGGAAGACGACAGCGAACCCGACAGCACCGGCCAGGACGACCAGGATGAGGAAGAGGCCGAGGGGTCGCCCGAGCAGTCTCAGGAGGAGCAGCAGGACGCCAGCCAGGCTCAGGTCTCCATGGACGACATGGCCGACCAGGAGATGGGTGATGAGGCCGAGATGCCCGAGGGCGAGGCGCCGATGGAGCCACCTGCCCCGCCGCCCGCCTCGGATGCCGATCCGAACTACCTCGTCTATATGTCTGATCACGATGAGGAAATCGGCGCCGAAGAGCTGGCCGAGCCGATTGAGCTGGAACGCTTGCGCGCTTACCTCGACCAGCAGTTGGAGCCTCTGAAAGGCGCCGTCAGCCGCCTGGCCAACAAGCTGCAGCGGCGCTTGCAGGCGCAGCAGAACCGGTCGTGGGAGTTCGATCTGGAAGAAGGCATGCTGGATGCCGGGCGTCTCGCGCGGGTCGTGGCCAACCCGACGACGCCGCTGTCCTTCAAGGTCGAGAAAGACACCGATTTCCGCGACACGGTCGTGACGCTGCTGCTGGACAACTCCGGCTCCATGCGCGGGCGCCCGATTTCCATTGCCGCGATCTGCGCCGATGTTCTGGCGCGCACGCTCGAGCGCTGCAATGTGAAGGTGGAGATTCTTGGCTTCACCACGCGGGCCTGGAAGGGCGGGCAAGCGCGCGAGGCGTGGCTCAATGACGGGCGCCCGCAGCAGCCCGGGCGGCTTAACGACCTGCGCCATATCATCTACAAATCCGCCGATGCGCCCTGGCGGCGGACCCGGCCCAATCTGGGGCTGATGATGAAAGAGGGTCTCCTGAAGGAAAACATCGACGGAGAGGCGCTGGAATGGGCGCACCGGCGCATGCTGATGCGCGGCGAGGCCCGGAAGATCCTCATGGTGATCTCGGACGGCGCGCCGGTCGATGACAGCACGCTCTCAGTGAACCCGGCTAACTACCTCGAAAAGCACCTGCGCGATGTGATTGCCATGGTTGAGAAACGCCGGGCGGTGGAACTGCTGGCGATAGGGATCGGGCACGATGTGACGCGCTACTATGACCGGGCGGTCACGATCACCGATGTGGATCAGTTGGCGGGTGCGATGACCGAACAGCTGGCTGCGCTCTTTGACAGTGATCCACGGGCCCGGGCGCGCGTCATGGGCATGAAGCGCGCGAGCTGAGACCGCCTTCGGCGAGAGTATTTTTGGAAGGGTGAAGGAGCGCGCGCATGTTTCAGAGTTTCGACGTGACCGCACGGCCCGAACAGGGGCCTCCACGGCTGAAGGCTCTGCGCGAGGTGATGCTGACCGAGGGGCTCGACGGGTTTCTTGTCCCGCGCGCGGATGCGCATCAGGGTGAGTATGTCGCCCCGCGCGACGAGCGGCTCGCCTGGCTCACCGGCTTCACCGGCTCCGCCGGGTTCTGCGCCGTGCTGACGGACGTGGCCGGGGTGTTTATTGATGGCCGGTATCGCACGCAGGTGAAGGCGCAGGTTGCGGCTATCTACACGCCTGTGCCCTGGCCCGACATCAGCCTGAGCGCGTGGCTGCAGGAGCAGATGCCGGAGGGTGGCGTCGTCGGCTTCGACCCCTGGCTGCACAGCGCCGGACAGATCGGAACGCTGCGCAAGGCGCTCGACGGCAGCGGTATCGAGATGCGCGTGCAGGACAATCTGGTTGATCGTATCTGGGAGGATCAACCCGAAGCACCGCAGGGCCGCGTGAAGGTGCATCCGCTTGAATTTGCGGGTGAAACCCATGATGCAAAGCGCGCGCGGCTGGCCGAAGATTTGCGCGAGAATGGGCATCAGGCAGCACTCATCACCTTGCCGGATTCGCTCTGCTGGCTTCTGAATATCCGCGGCTCGGACATTCCGCGCAACCCGGTGGCGCATGGCTTCGCGCTCCTGCAGGAGAGTGGCGCGGTTGAGCTGTTCATGAGCGCGGAGAAGCTCATCGAGGTTCGCGACCATCTGGGTAATGACGTGACGGTGCGCGCGCCCGATGAGCTGATGGCGGCGTTGGAGGGTGCACGTGGCCAGATCGTCGTTGACCGTGCCACCGTGCCCTTCGTGCTCGCCGATCTGCTGGGCGACCGGGCGGTCTATGCGGGCGATCCCTGCGCGTTGCCCAAGGCGCGGAAAAATCCGGCCGAGATCGAAGGTGCCGCCGGCGCCCACCTGCGAGATGGGGCTGCGGTGGTGGAACTGCTCGCCTGGCTTGACGCGCAACCCGCAGGCAGCCTCCGGGAGACCGAGGTGGTCACAAAACTGGAGACTCTGCGGCGGAACGACAACGCGCTGCAGGATATCAGCTTCGAGACCATCGCAGGCGCAGGCCCCAACGGGGCGATCATGCACTACCGCGTCACCGAAGAGACCGACAGCATGCTGGAAGACGGCGAGCTGATCGTCATCGACAGTGGCGCGCAGTATCTCGATGGCACGACGGACATCACCCGCACCGTTGCGATTGGCGCGCCGCCCGAGGAGGCTTGCGCGGCCTTCACCCGGGTGCTGCAGGGTATGATCGCCATGAGCCGCCTGCGCTGGCCCCAAGGGCTCGCCGGGCGCGACATCGAAGCCATCGGGCGCATGCCGCTCTGGCTCGCCGGGCAGGATTTCGACCATGGGCTGGGCCACGGGGTGGGCGCCTATCTCAGTGTGCATGAGGGGCCGCAGCGGCTTGCCCGAACCAGCCATGTGCCGATCGAGGCGGGCATGATCCTGTCGAACGAACCGGGATATTATCGCGAGGGTGCCTTTGGCATCCGCATCGAGAACCTGATCGTGGCGCAAGAAGCGCCGCACAAGCCGGGCGGCGATGAGCATCGAAACATGCTGAACTGGCGCACCCTGACCTTCGCCCCGATTGATCGGCGGCTGATCGTCACCACGATGCTCACGGACGGCGAGCGCGACTGGCTCAACAGCTATCACGCTGAGGTTGCGGAAAAAATCGGACCCCGCCTATCGCCGGGCGCAAAAACATGGTTGGATGCCGCAACTGCGCCGATCTGATGCCGCGACCTGCGTCATCTTCTTGTTACAGCCGGTGCGGATAGAGACAACCGTCACGAGGGGGAGACGCAGTCATGGCCGATCACATCACCATCCGCAAAGCCGAAGGCACATGGAGCGTCCGCGCCGGGGGGGCCGTTCTGGGCGAAAGCGCCGATGCGCTGGAACTGAAGGAAGGAGATTACCCGCCGGTGATCTACTTCCCCCGTGGTGACATCGCGATGGCCTTCCTCGACCGGACCGAGAAGTCGACCCATTGCCTGCACAAGGGCGATGCAAGCTATTTCTCCGTCGTGACAAAGAGTACAACGCTGACAGATGTGGCCTGGTCCTACGAGACCCCCAAGGACGGCGTCGCACGCATCAAGGATCATCTCGCCTTCTACACCAATGGTGAAGTGACGGTGGAACAGATCTGATCAGGAGTGCTCTTCGGCGGCGGTCGCCGCCAGCGCCCGATTATAGACCTTGAGCGCATCCACGTGGAAGAGCGCGCCCTGCAGTTCAGGCGGCGCGGCATCGCTGCTGAGGGTGACCACGGGGATGAACCGCACACCGGTCTCGAAAATCGGCATTGCGGATTCCAGCGTCGCGTTGCTGTCCACATAGACGCCCTCGCGGATCATCTCCCAGCATTCCTCTTCCGATGCCGCGCGCGCGTGGTCCATCGGTCGCATCACGGGCCCAACCCGGAACATCGCCAGCAGATAGGCCTGCGGCCCGGCAGCGAGGTGGATGCCGCGACGTTCAAGCTGCGTGAGGAAGAAGCTGCGGTCGACCAGCCGCGAGGAGAGCGCGGTGGACGTGGACACGGCGACCATCACCGCAAGGCCGGTCTGCCAGTCGCCCGTGAGCTCAAAGACGATCAGGGTGGTCGAGATAGGTGCCCCCAGCACCGCCGCGGCCACAGCGCCCGTTCCGGCGAGGGCATAGAGCGAGATCGAGCCCGAGACCTCCGGAAAGATGCTCGTCGCGATCAGCCCGAAACTCAACCCGGTGAGCGCGCCCACCATCAGCGAGGGTGAGAATACCCCGCCGCCCATACGGCCCCCCATGGTGATCGCCACGGCAATGGCCTTGAGCACAGCGAAGACCACCGCTTCGTGCAACAGCAACTGCCCGTCCATGGCCAGGAAGGTCGTCTCATAGCCGACGCCGATGATATGTGGGTACCAGATCGCGATCCCGCCCAGCATGGCCCCGGCAATGGCGGGCCGCAGCCAGCGGGGGATGCCGGTTTTCTCCTGCACCTTGTTGCCGAAATCATCGGCCCAGAAGATCCCCTTCATGAAGGCCACGGCGACCAGGCCGCAGACAAGGCCAAGGAGCAGGTAGGCGGGCATCTCCTGGTAAAATTGCACCTCGTTCACGGTGGTGAGGCTGAATTCCGTGACCCCGCCAAACTCCAGCCGGTTGATCACGGTGCCCGCCGCACTGGCGATGACGATGGGGGCGAAGGCATGCACAGCGAAGTGGCGCAGCACCACCTCCAGCGCGAAAAGCGCGCCCGCGATGGGCGCGTTAAAGCTCGCCGATACGGCGGCGGCGACGGCGCAGCCCAGCAGATCGCGCCCGGTGATCCCGTCGGCATGGATGCGGCGGTTGACCCAGGTGGAGATCACCGCGGCAAGGTGCACCACTGGCCCTTCCCGCCCGGTCGAGCCACCGGTACCCAGCGTGATCATCGAGGCCAGCGCCGAGGCGAGGCCCGCGCGCGTCTCGACCCGCCCGTCATGCATCGCGGCGCCGTGGATCACATCCGCCACCGACCGGGCGCGCGCATCCTTGGTGAAGATGTGCAGGATGATGCCCACCACGAGGCCGCCGCAAATCGGGATGATCAGCACTAGGTACCAGGGCAGCGATTCTGCAAAGCTGTGCAGCAGGCGGACGTCTTCGGTGCCATAGAGCGAGGTTTGTAACGCGTTTACGCCCTTGCGGAAGAACAGCGCGGCGAAGCCTGCGGCGATCCCGATCAACAACGCGATAAACCAGAACTGGATCTGGTTCGGCCCACGGTGCCGCAACAGGCGCAGCCCATCCCGGCAGGTGGTCAGCGCTATATCGAGCTGCTGAGATAGAACGGATCGCGGCGGGCTGGACATCTATACGTACTCTGGCTGTACCCTCTCTAGGCCAAGCCGCGCATGGGGAAAAGCCCTTTGGCCGCCCCTACCCGGCGAGCAGTGCACGGGCCGCGCCCCGTGCCTCTTCGGTAATCGTGTCGCCCGACAGCATCCGCGCGATTTCATCGACACGCTCGGGCGTTGGCAAGGGTGTCACGGTCGAGGTGGTCATGCCCTCGGCCACGCGTTTTTCGACCCGCCAGTGATGGGCGCCGAGGGCCGCAACCTGCGGGGAGTGGGTGACGACCAGCACCTGCCCACCCGCAGCAATCGCCGCAAGCCGCCGCCCCACGGCATCGGCGGTTGCCCCACCTACGCCGCGGTCGATTTCGTCGAAAATCATGGTGAGGCCCGACTGGCCCTTGGTCAGACAGACCTTGAGCGCCAGCAGGAACCGGCTGAGCTCGCCGCCCGAGGCGATCTTGTTGAGCGGTCCCGCAGGCGCGCCGGGGTTCGTGGCCACGGTGAAGGCCACCAGATCGGCGCCATCTGGACCGGGGGTGTCGGGCGTGATCTGGGTCTCAAAGACCGCGCGCTCCATCTTGAGCGGTGCGAGCTCGGCGCTGACCTCCGTGTCGAGGGCGCGTGCGGCCTTGGTCCGCGCTTGGGTCAGGGCTGTGGCTGCGGCGTCATAGGCCGCCTGGGCGTCCCGCAGTGTCTTGTGCAAGGCCGCCACATCCGCGTCCCCGGCATCCAGCGCGGCGAGCTTATCCCGCAGCGTTCCGGCGAAATCTGCGAGATCATCGGCCAGCACGTCATGCTTTCGCGCCAGCGCACGGATCGCAAAGAGCCGCTCTTCGGTGTTTTCCAGATCGGTCGGATCGAAGGACAGACCTTCGATCGCCGTGGCAATGCCGGACGTAGCCTCATCAAGCTCGACCAGCGCGCGGGAGAGCGCTGCCATCGGTGCCTCCAGCGCGCCATCGGCTTGCTCGGCTGCGCCATCGAGCCAGCGTAGGGCTTCGCCCAACGCCGCTTCGGCTCCCTGATGGCCAAGGATCTCATGCGCGCGCACCACGTCGCTGCGGATCTTCTCCGCGCTCTGCATCGCACGGCGGCGGGTATCGAGCGTCGCCTCTTCACCGGGTTCCGGCGCAAGCGCGTCCAACTCGGCCACCGCATGGCGCAGGAAGTCCTCTTCCTCCCGGATCGCAGCCACGGCGGCTTCGGCAGCGGCGAGCGCCTTGGCCGCCTGTGCCTTGGCAGTCCATGCCGCACGGCAGGCGGCGCGCGCCTGATCGAGGTCGCCGAATGTGTCGAGGATGGCGCGATGCCCGCGCGGGTTCAGCAGCCCGCGGTCGTCATGCTGACCGTGCAGCTCCACCAGCGTCTCCGAGAGCTGTCGTAGAACCTCGCCGGAGCACCGCCGGTCATTGACCCAGGCGGTCTTGCGCCCATCGGCAGTGTTGATGCGGCGCAGGATCAGCTCGTCTTCCACCGGAAGCCCGGCCTCGTCCAACACAGCACGCGCGGGATGATCCTCTGGCAGGTCGAACCAGGCGGTGACCTCGCCCTGCGCTGCCCCCTGCCGCACGAGATCCGCCCGCCCGCGCCAGCCGAGCACGAAGCCCAAGGAGTCCAGAAGGATGGATTTCCCGGCCCCCGTCTCACCGGTCAGTACGTTCAGCCCCGGCTGAAAGCTCAACTCCAGCCGGTCGATGATCAGCATGTCGGTGATATCAAGCCCGCGCAGCATGTCCGCCACCCGTCATGGCCGTGGGATCAGAGCCATTCGCCCTTCACCGTCTGGCGATAGACCTGCCGCAACCAGCTGTCGCCCGCCGCCTCGAGCGTCAGCCCCTGCCCTGTGAGCAGCGCAAAGCTGTCCTCGTACCAATCGGTCGAGCGGTAGTTGAAGCCGAGGATCGCGCCCGCAGTCTGCGCTTCGTCCGTGAGACCGAGCGACAGATAGGCCTCGACCAGCCGGTGCAGCGCTTCGGGTGTGTGCGTGGTTGTCTGGAAATCCTCCACGACAACCCGGAACCGGTTGATCGCCGCAGTGTAGTGGTTGCGCCGTAGATAGTAGCGCCCGATCTCCATCTCCTTGCCCGCCAGATGGTCGAAGGCGAGATCGAACTTCAGGATGGCGGAGCGCGCATAGTCGCTCTCCGGATAGCGCTCGATCACCTCTCGCAGGGCCTGCAACGCCTGAAAGGTCAGCCCCTGGTCGCGGCCGACTTCGTCGATCTGGTCGTAGTAGCTGAGTGCCAGCAGATACTGCGCATAGGCCGCGTCATCGTCTTCCGGGTAGAAGTCGATGAACCGCTGCGCGGCTGAGCGGCTGTTCGGATAGTCTTGATCGCGATGATAGGAGAACGCCTGCATGATTAACGCGCGTCGAGCCCAATCGGAGTACGGGTAAAGTCGTTCGATTTCCGAGAAGAAGAAGGCTGCGTCATCTGGGCGGCTGCGGTTCAGCTCGAACTCGCCACGCTCGAAAATCTGTTCGGCGGAATAGGTCTCAAGCGGGATTTCTTCGGGGTTGAAGAAGTTGCGCGCGCCGCCGCCGTCTCTGCCACCGCATCCAGCGACCAGCGCCGCCGCCAGCAGTGTCGTGATCACCCGCTTTCGCGACCCAAGCTTACTCATGCTTTGCCACCTTCGTATCAAACCCCAACGCAGCCCGCTGCGCGCACTTGAGAGGTCCTAGCACAGAAAATTCGAAGGCAAAACGCCCATTGCGCGCTTTGTGACCGGTGGTGTCATCTCTGTGCCGAAGGAAAATGGTCGCCGACATGCACACGTGCCGAAGGCCCGTTACGCAACCGCCGGAATCTCATCCCAGACGAGACCGTAGCCTGGCAGGCGGCGTGCTGTGCTCTTGTCGCAGATCACCATGCGCACCGCATCGGGCGTTGCAAAAAGCTTGCGCAGCAGTGTGTTGGTCAGAGAGTGGCCCGCGCGGACACCGGTGTAATGTCCGATCAGTGGTGCGCCCGCCAAGGCGAGATCTCCCAGCGCGTCCAGCATCTTGTGACGCACGGGCTCATCCTGATGGCGCAACCCGCCGGGGCTGAGAACACGGTCGCCATCGAAGACCACCGCGTTTTCGCCGGGCGTGCCGCCCAGAGCGAGACCGTTTGCGCGCATGGCGTCCACATCCGCCTGACGGCAGAAGGTGCGGCTGTCGCAGAGCTCGCGGGCAAAGCTTCCGTTGTTCATGACCAGAGACTTCTTCTGGTGCCCGATCGCCGCATCCGCGAAGTCGATCTCGAAGTCGATCCGCAGCGTATCGGCGGGCGCCAGAGTGGCGGTGGCCTGACCATCCGTCACGGTGACCTCTTTGAGAACTTCGAATGCCCGAACGGGTGCGGGCAGCGTCCGCAGACCGCGCTGCATGATGCCACGCACAAAAGGTGCTGCGGATCCGTCAAGGATCGGGACTTCCGGGCCATCGATTTCCACCAGCGCGTTGTGCACGCCACAGCCCGCGAGGGCGGCCATGATGTGTTCGACTGTCGAGACCTGGAGACCGGCAGGATTTTCGATCTTGGTGCAGAGTGGCGAGCGCAGAACAGCATCCCAGCGTGCCGGGATCAGCCGGTCGCCAACCGCGACATCGGTGCGGGAGAACCAGATCCCATGCTCCGCCATGGCAGGACGGATGGTGACCGTCGCCTTGCGACCTGTATGCAGGCCACAGCCGGAAAAGCTGATGGGTGATTTGATCGTCGTCTGCACAATTGCCCCACAATACCTCTGAGCCTTTCGACCCTCTTGGCACCGTACCTATGGATTGACCCTAGTGGGCTCAACTCAATCTTTGCAACGGACTGAAACACAACTGTTACATTTGAGCACAAACACGCCTGCACGCCATTAAAATGATGATTTTAAATAAAAAATGGGCTGCGAAGATGCAGCCCATTTTCAGTAATTCGTGAAGGGATCAGTTCGCTTGACGGCGCAAAAACGCGGGAATTTCGATGCGTTCCTGGTCCGGATCGACCTGATCCTGCGGCACTTGAGCGGGCTCGGCTGCGCGCTGTTGCACAGGCGGCTGCTGGCGTGGCGCGGATGGTGCGCCCGCCTCGGCATGGCCTGTCATGCGGTTGATCAGCGAGTTGATCCCGAAGCGGGGGCGGTCGCCGTCTGACGCGGCGGGCGCCGCTGCCGGGCGCGGCGTGGGGTGAGGCGCGGCCTTCTGGGCCGCAGCTCGCAGTCGCGCCATCGCCTCAGGCGACGGAGTGCCCGGGGTCGGTGCGCGGGGCGCCACGAAGTCATCCGGCTGGGCCGGCTCGTCCACGCGCGTGGGCTCGAATGCGGCCACCTGCGGCTGGTAGGCCGGCGCCGGGAGGTCGTCCTCCTCCTGGGGTGCACTCGGTGCAAATTCAGGCTCGGCTGGCTCTGTCGCAAAGCCCCGGGCCTCGTCCATGTCGCTGAACAGCGAGGGCTCTTCCGCGGCTTCCGCCACGACGCTCTCCTGCGGCTCCGGCACCTCGGTCATCGCCGCGACAGGCTCTTCTTCTGCCGACACCACAGGCGTCAGCGGCTGCGAGAGCGACCGGCGCGGGACGGGCATTTCCGTGTTCACATCCATGGCGTCGATGCCTGTCGCCACGACGCTGACGCGCATGATGCCGCCCATATCGGTGTCGAGGGTGGACCCCACGATGATATTGGCGTCCGGATCGACCTCTTCGCGGATCCGGTTCGCCGCCTCATCAAGCTCGAAGAGCGTCAGATCGTGGCCGCCGGTGATGTTGATGAGCACGCCTTTCGCGCCACGCAGGCTGATTTCGTCGAGCAGCGGGTTGGCGATGGCCTTCTCGGCAGCCTGGATCGCGCGATCTTCGCCGTCGGACTCGCCGGTGCCCATCATCGCCTTGCCCATCTCGTCCATCACGGCCCGCACATCGGCAAAATCGAGATTGATCAGGCCTGGCCGCACCATCAGGTCGGTCACGCCTTTAACGCCCTGGTGCAGAACGTCATCGGCCATGGAAAATGCTTCGGTGAAGGTGGTTTTTTCGTTGGCCAGACGGAACAGGTTCTGGTTCGGGATGATGATCAGCGTATCAACGACTTTTTGCAGCGCCTCGACACCGTCTTCGGCCTGGCGCATCCGTTTGGCGCCCTCGAACTGGAACGGTTTGGTCACAACGCCCACAGTCAGCACGCCAAGCTCGCGCGCAGCCTGCGCGATGATCGGAGCCGCGCCGGTGCCGGTGCCGCCGCCCATACCGGCGGTGATGAAGCACATGTGCGCGCCGGCCAGATGGTCGACGATCTGCTCGATGCTCTCTTCCGCGGCGGCCGCGCCAACGCTCGGGCGCGCGCCCGCGCCCAAACCTTCAGTGACCTTGACGCCCAGCTGCACGCGGTTGTCCGACTTGGCTTGCTGAAGCGCCTGCGCGTCGGTGTTGGCCACCACGAACTCGACCCCGTCGAGCTCTTTCTCGATCATGTTGTTGACCGCGTTCCCACCAGCGCCCCCCACACCGAACACGGTGATCCGTGGTCTGAGGTCGGTTTGTCCGGGCATCGAAAGAGTAAGGGTCATGAGATATCCGCCTGTGCTGCTGCCCCGCATTCGCGGGCGTTTTTGGGTGCCTATTCCGGCTCAACCCTACCCTCACACCACCCTAGGGTCACGCAAAAAACGCAAAATTGCCACAAAATATGGGTTAAATTCCGCCTTTACGCCCCGATGACAGGGGGTATTGGCAAGATGTCGCGCAATCGCGCGCAACTAACACTAGAAAGCGCACAAGGGAATCGGTCGCAGGCCGAACCTACGCTGCGCGAGTCGCGCTGTTTTCGAATGTGCGGACGACTGCTCGACCGCCTTGGGCCTCTCACGGGCCTTAACTCTTTGGTAACACACTGGCTTTGCTGCGTCACCCTTGATTCTTGTTACCAGTTGTCCCGGAACCAGCGCACCGCGCGCTTGAGGGACCGGCTGGGATAGCGTTCGGCGGGGATGTCGAAATCCCACCATTCGTCCTGTGGATGGGCCGCGAAGAGCGTGAGCCCGACCACGGAGGCAAAGCTTGGGCCAGTGGCGACCTGTGGCAGGCCGTGCACGCGCAGGGGGCGCCCGAGCCGCACCTGCTGGCCCAGGATCTTGCTTGCGAGCCCGTCGAGCCCAGGGATCTGGCTGCCGCCGCCCGTGAGCACGATCTGCTGGCTTGGCAGGTGGTCGAACCCGGCGGCATCGAGCCGCGCGCGCACCTCTTCGAGGATCTCCTCGACGCGCGGGCGCATGATGCCAATGACTTCGGCACGGCTGGCGGTGCGGCGGTCATGCTCGAAGTCGCCGGTATCGCCACCGATCTCAATCATCTCGCGATCGTCCATGCCCGTCGCGTGCACGCCGCCATGCATTGTCTTGATCCGTTCGGCCATGGACATGGGCACCTGGAGCCCCATTGAGATGTCGCCGGTCACGTGATCGCCGCCCATGCGCACCGAATCCGCATAGATCATGTGTTTCTTGATGAAGATCGACACGCCAGTCGCGCCGCCTCCGAGGTCGATACAGGCGGCGCCCAACTCCTGTTCATCTTCCACCAGCGCGGCGATGCCGCTGACATAGGCCGAAGAGGCGATGCCCGCGAGTTCCAGATCACAGCGCTTGATGCAATGGGCGAGGTGCTGGATGGCCGAGCCATCGACCGTGAGCATGTGCATATCGACCGACAGCGCATTGCCAAGCTGGCCGCGCGGGTCGCTGAGACCCGAACGATGATCGAGCGCGAAGTTCACCGGCTGGGCGTGCAGAACCTCGCGGCCTACCCCGTAGTCGGGCACGTCGCAGGCTGCGAGCACGCGGGCCACGTCCTGCTCATCGACCGTGTCACCCTCGAGCGCGATCTGTGCGTCGAGCCCGTAGGAGCGCGGATCAGCTCCCGCGAAACAGGCGATCACATGGTCGACCCGGATACCCGCCATCTTCTGCGCGCCCTGCAGAGCAGTGCGGATCGCGCGTTCGGTCTCCTGCATCGCGCAGATCTCGCCAAAGCGCACGCCGCGTGAGCGGGTGGTGGCAGCGCCGATGACGCGGAATTGCGACTGGCCGGCGAGCGAGCCGATCTCGCCCTCCTCGCCCAGATCGCCCATACCATCGAAGCGCAGCACGAGGCAGGAGATCTTGGAGCTGCCCACGTCCAGAATGGCCACCACGCCGCGTTGCATGGCCGCCTTGCGCATGTTCCGCATCTGGCGCTGGCTCTCGTATAAATCCATAGTCTACTGCCCTGAAATGGTCTTGATTTCCCACCACAGCGTGGCGGCCTGTTCACTCATCTGCACCGTGGGCCGTGCTCCCAACCGCAGATCAACCCGCGCGATGTCACGCGCCAGCATGTCCTGTGCGGCGTCGAGCGCAATCACACGTTCCAGCGCCTCAACCGCGCCCTCTTCGGGCAGAAGGATGCGCTGGCCCCGGTTGAGCACCACGTCCCAGCGCCGCTCGCCCATGCGCACGAGGCCGCGCAGGCGCCCGCCCAGAGGCGCCGCCGCCCGGTAGAGGTCCAGCGCCTCCTCGATTTGGGCTTCAGCGCCCTTGCCCGCAACGACCAGCAGATCGGCCCGATCCATGCGTTTGCCAAGCTTGCCCAGATGCGCGCCGGTGATGTCGATCAGCGTGAGCCCGGCGCCGCTGCGCCAGATCGCCACCGGCGTGCGGGGCGTCACATCGACCTGCAGGATACCGCCGGGGCGAATACGCACGCCCACGGATTTGACCGGCGGCAACCCGGCGATGGTGTCGCGGATGTCCTTGAGGTTGAGATCAAAGGAGCTGACCGGGAAATCGAGTGGGACCACCTCGCGGATGTCCTCCGCCAGAGTGTCGTCACCCCCGTCGATGGCCATCAGCTGGACCATGAACTCGGGGCGCGTCTCGAAGCTGGCGCGCGCTTCGGCCACGGTGTCGTGGATCATCTGGCGGTTGGCCTCCTCGGACAGCCACCAGGTGGCCAAGCCGAAAGTCAGCGCCATGGGCACACCGGCGCGCAGCAGGAGCAGGAAGGCCGGGGTCAGCATCAGCCGCTGCATCCGCCAGGCCCAGCGGGAGGGCGCGGGATCGCAGGGACCGGGGCGGCGACGTCTCAGCGATTGCATGAGGCGTCCTCCACCATCCAGGCGCAGAGCTGGCCGAACGTCATTCCGCAGGCCTGGGCCTGCTCGGGGGTGAGCGAGGTCTCGGTCATCCCGGGCTGTGTGTTGGTCTCGAGCAGGATCAGACCGTCGGCGCCGCGCCCCTCATCCCATCGGAAATCGGTGCGGCTGACACCCCGACAGCCCAGGGCCTCGTGCGCCCGCAGCGCGTAACCCATGCAGAGATCGAAGATATCGCTGGGCACATCGGCGGGCACCACATGGCGCGAACCGCCGGGCTTGTACTTGGCGTCATAGTCGTACCAGCCATCGGTCAGGATGTCGGTCACCGTCAGCGCCCGGTCGCCCATCACGGTGGTCGTCAGCTCGCGCCCCGGTGCATAGGTTTCGACCATCACGTCGGCGGGCATGTCCTCGGAAAGCTGCGGCGGGCCGTTGGCGCCATCGTGCACCAGATAGATGCCGACGGAGGAGCCTTCGTTGTTCGGTTTGACCACATAGGGCGGCTCCATCACGTGGCGGGCGCGCACATCATCGGCGCGTGCCATGACGCTGTGGACCGTCGGCAGGCCAGCGGCGGCAAATGCGTCCTTACTGCGCTGCTTGTCCATGGCGAGCGCGGAGGACAGCACGCCCGAGTGCGAATAGGGTAGGCCCATCCACTCCAGCAGACCCTGCACACAGCCGTCTTCGCCCCAGCGGCCGTGCAGGCAATTCAGGATGGCATCGGGCTTGAGATCGGTCAGGACGGCGCAGAGGTCGGGGCCTGCATCGACCTCGACCACCTCGTATCCTTCTCCCCGCAGGGCGGCAGCGCAGGCTGTCCCGCTCGACAGCGACACTTCGCGCTCCGCCGAAGGGCCGCCCATCAATACCGCCACACGTTGGGGTGTCCTGCTCGACTGACCCACGCTGGTGCCTCTTTGCCGGGCCTTTCGCGCCCTTGGTTTTGCCTCATGTGTCCGGCTTTTTGCGCCGGTTCACCGCCTTAGTTTTCTGCGTTCAGTCTTCGAGGATCGTGGTTAACAGGCCGTTAAGCCACAGGGTCTCGGTCACCTATGCGCATGATTTCCCATTCTAGCGTGATCCCGCTTTGAGCGTAAACCTTTTTTCGTACCGCCTCGCCCAATCCCTCAAGGTCCGCCGCTGTGGCGTCCCCGGTGTTGATCAGAAAGTTTGGGTGCTTCTCGCTCATCTGCGCCCCACCCTGCCGCGCGCCGCGCAGGCCCGCGTCATCGATCACCTTCCAGGCCTTGAGGTCGTGCACATCATCCGCACGGCCCGTCGAGGAAAAGCCTGCGGGGTTGCGGAAGGTCGATCCGGCGCTGCGGTCCTTGGTGGGTTGCGTCGCGTCGCGCTTGGCGAGTTGCTCGTCCATGCGCGCGTGCAGCGCTTCAGGGTCGCCCTGTGGCGCCTCGAAGGTCGCCGCTGTCAGCACGCAGCCCTCGGGCAGCGCGCTGTGGCGATAGGCGAACTGCAGATCCTCCGGCGTGAGCGTGACCACCTCTCCGGCCCGCGTGACTGCCTGCGCCTCGACCAGCACATCCGCCGTGTAGCTGCCATAGCAGCCCGCGTTCATGCGCACCGCGCCGCCGATGCTGCCGGGGATCGTGCGCAAGAAGGTGAGATCGAGGCCTGCATCCGCAGCTTTCTTTGCCACATGCGCATCAAGCGCTGCAGCACCCGCCGTGACGCGCGTGCCAGCGATGTCGATGGCGTTGAAGCCGCGCCCCAACCGGATTACCACCGCGCGCAGCCCGCCATCTCGGACGATCAGGTTGGAGCCCACGCCCATCGGAAACACCGCCACATCTTCGGGCAGAACCGCGAGGAAGGCGCAGAGGTCGTCCAGATCGGCGGGCTGGAACAGCCAGTCCGCCGGCCCGCCGACGCGCAGCCATGTGAGATCGCTCAGGGCGCGGTTGGGCGTCAAGCGGCCACGGACGTCGGGCATGGTGGTCATGCGCGGAAACTAGCGCAGCGTGCGGCGTTTGATCCAGCGCCCGAGGTAGATCACCGGCCAGCGCAGCACCGACATGCCCGCCGCCATCACCAGAATGCCTACCCAGGGCCCGTGCTGCCAGGTCACATAGCCGACAATCGGGATGCCCACGGTGATCAGCATATAGGCGTTGCGCCAGTGGTGGTCCTTGCTGGGCGTCATGGCGAGCACATTGGCTACCACGGCCCAGACGGCGGCCAGGATGAGAGACAGGCTCATTTCGGGATCTCCGGTCTTTGCCCGCGCGCGCGGGCAACAAAATAGCGCAACGGGTTACGATACATGGACACAAACGCAAAAAGCGCGAGGGCGGCGGCCAACCAGTTGAACGCGGCGCCGACCCAGACAATCAGAACAGGCGCCGCGATCAGCAGGGCCACGCCGGGCACATACTGGTGGCGCATGGGCAGCATGGCCCCAAGTGCGGAGGCAAAGACCCAGGCGATGCAGGCCCAGAGGAGCATCACGCGGCCCCTTTGCGCAGACGGTCAGGCAGGCCGTTGGCCCAGGTGCTGATCGTGCCCGCGCCGAGGCAGACGACCATGTCGCCAGGGCTCGCCTGTTCCCGCACGAGACGTTCGAGGTCGTCCTCGCCCACCACGGCACGGGCGTGGCGGTGGCCGTGGCGGATGAGACCTGCGACCAGATCGTCGCGGCTGGCGCCCTCAATGGGGTCTTCGCCCGCGGCATAGACCTCGGCGATACCGACCACATCGGCGTCGTTGAAACAGGCGCAGAAGTCGTCAAAGAGGCTCGACAGCCGGGTGTAGCGGTGCGGCTGGTGCACGGCGATCACGCGGCCCTCTGTGGCCTGCCGCGCGGCTTTCAGCACCGCGGCAATCTCAACCGGGTGGTGGCCATAGTCATCGATGATCGTCACGCCCTCAACGTCTCCGACGCGCGTAAAGCGTCGGTTAACGCCGCCAAACTTGGCTAACGCAGTGCGGATCTGCTCGCCCTTCATGCCCAGATGCCGGGCCACCGCTACGGCTGAGAGCGCGTTGGAAACGTTGTGATCGCCCGGCATCGGCAGCGAACACTCTTCGATCACAATACCTTCAGCCTGTAGGGCCACGTCGAAATGCGCAACGCCGTTCTTATAGGTCAGGTTCACCGCGCGCACATCGGCCTGGGCATTGAACCCGTAGGTGATCACGCGGCGGTCGGTGATCTTGCCGACCAGCGCCTGCACCTCCGGGTGATCGGTACAGCAGACGGCGACGCCGTAGAAGGGGATGTTCGAGACGAAATCGAGAAACCCCTGCCGCAGCGTGTCAAAATCGCCCCAGTGCTCCATATGCTCGGGGTCGATGTTGGTCACGATGGCGATGGTTGCGGGCAGGCGGTTGAAGGTGCCGTCGCTCTCATCGGCTTCGACCACCATCCATTCGCCCTCGCCCGCCCGCGCGTTCGAACCATAGGCGTGGATGATCCCGCCGTTGACCACGGTGGGGTCGAAGTCGCCCGCGTCGAGCAGGGTCGCCACCATCGTGGTCGTCGTCGTCTTGCCGTGCGTGCCTGCGACAGCGATGTTGGATTTGAGGCGCATGAGCTCCGCCAGCATCTCGGCCCGGCGCACGATGGGCAGGCCTTGCGCGCGGGCGGCGTCCAACTCGGCATTGCCCGGCTTGATCGCGGAGGAGATCACGACGACCTCGGCGTTCGAGATATTCTCGGCGCTCTGGCCCTCGAACACATGCGCGCCCAGTTCTTCCAGGCGCCGGGTGATGGGCGTGGATTTCAGATCGGAGCCCTGCACGGTGTAGCCGTGGTTCAGCAGCACCTCGGCAATGCCCGACATGCCGATGCCGCCGATGCCGACGAAGTGGATGGGCCCGACGTCGCCGGGCAGTTTGGTCGCTGCACTCATGTCTCTTGCCCCTTTGCTGTCAGATGCTCGACCATCCCGACCAGCGCCTCGGTCGCATCCGGTTTGCCGCATTTCGCTGCCGAGCGCGCCATCTGCATCGCCGCCTCCGGATTGTCCAGCACTGAAAGGATCTGTTCCGCCACGGCATCCACCTCGAGCCGGCTTTCCGGGATCATGATCGCCCCGCCCGCCTCGACCAGCCCGCGCGCATTGGCGGTCTGGTGATCGCCTGTGGCGGCTGCGAAGGGGATAAGGATCGACGGGCGGCCAATCACGGTGAGGTCCGCTACCGACGAGGCTCCTGCCCGGCTGATCACAAGTTGTGCCTCGGTCATGCGACGCGGTACATCGTGGAAGAAGGACTGCACCTCGGCCTGGATGCCATTGTCGGCATAGAAGGCGGCGACGCGCTCCTGATCCTCTTCGCGGGCCTGATGGCTGACGCGGATGTTCTTGAGCATCGCCATCGGCAGGGCGGCAATCGCGGGCGGGATCACGTCGCTGAGGATACGGGCGCCCTGGCTGCCGCCGATCACGAGCAGCTCCATCGGGTAGTCGCCGGGCGAGATGTACCCCGCCTCGGAGCGTTCAAGGATAGCGCTGCGCACCGGGTTGCCCGTGTGATGGCCGTCGACACCGTCGGGCAGATCGGTGGGCCATGTGCCGCAGGCGATGGCATCCACACGGGAGGCAAAGGCGGTGTTGACGCGGCCCAGAATACCGTTCTGTTCGTGGATCATGCGCGGCAGCTTCATCAGGAAGGCCGCCGAGAGCGCGGGGATCGTCGGGTAGCCGCCAAAGCCCACCACCACGTCAGGTCGGTCGCGCATCATGCCCCAGAGCGCGCCGACGACACCGCCTGCAATCTGGAAGGGAACCAGCAGCTTCGACAGGATGTTGCCGCGCGCGAAGGTGCCGCTGTTGATCTGCGAGATCTCGGTGCTGTGCGGGAAGCCGGACGTATAGCGCGCGCCACGGGCGTCGGTGCTGAGCTTCACCCGCCAGCCGCGATGCAGCATCGCCTCGGCCAACGCTTGGGCCGGGAACATATGCCCGCCGGTGCCGCCAGCCGCGATCATCAGAAGGGGCTGGTCGCTCATCGGGTGCGACCCCGGACCAAAAGATCGCTGATCTCGCCTTGTGGACGTGTGCGGGTGAAGGCCAGCAGCATCCCCACGGCCAGACCGCTGGCGATGACAGACGACCCGCCATAGCTCACAAACGGCAGCGTCATACCCTTGGCAGGCAGCAGGCGCACGGCCACGCCCATGTTGATCATCGCCTGCACGCCCAGCGTACAGGCCAGACCCGTGCCCGCCAGCCGGATGAACGGGTCGCGTTCCCGCACCAGCCGCATGAGCGAACGCACCACCACGGTGGCGTAAAGCGCAATGATCACCAGCACGAGGATGAGCCCGTATTCCTCGGCAGCGACCGCGATGATGAAATCCGTATGCGCGTCGGGCAGTGACCATTTCACCTGCCCCTCGCCGACGCCAACACCAAAGAAGCCGCCCTCCTGAATGGCGTTCGTCGCATAGCCCAATTGCGTGCGCGGATCGATGTCGGGGTTCAGAAAGCCGTCGATCCGGCGGGCGAAGTGTTCCGAGTTGGAGTAAGCAATCGTGCCGCCAAAGACGGCCAGCAGGGCCATGCCCACGAGCAGCACCATGGGCGCTCCGGCGACGAAATACATCACGCCCCAGGAGAACAGCACCAGGCAGGCCTGCCCGAAGTCGGGCTGCAGGATCAGCATCGCCACGATCACGAGGCAGAGCGCGAAGGACCAGGTGCGTCCCGGCGGGCCGTTGAGGTCCATCGAGGCGGCCATCATCCAGGCACCGACGATGACGAAGCCCGGTTTCAGGAACTCCGACGGCTGGATCGCGGCAAAGCCCAACCCGTACCAACGCACAGCACCCTTGCCAAAATCGGTGCCGAAGAACGGCAGAAATGCCAGCGCAACAAAGGCCACCAGGAAGCCCAGCACAGCCAGCCGCCGAACCAGCACTGGCGACATCATCGAGGTGATGATCATCGCAATCAGGGCGATCCCGCCAAAGGCCGCCTGTCGCTGCACATAGTGGAAGGGCTCGAACCCATTCTTGGCCGCCAGCGGGGGGGACGCCGCGAGCCCCAGCAGAAGCCCCACCGCAAAGAGCATAAGGATGCAGGACATCGCCCATTTGTCGATGGTGCGCCACCATTTCGGCAAGATCGGCTCGCCATCGCGAACCGGAACTGCGCCATAGACCATTTCCGTCATGGGGTCTGCCTTAGATCGTTACACTGCCTCAAGCGCCCCGTTGTTCAGGGTCTGCTGGCGGCACCCTAGCGTCATTTTGTCCACAGCGCTAGCCTGAACCCTTGCTATCCTGTGCATTTCGCGCCAGTTGGCGGCGATGCAAGTGGACGTGGCGATCATAGGTGCGGGGGCAGCGGGCATGATGTGTGCCGCCCATACCCCGGGGCGCGTGCTGATCATCGATCACGCGAAGGCGCCGGGCGAGAAGATCCGGATCTCTGGCGGCGGGCGCTGCAACTTCACCAACCTGCACTGCGGCGCGCATGCGTTTCTCTCGGGCAACCCGCATTTCGCCAAATCTGCGCTGGCCCGCTACACCCAATGGGATTTCATCGATCTTGTCGATCGGCACCGCATTGCCTGGCATGAAAAGACCCTTGGGCAGCTCTTCTGCGACACCTCCGCCAAGGAGATCATCGCTATGCTGCGCGGCCTGATGCAGCAGAACGGGGTCGATCTGCGGCTGCAGGCGAGTGCCGCGAATTTTGCCAAGACGCCTGACGGCTTCCGCTTCACGCTGACCGCGGATGGCGGCACGCGCGACGTGCTGGCCAAGACCCTGGTGATGGCCAGCGGCGGCAAATCCATCCCCAAGATGGGCGCCTCGGGTCTCGCCTATGAGGTCGCCGCCCAGTTCGGCCTGGCCGTGACCGAGACACGCCCCGCGCTGGTCCCCTTCACCTTCCCGGAAAGGCGCTTTGCCGAAATCTCCGGCGTGGCCGCTCCGGCACAGGTCACAGCGGGGGCACAGATTTTCGAAGAGGCCCTGCTCTTCACGCATCGGGGGCTGTCGGGCCCGGCGGTCCTCCAGGCCTCCTCCTACTGGCGTGAGGGTGAAGAGATTTCCGTGAACCTGAGCCCGACCATCAATCTGTTCGATGCGCTGAAAACCCAACGCGCCGCCTCGGGCCGCCGTAACCTGACGACTGCCTTGGCCGCGCATCTTCCAGCGCGGCTCGTCGATCACCTCGCGCCCCAGATGCAGCTCTCCGGCAACCTCGCGGATCAATCCGACAGCCGGCTCGGCGAGATCTGCGCGCAGCTTTCGGATTGGCGTCTGAAGCCCGGCGGCACCGAAGGCTACCGCACCGCCGAGGTGACGCTGGGTGGCATCGACACCGATGCGCTCTCGGCAAAAACCATGGAGGCGAAAGCCGTCCCGGGCCTTTTCTTCATCGGCGAAGCGGTGGATGTGACGGGCTGGCTTGGCGGATACAACTTCCAATGGGCGTGGTCTTCGGCCATGGCCGCCGCCCGCGCCCTGAGCGCGTAACCCCTTCACCCTTCGACAAATACTCCCGCCGGAGGCGGGCCAACCGGCCCCGCCGCCGCACCATCATAGATAGCGCGCAACCTCGGCCACGAAATCCTCGCCGCGCTGCTCGAAGTTGTCATACTGGTCAAAGCTCGCCGCGGCGGGCGCCAGAAGCACCACGTCGCCCGGTTCCGCCTCGGCGACGGCCTGCGCCACCGCCTGCGCCATCGTCGTGCAGACCTCGGCCTCGACGGGCAGCTTGAGCGCAAACCCCGCGGCTTCGCGCCCGATCACATAGGCCTTGCGCACCGTGCCCGCCTGCAAAGCGCCGAGCCCGCCTTCCTTCTCGAGCCCACCGCAAATCCAGCGGATGTTCTCGAAGGCCGAAAGCGCCTTTGCGGCCGCATCCACATTGGTGGCCTTGCTGTCGTTCACGAAGCGGACGCCGTCCTTCTCGCCCACCAGCTGGCTGCGATGCGGCAGGCCCGCGAAGCTGTGAAAGGCCGCTTCGATGACCTTGGGCGCGAGACCGAGCGCACGGCAGACCGCATAGGCGCAGCAGGCGTTCTGGTGATTGTGCGCGCCGGGCAGCCCGGGCACGGGGCGCAGGTCGATGGAGCCTGCCTGTTTGCCCTTCCGATACTCGGACAAAAATCCTTTGCGCGCAAAGGCTTGCCACCCCGGACCGGTCAGTTTTTCAGCCACCGAAATGCGGATGACCCGGTCATCGGCGCGGCCTTCGCTGAGCTGACCTGCGAGATAGCGACCCTCGGGTTCATCGACGCCGATGATGGCCCGGTCGGGGCCGCCTTCCGCAAAGAGCCGTCGCTTGGCGGCAAAATACCCGCCCATGCCGCCGTGGCGGTCGAGGTGATCGGGCGAGAGGTTCGTGAAAACGGCGATATCCGGGGTGAGGCTGCGCGCAAGCTCGGTCTGGTAACTGGAGAGCTCCAGCACCACCACCTCGCCATCGATGGGCGGCTCAAGATCGAGCACGCCGCGCCCGATGTTGCCCGCAAGCTGGCAGGGGCGCCCGGCCTCAGAGAGGATGTGATGGATCAGCGCCGAGGTGGTCGATTTGCCGTTCGAACCGGTGACGGCAACGACGCGGGGGGCGACGTCAAATTTGTTCCACGCATCCGTGGCAAAGGATTGAAAAAAAAGGCCAATATCGTTGTCGACTGGCACGCCCGCAGCCATGGCGGCGGCGACCACGGGGTTGGGTTCGGGGTAGAGATGCGGGATGCCTGGGCTGACGATCAGCCGGGCGATATCCTCGAAATCGCGGGGGCTCTTGAAGGGCAGGCAGGTGAAGCCTTCGGCCTCGGCGCGGTCCTTTGCGGCGGGATTGTCATCCCAGCAGATCGGCGTCGCGCCTCCGGCAGCAAGGGCGCGGGCGGCGCTGAGGCCCGAGCGGCCAAGGCCCAGAACAGCGACCTTGTGCGATTGCAAACCTCTGACTGGAATCACGCAGCCTCTCCTTCGATGGTTCCGCGACACTGCCGCCCGGAGCCGCCGGGGGCAAGGTGGTTAACGCGGCGCTCTGGGGCTGCGGGCGGTGTGTGCGGCGACTCGGCAACGCACGCCATGATGAACAGGGGGTTTGGCGCGAAACGGAACGTCGGTATCACGTCGGTATTTTGTCGGTATCGCGTCGGTGCGAAGATCGGTTTCGGGTGCGGTTAAGAGGCCGCGCGCTGGTGCCGTTTAACCTTTTCTGGGCACGACAGGCGATGTCTGCGAGGGCTGCGACTGCACCCTGCGGCGCAGGTCTCGGGCGGACGCGCTCGGTTAGTCGGCCTCAATTGTGCAAGGATCGAAAGGCAGGTCGCCAAGCTCGCGCTGTGTCATCCCCCGCAGCGCCGGGTGAGACAGCGGATCGCGCCGCCACCGCCGCGCGAGATCACCAGACCAGCACGGGGCAGCTCGGTGAAAGGGCCATCGGAACAGGGTGGGACGGGACAGTCGCATCATGGCGATATCATCGCACAAAGAGGGGTCGGCGAGCATCGACTTCCCCAGCGAATGCCTTTAGAAAAACTAAATGCGCCAACTGAACCGTATCCCCCTGTCCTCCCTCCGCGCGGTCGAGGCGATTGGGCGTATCGGCACGCTGGCCGGAGCGGCGGAGGAGCTGGGCGTCACGCAGGGCGCGGTCAGTCAGAGGCTGGCCAAAGCGGAACGCGACCTCGGGCTCCGCCTGTTTCATCGGCGTCCTGCCGGTCTGTCGCCGACCGAGGCCTGTGCGCAGATCCTGCCGCGCCTTACGTTGGGCATGGAGAGCCTGGCGGCAGCGGTCGATCAGATGTCGGCACACAACCGCCAGAGCCTCGTGGTGTCGGTGGCGCCGATCTTTGCAAGCCGCTGGCTGATCTGGCGCATCCGCGATTTTCACGAGCAGGAGCCGTCGATCAGCATCCGGGTGGAGCCGCGGGCCGAGGTGGTTGATTTCCGCAGCTCGGAAGTGGATGTCGGCCTGCGCGTGGGCCTCGCCCCCGGAGAGGGGGTTCGGGCGTCAAAGCTGCTGGATCAGCGGGTGTTCCCGGTCTGCTCGCCGGAGCTGGCCGCACGGATCGAGACGCTGGATGACCTTTTGGCCTGCCCCATCATCCGGGAGAACGAAGACCTGTTTGGCTGGGACATCTGGTTGAAGGACAAGCACGTGACATTGCCCGAGGACGCACCCGGACCGACCTATGCGGATGCCTCCTTGTGCCTGGATGCGGCGCTGACAGACCAGGGCGTGTTCATGGCCTGGGAGACGCTCGCCTGCGACATGCTGGCCATGGGGCGGCTGGTCGCGCCTTTTGCGGACCGCCGCGAGACCGGGCAGGCCTATTGGTTCGTGTCGAATGGGACCACACCGCTGCGGGAGCCGGTTCGCAAGTTCCAGGACTGGCTCGAGCGGGAGCTGGCCCAATCGGTGAGCGAATGGCAGTCGGACAGTCCGGGCTGAGAAGCGCCTGCCCCGCAAAGCAGATGGTGCGATGGCGGGCCAGCCTGTTGGTCGGGCGCAACGTGGTGCGCGCAGACCAGTGACGGCGGCTATCTGACCTTCAGCGTGGCCAGCCCAATCATCGCGAGGATCAAGGAGATGATCCAGAAGCGGATGACGATGGTGCTCTCGGCCCAGCCTTTCTTCTCGTAGTGGTGATGGATCGGGGCCATCAGGAAGACGCGCTTGCCGGTGCGTTTGAAATAGAGCACCTGGATGATCACCGACAGCGCCTCCACCACGAAGAGCCCGCCGACGATGGCGAGCACGATTTCGTGCTTGGTGGAGACCGCGATGGCGCCGAGGGCGCCGCCGAGCGCGAGGGACCCGGTGTCGCCCATGAAGACCGCAGCGGGAGGTGCGTTGTACCACAGGAACCCGAGGCCGCCGCCAAAGAGGCCGGCGCAGAAGATCAGGATTTCGCCGGTGCCGGGCACGTAGTGCACGTCGAGGTATTCGGTGAAGTCGACCCGGCCCACGGCATAGGCGATCACGCCCAGCGTGCCCGCGGCGATCATCACCGGCATGATGGCGAGCCCGTCGAGCCCGTCGGTGAGGTTCACGGAGTTCGCAGCGCCCACGATCACGATCATGCCGAAGGGGATGAAGAACATGCCGAGGTTGATTAGCACGTCCTTGAACACCGGCAGTGCAAGGCGGCCTGCGAGGGGGTCGTATTCGGCGACGCGGGCGGCGAGGTCGATGTCATTGCTGGCGTGGATCGACATGGCCCAATAGGTCGCGATGCCCGCGATGATGAAGCCCAGAAGCAGCCGCACCTTGCCCGGCACGCCTTTGTGGTTGCCCTTGGAGACCTTGGCGTAATCGTCGGCAAAGCCGATGGCGGCAAAGCTGAGCGTGACGCCGAGCACGATCCAGACGAAGGGGTTGTCGAGCCGGGCCCAGAGGGCGGTGGAGGTGACCAGCGCCCCGACGATGAGCAGACCGCCCATTGTGGGGGTGCCGGCCTTGGCAAAGTGGCTTTCGGGGCCGTCATCGCGGATGGGCTGGCCCTTGCCCTGGCGCTTGCGCAGCACCGCGATCAGCGGGCGCCCGAAGAGGAAGCCGAAGACCAGTGCGGTCAGGAAGGCGCCACCGGCGCGGAAGGTGATGTAGCGGAAGAGGTTGAAGAAATCCCCTCCGTCCGACCAGAGCGTGAGCCAGTAGAGCATGCCTTATCCTTCTTCCACGTCGAGCGGGGCGTGCCCCATTTTGCGGATCGCGTCAACGATCAGGCCGAGTTTCATGCTCAGCGAGCCCTTGGCCAACACCACATCCCCGCTGTCGAGGCGGCGCTTGAGCATTGGCAGCACCTCTTCGGAGGTGGCAAACCAGTCGCCGCGTTGGGCCTCGGGCAGGATGTCGTAGAGCGACCGCATGAGCGGGCCTATGCAATGCACCACGTCAAGGCTTTGCAGGCTGGGCAGCTTGGCGAGATCGGCATGCAGGGCGTGCTCGTCGGGACCGAGTTCCTTCATGTCACCGAGAAATGCGATGCGGCGCCCGCGCGAGACGCGACCGATGTCATTCGTCACGGGCGCGGCGGCGAGCACGTCGAGGGCCGCGGCCATGGAGGTGGGGTTGGCGTTGTAGCTGTCGTCGATGAGGTCCAGCGTCATGCCGGGCTCGATCGCGTCGAGGTGAATGCGCTCGCGCTGGCCGCGGCCCTTGTAGGGCTGCCAGCGCCCAAGCGCGGTCACGGCGAGCGCGATGTCGGCCCCGAGCGCCGAAACCACAGCGAGCGCACCGAGCGCGTTCATCGCGAAATGCCGACCCGGCGAGGTGATCTTGTAGAGCAATGGTTCGGTGCCGATCTGCGCCTGCACGACCGTGGTGTCGCCTTGCAGATCGGCACGGATCATTTTGAAATCAGTGCCTTCCGCGCCGAAGTTGATGTCCTTCAGCTGACAGCTCTGCGCCTTGTCGGTGAGAATCTCGGCGGTGTCGATGTCGGCGTTGCGGATGGCGGTGCCGCCGGGCAAGACGCCCTCGTAGATCGAGGCTTTCTCGACGGCGATCCCGGTGATGTCGTCGAAGGCTTCGAGATGTGCTGCGGCGACGGTGGTCACCAGCGCCACATGCGGTTGGGCCATCTTCGCAAGCGGTGCGATCTCGCCCGGGTGGTTCATGCCGATCTCGATCACGGCGTAGTCTGTGCCCTTCGGCATCCGCGCGAGGGTCAGCGGCACGCCCCAGTGGTTGTTGTAGCTGGCGACGGAGGCATGGGTGCGGCCCTGCACGCGCAGCATCTCGAGCAGCATCTCCTTGGTGGAGGTCTTGCCGACAGAACCCGTGACGGCGGCCACCTTGCCCTGCATCCGGGCCCGAGCGGCGCGGCCCAGGGCTTCGAGCCCCGCGAGCACATCCTCGACAATCAGCAGCGGCGCGTCTTCGGCGACGCCCTTCGGGCGGTGGGTCACGAGCGCAGCAGCGGCGCCCTTCTCCAGCGCCTGGGCGACGAACTCATGGCCATCGCGCTGGTCTTTCAGAGCGACGAAGAGATCGCCGGGCTCCAGCGTGCGGGTGTCGATGGAAACGCCTGTGCAGGTCCACTCCGCCGTGGCCTCGCCGCCCGTCGCTGCGGCGACCTCGGAGGCGGTCCAGAGGGTCATGCCATGCGCCCATCGAGCGCGGCCACGGCGACGCTGGCCTGTTCGGCATCGTCAAAGGGCAGCACGTCGGTGCCGACAGTCTGGCCGGTCTCGTGCCCCTTGCCGGCGATCAGCAGCGCGTCGCCCGGGCCGAGGGCATCGACGCCACGCAAGATGGCCTCGGCGCGGTCGCCGACCTCCTGCGCCTCGGGTGCGCCCAAAAGCACGGAGGCGCGGATTTCGCTTGGGTCCTCGGTGCGCGGGTTGTCGTCGGTCACGATCACCAGATCGGCGTTTTCCGCCGCCGCCTGCCCCATCAGCGGGCGCTTGGTCGCGTCGCGGTCGCCCCCTGCCCCGACAATCGCGATGAGGCGGCCCACCACATGCGGGCGCAGGGCCTTCAGCGCGGTGGAGATCGCGTCGGGGGTGTGGGCGTAGTCGACAAAGACCGTGGCACCGTTGTCGCGTTTGGCCACAAGCTGCATACGGCCTCGTACGGTTTCGAGGTCTTCGAAGGTGTCAAAGACGACGTTCGGCTTCTCGCCACAGGCGATCACGAGACCGGCGGCCAGCAACACGTTTTCGGCCTGGAAATCGCCGATCAGATTCAGCCGCCGCACGTAGGATTTGCTGAGATGGAAGAACTGAACCGTCTGGCCCGTGGCGTCGACCTGAATGCGGCCGAGGTGAAAATCACCGATGTCGCGGCCCACCGAGACCACCGGGCAGCCGCGCGCATTGGCGATGGCGGCCATGTCCACGCCGCGATCGGCCTCGATGTTGATCACCGCCTTGGCGTCTTCGGGCAGAACGCGTGCGAAAAGCCCGGCCTTGGCATCGAAGTAATCCTCGAAACTCTTGTGATAATCGAGGTGGTCCTGAGTGAGATTGGTGAAGCCCGCCGCCTTAAGCGTGACCCCGTCGAGGCGGCGCTGGTCGAGCCCGTGGCTTGACGCCTCCATTGCGCAATGGGTCACCCCCGCCTCCGCCGCTTCGGCCAGAGCGCGGTGCAGGGTGATGGGCTCGGGCGTGGTGTGCGCGAGCGGCGCGGTCCAGGCGCCTTCGACGCCGGTGGTGCCGAGATTGATGGCGGCATGGCCGAGGCACTGCCAGATCTGGCGCACGAAGGTGCTGACCGAGGTTTTGCCGTTGGTACCGGTGACAGCGACCATGACCGGCGGCTGACGCTCGAAGAAGAGCGAGGCGGCGCGGGCCAGCGCTTCGCGCGGCGCGGTGGTGACGATCAGGGCGGCGTCGCTCTCGGCCAGCTCCTCGGCCGCGATCTCGGCGCCTTCGGCGTCGGTCAGGATGGCGGCGGCGCCCATGCGCAGGGCAAAGCGGATGAACTCGCCGCCGTGCATCTTGGCGCCGGGCATGGCGGCGAAGAGAAACCCCTCCTGGACTTCCCGGCTGTCGACCGCGAGGCCGGTGACCTGCGGGTTGCGCCCGGCTTGTGCGGTGAGGCCGAGGGAGGAGAGGGTTTTGGGGGCATCGCTCATGGGCGCGCCTTCGGGCGGGGTGACGACCCTTGCGAGAACGCCTCGGAAACCCGCAAATATGTCCCGCCCGGCGGGCACCGCCGGGCAGCGCCCGTCCGCATCCCGTCAAACCGAAGGTTTGCCTGCGGCAAAACCCGGGTGCTTTCAGCGCGACGCCCGCGGACGGACGCTGCCCTCACCGCGATGCACGCCCCTTGCGGGTTTTCGGGACACCGCGCTAGACGGCATCCCCCCACTCTCCCCGCGGGAAGGAGACACCGCCCCGCTGTACCCGCAGGGCAAACCAGATCAGCGGTTCGAGGCATATCGTCAGGCTCGTGTTCTAGTTGTTCGCCAGCTTTATATCGGTCAATTCCACAGGTTCAACGGTCGGGCGCAGGCCGAGCAGCGGGGCCACGCGCTTGATCATCTCGGCGGCCACGGGCACGGCTGTCCAACCGGCGGTGCGGCGCGGTTCCTTGCCGATGGTGTCGACCGGCTCATCGAGCGTGACGATCAGCACGTATTTCGGATCATGCGCGGGGAAGATCGAGGCGAAGGTGGCGATGACCTTGTCCTCGTAATACCCGCCGCCGCGCCGCCGGGGCTTGTCCGCCGTGCCGGTCTTGCCGCCCACCGCATAGCCTGCCACATCGCCGAAGCTGGCGGTGCCATCGGTCACGACCCGGCGCAGCATCTTGCGCGCCGCCCGCGAGGCCTGTTCGGAAAAGACCCGTGGGCCCAGTTGCGGGCCGTCCTGCTTCAGGATCGTGGGCTGGACCTTGTAGCCGCCGTTGGCAATCGCGGCGTAGCCGGCGGCGAGATGCATCGGCGAGGTCGAGAGCCCGTGGCCATAGGAGATGGTCATCGTACTGATTTCAGACCAGTTTTTCGGGGTCAGGGGCTTGCCTGTCGCCGCCTCGACAATCTCGAAGCCGGTGGTGTCGAGCATGCCCAGCTCCTTCAGGAAGGCACGCTGGCGCGCGGCGCCGATCTGCTGGGCGATGCGCGCGGTGCCGATGTTAGAGCTCTTCTCGATCACCTTGGAGACCGTCATCTCATTGCCGTAAAAGCGGAAATCGCGGATGCGGTGCTTGCCCCAGCGCAGCGGGCCCTTGGTGTCGATCACCGTACTGGGGTTCACGAGGCCGAGGTCCATCGCCTGGGCGACGGTGAAGATCTTGAAGGTGGAGCCGAGCTCATAGACCCCCTGCACCGAGCGGTTGAAGAGCGGGCTGTCGGACGGGTCGCCCTTGACCGCGGGGCGCGGGCGGTCGTTGGGGTCGAAGTTCGGCAGAGAGACGACGCTGACCACCTCGCCCGTCCGCACGTCCATGAGGATGGAAGTGGCACCTTTGGCGTTCATCAGCATCATGCCGCCCGCCAGCACGCGCTCGGCGGCGGCCTGCACGGTGAGGTCGAGCGAGAGCTCAAGCGGCTGGTTGCCGTTGGCCGGGTCGCGCAGACGCGCGTCGAAGTATTTCTCGATCCCGGCGACGCCGATCACCTCGGCGGCATGCACACCCTCGCGGCCATAGCTCGCCCCGCCCAGCACGTGGGAAGCGAGCCTGCCGTTGGGGTAGAGCCGCATGTCGCGGGAGCCGAAGAGCAGGCCGGGGTCGCCGATTTCATGCACGGCCTGCATCTGTTCTGGGCTGATCTTGCGCTTGATCCAGATGAATTTGCGGGTGCCGGTGAAGTCCTTGAGGAGGTCTTTTTCGTCGAGATCAGGGAAGATCTGCGCCAGCCCGCGGGCGGCGGCAGCCGGGTCGACCATCTGCGGCGGCTGGGCGTAGAGCGAATGGGTTTCGAAATTGGTGGCCAAGAGGCGCCCGTGCCGGTCGACGATATCGGCGCGGCTGGCGAGGATCACCGCACCGGGAGCCTCGGCGCGCGGCTCCATCGGCTCAGCCGTGGCGAGCAGCCCCATGCGCAGGCCGATCACGCTGAAAGCGACGACAAAGACGAGGCCCAGCACCAGCAGGCGCCCCTCGGCGCGCTGGCGGGCCTGATCGCGCATCTGCTCGTGGCGGATGCGGATGTTTTCGCGCTCGATCACATCGGGGTTTTCGCCCTTGGCGCGGGCCTCGAGGATGCGCGCCAGCGGGCGCAGGGGCGTGCGGATCATGGGCGGGTCTCGTCCTCGATGTTGGCCACGTCGATGGGGTTGGTGATCGGCAGGATCGGGTCGGGCGGATAGGCCACCTGGCGCACCAGGCCGAACTGTTCGGAGCGCATTTCCAAGAGCTCCAGCCGGTTGAAGTTGATCTCGGCCAGATCGCGCAGGCGGTCGGGGCGGTTGAGATAGGCCCATTCGGCGCGCAACACCGCCAGCCGCTCATGCGCTTCGCGAATCTCCTGGCGCAGATCGCGCGTCTCGGCGAGGGCTGCCTGGGTGGCGTAATTCTCGCGGTAGGCCCAGAAGGCCAGTCCGATCACGGCGAGGGTAGTGAGGATATAGAGAACGGTGCGCATGATCAGACCTCTTTTACAATCGGCATACCAAGGGTTTTCGCGTCCACGGCGGCGGCGGGCGCGTCCGTGCGGGTGGCCACGCGCAGCTTGGCGGAGCGCGCGCGGGGGTTTGCGGCCACCTCGGCGGCATCGGCGGCGATGGCTTTGCGGGATTCCAGTGTGAAGGCGGGTGGGGCGACCTCGGCCTGCGGCGCGTAGCGGTTGGCATTGCCGCCCCCGCCTGAGCGCGCGGTGAGGAAGCGCTTGACCATGCGGTCCTCGACCGAGTGGAAGGTCACCACGGCGAGTTGCCCCTCGGGGACCAGCGCGCGTTCGGCGGCCATAAGTCCTTGGAACAGCTCACCATATTCGTCATTCACCGCGATGCGGAGCGCCTGAAAACTGCGGGTCGCGGGATGCGACTGGCCGGGCTTGGCGCGGGGCAGGCAGCCTTCGATGATCTCGGCCAGGTGCAAGGTGGTGGTGATCGGGCGGGCGCGGATGATGGCGCGGGCGATGCGGCGGCTGGCGCGTTCTTCGCCGTATTGGAAGAGGATGTTGGCCAGCGTCTCCTCGGAAGCCTCGTTCACGATGTCCGCCGCGGAGGGCCCCTGCTGGCTCATGCGCATGTCGAGCGGGCCATCGCGCAGGAAGGAAAACCCGCGCTCGGGCTGATCAAGCTGCATCGAGGAGACGCCGAGGTCGAGCACGACACCATCGAGCGCGTCGGCATAGTCATCCATCTGCGAGAAGACGCCCTGTTGCTGCACGAGCCGGTCGCCGTAATCGCCCGCCCAGTCCGCGGCCATCTCGAAGGCGAGCGGATCCCGGTCAACCGCGATGACGGTGTCGGCGCCTGCGTCAAGCAGCCCGCGCGTGTAGCCGCCCGCGCCGAAGGTGCCATCGAGCCAGGTGCCGCGCACGGGTGCGACCGCCTTGAGGATGGCGGACAGCAGAACGGGGATATGGGGGGCTGAGGTGTCGGAGGGGGCGGCAGCGGCCATGGCTCACTCCCCTTTCTTGGAATCCAGGAATTCCAGCGGATCGAAGTCGTCGGGCAGATCGTCGAGCCAGGCCTCGGTCTTGGCGGCTTCCTCGGCCTCGTAGGTCTCGGGCTTCCAGATCTGGAAGGTGTCACCGGCAGCAATGAAAAACGCCTCGCCGTCGAGGCCGATCTTGCTGCGCAGCTTCGCGGGCAGGACCAGGCGACCGGTCTCGTCAATGGAGGTGGGGAAGGATTGGCCGTGGAAGAGACGCTGGAGCATCTTGCGCTCCATCGCGCCGCGCGGCAGCGCGTCGATCTTGGCGTCGACCTCGTCAATCGCCTCCATCGTGTAGCACTCGAGATAATTGCGGCGGTGATCGCCGTAGACGATGACCAGTTCGGGCGGGGTGCCCGAGGACCAGTTCGGATCGGCGGCCTCGATCACACGGCGAAACGAAGCCGGGATGGACACCCGCCCTTTCGTGTCGACCTTGTGCTGGCTCTCGCCTCTGAACCTGCGGCTCACTGCCTCATCCCAATCCCGTGCACCACTTTAAGATTGGCGCGTATCCCCCTGTCTTAAAATGGAAACGGCGGGTTGATCTGCTGCCACTGATCAACCCGCCGCCCTCGTCCCGCGCTTGCGGGTAAGTCCAGCTGCGCGCGCCACCTGGGGGGATGTCTGCTCGCTCGCGCGCCGGATCTCTTTGGTCGGATGAAAGCGAGGTGCCTGTATGAAACCTGCTAGAGTTTTGTTTGCGTGGGGTCGTTTGGTGCCCCTTGGCTCGTTCTCATCTGATGTAAAAAGGTATAGCGTGGGAATACGTGGTACGGCAAGATTTTTTTGGTTACCAAATCGCTAAATCTTGTTTTTCACGTTAACGAAAAACAAGATATTGATAACCTCAGGTCGAATTTTCCCCAGAAATAGTATGAAGCATGCCTATGGACGCTATATATGGGGCTCGCCAGATGGGCACATTTTTTCCCATCTATTCCCAGATACCGTACATTTACTGCCATGCACTTCAATATGTTTCTTTTTTGTTCTCACCAATTTGGCAGATTTCGTGAGATCGCTGTGATTCGACAGTCCGTATCGGGGGCGTTTCACCTCTGTTCGGGCAAATCGCAGGGCTGTCCCATAATCTCCCATGACACTTAACCCTTCTCGCCACAACGCCTTGTGGTTGGCCAGTCGCAGCCCTAGTGTCCGGTCGCAGTAACGTGAGTAAAGAGTGTGAAGACAGATATTGCGATCCTGCATCGATCCTTTGGATTGATTTTTGCCGACCCCCTGCAGACCCTGAAAGTGACAGCCCCCGGCGCGGCGCTGGTGGCGGCCTCGACTGTGGTCGGCGGTCCGGAAATGCTGGGCCTGCCAAGCTCGGACCCGGCGCAGACACCATTGTCGACGCTTCTGGTGGTCCTGATGCTCGGGCTGATGGGTATGCTGCTGATCGCGGTTTGCTGGCATAGATACGCGCTGCTGGAGGGCGCGGCGCGCGCGGCGGTCATGCGGCCCGGCACCGGCGTTCTGATTGCCTATTTCATTCGGCTGCTGGTCGTGGGGCTGGTCTTGTTCGCCGCCGCCCTGCCCGGCGGCATCGTGATCGGCCTTGTTTCCGCAGTTTTCAGCGCCGGATCTCTTTCTGCCAGCTTTGGCATAGGCGTGGTCCTGGGCCTTGCCGTGGGCGTGATCCTGTCCTGGATCGCCCTGCGGATCAGCCTCACCCTGCCCGCCGCCGCGCTCGGGCGCAGCCTGAAAACCTCGGAAAGCTGGCGGGCCACCGCGCCCCTCTCGGGCGGGATTTTCCGCGTCGCGGTGATCCTGGCGGTCATGCAGGCGGTGCTGGCCGGGATCGCGACCGGGCTCGTCGGCATATCTTTGGGGCTGGCGATCTTCGGTCAGATCCTCCTCACCTACTTTCAGATCCTCGTGTCAATCAGTGTGCTGAGCACACTCTACGGCCATCTGATCGAAGGGCGCGACCTGACCTAGGCCATGCCGCCCTTGATCAGCCCTTCGGCGATCCGGGCATAGGCGTCCGCCATGGCACCGCCTTGCGCAGCGATGGGCGTGCCGCCGTCGCCTGCGAGCCGGGTCTCAAGATCGATGGGCAGCGCACCGAGCAGCGGCACGCCGAGCTTTTGCGCCTCGGCCGCGACACCGCCCTGCCCGAAAATCTGATGCTCCGCGCCGCAATCGGGGCAGACGAACATCGACATATTCTCGATGAGCCCCAGCACGGGCGTTTTCAGCGTGTCGAACATATCGAGCGCCTTGCGCGCATCGATCAGGGCGACATCCTGCGGGGTTGAGACGACGATGGCGCCGGTGAGTTCGGATTTGGTGCAAAGCGTGAGCTGCACGTCGCCGGTGCCGGGCGGCAGATCGACGAGCAGCACGTCGAGCTCGCCCCACTCCACCTGCCCCAGCATCTGCTGCAGCGCACCCATGAGCATCGGGCCGCGCCAGACCACTGCCTTGCCCTCTTCCAGCATGAAGCCGATGGACATGAGCGTGACCCCATGGGCGTGTAGCGGGATGATCGTCTTGCCGTCGGGCGACGCGGGGCGCTTGTTGACCCCCATCATGCGCGGCTGAGAGGGACCGTATATATCTGCGTCAAGCAGGCCAACCTTGCGACCTGCCTTGGCCAGCGCCACGGCGAGGTTTGACGAGACGGTGGATTTGCCCACCCCACCCTTGCCGGAGCCGATGGCGAGGATGCGTTTGACACCCGTGGGCTTGGTCGGCCCCGCCTGCGGTTTGGGGTGGCCGCCGATCTTGAGGCTGGGCGGTTCGGGCTTCTTTTCGGCCGGGCCATGGGCGGTGAGCGCCACATGGGCGGCCTCCACCCCTGGCAGCTCCTTGACCACCTGTTCAGCGGCGTCGCGCAGCGGGCCCATCTGGCGCGCGACCTCGGGGCTGGGCGCTTCGATGACGAAGCGCACGGTGCCGCCGTCAATGGTGAGAGCTCGAATCAAGTCATGCGCAACCACGCTTTTCCCGTCCGGGAGGGCGACGCGGGCGAGCGCGGCCTCAACATCGGCTTTCGTCACAGACATGCTCAAATTCTCCTCAAATGCGCCGCTTTGGTAAGCGCCTGTTTCCGCTAACAGTATTTAGGGTCTCCAACTGCTTAACCCTATAGCAACACGCATAAATTTACGCTAGGGCGCCCATGCATTTGCTGCATGGCAGCATTGTAAAGGCCGCTATTGTGCAGTCGCAGCATTTGCCTACATAAAGGTCACAAGCAACAAGACGAAAGACGACGAGGCGCAGACAATGGCCTACTACACACAAACACATTCCGCACGCCACAGCCTGATTGAACGGGCCCTGGCTGCAACCGCACAGATGTTCGACGCAGCCGCGCAACGTTATGCCCAGCACCGCGTCTACCGCGAAACCTACAGCGAACTGGCCGCCCTTGGCGACCGCGAATTGAACGACCTTGGCCTGAGCCGGTCGATGATCCGCGGGCTGGCGCTGGAAGCAGCGGAGAAATTCGCAGGCAAGTAAACCTGCGTCCGGAACAGGCGCTCGCTCCTCCTCCCTAGAGCGTCTGTGACTTGTGCGGCGGCATTCATCCTCCTCCCGGATGCCGTCGCCACAACATTCAAGCGCAGCTTGCTGCGCACCTGGCCCGGGGCCCCAGTGCCTCCCGTCAGGGACACGAGATCAGGCGTGCCTTTCCTCCTCCCTAGGGCGTCTGTGACCAGGCAGCGGCATTCATCCTCCTCCCGGATGCCGCTGTCCCTAACATCAAGACCAGCCTGGCTGGTTGTGACACGTTGCTGCGGTCTTCCTCCTCCCTGACCAAGGCAACGGACTCAGAAGGCGGTACCCTCCTCCCGGGTACCGCCTTTTTCGTGGCGCTCCCCCCCAGCTTGACAGGACAGCCAACGGACACCACCATCGCGTGTGTTTCCTTGGGGGAGGTTACGGATGCAAAAGCTGCGACAGAAGGTGGCGCACGCCCCTGCTGCGGCGTCGACGGCCACAGCACCTTCGCGCGAGGGCGCGCCGGAGCTTGCGCGGCTCGCAGCCCTCGCCGAGCAGGCGCCCGCAACCCTGCAGCTGGCGCGGCTCAACCGGCTGGCCGCTGGCGGCGCCCCGATCCAGCGGGTCATTTCAGACGCGGAATGGGGCCAGTTGGAACGGGGCACTTCAAAAAAGGTTCAGGCCGAGATCACCCTCACCAACCCCGCAAACGCCAGCACCAGCACCAAGACGATCCGCTATATGCCCGCAAGCCCAACCGCCGTACCCCCCAAACCCGCGCGCATGCAGATCAAGACCGACAACGGCAAATGGGCCACCCTTCAGGATGGTCACATCGTCTCGATGAAGGCGAACGGCGTCTGGGACGGCAGCTTCACCAATGTAAAAGCAGGCGATGATACCCCCGAGGCCGAGATCATCAACAACGATCTGACCGCGCCCGCGACCAATATCACCGGGGCCGAGACCGGCACATTGGAGATGGACGTGCAATCAAACAAGGGCAATGACCGGCTGGCCATGGTGCACCGGTCGCTGTCGCTTTACAGGCGCGGAGGTCAGAACAAGCAGGGCCGCGAGCATCTGACGCTGGAGAACGAGCATATGCTCGCCATGCTGGCGCAGCAGCGCGACAAAACCTCGGTCTACCATGCGCAGGAGACGCAGTATGGTGCGCTGACAGCAACGCCGAAGGTCTATGACAAGGCGGATGTAAACACCCAGCTTGGCGGTCAGTTCGGTGTCCGCGAAATCGACAACCTGAACTTCTATCTCACGCAAGGACACGGCGGGGCCGAAGCGCCGATGCAAACGCCGAAACCCGTGAGCGCCTCCCTGCCCGACTATGACGCCGGCAAACACGACAGCCCGGCGCGCCCGCCCGACAATGAGCGGCTGAGCCTGCACGATTATCTCACTTTCCTCTCCCGGGCGCTGACGTCGACCACCGGCAAATCCGCTGATGAGACCACGCCGTCGGTCTATGGGGTGAAATACGAAAAGCTGCTGCAGAACATGCAGGCACAGATGGGGATCGACCCCCAGAAGGCCTTCCTCGACAGCTCGGATGTGGGCCACCGCAAGAAGTTCATCCAGGCGGTGATCGTGATGCGGGCCAAGGGCCTGGTCAAAGCGCTGGAGAACGAAGCGACCTGGAGCGAGCAGTACCAGAAGTATCACGAGCGCCCCCCGGTCCTGCGCAAGAAGAATGAGAGCGATGTCTGGGTCGAGATCCCCAGCGGCGGGATTGGCTACAATGAGCTGGACAGCGACTACGCCAACACGTTCTACGAACCAATCCGCAATGCGGTTCTGGCCTATACCGGCGCCTGACCTGCGGCGATGCCGCAGCCCTGCGGGCCTGATGCGCCCGCCGGTGTCGCGGTGATCTGGCCCGGTTTGCCCCTGCAGGTCTGAAGACCGCACCTCTGGTATGGCGCCATCGCGGCGGACCCGGTCGGCCTGTCGCCGCTCAAGACTGGGGCCGCGCATCGGCGTGCTTCAGCGCAAACTCTGTCAACTTGTCGCGATCCCGATGACTTGGCCCCGGTTTGCGTTAAGAATCAGGCCATTCGGGTTGGGTCGGCGCGGGCGAACACGGCTGCGCGCGGGCATGGTGGAGCTGGCATGGCGGTTTTCCTCAGGCTGACAAACGGGAATATCAACGATCCGTCGTTCTGGGCGGGGCTTGATATCACGATCGACAGCACCATCGACGCGCGCGGCATCAACGACCGGTTCCAGATCACCCTAAATGCCAATTCCATCACCTTCACCGACACCGATAGCGGCGCGGTCACCACCTATACTGACAGCGATATCAATTCGGGGTCGTTCAGCGAGTTTGTGGAGTTTCGCGGCAATGACGCGGACAATGACGTCAGCGGATCGGTCGGGCTGAATGCCGCCGGGTATCGCGGCGGGCGCGGAGACGACACCTTCACCGACGACGGCAGCCTGGGCGGCACCATGCGCGGCGGGCGCGGCGACGACGTGCTGCAGGGTGGAACCGGCAACAACAACATCGACGGCGAGCGGGGCGACGACATCCTGCGCGGCGGCTCGGGCAGCAACAACATCCTGCGCGGCGGCGCGGGAGACGACACGCTCTTTGCCGAAGAGGGCGGCGGCAACCTGGAGGGCGGCAGCGGTGACGATGTGATCATCGCCGGGCTGAACACCGGCTTTGTGCAGGGTGGCAGCGGGGATGACAGCCTGACCGTGCCGCAGGGCTCGACGGTGAACCCCTTTTCGGACACGGGCGGCAATGTGGTGCTGCCCAATGGGCGCAGCTTCACCTATCTCAACATCAACACGGTCACGGTGGCCTGTTTCACCGCCGGAACGCGGTTGCTCACACCGGGCGGCGATGTGCCGGTCGAGGCGCTGGCGGTGGGTGATCTGGTGGAGACGCTGGATCATGGGGCGCGGCCCATCCGCTGGATCGGCACACGCACGGTGCCGGGGCGCGGCGCGCTGGCGCCTGTGACCTTTCGGCCTGGCAGCATTGGCAACCGCGGGCGGTTGCAGGTTTCGCCCCAGCACCGCATCCTGCTCAGCGGCTGGCGGTGCGAGCTGATGTTCCAGTCGGAGGAGGTGCTTTGCGCCGCCAAGCACCTCTGCGATGGCGATCAGGTGTTCTGCGCGCCCTGCGACAGCGTCACCTATTATCATGTGATGTTCGACGCCCATGAGGTGGTTTTTGCCGAAGGCGCGCTGCTGGAGAGCTTCTATGCGGGCGATCACATCTTGGAGGCCGATCGCGAGACCCACGAGGAAATCAGGGCGCTCTTCCCGGAGTTGGGTGAGATGGCCCTGCCCCGCGCGGCCCGGCCCATCGTGAAAGGGTTCGAGGCCCGCACGCTGTTACCGCTGAGTTGAGGTGGGGTGGCCGCGACCCGCGGCATGAGCCCCACGCGCTCACGTAGTAAGATGAGGACGGCGCAGTCGAATTCTGCGATGGTGTCTAGCAAATCAGGACCAAGGCATTACCCACTGCGCCTGGCCGGCATCGCTGGCCCGCCCCCGACCCTCCCCACGGGAGGGGGCTGGCCTCTATTCTTAAACGGAAGCGCTTCAGACTTTCCGATGTTGCTTTAAGAACAAGAGTTCAGCCGTCTCGCTCAACTTACAAGCCCGGCAGCGCCCGGTCAGGCTGCCCTTATCGCACCCGCGCACTTCAAAACGGAATATCGTCACACCCCGTGACAAACTTCGCGACCACCTTCTTGATACCCGCCTTCTCGAAAGCGATCTCGAGCTTGTCGCCCTCGATGCCCTGAATGGCGCCATAGCCGAACTTCTGGTGGAACACGCGCTCGCCCACAGTGAAGCTGGAGACGGCGTTCATGTCGATCACGGTATTCTTGCTCTCGCGCGGCTGGCTCACCGGGCGCTGCTGGCTGCGCGCTTGCAATCGCCGCCATCCGGGTGAGTTGTAGACATTTGCCTCAGCGGCCCGCTCCGCCAGATCGGAACGCAGCGGCTGCATCCCCGCCGCCCCGTATCCGCCGCCGTAGAGGCCAGGTGGCGTCAACACCTCCACATGCTGCTGCGGCAGCTCATCAATAAACCGCGAGGGCATTGAGGACTGCCACTGCCCGAACACCCGCCGGTTCGCGGCAAAGGAGATTGTGCAGACCTCTTCGGCCCGGGTGATACCCACATAGGCGAGCCGCCGCTCCTCTTCCAGGCCCTTGATCCCGCTCTCATCCATCGAGCGTTGCGAGGGGAAAAGCCCATCTTCCCACCCCGGCAGAAAGACCATGGGAAACTCCAGCCCTTTGGCCGCGTGAAGCGTCATGATCGAGACTTTCTCGCCTCCATCATCGCTCTCATTGTCCATGATCAGGCTGACGTGTTCAAGGAATCCCTGAAGGTTTTCAAAGCCTTCCAACGCCTTGACCAGCTCCTTGAGGTTTTCCAGCCGGCCCGGCGCCTCGGGCGTCTTGTCGTTCTGCCAATGCGCGGTATAGCCCGATTCATCGAGGATGATCTCGGCCAGTTCCATATGGTTGAGGTCCGCGTCGCCGAGCATCCGCCCCCAACGGTCGATCCCGTCGATGAGCTTGTCAAGCTCATTGCCGCCCTTGCCGCCGATGCTCTTGGTCTGCACACAGAGCCGCGCGCCTTCCACGAGGCTCACCCCGTTCGAGCGCGCCATGCGCTGGATCGTCTGCTGCGCCTTGTCACCGAGGCCCCGTTTCGGCGTGTTCACGATCCGCTCGAACGCCAGATCATCATCCGGGCTCACGACGATACGGAAATAGGCCATCGCATCGCGGATCTCCATCCGCTCGTAAAACCGCGGCCCGCCGATCACGCGATACGGCAGACCGATGTTTAGGAAGCGGTCCTCGAAAGCCCGCATCTGATGGGACGCCCGCACGAGTATGGCCATCTGGTCCAAACCATAAGGGTTCAACCCACGTGTGCCCTTTTGTGCTGCCAAAACTTCTTCGCTGATCCAGCGCGCTTCCTCTTCGCCGTCCCAATGGCCGATGAGCCGCACCTTCTCGCCTTCGGTGAGATCGGTGAACAGCGTCTTTCCAAGCCGCCCCTCGTTGCCCGCGATCACGCCGGAGGCAGCCGCCAAAATATGCGGCGTCGAGCGATAGTTCTGCTCCAGCCGCACCACATGCGCACCCGGAAAATCCTTTTCAAACCGCAGGATATTGCCCACCTCGGCCCCGCGCCAGCCATAGATCGACTGGTCGTCGTCGCCCACACAGCAGATGTTCTTGTGCCCACCCGCAAGCAGCCGCAGCCACAGATACTGCGCCACATTCGTGTCCTGATACTCGTCCACGAGGATGTAGCGGAACCAACGCTGGTATTGCTCCAGCACATCCCCGTTCGTCTGAAAGATCGTGACCATATGCAGCAGCAGATCGCCGAAATCGGTCGCATTCAGCTCGGTCAGTCGCGTCTGATACTGCGCATAAATCTCCACGCCGCGATGATTATAGGCGCCCGCATCCGCGCCCGGCACCTTCTCGGGCGTCAGCGCCCGGTTTTTCCAACCATCAATAATGCTGGCCAACTGCCGCGCGGGCCAGCGCTTGTCATCAATGTTCTCCGCCGCGACCAGCTGCTTGAGCAGGCGCAGCTGATCATCCGTATCGAGAATGGTGAAATTCGACTTCAGCCCCACCAGCTCCGCATGCCGGCGCAACAGCTTCACGCAGATCGCATGGAAGGTGCCCAGCCAGGGCATCCCCTCGGCGGGCTGCCCCAGCATCTGGCCCACCCGGTTCTTCATCTCGCGCGCGGCCTTGTTGGTGAAGGTCACCGCCAGGATCTCATTGGGCTGCGCCGTGCCCGTCATCAGCAGATGCGCAATCCGCGCGGTCAGCGCCCGGGTCTTGCCCGTGCCCGCACCGGCGAGCATTAGAACCGGCCCGTCGAGCTGCTCCACCGCTTCGCGCTGCGCCGGGTTCAACCCATCCAAGTAAGGCTGCGGCCGCGCCGCCATCGCCCGGGCGGACAGCGAGGCGCCCTCGAAGGCATCCATCTCATCAAAACTGCTCATGATGCCACCCTACAATCCCCCCGGCTCAAGATAAAGACACGTTCTCATATTGTTCCGCGCACCTTGGCTCTTCACCCTTCCAAAAATACTCAAAATCCTCCCGCGGGCCACAATAGACACCGGCACGCATTTGGGTCACCAAGGCCCCATGGACCTGCACAGCCGTTATCCCGCCCTCAGCGACCTGCGTAACAAGGCGCGCCGCCGCCTGCCGCGCTTTGTCTGGGAGTATCTCGACAGCGCCACCGGCGAGGAGCGCACGAAGGCGCGCAACCGCGCGGGGCTCGACCGGATCGGCTTTCTGCCAAGCATCCTGCACGGCGAGTTCGAGCCTGACCTGAGCGTGACGCTCTTCGGCAAGACCCTGCCGCGGCCTTACGGGATCGCGCCCGTCGGCATGTCGGGGCTGATGTGGCCCGACGCGGAAGGCCTCCTCGCGCGCGCCGCGGCGACGGCTCACATCCCTTACACGCTCTCCACCGTCGCCACGCAGTCGCCCGAAGATCTCGCGCCGCATCTGGGCCAGGAGGCCTGGTTCCAGATGTACCCGCCGCGCGATGAGACCATCCGCAGCGACATGCTGGCGCGTGCCAAATCAGCCGGATTTTCAACGCTGGTGTTGACCGTCGATGTGCCCGTGGCCTCGCGGCGCGAACGACAGACGCGCTCCGGGCTCTCACTGCCGCCCCGGCTGACGCCACGCCTCATCGCGCAGGTGGCGGCGCGCCCGGCCTGGGCGCTTGGCATGGCGCGGTGCGGGCTTCCGAAGATGCGCACGCTGGAGAAATACGCCGGTGAGGTGGACACCGCGCTCTCCTCCACCGCCCATGTGGGCTATCTGCTGCGCACCTCGCCCGATTGGGACTATGTGCGCTGGCTGCGCGACGCCTGGGAGGGGCCCTTCGTGGTCAAGGGCGTGCTGCGCGCCGAGGACGCGCCGAAGCTGGCGCAGATCGGTGTCGATGCGCTCTGGGTCTCGAACCACGCAGGCCGCCAGTTCGACGGCGCGCCTGCGGCCATCGACGCCCTGCCGGAGATCCGCGCGGCGACCGACCTGCCGCTGATCTTCGATTCCGGCATCGAAGGCGGGCTCGACATCCTGCGCGCGCTGGCCTCCGGGGCGGATTTCGTAATGCTGGGGCGCTGCTTCCATTACGCGCTCGCCGCGCTCGGCGCAGCTGGGCCCGCGCATCTGATCGATATTCTCGACAAGGACCTCATCGCGAATATGGGACAGCTCGGCGCGCGGACGCTCACCGACCTCCCTGACCCCATCGTGCTGCCTGTCGGGTAAGCAAAGGTCGCTTTACATTTCGGCGCCAAAATGCTGCGTTGCGGCAGAAATCGCGGCCACGTACCCAATAGTACGCGTTTACGGGACGGTTAATACTTCCTAAAGAGACGCATCCGCCGAAGTGAGAGGAGGCCCTTCATGCCCGAATTCCGCAAAATCCTGATCGCAAACCGGGGTGAGATCGCCATCCGCATCATGCGGGCTGCCAATGAAATGGGCAAGAAAACGGTCGCGGTCTATGCGGAAGAGGACAAGCTGGGGCTGCACCGCTTCAAGGCGGATGAGGCCTACCGCATTGGCGAAGGGCTGGGACCGGTGGCGGCCTATCTCTCGATTGACGAGATGATCCGCGTGGCCAAGGCGTCGGGCGCCGATGCGATCCATCCGGGCTATGGGCTGCTCTCCGAGAACCCCGATTTCGTGGACGCCTGCGAGCAAAACGGCATCACCTTCATTGGCCCCAAGGCCGAGACGATGCGCGCGCTAGGGGACAAGGCCAGCGCACGGCGCGTGGCGATGGAGGCGGGCGTGCCCGTGATCCCTGCCACCGAAGTGTTGGGCGACGACATGAAAGCGATCAAGGCGGAGGCCAAGGAGATCGGCTATCCGCTGATGCTCAAGGCCTCCTGGGGCGGGGGCGGGCGCGGGATGCGGCCTATTCAGAAAGAAGCGGAGCTGGAGGAAAAGGTGCTGGAAGGCCGCCGCGAGGCCGAGGCCGCCTTCGGCAACGGCGAGGGGTATCTGGAGAAGATGATCCTCAAGGCGCGCCACGTCGAAGTGCAGATCCTCGGCGATAAGCATGGCGGGATGTATCACCTCTATGAGCGCGACTGCTCGGTGCAGCGGCGCAACCAGAAGGTGGTGGAGCGCGCGCCTGCCCCCTACCTGACCGAGGCGCAGCGCGCGGAGATCTGTGAGCTGGGCTACAAGATCTGCAAGCACGTGAATTACGAATGCGCGGGCACTGTCGAGTTCCTCATGGATATGGCGACGGAGAAGTTCTACTTCATCGAGGTCAACCCGCGCGTACAGGTGGAGCATACGGTCACCGAAGAGGTCACCGGCATCGACATCGTGCAGGCGCAGATCCTCATCGCCGAGGGCAAGAGCATCGCCGAGGCGACCGGCAAGCCGACACAAGAGGACGTGCGGCTGAACGGGCACGCGCTGCAGACCCGGATCACCACGGAAGACCCGCAGAACAACTTCATCCCCGACTATGGCCGCATCACCGCCTTCCGCGAGGCGACCGGCATGGGCATCCGGCTCGACGGTGGTACGGCCTATTCCGGCGGTGTGATCACGCGCTACTACGACAGCCTGCTCGTTAAGGTCACGGCCAAGGCGCAGACGCCCGAGGCGGCGATTGCGCGGATGGATAGAGCCTTGCGGGAATTCCGAATTCGCGGGGTCTCGACGAATATTGCCTTTGTCGAGAACCTGCTGAAGCACCCGACTTTCCTCGACAACACCTATCACACCAAGTTCATCGACGAGACGCCGGAGCTCTTCCAGTTCTCGCGGCGTCGCGACCGGGGCACCAAGGTGCTGACCTATATCGCGGATGTCACGGTGAACGGGCACCCCGAGACGAAGGACCACCCGCGCCCCGGCGCGCAGGTGCGCGACCCACGGCCTCCGGCTTTGAAGGCGGAGCCGATGATGGGCACGCGCAACCTGCTGGAGCAGAAGGGCCCGCAGGCCGTCGCCGACTGGATGGGGCAGCAGCGGCAACTGCTGATCACTGACACGACCATGCGCGACGGGCATCAGAGCTTGCTCGCGACGCGGATGCGCTCGATCGACATGATCCGGGTCGCGCCTGCCTATGCGGCGAACCTGCCGCAGCTTTTCAGCGTCGAATGCTGGGGAGGTGCGACCTTCGATGTCGCTTACCGCTTTTTGCAGGAGTGCCCCTGGCAGCGCCTGCGTGATCTGCGCGCAGCCATGCCCAACGTGATGACGCAGATGCTGCTGCGCGCATCTAACGGCGTCGGCTATACGAATTATCCGGACAATGTGGTCGAGGAATTCGTCCGCGTCGCGGCCAAGACGGGCGTGGATGTCTTCCGTGTGTTCGACAGCCTGAACTGGGTTGAGAACATGCGCGTGGCGATGGACGCGGTGATCGAGAACGGGAAGGTCTGCGAGGCGGCGATCTGTTATACCGGCGATATCAACGACCCGGACCGTGCGAAGTATAATCTGCAGTACTACGTGGACATGGGCAAAGAGCTGCGCGATGCGGGCGCCCATGTGTTGGGGCTGAAGGATATGGCGGGGCTGTTGAAACCCGCCGCCGCGCGCCAATTGGTGCGCGCGCTGAAATCCGAGGTCGGCCTGCCTATTCACTTCCACACCCATGACACCGCCGGTGTGGCTTGTGCCACGATTCTTGCCGCGAGCGAGGCCGGTGTTGATGCGGTCGATTGTGCCATGGACGCGCTCTCGGGCAACACGTCTCAGGCGACCCTCGGCTCGGTGGTCGCAGCACTCAAGCACACCGACCGGGACACCGGGCTCGACACCAAGGCGATCCGCGAAATCTCGGACTATTGGGAAGAAGTGCGCAGCCATTACAAGGCCTTCGAGACGGGCATGCAGGCCCCCTCCTCCGAGGTCTATCTGCACGAGATGCCGGGCGGTCAGTTCACCAACCTCAAGGCCCAGGCGGCGTCGCTGGGCCTCGAAGAGCGCTGGCACGAGGTGGCCCAGACCTATGCGGATGTGAACCAGATGTTTGGTGATATCGTGAAGGTCACGCCGTCGTCGAAGGTGGTGGGTGACATGGCGCTGATGATGGTCTCCCAGGGCCTCACGCGCGCCGATGTGGAGGACCCGGGCACGGATGTGGCCTTCCCCGACAGCGTCATCGACATGATGCGCGGCAACCTTGGCCAGCCTCCCGGCGGGTTCCCGGACGGCATTCTCACCAAGGTGTTAAAGGACGAAAAACCCAACACTGAACGGCCCGGTAAGCACCTTCCCCCTGCCGATCTGGAGGCGCTGCGCAAGGAGGCCTCGGAGGCGATGGAGGGCAAGGAGGTCGATGACGAGGATCTCAGCGGCTACCTGATGTATCCCAAGGTCTTCCTCGACTATATGGGCCGGCACCGCATCTATGGCCCGGTGCGCAGCCTGCCCACCAAGACGTTTTTCTACGGTATGGAGCCGGGCGAGGAGATCAGCGCCGAGATCGACCCCGGCAAGACGCTGGAGATCCGGCTGCAGGCGGTGGGCGAGACCACCGAGGACGGCGAGGTGCGGGTGTTCTTCGAGCTGAACGGTCAACCGCGGGTGATCCGCGTGCCGAACCGGCTGGTCAAATCCAGCACCGCACAGCGGCCCAAGGCGGAAGCCGGCAACGCCAATCACATCGGGGCGCCGATGCCAGGTGTCGTGGCCTCGGTGGCCGCGCAGGCGGGCAAGCCGGTCAAGGAAGGCGATCTGCTGCTGACCATCGAAGCGATGAAGATGGAAACGGGCATTCACGCCGATCGCGACGCGACGGTGAAGGCGGTGCATGTGAGCCCCGGAGGGCAGATCGATGCCAAGGACTTGCTCGTTGAACTGGAGTGACGCCCCCAAGGCCCGGCGCGTGGCACCGCCTGCCCGGCTGAGATCAGCCGGTTGACTGTCAACTTTCGTTGACACACGCATGGCGTGTCCGTTACGCTCGGATCAAGACTCACCGAAGACACGAAGGACGGAAAAAGCCAAGCCCAGGGGGGAGCCATGCCCGAGCCCGGAGGACCGCCAGAGCCTGAGGCTCGGGCGCACTACACGCGAGTGCAATCAGATGTTTTGAAGCTCAAGGCCAGGCTGCCCAACGAGGCCGTGAGCGACATCGTCCGGGAGGTTCTGGACCGCGTCGCCGCCGAGCGCCAAACCAACCGGGACCCGGTGAACCAACCCAGCCGCCGCAAGGTCGAAGCGCTGTGCTATGCGCTGATCTCGGACGAGGCAGACGAAGGCGCGGCCTTTGTCCGCGAGGTGCGCGAGGCGGGCGCAGCGCTGGATGCCATTTACCTTAACTACCTGTCAGAAGCCGCTGTTATACTTGGGGAATGGTGGGATCAGGATCATGTGACCTTCCACGAGGTGACCATCGCGAGCAGCCGTATCTATGCGATCCTGCGCGAATACAGCTATCTGTTTGTGCCGCGTCATCCGGTCGAGGTGAAATCAGCGATCTTTGCGACGGTGCCGGGCGAAATACACACGCTGGGCGTTCATATGGCCGCTGATCTTTTCGGCGAGGAAGGCTGGAACATCGACGTGAAAACCGGCCGCAGCCATGAGGAGTTGATGGCGGAGATCATTGAGAGCCCGATCCGCATTCTGGGCCTGTCGGCGGGCGGTCTGCATTCCGCGGCGGCCCTCGCCCGGCTGGTCATGGCGCTGCGCGTCAGCCGCCCGGACCTGCGTATTTTTCTGAGCGGCCAGATCACCCATGTGGCCCACGACCTGGTGGGCATGATGTGCCTTGATGGTGCGACGACGAGCATTGACGAGGCGCGGGTGATCCTGAAGCAGCTGTGGTCCGGTCTGAATGATGCGCCCCGCCCCGCCTGACGGTGCGTGACGACGGTATAAATTTGCCGCAGAGTGCAATTTCTCTCTTGCAGGGCGCGGCGGCAATGAGTATTCCACGGCTCACCCAAGGAAGCGGGCGTAGCTCAGGGGTAGAGCATAACCTTGCCAAGGTTAGGGTCGGGCGTTCGAATCGCCTCGCCCGCTCCAACATACTCCGGTCTTTGAACCGGACGACATATGGGCCACCTTCGGGTGGCCTTTTGTTTTGCTGCGACGCCGGGTGGCGACGATCCGTTGGACTGACGGGTCATGCGGCGCAGACGCGGTCGGGCTTTGCGCTTTGCGGTCTTTCGAAATCACGCTATGAGAAGGCGGCAGGCCAACCAAAAAATGCATAAAGCACAATGACCAACTTAATTCTGCGGGACCCGAATGTTGTTCTGGTGCACATGCCACGGACCGGCGGGAGCTCTGTCAGAAAGGCGTTGGGCGTGCCGGTCGAGCGGACGTTTTTTGGCCATATCCCCGAGGCTTACGCAGACTGGGAGCGGGTCTCAATCATGCGGGACCCGAAGGCGCGCTTCCTCTCTGCACTGCGACTGTTCAAATATGGCGATGACGCGGAGGGCGACGAAGCGCCGCGCTGGCCTGACCTCACGATCTCGCAGGCGCTCGATGTGCTGGAGGACCCTTGGATCGGGTTTGACCGTAGCCAGCGCAATCTGAGCTGGGACCTCAAGCATCATCTCATTCCGCAGACGCACCCGTTTCACTGCCTGCGTGGTGTGACCCGGCTGCTGCGATCCGAGCGGCTGGAGGAGGATTTTGCACAGATGTGCGCCACGCTTGGGCTGACTGGAACACTGCCGCATCTGCACCGGTCCCGCGAGCCGGAAGGATCAGAGGATATCTGGACGGACACCGACGAGAACCGGTTCCGGGCGCTCTTTGCCGAAGACTACAGGGTGCTGGGATATGAGCCGGATCACCCTACCGAGGTCACGTCCGCGCTGCCGCGGCGCGCCTCTAATCCGGTCTATAGCTTGTGGCCAGCCTATTTCTCGGATAATTCCTTCGAGATCAGCGAGGCCGAGCACGCGCTGCCCGCGCCGGACATCCCGCTGGAGCCCTTTGTCGACACGGTGATCCCCGGGCAGCCCGCGGAAACCTGGGCTGCACGCGACGGCGATCTGAACGTGCATTTCCACAATCTGCAACCGGAGTTCGGCGGCGCCTCGCGGCTGTCGCATCTGCTGGCCTGTGTCATCGTGGTGATCCGGCGCGACGCGGCCTGCGCGCCCGCTCACCGTCTGTTCTGGCGGATCATGGACGAGCAGTTCGATGCCCTGCGCGCCGAATTGTCGCTGCGGTGGTTGATCTCCATCGCCGATACGATTGCGGACTTCGGTCGCGACGACCTTGAACGCACGACCGCTCTCGCTGCGGCGACGGTCGCCAACACCTGTAGATTGTATGAAAGCGAATTGGCCGTATTCTATCCGAAACGGCCGTGGCCGCCCAACGCCCGGGTCTCGTTCAAGAAGGAGCTTTTCGATGGTCTGCGCACCTTCCGGCCCGAACAGGGGGACATGATCGAAACCATGTTCGCCCGCACCTCCAAAATGGCCTATCTGTCGCCTGTCGCGGGAAAGGTGCAGATGGAGGTGATGGAACGGCTGCGCAAAGGGCCCACGGCCTTCGGGCGGTTTCGGCGGATTCTGGGGACTGCGCCCGCCCCATTGCTGGACGAGGACGTCAAGAACCGCATGATGCGCATGATGCGCCGGAAACTGTGATGGGCGCGTTGGGGTAAATGACCGAAATCTACGATCACAGGCTGGTGCTGGGACCACATTCGCCGCTCTCCCTGCCGCTTGAGAAGCTGCTTGGCAGCAACGCGGACCGGCTAAAGGAGGTGCGCGCGGAATTCCCCAAGGTGCGCCTGCACCGCGACACCCTCACCAGTTCGCTGAGCCTGCCGGTCGAGGAACTTGCCGACCCCCTTACCCACCAAGCCTATGTGACCCGGGTGACGACCGACCCCAAAACCAGCTGTCTCATCTACACTTACGGTGCCTTTTTCGGTGGGCGCGAGACGGCCTTGGCGGCAGGTCATCTCTACCCGCGACTGGAGGGCAAGATTGCACCTTTCCGTCAGATGACGACGGGTCATCAGGTGACGATCTTTGTGTGCATTCAGGATTTTGCGCAGTTCGCCGAGGCCGAGTTGATCCGCAGCCCCCATTTCAAGCATCTGACCGAAACCTATCCGGACGGCATGGATTTCTCGTGGGTGCATTTCATCTACCGGATGCGCGAGGCCTGGCCCGAGGCCTTTATCGTGGTCATCCCCGCAGACACGCTGGCCGCCAATTGGGCGGGTGTGGCGGCGTTGATCACCGGGCACCCGTCGACCTACAATTTCAAAAACATTGTCCGCTTTCCGGTGTCGAGCCTGGCTGAGGATGGCCGCGCCCCCTACCTCAAATCCTTTCGCTCGGAGCCGCCCACATCGCTCAGCGAATGGGTCAGCAGAACCACCGCGTTCTTTGACGAATACGGCGCAGATGTGCCGATCATCCGCAAGGTGATCGCAAGCCCCTGGAGCGAGGCACAGGCGGCGCATTCACGGGAACGGTTTGCCACCGACCTCGAGGCGCTGAAATCCATCGACAACGTTCTTGTGGCGCAGGAGCTCGATTGGGACACGTTGTGACCGTCCCGAGAAAGCCAGATATCATCTGCATCGGCGCGCAGAAGGCGGGCACCTCCTGGCTGCACGAGATGTTGTCGTCGCGCCGCGATATCTGGGTGCCGCCGTTCAAGGAGCTGCACTTCTTCGATCACAAGTTCATCGAGGAGTGCCGCCGGTGGACGGCATGGCACGTCAAAAGCGGCCTGAAAACAGCGCGCGAACGGCATCTGGAGCTGCAATCTGTCCCGAACGACGCCTATCTCGCGTATCTCGACCGCCTGCTGAAAGGTCCGATCCTGAATGCGATCTGGTATGAGTACGTGTTCTCTCGCGCTGCCGATCATCAACGCGGCGTCGATGTGACACCGGAGTACTCCTGCCTTCCGGAGAGCGGCATCACATACTTCAACCGCTTTCTGCCCGATGCAAAGCTGATCTATATCATTCGGCACCCGGCCGAGCGGTTGCGGTCGCAAATCCGCATGATGATACAGCGCCGCAGAACCACGCCGACAACCGACAGCGATTGGGCCGAGCTTCTGGAGATGTCGGCGCTCCGGACCCGCGGCGACTATCTCAACAACGTGCCGCGCTGGGACGCGCAGGTGCCGGAAGAGCGTCTGCTCTATCTGCCCTTCGGTGCGATCAAATCCGACCCGCGCGCGGTGCTGCGCCGGATCGAAGAGCATTGCGGCCTGCCCGCTGCGCGTTATCCATCGCCCGACCGTAAGGTGCATCAGACCGATCCCGTGACCCTGCCGGAGGCCGTGGAGGACTGGATCGATGCGCAGGCACGTCCGCAGAACCGCTTCCTCGAAGAGCGTTTTGGGGCGAAGTTTTTCCAAGCGACGCGCTAGGCGCGTCTGCCGTCCTCCGGAGCGACGCGCAGCTGTCTCGCGAGCCTGACACTGCGACGAGATCACGCAGCCTTGAGTTGACAGAGCCGCCGCAAACCGGTTTGGCTTCGCAAATTGTTTTAAGACTTTTCCTGGCCTGTTTTTCCCAGGCCTCACCAGACGCGTATCGGGGGCCCCGCCATGCACGACCAGCTTTTTCGCACATCGCCTTTTGTCATTGGACGGTGGCGCGTTGATCCAAGCGCGCGGTCGCTGACCGACGGCTGCAAGGAAACGCGGCTGTCGCCCCGGGCCTTTTCGGTTCTGGTGGAGCTGTGCGTGGCCGACGGGCGTACGGTGACCCGCGACGCGCTGATGGATGCGGTCTGGCCGAATGTGACGGTCACGGATGAGAGCCTCAGCCAGGCGGTGGCCGAGTTGCGGCGCGGTTTTCGCGGCACCGGCGTCTCAGAGCCCGTGATCGGGACGGTTGCCAAGGCGGGCTATCGGCTGCTGGTCCCGGCCGAACCGGTGGACCCGATGTCGCTGGCGGCCAAGCCCACTGCCCCCGCGATATCGCTTGAGGCCTATACCCGTGTGCTCGACTCACGCACCGCGCTGGCGCGGGGAGACAGGGACGCGGTCACACAGGCCGTGATGCTGAGCCGGGAGGCCGTGGCCCTCTCGCCCGAGGCCGCGATGGCGCAGGCGCAACATGCCATCGCCCTTGCACATCTGGGGCTCTATGGCGGTGGCACGCAGGCAACGCTGATGGAAGCCGCGCAACATGGGCATATCGCCGTGTCCCAGGCCATGCACTGCGCGCTCTCGCACAGCGCCTATGGGTTCAGCCTCGCCGCTCTCGCCAAGACCACGCAGGCCAGCACCGCCTTTGGACGGTGTGTCGAGCTTGGTGATCGCGATGGTGAAGCGCATTATCTCGCCGCCCGCGCCGCCTTTGCCGACCGGCGGCACCGCGCGGCGGCCACCCTTGCCATGCGGGCCGCAGAGCTGACAGCCGATCCGACCCGGGCGCTGTTTCTTGCCGCGCGGGCGGCGAAGACCTTCGATGGATCGCTGTCCTACCGGATTGCGACGGTGTGCAAGCGCGGGCTCGAAGCGCAGCTCGACCTCGACCCGACCGATCCACGCGCGCGGCAGACGCTCGCCCCTGTGCTGGCGCTTCTGGGCAAACCCGACGCCGCGTTCGACGTGCTGTGCGGAGACGGCGCGGGCGAGACCGTGTGCTTCATCCACGACTGCTTTGCGTTTGCCGAGATCGGGGAGCACGACCGTGCCATGGATGCGCTTGTCGCGGCGGTCGAGGGCGGCTATCGCGACCATGCCTGGCTGGCGCAGGACCCGATGCTGAACAGCCTGCGGCGCGACCGCAGGTTCGCTCAGATCACCGAATGCCTGCTCGCCGCCTGAGCCCGCAGCACGCGCTCAGTTGATCGGGAACTGCAGCAGGCACTGATTGGCAAATCGGGTGAAGTCATCGAGCGTTTCGAGCACGTCGCGCCGGTCACGCACCACGCGCAGAGCCGCCTTTTTCTGGCGCCACGTGCCGCTGACGTGCTGGGCCAGGATACCGACGGTGATGTCGAGCATCACGTCCTTTTCCAGGCTCGAAATCCCGCCCGATGATTCCAGAGCGACGGCGGTAAACGCTAGTGTGTTGGCGCAGCGCAGCGCGGCCGCTTCTTCACCGGAATAGGTCTTCTGCCCGGCCCAGAGCGGCCCGGCGCACAGAAGCAGCGCAAGCGCGCAGAGACTGCGGCGCACCGTCAAAAGACCTTGAACGTCATCGTCGTCAGCGACCGCTCAATCCCTTTGATATCCAACAGGTTTTCGTTGATGTACTTGCCCACGTCCGCCTCGGCGGGGATGTAGAGTTTCATCAGCAGATCATAGTCCCCACTGGTCGAGTAGAGCTCGGAGTGGATTTCGCGCAGGGCAATCTCCTCGGCCACGCTGTACGTCGTGCCCGGCGTACAGCGGATCTGGATAAAGACACATGTGGCCATGAACGCTCCTTGTCGGGGCGATGCGCCCTGTGTCCAAGCTGGCATATTGGGCACGGCAGCCGCAATCCCGAATGTCGCATCTTGGCGCGCAGAGATGGGCTGTTATAAGGGCGCGCACCTTCTTTGGGCCGGAGACCCCATGCGCAGCCACACGATCACCCGCACAACCGCCGAAACCGAGATCACCGTGACCCTCGATCTCGATGGGACCGGCGCTTACGACAACCAGACCGGCGTGGGTTTTTTCGACCATATGCTGGACCAGTTGGCGCGCCATTCGCTGATCGACATGACGGTGCGGGCGGCGGGCGATCTGCACATCGACGACCACCACACCGTGGAAGACACCGGCATTGCGATTGGTCAGGCGCTGGCCACGGCCCTGGGCGACAAGCGGGGCATTCGGCGCTATGGCGCCTGCCTTTTGCCAATGGATGATGCGCTCGTGCGCTGTGCGCTGGATTTGTCGGCGCGGCCCTTCCTGATCTGGAATGTCGATCTGCCAACACCGAAGATCGGGAGTTTCGACAGCGAGTTGGTGCGCGAGTTCTTCCAGGCGCTGAGCACCCATGGTGGCATCACGCTGCATGTGGACATGCTGCACGGGCTCAACAGCCACCACATCGCCGAAGCGGCGTTCAAATCGGTGGCACGCGCCCTGCGCGAGGCGGTCGAGGTCGACCCGCGCAAGGCGGATGCGATCCCCTCGACCAAGGGTGCGCTTTGACGTGCTGACGGCCATCATCGACTACGAGAGCGGTAATCTGCACTCGGCGCAGAAGGCGTTCGAGCGCATGGCGGCCGAAACAGGCGGCGGCGAGATCGTAATCACCGGCGACGCCGATGTGGTGGCACGTGCCGACCGGATCGTGCTGCCCGGCGACGGTGCCTTTCCCGCCTGCATGGCGGAGTTGAAGGGGCATTCGGGGCTTTATGACGCGATGGTCGAGGCGGTCGAAGTCAAGGGGCGGCCCTTCATGGGCATCTGCGTCGGGATGCAGCTGATGGCGACATGGGGGCGCGAGTACACCGACACGCGCGGGCTCGATTGGGTGGCGGGTGAGGTGCGCAAGATCGAACCGAATGATCCCGCGCTGAAGGTGCCGCATATGGGCTGGAACGACCTCGTGCTTGATGGGGCGCACCCGGTGTTCGAGGGTGTGCAGACGGGCGAGCATGCCTATTTCGTGCACAGCTACCACATGCAGGTGGCCGACAGCGCGCAGCGGCTGGCGCATGTGGATTACGGCGGCGATGTCACCGCGGTGATCGGCACCGGCACGATGATCGGGCTGCAGTTTCACCCGGAGAAAAGCCAGGCGACCGGGCTGCGGATGATTGCGAATTTTCTGGGCTGGCGACCCTGAGGCTTTGCGCTCCGCCTGCGCCTGCCTCGCCTAACCTGTGACTTTGTAAGCTAGTCCTGCCCCTGTCGCGCCACTACAAGCGGACGCGCGCCAAAGGACACCGTGTTGCCGTCGTCATCGAGGATCGACCAGCGGGCGGCAAAGAGATAGTAGCTGCGCGTCTCCCAGCCGGTCTGATCCCGCTTGAACCGCGGGCGCCACGCCCCTTCGATCAGCACCGGCAGGCGCATGTGGTCGATGTCGGGCGTCGGCAGACCCTTCTCCGCCGCCTCCCGGATGGCCTTGGCTCGGACCATCTGCAGGCGCGCCTCGAGCGGGCCGACTTCCTTGACCCGCCGCCCGGCAAAGGCCACTTCGATCTCGATGGTGCGGTTGACAAAGCCGCGCACCACAAGGTCGTTGCGCCCGTTGTAGGTCGATTGCGGCACCAGCTCGACCTGAAGCTGGCCGACCTTGTTCTTGAAGAGCCCGGAGTCTTCATACTCGGGCGTCACTTCGGAAGCTGGTCTGCGACGTTGCGGCATCTGATGGCTCAGTAACAATTCACCCGGAACACCCCCGCCCGCCCGGCAGGGCGTACAGAGCACCATCATCAAGATAGGCCGAAAGCCGTTAAGGAAGCGTTGCGCCCCGCGTTAAACTGGGACCGCAGAGCCACCCCGTCACTGAACGCGCGCCCAGGTCTGCTTCGAGCAGATCAGCCCGCCTGCGACGCAGCCCGACAGCCGCATGCTGTCGCCGTTGAGGTCGATCTTGCCGAGGTAGATCTTGTTGTTCGAGGGACGCCAGACCTTGCCGCGGTACTTGCCCGCGCCCTCGGGGGCCATGTCAATGACAAGCGTCTTGCCGATGTTCTGCGAGGCATACTCACCTTCCGCATTGAATGTGCGGTCAATGGTGCCGCAAAAGTTAGCCCCACAGGGCGCGATATTGACCAGCGCATAGGCGCCGTCATCTGGCTCGGTCCGCCATGTGCCCTCGATCGGATCGGCCTGCGCGAGCCCGGCGGCGAGCATCAGCGCTGCGGCAAGTGTCATCGGTTTTTTCATCTGGTCCTCCCTGATTGGCTCGCAGAGTTGGCGCGGCCTGCGAAGCGGCGCAAGCATGACCCTGCGTCGCGTTGCAAATCCGCCGCAAACCGTGCAAGAGACGCACCGAACGCCCGGGCGCATCATCAAAAGGCAGGCTGCGTATGATCCTCTATCCCGCCATCGACCTCAAAGACGGGCAGGCCGTGCGCCTGTTGCACGGTGATATGGACCGCGCCACCGTCTTCAACGACGACCCTGCCGCACAGGCGCGCAGCTTCGTGGAGGCGGGCTGTGAGTGGTTGCATCTGGTGGACCTCAACGGCGCTTTCGAAGGCGCGCCCGTCAACGCCGAGCCCGTGCGCGCCATCTTGCGCGAGTGTACGGTGCCGGTTCAGCTGGGCGGTGGGATCCGCGATATGGCCACCATCGAGATGTGGCTGGAGAAGGGGCTGAGCCGGGTGATCCTCGGCACCGTAGCGGTGGAAAACCCCGACCTCGTGCGCGAGGCGGCGCGGACCTTCCCGACCCATGTGGCCGTTGGCATCGACGCGCGCAACGGGTTTGTGGCCACAAAGGGCTGGGCGGAGGAGACCGATGTGCAGGTCACTGACCTCGCAAAGTCCTTCGAGGACGCGGGCGTGGCCGCGATCATCTACACCGACATCCTGCGCGATGGTGCGATGGGCGGGCCCAATATCGCGGCAACGGCGGCGCTCGCGCAGGCGGTCTCGATCCCGGTGATTGCCTCGGGCGGTGTCTCCTCGCTCGATGACCTCATTGCCCTGCGCGATTGTGGCGCAGATTTGAACGGCGCAATCTCGGGCCGCGCGCTCTATGATGGCGCCATCGACCTCGCCGAGGCACTCGCAGCACTGAAAGGGTAAGGGATGGCCCCTGCCGTGATCAAAACCGACCTGCCGCACGACAGCCGTTTGCACAGCTATGTGGCGCCAGGGGATTTCCTCGACTGTTACCAGGTATCAAGCACCCTGCCCGCGCTGACGGCGGCGCAGATCATCGTGGAATTTCCGGGCTGGGCCAAGGCGCTGGTCGCCTTGCGCAGCGTACTGGTGGCGCCCTTTGGCTTGCTGAACGAAGGTACGGGCGACGCGGAAAAGCTCGGGCCTTTCCCGATCGAGCAAACAAGCGACACCGAGGTGATCGCGGGCTTCAACGACAAGCACCTCGAATTCCGCGTGAGCGTGCACAGCGCGCAGGGGCGCGTGTCGCTCGCCACCTGGGTGCATGCGCATAACATTGGCGGGCGCGCCTATCTCGCCGCGATCATGCCGTTCCACATCGCCATTGCCCGCAATGCCCTGGCCCGCATCGCCCGCGCGGGCCCTCTGGCCGGAGCCGCCTGAGCATGCTGAAGACCCGGATCATCCCCTGCCTTGATGTGGCCGAGGGCCGCGTGGTGAAAGGCGTGAACTTCGTCGACCTGCGCGATGCGGGCGACCCGGTCGATGCGGCCATCGCCTATGATGCGGCCGGCGCTGATGAGCTCTGCTTTCTCGACATCACCGCAACCCACGAGAACCGCGCCACCATGTTCGACGTGGTCACCCGCACCGCCGAGCACTGCTATATCCCGCTGACCGTGGGCGGCGGCGTGCGCACCACGGCGGATGTACGGGCACTCCTATTGGCCGGGGCCGACAAGGTGTCCTTCAACTCTGCCGCCGTCGCCAAGCCGGATGTGGTGGCAGAGGCCGCGGATCAGTTTGGCAGCCAGTGCATCGTTGTCGCCATCGATGCCAAGACCGTCAGCCCGGGCAAATGGGAGATCTTCACCCACGGCGGGCGCAAACCCACCGGCATTGATGCCGTTGAGTTCGCGCGGACGGTCACCGCGAAGGGGGCTGGGGAAATCCTGCTGACCTCCATGGACCGCGACGGCACGCGCGCAGGCTTCAACCTGCCGCTCACACGCGCCATTTCCGAGGCCGTCTCGGTGCCCGTTATTGCTTCCGGCGGTGTCGGGACGCTGGATCACCTGGTCGAAGGCGTGACCGAAGGCGGCGCCTCCGCTGTGCTCGCCGCCTCGATCTTCCACTTCGGCGACTACACCATCGCCGAGGCAAAACGGCACATGGCCGCAGCAGGCATCCCGATGAGGCTGACATGACCCTGCACGATCTCTTCATCACCATCGAAGCGCGCAAGACGGCTGATCCCGAGATCAGCTGGACCGCCCAGCTGCTCGCGAAAGGCCCCGAGAAATGCGCCGAGAAGTTCGGTGAAGAGGCCATCGAGGCCATCATCGAAGCGATCAAGGGCGACAAGGCGCGGCTCACGTCCGAGGCCGCCGATGTGCTTTATCATCTGCTGGTGATGCTCGCGGCCTCTGACGTGCGCCTTGACGATGTGCTGGCGGAACTGCAGCGCCGCCAGGGCCAATCGGGTCTGTCGGAAAAAGCGGCGCGCGACAGCTAGGGTCGGCGGGCGGGCGCCTTTGGCCACATGGCCAAACAGAGCCGCCCGACACCCTCAGAGTTTGCTGGAAATCACGCCTGTCGCGAAGCCGCCCATGCGCAGCTCACCATAGAGCCGCTGATACTCGATCTTGGGGCACCGGTTCTGCACCACGGTCACCCCGCGCGCCTCCGCCTTGGCGGCGGCCTCGGCGTGCGAAACACCGATCTGCATCCAGATCGTCTGCAAATCCGCAAACCGCTCCAGCGCTTCATCGACAATCTGCGGCACAGCCTCCGACCGTCGGAAGATGTCGACCATGTCCACGGCGCCCTCGATGTCCGACAGCGTGGCACGCACCTCGCGCCCGAACAGCATCTGTCCGGCATGACCCGGGTTCACCGGCACCACCTCAAAGCCCTTAAGATCGAGATAGCGTGCCACATAGTAGCTCGGGCGCACCGGGTTCATCGACACACCCACCACCGCAATGCGCCGCGTGCGGGTCAGAATCGAGCGAAGCAGGTCATCGGAATAGGTCACCCTCCCCTCCTAGCGGAGCCCAGGGCCGAAAAAAAGGCGCCCGATGCTAAAAAGCAAAGGGCGCGAAGAGGTACGGAACGAGGGACAGTCATGAAATCAAAAGGCGTTCCGAGCCTTTCGACATGACACTTAAGTAAGCACGCACGCGTGCTAATCCAGACTGTCTCGCAAATCTGTGAACGAAACCTTAATTTCTGTGGCCAAAAGCCGCCGATCTTTAGTCAAAGATGTCTTCGATGACATCAAAGGCTTCTTCCATCAGATGCCGCATCAGCCCCTTGCGCTTCTTGTAGGTCTTGCGGCGCTTCTTCGGCTTCCTGTGCTTTCGATAGGGCTCATCGGCATAGGTCTTCCGCACCGCCGAGGGGCGCACCAGCTCGGTCTTGCCCGGATGTTCCTGCGGCAGGCGCTTGAGCTCATGCAGAGGCGCGCCGCAGCTTGAACAGGCCAGCTCATGCCGATTGCGCCCCAGAACCAGCGCTGCACGGGTGCCGCAGTAACAGCAGGTTGCGATCTTCGTCGTATGAGCCATTCCTGTCCCCTCACCCGCCGCGCGTCAGGCCGGGGGTTTAGATGCATATAAGGCGATTGCGGCGGCATTCGAGACGTTGAGCGAGCCAAATCCGCCTCCCGCGTCGATCCGCACCAGCGCATCCACCGTCTCCTTGGTCTTGGCGCGCAGGCCCGGACCCTCGGCGCCCAGCACCAGCGCCACGGGCCGATCGCGCTTGCCTTCGAGTGCGGCCTCGATGGTCTCGCTCGCCGCGCCATCGAGCCCAAGGACAAGGTACCCCATGCGCTGCAGCTCCGCGATGGCATCGGCAAGGTTGCGCACCCGCACATAGGGCTGCCGCTCCAGCGCCCCGCTCGCGGTCTTGGCCAGCGCCCCGGTCTCGGGTGCGGAATGATGCCGCGTGCCGATCACCGCCGATGCCCCCAACACCTCCGCCGAGCGCAGGATCGCGCCCACATTGTGCGGATCTGTCACCCGGTCTAGCATCACCACGCGCGGCGCGGCAGGCCCGATGCACACCTGCTCCAAAGACCCCCAGTCGAGCGGCTTGACCTCCAGCGCTGCGCCCTGATGCACCGATCCGGGATCTAGCGGTGCGGAGAACTTGCGCGGATCGACAACCTCGGGTGTCATCCCGCTTTCGGCGATGGCCTCGGCCAGCTTGCCCTGCGCATTCAGCGTCACGATCAGCCGCAGCCTCCTGCGCGCCGGGTTGAGCAGCGCATCGCGGACCGCGTGCAGCCCAAAGAGCCACACCGTCTCCTGACCTCGCGCCTTCTTGTCCTGCTCTTTCTGGACAACCCACTTGGGTTTTTTCATCATGGCGGCCCCATGGTTTGCGGCGTCGAAAAAGCATGTGATTTCGCCTTGACGCCTCTCAGCACCGCTTGTAATCACGCCTTCACCGCGGGTGCAACTGACCTCGCGGCGTGGGCGACAGGCCGCAAGGTGTGGCAGGGGACTGTAACTCCCTCGCGGAGACGCACGCCTGGTTCGATTCCAGGGTCGCCCACCATCTCACTCCCTCAAGTTGTAACGTGGCTACAAGCTCAAGCCGACGCGCCTGCGGGCACCGATCGATCCCCCGGATCGATCCTGCGCTCAACGGCAGTGGCAGCGGCCACCTGCGGTTCCCTCGCGGAGACGCACGCCTGGTTCGAATTGAGGTCCGCTCTCACCGTTTTTCTTCAACAGGTCGTACGGCGGAGCCAAAGGACATCAGACGCCAGCGAGCACCTCGATCTCGACCAGGAGCTCCGGACTCGCGAGGGCGGCCACGACCAGTGTTGTGACTGCAGGCGGTGTCTCGCTGTGCCAGCGGCTCTGGCGGATCGTTGACAGCTGCGGCAGGTCTTCGGCTCGTGTCAGGTAATAGGTCACGCGCAGGATGTCGGACAGAGTCATGTCGCTGGCAGCCAGCAGGGCCTCCACATGATCCATCGCCTGATGGCACTGGGCTGCAAAGTCTGATGGTGTCGGCCCGTCCAGCGGGATACCGATCTGCCCTGACAGCGCGATCAACCGGCTGGGCGCGTCAAGTTGGGTGCCGTGGGTGTAGATGCCCGCAAACGGCGGCCGGACGGGGCGCACGGTATCAGGGGTCAGTCTGGTGAGCATGGGGAGTGTCCTTGTTGCTGAGGTGGCGCCCGGACCCTAGCGATGCACGGCACCACCGAACCAATCAAAACCGCCCGTGCCGACAGAAGCAGGGCTTATGGACAGACGCCCCGTTTGCCCTGTTCGCAAGCGCACCAGGGCGCGCGGCCATAAGTCCAGCCGATCCGTAAACTCACGGTGTTCAAAGCGCTTTTGCCACAGGTCACTTGACCCTATAGTTGCACAACACAGCAGACAGACAGGCGCAGATGGCCGAGACGGCTGAGACATCCCACGGCAGATTCAACGTTGTGATCGTCGCTCAAAAGGGGCGGCTGACCTATGAGGCGCTGCTCTTTGCGGCGTCGCTGCGCCATATGACCCCGGATTTCAAAGGCCGCCTGCTGATCGCCGAGCCGCAGCCGGGCCCACTCTGGCCCGGGGACCCGCGCATCTCGGACCGCGCCGCGCTGGAGCTGTTGCAGGCCCTTGAGGCCGAGGTTGTCCCCTTCGAGGCCCGGCATTTCGGCGCCGCCTATCCGCATGGCAACAAGATCGAGATGCTGCGCGCGCTGCCGGAAAACGAGCCTTTCGTCTTTTTCGACACCGACACGCTGATCACCGGCGACCTGATGAGCGTGCCCTTTGATTTCGACCGCCCGTCCGCCTCGTTGCGCCGCGAGGGCACCTGGCCGAAACCCGAGCTTTACGGCCCGGGCTATGCGGCGCTTTGGACGTCGCTCTATGACAAGTTCGGGCTGGACTTCGACAGCTCGCTCGATCTGAGCGAGCCGGATGAGTATTGGAAGCGCTATCTCTATTTCAATGCGGGCTATTTCTTCTATCGCTGTCCCCGGGAGTTTGGGGCTCTCTTCGAGGATTACGCGGTTGCCATCCGCGACGATCCTCCGCAGGCGCTTTGTGCACAGGAGCTTTATCCGTGGCTCGACCAGATCGCGCTGCCGCTGGTGATCCACGCGCTTGGCGGCGGGCGCGACACGCTGCCGCCCGGGTTGCTAGACGGCTCGGTGAGCTGCCACTACCGGCATTTTCCGCTGCTCTACGCCCGGGAGGGCGATCACGTGATCAAGGTGCTCGAAGAGATCACAGCGCCGAACAAGCTGAAAAAGGTGCTGAAAGCGCATGAGCCGATCAAGCGCATGGTCTACCAGGGCCGCGGCGCAAAAGTGCGCGCGCTCTTTGATCAGGACCACCTGCCGCGGCGCGAACAGGCGATCAGAAACCGCATCAAATCCAACGGCTTCTGGATGCGCTGAGGCGCCCTGCCCTTGTATGCCTGACGGGCTTGGCCTAACGATACCGGCAAAACACGTCCTCAGGAGGAACCCCAATGACAGATGGCCCCGATTATGGCTTCGACACGCTGCAGATCCACGCAGGCGCGCGGCCCGACCCGGCCACCGGTGCCCGGCAGACGCCGATTTACCAGACGACCGCCTATGTCTTCCGGGATGCGGATCATGCCGCCGCGCTGTTTAATCTGCAGGAAGTGGGCTTCATCTATTCGCGGCTGACCAACCCGACGGTCGCGGTGCTGCAGGAGCGGATCGCGACGCTTGAGGGCGGCGTGGGGGCGGCCTGCTGCTCCTCGGGTCACGCGGCACAGATCATGGCGCTCTTTCCGCTGATGAGCCCAGGCAAGAACATTGTGGCGTCCACTAGGCTCTATGGCGGCACGGTCACGCAGTTCAGCCATACGATCAAGCGCTTCGGTTGGGAGTGCACCTTCGTTGATTTCGACGACCTTGATGCGGTCAAGGCAGCGATCAATGACGATACGCGGGCGGTTTTCTGTGAAGCCATTGCCAACCCAGGCGGCTACATTACGGACCTCGATGCGATCTCGAAAATCTCGGATGCCGCGGGCATTCCGCTGATCGTCGATAACACCTCGGCCACGCCCTATCTCTGCCGTCCTATCGAGCATGGCGCGACGCTGGTGGTGCATTCGACCACGAAGTACCTCACGGGCAATGGCACCGTGACAGGCGGTTGCGTTGTGGATTCGGGCAAATTCGACTGGTCGGCGAATGACAAGTTCCCGTCATTGAGCGAGCCCGAGCCCGCCTATCACGGGCTGAAGTTCCACGAGACGTTTGGGCCGCTGGCCTTCACCTTCCACTCCATCGCCATCGGGCTGCGAGACCTCGGGCTCACCATGAACCCGCAGGCGGCGCATTACACGCTGATGGGCACCGAGACGCTCAGCCTGCGCATGGAGAAGCACGTGGAGAACGCGGAAGCCGTGGCGGGCTGGCTCGAGAAGGACCCGCGGGTCGAGTATGTGACCTATGCGGGGCTGAAATCCTCGCCTTATTTCGACCGGGTGAAGAAGATCTGTCCGCGCGGCGCGGGCGGGCTTTTCACCTTTGCGATCAAGGGCGGCTACGACTCATGCGTGAAATTCGTGAACGCGTTGGAGATTTTCAGCCATGTGGCCAACCTCGGCGATACGCGCAGCCTTGTGATCCACTCCGCCTCGACGACCCACCGGCAGTTGACGGCCGAGCAGCAGGAAGCGGCGGGCGCCGGGCCGGGTGTCGTCCGGATTTCCATCGGCACGGAAAACGCGCAGGATTTGATCGCGGACCTCGATCAGGCGCTATCCAAAGCGACAAGCTGACCTGGTCAGGCCGCTATGCAAAAGGGCGCCACCGGGGCGCCCTTTTTCGTTTGGTCTGGGGCCAGGGTCACTCGGCAATCGCAAAGACGATGTTCACCTCCGCAGCCACCGAGACCTCGCCCTGCGCAATCGGCACATCCGCGGCCATCCGGGCTGTCGCCATCTCCATCATCTGCGGCCGGGGCGCGCCTCCCTGCTCGCTGATGCTCTGGATCGGGCCCAGGGTCACGCCGGCCGCCTCGGCAAGCTGTTGGGCGCGATCCAACGCATCGGCCACGGCTGCAGCGCGTGCCGCATCCTGGGCGGGTTTGGGCTCCTGCAGGCCGAAGGACAGCCCGTTGAAGGAGTTCGCACCATCGGTGATCACGAGGTCAAGCACACGCCCAAGCGCATCGAGATCGCGCACGCGCACCATCAGCATGTTGCTGGCCACGAAGCCGGTGATCCGGCGGTCATTCGAGTTGTAATCTGACCAGACCGGCTGCAGCGAGAGCTGGTCTGTCTGCATGTCGCGCGCATCGATGCCGGCCTCTTCCAAGCGACCGAGGACGGCAGCGACCCCTTCGGTCGTGGCGGCCATGGCATCCGCGGCCTGCTTGGCCTGGTGCGTGACGCCGAGGCGCAGCATCGCCATGTCAGGCACCGTCTCGACCGAACCGATCCCTGTGACGGTGATCACCCGGTCCTCCTCCGCCACGGCGACCCCGGCCACGAGGATCACCGCCAGCAGTGCGTTCAAAACATATCTCATCGTTATTCTCCTGATTGCAGCGGCATCTGATACAGGCGGTTCCTGCGGAGCAAGCGGTTAACGCCCCGTTTACTTTTCCTCGGCAAAGACCTGCTGTATGCTTCACCCGCGTCGGAACCATCTGTGCAAGCTCTATCATGACTGGTAAACCCACGACATGAAACCAAACTTCGCGCTGTCTCTTTCGTTCGAGAGCATTCGCCTGTTGCATCGCGTCACCGGCGGCTGGCGCGTGGTCGGCGAAGTTTCGCCGGAGGCGGACGATCTGACAGCCGAACTCGCGGCGCTGCGCAAGACCGGCACGGCCCTGGCACCGAATGGGCTGCGCTGCAAATTGGTGATCCCGAACGAACAGATCCGCTATCTGACGCTCGACACAGCGGGGCTCAGCCTGTCGGAGGCCCGCGATGCCGCGCGCGAGGCTTTGAGCGACGCGACGCCCTATCCGGTGGAAGACCTGGCCTTCGACGTGGTGCAGGTGGGCGGGACCACGCAGGTCGCCGCGGTGGCGCTTGAGACGTTGCAGGAGGCGGAGGAATTCGCCACCGAACATCGCTTTCATCCCGTTAGTTTCGTGGCCATTCCCGGTGATAACCCCTTCGCGGGCGAGCCCTATTTCGGACCGGCCCAGGGCACACGCGCCCTGCTTCAGCCCGGACAGACGGTCGAGCCGGACGCCGAGGCAATCGCTCTTGTGGGCGCCGTCGAAGAGACCGACGGCCCCGTGGCCGAGGTTGCAGAGAGCGCACCCGTGGTCGAGGCGCCCGACCCGGTGGACACGCCCGCGCCCGCCTTCAAGTCGGCCCGTGGTGCCCCCGAAGTCGAAGCGCAAAGCACGCTGGATGAAGCGCTGGCGAGCCTGCGCGCGGATAGCGTGCCGCCAGCGGGCGTGACCGATCCGACGTTGCCGCCGCGTGACGTGGACGTGGTGACCCCGTCTTTTGCCAGCCGCCGCACATCCGACACGCCGGTGCCGCCGATCTATGAGCCGGCGGTCGAACAGCCCCAGCCTCTGCAGGGGTTTGCGGAGCCGGCCGAACCCTTTGTGCCGAAGCCGCCCAGCAAACCGAGATCGGTGCGCGCGCCAGTCCCTGCGGCGGGCCCTGTGACACCAAAGGTGCGCAATGAGGCCGAGCGCATGACCGTGTTCGGCGCGCGCAACAGCGCGCCGGAAGCAGCGGGCGCCAAGCGCTTGCCGCTCGGCATGACCGCGGCCCTTGTCGTGGTATTGGCCGGGCTCGGCACCTGGTCCTTTGGCAGCCTGCAGGACACGGTTGCGGGCTGGACCGGACGCAGCGCGCCCGAAGGCCCTGAAATCACGGCGATCGAAGTGGCGCCGCCTGTGCAGTCGCCAGAGGACACCGGAAGTTCCGAGCAGGATCTCGCATCGCTGCAACCCGGTCTCAGCGATGAAGATGCCGCGGTGCTCGACGCGCTGCGCACGCCGCTGGTCACCGACGCGCCGGACAGCCTCAGCACCGAAGAACTGCGTGCCTCATACGCGGTGACGGGCATCTGGCCGCAAGCGCCCGACGTGCCTACGCCCGGCCCGCAGGTCGATATCGAAGATCTCTATGTCACCAGCATTGACCCCATTGAGCCCGCCTTTGACGCCGTGGCCCTGCCCGATGTCGCGTCATTCGACCGCGATGTGCTTTTTGACGCGCCAGGCTCGCCCGCTGCGGCAGGAACGACCTTTGCGCTCGATGATCGCGGGCTCGTCGTGGCCAGCGCGGATGGCACGCTGAACCCTGATGGCGTCAAGATTTTTGCAGGTGCGCCACCGCTGCGCCCCACGGCCTTTCCGAGCCGCGACGCGGAAGACACAGTCGCATTAAGCCCGATCCAGACCGAGTTCGCGGAGTATCGGCCCCGCACGCGCCCCGCGGATCTCATTGAGAACACCGAACGCGCCGTGCTCGATGGGCTGACCCGCGACGAGCTTGCCGAACTGCGCCCACCCGTGCGCCCGACACCACCCGCCGTGGTGGCGAGTGCGGCCAGCGCGAGCCTTGTGCCTCTCGATGACACAGGCTCGGTCAGCATTGAGGCCAGCAACAGCCGTCTTGCCCTCGCAGCCTCGCTGCGGCCGGACGCACGGCCCAGCAACTTCAACCAGATCGTGGCACGTGCCCAGCAAACCGCAGCCTCCGCTGCCGCCGTGGGTGCGGCGAGCATCGCTGCCCCCGCCCCGCGCGCCGTTGCCCCGCAAATCCCGTCGAGCGCATCCGTCGCGCGCGAAGCAACGCTGCGCAACGCGATCAACCTGCGCAAGGTCAACCTGATCGGGGTCTACGGCACACCCTCTGCGCGGCGCGCGTTGGTCCGCCTGTCAAACGGCCGCTACAAGAAAGTCCAGGTTGGAGACCGGATCGACGGTGGCCGCGTCTCCGCCATCGGCGAAGGCGAGCTGCGCTACCAGCGACGCGGACGCAATATCGTTCTCAAGATGCCCAAAGGCTGACAGCGGCGGGAGCCCCGCTTCACCAGCAGGTGGGGTGGGCTTTCAGGCCGCCCCTACTCTGCCGCCAGCTCTCCGCTGTTGATCTGTTCCTGCTCGATGCTCTCGAACAGCGCCTTGAAGTTCCCCTCGCCAAAGCCATCATCGCCCTTGCGCTGAATGAACTCGAAGAAGATCGGTCCGATCACGGTTTTGGAGAAGATCTGCAACAAGATCTTGGTCTCGCCCCCATCGACGACACCTTCGCCATCGATCAGGATGCCGTGTTTCTTCATCCGGTCGAGCGGCTCCTCATGGCCCGCAACCCGGTCGTGGCTCAGCGCGTAGTAGGTGTCGGGCGGGCCCGGCATGAACTTGAGCCCGCGCGCGGCAATCTCATCCGTGCTGTCATAGATGTCCCGCGCGCCCACCGCGATATGCTGGATGCCTTCGCCATTGTATTTCTTGAGGTAAGACACGATCTGCCCCGTCTCGCCCCGGTCTTCGTTGATCGGGATGCGGATGCGCCCGCAGGGCGAGGTCAGCGCGCGGCTCAGCAGCCCGGTATATTTCCCCTCGATGTCGAAGAACCGGATTTCGCGGAAGTTGAACAGATCGCCATAGAAGCGGAACCACTTGTCCATGTTCCCCTTGTGCACATTGTGCGTCAGGTGATCGAGATAGTAGAACCCCACGCCCGCGGGTTTGGACCGTGCAATCCAATCGTACTCCTCATTGTAGGGGCTCGTGTCATAGTACTGATCGATGAAATAGAGCAGCGAACCGCCGATGCCGATGATCGCGGGAACATCGAGCACCTTGTCATCGCCAACATAGGGCTCAGCCCCCTTCGCCACCGCATGGTCAAAGGCTTGGCGAGCATCCACCACACGCCAGCCCATCGATGGGGCACACGGTCCATGCTCGGCGACAAAGCGCGCACCAAAGCTCTTCGGCTCGGCATTCAGCACATAAGTGATATCGCCCTGCTGCCAGAGCTCAATCTGCTTGCTCTTGTGGGTCGCCACATGCGCATACCCCATGCGGGCAAAAAGATCGCGCAGCTCTTGCGGCTCGGGATGCGCGAACTCGACGAATTCAAACCCATCGGTCCCCACGGGATTCTCGGAGGTAATGGTGGATTTCGGGGCGTCATGCGGAAAAGGACCCATTCTGGCCTCCAATGCGGTTTGTGAGTCGGTTCAGTCAGCGGTCTTCTGCCTAAAATATGGCATTCGGACCGTTAATTCTGTGCGAATCCGGTCGCAACGCTGGTCAGTTATGCGCAAATCCCGCAGGATAACCGTGTTCTTCCGAAAAAGGACGCATCATGCTGGACGAGACGGACACCCGCCTGTTGCAAGCGCTGCAACGCGATGCGCATCTGACTGCGCAGCAGCTTGGAGAGTTGCTGCACCTCTCGCCCAGCCAGGCCGGGCGCCGCCGTCAACGGCTGGAGAGCGCAGGCTACATTCGGGCCTATGTGGCGCGCCTCGATCCCGCGCGCCTTGGGCTGCAGGTGCAGGGGTTCGTCCAGGTGCACCTGGGCACCCATGGCCCGGAAAACTCCCAGAGCTTTGCGCGGCTGGTCAACACTCGGCCGGAGATTACCAGCGCATGGACAATGACCGGCGATGCGGACTATCTGTTGCGAGTGTACTGCGCTGATCTACCTGCGCTCAATGCGCTGATCCACGAGATCCTGTTGCCGCATCCGGCGGTGGCGCGCGTGCATAGCCAGATCGTCATGGACCAACTGAAATCCGACGGGCCCTTGCCCACATGACCTCAACGAGGAGACCGCACCGCCATGGATAGCTTCCTGTTCCAGGCTTCGATCTATCTGGCGGCCGCGGTAATCGCGGTGCCCTTCGCCTCGCGTCTTGGGCTGGGTTCGGTGCTGGGATATCTCGCGGCGGGCATCATCATCGGCCCGCTCTTGGGCCTTGTGGGCTCGGAAACCGAAGACTTACAACATTTCGCCGAGTTCGGCGTGGTGATGATGCTGTTCCTGATCGGATTAGAGCTCGAACCGCGCGCGCTCTGGGATATGCGGCACCGGCTGATTGGGCTTGGCGGGCTGCAGATCATTCTCAGCGCGCTGGCTCTGATGGCGATTGCCATGGCCTATCAGCAGCCCTGGGGTGTGGCTTTGGCGATTGGTCTGGCCCTGTCACTCAGCTCAACGGCAATTGTTCTGCAAACCCTGTCTGAGAAGGGTCTGATGCAGACCAGCGGCGGGCGTTCGGTCTTCTCGGTGCTGCTGACGCAGGACATCGCGGTCATCCCGATCCTCGCGTTCCTGCCACTTCTGGCGGCGACCGTGCCTGCCCAAATCGCAGAAGACGGCTCGATCCAGCTGGGTGGCGAGGACGCGCATGACAAGGCACATCACTCGATGTCCCTGGTTGAGGGCCTGCCCGGTTGGGGCGTCACGCTCGTGACCATTGCTGCCATCGCAGCGGTGATCTTCGCTGGCGTCTTCCTGACCCGCCCGCTCTTTCGCTACATCCACTCCGCGCGGCTGCGCGAGATGTATACCGCGCTTGCCCTGCTCATCGTGGTGGGCATCTCCTTTCTGATGACCCTTGTCGGTCTCTCGCCTGCTCTCGGCGCATTTCTGGCGGGCGTGGTTCTGGCAAGCTCGGAGTTCCGGCACGAGTTGGAGACGGACCTTGAGCCCTTCAAGGGGCTGCTGCTCGGCCTCTTCTTCATCACCGTGGGTGCGGGGATCAATTTCACCCTGCTCTTCGACAATGTCTTCAATATCGTCGGAATGGCCCTGCTGGTCATCCTGATCAAGGGCGTGATCCTGTTCTTCCTCGGGCGGGCCTTCAAGCTCAGGGGCAAGGACCACTGGCTCTTCACGCTGGCCCTGGCCCAGGCGGGTGAATTCGGCTTCGTGCTGGTCTCCTTCTCCGTCGTGCAGGGTGTGATCCCGCGCGGCGTGGCCGAGACGCTGCTGCTGGTCATCTCCATCTCGATGCTGATCACACCACTTTTGTTCATCATCTACGACTACCTCTCGAAACGCGCGCCGGAAACGGTCGAGCAGCACGAAGAGGACGAGATCGACATCGAAGGGCCGGTGATCATTGCGGGCATCGGACGGTTTGGTCAGATCGTGAACCGGCTGGTGCAGGCCAATGGGTTCAACACGGTGGTTCTCGACCACGACATGGAGACCATCGCGGTGATGCGGCGCTTTGGCTTCAAGGGGTTCCTCGGCGATCCGACCCGCCCCGACATCCTGCGCGCAGCGGGGCTGCAAGATGCGCGGGTGCTGGTTGTGGCACTCGATGATCCGGAGGCGGCCATCAAACTGGTGACCTATGCGCGGAAACTGCGGCCTGACCTGCACATCGTCGCGCGCGCACGGGACCGGACCCATGTCTACCGTCTCTATCAGGCGGGGGCCGATGACATCGTGCGCGAGCTCTTTGACAGCTCGCTACGAGCCGGGCGTTATGTGCTGGAAAACATCGGCTTGAGCGAGTTTGAAGCGGCGGAGGCAGAGAAGATTTTCTACCACCACGACCGCTATTCGGTGCAGGAGTTGGCGCAGCTTTGGGACCCGGAGGTGCCCGCCAGCCAGAACCCGGCCTATCTGGCGCGTGCGAAGGAGCTGCAGAAGGAGCTGGAGACCGCCATCCTCAGCCGCGATTCCGAGCAGAAGCGCGCCTGATCAGGCGTCGGATACGCCCGCCTCGGCAAAGGTTGCCATACCACTGAGGCAGGCGACCGCGCCTTTCAGCAGGCCCAGCGACAGCGCCGCGCCAGAGCCCTCGCCCAACCGCAGATCCAGCGACATCAGGGGCGTCTTGCCAAGTGCATCGAGCAGGCGACCATGGGCATGTTCGGCGCTCAGGTGGCTTGCTGCGCAATGATCAAGCGCGCCCGGTTGAGTCCTCTCTAATGTCAACGCGGCAGCGGTGCAGATGAAGCCATCCAGCAGCACGGGAATGCGCAGGCTGCGCGCGCGCGCAATGGCGCCCGCCATCGCGGCCAACTCGCGCCCGCCCAGACGGCGCAGCGTCTCCAGCCCGTCCCCCTGTCCGCCGTGCCGTGCCACACCTTCGGTCACCACACGGGTCTTGATCGCAAGCCCCGCATCATCGACGCCCGTGCCGCGCCCGGCCCATTCCGAGGCGTCGCCACCCAGCAGTGCCGCGGCAAGTGCGGCGGCAGAGGTCGTGTTGCCGATCCCCATCTCACCGACCACGAGCACATCGGCCCGGGCGTCGACCGCAGACCAGCCCGTTGATAGCGCGGTGACCAACTCCGCCTCGCTCATGGTCGCCTCTTGCGTGAAATCTGCCGTGGGCCTGTCCAAAGACAAGGCGTGAACATCGAGCTGCGCGCCGAATGTCCTGGCCAATTGATTGATCGCGGCCCCGCCGTGCTGGAAGTTCAGGACCATCTGCGCGGTCACCTCTGGCGGGAAGGCCGAGACACCCTGCGCGGCGACCCCGTGGTTACCGGCAAAAACAATGACCTGCGGGTTTTCGACCGTTGGCCGCGCGGTCCCGCGCCACCCCGCGTACCAGATCGCCAAGTCTTCGAGCCGCCCCAGCGCCCCCGGTGGCTTGGTCAGCTGCCCGTTCCGCTCGGTCGCCGCGGAAACCGCGACATCATCGACGCCCGGCTGCGCGGCCAAGAGCGCCCGGAACCCGGCCATGTCGGAAAAAGCTGCTGTCATGGGTGTCCCTCGGTTGTAACCTTGCGTGCACCTGATTACCCAATGGGCAGGCACCGACAAGTCAGGAACGACCGATCCAGCCATGAAAACCGACAGTTTGCCGTTCTGGGTCACCGACATCCTGCTGGCGGCCACGCTGCTCAGCCGAATGCCGCTGCCCCGCCTGCCCGAGACCGCCTTTGCGCGCGGCGCCCAGGCCTCCTGGGCTTATCCGATTGCAGGCGCTGTATTGGGCGCGGGTGCCGCCTGTGCCGCGGCGCTGTGTCTCGCGCTGGGTCTGCCCGCAGTCTTCGCCGCCGGTGTGCTGCTCATCACGTTGGTGCTGCTCACCGGGGCGATGCATGAAGACGGCCTTGGGGACACCGCAGACGGGTTCTGGGGTGGGTTCGAGCCAGCGCGGCGGCTTGAGATCATGCGTGACAGCCAGACCGGCACCTATGGCATTCTCGCGCTGATCCTGATCACGGGCTTGCGGTGGAGTGCCTATGCAGCTCTTTTGCCCTTGGGCGTTCTACCGGTGATCGCTGCCGCCGCCCTGTCGCGGGCGGCAATGCCCTGCCTGATGGCCGCGCTGCCCCATGCGCGCGACGATGGGCTGTCAAAGAGCGTCGGGCGGCCTGATGCGCCAACGGCGGTCTTGGGGTTGGGGATTGCCCTGGTGATCGCAGGTCTGTGCGTGGGTGGCGCGGCCATCGGCGGCCTGCTCGCGGGCCTTGCGGTCGCAGCTCTGGTGGGAACGCTCGCGCGGGCGAAGATCGGTGGGCAGACAGGCGATGTGTTGGGTGCTGCGCAGCAACTCGGTGAGCTTTGTACGCTGGCGGCCTTCATCCTGCTGCTCACATGAAAAAACCGCGCCGGTGAGGCGCGGTTGTTCTCGCTTTCAGAAACGCTGGGTCAGGCTGCGACGCGGCTTTCCAGCACATCACCCACCTGCTTGGCCGCAGCCAACTCGTCCCCACCGCTCACGGCAGCGACCTCGCGGGTCAGGCGCTCGAGTGCGGCTTCATAAAGTTGCCGCTCCGAATAGCTCTGCTCGCGCTGATCGTCGGTGCGGTGCAAATCGCGCACAACCTCAGCAATCGCGATCAGGTCGCCCGAGTTGATCTTTTGCTCGTATTCCTGCGCCCGGCGCGACCACATGGCCCGCTTGACCTTGGCCTTGCCCTTCAGCGTCTTCATCGCATGGCCGATCACATCCGGGGAACTCAGCGCCCGCATCCCGATCTCCGTCGCCTTGTGCGTTGGCACCCGCAGTGTCATCTTGTCCTTCTCGAACGAGATCACGAAGAGCTCCAGCGAGATCCCCGCAACTTCCTGCTCCTCGATCGAAAGGATTTGGCCCACGCCATGCGCGGGATAGACAACAAACTCGTTCGGACGGAAATCAAGTTTTTTCGATTTGGTCATTCAGCATTCCTTACAACTGGGCACTCTGGTCCTGGCGTTCGACAGTCAAAGTCACACTGAGCGTTGACCTTTCGGCCGCGCGTCCGAGTGTGACTGGTTCGAATTTTCTGTGCCGGCGTCCTCTGCCACGCGCGGCGATGAGCGGTCCCGTTACTACTTTGTGACGAGAATATAACACAAAAAAGCGCTGCAAAAAAGCGAACCCTGCGTCAAATGGCGAAAAACATCGCAAAACAAGCCGGTTAAGGCCCGTATCTCACTGAAAAACGCCTCGAATCGGCCCTTATCCGCCCTCTCCAGGAGCCTCGGAGAAGTATTTTTCGAGCTTTCCAGTCTCACCATCGCGCTCATCAGCATTGGGGAGCGGGTCTTTCTTGGTGATGATCACGGGCCACATCTCGGAGTATTTCCGGTTGAACTCGACCCATTTCTCCATATCCGGCTCGGTATCCGGGCGGATCGCATCTGCCGGGCACTCAGGCTCGCAGACACCGCAATCGATGCATTCGTCGGGGTGAATGACCAGCATGTTCTCGCCCTCATAGAAGCAATCCACCGGACAGACCTCGACACAGTCGGTGTATTTGCAGGCAATACAGCTGTCGTTCACGATATAGGTCATCGGACCCTCTTTATCCCCAATCTCACAAGGTTAGCTAAATGAGCCAACCCGATCATTCAAGGGAGCGGGCCTTAGAAAGATCAAGGATACGACGATCCTTCTTGGTGGGGCGACCTTTTCCTTCAAACGCGGGGTTTTCGGGGGCCGTTTTCCGGGTTTTCGCCTCGGGCGGGGACAGATCGGTATAGAGGGTTTGCGCTTCCGTGGCCGGGCCGCGGCGTGTGCCGATGGCGTTGATGCGGATCACTCTAATGTGATCGCCCTGGGCGAAGGTCAGAACGTCGTCCGGGCCCACCATCTGGCTGCGTTTTTCAGTGCGGGTGCCGTTGACCCGGACATCCCCCGCCGCGACCCGCGTGGCCGCCAGCGAGCGCGTCTTGAAAAACCGCGCATGCCAGAGCCATTTGTCGAGACGGAGTTTTTCAGCCAATCACTTGGTGTCCTTGAGCCCCATGAGTGCCGCGGCGAAGGGGTTGTCCGGATCGATCTTCTTTTCCGACTTCGGAGGACGTGCCGAGAACTTCTGCGCGCCCTTGTCTTTGTCGCCACGAGGGCCACCGCGCTTGCCCTTGCCACCCGGTTTGCCTTTGGCCTTTGGACGCTCGCCGCCCTGTTTCCGGCCCGCACCGCCAGCCGCACGCGGCGGACGCCCCCAGGTGAACGTATAGAAGACCTCGACCTCGGGGCCAGCCTCCTCGGCATCCGGTGCTGTTCCGATTGGGGTCTCATCGGCCGGTGTTTCCGGCACGCCGCCGTCGGTCTCGGCTGCCTCAGGGATGGCGCCTGCCGTTGCAGCGGCGGCTTCCGCCTGATCCATGACTGGTGCATCCTCTGCCGGTACCGGTGCATCCGCCACCACGGCATCAACCGGTTTGACTTTTTCGCGCTCGCCCTTCTCGGCCTTATAGCCCAAACCCTGCATCAGGTCGGCGAACTGCTCCAAGGTCATGCCGGTGATTGAGAGCATATCGGCGGTCGCCTCAAACCCTGCGCGTGAGTTCTCACCGCGCAGCATATCGGCCAGACGTTCGAGCATGTCGATGCGGATCGCCCGCTCTCCCGCCATCCGGTAGCCAGACATCGTGTCGGCACCCTGAGGCGCATTCGCATCTGCCGGAATGGTCACCAGACCAGGCGGCGGCGCTTCGGGGAAATCGCTCAGCCCCTTCGACAGCGACCAGAGCACGAGGCGCAATCGGGTCGGCGCGGGTTTCAGCAAAAGCGGCATGAAGATGGTGAACTGGCCGAAGCGGATGCCGTGCTTACGCAGGGCACCGCGGGCGTCCTGGTCGAGCGCCTTGACCTCATCGGCCACGGCAGACCGCGGCAGGACGCCGAGCGCTTCCACCATCTGGAAGGCAAACCCACGCGCGAGGCCCGTGAGTGTTTCGTCCCGGCTGAGGTTCATCAGCGGCTCGAAAAGTGCTGCAATCTTGCGGTCAATGAAATGCTGCAGGCGCCGTTGCACCTTTTGCGCGACTTCGGGGCCCGCGACATCGTCGACGAACACCTCAACCTGCGGCTTCAGCGCATCCGGCCCGGCGGTCAGCTTGCCGACCGCATCCTTGCCCCAGACGAGGCCACCCTGCTCGGTGAAGTCGATCTCGGTGTCCGGCGCGTTGTAGAACCGGTCGGCGCGCAGATGGAACTGGGGCGCCAGCGCCTGAAGCGCCGCCGACTTGATAGTTTTGGCCTCCGCACCCGTCGCGCCCTTGTCCTGGCTGAAGCGGAACCCTTCCAGCCGCCCTACAAATTCACCTTCGACGGTCACTTCGCCGGTATTCGATACGTCTGCCACCATGGCTTCCTTCTGGCCGAGCCGGCGCAAAAGCACGGATGTGCGCCGGTCTACAAATCTTTGGGTCAGCCGCTCGTGCAGCGCGTCTGACAATCGGTCTTCTACAGAACGCGCTTCCTCTCGCCAATGGGTTTCGTCGCCGGTCCAGCCCTTGCGCTGCGCGACATATGTCCACGTGCGGATAAACGCCAATCTCTTGGATAACGCATCAATGTCGCCATCGGTTCGATCAATTCGGTGAATTTGTTGCGCCAGCCAGTTGTCGGGAATTTGCCCCCGTTCGTGCAGGTGGTTGAAAATCGCCTCCAGCAGGCTCGCATGTTCCGCGTGGCTGATCCCGCGGAAGTCCGGAATGCGGCAGACATCCCAGAGCAGTCGGATCGAAGGCCCATCAGTGCAGCGCGCAGTGATCTCGGCATCCTGGGCCAAGGCCTTCAGCGCGCTCAGATCATCTGCCTCGCGCGCCTTGACCAGCATCTCGTGGTCCGGGCTTGCCTCAAGCGTCGAGATCAAGCGGTCGATGGAGCCGAACTGAAGCGCATGGTTGCGCCAGTTGAGCTTCTTGATCGGTGTGAAACGGTGCGAGGTGATGGCCTCGGCGACGCCCTCGTCCAGCGGCGCGGCATCGCCGGTCACGCCAAAGGTCCCGTTTTTCATGCCGCGACCCGCCCGGCCTGCGATCTGCGCCAACTCGTTCGGCGCCAGCGGCCGCATTCGCCGCCCGTCAAACTTGGCAAGCGCGGAAAAGGCCACATGATCCACGTCGAGGTTCAGGCCCATGCCGATGGCATCGGTGGCCACCAGATAGTCGACCTCACCGTTCTGGTACATGTCGACCTGCGCGTTGCGTGTGCGTGGACTGAGCGCGCCCATGACAACGGCCGCGCCGCCCTTCTGGCGGCGGATGAGTTCGGCAATCGCATAGACATTTTCAACCGAAAACCCGACGATGGCGCTACGCGGCTTCATCCGGCTTATCTTTTTCGCACCTATGTAGGTCAAATCAGACATGCGCTCGCGCTGGATGAACTGCGCCTGCGGCACCAGCGCCCGAATGGGCCCGCGCATGGTATCCGAGCCCAAAAAAAGCGTCTCATGCAGGCCCCGCGCGCGCATCAGACGGTCGGTGAAGACATGACCACGCTCGGGATCGGCACAGAGCTGGATCTCATCCACGGCGAGGAAATCGCAGCCCATGCCCTCGGGCATCGCCTCGACCGTGCAGACCCAGTACTGCGTGCGCGGCGGCACGATCCGCTCCTCGCCCGTGACCAGGGCCACGACGGACGGCCCGCGCGCCGCCACGACCCGGTCGTAGACCTCGCGCGCGAGCAGCCGCAGCGGCAAGCCGATCACACCGGTCCGGTGGCCCAGCATCCGCTCTATGGCATAGGTGGTTTTGCCTGTGTTGGTGGGGCCCAGAACGGCCACAACCCGCTTGTCACCTGTCACGGCGCTGTCCTTCGTGTCCGGTGCTTAGAGCGTGCGGCCGATGCCGCTCCGCTTGAGCTGCTCCATGGCAGATTTGGCGTTCTCATGATGCGGGTTCAAGGCCAGAACCCGGTCGAAGGCCTGCGCCGCGCGGTCGAGATCGCCGAACTCCTGCAACATGACGCCAAGCCCGAAGATGGCGTTGTAGTTGTTGGGGTTCAACGCCAGCGCGCGTTCCAGATCATCGAGCGCAGGGCCGTAGAGACCGGCCTGGTAGAAGGCCGTCGCCCGCGCATGCCAACCTTCGGCGAACTGTGGCGCGTGATCGGTCAGCGCGGTCAGATGATCAATGGCTGTCTCGGTTTCTTCCTCTTTCAACGCGTCCCGCCCGCGTTTCAACAGGAGGTTCATTGAGGGAGAGCCCGAGTTGTCCCAGATCAGCGAAAGCTCCCGGTCGAGCCGGGTGGCTTCGGATTCCGGCGCCTCCTGCAATTGCTGCAAAAGCGCCTCCTCGGATTGCTGTGCCGACACAGGTGCCGCAAAAACCAGCGCTGCGACAAATGCCGTAACGACATGTTTGAGGAAATAGAGTTTCATCGCCATAACATCTCTGAATGTAACAGGCAGCGTGGGCAATTCCAGACCCCTCGCCTGCCGCAAAGCCAAAAGGGCGTAAAGATGAGCGATATTGTGAACGAGGCCGTGGCCGCGTTGAACGAAAAACTGGCAGGCTCCGACTTCGGCGGCACCGCGAAATTCGATATTGCGGGCGAAGGCTGTGTCATGATGGACAGCAGCGGCGCGCGTGCGGGCGATGAGGCCGCGGATGTGACGCTCTCTGCCGATGCAGAGACCTTTAAATCGATCCTGGATGGTGACACCAACCCCACCAGCGCCTTCATGACCGGCAAGCTGAGCGTCGACGGCGATATGGGCATGGCGATGCAACTGGCCTCTGCGCTGGCCTGATGAGCCTCACGTCTGCGCCCTTTCTCAGCGACATCGCCTTCGGAGCCCCCGGCGGTGTCGCGCATTGGGTGCAGACGTCTGATGGGCACCGCATACGCCTTGGGCAGTGGCGTAAGGCTGACGCCAAGGGCACGGTGCTGATCTTCCCGGGGCGCACGGAGTTCATCGAGAAATATGATATCTGCGCGGCGCAGCTGGCGCAGCGCGGCTTTGCCAGCATGGCCATCGACTGGCGCGGTCAGGGGCTTGCCGACCGGCTGCTCGACAACCCGCTGATCGGCCATGTGGCGCGGTTCCCGGACTATCAGAAAGACGTCGATGCGATGGTGCGGGCGGCACGGACGCTCGAGATGCCCCGCCCGTTTTTCCTGCTCGCACACTCCATGGGGGGTGCCATCGGGCTGCGCGCGGCGATGGAGGGGCTGTCGGTTCAAGCGACAGCCTTCACCGGGCCAATGTGGGGCATCAAGCTCGCGCCGCATCTGCGGCCTGTCGCCTGGGTGCTGAGCCACGTGATGCCGCGCGTGGGCCGCGGCGACCGGTTGCCTCCCGGCACCAAGATCGAGCATCACGTGCTGACGGATGGGTTCGAAGGGAACCTGCTGACGCGCGATCCGGAGCAGTTCGAGCTGATGCGGCAACAGCTCGAGACGCATCCGGAGCTCGCCCTGGGTGGCCCGAGTTTCGTCTGGCTGCGCGAAGCCCTGCAGGAGACGCGCCATCTGGCCAGCCGCCCCTCGCCCAATCTGCCCTGCCTCACCTTCGTCGGCACCAACGAGCGTATCGTCGAGGTCTCGGCCATTCAGGCGCGCATGGCCGCTTGGACCCGCGGCTCCCTCGAGTTGGTCGAGGAGGGCGAGCATGAGGTGCTGATGGAAAGCGACGCGGTGGCCGGGCCGCTCTTCGATCAGATTGCCGCGCTCTTTCTCAGCGGCGGTCACGGCTGACATCTGGGCAAATCGGCTGGGGCGGCTAAGTTGGCTGCCATGAGCGGAGCCCTGACCTTCACCGACCGTGGCATCTATTGCGCCGCGGGAGACTTCTACATCGATCCGTGGCGCCCGGTAGAGCGTGCCCTGATCACCCACGGTCACGCGGATCACGCGCGTTATGGCCATGGGCACTACATGGCAACACACGCGGCCCTTCCCGTCATGCGGCACCGGCTTGGCGAGATCAATGCACAGGGCATAGGCTTTGGTGAGACGGTCAAGATCGGCGATGCCAGCGTCTCATTTCATCCCGCCGGTCACGTGCCGGGCTCTGCGCAGATCCGTGTTGAAGTCGGGGGCGAGGTCTGGGTTGCCTCGGGCGACTACAAGGTCGAGGACGACGGGCTGTCAGAAGCCTTCGAGCCGCAGCGGTGTCATCATTTCATCACTGAATCCACATTTGGCCTGCCCGTCTTCCGCTGGCAGCCGCAAACCAGGGTCGCGCAGGAGATCAACGCCTGGTGGGCGGGCTGTGCTGCGGCCGGGAAAACCGCGTTCCTCGGCGCCTATGCTCTGGGGAAAGCGCAACGGTTGCTGACGTTACTCAACCCGGAGATCGGACCGATCCTGACCCACACAGCGGTCGAAAACACCAACGCGGTGTTGCGTGCACAAGGCATCGCACTGCCAGACACAATCGCCGCGACGGCCGAGATCGACCCGAAAGCTCATAGGGGCGTGCTGGTCCTGGCACCGCCCTCGGCGCTCGGCAGCGCCTGGGCGAAGAAGTTCGGCCCACAGGAGACCGGGTTTGCCAGCGGCTGGATGCAGCTGCGCGGTGTGCGCCGCAGGCGCGCAGGCGATCGCGGCTTCGTCATTTCCGATCACGCGGACTGGAACGGGCTCTTGACCAGCATCAAGGAAACAGGCGCCGAACACATCTATGTCACCCACGGCTACACCGACATCTTCGCGCGCTACCTCACGGAAAACGGCTGGTCTGCGGAGGTCGTGCCGACCGAGTTTGAAGGCGAGACGCTAGATGCGGAGGCCACCTCGTGAAGCGCTTCGCCGCCCTCTTCAGCGCGATTGACCAGAGCACGAAGACCACCGTCAAGGTGGCCGCGCTGGCGGATTACTTCGCGGACGCCCCAGATGACGACAGGCTCTGGACCATCGCACTCTTCTCCGGGCGGCGCCCGAAACGGGCGGTCACCACGACACGCCTGCGCGAATGGGCTGCGGAACAGGCTGGCATCCCGCTCTGGCTCTTCGAGGAGAGCTATCCTATCGTCGGCGATCTGGCTGAGACCATCGCGCTGGTCTTGCCGCCGGTGGAGACGACATCGGAGCGCAGCCTGTCTGAATGGATCATGCAGCTGCGCAGCTTGGCTGAGGTCGAGGAAGACAACCGGAAAATCGCTGTGCTTGAGGCCTGGAGCCAGCTCGGCGGGACCGAGCGCTTTGTCTTCAACAAGTTGATCACCGGCGGCTTTCGCATGGGGGTCAGCCAGAAGCTGATGACGCGCGCGCTGTCAAAAGCCACCGGCAAGCCCGAGGCGGAGCTGGCGCATCGCCTCATGGGCAACTGGCATCCGGATGACACCACGTGGGAGAGCCTGATCGAAGCCGATGACGCCTCGGCGGATGCCTCGCGACCCTATCCCTTCTATCTTGCCTATGCGTTGGAAGACGGACCGGAAGCTTTAGGCGTGCCCGAGGAGTGGCGCGCCGAGTGGAAGTGGGACGGCATTCGTGGGCAGCTGATCCTGCGCGATGGGCAGTATTTCGTCTGGTCACGTGGGGAAGAGCTGATGACGGATCGGTTTCCGGAACTGGCGCGTGCCGTCGATTTCTTACCAACGGGTACGGTGCTCGATGGCGAATTGCTGGTCTGGCATCCGCAGACCGAAAGCCCCGCCAGCTTCAATGCGTTGCAGCGTCGGATCGGGCGCAAGACCGTGCCGAAAAAGCTACTGGCTGAAGCACCCGTGGTCCTGCACGCCTACGACCTGCTGGAGTGGCAGGGCGAAGACCTGCGAGACACGCCCTTCGCCGAGCGCCGCGCCCTGCTCGAGAGCGCCTGCGCTGAGCTCCCGCCCGAAGCGCCGGTGCGCCTGTCACCGCAGCTGGACTTCGACAGCTGGGACGAGCTGGCCGAAATCCGCGCCATCGCCCGGGACGAGAACGCCGAAGGTCTCATGCTGAAGCGCGCGCGCAGCCCCTATCTGGTTGGCCGCAAGAAGGGTGATTGGTGGAAGTGGAAGCTCGACCCGCTGACCATCGATGCGGTGATGATCTACGCTCAGGCCGGGCACGGGCGGCGCGCCAACCTCTTCACCGATTTCACCTTCGCGGTCTGGAACGGCAACGATCTGGTGCCCTTCACCAAGGCCTATTCCGGCCTCACAGACGCCGAGTTCCGCGAGATCACCAAATGGGTGCGCAAGAACACGCTGCAGCGCTTTGGCCCGGTGCGCCAGGTGACCCCGCACCATGTGTTCGAGATCGCCTTTGAAGGCATCCAGGCCAGCCCGCGTCACAAGTCTGGCGTTGCCCTGCGGTTTCCGCGTATGTCGCGCTGGCGGCAGGACAAGCCACTGCAAGAGGCGAACACGCTGGACGATTTGAAAGACATGCTGAGGATCTATGGATAAGCCCGACGCGCTCATGCCACCCGCACCCAAAGCGCCAACGCGCCGGGCGCCCGAGGGGGCTTGCGATGCCCATGTGCATCTGGTGGCAGGGCGCGGTGAGTTCCCGCTTTGGGACGGCCGTGTCGAAAACCCCGCGCCCGGGCCCGACCTTGATGGATGGCTGGAGATGTTTCGCGCGCAGTGCGAGACTTTGGGGTTCTCGCGCGGGGTGATCGTGCATTCGATTCTTTATGGCACCGACAACAGCGTGACGGTCGAAGCCGTGCGCCGAATGGGTCCGGGCTTTCGCGGTGTGGGCCTGCTGGCCGATGGCGCCTCTGAGGCCGAGATGGATCAGTTCGTCGACTGGAGCCTGGCGGCGGTTCGGCTCAACTATGTGCATGGCGGGGTGCTGAGCTGGGACGGTGCGAAGGCGATGGCGCCTGCGCTCGCAGAGCGCGGGCTGCACATTCAGATGCTTTGCCATGCCGATCAGCATATGGTGGAGTTGACCGACGACGTGCGCAAGCTGCCGGTTGACGTTGTCTTTGATCACATCGGCTGGCCAAAGGGCGCGCTGGCCCCAGAGAGCGCGGGGGTTCGCGCGCTGTGCACACTCCTCGCCGACGGCAAGGCCTGGGTAAAGCTTTCGGCACTCTACCGGATGTGCGCCGCGCCCTACACCGACGCCGATGCGCTGGTTGCGGCGCTGATCGCTGCCAACCCGGAACGCTGCCTCTGGGGCTCGGACTGGCCGCATTTGATGCTGGCGGACGCGCAGATGCCGCAGGCGGCTGACCTGCTCAACGCTTTTGATCGTGTCGTTCCGGATGCGGGCACCCGCGCACAAATCCTCGTGCGGAACCCGGCGAGGCTCTTCGGCTTCGACGCGTGAGGTCATGCCCAAGACGCCAGCCGCACCTGACGCCTTGGACCTTGCGTTATGAGCAGCTGCCGTCCAGACCGACCATACCGTCACCAACACCTGTGACGCTGACCGTGCAGGTCTGATCGCCCGCTGTGACCTCGATCGACGATCCAGATGCGACGGTCACCGTGTCGATGCCATTCACTGCGAGGCGCGCGGAGGATCCGTCAGCGGCCAGCGCGGACACAAAGACCCGCAACGCCCCATCCGCCAGCGACACGGTGGTGCCCGGGGTGTAGCCCTCTTCCGGCGCCGGGGGAATGTCCGTTGCCACGGCTTCTGAGGTCTGGGCGCCGCAATCGGACCCGACGATGGCCCCTGCCTCCATCACATCCGCCAGCACGACCGCGCAGTCTCCGCTTTCGAGTGAGACAGCCGCTGATCCGCCCATCGAGAGGCTGTGTGACTCGCCATTCACGCTCAACCGCGCGCTCTGCCCCTCTTGATCCACAGCCGAGACAAAGACCCGCACCGCGCCGTCCGCAAAAATCGCGGTCTGACCGACGCCAAGCGCATCAGAGGTCGGCATGTCCAGATCGACAGCTTCCAGAGCCGGTGCGCTGGCAGTCTCGGAGGATCCTGCCCCCTGCTCGGCCAAGGCCGCGATATCGTTCGCCTGCGCCTCAGCGGCCTCGGACAAAGCGGCGATTTGACCGGCCATATCCGATTCCAACGCCGCGAGTTTTTCCTCCACCTGCGCGGCGGTCGCAGCAGCATTTTCGCTCAAACTTGCCTCCAGCTCGGCGATCCGGGTCTCAAGCGCCTCGGTCGCCGCGCTCATCGCTGCCTCTGACGCGTCGCCCGCCTGGCCGACGGCACGTTCGACTTTACCGTCCGCCAATGTCCCACTGATGGCCACGGAGAGCAAAACGCCAAACAGCAAGCCCCCTCCCACGCCAACGGCCATTTGATTTTGCATGCAATTTCCCCCTCTGTCTGAACTCCCTATGTGACCGTGATATTCGACCCGTGTAACGCGCCGAAGTCTAGAATAATCGAACCCGTTTCCGGAGAATTATGTGCCTCTGACCGGTTGCGAAGCGGGCGCGAGGGTTTTACCTCGGCTAAAGAGTTCTAAGTCACAGGTATCAGCGCCGAGACCGCTCCCAGCCGGATCAGGAGACCAGCATGTTCAACCGCCCGCTTTACGATGCCAATGCCAACGGAGGCTCAAACCCGCTCGGTGATCTGCCCGAATGGGACCTGAGCGATCTTTACACCGGGGAAGACGCCACCGAGCTGAAGCGCGATCTGGATTGGCTGGAGCAGGCTTGCGCGAGCTTTGCCACCGACTATGAAGGCAAGCTCGCGGATCTCGACGCGGCGGGCTTTCTCGACTGCGTGCTGCGCAACGAAAAGATCAACCAGATCGCCGGGCGCATCATGTCCTTTGCCGGTCTGCGCTATTACCAGCTGACCACCGATGCGGGCCGGGCCAAGTTCATGGCGGACCTGCAGGAGAAGATTACCAATTTCACCACACCGTTGGTGTTTTTCACACTGGAGATCAACCGCCTGGCCGACGACCATCTCGACACGCTTTATGCGCAGAACTCGGACCTCGCCCGTTACAAGCCCATCTTCGACCGCATCCGGGCGATGAAACCCTATCAGCTGAGCGATGAGCTGGAGAAATTCCTGCATGACCTCGGCGTTGTGGGTGACGCATGGGAGCGGCTTTTCGACGAAACCATCGCGGGGCTGGAATTCGAGGTGGACGGCGAGACGCTGAACATCGAGGGCACGCTCAACCTGCTGACCGACCCCGACCGCGCCAAGCGGGAAGCGGCGGCGCGCGAGTTGGCTGCTGTGTTTGCCGAAAATATCAAGACCTTCGCGCGCGTCCACAATACCCAGGCGAAGGAGAAAGAGATCGTTGACAGGTGGCGCGGGATGGAAACGGCCCAACTCGGCCGCCATCTGAGCAACCAGGTGGAACCGGAAGTGGTCGAGGCGCTGCGCAATGCAGTTGTCGAGGCCTATCCGAAGCTCAGCCACCGGTACTATGAACTCAAGCGCAAGTGGCTGGGCCTCGACAAGATGCAGGTCTGGGACCGCAACGCGCCGCTGCCGATGGAAGACAATCGCATCGTGAACTGGACCGAAGCCGAGCAGGTGGTGATGGAGGCCTACAATGCCTTTGACCCGCGGATGAGGGAGATTGCCGAGCCGTTCTTCCGCAAAGGCTGGATCGACGCTGGCGTGAAACCGGGCAAGGCGCCCGGGGCCTTCGCCCACCCCACGGTGACGAATGTGCACCCTTACGTGATGCTCAACTACCTCGGCAAGCCGCGCGATGTGATGACCTTGGCGCATGAGCTGGGCCACGGCGTGCACCAAGTCTTGGCCGCCGAACAGGGCGAGATGCTGTCGTCAACACCGCTGACATTGGCCGAGACGGCCTCGGTCTTCGGTGAAATGCTCACCTTCCGCAAAATGCTGGACGGCGCTGCGGATGACGCGCAACGCAAGGTGCTGCTCGCGGGTAAGGTCGAGGACATGATCAACACGGTTGTGCGGCAGATCGCGTTTTACGACTTCGAATGCAAGCTGCATGCGGCCCGGCGCGGCGGAGAGTTGACTCCGGATGACATCAATGCGCTGTGGATGTCTGTGCAGGCCGAAAGCCTCGGGCCGGCCTTCGAGTTCATGGAGGGGTATGAAACCTTCTGGGCCTACATCCCGCATTTCGTGCACTCCCCCTTCTACGTCTATGCCTATGCCTTTGGCGACGGGCTGGTGAACGCGCTTTATGCGGTTTACGCGGAAGGCGACCCGGGCTTCGAAGAAAAATACTTCGATATGCTGAAGGCGGGCGGCTCCAAACACCACAAGGAGCTGCTGGCGCCTTTCGGTCTCGATGCCTCCGACCCGGCGTTCTGGGACAAGGGGCTCAGCATGATTTCCGGCTTCATCGACGAGTTGGAGGCGATGGAGGGCTGAGGCCCTCCTGCCATCAAGTCAGCGCCATCTCATCCCTAGCCGAGAGGAAGCCTTTGACGATCTGGTGAATGCCGTCTGACCCGCCGGCCAGAATGAGGGCGGTGAAGAGCACATCCACCGCGACAAAGAACTGAGTCTGATCGAACAAGCCTAGAAATTTGTTCGCCGCTGAAATGCTGGAGATATCGACGAATTCAGACAGAACCGTCGTGCCTGTGAGCGCGACGAGACCGCCCAGCACCGTGGCCGTCGTTGCCGCAAAGGCCGCCTTTTCGGTGCCCAGCTCTTCGCGCTGTGGCATGGCCACCTGATCCGCCTCGATCTTGTCTTTCTTGGAGGCCCTGATCTGGTCGCGCAACCGCTTGATCGTGGCGTTTTTCGCTTCATTGGCGGCGGCCAGCGCCGCTTGGTCGGTCATCGCCGGGACCGGCTGTTGCAGTTCCATATCCAGCGCGGATTGCAAGATCACACACTTCCGCTGAAGCTTGACCACCTCGGCGTCGACGTCCAATTCGCGCTTCATGAACTTGTTGTTCACGATGACCTCGACGGCGCGTTCGATCAGCAAGGCGAAAAACGTCAGGGCCAGCAAATGGGTCACCACCCGCTCTGCAAGACCGTCCTCGAAGGATATGCTGCCAAAGCCGATGGCCGCGGCATAGGCAGCAACCGCGGCCACAATGAATATCGCAAAATAGGGGCCGTATTTCATTTTAATCTCCTAAAACAATGTCTTGATCAAAGAACTTCAATAAAAACTTACGTGACCGCGCGGTAAAAAGAACACGGTCAGCGGAGCCTGCGCCAAAGGGTGGCCTAGGTGCACGCCGGAAAAATTGGCGGCAGGCTCACGCCGAGCACGAAGCGCTCGAGCCAGATGCTACCCTATTCTTGGCGCGCAATCTAGCAAAGCGGCACATGACACCCACAAACGTGGTCCGCCCAAGGTCAGGCACGGGTGGGCTTGGGCGGTCCATGTCGTTGGTCGTTGGGGGCGACGCGTTTCGCGCTAATCCCGGCGCAGTCCAGATTACACGCTGGTCAGCATGCCCTTCTCGCGGGCCAGATCGCGCATCTTTTTCTGCAGCTTTTCAAAGGCGCGCACCTCGATCTGCCGGATGCGCTCACGGCTCACGTCGTACTCGGTGCTCAGATCTTCCAAGGTCACGGTCTGGTCCGACAAGCGCCGCTGAGTGAGAATGTCTTTCTCACGATCGTTCAGCACGCTCATCGCTTCGGCCAGCAGCTCGCGGCGCGCTTCAAGCTCGTTGCGCGCCTCATAATCACCAGCCTGATCCGCATCCTCATCCTCAAGCCAATCCTGCCACTGCATAGCGCCTTCGGTCTCTGATCCAACCGTCGCATTGAGTGACGCGTCACCGCCAGACATGCGGCGGTTCATCGAAATGACCTCTTCTTCAGTCACACCAAGGTCGGTTGCGATCTTGGCAACGTTTTCCGGACGCAGATCACCCTCTTCTAGCGCTCCAATCCGGTTCTTGGCCTTGCGCAGATTGAAGAACAGCTTCTTCTGCCCCGAGGTTGTGCCGAGCTTCACGAGGCTCCAGCTGCGCAGGATGTATTCCTGGATCGAGGCACGGATCCACCACATCGCATAGGTCGCAAGACGGAAGCCCTTCTCCGGGTCAAACCGTTTCACAGCTTGCATGAGGCCCACGTTGGCCTCGGAAATCACTTCAGCCTGTGGCAAGCCATAGCCGCGATAACCCATGGCGATCTTGGCCGCGAGACGCAGGTGCGAGGTCACCATCTTGTGGGCCGCCTCGGTGTCCTGTTCTTCGACCCAGCGCTTGGCGAGCATGTACTCCTCTTCGGGCTCCAGCAGCGGAAACTTGCGGATTTCCTGCATGTAGCGGTTCAACCCGCCTTCTGGCGTCGGGGCCGGTAGATTTGCATAATTTGCCATTAGAGCCTCCCAATGTTTAAGGGCTTAACATAGAATATGGTGTCTGAACCGATCAGTTCAAGTCAGGTCCTGCGAAAATGTTAACGGGAACAGTATCGCGTCTCTGTTAATGAAAGACTGACATGAAGGGCCAGCGTTAACACTTCACGTGACAGTGCGCTCACGCAGGCTTGCTTTATGTGTCAGTCCTCACCGAAGCGCGGCGAGCAAATCGCTGATATCCTGGGGCAACGGCGCCTCGAACCGCAGCTTTTCGCCTGTTACCGGGTGATCGAAGCCCAAAACAGCTGCGTGCAGCGCCTGCCGCGGGAACGATTTGACCGCCTCTATCCCCACGTCACCGAGCGCCTTTGCTGGCAGCTTCCGCTTGCCGCCATAGGTGGGATCGCCGACCAAGCTATGCCCGGCATGAGCGAGATGCACCCGGATTTGGTGGGTGCGCCCAGTTTCCAGCCAGCATTCCATGAGCGCCACCACCGGCGGCTGACCGAACCGCTCAACCGTCCGGGCCCGCGTCACCGCATGGCGCCCGCCCTGAAACAGCACCGCCTGACGCTGGCGGTCGGTCTTGTGCCGCGCAAGCTGCGTGGAAATCTTCAGGATATTGCCGGGCTCGAAACTGGCGCCCTTAATGCCGCGCAGGCGCGGATCATTGCCGTCCGGCACGCCGTAAACGACCGCATTGTAGTAACGCTCTGCCGTATGCGCTTCGAACTGCGCGGCAAGACCATGGTGCGCCGCATCGGACTTGGCGACAACCAGAAGACCGGAGGTGTCCTTGTCGATCCGGTGCACGATCCCGGGCCGCTTCATCCCGCCGACACCCGACAGCTCATCGCCGCAGTGGGCCAGCAGCGCATTGACCAGCGTGCCGGACGGCGTGCCCGGCGCCGGATGAACCACCATGCCCGCAGGCTTGTTCACGACGATGACATCATCGTCCTCATACATGATCTCAAGCGGGATCGGTTCGGGCAGGATATGGCTCTCCTGCGCCTCTTCGATGTCGATGGTCACGTCCGCCCCGGCCGTCACACGTGCCTTGGGGTCGCGCTGCGCCACGCCATCCACCAGAACCGCCCCCGCCGCAATCAGCCGTGCAAGGCGTGTGCGCGACAGCGCCGCCTCCTCTGGCACATCGCGCGCAAGCGCCTTATCAAGACGCGGCGGCGGTGTGTCGTCGATGGTAAAGCGAATTTGGCGAGACGGCATGGACAACCCTGAAACAGACGCGGACGCAGCGCCGCAGGAGCCCGCGAACCTGCGGTTTCTGCGCCGACTGGTGACAGTGCTGACCGCCACGATGATTGGCGGTGTCATACTGATCATTCTGCTGATTGTCATGCGTTTCAACGCACCTGCCCCGGATTTGCCCGATGCGATTGCTTTGCCCGGCGGGGCCAAGGCGATCAGCTTTACCCAAGGCCCGGACTGGTATGCCGTGGCAACCGATGCAGATGAAATCCTGATCTTTGATCGGATTACCGGGCAGCTGCGCCAGACGATTGCCATCGAGTAAGAACTCTCCAATAAATCCAGATAGCTACACAGCTCAGCGCCGCGCGGAGATCACGCCTTGGACCTTGCCCTGAAAGTCATCGAGATCACCGCGCCGGTCTTCCTGTTGGCTGCAATCGGCTATGCTTGGGTGAAACTGGGCTTTGAGTATCGGGTCCAGTTCGTCACGCGCCTGTCAATGACCCTGGCAGTTCCAGCGCTGATCTTCGTGGCGCTGATGGAGACGGAAATCCCCGCGCAGTCTCTCTCCCAGATCAGCGTGGCGGCGATGATCGGTTATGCCTTGGCGGCCTTCGGTGCGTGGTGTTTCGTGCGCCTCACCGGTCTTGATCTGCGCACCTATCTCGCGCCGATCATGATGGGCAACACCGGGAACATCGGGCTGCCCCTCGCGTTCTTTGCCTATGGTGATGAGGGCTTTGGTTACGCGGTGGTTGTCTTCGCAATCTCGTCGATCTTCGCCTTCACCTTCGGCGTCTGGACTGTGGCACGGACCAATTCGCCGCTGACCATGTTCAAGGAACCTATGGTCGCGGCGACGCTGCTGGGCGCGCTGTTTCTCTGGCAGGGCTGGCAGACACCACCTGTGGTCACCAACACCCTGTCGCTGCTGGGCCAGATGGCGATTCCTCTGATGCTGATCACCCTCGGGGTCGCAGTTGCCCGGCTCAGCCCGCAGAATTTTGGCCGGTCCTTGTGGATTGCGCTCGTCAAAATTTCGCTCTGTGTCAGCATCGGGTGGAGCCTGGGCCTATGGTTCGACCTGCCCCATGTGGCTTTTGGCATTCTTGTTCTGCAACTGGCCGCGCCCGCTGCCGTGACCAGCTATCTGATTGCCGAGAAATACGGCGCTGATGCGCAGGCCGTCGCAGGTCTCGTGGTCGTCTCCACGCTGCTGTCTGTGATCACCTTGCCGGTGCTGCTCAGCATCGTGCTGTAACAGCCGAAATCGGCACGCAGCGCGGGTGAAATGTCCGAGTGGGGTGGTACCACCTCCTGGGCTCGAACCAGGGACCTCCTGATCCACAATCAGGCGCTCTAACCAACTGAGCTAAGGCGGCACTGCTGCGGATTTAGCCGCCTGGTTTGGAGATTGCAAGGGGATTAGAACTGATAGGTCCAGCTCTGTTCCACCAGATCCTGACCGAAGGAATGCACCGGTTTGGTGCTCACCAAATCCCACCCGTTGGAGCGATAGAGCGCACAGGCGGCGGCGTGGCTCTCATGGGTCCAAAGCTGCATTCCTTCATATCCGTGATCCTGCGCGAACCCCATGCAGGTGGCCAGCAGCCGCTTGCCAAGGCCCTTGCCGCGGGCTTCGGGCACGAGCAGGAACAGGCGCAGCTTGGCGGTGGTGTCGGACAGCCTAACACAGAAGATCGAGCCCAGGCGCTGCCCGGCTTCCTCCGCAATCCACCCGCGCTCGCAGTCCCTGTCATGCTCCGCGATGAACGCATCGAGGATCTCTGCCACCAACACGCCAAAGCTCGCGTCAAAGCCTTCGGCTTGCGCATAAAGCGTGCCGTGCTGGGTGACCAGCCAATCCCGGTCCTCCGGTGTGAACGTTCGAATGCGCACCTCTGCCATGGGCGCAGCAAATCGCAGGACGGCTTGCGTTTCAAGGCCGCGCAGGCTAGCGATGCATCCACCTCAAACGGGAGAGTACGGATGGGCATCGACACCGAGCGCGAGATCGAAGCGAACCTTCAGATTGGGCCAACGGACAAGGGCATGGTGCGCATTTATGTCGAGTCGGACGGTGTTGAAATCCCTATGGATTTCTCACCTGACGATGCCGATGAGATCGCCGAGGAGATTGCTGCTGCAGCCAACCGGGCCCGCAATATGCGCCAGAAGCGTCGTTAGCCCCACTCCAGCGCCATTTCGGGGTCGCGCAGGCCTTGCAACCGCCGGGCCGCCGTAGTCGCCACTTTCTGAATCAATACCTTGCGGCGGGCTGCGGCCAGCCTGGCCTCCGGCCCCATCCGGATCACCTCGCCGCCGTAGGCATCCGCGATGATGAGCCCGGTCTCGGCAGGGAGAAGCTCCGTCGGGAAGCTCTCATCGACGGCCCAGAAGAAGCGGTCGCACCAGTCCAGGTAGCCGTCCCATTTGTGATCCGATTGAAAGTCAGCCCGGCTGGATTTGCATTCGATCACCCAGATTTCGCCCTTGGGCCCCAGCCCCATGACGTCGACCCGCAAACCACGGGCTGGGACAACTTCCTCGACGCTCACAAAACCGTAGCTCGACAGCAAACGGCCCGCACCGCGGGCCAGAAGCTGTCCGGGCTGGGCGAGATGAAGATCGGTCGCAGTCATAGGCAGACTATGAACAGATCGAGAACATCGTTCAAGAATATTCGACGTCAGCGTTGCGGCGGTCTTGTCCCTCCGGCCCCGGAAGACTAAGTGCTGTCAGGACGGGTGCTGCTCTTCGCGTGACTGGTTACGTTCCAGTGGCCTTAAGCAAATCCGAGGGAGCTGGCTCTGTCCTGGCCCTGGCCAAGTTATCTGGCGCCCACCTGTATATACAGGTCCTCGGGAATAAATACCAAACGGCTGTAGCGGGCCCGTCACACGAACCCGCTCACATCTATCAAATGTAAGAACTTGTGGTCGGCTTAGCGACGCTTATGCAGCGCGCGTTTCTCTTCGACACGAACCGGTATCAGCAGTTCCTCATGCTGAGGCTGCGCAAAGACACTGCGGATCAAACGAAGAATGTACTCAAACATTGCCGGTCTCCTTTGTATCAAAGATGGCATCCGCAGCCAAAATGTCCAGAGGCTTTTCCGCAATAATAGCGCTAACGGGCGGCTTTGCGGTCTCTTGCCGCAACCAATACGGGCACTGCCTGCCGTGGGCCACCGCCCCCATCGTTGTCGCGGTCCTCTCGTGCTGCCACAGCGGTAATAGCCCAGGCGAATTGCACGCCAGAGAAGACGATTCCGTTCAAAACCCAGAAAACGGCGACGGCCATGATGGCGACATCCGAGGTCGAGACGAGGTGCCCGAGGTTCGCGACATTCAGCCACAAAATAAGGGCCACGAAGGCCCCTGCGACAGCAAATCCAGTAAAGGCGCTTTTCATGTACAATCTGGCGACTCGCGGCATGTCTGTCTCCTTTCTCGAAAAGGTAGCGCAGAGGGCGCGCGTTTCAAAAGGCTTCTGGCTGCGACTCGCGGGCCATATGATCGAGCACGGCATTGACAAATTTCGGCTCTTTTCCATCCGGGAAAAAGGCACGCGCCACGTCTACGTATTCGGTGATCACAACTTTGGGAGGGGTCTGCTTGCTTTGCAATTCCGCACCCGCCGCCCGGAAGAGCGCCCGCAGGGTCGGGTCGATGCGGGCGATCGGCCATTTCGCCACCAGCGCGCGGTCGGTCATCTGATCGATGGGCGCCTGATAGTTCACCGCCTGCTCCAGCACCTCACCAAAGAGCTCCATGTCTCCATCCAGCATCTCGTCACCGTCATAGGTGGCCCCGAAGCGGTGATCGAGAAACTCCGCGCGCACCGCCTCGATTGTCTGTGCGGAATGCTCCATCTGAAACAGCGCCTGCACCGCATAGAGACGGGCGGCGGATTTCATTTTCCGGCGCTGGTTGCCGGAGAGGTTGCCATGCAGCGATGTCATGCGGTTTTTGATCCGTCACTTGAACCGGCGATCAGCGTGTCTTGCCCTGCGGGTTTGAAGCCGATGCCTTTGGATTGGGTCGCCCACTTACGGGCCATCGCCACCAGATGCAAGGCCGCAGCAGCCGCCCCGCCGCCCTTGTTTTGGCCATCCACATCCGCGCGCGCCTCAGCCTGCGCGAGGGTCTCGACCGTCAGTATGCCATTGCCGATGCAGAGCCCTTGCAGACCCAGCAGCTGCAGCGCCCGGCTGCTGTCGTTACAGACCGTCTCGTAATGCGTGGTCTCGCCCCGGATCACGCAGCCAAGCGCCACGTAGCCGTCGAAATTGCTGCGCCGGTCGGAAATGCCGATGGCCGTGGGCACTTCCAGCGCGCCCGGCATCTCAATTAGCTCCCACGCGGCCCCGGCCGCTTCGATCTCGGCCTTGGCGCCCGCGACCAGATTGTCCGCGATGTCCTTGTAGTAGGGCGCGACAACGATCAGGATCTTCACCGGTTTGTCGAACTCCGGGCGCGGCAGGACATAATGCTGTTCGTTGGCAGCCATCACTTACTCCGTGGTGATCGGGCGGGTGCCCACGATGGATAGATTATAGGCCTCAAGGCCCAGATACTTGGTCTGTGGGCTGTCGGTCAGCAGGATGAGGTCACGCAGGCCGAGGCTCGACATGATCTGTGCGCCGACGCCCGTGCGCTTGATCGTGCGCGGGCCATCGTCCTCGTCGCCATCCAGGCGCAGCTTGGGATGTGGTTCGCGGAAGAGCAGCACGGCCCCCCGCCCCTCTTCCGCGATAATCTCCATCGCGCGCGGCAGCTCATCCGCCGGACTGGGCCCCAGACCGAGGACATCTTCCAGCGCATTCAGCGCATGGGTGCGGACGAGCACAGGCGCATCGTCACCGAGGTCGCCTTTGCTCAGCATCACATGGTCGGTCCCGGTGATCTCATCAGCGAAGACGCGCATGTGCCACTCGCCCCCATAGGCGGAGGTCACGGTACGCTCATCGCGCAGACGCAACAGGTTGTCGTGCTTCAGCCGGTAGGAGATCAGATCACTGATCGTGCCGATCTTCAGGCCGTGGTCTTCCGCAAAGGTGACCAGGTCGGGCAGCCGCGCCATCTCGCCATCGGGTTTCATGATCTCACAGATCACGCCCGAGGGATGCAGCCCGGCGAGGCGACTGATGTCAACCGCCGCCTCAGTATGTCCCGCCCGTACCAGCACGCCACCCTGCCGTGCGCGCAGCGGGAAGATATGGCCCGGCGTCGCGATATCGGCGGCCCCGGCCTGTTCACTGATCGCCACGGCCACGGTCAGCGCGCGGTCGGCGGCGGAAATTCCGGTTGTGACCCCTTCACGCGCCTCGATCGAGACAGTGAAAGCCGTCTCGTGCCGCGAGGAGTTGTTGACCGCCATCATCGGCAGGCCCAGCGTCTCGACCCGCTCGGCGGTGATCGGCATACAAATCAGCCCACGCCCGTGGGTCGCCATGAAGTTGATGGCCTCGGCATCGGCGAATTGCGCGGGGATCACCAGATCACCCTCGTTCTCGCGGTCCTCGTGATCGACGAGGATGAACATCCGGCCCTGCCGCGCGTCTTCGATGATGTCCTGAATGGGCGCGATCTTTGCGCGCAGATCGGTCTCAATGGGCCCGGGGGTTTCAAAGCTCATGGCGCGCGTGCCTTTCATTCCACATGGGCAGGCTCATATCGCAGCGCCGATGCCTTGACCAGACGTGCCCGCCGCTCAGGACCTGTGCATTTCCGCAAGGCGCGCAACGTAACGGGCCAGCGTGTCGATCTCGAGGTTGACGCGATCTCCGAAAGCCACGTCACCCCAGGTGGTCGCCACCTTCGTATGCGGGATGAAGTTGATCCCGAAGTCTGCGCCTTCGACCTCGTTCACCGTCAAGGAGGTGCCGTTCAGCGCAACGGAGCCCTTTGGGGCGATGAACCGCGCCAAATCGTCCGGCGCGCGCAGCACAACACGCGTGCTGTCGCCTTCCTCGGTCACGGAGATCACCTCGGCAACCCCATCCACGTGGCCGGAGACAATATGACCGCCCAACTCGTCCCCCACCCGCAAAGCGCGTTCTAGGTTTACACGTGTCCCAACGGCCCAGCTGCCCAGGTTCGTCTTGTCAACAGTCTCGGCACTGACCTGCACCTCGTACCAGTCCGGGCCCAGGTCAACGACCGTGAGGCAAACCCCGTCCGATGCGATCGAGGCGCCCAAGTCGATGCTCTGCGTGTCATAGCTGGTCCGCAGCCGCGCGCGCAGATCGCCCTCCTGCGTGAGCTCAAGAACCTCGCCGATGTCGGTGACAATGCCTGTGAACATGGGGCCGCTTTCCTGTGATCCTTTTGGGGAGTTAGCCCCCGCTCCGCGCGCATGCAAGCCCCAGCGCTTGCTGGATGCGGTGCAAAATGCCATAAGCCGGGTGGGGTGACAGCAAAGAGTGAAGCGCAACCGTGACGACCCCCCCACCTGTGGCACAGGCCCTCCCCCCCACTGATCGCGTTTTTCTGTTCCTGCAGGGGCCTCATGGACCGTTCTTTTTCCAGCTTGGACAAAAACTCGCCAAGGCAGGTGCTGCGGTCTGGCGGATCGGCTTCAATACGGGTGACAGCGCCTTCTGGCCGGCCAGGCGCAGCTATATCGCCTTTCGATCCGACCAGGCGGACTGGATCGGCTTTCTGCGTGAAACACTCACCGAGAAGGCGGTCACAGACATCGTGCTCTATGGCGACACGCGCTGGATGCACGCGGAGGCGGTTGCCGAAGCGCGCGCCCGCGGCATTCGCGTGCATGTGTTTGAAGAAGGCTATCTGCGGCCCTATTGGGTCAGCTATGAGCGCGGCGGTTCAAATGGTCATTCGCCCTTGATGGACATGCCGCTGACCACCATGCGGCAACTCCAGGCGGATGCCGCGCTTGACCCGCCGGTCCCACCCGGCCACTGGGGCGACATGCGCCAGCATGTGTTCTACGGGGCCGCCTATCATGGTTTCGTCATGCTGCTGAACCAACGCTACCGCCAGTTCCGGCCGCATCGGGCGTTGAACGTGGCGCAGGAGTTTCGGCTGTATCTGCGCAGGCTTGTTCTGATGCCGTTTCAAGCGCTTGAGCGGCGCCTGGCCACCTATCGCATTCAGAAGGGCGGGTTCCCCTACCACCTTGCGCTGCTACAACTCGAACATGACAGCGCCTTTCAGAACCACGCGCCGTTCGAAACCCAGGCGGAATTCCTGCACCTGGTCATCACGCAATTCGCCGTTGGTGCTCCGGCGCATCATCATCTGGTATTCAAGGCGCATCCGCTGGAAGACGGGCGCGTGCCGCTGCGCCGCGACATCCGGCGCTTTGCCCGCGCAGCCGGGATTGCGGACAGGGTGCACTACCTGCGCGGCGGTAAGCTGGCGGGCATCCTCGACGAAGCCCGGACGGCGGTGACGGTGAATTCGACCTCTGGTCAACAGGCGCTGTGGCGCGGCATCCCGCTGAAGACATTTGGGACCGCCGTCTACAACAAGCCCGAGTTGGTCTCGGACCAGCCACTCTCCGGCTTCTTTGCGAAACCCATGCGCCCAGACCAGGAAGCCTATCGCGACTTTCGGCGGTTTTTGCTGCAAACCAGCCAGTTGCCGGGCAGTTTCTATGCCAGCCGCGGGCGGCGCCAATTGCTGCGCAAGGTGGTCGATCTGATGCTCGCAGACCGCGATCCTTACGCATTTGAGCCCCGAAAGACCGCGGCTGATCCGCAACAGTTCCGCGTGGTGCGATAGCCGCGCCGCGCCCAAGTGCTGGATTTTCAATCGAGAAGTCACTACTCTGCCCGCAACAGTCCGGAAAAAAACCGGCGATTGAGGCAGAATTCGAACAGGTCGAGGAGACCGAGCAGTGACACCTTCCGGTTTTCGATGGGTCCGCCCCATCGCTCTTGTGACGGCTTTGGCCGTCTTAGCGTCGTGCGGCTTGCCACATGTGGGACCGAACAAGCGTCAGATCTACCAGGGCTCGGTGCAGAAGGAAGGCGACGCTTTTGTCGTGGCGGTGAATGATCGGGTGACCCGCGCAATCGCGGTGGTTCCGGCACTTGGCTTCTCCGAAGGCTTCAAGAATGCCGCACCCATCGGATCGGACACGATCCGCCCCGGAGATATCCTGGGCCTCACCATCTGGGAAAACGTCGATGACGGGTTGCTGGCGGGCGAGACCAGCAACGCCACCCTGCTCGAAACCGTGCAGGTCGATGGCGACGGGTTCATCTTTGTCCCCTACGCCGGGCGCATTCGCGCCGCGGGCAATTCGCCTGAAGCGATCCGCCGCATCATCACCTCGAAGCTCGAAGACCAGACGCCGGACCCGCAGGTCGAAGTGCGCCGCGAAGCCGGCGACGGTTCGACCGTATCGCTGACCGGCGCGGTGGGTGGCCAGGGCGTCTATGCCATCGAACGACCCACCCGCACGCTCTCGACGATGCTGGCCCGCGCGGGTGGTGTGACGATCGAGCCGGAGATTGCGCAGATCACGGTCATTCGCGGGCATGAGCGCAGCCGGATCTGGTTCCAGGATCTCTACAACCACCCCGAGCTCGACATCGCCCTGCGTGGCGGTGACCGCATCCTGGTGGAAGAGGACACACGGTCCTTCACGGCGCTTGGCGCCACCGGCGCGCAGGCCCGCGTGCCCTTCCAGTCGCAAAACCTCTCGGCGCTCGAGGCGATTGCGCAAGTCGGCGGCCTTGTCTCGGCCACATCCGATGCTACCGGCGTCTTCGTGTTTCGTAACGAACCCCCCGAGGTGGCCGCCCAAGTGCTCGGGCGTGACGATCTGGTCGGAGCCCAACGCATGATCTACCTGCTCGATCTGACCGAGCCCAATGGCATGTTCGTTGCCCGCGACTTCGTGATCCGCGATGGTGACACGATCTATGTGACCGAAGCGCCGCTGGCTCAGTGGAACAAGGCGGTCTCTGCCGTCTTCGGCTCGCTCGTCAGCCCCGCCGCGTCGATCGACCAGTTGGCGAACTAACCCTCCAGATGGGCGCATCGCGTGACCCAGAGGCCGCCGGACAGGAGACTGCCCGGCGGCTTTTCGTTTACAACGGCGGCTTCCTGACCCAGACGCGCATCCGCCGCATCCTGAGCCTCAGCGGCTACCAGATCAAACTTGGCGCGCCGGGGCCAGACGACCTTGTGGGCGTCTGGGGCATGAGCCCGACGGCACACCGCGGTGAGACTGTCGCGCAGCACGCGGGAAAAGGGTTGGTGCGGGTGGAAGACGCCTGGCTGCGGTCCCTGCATCCGGGCCGCATGAAGGAGCCGCCGCTTGGCCTTCTGATTGATCATGGCGGCGTGCATTACGACCCCTCGACCGTCTCAGATCTGGAGCAGCTTCTGGCCACGCACCCGCTGGATGACACCGCACTGCTCGACACTGCGCGCGGCTTGATCGCACGGATCAAGGAGGCGCATCTGACCAAGTTCAGCGCGGTTGATCCCACACTCGCAGCCCCTGCCCCTGGGTATGTGTTGGTGCTGGACCAGACCCGTGGCGACGCTTCGGTCACCGCCTGCGGCGCCGACAGAAACCGCTTTCTCGAAATGCTCTTTGTTGCGCAGGAAGAACACCCGCGCGCGCCGATCATTATCAAGACGCACCCGGAATCCGTTGCCGGATTCCGAGCGGGCTATTTCGAAGCTCAGGATCTCTCGGAGCGGGTTACCTTTCTGACCGATCCGATCAGCCCCTGGGTGCTCTTTGACGGTGCCATCGGCGTCTACACGGTCTCGTCGCAACTGGGGTTCGAGGCGATCTTCACAGGCCACAAGCCGCGTGTTTTCGGCCAGCCGTTTTATGCAGGCTGGGGCCTGTCCGAGGATGAGTTTCCGGTGCAGCGGCGGCAACGCACGCTCACAAGAGCCCAACTCTTCGCCGGTGCGATGATGCTCTACCCGACCTGGTACGACCCTTATGAAGACCGCCTCTGCGACCTCAACACGGCGGTGGAGGCGATGGCGGCACAGGCCCGCGGCTGGCGCGACGACCGCCAAGGCTGGGTCGCCTCGGGCATGCGGTTATGGAAGCGCAAACCTCTGCAACAGTTCTTTGGCCAGCACATCCCGGTCATCTTTGAAGACGACCCCGGCAAGGCGCGCCAAACGGGCAGGCCATGGATGGTGTGGGCTGGCAAGGCACAGGTGGGTCATGACGATGCGGTACGCGTCGAAGATGGGTTCCTGCGCTCCCGCGGGCTCGGTGCCGATTTGGTACCGCCCCTGTCGTTGGTGCTGGATGATCTGGGCATCTACTACGATCCGACGCGCCCCAGCCGGTTGGAGACCTTGATTGCAAGCCGCGCGCGTTTGCGCCCCGATCAGGAGGCGCGCGCGCAGGCGATCATTCGGCGCTTGGTTGATCGCCGCCTGACCAAGTACAACCTCGAGGGCACCGCCGGTGATCTGCCCTCCGGCCACCGCATTCTCGTCGTCGGGCAGGTCGAAGATGATGCCTCCATCACACAAGGCACTACCACGGTCAGAAGCAATCTCGATCTGCTCCGCGCCGCAAGGGAGGCCAACCCGACCGCGCAGCTGATCTACAAGCCGCACCCGGATGTAGAGGCCGGGCTGCGCAGTGGCGCCTGTGATGTCGGCGGGCTGGCGGACCATGTCGCCAATGGGGCGGACCCGGTCGTACTGCTCGATCAGGTGCAAGAGGTCTGGACCATGACCTCGCTTCTGGGATTCGAGGCCCTATTGCGCGGGCTGCCGGTGACCACGCTCGGCGCGCCGTTTTACGCAGGCTGGGGCCTCACGACCGATCTCGGCGACGTGCCACCGCGCCGGCGCGCCACCCCGTCGCTCGCAGGCTTGGTGCATGCCGCACTCATCGACTACCCACGCTACATCGATCCCAAGACCGGTCTGCCCTGCCCTGTCGAGGTGGTCATCGACCGGCTGGCCACTGGGGTGCTCCACCGCAGATCGGTCGCCAACAGGCTGCTCGCGAAGTTCCAAGGGCTCCTCGCAGGCCATGCGGGGCTGTGGCGGCGCTAGGTCAGCTGATCTGCCGCCGCCAAACATGCAGAACGTCCCCGCCGAGCGGGGTGCTGCGGGCCAGCGTGAACCGCGGCGCAGCACTCAGGTGACCGAGCCCCAGCGCGCCAATGGAGGGCAAGCCCTCGGCGCCAATGGCAACGCCTGCCGTAAAGCCGACCAGCTCATCCACCAGATCGGCCTCGATGAGGCTCGCGGCCAAAGCGCTGCCGCCTTCGCAGAAGACGCGGGTCAGACCATGGCCCGCCAGTTGGCGTAGCACGTCCGCCGGATCGAGCTGCCCGCCCGAGGCTGCGCAGGACAGCAGCGTGGCGCCCAGATCCTCCCAGGTCTGCATCAGCGTCGCGTCAGCGTCTTGCCCATGACAGAGGATCACCGGCACATCTTTCGCGGTGCGGGCAAAGGTGCTCATCAGCGGCAGATCAAGCCGTCGGCTGATCACCACGCGTGCCGGTTGCCAGGACGTGCCAAGCCCACGCACTGTCAGACTTGGGTCGTCCTTGCGGGCGGTGCCACCACCCACCATGACCGCATCATGGCGGGCCCGCAAGCCGTGCACATGCCGCCGTGCCTCCGGCCCAGTGATCCATTGGCTTTCGCCGGTTGCCGTTGCGATCCGGCCATCGAAACTGCTGGCAAGTTTGAGCGTGACGAAAGGTCGGTCCAGCTCGACCCGTGCAAAGAAACCGGCGTTGTCCTGCAGCGCTTCTTCCGCCATCACGCCGACATCGACACCGATGCCAGCGGCGCGCAGCATCTCGAGCCCTTCCCCGCTGACGCGCGGGTCTGGATCTCGGGTTGCGACGACTACGCGCGCGACACCCGCGTCAATCAGGGCCTGCGCACAGGGTGGCGTCTTGCCGTGATGTGCGCAGGGTTCCAGAGTCACATACACGTCCGCGCCCCTGGCCGCGGCCCCCGCCTGCGCAAGCGCTTCGGTTTCGGCATGGGGCCGCCCGCCGGGTTTCGTCCATCCGCGCCCGACGATCCGGCCTTGCCTGACAATCACGCAGCCAACGGCCGGGTTTGGCGCAGTACGTCCAAGCCCACGCCGCCCCAGAGACAGCGCAAGCGCCATGTATCGCGCGTCCGCGCTCACTCTTCTTCGGTTGGAACGTCGGGCCGCAACTCGCTGACGAATTTGTCGAAATCATCCGCCGCCTGGAAATTCTTGTAAACGCTGGCAAAGCGTACATACGCTACCGTATCGATCCGGGCGAGGGCCTCCATCACGATCTCACCGATGGTTTTGGAGGGGATATCCGTCTCGCCCATGCTCTCCAAACGGCGCACGATGCCCGAGATCATCTGGTCGATCCGCTCGGGATCAATCGGACGCTTCTGCATGGAAATCCGGATGGACCTCTCGAGCTTGTCGCGATCGAAATCCTCGCGTTTACCGTTGGATTTGATCACCACGAGGTCACGTAACTGAACCCGCTCGTAGGTGGTAAACCGCCCGCCACAGGCCGGACAGAAGCGCCGCCGTCGGATCGAAACATGATCTTCGGCCGGTCGGCTATCCTTTACCTGGGTGTCAATATTTCCGCAAAACGGGCAGCGCATCGGCCGTCCCCCTTTTTGTTATCCGCCTCATTTGTGGGATCGCCGCCCCACTTATCCACACTTATAGGCGACCGCCTAGGTTTTGGGTAGAGGGGAAATGCGCGCCCAGATATGGTAGGGCGGCGGACGCTCAGTCCGCGTGCAGAAATGACACGGCGACCCGCCGCTGATGCGGCCTGTCCCGATGCTCAAAGAGGTAGACACCTTGCCAGGTGCCCAAAGCCATCCGGCCATTCGTGACCGGGATGGACAGGTGCGTCGGCAGCAAAGCGGCCTTGATATGCGCGGGCATATCGTCGGGACCTTCGTAGGTATGGGTCAGATAGGACATCGACGGATCGGTTGCCGGGGGCACCAGCCTGGCGAAGAAATTGGCGAGATCAGTTTGCACCTCCGGGTCGGCGTTTTCCTGAATGAGCAGGCTCGCCGATGTGTGCTGGATGAAGAGCGTCAAAAGGCCAGAGCCGGTCACATAAGGCGCAAGCTGGTTCGTGATCTCGTAGAGCCCGTGCCCTCGGGTTGAAACTGTGATGCCAGCAGGCTCGTCAAAGCTCACTGAAAGATCCGCTCCCCCTGCTCGTCGATCACCTGCTTGGCTTTGCGGATGCACGCCTTCTGCGCCTCCTCCAAACCCTGCAGCGTGTCGGCGCGTACGAGATTGTGGCTGCGTGTCTCGCCATCCACCTCTTTCTCGATTGTTGCGGCCACGCGGTAGGTGTTGCCCTCGGCGATGGGCGTCGGTGTGATGCGGTATCCTTCGTACTCTTCTGCCGTGCTCTTCTTTTCCGCATCGCCACCGCTGCCGCCGAAAAGCCTCTTTAGAATTGACATCGCCCCGCCCCTCTAACTCAGGCCGCTGTCGTACCCAGGTCAGGCACCTCTAAGTGGCCGCTATATCTGATGATCAAGTGATTGTTGGGCCAAAAAGCACTGATGTCAAAACACAATCGACCAGCTCTGTCGCTGTATTCCGATGACCGGCTTTGCGGTGAGAGCAGGTATGGCAGCCGCACCCCGAAAAGCTTTGTCGCGGGCGTGCCAACGACGAGGCTTCCCGACTGCGCCGTAAGCGAAAGTAAACATGTGACGGGGCCAAAGGCCTCGCTCAGTTGCTGGGTCTCAGGATGAAAACGGATGACGGATCGGGTTTGATGACCATCAAATGAGCGGAGCCACTCTTCACCGTCTGGATGGCGCGAGACAGTGATCCTCAGCGGGACATTGACGCCCGGTGGCGGAAAGCCAGCCAGCGCGATGGCCCAGCGATTGAAGGCACCGTCTCCGTGCACGATGTCCACGCGCCCTTCAAACACGGCACGATCAGTTACAGCGTGAAAACGCTGCAGCGGCCGGGGAAGCGAAGCAATCGACGCCCCGAGCGCGCATGCGAAAGGGCTTGGTTCAGAAACCATCGGCCACAAAACGTCCCCGCAGCTCCGGGCCCGGCAACATACAGACCTCGGTCCGACCAAAGATGCGGTACCGATTGCGGGCGATCAGGTGATAGGCCGGATCTTTGACCACCGCGGGCAAGTATCGCAGGATCGAAAGCGCCCGCCACGGCAAGGCCAGTTGCGCCATGGCCATGCAGAACGCGTCGAGCCGCTGGTGTATGACCCCATCCACAATCACCAAATTCGTTTCAAAGTCATCCGTCGGGAGATCCAAGGCCGTGTAGAGTACCTGCCCCAAAGGCGATTGCGCCGTTGAATAGCGGAAGGTCGCACGCGCATCGTGCCGATACATGAAACTGAAAAATCCGGAGCAGAGCACGCAAACCCCGTCGAAAACGATCAGGTTGTCAGTGCCAATCGCGCTCTGCAGATCCGCAGGCAAATCGCTTACTTTTATTTTCGGAGCGCTGCCCATGTTAAAAGAATAGGCACGCCGGGACGCGAGCGCACCGGCGTCTATTGTCGCGGGTCACCGGACTTACTGATCCAGGAAACTCCGCAGCTTCCGCGACCGGCTTGGGTGCTTGAGCTTGCGCAGCGCCTTCGCCTCGATCTGGCGGATGCGTTCGCGGGTCACGCTGAACTGCTGGCCCACCTCTTCAAGCGTATGATCGGTGTTCATGCCAATCCCGAAGCGCATGCGCAACACACGCTCCTCGCGGGGGGTAAGAGATGCCAAAACGCGCGTCGTGGTCTCTTTGAGGTTTTCCTGAATGGCGCTGTCCAAAGGCAGCACCGCATTCTTGTCCTCAATGAAATCACCCAGCTGCGAATCTTCCTCGTCGCCAATCGGGGTCTCCAGCGAGATCGGCTCCTTGGCGATCTTCATCACCTTGCGGACCTTCTCCAGCGGCATCTGCAGCTTCTCGGCCAGCTCTTCCGGCGTCGGCTCGCGGCCGATCTCGTGCAGCATCTGGCGCCCTGTCCGGACCAGCTTGTTGATCGTCTCGATCATGTGAACCGGAATACGGATCGTGCGCGCCTGATCCGCGATGCTCCGCGTGATCGCCTGACGGATCCACCAGGTCGCATAGGTGGAGAACTTGTAGCCCCGGCGGTACTCAAATTTGTCCACCGCCTTCATCAGGCCGATGTTGCCTTCCTGAATAAGATCAAGGAATTGCAAGCCGCGGTTCGTATACTTCTTGGCAATCGAGATCACCAGGCGCAGGTTCGCCTCGACCATTTCCTTCTTGGCCTGCCGCGCCTCTTTCTCGCCCTTCTGAACCTGCTGCACGATGCGGCGGAATTCGGAGATGTCGAGGCCCACATACTGGCCGACCTGCGCCATATCGGTGCGCAGTTCCTCGACCTTGTCGGTCGAGCGCTCGATGAACATCTGCCAACCGCGGCCGGGCTTCTCGGCCATCCGCTCCATCCAGTTCGGATCGAGCTCATAACCGCGATATTCGTCGATAAACTCGCGCCGGTTGATCCGCGCCTGATCCGCCAGCTTCACCATCGAGCTGTCGATCTGCATGATCCGGCGGTTGATGCCGTAAAGCTGGTCGATCAGCGCTTCGATACGGTTGTTGTGCAGGTGCAGCTCATTCACCAGCAGCACAATCTCAGAGCGCAGCTTCTGATACAGCTCTTCGTCCGCTTCGCTGAAGGTCCCATCTTCGTTCAGCGTGGCTGATATGCGGCTGTCCTGCATTTCGCTCAGCTTCACATAGTCTTCGGCGATGGTGTCGAGCGCTTCGAGCACCTGCGGCTTCAGCGCGGCTTCCATCGCGGCCAGCGACATGTTGGCCTGATCGTCGTCATCGTCGTCATCGTCTTGCGCGATCGGGTTGCCATCGGCATCGAGCTCGGGGCCCTCGTCTTCTTTCTTGGCGGTGCTGCCATCAGCGGCCACGACGGGCTCGTCCACCGCGCCGTCTTCGTCCATCTGGTTGCCGAAGGTGGCCTCCAGATCGATAACATCACGCAGCAGAATGTCCTCGGACAGCAATTCGTCGCGCCAGATCGTGATCGCCTGGAAGGTCAGCGGGCTCTCGCAGAGCCCCGCGATCATCGTGTTGCGCCCCGCCTCGATGCGCTTGGCGATGGCAATCTCGCCCTCGCGCGACAGCAGTTCGACCGACCCCATCTCGCGCAGGTACATGCGCACCGGATCGTCGGTGCGGTCCAGCTTCTCGGAGGTGCCCGAACCGAGCGCGACCTCACGCGTGCCCTCGGTTGTCGTGAGTTCGGTCGAGCCCTTGGCCTCTTCCTCCTCAGCATCCTCGTCTTCGATGATATTGATGCCCATCTCGGACAGCATCGACATCACATCTTCGATCTGCTCCGAGCTCACCTGGTCCGGCGGCAGCACGGTGTTGAGCTGGTCGTAGGTGATGTAGCCCTTCTCCCGTGCCTCGCCGATCATCTTCTTCACGGCGGCCTGGCTCATGTCGAGAGAGTGGCCTGCGTCCTGATCGTCAGGTTTGGAGTCGGTGTTGCTGTCTTTGGCGGCCATTCAGTACTCCTCACGCGTCTGTCGATTCGCTTGCCCGAATCACTTGAGAATCATCTAGCTGTTTTGGGCGATTCGACCACCCATTTACCTTCTTTTTCTGGAGGTTTCCCGTTCAAATGTGGTTAACCGCCCGGTTTGTGGTGCTTTCCCGCACCACGCAACACCCGCAAATCTGCCGAATCGCGTGCCCTGATTCGGCTTTTGGCGCTGGTAAGGACCCGATGCCGTCACGATTTTCGCGGTTTTTCGATTTTGATCTGCCCAAGAAGATCATCCAGTTTTCGCCTTTCGTCACGGCTGAGCACCGCACCGTTGTCGGCAACATCGTATTCCGCCTTGTCCTCCTGACCGCTCCGCCGGGCCTTGTCCGCGGCCTGTGCGGCCTCTGACAGCCGCCATGTCAGCCCTTCGTCGGCAACCCCTTCGAGGTCTTCGACAGCCTCTGAAATCTCGGCATCAAGTCCACGGGCGCTTTGCAGCTTGGCCAGTTCCTCTGCAACGGTCATGCGCGCCTTCTCACTGTCCCCGGGGACACGGATGCACGGCACGATGGCGACATGGCGTTGAGACAGCAGGTTTTCAAGGGGTTCAGGCCCCAGAGTTTCGGAAATCCGCAGCCGCAGGGCCTCCGCATCCAGACCCATGTGGCGCAGGATCAGCGCGCGCAACTCCGCATGGACAGGATCGCTGCATCGCATCTGCTCCAGCCCGGATTCAAAGCGCTCGATCAGTTCGGGACAGGTCAGCAAAACAGCAAGGATAACCGCCTCGCGCAGATGCTCTGTGGTGCTCAGGTCATCGGCGACCGCCAGCACCGAGGCTTTCGTGGACGCCAGCGCAGAGGCCGGTGCGCCCGCCCAGCGGCGCCCATGCCCGCCACCGCGCGCCGCCGGTGCGCGGTTCGAGCGGAAGAGCTGCCAGCGCAAATCCTTGATTTCCTGGCCATAATGACTGCGGATCGACGGGTCTTTGATCAGCATGATCTTGTCCCGCAACGCCTTGTCGAGCGCAGCCTTGCGCTCCGGGCTGTCGAACACCTTCCCTTCGGTCTCGCGCTGCCAGAGCAGTTTGACCATTGGCAACGCATCGTCCAGCAGCTTTTGCAGCGCCGGCGCCCCGTCGGCGCGCAAGAGATCATCCGGGTCCTTGCCCGGCGGCATGATCGCAAAGCGCAGAGATTGCCCCGCCGCCAGCAAGGGCAGCGCCAGATCGATCAGCCGCATCGCCGCGCGCAGCCCTGCAGTGTCGCCATCCAGCGCCACAATCGGCTCGGGCGCGATCCGCCAGAGCATCTGCAACTGGCTCTCCGTGACAGCCGTGCCCAGAGGCGCCACCGCCGCCTCAAAGCCATGGGACGCGAGCGCGATGACGTCCATGTACCCTTCGGCCACGATCAACGGCTGCCCTTTGCCCGCAGCCGTGCGCGCAGGCCCGTGGTTGTAAAGACTGCGGCCCTTATCGAAGAGTGCCGTTTCGGGAGAGTTCAGATATTTGGCGTTGTCATTGGGGTCCATCGCCCGACCACCAAACGCAATCGCACGCCCCCGCGCATCGCGGATCGGAAAGATGATGCGCCCGCGGAAAGTGTCATAGGGTTTGCCGCCCTTGTTCGACGGCTTGGCGAGGCCCGCATCGAGGATCAGCTGATCCTCGACGTTCTTGCCCTTCAGATGGTCCCACAGGCCCTGCCATTGGTCCGGCGCAAAGCCGATCTCCCAGCGCTCGATCACCTCAGCATCGAGGCCCCGACGGTCGAGATAGGCGCGCGCCTCCGCTGCCACCCCAGTGTTGAGCTGCAGGCGGAAGAACTTGACCGCCTGCTCCATCACCTCGGCCAGTTGGCTGCGTTTGTCGGCTTTCTGCTGCGCTTGCGGATCCCGCGCGGGCATCGGCATCCCGGCCTCTCGCGCGAGGATTTCAACCGCTTCCATAAAGCCCACGTTCTCGCTCTCGCGCACGAAGGAAATCGCATCGCCCTTGGCGTGACAGCCAAAGCAATAGTAGAACCCCTTGCGGTCATCGACGTGGAAGCTGGCCGATTTCTCCTGATGAAACGGGCACGGCGCCCACATGTCGCCCTTGGCCTGATTGGATTTGCGCATGTCCCACATGACCTTGCGCCCGACCACCGAGGTCAGGCTCAAACGGGTGCGCAATTCATCGAGAAATCCGGGCGGCAGACTCATCCCGGAAGTATCCTTGCGCCAGCGAACAGAGTCCAGTGGCGCCGCCGCTCAATTCGCCCCAATCGGGGTCACTGCGCGAGGCAGGCCTCTTTCCAGACCGCCGCGAGATCGTTGTCGCGCACATCCTTGCGCGGCATCTCGTAAATCCAGGGTGTGACCAGCGGGATCGCGTTGTTGAACTTCTCGGGCCATGTTGGCTCACCGGCCAGCACCGTCTCTTCGACCTGCCGCTCTTTCACGCGGTCGAGCCGCGCTTGACGCACCGCCGCCACCACATCGGCCTGATAACCGCAGCTCACTTCCTTTTCGCTGTCAGCCAGCACCGGGGCCGCTGTCAGCGCCAAAGCTCCCGCCAGAACATAACGCATCATCTTGGTATCTCCGCCTCACTATCGTTTGGGCACAGTCTAGCCGCGCGCGGCGACGGCTTCCATAGCCTCTTTGAGGTCATGCGCGAGGGTCCGCGCCATCGAGCGAAAGACGAGGATCAGGAAGTTGTCCGGCCCCAGACGCGTGACCGACCCGTTCATGTGCTTGAGCAGCGTGCGCGCGCTGTAGCCTCGCTTGAAACTAACGCTGCGCAGATCAACCGGGACAAGCCGCGCCAGCACATCTTCCGCGGCCTCCCCCGAGACGGTCACCGAAGCCCAAGCGTCGGTCTGATCGGTCAGGGCTGCGTGGTCCGCCACCGACAGATCACACGGCGGACCAGCCAGCACCGCCATATCGCGACCGAACCAGATCGCCCGTGCCCCCTCCTTACCTGTGGCGCGATTGGCCTCCGGGAAGGCCATGCCATGCGCCGATTTCAACGCGTCTGACGTTGCTTTCATCTGGCCAGCAAAGGGCGCGACGGAGGTCAGGGTGCCGAGGTCGACCTCAACAACCTTCACGCTGCCGATCTCCAGCGGCAGCAGATCAGCACAGGCGCTTTTGGCAATCAGCTCACCCACGGGTCCGCCCTCCGTCCGAGTCAACGAAGACCGGATCACAGATTTCCACCTCGGCCTCCAAGCCACGCATGTGATCAACACAGCGGATCACCTCGCCCACACGCTCCGGCCCGCGCTGCAGGAACCCAAGCGCGATGTGATGCCCCAGTGTCGGCGAGAAAGCGACAGACGTCGTATACCCAAGGCTGTTCTCGCGCGTCATGGCAACGTCTTGGTCAAAGAGATGTGCGCCTGCACTCAACTCCGGATCGCCGCTCACCGGCTTCAGCCCGACAAGCCGTTCGCGGTTGGGATCGACGAGCCCCTCGCGCGCGGCCATGGTCTGGCCGATGCAGTCTTTCTTGGCACTCACCATCCGCGCAAACCCGATGTCGAAGGCTGTCGTCCGACCATGGATCTCCGCATGCGTGATATGCCCCTTTTCGATCCGCAGCACGTTCAGCGCTTCCATTCCATAGGCCCCGCCGCCCACGCTCTCCGCGCGCGCAACCAACAGCTTGAAAAGGCTGTCGCCATAGCGCGCCGGGACAGCCACCTCATAAGCATGCTCGCCGGAAAAGGAGATGCGGAACAGCCGACCCGCCACACCGCAGATCGTGGCCGGACCACAGGCCATGAACGGCCAGCTTTCGTTATCAATGGGGTCGTCCAAGAGCCCGTTCAGCACCTCGCGTGACTTCGGACCCGCCACCGCGAACTGCGCCCATTGTTCAGTGACAGAGGTAAAGCGTACATCGAGATGCGGGCACAGCGCCTGATGCACGAATTCGAGATGCCGCATCACCGCGCCCGCAGCCGCTGTTGTGGTGGTCATGACAAAATGCTGATCGCCCAGCCGCGCAGTCGTGCCGTCATCCATTACGAAGCCATCGTCGCGCAGCATCAACCCATAGCGCACGCGGCCCACTTTCAACGTCGAGAAGGTGTTGGTGTAGACGAAGTCCAGAAGCTCCGCCGCCCCCGACCCCTGAATGTCGATCTTGCCGAGGGTTGAAACGTCGCAGATGCCGACAACATTGCGCACATAGCCCACTTCGCGGTCACAGGACTCGCGCCAGTGGCTCTCGCCGTCCTGCGGAAAATAGCTCGGCCGATACCACAGCCCCGCTTCGATCATCGGTGCCCCCCGCGCCACGCTTTCGATGTGCGAGGTCGTGAACCGCTGCGGCGCAAAGCCAATACCCTGTGCCCCCGCGCCAAATGTCGCGAGCGATACGGGCGAGAACGGCGGGCGGAAGGTCGTCGTACCAGTCTCCGGAATACCGCGCCCCGTCGCATCGGCCAGCACAGCAAGGGCACCCACGTTGGAGTTCTTCCCCTGGTCCGTGGCCATGCCCTGCGTGGTATAGCGCTTCATATGCTCGACCGAGCGGAAGTTCTCGGTCGCGGCCTGTTTGACGTCCTTCACCGTGACGTCGTTCTGAAAATCGAGCCACGCCCGCCCTGTGCCCGGCACCGCCCAAAGGGGAGAGAGCCCATAGGCCGCATCCTCCGCATCGGGGACCATCGCGCCGCGCGGCAACTTCAGACCGAGGGCTTTCAACGCTGTCTTCGCCGCCTCGGCGCCCGCCATCAAGCACGCCTTTGTGCTGAAATCCCCGTTGCACGCCCCGACCGCGACCAGCCCTGGAATGCTCTCGGGTGTCGGGACGAAGCTCGCGATGTCGTCGCGCCAGATGGGTCGCCCGTTCATATGGCAGGTCAGATGTACCGTGGGGTTCCACCCGCCCGACATCGCGAGGCAATCCACCTCGATCTCCTTGCTGCCGCTCGCGGTCTTGACCGAAATGCGTTTGAGGCCCAACCGTCCAGCACTCCCGGTCACCAGCGCGCCTGCATAGACAGGATAATCGGCGCCCGCGATCTGCGCGTCCGCCCGACTGTCGATCAGTGCAGCGATCTCAACCCCGGCCTCATGCAGGTCCACCGCCGTGCGATGCGCATCATCATTGTTGCCGAATACCGCAACGCGCTGTCCCGGGCTGACGCCCCAGCGGTTGAGATAGGCGCGCACCGCGCCCGCCGTCATGATCCCCGGCCGGTCGTTGTTCTCGAAGGCCACAGGCCGCTCAATCGCACCCGCCGCCAGGATCGCGTGTTTCGCCACGATCCGCCAGAAGGTCTCGAGCACCGCCCCACCGGTCGGTCGACCTCTGTGCCCATTCACCCGCTCGACGGCGGCGTAGGTCCCATGGTCGTAGGCGCCGACGACCGCTGTGCGGGTCAGCAGCCGCACGTTGTCCATCGCGCTCAGTTCAGCTACGGCCTGCGCGGCCCAGTCGGCCCCTGGCAGTCCATCGACCACAAATGTCTCGGCATTGAGCCGCCCGCCGCACAGGCTGTCCTCCTCCACCAACAGCACGTCGGCGCCTGCGCGCCCCGCCGTCAGAGCGGCCATGAGCCCCGCCGGGCCGGACCCGATCACCAGAAGATCGCAGAAGGCATAGGCTTTCTCGGACGGATCCGGATTATGCGCACCACTCAACGCGCCGAGGCCCGCCGCCCGCCGGATGATCGGCTCATAGAGCCGCTCCCAGAAGCCGCGCGGCCACATGAATGTCTTGTAGTAAAATCCCGCGCCCAGAAACGGCCAGGCCAGATCATTGATGGCCATCACATCCGTGCTCAGGGACGGCCAGGCGTTCTGGGCCCGCGCATCGAGCCCATCGTAGATCTCCTGCACGGTCGCACGCACATTCGGCTCCTGCGCCGCCCCGCGCCCGATGGTCACAAGCGCATTCGGCTCCTCGCTCCCCGCGCTCAGCACGCCCCGCGGGCGGTGATACTTGAACGACCGGCCCATCAGCCGCACGCCCTTGGCCAGCAGAGCCGAGGCCAAGGTGTCACCCGCATAGCCGGTATGGCCGATCCCCTCGAACTGGAACCGCACCGGTTTCGACCGGTCCACCAGCCCCTTGCCATCAACCCTCACGACCGCGCCTCCGCCGTCTCCAGCGCCAGCGACACCTCATGCACCTCGTGGGTGGCAGTGTTACGCTCGACGACCAGCCATGCCCCGCAGCCCGCCTCATGATGCCAAAGCTCACGCCGAACGCCCGGAGGGTTGTCGCGCAGATGCACATAGTCGTCCCAGGCCTCCGCGCCCGCGTCTGGCGCAGGCCGCTCCAGAGCCACCGCATCGCCCTGGTAATAGAACTCCCGGCGATCCCGTTCGCCACAGATCGGACAGGTCAGCCGCATGGGCGCGTCCCCGCCTTCACCCTTCCAGAAATACTCATACGAAAGCGCACGCTCACAGCCTCCTAATGCAGATTGTGCTGAGAGCCTGTGCCCTCTTCATCCAGAATGCCGCGCCCGGTGCGGAAGCGGTCCATCCGGAACGCGCTGGCGGTCTCATGCGGCTGCTGCGTCGCCATCAGATGCGCAAAGGCGAACCCAGAGGCCGGCACCGCCTTGAAACCGCCGTAGCACCAGCCGCAATTGAGGAACAAACCCTCGGTGCCTGTCTGATCGATGATCGGTGATCCGTCGGGCGTCATATCCATGATCCCGCCCCAGCTGCGCAAAAGCTTCGCCTTCCCGATCATCGGCATCAGCGTCATGCCCGCCTCCATGACATGCTCAGCCGTGGGCAAATTACCCCGGCTCGCATAGGAGGCGTAGAAATCCAAATCGCCACCAAAGACCAGCCCACCCTTGTCGGACTGGCTGATATAGAAGTGCCCCATCCCGAAGGTCACCACGTGATCGATGCAAGGTTTCAGGCCTTCGGTCACAAAGGCCTGCAAAACGTGGCTCTCGATCGGCAGACGCATCCCCGCCATCGCCGCCACCTGCCCCGAACGACCCGCGACCACGATCCCGACTTTCTTCGCCCGAATGGCGCCGCGCGTGGTCTGCACCCCGCGCACCACGCCATTTTCGATGTCGATGCCCGTGACCTCACAGTTCTGCAGCAGGTCCACCCCGCGCTGATCCGCACCGCGCGCATAGCCCCAAGCCACCGCATCGTGCCGCGCTGTCCCGCCGCGCGGATGGAAAAGCCCGCCATAGATCGGAAAGCGGGTGTTTTCGAAATCGAGATAGGGCAGATGGTCGCGCACACCCTCCCGGTCGAGCAGAATGGCATCGTCCCCCTGATTGACCATCGCATTGCCACGGCGCACGAACGCATCGCGCTGCCCGTCGGAGTGGAACAGGTTGATCATCCCGCGCTGGGAATGCATCACATTGTAGTTGAGATCCTCCTCCAGCCCCTCCCAGAGCTTTAAGGAGTGGCTGTAGAATTCTGAATTTCCTGGTAAAAAGTAGTTCGCCCGCACAATCGTCGTGTTGCGCCCGATGTTGCCGCTGCCGATATAGCCTTTCTCCAAAACCGCGATGTTCGTCATGCCGTGGTTCTTGGCCAGGTAATACGCCGTCGACAGACCATGCCCACCGCCGCCGATGATCACCGCATCATACTCCGCCTTCGGCTCGGGGTCGCGCCAATGGGGTGTCCAGCTCTTGTTACCGGTAAGGCCTTCCTTGAGAACGCGCAGGCCAGAAAACTTCACGTGGGACACTCCGTTGATTTCACCGCACCCTAACAGCACTGCTTTTGCGCCTCCGCGACAGAATCCGACCTCTCATGTCGCGGAGAGACTGTCGGCTGCTACTCTCGGTAAGCCGCGACGCGCTCCTCTTTGGTCACGATCTGTGGCACAACGACCGGTGCGCCCGCCGCATCAAAGAAGGGCGACCGGCGCGCGGTACCGTTAAGGTAAGCCGCCAGTGATCGCTTCAGCAGCCCGCCGAACATGCGGCCCAGGCCCTTGTCCCGGCGCGGCCCGCCCGGCAGCGCGGCCTTGGTAAAGCCATGGGTGCTCACCGGCCCGAAGGCATCCGTACTCTCAAAGAGCGGCCGCCACATGCCGGCGAGCGGCATGCGGGATGAGCCGACGGTATTCGCCAGCGGCGTGTTGCAGCAGGCGGCATACCAGCGGAACAGCCCCTTCTCCGACAGCCGCTTGCAGGCGATCTGGTCTGCGCCTTGCGTGATCTCGATGCGGGCGGGCAGCACCTGCACAAGGGGGCTGCCGCCACCGGGTTCGAGCGCCTCCATCTGGCCCAGATGCCGCGCGAACGCCCGACAGTCCTTGCAATAGCACAGAAGATGGCATCCCGTTTTCGGCGACACCTCGTGCAGCACGCCCTTCAGCGTGCCGCAATCACAGGAAAATGCGACATCCGTCATAGCCCAACCTCTTTCGCTTTGCAGCACAGAGGGTGGCCGCCCCACCACCGATAGCGCCGCTTTCAGCGCGACGTTACGCCGGGCTCTGGCGGGTCACAAGCCCTTAGCGCGATAGCTTGCCGCCACCCGCTCAATCGCCACCAGATAGGCCGCAGTGCGCAGATCATGCACGTCGTCGCGCGCGTGCCAGACCTCGGCCATCGCCTGGTAGGCAATGCGCATCGTGTCATCGAGCCCCGAGCGTACCAGCTCCAGTTCGTCCGCACCCCGCAGGTATTTCTCCTTGAAGTCCGGGCTCAGCTCCCAATGCAGTTCCTTGTCGCGCGACAGCCGTTCCAGCTCGCTCACGATCAGCTGGTGGCGCGACTCTTCCTGCCGTCGTCCCATGCGGCCAAAGCGGATATGACTGAGGTTCTTGACCCATTCGAAGTAGCTCACGGTCACACCGCCCGCGTTCGCATACATGTCGGGGATCATCACCACACCGCGCTCGCGCAGGATCTGATCGGCCCCCGCCGTCACCGGGCCATTCGCCGCCTCGATGATCAGCGGCGCCTTGATCCGGTCCGCGTTGCGCAGGTTGATCACCCCTTCCAGCGCGGCGGGGATCAGAATGTCGCACTCCTCTTCCAGCACGGCGGCGCCATCCTTCACGTGATGCATGTCGGAATAGCCCGAAATGCCGCCGTGCTTGGCGATCCATTCGCGCACCTTATCCACGTCGATGCCATCCGGGTTGAACAGGGCCCCATCGCGTTCGATGATACCGGTGATGATGCTGCCATCCTCGTCACGCAGGAACTTGGCCGCGTGATAACCCACATTGCCGAGCCCCTGAACGATCACGCGCTTGCCGTCGAGATCACCGCTCATACCAGCCTTCTTCACGCCTTCCTCGTCTCGGAAGAAGGCCCGCAGCGCGTATTGAACCCCGCGCCCCGTGGCCTCGACCCGGCCCGCGATACCGCCTGCATTGGGCGGCTTGCCCGTCACACAGGCGTTGCCGTTGATATCCGTGGTGTGCATGCGCTTATACTGGTCCGCAATCCAGGCCATCTCGCGCTCGCCGGTGCCCATGTCGGGCGCGGGCACGTTCTGTGACGGGTTGATCAGATCACGTTTGATCAGCTCATAGGCGAAGCGCCGCGTGATCTGCTCCAGCTCATGCTCGTCCCAGTCGCGCGGATCGACACAAAGGCCCCCCTTCGAGCCGCCAAAGGGCGCTTCCACCAGTGCGCATTTATAGGTCATCAGCGCCGCCAGCGCCTCGACTTCGTCCTGATCCACATTCGTCGCATAGCGAATGCCGCCCTTGACCGGTTCCATATGCTCGGAATGCACCGACCGGTATCCGGTGAACGTATGGATCTTGCCACGTAGGCGGACACCAAACCGCACCGTATAGGTCGCGTTGCACACCCTGATCTTCTCCTCCAGCCCAGGAGAGAGATCCATTAGGCCGACGGCCCGATTGAACATCTGATCGACGCTGTCTCTGAAGCCCGGTTCCATGCTGTGCTTGTTCAATGTCTTTCTCCTGTTGGCTGTCACTGTTCCGTATCTGGTGACAATCGCACCCTAAGATGGTGAGTCGTTCATTGCCAGTTTTTTGGGCAGAGTGTGAATTTCGTATGAACACAACCTATACGGACAAACGCTTAAATGCAGAAACAGTTTGAGGCTGGCCGCTCCAACCGTTTCCAGATGCACCGTCACGAAAGCGTTATCTTCTTCAAATTTTCTGCTTTTTTCAGCCTGACGCAGGGTTGCGCCCGCTTTTTGCCACAATGACCACGCATAACCGACTGTCAGTTTTCATGGCCACACGGCTGTTTAATGGAATGAGTTGGTAATCGCATGACACGTATTTCGCCGGAGACATCTGAAGAATTCGAGACGCGGCCCGTTTGCCTGTCCGACTTTGCACGGAACGAGGATGGCGTCGTCACCATCTTCTCGGTCTTCATCATGTTGATGATGCTGATGGTGGCCGGGATCGGCGTCGACCTGATGCAGAATGAAATGCGGCGCACCGCGCTCCAGAACACCGTGGACCGCGCCGTTTTGGCCGCCGCCGACCTTGATCAGACCCGCCCGCCGACCGAGGTGGTCGAGGACTACTTCGACAAGACCGGCCTGCGCGAATTCCTGACCGACGTCGATCCGCAAGCCGGCCTGAACTACCGCACGGTGACAGCGGAAGCCTTCATGCGGACCAATACGCAATTCATGTCTCTGCTCGGAGTGCGCACCCTGCCTGTGCCTGCCTTCAGCCAGGCCGTTGAAGACGTGCCAAACGTGGAAATCTCGCTCGTCCTGGACATCTCGGGTTCCATGCGGTTTTCGAACAGAATGAAGAACCTGCGCCCTGCTGCGAAAGACTTCATCGATATCGTTCTGCTCGGCCCTGCCGCGAACACCACGTCGATCAACCTGATCCCCTACGCCGGCCAGACCAACCCGGGCACCTTCATGTTCGAACGCCTCGGTGGCGTGCGCTACAGCGCGCAGGCCATGGATGAGGAAGATGGCGGCGTCAACGAGCTCTTCAACAATACCATGCTCGATGAAGACGAAGACGCGGGCACAGGCAGCGACCCAGACGTGCGCTATGTCTATCCGAACCTGTCGTCCTGTATCGACTTCGACCTCAACACCAGCAACGACTTCCTGGACGACGAACTGCCATCACAGGGTGTCTACCCGCAGACGGCGCACTTCATGAACTGGAAGATCGCGACCGAGATCGTGACAGATGCGGACGGGAACGCCATTCGCTTCGATGAAAATGGCGAGCCTTTGGAAGAGGGTGAAACCGGTGGCACAACCCGCTCCGTAATGGACTGGGGCTGGTGCCCTCAGGACCAGACCTCGATCATCTACGCATCCAACAATGCCGCACAGCTGAAGCAACGCATCGACACGATGCGTATGCATGACGGCACCGGCACGCACTACGCGATGAAATGGGCGCTGGCGCTGCTGAACCCCGATACCCAGCCGGACTTCGCCGAGATGGCCAAGCCGTCCAATGGCCTGGTACCAGCGCAATTTGCTGATCGGCCCCTGCCCTACAACAATACCGAGACGGTGAAATACATCGTTCTCATGACGGACGGGCAGATCACCGAGCAGGTGCGCCCGAAACAAACGATGGACGAAGACAACCCGACCATACATCTGGGCGCCCGCAGCTCGGATCGGGAACAGGTGACGTCGCAGTCGACCAATGTTACGAACTTCAAGAAACAGTGCGATCTGGCAAAGGCCGAAAGTCGCAACGTGGTGATCTATACCATCGCTTTCGAAGCACCCGGCAAACCGGAGGACCAGATGAAGTACTGTGCCTCCAGCGACAGCCACTTCTTCCGCGCCACGGGTAAGGCCGAGATTGCCGCCGCCTTCTCGACCATCGCGCGCCAGATCAATGAGCTGAGGTTGACCCAATGATGAGCCGCATCTCTTCCTGCCTGAAGCGCTTCCGCAAGGATGAAGAAGGGCATATGATCATTGAATTCGCGATCATCGTGCCTGCCATCTTCAGCATGTTCCTCGCCTCAGTCGAGTTTGGCATCTATTCGGTGCGGCAGCTTTTCCTCGATCGTGGTCTCGACCTTGCCGTGCGCGAAATCCGCCTGAACACCGGGATCGATGCCGATGACGACGGCATCGTCGATCTTGACCACAACACCGTGAAGCAGAAAATCTGTGACTACGCCGGTTTTCTGAACGATGGCACCGCTAACAACTGTGACCGGACCCTGCGGCTTGAGATGGAGCCCATCGATCCGTTCGCCTATGTCGGTCTGTCGGATGACGCCGATTGCGTCGATGTGTCAGAGCCGATCAATCCGCCGCGGGGCTTTACGAATGGCGTCGAACACCAGTTGATGGTGATGCGTGCCTGCGTGAAATTTGACCCCGTCTTTCCGATGACCGGTCTGGGCCGCTCCTTCAGCAAGGATGGTGCAGGGAAGGTCAAGATGATCTCCATGTCGGCCTTCGTGCAGGAGCCGATCTGATGCACACGCCCTTGCTCGACAAACTCCGCCGCGGTCTCGGCCGCTTCGGTCGGAAGGAAGATGCGAACATCGCGCTCGAAGCGGTGATCATCGCGCCGATCCTGTTCTGGGCTTACATGGCCACGGTGACGATCTTCGATGCCTATCGCCAACACAGCATCAACCAGAAAGCGGCCTATACCATCGGCGACATGGTCTCCCGCGAAGACCGCGCCCTGACGGGGGCTTACATGTCCGGCGCGCGCAGCCTATTTGACAGCCTGGCACGGTCGTCCGAGCCATCGACCGTTCGTGTGACCTCTGTGTGGTATGATGCCGTCAACAACCGCTATGTCTGCGACTGGTCGCAATCGATCGGCGGTTTGGCTCCGGCAACAGCCTCCGAGGTCGAGCGCTGGGACACTCTCCTGCCGGTGCTGCCCAACTTCGAGCGCATCACAGTGGTGGAGACCTGGGCGCGGTACAACGCCCCCTTCCAGGTCGGGATCGGTGATCACGACATCCACAACTTCATCTTCACCCGCCCGCGGCGCGCACCGGCGATCACCTGGGACGGCAACGCCGCCTGCATCTAGCCCGGCAGGTCGCCCTCCCGCTCGGCCAGCATCACGGCGATGATCTCCGCCATGAACTTGGTCTGACGGCCCGGCGTCATCCCGCCAACACCCACCCTACGTCCAAAGCGCCACCAGAGCCCCGGTCGCCATTTGCGCGCACCGGGGTTTTCCAGTCTCAGCAAGAAGCCGTTTGACGGTTTGAATGCGAAGGCGCCGCGATCAATACCGGTGATGTTCGACACCTGCGCAATCACCGTGCCGCTGCTCTCCCGCAGCTCCGTCCGGGTCAACTCCAGGACATGTGACGTCGACCGTCGCATCGCATCGGCGACCAGCAGCGCGGTCACCCCCAACGCGATCAAAAACATCTGCCAGCCAAAGCTGGGCGGGGTCATGAAGGCTACGTAGATGACCAGCACACCAAGCACCGCCAGAAGGCCGATGCCCAGGACGCGCCGCCCCAATGATGCCTGCACGGTGGCGAGCACTTCGGGTTCAGGTTCAGCTGTCATCGTGCGGCGCCTCTCGGGTTGCGGTGCGGCCTCCTACCGCGCGCCGCGGTCCGCGTCCAGCCGTGAGAGCCCCGGCATCAGCCGCCGCAGGCTGGCGGGGCGATACTCCGGTCGGGCCGCCACCCGCAAGCGTACGCTATCATCAAGCTCGCTGGCACGGCCGGGCCCTGCCCGCCAGTTCAGTAGATTCGGCAGAAGACGGTAGATCCAGCCGTGGTCATCGATCTCGGAGGTCGAGACCGTGGCATCCGGCGCGATCTGCGGAATGGCGATCCCGGGCTTCAGTTGCAGCCCTTGCATCGCCGCCCCGGCCCAGATCCACGCCAAGGTCACCTCGGTCAGCCCGCGCGTCTGGGCCGATCCGCCAACGATGCCGTGATCGCCCACGAACCAGGTCTGCTGATAGGGGCGATCCGGCCCCGTGACGCCCCGGTTCAGGCCCGGCCCTTCCTCGGTCGCGTCAAGATTGTCCCACAGGCTCGGCGCATAGGGTTGGCGCCGCTCATCGAGCGCCACTGCATGCCGCGCCGACTCCACTAGGTGAGAGAGGCGGGTGTCATGAAACGCATAGCGCGCGTTCCACCAGTCCGCCCAGCGGCCAAGCAGGCTTTCCGGCAGACCGAGGGCGCCCACCGTGTCCCAAACCCCAAGGTAGGCGATCCGCACCAGATAACTCTCATCGCCCCGCGCCAGCACATCCGTCTGGCTGGTTGCGAATCTGGGCGACAGCTGCTGTCGCGCGGCGCGGACGTGCGGCGCATCGGGGCTATTGTCCGGCCCACGCCGCCGATAGAGACGGAAGGCCCGGCGCAGATTGGCCGGTGTGGGGTCCGACAGGATGCCGCATTTGCGGATCATCCCCGCAAGCGAGCGCGCCGTGTAGGCGCCGCGCGAAAACCCGAAGATCAGGATCTTGTCGCCAGGCCGGTAACACTCGCAAAGCGCAAGGTACGCCGCCTTGATGTTGCGGTTGAGCCCCCAACCGAAGAGCCCGCCTCCCCATTTGCTCAGCCACCGCCCGACGGTGCTGACCATGCCCGTGCCTGTTCCGACACCTTCAAAGTACAAGACCTTTTGCTCGGCGCTGCGGGCGCAGAGCGACGACAGTCGCAGAACATGCGTCGCATCGCCACTGGCCGCGGAGTTCCAGGTGCCGTCACAGAAAATCGCGATATGTGCCATTTGCCATTCCCCTTCGCTGCCCTAGAGATGACAGAAGGGTTATCGCAGCCGCTTAACGTGGCGTACGCACCGGTAAGGCGGTGTCAGGGGACCTGACGAAAGGATGCTTCAATGTCGCCACGCCTGCTCGCCCTGCTGACCTCAGTGCTGACGCTCAGCTTCGCGGCCTCGCCCTTTTACGTCACAGACTTCGGCGGCTTCGAACCCGATCAGTTTCCCGTGCCGCAGGTGGACCCGCCCGTGCAGCCTGCCGGATATGCCTTTTCGATCTGGGGTCTGATCTACCTCTGGCTGGTTGTCGGCATGGGGTTTGGGCTCTTGCGCCGCGCAGAGGATGCAGGCTGGCAGGCGATGCGCCTCCCGCTCTGCGTCTCGCTGGCGGTAGGAACGATCTGGCTGCCCGTGGCAGTGCGGAGCCCGGTCTGGGCCGCGGTGCTGATCTGGGTCATGCTGATCAGCGCGCTCTTTGCGCTCTACCGCGCTCCGCGCAGTGACAAGGGCTGGGCGGCCTATCCCATCGGGCTCTATGCAGGGTGGTTGAGTGCCGCGAGCTGCGTGTCACTCGGACTGGTGTCCGCTGGCTACGGTTATCTCGATGCTTCAACGGCTGCGTTGATCTTCGTGTTTCTGGCCCTGGTGCTCGCCTCCGCCGTGCAATCGACTTTAGGGCGCACCCCGACCTATGCAGTGGCGGTGATCTGGGCTCTGGTGGCCGTCGTCGTGCAGAACCTCTCGGGCGATCAGATTGTCGCTGCCCTTGCAGGCGGTGGCGCCATCGCCCTGGTCATGCCAGCGATCAAAGCGTGGCGGGCCGAGCGGACGCGCCCATAGCGGTGGCCTGAAAGCCCACCGCACCTGCCTGTCCTGACCGTCGTGCTGGCAGGTTGGGTGGGCTTTCGGGCCACCCTTGGTCGCGTCAATCCTTGCGCCGCCCTTCCGTGTGCTTGCGCAGTTTCGACGGCGCAGCCTTCTTGCGTCCCTTGTAGGGATTGGCCTCATTCTGCCCTCGCATCCACAGCCGGATCGGCGTGCCGGGCATGTCAAAGTCGAGCCGCAGCCCGTTCACGAGATACCGGGTGTAGCTCTCGGGCACCTTGTCGGGATGGCTGCACATCACCACGAAGCCGGGCGGCCGCGTCTTCGCCTGCGTCATGTAGCGCAGCTTGATGCGCTTGCCCTGCGGCGCGGGCGGCGGATGCGCCTCGACCATGCCCGACAGCCAGCGATTGAGCTGCGCCGTGGTCACTCGACGGTTCCAGACCTCATAAGCCCGCATGATCGCTGCGTGCAGCCGGTCAAGTCCCCGGCCCGTCTTGGCCGAGACGGTGATCAGCGGCGCACCCCGCAACTGCGGCAGCAAGCGCTCGAAACTCTCCTTCAGCTCCTTCAGCTTGCCCTGCCGATCCTCCTCGACGTCCCACTTGTTCACAGCAACGACCACCGCACGCCCCTCGCGCTCGGCCAGATCGGCAATACGCAGATCCTGCTGCTCAAAGGGGATCGCCGCATCGAGCAGGACCACCACAACCTCGGCAAACTTCACGGCCCGCAGGCCATCCCCCACCGAGAGCTTTTCAAGCTTCTCCTGCACCTTCGCTTTCTTGCGCATCCCCGCGGTGTCGAAAATCCGCATCGGTACCGTATCGCCCTCGGGCCCGGCCCAGTCCACACGCAACGAAATCGCATCGCGCGTGATCCCCGCCTCTGGCCCCGTCAACAGCCGATCATCGCCGAGGATCTGATTGATAAGCGTCGATTTGCCCGCATTCGGGCGCCCCACAACCGCGACCTGCAATGGTTTGCGGTCGGTCGGCATTGGGATATCGGCCTCCATATCCCCCTCGTCCTCATCGAGCGTGATATCCGTCTCGGGCGCCTCCTCGGCGGCGCGCTCGGCAAACTGATCCGCCAGCGGCATCAACTGCGCATAAAGATCATTCAGACCCTCGCCATGCTCGGCAGAGAGGCGAATGGGCTCGCCCAGGCCCAGCGAATAAGCTTCGAGCACCCCCGCATCCGCCGCCGCGCCTTCGGCCTTGTTGGCGGCCAGAATCACATGCGCCGAGCGTTTGCGCAGGATCTCCGCAAAGACCAGATCAGACGGGGTGATACCGACACGTGCGTCCACCATGAAGAGGCAGATGTCCGCCATATCCACGGCGCGCTCGGTCAGCCGACGCATCCGCCCCTGCAGGCTGTCATCGGTGACCTCTTCGAGCCCCGCGGTGTCCACCACCGTGAACCGCAGGTCGGCCAGACGCGCCGCCCCCTCGCGCAAGTCCCGCGTCACGCCCGGCTGATCATCCACCAGGGCGAGGCGCTTGCCCACCAGACGGTTGAACAGCGTGGATTTGCCAACATTGGGACGCCCCACAATGGCAAGGGTAAAGGACATGATCTCGGCTCCGACGGGCAGGCTAAAGCGGCGCTTTACCTGACTTGTGCGTCAACGAAAAGCGTGCAGTTGCCCGTTGGTCGAAACAACGTAAAGCACACCGCCCGCAACCACCGGCGCAGTGGTGGCTCCGCCCGGGATCTCGGTCGAGGTAACCAGCGCGCCGCTCTCGGGGTTAAACCCGCGCAGCAAGCCGTCATTCGAGGCCACATAGATGCGCCCGCCAGCCAGGATCGGGCCATGATGCGCAAAAATCTCGGCCCGGCGGCGTGGGCGGTCCTTCACGAAGTTCGGCAGCTGCGTGCCCCAAATGCGCGACCCGTCCGAGGCGTCGATCCGCAGCAACTCACCCAGATCGGAGACAACAAAGACGCTGTCACCAGCGGGCAAAACCGGGCCAACGGCCCCTTCACGCGCGGTCCATTCCCGCGCGCCGGAGGCAAAGTTCAAGGCCACGATGCGGCCCGACTGGTTGCCCACATAGACGCGGTCGCCGGAAATCACCGGCTCACCCGTCACATCGCTGACCGCACCCAAGGCGCGCGCGAAGCGCTGCCCGAGCGCCGAGGCGTCCCAGCGCCGCAAGCCACCGCGCCGGAACACGGCCTGCACCTCGCCCGAGCCAAAGGCGAAGATCGCCAGATCGTCGGCCACGGCCGGCGCAGGCCCGCCCAGCACGTTGTTTACGTCAGGCGAGGCGTTGAGCTGCCATTCGACCCGTCCGTCTTCTGCCCGCAAGGCCCAGCCGGTGTCATCGCCCGAGGTGGCATAAACCAGATCACCAAAGGCCGTCGGGCGCCCGGACCCGGTGCCTTCCAGGTTCTGCCGCCAGATCTCATCTCCGCTTGCCGCATCCAGAGCAACCAGCGCCCCATAGCCCAGCGAGACATAGAGCCGCCCGTCCTTGAACGACATCCCGCCGCCGGTGGCCGCGCCCGCATCATCACGCACCGAGGTGATATCGCGCCGCCAGACAGTCTCGCCACTGGTCGAGGTGGCGGTCACCTGGGTCTCCGCATCAAGCGTATAGATCAGCCCACCGGCCACCACCGGGTCCGCCGTGATCCGATGTCGGCGGCTGTCTCCGGCCCCAATATTGGCCGACCAGACCCGTTGCGGATTTGCGCTCAAAGCCGGGTGCGCAGTGCGGAAGGATGGCGAACCAGGGCCTTGCGTCCAGTCGCTGTTGCTCTGCGTCGCTGGCAGGGAGATTGCGCGCGGGCCGTCTTGTGTCTCGGCGGCGATCGGCACGGCCTCCCCGTCCTGCAGGACCGACCGGATGTCTTCGCGTTTGCCAGGCAGGATGATGTCATCCTCGGCACAGGCGGTCAGCAGGATGGTTGCGGCCAACAGCGCAAGGCCCGTGTGCACCCGCACCGAGGTTGTCGGAAACTGAATCATACCCTGCTCGCTTTACCCATACCTTCGACCGCTGCGCTCCCTCTGATGCCGAAACCGGGGGTCAGTTTCCCGTGTTCGGCAGGTTTTCCAGATCGGGTGCGCCTCCCAGCGCCACAATCACCTGTAAGGCACGCTGTTGCAAGTCCGAGGTCACGGCAGCGTCCTGCAGGATGCTCTGGTACTGGTCAATCGCGGCCTGGGTCTCGCCTGCGGCCACATCGATCAGCGCAAGCTGTTCGAGCGCCAGCAAGCGCAGCGGCGCGCCCGGGGCCGCCAGCGCCTCGAACTGCTGACGCCGGGTATCGGCGTCCAGCGTATCGGCCTGCAAGGTGAGCGCCTTGAAGCTCGCGATCTGGCGATATATCGGGGCCACCTCCGGGTTGACGGCAACCGCATTGAGCGCGGTGACGGCGGTCTCCACATCCCCCGCTTCCTGGGCTGAAGACGCCTGCAACATCGCGACCAGCGCCTGTGCCGTGGGATCATCCGCGCTCAAGCCAGACAGCGCTCCGGCACGATCCTGCGGATCGGTCGCGCTCAAGGCCGCCAGCATGCCGTCACCGAGGGCCTGTGCCTCGCTGCGCACCTGCGCCTTGCGGTACTCGGTCCAGGCGGCGCCACCGACGATCAGAACCACCAGCAGGACACCGATCCAGCCGTACCGCCGCAAATAGCCATACAGCCGGTCGCGCCGAACCTCTTCATTGACCTCGTCGATAAAACTGTCTGTGTCGCTCATGGGCACCTGCTGACGTCAAATCTCGCCCCTCATACCGTGGCCGCGCAGGCAAGCCAAGACCCGCCAAAGCCCATGACAGAGGCGACCATTGCCTTAACTCGAAGAAATTACTAATCTGAACTGGTCAGTTTAGCGTAACTGTCGTATGGAACGCGCGCCACGTCCCGGCACATTGTCGCCAGCGTGGCCTCCCAAGGGTCCATTTCGAGGCGGTCGACATGCGTATTTTTTCTGTTTTAGCGGCATTGATCGTCGCGGGTTTGCTGGCTCTTTTCATTCTTGATCGGCCACGGTTGATGGCAATCTTCGGCGGTGACACCAGCGCTGAGGAGACTGAAGAGGCCGCCGAGACGCCTGAAGGTGTCGAAGACGAGGTGACATCGTTGGTCAAGGTCGTCGTACTGCGCTCCACCGCGCGGCAGATCGACACCGCCGTGGCCCTGCGCGGCCAGACCGAGGCTGCGCGCACCGTCGATGTGCGCGCCGAAACCTCCGCGGTCGTGGTCTCCGAGCCGCTGCGCAAAGGCGCGCGCGTGACCGCCGGACAGGAGATGTGCCGCCTTGACGAAGGCACCCGGGGCACCGCGCTTGCCCAGGCCCGCGCCCAGCTCGACGAGGCCCGCGCCCGCGTGCCCGAATCCGAGGCCCGGCTGGCCCAATCTCTGGCACAGCTGGAAGAGGCCAGGATCAACCTCAACGCCTCCTCCAAGCTCAGCGAGGGCGGCTTCGCTTCCACCACTCGCGTCGCCAACACCGAAGCGGCGCTCGCCACCGCCGAAGCGGGTGTCGAAAGCGCCCGCGCGGGCCTGCAAGGCGCGCAATCAGGCATCCAAAGCGCTCAGGCCAGCGTGGCAACGGCCGAAAAAGAAATCGAACGGCTGATCATCCGCGCCCCCTTCGACGGGGTGCTGGAGAGCGACACCGCCGAGCTCGGCTCGCTGTTGCAGGCGGGCTCGCTCTGCGCCACTATCATCCAGCTCGACCCGATCAAACTCGTGGCCTTCGTTCCGGAAACCGAAGTCGGGCGTGTCGAGTTTGGCGCCACGGCCTCCGCCCGGCTGGTCCGGGGCAGCGGCGTGCTGGCGGGAAACACCTCCGCACGCGGCAAAGAGGTGCAGGGCCCCGTGACCTTCCTGTCCAACTCCGCCGATGAGACCACCCGCACTTTCCGCGTGGAGATCGAAGTGCCCAACGGCGATAATCTGATCCGCGACGGCCAGACGGCGGAAATCCTGATCTCTGCCGAAGGCGCCACAGCGCATCTGCTGCCGCAATCCGCGCTGACGCTGAATGACGAGGGCACGCTGGGTGTGCGGACCATCGACGAGGCGGACATCGTTGAATTTCACCCCGTTTCGCTCATGCGCGATACGCCGGAGGGCGTCTGGCTCACCGGTCTGGACGACACCGCGAACGTGATCGTTCTGGGGCAGGAATTCGTCATCGCGGGCGTGAAAGTCGCCCCGACCTATCGGGAGCTCAGCCAATGACCGGCATCGTCGATTGGGCCGCCAGCCGTGCGCGGATGGTGATCGCGTTCATTCTGCTCAGCCTCGTGGTGGGCGGCTATGCCTACTCCGTGCTACCGAAAGAGGGCGAGCCGGACATTGAAATCCCCGCGCTCTTCGTCTCCGTACCCTTCCCCGGCATCTCGGCGGCGGACAGTGAAACGCTGCTGGTCAAACCGATGGAGACCGAGCTGGCCGATCTCGATGGGCTGGACAAGATGTCGGCCACCGCCGCCGAAGGCTACGCCGGGGTGGCGCTGGAGTTCGAGTTTGGCTGGGACAAGACCAAGGTGCTCGCGGATGTGCGCGACGCCATGGGCAAGGCCGAAGCCGATTTCCCCGATGGGGCCGAGCAATACACCATTAACGAGATCAACTTCTCCGAATTCCCGATCATTATCGTGAATCTCACGGGCCCCGTGCCCGAGCGCACAATGATTCGCATTGCCAAGGACTTGCAAGACGATCTTGAAGCGGTGGACGCGGTGCTGGAAGCGGGAATCGCCGGCAGCCGCGACGAGATGATCGAGGTGCTGATCGACCCGCTGCGGCTCGAAGCCTACAACGTGACAGCGGGCGAGCTCATCGACACCGTGCGCAACAACAACCAGCTCATCGCCGCGGGTGAGGTGGACACGGCACAAGGCGCATTCGCCGTGAAGATCCCCTCGTCCTTCGATGAGCCACAGGACATCTACGATTTGCCGGTCAAGACCAATGGCGACCGGGTCGTGACCTTGGGCGATCTGGCCGACATCAACCCGACGTTTGAGGACCGCGAAGGCACCGCCCGCTTCAACGGTGAAAACACCGTCGCGCTGCAGGTGGTCAAACGGAAAGGCTTCAACCTGATCGACACGGCCGATCTGGTGAAAGAGATCGTGAACGAGAAAAAGGCACAGTGGCCCGAAGGTCTGCAGGCCGCCGTCGAAGTCGGCACCTCGAATGACCAGTCGCGCATCGTGAATGGCATGGTGCAACAGCTGCAAGGCTCGGTCTTCACGGCGATTGCGCTGGTGATGATCGTCGTGCTCGCCGCCCTGGGCATCCGGGCTGCCCTCCTGGTGGGCTTTGCGATCCCCACCTCCTTCCTGCTGTGCTTTGCTTTCCTGGCACTCATGGGCATCTCGATCTCGAACATCGTGATGTTCGGGCTGATCCTCGCCGTGGGGATGCTGGTCGATGGCGCCATCGTGGTCGTCGAATACGCCGACAAGCGCCAGCAGGAGGGCGAAGGCCCGATGCGCGCCTATGTCGAGGCGGCCAAGCGCATGTTCTGGCCGATCATCTCCTCCACCGCCACGACGCTTTGCGCCTTCCTGCCGATGCTCTTCTGGCCCGGCGTTCCGGGCGAGTTCATGGGCATGTTGCCCGTCACGCTGATTTTCGTGCTCTCCGCCTCACTGGTCGTCGCACTGATCTACCTGCCCGTGATGGGCGGTGTGACCGGACGGCTGGAGCGCTGGATGGCCGATTACATGACCGCCATCGCCGGTCTGCGCTGGTATCTGCACCTCGCGCTCTTCCCGATCGGGGTCCTGATGGTCAGCGTCGCGGGGCTGATGAGCCCCATCTTCGCGGTCGTCGCCACGCAATTTGGGGCAATGGACAGCCTGCAGATCCTGTCGTCGGTGATCCCGACCCTCTTCTTCGTGTTCCTGCTGCTGCTCGCCGCAACGGCTTGCCTTTTCGTGGCCCTTGGCGGGTTCCTGCTCCTGTTGGTCTCGACCTTCGCGCTGCTCACCCGACTTGGCCGCTTCGGTCGCTGGCTCGTGAGCCGGTTCTTCCGCCCGGAGCCCGACAGGATCAACGCCGGCTATCGCCGCTCGCCTTTCGGACGTGTGATCGAAGGCATCGCGGGCAACCCTGTGATGCCGCTGGTCATGGCGGGCGCGGTCTTCATTTTTGTTGGCAGCATCCTGATGTATTTCACCAACAACAGCCGCGGGGTGGAATTCTTCGTTGAATCGGAGCCGGAGCAAGGCGTCGTCTACGTGCTCGCCCGCGGCAACCTCTCTCTCGAGGAGAAAGACGAGCTCGTACGCCAGGCCGAAGAGATCGTGCTGGCCCATCCGGGCATCAGCAACGCTTTCTCCTTTGCAGGTGCGGGCGGGCTGAACACCGACACCTCAGGCGGCTCGACGCCGAAAGATCTGATCGGGCAAATTCAGTTCGAGACCATCCCATGGGAGGACCGTGCCGGTCGGCTCGACCTCGATGGCAACATCGTGATTGCAGAGCTGACCGAACAGCTCTCCACCCTGCCCGGCATCAAGACCGAAGTGCTCGAAGTGGCCGATGGCCCCGCGTCCGGCAAACCGGTGCACCTGCGCCTCAAGGCCGATGACTTCGAGGTGCTGACCGAGGCGGCAGCCCTCGCCCGCACCGAGTTCGAGCGCACACCGGGTCTCACCCTGATCGAAGACAGCCGCCCATTGCCCGGCATCGACTGGCAGATCGACGTGGATGTCGAGAAAGCCGGGCGTTACGGCGCCGATGTGGCCACGGTCGGTGCGATGGTGCAGCTCGTGACCCGCGGGCTGATGCTCGACACCATGCGCGTGGACAGCTCCGACGAGGAAATCGACATCCGCGTGCGCCTGCCCGAGCAGGACCGCGTGCTCTCGACCCTCGACACGCTGAAAGTGCGCACCGCTGACGGGCTGGTTCCCCTGTCGAACTTCATCACCCGCACGCCGGTGCCGAAACTGGACGAGATCAACCGGATCGAACAGAAACGCTATTTCGATGTGAAGGCCGATGTCGGCGCCGGGTTAATGAAGCTGGTCGAGACCCGCCGGGTCGACGGTGTCGATGTGGACGAAACCCTCGCCGTGCTACGCCCCGCCGGAGCCGCCTCCGATCTCATGTCGCCGGACCAGACCGCCTACAAGATCACCAACCGCATGGCGCCTGCAGAGCGCGACCTGCAGGCGGGGATCGACGCGGGCAGCCTGCGCCTCATCCCGATCAACGCCAACGAACGCATCGGCCTTCTGACGGAGTGGCTCGACACCAATCCGCTGCCCACCGGCGTCAGCTTCGAATGGACCGGCGATCAGGAAGAGCAAGAGGAAAGCCAGGCCTTCCTCTCCTCGGCCTTTGCCGCGGCCTTGGGTCTGATGTTCATCATCCTGCTGGCGCAGTTCAACAGCTTCTACAACGCCATCCTCGTGCTGCTCGCCGTGGTGCTCTCGACCACCGGCGTGCTGATCGGGATGCTGGTGATGGATCAGACCTTCTCAATCATCATGACAGGCACGGGGATCGTCGCGCTTGCAGGCATTGTGGTGAACAACAACATCATCCTGATCGACACCTACCAAGAATACAGCCAGTACATGCCACGGATCGAGGCGATCATCCGCACCGCGCAGGCGCGCATCCGACCCGTGCTGCTGACCACAATCACCACCATGGCAGGCCTTGCACCGATGATGATCGGGCTCAGCCTGAACTTCGCCGACGGCGGCTATACCTTCAACAGCCCCACCGCCCTCTGGTGGAAGCAGCTGGCCACGGCGGTCGTCTTTGGCCTCGGCATCGCAACCGTGCTCACATTGGTGATCACCCCCTCGATGCTCGCCATCCGGGTCTGGGCCACGACTTACGTGCAGTGGATCGCAACGCTGCTGGCGAAGATGTCCATGGGCCGCGCCAGCCGCGCCGCCCGTGACTGGGCGCTCCAGAAAGACGCGCATCGCGTGGTATCGGGCGAAATCCTCTGGGAAGACGCGACACTGGCCTCCACCAGCCCGGATCGTGCCGCTACGCTGAAAGCCGCTGAATAGCGGCTCTCACGCGGGCGTGACAGGACATCGCCGCGATCCGTGCTACTCTTCGGATACCTTATTGTATTCAGGGAAAAACCGATGATCCGAACACTTGCTTTTGCAGGCCTTGCTGGCCTGAGCACCGCCGCCTCCGCCGTCGCCGCCGACCTGATCGAAAAGACCAGCCCGCATTCGGTTGGCGACACCATTGACCGGCTCGAGGCCGCGGTCGAGGCCGCGGGGGCCACCGTCTTTGCCCGCGTCGATCACGCCGCCGGAGCGGCGAATGTCGAAATGGACCTGCGCCCGACCCAGATGCTGATGTTCGGCAACCCCAAGCTGGGCACACCGGCGATGCTCGATGGTCAAACCGCCGGGCTCGACCTGCCGCTGCGCGTGCTGGCCTATGAAGACGAGAGCGGCACGGTACATGTCGCATATCACGATCCGGCCAGCCTCGCGGCCACCCATGGCCTGCCCGCCGATGCAAAATACGTGCAGATGATGACCGGCGCGCTCGACAAGCTGACCACTGCGGCCACGACCGCGGAGTAACGAATACGTGACCCGACCCGGGGTGAATATCTCCCCGGGTTGACGCGTAATCCAGTCGTGACAGGTCTGATATCTGTTGATCGAAGGAGTTTGTTTATGAGTTTGAAATTCATCGCGCCCGTGTCCCTCGTCGTGCTGACGGCCTGCGCCTCGGTCGCCACCGAGACGCGTACCCCAGCGACGCTGGAGGACGGGTTCTTCGCGGGCGAACGTTACGAGGTGCGCACCCGCCTGATCGAAGGGCCCCAGGGCGACTACGAGCAGACCAGCGTCGTCTATCGGGGGCTCAGCCGCACCTGCATTCCCGACAGCCCCGACGATTGCGAGCGCGCGGCCCGGGGGCTGATCGAGGAATATGACGAGTTCATCTTCCGGCGCCGCTACTAGGCCCACGCGCTGCGGGTGTCAGGCGGCCTCGTCCGACTGTTGCCGCGTCCAGAGCTGCGCATAGCGCCCGCCTTGGTCGAGCAGGTCCTCATGCCGGCCCTGCTCGATCACCTCCCCCTGCTCCAGCACGATGATCCGGTCCGCCTCGGCAATGGTCGAAAGCCGGTGCGCGATGGTCAGCACGGTCCGGCCCCGCCCCGCCTGCATCAGCGCCTCCTTGATCTCCTGCTCGGTCTCGGAGTCGAGCGCCGAGGTCGCTTCATCAAGCAACAGGATCGGCGGGTCCTTCAGCAGCGTGCGCGCAATGCCCACGCGCTGCTTTTCCCCGCCTGACAGCTTCAGCCCGCGCTCGCCCACCGTGGTGTCGTAACCATCGGGCAGCTGCGCGATGAAATCGTGGATCTGCGCCGCCTTGGCCGCGGCTTCGATCTCATCCTGTGTGGCCCCGTCGCGGCCATAGCCGATGTTGTACCGGACTGTGTCGTTAAAGAGCACCGTGTCTTGCGGCACCACGCCAATGGCCGCGTGCAGGCTCTCCTGCGTCACCTCGCGCACATCCTGCCCATCAATGCGCAGCGCGCCCGTGTTTACGTCATAGAACCGAAAGAGCAGCCGCCCGATGGTCGATTTCCCCGACCCGGTGGAGCCGACAATCGCCACCATCTCGCCGGGCTCCGCGATCACGCTCACACCCTTGAGGATCATCCGGTCGCTGTCATAGCCAAAGCGCACGTCATCAAGCTCGATCCGCCCGCCGTCCACCACCAGATCGCGCGCACCCGGCGCATCGGTAACCTCCGCGGGTTGCTCCAGCAGGTCGAACATCTCGCCCATATCCACCAGCGCCTGCCGGATCTCGCGATAAACCGTGCCGAGGAAGTTCAGCGGGATGGTGATCTGGATCATGTAAGCGTTGACCATGACAAAGTCGCCTACGGTGAGCGCACCATTCTGCACCCCGATCGCCGCCATCACCATCACACCGACCAGCCCCGCGGTGATCAGCAGCGACTGGCCAAAGTTCAGAAATGCGAGGCTGTAGTTTGTCTTGATCGCCGCGCGTTCGTATTTCTCCATGGCGCTGTCATAGCGCCGCGCCTCGCGCGCCTCGGCCCCGAAATACTTCACGGTCTCGAAATTCAGCAGGCTGTCGATGGCTTTCTGGTTGGCATCGGTGTCCTGGTCGTTCATCTCGCGCCGCAGCTTCACGCGCCATTCGGTCACCGCGAAGGTGAACCAGACATAAAGCGCGATGGTCCCCGCCACCACGACCAGATACCAGATGTCGAACACCACCGCGAGGATGATGCCAACAAGCAGAAGCTCCAGCATCAAAGGCCCGATGGAGAAGAGCAAAAACCGCAACAGGAAGTCGACGCCCTTGACCCCGCGCTCTATGATCCGGCTGAGGCCCCCGGTCTTGCGCGTGATGTGATAGCGCATCGACAGGCGATGAATGTGGTTGAAAGTCTCCAGCGCCAGCATCCGCAGCGCCCGCTGTCCCACGCGCGAGAAGACCACATCGCGCAGTTGCTGAAACCCCACGGTCATCAGCCGCGCCATCCCGTAAGCCACGGTCAACCCGACAGCGCCGAGCGCCAGCATCGGCACGCCTTCCTCGGCCAGCGCGTCCACCGCACCCTTGTAGAAAAACGGCGTCGCGACCGAGATCAGCTTCGACAGCAGCAGGAACGCCATCGCCCCAACGACGCGGCGCCGCACCCACGCGGGGTCCTCGGGCCACAGGTAGGGCGCGACCTTCCGGATGGTGCGCAGACCGGACTGGCGTTCTTCGGCGTCGGTTTTGGGCGTGACCCCCGTGGCATCCGCCTCCGGAGTGGTCGTCGTATCAGCTGGCATGAAGGATCCCGCGTGCGTTCAACGGGTTACCTAAGGCACCCGCCCCCCTTTTGCCAGTCATGCCGCAGATTATTCCCCGCCCGCGCCGCTATTCGACGGGCAGATCGAAGACCTGGCCGGGGTAGATCAGGTCGGGGTCGCGGATGTCACCGCGATTGGCCTCGAACACCTTCACGTAAAGCACGCCCTCGCCATAGCGGTCGCGCGCGATGGCCCAGAGGGTGTCGCCGGTCTGCACCGTTATCGCACGCACCGGACCCTCGCCTTGGTCATCCGCTTCGGCCAGCACCGCAGGCGCCTCGCGCTTGAACGGGGTCTCGATGCGGCTGGTCACGTCGCCCGCCGCGTTCACCTCGTCAACGCGCAACTGGTAGATGCCTGCATCCACTTCCGGCAGGTTGCCGCGCCAGCCCCCCTCGTTGTCGACAGGCAGCGCCGCCGAGAAGCGGTTGTTGAGATAGACCCGCACCTCCGAGGTGCCCAGAACCGCGCGGCCCGACAGCTGCACGTCACCTGCGTCGGAGTAGCCGATGGTATCGATGGCCACGGAGGTCATCGCCTCAGGCGCCGGTGGTTGCAGCACCTCGACCCCCTCGGCAGTGGATTTCAGCACTGTGACAGACTGCTCGGCCTGCGCCTCCTCGGGCGCGGCGGGATCGCTCTGAGCACCTAGCGCGAGATCCCCGGCGGGCTCTGCGGTGCCTGCGGCCTCGTCTTGCGGGACAGATCCCGGATCGGGGCTCTCCGCCGCGGTCTCCGGTGCAAGCGCAGCCACCGTGTCCTGCTCCGCCGGGGCGGCCTTCTCCGCTGGCGCCACAGCGGCGGTCTCATCGCCGCGATCCGGCGCGTCCGTGACTGTCGCCACCTCCGCGACATTGCTTTCAGTGGTCGGCGCAGGCGCCTCCTCCGACGCAGCTGTCTCTGCGTCAGCAGCCTCGGCTGCGCCCGCGTCAGTCTGCACAGCCTCGGCCACCTGTGGCGCAACCGGCGCGAGGATCACATCCTCATTCGAGGCCACTGCATCGCCCGTGCCCTGCGCCTCAAGCGTCAGCACCCGCGCGGCATCGCTGGGCGCAACCACGCCAACGGCCGCAAAGGCGCCGCGCGCATCGGCCACCGCCGTGGCCACCTCTTCGCCATCCACGCGCACCGAGACCTGCGCCCCGGGCTCCGCGCGGCCCGCAATCACCGTCAGCCCATCCCCTTCGAGCCGAACCTCATCCACCGTAGGGGCAATCTGGGGCGCGGCCTCCGGCGTCTCGGCGACGCTCACATCCTCTTCGGACGGCGCCGCCTCGCTCACGGGCTCAGCCGTCTCAGTCTCCGCATCAGTGGCAGCGGGCGCCGCGGTATCCGGCGCGACGACAGCGGCCAACTCCTCCGGGCTCGGGCCCGCATTTCGATTGAGCGTGATATAGACGCCTGCGACCAGCACACCAACGACCACGACCCCAGCCAGCCATAGTCCTGTTCCACCCGTTTTGGTGTCGGCCCCCTCTTCGCGCATGATCTTCTCTTCTTTCAGACGTCTCGCCGTGCCGCACTGCGGGACGGGCGTTGAGCCTACATATCAACTGCTCTATCACCGGTCAAAACCCCGACGATCACTTTTGCTATTCATTTCAAAGGCAAGGACCCATCAATGCGCCTGAAATCCATTTGTGTCTACTGTGGCTCACGCCCAGGCACCGACCCCGCCTACCTTGCCGACGCCGAAGCTCTGGGGGTGGCGCTCGCCGAAGAAGGCTGGCGGCTGGTCTATGGCGCGGGTGATGTGGGGCTGATGGGCGCCGTGGCCCGGGCCGCGCAAACCGCAGGCGGCGAGACTTTCGGCGTGATCCCTGAACACCTCGTGGCCTGGGAGGTCGGCAAGACCGATCTGACCTCCTATGTGGTCACCGAAACCATGCACGAGCGCAAGAAAGTGATGTTCATGAACTGCGATGCGGTGGTCGTGCTGCCGGGCGGTGCGGGCTCACTTGACGAGCTCTTCGAGGTGCTCACATGGCGCCAGCTCGGCCTGCATCAGAAGCCTGTTTTTCTCGTGAATACAAATGACTATTGGGACCCGTTAATGTCACTTCTGCACCATGTGACGGACCGGGGCTTTGCCGATGTCAGCCTGCACGACTTCTACACCGTGGTGCCCGACACGGGCGCCGCGCGCGCGGCCCTGCGCCGCGCCCTGTCCTGACGCAGAGCCACCCCGGAATAGAGCGCCAGAGCCGTCCAGATCAGACCAAAGGCCACCAGATGCCAGCCACCGAACGGTTCGGCAAAGACAAAGACGGCGCAGGCAAACTGCAGCGTGGGGTTGAGATATTGCAGCAACCCCACGGTCGTCATCGCCAGCCGCCGCGCGGCATATGAAAAGAGGATCAGGGGCAGCGCTGTCATCGGCCCCGAGAAGACCAGCAGCAGAAAGATCGTCCAGTCGCCACCCAGAACGGTCCCGCCATTGTGATAGCTTTGCAACAAAATCACGATAGCAATCGGTGACAGGATCAACGCTTCGGTCGTAACCGAGACCACCGGCCCAACCGCGAGTTGCTTTTTCAGCACGCCATAAATGCCAAAGGTGCCCGCCAGTATCAGGGCGATCCAAGGCGCTTGCCCAAGGCCGAAGGTCAGAAGCGCGACCGCCGTGGTCGCAAGTGCCACCGCCAACCACTGCGTCCGCGTCAGGTGCTCGCCAAAGACCAACCGCCCCATCACGACAGCAACCAGCGGAAAGATGTAGTAGCCGAGCGAGCTCTGTGTGACTTGCCCGATCTGGATCGCCCAGATGAAAAGCCACCAGTTGGCGCCGATCATCACCGCGGCCAGCACGACCCGCAAGAAGGCCCGGCCCGTATTCATCGCCTGAAAGACCTCGCTCAACCGGCGCTGAACTGCGAGCGCTGCGCCGAAAAACACGAGAGACCAAATCATCCGATGCGAGAGGACCTCCATGGAGGGCAGATCAGAGAGCAGCTTGTAGTAAAGCGACGAGAGACCCCAGATCGTGCAGGTCGCGATCATCGCGAGAACGCCCTTGGCCGGTTCGCTCAGCATCACAGCTCTCCTTCGATGAAAGATGTGCGCGCAAACACCCCCCACCACAAGCAAAAAGGCCCCGCCGGATGGCGAGGCCCTCTGAATTCTTATGGCGCAGCTCACATACGGGAGGCGACGTTTTCCCAGTTGACCAGATTGTCGAGGAAGTTCGTGAGGTAGTCCGGCCGCTTGTTGCGGAAATCGATGTAGTATGAATGCTCCCAGACATCACAGCCCAGCAGGGCTGTCTGACCGAAACACAAGGGGTTCACCCCGTTCTCGGTCTTGGTCACCTTCAGGCTGCCGTCGCTGTCCTTGACCAGCCACGCCCAGCCCGATCCGAACTGACCCGCACCCGCGGCCTTGAACTCATCCTTGAAGCTGTCGACCGAGCCAAAGCTTTCGGTGATCGCCTTTTCCAGCTCACCCGGCATCGCGCTGTCGCCCGGGCCCATCATCTCCCAGAACTGGTTGTGGTTCCACAGCTGGCTGATGTTGTTGAAGATGCCGTTCTGTGCCACCGCAGCGGCGTCATAGGTGCCCGTGATGATCTCTTCGAGGGATTTGCCCTCCCACTCGGTGCCCTCGATCGCCTTGTTCCCGTTGGTCACATAGGCGTTGTGGTGCAGATCGTGGTGATACTCCAGCGTCTCCTTCGACATACCCTTGGATGCCAGGGCATCATGCGCATACGGAAGATCGGGAAGTGAAAAAGCCATTTTGGGCCCCCTTTGTCATTTGAATTGGGTACACTGCACATGAAGCGCAGCCGCTCCCGAGATCAAGTGTTAACGGGTCCAAAAAGTTCCTTTGATGCGGTTTTCATTGACCACCCCACCTGTCCGACTGCACCGCCTGAACCCAGCCCTCAGCTCTGGCGCATCTTGCAAGTGCCCGTGCCCGAGAACCGGTTGTGATACCCATCGGGCCGCGCATAGACCGAGATCGCCCCGTTCTTCCGGACGGTCGCGTGATAGTCGAAATAGGGTGTGTACTGGTTCGATCCGTTTGTGATCCCCCGCAGGGTCCAGGTCACCACCAGCTTGCGGTCATTGTTGCGCAAGATCTCACCATCGATGGGCACGGAGTGGACCGAGAGGATCAGCGCATCGCTGACACGCGCGCGCCCGCTCCCATCCAGAACGATACCGATCTTTTCCGAGATCCATCCGCCACCGCGCTTGAGCTGCGTCAGATCGCAATCATAAAGCACGCCCTGCGCCGATGAGGCGGTGGCCGCAACTGCAAAAAATACCGTGAAAACTGTTCTGCGAAACATACTAACCCCGATCGTAACCGCACTCCGGCTGGCCTGTTGAACTTCCCCAATGTCCCGGACGCATCTGCTCCAGCCCGTGCATAAAATTAGAGTTCAGAAGGCCTCGGCCTTCATCACAAACACACGTGTCGGGCGGTCGAAAACGGCCCGGACACAGTGTCAAGGATCAGGGCAGACCGCCATCAGGTCAAGCTTAAGCGGCGGGTTTTCAATAACAAAATACTTCAGATCCAGGCTGCGCGGCAACAGTCAGCAGGTCAAAGACGTATTGAGCCTGAGATCGGAAACAGACGATCCGGAAACTCTGGTCATCGCGCATCCAGAAGGCGGCGGGCACCTGCGCCATGCGGGTGCGGCGGAACATGCCGGGGGTGAACTGATCCGGCGCGAGATCGACCGGGCAGAGCTTGGCCAGCACCTCGCGCGTATGCGGCCCGCTCACCGTGAACGACGCCCGCGCGTCCGAGACGTTGACCGCCAGCGCATGGGTCTTGGCCAGCGCCTGGTGCAGGCTGCCGAGCGTGCCTGCGACCTCCGCATAGGGGCAGAGTACGAGCAATTCGTCCGGGCTCATCCAGCACAGCCCCGCCTCGTCGTCGATCTCGGCAGTGCCCGGCCCGGGCACGGCCAATCCGACGGCGGCCTTGGCAGCCTTCTTCACCGCGGCGGATGACAGATCGCCCCGCAGCGTGATCATCCCTTGCAGCGGCGCTTCGGCCACCTGCGCGATCCCGCCCTCGGACACCGCGCCGCCAAGTGCTGTCACCGGTTCAAACATCCGCCTTCTCCCCGTCCTTGTCGTAAAACACCGGGTCCACGATCCGCGCCCTATAGATCGCACCCTCGGTGCCCGGAAACTCCAGCACCTCACCCATGCGGTCGGGCCCGTGCAGCACCAACCCCATCGCGATGCCCTTGCCAAGGTTGGGCGAATGATAGCTCGACGTGACCCGCCCGATCACATTGCGCTGGCCGTTGGCGTTCTCGCCCTCACCCACCGCATAGGCCCCATCGGGCAACGCGGCCCCCGAGAGCGTCTCGAGCCCCACGAGCTTCCAGCGCTCCGGGTCCGTCATATGCGCACGCGCCTGCGCGCGCTTGCCAAGATAATCGTCCTTCTTCTTCGAGATCGCCCAGTCGAGGCCCAGATCCTGGGGGATCACCGTGCCATCGGTCTCATCCCCGATCATGATGAAGCCCTTCTCGGCCCGCAGAATGTGCAGCGCCTCCGTGCCATAGGGCATCACGCCCAGATCGTGGCCCACAACCATCAGCGCATCCCAGAAGGCCTGGCCCTGCCCGGCATCGACCGCAATCTCATAGCTGAGCTCGCCCGAGAACGAGATGCGATAGACCCGCACCTTGAAGCCCCCGAGCGCACCATCGGCCCACTCCATGAACCCAAGAGCCTCTTTCGAGACATCCATGCCGCCGAGCTTCTCCAGTGCGGCGCGCGCGTTCGGGCCGACAACAGCGACCTGCGCATATTGTTCGGTCACATTGGCCACATAGACCTGCCAGTGCCACCACTCGGTCTGCAGCCATTCTTCCATATGCTGGTGAATGCGCTCTGCCCCGCCGGTGGTGGTGTGGCAGAGGAAGGTGTCCTCGTCGATCCGCGCCACCACGCCATCATCGATCAGGAACCCGTTCTCCGAACACATCAGCCCATAGCGGCATTTGCCCGGCTTCAGCGTGCTCATCATGTTGGTGTAGAGCATGTCGAGAAACTTGCCCGCATCCGGTCCCTTCACGATCAGCTTGCCGAGCGTCGAGGCGTCAAGCAGCCCGAGGTTTTCCCGCGTGTTCTTCGTCTCGCGCATCACCGCATCATGGGTGTTCTCGCCATCGCGCACATAGGCATAAGGCCGGCGCCAATGCCCCACCGGCTCCCACTCGGCGCCATGCGCATCGTGCCAGTCGTGCATCGGCGTGCGGCGAACGGGCTGGAACACCTCGCCCCGCGCCTCGCCCGCGATCGACCCCATGGAAATGGGCGTGTAAGGCGGGCGGAAGGTGGTGGTGCCCACCTGCGGGATCGAGCTGTCCAAGGCACCGGCCAGCGTGGCCAGGCCGTTGATATTACTCAACTTTCCCTGATCCGTGGCCATGCCCAGCGTGGTATAGCGCTTGGCGTGTTCGACGCTCTCAAAACCCTCTTGCGCAGCCAGTTGCACGTCGGAGACCTTCACGTCGTTCTGATAGTCCAGCCACGCCTTACTGCGCAACGCCGCCCCCGCACCCTGCGGCATCAGCCAGACGGGCTGCATCGGTGCCTCGTCGGCGGTCTCGCCCACGGGGCATTTTGATCGCTTGGCTTTGAAGCCCAGGGCCTTCGCCGCGTTCTTGCCCGCCTGATCCGCGCTTTCCAGAACCGGGCCCAGCTTCAGCGCGCCAAGCGCGGCCCCCGCCGCACTTACGAAGGGCGCGCCTGTCGCCCCGGTCGGCGCTTTGTCCACATCCGGGCGGAAATGCGCCTGCGCCTCGTCCCAGACCAGCTTTCCGCCGCAGTGCGACCACAGGTGCACCACCGGCGACCAGCCGCCGGACATCGCCACCGCGTCACAGGCGACCTCTTCCAGCACCGCGCCTTCCCCCGCCTGGGAACAGATGCCCACACCGGTCACACGCTTGCCGCCCTGCACCTTGGCGATGCCATGGCCCATCATGACCCGGATGCCCAGCGCCTTGGCCTCGGCCATCGCCGGGCTGTCCTCCGCCAGCACCCGCGCGTCGAGGATCACAGGCACGCGCAGACCCGCGTTTACAAGGGCAAATGCCGTTAGGTAAGCGTCATCATTGTTGGTCACGACCACCGTCCGGTCGCCTGTCGAGACGCCGTAATTCACCAGGTAATCGCGCATGGCGGAGGCCAACATGACGCCCGGGATGTCATTGCCCGCAAAGGACAAAGGCCGTTCGATCGCACCGGTCGCGGTCACGATATGCCCCGCCCGAATGCGCCAGAGCCGGTGCCGTGGCCCAGGGTTTTCGGGCGCGTGATCGCGCAATTGCTCATAGCCGAGCACATAGCCGTGGTCATAGACCCCTGCGCCCATGAGGCGCTTGCGCAGGGTGACATTGGGCATCGCTTCGAGCGCGGAAACAGTTTCGTCCACGAAGTTTTCCACAGGCTTGCCGTCGACGGTGCCGCCATCCACGGGCGCCCGTCCGCCCCAATGCGCCGACTGTTCCACCAACAGCACCTTGGCACCCATGTCGGCAGCGGCTTTTGCCGCCTGCAAGCCTGCAACACCGCCGCCGATCACCATGACATCGCAGAAGAAATGGAAGTGCTCGTAGGTGTCCGCGTCCCGCGCTTTCGGCGCACGTCCCAGCCCGGCAGATTGCCGGATGAAGGGCTCATAGACATGCTTCCACAGGGGCCGCGGATGGATGAACATCTTGTAGTAGAACCCCGCGGGCAGGAACCGGCTGAGCTTGGTGTTGATCGCGCCCACGTCGAACTCGAGGCTCGGCCAGTGGTTCTGGCTTTCCGCGGCGAGCCCCTCGAAGAGTTCCGTCGTGGTGACGCGTTGATTGGGCTCAAACGTGCCCTCTTCCCCGAGATTCACCAGCCCATTGGGTTCTTCGGCGCCCGAGGCGACGATCCCGCGTGGGCGGTGATATTTGAACGAGCGGCCCACCAGCATCTGGTCATTGGCCAACAAGGCCGAGGCCAGCGTGTCGCCTTCAAAACCGCGCAGGCGTTTGCCGTTGAAGGTGAATTGCAGCGGCTTGCCCTTGTTCAGAAGGCGGCCGCCGGTGGCCAGACGTGTGCTCATGATCGAGAGGTCCGCAGGTTGGTCAGTGTCGGGATTTGAGTATTTTCAGAAGGGTGAAGGATCATGCGAGATCTCTCCACGTCCAGCCGGGGCGCTTCTTGGAGATGATCTTGCGCAGCTCCTTCGGCGGCTCGGTGGTCTGCGCCGGATAGGTGCCGAAGACCTCGAGCGTGGTGGTGCAGCGCGCGGCGTGGAACCACTTGCCGCAGCCATAGATATGGCGCCAGCGCTCGAAATGCACGCCGCGCGGGTTCTCCCGCATGAAGAGGTAGTCCTCGAAATCATCGTCCGAACTGCCGGGCCCATGTCGGGTGAGATGCGCCTCGCCGCCGCCGTGGAATTCGGTTTCCTCGGCGGTCACGCCGCAGACAGGACAGGTGAGGATCAGCATGGGCGGGCTCCGGCAGTTGCGGACGCGCACAGCAAAAAGGCGGGCGCCAAGAGACGCCCGCCTGCTGCGGTCAGGGGAGGAAGAGGTGTTGTGTTATTCCACCACGGCAGGGGCTGTAGTGTCAGCCGGCGCTGCGGGTGCCGTTTCGATGGCAGCCGGGTCAGCGGCACCTTCCCCATCCGGTGGAACGGTGCTCGTGCCCAGGACGGCCAGCAGGAAGACGAACGCGCCGATAACCACGAGCGCGATAAAGATGCCCTTGCCGCTGACACCATCTGAGTTGTGGGTCGTATAGTCAGCCATTGGTCAATCTCCTTGTTACGGGAGGCCAGTTTGGCTGTCGGGACCATGGGAACAACATCAGCGGGGCGTGGCCCTGAATTTGGGCGGTGTGAAGCCGGAGCGCCGCAGACGGACTGGCCAAAAGGTGCCGATGGCGGGAATTTGATACAAAAACGCGGAACGCCGCCGGGACGCAATGTCGTCCTGGCGGCGTGCCCCGTGGCGAAAGTGCGGGCGTTATTCGCCCGAAATGGCCTCTGCTGCCCCCTCGATCGCGGTGTCAGGGCCTTCCACCGACAGGCCTGCGTCATCGGCCAGCATGAAATAGGCCAGGATCCCGACGATGACGACGAGCATGCCGACCACGAAGGCCAGGCCTGTGTTGCCACCACTTGAGTTCTGCTGCGTTTGATCGGACATGATATGTCTCCTCTTTGCGTTTCGCTTGCAGAAGAAACACCGGAAAGGAGCGCGCGGTTCCGAAAAACCCGCGCGTGGTAAATATCGCCAAGCGGCGAAAACCGCGCTATCCTTCGGCAACGACGAGGAGAGAGGAGCCTCAGATGAGCAAGGAAATGATGGCCGTCCTGGTCTTCGGTGCCATCGCGGTGGTGGCAATCATCATGCTGGTGCGCGAGCGTCGCGGCATCGCCGAGCGCAAGGCCGCGCGCGGCGGGCGTGAAGTGGATGTGGGCAGCCTGATCGCCTTCGGCAGTGCTGCCGGTCAGGGCGAGAAAACCCACGACTGACGGCCCGTGTCCGATGGTCTTGGCCTGGCCGCCCTTGCGGCGTTGATCACCGCGGTGGCGGTCATTATCTGGCGCGGCACCGCGCACAAACCCGACAGCGGGACAAACCGCGAAGGGATCGGTGGCGGACCCGGCGATGGCGGTGGCGGCGACTGACATCAATGCGCGACCCCCGCGGCGACGCTTTCGTCGATGAAGCGGCCCTCGCGGAAGCGCTCGAGCCCAAAGGCATCCGTCAGCGGCCCGTGCCCCTTCGCCATCAGCTCCGCCATCGCCCAGCCCGAGCCCGGCGTCGCTTTGAACCCGCCAGTGCCCCAACCACAGTTGATAAACACGTTCTCCACTGGCGTTTTCGACAAAATGGGGGAACGGTCGCCCGTCACATCCACGATCCCGCCCCATTGCCGCAGCATCTTCAGACGCGAGATCATCGGGAAGGTCTCGATCAGCGCCCGCACGGTTTCCTCAATGTGATGAAACGCACCGCGCTGAGTGTAGTTGTTGTAGCCGTCCGTGCCGCCGCCGATCACCATCTCGCCCTTGTCGGACTGGCTCATGTAACCGTGCACGGTGTTGGCCATGACGACCACATCCATGCAAGGCTTGATCGGCTCGCTGACCAGCGCCTGCAGCGCCACGCTCTCAATCGGCAGCCGGAAGCCCGCCAGCCCCGCCACATGACCCGAATTGCCCGCCACCACGATGCCGAGCTTGTCGCAATCAATCGCGCCCTTCGTGGTGTCGACACCCACAACCTTGCCGCCCTCTCGGCGGATCGCCGTCACTTCGCACTGCTGGATCACATCCATGCCCATGTCCGAGCACGCCCGCGCATAGCCCCAGGCCACCGCGTCATGCCGCGCGGTGCCGCCGCGCGCCTGCCACAGCCCACCCAGCACCGGATAGCGCGGCCCGTCGATGTTGATGATCGGCACCAGATCCTTCACCCGGCGCGGCCCGATGAATTCGGTCTTCACGCCCTGCAGCGCATTGGCATGGGCGGTCCGTTGATAGCCGCGCACCTCGTGATGCGTCTGCGCCAGCATGATCACCCCGCGGGGGGAGAACATCACGTTGTAATTCAGGTCCTGGCTCATCGTCTCATAGAGCGACCGAGACTTCTCGTAGAGCGCCGCGGACGGATCCTGCAGGTAATTGCTGCGAATGATCGTCGTGTTCCGCCCTGTGTTGCCACCGCCCAACCAGCCTTTCTCAAGGATCGCCACGTTCTTGATCCCGAAACGCTTGCCCAGATGATACGCCGTGGCCAGCCCGTGCCCGCCACCGCCGATGATGATCACGTCATAACGCGGCTTGGGCTCCGCTTTCTTCCACGCCCGCTCCCAGCCGGTGTGATAGCGCGCAGCCTCGCGCGCCACGGCAAAGACGGAATAACGTTTCATGGCCAGATCACCCCAAGACGACAGACACCCGCGCGCAGACGCACCGGCTGTTCCTGTTCTGCTGAACCTGCCAAAAAAGGAGAGACTGCGCGCGCCTCTTTCTAACAAGTTTGCGACACCACAGGCAATTGCAGGAGCTCCCCGCACATCCGTGACCGTTTGCCCCTTTTGCCGGGGCCCATTGATCGCTAAGTGAGAGGTCGAGGAGAGAGAGTGTATGGCGATATTCTGGATGCTCGCGGGCGGGTTGGCGCTGGCCATCGCGATACTGCTGGCGCTCGGGCTGCGCGCGCCGCGCAGCGGGGCGGCGGTGCCGCCGGCCGCGTACGATCTGCGCGTCTACCGCGACCAGTTGAAGGAGATCGACAAGGACCTCGCGCGCGGTGTTGTCAGCCCCGAAGACGCCGACCGCGTGCGCGCCGAAGTCTCCCGCCGCATCCTCGCGGCAGACGCCGCCTTGCAAAAGGACAACGTCGCCGCAGATGCCAGCAAGGGCGCGCCCGGCGTTGTAGGCGGTCTGATCGCGCTGGTCCTCGTGGCAGGCAGCATCGCGATGTATCTGCAGCTCGGCGCGCCGGGCTATGGCGATCTGTCCCTCGCCGACCGGATCTCGTTTGCCGAGGAAGCGCGGGCCGAGCGGCCCAGCCAGGCCGAGGCCGAAGCCAGCCTGCCGCCCGCCCCGACGCCAGAGGGGGCAAGCCCCGACTATGTGGCCCTGGTGGAGCAGCTGCGCGACACCGTGGCGCGCCGTCCCGATGATCTGCAAGGCCACATCCTGCTGGCCCAGAACGAGGCGAACCTCGGCAATTTCCGCGCCGCCGCCGAGGCGCAGCAGGAAGTCATCCGCATCAAGGGTGAAGCGGTCACGGCGCAGGATCACACGGACCTTGCCGATATGCTCGTGGTTGCGGCTGGCGGCTATGTCTCGCCCGAGGCAGAAGCGGCGCTGCAACAGGCGCTGGTGCTCGAACCCAACAATGGCACCGCGCGCTACTACATGGGACTGATGATGGCCCAGACCGGGCGGCCCGACACCGCCTTCCGGACCTGGGACGCGCTCCTGCGCCGCGGGCCGGAAGATGCGCCCTGGATCCCCCCGATCCTGGCCCAGATCGAAGATATGGCGATCCGTGCGGGCGTGAACTACCAGCTGCCCGAGATCGGCAGCGGGCGCGGCCCCTCCGCATCCGACATCGAAGCGGCGGGCGATCTCTCCCCCGTCGAACGCATGGAGATGATCGAAGGCATGGTCACCGGTCTCTCCGAGCGGCTCGCGAGCGAAGGTGGTCCGGTGCAGGACTGGGCCCAGCTCATCACCGCGCTTGGCGTGCTGGGGCGGCAGGACCAGGCGCGCGCGGTCTATGACAACGCGGTCGAGGTCTTTGCCGATGACACCCGCGCACTCGATCTTCTGCTGCGCGCGGGCCAGCGGGCGCAGGTTGCCGAATGATCCACGACGATCTGGCGGGCTTCGCCGCCGCCCTGCCCCCCATGCAAAGCCTCGCGGGGCTCGATCTTGGCACCGTGACCATCGGTGTCGCCGTCTCCGACACGTTTCTCTCCATCGCCACGCCGCTGGAAACCATCAAGCGCAAGAAGTTCGGCCAGGACGCCGCGCGGCTGGCCGATATCCTGAAAGACCGCCACATCGGCGGGCTGGTCCTCGGCCTGCCGCGCAACATGGACGGCACCGAAGGCCCGCGCTGCCAGTCGACCCGCGCCTTTGCCCGCAACCTCGCGCAGACCGCCGGGTTCGACCTGCCCATCACCTTCTGGGACGAGCGCCTCTCGACCGTTGCCGCCGAACGCGCGCTCTTGGAGGCGGATACGTCGCGAAAACGTCGCGCCGAGGTCATTGATCACGTGGCCGCCGGTTATATCTTGCAGGGCGCGCTGGACCGCATCCGCGTCATCCGCAGCGCAGACAAGGGGTAGAGTATGAGTGACGACATCTGGCGCCGCGACGAGGTCGAGAGCCCCTGCATCAAGGTCTGCGTGATCCACCCCGAGGCGCGGCTTTGCACCGGCTGTCTGCGCTCCATCGACGAGATCACCGCCTGGTCGAAGATGACCCCCGAGGCGCGCCGCAGCGTGATGGCCGACCTGCCAACCCGTCAGGGCCAACTCGTCAAGCGCCGCGGCGGTCGCGCGGCCCGTCTCGCGCGCTGATCGCCCGGGGCGCCCACAAACTGCTCTCAGACCAGCAATAAGCTGCTCAAAGCCCCCGGAACGCCCGCCCGTGTTTTTACCGCACCCACCGTCCGGGCTACTATGCCGCCATAGGTCCGCGCGGCCCGAACACGTGGGACATCCTAGCTGAGGCCTGACGAGAATGGCGGGGACGACACAGACGACTGCAAGCGAAGACACAAGCGGTTCAAAACAAGCGCAAATCACCGATCTGCTGAGCTCCGGCGACTGGGACCAGCGGGTCGAAGCCGCGCGCGCGCGCCGTGAACAGGTGCTGGCCGAGAAAAGCCGCGCCAAAACCGCGGGACCTGCCGGTCCCAAGATTCAGCCACTTGCAGCGGTCGAAACCCCACCGCCCGCGCCACCCGACGAGCCGCCAAAACCGCCCGAGGCCCCGGACCCGACCACGCTCGCCAAGGCGCCGGTGCCGCCCTTTGCCCGCACCCCGCCGCCGCTGACCACACCGAAATCGGAAAAGCCGGTGCTGCGGGCGATCCGCCACCAGGCGGTCGACAGCGTCCGGCGTGCGCCCAGCCGCCCCGCGGCCTTTGCCCCCGACAACACGCGCCGCATCTCGGGCCGTACCGCGCTGCTGGCCATCGCCTGCTGTACGGCTCTGGGCTTCGGGCTGTCCTTCGGCTTCGGCACCGCCCTGTCGGTGGGCAGCCGCGCGCCCGAGACGTTGGCCGAGGTGGAGGCGCCACCCGCGATCACACCAGCGCAGCCGTCTGCGGGACCGGTGGCCTCCGAAACCGCCGAGCTTGCTCCGCCCGCCAAGACGCCGGACCCGGCGCCCGCCGCGCCGACACTTGCGCCGACAGAGGCAGAAGCCATCCCCGCCATCCTGCCCAAGATTCACGTCTACGCGCCCGACAGCGTGACCACCGCAGCGCTCGATCAGAGCACCGCGCAGCTGGGCCAGAGCGGGTTTGAAGTGGCCACCGTGCAGCGCCTCAGTCTGACGATTTCCGCGCCCCACGTACGCTATTACGACGCGACCGATGCCGCCGTGGCCCGCACGCTGGCGCAGGATTTGCAGATCGAGGCGCGCGATTTCACCCAAAGCGGCAATGGCGCGCCGGGGCGGGTCGAGGTCTGGCTCGATGGCACCACCAACCGCCGCTCGGCGTGGAACCGGCAGGCCAACCCGGTGGATGAGCTCATCCGCCTCGGCAACCGCTTCATCCGCAGCCTGCAATAGGCACAGCCCTCAGACCGCCTGCAGCTTGCGCGCCTCCTCGCCCGCAAACTCCAGCAGCTGTTTCATGAAAGGCTTGCCCAGATCATCGCTGCGCACCGCCGCATAAAGTCTGCGCGTGATCCCCTCCTTGGTCAAAGGCCGCGTGATGTAATCCGAGGAATACTTCACCTCGCGCACCACCCAATCGGGCAGCACCGACACCCCCCGGTTCGAGGCCACCAGAAGCAGGATCACCGCCGTCAGCTCCACCTGCCGGATCGCGGCGGGCTCCACCTTGGCGGGGATCAGCAACTGGCTGAACACATCCAGCCGCGTGCGCTCCACCGGGTAGGTGATCAGTGTCTGATCCCGAAAATCCGCCGCCTCCACAAAGGCTTTCTGAGCCAGCGGATGCGCGCTCGCGGCGACAAAAACCGGCGCATAATCAAAGAGTTCTATGAATTCGACACCCGGCATGTCTTCCGGGTCGGAGGAGACCACGAGATCCACCTCCTCCTTCAAAAGCGCGGGCATCGCGTCAAAGGCGAGCCCCGGCCGGATATCTACATCCACCTCGCCCCAGTTCTTGCGAAACCGCTCCAGCACCGGGAACAGCCACTCGAAACAGGCGTGGCATTCGATGGCGATATGCATCCGCCCCGCGCTGCCCTCGCGCAAGCCGGTGAATTCCTCCTGCAGCGCCTGCACCTGAGGCAACACCTGCTGCGCCAATTTCAAAAGCCGCAGCCCCGCCGGGGACAGCTTCAAGGGCTTCGAGCGCCGCACAAAGAGCTCCACCCCCGCCTGATCCTCAAGCCCTTTGATTTGATGGCTGAGGGCCGATTGCGTGATGTGCAGCTTCTCCGCGGCCAGCGACAGCCCACCGGCCTCGTGGATCGCCTGGATCGTGCGCAAGTGGCGGAATTCGATATGCATGTCATGCTCATGTTAAAGATGAGAGTTATGAGTTTGTCTCACGAAGCGACCTGTGGCACAAGATGCACAACCTAAAGGATGCCGCCATGCCCACGCCCTCCGTCTCCTTCGAAGTCTTCCCGCCGCGCTCGATCGATGCCTCCTTCAAGCTGTGGGAGACCGCGCAGGCGCTCGCCCCGCTCGAGCCGCGGTTTTTCTCTGTCACCTACGGCGCGGGCGGCAGCACGCGCGACCTCACCCATGACGCGGCCTACACGCTGCGCAAATCCTCCGGTCTGCCGGTGGCGGCGCATCTCACTTGTGTGGGCGCGTCCAGATCCGAAACCCTCGCCATCGCCCAGCGCTTTGCCCAGGCCGGGATCACCGACATCGTCGCCCTGCGCGGCGACGCGCCCGACGGCGAAGAGCGCTTCACCGCGCACCCCGATGGGTTTGCCAATTCGGTCGAGCTGATCGAGGCGCTGGCGCAATCGGGCCAATTCACCCTGCGCGTGGGCGCCTACCCCGAAAAGCACCCCGAAGCGGCCACTCAGGCCGCAAACATCGACTGGCTGAAAGCCAAGATCGACGCAGGCGCCGCCGAGGCGATCACCCAGTTCTTCTTCGAGGCCGAAACCTTCCTGCGCTTCCGCGATGATTGTGCAGCGGCGGGCATCACCGCACCGATCACGCCCGGTATCCTGCCGATCGTCAACTGGACCAACGCCCGCAAATTCGCCCTGCGTTGCGGCGCCACCGTGCCAGCCTGGATCGATCAGGCCTTCGAGACGGCGATCCGTGATGACCGGCACGACCTGCTCGCCACGGCACTCTGCACCGAGCTGTGCTCCGATCTGGTCGATGAGGGCGTCGATAGCTTGCATTTCTACACGCTCAACCGCCCCGAGATGACGCGCGAGATCTGCCACGCGCTTGGCGTGACCCTCGCGACCACCGGCGTGCGCGACGTCGCGTAACACCTTGCCTGTCCTGAAAAACAGCGCTTAGCTGCCGCCACGTCATCCCACGTGCCGGAGCTGCCCAGATGTTCGTCGCCACCTCGCCCGCCGACCTGATGAGCCGGGAAGAGCTTCTATCCATGTCCGGGCTGGAGTTCATGCAGAGCATCCTGACCGGGCACAGCCCCGGCCCGCCCATTGGCGAGACCATGGGCTACAGGCTGCACGACGTATCAGACGGCCGCGCGGTCTTTCGTGGCACGCCTGAATTCAACGTGACAAACCCCATGGGCACCGTGCACGGCGGCTGGTACGGCACCCTGCTCGACAGCGCCATGGCCTGCGCAGTGATGACAAAGGTGCCGCGCGGGTCGGTCTACACAACGCTGGAATTCAAGATCAACATCACCCGCAACATCCCGCTCGGCCTGATGATCGACTGCATCGGCGAGGTTGACCATGCGGGCCGCTCCACCGGCGTGGCGCATGGTGAGATCCGCGGGTTGGAGGACGGCAAGATCTATGCCACAGGTTCCACGACCTGCATCATCATGAAGATGGACGAGGCACCACCGCCCTCAGGCCGATGACGAGGCGGCAGGCTCCTTGAGGAAGGCTCCGAGTGCCTCCTGCAGCGCGTCCCAATCGGTGAACTCCTTCGGGCCGTCGCTCACGTCATAATCGAAATCGCGCAAGACGACGTGGCGCAGGATCTGCGTCTCGAAATATTCGTAGCTGCCCGCCTGCACGGCCCCCGCGACCAACAGGGTGCGATCCGGCGTGAACCGTGTGCGCATCTCCATCTCGGTCACATACTCCTGCGCTTCCTCCTGCCCCTCGTCGAAGGCGGCATTCAAGCTGACCGACAGCATCAGCACCGGACGGGCCTCCAAATCACTGCGATGGGCGCCCACAAAGACCTCGAAGGTCAGCGGATGGCGGCGCTCGTGCACCGGGGCGGCCAGCACGACATGGTCGATCATGCTGAAATCAATCGGCGCGGTCTTGTCGGCGGTGTCGAACATCTGAACCTCGGCACCCGCCGTGCGCGCCGCCTCCGCGACGAAATCGGCGATCTTGCGGGTCTGCCCTTCGAGGCTTGCATAGGCAATCAGAACGGTCATGTCGTCCTCCTGGAGGTGCGTTTGCCGCAGACATACTATGGTTCGGCACCCGCCGCCTTGTTCCAGATCATATGCGCCGCGCCCGGACTGTGATCGCGCCACGCGCAGCCCCCTGGCCCACAGATCAGCGAAATTGCACCAATGTACCATTTCACTGTTGAGCGACTCTCATCGGCCTGCTAAAGCGACGTTACGGAAACCCTGAACCCAAAAGGTCAGCTATGATGAAATGTCAGATCCCAACACTGCGCCTGGTAGGCGCGTTTGCGCGTTAACGCGGTCTGACAGGTTTCTAATCCGAAGGCCGCCTCATGATGCGGCCTTTTTTTATGCGTTCTCCTCATGCGGCGGCTTTCCATCATCCATGGAGAGCAAACATGCCAAGCTTATCACTTTACATCCCTTTCGGCCGGTCCAACGGGCTTCTGTTGCGGCTGGTCGCGATCCTCATCCAGCGGCCCCGGCGCACACGGTCGAACCTGCGCGGTCGGGTCGATCTGCCGGAGTATCTCAGACGGGACGTCGGTCTCTTGCCCGAGATCGAACGCCCGCCGCCCACACAGCATCGCTTCCCGTTCTGAGGGGCCCGCAGGCCCGGGGGTCGTCAACGACCCGCGGGCCTGCGGGCGCTCCGCGCAGCGGCGCTGACGCACCCGCGGCAGCTGTCCGTGATCAGCACAGCTGTGGCAGCCCGCCGCCTCTTTCATAGACAGAGCACACGCCATGGTTTAATCTGACCGCATTTATTTTCGAAATTCATTTGGCGCAGAACGATGTTTGACGTGATCCTTGAGTGGATCCGCAACCCGGACAACCGAGACCTTGCGGATTGGAGTCTAAAATTTCTGGGCGGTCTGGGCGCCGCACTCGCTGCTGTGTGGCTCTTCTTTCGCGGCCCGTCGAAACCACCGAAGGCCCGCGCGCCGGGTGCATCCTCTCAGCAGATCGCCAGTGGCAACCGGCTGTCTTATGTCACCGTCCGCCTGGTGCGCAACTCCACCTGGATCTTTCTGATCTTCGCGGGGTTCGCCGCCTTTGCCCTCCTGCAGGTGCGCGGGGCCGAAACGCCGCGCACCAGCCAAAGGGCTTGCGCGCCCGAGCTGACCCTGCCCGCTCATCCGGTTGAAGCGTCCGTCCTGCTGCACAACCGGGGCATCGACCACGCGGAACGGGGCGACTACCCCAAGGCGAAGGCTTGTTTCGAGGCGGCGTTGAGCTATCACGCCAACAGTGAGGAGCATTTGCGCAGCCTCTTCCGGCTGCACCGGGTCTGGAGCGAGGGCGACCGGGAAGAAATGTACCGCATCTCGGACCGCCGCATCGCATTGGCCAAATCGAAGCTTGCCGACATCTCCATCTCGCCAGCGGTGGCGCATCTTCCCTGCGAGGAGCGCAACAGGTTCACCGGCGAGGTGGTCTCCACCTCACCTTGGCATTCGAAGGCGCTGCTCTTTCATCAGGATGGAGACATTGCCGCCGCGCGCGCCACGCTACAGGATCTGATGGACAGCTACCCGCGAAAGAGCTGTGTTTACAACGGTGTGATCGGCAATGCGCATGTCACCGCTGCGCTGATCTTCTGCAATAGCGGTCAGCCGGACGCTGCCGCCGAGGCCTACCGCAAATCGCTCGCCACGCGCAGCTGGAGCAAGGCCCACCTGCAGGAGTTTCAGCAGATCATGGCAGACGCTGGCGTCTATAAGGGGGCGATCGACGGCGTCATTGGCGACACATCCGATGCAGCCCTCTCTGCCTGGGCCGAACTCGGCTGCCCCGGGGTCGCGTTTGACCCCTGATCCACCGCGCCTCAGACCGGACGGCGAAACCCCATCCAACTTGCGCGGCTCACCGGGCGGGCCGCAGCGCGCAGGGTCACGCTGTCATGCATCCGTTCCGACGGGTCGACCATCGGCGCCCGCGCCCGGCGGGTGATGAACCACTTGCCATTGCCTCGGAAGGTGCCCAGCATCGGCGCTGTCGCGTCCTGAAGGAACCGCCCGCTCCATCCGTCCGGCAGCGGCAGCCCGTTCATCTGCGCCCGCTCCAGCATCCAGACCAGCGGGATATTGGCCAGCGGGCGCGCCAGTTCATAGCCGCCAAGCTGCCCGCCCACATCCCCATGGGTGCCTGCGAACCACACCTGTTCGACCCGGCCCTCATAGCCTTCAGGCGAGGTCCAGAGCACCGGTGAATAAGCTGCCCGCGTCTCATCGAGCGCCAGCGCCTGGAACCCGGCCTTCACGTTGTGGCTGAGCGCATGGTTGTGAAACGCATGCCGTTTCTCGCTGAAGCGCCAGAGCACCGGCGCGTTGAAACCGAGCGATTTGACCGTGTCCCAGACGCCGATCATCTCGATCTCGACGTCGCGCAGGCAATAGGCCTCCGCGAACTCCTGCGCGCAGGGGCTCGCCGGGTCGCTCTCGTAATGCCGGTAGGCGTCGCGGATGTTGCGTTCGGTCGCATGCTCCGCCGTCAAGAGCCCAACCTGGTCGATGATGCCCGCCAGGCTGCGCACCGCATAAGCCCCGCGGGAATAGCCCATCAGGAAGATCTTGTCGCCCGGGCGGTAGCGCGAGGCGAGATAGCCGTACGCGCGGCGAATCTGCCGGTTGATCCCCCGCCCCATCAGCACATCCATCGCCGACTTCCAGCCACGCCATTGCAACCCGGGCTCGTAGTAGATCGACAGCGGGCTGCCCACTTCGCGGCAAAGATGATAGGCGCGGCCCGCGTTGGTCTCGCACCCGGGTTCGAGCGAGGACATCGTGCCATCGAGGATCACAACATGAATGACAGGGCCGCGGCGGGGGCCGAAATCGCTATCGGGCCGGCGCCAGAACCTGCTGCGCAGCCAGCCGAGCCATCTGTTATTCCGCCGCGATGGGCTCACCGTTCAACAACTCCCAAACCTTGTGCGGGGTGAAAGGCATATCCGCCTGCCGGACCCCGCGCTCCCAGAGCGCATCCTGAACCGCGTTTGCCACAGCGGCCAGCGCGCCGACGGTGCCAGCCTCGCCACACCCCTTCATACCCATGATATTCGCGGTGGACGGAACCGGTTCCGATGTAAAAGAAATATTGGGGACGTCGTCGGCGCGCGGCAAGGCATAGTCCATGAACGATGCCGTGAGCAATTGGCCCTCGTCATCGAAGACAACATGCTCGGTCAGCGCCTGACCAATGCCCTGAACCACCCCGCCATGCACCTGACCTTCGGCCAGCATCGGGTTGATAAGGTTGCCAAAATCATCGACGACGGTATAGCGGTCGACGGTTACGACACCAGTGTCCGGATCGACCACCACCTCTGAAACATGACAGCCGTTGGGGAAACTGCGCGCCTCCAGCGTCGCGCGCCCTTCATGGGCCAGAAGATCGTCGCGGCCCTTGTCGCGGGCCATCTCGGCCACCTCCAGCATCGTCGGCGTGAGGTTCGACCCCTCAGCGCGGAAGCGCTCGTCATCAAAGGCGATCTCCGAGGCGGGCACGCCCATCTCGTCGGCCAGAAAGTCGGTGAAGGCTTCGGTCATCTGCGCCACGGTGGCCAGTGTCGCGTTGTTCTGCACAGTAACCGAGCGCGAGCCACCGGTGCCGCCGCCCTGCGCGATCTGGTCGCTGTCGCCCTGGACAACGCTGATCTTATCCGCGGGAATGCCGGTCTGATCCGCCAGGAAGGACGCGAAGACCGTCTCGTGGCCCTGGCCTGTGGATTGTGTGCCCACGTAAATCGTCACCGTACCGTCCTCGTTAAATGCGACCTTCGCGCTTTCCGAAGGATCGCCCAAAATACTTTCGATATAGTAACACAAACCCACGCCGCGCAGTAGCCCCCGGGCCGCATCAGTCTGTTTCCGCGCGGCAAATCCGCTGAAATCCGCCTCGGCCAGCGCCCGGTCGAGCACCTTGTCGAAGTCACCCACATCATAGGTTTCGCCCGTCGAGGTCGCGTATGGGAACTGATCGGGCTTGATGAAATTGCGCCGCCGCAGCTCCACGGGATCCACGCCCAGCTCGCGCGCGGCGCGGTCGATCAGCCGCTCCAGCACATAGATCGCCTCGGGCCGCCCGGCCCCGCGATAGGCGTCCACATAGGTCGTGTTGGTATAGATACCTTCCACATGCAGCCAGGTGGTCTGCACATCATAGACGCCTATCAGCACCCGGCTGAAAAGCTGGCTCTGGATGAATTGCCCATAATGGCTGTTGTAGGCCCCCATGTTGCAACGGGTGTGCACGCGGTAGGCGGTGATGCGGTTGGTTTCGTCAAAGGCGAACTCGGCCGTGGAGGTCAGATCGCGGCCCGCGTTGTCGGTCAGCATCGCCTCCGTGCGCTCCGACATCCAGCGCACCGGACGGCCCGTGATCTGGGCTGCATGGGCGGCCAGCGCGTACTCGGGATAGGGAAAGCCCTTCATGCCGAACCCGCCGCCCACATCGGGCGTGGTCACGCGCACCTGCTCTTCGTCGAGCCCCAGCGCGCGGGCGATGAAGCTCTTCTGCTCCCAGACCCCCTGCCCGCCCAGAGAAACATGCACGCGATCCCCGTCCCACTCCGCGTAACAGCCGCGCGGCTCCAGCGAGCTGACGATGATCCGGTTGTCGCCCACCTCGAGGCTCACGGTCTTGGCCGCCGCCTGGAAGGCCGCCTCGGTGGCGGCCTCATCGCCCATGCCCCAGTCAAACGCGAGATTGTCCGGCGTGTCTTCATGCACCGCCGGGCCGCCTGCCGCGAGGTCCATCTTCGCGGGCAAATCCTCATACTCGAGCATGATGAGCTCGGCCGCATCGCGCGCCTGATCCAACGTCTCGGCCACGATAAAGGCCACCGGCTCGCCCACGAAGCGCAGCTTGTCCTTGGCCAGAAGCGGGCGCTTCGGCGCCGCACCGGGTGAACCGTCGCGGTTCTTGATCGTGGCGGCAAACATGTTGATCTGCAGGCCCGCAGCCTCCAGATCCGCGACGGTCAGCACCGCCTGCACGCCTTCGGCTTCGCGCGCGTCGCTGACATCCAGCCCGGTGAGGGTCGCATGGGCCACAGGCGCGCGGAACACGAAAGCCCGCAAGGCGTCCGCAGGTGCCACATCATCCACATACTGCCCATGCCCGGTCAGAAAGCGGACATCTTCCACACGTTTCACAGATTGCGATCGGCCGAACTTTTCCATGGGGAGACTCCTTTGGCAGCAATGCGTTAGGGCGGACACTAGCGGTGGAGGCGCGCTTGTCCAGTCACGCGTGACTGGACAAGCGCGCCCGCCCGGCCCCGCCCGCAGGCGCGGGGCCCATACGGAAAAACCCCGGTGCAGCGCACCGGGGTTTTACTTGAATAGCTTAAAGCGGGATCAGCTCTTGCGGCGACGCCGTGCCACGACCATCAGGCCAAGGCCACCGAGCAGCAGTGCACCACTTGCGGGGATCGGCACAACGCCCAGATTGCCCTCGGTGATGATCCGGATGTAGTCACCCGGCGAGGCTGCGAACCAGTCCACCAGGATGCGCTGATCGTTGTCCTCATCGATGCCAACCACATCGCCGTTCTCAAGGCCGCGCAGCGCGGGGCTCAGATAGTCGACCGTGCCAAGGCCGAGGTAGTCGCTCAGCGTCAGCGTACCCAGCGAGGTGATCACGCCGAGGATCTTGCCGTCGAAATCCACGTAACCGGTTTGCGACGCGCGCACCGGGTCGAAGAAGACGTAGTGGCTCGACACGGTTGTCCCGGCCGAAATCGTGCCACCGATATCTGTCTCCAGATCGCTGTCCAGCGTAAAGTTCTGAACCTCGTTGAAGGCAAACAGGTTGTCGGATTGCTGGTTGTTCTCGCCAATGGTCAGCCCTGACGGGTCAGCAATCTCTTCGAACACGCCTGCGCCCGAGGTCACCAAACCATCTACGACGGCTGCGGAAACACTCTGCGCAGCAGCAAATGCTGCAAAAGCACCTATCGCTAAAATCTTCCTCATTCGTCTCTTCCTTTTGTGCATGGCCGACGTCCGGCACGTCTGAACATGGACACCTTTGGTCACAGTTTCATAACGATTAACATAGTGAAATTCGTGTTAAGCGAGTATTTGCTAGAGGGTGCCCGGATATTAGGCGATTTCGCGCTCTTTCCCTTGCCGGTGACTTTGTTTAGAGCACTTCGTGTTCGAAGCCTTGACGGATGATCGCCCATGCCCATGGAAAAAACATTCGATGCCAGCGTTGCCGAGACGCGTCTCTACGAGGCGTGGGAAGAGGCAGGCGCGTTTGCTGCCGGGGCTAATGCCTCGCGCGCCGAGACCTTCTCGATCATGATCCCCCCGCCCAATGTGACGGGGGCGCTGCACATGGGCCATGCGTTCAACAATACGCTGCAGGATATCCTGATTCGCTGGCACCGGATGCGCGGGTTCGACACGCTCTGGCAGCCGGGCACGGACCACGCCGGCATTGCCACGCAGATGGTGGTCGAGCGCGAGCTGGCCAAGACCAACCGCCGCCGCACGGATTTCTCCCGCGATGAGTTTCTCGATCTGGTCTGGGATCAGAAGAAAAAGTCCCGCGGCAACATCCGGGGCCAGCTGGAACGGCTCGGCGCCTCCTGCGACTGGTCGCGCGAGGCCTTCACCATGTCGGGCGCGCCGGGCGATCCGGGCGACACACCGGGCGGGCAGAATTTCCATGATGCGGTGATCAAGGTTTTCGTCGACATGTACGAGAAGGGCCTGATCTATCGTGGCAAACGCCTGGTCAACTGGGACCCGCATTTCGAAACCGCGATCTCGGACCTCGAGGTTGAGAATATCGAGGTCGACGGGCACATGTGGCATTTCAAGTACCCATTGGCTGGCGGTGAGACCTATGAGTATTTGGAGAAGGGTGAAGATGGGGAGGTGATCCTGCGGGAGGAGCGCGACTATATCTCCATCGCCACGACGCGGCCCGAAACGATGCTGGGCGATGGCGCGGTTGCGGTGCACCCCTCCGACGCGCGCTATGCGCCGATTGTCGGTAAGCTCTGTGAAATCCCGGTGGGGCCGAAAGAGCATCGGCGTCTCATTCCGATCATCACAGATGAATATCCGGACCCGGACTTCGGCTCGGGTGCGGTCAAGATTACCGGGGCGCATGATTTCAACGACTATGCGGTCGCCAAGCGCGGTGGCATTCCTTTGTACCGCCTGATGGACACCAAGGGTGCCATGCGTGACGATGGCGCACCCTATGCCGAGGCCGCCGCGATTGCGATGGCCGTGGCGCAAGGCGCGCGCGAGCTGAGCGAGGCGGAGGCCGATGCGGTCAACCTCGTCCCGGACGATCTGCGCGGGCTCGACCGCTTCGAGGCGCGTAAGAAAGTGGTCGACCAGATCACCCGCGAAGGGCTCGCCGTCATGGTGCCGGTCGCCAACCCGGACCCGGAGGACGCCTTCCTGCCGGTCGAGGAGCCCTTCCTTGAGCCGCTGGTCGAGGCCAAGAAGATCATGCAGCCCTTCGGTGACCGCTCAAAGGTGGTCATCGAGCCGATGCTGACCGACCAATGGTTTGTCGAGACCTCCAAGATCGTGCAGCCCGCAATTGACGCGGTGCGCAATGGCGATGTTGCGATCCACCCGGAGCAGGACAAGAAGGTCTATTTTAACTGGCTGGAGAACATCGAGCCCTGGTGCATCTCGCGCCAGCTCTGGTGGGGGCACCAGATTCCGGTTTGGTATGGGCCTCGTTTGGCCAACGGCTTGCCGACGGACTTTGACGAGCCCAAGGCATTTTGCGGCGCGTCCTTCGAGGATATCGCTGCACAACTGCAGGACTACTACGGCGACTTTAAGTTCAGCGAAACCTTATCTCAGGCCACCGCCTTGGACGATATGCTTGAGTATCCATCAGGCAAAGGCAAGTTAGTGTGCCTCTGGCGCGACCCCGACGTCCTCGACACCTGGTTTTCATCCGGGCTTTGGCCGATTGGAACGCTGGGCTGGCCGGAGGACACGGAGGCGCTGCAGAAGTACTTCCCGACCTCCACGCTGATCACCGGATTTGACATCATCTTCTTCTGGGTCGCGCGGATGATGATGATGCAATACGCGGTGGTCGGCCAAAAGCCCTTCGACACCGTCTATGTCCACGCCCTCGTCCGCGACGAGAAGGGCAAGAAGATGTCGAAGTCGCTCGGCAACGTGCTCGACCCGCTGGACCTCGTGGATGAGTACGGCGCCGATGCCGTGCGCTTCACGCTCACGGCGATGGCCGCCATGGGGCGCGACCTGAAGCTCTCGACTCAACGCATCGCCGGCTACCGCAATTTCGGCACGAAACTGTGGAACGCCTGCCGCTTTGCGGAGATGAATGAAGTCTTTGCCCAGCGCGCGGCGCGCACCGACGTGATACCGACGCAAAACCGACCCGATACCGACGTGACACAGACGGTGAACAAATGGATCATCGGCGAGACCGGACGGGTGCGGGAAGAGATCGACGCGGCCCTTGCCGACTACCGGTTCAATGACGCCGCGAACGCCGCCTACAGCTTTGTCTGGGGCAAGGTCTGCGACTGGTATCTGGAGCTCTCCAAACCGCTCCTGCAAGACGAGGCGAACGCCCATCTGGCCGACGAGACCCGAACGACGATGGCCTGGGTGCTCGACCAATGCATGATCCTGTTGCATCCCATCATGCCCTTCATCACCGAAGAGCTCTGGGGCGAAACAGGCAAGCGTGCCAAGATGCTGGTGCACGCCGACTGGCCCACCTACACGGCCGCCGAACTGGTCGATGAGGCCGCCGATCAGGAGCTCAACTGGGTGATCTCGCTGATCGAATCCATCCGGTCGGCGCGCGCGCAGATGCATGTGCCTGCGGGTCTCTATGTGCCCCTGCTGGTCACCGATCTCGACGCCGCCGGGCAGTCCGCCTGGGACCGCAACGAGACCATGATCAAGCGGCTTGCCAGGGTGGAGGCTCTGGACAAGGTGGAGAGCTTCCCAAAAGGCACCGTTACCCTCGCCGTGCCAGGCGCCACCTTTGGTCTGCCGCTTGCTGACGTCATTGATATCAATGAAGAAAAGGCGCGTCTGCAAAAGACGCTAGACAAGCTGGGTAAGGAGCTCGGCGGGTTGCGCGGGCGGCTCAATAACCCGAAATTCGCGGCCTCAGCGCCAGCGGAAGTGGTGGAGGAAACCCGTGCCAATCTCGCCCTGCGCGAGGAGGAAGAGGGCAAGCTCAAGGAGGCCTTCGCGCGGCTTGCCGAATTGGGGTAGTATGTGCCTATGCGCAGCTTTCGTTCCCTCATCGAACAGCAGATCGCCAAGGCCCGGGCCGCCGGTCAACTGTCCGGGCTGGAAGGCGAAGGCGCGCCCCTGCGCGACCGCCCCATTGAGACCTCTGAAGAGGCGGCCGTCTCGACCGGCATGCGGAGAATGGCCGAGGCGGGCGTGCTGCCCGAGGAATTCGCCTTGAAAAAGCAGCTAGACGCGGCGCGAGAAGCCTACGCCAAGGCGTCGGATGAGAAGTCGCGGAAGGCGGCCATGGGCGTGCTCGCCGATCTGGAATTGCGCTATGAGATCGCCCGAGAGGCGCGCCGCAAGTTCATGTCCTGAGCACAGATCATTCGAAGACCGGCGCTCGTTTTGCGAGCTGGGCTGCGATCACTTCCATCTGTTCCTTCGTCCCGATCAGCCCTGCCTGCAGCTTCGATTCCGCCAGCAGAACCGCCTCTGCATCCTCTTGTTCTGCAATGGAAATCAAGGCTTTTGCCGCGCAGATGGCCTTGGGGCTCTTACCGGCGATATCCTCGGCGAGCGCAAAGGCCGCCGCCAGCGCATCCTCGGCAATCTCGGTCACCAGCCCCCAGCGCTCCGCCTGCGCCGCATCGATCGGCGCGGCGGTGTAGACGAGCTTGCGCAGCACATCCGAGCGCACCAGTCGCGGCAACAAAACCATGCCACCCATATCCGGGACGATCCCCCATTTCATCTCCATGACCGCGAGCCTGGTGTCCGGAGCCGCGATCCGAACATCGGCGCCCAAGGCGATCTGCAGGCCAGCTCCGAAACAGACGCCGTGCAGAGCCGCGATCACCGGCACCTCGAGACGGTGCCAGATCATCGCCACCTCCTGCCACTGGTTCGTGGTGCCATCGCCATGGGTGCGCGGCATGATCATCGCCTCCATGTCCTTGCCGATCATCCCGCCCAGGCTGCCAATATCGATCCCGGCACAAAACCCCTCGCCCGCGCCTGACAGAACCACCGCCCGTGCCTGTGAGGCAGCAACCTCCTGCCCTGTCGCGATCAAGGCCTCGAACATCTCCGGATCGACCGCATTGCGCTTCTCCGGACGGTTGAGCTGCACATGGGCAATATGGTCTGTCACCTCGAGGGTCACGCGCGGCATGGCTTTCTCCTTTTGTCTACCCGCATCAGACCGTGGCAGCGCTGCAATAGCCAGACAAACGTTGGGGAATGCACACTCTTGCCGAATGCGGCAAAGCCGTTTTAAGAGACGCCATGACTGACTTTCGCCTAACCTCGCTTGCCCAATCCCTGCCCGACACAGTGCCTTTCGTCGGCCCGGAAACACAGGAGCGCGCGCGGTCGCGGATTTTTGACGCACGGCTCGGCGCGAATGAAAGTGTCTTTGGCCCCTCCCCCATCGCCATCCGCGCCATGGCAGAGACCCAGCACTGGATGTACGGCGACCCGGAAAGCTTCGAGCTGCGCGAGGCGCTGGCCGATCATCATGGTATCACGCCGGACATGATCGTGGTGGGGGAAGGCATTGATGGGCTGCTAGGATACCTCGTGCGCATCATGATCGGACCGGGTGATGCTGTCGTGACCTCGGATGGCGCCTATCCGACCTTCAACTATCATGTGGCCGGGTATGGCGGTGTGCTGCACAAGGTGCCTTACCGGCACGACGACCATGAGGACATCAAGGCGCTGTTTCGGAAGGCGGCAGAGGTGGATGCCAAGCTGGTCTATGTGGCCAACCCGGACAACCCGATGGGCACGGCGCATGACGGCACCGACATCGTCGCCGCGATGCAGTATCTGCCCAAGGGCACGCTTCTGGTGCTGGACGAAGCCTATCTGGAGTGCGCGCCACGGGGCGTCGCCCTGCCCTTGCCGATGGATGACCCGCGGGTGATCCGGATGCGCACCTTTTCAAAGGCCTATGGTCTCGCTGGCGCGCGCGTCGGTTACGCCGTGGGCGCGCCGGATCTGATCCGCGCCTTCGACAAGGTGCGCAACCACTTCGGCATGAATCGCGCATCGCAGGCCGGGGCGCTGGCCGCACTCGACGATCAGACCTGGCTGCGCTCGGTCAAGGCGCGCATCGTCGCCTCGCGAAACCGCATCGGTGACATCGCCCGCAAGAACGGCCTCACGCCGATCTCATCGGCAACCAATTTCGTCGCGATCGACTGTGGTGGTGGGCCGGAGTACGCAAAGACGGTGCTCTACGAGATGGTCGCGCGCGGCGTCTTCATCCGCATGCCGCTCGCCGAGCCACAGAACCGCTGTATCCGGATCAGCTGTGGCACACCGGCACAGCTCGATATCCTGGCCGAGGTCCTGCCCGTGGCCATCCGGGCTGCAGAAATGGGCTGACGCGGGCGTTGCCTGCCCTATACTGTCGTCAGAGTTTGAACGAACGAGACGCGGTATGGACAGAGACAAGCTCGGCCGGGCGCCAAACTACACGAATGCCTGCATTGTGATGTTCGGGGTCAACCTGACCTGGGTCCTGCTGTTTCTCTTTGCGATCTGGGGCTTGGTCGCCGCGGTCTTCCTAGGCCTCGCGGTGAACCGCTGGGTCGACTGGCTGGCGCATCGCCGACGGCTCGAAGACGAACGGTGGGCGCTGCCGCCTAAGAGCTGACACCCCCGATCACCTCGGCCGCTGCCGCCAGCGCATCCGGTCCATGGGGGATCTGCAGCGCCTTCATGCCTACGTCGATGCCGCCCAGAAGCCCCATGATCATCTGCCCGTTCACATGCCCCATATGGCCGAGACGGAAGTAGCCGTGCCAGGCCGGATCCGTGCGATCCGTCATGCCAAGGCCAATCCCCAAGGTCAGCCCCAGGTGGGCCTCTGTCCATGCCCGTAGCTCCGTGGCCTGTGGCGGATCGAGCCGCAGGGAGGTCACCGCACAGCTGCGATCCTTCGGATCTGCCATATTCATCCTCAGCGCGCCTTCGGTGCTCCAAGCGTCGCAGGCCGCCCAGATCGCCCGCGCCAACAGGGTATGCCGCGCCCAGACCGCCTCGATCCCCTCGGCATGGATCATGTCGAGGGCCGCGCGCAGACCGTAGACGTGATGTGTGGGAGCCGTGCCGTTCCAGTATTGCCAGAAGTCATCGGGATGCGCGCGCGGGGTCCAGTCCCAATAGTTGCTGACGCGCGGCATCTTCGCCCGGACCCCCGCCGCCTTGTCGTTGAAGAAGACGAATCCCATTCCGGGCGGGACCATCAGGCCCTTCTGGCAGCCCGTCACCATGACATCGACACCCCAGGCATCCATTTCGAACACGTCACAGCCCAGCGAGGCGATGCAATCGGCCATGAGCAAGGCCGGGTGCCCGGCGGCATCCATCATGGCGCGGAGCGCTGCGATATCGTTGCGGGCCGAGCTGGAGGTGTCCACATGCACGGCCAGCACCGCCTTGATTTCATGCGCGGTGTCAGCGGCCAACACCTCGGCGATGTGGCCCATGTCCATGGGAGCCGACTTGCCAAAGTCGATCACCTCCACCTCGGCACCCAGCGCTTCGGCCATCCCTGCCCAACCCATGCCGAAATGCCCCGTCGCGGGGACCAATACCTTGTCGCCCGGCGCAATGACATTGGCGAGTGCGGCTTCCCAGACCCCGTGCCCATTGGCGATGTAGATCGCCACATGCCCCTCCGTGCGGGCCACGCGCTTCAGGTCTGCCACGATCCCCGGCATCATCTCAGGCAGCTCGCCCGCATAGATGTTGGGAGCCGGGCGGTGCATCGCGTTCAGCACCGCCTCCGGCATCACCGAGGGGCCGGGAATGGCGAGATACCCACGTCCGGCGGGGGTTTTTGGCAATTGGGGCATAAAGGCTGTCCTTTTTGACGTGCCGCAACTCTAGCCGTCAATGCGACGTGGTCAATCGCAGAAGCGCAGGCCAGACAGCGCCGGTGTTCAGCGCCGGTAGCTCTCGGCCAGACGGTCAGGTGAGGTGCCCGAAAAGTACCGCATCAAGGTCCAGAGATTGCGCGCGCCACGTCGGACCCAGCCTTGTGCGTGATAGCGCGCGGGGCTGGTCTCCGCCACCGCATCGATGCCGATGAGCTTGCCCTTCAGCGCGCGCGCAAGGGCCACGTCCTCCATCAGCGGCTGATCGGGATAGCCCCCCACATCCGCATAGAGCGCGCGTGGCAGCAAGAGGCCCTGATCGCCATAGGGCAGCCCCATCCGGCTGCGCAGATTGGCCCAGCAGGCGACGATCTGCCCTGCCAACCCGCCGCGCGCAAAGGCGAGCCGGAACCACCCGGCCTGCCGTGTATCAAGGTGCAGGATCGCAGGCCCGACCCAGCCATCGCGCAGCTGGGTGTCCGCATGCAGCACGAGAAGCCAGACACCTTGCGCCTCGGCGCAGCCGCGCGCCAATTGCCCTCCGCGCGACGCAGGGCCGGTCACAACCTCTGCCCCCCAGGCCTTCGCCACGGCCACGGTTGCATCGTCAGAGCCCCCATCGCTCACGATCAACTCGCGGATCAACCCTGCCTCTAGCCCTGGCACAAGCGCCGCCAGACAGGCGCCAAGCTGCGCTTCGGCGTTCAACGTCGGTATCACCACCGAAATCGGTGCGCGCATCTGTCTTCCCCTCTCCCCCGCCCCCTTCTCCTTGGCGGCGGGGTTTCTATATGACATTCATCGCCCAAAGAGGAGGCCCACATGACCAAACGTCGCATCCTGCAGATATCTGGCCCGGACGCGCGGGAATTCCTGCAAGGGTTGATCACCAATGACATCGATCGCCTGGAAGATGGCCTCGTCTATGCGGCTCTCCTAACGCCACAAGGTAAATATATTGCCGATTTCTTCCTGGCCCATGCGCCGGGCGGCATCTTGCTGGATGTGGCCGAAAGCCTCGGCGACACGCTCACGCAACGGCTGGGCATGTACAAGCTGCGGGCAGATGTGGCGATTGAACCTGCGGCTTTGCACCTGCACCGCGGGCTGGGCGCCCCCCCCGAGGACGGGTTTGCCGACCCGCGCCACGCGGCGCTCGGCTGGCGCGCCTATCGCGACAATCCCCAGACCGATGACAGCACCGACTGGACGGCAATCCGTGTGGAGCATCTGATCCCGGAAACGGGCGTCGAGCTGACCCCCGACACTTTCATTCTCGAAGCAGGGTTCGAGCGGCTGTCCGGCGTGGATTTCAAGAAAGGCTGTTACGTGGGCCAGGAGGTCACTGCGCGGATGAAGCACAAGACCGAGTTGCGCAAGGGGCTGGCGCAGGTGCGCATCTCGGGAGAGGCGGAGACAGGCACCGAGATCACCGCCAACGGAAAGGTCGCGGGCACGCTGCTCAGCCGAACCGATGATGCCGGCATCGCCTACTTGCGCTATGATCGCGCGGTGGGAGAGATGACGGCGGGCGCGGCCACCGTCACACGCAGCGACGGCTGAGCGCCCACAAGGTCAGGCGCGTTCCGAATACTCCATCGTCTCGGTGTTCACGATGATGTCCTCGTCCTGCGCGATGAAGGGCGGGACCATGACTTTCACACCATTGTCCAGCACCGCGGGCTTGAAGGAGTTCGCCGCCGTTTGGCCTTTGACGACAGGCTCCGTCTCGACAACCTTGCAGGTCACCTTCTGCGGCAGCGTGGCGTTGAGGGCCTCGTCATCGTAGAACTCGACCACGATGGTCATGCCGTCTTGCAGGAACGGGCGGCGCTCGCCCAGCAGCTCGGCAGGCAGCTGCACCTGCTCGTAGGTTTCAGTGTCCATCACGACCAGCTGACCGGCATCTTCATAGAGAAATTGCTGGTCTTTCTGCTCCAGACGCACCCGCTCGACCTTGTCCGCACTGCGAAACCGCTCATTCAATTTGGAATCATTCCGCAGGTTGCGCAGTTCTACCTGAGCAAATGCCCCGCCCTTTCCGGGCTTCACATGATCCACTTTGACAGCGGCCCAAAGACCATCGTTATGCTCCAGGACGTTCCCAGGACGGATTTCATTTCCATTGATTTTAGGCATTTGACCGGACCGTGGCGAAAGGTTGATGAATTGTTGACGCTCCCTATATCTAGCCGGATGGGTGGTGACAAGACAGCGATATCTCGTGGTGCGGCACAGGGACGCTATGCGCAATCTGCATACATGCCATGCATTTACAGGGTATCCGAATCGCCTCAACTCCGCCATAAGGAGCGTCACGCCGGAAAGACAAGAGCAAGAATAATGGAAAGGACGACGAATGAAGGATTTCGTTGACGGCACGGCCTTTAACAACGAGCAAGGCAACCGTGCACGTAAACTTTTTGCAGCTGTGGTACTGGCTGCATTGGACGACGCCATCGCGGACGACAAGAAGTATGGCAATGGTCCAGAACAGATCGCCCGCTGGGCGCGTTCGCGCGACGGGCGCGAAGTGCTCAGCTGTGCCGGGATCGACCCCAACGAGCGGGTTGTGTCCGGCCTGATGGAATTCGTGGGCAAAGGGGTGCGCACCTCGGTCGCGCTCTCGCGCGAGGAATCCGAGCGTCGCAACGCCGCCCAGCAAGCCGAAGCTGCCTGATCTCATCTTTGAGAATAGACAAAAGCGCGTCCCTCCGGGCGCGCTTTTGTCGTGTCAGCTGTCGGTGAAAAAGAACAGCCACTGCCGGACAATCCAGATCTCGGCCATGAGCAAGAGCACCACGAGGGCCAGCATCCCCCAGCCAAAGCGCCTCTGCCACAGGGCAATTGCGGCAAGCGTGGCAGCAAAGGCCTCGACAGGCGCCAGCCACATGGCCCCATGATCCCTGTCCCAATAGCTCAGCGGGCTTTCGAACACCCAGCCTGAGAGCGGCCAGAAATGCGCGCGACCATCGTCGTGGTGCAGGGGAAAGTCGAGGCAGAGGTGCAGCAACGCGGCGCCGGTCAAAGCAGTCGCCCAGGGCACGCCGTACCAGAGCGCCAGCGCAAAAAGTGCGCCCCAGACGACAAACGAGTTGTCGATGGCAAAGATCGTCTGCCATGTGTCGGAGAAGTAAAGCTCGTCAAAGACGATCTGAGGTGGGATTTCAAAGAGATACAGCGCGCCGCCCGCCAACAGGTAGAGCGACAGATCCGGGAGGAGCGCCCCGAGCAAGGCCGCCCAGACAACGGCGAGGCTGCCCTTGCGCCCCATCACGGCCGCGCCAATCAGCAAATGGGCCGGCGTGTTCATCTTTGCTCCTTTTCCTTTGCCTGATCATGCGTCAGGTTGCCCGAAACGGAAAGAGGGGCAGCGGATGGCGCGCGCGATCATGATCCAGGGCACCGGCAGCAATGTCGGCAAGTCGGTGATCGTCGCAGGCCTTGCGCGCGCCTACACGCGGCGCGGTCTGTCCGTGCGGCCCTTCAAACCACAGAACATGTCGAACAACGCGGCCGTGACGTTGGACGGGGGCGAGATCGGACGCGCGCAGGCACTTCAGGCCAAGGCGGCGAGCGTGCCGCCGCACACTGATATGAATCCGGTTTTGCTCAAGCCGCAGTCCAACACGGGCGCGCAGATCATCGTGCAGGGCCAGGTTTTTGGGCACCAGGAGGCGCGGACCTTTGGTCAGGCCAAAGACAGGCTGCTGCCCTTCGTGCTCGAGAGCTTTCACCGCCTTGCTCAGGATTGTGATCTGGTACTGGTGGAAGGCGCGGGCAGCCCGGCCGAAACCAACCTGCGCGCGCGAGACATAGCCAACATGGGCTTTGCCTCTGCGGCGCATGTACCCGTGGTGCTGATGGGCGATATCGATCGCGGCGGCGTGATCGCACAGGTGGTTGGCACGCAGGCCGTGCTGGACGATGATGACCAACACCTGATCAAGGCCTTTGTGATCAACAAGTTCCGGGGGGACGTGCGGCTTTTTGACGAGGGCCGAGATGATATCTGCGCCCGCACCGGCTGGCCCTGTCTCGGCGTGATCCCCTGGTTTGCGACCGCCGGGCACCTGCCCGCCGAGGACGTGGCCGACCTGCCCGCACGGGCTGTTTCATCCGGCAGTGGCCTGACCATCGCGGTTCCGCAACTGCCGCGGATTTCGAACTTCGATGACCTCGACCCCTTGGCCGCTGAACCCAATGTGCGCCTTGTCATCGTGCCACCCGGAGAGCCCCTGCCCGTCGAGGCCGATGTCATCCTGCTTGGCGGCAGCAAGGCTACCTTGACCGATCTGGAGGCTCTGCGCCGGGAAGGCTGGGACATTGACATTGCGGCGCACGTTCGGCGCGGGGGACATGTGCTGGGCCTCTGCGGTGGGTACCAGATACTTGGCAAGTCCATCGCGGATCCTGAAGGCATCGAAGGCCCTGCGGGCCAGGCCGAGGGTCTGGGCTATATCGACGTCGACACGGTGCTGCACCCGCGCAAGACCCTGAAACTCAGCACGGCGTTGCATCTCAGCAGCGGTGCCCCGGTGGATGGGTACGAGATCCATATGGGCGATACCGAGGGGCCGGACCGCGCGCACCCCTGGCTTGAGGTGAATGGGCGACCTGAAGGCGCCAGCGCTTTGGATGGCCGTATCCAGGGCTGTTACCTGCACGGCATCTTCACGTCAGACGCCTTTCGAAAGGCGTGGCTGGCGCAGTTCGGTCTGACATCCCAAGTGGCCTATGACGCGCAGGTCGAGCAGACACTGGATGATCTGGCCGATCATCTTGAAAAGCACATGGATCTGGACCTGCTTCTCAGCCTCGCGCAAACGCCGTCGGATAAGCCTTAGCCTCGGCTTTAGGCCAGCGCGCGGGCCGCTGGATCAATCGAGATCGCGGGCCGCCAAGGCGCGGTGGATCTCACGGCGCACCAATTTGCGCACATTGCGTGTGATCCGTTCACCGAGCGCCCCTTGCAGTTCCGAGCGCACGATATCAGCGACCAGATCGCGCAAGGCGGCCTCATCCAACAGCTGGTCGTCGCTGGGCTGTTCATGCGCTGGCTCATTTGTCTGAACATCCGTGCCCTGGGGCGCGCCCGTACCATCCAGATCAGCGGCCTCGGGCCAGTCCATGCCAGGCGATTGGGTCCCTGCATAATCGTCGCTGCCAGTCCCGTCGGGCTCCCACTGATCCGCCGTCTTGGCGATTTCGGTCTCCAGCGCGGCGATCTTCTCCGAAAGCTCATCAAGCCCGAGTGCAGCGGGACCTTTGCGACCTTGCGCGGATGCGTCTGCAGCCGGTGGCTCCGCGACAGGCACATGCACGGCATCCGCAGGCCGCAGTTTCAGGACATCCATGTCAGAGACACGCTGTTGCGGAGACAGGACCAAACGGTCCGACAGATCTGGCGCGGTACGGGGCGCTGGGGATGACTTGTTATCACTCACCAGACGACGGATCGACGATAACACGTCTTCCATGTCCGAGTTTGTAACCGGTTTTGACATAATACCCCAAATCTACGCATCACTATCTTACCCCCGGTATAGAAAGCGTACAATGGTCCATCGCTACCGTTACTCCTTTTGCAAGGCGCGCAGCACACGATCGAGCCGCTGGCCCTGGGCCGAGGACGGCACCGGCGCATCCTTGACCAGATTGTAATAGGCATTCGGGTCATACTGTTGCACGCCCAGCGACAGGTCCCGCGCGGTCAAGCGCCCGGTGGCCTGCAAAACCGCGTAGGCTGCGACATAGAGGTTGGCCTGGTCGGAAATGCGCGAGGTTTCGGCGTCCAGCAGCTCCTGCTCGGCATCCAGAACGTCGAGCGTGGTCCGCGCGCCCAATGTTGCCTCTTCCCGCACCCCTTCAAAGGCGATGCGCGCCGCCCGAATACGCTCTTCACTGGCCTGCAAGCTCGCACGCTGCGCAGCCAGCGCGGCATAGGCGGACCCCACATCCTGCGAGACCTGCTTGCGGACTTCGATCAGATTGCCCCGCTGCGCGTCTCTATTCGCGATCGCAGAGCGGATACCGGCGGACAGCCCGCCCCCGCGATAGATCGGGCCGCTCAGCTCAATGCCGATATCGCCCGACCGGGTGTAGTTGCTGTTGCCAAAGTTCTCGGTCAGCCCGAGCGAGCCTACCGCCGAGACCGTGGGCTTCAGCGCCGCCTTCGCCCGCATGATGTTGAGCTCGGACACGGCAACGAAGTGCTGGGCGGCCAGCAGATCAGGATGGCTCTGCACCGCGCGCGCACGGGCCGTCTCCACATTGGTCTCGAGCCGCGGCAGCGACGGCGGCGCCGAAAGGTTGCCGGGCGCATTGCCAACGACATTGCGGTATTCTTCTTCAGCCTGCAGCAGATCACCCTGCGCGGTGGCCAAACCGCTGCGCGCCTCGGCCAAGCTGGCCTCCGCCTGCGCCACGTCGGTTCGCGTGACCTCACCCACCTCGAAGCGGTCCTGCGCGGCCCGCAATTCCTGGGTCAGAAGCCGCAGGTTGTTCTGACGCAGAGACACGAACTCGCGCGCGGCGATCACATTCAGATACGCCGAAACCGCGCGCAGCAGCACGCTCTGCTCCAGGCTGATCAGCTGCTGACGAGTCCCCAGGACCGTTTCCTTTGCCGCATCCACGCCCAGCGAGGTGGCGCCCCCATCATACAGCAGCAAGGAGGCCGCGAGACCAATGGTGCCGGTGGTGGATTCCAAATTGCTGACGGTCTGGCCACCCGTGGTCGTAAAGGACCGGCGGTCGCCGAAATCACGACTCAGGCTCGCGCTGTAGTTCAGAATGGGCCGCAGCGCGGACACGGCTGTTGCCACATCCTCATCCGCCGCCCGCAAGAGCGCGCGGTTCTGATCGAGCAGACCACTGGTTTTATAGGCCGCGACCAGCGCGTCCGCGAGGGTTTCTGCCTTGGCCATCGGTGCGGCGAGCACAGCCACAAAGCCCGCCGACATGGCGAGGCCACGGCACCAGAACGCCAGCCGCTTGGTTGTCTTTGCTTGGGACATTGTAATGCCTCTTTCTGTATCCGCCCTGCCCGGGCCTCTGAGTGAATTAGAATTCGAAAACGTCTTCCTTGGCAAACCCCGGCAGCACGGGCGCTCCTGCGTTGAACGACATGCGCCACGAGAGCGTGCCGGCCGTCTTGTGTCCGACTCGCACCTCACCAAGCGCACCGTCCATGAACAGGCAAGCAACGCGCCCGCCCTCTTTGATCTGCTCCTGCAGGCCAGCTGGCAGTTCGGCGATGGCACCCTGCACGATCACGACATCATAGGGCCCGTGTTGGGCCGCACCTTCGGCCAATGGCCCCACGTGCAAGACGACATTATCGACACCCGCCTCGGCGAGCGCGTCTTGCGCTTCGCGCGCCATATCCTCGTCCTGCTCGACGGCAACAACGGCCTCAGCCATATGAGCGATCACAGCGGAGGAATAGCCAAGTGCTGCCCCCACATCGAGGACGAGTTCATCGTTCGCGACATCTAACGCGTCGAGCATCTTCGCAAGCGTGCGCGGCTCCAGGATCACCCGGCCGCCGCCCAGATCGAGGTTCTCCCCCATGTAAGCCGCCTCGCGCTGTGCGGCGGGTACAAAGGTCTCGCGGGGCACGCTGAGCATCGCATCGATGATCGGAAACTTCGTCACGTCAGAGGGTCTGACCTGCGTGTCTACCATCATCGTGCGGCGGGCGGCGAAATCGGTCATGTGGCTAAACTCGTCCGTTCAGTTACTTACCTCGCAGATGTGCCACATTCACCGGCATCCGGCAACGCTCATACGTGGGATTTTGCTGGTTTGTGACACTTGCGGCACCCTTGCGAATGGGATAGCACTGCGCGCACACCATGCGAGGCGAGTTGGCGGAGTGGTGACGCAGCGGATTGCAAATCCGTGTACACCGGTTCGATTCCGGTACTCGCCTCCATTTAATTTCAAGCACTTAACTGTCTCCTCTTTTTGCCCCTTCTAGGGCGTTTACAATAGCGTTTACAGTTTTGCCCTCGCGGCGCTGCTTTTCGCGCTCCAGTAAGTCGAGGACTTCCGCGCTCTCAGCAGGCGAAACGGCGGCATAATGCTCGATGACAGCGGCCGCGTATCGAAGTGACCACCCCATGTGATTTGCGATTTGGTTGAGGCCCAGACCCGCGCGCAGGAGCCTCGTTGCTGCCGTGCCGCGTGTATCTTGTAGGCGCAGCGTTGTATCGCTCAGCTTGTCGGCAATACGGTCACGGTAGCGCGTGATAGCTCGGCTGGCTGACGTTGGTCGGAGCGGCTTGCCTCGGTCATTGACCAACAAAACAAGCTGATCCACAGGTGTTTCATCAATCAACTGCCGAAGTTCTGGTGTGACAGGGATGTGTGCAACACGACCGCGCTTCTGCGTTCGGACCCTGAAGCGGTCCATCCCATCAAAGCTTTCGACATTTCCACGCGTAAGGCGAACTAGATCGGCGGGCCGAAGGCCTGTTTCACAGGCCAAAGTCAGTACGCGCCTAACCCACTGCGGTGCAATATCTTTGAAAGCCCTCTGATCCGAGTCTGTCCAAACAATTTCAGCTCGATCTACGGTGTATATGCGGTGAAGGCGGTCGCAGTAGTGTGCAGCAATCTTACCCTCGTCCCGAGCCCAGTTGAGTATGCGCACCGCTACCGTGCCCGCATAGTCATGCTGCTTTGGCGAATTCTTCCATTTAGCCCGCCACTCGTTGAGTTCGCCACGTGACTTGGGATTCTCCCAAAGCTTCGCAGGATCGTCCGCAAACTCCTGCGCAAATCGTAAGGCCCACTTCCTGTAGTCGGCCCGTGTTCGCTCACCCTGAGGCATTGCGGTGCTGTCTAGAAAATCATCCACCAATTCCGACGTCATGTATTCAGTGCTCGACCGCGCTTTGGCCACATCGGCGAAAGCGATAAGAAACTCAGGGTCGCGCGGTTCTTTCACTGTTCCCATCCAAAACTTTGGCCCGCCTCTCCAGGCGTAGAAATGGAACCGATTGCCTTCGGTAGTTACGCGGCGAACGCGATGAACTCCTTTCGGCAGGCTACTGCGCGGCACGTCTCGCCCTCCTCGCAGCTACAAGGTCATTCTCGCCGTTGCTGTGGTCAAGGATGGTTTGAAGGCCTTGTGCTTCATCGAGGCGCAGACGGACCAGTTTTGGGTCAAAATAATTTGGATTCCGGCGTATCGGCGTTATGCCTAACGTCCGGCAGAAACCTCGAAAAGCATCGTTGGGCGCGGCGAAGCCTAGGGCAGACGCCAAGTCATCCGATGAGACTAGCTGAATGCTATGTGCACCAACTCCCACAGGATTAGCCTCGCTGCCTCGTCTGCTGTGTTCCCGCAGCATCCAACTTCATGATAGTCTCGACATGTCCTGCGCTCAGAAGCATCGCGCGACCTAAAGAGTAGAACTGGCCATGCTCTCGAGCCTTGGATCGAAGAGCCCTTGGCGAAACTGAAGCACCCAGCTTGCTTAGCTTTCGACACCATTCTTCAGGTGTCAGCATTTCATCGAGCGTATTCACTTGATTGGCCTCCTTGTGCCAGCTTTCTTCAGGTTTCTCCACCCAATCGCATAGTTCCAGCCAGAACTGCTTCTCATCCAAACCTAACTGCACTATGAGAACAAACGTGCACATTATGGAAATCGTATGGCAGACAAACCAGCCTCTCCCGTGTTTAAATTTGCTTCAACGAAACGGCGCAGGCGAGCCACCTGGGCGGCAAAGCGTCAAACCAGGGCTTTGGAAGACTCGGTGGAACAAAAGCAAGTTTCCAACAGGCAAAGAGCGCTAGTCAGCTCTAGGCGCAACCTATCAATTGCCAGAGGCTTAAGAGCTTACCGAAAGTTTCTGGGCTTGTCTCAGGCCGACTTTGCGGTCCAATTCGGCATTACTCGACGAGCTCTGTACAACTATGAAAAGGGGCTGCGTTCCGTTAGCGGCGATCTGTTAGAGCGCATAGTGGCCCGAGGAGACATCGAATTATCTGACGTCTTTGGGCTGTCGCCCGAACCTGCAACAGTTGCAGTTCGGCTCGATGACGCGCGTACAGCGATAGACTTATACCGTGCTTGCAGTGCAGAGTATCCGAGTGCATCACATGAAGACATCCGTGCATATGTCGCCTCGGAAACTGCCAACTGGCCGGTTACACTAAAGAAAACAAAGAAAAATTTGTGCAATGTCGCAAAACGCTTAATGGAGGAATTATCAGAACAGCACCTTCTGGAGAAAGAACTGTGATAGCAGTCGTAGAGACATAAGCAATGGTAGTTGAGGTGCCGCATTTCTGCCTTGACGGAAGCACGCCAAACAATTCAGTGAACGGCGAGGCACTGAGGCTGGTAATTTCGGGAAGACGTTTGAAAGAAGTGACCTATTGGATTCGGGAATGAAAACCGCAATTGACTTGTTTTGTGGATCGGGTGGTATGTCGGTCGGCGCAAAAATGGCATTGCCCGACCTTAGCGTGCGGTATGCACTGGACATCGACAAACACGCAACACGCACCTTCAAGGCAGCGCACCCCGAGGCCTACGTTGAATGTGCAGATGTCGCCACCGTAAGTGCCGAGGACATAGTCAAATACGGGTCATTAACAAAAATTGATTATCTATTTGCCGGACCAACTTGCCAAGCAGTCAGCACAATGGGCTCATTCAATGTTTTGGACAAGCGAAACCACTTGTTCTTTCATTTTGCCCGACTGCTGCGTGGGCTGATCACCCTGAATCGCCCGCCAGAGACAGTAATAATGGAAAATGTTCCTGGTATTCTCTATGGCTCGCATAACAAAAGAATTGTCCGCGATATCTTTGGGCTACTTGAAAGTGAAGGCTACGGAGTTTTTGCTGACGTTTTAAACCTTGCAGAGTTAGGACTTCCGCAGCTACGCCATCGTTTTTTTCTTGTGGCTCGTTGGAAATCCAACGGTGGGAGAAAATCGTTCCCAAAAGCAAAATTCATAGATGCTGATGAGGGCAAACTTCCACGCTATCTGACTGTGGAGGCCGCGATTAGTGACCTTCGCGACCTTCCGACGCAACATGACGGCGAAGCTACTGCCGTTAGTTGTGGTGCATCTACCGAGTATCAAAAGGTCCTTCGAAGTAAGTCCACTATTATTCACAATCATTGGTCGGCCGAGACCTCGGAGCTAAACATCCAGCGTATCGCTAGTATCCCAGAAGGTGGCAATTGGAAGGACATCCCGTGCGGTCTGTTGCCCGAGAGACTTCGCAGGGTGAGGATGACTGACTACGCCACGGTGTATGGGCGGCTTCATTGGGATAACCCAGCCTACACTGTCTCAGCAAGTTTTTCGAATCCCACTTCGGGCTGCTTCATTCACCCAACACATGATAGAGTTCTTACTGTACGAGAAGGTGCAAGGCTTCAGGGATTCCCTGACGACGTTCAGTTTCTCGGGCCCAGGCTCTCGCAGTATCGTCAGGTGGGCAACGCTGTACCTCCTTACGCAATGGCACAACTTATCAACTATTTAGTTGATGAAAACAGTTCGGAGGGAACCCCTGCCCGGCTTGATCCAGAAGTCCTTGGAAGTGACAAAAAGCTGCCTCCGATGACAAGCCGTTTTCGCACGCGCCGCAGTGCATCAAAGTCGGGACGCCAGGGATACGGGGGCTCGACCTTCTGGCCTGTTGGTTGGGGGCCAGCGCCCGAGTCACTGCCAGATCACACTACACAGTACCATCGCGAACCAGCTGAGATTGAGCGACAGCGTCGCTATCGAAGGCGTGATGAGATGAGACCATTGGCCGATTTGGCTTTGTTCGATGAAGTTTTGGAAGATTGGATATCTGTCGAACCAAAGTCAAGGAGCCGCCCAGAGGAGACCGTCTTTGTTTTGGATACCGCCGCTGAAACAGACGGAACAACAGTGCTATTGCATCTGCTTCGAGCGGTTGAGTCATTGAGCGGCGCGTGTTGGATTCAGACTCCACTAGCTGTTCTTGGTCAGCAACTCGTCGAATTAGCCAGGCTTGCCTCTGATCGTGGAATAGAAAACTTTGCGTCGATAGAGTGGTGCGAGAGTACCGAACGGATCAGATGGGGCGCAGCAGACAATTCTTCCCCCGTTGTTCCTATCATTTTGGACCGAATTGACGCAGTGGCTACACCCATATCTGGACCAATTGCACGGACAGACCAGGCCAAAACTGAATTCATATGAGCAGAAAGTGGACCCTGTTGAGTTGCGGTCGATCAATCCACGATTACCTCCAAGAGGTGGGCTTTTGTTCCTCGATTTGGACGCAAGTTTGGTCAACCTTGAGTTTATGTAGACGCGTTCAGGAACAAAGCTGGAGACACGCTAGGTACAGTTTCTTGATTTGATCTTAAAATGAATGAAAAGAGCGATATTTACAGCGGCGTTTACAGTTTCTTCTTAGAACAAGCTGTGGATCATCGGATTACGTCCATCAGGTTTAGTGAGGGAACAAATGCAGCCTTTGCTCGCCAGTATGGTGCCGAGGACTTGGTCAAATTGATAAATGAAAGACTGGACCAAGGCGACGGACCAAAAAGATACCACATTAAGTGGTATCTCGATGGGCCCAACTATGGGACAGACGTAAAAACAGTATGTTTTTCCATCTTAATGGTCTGCCTGGCGCAATGGCATTTGGATGAAAGTGACCACTCGCACAACATACGAGACAAATTACTTGCATTGTTTGATGTAACTTCGAGCCTTATTGGTCTTCCAGCGCTCTGGTCAAAACTAGGCGAAAAACTCAAGACTGATGGGGTAGAGTTGGTACTCCCGACCGTGCCGCGCTCTCGACGGTTAGTTGGCACACATCAAGCACTGGTGTTCCCTCTCTATGTCCACCGAAGATCAATCCGAGCGGCTATCCAAAGGATACCTGAAGAGCACCGATCAGACACTCGGCTGTCGATTAGCTTGCAGAACATTGATGTGGTTTCAGGTGCAATGCGCAAACACTTCATCGACTGGAAAAACCTTGCATCAGAGATGGACCCAGACGCTTATCAAACTCCGTTTTGGCGGACCGTAGAAGAAGAAAGGCTACATCTCGCGACGAGATCACGATTGGCGGTTCGGACTACAGATGACTTCCCGCCCAGCCTTGCCTTGTTTGAGGAATTTCCATCCGGTGAACATAAGCAAAGGGATGATCCAACTGAATTCAAGTCACCGAGTAAGGCCGTTTCGAAAGCTTGGCGAACCGGAATCATCGGGCTCACTGATCAAGGTTTCGGCAATTGGGTGGAGTGCACCGCAGATCAGCATCCAGATAAATGGCTGAAGCAGGAAACCACTGACGTAAGTCAAGGGGAGCTTAGTTCGCCTGAAGCCATACTACCGGTAGGAAGTGGATCGTGGCATTTGGCAGAATCGGTCGAAAAGAGGAAAGCTGCTAATCTGTATCCAGTGAGGATCGGCGCAGTCGAGAGAAAAGAGGGTATTCGCGTTGGGCGGCGAGTATTACACCGCTACCCTTTCGTGCCATGGTATCGCTCTAGGCATTCAAACGAGATAATTTTTTTCCTCGATGGAGGAGAGTTGGAGAAAGAGACTGATACCGATGGCTATCAGCGTCCAATTGTTTCGAGGTTAGATGGAGCAATCGATCTAAAGATCGTTGCAGGAGGTAAGACATCGTGCCTAAAAGTGGCAGCGGCTGGACGGGCACAACGACATCCACTTCGGAGATTCCGCGAGTTTAGGGTTGGTGAAGCTCAACACGACGACGGCGCGCTGAGAGAAACTTTGCCCATCGTTAAAGGACCATTGCCAAGCGCGCCCGAACCGACAGCTAGAACGACCGATGAGTTGATAGTTTCACTTGGCGAGGCGCTGTACGCGCGCTCGGTCCGAGGCATTGGAGTGGGCGAAGCATTCGAACTGATCAAACGCGTTTCTCCGAACCGCCCTGAAGTTTGCTGGGCGCTTCTAAGGTCGTTTGTTAACTCTGGTTGGTTTGAACCGGTTTGGCGCCATGGAACTTGCGCGCAGGCCCTCCTACCTCGTTCCACTCGATTTGTCGAAAGAGGGGACCAGCTGCTCTTAGACGGTATGCTTTGCGAGGACTTGCTTAAAGGGATTGGCGCAACAGCGGAAAGACTTGGCGGAAGGTTGCTGATTTTTGATTGCAAGAAAATTCTCGCGCCGCCTTGCTATGTTGTTGATTCGATGCAGCAAGAGCATCGCGATAGCCTGTTTAAGGAAACCGGTGTTCCCCTCTACACAGAGACGTACGTTGAGCCGCCATCGATCTCATCGCTAGCTGATGATCCCGACTTGTCGCTCTACAAACCGATGTTCACGCAATTTGGCGTAGGACGGCTGGAACGAAAGGATTCTAAGGGTCCTCCTCGATGGAGCGCTCAATTGGATGGTTATTCAGATATCCACGTCTCAAAGACAACTGCGCAACTGCACTCCGCGGCTGCCACTGGTTCGAAGGTTTTTAGTTGGAAAGACGGATTGCTATGGACTGCCGGACCAGGCCGCTTTCTTCCTGCGGCGTGGTCTCGCTGGTTAAGACTGCGCACCCTGCAATGTGGAGGTATGTATACTGAAGCTAATGGCAGTATGGAACGCTATGTATATCCATGTGACAAAGCAGCTGCAGAAGCAATCGCTGCTGTATGCCCAGTTGTCGGAGGTCTCGAGCCAAGAGAGCCTGCTTGGGTGTCCGTGAGCAAAAAGGCCGGAAGAACACGCCCAATAGGTGTCGACGGTCAAATTTGGTGGGTAAGGTGAAAAGTAGTCAGCGCTTTCTTGTATTTCGATTATCCAAATCTGATGGGGTGGTTGAGACGTTGGCGCTTCTCGACAGCAAGGGGAACCCCTGCAGACTGCCCAAATCTCAAAAGCCAGACTTGGTTTTGGGAGAACGGCCCAACTTGGAAGTTGGCCGACTGTACGCGGTTGACTGTTACGATACGCCTTTACCATCAACCAGCTTAGCACACGGGGGCCTAGAGGGCCTCGTCCCTTCAATACATGGTCTTTCAACGCAGAGCGCTCTTCTAACAAGTAGTGCCCCAACAAAACCTCAAAACTCGATGTCTACACGGGCGAGGTTTGACCCGTTCGTCAAGGATAGCGCGTCACAAAATGATCCTATCCATTTGAGAAAAAAGAGAAGTTTTACTGGTGAGGAATTGCACGGAGTTCCCCAAAACAACTGCTTATACATTGGGGGTGCACCCAATCGGTGGGTGGTTGGCTTAGATTTAGGAACATCACCAGACCCGCAAACGATTCAAGATGCAGCGGCAGACTTGCACCTCGGAGTTCGGGCTGACCTAATACGGTTTGCTGATGATCTGTGGGTGGATGTGATGGAACCACCTTCTGGGCTTGTCCCGTTAGTTAGAGTGGAGAGCACGCGGCCCCCTTTGCGGGTCGGGAAACTGCACATACTTGCACCTCTTGAAAAAGTGAGCGCCGCCGAAGATTTTCTGGATTTGCGTAGCAAAGATGAGATTCTAGGCGACCTGGGCCCACTTAGCCGCACCTTGCGAGAGCTGGAAGCACCTGATGGAGAGGCCATAGCGAAACTGATCGACCAATTAGCCCTCAACAAAAAAATCGACCCAGAGGTCGTACGCCGACTTCGGAGCTTGGCTCAGGTCACCGAAGACGGGGGCCTGGAGGGATCAATACTCGAGCTAACCCTGAGACGTGCTGGCTGGTTCGACGTTGAACGTCGAGAGATTAGCCGATTACGCTCCGAGAAACTGAGTTCACTAGACGCAGAGCTGGCTCAGAAACGCGCCTCCGCAGAAGCTGAAGCGGCCCTAGCGCTTCGAGCATCAGAAGAAGTCGCTGAACAGTTGAAATTGCGCTTGAACGAAGTGTCAGAGGAAATCAGCAATTTTGAAAGCAGGACAACTGATGCGCAGGCGATAGCTGCTGCGGCGATGCTCGATTTGGATAGCTTTAGGCGTTCAGTTGCTGAGATCGTGCGTCAAGACATGGAGACCAATGGTCTAAATCTCGGCGCTCAAAGACACGGTACTCCCTCGGTTTCTTGGCCAGTCGGTAGAAACCTGAAAACACAACAGGAAATGCAAGACGCTCTACGCGAGGCGGCTGCAACTAAAGGTCTCAGCTTTGAAGACTTAAGCAGAACGTTTTGCGCTACAAAAGCCGGGTTTGTAGCTCTTGTTAATGACAAGATCGCTCGCGGTGTTGCAGAAGCGATTTCAGCGACAATTGGTGCGATTCACATAGAGGTTCATTGCGATCCAAGCCTATTGAGCATCAATGATTTGCTTGCCAACAAGCAGCTGAATGAAGCTATGGAGGCGCTTTCAGCCTCGAGAAATCGCTTCATTGTGCTTGAACTTGTTAATTTGTTAGCAGCGCCGTCCACTTTCTGGATTGAGGCCATCGGCGGTCGAAGACGAAGTACACGTACCCTCCCTGAAAATGTACTTGTTATTGCTTCGCCTGGATCAACCTCGCACCCAAACTACTTGGTTTCAAATCAGATTTCGTCCATTATCCAAACTGTTGATGATGCTGCGCACCAGGTTCCAATCGATCTGCCTGTTGAAACTTGCGTGCTCGAATACGATCCGCTTACAGAGGAAAGTGTCAACGCTGCTAGGATGGCCTTTTTAAAGAAGTCCCCTGCGGACGTTCCGCCAGAAATGAACGCGGGATTAGTGCGATTTCGTGCAGTTGCCGATCAGTCATTGGGATTGGATGAAGCGGAGGTCGAGAAGATGGTTAACGAGATCGTCGCTTGTCATTCGAGTGTCTTGTCAGGCGAACGAGAACTCCCTGCGACTATCGCAGCAGTCTTAGGAAAGAAACTCTCTGATGTTTGATCCGATTGCAGGTTTAGAACAGGTTCGGCGTTACTTTTTGGCATATGCAGAAACCGCGTTCAGAATTGATGACAAATCATTAGCAACCCAACGTCGACGCCTTATGCAGGAAGATGAACCATTTGCTCGCGAAGCAATAATTGAAATGGTTCCACGATACAAACAAAGTAGTTTAGCGTTGGAGGACCTGGTTGGAGTCGAAGGCGAACACTGGTTGCCGGGTCTGGAACCTAAAGCGCGCGAAGCTTTCATCGAACTGGCACTGAGCGGACTATTTGACGGAACGGCCGACCCGGGCTCACCCGCCGGGCGCACAAGTTTTTACAAGCCATATGAACATCAGTTGGAGATGACACGTCGCGGTTTGACCGACGGCACACCTGGCATTGTGACATCAGGAACAGGCTCAGGAAAAACGGAGAGCTTTATGCTCCCGATTTTGGCAACGATAGTGCGCGAGGCCATGTCATGGCCTGCTTGTCCGCCTGAGCCCCATCCTGACCAGTGGCTAGAGGATGGCGGGAGGTATTCTCCGAGGCGAAAGCACGAACCGGCCGAACGTCCCAAAGCCGTCCGAGCGCTTGTTCTATACCCGATGAATGCTCTGGTAGAAGATCAAGTGGCGCGCCTTAGAAAAACTCTGGATTCACCTGACGCACGAGCCGCCATGGACCGCCGTCTCAGCGGCAATCGCATCTATTTTGGGCGCTACAACGGCAAAACGCCGGTTGCAAACTTTGAGAAACATCCAAGAGACCGCAGCGATTTTCGCAAAAGGGCGGAAAGCAAGCGACGTAGGCGACTAAAGGAAGAGCTTCGTGTATTCAGAGACGCTCAGAGCGCTGTGCGAGAGCATCTCGAGGAAGAAAGACTTGAAGGTCACGAACCCGACTTTTCGGACAGATATGCATTTCCTGCGACGGACGGCAACGAGCTTATTTCTCGGTGGGACATGCAGTTCGCCCCGCCCGATATCCTTGTGACAAACCATGCAATGCTGAACGCCATGCTTGTGCGTGAGGTGGACTCGCCAATATTGGACGCAACCAAAAAGTGGATTGCCGAGAACGATGATGCAAGATTTCACCTTGTATTGGATGAACTCCATCTTCTTAGAGGATCAGCAGGAGCTGAAATCGCGGGGAGCCTTCGGGTTTTGTTTGAACGCCTCGGGTTCAACGAACCCGCCAACAAGCATAAGCTTCGCATATTGGCATCCAGCGCCTCCCTTCCGATGGAGAACGGGAAAGAGGCAAGTCTAGAATACCTTGATGGCATGTTTGGTTCCTTCGGTACGTTTTGTACCCCAGGCGCAGATGCAGGTGGTCGCACGGCTTGGTCAGAGAGCATTGTCGAAGGCAAAAAGCTAATACCCGCAGGGCTATCTGGTCATCTCGACTGCACGCCCTTTAGAGCGCTTTCTGAGCTACAACTGACCAATGGCGTAGATAGTGACGAGCTAGTCAAAACTGTCGAAAGAGCGAGCCGTGAACTGGACGCAGGTGGTGATCTTGATCTTGCGGTCGCACAAGCAGGAGCGGCCCTGGCAGCTCATTGCGCAGATCGACCAAAAACAGTCAGTGAGCTGGCCAATGCGGTTTTTGCCACGCCTGACGTCGAAGCTTTGCGTGGTTTAATGCGCCTGCGGTCGTTACCGGACTGGCCCGATACAGCAAAGAACCTTTTGAGCTACGCGCCAGGTTCCGCGGTTGCGGCGTCACCATCGTTTCGAATTCATCAATTCATCCGAAATCTGGATGGCTTGTATTGCACAGTCCAAGACAACCCAGCTGAAGGTATCGCGTTTTCAGATGCAAGCTTCGAAAAGGGCCAAGGGTTCGCGCAAGATGGTCAGAAGCGGATGTTTGAAGCTCTATATTGCGAGGCCTGTGGTGAACTCTTTCTCGGAGGACGCAGGGGAGAAGCAGGCCATAATCAAAACATTCAATGGTTGCTACCTTCGCCCGAAGATTTGGAAGGGCTTCCAGAACGGGGCGCGGCAGGTCGCTTTGAGGACATGTCATATACAGACCAAATCCTTTTTTGGCCAACGACCAGGCAGCCTGCTACACTACGAATAGACTACGATTGGGTCTCTGGAGTCCTCGATGCTCGTACGGGTTCCGTACACGTGAATGGTTCACGAGCAACGGGGAACGAAGATGACATAAACCTCGTGCCCGGCTACCTACTGGTTCGAAGGCCGGGCTTGGACAGTGGCCGCGACCGGGCAGGTTCGCTGGATGCAAGGCAACCTGATACTCATGGTCGGAATGGGAATGTAGACGGCACCTCCGTACCATACGTTTGCCCTAGATGCGAAACTGACTACCATCCACGCAGGATCAAAGGCAGCGCTCGTCGAGAAAGTCGGCTGTCTCCTGTCCGTAGCTTTCGAACGGGCTTCGAAAAGGCTTCGCAGGTTCTTGCTAGCGAATTTGTCTCAGCGCTGCGTTCTCAAGGTGGTGACGGGCGACTTGTTGCATTCTCAGATGCGCGCAGAGATGCTGCACGTCTTGCCGTCTCTCTTGAGCGCGAACATCATGCCGACGTCAAACGTGAACTCATGGTAGATCAAGCCAAAAGAGCGCTGCCAGAACCGGTTGATGAGAGTGTAATCGAAAGGGTCGAAGCAGAGATTCAGACTGCGCTGGATGAAAAAAACTATAGCCTTATCAGATCACTATCAGAAAAACTGCAGGCACTGCAAAGTGCGCAAAGCATTGCAGAAGGCAGCGAAAAACTCGCGGTGCGTTTACGAGACATCCTTGAAATTGAAAAAGAGGACTTTGGCGATAACCCAACGCTGCGCCCCGTAACTAAGCAAATGATCAGCCTTGGCATTCATCCTCTACGCGGAAACGGTCGTGGCAAACTTGGTAATCTGGATTGGTTCGAATGGTTCGAAACTGCCGAGGAAGAAATGAGGTGGAAGGAGGCTCAGGGCGAGTATCTAACGGCGGAGAGACGTCGCGAAGCTCAAGGGCAAGTCTGGGATGATCATACAAGGGCCGCAACAGATCTCTTGTTTAGCCGAACCTACTTCGCTGTAGAAGAAACCGGCCTTGGCTGGCCGAGCCTTTTTCCCACCGGGAGCTATGGCGAACGAGAAAAGAAATTCGATGCCTGGCTTCGGATTTTTGCTGATTGCTATAGGGTCAGACCCGATCAATGGAATGACAACGACCGAAGTCGGGCGTGGAGCGACGTCGATGCTGCTCTCAGTCATCCAAGGATAAGAGACTTCTGTGTACGCGATCCATCTTCAAAACAGACGCTAACTGAGTTTATGGGTTGGCTTAAGGAAAACGGTCACCAGAACGGTTACATTGAAGTGGCGCGCCTTCATTTTAGGCCAGTTGCTGAAGCTGCGTCGTACTGGCGTTGCACCAAATGCAGCCGCAATCACTTACATACTGGCGATGGACGCTGCACCCGATGTCGAGAAGTGTTGCCGAACGAAGCATCTGGCAAAGCCCTTGATCTTTCAGAAGACAACCATCTTGGCCGACGCGCCGCTCGTGGAGTTGTGGAAGGCGTCGAACCTTTCCGCCTTAGATCAGAGGAGTTGACTGCTCAAATATCGGACACCGTGGGAAGATTGCGGGACTTTAAGGGCATCTTTGTTCGGGATGTTGCAGCTGAGTCCCAAGAGGCATTCGCAATACGCCGTGCCGCACAGCAAATTGATGTTCTCAACGTGACTACCACGATGGAGGTCGGTGTCGACATCGGTTCTCTTCAGGCGGTTATGCAGGCAAACATGCCGCCGCGCCGTTTCAACTATCAGCAGCGTGTCGGCCGGGCAGGACGGCGCGGTCAGGCCTTCGCAACAGTGCTGACGGTTTGTCGGTCAAATTCACATGACCTTCACTACTACCGAAACCCCGAAGCTATGACAGCTGACCCGCCGCCGCCTCCGTTCCTAACGCGGGGGTTAGTCGATATTCCAGTGCGAGTTCTTCGCAAAGCTTGGCTGTGTCGCGCTTTTCAGAAGCTGCGCGAGAAGTATGGTACGATCGCCAAGGAGTGGCCTGGTGACAGTGTTTTCCCTCCTGACATCCACGGTGAAATGGTCTCGTGTGAGAGATGGTTTAGCGATGGCCAACTAAGAGCTGAGCTTGGAACTGAGCTCACGAATACTCTCAGTTACCGGAACCGAATTGGGCAGGAATTGGCCACGGCTTGCAAAATCGAGCTCGAAACTCTGCTGTCTCAACTTAGCGAGGAAAGAATTCTTGATGACATTCAGACCTTGGAAAAAAGCCATGTAGATGATCCCAAGGGCCTTGCTAGCGCACTAGCAGAGGCGGGGTTGTTGCCACTTTATGGTATGCCAACTCGAGCACGACTTCTGTATCTCGGTACGCGCAAGAATAGTTATGATGAGCAGGCGGTTGAGTGGAAAACGCTTGATCGCGATCAAGACGTTGCTGTGCAAGAGTTTGCCCCCGGCTCCATACTCACTGTCGACAAGACTGACTATCGGTGCATTGGTTTTACTCCAACACTTGGCGACCCTCGCCTAGATCACACGCGTGGCTCCAGCAACTTCCAAACGATGAAAACCTTCAGTGATTGGACGGAAGAGACATATCGGATTGCGGGTTGTTCTCATTGCGGCAATTGGACAACGAGCGGGGAGAAGGACTGCCCCGTATGCAGCGAAAAACTTACAGGCAAGCGTGCCCTTTGTGTGTCTCCAGCAGCGTATCGAACAGAACTTCGTGCTACTGCATCAGATTTGTCCTCCATCGTCCATCCGCTCGAAGTTGTTTCCGAAGCCAGTAAAGACTCAGATCGTCGGTTTGAAGGCAACGTGGAATTGCGTTTCGATGGTCAGTGTCGAGTTCATCGGCTGAATAAGGGCCCACGCAGCACTGACGAAAATGGCAATCCTATCAATGAGGGTTTTGACACCACTCTTGTCGAGGACCGTGGCGTGGCGCAGGTTCGCTCGAACGGGAGGTCGATAGGTTTTGACCTTGCGGAGCAGGTGATCGAAAAATCAATTCTTGAGGACCTAGCGAGAGAAACGCCAATTTCGAGAAAGAATGTTGCGTTTCCACGATGGAAGCACCCCGACGAGGAGCAGTCTTTAGAACGGTTCTGGCTTGCGTCATCAAAAGTAACGAACGCGTTGGCGCTCTCACCAATTGAGTTAAACGATGCGCTAAGGCTGAATGAAATGGACGTCGGCGGCGTGGATGAGCGTCGACAAGACGCGACTCCAATAAGGGCAGCTGCCATCTCTGCTACGGAAATTCTTGTTCTTCGTGCAACACTGGATCTGGATACAGACCCCGGTGAGTTTGAAGCTCTAGCCCCGAAGGTACTGATAAGTGGAGAAAAAAGACGACCGAGCCTACAAATTGCAGACGAACTAGTAAACGGTTCTGGCTTCGTTAGACAGCTCTTCGAAGATGGAGTCTCCAACGTCATTCCGACGATCCGCTCAATTGTCGATGATCAAGGTGCTTGGCCTTTGTCTGCAGCCCTTGACGAGGAGCATTTGATGGTTTGCGACGGGGCCTGCTACAGGTGCATTCAGCGCTACGGAAACCGAAGGTTACATGGGCTACTGGACTGGAGGTCCGGAATCTCGCTATTGCGCGCGTTCATTGATCCGAACTACTCAGCCGGAGCTGACGGAGTTTTTGAAACACCGGAGCTCCGTTACTGGACGGACCTCCAAGAACGTGCACTACGCCGTCTCTCTCGTTACTTTGGTAGCCGCTATCATGGGGTTAGACGCTCCAGCCACGGTCTTCCATGGTTGGCCCTGGACGAAAACGATGTAGCTGTTGTGCCCTTTCACTCGCTTTGGAGAAGAGAGGTATCTTTCGACATCCCGGCCCGAAAGGTCATCACAGTAGATGCTTTTGATCTGGCCAGACGCCCGACATTAGTTTTGGGGCTGATTCAGCGTGAACTATCTGGACGCTGAATTCATTCACACGGCGTAGGTTCAAAGGCTAAGGTTGCTTCTTCGTTAAGTATTTGAACAAAGCATAGGCTGGCCCGCAACTACGTTTTCAATTGGTAGACTGGCTTAACACCAATCGAAAACTGTACGTTAGACGCGATACAATGGCTTGCTGAAAGGCTTGCTGAAAGGCTTGCTGAAAGGCTTGCTGAAAGGCTTGCTGAAAGGCTTGCTGAAAGGCTTGCTGAAAGGCTTGCTGAAAGGCTTGCTGAAAGGCTTGCTGAAAGGCTTGCTGAAAGGCTTGCTGAAAGGCTTGCTGAAAGGCTTGCAGGTTGGACAACGCGGGTCAACCGAGCGCTTGTGTTCTTGCGTTTGGGTTGCGAAGCTTCGCCGAGGCAAAGAGAAGTCTAATGACGAATTGGTACACAGCCGACACCCATTTCGGCCATGAAAACATAATCAAGCACTGCGACCGTCCGTTCAAATCAGCCAACCACATGGATGCCGTTTTACTTGAAAACCTCTCGTCTCGCGTCGGCCCAGAAGATGCGCTCTGGGTCGTTGGCGACTTTGCTTTTGGACCGAAAGCGAAGGACAAGAAGTGGCTCACTAACCTCTTCATGCGCCTGCCGGGAGCTGAGAAACACCTAGTTGTCGGCAATCATGACGGCGAAGCGACGCAAGAGCTGCCTTGGACTTCGATCAGTCACTTGACAGAGGTAGCAGATAGCAAAGGACCTCCTCCAGTGCTTTGCCACTATCCCATGATTACCTGGCATCGCGCTCGCAAGGGCGCGCTACACCTGTTTGGACATGTCCACGAACAGTGGAGAGGAAGCCGAAACGCGGTGAACGTCGGCGTTGACGTCTGGGGATATGTGCCCGTAACCCTCCGTGATATTGAACAGAGAGCCCGAACGTTGCCGGTAAACGCACACTGGTCGGACGTTGAGCGCAACGCAGAGCTAACATGATTTTTGGGCTCTGACTCAACGCTCGCGCTCCTCCGATCTTCTTTCATGAGTCCTGTGAGATCGCGTACGCATTGCTGAGAGCGAGTCTTTAGCCTTTGATTGGACACTTGACCCACCATGTAGGGTCTCAGAGGATCGTTCGGTTCGCGCCGACGCTCCCTTAGTAAATTCAGCGACATGCGCTTGGTTCGTCATTGGATTTCCTTGCATTCCTGCTCGAAGCGCAACCAAAGCTCGAGTGTCTTCCCGGTCAGCTGGCCCCTTAATTCTTCGAGCTGGTCCGCCGTTCTCGTTGCGGTTGCCCCGCCACATTGATTGAAGCTCACTGCGCTCAGTTTGCTGCCGCGCAAATAGATCGCTGCGATCTGCCTGAAAGCGAGAGTAGGCATCGCGGTAGTCCTGCGAGCGCGCCTGCTGAAGCTTCTTCAGCTTTGGTTGGAATGGCCTATCATGCCATCGCTTGAACGCTTCTAGGTCCTGCTTCTCCAAAGCCCCAATTGTCGCGTTCCGCAGTTCGGGGTTCCGAAGATTGATCCATGTGAGCCGCGCCAGACCTGTCTTCTTGAAATCCCTTTCGCCCGACGCGCGCTGCATCTGAGCCGCCTGGATGGAAAGAGAAAACCTCCCATAGAACGTTCTGTCGAGCTTCTCGAACTCTCTTCTTCGACGCCACTTGTCACGACCGTACTGCTTCCAAAGGCCCCTATGCTGTTTGTTGAACTCCCTGCGCGCGTCGCGGAACTTTGCACGCCAAGCATCACGCAGGTTGCGCTTCTCTGACTGATAGCGCGCGCTGAGGTCCGCCCACTCCTGTTTGTGCCTCGCCCGTTGCTCTGTGGAACGCTGCCGCAGGTTTTTCGTCCGGCTGCCGTCTTCCCGCTGCACATGCATTCGTCGGACATAGTCGCGTCGTTCGTCAGTGCTGTGGCGCTGCCTAAGCCGATCCTGACGCTCATGCTTGGCTGCCCGGTTTGGGCTCACGATGTTTCCGCGATCTCGCTCGTACTCGTAAGCCCAACGATCCAGGGCGCGGTTCTCGTTGGGCCCGCATTTGGCTAGCTTGCCGTTCTCAGGGTTCACCCGATTTACCACAACGTGGACATGCGGATGGCGCGTGTCGTTGTGGCAGACGATGATCGCCTGGTGTTTCTCCATGCCAATGGTTTTGAGCGCTTGATTGGCCGCGCGCTCCATCTCGGCCCGGTCGAGCGATGCGGCCTCGTCGGGATGCCACGACAGAGCGAAGGTCTTCACCGGCGTTTTGGCCTTGCGACCGGCCGCCTTCACGCCTGCCTGTTGCTTCAGGCGGTTGGCATCCTTGGCGGTCGAAATCATGATCGCTGTCGCAACGTCGGTGCGGCCCGTCGCGAGGTTGCGCATCGAGGTCCATTCAACCCGATCTGAGCTTGTTCGATGCTCCGTTTCACCAGGCTCCTTCCGGTCATGCAGGTAGTAGTCCATAGCTCCCTTGAAGCTGAGGCCGGGGGCGTGATCGGCAAAGCTGCAATTCATGGATCATTCCCCACTGCCAGGCGCTCCACGGCCGCCAGCACTGCGCTAAGTGTCTCCGGGAATAAGCGTGGCAGCGGCTCGCCTCGATTGGCGACACGGGCGATCTGGTTGAGGTTCACGCCGACGCGGTTCAACTCGACCAAGGCTTCGGTGTTGATCTGCTGCGGTTCGGTCGATGCAGTGACCCGATGACCAAGGATTGCCCGGCGGCAATAGTCGGACAGCGATAGCCCCGACCGCGCCGCGTTCGCCTCGACGCCAGCTCGCTCGAAGGTGGTCAGCCGAGCGCTGACCACCACCACACGTGCCTCACCAGGCGCGGCCTTTGGGCGTCCGATTGGCTGACGCAGATCACTCATAACAGGCCTCGACACGCGGCCAGCGTCGCGCAGCGACAAGCGTTTTTGTTTACAAAAACTATGCTTGCTACTCTAACCCTGCGGCCGGTCATGACTGATATACCGGTATGGGTGTGAGGTACGTCGTTTCCTGCCCGGCCAGTTTGACGAACCCTTGCAGCGTGGGAAGTGAGGTGATCTCGGACGCAAGTACTACGCGTGCCACTTCCTCGCTGACGGATCGGTTCGTGGAACGTTTGCCGTCACCGGCGGATGATTGTCCCAGCTTCATCACCTGAAAGCGGGCGTCGCCGATCAGTTTCGATTGGCGCTCGGCAGACATGGCGTCTGTCGCGCGCAGGATGACTTTGTTCGACAGGCTGTTCGTGATGGTGATTGCGCCGTTGCGACCGTAGAGATGCTCGACCTGCTCATAGTTCTGGATGCCGACGACGACCCGGAAGCCGGTCTTCCGAAGCTCGGTGACGGCTGTCTTGAGTGACGGAATTTCACCCAGCCCGGACAGCTCATCAACTATGATCCACACGCGGTTGTCGCGGTTCTCCCCCAGATCGCAGACGGTCGTGATGATCTGATCAAGCCAGCTCGAGATGAGGTTCTTGGACTCTGGCAACTCGCGTTTTCGGTAGGGAATGAAGATCGAAGGGCGATCCTGGCCCTGCTCGACCCATTCGCGAACCGAGAAGCTGCCTGGTTTCAGGTGCTCCCAGAACTTCAAGGTCTCGTAGAAGGTCATCCTTACATTCCCGAGTGCCTTGTCGTTCACGCCAAGCGAAGACGCTGAGGTCCCATGGATAAACGGCGCAAGCGCCTCCGCGTCCGCACCCGTCAACAGATGGAAGAGTTCTTGATGATCGAACGGTTCGCCCGCGTCCTTTACGATGCGCTCGTAACCGCGAGCCGTTGCCGCGAACATCGCTTTGGCCATCGCGTGCCACTGCTGCGCTTCGCCAGCGCCGTCGCCGATGAACGATTGCGCCAGAGCCGACCAATCGGCAGGAGAGCGCACCTCGTTTTGCGGCAACCAGCCCGGTGAGGCGGGGTCGAACGGCGACAGAATGATGTCGTCCGGTCGTCCGAACGACGTCCACATGTCGTAGCCGGTATCGACAACAACGACCGTGTCTCCTCGGTCTCTCAGATAGGCGACCATGCTCTTTAGCAACTGCGTCTTTCCGGTGCCCGTGGCTCCCTCGATGAGCGTATGGAGCGGCTCAAGCTCCTTGGGCATGGCGACATTGCCCAGAGGAACGCCTTCGGTCTCCATCGGCCGCTCTTGGCGGCTGACTTGCGCGCCGCCCTTGTGCACCCTCTGAACGCTCGGTGTAGCTGGCGAGACCATCAAGTAGACGACGCCGAAGATGACTGAAAACAGGCCTCCCAGAAACATCAGAAAGACGCCTGGCCAGCCGCTTGGATCATTCTGACCCAGGGGTTCCATCAGAAAACCGATGGTCAGCAGCGCGCCGCACGGGAGCAAAAGAAATCGAAGGATGAAATGACGATACTGCCGCTGATAGGCGACGCCTTCAATGTGCGCGATTTCGGCTTCTTCTTTGGTGATCATGGTTTGCCCTCTTTCAAGCCGCGACGGCGAGTTCGGGCGCGCTGCGGTGCGCCTCGATCAACTGCCGAACGAGTTCGATTTGCTGGTCCCTAAGCTGGGTCCCGCGCCTTGCAGGACAAAGGTCGGGAAGCTGATAGCATCGCCGCCCCTCATGGATTACTTGCGGCAACGATCGATGCAGTGATGGCAGCCCATACGCTCTCAGAGCATCGTCCCACTCCCGCTCGAAGTATCCACCTCCGCCAGGGACGAACCTGAGTGCCTCGCCGGACTGCCTGCCATTAGGCAGGTCCGGCGACGGCACGAGCCGTGCCTTTTGTTCTTTGGATTGTTCCTTATAGGAAAGCCCATGGGTGACCCCTTTATGAGGCACGGATGAACCCTTTTCTTGATCCGAAAGGCCCACGTGCGCACCCTTTCTCTTCGGGCGGAAAGGCACAATTCTGTAGGGTGAGCGCAGGGTGTAGCGCGTGCGATTGCCTGCGCCACGACCCTCTGTGCGGGACAGCCAGCCAGCAGCGACCAGTTCTTTGATGGCGCGCTTGACCGTTGAAAGCGCCATCTTGAGATACTCGGCCAGCGTCTTCATCGCTGGATTGATTTGGCCAGTCTCGTCATTGGCGAACTGAACCGACAATGCAGCGGCGACGACTTGAGAGGATGAGTTGAGGGCTTTGGCCTGGAGGACCGCCTTCAACCATTCAAAGCGATTGAGCTTAGACATGGGCACCTCCCGCGATTGCGTTGAGGGCCGCGAACGGGTAAAAAGGAGTTGTAGAATGAAGATCAAAGCCGTTGAGGTGGGTGGCCGCCCCCTCGACGGTTTTTGCTTTCTTGGGCCTTGCATACGCCCTGAAACCGTTTACCGTTTCCTTGTAAGTCGTTGATTTCCCGTCGTGAACAAACGGGGTCCGTTTACAGAAAAACTGTTGAGAAACAGGCTCCACTTGCGGATTGCAAATCCGTGTACACCGGTTCGATTCCGGTACTCGCCTCCATTTAAAATCAATGGCTTAGATGATTTTGAGAAGGCGCGGCAACGCGCGTCTAAACATTTGTCTAAACATTCTGTTTTTGTTCTGTTCGCTTCTGAGGCCGTGACCGAGAGCCATCGCGACCGCACACTTCGCGGTTTGATACACTTTGAGAAGACGCGTTTTCAGTCGCGTACTGTTGTCCGCATCCGATGGCGACGCTTCACCGCCGCAGGCCCGACCCTGCTCCGTTGTGTGGGGACTACGCCGCGCCGACCCTGCTCATCGCCAAATACCACCGGTTCGCAAGATCGCTACGTGCGGTGACTTCGGGTGCTAACCAACCTCTAGCTAGCGGGTGTTCTTTGAACCCCGCCTAGGAGGATCAAGACCGGTTCTGTTCCGTGCGCATCTGCTGCGCTTGAACGGCTCTGATACGCTGACGGACCTTGCGCGTGTAGTGTTGGACCATGGCAGGGCTCTGACCAGTCACGGCGGCGATAAGATCATCACCGCAACCCGCTTCCAGAAGCTCACAAGCGGCGTTGTAGCGCCAGCTATGGATATCGTAGGCTAGCGCCCCTTCTGGCTCCAGTGTATCGACCTATTGTGCACACTCCAGAACAAACGACAACTTTGTCCGCTGAGCTATCAGCATGATCTAAGAACCAATGTCCGGTTTGGGGCTGAGTGGTCGTCAGACATGTTTTATGGTTTTGACCGCTCAGCGCTTTTCCTGCCAGCTCAGCCCACGGAGTCAGTGTTTCTTAGCGTGAAGCTGATCGTATTCGTACTGCTCCCAAAGATACATCTTGCCGTTCTGACGCGCATTGGCCAGCCAAAGCTTCTTTCGAACACCGGGGGGCTCTAGAGCCGCGTACTTTCCGCCGGAGAACTTTGGCCAGTCGATAGCCAGGCCCATCTTTACCAGCTCTGCCGACAGGTCTCGCCCATCGGGCAACGTGCAATGCGCAACGGTACGCCCGTAATCATCCACATCGGTTATCTCTGCGCGCACTACGTGACCTTTGCAGAGCTTGACCATCGCCCATTTGGCTTTTTGCCCATATGGGTGATTTAGCTCAGGTGCATCGATCCCGAATAAACGTATCTGCGTTCTCTTGATGACGATGGTATCGCCGTCTGTGACCCATGCCGTCCCGCTAACGACTTCCGGTTTAGAAAGGTGCTCGCTGGTATGCTCATCAAACGGCGTTGGCTGGTTTTTCGAAATCGTTCGGGTGGTCTCTGAGGTAACGGGCCGCCTCTTCTGCGGTAGGTTTAATGGAGGAAGCTTGGCTTCATCGATAACCTGCGGTGGGTGATCGGGGTATTTCGGTCTTCGAGCGCGGAACACCAGAAACACCAGTGCGATTCCGACTATAGCCAAGCCAACTATGCTGACTTCACTGATGGGCAGTTCGAATTTGCCACTCTCGGCAGCATAGGCTGCTTCCTCGCCGCGCATCTTGGGCCGGAAAGAGCTTGTCGGAATCAGCGAATGATCATCCCTATTTGCCAACTTGGCACCTCACTATCGACCACCATGTCACGCATCATTTGGAGTCCTACCGGGACAGAAAAACACACTGTTCTTAGTAAATTCTTGCGTCTAAACATTCGCGATATGTTCCGCCGAAAATCACCCAGTTTCTAAACATAAATCACTGGTTTTTCAGGGGCATTCCAAGTCTTGCAAATCCGTGTACACCTGTTCGATTCCGGTACTCGCCTCCAATCTCTATAGACAAATTTACTTGTGTTCACTGCCACTTCAAAGACCGCTGGCCATACTAGTTCTGGGATAGACTTGCCTCGCAGGACGGCACGCAACGGTAACTGGGGCATTTAACATGATCGGGTCATGGGTCTCTAGATCTCTGGAACCAGACCTTTCCGATGGCTACGATCGAGGTGTAGAGCGCGTCTAGTTACGTGTAAGCCAATCGCAGAAAACGTATGGAGCTAACTCCGTTCGACTAGGTGATCAAACGACTGCTTTTTAAGGCTGCCAGATCGACTGCGCGCGACAACGGCTTAAGCAAGCCCCAAGCGCTCGAATGCGTTGATCATTGCGCGGTGTTTCGTCGGGTCTTTGAGCGTAAAGAGATGCTCCACGATCGGCAGGCTGGACCTCTTACTCCGATCATCAATCTTTGAGATCGCGGCTTCGGCGCGGTCAGTGTCGCCGTTCACATAGTAGATCGCCGCGGCCAGGGCGCAGACGAACATGTGGCGGTTGGGGGCGTGCATCGACTCTGTGGCGAACTGAACGGCCTTCTGGCCGTCATCCCGCACATAGGCGGCCAGCGCCCGCGCGCTCAGCATGCCGGAGACATGCGGGTCAAGCGGAGACAGCGACAGAGCTGTCGACGCAAATCTGTCTGCTTCGACGCCCGAGCATGCAATCGCATGAAATTTGCCGAGCTCATAATGGCCGAGCGCATAGTTGTGATTGAGCTGTACCGACCTGCCCGCCCAGCTGACCGCTGCGTCGATATCTTTCGACGTCCAATGCGCCCTGCTGAGGACAAGGTTGCAGAACGGATCGAACGGATCCAGGTCCACCGCCTTCTCGGCCAGCGCCATACCCTTGGACTTGCTGGCCGCGCCATCCGCGCTGAGCAGAAAGTTGTGATCTTCCAACTCCGCATAAGCTAGGGCGCTGTGCGCACGTGCAAATGCCGGATCGAGCGCTATGGCTTGCTTCATATGCTCCTTGGAAATGTCATTGTGGGCCCCGCGATACCAAAGCAGATGGTGGAGCCCGAGATGGTAATGCCCCCAGGCACTCAGGTTCTCGGTCGGGATGCCAGACAGGCGGTCGGCCTCATTCCGTGGGATATGTGCGTCGACCGCGTTGCACATCTCGCGCACGATGGCCTGGCGCACATTGAACACATCGTCGAGCGGTCCGGTATAGGTCTCGGACCACAGGATCTGTTCGGTCCGCGTATCCGTCAGCTCTGCCACCAAGATGAGGTGCCGATTTTTCAACGCAACGGATCCCGAAAGCACATAGCCCGCACCAAGAGCCGCACGGATCGCTGCATAGTCCGGCGACACCGCGCCAAATTTGAAGCTCGAGCCGCGGGCGATGACTTTAAAGGCGCGCAACTTTGAAAGCGCGGAGATCAGCTCGGCCGGTATACCCTCGGCAATTGCCCCATGATGCTCATCTGTCTCAACCAGGACAAAGGGGAGCACCGCGATGACGGGAGGGCCGGCAGCAGCGGCAGGATGAGGGTCTGGCGCGGCGGCATTGGCAAACACCGCCTCCCGCTTTTCTGCAAGCACGCCCACGAAGCGAAACCCCGTCCCACGCACGGTCCGAATGAACTGCTGCGCATCGCCGTCGTCGCCCAGGGCCTTACGGATGTTCTTGATGGCCCCGCTCAAGGACGCCTCCGTCACGAAGACATCGGGCCAGATCTGATCGAAAATCTCATCTTTCGTGACCACCCGGTCAGCATTGGTCACGAGGTACCTTAGAAGCTCAAAATTCTTAGGCTCGAGATGAACGGCCTCGTCGCCCCGGCGCAGTTCCATCCGGGGTTCGTCCAATTCGAAAACGTCGAAAACGTAGACCATGCCCGTATTTATCATGGGCCTGCGCGGACGAATAGCGTCTTGCGGCGCCGACGGGTCACAGAACGGGTCGAGCTGCCATCGGATTTTCTGAATGACTCTGTTCTGCCAAGCTCTCGCTGCGATTGGGCGACATCATTCGGACCTAAATGACAAAGTTTTTGCCGTAGCTGCAACAGCCGACTCCGGTCTCACCTACCGTGTTCCGCAATGAATACGCAGGATCTCATAGTCTTGCTCAGGCGGTTACTGCCACCCCGAATTCGTGGTGCTTGATAACTGATGCGAACTCAATCACACCTGCGCCGCGTCCGATCGGTTGTGCATTCTCCAGCTACTCTGCGCACCCATTCCAGCGCTCAGTTCCGCTGAGCGAACGCGAGGACACAAACAGATCGATTAGGAAAAAATCCACACATCTTGAACATGCTAGTGCTAAGAACGACCCATGCAGGTCAAATGAGGTCACCTTGAGAATACTGTTGGCAGACGATCATGAGCTGGTTCGGGAGACGATCGCGGCCTTCATCGCGAATGAGGATGGATTTGTCGTCGTGCAATCCGGCGATCTTGCTGGCGTCGAAAAGGCGATTGCTGCGCATGATCCGTTCGACCTTGTCCTGCTTGACTACGAGATGCCGGGTATGAACGGGCTGAGCGGGTTGCAAACGATCATCGATGCGGTCAGCCCGCGTCCGGTTGCACTGATCTCGGGGTCGGCAAGCAAATCGGTGGCAGAACAGGCTCTCGAGATGGGTGCTGCAGGCTTCTTACCCAAAACCGTCGCGGCCAAGTCGCTGGTCAACGCCATCCGTTTCATGGCCATGGGCGAGATTTATGCGCCCGTTGACTTTATGACGCAGGAGGAAGAGCAATCTGCGCACCCGCTGAAGGAGCTTCTCACACAACGCGAACTGCAAGTGCTTGAATGCCTGACGCGCGGCCTTGCCAACAAGGAGATCGCGCGCGAGATCGACCTTCAGGAAGTAACGATCAAGCTGCACGTCAAGACATTGTGCCGAAAGCTCGATGCCAAGAACCGCACACATGCGGCCATGATCGCAAAAGAAGCGGGCCTGTTCTGACCCGCCTCTTATCTTATGCGTCCAATATCAGAGCTCTAGGCCATCGCAGACCTGCAGGTAAAACCCTTCCATCAGATCATTGTGGTCCAACAGATTGACGGTCAGCCGGTCGGTGTCGATAGTCACACTGTAATCGGCGTTCTGCACCACATGTTGGCCAATCCAGTCTGATTTGGATTGCCCGTCGAGCAGCAGATCCTGCAGACGGAAGTCCAGCCGGTCGTTTTCTGACCCATCGCATGTGAAGTCGGCAATTGTATCAATTCCACCGTCCTGATCCTCGGCCCGGAAGACGAACCAATCCGTGTCCGCACCGCCGTAGGCAAGGTCGTCCCCGGCCCCCAGCAGAATCTTATCGCGCCCTGCCCCGGCATCAACCACATCATCACCGGATGAGGCGTTGATATAGTCGGAACTTCCGCCGCCGGTGATCTCATCGGCACCGCTGCCCCCATAGAGCTTGTCCTTACCGTCGCCGCCATCGAGCGTGTCGTTGCCCGTGCCGCCCTTCAGCACATCGCGACCTGCACCACCAGAGAGTTGGTCATTGCCGGAGCCCCCATCGAGGATGTCAGCGCCACCTCCACCGGTAAGCTGGTCATGCCCCGACCCGCCTGACAAGTGGTTGTCACCATGGCTGTCCGTCAGGACATCATTGCCGGTACTGCCCTCCAGAACATCGTTACCCTGGCCGCCATCGAGCGTGTCATCCCCAAGGCCGCCGTTCAGCAGGTCATCCCCCGCGCCGCCGTCCATCAGGTCGTCACCCTCGCCGCCGCGCAGCGTGTCGGCACCCGCATCACCGTGAAGCACATCCGCACCAGTGCCGCCGGACAGCACATCATTGCCAGCGCCGCCACTCAGAATATCGCGTTCCGAGCCGCCGGAGAGCAGATCATTGCCCGCACCCCCGTCCAGCGTGTCGAATCCCGAGCCCCCGTACAGATCATCGTTCTCGGTTCCGCCATGCAGCTGATCATGACCTGATCCGCCATGGATCTTGTCCGCGCCAGCCCCACCAAAGAGTACGTCGTCCTCCTCAGGCAGCAGGGTGCCGTAGGCGTCATAACGGTTGCCCAGATCGTCATAGGTGACGGCCATGCCGGGCGTTTTGGGATCGGACCGCCCGCCAAAGAGCTCGTCATCCCCCATACCCCCTGTCAGCACGTCATTGCCCGCCTCACCCGCGATGACATCATCCCCAATGCCACCGTGTGCCTCGTCCGCTCCGGCCCCGTTTTGAATGATGTCATCGTAGGTCGTATCTCCGCCGGTCGTGACCGCGACGCTGAGGTCTCGGATCAGTACGGCCGCGGATCGGTCCACCTCCGTGAAGGGGTTCATGGCACGCGGGTCCGCGGTGCCGTCGTTCGAGTAAGACTTCGGCGCGCTCGCCATCAGTTCCAGATGCGCAGTCCCGCTGTCCGGGTTGCGCACAACGCGGTAGATGCCCCCCGCCGATCCGGTGTCATCATTCATATCGTGATCGCCACCGTTGCCGCCGATGTAGAGGTTGCCATCGGCATCATGGATCGCGGCCCCAAAGGTCATGAGCGGAACGCCCGCCTGAAAGACCCCATCAATCATCGTGCCGGTCACTTCCGTGGTCGTGATGGAGGGCACCCCGCCATCAGAAACCGTGGAGATGTCGATCTGGTACAGCAGGCTTGGCGCACCTTCGCTTGAGGGGCGCGTGACGCCAAAGAACGAGCCGCTGCTGGCATCGAAGGCCACATCCCAGAGCTGGTCGGTGATCATCGACTTAGGAAATGTGAAGGTCTGGGTGGCGACCGCCCCATCGACGCCAACATTGTCCACATCGATCATGCTGATGCGATCCATGCTGGACTGGAAGGCCCAGAGATTGCCATCGGCGTCGAAATCACCGGTCCAGGACCGGTAAGGGGTCGTGCCGATCCGGAAGCTGGCGCCGGACGCGTCGAGCATCACCAGATCGGATTTCGCGACCTCGTTGCCCAGACTGTCCCGACCGTCAGAGACCGCAACGCCATAGATCATGTCATCCTCGACATTGAAGCCGATGGCATTCACCGTGACGGTCGCCTTTTCCCCCGCCAGGCTATAGCTGCCGGCCTGCGGGTCATAAACCTGCAGGGTTCCATTGATGACCTGGTAGATGTTGGGCTGGCCTTCAGCAAAGGCACGAGCGCTGATCGTTTCACCGCCGATCTGCATCTCCTTGTCATAGTAGAATATCGGTGCATCGGTGTGGATCACGGAGCCGCTGTCGATGCTGCTTTCGACCGAGCGGAAGGTCAGCGCGCCTACACCATCGATTCCTTCGAAGGTGATGTCATGCGTCGAGAAGCTCGCACTGTTGGTGTCGAAGCGGTCGATCACCGTGCCGTTCCACACCACCTCGACGGCACCGCTGACGGAACCCGCGCCATGGTTGGCGGCAAGATCGAAGCTGATGGCGTAGAGTTCGCCCGCACGGGTATCGACCAGCTGGGTCATGCTGGTCTGGCCCGCCTCGTCCGAAGAGACGGACCACGCGCCAGTTTCAGCATATTGCGCAAAGCTGGTCGCGGTTTCGGTCCCGCTCAGAAGATTGGTCTGCATGAAGTCGCCAAAGACGATATCGTCGCCCTTGGTGGTCTCGATCAGATCATCGCCCGATAGGCCGACAACAAGATCGGTCTCGACGCTGCCTAGCAACACATCGGACAGATGGGTGCCAAGCTGGAGGGTTTGGGTGGGTGATTGTGACATGGTTCAACTCTTTTCACGGGTTACAGGAACAGGGTGGTGATCGGCTGGGTTACCAGCCGATCCCTCGGTATGCAGGCGTGCTGGGAGGGATCGCCGCCACACGCACCAGATCGATCACCGGCGTTGTTTCGGCGGCCAGGACCGCCGCGCGATAGTCCGGATGCGAATGGGTGACGATCATGGCGTCCACCTCATCGGTGGCGGCACTGAGATCATCACACAGCATATCGGGCAGATCACTTGCCAGTGCTTTCAGACCGGGGCTGCCGTGACGCACATAGGCAAGCTGGCCGTGCAACGGCGTCTCACGCGTGATTGCCGGATCGTGGATCACCACCTCGACCCCATCGGCATTCAGCGCGGCGATCACCTCCAGGATCGGGCTTTCGCGCAGATCGTCTGTGCCCGGCTTGAAGGCGAGCCCCAGAACGCCGACCTTACGCGCGCCCGTCTCCCGCACCATGCGCAGCGCCGCGTCGATGTGGGTTTCATTAGACGCGCCAAGGCTCTGGATCATCGGCAGCTCAACGCCCTGCTCTTTTGCGATATGTGCCACCGCGCGAACCTCTTTCGGCAGACAGGAGCCGCCATAGGCGAAGCCGGGCCTTAGGTAGTAGGGCGAAAGGTTGAGCTTGGTGTCCTTTACGAACACATCCATGACGGCGTGGCTGTCGACACCGAGAGGCTTGCAGAGCCGCCCCACCTCATTGGCAAAGCATACCTTCGTGGCATGCCAGACGTTATCGACGTATTTGACCATCTCTGCCGTCTCAACGGTGGTGATGATGGGGGCCTCGTCCACCGCATCGTAGATGCGGCTCAAAATACGCGCGCTGCGTGGGTCGTTCGCGCCAATCACGGTCTTCGGCGGGGCATAGAAGTCGTCCACCGCCACACCCTCGCGCAGGAATTCCGGGTTGAAGCAGACGCCAAAGTCTTCGCCCGCTGTGAGGCCGGACACCTCTTCGATGATGGGCGCCATGACCCCCATGGTCACACCCGGCGGGATGGAGCAGCGCATGACGACCACGTGAAAGGCCTGCTTGCGCTTCAGCCCCGCGCCGATTGCACGCGCCGCCGCCTCGATATAGCTGTGATCACAGCCGCCATCTGCAGCGGTGGGCGTTCCGACGGAGACAAAGGTCACATCGGTCTCGATTACGGCCTGCTCCAGATCATCTGTTGCGAAAACCAGGCCCGCCTCAACCCCCTCGGTCAGAAGGCGTTCGAGGTCTTTTTCGTGGATGGGTGCGCGACCTTCAGCGATGCTCTCGACCTTGGTGGCATCAATGTCCACGCCGATGACGCGGTGCCCGAGGCTCGAGAGGCAGGCTGTGGAAACAGCCCCCACATATCCAAGGCCGACCACGCTGATCGCCGGTTTTTCCGTGATGACTTCAAGCGGGCACGCTGTGGCAGCCTGGGAGAATGTGGGATGACTATCGAACATTTTACCAATCCTTTACTAGTGACTGGCACGGTTCTAGCTCGCTGTTTTCAAACAGTCTTTTTGGCGTCCGTATAGTTTGATCAAACTTTGTATGGCGCGACTATCCTTTCGTATGGTGGCTAGACTGTCTTGGTATAGGCCGCGCCAATAGGGTTCGATCAGCTCAAAAAGTACCCCGACGACGGCACAAACAGAGGCAAACACCGGCTGCAAGCCTCCGCACCTTCCACATGCACAAAGGGCTCACTCAGGGGCGGAAGACAACAGGCGGATCGATCAAGCCCACGAACATCGCCAGCACCGAGACGAATGCCGCCACCGTGGTGATCAGTTGCAGCTTGGCCACCGTGTTCTGCACTCGGTCGAGCAGCGCCCCACCGTTGCCAGCGGTCTGGTTGCCTCGGTTCGCCCATCGCTGTTTGCTGAGGTGAAAGATCATGTAGACCTTCACGCTCGCGTTGATGATCTGATTGAAATAGAGAATGAACGGCCAGCTGATGTCCGCGCTGCGGGCATAGCGGAAGAGGAACAGGCACAGCACCGTGCGGCTGAGCAAAATCCAAATAAGACAATGCAGCAGGTAAGCGGGCTCGACAAACACGGTCAGCACCGCGAGCGTCGGGCTGACCAGCATCGTCCACATGGCGATGCGCTGGTCGACCAGGCACCACCAGATGAACGGCCCAACCTGACGGGGCCCAAGTGCGATGGCGCGCTGTCCATTGCGCAGCATGTTGCCGGACCAACGGCGGAAGTTCTGGACCATGCGCCCGGTGCCCGAGCCTTCGATCTGTTCGATCGTGTAGACACACGTGTCAGGCACGTAGGTCATCTTGGCGCCCTTGGTCAGCAGATGATACCACGTGCTCTTGTCGTCACCCGACAGAAAGCGGAACCGCCCCCAGAGCCAGTGATCAAGGTGATCCGCTTCGATGGTCCGGATGAAGGCCTCATCGGTTACATGCCGCGCGCGAAAGACGCTCATCCGCCCGGTAAGGGTGAGAACCTTGTCAGAGAGTGCATGACTTTGCATCGCCAAGCGGCGTTGCGCAAAGCGCATCGACAGCCAGCTTTGTATCCACCGCGGTCCATAACAGATCACCTCTTCGTTGGTGGTCAGTGCCTGTAACTCGGGGTCTGCTCCAAACATGGAGCAGGTCTTCTCCAGAACGTCGGAGCCATAAACCGCATCGCCATCCATGAAGATCACCAGGTCGTCTGGGCTGACACCGGCCCGGTTCATAGCACGCAATATCATCCCAATGGCCATGCGTTTGCCGGGCTGGTTCTGCCGCAGGAATACCAGCTCCGCTTCCACATCAGCGGCATGGGTGCGCACGAAATCCGTGATTATTTCTTCATCGAAGGACGCGCCGGTGCCGATCCAGAGCGTCGTGGGGATGCCTTCACGCCGGATTTGCCCGATGATCGAGCCGATCACCCGGCGCGTGATTGCCGGGTCTTCGTGGTAGGTGGTCATCTGGATGTGCAGACGCGGCGGGCGCCAGCCACTTTGCCAAACCGTCTCTGCGTGGCGGCGCATCCCCGGCCACCGAAAACGCGCGAAGATTTCGGCCCGCACGGCATGGGTGAACCACCAGCCGAACCGCCAGATGCCGAGCGTGCCCAGCACAACGGTCACTTGCAACAGGTCGGGATGAAAAAAATTGTTGGGCCAAAGCACCATGGCAGAGGCAAGCGTCACCAGCAAAATGGCGAACTGCAAGATCTGCGGGAGCGCCCATTTGGCGAGGCCCTTGGGCGCGGGTCCTGATAACTCACGCAACCAGGCGTCGAGGTGTTTCTCAAACGCATAGCGCGTTGGCGGCACCTTAGTCATCACCGGGGGCCTTCGCGCCAAAGACCGCCGCGCGCCGCAGCCTGACCTCGGCGGGCGCATTGTGGCGGAAGGCGGCGCGCGTCTCCGCGAGGTTCATGTCTTCTGCAGTGATCGTCAGCACCATGCCAAAACGATCTGGCTGCGCGATATCGACGCTCGCTTGAATGTCCGTGACACGACCCGGCAGACGTTTCGGCACCCCCCCGTCCGAATAGCGGATATCGGCTCTCATCCCGATGTGCACCCGGGCGGCAAAGCGATCATCGAGCCAAGCGACGGCGACACGGGGACTTGCGTCTTCGACGGCGATGACCGGTGCATCGCGCCCAACAAAACTGTTCTCAACCGCATGGATGGCGAAGACCGTGCCACCTGTCCGGGCGCGGATCACCAACTCGTCTGCGGCTGATTTTCGGTGGCGCAACTCGCGCTTCCAGCGGCGCAGGTCAAGCGCCCGCTCCTCAACGGCGGCGCGCAAGGTGTCCAGCATGTCGAAGTAGCCGCCTGCCTCTGTATCCCGACCGCGATCAAAGGCGTACAGCGCCTGCCATGCCGCGAGGATCGCCGGGGGGTACTCGGTCGCGCGCGGGTCATGCGCCCGCCATGGTTGCCAGACCCGGTCAAACCCTTGCATGAGGACTGCACGGCGCGCTTTACGCAGAGCCTCATGGCGCGTCAGCCGCGCGGTCGCGACAGACAGACGCCGCTCTGCAAGATGAACCTCGGCGCGAACATCCTCCACATCGCTTTCCCGATCCGGGTCTTCGATCCGCGCAAGGATGTCGCCTGCCTCGACCAGATCGCCGACGGCGACCTCCAGTCGCACGAGATAGCCTGCATCCGGCGCGTTGTAGGTCACCACAGGTGCCGCGAAACGTGCATGGTCCAACCCGATCTGCGACAGGCGTGTCCAGACCTGCCCGCCCAAACCAACGATCAGAACCGCCGCAAGCGTCAGATACACCACCGCGTTCCAGAAAATGCGCAGCGCTCGAGGGCGAGCCCGGGCGCGTCCTGCAGCTTCCTCTTCGGTCGTCTCCCCCATCGGAACAAGGTCGACGGGGGTGTCGAGGCTCGTGATCATATCACCGGTCGGCACCATTTGCCCCGACAACACACCGTGGTGGAAAGTCGCCAGCGTTTCTCGCTGCCGAACACTGAGGTTGGCAAAACAGTAGTGCCCCGGGGCCTCGCCATCGATCAGCGTGACCGGGAACGAGACATCGACCCCCTGGAAAGGCACCGTGAGGATCACTTCACCCGCGAGGTCAACCTCGGGCGGGTCCGTCCACAGCCCTTCCAAAGACCAGCGCGCAACCCCCAACCGGCGGCCGTTGGCCTTGTGCACCTGCAGAGGTGCGGCAACGGCAAAGGACAGGTCTGGTCTTGGACATTCGTGCCGAATGTTCATGCGATACTCCAGGCTTCGGACCGGCGAGCGGCGCCCCCATTGAGGTGACTATCAGACCTGTATCAGTACTTGGGTTGTGCAGCGGGACAGCTGGCGCGTCAAAAGCCTAGGACGCGCTATCCTTTTGGATAGCCCTTGCAGCCGCCGCCTGTAGCGCCGCCCGTGTATCGTGCCAGCGGGCGGGCAAATCGGCCGCCGCATCGCGGGCGCTGACCCCATCGCCCGCCTTCGCCGCCTGTTCGAGCTTGCGCAGGTCCCGCTGGAACGGCAGTGCACCGATCATCCCGGATGACCCGATCGAGCGGTGCACGCGTGCAGCCAGATCAGAGAGGTTTCCGGCCTCTATCTCACCGGAGATGATGTCGAGCAGCCCGTCGATCTCCACCTCGTAGTCGCGCACCAGCTTGCTCAGTTTTTTCGGCCCCAAAACACTGCTCAGTTCCTCTAGTGTTTCCCCGTCGACTAACAGGTCGGGGGTCTCCTCCGACTGATGCCCGTTCGATACGGGTTCTTGGCCCAAGGCAGTCAGCAGCGCACCAACAAGCTCCGCCTGCGACACCGGTTTGTTGAGACACATGTTCATGCCCGCATCAAGGAACTCGGCCTGCTGATGTTCCAGCGCGTGGGCCGTGAGGCCAAGGATCGGAACCTGTTGATTGGCGGTCGCGGCGGCCCGAATCGCACGCGTGGCGTCCACGCCGTTCATCACTGGCATGCTGACATCCATCAGGATCGCATCGAAACGTCGCTGATGCACGAAATCAACAGCCTCCTGCCCATTGTGCGCTTGGGAAACCTTCACGTCCCGGGCCTGAAGCATATGCCGAACGATCAACCGGTTGATCTCATTGTCTTCGACCAGAAGCACTTCGCGACCCGACAGCGCTGTGGCATCCGGCACGGGCGCGCGCGGCGCACGCTGCGGCTCGGGCGTCGTAGCAAGACGCAGCGGCACGCGTACCGTGAAGGTGCTGCCCTCGCCCACCGCGCTCTCGAGCGTGATCGTCCCCTGCATCATCTCAACCAGCTGCTTGCAGATGGTCAGCCCCAGCCCCGCGCCAGACGCAAGCCGGTCGTAGGATTTTTCCTGTGTGAAGAAACGATCAAACACGCGGTCCTGATCATCGGGGTGAATGCCCACACCGGTGTCAGCAACCGAAAACTCGAGCGAGGCCCCCTCATCAGTCTGCTCGGTGAGGCGCACTTTCAGGGCCACCTTGCCGTGATGGGTGAACTTCAGCGCGTTGCTCACCAGGTTGTAGGCGATCTGGCGCAACCGCTGCTCGTCTGCATGCACCATGCAGGGGGGCATATCGCCGAGGTCCAGCGTCAGCGTGTTGTTCTGCGCATAGGCCGTCGTTTCATTTGTGGTGACGATATCGCCGAAGAACCGGGTCAGCTCGAACGTGTCCTCGCTCAACTCCAGCTTGCCGACGTCCATCCGGGCGACGTCAAGCACGTTGTTCACGTGATAGAGCAGGATATCACCGGACTGTTTCGCAATGCCCAGATAGCGCGATTGGGTCTTGCTGAGCTTGGTGTTCTGCAACAGCTCGATGGTGCCAAAGATCCCGTTGAGCGGTGTGCGCATCTCGTGGCTCATAACCGCAAGGAAGTTCGATTTTGCCTGTTCGGCCTGTAGTGCCTCGTCTCTCGCACGCTTGAGGTTTTGCTCAGCGGCGAGACGCTCGGTGATATCGCGCAGGTAGGACACGAAGATCGTGCCCCGATGATCCGACGCCATGCCGATGGAAATCTCCACCGGGAACTCTTCACCGGATTTGCGCAATGCGGTGATCTCAATGCGTCCCTGCCCGACCAACCGCGCCTCGCCCGTACGATTGAAGCGCTCCATCCCCGCCAAATGCGCCGCACGATGCTGATGCGGAACGATCAGATCAGACATCTGCGCGCCGATCGCCTCCTCGGCGGTAAAGCCAAAAACGGTCTCTGCAGCGCCCCCGTACTCCAGGATCACCCCACGGTCATCTGCCACGATGATCGCATCAAGCGACACATCAAAGCTAGACTTAAGCCGCGAGCTTGCCCGCTCTGCCGCGGCAGAGATCTCGCGATGCACCTTGTACTGGCGCAGAAGCACGAAAAGCATGATCCCCAGAAACAGGATCAACGCGAGGCTGATCGCCGCCGCAGCAAAGAGCAGGCGCCCAAAGGCCGCGCGTTCTGCATCCGAGGCGGCGGATCGCAGCCGGATACCAGTGAGCGCGATGTCATGCGCATCCTCGCGGATCGCGTTCGATTGCTCCCAGATCTGCGGCAGGCTTTCGAGCAGGACATCATCCGGGCTGTCGATCAGCACGGCCAGCTTGTCGAGACATTGGCGGAGTTTGGCGAGTTGTTCGGCAAAGACCGCGTCAGTGCGCATGTCGGCGAAAACACGGCTCTCAGAGATGCTGCTGGTGCGGCTGTAGGCATTGTCGAACCGCCGCCGCAGGGTTGCTAGATCAGGCGCCTCCGCCTGAAGGGCAAGCAAAGCCTCGTCGGTCAGCAAGAGCACATCGACTTCGATCTGCGACAAGGTCCAGGTCAGGTTGTCGCCCGGCGCCTCGCGCAGGGCATTCATCCTCTGGGTGATCGACAGGAAAGTGACCGCCAGGAGGATCATACCGACGAAGATCACTGCGAAGGGCGCCAAACGCCGGATCATGCTGGCCTCTTTGAACACCTGCGGCATTGTCCCCGTCCAAGGCCCCGCATCGGGCTAGTCGTGCGAAACTATACGATCAAGTTGCCAAATAGAACGTGAATAGATCACCTCGCTGCGGTACTTGGCATCCTCGTCATAAGGATAAACGATCCAGAGCGGGCCCTTGCCGCGCGGTGACATCACTTCACCATCCATCAGATACGCCACGACCGGCACATCAGGATCGATCTCGCTGACCGGGATGTCGACCTTATAGTCATTCAGGGCAACAGCGCTCACTGTCTCACCTTCTGCACCGGCGTACTCCAGCAAAGCGCGCAAGGGCACGCCGGTGAACTCGACGGCATCATCCATCCAGATCGTGGATGTTGAGAAAACAACAGGCTCCAGCGCCTCCAGCGCCGCCATGTCGAGCTCAACCACACCTTTGGAGGTTTCATTGCTGACGTCCCCAGAGACGGTCAACAGAACGGGTCCGGTAGGCGCGGGCAACTGTTCCGCCAGCACGGGATGGCTCAGCCCGATGGCCAGCAGGGCGGCAAAAACGGAGGGTTTGGCACGGGTCATTTTTCCAGGCTCCTTTGAATGCGGGTATTGTTGGGGCTGTCTTACAACCGCACGGGATCACAGGCGACAAATCAACCGCATAGGAGACTATACGTTTGTATAGTTTACCAGTCTTCGCGGCGCGTTGGCTCAGCCGGCATCAGGGTGGCGCTCAGCCAGCGGGTTTGGGGCAGATCGGCGAAGGGTAGCGCCGACGGCACCCAGGATGCGCGCACTTCGTCTGGATCGCTGCATTCTGGCACCTCTTCAGAGCCGGGGTCTGCTACGCAAGGCATCATACCACACTGCCCGACGCGCCTTGTTACTCGTTACCACCAGACCCGGTCTCTCCCGCTGGCTAAGCTGCGACATGTGTACCCCAGCGGCACAGCCGCTGGCAGTCTGCCAAAAGCAGTACACTGCCATCATCCGCCTAGTGACCCTATGCTTTGGAGTAGCGCGTCAGGCGTCCTGGCCAGCTGGCGCCAGCCGCTCGAACCTGCCGTCCTCAAACTCCACCACGGGACGCACCCAGATGGTTCCACCCGCATCGTCATAGATCACTGCATCGCTGCGATCGGCCTCGAGGATGCCATGCGCCAAGACACGGTAAAGCCCGCCTTTGCGATGCCGATGCGTCGGGGACCACGCGCCCACTGGCCTCAGAGCATCGGCAGCCACTGGCGCATTTGCCAGAGGTTCGGGATGCTGCGAGGCGCCAGCATTATGACGCCCGCCAACGCGCCTCATCATCCGTAACAGACGCGCGATGAGGCTCATGCGGACAGCACAGAGCCGGTCACCGGATTGGGCCGGTAGGTCGTGCATCCCTTGCACCCAGATTCGAACGCTTGTCGATAAACATCTTCGAAGACCGAAAATGGGATATCTTCCGGGCAATTGACCGTCTTTGAGATGCCGCTGTCGATCCAGCGCTGCGCCACGGCCTGCATGCGAATGTGGTCCGCCGGACGCAGATCTTGCGCGGTGACAAAAGCATCGGTGAGCGGCGCGTCCTCACCGAACATCTGGTAGTAGAGCCACACCGCGTAATCCTGTACGAGCTCCTCTGCCTTGGTCCCGTCGGGCCGCGTGATCTTGCGCGTATAGGACGTGGCAAAGACCGGCTCGATCCCCGAGGAGACGTTGCCGCCGTACATCGAGGTGGTGCCCGTCGGTGCGATGGTGGTCAGCACGCCATTGCGCAGCCCGTGCTTCCTGATTGCGGCCTGAACTTCGACGTCGAGCGATTGAATGCCCTTGCGTTGCAGGTGTTGATCTGCGTCATAGAGCGGGAAGGCGCCCCGCGCAGCGGCAAGCTCTGCCGAGGCCAGATACGCCGCATTCTGAATGGTCTGCAGCCAGGACCCCACCATTCGCACCGCCGCAGGTGTGCCATAGCGAATGCCCAGCATGATCAGCGCGTCGGCAACGCCGGTCACGCCGACGCCAATCCGCCGCTTGGCCTGTGCTTCACGCCGCTGCGCCTCCACCGCGAAGCGTGACACATCGATCGTGTTGTCGAGCATGCGCACCGCCACGCCGACGAGCCGCCGCAGTTGCGTGTCATCCAGGTGCGCGTTGCGGCTGAACGGATCCGTGACCAACCGTGCGAGGTTGATGGAGGCCAGCGGACAGGTGCCATTTGGCGGCAACGGCTGCTCGGCGCAGGAGTTCGTCGCCGCAAGCGTTTCGAGATACCCCAACGGGTTGGCCTGATTGATCCGGTCGATGAAAAGCACGCCGGGTTCGGCCGCGCTGTAGGTTCGCCACATGATCTTCTCCCAGATCTCGCGCGCCTTGACCGTGCGCACCTTCGTCCCTTCCCAGACCAAATCCCAGTCAGCATTGGCTTCAACCGCAGCCATGAAGGCGTCCGTGATCATGACCGACGTGTTGAAATTCCGCAGGCGGAGCGGGTTCGCCTTGGCCTCGATAAAGGCTTCAATGTCCGGGTGATCGACACGCATCGTTGCCATCATCGCACCGCGGCCCATACCGGTCACGAGCATCCCGCAGACCGTGTTGCAGATATCCATCGCCGCCAACGGCCCTGCCGCGGGACAGTCGAGACCTCGAACAACCGTGCCCTTAGGTCGCAAGGTTGAGAAATCGAAGCCGATGCCGCCGCCCATCTGCATTGTCAGCGCTGCATCTTTCACTGTGTCCATGATGCCTTCCACCGAGTCCGGGATGGATTGCATCACGAAGGTATTGGCGAGGGTCACGTTTCGATGCGTACCGCTGCCGGCTAGAATGCGGCCGGCGGGCAGCAGCTTGAACCCTTCCATGGCTTCATAAAATGCCATCGACACGTTCTGACGATCCGTCGCTTTCTCGGGCTGCGCCAAACTCGAGGCCACCCGCGACCATGTATCGTTCACCGTGACATCGCGCGCGCGACCTTCGGCGACATATTGGTACTTTGAGCGCCAGATTTGTTCCGAGATAGGCTGGTCAAAAGATGCCGGTAACAGAATAGATTCAGAGTAACTTAACATCTCGTCTCGCTTTTGTTTCGTCGAATGAACTAGCTATCTGGCGATCATGTAGATCATTAACTATTTGTTAACCAAATGAAAATTATGTTTTAGGCCTTAAAATTCCGTTAATGGTTAGCGGCAATTTTTACTCAATTTCATTAACCTATTTATGAAGATTTTCGAAAACCTTGATTTTCAATGACTTCGATTGATCGACTGCGACCGGACACCGCACACAAGACGACATAAATCTCGAAGGAGCGCCTATTTTTGCATCGCCTTCGTCACCGAAGCCGTCGGCGCAAAAGAAGCTCGTAATTTGAAACACATTCGAAATTCGTTGGCGTTGGAAATTCAGACGCCATTAACGGCAATTCCCTACCGACGGGGGAAACAACGTCGGAAGGGAACGCTCATGACAAAACTTTACGCATGTCTGGGGTCGGGGAACTGTTTCAAGCCGTGGCTGGCTATGCATCAGCTTGGCCTTCCGTTCGAGTTGGTCTTGATCGACGTGCTGAAGGGTGAGCAGAAATCGCCGGAGTACCTTGCCATCAGCCCACTCGGCGTCGTTCCGCATCTTCTGACAGATACCGGCCATGGCATCGGAGAGAGCAATGCAATGCTGTGGTATCTCGCCGAAGGCAGTCACCTTATGCCATCGACCCGCGAAGGACGGGCAGAGGCACTGCAATGGATGTATTTCGAGCAGTCCAAACTGGAGCCGTTCATTTCGCCCGCGCGCTTTTTCACCACGATCCTGCCGGAGCAGCGCGAGGCCCGGGCAGACGACATCAAGGCGTGGCAGGCCAGCGCAGACACGGGGCTGTCCCGCCTCGATGCACATCTGGAGACCCGCGAGTTCATGTTGACGTCGGGCTATTCGGTCGCTGACATCGCAACCTTTGGATATGTACATGTGCTCGACGAGGCAGGCCTCAGCATGGCGGATTACCCGGCTGTCAGTCGCTGGGTCGATGCGGTGGCACAGACCGAAGGTTTCCGCCCCTTGAGCGAACTCGGACAGTCGCAGAGCAAAGCGGCCTAGGCGCGAAAATTGGGGCGATCAGTCCATGCGCAATGAAAAGATAGCAGACGGCTCCGCGGTGCCTGCGCACCCCGGCGTACCACAGCAGATCGCGCCGGAAGCGGAGGTCACGCTCCCGATCGCCCGGATGAAGACGGCCGTCTGGATCTACGACGTCGACAACTCCTGCATTGTGCATGCCAACGCCTCGGCTTGCGAACTGTGGCAAGCCGAAAACGAAGACGACCTTCGCAATCGAGATCTGGCGACAGACATGTCTCCGACCGTGGCCAAGCGTCTCAAGCAGTACCAAATCGATTTTATCGAGCGCGACGCAAGTTTCAGCGAAATGTGGACGCTCTACCCTAACGGTCGGCCCACAAGCGTGATGGTTGTCTATTGTGGCTATCGGTTGGCTGACGGGCGCATGGCCATGCAATGCGAGGTCGTCGGCGGCGCTGAGGATGAGCCCGACAACCTGCGCAGCGCAGAGGCGCTGCTGCATACCGACGTGATGATCGCCCTGCACGAAGCAAGCGGTCCGCCCGTCTATCTGAACCCCGCGGCGCGCAACACCGCCACACATGCGATGCAGACGATTGCGGAGAAATTTGTCGACCCGACCGACTATGACCGTCTTATTCACGAGTTGGAGACGTCAGGCGAGCATCGCATGGTGTCCAAGGTGAATACGGGCGCCGGCCCCCGCTGGCATGACCTTACCGTCAAGCAGTGCTCAGACGCGGTTACTGGCAACCCCGCGGTCCTTGTCACTGCAATCGACGTGAGCGAGTTGAAGATCGCGCGCGATAAAGCCCGGTATCTGGCTGATCGTGATCAACTGACCGGGTGCTACAACCGGTCCTACCTGCAACAGCATATGTCAACGCTGGGGCGCTACCAGACACAGCCCTGCGCCTTGCTCTGCTTTGACGTCGACCGGTTCAAACAGATCAATGACCGTCTGGGTCATGAGATGGGCGATGTCGTCCTGAAAGAAATCGCGGCGCGGGTCAGCATGTCGATCCGGCGCAGCGACACCTTCGTGCGTCTTGGCGGCGATGAATTTGTTGTCATCTTCGAGGACGTCCCGTCAGAGGCTGAACTCGAAGAAAAGCTGCAAAAGCTGCTCAAGGTCATCGCAGAGCCGATCACCCATGATGCCACACGCATCAGCACAACCGTGAGCATGGGCGTCGTGACCTTTGTGCCAGATGCGGCGCATTTCACCGCAATCATGCGCGAAGCTGACATAGCTCTCTATACATCCAAGCAGGCAGGTCGAAATCGCGTCACCTTCTTCAGCGCCGAAATGGGCGCGCTTGCCAAAGCCCGGGATCTTGTCGAGATCGAGTTGAAACGGGCCATTGAGAACCGCGAATTCACTCTGCATTTCCAGCCGCGGTTTTGTTTTCAGACCGGTTGCGTCGTCTCTGCAGAGGCGCTGGTTCGGTGGCAGCACCCCAAACGTGGGTTGATCATGCCCGCCGAGTTCATCCCGATCTGCGAAGAAACCGGCATGATCGAGGATTTGGGTCAGCTGATCCTCGAAATGGCCTGCATGAAGGCGATTTCCTGGCATCAAACGGGCGATAACATACAGATTTCGCTCAATATCTCGCCCCGGCAATTCGAAGACAATCGTCTGCTGAAGTCGCTTGAGCGTTTTTCACAGCACCCCGATTTCCCACGTGGAAAGATCGAGCTGGAGATTACCGAGAATGTCTTGATCGGCGATCATGACCTGATTGCCGAGCGGCTCCAAGCAATCTGCAGATTGGGCTATCGGATCGCCATTGACGATTTCGGGACGGGCTATTCCAACCTGTCCTACATCTCACGGTTTCCTCTCAACTGCCTCAAAATCGATCAGTCGTTCATCTCGCAACTGCCAAAGTCCGGGCCGATCATCAGCCTGATCCTGACCCTGGCAGAGCAGATCGATGCGACCATCGTGGCCGAGGGGGTCGAGACGAAAGAGCAGTTCGAGTGGTTGCGCAACCACCGCTGCGACCAAGCGCAAGGCTACTACTTGTCACATCCGGTGGACTCCGAGGCCATCGAGGATGTCATCGAAACCGTGAACGCCAAAGCCCAGACTGGCTCGTGCTGACGTCGGATGCGTCAATATCTGGCGGCTAAGGCGGTCATGTCCAGATGCAGATATCTCAGAGCGCCAGATCCGCAAGGAGCTGATCTTTGCTGTACGCCGCCTTATCTTCACGACGTTTAACCGCGCCGCGTTCGACCACCACGAAGCGGTCCGCCAGCCCATAAGCAAAGTCCGCGTTCTGCTCAACGAGGACGATCGCCATGTCCCCCCCGTCACGCAGTTGCCGGAGAGCATCGCCGATTTGCTGGATGACATTCGGCTGAATACCCTCTGTCGGCTCGTCCAGCAGCAACACCTTCGGACGTGTGATCAAGGCGCGCGCGATGGCCAACTGCTGTTGTTGGCCACCAGACAAATCCCCGCCACGGCGGCCCTGCATCTCGCGCAGCACCGGAAAGAGTGCAAAGAGGTGCTCGGGAATGTGATGCTCCGCTTTCGGCAGGCAGGCAAATCCCGTCTCGAGATTTTCCAGAACGCTCATCATGGGAAAGATTTCACGCCCTTGAGGCACGTATGAAATGCCTTGGCGCGCGGCGCGGACGGCCGACGACGGCGGCACCTCAACACCAGCAATGCGAACCGCGCCGCCGCTCGCGGGATGCCGTCCGGCTATCGCCTTGAGAAGGCTGGTCTTGCCCGCACCGTTGTTCCCCATAACCGCAGTGATCTGGCCGACCTCGGCGCTCAGCGAGATATCGAAAAGGATCTGGCTCTGTCCGTAGTGCAGATCGAGTTTTGAGACGTCAAGCATGGCCGCGCCCCAGATAGACGTCGACGACCGTCTGATTGGATGTCACGTGATCGAGGTTGCCCTCCGCGAGTACTGCCCCTTCATGCAGCACGGTTACCTTGCAATCGAGGCGCCGGACAAACTCCATATCGTGCTCGACCACGACCACAGCGCGGGTCTCGGCCGCCTTTCTGAGGATATCCGTCGTTTTCTCGCGCTCCTCGACCGTCATGCCAGCAGCAGGTTCATCAACGAGAAGCAAACGCGGCTCTTGAGCGAGCAACATACCGATCTCGAGCCACTGTTTTTGCCCGTGGCTCAGCTCTCCCGCGCGCCGGGTGAGGCTCTCGATCAGCCCAATCTCCTCCGCGATGGCCTCGATCCGCGCGGCATTTGCCGCCGTTTTCTTGTGCATCAGAACAGCAAACGGCCCACGCGGATTATGCAGTGCCATCGCGAGGTTCTGCCGCACCGTCTGGTCTTCGAAAACCGTGGGCTTCTGAAACTTCCGCCCGATGCCCTCCATCGCGATCTGGCTCTCGGACAGGCCTAACAGCGAGATGTTCTTCTCCCCCCAGATCACCTTGCCCTCATCCGGCTTGGTCTTGCCGGTTACGATGTCCATGAAGGTGGTTTTGCCAGCACCATTGGGCCCGATGATGGCTCGCAATTCCGCTTCGGCGAAATTGATCGACAGGTTGTTGATCGCCCGAAACCCATCGAAGGTGACTGAGACGCCCGAGACTTCCAACAGCATGCTCATGACGGCTTCCGCACAAGGTAGTCAAAAAGGCCGCCGATGCCCTTCGGAAAGAACAAGGTCACCGCTACGAAGGATACTCCGAGCAGTACCAGCCACCAGTCGGTCCATTGGATGGTGTAAAAGCCAAGGTTGATGTCCGGCGCACCACCGCCTGTGAACCAGCTTGACAGCAGCGATACGAAGGCCGCGCCGATCACGGCGCCATAGAGGCGCCCCCGGCCTCCTATAGCCACCCAGACTGCGAGGTAGATCGATGCAATCGGCGCGATCTCTCCAGGGTTGATAATGCCCGCCTGCGGATAATAGAGCGCGCCCGCGATGCCAGATATGATGGCGGTGATGGTAAAGACAAAAAGCTTGTAGGTTTCCACATGGTAGCCGAGGAACCGCACCCGCGCTTCGTTGTCGCGTATGCCGTTGATCACGCTGCCCATCTTGCCCGAGATGACCCAGGCAAAGAAGACGTAGCCTGCGCCAAGAGCAATCGCTGAAGCGAGGAAGAAGACGATGGAGATTGTCGCCTGCGATGTGCCCTCAAAGCCCGGTATGTTCTGCAGACCCGAGAGACCATTGTTCCCACGCAACCCGCTGTCGTTCTGAAAGAGGTAGAGCGACAGTGCCAGCGTCATCGCCTGCGTGAGGATCGACAGATAAACGCCCGTAACGCGCGACCGGAACGCCAGCCAGCCAAAGACCAGCGCCAGCAGACCGGGCACAAGGACCACCATCAGCAATTGCAGGAACAGACTGTCGGCAAAGGCCCAAATCAGCGGGAATTCGGACGAGCCGACGACGCCGAAGATCTGGTTGCCAATGGCATCCGAGACCTCCTGTGGTGTGGGCGGGATCACCTGGTTCTGCAAGCTCTCAAGGACAATCGTTTCGGTGCGTGCGTACATCAGCCACATGCCGATCGCATATCCGCCGATCCCGAAGAAGGCGAAATGCCCGAGTGAAAGAATGCCACAGTAGCCCCAGACCACGTCCATCGCAATCGCGATAAGGCAGAGGCATAGGGTCTTGCCCAGCGTCTTTACGAAGGAAGTAGAGATCATGGCGGTGCCAGTGGCCTCCGACAGCAGCACGACGGAAATCGTGAAGAGGCTGAGCGCCGCGAGGAACCACAGGACGGAGGGGTTCTGTGCGATGAAACTGTTCCGCATGATCTAGTCCGCCGCCGCCCGGCCCTTGAGCGCGACGATGCCCTTGGGTCGGAATTGAATAAAGAGGATGATGAAGAGGATCATATAGGTTTGTGCGGCCAGCGTGTTCGACGGGTTCAGCCACTCGATGCCCTTTTGCAGGATCCCGATGAGCGAGGCCCCTGCGAGCGTTCCCCAGACATTGCCGACCCCGCCGACGACGACGGTCATGAAGCTCTGCACAATGTAGTCCGCACCCATCTCCGACGTGACCTTGGCATAGAGCCCGATGGCCACGCCGGCGATGCCTGCGATGCCTGAGCCAAGCCCGAACGTCAGCATGTTGATGCGATCCGGGTTGATGCCCATGCTCGCCGCCATGCCGGGGTTCTGTGTCACCGCGCGCACCTCGAGCCCCAGACGCGTGCGCTTGAGCACGAACAGGATCAGGGCAAGAAACAACAAAGCGAGGACAAAAATCGCGATGCGGATGTAGCTGATCTGAACAACATCCGAGATCACCCAGGCCCCGTCGAGCCAGTCGGGCGAGGTTAGCGGGCGCGCCTGGGTGCCGAAGATGTTCTTGGCAAGCTGCTGGAGCGCGATGGAAATCCCGAAGGTGGCGAGCAGCGTCTCCAACGGCCGGTGATAGAGATGCCGGATCACCAACCGCTCCATCGTCACGCCCGCGCCAAAGGTCACCGCGAAGGCCAGCGGCAGGGCGATGATGATCGACAGCGTGTAGTCCGGCACGAAGAGCTGCACCACGTAACCGGTGTAGGCGCCCATCATGATGAACTCGCCGTGTGCCATGTTGATCACGCCCATCACGCCGAAGGTAATCGCGAGACCGATGGCTGCAAGGAAATAGATCGACGCCAGCGACAAACCGTCCAGGGCCAGATCGGCGGCCTGTGCAAAGGCGACCCGCTGCTCGACAGATGCGAGCGCCGCCTCCGCAGCCGCGGTGATCTCGGCGTCGGGCTCGTCATAAAGCTCGTAGAACACGTAGGTGTTCAGCGCATAATCGCGGGTTTCCTCGGTGACCAGCGGCGGAACCAGACCCTCCTTGGAGAGCGCCGCATAGGCCCGTTCACGCGCCGCGTCGCTGTCAAGCTGCGCAAGGGGGACACCACCGACGGTGCCCTCGTCAATGTGCGCCTCTAACGCGGCGCGGATCACGGCGGGCCCGGTTTGTGTTGGCGCGAACCCGGCTTCGACCAACTGGTCATAGTAAGCGTCGGGCGCCTCCATGGGGTCGAGAAGGCGCGCGATATTGCCCTCGGGCTCAGATGCTGCGACCCCGGATTCGGTCTGCAGGACTTGGTTCAAAACGCTGCGCGCCTCAACCGTGGTGTCCTGCGCAAGCGTGCTGATGGCTGCGATGCGTTCCTCGGCCGTCTCGGCAAACCGGGCCGACAGGAAATTCGCCAGTTGCATCTTGCGCGCGCGCAACGCTGCGTCGGGTTCACCCTCGATTGATGCGACAAGTGGGGCGAGTTGCGCCGCCTCAGGGCGCCGGGCAATGGCCGCAACAGCACTCTCACGACGGATGATATCCGGGTCCGCCAGTTGGAATTGCACAAGCGCCGTTCCGATGAGGCGCCGTACGCCTCCGTTTGGTTTGAGTTGAATGAAACCGTCGCGCGGTTCGGTCTTGACCTCGTCAGTGTCGAGGTCTGTCAATGAAATGTCATCGCCATCGGGCTGACCGAAAAAGAAGAGGCCGCCGGGGCTCTTCCAGACGTTTTTGTCCGCCCATTCTTCCAGGAAGCCGGGCACCTGCGGCAGGCCAGAGTCCACCAGATCATCAAGCAACACACCCACGCTGCGACGTGACGGTTTCGTCATCTCGTCCGCATGCACCTGGAGGATTTGCTGCAGGTCATCGGCTTGCGCCTGTGTCAGCGCGCCAAGACACAGCGCGATGGCAAGAAGAAAACGGCGCATGAACTCGTGCTTTCGGGGGATAGAAGGTCGCGCTGTGGAAAACGGGGCCATCGTAGGACGGCCCCGCTAGGCCGGATCAATAGTTTGATGTCAATTGAACACAGGTGTTTGTCTCGGTGTTGTACATCCCACAGCCAAGCTCTTTCCAATCGGAGGTCAAAACCTTGGAGGCTGGCAGGAAGTCCGTCCACGCATCCCCAGGCACTTCGTCCGTCTTGGAGATGATGTCGAACTGGCCATCCGCGGTGATCTCACCGATCAGCACCGGCTTGGCGAGGTGATGGTTCGGCAGCATCACAGCAGTCCCGCCCGTCAGGTTCGGGAACTCCTGCCCGTACATCGCCGAGCGAACGGCATCCACGTCCGTGCTGCCTGCTTCGGTGGCCGCGTTCACCCACATGTTGAAGCCTATGTAATGCGCCTCCATCGGGTCGTTGGTCACGCGCTCTTCGCCCGCGAAATCCTTCCAGGCAGAGATGAACTCGGCATTCGCATCGGTTTCAGCCGACTGGAAGTAGTTCCATGCCGCGAGGTGACCGACGAGGTTCGATGTGTCGAGACCGGACAGCTCCTCTTCACCCACCGAGAAGGCGACAACCGGAATGTCATCCGCCGACACGCCCGCAGCAGCCAGTTCTTTGTAGAAGCCGATGTTCGCATCACCATTGATCGTCGAGATCACGCCGACCTGCTTGCCATCCTCACCCAGGGCCACGACATCGGCCACGATTGTCGCCCAGTCAGAATGACCGAAGGGTGTGTAGTTCACGAAGATGTCGTCCGACGCGATGCCATTGTCTTGCAGGTATTGTTCAAGGATGTTGTTGGTCGTGCGCGGATAGACATAGTCGGTGCCGAGCAGCGCAAATTTTTCGACGCCAAGCTCCTCAAGAAAGTAATCCACCGCAGGGATCGCCTGCTGGTTGGGCGCGGCACCGGTGTAAAAAACGTTGCGCGAGCTTTCCTCGCCCTCGTACTGAACCGGATAGAAGAGCAAACCGTTCAGCTCCTCAATGACCGGCAGCACGGACTTGCGGCTCACGCTGGTCCAGTTGCCGAAGATTACATCAACCTCATGCACGGTGAGCAATTCGCGTGCTTTTTCAGCAAAGAGCGGCCAGTCGGAGGCCGGATCCACAACCACGGCTTCGATTTCGCAACCCAGCAGACCACCGGCGGCATTTTGCTGTTCGATCAGCATCAGCATGGTGTCTTTCAGCGTGGTCTCGGAAATCGCCATGGTGCCCGACAGCGAGTGAAGCACGCCCACTTTGATCGGGTCCGCGCATTCCGCGGCGGCCATTGCGGTCGATCCCAAAAGAGCGGCTGTCGCCATGGAATAGAGTTTCAGTTTCATATGTTAAACGTTCCCCGTTGTCGCTGCGGGTGGCCCTCCGACACGCAAAGCGTCTTCCGACGACGGCCCAACAGGTGTAGTCAGGTCCCGCAACAGTGATGTTGTCGTCGTGCAGGGGGAGCGATCTGCCAGGATGACCCTCTGCGCGGCGTTTCTTGCCTAGCAGGCACGCCGAGTTAGAGGCATGCAGCGGAAATTGGCCAACGAATGGTTCAGAGGCACCGCGCAGCGATGCTAAATGCTCAAAAAATTACCGGAAAATGCGATCAGTGCTCAAAATATGCTCATCCATAAGACGCCCAAGAATGAGGCGGGCCCGGGTGTAGTCAGCTATTCTGGGTCCGCAGCCACTCCATGACCGCCGGACGCACCGACATCTCACCACGGTGGCGTGCATCAGCGATGACTTTGCGGACCTCCTGGAGATTGGTGCGTCGCAGCAAGCTTTTCACCGGCCCGATGGATGCGGGGCGCATTGACAGGCTGCGTAACCCGATCGCCGCGAAGCACATCGCCTCGACCGGTCGACCGGCATCCTCACCACAGAATGACAGCGGCGTTCCGGTGACGCTGCAGCGCTCCACGATGCCTTCAATGAAGCTCAGGAACGACACGTTCAGCGTATCATAGCGGCGGCGCACGCGCTCGTTCTCGCGGTCAGCGGCGAAAAAGAACTGCTTGAGGTCATTGCCACCAATCGACAGGAAGTCGACCTCTTCAAAGAATTTCACAGGCGCGAAGGCGAGGCTCGGGGTTTCGAGCATCGCGCCCACCTTGACGCTCTCGGGCAAGGGATGGCCGAGCCGCTCCTCAGCGGCCAGTGTCTTGTCCATCAACCTGCGCGCGGTCCGGTACTCCTCGAACTGCGCCACGAAGGGGAACATTACGGTGAGCGGCCGCCCGTTGGCCGCCCGGATCAGTGCCTGGAGCTGCATCCGCATGATCCCGGGCTTGTCGAGCCCCACGCGGATTGCCCGCCAACCCAGCGCCGGGTTCGGCTCGTCGTTGGGCTTCATGTAAGGCAGCACCTTATCCGAGCCGATGTCGAGCGTGCGGAAGATCACCGGCTTGCCACCAGCCGCATCCAACACCCGGGCGTAAAGTGCCACAAGCTCCGAGCGGCGCGGCATCTGGTTGCGCACGAGGAACTGCAACTCGGTCCGAAAAAGGCCCACGCCCTCGGCGCCGGAGCTTGGCAGAGACGGCAGATCCGCCATGAGCCCTGCGTTCATATGCAGCGACAGCACCGCACCATCGGGCGTTTCCGCAGGCAAATCCCGGATCGAGGCATAGCGTTCCTGTGCGGCGGCCAGCATCGCGATCTTGTCTCGGAAGGCGGTGACCACGTTCTCGTCAGGCCGCAGGTGCACGATCCCTTGCTCGCCATCGACCATGATGTGATCGCCATTGAGCGCTTCGGTGGTGACCCGCTCCGCATGCACCACCAGCGGGATCGCAAGAGCGCGGGCGACAATCGCCGCGTGGCTGCCGACAGAGCCCTCTTCCAGCACGATCCCCTTGAGGCTGCGCCCGTACTCCAGCAACTCGGCCGGGCCAATATTTCGCGCGATGAGGATCGGGTCCGCTGGCATCTCCGCGCCAGTGTCCGCCCCCTGGCCAGTCAGAATACGTAGCAGCCGATTGCTCAGATCATCCAGGTCGCTGAGCCGCTCACGCAGGTAGTTGTCGGTAACCTGCCCCATGCGGGCGCGGGCCAGCGATTGTTCCTTCTCGACGGCGGCCTCGGCGGAAAGCCCGTTGGAAATGTCCTCCTCCATCCGCCGCATCCAGCCCTTGGAGTTGGCGAACATGCGGTAGGCTTCCAGTACCTGCTGCTGGTCCTTGTCCTGACTTCCTGCGATCTCGAGCATCTTGTCGACGCCCACGCGGAGCTGCTCCACCGCCTCTTGCAACCGCTCAAGCTCACGAACCGGATCATCGGCGATTGGGTTGGTGACCACGACGCGCGGCTCGTGCAGCCAGACGTGCCCCTCGGCGGCGCCTTCCTGCCCCACGGTGCCGCGAAACATCGCGGGCTGGGAATGGCGTGCCGACATCGCCGCGTTATCGCCCACGAATGCGCCCAACTCTGTCATCTCGGCCAGCACCATCGCGACGACCTCGAGCGCATAGACCTCATCGGCAGAGAACTTGCGGGCCGTTCGCGACTGAACCACCAGCACCCCGAGCGCCTCGCCCAGACGCTGCACAGGAACGCCGAGAAAACTGGAGAAAACCTCTTCGCCCGTCTCCGGCATATAGCGGAACCCTTTGGCCTGCGGCGCATCGGGCGTGTTCACCACCTGACGGCGACGCGCAACCATGCCGACGAGCCCCTCGCCCAGCTTCATCCGCGTCTTGTGCACCGCGTCCTGATTCAGACCTTCGGTCGCACAGAGTTCCAGCGTATCCGCATCGCGAAAGAGGTAGATTGAGCAGACCTCGCACCCCATGCTGTCAGCGATGAGATGGGTGATCCGGTTCAGCCGCGCCTGCCCTTCGACATCGCCGGCCATCGCATCCCGCAGCCGCCCCAGCAGCTTGCGCGATCCTGTCTCCAGACGGTCAGCCAAGCGCATGATCCTCCCACGTTCTGTGGTGACGACCCGCCATCACGTGAGATCAGGCGGCTTTCTCCAATTCGAACGCATCATGCAGCGCCTGCACGGCGAGTTCCATGTATTTCCTGTCGATGAGAACCGAAATCTTGATCTCTGATGTGGTGATGACCTTGATGTTGATCCCTTCGGCACTCATCACCTGGAACATCTTGGCGGCCACCCCCGTGTGAGACCGCATGCCGATCCCCACGACCGACACCTTGGCCACATCCGTGTCCGCGATCACCTCGTGAAAATTGATAACACCCTGTTCCTTGGCTTCGGCCACCGCCTTCTGTGCGCGAACAACTTGGTCAGTCGGGCAGGACCACGTCATATCGGTGCGGCCCTCTTCCGAGATGTTCTGAACGATCATATCGACATTCACGCCGCCCTCGCTGAGCGCGGTGAAGATGCTCGCCGCAATACCGGGCCGGTCGGCGACGCTTACAAGGGTCATCTTTGCTTCGTCGCGCGAAAAGGCCACGCCCGCCACCACATTGCTTTCCATGATATCCTCCTCGTCGCAGACCAGCGTGCCCGCGTTATCCGATTGTTCCTCAAAGCTGCTGAGCACCCGCAGCCGAACCTTGTAGCGCATGGCCAGTTCGACCGACCGGGTCTGCAGCACCTTTGCACCCAGAGACGCAAGCTCCAGCATTTCCTCAAAGGCGATCTTGTCGAGCTTGCGCGCCTTGGGGCTGACCCGCGGATCGGTGGTGTAAACACCATCCACATCCGTATAGATATCACAGCGCTCCGCGCCGAAAGCTGCAGCGAAAGCGACCGCCGTCGTGTCCGACCCGCCGCGACCCAGTGTGGTAATCCGCCCCTCGGGGCTCACGCCCTGAAACCCTGCGACAATCGCCACCCGCATACCCTCGCCGAACTTGGCCATGATGTTGTCGGTCGGGATCTCCTCGATCCGGGCCGCAGAATGGGCGGAAGTCGTCTTCACCGGTACCTGCCAGCCCTGCCAGCTGCGCGCGGGCACGTCCATCTCCTGCAGCGTCAGCGCCATCAAGCCCGCCGTCACGTTCTCACCAGAGGAGACCACCGCATCATATTCACGCGCATCATACAGCGGCGAGGTCTCGCCGACCCAGCCCACCAATTCATTGGTTTTTCCCGACATGGCCGAGACGATGACGATCACGTCGTAGCCTTTCGCCACCTCGACACCGACCCGTTTCGCGGCGCGTCGGATACGGTCGAGGGTGGCAACGGATGTGCCGCCGAATTTCATCACCAGAACTGGCATCATATGCCCCTTGCGTTGATCGCGGCGGGTTTACGCTGTGCCGCCGGGAACCACAAGCCACCCCGGCACGAGGTCTTGACATGTTGCGATGATCAGTAGGCGTGGGGTCTGCCATCCCATGTCTCGAACACGCCAGTGCGCGCCAACTCGAGCGCGTCGAACCGTTCGACCAACCCAGCCACCGACTCGGCGACCGTAATCTCGGCAGCTGCGCTGCCCATGTCGGTCTGCACCCAGCCGGGATGATAGATGCCAACGGCAATCCCCTCGGGCATCAAGTCGGTCGCCAAGTTCCGACCGAGGTTCAGCGCAGCGGCCTTCGATGCGCGATAGATATAGCTTCCGCCCGGTGCGCGTTCGGAAGACGCCATCTGCGACGAGATGATCGCAATCTTCGCGGCGCGCGCCGCTCGCAGATGCGGCAGCAGTGACTGCACGGTCAGGAACACGCCGGTCACATTGACCGCAAAGCTCTGTGCCCATTGCTCCGGCGGATAGCCGTCTTCGAGCAGTTGACCCTTGTCAAGATAGACCCCGGCGTTGCAAACCAGCAAGCCCACCGCTGTGCCGCTGAGATGCTCCGCAAAGGCGGCATGGCTGGCCGGATCGCTGACGTCAAGTTGGTGGGGGCCGTCGCGTGTCGTCCCAATCACCTGATCACCGCGTGCCGCATAGGCCGCCGCCAGACCGGCCCCAATGCCGCGGCTGGCGCCGGTGATCACGACTGTCATGAAATCAGTTCGCTTTTCGATTCGGCAGGAAGGGCAGCGGCGCCACTGGAATGCCGTCCTCGATCAGCTTCTTGGCTTCCGCGCCATTGGCTTCGCCGTAAATCGCCCGCTCGGGGATAGTCCCCAGATGCATGGATCGCGCCTCTTCGGCAAAGCGCGCGCCCACGTAATCGGAGTTTTCCTCGACATGGCGGCGCAGCTCGGCGATGGCCTTCTCGCTCTCTGTGTCCGCTTTCCGCAGCGAGGTCTTTGGCTCGGGTTTTGCAGGTACAGAAACCCGTGGCGACATGACCGCTTTTTCCACGGACCCGGATCCACAAATCGCGCAGGACATGTGACCCGCATCCTTCAGCGACTCGAACGCCGAGGCTGACTGAAACCAGCTGTCGAAATCATGGCCCTGATCACATCTGAGCGCATATTGAATCATAGCGCGCAAAATACTCCCGAAACGGTTACCGATTTCTTATGACATGGGGCAGTCGAGCAAGCACGTCAAGATTGGCCCCCAGGCGGTCGCGGGTCAAAATCGCGCAAGATTCGGGCTAATTCCGGCTCAGACACCAGCCGAGCGGCCTTTTTCCGCGACATCCATTTGCGTTTGCGCTGCCCGACTTCGGGATAGTCATCCGCAAGCTCGTCGACCTCGACCGCATAGACCATGGCCAGACACGGCAGGGCGCCAAGGTCATCCGCATCCTTGCTGAAGGAGAAAATACCCAGGCAGCGCCCGTCGGACTGCCCTCGGACGCCTGCTTCCTCCCACGCCTCCTGGACGGCGGATTCCGCAGGCGTGCGCTTGTCCATGGGCCAGCCCTTCGGCACGATCCACCTCTGCGTGCCGCGCGATGTGATCAGTAAGACCTGGATTTTCGTTTTCCGCACCCGATAACACAACGCCGCAAACTGGGTCCGCACATCGCGTTTGCCCGCGCCCGACAGAAAAATCGGCAGTTGCTTAATCATAGCCCGATCACAATGGCTTTTGAGGTCCCGACGCCGGGCCTCCTGTCCCTTTTGCCAACTATGCCTCAGTTGCGCCAGTTTGCCCAGAATTCAAAGGGGCTGAGCCCGGATTTCCTGAATTGCCGTCCTTGATCAGGCGACGGCGCGCGACGCAATCCGGCGTCGCAGCTGCGCAACCAGTTCTTCGACTGGCACATCAGCGTCGATGGCCAGTTTGCGAAGGCCGAAATGCACATGTGCCATTTCCTGGTAATAGTTCGTATAGGTATAGTTCGTCGCCGCGCCGGCCACCGCGCCGAGAACTGGCACCGTCTGTGCGGCAAGCTTCTGGCCCAGAACAGTTGCCAGCTTCGGGGCAACGCGCGCGATGATCGTCTGCAGTGCGGGCCCGGTGAGGGTCATCCGCGCGGATAGAAACCCGAGATCGGCACCATCATCATCGGCCAGCGGCCCGGCGGCCGCGAAGACCTCGATACAGTCGAATTGCACGCTCTCCGATGCCGGGTCGAACCCATAGTCTACCGCAACGCCCTGTATGATCCGAAGCAACAAAGTGGTTGTCACGGGCAGCTCCGCCAGAGCCGTTGGCAAACCGCCTGCGCCACCTGCAGCCCCCATCGCCGTCCCGATCGCCGTATTGAGCCAGCCTTTCTGGTCGGGCACGACGCCCCGGCTGCTATGTGCCACTTTCATCGCTTGTTCGAGCGCGCGCCGTGTAGCCTCCTGCAAGCCGGCCCGTGCCGGGGCGGGCAGACGTTCGAGCAGACCCTCCGCGCGTCCGCCGACCACATTCAGAAGATCGACCGCCCCGTTGCCCGCACGCCGATAACGCTGTGCCAGATGATCCAGCTCGGTCTCCACGTTCACTGTGGCAATCTGGGTGATGTCGTTCATCCGCGTCCTCCTTATGTCTAGATGGGGAGGGGTGGAACGATGTCAATTGGCGGGCAGAGCCTCGCCCTGCCATCGCATTACATCGCCCGACAGGCCGCTCCAGGCCTCTGGCTGAAGCGGCTGCCCCAAAACCCGGTCCGGATTGGTCGGGGGTGGCATGATGACATTGCTCAATTTCTGGAACCCGAACCGTTGATAGTATGGCGCGTCGCCCACCAGCAGAACACGCGCCCAACCATTGTGGGCAGCCTTCTCCAGTGACATCCGGATCAGATCAGCCGCCAGCCCCTCGCCCTGCCGCGTCGGATGCACCGCAATCGGCCCGAGCAGCAGTGCGACAGCACCGGCTACCGTGACGGGCCAGAACCGGATCGCACCGGAAAGAATGTCCTCACCGTCCCGCGCAACCAGACACAGCTCTCGCACAGGCGGCACATCATCCCGCAGCCGATAGGACGACAAGGCCTCACGTCCCGGCGCAAAACACAGATCAAACAGCGCCTCGACTTCGTAGAAATCCTCCGGAGTTTCTGCGGCAAACGTGTACATGAGACGGCAAATCGCCCCGCCTTGGGTTTCAGGTGGTTCGCCCGTAGCACATGCGCTACACCAGCTGCAAACACCGAGGAGTTTGCAATGTTCTACCGCCCCGCAGACGGTCACGGCCTGCCGCACAACCCGTTCAATGCCATCGTCAGCCCGCGCCCAATCGGGTGGATTTCCACCCGCGATGTTCAGGGCCGCAACAACCTCGCCCCCTACTCTTTTTTCAACGCGGTCGCTTACGTGCCGCCGCAAGTGATGTTTGCCTCAACGAGCAGCAAGCCCGACCAGACCGACACCAAGGATTCGGTTGCCAACATTCGCGAGACCGGAAGCTTCTGTGTGAACATCGTCGAATACGCCATGCGCGACGTGATGAACGCCTCCTCCGCACCGCTTGGCAAAGACGAAGACGAGTTCACAGTTGCCGGTGCGACGGCGGTCGAATGTGAGGAAATCGATTGCGCGCGCGTACAAGGCGCGCCCGCATCTCTGGAATGTCGCATGACCCAGATCGTGAAGCTCGAAGGCGAAACCAACTTCGTCGTTTTCGGTGAAGTGGTCGGCGTGCACATCCGCGACGATGCCATCATCGATGGCCGGTTTGACGTGCGGAGCTTCCAACCGCTCAGCCGTCTTGGATATCACGACTATGCCCGCGTGACCGAGCTCTTCGAACTGGTACGTCCGGGCTGAGCCGCCAGTCGCGCAACAGTTGTCTTTCCTGTGCTATGCTGCAGCCATTGGTGCAGCGCGCGCGATACCGTCGCCCTGTTGCAGGTTAAGGAAAGGCATTATGACCAATTTCAATCATTCGATTATTCGCGCAGCGGTCTGGAATCTCGCGGGCTTTACCCGACCAGGTCGCCCCATTGGCATTTCGGCCCGCTCTAAGAAGGCCGAAAAGCAAGCCGAGGGATTGGCGCTTCTCGATGCTGAATTTGTAACGCTGATCGAGGTGTCGCCCGTTACGTATATCGAAACCCTCGTCGAGAAGTTGAAGACTTTCGGGGTGGACTACAACCACACGATCCTGCCGCAGCGCCGCGGGAACATTCACATCGGATTTCTGCACAAGCCGGGGATTGACGTGACGAACCCACGATTCATCGAGGGATCGGAAGGCGATTATGGCAGCGGACGGCAGGCCTTCGCTGTTGATATCAAGATTGCGAAGCTCAAAGCCATCGTGATCGGCGTGCACCTTAAATCCGGGCGCGACAGGACCGAACAGAAGATGCGCGACAGCCAGTGCAAGGTGATCGGCGACTACATCACCAACATCCATCAGACACCCGGGCTCAAGCGGCGGGCGATTTTCCTCATGGGCGATTTCAACATGATCCCGGGGCAGGACGTGTCGAACTTCCACTATCTCGGCGGCGATGACGTTATGGACTTCGTTTCGTCCTGGGATCTGCAGGATCGTTTCTCGCATATCCTTGAAAAGGGCCGCGCCAACCTGCTTGATGGCTTCGCGGTGAGCCGGAACTTCTCGACAGATTACATCAAGGGCAGCCTGCGCCTTTTCCCAATGCATTGGACCATGGACATGGGGCGCGAGGCCTTTCGGCGCAGCGTCTCAGACCACCTGCCCTTCGTTGCCAGTTTCAAGATTTACTAAGTCGTTCGCTTGGCGGCAGCAATAATGCGGACACCTGCGTCTAAAAAAACAAACCAGCGGCCAGTGCCAAAGCAAATCCTAAATGGGACGGCGGGCGAGGCGACTTGGCCGCAGGCCAACAGCGCCGCCTGCCGTCAGTGCCCGCCCAAGCTCCCGGTCCGAACCGAGTAGTCAACCGCCAACTCATAGTCCGGGTCATCATCACTATCGACCATCAACTGCCCAGCCTTCTGCAACAACCGGTGACAATCGCGGCTCAGGTGGCGCAACATCAGCGTCTTGCCCGCCGCCTCATACTTCTCCGCCACCGCTTCGATGGCCTGCAACGCCGATTGATCCACAACCCGGCTCTCGGCGAAGTCCACGATCACCGTGTCTGGATCATCCGCCACATCAAAGAGCTCCATGAACCCGTCCGAAGAGCCGAAGAACAGCGGCCCATTGATCTCATAGACCTTGGCCCCTTTCTCGGTGTGCGACTCCCGTGTCGTCGCGTAAATGCGCCGCGCGTTGTTCCAAGCATAAGCCAGGGCGCTCACGATCACCCCCACAACCACGGCCACCGCCAAGTCTTCCATGACCGTCACCACCGTAACCAGCAGGATCACGAAAGCATCGGTAAAGGGCACCTTGCGCAGGATCCTCAGGCTGTTCCACGCGAAGGTTCCGATCACCACCATGAACATCACGCCCACCAGTGCCGCCAACGGAATGAGCTCGATGATCGGCGCGCCAACCAGAATGAACAACAGCAGGAAAACCGCCGCAGCAATGCCCGCCACGCGCGTCCGTCCACCCGACTTCACGTTGATCATGGACTGGCCGATCATCGCACAGCCGCCCATGCCCCCAAAGAATCCGGTCACCGTATTGGCCACACCCTGGGCGATGCATTCCTGCGAGGCACCACCGCGCTGATTGGTCATGTCGCCCACCAGGTTCAGCGTCAGTAGGCTCTCGATGAGGCCAATCGCGGCGAGGATCACCGCGTAGGGCAGGATGATCTCGAACGTCTCCCAGGTCAGCGGTACCATCGGAATATGCAGCGTCGGCAGTCCGCCCTGAATTGACGCCAGATCGCCCACCCGCGGCACATCCAGTCCAAAGGCGATCACGATCACCGCAACAATCCCGATGCCCGCCAGCGGCGCAGGGATCGCCCGGGTCATCCGCGGCATGACCCAGATGATTGCCATCGTGACCGCCACCAGCGCCAACATCATGTAGAGCGGCTGTCCCGAGAGCCACTCGCCGCCGCCCATGCCATGGCCGGTGTTTTCCATCGTGCCAGGCACTTTGAACTGGCCCAGTTGCGCGAGGAAAATCACGATCGCCAGCCCGTTCACAAACCCCAGCATCACAGGGTGCGGCACGAGGCGGATGAACTTGCCCCACTGCATCACACCCGCGAAGACCTGCAAAAGCCCCATCAGCACCACAGTTGCGAAGAGGTATTCCACCCCGTGCTCGGCCACTAGCGCCACCATGACGACCGCCAATGCCCCGGTCGCCCCGGAGATCATTCCAGGTCGCCCACCGATCAGTGCGGTGATCAGCCCCACGAGGAATGCCGCATAAAGCCCCACAAGCGGGTGCACGCCTGCCACAAAAGCAAAAGCGACAGCCTCCGGCACCAGCGCCAGCGCGACGGTCAGGCCGGAGAGCAACTCGATCCGCAGCCGCTGTGGCGAGAAACCGTCCTCCGGCATCCAGCGCAGATCAGTGATCGCAAGGTTCTTCTTAAAGGTGCTGAACGGTGTTCGCGCCATTCTCATATCCTAAAATCTATTCGAGGAAAAACGGGCCGGTACAGGCGATGTTTGGCGCTCCCTAGACGGTTTCGGTACAAATGGAAACCCAAGCGTGCTTTTCAGAACTTGGTAAAGAACTGCTGAAGGAAGATGAGCCGCCCGAACGTTGCGTCAATATCGTCTCAGCGATTGATCTTTAGGGCATCCGCATCCATGAGCTGGAAGATTGCCTGCAACGCCCGTGTAAGCAGTTGATTTCTCCCTCACATCCCGCCACGATCTCTCTCGGACAAGAACGGAGCCCCCAATGACCGCACCCAAGATCGCCGTGATTGGCGGCTCTGGCATCTATGACATCGACGGGCTGCAAAATGCCCAATGGACCACCGTCAAAAGCCCCTGGGGTGCGCCGTCGGACGATATCCTGACCGGCACGCTCGACGGGATCGAGATGGCTTTTCTGCCGCGTCACGGGCGCGGGCACATTCACAGCCCGACCACCGTGCCTTACCGCGCCAACATCGACGCACTGAAACGGCTCGGCTGCACCGATGTGATCTCGATCTCGGCCTGTGGATCTTTTCGCGAAGAGATGGCGCCGGGCGATTTTGTGCTTGTGGATCAGTTCATTGACCGCACCTTTGCACGAGAAAAAAGCTTCTTTGGCACCGGCTGTGTGGCCCATGTCTCGGTCGCGCATCCCACCTGCCCGCGACTCACCGACGCCTGTGAGACCGCCGCCAAGGACGCGGGCATCGCCGTGCACAAGGGCGGCACCTATCTCGCAATGGAAGGCCCGCAGTTCTCCACCCTCGCCGAATCGAAGATGTACCGCGAACACTGGGGCTGCGACGTGATCGGCATGACCAACATGCCCGAGGCCAAGCTCGCCCGCGAGGCCGAGCTCTGCTATGCCTCCGTCGCGATGATCACCGACTATGACAGCTGGCATCCCGATCATGGCGAGGTCGATGTTACGCAGATCATTGCCACGCTCATGGGCAACGCCGACAAGGGCCGCGACATAGTGCGCCGCTTGCCCGCCCTGCTGGGGCCGGAGCGCGCACCCTGCCCGCACGGCTGTGACCGTGCCCTGGAATACGCCATCCTGACGGCGCCCGAAGTGCGTGACCCTGCGCTGATGTCAAAACTCGATGCGGTCGCGGGCCGCGTCCTCGCCTAGGAGACCTCGTCATGTCCTTCGATCTCTGGCTCGCCTTCGTCGCAGCCTCCACCGCCCTGCTGCTGATCCCGGGGCCGACCGTTCTCCTGGTCCTCAGCTACGCGCTGAGCAAGGGCCGATCGGTGGCGGTGGCCTCCGCGGGCGGCGTCGCCTTGGGTGATTTCATTGCCATGAGCGCTTCGCTCGCGGGCCTCGGCGCGCTGGTTCTGGCCTCGGCCACGCTCTTCACCGTCCTGAAGTGGGTTGGCGCAGCCTACCTCGTCTGGCTCGGCCTCAAGCTGATCCGATCTGCCCCCTCCAAGGGGCTGGCCGTCCCCATGGCGGAGGTGAGTGCGCGCGGCGTCTTCGGCCACGCGGCGGCCGTGACAGCGCTCAACCCCAAATCCATCGCCTTCTTCATTGCCTTTGTTCCGCAGTTCATCCGCCCTGACGCTCCCCTGCTGCCGCAATTCGCGATCCTGATTGCGACCTTCTGCACGCTGGCGGCGGTCAATGCCCTCGCCTACGCACTGCTCGCCGACCGCATGCGCCGGGTCATCGACCGCCCAAGCGTGATCACATGGCTCACCCGTGCGGGCGGGGCAACACTCGTGGGTATGGGCGTGCTGACCGCCACGCTGCGGAGAGCAACATGAAAACCGTTCGGGACTACATCCGCACTATCGTCGATTTCCCACATGAAGGGATCATGTTCCGCGATGTGACCACGCTGTTTGCCGACCCACGCGGTTTTCGAATGGCGATTGATCAGATGCTGCACCCCTACGCTGGCCTGGAAATCGACAAGGTCGTCGGGCTGGAAGCCCGCGGGTTTATCCTCGGCGGCGCCATCGCGCACCAGCTTTCGGTGGGTTTCGTGCCGATCCGGAAGAAAGGCAAACTGCCCGGCACCACGATTAGCCAAGATTACAAGCTCGAATATGGCGAGGCCATCGTCGAAATCCACGATGACGCGATCAGTGCTGGCGAAAAAGTCCTCGTGGTGGATGACCTTCTCGCCACGGGCGGCACTGCGGAAGCGGGGATCAAGCTGCTTGAACGGTTGGGCGGAGAAATCGTCTCCTGCGCTTTCGTGATCGACCTGCCCGATCTCGGCGGTCGCCAGAAACTGGAGGCGATGGGCATGGACGTGCACGCGCTCTGCACCTTCGACGGCCTCTGAGCCCCCCGAAACCAAATCCCGAAGGGATTTGAAAAACATCGCGTGGCGCGCCAGCGCCTCAATTCCGGAGGACTGCGCCCGGGTTCATAATACCCAAAGGATCAAGCGCCGACTTGATCGCCCGCAACGCCGAGAGCTTTGCTGGTTCGCCATAGCGTTCCAGATCGTCAACCTTCAAGCGCCCCACCCCATGCTCCGCACTGACGGAGCCACCGAGCCGATGCGCGAGGTCATGCACCGCCCGCTGCAACGCCGCACGCTGGTTCGCGTGGTCCGATGCGCACGCGCCAAGCTGCGGAAAGACATTGTAGTGCAGATTGCCGTCCCCGACATGACCAAAGCAGTTGATCCGGAAAGCCCCGATCTTCGCTATCTCGTCCCGCCCCGCTGCAATGAACTCCGGTATCGCGCCCAGCGGCACCGAGACATCGCTGGAGATCACCGCGCCCACGCGCTTGTTAGCCTCCGGGATGTGCTCCCGTACTAACCAGAACTCATCCGATTGCTGCGTGCTCTGGGCAATGACCCCATCAAGCGCGAGCCCGGCCTCGGAAGCGGCCACAAAAACCTGCTCCAAAGCACCCTGCGGATCCAGCCCCGCCACCAGCCCGACCTCCATCAGCACCGACCACGCGGGCGGCTCTTCGAACGGCTGACGCACGTCCGGCACGGTCTCGGCCAGGAAACTCAACCCCTGGCCACTTATCAGCTCAAACCCGCTGACCAGCTCGCCCAACTGCGATTGCGCGAGGGCGAGAAGCTCGAGCGCGGCCTTTGGCGAGGGCACCACGAAAATCGCAGTGCCACGCGCGGCAGGTTTCGGACTCAGCTTCAGCGACGCCGCTGTGATGACGCCCAGCGTGCCCTCGGAGCCGATCAGCAGGTTGCGCAAATCATAGCCGGTGTTGTCCTTGCGCAGGCGTTTGAGCCCATGCCAGATCTGTCCGTCCGGCAGGACTGCCTCGAGCCCCAGACACAATTCGCGCGCATTGCCATAGCGCAGCACCGCCGTGCCCCCGGCATTTGTCGCCAGATTGCCGCCGATGCGCGCCGACCCTTCCGACGCCAGAGACAACGGGAATAGGCGATCCACAGCATCCGCTGCCGCCTGCACATCGGCCAGCACCGCGCCCGCCTCACAGATCAGCACATTCTCTTCGGGGTAAACCTCCCGGACGGCTGCCATCCGCTCAAGCGACAGGATGATCGGCAAGGGCTCTTCGGGCGAAACCTGGCCTCCCACAAGTCCAGTGCCACCACCGTACGCCACCACACCCACCCGTGACTGTCCCGCCAGACGCACGATAGCTGCAACCTCGTCCACCGACCGCGGCAGCGCCACCAGCGTTTCCCGGCCATGGTATCGCCCGCGCGGTTCCTCCAGATAGCGTGGTTCAGACGTCTTCAGCGCATCATCGGGCAAGACCGCGCGCAGCAGCGCTTCAAAGTCGGAATCGGCGGGGTTCAGGTTCATAACCGTTGATCCCCTGCCCTGCAGGTCGATGCAAGGGCCGGTGGACTACTCGCTGAGGAGCTGCGGTCGCAGCACCATCACTGTGGGCCGCCCGGGCAACCGGTCCATCGAGATATCGAGCGCAGGCCCTCCGACCTCGACCACCGCAAACTCATCCGCCATGCCCGTAAGAAATTCATCGAGTGCGTAGAGCGAGAACCAATGCATCGGGATCACCACCGAGGATCGCAGCCGCTTCAATACGCGGATCATCGTCGGCAGATCAAGCGTATACCCACCGTCGACGGGTGCCATGACGACATCAAGCCGTCCAAGGGCCGCGTATTGCTCGGGATCCGGCTCGTGATGCAGGTGTCCGAGGTGACCGACACAAAGCCCCGCCAACTCGAAGACGAAGATCGAATTGCCGTTCTCCTCGATCCCCGAAAACTGGGAACGGATATCGGTCGAGACATTGCGGACAAGCACTTCACCCAGATCGAGATGATGCTCAATTCCCTCACCAAACGGCCCCCACCCCGGCAACACATGCGGGATGGCGGGGTCCGGGTTCGCGGTCCAATGGGTGTCATGAGCGTGGTTCATCGTCACCACATCCGGGATCATCGGCGCCGAACCCGTGAACCCCGTATAGTCGGTCACCATGTTCAGCCCGCCGTGGCTGCGGATCAGAAAACTTGCGTGGGTGATATAGTGAATGCGTACCGTCTCTTCGGCCACCGGGCCGAGGCTTGCAGGCACCACATACTCCATTCCGGGTGCCTCGGCCAAGGCGATGCAATGGCTGGGCGTGCGATCCTGTGCGATCGCTGACTGTGTCATAAGAATGAGAATTGCGAAAAACCGAATGAGCATGCTCACCTCCCCAGACCTTCAGCCTATCGCGACGCCGCCGATTCCCAGAAGCATTTTCACTGTCGTGTGGAATGGTGTCGTCTGGTTGCCGGAAAAACGCACATCGGTTTTGCTTGATCGGTGATTGCGCCGCGTGATCGGGACCGCTTGCCGGAGATCAAAAACCGATCAGCCCGCGTCGGTCTTGCCGCGTCGGTCGCTGCGCAGTGCCGCATACAGGACATGGGTGCGCCAGCGCCCATCGATCTGCAGATAGCTCTGCGCCACACCCTCGTATTTGAACCCTGAGGTCTCCAGAAGCCCGCGAGACGCGGAGTTTTCCGGCAGACAAGCCGCCTCGATCCGGCTGAGATCGAGCTGTGTAAAGGCATGATGCACCAGCGCCGTGATCGCTTCGCGCATATAGCCTTGCCGCGCGAAGGGCTCGCCCGTCCAATAGCCCAGCGTGCCCGCCTGCGCCGGGCCCCGCCGGATGTTGTCCAATGTGATGGCACCAAGAAGCGCGTCATCCTGCCGCCGGATCAGGAAGAGTGGCAACGCAGTTCCGCCCGAAACGGAGCGCTGCGCCCAATAGACACGGTTGGTAAACGCCTTGCGCGTCAGATGATCCTTGGCCCAGCTCGGCTCCCAGGCGCTCAGATAGTCCTTGCTCTGCGCGCGCAGGGCCGTCCAGGCCCGGAAGTCCGAATGGATGGGCGGGCGCAGGGTCATCCGTTCGGTCTCGATGCGGAGTTTGCGAAACCCGCGCAGCATCACGCCGCCCGCCGCTCCTGCAGTTGCGCAAGGCTCGGAGCGGCATCGATGGGGCCGTAAAGCGCCAGAGCGGCTGGCGCGGCCGAGGCCATGCCTTCGGCGAACTCACGCACATCACCTGTCGTGACTGCATCGATCATTGCCACCGTTTCTTCCAAGGGCGGCACGCGGTCCCAGATCTGTACCAGCCGCGCCAGACGCTCGGCCCGGGTCGAGGGGCTCTCCAGCCCCATCAGCAGCCCCGCCTTCATCTGCGCCCGCGCCCGCGCCACCTCGGCCGGTGACATGTCACTGGCCGCCCGCTTCATCTCGTCGATGGTAATTTCGGCCAGTTGCGGCAGCTGATCAGCGCTGGTGCCCGCATAAATCGTCGTCATGCCCGTATCGGCATAGGCCCCCGCCTGCGCGAAGATCGAATAGCACAGCCCCCGGCTCTCACGAATCTCCTGAAAGAGGCGGCTCGACATGCCGCCGCCGAGCGCTGAGGCATAGATCTGCGCGGTATAGATCGTGTCATCGCGGTACCCCGGGCTCTCGAAGGCCAGCGCGAAATGCGCCTGCTCCAGCGCCTTCGGCTGCCGCCGCTCGCCCCCCAGAAACCGCGCCGCATCCGCATCGAACACGGGCCGCGCCTCCATGCCGCCAAAGAGCTCTTCGGCCAGTTTCACGATGGCCTCGTGGTCCACAGCGCCCGCTGCGGAGAGTATCATCTGCTCGGGCCCGTAGTGCTGCCCGATGAACCCTTGCAGATCGGCCCGGCTGAAGTTGGCCACCCGCTCTGCCGGGCCCAATATCGTGCGACCCATGGGATGATCCGGATAGGCCTCTTCCTGCAGCCAGTCGAAAATCACGTCATCCGGCGTGTCGAGCGCCTGCCCGATCTCCTGCAGGATCACGCCGCGCTCCACCTCGATCTCGGCCTCCTCCAGCGTCGGGTTCAGCAGAATGTCGGCAATCACATCCAGCGCCAGCGGCACGTCGTTCTGCAACACCCGCGCGTAATAAGCCGTGACCTCGCGGCTGGTGTAGGCGTTGATATAGCCACCCACATCTTCGATGCTTTCGGCGATCTGCAGCGCCGTGCGCCGCTTGGTGCCCTTGAACGCCATGTGTTCGAGGAAATGCGCAATGCCGTTCTGCGACGGCGTCTCGTGGCGCGCGCCGGCGGTGACCCAGACCCCGACCGAGGCCGAGGCCAGGCCGGGGATTTCTTCAGTGACGATGCGAAAGCCGTTTGACAGGCGGTGTTGGTTCAGTGTCACGCAGCTCTGTGCCCTTTGATATGCGCGGTGAGCGCCCCCAAATCATTTGGCACCCGGCTCACCCGTTCCGCGCGTTCATACAGGTCTGCCATACGCGGGGGCAAGGGGGGCCGTTGCGTCGCGGCCTGTTCCACCGCGTCCGGGAACTTTGCCGGATGCGCCGTGGCCAGCGTGATCATGGGCGTACCGGTTACGCGATGCTCCTCCGCGACCTTCACGCCCACCGCGCTGTGCGGACACAGCAACTCGCCGGTGGTCTTGAGCACGGACGCAATTGTCGCCAACGTCTCCGACTCCGACGCACGGCCCGAGGCATAGTGCGACTGCAACACCTGCATCGCGCCCTGGCTGACCTCAAAGCCCCCCGCCTTCAGCTCCTCCATCAGCTGGACAATGGCTGGCCCCTCACGATCGTAGGCATCAAAAAGCGCGCGTTCAAAGTTGGAGCTGACCTGAATGTCCATCGACGGGCTGATGGAGGGTGCGGTCTCACCTTTGTGATAGCCCTGCCCCTTCAGGCAGCGGTCGAGGATGTCGTTCTGGTTCGTCGCGACCACAAGTCTGTCGATGGGAAGCCCCATGCGCTTGGCGATATAGCCTGCAAAGATATCGCCGAAGTTGCCTGTGGGCACGGTGAAGCTGACAGCACGATGCGGCGCGCCAACCGACACGGCGGCGGAGAAGTAATAGACCACCTGCGCCAGCACCCGGCCCCAGTTGATCGAATTCACCCCCGCCAGCTTCACCTCATCCCGGAAGGCGAAGTCGTTGAACATATCTTTCAGCCGCGCCTGGCAGTCGTCGAAGTCCCCGTCAATCGCCAGGGCGTGCACATTGCTTTCGGTCGGCGTGGTCATCTGCCGCCGCTGCACCTCGGAGATGCGGCCATGCGGGTAGAGGATGAACACATCCACATTGTCCAAGCCCCGGAAGGCCTCAATGGCCGCCGAGCCTGTGTCTCCAGAGGTGGCGCCCACAATCGTGACCCGCTCGCCTTTGCGCCCAAGCGCTGTCTGGAACATCTGCCCAATCAGCTGCATGGCGAAGTCCTTGAAGGCCAGCGTCGGCCCGTGGAACAGCTCCAGCAGGAAATGCCCCTGATCCAGTTGCACCAGAGGCGCACGTGCCGCATGGCCAAAGCCTGCATAGGCGCGCGCGATGATCCCTTCGAATTCGTCGTCTGTGAAGACATCACCCACGAAAGGCCGCATCACGCGATAGGCAATCGCCTCATAGCTCAACCCCTCCAACCGTGCGATATCCGCGACAGTCATCTGTGGAATCGTCTCGGGCACGTAAAGCCCACCATCGCGGGCCAGCCCAGTCAGCATCGCCTCTTCGAAATTCAGCACGGGGGCCGTGCCACGGGTAGAGATATAGCGCATCGCTCGTCCCTCTCAGCGCGCGCTGCGTCGCGTGCGCAGCAGGAAATACACAGTCATGGCCCCCCAGATCACCGCGAGGGAAAACCACGTGATGGCGTATTGCAGGTGATCGTTCGGAATACCAGCCGTGTCTACGGGCCAGGGCGTCACGCCGAGGTCAGATTCCGGCGCGTCGCGCAGGACCACAAGCAGCGGCTCGGTGCTCAAGGCGCGCGCCATCTGCGGCACATCTCGGGCAAACCAGATGTTGTCGTCCAGATCGGGTGCGGGCGTGAAGCCATCGGCCTCGTTGGGTGTATCGAGGTTGCCGACAAGGGTGATCCGGTCTGCCGATGGCGCAGGCGGCGTGCCCGCGTCATCCACCACCCATCCGGTATCAACCAGAATGCGCCCATAGTCTTCGGCCTGAAACGGGCGGATGATGCGATATACGGCCCCAACGGTCTTGCGCGAGGCCAGAATTCGGATCGGTGGCGTTTCGGCGTCAAACGCTCCTGTAACCGTCACCGGACTGTAGCGCTGCACCTCCGGCTCCAGCGCCTGCCGAAGGGGCACGGGAGCCGCGACAATCTGGGTCTCGATCCTGGCGAGGAGATCTTCTTTCCAAGCCAGACGCTGCACCTGCCAGATGCCAAGACTGACAAGGATACCCACTCCAACCACGCCGACAATCAACCCGAACCACAGCCGCATCGTGCGCTTCAACTCCTCTCAAAATGAAAAGCGCGCGGAATCCGCGCGCTTTACTCTATTCTGATTGCGGGCGCCTAGTGCGCGCCGGGCATCTGTCCCACACCCCAGATGTAGACGGCGAAGAACAGGAACAGCCAGACCACATCGACGAAGTGCCAGTACCAGGCCGCGGCCTCGAAGCCGATGTGCTTTTCGGCTGTGAAGTGCCCCTTCATCGCGCGGAACCAGCAGACCGCGAGGAAGATGGTGCCGATGATCACATGCGCGCCGTGGAAGCCGGTGGCCATGAAGAAATTCGAGAAGAACTTGTCACCGCCGAACTCCCAGCCCTGATAGAGCAGATAGGAGTACTCATAGCCCTGTAGGACGGTGAAGGCGACGCCCAGAACCACCGCGATGCCAAGGCCATTGATCACATCCTTGCGCGGCCCGCCGTGGACCAGCGCGTGGTGCGCCCAGGTCACAGCGCAACCTGACAACAGCAGGACCAGCGTGTTGATCAGCGGCAGGTGAAAGGCATCGACGTGATAGATCTCGGGCTGCACATACTCGGTGCCCGCATACTCGCTCATCGGATAGATGGCGTGTTTGAAGAAGCTCCAGAACCACGCGGCAAAGAACATGACCTCGGACATGATGAAGAGGATGAAGCCATAGCGCAGGCCGATCCGCACCACGGGTGTATGATCGCCAATGCGGCTCTCGGCCACAACCTCGGCCCACCAGCCGAACATGACGTAGAGCACGCCGACGAACCCGATCCAGAACATCCACGGTGTGACGTTCTGCATCCAAAGGACGGCGCCGAAGAGCATGATGAACCCTGCGAGCGCCCCCAAGAGCGGCCAGATCGAGGGGTTCAGGATATGATAGTCGTGGTTCTTTTCTTGGGCCATGTCTGCGTCCCTTGCCTTATCTTGGTCAGTTCAGACTTGTGTCTGAGGTTTGGTCTGTCTGCTCCAGCGCCGCGTAGCCCTCGGGCAGATCGATTTCATAGAATGTGTAAGAAAGCGTGATGGTGTGGATGAACTTGCCATCCCGGTCGTCGACAATCTCGGGGTCGACGTAGAAGGTCACGGGCATCTGCACCCGCTCACCCGGCTGGAGCACCTGCTCTTCAAAGCAGAAGCACTGGATCTTGTTGAAGAAGCCGCCTGCCTGATAGGGCGTCACGTTGTAGCTCGCCGAGCCGGCGATGACCCGGTCGGTGGGGTTGTAGGCCTCGTAGAAGGCGAGACCCGTCTCGCCGATGCGAACCTCCATCTCGCGCTCGACTGGTGTGAACTCCCAGGCCATGTTGCTGTGCAGCGACCCATCGAAGCGCACGGTGATGGTCTGGTCGAGCACATCGTCCGGGGCCACCTCGGACACGCCGGTCACGCCGCCGAAGCCAGTCACCCGGCAGAACCAGTCGTAAAACGGCACCGACGCCCAGGCGAGAGCACCCATGACGACCACAACGCTCACGGTTTGTGCAACGGTCTTCGCGGGTCCGGTCAAGGCCATTACTGGGACAGCTCCTCTGCTTTTGGCAATTCGAAGTCACCGCTGGTCACCTTGGCGACGGTCAACGCCAGCACCAACACAACAAAGCCGCCCAGCAGCAAGCCAACACCGACGTTGCGGCCCTTGCGGCGCATGTGCAACTCATGCTCGGGACGAAATGCCACGGCTTACCAACCTCCCAGGCCAAACGGGCGCAACAGTGCTTCGATCAGGATCGCACCAAAATGCGCAAAAAGATACCACAACGAAAGGCGGAAGAATTTCTTCTCGACGGTGTAGTTGTCCGCTTTAGCCTCTGTCTCATCCCGACGCCAGATGTGAATGGAGCCCTTTAGGAACAGGAGGTTGAGAACCACCGCAAACGCAAGGTAGATCGGGCCGCCCACCGCGCTGAACCCGGTGCCCACGGCCAACACAGCGAGCAAGACGGTGTAAGCGATAATGTGAAGCCGCGTGCTCTTGCGTCCATGGGTGACGGTCAGCATCGGCACATCGGCGTCGTTGTAGTCCGACTTCATGAAGAGCGCCAAGGCCCAGAAGTGGGGCGGTGTCCACATGAAGATCAAGGCAAACATAAGCCACGCCTCGACGGAGAAGCTGCCCGTGGCGACAACCCAACCGATGACCGGTGGGAAGGCCCCCGCTGCGCCGCCGATCACGATGTTCTGCGGCGTCGAGCGCTTCAGCCACATGGAGTAGACAACCGCATAGAAGAAGATGGTGAAGGCCAGAAGTGCTGCGGCCAGTAGATTGGCGGCCAGCCCGAGCATCATCACCGACAGGCCGGACAGGGCCATGCCGAGGTAGAGCGCCTCGCCCGCAGGCACTCGACCCGAGGGGATCGGGCGTTTGGCGGTGCGCTGCATCACCCCGTCGATGTCCGCATCCCACCACATGTTGAGCGCGCCCGACGCGCCTGCCCCGATGGCAATGAAGAGGATCGAGCAGAAGGCCACGACAGGATTAACCGAAACGGGAGCGGCCAGCAAACCCACCACCGCCGTGAACACCACAAGCGACATCACACGGGGCTTGAGCAAGGCAAAATAGTCGCCCAGCTGCGTGTCGTACTCCTGTGGTGTGGTTGTATAGCTAGCGTCCGCCATTCCTGCGCCTTGCGTGCTGTGGGGGAGAGGGTGGCCTGAAAGCCCACCCCACCTGTCAGTTGGAAGCGATCACCCGGGTTTGCGGAACGCCGGCATATTCTTCCTTCGCGCCCGCCAGCCACTCTGCATAGGCCTCTTCCGACACCACTTTGACCGTGATCGGCATATAGGCGTGGTTCAAACCGCAGAGTTCGGAGCACTGGCCGAAATAGACGCCTTCCTGCTCCGCCTCAAACCACAGCTCGGCCAGACGGCCCGGTACGGCATCCTGCTTCACACCGAAGGCGGGGATGGTCCAGGCGTGGATCACGTCGCCGCCGGTCACCTGCATAACGATGGTCTTGCCCACGGGGATCACAACAGAGGTGTCAGTCGCCAGCAGGAATTCCTCTTCCGAGAACCCGGCGGCTTCCAGTTGCGCGATAACCTCAGGCGATTTCTGATTTGTGCCGCCAGTAGCAGGGGCGCCGATCATGTAGCTGGAGAACTCGAAGCCCTCGTCCACATACTCGTAGTCCCAATACCACTGATAGCCGGTCACCTTGATGGTGATATCCGCCTCCGGGATCTCCTGCTGCTTGAACAGCACCGGCAGCGAGAACGCCCCGATGAAGACCAGGATCACGATCGGCACAACCGTCCAAGCCACCTCAACCGGTGTGTGATGGGTGAAGGTGGCCGACTCAGGGTTACGCTTGGCGTTGTAGCGGATCGCAACCCAGGCAATCAGCCCGGTCACGAACAGCGTGATAATCGTGATGATCACAAGAATCATGCCATCGAGCCACTGCAGGTCGCGCGCCAGCTCTGTCGCAGCGGGCTGGAACCCCATCTTCCCGTCAACAGGAGCCCCGATAATTTCGAGGTTATCCTGGGCCTGGGCTGCTGTCGCGGCAAAGCCCGCCATCAAACCTGAGAGAGTGAAGAAACGTTTCATGTGTCGTCCTGATCTTGGGATCATCTATTGTCTTGCCCCGTGCGGGAAAGGTTGCGCACCGTCCACACATTGTAATCTGCGCTCTTACAATCATATTCTGACCACGAGATAAAGAGTTGAGCTTGCGTCATAGAGACGCTGTCGCCATTTTTTCACCGCCTCTGGAGGAATGACCCGATGTCCGATGCTGCCTTTCGGCCTTTCCACGACACGCTGGACCGGGAGGTGGCACTGCGCATTTTGCGCGCGGCGACCGACGGAGCCGACGACGGCGAGCTCTTTCTCGAACGCCGCCGGTCCGAAGCGCTGGTCTTCGATGACGGGCGATTGAAAACGGCCAGCTATGACGCGTCCGAAGGCTTCGGGCTGCGCGCGGTCTGCGGCGAGGTCGCAGGCTATGCGCATTCCACCGAGCTTTCCGAAGCGGCGCTGACCCGCGCCGCCGAAACCGCACGTCTCGCCGTGGGTGATGGCGGGGGGACACTGGCAGATGCACCGCAGCCGACCAACACGCGGCTCTATACCGATGACGACCCCATCGCGGGTGCCGCCTTCCCCGTGAAGGTCGAGACGCTGCGCGCCATGGATGCCTTCGCCCGCGATCTGGACAGCCGCGTGGTGCAGGTTTCGGCCACCATCGCCGCCAGCCTGCAGGAGGTCGAAATCCTGCGCCCGGACGGTCAATCGGTGCGCGATGTGCGTCCGATGACCCGCGTGAATGTCTCGGTGATCGTTGAACAGGAGGGGCGTCGCGAATCCGGTGGGGTCGGCGGCGGCGGGCGCGTGGGTCTCGACGGGCTGCTTGATCCGGCGGATTGGCAGTCGAAGATTCGCGAAGCTCTGCGCATCGCCACCGTGAACCTCGAAGCTGTCCCGGCGCCCGCGGGCGTGATGGACGTGGTGCTCGGCCCCGGCTGGCCCGGCATCCTGCTGCACGAAGCCATCGGTCACGGGCTGGAGGGCGATTTCAACCGCAAGGGCTCCTCCGCCTTTGCCGGGCTGATGGGGCAGCGGATCGCGAGCAAGGGCGTCACCGTATTGGATGACGGTACCATCCCCGACCGGCGTGGCTCGATCACCATCGACGATGAAGGCACGCCCTCGGGCAAGAACACCCTGATCGAGGACGGTATTCTCGTCGGCTACATGCAGGACCGCCAGAATGCCCGGCTGATGGGCGTGGCCGCCACCGGCAATGGGCGCCGCGAAAGCTATGCCCATGCACCGATGCCTCGGATGACCAACACCTATATGCTGAGCGGCGACAGCGACCCAAGCGATATCGTGGCCGATCTGAAGGACGGCATCTACGCCGTGGGCTTCGGCGGCGGGCAAGTCGATATCACCAATGGCAAGTTCGTCTTCAGCTGCACCGAGGCTTACCGGGTCGAGAACGGCAAGGTCGGCGCTCCTGTGAAAGGCGCCACACTGATCGGAGATGGCGCCACGGCGCTGAAACACATTAGGGCCATCGGTAACGATATGGCTTTGGATCCGGGCATGGGCAATTGCGGCAAGGCCGGGCAATGGGTCCCGGTGGGTGTGGGCCAGCCCACGTTGATGATTGGCGGGCTGACGGTGGGGGGGTCGGCCTCCTGATTTGGAGCGCCTCCCCAAAAATAGCGATACCACAACCATACATTGATTCATCGGTTGTTAACCATCTCGGCTTAATTCTGATTCCCGTAAAGGACGGAGACGAGGATGACTGAAAAGGACCACAATCCTTCTTCCACTCACCCCCCACTCCCACCCACCTCGGAAGACGAACAGTTCTCCCGTCTCCGTCTTTTGCGATCCCGCCGGGTTGGCTTAACGACGTATAAACGACTGCTGACTGAACACGGCACGGCGCAGAACGCGTTGGCCGCGCTGCCCGAGGTAGCGCGTGCCGCCGGCGTCGAGAACTATGAAGCCTGCCCCGAAGGTGTGATCACCGCAGAACTGAAAGCAGCCCGCGCCGCAGGTGCACGGCTGATCATGCACGGCACCCCAGCCTATCCTCCCCTCCTTGACGAGATTGAGGACGCCCCACCCTTTCTCTGGGTCATCGGTAATCCTGATTTGATCCAGCGCCCGATGATCTCGCTGGTCGGTGCACGCAACGCCTCCTCGCTTGGTACACGGATGGCCAAGGCCCTGGCGCGGGATCTTGGAAAGGAAGGCTATGTCGTCGTCTCCGGCCTGGCACGTGGCGTCGATACGGCGGCGCACACCGCCGCACTTCCGACCGGAACCGTCGCAGTGCAGGCCGGTGGCGTCGATGTGATCTATCCCGCCGAGAACACCGAGTTGGCGAAGGACATCGCCGAATCGGGTCTGAGGCTCTCTGAACAACCCATGGGTTTGAAACCGACTGCCCGCCATTTCCCGAGCCGCAACCGTATCATTTCTGGGCTGAGCCGGGCGACCGTTGTGGTCGAAGCCGCGTCCAAATCCGGCAGCCTGATCACCGCGCGGGACGCACTCGATCAGGGTCGCGAGGTGCTCGCGGTGCCCGGCAACCCTTTTGACGCGCGCGCCGCGGGCTGCAATCAGCTCATCCGCGACGGCGCGACGTTGATCCGATCAGCAGCCGACGTCCTCGAAGCCCTGACCCCGCTGAGCGGCGACGCACCGGAATTGCCGCTGGAGCCTGCGGTGACGCCTGCGCCGAAGAAGAACCGCGCGCTCCGCGACGTAGCGGCACTGCACAGCCAGATCCTGTCACGCCTCAGCCCTGCACCCGTCGCCGAAGATCAGCTCATCCGCGACCTCGCAGTCGCCCCCTCGGACGTCGCGCCTGCCCTTCTCGATCTCGAAATGGACGGTAAGATCACCCGCCGGTCGGGCGGGTTGCTCTCGCGCGCCTAAGCCCCGCTCCGCCGGTCCAAGATCTGGCCGAAGACAGCCATCACGCTGGTCAGAAGCGAGCGCAAAAACTTTCATCAAGGGTGATCGGCGAATGTAACGATTTTTTGCTGCGACACGGACGACCAGATTGACAAACCCGGCTGCACAGCACATCTGGCTTGATCATAGACATGCGGAATTTGACCCAGAGGTGCGCGAGTAAATGCCAGTAGTTGTTGTTGAGTCTCCAGCTAAAGCCAAGACAATTAACGCATATTTGGGTGACGATTACACGGTTCTCGCCTCATACGGTCATGTGCGGGACCTTCCACCGAAGGATGGCTCCGTCGATCCCGAAAATGAGTTCGATATGTTGTGGGAGGTGGCCTCCGACAGCAAGAAACACGTGAAAGCCATCGCCGATGCGCTGAAGGACGACAACGCGCTGATCCTCGCAACGGATCCCGACCGCGAGGGCGAGGCGATCAGCTGGCACCTGCAAGAAGCGCTGACCAAGCGCAAGTCGATCAAGAAGGATACCCCCGTCAGCCGCGTGGTCTTCAACCAGATCACGAAAAAGGCCGTGACCGAGGCGATGGAGAACCCGCGCGAGGTCGACATGCCGCTGGTCGAGGCCTACCTCGCCCGCCGCGCGCTGGATTATCTGGTGGGCTTCAACCTGTCACCGGTGCTCTGGCGCAAGCTGCCGGGTGCGAAATCCGCAGGCCGCGTGCAGTCGGTCACCTTGCGCCTCATCGTCGAACGCGAGATGGAGATCGAGGCCTTCCGCTCCCGCGAGTATTGGTCGGTGAAAGCGCTGCTCGCCACCCCGCGCGGACAGGAATTCGAAGCGCGGCTCACCGTGCTCGCGGGCAAGAAGCTCGACAAATTCGACATCGAGAACCAGACCCAGGCCGAGATGGCGGTGCAGGCGATCAGTTCGCGCGACCTGGAGGTGCAGTCGGTCGAAGCCAAGCCTGCCAACCGCAACCCGGCCGCCCCTTTCATGACCTCAACCCTGCAGCAAGAGGCCAGCCGCAAGTTCGGCATGGGTGCGCGGCAGACAATGTCCACGGCGCAGCGGCTCTATGAGGCGGGTTACATCACCTACATGCGGACCGACGGCATCGACATGGCGCCCGAAGCCGTGCAGGCCGCGCGGGATGCGATCGAGACGCTCTACGGCAAGGACTACGTGCCCGGCTCCCCGCGCATGTACAAGAACAAGGCCAAGAACGCGCAGGAGGCCCACGAATGCGTGCGGCCGACCGACATGATGACCAAGGCGGAGGATCTGAAGACCTCCGATGCCGACCAGCGCAAGCTCTATGATCTGATCTGGAAGCGCACGCTGGCTTGCCAGATGGAAGCCGCGCGGATGGAGCGCACCACCGTCGATGTGGGTAGCGCCGATGGTCAGGTCGTGCTGCGTGCCACCGGTCAGGTGGTGCTCTTCGATGGCTTCCTGCGGGTCTATGAGGAAGGCCGCGACGATGTGGTGGACGAGGATGACAAGCGCCTCCCGCAAATCGACCAGGGCGACAAGATGGACAAGCGCGCCGTCACGCCGGAGCAGCATTTCACGCAACCCCCGCCCCGCTACACCGAGGCGACGCTGGTCAAGAAGATGGAAGAGTTGGGCATCGGGAGGCCCTCGACCTATGCCTCGATTGTCACCACAATTCAGGACCGGGAATACGTCCGCAAGGACAAGAACCGGCTGATCCCGGAGGACAAGGGCCGCCTCGTTACCGCGTTCCTCGAAAACTACTTCCGCAAATACGTGGGCTACGGTTTCACCGCCGATCTGGAAAACGAGCTCGACGATGTGAGCGCTGGCGATGCCCAATATAAAGAGGTACTCCGCCGCTTCTGGCGCGATTTCTCCGCCGCCATTGCCGAAACGGCGGATCTGCGCATCACTGAGGTGCTGGAGAAGATCAACGAGGTGCTGGAGCCGCACCTCTTCCCGCCCAACGAAGAGGGCACCGACCCGCGCCTTTGCCCCAACTGCGGCGCCGGGCGCCTGTCGATGCGCACCGCACGTTCGGGCGGCGCTTTCATCGGCTGCTCCAACTACCCCGAGTGCCGCTACACCCGCGCCTTTGGCCCACCAGGTGAGGAAGACGACAGCGGCATCCCCCCCGAAGGCAAACTGCTGGGCGAGGATGCGGGTGACAAGATCTTTGCCTTCAAGGGCCGCTTCGGCCCCTATGTGCAACGCGGCGAGGTGACCGAAGACAACAAGAAACCCCCACGCCAGTCGATCCCGAAGGATTGGCCACCCGAGAACGTGGATCTGGAGCAGGCAGTGATGCTCCTCTCCCTGCCCCGCGAAGTCGGCCCCCACCCAGACGATGGCGTGATGGTCTGGTCCAACATCGGGCGCTATGGGCCCTATCTCAAACATGCCGCGTCCACTTCGGAACGCGGCGGGACAAATGCCAACCTCGAAAGCATCGATGAGGTCTGGACGGTGGGAATGAACCGCGCGGTGCAGCTTCTCGCTGAAAAGGTTGCCAGCCGTGGTGGCCGCGGCGCCCCTGCGAAAACCCTGCGGGAACTTGGCGAGCACCCCGACCAAGGCGGCCCCATCGCGATCATGGAGGGCAAGTATGGCCCTTACGTGAAGTGGGATAAGATCAATGCGACCCTGCCCAAGGGGACCGAGCCAGAGGATGTCACGCTGGAAGCCGCCACGCTCCTGATCGAGGAAAAAGCGGCGAAGAAAGGCAAAGGGCGGCGGAAGGCACCGGCCAAGAAGAAAGCACCTGCCAAGACAGCCGCGACCGCCAAGAAAGCCTGAAATCATGACCGGTTGCACCATAATGCAAACGCTTACGTTTTAGGCCAAAGCGGTTTGACCAATATCGAACTGGTATTATACTCGCGCCAAAATTGGGGAGAATCCACGGATTCACACCCCTTGCGTGCGCAAATGTCCGGTGCGCCAGCCGGTCAAAGGGAGCGAGATGACGAAAGTATTTGAGACGGCGTCTTCGGCGCTGGAGGGTGTTCTGCACGACGGGATGCTGATCGCGGCGGGGGGCTTTGGGCTTTGCGGCATCCCCGAGCTGCTGCTGGAGGCGATCAAGGAGGCGGGCACCAAGGACCTCACCTTCGCCTCCAACAACGCGGGCGTCGATGATTTCGGCATCGGTATCCTGCTGCAGACGCGCCAGGTCAAGAAGATGATCAGCTCCTACGTCGGCGAAAACGCCGAATTCATGCGCCAGTACCTGAGCGGTGAGCTCGAGCTCGAGTTCAACCCGCAAGGCACGCTTGCCGAGCGGATGCGCGCGGGTGGCTGCGGCATCCCGGGCTTTTACACCAAGACCGGCGTCGGCACGGTGATCGCCGAGGGCAAGGAGCACAAGGAGTTTCGTGGCGAGACCTACATCATGGAAGAGGGCATCTTTGCCGATCTGAGCATCGTGAAGGCGTGGAAGGCGGACCCCTCGGGCAACCTCGTGTTCCGCAAGACGGCGCGGAATTTCAACCCTCCGGCGGCGATGTGCGGGAAGGTCTGCGTGGCCGAGGTGGAGGAGATCGTGCCGCTGGGATCGCTCGATCCCGACACGATCCACCTGCCCGGCATCTACGTGCACCGCATCGTGCAGGGAGAGCACGAAAAACGGATCGAGCAGAGAACAACGCGACCGCGCCCGGACGGCGCGACCCAAGCGGCTTGAGAGTGCACCGATGGCAGACACAATAGATAAAGACCTCATCGAGGACACCTCATTCGAAGGCTTCAGCCGCACCCAAGTGTCCATGGTCGTGACCAACCCGCATATCGATGACAACCCGATTGTCTACGTCAACCACGCGTTTACACAACAGACCGGCTATGCCCGTAGCGCGGCCATCGGGCGGAATTGTCGCTTCCTGCAGGGCGAGGAGACCGATAAAGCCGCTGTCGACCTGATCCGCCGAGGTATCGAGTCGCGCGAGCCCGTGGCTGCAGACATTCTCAACTACCGCGCCAATGGTGAACCCTTTCTGAACCGTCTCGTGATTGCGCCAATCTGCGACGAAGACGGTGAGGTGCAGTATTTCGTCGGTATTCAGAAAGAGCTGCGCCAGGAAGAGCGCGGGGGTGCCCCCGAGAAGGTCAACGCTCAGTTGATGGAGATACAGGACCGTGTCGAAACCGACATGTCGATGATCATCGGCATGATCCGGCGGCAGTCGAACTCCACATCGGTGCCCGCCGAATATGCCGCACTCAGCCGCCGGATTGAAACGCTTCAACTACTTTATGAGGAAATGAAGCTGTCCGATCAGCATTCCAATCGCGATCATATCCAGATGGGCAGTTATCTGTCGCGACTGTGCTGTGCCATCGGCCATGTCTACGGACGCTCCGGCATTCGCCTGAATGTGCAGATCGACCCGCTTGAAGTCCCAATCGAGACCGCATCACGGGTGGGCCTCGTGGTCTCGGAAATCCTGACCAACGCGTTCATGCACGCCTTTGAGCGCATCGACACCGGCCTCGTGGAGGTGCGCATGTCGCAGCTCAGCGCCGGTGGTCTGCGCGTGACGGTTTCCGATGATGGTGTGGGCATTCCAAGCTCCATGTCTTGGCCAAGCCCTTCGACCGTGGGGGGGCGTATCGTGAACGGGCTGATCGAAGGGCTCGAGGGCACCTTGCAGCTCGGGCGTGGCGCGGCGGGCAGTTTTATCACCATCGACGTGCCCGCGGGCGCGGCTATCGCCGAATAGGATCGCACATGCCCTGGGACCGGAACGAGATGGCCGCGCGGGCGGCTGAGGAGTTGGAAGACGGCATGTACGTCAACCTCGGCATCGGCATCCCGACGCTGGTGGCGAATTACGTGGGCGACAAGGACATCACGCTGCAGTCCGAGAACGGCATGCTCGGCATGGGCCCCTTCCCCTTCGAGGGCGAGGAGGATGCCGACCTGATCAACGCCGGCAAGCAGACCATCACCGAGCTGCGCCGCACGTCCTACTTCGACAGCGCCACCAGCTTCGGCATGATCCGCGGCGGCAAGATCGCGGCGGCGATCCTGGGCGCGATGGAGGTGGCCGAGAACGGCGATCTGGCGAACTGGATGATCCCGGGCAAGCTGGTGAAGGGCATGGGCGGTGCGATGGACCTGGTCGCGGGCGTGGGCCGCGTGATCGTGGTGATGGACCACACGAACAAGCATGGCGACAGCAAGCTCCTGAAGACCTGCACGCTGCCGCTTACGGGTCAGGGGGTGGTCGACCGGATCATCACGAACCTGGGGGTGCTGGATGTGGTCGACGGCGGTCTGCGCATCGTCGAATGTGCCGAGGGCGTGAGCGAGGCCGAGCTGCGCGCCGCCACAGAGGCAACGATTGTTTGAGGGAAAGATCAGTCGGGAGGTTGACGGCAGCAAAGGCCGCTATGTTCTGACGCACGATGGCCACGAAGCCGATCTCACCTACTCGATTCTGTCCGCGCAGACCGTGATCGCGGATCACACCGCCATGCCGGATGCCCTGCGCGGCACCGGCGCAGGTCAAGCGCTCGTCGTCCGCCTCGTGGACGATGCGCGCGCGGAAGGGTTCAAGATCGTCCCGCTTTGCCCCTTCGTAAACGCGCAACGCCGCAAGCACCCCGAATGGGCAGATGTGTTCAACACCTAGTTCAAGGCTGCGAAAACGCAGCCGTCGGTGATCAGCTCCGGCGGTGTGAGGCAAAGCCCGCGCGCCACCTGAAAGGCGGCAAGCACCTTGGGAACGTAGTCCCGCGTCTCGGCGAAAGGCGGGACCCCCTCATGGGTGCGCACCGACCCTTCGCCCGCATTGTACCCCGCCAGCACCAGAACCGGGTCGCCTCCGAACTCACCCATCAACCAGTCGAGATACTTCACCCCGCCTGAAATGTTCTCGGCAGCGGCAAAGCTGTCCTTCACGCCAAAGCGTGCGGCCGTGTCTGGCATAAGCTGCATCAACCCCTGCGCACCGGCGCTGCTGACAGCCTCGGCTTTGCCTGCCGACTCCACCGAGATCACCGCCAGTACCAGCGCAGGCGAGACCCGCGTGCCCACGGTGGATTTCAGAATATGCCGTCCATTGGCCTGCGCGATGCTCTGCATATGCTGCAGCCGTGGTGCCGCGATCTCTCCCGAAGCAATGATGACATCCATGATCGTATCCAGGCGCCCGGGCTGCACGTCGAACATCGACGGGGAGATCTTGTCCCAGAACCAGCTATACTGGCCCACCGGTGGCTGCGGGCCGGGTGCTTCCGGGGCCAGCACAGGTGGTTGCGGTTCGGGCACCGCCAATGCTGCGCGCTGCGCTTCGGGGTCGATCTGGACCGTAATGCGCTTTTGCCCCGTCTTCGGCACCCCCACGCGTTTGGCCTCGAAAACAGGGAAAGGCTGGGGTGTATCGGCGGCCACGCACAGCGCTGAGAGCGCCGTGGCCAGGACCACGTTCAGGAAAAGCCTGCACATCTGAACTGCTCGCACGTTTGTTTTGCGCTTTATGAGCACAACATCGCAGAGAAACTCCGACCAGACCAGTGAATCCGGGCCAAGACCGCGGCGATTTCGCCACATTCAGAGTTCGATTTAATGAAATGTAAACGCGAGCTGGTTTTTTTATCCAATAAAATCAGCAGGTTGAAATTTTACTGGCGCTTTTCCGCGTCGAATCTCGAAAAGCCACATTTTCCGCCAAAATCATGCCCGAATCCCTTGGCTATATATGCCCATACCAAGTCGGACGGGCCTTTTGAGAGAGACGGTCACTGAGGACGGCAAGGTTAGCAAGTGAAATCGAATGATCCTTTGGAGGGACATACCATGATGAAATTTATCAAGAACTTCCGTAAAGATGAAGACGGTGCCGTGACGGTTGACTGGGTTGTGCTGACAGCTGCGGTTGTCGGTCTGGCCGTTGCTGCTTACAGCTCCATCCAGTCGGGCGCGACAACGCTGACAAGCGACACATCGAGCTACCTCGGCACCCTGAACCCCGGCTCGTTCGGCGGCTCCGGCGGCACAGGCGGCACAGGCGGCACAGGCGGCGGCACCTAATAGCAGTGCTGCCTATGCTGCAAAGCGTCTAATGAACAATGGGGGCCGCTTCATTCGCTGAACGCGGCCCTTTTTTAACCCGGACCCGATCAAGGTTCCTCAATTGAAAGCAGACTATGTTCAACGCTTTTAAATCATTCAAAGAAGATGAGGCCGGGGCTGTTACTGTTGACTGGGTGGTCTTGACCGCCGCAGTGGTTGGTTTGGCAACTGTGCTCGTGATCGAATTGCGTGCAGGCTCCGCTGGCTTGACCGCACAGACCGAGACGTATCTCGAAACTCGAGAAGTCGGCAATATGGCCAACACAGGAAGCTGACCCTACACGGCGTAAGATACCAGAGCCGCCCCTTCAACGGGGCGGTTCTTTTTTGCCGATCAGGCCGAGCCACCACCCTCGGTTTCGATGACCAGATGGCGACATAATGAGACAAATTGGCGGTATTGTTGCTCGATCCGGTCGAAAACCCTCGCCCGAACACGGCTTGACCCAGAAATTGCCACAATTGACCGAAATAAATGCAGGCAAACGATCCGTTTGTTGACGGTGCGTTCGAGAAACGAGGTTTAAGATTATGCGAATGATATTCGGATTGGTCCTGTTGGCCGGTGTCGCCCTCGCTGGCGGCGCGGTCTATATGGCGAAGAATTACATTGGCGCGTATCAGGACGAATTGGCGCGTGCCAAGCAGAACCAACAGCAGGTGGTGCCCACCCAGACGGTATATGTAGCCACACGCACCCTTGCATACGGCGAGCCACTGACCCAGGAAGACGTGCGCGCAGTCGCTTGGCCGAAGACATCACTGCCGGAAGGCACCTTCAGCGAGCTTGAGGTTCTGTTCCCGGAAGGGGAAGACGAGCTGCGCCGGATCGTGCGCCCGATGGAGGTCGACGAGCCTGTGATGGCAGTCAAGGTGACCAAGCCCGGTGAGGACATTGGTCTGACCACGCGGCTTGAGAAAGGTATGCGCGCCTTTGCAATCCGTGTTGACGTTGCCAGCGGCGTGTCGGGGTTTCTGCGCCCGGGTGACCGCGTCGACGTCTATTGGACCGGCCAGATCGACACCGGCAACGGCGGCGAGGATGTCACGCAGCTGATTGACACCTCGATCCAGTTGATCGCAGTCGACCAGAATGACGAGTCTCTGACCGGGGCACGGATCGCCCGGACCGTCACTGTGGCAGTCCGCCCCCAACAGGTCGCTGCCCTTGCGCAGGCTCAATCCACGGGCACATTATCGCTCGCCTTGGTAGGCATCGGCGATGATACCGAATTGGCCGAGATCCAGGTCGACCAGGTGTCACTGCTGGGCCTCAAGCAGGCTGCGCCGAAGCCGCAAGTGCAGAAACAGCGGGAATGCAGCATTCGCACACGCCGTGGTGCCGAGGTGGTCTCGATCCCAATTCCTTGCACAAACTAGAACAAAACCAACGTATTACGACAGGCGCCGCGCATCCCCGCGGCGCCTTTCTTTTTCGTGCCTGTTGCCATTTATCCACATAAAGGCAAGAGCAGAACCCATTGATTCTTGCAAAAAAATCAAAACCAACGCAGAGTGCAAGCTATGCGGGCATCAAGACCCGGAACCGAGGCGTGATCAAAAAGGGCAGGTCACATGAACATGAATGGATTTTTGAAGGCGGCCCTTTTGGGGCTGGCAGTCAGCGCGTCACCGCTGGCGCTCATGGCGCCCGTGACCGCGCAGGCGGATACGCTGCGTGTGGTCACCAAGGGCACCAACAGAACGCTCGCGGTTCCGATGAACCGCGCTGTTGTCGTTGAAAGCGAAATCCCGTTTGCCGAGCTGAGCATCGCCAATCCGGGGATCGCGGATATCTCCTCCTTGTCGGATCGTAGCATCTATGTGCTGGGCAAGACCCCCGGGATGACCACGCTGACATTGCTTGATGCAACAGGACAGCTCATCACGAATGTTGAGGTGCGTGTCGCCCCTGATGTGACGGAGTTCAAAGAGCGTCTGGGCCAGATCCTGCCCGGTGAAAAGGTCGAGGTCCGCACCGCCAATGATGGCATCGTGCTCTCCGGTACCGTTTCCAGCAGTCAGAAGCTGCAAAAGGCACTTGATCTTGCGCAGCGTTACGCGCCTGACCGCGTCTCCAACCTGATGAGCGTCGGCGGCATCCAGCAGGTGATGTTGAAGGTACGCTTCGCTGAAATGAGCCGCTCAGTCTCCAAGTCGCTGAGCAGTTCGCTCGCCATCGGCTCCGGCGGCGGTGCCATCGGCTCCGGCAATGCTGCGGCGGCTGGCTTTGCAAACTCGCTGTTGAACGACCCGACCTTCCCCACATCAACCGATGCGGCCGGTTCGGCCTCGGTGAGCTTCGGCCTCGGCTCGGTCCGGGTTGGCCTTCTGTTGGAAGCGCTTGAAAGCAAAGGCGCCGTCCGCACACTGGCTGAACCAAATCTTGTCGCTCTCTCGGGTCAGGAAGCCAAGTTTCTCGCAGGCGGTGAGTTTCCGGTGCCGATCGCGCAGGACGATGACACCATTACCGTCGAATTCAAGCCCTTCGGCGTCGAGTTGAATTTTGTGCCGCGAGTCATCGACGGCGAGTTGATCAATCTGCAGCTGTCCGCGGCTGTGTCGGAACTCGATCCGGCAAACGGGATCAGCATCGACGGTGGCTTTGTCATCGCCGGTTTCTCCCGGCGCGAAACCTCCACGACGGTTGAAATGCGCGACGGAGAGAGCTTTGCGATTGCCGGTCTTCTCGAAGACAACTTCAATGATCAGGCCTCGCAACTGCCATGGATCGGCGATGTGCCTGTCCTTGGCGCACTCTTCCGCAGTGCCGAGTATCAACGCGACCAGACAGAACTGGTGATCATCATCACCGCACATCTTGTGTCGCCGACCCGTGGCGAGGCGCTCGCGCTGCCGACGGATCGTGTCAAACCGCCAACCGAACAGGATCTGTTTCTCTTTGGCCGGACCGCCCGGACCAGCGGCTCCTCCGACAAGGGTCCTCTGGGTGAGGTCGCCAAACAGGACTTCTCCGGTTCCTACGGCTATGTGATGGAGTGATAAGATGGCACAGCGGATCAAAGGCAAGCTCTACACGACAGCACTTCTCGCCAGTGTCATGACCCTTACGGCGTGCGGCGAACAGGGTACCGGCGGCGGAAAGTGGTTCCGCGAAGCAGGCGCCCAGCTCGACAATGGCGAGTTTGGCAACGCGACGATGCAAAACTTCGCAGCGCAGGTCTGCTTCCCGAACGGACGCGGCGGCGCCGGAAAAGGAACCAAGATCGGCGGCACACCCGGTGATCCCGTGGTTGTGGTCGATCCTGCCAGCACACCGCGGCAGCCGATTTACAGGGTGCATTGTGATGGCCGCCTCGATGGCCGCTATGCCCGGATCATCTATCGCGACTACGTGAACAGCGCCGGTCAAGCGATCACGGTCACGGAAGCCAACGCAGAGTAGAGCCTTCGGGCTCTGCTTCCACAAATCCGCCCTCCAGCACGGTTATTGTGTCGAGATACCCAACAATTGGGCGGATTAAGCCCTAATCTCGCCCAAGTTCACTGCGACTTTTCCTCCAATGGGACACGTATGTCCGGCCACAGCGCCGGGCATGGGCTGTCGCAGGGGACTATGGGGTGACATAAAAAACAATCCTCCGGTGCTCTGCGTCGCCCTTGAAAAAAGGAAGACGAGGCAATGAGCACACTGCCGCAACCGGATACATCACTCATCGTCGCCTGCACGGTCAGTCGCGATGTCCAGAACTTCGATCTGCTGATCGAAGACATGGAGCTTGCCCTCGGCGAGAGCTGGGGGGACCTGGGATTTGCCGAGGCGCTCGCCTTTTTCGAACAACCCGAAGCGCAGGCGCTGGAGTTCATCGCGCTGGCCCTTGACGAGACCGACGAGGACAACCTGCCCCTGATGGGCGAGATCATCTCGCAGGCCAAGGCCCGTGGGATCAAAGTAATCCTGATAGCCGAAGATGTGACGCCAGCAGCGCTGCACTCGCTGTTGCGTCAGGGCGCGGATGAGTTTGTCCCCTACCCGCTGCCTGAAAACGAACTCGGTGAAGCCATCGAGCGCGTCCGGATGCAGGAACAGATGCTCGCGGCAGGCGCCCCGACACTGCACTCCGAAAGCCAGAAGGAAGGCGCGGTGATCGTGGTGCACGGCCTTGCGGGCGGCACCGGTGCCACAACTCTCGCAGTGAACCTCGCCTGGGAACTGGCGACAGCGGACAAGGACAATGCGCCAAGCGTCTGCATTCTCGACCTCGACTTGCAATATGGGGCGGTGGCCACCTTCCTCGACCTGCCACGGCGCGAGGTCGTCTATGACATGCTGTCGGACACCGAAGGCATGGATGACGAGATTTTCGGCCAGTCGCTTCTGACCTTCCAGGACCAGATGCAGGTGCTGACCGCCCCGATGGAGATGCTGCCGCTCGACATCATCACCGCAGAAGACGTGAACCGCGTGCTCGATATGGCGCGTCGGCACTTCGACTATGTGGTAATCGACATGCCCTCGACACTGGTCAGCTGGTCCGAAGCGGTGCTGAGCGCCGCACATGTCTATTTCGCGACCGTGGAGCTCGACATGCGCTCGGCTCAGAACACCCTGCGCTTCAAACGTGCGCTGCAAGCCGAGGAACTCCCGGTCGAAAAGCTCCGCTACGTGATGAACCGCGCCCCGAAATTCACCGATCTGAGCGGCAAAAGCCGCGTGAAACGCATGGCAGAAAGCCTTGGGATCTCCATCGATGTGCATATGCCGGACGGTGGCAAACCGATCACGCAGGGGGCGGACCACGGTCTGCCACTGTCGCAATCGGCGCCCAAGAACCCCCTGCGGCGCGAAATCGCCAAATTGGCAGCATCGATCCACGAACTCAACACGAACGACGTCAAGGCGGCCTGAGCGCTCAAAGGATAAACGATGTTCTCGAAGTATAAAAAACCATCGGCACAGCCTCCCGCAGAGGCCAAGGAGGCGGCCCCCGTCACAGAGATCGCCTCGGCGAAACCTGCGGCGACGCCCTCCGTCACGCGCAAGGCGGCCCCCAACGCGCCCGCTCAGGCCACCCCGATGGACAAGGAGCGCAAGCGCAAGGAACGGATGGGTGAGATCAAGCTCGATCTGCATCGGGTCCTTCTGGACAACCTGAACCTCTCTGCGCTGGAACACGCGACCGAACAGGATTTGCGCCAGGAAATCAGCGCTATCTCGAGCGAGTTTCTCGAAGAACGCTCGATCGTGCTGAACCGAGAAGACCGCCAGACCCTGACCTCCGAGCTCTACGACGAAGTCACCGGCCTCGGACCGCTTGAGACGCTGCTCAAAGACGAAACCGTGAACGACATCCTCGTGAACGGCCCGCAGCAGATCTTCGTCGAACGCGCCGGTAAGCTCGAGCTGACCGACGTCACCTTCAAGGACGAACGCCACCTGCTGCGGATCATCGACAAGATCGTCTCCGCCGTGGGCCGCCGTGTCGACGAGAGCAACCCTTACGTGGACGCCCGCTTGCAGGACGGCTCGCGCTTCAACGCGATGGTGCCGCCCGTGGCGGTGGATGGCAGCCTCGTCTCGATCCGGAAGTTCAAAAAAGACAAGTTGGGCATCGATGATCTGGTGCAATTCGGCGCGTTCACCGAGGAAATGGCTGCATATCTGCAAGCGGCCGTCGCCACCCGCCTCAACGTGATCGTCTCTGGCGGGACCGGGTCCGGTAAAACCACCACGCTCAACGCGCTCTCCAGCTTCATCGACAACGCGGAACGCATCCTCACCATCGAGGACACCGCGGAACTCCAGCTGCAACAGACCCACGTGGGCCGCATGGAAAGCCGCCCTCCAAATGTGGAAGGCAAGGGCGAGGTCTCCCCGCGCGACTGTCTGAAAAACGCGCTGCGGATGCGTCCTGACCGCATTATCGTCGGTGAGACCCGCGGCGAGGAAGTGATCGACATGCTGCAGGCCATGAACACAGGCCACGACGGCTCGATGACCACGATCCACGCCAACTCCGCCCGCGACGGTATCTCGCGTCTGGAAAACATGATCGCCATGGCCGGTATCGAGATGCCGATCAAGGCGGTACGCAGCCAGATTTCCTCGGCTGTGAACCTCATCGTGCAGGCCTCCCGCCTGCAGGACGGCTCGCGCCGCATGACCTCGATCACCGAGATCACCGGCATGGAGGGCGAGGTGATCTCCATGCAGGAGATCTTCCGCTACCAGCGCGTGGGCCTCACACCCGACAATAAGATCATCGGTCATTTCACCGCAACAGGCGTGCGCTCGGCCTATGCCGAACGCTTCCGTCTTTGGGGCTATGACCTTCCGCCTTCCATCTACGAACCCATCGCCGCCGAGTAAGGCCTAGTTCCGAGGACCACTCCCATGAATACAGAATTCATCGTCTACGGCCTGATCTTCATCGGCGTGCTGGTGCTCGTCGAGGGGCTCTACCTCGTCACCTTCGGCAAATCCATCAGCCTCAACAGCCGCGTGAACCGCCGGTTGGAGATGCTCGACAAGGGCAACGGCCGCGAAGAGGTGCTGGAAAAGCTGCGCAAGGAAATGCAGCAGCATATGAAATCCCGCAGCATTCCGCTTTATTCGCTCCTCGGCGAGAAGGCACAGAAAGCCGCGATTGCCTTCACCCCGCGCCAGCTGATCATGATCATGATCCTGCTCGCCGGTGTGGCCTTCATGGGGCTGACGGTGGGCACGGCCACCGAAGTAGGTGTGCGCGCGCTGCTCTCCGTCGGGATCGGCGTGGGTGCCGTCTACTTCTGGGTCTCGTCAAAGGCCAATAAGCGCCTGTCGATGATCGAAGAACAGCTGCCCGATGCAGTAGAACTGATGGTGCGCAGCCTGCGCGTCGGCCACCCTTTTTCCTCCGCAATCCAGATCGTGGCGAAGGAGGTGCAGGACCCGCTCGCCTCCGAATTCGGCATGATCGCTGACGAGTCCGCCTATGGCCGTGATGTGGGTGACGCGCTCAAGGAAATGGCCGAACGTCTGGAGATGCAAGACCTGCGCTTCCTTGCCGTTGCCGTGACGATCCAGCAGACCTCGGGCGGTAACCTCGCTGAAATTCTCGCGGGTCTCGCCAAGGTGATCCGGGCGCGCTTCCGCCTCTTCCGCCGCGTCAAGGCGATTACGGCCGAGGCGAAATGGTCGGGCAAGTTCCTCTCGGGCTTCCCCATCGTGGCGCTGCTCGTGATCAACATCTCTGATCCGAATTACTACGACGAGGTGCGTGACCATGCGCTCTTCATCCCGGCCTGTTTCGCCGTGGGCATCATGCTGGCGCTGAACCTGATCGTGATGCGCATTCTGACCGACATCAAGGTGTAAGGATCTGAAACAATGGAATTTCTGAGCTCTCTGAACACCATGATCACAGATATCCTCGGCCCGCTGGGTCCGATCATCATCCTCGGTTCCATCGGCGTTATCATGATCGCGATCACGATCATTCTGATCCTGCAGCAGCCCGAAGACCCGATGGCCAAGCTGAAGAAATCGGTGCAATCGCCGAATGCGTCCAAGGAACCGGCCCAACGCCTGCGCCAGGGCGAGCGCAACGAACAACTCCAGCGCTTCGCCAGCTTCCTAGAGCCACAGGACACAGCCGCCCTCAGCAAGAAACAGCTGCAGCTGCGCCAGGCCGGGTATCAAAGCAAGGATGCGGTGCGCATCTTCCACTTCGCACAGTTTGCGCTGGCCATCCTGGGCCTTCTCGGGGCCTTCATCTACCTGATCGTTCTGGGCGGTGGCGAAGGCTTCTCCGGCAACAAGATGATGATCTATTTCCTGGTGCCCGGGGTAATCGGCTACTACCTGCCCTCCTACTGGGTGACCCGTCGGGTCGAGACCCGCAAGGAAGAGATCACCAGCGGTTTCCCCGACAGTCTCGACATGATGCTCGTTTGTGTCGAGGCTGGTCAGTCCCTCGACCAGTCCATTGTCCGTGTGGCGCGTGAGCTGCACGCCTCCTACCCCGCGCTGGCGCAGGAATTCGACATCGTCGCCTATGAGATGAAAGCCGGTAAGGACAAGACCCAAGTGCTCAACGATATGGGCGAGCGATGCGGCGTGCAGGATGTATCGTCTTTCGTCACCGTGATGATCCAGTCCGCCACCTTCGGGACGTCGATTGCCGAGGCGCTGCGGGTCTACGCCGCCGAGATGCGCGACAAACGCGTGATGCGCGCCGAGGAGGCGGCAAACAAGTTGCCAACCAAGATGACGCTTGCCACTATGATGCTGACCGTTCCGCCCTTGCTGATCATCCTGGTCGGCCCGTCGGTACACGGCATCACGCAACTTGGGAACATGACCGGAAACTGATGAAACATCGGCTTGGGCGGGCTACCGCCCTCCTTCTTGCCTTGGGCCTTGCGGGCTGCGCAACGGGGACCGACCCGATTGCCCTGCCCGAAGGCCAGCTTGACGCCCCGGGTGTCGATTTCGAGGCCGAAGGGGTCGATGGGGTTCAGGTCGGGCATCGTCTGCTCGCGGCGGGCGAATATGAGCTTGCCATCAAATCCTTCGACCGGGCCGCACTCGCGCGCGGCGCCATAGACGCCGAAATCCTCGCCGGTCTCGGCAGCGCAAACCTTGGTCTGGGCCGCCTGGGCCAAGCGGAGAGCCTGCTGCGTCGCGCCATCGCGATGGAAGATGCGCAACCCGAGGATTGGAACAACCTCGGCGTCGTGCTCATGGAAGCGGGCAAAACCGTCGAAGCGGAACAGGTTTTCAAACGCGCTTTTGCGCTGGACAATGGCGAAAGTGTCGCAATCCGCGACAACTTGCGCTTAGCGCTCGCAAAATCTGAAAATTCTGCTACAACTGCCTCACAAACCGACGACTACAAGTTGGTACGGCGTGGCAGCAGTGATTTCCTGATCAGTCAGACGCCGTAATCGAGGCAAGAGCAGTAAAAGGACGCACAACATGCGCCACCCCATCCTTCTGTCCGCCTGTCTGGCGGGTGCAGTTCTCGTCGCAGGCTGCGCCAAAAAAGACTCTGACGACACGGTTGAACGGGCCTTCCAAGACGTCAATGTCATCGACGAGAGCAACCTCAATGACGTGATGCTGACGGTGGCCGACCCCAACGAGGCGGTGACCTACTTCATCCGCAGCACCAAGGAAAAACCTGATCGCATCGATCTGCAGCGCGGGCTGGCCTATTCGCTGGTGCGCGCAAAACGCTTTGCCGAAGCCGCGCCTGCCTGGGAAAAGGTGACCAAGATGGAGGGCGCCTCCGCCGAGGACAGCGTCGCTTATGCCGACACGCTGATCCGCACCGGCGATTGGGAGAAGGCCGAGGCCACGCTCGATGCCCTGCCCCCCACCCATGAGACGTTCAACCGCTACCGGCTGGAAGCGATGCTGGCGGACAGCAACGAAGAGTGGACGAAGTCCGACAGTTTCTATGAAATCGCCACGGGGCTGACCACCAAACCCTCGGGTGTGCTGAACAACTGGGGCTATTCCAAGCTGACTCGTGGGGACTACAAGGAGGCCGAGCGGCTCTTTGGCGAAGCAATCCGGCAGGATCCGACGCTCTTCACCGCCAAGAACAACCTCGTTCTGGCCCGCGGTGCGCAGGGCGATTACAGCCTGCCGGTGATCCCGATGGACCAGACCGAACGCGCGCAGCTTCTGCACACCATGGCCCTCTCGGCGATCAAGCAGGGTGACGTGACCGTTGGCAAATCTTTGCTGCGCGATGCCATCGAGACGCATCCACAGCACTTTGAACCGGCGGTGCGTGCCCTGGGCGCGCTCGAGACCTAAAGGCCTGCACTCATGGCGATAACCGCCTCTTCCGCCTGGTGGTTTTTGCCCTTCGTGCTGCCGCTGTGCTTCTACGTGGCCTTCACGGACCTGTCGCGCATGAAGATCACCAATCAAACGGTGGTGGTTCTGGCGCTGGTCTTCGTCGTGGTCGGCCCCTTTGCGATGCCCGATCTTGAGAGCTATCTCTGGCGGCTGGCACAGCTGGCGATCATGCTGGTCTTCGGGATCGTGCTGAATGCCATCGGCGCCATGGGGGCGGGTGATGCCAAGTTCATCGCCGCTGCCGCTCCGTTCGTTGCCGTGGGCGATCTGCGGCTGATCATGGCGCTGCTCGCGGCCTCATTGCTCGCCGCCTTCGTCACACACCGCATCGCCCGCGCGACCCCCTTGCGCAAGCTTGCCCCCCATTGGGCCAGCTGGGATCAGGGCAAGAAGTTCCCAATGGGCCTCGCCCTTGGCATGGCGCTTTCGCTCTACCTGATCCTTGCTGTCCTTTATGGTGCCTGATTTACGCCACTTTCACTTGATAACCTGCAGAGAAACCGGAGGCTGCGCGCCGCCGCCATAACTGCTGTTATTGAGGACGACCCCATGAATATGCACACCGCCGATGTGATGGCGCCACCACAGCCAAACACGCTGGACGATATGCAGCTCTCTCCCGTGATGATGCGCGACATCGTGCTGAAAACCATGTTCCGCAAGAACGTGGATATGGTGAGCGACCTCTCCAAGGCGATCTGCCTGCCCATCCGTGTCACGCAAGAGCTCGTGGACATGGCCCGCGAACAGCGCCTGCTGGAGGCCACAGGCACGCTCAATGCCAACAATGGCAATGAAATGGGCTACCAGCTCACCGAGCAAGGCAAGTCCCGTGCGCTCGATGCGCTGGCGCAATCCGAATACTTTGGCGCGATGCCCGTGCCGCTCGACGTCTACCGCGAACAGGTCAAGCGCCAGTCCGTGCGCAACATGCAGGTGACCCGCAACCAGCTGACCGGTGCCATGGGCCACCTCGTCCTGCCCGACATGCTGCTTGACCAGCTCGGACCGGCCGTCTCCGCCGGGCGTTCGATCCTGATGTACGGCCCGCCCGGCAACGGGAAATCCTCGATCTCCAACGGCATCCGCGACGCGCTCGGCGACAACGTCTTCGTGCCTCGCGCCATCGAATACGCGGGTCAGGTGATCACCGTCTATGACCCGATCGTGCATGCCGCCGTGCCCGTCGAAGAAGACGACCCCACCTCGCTGCGGCGCGCACCGAAATTCGACCAACGCTATGTGAAATGCGAACGCCCCACGGTGATCACCGGCGGTGAGCTGTCGCTCGACATGCTCGATCTGGTCTACAACCCGACCGCGCGCACCTATCAGGCGCCGCTGCAGCTGAAATCGACGGGGGGCATTTTCATCGTCGACGACCTCGGCCGCCAGGCCGAGCCGCCGCAGTCGCTCGTCAACCGCTGGATCGTCCCACTGGAGGAAAGCAAGGACATCCTCGCCCTGCAATCGGGCGAGAAATTCGAAGTCCCCTTCGACACGCTGGTCATCTTCTCCACCAACTTCCACCCGAACGAGATCTTCGACCAGGCCGCCCTGCGCCGGATCTTCTTCAAGATCAAGATCGACGGCCCCAACCAGGAGAACTTCCTGAAAATCTTCGCCATGGTCGCCAAGAAGCGCAAGATGCCGCTCGACGAGGCCACGCTGGTCCACCTGCTGAAGGTGAAATACCCCGAGATCGACAATATCTACGCCAACTACCAGCCGATCTTCCTGATCGACCAGATGATCTCGATCTGCGATTTCGAGGGCATTCCGTACCAGATGAGTCCGGAACTGATCGACCGCGCCTGGGCCAACATGTTCGTGAAAGACGAGCACATCGTGAAGTAGATGCGCGGCCTTTATGGCGCGCGCAACCATCTTCTGGCGTGCGCGCCAATGGTCGGCAAACAGACTGGCACGCTCTGAATGCAGCACGCTCGGTGCAGGCCCCGCACCCACGATGGCGGGAAGACGTCCTCTTTGCACCAATCCGTCTGATGCAAACAGCCCGCAACACGTAAGCGCGTCCGCGACGCCCAAAAACTGTGCTATGGACGCAATGCGACTGCGTGGATAGAACTCTACCGAAACGGGAGAGGCGGTTATGAGCACGGAAGACTGGGATGCGGCGTCATTCCTGGAGAAGGTTCTCGGCGTCGTCCCCGGAGTGATCTACGTCTTCAACCAAAAGACGCAGTCAAGTGAGTACACCAACCGCTCTTTAGGTGACATGCTCGGCTACACCGGCGCCGAAGCGCAGGCCATGGGGGAGGCGCTGATCCCCACGCTGACCCATCCCGACGACCTACCAAGGGTCTCCGCTCATTTTTCTGCGCTCCAGCAGCTGCAAGATGGCGAAATTCGGATGGTCGAATATCGCATGCAGCACAAGGACGGGCGGTGGGTCTGGCTCGTCTCCCATGATGCGGTCTTCGACCGAGCCGACGACGGCACCGTGCTCCGCCACATCGGCATCGCGACCGACATCACGGAACAGAAAGCACAAGAAGCGCGCGCCGCCGCGATCAGAGACGAGCTTGAAACTATCTTCAATGCCGCCACCAGCGGCATCGTCGCCCTCGACAGCGCGGGGCAGGTCGTGCGGGTCAATAACCGCGCGCGCCATATGCTCGGCGGGATTTCTGATCCGACACCATTTGCGTGGCCCAAGGCGATCCAGTTTCTCGATGCCGAGACGATGAAGCCGCTCGAGGCCAGCGCCGACCCCCTCCGGCGCGCCATGTCGGGCAACCGTCTGCGCAGTGAGACACATCTGATGCGGCGCGTACAATCCGGTCAGGATCAGAGGTATGTGCGCGTGGACAATGCGCTGGTCGACAACCCGGCGAGCGGCATCCACGTCGTTCTGGTCATCGATGACGTGTCGAACGAGGAACGCAACCGCCAGGTCGTCGAACGCAAGAGCCGCCTGGATGCTCTCGGGCAGCTCACCGGCGGAATCGCACATGATTTCAATAACCTCCTGGCCTCCCAGCTCTACGCGGTCGATCTGGCACGCAATGCAAGGGACGATGCAAAACGCGATATGTACCTGGAGACGGCGGCCAACTCGGTACAGCGTGGCCGCGCTCTGACCTCTCGATTGCTGTCCTTCGCAAGGCGCCAACCGGGGCTTTCGAGCGTCAAACTGACGTCGGATGTGCTCGGTGACTTTCAGCAATTGGTGCGCCCGATGCTCGAAGCGCAGATCGACATCGAGGTCTCCATCGAAGACCGGGACCTGCGTCACTATTGTGACCAGGTGCAGCTCGAAACCGCGCTGATGAATCTGGTTCTGAACAGCCGGGACGCGATGCTCCGGGCTGGAAAAGGTAACCGTATCGATATCAAGGCGCGGCCCGTCCGCTCGCCAACCGCGGTTTTGGACGGCAAGCAATCCGGGTCGGACAGCTCCGCTGGAAGCGGTCACGGGGATGGTCCCACCTTCCGATACATCGAGGTGAGCGTGGCCGACAACGGGCCTGGCATGGATGACGAAACGCTCGCCAGATGCACCGATCCCTTCTTTACGACGAAGGATACCAATTCGGGCACCGGGCTCGGGTTGGCGATGGTCTACGGCTTTGTTCGCCAGTCTGACGGCGATCTGCGCATCTACTCCGAGCTTGGGGTTGGCACGACGATCCAGATGACCCTGCCGCGCGGCAGCGAGTTAGGTGGCAGAGAGGATCCCATGCCGGAAGACGCCATCAAACGCGGAAACGGGCAGACCATCCTGCTCGTCGAAGACGAGTTGCAGCTTCTGCTGATGATCACGGATGTCGTTGAAGATTTGGGCTACACCGCTTTGACCGCCAAATCGGGCGAGCAGGCGCTGGCGCTGGTGGAAGATGGCGAACCCTTTGATCTGCTCCTGACCGACGTGGTGATGCCTGGCAAGATCGGCGGCTTTGAACTGGCCCGACGGGTGCGGGACATCCGGCCGGACATTCCGGTTATCTATACGTCCGGATACACCGGTTTTACGGCATCCGAGATGGGTAAAGTCCAGGCGCCGCTCCTGCAAAAACCCTCCCCGCCCGCCGAACTCGCTGAGGTCATTGCACAGGCGCTGTCCAAAAACGCATCGTAACGCACAGACCTACTGCGCCCCCTCCGGTGCGCCTGGGCTATGCGGATAGTCTTTCTACAGTGGCCAAGCCCTGCTTTCTCAGAGCAATAGACCGCTGGTACCCTTCTGTCCGCGCAAAACGCTATTCGAACACGTATTGCACGCAACCGCCGATGACGGTTCCGCTGGTTCAGGCCCGACACGACGGGGCTGGCCCCCGAGACTGCATCCGCTATCTTCCACCGCATGACTGCCCTGCCCCAGACCTTCCACACCTGGTTCGCCACCAAAGGCTGGTCCATCCACCCCCATCAGCAACAGATGCTCGATCGCGCGGACGCGCCTGCCCTGCTGCTGATCGCGCCCACTGGCGGAGGCAAGACGCTTGCGGGGTTTCTGCCGACACTGGTCGATCTGGCGGAGGCGCCAGAGTACGGGTTGCATACGCTCTACATCTCGCCGCTGAAGGCCCTGGCCGCTGACATCAAGCGGAACCTCACGACACCGGTCACCGAGATGGGCCTGCCCATCCGCATCGAAGATCGCACGGGCGACACTCCTGCAAGCCGCAAGAAGCGCCAACGCGCCGACCCGCCGCATATTCTGCTCACCACCCCGGAAAGCCTGGCTCTGCTGACGTCCTACGAGGATGCGCCGCGCATGTTCAAAAGTCTGAAACGGGTTGTGGTCGATGAAATCCACGCGCTGGCAGAGAGCAAGCGCGGCGACCAGCTGATGCTGGCGCTCGGGCGGCTGCAACGGCTCTGCCCCGATCTGCGGCGCGTTGGCCTATCGGCCACGGTCGAAGACCCGCAAGCCATCGCCCGGCAACTGGCGCGTCACCCTGATCCTTGCGAAATCCTGATCGCCGATCCGGGCCCCGCCCCTGACATCTCGATGCTGACGACGGACGAAGCCCCCCCGTGGTCAGGCGGTGGTGCCGCCTATGCGATCCCCGCGGTGCTCGAGCAAATTCGCCAACACAAAACCACGCTGATCTTCCATAACACCCGCGCGCAGGCGGAGATTTTCTTTCACAATCTCTGGCTCGCCAATGACGACAGCCTGCCCGTCGGCATCCATCACGGATCACTGGATCGCCAGCAACGTGAACGCGTCGAAGGCGCCATGGTGCGCGGTGAGCTGCGCGCGATCGTCTGCACCGGCAGCCTCGATCTCGGCATCGACTGGGGCGATGTGGATCTGGTGATCCAGATCGGCGCCCCGAAAAACGTCAAGCGCCTGGTGCAGCGGATTGGGCGCGCCAACCACCGCTACAACGCCCCCTCCAAGGCGCTGCTGGTCCCGGCAAACCGCTTCGAGGTTGTGGAATGCGTGGCCGCTCTGGAGGCTGTCCGCGAAGGTGCGCTCGATGGCGATCCGCGCGGACGCGGCCCGCGCGATGTGCTCTGCCAGCACATCCTGATCACTGCCGCGGCGGGTCCCTTCGACGCCGCCGCGCTGTACGATGAAGTCACCACCGTGGGCGCCTACGCCGGCCTTACTCGCGCTGAATTCGACGCCTGTCTCGATTTCTGCGCCACCGGCGGTTACGCCCTGCGCGCCTATGATCAATGGCAGCGCCTGTTGCAGCGCGCAGATGGCCAGTGGCAGCTGCGCGATCCCCGAGCCGCTCAACAAATTCGAATGAACATCGGTACGATCCAGGACACCGACACGCTCAAGGTGCGGCTCAAACGCAACCGGGGCGGCAAGCCGCTGGGCGAGGTCGAAGAAGGCTTCGCCGCCTCCCTGACCCCTGGCGATACCTTCCTGATCGGAGGTCAGATCGTGCGCTATGAAGGCCTGCGCGAGATGACCGTCGAGGTCAGCCGAAATGCCGCCAAGAAACCAAAGGTCGCCACCTTCCTCGGCACGAAATTCGCCACCTCCACCCAGCTCAGCGCCCGCGTGATCGAGATGTTCCAGCAAGAGACTTGGCCCGAGCTGCCCGCCCATACCGCCGACTGGCTGGCGCTTCAGCGTGAGGTCAGCCAGCTGCCCGAACCCGGGCGCCTGCTGATCGAGAGCTTCCCGCACGACGGGCGCGAGCAGACGGTGATCTACGGCTTTGCCGGACGCAACGGCCAGCAGACGCTTGGCCTTCTGCTCACCAAACGCATGGAGGAGATGGGGCTGAACCCGATGGGATTCGTCGCCACCGACTATGCCACCCTCATCTGGGGCCTGAACCAGATCGATGACCCCGCGCCGCTCTTCGATCTCGACGCACTGCAGGATGGGTTGGAGACCTGGCTCGCCGGCAATGCCGTTATGAAGCGGACGTTCAGGGCAAGCGCCACCATCGCCGGGTTGATCCAGCGCAACACACCCTCGGCGCGCAAGACCGGCCGGCAGGCCACCTTCAGCTCCGACATCCTCTACGACACGCTTCAAAAATACGACCCCGGCCACCTGCTGCTCGACATCACCCGCGAGGAAGCCTTGCGCGGGCTGGTCGATTTTGGGCGGATCGAGGAAATGGCGCAGCGGGTCGGCGACCGGATCGACCATGTCGTGCTCGACCGTGTGACCCCGCTCGCCGCTCCCCTGTTTCTCGAAATGGGACGCGTACCGGTCAAGGGCGCCGCGGAAGAACAGTTGCTCGCCGAAGAGGCCGCCCGGCTGATGGAAACCTCTGGCCTGGCCCAGATCACGCCGCAACCGGCGAACACGCCGCGCTGGCGGGTTGGCTATTGAGCGCTTGCACGGCGACGCGGGATCGGCGATGAACAAACCATGAACTGTCACGATTTTACATTCGCGGGTGTAGAGCTCAAAGCGCTCGGCTCTGGCGCGCTCTGGTGGCCTGACGAGGCGCTGCTCTGCATCTCCGACCTGCACCTGGGCAAATCCGAGCGCGTCGCCCGGCGGAGCGGCCAGTCGCTGCCGCCCTACGAGACGCGCGATACGCTGACACGGCTGGCGGCTGATCTGGCGCGGACACAGGCGCGTACGGTCATCTGCCTCGGGGACAGCTTCGATGATCTCGCCGCCGCCGCTGCGCTGCCCGAACAGGAGCGGCTCTGGATCACGCAATTGCAGGCTGGGCGGCGCTGGATCTGGATAGAGGGCAACCACGATCCGGGCCCGTTGGAGTTTGGCGGCGCGCATCTGCAGGAGATGACGCTCGGGCCGCTCACCTTCCGGCACATCGCCAGCGACGGTGTAACAGGTGAAGTTTCGGGCCATTACCACCCAAAGGCCGGGCTTCATGCGCGAGGACGAACCATCACGCGCCCGGCATTCCTGTTTGATTCCAAACGCTTGATCCTACCCGCCTATGGCACCTACACCGGTGGACTGCGCAGTCACAGCGACGTGCTGGGCCGCCTTATGGAGCCGAATGCGCTTGCCATCCTCACCGGCCCTGTGCCCACATGCGTGCCAATGCCGAGGTGAGGACAGCAGATGGACGAAAGCAACCGACAGCGGGTTGAGCGAAGCTTCGCGGCGCAAGCGATGATGCGCACACTGGGTGCAGAGATCACCGATATCGCCGAAGGTGCGGTCGAGATCACCGCACCCATCCTGCCCGGTGCGACGCAACAGCAGGGCTTCGGTCACGCAGGTCTGACCTTCTCCATCGGCGACAGCGCTGCGGGCTATGCCGCGCTCAGCCTGATGCCGCTCGACAGCGAGGTCGTGACGGCCGAGCTCAAGATCAACCTGCTCGCACCCGCGGTCGGGGATCAGCTGCGGGCACGCGGAAAGGTGATCAAACCCGGCAAACGGCTCATGGTGGTGAGCAGTGAGGTCCACGCCCTGAAAGGCGGCACCGAAACCCTCATCGCCATCCTGCAGGGCACGATGGTGCCGGTCTCCGCCTAAGCGGTCAGCCCTTCCGGTTCCGGCAAGCCATTGGCGCGGCAGCAGGCCGTCACGGTGTTGGCCAGCAAGCAGGCGATGGTCATCGGCCCGACACCACCCGGCACCGGCGTGATTGCACCCGCCACAGCGGCACAGCTCTCATAATCCACATCACCGACAAGGCGCGTCTTGCCCTCACCGCGCTCCGGCGCGTCCAGTCGGTTGATACCCACGTCGATCACCGTGGCCCCCGGCTTGATCCAGTCGCCCGGCACCATCTCGGGCCGTCCAACCGCCGCCACGACAATATCAGCGCGGCGCACCACCTCGGGCAGGTCCTTCGTGCGGCTGTGCGCGATGGTCACCGTACAGCTGTCACCCAGCAGCAACTGCGCCATCGGCTTTCCCACGATATTCGACCGGCCAATCACCACCGCATCCATGCCGGACAGCGACCCATGATAATCGCGCAGCATCATCAGGCAGCCGAGCGGCGTGCAGGGCACCATGGACTTCTGCCCCGTGCCCAACAGGCCCACGTTGGAGATATGAAACCCATCCACGTCCTTTTCAGGCGCGATGGAATTGATCACCAGATCCTCATCCAGATGCCCCGGCAAAGGCAGCTGGACCAGAATACCGTGGATCTCCGGATCCTTGTTCAGATCGTCGATCACCTTCAGCAGATCAGCTTCGGAGGTGTCGGCCTCCAGCTTGTGCTCAACCGATGTCATGCCCACTTCGACCGTCTGCTTGCCCTTGGAGCGCACGTAAACCTGGCTCGCGGGGTCTTCGCCCACCAGCACCACCGCCAGGCCCGGTGTGATCCCGTGATCGGCCTTGAGCCGCGTGACGTGCTCGGCCACCTGCGCCCGCACCTTACCGGCAAATGCTTTTCCATCGATGATCGTAGCTGGCATCTCTGTCTTCCTGTTATCTTTGAAACATGACCCTGTGGGTCCACGAGCGACCATCGCTGATCACCAATTCGTTGAACTGCATGAGCTGCAGCAAATCATAGAAGGTCGCCACATATTGCAGCTCTTCCTGTTGAAAAAACCCACCCTGCCGGACAGCAACCGTCATCTGCGCCATGATCGCCCGGGCGCGGTAGAGCGTGGCAAAGACCTCGTCATCCAGCGCGGTGAGGATCAGCGTGTCCGCATCCTCGCCCTTGGCAAAGAAGACAAACCGCGGGCTCTCGGGCGCCTCGAGCTGCGCGCTTGTCAGCACGTTCACGAAGTCGATCCGCACCGCCTTGCCCGCCCCTGAACTGGCGCGCACCACCCGGTCGAAGGTCTCTTCCGAGGTCACTTCCGGGTAGTAGTAGCCCACATATCGATCCTGCGCCGCAGAAGCGCCTGCGATCAGTATCGCGAAGATGAAGGTAATTGCTCTGACCATGACATCCGTCTCCCTTGGCTCCGGTCGATGCCTGCGAGCCCCGCAGGGGCAAGGCTCAGTCGCGGGGTCGATCCCCGCGCCTGAGCCCATCTGATCAGAACAATCCTTCGACGTCACCATCTGCATTAAGCTTGATCGCTTCCGCGGAGGGCACACGCGGCAAGCCCGGCATCGTCATGATCTCACCGCAAATCGCGACGACAAAGCCCGCGCCCGCGCTCAGGCGCACCTCACGAACCGGGATATTGAACCCTGTCGGTGCGCCGCGCTCGTTCGGGTCGGTGGTGAAGCTGTATTGCGTCTTCGCCATGCAGACCGGCAGGTTGCCGTAGCCCTGCGCTTCCCAGTCCTTCAACTGGTTGAGGATCTTCTGATCCATCAGCGCCGCGTCCGCGCGGTAGATCTTGGTCGCAATCGTGTTGATCTTATCTGCCAGCCCCATCTCGTCGGGGTAGATCGGCGCAAAATCGGCCTCGCCCTTCTCGATGGTTTCCACCACCTTTGTGGCCAGATCGGCAGAGCCTTCGGAGCCCAGCTCCCAGTGGCGCGACAGAACCGCCTCGGCGCCTTGACCAGCGACGTAGTCCTTAACGGCCTGCACTTCAGCATCGGTGTCGGTCACAAAGTGGTTGATCGCGACAACCACCGGCACGCCGAAGCTCTTCACGTTCTCGATGTGACGCCCAAGGTTGGCGCAACCGCTCTTGACCGCGTCCACATTCTCCGCACCCAGATCGGCCTTGGCCACGCCGCCGTTCATCTTCATCGCGCGCACAGTGGCCACAACCACCACGCAAGACGGCGCGAGGCCCGCCTTGCGGCACTTGATGTTAAGGAACTTCTCGGCCCCAAGGTCCGCCCCAAAGCCCGCTTCGGTGACTACGTAGTCCGCCAGTTTCAGTGCCGTGGTGGTCGCGATGACGGAGTTACAGCCATGCGCGATATTCGCAAATGGCCCGCCGTGCACGAACGCCGGGTTGTTCTCCAGCGTCTGCACGAGGTTCGGCTGCATCGCGTCTTTCAGCAGCACCGTCATGGCGCCATCGGCCTTGATGTCACGGGCATAAACGGGTGAGCGGTCGCGGCGGTAGGCCACGATCATATCGCCGAGGCGCTTCTGCAAATCGCTGAGATCTTTCGACAGGCACAGGATCGCCATGACTTCCGAGGCCACGGTGATGTCAAAGCCCGCCTCGCGCGGGAAGCCGTTGGCCACACCACCCAAGCTCGTGGTGATCTGACGCAGCGCGCGGTCGTTCATATCGACCACGCGACGCCAGACGACGCGGCGGGTGTCGATTTCCAGCTCGTTGCCCCAGTAAATGTGGTTGTCGATCATCGCCGAGAGCAGCGAATGAGCCGATGTGATCGCGTGGAAATCGCCCGTGAAGTGCAGGTTCATCTCTTCCATCGGCACAACCTGCGCATAGCCGCCACCCGCAGCGCCGCCCTTCATGCCGAAGTTCGGACCAAGCGAGGCTTCGCGGATACAAACGGCAGCCTTCTTTCCAATGCGATTCAGCCCGTCGCCCAGACCGACGGTTGTGGTGGTCTTGCCCTCACCGGCCGGCGTCGGGTTGATCGCCGTGACCAGGATCAGCTTGCCGTTCTCGTTGCCTTGCACCGAGTTGATGAAGCTCTGCGAGACCTTCGCCTTGTCGTGACCGTAGGGCAGCAGATCGTCGCTGGCGATGCCCAGCTTAGCCCCGATCTCCTGGATCGGCTTTTTCGATGCGGCGCGCGCAATTTCAATGTCAGATTTATAGGCCATGGAACACTCCCCGATGAAACGCCGCGCGCGGCTGTGATGCTGCGTCCTGCATACGAGCGCGCCGCAATGGGCAGAAGGGCGATTCCGACATTTCCACCGCTGTCAGCGGCGGGAAGCGCAGCAATCGTTTCGTTTCGGAAACGATTGTTACGTTCGCGCGTCGGCGAGATGCGGCCAGACGGGCTGGTCCGGGATGTGCAAGGTGACCGTGTCGCCGACGGCCACTGCCCCCTCGCGCTCGACCCAGGCCGTCACCCCGCGCCGGTTCTTCGCCGCCGGTTTGAACGCCGCACCAAAGCCCGCGTGATCCTTCTCGATCTCGCGGCCCGGCAGCACGCAGGGCCGGTTCTCCATATCCACGGTAATGCTCGCACCGCTGGGCATCTGCAGCCGCGAGGATGGCGGCACATGGGTGAAATCGGGGATACCCTCTATCACCATCGAGGCACCGACCCAGACGGGATCAATCGTCTCCAGCCCCATGTCCGAGGCGATGGCGGCAAGATCCTCCGCCGAAAGCACGGAGAGCTGCCGCACATTGCGGATTTCCGTCCCCTTCGGATATTGCGCCTTGGTGCGCACGCAGGACGGGCGGGTCAGACCGCCGTGGCACTCCCCTTCGATGCCGGTGAAGGTGAGCGCGGCAGATGGCAAAGGTTCAGCGCGCAAACTGGCCTCGCTGTCGATCACCCGGCCCAGCCAGGTGATGGTTCCAGTGAAGCGTGTGGGCAAAAGCGCGGGCATGACCGGTCCTCCGGGAGTTGACCTGCGCATTTGGACCAGAGGTGCTGCGAAAAGAAAAGGCCCCGCGCGTGGCGGGGCCTATGGTTTTTCGTGATACTTCCATCGCGATCCGTGATCAGGTCGGCTCCGGCTCCAGCCCGCCATCCGAAGGCGGCGTTTTCTTCGCCTTGGCCTTGGCTTTCGGGATGCCGATGACGCTGGGGGCCGAGCCGCTGTCCGGCTTGTCGTCCTCATCCGCGGGCGGCACAGGAGGCTCACCATTCATGACCCGCTTGATCTCGTCACCAGTCAGGGTTTCGTATTCCAGAAGACCTTGTGCAAGACGTTCGAATTCGGTCTCGTTCTCGGTGATGATCTTCAGCGCCCAGTCATAGCCGTCCTGAATGAAGCGCTGCACCTCCTCCTCGATCAACTCCTTGGTGTTGGCCGAGACGGAGAAGCCCGCGGTGTTCCCCTGATAGCCTTCGGCGGCCTCGGAGTAGTCAATATTACCAACCTTGTCCGACATGCCCCAGCGCAGCACCATGGCGCGTGCAAGACCCGACGCCTGCATGATGTCACCAGCAGGGCCGTTCGAGACCGCTTCCGGCCCGTACTTATGAATTTCCGCCGCCTTACCCGCCATGGTCATGGCGAGACGCTGGTGGCATTCGTCCTTGAACATGTTCAGGCGGTCCATTTCCGGCAGGCTCATCACCATGCCGAGCGCACCGCCGCGCGGGATGATCGTCGCCTTGTAGACCGGGTCGCATTTCGGCAGTTTGATGCCCACCAGTGCGTGTCCCGCCTCGTGATAGGCGGTCATCTCCTTTTGTTCCGGCGTCATGACCATTGAGCGACGCTCGGCGCCCATCATGATCTTGTCCTTCGCGTTCTCGAAGTCGATCATCGTCACGAAGCGACGCCCCACGCGGGCCGCGCCAAGTGCTGCTTCGTTCACAAGGTTCGCCAGATCGGCGCCAGAAAACCCAGGCGTTCCGCGTGCGATGATGCGCAGGTCGACGTCGGGACCGAGCGGAGTCTTCCGAGCGTGTACGCCGAGGATTTTCTCGCGGCCCTTGATGTCCGGATTGCCCACGGTCACCTGACGGTCGAACCGGCCCGGGCGCAGCAGTGCGGGGTCCAACACATCCTTGCGGTTTGTCGCCGCGATGATGATCACGCCCTCATTTGCTTCGAACCCGTCCATCTCGACCAGCAGTTGGTTGAGGGTCTGTTCACGCTCGTCATTACCGCCGCCATAGCCTGCACCCCGGTGCCGACCCACGGCGTCAATCTCGTCGATGAAGACGATGCAGGGCGCGTTCTTCTTGGCTTGCTCGAACATGTCGCGCACGCGAGAGGCACCGACACCAACGAACATTTCCACGAAGTCCGATCCCGAGATTGTGAAGAAAGGCACGCCCGCCTCACCGGCGATGGCGCGAGCCAAGAGCGTCTTACCAGTCCCGGGAGGGCCCTCAAGCAATGCACCTTTCGGGATTTTGCCGCCCAAACGGCTGAATTTCTGGGGATTGCGCAGGAATTCGACGATTTCTTCCAGCTCTTCCTTCGCCTCGTCGATTCCCGCGACATCGTCAAAGGTCACGCGGCCATGCTTTTCGGTGAGCATCTTGGCCTTGGACTTGCCAAAGCCCATGGCGCCGCCTTTGCCACCACCCTGCATCCGATTCATGAAGTAGACCCAGACACCGATCAGCAGCAGGAAGGGCAGAAGCGACATCAGGAAGGTCTGGAACCCGGACTGCTGTTGCTGTTCGGCACGCACCGCAATGTCGTTCTCAATCAAAAGCTGTGTGATTTCAGCATCTTCCGGCTTGATCGCCACATAATCCACGCCGTCTGCCTGACGGAAGCGCACTTGCTCGCCATCGAGCGTCACGTTGCTGACCTCGCCGGATTCGACCGCGTTGACGAACTCCGAATAGCTTATCTCGCGGCTTTGCAGCGTGCTGCCGGGCCCACTGAACAGGTTGAACAGGGCCAGGATCAGTAGAAACAGGACGACCCAGAAGGCGATGTTGCGTGCATTACCCAACGATTTTCTCCTAAAATGTGCGCGCGGGACGAAAGCCTATCGTACCACTACTTGGCTAAGATAGACACTGCGCGCACATGTTCAATGCGATAAAAGTGCGGCAAAGAAGGCCTCTTCGCCTCCCTCGATGCTCGCGTGCCATCCATTTCGGTGGCCCGCCATGGGTGCTGCGACCAGATCCGGACCGCGCCAGACCGCGGGTGTGACCCGCAGAACATCCCGTGGCAGCCCCGCCGTGCGCCAGTCGGCGAGCTGTTTCAGACCCTCTTCGCCAAGCGCGCCGAGATGCAAACCCTCGCCTTGCGGACCGCCGTGCAGGTGCCAGCGGCCATCCCAGAGCTCGTCCACGCGGCATTTCATATCGCGGATCGGTTGGTGCTCGCGGAAAATCCACAGCGCGTCCCGGTCGCGCCAGGCCTGACAGCCGTCCACCGTGCCGCCAGTGCCCTGTTTCAGCGCCTCGATCAGGCCGAGAACAGGGCGGCGACGCGGGGCGTAGCCTGAGCCGCTGATCCAAGCGATGGCGCTCAGCAGGATGCGGCGCGCGGCCTCGTCGGGCAGCGTGCGATAGGTGCGCCAATCGATCCGCACCGCACCCGCCTCCACCCGCGCGATCCGGCGCGCTTCGAGAAAGGCCTGCCAGTTCAGCGCATCCCGCGCGCGCGCCATGTTGAACGCAACCTGTCCCAGTGCCTGCGCGTCGATGCCCAACGGCGCCAGAACGTCCAGCGCCTGTCGCACCCGGACGCGGTCAAATCGGGTGTCATCATTGCTGGGGTCCTCGGCCCAGCTTGCCCCGCGCGCCCGCAAGTCCTCCCTCAGCTCTGCGCGAGTGAAACCCAAAAGCGGCCTGATCCACGTGATCCCGTTCCACAGCCGCCGCGGCGCCATCGCCGACAACCCATCGACCCCGGCACCCCGCGCCAGCCGCATCAGCACCGTTTCCGCCTGATCATCCAGCGTGTGGCCCAAGGCGATGGTGGTGATGTCGTGGTCCTTCGCCCAATCGGTAATTAGCCGATACCGCGCGTCTCGGGCCTCTTTTTGCAGATTGCCCTGACGATCCCAGCCAGTCCATCGCACAATCGTATGCGGTACGTCCAAGCGCTCACAAAGTGCGGTGACGTCCGCCGCCTCAAGCGCGGCCTCGGACCGCAGACCGTGATCAACAGTAATCGCATGCAGCAGGATGGGGTGCGTCTGAGCGATGTCGTGCAACAGATGCAACAGCGCAACAGAGTCGCCTCCGCCGGAGACCGCGACACCCAAGGCGCCCGGCGGGTGCGGCAAGAGGTGCTGCGCCACCTCGCCGCTCAACGCGCCGGGCATTACATCACGCACAGCCCAGGCGTTGCATCTCTCTCCGCGCCTGCTCGGCCGCCGGGTTCTCCGGGAAGCGCAGCCCAACCTCGCCCAGGGTCACGCAGGCTTCTTGCATCTGGCCAAGACCACCAAGAGACCGCCCGAGACGGTAGAGCGATTCAGGCGCGACCGGCCCGGTGGGATCGACACTGAAACTGTTGAGATAGGCGCGGGCCGCCTCGCGGGTGTCGCCAAGGCCTTCCAGTGCTTCACCACGTCCCAGATCGGCACCCGCGGCAAGCGGGCCACCGGGGTAGGTCAAAGTGAAGCTCGCAAAGAGGTCAGCCGCGCGCTGATAGTCACCATCGCTCAATGCGGTTTGCGCCTTCTTGAAATCCTCTTCCTCGCCAACCGCAAGCTGGATGCCACCCTGCGGCGCTGCCGGGTCCGGTGTGGCAATGCCGCCCGGCGCCGGCGTCACCGCCGCAGGCAGATCGCCCCCGAGCGTCGTGGTCTCCCCGAGCGCTGCAATATCGCCGCCCTCCAGTTCGACCAGCCGAAACTCGAGATCACCCAGCCGGTTCGTGCCATCCTGCACGATCCGATTGATGCGGAACTCGAGTTCCTCGGTCTTCGACGTCAGTCGCTGCATCTCTGCCTCGATGGCGCTCATCCGGTCGAGCACCGTCTCGCCGCCCGTGTTCACATTGGCCCCACCGGTTGTCGACAGCTCGCGCCGCAGCTTCTGAATCTCGACGTAAAGCACTGTCATCTCCTGCCGGATATCCGCCAGGGTCTGATCGTCCTGCGCCTGCGCGCCGAGGGGGAGCAGGACAAGTGCGGTGACAAAAGCGACAAAGATGCGCATCACACTACCCTGTCAGTCCAGCAGCCAGGACCGTCACGGCACGGCGGTTCTTGGCATAGCAAGCTTCGTTGGAACATATCTCGATCGGACGCTCCTTGCCATAGCTCACGGTGCGCAGCCGATTGCCCGCGACACCTTTCGAGACGAGATATTCGCGCACCGCATTCGCACGGCGGGCACCAAGAGCCACGTTGTATTCGCGCGTGCCCTGCTCATCCGCATGGCCTTCGATGATCGCGGTGAAATCGGTGTTGGTCAGCAGCCAGGTCGCCTGCCCGTCCAGCACGGTGCGGCCCTCATCCGAGATCGTCGATTGATCCACGGCGAACAGCACCCGATCCCCGATGGTCTGGTTGAAATAGGCGGGCGATGTGGGGTCATTCGGGCTGCCTGGGACAACCGCGCCACCGGCGCCGCCAAGCCCGCCTGCGGTGCCATCCGCGCCGAAGCGATCCGGGTTCGTACAAGCCGCGAGCGCAAGCCCCGCAACGAGAAGAAGAATTTTAGCCTTGAGTGTCATGCTCTCTGCCTCATGTGATCGATGTTGTTGTTATTTTATTGGGGTTTTAGCACATGCGCCCGCCCCTTGGAAACGGTTTCGACAGCCTCATTTCAAAAGCGGCGACCACGATGGGTCGGACCCACCATCGGGTGTGCGCACGGGCCGCAGGTTACGCCCTGAAATGTCCACGGAATAGAGCGAGGACCGCCCGCCTTCTCCTTGAGTTTCGCGGGTGAACATGATCACCCGACCATTCGGCGCCCAGGTGGGGCCTTCATCGAGGAAAGAGGCGGTCAACAGCCGCTCTTCCGAACCATCGGTGCGCATCACGCCGATATGAAATCGCCCCGCGTTCTGCTTGGTAAAGGCGATGAGGTCGCCCCGTGGCGACCAGACCGGCGTGCCATAGCGCCCGGGCCCAAAGGAGATGCGCTGCGCTTCGCCACCGCCCGCGGGCATGATGTAGAGCTGCTGCGAGCCCGAGCGGTCGCTTTCAAAGACGATTTGGCTACCATCGGGCGAGAAGCTGGGCGCCGTCTCGATGGAGGGCGCCGAGGTGAGCCGTGCCGCCCCACCGCCTGCGATATTCATCGCCCAGATGTCGGTGTTGCCGCCCTGGCTGAGCGAAAAGACGATGGTCTGCCCATCCGGCGCGAAGCGCGGTGCAAAGCTCATTGTGCCCTCTTGGCTCTCCAGTGCGCGCCGCTGCACCGAGCCGACGTCGAGCACATAGATGCGCGGGAACCCTGTCTCATAGCTGGTATAGAGCACCCGCCCGCCATCCGGTGAAAACCGGGGCGCCAGCACAATTGCGCTGCTGTCGGTGAGGTACTGCACATTCGCGCCATCGTAATCCATGATCGCCAACCGCTTCTGCCGCGCGTCTTTGCCACCGGTTTCCGACACATAGACCACGCGGCTGTCGAAGTACCCGCCCTCACCGGTGATCCGGCTGTAGACGGCGTCTGCAACCTTATGCGCCATGCGCCGCCAGCCTTCGGTGGTGCCGGTGAACTGCAGCCCATCGCCCATCTCGGCGCCCGAGAACACGTCATAGAGCCGGAACTTCACCGCCAGCTGGTTGCCCTGCACCGAGACCGCGCCAGTGATCAGCGCCTGCGCATTGATCGCCTTCCAATCGGCGTATTGCACAGGGGCCGCAAAGCTGCTGACCTGGCTGATGAACGCACTCGATGGGATTTCCCGGAAGAGCCCGGTGCCCGACAGATCGGCGGAGACCACCTGGCTGATCTGCGCCGCGAGACCGCCCGCATCGCCCGTTTCCGCCTCGAAGACCGGCAGCGCGAAGGGCAAGGGCTCAATGACCCCTTCGGTGATTTCAATCCGCAGCGGGCCTTCGCTTTGCGCCTGTGCCGGAGCTGTCGCGAAAACGCCCAACCCCAAAGCCACACTCAATACCAGTCCGAAAATCTTCATTTGATACGCATCCTTTCGGGATTGAACGTCATCTCAATATCCTGCCACTGACTATATTTTTCCACGGGCAAATCGAAACCGCGCGCGCCACAGCGGATGATCGCGCGGCGCGCCGCCTCAAAGGCCTGCCGCGCCGCCTGCTCGGTGCCGCCCGAGCTCGAGGTCATCCGGATCGAGGAGGTCACGGGCTTGCCGTCCTGGCTCATCGCGACGCTCACTACTACGGTCGTGTTGAGCGCGTCCGTCGACAGCGAACCCACATTCCAACAGGACTGCACCGCCACCCGCAACGCGTCCTTCTCGCCTGCGGTCAGCGGCGGGCCTTGCGGTGTGCTCGGCGCGCTCGACGGCGTGTTCTCTCCGCTCAGCGCCTCTGCCAGTGCCGCGGCCACCGGGTCTTCGGCATCGGGCTCCGGCGTCTCGGCGGCGGGTGAGGCCGGCTCCTCCGTCTCTGCAGGCTGTGCCGTCTGCACAGGCGCGTCCGGACGGCGGGCGGGCGGGCGGATCGACGTCTCGGGCACGGCGCTGGGGCGCTCTGCCTCGGTCACGATCTCGGTGGCTGCGGCTTCAGGGGCCGTCGCCTCGGCGGGCTCCTGCGGGCTCTCTCCCGCCTCATCCGGCGCCACCGCCTCCTGCTCTACAGGGTCGGGGGTCGCCTCGGGGTCCGGCTGGGCGACGGCCTCGGGGGCCACGCGCTCAGCGGCCTCGGGCACGGGCGTGTCGCTCACCTCGGGCACCAGCACTGCGACATCCGCGGGTGGCTCCGGCAGAACCGGCGCCTCATCACTCACGTCCGCTTGCGGCAGCGGTTCGATCTGAGAGACATCCGGCGCGTCCTCGACGCTTGGTGTCTCGGCGGGCGCGGGCACCGATTGATCGTTTACGCTGTCTTCCGTCGCCGCAATCTCGGGCGCATCAGGCGTGACCTCGGGGCTCGAGGGCTGCGCCACCTCGGTGGTGGATTGCGGTGCCTGGCCTTGCGCCACAAGGGCCGCATATTCCGCGCCCGAAATCACCGACACCGGCGTCGCCTCAAACGGCAAAGGTTCCGCCGCAAAGACGTCTCCGAAAATCAGGAGCCCGATCAGAGCCGTGTGACCCGCCCCTGAGATATAGTGGCCGATGTGCACAGCCGGGCCCTACTGGTCCTGACCGTCCAGCGTCGGCCCGCCGATGTCCGTGACCAGCCCGATGTTGGCAAACCCCCCTGCATTCAGCGCCCCCATCACCTCCATCACCTGCGCATAGGGCACCGCGCCATCCGCCCGCAGGAAGATCTGATCGGTCGTCCGCTCGGCGGCGATGGCGCGCAGCTTCGGCACCAGCTCGTCCCGCGCTGTATCGGTGGTCTGAATCTGCACCGCACCCTCAGCGGTGATGGTGATGGTCAGCGGCTCTTCCTGATCGGTCGGCAGCGCGCCCGCCGCCGTCTTCGGCAGCTCCACCGGCACGCCCACGGTCAGTAACGGGGCCGCCACCATGAAGATGATCAGCAGCACCAGCATGACGTCCACAAAGGGCGTGACGTTGATCTCGGACATGGGCGCGGCCTTGGCCCGCCCGCGCCTGCGGCGCCGCGTGCCCTCACCCTTGTTCTGAATGACACCCGCACCCATGGCTCACCCGTCCAACTGGCGGCTGAGGATCGTCGCGAACTCATCCGCAAACGCCTCGTACCCCGAGAGGATCTTATCACAATCTGCACTGAGCTTGTTGTAAAAGATCACCGCCGGGATCGCGGCCAACAGCCCCAGCCCCGTGGCCAGCAACGCCTCGGCGATCCCTGGGGCGACGACGGCGAGATTTGTGTTCTGCTGCTCGGCAATCTCGATGAAGGCGTTCATGATCCCGATCACCGTGCCGAAAAGCCCGATGAACGGCGTCGACGATCCCACCGTGGCCAGCACCGTCAGCCCGCCCCGCAGATAGTCCGCCTCCTTGTTGATCGCCACATCCATCGACCGGTCGATGCGCGAGGTCGCCCCCGCGATCAGCCCGCCATCATCCCGGTGCGAGCGCCGCCATTCCGTCATGCCAGCGGCAAAAATCTTCTCCGAACTGCCCGACGGCGCGGGCCCGATGGTCTCGAACAGCCCATCCAGTGGCTCCCCCGACCAGAATTCGCGATCAAAGGCCTCCGCTTCCGCCCGCGCGCGCCGGTAGACCAACAGCTTCATCACGATGATCGACCACGACCAGAAAGAGGCCACGATCAACATGATCATAACGATTTTGACGATGAGGGTGGCGCGCATGAAGAGCCCCCAGAATGAGAAATCAATCTCATGCGCCAGTGCCAGCGTTTCTGCTTCCATGATGCCTGCTCTTTACTATTCACCGCTCGTGGGTCGTTTGGCCGACCTCAATTTCACGCGATTCTATCGAAGAACAATGCGGATTGCTATCACTATGCTGTCATGACGCCGGGGTTATTGGTAATGCGCGAAGTTCTGCTGGAAGCCGCGCGGGCTTTCCGCCCGGCCCGATACAGGCAATTGTGACCTCTGCAGTAAAGAGGACGTCGCCGCCGCGCCGCACGGTCTGAGACATGATCATGCGCGCTGGCGTCAGCTTGCGGAGCGTGGTCTCGACCTCCAACCGATCATCAAACCGCGCGGGCTGCATGTAATCCGCCTCGACCCGTCGCACGGCAAACACGACACCCTCCGCCTTCATGGCCAGTTGATCGATCCCGATCTCCCGCACCCAGTCGCTGCGCGCGCGCTCGATGTAGCGCAGATAATTGGCGTAATAGACGATGCCCGCCATATCGGTGTCTTCGTAATAGACCCGGATCGGAAAGCGGTGCATGGGCTACTCCCGATGACAGGCGGCGGCCTGCGTCACAAGGTCATCCGGCCCAAAGTACAACGTCTCCGCCGCCAGCACGCCACGATGGTTCTTATAGGTGATCACCATCATCTCATGCCCCTCAAACACATCCTCAACGGTGAAGAGCAAATCAGGCTGACCCTCCAGCGCCTTGGCCCAATAGGCCCGCAGCGCCGCCTTCCCACGGATCACCCCGCTGCCGGTCAGCGCCTGCGCCTTGCGGGAGTGAAACAGGATATCGTCGCTATAGTGCTCGAGAATACGGTCCAGGTCATGGCTGTTCCACCCCGCCTGCCACGCCTTGGCGAAGGCCTGCATATCCACGCTCATTGCATCTGACCCACACGGGCCGCCAGCCGCAGCGCATGGGACGCATCCTGCGCCGCATGGGGCATCACGGGATCATAGGCTGCGCGAATGAGCGCTGAGATCTCGGGCCGCAGAATGGTCTTGTCTCCCACGACCGCAAGCGGCGAGCGCTCCCGAAACGCCGTATCCGACCACAGCAGCACCGATTGCACGATCTGGCTCAGCGCCAGCGTCTCCGCGGGCACCGCGCTTAGATGATCGTCCATGCGCAGGAAGACGAAACAGGCCTTGATCGCGCCATCCGCATCGAAATGGAACACCCGATACTGATTGGCCTCCGCCGCCTTCAGCCGCGCAACCAGAGGCCGCAACTCCAGGATAAGCCGGTCCAAGCCAGGAACCTCCGGCAGCTCCTCCCAGTCGCGAAAGAAAAATACCATGAGGTTGCTGCCCAGCTCCGGGTCGGTCTCGGCCATCTTGTGCCCCGACAACACCATCACCGCCTCGAGCGCGCCCTTGATCACGCTCAGCGTCTCATCGCTGACCCCAAACACCACCGGCGCAATCGGGCGGCCCCAGCGCGCAAAAGCAAAATCGCCACTCTCCCGCGTGAACAGCGCCTCAATCTCGGATGCGTCCATCTTCACCCTTCCACAAATACTCAACTGTCCTGCCGCATCACTCAAACAAATCCGTCTGCCCCCGAGGTGCATCCAGCCCCAGATGCGCCCATCCCTTCTGTGCCAGCATCCGCCCGCGCGGGGTGCGCTGAATAAGCCCCTGTTGCAGCAGAAAGGGCTCGATCACCTCTTCCAACGCATCCCGGCTCTCCGACAGCGCCGCGCTCAAGGTCTCGATTCCCACGGGTCCGCCCCCATAGTTCTCCGCCATCAACAACAGATACCGCCGATCCGCCCCGTCGAGCCCCAGATGATCCACGCCAAGCCGGGTCAACGCCATATCCGCCAGATCGCGGGTCACGGTCCCGTCCCCCTCGACAACGGCAAAATCGACCACCCGCCGCAAAAGCCGCCCGGCGATCCGGGGCGTCCCCCGCGCCCGCCGCGCAATCTCTCGCGCGCCCCCTTCATCCGCGGGCGCCCCCAGCTTGCGTGCATTCCGCTCCACGATGATGAAGAGCTCGTCCTCGGTATAAAACTGCAACCGCGTCGGAATCCCAAACCGGTCCCGCAAAGGCGTCGTCAACAGCCCCATCCGCGTCGTGGCCCCCACCAGCGTGAAGGGCTGCAACTCAATCCGCACGGTCCGCGCCGCCGGCCCCTCGCCAATCACCAGATCAAGCTCAAAATCCTCCAGCGCGGGATAGAGCACCTCCTCCACCGTCGGGTTCAGCCGGTGAATCTCATCGATAAACAGCACGTCGCGCGGCTCCAGATTGGTCAGGATCGCCGCCAGATCCCCCGCCTTCGCGAGCACCGGCCCAGAAGTCATGCGAAAGCCCACGCCCAGCTCCCGCGCCATGATCTGCGCCAGAGTCGTCTTGCCCAAGCCGGGCGGGCCATGAAACAGCGTGTGATCCATCGCCTCACCGCGCTGCCGCGCCGATTGGATGAACACCCGCAGATTGGCCCGCGCCTCTGCCTGCCCCACGAATTCATCGAGCAGCTGCGGGCGCAGCGCCCGGTCCTGATCCTCGGGCAGCGGATCAGGCCGCACGGTGGGGTCGATATCGGTCATCACCTGTCCTGCAAAACCTGCCGCACCCTAGCCTTTGGGCGCCAGCAGTTTCAACGCCGCCCGGATCAGCGCCGGCGTATCCGCCTCAGGTGCCTCGCTTGCGGCCTGAGCCACAGCGCCCGCGGCATCTCCGGGCGCATAGCCGAGATTGCCCAGGGCCGACAACGCATCGGCCTGGGCCGAGGCGGGCGCCTGCGCAGCAGGGGCCGCTGGCGCGGGGGTCTCGATGACCTCCGCGACAGCTTCGCCCGTCGCCGCTGCAACGGTGCCGCCCATCGCCATCACCCCCGGCGCCTTGTCCTTCAGATCCAGCACGACACGCTGCGCGATCTTGGGTCCCACACCCTTCGCCGCCTTCACCGCATTCCAGTCCCCCAGCGCAATCGCCCGGCTCACTCCATCTGCCCCCAAGGCACCAAGAATGGCCAATGACGCCTTGGCGCCCACGCCCTGGACCGAGGTCAGCAGCCGATGCCACTCTTTCTCCACCAGCGTCGGAAAACCGAAAAGCTGCATCAGATCCTCGCGCACCACCAGATCGGTAAACAGCGCCACACTCTCGCCCACACCCGGCAACCCCGCCAGCGTGCGCTCAGAGCAATAGACCAGATAGCCCACCCCCCGCACATCGATCAGCACATGATCTGCAGCACGGTACTCAATCCGGCCGGTGATCTTGCCGATCATGCCCGCGCCCTCTCGATGGCCGCGCCCAGCAGCCCCGCACCGTGATGCGCATGACAGATCGCAATCGCCAGCGCATCCGCCGCATCCGGCCCCGCGATCTCGGTGCCCGGGAGCTGGAGCTGCACCATATGCAGAACCTGCCGCTTGTCCGCATGGCCCACACCCACAACCGTCTTCTTCACCGCATTCGGTGCATATTCACCTACGCTCAAGCCTGCCTGCGCGGGCACCAGCATCGCAATCCCGCGCGCCTGCCCCAGCTTCAGGGTCCCGGCCCCGTCCTTGTTCACAAAGGTCTGCTCAATCGCCGCCTGTTCGGGCGCGAACTGCGCCACCACGGCGCTCAACTGTTGATGCAGGGACAAAAGACGCGCGGCCAGATCAGCCCCGCTCGACTTGCACAGGCCATTCGCCACGTGTGTCAAGCGATTCCCCGACGCCTCGATCACACCCCATCCAAGGGTCCTCAACCCCGGATCGATGCCAATAATCCGCGTCATATGCCCTGCCCCGATCATTTTAGTCGTTTTTTATGCATTAGCACGAAAGGCGAACATCCGCAAAGTGCTTCCGTGCGAACCGGCCCAAGCGGCATCCGGGCTCAAACCAGCCGCATCAGAGGTCAAATACGTCATTTCACCGCCTGTTTTCGACCTTACTGTAAACTGATTTTCTTTTTGTTTACTGCGCGTTAACCACATATCGGACCCATGCGCGGAATGCATATCGACCTTGCGTTTTCACATCTTGCCCAAAAATCAGGCAAGTCATATCTGCGGCTCATAACACACCGGCATGACCGGTTCACCCTCAGATAAAGGACGGCTTCAATGGCTACTTTTGACACTTCCCGCACCACCTATGGCTCCGCAACCGTTGCAAGCCGTTTCTTCAGCATGATCAGCGCAACCATCGCCTCCGTCGTCGCCTGGAACGACGCGCGCGTGACCCGCAACGCACTGGCCGCACTGACCGACCGCGAACTTGAAGATATCGGTCTGAGCCGCGCGGACATCGACGGCGTCGCGGACAGCCAGATCATCCGCTAAACCAGCGCGCGATCTTCACGATCCCACACAGAAAAACCGCTTCTTCCGAAAGGGAGAAGCGGTTTTTTTACCAGTGAACACCTTAGGAGGGACGTTCGTTCACACACCCGAACGGGACCAAGCCCCGTTCGCACAGATCACGGCAGCGCTTTTATGATCATCTCGGCCAATCCACGCGAGATCAGATCAGGCTGCATGGCCCAGGCGGCGGCCTGTTCGAAGACGGTGCCAGCGCGCAAGGCCTCAATCCGGCCTTCGTATGTGCCGAGGCCAGTGGATACGATCATCAGGGATTTGAACAGGAACACGCCTGCGAGCACAAAGACCACCACGCGCGGTCTAAAGGGCAGACGCACGCGTCTGGGCTCGACGGTGATCAGCCCGTCCTTGCCGATCTTGGCCGTATAACCACGCGCCAGCTTCTTGTGCTTATCGCTGAGCGCCGCACGGCGTTTTTCAAATTGAGCGTAATCTGTCACCACACTCTCCTGACGATCAGGCCCCCACCAAAATCTCTTAGAATCTGCGGATAATCCGCCTAAAATTCAAGGCAAATGCCCCAAATGTGGCGGAAATGGGGCAATTAAGGCAGATCTCTACTCAGGGTAAGCGTTGTCCAGTCAACAATCTCTTCGCGGTGCTCCAGATTGATCCCGTGGCGGGCATAAATCGCAATCACCTCATCGGCCTGCTCGTTCAGAATACCGGAGAGAATCGCATGTCCGCCGGGGCGCAGATGGGCGGCCATATCGGGCGCCAGCGCCACCAGCGGACCCTTTAAGATATTGGCAAAGATCAGGTCAAAGGGGCTCGCGGCCCGCAGCTCAGGGTGGTCGAATCCGGCCGCCTCGACACAGCGTACCCGCCCGTCGAGACCGTTGGCCACCACGTTGCTGCGCGCCACCTCCACGGCCACTTCGTCGATATCGCTGGCCAGCACCGGGTTCGGCCAGACACGCGCTGCCGCCATCGCCAGCACGGCAGTGCCACAGCCGATGTCGACAACCGCCTGCCCCACCACGCCCTGCCCCATCAGCCGGTCCAGCGCGCGCAAACAGCCCAGCGTGGTGCCATGGTGCCCGGTGCCAAAGGCCATCGCCGCTTCGATCAGCAACGGTTCTGCTTCGGCGGGCACCTGATCCGCATCATGGCTGCCATAGACGAAGAAGCGCCCGGCCTGCACCGGGGCCAGCTCGCGCCGCACATGGGCGACCCAATCGGTCTCGGGCAATTCCGAGACGACGAAGGGCTTGGCGCCCGTGGCCGCAGCCAGAAGCGCCAGCGCGGTCTCGTCGGGCGGGTCGGTGAAATAGCCCCCCACTTCCCAGAGGCCCGAGCCATCCTCGACCTCGAAGACACCCACACCGGTGGGCTCGGGGTCGAGCTGCTCCATCGCGGCCCCGAGTTTCTCGGCGGCGGCTTTGCCGGGCAGGGTGGTCAGGGCGGTGAAGGTTGGCATCAGCGGCTCCGATAGCGGTCGGGGTTCGGGTAGGGCCGCGGTGGCGGAAGGTCAAGCGTCTCGGGCGGTACGGGGCGCAGCCCCTGCACGAAACGCCAGCCCCAGAGTGCCGACAGCCCGCCTACCAGCGCCCCAGCTGCCGCCTGGCCATAGATCACCCCCGGCGCACCATAAAGTGTGGCGAGCAGAGCCGCGGCAGGCCAGCTCAGTGCGCCATCTTTCACCCAGGTCACCACGGTCGAGCGCCCCGGTTTGCCCAGGTTGTTGAAGGCCGCATTCGAGACGAAGAGCGCGCCGACGAAGATGAACCCGCCGACACCCACGGTGGTGAAGGCCCGGAGCACCTCGGCCCCCTGCCCGCTCAACCCGAAGGCGGCGATGACCGCCGGTGTGGCCAGCACCAGCAGCGCCCAGGCGACGGCAGTATAGAGCGCGCAGAAAATCAGCGCGTCGCGATAGGTCGTGCGCAGCCGGTCGCAAAGGCCCGCACCATAGTTCTGGCCGAAAATCCCACCAATGGCGCCTGACAGCGCGAAAATGCCGCCAAAGGCCACCACCGTCAGCCGCCCGACCACCGCCCAGGCCGCCACCGCATCGTCGCCAAACGGCGCCATCACGATGGTCAGAAAGTAATTGCCCGCCGGTGTCGCCATCTGCGTCGCAATCGCAGGCAGAGCGACGGCCATATAGGGCCGCAGCACGCCGCGTGCCATCGCCAGATCGGGCATTGCGATCAGCCCGTGTTGGTAGGCCGCAAAGAAGAGCCCGAGCCCCATGAGTGCCAGCCGAAACGCAAAGAGGCCAATGGCGGCGCCATCAAGCCCCAGGCCCATCCAGATGATCAGCACCGGGTCAATCAGCATCAGAAGCGAGCCCGAGACCAGCGTCACATACATCGCCTTCGCACCCAGCCCTTCAGCACGCAGCGCGCCGGAGGCAACCATGCCAACCGCCATGAACGGCAGCGACGGGATCGTCATGCCAAGATAGCGCGCTGCCAGCGCCGCCGTCTCACCCGTCGCCCCGGCCAGCGCCACCAGATCATGGCGGAAGAGCACGATCAGCAGCGCAAGCGCGGACTGGATCACAACCGCAATGGCAATGGCCCCACCCGCCTGTCGCCGCGCCGCGGCCCGGTCCCCGGACCCTATGCTGCGCGAGATCAGCGCCGTCGCCGCGATCATCAGACCAACCCCGGAAGAAACGGAGAAGAACTGGATCGCGTAGGCGAAGCCGATGGCCGCGACAAGCGACGGATCACCCAGCTGCGAAATCCACAGTAGGTTCGCCGCATCGACCAGAAAAACAAAGGTGATCCCCATCGCGCCCGTGGCGGTCATCCGCACCACATGCCCCATGGTCGACCCGGTCAGAAACCGCGCATCGCTCATTCCGCGGGCGCAGCAACCGCGCGGGAGAAGATGGTCTCTTGACCGGGTTCGGGATGGCGCGGGATCATCAGCGCCAGCACCAGCGAGACCCCCGCCATACCCGCGGCAAGAAAGAACACCGCCGCAGGAGACGCCAGCCACAAAAGGCCCAGCAGCACCGGCAGGAAGACCGCCGCGATATGGTTGATCGTGAAGGCCACGGCCGCCGTGGGTGCAATGTCACCCGGATCGGCGATCTTCTGGAAATAGGTCTTCAGCGCCAGCGCCAGTCCAAAGAAGATGTGATCCAGCACGTAGAGCGTCGCCGCCACGGCCACGCCCCAGCCCAAGTAATAGACCCCGCCATAGCACAGGAAGACGATGATCAGCCCGATGTATTCGAACCCCAGCGTATTGCGCTCGCCAAAATGGCTCACGGCGCGGCCCAGCAGCGGTGCCACCAGCATGTTGACGATCAGGTTAATGAGGTACAGCAGCGTGATCTCATGCACGTCATAGCCGAACTTCTCGACCATCATGAATCCGGCGAAGACCACGAAGATCTGCCGCCGCGCGCCCGACATGAACTGCAGCGCATAATAGAGCCAGTACCGCCGCCGCAGGATCATCTTCTTGACCTGCGGATTGGGCGCCTCGAACTGCGGGTAGGCCAGCATCGCAAAGGCGGCAATCGCCACGGTGATCCCGCCGCCCACCACGTAAACGGTATTGTACGTGAGCTGCAGCGTGTCCCAGAGCGCCATGATCGCAAGATACGCGACCAGCGTCGCGGCTGACCCCGCAGCAAGCAGCCAGCCGAGCATCTGCGGCGCCTCTTTCTTGCTCAGCCATTGCAGCTGCAGCGACTGGTTGACCGTCTCGTAATAGTGAAATCCGATGGAGCTCAGCATCGTGATCGTCAGAATACCGCCCATCGACGGAAACCATGCCGTCACCGCCGTCGCCGCGCCCAAAAGGATCAGCGACACCAACGCCAGCACCTGCTCGCGCACGAAAATGATGATCGCGATGACCCCGACCGCCAGAAACCCCGGGATTTCGCGCACGGTATGCAGCAACCCGATGTCACCACCATCGAAATTCGCCGCCTCGATGACGAAGTTATTGAGCAGCGCCGACCAGGTGTTGAAGGCAATCGGCATCGCCAGCGCCATGAGAAACAACAGCGCAATAGGCCGCCGCCAAAACGGCAGCCGCTTTGCGTCTGAAAGTCTCACATACTGGGCCATAGCCGACCCATATGCCTTTTGATGCCCCTTGGCGAGATGCAAATAGGCACAGTTGCCCTGCGAAAAAGTTGGGTTTGGCCCGGGGCCGCGCCGCCAAACCGCCAGGGCTCAGTAAAAACTCTGTGGGTCGATATCGACCGCCAGCCGCAGATCGCCCTTCAGCCGCACCTGCTCCACCCAGGTGGCGAGCGCTTTCTGCAGCGGCGCCGATTTCTCCGCCTTCACGAGCAGCCGCACCCGATGCCGTCCCCGCACCCGGGCGATCGGTGCCGGTGCCGGGCCGAAGACCTGCGCGCCGATCGACCGCAAGGGCCGGTCCTGCCGCGCCAGCAGATTGCCCGCGTCAAAGACCTGCGCCACATCCGTCCCGCTCAGGATGATCCCGGCCATGCGCCCGTAGGGCGGCACCCCCGCCGCCTCACGTTCGCGCGCCTCCGCCGCCCAGAACCGCTCCTCATCGCCCGCCAGAATGGCGCGTATCACCGGGTGTTCGGGCTGGTACGTCTGCATCAGCGCCGCACCCGGCTTTTCGGCGCGGCCTGCACGCCCGGCCACCTGGCGCATCAGCTGGAACGTCCGCTCCGCCGCGCGCAGATCGGAGCCCTGCAACCCGAGGTCCGCATCAATCACACCCACCAGCGTCAGCTTCGGAAAGTTATGTCCCTTGGCCACCAGCTGCGTGCCGATGATCACATCCGCCGCCCCGTCGGCGATGCCTTCGATTTCGGCCTTCAGCGCGCGGGCCGAGCCGTACATGTCCGAACTCAAGGTCGCGATCCGCGCCTCCGGGAACAGCACCGCCGCCTCTTCGCCCAGCCGCTCGACCCCCGGGCCCACAGCGGCCAGCTTTCCCTCGACCTCACAGGCCGGGCAGACCTGCGGCATAGGTTTCGTCTCGCCGCATTGGTGACAGACCAGACGTTTCAGAAACCGATGCTCCACCATGCGCGCATCGCAGTGATCGCATCCGATCTGATGCCCGCAGGCGCGGCAGAGCGTGATCGGCGCATAGCCGCGCCGGTTGATAAAGAGCAGCGATTGCTCACCAGCCTCAAGGCGCGCCTCGACCTCGCGCTGCAAAACGCCCGAAATCCACCGATCAGATGGCAGCTGCTCGGCCCGCATATCAATGGCCCGCATCTCGGGCATCACCGCCGGGCCGAAGCGAGATGTCAGCTCCAGCCGCCTGTACTTACCCGCCTCCACATTGGCCCAGCTTTCCAGCGAGGGTGTGGCCGAGGCCAGCACCACCTGCGCCCCGCAGATCGACGCGCGCAGCACCGCCATGTCGCGCGCGTTGTAGAGCACACCCTCCTCCTGCTTGTAGGACGTGTCGTGCTCCTCATCGACGACGATCAGCCCGAGGTTCTGAAACGGCAGAAACAGCGCGGACCGCGCCCCGATCACCAGTTGCGCATCGCCTTGCCCGACCATGCGCCAGATCCGGCGCCGCTCTGTCATCGTGGCCCCCGAATGCCACTCGGCGGGCCTTGCGCCAAACCGCTCCTGCACGCGGGTCAGAAACTCCGCCGTCAGCGCGATCTCCGGCAAGAGCACCAGCGCCTGCCGTCCTGCCGACAGCGCAGCGGCCACCGCCTCCAGATACACTTCGGTCTTGCCCGACCCCGTCACCCCGCGCAGCAGGGTTGTGCCATAGCGCTCCGACCGCACCGCCTCGGCCAGCTGCGCGGCGCCTGCGGCCTGATCCTCCGTCAGCTCCTTGCCGGGCAGCGTCGGATCAAGCCGGGGATAAGGCAGATCGCGCGGGCTTTCCTCCTCGACCACGGCATTCTGCGCCACCAGGCCCTTTACTACAGACGTCCCAACGCCCGCCATCTCGGCCAGTTCCTTCAGCGTGAACGACAGCTCGCCATAATTCGCCAGCGCCTCCAGCACCTTGCGCCGCGCTGCGGTCATCTTGTCGGGCTCCGACGGCCCCCGGCGATAGATCTTGCGCATTGACGGCGGATCGCCCAGCCCCGGCGCCCGCGTGGCCAGCCGCAACATCGCAGGCATGGGCGTCAGCGTGTACTCCGCCGCACGCTCCAGAAAACTGCGCATCTCCGCCCGCATCGGCGCGGCCTCCAGCACCCGGTAGACCGCGCGGATCTTCGACAGGTCATAATCCCCGCGCCCCGGCCCCCAGACCACGCCGATCACCTTGCGCGGACCCAGCGGCACCTCAACGAAAGCACCGAGCGAACAGCCGCCCTCCGGCGCGCGATAGTCCAGCGCCCGCCCCAGCGGCTGCGTCGTCAGAACCCCGATCAGGCAGCCCTCGTCGTAGAATTGCGGCAGGCTCAACAGGCTCACTCTCGAAATATGGCGCTTGAGGGTTTAAGCATCGCAGATCATGCGGTAAAGCCAAGCGCAAGACCGATACCTGTTAGCGTTCACATGTCTGCCGAAAGGACCCGACCGATGAAATTCTTTGTCGACACCGCCGACACGCAAGCGATCTCCGAGCTGAATGATCTGGGCATGGTGGATGGGGTCACCACGAACCCCTCGCTCATCCTGAAATCAGGCCGTGACATCCTCGAGGTGACCAAGGAAATCTGTGACATCGTCGATGGCCCGGTCAGCGCCGAAGTGGTGGCTCTGGACGCCGAGGCGATGATCGCCGAAGGCCGCAAGCTGGCCGAGATCGCGCCGAACATCACCGTCAAGCTGCCGCTCACCTGGGACGGGCTGAAAGCCTGCAAGGTGCTCTCGAGCGAAGGCAAGATGGTCAACGTGACACTCTGCTTCTCGGCCAACCAGGCGCTGCTCGCCGCGAAAGCAGGCGCCAGTTTCATCAGCCCGTTCATCGGCCGGCTCGATGACATCAACCTCGACGGGATGGACCTCATTCAGGACATCCGCACGATCTACGACAACTACGGCTTCGAGACCGAAATCCTCGCCGCCTCGATCCGCTCGGTCAACCACGTGCAGGAGGCCGCGCTGATCGGTGCCGATGTGATGACCGCACCGCCCGAGGTGATAAAGAAGCTCGCCGCGCATCCGCTGACCGACAAGGGGCTTGAGGCCTTTATGGCGGATTGGGCCAAGACCGGTCAGAACATTCTCTGATCGCCGCCGATGAAGACCAGCGCCGTCCAGGCGCTGGCACCCATTGGCAACACCTCGCCGTTCTTGAGACCCGCCTCTGATTTTCCGGGCGATTTCGCGCCAGCCCCGTGCTAGGGTGCGGAAAAATAAACGAGAAAGTCATGAGCAGCAGCCCAAAAATAGAAGACGCCCTGCGCGAGGCGATCCTCTCGCAGCCCGATGTGATCCTCGACGACAAAGACGTCATGAAGGCGCTGATCGCCGCGAACGAGCGTGCGATGGGCGCCAATATCGTCGACCTGCGCGGCATCGCAATGGAGCGGATGGAGAGCCGGCTCGACCGGCTTGAAGACACCCACCGCTCGGTGATCGCCGCCGCCTACGAGAACCTCGCAGGCACCAACCAGATCCACCGCGCCATCCTGCGCATGCTCGAACCCCTGGACTTCGAAACCTTCCTGACCGATCTCGGTGGAGAGGTCGCGGAAATCCTGCGGGTGGATGCGGTCCGCCTGGTTCTGGAAAGCGCGCAGGAGGGGCTCGATCCGGCGCTCGGCGGGCTGGACGATGTGCTGGCCGTGGCCGCCCCCGGATTTGTCGCCGACTATCTCGATCACAGCCGCCCCGGCAGCGCGCGCCAGGTCACGTTGCGCCAGCTGCAGCAGGGCTCTGACCTGATCTTCGGCGACAAGGCCGCCTGGATGAAATCCGAGGCCTGCCTCGCGCTCGACTTCGGGCCCGGGCGTCTGCCCGGCCTGCTGATCCTCGGCTCTGAAGACCCACATATGTTCGGGCCACAACAGGGCACCGACCTTTTGCTCTTCTTCACTGGCGTCTTCGAACGGGTCATGCGCCGCTGGCTGTCGTGAGCCTGATCAGCCCCGCCGCACGGGATGCGCTCGAAGCGTGGCTGAGCCACCAGCGCGCGCTGAAAGGGGCCGCGCAGAACACGCTCACCGCCTATCAGGGCGATGTGGCGGAGTTTCTCGCCTTCATCACCGAGTACAAAGGCGAGCGGCAGGGGCTGGCCGCCCTCGCCCGCATCACTGTGACCGACATGCGGGCCTGGATGGCCCATGCGCGCAGCGGCGGGATCGCGGCCCGGTCGCTGGCCCGCAAGCTCTCGGCCGTGAAAGCCTTTTATCGCTGGCTGGCCGAACGCGAGGGGTTCGAGCCCACCGCCGTCCTGTCCGTCCGCGCGCCGAAGTTCCAGAAAAAGCTACCCCGCCCGCTGGCCGAAGACGCCGCACGCACCCTGATCGACGCGATCGAGCTGCAATCGGAGACACCCTGGGTCGGCGCCCGCGATGTGGCCGTGGTCACCCTGCTTTGGGGCTGCGGGTTGCGCATCTCCGAAGCCCTGGGCCTCACGGGCGCGGACGCGCCGCTGCCCGAGACCCTGCGGATCACCGGCAAGGGCAACAAGGAGCGGATCGTGCCGGTTGTGCCCGCGGCCCGCGCGGCGGTGGAGGCCTATCTGGCGGTCTGCCCCTTCCCGCTGGAGCCCGATCAGCCGCTCTTTCGTGCGGTCCGCGGCGGCGCGCTCGGGCCGGGCGCGATCCAGAAAGTCATGGCGCGCGCACGGATGCAACTGGGTCTGCCCGCCAGTGCGACGCCCCATGCGATGCGCCACAGCTTCGCAACCCATTTGCTCGACGCGGGCGGTGATCTGCGCGCGATCCAGGAGCTTCTGGGCCATGCGTCGCTCTCCACAACCCAGGCCTATACGGCAGTCGACACAGCCCGCCTGATGGAGGTCTACGACCGGGCCCACCCCAAGGCCTGACCACCCGCCTGTTGCAGCGCCACCGCGACGCCGCGACATAGTCCGCACAGCAGCTTTTCTTTTTGCATCCCCTAGCCCCATGCGGCATGAACGTTCCATGACATTGAGGTTACGCGCGCTCGGCGTGCATTTGTTTACGGCCACGGGCGCGGTGTTTGCTATGCTGTCGATGTTGGCAGCGGTCGACGAGAAATGGGATCTGATGTTCCTCTGGCTCGTCGTGGCGTTCTTTGTGGATGGCATCGACGGCCCACTCGCCCGCCACTATCACGTGAAGGTCAATGCGCCCGAATTCGACGGGGTGCTGCTCGATCTGATCATCGACTACCTGACCTATGTGTTCATCCCGGCCTTTGCGCTCTTCAAATCGGGGCTGATGGACGGCTGGACGGGATGGTTTGCGATCATCGTGATCACCTTCGCCTCGGCGCTCTACTTCGCCGACACACGGATGAAAACAAAGGACAATTCCTTCTCCGGCTTCCCCGGGTGCTGGAACATGCTGGTGCTGGTGATCTTCGCGCTGCAGCCGAATTTCTGGGTCTCGCTGGCGCTGGTGACGGCGCTGGCCATCGCCATGTTCCTGCCGCTGAAATTCGTGCACCCGGTCCGTACAGAGCGCTGGCGGGTCATCACCCTGCCGATGGCGCTCGCCTGGACGTTCTTTGCGGGCTGGGCTGCCTGGGTCGACTTCCACCCGCAAAGCTGGGCGCATTGGGGGCTGGTGGTGACCTCGGTCTATCTCGTTTTCGCGGGCATCGCACAGCAAATCTTTCCCACCCGCAACAACGGCGGTCTTTAGCCCGCGGCGGCCTGAAAGCCCACCGCACCTGCCAGCACCACGGTCAGGCCCGGCAGGTGCGGTGGGCTTTCAGGCCGCCGCGTCCGCCACTTGAGCAAAAACGGTGTCGCTTGTTCGTTTGCTCGGCCGTAAGTGGCGCGCGAAAACCGACGCCATGGTCAGATCAGCAATCCAGCGGCCCCTTCATGGCGCAGAAGGGCGACCTTGGTCTCGACGCCGCCCGCCCCCGAGAACCCGGTCAGCCCTTTCGCCCCCATGACACGGTGGCAGGGGATGATGATCGGGATCGGGTTGCCCCCGCAAGCCTGTCCAACTGCCTGCGGCATCGCGCCCAGATCACGGGCGATATCGCCGTAGGTCACCGTCTCGCCAAAGGGGATGGCCCGCATCGCTGCACAGACATCCTGCTGAAAGGCGGAGCCACGGACCGTCAAGGGCAGATCGAAGCTCTCGCGCCTGCCGGCGTCATATTCCGCCAATTGCTGCGCAGCCTCTTTCAGCAACTCAGTCGGCGCGCCCGCATCGGTGCCGTTCCAGCGCACAGCGGTGATCGCCCCCTCGTCTTCGAAAAGGGTCAGGCGACCAAACTGGGTATCGACGCTGAGACGTGGCATATGTCCAAGATGGCCCGACACGCCTCAACCGGCAACCCGGAACCTGCGTCTAAGGCCCGCTGAGCCCGATCCGGATCGGGCCCCGCGCCGTGCAGGCAGACACCACTTTGCCCTTCTCCGTCACCACGACTTCGCCCGCCGCGGCCAGCGCGTCCGCCGTGCGCCGCACCTTCGGCATCAGTGTCCGCCAGTCACCGGGCGCAAGCGCCCGCGCCACCTCCGACGGGCAGAGCGTTTTGCCCGGCCCACGGCGGTGCACCAGTGCGCGGATCGCGGCGGCGATGGCTTCGGGGTCAGGCGACGGCGCTGTCACAGCGCCCGCAGACGCCAGGCGCCGCATGGGTTCCGACATCGGGCAGGATCTTCCAGCAGCGCGCGCATTTCTCGCCTTCGGCCTTGTCAACTGACACCCAGAGCCCCGCCAGACCATCCTCAGCTGTCCAACTAGGAGGCAATCCAAGATTCACGCTTGCAGCTGAGGTGATAAAGATTTCGGCGAAGTCCACGCTCTGGAGATCTTGGGTTGCTTCTTCATCGCTATCCCAAAGATGAGCTTCGTTTCCAAGCCAAACCGTGGGTGCGGCCTCTAAACTAGATCCTATTTCCTTTTCTTGACGCTTCAACTCAATTGCCTCGGTCACTTTTTTTCGAATCGACCTGACTTTCGACCATTTCTCCGCCAGGTCCGGCGCCAGCCAATCCCCTGGCGTCTCCGGGAAGTCCTGCAAATGCACCGAGCTGCCCTCGTGCGGGAACCGCTCCAACCAGACCTCTTCCATGGTGAAGACCAGCACGGGCGCCAGCCATGTGGTCAATCGCTGGAAGAGCAGATCCAGCACCGTCCGCGCCGAGCGCCGCGCCACCGTGTCGCCATCACAATAGAGCGCATCCTTGCGGATATCGAAGTAAAAGGCCGACAGATCCAGCGTCGCGAAATTGAACACCGCCTGCCAAACGCCCTGGAAGTCGAACCGCGCATAGCGCGCCCGCACCTCCTGATCCAGCTCCGCCAAACGGTGCAGCACCCAACGCTCCAGCTCCGGCATCTCTGCCGGATCCATCCGGTCCGCTTCCGTGAAATCGTTCAGCGAGCCCAGCATGTAACGCATGGTGTTGCGCAACCGGCGATAGCTGTCGGCCACGCCTTTCAGGATCTCATCGCCGATCCGTTGATCCGCCGTATAATCCGTCTGCGCCACCCAGAGTCGCAGGATATCAGCCCCGTACTGCTGCACGATCTTCTCGGGCACAATCGTATTGCCGATGGATTTGGACATCTTCATGCCCTTCGCATCCAGCGTGAACCCATGCGTCACCACATTGCGGTAGGGCGCGCGCCCGGTGGTGCCCACCGATTGCAGCAGCGAGGAATGGAACCAGCCGCGGTGCTGGTCGGTGCCTTCCATGTAGACGTCGGCAATGCCGTCCTCGGTGCCATCCGCGCGGTCGCGCAGGGTGAAGGCGTGGGTCGAGCCAGAATCGAACCACACGTCGAGGATATCCATCACCTGATCGTAGTCATCCGGGTTCACCACATTGCCGAGGAAGCGCTCCTTCGCGCCCGCCTCATACCAGGCATCCGCCCCCTCGGCCTCGAAGGCCTCGGCGATCCGCGCGTTGACCTCAGCGTTGCGCAGCAGGAAGTCCTCATCCGTCGGCAGCGCGCCCTTCTTCGTAAAGCAGGTGAGCGGCACCCCCCAAGCGCGCTGGCGCGACAGCACCCAATCGGGCCGCGCCTGCATCATCGAATGCAGCCTGTTGCGCCCGGATTTGGGTGTCCAGTTCACATTGTCAATCTCCGTCAGCGCCCGTTCGCGGATCGTGGTCCCATGCGTGTCCTGCCCATCGCCCACCGGCTTGTCGATGGCCGCAAACCACTGCGGTGTGTTGCGATAGATCACCGGCGCCTTCGACCGCCAGGAATGCGGATAGCTGTGCTTGATCTTGCCACGCGCGAGCAGCCCGCCGACCTCGGCCAGCTTGTTGATCACAGCCGTGTTCGCATCGCCCTCCTTGCCCTTGCGGTTGAGGATGAACGTCCCGCCAAAGAACGGCAGGTCTTCGCGGAACATGCCCTCGTCGGTGACATTATAGGTGATCACCTCATGCAGCATGTTCAGATCGCGATAGAGTTCATATTCCTCCATCCCGTGGCTCGGCGCGCAATGCACAAACCCCGTGCCTTCGGTGTCGGTCACGAACTCCGCAGCCCGGAAATCGCGCAGGTCATCCCACTCGCCCTCGGCCCCCTCCTGACCGCTCAGCGGATGGCTCAGACGCAGTTCTTCGAACTCTGCCGTATCCACATCGCGCAGGCGGCGATACATGGTCTCATCGAGCCGCGCCCGACCGAGCACATCCGCAGCCATGCTGTCGGCCAGCAAATACCGATCACCAATCCGCGCCCAGCAATCCTCGGGCCGCCCGGTGATCTCGTAAAGCCCGTAGGAGATGTCCGACCCATAAACCACCGCCTTGTTCGACGGCATGGTCCAGGGCGTCGTCGTCCAGATCACCACATAGGCGTTCATCAACTCGCGCCGCCGCATCTCGGCTTCGGTCATGGTCGACAAATCGGGCACCACGGCAGGATCATCGCCCGTCTCAACCCGGAACTTCACCCAGATCGTGAAGCTCTCCTTGTCGTGGTACTCCACCTCCGCCTCAGCGAGCGCCGTCTGCTCCACAGGCGACCACATCACCGGCTTTGAGCCCTGATAAAGCGTGCCGTTCATCAGGAATTTCATGAATTCCTCGGCAATCACCCGCTCTGCATGGAAATCCATCGTCAGATACGGCTCCGCCCAATTGCCGGTCACACCCAGACGCTTGAATTCCTCCCGCTGCACGCCCACCCAATGGTCCGCAAACTGCCGGCACTCGGCGCGGAATTCGTTGATCGGCACCTCGTCCTTGTTCTTACCTTTCTGGCGGTACTGCTCCTCGATCTTCCACTCGATCGGCAGCCCGTGACAGTCCCACCCGGGCACATAGCGGCTGTCGAAGCCCATCATCTGATGCGACCGCACGATCATATCCTTGATCGTCTTGTTCAGCGCGTGCCCGATGTGCAAGTTGCCATTGGCATAAGGCGGGCCGTCGTGCAGGACGAAACTCTCCCGCCCCTCTTTCTCCCGTAGCCGGTCATAAACCCCGATCTCCTCCCACCGCTCAAGCCAAGCAGGCTCGCGCTTCGGCAGTCCCGCGCGCATCGGAAAGTCGGTCTTCGGCAGGCTCAGCGTGGATTTGTAATCGTGTTTCTCAGCGGTGTCGGTGGTCTCGGCGCACATTGCGGGCGTCCTTTGGATATCGTGTCACATGTCAGGAAAAGCGGTCGGTGCGCGCATCGCAAACACCTTGGCCCGGCGTCTCATGGTCTCAGAGCGCCGGGGATATAATTCGAATGAGGATCAGGCGTGGGTCGTCCATGACGCGCCTTATACGCAGCGGCTCACGCGCCGACAAGTCCCCGCAGCGCGCGCGCGTCTCACGTCGAGGACCGCGTAAACCACGCCCCTTCACCCTTCTGAAAATACTCCGGGGGGCGAGGCCCGGTCCGCGTCAGCGGCAAACTGTCCAGCGGACAGTTTGAGGGCCGAACGGGGCGGAGCCCCAAACGCCATCAGATACCAGGCCAACGCTCCCCATCACGCATTCACATGCGCCCAGACCTCCGACATCACCACCGACCCTTCACCGACAGCAGAGGCGACGCGCTTCACCGACCCTGCGCGCACATCCCCCACCGCAAAGACACCCGGACAGGAGGTCTCATATTGCGAGCGCCCGCCGGCCTCTGCGCCGGTGAGCACAAACCCTTTCTCGTCCAGCTTGATCAGACCCGACAGCCAGTCTGTATTCGGCGCGGCCCCCACCATGACAAAGAGCGCCGAGGTCTTCAGGTCCCAATCCTGCCCCGAGGTGCGATCGCGGATGGTGATGCGCTCCAGCACGTCCCGCCCGTGCAGCGCGGTCACTTCCGTGCAGACATGCACCGTGATGCGCGGATGAGAGGTCAGCCGCTGCAACAAATAGTCCGACATCGACGACGCCAGGCTCTCGCCGCGCACCAGCACATGCACATGCCGCGTCGTGCGCGCCAGATACATCGCCGCCTGTCCCGCCGAATTGCCGCCGCCAATGACGGCCACCTCCGCATCACGGCACCAGCGCGCCTCGACCTCGGTGGCCGCATAATAGACACCTGCGCCCTCCAGCCGTTCCAACCCCTCCAGCGGAAGGCGCCGGTACTGCACACCCGTCGCCACGATCAGCGCCTTGGCGCTCACCTCCTGGCCATCATCCAGCGTGGCATGAAACCACTTCTCATCACATTGCCGCAGGGTTGCGGCGCGCCGTGGCACGGAAAACTTGGTGCCGAACTTCATCGCCTGCACCTCGCCGCGCCCGATCAGATCACCGCCTGAGATGCCCGTGGGAAACCCCATGTAATTCTCGATCCGGCTCGAGGTGCCCGCCTGCCCGCCAACGGCCATATCTTCCAGCACCAAGGCACGCAGCCCCTCGGCGCCGGCATAGACCCCCGCCGCCACGCCCGCCGGGCCACCGCCCACGATCAGCACGTCAAAGCTGAGCGCCTCGTCGGTGTCCATGTAGAGCCCCAGCGCCTGCGCCACACCGCGCGGCGTCGGCGGGTCGATCTTGCGTTCGCGCCCGAAAATCACGCCCGGCTGCGCTTCGGCGATGCCGCATTGCTCGGCCAGCGCCATCGCATCGGGCGAGGTCACTTCGATCTCCCGGTAGGGAATGCGGTTGCGCGCAGCAAAGCTCGCCACATGACGAATGTCGCGGCTGATCTCCGAGCCGATGAGGGTGAGCGCCGAATCCGATTGCTCCACCGCCCGGCGGCGCCGCGCGGCCATGACCGTCACGATGATATCGCTCATCTCCGGCATGTCCGACATCATCTGCAGCATGTCGTCGCGCGGCACGCAGAGCATCGTGCTATCCACCACCGCCCGCGCGCCTGCGAGCGACACACCGCCCGACAGAAACTGCAAATCACCAAAGAACTGCCCCGGGCCCAGCGTCGCGGCCCCCAGCCGCTGCAGGTTCGACGGGTTCACCGCCTCAACCTCGCCCTCGATCACATAGTGGAATTCATCCGAGGCGCCGCCCGGCTCCTGCACGAACTCACCCGCCTTAAACTTCGAGACAACACCTTTGCGGCGCATCGCGGCCACATGCTCGGGCTCCAGCGGCCTGCGTACCATCGTCGCGAGATCGGCGGCAAAACTCTCCATCACCCCACTCCTGTCCGGATCGCCCGGCGCGCCAGTCTCAGGATGCGTTGGATCCGAAGAGGCCGCCCAGGCTCTGTTTGATGATATCGCGCACCTTCGGCTTTTTTCCAGATGCGAAGGGCAGCGGTCGGCAAACTTCCATCGCGGCCACCCCCACCCGCGCCGTCAGCGCCCCATTCACAAGCCCCTCGCCAAAGCGGCGCGAGAGCTTGCCGAGGATCGAGCCGCCCAGAACGGGTTCCAACAGGTCATCGCCCACGGCCACGGCGCCGGTTGCGACCAGATGCGCCATCACCGCGCGCGTCAGACGCCAACCGCCCAGAAACCCGGAGCGCCCGCCGTAGACCTCGGCAATCCGCCGGATCATCCGCAGATTCGCCGTCAGCGCCGCCGCCACGTCTGCCAGCGCCAACGGCACCAGCGCCGTGACCGTGGCCACCTGCCGCGCGGCCGCTTCCACCTCGCGTTGTGCGGCCTGGTCAAGAGGTCCCAGCATCTCGCGATCCACCAGCACCAAGAGGCTCGCCGCATCCATCTGATCGCCGCGCAGCTCTGCCATGCGGTCACGGCCCCAACGCGTGTCCTCGCGCCCTTTATAGAGCGCCAGCAACCGGTCCGTCACCGCCCGCGCCGCCTGCAGATCATCCTCCGCCAGCGCGGTATCCGCCGCCCGGCGCAGCCCATCGAGCCGTCCCAACCGCCCCAATGCGGCCACCTCGCGCAGCATCACCACCGCCAAAGCCAGCAGGAAGGCGCCCGTCAGCCCGGTGACAGCCCAGCCCAGGAGCGCGTTCTGCGCCACCAAGGCCGATAAAAACCCCCAGGCCTTGATCGAAACCACCGCGCCCACCAGCGCCACGCCCAGCGACCAGACCCAACGGACCAGCCGCGACGGTTTGCGCGCGGCAATCCCGGCAGCGACCTGCATCGCCTGGCCCTGCGGTGGCGCAGCCTCGTCCTCGGGCACCGGCGGCGCCTCGGCCACGGGCAGGTGCGGCTCCGCCGCCTCGTCGAGATCGATGAGAACCGGCCCCCGCGCCATCAAAAGGCGCCCTTGACCCACTCGAACCGGATGTCGGGCAGGCCCGCGTCATTGTTGCTGCCATCGGTGCGGGCGGTCTCAATGAACCCGCGCAGCCCGTAAAACCGCGTCGCCGAGGAATTCGCCTGATAGCTCCACAGCGTCAGCTTGTCGCTCTCGCCCTTCGCATCATCGAGCAGCGCCGTGCCCACGCCATTGTCCTGCGCGTCTGGCAACACGTAAAGCGCATGCACCTCTTCTTCCCAGCGCGCGATGAACCCCACGACCTTGCCATCCCGCTTGGCCACGCGCACCCAACCGGCCTCGATCATGTCGCCGGCATACATGATCTCTTCCGCTGCCGAATGCAGCCGCGGCAGCCACGGCATGGCATCGTTGGAAACAGACAGGATATGCCCCACGGCCCCTGCATCCAGCGTGCGCGCCGGGGCGATGATAATCTCATTCATAGCCTATCCCCTAAAAGGAATTGGGCAGCCTTATCAAGCCGGATATGCGGCGGCCCGTCGCCGGGGCGCAAAGTAAGCGGCGAAGGTGCGAAATTCATCACACGGTAGTCCTGATCAAGCCAGCTTTCGGCCCCCGCCTTCGCCGGTGCCAGCAGATGCGCGGGGTCCTTCGGCAGGGCGCCGGGATAAAACGCCGCCTGTTTGCCGCTCTCCAAGAGCGTGCCGCGCACCACGTCAAGCTCCTGACCCTCATGGGTCATGGTGTCTTCCGTGGTGGCCCGCAGCGATGCAATCGCCAGCGCCGCTGTCTCGGCTCCTGCAAAGCGCGCCCGGTCCACCGCCCCGCGCAACAACGCCTCCATGATCGCCGTCAGCCGGGCGTGCTGGCGGTGATGCAGATGGTCGGCCTTGGTGGCGGCAAAAAGGATCTTCTCCACCCGCTTGCCCTGAAAGAGCTGTGTGAGAAAGGCATTCTGACCAGGCCGGAAGGCGCCCAGGATATCCGCCATCGCGCCGCGCATGTCCTCCACCGCCCGCGGCCCCTTGTGGATCGCCCCCAGCGCATCGACCAGCACCACCTGCCGGTCGATCCGCGCAAAGTGATCGCGAAAGAAAGGCCGCACCACCTCGCGCTTGTAGGCCTCGAACCGACGCGCCATCTCGCGCATGAGCGATTTGCGCGGGCCCGGCGCCTCGCCCGGCAGCGGCGCGAAGGTCAGCACAGGCGAGCCCGCGAGATCACCGGGCAGCAGGAACCGCCCCGGCGTACAATCGTAGTACCCCGAGACCCGCGCCGCCTGCAGATAGCTGGTGAAATCCTCGGCCAGCGCCTTGGCGGTCGGCTCCTCCAGCCCCGCCTCAGGGTCCGTCTTCGCCACACGCGCGCGAAACGCCTCGGCCTCGGGCCGGTCCTGCAGCCGTGCGAGCACCTCCGCCGACCAACTCGCATAGTCCTTCTCCAGCAGCGCCAGATCGAGCAGCCACTCACCGGGATAATCCACGATATCGATGTGCACCGTGCGCGGCCCCTGCAGCCCAGCGAGCAAGCCCGCCCGGCGCACCCTGAGCGACAACCGCAGCTCCGAGACCGCGCGTGTGCTCTCGGGCCAGACCGGCGCGCGGGCAGTCAACTGGCCCAGATGGGTCTCGAAATCGAAGCGCGGCAGCGTGTCGTCAGGTTGCGGCTGCAGGAACGCCGCCTCGATGCGCCCCTCGGCGGCGGCCACCAGATGCGGCATCCGCCCTCGGTCGAGCAGATTGGCGATGAGCGAGGTGATGAAGACCGTCTTGCCAGAGCGCGCGAGCCCCGTGACGCCGACACGAATGACCGGCTCAAACAAGGTCTCGTTGACCGTGTCCTGCACGTTCTCGATCTGCCGCAGCACCGTGTCGGCGAGTGTTGTCAGTCCCAAACCTGCCTGTCCCTGCAGTTTTTGTGTCTCGCGCTACATAGGCGCTGGGGCGCGCGCGCACCAGAGGGGGCAAAGCCATTTGACGCGCGCGCGCAGCCGGGCTAGGGCCGACGCCATGCCGCGTTACGCCTTGAAAATCGAATACCACGGCGCGCCGTTCGCTGGCTGGCAACGCCAGGCCGACCAGCCCTCGGTGCAGGGCGCGGTGGAGGCCGCCCTGGCCAAGCTGGAGCCCCGCCCGCACACCATCGCCGCCGCCGGGCGCACCGATGCGGGCGTGCATGCGCTGGGGCAAGTGGCCCAGTGTGACATGGTCGCAGACTGGGCGCCGTTCCGTCTCTCGGAAGCGCTGAATCACCACCTGAAGCCCGATCCCGTCGCGATTGTCGCGTGCGCGCAGGTCGCCGAGGACTGGCACGCGCGCTTCTCGGCACTGGAGCGGCGGTATCTCTTCCGCATCCTGATGCGCCGCGCGCCGGCCACCCATCAGGCGGGGCTGGTCTGGCAGGTGAAACACGATCTCGATGTGGCCGCGATGCAGGCAGGCGCCGCGCATCTGATCGGACGGCACGATTTCACCACCTTCCGCTCGTCGATCTGCCAATCCGACAGCCCGGTCAAAACGCTCGACCGGCTGGATGTCACGTATGTCGACACCGCGCACGGACCCGAAGTGCACCTCGATGTGCGCGCAAGGTCCTTCCTGCACAACCAGGTGCGCAGCTTCGTGGGCACGCTGGAACGCGTCGGCGCCGGATCCTGGGCGCCTGAACAGGTGGCGGAGGCCCTCGCCGCCCGCGACCGCGCCGCCTGCGGCCCCGTCTGCCCGCCACACGGCCTCTACCTCGCCCATGTCCGCTACCCCGAGGATCCGTTTGCGTGACCAAAGGTGGCCTGAAAGCCCACCTGACCTGACTGTCCTGAGGCCTGTGCTGGCAGGTGGGGTGGGCTTTCAGGCCACCCCTTTGCGCCTCAGTCGTTGTCGCTCAGGCCCGCACCCGCACCGCTCAACCGCGATGCCGCACTCTCCGGCACAAAGGTCCGTGCAGCAAGCTCCGTCATCTTGGCAATCAGCTCGTCACAATCGGTGATGCGCTGCAGAGACAAGGGCCTCTCGCGCGTGGCGAAGGTCAATGTCAGACCAGTTGCCCCCTCTCTCTGCACGGTGCATTCCAAGGGCAAGGCATCAAAATAGCTTCGCGCCAAATCGGTGTCGCCCGGCCACTCGACCTTCGCCTCACCTCCCTCTTGCGCCATGGGCACCACCGTCTGCATCACCAGCGGCAACGTGCTGATCGGCCCGTCCGGCAGCGCGTCCAGCGCCGCCGACACGGCGTCAGGCCCGCGCCCCTGTCCAAGATGCAGCGCGACCGCTTCTCCGAAAAGGGCTGCCTGCCCGGCGGGCGCGCCCGCGCCGCGCGCCGCCTTGGTCGCCAGCGCCAAGATCTCCGCGCGCGACCAGCTCATGCCTCAAAGACCGGCAGCCACCAATCATCCGCCCGGGTGTCCAACTCATCCGCCAGCGGCGCGCCCTGGCAGAGCGTGATCCGCGTCCAGCGGTCGGATTTCGGATCAAACTTTGCAGCCCCGAAAAACGCGAGCTTGCAACGCAGCATATCGATGGGCAGGCAGCCCGCCCCGATCAGATTGTCGCGGATCTCCGCATAAGGATAGGTCGCCGCCAGCGCCACGCGCTGAACCGCCAGCAGATGCTCGGGGCGCCGGGCCAGAAACGAGGCGACCGCCTCAGACCGCTCCGGCAAGTCGAGAGACAGCGCCTTGACCCGGCGCCCGATGTCGAGCGGGCTCTCCAACGCCGCCCCCTCTTCCGCGAAGCGATCGCCGAGGCGCGGCTCCTGCTTGGCGGCACTCACATACCAGAACTGCTGGCACTGCGCCGCGTCGGCATAATCCGGCGCCAGCGCCCAGTCAAAACTCCGCTGGATCTCGGCCCGCAGCGCGCCCGTCTCGACCAGGGGCGCCGGAACGGACCCCACAGGGTCCGCCATGCACTCTGCCAGCCCATCCACCAGCTCTGGAAAGGGCTCGAGCAGCAGCGACACCAAAAGCTCCTGCAGATCGTCGCTCTGCGTGGCTGAGGCGCGGATCAGCCGCTCCAGCGCCCCCTCTTCAGCAAGCGCTTCCGGCGTGACAACACAGCAAAACGCCGCCCAGTCTGCGCGCAGCCGGTCGATCCGCGCCTGATGCGCCACATCCGGGACCTGCCACTCCGCCAAATGCCGCGCCGCCCGCGTCACCAGCGCCTCAAGCCGCGCAGCCCTCTCAGGCTCCAGACGCCGCACCGCCCGCACCCGCGCCAGCGCCGTCTCCCGCGCCAGCATCCAGTTGTTCAAGAGCACCGGGTGCGTCACCAGAAACGGCGCCATGCCCAGCCCCGTGGAGTTGCCAATGCCCAGATGTCGCTTCAGCCCACGGTCGAGCACACCCCGCCCCACGTGTTCGACCAGATCATGGGTGAATTGCCGGATCAGCCAGACCGTCAGCATCTCGGCCATGAACGGCCCCGACAGCCCCGGTCGCATGTCGATGCAGGCACGATCCGCAATCCCGAACTTGCCATTGCCATAGACGGCGGTGGTGCGCATCAGATACCCGATCTCGCGCACCATCTGCGCATCGGGTTGCTGCCCCGCCCGCAACCGGTCCACCACATGCTGGAAGAGCCGCACCGATTTATTCGCCCGGCTCAGCACCAGATCGCGTTCGGTGAACCGCGCAGCCTCCTGCCGCGGCGCCGCGGCACAGATGCGCGCAATCTCATCCGCATCCGGCACGCCGTCATAGAGCACATAGGAACTGTCCCAGGCCTCGGCGATCACCCGGTCCGTCCGGTCTTCCGGAGCCAGCGCCGTCGACACGGCCACAAGAGAATAGGTGTGCCCGCCGAAGGACAGCGCATAAACCGCATGGCCGTACCCTTCCGGGCACATCTGCCAGACGGGTCGCGACACCTGCGCCTTTTCAGCGGCCAGAAACCGCATCAGCGTGCGCAGAAACGACAGCCGCGTGGGGAACATGGCCCCCATCCGGCGCAGCCGCATGACCTCGCTCGGCGGGCGCAGCGGTGCCTGGGGAGGGGCGACAAAATCCTTCATGCGGGGCCGAAACTCTCGGCATAGAACCGATGCCAGTTGCCGCCCATGATCCCGTCGACCTCCTCCGCGCTGAGGCCTGTCGCCAGCAACCCGTCGCGGATGACCCCAAAATCGCCGTTGCCCGAGAACCACGTGGGCATCGGCGGAAAGCCCGGCGCCGCTGCCGAGCCCTCGCCATAATCGATCTGCTTGGTCCAACGGCCCACGCGCATCCACTCCACCACGCTGTCCGGCTGATCCTGACAGAGGTCCGTGCCCAGCCCGAGGTTCCGCGCGCCATAGCGCCGTGCCGCCTCGGCCATCATCGCACAGAAGTCTTCCAGCGTGCAGGCGCAGCCGCCCTTTAGATGATGCGGATAGATCGAGAACCCCAGCATCCCGCCCGCCTGCGTGAGCGCGCGCAGCACCGTATCGGATTTGTTGCGCAAGGCCGCATGCCACCACGCGGGGTTGGCATGGGTGATCGCGATGGGCCGCGTGGAATGCTCAATCGCCTCCAGCGTCGAACGCTCCGCAGAATGCGACATGTCCACCACCATGCCCACCCGGTTCATCTCGGCCACCACGGCGCGGCCCATGCGCGTCAGCCCGGTGTCGTCATCCTCGTAGCACCCGGTCGCAAGCAGCGACTGGTTGTTATACGTGAGCTGCATGAACCGCACGCCCAGCTGGTGGCAGATCTCCACCAGCCCGATGTCATCCTCAATGGGGCTCGGGTTCTGGAACCCGAAGAAAATCGCCGTGCGCCCGGTCTCCTGTGCGCGGGTCACATCCTCTGCGCCGGTGCCCTTGAAGATCAGGTCGGGATGATCTTCGAACCATCGGTTCCAGCGTTCGAGGTTCAGCACCATCTCACGGAAACTCTCGTGATAGGCCACGGTCACATGCACCGCATCCACGCCACCCTCCCGCATCTCCTCGAAGATCCGGGGCGAATACTTGGCGTATTGCAGGTTGTCGATGACAGGCGCGCGCATGGCGGCAGTCTGGGAGAGATCGCCGCACGGCTCAATTCAAAAAGCGACCTGCGGGCGGCTGAAACGACGCTCCGCTGCGTTGAGCGGTCCAGTTTGCCGAAGGCTGCGCGGTTGAGATCAGTTACGACCGGCCAGACACGCAAGATGATTTCTTTATAGAAAACAGATCTCTAAAATAGGAACCTAAAGCGCAATCACCACGGTGGGTCGGGCCAAAGACCCAACCCACCGGGCACTCGTTACCCTTGCTCCCCAGGTACTGGTTAAACCCACCCGACCTCGAGGACACGGTCGGTATTGCGAGGGTCTAACCCCGAGGGCCGCCCTAGGGTTCCCTGTGTTCTTCACGCAAACCTGCAAAGATGGGCGCGAAGCCGCCGATGGCGCTCTGCGGCCTGTGGCCTCAGATCTTCTCCTGCGTGTGCTTGCGCAGCTCCGCTCGCGCCACCTGGCGCCGGTGGACCGCATCCGGCCCGTCCGCAAAGCGCAGGGCGCGCTGCCAGGTCCAAGCCATAGCCAGCGGTGTGTCCTGGCTGATGCCCTGCCCGCCGTGCATCTGCATCGCCTCATCCAGCACTTTCAGCGCCATGCGCGGCGCCACCACCTTGATCTGGGAAATCCACGGCGCCGCCGCTCGGGCATCCCCCTGGTCCATCATCCAGGCGGCTTTCAAGCATAACAGCCGCGACATCTCGATCTCCATCCGGCATTCCGCGATGATGTCGAAATTCGCCCCCAGCTGCGCGAGCGGCTTGCCAAAGGCCTCCTTGCGCAGCGACCGCTGGCAGAGCAGCTCCAGCGCCGCCTCCGCCTGCCCGACCGAGCGCATGCAATGGTGAATCCGCCCCGGCCCAAGCCGCCCCTGCGCAATCTCGAACCCGCGTCCTTCGCCCAGCAGCATGTTCTCCGCCGGCACCCGCACGTCATTGAAGCGGATATGCATATGCCCATGCGGCGCATCGTCATGGCCAAAAACCATCATGGGCCGCAAAATCTCGATCCCCGGCGTCTTGGCATCCACCACGATCATCGAATGCCGCTTGTGCTTGGGCGCGTCCTCCCCGCCGGTCTTCACCATGACGATGTAGACCGCACAACGCGGGTCCCCCGCCCCGCTCGCCCAGTATTTTTCACCCTTCAATAAATACTCATCTCCGAGTTTTTCGCAGGACATGGCGATGTTGGTGGCGTCCGACGAGGCCACCTCCGGCTCCGTCATCAAATATGCCGAGCGGATCTCACCTTCGAGCAGCGGCGCCAGCCACCGCTCTTTCATGGCGGGCGTGCCATAGCGCTCGAACACCTCCATATTCCCGGTATCGGGCGCCGAGCAGTTGAACACCTCCGCCCCCAGCGGCGTGCGACCCATCTCTTCCGCGAAATAGGCGTATTCGACCGTCGACAGCCCAAAGCCCCGCTCGGAATCGGTCAGCCAGAAATTCCACAGCCCCGCCGCCTTCGCCTTGGCCTTCAGCCCTTCGAGGATCTCCGCCTGCCGGTCGGTATAGGCCCAGCGATCCCCCTTGCCGATCTCCGCGTGATACTCCGCCTCCAGCGGCATCACCTCCTCGCGGATCATCGTGGCCACCCGGTCCAGCAGCGCCCGGGTCTCGTCGCGCATCCCAAAGTTCATATCCATCGCCCGCACCTTCCTGACCGCATTCGGGACTTTCCCCGCCCGCGCAGAGTTGCTTAGATCGCGGGGCGATGTCCATGGCCCACAGAGGCGCACCACCCGTGCACAGCTACGACCCGAAAGAGCTGGAAGACTACCTCGCCGCGCATGTGCCCGGCTTCGGAGCGCTGGACGCCATCGAAAAATTCTCCGACGGCCAATCCAACCCAACCTACCGGCTCCGCAGTGGCAAGGCCGACTACGTCCTGCGCGCCAAGCCTCCCGGCAAACTGCTGAAATCCGCCCATGCCGTTGACCGCGAGTTCCGCGTGATGAAGGCCCTCGGCCCGACATCAGTACCCGTGCCCGAGGTCTACCACCTCTCGGGCGAGGACACGCCCATGGGCACCCAGTTCATGGTCATGCAGATGGTCAAGGGCCGCATCTTCTGGGACCCGGCGCTGCCCGATCTCGACACCACGGCCCGCAGCCGCATCTATGACGCGATGAACGCGACCCTCGCCGCTCTGCACGACGTTGACCCGGGCGCGGTAGGCCTCGCCGACTACGGCAAGCCCGGCAACTACTTCGCCCGCCAACTCACCCGCTGGTCCGGGCAATACACCCAAACCGCAACCGACCCGTTGGCGGATGCCGACTGGCTCATGCGCTGGCTCGAGGATCACATGGTCGCCGACGATGGCGCAGCCAGCATCGTGCATGGCGATTTCCGCATCGACAACATGATCTTCGCGCCGGACGCCGAAGAGGTCATCGCCCTGCTCGATTGGGAGCTCAGCACCCTTGGCCACCCGCTGGCCGATCTCGCCTATCAATGCATGCACTGGCGCCTCCCCCACGCGGGCCACTTCCGGGGCCTCGGCGGGGTCGATCGCACCGCCCTCGGCCTGCCGGATGAGCCGACCTATGTCGCCGCCTATTGCGCCCGCCGGGGCCTCCCCCCGCCCGACAACTGGACCTTCTACGTGGTCTTTTCCTACTTCCGCCTGCTCGCCATCCTGCAAGGCGTGCTGAAACGCGGCCTCGACGGCAACGCCTCCAACCCCAAGGACACCGACCGCCTGCGCGACGTCATCGCGCTCATGGCCCGCGACGCGCGCAGCCTTGCAGAGACAGGATAGCCCGATGAAACAGATCGAATACTTCTACGCCTGCCACTCCGTCTTCGCCTATCTCGGCGCCTGGCGGCTGGCCGAAATCGCCGCAGAGCATGACGCGGAGGTCATTCACCGCCCCTTTGATCTCAACCCGGTCGTCGCCGCCGCAGGCAGCGCACCGTTCAGTGCCCGCTCCAAGACCCACAGCTATTACTTCTTCGGGCGCGAGATCACCCGCTGGGCCGAATATCGCGAGCTGCCCTGGATCATGCGCCGCCCGACACACCACGACAATCCGCTCGCCCTTGGCAATGGCGCGATCATCGCCGCGCAAACCATGGGCCTTGATGTACACGCGCTCTCCCGCGCGCTGCTGCAGGCCCACTGGCGCGACGATGCCGACCCTGCGGATGCCGCCACCATCGCCACCATCGCCGACCGGCTCGGGATGGATGGCGCCGCCCTGATCGCCGCCGCGCAAAGCGACGCGACCCAAGCCCAGCACGCGGCCAACACTGAAGAAGCCATCGCCCGCCACGTCCTCGGCTCACCCACCTATTTCGTCGAGGGCGACATGTTCTACGGCCAGGACCGGCTCGAGATGGTCGCCCGCGCGCTGGTCAAACCCTTTGCCCAACTCCCGCGTCACAAAGCTTGACGCGGTGCCCCCGCGCATGATCCAGACTCCAGTAACAGGGAGACGGGCATGACGACTCGATACCAAAGCTATGACGTGATCCTCGTGGGCGGCGCCATCTACGGCTCCAGCGTCGCCTGGTGGCTCACCCAGATGCCCGGGTTCCAGGGCCGCGTCCTCGTCATCGAGAAAGACCCCACCTACGAATTCGCCGCCACCAGCCACACCAACAGCTGCATCCGCCAGCAGTTCTCGAACCAGACCAACATCGCCATCTCGCAATTCGGCGCGGAGTTCATCAAGAATTTCCGCCGCTTCATGGGCGATGACCCGGAGGTGCCGGACCTCACGCTGCAAAGCTATGGCTACATGTACCTCGCCGACACGCCCGCCTTCGCCGAGACCCTCAAGGACAGCCAGAAGGTGCAGGCGGCCCTGGGCGCGGGCACGACATACATGACCCGCGACGAGATCGCCGCCGCCTACCCGTTCTACCGACTCGACGACATCATCGGCGCCAATCACAACCTGATCGACGAGGGCTATTTTGACGGCGGCACCATGTTTGACTGGTTCAAGCGCATGGCCCGCAAGAACGGCGCCGAATATGCGCAGGACGAGGTGACCGGCCTCACCACCAGCGGCAACCGCGTCACCGGCGTGACTCTGAAATCCGGCGCCACGCTCACCTGCGGTACGCTGGTCAACGCCGCCGGAACCCGCGGCAAGCACATCGCGCAGATGGCCGGGCTCGATATCCCCGTGGAACCCCGCAAACGCTACACCTACATCTTCGACGCCGCGCACCCGCTCGACCGGGACCTGCCGCTCACCATCGACCCCACCGGCGTGCACATGCGCACCGACGGGCGCTACTACCTCGCGGGCGGCCCGCCCGACACAGACCCTGCCGTTGCGCATAACGATTTCATCGCCGATCACAACCTGTGGGAGGAGAAGTTCTGGCCCATCATCGCGACCCGCATCCCGCAGTTCGAAGAGATCAAGCTGATCAACATGTGGGTGGGGCATTACGACTATAATACGCTGGATCAGAACGCGATCATCGGCCCGCACCCCGATTTGCAGAACTTCCTCTTCTGCAACGGCTTTTCGGGCCACGGGCTGCAGCAATCGCCTGCCCTGGGGCGCGGGCTGGCCGAACACATCGCCTATGGCGCGTATCGCAGCCTCGACCTCGCGCCGTTTTCGGTAGAGCGTGTGCTCACGGGTGAGAAATTCTTGGAAAAGGCCGTGATCTGACGGCCAGGAAGGACAGAGATGAAGATCGTTTTGACAGGGGCCGCAGGCCGCTTGGGCTCCTACTTGCGCGAACCGCTGGCCCAGCTCTGTGACGAGCTGCTCAGCACCGACATCGCCGAGGACATCGGCACGCTCTACCCGGGCGAGACCTACGTGCAGGCCGACCTTGCGCAGATGGACCAGATCGCGCCGCTGCTGAAGGGCGCGGATATGGTGGTGCACTTCGGCGCCATCGTTGATGAAAAGCCCTTTGAAGAGCTGCTGGGGCCAAATTTCGTCGGCTCCTACAATATTTGGGAGGCAGGCTATCAGGCCGGTGTGAAACGTGTGGTCTACGCCTCCTCGATCCACGCGGTCGGCATGTACCCGAAATCCGAATGCATCGGCATCGACGTCCCGCACCGGCCCGACACCTTCTATGGGCTCGCCAAATGCTTCACCGAGGATTTGGGGCGCATGTATTGGGAAAAGCGCCAGATGGAATCGGTCCACCTGCGCATCCTCTCCTGCGCCCAGGTCACCAATACCCGGGCGCTCGGGTCCTGGCTCAGCTACGATGACATGATCCAACTGGTGACCCGCGCCATCGACACGCCCTCGGTGGGCTTTGCGATCATCTACGGCGTGTCGAACAACGACCGCGCCCCGGTCGACAATGCCAAGGCGTCCTTCCTCGGCTACCGCCCCAAGGACAACGCCGAGCAGTTCGCGGAAAAACTGCTCGCCGAGGCCACTCCGGTGGACGTGACCGACCCGGGCCAGATGTGCCACGGCGGCCCCTTCGCCTCGGTCGATCTGGGGCAAAGCGGCATGGCGCATCTGAACATCGTGGACGACAAGAAGACCACCTGAGCCCCCTTCGGACACGTACGGCGCCGACACCGATCTTTCATGAACTGAAGAGTATCCTTGGCAAAACCACTGAAATTTGATCCGATGTGACACCAGAGGTGCGTTGCCGGGTCCAGATCGTCCGGCTGCGCCGCCTCTCGAGGATACAACCGATGCCAGTCGACGTCATTCCGGGCGACAGCCCGCTGATCATCACACTGCCGCACGCGGCGACCGACATTCCGAACGGCGTGATGCAACGGCTGAATGAGACTGGACGGGCGCTGACCGACACGCATTGGCACATTGACCGGCTCTTTGCCGGTTTGGTGGATGGGGTGACGGTCATCCGCGCCAACTTCCACCGCTACATGTGCAACGCCAACGGCAACCCGGCGCATGTGGGCGCGCAGTTCGGCTGGACCACCGATGCGATTGTGCCGATGTGCAACCTCGATGGCGAGAGCATCTGGGACGCGCCACCGGACCAGGCCGAGATGGGGCGCTGGCGCGCGGCCTTTCACGCGCCCTACCAGGCCACCATCGCCGCGCAGGTGGCCCAAACCCGCGCCCAACACGGCCATGCGTTGCTGATCGACTGTCACGCGGTGCGTCCCGGCCCGCTGACTGCGCCGCGCCACGCCTTGCCCGACATCGGGATCCGGACCGAGAAAGGCTCGGCCTGTGATCCCCGGCTCGCGGCGCATCTGTCGGGGATCTGCATGTCCTCGCGCAGCTACACCACCGCGATTGACGATGGCCCGAAAGGCGGCTGGACGGTGCGCCGATACGGGCGCCCCAAACAGAATGTGCACGCCCTGCAACTCGACATCGCGCTTTCGACGTACCTCAGCGAAGAGGCCGAACCCTGGCTCTATGACCACCAGAGCGCCGAGCGGTTGCGGGCAATCCTAGGCGAGGTGCTCGCCGCCGCCCAACGCTGGCAACCGCGCCGCATGTACTATACACTTGCGAAATAAAATCAGTGCTTTGCAGCGCAATCCTCATGCAAAACATCAACTGAGATCGCGCGGCGCTGACTAGGCCGCGACCTGCTCCGCCGCTGTGAGCCTGCGCAAGGCGACCCCCCAGAACCGCACCGACAGCAGCAGCCCCGCGAGGCCCAGGCCGACGACCAGCCCCAGCCACACGCCGATCCCCTCCAACCCGAAGACAAACCCGAAGAGGTAGGAACACGGCAGGCCGACCCCCCAGTAGCTCACCGCCGCGAAGATCATCGGCACCCGTGTGTCCTGCACCCCGCGCAGCAGCCCCAGCGCGATGACCTGCGCGCCGTCGACCAGCTGAAACAGCGCCGCCATGGCCAGCAGCCCGGTGCCAATCGCGAGGATCTGCACCCGCTGCGGCTCGTCCTTCTCCATGAAGAGCGAGAGCAGCGGCTCGGGCAGCAGCAGGAAGAGCGCAATCGTCGCCGCAGCCATCGCCAGCGACATCCCCGTGACCACCAGCGCGCCCTTCTTCATATGCGGCGGATCGTGGCGCCCATAGGCGTTGCCCGCGCGGATCGTGGCGGCGTTGCTCAGCCCCACATGCACCATGAAGGTGACCGAGGCGAGCTGGATCGCAATGCCATGGGCGGCCAGCGGCACAGTACCCAGCCAGCCCATCATCAGCGCCGAGGCCGCAAAGAGCCCCACCTCGCTCAGGCTTGTCAGCCCGATGGGCCAGCCCAGCCGGAAGACCCGCGCCAGCATCTGCCAATCCGGGCGCCAGAGCCGTTGAAAGAGCGCATGCTCGGGCAGCACGCGCCGCGCGTAAATCACGATGCCCACCAGCGCCACCACGTGAGTCGCGACCGAGGCCAGCGCCGCCCCGGTGATGCCCAGTTCGGGCGCGCCCCAATTGCCGAAGATGAACGCGTAATTCGCTAGCGCATTGACCAAAGCGCTCAGCACGGTGATCCACAGCACCACCTGCGTGCGCTCAAGCGCCGCCAGATAGGACTTCAGCACCATCACCAAAAGTGCGGGGACAATGCCAAAGCCCGCCACGCGCAGATAGGCCCCGGCCCGCGCCGCCAGCACCTCCTTCTGTCCCAGCGCCAGCAGGATCGGCTCGGACCAGATCAGCGCGGGCAGCGCCAGCACCGCAAACCCCGCGCTCAGCCACAACCCCATGCGCGTGGTCCGCCGCAGCCCCACCTCATCGCCCTCCGCATGCAGCGAGGCGACCATCGGCATCACCGCCCAGGCAAAGCCCGAGCCAAAGATGAACAGCACGAAAAACACCGTCGTGCCCAGCGTCACCGCCGCCAGCGCCTCGACCCCGTACCAGCCCAGCATCACCGTATCGGTGACACCGATCGCCGTCTGGGCCAGGTGGCCTCCGATCAGCGGCAGGCCGAGCGTCAGAATCGCCCGCCCGTGCTCGGGGTATGTCATCACTTTGCGCATGCCCCTGCCTTACGCCGACCGCGCGGCAGGGAAAAGAGATTCTCGTTATACGGGAAACCGAAAAACAGGCACCACCGCACGATTTTGACCATCCTCCCCGCCTCCTGCACCGGAAAAAGCACGTCCCAGACACAAAAAATAGCGTTCAAGTTCTTGAATTGCCCCGAAAACCTGTCAATCTGTGCGCGCGGGCGGGACGAGGCCCGCCGGAGTATATGATGACCTTCAAACGACCGCTTGCTGCGGTGGCGGCAATTTTGGCTGCGCCCGCGCTTGCGAACCCGATAGATATGATCCGGCCTGATGCGCCCGAGCTTGCGCCCTATGGCGCCCGGCCCATCGGCGTCCAGACGCTTGAGTGGGTGCATCCCGATCAGATCGATATCGTCAACATCGAGGGCGGCAAGGAGCCCGTCTATGACCGCCCGCTCACCGCCGAGGTCTGGTACCCCGCCGCCGATGGCACCGAGCCGGGTGGCAGCTATCGTGCGATCCTGCGCGACGGAAAGACCGAGGTCACGCTCACCGGTCGCGCGGCCCGCGATGCGCCCCCCGCTACGGGCGAGACCTACCCGCTGATCGTGATCAGCCACGGCTATCCGGGCAACCGGTTCCTGATGTCGCACCTGGGCGAAAACCTTGCCTCCAAGGGCTTTGTCACCGTCTCCATCGACCACACCGACAGCACCTATTCCGACCAGGCCGCCTTTGGCTCCACGCTCTATCACCGCCCGATCGACCAGCGCTTCGTGGTCGATCAGATGGCCGCGCTCGAGGGCCCGCTCGGTGCCATCGTCGACACCAGCGCCGTGGGCGTCATCGGCTATTCCATGGGCGGCTATGGCGCGCTGATCTTCGGCGGCGCCGGGGTCACGCAGGCGGCCACCGAATACAGCTGGGGCACGCCCAACGGGCTGCTCGAACGCCATCTGGCCGGGTCCGAAAGCCACGAGGCGCTGCTCGATGCGCGTGTGAAAGCCATCATCGCCATTGGCCCCTGGGGCCGGAATGCGGGCTTCTGGGATGCCAATGGGCTCGCCGGGCTACGGGTGCCCACGCTCCTGATGGCCGGGGGCTCCGATGACGTCTCGGTCTATGCCACCATCCGGACGATCTTCGAAGAGGCCGGCGGCGCGGACCGCCATCTGCTCACCTTCGATCACGCCAATCACAACGCGGCCGCACCGATTCCCGCGCCCAAGGAGTCCTGGATCCCCGTCGAAGAGCTCGATTTCGTGCCCTTCGAGCATTATTCCGACCCGGTCTGGGACACCACGCGGATGAACAACATCGCCCAGCATTTCGCGACGGCGTTTTTCGCGCTGCACCTCAAGGATGATCTGAGCAAGCGGCCCTATCTCGAGCTGGTCCCCGACGCCGAAGCCGGCATCATCGCGCTCGACGAAGAGGCCAACCCGACCGAAGACCACAGCTATTGGGCCGGCTTCCCCGCGCGCACCGCCAAGGGCCTGCGCTTCGAGACCTTGCTCAAGGGCGAGTGAGCCGCACCTGCCGCCAGCTGGAACAGCGCCGCGCGGCGATCACCGGTGGCTCCAGTCCTCGGGGTCGTCTGAATTGCCCGGCGACAGCCCGATGATGTCCCCCTCCGTCGAACAACCGAGCCCCAGCACCGTCCGATTGGCATAGGCGAAATAGCTCACCACCTGGTTGATCTCGAGGATCTCACCGTCGTCGAACCCCGCCGTGCGCAGCGCCTGCACATCGCCCTCGACCATCTCCGCAGGCGCGCGCGTCAGCTTTTCCGCATAGCCCAGCGCCGCCTTTTGCGCCGGGTCCAGCGGCGCGGCGTCGATATCGTGCGCGGCAAAGGCCCGGCGCAGCGCCTCGGCCTTCGGTGCGTCCCCCAAGAGCCGCGCCATCCCGGCAAAGTGATGCGCCTCGCAATAGTCACAGCCGTTCAGGCCCGAGACCCAGACGCCCAGCGCTTCCAGAAACCACTTCGGCACCGTGTTGCCCGAGTGGTGCAGCACGTACTTATAGAGGGCCATATGCCCTTCCATCGTGTGGGGCCGCAGCGAATGCGCCATCATGATATTGTCGACATTATCCCCCGGCCCCGCGATCCGCTCGTAAAGGTGGCGCAGCTTGCCAGTCGCGGCGTCGAAAGGCACGGTGGTGATCCAGGTCATGAGGGCGGCTCCGCTCCGGTGTTACGCCCCAGCCTGCCCCTCTTTGCGGCTGCGGGTAAAGACCATCTTTTGGTCCTGCAGATCCGTGGGCGCGCCCATCCAGGCATAGGCCAGAAGCGCGGGCTCGTTGATGCCCACGGTGATCCGGTGCAGATGCTCGGGCGGGTTGAAGATCAGTGAGCCCGGCACATAGACGCCCTGGTGGTTCTCAGACACAGCACCCGACAGGCACACATAGCTCTCCGTGATCCCCTTATGCGCATGGGCAGGATAGGTGCAGCCCGGCGCAAAGAGCACGATCCCGAGGATGATCTCTGCGCTCACCACCGGCCCGTTCGGCCCGGTCACCTCCGCATAGGCATAGCTGCCCTGCAAAGCCTTCGGCACCTTTTCATAGCCATACTGCCAGGACAGATCGCCCTGCACCGATTCCAGCGCCCGGACCATCGCCCCCATCCGGTCCCCGCGCCCCTCGTCCAGCGCCCGCTTGAGGTGCGCGGTCACCGGCTTGTGCCCGGGCGGCTGCAGCCGGATCGCCGGATTGGCCTTCAGCACCCGGCTGATCGCCTCGCGCACGTTGCGCTGGTGGCTGCGGATGCGCGCGCTGCCGCCCGAGGGCAGAAACCGGTAGAGCTCGTAATACTCCTGCAGCAGGTACCGCCAGTCCGGCAGGTCGCGCAGCTGGGCCTCGGTGGTGTGCGGCATGTCGTTCATCGGCGGGCGCTCCCTCGTGTCGGCCCCTCTTGGCACAGCCGTCCCGCCGCGCCAAGCGCGCAAATGCAGATCACGCCGCACCGCAGAAAATCTGCCCGGACAAGAGGCACCATCGCCCCGAATTGACCGCTGGCGCGGCGGCTTTGGACCGCAATGCGCCCTTCCCCGCCGCCGTCCCCTCTGCCATACTCACCGCCAATCAATAAACGAGGTTCGAGCCCGATGCCCAATGATCTTCTGTCCAGCGCAGCCACGCCCGACTATGACGCCTCCTCCATCGAGGTGCTGGAGGGTCTGGAGCCTGTGCGCAAACGCCCCGGCATGTACATCGGCGGCACGGATGAACGCGCGCTGCACCACCTTGTCGCCGAGGTACTCGACAACTCCATGGACGAGGCCGTCGCAGGTCACGCCAACCGCATCGAAGTCGAGCTGCACGACGACTACGCCGTGACCATCCGCGACAACGGGCGTGGAATCCCGATCGACCCGCACCCCAAGTTCCCCGACAAATCCGCGCTCGAAGTGATCCTCTGCACCCTGCACGCCGGCGGCAAATTCTCCGGCAAGGCCTATGAGACCTCCGGCGGTCTGCACGGCGTCGGCGCCTCGGTGGTGAACGCGCTCAGCGACTCCATGGTCGTGCAGGTCGCCCGCGACCGCCAGCTCTACGAGCAACGCTTCTCCCGCGGCCTGCCCCTCGGCCCGGTCGAACAGGTGGGCGCCGCCCCCAACCGCCGCGGCACCACCGTCACCTTCCACGCCGACGCCGAGATCTTCGGCTCCCACCGCTTCAAACCCGCGCGCCTCTTCAAGTCCATCCGCTCCAAAGCCTACCTCTTCTCCGGCGTCGAAATCCGCTGGAAATCCGCCATCGACGACGGCGAAACCCCCACCGAGGCCACCTTCCACTTCCCCGGCGGCCTCTCCGATTACCTCGGCGAAACCCTCGGGACATCAACCACCTACGCCGACAAACCCTTCGCAGGCTCCGTCGATTTCAAGGAGAAATTCGGCCAGGCGGGTAAGGTCGAATGGGCCATCAACTGGACGCCCTCCCGCGACGGCTTCATCCAGTCCTACTGCAACACCGTGCCCACCCCCGAAGGCGGCACCCATGTCGCAGGCTTCTGGGCCGCGATCCTCAAGGGCATCAAGGCCTACGGCGAACTCGCAAACAACCGCAAGGCCGCCCAGATCACCCGCGAAGACCTCATCTCCGGCGGCTGTGCGCTGGTCTCCTGCTTCATCGCCGACCCCGCCTTCGTCGGCCAAACCAAGGACCGCCTCTCCACCGAAGCCGCCCAGAAAATGACCGAAGGCGCCGTGCGCGACCACTTCGACAACTGGCTCGCCGCCGACACGAAATCCGCAGGCGCCATCCTCGATTTCCTCGTCCTGCGCGCCGAAGAGCGCCTGCGCCGCCGGCAGGAAAAGGAAACGGCGAGAAAGTCCGCGACCAAGAAACTCCGCCTGCCCGGCAAGCTCACCGATTGCACCTCGAAAGACCGCGCAGGCACCGAGCTTTTCATCGTCGAGGGCGACAGCGCGGGCGGCTCCGGCAAGGGCGCGCGCAACCGCGAAACCCAGGCCCTGCTGCCGCTCAAGGGCAAGATTCTCAACGTATTGGGCGCGGCCTCCAGCAAGCTCGGCTCAAACGCCGAGATCAACGACCTCTGCGAAGCCTTGGGCGTCGGCATGGGCACCAAGTTCAACCTCGACGACCTGCGCTATGACAAGATCATCATCATGACCGACGCCGACGTTGACGGCGCCCATATCGCCGCCCTGCTGATGACCTTCTTCTTCACCCAGATGCGCCCGCTGATCGACGCCGGGCATCTCTACCTCGCCTGCCCGCCCCTCTTCCGCCTGACCCAAGGCGCCAAGCGCGTCTACTGCCTCGACGAGGGCGAAAAAGACATGTGGCTCGAAAAGGGCTTGGGCGGCAAAGGCAAGATCGATGTGTCCCGCTTCAAGGGCCTGGGCGAGATGGACGCCAAGGACCTCAAAGAGACCACCATGGACCCCAAGACCCGCAAGCTCATCCGGGTGAGCATCGACGAAGACATGCCTGGAGAGACAGGAGACCTCGTCGAGCGGTTAATGGGCAAAAAACCCGAGCTGCGGTTTCAGTACATTCAGGAGAACGCGAAGTTCGTGGAGGAGTTGGATGTTTGAACCTCCGCCGCAACAAACAAATGTCGACCTAGACTACTTCTCCGCAGTACCGGTTCCAATCCGCATGATGCAGGACGATATGTTTCTTGGTCCAGCAACGGGCTTTGTTATTGAGAAAGATGGTTCCAACTACCTTATCTCAAACTGGCATGTTTTTTCCGGAAGGAATGCGTATTCTGGCCAGCCTTTGCTACCGACCGGCGCAATTCCAAACCGTTTTGAGCTAATGCTGCACTTAGAGAAAGTTGGCGACTATCGAAAGGATATCCAACTGAGTATTGTTTCTCCGAATGGAACCCCAAATTGGTTTCAACATCAATCAGGACAAACTTACGACATAGCTGCTATTCGGCTGCCCTCTGTGCCAGACGAAATCAAGATTTATCCGGCAAACAAGTCAGAAAGAAACCGCGGCGATCTGTTACTTCAGGTGACTTCCGAAGTCTTCATTCTTGGTTACCCGAGAGGATTGCAAAAGCAGGGAATTTTACCAGTATGGAAGCGCGGAACCATTGCCGCTGAACCTGATGTACCCGTTGATGGGCAGGAGCCAGCGTATCTGGTAGACACCGCGACCCGCGAAGGTATGTCAGGTTCTCCAGTAATTTTGCGATACGACTGGTTGGTTCCTCTCAAGGAAGGTGGTTTTGAGATGAGAACTGGGTCATCAATTCAACTGATTGGCGTATATTCAGGAAGATTTGGAGCAGAAGACGAATTTGCAGCACAGCTTGGAAGAGTCTGGAAAATTTCTGCCGTCGAAGAAATGATCACAGATCCGGCAGCCGCATCGTACAAGATAATTAAGCAAACTAAGAACTAAAAAATATTTCTTGAGTATGTAAGCTCGGTGTACTTTTGGCCCGAGGCCCCGCCTCGGGCCGCGCCCGACCTCCCCCACGGGGAGGGCGCACATACGTGCACCCCGGGGCTCACGCCCCCCTCCGGCTTCAAAAGGTCCCCCGGACCTTTTGCAAGACAGCCTCCGGCCCGAGGTCGGGCACGGCCCGTTCCAACTGTTGCAATGAGTCCTTATTGCGCCTGTACAGGACTCCGCCCGTTCAGCCCTGAAACGCTCCCCCGGAAGGTTTCCAAGACGAGCTTCACCCATCCAAAGGAGACGGCGGGCACGGCCTTTACGTACCTTTTCACAGAGGCTCACTTGCGCCTGCATGGGGCATCACACGATCACCCGGCGCTCGCAAAAACTCTACCGAATGACAATGATCCGGCGCCCGCCCACGCCTTTCACCACGAACATCGGCTGACCATCCTTGCTCACCGCTCGTTTCCGCTCGGTCTTGGGGCTCTTGCCCAGCAGTGCAAGCTCGTTGCTGACCCCGCAGCCCGCCACAACCGCCTTGACCTTCTGCGCCGTCATTCGCCCGCTTGCCAATTCATCAACCGTGAAATTCGCCGCAACCTCACGCAGTGCGTTCACCGTCGGGCAGAACAAAAGCCGTTCCCCCTTGATGCCGATGGCCTCATCCTGTGCCACCGCCAGTGTCCCGGCCAGCACAATCGCTGCGCCAAGGCACAAACCACGAAATATCATCAATCTCTCCCCGCAAACCAATGCGGCTATCATCGAGGAAAATCATGTCCCGTCAACACGCCGATGCACCGTGCGGTCGACCATCAACCCGGTTAAACTCTCTTGCCAGCCGGTTAAAACAGGGCCATCTACGCCCCAAAACCGACCCGCGCACCGACAAAATACCGACGTGATACCGACGCAATACCGACGTCGGAGTTTTCATAAAAACAAGGAAACAGCTCCCGATCTCGGGGCGGGGCCCTTGGGATGCCCCCGCCCGTTGCGCGCGCGCTGTGTTCAGATTTTGCAAGGGCTCACATCACGACCGTATGCACGGACTGAAAGACAACCCAGACCCCCATCATGGAGACATATCCGAGGACGGTTGGAACGATAACTCTGGCCATTCTGGCACTCCTTTCCAGGCACCCCGGGCGGGGTGCGGTGCGTGCCGCAGAGGCCCATCGCCCCTGCGATCTGCATCTCAGATGGGTGCGACATCTTGACACAAAAAGCCCTTCAACCGTCACGTCTGTTCACGCCGTCCGGACGGGACTGTAACAATCCCAGGGTAGTCCTCGCCACTCACTTTCCCGCACAGCGCTCACGCAGGGGCTTGATCTGAAAGCCTTTTTCTGGCCCACTCGGACCATGCGATTTGCCCTCATCCTGTTGCTGATACTTTCCGCCTGCGGTCGTCCGCTGACGCCAAACGAGGCGGCCTTCGCCAGGACGATCCATGGCGAAACCGTAGACATATCAAAGGTTCGGCTGGTCGATGGCGCCCCCACCCGCGCCGTCACCTTCCGGCGCGAGCCGCGCCCGCGCACCACCTGCCGCGAGCGCATCCTGCCGCCGCCCACCGACGAGATCATCACCTCGAAACCCGCCGCCGTCGCCCTCTGGAACCGCATCCTGTTCGACAAGGACTGGTACCTCGACGACTATCTGCCTGAATATCCCGATCAAATCAGCCTCGTCGCCGCCATGCTCTTTGCCCATGAGATGGTGCATGTCTGGCAATGGCAGAACCGCGCCACCACCGGCTATACCCCCCTGCGCGCGGCCTTCGAACATGGCGGCGCTGGCGACCCCTATCTCTTTGATCTCAATAAAAATCCCCAGTTCAGCGACTTCGGCTTCGAGCAGCAGGGCGCGATCATGGAGGAGTTCGTCTGTTGCCGCGCGCTTGATCCCACGGCCCCCCGCACGGAACGCCTGCACGCGCTCATCTCGCAGGCAATGCCTGTCGCTCCCCTGCCCGAGGCCCGCGAATACGCAGTCGGGCTGCCATGGGACGGTGTTGAGATTGACGGCATCTGCGGCTGATCAGGGCATCTGGATACGCTCCAGATAAAGAAGCAAGGACGCAATCGGCTCGGTCGTCCTAACCCGCGTTCCCGCAATGCGCACGCGCTCGCGGCTATCGCTCTGAAGTGCGGTGATCCCGGCCATCTGGGGCCAGTGCTGACCATCCGCCCCGTAACCCTGCAACGCCAGCAGAACCCGATCTGTTGGGAACACGCCGCCATTGCGCGCGGCCAAGCGCGTGAGGTCCGGCGGTGTCTTGCTCAGCCCCTCGACGCCACCGCCACCACCGCCGCGCCCGTCTAAACCATGACAGATCGCACAGTTCGCCGCGTAGAGGGCCGCACCGCTCTCGCCGGTCTCGCGCCCACAGGCCACCAGACCAAACGACATCACCATGACCAAGACGAACCGCATCGACCCTTTCCTTTTGCCGCAAGCAGACCGGACGCCCCGCGCAATCGGGCTTGCCGACGTCGCGGAGCGCGGCCATGCTCGGCCTCAGAAGTCGCAGTCTAAAGGAGATGTATGAATGGCCCCTTACGCCCTGATCATGTTGGTGGCAGGGATCGGCATCCCCATGCTGGCCGCGCTGAATGCCGCGCTGGGTGTCCGGATCGGTTCTCCCGCGGCGGCCGCGACCGTCCTCTTCGCCGTGGCCTTCGTCAGCTCCGCCGCGGTCATGGTCCTCACGGGTCCGCAGGCCCTCTCGGAGGTGGCCCTCGCCCCCCGGCATCTCTTCCTCGCCGGTGTGCTGATTGCGTTCTACGTGCTGTCCATCACCTATGTCGCCCCCACCTTTGGCGTTGGAAACGCTGTATTTTTCGTCCTGCTCGGCCAGTTGATCAGCACCGCGTTGATCGACCACTTCGGCCTCTTCGGCGCGCGGGTATCGCCCATTGATGCCAAGCGCGCGCTTGGCATCAGCCTCATGGCCGCCGGTGTTTTCGTGACCCAGAAGGTCTAGGTTTCGCCCGCAAGCGCGCGCAATCTGTCCCAGACGGCTTCGCCCACCTGCACATGACCTTGCGTCTCGAGCGCTTGGCCCGGCATGCGCGCCCCGTCATCGACCGCGACGGCATGGGCAAGCGCCTCGACCCGTGCCGCGAACTCGGGCGACGTCGCGGGATCGATCAGCATATAGAACTGGCCCAAGTCGTGATGCGGGCCCTCGGGCGCTTTCAGAGGTTTGACGTTCCGCGACAGCACAGAGCCCGTCATACCCGCGGCAAGGATTTCGGCCATCAAGCCAAAACCCCACCCTTTGTACCCTCCCGTGGACACCAGCGAGCCCCTGAGCGCCGCCTCCGGGTCGGTGGTCGGCTCGCCGTTCTCGTCCAGCGCCCACCCCAGGGGGATCGTCTCGCCGACGGCTTTGGCCATGGTGATCTTGCCCAAGGCGACCGTCGTCGTCGATTGGTCGAACTGCATGGCGATGCCGCCCTGCCCGTCCGGAACCGAAAAGGCAATCGGGTTGGTCCCGATCACGCGGCTCTTGCCGCCCGGTGGCGCCACGATGGGCGAGGCATTGGTAAACCCGATCCCGATCAGGCCCGCGCGCGCGATCTGTTCGGTGAAATACCCCAGCGAGGTGCAGGTATGCGCGTGCCCCACGGCCAGGGTGGCGGTGCCATACTGCCTGGCCGCGTCCAACGCTGGCACCACGCCCAGTGCAAACGCGGGTTGCGCAAACCCATAAGCGGCGTCCACATAAACCGCAGCCGGGCGCGGTGTGGTGATCACCGGGGTCACATCGCCCAACACCCGCCCGCTTTTCAGTTGCAGACAGTAGCTTTCGACATAGTAGAGGCCGCAAATCTTGTTCCCACGGCCTTCCGCCTGGCGCACGGCACGCGCAACTTCGGTCGCGGCAAACTCCGCCGCACCGTGGGCGCGCAGCGCCTTCTTGGTCAGCGTTTCGATCTCATCCAAAGCGTAATAGTTCATCGTATCCCCGCCACCATCGCTGCAGGTTGGTCAAAAGACGCCCGGGGCGTCAAGCGGGCTTGCGCGCGTCATCCGCTGACCAACTGTCCGCCGTCGAGGCGAATCTGCCGGTCCATGCGTGCCGCGAGCTCCATGTTATGCGTTGCGATCACAGCGGACAGGCCGGTGCCCTGTACAAGTTCCATCAGCGCGTCGAAGACCTGATCCGAGGTTGCCGGATCGAGGTTGCCCGTGGGCTCATCGGCCAGCAGAAGCTGCGGCTCGTTGGCCAAAGCGCGACAGAAGGCGACCCGCTGTTGCTCACCGCCCGACAACGCCGCAGGCCGGTGGTGCGCGCGGGGGCCGATGCCGACCCGCTCGAGCAAATCCCGCGCACGATCGTCTGCTTTGGTCCGCGCCATGCCATTGGCCAGTTGCGGCAAGACGATGTTCTCCAAGGCGGAAAACTCCGGCAACAGATGGTGAAACTGATAGACAAAACCCACGTCCGCGCGGCGCACAGCCGTGCGCCTGTTGTCAGAGAGGCCCGTCATGTCCTGCCCGGAGATGGCGACATGGCCCGCATCGGCGGTGTCGAGCAGCCCCGCAATATGCAACAGCGTCGACTTGCCTGCACCTGAGGGAGCGACAAGAGCCACGACCTCTCCACGAGCCACCGACAGGTCAATGCCCCGCAACACGGTCACTTCGCCCGGCAAGCCGCGATTGTAGGATTTCTCGATCCCGCTCAGGGCCAGAACGGTCTCACTCATACCGCAGCGCCTCGACCGGGTTCATGCGGGCCGCCCGGCGGGCCGGAAACAGCGTCACCACGAAAGACAGGCCCAGCGAGAGGGCCACGGCCGAGAGCACATCCCGCAGATGCAACTCGGCGGGCAATGCATAAATGCCGCGGATTGAGGGATCCCAGACGCCACCGCCCATCATGACGTTCACGAACGAAAAAATCGGGTCGATGTAGAGCGCGAAGAGCGAGCCGAGGATCACCCCAAAGAGTGTTCCCAAGAGGCCCGTGAATGCGCCGCAGATGAAAAACACCCGCATGACGGAGCCCTGGCTGAGCCCCATAGTCCGCAGAATTCCAATGTCGCGCCCCTTGTTCTTCACGAGCATGATGAGCCCTGACACGATGTTCATCGCGGCGATCAGAACGAGGATCGACAGGATGACGAACATCACGTTGTCCTCGACTTCGAGCGCGCGGAGAAAGCCGCCGGACGCATCTTGCCAAGTCCAGACCTGCGCACGGTCCCCGGCGGCGGCCAGCAGGGTTGGCGTGAGGCCATCGACTTGCTCTGGCTGCTTAACCATCACTTCAACTTCATCGGCCAAACCCTCTCTGTTAAAGAAGGATTGTGCTTCAGAAAAAGGCAGGTAGGCCCGTGTTCGATCAATGTCGTAGCGACCGGCGCTGAAGATGTAGGTGACCTCATATCCGTTGACCCGGGGTGATGTGCCGAAGGCGGTTTTGACCCCATCTGGCGAGATCAGGCGGATCGTATCGCCAACGCCCACACCCAACTCCCGCGCGACGCCGGTGCCAAGCGCGATGCCGTCTCCGAATGCCGCAATGTCACCCCGGCCGGTATCGGGATCAGCAATCCGCGGCAGCGTCTGCAGGTCCTCAGGTGCGATACCGAAAATCTCGACACCGGCGTTACGTCCCTGGCTCGCGGCCATCACCTGCCCTCGGATCAGAGGTGCCGCGCGAACCACCCCGGGCACTTCCGCGAGCCGCGATGCCAGCGCTTCGTAATCGGTAATGGAGCGATCGATCTGTCCGGCTTCGGTCACCTGACCCAGCGAATAGATGGTGACATGTGCATTCGCGCCGAGGATCGTGTCAACGAATTCCGCTCGAAACCCTGAGCGCACGGCAAGCGTGGCGATCAGCGCAAAGACGGCCAGAGTAATACCAATGAGGCTGATCCAGGTCATCACGCTGACACCGCCCTCGGCCCGCCGGGCCCGCAGGTAGCGCCAGGCGATCATCCATTCGAAAGGCGCGAAGGGCGCGGTTGACGTGGCCATGGCTGTCCTTGATCTAGCTTGCGCGCAACCTGATGCTTTGACCGCAGAGGGTCAAGCCGCCATCGGCCGCCTGCGCAATGGCCAGCGCAGAGCAGCCATAGCGAGCATGCAGGCGAGGCTGGTGACGACAAACCCGACGGCCGCAAACACCGCCGCGGCAAAGCTGAACGGAAAGGCGGGCTGAAAGGCCTGCCAGGCCCGCTGGGCCACCTCTGTATCCGTTAGGCGGGCCGCATGGTAGGCGCGCATGAACGGTCCCTGCCCTTGCAAGACCGCCAGATCAGACCGTAGCTGAGCATGCCGGTCGAAGGTACGGACCATATCGGCCCGCCGCCGTTCCACGAAGGCTGTCCCGCGCAGCTCTGCCAGCGCTTCGGTCCGTGTCAGGCCTTCTGCGGCAGCGGATGCATCAAAGTCGGCGACTACTTGGCTTAGTGCGTCCACGGCCCCACCGAGCCGCTGCAGATACTGTTGGGAATAGGCCGGGAACTGGGCCGCACCAAAGGCACCAGCCAACCCGGCGGCAAAGGTCACTGCGCGAAGGATCATATCCGTGCTCCTGCTCACCCCCCGGCAGCGTGGCGATCATATTAGCAGAGCGCGGCCAGCGCGCAAAGCGTCAGATGTAGGTGTGGAAGGACCGGTTCCCCATCATCTGCACATGCTCGCTGGGGTGATGACCGCTGTAAATCTCGACGATCCGCTGCACTGCCCGCTCGGGCGGCAGTTCCTCGCTCTCGCCTGTCCGGCGGCTCGTGACCTCGACCACCCCGTTCTTCAGCCCGCGCGGACCCACCGTGATCCGCCAGGGCAGCCCGATCAGATCCATCGTCGTGAACTTACCACCCGCGCGTTCGTCACGGTCATCATAGAGCGGCTCAAGGCCTGCGGCCCGCAAGCGGGCATAGAGGCTTTCGCACGCGGCATCCGCAGCGGCATCGCCCTGTTTCAGGTTCACGATGCCGCAATGGAACGGGGTAACGCCCTCGGGCCAGATGATGCCGTTGTCATCGTGGTTGGCCTCGATAATCGCGCCCACCAGACGGCTCACCCCGATGCCGTGGCTGCCCATATGCACCGGCGTTGGCTTGCCGTCGGGGCCTTGCACCGTCGCGCCCATGGCGTCGGAATACTTGGTGCCGAAGTAGAAGATTTGCCCCACCTCAATGCCCCGCGCTGTCCGGCGACGCTCTTCGGGGATCTGGTTGAAGAGCGCCTCGTCGTGGGTCTCGTCAGTGCGCGCATACTTCGTGGTGAACTCCTCCATGATCGACGCGCATTGTGCCACGTCATCATAGTCGATCTCGCGATCGCCGAAGGTCAGGTCAGTGACCGAGCTGTCATAGAAGACCTCGGACTCGCCTGTCTCGGCCAGCACGAGGAATTCATGGGTGTCGTCGCCCCCGATGGGCCCGCTGTCCGCCCGCATCGGGATCGCCTGCAGCCCCATCCGCTCATATGTGCGCAGGTAGCTCACCAGATGGCGATTGTAAGCGTGCAGGGCGTCTTCCTTGGTGAGGTCGAAGTTGTAGCCGTCCTTCATGAAGAACTCACGCCCCCGCATGACGCCGAAGCGCGGGCGCATTTCGTCGCGGAACTTCCACTGAATGTGGTAGAGCGTCAGCGGCAGGTCCTTGTAGCTGCCCACGTGGCTGCGGAAGATGTCGGTGATCATCTCCTCATTGGTGGGCCCGTAGAGCATCTCCCGGTCATGGCGGTCGCGAATGCGGAGCAACTCTTCGCCATAGGCGTCATAGCGCCCGCTCTCGCGCCAGAGATCCGCTGATTGTACCGTCGGCATCAGCATCGGGATGTGGCCCGCGCGGACCTGCTCCTCATGCACGATGTTCTCGAGTTTGCGCAGCACTTTGAACCCCATCGGCAACCACGAATAGATCCCGGCGGCATTCTGCTTGATCATACCCGCGCGCAGCATCAGCCGGTGCGAAACGATCTGCGCTTCCGCGGGGTTTTCGCGCAAAACAGGCAGGAAATAGCGGCTAAGGCGCATGGGTTGTCCTCTCAATACTCGGCCTTGCCCTGATTAGGCCAATCCGCGGGGGCTCGCAATCGTGAAACCGGCGACCGGTAGTGGCGCGCGGAAAGCACCGCTTAGAGGCATGAGAACCGGTCGGCTAGATGGCGTGTGCAAATGTTACACGTTTCTCACAAGACTGCGAGGGTGCTGATCTGGCGCGCACCAGGGGCCGTAAGCCTTGCATGTCACAGAGACATGAATGGTCTACAAAGAGGTATAAACCATGACACATTTCCGCAAAATCGCAGCCGCGGCTGCGACGGCTCTGACACTGGGCTCCACGGCACAAGCCGCCAACATCGTCGAGATCGCATCGGGCGATGATCGCTTCTCCACCCTCGTCGCTGCCGTCTCTGCGGCTGGTCTGGTTGAAACGCTGCAGGGCCCCGGCCCCTTCACCGTCTACGCGCCCGTCAACGATGCGTTCGCGGCCCTGCCGGACGGCACCGTCGAAACCCTGCTGCAGCCTGAAAACAAGGATCAGCTGACCAACGTGCTGCTCTACCATGTCGATGACCGCAAACTGACGGCTGAGATGATCCCGGCTGGTGCCAACTACTTCAAGCCGGTGCTGGCGTCTGAGCGTCTGTGCATCAGCAAGGGCGCTGATGGTGTTTCGATCGCGGATGGCACCGGCGAGAGCGCCAATGTCATTATCGCGAACATCGAGGCGGACAACGGCGTTATCCACGTGGTCGACAAAGTCCTGCTGCCCGGCACGCGCCCTGCCTGCCACTAGGCATCGCTCATACCCTGACGTGGAAGGCCCCGTAACCTGCGGGGCCTTTTTCGTCGGATCGGTGCGGCACCAATTCGCGCACGCCCTCTTGAATGACCCGCCTGCATGGGCGATGTCACCTTGGAGACAGACACCGGAGCGCCCATGGCCCTGCCCGTTCAGAAACAACTGCTCTATTGGGGGATCGCCGCGGCGGTCTTCCTAGGCATTCTTTGGGCAATGGGCCACGTCCTGCTGCCCTTCGTGCTCGGCGGAGCCATCGCCTATTTCCTCGACCCCGTCGCGGATCGTCTGGAACGAATGGGACTGAGCCGCGTGGCCGCGACCGGACTCATCACCATCGTGGGTATTCTGATCTTCGTGCTGATGGCTTTGCTGGTCATTCCGACACTGACCAATCAGGCGTTGCAGCTTTTCAACGTCGCGCCCGAGTACGCCCGCAGTATCACCGCGTTTCTGACCGAACGGTTCCCGTCGCTGCTCGACGCCAGCTCGACCCTGCGGCAATCGATCAGCACGCTGGGCGAGACGATCCAGAGCCGCGGGGCCGAGCTTCTGAATACCGCGCTCAGCTCGGTTGCCTCGATCCTCAACGTGGTCGTGCTGCTGGTGATTGTGCCCGTGGTGTCGGTTTATTTGCTGCTCGACTGGGACCGGATGGTCGCCCGCGTCGATGAGCTTTTGCCGCGTGATCACGCCGAGACCATTCGGCAACTGGCCCGCGACATCGATGCCACGCTCGCGTCGTTTATCCGCGGCATGGGCACGGTCTGCCTCATCCTCGGCACCTACTACGCGATTGCTCTTATGCTGGTCGGTCTGCAGTTCGGCCTTGTGGTTGGCTTCATCGCGGGCCTTGTGACCTTCATCCCCTATCTCGGCGCGCTGATCGGCGGTGCGCTGGCCATTGGCCTGGCGCTCTTCCAATTCTGGGGGGACTGGGTGTCGATTGGCCTCGTCGCGGGTATCTTCGTGATCGGTCAGGTCGTGGAGGGGAACATCCTGACACCCAAGCTGGTGGGTAGCTCGGTCGGCCTGCATCCGGTCTGGCTGATCCTCGCGCTCTCCGTCTTCGGAGCGGCGTTCGGCTTTGTCGGTATGCTGGTGGCGGTGCCTGTTGCTGCGGCCATTGGTGTTATCGCGCGTTTCGCGGTGAGCCAGTACAAGAGCTCCCTGCTCTATCGCGGGCAATCGGGACAAAACGAGGACTGAGATGTCTGAGCAACTGGGCTTTGAGCTGCCAAGCGTTCCGGCGCTGGGGCGCGCCGACTTTCTCGTCGCACCGTCAAATGCCGTCGCGGTGGCCATGATCGAAAGCAACACGGAAAAGCTTGTCCTGACCGGCCCGGATGGGTCCGGCAAGACCCACCTTGCGCATGTCTGGGCCAGCCAACGGGCGGGCCAGATCGTTGCGGCGCGGCATTTAGCGGCCTCGGACGTGCCGGGCTTGGCGCAAAGCGCTGTGGCCGTCGAGGATGTGCCCGACATCGCCCAGGACCCCGACGCCCAGAACGCGCTCTTTCATCTGCACAATCTGGTGCTGGCTGAAGGCCATGCGTTGCTTCTCACCGGGCGGGGAGCAGTGCGGGACTGGGGCCTCACCCTGCCCGATCTTGCAAGCCGGGTTGCCGGCGCACCTGCCGCCGCGCTCGAATTGCCGGATGACACCCTTCTGGCGGCCGTGCTCGCCAAGCTCTTTGCTGATCGTCAGCTGACGCCCAAGGCCGATCTCATCCCTTATCTCATCCGGCGCATGGACCGCTCCTTTGCCGCGGCTCGCGACTTGGTGGCGCAACTGGACGCTGCCTCCTTGGCGCAAAAACGCCCAATATCCCGGGCACTTGCAGGTCGCCTGCTGGACAAGGATGACACTGGCGCGCGATAACTGTCACAGACAGGTTACACGGGACGCGCACAAGGCCTTCATGACACAAGCCGACTTTCTGACCGCCGATTTTCCCGCCGCCACCGAGATGCCAGATTTCGATGCCGACGGTCCCGAACGTTTCTTCAACCGCGAGCTCAGCTGGCTGGGGTTCAACTGGCGCGTGGTGCAGGAGGCCGAAAACCCGCGCGTGCCGCTGCTCGAACGGCTGCGGTTCCTGTCAATCTCGGCAGCCAATCTCGATGAATTCTACACCGTGCGCGTGGCGGGCCTGCGCGAACTGGCCCATGCCGGAAACACAACGCCCGCTGCCGACGGCCTGAGCCCGGCGGAACAACTGCGCCTGATCGACGAAAATGCGCGGCGCCTGATGGAGACACAGCAGCGCGTGCTTGTGGACCTTCTGAAGGAAATGGAAGCCGAGAACATCTCGGTTCTGCGCCCCGCCGATCTGACGAAGGCGGATCGTACCTATTTGGAAGAAGTTTTTCTGACCCAGGTCTTTGCGGTTCTCTCGCCGCTGGCGATTGATCCCGCGCACCCGTTCCCCTTCATCCCGAACACCGGATATGCGCTGGCGCTGCAACTTGAGCGCATCTCGGACAAGCGACCGTTGCAGGCTTTGTTGCCCATCCCGGCGCAAATCGACCGATTTGTCGCCCTGCCTGCCGAAGACGGACATCACCGGTTTCTGCCCTTGGAAGAGCTGCTCGTGCTCAACGTCAGCGGCCTTTTTCCCGGCTACAAGCTGAAGGCGCATTTCGAATTCCGCGTCCTTCGCGACAGCGATCTGGAGGTTGAGGAAGAGGCCGAAGACCTCGTGCGCGAATTCGAGGTCGCCCTGAAGCGGCGGCGGCGTGGCGAAGTGGTGCGGCTGACCCATTCGTCCGGCGCGCCCAACGCGCTGAAGTCCGTGATCATGGAAGAACTCGGCGTCGATCAGGAAGAGGTGATCGAGATCAACGGGATGATCGGCTCGGCTGATCTGAAGGAACTCGTCCTCGACGCGCGCCCTGACCTGCTGTGGCCGATGTTCACGCCACGTGTGCCGGAACGCGTGATGGACCACGATGGCGATATGCTGGCGGCGATCCGGTCCAAGGATATGCTGCTGCACCACCCCTATGAGACCTTCGATATGGTCGTGCGCTTTCTGCAGCAAGCTGCGCGGGACCCGAAGGTGGTGGCGATCAAGCAGACGCTCTATCGCACCTCCCGCGACAGCCCCATCGTCGAAGCGCTCTGCGAAGCGGCGGAAGATGGCAAATCTGTCACCGCGTTGGTGGAACTCAAGGCGCGCTTCGACGAGGCCGCGAATATCCGACAGTCGCGCCGCTTGGAACGCGCCGGCGCACATGTTGTCTATGGCTTTCTCGACCTGAAAACCCACGCGAAAATTTCGACCGTGGTGCGGCGCGAGGGTAATCAGCTTGTCACCTATACGCATTATGGCACCGGCAATTACCACCCGATCACCGCGCGCATCTATACCGACCTGTCGCTTTTCACTTGCGACGCGCGGCTGGGGCGCGATGCCACCAAGGTGTTCAATTTCCTTTCCGGCTATGCGCAGCCAGAGAGCCTCGACAATCTGGCCATTTCGCCAACAAGCCTGAAACCACGCCTGCTGGAGCTGATTGCCGCGGAGGCAGAGCATGCCCGCAAGGGCAAACCCGCGGTCATCTGGGCCAAGATGAACTCGCTCATCGACAGCGAGGTAATCGATGCGCTTTATGCCGCCTCGCAAGCGGGCGTGAAGATCAGCCTTGTGATCCGGGGGATCTGCGGCCTGCGCCCGGGCATCAAGGGCCTGAGCGACAACATACGGGTGAAATCAATCGTCGGGCGTTTCCTCGAGCATTCCCGCATCGTCTGTTTTGGCAATGGCGAAGGTTTGCCGCACAAGAAGGCGCGGGTGTTTATCTCCTCGGCCGACTGGATGGGGCGCAACCTCAACCGGCGGGTGGAGACGCTTGTGGAAATCGAGAACCACACCGTCAAAGCGCAGATCGTCAGTCAGATCATGGCGGCCAACCTCGCCGATGTGGCACAGAGCTGGATCATGGGGCCGGATGGCAGCTTTGATCGCCCACCCATTCCAGAGGGCGCCTTTGCCTTCAACTGCCACCGGTTTTTCATGGAGAATCCGTCGCTTTCCGGGCGCGGTTCAGCCGGTGCGTCAGACGTGCCAAAGCTCACCCATACGGAAGACTGAGCACAGAACCTGCAGTGCAAACAGCCTGCGCCGCGGAACCTGCCGCGCACAGCGCTTGTTGACCGAATAGATATTTTTGCACAGGGTAGCGGTACCAAGGACCGGATGTCTTCATGAACCACGCCACCGAACTGCCCGAACTCGCAGGGGAGCAGGTTAACCACCCGGACGTCGGCCTTTTTGGGCGGCCGCTCTTTCAGGACCCGAGCGCGCGTGCATTGTCGCGGGTGGGCGTGGTCGATGTGGGCTCGAACTCTGTCCGACTGGTGGTCTTTGATGGGGCTGCTCGCTCGCCTGCCTATTTCTACAACGAAAAGATCATGTGTGCGCTTGGTGCAGGATTGTCGGAGAGCGGACAGCTGAATCCCGAGGGTCGGGTCCGCGCGCTGAGCGCCCTGCGCCGGTTTCAGCATCTCGCCCAAGGTATGGGCCTGCCGGAGCTGACCGTTGTGGCCACCGCCGCCGTCCGCGATGCAAGCGACGGGCCCGCATTTCGCGAAGAGGTGCTACGGGAAACAGACCTGCGCATCTGGGTGATCGACGGCGAGGAAGAGGCGCGGCTCTCGGCGCAAGGCGTGTTGCTGGGCTGGCCGGGCTCTTACGGGCTGGTCTGTGACATCGGCGGGTCGTCGATGGAACTCGCCGAGATTTCCGGGGGCCGGGTCGGACGGCGCGTGACCTCGTCGCTGGGCCCGCTCAAGCTGCAAGAGATCAAGGGCGGCAAGCGCGCGCGCAAGGTGCACATCAAGGAGACGATGTTGCGCCTGCAAGAGACCATGGGCCCGCAGCGGGACCGTCTGTTCCTGGTTGGTGGCTCTTGGCGCGCCATCGCCCGAATCGACATGTATCGGCGCAACTACCCGCTGCATGTGCTGCACGAATACCGCATGACTGCGCGCAGTGTCAGCGCCACGGTCAAGTTCATCGAGCAGAGTGACTTGGAGGAACTGCGCAGCGCCTGCGGGATTTCCTCGGCACGGATGAGCCTTGTGCCATTGGCGACCGAAGTGCTGAGCCGCCTGGTCAAGACCTTCCGACCCAAGGACATCGCCATTTCCAGCTATGGCATCCGCGAGGGCATGCTTTATGAGCAGATGCCGCAACGCCTGCGAGACCGCGACCCGCTGATTGAGGCCTGCCGCTTTGCTGAAGCCAAGGACGCCCGCATGCCGGGGTTTGGCAAACTGCTCTATGCGTTCATCCACCCGATTTTCCGGTCCATGCCCGAGCCCCGGAGGCGGCTGGTGAAAGCGGCCTGTCTGTTGCACGACGTGAGCTGGCGCGCGCATCCCGACTACCGTGCCGAGACCTGTTTCGACAATGCCACGCGGGCCAATCTCGGGGGCTTGAAGCACTCCGAACGGGTGTTCCTCGGGCTCGCGCTGCTGCACCGGTATTCCAACAAGCGGGAAGGCACGCGCTTTGAGAACCTTTACGAGTTGATCGACGAGAAATCGCAGCTCGAGGCGGAAATCCTCGGCAAGGCCATGCGGTTCGGCGCCATGCTCTGGATGACGCAGGACGCCGAGCGCGGGACGCTGCGGTGGTTTCCCAAGAAGAAGGAGCTGCATCTGCGGCTCACCCGGGACATGGTACCGCTCTTTGGGGAGGTCGCCGAGTCGCGCTTTATGTCACTGGCGAACTCGCTCGGCGCCGAGGTACAGATCAAGAAGATCCGCGGATCTGCTCAAAGATCGATCTGAGGCTGCAACTCAGGGGCGTCCGGCTCATCGGGCTTGCGCCGAATGATGATATCGCCATTGGGCAGCATTTCGGGCGCCTCATAGGCCGACCAATCCTCGATCTGGCCCATCAGATCGGCAAGTGCTGGCCCCATATGATCCATGAAGCCGCGCATGCTCTCAAATGCGGGCTCCATTTCAAGGAGCAAACCTTCCAGGAATTGCTGCGCCCCGCGTTCCATCATCGACGGCGGGTCTGCTTCCTCCGCCGCCAAGCCGGGCGCAAGGCAGCCGCATATGCCTAGAGCGATCAAAAACTGCTTCATGGATGCAAATATAGGCAATCTGGGGCGATTCTTCGAGATCAGATGTCCACATCGAGCGTGACGGGGAAGTGATCGGATGCTGTCACCAGCGCATCTCGCAGGGTCGTGTCGGCCCAGCACTCCGGATCATCCAGCGGATGCCAAATGCGCCAGTCAGGTCCCTGCGACTGCAGCTCCGACGAGATCATGATGTAGTCGAGCAGCGCCTGAAGATAGCGCTTCTCCGGCTTGATCCAGAACCGCGCGGAGGTCGGCGCCGCCCCCAAACGGGACGACAGCGCCTGCCGGGCGTGCGGGTCAAAAAGCGCACCACCGGGGCCGTCCATGACGATCTCGACCGACGAGCGACCGAAGAGACCTTCGAACTCATCGAGCCCCGGGCCATCGTTAAGGTCTCCCATGACCATCACGGGCCGCGCTTCCGCCAGAAGCTGGTCGATCCGGGCGCGGAGCCAGATCGCCTGCGCCAACTGTTTGCGCCGGTTGGCAATGGCCAGCTTCATCGCATGTGCGGCACTGCGCGCACCATGGGGCGCCTTTGATTTCAGATGGGCACCGATCAGGCTGAACGCGGTACCGGATGCGGTTTCGATGTCCAGCTCCAAGGGTGGTTTGGAGAACTGGACCTTGTCCCGCGTGGCATCAATGTCGAGGTCGATCTCGAAGGTGCCATCGAACCGTGGGACCTGCGCGTTTCCGGGGCGCGGTGCATGGCGCGCCGTCAGCCGCGCGGGGTCGTAGAGCAACGCGATCTCTTGCTGGGTGTCGTTCATGAAGCCCATGACCCCGACACGCGCCCGCAGATCGAAGTGGGTCGCAAACTCTTCCAACGCCGCAACCGTCTGGCGTTTGCTGTTGGCATCGGGTGCCTCGACCACCAGGACCGCATCCGCGTCCAACCTCTGAAACACGACCCCCAACGCCGCCGCTTGCTGGGCACGTGTCACATCGTGACGGGCTGACCAGCCGTCATCCATCAACAGCTTGTTGTCATCATCAAAAAGCGCGGTGAACCATTCGACATTGTAGGTGGCAAGCCGCATCAGGCCTCGGCACCGGCAATCTCATCCCAGGCGCGGTTGATGTCCGCCATACGCTTTTGTGCAAGCTGCATCGCCTCCTCGGGCACCCCCCGCGCGATCATCGCATCGGGGTGGTTTTCACGCACAAGGCGCCGCCATGCGCGCCGGATGTCCTGCATCGAAGCATCGGGAGTGACGCCCAACACTGCATAAGGATCCTGCCGCGCGTCCGGCGCAAAGCGGATCCGGAGACTGTTGAACTCCGCTTGCGGCAGGCCGAATATCTCGGTCACGCGTTCTAGAAACGCGTCCTCGTTCGGATGATAGAACCCATCCGCCATGGCAATGTGGAACAATCCTTCAAGCAGGTCGCGCAGGGTTTCCGGCTGCGCCGAGAACATGTCGCGAATGCGGATGGCGTATTCTTCATACCCTGCAACGTCTTGCCGCGCGAGGTTGAAGACCTTGGCCGCGCCCTGTTCGTCCTGCGCCGCGATGTGGAAGACCTCCTTGAAAGCCGTGACCTCGTCGCGTGTTACCTGGCCATCGGCCTTGGCCATCTTGGCGCCAAGGGCAATCACCGCGATGGTGAACGCCACCGATCGCTCTGGCGGGCTGCGCAAGCGATCAAAGACCTTCGACAACCCCTCACCGGCGGCGAGCGCCGAAAGCGCGTCAGATATGCGAGACCAGATGGACATGCGCGGCAGCTTAGCCGCTGCCCATGGGGAAGTCAGGTGGCGAAGCGCCGCGTCAGAGGATTTTCTGCATCAGCACAAGATCGAGCCAGCGATCAGTCTTGCGGCCCACCTCCGGCATCCGGGCGACCTCGCGGTACCCTAGCTTCGTGTGAAAGGCCTGAGCCGCGGTGTTGGTGTGGCTGATGCCCGCCACCATCACGTGCATCCCTAGTGCCCGCGCCGCCGCTTCCGCCGCAAGCATGAGGTCGCGCCCCACCCCGCGGCCTTGACCATCTGCGGCAACGATCACCGTGTGCTCCGCCGTGGCGGCATAGCCTGGCCCGCCACGGAACGGGCCGAAGGTGACAAACCCGCCGCAGGTTCCGTCGATGTCAGCAACAAAAACTGCGCCCTGCCGCTCCCTGATCAGGCTCTCCAACTCGCCAACCGTCTTCTCAACCGTCGTGAAGGTCGACAGCGTGTCGCGGATCATCGGGTTCCACAGCGCCGCGATTGCGCGGGCGTCCGCTGGTTCTGCCGATCGGATCATGACATCAGATCGCGCGGGCCATGCGGTGTGTCGAATTCCGCCCACAGCCCGCGTGGCCCTTTTTCAAAGCACAGGCGGTCATCGCGGAGACACGTATCGAAGAGACCACTCAGCGCAGCAGCCTCAGGATGCCGCACCGTCAAGCGACGCAGGCGAACACCCGATGGCGCCAGCATCTGTGCTGGATGCGTGGGTGTGTCCCATTGGATCAGCGCGGGCGCGCAATTCTCAAAGGGTAATACACCACTTTCGGGCACAGCCATGCGCCAGCGCAGCCCACCGCGTTGCAACGCCACCGGCTGGCCCATGTCAGCAGGAAGATCGGCCAGCGCCGCAACGATGTCAGAGGTGTGACAAATCCAGTTCGTCAGCCGCGCCGGGCCAGAAAAGCGATCAAGATCGAACCATCGCTTGCGGTCCGGTTGGGGCGCCTCTGGGTTGATTGCGATCGCCTCAAGGTAGAGACCGTCTTCAAGACCCAGCAACGCATTGTGGGTATGGAAGACCGCATGTTCACCGCCCGGCTGCATCGCGACGCCGAGCGTATCCTCCACGTAAGCTCTGGCCTCCTGCAAACTCTCCCCTGCGACGGCGAGGTGATCTAGCAGCACAGTTGCCTCCATCTGACCGCCATAGGACCGTCACAGATCAGCACGATCTACCCACGTGTCTCGCGGATCAAGGTCAGAATGTCTTGCGCAGCCTTTGGAATATTCGTGCCAGGTCCGAAGATCGCCTTGACCCCAGCGTCATACAGAAACTGATAGTCCTGCTGTGGGATCACACCGCCGCAGATCACGAGAATGTCGTCGGCACCCGCCTCTTTCAGCGCCGTCACAAGCTGCGGCGCCAGCGTTTTGTGACCTGCTGCCTGACTGCTGATCCCGATCACATGCACGTCATTGTCAACCGCGTCCTGTGCCGCCTCGGCAGGCGTCTGGAACAGCGGACCCACATCCACATCAAAACCGATGTCTGCAAAGGCTGTCGCAATCACCTTGGCGCCCCGATCATGGCCGTCCTGACCCATCTTGACGACGAGCATCCGAGGGCGACGGCCTTCGGCTTCCGCGAAGTCCTCCACCGATTTCTGGATCGCAGCAAACCCTTCGTCCCCCTCATAGGCGGCGCCGTAGACCCCTGCGAGGGTTTTCACTTCCGCGCGATGGCGGCCAAAACTCTTTTCCATTGCCATGCTGATCTCTCCTACTGAGGCGCGCGCGCGCGCGGCTTCGACTGCCGCATCGAGCAGGTTGCCGCCCTCGGCAGCACGTCGGCTCAAAGCATCGAGTGCGGCCGTGCAGGCTTCCTCATCACGCTCGGCACGGATTTTCTCGAGCCGGGCAATCTGGCTGTTGCGCACCGCCGCGTTGTCGATATCGAGAATGTCGATCGGGTCTTCGCTGTCGCGACGGTACTTATTGACCCCGACAATCACCTCTGTCCCCCGGTCGATGCCGGCCTGCCGTTGTGCCGCAGCTTCTTCAATGCGCAGCTTCGGCATACCCGACGCCACCGCCTTGGTCATACCGCCCATCTCTTCGACCTCTTCGATAAGTTTCCAGGCGGCCTCGGCCAGATCCGCCGTCAGCTTCTCAACGTAGTAGGATCCGGCCAGCGGATCGACCACATTGGTGACACCCGTTTCCTCCTGCAAAATCAATTGCGTATTGCGCGCAATTCGACTGGAATTCTCGGTGGGCAGGGCAATCGCTTCGTCCAAAGCGTTGGTGTGCAATGATTGTGTCCCACCCAATACCGCGCTCATCGCTTCATAGGCCGTGCGGATCACGTTGTTGTAGGGGTCCTGCTCTTGCAGGCTCACACCCGAGGTCTGACAATGCGTTCGAAGCATCGAGGATTTCGGGTTCTTGGGCTCGAACTCCTCCATGATCCGCGCCCAGAGGAGACGGGCAGCACGCAGCTTGGCAGCTTCCATGAAAAAGTTCATGCCGATGGCGAAGAAGAATGACAGGCGGCCGGCGAATTTGTCCACATCCATCCCGCGCGCGATGGCGGCGCGCACGTATTCGCGCCCGTCCGCCAGCGTAAAGGCAAGCTCCTGCACGAGGTTCGCACCCGCCTCCTGCATATGGTAGCCGGAGATCGATATGGAGTTGAACTTCGGCATGTAGTCGCTTGTATATTCTATAATATCTGCGATAATCCGCATTGAAGGTTCCGGCGGGTACACATAGGTGTTGCGGACCATAAACTCCTTGAGAATGTCGTTTTGGATCGTGCCAGACAGCAGGGACTTGTCATGTCCCTGCTCTTCCCCCGCGACGATGAAATTCGCGAGGATCGGGATCACCGCGCCGTTCATCGTCATGGAAACGGACACCTTGTCGAGCGGGATGCCGTCGAAGAGGATCTTCATGTCCTCCACGCTGTCGATGGCCACACCTGCCTTGCCGACATCGCCTTCGACGCGGGGATGATCGCTGTCATAGCCCCGGTGCGTGGCCAGATCAAAAGCCACCGATACACCCTGTTGCCCGGCAGCCAGAGCGCGGCGATAAAAGGCATTGCTTTCTTCGGCGGTGGAAAAGCCCGCATACTGGCGAATGGTCCAAGGACGCCCTGCGTACATGGTCGCCTTGACGCCACGTGTATAAGGCGCCTCACCCGGGATCGTGCCGAGATGATCAAGATCCGCGATATCATCCGCCGTGTAGAGCGGCTGGACAGGGATGCCCTCCAGCGTCTGCCACGTCAGATCATCGAGCGGTTTGCCGCGCAGCTCGGCTTTAGCCAGGTCGCGCCATCTGTCTTTCTTTGTGCTCATTCCCATGTCCTTTTGTCTGAGCACCGGCTGGCAGCGTTGTCGCTGCTCTTGTCCGGGCCTTGTCCTCTGTCAGGGTGGCCAGTCCGTCTGCACCGGCAACAAGCCACATCATGTCGTCCGCATAAGCCTCTCTGAGCGCTGCGGTTTCTTCTGGTGTGAATGGGTTCCAACGCCCCATCCCGAACGGCAATGCGGATCCATCGGCGCCGCGATCGGCAAGCACCCGGCGCAGCTCCGGCAGGCTGGGCGCACGGTTCAGCCACCCGCGTTCCATATCGCGTGGCGCGGCAACACCTGCGCCCTGCTCCAGCAGTCCTTCGGGACGTCCTGCAAAACTCTCGAACGGCATGACGCGGATCTCCGCGTCCGGCAGCGCACAGGCCAGATCGGTGATCACGTCACGCCAGCTGCGGGCGGCCTGCGCAATGCCGCGCAGTTTGTCGCGCTCGGGCACCGCGTGGCCGCGCGCGACGCCACAGGCAATCGCCGAGCCCCAATAGTACTCGAGGCTGCGGGTGCAGAGGATCACGGTCGACAACTGCCCTTCGAAGGCGCGCGCAAAACGCGCCATCCGCTCACCAATTGCGGGATAGAGGCTGCCGCTGCGCATGTTGTCACGCACCGAACCAATCATGTTCTCGTCGCTGATCAGCAGGGTTTGCAGCCCGCGCGCCCGCGCCGACGTGAGCTGAAGCTGGATGCGCCCTTCGGCCCGGCGACGCAGGTCTCGACCCTTGACGACCTCTGGCTTGGGAACCAATCCCGAAAACAACCCGCGCCGCGTTCGGCCTGGCCCCCAATAGCCCACATTCGCCTCCGCCAGCGGCTCGGCCTGCCGGCGCATATAGTCCTGAAATGTCTTCGTTCCGGTGCGATGCGCACCCACGTGAAGGATAACGTCCATGGCGTGTTTGGCCCGATATGAAACAGCCGCCCCGTCCGGCCGGGTTGATGGGGTTATCCACAGCATTACACCCAATCTCTTGCTGCGAATTTAATGGTAAGTATGCGCGCATTACCCATCGCATATCTGATCAAGGGGCCTATATTGGTGCACACAGGAGGCGCGATGAAACCCATACTACCCCTTGTTCTGGCTTGCTTTTTCGCCAATGGCACGGCAGCGCAAACCGCTGAGGCCCAACCGGAACCGGAGCTGTTCGTGACCATGAACGAAGTCGATTTGAACCAATTTAAGTGGAAAAACCGGCCCATCGTCGTGTTCTCTGACAGCGCGGACAATCCCGCGTTTGCCGAGCAGATGCGGCTCTTGGAGGAACGGCCCGATGAATTGGTGGAACGTGACGTGGTCGTGATCACGGACACCGACCCGACCGCAGCATCAGAATTGCGCACCAGACTGCGCCCGCGCGGGTTCATGCTGGTGCTGATGGGCAAGGACGGCGCGGTCAAGCTGCGCAAACCTTTCCCATGGGACGTGCGCGAGATCAGCCGCAGCATCGACAAGATGCCGATGCGCCAACGCGAAATCCGCGAGCGCAAGGAACGCGCCATCTCGCAGTAGCTGAGCAACTTGTGAGCTTTGCCTGGCATAGGCGTTATTCGAACTCCATGATGACGTCGTCGACGGCGAGGCTGTCGCCCGCCCCTGCGTTGATCTTGGACACCACACCGCGGCGCTCGGCGCGCAGGATGTTCTCCATCTTCATCGCCTCGATGGTGCAGAGCGCCTGACCGTCCTGCACCTCGTCGCCGACGGCCACATCCATCTTCACCACCAGCCCAGGCATCGGGCAGAGCAGCATCTTGGAGGTGTCGGGCGGCAGCTTCTCGGGCATCTTGCGGGCCAGTTCCGCCTGGCGCGGGGTGCGCACATGCACCTTGAGATCCGCGCCCCGGGTGCGAATCCGAAACCCACCGCTCACCTTGCCGACCTTCAGCACCAGAGGCATGTCGGCAACCGTCATCTCGGCCAGTTGATCACCCGGCGTCCAGGACCCGCTGACCCGCAACTCGGTGCCGTCTTCGAAACTGACGGTCGAGCCGTCCTGATCCGCCGCGATCACCACGTCATAGGATTGGCCCTGCAGGCGCACGTTCCAATGGGCGCCCACCTTGCGTTCGTGATTGTCCATCCGGCCCGAGACACGTGCCCGCCTGATCTCGGCAACCCGGTGCATCGCCGAACAGGCGGCTGCAATCCGTTGCAACTCGGTTTCAGGCAAATCAACGCCGTCAAAGCCATCGGGGTACTCTTCGGCAATGAATGCCGTGGTCATGTCCCCCGAAACGAATTTCGGGTGATCCATCACGGCAGAGAGGAACGGCAGGTTGTGCCCGATGCCTTCCACCTCGAAGCTGTCGAGTGCCACGCGCATCGCCTCAATCGCCTCACCCCGTGTCGGCGCCCAAGTGCAGAGCTTGGCGATCATCGGGTCGTAATACATGCTGATCTCGCCACCTTCATAAACACCGGTGTCATTGCGCACCGCCACCGGGCCAGACGGCGCCTCGCCCTGCCATTTGTCGTTGTCCAGAAGCGGGCCTGCGGCCACTTCCATGGGCGGGCGGTAGCGGGTCAGGCGGCCAATCGAGGGCAGAAAGCCGCGATACGGGTCCTCGGCATAGAGCCGGTTCTCGATGGCCCAGCCGGTCAGCGTGACATCCTCCTGCGTGATCGTCAGCTTTTCGCCATTGGCCACGCGGATCATCTGTTCCACCAGATCGACGCCGGTGATCAGCTCGGTCACCGGATGCTCAACCTGCAGGCGGGTGTTCATCTCGAGGAAATAAAAGTTCTTATCGCCATCGACGATGAACTCGACGGTGCCGGCGCTTGCATAGTCCACCGCCTGGGCCAGCGCCACCGCCTGTTCGCCCATGGCCTTCCGGGTCGCCTCATCGAGGAAGGGGCTCGGCGCCTCCTCAACCACTTTCTGGTTGCGGCGCTGGATCGAGCATTCGCGCTCACCCAGATAGATGCCGTTGCCATGGCTGTCACACAGCACCTGGATTTCAATGTGCCGGGGTTGTGTCACGAACTTTTCGATGAAAATACGGTCATCCCCAAAGGAATTCGCTGCCTCGTTCTTTGACGACTGGAACCCTTCCCGCGCCTCCTCGTCGGTCCAGGCGATGCGCATTCCCTTGCCACCGCCACCGGCGGAGGCCTTGATCATGACCGGATAGCCGATCTCATTCGAGATTTTCACTGCCTCGTCCGCGTCTTCGATCAGCCCCATGTAGCCCGGAACTGTGCTGACACCCGCCTCTTGGGCGATTTTCTTCGACGTAATCTTGTCGCCCATCGCCTCGATTGCGCCTTTGGGTGGGCCGATGAAAGCCACGCCTGCGGCCTCCAGCGCTTCGGCAAACTTGGCGTTCTCCGACAGGAAGCCATAGCCCGGATGCACCGCCTGGGCGCCTGACGACTTGATCGCCTCCATCACCTTGTCGATCACGATGTAGGATTGGTTGGCGGGCGGCGGGCCGATGTGCACCGCCTCGTCGGCCATTTGCACGTGCAGGGCTTGCTTATCGGCGTCGGAATAGATCGCGACCGTCTGGATTCCCATCTTGCGGGCAGTCTTGATAACGCGGCAAGCAATCTCGCCGCGGTTGGCGATCAGGATCTTATCGAACATTGGGTGTCCTTTTGGCAGTGCGATGGGAAATCAGGTGCGAAAACGCGAAACGCCGCACGTGACAGGCACGCGCGGCGTTGAAATCAGGTTGGAGCGTGTCTGACGCGGGATCAGTTACACTGGCTTGGGTAAAGCTGGCAGTAGGCCACATTGGCGCCTGCGCCGATGGCCGCGCCTTGCAGCGCGCTGTTGCCGGTGATGACGGCTGTGCCGGCCCCGATGGCTGCGCCACCGGCCGCCTGTTCACCCAGGGTGTCGCCACATGCGGCAAGGCCTGCACAGGCTGCAAGGGTGAGGATGATCTTTCTGACTGGCATGGTCTATGTCCTTTTTCTGACACTGCGAACACCCTGCTAACGTCGGGTGCGCCTCTCTTATTCCGTGTCGACGACCTATTCGAGAAAAAGGCGGGCAGTGACGACGTGAAAGCGCCGCACTGCCCGCCAGGGGAAGGGGTACGAATAGTGTACACAGACACGGTGCGGGGATATTCGCGCGTGGCTGCAGGATCGACAATACTCGCATTGGTTGAATTTTCCACCACTTTTGGCCCGGATGCGCGGAAATGGGCCGGACCTCGCCACTTTGATCCCGAGACTGGCAAAATCACGCCGATCCCCCCTCGAACGCCTCGGGAAAAGACTGTTGAGCAACCGCAACATCGATCTGTAGTTCGGCCTCATAGTCCGCTGGATCAAAGGGGTCTGTGGCTGGAATCACCTCGCGACCGAAAAGCCAGGACAATCGGCCCGCATCGAGATTGCCGCGGACAAACGGCTCCGGCCCAAAATGCTCCCAGAGTGCCTGGAAAAAGGCAGCATCGGCCCGCCGATCAGCAGGTTTGCGATCCTTGAAGCGCTCGCGCCGGGTGATCGGGGTGACACCGCGCGGATTGGCGCGACGGAGTGTGAATTGGAAATCTGTGCCCGGCAGGCGGCCCGGGAAGCCGCGGTGTTTCATCATATGCGCCCCCACCGCACAGGGGCTGCGCCCGTTGGGGCGGACCGCAGAGCCCGCCCCCCGGAACCGGTCTCAGAATTTGCCGGTCTGTACGGGCTCGGTCGAGATCGGCTCGGGGTCGACCACGACGAATTCTTCCTGCTCGCGTGCGCAAGCGGCCACGAGGGCAATAAAGCCCAGGGTCGCCAGCAGTTTGATGCTCTTGGACATCTGTATCTCCTGTCACAATAAGTTCCGGATGGCCGCCAAATATCCAAGCCATCCGTGGTTGGGTCGGGGCGGTCTGTTGCACCGCCCCGCGTCACCATAGGCAAAGCACCGGTCAAATGAAACGCACGCAGCGCCGATCCGCCATACGGCGCCGTCAAAGCTGCAGGTTTTTGCCGAGACCGCTGGAGGACCTCGATGTCGTGCGGCCTCATCAGAGCCCCTCCCAGACGCAGGTGCCCGAGCTGACCCGGAAGATATCAATGAACTGCGTCGCCTCCGGATCGGATACGCCAAAGGCGAGGGGACGGTCGAGCAAGGTCACCGCGACAACATCCGCAGTCAGATCGTATTCGGCGAGATAGGGCAGCGCGACCTCGACGCAGAGGTATTCCAGGTCCTGCTCGGCCTCGGCGAAGCTGATGCTGCCACCGGAGCGCGAAATCTCGGGCGCCAAGAACCGAAACCGCACCCAGCTCTCGGCGCCGACGGTGTCGGTCAACACCTCGTAGACCTCGACAGGCTGGCCCGAGGGCACCGCCTGCCCGGCCAATGGGCCGCTATATGCCACGGCCAGGAGGGCTGCCAACCGCAAGATCATCCGGAGACCACCTCCGGCCAATTGTTCATCCAGGCCGCGACGATCAGGATGGCCTGCCAAAACGCAAGCGCGGAACAGGTGATGGAGATCAAGGCGCAAGCCCTTAGAGAGCCCTCGCTTACCGGCTTGCCGTCGCTGAAGAACCAGAAAGAGGACAGGATCAGACCGATCCCACCAACAAAGGCCGCGCCCCAGATGGTCACCGCGAACGCTGCAAGGCGGCCCTTTGACAGCTCCAGCGCCGCCTCCGGTATCTGGACCAACAAGCCCAGAAGGCCTGCACCGATCAGAACCGGCGCGAGAAGCAATGCACGAAACGCGTCGTTCCGCCGCTCCATCACCGTCTGGGTCGCCCCGGTCATGATGGCCGTCCCCACCCTGGTTCCGCTTTTTCCGGAATGGAATTCCATACAACGATATTGACCCCGGCACTCATTCCGGCGCCCGCCGCCGCGCCAAGCAATCGATTTCCACGAGGGCCCCGACCGCAAGTGCCGTCACGCCGATGGTCGTTCGCGCAGGCAAACGGTCTGCCGGAAAGAAGCTTTTGTACGTCGCGTTGAACGCCGCATAGTCCCGCTCGAACTGCGTCAAGTAACAGCGGCACTGCACAACGTCACTCAGGTCCATATCAACACCCCGCAACACGATCTTGAGGTTCTTCATCACTTGCCGCGTCTGCGCAGCGATGCCCTCCGCCAAAAGCGCGTCGGGTGCACCGGGCACCGTCGGCATCTGACCGGTCAGCATGACCCAGCCACCCGCCTCGACCGCGTGCGAAAACGGGGCGACATGGGCCGGTGCATCGGCGACGTTGTGGAAGACAGGCATCACGGGCAGGTCTCTACAGCGGGATGTTGTCGTGCTTTTTCCACGGCATCTGCGCTTGCTTGTTGCGCAGAGAGGCAAAGGCACGGGCAATCCGCTTGCGGGTCGTGCGCGGCATGATCACTTCGTCGACAAAACCGCGCTCTGCCGCCACGAAGGGGTTGGCAAAGCGGTCTTCGTAGTCCGCCGTGTGCTGGGCGATCTTCTCAGCGTCGCCCAGATCACCGCGGTGGATGATCTCCGTCGCGCCCTTCGCACCCATCACCGCGATCTCGGCCTTGGGCCAGGCGTAGTTGAAATCAGCCCGCAAGTGTTTGGACGACATCACCACATACGCCCCACCATAGGCCTTGCGCGTGATCACTGTCACCATGGGCACCGTCGCCTCACCATAAGCATAGAGCAGCTTGGCGCCGTGCTTGATCACCCCGCCATACTCCTGACTGGTGCCCGGCAGAAAGCCCGGCACATCGACAAGCGTCAGCAGGGGGATTTCGAACGCATCACAGAAGCGGACAAAGCGCGCGGCCTTTCGCGCGCTGTCGATGTCGAGACACCCGGCGAGCACCATGGGCTGGTTGGCGACAACCCCGACCGTCCGCCCTTCGAGGCGGATAAACCCAGTGATGATGTTGCGCGCGAACTCTTCCTGGATTTCGTAGAAATCGCCTTCATCCGCCAGCTTCAGGATCAGCTCCTTCATATCATAGGGCGTGTTCGGATTTTCCGGCACCAATGTGTCGAGCGACGGCTCGATCCGCTCCGGGTCGTCAAAGAAAGGCCGTACCGGCGGGTGCTCACGGTTGTTTGACGGCAGGAAATCAACCAGACGCCGCACCTCCGCCAAGGCCTCGACATCGTTTTCAAAGGCAGCATCCGCGACGGAAGACTTCTTGGTGTGGGTGCCCGCGCCGCCCAATTCCTCTGCGGTCACATGCTCGTTGGTGACGGTTTTCACCACGTCGGGGCCCGTCACGAACATATAGGAACTGTCTTTCACCATGAAGATGAAATCGGTCATGGCGGGCGAGTAGACCGCGCCACCCGCGCAGGGGCCCATGATCACGCTGATCTGCGGCACTACACCCGACGCCATGATGTTGCGCTGGAAGACTTCGCCATAGCCCGCCAGCGAATCCACACCTTCCTGGATGCGCGCGCCGCCGGAGTCGTTGATACCAATCACCGGCGCACCGTTTTGCACCGCCATGTCCATGATCTTGCAGATTTTCTTCGCGTGTGTTTCCGAGACGGAGCCACCTAGAACTGTGAAATCCTGGCTGAAGACATAAACAAGACGCCCGTTGATGGTGCCCCATCCGGTGACCACCCCGTCGCCTGCAGGCTTCTCCTGCTCCATGCCGAAGTCCGCACAGCGATGGGTGACGAACATGTCGAACTCTTCGAAGCTGCCCTCGTCCAACAGCAACTCCACGCGCTCGCGCGCCGTCAGCTTGCCGCGCCCATGCTGGGCGTCGATCCGCCGCTGCCCACCGCCTAGACGGGCCGTCTCGCGGCGCCCTTCAAGTTCAAGCAAGATATCTTTCATGACGACCCCGTTGGATTGTTTGGCGCACCATACCGAAGAGAATAGCGGGATCGAAGGGCTTTTTGGCTAATTTGCAAACTGTATGCAATCCATGTTTTGCAAATTGCAAAACAGTAAATCAGCCCACGCTGCATAGCTGCTATGCGTGGACAACAAATCAGCGAGCGCCTAGGTTTTCAGCATGGAAAATTCCCCGGTTGCCCGCTTTCTGGATCGGTCGACACCGCCCCATATCGCAACGCTCATACTGCTCGCAGGCATGTCTGCGACCGCTATGAACATGTTCCTGCCCAGTCTGCCGAACATGACCGCATATTTCCAGACCGATTATGGCCTCATGCAACTATCAGTTGGGCTGTATCTTGGGATCAGCGCAGTGCTGCAGATCCTGATCGGGCCGATTTCAGACAAGGTTGGTCGCAGACCGGTGATCCTTTGGGGACTTGGGCTATTCCTGATCGCCACGCTGGGCTGCATCTATGCACCCACAGCTGAAATCTTCCTCGTTTTCCGCATGTGCCAGGCCATCGTTGCCGTTGCGATGGTGCTTAGCCGTGCCGCCGTGCGCGACATGTACGAACAGGACAAAGCCGCATCAATGATTGGGTATGTCACCATGGGCATGGCGATCGTGCCGATGATCAGCCCCATGCTGGGCGGCTTTCTTGATGAGGTCTTCGGCTGGCGCGCCAATTTCTGGGCGCTTTTCATCATGGGCGCACTCACCTTGTGGCTGGCCTGGAGTGACCAGGGCGAAACAGCGAGAAAGAGTGGCAAAACGCTGACCCAGCAATTCGGTGAGTACCCCGAACTGCTCACCTCGCCGCGCTTCTGGGGCTACTCGCTGGCTGCAGGCTTCTGCTCCGGCGCGTTCTTCGCGTATCTCGGGGGCGGCCCGTTCGTTGGCTCCGTGGTCTTTGGCCTGTCACCATTCTGGGTGGGCATCTACTTCGGCGCGCCAGCCCTGGGCTACTTCTTCGGTAACATGTTCACTGGGATGCTGGCCCAAAGAGTCGGCATCAACCGGCTCGTGCTGATCGGTAGCCTGATCAACGCGTTTGGGGTGCTGCTCTCGCTCGTGATTTTCCTGCTCGGCCACGGCAGCGCACTAAGCTTTTTCGGGCTCATGACGTTCGTTGGCCTCGGGAACGGTCTCGTGATCCCCAACGCGACGGCGGGGATGCTCTCGGTCAGACCACAGCTCGCGGGTTCTGCCTCGGGCCTGGGCGGCGCCATCATGATCGGCGGCGGAGCGGCGCTCAGCATGCTGGCTGGCGCCTCGCTTGGAGAGGAGACGGGCGCCTTCCCCCTGCTCTTCATCATGCTTGCAACATCCCTTGCGGCCGTGATCTCGATCCTGATGGTCTATCGCCGCGAACGGCGGATCGCCTTGCAAAACCCGTCGATCTAAAGCCACGTTAGCCCAACGTTAACCACGTCTGCGGCACCTTGCTCGGCAGGGTTTGCAAAGATAGACTCACGCAGTCTGCAAAGTTGCAAAGCAGGATGGAAAAGGCGGGGGCATGGCCACACAAAAACTCTATGCGGGCGCAAAACTCCGAGAGCTGCGTACACGCTTGGGCCATACGCAAAAGGACTTCGCCGCCAAGCTCGGCGTCTCGCTGCCCTACCTGAACCAGATGGAGAACAACAACCGCCCGGTCTCGACAACCGTGGTGCTCGCACTCGCGCAGGAGTTCGGGCTGGATGTCACCGAACTCAGCACCGGTGATAGCGAGCGGCTGGTCAGTGATATGCGTGAAGCGCTGGCCGATCCGTTGTTCGCCGATGCGCTGCCACCTCTGGCCGACCTGCGCCTTGCCGCATCCAATGCGCCGACCTTTGCACACGCCTTCCTGGAGCTGCATCGCAGCTATCGCCAAATGCAGGAACGGCTCGCGTCGCTCGACGAGGCGCTGGGGCGGGAGGACGCGCGGGCCACCCCCAGCCCTTGGGAAGAAGTGCGCGACTTCTTCCACTATTGCGACAACTATATCGACGCCGTCGACCGGGCTGCCGAGCATTTCGCGACCAAGGAGGGCGGGCATCGCAACATTCGGGTCGCGGCCGTCTCAGCCCTCGGGAATGCGAATGTCACAGTCGGTTTTGCCGACACGGACAGGCTGCGCAGCTTTGATGCAGACACGCGGACCCTGACGCTCTCCCGTCGAGCGCCGCCCGAAAGCCAGACGTTCCAACTCCTGCTGCAAGTCGCGCTCATCAAGCAGGAGGCCCTGTTGGAAGCGACGCTGGACCTAGCACGGTTCCACAGCGCCGAGGCACGTGCAATTGCCAAGATCGGGCTCGCCAACTACTTCGCGGGCGCGGCGCTCATGCCCTATGATGCGTTTCAGGCCGAAGCACGCGCGTGCCGACATGACGTGGAAGCCTTAGCGGGACATTTCGGCGCCTCCATCGAGCAGGTCGCCCATCGTCTGTCGACGCTGCAGCGCCCCGGGGCCAAGGGAATTCCGTTTTTCTTTGTCCGCGTCGATCAGGCTGGGACCATCACGAAGCGCCACTCGGCCACCCGGCTGCAGTTCGCCCGTTTCGGCGGCGCTTGCCCGCTCTGGAACGTGCATCGCGCGTTTGAACTGCCCAGCCAGTTTCTCAGGCAGCTTGCCGAAACTCCGGATGGGGTGCGCTACATCAACCTGGCCCGCGATGTCTCCAAACCTGCCGGACGCTTCGGCGCGCCCGTCCGCCGATATGCCATCGCCCTCGGCTGCGAAGTGCGGCATGCCAAGGAGTTGGTCTATGCCGACGGGCTCGACCTCAGCAGGGATGGCGCCTTCGAGCCCATCGGGATCTCCTGCCGGATCTGCGAACGGGCCCATTGCCACCAGCGTGCGGTGCCCCCTTTGGAGCGCACCTTGCAGGTCGATCCGAACCAGCGGGATGTGTTGCCGTATCAGATCGGCTAGCGTTTGGCCGCCCGCCACCCCGCTGCACGCGCATCAGCAGCAGAACAGAACCAGCGCTCTCCCCTCTCCTCCCGGATACCCGTGCGCTCGTAATCGCGCTGGCCCGGCAGGTGGTAGATCTTCACGCCCTTGCTCGAGATGTTGCCTTTGATCGGACAGCTGCGGTCCTCGGGGATGCGCCCCACGGCGCGGGTCTGCCGGAACTGCGATGGGTTCTGAACACGGCTGGCATGCAGGCCCACGTCGCGCACCGCCGCCCCTTTTTCAGCCAGAACATAGTCTTGGGAATACTTGCGATATGCGAAGGCCAACCCCTCACTCACCAGGGCTTCACCGACGTCTTCGCCTTGCACAGAGCAGCGCGCCACAATCCGATCGTAGCGGTCGGTCTCGAGAGGCGCGCACACGGCCTGGCGGCCACCATAGCGCATCGTGACCTGATCGGTCACCCAAGCGCCACAGGCCCAGACCTGTCCCTGTTCGGTCGTACAGGTTTGATCAGCTTCCGGCGCATCTATACCGAAGAGTCGCACGCGGGTCCCGCCGACGTCAATCGTATCACCATCTATCACACGAACCGGTCCTGACAGCGCAGTGGTTGCCACAGCAGAACCGGCGGCTGGCCCAAACACGGCCAGCAAACACATCATTAACACACGCATGCGCGCGGTATGGCGCCGGCGGGCCAGCCGTGCAAGGGGTTTTGTTAACCAAGGTTATCAGAAGGTTAACGCTGGGCGGTCTGCCATGCGGGATGGACCCAGGGCACATCGTTCGCGGGCGCAAGCGCCGCGCGCCCCAGCAGATGATCGGACACCTTCTCGCCCACCATGATGGACGGTGCGTTCAGGTTGCCGTTGGTGATCCGGGGAAAAACGCTGCTGTCCGCCACCCGCAGCCGCTCAACACCAATCACCCGCGCCTCCGGATCAACCACCGCCTGTACATCGTCAGCACGGCCCATGCGGCAGGTGCCGCAGGGGTGATAGGCGCTCTCCGCGTGCTCGGCGATGAACCCGTCGAGGTCGGCATCCGACTGCAACGCATCCCCCGGCTGGATTTCGTGTTTCACGAAAGGCTTGAAGGCATCCTGCGCAAAGAGCTCCCGGGTCAGGCGGATGCAGCGGCGGAAGTCGACCCAGTCTTCCTCCTTCGACATGTAGTTGAAGAAGATGCGGGGCGCCGCCGCAGGATCGGCCGAGGCCAGCGTCACCGCACCACGTGACGGAGAGCGCATCGGCCCAACATGCGCCTGGAATCCATGTCCTTCTGCCGCCACCTTACCGTCGTAACGCACCGCAATCGGCAGGAAGTGGAACTGGATGTCCGGGTACGGCACACCGGCTTGCGAGCGGATGAACCCGGTGCTTTCGAACTGATTGGAGGCGCCGAAGCCCTTCTTAAAGAACAACCACTGCGCGCCGATGGCCGCCTTGGACACAAGGTTCCAGTGCTTGTAGAGGGTGATGGGCTGGCTCGCCGCCATTTGCAGGTAGAGCTCGAGGTGGTCCTGCAGGTTCTGACCGACGCCAGGCCGGTCCGCCACCACGTCGATTCCATGCTCGGCCAGATGCGCTGCCGGGCCGATGCCGGAAAGCATCAGCAGCTTGGGCGAATTGATGGAAGACGCCGCCAGGACCACCTCGCGATTGGCCTTGATCGCCGTGACCGACGCGCCGCGCCGAATCTCCACCCCCGTCGCACGGCCCTCTTCGATCACCACACGCTGGGCCAACCCGTTTATGACGGTGCATTTGCCCGTCTTCATCGCGGGCCGCAGATAGGCGTTGGCGGCGGACCAGCGGCGGCCTTGCCAGACGGTCTGCTCCATCGGGCCAAAGCCTTCCTGCTTCTCGCCATTGTAGTCATCGGTGGTCTGATAGCCCGCCTGCCGCCCCGCCTCGACAAAGGCATGGTAGAGCGGGTTTTGCCGCGGCCCCCGGCTCACGTGTAACGGGCCGTCGGCCCCCCGCCACGCGGGATCACCGCCATGGCCGTTGGCGTGCCAGCTCTCCATGCGCTTGTAGTAGGGCAGCACATCTGCATAGGCCCAGCCATCCGCCCCCTGCTCCGCCCAATGGTCGAAGTCCATCGCGTGGCCGCGCACATAGACCATGCCGTTGATGCTGGACGAGCCACCGATCACCTTACCGCGCGGACAAGCCAAACGCCGGTTGTTCAGATGCGGCTCGGGCTCGGAGGTATAGCCCCAATCGTACCGCTTCATGTTCATCGGGTAGGACAGGGCCGCAGGCATCTGAATAAACGGCCCCGCATCGGTCCCTCCGTGCTCAATGACGATCACCGAGGCGCCCGCTGCGCTGAGCCGATACGCCATCGCACAGCCTGCGCTGCCCGCGCCCACAATCACGAAATCCGCTTGCATCTTCACACTCACTTACTGGATCAGCGCCGCGCGGCACGCGCCCGAAAAATGGCGTGCGCACCAGCGCCCATTTGGATCAATTCCTGCTGGTCAGAACGGGGCTTCAAGATCGCCCATACGCACATAGACCGACTTCAACTGGCTATAGTGCTCAATGGCCGCCTTCGAATTCTCGCGCCCGACACCCGACGACTTGGACCCTCCAAAGGGGGCCTCGACTGGGGCATCGTTATAAGTGTTGATATAGCAGGTCCCGGCTTCGAACCCGGCCGCCACACGGTGCGCACGGGCGAGGTCCCGGGTGAACACACCTGCGGCGAGACCGAACTCGGTGGCATTTGCGCGGGCCATGACATCGTCTTCATCCTCAAAGTCGAGCACCGCCATGACCGGGCCAAAGATCTCTTCACGCGCGATGGTCATATCATCGCTCACGTCAGCGAAGACTGTCGGTTGCAGATAGAAACCGGCGCGGTCGAGACGGTCACCGCCGCAGACCAACCGCGCGCCCTCCGCTTTGCCTGTCTTGATGTAATCCAGAACGATGTTCATCTGCCGCTCGGAAACCATGGGCCCAAAACTCGTCTCGGGCTGCATCGGATCGCCGATCACAGCACCCTCGAGCCGTGCGCTCAGCCGGTTGAGAAACGCCTCCTTGATCGCCTTGTGCACAAAGACCCGAGTGCCGTTCGAACACACCTGGCCCGATGAGTAGAAATTGCCGAGGATGGCACCGCTCACTGCATTTTCGATATCCGCGTCATCGAACACGATCATCGGAGATTTGCCGCCGAGTTCCATCGTCACATGCTTGATACCCTGAGCCGCAGCGGCGTAGACCTTGCGACCCGTGGGCACCGAGCCGGTGAGCGAGACTTTGTCGACCCTTGGGTCTGTGACCAGCGCGGAGCCGACCTCGCCCAGACCCTGCAGCACGTTGTAGACACCAGCGGGCAGACCCGCCTCATGCAGGATCTCGGCCACTTTCAGCGCGCAGAGCGGCGTGGTCTCGGAGGGTTTGAAGATCATTGCGTTGCCGCAGACCAGCGCGGGCGCGCCTTTCCAGCAGGCGATCTGGGTGGGGTAGTTCCAGGCGCCAATGCCGACGCACAGGCCGAGGGGCTCGCGGCGAGTATAGACCCAATCCTCGCCCAACTGGATGTGCTCGCCCGTGAGAGTCGCGGCCATCCCGCCGAAGTACTCCAGCGCATCGGCCCCGCTGGTCGCGTCCGCGACACTGGTCTCCTGATAGGGCTTGCCGGTGTCATAAGTCTCGAGCACGGACAGATTATGGTTGCGATCCCGCATGATATCTGCGGCGCGGCGCAGGATGCGCCCGCGTTCCGTGCCAGTCATAGCGGCCCATCCGGCTTGGGCGGCGCGTGCGCTCTCGATGGTGTGTTCGATCAGAGCTGGCGTCGCCGCATAGATCGTTGCGATCTTTTCGCCGGTGGCGGGGTAGATCACCTCGATGGGCGTGCCTGCGGTATCTTCAACGTATGCGCCGTTGATGAAATGGCTGGCTGTAGGTTGGGTTGGATAGGTCATGTTCAGAACTTTCATGCCTCCGGCGGGAGTATTTGGAGAAGGGTGAAGATCACTCACCTCGGGGGAAGCGCTTGCTGTCTTCGAGGATGTTCAGGTCCATGTGGTTGCGCATGTATTGCTCGGAAGCGGCGCGCAGGGGCTGGTAGTCCCACGGGTAGTAGCCACCTTGCCGCAGGGCGTCGTAGACAACCCAGCGGCGCGCCTGGCTTTGACGCACATCGGCGTCGAAAGCGGCGAGATCCCAGCGATCCTCGGATTTGGCCTTGAGCTGGGTCAGCGTACTTTGGTGCGCGGGGTGGTCTGCCAGATTGGTCAGCTCATGGGGGTCAGCTTCCAGATCGAAGAGCTGGTCCGGATCCAAAGCGCAGCGGTTGTATTTCCACTTGCCGTAGCGCAGCGAGACCATCGGCGCGTAAGAGGCCTCGGCGGCGTATTCAATCGCCACCGGTTCGGTCCGCTCCGCGCCTTGCCCCATGGGCACCAGAGATTGGCCGGTGGTCCACGGCATCACGTCGTCCATCGAGACACCGGCGAGGTCACAGAGCGTCGGGCAGACGTCGATGTTGGACACGGGCGTGACTTGCAAACCCGGTTCCATCTGCGGGGCAGAGATCATCAGCGGCACGCGAGAGGACCCCTCGAAGAAGGACATCTTGAACCACAGCCCACGCTCGCCCAGCATGTCGCCGTGATCAGAGACGAAGAGGATGATCGCCTCCTGTCGGGTGTCCTCAAGGGTTTGCAAAATCTCCCCGATCTTGTCGTCGAGATAGCTGATATTTGCAAAGTAAGCCCGGCGCGACCGGCGAATGTCCTCTTCGGTGATGTCAAAGCTGCGCCAATTGTTGGCGTCGAAAATGCGTTTGCTGTGCGGGTCCTGATCCTCGTAGGCGAAAGCCGGGACCTCGGGCAGCAGGTGCTCGCAGTCTTCGTAGAGATCCCAGTACTTTTTGCGCGCCACGTATGGGTCATGTGGGTGGGTGAAGCTGACGGTCAGACACCAAGGGCGCTCGTCCGCACCGCGGGACAGATCATAGAGCTTGCGCGTCGCGTTGAACGCGACTTCGTCGTCATACTCCATCTGGTTGGAGATTTCGGCCACACCCGCGCCGGTAACCGACCCCATGTTGTGATACCACCAGTCGATACGCTCGCCGGGTTTTCGATAGTCGGGCGTCCAGCCGAAGTCGGCCGGATAGATGTCAGTGGTTAGGCGCTCCTCGAACCCGTGCAACTGGTCGGGGCCGACGAAATGCATCTTGCCCGACAGGCAGGTCTGATAGCCCGCCCGGCGCAGGTGATGGGCATAGGTAGGGACCGACGACGGGAATTCTGCCGCGTTGTCGTAGACACCCGTAGCCGAGGGGAGCTGACCCGACATAAACGCTGCTCGACCGGGCGCGCAGAGGGGCGAGGCCGTATAGGCGTTGCGGAACCGGGTCGAGCGGACGGCGAGCGCCTTGAGGTTGGGTGCGTGCAGCCACTCCGCCGGTCCGTCCGGAAACAGCGTGCCGTTGAGTTGATCCACCATGAGGATCAGGATGTTCGGGCTGCTCATGCGTTTTGCTCCAGCACCATATCGAGCATGTCGAGCGTTTTTGTCCGCGCCGCATCCGGACTCTGGGATCGCGAGAGGGCGGCGCGCAGGTACAAGCCATCGATGAGCGCGGCGATCAGTTCTGCCTGCGCTTCGGGTTCCGCGGTCAGGGGTCGTAACGCGTGGCTGAGGTTGGACTTCAGACGACACTGGTACAGCGTGAGCAGTCGCAGCATCTCCGCGTTGGTCTGTGCCTGCGCATAAAGGGTCATCCAGGCGCTGACAGTCTTGGGCGAGAAACAGGTAGGCGAAAAGCTGGCCTCGATCAGCGCCACGGCCCGCGCCTTTGGGGTGCGCGCCGTAGCCAGACCGCGGCGGACCTCTGTGCCGAAATCGCGCAGGATCTGCCGCATGGCCGCGAGGAAAATCTGGTCCTTCCCGCCGAAATAGTGGTGCGCGAGCGCGGTGGACATGCCCGCCCGCTTGGCGATCTGTCCGACGGTCACGTCGAGCGAGCCTTTTGACGCAAGCTCGGCAATCGTCGCCTCGACCAAGGCGCTGCGACGGATCGGCTCCATTCCAAGTTTCGGCATGCGACTCTCCCGAGATTGTGGCGTCGCATCAGATATTGGGTTTTTTTATTGATCAGTCAATCAAGAAAAATGCCTATCCTTTTGTGGCATGCACCGGGGGCGTCGTTTCCCCACGTTTCAAGGCCGCCTCGCGCAGGGTGATAAAGACCACCGAGCCCATGATCACCAGCCCGCCCAGCACCACCCAGATGTCGATGGCCTCGTCAAAGACCAGATAGCCGAGCAGCACGGCCCAGATGAGCTGGGCGAAGGTTACAGGCTGCGTGACGGTCAGCGGGGCCGCGGCGAAGGCCAGCGTCATGGTGTAATGCCCGGCAGTCGCAAAACAGGCGACGAGGAACAGCACGCCCAGATCCGCAAGGGTGGGCGTGACCCAATTGGCCAGCGCGAAGGGCGCAAGCGTGATCGTCACAAAGATCGATAGCATCGCAACCACAACGGCAGGTTTGACCTCATCCGCCATCACCTTCGCCGTCAGATAGGAGCCGCCAAAGGCGATGGCCGTAGCCAGCATGGCGAAATGGCCGGTGCTGATCTCGCGAAACCCGGGGCGCAGGATCAGGAAGGCACCAAAGAGTGCCGCCAGAATGGCCGCGATCCGACGAAAGGCGAGCCGCTCACCGAGGAAGAGCGCCGCACCGATCGTCACGTAGATCGGCGCCATGTAGTTCATCGCCGTGACGTCGGCGATGGGAATACGCGCCATGGCGTAGAACCACAGGATAACCCCAATTCCGTGCATCACGCCGCGCAGACCAAAGAGCTTCCACTGGCGCGGGGTCAGATGCGCCTCGCGCAGGGCACCAATGGCCGGGACCAGAAAAATCAGCCCCATCAGATACCGCAGGAAGGCCGATTCCGCCGGAGGCACCCGTGTGCCCATGACTTTCACCAGCGCCGTCACCGCGATGAAACACAATCCGGTCACCAGCATCCAGAAGATGCCGGCAACGGGGCGTTGGGGGCTGCGGGTGACCATGCGCCATAGACACCGCGTTTTCCGCGGGTCTGCAAGAGGCTAGGTCAACAATAGTCCCGCCGCGATGGCCCACATGGTCAGCGCGATCAGCGCATCGAGGATGCGCCAACTGGTGGGTCGGGCGAAGAGCGGCGCGAGCAATCGCGCCCCATAGCCGAGAGCGAAGAAAAAGCTCAGGCTGGCAAGCACCGCCCCTGCCCCGAAGATCAACCGATTGTCGTATTGCGCCGATATCGAGCCGATCAGCACAACCGTATCGAGGTAGACATGCGGGTTCAGCCAGGTGAGGGCCAGCAAGGTTAGCAGGGTCGGGAGCAACGCCCTTTGTGCGCCGCCATCGGCCTGCAACACCTGCCCTCCGATCCAGGCAGATCTGGCGCTGCGCCAGCCATACCACAGCAGAAAAGCGGCGCCGCCATAGCGCATGGCCGTCTCAAACCATGGCACATGTTGAGCCAAAGCGCCAAACCCGGCCACGCCCGCCGCGATCAGGATCGCATCCGAAACACCGCAGGTCAGGCACACCCAGAATACATGCTCGCGCCGCAAGCCCTGGCGCAGCACAAAGGCGTTCTGCGCACCAATCGCCACGATCAGGGACAGGCTCAGCAGATAGCCGGGCAAAAAGGTGTCGATCATCGCGGTGCTCCTTCAGCGTCTCGCGATTGACTAAAGTGAGCTCGCGGATTACTCAAATTAAAATCACTATCAAGACTTAAGCACAGCTAATGCTATTCGACCCCAGCCACCTTGCCGCCTTGTCCGCCATTGTGCGACACGGCAGCTTTGATGCAGCGGCAGCGCATCTCGGCGTGACGCCGTCGGCGATCTCGCAACGGATCAAGGCGCTGGAAGAACGCATGGGCACAGCGCTCGTCTATCGCGGACAGCCCTGCACTCCGACCGATGCGGGAACACGGCTTGCGCGCCACGCCAACGATGTCGCGCTGCTGGAAGCGCATGTTCTGAAAAACCTGCGCCCGGATGCGGAGACATCTGCGCCACGGGTCCGCATCGCGGTCAATGCCGACAGCCTCGCCACCTGGTTCGTGGACGGATTGGCCGAGGTGGAGGGGTTACTCTTTGATCTGGTGATCGACGATCAGGACACCTCCACCGATTGGCTCCTGCGCGGGGCGGTCAGTGCCGCCGTCACGGGGCAGAGCCAGGCGGTGTCCGGCTGTACCTGCCAACCGCTCGGAGCGCTGCGCTATGTGGCAACCGCGAGCCCGGCGTTCATGCGGACATGGTTTCAGGAAGGCGTGACAGCGGCCACCCTGGCCCGCGCGCCGATGATGACCTTCAACGCCAAGGACAAGTTGCAGCACCGCTGGATCACGCAAGTGACAGGAGAAAGGCTAACGCCACCCGCGCACCAGCTGCCCTCGACCCATGCTTTTGTCGACGCGGCAATTGTCGGCCTGGGGTGGGGCATGAATCCGCTGCCGCTCGTGGCACATCATCTCGAGCGTGGCACGCTCTGCGCACTTGCGCCAGAAAATCCTTTAGACATAGCACTTTACTGGCAGACCAGCCGTCTCATGACCCCTGCCCTCGAACCACTCAGCCGCGCGATCAAACGGCAGGCCCGGCGACATCTTGTTAAGCCTTCTCACGCAAGCGTGACTTAGAAACAGAAAATCACAGAAATCTTATTCGGGATGATTGGCGTATATCTCTTTGTTCCCCATATGATGGGGATGTAACAAGGATACGTTTCAGATGCTGGACAATTTACACAACCTCGATCTTACTGCGAAAGACATCGAACTCATCGAGTCTGCCCTGCATACCCAAAAGAAGATCCTGACCGTGCAGAGCCAAGCGGGCGGCAGCGGCGCCAACAAGCGACTGACCGACCTGAAGCACCTGATGAAACGCATCAATCGGAGCACAGCGCGCCCGGCGTCCGACAGCACGCAAAGCTGGGGCCAATTCGCCCGGATGCTGTTTTGCACCCAATGTGATCAGATCCGCTAGGACCTGGGCCGCAGACATGTAAAAAGCCGCCCGGTCAGCGGGGCGGCTTTTTATGTGGCTAGAGAGATGGTCGCTCAGAGCTGGGCCATCACGTCATCCGTGGCCTCGAAGTTGGTGGTCACCCGCTGCACATCGTCATCATCTTCCAACGCATCGATGAGCTTCATCAGCTTCTGCATGCCGTCGAGGTCCATCTCGGTCGTGGTTGTCGGTTTCCAGACGAGCTTGGTGCTCTCGGACTCGCCCAAGTCAGCTTCCAGGGCGGTCGCCACCTCGTTCAGATCGGTGTCGGCGCACCAGATCACGTGGCCGTCGTCTGAGCTTTCCACATCCTCTGCACCCGCTTCGATAGCGGCCATCATGACCGTATCCGCGTCGCCCGCCTCGGCGGGGTATGTCACCTCGCCCTTGCGGTCGAACATGAAGCCGACCGAACCCGTCTCACCCAGGTTGCCGCCGTTCTTGGTGAAGGTCGAGCGCACCGTCGAGGCCGTGCGGTTGCGATTGTCCGTCATCGCCTCGACAATCACAGCCACGCCATTGGGTCCGTACCCCTCATAGCGGATTTCTTCGTAATCATCGCCGTCGCCGGCTTGCGACTTCTTGATCGCGCGGTCGATGTTGTCCTTGGGCATGGACTGCGACTTGGCTTCTTTCACCGCAAGGCGCAGGCGCGGGTTCTTGTCAGGATCGGGGTCGCCCATCTTGGCGGCCACGGTGATCTCCTTGCTGAGCTTGGAAAACAGCTTGGCGCGCACCGCATCCTGACGACCCTTGCGGTGCTGGATGTTTGCCCATTTTGAGTGTCCGGCCATTGGCACCCTCCATTCGTCTTTGAGTTTGGCGATATGTATCCGCGCGCGTAGAAACGCTCAACCCCCGAGCCTAGCGTGCGATGAACGCCGCGAGGATGAGATAGGCCCGGATCGCCAGACCAAGCGTCAAGGCGCCCAACATGTAGTTGGGCATGACACGCGCAAAATCCTGATAGTACCGCGCCTCTTCGCGCTTGAGCTGTACGGTGGCCTCGTCCGCGCCCTCATCGATCAACCGCGCCACGGCCCGTTCGTGCCAACGGGATCTCAACAGGAAAGAGCATGCCCAGATCGCCGGCGCGAGGATCAGCGCATCAGAAACGAGACCGGCTTTGCTCACTTCTTGACGGCGTTCAGCTCGATCCGGTAGCCGAGCGCCTCGGCGAGAGCAAAGACCTTCCACAAGGTCGGTCCGGTCTTCGAGTCGCCCCGCGCAATCCGCGACAGCGCCGTGTGGTCAAACCCCGATTGCGCCCCGATTTCACGCAGGCTCAGGTCGGACCCGTTCAGCATCTGCGCAATCACCTGCGCGCCGAGGGTGCGGGCCAGTTCCTCGCCCGCATCACGGAAGACAGCATGCCGCTCTGCCGGGTCCAGCGCATCGAAGGCGGCCTCAAAGGCAGCATTGTCGAGTTCCTTGACCGGTTTGACCGGCGTGGTCGAGGTCCGTGCGGCGCGGCGGGCGGCTGTGGGCTTGGAGGCTTTTGCCCCGCTGCCCGCATTGATCTGTACATCAGTCATACTTCACCTTCTGTCTGGCGGTCGCGAACTGTTGTCTTGCAAAGCAACACTTAAGACACAAACCTCCTCTTGTCAAGATTTCGGCGCCCGGCCCGGTCAGACCGCTTTAACCTTGCGCAGCTCTGCAATGACCTTCCGCGCCGCAGCGGCATTCCGTAAATCAGCAAGGGTCCGATTGCAGTCTGCCAAGGTTCCGACGCTGAGAAAGGCCAACCGTCGATCCGGGTGCTCTGTATAAAGCACAACGCAGGCCAGTTCGAACCGCGGCGCACGGAACCGCGCAAAATATCCTTCCGGATCCAGATCCTTCAGCCCATCAATCTCTTGAAACAAAACGGGTTTCTCGAGATTGGCTAGAAAGTCGCCAAACTCGGGTGGAGGATAGGCGCTTTTGATGTGACGCGCCTCAGCCACGTGGCTCCAGCGCAGATGATCCGGGTTACGCCAGCTGTGCTCGACCCCGTCAAGGTATCGCTTCAGCTTGAAAATGCGCACCTTGGCCTTGGCGGCAGCACGCGGTGCCAGCTTGCCCGCCCGCTCCAGCGCCTCCAGAAATCCATTGGTGATTAAAAACTTCAAATCGGACATAACCGCAGTTGAGGTAAAACAACTCGCGAAATCAAGAGCGTGGAGCAGCCCCTTTGACACAAGACCAGATCATCCTCTTTGCGCTCTTTGGCGCCGTCTTTGGGCTGCTGCTCTGGGGGCGCTTTCGCTATGATATCGTTGCCTTTTCCGCGCTGATGCTGGGCGTTGTTCTGGGCGTGGTCCCGACCGAGGATGCCTTTTCCGGCTTCGGCCATCCGGCGACTTTGGTGGTCGCTCTGGTGCTGGTGGTCTCGGCCGGGTTGGTCAGATCGGGAGCCGTATTTCTGATCACCCGCACGCTGGTCGACGCCTCCCGCGCCCTTGGGGCTCATATCGCGCTGATGGGGGCCATCGGCGGCGTGCTCTCGGCGTTTATGAACAATGTGGCGGCACTGGCCTTGCTAATGCCCGTCGATATCCAGACCGCCCGGAAGGCGGGCCGGCCCCCGGGCCTCAGCCTCATGCCGCTCAGCTTCGCGACGATCCTCGGGGGAATGGCCACGCTGATCGGCACACCACCAAACATCATTATAGCCTCGATCCGCGAAGACGCTCTTGGTGCGCCCTTCGCAATGTTCGATTTTGCGCCTGTGGGCGGGGCTGCGGCCCTCGCAGGGCTCGCCTTCGTAGCACTGATTGGGTGGCGCCTGATCCCGCAGGGTGATGCCAGCTCCACAAATGACGCCGACCTGTCGCAGTACATCGCCGAACTCACGGTGCCCGAAGGCAACAAGCAGATCGGCAAACGTGTCGCTGAACTTTCGGACGCCGCGGACAAATCCGATGTCGCCATCCTCGGGTTGATCCGCGATGGCAAGCGCCGCTATGGCCAGGCCCGCAACGCAGTGCTGCAGGCGGGCGACGCACTGGTGCTGGAGGCCACGCCTGACGCGCTCGATGAATTCCGCAGCAGCCTTGATCTTGCCGTCGCTGACGCCAAGCGGGAAGAGGCACTTCGGGCGGATGGCGATGGCGTGGAGATCATCGAGGTCGTCGTACCCGAAGGCGCGCGCATCAACGGCAAGACCGCGCAGTCCATCGGCCTCGCCTGGCGCCAGCGGACTGTGCTGCTCGGCATCTCGCGGCAGGGCAAACGGATCACCAAGCATCTGCGCAAGACCGTGGTGAAGACTGGCGACATCCTGCTGCTGCTCGTGCCGCGCGACACCGGACCGGATGTGACCGATTGGCTGGGCTGTCTGCCGCTCGCCGACCGCGGCCTCGCGGTGACAGAAAACCGCAAGGTCTGGCTGGCGATCGGGCTTTTCGCCGGCGCGGTAGCCGCCGCCAGCGTCGGGCTGCTCTACCTGCCCATCGCGCTGGGGATCGTGGTCGTGGCCTATGTGCTGACCCGGATCGTGCCCCTCAACGAGCTTTACGATCACATCAACTGGCCCGTGGTTGTCCTGCTGGGCTCGATGATCCCCCTTGGCGCAGCGCTGGAAAGCTCGGGAGGCACGGAACTCATCGCAGGCGCATTGGTCTCCTGGACAGGCGGGCTGCCTGCCTGGGCGGTCCTGACCGTGCTGATGGTGGTGACGATGACGCTGTCGGATGTCTTGAACAACACCGCAACCACCATCGTCGCAGCACCCGTCGGCATCCAGATGGCGCAAAGCCTCGATGTCTCACCCGACCCGTTCCTCATGGCCGTTGCGGTTGCCGCGTCGTCCGCCTTCCTCACACCGATTGGGCATAAGAACAACACGCTGATCCTCGGCCCGGGCGGCTACAAATTCGGCGACTATTGGCGCATGGGGCTGCCGTTGGAGGTGATCGTCGTGGCGGTCTCGATCCCCGTCATCCTGATCGTCTGGCCTCTCTGACCCGCGGCCACAAAAAGACCCGCATCCGGCAAAGCGAATGCGGGTCGGGAAACTCGTGGGCGCCCTTCTGACGCCCTATGGCTCAGCGTCCGTAGACGTGCGCGTAGGCCACGTCATAAGCGTCTTCCGGGAACATCCCCAGATCGATCGCTGTCTCGCGTGGCATGAACCGCAACTCGTGATAGGTGCGGTTGAATTCGGCCCGTTTGTTGGCCGCGTTTTTCAGTCGTGCAATGATGGTGTTCATGTTGCGTCCTTTCATCAAAACCGGATGTTCTGATAGCGCCAACATGATATCGAAACCCTTAACAAACAACGTTCAAAACCGAAAAGCTGATCTGCAATTGCTGCATAGCAGCATGAGGGGTCAGAGCGGCCAGATCAGCGGAATGACCATCGACACGATCAGTGCCATACTCAGGTTCAGCGGCACGCCCACCCGCATGAAATCGGTGAAGCGATAGCCGCCCGGGCCGTAGACCAGCGTGTTGGTCTGATAGCCGATGGGCGTGGCGAACGCGCAGGACGCTGCGATCATCACGGCCACCACCAGCGGGCGCGGATCGAGCCCGAGTGCCGTTCCAAGCCCGATGGCCAGCGGCGTCATGATCACCGCGACCGCGTTGTTCGAGACGATCTCGGTCAGGGTCGAGGTCATGACGAAGACGACGAGCACCACCACCGTGGGCGGCATCGCCATGAGGGTCGGTGACACCGCATCGACGATCAGCGCAACGGCGCCTGAATGCTGCAGCGCCGCGCCGACCGACAGCATTGCAAAGATTAACGCCAGCAGACGGCCATCGACGAAGGAAAACGCCTCATCGGCGTCGATGCAGCCAGTCACTAGCACCAGCGCAACAGCGAGGATTGCGAGCAGCAAAATCGGGGCGACGTTGAAGGCCGCGAGGGCGACGATGCCGATCAAGGCCAGAATGGCAATCGGCGCGTGGCTGCGACGGAAGGCCCGTGCCGAGGGCTGCGAGACATCGACCATATCCATATCCGCCGCGAGGCGCTGGATATCTTCCGGCGCACCTTCCAGCAGCAGCGTATCGCCGACCTTCACCACCAGATCATCGAGCTGCCGCCCGATGTTCTGATTGCGGCGATGCACGGCCAAGGGATAAACGCCATAGCGCCGCCGCAGACGCATGTTGCCAAGCGACCGCCCGACCATGCGACAGCCCGGCGTGATCAGTACCTCAACCGTGGTGGTCTCCACGGCCGAAACCTGATCCACCCGTTTCAGCTCCTTGGTCGCTTGCAGGCTCAGGAGTTCCGTCATCTGCGTGCGCAGGACCACGCGGTCGCCCAGTTGCAGTGTGACGTCCTTGAGATTGCGCCGCAAGGACGCGTCACCCCGGATCACGTCGATCAGCCGCACGCCTTCACGCTTGAAAAGCTGCACGCCGAGCACGTCGCGTCCGATCAGGTTCGATTCCGGCGGAATCACGGCCTCGGTGAAGAATTTCATCTTCGACCGGTCCGACAGCATATTGGCCATGCTATCCCGGTCGGGCAGGAGATGCCGCGCGAAGAGCGACAAGTAAGTCAGACCCCAGACGCAGACCACGAGGCCAATCGGCAGGATCTCGAAGATCGTGAAGGGATCAAGCCCCTGGGTCCGCGCGACACCGTCGACCAAAAGGTTCGTCGAGGTGCCGATCAAGGTCAGTGAGCCCCCCATGATCGCCGCATAGCTGAGGGGGATCAGCAGCTTCGATGCCTTCGCCCCCAGGGTTTGGCTGAGCTGCACGACAACGGGGATCATGACCACGACCACAGGCGTGTTGTTCATGATCGCCGAGGCGCCCATGACCGACAAGAGCACCCCCACAACCGCACCACGTGGATGGGTCTTGGCATAACGCTCGGCCATCTGGGTCAGCACCTCAAGTGCGCCGGTCCGCACCAGAGCGCCCATGACGATGAACATCGCGGCGATGGTCCAGGGCGCGGGGTTGCTCAGAACCGCCAGCGCATTCTCGTAGGGAAGCACACCCAGGAGCAGCATCAGCGCGGAGCCCGCAATCGCCACAACCTCGGTCGGAAAGGTCTCGCGCACGAATAGCGCAAACATCACCGCAACCACCCCAAGGGTCAGAAACGCAGCCGTGTTGGAGGACAATTCAACCAAAGGGGTCAAGGGGATAGCGCCTCTGACAACATTCAACCTCCGGTGAGTGTGGCGGATTGATCAGGCGGGGGCAAGCGCTGCCTTCGGGCGCGGCTGGACCAGGTACATCCCCGCGAACATCAGGAGCAGCCCGGCCCAAATCCCGGTCGAATAGGCCTCGTCCAGGATCAGCTTGGCCCAGAGCACGCCGAAGCCCGTGACCAGATAACTGACCTGCACGGCAAAGACCGAGCCTGCCTGCCCGACCATCCAGACGTAGCCTGCATAGACCACAACATGGATGACGGAAGCCAGAACGAGCGCCTGTCCTTCGCGGGTGAGCAGCTCGGCAGCGGGGATCCATTGGGTCGAGAGAAGTGCGACAGGCAGCATGATCACCGCCCCCATCAGCGACGCACCATAAAGCACCTGGAACGGGTCCATCCCTGCGGTGCCGAACTTGGCGACGAGGTTGCCCTCAAGCCCATAACAGATCCCGCTGATCAGCCCGATCAGCACCCAGAACACCGCAAGATCGAGCGCCGATGCGCCGGGCGCGGCGATCAGAAGCACACCACAAAGGCCAAGCGCCAGGCCGAAGAAGCGCCGCCACGAGAACTGGTCGAGCCCCATCATCAAGGCGATGGGAAACGCCCACATCGGCACCATCGACAACAGGATCGACAAGATGCCGGCCGGAAGATGCACCGCCGCCTGATAGGAGGTCGAGTTCGGGATCATCGTGCCGACCAGCGCCACCATCAGGCAAATGCTGACCTGCGCGCGACCACGCGGCAGCTTTGTCCCACGCACAGCGCAGATCGCTGCCATCAGCGCCGCACCGATGAAAAGCTGCCAGAAAATCAGCCCGAAATGCTTGTATCCGGTGGACACCGCAATCTTGGTCAGCGGTTGGGTCATGCCCCAACCCGCACCCAGCACGATCAGGACACCTGTGAAAACAGCGACATCTTTGCGCGACAGGCTCACGGCGCGGCGGCCTCCAGCAGCCCGCCATTGCGCACCATCGCGATGCGCGTCGCCTTGCCGGTACGGTCATCCGTCTCGACATAGACGCCCGAGAGCGTGGCTTCACCCGCCGCGGGCGTAAAACGTTCACGCGGCATGCCGGTGATGAACCGCCGCAGCGGTTCGGCCTTCTCCATCCCGATGACAGAATTGTAGTCGCCGCACATGCCCGCATCGGTGAGATAGGCAGCACCGCCGGGCAGGATCATCGCGTCTGCCGTCGGCACATGTGTATGGGTGCCCACAACAAGGCTCGCGCGCCCGTCACAGAAGTGGCCCATTGCCATCTTCTCCGACGTCGCTTCGCAGTGCATATCGACGATCACCGCCGCGGCTTGCCCACCCAGCGGATGGGTCTTCAACACTGGCTCCAGGGCCGAGAAGGGATCGTCGAAGGGGCGCTTCATGAAGACCTGCCCCAGCGCTTGCGCCACCAGCACCTTGCGCCCGTTCTGCGCCGTGAAGAGCCGCGACCCCTTGCCCGGTGCAGCCTTGGAGAAGTTCAGCGGGCGGATCACGCGCGGCTCCTGTTCGATGAACTGGAGCATGTCTCTTTGGTCAAACGCGTGATCGCCCAGCGTGATGCAGTCGGCCCCCGCCTCCAGCAGTGTCTTCGCGTGTGCGCCGGACAAGCCGATGCCAGATGTCGCGTTCTCGCCATTGATCACGATGAAGTCGAGCTTCCACTCCTGCCGCAGGCGCGGCAGGTTTTCGGTGATCGCGCGGCGGCCCGCGCGCCCCATCACGTCTCCGAGGAACATCAGCTTCATGGAGGATGGGTAGGGCGCGGTGCGTGCAAGGGCAAGAGGCGGGCTGCAGAATTATCAGGATACGGGCCATAGGCAGCTGCCGGTCGCGCCCTAGATTTAAAGCAGGCAAGAGGGAGGACAAACTATGGCCTGGGACGACATCAAGGCAAGCGGCGGGCTCGCCGTGATCACCGGCGGCGCCAGCGGCGTGGGCCTGGCGGCGGCCGAGCTTCTGGCAAAGGACGGGTTCTCCCTGCTGCTCGCCGACCAGAACGCGGAAGCCTTGGCGAAAGCCGCCGAAGCGTTGACATCAGCGGGCGCCACGGTCGCGACACGCGTGACCGATGTCTCGGACCCGGACGCGGTGACCGCGCTTGCGGATCAAGCGTTCGAGACCGGGCCGGTCGCAGTGCTGATGAACAACGCCGGTATTGGGCTCGGCTCCTCCTGCTGGGAAAAGCCGGAGGTCTGGCGGCAAACCTTCGATGTGAATTTCTTCGGCATCGTCAATGGGGTGCAAGCGTTTGTCCCGCGCATGATCGCCGCGGACCGCCCCGCCGCCTTGATCAACACCGGCTCGAAACAGGGGATCACCACGCCCCCGGGGAACCCCGCCTACAACGCTTCGAAAGCGGCGGTGAAGGTGTTGACCGAACAACTGGCCCACGAGCTGCGCGAGGCCGACGCGCCCATTGACGTGCATCTCTTCGTGCCCGGCTTCACCTACACCGGGATGATCGCTGCCATCATGCCGGAAAAACCCGACGGCGCCTGGACCAGCGCGCAATGTGTCGACTATCTCTTTGATCGCGTCGGACAAGGGGATTTCTATGTGCTCTGCCCAGACAACATGGTGACGGAGGCAATTGACGCCCGCCGCGTCCTCTGGTCGGCGGGCGACATCACTGAAAACCGCCCTGCCCTGTCCCGATGGCATCCGGACTGGGCCGAGGCGTTCTCGGCCTTTGAAAAGGACCGCGGCTAGAACCGGCGGGTCAGACCGATGCGTAGAACGGAGGCATCGGTCTCGGTTTCGCGAAACTGGCCATTGAAGTTCTGCTCGGAGGCGTTCCACTCATAGTGCACCGCCTCCAGCCGCGTGGACCATTGCGCGTTGATCGCAAATTCCGCCCCGAGACCGATTCCGAACGAACCGATCAGGTCATCATCATCCGACCCAGCTGGTCGCAGACCCGCATCGGTGATGCCGAGACCCACAACACCGTAGTAGTACAAGCGGTCGGTCGCAAAGCCCACGCGCACGCGTGGCTCCAGCAGAAATGAGCCGTCGAACCCGGTGCCGCCGAAGGTCGCATCTGACGCGCCGCCCTGAGTTTCGAGGGTGGAGAGCACCACCTCGGGCGTCCAGATCAGGTTGCCACGCCCGCGCAGCCCATACCCGGCGTAGAGCCCGACATGCACACCCTTGTCTGACAGATCATGCACCCCACTCCTGTCAATCTCTGAACTCGTCTCGATCCTGTCGAGCGATAGCCCGACATAAGGCCCGGTCCAGCGCTCCTGTGCGTCGGCGGGCAAGGCCAGCGCCAAAAGAATGCCGCCAGACAAAAACAGCTCTCGATAGGTCATGTGTTTCCTCATATGATGTGATAGAAAGGCAAATAGTTAATCTTGTGCTTATATGAATTATTGTTTTACGATAATTTATGCAAGCAGTGTTTTTATGTGGGGTATCCATCCATGTCCGACCACCTCGATCGACAAGCAAAAATCGCGGCCACGGCGCGGGCGGGCGTCTGGTTCAGCACCCTCGCCCTCGGTCTGGCGGTGCTCTTCGCCGTCTATTTCATCGGTCTCTCTTTCGTCGATCCGCAGCACCTCGCTCGGGAGATGGCCACGCATCTGAAGATCGAGGTGGGCAGTCTCAGGCTGAGCACCGCTGGCGCCCTGCTGGCGAGCCTGATCTGGCTGACGACCGACGTCATGGCTGCAGCGATGATGCTCCTGATCCGACAGCTCTTTGCGGGTCTCCGCGACGGCACCGGCATCTTCACCCAACAAACGGCCGTGCGGCTACGCCGGGTCGGCTGGGTTCTGGTGTTGATCGTGCCAGTCAGCATGATTGTCGACGGCACAGCGCGTGCCATCCTGCTCTATTGGGCCAATCCGACCAGTCTTGCCTTCGGTATTGGCTTTGAGGATGGTGACATCTATGCCGTGATCCTGGGGCTGATGCTGGTCGCCCTTGGCCATATCATGGTCGATGCGGCCCGGCTTGCGGAGGAAAACAAGGCCTTTGTCTGAAGACGACCAGGAAATCGGCCAGCGGATTGTCGTCACCCTCGACGTGATGCTCGCGCGCCGCAAGATGCGGTCCAAAGAGCTCGCCGAGCGGGTAGGGATTACCGAGCAGAACGTTTCGCTGCTGAAATCCGGCAAGGTCAAGGGCGTGCGCTTTGAAACGCTGGCCCGCATCTGCGAAGCGCTCGACTGCCAGCCCGGCGATATCCTGACTTATGAAGCGACCGACGACTGACGCAGATCAGACATGCCCGCTTCCGTGACGATGAAGTCGAGCGTCTGGTCGGTGGGCTCCAGCGGCAGTTGTGTGGCCTCCTGCGCAGCATAGGCAAAGCCTATGGCCAGCGTCGGGCGCTTGGCACGTAACAGCGCCAGCGTCCGGTCGTAAAACCCGCCGCCATACCCCAGCCGCCCACCGCGCGCATCGAACGCCACGAGCGGCACGATCACGATCTCCGGCTCAAAGAACTGCGGCGTCTCTGGGATGAGCGCCCCGAAGGCCCCCGGCACGAGGGCCATATCCGGCTCCCATTGCGCGAACCTGAGCGGCTGCCCGTCTCCGGTGATCACCGGGATACCAACGGGCCCATAGGCTGCGGCCTCGGCCATCGCGGGCAGCGGGTCGATCTCCGTCCGGATCGGCATGTAGCCCGAGAGGGGCACGCCACGGTGACCAGCGAGAAAGCCGGACAGCACCCCTGCACCAGTGCCCGCATCCGCCGCATGCGCCACCTTGCGCCGGGCAAACCCATCGTGACGGGCCTGTGCTTTCTGCGCCGCCAGGTCGCTCACAGGAGCACCACAACCGCCAGCCCGAGGAAGGCGAAGAAGCCCACCACATCCGTCACCGTCGTCACGAACGCGCCCGAAGCCAATGCGGGATCGACACCGACACGTTCAAGGATGACGGGAATCACTGTGCCTGCAAGCCCCGCGACCACGAGGTTGATCACCATCGCCGCGGCAATCACATAGCCCAAGGCGGGCGAGCCGAACCACAGCACACCCACGACGCCCATGACCACGGCGAAGATCACCCCGTTGATCAGCCCCACAAGCACCTCGCGCCGGATCACCCGCCAGACGTTGGCGCCGGTCAGGTCCTTGGTGGCAATCGCGCGCACCGCGACCGTCAACGACTGCGTGCCCGCGTTGCCGCCCATCGAGGCCACGATGGGCATCAGGACCGCCAAGGCGACGATCTGCGCAATCGCCGCTTCAAATTGCGCGATCACGAGACTTGCGGCAATGGCGGTCACCAGATTCACGGCCAGCCACGGCAGGCGCTGCTTGGTGGTCTCCACAACCCGGTCCGACAAGGAGCCCTCACCCACGCCCGCAAGCCGCAGAATATCCTCTTCGTGCTCTTCATCGAGCACCGCCATCGCATCGTCGATGGTGATTACCCCGATCAACCGCTCCTCATCGTCCACCACAGGCGCCGAGATGAGGTGATACTGGTTGAAGGCATAGGCCACATCGGATTCGTCCTGCAGCACCGGGATGGTCTGGAAGGTCTCCTCCTTGATGTCCATCAGCCGCACCTCGCGCTTGGACCGCATGAGCTTGCCCAGTGTTACATTCCCGATAGGGTGCAGCCGGGGGTCGACGAGTACGATGTGATAGAATTGCGCAGGCAGTTCCTGCTCGGGTGTGCTGCGCAGGTGATCAATGGCCTCGCCCACGGTCCAGTGCTCGGGCGCCATGACGACCTCGCGCTGCATCAGACGGCCCGCAGAGTACTCCGGATAGCCAAGCGCCTGCTGCACCGCCATCCGGTCGGCATCTGGCAGCGCCTCGAGGATCGCTTCCTGTTGGTGATCCTCCAGATCCTCCACCAGATCGACCACATCGTCGCTGTCCATGTCGCGGACGGCCTGGCTCAGCACCTGCGGAGTCAGAACAGCGATGACCTCCTCGCGGATCGACTCGTCCAGCTCGGAGAGGATTTCGCCGTCGAACTCCCGCCCGTAGAGCCGCACAAGCCGCGAGCGGTCAAAGGCGTTGATCTGCTCCAGAAGGTCCGCGATATCCGCCGGGTGCAGCGGCTCCATCAGCTCCGTCAGCTTAGCCGAGTCGTCGATATCCACCGCATAGAGGATCGCCGCAACCGCTTTGGGACCCAGCACATAGGCGTCGTCCTCGCCTTCCGGCTCCAGCTCCGCGGACTGATCTGACATGCGCGTCTCCCCTGCTTTGCGCGGACCATACGGGGCCGCCTGATCGGATACAATGGCGCCCCCTTCGCCGTTGTGGCCGCCCCGCGAAGGCCCTAGAGAGGGGGCATGAGCCGTCCCATTCTTGTTCTTGGCCAGACCTTCGAGGCGCGTGGCAACCCGTTCCATCAGCCATGGCAGGAGGCCGTGCGGATCAACAGCGCTGGTGCCGTGCTGCTGCAAGATGGTGTGATCCAGGCGGTCGGCAACCGCGACGACCTGCGCCGCGATCATCCGCAGGCCGCGGTTCAGGACTACGGCGCGCATGTGATCTGCCCCGGCCTTGTTGATGCCCACGTGCACTACCCGCAAACCGCGATCATCGCGAGTTGGGGCAAGCAGCTCATCGACTGGCTGAACACCTATACCTTCCCCGAGGAAATGCGGTTGGCGGACCCGGCCTATGCCGCGCGCATCGCCGACCGTTACCTCGACCTGGCGCTGGATCACGGCACGACGACCATGTGCTCCTATGCCACCATTCACGCGGGCAGCGTGGATGCGTTCTTTGAAGCCGCCGCAGCCCGAGGACTACGAACCGTGGCGGGCAAAACCTGCATGGACCGCAACGCACCCGACGGTCTGCGCGACACCGCCCAATCCGCCTATGACCACAGCAAGGCACTGCTCGAACGCTGGCATCGGCGGGGCCGTGCCTCCTACGCGATCACCCCGAGGTTCTCGCCCACATCGACGCCCGAACAGCTCACCGCGCTCGGCGCGCTTTGGGCCGAGCACCCGGACTGCCTGATGCAGACGCACCTGAGCGAACAACCGGCCGAGATCGCCTGGGTCCGCGACCTCTTTCCGAATGCGCGCGATTATCTCGACACCTACGAGGCGCATGGGCTCCTCGGCGAACGTGCCGTCTTCGGCCACGCGATCCACCTCGCCCCGCGCGAGATCGACCGGATCGCAGAAACCGGGGCCGCGCTGGTGCATTGCCCCACGTCGAACACCTTCATCGGGTCCGGCCTGATGGATGTGGCGGGCCTCGCGGCGCGGCACATTCCGCTGGGGCTCGCCACCGACACCGGCGGCGGCTCGTCCTTCTCCATGCTGCGCACGATGGCCGCCGCCTATGAGGTCGCGCAGTTGCGCGGAACAGCGCTGCACCCGGCGCAGTTGATGTGGCTGGCGACCGCCGGATCGGCATGCAGCCTGCATCTGCAGAACACGATCGGCTCGCTGGCCCCCGGCTATGAGGCCGACCTGACGATCCTTGATCTCGCCTCTACCCCAGCGATTGCGCAGCGCTCGGCCGAGGCCGAAACGATTTGGGAGGCGCTGTTCCCAACGATCATGATGGGGGATGACCGTGCCATTGCCGATGTCTGGATCGCCGGGCAGAAACGGTCCCGAGCACAACCCGCTTAGCAGCCGGGGGCGGCCAGCACCATCACCCAGATATGACCCGGCGCTTCGACCAGTGCAAACTCCCGGGCCTCTCGCGACAGCATATTGCGCCGGTGCCCACGCGAATCCGCCCAGGCCTGCATCACGTCACCAAGCGAGCGCTGCCCCTGCGCGATGTTCTCGGCCACGAAGCACCAGCGATAGCCCTGCCGCGACACGCGAGTGCCGACCGTTGAGCCATCACTGCCGCCATGGTCAAAGAACCCACGCGCGGCCATATCCGCCGCATGGGCCTGCGCCGCCGCTTCGAGGGTCGCGGAGTACGTCAAAGCAGCCCTCCCCTTACTGGTCCGATAATCGTTGAGCGCTTGCGTCGCCCGAGGGTCAGCAGCCACCGCAGCGCTGAGCACGCAGAGAACACAGGCTATCAGGATCTGCTTCATAACGCCTCCATCAGGTCACGGGTCATCTTACTCTGGCGCGCGATTGCCGCAGGCAAATCGAACGTGACGATCTGCCCGTCCCGGACCACGTCGCGTCCCTCGACAATCAAGTCGCGCACGGTTGTCGGCCCGGCCAACAGCAGCGCTGCCGGGTCCCAGCTCCCCGCCGCCTCGACGCCCGACACATCCCAGACCGCAATATCGGCGCGCGCGCCCACGGCAATCCGCCCGCATTCGGGGCGTCCAAGTACGTCCGCGCCGCCCCGGGTGGCGATCTCCAGCGCGGTGCGCGGGCTCATCGCATCGGCCCCCTGCGCCACCCGCTGCAACAACATCGCCTGCCGCGCTTCTGCCACAAGGTTGCCCGCGTCATTGCTGGCCGAGCCGTCCACGCCAAGCCCCACCGGAACACCTGCATCGCGCATTGCCACAACCGGCGCGATGCCGCTCCCCAACCGGCAATTGGAGCAGGGACAATGCGCCACGCCGGTGCCGGTTTGTGCGAAGAGCGCAATTTCCGTGGCATCAAGCTTCACGCAATGCGCGTGCCAGACGTCCTGCCCGACCCAGCCCAGTTCTTCGGCGTATTGCCCCGGGCGGCACCCGAACTGCGCAAGCGAATAGGCGATATCCTCATCGTTCTCCGCCAGGTGAGTGTGCAGCATCACCCCCTTGTCGCGCGCCAGAAGTGCCGCATCCCGCATCAGCTCTCGGCTGACCGAGAAGGGCGAGCACGGCGCAAGGCCGACCCGGCACATGGACGCTGGCGACGGGTCGTGAAACGCGTCGATCACCCGGATGCAATCGTCCAGGATATCCGCCTCGCGCTCCACCAGGTCATCCGGCGGCAGCCCCCCCTGAGACTGGCCAATGCTCATCGCCCCGCGGGTCGGTTGAAAGCGCAGTCCGACCTCGGCAGCAGCGTGGATCGTGTCCTCCAGCCGCGCGCCATTCGGATAAAGATAGAGGTGATCGCTGCTTAGCGTGCAGCCCGACAAGGCAAGCTCTGCCAACCCGATCTGCGCGGAGGTAAAGATGTGTTCGGGCGTGAACTGCGCCCAGATCGGGTAAAGCGTCTCGAGCCAGCCGAAAAGCAGCGCGTCCTGTGCCGCAGGCACCGCGCGCGTCAGCGTCTGGTAGAGGTGGTGATGGGTATTGACGAGGCCGGGCGTCACCACACAACCGGAGACATCCAGAACAGACGCATCATGCTTCAGGTCAGGCCCGATCTCACAAATCGCGCCATCTTCGATCAGGATATCGACGCCCCGCAACTCCCGGCGCTCGTCATCCATTGTCACCAGATGATCCGCCCCGCGCAGCAGCAATCGGGTCATCCGAGGGCATCTCGCAGAACAGCGAGGGCCTTGGCGTGAATGTCCGGATTGGCAGCGGCAAGTGCGCGCCCGCCCTCATGCACCGAACCGCCCTCCCAGTTTGTCACGACACCGCCCGCTGCTTCGATCAGCGCAATCGGTGCTTGGATGTCATAGGCCTGAAGGCCCGCTTCGATCACAAGATCGATCTGGCCTGCGGCAAGCAACGCATAGGCGTAGCAGTCCATCCCGTATCGGGTGAGTTTGGTGCGGTCCGCCACCGCGTGGAAGGCTGCGCCTTCTTCGGCTGTACCGACCTCCGGAAAGGTCGTGAAGATGATCGCCTCGGCGAGATCGGTGGTGGAGCGGGTCTTGATCGCGCCAACGCCCGCCGGCCCCGACAACTCTGCGCGCCCTGCACAGCCGACAAAGCGCTCCCCTATATAGGGTTGATCAATCAGGCCATAGAACGGCCCCGTCGCATCCGATACGGCGATCAGCACACCCCATGTGGGCGTGCCACTGACAAAGCCGCGCGTGCCGTCAATCGGGTCCAGCACCCAGGTCAGGCCGCTGGTGCCGGGCGATCTGCCGAACTCTTCGCCCAGGATGGCGTCATTGGGCCTCTGGCGCGCCAGGATGGCCCGCATCGCCTGTTCCGCGGCGCGGTCGGCCTCGGTCACCGGGTCGAAGCCCTCGGCGAGTTTGTTGTCCGAAATCAAGTCCCGCGCCCGAAACAGCGGCAGGATCGCCGCGCGGGCGGCATCCGCCATCTGTCGGGCCGTTGCATCAAGCGCGGAAAGATCATGGGTCTGATGGTCGAGGATCATGTCGCACTGGTGCCAGCGGGGCAGATCATACGCAAGACCCCCGCCGAATTCTCATTCACACGGGGGCCGATGTCAGTAACGTTCAGTGCGACGCGTCCGCCAATCAGGCGACATCGCTCAGCACGCGCGCAAGCTCGAAGAGACGCCGCCGCTGGTTCTCCGGGATGGCGTAGTAGGAGCGCACCAAATCCATGGCCTCCTTGTCGCCCATCATATCCGCGGGGATTGCATCTTGATCGGCTGTTCCACTGTCTTCGGACTTCAGGCCTTCGAAGAAAAACGCAACATCAACTTCGAGCGCATCGGCGATGTCCCAGAGACGGGATGCGCTGACGCGATTGGCACCGGTTTCGTACTTCTGAATCTGCTGGAACTTGATCCCGACGCATTCCGCCAGTTTCTGCTGCGTCATACCGACCAGCCAGCGCCGTTGGCGAATGCGCTTTCCAACGTGAACATCTACGACATGTACCATTTGCTTATCCCTTGCGTTTACCTTGTTAAAAGGTGGCCCTCCGACCGGACTGCATGCTTGGCACAACCTAGCCGCGATCACCACAAACCGTTCTGCCGCCGAACAATAAAGAAAAACGACCTTCGATCAATGATTATCGCCTCCCAATAGCGTGAGCGAGGCGGCCTTCAAATCAATCATAGCGCGTCTTTTCCTGTTAAATCAGGCGTTTTTGAGACCAAACCCAGCGTCCCATTATTCGATTAAAATTTTGTGCATTTGGTCAAATTTATCTGGATTAATTCAATCTTAAGTTGATTTTAGGCAGTGCAGACAGGGGATTTTCCACGCAGGCTAGAAATCCTGATCCGTCCTGTTGCCCATTGGGCGCAGCACGAAATCAGATCGGCGGAAAATGTCTCGTTGGCGAAATATTGGCAAAATCTCGCCGGACCAAGAGGAAATATTCTATCTCCGCGTGTTGGGTCGCGCGCGAAAACCACCCGAATCTTTCACGATCAACAGCGCTCGCCCGGATCAGGCGATCTTCAGACGCGCCGCATCCGACTTCGAAAATGCCCGTCGCAGGAAATCCGCCAGCGTGTCGTGCATCACGTTCTTGCTCGACTGCGCGCCATACAAGTTGATGAGCTGGCTCGGCAGCTCTGGTAGGGCGCCGTTGTGTTCCACACGCTCCAGATGCGGCGGTTCGGTGCCTTCGATCATCGTGTGGACGGCCAGATCCGCGCTCACGGTTGCCTCGATGGTACGGTCACTTTCGGTCTCGACCATGATCTCCCAGGGAATCTCCGCCAAATCCAGCGCTTCGACCACATGCGGTCGGAAGGTGCACTGCCTGCCAAATGCCAGCTTGAGCGGGGCGCAACGCCAGGCGCTACCACCGGGCGCCCCGATCCAGCGCAGCGGCTTTTCATCGAGAATCTCCCCCCCGCCGTCCAGCGCCTTCTCCGTTGTCAGGATGAGATCGCATTCGCCCTTGTCGAACATCTCTTTCAGCGCGCGCGTGTAGGACGACACCAGGCGCACCCGAACCCGAGGAAAGGCGGCATGAAATTGTTTGAGCACCTGCGGGATGACCGGATAGACGATGTCATGCGGCACTCCCAGCACGATCTCGCCTTCATAGGCCTGATCGGTCAGGCGCCCGATCACCTCGTCGTTCAGCGCCACCATCCGGCGCGCATAAATCAGCAGTTGCTCCCCAGAGGCTGTCAGCGCGATCGTGCGACCGGACCGGTCGAGAAGCTCCACATCGAGCAGTTCTTCCAGCCGCTTGAGCTGCATCGACACGGCTGATTGTGTCAGATGCAGGAAGCCAGCAGCACGCGTGACGCCCCCCGCGTCGGCAACCGCCACGAAAGACCGCAGCGTGGTGATGTCCAGATTTCTCATATCAGCACCTCTGATGAAAGAGTTCACAAACATTCGTTTCTCAAATGAAACACAGTTTGCCATATGTATCAAGCATACTGATGCAACAACAAGAACCCATCACGAAAGGAACTGATCGATGTCTCTGATCGACACTGTTTCATCCCGCCGCACTGCACCGTTGTCACGTCGCCGCTTGGGTCTTGGCACCTACCTCGCCCTCTGGCGCTCGCGTCGCGATCTCGCCAAGCTCGATGCACGCAGCCTGCAAGACATCGGCATTGACAGCGAAGCAGCCCAGCATGAAGCGCGGCGTGGCTTCTGGGACGTCCCGAGCACCTGGAAAAATGGCTGATTCCGGTGCCCGAAGGGCCGGTTTGGTCACAGGTTAACGATTTGGTATCCAAATCTTACCAAACCGGCACATTCCCGACCGAAAAACCTTGAAATGCAGCGAAACGCCACCGATATTTGGCGCAGAGCGCGCGGAAGGTCTGCGCGCGCATAGTTTCAAGTGGAGGTCTTAATGGCTGACGTGAATACAATCCGGTCAACAGCCGGATCCCGCGCCGCCCAGATTGATGAGGGGCTGCGCGCCCATATGAACAAAGTCTACGGCACAATGTCCGTAGGCATGTTGATCACATTTGCAGTGGCATGGGCCGTTGGCACAGCACCCGGCCTGCTTGCGGTGTTCCGTGATCCGATCACGCTGCAACCCAATATTCTGGGCTGGATCATCATGTTCGCGCCTCTCGCGATGGTCTTCGGCTTCGGCGCCATGATCAATCGCCTGTCGGCGGCGGCCGCACAGCTGTTCTTCTATGCCTTCGCTGCGGTCATGGGTCTGTCCATCTCGTGGATCTTCGTGGCCTTCACCGGCTTCTCGATCGCGCAGGTGTTCCTCATCACCTCGATCGCCTTCGCCGGTCTGTCCCTCTGGGGCTACACCACGAAGAAAGACATCTCGGGCTGGGGTAGCTTCCTGATCATGGGCGTGATCGGTCTCATCGTCGCGTCGATTGTGAATATCTTCCTCGGAAGCCCGGCGATCATGTTCGCAATCTCGGTGATCGGTGTGCTGATCTTCGCGGGTCTCACCGCCTACGATACGCAGAACATCAAGAACACCTACCTGGCCCACGCCCATCACGGCGACCAGGAGTGGCTGCAGAAGTCGGGGATCATGGGCGCGCTGAGTCTGTACCTGAACTTCATCAACATGTTCATGCTGCTGCTGCAACTGTTCGGCAATCGCGAATAAGGCGGAAACTTCGCCGCTATCAGGGCCGGTTCCTCGCGGGACCGGCCTTTTTTATATCTTGCCTTGGACTACGCAGTCCCGGGGAGAACCGCAAAAAAAAGGACGGACGCATGACCATCGTCAGGGCAGGCGAGGCCAGAATCGACCAAAGCAAGCCGGGCGATCCGCTGGGCGATTACCGGGCCGAGCAGATCAGCGACACCGCCGGTCTGACCCAGTTTGGTGCCTTCATCGAAGAACTGGCGCCATGCGCCTGGACGTCATACCTGCACTGGCACGCCGAGGAGGACGAGATGGTGTTGCTCCTCTCCGGCGCGCTGACCCTTTACGAAGGCGCCGCCACATCCATTCTGGAGCCGGGCGATGCGGCCTGCTGGAAAGCGGGCGTGGCCATCGCGCACAGGATGCACAATCACACCAACGCCCCGGCCCGCTATCTCGTCATTGGCACACGAGCGCCAAGAGACAAGGTGACATATCCTGAAAATGACCGGGTGCTGCTTCGGGACCGGCTGTCCGGCACCCGGCGCTTTACCACGCTCTCCGGCGATCCGGCGGATGCACTGTAACAAGCGCCAGCGCTCAGACACAAAAAAGCCGCGCCAAGGCGCGGCCTTCTTCCTGCGGACTGGCTGATCTTACTTGATCTTGCCTTCCTTGTATTCGACGTGCTTGCGCGCGACCGGGTCGTACTTCCGAACTACCATCTTCTCGGTCATGGTGCGGGCGTTCTTCTTGGTCACATAGAAATGGCCTGTCCCCGCCGAGGAGTTCAGACGAATCTTGATCGTGGTTGGCTTGGCCATGGTGTGTCTCCTGCTGCGGCCCTGCACGGGCGGAGGGCTGCGAAAAATCCTGAAGCCCGGCTTTTACCCGGATGCGCGCGCGAGTCAACTGCAAAAGCCGGGTTTTCACGGCGGATCATGCGGGCTGATCCTTGGCGTTCGACAGCACCTCCGAGAGCGCCTTCACCTTCGGAGACGCGGGCCCTTTTGGCCAGATCATCAGCGTGCGAATGCGCCCCTGCGCCTGCGGCAGCGCCGTGATGCGCAGGCGCTTTTTCTCTGGAAATGTCGAGATCACGCTGCGCGGCACCAGTGCTGCCCCCATACCCGCCAGAACACAGCCTAGCATGGCGTGATACGAGCCCATCTCGACCGTCCGATCAGGGATTTCGCGGCGCAGCGCATACCAGTCTTCGAACCGCTTACGATGCGGGCAGCCATTCTCGAACACCAGCATCGTGTGTGGCACCGTATCGGTCTGATCAAAATGGGGATGGTCCTGGGCCGTCACGATCACCGCCTCCTCGGTGAAGGCCACCACGCTGTCGAACCGCGCCTCGGCAACGGGCTCAGCCACAAAGGCCGCCTCGATCTCACCTGCGAGCAAGGCGCGTGACAGCTGTGTGGGATTGCCCGTGCGCATCTCCAGCACCACATCCGGGTATTGGGCGCTGAAAGCCGCCAGCGGCGCAGGCAGGCGCACCGCCGCCGTGCTTTCCATGGAGCCAAGGCGGAACACGCCCTGCAGCCGGTCGCCCTGCAACGCCGCTTCTGCCTCCGCCGCCAAGGCCAGCAACCGATCCGCGTAGTCCAGCAGCACATGCCCCGCGCCCGTCAGCACCAACCGCTTGCCACGGCGGTCAAAGAGCGGGGTCGCAAGCTGGTCCTCCAGTTGTTGGATGCGCTTGGTCACATTCGATTGGACCCGGCCCAGCCGGTCCGCCGCTCGGGTGATCCCGCCTTCCTGCACCACAGCCCGAAAGATCGTGAGGTCCGACAGCTCCATACATTCCTCTCAGAGAATATTTCGTTCAGAATAATTCATTTTTCTGGATTTGTTAATCCGCGTATCTGTTCGCCCCGTGGCGAGGGCCACGGCGATTTCAGAACGAAAGACATATGATGACAGATGACGACAGATGGCGCGTCCAGACCTCCTGGGCATGCATCGCACCGATCGCCCCGCAGGCGGCAGAGATGTTCTATGACCGGCTCTTCGCGCTCGATCCGGGGCTTAAACTGCTCTTTGCCACGCTGGACATGCGGGCGCAAAAATTGGCGCTGGTACAAGCCCTCTCGGTCGCGGTGGCGGGGCTTGATGACATCGACAGCCTCATGCCTGTTTTGCGAGACCTCGGCGCCCGACATGCGAGCTATGGGGTGCGCGACCGGCACTACGCAGTGATGGGCCAGGCGCTGATCTGGACCCTCGAACGCGGGCTTGGACCCCGAGCTATGGGGTGCGCGACCGGCACTACGCAGTGATGGGCCAGGCGCTGATCTGGACCCTCGAACGCGGGCTTGGACCCGATGCAGCGCCGGAGGTGCTTGAGGCCTGGGCGGCGGCCTACGCCTTCATTTCAGACCAGATGATCACCGGCGCCACGAAGGCGGCGTGACGGACACATAGAAAGGAACCAACAGATGTCTAAAGGATATTGGGTGGTGCGTGTCACCGTGAAGAACGAAGCGAATTACCCTGACTATCTCGCCGCGGCAAAACCGGCTTTCGAGAAGTTCGGGGCTCAGTTTCTGGTCCGGGGCGGACGCTTCGAGGCACCGGAAGGCGCCGCGCGGGGCCGAAACGTTGTCGTGCAATTCGCCGACTATGAGACCGCGCGGGCGTGCTATGCGTCCCCCGAATACGCTGCCGCGCGCCAGATCCGCATGGCCAATGCCCAGGCGGATTTCCTCATCGTCGAAGGCACCTGAGCGCGCTCAGAGTTCGATCCGCACCTCGTGCATCCAGAGCTTTGGCGGGCGGGACAGCATGAAGACCACCACATCGGCCAGATCATCCGGTTCGGTGAAGATGTGGTTCGGCACCTCCTCGCCCGCCTTGGCGAACATCTCGGTATTGGTGCCGGACTGGTAGAGACCCGCGACCCGCACGCCGGTGTCGGCCTCATCGATCTTCAACACCTCGGTGAAGCCGCGCATGCCGTATTTGCTCGCGGTATAGACGGACTGACCGGCCTGGGCGACCACGCCGGATTTGGAGATCACGTTCAGGATTGCCGCCTCATCGCGCGACCGCAACGCGGGCAGCAGCGCGCGGGTCAGTTGGATCGTGCCGGTGAGATTGGTCTGCAGCGTTGCGTCCAACATCTCGTCCGAGATCTCGTCCAGCGGCCCGGTCTTGTGCCAGACGCCCGCGTTGTTGATGAGCACATCGACCGCACCAAAGTCTGCGAGGATCTGCCGGGTGGTGTTGGCGATTTCGTCGCCCTGCTGCATGTCACAGCTGTAGGCCCGTGCCTCGGGCGCACCAGCGGCATGCACCTCGCCGGTGACCTTCGCCAGCCGCTCGGCGTCGCGCCCCAGAATGGCAAGTCTGCACCCGGCGGCAGCCAGCTTGAGGCAGATGTGCCGCCCGATACCGTCGCTGCCACCGGTCACGATCACGACTTTGTCCTTGAGGTCCACAACTCGCCCCTTTCAGATGACTATGCGCGGAAGGCCTGTAAGCCGGATTCTGTTCCCCGGGGCAAGCCCGGTTCGATGACCATTCCTCTTGCCCCTGCGTTACCGCAGAGGCTCTAGCTGCCAACCCGGATCTGCTGGGGCAAAAGCGGCCCTGTCTTGCGACGCGCGATCCCTATTTGGCATTGCTCCCGGTGGGGCTTGCCGTGCCGCCCCTGTTGCCAGCGGCGCGGTGGGCTCTTACCCCACCGTTTCACCCTTACCGAGCCTGAACCCGGCGGTCTGATCTCTGTGGCGCTCTCCGTCAGGTTGCCCCGCCCGGGTGTTACCCGGCACCGTTGCTTTTGGGAGTCCGGACTTTCCTCGACGCGGGTCACCCCGCGCCGCGGCCATCCGGCCTTCCGCGCGTGGCGGTGATGCGCGTTATTTGATCGCGCGTCAATGGGTGGAGGGGCCGGATGCCTCCGGCGGGAGTATTTTTGGAAGGGTGAAGGGGCAGGTCAGCGTGTTGGCAGCGCGGTCAGGTCGTCGATGGACAACGGGCCTGTGGCATGCGGGCGAAATCGCAGCCGAACGGCCGCAAGCAACGTCGCGTCATCCGCCTTGACGGTGAAGCCCGCCGCCTGCGCGCGGGCGCGAAACGCCTCTGGCGTGACGGGAGCCGCTGCGCGACCCGGCCCGCTTTGCGCGGCAAGGCCTTGCCGCGCAAAGCGGGCCCAGTCGAACCTCGATCCGGGGTCTGATTTTCGCCCGGGCGCCATATCGGAGTGACCGATGATGTTCTCTGGCGCAATGGTCCAGCGGGCGCGGATGTCGCGCATCAGCGTTTCCAAAGCCGCTATTTGCGGCTCCGGGAAGGGATGGTCACCGGCGTTGTCGAGCTCGATCCCGATGGAACGGGAGTTGATGTCCGTCTCGCCGCGCCATTCGCCGACGCCAGCATGCCAGGCACGCTGGTCCTCCGCCACCAGACGGGTCACCTCGCCCCTTCGACAGATGAGATAATGCGCAGAGACCTCGGTGTCAGGATCGCAAAGCCGCTTTATCGCCGCCTCGGCTGAGGCCATCGCCGTATAGTGCAGCACGATGATAGAGGGCGTCAGCCCGTTGCGGCGTGGCCCGAAGTTCGGCGAGGGCCTCTCAATCACGGTCAGCCTTCGGAGCCCTTGCGGAAAGGAGCGGGATCCCAGTCGCAGGCATAGCCGTCACCATCGGGATCGAGGCCGCGGCGATCCCGCGTCGGTCCACCTCGCGCAAGGAAGTCAATCTGAGCCAGATCAGGCGAGGCGTATTCCGCGCAGTTTCGGGCGGCACGACCCTCTCCGCCAAAGCCCGCACGGGCGTAAACGCTTTGTCCCTTGGGGTGATTGGTCGAGAGGGCAAAGGCCACGATGTTCGGCTGCTCGCTGCCGGGTCGCGTCGGCAATGCCTCAGGCTGCACCACCTCGTATTGGGCACGATTGCGTTCGATCCGGGCTGCGTCACTTTCGATGGTCTGGCGCTCGGAGACCGCATCGAAATCGTTCTCATCCGAGATGCCCGGGTTGTTCAGAGACACAGGCGGCGGGTTGCTTGGGCTCGCCACGACCGGGGCAACACCAGAGTTCAACTCCGCACTGTCCGGTGCGCCAGGCCGCGTCTCGGCCAGGATCCGTGTGGTCGCAGCCGCTGTTTCCTCAGCCGATCCGGGCGCGGGTGGACGCACCGTATCCGGGACGCGGATTTGACTGCCTGAGAGCGCCGCGTCGCGTTGGCGCTGCGCCTCGAAAGAATTGTCGAACCCGACGCCCTGCCCGCTGTCCGGCACCTGTGGCCCACAGGCGCTCAGCGCCGCGAGCGTAAGCGCTGCAAAAGCACCACGTGGTGTCATGGAATATCTGCCTGTCTTGCTCATCTGGCCGATGAGATTACCACCATTTCGCAGGCTTGGCCACAAAGCCCGCCGCCTGCTCAAGAACATGTGCAGCGCAGAGCAAGTCGGCTTCGGCCCAAGGCTGCCCGATCAGCTGCAGCCCAAGGGGCAAGCCTTGCTTGTCGAGGCCAGCGGGCACTGCAATTCCTGGCAGTCCGGCCAGGTTTACCGTCACGGTGAAGACATCGTTGAGATACATCGCCACCGGGTCCGCATCGGTCATCTCGCCGAGGCCAAAAGCCGCCGACGGGGTGGCGGGTGTGAGGATCGCATCGATGCCTTGGGCAAAAACCTGCTCGAAGTCGCGCTTGATCAGCGTCCGCACCCGGCGCGCGCGGTTGTAATACGCGTCGTAGAACCCGGCCGAAAGCACATAGGTCCCGATCATCACCCGGCGTTTGACCTCATCGCCGAAGCCTTCAGCGCGGGTTTTCTCGTACATCTCGGTGATGCCGTCGCCCTGGTCGAGCTTAGCGCGGTGGCCATAACGCACGCCGTCATAGCGCGCGAGGTTCGAGGACGCTTCGGCGGGCGCGATCACGTAGTAAGCGGGCAGCGCGTATTTCGTATGCGGCAGCGAAATGTCAACGATCTCGGCGCCCGCGTCCTTCATCATCGCGATGCCGTCCTGCCAGAGCGTCTCGATCTCCTCAGGCATCCCGTCCATACGGTATTCCTTGGGGATGCCGATTTTCTTGCCCTTGATGTCACCGCTCAGCGCCGCTTCGAAATCCGGCACGGCCAGATCGGCAGAGGTGCTGTCCTTCGGGTCGTGGCCGCACATGGCCTCCAGCATGATTGCCGCATCGCGCACGGATTTGGTCATCGGCCCGGCCTGATCGAGCGAGGAGGCAAAGGCCACGATGCCCCAGCGCGAACAGCGCCCGTAGGTGGGCTTGATGCCCACGGTCCCGGTGAAGGCGGCGGGCTGGCGGATGGAGCCACCGGTATCGGTGCCGGTTGCCGCGAGGCAGAGGTCCGCGGCCACAGCGGCTGCGGAGCCACCAGACGAGCCGCCTGGTGTCAGCTGCGCGTCGTCATTACCACGCCGCCAGGGGTTCACGGCGTTGCCGTAGGTCGAGGTCTCATTCGACGAGCCCATGGCGAACTCATCCATGTTGAGCTTGCCCAACATGACTGCGCCTGCGTCCGCGAGGTTCTGACTGACGGTGGATTCGTACTCCGGCAGGAAGCCTTCGAGAATACGCGACCCGGCCTGGGAAGCGACGCCTTTGGTGCAGAAGAGATCCTTGATGCCGATGGGCAACCCGCACATGGCAGGTGCGTCGCCTTTGGCGAGCCGCGCGTCAGCGGCCGCAGCGCGCTCCATAGCGATCTCAGGCGTATGATGCACAAAGGCATTCAGGGCACCCGCGCTCTCGATGGCGCCAAGACAGGCTTCGGTCAGCTCTTTCGAGGTGGTCTCCCCCGCACGCAGGGCATCGCGCGCCGCACTCAGGGTCAGTTCGTTCAGCTTGTTCATCACTCAACCACCTTCGGCACCGCAAAGAAGCCCTCACGCGCATCGGGTGCGTTCGACAGAACCTTGGCCTGCTGGTCGCCATCGGTCACCGCGTCCGCGCGGCGCTTGAGCACCTGCGGCGTGACGGACGTCATGGGCTCGATGCCGTCGATATCCACTTCATTCAACTGCTCGATGAAGCCCAGAATTGTATTGAACTCCCCCGCCAGCGCCGGAAGCGCCTCAGGTTCCACCTTGATCCGCGCCAGTTTGGCCACGCGGGCGGCTGTGCTCTCGTCAATGGACATCGCAATTCCTCGTCTGCCTACCGGTGGGCGTTTATCCCTCCACGCGCGCCTTGCCAAGAGCCGCGCGCAGGTAAACCTCGATCATCCAGCCGAGCATCAGCCCGTTGAGCAGATGCCACAGGAAATGCGTACCCAGCGGGATCTGGCCGCAAAGCGGCAGATCGAGCGAGCGGAAGGTGATCGAGAGGATCAAAATGGCGCCTCCAATCGCCAGCCCGCGCGCCAACTCCGGCGCGCGGGAGCGCAGCAGCACTGCGTAGATGAGAATGAGCAGCGCCACCGGTGCATAGCCCGCCGAGGAACCAATCCCCGGCACCAGCTGGAACAGCGGCACAGTGAGCCAGGCATAGGGAAAGAAGAGCGCGGTCAGCCCGAGCGCAGGCCAGAGGCTGAGTCTCCAGCCGACGCGGTTGATCGCGTAGATATAGATGAGGATGTAGAGCAAGATCGGTGTCACATCGGCGATGGCTGCCCAGGTCTGCGCGTGGGTGTGGAAGAGATAGCTGCCCACCCCGATGGCGAAGAGCACCACGCAAAGCAGCTGCGCCAGCCGGTCGCCACCACTGCGCCGCCACATGATCAGAGCAGCGACGATGAACGCGAGGTTGGTGACCGCATTGACCGGCTCCGCCCAATAGGAAGCGTCGAGCCGCTCGCAATAGCTGTCGATCTGTCGCGTCCAGTCCATGCGTCACTCCCTGTTGCAGCCAAGGGCGGCCTGAAAGCCCGCCCTACCGGCGCGCGGTGAAGAAGGCGCGCAGATAAGCCTCTGATTCTGCAGCGGCAATGCCGTCGAAGACTTCGGGCACATGGTGGCACTGCGGGTGCGCAAAGACACGTGCCCCCTGCGCGACACCTCCCGATTTGGGATCGCTCGCGCCATAGTACAACCGTGCGATCCGTGCCGACGCGATGGCCGCCGCGCACATGGCACAGGGCTCCAGTGTGACGTAGAGCGCGTGGTCGACCAAACGCTCAGAGCCTGCCGCCGCACAGGCTGCCCGGATGGCGAGGATTTCCGCATGGGCCGTCGGATCATTCAGCTCCCGCGTCCGGTTGCCCTCTGCCGCCGCCACCATACCTGACGGGTCTACAATCACAGCACCCACGGGCACCTCACCGCGCTTGGCGGCGGCGCGCGCTTCGCTAAGCGCCTGCTGCATATGGGTGTTGAATTCCATGGGCCCAATTGCCCGCAAAGCGCCCCCTTTCGCAAGCCCTGCAAAGCCGCTATGGCACGCCCATGTCCAAGCCAGCGACCCCAAAGGGCGACCGCATCGCCAAGATCCTCAGCCGCGCCGGTGTCGCCAGCCGCCGCGAGGCCGAGCGCATGATCGCGGCGGGCCGCGTCGCCGTGAACGGCAAGCTGATCGACAGCCCGGCGCTGAACGTGACCGAGCAAGACAAGATCGCCGTCGATGGCACGCCCGTGACCGAACCGGAACCACCCCGCCTCTGGCTCTTCCACAAGCCCACCGGCTTGGTCAGCACCGACAGCGACGAGAAGGGGCGCGAGACGATCTACTCCGCCCTGCCCGAGGACATGCCGCGGGTGATGAGCATCGGGCGGCTCGATCTCAACTCCGAAGGGCTCCTGCTTCTCACCAACGACGGCGGCATCAAGCGCGAGCTCGAGCTGCCCTCGACCGGCTGGCTGCGCCGTTACCGCGTGCGGGTGAACGGGCGGCCCACTGACGAGATGCTCGCGCCGCTGCGCAAGGGCCTATCGGTCGAAGGGGAGCAGTTTCAGCCAATGACCGTCACGCTCGACCGCCAGCAGGGCGCCAACGCCTGGCTCACCATCGGGCTGCGTGAAGGCAAGAACCGCGAAATCCGCCGCGCCTTGAGCGACATTGGCCTGACCGTGAACCGTCTGATCCGGATCAGCTATGGCCCCTTCCAGCTGGGCGAGCTGAAGCTCGGCGCCGTCGAAGAGGTGCGCCGCCGCATCCTGCGCGACCAGCTCGGTCTGGAAAAAAACGCACCGGAGCACGCAAAACCCACCCGCGCCACGCGGGCCCGCCGCGCGCGGCCACCACAGCGAAATCCCAAACACCGCGCGGGCAAACGCCGCTCTGACACCTGAGCGCGAAAATTCCCCGTAGCAAGCCAGCGCCCCCGCCCTCACATATGGAAAAACAGCGGTTTATCTGCGCACGCGGGCAAAAAGACCGTGGTACACCGCGCATTCCGCGGGCAGGATCACGGCAGGCTGGCGTGCCGGAGCGCATCCGCCTATATTCGCGGTAACGTCAGTCTGGGGAGACATCATGACGCCGAACACGATGCAGAAATTCGCCTTTGTGGCGCTGCTTGTCCTGATGACGGGCGTCGCCGCCGGCCTGCTGGGCGGTCTCTGACGGTATGGCCAAGCGGTTCGGCGGAAAATACAGCCCACAAGGCGCCCAGACGGAGGGCAACACACCCCGGCGCAGCGGTTTTGCGGGTGCCAAGGTCGATCCGGTGGGTGCGCGGGCGAACCTGATGTTCCTGCCTGCCGTCGTACTCCTGTTCATGTCGCTGACGCAAGGCGCGCTGGGGCTCAGCCTCGGCCTTGCAGGCACAGCTGCGCTGGCCCTCGGGGCCTGGCTCTTGCGCGGCGGGCTGGTGGCCGAAGCCGCCTATCTCGAACGCAAAGTGGCGCGCCGTCCCGCGATGCCGCGCAAGCTGGCCGCCGCCCTGATGGCCGGTGTGGGCACCGTACTCGCCGCCCTCAGCCACGATGGCAATCTCATCGCCGCCGTGCTCTTCGGCGTAGCAGCAAGTGGCCTGCATGTGGCCGCCTTCGGCATCGATCCGCTGAGCGACAAGGGAATGGAGGGCATCGACACTTTCCAGCAGGACCGCGTCGCCAAGGTGGTCGATGAGGCCGAAGCCCATATGGCCGCCATGACCGATGCACTAAAGCGCGCGGGCGACCGCCGGGTCACCGCCCGGATGCAGCAGTTTCAGGACGTGGTGCGCGACCTCATCCGCACGGTCGAGGATGACCCGCGCGATCTGACCGCGGCACGCAGATACCTGGGCGTTTACCTCCTGGGCGCCCGCGATGCCTCAGTGAAATTCGCCGACATCTATGCCCGCACCCAGGACACGCAGGCCCGCGACGACTACCTCGCCCTGCTGGATGACCTGGAAAAGAACTTCACCGACCGCACCACCAAGCTGATGCTGGACGATCACAGCGATCTGACGGTCGAAATCGAGGTCCTGCGGGACCGTCTGCAACGCGAAGGGGTGCGTCTGGACTGACGCGACCCGCAACAAAGGACTGAAATCTATGAGTGAATCGACACGCGAGAAAGCCGCACAGGACCTGAAGATGGTCGAAGAGGTCACCGCCGTTGTGCTGCCCGAACCGGCGGATGCCAATGCCATCGTGCCTATGGCCGAGGCCGATGCGCCGGTGAGTGCCGAGATCACCAAGCGCATGGCCGAGATCGACATGGGCGACACCAACTCCATCGTCGCCTTCGGCTCCCGCGCGCAAGTCGAGTTGCAGGAGATCAGCCAGGCCATGCTCGGCGGCGTGCGCAACAAGGACGTGGGCCCTGCCGGCGACAGCCTGCGCAATATCGTCACCACGATCCGTGGCTTTTCCATCGACGAGCTCGACGTGCGCCGCAAGCGCAGCTTCTGGGAGAAGCTGATGGGCAAGGCCGCGCCCTTCGCCAAGTTCACCGCGAAGTTCGAAGAGGTGCAGGACCAGATCGACCGCATCACCGACGAGCTCTTGAAGCACGAGCACACGCTGCTGAAAGACATCAAATCGCTCGACATGCTCTATGAAAAGACCCTGCAGTTCTATGACGAGCTCGCGCTCTACATCGCGGCGGGCGAAGAGAAACTCGCTGAACTCGATGAAAAAACCATCCCCGCCAAAGCCGCCGAGGTCGAGAAGGCGCCCGAGGATGATCAGGTGATGGTCGCACAAGAGCTGCGCGACCTGCGCGCCGCGCGTGACGATCTCGAGCGCCGGGTGCATGACCTGAAACTCACCCGCCAGGTCACCATGCAGTCCCTGCCCTCGATCCGTCTGGTGCAGGAAAACGACAAATCCCTGGTCACCAAGATCAACTCGACGCTGGTCAACACCGTGCCCCTCTGGGAGACGCAGTTGGCCCAGGCCGTCACGATCCAGCGCTCCTCCGAGGCCGCGCAGGCTGTGCGGCAAGCCAATGATCTGACCAACGAGCTGCTCACCGCCAATGCGAAAAACCTGCGCGAAAGCAACAAGGTGATCCGCGAGGAGATGGAGCGCGGTGTCTTCGACATTGAGGCGGTGAAACAGGCCAACGCCGATCTCATTGGCACCATCGAGGAATCACTGCAGATCGCGGATGAAGGCAAGGCCCGCCGCGCCGCCGCCGAGACCGAGCTTCAGGAGATGGAATCGAAGCTGCGCGACACGCTCGCCAGCGCAAAGGCCAAGGCCACCGGGCTCGGCGACACGGCCGCGACCTCCGTTCCGACCTGAGCACGGCATGGCGCCGCGGGGCACTCTCTTGCGCTGGGGCGCACTTGGATTTGCCGGCGCGGCGCTGGTGGCCTGTGACATTCCGCAGGCCCCGCTCGCCGTGAAAACACCACGCGCGCGGCCCAATATCCTCGCCGAAACCCAGCTCCAGCCCACGTCGGAAGAAAGCGCCGCCCTGCGCAGCTATCTCGTGCAGGTGCAGGCCGCCCAGCTCAGCCAGGGGCTCTTGCGCGAGGATGGCGGCGGAGCAGACACGCCCTTCACCGCCGCGATGCTGGCGCGCAATTTTGAGCGCATCGTGTTCTTCAACGAATACGAAAAGGCGCTGCAGGGCCGGGGCGGCGAGAGCCCGCTGCGCCGCTGGTCCGGGCCGGTGCGCGTCGGCACCATCTTCGGCAACTCGGTACCGCCCTCGCAGCGCAACGCCGATGGCACCGCCATCCGCAACTATGCCCGCCGCCTCGGCCAGATCACCGGCCACCCGATCATGAGTTTCGGCACGCCGAACTTCATCGTGATCGTGGCCAGCGAAGATGACCGCAGCGCAGCCCTCGACGCCGCCGCCGCCCGCGTACCCGGCATCACGCCCGAGAGCCTCAATGCCCTGCGCAGCCTTTCGCGCGACACCTACTGCGCCGTCGCCGCCTATGCCGCCGGATCCGATGCCAACACCTACACCGCCGCCGTCGCGGTGATCCGGGCCGAAAACCCCGGGCTTTTGCGCCTCAGCTGCATTCACGAAGAGATGGCGCAGGGCCTTGGCCTCGCCAACGACAGCAACGCCCGCCCGTCGATCTTCAACGATGACGACGAATTCGCGCTGCTGACCGAGCATGACGAGATGCTGCTCAAGATGCTTTATGATCCGCGCCTCAGCCCCGGCATGACTGCCGCCGAGGCCGCCCCCATCACCCGCACCATCGCGGGCGAACTCACGAACGGCCCCAGCTGAGGCCAAGTTGCAAAGGACTGACCGATATGGGTATTTTCGATTTTCTTTCCGGTGAATTCATCGACGTCATCCATTGGACGGACAACACCCGCGACACGATGGTCTGGCGGTTCGAGCGCGAGGGGCACGAGATCAAATACGGCGCCAAGCTCACCGTGCGCGAAGGCCAGGCTGCAGTTTTCGTGCATGAAGGCCAACTCGCGGATGTATTCACCCCCGGTCTCTACATGCTCGAGACCAACAACATGCCGATCATGACGACCCTGCAGCACTGGGACCATGGCTTTCGCAGCCCCTTCAAGTCCGAGATTTACTTCGTCAACACCACGCGGTTCAATGATCTCAAATGGGGCACGAAGAACCCGATCATCTGCCGTGATCCGGAGTTTGGTCCTGTGCGCCTGCGCGCCTTCGGCACCTATTCGATCAAAGTGTCCGATCCTGCGAAATTCCTTGTCGAGATCGTTGGCACCGACGGCGAATTCACCATGGATGAGATCAGTTTCCAGATCCGCAACATCCTCGTGCAGGAGTTCTCGCGCACCCTCGCGCGGGCGGGCATTCCGGTGATGGATATGGCCGCGAACACCCGCGAATTGGGCCAGCTTGTGGGCAAGGAAATCTCCGCCCAGCTTGGCGAATACGGGCTCGCCATGCCCGAGCTCTACATCGAAAACATCTCGCTGCCGCCCGCCGTCGAAGAGGTAATGGACAAACGCTCGTCCATGGGTGTGATCGGAAACCTCAACGAATACATGCAGTTCCAGGCCGCTGAGGCGCTCGGGCGCGAAGGGGCTGGCGCCGCCGCGATCCAGGCGGGCTTGGGCGCGGGCCTCGGCATGCAAATCGGCAACGCCGCCGCGCAACAGGCCGGGCCTTGGGGCGCGCGCACGGCCAGCCCCGCCGCCGTGCCGCCACCCCCACCCGTCGAACATGTCTGGCACGTTGCCGAGAATGGCCAGACCAAGGGCCCCTACTCCAAGGCGGCTCTTGGCCGCATGGCCTCCGATGGCGCGCTCACCCGCGAAAGCATGGTCTGGACCCCCGGCCAGGACGGCTGGATGCGCGCCGAAGACGTGGCCGAGCTGGCGCAGCTCTTCACTGTGCTGCCGCCCCCACCCCCGCCCCCGGCACCGTAAGATGCGGCAGGCGATCATCCCCGAGGCTCTGAAAGAGGCAGCGGCGGCGACCGGCTTCTCCCCCGCCATCCGCGCGGGGGACTTCCTCTTCCTGACCGGCGCCACCGGCGGTCGGCCAGACGGCACCATGCCCGAGAGCCCCGCCGATCAGACCCGCATCGCCCTCGACAAGGCCCAGACGGTGCTCGCTGCCGCGGGCGCGAATGAGGGCCACGTTGTGGAGATGACCAGCTATCACGTGGACATCGCCACCACCTTCGCTCCGGTGCAGACCACGCTCGAAGAGATCTTCACCCCGCCCCTGCCCGCCTGGACCGCCGTCGAGGTTGCGGGCCTGCGCCGCCCCGGCGCGCTGGTGGAATTCCGCCTCGTCGCCCACAGCCCGCAAGGGCGCCCCACATGACCCGCCGCCGTGCCACGATCCTGCTGCACTGGCTGGTGCTGACGCTGCTGATCCTGGCCCTGGCGGGTGGGTTGGAGAGCGCGGCGCTGAATGCCGCCTTCGGCATCGCCGGGTTGGCGATGTTCGCCCTCGCGGTTGCTTTCGGCCTTATGAACGGCCCCGGCCCCAAGCTGGAGGGCGCGTTGCGCGCCGCCCACCCCTGGCTCAGCCGTGGCATGTATGCGCTGCTCGCCTGGGCCTCCGTCGCCACATTGGCCGCCGCCTTCGGGACCACGCTGCCAGGCCCCAGCCCCCGCGACCTGATGGTGACGCTCGTGGCCGCCTCCGCCCTGCACGCCATTTTCCACCTCTGGCGCCATACGGCGCTCGGCGACGGCGCGCTGCGCCGCATGACCCCGAAATCTCTGCACGGCATGTTATGAGCACCGAGACCCGAGCGCCCCTGGTCGAACACCACTTCCCCTGTGACGCCTGCGGTGGCGATTTGCGCTTCGATCCGGGCACACGACAGCTGGTCTGCGACCACTGCGGCAACACCCAGAGCCTCGATGCAGGCCCCTGGGGTCAGACCCAGATCAAGGAGCTCGACTTCGAGGCCGCGCTGAACAAGGCCCTGCCCGCGATGGAGATGGAGGAGACCCGCGTCTCCAAATGCCCAAATTGCGCGGCGGAGGTCGAATTCGACCCGGATGTGCACGCCACCGAATGCCCCTTCTGTGCGACGCCCGTGGTCACCGACACCGGCACCCACCGACACATCAAGCCGCGCGGCGTGCTCCCCTTCGCCTTCGACGAGGCGACCGCGCGTGATGCGATGACCGAGTGGCTGGGCCGCCTCTGGTTCGCCCCGAATGGGCTGCAGGAGTACGCCCGCAAGGGCCGCAAAATGCAGGGCATCTACGTGCCCTATTGGACCTTCGATGCCGACACGACCAGCCAATACACCGGCGAGCGCGGCACCGTCTATTACGAGACCCACACGGTCATGCGCGACGGCAAACGCCAGCAGATCCGCGTGCCCAAGGTGCGCTGGCGCGGCGTGCGGGGCCGGGTCGCGCGGTTCTTCGACGATGTGCTTGTGCTGGCCTCCAAGTCACTGCCCAAGCGTTTCACCGACGCACTGGAACCCTGGGATCTCGGCGATATGCAACCCTACACGCCCGAGTACCTCGCAGGCTTCCGAGCCGAAGGCTATGCGGTGCCGCTGAAGGACGGCTTTGTCGAAGCCCGCCAGCGCATGGATCAGGTCATCGCCCGCGACATCCGCTTTGATATCGGGGGCGACCGCCAGCGCATCCACCGCGTCGACACTGACCTGCGCAATGTGACCTTCAAACACGTGCTGCTGCCCGTCTGGCTGGCCGCCTACAAGTACCGCGGCGAGACCTACCGCTTTGTGGTGAACGGCCGCACCGGCAAGGTCCAGGGCGAGCGCCCGTGGTCCACCGTCAAGATCGCCATCGCCGTGATCCTGGGGCTGATCGTGGCCGCCGCCGTCGGCTACGGCGCCGCTCTCAGCCAATAGGACCCCCATGCGCGCAGTTCTCCAACGGGTCTCCAAAGCCTCGGTCACGGTCGATGGCACAGTCATCGGCGACATCGGTCCGGGCCTTCTGATCCTGGTCTGCGCGATGCCCGGCGATGACGTGCAGACCGCCGAGAAGCTGGCTGCAAAGGTCAGCAAGCTGCGGCTCTTCAAGGACGACGCGGGCAAGATGAACCTGAGCCTTGCGCAGACCGGCGGCGGCGCGCTCGTGGTCAGCCAGTTCACGCTCGCTGCCGACACCTCGCGCGGCAACCGCCCGGGCTTTTCAGGCGCGGCCAAACCGGATCAGGCCCAAGCCCTCTACGAGCACTTCGCGAAGGCGCTGCAAGCCTTGGACATCCCGGTCGAGACTGGACGCTTCGGCGCGGATATGGCAGTGGCTCTGGTCAATGACGGCCCAGTCACCCTGTGGCTCGACACCGACCAGCCTTAGGGGGCACCCATGCACACCGCGGATTTGAAAGAACTGTTCTGGGCGGGCGTGAACGCCGTGCGCGGTGACAACGCGGTGCAAGCAGCCCTGGCCGCGCGCGCCTGCCCCCGACCCGACCAGATCGTGGCCGTCGGCAAGGCGGCCAGCGCCATGGCCCGTGCCGCCCATGCGGCCTTCCCGGACGCGCCGGTGCTTGTGGTGACCAAGTATCACCACGCCGAGGGCGCGCCGGAAAACGCCGAGATCATTGAAGCCGCACACCCGGTATTGGATGAGAACAGCCTCGCAGCAGGCGCGCGGCTTCTTGAGTTGATCTCCGGCATGGCACCAGGCAGCCATCTCCTGATGCTGGTCTCCGGCGGGGCGTCCGCGCTGGCGGAGGCGCCGGCGGAAGGTCTCGATCTGACCGCTTTGAAGGCACGCGCGCAAGAGATGCTGGCCTCGGGCGCAGATATCCACGCGATGAATGCGGCGCGCCGAGACATGAGCCGGATCAAGGGCGGCAAGCTGCTCGCGAGCTTCAAAGGGGACACCGTGACAACTCTGGCGATCTCGGATGTCGAAGGCGATGGTCTTGCCGTCATCGGGTCTGGCATCGGCGATGCCCCCGCAACGCCCAATTTTGCCTTCGATCCCCGGATCGTCGCAAGCAACGCCATCGCGCGACAGGCCGTTGCCGAGGCAGCCACCGGCGCGGGGCTGCATGTCGGCACAAATGACGAGACACTCTACGAGGACATCGCCGCGCTTGCGCCCCGCATCGGCACCAGACTGCGCACAGCAGAATCCGGCCTGCACATCTTCGGCGGCGAGCCCACTGTGGTGCTGCCGCCCGAACCGGGGCGCGGGGGGCGCAATCAGGCGCTGGCCCTGATGCTCGCGCGCGAGATCTCCGGACAGGCCGGTCTGCGCCTTCTCGTCGCTGGGACCGATGGAACGGACGGCCCAACAGATGCCGCGGGTGCGATTATAGACGGCGCCACGTGGGATGAAACGGCCCAGGACGCGCTCGACCGTGCAGATGCAGGCACGTGGCTCGATGCGCGCGGCGCCCTGCTGAAGACGGGACCCACCGGCACCAACGTGATGGATCTGGTGATCGCACTCAAAGACTGATGCGACCAGGGGTGGCCTGAAAGCCCACCCAACCTGCCAGTACAACCGTCAGCCACCGGCAGGTGACGGTGGGCTTTCAGGCCACCGCTCCCCACGCTTGACAACCGCGCGCGCGGCGGCAACCGTCCGCGCATGAGCACCACCCTCCGCGAGATCAAAGAGCTGACCGACCACGGGCTCACACTCTCCGACGGCACCCGTCTCTCTGCGCGCGTCTGGCGCCCGATGGATGCCGCCGAGCACCCCGTTCCGGTCATCCTGGAATACCTGCCCTACCGCAAGCGCGACGGCACCGTCGCCCGCGACGCGCTGACACATCCGTGGTTTGCTGCCCGCGGCTACGCCTGCGTGCGGGTCGACATGCGTGGCAATGGCGACAGCGAGGGGCTGATGCAGGATGAGTACACCCCGCAAGAGCTCTCTGATGCCGTCGAGGTGATCACCCTGCTGGCGGCAGAACCCTGGTGCTCGGGCACGGTTGGCATGATGGGCATCAGCTGGGGCGGCTTCAACGGGCTGCAGGTCGCAGCCCTGGCACCCGAGGCCTTGAAGGCGGTGATCACCCTCTGCTCCACCGTTGATCGTTTCGCGGACGATATCCACTACAAAGGCGGCTGCTTGCTGAACGAAAACCTCGGCTGGGGCGCCACGATGTGGTCCTACTCTTCGCGCGCGCCCGACCCGGCGCTGCGCGACGATTGGCGCGAAATCTGGCTGCAACGCCTTGAAAACGAACCCTTCCTGCCCAGCACCTGGTTGCGCCACCAGCGCCGCGACGCCTATTGGCAACACGGTTCGGTCTGCGAAGACTATAGCGCGATCAAGGCCAAGGTGCTGGCCATCGGCGGCTGGGGCGACGCCTACAAGAACGCCGTCCCGCAGCTCGTTCAGGCGCTGCCCGGCTGCAAAGGAATCGTGGGCCCCTGGGTGCACAAATACCCGCATTTCGCAGTGCCGGAGCCGCGCATCGGCTTTCTGCAAGAGGCGCTGCGCTGGTGGGACCGCTGGCTCAAGGACATCGACACCGGCGTCGAGGATGACCCGGACTACCGCGCTTACCTCATGGACAGCGCCCGCCCCGCCCGCTGGTACACGGACCGCCCCGGGCGCTGGGTGGCCGAGGCCGACGGCGCCACGGCGCATATCCCGCACCGCACGCTCTATCTGTCAAAACACGGGCTGTCCGACGGCCGGGGCCCAATCTCGGTTCCCGTCTGCTCGCCGCAGGATACGGGCGCCGAGGCCGGCGAATACTGCGCCATCTGGCTCGGTCCGGAAATGCCTGGCGATCAGCGTGAGGATGACGCGCGATCCGCCACCTTCAACACCGCCGCCTCCGATCAGGACACCGACATTTTCGGCGCGCCGAAGGTCCGCCTGCAGCTGACCAGCGATATGCCACAGGCACAGATCGCCGTGCGGCTTTGCGATGTGCATCCGGATGGCGCCTCGACCCGCATCACCTACGGCGTTCTGAACCTCAGCCATCGCGAAGACCCTGCTGACCCGCGCCCCATGCCTGTTGGCGCGCCCATGCCTGTGGAGCTCTGGCTCGACACCATCGCCTACCGTCTGCCGAAGGGGCACAGACTGCGGCTGTCGATCTCCAGCACGTACTGGCCGCTCATCTGGCCTGCCCCGCAGGCCGCCACGATCACACTGCAAGGCGGCAGCCTGCATCTGCCGGTACGTCGCACCGCGCGCCGCGATGAGGTCAGCTTTCCGCCGCCCGAAACCGCACCGCCCCAAAGCGTCGAAACGCTGCGGGACGCCACAAACAGCCGCACACGCGACGTCGATCTCAAGACCGGCACGGTCACGCTCCGGATCGAAGATGACTTCGGCAAACGCCGCGACCTCGATCACGGGCTCATCTCCGGCTCGACCGCCCGCGAGACGTGGTCGATCCACCCCGATGATCCGCTCTCGGCCCGCGGCACCTGCCACTGGACACAGGAGTTGGAGCGCGACGACATCCGCCTGCGCACCGAGACCAGCTGCGAGATGTGGTCAGACCCCACGCACTTCCATCTGACCGCCCGGCTCGAGGCCTATGAAAACGATACGCTGATCTACGACCGCGATCTCAGCGACAGCATCCCCCGCGACCATCTCTGAGACCACCGTGCTCGAATTCGGCCAAACCCCCTTGCGACCGGGTCAGAAATGCGCAAGCCTTGGCGCCAAATGAACAAAGCACGAAAACGTGCATCACCAACCGGGAGACACCAATGAACGACGAACTCAGATACCTCAGCACCCGTGTGACCAAGGGCCTGATGAGCCGCCGCGACTTCATCGGTCGCGCCGCCGCATTGGGTGTCACTGCCGCGATGGCCAACGCGATGATCGCAAGCCAGGTCCGGGCCGACGGGCCCAAGAAGGGCGGCACCCTGCGCATGGCAGCCCAGGGCGGGTCCACCACCGACAGCCTCGATCCGGCCCTTGCAACAAACACCGTGGCCCTGCAGGCCGCGCGCTTCTGGGGCGAACCGCTGGTCGAGCTTGATGACGACGGTGGCATCACCGGTAAGGTCGCGGAAAGCTTCGAAGGCTCGGATGACGCGAAAGTCTGGCGCTTCAAGCTGCGCCAAGGGATCACCTTCTCGAACGGCCAGGACGTGGCCGCGCAGGACGTGGTCGAAACGCTCGACCGGCACGCTGGCGAGGACACGAAATCAGGTGCGCTTGGCCTCCTGCGCGACATCGACGACGTGCGCGCTGACGGCGATACCGTTGAAATCACACTGAAAAGCCCCAATGCCGACCTGCCCTATCTGATGACGGATTATCACCTGATGATCCAGCCGGGCGGCGGCAAGGAGGACCCGACCGCCGCCATCGGCACCGGCCCCTACATCATGAAGGAAGTGGACATGGGCGTCCGCTTCGTGGCCGAGAAGAACCCCAACTACTGGGGTGATCTGGGCAACGCCGAAACCATCGAGATGCTGGTGCTGAACGACAACACCGCCCGCGTCGCCGCCCTGCAATCGGGCCAGGTGGACCTGATCGACCGCGTGCCGCCGCGCACCGCCGGCCTCGTGGCCCGCGCGCCCAACATCACCGTGCACCAGACCTCCGGGCCCGGGCACTACGTCTTCATCATGCACTGCAACACCGCGCCCTTCGACAACAACGACCTGCGGCTGGCGCTGAAGCACGCGATTAACCGGCAGGAGATGGTCGACAAGATCCTCTTCGGCTATGGCTCGGTGGGCAACGACACGCCCATCAACGCCTCCTACCCCTTCTACACCGAATTCGAACAGCGCGAGTTCGACCCCGAGAAGGCAAAGTTCCACTTCGACAAGGCGGGCGTCGATGGCCCGATCCTGCTGCGCACCTCCGAGAACTCCTTCCCGGGCGCCGTCGATGCCTCCGCGCTCTTCCAGCAGTCCTGCCAGGCCGCAGGCATCCCGCTGGAGATCAAGCGCGAGCCCAATGACGGCTACTGGTCCGAGGTCTGGAACGTGCAGCCCTTCTGCACCTCCTACTGGGGCGGCCGGCCGACGCAGGACCAGATGTTCTCCACCGCCTACCAGTCCTCGGCCGACTGGAACGACACGCGCTTCTTCAACGAACAGTTCGACCAGCTGCTCGTCGCCGCGCGCGCCGAGCTCGACCAGGCCAAACGCACGCAGATGTATGCCGACATGGGCACGCTCCTGCGCGACGAAGGCGGGCTCATCTGCCCGATGTTCAACGACTTCATCGAAGCCAGCAGCGACCGTGTCGCGGGCTTCATCGAAGGCGTGAAGGGCTTCAGCCTGATGCACAACTACGCGCCCATGAGGATGTGGGTCGTATAAGCAGATGTCCCCTATGATGCAGCTTTTGATCCAGCGCCTGGCGCTGGGTCTGCTGCTCCTCATCCTGGTCTCGATCCTGATCTTCGCAGGCACGATGATCCTGCCCGGCGATGTGGCCCAGCAAATCCTCGGCCAGTCCGCCACCCCCGAAGCCCTCGCCAACCTTCGCGCCGAACTGGGGCTCAACGAGCCAGCCCTTACCCGCTATTTCGACTGGCTGGGCGGTATCCTGACCGGCGATCTCGGCACCGCCCTCACCTCCGGGCGCAGCATCTCCGAAGACATCGGCAGACGCCTCTCTAACACCCTCTTTCTCGCCTTCTGGGCCGCGGTGATAGCCGTGCCGCTGGCGATCTTCCTCGGCCTCCTCGCCGTCCGCTACAAGGACCGTTGGCCCGACAAGCTGATCTCCGCCGTCACCCTCACCACCATCTCGATCCCGGAGTTCATGATCGGCTACGTGCTGATCTACTGGATCTCGATCCAGCTCGGATGGTTCCCGTCCGTGGCGATCATCAACGACAGCATGAGCGTGTGGCAAAAGCTCAACGCCATCGCCGTGCCCGTGATGGTGCTCACCCTCGTGGTGCTCGCCCACATGATGCGCATGACCCGCGCCGCGATCCTCAACGTCATGCAATCCGCCTACATCGAAACCGCCGAGCTCAAGGGCCTCGGCATGCTCAAGATCATCCGCAAGCACGCCTTCCCCAACGCCATCGCGCCCATCGTGAACGTGGTGATGCTGAACCTCGCCTATCTGGTGGTGGGCGTCGTGGTGGTCGAGGTGGTCTTCGCCTACCCCGGCATGGGGCAGTACCTGGTGGACCATGTGAGCAAACGCGACGTGCCGGTGGTGCAGGCCTGCGGGCTGATCTTCGCCGCGGTCTACATCGGGTTGAACCTCATCGCGGATCTAGTGTCGATCCTCACCAATCCCAGATTGAGACACCCAAAATGACCACACAAATCAGAGATTTGACGCGGTCATTTCGTGCGGACCCCGGCGTCCCGCAGGGGCGCCGCGTGCGGACAGAGCGGGTTTGCAACGCAAACCTGCGGAGTCCGCCTCCCCCTCTCCATTTCAAGCCCCAAACAAGGGACGGCGGGCGGGGCGCCTTGCGCGCCAGCGCAACAGCGCCGTCCCGCCGCCACCCCCGAAAGCTGCAAACATGAGAGTCCCCCTCGCCGCCCTCATCGGCCTCTTTTTCACCAGCCTCTTCTTCCTTGTGGCCATCTTCGCCCCGCTCATCGCCCCCTACGGCATGGCCGAAGTCGTCGGTGACGTGTGGGAGCCTCCCTCGGATCAGTTCCTCCTCGGCACCGACAGCATCGGGCGCGACCTGCTCTCGCGCATGATCTACGGCGGCCAGACCACGATCTTCATCGCCACCGCCGCCACCGCCCTCAGCTTCGTCCTCGGTTCCGTCCTCGGTTTCTTCGCAGCCGTCTCCGGCGGCTGGATCGACCAGACTCTCAGCCGCTTCGTCGACCTCATCATGTCGATCCCCACGCTGATATTCGCCCTCGTCGTGCTCTCGGTCATGCCCACCACCATCACCATCCTGATCGTGCTCATGGGCCTTTTGGACAGCACCCGCGTCTACCGCCTCGCCCGCGCCGTCGCCGTCGACATCACGGTCATGGACTACGTCGAAGCCGCCCGGCTCAGGGGCGAGAAAATCGGCTGGATCATCTTCCGCGAAACCCTGCCCAACGCGCTCTCGCCCCTCGTCGCTGAAATGGGCCTGCGCTTTATCTTCGCCGTGCTCTTCGTCTCCACGCTCAGCTTCCTGGGCTTGGGCGTGCAACCCCCACAAGCCGACTGGGGCGGGATCGTGAAGGAAAACAAGGAAGGCATCAACTACGGCATCGCCGCAGCGCTCTACCCCGCCTTCGCCATCGCCGTCCTCTGCATCTCCATCAACCTCGTGGCCGACTGGGTGCTCAACCGCACCACCTCGCTGAAGGGAGGAAGAGGATGAGCATCAGCCTCTCAAGGGTCGGCGGGTGGGCGCCTTTGGCGCAGCCAAACAGACCAGCCGACGCCCCGATCAAGGACACCCCATGACCGACCCGCTCCTGAAAGTCCGTGGCCTCAAGATCGGCGCCACCATCTACCCGCCCGGTGAGAAATCCCGCGACATCGAGATCGTGCACGGCGTCGACTTCGACCTTGCCCCCGGCAAGGTCCTCGGCCTCATCGGCGAATCCGGGGCCGGCAAATCCACCATCGGCCTCGCCTCCATGGCCTATGGGCGCGGCGGTGTCGAAATCACGGGCGGCAGCGTCGAAGTGAACGGGCGCGACATCCTGCAAGCCCCCTTCAGCGACGTGCGCAAACTCCGCGGCGGCGAGGTGACCTACGTCAGCCAATCCGCCGCCGCCTCCTTCAACCCCGCCAAGCAGATCATGGAGCAGGTCACCGAAGCGGCGATCTTCCAGAACAAGTTCACGAAGACCCAAGCCGAGGCCCGCGCCGTGGAGCTTTTCCGCAAGCTCGGCCTGCCCGATCCCGAAAACATCGGCTCCCGCTACCCGCACCAGGTCTCCGGCGGCCAGCTCCAGCGCTGCATGACCGCGCTGGCCCTCTGCCCCGAGCCCGATCTGGTGGTCTTTGACGAGCCCACCACCGCCCTCGATGTCACCACCCAGATCGACGTGCTCGCCGCCATCAAGGAAGCGATCCGCGACACCGGGGTCGCCGCCCTCTACATCACCCATGATCTCGCCGTGGTGGCCCAGGTCTCCGACCACATCATGGTGCTCCAGCAGGGCGCCATGGTCGAATACGGCACCACCGGCCAGATCATCAACAACCCGCAAGAAGACTACACCAAGGCGCTCGTCTCCGTGCGCTCGATCCGCCACGAGGAAAAGCAACCGACGAACACCCCCGTCCTGCGCGTCGAGAACATCACCGCCCGCTACAAGGGCACCGATTTCGACGTGCTGAAAAACATCACCGTCGATCTGCACCCCGGCCAGACCCTCGCGGTGGTGGGCGAGTCGGGCTCCGGCAAATCCACCCTCGCCCGCGTCATCACCGGCCTGCTGCCGCCCAGCGCCGGGCAGATCACCTTCGACGGGCGCACGCTCACACCCGACCTGGCCACCCGGCCCCTCGACGACCTGCGCGAACTGCAGATGATCTACCAGATGGCCGACACCGCGATGAACCCGCGCCAGACCGTGGGCACGATCATCGGCCGCCCGCTCGAGTTCTACTTCGGCCTCAAGGGCGCCGAGAAACAAAAACGCATCCAGGAGTTGCTCGACCAGATCGAACTGGGCTCGGGCTTCCAGGACCGCTACCCGGCGGAACTCTCCGGCGGCCAGAAACAGCGCGTCTGCATCGCCCGCGCGCTCGCCGCCAAGCCCAAGCTGATCATCTGCGACGAAGTCACCTCCGCGCTCGACCCGCTGGTGGCCGACGGCATCCTCAAGCTGCTGCTGGACCTGCAAGACCGCGAAGACGTGGCCTATCTCTTCATCACCCACGATCTCGCGACCGTGCGCGCCATCGCCGACAGCATCGCGGTGATGTATCAGGGCAGCGTCGTGCGCTACGGACCCAAGTCCGAAGTCCTCAGCCCGCCCTTTGACGATTACACCGACCTTTTGTTGAGTTCTGTGCCGGAAATGAAGCTCGGCTGGCTCGAAGAGGTGCTGAAACATCGCAAAATGGAAAGTGCTGGCAACTAAGGGCACGCGCTTTAGCCTGCCATCAGAGCGGTCCGAGAGACTTCCGCTCGGTCCACTTACACCAGCTCACTCTATCGCAGGACCAACACCTAGATGACCGCTGTGCTGCAGCGGATCAGTCAAACACCGGCTCCCGACACAGCTCAGCCTGGATGATCCTGCCATCATTCGTCACCGTCTTGGTGACAAACTCATAGCAATCCTCTCTGCCCGAAGGCGCATAGCGAATGTAGTACGCCACGCCTTGATATTCGTAATCCATGCTGCGGTGTCCATCATCGCCCTGCGTAAAGACGAGAGTATCGACCCCTCCGCGCGGCGGACGCCCGGGCGCGACGTCGTCACCTCTCATCGACACAAGCGGTCGCACGCGCGGGAGGCTCTCGAAGTCCGGGACTTCGCCCATCAAGCACTGCACAATATAGGGCGCCTCATCCGAGGTGTGATACCGATACCCGAAGGTCTCGTCCGGCTGGCCGTTGCAGACATCCAGCGCCCCCTCGGCGATCATGCTGCCGTCCGGATTGTTGTCTCCGTAGATCGGGAAGCCGTCGAAACCCCATCCGATGATCGCGTCGTCGCCCGCATTCGCCATGGCCTCGATCATGCAGGTTGGTTTGACATGATAGTGATAGTCATCGCCGCGCCCCGCATGCCCGCCGCAGGCGTCGAGCTGATGCGTCTGCAGCGTGTCATGCCGGGCCTGATGATGCGCCAGATCAGCTTCACTCATCTCGCCGCCTGCCGTGTAGTCGTAGATCGGCACGCCATTCACGGCGACCCCCAGAGCCGCATCGCGGGTCAGCGGGCGTCTTCCCAGGACCGGCGACAGGATGATGGGCGCGGCATACTCGGCGGGAACCGGCACCTGCTCATTGGTGCCGATGATCCCTGTCATCATGTCGTGATCGGGATAGGTGTCTGAGGTGATCGTTGCATGGCTGTCCGAACAAGACACGGTCACGCTGTCACTGAACCCGGCCTCTGCGACCGATGCGGCGATGGCCGCACAGTGGTCATCATGGGCGCGCGCCGGCCCGATCATCGTGATCATCACCAGGGAAAAGCAGGACCAAAAGATACGGAACATGCGGCAATCTCCCTCTTGGGGCGGTCAGTTGACGGTCAGGCGGCAGAGAATGGTGTTGCTTTGCTCAAGGTCCGGGCCCCAGATCAACTCTGCGTCCTGAACCCAGTCGATCCGGTCATAGCCGCCCTTGGGATCGACATCGCGCTCGGAGTAGACCACGGCCTTCGGCCAGTCTGATGCATCAAAGCCGGGCAAGTCCCAGCCATCGGGCGCGTCGGCGCTGTCAAAGCTACAGGGGGCGACCCCGGCGACCGGATCGGACGCACCTTCGCAGGATGTGTCGAGGGGCGCGCTGTGCACCACAAGACACTGCCAATCGGCATTGCTGACCGCGACGGTCTCGCCCGCGGCATCCCTGATCTGCAGGATCAACCCGCCGTCGCCCATCTGTTGTCGCCGCGTGCCGATGTATTCAAGGCCGGTGTCGTTCTCTATGAAATCCTTGGCGATCAGACCGATCACCATGGGCCGATCCGCCTCAAACTGAAAGCTTTCGGCGTTGAAGGAGCGCTCGGTCGTGATCGGCACACTGTCTTCCGCGACCGGCGTGCCATTGACGGACATGGCGAACCAATTGTCAGCCCAGACATCCGCTGAGAAGGTCTCGGCGGTCAGCGGCGAGACCGACAGACCGCTCATCAGAGCCGCTAGTGACAAGCACTTCATAACAACACTCCCGAACAGGTGTTCACAGGTTGAACGACACCCCCTCTGGTTTCCGTCGCGCGCGGGAAGCCGCAGCCCCAAAATGCGCCCCATAAAGGCGGCGATCCGCCCATTGGGCGCTCCGGCATCGCGACAGAAGCGCAGATCACGTCAGGGCCATGCCGCCCGCTATGACGTCTGCCCTTGCCTGTTGCGCGCCCGCGCCTTGACGGCCCGCCTACCGGGGATCTCACCCCCAAGAGCGACGCGAAGCCGTGTCGCCTTATCCGCAAGTGCATTCGCCTCCTCTTCGCCAATCGCCTCGATGATGATCCGGTCGATCTCGCCCCAGGCGGCTCTGATCTCGTCGAGCAGTGTCGCGCCCTTCTTGGTCAGGCCGAGAATATGGGTGCGTCGTTCCGCCGGATCGATCCGCCGGTAGATCAGGCCCGCGGCCAACAGCCGGTCCGTCATCGTGCTCATGCTCGCCGCGGTGATGTCGAAGGCCCGTGTCAGCTCAACCTGGCTCGCCTCCCCCATCCGGTCCAGCGCGTTCAACACCCGCGCCTGCCGTGGCCGCACACCCAGTGGCGACAATTGTCGCCGCAGCCGATCCTCGATCAGATCGGCGGAATGGAGCATCGGATGCAGCAGGTACTTGCGCTTTTTCATATCACACTTAGTATCCAAACTATTAATGGTTTGCAATCCAAGATGAGGACCACCCATGGCATCTCCTTCCACATATGGCGTGATCTCGCGCATCAATCACTGGCTGATTGCGATTGCGATGATCGGGATGTTGGCATTCGGGCTCTATCTCGAGTACGGCGGGCTGGAGCGCAGCGCCCGTGGACCGCTCATTGGCATTCACCGCTCCATTGGCGTGCTTGTTCTGGTTTACGGCATCTGGCGTGTGGCCTGGCGCCTCCTCGAGGGCTTCCCGCCGCCTGCCTCGGCAACCGGGCCCTCCTGGCAAGAAAGCGCTGCGAAATTCGCCCATTGGACCCTGCTTGCAGGGATCCTGATCATGCCGCTGTCCGGGATCGCCTTCACCGTCTTCCGGGGCCGCTCAATTGACGTTTTTGGCTGGTTTACACTGCCTGCGCAGGTCGAGATCCCCTGGATCGTCTCTGTCGCATCCGAGATGCACAGCGTTGCGGGCAAAGCGATCACGCTCATCGTCATCATTCATATCGGCGCAGCTTTGAAACATCATTTCATCGACAAGGACCCAACGCTCGACCGTATGCTGAAGGGATAGACGCGAGGGTTGGGACGTCGCCCGCCCGCGCGTCGTCTGGGGATCTGGCCTCGGTGTTTGCCCCTGGGATGCTCGCCTCGCGCAGGGACCTAATCCGCCCGCCAATCTTCAACGCGCTTCGGTCCGCCTTCGCCTCAGCCTCATCGCCCACCAGCGGGTGACCGCCAGCATCCAAACCTCTTCCGACGGAAACCGACCCGATGCCCGTAGAACAGAGCAGAGACACCTGACGACATAACTTAGCAGGCTAACCTTAAGGAGTCGCGACATGAACAGGGAAAATCTGATTGGGCGCTTCAAGACCTACGCGACCGTCCTCGCCACCGGGCTCGGCTTGGCCTTCGTGACGCTGCCTTTCGCCGGGCTTGCAGAGCCGGAGCCAGGCGCCCCGGTCATCTATCTCGCCGACAATCTGGATGAGGCGGACGGGCTCGGATGGTGCATCGATACGCTGGGGCGCGGCTTCGCCGAAAGCCTGCAAGCGCATTCCTGCAAACCGCAGGGCGGCGATACACAGTTTGACTACGACCGGGCCACCTTACAGATCCGCTCGGTCCCCTTCGCCGACAAATGCATGACCTATGCCGCGCCTGACAACGGGGCTGTCCCCTTCGCCTTGCTCGATTGCGACCCGGCAAACGGGGATCAGCAGTTCCTGTTCAATCCCGAAACCGGCCGCATCACCCTGAACTCCGCTCCGGATCAATGCGTGGTGGTCGGTGCGCAGAGCCGAACCGCCGGCCCGTTCATGTCGCGCGATCTTACCCTGACCCCCTGCGCCGAGGCCGAGGCCGCTTTGGCGACATGGATCTACAAACCCTCCTGACGGGCCGGGACCCGACCCGGAGATCACAATGCGCCAAGGCGGATCGTGACAGCGTATTGGCGGGCCACCCCACCCATGCAGGTGAGCACCTATACCACCGCCCGAAAACCGCAGCGGACTGCTGGCCAACCGCCGGGAAAACAGCGGCGCGCTGATCAACTGGGGACTGCCGATGGCACCGGGGCGCCACCGCCCCTGGCCTAGCCAGACGTCACCGCATGCGTTTCATGGTGCCCACGCAGGATCGGCATCAGCTGGTCTTTCGACTGCATCCCCTGCACCGTTTGCTGCAAACCGCCCTGCCCATCGAACAAGAGCAATGTGACATTGCCCACGCCGTGTCGCACGGCAAAGGCCTGCCCCTCGGGCGTGTTGATATCCGCGATCAGATAGACCAGGTCGCACTCGCCGAACTCCTTCAACGCCTTCCGGGTCTGCTTCTGAAGTGCGGTGCAGGTCGGGCATTGCGGGTCATGTACTTGGACAACCGTAGGCTTGCCCTGCCCCAGACGGCTCAGGTCATGCTCGGCGGCATAGGCCCGGAACGAGCCCATGGCGAAATAGCCACCACCCCCGACGACAGCCGCAGCAATCGCACCATTGCGCATCAGCTTGAGCGCGTCACGGCGGGACGGCTCCGCGATCTGAGATGACGAGGCGGCTTTCGACTTCGATCTGCGCTTTTGCGATTTGCGGGATTTGCTCATGTGTCGGGGCTCCATCTAAAGCTGGCCGGAGCCTAGGGCCACGACACGCAGCACGCAAAAGCTTTCCGCGCGGCGTTTGTCACAATCGCGTGCACAAGTCGTCATCCTCCGCCCCCGACATGGGCCACCAGATCGCGGATAAGACCCTGTGACTCGCAATAATCCTTAAAAAAGTGTAAATATCGAACGACAGCGCCAAAGACGGGGACCTTTCCAAGATGCTGGACGACGCACACCTGCCAGCCGAGCTTCCGCCGGGGCTTCAAGTGGTGTGCGACGCGTTGACCATCCCGATCAGCATTGCCGATCCCGATCACCATGATACGCCGCTGATCTACGTGAACCCCGCTTTCGAAACCTTGACGCAATACTCCGCGACCGAGGCAATCGGGCAGAATTGCCGCTTACTACAGGGCCAACTGACCGACCGCACCGCCACCGACGAGATTGCGGATGTCTGCCGCCGTCGCAGTTCCGACGCCTTTTGTGTCATCAACTACCGCAAGGATGGCAGCATTTTTTTCAATCTCCTGTCCATCCAGCCCCTGCACGTGGATCGCCACCGCACCCTTCTCATGGGGTGCCAGCACGATTTCCGGCCCACCCAGACGGGCGGCACGCTGGCGCAGACCAGTGCCCTGATCGACCGTGCCCAGAGGAGCTTGCGGCACGGCACGCGCGCTGGTCCACACCACGTCAACATTCACGACACCTACCGTCTCGACATGATCGCCATGCGCTATGGCGCCGCCTTCACCCGCGTCAAGAACATGCTGGTGAAGAACAGCAGCATACGCATGACCGACGGCACTGCCGCCGAACGCGAAGAGGCCTTCAGTGCGAGTGGTTTTGCCGGGCGCGACCCGGAGCACTTGGCAAGGTTGTTGAATTAACACTTAGCGCCAGACACCGCGCATCCGCCCGCAAAACCGACGGCGCACCGACAAAATACCGACGTTATACCGACGCGATACCGACGTCGGATTTTCCTTGAAATGCTGGCATATCTGATCGAACCGCCGCGTGGCGCAAAAGCACGCCACATCCGTTGCGCGCGCGGTGGTGTTACCCACCGATAACCAGGATCGGAAACGCGGCGTCGCCCGCGCACCCTCGGGACCACATGCCGAAGCTCAATGATCGAATGGTGCAGCCCGTTGGCAGGCTGAACCGCGCCTGGCCTATTCGGCGGCGACGGCGGTACTGGCCAGTTCCCAGGGACGGACAAACGCGCTCAGAGCATGGGCAATCGCATCCTCGCCCGCGCCATTGGGTTCGATCTGTGCCACCAGCCCGCGCTTCTTGTCATCGACCACGCTGACAACCCGTGCCGCAACACCGGCATGTTCCAGCGCCTGGTTGTAGATGCGGGTGATCGCCATCTTGCGCAGGTCGGGTTTGAAGATCTTGCCGACCGCCGTCTTGGGCAATTCATCCATGATCGTCATATGCTTGGGATGGGCCGCGCGCTCATGCACATGCTCCTTGCACAAGGCCAGCAGCTCCTCCTCGGTAACGCTGGCACCATCCACCAGTTCGACAAAGGCGCAGGGCACCTCGCCCGCGTGCGCGTCGGGCTGACCGATGGCACCGGCAAAGGCCACCGCATCATGGTGCAGCAGCGCCTCCTCGATCTCCGCAGGGTCAATGTTGTGTCCGCCCCGAATGATCAGGTCCTTGGCGCGCCCGGTGATCCAGAGATAACCATCCGGATCAACCCGGCCCAGATCGCCCGTGCGCAGATAATCCCCGAAATAGAGGTCCTTGTTCTTCTCCTCTTCGGTGTAGGTGCACCCAACGTAAACACCCGGATTTGCTACGCAAATCTCACCGATCTCATCCACGTCCGCCTCGATGGGGCCGTTCTCGGTGGCCTTGTAAATCTTCACTTTGCAATAGGGGAACGGGATGCCGATGCTGCCCACCTTCTTCTCGCCATCCACCGGGTTGCAGGACACAAGACAGGTCGCCTCGGTCAGACCATAGCCTTCCACGAGCGTCACGCCGGTGGCTTTCTCAAAGCGCCGGAAGAGCTCCAGCGGCAGAGGCGCCGAGCCCGAGAAAGCGGTCTTCACCGTGCTCACATCGGCATCAATCGGGCGCTGCATCTTCGCCGAAATCGCTGTGGGTACAGTGATGACAAAAGTGATCTTCCAGCGCTCCACCAGCTTCCAAAAGTTGTCCATCACCCCCTCGCCGCGATAGCCCTGCGGCGTGGGGAAGATCACATGCGCCCCCGATGTCACCGCGGCCATCAGGATCACGTGACAGGCAAAGACGTGAAAGAGCGGCAGCGGGCAAATGATGTTGTCTTCTTCGCTGAAGAGCAGTTCCGTGCCGATCCATCCGTTATAGAGCAGCCCTGAATAGAGGTGCTGCGCCACCTTGGGCATGCCGGTCGTGCCGCCCGTATGGAAGTAACAGGCGACGCGGTCGCCCTCGCTGTCGGCAAAGCTCAAGGCTTTGGGCTGCTTGGCCACTTCAGCCATGAAATTCATATACGTGGCATGGTTTTGCACGCTGCGTTTGGGCCGGATCAGCGGCACGATCCAGGACTTCGGCGGCGTGAGATAGCGCAGCAAATCCACCTCGAGCACCGTCTTGACATTCGGCGCCAGCGCCACGGCTTCGGCGGTCTTGTCGGCCACATCAGTCTTGGGGAAAGGCCGCAAGGTGACAACGACTTTCGCATTGGTCTCGCGCAGGATCGAGCCGATCTGCTCGGCGTCCAGAAGCGGGTTGATGGGGTTCACGATGCCAGCAACCGCGCCGCCCAACAACGCGAGCACGGTTTCATTCGCGTTCGGCAGCACATAAGCGACCACGTCGCTCTCGCCCACGCCAAGGGATCGGAAAAGGTTGGCGGTCTGGGTGACCTGATCCTTCAAGGCCGACCACGTGAGCGTTTCGGCCTTGTCCTTTGGACCGGAGAAAATCTGGTAGCTGACCGCATTGTGGTTGGGAAATTTCTCCGCCGTCTGGCTCAGCATCCCGTACAGCGTTTTTGGCAGCGGGCGGTCTTCCCACGGCATCGCTGCCTCGATTGCGTCGCGGTCCTCGATCCCGGCAAAACTCATCCAAATTCCTCCCAAACCGCCCGCTTTCGGGCTTTTTCTCCGTGGCAAAGAGGATGCGGCCTAACGCATCTTTGTGCAAGCGTTCTGCGCGCGCTCACACCGCCGGGACGCTGCGTAAAATCGGCCTGACGTAAGGACATCGGAGGGGTGTGATCCGGTGGGAAGGGCTACTCCGCCGCCATCCCATCGGTGAATTGCAGCCGGGCCAGACGCGCATAGAGGCCGTCTTCCGCCACCAGCGTGTCATGCGGCCCGCTGGCGACCACGCGGCCTTCGTCGAGCACGATGATTCGGTCGGCTTTCTTCACCGTTGCCAAGCGGTGTGCGACAATCAGCGTGGTGCGCCCGGCGCTCAGCGTATCAACCGCGGCCTGTACTGCCCGTTCGCTTTCCGCATCCAGCGCGCTGGTCGCTTCATCGAGTAACAGGACTGGCGCGTCCCGCAGGATGGCCCGGGCGATGGCGATGCGCTGCTTCTGTCCGCCAGACAGCATCACCCCCCGTTCGCCGAGGTATGAATCGTAACCGTCCGGCAAAGCCGAGATGAACTCATGCGCCGCAGCGGCCTTTGCGGCAGCCTCGATCTCGGCATCTTTCGCCTCGGGCCGGCCAAAGCGGATGTTATCGCGCGCGGAGGCTGCAAAGATCACCGGATCCTGTGGCACCAGCGCGACGGCCTTGCGGAAGGTGTCGCGTCGCAACTTCGCCAGATCGACCCCATCAAGCGTGATCCGACCGGATGCCGGATCGTAAAATCGGAGGATCATCTGGATGATCGTGGTTTTCCCCGCGCCTGACGGGCCAACAAAGGCGATGGTTTCACCCGGTTCGATAGTAAGGTTCACACCATCAAGAGCGTGAATGCCGGGACGGGACGGATAGTCGAATGTCACCCCCTCGAAGGCGATGCGCCCCTCAATTGGGTCGGGCAGCGACAAACCCTCCTCCGGGTCCTGCACCGTGTCGTCAGTCTGCAGCAATTCGACCAATCGCTCGGTGGCGCCCGCGGCGCGCTGCAACTCGCCCCAGATCTCGGAGAGCGCGGCGACACCGCCGGCCACCATCACCGCATAGATGACGAATTGCACCAGCGCGCCCTGGCTCATATCGCCCGCACGCACATCGCGCGCGCCGATCCAGAGCACTCCGACAATGCCTGCAAAAACCAGGAAAATCACGATCACGGTCATCAAGGCGCGGGTCGAAATGCGCCGTCGTGCGGCCTTGTAAGACAGCTCGGTCACATGCGAAAACTGTTCGCGGCTGGCGGCTTCATGGGTGAAGGCCTGCACGGTCTGAACCGCCGAGAGCGTCTCTGAGGCGTTGCCGGATGAGGCCGCGATCCAGTCCTGGTTTTCGCGGCTAAGCACACGCAGACGCCGCCCCAGCACCAGGATCGGTATAATCACGGCTGGGACGATCAGCAGTACCAAACCGGTCAGCTTCGGCGAGGTCAGCAGCATCAGGGCCAACCCGCCAACAAAGATCAGCAGGTTGCGCAAGGCAATGGAAACAGAAGAGCCGATGACGGAGAGGATCAGCGTCGTATCCGTGGTGATCCGGCTCAGCACTTCGCCGGTCATCACCTGCTCGAAAAACGACGGGCTCATGGAGATCACGCGGTCGAACACGGCCTTGCGAATGTCAGCCACCACCCTTTCACCAAGGCGAGTAACAAGCATATACCGCAGCCCGGTCCCAATCGCTAGAAGTGCTGCGATGCCAAGGGCCGCAGCGAAGTACTGGTCGAGAATATAGGCGTTTTCCGTGTCGAAATTGTCTACGACCCGGCGGACCGCCATGGGAAGCGTCAGTGACACCACGGCGGTGGTCACAAGGGCACCAAGGGCGGCGAAGAGCAACCGGCGATAAGGCCAGACAAAGGGCCACAGGGCCGCCAAAGCACCGATCTTCTTTGACTTTGCCCGCTCCTCAGTCTGCCCGGGCGCGGGTGGCGTTGCCTCTGCCATGTGATCCCCTTCCTCTTCCTTCATCTGTCATGGCTGCCCGCGCGAGAAGGGTCAAGGGACCGCCCCAGTTTGCACAGCCAAAGCGCGCATATGCCGCGATTTGGGCAATGTCGTTAGTTCAATCGCATGTACAGGAAAAAGCTCTGGAGCGGGCGGCGGGAATCGAACCCGCTTCATCAGCTTGGAAGGCTGAGGTAATAGCCAGTATACGACGCCCGCTCAGCGCGGTTGGTGATAGGCCAAGCGGCACAGAGGGTCAAGTCAGCAAATAGCCAGCGGCTCTAAAGCGTTTACCTGCATACAGTTTTCACAGGAACGGAGAGGTTTGATTGAAATTCGTTTGAGCAATTCGTGTGACGTGCCCGCCGCGAGCATCGCTCCCCCAAAGTAATGAGTGCAGTTTTTTTGGGGTGCCGCGCCAAGCCCGCCATCGAAACCAAGCCTACACGACCAGCCGATAGAAAATCGCCTCCGCAAGCCAGTTCGAAAAGTAGGATGAAAATAGACCGACCAACACCTTGCCGAGACGGCGGGCGCTTCGCAGTACCCCTCATCTGGTGGAGCGGAATCTGCCTTTCAGCCGCCGGTGACATCAGGCTTCTGATGTGGGAAAATCCACACCATGTCTCATCTAATCAGAGCGTTCGTCTTTGTCATGTTTTGTCTATTCGGCCATGGCACGCTTCCCGGCCTTGCATTGGCGCAACGGGCGCATAGCGTGCCAGAGCCGCCTCCCCTAGGTTTATTATGGAACCGGACGGGCCTGCCCGCTGTCTTTCCTTTGCAGGTCAAATCGCAGGCGGGCCGGGACTATGTCGTGACGCTGATCGACAGCGAGACCGATACGGCGGCCTTGGCGGCTTACATTCAGGGCGGCGACTTCTTCAGGGTTCTCGTGCCGCCGGGCACGTACCGAGTGCGCTTTGCCACAGGTCTCGTTTGGCAAGGCGAGCAGGCGCTCTTTGGCCCCGGCGCGCTGACCGAGCATTTTGAACTGAAGGCGCCGCTTACCTTCGAGATACGCAACCCGGGCATCAAGGGCGGGCACATCATTGACCTATCCACGGCGGCTCCCGGGCAGATGGCGCTGGCGGAAACGTCAGAGCTATTGATGTGCCAGACGGTCCGAACGGAATATCTCCGCCTGCCCGTCGGCAATGAGATCGGGCTTACGTTTCCGCAGTTGGAGACCCAGCGCTTGATCCTGTCCTGGCGCGGTCATCTGCGTTTTCCCGAGCGGCGAACAAAGGAGGTGTTCCGACCACCTATCCATTTCGAGTATCGCGATCTCAAGCGGCATCGCGCGGTCCGGCCGCGGGTGTGTGGGTGAGGGTTAGTTTTGGTAGATCGGACTTGGAGGGGGTGGTCGCACAAACGGCAATCGACTCGCAATTGTTGAATGCACTCTTTCGATGACGTTGCAAATACACACCGCATCAAAGCGCGTCTTGGTTTTGCAGCTAGAGCCAATCACCGGAGGGTTGGCTGCTACCACGAAAATGCCCGCAATGTGACTAACGTTACTTGGTGGAATTCGGCGCCCGACAGCCTCCGAGAAATGCAGACAAGTTTGGTATTGAACAGATCTGTGCCGGATGGCATCCGCTATCGGGCAACCAAGTTCGGTCAGGTGCGGATCAGCGACCATGGATGACATCGATCTGATCAAGCAAATTGGGGCTGGCGACAAGCGTGCCATGCATGCCTTTTACCTGCGCCACAATGAAGCTGTGTATGCTTTTGCAGTTTCGCGGTCTGGCAATGCGGAGCTTGCGTCGGACTGTGTCCACGACACCATGCTGGATGTGTGGCGGTCGGCGGGCAGCTTTGCCGAGAGGTCGAGCGTCAAGACGTGGCTCTTCTCAATTGCTCGCAACAAACTGGTTGATGCGCTGCGCAAGCAGGGGAAGCTCTCTTACGTCGAGGAGGTGCCCGAGCATGAGGATACGGCGCCAAATCCGGAGGCGGCAGCCATCGCCGCCGCCGAACGCGCGCGGTTGCATCGCTGCATTGAGGGGTTATCGGGGCCGCAGCGGGCTGCCATTCGCCTCGCATTCCTGGAAGACCTGACATATCCGGAAGTTGCTGAGGTCGAAGCGGTGCCCGTCGGCACCATCAAGACACGCATTTACAATGCGAAACAGGCGTTGATGCGGTGCCTTGAAAGATGCTTGCGCGGATAGCGCATTACTGCGCCACAAACTCCACCAAGTCTGTGCGCTCTTCCAGGACCACAATCGCCTCTTCACCTAAGCTGGCATTCGCAAAAGACAGGCGCAGAAGGCCAAGCGCGCTCGGACCGTCCGAAATCGTGCCGCCGAGCGGGACAAGCACAGCGGCGATCTCTCCGAGGGTCGCCGCGTCGACGAACTTCACCTGGAAACTGAAAGCTTCGGACTTTTCGCTTGCGGTGCGGAATCCGTCGGGTGCACCATTGATCCGGGGCCCGACAGTGACCTGCCAGGCAGCAACTGCGATCACGGCAACCGCTGCATACTTCAACATCTGTTGCCAGGGGCGCTTGTTGTCGTTTGCCGTCGTCGGCATGGCATCTATTTCGACCGACAACTGATCCCAAACAGCATCGGCGTTTTCATGGCGTGGTGCTGATGCAAGCTCTGCGCGAACGGCGCGCATCACATCCACTTCAGCTGCGAGAGAGGCATCGCGGGCCATGGCGCCTTCAAAAGCCTCTCGATCCGCCGCGGTGAGACGATCCTGCAGGTAGTTGAGTATATCCTGGTCGCGATCCACGCGTTCACGCTCATTTCTTAACACGGTTCGCTTCTTTGTCGCATGAATGCGCTGAATGGTTCAAAATTATTGTGATGCGTGCCAGCTTTTCAGCTCTTGATTGAATCGACACACCGCTCAACACTATCAACCTAGGCGAGAAGTCGCGTCCAGCGAATGGTCAGCCGAGAGGGAAAGAAGCACATGTCACAGGTTGCACGTATCCTTCGGGGCTGGATAGCTGTCGCCGCTGGTCTTGCACTGCTTGGCTGCGCCGCGCTGGAGGAAACCCCAACACCGGATGCCGACGTCGCTGATGTCGTGGGCCCGCGGAAGATCATCGCGCTGGTGCCGGATGTGGAAAGTGCCGCCCAGATGCGTGAAGTGGCTGAATCGACAGGATATCAAGAGCTTGAGGTCACCAGGCTCGGCGGACTTGACCTGACGATGATGACCTATCGGATGCCCGACGGAGTGACGGGTGCGGAGGCGATCGTGGCGCTCGAGGCGGCAGTTCCCGCGTCGACGGTTGGGGTCAACCACGCCTATCGCCTGCAGCAACAGGGTTCCGCGCAAGCGCTCGATTACGCTGGTGCTATGATGCGCTGGACGGACGGCGGATGCCCTGCGCGCGTGCCGATTGGTGTGATTGACACGGCAATCGATACGGCATCGCCTGCGCTGGCGGGCACCCAGGTCATCACCAGAACCTTTTTTGAAGGCCCTTCCGCCGATACCACCCATGGCACAGATGTGGCAGCGGTTTTGGCCGATCCCGGCCGTTTGCAGGGCGTAAAGCTCTATGGCGCCAACGTGTTTGGTCGGTCACAGACCGCGGATCTGGTCGCTGGGGCGGACGCTCTGGTGCGCGCGCTGGATTGGTTGGCGGATGAGGATGTGCGCCTCGTCAACCTTGCGCTGGCCGGCCCCTACAACAAGCTGCTCAACCTGGCCGTCGAGCGCGCGGCAGACCGCGGCCTCATTCTGGTCGCCGCTGTTGGCAATGACGGTCCAAGTGTCGATCCCCTCTATCCGGCGGGTTTTGAGGAGGTGATTGCGGTCACAGCTGTTGATGTCGACAGCCGGATCTATCGCAACGCGGTCCGTGGGCCGCATGTCGATGTCGCCGCACCCGGTGTTGATGTCCTGATCTCCTCTGACGGGCGGGCGCGCTTTGTCACGGGCACGTCGATTGCCACCCCCTTCGTCACAGCGCGTCTGGCAGCCGACCCGGCGGTTGTGGCCGCACGCGATGTCTCCGAGGTCCGCAATCGGCTTGCCCAAACAAGCGCAGAACTTGGCCCGGCCGGGCGCGACCAAGTGTTTGGATATGGGCTTGCCCTGGCAAACGGCGTTTGTGCCGAATGATTTGACGGGCAACCAAGTGTTACCCGTTGTGGGGGCCCGCGCATTGTGAGCGCCATGAATCCCGGTCGCAAATGCGGGCATACGCGCTTCGTCGACCCTCTGTGAGATATGGTCCATGGCTCGGGCGGCGGTCTAGTGTACGGACCAAGCCCATCCACATTGATCGCTGCCAAGTGGGCAGCGGTGTGATGCGTGGCATCTATAACCCAGACAAATTGGGGCCGGATCGGGTCTTCGGCGGACTGGCGGACAAACAAAAAACCCCGCCAACCGGAAGCTGGCGGGGCTGTGCGCTGCGACGTTACATTTACCTACGCAATCATGAAATCATCAGCGCCAAAGTCCGTGACCACGGCATCTTCGAATGTGATCACCTTGTTGTTGACAGCCAGCTCAACGTCGTCTCCGACCTGGCTCAAGTTCGCGAGCAGGTTTTCGGTCGTCACGTTGGGGTCTGTTGTGACGAACGCCAACTGATCGACGCCGACTTCGAAGTCGAGAATGACATCGACGCCGATATCTTCTTCGAAGAATACGAAGGTGTCGGCACCCTCGCCACCCGACATGATGTCATTTCCGGCACCGCCGCGAATGACGTTGTCCTGATCGTTGCCGACGATGACGTCGTTGCTGTCGGTCCCGGTGACATTCTCGAAGTTGACCGCAGAGGCGTCTTGGCCAGCGCCATTGTCAATCTCGATCGCGCCGGTCTCGAGGTTCACGCTGACGGGACCTGATGCTTGGTCGAAGTCCAGCGTATCCACACCGTCGCCACCGTCGAGGTCGAGCTTGATCTCGTTCAGCACGTCGCCGGTGATCACCGCTTTGTCGTCGCCGCCGCCGAAGTTCGTCTCCTGCACTTCGGTGTTGCGGATGTCGAGCTGGAAGAGCCCGCGTTCGGTCTGGCCGTTCACCTCGATGCGGGCGAACTGGATGCCCTCTTCGGTCACCGAGAACTCCGCCACATCGTCGTTCTGCAGGTCATCATTCACCAGATCGGTGTCGAAGTTCACCTGCTGGACGTCATAGCCCTTGCCGCCATCCATCAGGTCCGAGCCGTCGCCGTTGTTCCAGACCAGCAGGTCGTCGCCGCGGCCACCGAACATCTCGTCGTCGCCCTTGTTACCGGCGATGATGTCGTCGCCGTTCTTGCCAAAGAGCTTGTCCTCGCCGTCCTGGCCCGACAGAATGTTGTCCTGCTGGTCGCCCACGATCTTATCGTCGAACGCAGTGCCCACGACATTCTCGAAGTTCACAGCATGGGAGTCGTTCAGCGTTCCTTTCTTGAGGTCCACCTTGATGGCCTCAGCCGCCTCGCTCAGGTCCAGCGTATCCACACCGTCGCCACCGTCGAGGTCGAGCTTGATCTCGTTCAGCACGTCGCCGGTGATCACCGCTTTGTCGTCACCGCCGCCGAAGTTCGTCTCCTGCACTTCGGTGTTGCGGATGTCGAGCTGGAAGAGCCCGCGTTCGGTCTGGCCGTTCACTTCGATGCGGGCGAACTGGATGCCCTCGTCGGTCACCGAGAACTCCGCCACATCGTCGTTCTGCAGGTCATTATTCACCAGATCTGTGTCGAAGTTGACCTGCTGCACGTCATAGCCCTTGCCACCGTCCATCAGGTCCGAGCCGTCGCCGTTGTTCCAGACCAGCAGGTCGTCGCCGCGCCCACCGAACATCTCGTCGTCGCCCTTGTTACCGGCGATGATGTCGTCGCCGTTCTTGCCAAAGAGCTTGTCCTCGCCGTCCTGGCCCGACAGAATGTTGTCCTGCTGGTCGCCCACGATCTTATCGTCGAACGCAGTGCCCACGACATTCTCGAAGTTCACAGCATGGGAGTCGTTCAGCGTTCCTTTCTTGAGGTCCACCTTGATGGCCTCAGCCGCCTCGCTCAGGTCCAGCGTATCCACACCGTCGCCACCGTCGAGGTCGAGCTTGATCTCGTTCAGCACGTCGCCGGTGATCACCGCTTTGTCGTCACCGCCGCCGAAGTTCGTCTCCTGCACTTCGGTGTTGCGGATGTCGAGCTGGAAGAGCCCGCGTTCGGTCTGGCCGTTCACTTCGATGCGGGCGAACTGGATGCCCTCGTCGGTCACCGAGAACTCCGCCACATCGTCGTTCTGCAGGTCATTATTCACCAGATCTGTGTCGAAGTTGACCTGCTGCACGTCATAGCCCTTGCCACCGTCCATCAGGTCCGAGCCGTCGCCGTTGTTCCAGACCAGCAGGTCGTCGCCGCGCCCACCGAACATCTCGTCGTCGCCCTTGTTGCCAACCACGACATCATCGCCAAAGCCACCGGAGAGATAATCCTCTCCATCGCCGCCTTCGACCGTGTCATCCCCGACACCGCCGAACATCGTGTCATCGCCGAGGTCGCCTGCGAGTTCGTCATCGCCAAACAGGCCAAAGACGAGGTCGTCGCCATCTTTGGCCGTCACGTGATCATCGTCGAACGAGCCAACAATGAGGTCATTCTTGTCTGTGCCGTGAATGTTGCCGTTACCAAAAATCAGGTTGAAAAAGTCAAAACGTGGCATTGGATTCTCCATACATAAATGGCTTCAAAAAATCCTCGCCGGCTCCTCACGAACGAAACTGACTGCGCTTCAAGCCGCCGAGATATCCGTTGGTCGTCCCGCGGTGCAGAATGGTTCAAAGTATTTTTGAGTATTTGGAATGGGCTCTCTGATTGCTGTCGAGTATCGCAGCTTCGCCCGCTAGATGAAGCATTCGCCCCAGTCGCAAAATCTGCAGTTGGCCAAACGGCAGCACTGCACTGCAGAGCGCAATGGTCATGCCAAGGTCCCGTTAGGGCCGTTTTTGTAAGCGGCCTCGCAGCATTAGATTTCAATGGCTTCGGCGATATCTGGAGCGTCTTCGATCTCGACACCGAGATACCTAACCGTGGTGTCTATCTTGGTTTGACCAAGCTGCAGCTAAATGGTTCCGAAAGTCTCCGGCTTCTCGTAGGTCGGCGTGACTCCGGTACGGCCCATCGAATGGGTTACTTAAGCCGTCGCTTCAAGTCTGATCGAAGTGATGCAAAAGTCTAGATCCGTGCGCACTGGTGGGTCGAGATGTGCAGACGCGCAATACCGGGAAGACGACGGCGATGGCGGTGCCAAACTATATAGCAAGTATTGAATGTATCGCTGTGACATTAGTGCGGAGTCCGTCCTTCGCCTGTGAACAATAATCATCGTTCCAGCCGTTGGAGGAATCCAAAAAGGCCACCGCGTCTTGTCGTGACATCTCTGAACGCCTTTCTGGCGCTTTTGCCATGACTGCTGCGTACAGCAACTCTTCCATTCGTGTTTGCCCGCATTGCAGAACCTATCCGAAGATGGCAGCGCCGCCATTCGTTCAGCGCCTGTGGCAACCATCACCCTTCTGTCAGCGACCACCTGAAGCGGTTACGACAATTGGGGTGCAGGGATATCTTGCGCAGGGTGACCATTGCCATCGGCGGGGGGACAGCGTTCGTTTTCTTCATCATAGGATCCGAGGTGCCGCCTGTATGCCTGACCAAGTTCAAGACGACCTGCCGCTGTATGCATAACTGAAAACAGCAAAGAGCCGATGCGATTTTCTTGTCCGACTGGTCTGCCCGCAATGTCCTAGTCCTCCGCTAGATTTGCCGCCGCCTGCGGTCTTCGTCTGAAATTGCGAATGTCTTGATTGTCTTCAGGCCAAACTGGATGTGACCAACCGAGCATCCTAAATTGCTCCACGGTTGGCCCGGTCAGGCTCCGAGCGGATATCAGATTCGCAGTTCACTCAAGCACCATGCGGGGAAAATAGAACGAGACGACCCAATTCGGCATGTCCACGATTTCTGAGATTCTCAGGTCCCCACAGGTGGACATCAGCATATAGGCATCAACCGCAGGCATCCCATGACGCGCTGTGAGCAGATCGATCATGCCCGCCACCGCATCGCGGGCTCCCGTCATCAGGTCGGGCCCAACGCCTGTGGTGACATCATAGCCCTTCACATCGAGATGGTTTGTCACGGGGCCCGGTGTGGTAAAGCGAGGCATCGCAAGGTTGGCGTCTTTGACAAGATCGAGCGTCAGCGTCACATCCATCGGGCTTTCAATTGCGGTGCCGCAAACCTCACCATCCCCCTGCGCGGCGTGCGTATCGCCGACCGAGAAAAGGGCGCCTGCCACCTCAACAGGCAGATATATCTCCGTACCAACAGACAGGTCTCGGATATCCAGATTGCCGCCTGTGCGCCGGGGTGGAACGATGGAGTGCAGACCCGGTTCGGCGAGTGCGACACCGATTGTGCCGGTGAAGGGCTTGAGCGGTACGCGGCCCATATCACCCCAGAGTGCAGGCTCCATCGTCACTGCATCGTAGGTCCATATCGTCAGCGCCGGGTCCTCGAATTGGTCGGCCAGAAGACCGAAGCCGGGAATGTTGGCAGTCCAGCCCCAAGCGCTGCCATCCGTCTCGCGCGGTGCAAATTCTTCAAGTGTGATCTTCAGCGCATCGCCGGGTTCCGCCCCGTCCACGTAGACGGGCCCGGAAACAGGATTGATCTTGCCGAAATCAAGGGCGGTGACATCCGCAACAGTGCTCGAGGAGCCAAGCTGGCCCGCCGAGGAGTCCATGCAGTGGCAGAGCAATGTTGATCCGGGCGCGACCGTTTCCACCGGGGCGATGGAATTGTCCCAGCCGAAATGATGTTGCGCGCCGTGGATAGTGTAGTCGCATTTTTTGCACATGGGTTTGCTCCATCAGACAAGCGTTCAGCTCAGAGCCGGCTCTATGCCGGGTCGACTTCGAATGGGCCGCGGCACCTACGATCGCGCGCCACTGCGGGCCGGTAACAGGCCATCTGGCCGGACTAGCAGCACGGCGATCACCGCGCTTAGCACAATAGCATCCCGATAAGGCGCCAGTGAATCAGGGAGAAAGGCTTGTGTCAGCACTTCGAGTGAGCCCACGACAAACCCGCCCAGCACCGCGCCGCCGAGGCTGCCCAGCCCGCCAAGTACGGTTGCGATGAAGGCCTTGAGCACGGGAAAAAAGCCCATCATCGGATCGACAGACCCACGTTGGGCGGTCCAAATCACGGCAGCAACACCCGCCAAAAGGCCCGAAATGGCAAAGGCGGCGGCGACCACCCTGTTGGCCCGAACACCCAGCATGCGCAGCATGTCGAGATCCTCTGCCGCGGCGCGCATCGCCATCCCGATGGCGAGACGGCGCAGCACGAAGGTCAGGCATCCCAGCGAGAAGATCGTCACAAGGATCGACGCCGTCGGGGCCACACCGATGGTCATGCCTGCGATCTGGTACGAGCTGGACCAGGCGGGCGGGAAGGAGATTGGCACGGGTCGTGCTGAAATGCCGTTCTGGAACAGCACCTTCAAAATTTCGGAGACAGCAAAGCTGGTGATCAGAAGCGAAATAACATCCGCTCCGCGCATCACGCGGAACGCTGTGCGCTCCATCGCCAGCGCCATGACCACAGCCGCGCCCAGTCCGATGCACAATGCCGCCACCGGAGGAAAGCCCAAGACCATGGACAAAAAGATGCCGTAGCCCCCGAAGGTCATGATTTCGCCGTGGGCGAAGTTGATGAGCCGCACGATAGAAAAGACGATGGCCAGACCAAGGGCCAGCATAGCGTAGATGCCACCGAGGCTCAGCGCATTGATAAGCTGCTGTACGAGTTGATCCATCTCTCAGGCCGCCAGGTACGCTGATTTCAGAAGATCGTCATCGGCCAGATCCGCTGGCGCGCCTTGTGCCGCGATCTCACCATTGGCCAACACGACAGCATGGGTCGCGACGTCCAGCGCAAGGGCTGCGTTTTGCTCAACCAGCAGGATCGAAATGCCTTCACGCTGCAGCTCTTCGACGATGGAAAATATCGTGTCGACCATCTGCGGAGCCAAGCCCAGCGAAGGTTCATCCATCAGCAGCAGCCGGGGCGCGCCCATCAGGGCGCGGGCCACGGCCAGCATTTGCTGCTCCCCGCCCGACAGGAGACCCGCCAACTGTCGCCGGCGCTCTCCCAGGATGGGAAAACGCTCCATCAACTCGGCGCGGCGCGTTGCGGCGATTTGTGGGGTGGTCACGGCGGTGCCTGCGACGATCAGATTTTCCTCCACCGACAGGGAGGCAAAGATGCGCCGGCCTTCAGGACAGATGCCCACACCCGACCGCACAATAGCGTCGGGTGTGGCCTTGGCAGTGGGTTGGCCAAAGAGGGAAATGCGCCCGGACGTCACGGGAACGACACCGGCTATCGCCATCAGCGTGCTGGATTTGCCCGCCCCGTTGGCTCCCAACAGAGCGGTGACCCCGCCCTTGGCAACCTCGAAGCTGATGCCGCGGACGGCCCGGACCGGGCCGTAGCGGACGTCCAGTGAATCGACCTCAAGGACCGTATCCCTCATTTCTGCCATCGGTTTAGGGCTTCGGCAGGGTCTCGGGGTCAGCCATCTGGCGCAGGACAAACTCCTTTTCACCATCTCCTGTGATCCGCGCCACGACAACCTCGCGCAGAGGCATTCGGTCCGTGCCCCTGAAGGTGAAGTTCGACATAGTCGCCGTGCCATCCTCAAGCTCGGCCATCGCCGCGCTGACGGCAGCGGGATCGGTCGTGCCGGCTGCTGCCAGGGCCTGTTCGATCATGTCCACGATATCGCAGCCGTTCACGTAGTAGTTATTGTCGGGCACGGTCCCCGTGGAGGCTTTGAAGCGGTCGATGAAATCGGCATAGGCCGAACCTTCATCCGGAAAGCCGCCAGAGGTGTGCACCACACCATCGACCACATCGCCCAGCCCGCGGACGGTCGGGGTGTCGAGAACGTCACCGCCCATCACCTGGGTTTCGACCCCTGCCCCACGCAGCGCGCGTATGAAGGCGGGAAAGTCAGGCTCCCAGGCCCAGGTCACGATCACGTCCGGCGCGTCATCCGCGTTCTGGATGTTGGTGACGATGGCTGAGAAGTCCGGCTGGTTCAGGCTGTAAGTGCTCTCACCGACAACCGCCCCACCGAGCGATTCAAACGCCTCGCCGAAGTAGCGGGGGCCGCCAAGCGTATAGGCGCTGTCGGGCGAGGTCAGCAGCCAGGCCTTCTCGAACCCCTGATCCCGGGCATAGGCCGCAAGCACAGCCCCCTGCTGGTTATCAGCCGGATAGCTGCCAAAGACATGCGGGCCCACTTGGGTCAGCACCGGCGCGGTACCGGCGAAGGTCATCGTTGGCACCATGTCGGCCGCTGTGATTTGCGCCGCAGCGATGGTCGGGTCGGCATCGGCGGAGGAGACGATGAACTTGGCGCCCTCATCCAGCATTTCCTGCACCACTTGTACACCCACCGCGATGTCAGAGCGGGTGTCCTTGACGATCAGCTTGACCGGCGTCGTACCGTTCAGCCCGCCATTGGCCATCTTCTCGTCTATGCAGAATTTGAACCCTGCGTAAGCGGGGCCGTCGTAGGGCGCAAGATATCCTGACTGCGCTGACATCACGCCGATGATGTAGTCTTCTGCAAAGCTGGCAGTCCCCAATGCTGCAATGGCTGTTCCGAGCAAAATAGACTTCAATGTCATGTCTTTTCCTTTCTGGTTTTCAGGTGGCAATGGCTTTTTCTTCGACAGGTTCGGTATCGGCCGCCTGGGCGGACCGGCCGCGCCCGATATAGGCTTCGACCACATCTGGATTGGCGCGCACCTCTTCAGGGGACCCTTCCGCGATCTTCTGGCCGCGGTTCATCACCACAATGTGGCTGCACAGGCGGTTTACGAAGCGCAGGTCGTGATCAATCAGCAGGATGCCGATGTTGCGACTTTCGCGGATGCGGATCAGCCGTTCGGCCAGATCACTGGTCTCTGCCGGGTTCATGCCCGCCGCAGGTTCATCGAGCAAAAGGATCGCCGGGTCCTGCGCCAGCGCGCGGGCGATCTCCAGCCGTTTGCGCGCACCATATGACAGGTTTTCGGCACGCATGGCCGCGATATCGCCAAGGTCGAATGCTTCCAGTTCGCGCAGGGCGATGGCGTTGGCCTGATCCCGGCGGTATCCGGCTGCCAACGCGGCGACCAGAACGTTCTCAAATGCGGTCAGGCCCGAGAAAAGGCGCAGATTCTGAAAGCTTCGCGCAACCCGGTTTTCAATGATGCGATGACGTGCCAGTCCTGTGAGGCGCGTGCCCCCGATTTCGGCGCTCCCCGCATCCGCCGTGTATTGGCAGGTGATCAGGTTGACCAACGTCGACTTGCCCGCGCCGTTTGGGCCAATCAACCCAGTGATCCGGCCCGCGGGCACGTCAAAGCTGACGTCCGCCACCGCCTGAACCCCAGCAAAGGCCTTGGACAGTCCACGCACCTGCAGTGTTTCAGTGCTGACCGGGCGTGGCGCGGGAGCATCGCGGGCGGTGCTGCTTACCCTCTGCAGCAGAGGAGCGCCCGCGCTGGGGCCCAGTTCGAACCCACCCACGAGGCCTTGTGGGCGCAACCAGATGACCAAGAGGATAGCAACACCCAAAGCGACCGTCGTCAGACCGAAAACCTCGGGCAAGTTGATCCCGCCCAGAGTGATCCCACCTTCAAGGTTGCGCACCGCGTTCTGCAAGAGCGTCACGGCAACGACACCGACAACGGCGCCGCCCACCGACGACATACCGCCGACGATCATCATGACCACATGCGCAAAGACGAGGCTGAGGTAGAAAGAGGCCGGAGAGAAAGCACCGAGGATATGGCCATAGAGCGCGCCCGCAACGGTGGCCAAAGTGCCCGAAAGCGTCCAAGCCACCAGTCGTGCCCGACGGGGCGAGATGCCAAGGGCAGTTGCTGCGTCCTCGTCATCGCGTACGGCGCGGACAAAAAGGCCCCATCGGCTTTCTCGGTAGAGGCGCGCGATGAGTATGAAGATCATCGCGGCCAGCAGCACATAGGCCAAGTCGGTGACCCGGGGCACCCCGTAGAATGTCTGGCTACCACGGGTGAATTCTCGCGCGCTGACAGCGATGCTGTGTACGATGATCAGCAGACCAAGGGTGGCGATGGCCGCCGAAGGCCCCACGAGCCGTGAAATCGCGCTGCCGGTGAGCAGTGCAAATGCCAGTCCGGCCACAAGCAGGAAAGGCAAAGCGCCCCACAAGGTCAGCTCGTATCCAGCCAACCAAAGTGGTAACTCAGGCAGAGCGCTGCGTTGCAATGCAGCGGGCATCGTCAGAATGCCAGACAGGTAAGCCCCCAGCGCCATGAAGGCGCCATTGCCAAAGGAGACGATCCCGGTGTTACCGCAGAAGACCGCCAAAGCAACCACGGCGGCCGCGTTAACGCACATCAGCAGCGCGATCCGCTCACCCGTGCGCCCAAAGAGCAGGGTCAGAAACGCAACCGTACCGACCAGCACAGCCAGTGCTGTCAGAGTGCGCAGCCAGTTCGCCGCGCGCAGCCGGGCCGGGTGTGCGTGGAGCGTTGCGGCCTCCATCAGAGGGTGGCCTCCAATTCAGCCACAAGTTCGGCGCTTGTCACCTGACGGCAATAGCCTTTGATCGCACTCAGTGAATTGTCGTGGCGAACCTGTGAATAGGTCAGGCAGGCATCGGTCACCAGCGTCACCAGATACCCCAGATCACACGCATCGCGAATGGCGCTTTCCACGCATTGATCGGTGAGCAGCCCCGACAAGATCACCTGCCGGACACCAAGGTTTCGCAGGATGTAGTCGATATGGGTGGAGACAAAGACAGAGGAGGAGGACTTGGGCAGCACGATCTCGTCACCCTCTGGGGCGATCCGATCAATCACCTTGCCGTCCCAACTGCCCTTGGGCACGTTGAACCCAGTGATCTTGTAGTCCAGCGACCTGTCCCGACCGTCGAGGGTGAGGCTTTCGATGGTGGTGTACATAACCTCCACTCCCGCCTCCCGGGCGGTCTCCTGAATAGTTTGCATATTGGGTATGACGCGGCTGTCCAGTTCATCAAAAAACCAGCCGTACCTGTCCTCGAACTCACTGGGCGAAAGCCCTTTGAACTCTGACCCATCGCGTTCCGCCGAGAAGTTCTGCACGTCAATGAACAGAAGCGCGGCATGGGCGGGTTTGATCGGGACATCGCGGCTGAGGGTCATACTTCTGCCTCCGGGAGAACTTCGGATATGGCCGCCGCGATCAGATGCGCCCACTCTGCGGTACCTTCGGGATGGGCGATCAAATCGTTGCGGATTTCAATCAGGGCATGAGCCGCGCCACTGGGTTCAGCGTGACGGGGGATGAACCAGTCGGTTTCATCGTCGATCTGGTAGGGTTCATTGACCGCCAATTTCAGATCAGGACTTCGTGCGGCAATGCTCTCCATGAGAGCTTGAGCGGTATCGAGATCATGCCGACTGAGAAAACCCGCATGCCAAGGGCGCGCCGTGCCGCCCATGACGGGGGTGAAGGAGTGGATCGAAAAGCAGCCGCGCGGTTTCAATTCTGCCATCAGTTCGGTGATCGCCGCATCAAGCGGGTCAAAGATCTCCCGGGCGCGTTGGTGCTGCTCCGTCGGCGTGATCCCGAGATTTCCGGGGATCGTGACACCATCAACCTCGGGCGGCACCGCGCTAGCGCTGTCAGGGGGACGGTTGGCGTCAATCACAAGGCGGCTGTAGGTTTGAATCACCAGCGGCGCCCCGAGCCGCGCCGCCACATCGTTGGCTACCGCCAGCGCCCCGATATCCCAGCCACGATGGCTGTCGACCACGTGTTGCGGCAGCCCTAGTCTGCTCAGGGACTGCGGGATCGCTTGGCCCGCATGCTCACAGATCAGCAGTATGGGTACGCGGGACTCTGCATTGACGATCTTCACCGGTGCAGGGTCGGATTTTTGCAGAATCGATGAAATGTCCGCGAGCGTCATCTCTTCAGCCTTGGAAAAACAGCTTTCTATGTCAATGAATTTATATTGACTGAAAATCAGTTTTCATCATTCTGACAAAATGACAGTCAGAATGACCATTGGCGCCGTCTCCGACAGCCTGACCCAATCCGAGCGCAAGTTGGCAGCGACCCTTTTGTCGAATTACCCGTTCAAGGGGCTGCTCAACATTCAGGAACTCGCTGAAGAGGCGGGCGTTTCGGCGGCGTCCATTTCGCGATTTACGGCCAAGCTTGGGCTGGATGGTTACGCTGACATGCAGCGCAAACTGGTCGAGGAGTTGCGCCGTGGCGATGTATCACCGGTCGACCTGCACGAGAGAAGCACGCGGATCAGAGGTAGCTTTCTGGCAGGCTTTCTTGCGCGCGCCGCGGCCCAGATCGAATCTGCCGGAGATGCGATCACGGATGGCCAATTCGAACGTATCACGGCCCTTTTATCGGACCCGCGGCGACAGGTTTTTGCCATGGGGGGCCGGATCAGCGACACGATTGCGCGCCATCTTACCTTTCACCTCGCCCAGTCCCGCGAAGGGATCGCGCACATCGCGCGCGACCCCGAGGCCTGGCCCGCCTATCTTTTGCGTATGAAGCCGGGTGACGTGGTTTTTATGGTGGATTTTCGGCGGTACGAGCCCTCGCTTGAACGCCTCGCGGAGGCGATGGCCACCAAGCGCGTGAAGATCGTGCTTTTGACCGACAGCTGGATTTCCCCGATCAAAGGCAACGCCGCCGAAGTGCTTGCGGTGCCGATTGAGACGGGCACCGTTTGGGACAGCTATGCGGCTGCGCTTGCCATCGTCGAGGCGATCGTGGCTCGGATTGCAGAACTCACCTGGGATCAAACCCGCGACCGTATCGAAATGTGGGACGCGACCCGCGCGCTGACAACGGAGACCAACACATGACCGACCTGATCTTTGCCGCAACCTGCGATCTGGCTGGCAAGGTCCGGGGCAAGGCGTTTCCTGCAGACCAGCTGGACAAGCGGCTGAAGCGCGGAGTGGGCTGGACACCAACGAACGTGCAGATCACCTGTTTCGACAGCATTGCCGAGAGCCCCTTTGGCGCGTTGGGGGATCTGTTGTTGATCCCTGACGGCGACGCAGGCGTGACCGCAGACTTCGGAGGCAGCACCGAACGCTTCATGCTGGGCGATATCGTGACGCTGGACGGCGCGCCGTGGGAGTTGTGCACCCGGGCGCTGTTGCGCAGCGCCTTGGAGCGGCTGGAGCGCGTCGGCGGGGTGTCTCTGTTGGCGGCCTTCGAACATGAGTTTCAGCTGACGACAGGCGGCAACCTGTTGAATGAAGCCTATGGTCGTGCAGGGTTCGAGGCACGGCGCGGGCTATGCGAGGCGCTGATGTCACATCTGGCCCAAGCGGGGCTGAGCCCTGACAGCATCATGAAAGAGTATGGCCCCAATCAATATGAGGTCGTGATCGGTCCTGAAAAGGGCGTGCGCGCGGCGGATGCCGCCGTGATTGTCCGCGAGCTGACTCGAGCGACCGCGCGCCACGCCGGCGACAGCGCGACCTATGCGCCCATCCTCGATACGGCCAGCGTCGGCAATGGTGTGCATATCCACATGAGCTTTCTCGATGAGGCGGGCAAACCGGCCACCTACAGTCCGGACGGCCCCTGCGGCATGTCAGAGCTGACGGCAGCGTTTTCCGCCGGTGTGCTGAAATACCTCGACAGTATCCTTGCGCTGACCGCGCCCTCGGTTGTCTCCTATCTGCGGCTGACACCGCACCGCTGGTCGGCGGCCTACAACAACCTCGGTTTTCGAGACCGCGAGGCGTCCCTCCGAGTTTGCCCGGTGACCACCAAGGACCCCGAGAGTGTCGCGCGCCAGTTTAACATCGAATATCGCGCGGCCGATGCGGCGGCCTGTCCGCATTTGGCGCTTGCCGCCATCGTGCACGCCGGTTGCCAGGGGATCGAAGATGGGCTGCGCGCGCCTGAACCGACCGAGGAAGACCTGTCGCTGCTGTCTGCCGCCGACCTTGAGAGGCGGGGCTTCGTCCGTCTACCAGAGACGTTGGAGGCTGCGCTGGGGCGGTTCGAGGCCAATGATACCGTGCGCGGCTGGTTCCCGGACATCTTCGCGCCGGTCTATCTGGCCCACAAGCAGGCCGAGATTGCCCATGTGGCCGAGATGGATACGGCTGCGCGCTGCGCCGCTTACAGCCAAACCTACTGACGATGCAGCACTGGGCTGACATCCTGCGTGACCATTGGGGCATCACGGCGGAATTGACGCGGCTGGATGGCGAATATGATCTGAACTACTTGGCCGAGACAGATGCGGGCGCAGGCTATGTGCTCAAGGCGATGCGACCCGGCGGCCCGTCCTGGCTGGTGGATATGCAGGTTCAGGCAATGGCGCATATCGCGCGGCAAGATCCTGAGCTGCCGATCCCGCGGGTGGTAGTCTCCAAAACCGGGGCGGCGGTTCTGTCTCTTCCAGATGAGAGCGGGCAGGATCGCATGGTCTGGCTGATCGGGCGTTTGCCGGGCCGCTGCTATGCGGAAGTGCAGCCCAAAGCAGCGCCCCTTATCCGGCAGATCGGCGCCGTTTTGGGCCGCACCGCGCGTGCGTTGCAAGATTTTGCCCATCCGCGCGCCGAGCGCGACTTCAAATGGGATCTGATGAGCGCGGGCTGGATCGCGGACCAGGTGGACAAGATCCCGGACTCCAAGCGCAGAGCGCTTCTCAAGACTGATCTTTGCGCCTTCGAGGCGGTGGGCCCGGCGCTGCAGGCGCTGCCGCGTCAGGTCATCCACAATGATGCCAACGATTACAATATCCTCGTGGACGGCGGGCCGGGGGACTTGAGGGTGTCCGGCCTGATTGACTTCGGCGATATGTGCACCGGGCCGCGCATCTGCGATCTTGCCATTGCGGCGGCCTATGTGGTGTTGGACCATCCGCAACCCGACCGCGCATTGGAAGCGCTGGTCACAGGCTATCACGACGCCTATCCCCTCACGGGCGCAGAGCTCGATCTGCTATGGCCACTGATCCGGATGCGGTTGGCGGTCAGCGTGGTCAATTCCACGCTGATGGCGGCGGAGACCCCGGGCGACCCCTATGTCACCATTTCGCAAGCGCCCGCGTGGCGGTTCCTCGAGGGGGTCCCGACGCCGCCGGATTTGCTGGGCGCGCGCCTGCGCGCCGCCTCTGGCCTGCCGGTGAGCGATAGCGCAGGTCGGGTTTTGGCCGGGCTCGACACGGCGCGAGGGCAGTTTGCCCCGGTTCTGGGGACGGCGCTGGACGACGCACCGATGCAGGCGCTGTCGGTGGAGGCCAGCACATGCCCCCAAAACCCGTTCGACATGACCCAAACCGAAGCTGCGAAGCTCGGCGCCAACAATGCCCCAGCCGACGACATCTGGCTGGGGTACTATCTCGAGCCGCGCCTGATCTATACCGCGCCGGCGTTCCGTCTGGGCCCTTGGAAAGCGAGCAACCGGCGCACAGTTCATCTCGGGGTGGATGTCTTTGCGCCAGCGGGGACGCCCCTTCAAGCGCCGATGGACGGCGAGGTCGTGGCGATTGAGAACCGCACGGGCAACCTCGACTACGGAGGCGTCATCGTGCTGCGCCACGTCTCGCCCGAGGGTGATGCGTTCCATACGCTCTACGGCCACCTCGATCCCAGCTGTCTCGATACGCTCAAACCCGGCGACAGCGTGGCAAAGGGCGAGGTCTTCTGCCATCTGGGACACATTCATCAGAATGGCGGATGGGCGCCGCATCTGCACATGCAACTGGCCCTGACCATAGACGGCATCGGTGACGACTGGCCTGGGGTCTGCGACCCCGACGATGTCGACCTGTGGGAGGCGGTCTGCCCCAATCCGGCCGCACTGCTCAATCTGCCGGATGATAAGGTGCGCTACCGCCCCACCGACCGCGCCGCCGTTCTGGCGGACCGCAAGGCACATTTCGGGGGCAACCTCAGCCTGACCTATGCGGAGCCTGTGATGCTGGTGCGGGGCTGGAAACATCACCTCTTTGACGAGTGGGGGCGGCCCTATCTGGACGCCTATAACAACGTGCCGCACGTTGGCCACGCGCATCCGCGCATTCAGGCAGTGGCCGCCGATCAGCTGCGGCGGATGAACTCCAACACTCGCTACCTGCATCCGGCACAGACCAAATTCGCGCATGCGCTGCTCTCCAAGCTGCCAAACAATCTGCAGGTCTGTTTCTTCGTCAATTCCGGGTCCGAGGCGAACGAACTCGCCCTGCGGCTGGCCCGCGCGCATACCGGAGCCAAGGGTATGATCACGCCGGACCATGGCTATCACGGGAACACCACAGGGGCCGTCGCCATCTCGGCCTACAAGTTCAACAAGCCGGGCGGCATTGGCCAAGCGGACTGGGTCGAGCTGGTCGACGTGGCGGACGACTTTCGCGGCAGGTTCAAGCGCGATGATCCCGACCGGGCTCAAAAATTTGCCGATCTTGTCGATCCGGCCATTGCGGCGCTTTCCGAGCGTGGGGTGGGAATTGCGGGCTTTATCGCCGAAACCTTTCCATCCGTCGGGGGGCAGGTCATCCCACCGCCAGGTTATTTGTCTGCAGTCTACAAGAAGGTCCGCGCGGCCGGTGGCGTTTGCATCGCCGACGAGGTCCAAACCGGACTCGGGCGGCTGGGCGAGTATTACTTTGGGTTCGAGCACCAGGGCGCAGAACCCGACATTGTGGTTCTCGGTAAGCCGATCGGCAATGGCCATCCCATCGGCGTGGTCGTGACCAGGCGCGAGATCGCCGAGAGTTTCGACAACGGGATAGAGTTCTTTTCAACGTTCGGTGGCTCGACCCTGTCGTGCCGGATCGGTCGAGAGGTGCTGCAGATCGTAGAGGATGAAAGGCTGCAGGAGAACGCACGCCTGATGGGTGCGCGCTTGATCGAAGGGCTGCGCGCGCTTCAACAACGTTACGACTGCATCGGGGACGTGCGCGGCATGGGGTTGTTCATCGGTGTAGACCTCATTCGGCCAGACGGGTCGCAAGCGACTGACATCTGCGCATTTGTGAAGAACCGCATGCGCGATCACCGCATCCTGATTGGCAGTGAAGGACCTCAAGACAACGTCCTGAAGATCCGCCCGCCACTTACCATCGAACCGGACGATATCGACATGATCGTCGCAGTGCTCGACGATGTGCTGGCCGAAATCAGCGTATAGGTCCAAAGCGACAGAAGTTTGGCTGGTTCTTCTAGCTTTGCAGACCATGCGGTGTACCGAGCCTTTTTGGTGAGCGAAGCGGCTACCAGCGATACTAGCCAAACATGCGAAGTGTGTAGCTTGATCTCCTCTGGCTAGGCCGGTCACCCGCGAATACATGGCATCGCAGAACTCTCGTCCCCTAACATTAAGTCACCCACTTCCTGCAAAAGGGATGCACTCTCCAAAGCTCCGTTTGGAGCGACCTGGCCAGAATTCAACCAAACATCATCGCTGACAGGCTGACATCCTGTCGCCTTACTCGTCGCCAATCAGCGAAAAAATCCAGAAATCTAGTGCAACTATCGTGGTCCGTGTGAGTCACGATCTGGTGGTCAACCATACGCAAGACCGTCGTTCCGAATGAAGCGAAAGCATGTGTACACCCACATTTGACCGCGTCCGGCTCTCAAGATGCCGCCATCGGTCCTGGAAATCGGATTGTAAAGGTCCAGACCAGTGGCCCAGACACTACACAGATACCCAGACCGCATTATTTGTGCGAGGCGGGCTAAAAGCTAGCTTTGCCGCTGAACTCGTGTGTTGCGCGTCAGGTTCTTGCCCGGAGCTAGGATCGACCGATAGGACACTAGATCAGCTTATCGATCCTAGTGCTTAAAGCCATACCTTCGTTGAGTAGCCTCTCCAGAGCGGATCTAGGTCAGCGACGCTTTGACTGTCCCGATCATGCTTCAGCCATTAACAGCGCGCGGATAGGCGCCCGTGTCTTCCGCCGAGCTTCCATTCTGGACCGTCCTAAAGGTGGCAATCATCTTTCGCAGGTTCTCCGCATCAGCACTCAAAGATGTGCTGACCGCTGTTGTTTCCTCGACCATGGCTGCGTTGTGCTGAGTGGTTTGGTCCATCGTTGCCACTGCCGCATTGATCTCCTGAAGCGCGGTTGCCTGTTCTTGAGCGGCATGCGTGATTGTGCCAACGAGGCTCCCGGTTGACGCCACGCTGGAGACAATCTTCTCAAGGGCCTCACCTGCCCGGTTGACCAAATCCACGCCGACGCGGACTTGTGCATCGCTGGTGGCAATCAAGCTCGAAATTTCCTTGGCGGAATCCGATGCACGCTGTGCCAACGCCCGGACCTCTGAGGCGACGACCGAGAAGCCGCGTCCGGCCTCACCGGCGCGCGCGGCCTCGACCCCAGCGTTCAGTGCCAGCAGATTTGTCTGGAATGCAATGTCGTCTATCACGCTCATGATGTTGGCGACCTTGGCAGAGGACTCTGAAATCTGCCCCATGGCCTCGATAACTTCTTGAACGGCTCCGCCACCGGCTTCGGCTTCGGTGCGTGCATCAACGACGGCGGAGTCGGCATCACGCGCGTTCTCGGCCGTCGACTTTACAGTCGCAGTGAGCTCTTCCAGGGCTGCCGCTGTTTCTTCCAGGGTCGCGGCCTGGTTTTCAGTCCGGCGCGCCAAGTCATTGGATGCGGCGCTGACTTCGGAGGCATTGCCGGAAACACCGACCACAGTTTCACCCACGTTGGTGATGAGGTCGGAGAGGCGATCGACAGCGTCGTTGAAATCAACGCGCAAGCGTTCGTAGTCCCCATCGAAGGCCGAGATAATCTGGCAAGTCAGGTCACCTTCCGACAACTGTGTCAGACTATTGGCAAGCGCCGTGACAACCGTGTTGCGTGCCTCGTCCTCTTTCTGCTGCGCCTGCTCGGCTTCAATGCGCGCGATCTCGGCCTGCGTCACGTCCATCGCGATCATGACAACCTTGAATGCCTTGCCGCTGCTATCGACAATGGGCGTTAGATTGGCACGCAACCATACGATCTCGCCGTCCGACGCTGCGAGCTTGAGCATGGAGTACTGCGGCACCCCCTCTGTCAGACCGGCCCAGATGTCATCCTGGGTGTCACGGGTGGTCTCATCAGGCGCGAGGAAGCTCTGGTGATGACGCCCTTCGGCATCTGCGCCGTCGATCTGGAGCAGATTGAGGAACTGCCGGTTTGCCGTGATGACGTGCCCCGCAAGGTCGTACTCGACCATGCACTGCTCCTCATCGATTGCCGTGATGATACCAGCATGCATTCTCTCCTGAGTGACATCGCGCCACTGCAAGATGTTGCCCGCGTAGGACCCGTCTTCGGCTTTCACGTAGGAGGCGTTCAACTCGAATTTCAGGTCGCCAATCGTGATGTCTGTGCGCCAAGGCAGCTGTGCCGGATCAGCCAGAATGGCGCGTTGATGCTCCGGATGCTTATGAAAGCGATCAATGGAATGGCCAACCATCTCTTTGGGATCGAAGTTCGACCAGACCGCGCGAAAGGCCTCGACGTGTTGATCGAGCAGCTCTTTGGTTGCGCGATTGCTCGACGTGATCACCATATCAGGATCGACGATCATCATGGCCGAGTTGCTGTCGTCGAAGGCGAAACTCTTGGAGAAGGCTTCGACCAATTGGGCATCTGCGGCTTTCAGGTCGTTGCGCATCGTATCAAGGGAGCGGGATAGGTCGCCGATCTCGGACTTCACCGCGACCGTCGGAATCTCCGCATCAAACTCTTTGCGCGCGACTCGGGTCATGGCTTCGCTGAGAAGCGCCACCTGCCCCGTGAAGCGACGGCTGATCAGATATGCGACCAAAACGCTGAGGACCAACGAGAGCCCCGCTGAGCTGGCAAAGACCATCTCCTCGAAAAAGGCGGCATCTGCTTCCGTCTTGTTCAGTGCATGGACCCCTTCCAAGAGCTCAATCTCAACACTGCGAAGACGCTCGATCCACTCGGAAGACACCGCAAACCAGTCTGGCCCGCTGACACCTTCTAGATCGCCACCCTCCATGCTGCGTTTCGCAATCTGGCGGAGGTCATCAATCGCTGTACCTTCAGAGAACTGGGAGAAGTCCAGGCCCGGCACAGCCTCCGCCGAATAAAGCTCCGCCTGCATCAACGCAAATCTCTGTTGCGCCGCGGCACCGACAAACCTCGCATATTGCTCGGTGGAGAAACCGCCGGTCCCAAAACCAACGGCTCCCAAGGCGCGCTCCTGGCCCGCCGCTTCCTTGCCTTCGCTCAGGGCGACATAGCTGGCACCCGCGAGCGCGACACTGCCAAGGTGAATGTCGGCAAATGTGATGTCGGTGATCGTCAAGGCGTCCTTGATCATGCTGGTATACAGTGCTGTCAGGTCCCCAACCGAAACAGCGAGTGACGACACCCGCTGGCGCATCTCGCCAAGTTGTTCGAGATCATGGTCGAGGATTTCCACGAGTTCGGGATAGTCCATCGCCATGGTATCGTGCAAAGCAGCAAAGCCTTGAAGGGCCACGTCAGTCCGTGCGCGCTGCTCCGGCAGAATGTCTTTGAAGTTCTGACCTTCCGATCCAACGAAGCCCGCCGAGTACCCGCGCTCCAACTGAAGCTCGTGCACCACTGCACTGACAACATCGGCATACCCGATCGCGGTTTCGACATGCTTGACTTCACTCATGTCGCGAACGGCTTTGGAGAGACCAATCGTGGAGACAACGATCAGTCCGATCAGCGGGATCGCAACAATGGCAAGGATTTGTTGGCGGAGTTTCATGGCAAGTCTCGTCTGCAATTTCTCGCGAAAAATGCACAGAATGACTTAACAAAACGTGTCTGGTCATTTTGGAATGGTTGACAAGGGGACCAGCACCGCCCTTCTACGCCGCTGTTACAGGATGCATTGTTGGTTAACGGGGGTGAGACATTGCCCCAGAAACCTGCCACATCCCTTGCGCTCGACTCGTCAAACACCAAGCATCGAAGCAAAAGCGAAGCAGCCGACGTTGAACCTTCGGCAGGGCTGCTTCGCTTAGCGCTGAACTCACGCAGCGGCGGTCGCCTCGATTTCGAACAGCAAGCCTGGGATCGCCAGGCGGCTCACGCCGAGCAAAGTCATCGGTGGGGCACAGCCAAGCGGTCCGAAGCGCATTCCGAGCAGATCGAAATTCTTCAACGCTTCGTCGACATCGGTGGCGTAAACACCCAGCCGAATGACATCGCCCAGCCCCATCCCTGCTTTGGACAACACCGCTTCAAGATTGTCCAATGCCAGACTGATTTGCGCGCGCATGTCGCCGGGATGCTGGGGCGCGCCCTCGCCATCCACCGCGGTCTGGCCTGCACAGATCAGTTGGCGCGAGGGGCTTTCGATGATCTCAGCCTGATTGTAACCAAGCTTCAATGACCAGTCCCATGGGTTTATGGCAGTGCGTTGCATCGTCGGGATCTCCTTGTTGACGTGTCTGGAGCCTGCCTAAGGCCAAAAGGTGCCAATTGTTGTCACCAAATGTGCTAAACTTCCAAAATGAGTATTCGCCTTCGTCATGATGCCATCGTGCGCAGCCTGCGCCGCAAAGGAACTTCAACGGTCGGTGACCTGGCGGAAGAGGTCGGGGCGTCCCGACGCACCATTCTCCGAGATATCTCCGCACTTCGCGATCAGGGATTTGTCATCCATTCCGAGCCCGGCCGCGGGGGTGGTCTGCAACTCGACCCCCAGTCTGTGCAGACGACGGCGCGCCTGTCGGTCGATGAGGTCTTTGCGCTTCTCATCAGCGTTGCAGCCATGCGCGCCGCGGGCAGCCTGCCATTTTCAGATCTTGCCGATGCAGGTCTTGCCAAGATCGAGAGAGCCTTGCCGTCGGACAAGGTTCGGGACTTACGCCGGTTTCTGGACTGTCTGCATGTCGGGGAGTTGTCGCCGCATCAGGACACCTCGGATATCGGGGCGATGGACCCGGCGCTGCTGTCTGCCTTCGAGATGGCCTTCTTAGAGCGTCTGCTTCTGCGCTTTGAATATCGCGATGCAAAGGGGAACAAGACCAGCCGGGAGGTCGAACCGCAGGCCATGCTGATCTTGCCTCCGTTGTGGTATTTGGTGGCCTGGGATCCCGTGCGCGACGACTTCCGACATTTCCGCATGGACCGGATCAGAACGCCGGAGCATATCGCGGGCACGAGCTTTCGGCGACGCCACGTGCCGTTCGAGGACGACGTCTGCCCGTTTCGGGATTTGCCGCATGTGTCGACCTGAGTGCTCGTGCGCCATTAGGCGCGCGGCGGAGAATGGCCTCGGCGCTGGTCATCTAAAAATTCTCGGTTGTCTCACGAAGCGATCGCATCTCGCGATGATCCCAATTGCGCCGACCAGGTGGCTCTCAAACGCCAACAAAACCTCGTCGTAAACGTTATGAGACATGCTCCAAATCGTGAGCTCGGCGATATCACGCACTCCGGTTTGGTCAAAGAAAGCGGAACCATCCCCGCCCCAGATGGTTTCATAGAGGTATCAGGATGCGCTCGATCGCGCAGCCACCAAAAAGCGGGGATGAACTCAATGAATCGCATTATCTATATTGTCGGCCTCGTTGTTGTTGTCTTGGCCATCCTGTCCTTTCTGGGCCTGGGATGACGACCACTAGCGTCCGGTTTCGACGGGTCTTTCGGACGGTTGCCACCGCGCTCGGCGCGCTGAGCATGACAACATCAGTTGGCACCGCTGAACAGGTGGGCAACGTCGACGTCGACTGGCTCGGGAACGACATCATCATCGAGGCATTCTCCGATCCGCTCGTGGAGGGCGTGACGTGCCATGTGGCGTATTTCGAACGCGGTCTGATTGATCGGTTGCAGAAGGGCAATTGGTTCGAAGACCCCTCGAATTCATCCATCGCCTGCCGTCAGACAGGACCCATTTCGATTGGTGACATCGACCGCTCAGACGAGGGCGAAAGCGTGTTTTCAGAGCGCAGGTCGATCATCTGGAAGTCCCTGAACGTCAAGCGGATCATGGATGAAGACAACCAAACGCTGATCTACATCGCCCATGCACGCCAGGTTCAAGATGGATCGGCCAAGATGTCGATCTCAACGGTGCCTCTGTTCCAGAACTGAACTGGCTGACAGCCAACCGCACCGTATTGGCCCGACATTCGGCGCGCCGCTGAAACGGAATGAAAGATATGCAAGACGACATAAGAGCCCTCAGACGCAGCGCAGGCATCCTGACCATCATTGCGGTTTTTGTCGTCGCATACTTTGCGCGTGATTTGATCCTTCCGATCATGCTGGGATTTCTGCTCGCCCTGACGCTCAGCCCGATCAACCGTTTCCTGCAGCGCAGAGGTCTGCCAGCCGCCTTGGCCGCGACTGTTCTGATCTTGTCGGCCACGGCCTGTATCGGCGCTGCGATCTTCTTTGCCGGTGACACGGTGCGGACGTGGTCCAATGACGCGCCCAGCATTGCCCGAGATCTCAAGTACAAACTGAGTGGCGTGACCGAGACCATCGACGCGGTCAAGGATGCCTCGACCGAGGTGGAAAAAATGACCGCCGCACCTGCGGAAGGCCCACAGCAGGTGGTTGTGCAGCAACCCGGCCTTCTCAACTCGGCTGTCACCGTCGCGGCCAGCAGCCTGACGTCCATTGCGGTTGCCTTGGTGCTTGCCCTCTTTCTGCTGGCCTCTGGCGATCTCTTCTACATCAAGCTGATGCAAGCGTTTCGGACACTGAGCGGGAAGAAGCAGGCTCTGGCGATGGTCTATGACATCGAGCGCCGCGTCTCCGGGTACCTGCTGACGATCACGCTGATCAACGCAGGTCTTGGCGCGGTCGTCGCGGCGACGCTGTGGATGATCGGCCTCGATCACGCCTATATCTGGGGCATCGCCGCGTTCCTGCTGAACTACCTGCCCATCCTCGGTGGGCTGATCGGGACGCTCTTCGTCGGCGTCCATGCAATCACCTACTTCGACAGCCTGTCTTATGCGCTGATCGCCCCCCTCGCCTATCAGGCGCTTACCAGCATTGAGGCGCAGTTTGTCACCCCGTATCTTTTGGGCAAGCGGCTGGAGTTGAACATCGTGGCGGTCTTCCTGACCGTGGTCCTATGGGGCTGGCTCTGGGGCATCGCGGGCGCCCTGGTTGCGGTGCCCTTCCTGCTGGTCTTCAAGGTGATTTGCGACAATATTGATAACCTGAACGTGGTCAGCAATTTTCTGGGCGCGGCCCAGGACCCGCAGCAGCAGCAACGGGCGTAACGGAGCACACCGTTGAATTGGCAAGCTTTCATTGCGGCCCAACTCTGCCGAGACCACACCGGACCTGACCCGCAGCGAGGAGGCAGACCTTGAAGTACGGCGCCATGCTCCTCAAGCTCGCGCAGGACATCCGCGCCAGCTATTGGTTCATTCCGGCGACGCTTGTGCTGTTCGCACTGGCGTTGGCTCACGCCTCCGAATGGCTCGACCACAATACAGATTTGGTCCCCTTCTCGCTGCCCAGCACGTTGCTCGATACCCAAGTCGATGGCGCACGCAACACGCTCTCGACCATCGCCACCTCAGTGATCGGGGTCACGGGCGTCATGTTCTCCATGACCATTGTCGCCGTGTCCTTTGCGGCCGGGAACTATGGGCCCCGTCTGATCGGTAACTTCATGCGCGACCGGGGCAATCAGATCAGCCTCGGTATTCTCATCGCAACCTTCGTCTACACCCTTTCCATCCTGCGCGCGGTGCAGGATCCATCGGACAGCGCCGGTGTCGAAGCATTCGTGCCACAGTATTCCATGTTGCTTGCCATGCTGGGCAGCGTTCTGGCCGTGTTCACTATGATCTACTTCGTGCATCACGTGCCGGAGACGATCAACGTCTCCAACATCACCGCCAACCTCGGGCGCAGGCTGGAGACTGAGATCATGACGCTGATCGACGCGCAGAAGGATTTGCAAGACGAGACCGAGCCCGACGCGCCGGATCGCGCACCTGATCGCGAGATCACCCATACGACCGCGGGCTATGTCCAGACCTTGAACTATCCGCTGATCGAGGACCTGATGCAGAACAACGGCTGGCGGTTGCGACTTGAGAAGGTGCCGGGCGACTTCATCACGCGCTACACTACGATTGTTCAGGTCTGGTCAGATCAGGAGCTGACCGAGGATGACATCTGCGCGCTGCGCAACTGCTATGCAATCGGCGTGAGCCGGACCGAACACCAGAACATCCTCTTTCTCGTCGATGAGTTGGTCGAGATGCTCGCACGAGCGCTGTCGCCCGGCGTGAACGATCCCTTCACCGCCATCAACTGTCTCAACTGGATGCACAACGCGCTGAAAACAGCGCAAAGCCATGGGCAAGGGTTGGGCGAAAACGGGGCACGCACCTACCGGTGCGGACCCAAGCTGACCTACGACGTGCTGTTCAAGAGGAGCTGTCTGGCCTCGGAGCCATACTGCAAATCCGACCATCTGGCGCTCGAGCACTACAAGAACACCGTGCGCGACCTGTCCGAAACCTCTCGCGACACGACATAAGGCGCCCCAGAGAGGTGATTGCCGGTACCGCACGACTTGGCGCATCAAAGACGGCATTACTCATTCACTGGTATCCAACTACGAGTTGTTTTCCGCCTCGTGAGCATTGTGACTTGCAAGTGGGTAGTTACGCAGTCGCCGGTGTTATCATGATGCCGCAGATGGGGTCGCTGGAACGGTAAGCTTCAGTTTGCGTGCGCAGATTGCGGCAACATGTACCAGATGGCCGAAGACGGCGGCGTACGCGTCCGAAGCGCGCAGTTGTACACCTTCAAAAGGTTGCTGTCGGTCAAGACAGCATCAGACGAGCCACGATCGACCATGCGCCCCGATGCCATGAGCACAACCTCATCGGAGAACATCGCGGATAGGTTCAGATCGTGCATCACAGCGACCACCCCACCGCCGGCATCGGCATAGTCACGCGCGATCTGCATCACGTCGAGCTGATGCCCGATGTCGAGGCTGGACACGGGCTCATCCAGCGAAAGCCAACGTGGCACGCCATCGACAACGGGCTGCCAAACCTGGCAGAGGACGCGGGCCAGTTGCACACGCTGTTGCTCGCCTCCGGATAGTTCCTGATAAAATCGGCTCTCGTATCCCGCCAGGCCCACCCGCGCGAGCGCACGCTCCGGCAGGCGCGGGTCATGCAACGGACCCTGACCAAGGCCGAGCCGGACAACCTCAATGGCCTGAAACGGGAAGGACATCGGTGACGATTGCGGCAACACGGCGCGAAGCGCGGCCAGCTGCCACGCAAGTGTCTTTCGGATGTCATGGCCAGCGATGCTGATGTCTCCGTCGCAGGGCACCTCGCCGGTGAGCGCCTTCAGCAGGCTTGTCTTGCCCGAGCCATTCGGGCCGACGATTGCGGTCAGCCGCCCCGGCTGCGCTGAAAACTCGACCCGGTCCAGGATCGTGGTGCGCCCGTACCGCAGCGTGATGTCTCGCGCGGTGATCATTCTACAAGTCCACGACGCCACGGCGCCTGAGCAAAATCCACAAAAAGAAAGGCGCCCCGAGAACAGCAGTCACAATGCCGATGGGTAGCTCCGCGGGTGCGACCACCGCGCGGGAGATGATATCGGCCATCAACAGCAAGCTCGCACCCAAGAGCGCCGAGTTGATCAGCAGCCCACGATGGTCCGGACCGGTCGCTAGGCGCAGCAGATGCGGTACGACGATCCCGACAAACCCGATGCCGCCCGGTCCATCATCAGGATCACCTCAGGTGCCGCTTGGGCGATGGCTTCGGCTGTCACGGCCTTGTATCCTTCAAAGCTGTCGATCGCGCTCTCGCCGCCCGCCAGATCAATGATCGCATCGGCTGAAGTCTCGACACCGGAGGCCAACAAGCGGCCACCCTGCGTGCTCAGAATAAATAACACGCGTGGACGGGGCTGATCCGCGGAGGCAATGTGCTCGGCAATGGCCTGCAGATCCGAGACCACCTCAGCCGCCAACACCTGCGCCTTGTCGCGGACCCCCAGCGCCTGTCCAACAGCCACGATCTTGCGCGCGATCTGGTCCGTTGTGCGGGCCTCCGGCACCTCGACAAACGGGATGGCTGCCGACGTGAGCAACGCCACGGCATCCGGCGGGCCCGCACCCTCTTCGGAGATGATCAAATCCGGCTGCGCGCTCAGCACACCTTCCGGCGAGAGCGCCCGCAGATAGCCGACATCGGGCAGATCAAGGGCCTCCGCTGGGAAGCTTGACGTGCTGTCGCGGGCAACAAGCCGATCCGCCTCACCAAGGGCAAAGACGATCTCGGTGACCGACCCACCCAGCGTAACAACGCGCGTGGCCATATCGTCACCGCGCGCAGTGGATGTGGCGAGGCCAAGTGCTGCAAGGATCAGAGTAACGCAGAGCGCGATCCGATCGCTCAGCGCCATACGTCCGGCGCGGCGTCTCATGACGTTGTCTCCAGTTCCATCGTGGGCAGGTCGTCGACAATCTCTCGCCAGATCTGGCGGCTGTCGCGCCCCTCCTTACCAAGACCAAACATCTGGAAGATGAGCGCCCCGCGTGCATCGAACGCCTCGACCGAGAGTGCGGGACCCCGCTGGGTAGGTTTGTCGACCGCCCAGACTTCAGCGATGTGATCCGTTCGCAGATGCAGATTGAAACCGGGGTCCATAACGTTTTGCCACGGCCCCATGCGCCGCAGCGTCCAGATCGGACCTGTATGAATTTGAAGACACCCCCGATTGCCCACAAAGAGCATGACCTCGATCTGCCGGTCGCGCACCGCGTCGAACATCGCATCGACTGCGGCAGGCGGCAGTGCCCGAACATAGGGGGCGCCTGCGATCCGATAGGCGCCGAGCCTGTTCATCTTGAGCTTGGAGGTCAGGCGCAGAAACTGATGCGTATCAGTGAGACGGCGCCATTCCTTGCGCAGGATATCCAGCTTTGATGGATCGGACTTGGGGGCTTCGGGAGGCTGGCGCGACTCGACGTGCAGCGTGGTCTCCTGATCGGGAAGCGCAATCTGTGCCTTCGCATCCGCCCATGCAGCCCGCACCTCGTCCCGCAGAAATACCTTGTGGACCGCATCCCCCGCCGCATCAAAGACCTGCAAGCTGCGCCGCGGGCCTGTGTCGGTGTCTTTCTCGACCATGTAGGCGTGCCGCCAATGGGCAGGAAAATGCGCAGATCGATCTCTTCGGTCAGTACCATCGCCGCATGTGCCCCGGGGTGGTAATTGTCATAGATGCCGATTTTCTCGTGAACGCAGGAGGCATTGCGCGTGAGTGCCATCACCTCACCCAACTGCGCCGCCGCATGCATGAGCTGGTCAGGATGAGAGATCACCGCCGTGGCACCGTGCCCGACGTGAGCGGCAACCAACTGAGCCTCGGATATCCCGAGTTTCTCGGCAAGATCGCGGTCACGCATCTGGGTCTCGGCGTTGCGAGCGGCACGGATGTCTTCAGGGGACAATTCGGTCATTGCGGGCACCAGTTCTTTTCGTGAGGTCGATCAGAAGTGGCTCGGTGCGGTTGTATCACCTGGCTCGCGGAATTCTTGACACTTTTAGTAGGTTTAAGATAAGGCCACAAGGAGGAAGGTCAACACTTGCCCGAAGGCTGCCACATCAATGGTGCTCTGGCCCTCCAACAGAACGGCCAGGGTCAAGAGGGGGGCTTCGGAAAAAGCGACGCCTGGCCCCCGGCACCTCCGCCACATGGAAGATGTCAAAGGCTGCGGCACACTTAACACCGGCACCACTGCAGGCCATGGCCGATCCACGTCTTGATCCTCGCGCGCAAGAGGCCAAGTTTCAGAGAGGCCCTGTGACCAATGGAGATCGATCATGTTTATCGCAATGAACAGGTTCACTGTCCGACCCGAGAATGCCGAAGCGTTCGAAGCGCTTTGGCTTGGACGCGACAGCCATCTGAAAGACATGGACGGCTTTGTCGAATTCCATATGCTCAAGGGGCCCGAGGCGGAGGGCACGATCCTCTATGCATCGCATACGGTTTGGGCGTCGGAAGAGGCGTTTCGTGGCTGGACACGCAGCGAGGCGTTTCGAGAGGCGCATAAGAACGCAGGCGCCACTGCGAAGCTGCACGAAGGTGCGCCCACTTTCGAAGGGTTCTCGACAATCCAGCATATTACTTGACCGGGCAACGTCGCGGTCACTTCGGCAAGTGTCTCCGTCGCCCCCCGCGCAGCAGGGCGTGTCTGAGCAGTCCGAGACGGTAGACGAGCGTGACGTCGGCCAGAACTCATCAAATGAATTCGAATTGACGGGCTATCGTCGGAAGCCGCCGAAGCGGCTTCCGGATCAGAGTGATCATACGAAGCTGAACATATCCGCCTCGAGACTTGCGAGTTCGATATCGCGCAAGGTCAGGCTGTCGTCGGTGTTGAACTCGAAGGTCACGGCGCTTCCCGATGTGGTGGCGGTGTCGAGCAGGTCTTCGAAGCTGTCGACATCCGCGACGTCGATAACAATCTGGTCGGACAAGCCGCCCTCCGGTGCCCCACCATCTCCGATATCGAAGTCATGGATCACGTCGTGACCGCCGTTGAAGACGAAGGTGTCAGCGCCCAATCCACCGCTCATCAAGTCATTCCCGGCGCCACCATCGAGCAGGTCGTTGCCGGCACCGCCAATCAGATAGTCATTGCCGTCCTCACCGAAGAGCTGGTCATCAGACACGCCACCGTTCAGCCGGTCATCATCAGCACCACCCCGAAGCGTGTCTTCACCCAAGCTGCCGTTCAGGCGGTCGCGGCCCGCATCTCCGCGCAGGCCGTCATCACCCGCGCCGCCGTTGAGCCGGTCATCGCCCGCGCCGCCCGAGACCAAGTCATCGCCCGCGCGCCCGTTGATGCGATCATCCTCCGCGCCGCCGCGCAGCAGATCGTCGCCGGGAGTATCGAGATACTGATCCGGCGATGCCGCAGCCTCCTCGCCGGTCGTGAAATTGAACGTCGAGGTATCGCCCTCGTCGATCCCCTCGAAACTCTGCCCGTCGCTGTCGACAAAGGCGCCGTCCTCGATCTCAACGGCATAACGCGCCTCCGTGTCCAAGTGCGCGGGCGGCGTGATCGTGACCGTATCGCCGGTGAAATTGACAAGCCGGGTGTCGGCCACATCGATCTCGGTCCGTGCGCCGGTGTCGCGATTGACCAACGTCAAGACGCCCTCGCCTGCGGAGACCGCTTCCGTGAACTTCAGGACAAGCGTGCTGTCGGTCTCCACATCTCGCCCATTGTCACCGGGCGTCGCACTCTTGAGGAAGGGTGCTGGATCTGCCTCGAAATCGACCTCCCGAGGGGTGTAGACCGATCCGTCGGATGAATAGCCGAGCCGCCCATCCGAATTCGCCCCCCACGTGTAGATCGCGCCAGTATCAGCAACCGCGATGATCGAATTCGGCCCCGCCTGGATTTCGACGATTGTAACATCGTCCAGCTCCGCGATCTTCGTAGGGAAGAAAGACGCATCGCTTTCCGTGGCGGGATCGCCGTCGAGGCCACCCGTCGGGCCCTCGTCGTTCGGGCCCCACGCATAGACGTCACCATCGTCGGTCAGCGCCACGGACCAGCGCGCGCCCCCTTGGATGTCGATGATGCCGTCGGGAAGCCCGGTTAGCTCGAAGGGCGTAGCCACGTCATCCGCAGCGGGCATGAAGGTGCCGTCACCGTTATCCTCGCCTTGCAGAAGCTGGCCATAGCGACCCTCGCCCCAACCGAAGACCCGGCCATCAGATGTGATCGCGTAAGACGTGCGGCCTTCACCAGAGATCGCGACGATGTCGTCTGGCAGCCCCGCGACCAGGCTCGGTTCGATCACGCTGCGGTCGTCCGAGGGGCTGACCTGATTGTCGGTATTGCCACCGAAGCCATAGACCTCGCCCTCCGCCGTCAGCACCAGCGTATGCGTTACGCCGGCAGAGACGGCGACGATAGTCTCATCCGACAAGGCCGTGATCGCCGTCGGTACGAGCCGTTCCTCCTGATCGCCCGTGCCGAGTTGGCCGTTGGTGTTGCTGCCCCAACCATAGAGCGTGCCATCCGCCGCAATTGCGAAGGACGTGCCGTTGCCGTTCTCAACGCCGGTGATTTCGACATCATCCAGAGCCTCGATCTTCACAGCCGAGGTGCGCGCCTCCTCGTCACCCACACCCAAGGGGCCGCGATTGTTGAAGCCGAAAGCGTAAACATCACCCTCGTCCGTCAGGAACGTGGTGTGCAAAAGCCCCCCCGCCACCGATGTGATGCTGGCGTCAAACCCTTCGGGCAAAGACACCGGCAGCGGCGCCTTGATGTCGAAGCCCGTGGCGCCATTGCCAAGCTGGCTCACGACGTTTTCACCAGAACTGTAGAGCACACCATCGCGCAAGAAGACCGAGAAGTGATTGCCCGCGCCCACCGTGCTCGGCACCATCGTTGCTGCACCCTCATAGGCCTCAACCGCGCGCGGCCGTTCGAGCTGGCCCTCATACTGATCGGAACCAAAGAGCCCCGTTTCACCCGCATCGAAGAAATCGCCATCACCGTTGAGGTTCGTCAGCTTGATGACGTTGCCATCCCCCGTAAAACTGTTCGCGGTCAGGATCAGACTGCCCTCCGCATCCGTTGCGATGGAAAAGCCGATGTCGGCAGCCAGATCGTCGGGCATGAACGACGCGTTCCACACCTCGACAGCCTCGAAAACGCTGTCGATCTGACCCGAGCCATCCAGATCGTTTAATCGGTAAACTTTCAGGATATCATCTCCATCGGGGATCCAGGTCACCGTGTAAAGCGACCCGTCGACCGCAACCGCACTGGAGATATCGACCGGTGCACCGAAGTTCATGTCATCGGAGATAAAGGGTGTCACCTCATCGGCCTGGATCGTACCATCGCCGTTGAGGTCTTCGATCCGGTGGATCACATCGGTCGCCGTTCCCGTCAGGTCGTTGAGATAGGCCACCCCACCGTCAAAACTCAAGTCGAAAGGCACCGCCGTGTCGATGACCGTTTGCACATCGAGCCAGACCGTGGCCTCGCCTGCGTCATTCGCGTCGCCATCGCCATTGAGATCCACCGTCCGGTAGATCGCATCCTGCGGTACCGGGGTCGTCCCCGCATTGGACACGTAGATGGCGCCGTCCGGCCCCTCGGCGATCCCATTTGGCGTGACGGTCGACAGGCCCGCCGCATTCTCCGCCGAGAACCAGACCGTGGCTTCGCCTGCATCCTGTGCATCACCATCGCCGTTCGTGTCATTCAGCCGGTAGATCGTATCGCTGTTGCCGTCCCCAATGAAGACGCTGCCGTCTTCTACCTGATGTACCGAGAAGACATTGTCGGTCGGCGTCTCAAGACCACTCGCGTTGGTCTCGTCAAAGAAAACCGCTGTCTCATCCGCACCGCTCGCGGTGCCATCGCCGTCCAGATCCCGCAACAGCAGCACCTGATCCTTGCGTTGATCCGCAACCAGAATTCCAGTCGTGTTTGTAGATATGCGCCCCATGTGGCCACCCCCAAGAAAAGAGAGAGCGCCTTGCGACCAGCTGGGTACTCGATGTCAATGATTGTCGATGCCGTGCATCTGCGTTCTTCTTGACCGATTTTTGGGGGAAGTGGAAGGCCAATTTGCCGCCACCATGAGCGGCCCGGAATGTGGAGGCCACGGCTTTCTTTATTGGCGAGAGCCGGACGGTCCAGAATGGATTGGCCGGGGTGATCGCCGCGGGTCGAAAGCCTTCTGCAGCGCATGCTACATGTGGTCCGGGCCGTCGATCTCAACCGACGGCCCGGCGCGTCTTTTAGAACAGGAAGTCGTCTTCGGAGAGTTCCAGACGTGCGCTCTGAACGAAGATGCTTTGATCGTCACCAAGATTGATCACGACCCCGTTGTCGCGGACGTGAATGCCGCCTTCGAGTTCCGCGAAGCTTTCAAACTCCGTGCCGCTGAGATCGATGAGGTCAACACCATCTTCGAACGCGATGATGCGGTCGTTCCCGTCGCCGGTGTTGAAGATGAAAATGTCTGCATCGCGCCCGCCAAATAGCTTGTCATCGCCCAAGCCGCCGGTGATCACATCCTTGCCACGGCCACCGGCAATGAAGTCATTGCCGTCGCCGCCAACACCCACGTCGTCGCCACGTCCGAGCAGGATCTTGTCATCGCCACCGTTGCCATCGACCAGGTCGTTGTCACGACCGGTGCGGATCAGGCTACTGGTGTCATCATCGATGATGAAATCCACATCATTCGATCCGTCCGACTGCAGAAGATCAGCGGGCAGAAGAACACCGTCCAGCACGTGCGCGATCCCGTTCAAGGCCGGGATATCCGTCGCGATCAGATTCGGGTTCGGCACGTCCGGGTCGGCATCGACAAGACTTGTGCCATCCACGCCGAGGGTTCCACCCTGCAGCGTATCGATCTCGTCTGCCGCAAGAACCTGTTCAGACCCCAGCGCCTCTGGAGCCACGTGGTAGGTCAACACCTCTGTCAGCAACGGGATCGGATCGCCGCCGCCGAGCAGGGTCAGCGCCTCAACCAGATAGGCAAAGGCCTCACCCTCATCGGCACCTTCAAAGCCCAGAGCCTGCGACAGACCGACAAAGGCCGCGTCGTTCGGCGCAAAGACGGTGAGATCGGCCTCCGGATCGTCGAGCGCGCCCACCAACCCTGCGGTCTGCACGGCGGTCAGCAGCAAGTCGAAATCGGTGCCATCCTGATCGAATGTTCCACCACTGGCGGCAACGATCCCCGCGAGGGTTGGAAGCTCCGGTTCCGTCGGTTCGTTTCCGGGAATGTCGATGGGCAGCAGCACCCGATCAATGATCTGGATCGTGCCATTGGCCGCACCAACATCCGGGCCGACGATGTTCGGGTTCGCAACGTCCGGCTCATTGTCAACCAACTCCGTTCCCTCTGAGCCAAAGGTGGCGCCGGAAAGCAACGTTGCGACCTGATCCGCCGCATCCACTTCCGCAGCCGTCTTGGCACCTGGTGAAACGTGATAGAGAAGGATATCGCTCAACAATGGGATCGGGTCGCCATCGGGCGCCAGACCCGCAAGTGCGGAGGCGATGAAGCCGAAGACTGCACCTTCATCCGAAGTATCGCCGTCAAACCCCAGATCGACCGCGAGCGCTGTGAAGGCTGCGTCGGTCGGAGCGAACACTGTGATGTCATTGGAGTCGCGGACAGCATCCACAAGATTGGCCGCGGTGAGCGCTTGAACGAGGATGTTGAAGTCATCCGATCCTGAAGCGATGTCGACGATGTTGGGTGTAGGTTGCGGCAGGGCGCCCGCAGAGAGTTGGTCATAGCTCACGCCGCGGAAGACGTTCACGTTATTGCCCACGGTCAGCGTCACGCCAGCGGGCGGGACCGGGCCGAGGAAGGTGAAGCTGTCTGGCAAGTGACCTGGCTGCTCCAATTCAACCAGGCGATAGGCCCTGCCGTCGTCGCCGTAGAGATGCCAGACCTGCTCGGCGTAGAGCGTGCCGCCGTTTCCGACCTCCTCGCCATCGCGCAGGATCTCGGCCTGTTGGCCAGAGCGGTCATCGCCACGCTCGTTGCGCCGGGCATCCCCGGACAGCCGACTGTCGTCATCCGTGACTGTAAACTCCAGGGTCGCGGCGCCGGGCATCGTAAAGCTGGCATGCGATGCGATCTGATCGTCACCAAAGAGATCGGCAGAGGCAAAACCCGTGAAAGTGAAAGTTGTCATTTTGGTCTCCTTTCAATTCCGGATCAGGGCAACAGAACTTTGTCGATCACGTGGATGACACCGTTCGAGGCTTCGATGTCAGCTGCGGTCACGGTCGCATCATTGACCTTGACGCCATTGCGGCCGTCCACATGCACCGTCTTGCCGTTGACCGTTGCGGGGCTTAGACGCTGGCCCGCGAGGTCCGCCGCCATCACCTTGCCCGGCAGAACGTGGTAGGTCAGGATCGCCGTCAGCTGGTCTTTGTTCTCAGGCTTGAGGAGGGTTTCGACAGTCCCGTCCGGCAGCGCTGCAAAGGCGTCATCCGTCGGCGCAAAGACGGTGAACGGGCCATCCCCCTTCAAAGTATCGACAAGATCCGCCGCGCTGACGGCAGCGACGAGCGTGTTAAACGATCCTGCCGACTGCGCGACCTCAACGATGTCCGGGTCACTGGTGGTGGTTGCGCACCCTGCAACGGCAAGGGCTCCGGCAAGAACCGACGCTTTGAAAAGGCTAAGCAGCTTCATGGAAATGTCCTCCGACTTTTGTATGTGTGCATTTTTCACACATCTCTGATCGGCTATTTGGGACACTCCGCCGCAGAGGCAAGTTTTTTGTGGAATTTTTTCACACCATCGCAGATTGTCGCTGCATGACAGTGCGCGATCCTTTCTCTAGGTCCGGCCTTTTCGAGCGGGCGGTGCGGCGTATTTTGCGTCCGCTGGTGCGCGCCCTGATCGCACAAGGCGTCACCGCACCGGCGCTCTACCGCATCGTCAAGCAGACCTATGTGGAGGTGGCGGTCGATGACCTGGGTGAGGCTGCAACCGACAGCCGTGTAAACGTGATGACCGGCGTGCACCGGCGCGACGTCAAGGAGTTCCGCGCACGAGATCAGACTGAAAGCACCGAAACACAGCGCAAGGTCTCGATCCTACTGACGGTCGTGGGCCGCTGGATGTCAGACCCCGCATTTGTTCAAGAGGGCGCCCCGCGTGCCCTGCCCCGCTTCGCGACAGACGGGCCCAGTTTCGAGACCCTGGTGCAATCGATCAGCCGCGACATTCGCCCCCGCACCGTGCTCGATGAATTGACGCGGCAGGGCATTGCCGAGCTCGACGACGACGAGGTGCGTTTACTGTCGGAGGGGCTCGTTGGCTCCGCCGATACCGACCAGAAACTGCATCTCTTTGCCCACAACCTCGGCGATCATATGCAGGCCGCGGTGGACAATCTGCTGTCGGATGATCCGGCATTTCTGGAACGCGCCGTGTTTTACAACAACCTCGATGCGTCCTCCGTCGACGCTATCGAGGCTGAAGCGCGGCAGATCGGCCAGAATGGGTTGCTGCATATCAATGCGCTGGCTGGTGGCAAGCAGGCGCAGGACACTTCCAAGCCATCCGCAACTCATCGCTTCAGATTTGGCGTTTTCTTCTACAGGGAAGACGAAGACGCTGACACAAAAGGAACGTCCACCGATGACGACGGGTAAATTCTCTCGCCGCTCTGCTCTTGCTGTTAGTCTCTCGGGGCTTCTGTGGCCCAGCGTTGCGTGGCCACAACCGAACGAACGTGAGGCCGAAGGTGGAATCGGTGGCACGGGTATCGTCGGTGTCCTGACGGAGGTCGGCGATCTGGTCGTGAGCGGCAATCGGATTCTGACCGACGATAGAACCGCCTTCAGCGATGGGTTTGGCAGGGTGGCCGCCGATGATCTCCGTCTTGGCGACAGCCTGACGGTCGAAGCCGTTGGGCCCGCCGATGCCCTGGTGGCGCGGCGCATCTATGTCACGAGGCCGGTCGTGGGGACGGTGTCGGCCGTGACCGCAGATGATCGCCGCGTAACCGTGAACGGGGTCTCGGTTTTTATCGGGCAAGACACGGCTCTGCCCGCCCCCGGGGACCGCATCGCGGTGTCGGGCTTGTGGCAGGGCGGCGATGTTGTGGCAAGCCGTGTCTCGGCTCCAAAAGGCAATCTTGATCTGGTGTCAGGCGACGTCGCGCGCGCCGGCGGTGTGGTGACCATCGGCGGCATCCCCACGCGCGGTCGTGGTGTGGCGGGGCTGATCAACGGGTCTTTTGCCAGCGCGGTGGGACGCTTTGATGCCGATCAGGGCATGATGCGGACCACTGATCTGACGACAACGCGCTTTGTTGGCGCGGCGGGCACCTTGGCTCGATTGTCGATCGAGGGCTATCTCACACCCACGCCGCGCGCGCCCGGCTACCGCATTGCAGGGCTCGGCCACAGTTTTGAGCGCAATCTCGATTTGCAGCGGTACGCAGGCGCCCGCGTGTTGTTCAACGGCGCCTACACGGGCCGCTTCGCGGCACAAAATGCTGTGATCCTGCCCGAAGCCGAAGAGCAGCGGCGCCAACTCCTGCGCCGGATCGCCAACGGCTGACCGTCTACCAGACTACGCTTGTTGTCGGGTCGTCTCGCCGGAAATGAGCTCCAACGGCAGCGGCTTTGATGTGTCCACCGACACGCCATTGATCCGCGCCAGCAGGTTTGTGGCACCGGTAATGCCCATCAAACGGCGCAGCGTACGCACCGTCGTCAGCTTCTTCGGCAGGACGCTGGCCAGATCAAGCTGATTGAACCCCGCAATCCCCATGTCGTTCGGCACGGACAGACCGCGCATCTGGCAGCACATCAAACCGCCAAAAGCCATATGGTCATTGAGATAACAGATGATGTCGGGCGCGGCCGTGTCCAGAAGTTGCGCCGTTCCATCAAACCCCGTCGCAAAGGAGTTCCCGGACTCTGGCCGAGCGGACAGAACAGGTGCGCCCCTCGCGCGCGAAAACACATCGCGCAGCCCCTCGAGCCGTGCATCCGCGCGGGTGTCATGGCCCCGCGGCGCGCTCACAAACGCGGGGCGCTGATACCCCAAGGCAACCGCGTGCTCCCCGATCATCTGCCCGGCCTTGTAGTGATCGATCCCGACGCAGATATCGATTGGCGTGTCGGTATGATCCCAGATTTCCAGCACCGGGATCGGCGACGCCCGCAACAACTCAACCGTCTCAGGCTTGTGATCCAGACCGGTCAGGATGATACCCGCGGGCTGCCACGACAGCAGCCGTCGGACCCAGTTCAGCTCGGCCTCGGGGTTGTACTCGGTGGTATCGATAACGCTCGAGTATCCGGCGGAATCGAAGGTGCGTCGCATCCCGTTTAGAATATCAGCGAACACCTCTCCAGCAAACGTAGGCAGCGAAATCCCGATTAGGTTCGAGTTCGCCACGGCCAGCGACCGGGCGTTGCTGTTGGGCACGTACTTCATGGCCCGCGCGATCTTGAGGATCTCCGCACGTGTCTTTTCCGACACGCCATCAACACCTCGGATCGCACGCGAGACGCTCATGATACTGACGCCCGCGCGGGCCGCGACGTCTTCGATCTTTGCTGGCCGCTTGGTTTTACTCACAGATACGGGCCAATGCTCACGTGGTTTTGTCAAATATTATCATACAGATACGTCACTCAAAACGTTAACGCTAACGTTCATTTTGGCTTTTTCCCTTCGCTATTGGAAGCCCTTTGGGCACTCTGGGTCTCGAAGCTGGGAGGCTTTCTTCGGAATTTGGCGCTGGGGGGACATGTGCCACGCATCGTGTTTGATCAGGTATCCAAGAGCTATGGGGTCGTGGAGGTTCTGCCGCCGTTCGATCTCAGCCTCGACGACGGGGAATTCACGGTTTTGGTCGGCCCCTCGGGCTGCGGCAAATCCACGACTCTGCGCATGCTCGCGGGCTTGGAGACCGTGACCAGCGGCGAGATATTCTTCGATGACAAGCCAATCAGCCGTCTGGACCCGAAAGAGCGCGATCTCGCCATGGTCTTCCAAGACTACGCGCTCTACCCGCATATGAATATCGCAAAAAACATGTCCTTTGCGCTGCGACTGGCGCGCGTCTCGAAGTCCGAGATCGAGGCCAAGGTGCAGCGCGTGGCCGAAATGCTGAATATTGCGCATCTGCTGGATCGCAAGCCGGCGGAGCTGTCGGGCGGTCAGCGGCAGAGGGTGGCGATGGGGCGCGCGCTCGTCCGCGATGCGGGCACGTTTCTCTTTGACGAGCCGCTCTCGAACCTCGATGCGAAGCTGCGCGGCAAGATGCGCGCTGAATTGGCTGAGATGCGCGACACCATCGACAAGAACATGGTCTATGTGACCCACGATCAGGTCGAGGCAATGACGCTGGGCGATCGCATCGTGGTGATGAGCGATGGGCTGATCCAGCAGCAGGGCACGCCCGAAGAGCTCTTCAAGGCGCCGGTGAACAAGTTCGTGGCTGGCTTTATCGGTGCGCCGACAATGAACTTCGTCGATGGAGAGTTGGTCGACGAGAAGGGCACGCTCTGGGCCCGCGGTGACGGGTTTGCCCTGCCGCTGACAACCGAGACGGGCGCACGGCTGGCCAGCGCCACGGATCGCCAGGTGACCGTGGGGCTGCGCCCGTCCAGCTTCACCACTGATCTGACACAAGGGGCTCCCATTGAGCTCAAGGTGGCTGTTTCCGAATATCTGGGCGCCCAATCCGTTCTGGTCACGCGCTGTGGCGGGGCCGAAATACTCGTTGAAACACAGAGCGCCGCGCCCGTCCGGTCTGGCACCGAGCAAACCTTTGGCGTGCTCACCGATGAAATCATGATTTTCGACAAAACGTCCGGGCTTCGGCTCTGACACATCAAGAACAGCATCAGGGAGGACTGAAGAATGCTATCACTCACTAAGTTGCTGACCGGTACAGCGGTCAAGACAATCCTGACGGGGACGGCGGTTTCTGCGACGCTCGCATGCGCTGCGTTCGCCAACCCTTATGAGCCTTACGAGGGCACGACGCTGGTGATCAACGTGCCCGCGCACCCGCATTACAACGCGATGATGAAGGTGCTGCCCGCATTTACCGAAGAGACAGGCATCGAGGTCGAGGTGGACCAGTTGCAGTACCTGAAGATGCGCGAGCGGCAGACACTGGAGCTGACCAAGCGCGAAGGTGACTACGACATGATCGCCTATGTGGTGTTTTCCAAGGCGGATTATGTCTACGCCGACCAGCTGGAGAACCTGGCCAAGTATTTCATGAACCCCGCGCTGGCTGATCCCAACTACGATCAGGCGGATCTGATCTCGGGCTATGTGGAGAACATCGGCGTGGCTGGTGGCCAGAAAGGCTACCTACCCGGGCAGCTGGGTTCCGCATTTGGCATCCCATTTGGCTCCGAGACGTCCGTGCTGGCCTACCGCAAGGACATTTTTGAAAAGCACGGCATTCCGGTACCCGAGACCTATGACCAACTGCTCGATGCGGCCTGCAAAATCCCTGAGGTTGAGCCAGGTATGGGTGGCATGGCCTCGCGTGCGGCTTCGGGCCACCAGGCGAGCCATGCCTTCCTGTTGCATCTCGCCCCGCTGGGTGGACGCGTCTTTGACGACGCTTGGGAGCCGATCATCAACAACGAGGCTGGTGTCGCAGCCGCCAACGCGTTGAAAACCATTGTGGATTGCGGCCCGGAAGGCTCGCAAACCTTTGGCCCTGCCGAGGCCGCGGCGGCCTTCCAGCAAGGGCAAGCGGCCATGTTCATGGACAGCATCGCCTTCGCCGCGGGCTTTGAAGACCCAAGCAAATCGACAGTGGCTGGTAAGGTCGGTTATGCGCTGCACCCCGAAGGTGTCCGCCGCGGCAGCCAGACCGGCGGCTTCGGCATCGCCATCCCAAAGAACGCCCAGAACAAGGAAGCGGCCTTTCTGCTCATGCAGTGGCTGACCTCCAAGAAGGGCGATCTGATGGTGGCAATGGCGGGCGGCAACCCCTCGCGCTTCTCGACCTATGAAAACGCGGAGCTGAACGAAAAGTACCCCTACTCGGCCACCTTTGGCGAAGCGCTCAAGTATGCTGACCCGGACTGGCGCCCGATCATCCCCACATGGGGCAAGATCAACGCTGATATCGGCACGACGATGAGCCAGGTGCTGACTGAGGGCCTCGACCCGCAGGAAGCGCTGAACGGTGTCGCTGAGCGAGCGCGCGCCATCATGGACGAGGCCGGGTATTACTCCTGGCAATAACGGTCAGCTCCGCTGACCGAGCGGGATAAGTAGGTTTCCAAAGGAAACCTGCGGCCCCACCCCCTCTGCTCTCTGGGCGCCAATAGCTGCCAAGGAGCCTCGGGAAACCAACCACAGCCCCGGCGCATCAAACCCGCGCCGCGGCCATCCACCACAGCACCCGCAGCACGGACCCTGAGCCCATGCAAGTTGCCAACGCAAATCGGCTGACGCCCTACCTTTTCCTCGCCCCTGCGGCGCTGGTCATGGCTGTCGCGCTACTCTACCCGATTGGCTACATGATCTACGCCAGCTTCCTGGACTGGAACCCCAGCCAGCGCATTGGCGAGGCCGAATTCGTGGGCCTGCGCAACTACATCAACCTGCTCAGCGACGACGCCTTTCTCGAAAGCTTCTTCGTCACGCTGAAGTTCGCCGCCGTGGTCGTGACCATCGAGATGGTGCTGGGCGTAGGCCTCGCGCTGCTGCTCGACCGCAACATCCGTGGCATGTCTCTGCTGCGCACGCTGTTCATCCTGCCGATGATGATTGCACCCATCGTCGTCGGCCTGATGTGGCGCTACATGTACCACCCGTCGGTCGGCATCTTTAATCGCACGCTGAAATCGATGGGGTTCGAGCCAATCCCCTGGCTGAGCGACGGCAGTTGGGCCTTTGCCTCGGTGGTCATCGCAGACATCTGGCAATGGACGCCGTTCATCTTCATTCTGTCCCTGGCAGCGCTGCAATCCCTGCCGCAGTCGGCGATGGAAGCCGCGCGCATCGATGGGGCCACCGGCTGGCAGCAGATCGTCTACATCAAGCTGCCGCTCATGATGCCAGTGCTGATCGTCACGCTGCTCTTGCGCCTCATCGACGCTTTCAAGGTGTTGGAGGTGATCCTCGTGCTGACCAACGGCGGGCCTGGGCTGTCGACCGAAATCCTGTCGCTGCGCATCTCTCGAACCGCGTCCGAATTCCGGGAACTCGGCGAAGCCGCAGCCATGTCGAACTACTTGCTGATACTCTTGGTGATCCTGACCTTCGCGATGTTCGCCTACAACAAGGCGGTCGAGGCCCGCACGGCGCGGCTGCGCAAAGCGGCCGAGGAGGATCTCTGATGGCCGAGAATATCTACGACCGACAGAACCCCGCCTTCTACGCATTGCTCGTAGCACTGGTGGTTATGGCCGTTGGGCCCATCGTGATGATGCTGACCACATCGCTCAAGCTGAACGTGGACATCATGTCGGACAGCTCCTCGCTGCTCTTCATGCCGACGATCCGCAACTACGAGACCGCGCTCTGTGATTTCCTGTGGTACGAGGCGCCGCACATCGATTATTGCGACAAGACCTTTGGGCGCGCGCTGGTCAACTCGCTGATCATCGCTCTGGTCTCGACGGTGCTGACGCTGGTGATCGGCTGCATGGCGGCCTACGCGCTGGTGCGCTTTCGTTTCATGGGGCGCGATACGGTCTCGCTCTCGACGCTGGCCATGCGCATGGTCCCCCCCGCGGTGCTGCTGGTGCCTGTCTTTGGGATCTGGACCTTCCAGTTCCAGATCGACGGCACACGCGCGGGGATCATTCTGGTATACGTGGCGATGAACCTCCCCTTCGTCATCTGGATCCTGCAGAGTTTCATCGTGCAGGTGCCGATCCAGCTGGAAGAGGCTGCGCGCATGGATGGCGCGGGGCCCTTCCAGGTCTTCTTCCTCGTTGTCTTGCCGCTGATCAAGCCGGGGCTGGCGGCGGCGGCGATCTTCACCTTCCGGGTGGCGTGGAACGAGTTCCTGTTGGCCAATGCGCTTGCCGACCGCAACTCGCGCACCGTGCCAGTGACCATCGTGAATTCGATCACCGAATTCGATATCGATTGGGGGGTGATCATGGCCACGGGCATGCTGCTTGCCATCCCGCCGATCATCTTCACCTTCGTGGCGTCGCGCCAGATCATCACCGGCATGACAGCAGGCGCGGTCAAGGGCTGATGTGGGAGTGGCTGCTCGCCCCGATGGATGTCGCGCGCCCGCATGAGGTCGGCTGGCACCTGAGCTGGCACGCCCGGATCATGGTTTTCGCCTGGGGCGTGCTTGTCCCGGTGGGCATCTTCATCGCGCGATACTTCAAGATTGCACCCGGCCAGAACTGGCCCGAAACGCTTGATCATCACTTCTGGTGGAACACCCACCGCTTCTGTCAGTATTCAGCCTGCCTGCTGATGGTGCTGGGCCTGTGGCTGATCCTGCGAGCACCGCCCCTTGCCGCGATCCCGGGCCCGCACCAGATGCTCGGGTGGGCCGTGCTCGCGCTCGCGCTTGTGCAGGTCCTGGGTGGCATCTTCCGTGGGACCAAGGGTGGCCCGACCGAACCCGCGCCTGACGGGTCGCTGCATGGGGACCACTATGACATGACGGCCCGACGTCTTGTCTTTGAGTATCTGCACAAGGGCGCCGGGTACACGGCGCTTCTTCTCTCAGCAGCTACGATCCTGTCGGGGCTCTGGCAGGCCAACGGGCCGAACTGGATGTGGATCGCGCTCTGCCTCTGGTGGGCCGGGCTGATCGTGGCATCAGCTGTCCTGCAGCGCCGCGGCATGGCGGTCGACACCTATCAGGCGATCTGGGGGCCCGACCCGTCACTGCCCGGCAACCAACGCAAGCCGATCGGCCTCGGGATCAGACGGTTTCGCGCTGGATCTCATGCCACACGCGCTTCGGATCACAACCACGCAAGCGGTCAATAAGCGCGCTGGATGGCTTGGGCGGCGTTTCGCTAAAACTTTAAGATTACGCTTAGAGTAACCAATGGATCGTATGAACTGGTGATCGAAACCAGGGCCGGTTCATGCAACTGTCGGACGTCCTAAATGATTTCTTATCGCTGACGCAGGATGCCGTCGGCATTGGCTATCGCGGCCCCTCGGACGAGACGGCCCGGCTGGTCTATGTGAACCCGTCCTACGGCGCCCTCTTTGGCTATGACACCGAGGACGTTCTGGGCGCCCGCGTGGATATCGTACACGACCCGGACAGCTGGGACGCCTATGTCGCCAAGGTTGCGCCGCTTTTCGAAGCGGGCAAACGGACGTTTCAGGTCGAAACCACCTGCATCCGATCAGATGGCAGCAAATTCTGGGCCAGCATCTCCTTTTTCGCCTTCGATGATGAGGAGACCGGCGGGCGGTATAGTTGCGCGACCTTCCGCGACATCTCGGACCTCAAGGCTCGGGAAGACGCGGCGGCCAAGGCTCTGCAGGACCAGGACGCGCTGCTGGCCGAGCAAGAAGGCATGTACCGCGAACTCTTGGCCACTCAGACCCGCCTTCTCTCGGCCATCAACGCCTACCCCGACCCCTTCGTGATCTACGACAAAGAGATGCGGTTGGTCGTCGGCAACACCGCCTACAAGGCCTCCATGTCGACAACCCCCGACGCAATCCAGCCCGGCATGCACATCCGCGATGTCATGAACCATGCGTTCGACTGCGGGCAGCTTGACGTGCCATCACAGGGCCGGGAGGCCTATTTTGACCGCCTGAACGATCCTGATCAGATCCCTCGAACCGCCGAAGACATCGAATTGCCCGGTGACGTGCATCACCGGATCTTGCGTAGCGTCGCCGATAACGGAGACTGGGTTGTCATCCGCCTCGACATCTCTGAAATCGTGCGCCAGCGTCGGCAGTCGACCGAAACCCATGCGCGTACGATCGCGGCCCTGAACGCCTACCCCGATCCCTTTGCGATCTACGACACGAACGAGCGGCTGGTGATGTGGAACGACGCCTTCACGCAGTCGATCACCGACACTCCGGATGATCTCCGCGTCGGTATGACCAGCGCCGAGGTGCACGCCATTGGCCTCGCAAACGCGCGTTTTGCTGTCCAAACTGCGGGTCGACCCCAATCACCAGATCCGATGTCCGGCAGCATCGCCAAGATGTCACCGCAGACCGACATCGAGCTTCCCGGTGATTTGCATCGTCGGGTTCTGCGCAGCCAAGCCCCAAACGGCGACTTCGTCATAATCCAGATGAACACGACCGAGCTTGTTCGCCAAAGGCGCTCCGCCGAAGAGCTTCAGGGGCGATTTTTGTCCGCGATCAGCGCGTACCCGGCCCCGTTCTGCATCTACGACAGCGACTCGCGGTTGGCCATCTGGAACGAGAGCTATGCGGAGGTTCTGACAGACAATCCAGCTGATCTGCGACAGGGCATGACGCTGGAAGAGGCCATGCGCCTAGGTCTGCGCAACGATCGTTTCCCGCAAGCTATCGGTCGCGAAGAGGAATGGCTGCACGATACCATTCAGTCGAGTGTTGAGGTGAGCGAACCATTCGACGTCGAGGTCAAGGGGGGGCGGCACTATCGCGTTCTTCGATCGCGCTCGGAGAACGGTGATCTGATCGTCGTGAGGGTCGATACAACCGAGCTCGTCAAACAGCGTCGTGCATTGGAAGAGAGCCAGGATCGTCTGATCTCGGCGATCAACGCCTTTCCAGACCCCTTCTCAATCTACGACAAGGACTTGAACCTGGTGGTCTGGAACCCCGCCTTCGCCGCATCAGTGGTGGAGCGCCCCGACCAGATTTCCACCGGGATGCACGTCACCGACGTGGTCCGATTGGCCATCAAGAATGGTCGTGTGCCCGCGGCACAAGGCCGCGAGGAGGAATGGCTGGAAAATTACGTGACCCCCGAGATGGTGCAGAAGGGGGAGGAGGACTTCGAGTTTGCCGATGACACGCATTATCGCATCATCCGGTCGCGATCAGAGAACGGAGAGACGCTTGTTCTGCGCTTGAACGTGACCGAGACCGTGCGCCAGCGCCGCGCGATGGAGACCTATGCCAAGCAGCTGGAAGAGGCGAACCAGCAGATCACCTTCAAGGCGCTGCACGACCAGCTGACCGGGTTGGGCAACCGGCGGTATCTGTCTGAGCAATTCGATGCGCTCTCACGGGCGCGCCGCGAAAACGGCGGGGAACTGGCCGCGCTGCACATCGACCTCGATCGTTTCAAGCAAATCAATGACACTATCGGCCACGCCGCTGGGGACCACGTCCTGATCGATGTCGCACGTCGCATTCGCGCCAATGTGCGAGAAAGCGATGTGGTGGCCCGGATTGGCGGCGATGAATTTGTGATCCTGCTCGAGGTTCCCGAAGGCAGCACGCGCCCCGAGCACCTGGCCGAAGCACTTTTGGCTGATCTTGCGAGACCCGCGGTCTTTGAAGGGCGAGAGTGTCGCTTTGGTGCCTCTATCGGCATCGCACGCACACCACTTGCGGATGAGGAAGATCTTCTGACCAATTCCGATGTCGCACTTTACAAAGCGAAACGCGCCGGGCGCGGTCAGGTCGCAATCTTCGACCGCGGGGACATCGAAGAGATGCGCGCCACCAAGCGCCTCGCCGACGACATCATGCGAGGTCTCGAAGCGCAGGAATTCATGCCGCATTACCAGCCTCAGGTGGACGCGCGCACCGGTGCGGTCGTCGGTGTCGAGGCGCTGGCCCGTTGGTCTCACTCCAGCGCGGGCATCCTGATGCCGGACAGCTTCTTGGGTGTCGCGACCGATCTGAATGTGGTTGCTGACATAGACCGCATGATCTTCGAGCGGGCGATAGGCGAATGTGAAACCGCCTTTCAAGGCATGGAACAGCGACCTAGTCTTTCCTTCAATGTGAGCGCCAACCGGCTGCAATTCGAAGAAATTGCTGAGATCGGGCGGCTCTCGCGCGCCTATTCCGGAGAGGTCGCCTTCGAATTGCTGGAAACCATCTTTCTTGAAGAGGAAAGCGAGGCGTTCATGTTGCAACTGGACCAGTTGCGCGAGATGGGCATTTCTCTTGAAGTGGATGACTTTGGCAGCGGGCGTGCATCTATTGTTGCTCTACAAAGGATTGCGCCGGACCGTCTCAAGATCGACCGGCGCCTGGTCTCACCCATGGCACAAGGCAACAACGCCACACGGCTCGTGAAGTCGATGATCGATATTGGGCATGCGCTCGACATCGGCGTGATCGCCGAAGGCGTGGAGACCGCTGATCAGGCACGGATTCTGAGCGAATTGGGTGCAGGGCGTTTGCAGGGCTACCACTTCTCCCGCCCCTTGAGCCTGCCGGCTTTGATGCGGTACCTCGAGACAAACCGCAAAGGGCGGCATCGCGGCTAGACCCGCGCTATCTTCCATCACCTATCGTCGGGAGGGCGACAAGGCACCACGAAGCGCTGCGTGCGCGCCGGATGGAGGGATACGCCTCACAGCTCAAGCCAGCATCAATCGGCCTTCGCTTCGCATCAGATTGGCGAGAAATTCGCGAAGCGCATCGGCGTCCATTGGGCGGGCCAGGCCATAGCCCTGCAAATAACAACAGCCCATGTCTTTCAGAATCGGCACATGTGCCGCCGTTTCGACGCCCTCGGCAACCACGCGGATGTCGAGCATCTTGCCGATGCCAATAATGGTTCGAACCAACTCGCGCTGCCGCTCAGAATTTACGATCGGTTGGATCAGCGTACGGTCGATCTTGAGGCGTTTCGGAGCGATCTGAAGCAGGCTCGCAATGGATGCGTGCCCGCTGCCGAAATCATCAATCTCGATGTCGATGCCCATCTCACTGATCACTCTGAGGTTCTTGTCAATCACGTCGTTTCGAGCGTCCAGAAAGGCCGACTCGAGAAGTTCGAAGGACAGTGTTCCTGCTGGCAGATCGAGCTCGCGCAGACGGTCTGCGAGGCTGGGGTCGTTAAGTCGGTGGGCCGACACATTGACAGAGATTGGCGGCACGGCAAAGCCCGCGTCTCGCCAGCGATCCATATCATAGAGAGCCCGGCGGAGGACCAATTCGTCGAATTGCGCAAGCAGCCCCATATCCTCGGCTGTCTGCAGGAATTCCTCCGGCATGATAAGACCGAACTTGGCACTTTCCCATCGCACAAGCGCCTCGAGACCGGTGAGTTCCAGCGTCTTGGCATCGAATTGCGGCTGATAGTGGCATGTGATCTCGCCCTGATCGAACCCGGCGAGCAACGCATCAAAGGAATTCTTCCGGCGGCGCGCCTCCTCCTTCATCGTCGCGCTGTAGAACCGATAGCGCCCGCGCCCCGCCTTTTTGGCTTCGTAGAGCGCAAGATCCGCATCAATGAACATGTTGTGGTCTGCTGTCACCAATCCATCGGTGACAGCAATCCCGATGCTGGTGCCGATGTTGCACTCCTGCGATCCATAGAAGAACGGGCGCGACATCTCGTCGATGATCTTCTGGGCGATGTCCTCCAGCGCAGCATCTTCCGGCGCGTCGAAAAACAGCGCGACGAATTCATCGCCGCCGACGCGAGAGACCAGCGCGCTCTCAGGCGTGTTGCGGCGGAGGATATCGGCCGCATGTTTCAGCGTCGCATCACCGGCGTCATGTCCCATCGTGTCATTGATCTGTTTGAAGTGGTCGATGTCGAAATGCAGCACAGCAAGGCGCGCGCCACTCGCTCCGGCCGTCTTGACGTAGCTCGTGTAGACATCATCCAGCCGTCTTCGATTGGCCAGCCCGGTCAACGCATCGTGTCGGCTTTCATGCTCCAGCCGGGCGCGCGCGTCTTCAAGCTCCTGCGAGCGGAGCTTGTCCTGCGTGATATCGAAATTCACCCCGTAGTATCGGGGGCCTGTTTCGGTGTCGTTCACATACTTGCCGCGCGTGCGGATGTGACGGACCCGACCGTCGCGCGTCAGCAAACGGTAGTCATGCGCTACGTCCCGCCCTTCGTGCAGACATGTCTCGGTATAGGCGACGGCAGCGGCGCGGTCATCTGGATGTATGAACGTGCTCCATTCATCGCCCGAACGCAGATTTTGCCCGTCGGTCACGCCAAACATCTTGAGCAACCGGTCATCCCAGAATGCCTGGTTGCTGTTCACATTGTACTCCCAGCGCGCCATTCCGGCTGCTTCCATGGCCACATCAAGCCGCTCGGCCATACGCTGACTCTCGACCTCAACCGTTTTGATATCGGTGATGTCGATGTCCGTCCCGATGATCCTCGCAGGCAAACCAGCCGCATCCCGCCTGACGACGCGCCCCCTACTCAGGAACCAGACCCAGCTCCCATTGCCGTGACGTTGGCGGAACTTGTAATTAATGACGTCGGTCTCGCCATCGTCGATGCGACGCAGCTCTTCACAGATATGTGCGAGATCCTGCGGGTGAATGGTCGTCAGCCAGTCGTCGGTGGTTTCCGGAACCGGATCGCTCTCACCCAGCCCGCGAAGATCCCGCCAGGTCTTCGACAGGAAATGTCGCCCGCGTTCGAAATCATGATCCCACACCCCCTGGTTGGCGCTGAGAACCGCCGTTTTCCAGCGACGCTCGCTTTCGGCCAAACTGGTGACCCCCTCCGGGGTCTCGGCATAACCCCGAATATCCATCTCCGTGATGACGATCTCTGTCGGAACATGATCATCAGAACGGGCGCTTACCTTGCCGGTCCCGAACACCGTGAAGAATACGCCATCTGCCATCTTGATCCGGTAGGACAGGCCAAACTGCTCATCGACGGTCGACACCAGAGCTGCCAGGGCGCTTTCAAGGTTTTTGCGATCTTGCGGGTGGACCAGGTTCAAGTAGTCCGACAGCGTGCCTGAGACTGGCTCCGCAAACCCTTGAGAAGCGCTGGGGCGCAGCGGCAGCGCGCCATCGAGGACGTCGAAATGCCATGTCCGCTGTGGCACGTCATCAGGCAGCGATTGCCACATACGAAGGTCGTCATGCCTCTGGACGGTATCGGCGCATTGACAGAGAAACCCTCTGATACCCTGCTGATCATCTCGCAAGGCGGAGACCGAAAAGATGTGGACCCTACCCGCTCGCGCAAACGGCACAATCGCCGTGTCTAGGGGAGCGTTGCCATGCGACATCTGCTTCAGATGCGCCTTGACTGGAGTGATGTGCGTTGGGCTGATCAGTGAGTGGAGGTCTTTTCCGCACAACCGTTCACCTGGATCCGTCTCAAAGATGGATCGGGCCAACGCATTTGTTGCGATCACGGTTTGGTCTGCTGCCAAAAGGAATGCGGGCACCGCCAGCGCTTCAACCAGCGGCGATGTCAACGACCCAGCGTCTGAGGACCCCTCTCCGCGCATCATATCCCTTTGACAAATCCGCGTCAGGGATATGAAAATGCTTTTAAGGTCTCGTTATCACTTAAAAATCTACTCGATTTAAGCGTACTATTTCCCGTAGCTTTGCACGCCTTTAAAGTAGCCATTGCACGAGCGCTGTTCGCACGCGGACATGGTATCCAGGGCGTCAACCTCCCGACTGATCGTGCCCTCAAACAATCGTTGCCTCTGTGGCGGTGCGCAGCTCGGCCTCGCTCACGTCCTCGGCACATTCGACGATGCGCAAACCGCCCTCGACCACATCCAGCACCCCGAGGTTCGTGATGATCCGGTCGACCACGCCCTGGCCCGTCAGCGGCAGGGTGCATTCCCGCAGCAGCTTCGAGTCCCCATGCTTGTTGGTGTGGTCCATCACCACGATCACGCGGCCCACGCCCGCGACCAGGTCCATCGCACCGCCCATGCCCTTCACCAGCTTGCCCGGGATCATCCAGTTCGCCAGATCGCCGTTCTCGGCCACCTCCATCGCGCCCAGGATCGCCGCCGCGATCTTGCCGCCGCGGATCATGCCGAAGCTGGTGGCGCTGTCGAAGTAGGACGTGCGGCGCAGCTCGGTGATGGTCTGCTTGCCGGCGTTGATCAGGTCGGCATCCTCCTCGCCCTCGAAGGGGAAGGGGCCCATGCCGAGCATGCCGTTCTCGGACTGCAGCGTGATGTCCTTGTCGCCCACGTAATTCGCCACCAGCGTGGGGATGCCGATGCCGAGGTTGACGTACATGCCGTCTTCCAGCTCCTCCGCCGCACGCGCGGCCATCTCGTTCCGGTCCCAGGGCATCAAGCGGTCTCCTTCTGACGTACAGTGCGTTGCTCGATCCGTTTTTCGTGCTGTCCCTGCACGATGCGGTGCACGTAGATGCCGGGCAGGTGGATCGTGTCGGGATCGAGCGATCCCAGCGGCACGATCTCCTCCACCTCGGCCACGCAGACCTTCCCGCACATCGCCGCCGGAGGGTTGAAATTCCGCGCCGTCTTGCGGAACATCAGGTTGCCCGAAGGGTCCGCCTTCCACGCCTTCACGATGGACAGATCGGCAAAGATGCCCTCTTCCATGATGTAGGTCTCGCCGCGAAACTCCTTGTGCTCCTTGCCCTCGGCGATCACCGTGCCGACGCCGGTCTTGGTGTAGAAGCCCGGGATGCCGCAGCCGCCCGCGCGCATCCGCTCGGCAAGCGTGCCTTGCGGGTTGAACTCGAGCTCGAGCTCACCGCTCAGGTACTGGCGCATGAATTCCGCGTTTTCGCCGACGTAGGAGCTGATCATCTTCTTGACCTGGCGCGTCTGCAACAGGATGCCGATGCCGAAATCGTCGACGCCCGCGTTGTTGGAAGCAAAGGTGAGGTCCTTGGTGCCTGCCTCCTTGATCGCCTGCAGCAGCAGCTCGGGGATGCCGCAGAGGCCAAAGCCCCCCGCCGCGATCAGCATCCCGTCGTGCAGAACACCCTCCAGCGCCGAAGACGCCGTCTCAAATACTTTCGTCATGAAACCCCCATGTGCTCGGGGCGCGTCTCGTCATTCGGAGAGCGCGCTAGATGCTATCGAATCTCGGTGTGACTGTTTCGCGCGGCGGCATGCTGTGCAACCCGATTTCTGCAGCTGCACAATAAAGCGGGCGTTCAAAGCGGTCCGAGAGCAGCGATTAGCGGCGATAAGGTGCAATCCAGGCCAAGGACGCGTCTGTCGGTCCGGTCGGTTTGTATTCGGCCCCAATCGGCCCACCGAACCCGAGTTTCTGGATGGTTTCAAAAACATGAGGGTAGTTGACTTCACCCTGATCAGGTGGCCCCCGATCCGGCACGCTCGCAAACTGGATGTGGCCGATGATCGGCTGCAGTTTTTCCAGCCGGTGGGTCAGATCCCCTTCCATCAGCTGAACGTGGTAACAGTCGAACATCAGCTTGAGATTGGGCGCACCAACTTCGCCAATCACCTGCGCGGCCTGATCCGTTGTTCCAAGGAAGTAACCAGGTGCGTCATAATGGTTTAATGGCTCAATCAATATAGTGGCGCCCTGCTTTGCCGCGTGATCAGAAGCATATATGAGCGCCCGACGAAAGCAGGCATGCGCCTCTGCACCCTCGGCAAACCCCGCCATCACGTGGACATTCTTGGCACCAATATCAGCGGCATAGGCCAAGGCATCATCAATCGCGGCTCGCGCCTCATCTTCACGGCCAACCAGCGCAGACAGCCCGTTCTCTCCGGCCCCCACATCGCCCCGGCGCGTATTCAAGCCCAGCATCGGCAGACCCGTCTCGATCAGCGCAGCAGCGACGTCGGCCGAGGGCACATCATAGGGCCAATGGCACTCCACGGCGTCGAAGCCAGCGATCTTGGCGGCGCGGATGGCATCGGGCAAAGATCTGTCTGTCCAGAGAAACCCGAGATTTGCAGAGAACTGCATCAGTCGTCCCATTCCACATCGAAATGCGTGACAAGATCGGTCACCTGGTCCTCTGACAGCGTCCGTGCCTCATAGCCGCGCATGAGCATGGCGAGCCGCGCTGTGTCCTCCAGTTCTTCAATCGCGTTGCAGGCGGCTTCCACATCCTTTCCTGCGACCACAGGGCCATGATTGGCCAGCATCACCGCCGTGCGCTTTCCGGCAAGGCCGCGCACGGCCTCACCCATCGCAGGATCACCGGGCCGATAAAACGGCAGGAGTTTCACGCGACCGAGCTTCATGATCGCGTAAGGCGTTAGCGGCGGCAGGAAGTTGTCCGGATCAACCTCCGGCATCATCGACCACGCCACGGAATGACACGAATGCAGATGGACCACGGCACCCGCCGTACTGCGCGTGTCGTAGAACGCAGCATGCAGCGGCATTTCCTTCGTCGGCGGATCGCCATCGAGGAGATTCCCTTCCACGTTGAAATGACTAAGCCGGGCCGGATCGAGCCGACCAAAGCTCGTACCGGTTGGTGAGACCAGCAGCCCTCCATCCTCGGTGCGGGCCGAAATATTGCCCGTGCTGCCCCCGGTGAGCCCACGGTCGAACATCGACTTTGCCAGTAGGCAGATTTGCTCGCGCAGCGCCGTGTCTCGCATCAGGTCTTCTCCAAAGCGGCCAAAGCTTCTGCAAAGAAGCCTTCCGTGCCGAAGTTCCCGGATTTCAGGGCCAGGGCAATCTCATGCCCCCCGCTCTTACAATAGGTCCACGGGACGCCCGGCGCGATTTCAGCGCCGATGTCGAGCCGCGCAACACCGAGCGCCTGCGTCACGGCGCCGGAGGTTTCGCCCCCCGCGACAACGAACCGGCGGGCACCCTGCGTACGGGCGAGGGTTGCGAACTCGGCCAATGCAGCCTCGACCACCGCGCCCGCCTGTGCCGTGCCGAGCTCAGCTTGAGCGGCCCTCACATCCTCGGGTTCCGCCGTGGCATATATGATCGGCGCAGCATCCATGCTTTGGTCTGCAAGCCACTCTTTTGCGGCTCCGGTGCCCTCTGCCACAAGGCGGATGGGATTCAGGCGATAGCTCGGGGCCTTGGCCTGATAGGCCGCGACCTGCGCGCGTGTCATCGCCGAGCAGCTTCCCGACAGCACAACAGCCCCCGGTCCAACGGTCGGTCTGGATCTCTCGTCAACCTCCTGCGGCAGCAGCCCCTCGGCGGCATAGAGCGCGGGCAGCGGCATCGCCAGTGCGCTCCCCCCGGTGAGAAGCGGCATGGCCTGACAAGCTCCGGCGATCTGCTGCAGATCCGCGTCGGCGACCGCATCGGTGATCACATGCGCGATGTCTTGCGATGCCAAATCATCCAGCGCCTGCCGGATCGCATCTGCGCCACGGGCGACGGTCAGCCGATCCACGAGCCCGGTGGCACCTGTCACCTGAGGTGCAAGCAAGCGCATCAGGTTGCTGTCGCGCATCGGGGTCAATGGGTGATCTTTCATCGGGCTCTCGGCCAGCGGCTGCTGACCCACAAAGAGATTGCCCATGAAGATCGACCGACCGTTCTCGGGGAATGCAGGGCAGTAGATGGTCTGGCGGACACCAAGATCAGCCATCAGCGCTTCGGCCACAGGACCGATATTGCCCTCCGCCGTGCTGTCAAAGGTCGAGCAATACTTCCAGAAGAAACGCTGCGCTCCGGCCTCTCGCAACCAGCTCAGAGCGGCACGGCATTCGTCAACCGCCTCTAAAACCGGCGCCGTTCGGCACTTCAGCGCGATCACCTCGAAAGACGCCGTGTCCCGAGGTCGCTCCTCGGGCACACCAATGCGCAGCGACACCTGCACGCCACTTCGGGCCAAAAGCCCCGCGAGATCGGTCGCGCCGGTGAAATCATCGGCGATACAGCCCAATAGCGTCGTCATCAGTGTGCAAATCCGTTCATCTCGGCCACCCTAGGCCTCTCCTGGCAGCGTCAGGCCCGCGTTGCGTGCATAGACCTTCGCGACTGCCGCATCATCCTCGCCGCCCAGGCCCTGCCCCGCCGCCGCTATGAATTGCTGCAGGGCGGCGGCCGTCAACGGTGCGCTGAACTGGCTGGCCTTTGCGATATCGAGCACGATCCCGAGGTCTTTGAGCCAGATGTTCACGGCGCTATGCGGGGTGTAATCGCCGGCCACGACGTGTGGCGCACGGTTTTCAAGCATCCAGCTGGTGCCTGCGCATTTGCTGATCACCTCGACAAACTTGTCCGGCTGCACCCCTTGGGTTATACCGAAGGTGAGAGCTTCTGCCATGCTCGCGATATGCACCCCGGCGAGCAATTGATTGACCGCCTTCATCGCCGAGCCGGCGCCGGCTTCACCAAGTTCAAACACCGTTTCGGCGATGGCTTCCAGGGTCGTTTTCGCTGCGGCGAATGCATCAGGGGAGCCAGCTGCCATGATGGTGAGTTGACCCGCCGCCGCCTTGACAGCCCCGCCAGAAATTGGCGCATCAAGATAGTGCACCCCAAACTCACCAGCCCGCGTTGCGAGATCGCGCGCCACCTCTGGCGGCACGGTGGCACAGGACAAAACCACAGCCCCGGGCTTCAGCGCAGGGACAACCCCGGCGGCGCCAAAGAGCACCTCTTCGGTCTGCTGAGCGTTCAGGACCACGACGATCACCGCATCCAGTTCACCTGCGATCTCGGCCAGCGCGCCTTCGCGTCCCCCATCTGCAATGAACGCCTCGCGCCGCGCATCGTTCACATCGAACCCATATGTGTCATGCCCCGCACGGAGAGCGGATTGCGCGATGCCGTAGCCCATGGAGCCCAGCCCGATCACCGCTGTTTTCTGCGACATGAATATCTCCCCCAATGCACCTGCCGGTGTTCTGACCTGTTTGAGCGTACTATGTGCTATATCTCGCTACAATCAAACGGGTTTTGCCGATTGCAAGGCTTTGCACCGTGATGACACATGCCCCAAGAGCCAAAGGCGCGCGGGCCAGGAAGGGGACCACTTATGCATCTCGCGCTCATCGGATACGGTAGCATTGCACAAACCATCGTTGGCTGGCTGGCGCAAGAGCCGGTCGCGCAGCTGACCTTGCTGGTCCGGTCCAGCGCAATTGCACAGACCCTGAAAGACGACACTCTGCGCCACGCGGCGCCGGCCGTGCAAGTGACCGACGATATCGACACCGTCCTCGCGGCTGCGCCTGATCTGGTGGTGGAATGTGCCGGCCACGACAGCGTCTCGGATCACTGTCCGCACGCCCTGTGCCATGGCTGCGATACGATTGTTGTATCGGTCGGCGCACTCGCGGATGAGGCTCTCTTTGGGCGCCTGAAGGCCGCTTCAGCCGACGGCCGTGGGCGGCTGATCCTGCCATCTGGAGCGATTGGTGGCATCGACCTGCTCTCGGCACTCGCCCTCGCCGGTGATACAGAGGTCGTCTATCGCGGCACCAAACCGCCCGCGGCCTGGCGCGGGACGGCCGCTGAAGACCAGTGCGACCTGGCCTATCTGAAACAGGCACAGACCTTCTTTGACGGGTCGGCGCGCGAGGCCGCCCGCCTCTATCCCAAGAACGCGAATGTCGCGGCCACACTGGCACTTGCTTGCGGCAGTTTCGACCGCACACGGGTGCAGTTGATCGCTGATCCGGAAGCGACCGGAAACGCGCATAGCTACGAGGTCCGGTCCGAGACGGGCAATTTCGCCATGCAAATCGAGAGCACCGCCGCATCAGGAAACGCAAAAACATCTGTCTCGACGGCCTATAGCGTGATCCGGGAGATCATCCGGGCCCGCGATGCGCTAATGATCTGAGCGGGATGCATCCTGTCACCCCAGTGCAATTTTCCGACCTGTCTCGGCTGAGCGATAGATCGCATCCTTGACGCGGATCACGTCGAGATAGTCCTGCGCTTCATTCTCGAAGGGCGTCCCATCGCGCAGCCCACGCACCACGTGCTCCTGCAGATGATAAACACAGTCTCCGCCAAATCCCTCCCAGGTATCAGCGGGCAGAACTGTCTCTCCGGACAGTCCACCACGCGCCCGGAAGGTGACACTGCCGTCGCCCAGCAGGATCAAGACGCCTTCGGTGCCTTCGAACAGCGCCTCGCCCATCGTGCGCCGCTGGTTGTCCGCAGCATGATCGCAGTGACGGTTTCCGTCAAAGAGCGTCCGCACACCGTTTGGATGATCAAAGAGGACATAGCCCGCATCCTCGCCCTTGATCGCCGGGTTGATCTGCCGCAGATCGGCATAGACCGCGTTGGGGTTGCCGAAGAGATAGCGGAACGTGTCGATCCAATGCACGCCCGTCTCATGCACGAGAAACCGGAGCATTTGCTGGAAGTAAGGCTGTCGGTCGAGATAGGCCTCGGGCCCCTGCCCGTCGCCCGGTCGCAGACGAAACGCGCCTTGCAGCGGCACCCCAATGCGGCCCGCGTCGATCTGGGCCTTGATGGCGCGATACCATGGCATGAACCGAAAGTTCTCATGCACGATCAGCCTGGCCCCCGCGCGCGACGCTAGACGCGCAACATCTTCGGCCTCTTCGAGATCGATGCAGAACGGCTTCTGGCAAATGATCGTCTTAACCCCGTGATCAAGGGCGGTTTGGATCGCAGCTCGGTGCGCTGGAGGCGGCAGGATGATATCCAGGATATCCGGGACCCCTGCCGCGAGCATCGCCTCCAGATTTGCAAAGGCCGGGATGCCGGTGCCGCGCGCGCGGTCGATCTCCTGATCAGCTGCGCCGATACAGCGGACCTGCGGGATGCGCGCCCATGCGCCATAGTGAAACTGGCTGAAGTAACCTGCGCCCAGACAGGCAACAGTGAGCGTGTCCTCTGACATCAGAGCGCTGCAGCGACAGCTTTGGCCGCATCCCGCGTTGTCGCCGTCCCGCCCAGGTCACCGGTCAAGGCGGCACCCTCCGCAATCACGGCCTCGGTTGCTTGACGCAGCGATGCGCCATCCGACAGAAGCGCGCTGTTCTGATGGCGCGTTCCCAGCCACTCCAGCATCATGGCACCCGACAGGATCATCGCAAAGGGGTTTGCGATGCCCTGCCCCGCAATGTCGGGGGCTGAGCCGTGGCACGGCTGAAAGACCGCGTGTTCCAGACCAATGTCCGCCGATGGCGCGACGCCCAAGCCTCCCATGAGCCCCGCCCCAAGATCCGAGAGGATGTCGCCAAACATGTTCTCGGTGACGAGCACATCGAAATCCCAGGGTTTCTGCACGAACCACAGGGCTGCCGCATCTACATAAGCGTGGTCACTTGTGAGTTCCGAATGCCGCGCGGCTTCTTGGTCGAAAATCTCGCGGAAGAAGGCGAAGGCGCGGAACACATTGGCCTTGTCGACGCAAGTGACATGTCCGCGGCCCCGACCAGAGGCCTTGCGTTCACCCGCCAAACGGAAGGCAAACTCGAACAGAAGCTCCGATGTCTTGCGGGTGATCAGAAGTGTCTCGCGCGCTTCATCCTCTGTCACTTCGCCGCAGCCCTGGGTGTAAAACAGCCCCTCGGTGCTCTCGCGGATGAGGACGAAATCAACGGACTTGCCGGCCGGCAACGTGAGCGGCGTGGGCTGGCCGGGGAAAATGCGAACGGGCCGCACCCCCGCGAAGAGGTTGAGCGCCTTGCGCAAATCAATCTGCGGGGAGATTTCGGTCCCATCAGGATAGCGGACCGACGGTAGGCCCATTGCCGAAAGCAGGATCGCGTCCGCCTCTCGCGCGGTACGCATCGACGGCTCGGGCAACGAGTCTCCGGTCTTGGCATAATGAGCGGCGCCTGCGGCACAATCGCGGAAAGTCAGCCCATAACCGCTGCGCCCGGCCAGCATCTGCAGGATATCAACCGTCGGCTGCGTGATCTCCGGCCCGATGCCGTCGCCTTGAAAGACCGCGATCTCGAAGGTGTCTTTCATTGATTTTTGCGCCTCTTCGTGTTTGCTCAATGATATAGCACACTCCCAATCTTTAGGCGTGACACGCGCCGACGATTTAATGTATGCATTAATGCATGCGTAAATGATCAAAAAGACAGTTGCAAGGATGGATATGTTCGCCGTCGTCGTCACGCTTCAGATCAAACCGGAGGCCATCCTCGCGTTCATGCCGTTGATGGCGCAGAATGCGAAAACCTCGCTGACCGAGGAACCGGGGTGTCATCAGTTTGATGTCGCAACCGATGACGCCCGACCGGACGAGGTTTTTCTCTATGAGCTTTACAGTAACGCCGCGGCCTTCGATGCGCATTTGGCCAGCACGCATTTCAAGGCCTTTGACGCCGCCACGGCCCATATGATCGCCAACAAATCCGTCACCACCTACGCGCAGGTCCATCAATGAGCGAGTGGGAAGTCTTTGCCGTCAAATATGCTGACCGGAATGCACGCACCCGGGCGGACAGCTTCATTTTTGATGACAACCACGATGCCCCGCACGCGATGGATTACTTCATGTGGGTGCTCCGCCGGGGGGCGGAGACCATCCTCGTCGATACCGGATACGACTCGGACGAAGCCGCAACGCGGGACCGCCCGATCCGCTTGGACCCGGTCGCATCGCTGGCGCCGCTGGGCCTCGATCCGGCGGATATCACCTCGGTGATCGTGACGCATTTGCACTATGATCATGCAGGCGGGCTGCACCTCTTCCCGAACGCGACGCTGCACATGCAGGCGGCAGAGATGGCCTATGCGACCGGCCCCTGCATGTGCCACGACACCCTGCGCATGCCCTTCACCGCAGACCACATCTGTGAAGCGGTCAAACGTCTCTACGCGGGGAAAGTGATCTTTCACGAAGGGGACGCACAGTTGGCCGAGGGGGTCACCGTTCACTGCATCGGTGGGCACAGCCGGGGACTGCAGGCCGTACGGGTGCGTACGCAAGCGGGCTGGCTGGTGCTCGCCTCGGATGCCGCGCATTACTATGAGAACATCTTTGCGCGCAAACCCTTCCCCATCGTTGTGGATCTGCAAGACATGCTCGATGGCTTCAACCGGCTGGAAGCTCTGGCCTCCCAGAAAACCCTGATTGTGCCGGGGCACGACCCGTTGGTGACCCGGGCCTACCCGCAGGCCATGGCCGATCACATCTGGCGGCTCGACCACGGCCCCGAGACTGCAGATCTCATTCTGGCTACGTGATGGGCGATAAAGTGGGTCGGACAGGAACGCCCAATTATCAGGCGCAAATGCGCGCGAGCTGGGCAGAGATGCGCTCCGCTATGGCCAAATACCTGAACTCATGTGAGATTGATCTCCGGAGTGAGACGAACCGGGGGCTTTGAGACGTGCTGATGCAATCCGCGACATTGCTGGATCAGCCGCGCGCAATTGGGTCCGCGATCGTTTCCAGCAAATGCCGCGACGGGCGCTCTTGCATTGACCAACTGCACCAGGCCGGTGCGGTGAAAGTCGTCTTCCCGCGCACGGACAACCGGGTGGAGGGCATCCTCGTCAACACGGCAGGTGGCATCACCGGTGGGGACAGGTTCGACATCTCGGCCACGGCGGGGTCCGCGTCGCAGCTGACACTGACCACGCAGGCAGCGGAACGCGCCTATCGCGCGCAGGCCCATCAAATCGGACGCATCCGAACGCGACTTGTGGTCGAGGAAGAAGCCGAGCTGCTTTGGGTGCCACAGGAGACGATCCTCTACGACGGTTCAGCGCTGTCTCGCAGGCTGGACGTTGACCTGGCCACAACGGCCCGCTTCCTGATGGTCGAGCCGGTGCTCTTTGGGCGGCGCGCGATGGGCGAGGATCTGGGTAACGCGTCGTTTCGAGATCGGATCGATATCCGGCAGGCAGGTGACCTGATCTACCGAGATGGCGTTCTGCTCGATGGTGACATCGCCGCCAAGCTCGACCGCCCCGCCATAGCGGGCGGCGCGCGCGCAATGGCGAATGTGGTCTTTGTCGCACCGGAGGCGGAGGGAGCACTCGCCAAGGTCCGGGCCACGCTTGGAGACAGCGGAGGCGCCAGCCTGCTGCAGCCGAACCTGCTGGTCGCCCGCCTTCTGGCCACCGATGGGTTCGAGTTGCGCAAGCGGCTTGTGCCGCTTCTAGACGACCTGACACACAATACACTGCCGATAAGCTGGAGACTTTGACCCATGCAGCTGACACCCCGTGAAAAAGACAAACTGCTGGTCGCGATGGCCGCCGAGGTGGCGCGCAAACGGCTGGAGCGCGGTGTGAAGCTCAATCACCCGGAGGCAATCGCACTGATCACGGATGCTGTCGTGGAGGGCGCGCGCGATGGCCGGTCGGTGGCCGATATGATGCAGGCGGGCGCCGAAGTCATCACACGTGATCAATGCATGGAGGGCGTGCCCGAGATGATCCATGATGTGCAGGTCGAGGCGACCTTCCCGGATGGGACCAAACTGGTGACGGTGCACAATCCGATCCGGTAGGATTTGAGTATTTCTGGAAGGGTGAAGCAAAGGATGCGCATATGATCCCCGGAGAAGTCGTGACGGTCGATGGTGAGATTGTTCTCAATGAAGGCGCCGAGGCGGTGACCTTGATGGTCGCCAACACCGGGGACCGGCCCGTGCAGGTGGGCAGCCATTACCATTTCGCCGAGAGCAACCCGGCGTTGGAGTTCGACCGCGATGCGGCGCGAGGCTGTCGGCTGGACATTGCGGCGGGCACTGCCGTGCGGTTTGAGCCGGGCCAGCGGCGCGAGGTGCAGCTGATCCCGCTGTCTGGCGCGCGCCGCGTATTCGGCTTCAATCAACAAATCATGGGTGATCTCTGATCGCCCGGTTTCGGAGGAGGACCAACCATGTGTGACGTTTGCGTGATCAACTCGGTGAAGGAGCGGATGCTGTCGCGGCGCGACTTCTTCAAGGCATCGGCTGCCGTCGGGGCGGCAGCGACGGTGGGGGCCGTGGCATCCGCGCCCGCGGCAATGGCTGCGGGTCATGGTGGGGTCGTGGATATGACCCACAAGCTGAGCCCGGAGTTTCCTACATTCTTTGGCGTGCCCGGCATCTCGATGGAGCAGCAGTTCAATTTTGCCGAACACGGGTTCAATCTGATGAACCTCAACATCAATGAACACACGGCAACGCATATTGACGCACCGCTGCATTTCTCGGCGGATGGGGCCTCGGTGGACGAGATCCCGGTGGGAAATCTGGTGGTGCCACTTTGCGTGATCGACATCGCAGCCCGCGCCGCCGACGACCCGGATGCGCAGGTGACACCGGATGACTTGACCGCCTGGATTTCTGAACATGGGGACATTCCGGACCGCGCCTGTGTGGCCATGCACTCCGGCTGGGCCGCGAAAACGGATGGGCCGGACTACGTCGGCAATGATGCCGACGGCGTGAAACATTTCCCCGGCTTCCATATCGAGGCCACGCAAATGCTGCTGGAAGAGACCACCGCGGCGGCCATGGCCGTCGATACGCTGTCGCTTGACCACGGCCCATCGGCGGATTTCGCAACGCATTATGCCTGGCTGCCGTCGAACCGCTACGGGATCGAGAACCTGGCCGGGCTCGGAGATGTGCCAGCGGCGGGTGCGACGCTTGTGGTCGGCGCGCCGAACCACGTAGGCGGCACTGGTGGACCCGCTCGCATCTTTGCGATGGTGTGATGGCTGCGCGCGTCACCGCCACCTTTGTGACCGGGCTGCGCTGCGCTCTGGGTTTCGCCGCGCTTGGGCTTTGCGCCGCAGCACAGGCGCAGGTCCTCGATTGCGAGGACCCAACAACGCAGGTGGAGATGACGGGGTGTGCAGGTCTCGCGGCGGAGGCAGCGGACCAGGAGTTGAACGCTGTCTGGAAGAGTGCTGTGACCGTCGCCCGGACGCGCGATACTTCCGACCAGAGCGGTGCGCCGCCCAGCGAGGACATTCTGCGCGAGGCGCAACGCAGCTGGATTTCTTTTCGGGATCAGGCCTGTAGCGCCGAAGCAACCGTCGCGCGCGGCGGCACGATGGCGAGCCAGCTGTTCCTCATCTGCCTTGAGCGGCTCACCCGCCAACGCACCGAAGACCTTCGCATTTTTGCAATGACCAACTGACAGGACGACACCCATGCCAGCCACTATCTCCCGCTCCAGCTATGCCGCGATGTTCGGCCCGACGACAGGCGACAAGGTGCGGCTCGCGGATACCGACCTGATCATCGAGGTTGAACGGGACCACACGATCTATGGCGAAGAGGTGAAGTTCGGCGGCGGTAAGGTCATCAGAGATGGGATGGGACAAAGCCAGGTCACGCGCGCGGGAGGGGCCGTCGACACCGTGATCACCAACGCGCTGATTGTGGACCACACCGGCATCTATAAGGCGGATGTGGGGCTGAAGGACGGGCGCATTCACAAGATTGGTAAGGCGGGCAACCCGGATACCCAGCCGGGTGTCGATATCATTGTGGGCCCCGGGACCGAAGCCATTGCGGGTGAAGGGAAAATCCTCACCGCGGGCGGCTTCGACAGCCACATCCACTTCATCTGTCCGCAGCAGATCGAAGACGCGCTGCACTCGGGCGTGACCACGATGTTGGGCGGTGGCACCGGACCCGCGCATGGCACGCTCGCCACCACCTGCACGCCGGGCCCCTGGCACATCGGGCGCATGCTGCAGAGCGTGGACCATTTCGCGATGAACATCGGTGTGTCAGGCAAAGGCAACGCCAGTCAGCCCGAGGCACTGGTCGAGATGGTCGAGGGTGGCGCCTGCGCGCTGAAACTGCATGAGGATTGGGGCACGACGCCCGGGGCTATCGACTGCTGCCTCTCCGTCGCCGACGACATGGACGTGCAGGTGATGATCCATACGGATACGCTGAACGAGAGCGGCTTTGTGGAGAACACCGTCGCGGCAATGAAAGGTCGGACGATCCACGCGTTCCACACCGAGGGGGCCGGCGGCGGGCACGCGCCGGACATCATCAAGATCTGCGGCGATGCCAATGTGATCCCCTCATCGACCAACCCGACACGGCCCTTCACGGTGAACACGCTGGAAGAGCATCTCGATATGCTCATGGTCTGTCACCACCTCGACAAGTCGATCCCCGAGGATGTAGCCTTTGCCGAAAGCCGCATCCGGCGCGAGACCATCGCCGCCGAGGACATCCTGCACGACATGGGCGCGTTCTCGATCATCGCGTCGGACAGCCAAGCGATGGGTCGTGTGGGCGAGGTGCTGATCCGCACCTGGCAAACCGCTGATAAGATGAAGAAACAGCGCGGACGGCTGGCAGAGGAAACTGGCGAGAACGACAACATGCGCGTGCGCCGATATATTGCGAAATACACCATCAACCCGGCGATCGCGCATGGGATTTCCCACGAGATCGGCTCCATTGAAGAGGGCAAACGCGCCGACCTCTGCCTGTGGAACACGGCATTCTTCGGTGTGAAACCCGAGATGGTCTTGATGGCGGGCACGATTGTCTGCGCCCAGATGGGGGACCCGAACGCCTCGATCCCGACGCCGCAGCCCGTCTACACACGGCCCATGTTCGGCAGCTTTGGCCGCTCAGTCGAACACTCCGCCGTGACCTTCGTCAGCGCGGCAGCGCAGGCGGCGGACGTGCGAGATCAGCTGGGCTTGCGAAAGCAGACCATCGCCGTTGAAAAGACCCGCGGCATCGGCAAAAAGGACCTGATCCTGAACGACGCATTGCCGGAAATCGATGTTAATCCTGAGACTTATGAGGTCCGCGCCGATGGCGAACTGTTGACCTGCCAACCTGCCGACGTCCTGCCCATGGCGCAGCGCTATTTCCTGTTCTGAGGTCCCTCATGATCGCCACCGCTCAAGCAGTTTCGACGACACCCGGCGCCGCCACCGACCACGTCACGCTGGATTACGACGCCCGTTTCCTGCGGCGCAAAATGCTGACGACCGATGCGGGCGCGCAGGTTCTCGTGGACCTGCCCAAGACCACATCGCTGACGCAGGGAGATGTGCTCGAGACCACCGAAGGCCAGCGGATCGGTGTGCGTGCGGCCCCTGAGCCCCTGCTGGAGATTACCGGCCAGGACCTGCACCGCATCGCCTGGCATATCGGCAACCGCCACACGCCCTGCCAGATCGAAGACACCCGGCTGCTGATCCAGAAGGATCACGTGATGGCAGATATGCTGGCCCAGCTGGGCGCGCATGTGCATGAGGTGGTCGAGCCCTTCACGCCAGAGGGCGGGGCTTATGGACACGGGCGCACGCATGGCCACGATTATTCGGCGCAACATGGGCCTGAGCATGGGCATAGCCATTCTCATGAGCACTGACGCGATCCTGACACTGACGCAGTGGCTCTCTCCGGCCTTCCCGGTGGGTGCCTTCGCCTATTCGCATGGGCTGGAAACCGCGATTGCAGCAGGCGAGATCAAGACCATCGACCAGCTTGAGGAGTGGCTGCGAGACCTCATCACTCATGGTAGTGGGCAGGCTGATATCATCATCTTATCAGTGGCTTACCATGCAACCGCTGCAGAGTTCAGCGAGATCGATCAGACCGCCCGGGCCTTTGCTGCCAGCGCCGAGCGGCTGCTGGAGACGGAGCAACAGGGGGACGCGTTCACCCGCACGGTCGATGCGGTTTGGGGCACCGAGCTTGGGAGCTTGACCTACCCTGTGGCCGTTGCGCGGGCCGCGCGGGCGCAGGCGATCCCGCTGGATTTGACCGCGCGGATGTATCTGCATGCCGTCGCCAGCAACCTGATCTCGGCGGCCGTCCGGCTGGTGCCGCTGGGTCAGACCGACGGGCAGCGCCTGCTCGCCCGCCTGGCGTCCCTGATCCAGCAAACGGCGGAGCACGCCTCTGGTCTGTCTTTGGGTGACCTCGCCTCGCCCTGCTTTGCCGCCGACATTGCGGCCATGCAGCATGAAACCCTCTATTCAAAGGTCTTTCGCACATGATCCTGAATGGTCCTCTTCGCATTGGCATTGGCGGCCCGGTGGGCGCCGGGAAAACCACGCTGACCGCCTGCCTGGCGCGCGCGCTGAGCGCGCAGCATTCGATCGGGGTGATCACCAACGACATCTACACGCAAGAAGATGCCGAGGCGCTGACGCGGATGCAGATCTTGCCGCAGGATCGGATTATCGGCGTGGAAACAGGAGGTTGTCCGCATACGGCAATCCGCGAGGATGCTTCGATCAACCTGGCGGCAGTGGCGCAGATGCAGGCGCGCCACCCGGATGTAGAGGCGATCCTGCTCGAAAGTGGCGGCGATAATCTCAGCGCCACCTTCTCCCCGGAACTCGCGGATGTGACGCTCTATGTCATCGATGTGGCCGCTGGCGAGGAGATCCCGCGCAAGGGGGGACCGGCGATTACCCGGTCGGATATTCTGATCATCAACAAGACGGATCTTGCGCCATATGTGGGCGCCTCGCTCGAGGTGATGCAGCGCGATGCCGAGCGGATGCGTGCGGGGCGTCCGTTTGCCTTTACCGCGCTGCGTCGCGGTGAGGGTGTTGATACCGTCATCGCAATGCTCCGGGAGGTGTCGGGCCTCGGGCTGGTGACGGCCTGATCGCCTGTTGGTCTCGCCGTGAGCCGATAGGCTTAGACCTTTGATCTCGCTAGGTTTCTTGCAGCTTTGCAGCAGCGGTTCTGATAGCGGCGCGGATGCGAGGATAGGTCCCGCAGCGGCAGAGATTGCCGTTCATCGCGTCATCGATCTCAGCATCTGTCGGGTCCGGCAGGGCATCCAGAAAGGCCGCCGCCTGCATGATCTGACCGGACTGGCAATAGCCGCATTGAGCCACCTGATGCGCGATCCACGCCGCCTGAACCGCGTGTAAGCTGTCCGGCACACCGAGCCCTTCGATGGTGGTCACGGACCCTTCCAGATCCTCCACGGCCAGTTGGCAGGAGCGCACCGCGACGCCGTCCACATGCACGGTGCAGGCGCCGCATTGGGCGACGCCGCAGCCGTACTTCACGCTGGTGACGCCAAGCGCCTCGCGCAGGACCCAGAGAAGCGGCATGTCGCCGGCCAAATCGACGTCATGGGCGGTGCCGTTCACGGTGAGCTTCATGGCGCGATCCTCCGGTTACCGAATTCAGACTACTGCGCGCGCGCAACACGCTCAACGGCGTCGCGACGTCAGATCGGCGCAGCGTCCGAAACGCCTATCTGGTAGGGCCGAAACCGCTGTCTGTATCGCGTCGGTATCACGTCGGTATTACGTCGGTGTCCACATCGGTGCGGACCGGATTTGGGGCGAAAAGGCGCCGAATGTGAGCACGGCGTTGACACCGCGCGCTCAGGCGGCTGCGACCTTACTGCGGCAGAAGCAGGAGGCGCGGATCGGGACCGTGGCCCGCGCGAGGGCCGGGTCCAACTGCAGCTTGATGTGGCGCGCTTCGACAAGGGCCCCACGTCGGATGAGGCACTCGTGCAGCCCGTGCAGCGACCAGACGTTGCGCGGGTGCTGGCAGGCGCGGGCGAGCGTCCCGTCGAGCCCGAGATCGGCGCGGTAGACTGCTTCGGCCTCCTCATACTGCCCCGCCTCCATCAGCAGTGCGCCGAGGGCATGGCGGGTGGGCTGCATCCAGCCCCAGGGCTCGTCATACAGCAACGCATCATCCAGCGCGACCGAGCGCTGCAGGTGCGCAATCCCGCCCTCGGTATCGCCGGATTTGAAGGCCAGCTCACCCTCCATCATCGCTTCACCTACTGCAAGAACATCGCTCGCGAAGTTATTGAAAACCATGCGCGTTTGCTGGACGGCGACAAGAGCTGCATCCGCCTGAACGCGCTCGGCCTGTGCGGCTTCGATCTGGCCCAGGTTGGCGAGCGCAATCACCCGCGCCTGTCGCATGGCGCAGGTGGTATAGCTGTAGAGCTCGGCATCCTCGGGCAGCGGTTCATCGAGGATCGCCTGCCACATCCCGAACCGGATCATCACGTGGATCTTCTTGCCCCAGAAGCTCTCGAAGAGGTCCGGCAGATAGCGCACCACATGGTCCGGCAGCATCTCGATGAGACGGTCGGAGGCGGCGAGCGCCACCTCCGGCTGGCCGAGGAACATCGCGCCATAGGCCTCGAAATGCACGTTGTGGATGCGGTAGACGGTGTAGAAATTCTCGGCCCCCGCCAGCGCTTCGTACTTGCGGTCGACCTCGGCGGCGCGCCGGTTGCGCCAGATCACGTTCTGATAATCGCCGCAGAGCACGTCGATATGGGTGGCCATATGGACCAGATGGCCGGAGTCGGGCACGAGATCGACCAGGCGGTCGCCATGCCGCAGCGCTTTCTCCGGGACAGGCGACATCTCCATGAGGTGAATGTACATGTGCAAGAGCCCCGGGTGATCCCAGGCGCCCGGGAGCGTATCGAAGGCGGTTTCAAGTGCGGCTTGCGCTTCGAGCGTGGAAGCGCCTTCGCGCGGTTGGCCCGAGGGCAGGTCCCACAAAAGCCAGGGCGTGCGGTTCATCAGCGCCTCGGCAAAGAGGCAGATCACGTCGAGGTCGCGCGGATGATCGGTGTAGACCCGGCGCATCGCATCCGAGAAGGCGTCGTTCCAGGGCGCATAGTCCTCGATCTCAGGATCCTCGGGGAACCGGTCGGCCAGCGCCTCGATCAAGGCGGTCTCAACCGGGGTAAGGTTGGGCGCCAGCGCCTGCGCTTCGGCCAGTGCTGCATGAGCCTGCGCAAGCGTGGTCACGCGCTCTTCAGTGGTGAAAAACTCCCATGGTTTGTTGTAGTTAGGGCCTACAGCATAGGCGATGCCCCAGTGGGCAAAGCCACAGCCCGGATCGGCCGCGACGGCCTTGGCAAAGCACTCTGCCGCCGCCTCGTGGTTGTAGCCGAAGAGCCAGACCATCCCGGCGTTGACCTCGGCCTGCGCCTCTGCCGAGGTGGTGGTCACCGCGCGGGCGTAGCTGCCAAGATCAAAACCGTGCATGTCCGTGTCCCCCTAGAACTCCACCACAGCCCTGATGGATTTGCCTTCGTGCATGAGCTCGAACCCGTGGTTGATCTCGTCGAGGGTCAGCTTGTGGGTGATCATCGGGTCGATCTCGATCTTGCCGTCCATGTACCAGTCCACGATCTTCGGCACATCCGTGCGCCCTTTGGCACCGCCGAAGGCCGTGCCGCGCCAGACACGGCCTGTGACCAGCTGGAAGGGCCGTGTCGAGATCTCGGCGCCCGCGGGGGCCACCCCGATGATGATGCTCTCGCCCCAGCCCTTGTGCGCCGCCTCGAGCGCTGTGCGCATAACGTTCACATTGCCCGTGGCGTCAAAGGTGTAGTCCGCCCCACCCTTGGTTAATTCAACCAGATGGGCCACCATATCCCCATCCACTTTCGACGGATTGACAAAATCCGTCATTCCGAACTGTTGTCCCATGGTGGCCTTGTCGTCGTTCAGATCAACGCCCACGATCTGGTCCGCCCCCGCCATGCGCAGGCCCTGGATCACGTTGAGACCGATGCCGCCCAGCCCAAAGACCACGCAGCGCGAGCCGATCTCGACCTTGGCGGTGTTGATCACGGCACCAATGCCCGTGGTCACGCCGCAGCCGATGTAGCAGATCTTGTCGAAGGGCGCGTCCTTGCGCACCTTGGCGAGCGCGATCTCGGGCACCACCGTGTGATTGGCGAAGGTCGAGCAGCCCATGTAGTGGTGGATCGGCGTGCCGTCGAGCATGGAAAACCGCGTCGAGCCATCGGGCAGCAGCCCCTGCCCTTGCGTCGCGCGCACCTTCTGGCAGAGGTTGGTTTTGGGGTTCAGGCAGTATTCGCATTCGCGGCATTCGGGCGTGTAGAGCGGGATCACATGGTCACCCACCTCGAGGCTCGTGACCCCCTCGCCCACCTCGATGACAACACCCGCGCCCTCGTGGCCGAGGATCGCCGGGAAGATGCCCTCGGGGTCATCGCCCGAGCGCGTGAACTCATCCGTATGGCAGAGCCCCGTCGCCTTGATCTCCACCAAAACCTCGCCCGCCCGCGGACCTTCAAGGTTCACCTCCATGATCTCAAGCGGCTGACCAGCAGCAACCGCAACAGCAGCGCGGGTTTTTAGCATGGGGGCTCTCCTCATCAATACGTGATGCGCCCAGAGAAAACCGTGCGGCGCGCTTGTCAAGAGATCGTGGCGCGGCAGACGTCACTTTCGATGGCAGGATTTTTCGGAAGGTTCCCGTCTGATGAAATTTTCTGGTCAGATCGCGGCGGATTGGCTGTGATTTCGCAGCAATTCTCACAGGCAGTGGTTAACATCACGGCACAGCCAGCCGGAGGAGCCCGATGAGCCAGCACCCGCGGATTGATCACAGCTATGCGTTGCAGGACCGGTACAGCAAGACATCGGGGCGTGTCTTCCTGACCGGAACGCAGGCGCTGGTGCGGATCATGCTGGACCAGGCGCGACGGGATCGGGCGGCGGGGCGGCGCACGGCGGGGCTTGTTTCGGGGTATCGCGGCTCGCCCCTGGGCGGTGTAGATCAGGAGATGTGGCGCACCGCGGATGCGCTGACGGCGCAGGGCATCCGATTTCTGGCTGCGGTGAACGAAGATCTTGGCGCAACAGCGATCCTTGGCGCGCAGCAGGCGAGCCTTGATCCCGCGTGTGAGGTCGAGGGTGTGTTTTCCATGTGGTATGGCAAGGGGCCGGGGGTGGACCGCTCGGGCGACGCCCTGAAGCACGGCAACGCCTATGGGTCTTCGCCGAAAGGCGGTGTGTTGGTGGTGGCGGGCGACGATCATGGATGCGTGTCGTCGTCGATGCCGCATCAGTCGGACGTGGCCTTCATGGCGTGGTTCATGCCGACGCTGAACCCGGCAAGCGTGGCGGAGTATCAAGCGTTTGGCGAGTACGGCTTTGCCCTCTCGCGGTTTTCGGGCACCTGGGTCGGGTTCAAGGCAATCTCGGAGACAGTGGAAAGCGGACAGTCGGTGGAGCTTGTCCCGGATCGGGTGTTTCGGCAGCCGGAGTTCGTGGCGCCGCCCGGCGGGCTGCATGTGCGGGTCGCCGACCTGCCCTCGCCCGGGATCGAGACGCGGATTCGCGCGAAGCTCGACGCGGTGCAGGCCTTTGCCGAAGCGAACCCGATTGATCACGCGGTCTATGGCATCGCGGGCGCGCGATTCGGGTTTGTGACCACGGGCAAGGGGCATCTCGATCTGATGGAGGCGCTGCGGTTGCTGGGGTTGGATGAGGTGCGCTGTCGGGCGCTGGGGATCGACATCTACAAGGTCGGCATGGTCTGGCCGCTGGCGCATCACGCCGCGCTGGATTTCGTGACGGGCAAGCGCGAGGTCATGGTGATAGAGGAGAAACGCGGGATCATCGAGAGCCAGTTCAAGGAGCATTTCTATGACTGGCCCGGGCGCAAACCGGAGCGGATGGTGGGCAAACATGACGAGGAGATGCAGCCGCTGGTCCCCTGGACGGGCGAGTTGTCGCCGCGGCTGTTGTTGCCGCTGATTGCGGGGCGGTTGGCGCGGTTCTTTCCGGAGGAAGGCTTCGTGGAAAGGGCCGCGGCGCTGACGCGGGAAGCGCCGCCTGCGTTGCGGATCGAGGGGGCGACGCGGACGCCGTATTTCTGCTCGGGCTGCCCGCACAACACCTCAACCAAGGTGCCCGAAGGCTCGCAAGCGGCCAGCGGGATCGGCTGCCACGTCATGGCCAGTTGGATGGACCGCGAGACGGTAGGCTATGCGCAGATGGGCGGCGAAGGGGTGCCGTGGATCACGCAGTCGATGTTTAATGGCGGCAAGCACATCTTCCAGAACCTCGGCGAGGGCACCTGGTATCACTCCGGTTCACTCGCGATCCGGCAGGCGGTGGCGGCGGGCGCAAATATCACCTATAAAATTTTATACAATGACGCCGTGGCGATGACCGGCGGCCAGCCGGTGGACGGCCCAGTGTCAGTTTTGGGCATCGCGCGGAGCTGCCGAGCAGAGGGTGTGGATAGAATTGCCCTGGTCTCAAACAATATCGGGAAATTTCAAGCCAGCGACTTTCCGTTGGGGACAAGCTTTCATTCGAGATCGGAGATGGACAAGCTTCAGCGGGAGCTGCGGGAGGTCCCGGGCGTCTCTGTGCTCATTTACGAGCAGATGTGCGCCACGGAAAAGCGACGCAAACGCAAGCGTGGGACACTGCCAAAAGCGGACCAGGTCGTGGTGATCAATGAGCTGGTCTGCGAGGGCTGTGGCGATTGCTCGGTCGAGAGCAATTGTCTCAGTGTGGAGCCGGTGGAGACGGAGTTCGGGCGCAAGCGGCGGATCAACCAGCCGAGTTGCAACGCAGATTTCTCCTGTCTGAGCGGGTTCTGTCCAAGCTTTGTCACGCTGAAAGGCGCGCGCCGCCGCACCACCCCCAAGGACGAGATCGACGTGGCCGCGATCTGCGCGACCCTGCCCCTGCCTGATCTGCCGCCGCTCGATCAGCCCTACAACCTCTTGGTCAGCGGCGTCGGCGGGACCGGGGTGATCACAGTGGGTGCGCTGATCTCCATGGCAGCACATCTGGAAGGCAAGGGCGCGAGCGTGCTCGACTTCACGGGCTTTGCGCAAAAGTTCGGCACGGTGCTGGGTTATGTGCGGTTGGCCGACGACCCTGCACTCTTGCATCAGCCCCGGATCGACATGGGCGCAGCGGACGCGGTGATCGGCTGCGACGCGGTGGTCTGCTCCTCGCCCAAGGCCTCTGCGCATTATCGCAGGGGCACGCGCGTGGCGCTGAACCTTGCCGAGATGCCCACGGGTGATCTGGTGCTGAACCGCGATGCGACGCTGCAGATCGACGCGCGGGAGGCGGCGATCCGGGAGGTGGTCGGCCCGGAGGCAGTGGACAGCTTCGATGCCGGCCAGTTGGCGGAGCGGCTGATGGGCGACGCGGTTTATGCCAATGTGATCCTGCTGGGTTTTGCCTGGCAGCGCGGGTTGGTGCCGGTCGGGCTGGAGGCGCTGGCGCGCGCCATGGACCTGAATGGCGTGAAGCCTGCGGAAAATGCGCGCGCCTTTGCCTGCGGGCGGGTGATGGCGGCAGCGCCGGACAAGCTGGCCACAGCACAGGAGGCTGACAACCGAGACCGGACAGCGCCACCGGTCCGCCCGGCGGGCAGCGCCGGGCAGCGCCCGAACCCCCTCGATGGGGGCGAGGGCGCTGTTCCCACTCCGCAAGCCACCGAGACGCTGGCGCAGGTGCTCTCCCACCGCACGGGTTTTCTGACGGAGCATCAGGATGCGCGCTACGCGGCGCGATACCAAGCCACCCTGGCGCCGCTCGGGGACTTGCCTGACGATCTTCGGATTACGGCGGCCAAGTCGCTGTTCAAGCTGATGGCTTACAAGGACGAGTATGAAGTGGCGCGGCTCCACCGGGACCCAGGCTTCCTGGCGCGGCTGGCGGCGGAGTTCGACGGGCCGATCAAGCCCCGGTATCATCTGGCGCCCCCTGTTCTGGCCCGGCGTAAGGACGCGCGCGGTCGCCCGCAAAAACGCAGCTTCGGACCCTGGATAGGCCACGTCTTCGCGGTCCTGGCGCGGATGAAGCGGTTGCGCGGGACCTGGGCGGATCCCTTCGGCTATCACCCCGACCGCAAGCTGGAGCGCGCGCTGATCCTCTGGTTCGAAGGTGTGCTGGCCGAGGTGCCCGCGCTGTGGCAGGCTGGCGAAGAGGAAACGGTGCGCGCAGTGCTCGCCGCGCCGATGGACATCCGCGGGTACGGGCCGGTCAAGGAGGCCGCAGCGGTTGAGGTCAGGGCGCGGGTGGCGCAGGCGGTGCAAGAGACGCGCGGAGGATGAATTCGGTGGGCAGCTCGACCGGACCCGCACCCTCCTCTCCGCTGAGCTTGGCCAGCAGCAGCCGGGCGGCGGCGCGGCCCATCTCGATCTGCGGCACGCGCACGGTGGCCAGCGGCGGGGTCACAACCGACGCCAGACCAATGTCATCGAAGCCCACCAGCGACACCTGCCCCGGTACCTCGATGCCCATGTCACGGGCGCGTTTGAGGGCGCCGGCGGCGAGCACATCGTTGCCGCACATGATCGCAGTGGGCTGAGCGGCATTGGACACGATGCGCGCAAAGGCATCGCCGCCGAATTCAAGCCGGTACTTCGCCTCTTCCACCCGCAGCAATTCTGCGCCTTGCCCGAAGTCGGTAATTGCGGCGCGAACCCCATCGAGCCGGTCGCGCGCGCGGTCGTTGCCGTCGCGCACGCCGCAGATCATCGCGAGGCGCCGGTGGCCAAGGTCAAGCACCCGGCGCGTCGCATCATAGGCCGCCGCGCGGTTGTCAAAACCCACGTAGACGGGCGCCGCCTCGGGGCGGTAGCACCAGGAGATCACATGCGGCACCCGGCGTTTCTGGAGGAACGCGCAGGTGCTTTCTGGGCGCGCATCACCGATCAGCATCAGCCCGTCAGCCCCATGGGCGATGAGCGATTTGATCTGGCGCAGCTCCTGCTCGGGGTCATAGCCAGTGGTCGCCAACAGCAGGTTGACGCCTGCTTCGGAAAGCACCTCCTGAAACGCCTGCACCCCACTGGCGAACATCGCGTTGGCCATGCTGGGGATGATCGCGCCCACGGTGTTGGTGCGGTTGCTGGCCAGCGCCCGCCCGCCGAAGTTGGGCGTGTAGCCCAGTGCTTCTATCGCGGCTTCGATCTTGTCACGCGTGGGTTTGGCCACCTTGTCCGGGTCATTGAGCGCACGCGAGATGCTGGCGGTGGACACACCGGCCATGCGTGCGACGTCTTCGAGGGTGGGCGCGCTGGATTTACTCATCCCGTGATCTATAGCCATCTTTGCGCGCGATGGCTCGGGTTTTTTCGCTGTTTCAGGACAAGCGGCTGAAACAGAACATAAAACTTGGGGCTTGCGCGACTCGATGTAAGCGCTTACACAAATATGTTAACAGGGGTCGCGGGCCAGGTGCACCGAGCTCCGTTCCGGGGGTGACCGCACGGTCGATGCGATGCAGAAATATGCTGTGGGCCGCCCTCCGGCCTGACACTTGATCCGGATCACCAGATAGGACCCCTGCAATGGCGCGAGAGTACCTCAAGAAAGCTGAAAAAACCGCGATGACGGATGCGGGCGATGTGCGCGAAACCGTCCAAGGCATCCTCAACGACATCGAGGCCGGGGGGGACGCGGCGGCGATGAAGTATGCCCAGAAGTTCGACAACTATCAGGGCAACGTGATCCTCGGGGAGGAGGAGATCGCCGCCGCGTCCGTATTGGTGTCGCAGAAGCTGAAGGACGACATTGCCTTCGCCCATGACAACGTGCGCCGCTTTGCCGAGGTGCAGAAGTCAACGATGAGCGATGTGGAGCTCGAGGTGGTGCCGGGGCTGATTGCGGGGCAGAAGGCGATCCCCTGCCGGGCGGCGGGCTGTTATGTGCCGGGCGGGCGCTACAGCCATATCGCGAGCGCGATCATGACGGTGACGACGGCGAAAGTGGCCGGGTGTCAGCACATCGTGGCCTGCTCGCCGCCGCGCGCCGGCGAAGGCATCGCGCCCGCCATCATCTATGCGGCGAACCTCTGTGGCGCGGATAAGATCCTGTCGATGGGCGGGGTGCAGGGCGTGGCGGCGATGACATTTGGTCTCTTCGGCCTGCCAAAAGCGGATATCCTCGTGGGGCCCGGCAACCAGTTCGTGGCGGAGGCCAAGCGCATCTTGTTCGGGCGCGTTGGCATCGACATGATCGCGGGGCCGACCGACAGCCTGATCCTGGCGGATAAGGGCGCGGACCCGTTCATCGTGGCGACCGACCTCGTGGGACAGGCGGAGCACGGGTATAACTCGCCGGTCTGGCTGGTGACCGATGATCGCCCGCTGGCCGAGAAGGTCATGGAGATCGTGCCAAAACTGATCGCCGATCTGCCCGAGCTGAACCGCGCCAATGCGGAAGCGGCCTGGCGCGACTATGCCGAGGTGATCATCTGCCCCAACCGCGAGGAAATGGCCGCCTGTTCCGACGATTACGCGCCCGAGCACCTGACCGTGCAGGCCGACGATCTGGAATGGTGGCTCGACCGGTTGCAGTGCTATGGCTCGCTGTTTCTGGGCGAGGAGACCACCGTGGCCTTTGGCGACAAGGCGTCGGGGACGAACCACGTGCTGCCGACCTCACAATCGGCGAAATACACCGGTGGGCTCTCGGTGCATAAATACATGAAGATCGTGACCTGGCAGCGCGCGACGCGCGAAGGCTCGCGGCCTGTGGCCGAGGCCACGGCGCGCATCTCGCGGCTGGAGGGCATGGAAGGGCACGCGCGTTCAGCGGATGCGCGGCTGCACAAATACTTCCCCGAAGAGAACTTCGACCTCTCGGCGATGGACTGATCGAGGATGCCGCCGCTCTTTGACGTCTCCGGCAAGACCGCCTGCGTGACCGGGGCCAGCAGTGGCCTCGGGCGGCAGGCGGCACGGCTGCTCGCGGAAGCGGGCGCCCGGGTCGTGGGGCTGGCGCGGCGGGCGGATCAGCTCTCGGAGTGGCAACAGGAGACGGACGGCGAGACCGCAACAGTGGCCGCGGACCTGTCGGACCGGGCGGCGTTGCGCGGCATCGCCGTGGCGGTGACCGCACCGTTTGGGCCGGTGGACATCCTGATCAACGCTGCGGGGATCAATACGCGGCAGCACGCGGATGAGGTCACGGACGAGGGCTGGGACGTGACCTTGAATCTCAACCTCGCCGCGCCGTTTTTTCTGGCGCAAAAGCTGGTGCCGGGCATGAAGGAAAAAGGCTGGGGCCGGATCGTGAATTTCGCCTCGCTGCAATCGCGACGCGCCTTTGCAAATGGCATCAGCTATGGCGCGTCGAAAGGCGGTGTCGAACAGATGACACGGGCCATGGCGGAGGCCTGGTCTGCCGATGGGATCACCGCGAATGCGTTGGCGCCCGGGTTCTTCCGCACGGAGCTGACTGGCCCTGTCTTTGCCAATGCGGAGCTCGCGCAGCGTAACGCGGACCAGACCTGCATCGGGCGCAATGGCGAACCGGAGGACCTCGACGGCCCCTTGATGTTCTTCTGCTCGAAGGCGTCCGACTATGTGACCGGACAGACCCTGTTCGTGGACGGGGGGTTCACCGCAAAATGAAGGCGCTTGTCTATACCGGGGTGGAAGAGCTCACCTATATGGATCGCCCGCGCCCCGAGGCGGGCGACGGCGAGGCGCTGGTGCGGATCGAAGCCTCGGGCATCTGCGGCTCGGACATGCATGCCTATCTGGGACATGATGCGCGCCGCCCTGCCCCGCTGACGCTGGGCCATGAGGCGGCAGGTGTGGTCGTCGGCGGGCCTGAAGACGGGCGGCGCGTGACGATCAACCCGCTGGTGGCTTGCGGGGTCTGTGAGTTTTGCAAAAGCGGACGCGAGAACCTCTGCCCGCAGCGGCAGATCATTTCGATGCCACCGCGGGAAGGCGCTTTCGCCGACTACGTGGCGATGCCGCTGCGCAACCTGATCACCGTGCCGGACCACGTGCCACTCGCCCATGCGGCGCTGGCGGAACCGATTGCCTGTGGATGGCACGGGGTGCGGCTGGGCCGGGCCGTGCTGGGCGGCGATTTGTCAGGCGCGCGGGCCGTGGTGATCGGGGGTGGTGCGATTGGTGTCGGCGCGGCCCTGTCGCTGGCCGCGCAAGGGGCCCAAGATATCATGCTGGTCGAGCCCAACGAGACGCGGCGCGCGCGGCTGGCCGATGTGGCGGGCTTTGAAGTCTGCGCGCCGGGCGAACCCGCGATGCCGGGGAATGGTGCCGCGGATATCGTGATTGACGGCGTCGGCTATGCCGCCACCCGCGCCACGGCGAGCGCCATCGCGCGGCCCGGCGGGGTGATCGTGCACATCGGGCTGGGCGAGGCCGAGGGTGGTCTCGATATCCGGCGGATGACACTGCAGGAAATCACCTTCATCGGCACCTACACCTATACGGCCGCGGATTTTGCGGCGACGGCTGCAGCGATTTTCGAGGGGCGGCTGGGACGGCTCGACTGGATCGAGGAGCGGCCCTTGTCGGCAGGGCATGGCGCCTTCCAGGACATCCGCGCGGGGCGCGTGGCGGCGCCGAAAATCATGTTGACCCCGGACCATGGCGGGACCGAGACTTGAGGCTCATCCAACCCATGCGCAAAGGACATCGACATGCATAAGAAAATCATCGTTTCGCTCGCTCTGGACCACGGGATCAGCGAAGAAGCCCTGGCCATGGCGCGGCATCTGAAAGGCGACGACGGGGAGATCCATGCGGTGCACGTGCATGAAACGCCCCATGCCACCGTGACCGCCTATGTCTCGGAAGACGTCATGCGGCAGGCGGTGGACGCGGCCAAGGAAAAGCTCGCCGCGCGGGTGGCCGACACGCCGGATGTGGAGCCGGTGATGCTGCACGGCTCGCCCGGACAGGCGATCACGCAATACGCCAACAAGATCGGGGCGGACTGCATCATCGTCGGCTCTCACAAGCCCGGGCTGAGCGACTATTTCCTGGGCTCGACCTCGTCGCGGGTGGTGCGGCATGCGCCCTGTTCCGTTTATGTAATACGTTAGAAACTGCTCACAAAGCGCTGATATATATGCGCTTCATCACAAGGAGTACTTAGGTGTCCATCAGTAGTAAGATCGTGGATGACGTCGTTGCCGCGGGCATCGAATTCGTCACGACGGTGCCCTGCAAACAGCTGGCCGGTGTCATCGACGAGGTCGAGGCGCGCCCCGAGATCTACCACATTCCGTCCAACAAGGAGGATGAGGGCATGGGGCTCTGCGCCGGGGCCTTCATGGGTGGCAAGAAGCCGATGATCATCATGCAGAACACCGCGATCGGGGTGACCATCAACACGCTGGTGACGCTGACGCAGTATTATCGGATGCCGCTGCCGATGCTGATCTCCTATCGCGGCGAGCTGCGCGAGCCGGTGGCTTGCCAGGTGGAGATGGCGGTGCACACCAAGGCGCTGCTCGATCAGCTGCTGATCCCCACCTATCACTTCCACAAGGAGGCCGATGCGGACGAGCTGCCGGAAATCCTGAACTACACCTTCATGTGCAACAAACCTGTGGCGATCCTGACGGATGCGTCCTTCTGGGGAGGCTATGGCGACCAATGATCCGTTCCGAGATACTGAAAGAGATCGCCCCGATCCTGCGCGACCAGCTGGTGGTCTGTAACATCGGCATCCCCAGTCAGGAGTTGCATGCCATCGACGATCAGCCGAGCAATTTTTACATGCTGGGGACCATGGGACTGGCCTCGTCGATTGGCCTGGGTCTGGCGTTGGCGCAGCCGAAACCGGTGGTGGTGATCGACGGCGACGGCTCGATCCTGACCAACATGGGCACGCTGCCGACCATCGCGAACAATGTGGCCAAGAACTATATCCTGATGATCATCGACAATGGGTCTTATGGCTCGACCGGGGACCAACCGACATACACCGGCAAGAAGACCTCGCTGGCGAAGGTGGCCGAGGCCTGTGGTTGTGAGCGGGTGATCGAATGCCAGGATGTGGATACGGGCCGCGTGCTGCAGGAGGCGCTCGACAGCGGTGAGATGACCATCATGGTGGTGAAATGCGACAGCGGCAACGCCAAGATGCCTGTGATCACGATGGACCCCGTCGTGATCCGTGACCGGTTCATGAAAGCGGTGCAGGCCTGAATCCCTTGGGAGGGGCGAACACCATCCACTCTTATGCGGATGCCCGACGCGCTGCGCGCAGGCGTCTGCCGTGGATGGTGTTTGATTACATAGACGGGGCGGCGGGTGAGGGTGTCGCGGAAGCGCGCAACCTGGCCGCCCTGCGCGAGATCGAGCTGCAGCCACGGGTGCTGGTCAACGTGGCGGAGCGCGATCTGAGCGCGCCGGTGTTTGGCCATGCGGGGCGGGTGCCGTTCGGGATCAGCCCCATGGGGATGTGCAACCTGGCAGGCCCGGGTGCGGACCTGATGCTGGCGCGGATGGCCGCGAAACATCAGGTGCCGCATGGGGTGTCGACCGTCGCCTCAACCGCGATGGAGCGGATCATCGAAGAGGCGGAGGGCCACGCGTGGTTTCAGCTTTATTTCAGCGGGGATGGCAGTGGCACGGCGAAGCTGGTGGAGCGGGCGAAGGCCGCAGGGTACACAACGCTGGTGATGACGCTGGATGTGCCGGAGGTTGGACGACGCCCAAGGGAGCTGCGGCGCGGGTTCAAGATGCCCTTCCGGATCGGGCCGATGCAGTTCATCGATTTTGCGCTGCATCCGCGCTGGTCAATCTCGACCCTGCTGGCGGGGGCACCGGAGCTGGCCAATTTTCAGAAAGACGGGTTCACCTTTGACCGCACGGAGAGCCGGGCCGCGGCGGATTGGGCGTTTCTGAAACGGCTGCGCGACCAGTGGGACGGCAAGCTCGTCGCCAAGGGGGTGACCCATGTGGGTGATGCGGAGCGGCTGAAGGCCGAAGGTGTGGATGCTATTCAGGTGTCCAGCCACGGGGGGCGGCAATTGGATTCCGCGCCACCGCCGATCCTCGCCCTGCGCGCAATCCGCGAGGCCCTGGGGCCGGACTATCCGCTGTTTTACGACACCGGGCTGCGGTCCGGCGAGGATGTGGTGAAAGCCTATGCAATGGGCGCGAATTTCGTCTTTTTCGGACGGGCGCTTCAGTTTGCCATCGCCGCAGGCGGAGAAGCGGGGCTGGCCCGCTTCTGGGAGTTGATCACCGAGGAAGTGGGGCTGACACTGGCGCAGATGGGCCTGACCCGCCTGCCCCGACCAGCCGCTTAACCGTTGATGATGCGCGCGATCCGGCGTGCGATGGCGTCGGTGGCCTTCTTGGAGGGATGGATGCGGTCGCCCCCATGGAAGGAACGGTCACCGTAAGGCACGAGGTCCTGCAGGGAGACGAAGTGCACGCCACGGTCGGCCTTGGCCATGCGGTTGATCCGACGCTCAAGCTCGTTGCCCTCGTCGCGGCAATGCTCGATGATCGAGCCGACGCCCGGGCTGCGGAGGTAGCCCACATAAATCACCTGTGCGCCACCCTGGCGGATGTCGCCAACCATGCGGGCAATCTCACCCTGTTGGCCATCGGAGCTGAGCATGCGGTTCATGCGGTTGTCACAGCGACTGCAGCCGCACCCGAGCCACAGATCATTGCCGCCACCGTTGATGATGACCCATTCCCACTGGCCGGGGACGTATTGCTTGGAAATGTTCAGACCCATCGCGCCTGTGATCGGCAGGTGGTAGATGATGCGCGCGCCCACGACGGAGCGGTCAATCACCGGCTCCTGCAGGATCTGTTCGACGCCATCGGCGATCCCCTGATCGGTGCCTGCGTGCCAGGCCATCATCGAATCGCCCATCGCCAGAATGCGCGGGTTTTTGTCATGCGGCACGTATTCGCCACAGCCCACGAGGAACAGCACAATCGCACTGAATTGAATCAAAAGAGTTTTCATGTCACCACCACCATTTTCACAACACCCGGCTAGCCGGATTTACCCTTGCCCCTTGAGTACCGCATCGCGCCCGAAAACCCGTTAACATCCGCCCGGATGCACCCGGAAAAACACCGCAGACTTTCAGCGAATTTTAAGGATTGGCGGTGGCGCGCGGTCAGTGCGTCGCGCGGGCCTTGAGGGTCGGCGCGATGATCACGCGCTCGCCCGGGCGCTGCGGATGCGCCATGCGCATCTCGAGCAGGCGCAGGATTTCCTGCACCGTGCGGTCAATGGGGTTGCGCAGGGTTGTGAGTGCGAACTCGGGCCAGCGCGACATCGACATATCGTCAAACCCGACGATCGCGAGATCCTGCGGTACCGCGCGCCCCAGGACATGCCGCGCACAGGACAGCGCGCCGAGGGCCATCGCGTCATTGGCGCAGATCAGCGCGTCAATGTCATGCGCCTGCAAAAGCGATCGGGCCGCGAGGCGCCCACCGTCCAGCGTGTAATCCGCATTGCGATGGGCGAGGAGGTGGTGCCCGGCGGCCGAGAGCCGCTGTTGGACACCTTGCAAACGCTCGGTCTCGGACGACCAATCCGCCGGGCCGCCCAGATAGCCGAAGGCGCGCCGCCCGGTCGCAAGCAGCAGATCGACGGCCATGGCCGTGCCTGCGCGGTTGTCGCAGAAGACGCTGTCGGACAGCGGGTTGCTGCCTTGGCGGCCTGCGAAGATCATGGGAATATTGAGTTTTTCACAGGTCGCGCTGATCTCGGGGCTGATGCTGCCGCCGCGGATGATCAGCGCGTCGAGCGGGTAGCGCAGGACCGAGAGGATCGCCTGGTCGGTGACCGTGTCGCGCCCGCCCAGCACCAGCGGCCATTTGTCCGCGGCATTGAGCGCGGCCACCAGAGCGGCGACGAATTCGCTGTCGTAGTGATTGCCCAGATCGCCTGCGATGACGCCGACCAGATCGGTGCGGGTGCCCTGCAGGCTCGCGGCCAGCGCGTTGGGGCGGTAGCCGATCTGGAGCGCGGTTGTGAGCACACGCTCGCGCTTGGCGGAGTCGAGATAGCTGTCGGGGTTGAAGGCGCGGGAGACGGCGGTGCGCGACACACCCGCGGCGCGCGCGACATCCTCGGCCGTCACCCGCCGGGGGCGCTTGCCGGGCCGCTGCAGGGCGTCTTTCTCATCGCTCATGAGACCTCCCCATCGTGGCGCGCAGCGCACCGAAAGGTGATCCAGACCGTCACATGGCTGTCACCTATCTCGGTTAGCTGAACACGTGTGCACATTTGGAATCAACCCCGTTGTTACATGCCAATATGACGGGTAAGCTGACCATACATCGCCGAATGCTGCACATGAGATACTGCGCCGCGTTGGCGGGTCGCAGGACACCTGAACGCGCGTCTTGCGCAACCAACATGGGCTTGGGAGAGAAACATGAACCTTCTGAAGATTGCTGCAACAACAGCCTTTGGTCTGACGGCCACGGCGAGTTTTGCAGAAACCGAAATTACGTGGTGGCACGCGATGGGCGGCCAGCTGGGGGAATCCGTCAATCAGATCGCGGCGGACTTCAACGCAAGCCAGGACGACTACAAGATCACGCCTGTGTTCAAGGGAACCTATGAAGAAACGCTGACCGCGGGCATCGCCGCCTTCCGCGCGGGTGAGCAGCCCAACATCATCCAGGTGTTTGACGCCGGCGCCGCCACCGTGATCGGTGCCGCGGGCGCGGTCATCCCCGTGGAAGACCTGCTGGAGCAGAACAAGGTCGATTTCGACATCAACGACTATATTGCCGGCGTGCGCTATTTCTATGCGGATGCCGATGGCAAGATGATCGGCATGCCGTTCAACTCCTCCACACCGATCCTCTATTACAACGAGGAAGCGCTGGAGAAGGCCGGTGTGACCCCGCCTGCGACCTGGGAAGAGTTCGCGGAAACCACCGCACCGGCGCTGAAAGAGGCGGGCTACATCCCGCTGAGCCAGTCGCACCTGCCCTGGATCTTCACCGAGAACTTCTTCTCGCGTCATGACATCCAGTTTGCCAACAACGGCAACGGCTATGATGAGCCGGCGACCGAGATCAAGGTGAACCACCCGGCCATCAAGGCGCATTTCACCGCTCTGAAAGAGTGGAAGGACGCGGGCCTCTTTGAGTGGTATGGCACCGGCTGGGGCGACAACGCCAAGCCCTTCGAGGACGGTGAAGTGGCGATGTGGCTGGGCTCCTCCGGCTCCTTCGGTGGCCTGCTGCAGAAGGTGGAATTCCCCTTCTCCGCGACCATGCTGCCCTATTGGGAAGGTGTGACGGCCGAGCCGAAGCAGACCTTTATCGGCGGCGCGGCCCTTTTCGCGATGTCCGGCAAATCCGCTGAAGAGAACGAAGCCACCGCGCGCTTCTTCGAGTTCATGGCGTCGCCTGAGGTGCAGGTGATGTGGCACAAGGAAACCGGCTATGTGCCGATCACCGAAGCCGCGTACGACATGGCGAAGACCGAAGGCTACTATGCCGAGAAGCCTGCGGCAGAAGTGGGCATCCAGCAGCTGTCGCTGCCTGCGGGTGACTGGACCAAGGGCTATCGCATGGGCTTCTACGTGCAGATCCGCGACGTGATGAACCGCGAGTATGGCCGCATCCTGACCGGTGAGACATCGGTGGATGACGCCTTTGCGACCATCGAGGAAGAGGCCAACGCGCTGCTGGCGCGCTTTGCCAAGACCCAAGGGTAACACACCCTGCTATACTGACCAGGCGGGGCCGCATCGGCGCCGCCTGACACCTGAAGACATATAAAAACCCGGGGGACGACAGGTGAAACGCGCTGGATTTTCACATCCGTGGCTGCCCATCATGTTGCTGGTGCCACAGTTGAGCATCATCATGGTGTTCTTTTACTGGCCCGCGGGCTACGCCATCCAATCATCGTTCTACCTGCAGGACCCGTTCGGCTTTGGCTCCACCTTCGTGGGGTTCGACAATTACACCGACATTCTGGGATCAAGCGAGTACCGCCGGGTGGCGTGGTTCACGCTGTGGTATACGGCCCTCGTCACCTTCTTTTCGCTGGCCATTGCTCTGCTGCTGGCCGTGAAGGCCGACAAGGTGATCCGCGGCGCCAAGAGCTATCGCACGCTGCTGATGTGGGTCTATGCGGTCGCACCACCGGTGGCGGGGCTGATGGGGGTGATGCTCTTCAACCAGAGCAACGGGCCGCTGACCGAGCTTTACGGCTTCTTCGGCTATGAGTTCCGGCTGGGCGTGAACTACGGCGATACGGCGACGGCGATGGTGGTTGTGGCGGTCTGGAAACAGGCGCCCGTCAACTTCATCTTCTTCCTGTCAGGGCTGCAGTCGATCCCGCGCGCGGTGCGTGAGGCGGCGCTGATCGACAATGCCTCGGGCACGCGGCGGTTCTGGGACATCACCTTCCCGCTGCTGGCGCCGACCGCCTTCTTCTTGCTGATCATCAACATCACCTATGCGCTGTTTGACACCTTCGGGATCATCGACACGCTGGTCAAAAGCGAGCCCGGCAACAATCCGATGACGCTGGTCTACAAGGTCTTCGTGGATGGGTTCCGGGGCAATGATCTGGGCGGGTCTTCGGCGCAATCCGTCATCCTGATGGTCCTCGTGCTCGCGCTGACAATATTCCAGTTCCGGCTGCTCGAGCGCCGGATCCACTATACGTGAGGGGGCAGAGAGATGGCTGATATCACACAAGACCTCGCAGACGTCACCACCCCGCCGCCGCCGAAGCGGATCAAATGGGAGACGGTGACCGATCACGCGGTGCTGATCCTGGGCTCGCTCTTCATGCTGGTGCCGATCTATCTGGTCTTTGCCACCTCGAGCCACGATCCGGTCACGATCCACCGGCATGGCATGCAATGGGGGTTCGGCGAGGATCTGGGCGTCAACTTCGGGCAGGCGATGTTCGAGAAGGGCGGCTTCACCGACGAGGTGGACGGGTTCCGCATGCTGATGAACTCCTTCATCCTTGGCATCGGTTTTGCGGTGGGCAAGATCATCGTCGGCATGATGGCGGCCTACGCCATCGTCTATTTCCGCCTGCGCTTTGCGACCTTTGCCTTCTGGATCATCTTCACCACGCTGCTGCTGCCGCTGGAGGTGCGCATTCTGCCCTCCTATGAGGTCATTCAGAACATGGGGCTCGCAAATACCTATACCGGGCTGATTGTGCCGCTGATTGCCTCGGCCACGGCGACCTTCTTCTTCCGGCAGTTCTTCCGCTCGGTGCCTGAGGAACTGGTCGAGGCCGCGCGAATCGACGGCGCCGGGCCGGTGAAATTCTTCATCGACATCCTCGTGCCGCTGAGCCGCACGATGATCGCGGCGATGTTCATAATCATGTTTGTCTTCGGTTGGAACCAGTACCTCTGGCCCACGCTGATCACCACCGATGAGAGCCTCTTCACGCTGGTGCGCGGCATCCGGCAGATCATCCAGGTCTATACCGACGGCAACTCGATCCCCGAATACGGGCAGGCGATGGCGCTGGCGCTGATCGCGATGATCCCGCCGGTGGCGATCGTGGTGTTTTTCCAAAGCTGGTTCGTCAAGGGCCTCACAGAATCCGACAAGTAAGGAGCCACTACCATGGCAAAGGTGAAACTGGACGGGGTGCGCAAGGTCTATCCCAATGGTGTGGAAGCGGTGGAGCCCTGCGACGTCGATATCCCGCATGGGGAGTTGGTGGTGCTGGTGGGCCCGTCGGGCTGTGGCAAGTCCACTCTGCTGCGCATGGTGGCGGGGCTGGAGGAGATCACCGACGGCACGCTGCACATCGGTGACACGGTGATGAACGACGTGGAGCCCGCGAACCGCAACATCGCGATGGTGTTTCAGAACTATGCGCTCTACCCGCATATGACCGTGGCCAAGAACATGGGCTACGGGCTGAAGAACCGCGGGCTGCCGAAATCCGAGATCGAGGCGAAGGTGGCCGAGGCGGCGAAGATGCTGAACCTCGAAGAATACCTCGACCGGCGGCCCAGCCAGCTGTCAGGTGGGCAGCGGCAGCGGGTGGCGATGGGGCGCGCGATTGTGCGCTCGCCGGACTTGTTTCTGTTCGATGAGCCGCTGTCGAACCTTGACGCCAAGCTGCGCAACCAGATGCGGATCGAGATCCGCGGGCTGCAGCAGCGGTTGGGTGTGACGGCGATGTATGTGACGCATGATCAGGTCGAGGCGATGACGCTGGCCGACCGGATCATCGTGCTGAATGCCGGCCGGATCGAGCAGATCGGGACGCCAGCGGAGATCTACAGCCAGCCCGCCTCGACCTTCGTGGCGAGCTTCATGGGGGCGCCGCCGATGAACATCTTCTCCGGCACCAGCGATGGGCAGCAAGCGACGCTCGACGGGGGTGTGTCGCTGAACGGCGCGGGCGCACCGAGCCAGACCGGCAAGATCCAGATCGGCATTCGGCCTGAGGATGTGGCGCTCGATGCGAGCGGCCCCCTGCCCTTCGAGGTGGATATCGTCGAGGAGTTGGGCGCGCATCGGCTGCTGCACGGACGGCTGAGCGGCCAGCCCTTCTCGGTCAGCGTGAACAAGGACGAGCCTGCCGGGACCGGGCCTGCGAAGGTCGCGTTGAAACCCGGTGCGGTGCATTTCTTCGACGCGGAGGCAGGGCGCCGCTTGTGACCCAACTCTTTGACCGGCTGCCGGATGTGACGGACAGCCAGCGCGCGGCGATCTTTGCCGCTGCGCGCACGTCTGACGCCCATGCGCAGCTCATGGCGGACATCCCGGCGATGACCGGGCTGGAAGTAGGCGGCTCTGGCACCGGCGTGCCCCTGGCGGGCGAGATCACGATCGCCGCCTGGAACCTTGAGCGTTGCTTGTTCCCGGAGAAGAGTGCCGCGCTGCTTCAGGCGCACGGCGTTCAGGTGGCGTTGCTGAGCGAGGTCGATAGCGGCATGGCGCGCACGGCCCAGCGCAACACCGTGGCCGCGATGGCCGAGGCGTTGGGGATGCATTATGCCTATGGGGTCGAGTTCTACGAGATGGACCTTGGCGGCCCGACCGAGCGGCACTTCTGCAAGGATGATTTCAATCTGCATGGGTGGCACGGGAACGGCATCCTGTCGTCCGCGCCCTTCGAGCGGCTGGCGCTGATCCGGCTCGATCTTGACGGGCATTGGTTCACTGGCGGTGCGGGTGACACGGGCCAGCCGCGGGTTGGTGGGCGCATGGCGGTGGCGGCGGTACTGCCGACCGAAGGCGGCCCGATCTGCGTGGTCTCGACCCATCTGGAGAGCAACGCGCAGGCGCCGCATCGCCATGCAGAGTTTGCCAGGCTGCTGGCCGAGGTGGACACCTTTGCCGGTGACATGCCGGTGCTGATCGGCGGCGATCTGAACACCGGCAACCACATGCCGCCCGATTTCGACTGGCGCAAGGAAACCCTCTTTGGGCTGGCCGAAGCGCAGGGCTATCACTGGTCGATGACGCCCGAGGGCATGACCACCCGGAAGAGCCTGATCACCCCGCACCCGACCCGCACGATGAAGCTCGACTGGTTTTGCCATCGCGGGCTTAAAGGTGCGGGCGGTCAGATCGTGCCTGCGCTCGCCGCCGATGAGACGCCACTGTCGGATCATGAGTGCATTGTCGGGCGGGTGACGGTGGCGGTTTAGGCCTGCACGAAAAAAATTTGCGCCGAATGTCGATTGGCGCGGCTCTGCCCCGTCGTGGGGGTGAAGCGGCAACGATGCCCTTCCCCACAACGAGGAGACAGAGACATGACATTTGCAACCACAGCCCTTTGGATCGCGGGCGGCCTGATCGCGGTGAGCGCGGCCACGCTTGCCCTGCCCCGCCACGTGAGCGTGGAACGTTCGGTGGTGCTGGAGGCCGCGCCTGACAAAGTGTTGGCGCTTGCCGCGTCGAACAGCGGCTACCAGGCGTTCAACCCCTACAAGACGCGCGATCCGGAGTTGAAGATCGACCTTTTTGGGCCGGAGGCGGGCGTGGGCTCGGGCTTTCACTTCGACGGCAAGGAGGGCAAGGGGCATCAGACTGTGGCGGATGTGAGCGCCGATACGGTGACATATGCCATCGACCTCGGCGCCATGGGCCAGCCGATGCAGGCGATCCATGCGGTGCCCGCCAAGAACGGCACGCAGGTGACCTGGCGCGTGGAGAGTGACATGGGGGTCAACCCGGTCTTCCGGATCTTCGGTCTCTTCATGGAGCGGATGATGGGCCCGACGCTGGAGCTGGGTCTTGAAAACCTGCGCAAAGCCGCCGCTTAATACGCTCAGCCAACAGGAGAAAACCCATGCGATATACATTTTTGCTCTATTCCGATCCGGCCGATTTCGCCCATATGACGCCCGAGGACTGGGCGCGCGAGAAAGAGGTCTATGGCGCCTATATCGGCGCGCTGCAGGAGGCGGGTGTGTTTGTCGATACCGACTGGCTGCACCCCGCGGAGACGGCGACAACGATCACCCTGAAAGACGGTGAAAGACGCGTGCAGGACGGCCCCTTTGCCGAAACCAAGGAGAGCCTTGGCGGGTTCTTTGCCATCGAGGTGCCCGATCTCGACGCGGCCCTCGCCTGGGCCGAGAAATGCCCCGCGGCGAAGACCGGGAAGGTCGAAATCCGCGCCTCGGCGATGGGCGATTATTGAGCCCCGCTGACGCCGCACGGCGCGCCGAGGATATGGCCCGCGGGGCTTATGGCAAGCTGCTGGCGATGCTCGCCAGCAGCACCGGCGACATCATCGCCGCCGAGGACGCTCTGGCCGATGCATTCGTTGCCGCTTTGAAATCCTGGCCGGAGCGCGGCGTGCCCGACCGACCCGAAGCCTGGCTGCTCACCGTGGCCAAGAACAAGCGGATCGACGGCGCACGCAAGGACAAGCGCCTTGTGATCACCGAGGAGGTGCCGGAGATGGCTGCACCTGTAGAGACCGAAGCACCCCTTGATGAGCGGCTGAAGCTGCTCTTTGTCTGTGCGCATCCGGCGATTGATGCGCAGGTGCACACGCCCCTGATGCTGCAGACGGTGCTGGGGCTGGAGGCGGAGGAGATTGCGCGCGCCTTCCTGACCTCGCCTGCGGCCATGGCGCAACGGCTGGTGCGGGCCAAGCGCAAGATCAAGGCGGCGGGCATCCCCTTCGTTGTGCCGGAACCGGAGCAGTATCCGGAGCGGATGGGCACGGTGCTCGAGGCGGTCTATGGCGCCTATGCGGTGGACTGGATGGAGGGCGCGGGTGATCTGTCGCATGAGGCGTTTTTTCTCAGCACCGTGCTGGCTGATCTGGCGCCGGAGGATCCGGAAGCGCTGGGTTTGACGGCGCTCATCGGCTTCGTCGAGGCGCGCCGGGGGGCGCGGCTGCAGGACGGCGTACTGGTGCCTGTGCCCGAGCAGGACACGGGCCTTTGGGACGCGGCTCTGATCGACCGCTCTGCCGCGCTTTTGCAGCGCGCGGCGGCCCATGGGGTGGTGGGGCGGTTTCAGCTGGAGGCGGCGATCCAGTCGGTGCATGCGGCGCGTGCGGTGACAGGCCGGACGGACTGGCGGGCGCTCTCGCAGCTCTATGCCGGGCTGGTACAAGCCTTCCCGACCATCGGTGCGGCGGTCAGCCGGGCGGCGGTGGTCGCGGAAGACGCAGGTCCTGCCGAAGGGCTGGCGCTGCTCGACCAGATCGGGTTTGACGGGCTCGCCCGGTATCAGCCTGCCCATGCGGTCCGCGCCCATTGCCTGGCAGGGCTGGGGCGCAAGGCCGACGCGGCGGAGGCCTATGCCAAGGCGATCGCGCTCTGCACGGATGTGCCGTCGCGCCGGTGGTTGGAGCAAAAGGCGGCGCGTTTGCGAGACGGCGCGTCCTAGGCTCACAGCGTCGCGCCCCTTGCAGGGGCACTCCCGCATCGTTAGATACACCTCACGCCTCGTCGCTCGGGGCGATGGAGTTTGTATGTTTACGACAGAGACCCGGCGCTAGGGTCCAGCACGCTGGACCGATCTGAGCCATAGGACGTCCGCGCAAGCGCCCGGACGCCCGTTCTGCTGACATACACTCACGAGACAGTCCATTGAATATCTCAAAACACGAGCAGCGTGTGCTGCATGCCCTTGCCCAAGGCGGGGCCATTCACTTTGAGCGCTTGCCGAGCGGCAAGGTCCACGAGGTCTTTTGCGTCACGCGCGACGGTCACGTGCTGGCCGATTGCACGCTGGCGCTCTTTGACCGGCTGAAGAAGCGCGGCTTTATCCGGTCGCGGCGCGGCCAGCCCTACCGGGCCACGCGCGCGGGCATCACCGCCGTGCGGGCGCAACTTGACAACCGATAGGAGAGCGACGTGACCGATATCATCCTACGACCAACCGAAGATGGCGATCTGGTCGCCTTGGAGCAGGTGGTGGCGGCGACCGGCCTCTTCCCCAGTGAGATGCTGGCGGAGATGCTCGCGCCGGCGCTGGCCGGAGCGGGTGCTGCGCTTTGGCTGACCTGCTGCATCGCAGAGGGCCCTGTGGGGTTCAGCTATGCCGAGCCCGAAGTGCTGACGGAGGGCACCTGGAACCTGCGGGCACTGGCGGTGCATCCGGACCGGCAGGGAGCTGGATGCGGTGCGGCCCTTGTCCGCGGTACCGAGGAGCATCTGCGGGCCGAAGGGCAGCGGCTGTTGATTGTCGAAACCTCGGGAACAGAGGCCTTTGCGCCGATCCGCCGGTTCTATGCCCGGCTCGGCTATCAGCAGGACGCCCGCGTGCGGGACTTCTGGGCTGAAGCCGACGACAAGATCATCTTTCGCAAAGCTCTGAGCTGAGATCGCCCGCCCGCCGCGGCACGTCTCCGTGCCGCGGCGGGCGGGCGCGCCCTGTCCAAAGCCCTGCGCCTCAATGCAGGCCGCCAGATACCTCAACTCCCGGGCTGCCGTCAGGAAAGTCGCACTGGTCGCGCACCCTCGCCCGAGCCAGATTTGCTTCGGAATCGCGGGTCCCCGACACCCCTTGGCGCAGTTCAGATAAACTTGACATAACCGAGGCATCGCCGTGACAAACCAGCGTCGCACACGACTGTATGCGGAAGTATGCCGTTTTGTGGTAAGCGCTTGCACGGTTTTCCGCTGACGAACAATGCATACGTTAACGAATACTTGACGCTTCTTCCCTACGCCTCCTAGCCGTTAGCCACGTTTTGTTTTGGTAACGATTTTTGCTCTGACCGAGCACTCCAATCCGCACCAACATTGAGGCACTCATGGCGACTATCTCCGGCGAACAGAAGACCTGGCATAAAGTAACCCTCGACTTCGAAGCCCCCCAGACATTCAACGAAACCGCATCGACCTTTCGGGATTACAGGCTCGACGTCTCCTTTCTGAACACCGACACCGGCGAAGTGATCACCGTGCCGGGCTACTTCGCCGCCGACGGCAATGCCGCCAACAGCAATGCCACCTCGGGCAACATCTGGCGGGTGAATTTCAACCCGCCCTCTGACGGCAACTGGGAGTATGAGGCGACCTTCCGCACCGGCACCGACATCGCCGCCAAGACCTACGCCGAGGCCCCGAACGCGGGCCAGGCCGTCGGCTTCATCGACGGCGACAGCGGCAGCTTCAGCGTCGCGCCCACCGACAAGACAGGCGAGGATTTCCGCGCCAAGGGCATGATCGTGCAGGATGAGGGCACGCATTTCCTGCAACACCAGGGGGATCAGGATTACTTCGTGCGCGGTGGCCCGGGTGTGCCGGAGAATTTCCTCGCCAACAAGGATTTCGACAACACGGCAAACGGCCGGCACGACTATGCTACCCATATTGGTGACTACAACGCGGGCGATCCCAGCTGGGACGGCGGCAAGGGCAAGGCGATCATCGGCGCGGTGAATTACCTCGCCGAGCAGGGGCAGAACACGATCTACATGCTCACCAACACATCGGGCGGCGACGGTCAGGATGTCTCGCCCTGGACCTTTGCGGCGCAGAACACACCCAAGTTCGACCAGGGCATCAGCAACAGCGAGCAGGACAAGTTCTCGACCTATGACGTCTCGAAGCTGTCGCAGTGGGAGATCGTCTTCGACCACATGGATGCAAAAGGCATCTACAAGAACGTGCTGCTGCAGGAGACGGAGAACGACCAACAGCTGGATGGCGGAACGAACGCGGACGGCACCTCGCTCAGCGTCGAGCGGCTGGTCTACATCCGCGAAATGGTTGCACGCTTTGGCCATAACAACGGCATCCAGTGGAACATCGGCGAAGAGAACACCAACACCAACCAGCAACGCGCGGATCAGGCGGAGTACCTCAAATCCGTCGATGCCTATGACCATCTGGTCACGATCCACAGCTTCCCGAACCAGATCGATCAGGTCTATAACCCGCTACTGGACGACGAGGCCTTTGATGGCCCGTCCTTCCAGACCAACCGCAACTCCATCCGGGACCGGATTGAGGAATATCGCGATAAATCCGACGCCTCGGGCGATCCCTGGGTGCTGACCTGGGATGAGGACGCCAGCAGCAACGGCAAGATCGAAGCGGGCAGCAATAACTTCGACGCGCCCAATCACGTCGGCCAGCGGGATGCTTTCTGGGGCGTGCTGACTGCGGGAGGGTCCGGCGGCAACTGGTATCTGAAGGACGACAATGCCTTCTCGCTCGACCAGAACTATGACGATTTCAAACAGCACGAGGCGCTCTGGACCTGGACGGCGGCGGCCACCGACTTCTTCAACACCTACGTCCCCTTCTGGGATATGGAGCAGGCGGATGGCCTGACCTCGGACAACGATGACTATGTGCTGGCCAAGGACGGGGAGTACTATGTGATCTACCTGCCCTATAGCGAGGCGGGCGACGTCAAGCTGAACCTGAGCGACCAAGGCGGAGAGACCTTCGATGTCTTCTGGTACAACCCGCGCACTGGCGGCGAGTTGATCCCTGACGGTCAGGTGTCTGGCGGCAGTGTGCAGCAGATCGGCGGCGCGCCACAGGATGGCGGCAAGGACTGGGTGCTTCTGGTGCGCAACACCGATGCACCGGAGTTCCCCACCCTGCCCAGTGGCCAGCAGCCGCAGCCCCCTGTTGACCCACAGCCACCGGTCGATCCGGAGCCGCCGGTCGATCCGCAGCCTACGGGCGATGCCTATTACAAGATGGAGAACGGCCGGGTCGTGATGCAGGCGGAGGACGGCACATTCGTCTTCGAAGACAATGCCGCCAATGACACCTGGAGCCTGACCAACCAATTCAGCGGCACCAAGGGGGATGGCGCGCTGCTCTGGACCGGAGGTGACTTCTTCGGCGGAGCCAACGCGGGCACGGCCAAGACCGCGCCGCTGGAGTACAAGTTCGAGGTCGACAGCCCGGGCACCTACTACCTGTCGCTGCGGGCCGCACGGCCCGAGACGGGCGAGCCCGGTGACCGGAACAACGACTTCTTCGTGCAGTTCGAGGACGAGGGCTACAAGAAGATCTTCTTCAGCGGCGCGCGCGACAGCTACACCTGGGCCACGACCTTCGACGTGCATGAAAAGAAGAGCCCGTCGACCTATGAGATCACGCAGCAGATGATCGACGAGAACGACGGTGTCTTCACGCTGACGCTCTCGGCGCGGTCGCGGCAGGCGGCGGTGGATGAGATCCACATCCAGAAAGGCGGGTTCAGCCGGGACAACAGCGCGCCGACCTCGGATCTGGTCAACGGCGGCAGCGGACCGGTGAACCCCGGCCCGATTGATCCGACACCGGTAGAGAATGACGCGCCGGTGGCCGTCGATGACGTGGCGAGCACCGGGCAGAACCAGACCATCCTCGTGGATGTGTTGGACAACGACAGCGATCCGGACGGCGACGCTCTGACGATTTCGAATGTCTCTTATGATGGCGACACTTCCATCGTCAGCGTCAAGAACGGGCAAATCGAGGTGAACCCGCTGAGCGCCGCACAGAACGCGCGCACCGAGACGATCACCTATACGGTATCGGATGGAAAAGGCGGCACCGATACGGCGACGCTGGAGGTGGAGATCGGCGATCCAGACAGCGGGCCGACCGACCCGACGCCTCCCGTCGACCCGACACCGCCCGACCCCACACCGACACCGAACGCGGCGCCGGTCGCGGTGGACGACAGCGCATCGACCGGGCAGAATCAGACCATTGTGGTCGACGTTCTGGGCAATGACAGCGACCCGGACGGTGACGCGCTGACGCTGACGGATGTGTCTTATGCGGGGTCGACGTCGATCGTGACGATCGAGAACAACAAGATCAAGGTGAACCCGCTGAACGCAGCCAAGGCCGACCGGACAGAGACCATCACCTACACGGTCGAAGACGCCGATGGCACGACTGCGACCGCGACGCTGAGCGTCGATATCGGCACGCCCGGCGGGGCGCCTGTGGACCCGACGCCGCCCGTCGATCCGACACCGCCCGATCCGACGCCCGCGCCAAATACGGCCCCGGTGGCGGTGGATGACAGCGCTGCAACCGCGCAGAACAAGACCATCGTGGTCGATGTGCTGGGCAATGACAGCGATCCGGATGGGGATGCGCTGACGCTCTCGAATGTCTCTTATGACGGGTCAACCTCGCTGGTCTCGATCGAGAACGGCAAGATCAAGGTGAACCCGCTGAAGGCGGCAACCGAGGCGCGGACCGAAACGATCACCTACACGGTCGAGGACGCAGAGGGTGCAACCGACACGGCGACATTGAGCGTGCAGGTCGGAACGCCAAGCGAGGATGTCTCGCCGACACCGCCCGCAACGCCGCCTGCCGACCCACCCGCCGCGGAAGAGCCGCCAGCGCCCGAAAGCTTCCTCGATTTCTTCATCGCGGATGCGGGGACCAACGAGACGCTGCGGTCGCTGGAGGATGGCGACACCATCGCGGCGGACAGCCTCGGCGATATGGCCACCTTCTATGCCGAGGCCGACGGCTTCGACTTTGACCGGGTGAAGCTGACCTTCGAGGGCACCACCAGCACGGAACGGTTCGAACCCTATGCGCTCTTCGGAGACATCAAGGGCGACTTCAAGAAGGGGCTCGACCTCGATCCCGGCAGCTATGTGCTTGAGGCGGAGGGCTTTGATGCCGATGGGCAACTGGTCGAATCCATCGTGCTCACCTTCGAGCTGGTCTGAGCAGGTGCGGGCCCTGATCCGGTGATCAGGGCCGCTCCACCGCCTCGAACCCGGCCAGTTTGACCAGGCAACGTTTGAGGACCTTCGCATCGGTGGGGGACAGCCGCGCCTGAACCTGGGCGTCAAACACCCGCGCCGCCTCGTAGAGATGCGCGTACGCCGCCTGCCCCGCTGGCGTCAGGCTCAGCAAGGCATGTCTGCGGTCTTCGGCCATCTCCTTGCGCCGGACGAAGCGCTTGGCTTCAAGCGCGGCCACTGCGCGGCTGGCCTTGGTCTTGTGCAATTGCGCCATGTCACAGATGCGCTTGGCGGTCATGTCGCCGTATTGGCCCAGATGGAAGAGCACGCGCCATTCGGTGCGCAGCATGCCGTAGCGTTCACGATAAGCCGGGCTGAAGGCCGTGCTCTGCCGATCTGCCGCCTGGTTCAGCAGGTAGGGCAGGAATTCCGAGAGGTTGAACTCGGCGTCTGACATGGCGATCTTTTGGCTTGTTAGTTACATTTTCAACTAATATGCCAAGGGCGATTGTGGAGGACAAGCGATGAACGAGCACACCCGCCCCCTCGGCGAGACCCAGACCGGCGCGGCCCTCGGCGCGCCGCGCGGATACATGTCCGGCTGGGCCAATGATTTCGAGACGGAGGCCCTGCCCGGGGCGCTGCCCCAAGGCATGAATTCGCCGCAGAAGGTGAACTACGGGCTCTATGCCGAACAGCTCTCGGGCAGCGCCTTTACCCAGCCCAAGCCCGAGCGGACATGGTGCTATCGCATCAGGCCGTCGGTGAAGCACACGGGGCGGTTCGAGAAGATTGACCTGCCCCACTGGATCTCTGCGCCGCATGTGATCGAGGATGTGATCTCGCTGGGCCAGTACCGCTGGGACCCTGTGGAGACGACGGATGAAGGGCTGACCTGGCTCACTGGTATGCGCACGATGACCACCGCGGGCGACGTGAACACGCAGGTGGGCATGGCGAGCCATGTGTATCTCGTGACGGAGAGCATGTTGGACAGCTACTTCTACTCCGCCGATTCCGAGCTGCTGGTGATCCCGCAGCAGGGCAAGTTGCGCTTTGCCACCGAGCTTGGGGTGATTGATTTGGAGCCGCAGGAGATCGCGATCCTGCCGCGCGGGCTGGTCTATCGCGTCGAGGTGCTGGACGGCCCGGCGCGCGGCTTTGTCTGCGAGAACTACGGGCAGAAGTTCAACCTGCCTGATCGTGGGCCGATTGGTGCCAATTGCCTCGCCAACCCACGCGATTTCAAGACGCCCATGGCCGCCTTCGAGGATCGCGAGGCACCCTCGACCGTGACCATCAAGTGGTGCGGGCAGTTTCATGAGACACAGATCGGGCACTCCCCGCTCGACATCGTCGCCTGGCATGGCAATTACGCGCCCTGCAAGTACGATCTAAAAACCTATTGCCCGGTGGGCGCGATCCTCTTCGATCACCCGGATCCGTCGATCTTCACCGTGCTCACCGCGCCCTCCGGCCAGCCGGGCACCGCGAATATTGACTTTGTGCTCTTCCGCGAGCGCTGGCTGGTGGCCGAGGACACCTTCCGCCCGCCCTGGTATCACAAGAACATCATGTCGGAGTTCATGGGCAACATCTACGGGCAGTATGACGCCAAGCCGCAGGGCTTTGTGCCGGGCGGCATGAGCCTGCACAATATGATGCTGCCGCATGGGCCCGACCGCGAGGCCTTCGAGAAGGCGTCGAACGCGAACCTGGGGCCGGACAAGCTCGACCACACGATGTCGTTCATGATCGAGACGCGCTTTCCACAGCATCTGACGCGCTTTGCCGCCGATGAGGCGCCGCTGCAGGACGATTACATCGACTGCTGGGCGGATATCGACCGCAAGTTCGACGGCACGCCCGGAAAGAAATGACATGCCGCTGATGCGCAGCTGGGTGACAAGCGCGAACAGTGCTGAGACACCGTTTCCGCTGAACAACCTGCCTTATGGGGTGTTCTCCGTGGACGGGGATGAGCCGCGCTGTGGCGTGGCCATCGGTGACATGATCCTCGATATGGCGGCGGTAGAAGAGGCCGGGCTAGTGACGTTGGACGAAGTGCCATGTTTTGAGTTGCCGTTCTGGAATGAGGTGATGGACCTTGGGCCAGAGGTCTGGGCGCAGCTACGCGCACGATTGACGGAGCTACTGACCGAGGGGGCCTCCGAACAGGCGGACGTTGAACCGCATTTGGTGCCACAAGCGGATGCACAAATGCACATGCCGTTTCTCGTCTCCGAGTTCACCGATTTCTACGCGGGAAAGCACCACGCCACCAATGTCGGCACCATGTTCCGGGGCGCGGAGAATGCGCTGCCGCCGAACTGGCTGCACATCCCCATCGGGTACAACGGGCGCGCCTCGAGCGTGGTGGTCTCGGGTACGGACATTCGCCGCCCCTGGGGGCAGATCAAGGGACCGGACGACACCCTGCCCCGCTTTGCGCCCTCGCGGCGGTTCGACATCGAGCTGGAGCTGGGCGCGATTGTGGGCGTGGCGTCGGAAGGCCCGATCAGTGTCGCGCAGGCGGATGCCAGTATCTTTGGCTACGTGCTGCTGAACGACTGGTCCGCGCGGGACATTCAGGCCTGGGAGTACCAGCCGCTGGGGCCGTTTCAGGCGAAGGCCACGGCCACAAGCATTTCACCCTGGATCGTGACCGCTGCGGCGCTGGAGCCGTTTCGCTGTGCGGCACCCGAGCGCGAGATCGCATTGCTGCCGCATCTGCAAGACGATGGTCCGATGCTCTATGACATCCCGCTCTCGGTCACTTTAAACGGCGAAGCCATTGCGCATACCAACGCACGAGAGCTCTACTATTCCGCCGCCCAGCAACTGGCGCATCACACGACGAGTGGCTGCCCGATGCGCGTGGGCGATTTGCTGGGCTCAGGCACGATTTCCGGGCCGGAGCGTGAGAACCGCGGCTCCCTGCTGGAGCTAAGCTGGGGCGGGAACGAACCGCTGCAACTGGAGACCGGCGAGACCCGCAGTTTTATCGAAGACGGCGACACCCTGGGACTGCATGGCGCCGCGCAGGGCGACGGCTTTCAGATCGGTTTTGGCGATTGCGTCGGCACCGTGCTGCCCGCGCTCGAGGACCCGTACAAAGGACAGACACATGGCTAAAGCCTTCGCCTCGCAAGGGGATTTGACTGAAAAGAGCATCACCTTCGACGAAATCGGCGCGGGGCTTTACGCCTTCACAGCCGAGGGCGACCCGAATTCCGGCGTGATCATCGGCGACGAGAGCGTGATGATCGTGGAGGCGCAGGCGACGCCCCGGCTGGCGCAGAAGGTGATCGAAAAGGTGCGTTCGGTCACCGACAAGCCGATCAGCCATCTGGTGCTGACGCATTATCATGCGGTGCGTGTACTGGGCGCCTCGGCCTATGGCGCGGATCAGGTGATCATGAGCGACATGGCGCGCGCGATGGTGGCCGAACGCGGGCAGGAGGACTGGGACAGCGAGTTCCAGCGCTTCCCGCGCCTCTTCGAAGGGCATGAGAGCATTCCCGGCCTCACATGGCCCACGACCACCTTTTCAGACGCCATGACCGTCTATCTCGGCACACGCCGCGTCGATATCCGCCATCTGGGACGCGCCCATACGGCGGGCGATGCGGTGATCCACGTGCCGGATCAGAACGTCATGTTCACCGGTGATATCGTCGAATACCACTCGGCCTGCTATTGCGGCGATGGGCATTTCGGCGATTGGGGTGGCACGCTGGACCGGATCGCGGCCTACCAGGTGGATGCGATTGCGCCGGGACGGGGCGGTGCGCTGGTCGGGCGCGAGATGGTCGATGCGGCCATCGCCAGCACGCGCGATTTCGTGGAGAGCACCTATCGCCCAGCCGCACGCGTCGCAGCGCGCGGTGGCACGCTGAAAGAGGCCTGGGACGCGGTGCGCGCGGCCTGCGATCCGAAATTCAGCGACTACGCGATCTACGAGCACTGTCTGCCGTTCAACGTGGCTCGCGCCTATGATGAGGCGCGCGGGATCGACACGCCGCGCATCTGGACGGCGCAGCGTGATCTGGAGATGTGGGAGGCGCTGCAGGGATGACCGCACCGCTGACCGACCGCTATGCCGTGACGCACCGGCTTTACCCCTACCAGCGGTCAGCGGATCAGGACGCGGAAGCGCCAGCGCGGCATCCCGTCGTGATTGTCGGCGGTGGACCCGTAGGCCTCACTGCGGCACTTGATCTGGGGCTTAAGAGGCATCGCGTCGTGCTGCTCGACGATCACGAAGGCGTCGGCACCGGGTCGCGCGCGATCTGTTTTTCCAAACGCACGCTGGAGATTTGCCACCGCCTCGGCGCGGGGGCTGAGATGCTGGAAAAAGGCGTGGTCTGGAGCAAAGGGCGTGTGTTTCATGACCGCGACGAGATCTATGCTTTCGATCTGCTGCCAGAGGACGGGCACCGCTGTCCGGCCTTCATCAACCTCAGCCAGATTGATTTTGAAAGGCTTTTGGCCGAGGCCATCAACCGGGCCAATGCAGAGGGCGCGCAGATCGAACTGCGCGGGCGCAATCGAGTTGATGCCCTGCGCGCCGGAGCCGATGGGGTGGCGCTCGACATCATGACGCCAGACGGCCCCTACCAGATGGAGGCGGATTGGCTCATTGCCTGCGACGGGGCCCGCTCACCGATCCGCGACATGCTCGGGCTGGGGTTCGAGGGGCGCGTCTTTGAGGACAATTTCCTGATTGCCGACGTGCGCATGACCGCGGACTTTCCGACCGAGCGCTGGTTCTGGTTCGAGCCGTGGTTCAAGTCGGGCGCCTCGGCGCTGCTGCACAAGCAGCCGGATGACATCTGGCGGATCGATTTCCAGCTCGGCTGGGACATCGACCGCGAGGCGGAATTGAAAGAAGAGAACATCCGCGCGCGGGTCGATGCGATGCTCGGGCCCGATGTGGCCTATGAGCTGGACTGGACCTCGATCTATACGTTCCAGTGTCGGCGGATGGACCAATTCGCCCATGGGCGTGTTGTGTTTGCGGGCGACAGCGCGCATCAGGTCTCGCCCTTTGGGGCGCGTGGCGCGAATTCAGGCGTGCAAGACGCGGAAAACCTCGCGTGGCGGCTCGATCTGATCCTGCGCGGGGTGGCCGACGAGCCCCTGATGCAGGGCTATTGCCGCGAGCGGGTGATGGCGGCGGATGAGAACATCCTGAACTCGACCCGTGCGACGGATTTCCTCACGCCGAAAAGCGACGTGAGTAAGACCTTCCGGGATGCGGTGCTGGACCTGGCCTCCGAGCACGCCTTCGCCCGCCCGCTGGTGAACTCCGGGCGGCTAAGTGTGCCTTGTGTTTACGACGACTTACCCGGCTTTTGGCCGGACGCGGTGGAACACGGGCCCGCGCGCAGTCGGCCTGGTGCCGCCTGCCCCGATGCGCCGCTGGGGGATGGGTTCTTGCTGGATCAGCTCGGCAGCGGCTTCCAGCTTCTGGGGATCAACGCCTTTGTACCCGACGCATTCGATGTGGACGGGACCGCTGTGACCGGGCTGCAACTGGAGGCAGGGGGCGATATCAAGGCCCGCTATCTCGGCGCCGCGGAACATGCGGTGTATCTGATCCGCCCCGATCAGCACGTGGTGGCGCGTTGGCCGGTCTATTCGGCGGAAGCCGTGATCGAGGCGATCCGCGCACAGCTTGGAGGGTGAGGCATGGCTCTTGTTCTGACGCCGAATATCGACAATCCGGATGGGTTCTACGATGCGCTGCTGCAGGCCCATGAGGGGCTGACTGCGGAAGAGAGCGCGGCCTTCAATGCGCGGTTGATCCTTATCCTCGCCAATCAGGTTGGGGATGAGGAGATCTTGCGGGCAGCACTGGAAGCGGCACAGCAGAGTTGATGGTCAAGTGGACGCCACCGGGGGTGCCCCGGTGGCGCCGTCCGTTGGATCAGGCGAAGGCGACGCCGTTTTCGTCCATCGGCAGGCTGGACACCCGCAGATCATCGCTGGCCGCCGCGATCGCATTCGCCAGTGCCGGGGCCGCAGGCGGTGTACCGGGCTCGCCGACACCGGTGGGCGCTTCCGCTGACGGCACGATGTGCACATCGATGGCGGCAATATCGCCAATGCGCAGCGGCTCGTAGTCAGGGAAGTTGTACTGATCGACCGCACCGCCGGTGAGCGTGATCCGGTCACGCATCACATGGCCGATGCCGTAACCGATGCCGCCCTCCATCTGCGCCTTGATCACATCGGGGTTCACCGGCAAGCCGCAGTCGACCGCGCAGGTGATCTTCTCGATCCGCACGCCGTCTTCCGCGGTGCCCGACACCTCGACGACCTCGGCCACGTAGGAGCCGAAGGATTTGTGCACTGCGACGCCCTGCGCGTGACCGGCTGGCGCGCTGCCCCAGCCTGCTTTTTCCGCTGCAAGCTTCAGAACGCCGGTCAACCTCTCCTGGTCGGCGCCGCCCGTCAGATAGCTGAGGCGGAAGTCCACAGGGTCCTGCCCCGCTGCCTTGGCGGCCATATCCATCATGACCTCCATGACATAAGCGGTGTGGGTATGCCCCACCGAGCGCCACCAGAGGGTGCTCGTCGCTTTCTCCGTATCGGTCAGACCGAAGAAGGCGCCGGGGATTTGGTACGGCGTGTCGGACGCGCCTTCGACCGAACTATGATCAACACCGTCATGCACCAGCATCGCCTCGAAGGCGGTGCCCTTCATGATTGACTGGCCCGCGATGCGGTGGTCCCAGCCGATGATCTTGCCCTCGGCATCGAGACCGACCTTGACCTTGTGGCCGAAGGCCGGGCGGTAGTAGCCGCTGCGGAGATCATCCTCGCGCGACCAGACCAGCTTGACCGGGCGGTTGCGGTCGGTGACCACGAAGGCCAGCGCCGCCTCGACCTGGTAATCCGCATCCGGTGTGGCCCGGCGCCCGAAGGAGCCACCCGCCAGCATCGTCTTGATCTCGATCTTCTCCATTGGCAGCTCGAAGATCTGCGATAGCGCCATATGCGGCCCGGTCGGCAGTTGGCAGCCGTCATGCAGGCGGATGCCGCCGTCTTCGGTGGCTTCGATGGTGCAATTGAGCGGCTCCATCGGGGCATGGGCGAGCAGCGGGAAATAGAAGGTCTGCTCCAGCACCTGATCCGCGCCGTCGAGCAACGCCTGGGTCGCGGCCTGATCCGACTTGTTGACGTTATAGGTGGGCTCGGCATCAAGGGCCGCCCGGATCTCGGCTTCGATGTCGTCCGAGCTGCGGGTTTCGGCGGCGGAGAGATCCCACTCCACCTCGACCGCATCGCGCGCCTGCATCGCGGCCCAGGTGCTCTCGGCATAGACCGCAACACCTGCGCCGTTGGGCAGAACGGCGGACATGATATAGCCCTTCACATCCTGCGCGGCGCTGTCATCGAACCCCGTGGCGAGGCCGCCGCGTTGTTCAGGACGCTTGATCATCGCAACCATCTGGTTGGGCAGGTGCAAGTCCATCGCGAACATCGCGGTACCGTTGCCCTTGATTGCGCTGTCGAGGCGGCGGATGTCCGGGTTGCCGATCAGCTTGAACGTGGCAGGGTCCTTTAGCGGGGGCTCTTCCGGTGCCTCGAGCGTGGCGGCCACCGCAACGAAGTCTCCGATGGGTGCGGATTGGCCCGCGCCGGTGACGACGCCTTCCTCAATGCTGAGGTCCGCTGCATCAACGCCCCAGCTTTGCGCGGCGGCGGCGATCAGCATCTCGCGCGCGGCGGCCCCGGCGGTGCGGTACTGCTGGAAGGAGTTGGCCATGGCGGTCGAGCCACCCGTGCCCTGGAACGGTCCAAAGGCGAAGTTGTTGTACACCTCGGCGTTCGACGGGGCGAAGTCATAGGTGATCTGGTCCATGCGCAAGCCGATCTCTTCGGCGATCAGCGTCGACAGGCCGGTGGCCGGGCCCTGCCCGAACTCCACGTGTTTGACGATGGCCGTGACCGTGCCATCGGACGCGATCTTGACGAAGGGGTTGAACTGGGCTGCGTCTCCCGCGGCGGCAAGGGCTCCGTCCGGGCGGGCGCCCACGAATAGAACGGCCCCGACCGCGGCGGCGCCTTTGAGAAAACTGCGGCGTGTTGTGTCGAGTGTCATATCAGGCCTCCAGAATTTCGGCGGCGCGCTGGATGCCAGCGCGGATGCGTTGATAGGTGGCACAGCGGCAGGCGTTGCCGTACATGTAGGCGTCGATGTCCTCGACGGAGGGCTTGGGGTTCTCGCTGAGCAAACCCACGGCGGACATGATCTGGCCCGACTGGCAATAGCCGCATTGCACCACGTCGAGCTCGACCCAGGCCTGCTGGACCGCGGCGCCGATCTCGGTGTCGGCCATGGCTTCGATGGTTGTGATCTCGGCGCCTTCCACGTCTTCGACGTAGGTCTGACAAGACCGGACCGGCTGGCCGTCCAGGTGCACGGTGCAGGCGCCACAGGAGGCCACGCCGCACCCGAACTTGGTACCGGTCATCTTCAACTCGTCCCGGATGACCCATAGCAGCGGGGTGCCCGGCTCGGCGTCGACCTCATGGCTGGTGCCGTTCAATTTCAAAGAGAAGGCCATTCACAGTTCTCCATCTGGCTTGAGGGGGTGAAATCTATCGGTGATCAGGACACTCTAAGCGAGAATCGCCCAAGTGTAAACTCACGAGTTTACCTTGGCGTTTGACCGTGTCGGAGAATTCCAGCATATGGTGACAGCATGACCGAGTGCAGCGAGCCAAGCGCATCCAAGTACCAACAGATACTTAGAGCCGCCGTGGAGGAATTCCAGGAAAACGGCTTTGCCGATGCGCGGATGGACCGTGTCTCGGCCCGCGCCGAAGTGTCCAAGCGTACCGTCTACAAGTATTTCGAAAGCAAGGACAAACTCTTCCGGTCGATTGTCGATGTCTTTGCCGCGCGGTTTTCGGAAGTACAGGACATTCGCTATGACCCGTCTCGCCCGCTGCGCGACCAATTGGTCGAGTTGGCCTGGGCTGAAGGGCGGCTGCTGATCGCGCCGGATGTGATCGCCATGGCGCGGATGATCATAAGCGAAACCTTGCGCAACCCGGAGCTCGCCGAAGAGGCGAACAACAAGATCGACAAGACCGGCGTCTTTGCCGCGATGTTGCGCGATGCTACCCGGGACGGCACGCTCGCGACGCCGGACCCAGAGGTCGCGGCGGTCGAATTCATTGGTCTGATCAAGTCCAAAGCCTTCTGGCCGGTGATCTTCGGCGCACCCGTGGCGACGGCGGAGCAAATGGACCAGATCGTCGAAAGCAGCGTGGAGATGATGCTGAGCCGATACGGCATCGACGCGGCCTGAGACCTCTGTGCAGCGTTTCGGGCTGCGGGAGGCGCTAGGGCGCACGGACCCTTTACTTCTTCACACGTGCCGCAATGGTCATGACCCTTATGGGTGCGGAGCGTGTCAGGTCAGAGCGTCTTCCAGAACCGCGCCGCTCTGGAAGGTTGGCGTGACACCCTCCGGCGGCGATATGCTGATGTAGCGACCGATCTTGTCCAGCAGCGGTTTTCGCGGGCAATTCTTGCGGCTGGCCGCCCCCAGGTCGCGAAGATTGCCAGGGCCCGCGAAGGGCACGAAGCTGAGTGGCCAGTTATCCCTCTTGAACTGCTCGGCAGCAAGCGCCGAGACAATCGTGCAATCATCAGAATGTGACACGTGGCGGCAAACGGTCTCGAACCGCAGTGCCGACAGATCGAAGCGCTTTCCGGGCCGGTTGCCGCGTTCAGGTTCGGGAAGGCGCGTTTCCAGATCATAGCCAAAGGCGTAAGGCAGGCGAATGAAGTCGTGTACCGGCACCTCTTCCGGTGTGATGCTGCGCAAGGTGCTCAGCGGGTGGCCCGTGCGCATGGCCAGGTACAGCGGTTCGGACCACATGGAGGTGAAGTCGAGGCTCTCCCGGTGATTGCTCTTGGCCACCAGCGTGAGGTCCAGCTTGTGCTCCTCGACCATCTGCAACATGTTGTCCGGCAGATCCTCGATCATCACGACCTTCATGGTCGGGAACAGAGTTCGGAACAAATCCGCGAAATACTCCGTCAGATAAGGCGCCAAGGTCGGTGTCAGCCCGATCTTGAAGGGCACGGCTTCAGGATCGCGGAACTGTGTCGCGGTGTCCTTGAGCAGTTGGGCGTCCTTGAGAATGCGCTCTGCGATCTCGACCACCCGGTGCCCGCATTCCGTCAGCCGAACCTCGCCGCTGAGGCGCAGGAAGAGCTCGACGCCGAGGTCGTGTTCCAGCTTCTTGATCTGGTTGGAGAGCGCGGGCTGAGAGACATTGCAGAGGGCTGCGGCCTGGCTAAACTGCCCGCATCGCGCAATCGCGATCACATACTCCAAATCTCTGAAATTCATAGCCGTTCTATATATCAAGGACCCATGATGCGGAGGTGGACCGGCCTGCAGGTCTCAGCGGCCCCTCCTTATCTACCGCGTTTAACGCAATTCCGGCCCACTTACCCAGAATTCCGCAGCCAAGTTTCATCAACTTTGCTGACGGATGCGTCATTTCACGGCATCGACGCGCCAGCGAGCCTTTGACCGAAACAGGTAAAGACCTGTTCCAATTCAGAAAAATTGTTTCGAGATTCACAAAGCCTGTGACTATTCGATCCGGTTATAGCCCCGATTTGGAACTTGAATTTCCGCCATCCCGACGCGGTTCTTACTCCTTTTGCTCGTAGGACGCCCCTTTCTGCCGAGGGCCGACTGCATTTCGAAGCAAACGAATGGAGTTCCCCAATGCTTTCCCAACTTCTATCCGGCCTGCGCGCGCGTCTTCTGACGTCCTCGTCGCTGGCACAAGAGACGACCCGCGACGGTCAGACCTTGTTCAACAATTTCTTTCAAAGCACCGTCGTCGATGACACCCCGGCCTTTGTTCTGGCCAATGATTTCTCGCGCCTGCTGAACTTTGGAGAAATCGAAACCAACAATGCGGTCGCAGCCGTTCTGGCGGAGGGGGACAATGTTGATGTCTTCAACTTCCGCACAGGCAGCATCGACGCAAACAGCGGGCCCGACGCGCTGGCAACGGGCGTGCAAATCACCGGGTCCGCATCGGTGCGCAACTTCGGCGACATTGCCGGTGAGTTCAACGGTGTGCAGTTTGCCGGGCCCCAAAGCTCGGGCAGCCTCGACAACTTCCGCGGCGGCGTGATCTCCTCCGACAGCCGCGCCGTTGACATCCAGGGAGACGGCGTCGATGTCCGCAATTTCGGCGACATCATCGGCACAGGCGATCAGCGCAACGGCACGATCTATACCAACAGCACGGCCGAAGACGTTTCGATCTCGAACTTCTCGGGAGGCACCATCGACGCAGGCGTCGGCAACCAGGGCGCGGGCATCTCGCTGCAGGTGGGTGACACCGCAGGCGACCGGGTCGAGACGGATGTCTTCAATGGTGCGGGTGGCGTCATCCAAGGGCGTGGCCAGGCTGCGGCCAACACCGGCCTCGCAGGTGACGGCATTCGCATCGACGAAGGCGCCGAGGGTACGATCCTTGAGACAGAGATCGTCAACGCTGGGCTAATCTCTTCGGAGAGCACGCAAGGCACGGCGGCCGGTATTCGCATCGCCGATGGTGCCAGCGCCGAAGGTGAGATCCTGAACACCGCAACCGGTGTGATCGAAGGGGCTGCCAACGGCCTTTACATCGGGCAAGGCGTGCATGACCTCGACGTGCTGAACTTCGGCACCATTCAGTCCGACAGCCGCGCCGTGAATATCGACGGCACGGGCGTCAATCTGGTCAATGGCGGCGACATTCTCGGCACCGACAGCCAGCGCAACGGCACAGTCTATGCCGACGGCACCGCCGACGATTTCACGGTCGACAACCTGCCGACGGGTACCATCGACGCGGGTGCGGGCAATGAAGGCTCGGGCTTCGGCGCCGAAATCGGTGGGGCCGCTGATGGCGCCAATTCCTTCAACCTGAACAACGCTGGCACCATCCAGGGCCGCGGCAATGCTGCAGCGGGCACCAATGCGGCGGGCGACGGGATCCGCATCGGGAACGTCGGCAACACCGGCACAACCGATGCCGTCATCACCAACTCCGGCACTGTCTCTTCGGAAGGGGCCAACGGAACGGTTGGCGCCTTCCGCTCGGTGAACAACATCAACTTCCAGGGTCAGCTGATCAACGAGGAAGGTGGTCTGTTTGCTGGCGGCCAGAACGGTGTCTACTTCGGCACTGGCGATCACACCGGCGGCTCCTTCGTGAACCGCGGGACGGTGACCTCAGACAGCCGCGCCGTGAACATCGACGGTGACGGTCTGGAAGTGGTCAACGAGGGCGACATCCTCGGAACCGGCAACCAGCGGAACGGCACCGTCTATGCCGATGGCACCGCGGACAACTACACCTTCGAAAACAGCGGTACGGTGGATGCCGGGGTCGGCAACAACGGCTCTGCCGTGTCGCTGCAGATCGGTGATGTCGCGGGTGACGTTGTGTCGGCGTTTGTCTCCAACGAGGGCGTCTTCCAAGGGCGCGGCGATGCGAGCGAAGGCAATCAGGTTGGCGACGGCCTGCGTCTTTTCACCAATCAGGAAGACGCGTCCTTCGCGGGTGTCGTGGTCAATGAAGGGTTGATCGCCGGGTCGGAGGACTCGGATGCGGCAGCCGGTGTGCGCGTGGACGGTGGTCTTAACCTGCTGGGTGCCATCCTCAACGAGGGTGAAATCCGCGGGACTGTGAATGCCATCGACGCGTCGGATGCAGGCACCGTGACCATCGTCAACGACGACGAGGGTGTGATCAACGGCAACGTGCTGCTGAGCGATGGCGATGACGTCTTCGTCGATCTGGGCACAACCAATGGTGACGTCTTCGGTGGCGCTGGCGATGACGTGATCATTGCCGGTGACGCGGACAATGTGATCACAGGCGGTCTCGGCAATGACTTCATCGACGGGGGTGACGGTATTGATACTGCCGACTTCTCCGACCTTGACGTGGCCGTGACGGTTGACCTGGGTGCCAACGGCAATGGCACGGCGACCCGTGACACTGGCTTCAACGTGTTGGTCGCCAATCAGGCGGTCGTGGCCCCGGGCCAGTTCGGCTCTGCCATCGCCAATGGGGCGCAGTTCGTGGAGCAGGCGGTAGCGGGCAACCTCTACTACAACATCCATACTGCGGACTTCCCGGGCGGTGAAATCCGCGGCCAACTGGAAGTTGTGAGCGACACGGGCACCGGTCATGACCGTGTGATCGAGCTCGCCGGATCGCTGGATGCGAGCCAGGAACCTGGCCCCACATCCGACAGCACGGCCACCGGTGAAGCCACCGTGACGATCACGTTCAACGAGGCAGGCGAGGTGCTCTACTCCTCGGAGCTGAGCGTTGTCGGTCTGAACGAGGCCGACCTGAACACCCCGATCCCGGGCGTTGTCTCAGCCATCCACTTGCACAATGCACCCGCAGGACAGAACGGCCCGGTGGTGCAGGACACGCTGGTGGACGCAGGCGCGACGCTGGATGTCGACGCCACGGGGGGCACCGGTGTGATCGGTCTCGACGTGATCGAGAACCAGGTTGAGACCGATGTGCTCAGTTCGATCGAGAACGTGATCGGCTCGGACGATGGCGATGTGATCACCGGCAGTGACCTCAACAACGTGCTGAACGGCGCGGAGGGCGACGACCTGCTCAGCGGTGAGGGTGGCGACGACATCCTGATCGGGGGCGAAGGGTCTGACACCTTCTTCTTCGGTGCCAACTTCGGCAACGACGTGATCGAGGACTTCGAGATCGGTCTCGACCAGCTGCAGTTCGGCGACTTCGGCCCGGACTTCGGCGGAGCGGTTGGTGTCAGCCAGCAAGGCGAGGACGCGCTAATCAGCTTCGGCGATCAGGGCACCGTCCGCCTCGCGGGTGTGAACAGCGCCGATCTGACCGACGAAGACTTCGTCGCATAACGCCTCTTGGGAGGGCGGCCACGCGCCGCCCTCTCGCAACCGTGAAAGGCCCCTCCCATGTTCAACCATCCCAACCCCGTAAAATGCGCCTGGTCCTCGCTGCACAAAGGGTTCCTCGCCGTTGGCTTCTTCAGCCTCTTTCTCAACCTTCTGATGCTGGCCGGGCCGCTCTACATGCTGCAGGTCTATGACCGCGTGCTGACCAGCCAGAACATGGAGACCCTCGTGGCGCTGAGCGTGCTTCTGGGCGGTGTCTTCGTGGTGACAGCCTGCCTTGATCTGGTGCGGATGCGCATTCTCGCCCGGCTGGCGGCGAAATTCGAGCTCACCGTTGGCGAGCCAGTGTTGCGCGCGGCCATGCGCCGCCGGGTCGAGGGCCGCGCCCGGGTCGGCGAGAGCCTCGTTGAAGACATCAATGGGTTTCGCGATTTCATCTCCGGCACCACGCTGACCGCCTTCTTCGATGCCCCGTGGATTCCGATTTATCTGCTTGTTCTTTATGTCTTGCACCCGTTTCTCGGCCTGCTGGGCCTGGCCGGTGCTGCTGTCCTGACGGTCATGGCCCTGATCAACAACGCCCGCGCACGAGGACCCATGCAGCAGGCCTCGGAGGCCCGCGGGCGCTCGGACGCGCTCTTTCAGACCGGGGACCGCAACGCGGAACTCGTGCAGGCGCTTGGCATGGGGGCCGATCTTGCCCGCCGCTGGAGCGCTCTGCAACGCGAGGCGCATCATCACAAGACGCGCACGTCTGACCGCATCGCCAGCTTCTCGGTCCTGTCCAAGACCATCCGCATGGCGCTGCAATCCGCCATTCTCGGACTCGGCGCGGCCCTTGCGATCACCGGCGAGACGACGGCCGGTGTGATGATTGCCGCAACCATCGTGCTGGCCCGCGCCCTTGCACCCATCGATCAGCTTATCGGGCAATGGCGGATATTTCTCGCCGCGCGCGGGTCCTACCAGAAGATCAAAGAGCTGACCGAGACGTTCCAGGACGACACGCGCAGGCTGCATCTGCCGCGCGCGTTCCAATCCGTTTCGGTCCAGATCGGTCAGGCCGGACCGCCGCAGGCGATCAACGCGACGATCCGCGGGATCGAATTTACGCTCGACGCGGGCGATGTGCTGGCGATCATCGGCCAAAGCGGCTGCGGCAAGACCACGCTGGGCAAGATGCTCGCGGGTGTCTGGACCCCGCAACGCGGCGAGGTCCTGCTCGATGGCACACCGATGTCGAAATGGAACGCGACCGAGCGCGGCCAGATGATCGGCTACCTGCCGCAGGACGTCGAGCTGTTTGATGGCACCATCCGCGAGAACATCGGGCGCTTTTCCACCGAGATCGACGATGCCGAGGTTCTGCGCGCCGCCCAAGACGCCGGTGTGCACCCGCTGATTATGAGCCTGCCCGACGGGTATGAGACACGGATCGGGTCGGAGTTCTTCCTCTCCGGCGGTCAGCGTCAGCGGCTGGCGCTTGCCCGCGCGCTTTATGGCGCCCCCTTCGTGCTGGTGCTCGACGAGCCGAACTCCGATCTCGATGCCGAGGGCGAACAGGCGCTGCGGCAGGCGCTGCAGGCCGCGCAGGCCCGCGGGGCCGTCGCCATCGTCATGACCCATCGTCCGTCCACCTTGCAGGCGGTCAACAAGGTTCTCGTGATGCGCAGCGGAACGCAGAGCCGGTTTGGCGACAAGGATGACGTTCTCAAGATGAACACCCGCAACGTTCTCGCGACCGACCCTGCAAAAGGCGCTGCACCAGCCCCGTCCGGGCGCGCGGCACCGTTGGTCCTGACACCCGAAACACGGCTCAAGGGAGCAACCCAATGACATATCTGACCCCTCACACCACCTCCGGATCACCCATGCCCTTTGACGCCGCGCAGGCAATGCATGCTCGCCCAGACGCGCCCCGGATCGGGCGCTTCGTGGCATCCGGATTGTTTGTCCTGCTGACGTTCATCGGCGGCGCGATCTATTGGTCCATGTCCTCGACACTCGACGGGGCCGTGGTCGCCCCGGCGTCCTTCGTGGTCGATGGCAACCGCAAGACGGTCGAGCATCTCGACGGCGGGATCATCGATCAGATCCTAATCACCGACGGCGCCTTCGTGGAAGAGGGCCAGGTGCTCATTGCGCTCGACAGCACGGATATCGACGTCGACCTCAGCGTTCTGGGCAGCCAGTTGGGCGACCTTTCGGTGCGCCGCGCGCGCCTGCTGGCCCAGATCACTGGGCAAGAGACCTTCCGCGAAGCCGACACCTTGGTCCAGCTTCCGGAAGGGCTCGACCGTCTGCATTGGTTTTCCGCCTACCTGACGCAAAAGCAGGTGTTCGACAGCGAGGCCCGCGCGCGCCGGACCGAAACCGAGATCACACGCCAGAGGATTGTCAGCCTGAGGGATCAGGTCGGCGGGCTGGGGGAACAGCGCGCCTCGACGCAGCGGCAGATCGAGATCACGCGCGAAGAGCTGACCGGGTTGCAGACGCTCTTTGATCAGGGCCTTGTGACAGCGCCGCGGATCAGTTCACGCCGGCTCGAGATGGAACGGCTGAGCGGCAGCGATGCCGCGCTGCGCACTCAGATTGCACAGGCCGAGAACCAGATCCGTGAGCTTGAACTGACCCGCGTCAGCCAGCAGAAACTGCGCGACGAGGCGATTTCGAGCGAGCTGGCCGCAGTTGAAGCACAGCTGGCATTGGTTGCGCCACAACACGCGGGTGCCGCGGAACGCCGCAAGCGGATCGAGATCGTCGCCCCGACCAGCGGCCGCGTGGTCAACCTGGAGGCCTCAACCACCGGCGGCGTGATCCGCCCTGGTGAGCCGATCCTCGATATCGTGCCAGCGGATCGCGCGCTCATCGTCGAGGCGCGGGTGAGCCCCTCGGACATTGAGAAGCTCAAGGTCGGTCAGGAGACCCGGGTCCGACTGTCTGCCTTCGCCAAAGCCGACGTTCCGGAGGCCACCGGGCAGGTCTTCGACATCTCGGCCGACGCCTTGGAAGATGATCGCACAGGAGAAGAGTACTACGCCGCGCGGGTTCGGTTGGACGCGGTTCAGCCAAGCGATGTTGCTGCCCTGACGCTTTTGCCGGGCATGCCCGCGGACATCTTCATCCGCACCGGCGAACGGACGGCATTTTCCTACCTCGCCCAGCCTATCAGTGATCGCCTTGCAAAGACGTTTATCGAGTGAATTGGTTCCTACGACGGTAGGATGACATGCAAGGTGCATGAGCTCATGGGCTGGTTTTGGATCGGCCCATGAGTTTCTCTTTGCGGGGGGATTGCGGCAGACGTCATCACCGTGCTGATCAATCGAGGGGCCGGATAACAACAGCGGCCCTTGCAAAGATAGGCAATGATGGGCTGTGACGCAGACACCTGCTGTTTTGCGCATCAAACTGAGTAGACCACCAAAGGCGGCTTCGGGCCAAGACGTTGTATCCCATAGAGGCAAGACTGCTCTGTGTAGGGCCGCGATCCAAGGCTCATACAGTTCTCAGCTGACTCGAACCCAGAAGAAGACGGGCAGCTCGAAGCCAAATCGGGCGGACTCGCTTTGTTAGTTCAGCGTTTTCAAGAGATCGCGCCAGCTTCTCTCTGGGCGTATGAGATACGCCTGAGTGCGGACAGATGCCCACCAATACAACGCATTATCTACATTCAGCAACTTCGGTGAAAACTGTGGTGCCCGGGGGCGGAATCGAACCACCGACACGAGGATTTTCAAACCGAAGCTTATTGAGAGTGCTCAACAGGTTAGTCACGAAAAATCTGTCAAACCCACCACGGCGCATCAAGCACTTAGCGGCGAATTGTCAAACCTTGCTCCTCAGGCCTCCCGATGAGCTGGCGGGTGGCGAATGCATGTGCTGAGCGGAAGTTCGGGAGTGCGACGCGCAAGCAGATCATCATGTTTCTGGCGGACAAGGCGTCGGATGACGGGTCGGGCATCTGGTGTTCGAAGGGCACGATCCAGCGGCATACGGAACTGGGCGAGACCACCGTCAAGCGGACGATCCGGGACTTCCTGAAAGAAGGCATTCTGGTCGAGACCGGATCGCGGGGGTGCAAGAACGGATTCACTGTCGTTTACCGGATTGATCTTGCGCGGATCGAGGCCCTGGAACTCACCGCAGAGCCTGATATTGAGACGGGGGCCACTGTGGACCCCGTCCAGACTGGACCCCGAACGGGGGCCACAGTGGCCGGGGTACCGGGGCCACCACGGCCCCCAAACCATCCAAAAACCATCCATAAACCCCCTACGCGCAAGCGCGAGGCGGGGGCGGATGAAGAAGCTGAGAAGATTTTGGCCGCCTATCCGCCCGACCGTCTGCGAGCGAAGGCTGAGTGTCTCGGGCGGATCAGGGACATCCTGGACGCTGGGATAGAGGCCGAAGACCTGTTGCAGGCTGCGAAAGCCTATGCAACCGAGAGCGCAGGCTTCACCCGGTCGAAGGTCTGTTTCTCGGACAACTGGTTCAAGTCCGGGCGATGGAGGACCTTCGTCGAGGGCATCGCCAAAGGCCGAGAAGAGAGGAAAGCCAAGGAAGCCGAGATGCTGGCTGGCCTGGCGAATTGGGTCACTGATCGCCATTCGCTTTGCCGCCATATCACCCCCGGCCAGATCGACGCGCTCTTGGCCGCAGAGCTGGTGACCCAGGCGCAAATTCGGGCGGCAGGCCTCAGATCATGAGCGCCACCGATCCCACCGAAGTGCAAACAGCAAGGCGACCCATGTCATACGGCTGCGCCGATGACACGGGACCTTGCGAGGGGCGGCACGCCTCCCCTTCGAACCCCACCGGCGCGGGCAAAGCCCGAGCCAAAGAGCCGCTGACCAAGACCTTCGTCTTCCGCTGTACTGCGTCCGAGAAGGCTCAGCTCCGCGCCAAGGCCGAGGCCGCTGGCCTGCCTGCCTCGACGCTCCTGCGCGAGGCGCTAGGCCTCACCGAGGCCCGTCGCCGCAAGCCCGTCCCGCGCGTCGATCCGGCGCTCTTATTGGCCATCGGGCGCATCGGCGGCAACCTCAACCAGATCGCCCGCTGGCTAAACCACGCCATGAAGGTCGGGCGCACCGACCTCGACACGCTAACGGTCGCGCGCTGCCTCGTGGTGATCGAACGCCAGCTTGCCGCGCTCCTCGATGAGGCGCGGCGGTGCTGATCAAGTTCTTCCCTAACGGCAAAGGCGCGGGCGCGGGGCCGGTAGGCTACCTCGTGGCCGAGCGCGTGCTGGCCTATGATGGCAACCGCGATCAGATCCGCGACGCGGACCGCCAGCCCATGACCGTCACCCGCGACCCGATGCCCGAGGTGCTGCGCGGCAATCCCGAGCGCACCGAGGTCCTGATCGACGCTAGCCGACACCAGTGGACCTACCGTGCAGGCGTGATCAGCTTTGCCGACAGCGACGATCCGACCGAGGACCAGCAGGCCGAGGTCATGGACGAGTTCGAGCGGCTGGCCTTCGCGGGGCTGGACCCTGAGCAATATGAGGTGCTCTGGGTCCGCCATCGCCACGAAGGCCGGGTCGAGCTTCACTTCTGCACGCCGCGCCTGGAGCTGACGACGGGCAAGAGCCTCAACATCGCGCCACCGGGCTATCAGGACGCCTATGACAGTCTTCGGGACGTGATGAACCAGCGCCACGGCTGGGCCGATCCGATGGATGTGGATCGCGCGCAGGAGGTCCGCGATACCATCGAGGCACCGACCCGCGCCCAGGGCCGGGACGAGCTGCACGCCTGGATACAGGACCAGATCGATATGGGCCTGATCACCGACCGCGCGACCATGATCGACGCGCTCACCGACGCAGGCTTCGACCTGCCGCGTACCGGCAAGGCCTACATCACCGCCCGCGACCCCGACACCGGCGAGCGCTGGCGGCTGAAAGGAGAGATTTTCCATGAAGACTGGCAAGCCGACCCGGTTGAGCGAGAAACTGAACGCGGAGCTCGACGAGATCAGGGCCGAACACGTCGCCTCGATCTCGTCCCAGCTGAAGAGCTTCAGGATCGATTTGAAGGACATTGTGGGCGCCGCGCAGCATACCATCGCGAGCGATACGCGCCGGTTTCAGACAGAGACGGCGAGCCTGTTCGAGACGCGGCTGAGCTCGATCCGCCTCTGGCTGACGATCTCACCCTGGCTGATCGCGGCGATGGTGCTGACGGGGATCGCCTCGATGATGGCCGCGAGCTTTTTCTGGACTGTGCATCTGACGCGCTCAGAGCTATCGGAGATGGGCCTGACAAGGATCGAGCGGCCCGAGGGGACCTGGCTGATCCTGGACTCGTCGAAGACGCGGCTCAGGACCTGCATGATGGGCGAGCAACACGTCACCTGCATTCGGATCGAGGAGGATTAGATGACCCAACTGACAGCCTTGGAACGCGACTTGCTCGCCTGCGTCGAGCGGTTGGTTACGGCCTCAGAGGCCTCCGCGAAGGACTTGACCGCCTTGGAGACACGCTCGACCGGCAGGATCGAGAGGGAGCTGGCTGGCTTGAAAGACTGCGTGACCTTGCTCATTCGCTCACAAGCCGCATCCATGAAGGCCTTGAGCGGATTGCTGAACGACGAGGCGAGCTACAAGACGCTGGACGAGAACTTGCAGCAGAGCTTGACCTTAGCGAAGGCCGCCGCCGAGAGATTGAGGGACAGCTAGACAGCCAGGAGGCGCATGCGGAGCGGGGTTGCGGCATTGAACAGCGACAATTCGACCACGGAAGCACCCACCTTCAGTGCATTTGAGTTGTGGCTGACTGTCAGTTGGTAGCTGTATTCATTTAGACTGCTGGTGTGTGCCAGCCAATTTTTCAGCCTCAAAGGTGGTGAAACGCTTCGAAGTTGGCGTTGAAAAAGCTACGCTGAGGCCGAAATGGTTTGCCGCTCATTCATTGAGCGCAACACTCTGGAGGCCGGAATGAAAAACAGTCTTGAAAGTAACTTTTCGGCAGCACACCTCACCCCCACTTATTTCCTGACGCGCCGTCATGAAGATCTCAATGTATTTTTGAAGGCTGCATTGATGGGCGCTGAAAGCAAGAAACTTCATAGTCCTGAAAAAATTGGTCCCCTATGGAGACTGCTTCGACGAAAGCGTACCGGATGGGGAACGCCCCTAGACTGGACGAACCCAGATAGAAATGTAGCACTATTCTTGGACACTGCATTCCAAATGGGTATAGCTCAGGCATTCTCATCCTTTGACAGGTTTCTAGATGAGTGCTCGGCGGAATTTGACCGATACAATAGTTTTTTTGGCGCAGCGGATGACATCAATCTTCGCGACGATGACGCCACTGCAACTCGCGGCGACAAGCTCTCTCGTCTCTATGAGCGGATTTCTCTCGACACAACGAGTGTAGATTTCTTCATCCCATTTTTTCAATATTATCAAGAGCTAAGGAATTGCATCGTTCACCGCGCAGGCGTGGCTAGCCACGGATCGGTTGCCGCATACAAGCGCATTGTCGATAGCAGTGCGCTGACCCAATGGTCCAGTCAAACCGGGCACATCGGACCAATCCAGCTTTCTGAGCCTGAATTTGATCGTTGCTTGAGCCTTCAGATCAACGATGTGCTTTTGGCATCAACAACGCTTGTCATTATCGCACGGGACATAAGCGTGCAGATTTGCAGTCGGGTATCGGTCGATGGACTGACCTATCTTGCATCACGATCAGTTATCCGTGACATCGAACAAGACCCAAGCGCTAAGTGGTTGAATAACAAAACGTTTGAAGGCGCAGTTGCTGCATTTCTGGGAGAGTTTAACAGGCTGGGAGCGGTTCGGTCCAAAGATGTGCTAGAAGTCATGAAGCGCGTTGATTGCTTCAGTCTCGGCAATAAAGCCTTCCTGTCCGCCAAAGCGTAGGCCACGAGTAACCTTGTTGAGCCTTTACTGTTTCGACGAGCGTATCTTGTCGGATAAGGATTTGACTTGGATGTCCTATCGTCTCTTGCGTTCAATATTGCGAACACCTTCAAAATAGCTCTCTAGCTGCCCATAATGATCAAGAATTCTAAATGGATTGCCCCGTGCGGCATCGTCTGCATGTGATTCAGTGATCGAGCACCAAACGCACAAATCGCCGCCAGATGGGATTGGTTCTGAACAACTCTCGCATATGCCTAGAGCCTCAGTGACTTCCCCTTTCTCGAAGATGAAGACGCTTTCACCCGTTGATCGCATGTATGGTAGCGCCAGGCTTTTTCCGATGCTGAGTTGGTACCAGTCGATGTCATTTTCCTGGCACAACTCAATACTGATCTCTTTCTTGTCTTCAGGTATTTTGCTGCCAACGATCATCGCGGTCACACAATCAGTTGGTATGAACAGGATGTCGTTTCCTGCGACGTCCTCCACGTATTGGTTTCTGTCAACCAATCTACATTCTTGCTCGTAGCTCCAGTCTTGATACTTCGAAAAGTAGGCTTCGGTGAGGACTTGTTGGCGCAGCCAAACTGCATGCCTAGGTTTCTTTGTTGCCGCCACTCGTTCCAGAGATGATGCAAGGCTTGGATTGGGTCCCGCCTTGTAGTCAACATCACAGATTTCGATTTCTTCAAAGGTTTCTTGCAAAGCGCTCGCGTCAAATTCGAGCACGAACCCAGAGTGGTTTTGCGCGTAGTGCGCCCACATAGGAGCGACAATCGGTGATTTGGAGAAGCACGTTGTTGGAAACTGTGGCAGTTCCTGAACGATATCTTGGTACGTGGCAAGGCTCTCCGTTGTCACATCCAAGTCTACGCCGAGGAACAGTTCGTAGGGGTCGTTGTAGTCCTTAGGAAGCGAGCATTTGACACCGCAATAGTCATCCCGTTGAAACACCAAGTCCATGACGTCACTGGAAAAATACTTATAGATTTTCAAAGTCGTAGGTCTCTCTTTCTTGTGCAATAGCTGATCAAGCTAAAGACTTTGGCCTTCATTCAAAAGACCAGGTAATCGTCAGTTTGCAGCAGGTGGTTGATCTCGGAAGCTTCGATCTGCCGTTTCATTCTCATTATACCAAAGGCTGTAGGCAAGTTCACTCAGTACGTCAGGGTCGTGTTGACCAAGCGTGCAAGGCGCGTCGCAGCATTGAGCGTGTCGTCCTTTTGATAAACTGTTCGATCAGCGTCCGACGCGCATGCGGAGCGAACGGTGAGGCGGTAAGGCCTACGGCACCGTAAGCATTCAATACCAATCATGGAAAACCCTACGAATTTGCCTTTTTGAAGCGCCTAAATTGGTAAGCGAGGGACGCCGAAGCCAACTTGTGATCCACGCTCTTCCCATCAAGTTTTCTGTACGCCGTTCCCTTCAGTTCCGATGAAACCACAATAAGCCCAGATTTAGGGTTTATCGCGATCATGCCAGCGTCAAATAGTGAGTGAACATCTCGCCTTAGGATCAGACTGTTCTCGGGCACTTCAAAAGCGGGGTTGCCGGTGTGAGGAATGACGTGCGCCGCTTCCAGCACCGTTGGCAGCGTGAAGCCTGTCATGACGCAACGCCCACCATGGCGTAGCATCGCCGCTTCCCGGAATTTCTGTTGTTCAGGCCTCGCCTTGACGCTTGCTGTCTTCCGTTCTTGTTCTGCGGCCATTACGGCTTCGCGGTCATCGGAAAGCGCACGTTCCAAAGGCGATAGATGTTGAAGCTCTACGCTGGTAATCGCGTCGGTCTTTCTCGAACCGTAGCTCAGAATGAGTTCATCAACCTCGGCCTGCTCATCCGATTTCATCGCCCAGGCTCTTGGACTGCGATCCTCATTTATGCGGTCAAGCACCGATGAACTCCAGCCACTAGCGCCAAGACTGCGGAACCCAAACGGTTTCTTGAGAAGAGCCAGTTCTGCAAGCAGGATTTTCAGGACACCGTCCCTTAGATGCACGTCTTTTGCTTTTGCGACGCCAGTCAAACCGAGCCCCGATCCAAATGCTTCATCCTCGTGAGCCCAGAGGTAAAGGACATCGCCAACAACAACTTGCGGACCGGGGGACCTATCGCTCCAAGAGCTTGCTCGGGGGCTGTCCCAAGGCATGCTCAAGACCTGATCGTCCCAGTCTCGCGGATCAACCGGTCGGGATACACCACCAGGACCATGGAGTTCGCCATTAAACTTCAGCAGAAAGGCATTCGAACCTGTGTCGCAAGCATCGACTTGCTTTCGAAACGATGATCGCCAAATCGTCTGACCACCGGGCAGATCGTCTGCAACCGCGCGAAGTTCTTGAATTGAGCCCCAGTCAAATCGAAAGACACTCTCTTGTGCGTCGGCAATGTCGACCGCTCCTATCGCCTCCCGAATGTAGTCAAGAGCGTCATCATCTGGATATCGGTGTCCTTTGCGAACAAGTATTGTTGTCAAAGGCGGCAATCGCTTGTCGTGAAAGTAATGCAGAACTGCGTACAGGTTTTTACCAAGCCCTCGCCCCGTTGGATGCGGCCATCCTATCGCTTCGGCTAGTTCTTGGTATGTTGTCCGCTGTTTTGCTTTGGCTTTCGACGCCAGAAAACGAGCGATTTCAAACTGAATGGCGTTCATAGCAATTGGTTAAGTACGCAAATTTGGCTCACCATCGGCAGCCAACACTCTGTCGTATTGTGCTTGCAGGTTCACCCAATAGGCCGGGGTCGTATTGAACACACGCGCTAGGCGTAGCGCGGTGTCAGGCGTGATCCCGGTTGTGCCCTTTATCAACCGCTCAATCCGAGTCCAAGGAACACCCAGACGCCGCGCAAACGCAATGGCCCCAATCTCAAGGGGATCGAGGTAAAGCTCTTTCAGAACTTCACCGGGGTGCATCGGGTCTTCAAGCAAGCTCATCACCAGGCACTGCCTCAAGCTGCGCCAGTTTGCGTTTCAGCGTTCATGCTATCTGCGTAAATAAACTGCTTCGCATCCTCCCGCACTTCGAGCGTCGCCCCGTCAATCGCGCCAACGGCAAGGCCTGCGTTCACCCGCCGCGCAGGTTTACCCGCACTTAGCCACTTTCCCGCTTTGTCCACTGCGAAGCGCCCTTTGCGAGTTCCAGCACCCTTGCCTTCCGCCGCATTCATGATGACCACAGCGACCTCTTCCATCCGGAACAGCCCACCCTGGCTGGCTGGTGGCATCTTGCGCTTTTGCAGAGACTGACGCGTTACATCCAGCCGCTTGGCCACATCCGCCAAGCTGACGAGATCAGGCCGCACTTCCCGCAGAACCGCGCCTTCGGGCAATTGTTTTTGGATCGCCCGGGCCGCGTTGAGGATCGCATCTTCAGCGCGATCACTCGCCGCTTCCAGCGCAACGCCAAGCATGCCAGGCACGCCAGTGCCAACGATGGCATCCTCGAAGCCAGCCTCGAAGACCGCGTCCATCAGATCGAAGGCTTCATGCTTACCCTCTGGAAGGGCGAAGATCAGTTCGAACTCGATTTCTGCCATATTATTCATCCTCTTGCGCGTCTTCGTTCGTGTTGTCGAGCTTGGTGCAACCAAGCGCCCGACTTCTCAATTGCCGCGCAAAGCGGCCCGGATTCTGAGGCGTCGACCAGACACCCATCTGACAAAATTCACCGCACCGGCAGTCAGGATCGTTGTTCGGGCATCGGATCAGGCCCCACGCATGCCCGCGCCCCGGACGTAAAGTGACGGTCCAACCCAGGGCTTCCAGCTCGCGCAAGACCGCCTCAACCTCCTTGGACTTGTGCGGCTTTCTGGACATTAAATAGGCCTCTTTCTTTAAGTTGTCAATTGACAACTTAATATCACTTCGAGTCTTCCCTGTTTTATGCCGCTTGCGGCATCTCTCGAGCTAGGACTTCAGCTTGCTTCACGACCTTTTTCACCGCCTCTGACTGCAAGTCTGGGGGGAAGCCGTGCTTACGTAGGATGCGCTTGATAACAACACGCATCTTGGTTCGCACATTTTGCTTTCGCCACCAATCGACGGACGAGGTGCTCTGCACAGCATTCACAAGCTCCTGCGCTATCACGCGCAGCTCTTCGTTGCCCATCAGCTGCACCGCACTGTCGTTCTGAGCCAGAGCATCGTAGAAGGCGACCTCTTCAGCGGAAAGCCCATCTTCAGGCTGCGACTGAAGTTCCTTGGCCATCTCGATCATTTCTTGGATCACTTGAATCGCATCGATACTTCGATTGTGGTACCGCGCCATCGCATCTTGAAGACGTTTGGAAAAAGCTTCGTTCTGGGCTTTGTTGGTTCGGGTCCGCGAACTGATCTCACCGTTCAGCAGCTTCTTCAGAGCCTCAACCGCGAGGTTCTTATGGGGACTATTTCGTAGTCCCATTAAGAAGTCCTCACTCAGCACACTGAGGTCCGGCGCGTCCACGCCCGCAGCTTCTAGAATGTCGATCACTTCGGTCGAAGCGACAGCCCGATTGAGCAACTGAGCGATTGCCAGTTCTGCCTCCTCGGCCGTCCTGGCACTACTCGACGAAGCATCCATTTTTCGTATTGCGGCTTGAACTGCGATGAAAAAGCCGACTTCGTCTTTGACCTCCCGTGCGTCCGACGTTCCAGAAGCAATCCTGAATGCTTTGACCAGGCCCGCAACCGCAGTCATGAAACGCTTTTTTGAGGCTTGGCGATCCTTGGGCTCTTGACCATCAATTTTGAGTGTCAACGCATGTTCGATAGCCACGGGAAGCACGCGAATTCTGTCCGCGGCGCTTCCTTTGACTGCCTCCATGTACGGAATGCCATGGAACATCGATCTCATGACGTCCAACTGCGTCAGCAACGCGTGGGCGGCCTCGCCTTGGTCTACGCCTGTCTGCTTCTGGTCCGCGTTTGAATAGTGCTTAAGAGCCTTCTTAAGGTCTGCCGCAAGACCAATGTAGTCCACGACAAGCCCAGAAGGTTTGGCCCCAAACACGCGATTGATGCGCGTGATGGCCTGCATAAGACCGTGCCCCTTCATTGGCTTGTCCACGTACAGGGTGTGCATACAAGGCGCATCAAACCCTGTTAGCCACATGTCTCGCACTATCACCAGCTTCAGACCGTCGGACGCATCACGGTATCGGGTTCTAAGAGTTTCCAGACGAGCTTTTGACCTAATGTGCGGCTGGAAGTCAGCAGGGTCTTGCGCAGCTCCGGTCATGACAACCTTTATTGCGCCTGCACCATCTTCGTCCGAATGCCAGTCAGGTCGCGCCTCAGCGATCCGCTTGTACACCTCTACGCAGATACGGCGTGACATGCAGACAATCATAGCTTTGCCGCCGTCCATTGCCTCTAGGCGTGCATCAAAATGCTCCAAGATATCCGCAACAACTGCGTCAAGACGCTTCTCGGAGCCAACCAGCTTTTCGATTTGCGTCCACCGGGTCGTCATGGAACCCTTGGCGTCTTCATCGAAAACGGCTCCATCCGCTTCGGCGTCTTCGATGATCTCTTCGAATTCTGCGTCGAGCAGATCGCCAGCTTCCTCGCTCATCTCGATCTTCGCAACCCGGCCTTCATAGTAGATGGGCACGGTTGCCCCATCGGCGACAGCCTGGGCGATATCATAGACATCGATATAGTCACCAAAGACCGCCTGTGTGTCCGCACCGACAAGCGAGATAGGTGTCCCGGTGAAGCCGACATGAACAGCATTTGGCAAGGCGGTCCGCATATGATGCGCAAAGCCGTATTTGGTCTCACCAGTTTCCCGGTTCAGTTTTGCATCAAAACCATACTGCGAACGGTGCGCCTCATCCGCAAAGACGATGACATTCGAGCGGTCGGTCAATAGTCCGAAATCTGTCTGCCCTTTCTCCGGTCGAAACTTTTGGATCGTGGCAAAGATCACGCCCCCTACCTTGCGATCACCTAGCTTTTTCCGAAGATCTGGAACGTCCTCTGCCTGTACAGGCATTTCACCGAACAAGGCTGAGCATCGCGAAAACGTTGCAAACAACTGATTGTCCAGATCGTTGCGGTCCGTGATGATTACCAAAGTCGGGTTTTCCAGCCTGGGGTCTCGCATCAAGCGGCCACCGAGAAAGGCCATCAGCAATGACTTGCCGGAACCCTGCGTGTGCCACATCACCCCGCCACGCCCATCGTTCCCACGGGCGCGGGCGACTGCGGCAACGCCTTTGCGCACGGCATGAAACTGATGATAACCTGCGATCTTCTTGATGGGGCCTTTACCCTCATCCTCAAAGACGGTGCAAAACCGCAGCATGTCCAGAATGACGACCGGATCGAGAAGACCTTGTATGAGTGTCTGCAAAGCCAGGGCTGAGCCATCCTCGACTAGCGTGTCACCATCGACCGTGCGCCAACGCATAAAGCGGTCATAATTTGCAGAGAGTGAACCGAAGCGCGCAGTGACCCCTTCCGAGATGACGTTGAATGCGTTTGTCCGGAACAAGTCCGGAACCTGCGACTTGTAGGTTTCGATTTGGTTGTGAGCCCCCTTGAGGCTTCCGCTTTCGGTTCCTTTCAACTCGACCACGACGAGAGGAAGGCCATTGAGGAACAGGATGACGTCGGGACGCCGTGCTGTTTGACCAACCACTTCAAATTGATTGACCGCCAACCAATCGTTCTCACGGTTTTCCCAATCGACCAAGCGCGCAATATCTGACCGTTCCGTGCCGCCCTCGAACCACGAGACAGGGACCCCGGCCACAAGCACCTCATGTATGCGCCGGTTTTCCGACATCAGATCACCGGCAAATTCAGTGTCGCGCACCTTGTTCAGCGCGGCCCGGATCGCGTCATCCGGCAGGTCTGGATTTAGCCGCCGCAGGCTTTCATTAAGCCGTCCAAGGAGCAGCACTTCGCGGAAGCTCTCCCGCGCGGGCGCTTCGTTCTCGGGCGATAGCTCAGCGCCATGCAGATAGGCAAAGCCCAAGCCCTGCAACTCTTCCAACGCCCATTGTTCGAGATCGTCTTCAGAAGCGAAGGCCATCAGTCCACCTCCTCGCCAAGCGACAGGTCAGGAATATTCAGACCATTCAGGCGTTCACCCAATACGCGTTCCAGCTTCTGGATATGCGAAGACAACCAGCTCGCCATATCTGGCCAGGCCTCGCGGTTATATCCGTCAAACTCCTCCGAATAGACGATCAAACTCTGCTTCTTGTCGTCCATCCGACGCCAGATCAATTCCGCCCCGAACTCAGCCTCAATCTGCTGTTTTTGTTCATACAACTGATCGAACAGCCACTTGTTCTCCGCAGCATTCGCCCGCTCAAAGCTCAACTGGACCCGCGCCTCTTTGCGCAAGAAAACCAGCTGAAATGGGCAAGATCGAACGCCAGAACCTGCACTCAACCAATGGCTTCTTGTGGGGCTGATACTTCCGAAAAGCCCTGCACCATCTGCCCGCAGCTGATCCAGCGCCACCTCCCAGAAGTCGAGCCGCAGCTTGTGCCTTTTCTTCTGAGTATCCTGAACCGCCTTCTCTTCGTTCTCCTTGCTCGACATCCCGATCATGAAATCAGCCGCTTCCGGCGTCGGGATGATCTGCTGGATATCCACCATCAGTTCCTCGCCAAATGAAAACGGCGTCACCTTGAAACACTGCGCGCGAATGCCCCGGCTCAGCAGCCAAAGCACCGTTGCCGTCACCTCGCGCCGGAAATTGGCGGCGATAAAGATCATCCGCTGGTCGTTGCCGGGGTTGAGGACGGTCTCCTCCAACTCCTCAACCTCCATGAACTCGCAAATCCGCACCGCCGCATTGCCGCCGCCTTCGTAGCGGTCGAGGTATTGCTGGTAGATGTCCACAATCTGCGTCTTGGTCAGGCCCGAGACATAGGCCGTGTATTTCAGCGCCTGCCATGTCACGTCCCGCCCGCTATCATCGAGCTTGTTCTCGATCACAACCAGATTGCCGTCCTTGTCGAGCGCCAGAAGGTCCAGCCGTTCGCGCGTCTCGTCAAATCCGTCGAACTCCTTTTGGATGATCAACAACTCTTCTCCGAGCGCGTCGGGTTGGTTCGCCAGCCACTCCTGCAAATGGTCCCGCTCGCGCAGGTTCAGATCGGCGAAGCGTTTCTGGATTAAGCGGGACAATCGGTTTTGGTTCAAATCAACGCGGAACATCAATCACCTCTGAAATCGGAAAAATCTAAGATCGCGACGCCAGCTAGGTCGCGCTGAAGAATATACTGCGACATGAAATCACGCTCGCGGATACGCTCGAAGACCTCGCGTCTGTCCTGCGGCATTGAACGTTCCGCTTCACCAACATCGATGCCCAAGGCGGATTTGGCATCACATTTGCCAGAACTGGTGACCAGGCGATGCCACGGCTTCATGTGCTTCTTTAGCTTGCTCAGAACATTGGACTTTTCTGCCTCAACCTTCTTGGCGCAGGCGACCGAGCAGCCCCAATAGCTTCGCCCGCGATAGGGATATTCACCGCCGCCGTGCAGCAGCTTGGAGTTGGAACCGTGGTCGTGGTTGAAGAACACATAAAGCGGGATGCAACTCCCAGCGTTGGCAATCAATTTGCCGGATTGGCCCGATGCCGGATCAAGACCGCCATAGTCCGAACCTTTGCTGGAATGGTAGAGCCGCTTGGCCTGAACGCGCAGACCCAGATCGCACCAAGGCGTGCGAACGATCCATTCCCAGTCCGCCCCGTTGATGCCTTCCTCAGTCTTGTTGAACATGGTCACGGTTAATCCGTGCTTGGCGTGATCGCGCGCCATGCGCAGCAAGAGCATTTCGGTGAGCGTTTCTTCCTGAAGGGCCAACCCCCGTTTGAAAGCATGACCTTGCTCGTTCCAAACCCAAGCAGCGCGCCCACGGAGATAGTCACGGAGAGTGATCGATGCAGCCATCACCAAACCTCGAACCGATCCATGGATCGTTTGCTTGCCGCTTCTGTTACGACCTCCCGCACGACGGTGCAGATGTCGTCGTCGCTGCGGGCGGGCATGTGGCCCTGGTCTTCGCAGACGCCGCAGCTGATCAGGACGGCTTCGGGATGGGGGAGTTCATCAACCGTACATTCGATCATTCCGTCGAGGGTTTCTTCGGATCCATAGGAGAGCATTCCAGTGTCACTGTCGTACTTTGCCTGATACCAGCACCATTCATCCCAGACGGTTTTGAGCGGCTCTGCCGTGTCTTCAAACATGCCTACGGCGGGCAGCCGTTGCAGGCGGATGATGACGCGTTTGGCCAGCGCCTCGATGCGCTCTGCCGCGAAGCGCTGGATAGGGTCGAAATAGTCCACCGCCGGGTCCGCTTCGGCCATCAGGAACGGGGCGGAGACTTCATAGGGTTTCGGTGCGCTCATAGCACCGCCTCCACTTCGGCCTCAGCGGCTTTGACGCGCAGGGTGCCCGACATGAGGCGGGGCAGCAGGGTGTCGCGGAGGGTGGCGAGGGTTTGGTTTTCCTTTGCCTTCTCATTGCAGCCATCGAGCAATGGGCCGACCATCTGGTTGAACGCCTCTATGATCATTGGCTCGCCCGGTTTCAGGAACGAGAGAGCCTTCATGGCCGATTGGTTTAGGCCAGGTTGAGCAACCCCCGTCGCAAGTTCACGCATCTGATGCATGCAATGATCGCTGGAGAGCGCAAGGAAGCCGAAATGCTGCCCCAAGTCTTCATCAACGCGGACGCGGAAGACATGCTCGTTTATACATGCTTCATCGAACGGAAAGCCCTTGGAGATGTAGGTGGCGGCAGGCCGCAGTTCACCGGGTTTGCCGCCGTCCTTGTAAATGAGAATGTCGCCGTCTGAGAGGCGGCCTTTCTTCATTGCTTCGAAGTAGTCGCGCGGGATGAATTTCGTTTTGCCGAAGTCGAAAAAGCCTACCTGTTTGATGCTCTCCGCACCGATGCTCGGCACACCATCTTCGACTTCCTTGATGCCGCCTTTCGGACGTTTGCCCGTCTCCAGCACGGTGTAGTGGCTTTCAAAGGTCTCCCACGCCCACCCCTCCGGCAGGCCGTTTTCGCCGAAGCAGTCGGGGAAGAGGGCGGCGGTTTCGGGGGGCATGTGGGCGGGGGGGCGGTTTTGGGATTTGGCGTGGACGGGGTCGAAAGTGACGAACCACGACCGATAGAGCGCCCGCGCCATCTCTTCCAGACAGGCCGAGGCCTTCCGGTTCGCCTCAATCTTGTCATCCAACGCCCCCAACACCCCCGCAATCTCGCGTTGTTCGGGGAGTGGGGGAGTTGCGATTGGAAGCTTGAGCTGGCCAGTAATACCCAGGTATGCCCTCGTCGAACCGGCCCCCGCCCATTGCTCAAGAACGTCTAAAAATGGACGACTCTGGAAGTAGTAGTATAGAAAGCGCCTATCTAGAGCTTCCTCATCCAAGACACGGTAATAGGTAACCTGTGGCGTGAGCATAACGAAGGGGGTCGTGATAGCCCCAAGAATAGCGACCCGGCCAATTGTTGCCTTGTGCGAAATCAGAACATCGCCAGTCTTTGAGAACCCTTTTCGAAGGCCGTTTGCTTGTTCTAGCGAGATAAAGCTGCAGTCTTTGGTGTTAACTCCACCGTGTTCCAAATCGGAAGCCATGACAAAAGGTATGCCGCTGGTCACATAGTCAGAGGACTTCGGATGGATGGAGCCATGATTTCCGTCCATTGGCTTGGCCAGTACTTCGTCTGCAACGAGTTCTTCCACCGTCTTGGTGGGCCAATCACTCACACCAAGCCCCCCAACCGCGCCTCGATCTCGGCCTCTAGCCGTCGGCCTTCCTTGAAATGCCCCTGCAGCTCTGTGCGCAGCCGCGCGAATTTCTCCTCAAACGGCTCGTCGTCCTCCTCCACCGCGCCCGCGCCCACATAGCGGCCCGGGGTCAGCACGTAATTGTGCTTGGCGATCTCCTCGACCTTGACGGAGGCACAGAAGCCCGGTTCGTCGGCGTAGGGCTCCTCCGTCTCCTCCCCCCGCCAGGCGTGGTAGGTGGCGGCGATCTTGGCGATCTCGGCCTCTGACAATTCCTTTTGCTTGCGTGACCCTTCGATCAGCGCGCCCATCTTGCGCGCGTCGATGAACAGCACCTCGCCCCGCCGGTCGCGCAGTTTCCCGCCCGCCGCCGTACCGTTGGATTTGTCTTTCGCCAGAAACCACAAGCAGGCGGGGATCGGCGTGCCAAAGAACAACTGCCCCGGCAGCGCCACCATGCAATCGACCGCGTCCTGTTCGACCATGGCTTTGCGAATGTCGCCCTCGCCCGATTGCATGGACGACATCGACCCGTTGGCCATGACCACCCCGCCAATGCCATCGGCGCTGAGGTGGTGGTGGATATGGGACATCCAGGCAAAGTTCGCATTGCCCGTGGGCGGCGTGCCAAAGCGCCAGCGCGTGTCCTCGCGCAGCGCCTCACCGTTCCAGTCGGAGATGTTGAAGGGCGGGTTGGCGAGGATGAAATCAAACCGTTCATCCGGGAAGGCATTGCGGGTCAGCGTCCCCTCCTGGTTCCAGCGCAGATCACCAAAGATGCCCCGGATCGCAAGGTTCATGCGGGCGAGGCGAAAGGTCGTGTGGTTACGTTCCTGCCCATAGACCGCGATGTCATCGACCCGGCCCTGATGGGCGGCGATGAATTTCTCGGACTGCACGAAAAAGCCGCCGGTTCCGCAGCACGGATCATAGACGCGGCCATGGGTCGGTTCCATCATCTCGACCATGACCGAGACGATGGATTTGGGCGTGTAGAACTCTCCGCCGCGCTTGCCCTCGGAGGAGGCAAATTCGCCGATGAAGTATTCGTAGATGCGCCCGATCAGGTCGAAGTCTGATTTGGTGCCGTGCAGTTCAAGGTTGGTAAACATTTCGATCAGGCCGGTGACGATGGCCCGGTCGAGGTTGGCGCGGCCAAAGACCTTGGGCAGCGCATCTTGCAGCGAGGGGTTCGACTTCTCGATCTCGCGCATGGCGTCATCGACCTGCACGCCAATGTCGTTTGCCTTTGCATTGGCGGCGAGCCGGTCCCAGCGGGCCTTTTCGGGCACCCAAAAGATGTTTTCGGCCTCGTATTCTTCGGGGTCTTCGAGGTCGATGTATTCATCCTTGGCGAATTCGGCCCGCTTGGCTTCGAACGCGGCAGAGACATAGCGGAGGAAGAGAAGGCCCAGAGCAACGTGTTTGTATTCGCCCGCGTCCATCGCCCCGCGCATCTTGTCAGCGGCGGCGAAGAGGGTCTTCTCAATGCGTTCTGCCATTCGAAATTCTTTCTACTCGGTACGAAATTTGGTCGTCAGTTGGACATCAGGCGGTCAAGCCTTCGGCTGGTGAAATGCAGTGTGAGGACGGAGCCGGTCAGGATTGGTAGCAGGAGGCCGGAGAGAGCGACGGCAAGCACGCCTGCGCCTGTGATCCATGTGAAGTCATGGGGTTGGTCCGCGAATGTCAGCCGTAAAAAGCCGATCAGGTAGAGCGCACTGGCTGCTAGCAGAACCGCGTAAAGCGGTTCCAGTGGTTCAACGATATTGCGGCGCGTGCGCTCTAATGAGGCCCGGCGAAGTTTCTTCCAATGGTCGCTTGGTTTTTGCATTTGCTTACTCCCTTACGAGTTCGATCCAAGTGTGAACGTCATCATCCGTTACTTCCCGCCCCTCGACATGCGACTGGTACCAACGCGCGACGATGGCCCCGCGCTTTTCACTCTTTATTCTGATGTCTTCTTCATTCAGGTGCTGATCGAGCGAGGTTTCGATCCGCTTCAGCGCCTCGAAGTCATGAGCCGCGCGGACGGCCTTGGTTCCGAGCAGAATCCATGCAGCGTCCACGTCGAACCGGTCCGCTATCGCCACGAGAGCTTCGACAGGCAACCCGCGCTGGCCCTTTTCGTAGCTGTGATAGGCACGATGGGAGACGCCAATCGCCTCTGCCATGGCTGTTTGCGTCAGACCGACTTCATTACGCGCGATTGCGAGCCGCGCGCCCATAGAAGCGAAAACTGACCTATTATCCTGCGGCATGCGAGGTTCCCATTGACGCAACCGTCATAACGAGCGAAACTGCACAAAATGACGTTATTCTTATCCTACTGCCATCTGAGCATGTCAAAAGGTGCGGAACAAGCGATTCCATTCATATCCAGCAGTGGAGGCTGAAATTGACCCAGGAACGTCTTCTCTCTCCCAAACAACTCAGCGAGATTGTCGGGCTAAGCCCCGCGCAAATTCGCGGTCTCATGAACACAGGGAAACTGGAGTTCGTGGAGATATCATCGAAGACCAAGATGCTGACGATGAGCGGCTGGGAGCGGTTTCAGAAGAACGCGACCAAGGTCAAAGGGGCCGGGGGCTCTGCAGCGAATTGATGGGGGTGTCCGGTCATGACGACGACAAATCTCAATATTAACGTGGTCGATAAGCGCATGTTCAAGCAATCCGAGGCCGCGAGCTATGCCGGATTGCCAGTCAAGCACTTCAAGGCCGCTTGCCCGGTGCGCCCGGTTGAATTGAAGCAAGGCACGCTTCTCTGGGATCGCCGTGATCTCGATCTCTGGATCGATGATGTGAAGTCTGGGTCCGTGACCGATACCCGCGAAACCATTCTGGACCGCCTTTGATGACACAGGTGCGGGTCAAAGGGTTCAAGATTTTCAAGGACCGGCACGGAAAGCAGCGATGCTATCACCGCGAGACTGGCCACAAGGTTGATCTGACGCACGCGCCCATTGGTTCTGCAGAGTTCTTCGCTGAGTGTGAGACGATCCGAGCCATCGCTGAAGCGCAACGGGCGAAGGCTCCGAAAGCCGGGACGCTTGGCGGGTTGATCCAGTCTTACTTCGAAACCGAGCACTACGAGAACCTGGCCGAAGCCACACGGCGAGACTACCGCAAGTGCGCCGACTTCCTTGAGCCGATCCGCGACACGCCAATCCATGTGATCGACACGCCGTTGATCGCAGGCATCCACGACAAAGCTGCAAAGAAGATTGGTTGGCGACGGGCGAACATGGTGCGCACGCTGCTCAGCGAGGTCTTCCGCTACAACATTCCGAAGGGCCTGATCTCCGCCAACTTCGCAAAGGATGTCATTCCCAAGCGCCGCCCACGCGACCGCGCCTACGCAAACCGCCCCTGGACCATCGAAGAACGCGATACGGTCCTCGGCAAGGCCAAGCCTCATGTCCGCGTGGCCCTTGCCTTGATGATGAACACCGGCCTCGATCCATCCGACGCTCTTCGATTGCGAAAAGATCAGGTCGATGACGGCACCATCTGGGGCGTGCGCGGCAAGACCGGTGAAGAAGTCGCGATTCCGGTCAGCCCGACGCTGCAAGCCGCCCTTGACCGCATGCCGGACCATAACGCCGAGACTGTGCTTTCCAATTCGCGCGGTGAGGCTTGGACTTACAACGGCTTCTCAACAGTTTGGCACCGCTTCAAAACCGCCCTTGAGAATGAAGGCCTTATCGAAAAAGGCCTGACCCTCAAGGGCTTGCGGCACACGGTCGCCACCACTCTACGCGAAGCAGGCCTAGACGAACGCCGCATCGCCGGCCTTCTGGGGCAGAAAACACCGTCCATGGCGCGGCACTATTCGCGGTCTGCGAACCTTGCGGACAAGAACCGCGAGACCATGGCCACACTGGAAGAAGAGAACCGAAAGCGTGCCAAAAGTGTCAAACCTTCGCAGAAAAGCGTCAAACCTGACCAAAACGAGGATCGGCCATGAGCAGAAAACATATATATATCAGCTTGTTAAGTGGTGCCCGGGGGCGGAATCGAACCACCGACACGAGGATTTTCAATTAGCCTTGTGATCCGCGCGGCTTGTCTCAAGGGCGCCCAACCTGTAATGTACGCGATTGAAAACTATGACCTTTGCGCATGGCAGATCGTCCCAGCCCATTTCACACCGAAGCATTCAAGCACACCGCACTTGCTACCCCAGCGATACCCCAATGAAGCTGGCCAGGCGAGCGCTCTCCGACAATAGCTGGCGTTGACTTCATGTTGTCATGGTTATTTGGTCTGGCACTACATAGATGGAGAAGATTGTAAGTTTCCGCCGTTTGTCGAAACACTTTGAAATCGTACAAAATAACTATTTCGAGGCACAAATGCGAACAAGATCTGGAGCGGGAGCATCGGTTTCATCTGGTGCGAATTTTCAAGCGCGCGTTGGCGCGTATTTGATTGCGAGTAGGCTCTGCACCACTCCCTCCGCAATCTTGGGCAATGAAACCTTCCAATACTTGAGCTTTGAGACAACAGAAGCTGTTGATGACATCAATGTCGTCTTCTCCGACGGGTCAACTGTTTACATACAAGCGAAGGCGACAATTTCGTACTCGATAAATGCTGGCGGTGAACTGCGCAGCGTATTGGAGCAGTTTTGCAACCAAGAAACACAAGCTGGCGCTAAACTTTTTCTCGTTACTAGTAGTCGCGCTTCAAAAAAGGTCATCAATGATCTCAGGGCAGCATTGAACGCCTTCCACACGGCTTCCAATGCGGCTTTCTTTCGGGATCAACCCAAAGCACTTAGGGAAATTATTACCCAAATAAGATCAGCAATTCGAGATATCAGCGAAGACAGCGGGAAGGTTTACTCAGAAGAAGTAGCCAGCGAACTAATACGAAAAATGTCAGTGGTAGTTCTGGACATAGAGATGTCTGACCCTTTGGAACATGCAGTTATCCTGAATTTGAACGCCAAAGGATGCATCGCAGCGGAAGCTGTATGGGGGAAGATTATCTCTGACTGTGTCGGCCACTCAAAGAACCGACGAACGCTGTCGGCAGAGAACCTTGTCGAACAATACGGAAAGTACCTCTCTTCCCCAGAAGAAACCAAAGATGAGATATTTCATAGTTTCTTTAAAATAGAGAAAAGAGGCGATGGACTTAGAGCCGGTCGTGACGTGTTTTTGTGTGATCTACCTGCGGCGCGTGGGCCGCTCCCCGAAGGCCTAGCCGTAGTTGAAACTTACAGGTTTGATGAAGATTGCAAAGAGCGTCTTCGTTTTTCTGATCAAACGGTAACATTCGGAGATGGATTTGAAGCGAAATTACTACTTCGTTCAGCTACTTACGACGGGCTTTTGCGAATGTTGGAGAAACGGCCCGACCTGATTAATGACCGTGAAGTTCATTTCTGCCCAATAAACTCTGATGAAGATTTCGAAGACGGACCCTGCGCAAAGATTCACGCAGAGCGTTTGGACCAAGCGTTTCAAAACAACCCGACCCCCCTGAAGTGCGTGATCTGTGGAAAGGCGGTTTCAACTAATAACACACAGATTGTAGAGCTCGAGCCGATGGAAGAACCAACAGTTGGAACATGCCATGACGCATGCCTTGAGCCTTCCAGCAGAGTTTTGGGAATCATCCAGAATGAGTTTTTCTCTTCTCATGACGAGTTGGTGAACTTTGACGTCGAGGCTTGGTCTCAAGCAATTGAAGGTGGGCAAATGGCTTTTCATAACGCTGACACTTTGGCGGGTGGAAACAAACCCATCATCGCTTGGGGCGGAGATACGCTTGAAGGACCTCCCGGTGACTACGTTGTGGAAGTATCTCTGGTGGGCGGTGGTCGTGAAATCGTCACAAAACGAAATGGAGTTCATAGGTTTGATCTGGACGGTGCGAAAGCATTCTGCGCTCAACTTGGTCGGATGTTTGAAGATGCCCGCACGCAGGGAGATCCGTTTTGTTACACAGATCAATCGAAAGGTTTTGGGCCTAGGTCGCAGTTGCTTGAGTTATTTGGAGCTAAGGAAGCGATCATCCCGGTTGAAAATGCCAGGCACAGAAGGTTCGACGCCAGGTTTGCGGCGAGATACTCGCGGCCCGGTCAATGGTATGCGCCTCTGTTTTACCTAAGAAGCTTAAGTACCGGTGACGTGTTTTCAGTAGAGAAGACAATCTTCTTACTTTCTGATCCTATGAATCTTGCGGCCCATCTAAAGAACTGGGAGGACATTGGGCTAGTCGCTGAGGATTACGAGCTACCGATCCTCGCTACCGATTCCGAGTTCGACGATTTTATGAAATGGTGTGCGGGAAACGACACCGCCGTCGTCGTGAACCCTTTGTTTGATCCATCTACAGGGAATCTTGTTTCTGGGTACCCAGTGCAGTCAATCGACGAGATCGCCCCGCAGTAGATTAATGCCGCCATCTTCGATCAATGTTCTGATTGCTCTGCATGGCACGTGGCCGCTTGAGAACTTTTAGATGCATCAACGACAAAACGGCTATTAACAGTAGTCATCCATGCAGTCTTCATAACTGTCCTCGGTCAGCTCGCAAAACGTCTTCAGTGCACCTTGGAGCGAGAAGTACTGATGTTCGCTTCGATGGTAGAAAAACTCGCCACGAACCGAAATCTGTGCGACTGCCCAATCTTTTATTGCGTTGGGGCCGGGGTTGTGGGTCAAAACGATCAAGGCATCTTCGACCAGAGACCGCTGAACGACCAAGCTCTGATAGATGTCGTTTCGTGCGAAGACTTTGCCAAACACAAGGTTTTCCGCGTATTGCCCCAACGCATCGTCAGCCACTTCCGAAGGGCATTCGGGAAACTCCGTTGGTATCCGCCAGCGAACTTGGATGACCGAAGGAGTGAGAGACTCGTACTCTTCTGGGTCAGGCTCGAAATCTGCACGTTCAGCGGTGCCGTATAGCCACTCACCAACTGCGCCACCGCTGGGTACCGATCCGCTTCTTGCCCATTTCTCGAAACGTGATTTTGTCTTAGCGGCCTCGTCCTTCGATACGGTTCGCATCCATGACACGTCTGGATAGGAAGCATCACTTTGGACCTTTGAAGGATCAGCTAGGAAAGCTTCGATTGAACCGTAGACCAGTTCAATGCGCCGAGCGGTGATTTCATTCAACAGGGCGTTTTCCAGCCTCGTCAGCCATCGTAAATTTTCTTGTCGATTGTTTGCACGGTTGGTATCAATGTGATCCACAACGTGCCGGTCTGTAGGCGGCTCGCCGTTAAATGCAGAGCAAACTATGCGATGAACTGGGACGCCCGCCAGATAGTGGTATCCAGTTGTCTGGTTTTGGCGTCCGAAAGTCCAAGTTTTATCCAAAGGACGGGCACGCTTGCGGTACTCGTTGAAGCGGTAAACCGCGCCGTTATCGCGAACGAGGTACCGCTCACCTCGATATTCAACTTCGATTTCGTTTTCGTAGACTTCAAGCAGGTGATCTTGATCGCCCACTGGCGAACTCGTTTGGTCCAAAGATGGCATCACACTCTCCAGTGCAAAATTGCCTCGGCCTTCCCCAGACAACTCGATCTAGTGCCGGTTGTTGTTGGCAGACATGAAACACGGCGTCAGGCGCTGCCTTATGCTCTGAAACGCAACCGAAGAATGCCGTGCATATTGTCACGAAGTCAAACAACGATTGAATTCGTCCAAAAGCACCAAGCTCACCAAACAGCCATTACAGAGCGAACCAAAACCCTGCAAGCCATCTAGAGTTGTCCCTGACGCAGCATGGCCGCCCATCTTATCATGGGCGTATGAAACGCAAACTCACCACCAAGTTCATCGAAGGCGTGAAGCCTGACCCGTCCAAGCGTCTCGAATTTCGAGACGAGTTGATGCCGGGTCTCAAGCTGCGCATCAGCACATCCGGCACCAAGACGTTCTGTTTGCACAAGCGCATCAACGGCAAAATGCGGCGACTGACCATCGGACGGTTCCCCGTCATGTCACTGGCTGAAGCGCGCGAACGGGTGCGACAGGTGCTCTACGATATCGAGACGGGCCGGTTCGAGGGCCGCACCGGCGTGGAGGTCGAAACAAAACCCACGCTCGGTGCGGTGATCCCTGACTACATGGAGAAGTACGCCAAGGTTCACAACCGCGACTGGAAGCGGAAGCAAGCGTTGCTGGCGAAGTTTACGACCCTGCACGACAAGCAGATCGACCAGATCAAGCGTGCCGATGTCGTGAAATCCTGCGACGTGATCCACAAATCTGCGCCGACGAGCGCAAACCGGGCACTAGCCCACCTCAAGCACCTCATGGGCTGGTGCGTCGAGCGCGGCATGATCGATGTCAACCCCATCGCTGGGATGAAGCCGTTGTCCAAGGAAAGGTCGCGCGAGCGTGTCCTGACTGATGAAGAGCTGGACGCGCTGTGGGCGACCTGTGGTGCAGAAGGCTATCCGTTCGGGGAATGCATGAAGCTGTTGATCCTGAGCGGCCAGAGACGCGCTGAGGTCGCCGAGATGCGATGGTCGGAAATCGACCTCGAAAAACGCCTTTGGACCCTTCCTTCGCAGCGCGCCAAGAACGGCAGACAACACACCGTCCCGATCACCGACGCGATGCTGGACGTGCTGCGCCGGGTGCCGAGGTTCCTCGGTTCGGACTACGTATTCACGACCACCGGAAAATCGCCCGTGTCGGGCTTCGGTCGCGTAAAAAAAGGCTCGACAAGGCGCTGCCCGAAGGCACGGAACCGTGGATCATTCACGACCTGCGCCGAACGATGTCTACGAACATGGCGATGATGGGCGTTCCCCAGCCCGTGACAGAGGCGTTGTTGAACCACAAGACAGGTGTGGTCTCTGGCGTGGCCGCTATCTACAATGTCTACTCATATGCGGACGAGAAGCGCGACGCGCTTGGAGCGTGGTCGCAGCACATTTCAAAATTGGTCGAATTGCAGGATGCCAAAATCACCACTACTCCATGCCAACCCGTTCATTGGTCCAAGGGAAGCCTTTGAGATCGTTGGCCGGGAGACCTTTGGGGATAAGTGGCGATCAGATTACATCGACAACTCTGAGTGCACTGAGCATCGCGAGACACTTACGATCCTACGCAATATCTTGAGATCAGGTGACGTAAGCGCTCATTGGACTACACAAGACTTCAAGCATTCCGGTGATCTGCTACCAAAGGATGCCGACCAAGAGTTTTTTCGCGTCATATTGCGTGAAGACCTTGTTTTCCATCAGGGAATGAACGAGCCGGCCCAATGTCGGATTCATGCTAAAGAGCTGCTCCGAATGCTGCGTGGTGATGAGGCCCTGCCAGCAAACCCTACCCGTCGCGCCAAGCAACAGTGCTTTGAGTGGTTGGTAGAAATGTTTTCCGATGAGGATCGGGACACACCCCCGTTTGCATCGCTTCGGCAGAAAGCAAAAGAACTATTTCCACGCTTGTCAGACCGCGCCTTTAAAGACGCACGCCAGTCAGCCATTGAACGGACTGGGCGACACGATCTTGCCAAAGCTGGGCGACGGAAAAATCAAATCAGTAAATGACCTGATTTCCTTACAATTTTTATGCCGATCTGCATCCGCTACCTTCAATTTGCTGGTTGATAAAACATCACCAGCGAAGATGACGGAATGCGCATTCCTTCACTACCACTTTGAAGGAGACCAAGATGACAGACGAAACACTTACCAAGACGCTAGCCACGCGCGACGACCTGAAGCGCATGGGCATCACTTTGAGCAACACAACGTTACTCAGGCTTGAGGCGCGCGGGCGCTTTCCACGTCGCGTGCGCATAGGCGGCACCACCGTCGCATGGCTCATGTCGGAACTAAGCGATTGGCTTGCCGAGCGTGACCAGGAGCGTGCTCGGACGCACTACGCCGAATACTGATCAGCGTCCCGCGCAATAGCATCACACCTTATGAAAGGAGTTTCCCCATGGAAACCATGCGTTCTACGCAGCCCTCGGTGCTGCTTTCCGAAACCGAGTTCAAGGCCAAATCCGAGGGGTATGGGTGGAGAAAATCGATCCACAAGGGGTGGATTCAACACTATTGCCACCAGCACCCTGAACCCGAGGGGTGGCCCGTCGAGGCGGAAATCTTCCTGCAAAAAGTAGGCGACTGTTCACCGAGTAACCGAGTTAGGGTTTGTGCCGTATCACCCCATGGCGATATCGAGGACGAGCATTTCCTGAACCCAGCCGAAGACATGGCTATGGCAGATGTGCTGTTTGATTTAGCAGCCTACTCTGACCACAACGTCATGTTTGACCCTGTGCCTTGGAAACGTGGCGTTCGTTCGCGCCGAACACGATTGGGTTTCAGGACCATTGTAGGCGAACACCCGTTCGACTATTTCCCCAGCCCAGCGATTTTTTGGGGCGTCGGCGTTTCGGCATTTCAGTTTCTCGCCCCATTGCCTTTCGCAATGGAAGTTGCGGCAATGACAGAGATGCTTGATGGCGCGGGATTGTCTCGGGCGCATCGGGTCGACGGTTCTGCAAGCGATCTACTCTACCTGCCCGGCTCGCAGATTCATCGCCCGGGCCTTCCCCCATTCACTGCTGAAGTGATGTTCGACGCCTTTTCGGAAGTCGAAGTCGATGGCGGTGATTGGCTCTGGACAAAGTACTGACGCGAGGGGGGACTTGCCCCCCTCAACTCCCCTAAAATTAACAAGGAAACACCATGCGACAGCAATTTCGCGTGTCAAAACTGATGCGCTCTCAAAAGACCCTGACGGCAGCCAAGGCACAGATAAGCGCAGGGCGGAAGGTCGTCCTAACATACGGCATTGGAAAAGACGGGCGCTGCTCGTGCAAGCGGAAAGATTGCGCATCTCCGGGCAAGCACCCCTTGTCCAAGTTTTTTCCAAACGGCGTCCACAGTGCGACCGACGACATCGATCTCGTTCAGAGAGCTTTGCGCAGACATCCAGACGCTAATCTCGCGATATCTCTCGCCGGACTGACGGTGGTCGATATTGATGGCGATGACGGTCGCGCAGCCGTGGAGCATCTTGGGTTGAGCGCATCTGTCAAGGTGTTCACCGGACGCGGCTACCACTTGTACTACCAAGGCGAATGCTCTGGTGGCGCGTTCAAAGGTGATGAGATTGACGTCCTCACCGGCGCGAACAGAATGGCGATGGTGCCGCCCAGCACCCATCCCTCGGGCAAGCAATATCGGTATTCCACTCGGTCTCCCACACAAATGGCTTCCTTGCCAAACAACCTGAGCAGACTCAGACCGAAGCAAACACAACATAGGCAAGAAGGGTCGAAAACGGGGGCGACAAATCTCGTCATCAAGAGCGGAAAGCGCAACGACTTCTTCTTTCGCACGGCCTGCTTCTTACGCCGGAGGTTCGATGACGAAGACGCGGTCGAGGCCATGCTGGAAGCTTTAAACGACGATTTCACCGAAGCCCGATTGTCGCCAAGCGAGTTGCGGTCGGTCATCCAGAGCAGCGGGAACTACGTCGAGGAAACGGCCGCATTGTTTGGCCCGCCAAAGACAACCGAACCTTTGCCGATGGAATTCCTGTACTACCCGTACATCCCGTTTTTCGGCGTGACCCTTCTCGCAGGCAATCCAGGCATGGGAAAATCGCTTTTGGTCACCAAGCTGATCGCAGCCGTGACCTCAGGCGGCCCGTGGCCGCTTTCCGATGAATCCGCTCCGAAGGGCAAGGTGCTCATGCTGTCTGCTGAGGACAACTGGCAAAGGGTGACATTGCCAAGACTGTTGGAGAGCGGCGCGGACATCAGCAAAATCCGAGTCATGACCAGATTCAAAATCCTGTCGCCGGAAAACCTCGAAGCAATGGCGCTCTACATCGAGCAGGAGAGGCCCAAGCTGGTCGTGATCGACACTCTGACCGCCTATATGGGAAGCGGGCGTGACATGAACCGGCAAAATGAAGTCGGAGAATTCTTGGGGCGTTTGACGGAAATCGCCGAGGATGCCGGGTGTGCCGTGCTGGCCATTGGTCACCTTAATAAACAATCGGCGGAGCACCCGCTGTATCGGATCGTCGGCTCCATTGGTTTCGCCGCCAGCATTCGATCTGCTCTATTCTACGGTACAGACCCAACCGACCGATCACGTTTCGCACTGGCGCATGGCAAGGCCAATGCCAGCGAGCTTGGCAAGACCATCATATTCGAGCGTTTCGGTGGCGGGCGTGACGGGACGCCGGTCTTGCACCCAGTCGAGTTCTCTGACGCGAACGAGGCCGAGGTTTGCAGGGTCGAGACAAATTCGGTCGGCCGGCCCGCGTCAGCCACCGACGCCGCGCGAGAGTTCATACTCGAATTTCTATCCGATCAGCCGGTCAGGTGGGAGAAAGTCGAAAGCGCTGCGACGAGCCGCAGTCTTGCGTCTGTCGGCACCTTGAACGCCCTTCGGGCCGAAATGGCGAAGTCCGGCGAAATCGAGCAGGTCAATAAAGGAAAAAGCGCCCGGTGGAAGCTCGGAAAAAAGCGGTCCGATGAGTGATCGTTATAATAATTCGTGTACAATAATTTTTATATCGAATGAGAGGCGGGCTTCGGCCCGTCTTTCGCATTTCCGGCAGTCGAGGACACGATTGGGCCGTTGAGCGGCTAGAGGCCAAAAATCTCAGAAGTATGCATGACCACTTGTCTGTACTGGATGCACGCGCTGTTAAAAAAACACTTCACCCCACACCCCTCGCCAGCACCTCATTGGGTGTCCGGCAGACCCGCCTAGGGCGACCCGTTGACTATGTATCAGTCTTTCGGGCGTGAGCCGGAGCCGAATTGCTGAACCTTTTCATGCGGTCCGCATTGGTGCGCGGTGTCGGTAGCGCCCGCTGGGTTCCACTCGGGTGGCAAACTGCTTGGGCGGAGGCGCTGGCGGTCATCTCTGCACCCACCCCTTGCGATGGTAGTGGCGCAGCACGATGGCGCGATTGAACAGGGGGAAGCCGATCCACAGGCCGTTGGCCGTGATCAGCGACAAGATCGCCCAGAGGAACATGCCCTTGAACAGGTAGTAGAACGGGCCGAACAACAGGCACCAAAGACGATGCCAGTTGCCCAAGATAGTTTTCGTCTGACCGTTGAAGGCCCAAGTAGCCTTGATCGTCATCACCGATCTCCTTGCTGGCTGGTTTCGATGCCAGCGCAATAAGATCGGGGACCTTCACCCGTCAGGGTAATTCCCGCGCGGCCTATGGAGACCACACGGGTAGCCGTGCCGATGCGCCACGTCCGTGCGGATGTCGGGATTGCCGCCGTGAGCGCGCCACACAGCACGCCAGCCGGGATTGCGGCGGAATCACCATGCCTAAGGCACGCCCCGGCGCTCCTGGCTCAATACAACGCCGCCGCGCGCGCGTTTAGCTCTCGATGCTTGGTGTTAGTTGCAGGTCATTCCGAGTTGCACACTGGCAGGCCGCCATGCGCCTCGACGTGCTCCCAGATCAGCCGTCGCTCGGCATAGGCAATGTAGGGATGCAGGATTTCCGGCTTGGGGTCGATGCCGTCAGGCAAGTGCACCGAAACGAACAGGTCGTTCGTGTCGCCATCGAACACGCCGTGAAAGGTGACGCCCCCGGCATGGCCTTTCCGCCCGGTGGTCGCAGACCTGTGGAATGTCCGTATCCTGTGGCGTATCCCCTTCGCACCCCAGGTCCGACCGATGTAGACGGTGTTGCCGGGTTCGCCGCGTGCGATCAAATACACGCCCGCGCTGTCAGGTAGGCTTGCTCGGTCGATCCACGCGACATGATTGGAAAGCGCCAGTTCCACCAAACCCCGAACTGCGAGCGCCCTCGCGTTTGACTGGTGATCGGGGTGTTGGAAATCCGCGATAGCACGGACCCTGTGCCTTTAGCCGGGGCCTGTTGTATAACACAGGCACCCCGACCATAGGGTCAAGGTTTCAGCCTATTGCTCGGCCTAGCTATCGAGGGGTTTCCACGCCCCAACATGGCCGCGTCTGCCATGTCGAGATCAGTCATAGCAGTAGAACGAGAAAAGCCAAAGGTGTCTTGGGGTTATCCCTGACACGCTTCCGGCCTTCGTCTTATCGATCTGCATCAGCAACTTAGGAGATCGACATGACCGATATCGTGACGCTCAAGGCCATCTGCGACGAACTCAAGATCGACCCGCGCGAGGCCCGCGAACGCCTGCGTGCCGCCGCCGGTGACGCCAAGGCGAACCCCGAACTTGCGAAAGTGAGAAAGCCACGCACACCGTGGCAATGGGCGAAGGGATCTGCCGCCGAGAAAGAAGCTCGCAGAGCTTTGACGTCGAAATAGCTTAGCTAGATAGGTCTATTGTGAAGGGGCAACATTTGCCCCTTCATTATTAGCCAAAGGTCGCTAGGCAACAGCTCGACAATGCGGCAGATACTTGAGAAATAACGCCTACCGATATCGTTGGCTCACATGAAGAGGCGAACAGGATAAGGCCGCGCCTCCAGTTTGGGCATTCGTTTGACTATCTGAGCAAGGGTATCAGCATACTCAAGAGTCACTGGCATCTGAGTGTACGGTCCGTCATTGTTCCAGTTCATTTTCGTTAACGCGAGAGTCTCGCGGCATAGGTCGAAAAAGTCGCCTCGTCCAGAAAACCGAGTAATCAACAGGGGCTGAGGGATGCCTTTACCCTCTTTGTAATATCCCGGCGGTGAACCTATCGACGCGACCAAACCTTGTGTCCACATAAGCGCTTCGTTTTCGCCAACAGGGAGCACCTGCCCACGCAATGATGGGTATTTATTCGCACTCTTAGGCTGATCAAAGATCACCCCTTGCCATCCATGCCGCCTCTGAACTTGAAGCAGTTCGACGTCTCGCACGCTGCTTAATGCCGAAAGGCAGCCTTTGACTTCGTCTCGGCGAAACTCCGTACTCTTATGGACGACGACGCGATCCGGCACAGACCCAGCGTGGCGCCTTTGATAGATTGATAAACTCCTAGAAATGACCCGAAGCATCTGGTCTTCACGCATGTAGGGATTTCGCCGTTCGATACGAATATCATCGGCTTCGTACGCTACGAATTCCAATCCTGCGCCGTCGGAGTCAAAAACCTGTGCACAGCAAATTGCAAAGCGCTCGGTTGGTCCCGCGTTAGGCCTCAAGGCATAGTCAATTCCAATGTATGCGGTGTTGGGAACAGTGTCTGCCAACGCCCAAGGGATACCACCAGCTTTAGTATAGATCGCGATTGAAAGACGCCACATCACACTGCATCGGCAGAAGTAGTCCAACGCACGCTGTGATTGACCACCCCGCACGATTTGGAGCGAAATCCCAGCCGACGCTGCATAAGCCTTTAAGTAGTCATGCAGATCAAAATCATCGTGATCATTGCCGCTAAAGGCGTTCGACCATTTTTCATCCAAGCCGAGTATGACCACGTCAAATGAATGCCGGTGAGCCACCAAGCTTGATAGCGCCGATGTCAGGACATCGGCCAACTCTCGATGTGGAGCATCTGACTCGGATACTTGATCATCGATTTCCTTCGGTAACGTAATCCATGTAGACCTATCTGCCGGCGCAATAGAAGCGCCAAAAACCCGAGTGAAACCTGGATAAGGAATGAGAAATTGCCTTCTTTCCTTCGGTTCGTGCCGCCCCTGCAACTCTGTTGCCAAGTGCCTTAGCCGACCAATCATTGCCTCTTGGCCGATAAATGCGATTTTGATCGGGTTCGGAACCCCCGCTAGTCTAAGCTGGCTAAATGGCCCGTGATCGAGCAACCCGCGAAGAGGATGCACATCAACAGCATTTGAGTCTTGCCGACCAAACTTCAATCTTGGTTCGCCAAGTTGCTTGTGGCGCGGTAGGTGAAATGGTTTCGTTGCTCCGGTCATGCGGAAACCCCGCTAAATCCGGTAACCGGCACGAGTTCGAACCGCGCTCCGATCCCGGTGCCCCCCTCGATACCAACGCTAATTGGCTCCGCACCATGTCCAAGAATTACATGCACCCAAGCGTCTAGAATGTCATTGAACTGTTTGTTGTAGCGTTTTACCCGCCGTTCTCGAACAAAGTCCCGGGCGATTTGGACGTCATCTGAATTCGTTGAGTCGTCGGTATCTATCAAAACCTGTGGATTGATAAGTAACCACAACCCGTCGAGCTTGAAATCTAACCTGACTTCACACGCTTCCGCCCAAACGATGTTTCCTTTTGCAAGGGTGCCACCAAGCCCGCCAGTTGCCTTTTGAAGCTTCTCACGAGCAAAATTGAAGTTTCCCATATCGCTCCTGAAGAAAGTTCGGGCACCGCGGCGATGTGTGTCGAGCCCACAGTGGTTTGCAAGTGCCCGAAACAGAGCGTCCCTGATGAGAGTGCGTTCACCAGACTCGAATCGCAGACGATCATCGAGAATGCCGTGTGTATCGAGTTTGCGAATGTTGTTGCCTGAAAAAACTCGTTTAATTTCCCCATCGTCACCGAAGGCAATTACGCCCTTCTTTATTCGAGATGCCATTAACGTCGAGCGCATCTCTTTGATCTTTTCTCGAACTTCTTTCCCTCCTCCGACTTCGCATTCAATGAGCCTTGCGGTTCGCGGATATTCGACAATAGGGATTGCATTTGTTCTAACAAATGGAACAGCTGTTGACCTGTCACTGATATCAATGGGACGTGGCCGGATTTTCTTTTTGTCGTCTAAGTCTATCGAAAGACCTTCTGTTTGAGGGAGGTAGCGTAAGACATCCGAAAGCAGTTCATCGAAACTCCCAGAGCGCACAAAACTAGCATCAATCCCCATAGATTGAGCGGCTCTTATGAATTCTATCACACCGGAATACGGGGAATCTTGTTGTCTAGTGACCCAGAAAATGCCATTGGGAAACCCAGCTCCATCATTGAGAGCTTCAGTAAGAACTGACATGACTGACTCGTCACGGCCGCTGTAGCCGCAAATGATCAATCCTTGGTTACGACAAGTATCGAGAAGCACACGACGCATTGCGGCATCTTGAGATGCCAATTCTTCGGTGGTGTTCTTCAAAGCTACGGAATGGAAGTCTCCGTGGATTTTTCCGTATAGAGGCCACTGCTGCTCAGCGAATGCCCGAGCCATTTTGTCCGGCTCTCCCAGATCGCTACTGGTTAGAATGGAGCTTGTTTCCATGACTTGAGCAACCGCGTCTTCAACCAATCGGTCAAAGTTTGTTGTCCAAATGATGCGAGCAAGATCTCGCCTCAACAAATGCGCCAATGCCAGATGGCCGTAGCTCGGCTTTGCACCTCTCATGGCGGCGTCAATGTAGCTCCGGCGATCCTTAGGGTCCGGGTATGTCTCCTCAAAAAAATGAGCATATTCCTCTTCAGAACCATAAACGGGGTAGCCTCTTGCATCATCGAAATGCTGTTGCAGTGCTTGTCGAACTCTTTCATCTCCCAAATCGGAAACGGCCGAAGCGCTGACATTCTTTGCAGACCTGAAAATCCGTGCCTTGAAGTCCCAGATCATGTCTCCTGCGGTCTTGATCCCTGACGCTCTTGAGGCACCGGCACCAAGCAACCACATCAGACCAGAAGCTCGCTGTTCAAATTTCCGCAAGAAAACTGGGAAGTCTAATACAAGCTCATCCATTCAGTTTCTCATCTTCACTTCGTTACGATGCTTGATGCTTCGCGAGCTCATTCATCCAGTAGGTGTAGCTAGCTTGCAAAGCTGTTGGAATACTCGTTCCCGCCAGTAACCCAACCAGTTCGGCGAACCGCTGATGGCAAGCTGGGTAGAATTTTATTTTGTTCCCAACGAGAGTTTTGCTGCCAGGAATGGAAAGCATCATTTCTAATGCTTTGGGCGAGAAATCTTTGATCATGCTTTCGTAGTGAGGGCTTGCCGCCCAGGAAACTCCATATTGGTTTCCAACTGCACATGAAACCACTGTTTCAACAAACTTCCAGCGAACCGTTTCAGGAACAACAGATGCTCCAACAATTTCGTGCAGGCGAGCTGCGAATGGTGGTTCGTTGTAGAAGTTGTTCATTCCCTGATGGGCGGCGTTTAGTCGGTCGCACGCGGTCGAAACTATCGAATGACGCTCGGCTTCCGAGAGTAGCCCAAGCATATTGAACTTTGTGAAAAAATCTCGGGATGCACTTGCCTTGGCTTGCTCACCTTTTCCAACATATCGTTGATGTTGGTCAATTATTGCAGACGGAATTCCATCCAGTTCGACTGATGGTAAAAACAACGTTGCACAGTTGGTGCGCGCGCTCTGGCCAAGCGCTTCATCGCAGTACATTCCATGCAGTGCAGTAGCGATCAATTCACGTTGTGCCGCGTGTGTACCCTTGATTGCAGCAGTCCAATACGCCTCCTGATCCCCATTGAACTGTCCTGCCTTGATTGCAGCAATCAGTTCGTTGAAATTCACACCTGCAGGAACATTGACGTCGCTCAAGGCAGCGCGAGCACAACGACTTATGAAATTGACTACTTCATCTTCATCCAGCGCGCCAACAGCGGGATGGGCTGCTGAAAAACTATTCCGAATTGCCCTGCATTGATCGAGCTTAAAATAGCCCTCCTCTGTGATAAGGTTTAACTCCAGGCACAACTTGAGCAGTTCATGATCCATCATCTCCAGGAGCTTGCTTTCATCGAGAGTTTTCGATGTAAGCTGGGCGACAATTGGTAAGCCGAAGCGGATGACCTTTTGGCGCAACTCTACGATTGTGGAATTCCAAACATAGTTGATTGCGCTATCGAACAATCCTACCGAGACGGCGACGCACAGTCGGATCATTCTTTCATCACGCAACTCTGCCGGTATTTTGCTCAACAGTCTGGGTAAGTTCTCCCAAGTGTGATCTATTTGGGCCTTTGCCGGAAGGACCTCGCGTGGCACGCCCAGCGAGTTCGTGATCTGCGTCAACAAATCGTCGGTTCCTTCAGTGATTGCTGGTAGGCTTTCGACTTTCTGAGGCACCAAATCTGACATATTTGCTCACTCTCGTTGGCGCATGCGCAATATCTTGTGACCAAAGGTTATCAGTGAATGGCTCATGCGATAAGAGCGAAAGGCGTTGCTTGATGATAATCTGATCGACAGCACGCCAGCGTATCGTTCTACACGGTGAAGAGGCTCGTCGCGGAATCCTGGTTCTCTGCGAAGCAGCCTTGGGGTTTCATCTAGCATTCTGAGTGCGTCGGGAACCCGCGAACGCTACCCAATTGATACCCACAGGGCAAGGTTCATGTATCGAGGAAAAGAATTTTCCCATAAGATACTGTTTTTTCTGAATTTTATGGTGCCCGGGGGCGGAATCGAACCACCGACACGAGGATTTTCAATCCACTGCTCTACCCCTGAGCTACCCGGGCACGGGTTGCCATCGCTGGCTGGGTGAGCGGGTTCTAGGAGGTTGCAGCAAAGGTGTCCAGAGGCTTTTTGCCGATTGCGCAGCATCATCACAGCACCGAGTGCAGCGCGCAAAACCGCCATGCAGGCACCGGCGCACCGATCCAGGAACCACCCCGGACTGACACACCTCCTCTGATGCGCCGAAAAAGCCAGCAGTTCCGCTGAATTCTCGTTGCAGGACCACCCACAACATCCAATTGGTTGTGCGCCGTTAACCGTTAGGTATCATGGGGGGATGACAAAAGGACCACTGACTTACGACGAAATGATCCGATCCGACGGATCGGTGACCTCCCCCTACAGACAATACGACGCATGGTTCAAATCGCAGGACCCCGCGCGTCTGGAGTCGAAATCCGAAGAGGCCGAGGCGTTCTTTCGCCGCACCGGCATCACCTTCAACGTCTATGGAGAGGCCGAAGCGCAGGAGCGGCTGATCCCCTTCGACCTGGTCCCGCGCATCCTGTCGCATCGGGAATGGAGCCGCCTGTCAAAAGGCATCGACCAGCGCGTGCGCGCCATCAACGCCTTCATCTGGGACATCTACAACCGCCAGGAAATCCTGCGCGCGGGGCGCATCCCAAAGGAGCTCATCGCGCACAACGAGGCGTTCCTGCCGCAGATGATCGGCTTCACGCCGCCGGGCAACGTCTACACCCACATCGTCGGCACCGATATCGTACGCACGGGCGAAGGCGATTTCTTCGTTCTGGAGGACAACGCGCGCACGCCCTCAGGCGTCTCCTACATGCTGGAGAACCGCGAAACGATGCTGCAGATGTTCCCCGAACTCTTCGCGCAAATCCGGGTGCAGCCGGTGAGCGATTATCCCAAGAACCTGCGCCGCTCGCTCGCCGCCTCGGCGCCGCAGGCCTGCGTCGGCAAACCGCGAGTGGCGGTGCTGACACCTGGCATCCACAACTCGGCTTACTTCGAACATTCCTTCCTCGCCGACCAGATGGGGGCCGAACTGGTCGAGGGGCACGATCTGCGCGTGGTCGACGGGCGGATCGCCATGCGCACCACCCAGGGCTACCGCGTCGTCGATGTGCTCTACCGCCGGATCGACGACGATTTCCTCGACCCGTTGAGCTTCAACCCCGACAGCATGCTGGGCGTGCCAGGCATCATGGATGTCTATCGCGCGGGCGGGATCACCATCGCCAACGCCCCCGGCGCGGGCATCGCCGACGACAAGGCGATCTACTCCTACATGCCTGAAATCGTTGAGTTCTATACGGGCGAGAAAGCAATCCTGAAGAACGTCGAGACGCACCGCTGCGCCGAACCTGAGGCGCTGAAATACGTGCTCGACAACCTCGCGGAGCTTGTCGTCAAGGAGGTCCACGGCTCGGGCGGTTACGGCATGCTCGTGGGACCAGCCGCCAGCAAGAAAGAGATCGCCGCCTTCCGCAAGAAGCTGGAGGCGAAGCCCGCGAACTACATCGCTCAGCCCACGCTGTCGCTCTCGACCGTGCCGATCTTTGTGGATCAGGGACTGGCGCCAAGGCATGTGGACCTGCGGCCCTTCGTGCTGGTCTCGCCACAGGGCGTGAACATCACGCCAGGCGGGCTGACCCGTGTGGCGCTCACCGAAGGCTCGCTGGTGGTCAACTCCAGCCAAGGCGGCGGTACAAAAGACACCTGGGTGCTGGAGGACTGATATGCTGGGAAAAACCGCAGGCGGCCTCTATTGGATGTTCCGGTTCTTGGAGCGCAGCGAAAACACCGCGCGCCTTCTCGAGGCCGGGTTCCGCATGGCGCTCACCCGCTCGTCAGACGCGGAATCGGAGTGGAAGTCGGTGGTCACGACCTCCGGCGCCGGCATCGGCTATGAGGCCAAATACGACAGCTACAGCGACACGCTCGTGATGGATTGGCTGCTGCGCGATCCAGAGAATCCCTCCAGCGTCATGTCCGTCACCAAATCCGCGCGCGACAACGCGCGGCTTGTGCGGACCGCGCTCACCACCGAAGTCTGGGAGGCCGTGAATGACAACTGGATGACCCTGCGGGATCTGCTCAAAGAGCCGCTCACCACGGTCGATCTGCCGGCGGCGCTTGCGATCATCCGAAAGCAAAGCGCACTGGTCCGCGGCGCGCTCTATGGCACGATGCTGCGCAATGACATCTATGATTTCGCCCGCATCGGCACCTTCATCGAGCGCGCGGACAACACCGCGCGGATCATCGACGTGAAGTATTACACGCTGCTGCCCTCGGCCTCCGCCGTCGGCTCGTCGCTCGACAACGTGCAGTGGGAGATGATCCTGCGCTCGGTCTCGGCGCATCGCTGTTTCCGCTGGCTTGACGAGAAAGACATGACCGCGACGGCCATCGCGGACTTCCTGATCTTCGACAAGCGCCTGCCCCGCTCGCTGGCCTTCTGCGTGAAGCAGACCACCGAGAACCTGCGCTATCTCGAGCAGGAGTATCAGGAGCGGCACCCCTGCCACGATCTGGCCGACAGGCTCAGGCGCTGGGTCTCCGCTTCGGACATCAACACCGTCTTCGACCTTGGTCTGCACGAGGTGGTGACCGAGTTCATCCGCGACAACAACGCGCTCGGCGCCCAGATCGAGCAAGATTTCCGGTTCATGGCCTAAGGGGAGGTCGGGATGCTGCTGACAATCAACCACACCACCCGCTACCGCTATGACGCGCCCGTGGAATATGCTCTGCAGCAGGTGCGGCTGACCCCGCCCAACACCGCGCAACAAGATGTGCATAGTTGGGAGATCAGCGTCGAGGGTGGCAAGATCGAGACGCAGTATCGCGATCATAACGGCGGTCAGGTGCATCTCGTCAGCGTCGACCGGGGCGCCGAGGAGGTGGCGATCACGGCTGCGGGTGAGGTCGAGACAACGGATACATCTGGTGTGCTCGGCAAGGTCTATGGCCCGGCACCGCTGTGGTATTTCCAGAAGCCCACCCCGCTGACCGAAGCTGGCCCCGGGATCAAAGCTCTTGCAAAACATCTGACAGAGAGTTCTGACCAACTGGCCGCGCTGCATGCGCTCTCCAGTTCCATCCTCATGGCCGCGCCCTACAGGATTGGCGAGACCTATGCCGCCACAACCGCCGAAGAGGCGCTTATGGGTGGCAGCGGGGTCTGCCAGGATCACGCGCAGATTTTCGTGGCCGCGGCGCGGGCGGCCGACCTGCCTGCCCGCTATGTCTCGGGCTATTTGCTGATGGACGACCGGGTGGATCAGGACGCCAGCCACGCCTGGGCCGAGGCGCATGTGGACGGTCTCGGCTGGGTCGGGTTCGATGTATCGAACGGCATCAGCCCGGATGAGCGCTATGTGCGGCTCGCCCATGGGCGCGACTACCGGCGCGCGGCCCCCATTTCCGGGCTGCGGCTGGGGGCCTCGAATGAATCCATGATTGTCTCGCTGCAGGTACAGCAGTAAGGCTATGCGGGATCTGAAAGCGGAATGACTCCATGACCTATTGCGTGGGCCTGCAACTCGACCGCGGCCTTGTGTTCATGTCCGACACGCGCACCAATGCGGGTGTCGACAATTTCTCCAAGACCCGCAAGATGTTTCAATGGGGCGTACCGGGTGAGCGGCTGATCACGCTGATGACCGCCGGGAACCTCGCCACCACGCAGGCGCTGGTCAGCATGATCGAAGAGCGTGTGAAAGCGGTCGGCGAGCGCGACCCGTCGATCCTGCACGCGCCGTCGATGTTTCAGGTGGCGCGCATGGTGGGACGCACGTTGAAAGAGGTGATCGCCCAGAGCGCACCGGTCGGTCAGACCGGGGACGCGGCGTTTCAGGCAACGGTTATCCTGGGTGGTCAGATCAAGGGCAGCGCGCCCACGATGTTCATGATCTACCCGGAAGGCAACTTCATCGAGGTGACCGAAGAGACGCCGTTCTTCCAGATCGGCGAGACGAAGTATGGCCGCCCCATCCTGGTGCGCGCTTACGATCCGCACATGCGGTTTGAAGATGCGGTGAAGCTGCTGCTGGTGTCGTTCGATTCCACCGTGCGCTCGAACCTTTCGGTCGCGCCCCCCTTTGACCTGATGGTCTATGAGAACGATGCGTATGCTCCGCTTTTGGAGCGGCGGATCGAACATGACGATGCGGTCTACCAGAGCATTTCCACCGGCTGGGGCGATGCGCTGCGGACCGCTTTCGATCAGTTGCCCACCTTCGATCTCTGAGACGCGGCGGCCTGAAAGCCCGCCGAACCTGCCTGCCCCTCAGTGCGGCTTGTCTGGCCGCTCTTCGGCCCGCGCGGCCTCGTCAAGCGCCTCTTCCAGAGCGTCCCCGTCGTCCGGATCGTTCGAGGGCACCGCGTAGCTGCCGTTGAACCAGCGCGCGAGGTCACGGTCTGCGCAGCGTTTCGAGCAGAAAGGGCGCATGTCGGGCAAGGTGTCATTTCCGCAAATGGGGCAGCTCATGTCAGAACCTCACTCAGGGGCGCGCGCGCGCGTTTGCGCTGCAACTCAAAATGGCCCAGCGGGGTCCAGCCGACAAGGGCGGTCTCGACGTCATCGGCGCGAAAGGCTTGCCTAAGGGCCGTCTCGAAACTGCGCCGATCCTTCTTGGGCATGGGCGCGAGGTCGAGCACGATCTGCCCGCCGAGGCCGCGCAGCCGCAGCGCCCGTGGCAACGCCCTGGCGCAGGCCATGTTCGCCTTGAGCCCCGCTGCGAGCGACGCATCACGGCCCGTATTCACGTCAACGGACACGAGTGCGCGCGTCGGTTCGATGTAGAGCCGTCCGCCGCCGTCCAATGGCATTTCATCGTGACGGGCCCGGTCGATCTCATCCAGGATGCCCTGAGCCTCGAAGCTCCCCGGCGCGGTCACCACCTCCGCCGGGTCCACCCAGTCGCGCCAGGCGAGGAGATGCGGCCCGTCCCCTTCGGCCAAGGTCTCCATATCGCGGCCCTCGTCCCTCAGGATGCGCGCCGCGAGATCAGCCATCTGGCCGATATCCTCTGCGATGTCATCGCGCGCAGCCTCGGCGCAGGAGGACCGCAGGATCAGCCCCAACGTGTCGTCCTCGACCGTCTCATGCGCGATCTCCAGCAAGGCATCCCGCCGGTCATCATCCCGGATGGACCGGCTGATGTTCAGCCCCGGGGCGCCGGGCGTGACAATGGCATAGCGGCTCTTGAAGAGCAGTTTCTGTGTCACCGGCAGCGCCTTGCCCGCCTCCGCATAGCCGGTGACCTGCACCAGCAGCGGCTGTCCGGGCGCGAGCCCCTTCACCTGCCGCAAGAACGCCGCTCCGTCCGGCGTCTTGAGAAACATGCCGCCCTGCCCCTTCACGGGCCGGTCCGCGATGGCGCGGTAGATGGTACCCGGGCGCGGGGCCTCCGCATCGATCAGCAGATCCTGCAACTGCCCGTCGACCACCAACGCCGCCGCCTCGCGCCCCTGCAAGTGATCGAGAAGAATGCTGCGCCCCTTCATGAGGCGGTGGCCCAGACCGGTAGACCAGCCGCGGACAGAAGGTTTGATGTCTCCGCCAGGGGCAGGCCGACGATGGCCGTGAACGACCCGCTGATCCAGGGGATCAACTGCCCCGCAGGGCCCTGGATGCCATAAGCGCCCGCCTTGCCCTGCCAGTCACCGGTGGCGAGATAGCCGCGCAGCTCCACGTCTGACAGGCGCTTCATCCGCACGGTGCTCACGACATCGGTCTCCCAAATGTGATCGCCGCGACGCACGGCCACCGCGGTGATCACCCGGTGCCTGCGACCCGACAGCGCCCGCAAGAACGCCTCGGCCTCCGCCTCGTCTGCCGCCTTTCCAAGTATCCGCCGCCCCAGGGCGACCGTGGTATCCGCGCAGAGCACGATATCCTCCGCACTGGCCTCAACGGCAGCCACCTTTTCGCGGGTGATCCGCTGGCAATAGGCGCGTGGCAACTCGCTCTTGATGGGGTCTTCATTGATGTCCGGCGGGCGAATATCGTCCGGCACAACGCCAATTTGCGCCAGCAATTCCTTGCGGCGCGGACTTCCAGACCCCAGAATAAACAAAGGGTTACTTGAAGCGGTAGTTGATCCGACCCTTGGTCAGATCGTATGGCGTCATCTCGACTTGAACCTTGTCGCCTGCCAGAACGCGGATGCGGTTCTTGCGCATCTTGCCTGCCGTATGTGCGATGATCTCATGGCCGTTTTCCAGCTCGACCCGAAATGTCGCATTTGGCAGGAGTTCCTTCACGACACCGGGAAATTCGAGCGTATCTTCCTTGGCCATGGTTTCTCCTTCATTGCACGCCCACCTCTTTGTGGACGCCGCTTAAATGCGCGCATTTCGGCGGTTTTTCAAGGGGAATTAACGCATTTGCAAGATTGGCGGGGGGCCGTCCCGCCCGTTCTGTTCCGGCCAATGCGCCCGCCCCAGAACCACGCCATCGGCCCGCGCATGGGCTATGGTGGCAAGGTCAACCTCGGCATAGGTCCAGCCCGGTGTGTTCAGGGTGCCTTCGGCCAGAACGCCCGTCTCGGGAAAGCCGGTATCAGGCGGCCCGAAGACACCGCCCATACCGGTCGAGATGTCCACCGCCTCCGACCACGGCGCCTCGCCCACCAGTGACGCCATGACCGTCACATATTGGTTTTCCAGCGCCCGCGCCATCGCACCGATGCGCACCCGCCAATAGCCTGACAAGGCCTCGGTGCAGGAGGGCACGAGGATCAGATCGCACTCGGACAGCGCCCGCCCGAGCAGGGGAAACTCGGCGTCGTAACAGATCAGCACGCCGATCTTGCCGAGGGCCGTATCAAACACCTGCAACGGCCCGCCGCCGATCACACCCCAGACATCGCGCTCGAAACGGGTCATGATCTGCTTGTCCTGCGCGCCGCTTTGGCCCGTCGGTGCAAAGAGCCGGGCGCGGTTCACCGGTCGCGTCTCGGTCGCGGCAGGCCCCGAGGCGGCCAGGATATGCAGCCCGTAGTGCTCCGCCAAATGCCGGTGTAGCGCATCCGCATCCGCCAGCCGCTCGGACACCGCAAAGAGCGACGCTTCGAGATCGCCCGCCACGTCCGCGCCCGCCAAGGTGGCGAGTTCCATCGCGCCATACTCGGGAAAAACGGCCAGATCAGCACCCTGCCCCGCGGCCTCGGCCACCCAGGCGTCGATCTTGTCTTCATACTGGGCCCAGGAGTTGAGCATATCGAGCGGATAGGCGGCGGTGGCGACTTTCATGGTCGGGTCCTCTGTATCTTCGCTCCAACCTCCCGGATTCGGTGCGGCCCTGCAAGCCCGGCGCGCATCGCACTTCTATTCGGAATTTTGACATTCAACCAGGTCGCGAACCCATATTTTCTTGACGAACGCGCAAAATATCCTCAAGAAATCGAAAACTTTTGCGGGGAGGTCACGACATGATGAAAGGGGTCACCCTGCGCGGGCTGGAGGTCTTCGAAGCCTTGGCCAGCACCGGCTCGGTCGCACAGACGGCTGTCCGCACCGGGCTCAGCCAACCGGCGGTCAGCCAGCAGCTGCGCAATCTGGAAACGGCCCTGGGCGCCGATCTGCTGGATCATGGGCGCCGCCCCATGCGCCTGACGCCCGCGGGCACGCTCTTTCTGCATCGCGCCGAGACGGCGCTCGCCGAATTGCGGCTGGCACAAAGCGAACTGACGGTCATGGACCTCGCCCACCTCAAGGCCCTCAGCATCGGCATCATTGACGATTTCGATGACAGCCTGACGCCACGGCTCGCCACGATCCTTGCGGAGAGCCTCACCGGCTGCCAGTTCAAGATGATCACCGCCTCGAGCAATGATCTCGCCGCTGCCATCGCCGAGAAGCGCCTGCATCTGTCGATCTCCGCCAGCACCGGGCGCCCGCTTGACGGTGTGGTCGAACATCCGCTCGCCCGCGACCCCTTCATGCTCGTCGTGCCGCGCGGCACCCGCGTGGCCGAAAAGACTCTGCCCGAGCCCGGTGGGCTGCCCTACCTGCGCTATGATGGCGAGCAGCTGATCCGCCAGCAGATCGAAGCGCAGCTTTCGGGTGAACTGGAGGCGCATCCCGAACGCTTCGAGATCGGCAGCCACCTCGCCCTGATGGCGATGGTGGCGCGCGGCATCGGCTGGACCATCACCACGCCGCTGGGCTTCATGCGGGCGCATCGCTTTCACGGCCAGCTCGAAGCCTTCCCGCTGCCAGGCCCCCCCTTCGCCCGGCAAATCTCGCTCTTTGCAAGCGAGGACTGGGCCGATGACGTGCCGCTCAACGTCGCACAAACCATGCGCCGTCTGATCCGCACGCACATGATCGACCCTGCGCTCTCCGATCTGCCGTTCCTCTCTGGCGAGCTCGAGATCCTGCAGCCCTAGGCGCCAAACGCTTTGACAGGACGGGTGGCGCGGGCCATCAATGCGACGAGCAGGCAGGAGCGCCCACATGCAGAAAATCGTGATCCTCACCGGCGCGGGCATTTCCGCCGAGAGCGGTTTGGGAACCTTCCGCGCCGAAGGCGGGCTCTGGGCGCAGCACCGGATCGAGGATGTGGCCACCCCCGAAGGTTTCGCCCGCGACCCGAAGCTGGTGGTCGATTTCTACAACGCGCGCCGGGCGCAAGCCGCCGATGCAGACCCCAATGGCGGCCATCTCGCGCTGGCCCGGCTCGAGCGGGACTTCGCGGGCGAGGTCATCGTGATCACGCAAAACGTCGACGATCTGCACGAAAAGGCGGGCAGCCAAAAGGTCATGCACATGCACGGCGCGCTGAAATCCGCGCTCTGCGCCGCTTGCGATCACCGCTGGCCCGCCCCGCTTGTGATGGCGCCGGGCGACGCCTGCCCCGCCTGCAACAGCCCCACCGCCCGGCCCGATATCGTCTGGTTCGGCGAGATGCCCTACGACATGGACGAGATTTTCGAGCATCTCGCCAGCGCGGATATCTTTGTGAGCATTGGCACCTCGGGCAACGTTTACCCCGCCGCCGGATTTGTCGCCGAAGCCCGGCGTGCAGGCGCTCAAACCATCGAATTCAACCTCGAACCCTCGCTGGTCGGTAGCCAGTTCGATGACATCCGCATCGGCTCTGCCAGCGAAACGCTGCCCGTCTGGGTGGACGAACTCCTGTCCACCTAAGCCAAAAAAACCCTGACCGAGACCGGACAGGGTTCAAACTCTCAAGCGATTTAAGCCGCTTAGCTCAGCGCGTCCGCTGTAACAGAAGCCTTCGCAATCGCCTTCTTCACTTTCAGCGCGTTCGGCGACAGCTCGCTATCCTTGGCCTTCGCCAAGAACTTGTCGAGCCCACCGCGGTGATCCACGGTCCGCAGAGCGGCAGCAGAGATGCGGAACTTGAACGCACGGCCCAGAGCTTCGGACTGCAGCGACACGTCGTTCAGGTTCGGCAGAAAGCGCCGGCGGGTTTTGTTGTTGGCGTGGCTGACATTGTTGCCAGTCATCGGGCCTTTTCCGGTCAGTTCGCAAACGCGCGACATGGGTCTATCCTTTTGCTAGGCGTCGCCCCGGCGGTCCGTAAGACGACAAAAGGGGGCAGCCACAGGCCGCGCCCCAGAAATTCGTTTAGTGGCTTTAGTGGGAATCGCGCCCCCGGTCAACCCGGCGGCGCACGGAAATCAGGGATTTGACGTATCGCCTCGCGGCAAGCCCGCGAGAAACTCCGCCGCCGCCGTCGATGGCGCCGTCTCGCCCCCCGCCACGGCCGCGCCCAGATCGGCCAAAGCCCGGCGCGCCTCGGGCGTCTGCAGCTGTGACAGCAGCGCGGTTTTCACCTCTTCTTCAAACCAATAGCGCGCCTGTTCCGCGCGCGTCCGGTCCCAGAACCCGTGCTCTGCGCGCCACTTCCGCAGCCCCGTGAGATCCGACCAGACCGCATCGATCCCGCTATTCTCTGCCGCCGAGACCATCATCGCCTTGGGGAAGCCCTCCGGATCCTGCGGTCGTTTGCGCAGCAGCCGCAGCGCACCCGCATAATCCGCACAGGTCCGTGTCGCCGCCGGCTTCAAATCGCCATCCGCCTTGTTGATCAGGATGATATCCGCGATCTCCATGATCCCGCGTTTCACTCCCTGCAGCTCATCACCTCCCGCGGGTGCCAGCAGCAACAGAAAGATATCCGCCATCTGCGCGACCACGGTCTCCGACTGGCCCACGCCCACGGTCTCAATCAGGATCACGTCAAAGCCCGCCCCTTCGCAGAGCGCCACCACTTCCCGAGACCGCCGCGCCACGCCGCCCAGATGTGTCTGGCTCGGCGAGGGCCGGATGAACGCCCCCTGGGCGCGCGACAACCGATCCATGCGCGTCTTGTCTCCCAGGATCGAGCCACCCGAGCGGGTCGAAGAGGGATCAACCGCCAGCACCGCCACCTTCAACCCCTGCTCGACGAGCATCATGCCAAAGGCTTCGATAAAGGTGGACTTGCCCACCCCCGGCGTGCCCGACAGCCCGATGCGCAGCGCCTGCCGGTCTTTCGGCAGTGCCTCCAGAAGCGCCGTCGCCTGCGCCTTGTGGTCCGCCCGCGCGCTTTCCACAAGCGTGATGGCCCGCGCCAGCGCCCGGCGTTCGCCCGCGATCACGCGCTCCGTCAGATCGGCAATGTCCATGGCGCCCGTCCTTCTTCGTTCCGCCGGTTGTCCGGCAGGTCCGTGCAAATGTCCAGTGCTTGGCGGCACCGCGTCTATTCGCTACACCGGGCCCATGCCGTTCGATCTGCCCATTGACGATATCCTGTCCGAGGTCACGGCAACCCTGCGCGAGACCGGTCGACTGGTGCTGCAGGCCCCGCCCGGGGCGGGCAAGACCACCCGCGTGCCGCTCGCGATCCTCGAGGCCGGGCTGACAGATCGCAAAATCCTCATGCTCGAGCCACGCCGCCTCGCCACCCGCGCCGCAGCCGAGCGCATGGCCGAGACACTGGGCGAGCGTGTCGGGCAGACCGTCGGCTACCGCATCCGCGGTCAGGCGAAGGTGTCAGAAGCCACGCGCATCGAGGTTGTCACCGAGGGCATCCTGACCCGGATGATCCAGTCGCAGCCTGATCTGCCGGGCATCGGTGCGGTGATTTTCGATGAATTCCACGAACGCTCGCTCATTGCCGACCTGGGTCTGGCGCTGTGCCTCGATGTGGCGGGCGCGCTGCGCGACGATCTGATGCTCGTCGCCATGTCCGCAACGCTCGACGCCGGGCCTATTGCCGATCTGATGCAGGCCCCGATCCTCACCTCGGAAGGGCGCGCCTTCGAGGTCACGCCGCACTGGTTGCCAAAGCCGGTCGGCAAGGCTCAACGGTTGGAACACGCCGTCGCCGACCTGACCCTGAAGGCACTCGCCGAAAGCGATGGCAGCGCCCTGGTCTTCCTGCCCGGTGAGGGCGAGATCCGGCGCACCGAAGCCGCCCTGAAGCCCCACATCGGTCCAGATGTCAGCCTGCATCCGCTCTTTGGCGCCATGCCCTTCAAAGACCAGCGCGCCGCAATTGCGCCCACGGCAAAAGGCCGCAAGGTGGTGCTCGCCACCTCCATCGCCGAGACCTCGCTGACCATCGAAGGCATCCACATCGTCATCGACGCGGGCCTAGCACGCCGGGCGGAGTTTGACCCCGCGTCCGGCATGTCACGGCTGATCACCACCCGCGTCACCCGCGCCGACGCGACCCAGCGGATGGGCCGCGCGGGCCGGGTCGCAGCCGGACACTGCTACAAGCTCTGGACCCGGGGCGAAGACGGTGCATTGCACTCCCACCCTCCCGCCGAAATCGAGGCAGGCGATCTCACCGCCCTGGCGCTGGAGCTTGCCGCCTGGGGCAGCCAGCCCGACCAGATGCCCTTCGTCACGCCACCCCATGCGGGACGATATGCCGAGGCGCAAGCCGTGCTGAAGATGCTGGGCGCCCTCGATGATCAAGGCCGGATCACCGCCCATGGCACCGCGATCTCCTCCCTTCCGCTGCATCCAAGACTTGCTCATATGGTGGCACAAGGCGGCAAAGATGCACCGCTCTTGGCTGCTCTCTTGTCGGAACGCGATATCCTGCGACAAGCATCCACAGACCTGACCCTCCGCCTCGCTGCCGTGAAATCTCCGCAGGCTTTTCAGGCCGAACACGGGTGGGAGCCGCATCGCGCCACCGTGGCGCGCATCCGTGACGAGGCTAAGCGGCTGGCCCGAACCGCGCAGTCAGACGGCCCGAACGCCCCAAGCATTCTCGCGGCCCTCGCCTACCCGGATCGCGTCGGGGCGCGGCGCCCCGGTGACAAACCCCGCTATCTCCTCGCGGGTGGCAAGGGCGCGATCCTGCTGGACGGCGACCCGCTCGCCAATACACCGTTCCTCGTGGCCACCGATCTCGACGGCGACCCGCGCGAGGCGCGCATCCGGCAAGCCGTGGCGCTCTCCAACGCTGAGCTGCGCGAGACGTTTGCCGACCAGATCCGCTGGCACGATGTCTGCCAATGGTCCCGCCGCGCCAATGCCGTGCAAGCCCGCAAACAGGAGCGCTTCGGTGCGTTGATCCTCGACGACCGCGCCTGGCATGACGCCCCCGACGCGCAGATCGCCCACGCCATGCTCGAGGGCGTGCGCCTTCTGGGCCTCGCACCTGATGCGAGGGCGCAGCGCTTTCTCGCCCGCGCCGCACGGATGCAGAGCGCCGACCCCACCTTCCCGGATTTCTCCGAAACGCACCTGATGGACAGCCTCGAAGACTGGCTCCTGCCCCATATTTCCGGCGTCAAGACCGCTGCGGACTGGAAGGGCTTCGACCTGCTGCCCGCACTGCAAGCCCGGCTCAGCTGGGACCAGCAGCAGGCGCTCGACCGTGCCGTGCCACCACATTTCACCACGCCGCTGGGGCGCAAGGTGCCTATCACCTACGACGATGGCCAGCCGCGCATCGCGGTCCGCCTGCAGGAACTCTTCGGCGTCACCCAGCACCCGAGCGTCGCAGGCGCTCCGCTGCAGGTCACGCTGCTGTCGCCCGCGCAGCGCCCGTTGCAGGTCACTGAAGACCTGCCTGGCTTCTGGACCAGCTCATATCTAGATGTTCGAAAGGATATGCGCGGGCGCTACCCGCGCCACCCCTGGCCCGAAGACCCGACGCAGGCCGACCCGACCCTGCGCGCTAAACCGAGGACCTGAATGATGGCCCAGAGTTCCTACGACCAGATGATCAGCGGCGATTGGTACAACGCCCTCACACCCGAGCTCGACTCTCTGCGCATGATCGCCCGCAAGGCGGTCTTCGCACACAATAGCTGCCCGCCGGAACAGCGCGGTGGCATGGTGCCGGAACTGGCCGCGCTCTTCATGTCTGTCGGCAAAGACTGCCTGATCGAAACGCCTTTCCACACCGCCTACGGCTGCAACACCGTGCTGGGCGATGAGGTGTTCTTCAACGCGGGCGTCACCATCCTCGACAGCGGACGCGTCACCATCGGCAGCCGCAGCATGCTGGGCCCGAACGTCCAGATCTACTGCGCCGACCACCACCGCGACCTCGACAAGCGCCGCGCCGGGATCGAGCGCGCCCTGCCTGTCACCCTGGGCGACGACGTCTGGGTCGGTGGCGCCGCGATCCTGATGCCCGGCGTCACGATTGGCGCCGGCGCGATCATCGGCGCCGGGGCCGTGGTGACAAAAGACGTCGCTCCGATGGCGCGAGTCGTGGGCAACCCCGCGCGCCCGATCTGAGCCCCCAACCCCAAGATCGCGGAGTGTGATCTTGTTTACAGAAAATTTGAACTTTCCTGCTAGCCTCACGTCGGACGCGGTTGCGATCTTATCCACAGGATCAGGAGTTTGAAATTCCTGAATAAATCTGTAGAATGATCAAAAAGCCGCCAAAAAGCCAACGGCAGGATGATGATTGAATTTGTTAAGTCCCATTTCGAAGGCGCGTTTCGCCAGATCTTTTCGCCTCCCCGCGCACGACAGGTCGCGGCGCTTTGTTACCGTCAGACCCAAGCGGGAAAGCGTGTGCTGCTGATCACCAGCCGTGGCACCGGGCGCTGGATCGTGCCCAAGGGCTGGCCCATGGACGGCTTGGAAAACTCCGAAGCCGCGATGCAGGAGGCCTGGGAAGAAGCGGGCGTGAAATCCGCTGATGTCCAGCCTGATCCCGTCGGCCACTACCGCTATGACAAGTACCACGCCCGCGGGGGCATGACCCCGGTCGAGACCGAGGTTTATGTCGCCGAGGTTGAGGCGATGGCCAACAGCTATCCCGAAGAGCACCAGCGCCAGCGCGCATGGTTCTCGCCGGAAGACGCCGCAGACCGCGTGCGCGAGCCGCAGCTCAAGGCGATCCTGCGCGACTTCTGAGCGCCGTCACACCTCGAGACACCACCGCATGATCGCCTTCTGGGCGTGCAGCCGGTTTTCCGCCTCGTCGAAGATCACCGAATGCGGCCCGTCCATCACCTCGGAGGTAGCCTCTTCGTCGCGATGCGCGGGCAGGCAATGCATGAAGAGCGCATCGGGTTTGGCCTTCGCCATCAACTCCGCATTGACCTGGTAGGGCCGCAGCTGGTTGTGCCGCCGCTCGCGGGCCGACTGCGCGTCATGCATCGACACCCAGGTGTCCGCGACCACGAGGTCGGCCCCGTCCACCGCCTTGTCCGGGTCCCGTTCGATCACGATATTCGAGCCCTTGGCTCGCGCCAGATCGACAAACTCCGGTTCCGGGTCCAGCGTCGGCGGCCCGGTAAAGGTCAGATCGAACCCGAACTGCCCCGCCGCGTGCAGGAAAGACGCACAGACGTTGTTGCCGTCGCCCGACCAGACCACCTTCTTGCCCTTGATCGGCCCGCGATGCTCTTCGAAGGTCAGCACATCTGCCATGATCTGACAGGGATGTGTGCGGTCGGTCAGCCCGTTGATCACCGGCACCGTTGCGTATTCCGCCATTTCGGTCAGCACCGCCTCATCAAAGGTGCGGATCATGATCAAATCCACGTATCGGCTCAGCACGCGGGCGGTATCGGCGATGGTCTCGCCGTGCCCCAGCTGCATGTCCGAGCCCGACAGCACCATGGTCTGCCCGCCCATCTGGCGCACGCCCACATCGAAGGACACGCGGGTGCGGGTTGAGGGTTTTTCAAAGATCAGCGCGACCATCCGGTCCTTCAGCGGCTGATCATCGTCCAAGGCGCCGCGCGGGCGCCCAAGACGTGCTGTTTTCATGGCAGAGGCATGATCAATGATGCTCCGCAGGTCCTTGGCATCGGTCAGGTGAATGTCGAGAAAATGGTTCATGGTCGTCTCGTCCGGTGTCTCAAATGTCGCTCAGGCCGCGGAAAGCTGGCGCGCGGCGGCCTCCAGCCGCTCCACCGCCTCGGCAATCTCGCCCTCTTCGATGGTCAGCGGCGGCAACAGGCGGATCACATTGTCCGCTGCCGGCACGGTCAGCACCTGCTGATCATACCCCGCCTGCACGATATCGGCATTCGACGCCTTGCATTTCACGCCCAGCATCAGGCCCGACCCGCGCACGCTCTCGAAGATCTCCGGATGCAAGGCCACCAGCCCCTCCAGCTTCTGCCGCAAAAGCCCCGCCTTGCGGTTCACCCCGTCGAGGAACGCCGGATCAGCCACGTGGTCCAGCACCGCACAGCCCACGGCACAGCCCAGCGGGTTGCCACCATAGGTCGAGCCATGGGTGCCCAGCGTCATGCCGCTCGCCGCCTCTTCCGTCGCCAGCACAGCGCCGATGGGAAAGCCCCCGCCGATGCCCTTGGCCACCATCATGATATCCGGTGAGACCCCGGCCCATTCATGGGCAAAGAGCTTGCCAGTCCGGCCCACGCCGCATTGCACCTCGTCAAAGATCAGGAGCAGCCGGTGCTCGTCACAGAGATCGCGCAGCCCCTTGAGACACTGGTCGGGCACCGGGCGGATGCCGCCCTCGCCCTGCACCGGCTCGATCAGGATGGCACCGGTCGTCTCAGTGATCGCAGCGGTCAGCGCCTCGTGATCACCAAACTCCAGATGCACAAACCCCGGCAATAGCGGACCAAAGCCCTTGGTCATCTTCTCAGATCCGGCCGCGGCAATCCCTGCCGACGACCGCCCGTGGAACGAGCCACTGAAGGTGAGAATATCGGTCTTCTCGGGCTGGCCTTTGTCGTACCAGTATTTCCGCGCCATCTTCACTGCCAGTTCGCAAGCCTCGGTGCCGGAGTTGGTGAAGAACACCGTGTCGGCAAAACTGTTAGCGGTCAGTTTGTCCGCCAGCTCCTGCTGTTTCGGGATCTGGTAGAGGTTCGAGGTATGCCAGAGCGCGCCTGCCTGCTCGGTCAGCGCCGCCACCAGCGCCGGATGCGCATGCCCCAAGGCGTTCACTGCAATGCCCGCGCCCAGGTCGAGAAAACGTCGCCCATCCGCCTCGATCAGCCAGGCGCCCTCGCCTTTGACAAAGCTCATGGGCGCACGGGAATAGGTCGGCAGAAGGGTCGGGATCATCGGATCGTCCTCTTTCAAAGGTCTGCAGCAGAGCACAAGAGGTGCAACAGCCGCCAAGACAGGTCAATAAGGGAATGAAGGTTTGGAAAGGATGCGCGCGCGGGGGCACGACAGGGCAACAGCGGGGGTTAAAGCGCTGTGCGTCGTCGGGTCCGGATGTTCGTGCGTGTCATCATGAGCGTTGCAATACGCGAGCCTGCCAGAATTGCAACCTTTCATTTCGGTCGCCGCGCTATCCCGAGGGCGCGGCAAACCTCCCGCACGGGCATTTCATCAAGGCGCCGGTCAGCGCTTGTAACTCCGCCCCGAGTGACTAAAATAGGGCTTCAGCGATACAGCAAGCGGTCCGCAGTCAGCAGGGCCGCTTTTGAATTAGGGAATGGCCGATGTCCTGGACAGACGAACGCGTGGAACTGCTCAAGAAGATGTGGGGCGAGGGACAATCCGCCAGCCAGATCGCCAAGGAGCTGGGCGGCGTGACCCGCAACGCGGTGATCGGCAAGGTGCATCGCTTGGGCCTGTCGAACCGCGCCACCGCATCGGCGACCGCCAAGCCCGAGACCAAGGCCAAGCCTGCGCCCAAGGCCGAGGCCAAACCAAAGCCCGCGCCCAAACCCGCTGAGCCCGTGAAAGCCGAAGCCGAACCGGCAGCACCCAAACCGCTGCCCGCACGCAAGCAGATCATCCCCGCGGGCCAGCCGCTGCCGCCGCAGCCCTCGGCCAATGAGATCAGCCCCGAGGCGCTCGCAAAAGTCTCCGAGATCGAGAAAAAGGCCAAGAAACTCTCGCTCATGGAGCTGACCGAGCGGACCTGCAAATGGCCCGTCGGCGACCCCGCGACCGAGGATTTTTGGTTCTGCGGCCTGCCCGTCCAACAGGGCAAGCCCTACTGCGAGGCGCATGTGGGCGTGGCCTTCCAGCCCATGTCCTCCCGCCGCGACCGCCGTCGCTGAGCCGCTGCACTCTGAAACACTTCGAACAGAATGGTGAATTGCGCTCGGCACTCCATCCGCTATGACCATCCGGTGAACCGCGAGGGAGGGGCGTAAGTGGCCACATCATCGACAATCCGCGCAGCAGATGCGCTGGCGCGCAGGCTCTATGCCGAAGGCTGCCGCTATGCCTTCGGGATGCCGGGCGGCGAGGTGCTGACGCTGGTCGACGCGCTGGAAGACGCGGGCATCGAATTTATCTTGGCCAAACACGAAAACGCCGCCGCCTTCATGGCCGAAGGCACCTATCACCGCACCGGCGCTCCGGGCATTCTCGTCGCCACCGTCGGCCCCGGCGCTCTGAACGGTGTGAATGCCGTCGCCAACGCGCATCAGGACCGCGTGCCGCTGATCGTCCTCGCGGGGGCTGTCGATGCCGACGAGGCGCAGACCTACACCCACCAGGTGCTCGACCAGCAGGCCGTGTTTCGCCCGATCACAAAGGCCAGCTTCTCGCTGGTGCCGGGGGCGGCCCATGTGATTGCCGACAAGGCAGTGGGCATCGCCACCGAAGGCCGCCCCGGCCCGGTGCATATCGACGTGCCGATCAGCGTCGCCGACGCGCAGGTGCCCGCTGCCGCCCCGCCCCAACGCGCCAAAGCCGCGCCCACCGCCCCCAGCGGGCCAGATCTCGACACAGCGCGCACATGGCTCGCCGAGGCGCAGCGCCCGGTGATGGTCGTCGGCCTCGACGCGATGGTCGAGGAGGCGGGCCCCGCGCTGCAGGATTTCGCCGAGACCTACCACATTCCGGTGGTCACCACCTACAAGGCCAAGGGCCTGCTGCCCGAAGACCACGCGCTGAGCCTCGGTGGTGCGGGCCTCTCGCCGCTCGCCGACAGACACCTGCTGCCGCTGCTGCAGGACGCCGACCTGATCCTCTGCCTTGGCTACGACCCGATCGAGATGCGCGTCGGCTGGCGCGACATCTGGGACCCGACGAAACAGCGCGTGATCGACATCACCGCCGAGCCGAACCATCATTATATGCACCAGGCAAGCCTCAGCTTCATCGCTGATTGCGCCGCCAGCTTGAAATCGCTCTCAGACGGCGTACCACCCAGAAAAACATGGGAAAACGGCGCGCTGACCACCACAAAAGATGCGCTCACAAAAGCCTTCCCCACAGACGAAGACTGGGGCCCGGGGGCCATCATGGACACCTGCCGCCAGGTCCTGCCGCGCGACACGCTGGCCACCGTGGACAGCGGCGCGCACCGCATTCTGCTCAGCCAGATGTGGCCCTGCTACGAGCCGCGCGGCCTGACGCAATCGACCGCACTCTGCACCATGGGCTGTGCGATCCCGCTCGCCATGGGCACCAAGCTTGCCTCGCCCGAGCGCCCTGTCGTGGGATTCTGCGGTGACGCGGGCTTCCTCATGGTCGCGGGCGAACTCTCCACCGCCGCAGAACTGGGGCTCAAGCCCATCATCGTCGTGTTCGTTGATGCATCGCTCGCGCTCATCGAGCTCAAACAACGCGGCCGGCAGATGAAAAACCGCGGCGTGGACTTCGCCAAACATGACTTCGCCGCCATGGGCAAAGCCTTCGGCGGCGCGGGCCACACCGTGACGACACGCGCCGAGCTGGAAACGGCGCTGCAAACTGCGCTCACCGCCGACACCTTCACCGTGATCGCCGCCATGATCGACCGGGGGGCCTACGATGGCCGCATCTGACACCCCCATGGCCCTCGGCGGCCTCGTCGTCCTCGACCTCAGCCGCATCCTTGCAGGCCCCACGGCCACGCAGATCCTCGGCGACTTCGGCGCCACGGTGATCAAGGTGGAAAATCCCAAAACTAAGGGCGACGACACCCGCAGCTGGGGCCCGAACTACGCCCGCAACGCCGACGGCACCCCCACCGATCTCTCCGCCTATTTCATGGCCGCCAACCGCAACAAACGATCGATCTCCGTCGATCTCTCCACCGAAGAGGGGCAGGAGACGGTGCGCACCCTCGCCGCCCGCGCCGATGTGGTGATCGAAAACTACAAGCCCGGCGGGCTGAAGAAATACGGGCTCGACCACGCGACCCTGCTCGCCCGGCACCCGCAGCTTGTCTATTGCTCCATCTCCGGCTTCGGCCAAACGGGGCCGAACCGCGAACAGCCCGGCTATGACCTCATGGCGCAGGGCTACGGCGGGATCATGTCGCTCACCGGCGACCCGGACGGCCCGCCCACGAAGGTCGGCGTGGGCATCGCCGATGTGATGTGCGGCATGTATGCGGCCATCGGCATCCTCGCCGCCCTGCGCCACCGCGATGCGACGGGTGAGGGCCAGCATATCGATCTGGCGCTTGTGGACGCCCAGATGGCCTGGCTGATCAACGAAGGCACAAATTACCTCACCTCCGGCAAGCTGCCTGTGCGGCGCGGCAATGCGCATCCCAACATCGTCCCTTACGACGCCTTCCCCTGCGCCGACGGGCACCTGCTGCTTGCGGTGGGCAATGACGCGCAATTTGCACGCTTCTGTGATGCCTTCGGAATGCCGGAAGTCGCCGCCGACCCCGCCTATACCACCAACCTCGCTCGCATCGAAAATCGCGTGGCGCTGACCAAGATCATCACGGAGGCGCTGAAGGACACCCCGCGCGCCGAGGTGCTCGCCCGCTGCCATGCCGTGAAAGTGCCCGCCGGGCCGATCCATACGGTGGCGGAGGCGCTCACCTCCGATCAGGCGCAGGCCCGCGGCACCGTGGTCGAGGTCCCTGCCGAGGGCACCGACAAAGGCATCGTCCAACTGCTTGCAAACCCGCTTAAGTTGTCGCGCACGCCGGTCCAGTACCGCTATGCGCCTCCGCGCTTCGGGCAGGACACGGATGCGGTGCTGCGCGACCTGGAGGACCCCTCCAAGGACGATTGAAACATCGGGTGGATATCGGCTTGTTTTTGCCGGAAATCGGACCGCAATCCTGAAACATTGGCAGGATTCTCACACAGGGCTTCACGTTGGCGTGTAACACGGCGACAGAACCTTCGCCCGTGTCGTTAATACGTTACGTATTTCGCTGAGTTCGACAAAGAAGGCACGCACCCCAATGATGTTCGATATCTGTAACAGTCCTGTTTCCCTGTCCACGCCCGCGGCTCTGGACGACTGGAATGGGATGATCCGTGCCTTTCTGGCCCATGGAACCGCCACACCCACGCACCTCGGGGCGGTTCTGGCGCAGCAGCCGGAGTTTGCGATGGGCCATGCTGCAAAAGGGCTCTTCTGCCTCATGCTGGGCCGGTCCGAGATGGTCGCAACCGCGCAGGAAGCTGCCGCCGCCGCCCGCCGTGCCAAGGCGCTCGGACCCTGCAGCTTCCGCGAAGAGGCCTGGACCCGCGCGCTCGATCACTGGCTCGACGGGCGCCCCTCCAAAGCCGTCGCCGCGATGGAAGGCGTGCTGAGCCGCCATCCCGAAGACACGCTCTCCGCCAAGGTCAGCCACGCGATCCGCTTCATCCTCGGCGATGCCCGCGGCATGCGCCGCTCGATTGAGCGGGTGCTCGACGCCCATGGGTCTGACCATGCCTGCCGCGGCTACCTGCTGGGCTGCCACGCCTTCGCACTCGAAGAAACCGGCGACTATGCGGCCGCCGAGGCCGCCGGCCGCGCGGGCCTACTGCTGGCCCCCGACGACTCCTGGGGCATGCACGCGGTCACGCATGTTTATGACATGACCGCGCGCCCCGATCTCGGAATCAACCTGATCGAAAGCCACACAAGCGCCTGGGATCATTGCAACAATTTCCGCTACCATGTGTGGTGGCACAAGGCGCTGCTGCACATGGACCGGGGCGAGTTGGACGTCGCCATGGGCCTCTATGACGCGCAGATCCGCGCCGACAAGACCGACGACTACCGCGACATTTCCAACGCCACCTCCTTGCTCATCCGGCTCGAGCTGGAAGGCATCGACGTCGGCCCCCGCTGGGAGGAGCTCGCCGATCTGGCTCAGAACCGCACCGATGACGGCTGCGTCGTCTTTGCCGATCTGCACTACATGCTGGCGCTGACCGGCGCCGACCGCCCCGAGGCGCAGGCGGCCATGACCGCGCGCTTTGCCCGCGATGCCGCGAAATCTGGCGAAATGCCCAGCCGCTATGCCGACCCCGGCGTCGCCGCGCTCGCGGGCCTCAATGCCTTTGCCGAGGGTCGCTACGACGCCGCCTTTGCCGACCTGACAGCAGCGCGCCCCGCGATGCAGAGCATCGGCGGCAGCCACGCCCAGCGCGATGTCTTCGAACGCATCACCATCGACGCAGGCCTGCGCGCGGGACGCTATGAACAGACCGAAGCCGTTCTCGCCGACCGTCTGGCCCGCCGCGCAGGACGCGCCGACCGCTTCACGACAACCCGCATGGCCCGCATCGAGGAGGCCCGGCGGATCCCCGCGCAATAAGCCCAAGCCCCTGATGACAATTCTTTTTCCTCAGCATAAAGACCGGCCATGACGATTGCCGACCCCACCGAAATGGCGCCCCGCAAACCCCGTGCAACCGCACAGGCCGCGCCTGCCGCGCGCCAACGGGACGTGCGGCTCGACTTCTTTCGCGGCATCGCGATGTTCATCATCCTCTTTGCTCATACGCCAGGGAATTTCTTCACCTCCTGGATTCCGGCGCGCTGGGGCTTTTCCGACGCGACCGAAATCTTCGTCTTCTGCTCCGGCATGGCCTCGGCCATTGCCTTTGGCCGCGCTTATGACACCGTCGGCTGGCGGCTCGGTTCGGCCCGGGTGAGCTTCCGCGTCTGGCAGGTCTACTGGGCGCATATCGGGCTCTTCTTCGCCATCGCCACCTTCCTCGCCGCCATCGACATGACCGGGCTCTACGAGAAGGAATACATCGGCACGCTCAACCTGTGGAAATTCTTCGAAGAACCGGGGCCACAGCTCGTGGGTCTGCTCACGCTCACCTATGTGCCCAACTACTTCGACATCCTGCCGATGTATATGGTCGTGCTGGTGATGATGCCGGTGATCATGGCGCTCTCGCGCATCCACCTCGGCCTCGTCGCCGCTTTCGTCGGTCTCACCTGGCTCCTTGCACAGGAAGGCCTGCTGGAGATATTCTGGGCCGGACATCTGCATTTCGCCCTGCCCGCCGAGCCCTGGTCCGAGCGGACTTGGTTCTTCAACCCCTTCGGCTGGCAGCTCATCTTCTTCACCGGCTTCGCCTTCATGCGCGGCTGGCTGCCCAAGCCGCCCGTGCATCCCGTCCTGATCGGGATCGCCCTGGCGCTGGTGCTCGCCAACATCCCGCTGTCCCACATCGGCATGCGCGAGCTGGGCTTTGACTGGGCCCGCGACTGGCGCATCGCCAACAACTGGCTGATCAACAAATCCGACTTCGGCCTGCTGCGCTATGCGCATTTCCTCGCTCTGGCCTACCTCTGCTGGGTGGCGGCGGGCGACAAGGGCGCACGGCTGATCTCGGACGGTGCCACGGCTCTGGGCCGCGTCTGGGAGCGCATCCTCGCGATCATCCTGAAGGTCGGCCAGCAATCGCTCGCCGTCTTCATCACCAGCATGTTCATCGCCCGCGTCAGCGGCTTTGTCATGGACAACATCGGGCGGGACACCTGGACCGTCGTCGCCGTCAACGTCGCGGGCATGGGCGTGCTTGTGCTCGTCGCCTACGGGGCAGGCTGGTACAAATCCCAACCCTGGCGCAAAAAGGCGGTGCCGTGATGCTGCGGCGCGATGTGCTGAAATCCCTCGCCGCCCTCGCCGCTGTGCCCACGGCCAGCTTCGCGGAGGAGCCCGGGCTGCAACTGGGCGATGCCCAGCCCTTTGACGCCACGACCGTGCGCGCCCGCGCCAAGGCGCTGGCCGAGGCCGACTACACCCCGCGCCCGATGATCCCCGAAAGCTGGCGCAACCTCAGCTATGACCAATACCGCAAGATCTGGTTCGACGGGCGCAACGCGCTCTGGCACGGCACCGACAAGCCCCAGCGCGTCGACGTCCTTCCGCCGGGTCTCTACTTCCCGCAAGCGGTCGAGATCAACGTGGTGGACGGCGGCGCTGCCCGCCCGCTTGCCTTCGACATGGGCGTCTTCGACAGCACCGACAAATTCCCGGAGGTCGAGATCGACGCCACCCTCGGCTACTCCGGCCTGCGCCTGCGGGCGGAGCTGGAACAATCCGGCATCTTCCAGGAATACGCCGTCTTCCAGGGCGCAAGCTACTTCCGCGGCATCGGCACGAGCGAAATCTACGGACTGTCGGCGCGCGGCCTGGCCCTGAAAACCGCCGACCCGATGGGCGAGGAATTCCCCGATTTCACCGCCTTCTGGCTGGAAACGCCCCAGCCCGGCGCGGGCTCGGTTGTGCTGCACGCGCTGCTTGACAGCCCCAGCTGCACCGGCGCCTACCGCTTTGACATCACGCCGGGCGACACGCTGCGCATGGCGGTCTCGGCCGAGATTTTCGCCCGTACCGATCTGGAGCATGTGGGCATCGCCCCCCTAACCTCCATGTTCCTCTTTGACGAGACCATGCGCCAGCGGTTTGACGACTTCCGCCCGGCGGTGCACGACAGCGACGGGCTGCTGATCTACAACGGCAATGGCGAGACCATCTGGCGCCCGCTGTCCAACCCGGTCAACCTTCAGGTCAGCTCTTTCGTCGATACCAACCCGCGCGGCTTCGGGCTGATGCAGCGCGCCCGCAACTTCCGTGACTTCGCCGATCTCGAGGCGCTTTATCACGAGCGGCCCTCGCTCTGGATCACGCCGCAGGGCGAGTGGGGCAAGGGCGCGGTGACGCTGGTGGAAATCCCCGCCGATCTCGAGATCTACGACAATATCGTCGCCTTCTGGCGCCCGGCCGAGGTGATCCCAGCCGGTGGCAGCCACACGATGCGCTACCTGCTGGACTGGGGTCACGACCCCGCGCCACACACCGACAGGCCTCTGCGCGTGCTCGGCACCGCCCTCGGCGGACGCCCCGAAGGCGGCAAGGTGGTGACCATCGATTTCGAGGATGGCGCGCTGGTGCCCGAGGACCTCTCGCGCCTCGACATTGTCCTGCGCAGCAGCGAAGGATCGCTCACGCCCGGGCTGGTACAAAGAAATCCGGAAACCAACGGGCCCCGACTGGCGTTTACCTTCCAACCTGACGAGGCGCGATACATCGAATTCCGGGCGCAGCTGCGCCTCGATGGCGCGCCGCTCAGCGAGGTGTGGCTTTACAGATGGACAACTGGGTGACGACGACGGACAACATCATCTCCGAGGCTGGTGGCACCACGATGCCGCGCCGGGCGCCCCTGCAGATGCAGGTGCAGGACCTCACCGCCTCGCCGGAGGCGCCGAACGCCCCCAGCCAGGGCCTCGCCCGCACCACTGCCTGGCGGCTCGCGCTCTTCATCCCCGCACTTCTGGGCACCGGCCTTCTGGTTTCGGCCCTCTATGGCTGGCTTTCGGCAACCGGCATGACAAGCCTGGAATGGGTGCTCCTCGCGCTCATCAGTGTCACCTTTGTCTGGGTCACCCTTTCGGTCAGCACGGTGGGCGTGGCCATCGCGGGCCTGCTGGCGCGGGAGAAAGCCGACAGCCGCAGCCCGCGTGACGTGACGCCCATGGACGTGGCCCTGCTGGTCCCGATCTACAACGAGGTGCCGAGCGACGTGTTCGGCAATGCCGCAGCCATGCTCGACGACCTCGCCCGCCGTCACAGCCAGCATCGCTACACGCTCTTCGTGCTCTCCGACACCCGCGACCCGCAGATCGCCGAGGACGAGATGCGCGCCTACGCGGCCCTCGCGGCGCAAGCGCCCGAGGGCTTTGCCGTGCACTACCGCCGCCGCGATGCCAACACCGACAAGAAGGTCGGCAACCTTGTCGATTGGATCACCGGTTGGGGCGCGGCTTACGAAGCCATGGTCGTGCTCGACGCCGACAGCCTGATGACAGGGCGCGCCATCGACCGCATGGCCGATGAGCTGAGCGTCGACCCGCAAGCAGGCCTGATCCAGACCTTCCCGGTGCTGATCGGCGCGCGCACGGTCTTTGCCCGGCTGCAGCAATTCTCGAACATCGCCTACGGCTGGTTGCTGGCCGAAGGGCTGGCCAAATGGGCGCGCACCGAAGGCAACTACTGGGGCCACAATGCGATCATTCGCACCCGGGCCTTCGCTGAATCCGCCGGTCTGCCCTACCTTCAGGGTCGTAAGGGCAAGGCCGAGCTGATCCTCAGCCATGATTTCGTCGAAGCAGGTCTCTTGCGCCGCGCCGGCTGGCAGGTGCGCTTCCTGCCCCGCGTCTCCGGCAGCTTCGAAGAGACCCCGGGCACCCTCATCGACTACGTTCTGCGCGACCAGCGCTGGTGCCGCGGCAACCTGCAGCACCTGCGCTTGCTTGGCACCAAGGGGCTGCACCCGGTCTCGCGCTACCATCTCTTTCACGGTGCCGTCGCCTATCTGCTCTCGCCTGCGTGGTTCATCCTGCTGGTGATCTGGGCGCTGCTGGGCGTTGATTCCGAAACCAACGTGGTACGCTATTTCAATGAGGCGAACCCGCTCTTCCCCGACTGGCCGCCCGAGATGAGCCACATCGACAGCGCGGTTTTCCTGATCATCATGTACGCGATGCTGCTGACGCCCAAGCTGGTGGGCGCAGGCATCATCGCGCTGCACCCCAAGGCCACGCGCGTCTATGGCGGGCGCGGTGCGTTTCTGACCGCCTTCCTGGTCGAGATCGTGCTCTCGATTGCCTATGCGCCGATCCTGATGATCCAGCAGACCCGTGCCGTGTTGCGCGCGCTCTTCGGCCAGTCCGACGCCTGGGCCGCACAAGCGCGCCACGTCCAGAGCTACCCGCTGAGCACGCTGATCCGGTTCCACTGGGTCGAAACGCTGCTGGGCCATATTCTGTTGATTGGGCTCAGCGCCGGGCTTGTCTCACTGTGGCTGATCCCGATCATCGCCAGCCTTTGCCTCGCTGTGCCGCTCTCGGCCCTCAGCGGCTGGGCCATGCCCCAGAGCCTGCCACGCGGTCTGCTGATGCACTGCCCGCAAACGGTCCGCGAACCGGCCATCGTGGGTCGTGCGCGCAGCGAACGCGCACGGTTGCAGCAGCTTCTGAGCGGCTCTCATCTGCCTGCAGAATAACGCCAGTCCGATTGGACGGAAAAAGCGCCCTCACTCCCATCGAGGGAGTTCAGGCGCTGCCCGGCTTATCAACCGGGCGGGTGCCAGAGGATCGACCTGGCACTTGGAGTCACAAACCCTCGTACCAGTCCAGCATCATCTCGGCCCAGCCATCCGGCACCACATGCCCGCCCGGAAACAGCGCAAACTCCAGCGCCGAGTCTTCGGCGCAGCGGTCCCACGCCCGGCGCAGAAACGGCCCCTCAGTCACAAACCGATCCGCCCGCAGCTGGTGGCAGGCGTTCACCTCACGCCACATCCGCAGCGTATAGAAGATATCGCCCTGCATCAGCGCTTCGGGATTCGTCGCATCGCCCCCGCGCAGCACGCGGCCCTCCAGCGGCACGGTCCCATCGACCCAACCATGGGTGTGCAGCAGCCGTACGGGCCCCGCGCATTCGGTGGGATGCGGGCGCCAGAACCCACCCGCCACAGGCGCATAGGCGGCAAAGCTGCCGGGCGCATCACAGGCCATGTAGGAGGTCATCGACCCACCGATGGAAAACCCGCTCAGGATCATCTGATCCGCCGCGAACCCGAACCGCTCGGCTGCGTCATCGCGCACCGCCGTCAGGAAGGCTTCCTCGTCGCGCCGCTCGGGACGGCCTGGAATGAACGACCAGCCGCGCCCGCGCCCTTCGGCGATAGGCAAGCCATCCGGCGCCACCAGCACATAGCCGCGCTCCAGCGCCGTGATCACCCAATCGCGCGTGGCCCGTAGGGCGCCTTCTCCAGTGCCACCGAACCCGTGTAGATAGAGGATCGCGCCCTTGATCTCGCCCTCGGGCACCCGCGCATGATAGCTGCCAAGATCCACCTCGCACGCCGCCTGCTCTGCACCACAGCCCGCAAGGGCCCCCTGCGCGCCCAGCATCAGCGCCAGCGCCGCCAACACCTGTCTCATCTCAGCTCACCTCTTGCACCGGCAACCCGCGTTTGACCCAACCGGGCCCGGCGCCCGAGCCCAACATGCCTTCGGGCACATCAATGATGCGGCTGAACCCGGCCTCGGCCAGCCGCGCGCCCAGATGCCGCGAGCGCACACCGCGCGCGCAGATCAGCGCCACGGGGCGGCTGGTGTCATTCTGCACCTGCGCCAACAGCGCCTCGATGAAATCACCGCGCCGCATGTCGAGCGGCACCGCCCCTTCGCCCACGCCGGTGCGCGCCCATTCATCGGGCCGCCGGATATCCACCAACAGGATGTCGCCCGCCAGCGCCGCCGCATGTGCGTCCGGCGCGCTCAGGGCATTTTCACCCGTCTCGGCCCAAATGTTGAACCAACGCGTGGCAAAAGCGCCCGCCGTAAGCAAACCAATTCCGCCCAACGCCAAAAGACCCCGGCGCGTCATCGGCGCCGGGGTCTTGCGAGAAGGCATGCCCTTCTCAGCCATGATCAGTTGACCGGAGCGGGGCTCTCGAACTGCGGGATCGCGCGATCAGAGGCGGCATCATCCTCGATGCTGACCCAGTTGGTCTGCGCCAGATCGATGTTGCCGGGGATGTCTTCTTCCCAGAAGCCGACCACGTTCTCGGTGATGTTGAGGTAGAGCTTGTCATCCACGATCCGCCACAGATGCGGGTTGCCCGGCACCTTGCCGCCCTTCGACACACCGTAAGCACAGTGGCCATCGTATTGCGGCGCGTATCTCGCAGGATCTGCATCGAACTTGGCCTTGTTTTCCTCGGTCGAGAAGGCAAACGTCGCACCATTGTAGGTCGAGGTGATGTCCTTGTCACCCGGAACCGCCTGCGGCTGGGCCGTGCCCACCGGGTTCTGCGCGAGGTCGAAATAGGCCACCACGTCATAGCCCGAGACGGCATAGCCCGTCGGGTCCACGTATTGGTCACCGGCGAAGGCGGAGGAGGCCATGGTCAGCGCAACTGCGATACCTGCGATTTTCAGAGGGAAGCGGTTCATGAGGGAAAACTCCAGTTCTTCAAGAGGTTCGTTAGGGGCGGGCTTTGAGCTCCGGCTCAGATGTAGACGCGAAAACCGCGGCTGTGCACCCCACGTGTCAGGGTCTCTCGCCCTTGTGAAAATCGTAGGCCAACGCGTGAGCCGCCCGTGAAGATCGGATGGGAAATGTTTCAGCGCAGGCGCGGCGGCTTGTCGGGGTCGCTGCCGGGCATCGTCACGGTCTCCACCGCGGGCGCCTGCGCCTGGGGCAGATCGAACCGCAGCCCCACCGCCTCCATCCGCGCAACAATGGCGTCACCGCCACGGAAGAAGCCCACGTCCATCGCGCCCGCCTCCACCCCAGAGAAGGTCAGCGCTTCGCTCGCCGCGCGGGCCAACGCGGGTTGCGCCTCGGGCACGGCGCCGACAAAGCCCAGCATGTGGCCGCGCGCGCCCGCTTCATAGGTCACGCCCACCAGATAGGCGCTCTGGGCCAGCCCCATGGCCGTCGCCAGCTTGCCGTCGAGCGCGGTGACCAGGTCTTCGGGCAGCCCTTTCGGCGGATGCACTTCCGTGATCGCCGCTTCGACCTCATCCGGCCCATGGCCCAGCGTTTCGCCAAGCCAGTCCACCGCTTCGGCAGGCAATAGAATGGCCGAAGGGGCGACCTCGAGGTTCACGCCGAGCCCGATGCCCTGCCCCGCCAGCATCCCCGCGATCACCCGGCCCGAGAGCGCCACGTAAGGCACCACGCGCCCGGCAAACCCCGCAAGCCGTTCCTCGCGGTCGAAGACCAGCACATATTGGTCCTCGCCCACCGCAAAAAGCTCCGGCGTGATCTGGTCGTCCTCTCCGGCCTCCTCGGCCAGCATCAGGAAGAGCTCGCTCTGCGCCAACTGGTCATAAAACCGCAGCCGCGCGGCATCGTCTTCCGGGGCCGCCTCCATCGCCGCATGAGCAGTGTCCAGCGGGGTGGTCTCGCTCATGCCAGCACCTCCGCCACGCGCGCCTGCAACCGCGGCAGCACCTCCGCGGCGAACCACGGGTTCTTCTTGAGCCAGCCGGTGTTGCGCCAGCTTGGGTGCGGCAGCACGAACAGCCGCTCGTCATAGCTGCGCCAGTCCTGCACGGCCGCGGTCACCGCGACTTTCTTGCCCAGGTGATACTTCATCGCATAGCCCCCGATCACGAGGGTCAGCTGCACCTCGGCCAGCATCTCCATCGCCGCATCGCGCCACGTCCTGGCACAGATCGGCGGGGGCGGCAGGTCGGACCCCTTCGCGTCATAGCCGGGAAAGCAAAACGCCATCGGCACAATCGCCACCCGCGAGCGGTCATAGAAGGTGTCTTCGTCCATACCCAGCCAGTCGCGCAGCCGGTCACCCGAGGGGTCGGTGAAGGGCCGCCCGGACTGGTGCACCCGCATCCCCGGCGCCTGCCCCGCAATGAGGATACGCGCGCCGGGCGCAAACCAGACCACCGGGCGCGGCGCATGCGCCGTCTCAGTGGCGGCAAAGCGGTCGGCGCAGAGGGTGCAGGTCGAGATATCGTCGCGCAAATCTGTCATATACCGGCACCTAGTCCATCCGACGACGAACGCAAAGGGGCCGCTGCCTCCGGGCTTTATTTCGACATCTCCCGAAATAAAGCTTGCAGATGCCTGAGCGCTTCGATATTTCTAGAATCATGGAAATGTCGCCCAAAACCCCCGACCTCACCATCGCCGCCGCGCAATTTGCCGCCCTCGGCTCCGAACAGCGGCTCAGCGTCCTGCGCACGCTGGTGCGTGCAGGCCCCGAGGGGCTCAGCATCGGCGAGTTGGGCAGCCGCACCGGGGTCACGGGCTCGACGCTCACGCATCACATGAAAATCCTCGCCTCCGCCGGTCTGGTCACCCAGGTCAAGCAGGGGCGCAGCATCATCTGCGCCGCTGTCGCCTATGACGACGTGCAGGCGCTCTCGCAGTTCCTTGTCAACGAATGCTGCGCCGATAGCGCCGCGCCCCAGGGGGACCACGACCATGGCTGACACCACACAGACCTCGCCCGCGCCGCGCCGCCTGCCCAAACCGGGTGCCTGGGGGGCCGCCGTCCTGCTGCTGTTGCTGATCGCGGTCTTCGACACGACCCAGCTCTTGCCCACGATCACCTTCGCCGCCAAGGCGCTGGCCCACACCGCACCCTTCATCCTCTTCGCCGTGATCGCCGTCGCCTATCTGAAAGCTTCGGGCGCCGAGACGCTGCTGGCCAAGGCGTTTGCGGGCAACCCCGCGCGCATGATCGTGATGGCCGCGCTGCTGGGCGGGCTCTCGCCCTTCTGCAGCTGCGAGGTCATCCCCTTCATCGCCGCCCTGCTCGCGGTCGGCGCGCCACTGGCCGCCGTCATGGCCTTCTGGCTCGCCTCTCCGCTGATGGATCCGGCGATGTTCGCCATCACCTCCGGCACGCTCGGCTGGGACTTCGCCATCGCCAAGACCCTCTCTGCCGTCGGTCTGGGCATGATGGGCGGCTTTGCCACGCTGCTTTTTGCCAAGAGCGCGGTCTTTGCCAACCCGCTGCGCGACCGCCCCGCCGTGGGCGGCTGCTGCGGCGCGAAGAAGCCCTTCAGCGGCGCGCCCGTCTGGCGCTTCTGGCAGGAGGAGGCTCGCACCCGTACCTTCCGCGACACCGGCCTCGAAAACGCGCTCTTCCTGCTCAAGTGGCTGACGCTCGCCTATATCATCGAAGCGATGATGCTCGCCTATGTGCCCGCCGATCTGATCGCCGGTATCCTCGGCGGCACCGGGGTCTGGCCCATCGTGCTCGGCGCGCTGGTGGGGGCGCCCGCCTACCTCAACGGGTACGCCGCGGTGCCGCTCGTCGATGCGCTGCTCGCGCAGGGGATGGCCCCGGGGGCTGCCATGTCCTTCGTGATCGCTGGTGGCGTGAGCAGCATTCCCGCCGCCATCGCAGTCTGGGCGCTGGTCAAGCCGCGGGTCTTTGCGGCCTATCTCACCTATGCGCTGATCGGCGCCACGCTCGCGGGTCTCGCCTGGCAGGCCATCGCCTGACCGGGCACGGGCCCAGCCCTTCGCGCCAAGGCTGTGCCGCCTGGGCAAAAGCAACCATAACGTTCACAGGCCGTCACAAAACTGTGGCAAGAAGGCAATTTCCCGCCAAACGCAGCGTCCCAGAGGCGCTGCGCTTATTGTGCTTTTGTTTCCAATTAAGACATAATTATGCCAAAGACGGTAGTTAATCCGTTGAGACACCCTGAGAACAGGGCACAGGCAAACCCGTCGGGGTCGGAGCAACCGGAGCACAGATGCTGTCTTTCGAGAACGTGTCGAAGTCTTTTTGGACAGGATCCCAACACAAGGTGATCCTCGACCGGGTTTCGTTCAAGGTCGAGCTGGGCAATTCTCTAGGCGTGCTGGCCCCCAATGGCACCGGGAAAACCACCCTGATCAACATGATCGCCGGGCTCGAAAAACCCGATGAGGGCGAGATCCGGCGCGGCTGCAACATCTCCTTCCCGCTGGGCTTCATGGGCGGCGTGGTGAACAAGGTCTCGGCGATGGAAAACGCGCGCTATATCGCGCGGCTCTACGGGCTCGATCCCGATTATGTGGAAAGCTTCTGCCGCTGGCTCTGCGGCCTCGGCGAATATTTCGACCAGCCCATCGGCACCTATTCCCAGGGCATGCGCGCGCGGTTTTCCTTTGCGCTGATGCTGGCACTTGACTTCGACATGTACCTCATCGACGAAGGCATGCCCGGCACCACGGATGTGGATTTCAACCGCAAGGCGGGTGAAATCCTGCAGGAACGCCTCCGCACAACAACAATCATCATTGTGTCGCACCAGGCCCGGACGCTCGAGAAATTCGCGCGCTCCGCCGCCGTTCTGCTGAACGGCAAGCTGCATATGTTCGACACATTGGAAGAAGCGAAACGGCTTTATGACTACGAAACCGACAGCTAGGAAGTTCCGCATCAAACGCGCGGGCCAGGGCCCGGGGGGCAAGGCCACCGCGGGCGATGCGGCACCGGCCCAAGCATCCACCGAGGAGGATGCGGCACCGATCAAGCCGCCGGTGCGCGACACCGCCGACAAGCAGCCGCCTGAAAACGTGGCGGCCGATCTGGACGCGATCCGCCGCGAAGGCCTGACCGGGCGGCAGCTGCGCATGGCGCGTCGCGTGGCGCATAAGAACGGCCTCGCGCCCACCTCTGATTTCGACGCCGTGCGCCTGCTGCGCCAGCGCGGCATCGATCCGTTCCAGCGCTCGAACATGCTCGAGCTGGTGGTGCCGAAGAACCCCAATGACCCGCCCCCGGGCAGCGGCCCCTCCGCTGGCAGCGACGCGGGCGCGGCGCAGACCGGGCGCATTCAGCTGCCCCAGACCACGCCGATGGGTGATGAGACCCTGCCGTCGACCGAACACCTCAGCCCGGCTGAGCTGCGCGACCGGCAGATCTCCGAGATCCAGCAGGACATCAGTCGCCGCCGCCGCCGCAAGCTGGCGATGCTGCTGACACGGCTCAGCTTCTTCGTCTTTCTGCCGACGATCCTCGCGGGCTGGTACTTCTTTGCCGTGGCAACACCGATGTATGCCACCAAGTCCGAATTTTTGATCTTGCAGGCGGACAACGCCGGGGGCAGCGGCATCGGCGGCCTGCTCTCGGGCACACAATTTGCCACATCGCAGGACAGTATCGCCGTACAGTCCTACTTGCAGTCAAAGGATGCGATGCTGCGGCTCGATGGCGACGTGGGGTTCAAATCGCATTTCACACAAAGCTTCATCGATCCGATCCAGCGGCTCACAGCTGATCCCTCGAACGAACAGGCCTACCGCGCCTATCAGAAGAACGTGAAGGTCGGCTATGACCCGACCGAAGGCGTGCTGCGCATGGAGGTGATCGCCGCGGATCCCGCCTTCAGCGCCGAGATGAGCAGCGCGCTGATCGCCTATGCCGAGGACCGCGTGAACTCGCTCAGCGCCGAGAAGCGCGATGACCAGATGGCCGAGGCACAGGCCAGTTTCGAGAAGGCCGCGAGCGAACGGCGCGACGCACAAGAGGCGCTGGTAACCCTGCAGCTGCAGGGTGACACGCTGGACCCGCAAGCGGTGATCGCCGGGATGCGCGCGCAGATCAACCAGGTGGAGCTGCAGCTTCTGGAGAAGGAGTTGGAGCTTGCGGCACTGCTCGACAACGCCCGCCCGAACCAGAGCCGGGTGGACGGCGCGCGCGGCGATGTGCGGCGCCTGAACGAGCAGTTGAACGAGCTCAACGCCCGCATGACCGATGCGAGCCAGGGCGAGAACTCGCTGGCCCAGTTGAATGTGCGCATCCAGATGGCGCAGGCGGATCTCGCGACGCGCGACATGCTGTTGCAGTCGGCGTTGCAGCAAATGGAGCAGACCCGGATGGAGGCGAACCGCCAGGTCCGCTATCTCACGGTCAGCGTGAAACCCGTTCCTTCGGAGGAGCCGAGCTATCCGCGCAGTTTCGAAAACACCCTGGTGGCCTTTCTCGTCTTTGCCGGTATATATCTGATGGTCTCACTGACTGCGTCCATTCTCCGAGAACAGGTGACCTCCTGATATGACCCATGTGTCCGTCGCCGATCTGACGATCGGCAATGACCGCCCGCTGACTGTGATCGCGGGCCCCTGCCAGCTGGAAAGCGAAGATCATGCGCAGATGATCGCGGGCAAGATGAAAGAGGCCTGCGCCGCCGCGGGCGCGCAGTATGTCTTCAAAGCCTCCTACGACAAGGCCAACCGCACCTCGCTCTCAGGCAAGCGCGGCCTCGGGATCGACGACGGTCTGAAGGTGCTGCAATCGGTGGGCAAGGCCAACGGTGTCCCGGTGCTGACCGATGTGCACACCGAGGCGCAATGCGCCGTGGCCGCGGAGGCCGCCGACATTCTTCAGATCCCCGCCTTTCTCTGCCGGCAGACCGACATGCTCATCGCCGCCGGCGAGACGGGGGCCGCCATCAACGTCAAGAAAGGCCAGTTTCTCGCCCCCTGGGAGATGGGCAACATCGTCGACAAGATCGAGTCCACCGGCAACCACCGCATCCTGCTGACCGAGCGTGGCACCACCTTCGGCTACAACACCCTCGTGGCCGATATGCGCGCGCTGCCGCAGATGGCGCAAACCGGCTACCCTGTGGTGATGGACGCCACCCATTCGGTGCAACAGCCCGGCGGGCGCGGCGGCTCTTCCGGCGGCCAGCGCGAATTCGCCCCGGTGATGGCCCGCGCCGCGGTTGCTGTGGGCGTCGCCGCCGTCTTCATCGAGACCCATCAGGACCCCGACAATGCGCCCAGCGACGGCCCCAACATGATCTACCTCGATCAGATGCCTGCGCTCATCGACACGCTGATGGCCTTCGACCGCCTCGCCAAGGAGCGTCCACTTGCCGTCTGACCGGTCGCGAAAGGTGGCCTGAAAGCCCACCTGACCTGCCGGTCCTGACCGCCTGTGCTGGCAGGTGGGGTGGGCTTTCAGGCCACCCCAGGTCGCAGCAGCGCTCAGTCGAAAAGCTTGCGCAGCAGCCGGTCCTTCACTGCATCTTCAACCGACTGCCCCTCCTCCCCGGAGATACCCAAGCGCTCTCCGATCTTCTCCTTGGCCTTCTCTTCCAGTTCATCAACCTTCGCATCGGCCTCGGCCTTCAGCGCCGCCTCCACGTCCGGCCGGATCGAGATATCCGACCACGGGCCCACGAAGCGCACCGGGATCGAGATGCCCTGCCCGCTGTTGGCGCGCAGCGCCACGGGGGTCACGGTGTAATCCAGCGTCTGCGCGCCCAGGCCAACAACCCCTTCGCCGCTCGCCCGGTAGTTCGACAGCTGCAGTAACAGATCGCGGTTGCTGAGCACACCGCCTGCGATGGTCCAAGTGCCGCCCAGGCTGTCGAACACGGTGGTGCCCGGCGAGGTGTCGCCCGAGCGCATCAGCCTGTCGAGATCAATGCCGAGGATCGTCCCCTGCCCGATCTGCACCGAGCCATCGCCCGACAGCGATCTCATGATCGCATCGACCGACGCCCCCGACCCCAGGAACGACAACCGCGCATCCCCCTGCCCGGTCAGCCGATCGAGCCCTGCCGCATCGGCCAGCAAGGGCTGCATCTGGATGGCACTCGCCGCCAGCTGCCCGCCCACCGACAGGCCCGCGCGGTTATTGATCACGAACTCCCCCGTCAGCCCGCCGCCATAGGCCGCCACCTCGCGCAGCTCGAAGACCATGCGGGAGTTCTCATTGCGCAGAAGCGCCCGCGTCGCGCCCAAATCGAACTGCCCCAGATCGATGCTGCGTGCGGTCAGCGCAATTTCACCGTTGAAGGCCGCGAGCCCGCTGGCGTCAATCGGGTCTTTCGGCCAGCCACTGCCCGAAGACCCACCTCCGCCACCAGAGCCTCCCGTGGTCTCCACCTCGCCGCCCGAGACATCCAGATCACCCACATCCAGCTGTGCATTGACCTGGGGCACGCCATTCAGCCCGATATCCGCCGCGCCCGTGATCCGGTTGGCGCCCAAGCCCACCACCAGATCGCGCAACGCCAGCTGCCGGTCCGGCGTCAGTGTCAGGGTGGTCGAAAGATCGATGCTGCGCCCCAGATCGGGGGGCAAATCCGCACCGGGCAGACCCAGCGCCTGCAGGAACCCACCGGTGTTCGCCGTCTTCACACTCAAGGCACCCGCCACCGCCCCGGCGGTGCTCGCGCGCCCGTCAAAGCCGATCGCCCCGGCCTCGGTGTCAATTGCGGCGCGCAACGTCTGGGTCTCTCCGGTGATGAAGCCCGCGAAGCCATCAATTGTCGCCGTGACCTCGACCGGGTTGACCGTCGGGCGCAGCGTCGCGGCAATCTCCGCAGGGCCCAGTCGCTCCGGCCAGTCCAACGACAGATCCACCCCCTCGTAAGACACCAGATCGCTGCCCTCCGCATCATAGATCAGCGTCGCATCGGTCACCTGCAACCGCTCGATGCTGATCGACCGCGCCGGGCGGTCGGGCGCTGTCTCGGTCTCGATCTGCGCAGTGCCGCTGGCATCGGTGAACTGCCAGCTCGCGCGCCCGTCCGCCTTCTGTTCCAGCCGGATCGTCGGGCTTTCCGCCTCGATATTGGTGATGCGGATATCGCCCTGCAGCAGCGCCATCGCATCGACACCAATCGCCGCATTGGCCGCCTGCAGCATCGGCCCCTGCTCGGCCCAATCGGCATTGCCGACCTCCAGCCCACCGACCCGCGCGCCCAGCACCGGCCAGACGGTCAACGCCACATCGCCCGTAATCGCCACATCGCGGCCCGTGACCCCGCGCAGCTGCTCCGCGGCGATCTTCGCCACCCGCTCGGCGGGCAGGAACAGCACCGAGACCACCGCCACCACGATCAGCAGCACCACGACACCCAGCAGTCGCACAACCCATTTCATCAGCGCACCTCACCTCTTGCCCTCGGCCCTTTTCCGGGCCCCTCACTTCCACTATAGCGCAAGTCATGAGCACAAACCCACCCAATCTGCGCCCCGATCTCGCGCCAAAACCGGCGATGCGCGACACAGCGAGGCCCGGCCAGCCCACCATCGGCATGGTCAGCCTCGGCTGCCCCAAGGCGCTGGTGGACAGCGAGCGCATCCTGACCCGGCTGCGTGCCGAAGGTTATGGCATCTCGCCCGACTACGCAGGCGCGCAGGCGGTGATCGTGAACACCTGCGGCTTTCTCGATAGCGCCAAGGCGGAAAGCCTCTCGGCCATCGGCGAAGCGCTTGAGGAGAACGGGCGCGTGATCGTGACGGGCTGTCTCGGGGCCGAGCCCGAATACATCACCGGCGCGCATCCTTCGGTCCTTGCCGTCACGGGCCCGCATCAATACGAACAGGTGCTTGATGCGGTGCATGCCGCCGTGCCGCCCGACCCGGATCCCTTTGTCGATCTGCTGCCCGCCTCGGGCGTCAGCCTCACGCCGCGGCACTTCAGCTATCTGAAAATCTCCGAAGGCTGCAATCACAAGTGCAAATTCTGCATCATCCCCGACATGCGCGGGCGGCTGCAGTCGCGCCCGGCCCATGCGGTGCTGCGCGAGGCGGAAAAGCTGGTTGAGAGCGGCGTGAAAGAGCTGCTGGTGATTAGCCAGGACACCTCCGCTTACGGCGTCGATATCAAACACGCGGAAGAGCGCGGCCACCGCGCGCATATCACCGATCTCGCGCGCGATCTCGGGTCTTTGGGCGCCTGGGTGCGGCTGCACTACGTCTACCCTTACCCGCATGTGCGCCAGCTGATTCCGCTCATGGCGGAGGGCCTGGTGCTGCCCTATCTCGACATTCCCTTCCAGCACGCGCATCCGGACGTCTTGAAACGTATGGCGCGGCCCGCGGCAGCGGCCAAAACACTCGACGAGATTGCCGCCTGGCGCGCGATCTGCCCCGAACTGACCCTACGCTCGACCTTCATCGTCGGCTATCCCGGCGAGACCGAGGACGAGTTCCAGACCCTGCTCGACTGGATGGATGAGGCACAGCTCGACCGGGTCGGCTGCTTCCAATACGAGAATGTCGCCGGCGCGCGCTCCAACGCGCTGCCGGACCATGTGCCCGAGGATGTGAAAAAAGACCGCTGGGATCGCTTCATGGCAAAAGCGCAGGCCATCTCTGAGGAAAAACTGGCGCAGAAGGTTGGATCCCGGCAAGAGGTGATCGTCGACGAGATCGATGCGGATGGCATCGCCACCTGCCGCACGAAGGCCGATGCGCCCGAGATCGACGGCAATCTCTTCATCGACGAGGGCACGGACGGCCTGAGCGTGGGCGACATTGTCACCGTCGAGGTGGACGAAGCCGGAGAGTATGACCTCTGGGGGCGCCTCCGCATCTAAAAACGCGCCAGGGCGGCGTTTTCAAATGCGGAGGCGCGCGCAGCCCACACCGAGGCGCCGCACGGACCTGCCGGTGGCCAGCGGAACAGTCTGGACTATGTGATCAGCCAGCCTCGCACGAGGCCGCTGACGACCAGCCAGATGTCCCGCCACTTTGTCAGAGAAGGCCCAACAGCATGACCACCCCACCGAAGATCGCCCAGAAAGCCCCCTATCCCGTCGAGGTCACCGCCGGAAAGACCTATTTCTGGTGCACCTGCGGTAAATCGGACAACCAGCCCTTCTGCGACGGCTCGCACAAAGGAAGCGCGTTCGATCCGATGAAATACGAGGCGACGGCGGACAAGACGCTGTTCTTCTGTGGCTGCAAGGCGACCTCGACGCCCCCGCTCTGCGACGGAAGCCACAACAGCCTCTAACGACGCGCTCTTGAAAATGTTCTCTTTATGTTCTATATCTGTGGAACAGTGGAGGGACTGTCCCATGTCGTTTGAACCGCAGTTTCCGAGCCTCGATGCGCCCGCGCAGGGCACGCTGCCGCTCAGCCCGCCGCAGCCGCCCAGCGACAGGCAGCTGCAATACGCTCGCGCCATCGCCGCCAGGACCGGCACGGTGATCCCGCGCGAGCGGGCGCGCAGCCGTGCGGCCCTCTCCGCCTGGATCGACGCACATAAGCCCAGCGCCCCGCAGAGCCGCTTCGCCAACTACCCCTCGTCCAAACAGGTCGCCTTTGCCGAACGGATCGCCCGGATCAAGCGGCGCGAGATCCCGCAGGAATGCTTTCGCGACAAGCAGATGATGGCCCGCTGGATCGACGGCAACAAGCCGCGCTGATCTGCGACACTCTGGCCGCTGGGCTCGGCGAAACCGCACCCTATTTCCGAGACATGGCAGACACAGATGTGCTCTACAACGCGGACTGCCCGGTCTGCAGTCGCGAAATCGACCACTACGCCCGGCTCAGCGCGGCGCAGGCGCTGCCGCTGCGCTATGATGACCTCAACGACACACGGACGTTGGACAGTTGGGGCGTGACCGCCGATGACGCCGCGCGGCGGCTGCATGTGCGCCAGAATGGGCAGCTCTATATCGGCGTGCCCGCCTTCATCGTGCTCTGGCAAAGCCTGCCGCGCTATCGCTGGCTGGCACGGCTGGTCAGCCTGCCGGGCCTCTACTGGCTCGCCCATTGGACCTATGAAGGCATCCTCGCACCGCTGCTCTACCGCAGTCACCTGCGACGCAAAGCGAAAGCCGCCTAAAGCGCCGCCGCGGTGCGCCGCACCGTCTCGATCCGTTGTGCATTGGGCGGGTGCGTGCCGAGGAAACGGTCACCGGGATCGGGGATGCGGTTGAAGAACTCGGCCCCGCGCAACGGGTCAAACCCGGCCCGCGCGGTGATCACCGTGCCCAGCGCATCGGCCTCCAGCTCGAAGGTCTTTGAGAAGGCGCGCGCGTTGATCCGCGCCCCCTGTTGCTGCGCGGTCTGGATCGCATCGGCATTGCCGCCGAGCAGCACGGCGCCAAGCCCGCCAATCACCGCACCGGCCACCGCATTCTGCTGCTGGCGCGGGATATGGCCCGCAATGTGATGCGCCGCCTCGTGTCCCATGACAAAGGCCAACTCATCCATGTTGCGCGCGTCATCGATCAGCGCCTGCGTGAAGGCGATGATCGGGCGCCCCGACCGGTCGAGGGTCTGGAATGCGTTGGGTGGCTGGCCGGGGCGGTCGTCGACCACGATCTTGAAATCGCAATTCACCCCCGAGGTGCGCGCCCGGCACTCGCGCTCGGCCACCGGCTCGACGATCCGCACCACCTGCGCAAAATTCTGCGCAGACGCGCGCGGCACGTCTCCGATAGGCTCGACCGCCAGCGGCGCCGACGTGGTGCTCACGTCGCATCCCGCGAGCAGGATCGCGGCAATCGCCGCCATGATGGGCTTCCAGGGCATAAAGACGCCTCCGCACTGATACCGGCCCTTATCTTAGCAGTTTCCCCGCCAGCGACCACCCCGCTCACAGAGCTTTGTCCCCCTTGCATCGCAAGGCGGACCTCGTAAGGTGAGCGCATGTTTACGATCGAGCATGAATTCGACGCCACCGTCGTGACCCTGGTGGATGACGGCACAGCCCCCTTGCAAGAGGATGTCACGGTGCATGTGACCGAAAGCGCGATCCTGCTGAACCAGTATGATCCGCGCAGCGACCGCACCGTCTCGATCACCCTGTCGCCCGAGCAATGGCGCGACCTCACCGCGGCGCTGAACCTGCCCGAAGGCGTCTATCGCGTCCCCTGAGCCTGCAAGCGAAAGAACCTCCCATGAGCGTCGGCACCAATATCCACACCTATTTCGAGGGCCGCTGGCACGTGGGCGATCGGCCCGTGATCGCAGCCGCGGATCATGGCGCCTGGCTCGGCTCGTCTGTCTTCGATGGGGCGCGGTTCTTCGATGGGCGCGCGCCCGATCTCGTGCCCCATTGCGCGCGGGTGAACCGCTCGGCCGAGGCGCTGATGATCACGCCGACCGTCACGATCGAGGATATGGTCGAAATCATCCGCGAGGGGCTTACCTATTACGGCGCCGAGGATGCGGTCTATATCCGCCCGATGTACTGGGCGATCCACGGCGATGCCACCGCGATTGTGCCCAGTGCTGAGGCCACGGGCTTTGCCGTGAGCCTCGAGCAAATCCCCATGGCGCCGCCCGAGGCCACCGCCACGCTCGGGCGCACGCGGTTCCGCCGCCCGGTGCTCGAGGATGCGGTGGTCAACGCCAAGGCGGGCTGCCTCTATCCGAACAACGCGCGCATGCTGACCGAGGTGCGCGCCCGCGGCTTCGGCAATGCGCTGGTGGCCGATGCCATGGGCAATGTGGCTGAAACCGCGACCACGAACATCTTCATGGCACGTGACGGCGAGGTGTTCACACCGGTGCCCAATGGCACCTTCCTCGCGGGCATCACCCGCGCGCGACACATCGACAACATGAAAGCCGACGGCATCGCCGTGCATGAAACCGTGCTCACCTTCGAGGATTTCGCCGCCGCTGACGAGGTCTTCATGACCGGCAATATGTCAAAGCTCACACCTGTCACGGGGTTCGAGGACACCGCCTACCAGGTCGGGCCCATCGCCCGTCGCGCGCGCGAGATCTATTGGGACTGGGCCGCAAGCCAGCCGCTATGACGCGGCCGACCTGACAAACACCTCGCGGATCGCGACCTTTGAGGCGGCGTGCAACGCGCCCATATGCACCTCCACCGGCGACCACAGCCAGGAGACCGCCGGGTCGTGCTTCATGGCCCAATCCGGAAACAGCCGCTCGGGCACCGCCTCTGAAACCAGCTGCGTGACCTCCACATGCCGGTCATCCTCGCAGATCCGCGCATAGGTCGATTGCACCTTGCCTTCCGGCCCTTCCAGCAGCTGCAAGAACACGTCCGGGCGGCAGATCAGCGCCCCGGTGATGTCGTTGCGGGCATTGCGCGACCGCGAGGTGGCCAGGATGTTGGCCAGCATCGTCAGGTCATAGCCAAAGGGCCGCGATGTATAGATCAATTGCCAGACACTCATGCGAGGGCCCTCTTCGTCCTGCCTCCTACAATCGCGCGTGCGCGGCGCGCTGTCCAGATGCGGGCGGCAGGAGATTGCGATTGCGCCGCCCCGCAACTGCGGTCATGATCCGGCCAAAAGGGGGACATCGGAAGATGCGGAAGTTTCTCGTGATACTCGATGACAGTCGTGAATGTCTGAACGCCATGCGCTTTGCGGCGATGCGGGCGGCGCACACCGGCGGCGGGGTCGAGATCCTCTCGGTGATCCCGCCGGATGAGTTCAACCACTGGATCGGCGTGGGCGAGGTGATGCGCGAAGAGGCGCGCGAGCGGATCGAGGTGCATTACGAGGTCTTCGCCAAGTGGATGCGCGACCGCCAGGGGATCAACCCCGAACTGGTGATCCGCGAGGGGCGCCCGGTCGATGAGATCCTGGCGCAGATCCATGAAGATTCCGAAATCGGGGTGCTGGTGCTGGGTGCGGGCACCGACAAGAAGGGCCCAGGCCCGCTGGTCACCGAACTGACCAAGAGCGCGGGCACCCTGCCCATCCCGATGACCATCGTGCCGGGTGATCTGAGCAAGGAAAAGCTCGAAGCCATCACCTGAGGCCCCCCGGGGCACGCACAGGCCCGGCGGCCCTGACGGCCCGCGCGGGTCCAGCGCGCGCCGCATCGCGGCTGCGTTGGCGCTTCGTCAACCTTTGCGCCGTGCGGTCCGTTAACCCCGGGGCGGCACCGACCTGACACCGACGCAATACCGACGTGATACCGACGCGAAACAGACATGGGTTTTGCCATGAAACACGGGGCTTAACCCCCGATTCGGGGCGGGGCACCGTACGGTGGGCACCGAACGTTGCGCGACATGGCCAATGGCGGGCTCAATTTAGAACGATTCCAAACCTTGACTTACCCTCGCCCGGTCCGCATATCTGAGGCAGCCCCAGGAGAGACCCGATGTTCATCCAGACAGAATCGACCCCGAACCCCGCCACGCTGAAGTTCCTGCCCGGTCAGACCGTGCTGGAGATGGGCACCGCCGACTTCCCGACCGCCGACACGGCGGACAAGTCGCCGCTGGCCACCCGCATCTTCGCGGTCGAAGGTGTGACCGGCGTGTTCTTCGGCACCGATTTCGTCACCGTGACCAAGGCAGACGCGGTCGATTGGGACCACATCAAGCCCGCGCTTCTGGGTGCGATCATGGAGCATTTCCAGTCCGGTCAACCAGTGATGTCCGGCGATCACGCACCCGCTTCCGGCCATGCAGAGCATGAGGGAGAGGATGGCCCCATCGTCGACCAGATCAAGGAGTTGCTCGACAGCCGGGTGCGCCCTGCGGTGGCGCAAGATGGTGGTGACATCACCTTCCACGGCTTTGATCGTGGCGTGGTCTACCTGCATATGCAGGGTGCCTGTGCGGGCTGCCCGTCTTCGACGCTGACGCTGAAAATGGGCATCGAGAACCTGCTGCGCCACTACATCCCCGAAGTAACCGAGGTGCGCCCGGTCGCCACCTGACCGCGCGCAATGCCCAGCCCCCAGACGATCACGGGCCGCTGCTATTGCGGCAAGGTAAAGCTGTCGGTGGATGCGCCGCCAGAAGTCGTAAGCTATTGTCATTGCAGCGATTGTCGGCGCATCTCCGGCGCGCCGGTGGCGGCCTTTGCCGGGTTCGGTGACGGCGATATCCGGTTCGATCCCGACCCCGGGCCACCGGTCTCGCATGCCTCCGGTGTCACGCGCTGGTTCTGCCGCGCCTGCGGCTCGCCACTCGCGGCCACCTACGATTACCTACCCGGCCAAACCTACGTCCCCCTCGGCCTGATCGATCAAGCGGCGGAGCTGCCCCCCAGCATGCACTCGCACGCCTCGCGGCGCCTGCCGTGGCTGCACATCGCAGACGACTTGCCGCGCGAAGACCGGAGCGCCCGCGCCGCGCTGCGCAAAGGCTGAGCACAGATGACGCCGGATCATCCCATCGTCCTGGGGTTCGACACCGCAGCACCCTGCTGCGCGGTTGCGGTTATGGTGGGCGATAGGGTCGTGACACACGCCGAAGAGCCCATGCAGAAAGGGCAGGCCGAACGGCTGATGGGCCTGTGCGAAGAGCTATTGGCCTCGGCAGATCTCACGTTTCAGGACCTCACCACCATCGGGGTCGGCATCGGGCCCGGCAACTTCACGGGCATCCGCATCTCCGTCTCGGCGGCGCGCGGCCTGGCCTTGGGGCTCGGCGTGCCCGCGATCGGCGTCACAGGCTTCGACGCGCTGCGCTTTGGCCATACAGGCCCCTGTGCGACTGCCATCACCGCGCGCCGCGGCCACCTTTACGTGCAAAGCTTTGATAACAAAGGGACAAGCGCGCCCGTCATAGTGCCGGATGACGCGGTGCCATCCCACGAAGGGCCGCTCATTGGCGCGACCGGCATGGACCCTGCGCATCCAACCGCGGTGGCGATTGCGCATCTCGCAGCCGAGCGCCACGGCACACCGCAGCCCCGCCCCGCGCCGCTCTACCTGCGCCCGGCGGACGCTGCGCCAGCGCGGGACGCTGCACCACTCATCCTGCCATGACACCTGATGATCTTGCCGCATTGCATGAGCTCGGCTTTGCGTCCGAACGGTGCTGGTCCGCGCAGGAGTTCGCAGATCTTCTCTCCGATCCCCACGTGACGCTCCTGCACGACCCACACGGGTTTGCCCTGACCCGGACCGTCGCCGATGAAAGCGAGCTTCTCACGATCGTCGTGCACCCGGATCATCGCCGCCAGCAGATTGCAGACACCCTCGTGACCCGGTGGATGACCTCGGCACATGCAACACAGGCCTTCCTCGAGGTCGCCGCCGACAACCAAGCCGCCCAAGCGCTCTATCGCAAACGTGGATTCGCCGAAAGCGGGCGCCGCAAGGCCTATTATCGCCGGGCGGGCGCGGCTTCGGTGGATGCGGTGCTGATGACAGCGGCACTGCCCCCTCGTCAGGCGGCGGAATCCCCCGGCAAAGCATGAAAAACCGGTTGACCCTGCTCGCAGCCTAGGTCCTAATTTGTGCGTATTGGACGATGGCGGGCTGCAACGCCCTGACCGAGCGTCCCAAAATCACAATCTGGGAGACCCCTGAATGACATTCATGCACAAATTTCTCGGCGCGACGGCGGCCCTGGCCCTCTCGGCAGGCGCCGCGCTGGCGGAGCCGGCTGTGATCTTCGATCTCGGTGGCAAGTTCGACAAATCGTTCAACGAGGCCGCTCATAATGGCGCCAGCCGCTGGGCCGAGGAGACCGGCGGCAGCTACCGCGAGATCGAACTGCAGTCGGAAGCGCAGCGTGAACAGGCCCTGCGCCGCTTTGCGGAAGCCGGGGCTAACCCGATCATCACCATGGGTTTTGCCATGGCTGATCCGCTGTCGACCGTGGCGCCCGACTACCCGGACACCAAGTTCGTCGCCATTGATGTCACTTGGCTCGATGCGCCGAACATCCGCCAGATTGGCTTTGCCGAGCATGAGGGCTCCTACCTCGTCGGGATGATGGCGGGCATGGCCTCTGAAAGCGGCACCGTAGGCTTTATCGGCGGCATGGATATCCCGCTGATCCGTCACTTCGCCTGCGGCTATGCCCAAGGTGTAAAAGCAGTAAACGCAGACGCGACGGTTGTCGCCAACATGACAGGCACCACCCCGGCCGCCTGGAATGACCCCGTGAAAGGCTCCGAGCTGACGAAAGCACAGATCAGCCAGGGCGCTGACGTTGTCTATGCTGCTGCGGGCGGCACTGGCGTCGGTGTGCTGCAAACGGCAGCAGATGAAGACATCCTCTCCATCGGCGTGGACAGCAACCAGAACCACCTGCACCCGGGCAAGGTGCTGACCTCGATGCTGAAACGCGTCGATGTGGCCGTCTATGACGCGCTGAAGGCGGGTACCGATCTGGAGACTGGCGTCTTCACCTTTGGCCTCGCTGAGGAAGGTGTAGGCTATGCGCTGGACGACAACAACGCGCCTTTGGTCTCCGACGAAATGAAGGCCGCCGTTGAAGCAGCCCGCGAGAAAATCATCGCCGGTGACATCGAAGTTGCGTCCTACTACGCCACAGACAGCTGCCCCGCGCTGGACTTCTAAGGCAAAACATCCGCAGGCCGCGCCCGTGGGAGGTGCGGCCTGCGCAAGACGAATGAGGGGGGTGCATGGGCGAGCAAGCACCAGCGATTGAGCTCAAGGGCATATCCAAAGCCTTCGGACCGGTACAGGCCAACAAAGACATCTCCATCCGCGTGATGCCCGGCACGATCCATGGGATCATCGGCGAGAATGGCGCGGGCAAATCGACGCTGATGTCGATCCTCTATGGCTTCTACAAAGCCGATAAAGGCGAGATATTCATCAGCGGCAATAAGACCGAAATCCCCGACAGCCAGGCCGCGATTGCCGCTGGCATCGGCATGGTGTTCCAGCACTTCAAACTGGTCGAAAACTTCACGGTGCTGGAGAACATCATCCTCGGCGCCGAAGACGGCGGGCTGCTGACCCCCTCGCTCGCCAAGGCGCGCAAAACGCTGCTGGAGCTGGAGCATGAATACGGGCTCAACGTCGACCCCGACGCGGTGATCGAAGAGCTGGGCGTTGGCATGCAGCAGCGCGTGGAAATTCTCAAGGCGCTCTACCGGCAAGCGGATATTCTTATTCTGGACGAGCCCACAGGCGTGCTGACACCCGCTGAGGCCGACCAGCTCTTCCGCATCCTCGACCGGCTGCGGCAGGAAGGCAAAACCATCATCCTGATCACCCACAAGCTGCGCGAGATCATGGAGGCGACCGACACCGTGAGCGTGATGCGGCGCGGCGAGATGACCGCGACGGTGAAGACCTCCGACACCTCTCCCGCAGAACTCGCAGAGCTGATGGTGGGCCGTAAGGTCCTGCTGCGCGTGGATAAAACACCCGCGAAACCGGGCGACGTGGTGCTGGATATCAAGGGCTTGCGCGTGGTCGACGACAAGGGCGTCGAGCGCATCAAGGGCATTGACCTGCAAGTGCGCGCTGGAGAAATCGTGGGCATTGCAGGCGTGGCGGGCAACGGCCAATCCGAACTGTTGGAGGTGCTGGGCGGCTACGCCGATGCCACGGGCGACATTCGGGTGAACGGCCAACCGCTGGATCTCACGGGCAAGCTGGCGGATGGTCGCGCGCGCCGCCAGCGCGGCATCGCCCATGTACCCGAAGACCGCCAACGCGAAGGGCTGATCATGGATTTCTCCGCCTGGGAGAACACCGCCTTCGGCTATCACCGCGACCCGAGCTATCAATCGGGTGTGCTGCTGAACAACGCCGCCATTCGCGCCGATACCGAAGAAAAGATGGGCCGCTTCGACGTGCGCCCGCCCAACCCAGCCCTTGCGGCCAAGAATTTCTCCGGCGGCAATCAGCAGAAAATCGTGCTGGCCCGCGAGATCGAGCGCAACCCGGACCTGCTGCTCGTCGGCCAGCCCACACGGGGCGTCGACATCGGCGCCATCGAATTTATCCACCAGCAGATCGTCGCCCTGCGCGACAAGGGCAAGGCGGTGCTGCTGGTCTCGGTCGAGCTGGAAGAAATTCTCGCCCTCGCCGACCGCGTCGCGGTCATGTTCGACGGCCACATCATGGGCGAACGCCTCTCCGCCGAGACGGACGAAAAAGAGCTGGGCCTTTTGATGGCCGGGGTCACCGCATGACCGCCCCTTCACCCTTCCCGAAATACTCTGGGGGAGGCGCGTCAGCGCCGGGGGTGAAACCCCCCAAAGAGTCGCGTCTGCGCAGCAGGCCTTCAAAGAACGGAGCATGCGCGTGGACGTGATGCCAAGATGGGCCGAGGTCATCCTCGTGCCGCTGATTTCGCTGGTGCTGGCCGCGATCCTCTCGGCCCTGGTTATCCTCGCCATCGGCGAAGACCCGGTCGAGGCGGTGAAGCTCATGGTCACCGGCGCCCTGGGCAGCACCTATGGCTGGGGCTACACGCTATACTACGCCACGAATTTCCTCTTCACCGGCTTGGCCGTCTCCGTGGCCTTCCACGCAGGCCTCTTCAATATCGGCGGCGAAGGCCAGGCGATGCTGGGCGGGCTTGGCGTGGCCCTCGCCTGCCTCTTCATTCCATGGCCGCATTGGACACTGGCGCTGCTCGGCGCCTCCGTGGCCGCAGCCCTCTTCGGCGCCGCCTGGGCCGCAATCCCTGCGTTTCTACAGGCCAAACGCGGCAGCCACATCGTGATCACCACGATCATGTTCAATTTTATCGGTGCCGCTGTGCTGAATTACGTGCTGGTGAACCTGATGCGCCCACCCGGCAGCATGGATCCGGCCACGGCACGCTTCCCCGAAGCAACGCATCTGCCCACGCTGCACGATATCCTGTTGCCGCTCGGCATCAATTTCTCCAGATCGGCGCCCGCCAATGTCACCTTCCTCATCGCCCTTCTGGCCTGCGTCCTCGTTTGGTTCCTGCTCTGGCGCACCTGGCTGGGCTATGAAATCCGCAGCTATGGCAAATCCGAACCGGGTGCCAAATACGCAGGCATCTCACCTGTCGCGATCACCATGATCGCCATGCTGATCTCGGGTGCGCTTGCGGGGCTTATGGCGATCAACAACGTGATGGGCGAGGCGGAACGGCTGGTGCTCAACGCCGTAGAGGGCGCCGGGTTCATCGGCATCGCCGTGGCGCTCATGGGCCGCAGCCATCCCTTCGGCGTGCTACTCGCCGCTATTCTCTTCGGCTTCCTCTATCAGGGCGGCGCAGAGCTGGCACTCTGGACGTCGATCCCGCGTGAGCTGATCGTCGTGATCCAGGCCCTGGTGATCCTCTTCACGGGCGCGCTCGACAATATGGTGCGGATGCCGTTGGAGCGCTTGTTCCTTATGCTGCGCCGGGGGAATGCCTGATGGACTTCCTGACCTTCGTCCAGTTGCTGGACAGCACCGTGCGGCTGGCCACGCCGCTGCTATTAGCATGCCTTGCAGGCCTGTTCTCTGAACGCGCGGGCATCTTCGATATCGGCCTTGAAGGCAAGATGCTCGCCGCCGCCTTCTTCTCCGCCGCCATCGCGGCGGTCACCGGCTCCGTCTGGCTCGGCCTGCTTGCGGGCATCACCGCCTCAATGCTCTTCAGCCTGCTGCACGGCGTCGCCTCGATCACCTTCCGGGGCAACCAGCTCATTTCAGGCGTGGCCATCAACTTCCTCGCCGCCGGTTTGACTGTTCTCATCGCACAAGACTGGTTCAGCCAGGGCGGGCGCACGCCCTCGCTCATGGGCGGCGGGCGGTTTGAGCCGATCACCCTGCCCTTTGCCGATGCGCTAGGCGCTATCCCCGTCCTCGGCCCGATCTATCAAGAGCTGATCTCCGGCCATTCCATCCTCGTCTACGTAGCCTTTGCCATGGTGCCGCTCACCTGGTGGGTCCTCTTCCGGACACGGTTTGGACTGCGACTGCGCGCTGTGGGTGAGAACCCCGCCGCTGTCGACACAGCTGGCGTCTCGGTCGTCGGCCTGCGCTACGCTGCGGTGATCATCTGCGGCGTGCTCTGCGGCATCGCTGGGGCGTATCTCTCAACCGCTCTGCAGGCCGGTTTCGTCAAAGACATGTCCGCCGGTCGCGGCTTTATCGCCCTCGCCGCGCTGATCTTCGCGAAGTGGCGGCCTTGGTACGCGCTTTATGCCACGCTGCTTTTCGGGCTCTTCGGCGCACTCGAAACCCGGCCTGACGTAATCGAAGGCCTCTTTGGCCTAAAGGTCCAAGGCGCCCTGCTCGGTGCTCTGCCTTACGTGATGACGGTGATCATCCTTGCGGGATTCGTGGGCAAAGCCATCCCGCCTCGCGCGGGAGGCGAACCCTACGTCAAAGAACGCTGATCGCATAAGGCCAGTTGACCGAATTGTGTCAGTCCTGATTGCTGCACAGCAGCAACGCCCATTGATTTTGCAACACCCTTTGCTCTAACAGAGGACATGCAAATCTACCTTCCCATCGCCGAAGTTTCGGTCAACGCCTTTCTGTTGCTGGGCCTCGGTGGGATCGTTGGGATCCTCTCGGGGATGTTCGGCGTAGGCGGCGGGTTCCTGATGACGCCGCTGCTGTTTTTCATCGGCATCCCGCCCGCCGTCGCCGTTGCGACGGAGGCGAACCAGATCGTCGCCTCCTCTTTCTCCGGTGTTCTGGCGCACCTGAAACGAAAGACGGTGGATCTCAGGATGGGCACGGTGCTGCTCATCGGCGGACTTGTCGGCGCGGCGTTAGGCGTGGTGGTCTTCAACTACCTCAAGGCGCTGGGTCAGGTCGATCTGCTGGTCAAGCTGTGCTACGTGGTTTTCCTCGGCGTGATCGGTGGGCTGATGTTCATCGAAAGCCTAAACGCAATCCGCAAGACCAAGTCCGGCAAGCCACCTGCGCGCAAGAAGCACAACTGGGTGCACGGGCTGCCCTTCAAGATGCGCTTCCGCGTCTCGGGCCTCTATATCTCGGTGATCCCACCATTGCTGGTCGGTGTTTCGGTGGGCATCCTCGCGGCGATCATGGGTGTGGGCGGTGGGTTCATCATGGTCCCCGCAATGATCTATCTGCTGGGCATGCCGACCAAGGTGGTCGTGGGCACGTCGCTCTTCCAGATCATTTTCGTGACCGCCTTCACCACCCTTCTGCACGCCACGACAAACTTCACTGTCGATATCGTGCTGGCGGTTCTGCTGCTGATTGGCGGTGTGATCGGCGCCCAGATCGGGACGCGGATTGGCGTCAAGATGAAGGCGGAACAGCTGCGTATTCTGCTTGCCATCATGGTGCTCGCGGTCTGCGGAAAACTGGCACTCGACTTGCTGTTGATGCCGTCAGAGCTCTACTCTGTCGGCGCGTCGGACGGTCACTGATGCGCGCGCTGTCTCTTGTTCTCGCGCTGCTCCTAGCCCTGCCCGCGTCAGCAGAAGATATTGTGCTCGGGCTGAGCAAGGATACCGTCTCCATCAACACCAGCTTTGACGGGTCGGAGATTCTCGTCTTCGGGGCTGTCAAACGCGAGGCCCCGATCCCGGACGACCCGCGGCTGCAGGTCATCGTGACAGTGGCCGGCCCGGACGAGACCTTCACCGTTCGGCGCAAGGAAAAGGTCCTGGGCATCTGGGTGAACACCGATGCGGTTGAGATTGATCGCGCGCCGAGCTTTTACGCCGTGTCCACAAGCACGCTGCTGGGCCTGTCGCTCAGCAATACGGAAGACTTGCGCCACCGGGTGTCAATCCCGCGCGCGATCCGGTCGGTCGGCGCGCCCGATACGATCGCGGACGCCAGTCGTTTCACCGAAGCCCTGATCCGGATAAAGTCGCGTTCAAATCAGTACCAGTTGAACGAAGGCACGGTCAGCGTTGACGAGCAGACGCTCTTCCGGACCGCAATCGAATTGCCCGCCGCCCTGACGGAGGGTGACTACCAAACCCGCATCTTTCTGACACGCGGGGGCGAGGTCGTCTCGAAGTACGAGACCAGCATCTACGTGCGCAAAGTCGGGCTGGAGCGTTGGCTTTTCAAGTTATCACGCGAAAATGCGTTGCTCTACGGGATCATGTCCATCGCGATTGCCATAGCCGCTGGTTGGACTGCGTCCGCTGTCTTCCGAATTTTCCGCGCCTGACCAGGGGTGGGCTTTCAGGCCACCGTTCACCCACGTCCGATGTAAGGCATAGTCGTCGCCATCACCGTCATGAATTGCACATTGGCCTCAGCGGGCATCTCGGCCATATGCAGAACGGATCGAGCGGCGTTCCCGACATCCATTGTCATTGTACCGGGCTGGGTCTTCTTGAGCTGCGCCAGCAAATCCGTTTCCGCATTGCCGATGTCGATCTGACCGCAGGCAATCCCGAAGGGCCGCCCATCGAGCGAGAGCGTCTTGGTCAGGCCTGTCACCGCGTGCTTGGTGGTGGTGTAGCAAACCGAGTTGGGGCGCGGCACATAGGCCGAGAGCGAGCCATTGTTGATGATACGCCCGCCCTGGGGGTCCTGCGCGCGCATCGCCGCAAAAGCCAGACGCGCTGCAATGAACATCCCGCCGATGTTCACCTGCATCACCTGCATCCACGCGTCGAGGTCGACCTCATCAATGGTCGCCGCAGGCCCGAACAGTCCTGCATTGTTGAAGAGCACGTCGAGATGACCGAAGGCGTCGAAAGCCGCAGCCATCCCGTCCGCATCAGTCACATCCGCCGGCAGCGGCACGGCGGTCTCATAACGGTCGGCCAGCGCCTCCAACCGGTCCGCACGCCGCGCAATCAGGCCCACGCGCCAGCCTGCATCGAGAAAGAGCTCCGCCGTCGCATGGCCAATGCCCGAGCTTGCCCCTGTGATGATGATCGACTTCATAAGAACTCCTCCGGTTGGTCTTGTGCGAGGCTAAGTGGAGCTGCGGGCAGAGTGCGCAGATCGTCCACCACCAGCGGCCCGGTGGGCACGGAAAGACGGTTGCGCACGACCCAGATCAGACGGTCCTGCGCCCGCGTGATCGCCACATAGGCCAGGCGCTTCCAGAGCGGTTGTCCGGCCTCAGACCGGCCCATACGCGCAGCGGCATAGAGGTCAGGCGCAAAAACCTGAACCGTATCCCACTGGCTGCCCTGGGCCTTGTGAATGGTGACTGCAGCACCATGCAAGAAGGTCGCCCCCATCCGCGCCGCGAAGGGGATAAATGGCTCTTCCTCGTCGGGCTTCTCGATCTTCACAATGGACGCCGCCGAAACCTGCGGATCCTCCGCGCCCATCACGTGCAAGCGGCTGAACCCAGGCTTGCGCCCTTCGCCAAGGTAGATCACCTGTGCGCCCTTGATCAGGCCACGCGCTTCCAGATCGAGCCGTTTCTTGCGGTGCTTCAGGGGGAGTTCCAACCCGTCGCAGATCAGCGGTTCTCCCTCCAGAAGCGCGTCCTCAGGCGCACCGTGGACTTGTCGAAAGGCGTTAATCAGCCGGATGCGCGTGGCGTTGCGCCAGACCAGCACCGGGCTGCGCGCCATCAGATCCACCTCGACCCGTTGGCCCCAAACCACCCGCTCGTCCCTAGCGGCGGCCAGCTCGACCATCCGCTCGAACTGCTCAAACCCGATGTCGGGATCGCCGAGCGCATGGGCGAGATCGAGGATCGGGTTGTCCGCCTCTTGCCGGTGAATCCGGCTCAGCGACAGCACACGGCGCTCAGGCAACTTGTCAAAGACCATCGCGCCCGACTGGTTGACCGGGGCCAGCTGTGCCGGATCGCCAAAGAGAAGCAGCGTCGGGAAAATCTCGCGCAGGTCCTCGTATTGCTTGTCATCCAGCATCGAGGATTCATCGACAAAGCCGATGTCGAGCGGCTCCTCCCGCCGCTTCCAACCGGTGATGAAGTCCGACCCGCGCAGCCCCGCCGCGGCCAGGGCCCCCGGGATCGACTTGTTGGTGGCATAGAAAGCCGCCGCCCGATCCAGCGCGAGATCGGTCAGCCCTTCGATCTCCGGCCGCTCGCCATTGGCGGCGAGCCACTCCGCGATCCGCTCGTATTCAGGATCGTAAACCGGCGTGTAGAGAATGCGGTGAATGGTCGTTGCGGGCACGCCGCGCAGACGCAAGACACTTGCGGCCTTGTTCGTCGGCGCGAGGATCGCCAGCGTCCGCTTGTCTCGCCGCTTGCGGGACTCATAATCGCCCGACACCACCTCGACCCCCGCAGCCTGCAGCGCCTTGTAGAGTTCTGCCAGCAACAGAGTTTTGCCGGACCCGGCCTTGCCGGTGATGGCCATTACAGCCGCAGCGGAGCTCTTTGGTGGGGTCAGAAGTTGATCGTCGAGATCAATACCCGCGCCCCGCAAAACCTCGGTCACGCTGTCATAGGCCGTGGCCTGGTCGTCGGAAAATTTGAGGGCGGGTGCGGACATGGCGCGACCCTACAGGGGCCACGCCACAGGTGCCAGACGTCTCGCGTGTGGTTTTAGCCGGCGCAGGCCAATTGGCGCGCAACATCGCGCCCAAAGGCCCGGTCGAACCACAGGCGCGACAGCTCCAGCGAAACACCCGCGCGCGCCGCGACCTTGGCCTGCGCATCTGGCGCGAACTCCCAAAGGCCAACGCTGATGGCATCCCGGCCCTTGCCCTCACTGCCCAGAACTTCAGGGGACGAGCCGATCATGCGGTAGATGCGCACCATCCGCGCGTCAAAGACACCGACGAAGTGCTTGACCCCGAAACCGTTCATGATCTCGCCACCACCCAGCATGAGCGCGGCTGCAACGCGGCTCGGTGCCTCGCGGTTCAGGCAGAACCGGGTGCATTCCCAGATCAGCGGGCTGGTGATGGTTCCACCCCCCATCAGATGCGTGAAGTGGTCGTTCACCATGGTACGTTCCGTCGTGGGCAGGAACCGCATCGAGCCACCGTGTGTGCCATCGGGCAACTCCCAGATGACATAGAGCGGGTTCATCGCGTCATACTCATCCCGCTCCGACCCGGCGTCGTCTACGCTCACGTCCCACCCGAGCCGTGTTTTGAACTGATCCGCGCGATCCTTGAACATGGAAGCCGCGAGTTTCGGGTGACGGGACAGTTGATCTGCATAGACGTAGCGAAGCATGTGTTTTCCTTTGATCAGAGCAAGGCGTGAACAAAGGATTAGCTTGAGGATGTTTAACGCTGCCGCACCGAGCCGCGCGGGATGTTAACAGATTGGCCCTTCCGGGGCGGTGGAACTACACCACGATCAGCCCGCGGCTGAGGGCGCGCGCCACCGCGTGGGTCGTGTTTGACGCGCCCAGCTTGAACCGCGCACTTTCGATGTAGACCCGCAGCGTATGCTCGGAAATCGACAGTGTTTCAGCCACTTGCGCGCGGCTGTACCCGATTGCCAGAAGGGTCATCGCGTCGATCTCCCGCGGTGACAGCGGTTGCGACTCCTCAGGCGCCCGGTTCGGTTCGAACTCGAGCGCCTTTTGGTTAAAATAGTGGGCGATCAGGATCAGCTCGCGCCGGTTCTTTTCTGTGAAAGCTTCCCATTCCTCATCGTCGCAGGTGTGGTTCACCGTAAACAGCGCGAACTGACCGTTAGGTCCGCGAATCGGAATCGAGTACCCCTGATTGCCTATGCCGTATTCAACCGCCTCTGCCTTGAAAGCCCGGACCGCCTTGCCTGACCAGTCCAGCTTTTTCCAATCGACCGGGTGGAACCGCTTGTAGCAGCCCGCGATAACCGGATCGATCCGGATGTAGTTCTGCTCTTGATATCGTGCGGCCCAGTCCAGTGGGTAGGTGCCGTAGCCGTATTGTTCGCCGGCACTGTCGACCCAGTGGTAGACCATGTTCTGAACTTGGAAGTACCCCTGCAGCTTGAGAATGGCATCCTGGATGGACTCAAGCGTGTCCGCCTGCTCCAGCTCCGCCAAAACCTCCTCCACCGTCGTGTTCGCTACCATGTGCCGTGCCCTGCGTCCTCTCGTGAAGGGCGGCGATCTCGGCAAGAGCAACAATTGCGGTATCGTCCAACTGCTCGGCCAGAACCGGCAAGTCGTTCGCGGTCGCAAAAGTTTTCAAGTCCGTGAGAACGTCCAAAATCCAATCACTTCGCATAGCAGACTCGCCTCTTAAAGGTTAATGAAAGATTAACACAACTCTAACATGTATGAACGCCTGCTGAAAATTCGCGTCTTTGTACTCCCCAGAAATGGTGAGTGCGAAAAATGTAAGTCGTTGATACTAAAGAGCGTCACAACTATAACGAGAAACGCCCGCGTAACACATACGTGATTCGCGAGCGTTCGTCTTCGGTAAACCGCACAGATGTTAAGTTAACGGCCCGCTTCGAGTGCATCCTCCAGGGTGCGCAGACCGGTCTTGGGTGCCTGGACCAGAACCGACATGTTCCCGGGTTTGTGCTCGTTGCGCATCATCTTCATGTGCGCCTGCGGCAGGTCCGCCCAGGTGAAAACCTCAGACATGCAGGGATCAAGTCGCCGTTCCAGCATCAGCTTGTTGGCCGCCGACGCCTGCTTGAGGTGCGCAAAGTGGCTGCCCTGCAAACGCTTCTGGTGCATCCACATGTAGCGCACATCGAAGGTCAGGTTGAACCCGGTGGTGCCCGCACATATGACGACCATGCCGCCCTTCTTCACCACGAAGGTGGAGACCGGGAAGGTCGCCTCGCCCGGGTGCTCGAAGACCATGTCCACGTTTACACCCTTACCGGTGATGTCCCAGATCGCCTTGCCGAACTTGCGGGCTTCCTTGAACCACTCGCCATACTCCGGCGTGTTCACCGTCGGCAGTTGACCCCAGCAGTTATAGTCCTTGCGGTTCAGCACGCCCTTGGCGCCCAGGTCCATCACGAACTGCCGCTTGCTCTCATCCGAGATCACGCCGATCGCATTGGCCCCGGCGGTGTTGATCAGCTGGATCGCATAGGAGCCGAGGCCGCCTGACGCGCCCCACACGAGCACGTTCTGGCCGGGCTTGAGGTCATGCGGTTCGTGACCAAACAGCATCCGGTATGCGGTCGCCAGTGTCAGAGTGTAGCAGGCGGCTTCTTCCCAGGTCAGGTGCTTGGGCCGCGGCATCAGCTGTTGGCTCTGCACCCGGGTGAACTGGCTGAAGGACCCGTCCGGCGTCTCGTACCCCCAGATCCGCTGTGTGGGCGAATACATCGGGTCGCCACCGTTGCACTCTTCATCATCGCCATCGTCCTGGTTGCAGTGGATAACCACCTCGTCGCCCACTTTCCAGCGGGTGACCTTGTCACCCACCGCCCAGACGATGCCCGAGGCATCGGAGCCTGCGATATGATAGGGCTGTTTGTGCCCGTCAAATGGGCTGATCGGCACGCCAAGAGCCGCCCAGACACCGTTGTAGTTCACACCCGCCGCCATCACCAAGACCAGCACATCCTGGCTGTCGAGCTCCGGCACATCGACGACCTCCTGCACCATCGCCGTGTCGGGGTCGCCATGGCGCTCGCGGCGGATCGCCCAGGCATACATCTGCTTGGGAACGTAGCCCATGGGAGGCATCTCTCCCATTTCATAGAGGTCTTTCTCTGGCGCCTCGTAGTGCGCGATGGTGATGTCCAGTGCCATGTGAGCCTCCTGCTGAACGAAATACCAATCAACTATGCCGCGATGCAGAATCGCGGCGTCTGAGGCTTGGATATGCAGAGTTGCGCAACATTGCAACATCTAGGGCGTCATTTTTGTAATTTTATGACCTCGCAGATGCAGAAAATTATGCTGCAGATGCGCTGCCCTCAATCCGATGGGCGACCGAATTGGCATAGTAATCGATAACGGGCTGTTGACCCGTCGAGACCTGCCATCCACCCGACACCTCTTCGATGACCCCATGCTTGCGCAACTGGAACAAGGCTTCACGGATCGCATCCGGAAGGTCATCCATGGCGCTGGATGGCATGTTCACCGCCAGAGGCTCGGCGAGACGGCGCACGGCATCGACCAGGGCAGGCTCCGCCACCGGCGCATCTAAGGTCCGCAATGCGTGAGAGACGAGCGGGACAACAAGAACCGGCATCGCAGCAGCAATCCGTTGCATCAGACTATCGGCCAAGTCCTCGACCGGGCGGCTCGCACCGAAGTCCCGCAGGGACAGCGGCTCGCCAAAAGCGACTGCTGCCGTGCCAAAGCGGGTGACCCTGCCCCGCAGACCCTGCCAGAACTTGCTCAGGATGAACTTCACGACGACGGAAATCCGTGCGCCAAACCGCCGATCTCCCCGCGCGCCCGCGGCGATCAATACCCGGTCTTCCAGCACTCGGTCGTAGTTGATCGCAACCGGCACAAACACCACGTCGCGCCTGTCGGGGTCATGCCCTTCGATCACATACGAGAGCAGGCCCAGCCGCGGTGGCATCAGGCGCCCGTTCAGGCTCAACCCGCCTTCGGGAAAAATGCCCTGCGCAACGCCCCCGGCAATCGCCATCTGGACATACCGCGCGAGAACCTTGCGATAGAGCCCCCCGCGCGACTTTCGACGAATGAAGTAGGCCCCCATCATCCGGATCAACCGGCTCAGCGGCCAAACCCGCGCCCACTCGCCCACCGCATAAGAGAGTGCCGAGGTTTGCGCGGCCAGATAGGTTACCAGCACATAGTCCATATTCGAGCGATGGTTCATGATGAAGACCACCGTCGCATCTTTTGGAATCGACTGGATCACCGCGTCGTTGCGCGGCCCTGTCCAGACCGAATAGACGGAGCGCACCAAAAGGCGCGCCATCCGCGTGCCCAAGCCGAAGTACGTAAAGGCACTGAAACTCGGCACAATTTCCCGGGCATAGGCGCGCGCCCGTTCAAAGGCCACATTTTCAGGAACGTTGTTTGACTTGGCGTGGTTTGCGATCTCGCGCCCCACCTCCGGGTCGTAGATCAACCGCTGGATCATGTCATAGCGGCGCGCGAGCTTGAACGGTTCAATGGGTCGCGTCAGCCGATCATTGAGACGGGTAACCGCGCGCTCCAGGCGGCGGCGGAAAAACCAGCGCACAGAGGGGAAGAGGAAGTGCGAGGCAAAGGTCACCGCGGCAAAGAGCACGATCAGCACAAAGAGCCACAGCGGTATTTCAACGACTTGCGTCATGGGCTGACCCTTGCAGGAGCCGGTCGCAAGGACAATATCAAATGCATGGATGTCACCATATCCACCGGCTTTCAGACCGACGAGCGGCCCACGGTCGCCGCGCTCTACTGGGAGGCCTTCGGCAACAAATTGGGGCGCAGTCTCGGGCCGAGACCCCGAGCGCTGCAGTTTCTTGAGGCCGTCCTTGATCCGGAGTTTGCCCTCGTTGCGCGCGATGGGGACGGGCGCGTTCTCGGCATCGCAGGCTTCAAGACCGAAGATGGGGCGCTGGTGGGCGGCGACCTACCGGACCTGCAACGGGTCTATGGCCCGATCGGAGGCCTCTGGCGTGGTCTTGTGCTGTCGACAATCGAACGCGACGTGGCACCTGATATTCTGCTCATGGACGGGATCTGCGTGCAAGCGGACGCCCGTGGACTGGGGATTGGCAGCGCCTTGCTTGACGCGATGAAGGCCGAAGCCACGCGCCTGGGCAAACGCGCGCTGCGCCTTGATGTGATCGACAGCAACCCGCGCGCCAGGGCACTCTATGAACGCGCGGGTTTCATTGCCGCAGGCGTGGACCACACCGGTCCCCTTGAATTCCTGTTCCGCTTCAAATCGGCCACGCAGATGCTCTGGCAGGTGGAGACAAATAGCGGGCATTGCCGCAACGCAGCGAATTGACAGCGCCATAATATTCCGGATATCTACCTCGCAGAGTAATAAAATTGCGCTCAGTGATTCACGAGGTTGCCATGTCCGATGTCAAAAAAGACCGTCCCTGGTTGATCCGCACCTATGCGGGGCACTCCACGGCAAAAGCGTCAAATGCGCTCTACCGCGGCAATCTTGCGAAGGGCCAGACCGGGCTGTCCGTCGCTTTCGATCTGCCCACGCAGACAGGCTATGACAGCGATCATGTACTTGCACGCGGCGAGGTTGGGAAGGTCGGCGTGCCGGTCAGTCACCTCGGCGATATGCGCACGCTTTTTGACCAGATCCCGCTGGAGCAGATGAACACCTCGATGACGATCAACGCCACTGCGCCGTGGTTGTTGGCCCTCTACATCGCGGTGGCCGAGGAACAGGGCGCAGATGTCTCCAAGCTGCAAGGCACGGTGCAGAACGACCTGATCAAGGAGTACCTGAGCCGCGGCACCTATATCTGCCCGCCCGCGCCAAGCCTCAAGATGATCGCGGATGTGGCCGAGTATTGCTACACCAACGTGCCCAAATGGAACCCGATGAACGTCTGTTCCTACCATCTGCAAGAGGCGGGCGCGACGCCAGAGCAGGAGTTGGCCTTTGCGCTGGCGACGGCAACCGCGGTGCTTGATGCGCTGAGACCGCGTGTGCCAGCCGACGATTTCCCCGCACTTGTGGGGCGCATCTCCTTCTTTGTGAACGCGGGCATCCGCTTTGTGACAGAGATGTGCAAGATGCGCGCTTTCGTCGATCTTTGGGACGAAATCTGCCGCGAGCGCTATGGTGTGGAGGACCCGAAGTTCCGACGGTTCCGTTACGGCGTGCAAGTGAACTCCCTGGGCCTGACCGAACAGCAGCCTGAGAACAACGTTTACCGTATCCTGATCGAAATGCTGGCGGTGACGCTGTCGAAGAAGGCCCGCGCGCGTGCGGTGCAACTGCCCGCCTGGAACGAGGCGCTTGGCCTGCCCCGCCCATGGGACCAGCAATGGTCCATGCGGATGCAGCAGATCATGGCCTATGAAACCGACCTGCTGGAGTTCGACGACCTCTTCGACGGTAACCCGGCAGTAGATGCCAAGGTCGAGGCGCTGAAAGAGGGCGCGCGGCATGAATTGGCGAGCCTCGACGGGATGGGTGGCGCGATTGAGGCCATCGACTATATGAAAGCACGACTGGTCGACAGCAACGCCGAACGTCTCGGGCGGATCGAAGCAGGCGAGACCATCGTGGTTGGCGTGAACAAATGGCAACAGGGCGAGCCCTCGCCGTTGATGACTGGCGATGGGGGCATCATGGTGGTGGACCCCGCGGTCGAGGCAGAGCAGATCGCCCGGCTCGACGCTTGGCGCGCGGAGCGCGATGAGGCCGCGGTGCGGAAGGCTCTGGCCGATCTGCGGGCGGCAGCCGCCGAAGGCCGCAACGTGATGGAGCCGTCGATTGCCGCCGCGAAGGCCGGCGTCACCACCGGCGAATGGGCCGCTCAAATGCGCACCGTGCATGGCGAGTACCGTGGCCCGACGGGCGTATCTGGTGCGCGATCGAACAAGACCGAAGGGCTTGATGACCTGCGCGACGCGGTCGATGCAGTCAGCGACAAGCTCGGGCGCCGCTTGAAATTCCTCGTCGGCAAACCTGGACTCGACGGCCACTCCAATGGCGCCGAGCAGATCGCCGTGCGCGCGCGGGATTGCGGCATGGATATCGCCTACGAGGGCATTCGCCTGACCCCGGCAGAAATTGTTGCAGCTGCGCAAGATGACGCTGCGCATGTGGTTGGGCTGTCTATTCTGTCAGGCAGTCATATTCCATTGGTCGAAGATCTCATGGCCCAAATGCGCGACGCCGGGATTGGTCATATTCCGGTCATCGTCGGCGGCATTATTCCAGATGATGATGCGGAGCGATTGCGCGCTATGGGCGTCGCACAGGTCTATACGCCAAAAGACTTCGAATTGAATACGATCATGATGGATATCGTTAACCTGGCGGATCCGCAGGCCGTCGCGGCGGAATAGACCAAAACTCGCTGAAAAAGAGTAGACACAAAATGCTGCCTTTGCTTTCGGCGGCAATTCCTCTATGGAGATCGGCGTTCAATTTCAATGAGAAAGCAGAATGCCGCAAGACCTGAAATCAATGACGAAAAAGCAGCTGGAGAAGCTGCAAAAGGATGTGGAGAAAGCGCTTCATGCGCTGCGCACAAAAGAAATGCGCGAGGCACGCCGAGCTGCAGAGCAAGCCGCCCAGAAATTCGGATATTCTCTTTCTGAATTGGCCGGGTCGAAACCGGGAAGAAAGCCTGCAAAAAGAAAATCCACGCAGCCAGCCAGCGTTGCCAAATACGCGAATCCCGCAAATCGCGAACAGACGTGGACAGGCAAGGGCCGCCAGCCGAAATGGTTCAAGGAGGCGGTGGAGGCGGGCAAAGAGCCCAAATCCATGGAACTCTGAAGCGTAAGACTGAAATGATGCTTGAGACGTAGAAAATCCGGCGATCACAGAGCGCCGGGTTTATCCTGCTGTGTCGAGCTCCCCGGTGTAAATTAACCAACGACCGCTGACTGAAGGACCATGCCATGACCACGCATATCGGAGCAAAACCAGGAGAGATTGCGGAGACGGTGCTGATGCCCGGCGATCCCTATCGCGCGAAATGGGCGGCGGAAACGTTTCTCGACGATGCAGTCTGTGTCAACGAAGTGCGCGGTATGCTTGGCTTCACGGGCACATGGAAAGGCAACCAGGTCAGCATCCAGGGCTCGGGCATGGGCATGCCATCGCTTTCGATTTACGCGAACGAGTTGATCCGGGATTACGGCGCCAAAACCCTGATTCGAATTGGCTCTTGCGGCGCGATGCAAGAAACCGTCGCAATTCGGGATGTCATTCTCGCGATGACGGCAAGTACGATTTCAACACCGTCGACCCATATATTTCAGACACTGAATTTCGCGCCTTGCGCGCATTTCGATCTGCTCAGCGCGTCGGCTGAGGCCGCGTCGAAACGCGAGGTGACCACGCATGTCGGCGGAATATATTCGTCTGATGTCTTCTATTCTGAGCACCCGCATCTCGATAATGAGATGACCCGCCACGGTGTGCTTGCGGTCGAAATGGAAGCTGCGGAACTCTATACAGTTGCGGCGCGATATGGGTGCCGAGCGCTTGCTGTATTGACGGTGTCCGATCACCTGCAAACCGGCGAGGCGCTGCCCGCAGAGGACCGGGAACGTACTTTTGGCGATATGGTCGAAATCGCGCTTGAAGCCGCTTTTTCCTAAAGGCGCAGCGCTTCACATCACCGTTGCGCAGCAAGTCGGCCTGCGGTCTGAGAGTATTTTAGAAGGGTGAAGGCGGTGGCTACACCGTGGCCTCAACATCCGTGGCTGCGATCATAGGCATTGGACAATGGCGAGGCCCAACCGTCCAAGCGGCCCTTGGCTGGCGCAAAGACTTCGACAAGTAAGGGTGCGCATCGGGCCGCATCACTTGAATGCTCTGATCCACAGTCGCCGCCCGGACAGGCGGAGAGGTTGCCCAACACATCAATCTCAGCGAAGAATTCGAGATAATCGCCCGGGCGCACGGGGCTCGCTTTCATGAAGTATTGCCCGGTGTCACGGGTGAAACCTGTGCACATGAAGACATTCAGCACGTCATGCACCAGCCCTTCTGCCTCCGTGACCCGAAGGTCTCTGTAGGCTGCGAGTGATCGTGTCAGGTTCGAATGGCAGCAATTGTGATACTGACCGCCGTCCGACAGAAGCGTATGCGTATAGGGGTCGCAGCGGGTGCCGATCACGTCGTGCACCGAGCCTCCGAATGCGTCGATACCGTACCAGCCCAGCGTGTCGTGTGTGATCGTCGCCATCGGGCGAAGATGTGGAAAGGACGACCACATGCGCTCGCCCGTCGTCAGATGCGTACCGTGCAGCGCGCGGGATTTCCCCGAATAGAACCGTTCGCTCAGGTCGGCCGCGTTGTGCAGATTCAGGTCGCCGACTTGCGGAGCGTCCACACTGGTGATCCGGAAGAAGTGACCCGCAGGCACCTCGAAACAGCGCGCATCCCGGGGCGGAACGGTGACCTCGTCCACCTTTGTCAAGCTGTCGCGGGCTGCTGTCAGCATCGACATGTCCGGCGCGGGTAGGGTGTCGGTCGGGTAGCAGATCACCGGAGCGATCGCGCGGCGCGCATCGGCGTCAGCGGGGGCGTTGGACATGGTGGTTCCTCTCGGCAATTCGGGACGTCAGGTTTTGGGCAGCTTCGCCTTGCAGGTGTCAGGCGGCCCCTTGGTCGCGGTGAAGGCCTCGGCGCCACAGGCGGCACATTTGTACTTCCGCAGGCTGCCGCGGTCGCCGGTGCGGTCTTCGCGCCAGCGGCAACGTCGGGTATTGCGATTGCGGCGCGCAAAAAGTGCGACGACGATGAAGGCAATGATCAGGCCGATGACGATGTGCATGGTGTCCCTCAGATAAGCAGATGCCCGGCCAGCCCGACGCCAAAACCCAGGATCGCGCCGAGCGGCGGGAGCATTGAGTTTTCCAGCGGAACTTGCGGCGCGATGTCTTGAAACATCAGATAGATGATACCACCAGAGGCCAACAGCATCACCGCCCCGATGACCGGATCATAGGCGACGGGCAGCGCCAGCCCGACAGCCGCCGCAAGCGGCCCCAACGGCACCATCAGGTAGAAAAGCCAAAGCGGCGCGGTCTGCTCGGCGCCCTCACTCATTTCACGCATAGCGTTGAAACTCTCGGGCAGATTCTGCAACGCGATGAGCGCCGCGACAAGCAGGGCGGAGGGCAAGTCGCCGGTGACCAGCGCCCCGAGCGCCATGGCCTCGGGCAGATAGTCCATCATCATGGCCAGGAATTGCGCGATCTTCCCGCCCAGCGCTGCGATGATGCGGTCGATCACGGCAAAACCGACACCGCCTGCGAAGAACCACAGGATGGCCGGGCCGGGCCTGAGGCGCTCGCTCCCCTCTGGCAGCAACACCAGTGCCACTGCCGCCAGAAGAGCCCCTGCCCCGAAGGCGATGACCATGTGCCGCAGCTCGCTACCAAGCCAGTCGGGCAGGATATTGACCCGCCATCGGGCAAGCGAAGCCCCGAGAGGGATCGACAGGCCGGCCAGCGTTGCAAGGCCAAGGGCCGCCCAATGCGGGGCGACATCCATGGCTCAGGCTCGGCGTTCCACCATCATCTTTTTGATATTGGCGATGGCCTCCGCCGGGTTCAGCCCCTTCGGGCAGGTCTTGGCGCAGTTCATAATCGTGTGACAGCGGTAGAGCTTGAAGGGGTCTTCCAGATCGTCGAGCCGTTCGCCCGTGGCCTCATCGCGGCTGTCGATGATCCAGCGATAGGCGTGCAGCAGAGCTGCCGGCCCGAGGTAGCGGTCGCCGTTCCACCAATAGCTGGGGCAGGAGGTGGAGCAGGACGCACACATCACGCATTCATACAAGCCATCAAGCTTCTTGCGGTCTTCGATGGACTGCTTCCACTCTTTCGCGGGACGGTTTGTCTTCGTTTCCAGCCAAGGCATGATCGATGCATGTTGCGCGTAGAAATGTGTCAGGTCGGGGATCAGGTCCTTGACCACGGGCATATGCGGCAGCGGGTAGATGCGCACATCGCCTTTCACCTCGTCCATGCCATAGATACAGGCGAGCGTGTTGATCCCGTCGATGTTCATCGCGCAAGATCCGCAGATGCCCTCACGGCAGGAGCGGCGAAAGGTCAGCGTCGGATCGATCTCGTTCTTGATCTTGATCAGCGCGTCGAGGATCATCGGGCCGCAAGAATCCAGATCCACAAAATAGGTATCGACCCGAGGGTTTTCACCATCGTCCGGGTTCCAGCGGTAGATGGTAAACTTCTTGAGGTTGTTCGCACCCTCGGGCTTAGGCCAGGTCTTGCCCTTGGTCATGCGGGAGTTCTTGGGCAGGGTCAGTTGAACCATGTCTCTGGTCTCCTGTTCTGTCTAGAGCGTGCCGAGCGCCGTCGGAGCGGCGGCCCGCAGGCATTGTTGGGTCTCGGGGCGCGACAGCACAGTGCGGATGGTCCCCGCCGTGTTCTCATCGACACCGGTCAGCGCATCAGCCGCAAGCGACTGCACTTCACTTGCGTCGGCGTTATCTACCACGCAGTTTGTAAATGGCGTAAACAGCTGTTTTGGCACCTGCGGGAAATAGATTGCCAGCGCCTCCGGCAGCACGGTCTTCGCGGTATCGCGGCCCGCGCGGTCAGTCGCCTGTTGCACTTCGACACAAGCGCTCAGCGTCAGGGCCAGGCCCAGGATCAGAGGCAACCGCATCAGAAGGTCCGCTTCTTGGGTGCGATTTTCTTGGGATCAATCCCGCCGTCATTGTGGCTGGTCAGCGGCTGTTCGTGCACGCCACGATAGCCCAAGCTGGCCTTGTTGCCTTTGAACCAGATCAGTGAGTGCTTGCGCCAGTTTTTGTCGTCGCGATCAGGGAAGTCCTCATGCGCGTGGGCGCCGCGGCTTTCCTTGCGCGCTTCGGCACCAGTGATGGTGGCGACGGCGTTGGGGATCAGGTTTGCCAGTTCCAGCGTCTCCATCAGATCGGAGTTCCAGATCATGCTGCGGTCGGTCACGCCGACGTCGTCCCATTTGCCTGCGACCTCATCCATCGCTTTCTTGCCTTCAGCGAGGGTGTCATTGGCGCGGAAGACGGCGGCGTCTTTCTGCATGCACTGCTGCATCTCCAGCCGCAGTTCGGCGGTGGGCGTGTGGCCCTTGGCATAGCGGGTGTTGTCGAACCGGTCGAGTGCCGCCTCGATGGAGGCCTTGTTGGGCGTGGGCACGGCGCTGTCGGGGTCGACCACCTTGCCAGCGCGGATGGCGGCGGCGCGGCCAAAGACCACCAGGTCGATGAGCGAGTTCGAGCCCAGACGGTTCGCGCCGTGGACGCTTGCGCAGCCGGCCTCACCCACGGCCATCAGGCCGGGGGACACGCGGTCGGGGTCGTCCTTGGTGGGTGCGAGCACCTCGCCCCAGTAGTTCGTGGGGATGCCGCCCATGTTGTAGTGCACCGTGGGCAGCACCGGGATCGGCTCTTTGTTGAGGTTCACACCTGCGAAGATCCGCGCGCTTTCCGAAATGCCCGGCAGGCGCAGTTTCAGCGTCTCGGGCGGCAGGTGGTTGAGGTTCAGGTGAATGTGGTCGCCGTTCTTGCCAACGCCCCGACCCTCGCGGATCTCCATGGTCATGCAACGCGATACATAGTCACGCGGCGCGAGGTCCTTGTACTGGGGCGCATAGCGTTCCATGAAACGCTCGCCCTCGGAGTTGGTCAGGTACCCGCCCTCGCCGCGTGCGCCCTCGGTGATGAGACACCCCGCGCCATAGATGCCAGTGGGGTGAAATTGCACGAATTCCATATCCTGCAGCGGCAGCCCGGCCCGCGCCGTCATGCCACCACCGTCGCCGGTGCAGGTGTGGGCAGAGGTGGCCGAAAAATACGCGCGACCATAACCGCCCGTGGCGAGCACAACCATCTTGGAGGCGAAGAGGTGCAGCGTGCCGTCGTCGAGCTTCCAGCAGAGCACGCCCTGGCAGACGCCATCCTCGGACATGATCAGGTCGATCGCGAAATATTCGATGTAGAATTCTGCGTTGTTCTTGAGCGACTGGCCGTAGAGCGTGTGCAGGATCGCGTGGCCGGTGCGGTCGGCGGCAGCACAGGTGCGTTGCACCGCGGGGCCTTCGCCGAATTCGGTGGTGTGGCCGCCGAAGGGGCGCTGGTAGATCTTGCCCTCTTCGGTCCGGCTGAACGGCACGCCGTAGTGTTCCAGCTCATAGACCGCCTTGGGGGCCTCGCGCGCGAGGTATTCCATCGCATCCGTATCACCCAGCCAATCCGAGCCCTTCACCGTGTCATACATATGCCACTGCCAATGGTCAGGCCCCATGTTCGACAGCGAGGCGGCGATGCCACCCTGCGCCGCAACCGTATGCGAGCGGGTGGGGAAAACCTTGGTCACGCAGGCCGTGCGCAGCCCCTGCTCGGCCATGCCGAGGGTCGCGCGCAAGCCAGCGCCACCCGCGCCCACGACCACCACGTCATATTCATGTGTTTCGTATTCATATTCAGCCATGGATCAGTCTCCTGGGTCTCGTGCAGCGCGCGCGGCCACACGGTCATTGGGGTCAGAGCGCGAGGCGCACAACGGCGTAGAGGCCCACGGCCATTGCCGCGTAGCTCAGGCAGGTCATCAGCACGATGGCGATCTTTTGCGCCAGCCCATGCACATAGTCTTCGAGCAGCGCCTGCACACCACCTGCAAAATGCTTGAAGGTGACGATGATCGTCAGCCCCGCAACCACCGCCGGGAACGGGCGGTTGAAATAGGCGGTGACCTCTTCGTAGGAGGCGCCCAGCATCGGGCCGAATGTAAAGACAAAGAGCGGGATCAGGATCAGCAGGGCGCCAGAGCTTACGGTCATCGACCAGTGATGCTCGGTCCCCGATTTGGCCGAGCCCATGCCCACGGCGCGTTTGCGGTCTGTCAAATAGCTCATGGCGGGCCTCCTCAGATGATCACGATGGTCAGCAGCGTTAGCAGCACCGAGCCGCCGATTACCGCATAGCCGAGCTTGTAGGCCGTCTCCAGGTCAAGGCCCACGCCCTGGTCCCAGATCAGATGCCGCACACCCGCCAGCGTGTGGTACCACAGGCCCCAGAGCGACAGCGTCATCACCAGATCACCGAACCAGCTGGTCAACACACCATTGGCGATGGCGAAATATTCGGGCGAGCTTGCAGCGGCGAGAAACCACCAGACCACCAACAGCGCCGAGATCAGCAGCGCGTTGCCCGTGATGCGCGTCAGGATCGACGTGATCGAGGTCAACTGTGGGCGATAAATCGTCAGATGCGGCGACAAGGGGCGATTGCCCCGATTGACATCGGCCATGGCAGATTCCTTTTGGTTCCCTGCCGCTTTTATTACCTCTTATTACGGGTTTGTCACGCATGCGCAGGGCCTCGAGGCGCGGTTATTTGGCGCGGTTTGTCGGAAATTCGTTAATCTTTTGGTATTTGTGATCACACGCGAAAGCGCCGTGATCACAAATTTGCAACTGACTCAGAGGCCGGGTGATCTCACGCTGCAGCTTGCGCCGGATCTGCGCGGGATAATCCTCGAACCCATTGGCGGTCATGACAAAAGCGCCCTCGCCCCGGATCAGGTTCTCGTAGAACCAGCCGGTGAGATCCTCCTCATCCGTCTCGATTGCCAGGCCGTTGACGGTCACGTCCATCGCGGCCAGAGCCGGGTGGCGATCACGCGGATGGATGCCTTCGTTGGAAATGCCATCCCCCGACACATCGATGATCTTGCGGGTGCACTGGGGTGCGGCGCGCAGCGCGTCTTCGGCAGCCACGAGGGCCTCGCCGATGGCCGTCGAGTAGTTGCGCCAGACGCGCCGGTTCTGTGCCACCGCATCGGCGAGGGCTGCGACATCATCGGGCGTGCGGATCGCCGTCCAGGGGACGGTCTGGCGCTGGCGCGACGCGCCGGTCCACTGGATCAGGGTCACCGCCGCCTCCTGCTCGATCAGCGCATCCACGATCACCCCGTCCCGCAGCGCCGCCGCGAGCCCCTGCATCTGGATGTCGTACTCCCGCGCATCAACCGAGCCCGAGACATCCACCGCCAGCACCAGCGCAAGCTGGCAGGCCAGCGCATTCCGGCCTCCGACAAGGCCGCAAATCAGGGAAAGAATGAGCCGTCTCATGGGGTCAGACTACGCAATCGGGCCCATTTTGATACGGGAATCTGAGCGGGGTGTCAGAAATCCGCAAGGCTGCGCAGATAGGGGTCCAGCTCGCTGCAAATGATGATCTCGCGTGTGCCGAGATCGTAGAAGCCATTGGCCTCACCGCACGCCTCAACCCGAAAGGTCAACGCCACCGGGAGGATGAAATCCTCGTTCAAGGCCGCGACCTCGTCCGCCATCAGCACGCCGATCACATCGTCGCCTGCCCCGTCGAGCGTCATGGAGTTGCCCGGCTGGTCAGCGGTGATCTCATCAAGCACCGGGCCCCAGCTGTCATAGGCGAGCTGGAACTCCTCGGGGCAGGTCTCGGCCCGCTCCTCGGGCAGTTCCAACTCGATCGCCAGAGCCTCGCGCGCCTCCGGGTTGGCGCCGTAAAAGAGGCAAATCATGGTGTAATAGCGCTGCAAGTCGGGGCCATGCACCCCCCAATACACGGGCGCATTCTCCTCCGCCTCTCCCAGAAACCCAAAGGCCGCGTCATAGATGATGCCTGCCGCGGCCTCTTCTTCATAGAGGTCGTGGATCAGCAGCACGCTGAGTACATCGGCGGCATCTTCCTCCTGCCCAAAGACGGGCAATTGCAAGATATCAATCAGCGCATGGCCCATCTCGTGATAGAGGATGGCGAGCACATTGGCTTCAACGAAAGCGTCCTCTCGGGTCTGCGCCTGCAGGCTCGTGGCCGCGGTGGCAAAAGCGAGAATGAAGCTCAGCAGAGTGTTCCGCATGGATGGACCTTTCGCTCAGACGGGCACAAGCGCCCAGTAGTCGAGGTCGAGCAGGACCTCGGGCAGATACTTGCCATCTTCGCCCTTGAGCCGGAAGGGGTCACCCCCCTTCGTCGCCACCAGCTGCAACCGCAACGCACCGACGCCGGGCGCGGCCGTCTCGGCTTTGTCGATCACTTCGGACCAGGCGCGGATCGTGTCACCCGCGAGGCAGGGGTTGGCGTGGGCACCTCCGTTCAGCCCCACGACCATCTGCGCATTGGCCAGCCCGTTGAAGCTGAGCGCGCGCGCCATGGAGATCACATGCCCACCGTAGATCAGGCGGGAGCCATCGGGCCGCGCGGAGGTGTCGAAATGCACCTTGGCCGTGTTCTGCCAGAGCCGCGTCGCCATCATGTGTTCGGCTTCCTCGACAGTCACGCCGTCCACATGGTCGATCTGCTCGCCAACCTCGTAATCACCCCACCGATGCGGCTCCCCCGCCAAGGTGAAACCGTAGTTGCTGAAGTCGAGGCCCCTGGGGATCACCAGATCCTCTGCAGCGACGGCCTTGGGCAGGTCCGGCACCACCGTCTCGGGCGCGGGCGCATCTAGATCGCGCTTGCGCACCATGACCCAGCGCACGTATTCGAGCACCGTCTCGTCATGCTGGTTGAGCCCGGTCGTGCGCACCCAGACGACCCCGGTCTTGCCGTTGGAATTCTGTTTCAGCCCGATCACCTCGGAGACCGAGCGCAGCGTATCCCCCGGCCAGACCGGTGTGATCCAACGGCCCTGTGCATAGCCGAGGTTGGCGACGGCATTCAGCGAGACATCCGGTACTGTCTTGCCGAAGACCACGTGGAAGGCAACCATATCGTCGAGCGGGCTGAACGGCAGGCCGCAGCTCTGCGCGAACTGATCCGAAGAATAGAGCGCGTGACGTGCGGGGTAGAGCATATGATAGAGCGCCCGCTCGCCCATCTTGACCGTACGCGGCACCGCATGGCGGATCACCTGGCCGAGGTTATAATCCTCGAAGAAGCGGCCCGCATTGGTCTTCACGGCCATCACTGTTCTCCTAGTTTGGTGTCAGGCGTGTAAGTGCCCTCCACCTCTTTTGTCACCGCCTGCCCGCAGCGCATCACGCCTGCCGTATGATCCCAGGTCTGCGTCGGGCTGCCGTAGAGCGCCCAGCCCTGGTTGAGCGCCTCCGTCACCTTGTGGCAGAAGGCCGAGGTGTCCTCTTCGGACAGGAAGCGGTAGAGTTTCATTCAGGTCTCCAGGAAGGGTCAGACAGGGAACGGCCAGACGCCGAGCCAATTGTGGATCGCGGCGACGAGGCCGAAGAGCACGAGGCTGATCACCGCGAGGCGCACGTAAGTGGCCGTGCCCGCCTGCTCGGGTGGTGTCCAGTCGGGCTCGGCCTTGTTGATCAGGATCACCGCCCCCACGGCCCAGCCCAGCAAGCCGCCGAAGAGCAGGATCGAGGCCAGATCGCCATTGACCAGAAGGTGCGAGACGGCCCAGATCTTGAAGCCCGTCAACTGCGGATGGCGGATCTTGTACGCGGGCCAGGCCTTGGCCGTCTTGGCCGCACTGGAGCCATAGACCCAGAAGGCCAGCAGCATCAGCGTATTGTTCACATGCACCATGAAGCTGGGAGGATACCAGACGGGGATGAACTCCGCCCCGCGGTAGCCGATGATCATCAGTACCAGCCCCGCGACAACGCCGACGGCCACCAGTCCCTTGCCCGGATCGCCGAGCGCGGCGCGGCGCTCGGGTGCCAAACGTTTGAAATAGTGAACGAGGGTCCAGAGGATCAGTCCGGCGATGATCAGGGCCATTGGCTTACTCCGCGCTAAGAGCTGCTATCGCATCCATCTTTGCCAGTGTTTCGCGCGCGGTTGCAACATGAAGGTTCTCGACGATCCGCCCGTCCACAACCGCCACCGCCTGCCCCGCTGCAATCGCCTCGTCATATGCGGCGATCTGCCGCCGGGCGAGGTCGACCTCATCCTCGGTGGGCGAGAAGGCCGCGTTCGCCACGTCGAGCTGCGCCGGGTGGATCAGCGTCTTCCCATCGAACCCCATGTCCCGACCTTGGGCACACTCGGCGGCAAGTCCCTCGGCATCCTTGAAGGCGTTGAACACACCATCGATGATTGCAAGGCCATGCGCCTTCGCCGCAAGCAGGCACAGGCCGAGCCCTGTCATCAGCGGCAAGCGGTCCGCGCGAAAACGCGTGCCCATGTCCTTGGCCAGGTCATTCGTGCCCATCACCATGCCCTGACAGAGCGGATGCGACGCGATCTCGGCGGCGGCGAGCATGCCCAGCGGCGTCTCCATCATTGCCCAAAGCGGTGTGTCCCCGGTGATCTCGGCCAAGGCATCAAGCTGGGCCGGACCATCGACTTTTGGCAGCAGAACCGCCTCCGCACCCATCTTGGCCGCCGCGGCGGCATCCTCCGCGCCCCACTCCGTGTCGAGCCCGTTGATCCGCACAATTTTTAGGCGCTCCCCGTAACCACCGATGCCAAATGCCTCCGCCAGCGTGGTCCGCGCAGCGGGTTTTTCATCTGGAGCCACCGCGTCCTCGAGATCAAATATGATCGCATCGGTTTGTAATGTCCGGGCTTTTTCCAGCGCACGGGGTCTGGAGCCGGGAATATAGAGAACAGAGCGCAACGGGCGCTGGAGGTGAGACATGGGTGAAACTCCAGGTTCATCGGTATGATCACAAAATTGCGCGGAATGGGGCATTTTTTGAAACAAACTGCAAGAGTATTTGTGCCGCAATGCAGCAAATTTCGAATTATCTACATCCGCGGACGGCCGATTAACCATTACTTCAAACCTCCAGCCGATGCTGCAGGCGTCGAATATTCGGGATAATACCGCGTCGGCTCGGCCGCTGAACGCACCCTCCCCCGGATCAGATCGGCGCATAACTTGAACCGGGGCCGCCCGGTCATCACCGGTAAAACCGGTTGGGCCAGATGACAGCGGGTGCCGCCTTTTGAATTGAAGGCAGACACGAGTATGAAACGCACAACCAAAATCCTGCATTTGGGGGCACTCAGCGCGGCAGCCGCTCTCTACATCGCATCAACAACCGATGCAGCGGCGCAAAACGCCCGCAACTGCGCCCCCCGCGACGCCGTGATTGACCGGCTTGCGGAAGGTTACGGAGAATCCCGCCAATCCATGGGTCTGGGCGCCAACAACGCTGTCGTCGAGGTCTTCGCCTCTGACGAAACCGGCACATGGACGATCACGGTCACCACGCCCAACGGGCTGACATGCCTTGTGGCCTCCGGCCAGTCCTATGAGACGCTGGCAGAAGCTCTGCCCGCCAAAGGCAACGACGCCTAAACGATGTAAGGTGGGCCGGCGGCCCGCCTGATATCCTACCGGGCGCTGAGGCCATAAACAGTCAGGTCAGCCCGTCCCAGATCAGCTTGAGCCCCGTGAGGCTCAGCAGCACATAGGTCAGCCCGAAGAACAGGCGTTCGGGCACCATCCGATGGGCTCGCACGCCCAGCCACGCCCCGAACACCGCAAACGGGGCGAGCGCGAGATTGGCGAGACCCGTCTGCAGCGTGAACATCCCCAGGAACGCGTAGGGGATGAATTTCGCGATATTGACAACCCAGAACACCAGCACCGTGGTCGCCTGATACTGGGTCTTGCTCAGGTTTTTCGACAACAGGTAGACGGCGGCAGGTGGCCCACCCGCATGGCTGACAAAGCTGGTAAACCCCGCGACCAGCCCGGCCAGCCCACCGGCCCATCTGGGCAGCTGCCGGGCGCTCCGCACTGCCGCACGGCGCGCAAAGAAAAGCTGCCACAGCACGAAGCCCAGCGAAATCACCCCAATCAGAACGCGGAACACATCAGGTTCGGCGATCTTGTAAAGTGCGGCCCCCAGGGCCACGCCGGGCAAGCCTCCCAGGATCAACAGAAGCGCCCCCTGCCCATCCCATTTGCGCCAATAGGGACCAAGCGTCGCCACGTCGATCAGCATCAACAGCGGCAGCATCACCCCCAGCGCCAGACCTGGCTCGACCACAAGCGCCAGAACACTGGCCGAGGCGAAGGCCGCGCCCGAACCAAATCCACCTTTCGAGACGCCCGCAAAGATCACCGCAGGGCCAGCGATCAGGAAGAACATCCAGTCGAGGGTGAGCATCGCGTGGCCTTTCCCGCTGCTGCACAGGGTGTGCCCTGTCCGCGGGCGCCTGCCACGCGATTCGGCGCCTCCAGATCACGACACCGCGCGCCCGAACACAACCACCCGAGCAAACTTGCGCAATCTCGCGTTAATGGGTAGCAGGGGGCGCAACTTCAACCCAATGCGGAGCATATTTCCATGGCAAGACCCAAAATCGCGCTGATCGGCGCCGGTCAAATCGGCGGCACGCTCGCCCACCTGGCGGCGCTGAAGGAGTTGGGCGACGTTGTCCTGTTCGACATTGCCGAGGGCACGCCCGAGGGCAAGGCGCTCGACATCGCGGAAAGCGGACCCTCCGGCAAATTCGACGCGGCCCTCTCGGGCACGCAGTCTTACGAGGATATCGCGGGTGCTGATGTCTGCATCGTGACCGCCGGTGTGCCGCGCAAGCCGGGCATGAGCCGCGACGATCTGCTGGGCATCAATCTCAAAGTCATGAAATCCGTGGGCGAAGGCATCCGCGATCACGCGCCCAACGCATTCGTCATCTGCATCACCAACCCGCTCGACGCGATGGTCTGGGCGCTGCGCGAATTCTCGGGTCTGCCCCATGAGAAGGTCTGCGGCATGGCGGGCGTGCTCGACAGCGCGCGCTTCCGCCACTTCCTCGCCACCGAATTCGACGTGTCGATGAAGGATGTCACCGCCTTCGTACTCGGCGGGCACGGCGACACCATGGTGCCGCTCGTCCGCTATTCCACGGTCGCTGGCATCCCCCTGCCCGATCTGGTGAAGATGGGCTGGACCACGCAGGAGAAGATGGACGCCATCGTGCAGCGCACTCGGGACGGCGGCGCCGAAATCGTTGGCCTGCTGAAGACTGGTTCCGCCTTTTATGCGCCCGCGACATCGGCCATCGAGATGGCGGAAAGTTACCTCAAGGACCAGAAACGCGTGCTGCCCTGCGCGGCCTATGTGGACGGCGCTTATGGGCTGAAAGGCTTCTACGTGGGTGTACCCACCGTGATCGGCGCGGGCGGTGTCGAGCGGATCGTCGAGATCTCCATGAACAAGGACGAACAGGCGATGTTCGACAACTCGGTGAGCGCGGTCAAAGGTCTGGTCGAGGCCTGCAAGGGGATCGACAGCACGCTGGCTTGAGGCCTCGGCGATACTCGGTAAGAGGGGCGGGCCACGGGACCCGCCCTTTTTTCGTTCAGAACCGGAAAGCCACCCCGGCGACGAGATCCAGCGTATCGTAGTCCGTGGTCAGTACCTGGCCCCCGTCGCGTTCAAGGTCCGGCGATCCGGCTGTGAAATACCGAAGCTCTCCATAGAAGGAGACCCGGTCCGACACCGCATAGCGCGCGCCGGCCATGATCTGGGCCGCGAACACGCCGCTGTCGGAATACTCGCCCGCGGCACTTCCGCCTTCGATATCGAAATCGATCTCGGTGGCGACGCCGAGACCAGCACCGACGTAAGGCTGCCAGGCCGACCGCGTCGCAAACTGGTAGTACCCGTTGATCATCAGCGATGTGGACGCCAGATCACCCCCGCTGCCAGCACCGCCCGAGAAGTCGCTCGCGTCGCCCGTGCGATAGGCAAACTCCAATTCCGAGCGCCAGGGGCTGCCGCCGTAATCATAACCAAGGGCCAGGCCGGCCATGGCGCCGCTGTCATAGTTGAGCGTCGTCGTGCTGCCGCCCAGAGTGAAATCATCGCCCTGCAAGGCCGAAACACCCCCAAAAAGCCCACCGTAAAATCCGGCGCCGTCCTCCTGCGCCTGCGCCGTCGTCGCGGCGCAGCACAGCACCGCCGCCCGCATCAAGGTCTGAGATATCATTCGCTTCCTACTCCATGTTGCCTCGTAAGATGAGGCAAGGATGGGAGGTGTGCGGGCCAAGACCAGCGGCTTTGCACGAGTGGGCAGATAGATGCATGAGTGGTCAGGGGGCCACGGGCAGATGATCGTCGATCTGTTGGCGAAACCGGCGGCTGACGGGCAAAATCCGCCCGCCGGTCAGATGGCACAGACCCTCACGACCTGCCCGCTCCACCCGGTCCACGTGGGCCAGAGCCACCCAATGTGAGCGATGAATTTGAAGTCCCCGACCTGCGGGTTGGTCCTGCACGGCCTTGCCGAACGCATAAAGGATCAACGCCTCGCCCTGTACGGTGTAGACGCGCAGATAATGAAGCTCCGCGCTGAGCGCGACCAGATCACGTCCAATATGCGGTGGGACCTTGGCCCAGAAGCCCGGCGCGGGCTGCGCTGGCGTCGGAGGCGCAGGCAGCCGCAGCAGGCGCGTCGCGTTCAGCGCAAGCCAGGTGATCGTCACCACGGGGGCCAGCGCGATCCATTCGCCGACGAGTGCGGCACCGAGCGGCTCGCTGATATCATCGGTCAGATCGGCGACACCCAAAACGCGGTCCAACCCCAGCGCCAGTGGGGCGAAAGCCGCTGAGCCCAGAAGGCCGCCCAAGGCGACCTGCGCCACGGGCGGCCAGCCACGCAGGCGCGGTAAGCGGTGCAGGCCCAGCTGCGCGGCCTGTAGGCAGAGCAGCGCGCCGCTCACATGCGTGGCCCAAAAAAGCACAACCCCAGCGGCAGGCAAGCCGTGCGACGGGCCTGGGTCCAAGAGAACGAAAAGAACCACCAACACCGCGCCGCTCACCAGCAGAAATCCGGGCCAACTCGTGCGCGGATCAATGTGTTGAAGACGGGTCAAACTGGTCATGGAAAATCTCGACACGGCACCACAGAACGGCAGCACAAAGGTCTACGGTCAAGGCGCGCGTCCGGTTCATTTATGTCCGTGCCACAAGTGAGTCGGCCAACGAACGATTATTTTGTGATCACAGCTTTTTTGCGTGTGATCACAAAATGCAGATTTCCCGCACCTAACTGCAATATCAGGCGAAAACTGTTTACCTCACAGCAATACCTTATCGTATACCGGCAGGGAAACCGATCCAACAGCACGGGACCCTTTCGATGAACATCCACGAATATCAGGCAAAAGCATTGTTGCGCAGCTATGGCGCGCCGGTCTCCGATGGTCGCGTGGTCCTGCGCGCGGAAGAGGCCAAGACAGCCGCCGGTGCGCTCGATGGGCCGATGTGGGTGGTCAAGGCGCAGATCCACGCCGGTGGGCGCGGCAAGGGTTCCTTCAAGGAGGCCGACGCGGGCGAGAAAGGCGGCGTGCGCCTGACCAAATCCGTGGAGGAGGCCTCCGAAGAGGCCAAGAAGATGCTGGGCCGCACGCTCGTCACGCATCAGACCGGCCCGGCGGGCAAGCAGGTCAACCGCATCTATATCGAAGACGGCTCGGGCATCGAGACCGAGCTTTACCTCGCCCTGCTGGTCGATCGCCAAACCAGCCGCATCTCCTTTGTCTGCTCGACCGAAGGCGGCATGGACATCGAGGAAGTGGCCGCTGAGACGCCTGAGAAGATCCTTAGCTTCTCCGTCGATCCGGCCACCGGCTATCAGGCCTATCACGGGCGCCGCATCGCCTTCATGCTGGGGCTGACCGGCAAGCAGATCAAGCAATGCGTCGGACTGATGGGCACGCTCTACAAGATGTTCATCGAAAAAGACATGGAGATGCTCGAGATCAACCCGCTGATCGTGACCGACACGGGTGAGCTCAAGTGCCTCGATGCGAAGATGGGCTTTGACGGCAACGCGGTCTACCGCCACCCCGACATCGCCGAGCTGCGCGATGTGACCGAGGAGGACCCCAAGGAACTGGAAGCCTCGAAATACGACCTCAACTACATCGCGCTTGATGGCGAGATCGGCTGCATGGTGAACGGCGCGGGCCTCGCCATGGCGACGATGGACATCATCAAGCTCTACGGCGCCGAGCCTGCCAACTTCCTCGACGTGGGCGGCGGTGCTACCAAGGAGAAGGTGACCGAGGCCTTCAAGATCATCACCTCAGACCCCAATGTGAAGGGCATCCTGGTGAACATCTTCGGCGGCATCATGCGCTGTGACGTGATCGCCGAGGGCGTGGTTGCCGCCGTCAAGGAAGTGGGCCTGAAGGTGCCGCTGGTTGTCCGGCTCGAAGGCACCAACGTGCAGCAGGGCAAGGATATCATCAACAACTCCGACGTGGATGTGATCGCCGCCGATGACCTGAAAGACGGCGCGCAGAAGATCGTGAAAGCGGTCAAGGGCTGAGCCGTGCGACCTGCCCGCCTGACGGCGTGTGCGGCCCTTCTGGCCACCGCCACGCCTGCAGTCCCTCAGAGCTTCGAGGAAGCGGTCTGGGCCAACACTAGCCTGGCCTTGCAATACTGCCTGTCGGACGGTGTCGCGGGCGCGACCCGTGCGGCCTGGTTCCGGCAGGCAGGGTTCAACGAATCCGTTGATCGCAGCACGGTGAACGCGGACACGACCCATATCTTCACCGCCCCCGCCGATACTGTGCAGATCGAACTCTACTATGGCGAAATGCCCCAACACTGCATCGTGACCACGCAACACATGGGCGTCACGCAAGGCAGTGTTCTGCTTGACGGGCTGGTGCCGCAGATTTTCCCGGGTTTCGCGCGCCGTGTCGTGCCCGGCACCGGGGCAAACTGCGTGACCTATGAAGATCCGACCAACCCCATCGGTTTGGCGATCGGCGTCTCCTCCGCCGGAAATCAAGGCTGTGCAGAGGACGGCACCGCCGTCTTCTACAGCACGTATCGGGTGTGATGCGCGGGGTCGGGCTCATATCCGCCTGTCTGGCGCTTGCGGGCTGTTCTGCGAACGGCGTGTCCTCTGACACCGCCGAGTTGCGCAACATGTGGCGCGGCAATCTCGTGCCCAAATCGAGCCCTGCCTTGATGGTGAACGCCTTTGAGCGCTTCTGCACCACCGGCCCGAGAGACGACGCTGCCCTGCGTGCAGCGGGCTATGTGCCTTTGCCCGAGCGCACGCCCGGCGCCCGCGCCTATGTGATCGACGACAGCCGCCCGGCCGTGGCCGTCTCCGACACCATGTGCCTGGTCCAGGCGGCATCACGCACGGGTCAGACCACGCGCTTCCAAAACTACGTCACCGCCACGTACCCCGGCGCGCGCGAAATTGACCCCCAACCGCTGGGCGCAAACATCGAGCAGGCCTGGTCTCTGCCCACCAACCCACCCGCGCTGATCGCCACGGAACGCACCGTGAGCGTCGGGTGGTACAGCTATGCGCTGATCCTCTTTCAGCCGGAGGCCATATGATCCGGCGCGTGCTCCTCTGCGCTCTGCTGCTGGCCGGCTGCGACCAGCCTCTGGAGCAAACCGCCGACACGCCTGCGTCACAGCCTGTGACACGCTCCGCCACTGCCGGTCCGGGCCCGCAGTTGGTCGCGCCCGCGCAAGCGACGGCGCTCTACAGCGATCTCTGCCTCGCGACGGCACCCACATTCGATGCGCTGCCAAACCTGATCGAGCCGCCCTTCGTCCAGCACAGCCGCACCGGCACCTACTATCATCCGCAACTGAACCTTTCGGTGAAACTGGTGGATCTCTCTGGCGATCTCTACTGCTCGATGGTGTTCGAGACCGCCGCCTCCGAGGCTGAGGTGCGCCGCAGCTTTGCAGCTCTCGCACCAGACATCGCCGTTCAGGACAGCGACACAGATGGCTATTTCGGCATCAAGCTGAGGGCGGGCGCATGACGATTGGTGCACCCCATATCTGCGCAGCGATGCTTGTGCTCGCCAGCGCTCACGCTGGCCTTGCGGACCCCATCAGCAGCTTCAACGCGATCTGTTTCAAGGCGGGACAGACAGCGGAGGAGGTGCAGACAAACATGCAGGCGCGCGACGGCGCCCCGCTGCCCTACACGCTGATCTTCTGGGACAAGACGCTGGCACCGGCCCCGGGCATGCCCGACGTGATCGAGCGGCGGTGCGAGGTCGCCTTCGATGGTGATCACATCGAGGCCGCCATCGCGGCGCTGCGCGAGCAGATGGCCACGCCCCCGGTCTTTGGTATTCCGATTGACCTGCCCCCGACCCACGCGGCTGAGGACGGCACGGCGCTCATCGAGGGCCGCGAGCTGCTGCGAGGGCGCATTGCGGTGGTTCATGTGGGCACGCGGGCGGGCCAGACCTTCATGGCGGTCGACCGGCTGCCGGCCGATTGGGAGGCGTTTGTGCAATGAGCCCGCTTTTGCATATCGAGATGATCAACCTCGCCCGCGCCGAGGAGCGCCGCGCACGGATGCAGGCGGAACTCGCGCAGGCCAGTGTCGAGGCGCAATTCCATCCAGCCTTCGACATGCGCGAACACCCGCGTGAAGAGATGCTGCGTCACTGCCAACCCGACGGGCCGTGGGGCCTCTTTCACGACAGCAACATGGCGATCACCATCAGCCATGCGCAGGTCTGGGAGCGGTTCCTCGCCTCTGATGCCAAACTCTGCCTCGTGATGGAGGACGACATCTTCATCGCCCCCGAACTGGGTGCCTGGCTCGACGATCTCAGCTGGTGGCCCGCTGATGCAGATATGGTCAAGCTCGAACGCTGGCGCGCGCGCAGTCTCAAGGTGCTGCTGGGCCGGAGCAGCGGAGATTATCGCGGGCGCCGCATCTCGCGCCTCCTGTCGCGGCACGTGGGTGCGGCTGGCTACATCCTGACCCGCGATGCGGCGCGGAAGTTCCTTGCCGAGCGCCCATTCGATCTCACCATCGACAACCTGCTTTTCAACTTCAACGCCTCCCCGGTGGCCCGCGCCCTTAAGGTCTATCAAGTGCAGCCCGCGCTCATAGAACAAGGCAACGAACCCGACGGCGTCGCCCTGCAGACCGCGACCCGCTACCGCCCAAAGGGGCTCGCCCTGCTGCGCCAGAAACTCAAGCGCGCTTACTACGAACTCGCCTACCCCCTGCCCACGCTGCTGCGCGCGCTCACCGGGCGTGCCAAGCTGCACCAGATCACCTTTCACGCACAACCCGGTCCGGAGGCCAAGCAATGAGCCACTGGACCGCCCCAACACCCGCCGACCTCGGCGTCTGAAATTTGTAAGTCAAAAGGACACACCATGGCCGTACTCATCAATGAGACCACCAAAGTCATCTGTCAGGGTCTGACAGGATCGCAGGGCACGTTCCACACCGAACAGGCCATCGCCTATGGCACCCAGATGGTCGGCGGCGTGACCCCCGGCAAAGGCGGCCAGACGCATCTCGACTTGCCGGTCTTCAACTCGGTGCATGAGGCTAAGGCCAAGACCGAAGCGAACGCCTCCGTGATCTACGTGCCGCCGCCCTTCGCCGCGGACTCCATTCTGGAGGCCATCGACGCCGAGATGGAGCTGATCGTCTGCATCACCGAAGGCATCCCCGTTTTGGACATGATGAAGGTGCAGCGCGCGCTGGAAGGCTCGTCTTCGCGGCTCGTCGGCCCGAACTGCCCCGGCGTGATCACGCCGGACGCCTGCAAAATCGGCATCATGCCCGGCCACATCCACAAGCGCGGCTCCTGTGGGGTGGTTTCGCGCTCCGGCACGCTGACCTATGAGGCGGTCAAGCAGACGACCGATCTGGGGTACGGCCAGTCGACGGCAGTGGGCATCGGCGGCGACCCGATCAAGGGGACCGAGCATATTGACGTGCTGGAGATGTTCCTCGCCGATGACGAGACCGCGAGCATTATCATGATTGGTGAAATCGGCGGCAGCGCCGAAGAGGATGCAGCGCAATTCCTGGCAGATGAGAAGAAGAAGGGTCGCTGGAAGCCGACGGCGGGCTTCATCGCGGGCCGCACGGCTCCTCCGGGCCGCCGCATGGGCCACGCCGGTGCGATTGTCGCCGGTGGCAAGGGCGGCGCCGAAGACAAGATCGAGGCCATGCGCGCCGCCGGGATCGTGGTGGCCGACAGCCCTGCAACGCTCGGCGAGGCCGTGAAAGAGGCGATTGAGAAGGGGTGAGGACCGATCTGAGCATACGTGAGGCAAACGCGCCAGTGGCGCGTTTGAGGTCCGAACGGGCGGAGCCCCGGGCAAGTCTCAGCATGTGTGCTGCAAAGGCCCGACGGATTGGCAAGCCGTCCGAACCAGTTGAGACCCGACTTATGACCTACCGTCAGACCTATACACTGAGGGCAGCCCCCGGCCGCGGGCACGAGGCTGAAAGCCCCGCCCGGGGGGGGCGGTCGGGGGCTGCCCGGCGGTGCCGCCGGGCGGGAGCATTTGACGAATGACCCTCGCGGAGTCAGCCAAAACCTCCGTTCGCCGGTGCTTCACTTTTTCAGGACGAGCCGGCAGACACGAATTCGTGACCGGATTTCTCTTGGCGATAGGCCTAGGTACCGCAATGGCACTTCTTGTTGCAGTTGGTCTGGGTTGGATCCCAAACTTGGGACACTGCGCGTTAGCGTTCTACAGCGGGTCAGTTTTAGCGGCTCTTGTCGCCAGCCCATTCGTGGCAGCACTCTATATACGACGCTTGCATGATCGAGGATTCCGAAGTTGGTGGGTGTTGCTGTTCTTGGGCATTCCCGTTCTCTTACCGCTCGCCCCGCTTCTTTTACCACCTTCTTGGATTGTCGCCATGGGAACTACTGCAGGTTACGAATGGGCTGGTTATCTCTTCCTGTCCTTTTTGCTTTGGTGTCTAGCCTATCCTGTAGTGGCTATCTCCGTCCTTATCTTCGCTCTGCTCCCCTCCCAACCCGGCCCCAACACATACGGTCCCAACCCACATGAGGTAACCCCATGACCGAACACTCCCCCAACGACCAGTTCCATGCCTCCTCTTTCATGCAGGGGCACAATGCCGAGTACCTCGAACAGATGTACGCGCGATACGCCTCCGACCCCAATGCGGTCGATGACGCCTGGCGGGCGTTTTTCAAGGCGATGGGAGATGATGAGGTCTCGGTCAAAAAAGAGGCATCGGGGCCCTCCTGGGCACGGACGGACTGGCCGCCGCAGCCGGGCGATGATCTGACGGCAGCCCTCACCGGCGAATGGGCGCCGGAGGCAGAGGTGAAGGGCGCGGGCGACAAGATCAAGGCCAAGGCCGCAGCACAGGGCGTCGAGGTCACCGATGATCAGATCAAGCGCGCGGTACTCGACAGCATCCGCGCGCTGATGATTATCCGGGCCTACCGGATCCGCGGGCATCTGGTAGCGGATCTCGACCCGCTGGGCATGCGCGAGAACACGCCCCACCCCGAGCTCGACCCGAAATCCTATGGCTTCACCGAGGCCGATATGGACCGGCCCATCTTCATCGACAACGTGCTCGGGCTGGAGACGGCGTCGATGCGCGAGATCCTCGCCATCGTACAGCGCACCTACTGTGGCACCTTCGCGCTGCAGTACATGCATATCTCGAACCCGGAAGAAGCGGGCTGGCTGAAGGAGCGCATTGAGGGCTTTGGCAAGGAGATCGCCTTCACCCGCGAAGGGCGCAAAGCGATCCTCTCGAAACTGGTCGAGGCCGAGGGCTTCGAGAAGTTCCTGCACGTGAAATACATGGGCACCAAGCGCTTTGGCCTCGACGGCGGTGAGAGCCTCGTGCCAGCCATGGAGCAGATCATCAAGCGCGGCGGCGCTCTGGGCGCCCGGGACATCGTGATCGGGATGCCGCACCGGGGGCGGCTGAGCGTTCTGGCAAACGTCATGGCCAAGCCCTACAAGGCAATCTTCAACGAGTTCCAGGGCGGCAGCTTCAAGCCCGAGGACGTGGATGGCTCAGGCGATGTCAAATATCACCTCGGTGCCTCAAGTGACCGCGAATTCGACGGCAACGAAGTGCACCTGAGCCTGACCGCGAACCCCAGCCACCTTGAAGCGGTGAACCCTGTCGTCCTTGGCAAGGCGCGCGCCAAGCAGGACCAGAACAACGACCCGGACCGCACCTCCTGCATCCCGATCCTGCTGCATGGGGACGCGGCCTTTGCGGGCCAGGGTGTGGTGGCGGAGTGCTTCGCGCTCTCCGGTCTGCGCGGGCACAAGACCGGTGGCACGATCCACCTGGTGGTGAACAACCAGATCGGCTTCACCACCGCCCCGCACTTCAGCCGCTCCTCGCCCTATCCCACGGACAACGCGCTGGTGGTGGAGGCGCCGATTTTCCACGTGAACGGCGATGACCCAGAGGCGGTGGTGCACGCCGCCAAAGTCGCCACCGAATTCCGCCAGAAGTTCCGCAAGGACGTGGTGATCGACATCTTCTGCTACCGCCGGTTTGGGCACAACGAAGGCGACGAGCCGATGTTCACCAACCCGATCATGTACAAGAAGATCAAGAGCCACAAGACCACGCTCAGCCTTTACACCGAGCGGCTGGTCAAGGACGGGCTGATCCCCGAGGGCGAGATCGAGGACATGAAGGCCGCCTTCCAGGCCTATCTCAGTGAGGAGTTCGAAGCGGGTAAGGAGTACCGGCCGAACAAGGCGGACTGGCTCGATGGCAAGTGGTCGCATCTCGACAAGCAGAAAAACCAGTACCAGCGCGGTAAAACGGCGATCTCCAAGGCGACGCTCAAGGAGGTCGGCCAGGCGCTCAGCACCGTGCCCGCGGACTATCCGCTGCACAAGACGGTGGCGCGTCTGCTGGAGTCGAAAAAGGAGATGTTCGAGAACGGTGGCGGCATTGACTGGGCCACAGCGGAAGCGCTGGCCTTTGGCTCGCTGCTGACCGAGGGGTATCCGGTGCGGCTCGCCGGGCAGGATTCGACGCGCGGCACCTTCAGCCAGCGCCACTCCGGTCTGGTGAACCAGAACACCGAAGAGCGGTTCTACCCGCTCAACAACATCAAGCCAGGCCAAGCGCATTACGAGGTGATCGACTCGATGCTCTCGGAATACGCGGTGCTGGGCTTTGAGTACGGCTATTCGATGGCTGAACCCAATGCGCTGACGCTCTGGGAGGCGCAATTCGGGGACTTTGCGAACGGCGCGCAGATCATGTTCGATCAGTTCATCAGCTCCGGTGAATCGAAGTGGCTACGGATGTCGGGCCTGGTCTGCCTGCTGCCGCATGGCTTCGAAGGCCAGGGGCCCGAACACTCCTCGGCACGGCTTGAGCGCTTCTTGCAGATGTGCGGACAGGACAACTGGATTGTGGCGAATTGCACGACGCCGGCCAACTACTTCCACATCCTGCGGCGGCAGATCCACCGGTCGTTCCGCAAGCCGCTCATCCTGATGACCCCGAAATCGCTGCTCCGTCACAAGCTTGCGGTCAGCAAGGTGGACGAATTCACCACCGGATCGAGCTTCCACCGGCTGATGTGGGATGACGCGCAGGAAGGCAACTCGGATACGAAGCTGGTGGCCGACAACAAGATCAAGCGCGTGGTGATGTGTTCGGGCAAGGTCTACTATGACCTGCTGGAAGAGCGCGACGCACGCGGGATCGACGACATCTACCTGCTCCGCGTCGAGCAATTCTATCCTTTCCCTGCACAATCCGCGGTAAAGGAGCTGGAACGCTTCAAGCAGGCCGAGGTGGTCTGGTGCCAGGAGGAGCCCAAGAACCAAGGCGCCTGGACCTTCATCGAGCCGAACATCGAATGGGTGCTGGGCCGGATCAAGGCCAAGCATCCGCGTCCCATCTACGTCGGGCGCGCCACCTCTGCCAGCCCCGCCACGGGGCTCGCCAGTCAACACAAAGCACAACAGGCAGCGCTCGTGGATGACGCGCTGACCCTCAAGTCATAAGCGCCGAAGGGAATTAGAGAAATGACCACCGAAGTTCGCGTCCCCACGCTGGGCGAATCCGTCACCGAGGCCACAGTGGCGACCTGGTTCAAGAAATCTGGCGATGCGGTCGCTGTTGATGAAATGCTCTGCGAGCTCGAAACCGACAAGGTCACCGTCGAGGTGCCCTCGCCCGCCGCTGGTACGCTGGGCGAGATCGTCGCGGCGGAAGGGGAAACCGTTGGTGTCGATGCGTTGCTCGCGACGATTCAGGAGGGGGAAGGCGCAGGTGCCGCGAGCGAAGCTCTCGCCGCTGCGCCGGCTGCGACCGCTGACGCGCCCGCAGCCACAGGCGGCACCGTGGACGTGATGGTCCCCACCCTCGGCGAAAGCGTGACCGAAGCGACGGTCAGCACCTGGTTCAAAAAGGTTGGCGACAACGTGGCCGCGGATGAGATGCTCTGCGAGTTGGAGACCGACAAGGTGTCGGTCGAGGTACCAGCGCCCGCAGCCGGAACATTGACCGAGATCCTGGCGCCCGAGGGCACGACGGTCGACGCCAGCGCCAAGCTGGCCGTGATGACCCAGGGCGAAGGCGCGGCGCCCGCCGCGGTCGAGCCTGCCGCTCCGGCAGGGGATACACAATACAGCACCCCCGCCGCCGGCAAGGACACCAGCATGGGCAAGGATGTCGAAGACGCGCCGTCCGCCAAGAAAGCCATGGCCGAGGCGGGGATCAATCGCGACCAGGTTACCGGCTCAGGCCGCGACGGGCGGGTCATGAAGGAGGACGTGACCGCTGCGATTGCCGCCGCCAGCGCAGCACCCGCGCCCGCCCCCGCGGCTGCGCCGCGCGCGCCCGTGGCCGCCGATGACGCCGCTCGCGAGGAGCGGGTGAAGATGACGCGCCTCCGCCAGACCATCGCCAAGCGCCTGAAAGACAGCCAGAATACCGCCGCGATGCTCACCACCTACAACGAGGTGGACATGACCGAGGTCATGGCGCTGCGCAACGAGTACAAGGACCTGTTCCTGAAAAAACACGGGGTTAAGCTGGGCTTCATGTCGTTCTTCACCAAGGCCTGCTGCCACGCGCTGAAAGAGGTGCCCGAGGTCAATGCCGAGATCGACGGCACCGACATCGTCTACAAGAACTTCGTGCACATGGGTATCGCGGCGGGCACGCCCACGGGCCTCGTGGTCCCGGTCATTCGCGACGCGGATGCGATGAGCTTCCACGCCATCGAACAGGCGATCGCCGAGAAGGGCGCTCGTGCGCGCGACGGCAAGCTCTCGATGGCAGAGATGCAAGGCGGCACCTTCACGATCTCGAACGGTGGGGTCTACGGCTCGCTGATGAGCTCACCGATCCTGAACCCGCCGCAATCGGGCATTCTAGGGATGCACAAGATCCAGGAGCGCCCGATGGTCGTGAACGGCGAGATCGTGATCCGCCCCATGATGTATCTCGCCCTGAGCTACGACCACCGGATCGTGGACGGCAAGGGCGCGGTGACCTTCCTTGTGCGCGTGAAAGAAGCGCTGGAGGACCCGCGGCGGTTGCTGATGGATCTCTGAGGTTTGGCGGTCTCTCCACATAGGGCAGCGCCCAACTCTGGGTGGGCGAAAAGTGCCCTCCCTCGGGGTGGGTCGGGCGCTACCCGGCGATGCCGGGCCCTAGGCAGAGCCGACGGTCAATGACACAGGATCAAGACGCGAAAGAACTAACGCTGGAAAGATGGCGGCTATCGGAGCGTAGATGCTACTTCTTACTCAGCTCAAGTGGCGCAACCATTGGGTATGCCCTAGTAACTGTGCGGTTTGACGGCTCAATACAAATGGCAAGTTATTTTTCCTTAGTTTTAGTATTTTGGGTGTTCAGTTTTCTCGCTGGTATCCGTTGTCTGGGGGCTATCCAAAATGAGATTGAGGAACTGCACAGGAACTTGGAAACCCCAGCTATCAAAAAACCCTCGGGCACAAATAAATCGGCTCTAGCACCAAATTGGGCGAAAGAGCGAGATCGCATCTATGGCCAAGTAAGAAGCCTTGAATTCTTCCAACTACATGCATTGATGGTCGGTGGAGCGCTGTTTGCCATAGAAAGACTCGGTTGGTTTGAAATCTTGAAAATGGAGTTTGCAATCAAATGACCGAAATCCAGATCCTCGCCCTCTACGGCCTTCTGGTCATCCTGACGCTGATCCTGCAGGCCACCGGCGGGCTCACGCAGCTTGGCATGGGCTACCTGCTGGGCTCCCGCGATGAGGGGCGCACTGTCTCTGGCATCGCGGGGCGGCTGGAACGCGCGCTCAACAACTCGGTCACCGCCATGGTGCTCTTTGCGCCCGCAGTGCTGCTGATCGTTGTGACCGAGAGCCGCACCAACGAAACCCTGCTCGCAGCACAAGCCTTCCTGATCGCACGCATCGTCTACCTGCCGTCCTACGCCTTCGGGATCGTCGGGCTGCGCAGCCTCGCGTGGACGGTGGGTATCGTCGCCACCATTGCGCTTTACCTGCTGGCACTCTGACCGCGCATGCTGACCGCAACGCTCCGCAGCCATTGCATCGCAGCCCGCCGTGCCTTCACGCGCCCGGGCTACCGCAGCTATGCGGACGTGGGGCTGGACGGCGACTATGTCAGCCCCTACCAGCTCAGCTGTGGCAACCTCAGCGGCCCGGTTCTGATCAGCTACAACTGGTTGGACGCCCCGACCGCGGTCGCGCATCGCGACACGCTGGCCCGGCTGGGCTATCTGCCGCAGATGCTGTTCAACAGGGTGCTGGACCTCGCGCTGCGCCTTGCCGCGCTGACGCGGGATTCGATCTACCTGACCCATGCGTTTCACCTACTGCCAGCACAACGGTCGGCTCAGGTTCCCGCAGCAGATGTGGCGGCGTGCTTCGATGCCATCACCCGACATGAAATCGCAGGCCGCCCGGTTGTCGCCCTCGGGCGCGTCTCGGCAGAGGCCTGCACGCGGTTTGCCATCCCCCATCGCGCCGTGCCGCACCCGAGCGCGCGCGGCATGACCATACCCACTAAGGCCACCCGCATCGCGGAGGCTCTGCGCCCATGACAACAGAACTCACCGTGCTCGCTCTGGCCGCCCTGCTTCAGGCGGTGCAATTCGTGCTGATGGCCGTCCCGGCGAACATCGAGCTCGCCCCAGGTGAAACGCTCAGCCCGCGTGACAGGGATAAACTCGGCGGTGATCTTGTCGACAAGCTCTCGCCGCGCACCGCCCGCCTCTACCGCGCGCTGACCAATCACTTCGAGGCGCTCATTCTCTTCACCATCGCCGTGGTCGTGGTGACGCTCGGCGAGCAATCCTCGGGCCTCACCGCGGCCTGCGCCTGGGTCTACCTCGCCGCCCGTGTTCTCTACATCCCAGCCTATGCGTTCGGATGGGTGCCATGGCGCTCCCTGATATGGTTCGTGGGCTTCAGCGCCACCGTCCTCATGTTGCTTGCAGCTTTGGCCTAGGCGGGGCAACTATGGCGAGACAAATTTGCGAAAACCGACGTGGGCACCGACGCAATACCGACGTAACACCGACATCATACCGACGTTCCAATTTGAAGGATCTGACCCATGGCTAACTACGACGTGATCATCATCGGCTCCGGCCCCGGCGGCTATGTCTGTGCCATCCGATGCGCGCAGCTTGGGCTGAAGGTGGCCTGCGTCGAGGGGCGCGAGACGCTCGGCGGCACCTGCCTGAACGTGGGCTGTATCCCGTCGAAGGCGCTCTTGCATGCGAGCCACATGCTGCATGAGGCCGAACACAACTTTGCGGAGATGGGCCTCAAGGGCAAAAGCCCTTCGGTCGATTGGAAACAGATGCTGGCCTACAAGGAAAAGACCATCGGCCAGAACACCAGCGGCATCGAGTTTCTGTTCAAAAAGAACAAGGTAGACTGGTTGAAAGGTTGGGGTTCAATCCCCGAGGCGGGCACGGTGAAGGTCGGCGACGAGGTGCATGAGGCCAAGAACATCATCATCGCCTCCGGCTCCGAGCCCGCGTCCCTGCCCGGTGTCGAAGTCGACGAGAAGGTCGTGGTGACCTCGACCGGCGCGCTGGAGCTTGGCAAGGTGCCCAAGAAAATGGTGGTGATCGGCGCGGGCGTGATCGGGCTTGAGCTAGGCTCGGTCTACGCGCGGTTGGGATCGGAGGTGACTGTCGTCGAGTTCCTCGATGTGATCACGCCCGGTATGGATGCTGAGATCCAGAAAAGCTTCCAGAGAACGCTGAAGAAACAAGGGCTTGAGTTCATCATGGGCGCGGCCGTTCAGAAGACCGAAGCCACGAAGACAAAGGCCAAGGTGCATTACAAACTGCGCAAGGATGACAGCGAACATGTGCTTGATGCCGATGTCGTTTTGGTCGCAACCGGACGCAAGCCTTACACCGACGGGCTTGGTCTCGACGGGCTTGGCGTGAAGATGACCGAGCGCGGCCAGATCGCGGTGAACGACAAATGGGAAACGAATGTGCCCGGCGTCTATGCGATTGGAGACGTCATCGAAGGCCCGATGCTGGCCCACAAAGCCGAAGACGAAGGCATGGCCGCGGCCGAGCAGGTTGCAGGCAAACATGGTCATGTAAACTACGGCGTCATCCCGGGTGTCATCTATACTCACCCGGAAGTGGCCAATGTGGGTGCGACCGAAGAGGTGCTGAAAGAGCAGGGCCGGAGCTACAAAGTCGGCAAGTTCTCTTTCATGGGCAACGGGCGCGCGAAGGCGAACTTCGCCGCTGATGGTTTTGTCAAAATTCTCGCGGACAAGGACACAGACCGCATTCTCGGCGCCCATATCATGGGCCCGGCAGCGGGCGATCTGATCCACGAGATTTGCGTCGCGATGGAGTTCGGCGCCTCGGCAGAGGATCTCGCAATGACCTGCCACGCGCATCCGACCTATTCTGAAGCCGTGCGCGAAGCGGCGCTCGCCTGCGGCGACGGTCCGATCCATATGTGATCCGGCGCGGTGGCCTGAAAGCCCACCGTACCTGCCGGCTCTGACCTCTCGGCTGACAGGTGGGGTGGGCTTTCAGGCCACCCGCTCCTTACCACATCGTATTGGCTGCGCGTGCACCCCAGGCAGCATCATAGGGTGCGCCGCCCTCCTCTCCGTCCGAGACCTCGGCAAGGATTTGACCCACAGTTGGCACCATGATAGGCGGCTCTGCACCCTGCCAAAGCCGCGCACGCATCATCGCCCGCGCACATTGGGTGTAGATTTCGCCGATCTCGATGACGATCACCGTTGCTGGCAGGCGCTCTCCTTTTGCAAAGCGGTGGCGCATATCGGTATCAGCTGTCAGCCACGCCCTACCGTTCAGCCGCACGACATTATTGCTGCCAGGCACCATGAACATCAGCGATACGCGACCATCCGTCACGATATTTCGCAAGGAATCCAAACGGTTGTTACCGCGCCAATCCGGCATCGCCAAGGTGCTGGGATCGAGCTCAAGAACAACCGGCCCATCCTCACCGCGCGGGCTCGCATCGGTGCCGTCTTCCCCGACGGTGCTCAGCACACAAAAACGCGACGCCATGATCCAGTCCCGGTAGAGCGGTGTCATCCGATGCGCCACTTTACGCAAGGACGCAGCCCCAGGTGTGCCATAGAGCGCCAGCAACGCGTCGAGGCTCTCAATCGCTTGTGCTTTGTCCGCCATGTTCAAACCCCGCTTCGGCCATCAAGGCATCTGATGTCTCTTCGACCACAGTTTCCAGCTGGGCCATGAACGCATCCCGCGTCAGGCCCGGTGCGATCACCGGCAGGAACTCCACCACAGCCACCCCCGGCTTGCGCAGCATCCCACGCTTCGGCCACAAAACACCAACGTTTGTAGCCACGGGCACACAAGGCTGATCGAGCTGCTCATAGAGGACCCCCGTGCCGACTTTGTAAGGCAGCTTCGCCCCCGGCGCGACCCGCGTGCCTTGCGAATAGATGATGAGCTGCCCCGGCTCCGCACGACCCGCGTTCACGTCAGCCACCATCTTGTCGATAGCCGCGCCGCGTTTGCCGCGATCCACCGGCACACAGCCGAGCTTCCGCGCGTATTGCCCGATGATCGGTGTCATCAGGATTTCCTTCTTCATAATGAACTTGGCCGCGGGCAAAGCAGTGAAGATCATCATGATATCGAGAAACGACTGGTGCTTGGCTGCGATCAACGCCTCGCCCTGCGGGACCTCGCCGCGCACTTCACACCGCATCCCGACCATCCAACGCGCGGTCCAGAAGACGTAGCGCGAATACGATTTGCATGCGGCAAAGGCGCCGCGGCGGCTGAACAGGGCCCAGGGTGCAAAGACGAGGCCAAAGATCGGCATCGCGACATACATCTGCGTGATAAAGACGACGGATCGGATGTGCTGGATCATCAGGCCAATCTCTTCAGTGTGCGCGCAGCCGCTGCGCTGGTCGCCAAAAGAGCGACTGCGGCAGACAGAAAGGGGATCAGGAAAGGTAGAAACCAATGCCATCCCTGAAAGCCCAGCCCGGTCAGAAAGCCCGCGGTTTTGGACACGTCCGGCATCAGGGCCACCACGACCATGGCCACCACTGCACCGACCATCGCGCCGCCAAAAGCGCGGAGGGTAAAGCGCCGAATGAAAGCTTGTGCGATGTAACGGTCCGTCGCGCCAACGAGCCGCAGAACGGCGATCACCTGCGCGTTCGCCGCGAGCGCCGCATGGGCCGCGAGCGTCACCATGGCGGCGACGCTGCCCCCCAGCAGCAAGGCCGAAATCCAGCCAAGCACACGCAACCGGTTCGCAGCCTCGACCAGCGGACCGCGCCACCGGCTGTGATCATCGAGGATCGCGCCCGGCACTTCAGCGGCCAAGCGCAGCCGCAGACCAGCTGCATCGAAGCTGCTGTCTTCTTCAATAATTTCAATAAGCTGCGGAACAGGAAGTGCTTGCAGATCAAGCTCTGCGCCAAACCACGGGGTCAACAGCGCCTGCTGTTCCGTCTCACTCAATGCGCGAGCAAAAGCCACTCCTGCGGTGGTCTCCAAGATGCCAAGGGCCGCCTCCGTTTGCGCCGCGCGCTGGTCCATGGGAGCCACGATCCGGATGGTGGAGGATTGCGCCAGCTCATCGCCCCAGCGCGTGGCCAACCGACCCGACGCCAACGAGAGCGCCATCGCAAAGACGGCCAGAAAGGCCATGGCGGCGGAGGCAAATACAGTGAGCTGTGCGGTGAAGCCGGATGGCGGCACAACCCTGTCGGCCTGTCGATCGCCAAAAACCAATCGCTTAAGGTCAACGCGCAGCAGGCTCACAGGTCCGCTCCCGCCAGTTGAACGTGGCGATTGGCGATCCGAAGCACACGGGCCTGCACCTGGCTCTTGGCGGCGCGGATCAGGCTGAGATCATGGGTGGCGATCAGCACTGTCTTGCCCATCTTGTTGAGCTCAACCAGCAGCCTCAGAAGGCGTTGCGACATCTCCCAATCCACGTTCCCGGTCGGCTCGTCTGCCAGCACAACATCGGGCGACATGATCACCGCGCGGGCCAGTGCTGCGCGCTGACGTTCTCCTCCGGAGAGCTCCGGTGGCACGGCATCGGCACGATGTGTCAGTCCCACCCAGGCCATCAGTTCCGTCAGGTCTTCCTGTGCCGCCTTGGTTTGCCGCCCCGAGACCCGCAGCGGCAAGGCAATGTTTTCGGTCACGGTGAGATGATCGAGGAAGTTGCAATCCTGGTGCACCACACCCATCCGGCGGCGCAGCACGGCAATGTCATCTCGCTCCAGACGCGAGGCATCGTCCCCAAAGAGCGTAACAGCCCCTGACGTTGGCAGCAGCGCACCATAGCAGAGCTTCAGGAGGGTGGTTTTGCCCGCACCGGACGGGCCGGTCAGGAAATGAAACGAGCCGGGCGCCAATTGGAGCGAAATGTCGGATAGCAATGCTCCGCCGCCATAGCTGTAGGCGACATTTTCCAGCTCGATCACGCGGCCCCCCTTTTTTTGTTGCGCTTTTGTGCCTCAACGCCGGTCTGGTTTCAATGCATCACTTGCCTGGTTGTCCGCAGTTAACACTTTTCGCACGACCATGATGTCAATATGGTGCGGGAAAATAAAAATATGGGGTAGCTATGAAGCAGGACCTGACATGCGCTTGATCTGTCCGAATTGCGATGCGCAATACGAAGTGCCCGATGACGTCATGCCGCCTGAGGGGCGCGATGTGCAGTGTTCGAACTGTGGCCAGACGTGGTTTCAGGTCCACCCCGATGGACAGCAGGCCGATGCGCCAGAAGAAGCAGTGGAGGAACACGAAACGGTCGTCACTGCGGAAGACGAGGCCGCCGAGCCTGTCGACGAAGGTGCGATGACCGCAGAGCCGGAAGCTGAACCCGAGACCGATGCCGGCGATGATACGGCAGAACCGGAGGAGCCTGAGCCACCGGTGGTCGCGGCCCCGCGGCGCGCGCTCGACCCCGCCGTGGTGGATGTCTTACGTGAAGAAGCGGAGCTGGAGAAACAGGCGCGCCAGAACGAGATCGCGGGCAGTGTGGAAAGCCAGCCAGATCTGGGTCTCGATGAGACGGATGGCAGCAACGAGGCCCGCAAACGAGCCCATGAGACCCGCGACCGGATGGCGCGCATTCGGGGCGAAAGCCCTTCTCTGCCAGTTGTCGAGACAACGGCGGTGACGGGCGCCCGCCGCGATCTGCTGCCGGATATCGAGGAAATCAATTCGACCCTGCGCTCGAACAGCGACCGCTCTCCAACGGATGATCCAGGGCAGACCGCGCAGATAGAAGCCCGCGAACGGCGCAGCTTTGGGCGTGGGTTTCTGGTGATGGTCGTGCTGGCTGCGCTGCTCGCAGTTACCTATGTCTTTGCACCACAACTTGCCGAGATGGTCCCGCAGGCTGATCCCTGGCTGAGCGCCTATGTGGGTATGGTCGACGGCTGGCGTGTCTGGCTCGATGGCCAAGTCAAAGGCGTCCTGACCTGGCTCGACGCCGCCGCAGCCTCAAGCGGCTAATGGCGCCCGATCAGAAGCGATCCAGCAACCGCTTGAGGTAGTTGCGCTCCTCTTCCGGACGCGCGGTTTCGCCAGACCGGCGCCGGATTTCATCCAGCAATTCGCGCGCACGACCATAGGCGTCGTCATTCAGCGCAAGTGGCCCCGTATCTCCATCCGCGCCCGAGTTGCCGGACTCTCGACCAAGCGGGTCGCGGTTTTCCGCGCGCTGGTCAGAGGGTTGCGAGCCCTGTCCCGGCTGCTGGTTCTGCTGCTGTTGCGCCATCATCTCACCCAGAGCCCGCATACCTTCCCGCAAGGCCTCCATAGCCTGGCCCTGATCGTCGATTGCTCCGGCGAGGTCGTCGTTGCGCAGCGATTCCTCTGCACCATCCATGGCGCGGCCCGCACGATCCAGCGCGTCACGGGCGGCATCGCCCTCTGGCGTGCCCGCGCCCGGCAGATTGCCCTGCTGACGCCGCAACTCTTCGCGCAAAGCCCGCTGGCGATCCGCGATCGACCCTTCCCCCGGCTGCGACTGACCGGAGGAGCCATCGCCCTGCTGCTGATCGGACCCCTCGCCTTGCCCTGACTGGCCTTCGTGGCTTTCACCCCGGCCCTGGCCGCCGTTGCGGCCCTCGTTGTCTTGGCTTTCGCCAGCCTGTGCCCCGGGGTTGAACTGTTCCTGCAAATCACGGAACGCCTGATCGGAGAGGCCCTGTTGTTCGCGCAGGGTCTCGGACAGGCCTTCCATGGCCTGTTCGCCCGGGCTCTGACCACCCTGCCCCTGCTGGCCCTGGGCCATCTGCATGTTTTCCATGAGCTGCTGGAGTTCTTGCAGCGCCTGCTGCGCCTCGGCCATACGGCCTTGCTCCATCAGCTCCTGGATACGGTCCATCATGCGCTGCAGGTCGTCCTGCGTCATCATCATGGAGTCCTGGTTCGGCGCCTCGAAATTGTTTTCGTCGTTTTCCTGACGTTGCCGCTCGGCCTGCCGCATCATCTGCTGGAGATAATCTTCGGTCGCCCTGCGCAGCTCGCGCATCAACTCGGCGATCTCTTCATCCGACGCCCCATTCTCAATGGCCTCGTTCAGACGCTCCTGTGCGCGGCGCAACCGCTCGGCTGCATCGGCCAGATCGCCCTCCTCAAGAATGATCGCAAGGTCCCACATCTCGTCGGCCAGCTCTTCCTGCATTTCGTCGCTCAGCCCGTATTTTGCGAAGGTCTCGAGTTGCCGGATCACCTTGCGCAAGCGCAAAGCATCGATCTCCTTGCGGAAAAGCTCCTCGGGCAAGTATGCCGTCGCCCGCAGGATCTGGCTGATGCGGTCGCTGTTGGCGCGCGACCACAGCAGATCGCGCCGTTGTTCGATCACCGCCGCGGCGACAGGGTCAAAGAAACGCCGCCCTGGCAACACCATGGCCCGCGGTTGGGTTTCAAATTCCTGTTCAGCGCCATCCAGCGCCGACAGGCGCACCAGCACAGGCAGGTTCGCCCACGGGTGCTCGGAGAAGTCTTCGATCAGGTTTTCTTCGAACTCCCGACGGTTCCCTGCGATCGGCGTCGGTAAAGGCACCACCAAATCGGGCCGCGTCTCGGGGTCGATCATCAGGCCGTGGTGCCGGGTGACAGACGCCAGATCGAGCGCAAACCGCGCCTCGCCTGCCTCGACGCCATAGTCGTCGCGCGCCTCGAAAGGCAGCGTCATTTCACCGAAGGCCGAGGCTGACGGGTCGTCAAGCACGGCGATTTCAGGTGGCGCGTCTGTGATCACCTCGATGTCCCAGCTGCGCCCGCCAGGGCCGCTGATCGACACGGTGCCGTTTTGCACCACGGTGAAGTCCTGCGCCGGATCGGAGGCAGGAGGCACCTCAGTGCGCCCGGACACAGTTTCGGACAGGGTCAAGGCCCCGATCTCGCCATAGAGGCGCAGGGTGATCAGGCTGCCCACCGGCACTCGCAAGGCGCCTTCCGGAATATCGTTAAGATAGATCGTAGGGCGCCCTGTATAGCGTGGGCTTTCCGCCCAGCCTTCCCAGACCGGCCCAGAGGCAAGCCCGCCGCCACCCGGCGTCATATCCGCAACGGAGCCCACCCGCCAAATCGAGCCGAACAGCAGAGCAATGCCGAAGGCCAAGACGGCGATATAGCGCAGCGCATAGGGATCACGCTCCGAAACCCGCAGGTCGGCGGGCACGGCTTCGGCTTCAGCGGCCCGGGTCGCCATGCGGGCCTGGTGCGCGCGCCAAACCGCGGTAGAGGCGGCATCTTCCGCCCCGATGGTCTGGGTGTCGAGCAACGCTTGCAGGGGCCGGCCCGGCAAGCTCGCATCAAGACGCGCGATGGCCTGTGTACGGGTCGGCAACCGGAACCGTTTGAACGCATACCCCAACGTGCCGAGCAGGCCCAAACCGGCCGCGACGGCGATGGCCCAGACAAACTCGACCGAAATAGTATCCTGCAGGCCCAGCATCAGCGCGGCGAGGATCAGAAGGCAAACTGTCAGCAGAGGCCAGAGACTTTGAACAAGCGCTTCGGCAAGCATCCCCAGCCACGTCAGCCGCAAGGGCCAGCGCACCGCTACCAGACTACGGGTCGCATCGTGCCGGGAAAATGACGCCATCGGTTCGTCTCCGCTTGCGATCACCCCGGGGATACGGGGTCAAAGCCATTCTGGAATGGTATCTCGATTTATCATTTCGTCAAAGGTGGGACGTCGGCGAATAACCGCAAATTGATCCTTATTCACCAGAACCTCGGGGATCAGCGGTCGGGAATTGTACTCACTGCTCATTACCGCGCCATAAGCCCCCGCAGATCGGAAGGCAACAAGGTCACCCGCAGCCACCGGCGGCATCTGCCGCCCGCGGGCAAAGGTATCGCCGGTTTCGCACACCGGCCCCACGATATCGAAGGTCGCGGGCTCTGTCCCCGGGGCGGGTTCGATCACCGGTATAATATCGTGATAAGCCTCATACATCGCGGGGCGGATCAGGTCGTTCATGGCGCCGTCGATGATCAGAAAATCGCGGTCCTCACCGGATTTCACATAGATCACCTCGGACACCATGATCCCCGCATTGCCCGCGATGAGCCGCCCGGGTTCGATCTCGATCTCGCAACCCAGATCACCCAACGTGCGCTTGACCATCGCGCCATAGTCCAGCGGCAGCGGCGGTGCCTGATTGTCGCGCGCATAGGGAATGCCGAGGCCGCCCCCCAGATCGAGGCGGCGAATATCGTGCCCCTCTGCGCGAAGCTCAGTCGTCAGCTCGGCGACCTTCTGGTAGGCGAGCTCAAAGGGGGCGAGGTCCGTCAACTGGCTGCCGATATGCACGTCAATGCCGATCACCTGCAGCCCGTTCATCGAGGCGGCCAAGGCATAGACCTCCTTGGCGCGAGAGATCGGGATGCCGAATTTGTTCTCGGACTTGCCCGTCGCGATCTTGGCATGGGTTTTCGCGTCAACATCCGGGTTCACCCGGATCGTGATCGGGGCAACCTTGCCCATGGCGCGCGCGGTTGCGTCGAGCACTGCCATCTCGGGCTCGGATTCCACGTTGAATTGACGGATACCGCCCTCAAGCGCCAGACGGATCTCTGCTGCAGTCTTGCCAACGCCTGAGAAGACGATCTTGTCGCCCGGCACACCGGCGGCCTTCGCACGCATGTATTCGCCGCCCGAGACCACATCCATGCCCGCCCCGGCCTGCGCCAGCGTCTTCAGAATTGCCTGGTTGCTCGCCGCTTTCATGGCGTAGCAGACAAGATGGTCGAGCCCGTCCAAAGCCTCATCAAAAAGCTGGAAGTGCCGCAGCAGCGTGGCCGTTGAATACACATAGAATGGCGTGCCGACCGATGCGGCGATCTCCGCCACCGGGACTTCCTCGGCATAAAGCGCGCCATTGCGATAAAGAAAGTGATCCATGTCCGGCCTTTGAGTAGCAGCTTGAGCCTCTTACCAGACCGACGCGCCAAGGCAATCATCCGTCCGACCTGTCTGCCCGAAAACGCGAAAGGGCGGCCGGAGCCGCCCTTTCCGTAAACTGTGTCGACAGATTTAGCTTGCGCGTGTCTTCCGGCGACGTGCGATCAGGCCAAAGCCACCAAGACCGACCAGCATCAGCGGAAGTGCCGCCGGAACCGGAACAGCTGTGAGGCCGTCATCGAAGATGAGCGAGTCAATCGCACCGGAACCTTCATATTCGATTGTGAAGAAGCTGCCGACGGTCAGCACGTTCGGCGCGAAGCTCACGGTGCCTGTCTCGCTCTCACCGGTCAGTGTGAGGCTGCCGATCGGACCCGCGAAGGATTCGGCAAAATTCCACGTGTCGTCATCGATACCCGAAGCGCCGATCAGCGACAGGTCGGGGCCGCTCGCCAGTGTGAAGGTGATTGTCCCGCCGCCGGCGCGATCATTCGCCAGAGGGTTGTTGCCATCTTCTCTCAGGATCAGAACGTTGCCGCCAACGCCATTTTCGCCCTGAACGGCTGGAATGATATCCGCATCGTTCGCGTGATCACTGGTTGTCGGATCAAGCGTGTCGAACAGAATTGCCTCGCTCACCGAGGTTGTGATGTCGAAGACGGTTGTACCGACTGTCACCGAAGTAAGAGCCTGGTTTGCGGTCAGACCTTCGAAGTCCAGCGTCAAAGTTGCGGCCGACGCCATCATCGGCGCCGCGAGAAGTGCAGCTGTTGCTGCGGTAATCTTGCCAAATTTAGCCATAAGAATGTCTCCCACTATACGGCGTACCCAAATCACATAGCTGCCCGATAATTCGGACTACCCCTACATCGACCAAGTATTGCCACACATGCAGGGTGAAAAACAGAGCCGCGGCGTCAAAAAAGGTAAAAAAAGGGTTTATCGGTCAAAAAATGTGAGAACCGGCACCGTTTGGAGAGTGCCTATGCCACAGGTTTCGACCTGAGGTAGAGATAAAGCGGCAAACCACAGCTGACGCCGATGCAAAATGTGGCGGGAATCGCCAGCAGACCAAGCCACATCCGGCTTTGAAAGCATTCGACCAGAACCCAGACCGTCAACGCCACTGCGGCAATCGTGAGGTCCCAGACGAGCCCGCTGGTGGCCGCATTGGCGTGCCACGCATCGACCATCGCGATAAGGCTATAGCTGTTTTCATTGAACCACTGCAGGAAATAGCTCATCGGGTGGATGGCACCCCAGATGGCCAGCAAAAGCCATATGACGCGGATCGGTGTCACTCAGCGCCCCTTGACGTATCCAAAGGTGGCATATCCGGAGACCCGCACACCGGTGCCGTCCTTTTTCTCGGGCGCGACTTGCTCCCCGCCACGCGGCGCGCTCACCGGTCCGGTACAGGCGGACACGCCCAGCACAGACAGCGCAATGAGTGCGGCGCGGGTCACAGCCCCAACCAGACGGACAAGGGGCCTTTGCCGACACCGACAGAGGCGCTGGGGTAGATGCCGTTTTGATTGATGGTCACACCGCCGTTGATCTGCGGTGTGACAGGTTCACCGTCTGCACCGCAGGCGGCCAGCAGGCCCAAAGCGGCCACCAGAACCAGATGTCTCATGCAATCATCTCCTTCCACCGTGCGATCTGCGCTCGAACTTGTGAAGGCGCGGTGCCCCCGTAAGAGGTACGGCTGTTCACCGAATTTTCCACCCCGAGCACATCAAACACATCTGCCGTGATGTCCGCGTGCACAGACGTCATATCCTCTAGACTGAGCTCAGGCAAATCACACCCTTTGCGCTCGGCGAGAGCTACGAGGCTGCCGGTGATATGGTGCGCATCGCGGAAAGGTAGCCCCAACACCCGGACCAGCCAGTCGGCGAGGTCGGTTGCCGTCGAAAAGCCCGAACCCGCCGCGGCGGCCAGACTGTCGCGATTGGCGCTCATGTCAGCCACCATTCCGGTCATCGCAGCCAGTGCAAGCATGAGGTTGTCGGCGGCGTCAAAGACCTGTTCCTTGTCCTCCTGCATGTCTTTGGAATAGGTCAGCGGCAGGCCTTTCATCACCATCATCAGCGCAGTGTTTGCACCGAAAATCCGCCCCACCTTGGCTCGAATGAGCTCGGCGGCGTCGGGATTTTTCTTCTGCGGCATGATCGAAGACCCGGTCGAGAAGCGGTCCGACAGGGTGACAAAGCGGAACTGCGCCGAAGACCAAATGACAAGCTCTTCGGCAAAGCGGCTGAGATGCACCGCACAGATGCTCGCAGCGCTCAGGAACTCCAGCGCAAAATCGCGGTCGCTCACCGCGTCCAGCGAATTGGCCGCGGGCGCGTCAAAGCCCAGAGCCTCGGCGGTCATCTGCCGATCAATGGGGAAGGAGGTGCCTGCGAGGGCCGCTGCCCCGAGCGGCGAGGTGTTCATGCGCGCGCGCGCGTCTCGCACACGGCTCAGATCCCGCCCGAACATCTCGACGTAGGCCATCATGTGGTGGCCCCATGTGACGGGTTGTGCGGTCTGCAAATGGGTGAAGCCTGGCATGACCCAGTCCGCGCCAGCCTCAGCCTGATCGAGCAACGCCTGAATGAGCGCAATCAGCCCCGTCTCGGCTGCATCCAACTGATCCCGCACCCACAGCTTGAAGTCTGTCGCGACCTGATCGTTCCGACTGCGCCCGGTGTGCAGCCGCCCTGCCGGTTCGCCGATAATCTCCTTCAGCCGCGCCTCCACATTCATGTGAATGTCCTCGAGCGCGGTGGAAAACTCGAACCGGCCCTCGTTGATTTCTGACAAGACTGTGAGCAGGCCTTCCCGGATCGCGTCTACATCGCTAGGTTCCAAAATGCCGGTTGCCCCCAGCATCGCGGCATGTGCACGCGAGCCCGCGATATCCTGTGCCGCCATTCGTTTGTCGAAGCCGATCGAGGCGTTGATCGCCTCCATGATCGCATCCGGACCGGCGGCAAAACGCCCGCCCCACATCTGGTTGGAGGCGGCGTTTTTGGAAGAACCGGGCGTGTCTGTCATTGGTCTGAACCCTTCGGAGGGGATATGAAAAGAATTCTTGCTGCGCTCGTTTATACGGCCCTCGGGGCAGGCGCAATCATGGCTCCGGTCACGGCGCAGGCCGACCTGGTGGCGGCAGCACAGCTGCGCGAAGGTGACATGAAGAAGCTCGTCTTCCATGAGGTCCCCGAGGCGACATCCACAGCCGCTTACGAGCTGGCAGATGGCGCGGGCCAGGAGACACTCGAAGCGTATCGTGGCAAGTACGTGCTGCTGAACTTCTGGGCCACATGGTGTGCTCCATGCCGCAAGGAGATGCCACAACTCTCTGAATTACAGTCCGAATTCGGGGGCGAAGACTTTGAGGTTGTTACCATTGCGACGGGGCGGAATTCGCCCGAGGGCATCAAGAAGTTCTTCGCCGAAATCGGTGTCGACAACCTGCCGCGCCATCAGGACCCGAAGCAGTCACTGGCCAGTCAGATGGCGATCTTCGGCCTGCCCATTACGGTGCTGATCGATCCGGAAGGTCGCGAAGTTGCGCGTATGCGCGGGGATGCGGATTGGTCGAGTGACAGCGCCAAGGCGGTGATCGCTGCGGTTCTGGGTGCAGACAGCTAGGCCTCCTCAGGCCGCATGACGCAGGATCGCGGCTTCGGATCTTGTCAGGTTGCGGCGGGCATAACCGCCATAGCTATGCGGATCATCGGCCAATTCCGGCTTCATGGCCAGCAGGCGGGTGCGGTCTTCGACACCCAGTGCCTGCAGCGACGCACTGGCCGGATGAAAACTTTCAGTCAGCACACCATTGGCCCAGAGCACGTTGTGCCCGGGCAAAAGTAAGTGGATGTAGGTGACCTCACGCACGGTGAGATCGACGCAGATTCTGCGACCATCGATGAGGTCCTTGGCCGCCACGAGGACATCCGGCGTGTTGAAGAGATCCTGCGCTGCCGGGCCGCTGATGAGCATGCGATGCTGTGGTGACACAAGCAGCTCCTGATCCGGGCGTTCGACCCCTAAGGCACCTGCCCGGATACGCACCGGGCGGAACGCCGGGGTGGCAAAAAGACGCGCGCCGGTCATGTGGCGACGTCCGATCCACTGCACAGGCTGAGGCCCGTTGTCTTTCGTCAGCACCAGATCACCGACGCCAAGGTGCTCGACCATCTGTTGCCCTCTGGGCGTCGCGATGCGGGTGCCGGGCGTGAAGCAAATAACAGCGTCGGTGTTTGCCTGACGACCCCGCACAGCTTTCGCATCCAGGGTATGCCTGACAACCCAGAGATCAGCGCCGCGTGGCGGCAACTCATCAACGAACATCAACAGTGGCGGCGCCGTGGCACCTATATCAATCACAGTCACGGTGTAGCTTTGGGCACCGTCGGTGATCACGAAGCAGCGGTCCTCGAGTGTCGCGGGAGAGTGCGCGTGATCTGGTGTCGACAGCTTCTGGTCAGCGCTGCAGACAAGACGTCGCACGACCGATGCAGCCCGGCGCCGCAACGTCTCGGCGCCGAGCGCGCGGTCTAGTCGCAGCACACCGGACGGCCCATCCAGTTGAGCCGCGTCACCGCGCCACGACCAGGCCGCACCCACCCGCAGCGACTGCAGCGGTGCTGCGTCCAAGCCATCTATTTCTGTTTGCGACCAGGAGATTACAAACGTGCCTCGAAAGCCCGTTTTCATATGCCTGCTTGCCTACCCTGCTTCTTGTTTCCTTTTCGGTATCAACCCTGCGGTCTTGTGGAAATAGTCGATTTCCGGGGATGTCAGAGTGTTGCAGTTTGGACTCGAAATCAGCAACCCGAGGTTGAAGTTTGGCGTTACTTCAGCGCGCGAGGGCAATTTTCTACTACGATATGCTGCCCGCGGCCCTGGGCTAACCTGGTCATCCCGCGATTGGACAGCCCAACAGAGGCACCGATGTCTGCGGAGATCAGTCATGATGGGCGCCGCTCACCGCGCCGCATTCCCTTCGCCTAAGGTTGTTGCAGCCGCCCGCGCACCGCTGCGCGATAGACCCGCCCGACCGGCACACGTGTGCCGTCCCGCAGAAGGATGCTCGACTGTCCTTTCCGCGTCTCGATCCGCAAAACCCAATGGCGCGCGACCCACCAGGACCGGTGCACCCGCAGCCCGTATGCGCCCAGCTCGGTTGTCGCCTCGCTAAGTGATGCGCGCAGCAGCGTCTCACCCTGAGATGTGCGCGCGGCGAGGTAGTGATCCTGCGCATGTAAGGCGATCAAGTCGCGGCCGACAGAGGCAGGCAATTGATCGAGCCAGGCTGGGGCGGTCATCGGGTCTGCCTTGGAAGGCGGGGTCAGATCACGCATGTCCAGCGCCTCGAACAGCAGCGCGATCACGACGGAGATGATGGCGACCACGGGCAGAAGCTCCGCCCCGCGCCTGAAGATGCCGGCGCCGAAGACCAAAAGATCGAGAGCGGAGACCATCGCAACCACAGGCAGGCTTGCTGCAAGGCCACCCAGTCCAACTGCGAGCGGCGCAGCCAGTCCAAGGGTCCCGGCGCCTGTCGCCACACATGCGGAGGTGAGATAGCCGACCCAGAAACTCAGCACACAGATCGCGAACCAGTAGGCCAGCCGTGGGGCCAACGGAAGCGCATCGTAGGTGCCAAAAGGCCCGATCAGGCCGAGAATGGCCGCAACGCCGACAAGGCCAGCCCAAAACCGGCTCCGCCCGCCAAGATCGCGCGCGTGATGCAGCGTCGCGCGGACGGTGTCGTTCACGACAATCGCTCTGTCGTTGACGTCATTTCGGTTTTGCGGCGCATGCAGCCATCGTATCGCCGCTCTGATCGGGGCAAAAGAGGGGTCGCTGAAATGATAAGACGCATGGTGCTGAGGGTGGCGGCCGTGTTGATCTGCGGCATCACGGCGATAGCGCTGGCCGGTGTGCTTTGGCTCCGCGCATCACCTTACTGGGCAGGTATCACGCTTTTCGCCGAAGATAAGCGTATCGAGAATTTTCGCGCGATGGAACGCGTCTTCCCTGCCAAGACCGTTGCGGCGAGCGATAAGGTGAGGGAGTTGCCGATTGCTCTGCGAGAGCTGCCGGAGAGCTATATTTTCGACGGGCAAACCCGCTCTGTCTCGGCCTTCCTCGAGGAGACGGTCACAACGGGCCTGCTTGTCTTGCAGGACGGCCACATCCGTCATGAAAGCTATCATCTCGGTGCAGACGAGAAATCGCGCTTCACGTCCTGGTCCATGGCCAAGTCTGTGTTGTCGGCGTTGATTGGTATCGCCATTAAGGAAGGCCACATCGCGAGCCTCGATGATCCGCTGGACCGCTACGTCCCTGCTCTGGCCGGATCGGGGTATGCCCGGGTGACGATCCGTCACGCGCTCACCATGTCGTCGGGCGTCGGCTTCGGTGAAGACTATGATCGCCCGTGGTCGGATGTGAACCGCCTGTTCTTCAGTCTCGGCGCTGGTCAGCCGATGGTCGAAACACTAACCGGCCTCCAGCGGATCCGAGAGCCCGGAACCTACAACGATTACATCAGCTCAGACAGCATCGCTCTGGGTCTCGTGCTCGAAGCGGCAACGGGCCAGCCAAACGAGACCTACCTCGAAGCGCGTCTCTGGCAGCCGATGGGGGCCGAACGCGCGGCCCCGTGGAACACCGGGCGCACTGGCCCGGTCCTCCCCTTCTGCTGTCTCAGCGCGACGCTGCGCGACTTTGGGCGCTTCGGGCAGCTGTTTCTCGATGAGGGGCGGCGGCACGCCGTGCAGATCATCCCGGAAGATTGGGTGGCCACCTCGACCCGACCCAGTGCCCCGCATCTGGAGCCGGGCCCGAACCCGGCCTCGTCCTGGACCTTCGGCTATGGCTATCACTGGTGGGTGCCCGAAGGCCCGCGCGACACGTTCCTGGCGATTGGAATTTGGGGGCAGTACATCTTCGTGGATCGCCGTAGGCGCGTGGTGATCGTAAAGACCAGCGCGGACGAAGCCTTCGACACACGTGACCACGAAACCGTTGCGCTGTTCGACGCCATCGCCGCATCTCTTGATCCGGCTGAAGAGTAGATCTAACCGAAAGGGCCACGCGGAAAATCGACGCGGCCCAATCGTGGGTAAGGCCCTTAGCCCTCGATCCAGGATGTCACGGTTTCCTTGTTGTCCGCGATCCAGTCCTCGGCCACTTCGCGCGGGTCGCGCTTGTTCTCGAACATCTCGACAATCCAGCCGTTGATCTCGTCGCCGGTGAACTGCACGTTCGACAGCATCTTGGCCACCGCCGGGTTACGCTCCTCTAGCGACTTCGAATAGGCCACGAAGATTTCATTCGCCGCGATCACGCACTCGAAATACGACACCTCGAGCCAGTCTTCCGCGTCCAGATCAACCACCTCGCAGCCGTCGAACCGCGCTGGTTCTTCGAGCGCCGTCAGGTCGTATTTCACGTGGATCGCCTCGGGCGTCCAATAGTAGAAAAGCTGCGGCTTGCCTGCGGTATAGGCCGCCTCAAGACCGGCCTTGAACGTGTCAGCGGACACGATGTTCGGCTCCCACAGCCCGTCGAGCCCATAGGACTTGAATTTGATCTGCCAGCGCTTGGTCGAGGCCCAGGTCACGTCACCGGCCCAATACTCCCCCTTGCCGTTGCCATCGGTGTCGAACATCGCGGCAATCTCGGGGTTGTTCAGGTCCTCGATGGAGGACACCTTGTCAGCCATGTAACTCGGCACGTAGATGTTCGACGTGCCCTTGTAGGGCTGGTTGGTCAGAACGGTCTGGTTCCCGTCGATGTACTCGTCCCAGAGCGCCTGCTGGTTCGGCATCCAGAGGTCGGTGTAGACGTCGATGGAGCCATCACCCTTGTCCATGCCCGCCATGATCACGGCCGCCTGGTTCATCCCCGAGACGATCTCGGCATCGCCGCCCATCTCGCCCTCGATGATCGCGCTGAGCACGTGACCGATGGCCTGCGCGCCATTCCAGCTGAGGTCCGAAAGCGTGATCTTTTCCTGGGCGATACCCGGTGCGGCACAGAGTGCAAGCGCGGCAGCAGCCGTTGTTGATGTCCAAACTTTCATTTTTTGTCTCCCTGTTCTGAGTATGTTTGGAGTGTCGGTGTCAGATCCGGCTAAACGAGTTGCGGATCCCTTTGAGAATGCGGTCGATCATCATCGCCACCAGCGCAATGGCGATACCCGCGAGCAATCCCTTGCCCGCCTGCGCGTCGCCCAGAGCAGAGGTCACGATGGCGCCCAGGCCTTCGGCACCGATGAAGGCCGAGATCGTCGCCATCGAAAGTGCAAGCATGATCGTCTGGTTAAGCCCCGCCATGATCGACGGGATCGCCATCGGCAATTCGACTTTGCGCAACAGCTGCTTCTCGGACGCCCCGAAGGCGAGTGCGGCTTCCTTGGTGCTCTCCGGCACCTGCAGAATCCCGAGCGCGGTGAGCTTGATCATGGGCGGCATCGCGAAGATCACTGTGGCGAGCACCGCGGGCGGCTGCGAGATGCCGAAGAAGGCCACCGCAGGCACCAGATAGCTGAGCGATGGGATCGTCTGCATCACGTCCAGGATCGGTTCAGTGATCCATCGGAACCATTTGTTTTTGGCCATCCAGATGCCCACGGGCAGCCCGATCAGGACACAGACCGCAGTTGAGACCACCACCAGCGCCATGGTCTGCATCGCGATCTGCCACAGCTCGAAAAGCGCGAGGAAGGCGAGTGAACTGGCAACGAAGATCGTTGTCCCAAGACCGGCAAAAGCCCAACTGAGGGCAATGAACAGGAACGCGACCACCAGCCACGGCGTCTGCATGAAGGCGACCTCGACACGGATCAACGACTGGCGCAGCACATTTGTCATTGCGTCAAAGCCGCCAGCGAATTGCGCACGCAGGTAGTTGATCGAGATATCGATGCTTTCGGCGGAATAGGTGAAGATCGTCACCTTGCGGCCTTCGACCGGGTCCTTGATCTGCTCGATGACCTTGGTGGCTCCTTCGCGGCCCGCGGCAATCGCCTCCTCGTCCGGCACGCGGCGATAGGTGATATCCTCCGGCGGCTCGAGCCGAGCAAGTGTCGGGAAGTCATCGATGAAATAGCAATCGAATTGGTCGCGCGCGGTGATGCTGTTGTAATCCTCGGTCAGCTCGAGATCGCGCCCCAGATCACGCGCTTCCTTGCGCAGCGCGGCGCGTTCAGACTTCTGCTCGTCGGTGAGCGTTTCCAGGGCGTTGAGCACATCCATGCGGCTCTCGCGCTGCTGGATTTCGCTGGACAGCAACGGCTGCAAATCTCCAACGGTGCCTGCGTCGAACCGGGTCAACAGCGCCGCAACGCCTTCGGCGGCCCGGATATGATTGAAGCAGGCGCGCTCATCAAGGCGCAGCTGGGTGGCGCGATAGGTGGTCAGCGGGGCGATCACGAGCATGACCATCACCCCGATCATCAGGCGCTTCATGCTGGTGCCACTCGGCACCGCCGCATCAATACGCCACCGCGCATATTGGTTGTAGTAGAGCCGGTTCGCAGCACTACCCATCCACAGACGCCCGCCGATGAACAGCAGGGCCCCGATCCAGCTGTAGTTGGTGATCCAGCCGGAATAGCGCGCAATCAACGTTGCGTTGGCCTCAGGATTGAGTTGCGCCTCCGCCAGGAGCGGGCTGAACTTGACGACCTGCATCAGGCAGACAATCGCGGTGATGTCGATCGCGAGCGAAATCCAGAAGAGGACCCAGACACCCCTGAAGGCCGACCACAACCATGGCACCAGAAGCGCCCAGATGTTCAGATGCCAACGCGGCAAGGTCGCCCGCTGAACCTTCTCAAAAACCGGCGCGTAGTAGTCCTCTTTCTCCGCAACGAATGTGCCAATGGACACATCCCGGTCATCAATCTCACGCTGCTCGGCGCCACCACCGATCACGGCTCCGCTCATGCCTCGGCCCCTCCTTGCAGTCCCTTGAGAAGGGTGTCCTTGGTCACAATGCCGATCACGGCATCATCATGTTTGATCAGGACCGGGAGTTCGGTACCGGTGCTCAAGCCCACCAGCGAGTCGAGATCGTCTTCCGGGCTTGCAACCGGATAGTCCTGCCCGGGTTCGAGCGCGCCGTGGTGGGCCGCATGCGCATCCGGGTTCACCATGATCTTGGAGGCCGACACCAGCTTCAGCCGCGAGATACCCGCGACGAAGTCGGCAACATAGTCGTCGGCGGGCGCTGTCACGATATCCTCGGCGGTGCCGATCTGCACGATCTCGCCGTCCTTCATAATCCCGATCCGGTCGCCCATGCGGATCGCCTCATCGAGGTCGTGGGTGATGAATACGGTTGTCTTTTTCAGGTTCTGGCTGAGCCCGAGAAATTCGTCCTGCAGGTTGCGGCGGATCAGCGGGTCGAGCGCCGAAAAGGGCTCGTCCATCAGCAGGATTTCCGGATCGGCGGCCAGCGCCCGCGCCAGCCCAACCCGTTGTTGCATGCCGCCCGACAATTCCGACGGCAGCCGGTCGCCATAACCGTGCAGCGAGACCGTCTCAAGCGCCCTGTCCGCCGCCTGCGCGCGGGTATATCCGTCGATCCCGCGCAGTTCGAGCGCAAAGCCGATATTATCGCGCACCGACCGGTGCGGCAGCAGCGCCATGTTCTGAAACACCATGCCGATCTTGTCCGCCCGCGTTGCACGAAGCTGCTCGGATTTCATCGCGCCGATGTCTTCGCCCATGATCCGGATCGAGCCCGACGTCGGCTCGATCAACCGGTTGATGTGGCGGACAAGCGTCGATTTGCCCGAGCCCGACAGCCCCATCAGGCAGAAGATTTCGCCCTCTTCAACCGAAAATGAGGCATCCTTCACCCCCACAACCGCTTCGAACCGCTCCAACACCTCCGCCTTGCCGAGCCCTTCCGCCCTGATTGCGGCCATCGCCTCCGATGCGCGGCTGCCAAAGACTTTCCAGACGTTTTCAAGTTCGACGACGCTCATGCGCGGGCTTTCTCTCGTTTCGGATCAACAAAGGGGATGTCGATGACCGTCGCTGACAGGCGCTTCATGCGTCCATCGAGCTGTCCAACTTCGAGCGCTGTGCCGGTCCCGGCGTACTCGACATTCAATCGGGCCATCGCAATTGACCGCTCCAGCAATGGCGAATGCGTCGCTGAAGTCACCGTGCCGACCTGTCGCTCGCCCTGATAAACTGGGGCGCCGTGGGGTGGCACATCGGTGGACTTGAACAACAGGCCCCGAAGCTGATGCCGCGCTGCAGCCGCATTTCTCTCAAGCGCCGCCTTGCCGACAAAATCAGACTTCTTGAGGTTTATGGCGAAGCCCAGACCCGCCTCGAATGCATCCACGCCAGCGGTGAACTCGGCCCCGGCAGCGGCCAGCCCCGCCTCTATGCGGATGATCTCTAGCGCGGCCGAGCCCATGGGCTTGAGGCCAAACTCCGCACCCGCGTCCACTATTGCATCCCAGAGCGCGACTGCATCTTCTTTTGAACAAAAGAGCTCATAGCCGAGCTCACCCGTGTACCCGCTGCGCGTCAGGAAGAATGGCACACCCTCCCGATCGCCAATGCGTGCGACAGTGGCACCGAACCAGTTGATCTGGTCCAACGCGGGCACATGCGGTTGGGTAAAGACAAGTTTGCGCAGGATATCCCGGGACTTCGGCCCTTGAAGCGCAAGATTTGGCAAGGCACCGCCCAGATCATGGATGCGCGCTTGCAGGCCTTCCCGAGCGGCAAGCTCCTTCAAAGCTCGCCCGCTTTCCTCGGAGCCACAGCACCACCGGAACAGATGCGGCGCCAGCCGAAACAACGTGCCATCATCGATGACCTGCCCGGTATCGTCGCACATGACCGCATAGCTGCCACGCCACACCGCAAGCCGAGCGACATCGCGCGTTAGCGCCCGCTGCAGAAGTTGTTCCGCATCAGGGCCTATGATGTCGTACTTGCGCAGCCCGCTCATGTCCTGCAGCGTTGCGGCCTCGCGGCAGGCCCAATACTCCCCCAGGGTTCCATGCGACGGGAACGAGACTGGCAACCACAAGTCGCGCGCAGGTGCAAACTGGTCGGTCAACGGGGCAAGCCGCTCATGGAAGGCCGACTCCTGGCTGATCTGCATGGGGGCGTCCTCTTTGCTGCGGTAAGCAACCGACCGCGTGATCGTGGTCTCAGGTCGATAAATCCGGACATGGATGTCCGTGGGGTTCCACCCATTGATGGGGTCGATATCATCCGGACAGGCGGTGCTCACGCAGGTCAGATCATCGAGTGCTTTCATCGCCACGTAGTCACCCGGGCGGGAGTGGCTTTCTTCCGTCTGGATATGGTGATGCGGATCAACCCAGGTGTTCCAGAAGAAGTTGATTGCGGGCCAGGCATTGCGCGGAGTCACACCAAAGGGCCCTAATGCACCGGAGATATTGTCCGAGCAATTGATATGCCCCGGAAACCCGCGCTCTTCATAGCCACGCGCCGTACAGGCCAGACCAAAGGTATCATGCCGTCCACAGGTGTCTCGAACGACCTGAAGCATCGGCGTCATCGCAGCATCGAAGAATTTGTCGAACAGCCCCGGGCCGGGGAAAGAGCGCCGGACCATGCTGCGCGTGGCCGTGGAGTCGATCATTCGCTCCTGTGCACGATCAAGCGCTGCCAGACCGAAGGCTTGAAAATCAGAGCATTGCTGACCTTCGATGTCGATGATCTGAAGCACCTCCCCACGCCGAAGCTGATAGGCCTGCGCCGTGCCACGCCGGATCGTGAATTCGTCTCGCACAGAGCCGAAAGGCTCAGGCAAAGGCTCAGGTCCCGCCTGCCTCGTGTGTTCAATGAGCGCCGCCCCGCGCCCGAGCCCACCAATCAAGTCGATCTGCGCGACAGGATTGACAAGCCAGACGGTCAGCGCCGCTGGCATCCGCAGGACGATACCGTCGTCCTGAAATGACAGCAGGCTGGCATCCAAGTCGGGACCGGGCTCAACACCTTGCGCACCCAACCACCCCAGCAGTGAGCCGGAATCGAAATCTGAAAGTGACAGCGGTGTTGGTGGGGCGATTCCGATATCACCTTCTCGCCGGGCGCCCTTTGCATCGAACGCCAAGAGCGAAAGCTGCTCATCCGGCCCGGCCAAGGCGATCCGGACAAGATCCCCTTCATCCACGCGCATCATCATGCTGCTGCGCGGATCAATCAGATGCGACGTTGACGCCCGCTGCGAAAAGCCCGCAAAATTGCGACCGTGAGACATGTGTCCGATATTCGAGAAGCTGTGCAAGGGCGGCAGGTCTTGCATGAGAGGCTCGGTTTGACAAGATGTAACTACTTACATCGTGATTGAAACTAGTTACATCTGTCAAGAGGCCGCGCGCAGGAACGCGCGGCGGAGATTAGAGATTGCTTAAAAAACCATCCAAGAAGCGGTACAATATGCGCGATGTGGCGCGGCACGCGGGGGTTTCGGTTGCAACTGTCTCGCGTGTGCTCAGCGGCTCATCGACTGTGGCTCAGGCAACACATGAGAAAGTTCAGACCGCGATCAACGCGCTCGACTTCGTCCCCAGTGCAGCAGCGCGGGCCATCAACTCCGGCCGCACCTATATGGTGGGCGCGCTGGTGCCCACCCTGGATAATGCCATCTTTTCAAGGTTTCTGGATGCCTTGGAGATTGAGTTGGCCCGGCATGGGTTTTCGTTGGTCGTGGCAACAACAAACAATGATCTGCAGAAGGAAACCCAGCGGGCGCAGGACCTTCTCAATCTTGGCGTTGAAGGGTTTGTCGTCTCGGGCGTCACCCATAGCGATGAGTTCGACGCGCTGGTGCGTAAGTATAAGGCGCCGGTCATTGCCACGTCGTACTTCGATGCCGAAGATCCGCTTACAACAGTTGGATATGACAACCGCGAGGCCGCCAGCTACGCTCTCGATCATCTTGTGGAAATGGGGCATTCCACCATCGCGGTCCTCTCCGGGCCGACCGAGAACAATGATCGTACGCGCGCACGGGTCGAGGCTTTGCGGGCCCGGCGCGACCTTGAACTGCTGTTTTACGAAATCCCCATTGAATTCACGGCGGCGGCAGGGGTCGTCGATGAAGTTAAGACACAGGCGCCGGAGGTCACCGCCTGTCTGTGCCTGTCCGATGTGATCGCCCAGGGTGTCCTTAGCGGATTTCAGCGTCTCGGCATTCGCGTGCCTGATGAGATATCAATCGTTGGCGTCGATGATTTACCCAGCTCGCAAAGCACCTGGCCACCGTTGAGCAGCGTTCATCTACCCGTCCGAAGAATGGGAACATGTGCCGCCGAGAAACTGGCGCAATGGATTGAAACCGGAGAACCGGCCGGATCGGTGAAACTTGACACCACAATGACGATCAGGTCTTCGGTCAAGCGCCTGTGATGATCTCGCTCGCGCCGTGGCATTCAGTGCATTCAGCGCGCCTCACCGAACTCAACGCTTTCGATGATCACCAATTGCACTAAAGCATTACCAATCCGAACGCTCATAGGTCTCGTTCATGTCGTTGTATTGCGTGCTGTCAGACTGCTCGATGACTGGCTCTTCCATCGCATTCTCGTTCGACTGTTCCTTGTCGTCCGGAGATTCAGCCGCATCAACCCAAGAGCCTTCCGACCCAGCTTGCTCCGAATAGGCCATCATGTCAGATGGGCCGCCTTCAGCTGCGGGCGACGACGGCTCAACCTCATCGCCCACCTGGATGGCGAAGAAGGAATGGCCCGAGACCGTCTCACCATTGAATGCGATATCCGTGGACGTAATTTCGCCGGAAATCTCTCCCTCAAAGCCGGGCGGCGGCGCGATCTCGAGCAGATCGAGATCCCAACCGGTCAAGTCGATCTCTCCGCCATCCGAGACTGCAACGTCATCATCGCTGATGAGAATTGTATCTGGCGGCAGTCCCGATATCTGGACCTGGGCGGCGTCGGACAGGTTGGTGTCGTCGATTTTCACCGCGATCATGCCGTTTTCCTCAACGCTGAGATCGCTGTTGCCTGTCACCAACTCGCGCCCATCGGTGCCTGGCCCGTCCCATTCGAGCTTGAGCCCGGCATGGCCGTAGTTCTCGAAATAGCGCACCTCGATATGGTGCGTACCGGGTTCCAGCTCGATCTCGCCCGTGCGGGTCCGATAGCCATGCAACCCGTCGTTGTCGATCACCTCCTCGCCGTTGACCAGCAAGATGACGCCATCGTCACCGCCGAGAAAAAACTTGAAGCTGCCGCCCTCCTCGACATCCACGTGGCCGGTGATGCGAGCGCCGAAGGTGTCGGTATCGCCGCCTTCCCAGAACGACTCGCGGCTGTTGCGGTAGTTGATATCGCTGACAACCTCTTCGTGTGTCGGGTCCGACGACCAATCGATCTGGTCCAGCTTCGACAATCGCTGGTCCACGTCGAAGTAGCTGGCGCGGAAACCCGTTCCCATGTCGACGCTGGGCGGTGGCAAATCCGCTTGCGCCACGGTGAAGCCCAGATCAACAGCTGTCGACGCGATGGCACCGCTGCTCCCTTGCGTCGTCGTGACCAATTGAGCCTCCACATCGCCGACGAAGTCGACCGGAGTGGTGACCGACAATAGAGAAAGATCCCAACCTGACAGGTCAACAGTCCCTGCCTCATCTGCGATGGCGGAGAGATCACCGGCCTGAACTTCAGTGCCTTCAGGCACCCCTTCGAGGCGATAAGACGTCGCACCGACGTCATCGCCCGAGATATCCAGCTCGAAGGTCACCGGCATGCCATTCACGGTCTGCGCGTCATCCAGCTCGGGCGATGTCACCAACTCGCGCCCATCGGTGCCTGGCCCGTCCCATTCGAGCTTGAGCCCGGCATGGCCGTAGTTCTCGAAATAGCGCACCTCGATATGGTGCGTACCGGGTTCCAGCTCGATCTCGCCCGTGCGGGTCCGATAGCCATGCAACCCGTCGTTGTCGATCACCTCCTCGCCGTTGACCAGCAAGATGACGCCATCGTCACCGCCGAGAAAAAACTTGAAGCTGCCGCCCTCCTCGACATCCACGTGGCCGGTGATGCGAGCGCCGAAGGTGTCGGTATCGCCGCCTTCCCAGAACGACTCGCGGCTGTTGCGGTAGTTGATATCGCTGACAACCTCTTCGTGTGTCGGGTCCGACGACCAATCGATCTGGTCCAGCTTCGACAATCGCTGGTCCACGTCGAAGTAGCTGGCGCGGAAACCTGTGTTGGCGGAAATCTCGGGTGCATCTATGACCTCAAGGTCCAAGGATTGGGTGAGCCTCGCCCCACCTGGCCCCGTTGCCGTGACCTCCAAAGCCAACGCGCCAAGCTCATCGTCGTCCAGGGAGATACCCTCCCTGAGCTTCAATTGCATATCGACGACCTCAAAACGATCATCAGACACCGTGTAGGTGTAGCTTTCCGGAGCAGCTGTTCCGTTCATGTCAATTTGACCGATCACCGTGCCCGGATGACCTGAGGCGATACCGGATTGATCGATCCAGAGCTCGGTTGGCGCGATATCGGACGGGGCGCCTGGTCCCTCGACTGGTAGATCGGCAGACGTCTCTTGCGGGCCAGCGTATGCAACCGCACCACCATCCTGCACGGCTACCGGGTCGTCACTGGGACCAGGTGGTTGGCTAGTGCTGCCCTCTTGATCAGCGGTCGGGTTGCGTGAGCCCACTTCAAGATCGATAACACTGGGACTCATGGCATCGGTGCTGACGGCGCTCCCCGTCTGCAGCCGTGCTTCAGCACCGATCTCACTCGCCGCTGGATCGAAGTCGCCGGAGTCTTGCGGATCAGATACCGCTGCGCCGCGAGATACATCGTTTGTCGCAGAGAGTGATGCACGCTCTATCGGGGCGGTTTTGGCAGAGGCATCCGCCGGCACATCGGCATCATCATCGCCGATGCTATCATCCTCCGACCTATAGGTCTGATCAGGTTCCTGCTGCTCCCCGTAGTGCAGCGTGCTGCGAGATACGTCTTCATGCCCGCCGCTACTTTCACGCAGCGACTGCAGGACGGTTTTCTCTTTATCGCTCGTTGCATCACCCTGCTGATGCAACAACGCTTCGTCCAGCTCGATCCGATCGTCTTTGGCCATGGCAACCTCCGCACTCTACCTACGGGACAGCGCCACAATTAGCTTAACAACATGCTTCGAAACTCGGCCTTTCGCCTGCGAATTTGACTTAAATCGTCTGATTTCATCACAGCCGTCCACACGTTTTCCTAACGTTTCAGACACAGCTTGCCCTCGGTTTCTGCTCGGTTTGGGGTTCGGTTTGGCGACTGATACAGCATCATCTGACCGCATGGTAAGACCGCCAAGACTAACGCTGGCGGTCATTGCCGCATCTTTGGTCATCAACACCTTGGCGCTGGCGCTGCCTTTGGTCGTGCTTCAGGTGTTTGATCGGGTGATCCCGTTCGAGTCGCATGCAACACTCACCCTTTTGTTCCTTGGCCTTTGCGTGGTCGCGGTACTGGACTTCGGGTTGAAATGGGCGCGGATCGTTCTGATCGGTCACCAGGGCGAGCAGTTCGAGCTGCATCTGGGAGACCGCTTCATTGAGCGTTCGCTTAACGCCGAGCCAACCGCTTATGATCAGTCATCCACAGGCGTTCATCTCGAGCGATTGAACGCCTTGTCCCAGTTGCGGGACTACTACAGCGGACAAGGTCGCCTGCTTGCAATCGATCTTCCGTTCACTGCGATTTTTATCACCATGATCGGCTTGATCGGCGGTTGGTTGGTCCTCGTCCCGCTGGTCAGTCTGATCCTGATCTATGGTTTCAAGACCGTCCTGCAACGTGCACAGGGCCCAATCTTTGAAAAGCGGAAAACACTCGACGGCAGGCGTTATTCCTTCCTGATCGAATGTCTTTCGCAAATCATGACCGTCAAGGCGGACACAATGGAGCCGCAGATGCTGCGGCGATATGAGGTTCTCCAGGACCAATCGGTCGATATCAGCCAAAAACTGGTGCAGTTCTCAGGGCTCTCGCAGTCCTTTGGCGCATTGTTTTCACAGGCTGCGGTCGCGGCAATGGGTCTAATTGGCGGGTACCTTGTCATCATCGATCAGATCGGTGTCGCTGAGTTGGCGGCCTGCATGCTGCTCAATGGACGAACGGTTCAGCCACTGCTGAAAATGCTCAGCCATTGGGCCCAAACCGAAAGCATTCAGGCCGCGCAGGCGAAAGTGGAAGACATCGGCATCCTCCAACAGAGGGCCACTCTCGACACCACGCTGACGATTGAAGGACAGCTCACGTTTGAAAATGTGTCGGTGCAAAGCGACAAAGCTGACCACTTCTTCTTTTCGCAGACCAGCTTTGAATTGCCAGCAGGCCAAGTTCTCAGCGTGCTGGCGGAAGAGGGCGCAGCGCGCGATCGGTTCATGCGCTTGATCCTTGCAGAAGAGGAGCCGACAGAGGGCCAAATCCTCCTCGACGGAGCGCCAATCGACAGGTTTTCCGCGATGCGGGGGCGGGGCGGCATCGCCTATGTCGATCATAGCCCGGTCTTGTTCTCTGGAACCCTGCTCGAAAACATTTCTTGCTTCGGGGATGGTAATGCCATCGAACGGGCGCTCGCATTTTCGGCAACTCTTGGCCTCGAGACAAAGGTCCATCGCATGCCCATGGGCTACAATACCGAACTGGGCACGGTCGACGAGATTTCGTCAAGTCTTGCGCTGCGCCAAACCGTCGCTCTCGTCCGGGCGCTCGCACTCGAACCCAAACTGCTTCTTCTGAACGATGCGACATCGGCGTTGGACGAGCGCGCCGTTGCGAGGCTCGCCAGCCTTCTGCAGTCGCTGAAGGGCCAAACCACAGTTGTCATGGTCACGCCACGACAACAGCTCCTCGATCTTGCTGATCAGTCGGTTCTTCTGGCCGATAGCAAGGCAGACGACCTTCTTCTTTGGCATGAAGACGCCACGCGTGACGCGATCGAGTCGCATCAGCACGGGCTGAGGACCGCATGACCGATCTCGCCGTGCACCCAAGTCTGGCGCTGCTCCACCGGCTGATGATGGCGGCGGGTTGGCACAGCAGCCATCGCAACCTGACGGAGGCGGCGCCACATCTTGCGGATGAGTTCTCGTCCAGTGATCTGATCTCAACTCTTCGGAACATGGGTGTGCCCTTATCGACTGCGCCCGCGCGGCTTGACGACATGACGCCCGCTGACTGTCCGGCGCTCTTCTTCGACAAAGCGGGTGGTATCCGCGCCGTCCTCGACATCCGCGAGGACGCCATACTGGTGCAAGATCAAGGCGCCACTGACCCCGTCTGGATCAAACCAGATACAACACCTGGAACACTCGTCCGTGTCGAACGGTTTGCCCCCTCTGACCAAGATCAGAACTTCGAAGATTTCCGGAAAATCACGGCTGGTTTTCACGGAATGCTGCCCTGGCTCGTGATCGCGTCGTTCATGACCAACCTGATGGGGTTGGTCACGCCTTTGCTGATCATGATGATCTACGACCGGGTGATCCCCGCCGGATCAACACACCTGGTGGTGTCCCTCGCCCTTGCAGCGGCATTGGTGCTGTCGGCAGATGCTGGCTTCCGCTTTGCGCGGTCCCGCGCCATCTCCTACATGGGTCGGGTTGTGGAACACCGCTTGGGACTGGCGCTCTTTAAAAAGCTGATGTCTTTGCCATCGAGCCAGATACAAAACTCCGACGTTGAACAGCAGATTGCCCGGTTCAAGCAGTTCGAGGGCATCCGGGATGTCTTCTCAGGTCAGACCTTGATGCTGCTGCTCGATCTGCCGTTCACGCTCATCTTCCTGGGGCTGATCTTCTTTCTCGCGCCCCAAGTCGGTTTTCTTGCGCTCGGTCTGGTCGTGGTGTTTCTGGTCGCAATCGTCTTGACGCTGCCGACACAGCAGGCGCTCAATACAGAAGCAGCAACCCTCAAATCCAAGCAGCACAAACACCTGTTCGAAACGGTTAACCTGCAGCGCAACATCTATCGCCTGGGGCTGGGCCCATTCTGGCGCCAAAGATACGCGGCCATCGCCGCTGAGTCCGCTAGCGCGACACGCGTTGCCAAGCAGTTCCAACACATCTGTCAGACATTCGGACAAAGCCTGATGATGATCGCGGGTGTTGGTGCGATTGTTCTTGGCACCCTTGCCGCAATGGATGGCTCCATGTCGTTCGGTGCCTTGATCGCGGTCATGGCGCTTGTCTGGAAAGTGCTCACTCCGCTGCAATCTCTCTACTCCAATGCGCCACAAATCCTGGGGTTTGTGAAATGCCGTACGCAGATCGACAGGGTCCTTGGCATGCCACAGGAAACGGTGCGCGGGGTTGGATCGACGCATCAGAAAACCTTCGAAGGCCAGATCACCTTGGCTGGGGTCACCCACCGTTTTGAGAGCACTGCCGACCCGGCGCTGTCGCAGATCTCGCTGGACATCGCTGCGGGTGAGCTCGTGGTGATCGCGGGCAACAACGGAAGTGGGAAGACCACTCTTCTGGAGGTGATGATGGGGTTGCATCAACCGCTGCTGGGGTCGGTTCAACTGGACGGTATCGACATCCGACAAATCCCGGTGGACGACCTGCGGCAGGCCTACAGCTATGCGCAGAAAAAGCCGGAGGTTTTCCATGGCACACTGCTGCAAAACATGCGCCTCGCAGCACCAACCGTTCCCGAAGATCAAATTCGACAGATGATCGACGAGATGGCATTGACTGCCGAAGTGGATGCCATGCCAGACGGGCTAGATACCAGGCTGACCGAACGATATCGCGCCACGCTGCCACCTTCGACCTCTCGGGGCTTGGCACTCGTGCGCAGCCTCGTTCGGCCCGCTCGCGCCTACCTTCTGAACGATCCAAATGCCGGTCTTGACTACATGCGCAAGGCTGCACTCAACGCCCATCTCAACAGAAGGAAGGGCACCTGCACCTTCGTTCTGGTGTCTGACGACCCGCTGCACTTGGAACTGGCTGATAGGTGCATCTACATGTCCGATGGGCGCATCATCGCCAATGATACCGGGCCAGACGGGCGGCGAAAGATCACCGCGCTCATCACGGCAAACAAGGAAAACTGAAATGCGCTCCTCTTTCCTCGCCTCGAAACGCCAAGGCGTCTTTGTGCGTCAGGCGGCAACGCACAAGAACCGCGCGCCGCGCATTTCGATGATGGTCGTCTTCACGCTCTGCGCATTCGTCAGTTCCGCAGTGGTCCTCGCCACTCAAACCACCGTTCCGGAGCTTGCTCGGGCCACCGCAGAGATCACGACGCTGGGTCGGCCGCACCAAGTCCAGAGCGTCAGTTCCGGGATTGTCAGCTCCGTCACGGTGCAGGAAGGCCAGCAGGTCGAGGATGGCCAAGTGCTGGCGAGCCTTGTGTCGCCCGAGCTTGATCGCGACATCTTCAGCGTGACGCAGCAACTTGACGCGCTGGTCTCACGAATTGAGATCCTAGCCAGCATTTTGACCCATCTTGATGCGCCGGCACCCACGGATGAGAGATCGGACCTCTCGATCGCAGCCTCTGAGGACTATGCGCGATCTCGCGTGTATCTGCATGACCTTCAAAAGGAAATTGCACGGAATAGAGCGGAGAGCTTGGAAGAGATTATCGCGGAGTTGCAAGCTGCGCGAGCTCTCATGCAGAGCCGCGTGCGGGAAAAGGAAGCCTCGGTCGCCCGACTTGAAACACTGTTCCAGTCAGGCAGCATTACGCGGTTGCGGCTGGATGCAGAGCAACAATCGCTCGATGAGTTGAGGGGGCGGCTCATTGATGCCGACATCGAGCTCGCCACCAACAAAGCTAACTACTCAGAAATTCGGGACAAGCCCCTCGAAAGCGACCTCACCCTGCGCGAGCAAACGCTGACCGAGCTCTTTGCATTGCAACAGGAACGGGACACGCTTCTGACACAGATCGAGACCTTGGAGACACAACGCGAAGACCTACTGATCCGCGCACCCGTCAACGGCGTGATCCAAGCGGTCGATTTTCCCCATGTGGGAGAGGTTATTGAAGCCGGTCGCACATTGTTTGAATTGGTCAATACCAACGAACGGCTGGTCGCCGAGATCAAGGTTGGCGAGGCGGATATCGGCCACATTCGCGTCGGCGATGCCGTTGCGATCAAGCTGACCACCTATGATCCGCGCCGATATGGCGAGATCACCGGGCGGATCGAGACGCTGTCTCCAAACGTGCTGATTGATCAGGTCACCGGGGAGCCGTACTTCCGCGGTGTTGTCCGGTTGGACCGGCTGACCGTCGGACAAGGCGCATTGGAAAAGCCGCTCCGCGTCGGCATTTCGGGCAACGCTGAAATTGTCACGGACGAGCGGAGCATGATGGCATATCTTGCGAAACCCATCCATCGCTCTCTTCAGAACGCCTTTGGCGAGCGATAGACAGTTTGGTTGTACAGTACCAGCCGGTGAGGCCGTCCGGCACGCCGGATCATAAGACTCCAGCCGGGACCATGCCGACTATTCCGCCTCATGTTGGTGCCACATGTCGATCACGATCTCCCAATGGTCGTCATCAGGCGTCAGTACGAAAAGATAGGTGCCCACTGCCTGCATCCCCACCTTCTCGATTTCTGCCTCGACAGAGCCGATCATGACGGCGAGGGTCGCGTCACTTTATATGAAGAGATGATCAATCGTGTGGGGCATATCGCCCTAGTCGGCGGTAAAGAATTAAAACAGAGCCCGCCGGCCATCGAGGCCCTGCGAGACCGGCTCGCCCTCAGCAATCCACAATGTGTTCGCGGCATAGAGTTCGAGAAACTCTTCGGGCATCATGCGCTGCCGCAGCAGCATTGAACCGGTCATTAACCGCGATCAAAGCAGAATAATTTCCAAGTTTGGGGGCATCTGCATGGGCGACGGCCTAGCAGGACAGAAAAATGGCGGCGGACAGAAAACCACACATTGGTGAAATCTCTTGTCAGATGAATAAAGATCAGGCCATGGCCACGTTAGGATTGGGCCGCTCGGCGATGACCTCGCGGATCACTTGCCAGCGATCATCCTCATGAACCAGGTCGATGCTCAGTTCGAGGATCTCATTGTCACCGTCCAAGGTCACCTTCCGTGTGATCAACACATGGCCTTCAGCCGCATTGCTTTCAACAACGTTGTACCGCGCCCAGGCATTGTCCGCGCCTGCGCCAGCCTCGACCATTTGCTGCATCATCGTAATGAGTGTGGGCTTGTCGGTTTGCGCCAGCCCACCCTCCGTGTCGATCATCTATATGCGCATGTCGTCGTGGTAGATGGCGTCGAGGGCGCGCAGATCTGCGGTTGTTCCTGCCATGATGAGGCGGTCGATGGTCGCCCTGATCTCGGTTTAAATGGTGGTGGTCATAAACCGTCTTCCTTGAACAGTTATCTGAGTGTCGCTGATCCCGGCAGACGCTGCTTCTCCATGACGTCCCGGCGGGTCCGGCGCCGTTGTCGCCTTGAAACCGAACCAGACATCGAGAAGGCTGTTCGCGGGTTCCTTGAAGAGGTGATCATCTACGGGACAGAAAACGACAGTGGTGCCAAAGGGTGTTTTCTGGCCTCCAGTGTCTCGACAAACATCGGCCAGATCAATGGGGTCGCAGAGCGCGTCGAAGCCGCCATCGAAGAAACCAACCGCAGCCTGGCCGCAGGCTTCGACAAGGAAGTGGAAGCAGGCACTCTGCCCGCGGACTTCCGGTCACTGGAACGGGCCGCGCTTCTTTATGACATTCGGCAAGGCTACATGTTTCGAGGCCGCGCCTGATGGACGGCTGAGCAATTGCGACACGACCTCGATCATCGCGTACAAATGATCCTCGCGCATTGACCCGCGCACCTGCGGCGGAAGGCCTCAACTGAACCGGTGGGCTGAAAACGGGCTGAGATCGACGTTCAACGCCGTATTGGTGATGAGATCGGCGAGAAGCTCACCAGACTTTGGCGCCATCATCAGACCATAATGCGAATGGCCAAAATTGAGGTAAAGCCCCTCCTTTCCGGTGACGGCCCCAAGCGCTGGTCGACTATCTGGAAAGGAGGGGCGTCGCCCCATCCAGAAGCTCGAAGGCTCCGTGTTCAACCCGGGGAACATTGCCCTGGCGAGCTTTTCCAACAGCGCCTGCTTTCGTTGGTCGGCAGGGGCGTCGATTGGCGCAAACTCCGCCTGCCCCGCGACTCGCAAGCCATCGGTCATGCCGCTGGCGACCACCTTTGCATCAACATCGAGGATCGAGTTGACCACGTCTAGGCCCGGATCAGAGAACTGCACGTGATAGCCCCGCTCGGCCATCAAAGGCAGCCTGAGACCAAAGGGCTTAAGCAGCCCCGCACTCCAGACGCCCATGGCCACAATCACCTTTGCGCTTGTATAGTTGCGCTTCGCGCAGACCACCGTCCAACCATCGTCCACGGGTTCAAGCCGCTCGATTGTATCCTCGACGAACTCGACCCCCAAGGACCGCGCCTTTTCCGACAACACGTCGCATATCTGCCCCGGTGACCGCGCGCGGGCCTGCCCTTTCACAAGCACAGCGCCGGCAAAATCCCGGTGCAAGGCAGGCTCCAGCCGACGCAGCTCATCCGCACCAATGAGCTCGATGTCGGCCCCTTTCTCGCGACGGATTGCATAGTCCAAAGTGTCGATGGTGATACGGCGGCCGTCCCGAAACGCGTGCACATAGAAGCTGTCTGTGATCAGGCTTTCGGCGCCCGTCCCTCTGAGATGCCGCCTGTAAAGGTCAATCGAGGGGCTGCACAGCAACTCCATCGCGTCAGAGGTGGCTCTGACCCGCGCCTCTGTCCCTTGCCTCAGGAAGCGCAGCCCCCACGGGATCATGCGCAACCAGGCTTTGGGGTGGACGGATAGCGGCCGCGCAGCGCCAAATATGAGATGCGGTATCTGCCGCCACACGCCGGGCAGTGCCTGCGGGACGATCGACCAAGGCGAGATGACACCGGCATTGCCAAAGGAAGTCTCCTGACCCGGAGCGCGCCGATCGATCACGCGGGCGGCAATTCCGCGCTCCGCCAAGGAGAGGGCGGTGCAGATCCCGACGATGCCCGCGCCCAATATGGTGACCTGTCGCGTCATCCTGTCAGACGGCGGGCTGTGTCCCGCGACGCCTGGCCAGGAGCTGTGAGGCAACGGCAGGGGATGCGATGATCAGCGCCGCGAGGTCAGCCTGCAACGAGGGGGCGATGAACACAATCCCCGCGATGGCCATGAGCCAGCGGAACATCACGCCCATGGGTGCCAGCCAATAGCCGACTACCGCAGCGGACAGAGCGATCACCCCCGCGATGCAACTGGCCGCGGTGTAGCTGAACTCCCAGAGGTCAAAGCCGGTTGATGACACAAAAAGCAGCACGGGTGCGTAGACAAAGGCCATCGGGGCCACGACCTTGCCGAGACCCAGCGTGAAGGCCGAAATCCCGGTCCGGAACGGGTTGGAGTTCGCGATGGCCGCCGCCGCATAGGCCGACGTACAGACCGGTGGCGTGATCTCGGCCACGACCCCGTAGTAGAGCACGAACATATGACTCGCGATGGGTGGAATGCCGAGCTGCGCCAAGGCAGGCTGCGCAACGGAGACGAGCATGATGTAAAGCGCGGTGGTCGGAACCCCCGCGCCCATCAGGATGCATGCGAGGGCGATGAAAACGAGGCTGATGAACAAGGTCAGGTCTTCCACCGTGAACAGCGTCCAGTCCCCGAAGGTAAAGAGCCACGCAAGATCATTGCCGAGGTTGGAGGCAGCTTGCGTGACCATGAACCCAATGCGGAAACCTACGCCGGTGGTGTTGATCACGCCGATCACAATCCCCACCGCCGCCGAGGCAGCACCAACTGCAAGCGCGTACTTCACGCCTGTCTCAAAGGTATCGCCCATCTCCAGGATCGAGATGCGCCGCTGCGGGTTGAGTGTCGCGATCACAGCACCGGCGATCAGGATCGCAGACATCGTGAGGTCAAATCCGCCGCCCTGATACTTCCAGAAGACAAACGCGATGAAGGCGGCGGCGTAGATCAGCGTCAAGGGCTCGCGCGAACGGCTCATCCCGGCGATGATCGCCAGCGAGATGCCACAGAATGCCGACATGTACGGCGTGTACCCTGAGAACAGCACAACCAGCAGACCAACGAGCGGGACGATGTTGGCCCACCCGTCCCGCCAGACGGCCCCAAGCTGCGGCAGCGCCTCCTTGGCAAGCCCTTGGAGCCCGAGCTTGCGCGCCATAAGGTGCACCACGGCAAAGACGCCAACATAGTGCAGCAGCGCCGGGAAGATCGCGGCGATCACAATGGTCGTGTAGGGCAGTTCCAGAAATTCGGCCATGATGAAGGCAGCCGCGCCCATAATCGGTGGCGTGATTTGCCCACCCGCGGAAGCCGCGGCTTCGACCCCACCGGCAAAGTGTCCGGGATAGCCTAACCGTTTCATATTCGGGATTGTCAGCGCCCCGGTCGAGACCGTATTTGCCACGGAAGATCCCGAGATCGTGCCAAAGAACGCGGAGGAGACCACAGAGACCTTGGCAGGCCCTCCGGTGTAGCGCCCCGCCAGGATCGTCGCGTTATCAATGAAGAGCTGCCCGAGCCCGGTGCGTTGCGCGATCACGCCGAACAGCACGAAGTGGAAGACGATGGTCGAAACCACCCAAAGCGTGACCCCGAAAATGCCCTCCTGCGGGAAGTACATCGAGGACACGAAGGTGTTGAACTTCACCCCCGGGTGCTGAAGCAAGCCGGGGAAATAGGGCCCAAAGAGCGCGTAGCAGATGAAAACCGAGATGATCAGGGGCAGGATCCAGCCCAAGGTCCGGCGCGCGATGTCGAGAACCAGGACAATCAGGATGCAGCCAAAGAGCATGTCATAGCCATTCGGATTGCCCATCCGGAAGGTCATTTCCTCCACGCCGAGCCAATCGATACCGCGCCACGCGAGCCCAAGATAAAGCGCGGACGCCACCCCGAGGATCATCAGGAGAATGTCGAGAAACGGCACTCCGCCCAGTCGCAGCGCGCCGGTTCGCAGATCAAAGGACGTGGGTGTTTTGACCAAGGGATAGAGGGCATAGGTCAGGATGAAGAGACCGCAGAGATGCCAGCCCATGTGCCAGTAGTCGGGCGGCAGGGCAAAGCCTGCGGTGAGATAATGATAGACCGCAAAGGTCAGCGCCACATACCGCAGGAACTTGCCGAACCCGGGTGTCACGGACCGTGTGGCAGCGCCTTCATCGTATTTCTCTTCGATGGCGGCGAGCTCTTCTTCGGTCAACTCGCGCACGGTTTCGGATTGGTGGCTGCTCATGGCGCATCCCCGTCGTCATGTGATGTGACAGAAAAGCGGAGCGGCGCGCGGGTATCGCCCGCCGCTCCTTGCAAGTAAGGCGGGAAGAGGCGCCTTACTCCAGAAGCCCGGCTTCCTTGTAGAATTTCTCCGCACCTGCGTGCAGCGGCACGCCAAGGGCGGCAATTCCGTCAAGGGCCGTGTCCGGCGTGATCTGCTTGCCTTTCGCATGCCCGTTGTCGAGCAGCTTGCGAGTATTGTCGTTCCACAAGGCCTTGGTGATGCCATAGACCAGCTCTTCCGAAAGGTCCGATGACACAACCAGCAGAGCGGAAACCGCCGGTGTCTTCACCTCGTAATCGACGCCTTCATAGACGCCTGCCGGGATCGCCGATGGAATATAGGCCGGGATGATCTCGTTGATCTTGGCGAGATCTTCGTCAGAGAAACTGTGCAGGTCCATCCCCTTGGTTGTCGCCAATTGCACCATGGCAGACACCGGCCAGCCGGCAGCATAGAAGTAGGCGTCAAGCTGACCATCGGCGAGGCGTTCCGCCGACTGGCTGTTGTTGAGCTCGGCTTCATCCATGTTGTCGCGGGTCACACCCCATTCAGCCAGCATCATTTCGACGGCCACCTGCGTTCCGGACCCGGCCTGGGCGATGCCCACGCGTTTGCCTTCGAGATCAGCCAGACTGGCAATTTCCGAACCTTTGGGCATCACGAGATGCAAATCCTCCGGAAAGAGGTTTGCCACGATGCGCAGTTTCGGATGCGGTTTGCCATCGAACTTCCCCTCGCCGAGGAACATCGAGCGGGTCACATCCGCGGCGGCGAGGCCAGCTTCCAGCTCGCCATTTTCGACGGCCGTGTTGTTGAAGACCGACGCGGTCGTCGATTGCGCGATTGCGATCAGCCCCGGCACACCGCATTGCCCGCCCTCGTCGCAGGCCCGCGAGCCCGGTGGGGCAGAGATGCCGTTCGCAATGGTTCCGCCGATTGGAAAATACGTACCGCCCGCGCTGCCCGTTCCGATGCGGAAGAACGTCGGATCTTGCGCTGCTGCTGTTCCAGCCACCAGCACCGCAGCGACGGCAGCACCGGAAAGTCTTGAGAATATCTTCATATTTGTCTCCCAGTTGACCGACTTCTGTTGGGTGAGTCGTGCTTAAAAGCGTAAATGAGCTCGAAATAAATACAAATTTTAATATCTTTTAAATTGATAGATTTTCCTTATGTTTTTGGGTCTATGAATTTGTCCCAGATCAGGGCTTTCCAGGCGGTCATGACCTCCGCGTCCCTGTCGGACGCGGCGCGCAAGCTCGGGCGGACGCAGCCTGCCGTCAGCGCGGCCATCAAGACGCTCGAAGACCAGTTGGGTTTGCAACTCTTCGTCCGTGAGGGGCGCAAGCTCGTGCCAGTGCCCGAGGCCCGGTATCTGCTTACTGAAGCCGAAGCGATCCTGAACCAGCTGTCGCGCGTGCAGCAAACCATGCGCAGCCTCAGCGATGGCGACAGTGGCAATCTCAACATCGCGGCCATGCCCGGGCCGGTGTCGATGCTCTTTCCAAGGTTTGTCGCCGAGCAGATTGCGGAGAGCAGCGACATCACCGTCTCCATGATGGCGCGCAGCTCCGCCCAGATCCTCGAGCTTGCCCGGGCTCAACGCATCGACTTTGGCTTCGCAGATGCGCCGTCGGATACGGAGCCTCAGACCCTCTATTCCGCGGAGGTGATTTCCGCGGACTGTTTTCTGGCCCTTCCAATGGATCATCCGCTCACCAAGCGTCGCGAGGTGTCGATCAGCCACCTCGATGGGGTCGCCATGGGCTCACTGCAAAACACACATGCGCATCAACGGGATGTGCAGGCGTTGTTTGCAGCGCGGGACCTGACATTCAACAGCATGGTCGAAAGCCAGACCTTCCTGCCGATACTGCAATTCGTCTCCGCCGGGCAATGCTGCGCGATCCTTGACCCCTTGACCGTCGTGCACGTACAGGCTGCGGCCTTGGCAAGCGACGGCATCGTATTCCGACCGTTGGCCGAGACCATCCGGTATCGCTATGCCGTCTTTGCCCCCCGCTATCGACCGATCTCGGTGCTCGCACGCAGGATGCGTGATGCGTGGGTTTCTGAGGTTACAGCACTTCTCGACACCATCGGGTCATATCCACGTCGCGAACCAACGGATCAGACCATGTCCGCAAGCGCCGCGCCATAGGCGAAGATCGCCGCGAGGCCGCCCGTATGCACAAAACACACGCGGCTACCGGAGGGAATGGCCCCCGTGTCGACCAGGGCCGGGATCGCCGCGAAAGCCTTGGCTGTGTAGACCGGATCAAGGATCAGGCCTTCGGTCTGCGCCATGATCTGCATCGCGTCCAGCGCAGGCTGTCCGATCCTGCCATAGCCCGGCGCGAGGGCTCCATCCCAAAGCACCACATCCGCCTCCGCCACAGCACCCGCGCGTGGCGTAAGCGCATTGAGGCGCCCGATGACACGCCAAATGCGCTCGGTCTGTGCCACCCGATCTCGACGTACACAGCTGCCGATCACCCGGGCCGAAGACCCCGCATCGCGCAGCCCCGCCAACAGGCCCGCATGGGTCGCCCCGCTTCCGGAGGCGACGACGAAGACATCAAAACCTGCATCCTGCGCCATGATCTCATGCGCAGCGTCCATGTACCCCAAGGCACCCAGCGGCGGGTGATCTTCCCCAAGCGGAATGACATAGGGCCTGCGCCCCTCTGCACGCAAAGCCTCCGCACGGTCGAAAAGCGCGCTGTCGGCCCCCGCCTCGTCTTCGCCCAGAGGATACCGCATGATCTCCGCACCCAGGATCTGATTGAGCAAGACATTCCCCGACGCATAGTAGCCGTCGTGGTCGTCGGGCACGCGGTCCTCAAGCTGTACGATCGCGTGCATGCCGCAGGACCGCGCAACCGCAGCCGCGAGCCGGACGAAATTGGACTGCACCGCACCGGTGATCAGCACCGTATCAGCCTGCATTGTCAGTGCCGCGCCGAAATAGAACTCCAACTGCCGTGCCTTGTTGCCACCGAACGTCGGCCCCGCCAGATCGTCGCGCTTGATATGGAGATCAATACCCAGGGCGTCTGAGAGCCGGGGCGCGCGCTGCAACGGTGTCGGGCCGGTCAGAATGAGGTGGCGTGGGTGCATTTATGGCCTCAGGCGCAGCGCCGTTGCTCGGCTCTTCCCGTACTCTCGCGCGATGCTCCGCTCAGTTCAACTGCGCTGAGGGTAGCAAGAGCGCATCAAGAGGCGGTTGAACTCCTCTGCGTGGTCGATCACAAATCAAGGAAACAGCTCTCAGGATCGGCAAAACTCATGAAGAAACTGAAGATGTCAGCGGCTGAGATGGTCAAGGCGGCGCGCGCGCGGATCGAGGAAATCGAGACGCCGGACCTGATCAAGATGGTCAACGATCCGGATGTTGTCATCGTCGATATTCGCGATATCCGGGAACGGCAGCGCACAGGCGCGATACCGGGTTCGGTGCACGCGCCGCGCGGCATGATCGAGTTCTGGGTCGATCCGGACAGCCCGTATCACAAGGATGTCTTTGGTCAGAGCGACAAGAGGTATGTCTTCCACTGCGCCTCTGGCTGGCGGTCGGCGCTGACGGTTGCGGCCTTGCAAGACATGGGGTTCGAGGCCGCGCATCTGAAGGACGGCTTTTCTACCTGGGCGGAGCAAGGCGGCCCGGTCGAGGCTGCCGAGACAAAAGGCTTGGCGTATCGCGCCGCGGGTGGGAACCCGCCGCCTTCGTAGGGCAAATTGAGTTCTATGGGCTTGTCAGCTCTTTCGCCGACTGGGGAGATCACCTTGGCGTGGGCCTCACCGTCCTGCTCTGAAATTGCGAAGCGCGGTGGCTGGTGCGCTGTGACCTCGGAAAGCGGTTCCTCAAATCGGAGCAGCTCGACACGGGCTGAATGCGACGCCGAGCTTTGCGAGAGCGACGTGCTCCGCGGCGACCAAGTCCAGAGCCCTCTCCCAGCTCACTTCGACGAAGCTGTCGCGCCCACGCGGCTGCTGGTCAGGCCTGCCCTCCAGCCAGCTGCGCCAGATTGCGGGCCGTAAAACGCGCGCCGCACCGCTCAGGCTTCCGGTAGTGTTCTCGTTGATGGCAGAGGGGTTCGGCTCGTCAGGATACGGGTCAACAGATACGACCCGGCGACCGCTAACCGTGGCAAGACCAACGCCCCAATTGGCTTGCGGTGAGTTTCTGCGTCATAGTCGGTCACATCACTTGCCCTGATACCAAGCACATAAGCCGCTCGCCCGAACGTCACAAGCTCGGGCGCAGGGGAAACCAACCCAGCAAACCGTTACTCCTGCGCGGCTGCGTCGTTGTTGCCCGTTGCGACGCCAACAAGGCGTGGTAGGCTTTGCCAAAACGGGAGACGCTGGAATGACTTTACCCAAGGTTCATATGGACAAGCACCCGGCGGTGCAGTCCTTCTTCGACGCGCAATCCAACACGATCAGCTATGTGGTTAAAGACCCTGACAGCATGTCCTGTGCGGTCATCGATGCGGTGATGAATTTCGACTATGCCGCTGGCCGTCTGAGCTATGACAGCGCCGATGAGATCATCGCCTATATCGAGGCCGAAGGTCTGCAGCTCGACTGGATCATCGAGACCCATGTGCACGCCGACCACCTCTCGGGTGCCCCTTACATCCAGCAAAAACTGGGGGGCAAAATCGGGATTGGCGAGCACATCCAAACCGTCCAGGACACCTTCGGCAAAATCTTCAACGAGGGCACCGAGTTCCAGCGCGATGGCTCGCAGTTTGATGCGCTTTTCACGGACGGAGACAGCTATCGTGTGGGCGATCTGGAGTGCTTCGCGCTGCACACGCCGGGGCACACGCCCGCCTGCATGGTGCACATCTTTGGCGATGCCGCTTTTGCAGGTGATACGCTCTTCATGCCGGATGGGGGCTCGGCCCGCGCCGATTTTCCGGGCGGTGATGCCGGGCAGTTGTTCGATTCCATCCAGCGCATCCTGAGCCTGCCCGACGAGATGCGCCTCTTTGTCTGCCATGATTACGGGCCCGGTGGACGCGCGATCGCCTGGGAGACAACGATCGCCGAACAGAAGGCCGCCAACATCCACGTCGGTGGCGGCGCCAGCCGGGAGGCCTTCGTGAAAATGCGCACCGAGCGAGATGCACAGCTCTCGATGCCCAACCTGATCATCCCATCGCTGCAGGTGAACATCCGCGCAGGCGAAGTGCCCCGCGATGAAGATGGCAACATGTCGTTGAAGGTGCCTGTCAACAAGCTGTGAGCGGCTGTGCTGCTGGCTGGTTTGTCGACGCGTGACAATGGCTTAGGCTGAACGTGAGCGCTGACAGCCTCAGCCCATCGCCGCCACAGGCTGCAAGCCCATCGGATACGCTTGGTGCGGGCTGGTCACACTGGCCGCTTCAGCAGAAGGCCAGCGGATCAGGATCACCGCACACCCCGTGACCTCGTTCTCAGCTATCACTCTATCAAGGCTGGAGATGCGGCCTGTCAATATCCGCTCTGTTGGCTTCGAGACATCCACCGCCAGGGTAAACCGCGTCTCGGCGGGCAGCCCGCGCGCCAGCAAGGCGGTTTTGATCTCAGCCGATTGCCGGGTGGCCATGTAGAAGGCGGTGCTCGTACCCGGACCGCTCAACCGCACACAGTCCGGCACGACATTGCCGTCCGCTCCGGTGCCTGTTGCGAGAACCAGCGCGTTGGTGACGCCTCGTTCCGTCAAGGTGGCCCCTGCGCTGGCCGCAGCTGCACAGGCCGCTGTCACGCCCGGGACGATTTCGACAGAGAGGCCCTGGGCCCGTGCTGCGGCGATCTCTTCCCCTGCTCGACCGAATATCCCCGGGTCGCCAGATTTAAGGCGCACAACGCGCTTGCCCTTGAGCGCCTCGGCCACGATCAGGTCGTTGATCCGATCCTGCGGCCACGCGCTGGCACCAACCACCTTGCCGACATAGACTCGCTCCGCATCGCGGCGTGCCAGTTCCAGCACCTCGGGATCGACCAGACGATCATAGAAGATCACATCCGCTTCCTGCAGCCGGGCGACCGCGCGCAAGGTCAGAAGATCGCGGGCGCCGGGCCCTGCACCGATCAGACAGATCGACCCGTCGCCGGGCGTCTCGGGTGCGCCACCTTTAGTGATCGCCTGTTTGATTGTTTCGATGGCGTCACGCTCCGCGCCCCGCACCCAGGCCGCGCGCGGCGCATCGGCAAAGACCCAGCGCCAGAACGCCCGTCGCTGCGACCGCGCAACCTGCTGCGCCACCGCGACCCGCAACCGGCCCGCCGCTGCGGCAAACCCACCCAGCGTGGGCGGCAAAAGCTCCTCAACTTTGGTCTTGATCTGCCGCGCAAGCACCGGTGCGGTGCCTTCGGACCCGATGGCGACGACCACGGGATCACGGTCAACAATCGAGGGCGTGGTCAGATCACAAAGCCCCGGCTGGTCGACCACATTGACCGGGCAAGCCGCCGCCTGCGCAAGCGCGTGCAGGCTGGCATCGAGCCCGGGACACCCGGTGGCGATGAACCCCAGCGCGGCGCCTTCGAAGAAGGCGGGCGTGACGGCACCCTGATGCCAATGCGCCCGCCCCTCCTTCACCACACCCTGCAGTTCGGGATCGAGCGACATCGCCGCAATCTCAATCTGCGCGTCGGTCTTGAGGATGAGCCGCAGCTTTTGCGCGGCCTGCTCTCCACCGCCCACAATCACGACCCGGCGGCCAGTGGTGCGAATGAACATCGGAAAACTCTTCATAGCAGTCCTCTGCTTCAGGCCGCAGCGACGTGGTCGCGGTTGGCCCAGATGCGGCGCGCGGTCTGTCTCGGCGCCTCGACGCCCAGCGTGTCCAAGGCCAGCTCGGCAGTGCCGAGAATGATGTCTTCCGCGAACGGGTCGCGCAAGGTGCCCTGCCACATCTGCGCCAAAGCTGCGCCCTCCCGCCGACCATCATCGAGGCGGCGCACATCGTCATGTTGCGCAGGCAGATCACATTGCCACATCGCGCCTGCGCGCAGACCAAAACCAAGCGTTGATTTCGAAGGATGGCGCTCGAACTCGCCACCGCCGCCCTTGATCACCGTGAGCGCCTGCCAACCGAGCAGCGCGGCGGCGTCGGCCTGCAGCAGGCGGTAAGAGGGATGGAATACGCCCTGCACGCTCGCGGGCGCGCGGGCTGGATTGAGCATCCGTGAAATGGTGTTGATGCACGACCGCAGCCCGAGAACCGCGCGCAGGTTGAGCAGAGCAAAGAGGTTTGGAGCGAGCCGTTCCAGAGGCAGATAGGCAATCCCGTCGCGAGCAATAAGTGTGTGCGCGTCTTCGGCGGTGTGAGCGATGCCGATCCCGGCAAAGGCCAGCCCATCCCGCACGGCCGGATCAGCCCCGTTCCAACCATGCAGCAACACACGACGTCCGGAGCCGGCAACCAGTTTGGCCGAGAGCAGAAACCACGGAAGCCCCCGCGTCCGCCCCGCCGCATAGCTGGGCCAGTCAAGATCGACCTCGGGAAGCTCCGGCACACCCTCCTGCGCGGCGCGGGCAAACCCCGCGATCTCGGGCGCGGTTTCACCTTTCATCCGCAGCAGCATGAGCAGCGCGCCAATCGCCTCGGGCGCAGCCGCGCCCGACAGCATCAGCTGCATCGCGGCATGAGCCTCGTCTTCCTCCAACGCGCGAGAACGCCCCGGGCCGCGCCCCAGAATGCGCACATAGTCGCCCAGCATCATTCCGCGGCCTCCTTGACCGCGCGCGTGGCCAGAAGCGCGGCGATTTCGGGGCGGCAGGATCCGCAATTCGTGCCCGCGCCCAGGGCCGCGCCAATCTGGTCAACTGACAGCAAGCCTTCCGTTTCGACGGCGCTCAAGATTGTGTTCACGCCCACATCCATACAAGCGCAGATGACCGGGCCAGGGTCCGGGCGGTCGGCGGGTGTGAGCCCGGTCAGAACATCCTGCCCCGGCTGGTCGATCTGGCCTACGAGGTAGTCGCGCATGACCGCCACGGGCTGTGGTGAGACGAACAGCGCGGCTATCAACCGGCCATCTTCGTGGAAAGCCATGCGCACCGTGCCGCGGGCCGGGTCCTCAACGATCTGCAAGCCCGCTGTGTGCAGATCAAACAGGCGGCGCGCCTCGGCCTCCCAATCGGAGACCTGCGCTGTACAGGCCAACTCGGCGCGCCAGCCCGCAGCGGTGCGGGCGCGCGCCCAGTAGGATGCGCCAGGCTGCAGCTGTTGGGCCGAAATGGCAAACCCGTACCACGCCGCGTCAAACCGGGTCGCCGAGACGACGGCGGCCTTGCTTTCTGGCTGGCCAGAAACCGGATCGACTGCGCCCGGGACCAATGCGTCGACTCGCCCGGTTGGCGCATACTCCGCCGTCCAGTGCATGGGCGCAAAGAGCTGTCCCGGGGTCTGCGCCTCGGTGATCCGCGCCCGCAGGATCGCGCTGCCTTGCGGGCTGGCCAGGTGCACAAGCTCGGCGGTCGTAACGCCGATCTGGGCTGCGTCTGCGGGATGTAGGTCCACAAACGGCTCCGCCAGATGTGCTGAGAGGCGCGGGGACAGCGCAGAGCGGGTCATGGTGTGCCACTGATCGCGAATCCGACCGGTGTTCAGTCGATAGGGAAAGCGACGGCCCGTCTTGGCCGCCGGCGCGCGCCAGCGCAACGGCAGCATGCGTGCTTTGCCATCGGCATGGAAAAACCCACCGGACGCGAAAAAGCGACCGCCCTCTTTGGTGGGCGAGACCGGCCAGCGAATAGGAACCAAGGTATCATAAGCGGTGTCGTCCAGATCGCGCAGGCCCGAGATGTCGAAGTCCTTGCCAAAGCGTCCTGCAATTGCTGAGAGCGCGGCGTGTTCGCGGAAGATCTCCGCCGGGCCTGCATAATCGAACGCCTCGGTCCAGCCCATGCGCCGCCCCACCTCGGCGAGGATGGCCCAGTCGTGCCGTGCACCGCCGGGCGCGGGCAGAACCGGGCGTTGGCGGCTGATCGTCCGGTCCGAATTGGTGACCGTCCCGCTCTTCTCGGCCCAGGCGGTGGCAGGCAGCAGCACATCTGCGAGCCGCGCCGTGTCGGTCTCCGCCGTGACATCGCTCACCACGGTGAAGTCGCAATTGGCAATTGCGCGCGAGACGCGGTCCGCATCCGGCATCGACACCGCGGGGTTGGTGTGGATGATCCAGAGCGCCTTGATGCGACCATCTTCGACAGCGTCGAACATATCGACAGCCTTGAGCCCCGGCGCCATGGGCAGCGGGCCGCTACTCCAGAATCCACGCACGGCGGCGCGGTGGTCGGCATTCTCCAGATCAAGGTGGCAGGCGAGCATGTTGGCAAGCCCGCCGACCTCGCGCCCGCCCATAGCATTAGGCTGGCCGGTGACGGACAACGGCCCCATGCCCGGCTTGCCGATCCGGCCGGTAGCGAGATGGCAGTTCAGGATCGCATTGACCTTATCGGAGCCGGACGTGGACTGGTTGACGCCTTGGCTAAAGATCGTCACGACCTTCTCGGCGCCGATCCACTCCGAACAGAACTGTCCCACATCCTGCGGATCGAGACCCGTGACCGCGATGTCGTCAGCGTAGGCTGCGCAAAGCGCTGCGTCGAACCCGGAGACATGCTGAAGGTAGGACTTATCGAGCGCACCGCCCTCGTAGATCGTCGTGAGCAGATGATTGAACAGCGCCACATCGCTGCCGGGTGTCAGTGCGAGATGCAAATCCGCCTGATCACAGCTGGCGGTCCGGCGCGGGTCGATCACGATGATCCGGGTGCCGCGAGCCGCCCGCGCGGCGAGCATCCGCTGGTAGAGCACCGGGTGGCACCACGCGAGGTTCGAGCCGACAAGCACCACAAGGTCGGCCTCATCGAGATCCTCATAAGTGCCGGGCACCGTATCGGTCCCAAAGGCGCGTTTGTGCCCCGCAACAGTGGAGGCCATGCAGAGACGGGAATTGGTGTCGATATTGGCCGAGCCGATGAAACCCTTCATCAGCTTGTTGGCGACGTAATAATCTTCGGTCAGCAACTGCCCCGAGACATAGAAGGCGACGCTGTCCGGCCCATGCTTTGCGATGGTCTCGGAAAACCGGGCGGCGACCGTCGCCAAAGCGTCGTCCCAGGAGGTCTCTACGCCGTGAGACTGCGGCGACAGCAACCGGCTGCCCAGCCCTACAGTTTCTCCAAGCGCGGCCCCCTTTGAGCACAGCTTGCCGTGATTGGCCGGGTGATCCGGATCACCGCGAACTGCCAGCCCACCCTGCCCGTCCGGACGCAGCAACACACCGCATCCCACCCCGCAGTAGGGGCAGGTTGAGCGTGTCTCAGGCAGGCCACTACCATCCATCAGGCCGCGCTCCGTTTGCCCACTGCTGCGCCGTCGAGCAGGATGCGCCCCGCCTCAAGGCGCACAGGGTATGTGGCGATCCGCGCGTCTTCGCCCACGGCCTCACCGGAGTTCAGATCGAACACCCAATTGTGCAGAGGGCAGGTCACCCTTTGCCCGTGCACGATGCCTTCGCTGAGCGGACCGCCCTTATGCGGGCAGCTGTTTGAGGCGGCAAAGACCTCGGCCTCACCGGTCCGGAAGAGCCCGACACAGCCGACGGGCGTCTTGACCACGCGCGCGCCGCGCAGCGGGATGTCGTCAATATGCCCAATGTCGATCCAGCTCATTCCGCAGCCTCCAAGGTGAGATTTGCAAGGGGCGCGAAGGGCGCAGGCTCCTTGGCCCGTTCAGCCCAAGGGTCTTTGCGATAGATGCTTTGCGACAGTTCAAACCGCTCGGCCAGCGCGCGGCGGTTGTCGAGATCATCCACCACCTGCTCCTTGACCCAATCCATGCCGACCTTGGCCAGCCATTTGTAGATGCGGTCGAGATACTTTGCCCCTTCGCGGTAGGCTTGCGTGACGGCCATCACCACCTCGATGGCCTCTTCCTCAGTCAGCACCTGCACCAGCAGTTCGGTTCCCTTCACGTCCATACCAGCCGCGCCACCGATGCTGATCTGATAGCCACTGTCGACACAGACAACGCCGATGTCCTTGCAGGTCGCCTCCGCGCAATTGCGCGGGCAGCCTGACACCGCGAGTTTCAGCTTGTGCGGCGTCCAGGAGCCCCAGAGCACCTTCTCCAGCTTGATGCCGAGACCGGTGGAGTCCTGCGTGCCAAAGCGGCAGTGATCCGTGCCAACACAGGTCTTCACCGTACGCAGACCCTTGGAATAGGCGTGGCCGGAGACCAGCCCGGCCTTGTTCAGATCCGCCCAGATGTAGGGGAGATCTTCGCCCTTCACGCCCAGCAGGTCGATGCGCTGGCCACCGGTGACCTTGACCGTCGGCACATCGTATTTCTCCGCCGCATCGGCAATGGCGCGCAGCTCATCGGGGTTTGTGATGCCCCCCCACATGCGCGGCACAACGCTGAAGGTGCCATCTTTCTGGATGTTGGCGTGCTTGCGCTCGTTCACGAACCGGCTTTGCGGGTCGTCGCGATACTCCAGCGGCCAGTCGGCCAGCAGATAGAAGTTCACCGCCGGGCGGCACACGTGGCACCCGTTGGGGGTGGTCCAGCTAAGCTCCTGCCAGACAGCGGGTTGCGACTTCAGCTCCTGCGACTTGATCAGCCGCCGCACGTCCTCATGGGTGAGGTCGGTACAGCCGCACACCGATTGCGCGGCGGGCATCTGGAAATCATCGCCCAGCGTGACCTGCAGAAGCTGTTCGACCAGCCCCGTGCAAGTGCCGCAGGAGGCGCTGGCCTTGGTGGTCGCGCGCACGGCGCCAAGGTCGGTCGCACCCCCGGCGATGGCATCGGTGATGGTGGATTTGCAAATGCCGTTACAGCCACAGATCTCCGCATCAGGCGGCAAGGCTGCAACGGCTGACAGGGGGTCCACGGGGGATCCTCCCTGATAGGCGGGCCCGAAAATCAGCGTTTCGCGCATCTCGGAGATGTCGGTGCCATCCTTGATCAGCCCGAAGAACCAGTTGCCGTCAGCCGTGTCGCCGTACATGACCGCGCCGACGAGCTTGTCATCTTCGATCACCAGGCGCTTGTAGACGCCGCGCGATGGGTCGCGGAAGACGATGTCTTCGCGCCCCTCGCCTTCTGCGAAGTCGCCAGCGGAGAAGAGATCACAGCCGGTGACCTTGAGCTTGGTCGAGAGGCTTTTCTGCACAAAAGCCGCCTCTTCACCCAGAAGGGTCTGCGCCGCGACTTTCGCCTGATCGTAGAGCGGCGCCACAAGGCCGAAGACCGCGCCCTCGTGTTCGACGCATTCCCCCACGGCCAGCACATCCTCGACCGAGGTCAGCATCTGGTCATCAACGTGAATACCACGCCCAACGGCCAACCCAGCGTCCTGCGCCAGCGCCACATTTGGCCGGATACCGACCGCCATGACGAGCAGGTCGCAAGGCAATTCCGTCCCGTCATCGAGCATCAAAGCCCGCACGCGACCGTCAGTGCCCAGGATTTCCTTGGAGTTTGCCCCGCAGAGAATGGTAATGCCCTTCTCTTCCAGCGACTTGCGCAGCAGGTAGCCTGCCGCCTCGTCCAGCTGACGCTCCATCAAGTGGCCCATGATGTGCACCACGGTCACGTCCACGCCGCGGGCTGCCATGCCCGCCGCCGCTTCCAGACCCAGCAGCCCGCCGCCGATCACGACAACCTTGTTGCCCGGCCCCATGGCCATCATGAGCTCAGTGTCTTCCAGATCGCGGTAGGCGATCACGCCCTCCAGATCGTGCCCCGGCAGCGGGATCATGAAGGGGTTGGAGCCTGTGCCGAAGAGCAGCTTGTCATAGGCCAGCACCTCGCCCGTCGCTGCCGTGACGGTCTTGGCAGCGGTATCAATCGCCGCGACGCGCTCGCCGAAGCGGCAGGTGACGCCAGCCGCCGCATACCAGGCATCATCGTGGATCACGATTTCCTGATAGGTCTTCTCGCCCGAGAGGACCGGTGAGAGCATGATACGGTTGTAATTGCCCCGCGGCTCCGCGTTGAAAAGGGTGATGTCATAAGCGCCCGGATCGGCCTCGGTCAGATACTCCAGCACCCGCCCCGACGCCATGCCCGCCCCGATGACAATGAGTTTCTGTGTCATGCGCTCACTCCGCCGCAATGGCCTTGGGGGCGGTCTTTTGCGCCGCCTTGGGTGTGTTGCCGTGCTCGTATTCTTCCAGGAAATCAAGCACTTCCTGCCGGTAGGTGTAGTAGTCGGGGTGCTCCAGCAGCGCCTTGCGGGTCCGCGGGCGTGGCAGATCGACTTTCGTGATCTTGCCGATGGTCGCCTGCGGGCCGTTGGTCATCATCACCACACGGTCGGCCAGAAGGATCGCCTCGTCCACATCATGCGTCACGCAAATCGCGGTCACCTTGGTGCGCGACCACACCTCCATCAGCACCTCCTGCAACTCCCAGCGCGTGAGGCTGTCGAGCATGCCGAAGGGCTCATCGAGCAAGAGCAGTTTGGGCGACAGCGCAAAGGCGCGGGCGATGCCAACCCGCTGTTTCATGCCGTTGGAGAGGTCCGCTGCGGATTTCTCCATCGCATCGGCGAGGCCGACCCGCTCGAGGTAGTATTCCACCACATCCTGCCGCTCAGACTGGCTGGCGCGCGGGTAAACCTTGTCGACGCCAATCGCCACATTCTGCTTGGCTGTGAGCCAGGGGAAGAGGTTGGGTGACTGGAAGACCACGGCGCGCTCCGGGTCCGCGCCCTCTACGTGGCGACCATCGAGCTTGATGGCGCCTTTGGAAATCTCATTGAGACCGGCGGCCATCGTCAGCACGGTAGACTTGCCGCAGCCCGAGTGCCCGATGAGCGAGATAAACTCGCCCCGGTCGATCTTGAGGTCGAAATCCTCGACCACGGTGAGCGGGCCCTTCGGGGTCGGATAGACCTTGTGCAGCTGACTGAAATCCAGGAAGCGCTGATCGATCAGGCCCTTCTGCGCATCTGCCACCGCTGTGGGCACGCCGTGAATGGGCGTCACATCCGGCAGCTCACGCGTGCCTTCGACCTTTGCCTCGATCCCTACGTCCATCAGGTAACCTGTGACCTCGGCCCGCAGCGCCTTGAAGGTGGCGTCGTTGTTCATGGCCGAGCGGTCGCGCGGACGCGGGATGCTGACTTTGAATTCCTTGCCCAAGGTCCCCTCGGGTGTCAGCGCGATGATCCGGTCGGCCAGAACGATGGCTTCATCCACATCGTTGGTGATCAGCACACAGGTCTTGCGGTCAGCCTCCCAGATGTGTTCGATCTCATCGGCGAGATTTGCCCGGGTCAGCGCATCCAGCGCCGAGAGCGGTTCGTCCAACAACAGCACTTCCGGGTTCATCGCCAGCGCGCGCGCCACGTTCACCCGTTGGCGCATGCCGCCTGACAGCTCCGCCGGACGGCGCGTCGCAGCATGGCTCAAGCCCACCATCTTGACGAAATGCGCCACCTTCTCGGCTTTCTCCGCTGACGAGAGCTCCGGAAAGACCGTATCCACCGCCAGCCGTACGTTACCTGTGACCGTCAGCCAGGGCATCAGCGAGTAGTTCTGGAAGATCACCCCGCGCTCCGGCCCTGGCCCTGTGACCTTTTTGCCGCGAAACGTCACGCTGCCGGTCGAGGGTGTATCCAAACCCGCCAACATGTTGATCAGCGTGGTTTTTCCGGTGCCGGAGAAGCCGAGGATCACGAGGAACTCGCCTTCCTGCACGTCGAGGTTGATGTCCTTCAGAACCGGCGTCTCGCCGAAGCCTTTGGAGACATTTTCGAACGTTAGGATACCCATGTCGCTCACCGGTTGTTCGTGAAGGTGAAGAGCGATTGCAGCGCGTACATCACACGGTCGAGGAGGAAGCCGATGATCCCGATGGTGAAAACCGCCACCATGATCTTGGCCAGTGAGCTGGACGAGCCGTTCTGGAACTCATCCCAGACGAACTTGCCGAGGCCCGGGTTCTGCGCCAGCATCTCTGCCGCGATCAGCACCATCCAACCGACACCAAGGCTCAGCCGCAGACCGGTGAAGATCAGCGGCAGGGCCGATGGCAGCACCAGCTTGGTAATCTTGGTATAGGTGTTCATTTTCAAGACCTTGGAGACATTCACCAAGTCCTTGTCGATGCTGGCTACGCCAAGGGCCGTGTTGATCAGCGTGGGCCAAAGCGAGCAGAGCGTCACGGTGATGGCTGAGATCAGGAAGGATTTGGCGAACCAGCCGTCCTGCGTCACATAGACCGCCGAGACCACCATGGTCACGATCGGTAGCCAGGCGAGGGGCGAGACCGGTTTGAAGATTTGGATCAAGGGATTGAGCGCTGCGTTGGCGGTGGGCGACAGCCCCGCCGCGATCCCCAGCGGGACCGCCACAACCGTCGCGATCATGAAGCCGAAGAAGACCGTTTTGATCGAGGTCCAGATCTGCGTGTAGTAGCTGGGCGCTCCGGTGTAGGCGACCTGCTTGACCTGATCAGCCTTGCCTGCGTCGATGAGCTTTTGATTGCGCTTCTCGACCATCTCGTTGAATTTGGCTTCTTTTGCAGCCTTGGCCTGCGCATCCTCGTGCAGGTTGACAACTTCGGCCCAGACCTGTGCGGGACCGGGCACGGCGCCGAGCGAGGTCTGCACTTTGGGCGCCAGCGTGCCCCACATCAGCAGGAAGGCGCAGATGGCCAGCAGCGGGACACCGGCGAGGCGCCAGAGGTCTTTCATCTGGGCGCGCGGGTTGTCGCCAGCGGCGGCCTTCAGGAGCGGGGTGATCCACGCAAGCCCCAGAACCTGGAACCAGGTGTCGGCCTTGTTGATGCGGGTGAAGAGCCGGGCGCGGCGCGCCTCGCGGGCCTCTTCGGCGGCGAAATCCGGGTCCACTGTGGTCATCTGGGGTCTCCTGGATGGGGATCAAAAGGGCTGTCGGTGAGGCGTCGGTATCACGTCGGTATTACGTCGGTGCGGAGCGCGCGGCGGGGCAAGGCGGTGTTAACGCCGCCTTGCCCCGCCGCTTCCCGTTACCCGCGGACCTCGGAGCCTACGACCGTCTGACCGGCTTTCAGGCCGATCGGCAGGCTGTCGAGGTAGGCGTTGGGTGCGCGTCCGTCATAGGGAATGCCGTCGATGATATCTTCGGCAGGTGTCGGCGCCTTGTAGCCATCGCTGTCCCAAGGGAAGTCCGCTTCATTGGCAAGGCCCTCATCCACCAGCAGACGGGCCGCGGCGAGATAGATCTCGGGCTTGTACACATCCTTGGCCACATCGTGGTACCACTGGTCATCCTTCGCCTCGTCGATCTGACCCCAGCGGCGCATCTGCGTCAGATACCAGATCGCATCGGAGTAGAAGGGATAGGTGGCGTTGTAGCGGAAGAACACGTTGAAGTCGGGGATGTCACGTTTGTCGCCTTTCTCGAACTCGAAGAAGCCGGTCATGGAGTTGGCGATCACGTCATAGTCGGCGCCCACGTATTCCGGCTGGCTGAGGATCTCGACCGCCGCAGGACGGTTGGCGTTATCATTCTCATCGAGCCAGATCGCGGCGCGAATAAGCGCCTTGGTGATGGCGAGCGTGGTGTTCGGGTACTGTTCGGCGAACTCGGCGGTGATGCCGAAAACCTTCTCGGGGTTGTTCTTCCAGAGCTGGTAGTCGGTGATCACTGGCACGCCGATGCCCTTGAAGACGGCCTGCTGGTTCCAGGGTTCCCCCACGCAGTAGCCGTGGATCGTGCCCGCTTCGAGCGTCGCCGGCATTTGCGGCGGCGGTGTCACGGAGAGGAAGACATCGGCGCCGATCTGGCCGGAGATATTTTCGGGGCTGTAGTAGCCCGGGTGCAGACCACCGGCAGCGAGCCAATAGCGCAGCTCGTAATTGTGGGTCGAGACCGGGAAGACCATGCCCATGTTGAAGGGCTCACCCTTGGCGTTGAAGGATTCGACCACCGGGGCCAGCGCCTTTGCCGAAATCGGGTGCTGCGGGCGGCCATCATCCATCGTCGGGATGTTCGGCTTCATCATCTCCCAAACTTCGTTGGAGACGGTGATACCGTTGCCGTTCAGGTCCATGGAGAAGGGCGTGATGATATGCGCTTCGGTGCCATAGCCGATGGTGGCGGCGAGCGGCTGGCCTGCGAGCATGTGAGCGCCGTCAAGCTGACCATCGATCACGCCGTCGAGCAGCACTTTCCAGTTGGCCTGCGCCTCCAACGTGACGAAGAGACCTTCGTCGAGGAAGTAGCCGTTCTCATACGCCACAGCGAGCGGCGCCATATCCGTCAACTTGATAAAGCCGAAGGTCAGTTCGTCTTTTTCCAGCTCCAGTGACTGCGCCACCGCTGGTCCCGTGATCGTGGCAGCGGCCACCAGACCGAGAAGAATGTGTTTCATATCAAAGCCTTTCGCTCTCGCGCCCGACCCTTCGGGCAAGAAAAAAAGCCGCCGACCTGAACCGCCGGGGAGGAGAGAGGCGGGTTAGGTCGAGCGGCTTTGCTCAGTAAATCCCCGATCGCGGGGAGTAATTCGGTGACGAACATCTTCGCTCGTCATGGGACGGTTATGCCGAGTGGGTCCGCTACCGATCAAGCGGGCGTGGGCAATTTTCCGAAAACTTTCTGCATCGCAGCAGCATCAGCGCCGCGCCTGCACAAAATTGCGGCAGATGTTAACCACTTGGCTCAAAAACGCGCCCATCGAAGAACCGGTCGCGGCACAGAATCACGCGGCCTGCGGCGGAGGCGACGGCGGTGTCGCCGTCCAAAGCGCCTTCGATTTTCGACGAGGCGCCGGGCAAATCGGCGCTCGTGTCCTTCAGGGCGGCACGGAAAAGGTCGGTGCGATAGACCTGTGCAGCGGCCTGCCGCGCGGTGCTGGGATCGTGCCCGGTGCGCAGCGCCATCTGGTAGCCGATCCATTCCGCCTGGCTGCGCCAGGGGAAGTTGGCGGCACCGCGGGCGAATTCGACAAACTGCGGGGTGTGCCGCTCCTCTCCCGACGCGCTGATCGTGAGCCGCCCGGTCAGGGCGCGCTCGATCAACTCGGGCGGCAGATCGAGGTAGGCCGGTTTGCTGAGCAGTTCGGTGGCGAGCAGGGTCGACTCGCTCTCGGCCAGCCAGCGGCCTGCGCGCCAGACCGAGCGGATCAGGCGGAAGAGCAGCGATTGTTCGGTCTCGGCCCAGTCCTGCCGCACCGCCAGCACCTTTTCCGGCGCGAAGTTCCAGATGGCGGTGCCCGGCAGCAACAGCGCGCCAACGCCCTTCTCGACGCTGCGCGACCCCCAGGGCTCGCCGACGCAGAAGGCGTCGATCTCGCTCGCCTCGATGGCTTCGGCCATGAGCGGCGGTGGCACGGTGCGGATCTCGATCTGGCCGTCGGCAACCGAACCGAGGCTTGCCAACCAGTAGAAGACGAGTTCTGCGTGCATGGAGAAGGGGAACGGCACGCCCACGCGCAGCGGTCGGTCGCTGACCTCAAACAGGGCCTGACCGGCGGCGCTGGCATCTTTGAAGTCGAAGCCAAAACCCACGTCACGCAGGCGCTCCTCAAGCACCCGGTTCACGCCGACCACATTGCCGTTGACCGACATCACCGAGACGGCGGAGAGCGGGGTGCCGCCGCCGCCGAGCCCCATGGCCACGGCGACGGGGACGGTGGAGAGCATATGGGCGGCGTCCACTTGCCCAAAGCTGAGCATGTCGCGCAGGCTGGACCAGGAGGGCGCGCGGCGCAGATCAAGCGCGATGCCTTCCTGAGCGGCGAACCCCATCTCCTGCGCCACGATCAGCGGGGCGGCATCGACCAGCGGGATGAAGCCAACGGAGACGGTGGCGGTTCTCATGACAGAAGCCCGGCAGCGGTGACGAGGGCCGAGGCCACGTCGGCGACGCGCTTGCCCTGGTCCATCGCTGCCTTGCGCAGGATGGCGTAGGCCTCTTCTTCTTCCACGCCGCGCGCCTTCATGATCATGCCTTTGGCGCGGTCGATCAGCTTGCGCTCTTCCAGCGCGCGCTTGGTCTCGGCCAGTTCGGCGCGCATGCGCTGGAACATGCGGAAGCGGGCGATGGCGGCGTCGAGCACGGGTTTCACCCGGGCAGGCTGCAACCCATCGACCACATAGGCCGAGACGCCCGCCTCGATGGCGGCATCCGAGAGCCCGGCCTCGGAGCGGTCCACGAACATCGCCACGGGGCGGTCCATCGGGCCGGAGGCGAGGGCGAGTTCTTCCAGCGTGTCGCGCGAGGGGTTGGCGATATCGATCAACACGATGTCCGGCTCACGCGCCATGATTTCGCGGGCGAGGCGCGTGCGCTCCGAGATCACCTGGATATCGAATTCGCCCGCCTGCCGCAGGCCATCAACGATCTGCATCGCGCGATCGCGGTCTGCCTCGACCACGATTATGGACATCTTCCCCGTCATTGGCCTCTAAATCGCTGCGCGTCCTGGGGTTTGTAAACCGGCGATGCTGCTCTGCAGCGGTGCGGAGGATGTCTGGTGCCTCCGGTGACTATTTTTTGGGCGCCTTTTCGCGGCGGTGCCAAGAGGTCGCAGGGGCTTTTGCTTGATTTGACTCGAATGAGAACATATCACGAACATATGGCGCGATTGTCTATGAAAGAGAAGCTGGCGATCCTAAGCGACGCGGCGAAGTATGATGCCTCCTGCGCATCCTCCGGCTCGACCAAGCGGGACAGCCGGGATGGCAAGGGGCTGGGCTCGAATGAAGGCTCGGGCATTTGTCATTCCTATGCGCCGGACGGGCGCTGCATCAGCCTGCTGAAGATCCTGATGACGAATTTCTGCATCTACGACTGCGCCTATTGCATCAACCGGGTGTCCTCGAACGTGCAGCGCGCGCGGTTCTCGGTAGAGGAAGTGGTGTCGCTTACCATCGAGTTTTACCGGCGCAATTATATTGAGGGGCTGTTTCTGTCGTCAGGGATCATCCGCTCTCCGGACGCGACGATGGCCGATATGGTGCGGATTGCGCGCAAGCTGCGGGAAGAAGAGAACTTTCGCGGCTATATTCATCTGAAGACCATTCCGGACGCTGCGCCCGAGTTGATCGAAGAGGCGGGACGGCTGGCGGATCGCATTTCGATCAATGTGGAGCTGCCGACGGATGCCTCGGTGAAGCAGCACGCGCCGGAGAAGAGCCCCGACCAGATCCGCAAGGCGATGGCGGACGTGCGGCTGCGGCGGCAAGCGGCAAAGGACCGCAGCCACACCGGCAAGCGCCCGCCGCGTTTCGCGCCTGCAGGGCAGTCGACGCAGGTGATCGTGGGCGCGGATGGGGCGACTGATGCGACGATTCTGGGGCAGTCGACGCGGCTTTATGGCTCCTACGGGCTGAAACGCGTTTATTACTCAGCGTTTTCGCCGATCCCCGATGCGTCCTCGCGGCTGCCGCTGGTGAGCCCGCCGTTGCAGCGCGAGCACCGGCTCTATCAGGCGGATTGGCTGCTGCGGTTTTATGACTTTCAGCTGGATGAGATCACCGGGACAGCGCCCGGGGGCAACCTCGATCTGGAGGTGGACCCCAAGCTCGCATGGGCGCTGGCCAACCGCGCGCAGTTCCCGGTGGATGTGAACCGCGCGTCGCGCGAGATGCTGCTGCGGGTGCCGGGGTTCGGGGTCAAGACGGTGAACCGCATCCTGGGCACGCGGCGGAACCGGCAGCTGCGTTATGACGATCTGCTGCGCATCGGCGCGTCGATGAAGAAGGCGCGGGCCTTCGTGACCGCAGGTGGCTGGAGCCCCGGTGCGCTGACCGACAGCGCCGATTTGCGCGCGCGGTTCACCCCGCCGCCGGAACAGCTGAGCCTGTTTTGACGGGGTGCGTCACCCTGCCCCGGATCGGCACCGAAGCGGCCTGGCGCAAGGCCGCGCGCGGATTTCTGAGCGCAGGCGTGCCGCCAGACGCGCTGCGCTGGACGGACGGCGATGCAACCGCGGGGCTTTTTGATACCGAGGCGGAGGTGCCCGAGGTGGCCCGCGAGATCCGCGTGCCGCGTGCCTTTGCCGCGATGAGCAGTGCTGTGATCTGGCACAGCGATGCGGATCGGTTCGACCGGCTTTATGCGTTCTTGTGGCGGCTGCAAAAAGAACCCGGGCTGATGCGTGATCGAGGTGATCCAGCGCTCGCCCATCTGCGGCGGATGGAGAAGGCGGTGCATCGCTGCAAGCACAAGATGAAGGCCTTTGTGCGCTTCCGCGAGATCGGCCCGCCTGATGCCCCGCGCCGCAGCTTTGCCGCCTGGTTCGAGCCGACGCATCACACGGTGGAGTTCACTGCCACCTTCTTTGCCCGGCGCTTTGCCGATATGGACTGGCGGATTTTCACACCTGACGTTTCGGCGATCTTCGAGGACGGGACGCTGCAGTTTGCGCTGGATGTACCGCGACCTGATCTGCCGGAGGATGCGAATGAAGGACTGTGGGTCACCTACTTCCGCAACATCTTCAACCCGGCGCGCTTGAAGGTGCAGGCCATGCAATCGGAGATGCCGAAGAAGTACTGGCACAACATGCCGGAGGCGGCGGCGATCCCGGAGCTGATCGCAGAGGCCCCGGCCCGCGCCCGGGCAATGGCGGCGGCGGCCCCGACCCTGCCGCCTGTGCGCACCGCGCGGGTGCAGCAGGTGGCGCGGGCGCAGGCGCCCGATCATTGGAGCGGCCCGTCAGAGGGGTTTGCAGCGGCGCTCGCGGCCTGCACGCGCTGCCCGCTGCATTGCGGTGCGACCCAGGCGGTGCCCGGCGCAGGGCCGGAGACGGCGGCGCTGATGATCGTGGGCGAACAGCCGGGCGATCAGGAGGATTTGCAAGGCCGACCTTTTGTCGGGCCAGCGGGTCAGGTGCTCGATGCCGCACTGGCGCAGGCGGACGTCCCGCGTGAGGATCTCTATCTGACCAACGCGGTGAAGCACTTCAAATACGTAACACGCGGCAAGCGCCGCATCCATCAGCGGCCCAATACCGGCGAGATTGACCAGTGCCGGTGGTGGCTGGACGCGGAGCTTAAGCGCGTGCGCCCGCAGATGGTCCTGGCGCTGGGAGCGACAGCGGCACAGGCGCTGACCGGCGATGGCTCCGCTATCCTGCGGCGGCGGGGTACGATAGAGCGCGGCCTGCATGGGGGCGAGGTGATGATCTCGCTGCACCCCGCGCATATTCTGCGCACGCCGGACCCTGCAGAGCAGGCCCGCTTGCGCGCGTTGCTGCCTGATGATCTGGCCGCCGCATTTGGCGCGGTGGCGCCGCGCGCACCGGATGCGGATCAGCCCAGCGTGACCGGCTGACCCGTTTCCCATGAGCGCGTGGCCGCATCGGCGAGCATCTGCGCGCGCAGCCCGTCGGTGATGCCGGGAGATGGCGGGGTGCCGTCGCGGACGGACGTGACGAAATGCGCCATCTCCGCGAGATACGCAGCCTCGTAACGTTCGAGGAAGAAATGCTTGGCCGGAGAGGTGGCAAAGCCCTCGGCGGTGGCAGTCTCGACGGTGTGTTCCTGCACGTTGGCCGCCCGCAGCATGCCGCGTGCGCCGTGCACCTCGATGCGCTGGTCATAGCCGTAGGCGGCGCGGCGCGAGTTGCTGATCTGGCAGATCGCTCCGCTGGCGGTGGTGAGCGTGACGGCGGCGGTATCGGCATCCCCTGCTGCACCGATCTCTGGATCAACCAGCGCGCTGCCGACAGCGAAGACGGTTGTGGGCTCCTCCCCCAGCAGGAAGCGCGCCATGTCCAGATCGTGGATCATCATGTCGCGGAAGATGCCGCCGGAGCTTTTGACATAGCTCACCGGCGGCGGGGATGGGTCGCGGGAGAGGATCGTGACGATTTCGGCCTGCCCGATGTCGCCGGCGGCGAGGCGGGCTTGCAGATGCGCGAAGTTCGGGTCGAAGCGGCGGTTGAAGGCGGTCATGAAGGGCACGCCCGCGGCCTCGACTGCCGCAATGCAGTCGCGGATGCGGTCGGCGGACATGTCGATGGGCTTTTCGCAGAAGATCGCCTTGCCCGCCTTGGCCGCCGCATGGATCAGGTCGTAATGGGTGTCGGTGGGCGTGCCGATGACCACGGCGTCGACATCCGCGCTGGCGATCAAGTCCGCGCTGTCCAGCACCTGGGCGCCCGTCTTTGCGGCGAGCGCTTGGGCTGCGGTCGGAACGGCATCGGAGACGGCGGACACACGTGCGCCCTCCAGCCGGGCGATGGAGGCGGCGTGCACCGCGCCGATGCGCCCGCAGCCCAGAAGCCCAATGTTCAACATTGCGTCTCTCCTTTCAGCCCGCGCAACACGGTGCGGGTGGCGGCGACCAGCGGGTCGTGCGTGTCCTTGAGGATCTGCACGCGGTCGAAGCGGGTGGGGTCGCTGTTGACAGCGGCGCGCAGGGCGGTGCCGAAGGCCATGCGCAGTTCGGTGCCGATGTTGTATTTACAGATGTTGGTGGTGCGCGCGAGGTGCTGGCGTTGGGCGAGCGGCACGCCGGAGCCGCCGTGGATCACCAAGGGCACGTCGGTGAGCGCTTCGATGGCGCGGATGCGCGGCTCGTCAAGGCCGCCCTCCTTGTTCTTCTGCAGGTGCACGTTGCCGACGGAGATGGCCATCGCGTCGATGTTGGTCTGGCGGGCGAATTGCGCGGCTTCGTCGGGGTTGGTCCCCTGTGAGCTTTCGCCCTGCGCATAGCCGACAAAGCCGATCTCGCCTTCGCAGGAGATCCCCGCGCCGTGGGCCATCTCGGCGATGGCAGCGGTCTCGTCGATGTTTTGCTGCAGCGGCAGGCGGGAGCCGTCGAACATGAGCGACGTAAAGCCTGAATCGAGCGCTTCGCGGCACTCCTCGGCGGTGTAGCCGTGATCGAGATGCGCGACGACGGGCACGGAGGCGCCTTCGGCGAGGTGGCGGAACATCTTGCCAAGCACGGGCAGCGGTGTGTGCTCGCGGCAGGAGGGTCCGGCCTGCAGGATCACGGGGACGTTTTCAGCTTCGGCGGCGGCCACATAGGCGCGCATGTCCTCCCAGCCGAGGGTGACAAGGCCCGCGATGGCGTGGCCCTGCTTCAGGGCAGGCTGCAGAACGTGGGAGAGGGTGACGAGAGGCATGGGCTATGTCCAGCGTAGGGGAGTTGAGGGACCAGCGGTCACCCGATGCACACGAGAGGGCAGTCGACCGTGGTGCCTGTTGCCAGCCGTCGGACCAGGGCGGCGGCCGCACCACGGGGTGGCCCGAAACGGCCACCCCGGGGGGGCGGTGCGGCCGTCGCCCGTCTGCGCCGGGCGATGACTGCTGTACACAGATGTCACTTGAACTTCGCCACCATGTCCTTGATGCCCGGAATGGTCTCGATCTGATAGGCATGAGTGGGCTGGAAATATTGCACCAGGCTGCGCTGGCTGAGCCCACCTAGGATCGTGAAATAATACATCTCATAGCCCGGCATCACCGCGCAGGGGTGATAGCCCTTGTCGATGCAGATGGTGGAGCCGTCCATGAGTTGATACGCATCTCCCGGCTTGCCCTCTTCACGTTGCAGGATCTGCACGCCCGAGCCGTGCTTGGGCCGGAAGCGGAAATTGTAGGTCTCGTCGTGCCGCGTCTCATGCGGCAGGTTGTCGGTGTCGTGCTTGTGCGCGGGGAACCCGGACCAACCGCCCTGCCCCACGGTGAAGAGTTCGGAGACCAGCAAGCGCCCCACCTTGCCATGCTGCTTCTGACCGAGGATGTGCTTGATCTTGCGGTGCGTCTTGGTGTCGTCAGAGCCATATTGCACCTTGTCGAGCTCGGGCACGCGCACGTCGAAGGGCTCCAGAACCTCGTCATATTTGGCACCGGCGATGAAGGTCTCGGTTGTGTCCGATGTGCAGGTCATACGGACCTTGGCTCCAACTGGGACATAGACGCCTTCGGGCTCGCCGTCCCAGACGTCTTCGCCCCGGTTGCCGAGTTTGTCGAAGCTCACGCCCTCGACCTCCACGTCCAAGGTGCCCGTGGCGGGCACGATGCAGGTCTCATAGCCCGGCACCTGATACTCAAAGCTCTGGCCCTTGGTGAGCTTAACGATGTTGAAGTAGTTGAGCGGGACGGTCGGGTCGTCCGCGTCCACGATCGGTTTATTCTGATTGTCGTGCGGGGCGATGTGCATGATGTCTCCTTCCTAGGCCGTGGTCGGGCCGGGGTGCGCGGCAAGGAATGCCGCGAGTTGATCTGTGTCGGGCATGGCGGGCGCGCAGCCGGGGCGGGCCACCACGTGCGAGGCGCAGGCGGAGCCGCGCAGCACCGCCTCTTTCAGCGCGCAGCCATCCGAAAGGCTGGCGAGCAGCCCGGCCATGAAACTATCGCCCGCGCCGGTAGGCTTCACTGCTTCGACGGGGTAAATGCCGGTGCGGGTCTCCTGCCCGTCGGCAAGGGTGATGGCGCCCTCCGGGCCCATCTTATAGATCACGATTTCGGCGCTGCTCTCGGCCAGCGCACGCGCCTTGGCGAGGCCTTTGTCGATGTGACCGGCCATGAAGCCGAACTCCTCGTCATTGCCAACGATCACATCGGCCATGTCGCCGGCGCGTGTAAGCACCTCGGCCGCCTCGTCCGCCGAGGGCCAGCTGTAGGGGCGGTAGTCGATGTCGAAAAGGATGGGCAGGCCTGCCTCTTTTGCCTTCTTGAAAGCGCGGAAGGCTGCGGCGCGGGAGGGTTCGGCGGCGAAGACCGTGCCGGCCGTGAGCACCGCGCCGTAGGCGGTAAAATCTATGGCTTCAATGTCGGCGGTGTCCATCTGAAAGTCAGCGGCGTTGTTGCGGTAGATGACGGATTGATGGTCTTCGATGCGGGTCTCATAGACGGCAAGCGACGTGCGGCATTCGCCACGCACGCGTTTCACATGGGTGCGGTCGATGCCGTAATGATCAAGCTGCCCTTCGCAGTACCAGCCGACCGCGTCATCCGAGACCGCCGTCACCAACGCCGCCTTGCAGCCGAGCTTGACCAGCCCTGCCGCCGTGTTGGCCGCCGAGCCGCCCATGCTGACGTGCATGGTCGTAGCGTCGCGGGTACGCGTACCGGGCGGGTCGGCGTAAAAATCCATCCCCACCCGGCCGATCACCAGGAAGTTGCCGGTGCCGAGCGCCTCTTTCAGCATCAGACGCCCTTCCTCTGGCGGGGCCGCGCGCTTTCCCAGTCCGCATGGGCGGTGCGCACCTTCTCGGAGGTGGAGACTTGCGGCGTGCCACATTCCCACCAGGTGTGGCCTTGCGTCGTCCAGCCCTCGTAGGCGTCGACCTTCATGACGATCACGCTGGTCTTGTCCGCCGCTTGCGCGCGTTTGAAGGCTTCACCCAGTTCGGCGGGGTTTTCGACGGTTTCCGCGTGGGCGCCCATGGAGGCGGCGTGGGCTTCGAAATCCACCGCGAAGGGCTCCGCGACTGTGGGGCAGTCGGCGATAAGGTTGTTGAAGCTCTCGTTGCCGGTGTTGTTCTGTAGCTTGTTGATAACCGCGAAGCCGCCGTTGTCGAGCAGGAGGATGATCAGCTTCTGCCCCGTGAGCACCGAGGAGTAGATGTCGGAGTTCAGCATCAGGTAGGAGCCGTCGCCGCAGAAGGTGATCGTATCCCGCTCCGGCTCGCGCTGGGATTGGGCGATACGCGCGCCCCAGGCGCCCGCGATCTCGTACCCCATGCAGGAGAAGCCGAATTCGACGTCCACCGTGCCGGGATCGAGCGTGCGCCAATTGGCGGTGACCTCGGCAGGCAGCCCCCCGGCGGCGGCCACGACCCGGTCGCGCGGGTCGCAGAGGGCGTTCACCACGCCGATGGCTTGCGCATAAGAGTTCGGGCGGTTGTCGCCGTAGGAGACGTTGTCGGCAACATAGGCGGTCCACTTGGCGCGATGGGCTTTGGCGGAGTCGACCCATGATGCGGGGGCTTGGTAACCGCTAAGACCGTTGTCTAGGACGGTGAGCCCGAGTTTCGCGTCGCCGACGATGGGCAGGGAGAGGTGTTTGCCCGCGTCATGCCGCCCTGCGTTGAGCGAGATGAACCGCGCGTCTTTGGAGAAGGCGGTCCAGGAGCCGGTGGTAAAATCCTGCAGCCGCGTGCCGACGGCCAGGATCACATCGGCCTCTTCGGCGATGGCATTGGCACTGTCGGAGCCCGTCACCCCGATGGGGCCGATGTTGAGCGGGTGGGTGTCGGTAAGGTTCGCGCGGCCCGCGATGGTCTCGACCACGGGGATCTGATGCGCCTCGGCGAAGGCAGTCAGTTCAGCGACCGCGCGGGAGTACTGCACGCCACCGCCCGCAATGATCATCGGGCGTTGCGCGGTCTTCAGCAGCGCTGCCGCGTCGGCGATTTCGGCGGCGTCGGGGGTTTGACGACGGATGCGATGCACGCGTTTTTCAAAGAATTCGTCCGGATAGTCGTAGGCCCAGCCCTGCACATCCTGCGGTAAGCCGATGAAGGCGGGGCCGCAATCCGCCGGATCAAGCATGGTGGCGAGCGCGGCGGGCAGCGACTGGATGATCTGCGCGGGGTGCGTGATCCGGTCCCAGTAGCGGCTGACCGCGCGAAAGGCGTCGTTCACGCCAAGGGTCGGGTCGTGGAAATGCTCCATCTGTTGCAGCACCGGGTCCGGCAGGCGGGTGACATACGCGTCGCCACAGAGCAGCAGCATCGGCAGGCGGTTGGCGTGGGCCAGCGCTGCAGAGGTCACGAGGTTCGAGGTGCCCGGCCCGGCGGAGGCGGTGCAGAACATAAAGCGCTGGCGCAGCCACTGCTTGGCATAGCCCGCCGCAGCAAAGCCCATGCTCTGCTCATTCTGGCCGCGATAGAGCGGCAGGGTGTCCTGTACGCCACAAAGCGCCTCACCCAGACAGGGCACATTGCCATGACCGAAAATGCCGAAACCCCCGCCGCAGACGCGCATTTCCACGCCGTCGATCTCGATAAACTGAGCGTCCAGCCATTTGATGATGGCCTGCGCGGTTGTCAGGGTGTGAGAGGTCATCGAAACTGGGGTCCTTCAGGCGTTTGTTGCTGCCAGATCAATTCGCGTCTTGAACAGCTCCGACTCTCACGATACTAATTTTGCAACCGGTTGCAAACGGATTCTCACAAAAGGAACGCCGATGGCTGAGATTGGGATAGGCATTGTCGGCGGCGGCTATATGGGCAAGGCGCATGCGGTGGCGATGTCCGCTGTGGGCGCCGTATTCAACACAGGCCTGCGGCCTCGGCTGGAGATGATCTGCGCCACCTCACCCGAAAGTGCCGAGCGGTATCGGGCAGCCTATGGGTTCGCCCGTGCGACCGATGACTGGCAGGCGCTGGTCGCGGACTCGGCGGTTGAGGCGATTGTGATCGCCAGCCCGCAAGAAACCCATCGCGCCATCGCGGAAGCGGCCTTTGCGCTTGGCAAGCCTGTGTTCTGTGAGAAACCGCTGGGCGCCTCGCTGGAGGACAGCCGCGCTATGGTGGCTGCAGCCGAGGCGGCAGGCGTCGCGAATATGACCGGCTTCAACTATATCCGAACACCCGCTAGCCAGTACGCGCGTCAGCTGATTGCCGATAGGGTGATCGGCGAGGTCACGTGGTTTCGCGGCGAGCATACGGAGGATTTTCTGGCCAATCCCGAGACGCCCGCCTCTTGGCGGACGGAGGGCGATGCGAACGGGACCATGGGCGATCTGGCGCCGCATATGGTCAATGCGGCCCTTGCGTTGCTCGGCCCGATTGACCGGCTCATTGCAGAGGTGGAGGTGGTGCATGAGACCCGCCCCGGCGGCACAGTGACCAATGATGATCACGGCCAGATGATGTGCCGCTTTGCACGGGGCACGATGGGGCAGCTCTATTTCTCGCGCATCTCGACGGGGCGCAAGATGGGCTATGCCTATGAGATCACCGGCACGAAGGGCGCCATTCGCTTCGATCAGGAGGATCAGAACGCGCTCTGGCTCTATCGCGCGGAGGGGCCGGAGGCGACGCGTGGGTTCACGAAAGTCCTGACTGGCCCGGCGCATCCTGATTACGCGCCCTTCTGCCAGGGGCCGGGGCATGGCACAGGGTATCAGGACCAGATCATCATCGAAGCGCGCGACTTCCTGCAGGCCATCGAAACGGGCGAGCCCGTCTGGCCCACGTTCAAGGACGGCATGGAGGTGAACCGCGTGATCGCGGCGGCGATGGCCTCGTCGAACGACAAAACCTGGAAAGAGATTTCCGATTTCTGACCCAAGAAAGGGCTCTCATGACGATACGGATTGGCAATGCGCCCTGCTCTTGGGGCGTGGAATTCGCAGATGATGCGCGCAACCCGACGTGGCAGTCGGTGCTGAAGGACTGCGCAGCAGCGGGGTATAAGGGCATCGAGTTGGGGCCTGTGGGCTTCATGCCGGAGGACCCTGTGGCGTTGGGCGAGGCGCTGGCGCAGCATGATCTGGAATTGATCGGCGGCGTGGTTTTCCGCCCGTTTCACGACCCAGACGCCTGGGACGACGTGATGGACGGATCGGTGCGCACCTGCAAGGCGCTGGCGGCGCATGGGGCCAAGCATCTGGTGCTGATCGATTCCATTTCGCCGCGCCGCGCGCCGACGGCTGGGCGGGCGTCTGAGGCTGAGCAGATGGACAGCGCGGAATGGAACGCCTACCGCGACCGCATCGGCACCATCGCGAAGATGGGTACGGAGGAGTATGGGCTCACCGTGGGTATCCACGCCCATGCGGCAGGGTTCATGGACTTCGAGCCGGAGTTGGAGCGGCTGCTGGACGAGGTGGATGAGCGCGTGCTGAAGATCTGCTTTGATACCGGACACCACTCCTATGCGGGCTTCGATCCAGTGGCCTTTATGCAGCGGCACATTGGGCGCATTTCCTACATGCATTTCAAGGATATTGACCCGGCGGTTAAGGCCGATGTGATCGCCAAACGCACTGGGTTCTATGACGCCTGCGGGCAGGGAATCTTCTGCAATCTGGGCCAGGGGGATGTGGACTTTCCGGCAGTACGGCAGGTGCTGCTGGACGCAGGGTTCGAGGGCTGGTGCACGGTCGAGCAGGATTGTGACCCGCTGCTCGATCCGGACCCGCTGGGGGATGCGCGGGCGAACCGCGAATACCTTGAATCCATTGGCTTTCGGTAAGGGGTACGGGACATGAAGAAACTCAACTGGGGCATGATCGGCGGCGGCGAAGGCAGCCAGATCGGACCAGCCCACCGACTGGGCGCGCAGGCGGATGGCAACTTTGTGCTGGCGGCGGGGGCGCTGGACGTGGATGCGGAGAAGGGCCGGGCCTATGCGCAATCGCTGGGGGTTGCGGCGGATCGCGCCTATGCGAACTGGCAGGAGATGCTGGAAGGCGAGCGCGGGCGCGAGGATCGGGTCGATCTGGTCACAGTTGCCACGCCGAACTCCACGCATTTCGAGATCACCAAGGCGTTTCTGGAGGCCGGGTTCAACGTACTCTGCGAAAAGCCGATGACCATGACCGTGGAGGAAGGCGAGGAGATCGTGCGCATGGCCGAGGCCTCGGGCAAGATCTGCGCGGTGAACTACTGCTATTCCGCCTATCCGATGGTGCGCGAGATGCGGCAGATGGTGAAGACCGGGAAGATCGGCAAGGTGCGCCTCGTGATCGCCAACTTCAGCCACGGTCACCATGGCGATGCGGGCGATGCCGACAATCCGCGCGTGCGCTGGCGCTATGATCCGGCGATGGCGGGCGTGTCGGGGCAGTTTGCGGACTGCGGCATTCACGCGCTGCATATGGCGAGCTTCATTGCGGGCGATGAGGTGCGCAGCCTGTCGGCCGATTTCGCCTCGACCATACCGTCGCGTACGCTGGAAGACGACGCGATGGTGAACTTCCGCATGGAAGGCGGCACGGTCGGGCGGCTCTGGACGTCGTCAGTCGCCATCGGGCGGCAGCACGGGTTCGACATTCAGGTCTTTGGCGAGACCGGTGGCATGCGGTGGGCCTCCGAACAGCCCAATCAGGTGTTCTATACTCCGGTCGGCGGGCGCACGCAGATCATGGAGAAGGGTGAAGCTGGGTTGTCGGACGAGGCGGCGCGGCTGAGCCGTGTCGCGATTGCGCACCCGGAAGGCTTCCCGCTAGCCGTAGCGAATATCTACGTCGATCTGGCTGCTGCGATCCGGGGAGAGGTGCGCGACGCCCTGCCCTCCGCGATGGATGGCTTACGCTCAATGGCGGCGGTCTATGCGGCGGTGGAGTCGGCCAAGGCGGACGGTGCTTGGGTCGATGCGCGACCGCCGATGTTGCGTTAACGGGCTCGACTGGTTGGGCAGCTTTAGCGGGATCAAGGTGACGTTGGAAAAGACAAGCTGAAGGTCTGCTTGATCGGCCTCAGCTTTCTTTTCGCAACAGAAGATTGCGTCGGTACTCGATTTGCTTTGGCCGCCAGAACGGGACGAAAATCAAACCGGTTGTGGTGTCATCGATCCATTGTTCGTCTTGCCAAGCTTGCGCCGTCCAACTGCAATCCATTGCGCCTCGTTTTATCACCTTTAGGCGGCACTCTTCCGAGAGGCCAAACGCGAAACAGTTCAGAGCACCTTCTTCCGCCTCGAAGTGTTCGTGCCAACCATCAAAACCGACCTGGAATTCTTCGCCAAAAGCATGAAATGATACGTCAAAGCTCTCCGAGTTTTTGCAAGAGACGATAATGTGGTGGTCGCTCGTGTCGAGATCAAATCCACAGTACTCGTCTAGTTTGGAGAGGATCGCGTTACGCCAAGTCGTCAAAGTTGCTCCAGTAGTTGTCTGAGCGTTCATACCCGCAATCAGTTTGCCGGCTAGCACGCGGAATATACTTCATAGCAGACATTGGTGTACAAAGCAGCGTCCGTTGCTAGGGGCTCTAAGTGGATATTCAGACGACAATTAACCTAACGGCCTGAGCGTCCCCCGCTCAACAATCGAACACGGAAAGATACGCGCTTCGGGGTAGCGGTCGGGTTCGTCGAGCATGGCGACCATCAGTTCAATCGACGACGTCACAATCTGCCGGATTGGTTGGTGGATCGTCGTGAGGTTGATGTTCTCCCAGCGGGCCATTTCCATGTCGTTGAGGCCGATGATCCCGATGTCCTCGGGCACGCGCAGACCGCTGTCTCGGATCGCAGACAACACGCCGATGGAGAGCACGTCGTCACCGCAGAAATAGGCCTCCGCCGGATCAGATTTCAGCAGGCGCAGCATTTCGCGGCGACCGGCGTCAAAGGAATAGGCGTCGGCGAAGCTGTAGCTTGTCTTGACGTCCCGATGCGCGCCAAGTTCTGAGAAGAAGCCGGAGTAGCGGTCTTGCGTGGAGGTGGCGGCTTCGGGGCCGCCGAGGAAGGCGATCTTGCGATACCCCCGCGCGACCAGCGTGCGCGCGGCCATGCGCCCGCATTCCACGTTGTTGATGCCGACCACATGGACCTCGGGCGCGCTGGAATAACGCCCGAAGCTGTGCACCACCGGCACGCCCGCGTCGCGGAAGGCCTTGGAGAAGCCCGGCGGCAAGGTGGAGGAGGCGACGACTGCGCCATCGACGGAGTATTGGCGCAGCATGCGGACTGAGGCCTGCGGATCGGTCTCGTCAGTGAGGTTCACCAGCAGCGGGCGCAAGCCGCGATCCTGCAGCCCTCGGGTGAAAAGATCGAAGACCTGCAAGAAGATCGGGTTGTGAAAGTTGTTGGAGATCAGCCCGATGAGCTTGGTGCGCCCGGTCGTCAGCGACGAGGCCAGCGCGTTGGGGCTGTAGCCGAGATCGCGCGCAGCCTTTTCGACCTTTCGCCGCATCTTTTCCGAGACCGAGGCGCCATCGGTGAAAGTGCGCGACACCGCGGAGCGGGACACCCCCGCGCGTTCTGCAACCTCTTTCAATGTGACGGGCATGTGTCTGGGTCCGATGGTATTGGGTCCGGTCTCTTTTATCTGACGATCAACGCCCCTGCAGCATGAAACAGCGCGTCAGTTTTTGCAACCGGTTGCAAAAAAGCGCCCCCCGTGCTTTAGTCAGATTCGGAGACGTGGCAGAGGTCACTCTTGCGCCATGAGAACGGTGAACCCTTGGGAGGAACATAATGACATCTCTGATGAAGAAACTGGCATTAGCCACGGCGGTGGCCGCCGCATCTTTTACGGTCGCGCAGACGGCAGCGGCTGAGGGCGAGAAATACATCCTCGTCAGCCATGCGCCGGACAGCGATACGTGGTGGAACACGATCAAGAACGGCATCGCGCTGGCGGGTGAGCAGGTGGGCGCCGAGGTCGAGTACCGCAACCCGCCCACGGGTGACATCGCCGATATGGCGCGCATCATCGAGCAGGCCACGGCCTCCGGCCCCGATGGCATCATCACCACGCTGGCCGATTTCGACGTGCTGAAAGGGCCGATCTCGGCGGCGGTCGATCAGGGTATCGACGTGATCATCATGAACACCGGCACGCCCGAGCAGGCACGCGAGATCGGTGCGTTGATGTATGTGGGCCAGCCCGAATATGACGCGGGCTTTGCCGCCGGGCAGCGCGCCAAGGATGAGGGTGTGACCAACTTCCTCTGCGTGAACCACGCGATCCAGCAGCCTACAGTGGGCGAGCGCTGCCGTGGCTATGCGGATGGTCTGGGCATCGATCTGGGCGATTCCATGATGGACAGCGGCACCGACCCCTCGGAGATCAAGAACAAGGTGCTCGCCTATCTCTCGGCCAACCCGGATGTGGACGGGATCCTGACGCTGGGCCCGGTCTCGGCCGACCCTACCATCGCGGCGCTGCAGGAGAACGGCATGGCAGGTGCGATCCACTTCGGCACCTTTGATCTGGGCGAAGAGATCGTGAAGGGCATCAAGGATGGCACTATCAACTGGGGCATCGACCAACAGCCTTTCCTGCAAGCCTATATGCCGGTGGTAATCCTGGCCAACTGGGATCGCTATGGCGTGCTGCCGGGCAACAACATCAACTCCGGCCCCGGCTTCGTGACCAAGGACGCGCTGGCCAAGGTGGAAGAGTTCGCGGGCGAGTTCCGCTGATCCTCTGACGACGCTTCGGGCGGCCCTCGCACAGACGGAGGCCGCCCTTTTTCTCACTTTCTGCATGCACCGGGGGACAAGGCCATGGCAGACACCACCGACGAGCGCATAAAAGAGATATCGCCGCTGCGCCGCGCGCTGATCCGGCCGGAGCTGGGCGGCATGGTGGGGACCGTCGCGGTTTTCACGCTGTTCGCGCTCTTCGCCTTCGATTCCGGCATGTTCAACAGCCAGGGCGTGATGAACTGGTCGATCGTCTCGGCGCAATTCATGATCATCGCGGTCGGCGCCTGCCTGCTGATGATCGCGGGGGAGTTTGACCTCTCCGTCGGCTCGATGATCGGCTTTGCGGGCATGATGATCGCCGTCTTTGGCGTGGTGCTGGCCTGGCCCATGTGGATCGCCATCCTCATCACCTTCGTGATTTGTTGTGCGCTGGGGGCGTTGAACGGCTGGATTGTGGTGCGCACGGGGCTGCCGAGTTTCATCGTGACGCTGGCGTTTCTCTTCATCCTGCGCGGCTTCACCATCTACATCCCCCAGACCGTCGAGCGGAAGACGATCATCGGTGGCATTCGCGATGCAGCCGAGGGCGACTGGCTGGCCCCCATCTTCGGAGGCAAGATCGGCCAGCCGATCTTCCAGTGGCTCGGCGACATGGGTGTGATCGGCGTCTTCGAACGGGGCACCCGTGCGGGGCAGCCCGTGGTCGACGGCATCCCGATGCTGATCGTCTGGGCGATCGCGTTGATTATTTTCGGGCACATCCTGCTGACCCGCACGCGCTTCGGCAACTGGATCTTCGCGGCGGGCGGCGACGCCGAGGCCGCGCGGAATTCGGGTGTGCCGGTGAACAAGGTGAAAATCCTGATGTTCATGTTCACCGCCTTCTGCGCGACCGTCTTTGCGGTCTGTCAGGTGATGGAATTCGGCTCGGCTGGGGCCGACCGGGGGCTGTTGAAGGAGTTCGAGGCGATCATCGCAGTGGTCATCGGCGGCGCGCTTCTGACGGGCGGCTATGGCTCGGTCATCGGGGCGGCGCTGGGGGCGCTCATCTTCGGCGTGGTGCAGCAGGGGCTGTTCTTCGCGGGCGTCGAGTCGAGCCTCTTCCGGGTGTTCCTCGGGGTCATCCTGCTGTTTGCGGTGATCCTGAACACCTACATCCGCCGCATCATCACAGGAGAACGGTAATGGCTGATCCGATTATCCAGATGAAGGAAATCCAAAAGCACTTTGGCTCTGTCATCGCGCTTGCGGGCGTGTCGGTTGATGTCTTCCCCGGCGAATGTCACTGCCTTCTGGGCGACAATGGCGCGGGCAAATCGACCTTCATCAAAACCATGTCGGGCGTTCACAAGCCAACCAGCGGCGAGATCATCTTTGAAGGCAAGCCGCTGGACTTTGCCGACCCGCGCGATGCGATTGCCGCGGGCATCGCCACCGTCCACCAGCATCTGGCGATGATCCCGCTGATGAGCGTGAGCCGCAACTTCTTCATGGGCAATGAGCCGGTGAGGAAGATCGCCGGGCTGAGCTTCTTCGACCACGACTACGCCAACCGCGTGACCATGGAAGAGATGCGCAAGATGGGTATTAACCTGCGCGGCCCGGATCAGGCGGTGGGCACGCTCTCGGGGGGTGAACGCCAAACGGTGGCCATTGCTCGGGCCGTGCACTTTGGCGCGAAGGTCCTGATCCTGGACGAACCGACCTCGGCCCTTGGTGTCCGACAAACAGCGAATGTGCTGGCGACCATCGACAAGGTGCGCAAGCAGGGCATCGCCGTGGTCTTCATCACCCACAATGTGCGTCACGCCATGGCGGTGGGCGACCGGTTCACGGTGCTGAACCGCGGCCAGACCTTGGGCACGGCGGTGCGCGGGGAGATCACGCCGGAAGAGCTGCAGGACCTCATGGCCGGGGGGCAGGAGATGGTGCAACTGGAAGGCAGCCTCGGCGGCACCGTTTAGCGGACCGGCCACGTCACCCCACCGCAGCCGACCCGCCCGGCTGACAAGCCGGGCAGTGCGCGCGCCCCCTCGATGGGGGCAAGCGCACTTTCCCCGGGCCCGTCCGGGCGGCTCCTCTCAGAACAGCCGGAAGCCGACCTTGTTCCACAGCCGGTCCCAGACGTGGAAATCCGTGAAATAGCCTGTGTGCCCCCCGGCAGGCACCGACCAGTTGCCTGCCAACCCCTCCACGTCGTCAATTGTCGTGCCGACGAAATCGTCGCTGCGGTGGATGTTGTGCCAGGTGAGGCGCGCGGGCATGTTCTCGAGCGGCACCTGGAAGAACTGTTTGAAGTACCGGCGATAGATGTGGGTGACCGGCGAGCCCATGGTGACCAGCAGCACCTTTGGCGGCTGCCCGCCGGGCAGCACCTCCTCGAGCTTCTGGATCTTCCGCTTCACCCATTTGTTCTGCAGCATCTGGGTGGTGATCACCGTGCCCTGCGAATGCGAGATAATCGTGATCCGCTCGGGCTTGAGCGCCTCGACCCCGTAATAGAGCACCCGGCGGAAGCGGGCGTCGATGGCATTGCGCTCTTGGAAATTAGGCCGGCGCTCGTCCACGGAGCTGAGCCATTTGCAGTTTTTCACCACCGCGTAGGTCACGATGTCCCGTACCACACCGAGGCCGCCTGCAACGAAGTTGGAGAAGTTGTAGATCAGCACGAAGAGACCGAGCAGCGCGGTCATCACATAAGGTGTCGCCGCGCGCAGACAGGTGACGGCGTGATCCATCGAGCCCGTCGCCTGCGCCAGAATACAGACCGCGTCCTCGTCCGGCGGGCCGCCGTGGTGCACATCATAGGAGATGAACACCGCGATCATCAGCAGGGCGATGAAAAACGCCCATTGCAACCCGATGTTCAGGATCACCCGCGAGGCCAGCTCGCTCTGCTTGTAGAGCAGCTGCTTGTTCATTATGCGAGCGATAAGCAGGACGATGCCCACCCCGGTTAACAGGATCAGCCCGAGAAAGGTCACCGACAGCGTGCCCATCGCCTCGTTCATAGGCCCCGCAAAATACTCGTCGAGCAAGTCGAGGCCGGTCGCCTCGGTGCTTTCCGCCGTCTTCTGCACCAGTTCGACAAAGCCCATCCAGATCGCGCTGGAGATCACCATCCAGAACATGATCATCGCGGTGCAGACGCTGGGATAGATATTGCGGTGCCGCCTGTCGCGGTCGGGCGTGATGTCTTCGCGCTGGAAAAGAAGCGTCACATAGCTCGCCATCGCCAGCACCACGACCGCCGCCCAGGCGACGCCGAGCGCTGCAACGCTGTATGTCACGAAGGCGGTCAGATTTGCAAAGGGATCCTTGGTGCCGGGCGCGCAGGTCACATGATCGCAGAAGTCGCCGCCGAAGACGCCATATTCCCACAAAAACAGCATCACCACCCCAAGAGCGGTCATCCCGCGCCCGAAGATCCGCACCAGATAGGTATTGGCCCGCGCCGCCGTTATGACCCCCACCGCGAGGGTCAGGGCACCGTGCAGGAAGAATACCCAGATGAGCGGAATATCCGTCCACGCCCGCGCGCCGCTGGGGGTGTTGCTGGGGATGATGTCGAGCGGGGTCACGTCGATCAGCAGCAGCCCTGCCCCCAGAGCCAGCATCGCATTTAGCGGCGCGACCAGGCCGTAGAAGAACCATGTGAAGAGATGCACGATCCCAATCGGGAACCAGCCGCGATTGTTCTCAACATTGTCCATGGCCAGATAGCCGAGGCCGAGGACCACCTTGAGCAGGTCAAAGATGGTGCGGAAAGGGCCCACGGGTGCGGGCGAACGGTCAGCCCAGTAGACCTCGGCAAAAAGCGTTTCATCGGTGCCCTCGACCGGGCGGACCTTGCGCAGATGCATCGGGAAGAGCTGTGCCTTGCGCGGGTCCCCGTCGAATTCCTCTTCGGAGAGCTGGATCAGGTCGCGTTCGACCACCACCGGCACCCGATCCACGCCGGGAAAGCGCGTTGTGGCCGCGCCGACGATCGCGTCAACCGTCTCGCCAGGTTTCTGTTCGCCAATGCCGTGAACGGTGAGTACTAAATGCCGCCCCATCCCAAATTCCAAAACATCTTAAACCAATAGCTCCCCTTACCATGATTCCTTGGTTTCGCCTATGAGGTGAACTTTGGCATCAAACGTGCCTATAGCGCGGCCTCTGACCAGGGGGCCGCGCGCTTGGCGGCAGGCCATCTGACGTTTGCCTTTGCCCCCGCCCCGACGTAGCGTCGGCGGACGTGAAAGGTGGAACCAAAGACCGGGGCCCGCAGCGGACACCCCCGGCTGTCACATGGGAGAGACATATGAACACTTCGCTTCGCGCCCTGAAGGCGATGGCCCTCGGGCTCGCCATCACCGCCGGGCTGGCTACGATCACCGCGGCGCAGGACATCAAGTTCTTCACGATCGGCACCGGCGGCACGGCCTATACCTATTATCCGGTGGGCGGGGTGATCGCGAATGCGATCTCGAAACCGCCAGGATCGCGCGAATGCGACGCGGGCGGGTCCTGCGGGGTCGAGGGGCTGATTGCCTCGGCGGTCTCCTCGCGCGGGTCGGTCGACAATGTGAACGCGATCATCTCGGGCCTGCGCAACTCGGGCTTTGCGCAATCGGACGTGGCTTATTGGGCCTATACCGGCACGGGCACGATGGAGGGCAAGGAACCCGCCGAGGACCTGCGCACCATCGCCGCGCTCTTTGAAGAGCACATCCACCTTGTGGCACTGGCCGATAGCGGCATCAATTCGGTGGCTGACCTGAAAGGCAAACGCGTCTCGCTCGATGAGCCAGGCTCGGGGACCTATGTGGATGCGAACCTGATCCTCGAAGCCAACGGTCTGGCGCTGGAGGATGTGACCGCCGAGGCGCTGAAGGGCAATGCGGCCTCGGAGGCGCTGCGCAACGGTAAGATCGATGCGTTCTTCGTGGTGGCGGGCTATCCCACCGGCTCGCTGGTCGAGCTGGCCTCGGCGGCCGAGATCAAGCTGGTGCCGATTGACGGTGCGGGCGCCGAGGCGCTGGTCGAAAAGTATGGCTTCTTTGCTGCCTCCGACATCCCCGAAGGCGCGTATGAGGGGGTCGGCACGACACCCACGGTGGCCGTGGGCGCGCAGTGGTTCACCTCGGCCAAGGAGGATGACGACCTGATCTACGAGATCACCAAGGCGCTGTGGAACGACAACTCGCGCAAGCTGCTCGACGTAGGTCACGCTAAGGGCAAGACGATCACACCCGACACCGCGCTGAACGGCGTGGGCGTGCCGCTGCACGCGGGGGCCGAGCGGTTCTACAAGGAAGCCGGCCTGCTGGAGTAAGCCAGCCGCAATGCACATCGCCCGGGCGCCGCGGGTGCCCGGGCGTCTCTCATGCCGTGCCGGGTGGGGCCGATGACATCAGACACAGACAAGACGCTGACGCCGGACGAGCTGGCGGAGATCGAGCGCAGGTATGACCCGGAGACGGCGGTTCGCACGACCGGGCGGCAACTGGGGTTCCTGATTGCCGCGGCACTGGTGGCGATGTCGGTCTATCATTTCTATGCCTCGGGCTTTGGCCTCATTCGCGAGCTTCTGCACCGTGGCATCCACCTCTCCTTCGTTCTGGGGCTGGTCTATCTGCTCTTTGGCTGGCGCGGCGCGCAGGGCACGGGGCTGGCCGCGCCTGCGTGGTACCGGCTGCAGGGCATCCCGCTGCTCGATATCGTCTTTGCCGTGCTGGCGGTGGGGGCCGCGATCTACCTGCCGCTGCTGCCACCCGCGATGGTGGCGGAGCGGGTTGGCAACCCCTCGCAGATGGATGTCTTCATGGGCACGGCGCTGCTGGTGCTGACGCTGGAGGCCACGCGCCGGTCGGTGGGGCCGACACTGCCGATCATTGCGCTTTTGTTCATCGGCTTTGCGATTTTCGGCCCGGCGATGCCCGGCGCGCTGAAGCATGGCGGCACGTCATGGCTGGGGCTGATCAACCACCTCTACATGACGAACCAGGGGATTTACGGCGTGGCCATCGGGGTGATGGCGCAGTACGTTTTCCTGTTCATCCTCTTCGGCGTGCTGGCGACGCGCATCGGGCTGGGGCAGCTCTTCATCGACCTCGCGATGGTGATTGCCGGGCGCTACTCCGGTGGCCCTGCGAAAGTGGCGATCTTCTCCTCGGCCTTCATGGGCACGATTTCCGGCTCGTCGATTGCCAACACGGTCACGACCGGCGCGCTGACCATTCCGGCGATGAAGCGCGTGGGCTACCCAGCGCATTTCTCGGGCGCGGTGGAGGCGACGGCGTCAACCGGCGGGCAGATCACCCCGCCGATCCTGGGGGCCGCGGCCTTCATCATGGTGGAATACCTCGAGATCCCGCTGCGCGATGTGCTGGCCGCAGCGCTCTTTCCCGCGCTGCTGCATTACTTCGGCATCTTCATCATGGTGCATCTGGAGGCGCGCAAACTAGGTCTGCGCGGGCTGCGGGCCGAAGAATTGCCCAAGGCGGCGCTTGTTTTAAAGCAACATTGGCTATCGATTATTCCACTTGGCATACTCGTCTACTTGATTTTATCCGGCAAAACACCGGACTTCGCCGCTGTTTACGGGATTATCGCCTGCGTTGTGGTCGGGTTTCTGAACCCGGTGAACCGGCTGACCCTGCGCGACCTGTGGGATGCGCTGGCGGCAGGGGCCAAGAACACGCTGGCCGTGGGGGCTGCAGCGGCCACAGTGGGGGTGGTTGTCGGGGTCGTGACCCTGACCGGTGTCGGCTTTCGGCTGGGCTATGTGGTGGTGCAGACAGCCACGGACATCGGCGCCTTTCTGGCGACGCTCTGGCCGCTGAGCTATTTTGCGGTCGAGCAATGGGCGCTCTTTGTCTCGCTGATCCTGATCGCGATGTCCTGCATCGTGATGGGCGCGGGTATCCCGACGACCGCAACCTATATCATCCTCGTCGCGGTCGCGGCCCCTGCCCTTGCGCAGTTGCAGGTGCAGCCTCTGGTGTCGCATTTCTTCGTCTTCTATTACGGCGTACTCGCCGATATCACGCCGCCGGTGGCGCTTGCCGCCTATGCGGCGGCGGGGATTGCGGGGTCGAACCCGTTCCAGACCGGCAACACCGCCTTCCGGCTGGGCATAGCGAAGGCGCTGGTGCCCTTCGTCTTTGTCTACGCACCCGCGCTGCTGCTGGTGGCGGAGGGCTTCACATGGGGGGCCTTCGCGGTGACGCTCACCGGGGCGATGCTGGGCATCGGCTGTCTTGGGGTCGCCTTCTCGGGCTTCCTGATCGCGCCGCTCAGCCGCTGGGAGCGGTGGTGGACCGCGCTGGTCTCGTTTCTCTTCATTGCACCGGGCCTCATCACCATGGTGATCGGACTTGCCGCGATGGCGCCCATCGTCGCGCTGCAGCTGCGGCGCAGGGCTGAGGCGGCCCCCTCCGGGACGTCTTAGATCGGCAAAAAAAGGCGACCCGCGCGGGTCGCCTTCACAACTTCGGCACGCGCCTGATCAGCTCTTGGCGCGACGGCGCAGGGCAACCAGACCACCAAGACCGGCGACCAGCAGCGGCAGCGATGCGGGCACCGGAACCGGCGTAAGGTCGGAATAGACCCGCGCGGTCACCGGCGCATAGAGGCCATCGTCTTCGGTTTCGTCAAGGAACGAGAACACCACCGTTGCGACCTCACCAAAAAGGCCACTGTCATCGCCCGACAGGCTGTCGAAGACGATGGTGAAGAAATCCTCGGTGGCGGTGCCGTCGCCTTCGGGATCATTGATTGTCAGCTCTGTGCTGACGACCGATGTGCTTTCCAAAAGGGTCGCGCCGCCCAGCGTGGAGATCAGCAGCGAGGCCTCGACCTCGGGGGTTGTGGTGTCTGCGCTCACCGCGACATCGATATCGTCAAAGTCCAGATCAAAGAAGTCGCCGAAAAAGCCCGTGGGGTCGCCATCGGTCACGAGGCCTTCGCCTTCGGCCTCGTACACCAGCACCGAGGCGGCCTGTGCGGAGATCGGGGCCAGAAGCAAAAAGCCTGCCGCAAGAGCATTGAAAAGTGTCATATCTAAAGTCCTTCAGAGGTAGAGGGCGCGGCGACAACCGCCGCGCCGAGAGAGTTATGCGATGTCGAAGACACCTTCATTGATGATCGTGATATCGTCCAGATCATCAATGCCGCGCAGGAAGATGCTGTCGCGATCCTCGTCGAGCTGCAGCAGCAGGTTGTCGCGCCCGAGGGTCCGCGCCGAAGCGATGACCGCGCCATCGAGGTCGAGCGTATCGACGCCGGCCTCGAAGTCGAGAATGCGCAGGCTGTCGCGCTGGCCCTCAAGGTCGGTGAAGACGAAGGTGTCCGCCTCGCCGCCACCGGTGACAACGTCGAGACGCCCGCCACCCGAGACGATCTTTTCAGCCGCATCGGTGCCGTTCAGACGGTCGTTCTTGTCGGTTCCGGCGATCACCAGCTCGCTGTCCCGCTCGAGATCGAGGCCCACGATGACCGGGTCATGGTCGGAGCCGCGCAGCGGGCTCGCGCCATCGAAGAGCCCCTGATCGGTCGGGCGCAGCGTGTTGGGGCTCGTGAACGTGTCATCGAGGTTGTAGTCGAAGAACACCGGCGTGTCGGAGTTGACGTTCCAGGTGGTGGCGCCGGTCACCTGATCACTCAGATTGCCGTTGGCGAGGATGTAATCCAGCGTGCCGATCTGGCCGCTGAAGCGGTAGGAATAGACGTCATCGCCTTCGAACTCCCGCGCCAGATCGGTGTAGCCTGCGGCCTCCAGCACCTGGATCGGGGTTTCGCGAGCATAGGCGTTGAGATCGCCGAGGATCATCACGTCTTCGTCGTCCACGCCGGTCGGGTTGGTGTCCAGCCACGCCGCAAGCTCCTTGGCGGCCTCTTCGCGGGTGGCGTTGTTGCGCCCTGCCCCGTCGCCCTGGTCCTGATCCTCGACCGCACCCGTGGGCGAGCCCTTGGACTTCAGGTGGTTGACGGAGGCGGTGAAGACCCCGCCGGTTTCGATCTCCTCGAAGCTTTGCGCGAGGGCCGCGCGGTTGAAGGCATCGCCGCCGCCGCCCGCACCCAGCGGGTCGAGGAAGGCATCCGTATCCAGGATCGCGGCATCGCCGACCAGCTTCGTGGTCGTGGTGTCATAGATGAAGGCCACCGCGATGGCGTCATCGCCCACGAACTCGGTGCCGGGATCGACGAAATCCCAGACCTCGGCGCCGAGCGTCGCGTTGATCTCGGCGACCAGCGTCTTGATGGCAAATTCGTCACCCGCGAAGTCGTTCTCGATCTCGATCAGGCCGATCACGTCGCTGTCCATGCCGATGATGGTCTGCACCAGCTTCTCGGTCTGGCGCGCGAGTTCCTCGGGGTTTTCGGCACCGCGGGCGTTTTCACCGTTGTCGATCTGGCCGCCGAGCGTGGTGAAATAGTTCAGCACGTTCAGCGAGCCGACCTTGTAGTCGCTTCCCACATCTTCAGGCTCGGTCGGGACCGGGTTGGTCTCCTCGTCGAGCTCGAAGTCCGAGCCTTCGGGCAGGCGCAGACGGAATTCACCAAAGTCGAAGTCCATGATCGCTGTGAGCCCGTCAACCGACTGGCCCATGCGCACACCGTCCACCGGGCCTTCGACAAGCGATCCATCCGGCAGGGTGATCGGGTCGAAATCCACCCGCTCGGTGTTGGTGCCGTCATCGATGGCGATGGTGCGGTTGGCCACCTCGTCCTGATAGGCGGCGTTGCCTGCCGCATCGGGGGTGTTGAGCTGGCTGTATTGATAGACCGGGCCATCGGATGTCAGCACGGCCCGTCCAAAGTCTTCATAGTCGAAGCTTTCCGAGAAGGTCAGCGCCTCGTCGATGGTCACCAGCATGCTCTCATAAGCTTCGCGGTCATCGACATCGGGCAGCGCGATGGACTGCGCCAGTGACATCGGATCGACGGCGCGCGGCTCTTCGACGCGAATCTCCTGCACCTGGATCGTGGTCTTGCCAAAGCGCTCGATCACGGTGCCGAGCACGCGGACCTTGTCACCGTCGTTCACGTCAGTGGTCAGATCGCCATTGCCCTCGAAGGCGAAGATACCTTCGGAGGTGGTCGCATCCGCGTCCTGGTCGGCGCTTTCTTCCATCAGGAAGAAGCCGCCCAGATCGCGGAAGCTGTCGGCGTCGCCGTTCTGGAAATCACCGGTCACGATGGCTTCGATCACCACCGTCTGCCCGACGAGCGCGCTGGCCGCGCCGCTGCCCTGGATGTCGCTGATCAGCGTGGGCTCATCGTCGATGTTGCCACCGCCGCCGCCCCCGCCACCAAGGCCGGTGCCTGCGGTCGGGACGTTCAGATCCCCACTGTTGAAGAAGTTGAGGATGCTGAAGTCATCCGGGCTGTCCGTATCGACGCCATCCTCGTTGCGGCGCACGCCTGCGGGCAGGAAGGTGCCATCGGGACCGACGGCAGGTGCGTCGAAGGAGGCGGTGTCGCCATCCGCATCGACGGTCGCCACGGAATCGACTACCACTTCATTGCCGGTGACGACCTCGCCCTGCAGGCTTGATGTCTCAACCAGCGCGAAGGTGGAGGAGCCGTTTTCCAGCGCGTCCGCAGGCAGCGTGATATTGGCCGAGACCCCATAGGTCGCCTCGGCGGTCTGGTTGGCCAGAAGCAGGAACCCATTGTCGCCCAGCACTGTGCCCGGCTCGAAGTCAAACCGGAAATTGATGACACCTGGGCCTTCATTTGCATCCGCGTCGTTTTCCACGGCGATCAGGCTCAACCCGTCGAGCGCGGCACCGGGGGTGCCAAAGAGCTCGACATACTCCGAGTCGGTGCCCGCGGTGCTGGAGAGCACCGCGTTGATCACCAAGCCATCGTCCGTCCCTTCGTCAAAGATGGTGTCATTGCGGAAGTTCAGGTTCTGAATGCGGGTGTCGCCGCTCGGGTCGCTGTCGGCCTCGGCAAAGGGTGCGTCGAGGTCGTCGAGGTACTCCGCCAGCGCATCCTGTTCCGAGCCGTCATCGGCGAAGCTGGCATCGCCCGTGCGCGGGGCGCCGTCCTGCGCCAGGTCAACGCGGTTGGTGCTTTCGCCCTCCGGGAAGGGGAAACCATCCCCACCGCCGGCGAGAAAATCCAGGGTCACGATGCGGAACTCCTGGGTCTCATCGCCGACGATCTCGCCATCTCGCACCAGCTCGGCGATCGAATTTCCGTCTTCATCAACGATTTCGGCGTTCTGGATCCGATCCCCGGCTGGCAGGTCGGGATCGAAAGAGAACTCGACGCCGGAGACCTGCGGGAAGCGGCCCGCCACTTCCGGCAGCGCGCCGACGCCATACTCCAGCACCTCGACCAGTTCGGCCTTGGTCAGCGTCAACAGGACCAGCCCGTTGTTGAAGGAGAGCGTTGTCTCGATGTCGTTCTGGCTGATGCCGCCTTCCGGCTTCACGAGGTTGCCTTCGCTGTCGCGGATCTCGCTGTTCGGCAGGCGGGTGGCTTCGGTATCGCCCGGAAGAACCACGGCCTCGCCGATGGACTCGCGGATGCCGCCACCGTTCTTGATCGAGACCACCACGGTCTCATCGGCGGCTTTCGCTGCGGCGAGGTTGGCGTCAGCGGTCAGATTGCCGAGATTGGTCTCCTGCGTGCGCACCCCGTCGGGGTCTCCATCGACACCGGAGCGATTGCCGTTCAGGAAAACATCGGAGAAGCCGAGCACGTTGGACTCGGTCTCGATGATGTACTCTTCGATGGCATCGGCGATCGCCTGGATTTCCGGGTCGATCAGGTCTTCGGCATCGAGATCAGCCACGCCCTGCGCGTCGGTCGCGTAGGCGCCTGAGACCTCCGGGTCGTAGGAGCCCGGGATGATGTTGCCATCCTCATCGAAGTCGATCACCAGACGGCCCACGTATTTGTAGCTGCCGTCGGTGTTCACCACTGCGGTCTGGGTGCCGCCTGCGTTCTCGATGAAGATCGGGTAGTCGCCCTGATCGCTGTCGCCATCGCGCGGGCGGTCGTTCTCGTCAAAGAGGCGGGTGTTGGAGCCGCCCGCGACGATCACATCCACATCTTCCAGTCGCGCGGCGAGCGCCTCTTCGATGTTCAGCCGCTGCATGTGCGACAGCAGGATGATCTTGTTCAGGCCGGGATCAGCGGCGAGCAGCGCGTCCACTTCAAGCTGGATCTGCGCGGCCAGAACATCGAGCTGTTCGGAGGTCGGGGTGTCGTCGAAGTCGCCGGGGAGTATGCCGAGGTCCCCGGGGCTGGAGATACGGCCCAGCGTCGGGGTGGTGGCCCCGACGACGCCGATTTTCTCGCCGCCGGTTTCCAGCACGACCGACGAGGTCACCGTGTTGCCCTGGGGTGCGCCGCCGCCTGCGACCTCGAGCGGTGCGAGGTTGGCGTCAGTGGAGAAGTCGAGATTGGCCGACAGATACGCAAACTCGGTGCCCTCGAAATCCGCGCCGAAGATGTCGCCCGGTGCGTCGCCGGAGATGAGTTGGGCCAGCGTCTCGGTGCCAAAGTCGAACTCGTGGTTGCCAAGCGCAATCGCCTCGATGCCGAGCTCGTTCTGGATCTGGATGTCGGCGATCCCTGCGGAGCCGAAGACCGCTTCGGAGGCATTGAAGAAGACACCCGGGATGATCGCGTCGCCGGAAGAGAGCGTCAGCGTGTTGTCAGGCTCCCCGTCATTGCCAATGTCTTGCGCGCGCAGGGCATTGAGCACGGCCGAGAGGTTGGGAGCGTCGACCACCGCCGCCGAGGAGGCCTCCTGGTCCGCGATGTGCAAAAGCTCCAGCGTGAAGACACCGCCCTCGCCATTGGTGGCTTCAAGACCGTCCACAAGCAGGTTGTCGATGCCGAATTCGTCGCGGGCGCCGCTGCCGTCCACATCATCGCCCTCCCAGCGCAGATAGACCGTGGAGTTGGCGGGCAGATCGGGCAGCGGCACCGAGACGACCGACCCGACAACGCCGTTCGCGTCCGGGGCACCCGCGCTTTCGAACATGTCGAGCGGAGAGAAAGTCACGCCGTCAAGCGAGAACGACAGATCGAAGGAATTGCTGCGCGCCTGGTCATTGTTGACGAGCCGCTCGAAGCTGACGACCACATCCGAGAGGTCGGTTGCGCCGCTGTTCAGCGCCAGCGTCAGGCTGCCGGGGGTGAAATCGCTGCCGCCGGGTTGCAGATAAAGCGCGTTGTCCCCCACGCCGCGGTTCAATGCATAGAGACCGCCGGTCGATACGCCACCGTCGGTTTCGCCGCGGGACAGATCACTGGCCGAGCTGAACCCTTCTACCGACCAGAATGCCGCGTCCAGTTGGCCAGAGATGGGCGTGTCCGCCACTCCGAGGCCCAGAAAATCATTGAAATCGTTCGCATAAATTTGACGGCGCATGTGAGAACCCATTTTTGAAACAAAGACTGTGGGCGCACACCTGCCCGTCAGGACAACGTGCTCCGGCACCCACTTCGCTCATTGGTAGTATCGATATGTAACGGGTTGTTAACGATTGCCCAGAATTTTTGCGCATATGCCCGGGAACGCGCGTGACCCCGCGCACCCGTATCGGCGCAACGCAGCACAAGGGCGCAGCACCCCTGCCTTCAGGTGGTGTGCATCTCAGGTGTTCTGGGGTCTAGAAGATCGCGCGCACCCGCACGCGCGGCTCAGTCGTCGCCCGCGGGGACGCTGTCCGCAGAGGTCAGATCGAGGCCGTAGGCCGTGCGCATCTGCTCGATGAAAGCGATGGTATCCGCGTCAAACGGGGACTTCCCTTCGAAGCTGTGAAGCAGGATGCCTTCAAGCAAATCTCCCAAAGACATCTCGTGTTGCGCGGCGACTGCCTTGAGAACTTTCAAGATGCGCTTTTCGATGCGAACACCGGTTTGCACGCGCTCTATCCTTTTATTCGTCATCCAGCCCTAACCGCACGCAGCTCCCCTGTTACAGGGTTGAAACGTAACAACTTCGTCACGGGCTGGAAAGAGTTGGTTACTACCCGGGGTTGGTCAAACGGCCCTTTTTTAAAGGAAAATCTGCACCATGATGCCGAATATGATCTGATAAGTTGTAGAGTTGCACGGCTGGGTTGATACTTTCGGTTTTGATCGTCTTTGTCCTTCGTGGTGGCGGAGCCGAGTCGCACCGCGGCCTGCCGCGCCCGAGTGAGACAGCAGGCCGGGGAGGCGGGCGCCCGCAAAGCGGTGCAGCCGAGGCTGTCCGATCCACGGGCGCCATGGCGTGGCATCGCCACATCTGCCGAAACGCGGCAACCAAATACATGTCTTCATACCGGTGCCTGCCAGGCTGCCCGCTCACGGGGATGGTCGGGCCAAGATCGAGGTCGATCATGACGGCCTGCACTTTCATGGCGCTCGAGATAGGCGATTGCGACGGGCGCGGGAACCCAGAGTCCTGCAAGCTGGACATGCAGGGATGCATGGCCCCTGATCCGCCGTGTTTCGGGCCTTCACATCACGGATCACTGCGGGTGATTTCGGGGGGCGCGCGTGCCCTGAAACACACCTGAAGACTTTCCTAGCACAGCGGATGCCGCGCCCACCGCTTCGCAACTCTTGGCCGTTATGCTTCTACCCTTGCTTGTAAAAAAACCGTTTCCATGCGCACAGTGCGATGTCCGTAGGTCACGGGGGGATCGATGCCGTCTTTCGCAAACCACCTGCTTGCCAGCCTGATGCTGGGTTTGGCCCTGCTGACCGGCCCGCTGGCAGCACAGGACAAGCTGATTGTCGTGGCGGATGAATGGCCTCCCTTCTCGGGCGACAGCCTGCCGGGCCAGGGTATCTCGATCGATGTGACGCGCGCGGTCCTGGAACGCGCAGGCTTCACCGTCGAGACAGCGATTTTGCCGTGGTCCCGGGTCGTGAGCGGCGCGAAGGCAGGAGAGTACGACGTGGTCACCAGCCTGTTTCTCGACGCCGAGATGCAGCAGGCACTGACCTATTCGGACCCGTTCTTCAAGACACAGGTCAAATTTGTCCGCCGCAAGGGCGCGCCGATCCGCTTTGACGGGCTCGAAAGCCTCACGCCCCATGTGATCGCGGTCGGCACCGGGTTTCTCTATGAGCCAGAGTTCGACAAGGCGGATTTTCTCAACAAATTCGAAGTCACCACGACACTGCAGGGCGTCCAGATGGTGGCCGCAGGCCGGGTCGACCTGACGCTCGACAGCACCCATGTGGTGGCGCATTCGATCCTGACGGGCGATCCTGATCTTCTGGAGCAGATCGAGTTCATCGAGCCGTCTCTGGCGGAACAGGAGATCCACATGGCCGTGTCCAAGCACCGGCCCGATCACGCGGATATCGTCGCGGCCTTCGATGCCGCGCTGTCTGACATGCAAGCGGACGGATCACTGGCGGCGCTGCTGCAGAAACATGCCGTGGACTGACCTGAATGCGACGCCGATGGAACAACCGACTGGCCATCCGGCTTTTGTTGCTGGTTCTGGCGGTCAACGCGGTCTTGTCGCTGCTGGCCACCTCGGCACAGCTCTACCTGACGTTTCTCCGGCAAGACGACGCGCTGCATCAGGTCACCTCGCAGATTGAACAAGGGTTCGGTCAAAGCCTGAGCTCGGCGCTGTGGTCCTTCGACACGCGGCAGGTCGATCAGATTCTCGACGGCATCTTTGCGAGTGCGGATATCGGAGCGCTGACGCTCACGACCGATGACAACCGCAGCCTCATGCGCGGCCCCAAGGAGCCCGACGAACAGCTTGAGCGCGATATGATCGAACTGGTGCACAGCGATCCGGTGCGGGGTGTCTCGACGGTGGGCACGCTTGAGGTCGGCCTCAGCCGTGCGGGCATCTGGTCCGACATCTACGCGCAGGTGCTGGTGGTGTTCCTGTCGAACTTGGCCAAGGCGGGCATTGCGTCGATCGCGATCCTGATCATCTTCCAACGCCTGGTGAGCCGACATCTGCGCCAGATCTCCTCTTATGTATCGCAACCGAACTGGCTGACCCAGCCCGAGCCGCTTGCGCTCGACCGGCCGCCCACATCCCGCGAGGACGATCTCGATGCCATCGCCTCGGCCATCGAGACGACGCGGGATAGGTTCGGCGATGTGGATCGCGACCTGGCCGAAACCTCTCAACAGTTGCAGCTGGTGCTGGACACCACGATGAACGGGATCATCGGGCTGGATGCCAAGGGCATGGTCAAGGTGATCAACCCCGCCGCGCGGCATATGCTCGGCGGCAACTCGGACCGGGCGCCCTTCCCCTGGCCCGAGGAGATCAAGTTCCTCGATGTCATCGACATGCATCCGCTGGATGCCTCGGACGACCCGATCAACCGCGCGCTGGCGGGCCAGTCACTGGTCGGTGAGACCCATGCAATGACACGCAAGGGCGCACTCGAGAACCGCTATGTCCGGGTCTCCAGCGCCGTCGTGCAGGACGACAGCAGCAGCCTGTCCTGCGTCATCGTGCTTGACGATGTCTCGCTTCTGGAAAAGAACCGCCAGCAGATTGAGCGCAAGGGCCGGCTCGACGCGCTGGGGCAGCTGACGGGCGGCATCGCGCATGACTTCAACAATCTGCTGGCCACCATTCTCTATGCCATGCAGCTCACGCGCAGCGACAATCTGTCCGAGCGGTCCGACCGGGTGCTGGAGACCGCCCTGGGCGCGGTCGAGCGCGGGCGCGAACTGACCGGGCGGTTGCTCGCCTTTGCCAAGCGCCAGCCCGGCGTGGCCAAATCGCGCCCGGTCTCGCAGGTGTTCAGCGATTTCGAAGCCCTCGCGCGCCCGGCGATCGAGGCCGATGTCGCGATCAGCTTCGTGCCGCCCGAGCCTGATGTGCTGATCTATTGCGATCACGGGCAGCTCGACAATGCGCTGCTCAACCTGGTTCTGAACAGCCGCGACGCGATCACGCGCAGCGGCAAGAGCGGCAAGATCACCGTCAAGGCCCGCCCGGTTGACGAGATCGATGCCGATCTCAAGCTCCGGCGCGAGGATCCTTATGCCTATATCGCCGAAGGCATGCAGGAGGCCCATGCCGCGGACCTCGCGCGGCACGACGAGCGCGCCTACCGCTATGTGGAGATTTCGGTGACCGACGACGGCCCCGGCATGTCGGACGAGGTGAAAAGCCGCGCGCTCGATCCCTTCTTTACGACAAAGGATGCAAGCTCGGGCAGCGGGCTGGGGCTGTCCATGGTCTATGGCTTCATCCAGCGATCGGATGGCGAGCTGCGCATCTACTCGGAACTCGGCTTTGGCAGCACCATCCGCATGATCCTGCCGCGCGGCACCGCCGAGCACGAGCGTGAAGAACCGATCACCCGCCTGCCGACGCGGCGCGGTGCGGGGCAGACCATCCTCGTTGTCGAGGATGAAAACAGCCTGTTGCTGATGATGGAGCATCTGCTCGACGAGCTTGGATTCCGGTATGAATCGGCAAATTCCGGCGATGCCGCGCTGCGCCTGATCGAAGAGGGCATCGAGGTCGACCTGCTGTTGACGGACATTGTCATGCCCAACGGGATCAACGGGTTCGAACTCGCGCGCCGTGTGCGCGACATGCGCCCCGATCTGCCGGTCGTCTACATGTCCGGCTACACCGGCTTCGGCTCGTCGGAGATGCGCGACGTGGTGGGGCCGATGCTGCAAAAGCCCTGCCCGCCCGTGCAACTGGCCGAGGTTCTCACCGATGTTCTGGAAGGGCGAGAGCCCGAAACGGAAGACTGAGCAGACGCCTTATGTCGCAGCTTTGGCGGTGGCTAATTTTTCCGGTTCCGACAGGCACCACGAGGTGATATGCAACCGCGGATAAGGTCGGATCAACCTATTGGAGTGACACTTTGGTCAAGATTCTATTGATGGAAGATGACGAGCATTTCGCCTCCGTTCTGGGCGAGCTGCTGGCATCGAAAGGCCACTCGATCCGGGTTTGCTCATCCGCCTCGGAGGCGATGAAGATGATTGCCGAGGACAGGTTTGATCTGCTGATCACCGACGTCATCGTGCGCCAGGACAACAAGACGGTGCCTGATGGCGGCATCTCGCTGATCTCGCGTCTGCGCGGCGCGCTGAGCTGGAACCTCGAGCCCTGGATGAAGGACATGCCGATCATCGCGATTTCGGGCGCCATTCACAACCAGGGCCTCTCCGATCTATTGCGCGTGACCAAGGATCTTGGGGCGGATATGGCGCTGGGGAAACCCACCGATACGGATGAGCTGCTCGACGCCATTGATCTGCTGACCCGCAAGAACAAGAAGAAGTAAGACTGGTCCCCCTGACACCGGAGCGCGCGCCAGATACCCGGACCCGCTGTGCCCGTTGGTGGCGGCTGATGTGTCAACAGTACGAGAGCGTATGCTCGAAAAACAGGCAGTTTTGACGGCTGCCCGCTCGCGAAACTTCAAAAATACATGGCCCAATGGCCAAATAAAGGAATTGGAAACCTCTCGCGACTAGGGCCCTCCAAACTCTTGGAGGAGGCGCTCGGATGTCGATTGTAAAGAGAATCTATCTTGGCATGTGCGCCATGATCGCACTGATTGCAGTGGTCGGAGGGTTCGCTGCCTTTCAAACCAACGGTCTGGCCAGCACATTTGTCGAATACAGGGCCACAGCGAAAACCAGCATCGCCGCCGCCAAGATGGAAGAGGGAATCTTCGAAGCCCGTCTGGCCGCGCTCAAGTACCGCGCCACGAAAGATCAGGCGCTTGTCGGCGCTGTCTCGGACGGGCTCGCAAAAGCCTCGACCGCCTATGAAACCGTGCCCCAACTCGATGGTCTGGACATCGGGCAGGACGCGCTGTCCGACCTGCCAGAGCTGCTCGCCGAGTACGAGCGTTTGATGGATGAAGCGGTCAGCCTTCAGCAGGATCGCGACATCCTGGTGGAGCAAACAGCCGCTGTCGGTCGAAAAGCGCGCGAACAGCTGTCCGAGATCATGCAATCGGCGCTGCGCGACAACGATGCCGAGGCCAGCTCCCTTGCTGGGTTGGCGTCGAACAACCTCCTGCTCGGTCGATTGTACCTGGAGCGGTTTCTGGTGACCAATGATCCGGCCAGCTATCAACGCGCGGCGGGTGAGATTGACGCGGCGCGCCAAGGCATGACCCGGTTGCTGGAGGCGCTGCAAAACCCGCGCCGCCGTGAGTTGGCCGAAGCGACCCTGACCGATCTCGACGAATTCGATGCGGCTGCAGCCCAGGTGGTGACGGTGATCGAAAGTCGCAACGCCCGATATGCACGTATGGATCAGATTGGCCCCGGCGCGCTGAGCGCCGTTCAGGTCATGCTGGAAGGGATCGTGGAGCGACAGGACGCCATCGGTCCGGCAGGTCAGGCCCGGGCGGAACGCTCGATCCTGGTGGTCGGCGCCTTTGTTCTCATTGGCACGATCATCGGGGCCTTGCTGGCCTTCTTCACCGGGCGGATCATCTCGCAGCGGCTCACCAAGCTGACGGCGGATATGGCGGAACTGGCTGATGGCAATCTTGATCTGGAGATCGAGCACAGCTCGGCGAAAACCGAGGTGGCGCGCATGTCCAATGCGATGCTGGTGTTCCTTGAGAACGCCCGCAAGGCGCGCAAGCTTGACGCCGAGATGAAGGAAAAAGAACAGCAGGAGCGGGCCCGTGAAGCAGCCGAGCAGGCCCGTGAAGCGGAGCTCGACCGCGAGCGCCGCGCCGTTGAGGAAGAAGAACGCAAGGCCGAACTCGCACGGCTTCAGACCCTGGAGGCGTTCCAGCACGACATGGAGCGGGTCCTCGGCGATGCGGCGGCAGGCGACTTCTCCAACAGGATGTCGAATGATGTGGAGGATGCGGGTCTCGTGGGGCTGGCCGATGTCATCAACCGCCTGCTCGAGGCGATGGAGACCAATCTGAACGACATTGTCGAAGGTATTGACGAGCTTGCCCGCGGCAATCTCGGCATCCGGATCGACGGCGACCGCCAGGGTGCGTTCCTGCGGATGCAGGATGATTTCAACCTGGCCCTCACGACCCTGTCCGACACCATGGCGCGGGTCATGCAGAGTGGGCTGGCGGTCTCCTCCACCTCGTCCGAGCTGGAAACATCCTCGCTCGACATGGCCAAACGCGCCGAAGACAACGCCGCAGCGGTCGAGGAAACCTCGGCGGCGGTCGAGCAGATTTCGGCCAGCATCCGGCAGGTGGTCGAGAACGCGAAGGCGGCAGACGCCGCGACACAGAAGGTCCGCGAGAGCGCCAACGCGACACAGAAGGTCTCGGACGAGACCGAAGCCTCCATGACCGCGATGACCGACGCCTCCGAGCAGATCAACAGCGTCGTCAAGGTGATCGAGGACATCGCTTTCCAGATCAACCTTCTGGCGCTGAATGCGGGCGTCGAAGCGGCCCGGGCCGGGGAGGCTGGGCGCGGCTTCTCGGTGGTGGCCTCCGAAGTCCGGTCGCTCGCGCAGCGCTCGCAGGAGGCGGTGCAGGAAATCGGCCAGGTCATCGAACAGAACAACCGCAGCGTCGAAGCAGGCGTGCAGCAGGTGGAGCTGTCGCGCGCAGCACTTGCAGGTATCGTCGCCGATGTGGAGGTCGCCTCGACCCAGATTTCCGAGATCGCGACGGCGGTGTCCCAACAGTCTCTGGGCATCGATGAGGTCAACACCGCCGTGCGGTCGATTGACTCGACCTCGCAAACCAATGCCGCAGCGCTCGAAGAAATGACCGCCTCGAGCGTGGCGTTGAACGAGGAAGCTGGCACCCTGGCGCAGGCCTTGGGCCAGTTCAGCGGGGTCTCTCTGGAGACCCGCACGCCTGCGCGCGAGACCGTCGTGCCGATGGAGGCGCCCGCAAGCGAGAGCCCTGCCCCCGCGCCAGGCCCCGCCGCGCGGGCGGCTGTGGCCACCGATGGGAATGCGGCCCTCGATGCCGGGTGGGAAGAGTTCTAGTCTTTTGAAGACAGAGTCGGGCCGTCCAGTGGCCCGACTGCTGTTGGTTCAAGGAGCGGCGAAGTTTGTTCCAAGGCGCGGTAGCGTCCGACGGGCGGACGGCAGATCGTACGCGACGGCAGCACTCAGCCGGACCAAACGGCTAAGGCCGCGCCTTCTCGGTCAGCCGCGTGCGGCAACACCCGACCTTGCCGGGCGCCCAGGTCTCCAGCTCATATTCAAATCCCGCCGCCTCCCAGACCGCATGATCAAAGGCGGTCGCGCAGCGCAGCAGGGTGCAAACCTCTTCGTCGCTGCACCCCATCTCCAGCCAGCCATCCTTGAGCGGGCAGGTCATATACTGCACCTCAACGCAGCGCGCGCTGAGCTCTTTCACGTCAGGCGAATAGGTCTCGCTGCCAGGGCACAGAAAATACGCATCGAGCATCCCCTTGAAATCCCGCGGCGCCAGATGCGCAAGCGCGGCGCCCACCTCCAAACCATGGGCCCGGCTCGCGCCCTGCAGCACGGCCACGGCTTCGGCCTCGCCGGAGCGCTGCGAGATTTCGCGGAAGACAGCGAGATAGATCCGGGCCCGATCACGCACGGCACCGTAATGCAGCGATTTGGATACCGCCGTCATTGCGCCGCCACCGCTTCGATTTCCAGCAGCCAGGCCTCATCGAAGATGCCCGCGATGATGACCGTCAGGGCCGCGGGATGCGCGCCGAGGACCTCGCGCCGCACAGCGCTGTTCTCGGCCGTGTAGCATCGATCCGACAGGTAGGTGGTGTGCCGCACGAGATGCTGCATCCCGAACCCTGCGGCCTTCAGCTGGGCTTCGACATTTGCCCAGGCCTGCTCGGCTTGAGCGCGGAAGGTCCGTGGCACCGTGCCATCGGCACGCACTGGGATTTGCCCACTCACATATGCGGTGCGCTGCGCGCCCGAGACGACGACGCATTGTGAATATCCACTCTTGAGATCATGCGCATCCTGCGCTGACACGAAATCCAAAGTCATGAGAACGACGGTCTCCTCTCGGTCAAAATCTGAGGTCAGATTACGAGACCAAACCGCGAGGCCCCAACCGAGAATAGCTCTCGACCAGGCTTAGAAATACTGAGTCTGCAAAGGCGTCGCGGTATGTCATTCTGCGCCGAGGAGACCTGAAATGACCTACCGATTGCCCTCATTGAACACCTTGCGCGCCTTCGAGGCGGCGGGCCGGCATCTGAGCTTCAAGACCGCCGCAGACGAGCTGGGCCTGACCCCCGGCGCGGTGAGCCAGCAGGTCAAGAAGCTGGAGGCGTCGCTTGGCGTCCCCCTGTTTCGGCGGCTGCCGCAGGGCCTCTTGATGACGGCGGAAGGCGAAGCCTACCTTCCCGAGATCACCCGCATTTTCGAAGACCTGACCCGGGCGACAGAGACCATCGCGCCCGAGATCAACAGCAGGAAATTCCGGGTCGGCCTCTCACCCAAGGTGCGGCCCCTTCTGCCCGCGAACTGGCCGCATCATGATGCGAGCCTCAAGCACCACATCCGCGATCTTGTCGAAACCAGCGATATTGAGAAGCTCCGCAGCAACGAGATCGACTGTCTGATCCGCCCCAGTGGCGGGCCCTATGGCACGCTCGCCCTCGTCGTCATTCCCAGCGCGTCGGCGGCGCAGGATCTGCATTTCGTCTGCAAACCAGGGCTCACCGAGTGTCGCCAGTCGCGGGCCATCGTGCAGGACATGGCGCAGCATATGACCGCCCGCGCCTGACCCCGACTGAAGCATGAGACGCACGCAGCGCCGACTGCTCCGCGCTCCTGATGGCGGCCAATCGCTCAGCGGCCCCACGATTGCGCAGAAAGGTGTTCAAATGCGCAACGTCCCTCTAGGCTCGGACAGCATTGCGCTAGGAGGGGTAAGACCGTGGCGGATTCCATTATCGAAGAAGACATGAAGATCGAAGGCAACGTGACCTCGAGCAAGGGCAGCATCGAGGTGAAGGGCATCGTCGTGGGCGATGTCACGGCGGAGGCGCTGGTGGTGTTGCAAAGCGGCTCGATCGATGGCGCCTTGTCGGCCAAGACCATCGCCATTGAAGGCAAGCACAAGGGCAGCCTCAAGTGCGATGACCTGACCTTCGCGGCCTCGTCGCATGTGCAGGCGGATGTCACCGCCCAGACCATGACTACCGAAAGCGGGGCCAAGGTCGTGGGCAAGGTGAACATCACCGGCGGCGCCTAGAACCGGCGCGGCGCGGGTGGCGCGGGCCTGACCCGCGCTGCGGCGACCGTCCCTACTCCCAGAATTCGGCCTGCCAGTCTGGGTTGGGCAGCTCTTCCACAACCTCGAAAGCATAGGTCTGGGTGAAGGTCCGGCCATGGCGGTCGGTTGTCGAGGCTGTCAGACTGTGCACGCCAACCGGCAAATCCGCAGGCAGATCGACCCGCCACAGATGCTGGCTGTTGTCCGTGAGCATCCAGCGCTGATAGGGCCCGGCTTTGCCGTACCACTCCGTGCCCTGCCAGGTGGTATAGCCCTGGGTGTCCGATCCGCCATCGACCGAGCGGGCCGAGACCGAGCTGATGGTTGATTGCTGCCAGATCGCCAGCGGGTCGGCGTATTGCAGCCCTTTCAGCTTCTCCTCTCCCTCTCCGGCCTGGGTGCGCGTCCCACTCATTGGCGCGTCACCGTTGATGGAGACCGAGACCTGCGAGCTCTTCGAGCCGTTCCAGACATTGACCGCCACCCAGGTCCCATCCGCCAGATCGGCCTTGGTCAGCATGTAGAGATCACCAAGGTCGCGGTTGATCACCGGAGGCTCCTGATCGAAGGAGCGCGGATAGAGCTCGCGATAGGCGATGAGCCGACCGGCCCACCGCCGAAACCGGGGCGAGTTGAAGCTGGCGTGCAGCTGTGCGCCTTCCTGGCCAAAGACATGATAGGTGTCGACATAGTCGCTGCCGTCAAAGGACAGTTGGTAGTAGCCGCGCGGGCTGCCCAGGCGCTGCGTGCTGCGCGGCACCCCCTGATCGTTCAGATCGCCCGCCCACCAGGAGCCTGATACCGCCCCGGTGATGATCTGGTGGAAGGGCGCCCCCGCCACATGCGTGTGCGCTTCCCAGCCATGGAAATGCTCGCCTTCCTCGATGTTCTCGGTGGTATGGGTGTGCCCGGCCAGCGCCAGCACCTTGCGGCCCTCTAACAGCGCGGCCAACTCATCTAGATTGTCGGTCTGATGCTTGGCGGCGGTGTTGTCGGTAAAGGTCTGAAACGGGATATGCGCCGTCATCACGATGAGCTTGTCCTGCGGCACATTCGGCAGGAAGTTCCCCAGCCACTCCAGCTGCCGCTCGCTGATCACACCGTTGTAAGTGTGCGTCATGTCGGTCGAGCAGAAGGGGTGCGGATCGACGCCGTTGCAGGGATAGCGCACATTGTCGAGCCCCAGGAACATGACATCGCCGATCTCCGCTGCCCAGTATTCCGGCCCCCACTCGCGGCGGAAGGTGTCGAAACTGTCCGCATCAGAGGTGGCATCGAAATCCACATCGTGGTTGCCGCCCACGAAATATTGCGGCGTCTGGCCGACGGCGATGATGTCCTTGAACCGGTCATAGAGCGACAGATCGTCCCCCATCACATCCCCCGCAAAGATCAGGCATTCGGTGTCGCTCATGTCCCGCTGCGCCAGCATGGTTCCCACCGTGTCGCGCACATAGCCGATCTCGCGGTTGGAATAGGGTTGCGTGTCACCGAAGACGAGGCAGTCAAAGCTGTTGTCCTGCGTGTCCTCGATGAGAGGGAAGTTGATCGCTGCGGGCAACGGCCCCGTAGGTTCAAGCCCGCCGAACCGCAAATCGGGCGAGCCCTCTTCTTTGTGCACATAGGCGAACTGCGGCACCATCTGCGCGTTCACCGGGGTGGTATAGCCCGCCGGTTTGGTGATGAAGAGGTTCATGTCGCCGTAGGCTGGCAGCGCATAGGTGCCATCCGCACCCGTCACCACCACCTCGCGCCCGTTCGAGACAATGACGCCCGCGAGACCCACCTCGCCCGCGTCCAGCGTCGCATTGCGATTTGTGTCGAGAAAGACCGTGCCGCGCGCCTCGTCCGTGGCCTCGCCCGCGATGGTTTCGACCGTGCCGATGTATGAAGCGTCTTTTGCCAGGGCCGCACCGGCCAGGGCGATTGCAGGTGTCAGTGTCAGAAAGCGCAGCATCCAAATCTCCTCGGGTTGACGGATCTCCAGCCTCGCCCCGATCCGTGACGCGGGGCTTGGGGTCTGATGAAGTTTTGCAGACGCTTCGATGACCTCCCTATGACATTTGACCTGCAAAGGCCGCTGCGGCGGGTCCACGCTCATGGGGTGATCCGAGGCCCGAGCGGGTTTGGCGATGCCGCTGCGACAGCACGTTTGAGGGTCCGGCGCGCGGGCCGCGCATATGCAGCGCTCACTCGCTCCACCCTCGCCGCGCCAGCTGGGTCGCGAAACCGGGGCGCGCCGCCGGCTCGACTCACCCGCGTGCGATTCGCGAAAAACGGGAACCGACCAGCGTCCTCAAGACGGCTCCTGCGGCGGGATGCCGCGCGTTAGCGATCACATCGTATACACTTGTATACCTTTTGCCGAACGCGACGTCAGACACGAAAAAGTTACTGAAAGGTAAACATTGAATAATTTTGCAATTTGAGAATGTATTTACAAGAACTGTGCATGTTCGAAAAATTGTTTACAGAAAATATCAATTAAACCAAAGACAAAGCGCATCTCTTTACAATCTGAGGTATGGTCTTTCTGCAAGCGCGAGAAATCCCCGCTGGTTGGGATCACTGTGAGCGCTGCACGAGGAGGACACCATGACAACAGATGACCTGCTGGATCCAGTAGACGTTTCCGCTGCGGCCACAACCGCGCCGCGCCCCCATGTGACCGCCGAAGACTACACGACGATGTACGAGGCTTCGGTGCAGGACCCGCACACGTTCTGGGCGAAAGAAGGCAAGCGGATCGACTGGATCAAACCCTTCACGACGGTCAAGAACACCTCGTTCGAGCCCGGCAACATCGACATCCGCTGGTTCGAGGACGGCACGCTGAACGTCTCGGCCAATTGCATCGACCGCCACCTCGAGACGCGCGGCGATCAGACCGCGATCATCTGGGAGCCGGACGATCCGGCCAAGGAGCCTGCGCAGCACATCACCTACCGCGATCTGCATGTGTCGGTCAGCAAGATGGCGAATGTGCTGAAAGAGCTCGGCGTCACCCGGGGCGACCGGGTTGTCATCTACCTGCCCATGATCCCCGAGGCCGCCTATGCCATGCTCGCCTGCGCGCGGATCGGGGCCATTCATTCCATTGTTTTCGCGGGTTTCTCCCCGGACGCACTGGGGGCGCGTATCAACGGCTGTGACGCGAAAGTCGTCATCACCGCGGATTACGCCCCCCGGGGCGGACGCGAAACGCCGCTGAAATCCAACACCGACACCGCCCTGCTGCACTGCAAGGACGATGTGAAATGCCTGGTGGTCAAGCGAACGGGCGGTCAGACGACCTGGACCGACCGCGACTATGACTGCACCGCGATGATGGCCGAGGCCTCGGCGGACTGCGCGCCGGTCGAGATGAACGCCGAAGACCCGCTCTTCATCCTCTACACCTCCGGATCGACCGGCCAGCCCAAGGGCGTTGTGCACAGCTCGGGCGGCTATCTGGTCTATGCCGCGATGACGCATGAGATCACCTTCGATTACCACGACGGTGATGTGTTCTGGTGCACGGCGGATGTGGGCTGGGTGACCGGTCACAGCTACATCGTCTACGGCCCGCTGGCCAATGGCGCGACAACGATCATGTTCGAAGGCGTGCCGACCTACCCGGATGCGGGCCGCTTCTGGGAGGTCTGTGCCAAGCATAAGGTGAACCAGTTCTATACAGCCCCCACCGCCATCCGTGCGCTGATGGGCGCGGGCAAGGAATGGGTTGAGAAGCACGATCTGTCGAGCCTGCACTTGCTGGGCTCGGTCGGTGAGCCGATCAATCCGGAAGCCTGGAACTGGTACAACGAGGTCGTCGGCAAGGGCAAATGCCCCATCGTCGATACCTTCTGGCAGACCGAAACCGGCGGGCACATGCTGACCCCGCTGCCCAGCACCAAGCTGAAACCCGGGGCCGCGCAGCAACCGTTCTTCGGTGTGCAGCCGGTGGTGCTGGAGCCCACCAGCGGCGAGTTGATCGAAGGCAACGGTGTCGAAGGCGTGCTCTGCATGGCGGACAGCTGGCCCGGGCAGATGCGCACGGTCTGGGGCGATCATGCACGCTTCGAGAAGACCTACTTCTCTGATTATAAAGGGTATTACTTCTCCGGCGATGGTTGCCGCCGCGATGAGGATGGCGACTATTGGATCACGGGCCGCGTCGATGACGTGATCAACGTCTCGGGCCACCGAATGGGCACCGCCGAGATCGAGAGCGCGCTGGTGGCCCATGCCAAGGTCGCGGAAAGCGCCGTGGTCGGCTACCCGCATGAGGTCAAGGGCCAGGGCATCTATGCCTATGTGACCCTGATGAACGGCGAAGAGCCCACGGATGAGCTACGCAAGGAGCTTGAAAAATGGGTTCGCACCGAGATTGGCCCCATCGCCAAACCGGACCTTATTCAATGGGCACCCGGCCTGCCGAAAACTCGCTCCGGTAAGATCATGCGGCGCATCCTGCGCAAGATTGCCGAGGATGATTTCGGGGCGCTTGGCGATACGTCGACGCTCGCAGACCCCTCCGTGGTCGATGATCTCATCGAAAACCGCATGAACCGGGGAGATGCATGATGGATGGCTCGAAACCACCCGTTGCCGCACCGGTTCTGATCCTGCTTGGCCCTCCGGGCGCGGGCAAGGGCACCCAGGCGCGGATGCTGGAAGATCGGCATGGCCTGGTCCAGCTCTCAACCGGCGATCTGTTGCGCGCGGCGGTGGCCGCGGGCACCAAGGCCGGCCAACGCGCCAAGGCGGTCATGGAGGCGGGCGATCTGGTCAGCGACGAGATCGTCATCGCGATCCTGCGAGACCGGCTGGCCGAGCCGGATTGCGCAAAAGGCGTCATCCTCGATGGCTTCCCGCGCACCACCGTGCAGGCCGAGGCGCTGGACGCGTTGCTCCAGGCCACCGGCCAGCGGATCAACGCGGCGATCAGCCTCGAGGTGGAGGATGACGCTATGGTCGTCCGCATCTCGGGCCGCTTCACCTGCGGGGCCTGCGGTGAAGGCTATCACGACAGCTTCAAGCCGACGGCCAAACCCGGCGTCTGCGACAATTGCGGTAGCACCGAGATGAAGCGCCGCGCGGATGACAATGCCGAAACCGTGGCGCAGCGGCTCGCCGCCTATCACGCACAGACCGCACCGCTCATCGACTACTACGCAAGCCAGGGCGCGCTGTCGCACATCCCGGCCATGGGCGCGATTGACGAGATTGCCACGGCGCTCGACAGCGTGGTGGCGCAGGCCACGGCCTAGCCAATTGAGGGAGGCCGCAAAGGCCTCAAGGGAACCATACGGAGGAGGGCTTCATGTCCCAAGCAAACGACACCAACGCCTATTGGAGTGCCAATGTGCGTCTCATCCTGATCAGCCTCGTCATCTGGGCGCTGGTCTCATTCGGGTTCGGGATCATCCTGCGCCCGGTCCTGGCCGGCATCGCCGTGGGCGGCACCGACCTGGGCTTCTGGTTCGCACAACAAGGCTCGATCCTCGTCTTTCTGGCGCTGATCTTCTTTTACGCCTGGCGGATGAACAAGCTCGACCGTGAACACGGCGTGGACGAGGAATAGAAACAATGGATCAGTTTACACTCAACCTGCTGTTTGTTGGCGCATCCTTCGCGCTTTACATCGGCATCGCGATCTGGGCCCGCGCGGGCTCCACGTCGGAATTCTACGCCGCCGGGCGCGGCGTGCATCCTGTCACCAACGGCATGGCGACCGCTGCTGACTGGATGTCTGCCGCCTCCTTCATCTCCATGGCGGGCCTCATCGCCTTCACCGGCTATGACAACTCGTCCTTCCTCATGGGCTGGACAGGTGGCTATGTGCTGCTCGCACTGCTGCTCGCGCCCTACCTGCGGAAGTTCGGCAAATTCACGGTGTCCGAGTTCATCGGCGACCGGTTCTATTCGAGCACCGCGCGGATGGTCGCTGTGATCTGCCTGCTCGTGGCCTCCATCACCTATGTGATTGGCCAGATGCAGGGCGTGGGCATCGCCTTCGGACGCTTCCTTGAGATCGACGCCTTCTGGGGTCTGCTCATCGGCGCCTGCGTGGTCTTCGCTTATGCGGTTTTCGGCGGCATGAAGGGCGTGACCTACACGCAGGTGGCGCAATACTGCGTGCTGATCACCGCCTATACGATCCCGGCGGTCTTCATCTCGTTGCAGCTCACAGGCAACCCGATCCCTGCACTGGGCCTCTTTGGCTCGACAGAAAGCGGTGAGCCACTGCTGGCAAAGCTGAACCAGATCGTCACCGACCTTGGCTTTGCTGAGTATACGGCGGCGCATGGTTCGACGATCAACATGGTGCTCTTCACGCTCTCGCTGATGATCGGCACGGCGGGCCTGCCCCACGTGATCATGCGCTTCTTCACAGTGCCGAAGGTGTCGGACGCGCGCTGGTCCGCAGGCTGGACGCTGGTCTTCATCGCGCTCCTCTACCTGACAGCCCCGGCTGTGGGTGCGATGGCACGGCTCAACATCTCTGAGCTGATGTGGCCGAATGGCACCGACGGCGAAGCGGTCAGCGTCGAGCAGATCGAGACCGATCCGGACTACGCCTGGATGGCGACTTGGCAAAAGACCGGCCTTCTGGGCTGGGAAGACAAGAACGGCGACGGCAAGATCCAATACTACAATGATGCCAACGCCGATCTGCAAGCCAAGGCGGCGGAGAACGGCTGGGAAGGCAATGAGCTGACCAACTTCAACCGCGACATCCTGGTGCTGGCCAACCCCGAGATCGCAAGCCTGCCGGGCTGGGTGATCGGCCTTGTGGCGGCGGGGGGCCTGGCTGCGGCGCTGTCCACGGCCGCGGGGCTTCTGCTCGCCATCTCGTCTGCGGTCAGCCATGACCTGCTGAAAGGGCAGCTCACGCCGAATATGTCGGAGAAATCCGAGCTGATGGCGGCGCGTCTCTCCATGGCAGCGGCGATTGTGGTGGCGGTCCTCCTGGGGCTCAATCCACCGGGGTTTGCGGCACAAACCGTGGCGCTCGCCTTCGGTCTCGCAGCGGCCTCGATCTTCCCGGCGCTGATGATGGGGATCTTCTCGACCCGCATCAACAACGCAGGCGCCGTGGCAGGCATGCTGGCCGGTCTGGTGGTCACGCTGCTCTATATCTTCCTGCACAAAGGCTGGTTCTTCATCCCGGACACCAACTCGTTCACGGATGCTGACCCGCTGCTTGGCCCGATCAAGTCGACCTCTTTCGGCGCCATCGGGGCTGCGGTCAACTTCGCGGTGGCCTACTTTGTCTCCGGCATGACCAAGGAGACCCCGCAGGAGATCAAGGACCTCGTCGAAAGCGTCCGCATCCCACGCGGGGCCGGCGTGGCCGTCGAAGGTCACTAAAGACGCCTGACATCGCCACCCATGGGTGGCGATGCCTCCCATATCAGGCCCGTCCTGCCCGATCCTCCCTCGGGCAGGACATCCCGCTTCCAGAGACTGACACATGCCCCTTCCGGCCCATCTGCGACAGTTCCTCGCCTCCGTGCACCCGTATGACAGCCTGTCAGACGCTGATCTCGACACGCTGGCGCAGCTCTGCACGGCAGCCGACTATACGCCGGGCGAGACGGTATTTGTGGTCGGCGACCCGGCAGAGAACCTCTATGTCATCGCCCACGGCGAGGTGGAAATCACCGACGAGGCGGATGTTCAGATCTCGATCCTCGGCCCGCGCAATTCCTTTGGCGAACGCGCGCTGCTGCGGGATGAGGCCGCCAGCCGCACCGCCACCGTGACGCAAGACTGCACGTTGATCGCGGTGCCAGCGGATACGTTTTTCGCCCTGATCGACGCCCATGCGCCGGTCGCCAAATTCTTTGATCGCCGCCGTCCGCCGCGCTCCGATCAAAAGGACCTCACAACGCTGCCGGTCGGCCAGCTCATGACCCGCGATCCGATGACCTGCGCGCCCGAAACGCCGATCCGCGACGCCGCAGCCCAGATGCACGCCAAGCGCATTTCCTCGATCTGCGTCAGCGACGCGCGGGGGTTTCGGGGCATCGTGACCCTGCGCGACATGACCGGGCGCGTGGTGGCCGAAGGGCATGACGCTGGTGCCCCTGTGTCCTCGATCATGACCGAAGACCCCCTCACCCTCGGACCGACCGCGCTGGTCACCGACGTGCTGCACCTGATGGTCGAGCGCGGCATTGGCCATGTGCCCATTGTCGAAGGTGCCGATCTCGTCGGCATCGTCACACAGACCGATCTCACCCGCGCGCAGGCCATGTCGTCCGCCGATCTGGTCGGTCGCGTGGCCAAGGCTGCCGATGCCACCGAGATGGCCCGCGCCACCGCACAGATCCCGGACCTGCTGGTGCAACTGGTCGAGGCGGGCAACCGGCATGAGGTTGTCACCCGGCTCATCACTGATATTGCCGACACGGCCACGCGCCGGTTGCTCGCGCTCGCCGAAGCCGAGCTTGGCCCGCCGCCTGTCCCCTACCTTTGGCTCGCCTGCGGCAGCCAGGGGCGGCAGGAGCAGACGGGTGTCTCCGATCAGGACAACTGCGTGATCTTGTCCGATGACGTCACTGAGGCGCAGATGCCCTATTTCGCGGACCTCGCGAAATACGTGAGCGACGGGCTCGACACCTGCGGCTATTTCTACTGCCCGGGCGACATGATGGCGACCAATCCACGCTGGTGCCAGCCTCTGCGAGTTTGGCAAGAGTATTTTCGAGGCTGGATTGCCACGCCGAACCCCGAGGCGCAGATGCTCGCCTCGGTGATGTTCGACCTGCGGCCTATCGGCGGGGACCACAGTCTTTTCAGCGACCTGCAAGAGACCACTCTGGCCGAGGCCTCCAAGAACTCCATCTTCACCGCGCATATGATCGCCAATTCGCTCAAGCACCAGCCGCCGCTGGGCCTCCTGCGCGGGCTTGCCACCATCCGCTCGGGCGAGCACCGCAACCAGCTCGATCTCAAGCACAATGGCGTCGTGCCGGTGGTCGATCTGGGCCGGGTTTACATGCTGCAAGGCCAGCTCAGCTCGGTGAACACCCGCGCCCGGCTCGAGGCCGCGCAGAAGGCGGGCGTGCTCTCTGCATCCGGTGGTGCGGACCTGCTGCACGCCTACGATCTGATCGCCACCCTGCGGCTCGAGCATCAGGTGACCCAGATCAAGGCAGGTATGAGACCGAACAACTACCTTGACCCGGCAACGCTCTCGGACTTCGAGCGCAGCCACCTGCGGGACGCCTTCGTGGTCGTGAAAACAATGCAATCCGCTGTGGGATCGGGCAAAGGCGCGCTAGGATAAGCTTATGTTTGTCGAACTCATCGCCACCATCTTCGCCGGGATCGCCTGCGCTGGCCTCGCCATGCTGCTCAACATCATGACGGGTCGGCGCCTGCCGAAATGGGTGATGCCGGTGGCCGCAGGCGCGGGCATGATCGGTATGACGATCTCGAACGAATACACCTGGTTCGACCGCACCGCCGAGCGTCTGCCCGAGGGTGTCGAGATCGCCATGACCGTGGAAGAGCAAGGCTGGCTGCGCCCCTGGACGCAGGTCTGGCCCTACACCAAGCGCTTCGTGGCTGTCGATACGGGCACCGCGCGCAAACATCCCGATTTGCCCGAGCAGCGGCTGGCCGATATCTATTTTTTCGGGCGCTGGTCGCCGGTCAACCAGGCGCCGATGCTCTTTGACTGCGGCGGCGCGCGCTCGGCCCTGCTCATCGACGGCGCCGAGTTTGCCACCGACGGCAGCGTTGCCAACGCCGACTGGCAGGCGACGCCCGAGGGCGACCCCATCCTGCAACTGGTGTGCGAGACCTGAGATGTTCACCACCCTCTCCCTCCGCCTGCGCGTGTTTCTCTTCTTCTGCCTCGTGGCCTTTGCCAGCGCGGCACTGGCCGCCGGGGCGCTGGCCTTCGGCTGGTCGCGCGGTGAGGCAGACCTGCCCGCTGGCCCATTCATCACCGCCTTCGTTGCCTTCACCTTCCTGAACACCGGCTTCGCGCTCGGCATCTGGCTGCTCTTTGACGAGAACATGGCCAAGCCGATCACCCGCCTCTCGGCAGATCTGCGGCTGCGCGCCCACTCCGATGTGGACAGCGCGGTCGATACCCAGGCCGCCCGCTATCTGGGTGATCTGGGCCCTGCTGCGAGCGCCCTGTCCAAGAGCATGAGCAGCGCGGTGATGGACACCGCCGCCGAGGTCGCCCGCGAGACCCAGCGCCTGACGGCGGAGCGGGAACGGCTGACCGCCCTGCTCACCGAAATCCCGATTGCGACGATCCTGCTGAACCCGGCGGGCGAAATCGTGCTCTATGACGCACAGGCCGCTGACGTGCTGTCGCAGATCGCGCCGCCTCGCCTGAAGGCACCGCTGAGGGACTACTTCGACATGCCCCCCGTGACTGCGGCGATGGCCGAGCTCGACGCGGGCGCAACAGAGGCCGTCATCCAGCTGCAGGACACGGCGGGCACAACCCAGTATGACGCGCGGCTGAAGTCACTGGGCGAGGACGGTCACATGCTGCTGATCGACGTCGAGGCCCGCAAGGCCACCACAATCGCCCCACGCCCGCTGGTCTTCGACTTCGACCTGATGACCACCGCCGAGACCAAGGACATCCACGACACCGCCCTGCGCGATCTCTGCTATGTGCCCTTTGATACGGAGACCACCGGTCTCTCGGTCGAAAAGGACGACATCGTGCAGCTCGGCGCGGTGCGGGTGCTGAACGGGCGGATCGTCGAGGGCGAGGTGCTGAACACCTACGTGAACCCCGGCCGCCCGATCCCGCCCGCCTCCACCGCGATCCACCGGGTGACCGATGCGCATGTGGCCGAGGCGCCGGACATCCGCACCGTCGGGCGCCAGTTTCACCACTTCGCCCGCGATGCGGTCCTGGTCGCGCATAACGCCCCCTTCGACATCGGCCTGCTGCGGCGGGTTCAGGGCCAGATCGGCGTGGAGTGGACCCACCCGGTGCTCGACACGGTCTTGCTCTCCGCCGTGGTCTTCGGCACCACCGAAGAACATTCGCTCGACGCGGTCTGCGAACGGCTCGAGGTCACGCTGCCCGAGCACCTGCGCCACACCGCCCTCGGCGATGCCCAGGCCACGGCGGAGGCGCTGGTCAAGCTCTTGCCGCTGCTCGAAGGCAAAGGCATCCGCACCTTCGGCGCGCTGATTGAGGCTACCCGGCAGCACGGCCGCCTGCTCGAGGATCTGAACACATAAGGCCGGCCGCAGGCACCCCGCCCGGCGCAACTATTTCAGGCAGCCCCGCATGGGTCGCCATCCCCAACGTGGCCGATAAAGATCATGGCTCGCCCCGCCACCGGCACCCGTGATATGCGAGCAGTATGACACTTCCCATTGCATCCCCATGGTACGGCACCCAGGCGCTGGACGACCGGACATACCTCATCACCGAACCGCATGTGCACCCGATCTTCTCGGCCAACATGCACCTTGTACTGGGCCGCGATGCGGATCTGTTGATCGACAGCGGCATGGGCGTGGCCCCGCTCCGGCCCGTGGTCGATGCGTTGCGGCCTGACACGGCCAGGCCCATCATCTGTTTCTCGACCCATACGCATGTGGATCACATCGGGGCCGCGCATGAGTTCGAAGAACGGCTCGTGCATCCGCTGGAAGCCGAGGAACTCGCCGCGCCCACGCCCTATTCGCTGGCCAGCTCCGACATTTCACAACCGCTTGTCGATCTCTTCGCCAAGGCGGGCTATCCGCCGCTCTGGCCCTTTCTGATCGATGCGATCCCGCACGATGGCTACGACCCGGCTGGGTATACGCTGAAAGGCGCCCCCGCCACCGGCACGCTGGACGACGGCGACACGGTCGATCTCGGCGATTGGACGGCGGAGGTGCTGCACCTACCCGGTCACTCCCCCGGGCAGATCGGGCTCTGGCATGCCGAGAGCGGCACGCTCTTCGGCGCCGATGCGATCTATGACGGCCCGCTGATCTATGACGGGTCCGACATGAGCATCCCTGACTATACCGCCACCCTGAAACGCCTGCGCGCCCTGCCCCTGACCACGGTGCACGGCGGGCACGACCCAGCCTTTGGCCGCGCGCGCATGCATCAGATCATCGACCACTACCTCGACCTCTGGGGGATGACCTAAGGCACGTCGCGTTCAATGAGGAAATCACCTGCGCAAAGCTGCGTTCGACCCAACGGCGAGAGGCAGCGGCTTTGAGCGAGCTGCCCAGCGACTTGCCCTAAGCCAGCAGCGTCAGTGGCACGGACACTTGCCGGGTCACACCGTCCCAATCGGGCACATAGCAGTGAATCTGCTGGCCCGAGCGGGAGATCACCGCCTCGCCTTTCAGAAAGGGGTGGGTGGCCAGCCGCGCGATGCCATCTGCACCGTCCCAAAGCCCCATGACATAAACAGATGCAAAATGCCCCGCGAGGCCCTCGGGCCGCGCCCCGCGCTCCAAGGCGTCTATCAACGCCGCGCTCGGCGGCGCATCGGGTGTGCCAATGGCCAGCAGAAAGGTCGCCTCGGAGGACAATAGGATCACCTCCTGCCCTGCCATCTCACCACCAAGCGCTTCAATCGGTGCATGAGGCTGGCGCCGCCACAGCTCGCGATACTCCGCATGCACCCCGTCTTCGATCAGCGCCCCTGCCTCATTGAACGACATGCGCCCCGCATCAATGTCACGCGGGCTGCCATGCCAGTTGATCCGCCGCGCCCAGGTGCAGACGCTGTCGGCCACCGTAATGCTGCCCGCAAAGCCTTCTGCCCGCATCAGCACCAACAACACCTCCGGATCGAGCGCGCTCAGCGACCGCGCACCCGACACATCGGGCAATTCCTCCGGGATGCGCAGGTCGGCATAAAAGGCGCCGCATTGCAGCCAATGCACATGGGTGGTGTGATCTTCAAACCCCGGCGCCTTGATCCAGTCGCGCTGCCAATGCGCCTGCAGGTCGTCGATGCCGATCAAGCGGCGGCACTTTTGAGCTGGCCGAGCCGCTCGACAATCTCATCCGTGCTCAGCACCGCGCCCGCCTGCAGGTACTCCATCGCATTGAGCGAGGCCTGATGCGCCGCATCCGAGGTGCCGCCCACACTGTCTGAAATCACCCGGCAGTAGTAATCATGCTGGTGCCCATCGACGAAGGTGTAATGCACGCAGACATCCGTCATGCCGCCGATCAGGATCAGCGTCTCGGCCTTCAGACCTTTCAGCAAAATTTCCAGCTCGGTGCCGAAAAAGCAGGAATACCGCCGCTTGTGGATGAAGTAATCGCTGGGCCGCATGTCCATCTCTTCCGCCGCCACGGGTGTGCCGGGCTCGCCTTCGAGGCAATGCACCCCTTCGGAGCCATCGAGCTCGCGCCCATAATCGATCATGTCGCGGCGATGAATCTCCTGGAAGAAGATCACCGGGATTTCGGCGGCATGAGCGGCATCCACCACCCGGCGCGCGCGCGCCATATTGTCGAAGTAATCCGGCATCGTCGGGATGCCTGCGTTCGATCTATCCAAGAACGCGCCTTTCTGGATGTCGACAACGATCAGCACCGGCTGACCGACAAGGGTGGGTTGACGTGGCATGGAAAAACCTCCGTTGGTTCAGGATTTCGTAGGCTCGGCACCCATCAGCCGTGGCAGATCGCCCCAGCGCGCGATGGCCGAGAAGACGAGGACCGAGACACTGATGAAGAGGATCGCGGCCACCGCCATCGTAGGCGTGTAGCCGTTGCGCAGCGAGTTGAAGATTTGCAGCGTGACCGTCGAATAGGACGAGGCCGAGACGAAGAACATGACGATGAATTCGTTGAAGCTCAGCACCAGCGCGAAGAAAAACCCCGAGATGGTGTAGGGTATCGTCTGCGGCAGGATCACGGTGCGAAAGGCCACCGCGCGCGTCGCCCCCATGGTCGCGGCGGCATCGAGATGCGCCCGGTCGATGGACTGCAGGCCGATGGAGATCGTCACGATGGGCAGCGCGACGAAGAGCGCTGCATGGCTCACCACCCCGGCCCAGATCGAGCCCAGCGCGCCGGAAAAGGCCCAGAGGAACCCCAGCCCCACGCCAAAGACAATCGGCGGCAGCGCGAAGGGCATCGAGCCGAGCCCAGCCAGCAGCTTCGACGCGGTGTCACCCCGGGCCCAAAGCCCATAGGCCACCGGCCAGGCGATCAGCACTGCAAGCACCGCGCTGGCAAAGGCGATCAGCACCGAATGGCTCAGCGCGGTGACCCAAACCGCATCAGCCACAAAGAACTCGTAGAACCGCGCAAATGTGGGCTCCTTCGGCGGGAAAAACATGGTGCGCCCGGAATTCAGCGCGGCCCCGCAAACCACGACAATCGGCAGCGCCAGCAAGACCGCTGAGAGCGCCATGAACCCCTGGGAGATCACCCGCAGCATCATGTCGCCGTCCGCTTGCTGAGCCATTGGCCAAGGCCCAGGAAGATGCTCGCGGTGATCAGCAGCACCACCGCCTGCGCGGCTCCAAACGGCGCGTTCAGCGTGTTGCCCCGGATCGCCTCATAGACCGACACCGCCATGGTCTGTTTCGCCGGTTCCGCAAAGACCGTGACCGCCACATAGACCCCCAGCAGGAAGACAAAGAGCAGCAGCGTGGCCCCCAGAAGCGGCAGCCGCATGGTCGGCAGCACCACGGTGCGCATCACCGTCCAGGGCCCCGCGCCCATGGTCTGTGCCGCCTCCACCATGCTCCGATCCAGCCGCGACAGCGGCGGGTAGAGCAGGATCACCGCGTAGGGCCAGACCAGATAGGCCATGGTCAACACCGTCGCGAACACGGAGGTCTTGAACTTCACATTGCGCGGGTTCGCCAGCCCCCATTCGCGCAGCGTATCGAACCAGCCCACCGCCTTCAGCCAGTCCGTGACGCCGGTCTCTTTCAGCACCATGGGCAGGCCCGAGCGGTTCGAAAGCAGCACGTCCCAGCCCATGACAATGAACACCTCCGACAGCGACAGGCTGGAGAGGATAAAAACCAACCACATGCTCTGCGCCCGTCGCGACAGCCGCGTCATGAGATACGTGAAAGGAAAGGCTGTCAGGATCGCCAGCACCGCCGCGATGACCGCGTAGAACAGCGAATAATAGAGCCGCTGGAGATAGAGCGCCGTGAACTGTTCGGGCCAGTTGGCACCCACGAACACCCGCTCGTAATTGGCAAAGGTAAAGGCCCACTCCCAGGCCGCGCCCTCGATCTTCTGGCCAAACGAAATCGCGATGACCAGCAGGAACGGCGTGAGGCACAGGAACAGGATCAGCAACCACCAGCCCAGCTGTGCCACCGAGACCTGGCGCGGCGTGACCGTGGAAGCGGCCTCCTCCAGTCCCTCGGTCTCGCTGGCGATGCTCACGCCGCCGCCCTCTCCGTCCGCGGGAACACATGCAGCCCGGACGCGGGCAGCCGCACTTCGGTCTTCTGCCCGACCGTGAAGGCCTGGTCCGTCTCACCGCGCGCGTATTCCACAATGATCCGCCCGATCTCTGTCTCCAGATGGATGTCCCGCGCGGGCCCCACGTCGCGCACGAAGGTCACTGTCGCGGGCAAGGCGGTGCCGGGCGACGTGCGGTCCACCACACAGGCGACCTCGGGGCGGCAGGCCACGCGCACCGGCGTGCCGGGCAGGAACCCCTCCGCCGCCGTCGCCTCCAACAGCGCGGCGCCGACACGCACCCCGGCCTGCTCGGTCACCCCGTCAAAGAAATTCGCACGCCCGATGAAATCGGCCACGAAGGCATTCTCCGGCTTATGATAAATCTGCTGCGGCGTGCCCAGTTGCTCAACCTGCCCCTGGCTCATCACCACGATCTTGTCGGCCATGGTCATCGCCTCGCGCTGGTCGTGCGTGACGACAATGGTGGTGATGCCAAGCCGTTGCTGCAGCATCCGCAGCTCGACCTGCATGCCCTCGCGCAGCTTGGCATCGAGCGCCGACATGGGCTCATCCAGCAGGAAGACCTCCGGCTCCTGCGCCAGCGCGCGCGCAATCGCCACCCGCTGCCGCTGCCCACCCGAGAGCTCACCAATGCGCCGGTCGCCAAAGCCCGTCAACTGCACGAGATCGAGCAACCGCTCGCCCGTGGCCATCGCCTCGGCTTTCGCCGTGCCTGAGATCATCAGCGAATAGACCACATTCTCGCGCACGCTCAGATGCGGGAAGAGCGCGAAGTTCTGGAACACCATGCCGAACTTGCGCGCGTGGGCGGGCTGCTCGGTGATGTCCGTCTCACCCAACAGGATGCTGCCCCGCGTCGGCGCCTCCAGCCCCGCGATCATCCGCAACAGCGTGGTCTTGCCACAGCCCGACGGCCCCAGAAGGGCCGTCAGCTCGCCTTGTGCAAAGTCGAGGTTGGTGGTGTCGACAGCGCGGACGCTGCCGAAGCTTTTGGCAATCCCGGCCAGTCGCAGCCCCTGCATGGGTCAGGCTCCGGCGAGCATCTTTTCCCAGGTTTCCTTGATGAAGGTCTCGTTGTCGAGATAGGCCTCATAGGCGGGCTGGATCGACGGCGTGCCCGATACGAAGGTAAACTCTTCATCCGTCAGGTCGGTCTTCGACTGTGCCACCAGAGGTGCTGTGCCGATCTTGCGGCTCATCAGCGCCTGTGTCGCCGGATCAGACGAGAAGTCGATGAAGGCCGCCGCCTCATCCGCCTTCTCCGAGATTGCCGACAGACACCAGGAGCCATAATCCTGCGGGTTGCCCTCTTTCGGGAAGATCGGCTTGATCGGGAAGCCATCGAGCGCCATCAGGTTCGCCACATCCAGATAATACTGTCCGCCGATGATGTCGCCGTTCTTCATCGACTGTTCCATCTGGCTTTCCGCCGACCACCAGAGCGCGACATTCGTCTTGATCTCTGCGGCCTTCTCGATCACCGCCGTCACCCCATCCTTCTTCAGAAGTGTATCCGCCCCATCGAAATAGGTCGCCGCCACGATGTCGAGGAAATGCGAGTTGTAGTTCTTCGACAGGCCAAGGCTCGACTCGAAGGTGTCGCTGTCCCAGAACTCCGCCCAGCTTTCGGGTGCCTCGACCTCATCGGGGTTGATCACCATCGCCGTGAACCACGACATCGCGCCGACACCGATGGGTCCCGTGCTGTCCTCGAAGACAAAATACTCATCCAGATTGCCGGTTGCGGGCATCTTCGTCTTGTCGAGCGGCGCAAGCAGCCCGCCGATGCGCGACGCCTTGATCAGCGTGTCGCGCGCATAGAGCGACAGATCCGCCGGAACATTGCCCGCCGCCGTCGCCTGCTGCATGGTCACCAGCCAGTCGGTCGAGTTCGGCTGTGTGACGCTCTCTACCGTGATGCCCGTGGCCTCGGTGAAGGCCGGATAGACATGTTCCTTGAAGGAATTCTCGAAATAGCCGCCGTAAGAGCCAATCTTCAGGCTGCGTGTCTGCGCAATCAGCGGCGTGCCCAGCACACTCGCGCCCGCGGCGAGACCCGCCGCGCTGGCGGCTGACTTCAAAACAGTACGTCGGTTCATGGATGACATCTTCATCTCCCCTGTTGCCGCGGCCTCGTCCGGACCGCGTTTAAACCCGGCACAAGGTTGCGGCGTGCATGCGGACGCCAGTGAGTCATTGCGCCAGATTTTCGACAGAAATGCGCAAAACTGACTAGTTTTTGGGCAAAAGCGCCCATGGAGGGGGATGTTCTAATCATTCTGTTTACCATTTGAGCCACCCCCCGCGCCACAGTTACCCCGACTTTTGCAAGAGGGACGATGATGCGATCCAACATTTCAGACGACCAGCGCGCGCTCACCATCGATGATGCAAACCTGCCCGTGGTGGACCTCGGCGGGCTCTTCACCGACAGCGCCGAGGACAAGGCGGCGGTGTCCGCCGCCCTGGGTCAGGCCGCGCGCACATCGGGCTTTTTCTACATTACCAACCATGGCATCCCGCAGGCGCAGATCGACGCGCTTTTCGCAGCCTCAAAGGAGTTTCACGAGAAGCCGCGTCGCTACAAGATGAAGTATTGGTCGGGCTTCACCACGCACCACCGCGGCTATGTGCCCTACGAAGAGAACGGCGCAGACTTCCCCAAGTCGATCAACTTCAACGAAGCCTGGGACATGTCCTACGAGGCGCCCGAGGATCACCCCGACTACCTCGCAGACTGGCGCATGACCGGCCCCAACATCTGGCCCGACATCCCGGGCTGGAAGGACACCGTCTCGGGCTACTACGACGCCGCCTTCAACCTCGGGCTGCGCCTGCTTGATGCTCTGGCGCTGGAGCTCGGCGTCGAGACGGAGGAGCTGACGCAGCACATCACCTATCCGACCTCGCAGCTGCGCCTGCTGCGCTATATCGAGAACGATCTGCCCGCGACCAAGGAGCTGGTGGGTATCGCGGCGCACTCCGATTTCGAATGTTTCACGATCCTACTCACCGGCAGCCCCGGCTTGCAGGTGATGAATGCCGAAGATGTCTGGATCGAAGCGCCGCCGATCCCCGGTTGTTTTGTCGTTAACATCGGCGACATCTTCGAGACCTGGTCGGGCGGGCAGTTTAAATCGACCCAGCACCGCGTCACCAACATCGGGACTGAGCGCTACTCGATGCCGCTCTTCTTCGGGCTCGATTATCACACGGTGGTCGAACCGCTGGAGAAGTTCCGCACACCGGAAACGCTGGAGAAATACCCGCCGATGAAGGCGGGCGAGCACCTGATGCGCATGTCCGTAAACGCCTTCCGCTACATGGCCGATGCGCGCGCGAAAGGCGAGCTGGTGCTTGACTTCGAGGTGCCAGAGGAGAATCCTTTCAAGCGAGAAGCCAAGGACGTCTAAGAGTACATGCAGCCCCACCCCGATTTCGCGGGCACCGCCCTGCCCCGGGAGGCCACGCTTGATGCCTTCCGGCTGACCCCGCTGTCGGTCGCGCAGGTCGATGAGGATTTTGAAGCCGTGACCGGATCCACCCGGGTGTTGACGGGCCTCTTCGGCAGTGACTGGCCCGTGGGCTTGACCCGCGACGACAATCTGATCGACATGGGGTGGCATGACCGCGAGTTCACGGCGCAGCGGTCCTTTGCCTGGATCATCCGCGACAGTGACGGCCTCTATCTCGGCTGCGCCTATCTCTACCCGGAAATCGGCCTGCGCGGGAAAGGCGAGGTGGTGACCTGGATGTGTGATACGCCCGACCGGCTGGAGGCCCTTGCGGCGTTCAACACCGCCTTCTGGGATTGGCTTACGCCGTTTCTTCCCGACGATTACGCCCTGGATTGGACCAGCAACGATCAGCCCTGAAGGCTCTGACTGGGAAGCTGTGGCCTGCACACTCGCGCGTCATGGGAGGCAGACGAAGCGCCCTCCCCCCTGTCGAAGGGGGTCGGCCGCTGCCCGGCGGTGACCGCCGGGTCGATCCGCTGAACCGCTGGATGCACATCTGCACTCGGATCGCCTAGAACGCCCCCCAAGCCGTCGCGAGGGCCAGGGCGACGGCCAATGCCACGACCGGGATCGCAACGGCGACCACAAAGATCGGGCCATAGGCCTCCTTGTGGGTCAGCTTCGCGATCCCCAGCAGCGTGACCACCGCCCCATTGTGCGGCAGCGCGTCGAGCCCGCCGGTGGCCAGCGCCACGATCCGGTGCAGCGCCTGGGGGTTGATGCCATCAGCCAGCGCGAGCTCCATGTAGCGTGCGCCAAGCGCATCGAGCGCAATCGACATCCCACCCGAGGCCGAACCGGTGATCCCCGCCAGCAAACTCGCGGAGGCCGCGAGCCCAATCAGCGGGCCGCCCGCGATCTCGGCGGTGAGGGCGTTCACGGCAGCAAACGCAGGCAGTGCTGCCACAACCGCGCCAAAGCCCACCAGGGCCGCCGTGTTGAAGAGCGGCAGCAACGCGGCTTGCGCGCCCTCGGCCAGGACCTGCCGCGCATTGTTCAACCTCCGCCAGGACAACGCAAGCAACAGCAGGATCGCGCAGGTCAGCGCACCGATGAGCGCCCAGACCCCGATCACCCGCGACGGCGCAACGCCGCCCCAGGCGGGGTCGGCCAGATAGGACAGATCAAGGCGGGGCAGCACAACCTCGGCCAAGACCCAATTCGCCACGAACACCGCGAGGATCGGCAGAAGCGCCAGCCAGACCGACGGCAGATCCGCCTCCCGCGGCAAGCCCACCGAGGCTCCTACGGCGCCGTCCGGTGATCGCGCCGCGCGCGCCAGCACTGCCAGATAGAGCAGCCCGCCCCCCGCCATGATCAGCCCCGCGATCACCCCCAGCCCGGGCGCGGCAAAGGCAGTTGTCCCGAAATACGGCATCGGGATCGCGTTCTGGATCGCGGGCGAGCCGGGCAGCGCGCTCATCGTGAAGGTGAAGGCGCCCAGGGCAATTGCCGCCGGGATCAGCCGATGCGGCACCCCCGAGGCGCGGAAGAGCGCCACTGCCAGCGGATAGACCGCAAAGGCCACCACGAAGAGCGAAATGCCCCCGTAAGTCAGCGCCGCGCAGGAGAGGACCACCGCAGGAATCGCCTGGCCCGGCCCCAGCCCGCCGACAATCGCACGTGCCAGCGCCAGGGCGGCTCCCGACGCTTCCATCACCTTGCCGAAGACCGCGCCCAACAGGAACAGCGGCAGGAAGGACACGACGAAACCGCCGGTTGCAGGCATGAAGCGCTGGGTCAGCGTCGCGAAGAGTGGATCCGAGGCCAACAAGGCGGCCAGGAGGGCCATGACCGGCGCGGCCAGCAGCACGGGCCAGCCCCGGTAGACCGCGTAGATCAAGAGGCCCAAGGGCAAAAGCAGGGTCAAAAGCGACAGCATGTCGCAACCCTAAAGGGCGCGCGCAACCGCATGAGCAGGGCAATTTGCCGCAGCGCAGCATCATGCGCGCGAGACTACTGCGCCCCGCCGCCCAATTGCACTTCAAACCGCGCGATATAGGCCTCGCAAATGGTAATCCGCCGCCCGTTGCGCGCCCATCCGGCTGTGCCATCACAGTCCTCAAGGGCCAGCGTGATCCGCGAGTGCCAGTCAATCCCGGAGAGCAGCCTGTAGGCCTCCTCGGCACTGTCGCTCGCGGCCAGCGCCTCGGCAAACGGGGTCTCGGCCACGTCGAGCCCCACCTCTGTCACCCGCGCGCCCTCGGGCATGCGATACTGCGCGATGATCCGCCGCCAGCTCCGGCCCACCTCGGTCGCCGCATCCCGGCAGTCGGCGGCCGCCTCGCCCGCCAGCCCGAACTCCGCCGCCAGCGCGTCGAACCGCGCCGGGTCCTGACCATAGAGCAGACAGATCGCGCGCCCGGCGCGCTGATCATCCGCGCGATAGGCGCTGAACATGCCGGGCGTATCGCCATCGGCCAGGGTCTGCCGCGCCCGGGCGGCCACGATGTCGCCAGCGCGATCAGGCAACAGAAGGAACACGTAGATCGTCGCGAAATCATCCGCGATGTCCTCTTCCGGCCCGAGGATCGGCAGGTCAAACTCGCGCAACATCGCATGGCCGATCTCATGGGCGAGCACATGCAGCATCGCGTTCTGGGTGGCGCGCGACAGGGTCACCTCAGGCTGCGCCGCACCTGCGACAACTGCCAGACCCGCCGCGAGACCGCACCGCCGCAAGCCTTGCCGAAACGTCTTTCGCAGCATGAGACTCTCCCGATGATCCGTCGTCCATCACGCCTCCTTGGTAGGCGCGGGCGCGGCCCGAGTCACCCGCGGACACCCCGCACTGGCTCGATCCTGCCGATCAGCACCGCCCGCGGTCAGCCGCGCAGGCGGGCGTGCTCCGGGTCATAGACCACAGGGTCGATCACCTGCGCCGCCACCTCGGCCCCCAGCACATCCACCGTCAGAGCTGTCCCGACAGCCGCAACCTCGGGCGTGACAAAGGCATAGGCGAGGTTCAGCCCCGTGCGGTGCCCCCACTCCGCCGAGGTGACGGCGCCGACGATCTGATCCGCGTGCCGCACCGACGCCCCGCCCTGCGCGGGTGCCTCTGTGCTGTCGATGGCCAGCGTCACAAGCTTGCGCGTCGGCCCAGCCGCCTGCCGGGCCAACAAGGCGCCTTTCCCGATGAAGGCGCCCTTCTCCAGCTTCACAAAGCGTGACAACCCGGTCTCGAAGGGGTCGAACTCGGTCAGCAGATCCGCCTTCCAATGCAAAAACCCTTTCTCCAACCGCATCGACTCCACCGCCCGCGCGCCAAAGAGGCGCAGACCGTGCTGCGCGCCCGCGGCACGCAGGGCAAGGTAGGCCGCAGAGAGGCTCTCGTTCGGCAGGTGGATCTCATAGGCCAACTCGCCCGAAAAGCTCACCCCCAACACCGTCGCCGGGGCGATCCCGATATAGGCCTCGCGCACCGAGAGCCACGGAAACGCCGCGCGCGACCAATCCCCCCGTGCAACCGCGGCCAACACCGCGCGCGCCTTGGGCCCGGCCAGCACCAGCGTGGTCCGCGCATTGGTCAGCGACCGGATCGTCACATCCTCATCCGCGCGCAGATGGCTGGTCAGCCAGTCCATGTCATGAAACTCCGACGCCGCGGCCGAGCCATACCAGACCCGCGCGGGCCCGCGCTCTGACGCGGGCAGGTTGGCAATCGTCGCTTCCGCCTTCACACAGCCGTGGTGGTTCAGCAGATAGCACAGCCCCACCCGTCCTGCGCGCTTCGGCACCGCGCCGCAGATCATCCGGTCGAGAAAGCTCGGCACGTCCGCGCCCGTCAGCTCAAACCGGTTGAAGCCCGACACCTCGGTCAGCCCCACGCCGGCCGCGACGGCCTCGACCTCCTGTGCCACCACCTCCCGCACCTCGTTAAACCGGAACCCCAGCGTTTCGGTGAAATCCGGCTGGGGCGCGATGTAATCCACCCGCTCCCAGCCGTTGACGGTGGCGAAATGGGCGCCCTCGGCGGCCAGAACCGCCGTGAGCGGCGTTGTCTTCATCGGCCGCCCGGCGGGGCGATGCTCATGCGGGAAATGGAACCGGAACTCGTTTTGATAATCCTCGATGGCCTTCAGCGCGGTCAGCTCGACTGTCGCATGGCCGGTGAACCGCCGCGGGTCGAGCCCCCAGGTGTCATACTGCGCCTCGCCATGCACGATCTGCTGCGCGAGCAGCCAGCCGTGCCCGCCCCCCTCGCCCAGGCCTGCCCGCAGCCCGATGATGCAAAAGGCGTTGCGCTTGCCGGGGATCGGCCCCACCAGCGGCGCACCGTCGATGGTATAGGTGATCGGCCCGTTCACCACCTCGCGGATGCCCGTCTCGGTCAGCACCGGCATCCGCGCAAAAGCACCCTCCAGCACATCCGTCACCCGGTCGAGATCATCGGGGCAGAGGTCGTTGGAGAACTTCGGATCAATCCCGTCCATCCCCCAGGTGCGGCAGCCCTGCTCGTAGAACCCCAGCAGCAAGCCGCCCTTCTCCTGCCGGCAATAATAGTCGCTGATCGGGCAGCGCAGCAGCGGCATCCGCTGCCCGGCCTCGGCGATGGCGGGGATATCCTCGGTCAGGAAATACTGGTGCTCCATCGACGCCACGGGGTGGCTCACCCCCATCATCGCGCCGATCTCGTTGCAGCGATAGCCGCCTGCGTTGACCACGATCTCAGCCCGCACATCGCCCCGTTCGGTGTGCACCGTCCAGCTGTGATCGGCATGCTGCGTCAGTCCGGTGACCGGCGTGTGCCGGTTGACCTCGGCCCCCGCCAACCGCGCCCGCCGCGCCAGCGCCTGGCACAGCTGCGCGGGGTCGATATGCCCATCCGTCGGGTCCCACAGCCCGCCCAGCAGGTTCTCCGTCGAGATCAGCGGATGACGCCGCGCGCATTCCGCCGCGTCGAGCACCTCGAACTCCACCCCCATGGCCGCCGCCAGCGAGGCAAAGTGGTGATACCCATCCATCTGCGCCTGCGTATTGGCCAGCCGGATACCCCCGTCGCCATAGTTGTAACCCACCGGATACTCCGGATCGTCGCGCAGCTCCTGATAGAGCGCGATGGAATGGCGCTTCAGCCCCACCATCGTCTGCGTCATCCCGAAATTGGTGACCTGTGCCGCCGAATGCCAGGTGGTGCCGGACGTCAGCTCATCACGCTCGAGCAGCATCACATCGGTCCAGCCCTCCTGCGTCAGGTGATAGAGCGCCGAACACCCCGCGATCCCGCCGCCAATCACCACCACCCGCGCCTGATCCCGCATGCCCGCCCTCTCCGATATCGATCTCACTCACCTGCGCTCATCAAGCGGCGCGCACCCGCCCTCAATCGAAAACCAACAGTTCCAATATTTTCGAAACTATTATTCACAACGTCGGATGGGCCATCGCGCCGCTCACCCCTCGGTGCCGCGCGCGACAAAGCCCTCCTGCAGCCACGGATGCGTGCGGCAGAGCGGCTCGATTGCCAGGCGCGTGATGCTCTGGCGCACGAGGGTGGCAATAGCCTGGGCCATGCGCGCATCGAACTCCTGCCGCGCCATCAGCGAGATGCGGCGCGCAAAGGGCGCCAGCGGCAGCGGCTGCAGATCCACCTGTCCCGCGTATCTCTGCGCCCGCGCGCACCCCAGCGGTGTGACAAGCGACCAGCCACCGCCGCTCGCGATCACCGCCATAATCGACTGCACGCTGTCGAAGATGAACCGCTCCGGCAGGCTCACCCGGTTGCGCCGCAGATGCGCGTCGATCTGCTTGCCGATCAGGTGCCCCGGGTTGAACCGCAGAAACGGAAGCCCCGAGGCCCCGGCCACGAAGGCCCGCGGCTCCACATCTGAAACACGCGGCTTGACCAGCAGAAAAGGATCGCGCGCCAAGGGCTCAACGATCAGATCCCGTGGCGGCTCCGTCGCTTCGGCGGCAATCGCCACGTCCAGCGCGCCGGTACGCAGCAGGTCAGACGCCTGGTGGCTGAGGATGTGGCTGAGCGTCAGCGTCGCGCGCGGCATCCGCGCCGCCAGCGTGACCGCAAGGTCCGGCGCGACATTGCTCTCGAAATCCTCGACGATCCCGATGCGCAGCGCGCGGGTGCCCAGCAACCCGCCGACCGCGGTCTCGCTCGTCGCGCGCCGCAGGTGCTGCAGCCCCAGCGACAGGTGATGCAGCGCCTCGCGCCCCTCCCGTGTCAGCACGAAGGGGCGGGACGAGCGATCAAACAGGGTCGCCCCCAACTCCGCCTCCAACCGGCTCACATGATGCGAGACCGAGGAAATCGACACCCCCATTTCGCGCGCGGCACGGCGCACGGACCCTGATCGCGCCACATGCTCGAAGGCCTCGAACACCTGGAGCGACAGCTTCGGCAGCGGCATGATCAGGCCTCCAACTGTTTCGTATTTTGAGAAACTGTTGAACCCCTTTACGCAGAAGTCAATCCCGATCCGCCATGTGCCTCGGGACAGACCGATCAACCGGCCCCACCCGGCCCGCGCAAAAACCGCCGTACGTCCGCGCGCGCCCGGTCAGGCGCGCGCGGTCCGGCGGCGCCCCAGAACGCCAAGACCAAGCGCTCCGGCCAGCAGCAGCGGCAGGCTCGCGGGCAGAGGCACTGGTGCAGGCATCTCCGTCTCGCCCGTCACCGGCGTGAACCGACCCGTCGAGCGCACCGACCAGCTGCCATCAACCACCAGCATCCCCTCGAAGAACGCACCGAGCGGCGCTTCATTGCCCAGCACCCCGTTCAGCCGCATCGAGGCGAAGAACTCCTCGCCCGCGCCGACTTCGTGGGTCAGTTCAAACAGCAAGCTGCGCGTCAAGCTGGGCGTATCGAGCTGCGGGTCCGTGTCAAACAGCGTGTCGTACCGTGTCGTCGACGGGCCACCCACGCCGCCAAGCTGCAGGCTCAGCCCATAGCCATAATAGTTGCGGAGCGGCGCAAGGTCGGAGGTGATGTCATGGGTTGCATCAATCTGGTAGCGCAGCGTGACCAGACCTGCGGTCTCGGCGAGGAACCGGCGCTCCTCGCCCACAGTGCCAAAGCTGTCGCTCAGCTCATCCGGCGTGTTCGCAGCGACACCCCCGAAGGCCGAAATCCGGTGACTGCGCAGCTCGGGCAAGACCTTAACCGTCACCGAAGAGAACGCACCCGATCCTGTGTCCTCCGTGATCGCGTCGACCTCGACGCCATCGGGATGCTCAAACGGGTTCAGCGGCTCAAGGCTTTCCCGTTGCTCCGTTACCTGTGTCGACGCCTTGGCAAAGGCCGACACGGTGCCCGCCTCGGCGGTCTGGACAGCGGCAGCCAGCGCCGTGCCCATCAAAAAACTCAAAAGAATGCGGTTCATCTTGATCTCCAGTTTATCGAATATGGCCGTCGGTCGTCGCCCACCGTGGGAGCATCACGCCGCGACCCCGCACAGCCCTACCGCGCGCCTGCACCGCAAACTTGAGGATTGTCTGGTCAGTATCTGAAGATTGTTCGAAACCAGCGCCGATCAGGCGGCGCCGCAGGGCTGTCAGTCCTGTGGCGGCGCAATTGGGGCATTGTGCCGCCCGGCGTCAAGTTCGGCAGCATGACACCGCTGGTGACCAAATCGTGGCAGCAGGTCGGCACACCCCAAGCAAGCCATCGCACAGGGTCGCAGCATCACCCGAGGCAGCGGTGAGCCCGGGCGCCCGGCCCCGCGCGCCGGAGCGCCCGCATCACGCCAGGGCTGGCCGTTACTCCGCGGCCATTTGCGCCGAGGGTGTCGACATCGAAATCGCGCGTTCCTCGTCGGTCATCTCTTCCTCGACCCCCTCGAAGAGCGGCGTGGACAGATACCGTTCGCCCGTATCCGGCAGCATCACCAGCATGACCGAGCCCTCCGGCGCGGTTTCCGCCAGCTTCATCGCAACCGCAAAGGTCGACCCGCCCGAGATGCCGGTGAAGATGCCCTCGCCCGCCGCAAGCCGTTGCGACCACTTGATCCCCTCAGGCCCCGCAATCGGGATCAGCTCATCGTAGTAGCCCTTGTCGATCGCCTCCTGCAGCACCCAGGGGATGAAATCGGGCGTCCAGCCCTGGATCGGGTGCGGCTCAAAATTCGGGTGGCTCTCCGTCGGCTGATGGCCATCGTTGCGCGTGTTCACATAGCCTGAGCCCACCAGGGCCGCATTCGCAGGCTCGGTCAGGATGATCTTGGTGTCAGGCCGCTCCTTGCGCAGCACGCGCCCCACGCCCGAAACTGTCCCGCCGGTGCCATAGCCGGTGATCCAATAGTCCAGCTTCTGCCCCTCGAAGTCCGCCAGGATTTCGCGCGCCGTGGTGGTCTCATGCATATCCGCGTTGTCCGCGGTCTCGAACTGGCTGGCGAGGAACCAGCCGTTCTGCTCGGCCAGCTCCTTGGCCTTGGTGTACATCCCAAAGCCCTTGAGCGCGCGTGGTGTCAGCACCACCTTCGCGCCGAGAAACCGCATCAGCCGCCGCCGCTCGACCGAGAAACTGTCGGCCATGGTCACCACCAGCGGATAGCCCTTGGCCGCACAGACCATCGCAAGGCCAATGCCGGTGTTGCCCGAGGTCGCCTCCACCACGGTCTGCCCGGGTGCCAGACGCCCCTCGCGCTCCGCCGCCTCGATGATGTTCAGCGCCAGCCGGTCCTTGACCGACCCCGCGGGGTTGAACGCCTCGAACTTCACATAAACGGTCACATGCTCCGGCGCGATCCGGTTCACCCGGATGCACGGGGTGTCACCCACCGTATCGAGCACGCTGTCGTAAAGCTTCCCCCGGCCCGTTGTTGTCCGTTGTCCCATGTCACCCTCCGTTTGCAATCTGCCGCAAGAGTGCCACAGCGCGCGGCCGCTGCCTAGCGCCAGACCGCGCGGCCAGCATTCACCCCGCCGCAAGCTGTGCCAGAAACCGCTCTTCCACCGGGCTCAACGGCGTGCCGCTGCGCCGGATCGTCCCGATGGGCCGGTGGAACTGCGGGTGATCAAACTCCAGAAACTGCAGGCGCTCCTCCAGATAGGGCGCGGTCGTCACGCGCGGCATGGTGGTGATCAGGTCCGTATCGGCAATGATCTCCAGCACCGAGCGGATCGAATCCGTCTCGCAGACGATATGCATCGCACTCACCCCCGAGGCCGTCATCGCCGCCTCCGTCTGCTGCCGCAACAGGCTGCCCCGTGAATGCGCAAGCCAGACCTGCGTGTCGAGATCCGAGGGCATCACCCGCGCCAGCGCCGTCAGCGGATGCCCGACACGGCACAGGATGCCGACGCGATCATCGATCAACGGCGCAAAGGCCAGCCCCGCCGTCGGGTCCGCAAGGCTGCGCGGCCCAAAGACGAGATCCACCTGCCGCCGCTCCAACATGCTGCGCAGCTCATGCACCAGCCCCGTCCGCATCTCGACCACGCAATTGGCGTTCTCGCGGATGAACCGCCCCAGCGCCGTGCTGAGAAACCGGCCCGCCACGATGGGCGGCGCGCCGATGCGCAGCTCGCCCACCGCCCCCTTGGCCGACTGGTCCGCCACCACGCTTGCCTGCTCTTCGGCCAGACGGATCGCCTGTCCATTGCGCGCCAGCCGCAGGCCCAGCGCATTCGGCACCGATTTGCGGCCATCGCGGTTGAACAGCGCTGCGCCCACCCGCGCCTCCAGCGCCTTCATATTCCGGCTGAGTGCGGGCTGCGTCAGCCCGATCCGGTCCGCCGCCGACTGGAACGACCCCGCCTCCACGATGACGGACAGATGAGCCAGGTGTTTCGGGTCCAGTTTCATAGCAATTGCTTATCTAATGTGCCTGATGTTTGATTATATCAAATGCGATCTCTCTGCTAGATTTGCTGCAATCAAGGGAGGAATTCATGTTCAACGTCAGAAAAATCGCAGCCGTGGCTGCGGTGGTGATGGCCGCCGTTGTCCCGGCCTCTGCCAGCGCGCAAATCTTCAAGGGCGAGACCGCAGGGGTCGGCGACCCGGTGCACACCATGTTCGTCACCTTCGCCAACCAGGCGGGCAAGGCGGGCGTCGACATCCAGGTCAACGCCGGGCAGACGCTCACCAAATCCATGCTGAAAGGCGGCCGGGAGGAGATCGACTTCTTCTCCACCGTGCCCTCGCTCGTCAACCTGATGAAGGGCCAGCAGCGGATGTATGAAAAGGTCGAAGACGCGCCCGCCGCCGCGGGCCAGCTGCGCGCGATCCTCGGCTTCAAGGCCGGGGCCTATCACCCGATCACGCTGGCCGGCTCCGGCATCGAAAGCTGGGAGGACCTGAAGGGCAAGACGATCTTCACCGGCCCGCCCGCGGGCTCGGCCTCGGCCACCTCCGAGGCGCTGATCAAGATCATCACCGGGTTCGAGGCGGGCACCGATTACACCGCCGTACGGCTGAGCTGGGGCGAAGGCTTTGCCGCGCTGGCCGACAACAAGATCGACATGATGGTCCGCCCCGCCGAGATCGGCTCCTCCAAGATCGAGCAATTCGGCCTCTCGGGCGAGTTCCGCATCCTGTCGATCCCCGAGGAGGTTGTGGGTTCCGAGGCCATGCAGGCACTCTTCGGGCGCCCGGGCCGGGGGATGATCCAGTTTGACGGCGGCACCTACAAGGGGCAGCAGACGCAAGGCGAGATCACGGCGCTTGGCTTCACCCAATTCGTCGGCACCCATGCCAGCGTCTCCGATGACGTGGTCTACAGCGCCACCAAATCCTTCTGGGAAAACCTCGAGGAGGTGCACGCCACCGCCTTCTTCCTCAAGGACGTGACACCCGAAAGCGCCTTCACCTCGGTGAACGTGCCGCTGCATCCGGGGGCCGCGAAATACTACGACGAAGCGGGCATCGCGATCCCGGATGCGCTGCGCCCCTGACGCTCCGATCACGGGCGCAAAGATGCGCCCGTGTCCACCCCGCGCCCGGATAGCACGCTCATGACACCCGAGACCCACAGCCGCAGCCGCACCGCCACGCTCTATGCCTGGCTCTCGGCCCTTGCTTGCTTCGCGCTTGGCGCCATCGCGCTCTACAGCTCCGGTGTCGGGCTGATCGAGCCCAAGCTGCACCGCGCCGCAGGCTTCGCCTTTGCCCTGATCGCTGGCGTGGCCGCCGCCCGCGTCCGCCGCGAGGCCAACGGTCCGGTGACCGGCGCCCGCGCCAGCCTGCACCTCATCCTTGATGCGCTGATGGTCTTGGCCGGGCTCTGGGCGATCTGGTCCTTCCACTTCGTACAGACCCAGATGGAGGTGGCGCTCTACGACGTGACCCGCGCCGACGCCTGGCCCGCGCTCGCCGGGCTCGTGGTCTTTCTCGAGCTTTGCCGCCGCCTCTGGGGCTGGGGGCTTTTCGGCGTCGGCGCCTTCGGCGTGCTCTACCTGCTCTATGGCCAAGACCTGCCGGGCATCCTGGCCCACACCGGGTTTTCGCTGAAAGAGGTGGCCGAGGCGCTGTGGTACAACACCAACAAGGGCGTCTTCGGCTCGATCACCAACATCGTGCTCTCCACCGTCTTCATCTTCATCATCTTCGGCGTCCTGCTCGAAGGCACCGGCGCGGGCGACACGCTGCTGAAGTTCGCCTTCCTCGTGACGCGCCGCACCCGCGGCGGACCCGCCCATGCGGCCATCCTCGCCTCCTCGATGTTCGGCACCATGTCGGGCTCGACCGTCGCCAACATCGTCGGCACCGGCACCTTCACGATCCCGATGATCAAGAAACGCGGCTTCAGCCCCACCTTCGCCGCAGGCATCGAGGCCACCGCCTCCTCCGGCGGGCAGATCATGCCGCCGATCATGGGCGCCGCGGCCCTCGTCATGGCTGACCTCACCGGCGTCGGCTATCTGAACATTATCGTCGCCGCACTCTTTCCGGCGCTCTTTTACTACTTCAGCCTGTTCTCCGCCGTCACGGTCGAGGCCCGCCGCCAGGGCATCGAGGTCCAGCCGCTCTCCATGGACGACCGGATCACCCGTGTCGATCTGATCAACTCGGTGCTCTTTCTCGGCCCGATCGCCACGATCATCGGCTGCCTGCTTGGGGGCTTTTCCACCTCTGCCGCCGGGTTCTACGCGGTGGTCGTGCTGCTCGCGCTCTCGGTGATCAACCCGCAGGTCCGCTCAGATCCCGCGCGCGTCTGGCACTCCTTCCTCAAGGGCGCACAATCCGGTGCCACGCTGCTCATCGCCATCGCCGCCATCGGTGTGCTGGTGGGCTCACTCGATTCCACCGGGCTCGGGCTCAAGCTGGCCAATGTCATCGCCACCATTCGCGGCGAGAGCCTGTTCTCCGCCCTGCTCGTGGCCATGGTGGGTGCGCTGATCCTCGGCATGGGCATGCCCACCCTGCCCGCCTACCTGATCATCATCCTGGTGATGGGCCCCGCGATCCAGGCGCTTGGCGTCTCGATGCTCACCGCGCATATGTTCGTCTTCTACTACGGGGTGGCCTCCTCTCTCACCCCACCGGTCGCCATCGCCGCCTATGCCGCCGCCCCCATCGCCGGGGCCAACCCGCTGATGACCGCCTTCATGTCGTTCCGGCTCGGCATGGCCAAGTTCATCATCCCCTTCGTCTTCGCCTTCTACCCCACTGTGCTGATCATCGAGGATTTCAGCCTCCTGCCTTTCCTCTGGATCGTTGCACGCACCTGCTTTTGCATCTGGCTCTTCTCCTCCGCGCTCTCCGCCTACGACCGCCGCAAACTCTCGGTCCCTGAGATCGTCGCGCGGTTTGTCACCGCCTTCACCCTGCTGGCCCCCGATCCGCTCTTCCACCTGCCCGCGCTGCTTGCCGGGCTCGGGCTGATCCTCTGGGACATCCAGGCCGCGCGGCTGCACCGCCCCACGCCCGAGGCCCCCTCGTGACCAAGCGCCCGAACTTCCTCTTCATCATCACCGACCAGCACCGCGCCGACCACCTCGGCTGCGGCGGCAACCCGACGGTGCGCACGCCCCACATCGACAGCATCGCCGCCAAAGGCACCCGGTGGGACCGCTTCTACGTCGCCAACCCGATCTGCATGCCCAACCGCGCCTCGATCATGACGGGCCGCATGTGCTCGGCCCATGGCGCGCGGCATAACGGCATCCCGCTCTCCAGGGACCACACCACTTTCGTGGAACTGCTGCGCGACGCGGGCTACCGCACCGGCCTCATCGGCAAATCCCACCTGCAAAGCTTCACCGGCCTGCCCGCCACCAACACCTTCACCCCGGACGACAGGCTGCACACGCCTCGCCCCGACCTGCGCGACGCGATCAAGAACAACCGGCACAGTGCCGACTATGACCTCGAAGTCGTCCCCAAATGGGACCGCCCGCTGGCCGAGCGCCTGACCGGCGACTTCTACGGCTTCGACCACGTGGAGATCGCCGCCGACCACGGCGATCAGGCCTCGGGCGACTACCTGCTCTGGGCCCGCGCCCAGCGCCCCGATTTCGACCAGCTCACCGGTCCCGCCAACGCCCTCCCCGACACCCGGATCACCGCCCCCCAGGCCTGGCGCACCGCCGTCCCAGAGGAACTCTACTCCACCTCCTGGATCGCCGACCGCAGCGCCACCTGGCTCGCCCAACGCGCCAAGGACGACGCGCCCTTCTTCCTGCAAATGTCCTTCCCGGACCCGCACCACCCCTTCACGCCGCCCGGGCGCTACTGGGACATGTACGACCCCGCCCAGATCACCCTGCCCGCCACCTTCGGCCAGGGCGACCTGCCCCCGATCCGCGCCATGCGCACAGCCCTCGCCACCGGGACCGACCCGCGCGACAACCAGAACCCCTTCGCCGTGACCGAAGACGAGGCCCGCGCCATCATCGCCCTCACCTACGGCATGATCACCATGATCGACGACGCCATCGGGCGCGTGCTCGCCCATCTCGACACGCTCGGGCTGGCCGAGGACACCATCGTCATCTTCACCTCCGATCACGGCGACTACATGGGCGACCACGGGCTGATGCTGAAGCTACTGCTGCACTACCAGGGGATCATCCGCGTCCCCTTCCTGTGGCACGACCCCACAGCGCCCGCCCATGGCAAGGTCGACGCGGGCCTCGGCTCCTCCATCGACATCGCCCCCACGATCCTCGCCCGCGCGGGCATCCAGGCTTTCAACGGCATCCAGGGCCGCGATCTGCTCAGCGCCCCACCGCCCGAAGCCATCATCGTCGAGGAGGACAGCCAGCGCGTCATGACCGGCTTCGATCGCCCCCAGCGCGTGCGCACCGTGGTCACCGACCGCTACCGCATGTCCCTGCGCGAAGGCGAGGCCTGGCACGAACTCTACGATCTCGAGGCCGACCCGGGTGAGGCCGAAAACCTCTTCGAACGCCCCACCAGCCAAGAGGTCCGCCACGCCCTCACCGAAATCATGCTCCGCCGCATGATCGCCCTGCAGGACCGCGCGCCCCTTCCGGCGTATCGGGCGTAGGCGCCGGTCTTTCTACGTCGGTCGTCAACGACAGTGCCGCCTCTTACACCGGCGGAGCAGGCGCTTTTGAAGTTGGCGATGCCCTCTATGTGGAGTGCCGCGCCCGAACCGAGGGGGTTGGCACCGGTCCGGGCGAAGCACGGCAATTGATCCGGGGGATCAATTGAGGTGGCAACGGGCGGAGCCCCGGGAGAGAGGTGCTTTTGAAGCTGATGACTTGTCGTGAGCAGAGAACCGCGCCCGAACCGAGGGGCGGGAAAAAGCGAAGCGCCCGCCCCGTGGGGGCGGTTCGGGCGCTGCACATTCTTTGAATGTGCATTTTGCTCAATTTCTACTATAAGTTAATCGATCTATTATTTTAGGAATGAGAAATGGCTCTCCCAAAGGCATACCTTACCAGTACCAAGAACTTAGCAGCGATCCTGAATGCGATAAAATCAGGACAGGCACCTGAGAAGTTTACGCAACGTTTTTTAGAAACATTAGGTTTCAAGTCAGCCGCTGATCGGTTGATCATAGGAGTTCTGAAGCAACTGGACTTCCTTGACTCCGAAGGTAAACCTAAAGATCGGTACTTTAGATTTTTAGATCAATCCCAGTCAGAAATTGTTCTGGCAGAAGCAATTAGGGACGCCTACTCCGACCTCTTTACTATAAGACGCGACGCTCAAAGCTTCTCGAATACCGAAGTAATCAATAAGGCAAAAACGCTATCGCAAGGACAAATGAGCGACTCCGTTCTGAAGAAATTCGCATTAACTTTCTCAGCGCTTTGCGGCCAAGCCGATTTCTCAAAAAGTAGTAAAGAAACCGAGAAACCTGCTGCTATACAAGAAGACGCAGTGAGCGAGAAAACAAAGGCTGAAGAGCCGCCACAACTAGTCAGTAGTGACGTACGTGAAAAACTAACTTTGGGTGGTTTGCATTACAACATCCAGATCATACTACCACCTTCTCGTGATCCCAAAGTATATGATGCGCTATTCAAAAGCCTTAAGGAGCATTTGATTGACTAGTATTGACAGGCTCTATGCAGGACTCTTTAAGGCGCTTCTTACGGAAGAAGCATTGGATAAAGCAGGGCGCCGAAGCAATTCCGAGCTTGGAATAGAGTACGACGGCATTCGCAACTTGGCTGGCGCAGACAGCTTAGACGAGCTTCACGTGGCAAACGCTACGCTTATGTCAGCAGTGTATTTGACGATAGCCGCCTTTGAAAACTCCGTGAGAGAGCTGATCTCGAAAACTCTACTTGAAGAGGTGGGCGCCGACTGGTGGGAAAAATGCGTACCAAACTCCGCTCGCAAAGCAGCTGAAAAACGCAAAGATGAGGAAGAAAAGGTCAAGTGGCACACCCAACGGGGAGACGACCTTATCCAATTCACAATGTTACCTAACCTTTTGGCAGTTATACGCAATAACTTCGAGCACTTCGAAGCATCAATAAACGACATTGAATGGGCATCTAGTATTTTTGACACCGTTGAGCGATCCAGAAACGTAATCATGCACAGCGGATCACTGAGTAAAAGAGATATTTCCCGTCTTGGTTCGTCAATAAGGGACTGGACAAGCCAAGTATCTACCTAAACGTAAAACTTGGAGTCGCCGAACCCCAACTGAACCGCGATGCGGCCGCAATTTTGCTGCGCAAAACCGCTTACCCGCACTGGCCTTCCTCAGCGCGGAAAATGAATGGCGTCAGCCATCCATTTTCAGAGCGCTGATGAACGCTTCTTGCGGGATATCCACCTTCCCGAACTGACGCATCTTCTTTTTCCCCGCCTTCTGCTTATCCAGCAGCTTGCGTTTCCGCGTCGCGTCCCCGCCATAGCACTTGGCCGTCACGTCCTTGCGCATCGCCGAGAGCGTCTCGCGCGCGATCACCTTGCCGCCGATGGCCGCTTGGATCGGGATCTTGAACATATGCCGGGGGATCAGGTCCTTCAGCTTCTCGACCATCGCGCGTCCGCGCATCTCTGCCCGGTCGCGGTGCACCATGGTTGACAAAGCATCCACAGGTTCGTCGTTCACCAGGATCGACATCTTCACCAGCTTGTCCTCGCGGTACCCGATCATCTGGTAATCGAATGACGCATAGCCCTTCGTGACCGATTTCAGCCGGTCATAAAAATCAAACACCACCTCGTTGAGCGGCAGGTCATAGACCACCATCGCGCGGCTGCCCGCATAGGTCAGATCGAGCTGGATGCCCCGCCGGTCCTGGCAGAGCTTCAGCACATCGCCCAGATAGTCATCCGGCACCAGGATCGTCGCCTTGATCCGCGGCTCCTCCAGGTGATCCACCAGCGTCAGGTCGGGCATGTCCGCCGGATTGTGCAGCTCCATCATCTCCCCGTCTTTCAGGTGGATGTGATAGATGACGGAAGGAGCGGTCGTGATCAGCTCGATGTTGTACTCGCGCTCGATCCGGTCGCGGATGACCTCCAGATGCAGGAGCCCCAGGAACCCGCAGCGGAACCCAAAGCCCAGCGCAGCGCTGGTCTCCATCTCATAGGAAAACGACGCGTCATTCAGCGCCAGCTTCTCGATCGCATCGCGCAGATCCTCGAACTCGGCTGAATCCACCGGGAAGAGGCCACAGAACACCACCGGCTGGCTCGGCTTGAACCCCGGCAGCGCATCTTCCGTGCCCTTCTTCTCATGGGTGATCGTGTCGCCCACGCGCGTGTCGCGCACCTGCTTGATCGAGGCCGTCAGGAACCCGATCTCCCCCGGCCCCAACTCGTCAATCACCGTCATCTCCGGGCGGAACACCCCGATCCGGTCCACATGATGCACCGAATTGTTCGACAGCATCCGGATGCGCTCGCCCTTCTTCAGCACCCCGTCCATGATCCGCACCAACACGATCACGCCGAGATAGCTGTCGTACCATGAGTCCACCAGCATCGCCTTCAGCGGCGCATCGCGGTTGCCTTTCGGCGCGGGCAGATGCTGCACAATGCTCTCCAGCGTCTCGGTGATCCCCTGCCCGGTCTTGGCCGACACCTGAATGGCGCCCGACGCGTCAATCCCGATCACGTCCTCGATCTGCTCCGCCACCCGGTCACAATCGCTCGCCGGCAGGTCGATTTTGTTCAAGACGGGCACGATCTCGTGATCCGCATCAATCGCGTGATACACATTCGCCAGCGTCTGCGCCTCGACCCCTTGCGTCGAATCCACCACCAGCAACGAGCCCTCGACCGCCCGCATCGACCGCGACACCTCATAGGCGAAATCCACATGCCCCGGCGTGTCGATCAGGTTCAGCACATAGTCCTCGCCATTCGCCGCCGTGTAATTGATCCGCACCGTCTGCGCCTTGATCGTGATCCCCCGCTCGCGCTCGATATCCATGCTGTCGAGCATCTGCTCCTTCATATCCCGGTCCGCCACCGTGTTGGTGGACTGGATCAGGCGGTCAGCCAGCGTCGATTTCCCGTGATCGATATGCGCCACGATGGAGAAATTGCGGATATGTGAAAGCGGTGTCATGCAGCGGATATGTAGGGGTTTTGTGGCTTGGTCAAGATCGCGAACGCCGCACCGACACCCACCCCACCGGGAAGCCCCCGCCCCGACACAACCCACGGGCCCCCCACCCCGCCAAAAACCATAAAAAAACCGTTAATCCGCCGCGACCGCTCCGCACTCCTGCGCGATCCGACAGGGTGGCGTGCCCCGTGCGCCACCTGAAGGAGCCTGCCCACGTGCCATACGACATCTACGTCCTGCCCGAAAACCTGATGACCATCGCAGGTGGCCAGCTCGACGGCGTCGACCAGGGCGATGGCTCGCATCTCGACGGGCTCACCATCACGCTCAATTCCTCGCTCTGGGTGCCGATCTCCATCAACGACGACGACACCGACTTCAGCGACAACGACAGCTCACAGACGCTCAACGGCGATCAGACCATCGGCACCGAAACCTTCACCGACGGCACCCGCGTCGAGGCCGAGTTCAGCTTCGTGCTGAGCGACGGCGTGAACGAATGGACCGTCATCGCCTTCAACGTGAACAACTCCTCGCCCAGCTACGCCACCGTCGAAGGGCTTGCCTTCATTGGCGGGCCGGGTGGGTTTCCGCCGCGCGACGTCCCGCTCACGGTCTCCGATCCCGGCGAGGGCCCCTCCTTTGCCCAGGCCGCCTATGCCACGCCGGTCTGCTTCACCAGCGCGATGCGGATCGAGACGGCCCAGGGCCCGCGCCGCGCCGACCAGATCACCCCGGGCATGCTGCTCAAGACCCGCGATCACGGGCTGCAGCGCGTGCTCTGGACCGGGTCCCGCACCGCTCCCGCTGCCGCCCGTTTCACACCGGTCCACATCGCCGCCGGCACCTTGGGCAGCACTGATGATCTGCTGGTCTCCCAGCAACACCGCGTGCTGCTCACCGGCTGGCAGGCCGAAATGCTCTTCGGACAGCCCGAGGTGCTGGTGCCCGCGCGCTACCTCACCGACCTGCCCGGCGTGACCCTGCAGATCGGCGGCGCGGTCACCTATCACCACTTCCTGCTCGAAGAACACGCGGTGCTCTCCAGCGGCGGCCTCTGGAGCGAGAGCTTCCACCTCGGCCACCAAGCCCTCCGCGCGCTCCTGCCGGAGGCGCACGACCAGATCCGCGCCGACTTCCCCGAATTGATTGGTCGCGAAACGGCGTATCAGACTCTGCGCAAACACGAGGCAGCGGCGCTGGTGGGGCTGGCGGCTTAAGTTTGATTACTTTCATGCGATTGGTCGATGGGGCCTCGCGTCCCGAAGAATGGAAATTGCAGTTGAGCGATGGCAGTGACATACTGTTGTCACCGGTCAATAAGACTGGCCCATCATTGTGACAAGAGTGCTTTGAAACGTTACTGACTTTATGGACAAAGGGCACGAAAAACTGGCAAATTGGGTGGAAGGGCTACCCGTTCAAACAACCGCACTTGTAGTTGAAAGAATGCTCCAAATGGGAGCTATTCGCTATCTGGACTGGTATCTGTCAAACCGACAGTCTTCTCATTCAGATCGATACCAAATACAATTGGAATTAGTGATCATGACATGCCTACGTGATCTTGTTTCACTTCGATCTTTTCGACGCAGACAGACAAAGAAAATGCAAGAGCTTTGTCTTGCCCGGGTATATTTCTCACGGCAAAACCGTGGGAGGGGCGTGAAGCTAGACGGGAGCTACACACCATTTTTGGGATGGCCGCAAGTACTTGCCGAACCGAGTATCTCTAAGACTGATGTCATAGCAAAGCTCATAGATGTTGCTGACAACAGTAATCTTCTCGATTTAATCTCGGACCAGATTGGCAGATCCCAAAGCCAAATACTCCCTAAACTTAACAGGTTACATCTCGCAACAAAAGACATACACGATGCCTGGGGACGGCTTAGTGACCAAAGCGATAGGGCGCCTGATTTCGAATTCTTTGTGAACTTCTTTCGAGATGAAATCCATGGAAGCCATTTAACTGCGTCATTAATTGATCAAGTTGCATCCATACCAGATGAAATTTGGGAAGCAGGCCCTACGAAAATTTCAATGCAAATCAAACTCATACAAGGAGATGCCGAAGAAAGAAGAGTGGAAGCTTTCGGAGCCGGCAATCCTAATGGAAGAAGCGCCCAAGGAACCTCTGTCGCCGCAAGAATTGAGCAGAACTATGATGCAATCATATTCTCTGTGATGGGATTGCTCGCGCACCTATCCGAATACCGAGAAAGCGTGCAATTGATGAACCGATTGGACCGCGACGACTTGCTAAGCGTTGTTGATGATCTATCAAAAAAACTGAAAGAACTGCTCTCAATGCTTCCGAGCCAACCCGAAACCACCAAATCCAAAGACCAAGGTGAATATGTTCGATGGCTAGGCGACTATAGGTCGCTCGTATTAAGTGTAGCGAAACGCTACACCGAACCTGAAAACGCAGCCGAGGCGACCGTACCGGTCGGAATTATTCTGGGTTGCACCGGTGTCGGAGCGCTGATCGGAGGACCCGTTGGCGCAGGAGCAGGCGGAGTGGTCGGTGGACTATTGAGCAATCAGATGAAACCAGGGCAAGCTGCAAAGGCACTCCTAGACAGTGCCTCGACACCGCCGGACCAATGACTAATTCTCCGTCTACTACTATGCAGTGTCCGGACCGCCCCCGCCGTGCGGTAGACGCGCCTTCGGGGTGACGCAGACGCTTCCAGGTCGAGGCGCAGTCTGGATGTCGGCCAATGGAACGGACGCAAGGCGTCTGCTGGGTTGTTACTTCATCCCGCCCCTCGGTTCGGCCGCTTGGGTGCACAACACCCGACGGAGATGCAGAGCGATGGCGCAGCCATCGCGGACTCGACGCGCCGCTCGAAACGAACACTGCTCGACAAACGACCCCAGCCATGGCTTCGCCCGTTCGATCCTGAAACTGTCCACTGAACAGTTTCCGAGACGGGCCTCACCATTAACCCCTCATCAACGAACCCCACCGCGCGCCCTCTTAACCCCGCCACGTCGGTGCGAGACACCGACAAAATACCGACGTTATACCGACGCGATACCGACGTCGAAATCGCCTTGATCTGCAGCATTAACCGGCGATTCGGCCCCTCGGGCCAAAACACCCGCCTTAACCGTTGCGCGTGCGCAGCCTTAACGTGCGCACAACTTAGAGACCGAATGGTCCACAAACCCGCACAGAGCCCCCTGCACACGCGCACCGCCCTCCGGCGTTCGTGAGTTTGACCCGTCACAATACACGCGTAAGATGTATTGAGACGCCGGTCCGGCGCCGCTTCCCGAAAGGCACTTCCATGACGACGACTTCCCGCATCCTCCCCGCCTCCGCCGGGCTCCTCGCCCTTGCCCTGCCGCTGGCCGCCACCGCCCAGCAGACCGGCCCCGAGGTCGATTTCTACGGCCATCTGAACCTCGGCATCATCAACGTGGACAATGGCGACGGATCGAATACAGGATTGACAGACAACGATAATTCCAACAGCCGGATCGGGTTGATCTACAAGCAGCCGCTGCAGGGCGGCAGTGAATTCCGCCTGCATTTCGAGACCTCGCTCGGTTTCACCGGCTCCTCCAGCATCAACGGTGCCGACGACGGGTTCGAGCAGAATTACCGCCGCACCGAGATCCGCAAATTCGAGGCGATCTACCAGTCGCCCACCTTCGGAACCTTCTCCTTCGGCCAGGGCAGCATCGCCACCGACAGCACGGCGGAGGCCGATTTCTCCGGCACTTCCGTCATCGCCTACTCCAGCCTGCAGGATCAGGCGGGCAGCCAGGTCTTCCAACTCGCGGGCGGCGGCGCGTCGGGGTTTGACATCGGCGACGCCTTCAGCGCCTTCGACGGCGGCCGCCGCTTCCGCATCCGCTATGACACCCCCACCTTCGCCGGATTCTCCCTCGCCGTCAGCGCCGGGGAAGAGGTCCTAACCCGCGGAAATGACGATGAATTCTACGACATCGGCCTGACCTACAATCAGGACTATGGCACCTATCAGGTGGCCGCCCGGGCGGGCCTCTCGATCCGCGATTCCGACGAAGAACTGTTGCTCGGCTCCTTTGCAGTCCTGCATAAAGAGACCGGCCTCAACCTCGCCATCGCCTCCGGCCGCCAGCAGGAAGGCGACGACAGCTACGTCTACATCAAGGGCGGGATCAAACGCGACTGGATCGCCGCCGGCGAGACCCGCATTTCGCTGGACTACTACACAGGCGAAGACTTCGGCGTGACAGGCTCAGAGTCACATTCTGTCGGCCTCGCCGTGGTCCAGAAAGTCGATGCCTGGAACACCGAGCTCTACGCCAGCTACCGCACCTTCGAATTCGACGACACAGGCGCGGACCTGCAGGATCAGGATGTGACCTTCGTGGGCGCCCGCTGGCGGTTCTGACGGTTTGCAGTGGCGGGGCGAATGCGCCATAAACAATTGAGCTCTAACGAGGGAATTGTTCATGCTGCGCCCCGCTGCCCTGGTCTGTATGATGCTGATCCTGTCGGCCTGCGGCGGGCGCAACACCCCACCGCCGCAACCCGTCTTGAGCCCGCCGCCCCTGCCGGTCGCAGGAAGCCCCGTACAATTCGCCTCTGGGCCCATTGGGACGGCGTGCCTTGTGCACCGGCGTCCCGGCGCCACGCGCGAACGCTGCGGGTGCATCCAGGCTGCCGCCGATCAGACCCTGAGCCAGTCACAACAGCAGCGCAGCGTGCGTTTCTTCAGCGAACCCGGTCAGTTGCAGGACGTTCGGCAATCCGACAACGCTGGCAATCGCGCCTTCTGGGAGGCCTGGAAACGCTTCGCGGAAACCGCCGAGACCTTCTGCGGCGATATCTAAGGCCGCCCCCTAGAGGGCGCGCATCCAGAACTGCAGCTCTTTCTCGGTCTCGCCCCCGGTCTCCCGATCTTTCCACGAAAACCGCGCCCGCACCCCGTCCAGCGGGGCATATCCCCGCTTGCGCCAGAAGGGATCGAGCGGTGCGTAACCTGCGGGTCGGGCGGGGTGATCCTCGGGCCGGATGACCGCACAGAAACAGCACCGGGCATAGCCAAGCGCGCGCGCATGGGCCTCTCGGGCGTCGAAAAACGCATGGCCCGCGCCGCTCCCTCGGTACTGCGGCAGCAGGACGCTCTCGGCGCAATAGAAGATCGTCGCCAGGTCCAGGCCCGTCGCGGAAAACGCCGCCGCGAAATCCTCTGCGTGGTCGCTCAGCGGGGTTCCGGTGGACGCCCCAACCAGGCGGTCACCGTCGAACGCACCCACCACAATCGCCTCTTCGCTGCTGAGATAGGGCTGCAGATAGCGTTTCTCGTACGCCAGATCGCCATCATAGAGATAGGGCCAATCGTGGAAGACCGCGATCCGCAAGTGTGCGACTGCCTCGATGTGGTGCGCCAGTTCGGTGTGGCTCAACGGGCGAATGTCGAGCGACATGGTCAGGACACCTGCCGCACCCAGTCGGTGAGGTTGTAGCGGGTCGTCACGCGGGTGATCAGCCCGCCCGAGACATCAAAGAACGATCCAGCAGGCAATTGATATTGCTGACCTTTCGCCTCGGGCAGCCCCTCATCAGTCTCAATATAGCGCCCATGCACCACATACTCCGCCGCCGCGCGGCCCTGCTCGGGCGCGTCAAAAATCACCATGTCCGTGAGCATCTCATCATAACAGCGGCTCATGTGGTCACAGAACGCCGCGAAGGCCGCTTTGCCCCGGCGCACACCGCCTTCGTTGACGTGATGGGCCACATCCTCGGACAGGCACTCCAGCATCGCGCCCGTGTCCTTTGCATTGAAGGCTTCGAAGTATCGCTTCACCACATCCGCCATGGGTCCTCCTCAAATGATCTCGGTGGGTGGCCCGAACCGGGCCAGCAGCCGCTCCTTGATCTGGTCGCGGGCCTGTCGGTAGCTCTCGAGCTTGGCCTGCCGGCTTTCACCCAGCCCGGTGGGGTCGAGGATCGGCCAGTACTCCACGTCCAGATGATAGAACCGCGTCAAATCCAGCGCCCGGCGCTGCGACGCGGGGCTCAATGCGATGACCAGATCGAAGGAGCCCAGATCGTCGCCCCAGTTTTCCATCTCGTCAAAGCTGCGCGAGCGGTGGCGCGACAGCTCCACATCCATCTCCTGGCAGACGGCGATGGAAAACCCGTCGATCTCCATGTCATTCGTTACACCGGCGGACTGCACGTAAGTGCCTGTGCCATAGAACTTTTTCATGATGCCTTCGGCCATGGGGGAGCGCACAGCATTGTGGTCACAACAAAAGAGAACCGACCCTGGGAGCTCGTCGCCCATTCAGCCTCCGAAATGCAGCACGCAGATCAGCGTGAAGAGGCGGCGGGCGGTGTCGGTGTCCACCTCGACCTTGCCGTCGAGCCGTTCCTGCAGGACCCGGCTGCCTTCGTTGTGGATGCCGCGCCGCGCCATGTCGATGGTTTCGATCTGGCTGGGCGGCAGCTTCTTCACCGCTTCGAAATAGCTCTCGCAAATCTGGAAGTAGTCCTTCACCACCTGCCGGAAGGGGCCGAGAGAGAGATGAAATTCCGCCGCCTTTTCAGCGCCTTCCGTGTTCACATCGAAGACCAGGCGCTTGTCGCGGATCGCGAGACCCACGTGGTACGGACCCTCAGGCACCGCGCGCCCGTCACGGGCGGGCAGCTTGAAGGTGTTCTCCTCCAGCAGATCGAACATCGCCACACGGCGCTCCTGTTCAATCTCGGGGGTCGCCGGCGGCAGGCCGGCATCATCGAGGACGATCTGTGAGATACGGGACATGGGACAGATTCTTCACGCAAAACGAACAAACTCGAGATGCTTAACGCAGGTTCGCCGCAAAGAGCAACGACGAAGGCGCCCGCCTCAGTCGTTGAGCTTGTTGAGACGCGCGGTCACCGACAGGCCATGCGCTTCCAGGCTTTCGGTCTGCGCCAGCGTCTCCGCCGCGGGGCCGATGCTGCGCAGCGCGCCGGGCGTCATGCGCGCCAGCGTCGTGCGCTTGAGGAAATCCAACACCGAAAGCCCCGAGGAAAACCGCGCCGAGCGCGCCGTCGGCAGCACATGGTTCGGCCCACCCACATAGTCGCCGATGGCTTCGGGCGTCCACTGGCCCAGGAAAATGGCGCCTGCATGTGTGATCTGGGCGCTCAGGGCGTCGGGATCGGCCACGCAGAGCTCCAGATGTTCCGGCGCGATGCGGTCGCTGAGGCTGGCCGCTGTCGTAAGATCCGGCACCGTGATGATCGCCCCGAAGTCGCGCCAGGAAGCCCCCGCAATTGCCCGCCGCTCCAGCGTTTCGAGACGCGCTGCGACGGCCTCCGCCACCGCCTGCCCGAAGCCCGCATCTGTGGTGATCAGGATCGACTGCGCGCTTTCGTCGTGCTCGGCCTGGCTCAACAAATCAAGGGCGATCCAGTCCGGGTCATTGGCGCCATCGGCGATCACAAGGATCTCGGACGGGCCCGCGATCATGTCGATCCCGACCTTGCCGAAGACCCGCCGTTTGGCCGCCGCCACATAGGCGTTGCCGGGCCCGGTAATCTTGTCGACCGGCGCGATTGTCTGGGTACCATAGGCCAGAGCCGCCACGGCCTGCGCGCCGCCAATGCGATAGATTTCATCGACGCCCGCCAGTTGCGCCGCCGCCAGCACCAGCGGGTTCAACACGCCATCCGGCGCAGGCACGACCATCGCGAGGCGCGGCACGCCCGCGACCTTTGCCGGGATGGCGTTCATCAGCACGGAGGATGGATACGACGCGAGCCCACCGGGCACATAGAGCCCCGCTGCCGCCACCGGCGTCCAGCGCCAGCCGAGCGTTGCGCCACTGGCATCCGTCCACTGCTGATCCTCGGGCCGCTGGCGCTCGTGATAGCTGCGGATCCGCTCTGCGGCGAGCTCCAGCGCCTGCAGCTCCTCACCCGGGACGGCGGCGGTGGCCTTTGCAATCTCCGCCTCCGAAACCCGCAGGGTCTCGGGTGTCAGCGCGAGGCGGTCGTAGGTCTGCGTCAGTGCGATCACCGCCTCATCGCCACGGGCCCGGACATCCGCGATGATCGCGGCCACCGCCGCGTCCACATCGGGGCTGTCCTCGCGCTTGGCGGTCAGCAGCGTCTCAAACGCGGCTTCGAAGTCGGGCGCGGTGGCATCGAGAAAGACGGGCATGGTGCGGACCTTAGATGGGATGCCGAAGGAGACGGGCGCCTTCGGTGAGGAGACGTTGAACCAATGGAAAGACTACTCCGGATGCTCCGGTGTTTTCTTCGAAGGAGCCATATAGGGTTTGGTCACGTCTTTCAAAGATACGCCCAGGGCCTCGATGGTCACACGGATCGCGCCATCTCCGGCGAGGGTCAGCACGAGGTGTCCGGCGGGCGCCTCGGTGGGGTCATAGTCGATGGCGAGGAGCGACAGCACGGTGTCAGGGTCTTTGCGATCTATGCCGTTGCTGGCCACGCCCGTCACCTCGTCAAACACCAGCAGAGACTGCACCCGCTCTGGCGAAGCGGCCCGCGCGGGGCCCTCTTCCCAGCGGAATCGGTTGATCAGAAGGGCAAAGCGGCGGCCGGCGCGGTCCCACCGCATCTCGGTCGCAGGGAAGACGGCGTCCTGCACCAGCGCCGAGATGATCGCCAGATCATCCTCGTCAAATGCGCCGAGATTGAGCGGCGCCTCCCGGCCATCCTCGAACCGCGCATCGGTCATGTGTCTGAAATCCGTTCGATATTGGCACCTACGCCCGAGAGCTTGGCGACCACATGTTCATAGCCGCGATCAAGGTGATAGACCCGCCCCACGCGGGTTTCGCCCTCCGCCGCCAGCCCGGCGAGGATCAGCGAGACCGAAGCGCGCAGATCGGTCGCCATCACCGGCGCGCCTTTCAGTTTCTCCACACCGGTCACAGTCGCGGTGCCGCCGTGCACGTCAATGTCAGCCCCCATGCGCATCAATTCCGGCGCATGCATGAAGCGGTTCTCGAAGATCTTTTCCTCCAGCACCGAGGTGCCCTCGGCCGTGCAGAGCAGCGCCATCATCTGCGCCTGCAAGTCGGTGGGGAAGCCCGGGAACGGTTCGGTCGTCACATCGACGGCCTGGATGCGCCCGTTGCGGCGTGTCACGGCCAGGCCTTTCTCCGTCTCGCGGACGTCAATGCCCGCGGCGTCGAGCTTTTCGCAGAACGCTTCAACCAGCTCGATCCGCCCGCCCAACAGTTCGACCTCGCCGCCGCAGATCGCGGGCGCCAGCATGTAGGTCCCCAGCTCGATCCGGTCGGTCACCACGGTGTGCGTGGCGCCCCCGAGCCGGTCGACGCCCTCGATCGTGATGATCGACGTGCCTTCACCGGCAATCCGCGCGCCCATGGCCCGCAGGCAGCGCGCCAGATCCACGATCTCGGGCTCGCGGGCCGCGTTGTTCAGCACCGTCGTTCCCTTGGCCAGCGTGGCCGCCATCAAGGCGTTCTCGGTCGCACCGACCGAGGCAAAGTCAAAATCGACCGTGCCGCCCTGCAGCCCGTTGGGTGCCTTGGCATGGACATAGCCGTCTTTCAGCTCCAGCTCCGCCCCCATGGCCTCGAGGGCCTTGAGATGCAGATCGACGGGCCGCGCGCCGATGGCACAGCCACCGGGCAGCGACACAACCGCATGGCCTTCCCGCGCCAGAAGCGGACCCAGCACCAGGATCGATGCGCGCATCTTGCGCACGATGTCATAATGCGCGGTGTGGTTGGTGATATCGTGGCTCGAGAGCGCGATCACCTGCCCATCCTGCAGCGAGGTCACCTCGGCGCCGAGCGACTGCAACAGCTGCGTCATCGTCCGGATGTCGCTGAGCCGCGGCGCGTTGATCAGGGTCAGCGGCTCCTCGGTCAGCAGCGTCGCGGGCATCAGCGTCAGACAGGCGTTCTTGGCGCCCGCAATCGGTATCTGCCCGTTCAGCGGGCCACCGCCTGTCACAAGTATCGAGTCCATGCGCCTATGCGTCCTTTTCTGCTCCGGCCCCTGCGGACCCGCCTGCCTCTGCCCCTTGGTTTTGCGCCCGCGCCCGCGCCTGCGCCTTGCGCCGGGCCATGTTGGCCTTGAGCGCCGCTTTCAGACGGTCTTCACGTGCCGCACCCGGTTTTCCGGATTTTTCGGGGTCTGGTTTCTGTGCCATGGCGCTTGTCTATCTCAGGTGGCTGAAAGCGTCCAGATTGGGCTTGCGCCGCTTCAGGATTGCGTCTAATCACCCGAGCCATCGGCGCTGCTGTAGCTCAGAGGTAGAGCACTCCCTTGGTAAGGGAGAGGTCGAGAGTTCAATTCTCTCCAGCAGCACCATGACCTCCACATACGCATCCGGCAACGCACCGCACAGCTCATCAACGCCCCGCCGTGCCAAGTGCCTCCACCTGCGCTTGCCACTTCTGGATCTTTTCCGCCCCTGCTTCTCCTGCGGGTGCGAAATGAGTGATCCCGGCCGGGCGCATGCCGACAAACTCGAAGATCTGGCCCTTGATCTGGCGCAGCAAGGCCTTGTGATAGAGCAGCCCGAAAAACCAATGCGGAGTGTCCGAGGTGACAATCGCACGGGCCGTGCGCCCGCCGAGCATGGGCCTTGGCATGCCGAGGCGGCTGCGGTTGCGCGTGTCAAAGGCCCAACCGGGCAGGAACGTCCGATCAATGAGCCCTTTGAGCTTGGCAGGCAGCCCACCCCACCACATCGGGGTGGTCATGACTATGTGCTCGGCCCATTCCACATCTGCCCGGAAGTCTTCCAGAACCGGTTCCAGGGGTTTGTGCTGGGCGTATCCCGCAAAGCCATGATCGGGGTCGAACTGCATATCAGCGAGGTGGCGCAGGCGCACCTCGTGACCCGCCCTATGCGCCGCCGCCGCGTAGCTTTCCGCCAGATGCCGGTTCAGCGACGCCTGCGCCGGGTGACCGTTGAGAACAAAGATGCGTTTGCCAGCCATGGCCATTCACTCCAATTGATTCGATAACTGACCGCGGTCATAAATATGAAAATGACCGCGGTCAATAAAAACTTGACCGCGGTCATTATTAGTGCGAATATGTCCCATGACCAAGCCTGTACAGAAACGCACCCTGATCACGCGCGGCAACCTGATTGCCGCCGCGGAGGACATCATCGCGACGAAGGGCTACCAGGACATGCGGGTCGAAGAGGTCGTGCAGAAGGCCGGTGTCGCCAAGGGCACCTTCTTTGCACATTTCCCGGACAAGGACGCGCTGATGGACCTGATGATCGGTGCGCGCATCAACGCCGAACTGGACAAACTGGCCCATTTGCCCGCCCCGCGCGGTGTCGATGATCTGATCGCGAATCTCAAACCGCTGTTGGGCTTCATGAGCCACGAGCGCTATGTCTTTGACGTGATCCTCAGACACTCCGGGGCGGCGGCCCGCGAAGAGATTGGCGCGATTGCAAAGACATTCTCCCGGCAGATCAGCGTGATCGCCGACTGGCTGGCAGACGGGCCATTCCGCAAGGATGTCTCGCCGCATCTGCTTGCGGATGGGGTGCAGGCCTTCGCCATACAGGCCATGGCGTTGCAGTTCTGCGCCATTCACAACGGTGAGCCGATGGTGGACCGCCTGCGGGTCTATCTCGATGCCTGGCTGATGCCGCGCGACGTGCCGGTCTAACCTGCCGCGAACCGGTTGGGACTATAGGGGCGCATGTCGATGTTTGGCGTGCGGTCGGTGAGCATGTCCGCGATCAACCGACCCGTCTTCGGTCCGCCGGTCAACCCGATATGATGGTGCCCAAAGGCGCTCAGAACCCCGCTTGTGCCGATCTCTCCGATCAGGGGCAGGCTATCCGCCGGGGCCGGGCGGTGGCCCATCCACTCCTCTTCGCGCGCGTGAGTCAGCGTGGGATAGGCCGCCCGCACCTGCCTGCGCAGCAAATCAAAGGGCGCGCGCGATGGCCCTGCCGTCAGGCCGCCGAACTCGACCACACCGGCACAGCGCAGACCCGCCGCCATCGGCGTCGCGACGAATTTGCCACTGGTCACCATCGTCGGCGCCTGTGGTCCGTTCTGCGCATCTTCGAACACGATGTGATAGCCCCGTTCGCTTTCCAGCGGCACCTTCAGGCCAAGTTTCCGCATCAGAGGTTTTGACCAGACGCCGGTGGCGAGCACGACGTGATCGCACGGAAGCGCGCCGTCGGTCGTGCATACAGCGGACACGCGGCCACCTGCCAATTCGAAGTCAGTGACCTCTGCGGTTCGGATCTGGCCACCCATCTCGCGGAAAACCTCTGCCAGCGCTGCTACATAACCGCCTGGATCCCGGATGAACCCGTGATCCTTCATCGTGGCAAGGCAGCCGATGGCCGAGGACAGATTGGGCTCAACCGCCTGCACCGCCGTGCCCTCGGCGATTTCAGGTAGGAAACCTGCCTTTCGACGCAAGCTCCAGGTGTAGCTGTCAGCCTCGAAAGCCGCGCGATCACGGTAGGCGAAGTGATAGGGGCTGTCCGTCACCCACTCGGCCGCCGCAGTGCCTTGCACAAGCGCTTTGTGCTGATCGACCGAGTCCGCCACTATGGGGGTGATACCTTCGGCAATACGCCGCGTCTCGCGATCATTGGCGTGGCTGAGGTACCGCGTCAGCCAGGGCGCCAGCTTCGGCAGATACGCCCACCGCAGAAACAGCGGAAAGTCCTTGTCGAGCAACATGCCCGGCGCTTTGGCAATCAGGCCCGGAGCCGTCACGGGCACCATCGAGCAGGCCGCCAGCACCCCTGCATTGCCATAGGACGTCCCCTGCCCAGGTGAACCGCGGTCGATGAGCGTGACCTCCGCCCCGTAGCGGCGCAGCCAGATGCCGGTTGAGACGCCGACAATCCCCGCGCCGATGATGATGACGTGCCCTGCCATGACCTGTCCTGTCGCTTTCGGCCCACTTTGGCGGCTTAGGCCCTGCCGTCAATCCTTGGCGGGTCAGCCCGCAGATTTGCCCTTTCGCGCCAACTGCGTCAGCATGCAAGAGAAATCAAGGACACGAAGCGCGGAGCATCGTCCTATGCACGTCCAGTCTGGTGGCAAAACGGTCTATGGCGCGACCGTCGGTATCCTGATGCTCGAGACGCGATTTCCCCGTATCCCTGGGGACATCGGCAATGCCACCACCTGGCCGTTTCCAGTGCACTACCGTGTCGTTGAAGGGGCCACGCCTGATCTGATCGTGTTGCAGGACGCACGCGCCATGCGGGATGCCTTTATCGCCGAAGGCAAGGCGCTTGTGCGCATGGGCTGCGACGGGATCGTCACCAATTGCGGTTTCCTCTCGGTGCTGCAAAGCGATCTTGCACTGGGGCTCAACGTGCCGGTCGCCAGCTCCGCGCTGATGCAGATCCCGATGATCCAAAGCACGCTGCCGCACGGCCAGCGGGTCGGCGTGCTGACCGTCTCCAAGACCAGCCTCACCCGCGGGCATCTGACAGCAGCGGGCGCGGACCCGGATGTGCCTATTATCGGCACCGAAGGCGGGCGGGCGTTCTCGCAGGCCTTCCTCACCGATCAGCCCACCATCGACTTCGACGCCTGCCGCCTCGATATGTTGGACAGCGCTGCGGAACTGATCGAGGCCTATCCCGATGTGGGCGCGATCCTGCTGGAGTGCACCAATATGGTGCCTTACGCCCGCGACATCCGTCTCGCCACCGGGCGACCGGTCTATTCGATTTACACGCTGGTCAGCTGGTTTCAGAGCGCGCTCTCGCCGCGCCGGTTCGCCACGGAAATCGACGACCCGCGCGGCGTGTGAGGCTCAGAATCCACCCTGCTCGGCATAGGCCTTGCCCGTACGCGTCTGCAGAAAGGCGGCGAGTGGAACGTCTTCCTGTTTGAGGAACCCGGAGGCGGGCAGTGCACCCTCCCGCACCAGTTCCAAAACGCCGACGACCGAGCAGGCGGTGGTCCAGGCAATGGCCGTGCGCCGGCGCCCCGCAAGGGTGATGGGCCGGTAGCCCCGCACAAACTCGCGCCGCGCCAGCGCGTTGCCGATCGTCCCTTCCGCCGAGACATGCACATAGACGATATCGTCCTCCACCGGCGGTTTCGCATTCACGAGGATCTCGCCCGCCTCCTGCCGCCGGTCACGCATCAGCAGCTCGTGAAAGAAGAAGTTCATCAGCGTCACGTGGCCGGGATAGCGCATGGTCTTGTAATCGATGTTCGGCACGCGCCCATGATATGTCTCGCACATGGTGCCGAGCCCGCCCGAGGTGGTGAAGGCCTCCAGTTCCGTCCCATCGATATATAGCTTCTCGATCCACTCCATGGGCGACACGGTCTTGATCTGCCCGTCTTCAAGCACTTCGCAATCGTTGAGATACTCGTTCACCACACCTTCAGGCGACCAGTTGAATGAATACCCCATGAGCCCCGTGGGATGCTGGGGCAGCGCGCCCACCCGCATCTTGCACATCCGGCAATCATCAAACTGGCCAATCAGATCGGCACCCACGATGCCCACAAACCCCGGTGCCAGCCCGCATTGGGGTGCCATCAGACCTGCCGAGGTCTCTGCCAAAGTGCGGATGGTTTTGGTCGTGGGCACGTCTTCGGTCAGATCGAAATAGTGAATGCCCGCACCATGGGCCAATCGCGCAACTCCAGCGTTCAGATGATAAGGCAGGCAGGACAGCACCGCGTCGGCCTGGCGCAGGTCCTCGTCAAGCTGGCCCGGAGCAGCGAGGTCGCGCTGCCGCGTCTCGAAGGGAACCTCGGCGTTCGGTCTCTGCATATCAACGCCGATGACCGTGAAGCCCGCCGCGTGCAGAAGCTCGGCCGCTAAGGTCCCAACCTTGCCCAACCCCAAAACAACAATCCGGTCCACATTGCGCCTCCCCTGGCTTCGATGGCCCCGCACCACCTGCGGCCATTGAGACCGCGTTCCGCCGCGTAGCGCAATCCGCTTTTTCTAGAGCGGGTTGTAGCAAGCAACGCTCTGGTCACTTTCCAGATCGTTCAAGGGCGGGGGGGCCGTGGCGCAGATCTCGGTCGCCCGCGGGCACCGGGCGCGAAAAGCGCAGCCCTGAGGCGGGTTGAGCGGATCAGGCAGCTCCGTCTCCCGCCCCTCGGGTGCCGTGAGCGCGCGGCCGACAACGGGCGCGCTGTCCGCAAGCAGCTTGGTGTAAGGATGCGCGGGCTTGGCAAAGATCGTCTCGGCGCGTCCTATCTCGACAATTGCGCCGAAGTAGAGCACCGCCACACGGTCGCTCACCGCTTCGACCACCGCCAGATCATGGCTGATGAAAAGATAGGTGAGCCCCAGATCGCGGCGCAGATCGGCCAGCAGGTTCAGCACCTGCGCCTGCACTGACACATCCAGCGCCGAGACCGGCTCATCGAGGATCAGGATGCGCGCCTGCGCGGCCAGCGCGCGCGCAATCCCGATCCGCTGGGCCTGCCCGCCCGAGAACTCATGTGGATAGCGGTCAAGAAACGCCTCGCGCAGGTTCACCGCGGCAAAAATCTCGGCAACCCGGTTGGCGCGCGCCGCGCGGTCCAACCCATGCAGGTGTTTCAGCGGCGCATCCATGATCTGCCGGATCGTCTTGCGCGGGTTCAGGCTGCTGATCGGGTCTTGAAACACATACTGAATGCGCTTTCCGAAGGCGGCCGGGTCGGCGGTATTCAACCGCTCGCCTTCGATCTCGATCTGGCCGGTCGTGGGCGCGATGAGTCCGACCAGCAGCCGCGCGAGCGTGGATTTGCCACAGCCGGATTCGCCCACGATGCCCAGCGTCTCACCCTGCTGCACGTCGAACGTCACCGGATGCACCGCATGCACCCGCCCCTTCGGCGGGCCAAAGAGCGATTTGCCAACCTCGAAGGTCTTGGACAGCTCCATCAGTCGCAAAGCCGGGGTCATGCGACCGTCTCCGCGCGCAGGCTGACGTCCGGATCAATGCAGCGTACGGCCCGCCTGCCACTCTGCTCCAACGCAATATCACCAGCCCGACAGGAGTCTCGCGCCTTGGTGCAGCGCTCCGCAAAGGCGCAGCCTTCGGGCAGGTCGTCGACCACAGGCGGCAGGCCCGCAATCGCCTCCAACCGTCGGCGCCCCTGCCCCAGCTCGGGCACACAGGCCATAAGCCGGGCGGTGTAGGGGTGCGCGGGCGCATTGAGTATCGCATCGGTCGGCCCCTCCTCGACAATCCGGCCCGCATACATCACCGCCACCCGGTCGCAGAGTTGCGCCACAACGCCGAAGTCATGTGTAATGAAGATGATTGCCAGGCCACGCTCCCGCCGCAGATCATCGAGCAACGAGAGGATCTGTGCCTGTACGGTCACGTCCAGCGCCGTCGTCGGCTCGTCCGCGATGATCACCTCCGGGTCATTGGCAAGCGCCATGGCGATGCCCACGCGCTGACGCATCCCGCCGGACATCTCGTGCGGATAGCTGTCGACCCGGCTCTCGGCATTGGGGATCCGCACCGACTTCAGCAGCGCGATGGCCCGCGCCCGGGCCTCGGCGCGCGGGGTCCGATGATGCGATTGCACCGCCTCGATCAGCTGGTCACCAACGGTATAGAGCGGGTGCAGCGTCGCCAGCGGGTCCTGGAAGATATAGGCCACTCGGTCGCCGCGCAGCGACCGCAGCGTCTCGTACGGCGCGCCGATCAGATCATCGCCCTTGTAGCGGACCGCCCCGCCGGTGATGACCCCAGGCGGCGAAGCCACCAACCCCATGATCGACAGCGCGGTCACCGACTTGCCTGACCCGCTTTCCCCAATGATGCCAAGGCATTCACCCGGCTCGACAGCCAGATCGACGCCACCGACAGCGCGGTAGACGCGCTCCTTCACGTGGAATTGGGTCTGCAATCCCTGTACGGCGAGCAGCCCCGCGCCCTGCGCCGCGGGCACCTCCGCTCGGTCCACCGCTGTGGCGGGCATCGGTCGGCTGAGCGCCCCGGATTTCAGCCGCGGGTCGAGCGCATCGCGCACCCCATCGCCCAACAGGTTGATGCACATCACGATCACAAGGATCATCGCCCCCGGCACAATCGAGGTATGCGGGTTGGTGATCAGCGCCGCACGCGCCTCACCCAGCATCGAGCCCAAGTCCGCCTGCGGCGGCTGCGACCCGAGCCCCAGGAACGACAGCCCCGCAGTCTCGAGGATCATCCAGCCGATGGTCGTGGACATGGCGATGACGATCACCGGCAGGACGTTGGGCAGAATTTCAACCAGAATGATCCGCGCGTTGCTCATCCCCGCCAGCCGTGCGGCATCGACGAACTCCTTATGCGCGATGCTGACGGTCACGCCGCGGATATTCCGGGCAAAGAACGGCACATTCACCGCCGCCACCGCGATCAGCGCGTTGAGAAGCCCGGGCCCAAGGGCGGCCACAATCGCCAGCGCCAACAGGATGTAAGGAAAAGCCATCAGCATATCGACGCCACGCATGATCACGTTGTCCGTGCGTCCGCCGTAGAAGCCTGCGATGATCCCGATGGCAGCCCCAATCGTCGCGGCAATCAGAGCAGCAGCAAAGCCAACCGCCAGCGACAGCCGCGTGCCCCACATGAGCCGGCTCAGCAGATCGCGGCCCAGATGGTCCGTACCGAGTAGCGCGCCTTCCGAGAACGGCGGCTTGAACCGGTTCGCCGTGTCGGTCACATCCGGCTCGGCCAGCGGCAGAAGCGGCGTGATCAGTGCCAGCACCACAACGATGGCCAGGATCACCCCGCCCCAAAGGGCCAGGCGATTGCGCGCGAGCAGCGTCAGAAAGGCCGTCACGTCTTGATCCTTGGGTCCAGCAGGCTCTGTGCCACGTCGACCGCGATGTTGAACATCACATAGCAGGCCGCCACGAAGACCACCCCGCCCTGCACCAACAAGATATCGCGCTTGAGGATGGCATCCACCAGCATGCGCCCGACGCCCGGCCACTGGAACACGATCTCAATATACACCGCGCCTGACAGCACAAAACCCGCCTGAATGCCCAGCACAGGGATGATCGAGACCATCGCCGCGCGCAGCGCATGCCGCCAGATCACCCGCCCCTCGCGCACGCCCTTGGCCCGCGCCGTGCGGATGAAGTCCTGCCGCAGCACCTCCAGCATCGCAGAGCGCGAAAGCCGCGCGATCACGCCTGTCGCCACCACAGCCAGCGCGAGCGCCGGCATCGTAAGATGGCTGATCAGCGCGCCGAGATCCCGCGCGCCGTAGATCGGCCACATGCCCGAGACCGGGAACCAGCGCAGGCTCACCGCGAAGGTCAGGATCATCATCATCCCGAGGAAAAACGAGGGGATCGAGATGCCCAGCAGAACAACGAAGGTTATGGCCTTGTCCGCAAAGCCGTATTGCCGCGCCGCCGAGACCACCCCCGCCATTACCCCGAACAGCGAACACAGCACAAAGGCCGTGCCCGCGAGGATCAGCGTCGCGCCGAACCGTTCCAGCACCTCATCCAGCACGGGCCGGTTCAGGGCAAAGCTCTGGCCAAAATCGCCCTGCAGCATATTGCCGAGCCAGATGAAGTACTGCGCAACCAGCGGCTTGTCCAAGCCGAGATCCCGGTTCAGTTTCTCGACATTCTCCGGCGTCGCAAAAGACCCCAGGATGGCCGTCGCCGGATCGCCCGGGATCAGCGCCATGATCGCAAAGACAATGACAGTGATGCCCAACAGCACCGGGACCGCCGACACCAGCCGTTTCAGTATGTACCCCGCCATGCCCGGGCTCCCCTGCAGTGGCCACATGTCTTTCTTGGGGGTCCGGGGGCGCAGCCCCCGGCCGGTCGGACCGGGCAATGCCCGGTCCGAAACCTGATCAGTTCTTGACCACGTCCTTCAGCAGCAGGAAGAACGAGGGCTGCAGCGCAAAGCTCTCCACCCGGTTCGATGTGACCGCATTCTGCTTCCAGTTGGCCACGAAAACCCAAGGCGCGTCTTCCTGAACGATGGTCTGCATCTCCTGATAGAGCGCCGCTCGCTCGGCCTGATCCGTCGCGGAGCGCGCATCTTCCAGCAGCTTGTCGACCTCGGGGTTGGAGTAATAGCCGGAGTTGAACCCGCCCTTCTCCGGCCAGGCCTCGGTCCGCAATGCCAGATACGGCAGCGTGTCGGGGTCATTCGTCATCCACGCCATCTGCGCCATATCCGCCTTGCCCTCGAGGCCAGGGTTCACCTCGCCGAGGAAGGTGTTCCACTCGTAGGTCTCGATGCTCACATCAAAGCCCACCGCCTTCAGATCCGCCTGGATCGCCGTCCCCATGGCCACCGGGTCCAGCATGCCCGAGCCGCCCTCGGTCACATAGAAGGTCAGCTCCGCGCCCTCGGCCCCCGCTTCGGCGATCAGCGCCTTGGCCTTCTCCGGGTCATAAGGATAGGGCTCAAGGCTCTCGTTGTACGCCCAGGCGAAGGCGGGTGGCGTCGGGCCTGCGGCCACAGCGGCGGTGCCCTCCAGCACATCGTTCACAATCGCGGATTTGTTGATCGCATAATTCGCAGCCTGCCGCACGCGCACGTCGGCAAAGGGCCCTTCCTTGGCATTGAGGATCAGGAACCACACATGTGGGCCCGCCTGTTCATGTAGCGTGTAGGCATCCCCCGCGAACTCCGACAAGGCCACCGGCGGCACCTCGACCATCAGGTCGATCCCGCCCGCCAGCATCTCTGCCGTGCGCGTATTTGCGTCGGAGATCGGGCGGAACACGACCGCCTGGCTTGCAGGCGCGCCGTCCCAATAGTCCGCATTCGCCTCGATCACCACCGCCTCGTTGCTGCGCCATTCCGCAAAGGTGAAGGGCCCCGTACCGGACGGGTTGCGCCCGAACTCCGCGCCATGCTGTTCCACGGCAGCGGGCGAGACGATCAACCCGGTGGGATAGGCTAGGTTCGAGAGGAACGGCGCGTAAGGTGCATTCAACGTGAATTGCACGGTGAGCGGGTCAACCACCGTGACCTCTTCCACAGCCGAGAAGAAGAAGGCGAGCGGGAAGGGTCCCGTATCATGATAGGGGTGATCTTCCTTCAGCATCCGGTCGAAATTGAACTTGACCGCCTCCGCGTCAAAGGCGCTGCCGTCATGAAAGCTCACCCCGTCCCGCAGCGTGAAGGTATAGACCGTCCCGTCCTCGCTGATCTCCCAGCCGGTGGCCAAGGCGGGTTCCACCTCCAGTGTTCCATCCTTGTATCGCACGAGGCCATCATAGACGTTCATCAGAATCCGAAAGTCATTCACCGCCGTCACCGCCGCCGGATCAAGCGCCTTGGGCTCGGCAATCTGCCCGACGATCAGCACTCCGGGCGGTGTCTGCGCTGAAATCGGCGCAGCAAGGCCCAGACTCAGGCTGAGAGCAGCTGACGCAGCCAGCACGCTGCGACGCGTCCATGTCAAAACTGTCATTTCTGTTGTCCTCTCTGTTGAATGCAGCGTATAATTATCATGATTAATTGCAGTGCTGCAAATTTTCATGATAAATACAAGGAAAAAGACCCGAGGGCAGTATATGACGATTTCCATTCTCGTGTTTGATGTAAATTCGGGCACTTTCGGGGGCGCCGCCGCCACCGGCAGCCTCTGCGTCGGCGGGTGGGTGCTGCGCGGCGATGTCCGATCGGGGCTCTCGGCGTCGCAGGGCACATCGCCCAGCACACTCTGGGGCGAAGACGCGTTGAGCCTGATGACCGCGGGATTGTCTGCCCGCGCAACCGTGGACGAGTTGACGAAAGGCGACCCCGGGCGCGATCATCGGCAGTTGAGCGTTCTGGATCGCGAGGGCCGCACCGCGAGTTTCACGGGCGCCGAGAGCATCGCCTACGCGGGCTCCATCGACGCGCACTGCCTCGTGGTCAGCGGCAACATGCTGGCAGATGCGGGCGTGCTGACCGCAGCGCGGGACGGCTATCTCAACAGTCAAGGCGCCATGCCCCAACGGCTCCTCTCCGGTCTGATGGCCGCCGCCGACGCAGGCGGCGACATTCGCGGCCTGACTTCGGCTGCCCTTTTGCAACTTCATGCAGATCAGGCCCCGCTTTCCCTGCGAATTGACTATGCGGACGACCCGCTGGCAGCCCTGCAGGACCTTTACACCCGCGCCATGGCACAACCCTATTTCGGCTGGACACAGGCGGTGCCGACTCGGCGCGATCCGTATCGATCAGAGACTGCCTGAGTGCTGCTCGGCCATGAAGCGGCGCTGCACCTCCGCCTCCTGCGTGATCATCATCGCCTCCGCAGCCTGCATGTGTTCCGACATGATCTGGCGCGCCTCTTCCGCTGCTCCGTCGCGCAACGCGACCAGCAGGCGCTGGTGGTACTCCCGCCCCTTGCGCCATAGTGCTGTGTTCGGCGGGTTGTAGAGGCGACGGTAGATCGTGAGGTCCGACAGGATCTGCGACATGAACCCGATCAGGAAGCCCAGCAGCTCATTTTGCGCATAAGACGCCAGCCGCGCATGCACCTCCAGCGAGCCGATGTGATGCGCGCGCTCCTCCTCCGCTGACTTTGGCGGCGCGGGAAACTGGCCGGCAAGCTCCTCGAGCTCCGATAGCTGCTGTGGCGACAACGTCCCCGCAAGGGAAGCCGCCAGCTCCGGTTCAAGCACCCGGCGCAGCTGGTAGATGTCGGCGATGGTCAGGTTCTTGAAATAGAAGTAGTTCCCCAGCAACGCCCGCGCGCGCTCTGCGGAAACTTCGCCGACAAAGCTGCCACCGCCCGGTCCGGTGCGCGTCTCGATCAGGCCTTGCGCTTCGAGAATGCGCATCGCCTCGCGGATCGTACCCTTGGCCATGCCGAAGCGCTCGATCATCTCGGGTTCGGCGGGCAAACGATCTCCGCGCTGCAGGTCCTGCTCAACCACCCAGGTCTTGATCTCCTCTGCGACGCGAACAGGGCGGCTGCGTCGGGGCGCGCGGGCCGTGGTGCGGGAAGACTTGGGCGGCATGGGTGACGCGTGTCCTATATTCCGGATACCGCTGTTCTACCGCCAAGTTCAGGGAGATTGAACCGATAATTTATAATGATAAATTATAGTCATCGCGCGGATGGACACGCAGAAACCAAAGGTCAGAGCGCCCAAAAGTAGGGTTGAGAGCAGATCACGACCTCCGCCTCCATATCTCATTTGATAAACGGCACGCCAGCAGCCCCAGATGGGGGCAGGCATCGTTGGAGTAACCCACCGCGGGCGGGTCCGGAGGGAGCGCCCGTTGGGCCGCGCGCCCGTAATCGGGCGCGCGGCCCAACGGGCGACGCGGCAGGCAGATGTTGCATAGGGATGTCAGACCGCGGGCGGCAGCGCGTTGAATTCCTTGACCAACCAATCGAAGACCAGACGCACGCGGCGGCTGGAGTTCACCTCACGGTGCGCCACCAGCCAGACCTCAAACTCGAACGGTGGCAGCCAGGGCGCCGCTTGCGCGACCACAGAGTCTGCATCCCCGACTCGGGATAGCATCACGCCGACACCCAAGCCCTGCCGGACCATCTCCCAGTGCACCAAATGCGCGGCGGTGCGCACCCCGAATTGCCGCTCGGTCAAACGCAGATCCATACCGTTGAGGAACTCGATGAACGGCATGTTGTCTTCAAACCCGATGAACTGCGCCCGCGACAGGTCTCGCGGTGCGTTGAACGGGCCGTGGGCGTCGAGGTAGGCTCTGCTGGCGTAGAGCCGCGCCACCTCGGACGGCAGTTTCCGCCCGATGAGTTGCGGGTCGGTCGGGCGCACCGTCCGGATCGCAATGTCAGCCTCGCGCCTGCGCAGATCGCGCAGCAGGTTGGTCGCCACCAGCTCCACCTCAATGCCCGGATGCGCGGCGCGCAAGCGGTCGATCATCTTCGGCAACACGAAGGCCGAAGCCACCTCCGTCGCCGTGATCCGCACCGTGCCCTCGACAGAAGTGGACTGGCCCGACGCGGTCATCGACACATGGCTGGCCGCCTCGCCCATGGCCCGCACGTGATCGACCAGTTCCAACCCGTTAGCGGTCAGCGTCAGCCCTCGCCCGGACCGGTCAAAAAGCAGCACGCCCAGCTCGTCTTCCAGGGCGGCCACCTGCCGCCCGAGCGTCGGCTGTGTCATTCCCAGCGCCCGGGCTGCGGCAGAGAGCGAGCCCTCCTCTGCCGTCACCAGAAATGCGCGCGCACGGTTCCAGTCGAATTTCATAGACCGCCAATCCATGCAAATTCGCATAGCAAATAAGCGGATTTAGTCAATTTATTTGCCACAAGCGCAGAGATACACAGACCCGCGAATACGATTTCACGGTGACAGAGATGACCTATTCAGACCCCCTTTCGATGACCAACGCAGGCGAAACACGCTTCTGGGACAGGGTTGCGCCCGGCTATGCCAAACGCCCCGTTGCTGACCAGGCCGCATACGAACGCAAGCTCGAGATCACGCAATCTCACCTCAGCCCGAATATGGACGTGCTGGAGTTCGGCTGTGGCACAGGGACAACGGCGCTGATCCATGCCGCGCATGTAAAGCACATTCTCGCCTTCGATTTCTCGGCCAAGATGATCGCCATTGCCGAAGACAAGGCGGAGGCGCAAGGCGTTGAAAACGTGACCTTCCTGCAGAACCGGATCGAAGATTTCGAGCCACCCGAAGGCCGCTATGACGCGGTTCTGGCCATGAGCATTCTGCATCTGCTGCAAGATCCGCGCGCGGCCCTCGCCAAGACCTACGACATGCTCAAGCCCGGCGGCACCTTTCACTCCAGCACCGTCTGCCTCGCCGATGGGATGCGCTGGTTCCAACCCATCGCAGCAGCCGGGCGAATGCTGCGCCTGCTGCCCCGCGTTCGGTTCCTATATGCCGACCGGTTGGAGGCCATGGTGCGGGAGGCCGGTTTCGAGATTGAAACCTCGTGGAGACCAAAGGACGGGCGCACCCTTTTTCTGGTCGCCCGCAAACCGCGCTGACGCAGCCCGATACGAAATTCTTGACGGATCGCCCGATTTGATCTTAGCGTCTGGACAGGACTGTACAGAACTGTCCAGACATCAGAATCATCGGGAGGAGTCGCCATGAAGTCGCAATACCGCGTTGTCGTGATCGGGGGCGGCGTTGTCGGCGCATCCGTCCTTTACCACCTGGCCAAGATGGGCTGGACCGATGTGTGCCTGATCGAGCGGTCGGTCTTGACCGCGGGCTCCAGCTGGCACGCGGCGGGCGGCATCCACGCGCTGAACGCAGACCCGAACATCGCGCAGCTGCAGGCCTACACCATCGACCTTCTGAGCGAGATTGAGGCCGAAAGCGGCCAGAACATCGGGCTGCACATGACCGGCGGGCTGACCATGGCGGGCACGCCCGACCGGTGGGAGTGGCTGCAGTCGGCCTATCGCACCTTCCAGTCTATCGGGATCGAGGATTGCCGTCTGGTGACCGTCGAGGAGGCGCTCGAGCTGAATCCGATCATGTCCGGCGACGGGCTCTTGGGCGGCATGTGGGCGGACCGCGAGGGCTACATCGACACAACCGGCACCGTGCACGCCTATGCGGGCGCGGCCAAAAAACGCGGCGCCGAGGTGATCGAGCACAACCGCGTGCTGGAGCTTAACCAGACGCTGGAAGGCTGGGAGGTGGTGACCGAGAAGGGCACTTTGTCTTGCGAACATGTGGTCAACGCCGCCGGTCTCTGGGCCAAGCAGGTCGGCCGCATGGCGGGGATCGAGCTGCCCGTCAGCCCGCTCAACCACCACTACCTGATCTCCGACACGATCCCACAGTTGGAAGACATCGATTTCGAGGTGCCGATGACCGTAGACCTCGAAGGCTTCACATACCTGCGGCAGGATCAGAAGGGCGTGCTGCTGGGCATCTACGAGATCAACCACCAGCACTGGATGATGGACGGCGCGCCTTGGGAGTATGGGTTTGAACTGCAGCAGGAAGACCCCGACCGCATCGAGCATGAGCTGACGCTGGGCTTCGAACGCTACCCCTGCCTGCAGGAAGTCGGCGTGAAAACCTGGGTCAACGGCGCCTTCACCTTCTCGCCCGACGGCAATCCGCTCGTCGGGCCCGTCCCCGGCAAGCGCAACTACTGGTCGGCCTGCGCGGTGATGGCGGGCTTCCTGCAGGGCGGTGGCGTCGGCAAGAGCCTCGCCGAGTGGATGATCCACGGCGCGCCTGAAGCGGATGTCTACGGCATGGACGTCGCCCGCTACGGCGTCTGGGCCGAGAACAAGCAGTACATCAAAGAGACAACGGGACAGTTCTACACCCGCCGCTTCGTGATGACCTATCCGAACGAACAGCTGCCCGCGGGCCGCCCGCTGAAGACCGCAGGCGCTTATGCGGACATGACCGCTGCGGGCTGCCAGTGGGGGCAAAGCTGGGATCTGGAGGTGCCGCTCTATTTTGCCGAGCCCGGGTTCGAGGAAACGCCCTCGCTGAAACGCTCGAACGCACATCTGATCGTCGCCGATGAGTGTCACGCCGTGCGCAATGGCGTCGGGTTGCTCGACATCACCGGGTTCTCCCGCTTCGAGGTCACCGGCCCGAACGCAGAGGCCTGGCTCAACCGGATCATGGCCTCGAAACTGCCGAAACCGGGTCGGGCGAAACTGGCACCCATGTTGGCCGAAGACGGGCGTCTCAAAGGAGACCTGACCATCTTCAACTGGGGCGACGGCACCTGGTGGATCATGGGCAGCTACTACCTGCGCGCCTGGCACATGCGCTGGTTCAACGACCATATGGACGAGGGCGTGACCATCCGCGATCTGGGCGAGGACACCGCCGGGTTCTCGCTCTCCGGACCGGCGTCAAAGGCAGTGATCGAGAAACTCACCGACGGCCCCATCGGCGACCTGGCCTTCATGGGCTGCGGCGCCTTCGACATCGGCCTTTTGCGCTGCAAGGTGGGTCGCCTCTCGGTCACGGGCGAGCTGGGGTATGAAATCCACTGCCGCGCCGGTGATCACGCCACCTTGCGACACATCCTGCTGGAGGCGGGCGAGGAAGAAGGCATCCGCGAGGTCGGTTTCAACGCGCTCCTCAGCCTGCGGATCGAGAAGAGCTTTGGCATCTGGAACGCCGAATTCACCCAAGGCTACACCCCCGGCATGACCGGCATGGACCGCTGGATCGACTGGGAGAAAGACTTCACCGGCAAATCGGCTGCACTTGCCGAGCGCGACGGGAACGGCCCCGCGCAAATTCAGGTCACGCTGGAGATCGACGCCAAGGACGCGGATGCGAGCGGCTACGAGCCGATCTGGGCCGGGGAGGAGAAAGTGGGCTTCGTCACCTCCGGCGCCTACGGCCACACCACCGGCAAATCGCTCGCCATGGCGCTGGTGAACACCGAACATGCCACACCGGACACTGCACTCAGCGTGCACGTGGTGGGGATCGAGCGCGCCGCCAAGGTCGTCCCGCCCTCGCCATATGATCCAGAGGGCAAGGTCATGCGGGTATGACGCTGGCCGAGAACACCGGGCGGCGGCGCACCCGCCGAGGCGGCGGCGCCCCGCCCGTCAAGCGCACCGTGGATTACCGCCGCCTGCGCAACCCGTTCCCGCCCATGTCGGTGTTCTCGGACGACCGGATCGAAGCAATCCACGAGGCCGCGCTGGATGTGCTCGAGCGCCTCGGCATCAAGGTGCTCCTGCCCGCCGCGCGCCAAGCCTACAAGGCGGGCGGCGCCACCGTGCATGAGGACACCGAGATGGTGCACATCGGGCGCGAGATGGTCGCAGCGGCGCTGGTCAGTGCCCCCCGGTCGATCCCGGTGCGCGGCGCCGTCCGTGATCGCGACATCACGCTGGAGCTCGGCAGCCTTGTCTTCCAGCCCGGCGCCGGTGCCCCCCACGCCACCGATCTTGAACGGGGCCGCCGCCCCGGTACCGAGCGCGACTTCCGCGAGCTCGTCCAGCTCACCCAGCATTTCGACGTGTTGCACATGGTCCCGCCGCTGATCGAGCCGCAAGATGTGCCGATGCACCTGCGCCACTACGCGACCATCGACGCACAGCTGTCACTGTCGGACAAGGTGCCCTTCATCTTCTCGCGCGGCACGCCTCAGGTGACGCAAAGCTTCGAGATGCTGCGCGACTTCCGTGGTCTCTCGGACAAGGAATTCGCAGCGGAAAGCCACTGCTACACGATCATCAATACCAATTCGCCCCGCACGCTCGACATCCCCATGGCGCAGGGGCTGATGGACTTCGCCAAGGCCGGGCAGGTCAGCATCGTGACCCCCTTCACGCTCATGGGCGCCATGGCCCCGATCACCGTGGCGGGCGCCATGACGCTGAGCCACGCCGAGGCGCTCGCCGCGATCACGCTCACCCAGCTCGCCCGCCCCGGCGCGCCGGTCTGCTACGGCACCTTCACCTCGAACGTCGACATGAAGTCCGGCGCCCCGGCCTTCGGCACGCCAGAGCACTTCAAGGCCAGCCTCGCCGCTGGCCAGCTCGCGCGGTTCATCGGCCTGCCCTGGCGCTGCGCCTCCGGGTCCGCAGCGAACATTGGCGACGTGCAGGCCGCTAATGAAACACAATTCGGCACCTGGGGTTGCCTGCTCGCCGGTGCCACCGTCGTGATCCACGCTGCCGGGTGGCTCGAAGGCGGGCTGACCGTGTCCTACGAAAAACTCATCACCGATCTGGAAGTGCTGCAAATGGTGGCCGAACTCTGTGCTGAAACCCCCGCACAAGAGGCCGAGATCGGCCTCGCGGCACTCGAGGAGGTCCAGCCCGGCGGCCACTTCTTCGGCGCAGCCCACACGATGGAGCGCTATCAGACCGCCTTCTATGAGCCGCTGATTGGCGATCTGTCCAACTTCGGCACCTGGCAGGACCGCGGCGCCGTCGACACCACCACGCGCGCCACCGGCCTGTGGAAGCAGATCCTCTCGGACAGCCAGGGCCCAAAGGTCGATGCGGAGGCGCTGGCACACCTCCGCGCCGACATCCGCGCCAGATCGGAGGCGGGCGGCGCCCCGCCCGAAAGCTGACCGTGCCAGCGGATCTCACGCCCAATCACGACAAACCCGCGTCCGAACCGCTCACCGGCAACGTCAAGGTGACCCGGCAGGACTGGCTCGATGCAGCGCTCGCCGCCCTGCTCACCCACGGCGTCGAAGGGGTGAAAATCCAGCTGATCGGTGCAGAGCTTCAAGTCTCCCGCTCCAGCTTCTATTGGTATTTCACCTCCCGCCAGGACCTGCTGGACGCCCTGCTCGAGCACTGGCAGCGGACCAATACCGCGGCCCTCGTAGCGATGGCCGAACGGCCTGCGGCGACCATCACCGAAGCGGTCGGCAACGTCTTTCGCTGCGTGATCAACCCCGCCCTTTTCGACACGCGGCTCGATTTTGCCATCCGCGACTGGGCGCGCCGCGCGCCTGAGGTCCGCGCCGTGCTGCAGGCCTCGGAAGCCGAGCGTTTGGAAGCCTTGCGCGCCATGTTTGCACGCTTTGGCTGCCCGGAGCTTGAGGCGGTCGCCCGGGCGCGCATCCTCTACTACATGCAGATCGGCTATGACGATGCGCAACTCGGCGAGCCGATGGAGGCGCGCAACCGGCTTGTGCCGAGCTACCTGATCGGCTTCACCGGACAGACCCCATTGCAAAGCGAAGTGGATGCGCTTATCGCCTATGCGCGCGCCGTCGATGCTGGCGAAAACCCGAAATAAACTTTTGCAAAGCGCACTTTAGCGAACACGCGCGCGCACTTAAGTGTTATTTGAATGCATCGGTCGCGTGCTACATCCTGCCACGACCGGCAGCACCACGCATGAAAAGGCTCTCCAATGACTGCGATCGCCCTCCCTCATCCGTTGCGCCTCATGCTGGCCATCGCCGCCCTCTGCACCGCAACGACCTACGCTGTCGCGCAGGGCGGCCCCGCTTCCGTTGGCGTCGAAACGGTGGAAATCAGGACCATCGCCGAGACCGTGCCGCTCTTTGCCGAGGTCGTGACCTCGCGCGAAGGCACCGTAGCGAGCCGCATCGCGGGCACCATCGAGAGCGTGCCGGTGCTGGAAGGGGTTGCCGTTTCCGAGGGCGACATCCTGGCCGAACTCGACACTGAGCTCTTGGAAATCCTCGCCCGCCAGTCCGAGGCGGGCCTGGCCGAGGCGCGTGCCGGAATTGCCACCGCCGAAGCGCAGGTGGACCGCACCACCAAGGCCCTCGCCCGCATCGAGGGTCTGCGCGGCACCACCTCCTTTTCCTCGAGCCGGTTTGACGAGGCGCAGAGCGACTTCTTCGAGGCCCAGGGCCAGCTTGCCGAGGCCGAGGCCCGCGTGAAAACAGCCGAGGCCAACGCCGCCGAAGCGAGCTATGAGCTCGAGCGCGCCCTCATCCGCGCGCCCTTCTCGGGCATCGTGCTCGAGGTCAACGTGAACCCCGGTGAGTTCATCAGCGCGGGTGCGGCGGTGGTCTCGCTGCTTGATACGAATTCCTTCGAGATCGAGGCAAGCGTGCCCTCGAAATACATCCGCGTGCTGGACACCGGCCTCGCGGTCGATGGGATCACGGAAGCCGGGGAGGAGCTTGCGCTGACCGTGCGGGCGCTGCTGCCAGTGGAGGAAACCGCGACCCGCACCCGGCCCGTCCGCTTTGCCTCGGGCCAGCTCACCGGTCTGCAGACCATCGCCATCGGCCAGTCCATCACCGTCTCCATCCCGATCAGCGCGCCGCGCGAGGTGCTCTCGGTGCCCAAGGACGCGCTGGTTCAGGCGCGCGGCGGCTGGACGGTGTTTGTCGCCGAAGAGGGGCAGGCCCAGCCGCGTCCGGTGCAGATCGGCGTGGCGCTGGGAGACCGGTTCGAGGTTCTGGGCGGGCTGGCAGAAGGCGATGTGGTCGTCACGCGCGGCAACGAGCGCCTGCGCCCCGGCCAGCCCATCGCACCCATGGGCGACCCCACGAACGGAGGCTAGTGATGGATATCATCCGCTTTGCAATCGACCGCCCCGTTGCCGTGATGGCGGCGGTCGTCATGGCCGTGCTCTTCGGTGTGATCGCCGTCACCCGCATCCCGATCCAGCTGGCACCCGACGTGCGCAAGCCTATCGTCGTGATCACCACCAACTGGCCGGGCGCTGCCCCCTCCGAGATCGAGCGCGAGATCGTGAACCCACAGGAAGAGGCGTTGCGCGGGCTCGAAGGGCTCGACGTGATGACCTCCCGCGCCCAGACCGGAGAGGCCGAGATCACGCTGGAGTTCGGCATCGGCACCGATATGAGCCAGTCGCTCCTGCTGGTGTCGAACCGTTTGGACCGCGTGGGCGACTACCCCGACGAGGCGGGCGAGCCCTCGCTCGACACCTCCGGCGCCGATGACAGCCCCATCGCCTGGGTGCTGCTCACCGCGCAGGAGGGCAATGAGCGCGCCATGCCCACCTATGGCGACTTCGTGGAGGACATCATCCAGGACCGGGTCGAACGCATCGAGGGCGTCTCGGCGGTGAATGTCTTTGGCGGCGTCACAAGAGAGCTGCAGGTGGTGGTCGACCCCCGGCAATTGGCACGGTTCGATCTGACCGTTCCGGACGTCGTGAATATCCTGCGCAATGAAAACATCTCGCTTTCCGCCGGTGACGTGGAAGAGGGCAAGCGCCGCTACGTGGTGCGCGCCGAGGGCAACCTCAACACGGTGGCCGCCATCGAAGAGGTCGTCTTGCGCTCCGAGATTGGCTCTGGCGGCTCCGGTCGTGTACGCGTCGGCGATGTGGCCGAGGTCGGCTTCTCCTTCGAGGAACCCCGCGCCCGCTTGCGCTTTCGTGGCGAACCCGGGCTCGCCTTCAACATCGTGCGCGAGCCCGGCGCAAATGTGATCGAGACGATGGACGCCGTGCGCGCTGTGCTGACCGAGCTCGACGAAGGCCCTGTCGCCGATGCGGGCCTCAAGATGCGCCAGGTCTATGATGAGACGATCTATATAAACGGGGCCATCGATCTGGTCACCCAGAACATCTGGATCGGCGGCGCGTTGGCCGCTGCCGTGCTGCTCGCCTTCCTGCGCAGCCCGCGCGCGACGCTGGTGGTTTCACTCGCCATCCCGGTCAGTATCGTGGCCACCTTCGTCGCCATGGCCGCCACCGGGCGCACGCTCAACGTGATCTCGCTCGCCGGGATCGCCTTTGCGGTGGGCATGATCGTCGATGCGGCCATCGTCGTGCTGGAGAACATCTACCGATTGCGCGAACAGGGTCTCACGCGGCGCGAGGCCGCCTACAAGGGCGCGAAACAGGTCTGGGGCGCGATCCTCGTCTCGGCGCTGACCACCGTGCTTGTGTTTATCCCGATCCTGATCATGCAACTCGAAGCGGGCCAGCTGTTCCGCGACATCGCCGTCGCCATCTCGGTCTCGGTGCTGCTGTCGCTGGTGGTCGCTGTGACGGTGATCCCGGCCCTGGCCAGCCGCCTTCTGAAGCAAGGCGAACAGGTCACCATCGGCATCCCCGGCCTCGACCACCTGGCGCGCGGCTTTCACGGGCTGGTCATGCGTTACGTGCGTCTGACCGTGCGCTTCCGCGCTGTCGGGCTGATGATGGTTGCCGCCATCGCGGGCGGGGCGGCCATCGCCGCGGTTATCTTTCTGCCCCGGCTGGAATACCTGCCGGAAGGCAACCGCAACCTCGTCTTCGGCCTGATCATCCCGCCGCCCGGCTACAACCTCGACACCACCGAAACCATCGCCCAGCGGATCGAGGCCACCGCCCGCCCGCTCTGGGAGGCAGCCCCCGAACCGCAGATGGAAGATGGGACACCCACCATCGAGAACTTCTTCTTCGTGGCCCTCAGCGGCACCAGCTTTGTCGGCGCCGCCGCCGTGGATGGCAGCCGCGCCGGTGAGCTGATCCCGGTGCTCTCCGGGCCCATCTTTGCCGAGCCGGGTACCTTCGGTTTCATGACCCAGCCCTCGCTCTTTGGGCGTGGCGTAGGTGGCGGACGCACCATCGAGCTCAACATCTCCGGTCAGAGCCTCGAAGACATCCTCGCGGTCGCAGGCCAAGCCGCCGGCACGATCTCCGGCCTGCTGCCGCGCTCCGAAGGGCACCAGTTCCGTCCGATCCCGGGCCTTGAGCTCGGCGCCCCCGAGGTGCGGCTGGTCCCCGACCGGCTGCGGCTGGCCGATGCAGGGCTGACTGCGTCTGACTTGGCACTCACCGTCGACGCCTTCAACGACGGGCTGCGCATCGCCGAAATCACCGTGGGTGCCGAGCGCCTGAACCTGATGCTCAAGGGCGACCCCGGGCTACAACTGGCACAGCGCACGCAGGACATCGGCAACTATCCGGTCGTCACGCCCTCGGGCCAGATCGTGCCCGTAACAGCACTGGCTGATGTGATCGTGACCGCAGGCCCCACAGAAATCCGCCACCGCGACCGGCTGCGCACTGTCACACTGGAAGTCCGCCCCTCAGACGCCTTGCCACTTGAAGCCGCCGTCGAACTTCTTCAGACCGAGGTGGTCGAAACGCTCGAAGAGCAGGGCCTGCCCAACGGCATCCGCATGAGCGTCTCGGGCACAGCAGACCAGCTCAGCCAGACCTGGGACGCGATCCAGATCAACCTCGCGGTGGCGCTGATCATCGTTTTCCTCGTGATGGCGATCCTCTTTGAAAGCTTCGTACTGCCACTCGTGATCCTGATCTCGGTGCCCGTCGCTGCCGCTGGCGGTGTCGGCGGGCTTGCGCTCCTCAACACCTACCAGAACCAACCGCTCGACATGCTCACCCTGCTGGGCTTCATCATTCTGGTGGGGATCGTGGTCAACAACGCCATCCTGATCGTGCACCAGACGCTCTATCACCTGCGCGTGGAGGGTATGGCGCCCATCGATGCGATCGAGGAAGCAACAAGCAACCGCATCCGCCCCATCTTCATGTCGACGCTCACCTCGGTCTTCGGGATGCTGCCGCTGGTGCTGATCCCCGGCGAAGGCTCCGAGCTCTACCGGGGCCTGGGCGCGGTGGTGGTTGGCGGGCTCTCGATGTCGGCCTTCCTGACGCTGCTCACCGTGCCGCCGCTCCTGCGGCTCTGCGTGCGGGCGCCCCGTCCCGACGAGGATGCCGTCCCAACCGCCCGCCCGGCCGAGTAGACGCTATTTCCGCCAGTGAAAGGGCACGATGATCAGCGCGCCGATCGAGGCGGCAATCGCGTTCATGCCCGGGCTGCGAAACCCGATGCCGAACATGAGCGTGACGAAGTAGAAGATGAAGGCGCCGCCCACGCAGATCACGATGCTCTGCAGCACGCCATTGTGCGTGAAGCCGGTCTTCTCACAGAGATAACCGACAATGCCCGCGATCACCACGGTGCCGATGATGGTTGGAAACATGCGCAGCGGTCCTCTCTCGCGGTTCGGCCCTTCATCCAGACACAACTATCGCGTTTTGCCGTTGAGGCACAGGCGAAAGGCAACGACAAACACCTCATTGCGGAGCCGGAGCGCGTCAAAGCTGTTTGCCCGCGGGCATCGGCCATCCGCGCAGGAAGCTGTCCGCATCCTGTACGCCTTTGCCCGCCCGCTGCAGGCGCAGGAGTTCGACGGCCCCGTTTCCGCAGACCACGCGCAGCGGGTCGACCAGGACGGCGCCCGGCGCGCCCTGGCCGTCGGCGACGCGCGACGCCAGCAGCTTGATGCGCGTCTCGCCATCCATGGTCCAGGCCCCGGGAAAGGGTGACAGGCCGCGGATCAGCCGGTCGACCTCAACCGCATCGCGCGTCCAGTCCACCTGCGCCTCGGATTTATCGATTTTCTCGGCATAGGTCACCCCCGTCTCGGGCTGTGGCTCAGGCACCAGGTCGTTGATCTGCGACAGCGCTTCGACGATCAGACCCGCGCCCAAATCGCTCAGCCGGTCATGCAGCGCGGCGGTGGTTTCCTCAGCGCCGATATCGATGGCCTTCCGCAACAGCACAGGCCCGGTGTCGAGCCCCGCTTCCATCTGCATGATGCAGACCCCGGTCTGCGTATCGCCCGCAAGGATCGCGCGGTGGATCGGCGCCGCACCGCGCCAGCGCGGCAACAGGCTCGCGTGGATGTTCAGGCACCCATGCGCCGGCGCCTCGAGGATCGCACGCGGCAGGATCAGCCCATAGGCCACGACGACGGCCACATCGGCATTCACCTCGCGAAAGGCCGCCTGCGCGTCAGGATCGCGCAGGGACACGGGCGTGCGGACGGGCAGATCGAGGTCGCGCGCGCGCTGATGCACGGGGCTCGGGCGCTCCTTCTTGCCGCGCCCCGCCGGACGCGGCGGCTGGCAATAGACGCAGGCAATCTCATGCCCCGCAGCGACCAGAGCTTCCAGCACCGGCACCGAAAAGGCGGGCGTCCCCATGAAAATCACACGCATACCATCGCTCCTACCACGGGTGGCCTGAAAGCCCACCCTACCTGCCAACACAACCATCAGCCACCGGCAGGTACGGTGGGCTTTCAGGCCACCGCGCCGCTACCGCTGCAGCTTGCGGGCCTTGCGCAGCAGCATGTCCCGTTTGACCTTGCTCAACCGGTCAAAATACATCCGCCCCTGCAGATGGTCGATCTGGTGCTGCACGCTCGTCGCCTCCAGCCCCACGAAATCGCGCCGCACATACATGCCCGTCTCATCGAGAAACCTCACCGCCACACCGCGCGGACGCGAGACCGCCGCTGAAACACCGGGCAGGTTCGGGCTGGCTTCTTCGTGCTGGTTCATCACCGCCGAGGCGTCGAGCACCTCCGGGTTGGCCATCCGGATGCGCCGGTCGCGCTTGTCAGACGCATCCACCACCGCAACCTGCAGCAGCACACCGATCTGCGGCGCGGCCAGCCCCACCCCGGGCATCGCGTCCATCGTCTCGATCATATCGTCCCAGAGCGTGCGGATCTCATCGGTGATCTCATCCACCGGCGCCGCCTTCGTCCGCAGCCGCGGGTCAGGCCATGTCAGCAGGTCGCGCTGGGTCACGTCCGGGCGAGCTCGCGCTTCATCTTGACCATCTTGCGCGTGATCATCTGGCGTTTCAGCGGTTTGAGGTAATCGATGAAGAGCTTGCCCTCCAGATGGTCGATCTCATGCTGCGCGCAAGTGGCCCAGAGCCCGTCGAACACCTCTTGCTGCTCCTTGCCATCGCGGTCGATCCAGCGCACCTCGACCTCGGCAGGCCGGGTCACATCGGCAAACTGCTCGGGCAGCGACAGACAGCCCTCCTCATACACGTTCGTCTCATCCGACGACGACACGATCTCGGGGTTGAACATGATCAGCGGGCGCGGCGTCTCGTTCTCGCCCTTCACACAGTCCATCACCACCAGACGCTGCAGGATCCCCACCTGGGGCGCGGCCAACCCGACACCTGGCGCATCATACATTGTCTCCAGCATATCATCCGCCAAGGCGCGCAGATCGTCGCTCAGATCGGGCAGCGGCGCGGACACCTTTTTCAGGCGCGGATCGGGATGCAGCAGAATCTTTCTCTTCATGAGAGGGATGTATGCCAGCCCGGCCATCTCTGCAACTCAACCGGGCTTGCGGCCCCGGAGATTCCCGCTAGCTTGCGCGGCAGACACAGGAGATCCTCATGAGCCTTGATACCGCCCCTGACGCCCGCTTTGACACCGTGATCGACCGTCGCGGCACCGATTGCGCCAAGTGGGACGGGATGCAGCGGCTTTACGGCGTCTCCCCCGATACCGGGATTTCCATGTGGGTCGCGGATATGGACTTCAGCCCGCCCGCCTGTGTGCAGCAGGCGCTGCAGGGCATGATCGAGCATGGCGTCTACGGCTATTACGGGGACGAGAGCAGCTATCGCGACGCGATCCTGTGGTGGATGCAGACCCGTCACGGCTGGCACATCGAGAAGGACTGGATCTTCAACACCCACGGGCTGGTCAATGGCACCGGCATGTGTATCGACGCCTTCACTCAACCGGGTGATGGGGTGATCCTCTTCACGCCCGTCTACCACGCCTTTGCCCGCGTGATCAAAGCCGCCGAGCGCGAGGTCGTCGAATGCCCGCTGGTCAACACCGATGGCCGCTACGAGATGGATTTCGACGCCTACGACGCGCAGATGACCGGCGCGGAGAAAATGGTGATCCTCTGTTCGCCGCACAATCCCGGCGGGCGGGTCTGGACCCGGGACGAGCTGCAACAGGTGGCCGATTTCGCGCGCCGCCACGACCTGATCCTGGTCTCGGATGAAATCCACCACGATCTGGTGATGCCCGGCCATACCCATACGCCTGCCGCCCTCCTAGACGGGATCACCGACCGGCTGATCATCATGACCGCCACCAGCAAGACCTTCAATCTCGCAGGCCACCACACTGGCAACGTCATCATCGAAGACCCGGACCTGCGCGCCCGCTTTGCCCGCCGCATGGCGGGCCTCGGCATGTCGGCGAACTCCTTCGGCCTCGTCATGGCCCGCGCCGCCTACAGCCCCGAGGGCGCCGCCTGGGTGGAGGATCTCGTCGCCTATCTCGACGGCAACCGCCAGCTCTTTGACGCCGAGATCAACGCAATCCCCGGCCTGCGCTCCATGGCGCTGGAGAGCACCTACCTCGCCTGGGTGGATTTTGCGGGCACGGGCATGGACCAGGCCGAGGTGATCCGACGTATCCAGGAGGATGCCGAGATCGCCGCCAACCACGGCACCAGCTTCGGCAGCGGTGGCGAAAGCTTCATGCGGTTCAACATCGGCACCCAGCGGGCGCGCGTGAAAGACGCCTGCGCGCGGCTGGCAAAGGCCTTTGGCGACTTGCAGTAAAGCGACCTAGCGCGCGTCTTCGATCAGCCCGACCGGCGCATCTTCCGAGATCTCGAAATCCACTGCGGGTGTTTCCGAGACGGCGGTGGCACGCTTGAACTCGTAGCGGCGCTCACCCTCTTCGTCATCGCTGGTGATGATCAGGCACTGAAAGAGGTGAATGCTGCCATCGTAGAGATCGACAAAACCGCGCAAGGCAGGCGCGTCGCTCTCCAGCGCAAAGCCGGTTTTCCACATGCGCAACACCGGGTGGATCTTGCCATCCACCTGCACCCGCAAACGCGAGGATTTCTTTAACGCGTCGATCCGGGCCTGATCCAGACCCGCTTGAATTTCCTTGGAAAAAATCGCTTCCATATCGTTACGCCTTACATCGCCCCCGTGTCTTCACATGATGCCCAGATCGCTTAAAAATCAAGTTAAGTTTTTTATGGCAGAGCCGCTGTCCTGTGCAGCAGCGCAGGGCCCCTGCGCAGGGGCGCGACTGGCCAGCCAGGGGGCAAGCTCCTAGCTTTGAGCCAAGCAATTAAGGAGGTTCGGCATGGGTCTTTTGGTAGATGGCGTGTGGCATGACAGATGGTACGACACCGCATCGACAGGCGGAAAATTCAAACGATCAGAGGCGAAATTCCGCAACTGGATCACGCCTGATGGCGCGCCGGGGCCCTCCGGTGACGGCGGGTTCACCCCCGATTCGGGCCGCTACCATCTCTACGTCAGCCACGCCTGCCCCTGGGCGCATCGTACCCTGATCTTCCGGCACCTCAAGGCGCTGACCGACCACATCTCCGTCTCGGTCGTGCATCCCGATATGTTGACCGACGGCTGGACCTTCGAGACCGACGATCACGGCGCCACCGGCGACACGCTCTATGGCCTGCCCTTTGCCCGCGACATCTACCTCAAGGCCGATCCGCAGATCTCAGGCCGCGTGACCGTGCCGATCCTCTGGGACAAGCAGCGCGAAACCATCGTGAGCAATGAAAGCTCCGAGATCATCCGCATGTTCAATTCCGCCTTCGACGGGCTCACCGGCAATACGGCTGACTACTGGCCGGAAGATCTGCGCAAGGCCATCGCGCCGGTGAACGACCGCATCTACGACACGGTGAACAACGGCGTCTACAAGGCCGGGTTCGCCACCACGCAAGAGGCCTATGACGCCGCTGTTGCACCGCTCTTTGACACGCTGGACTGGCTGGAGGCGCGGCTCACAGACCAGCGTTACCTGATGGGCGACAGGCTGACCGAGGCCGATTGGCGGCTCTTCACCACGCTTGTGCGGTTCGATCCGGTCTATCACGGGCACTTCAAGTGTAATCGCAAGCGGCTGATCGACTATCCCAATCTCTGGGCCTATGTGCGCGATCTCTACCAGACGCCCGGCGTGGGTGAGACCGTGAACTTCGCCCATATCATCCGCCACTACCACTACAGTCACGAGACGATAAATCCTCACCGGATCATCCCGATGGGGCCAGAGCTCGACTTCATGGCGCCGCATCACCGCGGCTAGGTCTTTCGTATTTGGTCAGCCGGTGCTCGGCGCTCAGGCCGCACCCGACTGCTGCGCTGGTGCGCCATAGTGTTCAACCATGGCCGCCAGGTCTTCCGGCGGCGTGGCGCTTTGCACAAAGGCGCAGGCATTGGTGGCATGCGAAAAGATCGAGCCATCCGAGAAGAACGACGTATTGGTGACGAAAATCACCTTGGCGTCGGGCTGGCGATAGCTCGCGTAGTCCGCCACGGCCAGCGCCGAGCCATCGTTCAGGACCAGGTCCATGATGATGATATCCGTGTCATCGGTGCTCAGATGGCGAATGGCTTCCGTTTGTCCAAGCGCCAGGGACACGTTCATGCCCATGCGCTGCAGATGCCGCTGCCAGATTTTAGCCAGATCGTTTTGGCTCTCTACAATCAGAACCTTCATCTGTCCTCCAACCCGGATGCTCCGGATTTGTTGCACTCTGTAACATCTGTCGTGTGCCTCAAAGGTTAACAAACGATTAAGCAATCTTCGACAACTTTATGATTTGTGGCGAGACTTGATTAACCGGCTGATTTCCGCTTTCTGCAACGGGCAAAGCTGCGGTTTTGCGCCACGTTCCTTGCATTTGGAGCAGATTGTTGACGAAACGTGAACGCGATCACGGCGGCGGTTTGGATGCTGCAATTGCACAGTTCGGGGGTAACCGAATCGGCTGGATCGACCTCTCGACAGGCATCAATCCGCATCCTTATCGAGCCTCCACGCTGCCTGCCGATGCCTGGACAGCGCTGCCTGACAAGGCCGCGGGCACCCGTCTCCTCGATGCTGCGCGCCGCTTCTGGCAGGTGCCTGACGGCGCCGATCTGCTCGCCGCGCCCGGCGCCTCCGCCCTCATCGCGCAGATCCCCCAGTTGTTGCCCCGCGCCAACGTCTGCATCCCCGGTCCCACCTACAATGAACATGCCGCCGCCTTCACGGCGCAGGGATGGCAACAGGTCGACGACGCTTCCAGCGCCGCGCAGGTGGTCGTGCACCCCAACAACCCCGATGGAAAACTCTGGACGGCGGAGACGCTGCCCGTCCGAAACGCCCCGCTCACCGTGATCGACGAGAGCTTCTGCGACGTGGCACCCACCGGCTCGCTGATGCCGCTGGCCGCCGAGCCGGGCACGCTGGTGCTCAAGAGCTTCGGCAAGTTCTGGGGGCTCGCCGGGCTGCGCCTGGGCTTCGTTGCCGGAGATCCCGGCCTCGTTGCCCGGCTGCGCGACACTCTCGGGCCCTGGGCCGTCTCCGGCCCCGCCCTGCACATTGGCGCCGCAGCCCTCAGCGATGCGGATTGGGCCCGCGAAACCCGCGCCCGCCTCGCCGAGGATGCCGCCCATCTCGACGCGCTGATGCAGATCGCGGGCGCGCGGGTCCTCGGCGGCACAACGCTCTTCCGCCTCTACGAGGTCGAGGAGGCCGCCCACTGGCAAACCCGCCTCGCCGAGCACCGCATCTGGAGCCGCACGTTTCCCTACAACTCCCGCTGGCTGCGCCTCGGCCTGCCGCACAGCTTGCACTGGCCCCGGATCGAGGCCGCCCTGGCATGAGCACAGCCGCGCTGCTGATCTGCGCCCTGCTGCTCGACGCTGCCCTGGGCGAGCCGCGCTGGTTGTGGGACCGGGTGCCACATCCTGCCGTCCTCATGGGCCGCCTCGTCGGCTGGATGGATCGCCAGATCAACAGGGGCCCGGCCCAAAGAGCAAAAGGCATTCTCTGCGCGCTCGCACTCGTCTGTACAGGCGCCGGCGCTGGCCTGCTCCTCGAAACCCTCGGCACACCTGTCGTGATCATCGTCACGGCAATCCTGCTAGCGCAACGCTCGCTCGTCCAGCACGTGGCAGAGGTCGCCGATGGTCTGCGCCTCTCGCTTCCGGAGGGCCGCCGCGCCGTGGCCCAGATCGTCAGCCGCGACACCGCCGCGATGGACGCAAGCCAGGTGTCCCGCTCCGCCATTGAAAGCGCCGCCGAAAATCTCTCCGACGGGGTCATCGCCCCCGCGCTCTGGTTTTTCATCGCCGGGCTGCCCGGCATCATCACCTATAAGCTGGTCAATACCGCCGACAGCATGATCGGCTACCGCACGCCCCGGCATGAGGCCTTCGGCTGGGCCGCCGCCCGCCTGGATGACCTGCTGAACCTCATCCCCGCCCGGCTCACGGCCCTACTCATTGCCCTGCCCGCCCGCCTGACCGACGCGCGCGGCATCCGCGCCGATGCGGCCCAGCACCGCTCGCCGAATGCCGGCTGGCCCGAGGCGGCCATGTCGCGCGCCCTCGGCATCGCGCTGGCCGGCCCCCGCGCCTATGACGGCACACTGCGCGATTTCCCCTTTGTTAACGCGGACGGCCGTAAACTGCTCACGCCGATGGACATCGACGCCAGTATCGCGATGCTGTGGCGCGCATGGGCGCTGTTTCTCGCGCTCTGTGCTCTGGTTCTTGTGTTGCACTTTCTTGGAGACCTTTGATGCGCCTGCCCCTGATCGCCGCTTTCGCCCTCATCCTGCCCGCCGCCGCTCAGGCCTGTGGCGGTTCCTTTGCCAGCTTCGTGAACGGGCTGAAGAGCGAGGCGGTCCAGAAGGGCCATGCCGCCGCCACGGTCGATCAGTTTTTCGCAAACGTGCGGCAGGACCAGAAAGTGTTGAACGCCGACCGCGCCCAGGGTGTCTTCCAGCGCCCCTTCCTCGATTTCTCGCAACGGCTGATCTCGGCCGACCGGCTGAACCGCGGCAAAAGCAACGCTCAGAAATATGACGCGGTCTTTGACCGGATCGAACAGAGCTATGGTGTCAGCCGTGGTGTTCTGCTGGCCTTCTGGGCCTTCGAGACGGATTACGGCGGCTTTCAGGGCGATTTCAACACGGTGAATGCGCTGGTCACGCTCTCGCACGACTGCCGCCGCCCCGAGCTTTTCCGCCCTCAGGTCTTCGCAGCACTTGAGCTCTTCGAGAAGGGCGCGCTCGACCCGCGCACCACCACCGGCGCCTGGGCCGGTGAGATCGGGATGGTCCAGATGCTGCCCCGCGACATCCTCGAAAACGGCGTCGATGGGGACGGCGACGGTAAGGTTTCGTTAAAGACCTCACCCACCGACGCGCTGATGTCCGGCGGCAAGATGCTGCAGAGCCTCGGCTGGCGCAAAGGGGAGCCCTGGCTGCAGGAAGTCACCGTGCCCGCCGATATGGACTGGTCGCAAAGCGGGCTGCGCACGCAGAAATCTGCGCGAGAATGGGAAGCGCTTGGCGTGCGCGCGCGCACCGGCAGCCTCGCGCCCGGGCTGCCCGCGTCGCTGCTGCTGCCACAGGGCCACAAGGGCCCGGCCTTCCTTGCCTATCCGAATTTCCGCGTTTATTTCGAATGGAATCAAAGTTTTACCTATGTTCTGACCGCCGCCTATTTCGGCACGCGGCTTGAAGGCGCCCCGGTCTATGATGCCGGAACCCCCGAGCCAGGGCTCAGCGGCGCGCAGATCAAGGAGTTGCAGCGCAAACTGCAGGCCCGCGGGCACGACGTGGGCAAGGTTGATGGCATTCTGGGCGCGCGCAGCCGCGCTGCTGTGCAAGCCGAACAGAAGCGCCTCGGCCTGCCCGCCGACGCCTGGCCCACGCCCACGCTGCTCGCCCGTCTCTGACGCCCGCGACGTTTACCTTTCTTTACACAGGCGCGGCTACTCTTCTGGATGAAACTTACATTCAGGTTTGCGACTTCACGACCCTGCGCGCTGCGTGCCGCAGGGTCTTTCTTTGCCCTGAGGTTCAGTCGCGGGCCGCAGGTCGGATCGGGTAGCGCTCGCCTTTCTCGGTGAGCATCACGATCCGGCTGCCACTCTCCACATAGCGATCACAGCGCCCAAACCCGTTGCGATAGGCGATGCAAACCGTGCCATCCGCCTCGACCCGGTAGCGCCCGAAGGCCGACTCGCCGCTGGCATAGGTGTAGGAATAGGCCCCGCCCGCCGAGAATTTGGACTGCCCGTCGTCATAAAACACCAGCGTCTGCCCCTCGGTCAGCACGGCCACCTCGTCCCGCGTCAGCAGACGATCCTCCGCCCGCAACGCCCAGTCCTGCGCCACCGCCGCAGCCGGACCAAGACAAAGCGCGCAAAGAAGAAAAAACCGAAACATGCGCCCACCCTAACGCCTGGCCAGGCACATCCAACACACGTTCCGGTGACCACAGACAGGTGCGGTGGGCTTTCAGGCCACCGCCTGCGCAGGCTCACGCCACCAGCGTCTCGGCCTTCTTGAGGTCCACCGACACCAGCTGGCTCACCCCCTGCTCGGCCATCGTCACGCCGAAGAGCCGGTCCATCCGTGCCATCGTGACCGCATGGTGGGTGATGATCAAAAACCGCGTCTCGGTCTGGCGGCACATCTCGTCCAGCAGGTCGCAGAACCGGGTTACATTCGCGTCGTCCAAGGGCGCATCGACCTCGTCGAGCACGCAGATCGGCGCCGGGTTGGCCAAGAACACCGCAAAGATCAACGCCATCGCCGTCAGCGTTTGCTCCCCACCTGACAGCAGGCTCAGCGTCGAGAGCTTCTTGCCCGGCGGCTGGCACATGATCTCAAGCCCGGCTTCCAGCGGGTCATCGCTCTCCACCATCACAAGATTGGCCTCGCCACCGCCAAAGAGATGCGTGAACAGCATCGAAAAATTGGAATTCACCTGCTCGAAGGCCGTCAGCAAACGCTCGCGGCCTTCCTTGTTCAGGCTGGCAATGCCACCGCGCAGGGTCTTGATCGCCTCTTCCAGATCGGCCTTCTCGCCGGTCAGCGTGTCATACTCCGTCTGCACCTCGGCGGCGTCTTCCTCGGCGCGCAGGTTCACGGCACCGAGCGCATCCCGCTGGCGCTTCAGCCGGTTCACATCCGCCTCCAGCGCATCCGCCTTCGGCATGTCATCAGGCGTGACGTCAAGCTGACCCAGAAGCTGGTTCGGCGTCACCTGCGCCTCATCCGCAATCCGCTCCGCGGCCAGCGCCACGGTCTCGCGCGCCGCCTCGCTGCGCGCCTCGGCGCCCGCGCGCGCTTCCCGTGCCTCCGAGGCGACCCGCTCCGCGTCCCGCTCTGCCTGCGTGGCAACGCGCAACGCCCCCTCGGCCTCCGACAGCGCATTGGCGCTGTGCACCTTGCGCGCCTCGGCCACGGCAATCGCGTCGCTCATCTCGGCCCGCTTGGCAGCAATCTCTTGCGGCGCCGCCTGCGCCAACTCCAGCTCCTCCTCGGCCGAGGCCTTGCGCGCCACCAGCTCCGCCGACCGCTTCTCGGCCGTCTCCAGCCGGTGCCGCCAGCCGCTGATCTCCTTGGTCACTTCCTGCGCCCGCTTGGTACGCGCCTCGCCCTCGCGGCGCAGCTCATCATGGGCCGAACGGCGCGACATCATGGTGATCCGCGCGGCCTCCACGGCCATGCGCACCTGTTCGACCAGCGCCCGCGCCTCATCGAGGTCACCCAATTCCTCCAGCGCCCGCTCGGCTTCCTTCAGCCGCGCGCGCGCACCCATCGCCTCTTCTTCATGCCGCGCCACCGCAAGACCCAGCGATTCCAGCCGGCCCTCCGCCAGGTTGCGATCCGCCTCCGCGCGGCTCAGCTGGCGCCCGGCATCTGCCATCAGCTTGTCCGCCGCGCGCCGCGCCTCGCGGGCCAGCTTGTCCGCCCGCGTCAACTCTTCCAGCTGCACGCCCAACCGCTCATGCGCCGCCCGCGCGCCATCCGCCCTCTGGGTTGCCGCCTCCAACCCCTGCTTCAGCTCTTCCAACCGGTTCAACTGCTGCAACCGCAGCGCCGCCGCCGAGGGCGCATCTTCTGCCCAGGCCCGGAACCCGTCCCAGCGCCACAAATCGCCCTCGGTCGAGACCAGCCGCTGGCCGGGCATCAGCGCCGCCTGCACCCGCGGCCCCTCATCCGCCTCCACCAGCCCGATCTGGCTGATCCGGCGCGCCAGCACCTCCGGCACATCCACGAAGAGCGACAGGGGCTTCACCCCCTCCGGCAAGGGCTGATGCTGATCATAAGCGGGCAGAACAGCCCACCCCGAGGGTCCATCCGCCGCCACCTCCGGCGCGCGCAGGTCATCGGCCAGCGCCGCCCCCAGCGCCTTCTCATAGCCCGACTTGACCTGCAGCTGGTCGAGCACCTGCCCACCCTCTGCCGTATCCCGGTCCACGAGCTTGGCCAGGGCCCCCGCCTCAGCCCGCAGCGCGTTCATCTCGCCCTCGGCCTCGGAGCGTTGTGCCCGCGCCTCGGCCTCGCGTGCCTGCGTCTCCGCCCGCGCCTCTTCCGCCTCGACAAGCGCTGCGTCGGCCTTCTCCGCCGTGGCCACCGCCTGTTTCTCCGCCGCTTCCGCCGCGACAAAATCCGCGCGCGCCTTGGCCAGCGCCGCCTCGCTCGCCGCCACGGCTTCCCGCGCACGCGCAGCCTCCGCCTCGGATTTGCCTTGCGTCTTGCGGCTGTCTTCCAACAGCCGTTGCGCCGAGCCGTGCCGCGCCGACAGCCGCGCCATATCCTCGGTCTGGGTCGACATATCCTCTTCGCGGGTCTGCAGCACCGCCGCCGCCTCGCGCGCCGCTTCCGCCGCGTCGGCCAGCTGCGCCTCATGCCCCTCGGAGGCCTTGGCAAGCTCCGCCGCCTCCCATTCCAGCCGCGCGATGGTCTCGCCCGCGTCGCGGTTCAGCCCGCCCTCGCGCTCGATGTCATGGCTCAGCTGCGCGATCCGCCCGGTCAGTGTCTCGATCAGCGCCAGCGCCCGGGCCTCCTGATCATTGAGCGTATCGCGCTCGACCGTGAGCCGCTGCAGCACCGCTGCCGCAATGGCTTCCTCCTCGCGCAGCGGCGGCAGGGCACCTTCGGCCCCCTCGCGCAGCTTCGCCGCTTGCCGCACCGCCGCCTCGGCCTGAGCGGCCTCGGTCACCTTGCCGCGCAGCGCGTCCTCGGCCTGCGCCCGGGCCTCATCTGCCTCGCGCCAGCGGCGATAGAGCAACATGCCTTCCGCCCGCCGCAACGCCGTGCCGATCTCGCGGTACCGCGCCGCCTGCCGCGCCTGCCGAGCGAGCTGGCCCAGTTGGTTGGCCAGCTGTTCGATCACATCATCGACACGCGCCAGGTTGGTCTCGGCCCCTTTTAGCTTCAGCTCTGCTTCATGCCGCCGCTGATAAAGCCCGCTGATCCCCGCCGCCTCTTCCAGAATGCGCCGCCGGCTCTTGGGTTTCGCGTTGATCAGCTCGGCAATCTGCCCCTGCCGCACCAGCGCCGGGCTATGCGCGCCGGTCGAGGCATCGGCGAAGAGCATCTGCACATCGCGCGCCCGCACGTCCTTGGCGCCGACCTTATAGGCGCTGCCCACATCGCGGGTGATGCGCCGCACGATCTCGAGGCTGTCGCTGTCATTGAACCCCGCGGGCGCCAACCGCTCGGAATTGTCGAGATGCAGAGCGACTTCGGCAAAGTTGCGCGCCGGCCGCGTGGCCGCCCCGGCGAAGATCACATCTTCCATCCCACCGCCGCGCATTGCCGTGGGGCGGTTTTCGCCCATCACCCAGCGCAGCGCTTCCAGCAGGTTCGACTTGCCACAGCCGTTCGGGCCCACGACACCGGTCAGACCATCGGCGATGATCAGATCGGTGGGGTCCACGAAGCTTTTGAAGCCGGTCAGTCTGAGTTTGGAGAAGCGCAAAGCCGTCCGCCTGATGATTCCTCTGGGGTCTCAGCCTGCGAGCGGGGGCGCAGTGTGTCAACCGAAACACACCACAAGATGGGTATTCCGCGGACTTATCCCCAACATATTGTTGCGCGCAACACCAGCAGGTCACCGCGAGCCAGGAGGCTCTGATCTGAAAAAGAGTTTACCATCCGCATAAAGTGGTCATATAATTTGACCAAAATGGAGCGCCCATGCCCTTCCGACCCGTTCAATCAGAGAAACTCTCCACCGCGGTGGTGCGCCAGATCGAACAGCTGATCCTGCGTGGCATCCTGCGGCCCGGGGAGCGTCTGCCCGCCGAACGGGAGCTGGCCGAGCGGTTGCATGTGTCGCGGCCCAGCCTGCGCGACGCGATCAGCGCGCTGCAGGACCAGGGGCTGCTCACCTCACGCGCGGGGGCGGGCGTCTATGTGGCGGATGTGCTGGGCTCCGCCTTTGCGCCCGCGCTGGTTCAGCTCTTTGCCCGGCATGACGATGCGGTCTTCGACTACCTGTCGTTCCGGCGCGACATGGAGGGGCTCGCCGCCGAGCGCGCCGCGCGCCTCGCCTCGGACACCGACCTGCGGGTGGTGCAGACCGTCTTCGACAAGATGGAGGGAGCGCACACCAAGCGGAACCCGGAGGATGAAGCGCGGCTGGATGCGCAGTTCCACATGGCGATCATCGAGGCCAGCCACAACGTTGTGATGCTGCATATGATGCGCTCGATGTACGATCTGCTGCGCGAGGGCGTGTTCTACAACCGGCAGATCATGTTCAAACAGCGCGCCACCCGGCAGACCCTGCTCGACCAGCACCGCATGATCAACGACAGCCTGCAGGCGCGCGATGCCAAGGGCGCCCGCGCGGCGGTGGAGGCGCATCTCGACTACGTCGAACTGTGTCTGCAGGACCAGATCAAGGCGGAGCGCAACGAAGAGGTCGCGCAACAGCGTCTCGACCACGAGGTGCACCAGCGCTGATCACGACAGAGCCAACATCGGGGTGGGCCTCCACACCACAGTTGCGACAGGGGGCCAAGCGCCCTTCCCCCCATCGAAGGGGGGCGGGCGGTGCCCGCCGTGCGGGCCAGGTGGCGAGTTCAAGTCTGCTTGATAGCGCGGTGCTCTAGCCGAAATCCCCCGCTACGAAGGCCCGCGCCTCCGGATCCTGCGCGCGCTCGAACATCGCCTCGGTCCGCGACAGCTCCCGCAGCTCCCCGAGGTGGAAATACGCCACCCGGTCCGCGATCCGTCGCGCCTGCATCATCGAATGGGTGATGATGACCACCGCGTGATCTTCGCTCAACTCCAGCATCAGGTCCTCGATCTTCGCGGTGGCGACCGGGTCGATCGAGCCGGTGGGCTCGTCCATGAGCAGCACCTCGGGCTTGGTCGACAACGCACGCGCGATGCAGAGCCGCTGCTGCTGACCGCCCGAGAGGTCATGCCCGGACTTGCGATGCAGATCCTGCTTGACCTCCTCCCAGAGATGCGCCCGCCGCAGGCAGCACTTCACATGTGCGTCCATCTCGCGCCGGCCGCGCACCAGCCCGTGGATGCGCGCACCATAGGCCACATTCTCATAGATCGACGCCGCGAACGGGTTCGGCTTCTGCGCCACCCAGCCGAAACGGCGGCGATGCACCGGCGGGTCGATCTCAGCGCCGTGGATATCCTCGCCGTGCATGATGATCTCGCCGTCGATCCGCACGCCCGGTGTATCGTCATGCATCCGGTTGAGGCATTTCAGCGCCGTGGACTTGCCACAGCCCGACGGGCCGATGAAGGCCAGGATCTCCTGGTCATAGAGGTCGAAACTCACATCACTCAGCGCCTGTTTCTCGCCGTAGTGCAGCGAGAGATTGCGCACCGAGATGATCGGCGCCGCGTTCCGGTAGATCGGGGTTGGCGTGTAGAGGGCCGGGTCGGTCAGTTGGTCAAACATCGCAGGTCTCCGTCAGCAAGGTGTCGATTGCACTTGCTGACAGGCTGCGGGGTGGCCCGGCTGCGGACTTTGATCTGACCCCGAATTCTGAAAATGTCACAGAAGTTTCACAAACGCCCGGCCAAGAAAAAACCCGGCGCGGGGCCGGGTTTCAACCTACGTCGAGGATGCGCAGCTTAGTGCAGCTTGGCGTCCACTTCCTCAATGGCGCTGTCGATCAGGCCGTTGGCCTGGGCCGCGGTCATCTGCTTGGCAATCATCTCGCGGGCCACGGACATCGCAACCGTCACCGACTGATCACGCACCTCCTTGATCGCCGCGCTTTGCGCATTGGCGATCTGCTCTTCCGCAGCGGCCATCCGGCGCTCCAGCGACTTGGCGAGATCGGCGCGCGCTTCCTCGGCGGCCACGGTGGCCTCTTCCTTGGCGGCGGCCACGATGCGGTCTGCCTGCTCCTGCACTTCGCGCTGCTTGCGCTCGTAGCTGGCGAGCAGCGATTGTGCCTCATCGCGCAACGCGCGGGCCTCATCGAGCTCCGACTGGATGCCTTCGGCGCGCTTGTCCAGCATGGCGCCGATCATCCCCGGGACCTTGAAATACACCAGGATGCCGACAAAGACGAGCAGGCCGAGAAGCACCACGAAGTCGGTGTTCTTCAGTGAGAAGAACGGCTTGTCGCCCGCCGCAAAAGCCGGGCTCGCCAGGATCAGCCCCAGCGCCAGCGATATCTGTCCGGTCAGGTTCCGCATGGCCTTCATCCTTTCACCCGCGCGTCGACGGCGGCGGTGATCGCTTTCGCGTCCGCCGAGCCGCCCATCGTGGTGACGATCTCCTGCGCGGTCTCACCGGCGACCTCTTTCACGGCCTCCAGCGCACCTGCACGGATCTCGGCAATGGCTTTCTCGGATTCCGCCGCCTTGGCCGCAATCTCCGCATCCGCCTTGGCCATGGCCGCGTCCAGGTCTTTCTGAATCTCCGCCTTGGCCTCGGCCACGATGCGGTGCGCCTCGGCGCGCGCGTCGATCAGAGCTTTCTCATAGGCCGCTTCAGCCTCTTCCGCCTTGGCCTTCAAGTCCTCGGCGGCGGCCAGATCGCTCGTGATCGTGCCTTGCCGTTCCGCCAAAATCGCCGCGATCCGCGGCAGCGCGATGCGCGACAGAACGAAATAAATGACAATAAGCGTCAGAACCAGCCAGAAGATCTGGTTGCCCCAGGTCGAGAAATCGAGCTGTGGCATCCCTCCCGAGGAGGCGGCGTCTGCGCCAGGTGTGTCTGTTGCCATGATGATCTCCTTCGAGGCGGTTCCACACAGCGGGCAGCGCGGTGTCGCGCCGCCCGAGCGTAAGGAAAGTCGTCTCTAGAGCTTAGACGGCAAACATCAGCAGCAGGGCGACGAGGAACGCGAAGATCCCGAGCGCTTCTGCGAAGGCGATACCGATGAAGAGGGTCGCGGTTTGCGACGCAGCCGCCGACGGGTTGCGCAGGGCGCCAGCCAGGTAGTTGCCGGCCACGTTGCCAACCCCGATCGCGGCTGCGCCGGACCCGATTGCCGCCAGACCTGCGCCGATGTGTGCGAGTTCGCCTTCCATGTGAATTCTCCTTACGATTGGAAGTTGAGTAGAGCTACGGACGGATCGTCCGAAATTAGTGATGCGGGTGCAGCGCGTCCTTGAGGTACACGCATGTGAGAATCGTGAAGACATAGGCCTGGATGAAGGACACCAGCACCTCCAGCCCGTACATCGCGGTGATGCCCAGCACAGCCACGGGGCTCACGGCGGCGATGGCTGCAAAGCCCGCGAAGACCTTGATCACCGCATGGCCCGCCATGACGTTGCCCGCCAGACGAATGGAGTGGCTCACGGGCCGCACGAAATAGGAAATAATCTCGATGATCGCGAGAATGGGCCGCAACGCCAGCGGCGCCGAGGAGACCCAGAAGAGGCTCAGGAACCCGGCGCCGTTCTTGACAAAGCCCAGAACGGTCACGGTGACGAAAACCGCAAGCGCCAGTACAACGGTGACGGCAAAATGCGAGGTCGGCGTGAAGGACGTGGGGATCAGCCCCAGGAAATTCGCGCAGACGATGAACATGAACAGCGTCATGATATAGGGGAAATACCGCAGGCCTTCCTTGCCGCAGATATCCTCGACCATCTTGTAGATGAAGCCATAGGCGAGCTCGGCAATCGACTGCGACCGGCTCGGCACGATGGCGCGATGGCGGCTGCCGAGCACCAGAAGCACGATGATCGCCACAATCGACAGGCCCATCCAGAGCGCTGCGTTGGTGGGCGTGTACCAGGTCACCTCTCCGCCGAAAATCGGCTGGATGATGAACTGATCCATCGGGTGAAACACCAGACCGCCTTCTTCCGCACTATCCGCCATTCCGGGCTCCCTCGTCTCTCTTCTCGGCCTCTTCGGCCAATTTCTTCTCTTGGACCTCTTGCGCAGACCGCAGCATCGTCTTGATGCCCGCCGCGAGGCCCAGCAGTGTGAACAGCACCAGGAAGATCGGGAGCGTCCCGAACAAGCTGTCGAGCCCGTATCCGATGCCGAAACCGATCCCCAGACCGGCCACCAGTTCGATCACCATGCGCCAGGCCAGTTGTGCCTGGGAATAGTGCTCATCCTGCCGGGGTTTGGGTGCCTGGCCCTGTTTGGCCGCCTTGATCCGGGCCTCAAGCTGCTCAAGTTGCTGCTTCTGGTCCGGGTCTGTCACGAGCAAACACCCCTTCGAATGGTTGCGCTTGTGCTATTGCGCGGGGCGGGGTGAGTCAAGCGCGCGGCGACAGAGGGCAGAGCCTCTGTAACCGTTTGGAATTATGAGTATTTTTGGAAGGGTGAAGGGGCGTGGCGCGCTTTGCCGCAGTACGTCCTGGCCGGGATCGGGGGCTGAGCCTCATTCAACCATTTGGTTGATCTTTGTCAGATGGGCTGCCCGCGGTGGCGCGCGCTGGTGTCGAGAAGCCAGTCCCGGAACAGGCGCACGGCTTTGCGGCGCAGCGCCCCCTCACCCAGCAGCACGTAGTATCCGCCCTCGCGAAACCCGATCTCAGAGAGCTGTTGCAACCGGCCCGCCGCCACATCCAGCGAGGTCACCTCGCTGGAGGTCAGGAAGACCCCGTGCCCCGCAAGGGTCGCCTCGTAGGCCAGGTAGGAGCGCATGCGCCACCCGATCAGCGGGATGATCTCCGGATCATCAATGCCGGAGAGCGCAAACCACGCGCCCCAGGTCCCGGTGGAGCGGTCGCGCATCAGCTTGTGCCGGGCGAGCGCGCGGGGGCTGGCCAGCGGCAGATCGACAAGGCCGGGTGCGGCGAAGGGATAGAGCGGCGCGTCGCTTAATAGGATCGCATCGGGGTTCGACCCCGCGATCTTGAGAAAGCGGATCGCCACGTCAGCCTCGTAGCGGTTCACATCGGCGAGCCAGCGCGACCCTTCCAGCCGAACCTCCACCTCGGGGTGTGCGGCATGAAACCCTGACAGACGCGGGATCAACCATTTGGTGGCAAAGAGCGGCTCGCTGTTGATCATGATCACGCCTGCGGGTCGTTCGGTGACCCGGTCAGTAGCCTCCGCGATGGCGTCCAGCGCAGGTGTGACCTGCCCCAGGTAGGCGGCGCCCTCGACCGTCAGCTCCACACCGCGCGACACATCCCGGAAGAGCCGCGTGTTCAGCCGGTCTTCCAGCCCGCGCACGTGGCGGCTTATGGCGGAATGGCTCACGCCCAGCTCCTCGGCGGCGCGCGAGAAGCTTTCATGCCGACCTGCGGCCTCGAAGGCGCGCAGGGCGTTCAGCGGGGGCAGCTGCCTGGACATGATGACTTGTGCATTTTTTGCACAGGTTTGGTCAAGCAATTGATTTTGAATTCATGCGACGTTTGGGCGAAACTGCCCTCATACCTGAATTGGAGTGTGTCCCATGACCGATGTAACGCGTGCGCGCGCAGGCCTGACCTTTGCCTTCAGGTCACCGAAAAACATGCTGAGGCGACTGCTTTCCTGGCTGCGGCCCGCGCCAAAGGGCCTGGAGATCGGCGAGATCAGCGATCACCTGGCCCGCGATATCGGTCTCTCACCTGCGGATCTGGACCGCCATCGGGTGACGCTGCCATCGCAGACCACCTATCATCCGCGCGGCTGACGGGCTTCCCCTGCCGCCGCTCCGGCGGTATGACGAGCGCATGACGCGCAACCTCGATCAGGCCTTCGCCGCTCTGGCAGACCCGACCCGGCGGGAAATTCTGACGATGCTGTTGGAAGACGATATGGCCGTGACTGACGTGGCCGAGCCCTTCGAGATGTCGTTGGCCGCCATTTCCAAGCACCTCGGGGTGCTGACGGCGGCGGGGTTGATCAGCCAGGAAAAGCGCGGGCGGGTCAAATGGTGCAAGCTGGAACCCGATGCCCTGCGCGCGGCTTCTGTCTGGATGCAAGGGTTCGGGCAGTTCGAGCCGGTGAACCTCGATGCGTTCGAGCGGTTCCTCGCGGCCGAACTCCCGGACAAGAGCGCCTGAGCGCTGGCATGGGTCAGGTGGCCAGATTGATCACTGCCATCACGACAACCACAAGGCCAACCACATAGATAATGCTGTTAATCATCTTGATCCTCTCTTTCGTTGAGAGGTCAACGTGACGGCACCGCCTTTTGTTCCCGCGTGGGCGGCTCGTCATCGCGCAGAAGCAGCGCCAGCGCCACGACCGTCAGCGCAACGCCGCCCAGCACCAGCGCCTGCGGCGTGCCGTTGCCAAAGGCGATCTCCCACAGGATCACCCAGCTCGGCGTGAGGTAGGTATAGGCCATCACCTTGGCGCTCGGCAGCCGCAGCGTGGCGAATTGCAAGAGCACGAAGGTGGCGGCGGAGGCAAAGAGCGCCACGTAGATCAGCGTCACCCAGACGATCCCCGGCAGACCCGCCCAATCGGTCGCCACGATGTCGCGCCAGGCAAACAGGGTCAGCAAGATCGCCCCCGCCACCAGCATCCCGAAGGTGAAAACCACCGCCGGTTCGCCCCGGTTCAGTTTACGCACCATCGGCGTGTAGACCGCATGCGCCACGCAGCCGACGAAATAGATCGCCTCGCCCGGCCCGATCTCAAACGCGCGAAACGCCGCCCAATCGGCCCGGAAGATCACCCAGAGCGCGCCCGCCGCCCCGATGCTCAGGGCAAAGGCCATCCGCGCCGTCGTGATCTGGCGCAACAGCAGCCAGCCGAAGCCTGCCGCCATCACCGGCGTGAGGGTAAACACCGCCGCCGCACTCACCGGCGGCGCGGTCTTCAGCCCCTCGAACATCAGCACGAAATAGACCGCAAAGGTCCCACCCAGCACCGCATAGCGCCAAGGCGCGCGGAACGCTGCACGCGGCAGCCCGGTGGTGGCCAGCGCCGCCGCCCCGATCACCGCCGCGGCAATCACGAAGCGCACCGCATTCAGCACCGCGGGGTCAATCGCATTCGCCGCCTGCGCGCCCAGCGAAAACGACCCCGCCACCAGCGCCGAGAAGGTCAGCATCGCCAGATGCCCCTGCGCGCTGGGGCTCATACGTCCCAGTCTTTCGCCTGCTCCTTCAGAAAGCTCAGAAACGCCTGCACCTTCGTGGTGCGGTGCAGATCTACATGTGTGACCAACCACAGCGGCGCTGACCAGTCGTCCTGCCGCGGAATGATCTCCACCAGATCGGGATCGTCCCGCGCCTCTAGCACCGCCATGAACCCGATGCCCGCCCCGGACTGCACCGCCACATCCAGCGCCCGTGTGTCAGTCGAGCGGAAGATGATCGCCTCCGCTGGCACATGGGCGCGCATCCAGCGGTTGAAGGGCGCGCGGCTCTGGTCACTGTCATGGCCCACGAACCGGTGCGTCGCCAGATCCGCCACCGAGGCGGGCGTGCCGTGCTTGGCCAGATACCCGCGCGTTGCGTAAAGCCCCATGTGCTGATGATGGAACGTCTGCACCACATTGTCGGGCTGGTCCGGCGCCGTACCCGCCCGCACCGCCACATGCGCCTCGCCGTACTCCAGCCGAAAGAGCCGCTCACCGGTCAGATAGCGCACCACCACATCCGGATACTGCTCCTGAAACCGCGCCAGAAGCGGCACCATCCGCGGTGCGAGGCTTATCAGCGAGGTGATCACCAGATCGCCCGAAACCTCATCGCCCAACCCCTTGATGCGGCCCGCAAGCTGGCTGAACTGGTCATCCGTTGCCTGCGCCACGCGCAGCAGGTCCTGCCCCGCTTCCGTCGCCGTATACCCCCGCGCGTGGCGCTGAAAAAGCTTCACGCCCAGCCGCCCCTCGAGCGCGTCGATGTGGCGGATCACCGTGGCATGGTGCACCCCCAGCACATCCGCCGCCCCGCTGACCGTGCCCAGCCGCGCCACCTGGTAGGCCGTCTTGATCTCGTCCCAGTTCTCCATCCCACCCCGCTTCGATGCAGAATGTGCAACACCGCACAGTCGATGTGGAACATCACGAATTGCGTTCGAAATTGCAATGGGCATCTTTGAGGCAGACCAACATCCCCGATCCCCTTCCAAGGAGACCTGACATGACACAGACCATCCTGCAAATCGACGCCTCCGCCCGGACCACGGGCTCCACCTCACGCCAGCTGACCGCCAGCATCGCGGGCACACTCGGCGGCACGGTGATCCACCGCGATCTTGCCGAGGCGATCCCCCAAATCGACGAGACCTGGGTGGGTGCCAACTTCACCCCCGCCGACCAGCGCACCGATGCGCAAAAAAAGGCGCTCGCCCTCTCCGACACGCTGGTGGACGAGATCAAATCGGCGGACGTCCTGGTGATCGGCGTACCGGTCTACAACTTCGGCGTGCCTGCGGCCCTCAAGGCCTGGATCGACCAGATCGCCCGCGCGGGCCTCACCTTCCAATACACCGAAAACGGCCCCAAGGGCCTGCTCGACGGCAAGCGCGCCGTGATCGCCCTGGCAACCGGCGGCACTAAAGTGGGCTCCGACATCGACTTCGCCTCCGGCTACATGCGCCACATCATGGGCTTCATCGGCATCACCGACGTTGAAATCGTCGCCGCCGACCGCCTGATGGCAGATGCCGACAAGGCCATGGCCGACGCCACCGCCCAGATCGCGGCCCTCGCCGCCTGATCCATCCCGCCGATCGGGGGCGCGCCATGACGCCCCCGACCTGGCCACCTTCAATGACAATGATAGGGCTGCGACCCACCATGGCAGCATTGCCCCGGTGGTGAACTCTTGCGACACCCGCCGCCGTGCGACACCTCGGTGTTCTCCGGGCCTGGCGCGTCAGCCAGAGCCGTAAAAGCGGACACCGCGACCACGGAAATTACGGTTCGTACCAGTCTTGCACATGTCATATCCCGACTCCTGTCCCCCTGGCGGATAATGCGGCTCAATCTGATGAAGGTGGCGAAGTCCCGCCTTGAGCCAGATCAACACCCGCTCACCCGGCTTGCCACCAAAGAGCGCCGGTGCCACCAGCGCGACCACCCCCCAGCGCCAGCGACCGGTCCCAGACCACCCGAGAGGAGGCGCACGACCGAAGCCGCCCCAGTCAGCTCAGATCAAACCGCACCTTCAACAGGCCCACGCTCCACCCGCACGCGCCTGTCTTCACCCTTCTCCAAATACTCATGACACGCGGCATCAACCCGCGCGCACCTCGACACTGTTGCGCCCCGCAGGGTCATCTGCCGCGCTTTTGCACCGAAATCGCCCCGAAAGCACCACGGCGTTGCGCTCTTCTGCGCCCATGAAAATCCTGACGGACACCCCGGACCGGCTGGTGATCGAACACCGACCCATCCTTCTGGCGGCAGCCCTCGTCGCCATGACCCTGCTGCTGCTCTACGCCAGCATGGCCGCTTTTGCCGAGGGTGATCCGGGCAGGGCACTCTTCGTGCTCGCCGTGACAGCCCTGCTGATGGTCCCCTCTTTCTGGTTCGCGGTGGAGCGGGTGCAGGTCACCTTTGACCGCACCGCCCAGACCCTGACCCTGCGCAAACGGCGCCTCAATGGCGACCGGTTTGAGACCCACCCGCTGGGTGATGTGACCCGCGCGATGCTGCAGACCCGCAAGGGCGACCACGACACTGCCGACTGTCACCGGGTCGCGCTCGTCCTTGGGGCAGACCGGCTTGAAAACCGCCACGGGCTGACCCAGAGCTATCGCAGTGGCCCGCAGGCTAAAAAGGTGGTCCAGCGCATCAACGCCTGGCTTGACTCGGGGCCTACCGCCGCCTAAACGCCCCTAAACATCCGGAAGCTCCAGCCTTCCGGTCCCGAACCGTTCGGGATCGCCCTCCGTCAGCGCGTCGCGCCCACGGGGGCGCTTTTCGTTTCGGTCCGACCGGGACGTTTGTGCAATTCAGGCGGACCTCCTACATCAGGAGCATCCCGCAACCGACATCGAAGGGGGCCATGGCCCATGTTTGAAAATCTGTCCGAACGCCTTGGCGGCGTCTTTGACCGGCTCACGAAGCAGGGCGCGCTGTCTGAGGAAGACGTCACTACCGCCCTGCGCGAGGTGCGCGTCGCGCTTCTGGAAGCGGATGTCTCGCTGCCCGTCGCCCGCGATTTCGTGAAAGCGGTGCAGGACAAGGCAACCGGACAGGCCGTAACCAAATCGGTCACCCCCGGCCAGCAGGTCGTCAAGATCGTGCATGACGCGCTCATCGACGTGCTGAAAGGCGAAGGCGAACCGGGTGCGCTGAAGATCGACAACCCGCCCGCCCCGATCCTCATGGTCGGCCTGCAGGGCTCCGGTAAAACGACCACCACCGCCAAGCTCGCCAAACGCCTGACCGACCGCGAGGGCAAGCGCGTTCTGATGGCTTCGCTCGACGTGAACCGTCCCGCCGCGATGGAACAGCTCGCCATCCTTGGCACCCAGATCGGCGTCGACACCCTGCCCATCGTCAAGGGCGAGGACCCGGTCGCCATCGCCAAACGCGCCAAAACCCAGGCGGGCCTGGGCGGGTACGACGTCTACATGCTGGATACGGCGGGCCGCTTGCACATCGACCAGGAGCTCATCGCCCAGGCCGCCGCCGTGCGCGACGTGGCCAACCCGCGCGAGACCCTGCTGGTGGTCGACGGCCTCACCGGTCAGGACGCGGTCAACGTCGCCACCGAATTCGACGACAAGATCGGTGTCTCGGGCGTCGTGCTCACCCGGATGGACGGCGACGGGCGCGGCGGGGCCGCGCTCTCGATGCGCGCGGTCACCGGCAAGCCCATCAAATTCGTGGGTCTCGGCGAGAAGATGGACGCCATCGAGACCTTCGAGCCCGAGCGCATCGCGGGCCGAATCTTGGGCATGGGCGACATCGTGGCCCTCGTCGAGAAGGCGCAGGAAACGCTCGAGATCGAACAGTCCGAGCGCATGATGAAGCGCATGGCCAAGGGTCAGTTCAACATGAACGACCTCAAGATGCAGCTCGAACAGATGCTCAAGATGGGCGGAATGGAAGGCATGATGGGCATGATGCCCGGCATGGGCAAGATGGCCAAACAGGTCGAGGCGGCGGGCTTTGACGACAGCATCCTCAAACGCCAGATCGCTCTCATCCAGTCGATGACGAAGAAAGAGCGTGCCAACCCGCAGATCCTGCAGGCCTCGCGCAAGAAGCGCATCGCCGCCGGCGCAGGCATGGAAGTCTCCGAGCTCAACAAGCTGCTGAAGATGCAGCGCCAGATGGGCGACATGATGAAGAAGATGGGCCGCATGGGCAAAGGCGGCATGCTGAAACAGGCCATGAAGGGCATGTTCGGCAAGGGCGGCATGCCCGCAGGCTTGGACCCCTCCCAGATGGACCCGAAACAGCTCGAAGCCGCCGCGAAAGCCATGGGCGGCAAACTGCCGGGCGGCTTGGGTGGCATGGGCGGCGGCATGCCACTGCCCCCCGGCCTCTCGGGCTTCGGCAAGAAGAAGTAAGCCGCCATGATCACCTGCACCGTCCGATATGAAATCGACCCCGCGAAGCTCGACGCCTTCGAGCGCTACGCGCGCTTCTGGATCTACAAGATCCCGGCCATGGGCGGCACCCATCACGGTTATCACCTGCCGCACGAAGGCCCGAACGACATCGCCTATTGCCACTTCTCCTTCCCCTCGCTGAGCAATTACGAAGACTACCGCGCCCGCATGTGGGAGGACGACGAGTGCCTGGCCGCCTACGCACTTGCGACCGAAACCCAGTGCATCCGCCGCTACGACCGCTCCTTCACGCGGCCCGTGCTGGAAGGTGCGCGCCCCGAAGATCTGGGCCTCTGACGTGATCACGATCCCAACGATAACGACGGATCGGCTGATCCTGCGCGCGCCGACGGAAGACGACGTCGCGGGTTTTGCGGCGTTTTACGCCAGCGACGCGGCGCAGTTCGTGGGCGGCCCGCTGAAGGACTTCCAGGTCTGGCGATACACGGCCGAAGTGCTCGGCCACTGGCAATTGCGCGGCTTCGGGCGCTGGATGGTCGAACGCAAGGACGCACCGGGCGCCATCGGCCTCGTGGGGCTGCATGCACCGCTGGACTGGCCGGAGCCCGAGGTCGGCTGGATGCTCTGGGACGGCAATGGCAAAGGCTACGCCAGCGAAGCCGCCCGCGCCGCGCGACGCTATGCCTATGACACGCTGGGCATGACCACGCTGATCAGCTCCATCGCCCCGGACAACGCCGCGTCGATCCGCCTGGCCAAGGCCATGGGCGCCAGGCGCGCGCCCGAGGATTACACGCACCCGGTATACGGAACGATGCAGATCTACCGCCACCCCGGTCCGGAGGCTGCGGAATGACAAGGCTGACCCCAACCCTGCAGGGCGACCGTCTGACCCTGCGCCCGCATGTCATGGACGACATGGACGCCTTCTGGGCCTTCTATCAAAGCCCGCGCGCGCAGTTCATGGACGCACCGAAAACCCGAACGCACCTGTGGTACGGCTTCTCTTCGGAAGTCGGCTCTTGGCAGCTCACCGGCATGGGCGGCTGGGCCATCGAGGTAGACGGCGCACTCGCGGGCCAGGTCGCCATCACCCACCCGCCCCATTTCGCCGAACCCGAGCTGGGCTGGTGCCTCTTCGACGGGTTCGAAGGTCAAGGCGTGGCCCATGAAGCGGCCAGCCTCGCGCTCGACTACGCCCGGCAAACGATCAAACCGGCATCGCTGGTCAGCTACATCCACCGTGACAACGCGCGCTCCATCGCGCTCGCCAAACGGCTCGGCGGCACGCATGACCCGGCGGCCAAGGCCCACGACGCCGAAGACGTCGTCTATCGCTACGAGGTGACGGCATGACCTTCGCCTGCGAAACCCCGCGTCCCGGCCCCGCCGCCGCCTTCGCGCTCCAACTGCAAGGCCAACTGCCCCTGCTGGTGACCGAGCGTCTGATCCTGCGCGCCCCCAAGGTCGAGGATTTCGAGGCCTTCGCTTGCATCGCCTGCACCCCGCGCGGCCAGTATTTCGGCGGACCCATGACCCGTGAAGACGCCTGGAGCGACTTCACCCAGATGACCGCCACCTGGCTGCTGCACGGTCATGGCGTCTGGACCATTGGCCGCAAGGGCGAGATCGCGGGCTTTGTCTTGCTGGGCTTCGAGCCCGGTGATCTGGACCCCGAGCTGGGCTTCCTGCTGCTGCCCGAAGCCGAGGGCGACAGCATCGCCTTCGAAGCCGCCACCGCCGCGCGCGACCACGCCTTCGACAGCCTCGGCTGGAACACGCTGGTCAGCTACATCGACCCGGCGAACACCCGCGCTCAGCGCCTCGCCACCCGGCTCGGTGCCGTGCGCGATGGCATGATCGAAGACGCGCAGGTCTGGCGCTACGGCACCGGAGAGCCCGCCGCATGACCTCCATGACCTTCCCGACACTCGAAACAGAGCGCCTCATCCTGCGCGGCCCGAAAGCTTCGGATGCCGAGGCCTTCATGGGGTTCTACGCCACCGAACGCGCGCAATTCACCGGCGGCCCGATGACCCCCCGCCAGGCCTGGAACTTCTTCGGCACCGAAATCGGCCATTGGGCGATCCACGGCTTCGGCATGTACATCGTGACCGCCAAGGGCTCCGACGCCCCGCTTGGGATCGTTGGCCACTGGTACCCTTGGGGCTGGCCCGAGAAGGAAGTGGGCTGGGTGCTCTTCGATGCCGCCAGCGAAGGGAAAGGCATCGCCTGCGAAGCGGCGCAAGCCTGCATCGACCACGCCTGGCACGTTCTGAAATGGCCAACCATCGTCAGCTACATCGCCCACGGCAACGACGCCTCCGTGGCGCTGGCCAAACGTCTCGGCGCCACGCTCGATGAAACAGCGCAACAGCCCAAACCCGAAACTCCCGGCTACGTCTACCGCCACCCCCGCCCGGAGGGTCTGGCATGACGACACGCCCTTCACCCTTCTGCAAATACTCCCGCCGGAGGCGGCCCGCGATCTCAACTCGGTGTGAGGTCGCCCAATGAGCACCCAGATCCCCATCCTCGAGACCACCCGCCTGGTCCTGCGCGGCCCGGAGCCCGAAGACTACCCGGACTTCAAGGCCACCTTCACCAGCTACCGCGCCCGCTTCATGGGCGGGCCGCTCAATGCCTACGAGGCCTGGATGCTCTACGCCGCCGAGATCGGCCACTGGCAGATCCGCGGCTACGGCATGTGGATGATCCACGACAAGGCGAGCGGCGAGACATTGGGCATGGCAGGCGGCTGGAAACCCGCGAAATGGCCCGAGGCCGAGATCGCCTGGGTGATCTGGCCCGACCGCGGCGGCAAGGGCTATGCGCTCGAAGCCACCCACCGCGTGCGCGGCCACTTCTACGAGCACCTCGGCTGGGAGACCGCCGTCAGCTATATCGACCCCAAGAACCTCGACAGCATCCGCCTCGCTGAACGGCTGGGGGCCACGAAGGACCATGAGGCAGCCACCATCGACGGCAACGACGCGGTCTACCGCCACCCGGAACCCGCGGAGCTCAAAGGCTCACAGCTGGCCCATGGCATCGAAATGGAGATCAGCCACTACGCCGATCCGCTCTTCAAACCGAAAGGCTGGGCCATTGACTAAGTCTTACCAGACCGCGCGCCGCGCACCGACGTTATACCGACGTTATACCGACGCGATACCGACAGGCCACCGACGCCGGATCTGGGGGGCAGAATGACCGACGCCACCTCCCGTGCTGCAGCTCTCCTGAAAGAGCACCGCGCCTCCATCGACCGGCTCGATGCGATCCTCGTCTATACCCTGGGCGAGCGGTTCAAACACACCCAGGCCGTGGGGAAACTCAAGGCCGCACACGACCTTCCCCCGTCCGATCCGGCTCGCGAAGCGGCACAGATCGAACGGCTCGAAGATTTGGCGAACCGGGCCGATCTCGACCCGGAATTCGCCAAGAAGTTTCTCAACTTCATCATCGCTGAAGTCATTCAGCACCACAAACTTCACCAAAGCTAGGGTGGCCTGAAAGCCCACCCAACCTGCCGATTACAAAAGGAAATACACCATGGCTATGAAAATTCGTCTTGCCCGCGGCGGCTCCAAAAAACGCCCCTTCTACCGCATCGTTGCGGCCGACAGCCGCATGCCGCGCGACGGCCGCTACATCGAGAAGCTGGGCACCTACAACCCGCTCCTGCCGAAGGACAGCGAAGAACGCGTGAAGATGGACGTCGAGCGCGTGCAGCACTGGCTCGGCCAGGGCGCACAACCCACCGACCGCGTGGCCCGCATGCTGGAAGCCGCTGGCCTGAAAGAGAAATCCGAGCGCAACAACCCCAACAAGGGCACGCCGGGCAAGAAAGCGCAGGAGCGCGCCGAGGAGAAAGCCGCCAAGGCTGCAGAAGCCGCCGCGCCAGCTGAAGCCCCTGCGGAAGACGCCCCGGCGGAAGAGGCTGCTGAAGAAACTACCGAGTAAGGTGCTTGACGCGTGGCTGTCCCGGCTCGGGGCAGCTTGCTCTTCGATGCGAGCCACCGCTTTGAGGGCCGCCACTTAGGTGTCACATGTTTCGCCCGATCCGCACGTTGATGCTGGTGCTTGTCGCGTTTCTCGCTGGCCTCTTTGTCGAGCGGGCCAACCATCGTGACAGCTGCCTTGATCGCGGCGGCGCGATGTCCGAAGGTCTCTGCATAGGAGTGGACGAATGAGCTCGGACAAGGTCTGTGTCGGTGCCATCGGTGGGGCTTATGGCGTGCGCGGCGAGCTGCGCATCAAGAGCTTCTGCGCCGTGCCCGAGGACATTGAAACCTATACGCCCTTGACCACCGAAAGCGGCGACCAGACCTTTCATCTCGCCCTGATCCGCCCGATCAAGAACGGCTTTGTCGCCCGCGTGGCCGAGGTTGCCACAAAGGAGCAGGCGGACGCGTTGAAGGGCACACAACTCTTCGCACGCCGTGACCAATTGCCAAACCTGCCGGACGACGAATACTACCATGCGGACCTCATTGGACTGGATGTGCTGGACACCGGCGGTGCTGCCTTGGGTCGCGTAAAATCCGTTCTGGATCATGGCGCCGGGGACCTTCTGGAGGTCCAGCGTCCGGGATCCTCCGAAACCGTGCTGCTGCCCTTCACTTTGGCCGCCGTACCGACGGTCGACATCACCGCTGGCCGGATCATTGCAGACCCGCCCGATGGCCTCTTTTGAGATGACCGATGCCCCCAAGAGCCACGGCCGCAAGAGCATTCGGCCCACGCTGACGCCGCGGTCGCTGATGGATGACAGCGAAACGCTGGTTGGGGCGTGGCAGGCTCGCATCGTGACCCTGTTCCCGGATGCGTTCCCCGGCGTCTTGGGTCTGTCGCTGACCGGAAAGGCGCTGCAGGAGGGACGCTGGCAACTGCACACCCATGACCTGCGCGACTTTGGCATCGGCAAGCACCGCAACGTTGATGACACACCGGCAGGCGGTGGCGCGGGCATGGTCCTGCGGGCCGATGTGGTCGGCCCGGCGCTGGCCGATGCCCAACACCACGCGCGCGGCCGCTGGCCGATCCTTTACATGTCGCCGCGCGGTCGACCGTTTGATCAGGCAATGGCCCGCGATCTGGCCCGCTGCGATGGTGTCACCCTGCTGTGCGGCCGGTTCGAGGGGGTCGATGAGCGCGTGCTGGAGCACTTCGAGGTCACCGAAGTTTCGCTCGGTGATTTCGTGATGACCGGTGGAGAACTCGCGGCACAGGCGCTGATCGATACCACTGTCCGGCTTTTGCCCGGCGTTCTGGGCAACGCCGAAAGTACCGTCGATGAAAGCCATGCGCGTGGTCTGCTCGAACACCCGCAGTACACGCGACCCGCCAGTTGGGAGGGGCGCGAGATCCCTGATGTGCTGATGTCGGGCCATCACGGCGAGATCGACGCATGGCGTCGCGCGCAGTCCGAAGCGTTGACACGCCGCCGCCGACCCGACCTTTGGTCAAAATTCGAGCAGAAAGACTAGCCACCTGCGAAACTTCGCGCGACGGTCGGCCTTTCTTCGCCGACCGCCCGATTGTCGCCGCAAAGCGCTTCGTTTTTGACTAAAAATCGACACAGTGACCCCCGACGATACAGGCAGCGTCAATCAGGGGTGATGTCAGATGATGAAATTGTTCGGGGCGTTCGGGCAGGCCGTGAAGAAGAGCCCGCAACCGGAAGAAGATATCCGATACACGCGGTTCAGCTACCACAAAACGCGGGAGACGGCGGTACCGGCGTCTGAAGCGACCAGCAGTCATGTGCGCCGATCAGCGATGCCCGCAGCAGCCCACCGTCCTGCGTCAAACGTCGCCCGCGCGACTGCGCCAGCGCCGGAGGTCGACGAAAATGCGCATCTTTACTCCGAGACCCGTGTCTCGGTTGCTGTTCTGCGAAACGCGCTGCCTCAAAGGTTCGCGGAGTCGCGCTGAGCGGATCAACGCTCGTCCGCTCAATCCGTAATCCGCTACTCAATCTGTTCGACGGGCGTTGATCGTGGCACCGCATCGATCTCGCGCCGCGTGAGAATGTAAGATTTCGGACGCTGCCGGGTCGTCATATCATAGGCGGGCGCCTCACCAAACTGCACCAGCGTACCGGTTTGATCCGTAAAGGCCCATCGCGCAGCGACCAGCTGATAAATCCCGTTTTCATTGTCTTCCGCATCACGCCAGAACTGTTGGCGCCAGGCCCCTTTGATCTTGACAGGCAGCCGGATCAGCTCGGGGTTGGGGGATGGGCGCCGTGCGGCGATCGCCGCGCGACGCGCGCGGCTGTCGATCCACCGCAAATGCGCCTCCAACGGCCCGATCTCGCGTGCGCGGCGGCCCGGAAAGATCACTGATATCTCGCGCGTGTGGTCAAAGAATGCCTGCACCAGAAAGTCACCGCTCGTTGTGCGGCTGGTCTTTGGTACCAGCTCAATCTCTATCGGCCCCCCGTAGGTTCGAAAAAGCGCACGGTCTTCCTGTTCCGGAGAAACACCACCGCCGGGTTTACGCGTCTGTGCCATGCCAAATGACCTGTCCTACTTTACCACATTCCCCCACCACGACACCGCTTTCAAAGCGACGCGCCAAACGCTACCCCGCAAATCCTTAACGAAGGATTGAGGCCTGGAATGACCTCTTGATCCCATGGCTGTTCCCGCCTATACGGCACGAGTTCGAGCCGGAAAGTCGGCTGCGGACCCGCTTGTCGTGGACATGGCGCTACTGGATCTGTCGAAGTGCCCCACACAGCGGTTTGTAAGGAATGGCGTTTGAATTCTCCCGGCGGGCGCGACAGGCGGACCCGAAGACAGACCGGAAGCTCTGAGATGCGGTACAACCTTCGTGGAGCAACCACGAGCACTATAGGAGACGATCAGATGGATCTGATTGCAGAGATTGAAGCGGAACAGATTGCCGCTTTGGGGAAAGACATCCCGGATTTCCGCGCTGGCGACACCGTCCGCGTGGGCTTTAAAGTGACCGAAGGCACACGGACCCGTGTGCAGAACTATGAAGGTGTGTGCATCGCGCGCAACAACGGCTCCGGCATCGCGGGCTCTTTCACAGTTCGCAAGATTTCGTTTGGTGAAGGCGTGGAACGGGTGTTCCCCCTGCACTCCACGAACATCGACAGTATCACCGTCGTGCGTCGTGGTCGCGTACGTCGCGCCAAGCTCTACTACCTGCGCAGCCGCCGCGGCAAATCCGCCCGGATTACCGAAAACTCTAACTACAAGCCCAAGTCGGGCGCTGAAGCGTAAGGAGCTTATCGATGAAAGCCGATACACATCCCGACTATCACATCATCGACGTCAAAATGACCGATGGCACCGTGGTTCAGATGAAATCCACTTGGGGCAAAGAAGGCGACCAATTGGCGCTGGACATCGACCCCTCCGTTCATCCGGCCTGGACCGGCGGGTCGTCGCGCCTGATGGACACAGGCGGTCGCGTTTCGAAGTTCAAAAACAAATACGCTGGCCTCGGATTTTAAAGAACCTGCCGTCCGAAAACAAAAGCGCCACCCGTATCATCGGGTGGCTCTTTTGTTGGTATGGGCAACCTACGATGATCAGACATCAGGTGCTTGATCATCTTTAGCTCAATGCGGCTTCAGAACTCTTCCCAGCCTCCGTCGTCGGGCAGCTCCGGCATCGCAAGCGCCGCGTTTCCTTGAACTGGAGGAACAGCTCTCGCCACGGCCTTGGGGGCCGATACGGTCGCCGGAGCAGCCATTGAGCTCGGGGCCTTTGCGGCGCGCTTATGATCTGCGCCCACCGTGAAGCGCGCCATGGCCGCTTTGAGGCTCTCTGCCTGTTTGGCCAGTGATTGCGTCACCGCGTTGGTCTCTTCAAACATGGCGGCATTCTGTTGCGTCACACCTTCGAGTTGATGCATCGCGTCGTTTGATTCCGAGATACTCAGCGACTGCTCCTCGGCTGCAGCAGCGATGACCGAGACGAAGCTCGCAATGTCCTCAACCGCCTCGTTGATGCTCTGCAGGGCCGTACCGGCCTCGTTGACCAGTTCCACCCCATTCGCAACCTGTTTGCCACTCGCTTCGATCAGCCCACCAATCTCGCGCGCGGCCTCCGAAGACCGTCGCGCCAATTCCCGCACTTCTGATGCCACAACGGAGAACCCGCGCCCTTTCTCTCCGGCCCGTGCAGCCTCAACACCAGCGTTTAGCGCGAGCAGGTTGGTCTGAAACGCGATGTCTTCTATGACGCCGACAATCTTCGCGATCTGCCCCGAAGACGACTCAATCTCTGACATGGCGGAGACCGCTTTCTGGACAATCTCATCCGACGAATCCGCCTTCGATTTGGCCGTTTGCACGGCCTGATCCGCCTGTTTGGCGCTCTGCGCCGCGTTGCCGGAGTTGGTTGCGATTTGCGAGATCGCCGCGGTCGTCTCTTCCAAGGTGGATGCCTGGGACTCGGTTCGTTTTGCCAAAGTATCGGCAGCATCCTCGATCGAATTGACGTCATCGACGATTGTTTCGGCATTCTGATCGACCACGATCATGGCCTCACGCAACCCTGCCACCGCGCTGTTGTAGTCGCGGCGCAAATCTTCGTATTTCTCGGGCAGAGAGGTTTCAATCTGCTTGCACAGATCCCCGGTCGAGAGGCTGCGCAACGCATCGCGCAAGGTCTCGACCACATGGTTCTGCTCGGCTTCGATCTTCGCGCGCTTCTCGCGCGCGATCTCTTCCGTCTCGCGCGCTTTGCGATCAGCTTCAATCGCATGCTGTGCTTCCTGCTCGGCAGTCTTGCGCGCAGCCAATGCTTCCTCCTGCGCAACTTTCGCGGCACCCAGCGCCTCCTCCGTCTCAACCTTGGCGGCCTCTGCATTGGCCAACGCCGCGCGCGTCTCATCCGCCGAGGCCTGGATGGCAGCATTTTTTGCCAAGGTATCCTGATAGGCCTTGTTGCGGTTCTTCAGAGCCACCCAAAGCACCGCCGCCTCGACAACAACTATCACCCCATGCAGGACGGTCCGCTTCAGGTTGGTGCCAAGATCGACGGACGGATAGACCAGCGCGGGCAACGCAATCGATAAGCTTAGGTGATGCACGGCGATCACGCCGGCCGCGGCGAGGATCACCAGAGGCTCGGAAATGATCATGCAGACCGCGAGCAGAGCAAAGAAAAGCATATGGCTATCGAGCTGCCACGGATGGCCAGAGAGCGCTGCAGTGATACAGATGGCCTGCCCGATCAGACCCACTGCGGCCAGCACACGACCGTGGATATTGGCAAGGCGCGCGCCAAAGAAGGACAGCCCTGCAAAGGCTAAGGCAACCGCGCCCAACAGCATCAAAGATGTCCCCGCGATCCAGGCAGCAATCAGCACACACGGCACCAGCGCGAGGCTGCCAAAAGCGACCTGCTGTGCCGCCTTGTCGGCGGCCTTGTTCCACGCCTCGTCGCGAAAAGTCTGGGGTGCGCTCATATCTCTACTCCACAAAATTCTGCGATGCGCCTGCCGTCGACGACAAACCACGCACCATGTTCCAGAAGCGCGGGCGCAAACTCTACATGCTCGGCATGGACCAGCGCGCCAAACCGCGCGAGCTCCGGCCCAACCACGCGCCCGCCAGCCGCAGGCACGACAGTCTGCTGCAACACACCAACGGGCCCGATGACAAGCATGATCTCGCCCGGCACAGGCTTTGCTGTCGCCAGGGCCAGCAACGGCCCGGCAAGCAGCACGAATGCGGCGGCAAGAATGTAAGCGAGTACCGGCATGCAATCTCTTCTGGTTTTCTGCGGACTACCATCGGAAAGTTTACAAGCGCCTAAAAATCTGCCTGACATCGATGCCATTCCGCTGCATCCAAGCAGAGCGAGGCCAACGGGCAACGCCGTCGGGGCATTGCAAGCAATTCGCCTTCTAGACACCTTCCCAAAGGCCCGAACACTACATATAGTGCCGCTCAATAGATAAGCCGCAGGAAGCGGCCGGGGCAAAGGATCGGGTCATGGCGCACATTATCGTCGTCGGGAATGAGAAAGGCGGCGCGGGCAAATCGACCGTCTCCATGCATGTGGCCACGGCGCTCGCACGGATGGGGCATAAGGTCAGCGCGCTCGATCTGGACCTGCGGCAGCGCACCTTTGGCCGCTACACCGAGAACCGCAAGGCCTTCCTCGCCAAAGCCGGGCTCGACCTGGCCAGCCCGAACACGCATGAATTGCCCGAGATTGCGGCCGAAAGCCTGAAGCCTGGCGAGAATATCTATGACCACCGCCTCTCGGCTGCTGTCGCGTCGCTGGAACCGGACAACGACTTTATCCTGATCGACTGCCCCGGCTCGCACACCCGTCTGAGCCAGGTGGCGCATTCGCTGGCCGACACGCTGATCACACCGCTGAACGACAGCTTCGTCGATTTCGACCTGCTTGCGCGAACGGACTCGTCCGGCGACGAAATCCTCGGCCCGTCGGTTTACTCCGAAATGGTCTGGAACGCGCGCCAACTGCGGGCACAGGCCGGCCTGACCCCGATCGACTGGATCGTGGTGCGCAACCGGATGGGCGCGCAGCGGATGGTCAACAAGGAAAAGATGGAGCGCGCGATCAAGAACCTCAGCAAGCGGATCGGCTTTCGCATTGCCCCCGGCTTCTCCGAGCGCGTGGTGTTCCGCGAACTCTTTCCCCGCGGGCTGACGCTGCTGGACCTCAAGGACATCGGTGTCAAGCAGCTCAATATCTCGAACATCGCCGCACGGCAGGAACTGCGCGACCTGATGAAGGCGCTGAACCTGCCCGGCGTCTCCGTCGACTTCTAGACCGACCAACTCACGGAAATTTCAGTTTTTTTCACAACGCGCGGAGGCGCGGCTCTCTCACGCATGTGTGAATCCCTGTTGATCGCGCCCTGTCCCTAAGGTGCGCCTGCCTCTCCACCCGGAGGGCTCATCTGACAGGAGAAGAAAATGAGATTTGTAACCAGAAACCTATTGGCTCTGGCCGTGACCGCCGTGGGCGCAAGCGTCGCGGTTTCGGCACAGGCGACAACGCTGCAGATTACAGTGACCAACAATCAGGCGGCGGGCGGGCTCTCGATCACGCCACTTTACACCGCATTTCATGACGGGACCTTCGACGCTTTCGATCTGGGCGGCATGGCATCGCCCGGCATTGAACTGATCGCCGAAACGGGCATGGCCTCCACCGTCGCAGGCGAACGTCAAAGCATAGATCCGGACTCGCAAGCGCTGGTTCTCGAGTCTCCTAGCGGTCCCCCCCCGATCCAGCCCGGCGAGGTCGTCTCGGGCACGATCGACATCAATACCTCCGAGGCGTTGTTCTTCACATTCCTGTCGATGATCTTGCCGTCGAACGACCACTTCATCGGCAATGACGATCCGCTGGCCTATCAGATTTTCGACGAGAATGGGGTCTTTACAGGCAATCGTACGATCAATGTGACGGGCGCCCAGATCTATGACGCGGGCACCGAGGCAAACGGTCTGGAAGGTGCGGCGTTCGTGCAAGGGGTCGACATTGCAGACAGCCCGGCAGGCGAGGGCAGCATCCAGCAAGGGATTGGGCTGTCGGAAGAGCTCTTCGGTCCTGGAGTGCTACTGGCGACCGGTGACACGCTCGACGCCGGGCTGATCGACTTCACGTCCAACCCGGGCGCATTCGATTTGCTGACCATCGAGATTTCACAAGTCGCGCCCGTGCCCCTCCCCGCCAGTGCCCCGCTGCTGCTGGGCGCCTTGGGTTTCTTGGGCTGGCGTCATCGCCGCAAATCTGCACGTTGAAAACGTAATGCGAAAGGCCTGGTCCCGGGCCTTTCGCACCCCGCGGTGACTATCGGCCAAGAGTTGATCGGTCGGTCAGCTCCTGCGATGCGGCAGAAAGTGTTCGACGGAACGACCGCTGCGACATAGATATGCCCCATGGGCACAGCATTGATCGACCTTCTCTTCTGGACCGGGCTCTTCGTGGCCCTGTTTTTCCTGTTCCGCTGGCTGCAGGCACGCAAGAAACGGAATGCCCCGCCACGGGACGAGTGATCCCTATGGTTGCAGCAGATATCCAGCTGGACGCGTTTCAACGCATGGCGCAGAACAACGCCTGGGCCAATGCCACGCTCTACGCAGCGGCTTGCACATTGCCTGAGGGTCATCAACTGCACCCCGCTCCCGGGTTCTTCCCGACGCTCGCCAGCACGCTCAACCACATCTACGAAGTTGATCTCTACTATGTCGATGCGCTCGAGGTCGGCGGGCTGGGTCGCACTGTCTACGCGCGAACCGAGGAGCCATCCTTGACGGCCCTCGCCCAACAGCAGGCCGAGGTGGACCGTAGGTTGATCAGCTTCTGTACCGGGCTCACTCCGGCGATGCTGGCCGACACCCGCGACACGGAACGGCCTGACGCGACCACCGAAGAAACGGTGCACGCCTTGCTGCTGCATCTCTTCCAGCACCAGGTGCATCACCGGGGTCAGGCACATGTGCAACTGCAGACACTCGGCGTCGCGCCACCGCAGCTTGACGACTTTCACCTCTCATTCGAACGCGCGCCGACAGCAGAGGTCTATTGGACATGAACAAATACGGCCCCAGCCAGAAAGAGCTGAAATTCCGGCTCTATGTGTCTATTGGGGGGTTGATCTTCATGGCCATCGCCATCGCCTATCGCGGTATGCCGCAGGGTCCCGCCATGTTCGAAACCATCGGCATCGCGGGCGCATTCTTCGGCGGCACATTCTTGTGGAGCCTCAAGAAGCTGCTGCGCAAAGAGTATTCGGACGCGCCAGACCCCTAGTCAGCGGCCCAGACCTCGACCTCAACCACGAACTCAGGACGTGTAAACCCGGAAACGATCACCAGGGTCGACGACGGCAGGACGGCGACCTCACTGAGGAACGCGTCGCGGGCGGCCATGTATCCCTGCATGTGCTCGCGCCCGGTCACATAGGCGCTGAGATGACAGACGTGTGCGGGCGTCATGCGGGCTTCCGCCAGAATGGCGGTGATATTGTGAAAACAGATCGCCGCCTGAGCCTCCGCATCCGCGGGCACGGTCCCGTCCTGCGCGAGCCCCAGCTGCCCCGACGTGCGAACCAGCCGCGCACCTGCGGGCAGCTCCACCCCATGGGAATACCGCGCAAATGGCGGAGCGATGCTGCCCGGCGAAAGTGATTTCATGTCTGGATCCCCCTCATACGCATGGTTCCATGATGGCCGATGCATGCGCCTTTTCAAGACGGCAAATGCGCCATCGGGGAGCCTGTTGCCCTCACCTGTGCGGGCGCAGATCAGATTCGCGCATGGCCCGCTGAGACGGCGTGAACGCCTTCGATCCACCGGAACCGAGCCGATCCGCGTACAACGCCAAAAAAAGTTGGAGGCCATTTCGGCGCTTTCCGCCTGCCTTGGCGAGCCGCCCGCCCGCGGCGCCCTGCCATATCACGGACCAAAAGCATTGCGCTTTAGCGACATCAGCGGTCAAAAATCCGGCGCGGGCGGACAGCGACAGCGCATTTCCAAAGCGATTTGGACGCGAGCCGGGCAGTGACAGTCCCGATTGGTTCCTGATACGGGCCCGCTGGTTTTGACGCACGCGCGCCGCAGGCCGGAACGCGGGCCGGAGAAAGGGTTGACGCCACGCCTGCGACGTTTGACACTCCCGGCGTTCCTATGAGGGCATCAAAGAAAGCAGACCAACTGCATCACCGCGCCGGCAATGGCCCGGCAAGCGCACGCAAAGAACCCGTGCAAAAACAGAGAGGAAGAAAATGACATTTTTCACACGTACCGGCAAACCGTTGCCGAAGACCGTGGTGGACTCTGCGGCCAAGGTCGGCAGCGATCCGGTGAACCGTCGTGAGTTTCTGGCGATGGCCAGCGCGTTCGGCGCGACAGCGGCCACAGCCTATTCGATGATTGGCATGGCCGCGCCCGCCCGCGCTGCCGGCCACAAGGAAGGCGGCGTCGTTCGCATGCAACAGGAAGTGCGCGCGCTGAAAGACCCGCGCACCTATGACTGGTCCCAGATCGCCAACTTCTCGCGCGGATGGCTTGAGTATCTCGTCATCTACGAAAACGACGGCACCTTCACACCGGCGCTGCTCGAGAGCTGGGAGATCAACGACAACGCGACCGAATACACCCTGAATGTCCGCAAGGGCGTGACTTGGAACGATGGCAGCGAGTTCACTGCCGAAGACGTGGCGCGCAACATCACCGGATGGTGTGACAAGGGCCTCGAAGGCAATTCGATGGCGGGTCGGTTCGGCGTGCTGATCGACGAGGGCACCGGCCAGGCGCTCGACGGCGCGATCACGGTTGTGGACAGCCACACCGTGAAGCTGGCGCTGCCGCGGCCGGATATCTCGCTGATCCCGGGCATGGCGGACTATCCCGCGGCGATCACTCCAGCGGGCTTCGATGCGGCCACGATGCTCGAGAACCCGATTGGCACCGGCCCTTACCTGCCGGAGCAGTTGGAGGTTGGCGTAAAGGCCGTGCTCGTCAAGAACACCGAACACACCTGGTGGGGCACCGAGGTCTTTGGCGGGCCCTACATCGACAGCCTTGAGTACATCGACTATGGCACCGACCCCTCGGCCTTCGTCGCGGCAGCTGAAGCGGAGGAGATCGATGCGATCTACTCCATCGAGGGCGATTTCATCGACATCTTCTCGACGCTCGATGGCTGGATCGAGAACTCGATTGCAACCGCGGCGACCATCGTCATTCGCCCCAACCAGCTTGCGGAAGTCGATGGGGTGAAGCCCTACGAGGACAAGCGGGTGCGGCAGGCTCTGGCCATGGCGGTCGACAATGCGGTGCTGCTGGAGCTTGGCTACGCCGGTCGCGGCATCGAGGCGGAGAACCATCACGTCGGTCCGATGCACCCAGATTATGCCGAGTTGCCGCCGCGCAAGGTGGACCCCGCCGCTGCGAAAGCGCTCATGGACGAAGCGGGCATGGGCGATTTCGAGCACGAGCTGATCTCGATCGACGATGCGTGGCGTAAGGACACCACCGATGCGGTGGCCGCACAGCTGCGGGACGCGGGCATCAAGGTCAAGCGGACGATCCTGCCCGGCTCCACCTTCTGGAACGACTGGGTGAAGTACCCGTTCTCCTCCACGAACTGGAACCACCGCCCGCTGGGCGTTCAGATCTGGGCGCTGGCCTATCGCTCGGGCGAGGCCTGGAACGAGTTCGGATGGTCCAATGCAGACTTCGACAAGATGCTCGATGTGGCGCTGGCCACCGCGGATGTCGAAGAACGCCGCACCCTGATGAAGGACATGCAGGCACTCATCCAGGAGGAAGGCGTGACGATCCAGCCTTACTGGCGCTCGCTCTACAACTTCACCAAGGAAGGGCTGGTGGGTGCCGAGCACCACATTGCATTCGAGTATCATCCGGCCCGTATGGCCTGGACCTGATCTTCACTGTCTTCGAGGGCCGCGCATCGCGCGGCCCTTCTTCTTTGTGCGATCATCAGGAGGCCTTGGCATGGAAAGCGCAGTGTTACTTGCACAAACCATGGCGACAGGCCTGATTGCTGCGTGGTTGTCTCTGGGATTGAGAGACAACCTGCTCTATCCGTCGGTGAATGAGACCTACACCGCGCAGGTGCTTGCCATGACGCGGATGCAGGCCGAGTATCCAGACGAATTCCGACATGTCGCTCATCGCGCCATCACCGACCGCCGCCTGCAGTCCTTCGCGTTCAGGCTCGTCGTGATCGCCGAGGGCATCACCTGCCTCCTCCTCTGGATTGGAACCATAGGTCTGGTGATGGGCATCGCGGGCACGGCCTCCCCAGACACCGGGCGCATGCTTGCGCTGCTTGGTGCCTTGAGCTTCACGAGTGTCTGGGCGGCATTTCTCGTGATCGGCAACCACTTTTGTTACTGGTTCTGCCACGAAGGCGCGCAGAACACCCATTTCCAGATGACCCTGTGGGGCCTCGCGACGATGATCCTGCTCTGTCAGAGCTGATCGAAAAACCTGCGAATCTCATCGGGTGAGACCTCGCCCATCGCGTGCTCCAATGCGCCCGGGCCGATGTCACGCAGATGAGACACCAGGCTGCCCTTTGCTGCGGGAAAGCCGAGGTCACGCTGGCTCACGCGATCCACGCACGCGGGCGGAACACCCTGTTTCAACAGTTGCCCCGCAGCACTGGCGAGCCCGATCAGCAAACGCGTGATGAGGACGTCGTCGGAGACTTCGGTGCGGGTCAAACCGGCGAACCAGGCTTCTTCGCGCAGCAGGTCCTCCACCAGCGGGTCAACGACCCGCCCGCCGCCGCCCGGGTATCGGTACCAGCCCACACCGACGCGGCGGCCCAACCGACCATCCGCGACCATGCGGGCCAGCGCAGCTGTGGGCGCGCGTCCGCCGTCTACACACCGCGCGACGACAGTGTCGAGCCCCACCATATCCTGATCCGCACAAAGGCCGGTTGCGAACCCGAAGTCCTCCATGGCCGCATCCAGCTCCCACGGCGTTGTCGCCTGAAAGAGCAGCGCGTCGGCAGCGGCATAGAGACCATCGGTCAGCCGCGCAGCCACCTCCGCGTCGGTCACCCCGCTGGCCCTTCGAGAAACCCTTTGCTGGCGATCAGCCTGACCAGATCGTTGAGCGAGCGCTTGACCGTGCGGTTCGATGTATCAATCGATGCTTCGGCACGTTCGTAAAGCGGGCTGCGCGCCGCGAGCAGCGATTGCAACTGCTCCATTGCCGCCGGATTGCCACGCATGGGCCGCAAGTCCCCCTGCGCTCGCACCCTCTGCATATGCTCGGCCGGAGAGGTCTGGAGCCAGATGGTATGGAACCGCTCCAACACCTGTTGATAGGTCGCCTCCTCGGCCACGAGGCCGCCTGCAACGGCCAGGATAAGGCTGTCATGCGCCTCGACCACGCGCGCAATCGCATCCGCTTCCAGCCTGCGATACCCCTCCTGCCCATAGAACGCCATCACCTCGGCCAGTGGCATGCTTGTCTCGCGCTCGATCTCGCGGTTGAGTTCGACAAAGGGCAGCCCCAGGGCGTCGCTGGCCAGCTTGCCCAAGGTGGACTTCCCCGCCCCCCGCAGACCGATCAGGCAAATCCGGCCCGCCCGAAGCACCGCCGGGTTTTGCGGCGCCAACAGACCGCGCACCTCGCGCTGCACATCGGTGGACGCATTGCGGTAGAGCTGGGCAATCCGCTGCACCTCCCGGTCCGCCGGGGCGTCTTCCGAAAGGAGGTTTTCAATGGGCAGATTGAGCGCCACCGCGATGCGTTGCAGCAGCGCGATGGAGATATTGCCCTTTCCTGCCTCGAGTTGTGCGAGATAGCGCGGCGAGACGCCAGACATGCCGGACAAGACCCGCCGGGGCAGGTTCTGCGCCTTGCGCTGGCTGAGCACACGAGCCGCAACCCGGTCCTTCAAGAGCTGCGACGGGTCATCCTCGAGAGGTGTATCGGTCATGGTGCCGTTCCGTCCGAGGCCAAGCTTATCACCGCGCCGGAGCCGAGCACGATGTCAGTAGGTCTCAACATGATAACGGCCTTCTTCGCGCATTCGAGTGCGCAGCAGCGCCCAATCGTCACCCGCGGCTTCGGCGATATCATGCAGTGCGTCTTCGACCCCGCTCTCCATCGCTTTCAATCCGCAGATATAGATGTGCGCCTTGTCCGACCCCAAGAGCGCGCCGACGGCATCCGAGTGCTCGCGCAGCTTGTCCTGTACGTATTGCTTGGGTTGGTCATCTGCGCGGCTGAAGGCAAAGGTCTTGCGCATGAACTGATCGGGGACCTTCTTCAGCGGCCCGAAGTACGGCAAATCCCGCGCGCTGCGCGCCCCAAAGACCAGAGTTAGGCTGTCCCGCGCACCGGGCGTCTCGCGCTGGCGGCGCATGGTGAACCCGCGAAACGGGGCGGACCCGGTGCCGGTACAGATCATCAGCAAATGCGCCTCGGGGTCGGATGGGAGCAAGAAAGTGGACCCAAAGGGCCCGGTGATCTGAACCTCGTCTCCCTTGGCCAGATCACAAACGTAGTTGGAGCACAGGCCCTCAGGTTCGCGTTTGACGGTCAGCGAGACGTTATTGAAACCGGGCCGTTCGCCATCACGCGGGCTCGACACCGAGTATAGCCGCGGCAGATGCGGCTGACCATCGGCGTCCACACCCGGCGGAATAATCCCGATGCTCTGCCCTTCCAGCACGGGGAACGGCAAGCTGCCCAGATCGAGGATCACGTGGCGCACGTCATTTTCGCCGTCTGCATCGGTCAGGCGATAGTTGCCCTGCACGGTCGCAACAGCCGGGTTGCTGAGGGAGTAGAGGTTGATCGTCGGTTTCGACGCCGTGGCAGGCGCCTTGGCCTTGCCGCCTGCGCCCTTGTGCGCCTCGGCCAATAGTGCTGCGACGACATCATCATGCGCCTCGATCCCGTCGCCCTCGGCTTCCGCAGGGAGGATGATGTCATCCTGCTCGGGCAACTCATCGAAGGCGTATTGCTGTTCCAGCGTGTAGGGCGTCTCCACCACCCGCCACTCGTCGATAGACCCGGTGGGGCAGACGGGGATGCAATCCATACAGAAATTGCAGGTATCAGGGTCGACGACGACATTGGTGTCGTCGTGCTGGATCGCCCCGATGGGGCAGGTCATCTCGCAGGTGTAGCAGCGGATGCAGATCTCGGGGTCGATCAGGTGTTGTTTAACGGGTGTCGTCATGGGCTGGCGGCGGGGCGTCTCAGAACCGTTTCGGGCAGCAGCGCGAGCTCAACGATATCGCGGCACATGCCTTTGCAATCGGTACAGCCGATGCAATTGGAACTCGGCATCGTGGGTGATTTTGCGGTTGGGGTCTGCATGGTGCGGTCTCCTCTCGATGATCGGGGGCGTTTGGGTGATGCGGGCCAGTAGAACTGGCCCGACCCGCGCGCGCGTTGATACAGGTCAAGCCATATGCAGTTTCACGTATTCGAAGTCGCCGGGCTTGTTGTCGATGCCCACCTTCGGCGGCGCGATCCATGACGCGTATTGCCCGGGCTCGTAACAGGGCACCATGAGCGACTGGATGAAGTCGCCATCGGCCTTGGTGGGCAGCCAGTCGTCCCGACGGTTGTTCCACTCTTCGGCCGAAAGGATATTGCCGTCCGGATCAACCGCGACGGTGGAAAATACACCAATCTGGCGGTGGAACCCTTCGTGCGGCAGTTTCAGTTCGAACTCGATCCCCGCCTTGGCAATCGCTTTGTTCCAGCGCCCAACCCCACCTGCGGCGTCCCGCACGTAGTCGTCGCGCAGGCGCATGTTGATCGCCGTCAGCGCCGGCACATCCTCGGTCAGGATCTGGCCCTCCTTGATCGAGGTCACAGCATATGTGTCGTTCTGCAGCTTGTGGTCATCGTCGATCCGCTGCTCCATATAGCGGCCCTTGATTCCGGCGTTGAAGGCATTGGCCGCATTGGTCGACACCTCCTGCCCAAACAGATCAAGACTGAGCGTATAGTGCAGGTTCAGCTTCTTCTGGATCGTGGGCAGGTCGATCACGCCCAGATCGCGGATCTTGTTGATGTCCGTCGGATCTGTGATCCCGGCCTTGTTCATGGCCTCCAGCGTGGCCTGAATGGTGCGCCCTACCCCGGTCTCACCTACAAACATATGGTGAGCCTCTTCCGTCAGCATAAAGCGGCAGGTGCGGCTGAGCGGGTCGAACCCTGACTGCGCAAGGCTTTCGAGCTGCATCTTGCCGTCCCGGTCCGTGAAATAGGTGAACATGAAGAAGCTGAGCCAATCCGGCGTTTCCTCATTGAAGGCGCCCAGCATCCGCGGCGCCTCCTCCGACCCCGAAGAGCGCACCAGCAGATCGTTGGCCTCCTCGCGCCCGTCCCTGCCAAAGTACTTCTGCAGCAGGTAAACCATCGCCCAAAGGTGCCGCCCTTCTTCCACATTGACCTGGAAGAGGTTGCGCATGTCGTAAAGCGAGGGCGCGGTAAGCCCAAGAAACCGTTGTTGCTCCACCGAGCCCGGCTCCGTATCCCCCTGGATCACGATCAGCCGCTTGAGCATATTCCGGTACTCGCCCGGCACTTCCTGCCATGCGGGTTCACCCAGATGCTCGCCCATAGGGATGCGCCGATCCTCGACAGCGGGCGCGAGCAGCACACCCCAGCGATACTCGGGCATCTTCACGTAGTCAAACTTGGCCCAGCCTTTCGGATCGACCGAAACGGCGGTGCGCAGATACACCATACTGTCCTGGAAGTTCTGCGGGATCAGATCGTTCCACCAGTTGATGTACCCGGGATGCCATTTCTCCAGCGCTTTCAGCACTTTCTTGTCGGAACTCAGACCGACATTGTTGGGGATTTGGCTGTCGTAACTGACATTGATGAGATCGAGCATTCCGTCCTCCTGTCGGATGGGGTGGCCTGAAAGCCCACCCTACCTGCCTGCACAACCGGTCTGGCCCGGCAGGTAGGGTGGGCTTTCAGGCCACCCGTGCTAGACACGCTGCATATCGTAGACCCCCCGCACCCCGGTGCCGTAGCGTCGTAAAGCCCCCTCCGGCCCCACCGCATTCGGTCGCTGAAAAATCCAGTTCTGCCAGGCCGTCAGACGCCCGAAGATCCGCGTCTCCATTGTCTCCGGGCCAGCAAAGCGCAGGTTCGCCTCCATCCCCGTCATCGCGTCAGGCGAGAAGCTCGCGCGCTCCTCGCGGAAGAGCCGCACCTCATCCTCCCAGTCTATGTCGTCATAGGCGTATGTCACCAGGCCAAGCGCCTCTGCGTCTTCGGCATCTAGCGCTTCATCAATCTGCTCCTCCAAGCCAGCAAGCGTCTCCGGCGCGCCAAGGAACCTGGTCTCCAGACGGCTGAGATCATTGCCCATGGGATACTGGCCGAAGTTGCCCTTTGTGAGATAGATCGTCGCCAGCGGTCGCTCATCATCATCAAAGGGCTCCAGCATCATGTAGCTGCGATCGACGGCCCAAAGCAGCTCTGCCAGAACACCGGCAAAGCAAGAGCCGTGTTCTACCAGCGCCACAAGGCTGCGCGATGTCATATCGGCCCGTTTGAGCACGCGCTTCCACAGGCAGAGCACTTCATTGGCAAGCCAGTGATCCTTGTGCGACACGAGCAGCGCCTCATGCGCCATCACGCGGGCCGCGTCTCCTTGGGCCTGGAATTCGATCAAACCCAGCGCGTCTTCGTTTGTCCGCAGATGCAGGATCGCATCGTCCAACTCCCGCGCGCATCGCAACATCCAGGCGTTGGCCCCTTCCGCTTCGAAGGCCGCCATATCGGAGGGCGCGTCGGTCTCCGGACCCGAGATCGTCACCACCGCACGGCGGCCGTGCCGGTCCAACTCGACCTTCACTGTCGAATACGTGACCCCATCTGCCCCAAATACGCGCTGAAGCGGCGTGAGCGTGATGCCCTGCCCGATGTCCGGCTTTTCAGAAGCCTCGGCGAATGCTTGTGCCCGCGCACGCACGCCGTCATCGAATTGCGAGTTCGGGATAACCTCGTCGACCAGCCGCCAGTCCAGCGCGCGTTTGCCTTTCACACCCTCTTCGACCGAGCAGAACACATCCGCCAGATCGCGACGGACCTTGCGCTTGTCCGTGACCCGCGTGAGCCCGCCCGTCCCCGGCAAGACCGCCAGCAAGGGGACCTCTGGCAATGCCACCGACGACGTGCTGTCGTCGGTCAGCATGATGTGATTGCAGGCCAGCGCCAGTTCATAGCCACCGCCCGCGCAGGAGCCCCGCACGGCGCAGATATAGTTCTGACCGCTGTCTTCCAATGCTGCCTCAAAGGTGTTCCGCGTCTCATTGGTGAACTTGCAGAAATTGACTTTGTGCGCATGGGTCGCAGCGCCCAGCATGCGGATATTGGCGCCCGCGCAAAACACCTTCTCTTTGGCGGATGTCAGGACGACGACCTTCACCTCGGGGTGCTCAAAGCGCATCCGCTGCACAACGTCTGCCAGTTCGATATCGACGCCCAGATCGTAGGAATTGAGCTTCAGCTGATACCCGTCAAAGAGACCGCCGTCTTCATCCACATCCATGGAAAGATACGCTACGGCGCCGTCATACTCGACTGTCCAATGTTTCATGGAACTCGGGTCGACTTGGAAATCAATGCGCTCGCTCACGGCTGGCCTCATCCAACAGGCCACATCATGCGACCACTAGATGAACTATAAAGCACAGAAAGGCGTGTGATAACGCCTATCCTTTACACAAATCTCCAAATCTTTAGCTGTTTCTTGCTTTATATTGCATATTTGCTTCTTGTTGCGTGTCCGCGATGGCTGCACGCAGGTCGGCGATTCTGAGGCCGAGTACGGCCGCGTCCCCTTCGCAACGCAACAGATGTGCCTCGACCATCTCGCACAAGCGGTGCGCCGCCTTCGGGCGCAACATGGCCAGTTTCAGACGCGCGTTCGCCAGTTGAATGAGCGCCTGCACGACCTCTCTCTCCGGACTGGGGTCGGTGGTCTGCATCCACACCGCCTCAAGCACCTCGTGACATTCCCAGAAGTATCCCGCACCCAGATAGGCGAGGCCGGTCTGAAATGCGGCCGTCTGCTGGAGGTCGTCAGGCGCCATACCCGCTTTGACAGAGGCTTTGATTTCGTCAAACCAAGTCTCTGGGTGGCGAGCGGTCTGACCGGGAATAAAGGCGTACGGTGGGCGCTGATCCGGCGACAGCTCAGGCCAACGCAACATGCGTTTGCTCCAGCCGAACCAGGCGCGCGCAGAATGACGAAATCGCATCGAGGGTTGTCTCGGGGCTCTCAAAGTGCGGAGCATGGCCGCAGCCCTCGACAATCTCGATCTCGACCGGCGCATAAGCGCGTTTCTCGATCTCCTCGACCTGTGCGAGGCTGCCATAGGCGTCCTCAGTTCCCTGGATTACGAGGGCGGGGATGCGCCAGTGGTCAATCACGTCCGCCACATGCCAAGACGCAAACCCCGGATCGGTCCAGACTTCGTGCCACCCGCGGAACGCGCCCTCCACATCGTCGTGATACTTGGCAAGCTTGGCGCGCAGGTCACCAGAGGCAAACTCCTTGCCCGCCGCCTCAATAGCGGCAATCCCCTTGGGCTCTGTGAAAAAGTGCGGAGCGATCAGACTCAGACCGCGCACCCGCCTGTCGCTGACCGAGCCGGCGTATTCTCCGGCGATTGTCGCGCCGTCCGAATGGCCGAGCAGGATCACGTCGCCCAACCCTGCGGCGTCCATTGCGGGGCCCAGCACCGTCATGGCCTCACGCGTCATGTAGTCATGTGGACGCGGCAATCGCACCGGGTCTGACCGGCCATAGCCTCGCCGCGAATAAACAAAGACGCCCAAACCTGTGCGCGCCGCCAGCTTCTGTGGGACATCGCGCCAGAGCGCAACAGACCCCAACCCTTCGTGCAGCAGCACAAGCGTGGGTCGATCACCCGGCGGGGGGCCGTGGCAGCTGTACTCCAGCTGCACGCCATCCACCTCCAGCCGGGATGCGGGCGTGGCGCTCCAGTCGATCATGAGGCCTCCGCCTCGCGCAGTTTGAACCGTTGGATCTTTCCTGTGGCCGTCTTCGGCAGGTCCTCCACCACTTCGATCCAGCGCGGATATTTCCACTTGCCGACGCGGGATTTCACGTGGTCGATCAGCTGGGCCTCGAGGTCAGATGGCGCTTCGGTTTCAAGGACGATGAAGGCCTTGGGCTTCTCGAGCCCCTCGCCATCTCGGGCGGCCACTACTGCAGCTTCTAGCACCGACGGATGGCTTGCGAGTGCTTGCTCCACCTCGAAGGGCGAGACCCAGATGCCCGAAACCTTGAACATATCGTCGGTGCGTCCGCAGTAGATATAGCGGCCATCGGGGCGGCGCTCGTATTTGTCACCAGTGCGTGTCCAGACGCCTTCGAAGGTGCGACGCGATTTCTCTCGCTGATTCCAATAGGCCGCTGCTGCCGATGCGCCATTGACGAGCAGCTCGCCGATTTCATTGTCGGCGACATCCCGGCCCGTATCATCCACAAGGCGCACATCATATCCCGGAACAGGGGTGCCGGAGGTACCGTAAGCGAGGTCATCTGCGCTGTTGCTGAGAAAGATGTGCAGCATCTCGGTCGAGCCCACACCGTCAAGAATGTCGATGCCCGTGTGGGCCTGCCAACGGCGCCCGACGTCTTCCGGCAACGCTTCACCCGCAGAGATGCACCGGCGTAGCGGGGCGTCGGGCGGGCCCGATTTGTCCATCTCGGCCACCATGGCGGCATAGAGCGTCGGCACGCCGCAGAATACCGTGGGCCGTTCGGCCTCAAGGGTCGCGATCATGTCGCGGGGGGTTGGGCGCCCGGCGAAGAGCACGGTCGTCGCACCCACCGCCAGCGGAAAGGTCATCGCGTTGCCGAGACCATAGGCGAAGAAGAGCTTGGCCGCGGAGAGCACCGTGTCGTCTTCCGTCAATCCGAGCACATGCGCGCCATAGGTGTCCGCTGTCGCCTTCAGGCTGGAGTGCACGTGCTGGACGCCCTTCGGCTGGCCTGTGGAGCCCGAGGAGTAGAGCCAGAAGGCAATCTCATCGGAGGAGACAGCTGCGGTTTCCATCCGCTCCGCACCTGCAACGAAGTCAGCGTATGTCTGGGTGCCTGCGGGTGCGGTCTCGCCAATCACCACAACCGATCGCAGATACGGGTTGTCCTCCAACATCGGCTTCACGGCCTCGTAGAGTGGGGCGGAGACCACAAGCGCGACCGCCCGGCTGTCGCGCAGAATGGCGTCGTAGATCGGAGGCGCCAGGAGGGTATTGATCGGGACCGGCACAACGCCGCATTTCAGCGCGCCGAAGAAGAGCTGCGGAAACTCGACCGTGTCGAGCATGAGCATGGCGATGCGCTCTTCCTGTCGGATACCCGCACGCAGCAGCGCGCCTGCGCACTGACCGGCACCGTCAGCGAGCTGCTGAAAGCTCATCTCGCGCCCGCTGCCAGCCTCGCGATAGGCAGTCTTATCCGCCCGCCCTTCGCTGAGGTGCCTGTCGACAAGATAACTGGCCGCGTTCATCGAGGTGCTGATCACGTTTCCCTCCCATGAAACACCAAACGATCATGCACAGTAGTGCACGCCCGATGGCTCGCCGCAAGCAATGAGGAGCCACTCTGCACTTTAGTGCACGGCAGAACTTAGGCGGGCAACAGGAAGAGCGTTATCGCCGGGAACATCACCAGGATGATCACCCGCACGATGTCCGAGCCGACAAAAAACAGCACGGCCTTGTAGGTTTCGGTCATCGGGGTCTCGCGGTCCATCGCGTTGATGATGAAGAGGTTCATGCCGACAGGCGGCGTGATCAGGCCGACTTCGACGACGATCAGCACAAGGATGCCGAACCAGATCGCCAGATGCTCGGGCGACATGCCGAAATCCATCGCCGAAATCACCGGGAAGAAGATTGGCACGGTCAGCAGGATCATCGACAGGCTGTCCATCAGGCAACCGAAGATCAGGTAGAAGACCAGGATCACCGACAGGACGAACCACGGGCTGAAGCCTTGGGTGAGCACCCAATCCGCCATGAACTGTGGCACGCCCGAAAGCGCGAGGAAGCTGTTGTAGAAGCTCGCGCCCAGCACGATGAAGAAGATCATCGCGGTGGTCCGCGCGGTGCCAAAGAGGCTGTCGCGGAACACCGCCCAGTTCAGGCTGCCGGACAGGAGCGCCACCAGCCCGGTGCCCGCCGCGCCAATGGCAGAGCCCTCGGTGGGCGTGAACCAGCCAAGATAGATCCCGCCGACCACAAGCCCGAAGATCACTAGCACGGGCCAGGTGCTCGCCAGCGCCGCCCAACGTTCGGACATGGGTTGCGGCGCACGGGTGCCCGCCGAATCCGGATAAAGCCGGACGTAGATTGAAATCGTCAGCATGTATCCGACGGCGGCCAGGATGCCGGGGATAAAGGCGGCGAGGAACAACTTGGCGATGTTCTGCTCGGTCAGGATCGCGTAGATTACGAGGATCACGGACGGCGGGATCAGGATGCCCAGCGTGCCCCCCGCTGCGAGCGTTGCGGTCGAAAACCCGCCGGAGTAGCCATAGCGGCGGAGTTCAGGCAGCGCGACCTTCGACATGGTGGCCGCGGTCGCAAGCGATGAGCCACAGATAGCGCCGAAGCCCGCACAGGCTCCCACCGAGGCCATCGCCACCCCGCCGCGTCGGTGGCCGAGAAAGCTCTCAGCCGCCTTGAACAGCGCCGAGGACATGCCAGAGAGCGTGGCGAACTGTCCCATCAGCAGAAACATCGGGATGATCGACAGCGAATAGCTGGAAAACTGCGTGTAGGTCTCGGACTTCAGCTTGTTCAACAGCACATTGGGGTTGCCGCCCATGGCAAAATACCAACCAGCGAAACCACAGAGCAGCATGGCAAGGCCGATCGGGGCCCGCAAAAACACCATGATCAACAGGATCGGGAAGGACCAGAAGCCGAGTTCGAGGTTGCTCACAATCAGTCCTTAGGCGGTCGGCAACAGCGCGCGCCCGGTCGCGCTTTCGCGGATGCGCATCACCGCGCAGTAGAGGGCAACGATACAGGTCACCACGCAGGCGGCAAAGCTAAACGCATATCCCCACCAGACGGGAAACTGAAGAAAGAAGGTCGTCTCGCCATTGCCGATGTAGCGCTGCATGCCCTCGTAGAGCCGCCAACTGATCAGAAACAGAGCGGCGGTCAGAACAACTTCCCAGAAGGCGATGATCAGCCGGTGCAGACGACCAGGCAGCTTCGACGTGAAGATATCGACCGTCGCATGGGCGCCATGCAGCTGGCAAATCGGAAAGAATGAGAAGATGGCGAAGGCCACACCGGCCTCGAGGATCTCGTAGCTGCCATTGACCTCACCAATGCCAAGCTCGCGCCCCGCGGTGGATACGGTCGTCAGGATGACGAGCCCCACCAGAACAATGCCACCAATGATCGCGGTGGTACGGGCAAGCAAGTGCACGGCCTGATGCATGAAAGGCTCCGTCCGGGGAAAGGGCACGCCACAAGGGAGGCGGCGCGCCCCAAGCGCCAAGATTACTCGGTATATTTGTCGATCAGCATGCGGGCTTCATCGATCAGTGCCTGACCATCGATGCCCTTCTCGTTCATCTCTGCGACCCATTCGTCATAGATCGGCTGCGACACTGCGCGCCATTCGGCGGTCTCTTCTTCTGTCAGCGTCACGATGTTGTTGCCCCGTGCGGCAGCGGCCTCGCGCGCCGGGCCGTCGCTGTCCGCCTGTGTGCCGCCGGCAAAGACCGAAAATTCGAGGCCGGAGTTGTCATCGATCACCTTCTTCAGATCGTCCGGCAGGCTCTCATACCGATCCTTGTTCATCGCGAGAACGAAGGTCAGGACATAGAGCGCATTACCCGTGAATTCGGTGTGATTGTCCACCAGCTCGGGAATTTTCAGCGCCGCGGTCACTTCCCATGGAATGGTCGTGCCATCGATCACACCTTTGGAGAGACCTTCCGGCACTGCGGGCACTGGCATCCCGACCGGTGTCGCCCCAACCTTCTTCAACAAGGCGTTGGCCAGACGCGACCCACCGCGGATCTTCAAGCCTTCCATGTCGGACGGCTTACGCACTTCCTTGTTCGCGTGGATCAGGCCAGGGCCATGCACCCAGGTGCCGAGGATATGCACATCCTTGAACTCGGTGTCCTTCATGTGCGTCTCGAACATCTCCCAATAGGCACGGGATGCGGCACGGGCGTTTGTCATCATGAAGGGCAGCTCGAACACTTCGGTCGACGGGAAACGCCCGGGCGTATAACCCACCACCGTCCAAACGATATCGGCGACGCCATCGATAGCCTGATCCATCAACTCAGGCGGCTTGCCGCCCAGTTGCATCGAGGGGAACCGATCCACCTTAATCCGACCGCCGCTGGCCTCCTCGACATTGTCTGCCCAGACGTCCAGCACGAGCTTGGGCACGTTGGCCTGTGGCGGCAGGAACTGGTGCAGGCGCAGCGTCACCTCTTGGGCGACGGCGGGCGCCGCACCAAACCCGACGGCCAATGCCGCGGCAGTCGCCATGTTCAAAAATGTCTTGCGTGAGATCGTCATTGCGGGTCCTCCCTAAAACCGTGCCGGGCCGGTCGTTTTGTGGCCTCTGACTCGTCTTCCCTGATAAATTGCTATTGCAGATCAAGGGGGATGTCACCCGTGTTTGTCATCAACAGCGCGCTATCGGCGGCCGGAAAACACCGCGACGGCGACACATCAAGTTCCGCGCAAACGTTCATGTCTTGGGGAGGGGTTGGTGGCGTTAGGTGGACTTGAACCACCGACCTAACGATTATGAGTCGTTCGCTCTAACCAACTGAGCTATAACGCCACGAGCGCGTGAATTATGATAGCCCGCTGCCCCCGTCAAGGCAGAAATCGAGGTTATCCGCCCCGAACCGCATCAATCATGCGTTGGACATTGTCGGGGTCCGCGTCCGGTGTGATACCGTGGCCGAGATTGAAGATATGCGGCCCGCCCGACAGAGCTTTGACAATCGCGCGGGTCTCATCCACGAGGGCTTGCCCCCCCGTCACCATATGGCTGCTGGCGAGGTTGCCCTGCACACAGCCGTCGACCTGCACGTGCTTCGCCGCCCATTCCGCGCTGACGGAATTGTCCAGCGCCACGCAATCCACGCCTGTAGCCTTGGCGAACCCGATGTAGTTGTCCCCGGCCTCTCGTGGGAAACCGATGACGGGAATATCGGGATAGCGCGCCTTGAGCGCCGCGGTGATCTCGCGCGCAGGTTCCAGCGCGTATTTCTGGAAGGCGTCACCCTGCAGCGACCCGGCCCAGCTGTCGAAGATTTTGACGACCTCCGCGCCCGCATCGATTTGTGCGGCAAGATAGTCGATGGTGCCTTCGGTGATCCGCTTGATCAACGCGTTGAACACCGCGGTGTCGGTCTGCATGAGCGTATGGGCGGGGCCCTGATCCGGCGTGCCCCGTCCAGCGATCATATAGGTGGCGACGGTCCAGGGCGCCCCGGCAAAGCCGATCAGCGTTGTCTCGGCCGGAAGCTCCCGACGCAAGATGCGCACCGTCTCATAGATCGGGTTCAGCGTCTCGTGGATGTCGCCAACCGGGCGCAACGCATCGAAGTCTTTCTGGCTTTGGATGGTGGACAGACGCGGGCCCTCCCCCGTCACAAACCACAAATCCGCGCCCAAGGCCTGGGGCAGCAGAAGAATATCCGCGAATAGGATGGCAGCATCAAAGCCGTAGCGACGGATCGGCTGCAGTGTCACCTCAGCGGCCAGCTCCGGATTGTAGCAGAGCGACAGGAAGTCCCCCGCCTGCGCCCGCGTGGCCCGGTATTCCGGCAGATAGCGACCCGCTTGCCGCATCATCCAGATGGGCGGGGTCGACAGCGTCTCGCCCGCAAGTGCACGCAGGATGGTTTTTGTCGGAGCCATGATCGTCCTCTTCTTTGACGCCCTTTTGGTCGAGGTCCAAAGCACGGTTGTCAAGACGCTGACGGGTTGTCAGGATAAATTGACGCGCATAAAGATGGCCACATGACAGTCACTCTTCCGACCCCCGACAGCCCACTCAAAATCGGCACCCGCGGCTCGCCGCTTGCACTTGCGCAGGCCCATGAGACCCGCGATCGTTTGATGCAAGCCTTTGATATTGAAGAGGAATGCTTTTCGATTGTCGTGATCAAGGTGACCGGTGATGCGATTCAGGATCGGCCCTTGAAGGACATTGGTGGAAAGGGTCTTTTCACACGAGAAATCGAAGAGGACCTGCTGTCAGAAAAAATTGACATCGCTGTGCACTCGATGAAGGACATGCCGACTGTGCAGCCAGACGGGCTGGTGCTTGATACGTTCCTGCCACGCGAAGATGTGCGCGATGCTTTCGTCTCACCGAAGCTGAAGACCATTGCCGAGTTGGCCGACGGTGCGGTCGTTGGAACATCAAGTCTGCGGCGCAAGGCGCAGCTGCTGAACCGTCGGCCGGACCTGCAGGTGGTAGAGTTCCGTGGCAATGTGCAAACCCGTCTGAAAAAACTGAGTGACGGTGTCGCCGAATGCACTTTTCTGGCCGCAGCCGGTCTCAACCGGCTCAAGATGGATGACGTGCCAGCCACCCCGATCGAAACAGACGATATGCTGCCCGCGGTGGCGCAGGGTGCCATTGGGATTGAGCGCCGCGCCGAAGATGACCGCACCGCAGCGCTGCTTCAAGCGATCCACGATGGGCCAACAGGCCAGCGGCTGACTGCAGAACGCAGCTTCCTTCTGACCCTCGATGGCTCGTGCGAAACCCCGATTGCGGGGCTTGCAGAATTGGCGGGCGATCAGTTGCGCCTGCGCGGCGAGGTACTGCGCCCCGACGGGTCCCAGGCGATTTCCGGCGAGCGACGTGGTGCGATTTCAGATGGTCTGCTGATGGGTCAGGATCTCGCCGAAGAGCTTTTGTCGCGCGCGGGCACCGGCTTCTTCGACTGGCACAACCTGTCCTGACGGCTGCGCTACCCTAGACCCACTTGGCCAAAGGCGGCAGGCTCATGAGCACCGCATTGGCGTCATGGCCGGTCTCCAGTCCGAACTTCGTCCCGCGATCATAGACCAGATTGTATTCGGCATAGAGCCCCCGGTGCACCAGCTGCGCATCCTTGTCTGCATCCAACCACGGCTGGACCCGGCGCTTGCGCACCAACGGCACATATGCAGGCAGAAACGCACGACCGATGTCCTGCGTGAGCTTGAAATCCATCTCCCAGTCGCCGGTGCAGTGATCATCCATGAAGATGCCTCCGACACCGCGGGCGCGATTGCGGTGCGGGATGTAGAAATACTCATCGGCCCAGTCCTTGAGCCGCGGATAAAACTCCGACCCATGCGGGTCGAGTTTCTCTTTCTGTTGCGCATGAAAATGCGCAGTGTCCTCGTCATATTCGATGCAGGGGTTCAGGTCGGACCCGCCACCAAACCACCAGGCATGCGGCGTCCAGAACATGCGCGTGTTCATATGTACGGCGGGCACATGCGGGTTGTTCATATGCGCCACCAGGCTGATCCCGGACGCCCAGAACCTTGGATCTTCCTTCATGCCGGGTATGCCCTTGCGGGCTGCCATAGCCATCTGCGCCCGTTCGCCCAACGTGCCATAGACGGTCGAGACGTTCACGCCGACCTTCTCGAAGACGCGACCGCCCCGCATCACGCTCATCAGCCCGCCGCCCGCATCCGAACCATCGTCGCTGGTGCGTTGCGTCTCGGTGACCTCGAACCGACCCGGTGCGGCGTCAGATAGCGGTCCCTCGGCGTGGTCGTCTTCCAGCCCCTCAAAGGCCGCGACGATGTCGTCACGCAGGCTGCGGAACCATGCCGCGGCACGGGGTCTCTCGGTCTCTAGGCTGTCGGTCATCCGTCGTCCAATGTGTCAATCTGTCCTGACACCATCTCTAGCGCGGAACGCGCCCCAACGGAAAGCGGGAATCGTTAATGCGCAGGCGCGGAGACCACATCGAGAAGGCTGCGCCCTCCATCCACGATGATCACCTCGCCGGTCATGAAGCCGGAGCCATCGGCGGCGAGGAATTGCACCGCATCCGCAAGTTCGGATGGACCGGCAATCCGCCCGAGAGGCGTATGGTCGAGGATATCTTCACGCCACTCCGTATGCTCCACCACGGAGGATTTCAGCGAAGCACTCATCACCGAGCCGAAGGAGACCGCGTTGACCCGGATGCGCTCGGGCGCGAGGGCCAACGCCATGGAGCGCGTCATCTGTTCGAGCGCCGCACAGGCAATGGAATAGCCCATAAGCTCGGGCCGCGTGTGACGTGCGGCAATAGAACTCAGATTGATGATCGAGCCCAGTTGACCCTCCGGCTGATCCGCACCCTGCTTGATCATACGCTTCGCAACCTGCTGCGTCAGGCTGAGCGATGTCATCAGGTTCTGGTCGAGCAAAACGGCCACGGAGGTATCCTCTACATCCAGCGCATTGGTCGGCATGACCTGCCGAGACGCGTTGACGAGGATATCCACGCGCTCGAAGGCGTCGATCGTGGCGGAGACAAGGTTCGCGATGGTCAAGCGCTGGCGCAAATCGCCCGCGAAGTAGCGTAGATTGCTGTCTTCGGTCTGGTCCCCCCATTCGCTGACCAGCTTCTTCTCATCCATGTCCGCGCACATTACATTGGCACCGCGGTCGGCGAATTGGCGGGCAATCGCCAAACCAATGCCGTTGGCCGCGCCGGTGACAATTGCGGTCTTGCCGTTGATCGAAAATGACATCTGGGTCCCCTGTTGCGCAGCTTTATGCTAGCTGGTTCTACGTTTTTTTGCGACGCGGACGGCTGGCGTGAAACAGTTTGAACCTCCGGTCGCCATCCAGTTCGGTCGTTTTGGCAAACAGTGTTTGTAAGAGTATTTCATAAGGCAAATGCCGGTTGGCGACCATCCAAAGATGTCCTTGTGGGCGCAGCATCCGGGCAGCCGCCTCGATGAACGCCTGTCCCAACGCGGGATCTGCCGCGCGACCTGTGTGGAACGGCGGGTTCATGACGACCGAGTCGATAAGGTCCTCCGGCACCCATGTGGTTGCATCGGCCCAGTGAAACCGCGCCCGTGGATCCGTCACGTTGTGCCGCGCGCAGTCGAGCGCCATATGCCCCGCTTCAACGAGATGGACCTCCTCGACCTCGGGTCGGGTCAGCACATGCGCTGACAGAAACCCCCAGCCTGCGCCCAGATCAGCTACGTGACGTCCAAGCGCCTCGGGCAGTGCCTCGACCAGCAATGCAGACGCCGGGTCGATTGCATCTGCCGAAAACACGCCGGGAGCCGTCCAGAAACCACCCCCAGTGAGCGCCGGCCCTGCCGCCCAGTCCGCAAAGAGTGAATCGCCAGCGCTGTCGATCCAGAAGAGCTTGCCGTGCGCCTTTGTGACCGGACCGTTGACGGGTGTCAGCCGCTTGATCTCGCGCAGCAACCCATCGACCCCATGGGTCTTCTGCCCATCAATCACGAGCAAACCTTCCGTCCGCGAGGCGGCTTCGGCAATCAGCGCTCGCGCCTCGGCCTTAGCCCGCGGCAGCACGACAAGCGCCGCGGCGTATCTGCCCTCCGCACTCACATCGCAGCGAAATCCACGGTGACACCACGCGTCAACGTGGGGTTTGAAGTCAGCAATGATTTGAACTCGGTCTTTTGGCAGATCTGCGAGATCAGCATCGATCGGCGGATGAAAGACCGCGATCTGACCGTCCGATGGCAAGAGCAACCCGCCCCCGTCGAGAGCGAGCGAGAGTCGGGCGTCTATCACGCGCTCAGTCTTCTTTTTCCATCGTGCATTGCAGGGGGTGCTGATGCCGGCGCGCAAAGTCCATGACCTGCGCCACCTTCGTCTCGGCGATCTCATGGCTGAACACACCGACGACGGCCACGCCCTTCTTGTGAACGGTCAGCATGATCTCGAACGCCTGCGCGTGGTTCAACCCGAAGAAACGTTCAAGCACATGCACAACGAACTCCATCGGCGTGAAGTCATCGTTGAGCAACAAGACCTTATAGAGCGGTGGGCGCTTGGTCTTCGGCTTGGTCGCGGTCAGGATCGACGTGTCGCCGTCATCCTCGGATCGGTCCGCCATCATCACTGCGTCGCGGTGCATTTCTGCTCCTGATCTGCGTTTAGGTCGTGGTGAGTCGTTGAGCGCTCTATATAAACTGTCTGAACATTTAGGAAAGGGGGCCGAGGGAATGGCGCAGGCGCTCACCACAATCGGCTTTGATGCTGACGATACACTCTGGCACAACGAGCGGTTTTTCCAGATGACACAGTCTCATTTCGCCGCGCTCCTCTCCGAGTTCACCGACCGGGCCAGCCTGATGGAACGTCTGCTGGCCGCGGAAACGCGCAACCTCGGACATTATGGCTTTGGGGTGAAAGGCTTCACGCTGTCGATGATCGAAACGGCCATTGATGTCACCGATGGTCAGGTATCGGCGTCCGTGATTGCAGAGATCCTCGAGACCGGGCGGGAGATGCTCCGCCACCCCGTCGAGCTGTTGCCTCACGCCCGCGAGGCGGTCGAGCGCGCGCGGGAAACCTATCGTATCATCCTGATTACAAAAGGAGATCTTCTCGATCAGGAACGCAAACTCGCGCAGTCCGGGCTCGGGGAGTTGTTTGACGGTGTCGAGATCGTCTCGCATAAGACCGCGCAAACCTATGTTGATGTTTTTGCCCGACATGGAGCTGGCCCGGATCGCGGCATGATGGTCGGCAATTCGCTGCGCTCGGATGTGTTGCCGATGATCGAGGCGGGTGGCTGGGGTGTGTTCGTGCCGCATGAGCACGAATGGGATATGGAGCATGCCACACCGCCACGCGACGCCGCGCGTTACCACGCCCTCGCGACACTCGCGGATCTTCCGCAACTGATCGGTCAGATCGAGTCCCTTTGAGTAGGCGATCTTCCCGCGCCGATTGCCTCATTTCTGCCACAATCGCTCTTTTGGGTGTCGCGCTGCGCGAGGTCACCAGATGTGGATCATGGTTCACCAAAACTTAACGCAAATACTTTAAATCAAAGACTTTATAGAAATTCAAAGCTGTGCTAGTCTGGCGCACATAAAACAGCCAGTCGGAATAATCGGCGGCGTGAGGCAGAAAAGGCAGGTTATCATGAAGGTTCGGCGTGTAGTGCCGGCCCGGTACGGGCTATTTATTCTGGCAGCTTTGTGGATGGTGGTGGTCGTCCCGCTCAGCGCGGTCGCGGCACCTTACGCCGCCTACGTAATGGATGCGCGATCGGGTAAAGTCCTGCATTCCCGCAACGCGGATACGCGGTTGCACCCCGCGTCTCTCACGAAGATGATGACGCTCTATATCGCATTTCAGGCGGTCGAGCGCGGTGAGATTTCGCTCGACACCAAGGTGAACATTTCCCGCTTTGCAGCCTCCGAGCCCCCGTCCAAGCTGGGTCTCAAACCAGGTCAGCGTATTGCCTTTCGCTACCTGATCCGCGCTGCTGCTGTGAAATCTGCCAATGACGCTGCAACCGCCATCGGTGAGGCGCTGGAAGGCTCCGAAGCGGCCTTTGCCCGCCGCATGAACCGAACAGCGAAGGCTCTCGGCATGAGCAGCACGACCTTCAAGAACGCACATGGTTTGACCGAATCGGGCCACCTTTCGACGGCGCGGGACATGTCGATCCTCGGACGCCACGTGCTCTATGACTATCCCGAGTACTACAATCTCTTCTCTCGCCGCTCGACCAATGCAGGTGTGCGGGAAGTGGCCAACACCAACAGACGGTTGCTTTCGGCATACCGCGGTGCCGATGGCATCAAGACTGGCTATACACGTGCCGCGGGCTTCAATCTGGTTGCCTCGGCTGAACGTGGCAGCGAGCGCATCATTGCGACCGTGTTCGGCGGGACCTCCACCAGCGCGCGCAACGCACGGGTGGCGGAACTGCTCGACATGGGGTTCAAGCGCGCCCCTACACGGGTCGCCCTGCGCAAACCGCAAAAGCCCGCGTACATGGGCGGCGGAAGTGGGAAAACGGTGCGAGTGAGCGGGATTACCCGGACCAGCCTGCGCCCGCGCCTACGGGCAGGCACCACGCTGGTTGCAGCGGCCCCCGCGCCCACCACTCCGCCGCCAGCAGCGGCTCAGGCGAGTACCAGCGGCGTCTTGTCCTCCGACATCCAGATGGCGCTGATCGCAGCGCAGCAGACCCCTGTTGAGCCGGAGCCGACCGTCGAGACACCTGCAGCGCCCGCCAACAGCAGCCTGGCAGGTATCAGCCTGCGGCCGATCATGCGCCCGACAGATACGGTCGTGGTCGAGGCCGAAGGGGCAGCGTCTGAAAACGAGGTGGTGACACGCCTGTCCACATCCGGAGGGCACCAATGGGGCGTGAACGTGGGGCGCTATACAACGCGTTACAACGCCGAACGTGCCTTGGTCACAACTGCCTTGGCCGAGATGACCACACTGGAAGGCACATTGCGCAAGGTGGTCAAGAAGCCCACCGGGTTCGAAGCGAACTTCCTCGGGATGACCCGTGATAGCGCCGATCTCGCCTGCCGCAGGCTGACCGCGCGCAACATTGACTGCGAGATGGTTGGTCCTTCATAGGGCCAGCCGGTTAGTCGTCTTTGGGTCGCTCGTCCCACCTGTCACTCAGGATCCGGCGGCTGTCACCCTCGGGGTCATCATACTGCCGGGTTTTCAGCGTGTAGAGGAAGCCCAACAGTCCAAGCCCGCCGAGGGCGAGGGAAATCGGGATCAAATAGGCCAGAACATTCATCGCCGCCCTCCAATCCGCAGCGCGTTGAGTGACACCGAAATGGATGACGTGGACATGGCCAGCGCCGCGATCAGGGGCGTGGCCAGACCTGCCACAGCGAGCGGCACCGCGACCACATTATAGAGCGTTGCGATCTGAAAATTCTCCCGGATACGTCGCGTTGCCTGCCGCGCGACGGCAACGGCATCGGCAATCGGTGATAAATCCTGCCCGAGCAAAACCATATCCGACGCAGCACGCGCTGCATCAAGCGCCTGCGCGGGACTGATCGAGACATGCGCCGACGCGAGGGCCGCCGTGTCGTTCAGTCCGTCTCCGATCATTAGAACGTGTCGACCGTGCTCACCAAGCTCCGCCACGAAACCGGCCTTGTCCTCCGGTAGCATGGCCGCGTGCCAATCGGCGATGTCCAAGCGTGCCGCGAATGCTGCGACTGCCGCAGGGCGATCTCCAGACAGTAAAACCACGCGAATCCCCTGATCCCTCAGCGCGGTCAGGGTCTCAGCCGCACCTTTTCGCGCGGTGTCGGTAAACTTGAGCAGAACGGTTGCGCCATCCGCTGCTTCCAAGGCCGCGCAGATTTCATCGTCGTCCGCCGCCAGGCCGATCCAATCCGGACGCCCCAATCGCACGTGCTGGTCACCAAATGTCGCCTCGGCCCCGAAGCCCGGGCGCTCGACGCGCTCCGACAGCGGCACCATCGAGCAACCTTCACCACGCGCAACCTCGGCTATGGCCAGTGACAACGGATGCTGAGAGCCGTTGGCCAGCGCATAGGCAATCGACTTCTGCTCTCTGGTCAGGTCCCCCCAATTCGTGAGCTTCGGCTTACCCGTGGTGAGCGTGCCCGTCTTATCGAAGACAACCGTATCGACCTCGGCCAATCGTTCCAAAGCCGTTGCGTTCTTGATCAGCAGCCCCTTGGAAAAGAGCCTGCCCGACGCCGCTGTCGTGACTGCGGGCACCGCCAGTCCGAGGGCGCAAGGGCAAGTGATGATCAGCACGGCGGCTGCGATGTTCAGCGAGACGCGCATATCGCCGGACCAGATCAGCCATCCGAGAAAAGCCAGCGCGGACAGGATGTGAACGCCCGGCGCATAGAGTTTGGCTGCGCGGTCCGCCAGGGACGTATATCGTGACCGCCCGCTTTCGGCGATGGCAACGAGGGCGGCCATCCGCTGGAGCGACGTATCCTGACCAACGGCGGTTGCGCGCAATGTCAGCGGACCGGTCAGGTTCACCTCGCCCGCACTCATCATGTCGCCCGGTCCTCGGGTTTCAGGCAGCGTTTCGCCCGTCAACAGTGCCCGATCCACCTCAGACCGCCCATCGATGACCACACCATCAACCGGTGCACGGCCACCCGGGCGGACGAGTACATGATCGTCGCACCGCAGCTTGGAGACCGGCACCTCAACCGGGCCGTCCTCCGACACTCGCAAGGCGCGAGGCACCTCGAGCGCTGTCAACTCCTCGGCAGCCGAGCGGGCTGCCGAACGGGCCCGCGCATCAAGCCAACGCCCCGCGAGGAGGAAGAAGGTCAGCGTCAGTGCCGCGTCAAAATAGGCGTGATGACCGGAGAGCCACGTCTCCCAAAGAGACGTCACCAGCGCCAGCAGGATCGCAAGGCTGATCGGCACATCCATATTCAGCCGCCCGGCGCGCAGCGCGTGCCACGCATTCACGAAGAAAGGCTGCGCGGAGAAGGAGATCGCAGGCAAGGCGATGGCGGCGGAGATCCAGTGAAAGAGATCGCGGGTCGCGTCTTCAGCCCCCGACCAGACCGCCACCGAGAGCAACATCACATTCATCGAAGCAAAGCCAGCCACGGCCAAGCGCATCAGAAGGTCACGCCCGGCGCTGTGGGTGGTCGTTTCGTTCAAGGCGCCCGGATCAAGCTCATGCGCCTCGAATCCTTCATGCGCCATTAGATCGATCAACTCGGCCGAGCCGACCTCGGGCCCGGCGTCAATCATCGCGCGTTTGAGGGTCAGGTTGACCCGCGCGGATGTCACGCCGGGGTATGCATTCAATGCTCGCTCGATCTTGGTTATGCAGGCCTGACAGTGGATCGTCGGCAACGACAGCATGATCCGCGCGTCCTGGCGCGGTGGGGTCACCGGCTCCGCCGGGCTCGCAAGGCAGCCCGGGCAGGCAACAGGCGTATTTGTCGTGGCCGTCGTCACGAAGCGTCCTTAGGCACATGCAGGATCACCCGTTGCTGGAACGCGGTTCCATCTTCGGCGACGGCTTTCATGCGGAGGTTCCAGTTGCCCGGTGCCAGCACGGCGGGCGCCACATACGCGATGCCATCGAAGACAAAGGAAGGCGCCTGATCATCGCGCACGTGGGTGGCCCGGCCCAGAGTTGCCTCAAGCTCGGCGACCTTGACGGGCTGCCCCGCAGTATCGGTAATCGACAGCACCACCTCATCGCCGCGCGCCTGCGCGAGGACCGACCAGCCAAGCGCTTGCTGCGCCGCACGGTTTTCATCGAAGTGCTGGCTCGCCACATAGGAATTCTTGACCTCGAGCCCCGGGAAGGTGCTCAGCGCATTATAGGCGAGCGTCAGGTTGACGGTGATGATCACCGTGAACATCGAGACGAAGATCAGCGCGACATGGCGGCCTGTCAGTTGCTTGGAAGCGGTCGTCATTACTCATCTCCTTTGCCGTTGAAACTGCTGTCCTTGTAGGCTCGGTCGCCGTTGCTCAGGTCTTCGACCCAGAAGCGCAGGTCGTTGCGTGCAGCCTCCGCCGGGTCAGAGCCCGGGGGGGCGATCACGTAGACCCGCTGCAGAAGCGACGTATCCGCAGGTACGTCGACCGATCCGTAGGGTGTGCCTTCGAGCTGGATACGCAATGCCGGATCGCCCGCGAGAGAGAGCCGGAACAGCCGCTCCTCATTGTTCTTGTTGCGCAGGCGAATGTCATAGGTGTTCCGGATCGACCCGTCTGAGAGGGTCACAAAGGTCGGGTTACGCACCGCGGCCACGGTCATCTCGATCTCCGCACGGATGAACAGCGCCACGACCAGCGCCACGCCAACGCCGCCCCAGAGGGCCGCGTAGAGGAGCGTCCGGGGTCGGAAGATGTGCCGCCAGATGGGCCGGGGTTCAGCGCCAGCGCGCTCCCGTTCTTCATCGGACAGTGCGATGTAATCGATGAGCCCGCGCGGCTTGCCAATGCGCTCCATCACGTCGTCGCAGGCGTCGATGCAGAGGGCACAGGTGATGCATTCCAGCTGCTGCCCGTCCCGAATGTCGATGCCCATGGGGCAGACGTTCACACAGGCCATGCAGTCGATGCAGTCGCCCATCGGCTCGGTCTTGGCCTCCTGGCTGTGCTTGCGCGGCTCGCCGCGCCACTCGCGGTAGGCGACGGTCAGTGTGTCTTCGTCCATCATCGCCGCCTGAATGCGCGGCCACGGGCAGGCATAGATGCAGATCTGTTCCCGCATGAACCCACCAAAGACGAAGGTTGTGGCCGTCAGGATCGCCACGGTGATGTAAGCGACCGCATGAGCCTGGCCGGTGAAGAGCTCGACAAACAGTGTTGGCGCATCGGCGAAATAGAACACCCAGGCGCCGCCCGTCGCCACGGCGATCAGCAGCCAGAGGACCCATTTGGTCAGCCGCATCCTGAGCTTGCGCGCATCCAGTTTCTCCTGCCGGTGCAGGCGCAGGCGCGCGTTGCGGTCGCCCTCGACCCAGCGTTCGACAAGGATAAAGAGATCGGTCCAGACGGTCTGCGGGCAGGCATAGCCGCACCAGACCCGCCCGAGGGCGGAGGTAAAGAGAAAGAGGCCAAGCCCCGCCATGATCAGCAGGCCGGCCACGAAATAGAACTCGTGGCTCCAGATCTCGATCCAGAAGAAGTAGAAGCGGCGGTTGGCCAGATCGAGCAATACGGCCTGATTGGGCAACTCGGGGCCGCGGTCCCATCTGATCCACGGCACGAGATAGTAGATACCGAGGGTGACCGCGAGGATCACCCATTTGAGGTTACGGAACGGCCCCGAAACGCGGCGCGGGAAAATCGGCTCGCGGGCGGCGTAGAGGCTGGGAGGCGGCGCTTGATCTGTCACGGCTGTCCTTGCGGATGTGTAAGAGGCGTCGGGACCGGAGCGTATCTGGGGCACCTTACCACAGATCCGGCCCCGCCGGGTCGGGGGTCACTCACCCCCGCCCAACTGGTGCACATAGAGTGCCACCGCCCTGATCTGTGCCTCGCTCAAGCGCTGTGTCCAAGGCGGCATCACGCCATAGCGGCTATAGGTCACAGTCTCGGTGAGGGTCTCTTCATCACCACCGTAAAGCCAGATGGCATCGGCCAGATTCGGAGCGCCGAGATCGACGTTGCCGAGCCCATTGTCACCGTGACAGGCCGCGCAGTTGTCCGCGAAAAGCTCCGCACCCGGCTCTGCCAGCGCCGCGTCAAACTCTCCACCAGAAAGCGACATCACGTAATTGACCACCTGGCTGATCTCTTCGGGCTCGAAGATTTCACCGTAGGCTGGCATCTCGGAATAGCGCGCGTCCGGGTCCTCTTCGTTACGGATACCATGCGCGATGGTGGTGTGAATGGCCTCGATGTCACCGCCCCAGAGCCAGTCGTCATCCAGCAGGTTGGGATAGCCCACAAAACCTGCGGCACCGGAGCCATGGCATTGCGCACACCAGGTGCGAAAGACCGCGGCGCCAGCCGAGACCGCATAGCCGTTCAGCTCCGCGTCGGCGGAAATCTCTGTGAGTTCCGCCTCGGCCAAGCGCGCATTGATGCCTGCGTTGGCGTCTTCCACCGCCGCGATCTCAACCGCAACCTCTTCGCGTGTTGAATAGCCCAGCAAGCCGGACGTCGCCGAGGAGACAAGCGGCCAGGCCGGATAGGCGATGGTATAGGCCACACCCCAGACGATGGTCGCGTAGAAGGTCCAGAGCCACCAGCGCGGCATGGGGTTGTCGAACTCCTCGATCCCGTCCCATGTGTGGCCGGTGGTGTTCGGATCGCCCTCTTGTTTCGGGGGTACTTTACTCATTTCTCTGCCTCCTCTCGGGGCGCGGGTCGGTCATCATTGCGGAAGATCATGTTCTTGGCTTCATCGTGCTTTGCACCCGAACCGGGCCGGATGACCCAGAACCAGATGCCCACGAAGATGCAGAACAGGACCAGAAGCATCCAGCTGTCAGCGAATTCACGCAGGAGCGAATAGGTTTCCATCTGATCTCTCCCGTTAGCGGCTTGCGTCGGGCGTGAAGGTCGAGAAATCAACCAGCGTGCCCAGCATTTGCAGGTAAGCAATCAGCGCATCGGCCTCCGAAATGCCCGGTGCCCCGTCGAAGTTGCGCACCTGCGCGCCGGGGTAGCGCTCGAGCATATCGTCGAAGTCGCTGTCAGGGTCTGCCTGTGCGCGGAAGTCGGCAGCGGCTGCCTCGATCATTTCGTCGGTATAGGGCACACCAACGAGGCGATGCGTGCGCAGCAGGTCCTCGATGTGATCCGCATCAACCAGCGTCTCTTCGAGGAAGCCGTACTTTGGCATGATCGATTCCGGCACCACCGACTGCGGATCGCGCAGGTGGTCGATGTGCCAGTCATCCGAATACCGCCCGCCCACACGGGCCAGATCTGGCCCGGTGCGCTTGGAGCCCCATTGGAACGGATGGTCGTACATCGATTCCGCGGCCAAGCTATAATGGCCATAGCGCTCGACCTCGTCCCGCATCGGGCGGATCATCTGGCTGTGACAGACGTAGCAGCCTTCGCGGATGTAGATGTCACGACCGGCCAGTTCCAGCGGCGAGTAAGGGCGCATCCCTTCCACTTCCTCGATGGTGTTCTCGAGGTAGAAGAGCGGCACGATCTGCACGATGCCACCGATGGTGACCACCAGGAAGCTGAGGATCAGCAGCAGGGTGGCGTTGGTTTCGATGAGCTTGTGTTTGCTGAGGATCGACATGTTGGCCCCTCCTTATTCCGCGGGGACAGCTGTGCCGAGGGTCGCCTTGGCAGGCGCCGCACGGACAGTCATCCACAGGTTGTAGCACATGATGATCGACCCGGTCAGGAACAGCACGCCGCCCAGACCGCGCACCACATACATGGGGAACTTGGCACTCACGGTGTCGGCAAAGCTGTTCACGAGGAAACCATTGGCATCCACTTCGCGCCACATCAGACCCTCCATGATCCCGGTCACCCACATGGACGCCGCGTAGAGCACGATGCCGATGGTGGCGAGCCAGAAGTGCCAGCTCACAAGGCTGAGGCTGTAGAGCCGCTCGCGCTTCCAGAGGACGGGCACCAGGTAGTAGAGCGCGCCAAAGGTGATCAACCCGTTCCAGCCCAAGGCACCGGAGTGCACGTGGCCAATGGTCCAGTCGGTGTAGTGCGACAGCGAGTTGACCGAGCGGATCGACATCATCGGACCCTCGAAGGTCGACATGCCGTAGAACGCGAGGCTGGTGACCATCATCCGCAGCACCGGGTCGGTGCGCAGCTTGTCCCAGGCGCCTTGCAGCGTCATCAGACCGTTGATCATCCCACCCCAGCTGGGCATCCACAGGATGATCGAGAAGACCATGCCAAGCGTGGACGCCCAGTCGGGGAGTGCGGTGTAGTGCAGGTGGTGCGGACCGGCCCAGATGTAGAGGAAGATCAGCGCCCAGAAGTGGATGATCGAGAGCTTATAGGAGAACACCGGGCGTTCGGCCTGCTTCGGCACGAAGTAGTACATCATGCCCAGGAACCCAGCTGTCAGGAAGAAGCCCACGGCGTTGTGGCCATACCACCACTGCACCATCGCATCCTGCACGCCGGAGAAGACCTGCACCGATTTGCTGCCCCAGATCGAAACAGGGATCGAGATGTTGTTCACGATGTGCAGCATCGCGACGGTCACGATGAAGGACAGAAGGAACCAGTTCGCCACGTAGATATGCGGCTCTTTCCGGCGAATGATGGTGCCCAAGAAACAGGCGAGGAAGGCGACCCAGACGATGGTCAGCCAGATATCCACATACCACTCGGGTTCAGCGTATTCCTTCGACTGCGTGCCACCCAGAAGGTATCCGGTGGCCGCCAGCACGATGAAGAGCTGATAACCCCAGAACACGAACCAACCCAGGTTGCCGCCCCAAAGCCGCGCTGCGGAGGTGCGCTGCACAATGTAGAATGACGACGCGATCAGCGCGTTGCCGCCAAATGCAAAGATCACCGCCGACGTGTGCAGCGGGCGCAGGCGTCCGAAGTTGGCATAGCCGTCCGCCCAGGCGAAGTTCAGCTGCGGAAATGCCAGCTGAAAGGCGATCACGACCCCCACGAGAAAACCGACCACGCCCCAGAACGCGGTGGCGATCACGCCCGCGCGCACGACGCTGTCGAAATACTCGTTGGTGGGGATGGGTTTAACAGGTTCGTCCGTCGCGCGCAGCGTTGTCAGAAACAACCCCGCCGCCACTATCATGAAGATCACCATATGCACCTGGTAGGCCAGATCGCGGGCATAGCTGGCCGCGATCATCGCAAACAGCGTGGCGAGCGCCAGGACCACCAGCTTCACGTAGTTTGATGTTCCGGTATTCATTGTTCCGGGTTCCCTTCCGGTTAGCCCCACGCTGGGCGTGGGAACGTCTCAATGCTCCGGGTGTGCCGTTTCGCGCGTGAGCGCGCTTTGATCTGCATCAAGCATCCGGGCGTTTTTGCCTGACGCGGATCAAGGTTCGCGCATGACGCGAAGGCTAGGCTTGCAGACAAGATCACTGCAAAGGACCCGCGCCATGACCTTCAAAACCCTCTTCACCGCGATGACCGCTTTCGAGCCGAGCCAGGCCGCGCTGGCCCAGGCCGCTGCCATGGCCGAAGCACTGGATGCGCACCTGGATGTGATGTGTCTGGGGATGGACCGCTCACGCAGCAACTACTACGAGGTCGGGGCCAACGCGATCCTTGTCCAAACCGCGCTGGAGGAGGCGCATCGAAAGGCCGACGAAACGCGGGTTCAGGTCGATGCCTGGCTGAAGACCTCCAACCTCCGCTGGACAGCTGTGGATGCGGTCGCCACGCTCGCCGACGCCGGGCGTCCCCTGGCGCTGGCCGCGCGCTTTGCAGACCTCAGTTTTGTCCCTCTGCCCTACCGCAAGGACAGCAGCCCGGAGGAGACGCTGATCCTGGAAGCGATGCTTTTTGATGCCGCCTGCCCCACGGTGGTTATGCCGGACATGGACCCGGTCGCGACGCCGTCGCGCATTGTCATCGGCTGGAACGAAAGCACCGAAGCGCTGCGTGCGATCCATGCGGCAATGCCCTTCCTGACCGCCGCGAAGGAGGTGCATATCGCCATCATCGACCCGCCGGAACATGCCGCGGATCGGTCAGACCCGGGTGGTGCCCTCGCGGTGATGCTGTCCCGCCATGGTGTCAACTGTGATATACAGGTGATGTCGCGCAACGGCGCCCGCGTCAGCGAGCGCCTCCAGCGTCACGTGACCGAAATGGATGCACAGATGCTGGTGATGGGCGCCTATGGGCATTCGCGTTTTCGCGAGGCGATCCTTGGTGGAGCGACCCGCGAAATGCTCGAGCACGCGAAGGTGCCGGTGTTCATGGCGCACTGACGCCGGTCAGACGAGATAGCCGCCATCGCTGTCGTCACCCGCTTCGGTCATCAGCCGATCCATATCGGGAATCGTCACCAGCCGCTTGCCGCTGAGCACGATCACACCGTCGCGCTTCAACGCGGAGATTTGGCGGCTGACCGTTTCGAGCGTCAGACCAAGATAGTCGGCCATCGCCTCGCGGGTGAGCGGAAGCTCGAACTTCAGCTCCTTGCCGGGAGCCCCCAGACCCAGCAGTGCATCGCGGCGCGCGATGATCGACAACAGGCTGGCGATCTTCTCGCGTGCTGTTTTTCTTCCTAAAACCAGCATCCATTCGCGGGCCGCGTCTAGTTCGTCGAGTGTCATCTCGAGCAGGCGATGCGCGATATGCGGGGTCGTATTGATCATCTGTTCGAAGGGTTTGCGCCGGAAACAGCACATCACCAGATCCGAGGTTGCTGTCACCGTGTAAGCCGCCTCGGCGCGCCCGGGACGCCCAACGAAATCAGAGGGCAGCAACAGGCCGACCATCTGCGTGCGACCATCTTCCATTGTCTGGGTCAGTGTCGCGACCCCCGAGACCACGGAGGCCACGAAATCCATGTGGTCCCCGGCCCACATCACCGTCTGTCCGGCGCTGAAACTTCGATAGTACTTGATGTCTTCCAGCAGTTCGAGTTCTTCGCTGTCACATTTCGCACAGACGGCCCGATGACGGATCGGGCAGTCCGAACAAGTCTTGAAGGCAGGGGCAACCACCTGCTGCATTTTGGAGCTCCACTTTTGATCTGTGTCAAGGAACGGTGACACAACGCACTTTATGCGGGTAGTATGCACATGACATCCAAATTAGCCAAGCTGGGGCTTTTTGACGCGATGGTCCCTCGGTATACGAGCTACCCGACCGCGCCCCAGTTCAAGGTCGAGATCGGCGGTGGCCAGATGGAAAGCTGGGTGCGCGCGATTGCACCGGGCAGCCAGATATCCCTCTATCTCCACGTCCCCTTCTGCAGGCGGCTTTGCTGGTTCTGTGCGTGCCGAACCCAAGGAACACAGACCTTGTCGCCGGTTGCGGGGTATCTCGAGACGCTGATCCAAGAGATCGAGATGCTCGGCCAGCTGTTGCCCGAAGGCGTGACACTCAGCCGGATGCACTGGGGTGGCGGCACGCCGACACTGCTCTCTCCAGCGATGATCAGTGAACTTTCGAGTGCTGTTGCAAGCATAACTCCGCTCGCGCCCGGTGCTGAATTTTCGGTTGAGGTCGATCCGAACGAGATCGATTCGGCGCGCGTTGACGCGCTGGCCAAGGCCGGCATGACACGGGCGTCGATTGGGGTGCAGGATTTCGACCCTGAGGTGCAGAACACAATCGGTCGCATCCAGGGTTTTGAGATCACGCGCGACGCCGCCGAGATGCTGCGCGCGGCCGAGATCAGCTCGCTGAATGCCGACATCCTCTTTGGCCTGCCGCATCAGGATGAGACCAAGATCGCGGCCTCGGTGCAGAAGCTGCTGACCCTCAACCCCGACCGCGTGGCGCTCTATGGGTATGCGCATGTGCCTTGGATGGCGCGGCGGCAATCGATGATCCCGAGCGATGCCTTACCCGCACCAGAGCGTCGGCTGAGCCTCTTTGAGACGGCCGCCCGGCTCTTTGATTGGGATGGCTATGCTCAGATTGGTATCGATCATTTCGCTGCTCCGCATGACAGCCTCGCCATCGCCGCGCGCGCGGGACATCTGCGGCGCAACTTCCAGGGCTACACGGATGACCCGGCCCAGACGCTGGTGGGGTTGGGCGCCTCGGCCATCTCGCGCTTCCCGCAGGGCTACACGCAGAACGCATCGGCCACGTCGGACTATGCCAAAGCGATCCAGTCCGGACGCTTTGCCGCCGCCCGCGGACACGCGTTCGGGGGTGAAGACCTTCTACGCGCGCGGATCATCGAAGCGCTGATGTGCGACTTCGAGGTGCGCTTCGATGACATCGCCCAACGCTTCCCCGGGGCCGTGCGCCGGGTCGCAGAATTGCTGCAATCGGCATCAGACCAGTTCGGCGAGATGGTACATCTGGCCGAGACAGGCCTGCGCATCCGCCCCGAAGGACGCCCGCTCACGCGGATCATCGCGCGGTTCTTTGACGCCTATGACATGTCGGGGGCCGGGCACGCTTCGGCCATCTGAGCGAAGGGTGGCCCAAGGCCCACCCCACCTGCTGGTCAGACCTGTTTTCGCCCGAGTTCAGACGGCGGCTTGCAGGAGTGTGCGGGTGTAGTCATGTTGCGGCGCGTCGAAAATCGCGTCAACCTCGCCCATCTCCACCACATCACCACGCTTCATCACCATCACTTTGTGCGACATCGCGCGCACGACCTTCAGGTCATGGCTGATGAAGATGTAAGCGAGCCCGTACTTGGCTTGCAGATCACGCAGCAAGTCAACGATCTGCACCTGAACCGTCATGTCCAGTGCGGAGGTGGGTTCGTCCAGCACAAGAAGGCGCGGGCGCAGGACCATGGCGCGGGCAATGGCGATCCGTTGGCGTTGACCGCCCGAAAACTCATGTGGATAGCGGTCCATCGTCGCCGGATCGAGCCCCACCTCCACCATGACTTCGCGCACAAGATCGCGGGGGTCGCGGTCGGCGTCTACCTTGTGAATACCCAGCCCCTCGGAAATGATCTGCGCGCAGGTCATACGCGGTGAGAGGGAGCCGTAGGGGTCCTGAAAGACAATCTGCATATCCTTGCGCAGGCTGCGCAACTCGCGCGTCGACCACTTGCGCACATCCTGGCCCCTGAAGACGATCTGTCCCTCCGAGGCGATCAGCCGCATCATGGCCAGTGCCAGGGTGGTCTTGCCGGAGCCGCTTTCGCCGACGATGCCGATGGTCTCGCCCGCGCGGACAGAGATGCTGGCGTCGTTGACCGCCTTCACGTGCCCGACGGTGCGGCGCAGCAGCCCAGCCTGGATCGGGAACCAGACCTTCATGTGTTCGGTCTGCGCCACGGTGTCTGCATCCATCGGCACCGGCGCAGGCGCACCAGATGGCTCGGCCCCGAGCAGCTTGATCGTGTAGGGGTCCTGCGGTGCGTCGAAGATCTCGCGCGCGGGTCCGGTCTCGACGATCTGGCCCTGCTGCATCACGCAGACCCTGTCGGCGATGCGGCGCACGATCCCAAGGTCGTGGGTGATGAACAACAACCCCATGCCGAGACGGTCCTTGAGCTCCTTCAGGAGATCGAGGATCTGCGCCTGGATCGTCACGTCCAGCGCGGTGGTCGGCTCATCCGCGATCAGCACATCTGGCTCATTGGCCAAAGCCATCGCGATCATCACCCGCTGCCGTTGCCCGCCAGAGAGCTGGTGCGGGTAGCTCGTGAGCCGGGTTTCGGGATCGGGGATGCCGACCTGGTTCAACAGTTCCAGAATGCGCGCGCGGGCAGCAGCGCCCGCCAGCCCCTGATGCAGCGCGATACTTTCGGCCAACTGCTTCTCGATCGTATGCAGCGGGTTGAGCGAGGTCATCGGCTCTTGGAAAATGAAACTGATGTCGTTGCCGCGCACCTTGCGCAACTGCGCCCCATCGGCACCGATCATCTGCTGGCCCTCATAGGTGACAGAGCCGGACACCTCGGCGCTCTCGCCCAGCAGAGACACTGTCGAGAGCGCGGACACAGATTTGCCGGACCCGGATTCGCCGACCAGCGCAACAGTCTCACCCCGCTCAACCGAAAAGCTCACCCCTTTAACCGCTTCGGTGAGCGCGCCGTCCTGCCGGAAAGCCACACGCAGGTCTTTCACCTCGAGAAGAGCGCTCATGAAAAGGTCTTTCTGGGGTCGAAAGCGTCGCGGATACCTTCGAAGATGAAGACAAGCAGCGACAGCATGATGGCGAAGGTGAAGAAGGCGGTGAAGGCCAGCCATGGGGCCTGCAGGTTCTGCTTGGCCTGAAGCGTGAGTTCACCCAGCGATGGCGCAGAGGACGGCAGGCCGAAGCCCAGGAAATCGAGGATCGCCAGCGTCGAGATAGTGCCGGTCACGATGAACGGCAGCATCGTCAACGTCGCCACCATCGCGTTTGGCAGCATGTGGCGGAACATGATGGTCATATTGCTCACCCCAAGCGCGCGGGCGGCGCGCACGTATTCGAGGTTACGCGCGCGCAGGAATTCAGCACGCACGACCCCCACAAGCGAGGTCCAACTGAAGAGCACCAGCAGGATCACCAACAGCCAGAAGCTTCGACCCAGGATGGCGAACATGATGATGATCACGTAGAGCGACGGGGTCGAGGACCAGATCTCGATGATGCGCTGGAAGATCAGATCCGTCTTGCCGCCAAAGAACCCCTGCACCGCACCCGCGATGATGCCGATCAGGCTTGCAGCACCGGTCACGATCAGCGTGAAGAGAATTGACAGTCGGAAGCCGTGGATCACGCGCGCCAACACATCGCGCTTGGTGCCGTCGGTGCCGAGCAGGTTCTCGCCATTCGGCGGGAGGGGCGCTGCACCGGGACGGTCCACAGCCGTGTCGAAGGAATAGGGGATCAGCGGCCAGATCGTCCACCCTTTTTCAATCTGCTCGCCCTCGATCACGCCGTCCTGCGCGTCTTCGATGTAGCCCTCGGGGTCATCGAAACAGAAGTCCAAGCCGCCTGTCTCGATCAGGCATTGCACCTCCGGGTCGCGGTAGACCGCCTCGGTCTGGAAGTCCCCGCCGAACTCCGTTTCGGGATAGAAGTTCCAGATCGGCGTGTAGAAACTGCCGCGGTACTGCACAAGGATGGGTTTGTCGTAGGCGACGAATTCCGCCATCAGCGAAACTCCAAAGAGCACCGCAAAAATCCAAAGTGACCAATAGGCCCGCTTGTTGCGTTTGAAATTGCGCCAGCGGCGCTGGTTCAGCGGGGACATCGCCATCAGCCTTCCCGCCGCTCAAAGTCGATCCGGGGATCGACGAGCACATACATCAGGTCCGACAGGATTCCGACCAACAGACCAATGAGGCCGAAGATGAAGAGCGTGCCGAAGACGACCGGATAGTCGCGTGCCACGGCTGCCTCGAACCCGAGGCGCCCGAGCCCATCGAGGCTGAAGATCGTTTCGATGATCAGCGAGCCGCCGAAAAAGACGCCGATGAACACGGCCGGGAAGCCCGCGATCACGATCAGCATCGCATTGCGGAACACGTGGCCATAGAGCACGCGCCCCTCGGCCAAGCCCTTCGCGCGCGCGGTGATCACATATTGCTTCTTGATCTCATCAAGGAAGCTGTTCTTCGTCAGCAGCGTCAGCGTGGCGAAGGCCGAGATCGTCGAGGCCAGCACCGGCAGCGTGATGTGCCAGAAGTAATCCGCCACCTTACCCAAGGGGCTAAGTTGATCGAAGTTGTCCGAGGTCAGACCGCGCAGAGGAAAGATCTGCCAATAGGATCCACCCGCGAAGAGCACCAGTAAAAGGATCGCAAAGAGAAACCCGGGGATCGCATAGGCGGCGATGATCGCGCCAGAGGTCCAGGTGTCGAAACTGGTGCCATCCTTCACCGCTTTGCGGATGCCGAGCGGGATCGACACGAGATAGGCGATCAAGGTTGACCACAGGCCAAGGGTGATCGAGACGGGCAACTTTTCCTTGATCAGGTCGATCACGGAAATCGAGCGGAAATAGCTTTCGCCGAAATCAAACCGCATGTAGTTCCAGATCATGTTCAGAAACCGTTCAACAGGCGGCTTGTCGAACCCAAATTCCCGCTCAAGCTCGGCGATGAACTCAGGCGGCAGGCCACGCGCGCCGACGTATCTGCTGTCAGATGCGGTGTTGAGTTCATCCGCGCTGGTGTCGTTGTTAGTCCCCGCAAAACCACCGAAGACATCGCCGCCGCCCTGCGCGCGGGCGATGGCCTGTTCTACCGGGCCCCCAGGTACGAATTGCACCAGAGCAAAGTTGATCAGCATAATACCCAGCAGCGTCGGGATGATCAGCAGAAGTCTTCGGACAATATAGGCGCCCATGGAGCGGTTACCTCAGCGCCCCTGCTTCACGCAATGCATCGGCCTTGTCCTGATTGTACCACCAGAAATCGAAGTACCCTAGATTGTAAGGCGGGATGTCGGGGTGTTCATACTGATCATAATAGGCCACCCAATGGGACGGGTTGTACCACAGCGGGATCATGATGAACTCATGCCTCAGCGCGCGATCAAGCGCCATCAGCGCGGCGGTCTCTTCTTCACGGGTTTCGGCATCAAGAGATGCCTCGATCAACGCATCGACCAGCGGGCTGGCCAAGCCGGCAGGATTGAAGAGCGAGAATGCGGCATCCTCCGACCCAAAACGCTGTGTGAGACCTGTACCGGCGCCCAGAAAACTGGCGTAGCTGTCATAGAGCAGATCATAGTCCCGATCACGCTCGCGCGCCGTGAACTGCGAGGGGTCGACCTTCTCGAAGGTCACATCGATGCCGAGCTTTTGGGCATTCGACACGAAATTCTCCATCACCGCGGTCAGCGTGGCGCCAGCCGCGGAGTTGAATAGAAAATTCAGGGTCAACGACTCGCCATTGGCGTTGCGACGGACACCGTCGTCCCCCACGGTCCAGCCCGCCTCATCGAGCAGACCCATGGCGACCCGGGCTTGGCGGCGGTCAAAGAGCCGCGCAGGGTTCGAGGTGTGTGGAATCCGCACTTGTTCGTTCAGCATCTCCGGTGGCACCAGATCACCCAGGGATGTGAGCAATGCCAACTCCGCGCCCGTCGGCGTCCCCTCCGCCATCAGAGGCGAGCCTTGCGTGAAAGACGCACGCTGATTGTAGAGGCCATACTGCAGGCTCTCGTTGGTCCACTCGAAGTTGTAAGCCAGCGCCACCGCTTCGCGGACACGTTTGTCTTCCAGAACGGGGCTCGCCAGGTTGAAGATGATGCCCGTTGGAACCGGTGGATTGCCATTGGGCAATTCTTTCTTGACGACCTGACCCGCCCGCGCTTTGGGGAAGTCATATCCGGTTGACCACCGCTTGGAGTCGGCCTCGGCGCGGAAGGTGTACTCGCCCGCCTTGAAGGCCTCGAAGGCCGCGGTGTCATCGCCGAAGATTTCCAGCCGCAGACGGTCAAAGTTGTGCCGCCCGCGGTTGAACGGCAGGTCCTTGCCCCAGTAGTCCGGGTTGCGCTTCAACACGATCCGACGCGAGATATCGACGCTTTCGACCACATAGGGACCGGACCCAGTTGGCGCCTCAAGACGGCTTTCATCGAGGCGTGCGCCGGTCTCTTCGTACCATTTCTGCGACCAGGCGGGCACAGTGCCAACCTGCTCTATCAGGCTGCGACGCGAGATACCTTCGGCGAAGTAGAACTTTATGGTGTGGTCGTCGATCACCTCGACCTTCGGGATCGCGCGGCGCACGCTGTCTGCGTAGGACTTGAAGCCTTGGTCCAGCAAGAGGTTGTGGCTGAAGGCGATGTCATGCGCGGTGACCGGCGTGCCATCGGAGAAGCGCGCCTCTGGCCGCATGTAGAAGATTACCCAATCCTTGCTGGGCGGGTACTCCAGGCGCTCGGCCAGAAGCCCGTAGTACTCGCCATAGACATCGGCCGGGGCCGCCGTGCCTGCAGCGCCCTCACCCAAAAGGCTCTCGTACATGAAAACCGAAAACGCATGCGCCCGGCCCTGGCGGGCATAAGGATTCATGGAATCGAGCGCGCCCACGAAAGAGATCGACAGCTCTCCCCCCTTGGGCGCATCGGGGTTCACATAGCTGAAGTGCTCGTAGTCTTCCGGATAAGTCAGATCGCCGTAAAAGGAGTATCCATGGCTGACGATGGTCTCTTCTTCGGCCTGCGCGGTCACTGCCCAGACGACAGCGAATGCAAGGATCAGCGCGCTCAGACCGGCCATACCAAAACCTGTTTTGAGGGGGCGTGCGGCTGCTCGGGCCTGGGGGGCGATCATCTTGCATATCCTCCGGTCATGCGCCGTGTATCTCGGCGTCTTCGTCGTTAACCATGTAAGCTAACGGGACAGAACGCCAAGTTACAAGTTGCGAAAATGTGATCTGCAAGGTCAGAGGCACATCCACGAAAAAAGCCGCCTGTTTCTTAACAAGCGGCTCTTTTAGTTAATTTGTGGTTAAGATCAGTTGTCCAGGCTGTCGAGATACGCGATCAGATCGGCGCGCTCTTCCACCTTCTTCAGGCCCGCAAAGCTCATGGACGTGCCCGGCGCATAAGAAGACGGACGCTCAAGGAAGCCGTCCAGGTTTTCCGCGGTCCAGGCCCCATCCATCGAGGCCAGCGTGTCGGAATAGTTGAACCCGCCCACGGCGCCCTTTTCGCGACCCACGACGCCATAGAGATGCGGGCCTGTGCCATTCTCGCCATCGGCCAGCTTGTGGCAGGCAGAGCATTTGCGGAACACGCGAGCCCCGGCCTCGGGATCGGCAGATGCCAGAACGGTTGCGAAATCGACCTCTTCAACCTCTGCCACCTCTTCGCCGCCTTCCACTTCGATCACGTAAGCAGCCTCGCCATGGCTATCCACATGGTACAGCTCTTCAGCGGCCCATTTACCGAGCAGGAACACGAGCAGCGCACCACAGACGGCCCCGGCTGCTTTTGTAAAGGTCATAGTGTCGAGCATTCTCATCGATCCATTGCTATGGGTTTGCGCGCTATCTATTGCTTCACCTTCGCGGTGGCAAGGTGTAGTTACCGCGACCAATCGACCCCGCATAGAAGAAAAGAGCCAAGGAACGCTTAATGAGTACCGCATCCTCCGCCCGCATCGCATTCCAGGGCGAATTGGGAGCCTATAGCCACGAGGCCTGCCGCGTTGCCCGCCCAGACATGACCCCCGTCCCTTGCGCCACCTTCGAAGATGCGATCGACGCGGTGCGCAGCGGCAAGGCGGAACTGGCGATGCTGCCGGTGGAGAATTCCACCTACGGGCGGGTCGCGGACATTCATTCGCTGTTGCCCAAGTCGGGGCTGCATATCATCGAGGAAGCCTTCGTACGGGTGCATATCAACCTGCTGGCCGTCCCGGGCACACGGATCGAAGACGTGACATCGGCGATGAGCCATACCGTCTTGCTGGGCCAGTGCAAGGCGTTCCTGTCGAAGCATGGGATCAAGCGTGTCACCGGTGCGGATACCGCGGGCTCGGCGAAAGAGGTCGCGGCTACGGGCACACCCGGGATGGCGGCGCTCGCCAGCGAATTGGCCGGCGAGATCTACGGGCTCGATCTTCTGGCACGCCACATCGAGGACGAGGGCAACAACACCACCCGCTTCCTGTTGATGTCCCCCGAGGCCGATCACTCCCGACGCGGCGCCCATGGCATGATCACGAGCTTTGTCTTCGAGGTGCGCAACATCCCCGCCGCGCTCTACAAAGCCATGGGGGGCTTTGCGACCAACGGGATCAACATGACCAAGCTGGAAAGCTACATGGTCGGTGGCTCATTCACCGCAACGCAGTTCTACGCCGATATCGAAGGCCATCCGGAGGACCCGGGCGTCCGGCGCGCGCTTGAGGAGTTGGATTACTTCACCAATATGGTGGAAATCCTCGGTGTCTATCCGGCCGATCCGGGGCGGCACTAACCCGGAAACGGGATGAGGCAGAGCGGCGGGCGACCTGGTCGCGAGGAACCGCGCACACCTCGCCAACCAGCCTTGCGATGATCAAACGGCGCTCTTGTGACGCCGCTCCATCTCTTCGACATGGTGCGCAACGCGTTCCTTATAGCGCTGCGTCAAACGCGGCTTGGCAAGTTTCAACGACTGGATCAGAAGACGCGCAGGCAGTGTTGCGGGGCGCATGTCGAGGCTGACCATCACCCGCGTCCGGGTCTGCGACAGCGGGATCAACTCCAAACGGGTTTCACCCTGCAGCCCTTGCGATGTGAAGGCGACAACCACATGCTGCGGCGGCTGGTACTCCACCACTTTGAGTGAGGCCGTTCGCTCCCGGCCCCGCACGTCAAAGATCGCCTCCCAGGCCAGCCCAACACCCAGTTGCGTCAGTTCATCCACACGCCGCACATCGGCCCCCCGGCGCATAGCAGCCCGCTCAAGCTGATCGAAGTCGGTCAGAAGGGCAAAGGCCTCTGCAACCGGCGTCTCCATGACCTCTTGTGTGGAAAACTTCATAAGATGCCTGTCATTGCCTGTGGGCGAGCGCCTTGGTCAATCCAACCGGTCAGCCAGCCAGTTTTCCAGCAAAAAATGCGCAATCGCGCCCTGACGCGCGGGTTTGATGACCGGGTGCGCCCCGGCAAAGACGGTCATCATCGCCTCGCGACTCACCCAAAGCGCATCCTCGATCTCGACCGGATCAATCGTGATGGCTTCGCTGGTCGCCTCTCCGGCGCACCCGAACATCAGCGAGGCGGGGAATGGCCATGGCTGGCTGGACAGATAGCGCACCGGTCCGACCTGCACCCCGGTTTCCTCGAAGACTTCGCGGCGCACGGCGGCCTCCAGCGTCTCGCCCGGCTCCACGAATCCTGCGAGCAGCGAATACATCCCCTCAGGCCACCCCGGCGAGCGGCCCATAAGCACGGAGTTCCCACGCGTGATCAGCATGATAACAACCGGATCGGTGCGCGGGAAATGGGTGCCAGCACAGGCGGGGCAGCGACGCTGCCAGCCGGCCTGACTCATGTCCGATGCGGCACCGCATTTGGAACAGAACCGATGCGTTTCGTGCCATCCGAAGATCGCCTTTCCGGTCGCGGCCAGTTCGGCATCCCGAGGCGTGAGCCAGGTCATGACACGCCGCAGTTCGAGAAATGCCATCGTGTCGGGCAAATCCGGATGCCGCTGTTCGCTCGGGTCAAGGAAACCGCCGAGCGCAGCCTCATCCAGATCGTCCGGTGCCCAGCCCGACAGATCAAAGCCAAACCGATAGGCTCCGTCTTCACGGCCAAGGAGTATCCGTTCATCAGAAGCCGATGACAGAACGGGATGATCCATCGGCATGCGGGCCAGCGCTGCGGGACGTTCGACCTCGATCAGCGGCTTGCCCCGCCAGAAAAGCACGGCGCGCGTGTCAGGATGCTCAGCTGCGGCTGCAATCGCACCGCTGTCGAGGCGTATCTCCCCGGCTCGGTCCAGCGACGACCCGCCAAAGGTCACCGTTTCCGCATGTCTCATCGTCTGTCCCCGCATTTTTGACACGACTGGCACGCGCTCCGAGCTGTTTCAAGTGCCAAGCCGGTTTCACATCTTGCCAAGGCTTGCCAACCCCAGCGCGATCTGATGGATATGAATTCGTGCGAAAGTTGAGCCCGTCCATCATGGAGTCCGCCAAGACGACCGCAGCCACCCCCTCGGAGACGACGGTCACCGAGGCACGGTTGAGGATCTTGGCCACAAGCGATCTGCATATGCAGTTGATCGCCTATGACTACGTCAAGGACCGTCAAACCGGCGGAGACAGCCTCGCGCGGCTGGCAACGCTGATCAACGCGGCACGAGCGGAGGCGGAGGCAGAGGGCGCGCTCTGTCTGCTCTTGGACAATGGGGACACCTTGCAGGGCAACCCATTGGGATCATTCCTCGCCCACAACCGTGTGACGCCGCACCCGATGATCGCTGCAATGAATGCGCTGCGATATGACGCAGCGGGCCTGGGCAACCACGACTTCGATCATGGCATCGCGCATCTGGCGCAATGTATGGCGGAGTTCGACGCGCCGGTCGTCTGCTCGAACATGATGTCCAGCGCCCTTCCGCGCTTGAAACGGTCGGTTGTGCTGGACCGTAGTTTGCCCGGCGCGCCGGCCACCGCTGCCCCCCTGCGCGTCGGGATCGTCTCGGCGTTGCCACATCAGACGGCCACCTGGAACCGCCGCCATCTGGACGCCTCCGCACGGATCGATCCTCCACTCGACGCCATGAAGCGAACCGTTGACGCCCTGAGATCGGACGGCGCGGACCTCGTGATCGCGCTGGCGCATATGGGGATCGCACGGTTCGACGAAGGCGATGACCCGCAAAACCAGGTGGCCGAGGTCTGTGCTCTGCCTGGGGTGGATGCGGTGATCGGCGGGCACACCCACCTGCGCTTCCCCGGTCCGGATCATCAGACCGCAGCAGGCACAGACTGGAAGACCGGGCTGATTGCGGGAACGCCCGCCGTGATGCCCGGCAGCGGCGCGTCCGATCTCGGTGTCATCGACCTGACGCTGCACCGGACCGGGCCAGATGCATCATGGACCATCGCGACCCGCACCGTCGCCCTGCGCCCGCTCACGGACGATGTCCGCGAGGATCCGGTGATCGCGACCTGCGCGACCGACGCGCATCTTGCCACCCGCAAGGACCTGGCTAGGCCTATTGCCCGCATTGACGCGCCGATGCACAGCTACTTCGCCCTCGCGCGCCCAAGCGCCGTCACAGCGTTGATGGGGGCGGCCAAACGTCATGCGATCGCCACGGCAGTGGCGGGCACTGAACTGGCACAGCTGCCACTGATCTCTGCAGCGGCGACACCCGCAACCGGCGGCTTTGATGGGCCGGACAACTTCATTTCGCTGCCCGAGGGAGAGTTGGAGCGGCGCCATATCGCGGGCCTCATCCCCTACGCCAATCAGGTCTGGGCAGTCAAAGCGACGGGCGCGCGCCTCGCTGGCTGGCTGGAACGCTCGGCGCTCATCTTCAATGTCTTGCGTGCCGATACATCGGATCAGATGCTTATCGACCCGCAGGTGCCCGGCTTTCGCTACGACGCGCTCTACGGCCTGACCTATCAGATCGATCTCAAACGCCCCTCCCGCTTCGATGCCGCTGGGCGGCCCATCGCGGGCGCGGACGGTCGCGTCTCGGATATCATGTGGCAGGGAAAGCCGGTACAACCCGATCAGGAGTTTCTGGTGGCGGTGACCGACCATCGCGCGGGCGGCGGCGGCACGTTCCGGCCGTTCGAAGAAGACGACATTGTTGTTCGGGAAGACGCACCGCTTGACCGCGCTCTGATTGACTATCTCTCAACCTCACCCTCCGGGCGGACGCAGCTAGAGCCACCTTGGCGGTTTGCGCCCGCGCCTGGGATCAGCGCCATTCTTCACACGGCCCCTGATGCGCTGAACCATCTGTCAGACCTCGCGCCCATGCGCCCGGAGCCCTGTGGCTTCACCAACGACGGCTTTGCGCGACTGCGTCTGCACCTCTAGCAGGCGCTCTTGCGCCCGCAGAGCAGCTTGACTATATCGGAGATCGAGAGGTTGGCGCGGGCGAGCGCCTCGCCAACCCGGTCAGGTCCGGAAGGAAGCAGCCGTAACGAGCCCCGCTTGGGTCGTTGTCCAGCCTCTCACTTTTCCTTTCCGATCCTCGCTTCAGGCCAAGGCGATACGGTCTGTGAGTGGCTCTTGACCAAGCAACAGCCTTGTCCAAAGCTCTTCGTTGCGGCGCGCGAATGCGCCGATGTGCCCCACACGACCCAGTCCCAATGCACCAGGATCAACTACATCGATTTGCGCAGCGCTGCCGTAAAGGCGCGCAAGCCGTTGCGTGCAGATTTCGGGGCAAACCTCATCATCGGTAAAGGAGATTAACCGAACCGGCGCACCGGATCTGGACCAGTTGGGCTCGGGCAGCGTGTCCCGCACAGCGCCTTCAAATACACCCGGCGTGGTGCACCAGCGGCGCCACTCTGCATAGGCGGTTGCGGGCATATCAGCGCCCAGCCCCAAACGACGCCCGGGCACATACCCCAACAGAGCTGCAGCCAGGCGCGGGACGCCAAACCAGAACTGCAGCGCAAACGCACGATAGGGCCAGGGGTGATCCGCATAGTGCACGAGGCCGCTCGCAACGCCGATCACGCGATCAATACCGTTGAGGTCATCCTGCATGGGCAGCATCATCGCGCCCAGCGAATGGCCCATCACCCAAAGCGGCACATCGGGCACGGCACGCCGCAGGTGGCGCCGCGCAGCTGCATTGTCGCGCAGGCCCCAATCCGACATCGTCGCGCGGCTGTCGCGCATGGGGCCAATCAGCGACCGACCCGTGCCGCGGTAGTCGTAGGTGAGAACGGCGATGGCATGCTCCGCAGCCGCCCACAGTGCGAAGGCGTGATAATAGCCCTGCGGCACGCCCGTGGCCCCATTCAAGACCAATGCCGCGCGGGGTTGAAACGCAGGGCGGAACAGCGTGCCCCCAAGCTCGGCACCATCTGCAGTCTTGATCAGACGTCGCCGCACGGAGGGTGTTTCGACAACCTTCAACATGCCTTGCTCCTGACTTCGAGATCACTAGACCAATTGGTCTATCCCTATCACTGGACCATTTGGTCTAGTCCTGTCAAGATACCTGCATGACCACCATTGCCCTGCCCACCAAGGATCGGCTGATCCGCGCTGCAGCCATGCTGTTTCGCAGCCATGGCTATCATGGCGTCGGGCTCAATGACCTTTTGAGCGAGGCTGCGGCGCCCAAGGGCTCACTCTATCACCACTTCCCGAACGGAAAAGCAGACCTCGCGATCGCAGCCGCAACCTGGGCGTCAGACGAGATGTTGCGGGTGATCGCGGCAAGCTTTGCTGACGCAGAAACCTTCGACGTTGGGGCCACGACACTCTGTTTCAAACTGGCCAAGCTCTTCGATCTCACCGGACAGCAAGACGGCTGTCCCATCGGCTCCACGCTCTTCGAAGGCCCGGGCAATGCCGACTTCCTGAAACATGCGGAACGCTGTTACTCCGGGTGGATTTCGGAGGTGCATGACCACGCGGTGCGATTCGGTCTGGATGAACCCCAGGCACAGCGGCGTGCGGAACATGTGTTTCTGCTGATTCAGGGCGGCTGGCAATTGGCACGCGCACGCCGGTCGTCAGATGTGCTCCGCTCTCTGCCCGAGCTGTTCCGGATGCCAGCGGACAAATCCAACTGATTTCGAAAGACCAGGTGCCTCGGCTGCTGGACGCCGCCATGCGGAGCTACTAGTTTGCCTGCACCCGGCGCAGAAGGCAGATCATGCAAGACACCCCCTCCGACTATCAGGTTCTGGCTCGAAAGTATCGCCCCGAAACCTTCGCGGATCTGGTCGGGCAAGACGCGATGGTGCGGACGCTGAAGAACGCCTTTGATGCAGATCGCATCGCACAAGCCTTCATCATGACGGGTATCCGCGGCACCGGCAAAACCACCACGGCCCGAATCATCGCCAAGGGGATGAACTGTATCGGGCCTGATGGCGCAGGCGACCCGACGACCGAGCCTTGTGGGACCTGCGAGCATTGCACCGCGATCATGGAAGGCCGCCACGTGGACGTGATCGAGATGGATGCAGCCTCGAACACCGGCGTCGCCAACATCCGCGAAATCATTGACTCGGTGCACTATCGCGCGGCCTCGGCCCGCTACAAGGTCTACATCATCGACGAAGTGCACATGCTGTCGACCGGCGCGTTCAATGCGCTGTTGAAGACGCTGGAAGAGCCGCCCGCGCATGTGAAATTCATCTTTGCGACCACTGAGATTCGCAAGGTGCCGGTGACAGTGCTGTCGCGCTGCCAACGGTTCGACCTGCGACGGATCGAACCGGAGGTGATGATTGCGCTCATGCGCAAGATTGCGGCCGCAGAAGGTGCCGAGATCGCCGACGACGCGCTGGCACTGATTGCGCGCGCGGCGGAGGGGTCGGCCCGGGATGCGACCTCGCTGCTGGATCAGGCGATCAGCCACGGCGCTGGCGAGACCACGGCTTTGCAAGTCCGTGCCATGCTGGGTCTGGCGGATCGCGGGCGGGCTCTCGACCTCTTTGACATGATCCTGAAGGGCGATGCCGCGGCAGCGCTGACCGAGCTCTCGGCGCAGTACGCCGAAGGCGCCGACCCGATGGCCGTGCTGCGCGATCTGGCCGAGATCACCCATTGGGTGTCGGTCGTAAAGATCACGCCCGAGGCGGCCCAGGACCCGACGGTCTCGCCGGACGAACGGAGCCGCGGTGTCGCCATGGCCGATGCGCTGCCCATGCGTGTGCTCACGCGGCTCTGGCAGATGCTGCTGAAAGCGCTCGACGAAGTGGCAAGCGCGCCGAATGCGATGATGGCGGCGGAGATGGCCATCATTCGGCTCACCCATGTCGCAGATCTGCCGAGCCCGGAAGACCTCGTTCGCAAGTTGCAGGGGGCCACACCCCCACCAGTGTCTGGACCAAGCGGCAACGGGGGACAGCCTGTGCAAAGCACAGGCGCGCGTGCCGCGGGCGGGGGGGCCTCGGCTGTCGCCTCGGCCTCGACATCTGCAAACCGCGGCGCCGGGGCGGTCACCGCGCAGGCTGTGGATCTAGACGCAGCGCTGGCCCGTTTTCCGACCTTCGACCATGTGGTTGAGCTGATCCGCGCCAACCGAGATGGCAAGCTGCTCGCCGATGTGGAGACGGACCTGCGATTGGTGTCCTACCAACCCGGGCGCATCGAGTTCCAACCCACCGAGCGTGCGCCACGTGATCTGGCCCAGCGTTTGGGGCACCGGTTGCAGATGTTGACCGGGAACCGCTGGGCGGTGACTATCGTCAATGATGGCGGCGGCAAGACCATCGACGAGGTGCGCAACGCTGAGCTCTATGCCCTGCAGGAGGCCGCGCAGGCCCACCCTCTGATGCAAGCGGTGGTTGCCGCGTTCCCAAAGGCAAAGATCAAGGACATTCGCACGCCCGAGACAATCGCGGCGGAGGTCGTTCAGGAGGCGCTGCCCGAGGTGGAAGACGAATGGGACCCCTTCGAGGATGACTGAGCGAAGCGCGCTCATCCCGGACGACATGGCTGCGCTCGAGCAAGACTGGCGGATGTCGCCTGGGCTCATCTCCGGCGATCATGTCTTTCTGACCGGCTTCAACGGCTGCCCGCTTGATGGCCCGCCTTCGCCGGACCCGCAGACCCAGATCGAGACAGCGTTCGAGGCGGTCGAGATGGTTCTGGCCGAAGCGGGCCTCGATTTCAGCGACGTGGTTGACATGACGAGCTACCACGTGGGCCTTGCTGACCACCTGGCGCTGTTCAGACAGCTCTGCGCCGACCGCGTGCGCCCGCCCTACCCCGCCTGGACCGCGATCGAGGTCGCAGGTTTTGCCACCGCGGGAGTGATTGTCGAGCTGAAGGTGGTCGCACGGCTCAGGACGGGCTAACCTCAGATCAATTACGGTTCATTCGAGAGACAACAAGGATACAGGACATGTTCAAAGGACTAGGCGGGCTCGGCGATATGGCCGGGATGATGAAGAAGGCGCAGGAGATGCAGGGCAAGATGGCCCAGCTCCAGGAAGACATGCACAGCATCATGGTCGAGGGCTCCTCGGGCGCGGGGCTGGTCAAGGCGACCTGCACAGCCAAGGGTGAACTCAAGACGCTGGACATCGATCCGTCGATCTTCAACGGTGACGACAAGGAAGTGGTCGAAGACCTGATCCTCGCAGCGATCAAGGACGCGCAGGCCAAGGCCAGCGAACGTGCGCAGGAAGAAATGTCAAAACTGACCGAAGGGCTCGGGCTGCCTGCGGACATGAAACTGCCGTTCTGACCCGAACATGACGGACGGCCCCTCCCTCACCCGCTTTCACGCCCCGACCTATTGGGTGCGGGTCGGCGGATGGGCCGTCTTTGCCTCGGCCCTCGTGGCAGGCATGTATGCCGCCATCGAGGTGTCACGCATCGGCACGCTGAAAGATGCAGCGCTCATCATTCTGGTGACGGCCAACACGCTCTTCATCTACCGCTTTGTCATCCACATCGCCCCGCGCATCGCCGAGATGCTCAAGGATTTCCCGGTGGCCAGTCGCGACCCACAGGGGGCGGTCAACCATATGCTGGGCGACAGGGCCACGATCCTGCCAGCCCTCGCCTATGCGGCATTCATCGCCTTTTCGGTTTGGCAGATCGATCCGTGGCGCGAGACGCCCGACCTGACCGTCTGGCTGTGCGTCTTCCTCTTCGTGAACAACCTGATCGTGGGCACGGTGATTGTCGGCATCGCACGCTTCTGGCAGGTGGTGCTTCGCGAGATGGCGACGCTTGATCTGCGCGTTCTCAACCTCAATCGCGCCCCAATGATCACGCTGTTGCGCATCAACAGCCAGATCGTGATGGCCACGGCGCTGGTCGCCTGTCTCGCAATCCTCGGCCTTGTGCTTTCGGATTATGCCATCGACCCGATCATCCTGATTTTCTCGTTGAGCGCGCTGGCAATGGTGGTGGCCACCTATGCCGTCCCGGTGCTGCCGCTCTCGAACCTGCTGGCGGCCAAAAAGGCTGAAGAGCTCGACCAGATCGAACGTCTGATTGACGCGCATGTCCGTCATCTCGGCAATCAGCCCCAGCGGGGTGATCTGGAGATCGACATCGAGACGCTGCCCAGTCTCGGAGATCTGGTCAATGCGCGCGACCTGCTGCTGAAGGTCCGCACATTGCCACCCGGCGGGCAGATTTCGGTCTCTGCCGCAGCCATCGTGACCTTCTTGTCTTTCATGCCCAGCCTCATAGACTACACGATGCGCAAATTCTTCTGACCCGGGCGGTCAGAGGCACAAAGAGGCACCGCAGTGAGCAGCACCAAGGATATCGACGCGCTGATCGAGTTGATGGCGAAACTGCCGGGGTTGGGGCCGCGGTCGGCCCGGCGGGCTGTGCTTCACCTGATCCGCAAACGCAGCCTGTTGCTGACGCCGCTTGCGGATGTGATGCAGACCGTCGCCGCAACAGCACGCGAATGTCTGAACTGCGGCAACGTGGGCACACTGGATGTGTGCGACATCTGCACCTCAGACAAACGCGCGAATGGCGAGCTCTGCGTGGTCGAAGACGTGGCAGATCTCTGGGCGATGGAGCGCTCGGGCGTTTTCAAGGGGCGCTACCACGTGCTGGGCGGCACGCTCTCGGCGCTGGACGCCATCGGGCCGGAGGAATTGCGCATCCCCCGGCTGATTGACCGGGTGCCGAGCGAGAACATCACCGAAGTGATCCTCGCGCTCAACGCAACCATCGACGGACAAACCACGGCGCATTACATCGCGGACCAGCTCGATGGGCAGGTGACACTCACCTCGCTCGCCCAGGGTGTGCCGATTGGCGGCGAGCTGGATTATCTCGACGACGGCACGATCTCCGCCGCGATGCGGGCGCGCAAGTCGATCTGACGGGTGTATCTCAGGCAACCTGCTCGAACCGGGCGCGGGCACAGAGCGGATAGGCGTCCGTGAAGTCCATGATCACCGATTTCATGGCCTCATAGCTCTGACCATAGAAGAACAATCCCGTCTCTGTCGGGCCATCCCAATGCCCGCGAAACGCGCCAATGCCCTCCATCAGCCGATCACAGCTGTCGATGACCTCGTTCACGTCTGATGTGGCGTAGACCTCATCGGGCAGATCCGTTCCATTGAGAAAGAGGCCGAGGCCTTCTGTGGTCCCAAATGGCATGTCGTCTCGCCCATCCGTCTTCAGCAATGATCCTTTGGGCGCGCCGAGCGTTTCCAGGCCCACCCTGAGGGTCTGAAGGACGTCGGGTGAAACCTCGCGCACCAGGATTTCCAGATCACAATAGTCGATACCGGCGTGATCGCCGAGCAGCATGGTACCACCCCCTGTAACCTCGCCGATGCCACGCTCTTGCAGGATTTCCTGCAGCGGCTCTTCGAAGTGGTCGAAGCGTTCCATGGGGCCCAGCTTTGCATTGAGTTGAGCCACGATAAAGACGCCCTCCTGCGGTGTCTCCTCGCGACGAAACGGGTTCCAGAAATTGCCCATGAGACCGCCTTTCAGTCGAGCTTCACAACAGGTCAGGCTCATCGTGACGGGCAATGGCGCGCAAAACATGTGCAAAACGCGGCGAAAACAGGGCGCTGAGAACGGTCATATCGCGACGGGCATGGTGACTGGACTGCCGTCGCTCTGTGGACTGCCACAAAAAACCCTCCGGCGGATCAGCACCGGAGGGGGAATGCTTGTCGCCTGCGTCGGCTCAGGTGCGTGGATCGCTGTCTTCGTCTTCTTCGACGGGACCGTCCGGCAGGTTGAAGAAGCTGTCCGCGTCCGCGAAGGCCTCTTTCTCTTCCTCTGCCGCCTCTTCCACCGGGTCACCGGCTAGCGTGAAGGTCTCGAGACCCTCGATGGCTGTCGGGATCTTCGGCTCCGCGTCCATGCCGAGGCTCTGCTCGGTGCTCACCAGCTTGCGGCGCTCGTCATCGCTCATCACCGGCGCATCGGCGGCTTTCTTCGCGGCGGCCTTTTGCACAGCTGCATCCAGCTCAGACTGTTTGCAGAGGCCAAGGGCCACCGGGTCAATGGGTTGGATGTTGGCGATGTTCCAATGTGTCCGCTCGCGGATCGCCTGGATCGTCGGTTTGGTGGTGCCCACCAGCTTGCTGATCTGACCATCGCTCAGCTCGGGGTGAAACTTCACCAGCCAGAGGATCGAGGCGGGGCGGTCCTGCCGCTTGGAGAGCGGCGTATAGCGTGGGCCGCGCCGCTTCTCTTCGCCCTGCGCCGCGGCATTGAACTTCAGCTGCAGCTTGTGCAGCGGGTTCTCTTGTGCGGTGTTGATCTCGTCCTGCGTCAACTGGTTGTTGGAAATCGGATCAAACCCCTTCACGCCCTGAGCCACGTCGCCATCAGCAATGCCCTGCACTTCCAGCTCGTGCATGCCGACGAAATCCGCGATCTGCTTGAAGCTGATCGTTGTGTTGTCCACCAGCCAGACGGCGGTGGCCTTGGCCATGATCGGTTTTGCCATTGTCTTACTCCTGTCTACCGGTCTGCGCCCACATCTGTCCTGTCGCCTGAAACGGCTGTCCCGGAGGGTCGGAACGGTTTCCATTGTGGGGGAACTTGTGGCTTATATAGGCGGATCGACCGGATAAGGAAAGACCCAATGCGCAGCCTGCTTTTCTGGCTTTTGACCGCCCTGCCCCTTGCGGCGCAGGATCATCGCGCGGGCGAGTTCGACTATTACGTCCTCAGTCTGAGCTGGTCACCGAACTGGTGTGCGCTCGAGGGCGACGCACGGGGGTCAGAGCAATGCGAGCCCCGTCACGATCACGGCTGGATTCTACATGGGCTCTGGCCGCAGTATGAGCGCGGCTATCCGGAGTACTGTCGCACCTCGGCCCGGGCGCCCTCGCGGCCCATGACCGCCGAGATGTCGGATATCATGGGCACCTCCGGTCTGGCCTGGCACCAATGGAAGAAGCACGGCACCTGCAGCGGGCTGGAGGCGGCTGACTACTACACGCTCTCTCGCGACGCCTACGGCCGGATTACCCGACCGCCAGTGTTTCGCCAGCTGGATAAGGTGGTGCGGCTGCCCGCCTCCGTGGTCGAGGAGGCCTTCCTCGAGGCGAACCCGGATCTCAGCGCCAAGGGGATAACCATCACATGCCGGCAAGGGCATATCCAGGAAGCCCGGATTTGTCTGACCCGGGACTTGGAGCTTCGGACCTGCGGGCCGGACGTCTTGCTGGACTGTTCCTCCCCAAGCGCTCTCTTCACACCAATCCGCTAGCCAAGGGCGGCCTAAAGCCCGCCCTACCTGTCTGAGATAGAGAGGACGATCTTGCCGATATGGTCGGAGCTTTCCATACGCGCGTGCGCCTTCGCGGCCTCGTCCAGCGGGAAGACCTGATCCATTACGGGTGCGATACGCTTGGTTGCCAGCAGGGGCCAGACCGCCTCGTGCAGATCCTGCGCAATCCGCGCCTTGGCCAGGTCGCTCTGCGGGCGTAGCGTGCTGCCGGTCATGGTCAGACGGCGCATCATGAGTTGCGCAAAGTTCACCTCGACCTTGGGACCCTGCAGAAAGGCGATCTGCACCAGCCGCCCATCATCTGCAAGCGTTTTGAGGTTGCGAGGAATGTAGTCACCACCCACCATATCGAGGATCAGGTCAGCGCCACCCTCGCCACGCACCACCTCGACGAAATCCTGCTCGCGGTAGTTGATCGCGATCTCTGCCCCGAGCTCGACGCAGGCTGCACATTTCTCGGCGGACCCGGCGGTGGCAAAGACGCGCGCGCCAAACGCGCTCGCAAGCTGAATAGCCGTGGTACCGATCCCCGATGAGCCGCCATGCACCAGAAACCGTTCGCCTCCCTGCAGCCCACCACGCGTGAATACGTTGGACCAGACCGTAAAGAAGGTCTCTGGCAGACAGGCGGCCTCCTTGAGCGCCATGCCCTCCGGCACCGGCAGACAATGCGCGGCGGGGGTCGCCACATACTCCGCATAGCCGCCGCCCGGCAGTAGGGCGCAGACCTGATCGCCGACCGAGACACCGGCAACGCCTGCGCCAAGCGCCACGATCTCACCCGCAGCTTCCAGCCCCGGCAGATCGCTTGCCGTCGGCGGCGGCGCATAGAGGCCCGCGCGTTGCAACGCATCGGGGCGGTTTACGCCGGCCCAGGCCACCTTGATCACCACCTGCCCGTGGCCGGGCTCCGGCACGGGGCGGTCCGTCACCTGCAAGACCTCCGGGCCACCGGGTTTGGTGATTCCAACGGCGCGCATCATCTCGGTCATGACCTGATCCTTTCTGTTGCCCCATGCGTAACAGGACACAGCGGAATGGCAAACCAAAGGCCCCCGCATGCTCGCACTGTCTTTTCTTGCAAACTGCCTGATCGTCTTGCCTGTCGCCGCCGCCATGCTGCGGGATCACGCGCCGATGACCGACGCCTTTGGCGCCGACACGGTCGCGCGACGCACTCTCGCGAGCCTTTACATAGGGATCGGCACGGTCAGCCTCGCGGCCCTGGGCCTCATGGCTCTGGGCCGGGCCGAGGTGGTGAACAGTGTCGCTCTGGGCCTGCTGCCCATGCAGATCATCTACAAGCTGATCACTGTCATCGCGGTGGGATGGGTCAGCCCCGTGGTTCGCGTCAACCTCGGCGTCGTGATCCTGCACGGCATAACGCTGGCCAGTCTGCCAGGCTGATCCCTAGTCGCGCGGTGCGGTCCAACTGCCCGGGAAATCCATCTTCGGCATCCGCGCTGGCGCCTTGATCTGACCCATCAGCCAATTCGGACCCGCCATCAGGCGGCTGAGCGTCGGGCTGTTGCGCACCCGCGCTTTCACCTTTTCGATCTGCATCACGTCATCGATGCGCCGGTCGAGAAAGGCCCAGGTCGCCATCGCATCCGGGCTGTCATCCCCCAGCCAATAGAGCACAGTCGAGGAATAAACACCGCTCAGCGTCGCCCGCTTGGTGTACCAGTTGATGTCATCCGATGTGTCACCCAGCGCCGTCCAGATCGCATCTGCCGTGCCCCAGATCAGCTTGGCGCCATCGGCGGCATAGATCGGCAAGGCAAAAAGCGTCGTACCCCGGCGCACCGCCTCCTTGTCCTCGACCGTTTCGAGCCGGAACCGCACCGCTGCGGCCACTTTCTCACGGAACTTCATCGCGCTCATGTCTTCGGACTTGAGGCGCGCCTCCATTGCCTCATCGCCACGTTTGTGAAACGCCACCGCCAGATCGACCGCACCACGCGGACAGATGGCGCGAGCCACCGTCGGGCTGACATCGGTGTCGCGAATCGCGGCCTGAAAGGTCGTGTCCGACCAGCCATCAAACGGCACATGCGCCAGGGCCGCGTCCAAAAGCTGTGTCTTGGCGGTCTCGTAAGATGTGGTCATGACAGATCTCCGGGGTGATTTTGGGGCGTCGCACTGGACAAGATAGCACGTCCTTGCTATATGCCCACTTCCTGCAAATCCTTGCAACTCAACTTAGAAAGGTGGTGAAAACCACATGCAGGTTAGTGTTCGCGACAACAACGTCGATCAGGCGCTTCGTGCCCTGAAGAAAAAGCTGCAGCGTGAGGGTGTCTTCCGCGAGATGAAGCTCAAGCAACATTTCGAGAAGCCGTCCGAGAAAAAAGCGCGCGAGAAAGCTGAAGCGATCCGCCGTGCCCGTAAGCTGGCACGCAAGAAAGCCCAACGCGAAGGCATGCTCTAAGCACCTCGCCCACAGGCTGATTTGAATACGAACCCCCGCATGGCGCGCCCGTGCGGGGGTTTGTCGTTTCAGGGCAGCTCGATCTTATGCACATAAAAGCCGCGGGTTCTTGCCGGTCGCGCCCGCCCTGCCGCACGCGCGTGGACGCGGCATCTTTCTGCTGTCGGCCACCCGGCATTCTTGCTCATTGTTGCTGAAAAAGCAGGCATACGGTGGCGACTCTATCAACCGACTTCTTCGAGGTTCTAGCGATCTGCACGCTGACACCACCGATCAAGGAGAATACCATGTCACGCGCAAGCGACTTAGAACGGCAGATGCTCGACCTCATCAACGAGGAACGCACATCGCGCGACCTCGACCCGGTCGAGCTTGAGCTTCGGCTCAACGACAGCAGCGAGGACCACAGCCAGTGGATGCTGGAGGAGAACCGATTTTCGCACACGGGCGAAGGCGGCAGCAGCGCAGGTGACCGCATGCGCGATGCCAATTTCGACTTTGAAGGCAACTGGACCTGGGGCGAGAACATCGCCTACCAGAGCGAGCGCGGTGCACCCGGCCTCGCCGATGACGTCGAGGACCTGCACAACAGCCTCATGAACAGCCCCGGGCACCGTGCCAACATTCTGAACCCGGATTTCGAGGTTGTCGGTCTCGGCATCGAGGTGGGCGACTTCAACGGTTTTGACGCGGTGATGGTCACGCAGAATTTCGCCGCGACGGACGCCGAGTTGCAGATTGACGGCGACGCAGCGACATCGCCCGAAGATGTGGATGATACACCAGATCCACAGGCGGACCCTGACACCGATACCGACGCACCCGTGGCGGAGACCCCCGATGCGGAACCGGAGGAGACGGAGGACCCCATCGCCGAAGCGCCCGAGCCCGAGCCGGAAGAGCCGGAAGAACCGATAGCTGAAGCGCCAGAGCCCGAAGACCCCGAGGACCCAATCGCGGAGGCGCCTGACGAGCCGGTCGCAGAGGCCCCCGAGCCCGAGCCGGAAGAACCGGAAGAACCCATCGCGGAGGCACCTGAGCCTGAAGATCCCGAAGAGCCGGAAGACCCGATCGCCGAAGCGCCGGACCCTGAGCCGGAGACACCAGACATGCCCGCGCCCGACGGACCAATCGCAGAGGCGCCGGAGCCCGAAGCTCCCACCCCCGACCCCGACACGCCCGATGAAGATGACAATCCTTTGGGCGAACTCGACAGCGACACCTTTGCGCAGCTGCAATTCTTCGTCACCGGCTTCTTTGCGGCGCTCTTCGACGAAGAGTTCACCTTCACCTGGAACGGCGGTGACGAACCGCAAACGGTGACCTTCGATGTGAACGCGCTCTTCGACGACCTGTTCAGCGGGTCCGACGACGGCGACGACATGGGCGACGATGACATGATGCTGGCCCAGGACGACACAGCGGATGACGGCGGCTCCGGCTTCCAGTTCATCGAAGACTGGGACTGCCTCGCCTGATCCCACCGCGGCCTGCCTTCGCGGGCGGGCCGCACCCAATCCCTCAGGTCACTGGCAGCGCCGTGGTCTTGAACACCGTCCGCAGCGCAAAGCTCGACTGCATCTGCCCGACCCCTGGAAGCCGCGCCAGATACTGGCGGTGAATGCGCGCAAAATCCTCGGTGTTTTCGGCGACCACCTTCAACAGGTAGTCCGCCGTGCCCGCCATCAGGTGGCATTCCAGCACGTCCGGAATGCGCCGCACCGCCTTCTCGAATGCATCAAGCACCTCATCCGCCTGCCCCTGTAATGTGATCTCGACGAAGACGGTGGTCGGCACGCCCATCTTGCGTGCATCCAGCAGGGCGACATAATCGCGAATGTAGCCCTCTTTCTCCAGCCGCTGCACCCGCCGGTGACAGGCGGAGGCAGAGAGGTTGACGGCCTCGCTCAACTCGGCATTCGCCATGCGACCTTTGCGTTGCAGCGCGGTCAGAATCCGCCGATCTGTTGCATCCAGGCTCATTTGCGCAAAAATCTCCTGCCATATGACATCATCACGCCTGTATATTCGGAAGATACGCCAATTGGCGAGCCATCTTTGGTGCAACATTGCGCTAAGATCGCGGTATCTCCTGCACAAACCTTTGGTGGAGGAGAGCCCCCATGATTATCGGATGTCCGACAGAGATCAAACCGCAGGAATTCCGCGTCGGCATGACACCCAATGCCGCGCGCGAGGCTGTCACCCATGGCCATGACGTTCGCATTCAGGCGGGCGCCGGCACGGGCGCAGGCTTCGAGGACGCAGATTACGTCGCCGCTGGCGCGATCATCATCGACACGGCGGAAGAGATTTTCGCAACCGCCGACATGATCGTGAAGGTGAAGGAGCCCCAAGCAGGCGAGCGTAAGATGCTGCGCGAAGGCCAGCTGCTCTTCACCTATCTGCACCTCGCGCCGGACCCCGAGCAGACCCATGACCTGCTTGCCTCAGGCGCCACCTGCATCGCTTACGAGACAGTCACTGATGACCGCGGCGGCCTGCCCCTGCTCGCACCCATGTCCGAGGTCGCCGGTCGTCTGGCGCCGCAAGTGGGCGCCTGGACCCTGCAAAAGGCCAACGGCGGGCGCGGCGTGCTGATGGGCGGCGTGCCCGGCGTGGGTCCGGCGCGTGTTGTCGTCATCGGCGGCGGTGTCGTCGGCACCCATGCCGCCAAGATTGCGGCGGGCATGGGCGCAGATGTCACCGTGCTCGACCGCTCGCTGGCCCGCCTGCGCTATCTCGACGATGTCTTCGGCGGCACCTTCAAGACCTCCTACGCTTCGGCGGGCAACACCATCGAACTGGCGCAAACCGCCGACATGATCATCGGCGCTGTGCTGATCCCTGGCGCGGCAGCCCCCAAGCTGATCAGCCGCGCGCAACTGGCCGAGCTCAAGCCCGGCGCCGCCCTCGTCGATGTGGCCATTGATCAGGGCGGCTGCTTCGAGACCTCGAAGGCCACCACACATCAGGACCCGATCTACGATGTGGACGGCATCATGCACTACTGCGTGGCGAACATGCCCGGAGCCGTGGCTCGGACGTCAACGATTGCGCTTGGCAATGCGACCATGCCTTTCATGCTGGCGCTCGCCGACAAGGGGTGGCGGCAGGCCTGCCTCGACGATCCGCACCTGATGAACGGTCTGAACGTACACGCCGGTCAGCTTACCTACTACGCGGTGGGCAAGGCGCTCGGCATCGACGTGATCGCCCCCAACGTCGCCGTCAAAGGCTGAGCGGCGTCTCGCGCGTGCGCCCCTCAAAGAGGGGGCGCATCGCGTTGATCTTCTGCGCGGCAAAGCTGGTGAAGGTCGTGACCTTGCGGGTGCTGCGCAGATCGGCGTGGGTCAGGATCCAGATCGGCCGGTAGGGAAAGAGCGGCACACCCGACAGGCGTTCCAGCCCTGGCTCGGTGTCGCCGATGAAACAGGGCATCCGTGTGGCCCCCAGCCCGCAGCGCACCCCGGCAAGGGCGGCATACATGTCGTCCACGGTCAGCGTCACCCGTCGGTTCGGCCAAGCCTCTTTCAGCGCGTCCGGCGGCCCCGGCCAATGCGCAAACCGTATCCAGTCGAGGGGGCGCGCCGGATCCCGCCGCATCCTGTCTGCGAGATCGGTTGCGATATAGGCCGCGGCGGCTTGCTCGGTCGCGCGCCGACCGACCAGCGTCTCACCCGGCGTGTCGGAAATGCGAAACGCCACATCCGCTTCATGCGCGGCGAGGTTCAAGGTCCGGTTGGCCGCGATCACCGAGAGGTCAATCAACGGGTAGCTCTCCTTGAACTCCCGCAGAATCGGTGCCAGCAACCGGTCTACCAGCAGCTGCGGCGCCGTCACGGTGAGGCTGCCGCCCAGCACCTGATCGCGCGCAATCAGGCTACGGCTGAGATCATGGCTCTTGGCCTCCATCTGCTCGGCGATCTGCGCCGCCTCCAGGCCTGCGTCAGTGGGTCGGTACCCCGCAGGCGCGCGATCAAACAATCGCGTGCCCATCGCCGCCTCCGCCGCCGCAATCCGGCGCGAGACGGTGGCATGGTTGACCTTCAGCGCCCGCGCGGCACCGCTCAGCCCGCCATGCCGCACGGTCTCGAGCACAAAGCGCAAATCGTTCCAGTTCAAACTCATCCGATCATTTTTGCACATGAGAGGCGCATTGTTGAGCGGTTTTCGGTGGCAGATCTGTTGCCTAGGTCGAGGGCGTTCAACAGAAAAGGAGACCCCCATGCCCGCATACGCCTTTGTCACACTCGACGTGACCAACCCCGACAAGCTCGCCGCCTACCGCGAAAAAGCAGGCGACGCGCTTGCCAAGCACGGCGGCAAGGTGTTGCAAGCCTCCGCCACTCCAACCGTGCTGGAAGGAGACATCGCTACGCCCCAAATGGCCGTCGTGCTGGAGTTCGAGACGCGCGAGGGCGCCGAGCACTGGCGCGCAGATCCAGATCTGGCCGACACCCATGCCCTGCGGACGGGCTCCGGGCAGACCTCCATCACCTTGCTCTGAGTTCATACAAAAAACCCGGGCCGCTCTGGCCCGGGTCTGCAAAGGTCTGAGCGCCTGGCTCAAAGCCCGATGGTCACCTCGACCAGCGCCATGAAGAGCGGGATGCTCAGGATAGCGACAGGTGTACCCAGCCCGGTCGAGGCGCCGATATAGGCCGAGGGGTTCGCCTCTGGCAGCGCACCGCGCATCGTCGGCGGGCCAGAGATATCCGAGCTGGAGGCCGCCATGATCGCCAGTAGAACAACACCGCCACCCGAGAACCCGGTCAGGTGATGCGCCACGAGGCCCAGACCAAAGCCCATCATCCCGTGCACGATCGGTGCGGTCAGACCGTAGAGCACATAGGCATGCGCCACCTTGCGCAACTCTGACAGCCGCGACCACGCCTCCATCCCCATGACGAGCATCAATACCGACAAGAGACCCCGGAAGAGCGGCTCATAGAAGCTCTCATAGACCGCCTCGGGCCGCGCGAAGAGGCCGATGGCGATGCCAAGCACCAGTGCCGAGATGGCGGGGCTGCGGAAGGTGTCGACCAGGATGCCCTTCACCATGTCGCTGTCAAATCCGCCGCCGCTGCCGCCGCCGCCCACGGTCACGGTCCCGCCGGACTGGACGTTGTTTGCCGCACGCCGCTCTGCACTCATCCGTGCCAGCACAATCGCCGTGACCAGTGCCGCGACATCCATGAAAGGATAGAGTGCGCCAATGAAGCCCTCGTAAGAGATGCTTTCCGCGTCGAGCATCGCCATGCCAGCCGCCAGTGTCGAGGCGGACACCGCACCGAAGAGCCCCGCCGTCGCCATCCCGTCCATCCGCGACACGCCGCGCCATCGCGCCAAAGTGGTCCCGCCGAGAAGCACAATCGCCACGCCAAGCGCTGCGGCAAAAATGGCGGGAACAGCGAGCGCGATCACATCCGCCTCGCGCACCGAAATCCCAGCGCCAAGGCCCACCTTCAACAGCAACAGCATCACGATGAACTTGTAGACCGGGTCCGGCACCTCCAGCTTGCTGCCCAGAGCAGCCAGCATCATGCCCCCTAGCAGAAACGCCAGGGTCGGCTTTTGCATTTGAGCCAAAATCGTTGTGGCAATCTCGACGATGATATCCATGGCACTCTCCTTCGCGCAGCTTCCCAGCCATATGGCGCAGGCCAGGTGGAAAGAAAAATATATCTTTTGGGATTATTCGTTCTATATTTAAGAACTATGGATACGTTGAACTATCACCACCTGCGCTATTTCCGGGAAGTGGCACATGATGGAAACCTGACGCGCACCGCCGCGCGGGTGAACCTGTCGCAATCAGCGCTCTCCACCCAGATCCGCACGCTGGAGGACCGACTGGGCCATGCGTTGTTCGACCGCGTCGGGCGGCAACTTGTGCTGACCGAGGTGGGGCGTATCGCGCTCGATCACGCCGACCGGATCTTCGGCACCGGGCAGGAGCTGCTCGACACCTTGCAGCAAACCGGCGGCACCGTGCCACCGCTGCGGGTTGGCGCGCTCTCGACGCTCTCGCGCAATTTCCAGCTGCGGTTCCTGCGCCCTGTGCTCGGGCAGCCGGACATGCGCATCATCCTGAAATCGGGCAGCGACAGCGTGCTCTTTGACGGGCTGAAATCCCTCGCGCTTGATGTGGTGCTGACCACGGAAGTGCCGCACAGCACCTTCGGTGCGGACATGACGGCACAGCGCATCGCGGATCAGCCCGTGGCTCTGCACGGGGCGCCGGAGCGCATGGCCCACAGCACCTTGCGCGAGATGCTGGTGGCCGAGCTCATCATCCTGCCCACGGACAACGCGATCCGCAGCGGCTTTGACGGGCTGATCGCGCGGCTCGGAATCACGCCGCGCGTCGTGGCAGAGGTCGACGATATGGCCATGGTTCGCTTGCTGGCGCGCGACAACGCGGGCCTCGCCATCGCGCCATCGGTTGTGCTGGCCGACGAGATCGCCTCGGGCCGCCTTCAAACCGCGCCCTTCGATCTCGGCATCATGGAAAGCTTCTATGCGGTCACGGTGCAGCGCAGCTTCCCGCACCCGGTGCTGAAAACGCTGCTCGCAGCAGAACCTGAGCCAGACATGTAAAAGCCCGCGCCATCTGCGACGCGGGCTCTGGCATCCGAATGGCTCGGGGCTCAGCCCGACTTCTTCAACGCGTCTCTGATCTCGAGCAGCACATCCAGCTCGCTGGGGCCTGCAGGCTCTTCCGGCGCGGCCTCTTCTTCCTCGGTCGCCGCATCCTTGATCCGGTTGACCATCTTAACCAGCAGGAAGACCACGAAGGCCACGATCAGGAAATTTATCACCGCCATCACAAACTTGCCCACGGCAAAGACCGGAACACCCGCTTCGGTCGCCGTTTCAATGGAAGCAAAACTTTCCTCGCCCATCACGTAGAACCAGCCCGAGAAGTCGATCCCGCCGGTGAAGAGCGCGATGATCGGGTTGATCAGATCGCCGACCAGCGACGTGACAATCGCGGTAAACGCGGCCCCGATAATGATGCCCACGGCCATGTCCATGACATTGCCCTTGGCGATGAAATCCTTGAATTCGTTGATCATTGGTGTCCCTCACACTGTTTTTCCGGCGATCCGTTTCACGACTCCGGCCACCTTGTGCATTTGTTAACACATCGCTGCGCGCAAACGAGACTGTTTTTGCGGGGAATTCCGCCTAGCTTGCACCCACAACCAAAATGAGGAGTGCCGAGATGGCCGATGTGTCCAGCTTCGAGATCAACAGCAAATGGCCCGCCAAGGACCCGAGCGTCTTGCAGCTCTATTCCTTCCCGACCCCAAACGGGGTGAAGGTCTCCATCGCACTTGAGGAAATGGGCATCCCCTATGAGGCGCACACGGTCACGCTGGCCGATGCCGATGTGAGGAGCCCGGAGTTTTTGTCGCTCAATCCCAACAACAAGATCCCCGCCATCATCGACCCAAATGGTCCGGAGGGCACGCCGCTGCCGCTCTTTGAGAGCGGGGCGATCCTGATCTATCTGGCCGAGAAATCGGGCAAGCTGATCGGCACGAATGCTGCCGAGAAGGCCCAGATCATCCAGTGGGTGATGTTCCAGATGGGCGGGCTTGGGCCGATGTTTGGACAGCTGGGCTTCTTCTACAAGTTCGCGGGCTCCGAATGGGAAGATAAGCGCCCGCAGCAGCGTTACATCAACGAAGCCAAACGGCTGCTGAGCGTGCTTGATGGCGCGTTGGAGGGCAAGACCTGGATCGCCGGAGACTATTCGATCGCTGATATCGCAATCGCTCCGTGGCTGCGCGCGCTGGACTTCTACGGCGCCAAAGAGGCGGTCGACTTCTTCGACTACGCCAATGTCGTCGCCTATCTCGACCGGTTCCTGGAGCGCCCGGCGGTTGCCAAGGGCCTGCAGATCCCACCGCGCGAACCGGCGTGACACTGGGCGAGGCGGTGGCCTGAAAGCCCACCGTACCTGCTGCGGTCCGGGGTTTGCGTCAGGCCACCCCGTTGCGCAGGGTCAGGACGGAAGCCTTCCTGTCAGCACATAACGGAGGATCTGCACCACTTGGGCCGGGTCCTCCGCCACCGCCAGCGCAGCCGCATCCACCTCCTTCAGCGCATGGGCATGATCGGGCCCGTGCAGGATGATCAGCGACTTGCCAAGGGCGGCGGCATAGCCCGCATCGAAGGCCGCGTTCCACTGCTTGTACTGGTCGCCGAACCGCACGACGACCACATCTGCTTCGGCGATCCCCTTGCGGGTGCGGATCGCGTTGACCATCGCGCCCTTATGGTCGTGCCAGTACTTGTTCGGCTCAGCCCCGAGGATCACGACACCGCAGTCGTCGCTCGCCGCGTGGTCGGTCACCGGGCTGTCGAACTGCACATCCAGCCCCTCGGCGCCCGACATGATCTGATCCCGCCAGTCGGTATGAATTTCGCCCGACAGATAAACCTTCAGGGTCATCGCGTTCTCCTCCTCTTTCTGCGTTGGACGTCAGATAGGGCGTGCGCCCGCGCTGTCCCGCCCTATCCGCGCAGAACAGCTCCGGTCGCCTTGCTGACCTTCTCGACCACCTTGGCGCTCACCGCTTCGATGTCCTTGTCTTTGAGCGTTTCGTCCACCGGCTGCATCCGGACAGTCAATGCGAGAGATTTCTTACCCTCCCCAAGGCTACCCCCGATGAATTCGTCAAAGACACGCACGTCTTCGATCAGCGCCTTGTCCGCGCCCAGGGCCGCATTGACCAGCGTCAGCGCCTCGACCTCTGCATCGACCACAAAGGCAAAGTCACGCTCGACCGCCTGCAGATCGGAGATCTCGAGTGCCGGGCGGGTTGCCCCCGTCTTGCGCGGCATGGGCACTTCGGCGGGCCAGAGGGTGAAGGCCATCGCCGGGCCCTTCACATCCATCGCCTCAAGCACGCGGGGATGCACCTCGCCGAAGATGCCGAGCACCTTCTTGGGGCCAAGACAGATCATACCGTGCCGTCCCGGGTGCCACCACTCCGCCGCACCGCGCAGGATTTGCACCTTCGCAGGCGCACCGAGTGCGGCGAGCACCGCCTCGGCATCGGCCTTCACGTCGAAAACATCGACCGTGCGAGACGCACCCAGCACATCCTTCGGCCCGGTACGACCGACCAGCAAGGCGCTGACCAGCGCATGCTGCTCGCCCGGCTCGCCGCCATGGAAGGCAGGGCCGACCTCGAAGAGCGCCAGATCGCTGAAGCCCCGCGCCTGATTGCGCGCCGCGGCCTGCAGCAGCCCTGGCAACAATGCCGGGCGCATGTGGCTCATGTCGCTGCTGATCGGGTTGTCCAGCTTGGTGGCATCCGATCCGCCGCCAAAGAGCGCTGCCGACGCCTGATCGATGAAGGTGTAGGTCACGCATTCGTTGTAGCCGAGCGCGGCACAAGTGCGACGCGCGATGGCCTCGCGGCGCTGCATCGGCGACAGGATCGGCTTTGGCACCCCTTCGGTGATGCGCGGCAGCGGCTTGCCCTCAAGCTTGGTGAGAGAGGCCACACGCGCCACCTCCTCAACCAGATCCGCCTCGCCCTGCACGTCCGGGCGCCAGCTCGGCACATGGGCCATGTTGCCTTCGAGCATGAAGCCCAGCGAGGTCAGCGTCTGGCGCTGTTCGCTTTCGGGAATATCCATGCCCACGAGCGAGCGCACGCGCGCCGCATCCAGCTTGTAGGCGCGGTCGGTCTCGGGGATCTTGCCTGCGACAATCACCTCAGAGGCCTCGCCGCCCGCATGATCGAGGATCATCCGCGTGGCATGTTCGATACCGTAAGGCGTCCAGGCCGGGTCGATGCCCCGCTCGAAGCGATAGCGCGCATCGGAATTGATCTTGAGCGCGCGGCCCGTATAGGCGGTTCGGATCGGGTCAAAGTAAGCGGCCTCGAGGAACACGTTTGTAGTCTCTTCGGTACAGCCCGAGGCCATACCGCCCATCACGCCACCGATGCTCTCGACACCATTGTCATCCGAGATCAGGGTCATGCCCTCATCGAAGGTGTATTCCTTCTCGTCTAGCGCCGTCAGGCTCTCGCCCCCCTGCGCCCTGTGGATCCGCAGCGCATGACCCGCGATCTTATCGGCATCGAAAACGTGCAGCGGGCGGTTGCGGTCGTAGGTGAAGAAGTTTGTGACATCGACGAGGAAGGAGATCGGGCGCAGGCCGATCGCCCGGAGGCGATCCTGCAGCCAGGCCGGGCTCGGTCCATTGGTCACACCACGGATCACACGGCCATAGAACACTGGGCATTGCTCCAGCGTGTCCCCGTCGATGGTCACGCTGACCGGACAGGGGAAGGTGCCCTCAACCGCCTCGACGTCCCGCTTTTTCAGCTTGCCGAGCCCGCGCGCGGCCAGATCACGCGCAATCCCTCGCACACCAAGCGCATCGGGTCGGTTCGGCGTGATGGCGATCTCGATCACCGGATCGACCTTCGCCGGGTCGTTCTCGGTCAGCCAAGCCACGAAAGACTGGCCCACCTCGCCCGAGGGCAGCTCGATGATGCCATCATGCTCGTCGGAGAGCTCCATCTCGCGCTCTGAGGCCATCATGCCGAAGCTCTCGATGCCCCGGATCTTGCCCACGCCGATGGTCGTATCGATGCCCGGCACGTAGACACCCGGTTTGGCCACAACCACGGTGATGCCTTCGCGCGCGTTAGGCGCGCCGCAGATGATCTGCTTCACACCCTCGTCAGTCTCGACCTGGCAGACGCGCAGCCGGTCCGCATCGGGGTGTTTCTCAGCCGACTTCACATAGCCGATGATAAAATCCCGCAGCCGCGCACCCCGGTCCTCGACGCCTTCGACCTCAAGCCCGAGGTCGGTCAGCGCATAGGTTATCTCATCCAGCGTTGCAGAGGTGTCGAGATGGTCTTTCAACCAGGAGAGCGTGAATTTCATGGGTCGTCACCGGGGGCAAATCAAGTCCGCGCCCTGATAGCGGAAAGCACCGCGGGGGGAAAGCCATTGCTGCGCCTATGGATAGGAGGGCGGCAACCCCAGCAACTCGTCGAGCTGACGCGCGAACCAGCCGTGCGGGATGAAGTGCCCGCTGGGATGCAGATCAAGGCTCACCCGGCCTCCGTCACACTCCCAGGTGGTGCGCTGGAAGGTCAGGAACTCTCGGGCGCTCCACGGCCCCTGCATGACGCCATCGGCACAGCCGAAATGATCCCGCCAGAGCGCCACGGGATAGGTTTCATCCCCGCCCGGCCCGACGGGGAAGTCCATCACCGTATCCGCCGTGCCATGCACATGCCGAACCTCGCGCGGGGCCTGCGGACACTCCTCCGCCTGTCGCAACGTACCGGCCACGGCCAGCAGCGCTGCGACGCCATCGCCGTTTTCGCACACGAACCGCCAGGCCATGGCCGAACCGAAGGAGTAGCCCGAGATATAGATGCGCTCCGGATCAATCGGATAGCGCCGCGCTGCGTCTTCGAGCACCGCGGCGGCGAACGCCACGTCATCGGTCTCGCTGTCCCAGAAGTCCCATGTCTTGCGCAGCCCGGTCGGGGCCAATAGCAAGACACCGCGCCGCCGCGTGGCACCAGCGATCCGTTGGTGGCGCACCGGCAGAGCCCCCGTGCGCTGCCAGCCGTGGAAGTGCAGCATCACCGGCAGCGGCGACGTGCCGTCCCACCCATCCGGGAGCTTCACGTGATACGTGCGATCTCCGAGCACGCAAGGTACCTGCTCCACGCAGGGCGCTTTCGACGGCCCCATGGCAGAGGCGGTTTGTGCAAGGACCAGACAGCACAGCAGGGCAAGACAACGCAAGATCATGGCCGCACTTTACGCAGCACGGGCGCGCTGTCACATCACGTCCGCGTAACCTGTCGCCTCAGGGGTTCTGGCCCTCGGCCTCTTCCTCACCCCCGCCCGCCTGGATGGTCGCCAGCCAGCGGTCCACCAGCAGGATCGGTGCAAGCACGATTGTCCACCCCGCAGCGTTTAGAACGGTGAAGACAATCTTCAGGTCGCGCGGCATGTCAGAGAACCACATGAACACATGCGCCACGACGATCAGGCACAGCATGACGGCCACAAGCAAAACGCGCGAGCCCCGGTCGGGTGTTTGCTCTTCCTCTACCATAGCGGGAATCATAGCACGGTTTTCCCGTGACGTCGACGCCTAGCGACTCAGGCCGCCATGAAGTGTCGGTTGGTCCAGGCTGGCAAAGCCATAATGGCGCAGCCACCGCAGGTCGGAATCGAAAAAGGCACGCAGATCGGGGATGCCGTATTTCAGCATCGCGATCCGGTCGATTCCCATACCGAAGGCAAAGCCCTGCCAGCTGTCAGGGTCGATCCCGCCCGCCTTGAGCACCTTGGGATGCACCATGCCCGAGCCAAGGATTTCAAGCCAATCGTCGCCCTCGCCCACCTTGAGCGTGCCGCCCTCCCAGGAGCAGCGGATGTCGACCTCGGCCGATGGCTCGGTGAAGGGGAAGTGCGAGGCGCGGAAGCGCAGATCGACACCATCGACCTCGAAAAAGGCTTTCACGAATTCCTCCAACACCCATTTCAGATTGGCCATGGAGATATCCTGGTCAATCGCCAGCCCTTCGACCTGGTGGAACATTGGCGTGTGGGTTTGGTCATAGTCCGCACGATAGACGCCGCCCGGGCAGATGATGCGCATCGGGGCACCCATGGTCTCCATCGAACGGATCTGCACCGGCGAAGTATGGGTGCGCAACACATGCGGCGGCCGGTTGTCGCCCGCCTCGCGGTGCATATAGAAGGTGTCCATCTCGGCCCGCGCAGGATGGTGGCCGGGAATGTTCAGCGCGTCGAAGTTGTACCAATCCGTGTCGATCCGGGGGCCTTCGGCCACGCTGAACCCCATTTCCGCAAAGATCGCCGTGACCTCTTCGGTGACCTGGCTGATCGGGTGGATCGTACCGCGCGGGCGGCTGCGGGCTGGCAGCGTGACATCCAGCCACTCCTCGCGGAGCCGCGCATCGAGCGCCGCGTCCGCGAGGGCCGCCTTTTTGGCGGCCAGCGCCGAATTGATCTCGTCTTTCAAGGCATTCAACGCCGGGCCCGCGACCTGCCGTTCCTCAGGGGTCATCTTGCCAAGCTCGCGCATCTTGAGCGCAACCTCACCCTTCTTGCCTACGGCGGCGAGCCGGATGGCTTCCAGCCCGGCTTCGTCGCCTGCATCGGCGATCTGGCCCAGGTATTTCTGCTTGAGATCGTCCATCTCTGCCTCGTTCGTCTTGCGTGCGCAGGTGCTAGCAGAATGCCCGCCGATTGCAAGGCGCCGGTGGTGACGGGGAGCCCATGGCCACGCTGCCCCGGCTGGGCAAGGCGCGGCGGACTTGCTAGGTCTGTCAAGCAATCGAGTACGAGCGGTGATCCATGTCAGACTGGCAGTTGACCGAAAGCTATCAGACCGCCGCGGGGCAGGTCGCCGCGGGCCGGTGCGGTGAGGGACCGGACCTGGTGCTCGCGCATGGCTGGCCGTGGTCCTCTTTTGCCTGGCACCGGATCATTCCGGCGCTGGCCAGAACCCATCAGGTGCACTGGTACGACATGCCCGGCTATGGGCGATCAGAGAAACACGCCGACCAGCGGACCTCTCTCGACGTGCAGGGTGCGATCTTCGCCGAGATGCTCGACCACTGGGGCCTCAACCGCCCGACCGTCATCGCCCATGATTTCGGGGGTGCCACGACCCTGCGTGCGCACCTGCTGCACGGCTGCGATTTCGAGCGCTACGTGCTTATGAATGTGGTCGCCATGCGCCCCTGGGGCTCGGCCTTCTTCGACCATGTGGGCCGTCACGTGGCGGCATTCCAGGGCCTGCCGCCGCATATCCACAAGGCCATCGTCGAGGCCTACATTCGCGGCGCGCTCGCAAGCGGCATCAGCGAAGACGATGTGGGCCAACTTGTCGCCCCCTGGGTGACCGAAGATGGCGCCGACAGCTTTTACCGGCAGTTCGCCCAGGCCGACGAGCGCTACACGGCAGAGGTGGAACCGCTGTTCAGCCTAATCAGGTGCCCGACCATGGTGGTCTGGGGCGAGGACGATCCGTGGATCCCGATTGCGCGCGGCCGAGCGCTCTTCGAGCTCATCGGTCAGGACCGGTTCGAGACCTTGCCCGGGGTCGGCCATCTGCCACAGCTCGAAGCACCGCAGGCGGTTTTGACAGCCCTCTCGGGCTTCCTGCCGGACCTCGGCTAGATCACCGCAGGACCGATCGCAGAAACGCCTGTGTTCGCGGAACTTTTGGGGCGCTGAAAATCTGTTCGGGTGCGCCCTGCTCGACGATCACGCCGCCGTCCATGAAACACACCCGATCCGCCAACTCGCGCGCGAACCCCATCTCATGCGTCGCCAGGATCATCGTCATCCCTTCGGTGCGCAGCTGGCGCAGGACGTTCAGCACCTCTCCCACCAGCTCCGGATCGAGCGCGGCCGTGATCTCGTCGAAAAGCATGATCTCCGGCTGCATCGCCAGCGCCCGGATCACCGCGACCCGCTGTTGCTGCCCACCGGAGAGCTGATCGGGGTACTTGCGCATGTGCTGGGCCAGACCGAACCGCTCAAAGAGCGCCTGAGCCTCGGCGGTGATATCACGCTGCAGCACCCGCCGCGGTGCGAGCAGCACGTTCTCAAGCGCCGACATATGCGGGAAGAGATTGTAGGACTGAAAGACAATCCCGATCCGACGCCGCACCGCTCCCAGATCGAGACCGGGCTCCGAGATATCCTGCCCGTCAAGCAGTACGACCCCGTCATCAATCGGCTCCAACTGGTTGATACAGCGCAGCAAGGTCGACTTGCCGGACCCCGACGCACCGATCAGGCACACCATCTCGCCGGCATCTACATCCAGATCAATGCCGCGCAGCACCGCATTGTCACCGAAGGCCTTCTGAACCCCGCGCAAGGACAGCTTAGGATCGTGCATCGCGGTCCTTGTTCAGCAGATGGTCCGCATAGCGGGTGGCGGGCACGGTGATGGCGAGGAAGATGACGGCGGCGACCACGTAGGGCGTGAAATTCGCAAGCAAGCTCTTGTAGATGCCCGCCTGCCGCAGAATTTCCACGGGGCCAATGAAAGACAGCAGGGCCACGTCTTTCTGCAAAGCCACCAGCATGTTCATGTTTGCCGGGACTACGCGGCGGATCGCTTGCGGCAGGATTACATAGCGCATCGTGTCGCGCTCGCTGAGGCCAAGGCAGATCGCGGCGTTGCGCTGGCTGGCGTGGATACTTTCGATGCCGGAGCGCAGCACCTCGGCGATGTACGCCGAATAGGTCAGCACCAACGCTACGGTGCCCCAGATATAGGGCGAATTCCACGGGCGTGGCAGGCCGAGGCCCGGCACGCCAAAGCCGATCAGGTAGATCGTCAGCACCACCGGCACACCGCGAAACACATCCACATAGACCGCGCCGAAAATCCTCAGCGGGAAGAGCGCAGGCGCCCGCGCGCCCCGGGCGAGCGCAATCGCCAGCCCAAGGCCGAGGATCAACGGCACGGACCAGGCGAAGATCATCACGTCGATCAGGAAGGCGCGCAACAGCGTCGGGAACGTCTGCGCGAAGACCGCGCCGTCAAAGAAGCTTGCCCGCACGGCTGGCCAGCCCGGCGCCAGCGGGACAAGCAGCACGATCGCCGTGATGACACCGACAGTGCTGAGGGCGGCGACGGTCAGCGCGCGCCGCCGCTCTGCCGCCTCATATGCCTGTCGGCGGTTCACCCGCCTACTCGATCAGCGGCACGCCAGTGGCCTCTTGCAACCACTCCGCCTCAATGGCCGCCAGCGACCCGTCCGATTTCATCGCCGCAAGTGCCGCATCGACGCATTCCTTCAAAGGGTTGCCGTCGGTCATCAGCGCGCCGAAATGGTCGGGGTTGGCGGATTCGTCGGGCGCGAACTGCCCAAGCACCTGCCCCCCTTCCAGCACAACAGCCGAAAGGTAGAGCGCCGTTGGCAGATCGAACAGCGCCGCATCGACCTGTCCGGCCTTCATCGCTTCCACCACATTGGCATTGTCGTCATAGACCAGCGGGCTGGCGCTGGGTTGGATCGTGTCGGTAATCATTGGCAGCGCGGTGGTCGAGGCCACGACACCCCACTTCAGACCTTTCAACACCTCGAGGCTGGCGCTCAGGTCCCCTCCGCCGCGGACCAGAACGGCCATGGGCGCGGTGTAATAGGGCTCGGAAAAGTCGACGACCTTGTCACGCTCGGGCGTGATCGAGAACTGCTGCATGTTGAGGTCGAAATCCTTCGCGCCGGGCTGGATCGCCTGATCGAAGGAGGTGCGGGTCCAGACCACATCTTCCGCGGCAAAGCCCATCTCGGCGGCCAGCGCGTAGGCCACGGCGGCCTCGAAACCCTGGCCACTCTCGGGCGCGTCATCGATGACCCAAGGGTAATAGGCGGGGTTGCCGGTGGCGATGGTCAGCTTGCCGTCGCTCAGTGTCTTGCCGTCACTGCAGCTTTGCGCTGCTGCCGCGCCTGCGATCAGGACCGATCCCAGCACCGCGCCTGTCAGTTTCGTCCACATGGTCATGCTCCCCGTTTGTCACTTGCTTGATCCGGTTATCCCCGGAGAGGCGCCCGCAGGCAAGGCCCGGGCTGCGCCCGGGCCTTGCCTGCGGGCGACGCGCCTCAAATCTCAGCGCCTTGAGACTTCCACCGGCGGTGCACCCACAGCCATTGCGCCATATGGGCCCGAACCTGCGCCTCCAGACTGTCATTCAGCGCCTGCGTCATCTCTTCCGGCGTGCTGTGGGCGACCGGTGCCTCGATCACCACCTCGAAACTCAGCCCGTCAGACTGGCGCACTGCGTAGCACGGCATCAGCAGGGCATCGTACCGCAGCGCCAGTTCCGCCGCTGAGAGCGCCGTGTAGGCGGTATGGCCGAAGAACGTGAGCGGTGCTCCGGCCGACATATGCTGATCGATCAGCAGCGCAATCGCATTGCCTGCCTTGAGGAACTTCACCATCTCGCCCATGCCGCGCCGTCCGCGCAGAAAGAGCGGCGTGCCCACCTGCGCGATACGGGAGACGTAGAAATCGTTAAACCCCCGGTAGTTCATCGCGCGGTAGAGCCCACCGACCTGATGCCCGCGCTGGATCAATACAGAGCGCGCGATGTCGTAGTTGCCGAAGTGGCCCGATACCAGGATGATCGGGCGACCGGCCTGCCGGGCCTCCTCCAACGCCGCGATGCCATCCCCGGTGACCGGCGTGTCCGCAGCCGTCTTCACCAAGTCCTTGGGCGAGAAAAGCTCGGCGAGCGTGCGTCCAATGTGGTTCGGCACCGCGCGGGCGAGCCGCTCTTTCTCCTCCACCGGCATCTCGGGGAAAATCAGGCTGAGGTTGTCGCGCACGCGCTGGCGGTACCCGATCAGCGGCCCGACGACATTGGAGAGCACCCAGCCGCTCGCTGGCACCCGGCGGCGATAAGGCAACAGCGTCAATAAGCGGATGATCCCGATGATGAGCGCGCTGACAACCCGGTCCTTCAGACCGGCCTGCTCATCATTTTTCGAGAGGGTGCTGCCTGTCGCCGCCATCGCGCCTTCGCATCTGTTCGGGTGTCGCGGTTGTACCACGTGCGCGCGCGCGCTCAAGACCCGACCGCCAGACATGAAAAAGCCGCCCCCTATCGGAGCGGCTTTCCTGCTGTCTCACACTCTAGCGCTTCAGGCGGCCAGCGCGTCCTGCGCCTGTTTCACGATCGCGCCGAAGGCTTCGGGCTCGTGCACGGCCAGATCGGCCAGCACCTTGCGGTCGACTTCGATGCCGGCCAGGTTCAGGCCGTTGATAAAGCGGCTGTAGGTCAGCGCTTCGTCATGGCTGCGCACCGCGGCGTTGATCCGCTGAATCCACAGCGCGCGGAAGTTGCGCTTGCGGTTCTTGCGGTCACGGGTCGCGTATTGGTTGGCCTTGTCGACGGCCTGGCGCGCGACCTTGAAGGTGCTCTTGCGGCGGCCATAATAGCCTTTGGCGGCCTTGATGACCTTCTTGTGACGGGCGTGGGTGACGGTTCCACCTTTAACTCGGGACATATTGGCTCTCCTTGATCAGCGGTCGTAGGGCATGAAGCCCTTGACGATTTTGGCATCCGGCGCGGACAGGGTTGTTGTCCCGCGCGCATCCCGAATGAACTTGCGTGTCCGCTTGATCATCCCGTGGCGTTTGCCAGCCTGACCAGCCATCACCTTGCCGGTGGCCGTCACCTTGAAGCGCTTCTTGGCGCTCGATTTTGTCTTCATCTTGGGCATTTCCGTCTCCTGATCTTGGGTCGGTTTCAGCCCGACTCGGCATGCCACATGAGCCGGTCGAGCGGTTAGGAAGCCGCCGTATAGGAGGTTGCCGTCAGCTTGGCAAGAGAAGATGCGCCCTCAGGGCAGCAGATTCACCACCACATTCACGAAGGTCTTGGGCAGGGACGCAACCGTATAGCCCACAGGCGACGTGCTGGCCGCATAGACGACCAGACCCGTGGCGATCAGCACCGTGATCGCCGAGGCGCGCGGCGGGCGCCGGTCGACAAGCGCCGAAAAGATCGAAATCAGCGAAAATACCCCAATGATGATGCCCAGCACCATCGCCGTGTCGGCTTCCATGGCCACACCTTCCCGTTTCTCCCCCGGGCGGTAGACTACTCTGGATCGGTGCTGAAAATCAAACGTTCGTCACAGGGCGCAACCCTGAGGATATTCGTGCTCCCGGGCACGTTGAAAGGCACACCCGCCGTCACCACAATCTGATCGGTCTGTTCGGCATAGCCTTGCCGCGTTGCCGCCCGGGCCGAGGCCACAACGGCGAGCTTGAAGCGGTCGAGCTTGTCCGTCATCACGCAGTTGATGCCCCAGCTCAAGGTGAGGCGCCGCGCGGTGCTGCGCAGCGGCGTCATTGCAAGGATCGGCACGCGCGGCCGTTCACGCGCGGTGAGCGCGGCGGTGGTTCCGCTCTGGGAAAAGCAACAGATCACCTTGATCTCGGTCTTCTCGGCGATTTCCCGTGCGGCGGCCACGATCCCGTCAGCGACGGTGATGCCGCGCGTCTCGCGCGAGGCTTCGATGATCTGCGTGTAGGTGGGGTCAAGCTCGACCTCGGTGGCCACGTTGTTCATGGTGGTCACCGCTTCCACCGGGTATGCGCCCGCCGCGGACTCGGCGGAGAGCATCACCGCATCGGCACCCTCATAGATCGCCGTCGCCACGTCGGACACCTCGGCGCGGGTCGGCATCGGGCTCTCGATCATGCTCTCCATCATCTGGGTTGCCACGATAACCGGCTTGGCCGCCCGGCGACACTGGCGCACGAGGCGTTTTTGGATCGGCGGCACGTTTTGCACCGGCAGTTCCACGCCCAGATCGCCCCGCGCCACCATGATCCCGTCGCTGACCTTGAGGATTTCATCAAAATTCTTCACCGCCGCCGGTTTCTCGATCTTGCTGAGGATCGCCGCGCGGCCATTGGCGAGGTCCGAGGCTTCCAGCACGTCATCTGGACGCTGAACGAAGCTGAGCGCGAGCCAGTCGACACCCAGCTCACAGACAAACTCAAGATCCTTGCGGTCCTTGTCCGACAGCGCCGCCAGTGGCAGCACAACATCGGGCACGTTCACGCCCTTGCGGTTCGAGATCACACCCCCCGCAACCACCGTGCAATTGGCAAAGTCCGGCCCACAGTCCTCGACCTTGAGGCGGATCTTGCCGTCATTGACCAGCAGCGTCGCCCCCGGCTCAAGCGCTTCGAAAATCTCCGGATGCGGCAGGCAGACGCGCGTTCTGTCTCCGTCGGCCTCATCGAGGTCCATGCGGAAAGACGCGCCCTCCTCCAGCATCTCGCCGTCTTCACTGGCAAAAACACCCACGCGCAGCTTCGGCCCCTGCAGGTCGGCCAGGATACAGATGCTGCCGCCCGTGTCCTCTTCGATCTGACGGATGATCTTGTGCTTCTCGCGGATTTCCTCGTGACTGCCGTGGCTCATGTTGAGGCGGAACACGTCGGCCCCGGCCATATGCAGCGCGTGGATCGTCTCGTAGGTCTCCGAGGCAGGGCCCAGCGTGGCCACGATCTTTACATTGCGCGTGCGTCTCATTGTCCTGTCGTCCCCCTTGGCGTGTTACCGCTAACGATTTTGCGCACGTTATGTCGCATGATGCCGCCGTGGGCAACTCCGCTGATCCTGAAGCGCGATAATAACACCTTGATGACACGCACCTTGCCCAAGTCGCAAGCATCCCGCGCGGTTGACACCACCCGGGGCGCACCCAATCTTGAGGACAAACAGCGCAGGAGCTTGCCTATGCCCACCCAGACCGAGATCGAACTTCAGGCCGCCGCCTTCCGTCGCCTGCAAAAGCACCTGATGGAAGACCGCACCGATGTGCAGAACATCGACATGATGAACCTCGCCGGGTTCTGCCGCAATTGCCTCAGCCGCTGGTACCAGGAAGCCGCTGCCGAAAAGGGCATCGAGATGAGCAAGGACGAGGCGCGCGAGCACTTCTACGGCATGACGATGGCCGAGTGGAAAGCCAACTACCAGACCGAGGCGACGGGCGCCCAGCAAGAGGCCTTCAAAACCGCGTTCGAGGAGAACGTTGGCAAGGGCTGAGCGCCTGCCCTTGTGGTCTAGACCGCCGCTTTCAGGCTCTCTTCGAGGTAAATCTCACGCAGCCGCGGCGCCACACGCCCCGGCACTCCCTCGCCCAGGGCTACACCGTCAATCTCCACCACCGGCATCACGAAGGTGCTGGCCGAGGTGATGAAGGCTTCATCCGCCTCCTTCGCCTCATCGATGGTGAAGTTGCGCTCTTCCACCTCCATCTGCGCCTCCTGCGCAAACCGCAGAACAGCCGCCCGCGTGATCCCATGCAGGATGTCGTTTGACAGCGCCCGCGTGATGATCTTATTGCCCTTCACGATGTAGGCGTTGTTGCTCGTGCCTTCGGTGACAAACCCATCCTCGATCATCCAGGCGTCATCAGCCCCGGCCTTTTTTGCCATCATCTTGCCCATCGACGGGTAGAGCAGTTGCACCGTCTTGATATCGCGGCGGCCCCAGCGGATGTCTTCGATGCTGATGACCTTCATGCCCTTTTTCGCCGCGGGGCTGTCCGCCAGCCCGGGCTTGTTCTGGGTGAAGAGCACAATCGTCGGCTCGGTCGTCTCGGGGTCGGGGAAGACGAAATCCCGGTCGCCCGGCGCGCCCCGGGTGATCTGCAGATAGATCATGCCTTCCTCGATGCCGTTCGCTCGCACCAGCTCGCGATGCACCTCCAGCAGGTCCTCCTTGCTGATCGGGCTCTTCATATCCAGCTCGCGCAGTGACCGCTCCAGCCGCACTGCATGGCCGTCGAAGTCGATCAGCTTGCCGTCCAGCACCGAGGTGACCTCATAGACGCCATCCGCCATCAGAAACCCGCGATCAAAGATCGACACAGAGGCTTCGTTTTCCGGCATATACTCGCCATTCAGGTAAACCGTGCGCATGGGTGTTGCTCCTTTCCCCGCCACTGCCCCACAGGGACATTCGCCTGCATCACTGCACTGCAAGGCGGGCAAAGGTCAACGCCAAACCGGCGCATCTTCGGTCGATAGACACGCCTCGGCTCGTCACTGCTCAGGCCATCGGCGGGAATCGAATGGAGCACCAGAACGGGTCACGCCAATATCTCGCTGCACGTGGTCCGGCAGCCCCGCCAGCATCAGGCGCGTCGCCCGCCTGCGCAACCGTCGGTGGCGGCGATCGAGGATCTGATTGAGGGTGTGAAAACCTGCCATGAAACAACTCCATCTGTCTGATTGATGAAGGTCAGCCTAGCCGGTCTCAGTGATCAGGATTTGCGAAAATCCCTCATGAATTGCGAGAACATTGCGAGCTTTCTCACCATGTGCAAAACTTCCGCAATAATGATGAACTCAAGAGACAGGATGCAGGACATCGACGACTTCGACAAACGTCTACTGGCACTTCTGCAGATCGACTGCCGCCAGACCGGCGAAGCGCTCGCCGAACAGGTCGGCCTGTCCCCGGCCAGTTGTCTTCGTCGCGTGCAACGGCTGCGCCAAACCGGCGCGATCGAGCGCGAGGTGGCCGTTGTGTCGCCCGAGTTGCTTGGTCAGCAGATCGCCGTGCTGTCATTGCTAACGCTCCGCCGCGGGGGGCGAGATGCGCTCGACCGGCTGCGGCAAAAGCTGCTGGCTCTGCCCGAGGTCGACCAGATCTTCCACGTGACCGGCCCTGCGGATTTCGTGCTGATGGTTCGCTGCGCTTCAATGGAGGCCTACGCCGCCTTCACCGAGAACCACTTCTACGATCCGGCGATCAGCGGCTTCGAGAGCATTGTCGTTCTGCGCGAACACAGGTCGTCGAAGACGCATAGAAACAGCGGGACCTAGCCCCAGAGTACGGCGTCGGGCGGATGCACGCCCTCTTCATCAAAGACCAGCGGCGGATCGCGATCTTCAGCCAGCAGCAGCGGCCCGTCAAGATCGGTGACCCACGCCCCCTGCGCCACCAGTGTCGCAGGCGCCATAGCCAGGCTCGAGCCGACCATGCATCCCACCATCACGCCATACCCACCGGCCCGCGCCGCATCGCGCAGCGCCAGCGCCTCGGTCAGCCCACCGGTCTTGTCGAGCTTGATGTTCACCACATCATATTTGCCCTTCAGCGCCGCAAGGCTCGCCCGATCATGACAGCTCTCATCGGCGCAGACCGGCACCGGCCGCTCCAGCCCGATCAGCGCCTCATCCTCCCCCGCGGGCAGCGGCTGCTCCACCAGCCTAACGCCCAGCCGCACCAGATGCGGCGCGAGATCCGCATAAACCTCCGCGGACCACCCCTCATTCGCATCCACGATGATCCGCGCCTCCGGCGCGCCTGCGCGCACGGCCTCGAGCCGTGGCATGTCATCCGGCGTGCCCAGCTTGATCTTGAGCAGGGGTCGATGCGCATTGGCCGCGGCCTGCGCCTGCATCTTCTCAGGCGTATCCAGAGACAGCGTATAAGCGGTGATCTCCGGCCCGGGCGCAGGCAACCCGGCCAGCTCCCACGCGCGTTTGCCCGCCCGTTTCGCCTCCAGATCCCATAGCGCACAGTCCACCGCATTCCGCGCCGCACCCGCAGGCAAAAGATCGCAGAGCCCCGCCCGCGTGACGCCCTCCGGCAGCGCTTCGATCTCCGCCGTCACACTGTCGAGCGTCTCGCCATAGCGCGCATAGGGCACACATTCCCCCCAGCCCTGATGCGCGCCATCCGACACCCGAACCGTCAGCACGTGCGCCTCGGTGCGCGAGCCCCGGGAGATCGTGAAGACTTGCGCCAGTCGAAACACGTCCCGGCTGACCTCGATGCGCATAGCTACTCCTTCACCCTTCCAGAAATACTCATGGCGCTGACCGAAAGCCCGCACCCGCGCCTATCAAATCTCGAGCAGCGCATCCACCAGCTTGGCCGCCCCAAAGCGAAACGGGTCGGTTGCGGGCAGGTTCATGCGGTCCTCGATCTCCTGCAGACAGGCCTTCGCCGCATCTTCATCCAGCGCCTTGGTGTTGACCGACACGCCGGTGACCTGGCACGCCGGGTTCGCCACCCGCGCAATCGGCAGCGCCGTGTCGCGCAGCGTCTCCAGCGACGGCAGACCATAGTGCGGCAAACCCCGCATATGGGTCCGCGTCGGCTCATGGCAGAGCACCAGCGCATCGGGCTGCCCACCGTGGATCAGCGCCATGGTCACACCCGAGTAGGACACGTGGAACAGGCTCCCCTGCCCCTCGATATGATCCCAGTGATCATCTTCATTGTCCGGCGTCAGATACTCGACCGCCCCCGCCATGAAATCGGCAATCACCGCATCGAGCGGCACACCTTTGCCAGTGATCAGAATGCCCGTCTGACCCGTCGCGCGGAAATCCGACTTCATGCCGCGCTTCACCATCTCCGCGTCCATCGACATGGCCGTATACATCTTGCCACAAGAACAATCGGTGCCGATGGCCAGCGCGCGCTTGCCCGTCCGCTTCTGACCATTCGCAATCGGGTAGGCCACGCTGGGCACCCGCACGTCGTGCAGCGTGCCGCCGTTCACCTTGGCCGCGGCCTGCAGCTCGTCCTCGTTGCGCAAGAGGTTATGCAGCCCCGCGGCCACGTCATAGCCCATCTGCAAGGCCTTCACGATCTCCACCTTCCACGCGTCGGAAATCACCCCACCGCGGTTGGCGACGCCGATCACCAGTGTCTTGGCACCCGCTGCACGGCCTTCCTCCAGCGTCATGTCCGTGAGACCCATATCGGCACCACAGCCCGGCAGGCGGAACTGGCCCACCGCGTTCTCGGGGCGCCAATCCTTGATCCCCTGCGCCACCTTCGCGGCAAGCTGGTCCGGTGCGTCGCCGAGGAACAAAAGGTAAGGTGTCTGGATCATGGGAAAGCCTCCGTCAAAGTCGCCGCAATTTCCCCTCATTGCCCCGCAAAGACATCTCGAATGAAGAGGATTTGACGCAAAGGACGCAAAATTCTTCGACGGATTGCCCCTGCTGGCGAAGAATTCAGCATTCCTTAACAGCACGGTTCGCGAATCCATTGCTGCAGGTGCAAAATGCACTTGCAGCATTCCGCGCAATTTCATACCAACAGCGGCGACGCAATTGTAACTTTATTACTCGAGGGTCTCGTATGAGTTTCCGCATCCAACCTGCCGCCCCCGCCCGCCCCAACCGCTGCCAGCTCTTCGGCCCTGGTTCGCGCCCTGCGATCTTCGAGAAGATGGCCGCCTCCGATGCCGATGTGATCAACCTCGATCTGGAAGACAGCGTCGCGCCCTCTGACAAGGACAGCGCCCGCGCCAATATCATCGCCGCCATCTCGGACATCGACTGGGGCAACAAGACACTCTCGGTCCGCATCAACGGGCTCGACACACCTTATTGGTACCGCGACGTGGTCGACCTGATGGAACAGGCGGGCGACCGGCTCGACCAGATCATGATCCCCAAGGTGGGCTGCGCAGCGGACATCTATGCGGTTGACGCGCTGGTGACCGCGATCGAGGCCGCGAAAGGCCGCAGCAAAAAAATCACCTTCGAGGTCATCATCGAATCCGCCGCCGGCATCGCCCATGTGGAAGAGATCGCGGCCAGCTCGCCGCGCCTCGCCGCGATGAGCCTGGGTGCGGCCGATTTCGCCGCCTCCATGGGCATGGCCACCACCGGCATCGGCGGCACGCAGGAAAACTACTACATGATCCGCGAGGGCCAGAAGCACTGGTCCGACCCCTGGCACTGGGCCCAGGCCGCCATTGTCGCCGCCTGCCGTACCCATGGCGTGCTGCCCGTCGACGGCCCCTTCGGTGACTTCTCCGATGACGAGGGCTTCCGCGCCCAGGCCCGCCGCTCCGCCACCCTCGGCATGGTCGGCAAATGGGCAATCCACCCGAAACAGGTCGCCATCGCCAACGAGGTTTTCACCCCCTCCGACGAGGCTGTCTCCGAGGCCCGCGAGATCCTCGCCGCCATGGAAGAGGCCAAGGCCAAAGGCGAAGGCGCCACGGTCTACAAAGGCCGCCTCGTCGACATCGCCTCGATCAAACAGGCCGAAGTCATCGTGCGGCAATCGGAGATGATCGCAGGCTAACGCGCTCGTGACTTGGCAAACGCCTTGCGGTTTGGCCCTATGGGCCAGACCAGCCCAGGAGCCATTCATGAAAATCCTCGCCACCCTTATCGCCCTGCTCTGGGCCACCACGCTGGCCGCCCAATCCATCGCGCCCCGCGACGGCTGGGTGATCATCGCAACCGACAAACCCCACGCCACCCTGCTCGCCGACCTCAAAACAGCGGTGAAAGCGAACAAGATGGGCGTCGTCACCCAAGCCGGACCGACAGGCGCTGCGAAGAACCGGGGCATCACTATCCCCGAAAACCGCGTCGTCGGCGTCTTCAACAATGACTTCGCAGTGAAAATACTCGCGACCTCGACGGCGGCGATGATCGAAGCGCCCATCCGCTTCTACGTCACCGAAGAGCCCGACGGGACCGCCACGCTGTCCTACAAGACGCCCAGCTTCGTCTTTGCGCCCTACCTGGACGAAGGCGGTGCGGCCCTTGACGCACTCGCCAAAGACCTCGACACCCGCTTCGCCAGCATCGCCGAGGCCGCGACCGACTGACCGCTTCATTGTTCGAAAAATAGGCGGTCCCGGCGCGGGCGCCGATCACGCCCGCTCATCCTTCGGCGAGCCCATGACCACGTAAGAGGTGATCGCGTTCACCTGCGGCAGCGCCCCGAGCTTGTCGGTATGAAACTGCTTGTAGCTTGGCAAATCGGCGCATTCCACGCGCAACAGGTATTCCGTCGCCCCCGTGATATTGTGGCACTCCACCACCTCCGGTGACCGCGCAATCGCCCGCTCAAAGGCCTCCTGCGAAGCCTTCGAATGATCACTCAGCCCCACTGTGATATAGGCCGTAAATCCAAGGCCCAGCTTCACCGGGTCCAGCACCGCGCGATACCCCTTGATCACGCCGGACCGTTCGAGCTCCTGCACCCGGCGCAGGCAGGCCGAGGGCGAGAGCCCCACCCGCTCGGCCAGCTCGAGGTTGCTGACACGACCATCGCGCTTCAGCTCACGCAATATCTGATCGGATTTCTGATCTATTCCACCCATTTGTTGCAAAACTAGCCGAGATACGCGGCACTACGCAAATCCAAACCGCATATCTTACGCAACTGTTGCGCCATGACACTCGAACTGCTCTCCGCCCTTATCCTCTTTGCCCTCGTCACCTCGGCGACGCCGGGGCCGAACAACCTGATGCTCATGGCCTCCGGCGCCAACTACGGCTTTACCCGCTCGATCCCGCATATGCTGGGCATCTCCATCGGGTTCGGCCTGATGATCGTGCTCGTGGGCGCAGGTCTCGCGCAAATCTTCGAGACCTACCCGGTCAGCTACACGATCCTGAAACTCCTCTCGGTGCTCTACCTCAGCTACCTCGCGTGGAAGATCGCCACCGCCGCGCCCATCGACAGCACGGCAGCCGAGGGTCGCCCCATGACCTTCCTGCAAGCCGCGGCCTTCCAATGGGTGAACCCCAAGGCCTGGGCCATGGCCTTGACCGCGCTCTCGGTCTACGCGCCCAGCCAGACGCTCGCCGCGTTCACGGTCGTCGCGGTCGTCTTCGCCACCGTGAACCTGCCCGCGATCACCGCCTGGACCGTGCTGGGCCAGCAGCTCGCGCGCGTGCTCACCAACCCTCGGCGGCTCGCGATCTTCAACTGGACCATGGCCGCCCTGCTGATCGCCTCACTCTACCCGGTGCTCTGGCCAGCCTGACCCAGCCGTGACGCGGCGTTGCATTGCCCTGCAAGGCCCGTCATATAACGGGAAACAACAAGCAGAAGGTCTCCCATGACCCAATACATGGATTTCGAAAAACCACTGGCCGAGATCGAAGGCAAGGCGGAGGAGCTGCGCGCGCTGGCCCGCGCCAACGAGGAGATGGACGTCACCGAAGAGGCCGCCGCCCTCGACGTCAAGGCCAAGGCGATGCTCGAAGAGCTCTATCAATCGCTCACCCCCTGGCGCAAATGCCAGGTCGCGCGACACCCCGAACGGCCCCACTGCCAGGATTACATCGACGCGCTTTTCACCGATTACACGCCGCTCGCGGGGGATCGGAACTTCGCCGATGACCATGCGGTCATGGGCGGGCTGGCGCGCCTCGATGACCGCCCGGTGATGGTGATCGGCCATGAGAAAGGCAATGACACCAAGTCCCGGATCGAGCGGAATTTCGGCATGGCGCGGCCCGAAGGCTATCGCAAGGCGATCCGCCTGATGGACATTGCGCATCGCTTCAACCTGCCGGTCATCACCTTGGTCGATACGCCCGGCGCCTACCCCGGCAAGGGCGCCGAAGAGCGCGGCCAGTCCGAGGCCATCGCCCGCGCCACCGAGAAATGCCTGCAGATCGGCGTTCCGCTGATCTCCGTCATCATTGGCGAGGGCGGCTCAGGTGGTGCCGTGGCCTTTGCCACCGCCAACCGCGTGGCAATGCTCGAACACTCGGTCTACTCGGTGATCAGCCCCGAAGGCTGCGCCTCCATCCTGTGGAAGGACGCCGAGAAGATGCGCGAGGCCGCGGAGGCGCTGCGGCTCACCGCGGATGACCTCAAACAGCTCGGGGTGATCGACCGGATCATCGCCGAACCGATGGGCGGCGCGCACCGCGATGCCACCGCCACGATCGCCGCCGTGGGCCGCGCGCTTGAGGCCATGCTCGAGGATCTCGATGGCAAGGACGCGCAGACGCTCGTCGCAGACCGGCGCGCCAAGTTCATTGAAATCGGAGGGATCGGGCTCGCTGCCTGATCTCAGGAGGCTGCTGCCAGCATGATGCGAAAGCGCGGTCCGGCCGGATCGAGCTGGTCAAACCCCATGCCGCGATAGATATCCTGTGCCAGATGATTGTCCGGGTGCGTGCCGACCGACAGGTAGTGACAGCCCGCATCGAGGGCGACCTGCTCGCTCGCCGCGATCAGCGCCCGCCCGACGCCCCGGTCCCGCGCATGTGGTGCCACGAACAAATGGTGCATGTCCATGCCGCGCCCGCCAAATTGCATCTGCGCGCGCGGGGTGAGCGCCACATAGCCCACGGCCACGCCATGCTCTTCGGCCAGGAAAACGCGCACCCAGGGCTGTGGCCCTAGAATGTCGCGTGCAAGCTCATCGGGGGTGACGGTGGCAACATCGCCGTGAAACGCGGCAAGCTGGGCCACCATGTCGAGAATGGTTGAGAGATCATCTCGACCCGCAGGTCGGATCTCCCCTTCGAAGATTTTTTTTTTCATCGCAATCTGAACCACTTACAAAACACAAACCCCCTTTACCCAGTGGGCTCGACACACTCAGAACACGAAACTATGTCCTGGAACGGGCCGAATTTGGGTAAAATTCTACATAAAGTAGAAAAATTCAATGGCGCATTGGTCGTATGGTAAAGGTTCAGCTGGCCAACATGCGAAGACCCTGCGTCACATCCGAGCGCACCGCGAGGCGCAGGCCCGGCTCGTCGCCCGCCCGCAACGCCGCGATGATCAGCCGGTGAAATTGCGGCGGTTCGGTCTTGCGCAGCCGCCCGTAAAGCGCGCGCATCGTCGGCCCCATCTGCAACCACACAGTCTCGGCCATGGCCAGCATCGCGGGCGCCTGGGCCCGCAGATAGAGCGTGCGGTGAAACTCAAGGTTGGTGCGGATATAGCCCGCCGCATCCCGATGCGCGACCGCTTCGGCGATAGTGGCGTTGATCGTCTGCATCCGCTCGATCAGCGCCATATGCGCCCGGGGCAGGGCCCGGCTCGCCAGCTCCACCTCGATCAGCGCGCGTAAAGCGGCGAGCTCCTCGATCCGCTCGTTGCTGAGCTCCGGTGTCGCCACGCGGCCCGAGGTCGACATCGTCAACGCGCCTTCCGCCACCAACCGCCGCACCGCCTCGCGCGCCGGCGTCATCGACACATCATACTCGCGGCCAATCCCGCGCAGGGTCAGCCCCTCGCCGGGCGGCAGATCGCCCTGCATGATCCGCCCGCGCAGCGCGCGATACACGCGGTCATGCGCGGCGGTGGTGGCGTCAACGGGGCGCGGGTTCAGGATCATGAGCGCATATGTGATCACAAACGCAAATCGGGTCAAGTCATGCGGCGCTGTCGAACCTGTAGCGGTGCAGATCCCCGCCATGGGTGCGCAGCCATGTGCGCGGCGCGGCATAGTCACCATAGATACGCGTGACCTCACTCCAGAAGGCCGCGGAATGGTTCATCTCCGCCAGATGCGCCACCTCATGGGCGGCGACATAATCCAGAACCTCGGGCGGTGCGAGAATCAGCCGCCAGGAATACATCAGCCGCCCCTCCGCCGTGCAGGAGCCCCAACGCGAGCGGGTATCCCGCAGGGTCAGAGCACTGTAAGAGCGCCCCAGCCGGGCGGCATAATTGTCCGAGGCCTCCGCCAGCCGCGCCCGCGCAAGCTCCTTCAGATGCCCCGCCAGCCGCCGCCCCACCCGCTCGGGCGCCCCCGGCACCGCCACGCAGCCCTCGCCAAAGACCACCGTCCGCCCCGCGCCCGGCACCACCTCGTGCATCTGCCCGCCGACGGGCAGCGTGGCACCCAGGCCCACACGCACATCCGTCCCCCGCGCGGCCAGGTGCTTGCGAATCCACCGCTCCTTCTCGCGCGCAAACCCCAGCGCCTCGCGCTCCGGCACGCCCTTCGGCAGCGTCAGCGTCACCCGCCCATCGAGCTGTGAGATGCGCAGCGAGATCCGCCGCGCCCGGCCCGAGCGGCGCAGGATCAGCGGGATGGGCGGGTCACCGGCAAGGATCAACTCGGGCATGGGCGGCTCTCCGGGACGGGCCTGCGTCCGGCAGCCCTTTACAGCCCCCGTTTCATATGGCACTTGGCCGGAATCATCTACACAAGAGTCGCAATCACAAAGAGGGTTTTTCATGCCCAAGGAAGAATGGGGAACGAAGCGCCTTTGCCCCACGACAGGCAAACGGTTCTACGATCTGAACAAGGATCCGATCGTCAGCCCCTACACCGGCGAAGTGGTCGAGATCGACTTGTCGAAATCCCGCATGATCGCCGCGGATGCCGAGGACGCCGCCTCGGCCAAGGCCAAGGCCTCGACCGAAGAGGACGATGTGGTTCTCGAGGACGATGAGGACGATGTCGATGTCGATCTGGGCGATGATCTGCTCGACGACGACGAAGACGATGACGACAACGTGCCGCTCGAAGAGATCGCGGATGTGGCTTCGGACGACGACGACAACTGATCTGTCGAAAACGCGTGGGGCGGGCGATTTTTACGCTTGATCCCGCCCCGCGTTGCGCCTATTCAGCGGCGCACCGGATATCTTATCCACCGATGGGGCCTTAGCTCAGCTGGGAGAGCGCCTGCATGGCATGCAGGAGGTCAGCGGTTCGATCCCGCTAGGCTCCACCAATTTCCCTCCGCCTCCCACACTCAAGCACGCGCACCGCTGCGCAGATTTATGCTTGACCTGAAGTGACATCAGGACCGTAGAAGCCGTGGCATCGCCAACCGGGAGAGACGTGATGAGAATTACCGAAGTGGCCGCGCGCTGCGGTCTCAGCATCGCCACCATCCGCTATTACGAACGCTCCGGGCTTTGCCCGCCCATCGCGCGCGGAGCGGACGGCCAGCGCCGTTTCTCCGAACGGGATTCGGACTGGTTCGTGCTGCTGTCCTCGCTGCGCGACACCGGCATGCCGATGGACCAGATGCGGGCCTTCGCCGCGCTTTACCAGCAGGGCGACGCAACCGTGGCGGGCCGCAAGGATATGCTGCGCGCGCATATGCACCGCCTCGAGGCGCGGCGGGAGGCGCTCGACGCCTGCATGCGGCTGCTCAAGCACAAGCTCAGCCGCTACGACGCGATCCTCGAGGGCCGGTCATGAAGATCATCGTTGTGGGCGCCGCGGGCGACATTGGCCAGGCGGTCTGCGCCGAGCTCGGCGCGCGGCATGATCTGATCCGGGCGGGCCGGACCTCGGGCGATGTGCAGGTCGACATTGCCGACCGCGCCTCCATCAATCAGATGTATGCCCGCACCGGCCCCGTCGGCGCCGTCATCAGCACCGCGGGGGACGTGCATTTCGCCCCGCTGGCGGAGCTCACCGAAGACAATTTCCTCAGCTCTCTGCGGCAAAAGGTGATGGGACAGGTCAACCTGGTGCTGGCTGGCCTCGATGTGGTCGAAGACGGTGGCTCTTTCACCCTGACCAGCGGCATTCTCGACCGCGACCCCATCCGCACTGGCGCAGCGGCGGCCACCGCGAATGGTGCTCTGGGCGGCTTCGTGACCGGTGCGGCCATTGAGATGCCGCGCGGGCTCCGCCTGAACGTGGTCAGCCCCGGCCTGCTGGACACCTCCGTGCCGCGCTACGGCGTCTGGTTTCCCGGACACACGCCCGTACCCGCAGCCCGCGTTGGCCGCGCCTTTGCCAAAAGCGTCGAGGGCGCGATCACCGGGCAGGTGATCACGGTAGACTGAGCTCTTCTGCGGTGCAGCGCCTGTGGCAAACGAAAACGGGCCCCGAAAGTCCCGCCTCTAATCCGTTGTCTGGGATAGGTCTCCACCCCCAGGGCTCCGCCCGCAAGGGATACAAACGCTCCCCCGGAGCGTTTGCCCGAGCGCAGCTCGGGACTATCCCTTGCCCTTCCACGGGACGAGCAGGCGTTCGGCCCACCGCATCAGCATGTCGATGCCAAAGCCGATCACACCGATCAGGATGATGCCCATGATCACGATGTCGGTGTTCTGGAACTTCGACGCGGTCATGATCATCATGCCCGCCCCCTGCTCCGCCGCGACCAGCTCGGCGGCCACAACCGTGCCCCAGCAGACCCCCATTGCCACCCGCGCACCGGTGAAGATCTCGGGCAGCGAGTTGGGGACGATCACGTGGCGCATGATCTGCCACTTGCTGGCACCCAGCGAATAGGCCGCGTGCACCTTCGAAATCTTGACGCCGGACACACCGGAGCGCGCCGCGATCGCCATGATCCATAAGGCCGCCAGGAACAGCAGGATGATCTTGCCCGCCTCTCCGATGCCCGCCCAGATGATCACCAGCGGAATGAGCGCCAGCGGTGGCACCGGCCGCATGAACTCCACGATCGGGTCAAACCAGCCGCGGAACCAGTCGCTCAGGCCCATGGCATAGCCCAGCGGGATGCCGACAATTGCGCCCAGGATGAAGCCCGCGATAACGCGGAACAGCGAATAGCCCAGATGCTCGAGCAGGGTGAAGTTTCGGAACCCCGAACTCACCACCTCGATGGAGCGGGTCCAGACCGCCTCGGGCGCGGGCAGATACAGAGGCTCCATCTGCCAGCCCTTGGTCGGCGCGAAGTTCGGCGTGCCGCGGTCGCTCAGAGTGACCGTGCCGCCGTCGACCGCAACGGTCTCCCCCGGCGCAATCGGCTCTCCGTTGATCGCCACCACCGTGGCGCCAGCATCGCGGCCCAGCTCGTCGTTCCGGTCCACCCGAATGAGCCCCGACCGCCACTGCGCAATGGCCGCGGAATCGTTCTTGGCAAAGCCGTCGCCCGGGTCCACTTCTGGCGCCTCGGTCTCGACCTCGCGCGGGTGCACGACCACGGTGACGGTCGCGTCATCGGTCTGCCCGTCGGCCTCGGCGGTATAGGTGAAGCTCGCCGTGCCCTCAAACGGCCCCGGCGCATGCAGGAACCCGGGCAAGAGGCTGGAGCCCGTGAAAATCCCCCACATCAGGAAGATCGTCAGGATCGAGATGATGCCCGCCGCCCGGTTGGGCCGCACCGCACTCTCATCGCCAAAGGTCACGGTCTTGAGCGAGGTATAATCGCCAATGCCCGCGCCCTGCACCACCTTGGTCACGATGAAGAAGGCGGCGATGAAGATGATGACGTAAATCAGCAGAGGGATCATGCCGCGTCCTCCTTACCGCCCATAATCTCTTCTTCCATATCCCAGATCATATTCAGGATCTCTTCGCGCTTGGGCCCGAAGTCGGGGTGTTTCTTGACCTCGCGCAGGTCCGAATTCACGCCAAGATCCGCAAAGGGCAGCCGGTATTCGGTATGGATGCGCCCAGGACGCGGCGCCATCACGATCAGACGCTCGCCCAGCAGCAGCGCCTCCTCCACCGAGTGGGTGATCAAGATGATCGTCTTGCCGGTCTCTTTCCAGAGCTTCAGAACCAGCGACTGCATCTTCTCCCGCGTCAGCGCGTCGAGCGCGCCCAGGGGTTCATCCATCAGGATCACGTCGGGATCATTCGCAAGGCAGCGGGCCAGCGCCACACGCTGCTGCATCCCGCCCGACAGCTCGTAAACCGCTTTCTCCTTGAAGTCCTGCAGGCCCACCACATCCAACAGGTGGTCCACGGTTTGATCCTTCTCCGCTTTCGGCGTGCCCTTCATCGAGGGGCCAAAGCCCACGTTCTCGCGCACCGACATCCACTCGAAAAGCGCGCCCTGCTGGAACACCATGCCACGCTCGGCATCCGGGCCGGTCACCTTGTGACCGTTCAGGATCAACTCGCCCGCCGTGGGCGCCAAAAAGCCCGCCACAATATTCAGCAATGTGGTCTTGCCGCAGCCCGACGGGCCCAGCACACTCAAAAGCTCCCCGGCCTTCAGGTCGAGCGACACATCCTGCAAGGCCTGCACATGATCGCCGTTGGGCAGCTCAAAGCGCATCGATAAATTGTTTATGGATAATCCCGTCATGAGGTCCCCACCTGTTGTCCGCGCGAGGGCGGGTGGCTGGGCGGGGTTGGCCCCGCCTCTGGTCTTAAATGAAAAGCGGCGCGGGGGTGTCCCGCGCCGCTTTCGGCTGTTTTACATTTCGCTCGCGGCTTGGAGCGGCCCGGTGTTCACCGCATCCTCGTAGCTGTCGAGCGCCGAGTCGATCGAACCCGCCTCGACGAAGACATCTGCCACACCTTTCATGAAGGTCGCGGCGTTGCCACCGAGCCAACCGTCAGACAGCTGATCGTCCACGCTCGGGAACTTCATGGTCGAGATCGACGATTTGGCCGCCTCGACGTCCATACCGGCCTGCTCGGCGATCACCGCCAGCATTTCGTCGGACTGGCTCGAATTCCACTCGGCGTTGGCATCTGCCGTCACCTTCAGGAATTTGGCCACGATGTCACCGTTCTCGGCCACAAAGGAGGCGGGCGCCGATGTCACGTCGAACACCAGGATGCCCAGCTCTTCTTTCTCTTCACCGGTCAGCAGCACGTTGCCGTACTCTTTCATCCGGCCCAGACCACCGCCGTAGCCACAGGCGAAGTCAACCGCGCCCTGGCTCAGAGCCGCAGCACCTTCTGGCGGCGCCATGTCAACGACCTGCAGGCCGGCGACATCCACACCGAAGTGGGCCATCTGGCGCAGGAAGCCGTAGTGCGCAGCTGTGCCCAGCGGCACGGCCACTTTCTTGCCGGCCAGTTCGCCCGCGCTTTCCTTGTCAATCTCCAGATCGGCGGAGACAACGCAGTTGTCATTGTCCGAATAGCTCACCGCCACGTCGACAACCTGGATGTCCTGACCGCCCGAGGAGGCGACCACGAAGGGCGGCACACCCTGGCTGACGGACATCTGCACGTCGCCCGATGCCATCGCCGCAGACATCGCCGTGCCGGTCTCGAAGGAGACCCAGTTCACCGGCATGCCCAGCGCTTCCTCATAGGCGCCGGAGGCTTTCGCCGCCAGGAAGGGCATCGGCCACTCCAGGAAGTATCCGACGGTGATTTCCGCCGACGCGCTCTGTGCGCCCAGCGCCATCACGGCGCCCGCGACAAAGCCGCATGTTGTCTTTTTGATCATTTCGTTCTCCCGTTGATCATACGCCGACCCGTCCCAGGCCAGCCTTCATTTGGTGCGACGCGGCTTGTCGCCGCTTGTTCGTCTTTGTTTGCACGTCGTCATCCAATGTCAGAATTGCACCGCCTGCAAGAGCATTATTGATACAAAACTGTCACGCGGATGAAACTGCCCGAAAAATACGCCTCTCTCTTCTCCGCATCAGGGACATTGCAAAATCCTGAAAATCTTGATTGCAAATCCCGAAAGTCAGGCTGCCTTCTGGCCAGCTTCGCGGCGCATAGTGGCAATGCCGATGAAGCCGAGCAAATGTCCACTTTGTCGGGCTTCATGAGTCCAGTTTCGGCTCACATGTCGCTTTTCCATTCCATCTGGTCGCGCATGCGCAGCGCCGCCATCGCAAGCCCCGCACCCAGCACCTGCGGCGTGCGAAATTTATAGGCGGGGATCTTGGTCACCGGAAACGGCAGATCCTCGGCCGGTGTGCCCAGCGCCCGCCGCGCCAGCTCGCGCCCCATCACGTAGCTCATCGCCACGCCGCGCCCGTTGTAGCCCAGCCCGCAGACCAGCCCCGGCGCGGGCTCGTGCAAATGCGGCACCCGGTCTTCGGTTAGCGCGATATGCCCGCTCCACTTGTAGCGCCAGGTAACGCCCTTGAGGCTCGGGAAGGTCTCCGGCGCGTCTTTCTCGATCCACCCGAAGCCACCCACACCGCCGCGCAGATTGTTGAACCCGATGCCCCCGAAACACATCTGCCCGCCGGGCTCGCGCCGCGCATACATGATCAGCCGCCGGGTGTCGGAAATCGTATGCCCCTGCGGCAGGATCGGACCGATCTCGCTCTCCTCCAGTGGATCGGTCGCCATCTGCGTCGAAAAGAGCGGCAGCACCGAGCCTTTCAGCCCCTTCACCAGACTGTCGGAATAGCCATTCGTCGCGACGATCACCGTCTCGGCGGTGACCGCGTGCCCCGCCACATCCAGATGCCAGCGCCCATCCCGGCGCCGCATATCCTTCACCGGCGCAAAGCTGAACACCTGCGCCCCCGTCGCCCGCGCCACCCGGTCGAGTCCGCGCACCAGCGCCATCGGCTGCACCGCCCCGCCGCGCGCCGAGAGCGTGCCCGTCGCATAGCCCTGCGCCCCGGTCAGCCGCTCCACATCTTCGCGTTCCAAAAACTCGAAATCCGCTCCGTGGCTGTTCCACAGCTTGGCGTTGCGCCGCGATACGTCCCGCGCGGCGGCGCAATGATCCACCCGGATCCACCCCTTCTGCCGCGCGTCGCATTGGATCTGGTAGGCGCGAATGAGGTCAAAGAGATCATCCGCAGACCGCAGCGAGGTCTCCGCCATCCGTTCGAAATACTTGGGTCCCACCGCCCGATGCAGGTCATCCGGCACCGCCACCGGCAGCATCGGGTTCACCTGCCCACCGTTCCGCCCCGAAGCGCCGAAGCCCACGTCCCCCGCCTCGAAGACAGCCACCGTGCTGCCCGCCTCGGCGATGGCCAGCGCCGCGCGCAACCCTGTGAAGCCGCCGCCCACAATTGCCACATCCACGGCGAGGTCATCCTCCAGCCGCTCCGCCGGAGCGGCATCAGGGGCGGTCACCCGCCAAAGTGCGTCAGGGATCTGCATGCGCCATCCGTTGCTCACAAATGCGGCAGCCGTCAACGGCGGCAAAATACGGCAGATTTGACGCCCAAGGGTCAATTGGCCCACAATAACAGGACGATGCACCCGATATCGCTTGATCGGGCGGGGCATCTGGCCCTATCGTTGCAGAGTGTCTGGCCCTACTGCCGATGCCCGAAAAACAGTCATGTCAGCCAAATCCGGATCATTCGCCATCCGATTTCACCTGATTCTACGCTAACAGAAAGGCCCGACCCATGGACGGTAATTTCAACGAGAACGACCTCAGCCGCGTCGTCGAAGCGGACCGCGCAAATGTCTGGCATCACCTGATCCAGCACCAGCCTTTCTTCACGGGCGCCGATCCCAAGATCATCATCGAAGGCAAGGGCCTGCGCGTCTGGGACCAGAAAGGTATCGAACATATCGACGCCGTCTCCGGCGGTGTCTGGACTGTGAACGTGGGCTATGGCCGCGAGAGCATGGGCGACGCAGTGCGTGATGCCATCGTCAAGATGAACTTCTTCGGCGGCACCGTGGGCTCGATCCCCGGCGCGCTCTTTGCCGAAAAATTGCTCACCAAGATGCCCGGCCTCGACCGCGTCTACTACGCCAACTCCGGGTCAGAGGCGAACGAGAAAGCCTTCAAGATGGTCCGTCAGATCGCGCACAAGCGCTATGGCGGCAAGAAGCACAAGATCCTCTACCGCGACCGCGACTATCACGGCACCACAATTGCCTGCCTGTCGGCGGGTGGTCAGGACGAGCGCAACGCGCAATACGGCCCCTACACGCCCGGTTTCATCCGCGTGCCGCACTGCCTGGAATACCGCAAGCACGAGCAGGACGGCGCGCCGGATCATAACTACGGCGAATGGGCGGCAAACCAGATCGAAGAGGTGATCCTGCGCGAAGGCCCCGACACCGTCGGCGCGCTATGCCTGGAGCCGGTCACCGCTGGCGGCGGCGTGATCGTTCCGCCCGAAGGCTACTGGGACCGCGTGCAGGAAATCTGCAAAAAGTACGACATCCTGCTGCACATCGACGAGGTCGTCTGCGGCGTCGGCCGCACGGGCGAATGGTTCGGCTACCAGCACTACGGCATCAAGCCGGACATGGTGACAATGGCGAAAGGCGTGGCCTCGGGCTATGCCGCGATCTCCTGCCTCGCCACCACCAACGACGTCTTCGACATGTTCAAGGACGACACCTCGGACCACCTCAACTACTTCCGCGACATCTCCACCTTCGGCGGCTGCACCGCGGGCCCGGCGGCCGCACTTGAAAACATGCGGATCATCGAGGACGAGAACCTGCTCGAGAACACCACGGCCATGGGCGACTACATGCTCGGCAAGCTCGAAGAGCTCAAAGACAAACACGAAGTCATCGGCGACGTGCGCGGCAAGGGTCTCTTCCTCGGCGCTGAACTGGTGAAAGACCGCGACAGCCGCGACCCTGCCGACGAGAAGATGGTGCAAGCCGTCGTCGGCGACTGCATGAAGCAGGCCGTGGTCATCGGGGCGACCAACCGCTCCCTGCCCGGCAAGAACAACACGCTCTGCTTCTCGCCCGCTCTGATCGCCACCAAGGACGACATCGACCAGATCTGCGCCGCCGTCGACGGCGCGCTGACACGGGTCTTCGGCTAGGTCACATCGAGACGCGCCCAACGATAGGGCGCGACGCACTGCGAGAAAGGCGGGGAGAGCCCGCCTTTCTTATGCTCGCGCACCACAGAACACGTCACACACACCGGTCATCGCGTGGGCTGTGTTGTCAGGAGCGGATTGACCCGCGCAATCTCGGACATAATCTGGCAGGCGGGCAAATCCTTATGCCTCGTGAGCCAGGCGCCGAACGTGTCAGGGAAATACGGCCCCACCTCCAGGGTGGTGGGCGCACGCGACACCCAGGTCGCCCCCAACTCGTCGCGGGCGGCGACAATCACTCCGCCAACGGGATCGTCTCTCCCCGAATTGACGACCAGATTGTACCCGCCCGACGCCACGACGGGGATGTTGAATTGGTAAAACGAGGCCGAGATGTGGATTTGGCAATCGGGGCAGATGAGACTTGAGACATAGGATCTCCGAAGGCTCAGGTCATAGACGTGTCCGCTCAACCTGATTGGCTCTATCAGAAACAAATCTCTCAATACGACCTTTGACGCAAACGGTTGGCTCACGTTTTGCAAGACCAACACTGCGCCCAGTGCAACACTCCCGTGGCTGTCGCCCGCCAAGAGGTTCAGTGCGTCAACAACCCGCTGACCCAAGGCATCGCTTTCGGCGAGCTGCGTGATCGCCCCGATCGCCGCCGGACTCGGAGCACTGTTCAAAGGGTAATCCAGATCAAAGTGCAAACCACAGCTTGCGGCCTCTGTCGCATAGCGGGCAAGCGGTTCATCAATCACCAGTGTGCCGACGGTCGCCAACCACTCGCCCAACGGGCGCTGCTCCACGCTCGCCAGCATTTGGTCGCGGATCTCATTCACCAGGTTCAGCGTCATGATCTCGTTCTGCATCGCCGCCGCTTCGGTCTGTTCCTCCAACCGCTGCGTCTGGCTCTCCATGAACCGCGTCTGCGCGTCCATCAGCTCCTGCTGGGCCTGCATCACGCGGGTCTGATCCTCCAGCTTGGCGATCTGCTCAAAGAGCAGCACCGTGCCGGTGAAGGACGCAAAGGCCAGCAAGAGCGCCAGCGCCGTCCCGATTACCCAGCGATAGAAATTCGACCAGGCGTACCAGCCCAGTACCACGCGTGCGAGCTTGTCGGCCTCGCGCTCCGCCGTCACACGGTCCTGTGCCACCGCCGCAGACACCCCGGAAATCAGCGTCGAGGAGATATCCTCCACCGTTGCCTCTGCCCGGCCCGTCAGCCTGCGCAGGATCACCCCGCGAAACAGCAGACCGACCACCAAGAGCCCGACGATGGTGCAAATCACGATGAAGAAGGTCGCTGCCCAGTCGCGCGCAAACCCCTGGGTCACGCCCCAGGCACCGACCGCCACGGGCACGATAACGAGGGCCGCGGCGAAAAACCCGATCCAGAACGACAGATGACGTGACATCGCACCCCCAGAGGACCATCACAGCGCCCACCCTGCCACAGCTCGGCCCGCGGACCAAAAGCAAAACGCGGCGAGCAGACTTCCGCGCCATGGCGAAACCCCGCCGATGCGCGATGGAACCTGCACCCTGCACGGGCGTTGAACCGTCATGCAAAAGGAGTGAACTCATGCACAAGATCATCCTCACCCTGCCGTTGATCGCAGCCGTCTCGGCCTGCGCCACGCAGGATCAGAATACCATCGCGGGCACCCTCGGCGGTGCTGCGGTGGGCTATGCCCTGGATGACAATGATCGTGGCCGGGGCGCCCTGGTTGGCGCCGCGGCAGGCGCGATCGCCGGCAACCAGCTGGTCCGTCCGACCAGCCCCGGCAGCCGCAACTGTATCTACCAGAATCCAGACGGCTCCCGCTATACCGCGGCCTGCCCCTGAGGCGACGCCCGCAGGCGGGGCCGGGGCACAGCCCCGGCCCCGCCTGCGGGCTCCCCCCTGCTCCGCTAGGCCTGCGTCAACAGGCCAGCGATCTCATCCTTCAGCCGCAACCGCTCTTTGCGCATCTCCGAAAAATGGAAATCATCCGTCGGCTCCACATTGGTCTCAGCCCTGTGGATGGCCCGGTTGATCTCGTGATAGGCCTCCGACAGCTTCGCAAAATGCGCATCCGTGCTCTTCAGCGTGCTGATCGCCAGCAGATGGTCCGGAAACTCTTCCGCCAGTTCATGCGGTGTGTGCGACATCGTGATCTCCTTTGTCTCAGACGTTTGTTTTCCTGCGACGTGACTTGGGGTGCAGCGACGAGGCCAGAATGTGATCCGCCGAATGGATCACATGGCTCGCCGTCCGCACGATCAGCGGATCGGGCGCCACGGCAACCTTCTCGTCCCGCCCGGGATAATCAAAGGCGCCCAGGAAGTGCTTCATGCAGTTCAACCGCGCGCGCTTCTTGTCGTTAGACCGGATCACCGTCCAGGGCGCATCCGCCGTGTCGGTGTAGAAGAACATCGCCTCCTTCGCCTCTGTATAGTCATCCCACTTGTCCAGGCTCGCCCGATCAATCGGCGACAGCTTCCACTGTTTCAGCGGATCCGTCTCGCGCGATGAGAACCGCAGCCGCTGCTCATCCCGGGTGACCGAGAACCAGTATTTGAACAGATGGATGCGCGACCGCGTCAGCATACGCTCGAACTCCGGCGTCTGGCGCATGAATTCGAGGTAGTCCCCCGGCGCGCAGAAATCCATAACCCGTTCGACGCCCGCCCGGTTGTACCAGCTGCGGTCATAGAGCACGATCTCACCGTCCGTCGGCAGATGCTTGATATAGCGCTGAAAAAACCACTGGCCGCGTTCTTCGTCCGTGGGCTTATTCAGCGCTACAACCCGCGCCTGCCGGGGGTTGAGGTGCTCCATGAAGCGTTTGATGGTGCCGCCCTTGCCGGCCGCATCGCGCCCTTCGAACAGCATCACCACCTTCTGGCCGGTCTCATGCAGCCAGTGCTGCACCTTCAGAAGCTCGACCTGAAGGGCCGCCTTCTCGGCCTCGTACCGGCCTCGATCCAGCTTCTGATCATAGGGGTAGTCGTCTTGTTCAAACCCCGCCACGGCAGCAGTGGCGGGATCCGGACCTGGCTTGTCCAGAACCGCATCTTTCATAGCAACATCCTTTCTTTTGAATGTTGATTCTTCTGCGCCTATAAAAAACCGCTGTCCCTGACATAGATCAAAGCGCGGGTCGCGATGGGCCCCCTGCGCCACGGGCTCACGGGCGGCCAACTCACAGTCAGAACAAGGCCTTACGCGCCAACCCACCGCATAAGGCCAGGATCATCAGCCGCACCTGACGGACAGCGCTTGCAATACATGCTCATAAATGATACTCAGAGTTTCATTAATCGTCGAATTGGTCAAAACAGACTGGGCATATGGGAGGAGTGATCAGGCATTTCGCGCCTGATTAGTGCCAGATTGCGATCAGTCTATATCCAGTATAGGCTCAACGCATGGCGCTGCCCGTCGAGACATTCTTTCTGCATCCCGATGCACAGGGCACTCTGCAATCGCAGATCCAGCAGATGATCGCACAGGGCATTCTCTCCGGTCGTTTCCAGCGCGGAGAAAAGCTGCCCTCGACGCGCAAGCTCGCCACCCACCTCGGCGTCAGCCGGATCACCGTTACCATCGCCTATACCGAACTGCTCGCCAATGATTATCTGACATCGCGCGGGCGGTCGGGGTATTTTGTCTCCGACAACGCCCCTGTTCCGCCCGCCTTCGCGCCCAGCGAAGTGGGCCCCGATGCGGTCGACTGGACCCGCGCGATCGGCCAGAGGTTCTCGGGTGGCGACACGGTGCGCAAGCCGCCCGACTGGGGCGGCTACCGCTATCCCTTCATCTACGGCCAGGCCGACCCGGCGCTGTTTGACCACGCCAATTGGCGGCTCTGCGCGCTGAAAGCGCTCGGGCAGAAGGATTTCACCGCGCTCACCACCGATTACTACGACCAGGACGACCCGCAACTCATCGAGTTCATCGCGCGACACACCCTCCCGCGCCGGGGGATCACGGCGCGGCCCGAACAGATCCTGATCACCCTCGGCGCCCAGAATGCGCTCTGGCTGACCACGCAAGTGCTGCTCACCCAACGCCGTCGCGCAGCACTGGAAGACCCTTGTTATCATGCGCTTAGGGACATCCTCAGCCAGTCGCGCTGCCACGTGACCCCGGTGCGCGTGGACGCCGACGGCATGCCGCCCGACGCGATCCCGCCCGACACGGATGTGATCTTCACCACCCCCAGCCACCAGTGCCCGACCACCAATACCATGCCGATGCATCGGCGGCATGACCTGCTGGAGCGGGCGGCTGAAATGGACGCGCTGATCGTGGAAGACGACTATGAATTTGAGATGTCCTTTCTCAAAAGCCCCTCTCCCGCGCTCAAGAGCCTCGATACCGATGGCCGCGTGATCTATGTGGGCAGCTTCTCGAAATCGCTTTTTCCGGGGCTGCGGCTGGGCTATCTGGTGGGCTCCGAACCCTTCATCCGCGAGGCCCGCGCGCTGCGCGCCTCCGTGCTGCGCCACCCGCCCGGGCATGTGCAGCGCACCGCGGCCTATTTCCTGTCGCTCGGCCACCACGACGCGCTCATTCGCCGCATGGGGGCGGCCCTGCACGACCGGCGCGAGGTGATGGCCAAGGCGCTCGCCGCGCATGATCTGCAAATCGCAGGCCAGGGCGCCTATGGGGGCTCGTCCTTCTGGATGCGCGCGCCCGAGGCCGTCGACACGCAAGAACTCGCCCGCCGCCTGCAGGCCAAGGGCGTGCTGATCGAACCCGGCCACGCCTTCTTTTCAGGCCCCGTCCGCCCCAAGAGCTATTACCGCCTCGCCTATTCCTCGATCCCGGCAAACCGCATTGCCAAGGGCATCGACGTGGTCGCGGGTGAAATTCGCGATATGGCCCATCTGGGCTTAAGCGAAGCCGTGAACTGGCCCTAACGGCCCCAACCGCAACCCTCTAAGTAACCCACAACCCAGAATCATCACTGTTCAATCAAGGAAACGCCCGATGAAAATGACAACTGAAGAAGCCTTCGTCAAAACGCTGCAATCGCACGGCATCGAACATGCCTTCGGGATTATCGGCTCGGCGATGATGCCGATCTCCGACATCTTCCCCGATGCGGGCATCACCTTCTGGGACTGCGCGCATGAAGGCTCCGCGGGCATGATGTCCGACGGTTACACCCGCGCCACCGGCAAGATGTCGATGATGATCGCGCAGAACGGCCCCGGCATCACCAACTTCGTGACCGCCGTGAAGACCGCCTACTGGAACCACACACCCTGCCTGCTCGTGACCCCGCAGGCCGCCAACAAGACCATCGGTCAGGGCGGCTTCCAGGAAATGGAACAGATGCACCTCTTCGCCGACTGTGTCGCCTATCAGGAAGAAGTGCGTGACCCCAGCCGCATCGCCGAAACCCTGGCGCGCGTCATCGCCAAGGCCAAGCGCCTGTCGGGTCCGGCCCAGATCAACATCCCGCGGGACTTCTGGACGCAGGTGGTCGACATCGACATCCCCGATCCCATCGAGTTCGAAGTCTCCCCCGGCGGCGAGAACTCCGTGGCCAAGGCCGCCGAAATCCTGTCGACCGCGAAGAATCCCGTCATCCTGAACGGCGCGGGCGTGGTCCTCTCCAAGGGCGGCATCGAAGCTTCCCGCGTGCTGGCCGAGCGTCTCGACGCACCGGTCTGCGTGGGCTACCAGCACAATGACGCCTTCCCCGGCAACCACCCGCTCTTTGCCGGCCCGCTGGGCTACAACGGCTCGAAAGCAGGCATGCAGCTGATCAAGGAAGCCGACGTGGTGCTCTGCCTCGGCACCCGCCTGAACCCCTTCTCCACCCTGCCCGGCTACGGCATCGAATACTGGCCCGCTGACGCGACCATCATCCAGGTGGACATCAACCCCGACCGCATCGGCCTGACCAAGAAGGTCACCGTCGGCATCGTCGGCGACGCGGCGAAAGTCGCAAAGGGCATCACCGCGCAGCTCAGCGACGATGCGGGCGACGCAGGCCGCGTCGAGCGCAAGGCCAAGATCGCACAGACCAAATCCGCCTGGGCGCAGGAGCTGACCTCGCTGACCCACGAGCAGGACGATCCGGGCACCGACTGGAACGTGCGCGCCCGTGCCGCCAAGCCCGACTGGATGAGCCCCCGCATGGCGTGGCGTGCGATCCAGGCCGCCCTTCCGGTCGAGGCGATCATCTCCTCCGACATCGGCAACAACTGCGCCATCGGCAACGCCTACCCGGCGTTCGAGGAAGGCCGCAAGTATCTGGCGCCCGGCCTCTTCGGCCCCTGCGGCTACGGTCTGCCTGCCATCGTCGGCGCCAAGATCGGCCAGCCCGACGTGCCGGTTGTGGGCTTTGCTGGTGACGGCGCCTTCGGCATCGCGGTGAACGAGCTGACGGCGATTGGCCGTGGCGAATGGCCTGCGATCACGCAGATCGTCTTCCGCAACTACCAGTGGGGCGCGGAGAAGCGGAACTCGACGCTTTGGTTCGACGACAACTTCGTCGGCACCGAGCTCGACACCGATGTCTCCTATGCCGGCATCGCCGAGGCCTGTGGCCTGAAAGGTGTGGTCGCCCGCACCCAGGAGGAGCTGACTGATGCGCTGAACCAGGCGATCAAGGATCAGATGGAGAACGGCATCACCACGCTGATCGAAGCCATGATCAACCAGGAGCTGGGCGACCCGTTCCGCCGTGACGCGATGAAGAAGCCTGTCGAAGTTGCTGGCATCAGCAAGGAAGACATGCGTCCGCAGACCGTCTGATCCGGGTGCCAGACAGCATCCGCATAGAAGAAAGGACCAGGCCATGAGCGTGCTCAGCGCATTGACCCAACGCGCCGCCGCCCGGCCTGCCCATATCGTGATGAGCGAAGGCCACGATCCCCGGATCGTGGCCGGCGCCATTGCCGCCGTGACGGCCGGGACCGCCCGGATCACGCTTGTCGGCCCCCAAGACGATGTCGCGGCCCAGCTTGTGGCAGCGGGCACGCCGACCCACCCGAACATCGCCATCGAAGACCCCGCGACCTCCGCGCTCAGCGCCGATTTCGCCACCGCCTTCTTTGAGCTCCGCAAGCACAAGCGCGTGACGCCCGAGATCGCCGAAACCCAGGTGCAGAACCCGCTGGTCTTCGCCGCGATGATGGTCCGCGAAGGCCACGCCGACGGCACAGTCGGCGGCGCCATTCATACCACCTCCGACACCGTGCGTGCGGCGTTGCAGGTCATCGGCAAGGCGAAGGACGCGCCGCTCGTCTCCAGCTTCTTCCTCATGGCCCTGCCCGAGGGCCACCCCTCGGGCCGCGACGCCATGATCTTCGGTGACTGCGGGCTGGTCATCGACCCCTCCGCCGAAGAGCTCGCCGCCATCGCCGTCGCCTCCGCCACCTCCTGCCGCCAGCTGCTCGACGTCGAGCCACAGGTCGCGCTGCTGTCCTTCTCCACCAAAGGCTCGGCCAAGCACCCAGCCGTCGACAAGGTCGCCGGGGCCGCAACACTGCTCAAAGCCAGCCACCCGGATCTGAAAGCCGATGGCGAGCTGCAATTCGACGCGGCCTTCGTGCCCTCTGTCGCTGCCTCCAAGGCCCCCGGCTCATCCACCGCAGGCCAGGCCAACGTGATGATCTTCCCCAACCTCGACGCAGGCAACATCGGCTACAAGATCGCCCAACGCATCGGCGGGGCCGACGCCATCGGCCCCACGCTGCAGGGCCTCGCCAAACCCGCCAACGACCTCTCGCGCGGCTGCACCGCCGAAGACGTCGCCAATATGATCGCCGTGACCACCCTTCAGGTCGCCCGCTAACGTCAGGAGCTTTCCATGAACCAGCCAGTCCTCAACCTGAGCCCGAAAGTCTCCGACGAGGTGCGCAAGACCACCTGTTACATGTGCGCCTGCCGCTGCGGCATCAACGTGCACATGAAGGACGGCCAAGTCGCCTATATTGAGGGCAACAAGGACCACCCGGTGAACCAGGGCGTGCTCTGCGCCAAAGGCTCGGCGGGCATCATGCAGGTGAACGCCCCCTCGCGCCTGCGCAAGCCGCTGAAGCGCGTCGGCGAACGCGGCTCCGGCGAATTCGAGGAAATCGAATGGGACGAGGCGCTGCAGATCGCCGCCGACTGGCTGGAGCCCGTGCGCCAGACCAACCCCGAAAAGCTCGCCTTCTTCACCGGCCGCGACCAGTCCCAATCCTTCACCTCGTTCTGGGCCCAGAACTTCGGCACGCCGAACTACGCCGCCCACGGCGGGTTCTGCTCGGTCAACATGGCCGCGGCAGGCATCTACACCATGGGCGGCGCCTTCTGGGAGTTCGGCCAGCCCGACTGGGACCACACCAAGCTCTTCATGCTCTTCGGCGTCGCAGAAGACCACGACTCCAACCCGATCAAAATGGGGATCGGCAAGATCAAGGCGCGCGGCGCCCGCGTGATCGGCGTGAACCCGATCCGCACCGGCTACAATGCCGTGGCTGACGATTGGGTCGGCATCACGCCGGGAACCGACGGGCTCTTCATCCTGTCGATGATCCACTGCCTGATGAAGGCGGGCAAGATCGACCTGCACTACCTCGCGCAATACACCAACGCCCCGGTGCTGGTGATCAACAACCCCGGCCAGGCCGACCACGGCCTGCTGATGCGCGACGAGAACGGCAAGGAGCTGGTGATCGACCGCACCACCGGCAAGCTCACCCCCTTCGACCAACCGGGCGTGAAACCTGACCTCGCCGCAACCTATGAGAAAGATGGCCAGACCCACCGCCCCGTCTTCCACCAGATGGCCGAGATGTATCTCGACGACCAATACGCGCCCGAAGCCGTGGCCGACCGCTGCGGCATCCCCGCCAAGCGCATCCGCGCCATCGCCGCTGAACTCGCCCGCGTCGCCTTCGAGGAAGCCTTCGAGCTGGACCACGGCTGGACCGACTTCCGCGGCGAAAAGCACGAGAAGATGATCGGTCGCCCGGTCTCCTTCCACTCCATGCGCGGCATCTCCGCCCATGCGAATGGCTTCCAGACCTGCCGCGCGCTGCATGTGCTGCAGATCCTGCTCGGCAGCGTCGAAGTCCCCGGCGGCTTCCGCTTCAAGCCGCCCTACCCCAAGCCCGCCACAGCGCACCCGAAGCCGCACGTGGGCATGAACGCAGGTGCCCCCTTGAACGGCCCGCATCTAGGCTTCACCCATGGCCCCGAAGACCTCGCGTTGAAAGACGACGGCACCCCCGCCCGCATCGATAAGGCCTTCACTTGGGAAAACCCGATGTCGAGCCACGGGCTCATGCATATGGTGATCTCCAACGCCTACGCGGGTGATCCCTACAAGATCGACGTGCTGTTCATGTACATGGCCAACATGTCGTGGAACTCGACGATGAACACCCGCGGCGTGATCGACATGCTCACGGACAAGGACGAGAACGGCGACTACGTGATCCCCAAGATCATCTATTCCGATGCCTATAGCTCCGAGATGGTCGCCTACTCTGACCTGATCCTGCCTGACACCACGTACCTCGAACGCCACGACTGCATCTCGCTGCTCGACCGCCCGATCTGCGAAGCCGATGCCGCCGCCGACGCCATCCGCTGGCCGGTGATCGAGCCCGACCGCGACGTGAAGGGCTTCCAGTCCATGCTCTGCGAGCTTGGCGCCAAGATGAAGCTGCCCGGGTTCGTGAACGAGGACGGCAGCCAGAAATATGCGGATTACGGCGATTACATCGTGAACCACGAACGCCGCCCTGGCATTGGCCCGCTCGCAGGCTTCCGGGGTGAGAACGGCGATCAGGCGGGGCGCGGGGCCGTAAACCCCAAACAACTCGACCAATACATCGCGAACGGCGGCTTCTTCGTCGAACACATCCCCGACGGCGCCAACTACTACAAGCCATGGAACATGGACTATCAGGAGTGGGCGGTGAAGCTCGGCCTCTACGACGCGCCGACACCCTACCTCTTCTCGCTCTACGTGGAGCCGATGCGCAAATTCCAGCTCGCCGCCGAGGGCCATGGCGACCGCCAGCCGCCAGACCACCTGCGCGAGCGCATCACATCCACCATGTCGCCGCTGCCGATCTGGTACTCGACGGAGGAGGACAACCACGCCGCCGACTACCCGGTGACGGCGCTGACGCAGCGTCCGATGGCGATGTACCACTCCTGGGGCTCGCAAAACGCCTGGCTGCGCCAGTTGCACGGGCACAATCCGCTCTACGTCCCCACCAAGCTGATGCGCGAAAACGGCCTGCAAGACGGCGACTGGGCCAAGGTCACCTCTCCCCACGGCGAGATCACGGTCCCGGTGCTGGAGATGGCCGCGCTGAACGAGAACACCATCTGGACCTGGAACGCCATCGGCAAGCGCAAAGGCGCCTGGGCGCTCGAAGACAACGCGCCCGAAGCCACCCGCGGCTTCCTGCTGAACCACCTCATCCACGAGCTCTTGCCGCCCAAAGGCGACGGCCTTCGCTTGGCCAACTCCGACCCGATCACCGGCCAGGCCGCCTGGTTCGACCTCAAGGTCCGCATCGAAAAAGCGCAAGCTCCGGCGGAATCCCAGCCCGGCTTCGCCCCGATCAAATCCCCTGTCGGCCAGGGTCCGAAGGACCTCACGTGGAAGGTCGGCGAATGACCGGCCTTCACCCTTCGAAAAATACTCCGGGGGAGCGCGCCCAGCGCGCGGGGGCAGCGCCCCCAAAGCTGAACAACCCCCTACCGCACCGCACGCCACGCACCGACGTGATACCGACGCAATACCGACGTGATACCGACGTCCCACCGACAGCCAGACACGAGGGCCTTTCATGACCACTCTGCCAGCCAAAACCGAGAAGAAACTGGGGCTCGTGATCGACCTCGATACCTGCGTCGGTTGCCACGCCTGCGTGATCTCCTGCAAAGGGTGGAACACCGAAAACTACGGCGCCCCCCTCTCCGATCAGAACGCCTATGGCGCCGACAACTCCGGTACCTTCCTCAACCGCGTGCACTCTTACGAGGTCCAGCCAGCTGGCGACGCAGCGGCCCAGCTTATCCACTTCCCCAAGTCCTGCCTGCACTGCGAAGACGCACCCTGCGTCACGGTCTGCCCGACGGGTGCCAGCTACAAGCGCGTCGAAGATGGAATCGTTTTGGTCAACGAATCCAACTGCATAGGCTGTGGCCTCTGCGCCTGGGCCTGCCCCTACGGCGCGCGAGAGCTCGACCAAGCCGAAGGCGTAATGAAGAAATGCACCCTCTGCGTTGACCGGATCTACAACGAGAACCTGCCCGAGGAAGACCGTCAGCCCGCCTGTGTCCGCACATGCCCCGCTGGTGCCCGTCACTTCGGCGATCTGGGCGATGAAAACAGCGAGGTCAGCAAGCTCGTCGCCGAGCGCGGCGGCATGGATCTGATGCCCGAGCAAGGCACCAAGCCCGTGAACAAATACCTGCCCCCACGCCCCAAGGACGAGATGCCCGAATTCGACGTGCTCGCCCCCTTCCTCGAGCCCGTGGCAGAGGAGCCCAAAGGCTTTCTCGGCTGGCTTGACAAGACCCTGGAGAAACTCTGATGCATCCCGCCCCTTCCGTCATTTTCTTTACGACTTTCAGTGGCTTGGGATTTGGCCTCCTGTTCTTCCTGGGCTTGGGTTACCCGTCGGTAACCGGCTGGACGGCCTTCGCCTTCTTCGTGATCGCCTATCTCATGGCGGTGGGCGGGCTGATGGCCTCCACCTTCCACCTCGGCCGCCCGGAACGCGCGATCAAAGCCTTCACCCAATGGCGCTCCAGCTGGCTCAGCCGCGAGGCCTGGTGCGCCGTGGGCGCGCTGGTGCTGATGGGCCTCTATGGGCTTGGTCTGGTGTTCTTCGACGCCCGCTGGACCGTGCTTGGCCTCCTCGGCGCGCTCTTGTCGATGGCCACCGTTTTCACCACGTCGATGATCTACACCCAGCTCAAGACCATCCCGCGCTGGAACATGAAACTGACCCCCCTGAAATTCCTCACGCTGTCTCTGGCAGGTGGCGCACTTCTCGCGGGCCAAGTCGATGCAGCCCTTGTTTTGCTGGTGATTGCAGGCCTGGTGCAGCTCTACACCTGGGTTGAGGGGGACAAGGCGCTCGCAAACTCCGGCACCGACATGGCGACCGCAACCGGCCTGGGCAACATCGGCGCGGTCCGCGCCTTTGAGCCGCCGCACACCGGCACGAACTACCTGCTGCGCGAGTTCGTGCATGTGATCGGGCGCAAACACAGCCAGAAGCTGCGGATCATCGCGCTCGGCCTGATGACCGTCGTGCCGATCATCCTGCTGGCCCTGCCCTTCTCACACATCCTCGGCGTGCTCGCGATCCTGAGCCACATCGCGGGCGTGCTCACCGCGCGCTGGCTGTTCTTTGCGGAGGCCGAACATGTGGTCGGCCTCTATTATGGCAAGCGCTAGAGGCGCAAAACAAAACGGGCGTGGAGTGATCCACGCCCGTTTGCGTTTCGCCGGCCCCAGCGCCCCGAGCGTTTCACCTGTGAGCAGTCTCCTCTTTCATCGCCTGAAATCTGACGATTTCAACGCAAAAGAGGATGTGGTCGCCCATGATGACAGTTGAAACGCCCTAGTTCAAAAGCCCCGCATGCCGCAGCCCATCGTCGACCAGCGCACGGGTGGCATCCGACAGCCCGACAAGCGGTAGACGCACTTCATCCGAGCAGAGACGCAGTTGCGACATGGCGTATTTCACGCCCACCAGCCCGGGTTCGGTAAAGATCGCCTTGTGCAGCGGCATCAACCGATCCTGAATGCTCAGAGCGGTTGCATAGTCGCCCGCAAGACACGCCGCTTGCATCTCGCTCAGCATCTTCGGCGCCACATTCGCCGTGACCGAGATACAGCCCACACCGCCCTGTGCGTTGAACCCATGCGCCGTGGCATCCTCGCCCGAGAGCTGAATGAACTCGGGCCCGCAGGTCAGCCGCTGGTCGCTCACGCGGGCCAGATCGCCAGTGGCATCTTTCACACCCACGATCCGGGGCAGCTTGGCCAGCTCGCCCATCGTCTCCGGCGACATGTCGACCACCGACCGCCCCGGGATGTTGTAGATGATGATCGGCAGCTCGGCGCAATCATGCAACGCCGTGAAATGCGCCAGCAGCCCTGATTGCGTCGGCTTGTTGTAATAGGGCGTGACCACCAGTGCGGCATCCGCGCCCACCTCTTCCGCATGGCGGACCAGCCGCATCGCCTCGACCGTATTATTGGACCCCGCACCCGCAACGACCGGCACACGGCCCGCGGCGGCCTTAACGACTTCCTCAACCACGATCTCATGTTCGCGGTGGGTCAGCGTCGGGCTTTCTCCGGTTGTGCCCACCGGCACCAGCCCGTTCGAGCCTTCGCCGATATGCCATTCCACCAGTTTTTTCAGTGTCTCAAGATCCAGCTCGCCGTTCCTGAACGGCGTGACGAGGGCAGGCAGTGAGCCTTTGAACATGTGCACGCTCCTTTTTCTTTTTTGGCCGGCAAATGGCCTGAGATTAACCATATTTCAGCGCAATCGTGATTTGATACGCACCTATCGCGCTTTTATGTATCAGAGGCTCTAGCCCTCAAACGCTGGGAATTGCAAGTGATCAGACACTGGCTCACGACACTCATCTTGATTTTCGCCTTCACGGTTCCGGCTGCTGCGGAACGGCCACGACCCTTGGCCCATGCGATGGACGCCATGCGGGATGGCGACTGGGCCACGGCTGCCAAGATCGCTGCGCGTGACGGAGATGTCGCCGCCGATATCATCGAGTGGAACCGGCTGCGCGCCGGGCGCGGGTCCTATGACGAGGTGATCGCGTTCCTCACGCGTCGTCCGGACTGGCCGGGTGAGCCTTACCTGCGCAAACAGTCCGAGCGGGCCGTGATCGCGCGGAAGGACTCCGAGGTGATCGCGTTTTTCAGCGTGTTCGCCGCCCAGACACCCGAGGGGGTGCTGCGCCACGCCCTCGCGCTGACGCGCAGCGGCGCGGAAGCTGAGGGCGACGCCCTCGTCGTCAAGTCCTGGCAGACGATGCCGATGGGCGGCAGCGCGCAAGCCCTCTATCTGGCCAATCACTCCGATCTGCTCAAGCCGCATCACAGCGCCCGGCTCGATGCCATGCTGTGGGCCGGTGCTTTTGAAAACGCACGCCGGATGTATGATCTGGTGTCCAAAGCCGATGTTGCCGTGGCAAAGGCGCGGATCGCTCTGCGCGGTCGCGCCAATGGCGTCGATGCGCTGATCGCCCAAGTGCCCGCAAGCCATGCGAAAAACCCCGGGCTCCAATATGAACGGTTTGTCTGGCGCGCGCGCAAGGGCCGGTGGGACGATGCCAAGGCGCTGCTCCGCGCCACGTCGACCAGTGCAGAGGCCCTCGGAGAGCCCGAGGCCTGGGCCAACCGGCGCCGCTCCATGGCGCGGGACGAGATGCGCGACGGATCGGCGGAGCGCGCCTACGAGCTTGCGGCGCGGCATTTCCTGACCTCCGGGTCGTCCTATGCCGATCTCGAATGGCTGGCGGGCTACATCGCCCTGCGCAAACTGAATGAGCCCGAAACCGCGCTCCAGCATTTCCGCAACCACGACGCCGCCGTTCGGTCACCGATTTCGAAGGGACGGTCGGGATACTGGCGGGGCCGCGCGCTGGAGGCGATGGGCGATGTTGCCGCCGCCGATCAGGCCTATACCGAGGCCGCGCAGTACCAGACCTCCTTCTACGGGCTGCTTGCGGCGGATCGGGCCGATTTACCGTTCGATGATGCGCTGGCGGCCGAAACCGTTGCGGGCGACTGGCGCAGCTCGCCCATCGCCGATGATCCGGTTTTCATCGCAGGCATGCTCTTGCAGGCGTCGGGCCAGCTCAATCTGGCAGAACGGTTCTGGACCCATCTCGCGGAATCGCTGGACCGTGACACCGCAGCTCTGCTCGCCGAAGCAGCCCTCGAGGTGGACCAGCCTCATCTGGCGGTGATGATCGGCAAGCGGACGGCGCGGCGTGCTGTGGTTGTGCCGCGCGGGTACTATCCGCTGCACCCGCTGGCGAACCGCGATCTGCCCATGGCGCCGGAAATGCTTCTGGCGATTGCCCGCCGCGAAAGCGAATTTGACCCCGGCGTTCAAAGCGGCGTCGGCGCCCGCGGCCTCATGCAGATCATGCCTGCCACGGGGCGCGAGGTTGCAGCGGCCATGGGGCGCAGCAGCGCGCACAGCACCGAGCGACTGATCAGTGATCCCGTCTACAACGCCGAGCTGGGTGCCGCGTATCTGGCGGGGCTCGCCGGACGGTTCCGGGGCAATGTCGTCATGATGTCGGCCGGCTATAACGCAGGGCCGAGCCGCCCGGATCGCTGGATGCTGACCTATGGCGATCCCCGAAAGGATGGCGTCGACATGATCGATTGGATCGAGCACATCCCTTTCCGCGAAACAAGGAATTACGTGATGCGCGTGACCGAAAGCTTGCCGATCTATCGCGCGCGGCTCGGCAAAGACCCGATGCCGGTGCCCTTCCTTGAGGAGCTGCGCGGCTCAAGCCTTCTGGCGTTCGCGCCAAAGGGTGAATAGGCCCGCGCTCACGATCACCAGAACCCCAAGCGCCACATTCGGCCGGATGGTCTCACCGAAGATGGAGATCCCGATCAGGGCGGCGAAGACCAGCTGGAAGTAGGCAAAGGGCTGGACGGCGCTCGCCTCCGCCACCTCGTAACAGCGGATGAGCAACCAGTGGCCCGCCGCCCCGGTCACGCAGAGCAGCCCCATCCACGCCCAGTCCGACGCGATCATCGGTTCCCAGAACCAGATGCCGATCACCGTCATGGTCACCGCACCGGCAACACCTGTCCAGAAAAAGCTCGTCGCAGTGCTGTCCTGCCGCGCCGCATACCGCGTGAGCAGCCCATAGAGCGCAAACATCGCAGCGGCAACCAGCGGCACAATCGCATAAGGATTGAAAACCGAAACCCCCGGCTGAAGGATGATCATCACGCCCACGAACCCAACGCCAATGGCGACCCAACGCCGCCAGCCCACCTGCTCTCCCAGCACCGGCCCGGACAGAGCAGCAACCAGCAGGGGATAGCAGGCAAAAACCGCGTGGCTCTCGACCAGCCCCAGCAAGGTGAAGCCAGTCACCATGACACAGACCTCAAGCGCCAACAGGATGCCGCGAAACGCCTGCAGGATCGGCTGGTTCGTCCGTGCCACCACCCGCACGCCGCCCGCCTTCCGCGCCGCGATGGCCACCACGAAGGCCGCAAAAAACCAGTAGCGGATCATCACCACCAGGTAGACATTATAGGCGTCGGCCAGATGGCGCGAGATGCCATCCTGCAGCGCAAAGACAAAGGTTGTCAGCAGCATCAATAGGACGCCCAGCCGGATGTTGTTGGACTGCGTCATGATCGAAGCGTGCCGATACTCATATGACGCTTCCGGCCAAACCCCGGGATACGCTGCACGTCAAAACCCGCCGCATCTAGCGCGCGGCGGACGAAACCGGCGGCTGTATAGGTGGCAAAGGTCCCGCCGGGCGCAGTATGCACGCCGACCTCCTGCATCAACACCTCCGACCAGAGCTCCGGGTTCTTGGCCGGCGAAAACCCGTCCAGATACCAGGCATCGGCTTGCCCGACCCAGGCAGGCAACGTCTCGCGTGCGTCCCCGATCACGACCTCGAGGCAGACGTCCGGGGTGATGTCGAACCGCCCTCCCTCAGGCTGCCACCCTGTCGTCAGAAGATCGCGCAACGGTCCGAGATCAGCAAACCGGTCCAGTGCCGTGACCAGATCATCGCGGCCCATGGGAAACGCCTCAAAGCTGGTAAACATCAACCGCCCCGCAACGCCTGCACCCTGCCATGCCTGCAAGGTCGCCAGAAAGCTCAACCCCGTGCCGAACCCAAGCTCGGCGATGTGAAACCCGTCTGCAAACCGCTCCGGCAGGCGGTTGCCGTTCAGGAAGACATGCCGGGTTTCGGCCAACCCGTCCTCGAGGCTGAAGTAGGGGTCGTCAAAGCGCCGAGAGACCGGAACGCCATTCGCGTTCCAAGACACATCTGCCGTCTGGTTCTGCACGGATTCGCCTTGTATGTTGCCGGGAAACTGCGGCGACATTGGGGGAGAGCAGGACCTTTGGCAATGGCCGATATCACCGTCCGTGGCGCGGGCATTTTCGGCCTGTCGATTGCCTGGGCCTGCGTCCAGCGAGGCGCCCATGTGCGCGTGATCGATCCCCATGGCGCGGGCGCGGGCAGCAGCGGCGGGTTGGTGGGCGCCCTCGCGCCGCATGTGCCGGAGAACTGGAACCCCAAGAAGGCCTTCCAGCTCGACAGCCTGCTCTATGCCGAACGGTTCTGGGTCGCGGTCGAGGCCACAGGCGGCGTTGCGTCCGGATACAAACGCACCGGGCGTCTCCAACCGGTGCTCGACGCGCGCAGTCTCGAACTGGCACACCAGCGCGCGATCAGCGCTGCCGAGCTGTGGGGGGATCATGCGACCTGGCAGGTCGAGCGCGCGCCTGCGACATCCTGGGCGCCCGTCTCGCCAACTGGCTGGATCATTCGCGATACGCTCAGCGCGCATCTGCACCCGCGGCAGGCCTGCAACGCTCTGGTGGCCGCTCTGTCGGCAAAGGGCGTTTGCATCCAGACCGATGGCACAGATGCAGGGACGGTTATCTGGGCCACGGGCGTCGCGGGGCTCCAAGAGTTGAACCAGACGCACCATCGTCCCATCGGCACTGGCGTTAAAGGGCAGGCCGCGCTGCTGGGTCTGGACGCACGCGGCGCTGCGCAGATCTTTGCCGACGGCGTGCATATCATCCCGCATCAGGATGGAACGGTCGCGGTCGGCTCCACGTCGGAACGCGACTACGACGACCCCGGCTCAACCGATACACAATTGGATGAGGTCATCGCACAAGCGCGCGCAGCGGTCCCCGCCCTCACAGAGGCACCGGTACTTGAGCGATGGGCAGGCATTCGGCCGCGCGCCCGAAGCCGCGCGCCGATGCTGGGCCCCTGGCCAGACAGGGCCAGCCACTACATCGCCAACGGCGGGTTCAAAATCGGCTTCGGAATGGCGCCAAAGATCGCCGAGGTGATGGCTGATCTTGTGCTTGAGGATCGCAACACGATCCCCGAGGGATTCGAGGTTACCGCATCCTTGTGAGAGATCGGTCTCTCGGCTGCCGGTGATCACCGTCAGACCGAGCGGCCTCAACCCCTCAACGGTCGACCTCAGCCCGCAGCGCCTGCATCAGGGCCTTCAACTCCCGCAGATAGATCTCGCCTGTCAGATGGCCGTCGTCATCAAACTGGTTGCTGCTGTCGGCGAGATGGATCTCAGGGCCTTGCAGGATCACCGGGCGAAACGGCACCATGAAACCACGCAAAACCATCTGCGCCCGCTCGCCGCCCGCGCGGCCCGCTGCCGCGGACATGACCGCCACCGGCTTGCCCGACCAGGGCCGATCCTTCGTCCGGCTCACCCAATCCAGCGCGTTTTTCAACACGCCCGACGGGCCCTTGTTGTACTCAGGCGTCGAGATGATCACCGCATCCGCCGCGGCAATGCGTTCGGCCAGAGACTGGACCGCGTCCGGGACGCCATGGGCCGCTTCCTCGTCACCGTCATAAAGTGGCAAGCGCAAATCGGCGAGCGCGAAGTCGCAGTCCCCGAAAAGCCGCGCTGCCTCATGCAGCAACTTCGTGTTGGTCGAGCCTTTGCGCAGCGATCCGGACAACCCAAGAAGCGTGTATTTCGCCATGATCCAATTTTCCCTCAGTCAGCATCCGCCGTAAGCCTGATGCGACGCCTCGAAAAAACAAGAGCCCCGACGACAATTTCGGGGCTCCTGCGGCGATAATGTTGCGCTGTGTCAGGTCGTGGGCAGAATGACGATCTCGACCCGGCGGTTCTGTGCCTTTCCAGCGGCGTTCAGGTTGCTTGCAATGGGCTGGTTCTCGCCCCGCCCAAAGGTCTGCAACCGGGCGCTCGGCACGCCCGCATTCAGCAGGACATTTGCCACGGCCGTCGCGCGACGCTCGGAAAGCTGCTGGTTATAGCCCGCGTCGCCGTCGCTGTCGGTATGCCCGATCACCTGCACAGTCGACTGGGGATACTTGTTCAGGCTCGCGGCAACGGAGAAGAGATCATCCTGCAGATCGGGGCGCACGGCAAAGCTGTCGGTGGCAAAAACGATGCTCTGCGGCAAGTTCAGGATCAGGCGATCACCGGTGTTGGTGATGGTCACGTTGTTGTCGAGGTCGCGGCGCAGCTCAGCCTCCTGCTGGTCGAGGTTGTAGCCAATGCCCGCGCCGATTGCGCCACCGATCACCGCCCCGACAAGTGCCCCGTCGCCGCGGTTTCCGTCGCCTCTGGACAGCGCGCCCGCAAGCGCGCCTGCACCCGCCCCGATCAGCGCGCCGCGCTGCGCCTTGGGGTTGCTGGAGTTGGCGCCGATCTGGTTCGGATCCGTACAAGCGGTCAGAACCAGCGTGCCCGACACGGCAAGAATCAACGGAGTTTTCAGAAAAGTCATAGCGGTCTGCCTTCAATGGTTGCGGCCCCGTTCGGGCAGGGCGTCTTGGTTGAACGCCGTATATATGGCCGCGGTTCCGCTACAAACCAAGGGGAAAAAGCTTGGGCGGCAACCCGCCGCCCCGCGCATTCGGTCAACTCTCCGCGTGCACCGCCTCATAGGCCAGCATCGCGCGTTTCATCGGAAGGCCCCAATGATATCCACCCAGACCACCGGATTTGCGCAGCGCCCGATGGCACGGGATCAGCCAACTGATCGGGTTGCGGCCCACGGCGGTGCCAACGGCGCGCACGGCGCGCGGCTTGCCAATGGCCTGCGCGATTTCCGAATAGGTGGTGACCTGGCCGGAGGGGACGCTGAGCAGCGCCTCCCAGACCTTGATCTGGAAGGGCGCGCCAATCAGAAACAAGGGTGCGGTGTCGAGGCTGCCGTCGCCTGCGCCAAACGCCTGCAGCACCCAGGGCCGCAACATCATCGGGTCTTCGACGAAGGTCGCTTTCGGCCAGCGCGACAGCAAATCCTGGAGCGCGGCCTCCTCGCCCATCTCGGCGGCAAACCCCATGCCACAAATGCCCTTGTCCGTACCCATGACGATCGCGGGGCCGAACGGGCTCTCAAACCAGCCCCAGAAGATGGTCAGCCCCTCGCCGCCGCGCGCAAATTCGCCGGGGCTCATGGCTTCCCATCTCACAAAAAGATCATGCAGCCGCCCGCTGCCCGACAGCCCCACGGCGTGGGAGGCGTCGAGCGTTGTGAAGCGCTCGCGCAGCAGGGATTTGGCGTGGCCCAGCGTCAGGTACTGTTGGTACCGCTTGGGCGAGATGCCGACCCAGCGCGAGAAGAGCCTTTGGAAATGCGCAACGCTCATGCCCATTTCAGCGGCCAGCTGGTCCAGCGACAGCGGCTCTTCCGCTGCGTCAATGAGATCAATCGCGCGCCGGATCACCTGGTAGTGATAGGCGGTCTCTGTCTGGTCGGGGAGTGTCTGATGCTGTGTCATGCCAGCAACCTATGAAATCAGACCCTCTGGTGCGACCCGAAACCTGCGGGATATCGCAGTGACAACCGCATCGATGGTGCCGTTACGCGCTGCGCAACAATGGCTGCTGCGCGGCATGGCGCCCCGGTTCGATCAACAGCCGCGCTTCGCTTCGCGTGAGGCAGGGGCGCGCCGTTTCCTGATCAAACCCGCCCGGCCCCAGCGCGTCCTTGAGCCGCTCTGCATCCTCGTCAGACAGGCGGCGCAGCGTTTCAGGACCCGTAAAGATCGTTTCGACCCATGTGCCCTGGGCGAGGATCACTTCGTGATGCGCGCAGGCGATATGGGTCAACGTATAGGGCTTGACCGGTGTGATCTGGAAGCCGCGCCCGCGATCCGCCCAGGCCTTGGCCGGCAGCAGAACCTCGTTGGAGAAGTACATCATTTCGGCCTTGGCCGAGGTGAATAACAGCCGATGATCCCCGGTCACCTGCAGGTCATGGGTGGGCGTGTTCGCCCCGCAGGACCCTGCCGGAATACAGACCGGACGCTCATCGGGGTATTGCGCGAAGTACTCCGGCGGCAGCTTCGTCCGCCCGATCCAGACAATCGGCTGGTACCCGTGATCACGGGTCAGCACCTTGTCGCTGGTTTCCAGCCATTCGACAGGGATTTCGCCATTCTCCGTCCGGATCATCGTGCCCGGTCCAAAACAGGGCACGCTTTGCTGCTCGTACTGCGTGTAGGTTTGCCGCGTGTCGGCACCGCCCTGCGACTGCAGGCTGTTGTCAATATCATCGCCGCCGACATAGGTGTAAGTCACGCCGGGGGTCAGGGGCTCTGACGGCACATAGCCCATCTTGACCCCGGCGATCTCGATCCGGTCGATGGTGACGTAAGAGCCATCCGGCGCCTGCAGGATGGCGTATTCCTCGCCATAGATGCGCCCCGACGCCACCAGGGTGCCATCGGGCTGCGTGACAACACCGGTCTGGTTTCCGTCTTCGCCCACCTCGTTGTTGTGCTCATCCCCGTCGAGCGAGGCGTCATCATCCGTGATCTCGAACAGGACACGGTCGGTCCGGAAGTCATAGGACGGATCAAGCGTAAAGGTGCCGTTGCTGCCGTTGTACACCAGCGCATCAGCTGAATAGCCGTAAAACGAGCTTGTAGGCATGCCACCACCTGTCAAAAACAACCGTCGCCGCACTCTTTCATATCGAGGTGAACATACCGCTGAAAAATCCTACAAGTTTTGAGATGCATTTTAGTCATCCCGGCGCGCGGTCTTGCCCATGCGCGGGAAAGGCCGCATACCGTGCGGATGGCAAAGCAGCTCGATTATCACACCATCCGTCAGATCTTCACCCGTTTTCAGGAGGCCGACCCGGAGCCCAAGGGCGAGCTGGAACACGTGAATGTCTACACGCTCGTCGTGGCCGTGGCGCTCAGCGCGCAGGCGACCGACGCGGGCGTCAACAAGGCCACGCGCAGCCTCTTCCAGATCGCCGACACCCCGCAGAAGATGCTCGATCTGGGCATCGACGGGTTGACCGAACATATCAAGACCATCGGGCTTTTCCGTCAGAAGGCCAAGAACGTGATGAAGCTCAGCCAGATCCTCGTCGATGACTATGGTGGCGAGGTTCCGAACAGCCGCGCGGCCCTGCAAAGCCTGCCGGGCGTGGGTCGCAAGACCGCCAATGTGGTTCTGAACATGTGGTGGCACTACCCCGCGCAGGCGGTCGATACGCATATCTTCCGCCTCGGCAACCGGACCGGCATTGCGCCTGGCAAGACCGTCGAGGCGGTCGAGCGCGCCATCGAGGACCACATCCCCGCGGATTTCCAACTGCACGCCCACCACTGGATGATTTTGCACGGGCGCTATCATTGCAAAGCGCGCAAGCCGCTGTGCCCCACCTGCATCATCCGCGATCTCTGCCCATTCGAGGACAAAACCCAATGAAACACTACCAGCTTGTCGGCATCGGAAACGCCGTTGTCGACGTGATCACCCATGCCGATGACAGCTTTCTCGACCTCATGGGGATCGAAAAGGGCATCATGCAGCTGGTCGATCGCGAGCGCTCAGAAAAGCTCTACGCGTCCATGAACGACCGGTTGCAGACGCCGGGCGGGGCGGTCGCGAATACCGTGGCAGGTGTGGGCGCGCTGGGGCTGCAAACCGCCTTCATCGGTCGGGTGCGCGATGATGCGCTGGGGCACTTCTATGCCAGTGCCATGACCGACAATGGCATCGATTTCGTGAACCCGCCGGTGGAGAACGGCGATGTGCCCACCTCGCGCAGCATGATCTTCGTCGCCCCCGACGGCGAGCGCTCGATGAACACCTACCTGGGCATCTCCACAGGCCTGACATCGGTCGATGTGCCGCCCGAAGTGTCCGGCAACGCGCGCATCATGTTCCTCGAAGGTTACCTCTTTGACCATGACGCGGGCAAAACCGCCTTCCGCGAGGCCGCGCGCGCCACCAAGGCGGGTGGCGGCATCTCGGGCATTGCCATCTCCGACCCCTTCTGCGTCGAGCGGCACCGATCCGACTTCCTGTCGCTGATCGAGAATGACCTCGACTATGTGATCGGCAACCAGCACGAGATTGAATCGCTGTTCCAGACCGACTTCGAGACCGCGCTCGCCAAGACCGCCGAGATCTGCCCGCTGGTCATCGCCACGCGCTCGGGCGACGGGGTCAGTGTGCTGGGCGACGGACAGCGCGTCGATGTGCCGGTGCAAGAGGTCACGCCCGTCGATGCCACCGGCGCGGGCGACCAGTTCGCCGCCGGGTTCCTCTATGGGTTGGCGACCAAGCGCGATCTGGAAACCTGCGCCAGAATGGGCAACCTCTGCGCCGCGGAGGTGATCAGCCACGTGGGGCCCCGCCCCCAGACCAACATGATGAAAGTCTTTGAAAAAGAAGGGCTTGCCTGACCGTGCTACAGAACGGGTTCCACGATGTGCCCCTCGGCAAGGTCGCCGTGGTGGTCACCTATCTGGAGATGACCTCCAGGCCCGACATGACGGCCCGCGCACTGCCCGAGGGCGTCACATTCCGACGCGTGACACCCGATCTCGCTTGGTATCGGGACGTTTACACCCGCGTGGGCGCGACGGACTGGTTGTGGTTCGGTCGGCTGTTGCTCGAAGACGAGGCGCTCGAAACCGTCCTCGCCGACCCGGGCGTCGAAGTCTATACCCTGTCGCGCAACGGCGAAGACCTCGCCCTTATGGAGCTCGACTTTCGCGAAGAGGGCGCCTGCGAGCTGCAGTACTTCGGGCTGGCCGCCGAGTTGATCGGCACCGGCGCGGGCCGCTACCTGATCAACGCCGCCATCGACCGGGCCTGGGCCAAGCCGATCTCGCGGTTTCACCTGAGCACCTGCACAATCGATAGCCCGCAGGCGCTGGGGTTTTACCGGCATGTGGGGTTCACACCGGTGAAACAAGCCATCGAAATTGCGGATGATCCCCGGCTGCTTGGGGTGCTGCCGGAAACGGCCGGGCCGCATGTGCCGATGCTGCGGCCCTAGAGACGCGCACCGAACTCGGCCATCACCGCCGCATAGACGTCCCGCTTGAAGGGCACGATGTTGTCGACCAGCGCACCCGCCTCCAGCCAGCGCCAGACCGAGAACTCCGGATGGGCCGTTTCGATGTTGATCTGGCTGTCATCCCCCTGAAACCGCATCAGAAACCACTTCTGTTTCTGCCCGCGATAGCGCCCCTTCCAGAGCTTCGGCACCAGATCGTGGGGCAACTCATAGGGCAGCCACTGCGCGCTTTCAGCCTCCACTTCAACCAGATCGGTGGTCACCCCGGTCTCTTCCCAAAGCTCGCGCAGGGCTGCCGCGCGCGGCGCTTCGCCCGCATCGATCCCGCCCTGCGGCATCTGCCAGGCCGGCGTGCTGATCGGGCTGTCGCGCCGCTGCCCGACAAAGACCTCGCCGCCCTTATTGACCAGCATCACGCCAACGCACGGCCTGTAAGGCAGCTTCTCGATCTCTTCGGGGGTCATGTCAGCGTCTTCTCCATCTTGGCGCGCTGCAGGCTCTCGCCGTTCCGCGCCACCACCTCGTGATGGATAACTAAAAAGCCCATCGCCTGAAAGGCCGGTTGCGCCATGAGGCTGGCGTGGGTCCAGAGCCGCACCTCGCCCGCGTCCCGCGCATGGGCCTCGACCTGATCGAACAGCGCGCGGAACAATCCGCCGCCCCGGTGCTCGGGCCGGATAAAGGCAAGATCGATGTATCCGCCCGGCTCGATGCTCATGAACCCCGCGACCGCACCCTCCACCTCTGCCACCGCAACCTGCAGCGGCGCCAGACGAGCCGCCCAGTCTTCACCACCCGGCTGCACGTCCAGCCACGCCGCGCGCTGCGCCTCGGTATAGGGGCTTGGCCCCTCGCGGACCGCAACAAAGAAGACCGCGCCCAAAGCATCCGCATCCGCCGCTGTAGCCCATCTGATCATGATCTTCTCCGCCCCCGTGACGCCGCGTTCGACGTGACAGCACATATGTGAAAATGTGATCTCGTGCCAACCACATCCGGGGAGGGGTTTCATGTCCGACTATCCGCATCTTCTGGCGCCGCTCGATCTCGGCTTCACCACGCTGAAGAACCGCGTGCTCATGGGCTCGATGCACACCGGGCTGGAGGAAACGAAGGACTGGCACCGGGTGGCCGAATTCTATGCCGCCCGTGCGCGCGGCCAGGTGGCGCTGATGGTCACCGGCGGCATCGGCCCGAACCTTGAAGGCTCCGTGCTGCCGGGGGCTGCGATGATGGTCACGGATGAAGACGTGGCCAACCACAGCGTGATCACACAGGCGGTCCATGCGGATGGCGGCAAGATCGCCATGCAGATCCTGCATGCAGGCCGCTATGCCTATGGGCCGAAATGTGTGGCGCCTTCGGCGATCAAATCCCCCATATCCCCCTTCCCGCCCGCCGAGTTGGACGAAGACGGTATCGAAAAACAGATCAGCGATATCGTCACCTGCGCACAGCGCGCGCGGGAGGCTGGCTATGACGGGGTCGAGATCATGGGCTCGGAAGGCTACTTCCTGAACCAGTTCCTCGTCACCCATACCAACAAGCGCGCGGATGATTGGGGCGGATCCTACGAGAACCGGATGCGTCTGCCCATCGAGGTGGTCCGCCGCACGCGCGAGGCTGTTGGCCCGAATTTCATCCTGATCTACCGCCTCTCGATGATCGACCTGGTGCCCAATGGCTCCACCCATGACGAGGTGGTTCAGCTGGCGCAGGAGATCGAAAAGGCTGGGGCCACCATCATCAACACCGGCATCGGCTGGCACGAGGCGCGCATCCCGACCATCGCCACCTCCGTGCCCCGCGCGGCCTTCGCCTGGGTCACGAAAAAGCTGATGGGCAAGGTGGGCATTCCGGTGATCACCTCCAACCGCATCAACACGCCCGAAGTGGCGGAAGAGGTCCTCGCGGACGGCTGCGCCGATATGGTCTCCATGGCGCGGCCGATGCTGGCGGATGCGGATTTCGTCGCCAAGGCGATGGCGGGCAAGTCGGCGCAGATCGCGCCCTGCATCGCCTGCAACCAGGCCTGCCTCGATCATACCTTCAGCGGCAAGATCTCAAGCTGCCTCGTGAACCCCCGCGCCTGCTATGAGACTGAACTGACCATCAGCCCGACCGACGCGCCCAAATCCATCGCAGTCGTCGGCGCAGGCCCCGCCGGCCTCTCCGCCGCGATGACGGCGGCGGAACGCGGGCATAGCGTCACGCTCTTTGACCAGGCCGACGAGATCGGTGGCCAGCTCAACATGGCCAAACAGGTGCCGGGCAAGGAGGAATTCTGGGGCCTCGTCGACTGGTACCGCACCATGATCACCGAGCATGGTATCACCGTGCAGCTTGGCCAGACTGTCACGGCCTCCGATCTGGCGGGCTTTGACGAGGTCATCATCGCGACAGGCGTGATGCCGCGCGACCCCGAGATCCCGGGTCAGGACGCCTCCCATGTGCTCAGCTATATCGACGTGCTGCGCGGCAAGGCCAAGGTCGGCGAGACCGTCGCCATCGTCGGCGCAGGCGGCATTGGCTTTGATGTGGCCGAGTACCTCGTGCATGAGGGCACAAGCCCCACCGAAAGCCTGCCCGACTGGATGCGCGAGTGGGGTGTGGCCGACCCGGCGGAGCACCGTTCCGGCCTTGCGCCGGAAGGCCCGCAACCCGACGCACCTGCGCGGCAGGTCACGCTGCTTCAGCGCAAGGCAGAGAAACCCGGCAAGCGGCTTGGCAAGACCACCGGTTGGATCCACCGCGCGGCGCTCGCGATGAAAGACGTCAAGATGATCGGCGGCGTGAACTACGAGCGGATCGAGGACGGCGGCATCGTGGTCTCCCACGGCGAGACGCGCGAGAACCCGACGTTGATCGAGGCCGACACCATCGTGCTCTGCGCCGGACAGCTGTCCGACCGCAGCCTCGCCGATGCGCTTGAGGCCCAGGGCACGCCTTGCCACGTGATCGGCGGCGCGGATGTGGCCGCCGAGTTGGACGCCAAGCGCGCAATTAACCAGGGCACCCGGCTCGCCGCCGCCCTGTGATCCGCGTCATTCCACGGTGATCGTGATCACCTCCGAGACAATCGGCGTTGAATGTGGCACGTGACCCGCGTCACCCAGAACAAGTTGCAGCGTATGCTCTCCGGGCGGCAGCTCGATAGTCGTTTCGGTCTGACCACCACCGAAATGCACGTGGTTTTCGTCAGCTGGGATACCCAGCTCCAATTCCTCGGCTCCAAACTCGCCCTCGCCCAAGGGCGGGCGGTTGATGAACAGATGGTGGTGGCCGGTGTTTTCCACCTCCGCACCCGCGGGGGCCACGCCCATACCGCGCAGACCAAAGATCACCTGCACGGGCGATGAGACAGTCGCCCCGTCTTCAAGGTTGACGAAATAAACCTCTGCGTCCGGGTTCGACGGGGTCTCCCCACCTGCAAAGGCGGCGGTCGCCATTAAAATCCCGGCGGCAAATGTGGCAAAAACGCGTGTCATTATGGTCTCCTCCCAGATCGTTCTCACCGGATAAGACATAACGCAAAGCATCCGCTTGTCGAAAAACACCGCGTAAAACAGGGGCAATCCGGGCGCGGAACCCCGCGGTTTGCTGCGGAAAACGGCGGCGCACGGCGTTTCCACGCCTCGAACGATCCACTCAAAAACCGTGATACTGTCTCACCTCCGCCGCGTTCCTGCCTGAATTGCCATGCATACCCGAGCTTGGAACTGACGGAACTAAGAAGGGGAAGGCAATGGACCGCCTCACAGAAATGGAAGCATTCGCCACGGTTGTTGACCAGGGCGGCTTCACCGATGCGGCCAAAAAGATGGGGATCTCGAAATCTGCTGTCTCCAAACATGTGTCTTCCCTCGAAGCGCGCCTCGGCGCGCGCCTGCTGAACCGCACGACGCGGCGGGTCAGCCCCACGGAAATCGGTCTGGCCTACTATGACCGCGCGCGGCGCGTCTTGAACGACGCAGGCGAAGCCGACGCGCTGGTCACCTCGATGCAGAGCGCGCCCTCGGGCCTCTTGCGCATCTCCGTGGCCACCGATTTCGGGGTGAACCACCTCTCACCGGTGCTGAGCGAATTCCTTTCGGATTTTCCGGACATCACGGTCAACATGGTGCTCAACAACCGCTATGTGGAGCTGATCTCGGAAGGCTTCGACATGGCGATCCGCATTGGCGAGCTGGAAGACAGCACGCTACGCGCCCGCAAACTCACCGAGACGACCAAGCGCATGATCGCCAGCCCTGAATACTTCGAGAAATACGGGCGGCCTGAGAAGATCGACGATCTGAACAATCACAAGCTCTTGCACTATTCCAACCAATCCTCCGGCAACGTCTGGAAGCTGACCGCGCCTTCGGGCGAAAAGCGCCAGGTGCGCACCGCGGGCTGGCTAAGCGTGAATGACGGGCAGTCCCTGCTCAATGCGGCCATCTCCGGCCTCGGCATCGCATACCTGCCGAGCTTCCTCTACGCCGACGCGATGGACAAGGGCCTGATCGAAGACGCGATCCCCGATCTGCCGCTGGAAACACAAGGCATTTATGCGGTTTATCCGCCGGGGCGCTTCACACAACCGAAAGTGCGCGCCTTCATCGACTTCCTCGTCCATGCCTTCGCGGAGAAAGGCCCCTCGGACTGGTAAAGAATACTTAAGACCCTCGGTAAACTGGCCCCGGCGCAAAGCGACGCACCGGGGCTTTTCTTTCGTGGTCCTATTCGACGTTGAGCAAAACCGCCTCGACGCGTCGGTTCTGATCGCGCCCTTCGGCGGTCAGGTTCGAAGCGATGGGCGCGAGGTACCCCATCCCTTCCGCATCCAGCCTGCCGGGGTCAATCTCGTACTGCTCGATCAGCCGCGCGCGTACGGCTTGCGCACGGGCGCGCGACACCGCAATATTGGGCTCCAGCCCGCCCACAGTGTCGGTATGGCCCACCAGGGCCACCCGCCACTCCGGCCGCGCCGCCATCAGCTCAGCCAGGCTCTCCAGAGACGCGAAGGGGCCGGGACCGAGGGCCGTTGTCCCCAGATCGAAATCCAAATCCGACAGGATCACGAAGCCATCGCGAATGAGGTCAGGTGCGGCCACCGTTGGCGTCTCCGGCTCGGGCGCGGCCACGGGTGGCGCCGCTACGGGCGGTCGGATTGTGACATCGGTGGCGGTGTGGATGACCTGCACATAGGCGGAGGCGGCGGTGACACTGGCCAGAACCGTCAATGCCTCCTGCGGGTCCTCGGCAGTGCCCTTCAAGGCGGTCAGATAACGGTAAGCGCCAATGTTCACATACATATTCGGCCCTGGCAGCACCTCGACCGCAAAGCGAAAATCAAAGCCCCCGCAGGCGGCGCTGTCGCATTCAAAGGCGATATCATAGCCAAGCGCTTCGATCTGCGCCCGCAGCGGCGCGATCACCTGCAAGGGGGTGAGCCCGCCCGTCCCGATCCGCCACGCCCGGCGCGTGACGGCACCTTCCAGCGTGCGCACGGGCACGCTGCCCGCTTCATATGCGCCCAGCGGGGCGTCGAAACTGTCCAGCTCGGTTGCCCGCTCCACCGTCATCTGCGCGGCGGGCGGCAGCGTCAGATCCGCCGCCGCAGCAGCACTGGCGTCCATCGCCAATGCGAGGCCGCAAAGGAGCAGGTGCCGCGTCATCTGGCCTGCGCGTGGTAATCGTCGTTGGGCTGCATGGCCGTCGCACTGGCGACACGGTTCGTCATGTTGAAAAACCCGGCCACATTCGCGATGTCCCAGATGTCGTGATCGCTGAACCCCACCTGCCGCAGCGCAGCGCGATCCGCCTCTTCGATGGTGGCACTTGCCGTGGTCATCTGCGCCGCGAAATCCAGCATCGCCCGTTGCCGCGCATCGAGCGGTGCAACGCGGTAGTTCATCACCAGCGCTTCGCCCAGCTGCGGATCACCCGACAGCGCCCGCACCGCTGCGCCATGCGCCACAAGGCAGTAAAAGCACTTGTTGATCGACGACACGACCACCGCGATCATCTCGCGCTCCAGCTTGCTGAGCCCCGAGGGTGTCAGCATCAGATTGTTGTACATCGCCGTGAAAGCGTCGAGCTTCTCGATGTCAAACGCATAGGCGCGCAGCACATTCGGGATCATCCCGAGCTTCTCCTGGCAGACATCGAAATATTTCTTCGTGGCCTCCGGCAGCGGATCGACCATCGGCAAGTTCAAGGCTGTGGGGAGGGTCTCATCCGCCATGTCAGGGCACCTTCTGCGCATCTTTGTATCGGTAATGGTACTGCCCCGCCGTCTCAAAGCCCAGCGAGGAATAGAGCCGGTTGGCCGAACCGTTCGCCTGGGTGCAGAGCACCGCGATCTGGTCCGCTCCCCGCGCCAGTCCCCAAAAAGCCGCCGCGCGCATCACCCAGCTGGCAACGCCCTGGCGGCGCTGCTCGGGCAGGATTTCCACCGCATGCACCATGCAGATGCCTGCATGCATCGCCGCAAAAGCCACACCGGCAGGTTTCTCGTTCCACCGGGCCAGGATGCCGGTCTTTTCATGTGCCCGCGCCATGACTGCGATCCGCGCAGGACCGATGCCGCCCTTGGCCCAGATCTCTTCCATGATCGCCAGCGGCTCCCAGATGCAGAACGCGGTCACACGCGGGACCGGGATATCCGTCAGCCGTGTGATCGGCGCGACCCAGAGGTTGGTCGGATCGACCACCTCATAGCCCCGCGCAGCAAGTGCCGCGTCAAGCTCCGCCTCGGTCTCGCGCAGAGTGAAAAGCAGCGACTGCCCGGACGCCTGCATTGCCCCCTCAGCCTCCGGAATATCCTCCGCGCGCGCGCCGGTGGTCGCTGAGGTCGCTGACACCCGTTTGCCGCCCCCCTTACCATCGCGCAGCACCCACGGGCCCACCGGTGTGTAGCGCGCCGCAGGCCATGTCGCGTCGATTGCCGCGAAAAGATCGGGGGATGTCATTTCGGAAAGGTCTCGGCCAGCCGGTCCCTGACCCGGCGGACCAGGCCCGCATCCGCCCCACGAATGACCACGTTCGCGCCATAGGTGCCGTTCTTCTGCTGAAACGGATAGCAGCCGAGGCTCAGCATCGGATACTCCTCTGCCAAAGCGCCCAGTGGCCCCGCAATATCTCCCTCGCCGCGGTGGATCCGCAAGGTCTCCGACACCAGCGGCGCGCCGCCCACCATCTTTGGCAAAAGCCCTTCGACCATCGCCTGAAAGACCGACGGCACCCCGGCCATGACGTGCACATTCTTCAACGTGAAACCTGGGGCGGCAGACACCGGATTGTCGATCAGCGTGGCCCCATCCGGGATCCGCGCCATGCGCAGCCGCGCCGCGTTCAGCTCGGTCCCGGAGGCGGCATAATGCTGCTCCAGCAGAGCACGCGCATCAGCGCGCACGTCGATTCTGGCGCCGAAGGCCGCGGCAATGCAGTCGGCGGTGATATCGTCATGCGTGGGCCCGATGCCGCCACTGGTGAACACGTGATCATACGAGGCAGACAGCGCCTGCACCGCCTCGATGATCGCGCCCCTGTCATCGCTGATCACCCGCACCTCGCGCAGGTCGATCCCAGCCTCGGTCAGCTTGCCCGCGAGGTGATACATATTCGCATCCCGCGTGCGGCCCGAGAGGATTTCATCCCCGATCACCATCATCGCAGCGGTTGGGTTTGGCATGTGGGGGCCTTCCTTGCGTCTCACCTGCGGGCAGGTATAGACCCGGCCTCATGCGCTTTCAAACCGATCTTGTCCCCGCCCGACTGACCCGCCGCTACAAACGCTTTCTGGCCGATTGTGTGCTGGAAGACACCGGTGCCGAGATCACCGCCCATTGCGCCAATCCCGGTTCGATGATGGGGCTGGCCGAGCCCGGCACACGCGTCTGGCTGGAACCCAATGACGATCCGAAAAAGAAGCTCAAATATGGCTGGCGGCTGGTCGATCATGAGAATGGGCATTTCACCGGGGTGGACACCTCGCTGCCCAACAAGGCGCTGAAAGCGGCGCTCGATGCCCGCTCCGTCCCCGCACTCGCCGACTACGGCAGCGTGCGACCAGAGGTCAAATATGGAACGGGCAGCCGCATCGACTTTCTGCTGCAGGAGCCGGGCTTGCCCGACGCCTATGTCGAAGTGAAAAGCGTCACGCTCTCGCGACAAAATGGGCTCGCCGAATTTCCCGACAGCGTGACCGCCCGGGGCGCCAAACATCTCCGGGAACTGGCCGAGATGGTCGCCCAGGGTCACCGCGCGATCATGCTCTACCTCGTCCAGCGTACCGACTGCACAGGCTTCACGCTGGCCAGTGACATCGACCCGCAGTATGATGCGACATACCGCGCAGCCCGCGATCAGGGCGTTGAAACTCTGTGTTACGGTACCAATATCTCTCCCAACGGCGTCGATCTCTCAGACGCGCTCGACATCTGGATCTGACGGCCTCTGGCTCTCAGGTCTTTTGCGCGTTAAAAGCGCGCCAACAGTCACGATGGAGTAAATTCGTGGACGAAGACCTTCGCGGCCGCCACACAAAGGACGGCATACGCATCTACGACCCAGCCGACTTCGCGGGCATGAAAGCCGCGGGGGCGCTGGCGGCGCGCATCCTCGATGATGTGGCCGATCTGATCTTCGTGGGTCAGACCACCGGCGCGATTGACGAGGCGATCACCCGGATGGTCGAGGACGCTGGCGCAACCTCCGCCACGATCGGCTACAAGGGCTACAAGCACGCCAGCTGTATCTCGGTCAACCACGTGGTCTGCCACGGCATACCGGGTGACAAGCGGCTGAAGGACGGCGATATTCTCAACATCGATGTCACTGTGATCGTTGATGGGTGGTTTGGCGATACCAGTCGCATGTATGTGGCGGGCAAGCTGCCGCGCAAGGCCGAGCGGCTGATCGAGGTCACCCATGACGCGCTGATGCTCGGCATTGACGCGGTGAAGCCGGGCAAGACCTTCGGCGACATCGGCCATGCGATCCAATCCTTCGTGGAGAGCCACCGCATGTCGGTCGTCCGGGATTTCTGCGGCCACGGGTTGGGCCGGGTCTTTCACGCCCCGCCCAACGTGCTGCATTACGGCCGCCCAGGCACCGGCGCCGTGTTGGAGGAGGGGATGTTCTTCACCATCGAACCGATGGTGAACCTCGGCCGCCCGGAGACCAAGACGCTCGCCGACGACTGGACGGCAGTGACACGCGACAAATCGCTCTCGGCCCAATTCGAGCATTCGATTGGTGTGACAGCAACCGGCGCGGAAATCTTCACGCTCTCGCCCGGCGGGAGCTTCCACCCGACCTATTCGACCGGCTGATCCTCGGCATCCTCGGCGTCTCGTCTCAGAACGGCGAGGAGCAGCGTCTCCGGTCCCCACGGCTGCGCCGCATCGCCGATGAAGATCGGCGAGGGCCTGCGCTTGGGTTCGGGCTGCGTCGCGGCGGAGGCATCAGCCGCTGGCCAGAAAAAGGAAACGGCGGTGGCGAACATGACCTCCGCCTAGCACATCACAGCGCGATTTTCGACAGCAACGTGATATGCGTATCGCCATAGCGGCGGTGATCGACGCCTTCGAAGCCTTCGGGGGCCGTGATGGGCCGCGCCTCCTCCCAGACGATGAACGCCTCCGGGGCCAGCCAGCCGCCCGCATCCGCCGCTGCCAGCGCCTTCTCGCCCAGCCCCTTGCCATAGGGTGGGTCGAGAAAAACGAGGTCGAAGGGCGCGCCGTCACATCTCGGCAGGCGCAGGGCATCCCGGCGGATGATCTCGGTGTCATCACCCGCGCGCAGCTTTGCGATGTTCTGCCGGATCAGCCCCTGTGCAACCCGTCCATCGTCCACGAAGGCCGCATGCGCAGCACCACGCGACAGCGCTTCGAGCCCCAGCGCCCCGGTCCCCGCAAACAGGTCCAGCACCCGCACGCCCTCGATCACATCGTGATGGGTCAGCACATTGAACAGGCTCTCGCGCACCCGATCCGTTGTGGGGCGCAAATGCGCGGCGGTGTCACCCTTGCCGACGCTCACAAGGCCCACGCCTCGGTGCTGACCGGCAATGATCCTCACGCGCTGAGCAGCGGCTTCAGATCAGCCTGCGCGTCGGCCACCACGGATGGATCAGCCGTCTTGCCCGCCTCGATGAGCCGCTTGCCGATCATGTAAGCGCGGGGATCATTCATCGCATCGACAGCCAGCAAGGCATCGCCGTCGTAGTACCAGAAGGAAGCGGTGTGCCCGTCGCCGACGCGGCTGACCACATCCGTATAGCCCGTGTTCAGCCCGGCAATCTGCAGCTTGACGTCATATTGATCCGACCAGAACCATGGCTTTGCGGCATACTCCTTGCCCGCGCCCAGGATATTCTCGGCCACCAGCTCCGCCTGATCGATGGCATGCGGCACGCTCTCCAGCCGAATCCGCCCGCCGCGATACGGAAAGGAGGCGCAGTCGCCCGCCGCCCAGACGTGCGGCACCGAGGTTCGCCCCTGCGCATCCACGCGAATGCCGTTGTCGATGTCCAGCCCGGCGTCTTCGGCCAGCGCGATGGACGGGGCAATGCCCACGCCCACGATCACGAAATCCACCGCCATCTCGGTGCCATCGCTCAGCACCGCCCCCCTGACGGCACCCTCGCCCGTCAATCGCTCAAGCCCCACACCCTCGCGGATCTCGACGCCATGGCTGGCGTGCAGCGCGCGGAAATAGTCGCTGGTCTGCGGGGCTGCGACCCGCTGCAGGATACGGTCGGCCATCTCGACAAGCGTCACCTGCAGCCCCAGTTTGGCCGCGACCGAGGCCGCCTCCAGCCCGATATAACCCCCGCCAACGATCAGCACGCGACGCCCGGCCTGAAACCGCGGCGCCATCGCGTCCACGTCTTTCAGATCGCGCACACAGTACACACCGTCGAGATCGCCGCCAATGGGCGCAGGCAGCCGCCGGGGCGTCGAGCCGGTGGTCAAGACCAGCTCGTCATAGCGCAGCATCTCATCCCCCAGATGAACCTGCCGGGCCTCGGTATCGATAGACGACACCGCAGAGCCGGTCCGCAGGGTGATCTCCTGCTCTGCATAGAAACTCTCGGGCCGCAGGAACAATCGCTCCAGCGCCATGTCTCCCATCAGATAGGCCTTGGACAGCGGCGGGCGCTGATAGGGCGGCACCGGCTCGGCCCCGATCAGCGTGATCTGATCCTCGCATCCGCTGTTGCGCAGCTTGGCGACACAGGACGACCCCGCCTGCCCCGCTCCGATCACGATGATATGGCGCATCCCGCCCCCTTTGCTCTTGCTGGAAACCTCTGGCCTCGCCCGAGGCCGCACCCTATATCCGCAAGAGCGACAAACGCAATTGCAAGAAAGGCGTAGCACATGACGATTTCACAGGGCGACCAACTTCCCGACGCAACTCTGGTCGAATTGGGCGCGGAGGGGCCAGCCCCGGTCTCGCTCGCGGACAAGACCAAGGGCCGCAAGGTCGTGATTTTCGCGGTGCCGGGCGCCTATACCCCGACCTGCCATTCCGCGCATGTGCCAAGCTTCATGCGCACCAAGGACCAGTTCGACGCCAAGGGTGTGGACGAGATCATCTGCGTTTCGGTCAACGACCCCTTTGTCATGAAATCCTGGGGGGAGGCCACGGGTGCCGCCGCCGCTGGCATCACCATGCTGGGCGACGCTGACAGCTCCTTCACCAAATCCATCGGCATGGATTTCGATGCCCCGCCCGCCGGTCTGCACGCCCGATCCAAGCGCTATGCCATGCTGGTCGATGACGGGACCGTCACACTGCTGCAGGCCGAGGAAAGCCCCGGCGTCTGCGAGGTCTCCGCAGGCGAGGCCCTGCTCGAAAACATGTAAGACAGCAAAGAGGCCCGGGACATCCCGGGCCTTTTTCATCTCACCACAGCACATCGCGTCAGGCGCGCTCTTCGTCGCCGTCAAAGCCGGTCCGGGCCGCGCCATTGCTGGTGTCACTGTCGCCCTCGGCCTCGCCGTCTTCCGCATCCGCGCGCACAATTGTGCGGGTCGGGAAGGGAATATCGATGCCGCCTGCGTCCAGCGCTTCTTTCACAGCGCGCTTCATATCAGCCTGATAGGCAAAGTATTCCGCCGCATCGACCCAGACGCGCACCAGAAAGTCGACCGAACTGGCGCCGAGGTTATTGACCTGGATGAAGGGCTCCGGGTCGCTCTTGGAGCGCGCATCCGCCATGATCGTATCGAGGATAATCTTCTGCGCATCGGCCAGGTTCACACCATAGCCCACGCCAAAGGTCCACTCGGCCCGGCGGGTGGAGTTCGTCGAATAGTTGGTGATGACATTGCCCCAGACTTCGGAGTTGGGGATGATCACCTGCACATTGCTCAAATCGGCCAGTTCGGTGAAATTCAACGTGATGGCCTTCACCGTGCCCATCTCGCCCCCGACTTCGACAAAATCGCCAAGTTTCACGGGGCGGAACAGGATCAGCATGACCCCGGCCGCCACATTCGACAGCGTGCCCTGCAATGCCAGACCGATGGCCAAGCCGGCGGCACCAATGACGGCGACAACGGATGTGGTCTGCACCCCGAAGGTGTTGAGCACAAAGAGGACCGCGAAGCCCAGCACCACATAGCGGATGATCGACGACAGAAAGTCGAAGAGCGTATCATCCAGATGACGGTGTTTGCGGCCAAGTTTCTGGATGCGCCGCTGCAGCCAGGCAGAGACGATCCAGCCGATGATCAGAATGCCGATAGCGGCCAGCACAGAGCCCACGGCGCTCAGCAGGAAGTCGAGGGTTAGCAGATCGGCCAGGGTCTTGCCCTGCCAGATTTCGGTTTGCAGTAGCTCTTCCATTACTTACTCCGACAGACTGTCCATCTTGCGGGCGAGCTTCGCATCCAGCGCGCTGAGGCCCCCCACATCATGCGTGCTGAGCACCACATCGACAGTCTTGTAGACATTGTTCCATTCCGGGTGGTGATCCCATTTCTCCGCCCAGATCGCAACGCGGGTCATCCAGCCGAAGGCGTCTACGAAGTCTTTGAAGACAAACGTCTTCTGGATGGCGTCGCGCCCGTCGACCATTTCCCATCCGGCGGCAAACAGCGGCTCCAGCAGGGGGCCGCGCGTCTCTTCGCTCAGTTTTTCCGTCATTCCTGTTCCTCAATCTCTGCCCGTTTGAAGGGCCCGTATTCCGTCAACACGGTGATTTCCTCGTCGATGGCCGCACGCTCGGCCTCCAGATAGTCGCCGATGGCCTTCGCAAAGCCCGGGTCATTCACCCAATGCAGCGACCACGTGGGCTGTGGCAGATAGCCCCGCGCCAGCTTGTGTTCACCCTGCGCGCCTGCCTCGACCCGAGCCAAGCCTTCCGCAATGGCGATGTCGATCGCGCGGTAGTAGCACAGCTCGAAATGCAGGCAAGGGTGGTGCTCCGTGCATCCCCAATACCGGCCATATAACGCCTCAGCGCCGAAAAAGTTCAATGCACCCGCCACCCAGCGCCCGTTCCGCTCAGCCAGCACCAGTGCCATGTCGTCGCGCAAGCGCTCCTGCGCGATGTCGAAGAACCGCCGCGTAAGGTAGGGCGTGCCCCATTTTCGCGCGCCGGTGTCCTGGTAAAACCGCCAGAAGGCATCCCAATGCTCGGGTTCCAGCGCATCGCCCGTGAAGGTCTGGATCGTCCCGCCGAAGTCCTGCGCCCGCGCCCGCTCCTTGCGGATGTTCTTGCGCTTGCGCGAACTCAAGCTGGCCAGAAACCCGTCAAAATCCGCGTAGCTGTCGTTCTGCCAATGAAACTGCTGCGTCTTGCGCAGCATCAGCCCCATGGCGGCGCCCCGCGTCGCCTCCTCTTCGGTACAAAAGGTCAGGTGCAGCGATGACAGGCGATTGTTTTCTGCGAGCTGTACCGCGCCCTGTATGAGCGCCGCCGTGCCCGTCTCTTCAAATCCGGGGCGCACCAGCAACCGCCGACCGGTGGCTGGCGTGTGCGGCACCGCGATCTGCAGCTTCGGGTAGTAGCGCCCGCCCGCGCGCTCATAGGCGTGGGCCCAATTGTGATCGAAGATGTATTCGCCCTGGCTGTGCGACTTGGCATACATCGGCGCCACGGCGATCAGATGGCCTTCGAGGCGGGCGGTGAGGTACTGCGGCTGCCAGCCGGTGCCCGTCCCGACCGACCCGCTGTCCTCCAGCGCCCGCAGGAAGCGATAGGTGGTGAACGGGTCCATGGGCCGCGCGCCATCTGCGGCCTCCGGGCAGGCGCAGGCATCCCACTCAGCCGCATCGATTTCGTGCAGCGAGGGCAGCACCCTGATCTCGATTTCCTGTTCCTGCATCGCGTCGCCTCTGCTCACCGCCTTACTTGTGCCCCGCCCGCGCGGGATCAAGCGGGATGCGGCGCGAGGTACTGCTCAAAGGTGATATTCTGCGCGATTTTGCGGGCCGTTGCCTCGTCCTCTGGCGACTTCACGGTCCAGCATAGGATATTCGCACCCTGCGTCTTCAGCTCGGCCACCCGAGGGCGGCCCAGGTCGCGCCAATTGTGGCTGATGAAGCTGCACTCGGCCCGGTCATAATCGGGAATGCCGCGCAGCGCCGTGCGCCGGGTCCGGGGAATCGGCCAATGGGCGGCCTCATAGGCGTCGGTCACCAGCCCGCGCGGGATCTCTGGGCACAGCCGCGCCATGCGCATCACCGCATGGGGATTGAAGGACATCACCGCCACCGGTCCGTCATAGCCCTCAAGCGCTGCGGCCACCGCCTCTTCCAGCCCCCTGATCTCGGGCCCCAGCGCGCCGTCCTGATCCTTGATCTCGATGAGCAGCGGCACCTGCCCCTTCACCAGGGACAGGATCTCCGGCAAATCCGGAATACCCTCCGCACCGCCCTTCAGCGGCACCTGCCCGAGGTCCCGCGCGGTCAGCGCCCGGACCGGCCCGCGGCCTTCGGCGAGACGATCAAGCGCATCATCATGAAACACCATGGCCTGCGCATCGCCGCTCATCTGCACATCGATCTCGATGCCATAGCCCGCGTCGATGGCCGCCTGCACCGCCGCGCGGCTGTTCTCCGGGCGCCCGCGCGCCACATCGTGCAGGGCACGATGTGCCAGCGGGCGACGCAGGAAGGCCTCCGGCAGTGCAATCTTCATGAGATCTCGAAGATGCCTTCGATCTCGACAGCCACCCCCAACGGCAAGGCCGCCGCCGACACCGCCGAACGCGCATGCCGCCCGGCATCGCCAAGCGCTTCGACCAGGAAGTCGGAGGCGCCGTTGATCACCTTCGGCTGCTCGGTGAAGTCCGCCGTCGAGTTCACAAACCCGGTTAGCTTGACCACCCGCACCAGCCGCTCGATATCGCCACCACAGGCCGCCTTGACCTGGGCCAGAAGGCTGATCGCACAGAGCTTCGCCGCAGCGGCGCCCGCCGCCACATCCATATCAGCGCCCAGCTTGCCGGTGACCATGCCATCCGGACCATTGGAAATCTGGCCCGAGACATAGAGCGTGCTGCCCACCTGCACGAAGGGCACGTAATTGGCGGCGGGGGCGGGCGCATCAGGCAGGCTGACGCCCAGGTCGGCAAGGCGGGAAGCAATACTCATGGTCATGTCCTCTTGGGTGGGGTGCGGGCGCGGCTCTGCGCAGCCCTCGTTGCGAAGTATGCCCACCCTGCGGCTTTGCACAAGCGGATAACACGTAAGCATCGCGCCATCTGACAGGGCGCCGCCACCCGCTAACCCCCTATCGCCGCGACAAAATCCGATCAGCGACCGCCCGCAGGCCTTGACCTCCCGAAACCTCCCGTGCAGGTTGCATCAACGCATTTCCGCTCACAATTCGGGGCTTGCCCGTTGAATTGTGGACTGTATACGCCCAATACCAGTAATGTTACGCTGTCGCGCAACTGCCACATCAGACGAATTCCACTCGACCGCCCTCTGGGCATCACCGCAAAAAGTTTTAACTACCGCTCAGTCAATTTCACAGGATGATCCCAGTGCCTGCTTTCCATCTCCCCAAGGCGTTCGCGCGGCCCACCTTCGCCCTTCTCACAGCGCTCGCCCTGGGCGCCTGCGCCACGCAGGAGGCCGTGACCCGGTCCGACGGGATCAACGACCCTTATGAACGGCAGAACCGTGCAGTTCACGGGTTCAACAAGGGGCTCGACAAGAACCTGGTGCGGCCCGTGTCGCAAGCCTATGGCGTTGTACCCGTCGAGATCCGCAATACCGTCAACAATTTCTCCGAGAACCTCTCGATGCCGGCGGTGGCCGTAAACAGCCTGCTGCAGGGTGATCTGCGCGGCACGGGCCTGGCCACGCTGCGCTTCGTGATGAATTCAACGCTGGGGATCGGCGGGCTGTTCGATCCGGCGACCGAGTTGAACATCCCCGAGCACAGCACCGACTTCGGCGAAACGCTTGCAGTCTGGGGGGCTGGCGAAGGCGCATATGTCGAGCTGCCTGTCTTCGGTCCCTCGACCCAGCGGGATACGGTCGGGCTGGTGGTGGATTTCTTCACCAACCCGCTGACAACCAACACCAACAATAAATTCGACGATGATCTGCGCGCGGTCCCCCCCTCGACGGCGGCGGCCTCCGTGCTGAACGACCGCGAGAAATTCTCCGATTCAATCGATTCCGTGCTCTATGAAAGTGCGGACAGCTACGCGCAATCGCGCTCGATTTACCTGCAAAACCGCAGGTTCGAACTGGGACAGGACGATCCAACCGATATCGACCCCTTCGCAGCTGACCCATACGAGGATCCCTATGCCGAGTAATCTCACCCGCCGAGATGTTGTCCTGAGTGCCGCCGCCTTTGGCCTGCTGGCCGCCAGCCCCGCCGCGGCGCTGACCGAAGCCGCCGCGCGGCAACTGGTGGACAAGGTCGTGGCCGACATCGACCGCGTCATCAATTCCGGCCAATCCGACGCCGCCGTTCTGCGCGAGTTCGAAAAGCTCTTCGCGCGCTACGCGGATGTGAACATCATGGCGCAATATGCCCTGGGGGCCGATGGCCGCTCGGCCTCGGCCTCACAGAAGCGCGCCTTCAACGACGCTTTCACCACCTACATCACCCGCAAGTATGGCCGCCAGTTCCGCGATTTCGTCGGCGGACGCGTCGAGATCCAGTCCGCGCGCGAAATTCGCGCGGGCTATGAGATCCGTACGCTCGCTTACCTGCGCGGCGAAGGCCCGTTCGAGGTGAATTTCCACGTCTCCGACAAGTCCGGTAGCGACAAGTTCTTCAACGTCTATATCGAAGGCGTGAACCTGCTGCTGACCGAGCGTGGCGAGATCGGTGCGATGCTCGACCGCCGCGGCGGTGACATCAACGCGATGATCGGCGATCTGCGCAACGCAGGCTGAGGCCAGGCGACCGGGCTACCGGTCGCTGCCACTCACATTCGGCGCGCGCTCCCGGTCCCCGGGGTCGCCGCCAAGAATATCACGCAGCAGACCTTCCAGCAGACCAACGGCCCCGCCGCCGCTTCCAGGCCGCTCTGCAGGCTCGCGCGCCGCACCGCTGTTCGCCGGCATCATCATCGGCAGCGGTCTCGCGGGCACGCCTTCATGCACCCGCGCCATCGTCTCCCGCCAGATCTCGGCGGGCAGCCCCGCGCCGGTCACACCGGTCAAGGGCGTGTTGTCGTCATACCCCATCCAGACCCCCGCCACATAGTCGGCGGAGAACCCAACGAACCACGCGTCGCGCGCGGCCTGGGTCGTACCAGTCTTGCCCGCCAACTGCCGCCCGCCGAACTGCGCGCGCTTGCCGGTGCCGTCCGAGACGACCTTCTCCATCATGTAGATCAGCTGCCGCGCGGCGCCCTCCTGCACCACGCGCTCGCCAATGCCGCCGCCAGTGCCCATCAGTGGCTCCTCATCCCCCAGAAGACGCAGTTCCACCAGCCCATACGGCTGCACCGAGGAGCCGCCGTTCAGGATGCCCGCATAGGCGCTGGTCATCTCGATCAGCGTACTCTCGGAGGCGCCAAGCGCCAGCGCGGGACCTGCGGCCAGATCGCTCTCCAACCCGAAGTCGCTGGCCACCTGCCGCACCAGATCGCGGCCCACGAATTCCGAGACCTTGACCGCAGGGATATTGAGGCTGTCGGCCAGCGCCTCAGTCAGCGTGACCTTGCCGTAAAATTGGTTGGTGTAGTTCCGCGGCGACCAGGGGCCGGAGCCGGGAATATCAATGGTCAGCGGCTCATCCGTGACCGTGTCATTCGGGGAATATCCCAGATCGAGCGCTGCCGCATAGACAAAGGGTTTGAAGGCCGAGCCGGTCTGCCGCTTGGCCTGTACCGCGCGGTTGAAGGCGCCCGCCACCTTGGTCTGGCGCCCGCCCACCATGGCACGCACGGCGCCATCGGCGGACATCACCACGATGGCGGCCTGTGCCTTGCTGCCGGGGCGGATCTTGTTCTCGAACACCCAATCCATCGCCTCGTCCGCCGCGCGTTGAATGCGCTGGTCGAGCGTCGTCTTGATGATCACGTCCTCGGTCGTCTTGCGGGTGAAGAACTCCGGCCCGGACGACATCACCCAATCGGCAAAATAGCCACCCGCGCGCGCCTCGGCAGCCTGTGAGAGCTGTGCAGGGTTGTTCTGCGCCTGCCGCGCCTCGCTGTCGCTCAGATACCCCTGCTCGTTCATCAGGCGCACGATGGTCGCCGCGCGGTTCTGCGAGCGCGTGAGGTCATTGGTTGGCGCAAACCGCGTCGGTGCCACCAAGAGCCCCGCCAGCATCGCCGCCTCCGCCGCGGTCACATTCGCGGCTGACTTGCCAAAATACCGCTGGCTCGCCGCCTCGAACCCGCGCGCCCCTGCGCCGAGGAACGCCCGGTTCATATAGACCGTCAGGATTTCATCCTTCGAGTATTTCGCCTCCATCGCCAGCGCATAGATCGCCTCGGAGGCCTTGCGCTTGATCGTGCCACGCCGGCAATCAGCCTCATACTCCGCCTCGCTCTGCACGGTCGGATCGAAGGGCACGCCCAGGCACAAGAGCTTCGCCGTCTGCTGCGTGATCGTCGAGCCGCCATGGCCCGACAGCGGCCCGCGCCCCTCGCTCAGGTTGATCCTCACCGCGCTGGCGATGCCCCGCGGGCTGAGCCCGAAGTGGCGATAAAACCGCTTGTCCTCGGTCGCGATGATCGCATTGCGCAAATGCGGCGAGACGGTCTCGGTGGTGATCGCACCGCCAAACTGATCGCCGCGCCAGGCAAACACCCGACCCTGATCATCCAGCAGCGTCACCGACCCCCGCGCCCGGCCATCGAGCAGTTCGGTCACATCCGGTAGCGTCGTATAGTAATAGCCCACCATCAGCCCCAGCCCGAGGCAGACCACCGCGCCCACGCGCCAGGTGATGCGCCAGACCAGCCGCAAAACCCACCCGATCAGCCGCTGCAACAGGCCGATCAAACCACCCCGCCGCCGTGCAGGCGCCTTGCGCCGGACAGTCTTGCGCGGCTTGGCCTTCGGTTTCGCCTTGGATTTGCGCGCTGTTTTGGGAGACGCCGCATAGCGCCGGTCAGCGACCAGAGGCCGCCTGCCTTTTCGTGAATCACTCATGACGAACCTGCCCGGCCCAGTTTTGTTTCACGCAGTCTAACCCGCCGCGCGGGAATTGTTGAGGCGCTGCTGTATATAAACACAATTAAAAGTTTGCACAATTTCTGAGCAAAAAATCGTGATAGCCTATTTTTTGATCACTCAGCCGCCGTTTTGCCCATGATTTCGCCGCCGTAACTTCCAACGGCGCGGCGCTCTGGCGTCTTCTGCGGGCGCAAATACCGCAGCCTGTCTGCCAAATGAAGGGGATAAGAGGTGAAACTCATCATTGCAACAATCAAGCCGTTCAAGCTGGAGGAGGTGCGCGAAGCACTGACCGAAGCCGGTGTGCGCGGCATGATGGTCACGGAGATCAAGGGCTTTGGCTCGCAATCCGGCCATACCGAAATCTACCGTGGCGCCGAATATGCCGTGAACTTCGTGCCGAAGGTCAAGATCGAGATCGTGGTCGCTGACAGCGTGGTCGATCAGGTGGTCGAGACCATCACCAAGACAGCACAGACCGGCAAGATCGGCGACGGCAAGATCTTTGTCCTCGGCGTCGATCAGGCGGTGCGTGTCCGCACCGGCGAAACCAATGAAGACGCGCTGTGATCGCGGTACATCAACGAGGGATACGACACTCATGAAGCTTCTCAACACTCTTGCCCCCGCCGCAGCCCTTGTCGCGCTGCCGAGCCTCGGGCTGGCACAGGACGGACCGACCCCTGGCGTGAATCCGTCCTCCGATTCTGTTTTTATTTTCAACTCGCTGCTGTTCCTGATCGGCGGCTTCCTGGTGTTCTGGATGGCCGCTGGCTTTGCCATGCTCGAAGCGGGCCTTGTCCGCTCCAAGAACGTGACCATGCAGCTGACCAAGAACATGGCGCTCTTCTCGCTCGCGGCGATCTTCTACTACCTGATCGGCTATAACCTGATGTACCCGCTGGGCACATGGATGGTCGAAGGCGTGGTCTCCGGCGTCTGGGGCCCCGGCGTGCTCGAAGCGGTTGGCGTGACCGCCGATGCCGCCGACGACTATGGCTATGCGGCCACCGGGTCGGACTTCTTCTTCCAGCTGATGTTCTGTGCCGCCACCGCCTCCATCGTTTCAGGTGCGCTGGCCGAGCGCATCAAGCTCTGGCCCTTCCTGATCTTCGTGATCGTGCTCACCGCCGTGATCTACCCGCTGCAGGCCTCCTGGAAGTGGGGCGGCGGTTTCCTCGACGGCATGGGCTTCCTGGATTTCGCCGGTTCGACCGTTGTGCACTCTGTCGGTGGCTGGGCTGCCCTCGCAGGCGCCATCATCCTTGGCCCACGTATCGGCAAGTACAAGGACGGCAAGGTCAACCCGATGCCGGGCTCCAACCTCGCGCTGGCCACTCTCGGCACTTTCATCCTCTGGATGGGCTGGTTCGGCTTCAACGGCGGTTCGCAGCTGGCCATGGGCTCGGTCGGTGACGTGGCTGACGTCAGCCGCATCTTCTCCAACACCAACGCGGCGGCAGCCGGCGGTGCGGTGGCGGCGCTGATCCTGACGCAGATCATGTACAAGAAGCCTGATCTCACCATGATCCTGAACGGCGCGCTGGCGGGCCTGGTGTCCATCACAGCCGAGCCGCTGACCCCGACGCTGGGCGCTGCCACGCTGATCGGTGCCGTTGGTGGTGTGATCGTGGTCTTCGCTGTGCCGTTCCTCGACAAGCTGAAGATCGACGACGTGGTCGGCGCGATCCCGGTGCACCTCTTTGCAGGCATCTGGGGCACCATCGCCGTGGTCCTGACCAACCCCGACGCCTCCTTCGGTGTCCAGATCTATTCGATCTTCGTGGTGGGTCTCTTCACCCTGGTCGCTTCCGGTGTGATGTGGTTCATCCTCAAGGCCACCATGGGCATCCGCGTCGAAGAGGAAGCCGAGATCAACGGTCTCGACACCTCCGAGCTCGGCATGGAAGCCTACCCGGACTTCTCCAAGGGCTAAGCCCGAGGGCCATAAGCAAGACACGGAAAACCCGGGCCATGTGCCCGGGTTTTTCACGTTTTTAGACGGCCTGCCGCGCAGAGAACCCAGCGGCAGTGCGGGCTGTCAGACGCCCGCGTCGATGATCGCCTGCGCAAGGATCGGCACGGTCTCGGCGTTCAGCCCCGCGATGTTCATCCGGCTGTCGCCCACCATGTAGATGCCATGTTTCTCACGCATCTCGACGACTTTCTCGGGCGTTGTGCCCAGACGCGAGAACATGCCCCGATGCTGCGCCAGGAACCCGAACCGGTCCGAGCCCGACAGCCGCTGCAACTCACCCGCCAACTGGCTTCGCAGGCCCAGCATGCTGGTCCGCACCTCTTCCAGCTCGGCCATCCAGTCGGCTTTCAGCGCGTCGTCGGTCAGGATCATCGTGACCAGCCGCGCGCCGTGATCGGGCGGGAAGGAGAAGTTCTGCCGGTTCAAAAACGCCAGCGTATCCTGATGCAGCTTACGCGCATCAGTGTTCTGGCTCACTGCCATCAGCAGCCCCGTTCGCTCGCGATAGATGCCGAAGTTCTTCGAACAGCTCGCCGCGATCAGGCATTCGGGCACCGAGGACGCCACCAGCCGGGTCGCCGCTGCGTCCTCTTCCAGCCCGTCGCCAAAGCCCTGGTAGGCGATGTCGATCATCGGCACCGCGCCGGTCTCGAGCAGCGCATCCACCACCGCCTGCCACTGCGTCAGGTTCAGGTTGGCACCGGTCGGGTTATGGCAACAGCCATGCAGCAGCACCACGTCGCCTGCTTTCGCCTGTTTGATATCCGCCAGCATCCCGTCGAAATCGACACCCCGGGTCTCCTCATCGAAGTAACGGTAGTTCACCGCCTCCATCTCCAGATAGCTCAGGATCGACAGGTGGTTCGGCCAGGTCGGGTCCGAGACGAACACCCGCGCGCCGGGCCGCGCCATCTTGATCAGCTCAAAGGCCTGGCGTACCGCGCCCGTCCCACCCGGCGTCGCCACCGAAGCGACGCTCTCGCGCGCCACCGCATCGCCGAGAACAAGCTGGATCATCGCGTCCGAGAAGGCCGGATCGCCCGCAAGCCCGGTATAGACCTTGCTGTCCTGCACCTCCCAGAGCTGATGCTCCGCCGCTTTCACCGCGCGCATGATCGGCGTAAGGCCCGTGGCGTCCTTGTAGACACCGACGCCCAGGTCGATCTTGGTGGGGCGCGGGTCGTCCTTATACATCTGCATCAGCGCGAGGATACCATCCGCGGGGCGGGTCTTCAGGGTCTCAAACATCAGGCCTCTCCGGTTGCGACGGGCACCGTGGGGAACATCCCCCATTCGGTCCAGGATCCATCATACAGCGACCATTGCGTGTGCCCCATCCGCTCCAGCGCCAGTGCGAGGATCGCGGCGGTCACGCCCGATCCGCAGGAGGTGATGATCGGCTTGCTCAGATCCACGCCCGCGGCCTCGAACACGGCGCGGCAGGCGTCTGGGTCCTTCATGGTCTTGTCGTCGTTCAAAAGATCGGTGTAGGGCACGTTGCGCGCGCCAGGAATGTGACCCGCGCGCAGCCCCTCGCGCGGCTCCGGCGCATCGCCGCGAAAGCGCGCCGCCGCGCGGGCATCGACAATCTGGGGGTCCTTCAGCTTCGACGCCGCCGAAACCTGCGTGACATCGCGCACCAGATGGTTCTGGAACCGCACCGTCATGTGCCGGTCGCGGATCACCGGAGGCATGTCCTCAACCGGGTGGTCCTCGGCCTGCCACTTGGGGAAGCCGCCATCGAGCACCGCCACATTCTCCTGCCCCATCAGCCGGAAGAGCCACCAAACCCGCGCCGCCGAGAGCAACCCCGCGCCGTCATAGACCACCACCTGGTGGCCATCGCCCACGCCCATCGCCCGCAGGCGCGACATGAACTTCTCCACCGGCGGCGCCATATGCGGCAGGTCCGAGCGGTGATCGGAAATCTCGTCAATATCGAAGAAGCGCGCGCCCGGGATATGCGCCGCCTCGTACTCGGCATGGGCGTCGCGGTCTGCGTCCGGCAGGTACCAGGAGGCATCGAGCACGCGCAGGTCCGGGTCCTTCATGTGCTGGGCCAGCCACGTGGTCGAGACCAGTGTTTTTGGATCATCGGACATGGGAGACTCCCTCAGCTGTGGACGACCACCGGGTTAACGAGCGCAGACCGCAGAGGCAAGCCCGCGCGCGCCGCGGTGGCCTGAAAGCCCACCGAACCTGCAAGCACCACCGTCCGAAACAGGCAGGTGCGGTGGGCTTTCAGGCCACCGCTTGGTTAGCCGTGATCCTTCATCAGCCGCGATTTCTGGCGCGACCAGTCGCGCTTTGCCGCCGTCTCGCGCTTGTCGTGCAGCTTCTTGCCCTTCGCCACGCCGATCTTGATCTTCGCCATGCCACGATGGTTGAAGTAGAGCACCAGCGGCACCAGCGTCATGCCCTTGCGCTGCGTGGCATTCCAGAAATCCGCCAGTTGCTTGCGCGAGGCCAGGAGCTTGCGCCGCCGCCGCTCCTCGTGCTGAAACGTCTTGGCCTGTTTGTAAGGCGCGATATAGCTGTTCACCAGCCACAGCTCGCCGTCTTCTACCGCCGCATAGCTCTCGGCAATATTCGCCCCACCCTCGCGCAGCGATTTCACCTCCGAGCCTTCCAGAACGATGCCGCATTCGACATCTTCCTCGATCGCATAATCGAACCGCGCCCGCCGATTCTCGGCGACCACCTTGTAGTTCGGGTCGGATTTCGATGCGGATTTCACCTGGGCCATGGGCGCAGATGTAGTCCCTGCGGCAAGGCCACGCAAGACGCCCGCCACCTGACCCAAACCACACGCCTGCGGACGGAATAGGCGCAGGGCAAAAAATAGTGTATGACCAAAGCGGAAGACACGCCCCGGAGCCCTTTGATGTTCAACCCGACAGCCACCCTGGCCGCGTCCTTTGGTGACCATCTCTCGGAGACATTCCTGCAGTATTTCTCGGGGCGCGAGCCGGAATATGCCGCCTTTATCAACGGCTGCGCCAAGATGGTGCTCGAGCGACTCGCGAATTCGGATGCGCTCTATCACAACGCCGAGCACACGATCATGGTCACGCTTGTGGGCCAACAGATCATACGTGGTCGACTGGTGACCGAAGCGCTGCAGCCGCGCGACTGGCTGCACTATATCGTCGCCCTGCTGCTGCACGATGTGGGCTATATGCGCGATATCTGCGAGGGCGACGGCGCCTCGAAGGTGGTCATCGACGCAGATGGCACGACCATCACCCCGCCGCGCGGGGCGTCGGATGCCTATCTGGCCCCCTATCATGTCGAGCGCGGCATGATGTATGCCCGCCAGCGCTTCGCCGGCTCCAGCCTGATCGATGAGGAGCGGATCGCCGCCGCCATCGACTACACGCGCTTTCCCGTCCCCGATGACGCGCATTACCAATCCACCAGCAGCGAGCCCGCGCTCGTCCGTGCCGCCGATCTGATCGGGCAGATGGCCGATCCGTTTTATCACCGCAAGATCGGCGCGCTCTATCTGGAGTTCAAGGAAACCGGCATGGCCGAAGAGCTCGGCTATCAAAGCGCGGTGGACCTGATGGAGAAATTCCCCGATTTCTTCTGGTCACAGGTGCAACCGCTCATCGGGCCAGCCCTTGGGCACCTTGAACATACGATGGAAGGCAAGCAGTGGGTCGCGCAGCTCTACAACCACATCTTCCAGGTCCACCACCGGACCAGCATGCTGGGTCCCTTCGACGGGCGCTAGCTCTCAGTCGCCCAGCTTGGCGTGCACCTCGTCGAGGTCGATCTCGCTCACCGGCATCTTGTTGCCCGGATTCTCAAAGTCATAGCGGAAGAGCTCGAAGTCCCGCTTGTAGATCTCATAGACCAGATGCATCGACAGATCGTCGAAGTAGTCCTCCACCGGATGGGCGCGCTTGGGCCCATGCCCCTCGCTTTCGTTGAACCGCGGCACCTCATCCAGCGTGATCGGATGTGGCGTCTCGATCGCGTCGAGCACATCCTGCATGCCGTCGTTGAAACTCTCGGTCCAGACGATCTTGTCGTAGGTCCCGCCATTCACGATGAAGGTGCTGATATGCCCTGACATGGCCGACCAGTGGATATCCGGGTCCATCGGCTTGCGAAACCGGATCGTGTCGCGCGCAAAGAGCAGAAACCGCCGGAACGAGGCGATCTGGTCAAACTCCTGCTGCCCATCCTCGCCGCCCACGTCGATCCCGTATTTCTGCACCAGCACCGGCACAAGGTTGCCGCGATAGCGGTTGCCGTTGCGCTGAATGCCGCAGATCTTGTCGAAAAACGAGCTCAGAATGCGGGTGTAGGGGTTGCGGACACAGGTGAACGCGTAGGACTTGTGATGCTGCACATTCTCGGTGATCGGGCCCTGGCTATCGTCCAGCGCCCATTTGTGCAGCCCCTCCTTCGCGTCATGAATATCGCCGTCGAAAAACGCGCCATGATCCGAATAATACATGATCTGGCCAATGGTCGAGCAGGCACATTTGGGCACCACGCGGTACACCATGCTCTCACTCGTGGTCATCCAGGTGCCTGGGAAACCCATCTTGCTGAACTCCTGCCCGGCCTGCCGGTTTTTGGGGTTATCGACCCGATTTGGTTAGAAAAAAGCAAATAATTGCAGTTTATTCAATGTGTCTTCATTCTTATCACCTTATAGAGTGCCAACAATAAGAGCAGATCAGGACCCGCGTGGCAAAAATCGCCTACATCCTTTTATGCCATAAGGACCCCGATGCCATCATCCGGCAAGCGGACCGTCTGACGGCGACGGGCGACTACGTGGCCATTCATTTCGATGCCCGCTCGGACGCGGCGCAGTACCGCCAAATCCGCACGGCGCTGGCCGAAAACGCCAATGTGACCTTCGCAAAAAAGCGCATGAAATGCGGCTGGGGGGAATGGTCGCTGGTGCAGGCCACGCTCAACGCGGTCCGCGCCGCGGTCGAGGCGTTTCCGCGCGCCACGCATTTCTACATGCTCTCGGGCGACTGTATGCCAATCAAGACGGCGGAATACACCCACCAGTTCCTCGAAGACAACGACGCCGACTTCATCGAGACATTCGACTATTTCGACAGCGACTGGATCAAGACCGGCATGAAGGAAGAGCGGCTGATCTATCGCCACTACTTCAACGAACGCAAGAACAAGCGCCTGTTCTACGCCGCGATGGAGGCGCAGCGGCGTCTGAAACTGCACCGCAAGCTGCCGCAGGATCTGCAGATCAGGATCGGCAGCCAATGGTGGTGCCTGCGTCGCGCCACCATCGAAAAGATCCTCGCCTTCCTGCGCGACCGCCGCGACGTGCCGCGCTTCTTCTCCACGACCTGGATCCCGGACGAGACCGTCTTCCAGACGCTGGTGCCGCATCTGGTGCCCGAGGCCGAGATCCGCAGCCGCCCGCTCACCTTCCTGATGTTCACCGACTACGGCATGCCGGTCACCTTCTATAACGACCACTACGACATGCTGACGAGCCAGGACTATCTCTTTGCCCGCAAGATCAGCCCCGAGGCGCAGGACCTCAAGCGCCGGCTTGGCCTGCTCTATGCCGCCTCTGGCGTGAGCTTCCAGATCTCCGGCGAAGGTCCGGGGCTCTTCAAGTTTCTGACCGGGCGCGGTCGCATCGGGCGCCGCTTTGCCTCGCGCTTCTGGGAGACGGAATCGACCCTGGGCCGGGAGCGGGAACTGCTCGTCGTGGTCTGCAAGAAATGGCACGTGGCCAAACGCGTGCTCGAACGCATCCGTCAGACCACGAATGTGCCTGCCGTCGAGTACATCTTCAACGAAGAAAGTGCGCCCCTGCCCGATCTCGGTGGCATCCAGACCAGCCTGGAGAAACGCACCCGCCACCGCCGCGCGCTGATGCGGATGCTCTTTGACTATTACGAGACCGACCGCATGATGGTCTGCATGGACCCGAGCAATATCGAGCTGATGGAAGATTTCGCCGCCGACCGCTCGGTCACGCGGCTGCTGGAGATCGACTGCACCTTTACCGATGACTACCTCGTCGGGCATGCGATGCGCGTCGGCCTCGCGGGCGAGCAGACCTCGTCGGAAACGCTCGAGCGGCTGCTGCCCACGATCCGCAACGACATGGTCTTCGAAAGCGACCGCATCCGCGATGCGGAGTTCAAGAACCACCACCGCTTTCGCGAGACCGCCGATCTGGACAAGAACGCCGAGGCGCTGGCGCAGTTTCTCTCGATCTCGCATGAGGCCGCCCGCGAGATTGCCGACAGCCCACATTTATTCGCCGATTAAGATCAAGGAGCGCGCATGAGCTACGCCTATGACGACCAGAATATCTTCGCCAAGATCCTGCGCGGCGAGATCCCCAACACCACCGTGCTCGAGACCAAGCACAGCCTCGCCTTCCGCGATCTCTACCCGCAGGCACCCACGCATGTGCTGGTAATCCCCAAGGGCGCCTACGTGAGCTACGATCATTTCGCCGCCGAGGCCACGGAGGCCGAGATCGTTGACTACACCCGCGCCATTGCCGAGGTCTGCCGCCTCGAAGGGGTCACGCTGACCGCCGGAGAGGGCTTCCGCATGATCTCCAACGCCGGGTCACATGGCGTACAGGAGGTGCCGCACCTGCACGTGCATATCCTCGGGGGCCGTCCCCTGGGCCGAATGCTGGCGAAAGCCTGACGCCTCAGGGACAACGGTGCCGCAGCGCGGGCGGTGCAGGGCGGCGCGGGGCTTGCCCCGCGCCGCCCTGCACCGCCCTCCCCCGAATGGCTACCCTTATCGCGCAGACCCGAAGCCGCGCCTATTCTAATATCCCCGCCGTTTCGCAGCCCACCAGCGGCGTAGACGCGCGCGCTTTTCAGCCCAGCGGTCTTCCCGGGCCTCCCAGCTGTCCTGCATCTCTTCCAGCGTCGGATCGATCCGCTTCTCCCGGAACCGCCGCCAGCGCACCCAGATGCCATAGAAGATCGCCGCCAGCACGATCAGGATCAGCGCGTTCAGCCAGGGCAGCGGTTTGCCAACCTCGGCGCTCTCGACCGGCCAGATCGAAATCGCATTGGGATAGATCGAGAAGAGCTCATTGCGCCAGCCGTAATGCCGGACCATCGCGAACTGCGGGTTGGCCGCGGTCGAGCGCATGTCATTCGCCTCGGCCTGCAGGTTCGCCGTGTCGAACTTGAAATAGGGCGGCCAGCCCCAGCCCGTGTCCTCGTTGCGATACACCATCACGCCCTTGCCAGGCCGCTGGGTCTGGATGAAAAACACATCCCGCCCCACGGTGCCCTGCGCGTTGCCCGCATCCGCCTGCGCCCAGAACAGCCGGTTTTCGCCCGGCTCGATCCGCTGTTCATAGGTGTCGGTGATCCGCACCACATCCACCTGCGGCAGCGTATAGTGCAAAAACGACGCCACAATCAGCCAGAAGCCGATGATGACCCCCCATTTGAGATAGAACATGGCCAGCCCCCTCAGGCGAAATTCGTAAAATAGATCAACAGCCCAATGGCAATCGACGGGATCACATAGACACCCAGGATCAGCTTGCGGCGCAGCGATCCGTCATAGGCCTCGAGCCCCGACCGCACAAAGCTCTCGCGATCCCCGGGGCCCTGGGCGGCGTCCCATTCGGCCTCGAGCTTCCCGCGCCGCACGGCACGGGAATAGAACGACAGGCACAGATAGACAATCGTCAGGACGACGAACCCGATGAACAGCATCCGTGCCAGTGCGGCCATTTCGATCTCCCTTGCGCAGCTTCCCCGGTAATATAGGCGATGTGCGCGGCGGTTACATGCCTTTTGGCCGCGCTGACCGTGTCCATCGCAAATGTCGCGGACAGTGGAACGCAGCTTTCGACCGGCAAGGGATGCAGGCCGTCACCCGACGATGTTGAACTCCGGGCCGTAGGGGTAGCCCGTGATGTTCTCATTGCCATCCTCTGTGATCACCAGAATGTCGTGCTCGCGGTAGCCGCCCGCGCCGGGTTTGCCCTCGGCGATGGTCAGCATCGGCTCCATCGAGATCACCATGCCCGGCTCCAGCACCGTATCGACGTCCTCGCGCAGCTCCAGACCCGCCTCACGCCCGTAGTAGTGGCTCAGCACGCCAAAGGAGTGCCCGTACCCAAAGGTGCGGTACTGCAGCAGATCGCGCTCAGCGAAGAAATCGTTGACCTGATGCGTGACCTCCGCACAGGACACACCGGGCTTCAGCAGGCTCATTCCAAACTCATGCGCGGCCACATTTGCCTCCCAGATCTTCCGGCTCTCAGGGTCGCACTCCTGCACAAACAGCGTCCGCTCCAGCGCGGTGTAATAGCCTGAGATCATTGGGAAGGCGTTGAGCGACAGGATATCGCCCCGCTGCAGCACCCGCCCGGTCACCGGATTATGCGCGCCATCGGTATTGATACCCGACTGAAACCAGACCCAGGTGTCGCGATACTCTGCCTCCGGAAAGCGCTTGGCGATCTCCAGCTCCATCGCATCCCGCCCCGCCATGGCCACGTCGATCTCGCGCACACCCGGCTTGATGGCGTCGCGGATGGCATAGCCGCCCACATCCGCCACCTGCGCCCCATGGCGGATCAGCGCGATCTCGGCCTCGGACTTGTGCATCCGCTGCCGCATCGTGGTCTCGGCGAGGTCGACCATGGTGAGCGGCTGCAGAAAATCCTCCAGCTTGTCGCGCTGCACCAGCGTCAGGTGATCGCCCTCATAGCCGATGATCGCATTCTTGCCGGTGACAGAGGCAACCGCGCGCCAGAAGTTGTCGCGTTGCCAATCGGTGTAGGTGATGTTGTCGCAAAAGCTGCGCCGCCAGGGCTGGCCCGCGTCGATGCCGGCACTGATCGTGACCGCATCCGTTTCCGTCACGACCATCCCGTAAGGCCGCCCAAAGGCGCAGTAGAGAAAGCCTGAGTAATAGGCGATGCTGTGCATCGAGGTGAAGACGGCCGCCGAAGCGCCCGCCGCCGCCATGCGCTCGCGCAACTCGGCGAGCCGCGCCTCGTATTCGGCCACCTCGAACGGCAGAGGGGATTTCTCGCCATTGTGATAGCGGTACATCTCGGGGCGGTCGGACAAATGTGGGGTGGTCATGGCAGACCCTCCTTATGCAGAAAGGTCCCGGCGTTCAGGACGGATTGGGCCAACGCGCCGGGCGACGCCATCGCCCCGCAGCCGTGTGACAGGCTTGGCCGATTCCGGTGCTGTGATCAAGCCTCAGGTTGCTGTCAGGAAACGGACGAGATCGCTCTGCGGGTCTTCCAGCGCGTCGATCACGTCGAAATGATGTGTGCCGGGCACGATGACCTGCGGCACCCCCCACGCCTGCGCCAAAGCATCAGCTTGCTCGAGAAACACAGGGCGCTCTTCCGCGCCGACCCAGATCTTGACCTCCGCACCGTTGGGCTGGTCTTGCCGCGTCGGGCTCTCGGCTCGGGCCGCCGCCGCGTCCATCTGGAAAAGGTCGTTCATCGAGGTCTGCAACAGCGGCAGCAAATCCGCGACGGGCGAGATCGGGGCCACCCGGACAATCCGCGCGCGGATCTCCTCGGGCAGTACATCCGGCGCCAGCATCCGCGCCACCAGATGCCCGCCCGCCGAATGTCCGGCCAGCGCGATGGGCCCCTCGGTCCGCCCGGCAATCGCCGTGACCCCCTGCGCGATTTGCCGGGTGATCTCGGAAATCCGCACGTCGGGGCAGAGGTCATACCCCGGCATCGCCACCGACCAGCCCGCCGCCAGCGCGCCTGCGGCGAAATGCGACCAGCTGGTGTGGTCAAAGGCCTTCCAATAGCCCCCATGCACGAAGATCACGGTGCCGTTTGCAGCCCCATCCGCGTTAAAGAAATCAAACACCTGCCGCGCGGATGGCCCGTAGGAGACCCCGATCTCGGCACGCGCGCCGAGCCCCTCGCGAAACGCCGCCGCCGCTGCCGCCCAGCGGGGCGGGTAAGCCTCCGCCCCAGCGATATAGGGCGCATTCGCATAGGCATCATCGAGCGGCATCATCATTGTCTCTCCCGTTTCGGAACTGGACAATCATAGCCAGAGTTGAAATGAGAACGGTAGCCATTTTCGCGGAGGACCCGAAATGAAAGATATTCTAAACACCGACCTCAAATCGCTGCTCAAGGACCCGAGCCTTCTCGAAACCCGCGCCTATATCGGCGGTGAATGGGTCGAGGGCGACGACGGCACCTTCGAGGTGACCAACCCCGCCCGCGGCGACGTGATTGCCGAGGTCGCAAACCTCAGCCGCGCCCAGGTGGCCGGCGCCATCGCGCAGGCCGAGGCCGCACAGAAAGACTGGGCCGCCTGGACCGCGAAGGAGCGCGCCCAGGTGCTGCGCAAATGGTTCGACCTGATGATGGAGAACGCTGACGATCTGGCCACCATCCTGACCGCCGAGCAGGGCAAACCCCATGCGGAAGCCAAAGGCGAGATCGGCTATGGCGCGAGCTTCATCGAATTCTTCGGTGAACAGGCCAAGCGTGTCTATGGCGAGACCATCCCCGGCCACCAGCGCGACAAGCGCATCACGGTGCTGAAACAGCCCATCGGGGTCGCGGCGTCGATCACGCCGTGGAACTTCCCCAACGCGATGATCACCCGCAAGGCCGCGCCAGCGCTGGCCGTGGGCTGTTCCTTCGTCGCGCGCCCGGCCAAGGAAACGCCGCTGTCAGCCATCGTCATGGGCGTGCTCGCCGAACGCGCGGGCATTCCTGCGGGTGTCTTCAACGTGGTGCCCTCCGCCTCCTCTTCCGAGGTCGGCAAGGAGTTCTGCGAGAACCCGGCCGTGCGCAAGCTGACCTTTACTGGCTCCACCGAAGTGGGGCGCATCCTGCTGAAACAGGCCGCCGATCAGGTGATGAAATGCTCCATGGAACTCGGCGGCAACGCGCCTTTCATCGTCTTTGACGACGCCGATCTCGATGCCGCCGTCGAAGGCGCGATGATGTGCAAGTTCCGCAACAACGGCCAAACCTGCGTTTGCGCCAACCGCATCTATGTGCAGGCTGGCGTCTATGACGCCTTTGCCGCCAAGCTGAAAGTGGCGGTCGAGAACCTGACCGTCGGCGACGGCCTCGAAGGCGGCGTGACCACCGGGCCGCTGATCAACGAGGAGGCGGTTGAGAAGGTGCAGGAGCACATGCAGGATGTCGTCGACAACGGCGGCGCCATCCTGACAGGCGGGAAACCGCATGAGAAGGGGGGCACCTTCTTTGAGCCCACGGTGGTGACCGGCGTGACGCAGGATATGAAAGTGGCCACCGAAGAGACCTTCGGGCCCCTCGCCCCGCTCTTCAAATTCGAGGATGAAGATGAGGTCATCGCCATGGCGAATGACACGATCTTTGGCCTCGCGAGCTATTTCTACGCCAAGGACCTGAGCCGCGTCTACAAGGTGGCCGAGGCATTGGAGTACGGCATCGTGGGTGTGAACACCGGCATCATCTCGACCGAGGTGGGCCCCTTCGGCGGCGTGAAGCAATCCGGGTTGGGACGCGAAGGCTCGCACCACGGGATTGAGGATTACCTGGAGATGAAATACATCTGCATGTCGGTCTGATCTTTGGGCACATGACAAAAAGGGGCCGCATCGAGCGGCCCCTTTTTGTTGTCCCGCTGTCGCGGGACTCACGCACCGGACGGTGGGGTATCAGGCCGCGGTGGCCTGATCTTCCGACCACGCATTCGGCACGAAAGCGGCATCGAGATCGGTGCTCGCGATGTGGTTGGTGTAGTTCGACAGCACCTTCAGGGCTGTTCCCACCACCACCTCCAACGCGGTTTGCGTGCTGTAGCCTGCGGCGATCAGCGCCTCGATATCAGCATCCGACGGCCAGCCGCGGCTCTCGTTCACCACGATGGAAAACTGCCGCAACGCCTCCAGCTTGGCATCGGCAATCGGCGTGTTGCTCCGCAGCGCCTCGATCACATCCGCCGGGACACCAGCGCCCTGCGCGATGGTCGTATGCGCCGCCATACAGTAACTACAGCCGTTCAGCCGGTTGTTCGTCATCAGAATAACCTGACGCTCTGTCTCGCTCAGATCGGTCTTGCCGAAGATTCCCGCCAACGCGGTGTAGCCTTCGAGCAGCGCGGGCGCTTCGGCCATGGTGGCATAGAGGTTTGGCACGAAGCCCAGGCTTTTCTGCGCGCCTTCAAGCGTTGCCTTGGATGCGGCAGGGGCGGTGTCGATGGTGTGGGTCGGGAAATCGGTCATCGGGGGTCTCCTTCTCAAGCTGAATTGTTTGTACCGTTCGGTACGAACCTCAGCTAGGGAGTATAAACCAATCGGTCAAGACCCAGATGCAGATTTCTTGAACGATCGGTATAAATTCATATATATGTGACCAGAAACCCGCCGATGCCCGGAGCCACACCATGCCATGGGAAAAGACATTCGACCTCGATGAGGCCACCGACAAGGCGATCCGCGTCTTCTGGAAGAAAGGCTATGAGGGCACCTCGATGGCCGATCTGATCGACGGGATGCAGATCAACAAAGGCAGCCTTTACAATGCCTTCGGCTCGAAACAGGCGCTCTTTGACCGCGCGCTTCTGCGCTATGATCAGCAAAGCCGCGGCGCGATGCTGGCAGAGCTCTCGGCCTTCGAGGACCCGGTCGCCGCGATCACCGAGCTCTTTGACCGCATGATCGATGCAGGCTGCGGCGATCCGCAGAACCTGGGCTGTTTTCTGATCAACACCGCGCAGGATCTGCCGAACCAGACGCCCGAGGTTGCGGAGATCGTGCGGAAATCACTGGCCGAGATCGAAGATTTCTTTGCGACCATGCTGCAGCGGGGCCAGGCGACGGGCCAGTTGGCCGCCACGCTCGAGGTCACTGCGACGGCGCAGTCTCTGATGGCGATGTTCGTCGGTCTGCGGCTTCTGTCGCGCGGCGCGGTGCCACCCGCGGCGCTGGAGGGCGTGCGGAGCGGCGTGCAGCACCTGCTCGGCCGCCCATAAAAAAGGGCGCAGCCGGATGGCCGCGCCCCACGTCTTGGGTCAGTCTGATTTATCGCATATCGACTTGTCGGTGACTCGCTCTTCGCGGCCTTTCGGCACAGCCTCAAACGCGAAAAGCGATATCAGGTCCGTCAACCTAAAGTCGGCCTGCGTTAGTTGACAGATTTCGCATCAACCACGTCTTTTTCGATCTGCTTGGTCGAGGAGATCGAGATCTGCCGCGGCTTCAGCGCTTCGGGCACTTCCCGCACCAGGTCGATGTGCAGCATGCCATCCACATGGCTCGCACCGGTGACCTGAACGTGGTCGGCGAGGTGGAAGCGGCGCTCGAACGCGCGGGTGGCGATGCCACGGTGCAGATAGCTGCGCTCGGCGTCGTCCTCGGCCTTGCGGGCGGAGACGATGAGCGCGTTTTCCCGCACTTCGACGCTCAGATCGGCGTCGGAGAAGCCGGCAACCGCAATCGAAATGCGGTACGAGTCATCGTCGAGCTTTTCGATGTTGTAAGGGGGGTAGGACGGCTGTGTGCCTTCACTGGTCAGGACCCGGTCCATCAGGTCGGCGATCTGGTCAAAGCCAACGGTGGCCCGGTAGAGCGGTGCAAAATCGTAGGTACGCATAGTGTGATCCTCTTAAGTGAGCGATTACGCGCCAGCGGCTCCTGACTTGGACGCGCGCCAGCAATGGTTGACGCCAGGGCCCTCTCTAGGCACCCCGGACACCGCATATTTGGGGATGGATTTTCCGCTTTCAAGACCCTCACGGGCGGACAAATTTGGCCCCGCCACTGCGGTTTGTCCGGCTCACGCCGTCGCTCACCGTGATGCGTCGCTGCTCGGCCAGCGGGCTCAGCGCATTGGCCCGCATCTGCCGCTTGAGGTCCGCCACCAGCCCGGGCAGCGCCATGCCAAAGGACACGCGACGCCCGTCATAGCTGCCCACGCTCGAGATGACCGAGACGATCTGGCCGCGCCCGTTCTTGTGGCTGAAGACCGGCGCGCCGGAGGAGCCGAAGGTCACGTCACAATCGAGCAGCAGAACCCCTTCATAGCGGTCGAACACGCGACAGACGGACTGGCGCGAGGGCAGTTCCGCCCGCCCGCGTCCATAAGACACGACACTCACCGGCCCGCGCGACATCCGCTCGTTAAAGAGCACAAACGGATCCAGCACATGGGTCGGGATCGGCGCATCCAGCCGCAACAGCGCCACATCATGACGGATGTTGCGCACCTCGACGCCGCGCGCCGGGTCATAGCCCGCATGGGCCTCGATCTGCGCCACCCCGCGCTCGGCAATCGCGTCACCGTGGCGCAGCCCCGCGCGGAAGGTCAGCTGATCCGGCGCAAAGGCGGCCCCCGTGCGCCGATCATAAACACAATGCGCCGCCGTCAGCACCAGGTCCGGCGCGATGAGCGTGCCGGTGCAGAACCCGCGCTTGTTCATGTCGAGCCGGCCCACGGCCTGCCAGACCAGCGCTTCATTGGCTGTGCCCAGCCCGCGCAGAGCGGTGTTCTGCTGGGCCTGAGCCGCCGGAGCACAAACGGCAAGCGTGGCCAGCAAAAGGCCTGTCAACACGCGCCGCATCGGTTACTTCGGCGGTTTCACGAATTTCGCGCCGCTGCTGGCGCGGCCCTCGCCCACGCCGACGCGGGCCGAGATCGGCGCGGTATGCTGGTAAACGCCCTTGCCCGCAAGCAACTCGGCGCGCAGAAACTGCAACGGTGCGCCAAGGGCGGTGCCCAGCGACACGTTGCTGCCATCCAGCTCGGCCTTGGCCGACACCACCGAGACGATCTGCGCCTTGCCCTCCGCAAAGGTGAAGATCGGCGCGCCGGACGATCCGAAATCAACCGCGCAGGAGGTGACCAGCACACCCTGCTGCCGGGCCAGCACCGTGCAGACCTCTTGCAAGGATGGCGCCTCCGCACGGTCCCGCGCATAGCTCACGACGCCCACATGCGCGCCCTTGCGCGGGCGGGGCGCCGTCTCAAACGGCTCGATCGTGGTGTTGCGGATCGGATGCGCCAGTTCCAGCAGGGCGATGTCATTGCGCACCCGCGCCGAGGAGACCTCGTCGGCATAGGTGTAATCGGGGTGCACCACCGCGCGCTTCACCTGCCGATAGGCCGAGGCACGGCCATTGCGCCACCCGGCCAGAAACTCCACCGTTTCATGGTTGATCCGGTCGCCAGAGGCCTTGTCGTAGAGGCAATGCGCCGCCGTCAGCACCAGGTTCGGGCTGATCAGCGCACCGGTGCAAAAGCCACGGCCATTGATATCCAGACGCCCCACGGCCTCCCAGGGGCTCGCATCAGTACCTGTCTCCAGGCTTTTCAGCCGGGCGTCATCCGCCCCGGCGGCACCGCCCAAAGCGGCGGCGATGGCAAGAATTCCAATAAAATGTCGCACAAAAATGTCCTTCGTCTCGATACGAAGGAAAATACGGGGGCGATGCGGCAGAAATAGGGCAGGTGCCGCCAAATTGACGGCAATCTTGTTAACAGTGTGTCTCGGCCCTCCTAGCGGAGGATCGGCACCTCGGATCGCGCGGTGTCCCCTTCCTGCAGGGCCGAAGGCTGCGGCCCGCCCGTGGCCCAGTCGAGCAGTTCCACGGTATGCACAATCGGCACCGTGGTCCCGGACCCGATCTGCATCATGCAGCCGATATTGCCCGCCGCGATCACATCGGGCGATTTTGCCTCCAGCGTGCGCACCTTGCGGTCCTTGAGCTTCTTCGAAATCTCCGGCTGCATGAGGTTGTAGGTCCCCGCCGAGCCACAGCAGAGATGCGGATCGGAGGGCTCCACAACCCGGAACCCCGCGCGCTTCAAGAGGTCCTTCGGATAGGTCTTGATCTGCTGCCCATGCTGCAGCGAACAGGCGGCGTGATAGGCCACGACCATCTCCTTGTCCGCCCCTTCCGGCAGGTCCAGCTGCATCAGCAGCTCCGAAACATCCATGGCGATCCCTGAGACGCGCGCCGCATCTTCAGCCAGCGCCTCATTGCGGAACATATGGCCATAATCCTTCACCGTCGTGCCGCAGCCGCTGGTGTTGATCACAATAGCGTCGAGCCCCGCACCATCCATCTCCGCCGCCCAGGCGCGGATGTTCTTCGCCGCCGTCGCGTGGCTCTCTTCGGTCTTGCCCATGTGATGGGTCAGTGCGCCGCAACAGCCCGCGCCTTCGGCCACCACCACCTCGCAGCCCAGACGCGTGAGCAGGCGGATGGTCGCATCATTGATATCCGTGTTCAGCGCCCGCTGCGCACAGCCGGTCATCAGCGCCACCCGCTTGACCGCCTTGCCCTGCGGCGCAAAACTCTGCGGGTCGTCGTTGCGGCTCACCGGCGGGATGCGCTTCGGCGCCATCTCCAGCATCGCGCGCAGCCGCTCATCCGGCATGAACCGCGCGAAAGGCCGCCCCAGCTTGGCGCCCACCAGCGCCAGCCGAAAACGCATTGGATAAGGCAGGATCCGCGCGAGGATCCAGCGCAGCGCCCGGTCGCCAAAGGGCCGCTTGTAGCGCTGTTCGATGTACTCGCGCGCATGATCGACCAGATGCATGTAATGCACGCCCGAGGGGCAGGTGGTCATGCAGGCGAGGCAACTCAGACAGCGATCGATATGCTTGACCGTCTTCGCATCCGGGTCGCGGTCGTTCTCCAGCATGTCCTTGATCAAGTAAATCCGCCCGCGCGGGCTGTCGAGCTCATCGCCGAGGACCTGATAGGTCGGGCAAGTCGCGGTGCAGAACCCGCAATGCACGCAGGACCGCAAAATCTCATTGCTTCGCGCGATGCCTGGGTCTTTCAGCTGCTCTGGCGTGAAGGTCGTCTGCATCAGGCCACCTCCTCCGCCACGGGGCCCATGAGCCCGCGGTTCAGGATGCCCCGCGGATCAAACCGCGCGCGCAGCCCGGCGCTGAGCCTCGCCACACCCGGCGCCTCGGGCTGAAACATCGGCAGCGCGGCCCGCGTCTTGGCTGACCCGCGCACCAGCGTCGCATGCCCGTCAAACCGGCCAAGAGCTGCGCGCAAATCCTGGCCCTCGGGCACCCGCACCCAGATCCGGCCGCCGCCCCAGTCAAAGTACCAGCCCACAGCCCCGGATCGCGCCATCAACGCGGGCGCCTCGGACGGTTTGCACGACACGCGCCAGATGTCCTCGGGCACATCCCGCAAGAGCTCCGCATCGCGCACGCTGCGCCAGATCCACTCGCTCATCGCGGCATCCCCGACCGTCATCTCCGCGTCAAACCGCGCCAGCAGGCTCTTGAGCTGCTCCAGCCGATAGGTCACCGAGGTCTCGAACCCTTCGATCCGCAGCGCGGTCACCGGCCCATCGTCCATGATCGTCGCGCAATGCGCCGCACCGGTGATCTCGAAGGGCGAGCCCATCGCGACGGCCATGGCCTCAATCGCCTGGGCATCGCTCAAGCCCCGCACCAGCAAGGTGCCCTGCGTCTCGGGCATCGGCAACACTTTCAGCGACACTTCCGTCAGCACCCCCAAGGTCCCGAAGGCGCCGCACATCAGCTTCACGAGGTCATAGCCGGTGACATTCTTCATCACCCGCCCGCCGTTCTTGACCACCGTGCCAGTGCCATCCACGAACCGCACACCCAAGGCGTAATCCCGCGCGGCCCCGCCCTGAATGCGCCGCGGGCCGCTGACATTGGCAGCAATCACACCGCCCAGCGTCGGCTCCCCTTCGGTCCCCAGCAGCGCCCGTGGATCCATCGGCTCAAACGCCAGCCGTTGGTTCTCCGCCGCCAAGGCCGCCTCTATCTCGGCAATCGGCGTGCCTGCCTGCGCCACCAGGGTCAGCGCCCCCGGCTCGTAAAGCGTGATGCCGGACAGCCCGGCCACCGAAAGCGCCGCGCCCTCAACGGCAACCCCTCTCGTCCCCCCGCCCCGAATGGCCAAAGGACCCGTGGCCGATTTCACCACATCGGCCAGCGCCGCTTCACTTGTCGGTGCACTCATCTTCATCCTTCCAGAAATACTCCGGGGGAGGCTCCCGCAAGGGAGACGGGGGCAGCGCCCCCTACTCCGCCGCCATCCGCTCCGCCCGTCGCGCCTCTGAGACTTCCAGCGGAAATACCTTCGCCGGGTTCAACAGCCACGCGGGATCAAACACATCCTTCACCGCCATCTGCGCCTCCAGATCGGCGGGCGCATATTGCACGCTCATCAGATCGCGCTTCTCGATACCCACGCCATGCTCTCCGGTCAGACAGCCCCCCGCCTCGACGCAGAGCTTCAGCACCTCCGCCCCGAATTCTTCGCAAATCTCCAGATCGCCGGGCTTGTTCGCGTCATAGCAAATCAGCGGGTGCATATTGCCGTCCCCCGCATGGAACACATTGCCCACCGGCAACCCATACTGCTTCGACATCTCACCGATCCGCCGCAGCACATAAGGAAGCGAGCTCACCGGGATCGTCCCGTCGAGACACATGTAATCGCTGATCCGCCCAATGGCCGAAAACGCCGCCTTCCGCCCCGCCCAGATGCGCGCGCTCTCCTCCGCCGAGGCGCTCTCGCGCAGGGCCACCGGATCATGCCGCTGCGCAATCTCGGTGATCAACGCGAGCTGATGGTTGATCTCATCCTCCGAACCTTCCACCTCCACGATCAGCAGCGCCTCGCACATCGGATAATCCGCCTTGGCGAAATCCTCGCAGACCTCGATCAGCATCCGGTCCATGAATTCGATGGCCACCGGCAGCACGCCGGCCTTGATGATATCCGCGACACAGGCGCCCGCCACTTCGGCGCTGCCGAACCCCATCAATACGGGCCGCGCGCCCTCGGGTTTCGGCAGAATGCGCAAGGTCGCCTCGGTCACGACCCCCAACTGCCCTTCCGAGCCGCAAATCAGGCCCAGCAGGTCCAGCCCGCCCGCATCCATATGCGCGCCGCCCAGCTCGACCACCTCGCCGTCCATCATCACCAGGGTCACGCCGAGCAGATTGTTAGTCGTCACGCCATACTTCAGGCAATGCGCCCCGCCCGAATTCATCGCAATATTGCCCGCTATCGCGCAAGCGAGCTGGCTCGACGGGTCCGGCGCATAGAAGAAGCCATCTTCTTCCACCGCCCCCGTCACGCTCAGATTGGTGCGCCCGCTCTGCACCCGTACAAACCGATCCGCATAGCTCGTCTCCAGCACATCATTCATTCGCGCCACACCGAGGATCACGCAATCCGCCGTGGGCAGCGCGCCCCCCGCCAGTGACGTACCAGACCCACGCGGCACCACCGGTACGCCCTCCTCATGACAGATGCGCAGCACCTCCGAGACCTCCTGCGTGCTCGACGGCAGCACCGCCACCATCGGCGGGCACTTATAGGCGGTCAGCGCATCGCACTCATAAGCCCGCGTCTCGGCGTCCTCGTGGATCACCGCATCCTCCGGCAGCACAGATTTCAGCCGCGCCACCACGCGGTCCTTGCGGGCCAAAACAGCAGGGTCGGGAATCGGCATTTCCATGGGCACACCTCCATTTGGTAAAATAATATGACCAATTTCACCCATTGGCAAGATTTATCCAACCTGCCATGCGTGCGCCATGACCCTTGTGGACCGCCTCGCCCTGTTCCAGCCGCTCGATTTCATCGCAGTGGCAGCCCTTTTCGTCTTCTGGGCGGGCATCGGCTGGCGCGTCGAGCACCCGTCGGCCAAGCACCTGTCCACCACGCGGATCATGGCGGGCTACCGGCAGGAATGGATGCGCCAGATGGTCACGCGCGAGCCGCGCATCTTCGACGCCCAGGTGTTGAACACCCTGCGACAGGGCGCGGCCTTCTTCGCCTCCACCTCCGTCATCGCCATCGGCGGCACGCTGGCTGTGCTCGGCAATGCCGAACGCCTCGCCAATGTCGCCGCCGAGATCACGCTGATGGATCACCCGACCATCGTGTGGGAAATCAAGCTGATGGTGCTGACGCTGTTCCTGACCAACGCCTTTCTGAAATTTGTCTGGGCCAACCGCCTCTTTGGCTATTGCGCCGTTCTGATGGGCGCCGTGCCGAACGACCCCGAGGACCCCAAGGCCTACAAGCGGGCCGAACAGGCCGCCCAGATCAACATCACCGGCGCGCGCAGCTTCACCCGCGGCTTGCGCTCGATGTATTTCGCGCTCGCCTCTGCCGCGTGGCTCGCGGGCCCCATTCCCCTCATGCTGGCCGCCAGCATCACACTTGTGGTCATCTGGCGCCGCGAATTTGCCTCCGCCTCTCGCAAAATTCTGTTAAACTCCTAACTTGGGGGAGGTACAGTGGGTTTCTTTTGGTTGGTCATATAATGAGATACGCGTTTTTAGCACTGCTGATCGCAGCCACCCAGGCGGTGGCCGAGCCCCCGCAAATCGACAATGTGAAGGTCCGCAAGAGCGGCGACACCTGGCGCTTCGACGTGACCATCTCGCACCCCGACACCGGGTGGGACCACTATGCCGACGCCTGGCGCATCCTCGATATGGACGGCAATCAACTGGCGATCCGCGAATTGGCGCACCCGCATGTGAAGGAACAGCCGTTCACACGCTCGCTCTCCGGCGTGCGCATCCCGGAGGGCACCACGCAGGTCCAGGTGCAGGCCCGCGACCTGCCCGGCGGCTGGAACCCCGACACCAGGGTGGTCAATCTGCCCCGCTGACAGGGCGCTTGATGGATAGTCGATGACCCGGCAATGGACGACGCTGGCAGTCGGGTTCCCGGACTGAAGGGTCGGAGCGGTCGCAATCGCGGCACTGCCACCCGTGACTGCCTCAGACATCCTGCAAGCGAGATGTGCCTCGTAAGATACTGTCTGCCAGCGCGCTCTGCAGGCTGTCGGCAATCCATTCTTCACTCCACCCGCAATCCCGCCTCAACAGCCCCCAGACCTGAACGCTCGTCTGGGCCCAGAAAAACTGGCTTGCCCGCTCCGGCGTCCATTGATCCTTGAGAGCTTCGTCCCTGTGCAGGCTCCGCATCAGCTCAAGCAGCCAGGCTTGCAGCTCCTCCATGCGGTCGGCCCAAGCTGCTGCAGCCTCGGCGTCGCGCTCGCGCAGCCGAATGAGGTCCTTGGCCACAGGGAAAATCTTGGGAACAAATGTCAGCCAGGCCTGCAAGGTCATGGCAAATCTGTCCCGCGGGTCCGGTAGGCTGAGAGCGGCGTCAAACTGCTCCTTGATCTCGAACCTCTCGTCTGTACGCCGCACCAGCGCCACGAGCAGGCCGCCTCGGGTGCCGAAATGCAGATAGATCGTTTGCCGGCTGATCCCCACCGCAGCCGCGATTTTGGAGACGGAAACATCCGCGCCCCGCTCGGAAATCAGGTCCCATGCCGCGTCAAGTATCTCTGCCCTTGTCTTCTCTCCACGGATGTTTCTTGACATATGTAATGAAACCTGTTTGTTGACACGTGTAATTAAATGAGAGACCACCATGAACGTCAATGATATGTTGAAGACACTTGTCGACGCTTACGGAGATGGCACCGACGGGAATGCACCGACGCCAGAACAGTGGCGGCGGGTCTTGGAGAGAGATCCGGACCGCCCCTTCAGCCTGGTGAACTTCTTCAAGTTCAACAACACGGCAGATTACGGCGCGCCGGAGGAACCGCATGCGTCGGGGCGCGACGCGTTTCAGCGCTATGCGGATGTCAGCGTGCCCTCGATGCAGGCCGCAGGCGGGACGTTTCTGGCAGTCGCCCCCTTCGCAGGCAGTCTGCTTGGGGAAGACCAAGACTGGGATCTGGTTGCGATTGGACAGTATCCCAGCCTCGCAGCCTTCATTTCCCTCTACACCAACCCGGCATATGTCGACGCGTTCAGACACCGAACGGCTGCGGTTTCAAATCAATCCGTCGTTGTCATGGAACACTGATGCGGTGTGGTTCCTTGCGAGCGGAGCCAGTCGCGAAAAGGGTTTCGAGGTTTGCCGAAGTGACCGCTCGGTGGACCATCCTACAGTTTTCAGGCTGCGTCGGTCTCGGCTCTGGACCACCATTCCAGCTAGTCCCGAACTCCACCGGAGAGGGTTGCCGCGTCACACCCGATGATACGGCGCGCCTGCCAGGATCGACGCCGCGCGGTAGAGCTGTTCGGCCAGCATCACCCGGACCAGCATATGCGGCCAGACCATCTTCCCGAAGGACAGCGCAACATCCGCCTCAGCCCGCAACCCCGGATCAATCCCGTCGGCGCCGCCAATGACCAGCGCCAGATCGCCGCGCCCGGCATCGCGCCAGCCCGCGATCCGCTGCGCAAACTCGGGCGAGCTCTCCATGCGCCCGCGCTCGTCCAGCGCCACGACCACGGCGCCCTCCGGCAGCGCCCGGCGAATAAGTTCCGCCTCCCCGGCCATGCCGCCGCCCTTGCGGTCATCCACCTCAACGACACGTGCAGGCCCGAGGCCTAGGCCCCGGCCGGTGCGGTCAAACCGCGTCAGGTAATCGTCGATCAAGTCCTTCTGCGGTCCCGAGCGCAAACGCCCCACCGCAACAATATGCACACGCATGAGAGCACCTCCGATCCGGCAGGATCAGTTGGCCGCGCTCTCCGAGCCGTCCATCGGCTGCCACATCTTCTCAAGCTGGTAGAACTCGCGCACTTCCGGGCGGAACACGTGCACGATCACATCGCCTGTGTCGATCAGCACCCAGTCGCCCGTCTCCTTGCCCTCGACCTTTGCCGTGCGGCCAAACTCGTCCTTGACCGTCTGTGCGAGCTTTTCCGAAATCGAGGCCACCTGACGGGTCGAGCGCCCGGAGCAGATCACCATATAGTCGCCGATCTCGGTCTTGCCGCGCAGGTCGATCTGCACGATGTCTTCAGCCTTGTCGTCAGAGAGGGATGAAAGGATGGTCGCCAGGAGCATGTCGCTTGTGGCCGTGTCGGTCGCAGTCACCATGACCGCAGACCCGTTTTGAGCAGCATCCGCTGCATCAGCGTGGATAGACAGGACATTGTCCTCCTTATGTCGCGCCGCCAGACCCCCGGCGCTGGGGTACTTAAAAGGGTAACAACTGAGGTGCGACATTTCAATGACAGCGTCGCGTTCCGCAAGGTTTGGTTAACCCTGAGCGATCTTACGCCTCATCCTCAAGCAAGCGCACCTCGCGCTGCGGGAAGGGGATCGAGATGTTGTTGGCCTTGAACGCATCCCAAAGCGCCAGATAGACATTGCCGCGGATGTTGGTCAGCCCGCCCGTCGGGTCGCGGATCCAGAACCGCAGGATGTAATCGACCGAGCTGTCGCCGAAGCCCACGATATGACACACGGGCAGCTTCGGGTGCGCCAGAACCCGGTCCACATCCGCCGCGGCCTCAATGGCCAGCTTGCGCACCTGGTGCGGATCACAGCCGTAGGAGGTGCCAAAATAAATATCCAGCCGCACGAATTCATTGGAATGCGACCAGTTCACCACTTGCCCGGTGATCAAGTCCTCGTTGGGGATCAGGTACTCGCGCCCGTCCCGCGTGACGACGCTGACGTACCGCGCCCCCAGCGCGTTGATCCACCCAAAGGTCTCGCCGAGCGAGATCACATCGCCGGGCTTGATCGATTTGTCGAGCAGGATGATGACGCCCGAGACGAGGTTCGAGACCACCTTCTGCAGACCGAACCCGAGGCCCACACCGATGGCACCGGAGAGCACCGCAAGCCCGGTGAGGTCGATCCCCACCGCCTTCACCCCCATGAAGAAGGCAAAGCCGTAGAGGAAAATCTGCACCGCCTTGACGGCCAGCACCTGCATCGAGGGGCTGATATCCTCGTTGCGGCGGATGCTGCTGGCCGTGGTGGAACTGACCAGCCGCGCGACGGTGAAGAGCACACCGATCACCACCGCCGCCGAGATCAGCGTCAGCACCGAGAGGTGGAAATCCCCCACATCGAGCGCGATCTCGTCCAGGAAGGACGAGACCTCGTCAGAGACCCCGACAAGGTAGAGCGTGGCGTAGATCCACAAGCCCCAGGTGACCAGCCGTCGCAAAAAGCGGTTGCGCACCAGCCGTGCGGCATAGGCGATGCTGGTCCAGACAATCGCGAGCGTCGCGGCCAACCCGATGAAATAGGAGCGCGACGGCCAGGTCACCTGCTGCATGAAGAGGTAAAGCCCGCCCGCCAGCACCGCGAACCAGATGAGCCCCATGCGCCGCTTGATCTGCACGATCATGCGCAGCTGCCACTTGGACCACCCCTCGCGCGCGCGCACCTGGTTCTCGATCACCCGGCCCGAGAGGATGTGCAGGAAGTAGCACAGCACCGCCAGCCCCAGCACGATCAGCACCTGATTCTGCCGCCAGCCGGGCGTGACGATGCTCTGCAGGAAGCTGACGAACAGGAACCAAATCTCGTCGACCGACATCAAGGCGGCGGCAAAAGGTTCTTCTTCGGTCTCCATGCAGGCTCCTTTTTAAGGAAAACTGGCACAGTCGCGGGGCCGCCACAAGCCGCGAACCCTTGCGGCGCGCCCTTCTGCGCGGTATCTGGAGAGCCATGATACGCATTGTCGATATGGATGACCGCGCGCGTCTGCGCGAACGCTTCTTTGGCGCGACCCATACCGTGCTGGCGCGACTATAAGCGCGCGACCTCAGACCATATCCAATTCATTCACATGACGGGAGAGGACCCATGTCCCCCAAAACACTCTATGATAAAATCTGGGATGCCCATGTCGCGCATGAAGCCGACGATGGCACCTGCCTGCTCTACATCGACCGTCACCTCGTGCATGAGGTGACCTCGCCGCAGGCGTTCGAAGGGCTGCGCATGGCGGGTCGCAAGGTGCGCGCACCCGAGAAGACCATCGCGGTGCCAGACCATAACGTGCCAACAACGGCGGGGCGCGAAGACCCCTCGAACATGACCGAGGACAGCGCCATCCAGGTCGCTGCGCTCGACAAGAACGCCAAGGATTTCGGCATTCACTATTACCCTGTCACCGACGTGCGCCAGGGCATAGTGCATATAGTCGGGCCGGAGCAAGGCTGGACCCTGCCGGGCATGACCGTCGTCTGCGGTGACAGCCACACGGCAACCCACGGCGCCTTTGGCGCGCTGGCGCACGGCATCGGCACCTCCGAGGTCGAGCATGTGCTGGCCACGCAAACGCTGATCCAGAAGAAATCGAAGAACATGAAGGTCGAAATCACCGGCAAGCTGCGCCCCGGTGTGACCGCCAAGGACATCACCCTCTCGGTGATCGGGGCCACCGGCACCGCGGGCGGCACCGGCTATGTGATCGAATACTGCGGCGAAGCGATCCGCGATCTCAGCATGGAAGGCCGCATGACGGTCTGCAACATGGCGATCGAGGGCGGCGCGCGCGCAGGCTTGATCGCACCCGACGAGAAGACATTCGAATACTGCAAAGGCCGCCCGCATGCGCCGAAGGGCACGCAGTGGGAAGCGGCGATGGACTGGTGGAAGACGCTCTACTCCGACGATGATGCCGCCTGGGACAAGGTCATCACCATCAAGGGCGAGGACATCGCGCCGGTCGTGACCTGGGGCACCTCGCCCGAGGATGTGCTGCCGATCACCGCCGCCGTGCCTGCCGCCGACGACTTCGAAGGCGGCAAGGTGGGTGCTGCGCAGCGCTCGCTCGACTACATGGGGCTGACACCCGGCACCCCGCTCTCGGATGTCGAGATCGACACGGTCTTCATCGGCTCCTGCACCAATGGCCGCATCGAGGATTTGCGCGCAGCCGCCGCGATCCTGAAGGGCAAGAAGAAGAAGGACGGGCTGCGGGCGATGGTCGTCCCGGGGTCCGGCCTGGTGCGCGCGCAGGCGGAAGAAGAAGGTCTGGCCGACATCTTCAAAGAAGCGGGCTTCGAGTGGCGCCTTGCGGGCTGTTCCATGTGTCTGGCGATGAACCCTGACCAGCTGCAACCGGGCGAGCGCTGTGCCGCGACCTCGAACCGCAACTTCGAAGGCCGTCAGGGCCGTGGGGGGCGTACGCACCTCATGTCCCCCGCGATGGCTGCAGCAGCGGCGATCACCGGCAAGCTGACAGACGTGCGCGAGCTGATGTGACGGGAGGGGTGGCCTGAAAGCCCACCCTACCTGCCGGTTAATGCGGCGTGCGCTTCGCACCGACGTAATACCGACGTGATACCGACGCAAAACAGACGCCCCACCGACAGCCTTTTTCAAGGCGAGGAGAGACAAGATGGACAAGTTCACCACCCTCACCGGCATCGCCGCCCCGATGCCCCTGATCAACGTCGATACCGACATGATCATCCCCAAACAGTTCCTGAAAACGATCAAGCGCTCCGGCCTCGGCGTGAACCTCTTTGACGAGATGCGCTATGACGACGACGGCCAGGAAATCCCCGATTTCGTGCTGAACAAGGACGCCTATCGCGAGGCGGAAATCCTCGTGGCGGGCGACAACTTCGGCTGCGGCTCGTCCCGCGAGCATGCGCCCTGGGCGATCAAGGATTTCGGCATCCGCTGCGTGATCGCTCCGTCCTTTGCCGACATCTTCTACAACAACTGCTTCAAGAACGGCATCCTGCCCATCGCACTGCCGCAAGAGCAGGTCGATGTGCTGATGAAGGACGCCGAGAAGGGCTCCAACGCACGCATGATCGTCGATCTGGACGCGCAGACCGTGACCAGTTCGGACGGTGAGGTCTTCAGCTTCGAGCTCGATGCCTTCAAGAAGCATTGCCTGATGAACGGGCTCGATGATATCGGGCTCACGATGGAGAAGGCACCGGCCATCGACACCTTCGAAGCCGCCGCGGAACAGGCGCGGCCCTGGGTCTGACGGCTCGATTCAACCGGTTGCCCGTTCCGCGACAATGACAAAGAATTAACATGATTTTAGTGGGCGCTATTTTGGCGCCCACAACATGTTGCGTGCTGCCTGCTTTCTGCCACAGTATTGATGCAAGATGGCACCACCTCTTCCCTCAAAAGGCCCAATGGATTGCGTCTTGTTAACCATGACACTTGTGGACGTAAGACGAATGATGTCACAAATGGGGCAGAAATGAGGCAGCAGACCACCGCCCCGGTGGCATCAAGTTGGAACAAGGACGCGGCATAGAATCGCGCCTGGCCAGTTTGAAGGGAAGTAAACGGATGATAGTACGTATGTCAGGCGCTGTGACGCGCGGGCTGCTGATAGCGGTGCTGGTTGCCACTCCGGCGTTGCTGTTACCGGATGTGGCATCAAGCCAGTCTCATATGGTGATGCTGGCCGCCCTGCTGGCTGCTTTTCTTACCTTCGTTGAATACAATTCCAACTCTCCGAGCATCGTCGAGTTTCGCGACGCATCGCCCTTCAACCGGCTGCGGTTCATCGCGCTCATGATCACCGTGATACTGCTCACCGTGATCGCGCGGGGCAGTTCCGATCCCAGCTCGATGAGCAAGGGGATCGCGGCAATCGGCATCATTATCGGCAACTCGATCGACTTCCCCTACTCACCAGTGCGGCTGATCGTTCTGATGCTGCCCTATGATGCGCCCTCCGAGGTGATCAACGCCGTGCGTTCGGCTGCCGGGATCGCCTATCTGGTCTCGCTGATCGCGCTGATCGCCTTTGTCTCGCTGGTCCGCATCGGCGGATGGCCGGTGCGCAACGGTGCCTTCAATGTCTGGGTGAACCTGCCGCTCTTCGACCCGACGGCGGGTGGGGATGTGCTCTACCGGCTACAGCGTGACGCCCGCGTCAACGTGGCGTTGGGGTTTCTTCTGCCCTTCATCATTCCGGCGGTGGTCAAGGCGACATCTGATCTGGTAAACCCGGTTTCACTAGAGAACCCGCTAACACTTATCTGGACGATCACCGCATGGGCCTTTCTCCCCGCCAGCATGATTATGCGCGGTGTCGCCATGAGCCGGATCGCCAGCATGATCGAAGAAAAGCGTCGGCAGGCTTATCAGAACGCCGCCGAGATCGACTACCAGACCGCCTGATCCTCGCGATCCTTTTCGCCGCCCTGAGTAGTGGCGGCGCTTGGGCCGACAGCCTGCGGGTCGCGACCTTCAACACCGAACTGTCGCGCAAAGGTCCCGGCCTTCTGCTGCGCGATATCGCGGGCGGCGACGATCCACAGGTGCTCGCGACGCTGACCGTGATCTCCGAGGCCAAGCCTGATGTGCTCCTGTTGCAGGGGTTCGACTATGACCTGACCGGCGAAGCGCTGGCGGCCTATGTCACAGCGCTGGAAGGCTACGGGCTCAGTTACGCTTACAGCTTCTCCGCCCGCCCCAACACCGGCATGCCCACGGGGCTCGACATGGACGGCAACGGCAAGCTGGGCGAGCCGCGCGACGCACAGAGCTATGGCCGGTTCTCCGGCCAGGGCGGGATGGCCATCCTGTCTCGCCACCCCATCGATATCGGCGCGGTGAAGGACTTCACCGACCTTCTATGGCGCGATTTGCCCGATGCGCTGCTGCCCGAAACGGCGGCGGGCCCCTTCCCGTCCGAGGAAGCGCAAGCCGCACAACGCCTGTCGACCACCAACCACTGGGTGGTGCCGATCGAGGTGCCGACCCTTGGCACCGTCAACATCATGGCCTTCCAGGGCAGCCCGCCAGTCTTTGACGGGCCTGAAGACCGCAATGGCAAGCGCAACCACGATGAAACCGTGTTCTGGCAGCATTATCTCGCAGGGTATTTCGGCGAGACGCAAACTGAGAGCTTCGTGCTGCTGGGGGACATCAATCAGGACCGGCGCGATGGCGAGGGCATTAAGTCGGCCATCAATGGCCTGCTCGACGATCCACGCCTGCAGGACCCGCTGCCGCGCAGCCCCGGCAGCGAGACGGCAACGGGCGACCCCTTCGACACGGTGGACTGGACCGATCCGGTTCCGGGCAACCTCCGCGTGGACTATGTGCTGCCCTCGGCCGACTGGCAGGTGCTGGACGCGGGGGTGTTCTGGCCGGACCCGGAGAGCGCTTTGGGTCAGACGGTGATTGAGGCCAGCCGCCACCGGCTCGTCTGGGTCGATATCACCCGCTAGGCCATCTGCGGACGGCGGCGCAACCAAAGCTCCAGGAGAAGCAGATACGGCAGGTAGAACGCGAAGTTCTGCACCAGATCGAAGGCGCCATCGAACGCGGGTGTCGAGGCCAGACCATCGGTGAAGTAGTACCAGAAACCGTAATGCACACGGTAGAGCCACGACCCGAAGGTCAGCACCAGAAGGCGCAGCGCCCAGCGGCGATGCGCATCAAGGGCCCGCAGGCGGGCGTATCGGATCGCCTGTGCGGCGCTGAGCACGATCAGCGCTCCATAGAGGGCGAAGCCGATGTCCATCCAGAGCCCACCGATGGTGCCGCGTAGTGCGATGTAGGCCAGCCCCGCGAGCCCCGTGATAGCCGCCGCGGTGCAGAGCACGCGCCCCGCCCAGCGGTGGTAGGCTGTAAACCGCTCTCGCAGCCCGGGCCAGACCTGCAGCGGCACAAAGACCATCAGCACGGCCCCGAGCGCCATATGCGCAAAGATCGCCAGGTTGCTGAAGGGTGCGCCCGGCTCATAGAAACGGTTCTGCGACAGGTCCGGGCTGAACTGCACGGCAAAGGCTGCGCTGAGCGACCAGAGTGTGAAAGGCAGGGCGAGCAGGATCAGAAGGCCCAACCCGACCCCGACAAACACCTTCCGCTGACTGCGTGCGGCCACAATGCCTCTCCTGAACAGCTTCCACTCGAATCTAGCAGCACAGCGCCCGCTCGGCCATGTCGCGGACGCCGCAGGCCGGTACATGCTGCAGTGAGCCCGCGCAGTGAATCTCCGCCGCCAACTTGACCCTGACAGGGCCGCGCGCTAGGCCGCCTCTGACAGATTTCAAAGGAGACGTTTCATGGCCAACCCATCCCTTCTCATCCTCGCCGGCGACGGTATCGGCCCGGAGGTCATGGAGCAGGTCAAGCGGGTCATCGGCTGGTTCGGCGCAAAGCGCGACCTGACCTTCGACGTGAGCGAAGATCTCGTCGGCGGCGCCGCCTATGACGCCCATGGCACACCGCTGCATGACGACACGATGGCCAAGGCGCTGGAGGTCGACGCGGTTCTCCTGGGCGCCGTCGGTGGCCCGAAGTACGATGAGTTGGACTTTAGCGTAAAGCCCGAGCGCGGCCTGCTGCGCCTGCGCAAGGAGATGGACCTTTTCTCCAACCTGCGGCCCGCGCAATGTTTCGACGCGCTCGCCGATTTTTCCTCACTGAAGAAGGATGTGGTTGCGGGCCTCGACATCATGATCGTGCGCGAGCTGACTTCGGGCGTCTATTTTGGCGAGCCCCGCGGCATCTTCGAGGAAGGCAACGAGCGCGTCGGCATCAACACCCAGCGCTACACCGAAGGTGAGATCGACCGCGTCGCGCGCTCGGCCTTCGAGCTGGCGCGGCGACGCTCGGGCAAGGTCTGCTCCATGGAGAAGGCCAACGTGATGGAGAGCGGCATCCTCTGGCGTGAGGTGGTGCAGAAGGTGCGCGACACCGATTACCCGGATATCGAGCTCAGCCACATGTACGCCGACAACGGCGCGATGCAGCTGGTCCGCGCGCCCAAGCAGTTCGACGTCATCCTGACCGACAACCTCTTTGGCGACATCCTGTCCGATTGCGCCGCGATGCTGACGGGTAGCCTTGGCATGTTGCCCTCGGCGAGCCTCGGTAAACCCACCGAGAACGGCCCGCCCCGCGCGCTCTACGAGCCGGTGCACGGCTCGGCGCCGGATATCGCGGGCCAGGGCAAGGCCAATCCGATCGCCTGTATCCTGAGCTTCGCCATGGCGCTGCGCTACTCCTTCGATCAGGGCGGTGAGGCGGCACGATTGGAAGCGGCCATCGAGACCGTCCTGGCAGACGGCGCACGCACGGCGGACCTGATGGGCGAGGACGGCGGCACGCCGATCAGCACGACGGAAATGGGCGATGCAATTCTCAGCGCTCTGGACGCAAGTCTCTAGAACACGGCCAGCGGGCAGCAACTGGCGGTTGTCAAACCGCTGCCCGCACGGAATATAGAGAGCGACAGAGGGACCCGCGGCTTACACCGGTCGCGGTTGTCCCGATAACATCACAGCGGCGGACCGCCCGATGAACTCGAACCTCAAAGCCGCGCTCATGGCGCTTGTCGCCTTTGGCCTCTTTGCCAGCCACGACGTGATCATCAAGGTGCTGGGCGGTGGCTATTCCCCCGTCCAGATCGTCTTCTTCAGCGTGCTCTTCAGCTTCCCGCTCGCCATGCTGTACCTCTTGCGCGACGCAACACCCGGCACTCTGATCCCGGTGCATCCGTGGTGGATGGCCGCGCGGACGGTGGCGGCGGTGATCACCGGTTTTTGCGCCTTCTACGCCTTTTCGGTCCTGCCACTGGCGCAGGTCTACGCGATCCTCTTTGCCTCGCCGCTGTTGATCACGATCCTGGCGATCCCGATCCTCGGCGAGCAGGTCAAGTTGCGCCGCTGGATCGCGGTGGCGGTCGGCCTCTGCGGGGTTCTGATCGTACTGCGCCCCGGCGAGGCCGAGCTCGAACTCGGCCACCTCGCCGCGCTTGTCTCGGCCATATGCGGCGCTTTCGCGTCAATCATCGTGCGCAAGATCGGACGCGAGGAACGCTCGGTCGTGATCATGCTCTACCCGATGATGGCCAACTTCATCGTGATGGCCGCCCTCTTGCCGCTCGTCTATGAACCGCTGCCGCTCGCTGATCTCGGCAAGCTGGGGATCATCGCGATTCTCGCCTGGACTGCCGGGCGCTTCCTGATCGCCGCCTACAATGCCGGCGAAGCGGTGATCGTGGCCCCGATGCAGTATTCGCAAATTCTCTGGGCCACCTTTTACGGCGTCCTCTTTTTCGACGAGGCGCCGGGCACCAGCACCATCATCGGCTCGGCCATCATCATCGCCAGTGGCCTTTTCATTGTGCTGCGTGAGAGTAAGGCACCTGGGTCGGAGCAGCCCGTGCTGCGCACCCGCTCGCGACCGGAAACCGGCACGACACCGCGCGTCTCGCCCTTCCTCCGCCGCGACAAACGCTGGAAATAGACAGGCGGCAGCGGCTTGCCAAGGCGCCACGATAGCGCTATTGCGGCGAGACGGTCGGGCTGTAGCGCAGCCTGGTAGCGCACCTGCTTCGGGAGCAGGGGGTCGGAGGTTCGAATCCTCTCAGCCCGACCAAATCTTTTAGACTTTGTGAAGTTGCAAGGAGCACGTCTCTGGCACCACAACTGTGCCGTTCATCAGCACTTGCTGGGAATAATGGCTTGGAAGCGGGACGGCGCAAGCTGTCGGCCTTCCAGCACATAGGGACATTCCGCCAGAGCAGAGGACGGTGGGCGGTTACTTGCTCGAGGTCGCAGGAGTTTGTCGGATCTCCAAGAGATTGGACAAACTGTGACGGCAGATTCCGTTACTTCTTAGGACAGCCTTTTTAGGTCGTCGAAGACAAACCCATTGGCACGCGCGAGGAAAACGGGGGATTTGTTGTGCGCGTTGGTCAGGTACAGTCCGCGCCGCGCGCTCTTGTACGAGATGGGCTGCGGCAGATTCATTTCGCGAGCAGGCCAGCGCCCCTCGGGCTGTTCAACCAGACTGGCCAGGAAATGCAGCCCCTCATAGGTCGACTGACCAAGCGCGTTCAGCATCGGCGCACGTTCCTGGTGCAGGCTATGGTATTTCTCACGAAACTCCGCGTTGCCCGGCGTCTCGAGACCCGCAAAATAGGAAGCTGAAGAAAAGAGCCGGTCAAGGTTCTGCGCACCACTGGCCAGCAGACCATTCTCCTCTATGGCGCAGGACAGGCGGAACATCTTTGGCGCCAGTTTCATCGCCCCGAAGATGCGATTGAACTCCACCGCGTCCTGACCGACCAGTGAAATCAGAACCGCGTCTGCGCCAGACTTTCCAATGGTATCCACGGCATCGGCGAGCCGGTTGGAACTGAACGGCAGATAGGCCTCGTAGACCAGCTCCCTGTGTTGGCGCCGCAACTGTATCTTGGCGTAGGCATGCGAAACGCGTGGCCAGATGTAGTCATTGCCGATGAGGGCCCACTTCTTCAACTTGAACCGCGCGCTCATGTACCCGATGGCCGGACCGAGTTGCCGGGCGGGCGTGTCCCCGATTGTGAAAACGCCCGGAGACGCCTCGCCGCCCTCGTAAAGCGGGGTGTAAACGAATGGGACGCGGCCCTGCACGGTCGCGATCACCTTCTGGCGCACGACACTGATATGCATCCCCACGATCGCGTCGATCCAGCCTTGCGAGATGAGCTCATCGACGACGTCTTCGACCGGCGTTTCCGCCTCGAGCGCAGCATCGATGACCACGACCTCGAGCTGCCGACCGGCTATACCTTCCCCTGCGTTGAGTTCTTGCAGCGCCACCTCGGCGCTCGCGATGCAGGATGGCGCCCACATGCCTGCCGCGCCGCACATCGGGATCAGCAGCGCCACACGATAGGGTCGATGTGCCTTCCCGCGAGGACGGACATCCGCGTTCTCATATGGAAATGAGGCCATATCGCCACTTCTCCAGAGATGTATGTGCGTCGACGCCATCGATCAGTTTTCTTTGCTAGTTTTGCCTTAAAGACGGTGGTACTCGGGGTTTGCAAGGTCAACTAAGTAACCATCGAACACTGGGTCGCCGGATGTCAAAGCCTCAAAAAACAGTGGATTCGTACATTTCTTATGCACTCGCCGCAGCGCATCGGAAGCTTCACGTCGAGTTGAGCCAGAAGCTCAAGGCGCTGAACGTGCAGGTGGAGACATGGCGCGTGTTGCAGTCGCTGCGTGCCTCCGAAGGTATCACAATGCGTGAGTTGGCAGAAGTTGTTTTGATGAACCCGCCGACGCTGACCAAGCTGGTGGACAGAATGGTGGCGGACGGGCTGGTCCAGCGGCAATTGTCACCGGAGGACCAACGCCGTGTTCAACTGGCGCTGACGGATCTGGGGATCAGCCTGTCCGACAAGATCGTGCTGCATGTCGAGGAGCAGAATGATCGGATCATTGAAACGATCGGGTCCGAAAAGGCAAAACTGCTGCGGGAAGCGCTCGATACGCTGATCTGACGCCCCGGGCCTGGAGGACGCGCCGGGCGAAGAGCGCCGCGTCAGATCATGGGCGGAGACACAGACCCAAGGCCGAAATCATGCGGGCTAGGTTCCCGAGCGGGCCGCCCCCTTGACCAGCACTGGAGCTTCGCCAAACCCGCGATGTTCATCGGCGGCGCGCCAGTCCTCCTTGGCGGCCAGCAGAGTTTGGGCATCGGTGACCTTTTTCGCGGTCATGATCCGCTCCAACGCGCTGAGCCAGTGTTTGTAGTAGGTATCGCCCAGGTCCGGGTCTCCGGCGGCTTGGGCTTTTTTGATCTGCTCGGAGAGCGTCTCGCACCACTCCGACCACCCGAAAACACCGCGCTTGTGCAAATCCAGCGTCATGGCGAAGGCCTTTGCCTCCCACGGTGCGTTGAATACAGGCCCCCCCTCATCATGCGGCAGGTGCGGCGTGCGTTTGAGGTCGGAGCCTCTAATCTGATCGGTCATGGCGCGGGCCTCATGTAGTCGTCGAACATGTCGATGTAGAGATACATGTTCTCCGCATGATCCTCGCCCCACAGCTCGCGGAACGAGAATTTCACCGAATAGACATGCTGCGCCTTGTGCCCGAGCCCATGCGCGCCGGTATCGGGGAAGGCGAAAACGCCGTGATCCCGCTCTACGATCCCTTTCTTGCCCCGCACGTAACGCGGCAGTCGGGTGTGCGTCACCGGGTTGATGTTCTTCATCTCCACCATGTCGCCGACGCTGAACTTGGGAGCCACATCCTCGTCCAGCCGGGCGGATGCGCCAGTGGCGATCAGGCCCGGTACGACATCAGGGGTCAATGTCGGCATCAGACGTCCTCCATCGCGATGTGCTTCTTGCGTGCGTCCAGCTCGTCCTGCGTGACGACACCCTTCTCGGTCAGCAGTGTCTCGAGCGAGGAGAGCCAGTGTTCATAGTAGCTCGTCTCGAGGTAGTGCGCCGGGCCCATACGCTCGATGGCGTGCCGGAATTCGTCCACGTTGTAGTGTCCCCCTGCAAAGCAGGACACAAAAAGGCCGAACATCCGCCGTTCCCAATCGTCCTTGAAGACGAGTTCGTTCTCCGCCGGGTTGATCGGGCCCATCCCGTCCATGCCCCCCAGATCATGTATGCCATTCATCGGGTTATCCTTTCTGCCGAGGTGCGGGGGTTACTGCGCTGTCAGCACATCGGTGCCGATCATTGCGTCGCGGGTCACGATCTCGGCGAGTTGCTCTTCGGTCATCCCATCCGTGCCGTCAGGTCGTTTCGGCAGCACCAGATACCGCAGCTCGGCGTTGCTGTCCCAGACGCGGATTTCGGTTTCCTCAGAGAGACTGACACCGAACTCTTCCAGCACGCCGCGCGGGTCTTTGACCACCTTCGCGCGATAGGGCGCTGCTTTGTACCACACGGGCGGCAGACCAAGCGTCGGCCACGGATAGCAGGAGCAGAGCGTGCAGACGACGATGTTGTGCACCTCTTCGGTGTTTTCGACCACCACCATGTCTTCGCCCTGCACACCGGAGAAGCCAAGCTCGCTGATCGCAGCGGTGGCATCGCTCAACAGACGCTCCTTATAAGCCGGATCGCTCCATGCCTTGGCGACAACGCGGGCACCATTGCGCGGGCCGATCTTCGTCTCATAGGTCTCGACGATGAGATCAATGGCTTCGGGATCGATCAGCTCCTTCTCCGTCAGGATGGATTCCAGCGCTTTCACGCGTAACTCTACATCCGACAACGGCTTGTTGTGCGGATGAGGGTGATCATGAGGCATCGTGTCGTCTCCTTTCCATGCGGTCGGTCTGCCGAGGCGCTTTCTGCTGACAGATCGTCGCGCACCCGGGCCCATCCCGAGGCGGGTCAAGCTGTGTCGGAACCTGAGGGGTCACTGATTAAAAACCGGGCACTTCTTCACGCGGGCCCGAAAAACGACGATTTTTGGTGTCGCACTCTGTTGCCGTTGCGGTTTTCAAAGGTTAACCAAAAATAAGTTTCCAATTCAACTAATTTCATTTATTGGTTGATGCCGGAGATTGGGAGTGCATGAGGCAGTGTTGCGCGGCAAGACGCGATCGCTTCATTTTACCTAGTTATATCAGAGTTTTAATGACGACATCTTCGCTGGTTGCGTGCGGCGAAAACAGACTGACCCGCCATAGACGTACGTCTGGGCGGCGCAAGAGAGATGGGGATTTTGGGATGATTGATCGTCCGGATGCCGCGGAGGTTCGCGCCGCAGGGGCCGAATTGGGCCTCACGCTCAGCGCGGAGGGCGGTGCCTCTTTTCTGGGCCTTATGGGTGGGCTTTTTGACGCCTATGATCTTGTGGACGACATGGAAAGCCCGCTTCCGGAGGTCATTTACGATCGGTCCCCGGGGGTCCGACCGGACCCCGCCGACAATCCCTACAACGCCTGGGTGGTCAAGACGGAGATCAAGGGAGCGCCGTCCGGCAAGCTCTCCGGCAAGACTGTGGCCATCAAGGACAACGTGAACGTCGCCGGCGTCACGATGGAGAATGGCTCCACCATCCTTCAGGGTTATGTGCCGGAAACCGATGCCACCATTGTCACCCGCCTGCTCGATGCGGGGGCCGACATCCACGGCAAAGCGGTTTGCGAATACTACTGCGCCTCTGGCGGTAGCCATACGTCTGCCAGCGGCCCGGTGGAAAACCCGGTGGTACCCGGCCACAATGCTGGCGGATCCTCCTCCGGGTCGGCGGCTCTGGTGGCGGCGGGCATTGTGGACATGGCGACGGGCGGCGATCAGGGCGGGTCGATCCGTATCCCCGCATCATTCTGCGGCGTTGTGGGCCTGAAACCGACCCATGGGCTGGTGCCCTATACGGGGATTTTTCCCGTCGAGTTGACGGTGGATCATGCCGGGCCGATCACGCGGACGGTGGCCGACAACGCACTGATGCTGGAGGTGATGGCGGGCCCGGACGGGCTCGATCCACGCCAGTCGGGCGCGCCGAGCCAGGCCTATTCCGACGGGGTCACGCATGCACCGCGCGGTCTCAAGATCGGCGTGGTGTCCGAAGGTTTCGGACATCCCGGCGGCGAGGCCGAGGTGGATGCCCGCATTCGCGAGGTGGCCGACCGGCTTGCGGCAAAGGGCGCCAACGTTGAAGAGGTTTCGATGCCGTTGCACGCGGCGGGTGCCGCCATCTGGACGCCGATCTTCCTTGAGGGCGCGACCGAGTTGATGATGCGGCAGAACGCCTACGGGACGAACATGAAAGGCGTGTTCCTGGAAAGTCTACTGGATGCACAGTCCAATTGGAAAGCCCGCGCCAATGAGATGTCGGAGACGCTGAAACTGGGCCTGCTGATGGGGCATTACATGTCCTCGCGGTACAAGGGACGGTACTACGGCAAGGCACAAAACCTCAATCGGCTGTTGACCGCGGCCTATGATGAGATGCTCGGCAAGTTTGATGTGCTGCTGATGCCCACGACGCCGATGGCTGCGACGCCGCTGCCGGGTCCGGATGCCAGCCGTGAGACGATTGTCGAGCGCGCCTTTGCGATGATCCCAAACACCTCACCCTCCTGCGCGACAGGACACCCCAGCATTTCGGTCCCGGCAGGCACCACCGACGACGGGCGGCCCATCGGCGCCATGTTTGTCGGGCGCAAGCTGGAGGAGACCACGCTCTACCGCGCAGCCGCCGCCGTGGAACACCTTTCATTTGAAAAGACGATGGCGGAGTGACGCCGCCGCTGAACACGCCCTGCACCCATGGGTCTGCTCCCGGCGCAAGGCGGACGATCGATCACAGAACAGTCTCAGCAGACAAAGAGACACTGACCAACAGAAGGGAACCATAGATGACACTCTCTCGTCGTAAATTTATCCGGAATTCAGCCGCTGGTGGGGTCGCACTGGCCGCCCCCGCGCTCATTGGCAGCGTGGCGCGGGCCGACGACGGACCGATCAAGCTCGGCAGCCTGCATGACCTTGCCGGACCTTTGGCGGCAACCGGCGAGCCCATGGTCTATGCCATCATGCTGGCGGTCGAGGAGATCAATGCCGCGGGCGGGCTCTTGGGGCGTGAGGTCGAATTGATTAACTATGACACGCAATCCAACATTCAGCTCTATTCTCAATTCGCGCAGCAACTGGCGGTGCGCGACAAGGTTGACGTGATCCACGGCGGCATTACGTCGGCGTCGCGCGAGGCGATCCGCCCGATCTTCAGCCGGTTCCGCACGCTCTATTTCTACAACACGCTCTACGAAGGTGGTGTCTGCGACCGCAACACGTTCAACACCGGCACGACGCCCGCGCAGACGGTCGAGAAACTCGTGCCATACGCGATGAACCTCTGGGGCAAGAAGGCCTACATCATCGCCGCCGACTACAACTATGGTCAGATCACCGCCAAGTGGATGCGGAAGTATGTGGAAGACAATGGCGGCGAGGTGCTGTCGACCGATTTCTTCCCACTGGATGTCACGAACTTCGGCCCGTCGATCTCGCGCATTCAGGCGGCAGAGCCGGACCTGCTTTTGTCAGCAATGGTCGGCGGCAACCACACAGCGTTTTACCGCCAGTGGGCCGCCGCCGGACTGAAAGACGAGATCCCGATCGCCTCCACGACCTTCGGCCTTGTGAACGAACCGGCGACGCTGGAAGATGCGGAGAGCCGGGGGGTGCTGGGCAGCTACGGCTATTTCGAAGAGTTGCAGACACCGGCGAGCCAGGCCTTTGTTAGTGCGATCAAGGAGCGTCACGGCGCGCAGACGCCTTATGTCAGCGAGCTGGCGGCGGCGAGCTATGAGGGCGTTCACCTCTGGGCGGAAGGCGTCAAGAAGGCAGGGTCGGTCGACCGCATGGCCGTGATCGAAGCGCTTGAAACCGGGCTCTCCTTCGAGGGGCCGAGCGGCACCGTCGTGGTGGACCCAAAGACACATCACGTCACGCGCAACACATTCCTCGCCGAGGTGGTCGAGAGCAAGTGGAACGTGCTGGAGACCTTCGAACAACAGCAGCCACTGGATACGGCGGCGGTCTGTGATCTGGAGGCCAACCCGAACGACACCACCCACTACATCATCGACATCTGAGGCGGGCGGCATGGACATCGCGATCATCGTAGGGCTCGACGTTGTCAGCGGCATCGCATCGCTGGTGCTGATCAGCGCCGGTCTTGCGGTGATCTTCGGCATGATGAAAATCATCAACCTCGCGCATGGGGAGTTCCTCATGCTCGGGGCCTACGCGACTGTGCTCTCGGTGAACGCGGGCGTGAACATCTGGTTCGCGATGCTGGTCATCGCGCCGCTTTTCGTCGGGCTCGTTGGCGTGATCGTCGAGCGATGTCTGATCCAATTTCTCTATGGCCGATTGGTCGACACGATGCTGGCGACTTGGGGCCTCAGCCTTGTGATCGTCGGCGGCACGACGATGATCTTCGGCAATACGATTGTCGGCGTGTCCTCACCCCTAGGCGGCTTTCAGGTCGGTGCATACCAATCAAGCCTCTACACGCCGTTCCTGGCTCTGATGGCGCTCTTCCTGATGACCGCGGTTTTTGGCGTGATGCGCTACACCCGGGCCGGGCTGATCGCGCGCGCGGTCATGCAGAACCCTGACATGGCGGCCACGTTGGGGGTGAACCCGGCACGCGTTTACATGGCGACCTTCGGGGCTGGCGCGGCGATGTCGGGGCTTGCGGGTGGGCTTCTGGCCCCGGTTGCGGGCGTCGTCCCGACCATGGGCGCGGCTTACATCGCCAAGGCTTTCATCACCGTGGTCGGTGGCGGTACCTCGGTCCTCTGGGGGCTGATTTCGGCCTCTGGCCTCTTTGGGTTCATCAACCAGATCGCGGCCTTCCTGACCACGCCGGTCTTTGGCGAGGTGATCCTATTCATCGCCGCTGTGATCCTGATCCGCCTGCTGCCCACCGGGATTTCGGGGCGATTTTTCAAAGGACGCTTGTAATGCAATTGCTGAACGGAATGACTGGCGCCCTAATCGGATCAGCCATCGCAGCCGTCGCGATCCTCACTGCCCCGCTCTACGTTGATCTGTTCCAGATCATGCAACTGACAGTCTTTGCGGCGATGGCGGTTCTGGCGCTGAGCCTCGGCTTCATCTGGGGCTATGGCGGCATCCTCTGCTTCGGCCAGACGTCGTTTTTTGGGTTGGGCGCCTATACCTACGCGGTGGCGGCCATCAACTTTGCCGACAGTACGCCCGCCATCCTGCTGGCGATCCTGATCCCGGTGATCTTCGCGGCTCTGCTGGGCTACTTCATGATCTATGGCGGGATCAGCGATGTCTATCTCGGGGTGATCACCCTCACCGTGTCACTGATCCTCTTCAATCTCGTGAACTCAACCGCAGGCGATTTCTACAAGATCGGCGATGCGCGCCTTGGCGGGTTCAACGGCATGCCGGGGGTGCCCACCTTCAACCTGCCGGGGGACCCGAGCTACATCCTGACACCGGAGCAGGCCTGGATGGTCACGGGCATCGCGCTGATAGCAGTGTATCTCGGCCTGCGCTTGCTGATTGCCAGCTCCTTCGGCCGCATCATCATTGCAATCCGCGAAAACGAAACGCGGGCGGCGCTGCTGGGCTATGATCCGCGGATTTACAAGCTGCTCACCTTCATGATCGGCGGCGCAATCGCAGGCTTTGCCGGCGCGCTCTATGTCAACTGGGGGGCATTCGTCAGCCCGACGATCTTTGCCCTGGGCCTTTCGGCGCAGATCATCATCTGGGTCATCATCGGCGGGCGCGGCACGCTGATCGGCCCGATCATCGGCTGTCTGCTGCTGCAATGGCTGGTCACGGAGATCGGTGCGCAACAGGCGCTCGACGCCAATTTCGTCCTGGGCGCGATCCTGATTGTCTTCGTGCTGCTTGTGCCCAAGGGGATCGCCCCGACGCTGCGGGATATCGTGGCATCACGTCTGGCACAGCGCAAAGCAGCCCCGCCAGAGGTCAACGTGAAGGTGAAGACATGAGCGCGCCTCTGTTACAAACCAGCGGGCTCACCATCCGCTTTGGCGGGGTGACGGCGGTCGACAGGGTGGATTTCTCCTTAAGAGAATCCGAGCTGCGCTGTCTGATCGGGCCGAACGGTGCTGGCAAATCCACCTTCTTCAAGCTGCTGACGGGGCAACTGCATCCGACCGAAGGCCACGTGCATCTGCGCGGCCAGGATATTTCGGGCGCGCGTCCGCATGAGATCGCGCGGCAGGGTGTGGGGATCAAGACGCAAGTGCCCAATGTCTTCAACGCGATGACCGTGCAGGAGAACCTGTGGATCGCCGCGCGCCACAAACACACGCCAAGTTTTGCCACAGAGCTGACGGAGAAGATCCTGACCCAACTGCGCCTGACCCCGATCGCAGGCAAGGAGGTCGGGCAGCTTGCCCATGGTCAGCGCCAATGGGTCGAGATCGGCACCGTTCTGGCGGGTGAGCCCGAGCTGATCCTGCTGGATGAACCAGCGGCGGGCATGACCCATGAGGAAGTCGAGCGGACGGCGGAGTTGATCCTCGAGATCAACAAGACCCGCGCATTGATCGTGGTCGAGCACGACATGCAGTTCATCAAGATGATCGCCCGGACAGTGACGGTGCTCCACCAGGGCGCCGTGCTAATCGAAGATGACGTGGCGCGCGTGCTCGAGGATGCACGGGTGCGCGATGTCTATCTGGGCAAGGGGCTGGCGGCATGATCCTGGAGGTTGACGCACTCAGGTCCGGCTATGGCCGCATCCCGATCCTCGCAGGCGTGACCCTGGGGGTCGAGGACGGAGAGTTCCTGGGCATTCTCGGCCACAATGGCATGGGCAAAACCACTCTGATGAACACGCTGATGGGCCATTTGCCAGCCACCGGTGGAAGCATTCGCTTCGGCGGCCAGGACATCACAGGCTTGCCCGCGCACAAGCGAGCGCTGGCCGGGCTGGGGCTGGTGCCGCAGGGGCGGCAGATTTTCCCCGACCTCACGGTGCAGGAAAACCTGCGCATGGGCATGGCGGGCAGCGCGCAGGAAGACCCCGCCTTGCTCGATGAGATCCTGGAGCTCTTTCCGCGGCTGCAGCGTCTGCTCGACCGGCGCGGTGGGGCGTTGTCGGGCGGGGAGCAACAGCTTCTCGCTCTCGCGCGATGTCTCTGTGCACGGCCCAAACTGATGCTGCTCGATGAGCCGACCGAAGGGATACAGCCCTCGATCCTTGAGGAAATCGTGGACACCTTGAAGACCTTGCGGACGCGAGGGCTGTCCCTCGTGCTGGTCGAGCAGAACCTCGATTTCATCGCAGCACTCTCGGGCCGGGTGCTGATCATCCAGAAGGGCACCATCACTGGCGAGTTGATGCCGCAGGACTTGAAGAACCCTGAAACCGTATCCGAATTCGTCGGCATGACGACGGCCTGAGCGTTCACGCATGCGGTGAGGAGGCCGCAAAACCGAAACCCAACCGATCCAGAGGAGACGATCCATGACCATCACAAGACCCACAGTCGACAAGGTTCTAGAGATAGCGGAAGGGTTGGGGATGACCCTGACCCGCGCCGAGGCGGAGGAGTATCACACCCTCATGCAGCCCAACCTCGATGCCTATGACGTCGTCGATGCCGAGCCTGATTTCACGCCACCGGTCGCCTATCCCCGGACCTCCGGTTACGCGCCGACGGCCGCCGAAAACCCCTATGGCGCCTGGGCGCGCAAGGTCGAGGTCAAAGGGGCTGCAGACGGCAAGCTCAAAGGTAAGACGGTGGCTCTCAAGGACAATGTCGCCCTCGCTGGCGTGCCGATGACGAACGGTGCGTCAACGCTGGAGGGCTTCGTGCCCGTGGCCGATGCGACCATTGTGACGCGTATGCTGGACGAAGGCGCCACCATCGAAGGCAAGGCGGTCTGTGAATACTTTTGCTTGTCCGGTGGCAGCCACACATCAAAGCCATCCATGGTGCATAACCCACGCCGCATGGGCTATTCGGCGGGCGGCTCGTCGTCGGGCAGTGCGGCCTTGGTCGCGGCGGGCGATGTGGACATGGCCATCGGCGGTGATCAGGGCGGCTCGATCCGCATGCCCGCGTCCTACTGCGGGATTGCAGGCATGAAGCCAACCCACGGTCTCGTGCCCTATACCGGCGTCATGCCCATTGAGAGCACCATTGACCACACCGGCCCGATGACCATGTCGGTGGCCGATAACGCGTTGATGCTCGAGGTGCTGGCGGGCGCGGACGGGCTCGACCCGCGCCAGTATTCCCCGAAGATCGACAGCTACACGGATGCGCTGGATCGCGGTGTCTCCGGCATGAAGATCGGCGTCCTGAAAGAAGGCTTTGTCGCCGGAAACATGATGCCGGGCGTGGCGGATGCCGTGAAGGAGGCTGCCGAAACTTACCGTGGTCTGGGTGCGACGGTCGAGGAGATCTCTATCCCCGAGCACCTCTTGGCCGCTGCCGTCTGGGGCCCGATTGCCATCGAAGGTCTGCAGTGGCAGATGATGCAGGGCAATGGGATGGGCATGAACTGGAAAGGTGCATATGACGTCGGGCTCATGGACTATCACGCGGGCTGGCGTGGGAAGGCCGATGACCTCTCCGAAAGCCTGAAGATCTGCATGCTGATCGGGCAATATGGGATCGATCACTACAACGGGCGCTACTACGCCAAGGCGCAGAACCTGTCGCGCAAGGTCAAGGCGGCCTATGATACGGTCTTTGCCGACTACGATTTGCTGCTGATGCCGACCTTGCCGATCACGGCGTCCAAACTGCCGGAACCGGGCGCACCGATTTCGGAAGTGATTGCGCGGGCCTTCGAGATGATCGCAAACACCTCGCAATTCGATGTGACGGGGCACCCCTCCATGTCGATCCCCTGTGGAGAAGTTGATGGCTTGCCCGTGGGCCTGATGCTGACCGGCGCGGATTACACGGAAAGCACGATCTATGCCGCCGCAGCTGCCTTCGAGGCGACGGTGGATTGGACCGGAACGGTCGCCAAACCCGCCGCGGCTGAACCTGAACTGACGCCCGCACAGTAGGGCGCGATCGAGGGGGCCGGACCCTGCAAGTGCTGGCCCCCTCAGAGCGATACCAGAGATGATCACGATCACAGCCATCATCCACGCCAAAGCGGGCCAGGAGACCGCATTAAGTGATGCGCTGTTGGAGGTTGCCGCGCATGTTGCGCACCATGAGCCCGGGACCATGGGATTTCACATCTCGCAGAGCATGGACGAACCCTCAGTGTTCACAACCTACGAGCGCTTTGCGGATGAGGCGGCGAAGGATGCGCATAATGGGTCCGATGCCGTCGCGCGGTTCTTCGCCCGCGCCGATGAGATGATCGAAGGCGAGGTGATCTTGCATACCTGTCGCGAGATAACAGACGATGGATGACTTCGCAGCCCGATGCCTTGAGGAAGCGCACAGGCTGCATGGTGTCTTGCAGGATTGGCTGCGCGGGACATGTCCGCGCACGCCGGAGGGCTTTGCGCCTTTCGCGGATGCTCTGGCTGACCCGTGTCGGGTGATCAGCCCGCTTGGAACCGTCACGGAGCGTGCGGAGTTGCTGGTCGAATTCGAGGCCGCACATGGGGTATTGGCAGCGCATGGCGATGCCTTCGTGATCCGGGTGGAGGATGCAAAGGTGCTGCATGACTGGGGCGACCATGCTCTGGTGAGCTATGAGGAATGGCACGATCTGGGCGGCGAAAGTTCCGCTCGCCTATCGACGGTTCTTTACACAGCGGATGAGAGGACGCCGCTGGGGGTCTCATGGTCCTTCGTTCATGAGACGTGGTTACCCGGGCGAGCACCTGCCGAGGGCGAAAGGTTCCCGGTGGTCGCGGAGTAGCCAACACTGCCTTAGCCTTACGAGATCTCGATGTGGTTCATTGCGGCCAGGCGTCTTTACAGTTTCATTGAATTGGGTGCTGCCGATCTGCGCCGGTCGACCTGAACCCGATCCTTGAATGAGTTGCCTCCAGTAGATCTGAAACAGCGTTGACAGCCCACACCTCACGACCCTATCATTTGCATACGAACAAATTTGAGCGTGAGGTATCGCTTGGGCTATTTCGCTCCCGACAGTCTGACAGACGCGCTGAGCCTTTTGGCCGACCAGCCTGGGCAGGTGGTGGCAGGCGGGACGGATGTCTATCCCGCGCAGGGCCAAGCACCGGCGGCAAAGCGCTATCTGGATGTGACCAGGATTTCCGGGTTTGGCGAAATTTCCCACGGATCAAACGGCACACGCCTTGGCGCCGCCGTGACATGGAGCGATGTGATCCGCCAAGACCTGCCACCGGCTTTCGACGGGCTCAAAGCCGCCGCGAAAGAGGTTGGCAGCATCCAGATCCAGAACGCAGGCACGCTCGCCGGGAACATCTGCAATGCGTCGCCAGCGGCGGATGGGGTGCCCGCGCTTCTGGCGCTCGATGCCCAGGTCGAGATTGCCAGCGCGCTGCGCGGCCCCCGGCAGGTGCCCCTTGAGGCCTTCGTAACCGGCGTGCGCCAAACGGTTCTGCAAGCGGATGAGCTGGTTACCGCCATCTGGGTCCCTGCCCAGCCCGTCGCGATGCACGCGGCCTTTGAGAAACTCGGGGCGCGACGATACCTCGTGATTTCGATTTGTATGACGGCGGCGGGTATCGCAGTCGACGATCAAGGGCTGATTTCGGATGCGCGGATTGCGGTTGGCGCATGCTCGCCGGTTGCGCAACGGATGCGCCAACTGGAACGCGACATCATAGGTGTTGCGCCAGCCGACGTGGCGGTGACCGAAAACCATCTTGACCCGCTGTCCCCGATTGATGACGTGCGTGGCGATGCCAACTACCGGCTGGATACCGTACGCACGCAGATCATCCGCGCAATCAGATGGGCGGGTGCCGGATGAGCAAGGACTTCACCACCGAGACACTGTCATTCAGGCTCAACCAAGCGCCCATCATGGCCGCGCCCACACCCGGCCAGCGCCTTTCAGATCTACTGCGGGAAGACCTGGGCGTCCGGGATGTCAAGGTGGGTTGCGATGCGGGGGACTGCGGAGCCTGCACCGTTCTTCTTGATGGCCAGCCGGTTTGCGCTTGTTTGACACCAGCCCATCAGGTTCAGGACCGTGACGTTGAGACCTGGTCGGGCCTCTATCGCAGCGATCCCGTCGCCAAGGCGCTGGCGGAGCGCTTCAAGGGCCACGGTGCGGCACAATGCGGGATATGCACACCCGGAATGATGGTGTCGGCCACGGCACTTCTGCGAGAGCAGCCCGCACCGTCGGACGGCGCGGTTCAGGACGCTCTTGGCGGCGTGCTCTGCCGCTGTACGGGCTACCGAAAGATCATCGATGCCGTGATGGGCGCAGCTGCCGTGGCGACCGAGCGGAGCGGTGGTGTGGGGGTATCGATCCCGCATGTCGATGCCGACGCGAAAATCGCGGGCGATCTGGCCTATGGCGATGACGTGGGACCGCCGGGGTGCCTAGAGATACTCGTCGTCCGCGCACCGTTCCACCGCGCTGTCTTCACGTTCGGAGATCTTGAAAGCTTTGCGGCCACCCATGGGCTGGCTGCGATCCTGACCGCGGCGGATGTGCCGGGGCAGAACCTCTTTGGCGTGATCCCGCAATTCGTCGATCAGCCGGTCTTTGCCGAAGGTGAGACGCGGTTCCGCGGCGAGGCGGTGGCGGCCATCGTCGGCGCGCCGGAGATCATCGCAGACATTGACCCGGCAAGCTTCCCGGTCAGGTGGCAAGAGCTCCGTCCGGTAAACGATATGCAGTCGGCAAAGAGACCAGATGCGGCGGAACTCCACGACGGGCGCAAACAGAATGTCATGTGCGGTGGCTTCGTGGCCCGCGGTGATGCCGAGGCCGCCCTTGCACAGGCCGATGTGGTGGTCGAGGGGCGCTTTCGCAGTGGTTTCGTTGAACACGCCTATATCGAGCCCGAGGCGGGCTTTGCGCAGGTGGTGGAAGGGCGTCTCGAAGTGCACGCCTGCACGCAAGCGCCAGTCATGGACCGCGAGGCACTCGAGGTCATTCTGGGCATGGAGGCCGCCCAGATCAGGATCGTGCCGACAGGTATCGGCGGTGGGTTTGGCTCGAAACTGGATCTGACAGTACAGCCGTTTCTGGCCATCGCCGCGCTCAAGACCGGGCAGCCCGTGCGGATGCGCTATGCCCGTGCGGAGTCGATGCAAAGCTCGACCAAGCGCCACCCGTCAGACATCACGCTCCGGATTGGCGCGAACCGGAATGGCAAGATCGCGGGTATCAACTTCTACGGCGAGTTCGACACCGGCGCCTATGCCAGCTGGGGCCCAACCGTCGCCAACCGTGTCCCGGTGCATGCCTCGGGACCCTACGCTGTCGCTGACTACCGCGCTGAATCCAAGGGCATTCATACCAACAACCCCCCTGCTGGAGCCTTTCGTGGCTTTGGCGTGCCGCAATCGGCCATCGCACAGGAAAGCCTGTTTGACGACTTGGCCGAGAAACTGGGCATGGATGCTTTGGACTTCCGGATTACCAATGCGCTTCAAAACGGTGTGCCGACGGTCTGCGGACAGGTGTTCGAACAGGGCGTGGGGATCAAGGCCTGCCTGACGGCGTTGCGCCCCGCGTGGCAGCGGGAGCGGGAAGAGGCGGCCGCATTCAACCGTGAGAATGACACGCTCAAACGCGGGGTCGGCGTCGCAGGAGGGTGGTACGGTTGCGGAAACACCTCTTTGCCAAACCCATCGACAATCAAGTCAGGCATCACGGCGGACGGTCGCATCGTGCTGCACCAGGGGGCGGTCGATATCGGGCAAGGCTCGAACACCGTCATCTCCCAGATCTTTGCGCAGGCGCTCGGGGTGCCCGTCACGCAGGTGGAGCGCGTCGGGGCTGACACCGATGTCACGCCGGATGCCGGCAAAACCTCTGCCTCGCGCCAGACCTATGTGTCGGGCAACGCGGCCCACCTCTCGGGCGCGGCCTTGAGGGCGCAAATCCTGGAGAAGATCAACGTGGGCCCGGATGCGACGCTCAGCGTCGATCAGCGGGAGGTCGTTGCGGAAGACGCAGCCGGGGCGCATCGTCTCGACCTGTCGGGCATGCCAGTCGATGCCGATGGTTTTGTTCTGCGTGCCGAAGAAACCTACGATCCACCGACGGAGCCGCTGGACGCAAATGGACAAGGCGCGCCCTATGCGCAGTTCGGCTATGCCGCGCATCTTGCGGTGGTCGAAGTCGACACCGAAACGGGCACCGTCAGGCCGGTCCGCTTTGTGGCCGCGCATGACGTGGGCCACGCCATCAACCCGATGCTGGTGGAAGGTCAGGTGCATGGCGGGATTGCGCAGGGGCTGGGCATGGCGCTGATGGAAGAGTACATCCCCGGGCGCACCGAGAACCTGCACGACTATCTGATCCCGACTATCGGGGATATCCCACCCATCGAAACGCTCATCATAGAAGAGCCTGACCCCCATGGGCCGCACGGAGCGAAGGGGCTGGGCGAGCATGTGTTGATCCCAACGGCCCCTGCTTTGCTGAATGCGATCAAGGCGGCGACGGGCGTTCGGTTGACGCAGGTGCCTGCGACGCCTGCGCGGGTACGCGCGGCCATCCTGAAGGGCCAGACATGAAAGACGACCTCAAGCCCGAGAAGATCCGCTGCGATGCCTGTCCTGTGATGTGCTATATCGCCGATGGCAAGTCGGGCGCCTGTGATCGCTATGCCAACCACGGCGGGGCGCTGGTCCGCCTGGATCCGTTGACGATCATCGAGAATGCCGATCAGAAGCTGGTGCCCTTCATGCCGAGCGGGACCGAGGACCCCTGGGATGGTGATATCATCAAGGGCGCGCGTCCTTTCGTGACCGCCGTGGGTGCGGGCACGACTTACCCCGACTACAAGCCCGCCCCCTTCATCGTGAGCCAGGACATCGACGGAGTCGATATGGTCACGGTCGTGACTGAGGGTATCTTCAGTTATTGTGGCGTGAAGGTGAAGATCGACACCGACCGCCACATTGGCCACGAATGCGACGTGGTGCGGGTGGAGGGCGAGCCGGTCGGGCATGTGACGACCTCGGAGTATGGCTCGAAGATGCTGTCGCTGGGTGGTGTCGAGCACCTCACCGGCGGCTCGAAAAAGGAAGGCCGGGTCACATGTGACGCGCTGATGCGACTCTGCAACCGCGAGGCGGTGACGATGGTGGTTGGTGAGGCGGATGATGAAACGGAGCTCGTGGTTCAGGCCGGACAGCCACCGATCATCAATGGCGTGACCGAGAACCTGATGCGTGTGGGCTGCGGGTCGGCGACGATCGGGATGTTTCCCAAGCAATGGATCGGCCATGTGGATGAGGTCGTGGTGGTCGACGATCATATCACCGGCGTGCTGTCAGAGCATGAGACCGGCAAGCAGCTCGATGTGCCAGCCACGGGGATCAAGATCAACGGCCGCCGCTCCACACCCGGGCGCTACTTCCAGGTGGCCGAGCCCGGCACCGGCTGGGGCGGGACCGACATCGAGGATCCGCTGACCATTCTGGGGCCCTTCAATCCCAAGATCGCCTGGGAAGGTCTGCGGCTGTTGATGGTCTCGACCACGGGCGAACAATACGCGTACTTCGAGCTGGACGCCGATCTGATACCGCAGCCTGAGACGATCCCGCCTGCGCTCAAGGCCTCGGCAGATCTGATCGCGGAGAACTGCGAACCCTCGGTCTGCTCGGTCCTGTTCATGGGTGGCGCGGGTGGCAGCCTGCGGGCCGGGGTGACGGAGAACCCGGTACGGCTGACGCGCTCGGTCAAGGACAGCCTCACGCATGTGTCCTGCGGCGGCGCGGATGCATTCGTCTGGCCCGGCGGCGGGATCACGGTGATGGTGGATGTACTGGACATGCCGACACAATCCTTTGGCTATGTACCAACCCCGGCGCTCGTGGCGCCCATCGAGTTTACCCTGCGCGTCAGCGACTACGCGGCACTCGGCGGCCATGTGGATCACATCCAGGCCGTTGACGATGTAAACCGTGACAAGGCTCGCCATGTGGCACCCAACGACAGCGCGCACGACCCGATGGCGCGCCGAAACTTCCGCTGGTCCGGGCGGGGGTGAGCGAGGTGGGACCGACAGCGCATATCTTGCCGGACGGCCAGCGCCTGCATCTGCAGCACGGGCCGATTGACCTGATTATCGGCGCGGAGGGGGAGCGTCAGGCTGCGTTCGAAGCGGCTGTGGCGCGCTTTCAGACCGTTCTGCAGGAGTTGGTCGCGGAGTTGCCTGCGCTGCGCGCCGAGATGTGTCGGACCGCCGCGGTACCGGAGGGGTCGGTCGCACGACGCATGCACCGGGCCGCCCTTGGCGTACCGGGCACAGTGTTCTTCACCCGTATGGCTGCGGTCGCGGGCGCCGTTTCGGACGAGGTGCTGGCGGCAATGGTGTCACAGGCAGACTTGACGCGCGCCTATGTGAACAACGGCGGTGACATCGCGCTACATCTTAGAGGCAATGCACAGTTCCGGCTGATGATGTCCGACCATAAGGGCGGCGCCTTGGGCCGCATCGTGGTACGTGCGGGCGACGGGATCGGCGGCATCGCAACAAGCGGGCGGCATGGCCGCAGCTTCAGCCTCGGGATTGCCGATAGTGTGACCGTCCTGGCCCCCTCCGCAGCGCAGGCGGACGTGGCGGCCACACTGATTGCCAACGCGGTGGACCTCCCCGGCCACGGCTCCATACGCCGCCGTCCGGCCAGCGCCTTGAGCGATGACACCGATCTGGACGCACGCCCGGTGGTCGTCGGCTGCGGCTCCCTCACAGACGCGGAGTGCAAGCGCGCCCTGAATGCTGGCCGCGCGGTTGCGCAGCGCTTCACCCAAGCTGGGTTGATCACCGACGCCGCCCTGTTCCTGCAATCCCACGCCGATCTGCCTGACGGCCCACGGCTTAGACCCGTCAAAGAGGACCTCGCCCATGCCTGAGCCAGCCTTGCGCAAAACGGCCTTTTCGGTTGAAGAGATTTTTCACGAGGGTGGCCCTGCGCCCGAGCGTCCGCTGAAACGAGCCGCGGGCATCGCGGTGATTGAGAACCCCTTTGCGGGCCGTTATGAGCCCGATATCCAGTGGTTTATGGAGGACCTGAAACCGCTTGGGCTGGCGATGGCGCAGCGGCTGGTGGACCTCTTGGGCGGGCCTGCGCAGGTCGAAGGCTACGGTAAGGGCGCGCTGGTCGGCGAGGCCGGAGAGCTGGAGCATGGGGCGCTCTGGCACGTGCCGGGTGGCTATGCGATGCGGGAGCTGCTCGACAATTCCAACGCGATTGTGTCGTCCACCAAGAAAGTCGTCGGCGTGGGCGGGCGGCTGGATGTGCCGATCACCCACATCAACGCCTCCTATGTGCGCAGCCATTTTGACGCGATGGAAGTCGGGCTGAGCGATGCGCCCAAAGCGGGGGAGATGGCCTTGGTGTTGGTGATGACCACGGGCCCGCGCATTCATGAGCGCGTGGGCGGTCTCGCGGCCGCTGATGTCGAAGGAAAGGATGGTCTCAGATGAGCACCAAGATCAGAAAAATCGCGGTCAATGTGGAAGAAACGCACATCGAGATTGGCCGCACCATCGCACCGGCGACCCGCAAGGCCGTTGCGGCCGCAGTCATCGAGAACCCCTTTGCGGGCCGGTACGAAGAAGACCTGAGCCCGCTGATGGAGATTGGGGCGGAGCTAGGCGCGCTGCTGGGACGGAAGTGCGTCGAGGCGCTAGGGATCACGCCGGAGCAGGCCGAAAGCTACGGCAAATCCGCAATGGTGGGTGAGAGTGGCGAGCTTGAGCATGCCGCGGCCATCTTGCACCCCAAACTTGGCGCGCCTCTGCGCAAGGAGGTTGAGAAAGGCGCGGCCCTTGTGCCCTCCTCCAAGAAGATGGGCAGCCCGGGTCAGGTTCTGGACGTGCCGCTTGGCCATAAGGACGCGGCCTATGTGCGCAGCCATTTCGATGGCATCGAGGTTCGGCTCAACGACGCGCCGCGTGCCAATGAAATCCTCGTGGCCGTGGCGGTCACCGACAGCGGTCGCCCCTTGCCACGGGTGGGTGGCCTGACGCATGAAGAGGCCGAGGGCAAAGACGGGTTGCGATAAGCCATGGTCAAACGAGCAGAAACCGCGACGCTGGAGCCGGACTATGTGCTGGATGAGCAGATCGGCTATCTGTTGCGTCTCGCGGGCCAGCGCCATGCGGCGATCTTTCAGGCACATATCTCGGACGGGCTCACGCCCACGCAGTTTTCGACCCTGATCCGTATCTCCGAACATGGGCAGGTGTCGCAGAACCACCTGGGCCGACTGGCGGCGATGGATGTGGCGACAATCAAGGGCGTTGTCGACCGGCTCAAGGCAAAGGCGCTTGTCACCGCCAAGCCGGACCCCGGCGACAAGCGGCGGTCGAACATCTGTCTGACCGAGAAAGGGGCCGCATTAATCGCGGATCTGAAGGCGGATGGGCTGCGCATCACCGAGAAAACGCTGGCGCCGCTCTCCGCTGGCGAGCGCAAGACCCTTGCGCGTCTGCTGCGCAAGATCTGCTAACCTTTACCTGATCTGTTCGGGAAAACGGTTCGCGGGTGGCGTGTTACGCGACCGGGTGGTCCGCACAATTCCGTCGATGATCGTCATGCCGACACCCGGCAGGTTGCCTTGCTCCACGCTTTCCAGCATCGTCTTTCCGGGCGAATGCTGCGCCTGATCCAGCAGCACGAAGTCAGCCGCATAGCCATTCTCGATCAGCCCGACATCCAAGTTGCGTTGCCGCGCGGTATTGCCATTGCCGAAGCAGAAGGCTTGTGCAGCGGGCACATTGCCGAAAGAAGAGAGCATCGCGATCATCCGCAGAATGCCCAAAGGCTGAACACCTGAGCCCGCGGGCCCATCGGTGCCGAGGATGACCTGATCCAGTTTGCCGAGCTCTCGCGCAGTGTTCACTGTCAGAACCCCGGCGCGCTCATTGCCGTTGTGCACGATCTCGAAAGCTGACGTGCAGGTCTCGCAGAGGCAGATGATCTGATCGTCCGGCAGCGCGGAGTGACCGCCGTTGATGTGGCCGATGACGTCCGTACCGGTCTCGATCACCATATCCGCGTCGATCAGACCCGATCCGGGAATCGATGGCCCGCCGGTGTGGATGGTCGATTGCATCCCGTATTTGCGCGCCCAACTCACCATCTGTCGGGCTGTTTTGCCATCCTTGACGGTGCCGAGGCCGACCTCGCCCAGATACTTGACGCCCGCTTTGGCCATCTCGGCGAAGTCCTCTTCCACCATCCCCTGCTCGATCACCGGGGCGCCTGCGTGCACCTTGACGCCGGAGGGGCGGAAGTTCTCATACCAGCGCTGCGCCGCGATCGACATCGCCTTCAGCCCGACGATGTCCTTTGGCCGACCCGGCATATGCACCTCTCCCGCTGAAATCATCGTCGTGACGCCGCCATGAAGCGTGCTGTCGATCCAATGCAGTTGCTGCTGCCGGGGGGTGTAATCGCCGACGACCGGGTGCACGTGGCTGTCGATCAGACCGGGCGCGAGCGTCACGCCTTTGGCGTCGACTTCTGTTGTGGCCCCCTCGCAGTCTAGATCCTTCTCCGCGCCCCAAGCCGTGATCTTGCCATCAGTGGCTACGAGGCAGTCTCCGTCGAAGATCGGGTCTTCGAACTTCCCCGACAGGATTTGACCGATATTCCGAATGACCAGCTTTTCCATCGCACCCTCCACATATTTGTTTGTATGCCAACATATCTGGCGCATGTGCGTCAAGCCAAATAGCGCAGCCCGCCCGGGCTTGACAGTGGTGGGGTCGGGTCGCTACGACTGGCTCTAATTTGTTTGTATACAAATGAATTATAGGTAAGGCTGAGAGGAGAGATTATGGCTTTGGATTCGACGCAGACATCAGACAGTTTTCCGATCCCCGCTGGCGTTTTTGCTCAGACGGTCACGGAGGTCGCGCATTATACGGACCGGCTCTTCAAGTTCCGCATCACGCGCCCTGCATCTTTCCGGTTTCGGTCTGGCGAGTTTGTCATGATCGGCCTACCTAATGCGGAAAAGCCGGTGTTCCGCGCTTATTCCGTGGCCTCGCCCAGCTGGGATGAGGAACTGGAGTTCTATTCGATCAAGGTACCGGGAGGGCCACTGACTGAGCACTTGCAGAAGGTCAAAGAGGGCGACACGGTCCTGATGCGCAAAAAGCCCACGGGCACATTGGTGCTTGACGCGCTTTTGCCGGGCACGCGGCTTTGGATGTTGTCGACCGGGACGGGCATCGCACCCTTCGCCAGCCTGGTCCGCGATCCCGAGACCTACGAGAAGTTCGACGAGGTGATCCTCGCGCACACCTGCCGTACAGCGGTGGAGCTGCGCTATGGGCAGGACCTCGTGGCTGCGTTGAAGCAGGACCCGCTTGTGGGCGATGTGGCACACCGCCTGCGTTACTATGGCTCCGTGACCCGCGAGGACTATGCAAGGCGAGGGCGGATCACCGATCTGCTGGCGTCGGGCGCGCTCTTCAAGGACTTGGGCCTCGACCCGATCTCGCCGAGCACGGACCGCGGCATGATCTGTGGATCAATGGAGATGTTGAAGGACACCAAGGCCGCGCTCGAAGGCTTTGGGCTGGTCGAGGGATCGAACAACCGCCCCGACACCTATGTCGTCGAACGCGCCTTCGTGGACTAGCCTTCGGTTCGCAAGCCGGCGGGGGCCCATCTGGAGTTGGCTTAGGGCCCTCATCGTTAGATACCTGTGCGCAGGCAATCGGGCTCCGCGCCTTGGTCTGCTTGGCTTTTTCTGCCAGCGCCTAAGGGATGAACAGATATCGCTCGCGCCCGAATAACATTCGTACGCTAACAAATTTCGTTTGACAGAAAATGATTAATGTCCCTCAATGTTCTGAAAAAGAACTAGGGAGCGGCAGACGCAATGAGGTTCGTTCGGAACAGCTGGTACGTGGCGGGGTGGTCGACCGAGTTCGCCCAAGCGGTGCAGCCAGTCGAGATTGTCGGCATCCCTCTTGTGTTTTTCCGCGACAGTCTTGGCGTGCTGCATGCGCTCGAGGATCGCTGCCCGCATCGGCTGTTGCCGCTCTCCAAGGGCAAGCTGGTCGGCGACGCGATCCAATGCGGCTATCACGGGATGACCTTTGATGGGTCTGGGACCTGCGTCCGCGTACCTGGACAGACCAACACGCCCAAAAGTGCGAATGTCCCGGCCTTCCCCGTTGAAGAGCGACACGGGGTCGTCTGGGTCTGGATGGGCGATCCCGCAGCGGCCGATCCTGCAACCATCTTTGATATCCCCCAACTGTCGCAGGACGGTTGGCACCTGCATTACGGCGGGCACCTGCATATCAATGCCCACTACCTGAATGTCGCGGAGAACCTCGTAGACCCGGCGCATGTGAGCTTTGTGCATCCCACCACGCTGGGCAACGCCTCCTCCGAGGATATCCCGGTGCATGTCTCCACATCCGGATCGATCATTCGGGCGTGGCGCTGGATCCGCGATGCACCGCCCGTCGGGTTCTTCCAGGCCTTTGGCGGCTTTGACGGCAATGTGGACCGCTGGCATTACTATGATCTGCATTTGCCCTCGACGGCGGTAATTGATTTCGGCAGCATCGATACTGCCGAGAACTGCCCCGAGGAGGAACGCCATCGCGGTGTCCGGGTCTTTGCCTTGCATTTCGTCACGCCCGTGAACGAGAACGAGACAATCGACCATTGGATGCATTTGCGAAACACCGCCGTCGGGGATGAGGCCGCCTCGGCCAGGATGGACGCGCTGCTGGCCGCCGCCTTCCAGGAAGACAAGGACATCCTCGAAGCGATCCATATCGCAGAACAACGCCCCCAGACCCGCAGGCCGGTGCGGATCGCCATCGACAAGGGCCCGAATGTATACCGCAAAAGAATCAGAGAGCTGATCGAAGCGGAAGCCGTCGAAGATCTGGGCGATCCCGTCGCCCCGGTCTTCGTCCAACATGACTGACGTCATATCGCCAACACGGAGAGAACCTTATGAAGCGCAAGACCTTCCTGAAATCGCTGCTCGGCGTGGCCACGCTGGCCGCGCTGCCGCTGGCCAAGGTGGCGTATGCCGAAGACCCGATCATCATCGGCGAGATCAACCACTACAAGCGCCTCGCGGCCTTCGCCGAGCCCTACAAAAAGGGCATTGAGCTGCGACTGAAAGAGGTCAATGCCGCAGGTGGAGTCCTGGGCCGCCCGCTTGAATTCGTGTTCCGCGACGATCAGGGCAAACCGGGCGAAGCCGTCAAGATCGCCGAAGAGCTCATGACAAGCGAAGGCGCGGTGATGCTGACGGGGACCATCCTGTCCAACGTAGGGCTCGCCATCTCGTCCTATGCCGGAGAGAAGGGCTATGTGTATCTCGCGTCCGAACCGCTGGCCGATGCTCTGGTCTGGAGTGCGGGCAACCCCTACACCTTCCGCCTGCGCGCCTCGACCCACATGCAGGCCTCGATGCTCGCCGAAGCGGCAGCCAAGACCGATGCGGTGAAATACGCGACCATCGCACCCAACTATGCCTATGGCAAAGATGCGGTGGCCGCCTTCAAGGCCGCACTGACCAAGCTGCGCCCGGACGTGGAGTTCGTGGCTGAGCAATGGCCAGGCGTTTTTAAGATCGACGCGGGCGCCGAGGTGCAGGCGCTTGAACGGGCCAAACCGGACGCGATCTACAACGTCACCTTCGGCCCCGATCTCGCCAAGTTCGTCCGCGAAGGCACGGACCGGGGGCTCTTCGACGGGCGCAACGTCTACGGCCTGCTGTCTGGCGAGCCGGAATACATGGACCCGCTGGGTGACGAGGCCCCGGAAGGTTGGACGGTGACGGGGTACCCCTGGTACGATCTCGACAGCGGACCAGAGGGCGACTTCGTCACGGCTTATCAAGCCGAGTACAACGACCACCCCCGCATCGGCTCGCTGGTCGGATACATGACCGTGCAGTCCATCGTCGCGGCGCTGGAGAAGGCGGGTTCAACCGAAACCGAAGCGATCCGCGCGGCCTTCGAGGATCTGCAGGTGCCAACCCCGATGGGCGAGATCACGTTCCGCTCGATCGACAATCAATCGACCGCGGGCGCCTATGTCGGCACGACGACAGTGCGCGACGGGCGCGGTGTAATGATTGATTGGGAGTACAAGAACGGCGCGGACTACCTGCCGTCGGATGAGGAGGTCCGCGCGCTGCGGCCTGCTGAATAAGCTCCGGCATCATCGGTCGCGTCGCATCTCTCGATGCGGCCGGGCGCGCATCTTTTCGAGCAGACATTGAACGCAGGTAGGCCTGATGGAACTATTCGTCGCTCAGATTCTGACAGGTCTGGCCAACGCCAGCTCCCTGTTCCTGGTGGCCTGCGGTCTGTCTCTGATCTTCGGCGTCACGCGGATCGTCAACTTCGCGCACGGCAGCCTCTACATGATCGGCGCCTATACGGGTTACAGCCTGATGCAGGTGCTGCCGGGCGCCGTAGGCTTCTGGGGCTCGATCCTGATTGCGGGGCTGGTGGTTGGCCTCGTGGGGCTTCTCATTGAGATCCTGGTGCTGCGGCCGGTCTATCGTGCGCCGGAGCTTTTCCAACTGGTGGCGACCTTCGGGGTGATCCTCGTGATCCAGGATCTGGCGCTGTTGATCTGGGGCCCTGAAGACCTATTGGGCCCGCGCGCACCGGGGCTGCGCGGTGTGGTCCGGATCATGGGCGAGCCGATCCCGAAGTATGACATCGCCCTGCTGATCATCACGCCCTTTGTCGCTGTGGCCCTGTGGTATCTGATCACCAAGACCCGGCTCGGTGTGCTGGTGCGCGCTGCCACGCAGGACCGTGAGATGGTCGGCGCGCTCGGCGTCAACCAGTCCTGGCTCTTCACCGGCGTCTTCGCGCTTGGCTCCGCGCTCGCGGGGCTGGGCGGCGCGCTGCAGCTGCCCAAGGGTGGGGCCGATCTGCTGATGGATTTCAACATCCTCGCCCCGGTCTTCGTGGTCGTGGTGATTGGTGGCATGGGTTCGCTGCCGGGCGCCTATCTTGCCGCGATCATCATCTCGGTGCTCAACGTTTTTGGCGTCTCTTACCTGCCGCAATCGACGCTTGTGCTGATGTTCGTGGTGATGATCGTCGTTCTGATGATCCGCCCCTACGGCCTCTTCGGTCGTGAAGAGGTCGCGGGTGAGCATGGTCAAGTGGGCGAGCCCGAACGCCCGATCAAACCCGCGTCCAATAGGATGCGAATGGTGGTGGCCGTGGGTCTGGTACTGTTGGCGCTGCTGCCGGTCTACGGATCGCATTTCTCCATGGTGCTGATCACCGATGTGCTGATCTTCTGCCTCTTTGCCGCGTCTCTGCACTTCCTGCTCGGCACCGGTGGGCTCGTCAGCTTTGGGCATGCGGCCTACTACGGCGGTGGCGCTTATGTGGCGGCTTTGCTGGTGACCCATGTGAGCAGCCCGATGGAGCTTGCCTTCCTGCTGGCGCCCATCGGCGCCGGGCTTGTCGCGCTGGCGATTGGCTGGGTCTGCCTGCGCCTAACCGGTGTCTATTTCGCGATGCTGACCCTCGCCTTTGCCCAGCTGATCTGGAGCCTCGTGTTCCAATGGGGCGATTTCACTGGCGGCGATGATGGTCTGGTTAATATCTGGCCTGCGGAGTGGCTCAAGGACACCACGGTCTATTTTTACTTCACGCTGGTGTTTGCTGTATCCGGCATCTTGATCCTGCGCCATGTGGCGCACTCCCCCTTCGGCTACGCACTGCGCGCCGCGCGTGACAGCGAACGGCAGGCCGAGGCGACCGGCATCGACACCCGCAAGGTCCGCCTTCTGGCCTTTGGGTTTGCCGGGTTCATGGGTGGGTTGGCCGGCGCACTCTTCGTGTTTTCCAAAGGCAGTGTCTTTCCCAACGAGCTCGAGATCGCCCGCAGCTTCGACGCGCTGATCGTGGTCTTCCTGGGCGGCGTCAAGACGCTCGCAGGCGGGGTCGTGGGCGCGGGCTTCTTCAAGGGGATCGAGGAGGTGTTGATCCGCTTTGAGTACTGGCGCCTGCTCATGGGTCTGCTGATCATCTTCGTTGTGATCGCCGCGCCGGACGGTGTGGTAGGGTCGCTGCGCAAGGGGCTCGAGCGCGTTGGCCTGCGCAAGGTGGAGGACCAGTGATGGACGCTGTTCTCGAAACCAAAGGGCTGACCCGGCACTTCGGCGCCATTGTGGCGGTGGATGACGTCTCCTTTCAGCTGCACAGCGGCGAGCTTCTGGCCCTGATCGGCCCCAACGGTGCAGGCAAGAGCACTTGCTTCAACATGCTAATGGGACAGCTGAAACCGACAGCGGGCCAGGTGATGCTCGGCGATGAGGACATCACCGGCCTGCAACCGCGCCAGGTGTGGCGCAAGGGCGTCGGCCGCACGTTCCAGATCACCGCAACCTATTCATCGATGACGGTGGTCGAGAACGTGCAGATGGCGCTCCTGTCGCATCACGGCGAGGTGCTGCGCTTTCTGCCCTTCGCCACGCGACAGTACCGCGAGGAGGCCCTCGCGCTGCTGGATCTGGTGAGCATGGCCGATCAGGCCGACCGCCATTGCGCGGTATTGGCCTACGGGGACCTCAAACGAATGGAACTGGCCATCGCCTTGGCGCATGATCCCAAGGTCTTGCTGATGGACGAACCCACCGCAGGCATGGCGCCCAAAGAGCGGGTGGCCCTGATGAAACTGACCGCGGACATCGTGCAGACCAAGGGTGTCAGCGTGCTCTTCACGGAGCACGATATGGATGTGGTCTTTGCCCATTCTCATCGGATCATGGTGCTGAACCGTGGAGCATTGATCGCCGAAGGCACCGCCGAAGACATCCGCAACAACAAGACCGTGCAGGAGGTCTACCTCGGAGGCGGCACCGTCTTTGCCGAAAACGGGAACGCCGCCCATGCTTGAGGTCCAGGAGATCAACAGTTTCTATGGCAAGGCGCATGTGTTGCGCGACCTCAGCTTTGACGTGCCCAAGGGCGAGGTTGTGGCCCTTCTGGGGCGCAATGGGGCGGGCAAGTCCACGACGATGAAATCGGTGATGCAGATCGTGCGCACCGCTTCCGGCACAGTCCGCTTTGAAGGGCGCGACATCTCGACCCTGCCGCCGCACAAGATTGCAAAGCTCGGGGTCGGATATGTCCCCGAAGATCGCCGCGTGTTTTCCGACCTCACGGTGGTCGAAAACCTGGTCGTCGGTTACCAGCCGCCGCGCGAAGGCTCCGTCACCTGGACACAGGACATGCTGTTCGATCTCTTTCCCAACCTGGCCGAGCGGCGGGGCAATCGCGGCAAGGCGCTCTCGGGGGGCGAGCAGCAGATGCTGACCATCGCGCGGACGCTCATGGGCAACCCGTCGCTTGTTCTGCTGGACGAGCCCAGCGAAGGTGTCGCCCCGGTGATCGTCGAGCAGATGGCGCGGGTGATCACACAGCTGAAATCCGAGGGGCTGACGGTTCTGTTGTCTGAACAGAACCTGCATTTCGCCCGAGCGGTCGCGGATCGCGCGATCATCATCGAAAGCGGCGCGCGGGTCTACTCCGGCACGTTTGCCGAATTGAATGCCAACCCGGATGTGAGAGACGCCTATCTCGCGGCCTAGACCAGCCCTTCGAGCACGTTGAAAGCACTTACTCTCGACATCAGATGGCCCGACATGCCAGTCGGGCACGAGGGCTGAGCCCTTTGTTCATCGGGTATAACCAACGACCTGCTTGCCTAGCGGAACCGCTCTTCAGCCACTTGATGCGAGACCCCGAGCACTGCGCCTATCGCAGCCCAGGGAATCCCGCGAGCACGCAGCTCTCGCACCTGGCTCTGAAGATGGTCGCGGGTCTTGTCCACCAGCGCGGATGTCGCCGCCATCTGGTGAAGCAGGGTCTCATCTCCGGTTTTCACCAAATCAGAGGTCTCAGGATCAGGTGTTTCCAACGCATCGCGGGTCGCGATCGTACGGACACCGACATCGATGCACTGATCGCAGATATTCACGTCTGGCCCGGCGAGAAGCGCATCGACCGACTGTGCCGCGGCGCCACAGAATGAACAGGTGAGCATGGGTTATCTCCTTTCAATTGATGGTGACGGCTCTGTCGCGGAGCTCGAGAGTGTGTTGATGACAATCACGCCGCAGACGATCAGTCCGATCCCAGCTATCGCGGCCACATCCAACGTCTGGCGAAAAACGAGCGCACCCAGCAACGACACGAGGACGATGCCGATGCCGGCCCAGATGGCGTAGGCGATGCCCAGTGGCACGACACGGAGCGCGAGTGACAGGAAGAACAGCGCGACCCCAAAGCTGACGACCGACAGGACGGCGAAACCTGGCCTCGCAAACCCGGCTGATTGCTTCAGCGCGGCGCTGCCCATCACCTCGGCAACGATGGCCAAACCAAGATAGAGCCAATGCATAAGCTATTCCCAACGCTTCAGAATGTGTTCGATGGCTGTCGTGACATCGGTCACGAGCGCGTTCAGTCCATCCGCCTCGCCGCCCTTTCCCGCAAACTGAACCTGCAGCGATGCACCGTCGATCAGGGCGACCAGAACCCGTGCCAGTCCGCCCCGACGGTCGGCGGCCAGATCTGGCGAGACGACGGCGACCAATTGCTCGACCTGGCCAAAGACATAGGCATAGCCATCGGCCTTCAGTTTGGCATAGCGCGGGTCGTGCAGAGCCAAAGCCTCCGTGATCGCATAGAGGCGGCCGGCATCGCTCGCATAGTAACCGATCAGGGCTTTGACCGCTGTGCGAATGCTCGTGCTCACAGTGTCCGGGCTCCACGGCAGATCATTCACCAGATCGATGGGTTTTTGCGTTTCGCGAGTGATAACCGCTTCGACGAGATCGTCCTTGGTCGGGAAGTAGTACTGCAGATTGCCCACGGAGATACCCAGCTCGCTTGCAATCTTCCGCACCGACACCCCCGCATACCCCTCGTCGAGCAGCATTTGCCGTGCTGCGCGGACAATCGCGTCACGCCGGTCTTCGCCCTTGGGGCTGATGGAAGAGGCTGCTTTCGTCACGCTGTGCCCTTTCGCTCACGACACAATCAAGATATTAGGTCATTGACCTATAATCAAGTGACACGGTGATCGCGACATGCGGCGCGGGGCGGTTGGGCGTCGTTTTGCATCCGAAGGTCGCGACCGAAAGCGCTCTGGCGAGGCAGAACAACTTCCGCTAGAGCTACTATATGATCCGTTGGGCCAGTGCCGTTGCCAGATTGTGTGTCGTCTCCTGGGTGTTCGTCGCCCTGGTCGCAACAAGCTTTGCGCATCGCGTCGCACAACCCGAGATGTCGCCGGAGTTGGCGGCATATGTTGCAGCGGGCGGTTCGATCGCCGACATCTGCGGGACGGTCGATGAAAACGGGAATGTGGTGGGGGTCGACTGCGAAGCCTGCCGTGTCTCGGATCATCTGAGCGGCCTGCCCGCATCTCAGCAGAGACTGCTGTCTGTCACGGACCGGGTCCTGACATTCCGCTTTGTGGCGAAGCGGATCGCGCAAGGCCAACCCCTTGATCCCGCGCGGCTGACCCGCGCGCCACCCCAAGCCTGAAGCCACCTTTTCAGAATTCAGAACACCTGCGCCCAGAGGGCTGCAGGTCAACAGGTTTGGAGACTTACTATGACAGACGCAGCTGCGCAGCCGGAAGGCCGCGCCAACAAACTCTATTTCGCCGCATGGCGCTGGCACTTCTACGCCGGGCTTTTCGTGATCCCCTTTCTGACCATTCTCGCTGTAACCGGCATGATGATGCTGTGGATCGCCTGGATTGATGGCCGCGACGGCGAACGGACACCCGTCATCCCACAGGACGCAGCAATCGCGGTGTCGCAGCAGGCGGAAGCGGCCGTGGCCGCAGTGCCCGGCGGTGTCCTGAAGCAATACATCGCCCCCCGCCGCGAGGATCAGGCAGCGCTGTTTCGCTTGGATGCGGAGAGCGATGCCATCATTGTGGCGGTCGATCCCTTCACGGCCGAGGTCGTCGAGACATTCCCGCGCCGCAGCGGCTGGTACGATTTCTTCGACGGGATACACGGCAATCTGATGCTCGGAACGGTGGGCGACAGGCTGCTCGAGACAGCCGCGTCCCTGTCGCTGGTGCTCGTCGCGACGGGGCTCTACATGTGGTGGCCTAGGGGCTCCGGCTGGCGCGCGGCACTGGCGCCCCGTCTCGGGCGCGGTCGGACGCTGTGGAAGTCGCTACACGGTGTTGTCGGCATCTGGATGTCGATCTTTCTTGTCTTCTTTCTGATTTCGGGCCTCGCCTGGGCGGGGATCTGGGGCGGTAAGATCGTGCAGGCCTGGAGCCAGTTTCCCGCTGAAAAATGGGACAATGTCCCGCTGTCGGACGCGACACATGCCAGCATGAACCACGACCGGCGCGAGGTGCCTTGGGCGCTGGAACAGACGCCGATGCCGGCCTCGGGTGGTGATGCGGGCAATATCGGGGTGGTTGGTCCGGTGACGCTCGACAGTGTTGACCAGCTGGCGCGCACCATTGGCTTTGACGCGCGGTATCAGCTGAACCTGCCCAGCGAGGACACCGGTGTCTGGACCCTCAGCCGAGACTCGATGAGCACTGACAGCACGGCGCCGACAACAGACCGGACCGTGCATGTGGACCAATACAGCGGCAAGATCCTCGCCGATGTGCGCTATGCCGATTACTCGCTCGCCGGCAAGGCGATGGCGGTCGGCATCGCGCTTCACATGGGCACCCTCGGTCTGTGGAGCGTGCTCGCCAACACGCTGGTTTGTTTGTCGGTGCTGTTTCTCTGTGCCAGTTCGATTGTCCTTTGGTGGAAGCGGCGCCCCTCCAAGGCAGGTCGGCTCGCCGCGCCGCCGATGCCGCGCGAGCTGCCGCTCTGGCAAGGTGCGGTCCTTGTCGGGCTGGGCGTGTCGATGCTGTTTCCGATGGCGGGCATCGCGCTTCTGTCCGTCCTGGCACTGGACATCTTTGTGCTGTCACGGCTTCCGAAACTGCGCCACAGCCTGACCTGACGACAAGGGCACAGCGCTGTCCCGGGCGCTGTGCCAACCCAAAAGCGGCGTGGCACATCACGGCCTCACACACGCGGGGATGCGTTGGGCTGTGGCCAAGATCTGGCCGTCTCTGCGTAACGATGCCTCGTAATCTTCCGCTATCAAGCATCTGCGCTCGGTGATCACAGGCAGCGTCCACAGGCGATCAAACCCGTCCAAGGGTTCAGCTTTCGCGTCGTGGCACAACAGAGTTGGTGACCTCCAGGCCTGCATGCCAAGTCCAAATCTACAAATCCGGCCCATTGGTCGGATGGCGGTTACGACACCGCTCCACGCGCGGGCCGAGCATCACTTGGAAAAACGAAAACCCGGGCGTCGCCGTCCCACCCGATGCAGGTGAAGCCCAAAAGTGCGAACCAGCTGGAAACCTTCTCGTGGTCCGACCGGCTGTAGGCGCGAATGCTGGTGCCCAGCCTTTGAGCCAAATCCGCGTTGTAGCGTTTGGAAATGCGCAGACAGTCACGCTGAAAATACCGCTCCTTTGCGAGCGCGGTCGTATAGTGATAGCCGTTCTCCGGCGTGAAAGTGATGATGCCCACCGGCACATCATCGATCAGCAACGTATCCGCCCGCCGGGCCGTGATCGACGATTGGACATGCTCGCGAATGATCGACATCCGTTCATCGGGAGGTGCGCGGCGCAAGAACCTGTCGATTTCCGCACGCGTTCGGGCGGCCAGGTTTGGAAGGACCTCATCCAAGTCCTGAGCCTCTGTCGGCCGAAACCGCATTGCCGTGCGCGCGCTCATCCCGTCTCCTCAGGCATATGCCATCGTGTCGCCGCCCGGTGCCCGGTCAGCGCCGCGATGTTCTCCCACAGCACATCCAGAGGCCACGGGACCTGTCCATCCCTTCACAGAAGGAATCACTTTTCGGCAGCCGATTGCACAGCTGACACCCCCTCGAGGCGGAGTTTCGCTGGGTAAGAAAAGCCCCGCCGACCACGCGGCCCGATCTGGCACCAATCCGCGGGTGATCGGACCCGCCGCCCAGCCCGTGTTGACTAAAATGTGAGGCCTCTTAGCGTTCGGCCCTGATCGGTATTGTTGAGGCATTGTGACATGTGGCCATTGGGTTTGAAGGTATTGCTCGGCGACGTGGATGGGCCATCAAAGGCCTCGCAGCCGCACTCGAAACAGGGCCCGACAGCACCTGACTGGCTAAAGGCCAACGGCCTAAAGCGGCCGGTGGTGCAGCGGCATCTCGCGCGGATCGCGCCCCCTCGCCCCGCATCACGCTTGCCCAGACCGCCTCGTTTGGAGCTTCCCGCCGAAGCCGCCTGGGCGCTCTGTGCCAGCGCAATGCATCGCGCTTTTCCAGACCTCGCGGACGAGATCACAAAGACGCAAACCGAGGCGCCCCGATGCCTTGCGCCGAACCCGGCCAAACACCCCAAACCGTTCACGTATGATATCGGTTTCCAGAAGCTGCCGTTTGTCAGCTTGCACTACCGCGACAGTGCAGCCGATCTGCTGGCGCTGGCCCATGAGTTTGGCCATGCTGTTCAGATTGTGGCGAGTTGGAGCGCTGGTACCGGGCAGATGCCGCCCGTGGCGCGCGAATGCTGCGCCTTTCTGGCTGAACAGGCGCTGCTGCGCCACTGCGCGGCCTGCTTTCCGGTGCTCACCTACGCGCATCATGCGGACGACATGATCTATTTCGGCGCCAATCGCGATGCGTTGGAAGATGCCATGACCAACTGGCAAACCGGTTACCGCTACGAATGGAACTATCCGCTTGCACGTCACGTCGCGGCCCGTCTTTTTGAGAGTGGCCCATCGAATGAACTGTGCGCGCTTTACCGCGCGGGCCCCGACGGCGGTGCGTGGGTGAGGCGCCAATTGGATCGCCTGAATGCAGAAGAGGTGGCCGCATGAGCCCGCTGCGCTTTGCTTGGCATTTGGACAGATAACGGCCGGTCGCGCAGGACGACCAGGGCCCAATAGAGTTCGGCCTCTCTGGCCGGAGAATTGGCGGAAGGGGGGTGCGACCCCTCCCGCCGATTGAGCCGCCGGGCGGACAGCCCGGCAAACAGCAACAGGGCGTAGCATAACGGAAACAGCGCCCGGAGAATAGGACATGACATATGTTTGATCTGGATGATCTCAATGCGCCGGTGAGCTTCTGTGGTGGCGGGGGCAGCAGCGGCGGAGGCAGTGATGGCCCCGATGCCATAACGCAGAAGATGGATCGCGACAACTCCGCGACACAGCAGGCGCTCGACAATGCGCTTGGCAACGAGAACGCATGGTCAGAGTACGAGACCCGCGCCCACTCCGCCTATGAAGTCAACGGAGCGGCAAACGGCTGGCCCGACAACCCGACGGGCAGCATCGGCGGGTGCACCGGGTGTCATCAGGGCCGCTTTGACACACACTACTGAATTGAGCTCCATGGAGGGGGCGTACTGCGCCCCCTCTGCACACGAAGGCACAACCTCGAATGCTGACACCGGTTCTCAAACCCCTTGCTTTGGCAGCAGCCCTGTGCGGCGCTGTTGCACTGGTCGCGGGCGCGCTCTTGGCAGGCGACGATCTTGCTCAGCGGACCAAGTTCGTCTTCGACGCCGCCTTCGCGTCCAAGGTGACCGACAGCATCAGGGATCCGATCCTGCGCGTGCGCAGCGGATCCGAGACGTTCTGCATTCAGGACAACGGCGCCACCGACGTCGGCGCTGCCGCGCTGATTGCGGATGTATCCGATGCGTTCCAGCTCGACTGGACCCTGGTTGAGGTCGCAGATCTTGCGGACTGCCCTGCGGGAGAGACAGTTTTCTATGTCTTGCAGGGCGCGCGCCCGGATCAGGCTGAGCTGCTCGACCTCGTTGAAACCATCGTTGGCAGCCGCCCTCCCAACCCTGACGCCATCTTCCCCGAATGGGCGCGTGGCCTCTCCGTCAGCCTGCCAGGCCCCGGCAACCGGGAGTTTGTCTTTGCAAGCTCATCAGCGGATATGCCTGATGAGGTCGCTCGGTCGATCCTGTCCGAAGAGCTCTTGCAATCGATTCTGCGGGCGTCCGATGTGCCGTCGACCGAGATCGTCTCGCTGTTGGGCGAGGACCTGCGCAACAAGGATTACGCCCAGTGGTTCCACCACAACCCGATCGGGTTTTGCAGCGTTGATATCATCCTGCTGGAGTTGCTGTTGGGTCCTTCGACGGCTGGCCTTCATAAAATGGATCAGATGCGCACCTACCTAGCGTCGAATTTCGATGACCTTCTGAAGGCCGCGGAGACCCGTGGGCGGGGCCTTACCAGCTACCGCGATCACCGGTGTTGGGTCTGGGACACGCCCTGACGCCCTGTGCACCTATCGTTCACCGAGGCTGTCCTGGACCACCTTCACAATCGGCGCAAAGAAATAGCTGATCAGGCGCCGTTCTCCCGTGATCACATCGACCACGGAGGTCATGCCTGGCTGTACCGTATAGCTGCCTCCCGGTGTTTCCAGCTCTGATGTTTCCGGCCGCACACGCACCACGAACCCGAAAGTGTTGGTCTCGACCTCAATTGAATCCGCCGAGACGTTGGAGACCACGCCGTGCAGTGCGCCAAACCGCTCGGCCGGATAGGCGTCAAGCTTGATGTTCGCGTCCTGCCCCACCTCCAGAAACCCCACGTCGATGTTCGGGAAGATCGCTTCGACCTCGAACGCCTGCTCCTCGGGCACGATGCGCAAAAGCTCCTGTCCGCCTTCAACGATCCCGCCAATGGTGAAGACGGAGAGCTGGTCGATCACACCTGTGGCCGGAGCGATCAGCCGGGTGTTGGCCAACTGCCTTTGGCTGATCACCAATTCTTCCGAGAGAACCGCAACACGCGCCTCGAGCTCAGCCCGACGGGTCTGAAGGCTGCTGCGCAAGGCGGAGACAATGGCCGCCCGCTCGGCGAGGTAGGACGCATCGAGCGCAGCTTTCTGATCAAGTTCCCGCAGGAAAACCTCGCGTTCGTTTTCCAGCCGATTGAAGCCGTCCAGCACATCCAGATAGTTGGCCCGGCTGGCGGTGCCCTTGTCCAGAAGGCTCTGCACCGTCTCAAGGCGCTCTTCCTGGGTCTCCAGCGCGGCATCGATCCGACCGATCCCGGCAAGGGTCACCTCCTTGGACTTCTCGTTCGCCAGAATGCGGGTATCGACCTGGGCCAGAGCATCTTGCAATTCGGTCAGCTCCGCCTGAAGCAACGCCCTTTGCTCCTCGAAGAAGCGCGAGCGTGATTGGGGCGCGTGATCCTCAAAGCGGGCGACATGGCTTGCGATATCCATCTCCTCCAACCCGTCACCCGCCGAGAGGGCGGCCAGCACGGTTTCGATGCGTTGCCGCTCGATCTCCAGCCGCTCCCGCTCGGCCTTCAGCGTGTTGAGCTCGGATTGCGCCTGTGTCGGATCCAGTTCGATTACCGTATCGCCTTGCGACACGCGCATCCCGTCGCGCACATGAATCGCCCGAAGCTGGCCGCCGAATTCGGGCTGCACCACCTGCACGCGGCCCAGCGGCACCACCTTGCCGGTCCCCTTCGCGACGATCTCGACCTTCAACACAAACGACATGATCAGAATGGCCCCGAACACCGACAGGGTGAAAAGGATGGTCGCGTGCAAGGTTGGCGAGCCCACGGCCCTTGGGGCAGGATCACGCGTCATGTCAGAGCCTCGAAATCGACCACCTGATCCGGGGTGGCAAAGACATCCGGGCGGTGGGTGATGACGATCACGGTCATGCTGTCTTTCAGCCGCTCGATCTCGGCAACCATCTGCGACTGTGCGGCACCGTCGAGCGCGCTTGTCGGCTCGTCCAGGATCAGGACCTTGGGATTGTTCAGCAGCGACCGCGCCATGGCGATACGTTGGCGTTGCCCGCCGGAGAGCGCCGCGCCCCGTTCGCCGACCTGCGTGTCCAGCCCCATCGGCAGGCGCTCGACCATCGTGTCAGCCGCAGCCACCCTCAAGGCGTCCGAGATCACCGCATCGCTCACGCCGTCTCCGAGGTTCAGCGACAGGTTTTCGCGCACCGTGCCCGAGAAGAGATACGGCTCTTGCGGCACATAGGCGATCTTGGTGCGGACATCATGCGGGTCGTGCTCGGAAATGTCATGCCCATCCAGCGTGACTGTGCCGCTGTCCGGCGTCTCGATGCCCGAGGCGAGACGGCCAAAGGTGCTTTTCCCGATGCCCGATGGCCCGACCACAAGCGACAGCGTGTGCGGTTTCGCCGTGAAGGAAAAGCCACGCAGGACGGGGGCGCCGGGCGCATAGGCAAACTCCACATGATCGAAACGCAGCTCCGGCTCGATCTGAGCAGGCAACCGCGGCAGGGTCTCGAAGGCTTCGGGCGCGGACAGCAGGATATCCCCCAACCTCTGACGGGAAATCTTGATGTTCTGCCACTTCTCCCAGAGGCCCGAAAAGTTGCTGATCGGGGAGGCCACCTTCTCGGCAATCAGATGGAAGGCGATGAGCTGTCCGAGCGTGAGCTGGCCCGCGAAAACCTCGCGCGCGCCGATGAAAATGATCATGATCGTGAGCGTCTGGCTGACGGCATAGATCAGGTTGGTGCTGGCGATGCGCAGCTTGCCGACACGTAGCCCCGCATCGAGATTGTCCTGCAGCGTGTCGCGCAGGCCGCTTAGCATTTTGTCTTCCGCGCTCAGCGCCTTGACCGAGGCAATCCCGCCGATGCTCTCGACCATGCGAGACTGATGCCGCGCGCCTGCGTCGAATTGCACGCGCAGCCGCCGCCGCAGGAAGGGGCCGAAGATAAAATAGACAAACCCTTGCAGCGGAAGGGAAATCACGACGATGGCCGTCAGAAGCGGCGACAGGGCGAACAAAACACCGAGGTAGATCACGACAAACAGCAGGTCGAGCACAACGCCGGTTGTCGTGCCCACCAGAAACGCGCGGATGGTGTCGGTTTCGCTGACCCGCGCGATGGTTTCGCCGATGGGCCATTTGCGGAAGTGGCTGTAGGGCAGCCGGAAAAGATGCTCGAAGATGCGGCTGCCCAGCTCGCGGGTGACCCGATTGGCCGTGAGCATCCCCAGCAGGCTCGACAGGATGTTGAACCCGATGTGAAACACGCTGACCGCGGCAAACACCACCATCACCACGATCAGCGTCGCCTCGCGCTCGAAGGGCAGAATGCGGTCAATGATGACCTGGAAGATGAAGGGCTCGACCAGCCCCAGCAGCCGGATACAGATCGCGAGAAAGACCAGCTCGACATAGAGCGGTGTGAACCTCCAGAGCGTCTTTCCGAACCACGACAGCGGTACCATCTGCGGTTGCTCTACCGCGCCCTGCCCCGTTGTCTGATCGGTCATGACGGCACCCGATACGAAGGGTCCAAGGAACGCTGAAACGGGTGAGCCCCACCGTTGGTTGAGATACCGTGCAGATCAATGAATACAGGCGTGAACACGATCAAAGTGAAAACCGCCGCCGAAAAAGCGCAGGTCACAGATACTCCAAACCGGTCTTTTCAAAGCAATGTCGCGGCTCACTACAGCGCAGCTGTGACCGCAGGTGAAGGACGAAAGCCCACAGCTTTTGAAGAGGCGGTCGATAGCGCATGACCCGCCCCATTCGGCGGATTTCGGCGCAGCTTTGACGCCGCACATGCCCCCGGTTCGCACAGCGCGGACCTGCCTGGTCAGGCCTTGATCATCCCGATGATCACTTCGATATGGCTTTCTCTCAGCTCGTCCACCGGGAAATGATCGTCCAGGTCATCGAAGCTGGCGAACATCTCGCGTGAGAGCGACAGCGTAACCATCGGGCCGAAGACGATGTGGAAAAGCTGCTTGCGATCGACGGCCCGGAAATCGCCCGCGTCGATGCCCGCCTCGATGATCTGCCAGAGCAAGGCCTGCTGCGGCGCGATGTATTCGCTGTGGAACGACCTTGCGACCGACGGAAACGTTCGCGAAACCTCGGCAATCAGCGGCGACATGCGGCCCACCGGTGAGGATATGGTCGTCTCGTAAAGCGCGGTCAGCGCCCATCTCAGCTTCGCAGGCGGCGCCATCGTCTGGTTCGCGACGATTTCTTCCAGCGCCTGCAGGGCAACGTTGTACCCATCGGTCACGCAGGCGATAAAGAGCTCCTCCTTGCCCGAGAAATGATAGTACAAGCTCGCCTTCGTCATCTTGCAGGCCTTGGCAATCGCGCTCATCGACGTGCCGGAGAAGCCATGCTCCAGAAAGAGCTCGGTGCAGGTCTTGATGATCTTGGTGCGGCTGCTCTCCTCGGAAATTTCTTCAGTTGCCATCATTGACGTCTCAATCCTCGCGCCTATCTCACCTACCGAACGGTCGGTAGTAAAGATAGGGATGCTCTGCGATGACACAAGCTTGGTGCAAATTTCTTGTGATTGCTATGGCGATTGCGATGCCTGCGCTGGCCTTTGGGCAGCAGGGCACCGAAAAGGCGGCGGGGGCCGAGCCCGTCTTTGTCCAAACTTTGGTGGTGCCATCGTCACCGCAGGCCGTGACACGGCAATTCTTTGGCCAGGTCGCCGCACTGGAGACAGTCGACATCTCGTTCGAGGTTGGCGGATACTTGTCATTTCTCGAAGCCCGCGAGGGCACACAGATCGAAAAAGGTAGGCTTCTTGCGCGGCTCGACCTTGCACCCTTCGAACGGGCGGTCGAGCGGGCCGAACTGTCGCTGGCACAGGCGGAGCGCGATCTGAGGCGCGCCGAGACCCTGGCCGCGCGCAATGTGAGCTCCGAGGTGCAGGCGGAGAATGCCGAAACCGCCCGCGATTTGGCGGATGTCGCCCTGCGGGAAGCGCGCGAGGCGCTCGCGGATGCGCAGATCACCGCGCCCTTCGATGCGTTGATCGCCGACCGGATCGGCACTGCCTTCACGACGATTGAGCCGGGCCAGCAGATCCTGCGGCTGCACAACATGTCGGAGACACGGGTGGAGTTCAATCTGCCAGAGCGGCTGCTGTCGACTATCGGCGATCCCGCCGCTGTCACCTTCGAAGGCCATCTGGCCGGGCATGAAAGCCCGATCCCTCTGATCTTTCGCGAGTTTCGGGCTGAGACCGGCCAGGTTGGCCAAAGCTACACCATTTCTCTAGCCGCAGCCCCATCGGTTGATGTCCCGTTGCTGCCAGGGCGTACGATGATCGTCCGCGCCGCGCTGGAGCAGGACGCTGATGGTGTGACATTGCCCGCAACCGCGATCACGACGCGGCCCGATGGCCAGCAGGTGGTGATCGCCGTCGAGCCGGCAGGCGACGGGCTGGTTGCGCGAGCTATTCCCGTCGATGTCAGCTCGACCAATGGGACAGACTTTCTGGTCTCCGGTCTGCCGCCGGGCACCGAAGTTGTTGTCGTTGGCGCGCATCTTATCGACCCCGGGCAACCGCTGAAACGCTACCGCGGCCTGACGGTTGAGGGGTCCTGACCCATGCAGATCGCGCGTCTCTCCATCGAACGGCCGCTCTATACGTGGCTGCTGATCCTGTTCTGCCTGTTTGGTGGCGCGGCGGGGCACCTGAGCGTCGGCAAACTAGAAGACCCTGTTTTCACGCTGAAATCCGCGCTTATCATCACCCCCTACCCCGGCGCCACCGCAGCCGAGGTGGCCATCGAGGCCTCCGAAGTGCTGGAGGCCGAAATCCAGCAGATGGACGAGGTGGATTTCATCACCTCCAACAACACGCCCGGCCTGTCGGTGATCGAGGTCACGATCAAGGACACCTATGACGGCACGGAACTGCCACAAGTCTGGGACGATATGCGCGACCGGGTTGCCGATGCGCAAGGTGACTTGCCCGCCGGGGCCTTGCCGCCGGAGGTTAACGACAGTTTCGGCGATGTCTACGGTCTGCTCTACGCGGTCAGCGCGCCCGGCTACGATGATGCAACCATCTGGGATATAGCGACTTTTCTGCGGCGTGAGGTGCTGACCGTTCAGGGGGTGGCCAATGCCGAGGTGCTCGGCCTGCCCGAAGAGGCGATCTTCGTGGAGCCGTCCAGCGAGACGCTCACCGCGCTCGGCGTGCCGCCGGATGTGGTGGTGGGCGCCGTGTCCTCCGCGGACGAGGTGGTGGCCACCGGCACGGCAGACAATGCGCGCCAGGATGTGCAGATCACGGCGCCCGCGCCGGACGACAGTGTCAGCGAAATCAGCGCGCTCACCTTCGGGTTTCAGGGCGAAGTGCTGAACCTGACCGATGTGGCCGAGGTCACCCGAGCGCGGGTCGACGCGCCGCGCCAGATCATCCGGCACAACGGGGTCGAGGCCTTCACCATCGGGGTCGCGGGGCTCACCTCCGAGAACATCGTGACCGTGGGTCAGCGGGTCGAACAGCGGCTGGCCGAGATCACACCGCTGCTGCCCGTGGGGGTCACGCTGGAGCCTGTTTACGAACAGCATCGCGTGGTCGATGACGCGAACCAATCGTTCCTCATGAGCCTCGCGATGTCCGTCGGCGTGGTGATCGGTGTGCTGGCGCTTTTCATGGGCTGGCGGGCCGCTGTGGTGGTCGGCGGGTCGCTGCTCCTGACCGTCAGCTTCAGCTTTTTCTTCATGTATGTCTTCGACATCAAGGTCGAGCGGATCAGCCTCGGCGCCCTGATCATCGCCATGGGGATGCTGGTCGACAACGCCATCGTGGTCGCGGAAGGCATGCAGGTGCAGATGCGGCGCGGGCGCAAGGCGGTCGAGGCGGCCACAGAGGTCGCGCGGCGGACGCAGGTCCCGCTGTTGGGCGCTACGGTCATCGGGATCATGGCCTTTGCGGGCATCGGGCTCAGCCCCGACAGCTCGGGTGAATTCCTGTTTTCGCTTTTCGCGGTGATCGGGATTTCGTTGCTGCTGTCCTGGCTGTTGGCCGTTACGGTGACCCCGCTTCTGGCGAGCTATTTCTTCCGCACGGAGACAGTGCAGGACGGCAAAGACCCTTATGACACTGTGTTTTTCCGCGGATATGGTGCGGTGGTGCGTGGCGCCTTGCGGCTGCGCTGGCTGGTGATTGTTGGCCTGATGGGCGCAACGGTCGCGGGCGTCGGCGCGATGGGGTTCGTCAAGCAACAGTTCTTTCCGCCCGCCACAACGCCGCTTGTGTACCTGAACTACAAGGGCGCGCAGGGCACCTCGATCCGCGCGGCGAGCGAGGATCTGGCGCAGCTGGAAGACTGGCTGATGCAGCAGCCGATGGTCGAGGCGGTCACCACCACAGTGGGCGCCAGCATGACCCGCTTTCTGCTGACCTATACGCCCGAGGACCCGGCGCCGTCCTATGGGCAGATGGTGATCCGGGTGGCGGATCATGCGGACATCCCGGCGCTGCGCGATGAGCTGTCGGCCTTTGCCCGCGCGGCGGTGCCCTGGGCGGAGACCCGGGTGCAGCAGATCATCTATGGCCCGCCTGTGGGTGCGGATGTGGAGGTGCGCCTCTCGGGTCCCGACCCTGACGTTCTGCGCGGTCTGGCCGATCAGGCGCAGCGCATCTTCGAAACAGAGACCGACCTTCTGGTCACCGAGCGGACAGATTGGCGCGAGCCGGAGCTGACAACCCAGCCGATCTTTGCCACCGACCGCGCGCAGGCCCTGGGCATTCGCAAGGCGGATGTGGCGCAGGCGATCGCGCTGGCGACCGATGGGCTGCGCGTGGGGACGTTCCGCGAAATGGACCGGCAGGTGCCCATCATCATCCGCACCCCGCGCGCCGAGCAGGACGGTGTCGAATACCTGCTTGATCAAGCGATTTATGCCCCAACAACAGGGCGTTACACGCATCTCGGGCAAGTCGTCGACGGGTTCGACGTGATCCCGCGGAACACGCTGATCCAGCGCCGGGACCGGACGCCGACCATCAGCGTTCAGGCCTTCACCGTGCCTGATGTGCTGCCGCCACAGGCCTTTGCCGAGGTGCGGGGTGCAATTGAAGCGCTGCCCCTGCCCCCGGGTTATCGCATGGAATGGGGTGGCGAGTTCGAGAGCGCGAGCACGGCGCAAGCCAGCCTTGGTCGACAGATGCCGCTGGCCTTCGGGACCATGCTGCTGATCACCATCCTGCTGTTTGGCAAGCTGCGGCAGACGGCGGTGATCTGGACGGTGGTGCCCATGGCGGTGACAGGCGTCGGGCTGGGGCTGCTCTTCACCGGCCTGCCCTTCAGCTTCACAGCGCTTCTTGGTCTGCTCAGCCTGTCGGGCATGTTGATCAAGAACGGCATCGTGCTGGTCGAGGAAATTGACGCGCAGAAGGACGAAGAAGGGCTGCCGCAATCACAGGCCATCGTGACCGCTTCGGTCAGCCGTTTGCGCCCCGTGGTGCTGGCCGCGGCGACGACCATCCTCGGCATGGTGCCGCTGCTGAGCGACGCCTTCTTTGCGTCGATGGCGGTGTCGATCATGGCGGGTCTGGGCTTTGCCTCGATCCTGACCTTGATCGGCGTTCCAGCGCTCTATCACACCTATCTGCGCAAGGAGCGGCGAGCCGAACAGGCTGCTACGCGCGACGCGGCTGTGACAAAAGAGCCCGCTGAAAAAACCACGGGAACCAAGAGTGCCCCGTTGCGCGTTGCAGCAGAGTAAGCACCTGATATCGAAAGGAAACGACATGACACTGCGCGCACTTCTGTTTGGCTCCATCGGCACCGTAATCGAGACCTCCGAGTTGCAACGCGAGGCCTTCAACGAGGCCTTTGCGCAGCATGGGCTGGACTGGCACTGGGACCAGCCGGAGTACCGCGAGATGCTGGTCGCCTCGGGCGGGGCTGATCGGGTGGCGCGTTATGCCGAAGACAAGGGCGAGAGTGTTGACGCCGCGGCGATCCATGCGACCAAGACGGGGCTCTTTCAGCAGGCACTGCGGGCACGCGCGCATACGCTGCGCCCGGGCGTCGCGGAGGTGCTGGCAGCAGCCCGGAACGAGGGTGTTCCGGTGGGGTTTGTGACCACGACGGAAGCCGAGACGGTCAAGGCGATTGCGACGGCAGTGACGCTGCAGACAGGTCAGGGCCTGGAGCTGATGACCTGGCGCGACGCGGCGCGCCCGGGCAAACCTGACCCGGCGGTCTATGTGCACGCGCTAGAGCAACTGGGGGTTGCCGCATCGGAGACCGTGGCCATCGAAGACAACGCGGATGGGGTTGCGGCGGCGCGCGCGGCGGGGCTCTTCACCATCGGGTTTCCGGGCGAGAATACGCGGGCTGCGGACCTCGCGCAGGCGGATGTGGTCACCGACGCCGATCTGGCGGGCGCGGTGCAATCGGCATGGCACGGAGACCTGCGCGCGGCGGGCTGATCCCACCTTCCGGCGAGTGGACCTCAATGATTGACGCAACGGTCGGTGGGGGTGCGGACGGTGCCGCCGAGCGACTCACCTGTGAACGCTGATTTTTATGGCAAAACCGACGTCGGTATTGCGTCGGTATCACGTCGGTATTTGGTCGGTGCCCGCGTGGGTGCGCAGCGGATTAACAGGGCGCGCGGTCAGGTTTGTAAAGACCGGGTTAACGCCGCGGCGCCCAGATCAGAGATCGCGGTAGCTGATCAGCTCGATCCCCAACCGGTCGATGGCGGCGCGCAGATCGGGATGCGTGAGGGTCTCAAGACAGGTCAGCCGATCCTGCTGGACGTCCGTGTATCCCGGGTGGCCGGTCACAGCCATCTCAGGGCTTTCGACGGCCGGATGATCGATGAAAGTGTAGGTGCCGGGTGTGAGCTCATGCAGGGCCGCAATGAAGGATGCAACCCGGGGTTCAGTGGCGCGCGGTTGCGGCGGGTAGCCGATGATCCGGGGCAGACCATGGCCGAAGGCGTCATCCTTCAGACCGAACTCGGCACAGAGGTGTGCGACGATCTCCTCGAGCCGGGGATCGACGTCGCGGAGATGCCGGACCATATGCGCGCTGACATGTGAGGCCTGCGGGAAGAGCTTGCGCCCCAGCGCGATCTGGGCGCGCAGCTCGGCGGCGACCTCGTCGATGTCCCAGGCACTGTCCACAAGGCTGCGGCGCGAATCCCCCGGGCGGGGCCTGAGCAGCGGCAGAAAGCTGCCCGTCTCGTCAACCAGGCTCGGCGCTGTGGTGAGGGGCCGCCATTTGACCGTATCCCATTCGCTGGTGAGCGTCAGATGGAGGCCGATGTCGATCTCGGGATGCGCGCGGAGCAGTCCCGCCGCGTGGGTGACCCAGGCGCCGGGCATCATCACCTCGACGCTGCGCGCGATGCCGGTGGTGCAGGCCCGCAGACAGCCAATGTTGGCGGCCCAGGCCGAGCCCGCGTCATCTGCCCGGACCAGCAATCGAATATCATCGGCCATGTCAGCCCCCATGTTGCCGGCACAGACAAAGCACATCGGTGTCGCGCTGTCAGGCGGAACGACTGCCATAGATGGTCGCAGGCGCGCGCGATGATCCGCGCATAACCCATGCGGATCGGCATGTTTCGGCGGATGGCGGGGCCGATCAGTTGCCCAGGGACGCGGGGGCAGTACCCTTGGCCGCGCCCAGCATTTTCTGGGCGCCCTGGGGGTTTGATTGATCATGGCACGCTCTGACATCGACCTGCGCGCGTTGGATCATCTGGTCGAGATTGCGCGGTATCACGGGGTGCAGATCGACCGGCAGCGGCTGATCCACGACTATGCAATCTCCGAGGCGGCGCTGAGCGAAATGCGGTTTCTGCGGATCGCGCAGGACCTGAAGCTGGATGTGGCCGCCAAGCGGCTGAGCTGGCAGAAACTGCGCGGGCTGGGCCATGCCTATCCCGCGCTGTTGGTGCTGAAATCAGGCGAGACCTTCCTCGCCTCGGGCTTCGAGGTGGACCCGGAGACGGGGCAGGAAATGCTGCTGGTGGTGCGCAAGGATGCAGCCACGAACCAGTATCTGCACCAGCCCGTCCTGCTGGAGGATCTGAAGGACGGCTGGAGCGGGACGGTGTACCTCTTCCGGCCCGCACGCGCCGACGCGGAGGACAGCGGCACGTTCAACCTGGGCTGGTTTGTGCGCGAGGCGGCGCGGCAGAAGAGGATCTTTGCCGAGATCATCGTGATCGCCCTGATGATCCATGTGACCGCGCTGGCGGTGCCGCTGTTCTTCCAGATTACGGTGGACAAGGTGCTGGTGCATGAGAGCTTCCAGACCCTGAACGTGCTGGCGGTGGCGGTGGTGATCATCCTGCTGTTTCAGGGGGTCTTCAACTTCCTGCGGGATTATCTGCTGGCCTTTGCCACCTCGAAAATCGACATGCGCACGGCGACGCGCACCTTCGGGCACCTGGTGCGGCTGCCCTTGTCGTTCTTTCACCGGGCAACGGCGGGAGTGCTGACGAAACACATGCAGCAGACCGACGAGATCCGCCAGTTCCTGACTGGGAACGTGTTGGAAACGCTGCTGGACTCCACGGCGCTCTTGGTGTTTCTGCCGCTTCTGTTTCTCTATTCCTGGCAGCTGGGGCTGGTGGTGCTGGGCTTCTCGATCCTGATCGCGCTGGTGATCGCGGGGATGCTGCGCCCGCTCTACAGCGCGCTGACGCGGCTCTATGCGGCGGAGGGCGAGCGGCAATCGCTGCTGGTCGAGAGCATCCACGGGATTTCCACCATCAAGAGCCTCGCTCTGGAGCCGCGGCGCAACCGGGTCTGGGACAGCAGCTCGGCCCAGTCGGTGCGCACGCATTTCCGGGTCAACAAGCTCGGTACAATCGCCGAAAGCACGGTGGAGACGCTGGAGCAGCTGATGGCCGTCGCCGTGCTGTTTCTGGGCGCGCATATGGTGTTTCAGGGCGAGCTGACCGTGGGCAAGCTGATCGCCTTCAACATGCTGTCGGGCTATGTGAGCCAGCCGCTGATCAAGATCGTGCGGATGATCCACGAGTACCAGCGCGCGCGGCTGGCGGTAAAGATGCTGGGCACGATCATGAACGCAAAGCCTGAGACGGGCCGCCAGTCGCAGGCGGCGACGCCGCAGATCACCGGCGAGATCAGCTTCGAGGAGGTGCGGTTCTTCTATGACGGGTCCGAGCGCCCGGCGCTTTCGGATGTGTCGTTTCAGATCCGCGAGGGTGAGGTGATCGGGATCGTGGGCGAGAGCGGCTCGGGCAAGTCGACGCTGGCCCGGCTGGTGCAGGGGCTTTACGCGCCGAACGATGGGCGGATTGTCCTGAATGGCACGGACATTCGCGAGATTGATCTGGCGCATCTGCGGCAGTCGGTGGGGATCGTGCTGCAGGAGAATTTCCTGTTTCGCGGCACGGTGCGCGAGAACATTGCGCTGACACAGGCCTCGGCCTCGCTGGAGGACGTGAAGCGGGCTGCCCGGCTGGCGGGGGCGGCGGGCTTCATCGAGGAGATGCCCGCGGGCTACGACACGATGCTGGAGGAGAACGCCACGAACCTTTCGGGCGGGCAGCGCCAGCGGTTGGCCATCGCGCGGGCGCTGTTGCGGGACCCGCGGCTCTTGATCTTTGACGAGGCGACCTCGGCGCTGGATGTGGAGTCGGAGACGATCATCCAGGAAAACCTTGGCCAGATCGCAGATGGGCGCACCATGTTGATCATCGCGCACCGGTTGTCGACGCTGCATATGGCGGGGCGGATCATGGTGATGAACAAGGGGCGGATCGAGGCCTTTGCGCCGCGCGCGGCGCTGTTGGACAAGGAGGGGCCGGAGTTCTCGCCCACCTTCCAGCGCATGTGCGACATCCAGATGCGCAACGCGGTGGGGGTGGTGGATGGCTGACGGCTTCGGATATCGCCGCACGGCAGAGCTGGCCCGGCAGCAGGGCCGCCCGCGCGAAGCCGTCGACCGGCGCGCGCTCGACTTTCAACCAGATGCGGTGGAGGTGGAGCTGCGCCGGGTGCCGGGGGCGGCGCGGGTGGCGCTCTATACGATCCTGGCGGTGATTGCCGCGGCGATCCTCTGGGCCTGGTGGGCGGAGATCGACCGCACGGTGAGCGCGCGCGGCAAGCTGGTGAGCCAGTCGCGCACCATCGTGAAGCAGCCCTATCGCCCGTCGGTGATCCGGACGCTGGATGTGCGGGCGGGCGACGTGGTGCAGAAGGGCGATATCATCGCCTCGCTCGACCCCACGCTGACGGAAGCCGATCAGGGGCAGTTGCAGGCCAGCGCGGCCTTGCTGAGCGCGGAGCTGGCAAGGCTGAATGCGGAAAGTGCGGGAGAAAGGTTTGCGCACGAGGTAGCGGGGCGCGATGCGGTGGCGCAGCAGGCGGCGCTGTTTCAGACGCGTGAGCTGGAGAAGGCGGCGGCCCTCGAGGGGTTTGCGGCGCGGCTGAAGACACTGGACTCGCAGGCGGCGGTGGCGGCGGCGCAGGAGGCGCAGATCGTCGCGGCCCTCACACTCGCCGAGACAAAGCTGGAGACCGCCGCACGGCTGGTGGCGCGCAATGCGGGCTCGCAGATCACCCAGCAGGAGGCGGAGACCGAGGTCGAGAAGCTGAAAGCCCAGCAGCGCGAGAAGATCGAAGAGGCGGAAGGCTATCGCCGCCAGCAGCGCGTCGTCGAGAACGAACGGTTGCAATACCTGTCATCGCGCGCGACGGAGGTCGAGGACCGGCGGCTGGAGGTGAAGAACGAGCTGGAGCAGCTGCAGTTCGAGATCCGCAAGGCCAACCGGGTGGCCGAGTTCGACGCGTTTTATGCCGAGACCGATGGGGTGATCATGGATGTGACGCAGAAATCCGTGGGCTCGGTGGTGGAGACGGCAGAGGTGCTGTTCACCTTGGTGCCGACGGATGAGGGGCTCGACATCGAGCTGGAGCTGAGCGCGGAGGACATCGGCTGGGTGCATCTGGGCCAGGCGGTGCGCGCCAAGCTCGACCCTTTCCCGTTCCAGCGGCACGGTACGCTGCACGGCGAGCTCACCTCGATCAGCCCCGATGCCTTCCAGCGCGAGATGAACGGACGTACGGAGGTCTATTACCGGGTGCGCGTGGCGATCACCGAGAACCAGCTGCGCAACCTGCCCGAGGGGTTCCGGCTGGTGCCCGGGATCACCACGACAGCGGAGATCCGCATCGGGGATCGCACGGTGCTGTCGTATCTGACCGACCCGTTCCACCGCGCGCTGGATGAGAGCCTGAGGGAGCCGAATTGATGCGGCGGGTGCGACCCAACCTGATCACGCGCGGTGCCTCCGAGATGCAGGAGGCGATTGCCGCGCGGGAGGCGAACCTGCTGGGCCAAAACGGGCCCGCCCATGCCGAGGACGCCTATATCGCCGCGGCGCAGCCGGGCGATCTGGTGGTCCCGACCGAGGCCCTTTCGGAGCAGACGCGGGCCGCGCTGGCGGCGGAGCTGGGTGACGATCCGGTGGTCGGCTTGGGCGGTGAGCTGGAGCTGGGCGCGCGGGGGTTCAGCGATGGGTTGGGGCTCGCGGAAGCGGGCGATATCGACCCGCTTCTCACGCTCTGCCGGGCCATGCATGGCGAGACGATCTATCGCGATATCCCCTTTTCCGAAGAGGTGATGCGGGCGCATATCGAGATGTATCTGGGCGCGCCCGCGACCCACCGGATTTTCCTGCACAAGCGCGGCGGCCAGCTGCAGGGCGCGCTTTTCGGCTATGTCAGCCCCTACTTCTTTTCAGAGGCGCGCGTGGCCAATGACGACCTGTTTTACGTCTACCCCGCCGCGCGCAGCCTCAGGCTTGCGCGCAAGCTGATCCGCGCCTTCGAGGTCTGGGCGATGACCTGCGATGTGCGGGAAATCTGCTTGTCTGTCTCGACCGGTTTGAGCGGAGATCGGGCGGAAAAGCTGCTGAACCGGCAAGGTTTCGCTCGCGTCGGTACGATCTTCAAAAAGCGGCCCGTGCGCAAAAGCGAGGGTGCTACACCAGAGTCCGGGACATTTGATGTGTAATGAGGGGTGTGATGATGACAGCGCGTAACGCAACAGCATTTCCGATCCATGTTAAATTTGGCGAGCGCATCCTGCGCGGCAGCACGGTGTCGCCCGGGCTGCGGGCGGCGATTGCCGCAGATCTGGGCCGCGATCTGGCAGAGGTGACCGTGGGCAGCCCGCGGGCCTTGCGCAACCCGGCCTCTGGGTTCGACGCCTTCTGTGGCAGCGGGTCGCGCTCCAGCTCCTCGCCCTCATCCTCGTCGTCGGGGAGCCTGTCGCGGGCGCAGGCCTCGCGCTACACCTCGTCGATGGCGACAACGCCGTCGTCCACCCCTTCGACAACAGCCAGCACCGGCAGCCTGTCACGGGCGCAAGCCTCGCGCTACACCTCCTCGATGAGCACAAGCCCGGCGTCATCGACCACGCGCACGTCGTATTCGAGCCCGAGCAGCGTGTCGCGGTCGACCGCCTCGCGCTATACTTCCGCGACCTCGACACCGTCCTCGAGCAGCCCGTCCTCGACCACCGGCAGCCTGTCGCGCGCGGAGGCGTCGCGGTTCACCTCGTCGCGGACCACAAGCCCGTCCTCGACCACCACAAGCCGCAGCAGCACACCGTCGACCACGACGCGGTCCTATTCCTCGCCCTCGAGCCGGTCGACCAGCCGGTCGTTTTCCTCGGGCGGGGACGACTCCGACCGGTCGACGCCGGTGAGCCTGACCCGCTCCACCGCCTCGCGCTATACGTCATCGACACGCACGAGCCCGACGTCCTCGGACAGCGACCGGGACAGCAGCCCCAGCCGCCCGGTGTCACGCCCGAGCACCTTTGCGCAGACCGCGCGGACACCGTCGGGAGACAGCGGTGCGAGCGCGCCGTCGCGCAGCGCCGCGTCGAGCCCGGTGACCCGGGCCACGGCATCGCGCTTCACCTCCTCGCTTCAGACACGGCCCGACAGCGGATCGACCCCTGCGGCCACGCCCCGCGAGACACCGGTCACCCGCGCGAATGTCTCGCGCTATACCTCAGCGATGAGCCCCTCGGGCACCGGTACGGCGCGCACGGCCAGCCCGGCAGTAACGCGGGCCAATGCCTCGCGGTTCACCTCGTCCTTGCAGACCACGCCGAGCCGCAACCGCGCGAGCTATCCCTCGCGGGCGGCGCCGTCGGAGAATTACGCGTCGCGCTATGCGGCGGATCAACAGCGCAGGCAGGCGGCCAGTCAGGCGGGGCTCGAGCTTTCCTATGAGATGACCGGTCAGCCGGGGCCGACGGTGAACGCGGCGAATATGGCGGGATACATGGCGTCTTACGCCGGTGCGGGGCTGACCGCGCAGGGCGTGCGCCACTACATGCAGAACCGCAGCACCCCGACGGTGGTGCGTAACAATCGCTATGGCACGGCGTTCCAGAACCGCGGGCTGAGCAGCCCCTTCCCGCAGCGCAAGTTCACCACCGCGTTCAGCCAGAGCCTGCCGAGCGGAGCGCCTGGTGCGACCGGGTTTTTCCCGGATCGCTACACGCCGACGGCGACCAATCCGAATATGCTGGACCTCTTCGACAGCAAGGCGGTGTCGAACGTGACGATGACGCCGCAGCTGCGCAACTATGCCAGTTCGCTGCAGAGCGGGGCGACGATGGTGCGGACCGGGCAGCCGTTCAGCGTCAATTCGGTGACCTTCGAGCTGGGGCGTCCGCGGCTGGGCAACACCACGGTGGTGCAGCCTTCGGCGACGCAGCAGGGGTTCAACTTCGTGGACAGCAGCGGGCGCCCGCTGACCCCGGCGACCTCGGGGCCGAACGCGGGCTCGATCGTGGTGAACCACGGGCCGAACTGGTCAGGGATCGGCAACCAGGCGCTGCGCTGGGGCGGCCGGGCGCTGGTGGTTGCCGACCCGCTGGTGCATGGCGTCGTGGCGGGCACCAATACGCCCGCCTCTGCGCCCTGGCACGAGCGGTGGACGGCGGGCATCACGGCGGCGGCACAGCGCGCGGACAACGTGGTTGTGGCCGGGGGTGCGGGCGTCGCAGCCGCGGGGGCCACGTCGCTCTCGGGGCCGGGCGCTCTGGTCGTTGGTACCGGCACGGCGGTGGCGGCGGGCACGGCCTATGAGGACACCGCGGTCGACCGCTGGGTCAACCGGCAGGTCGCGCGGGCGGAGCCGGTGATTGGCGCCACGCTGCGCGGTGTGGATACCGGCGCGCGGTTTGTCGGGCGCACGGCCACGCAGGCGGCGGACTACGTGGCGGACTCCTATGTCGGGCAACGCGCATCGGATGCGGCTTCGGCCGTGTCGTCGGGTTGGAACTCGCTGACCTCCTCGGTTGGCAACCTCTTCAACCGCGAGACCCCGCCTGCCGAGGTCTGGTCGGGCTCGCGCAGCCCCTTGCGCAGCGGCTCGCTGGTGGCACCCACCGGGATTTCGACGCCGGTGGAGACCCGCACGCCATCGCGCGGCGGGCTGTCGGGGCTCTTTGGACTGTGAGGCGGTCCCAGCTGTGATCCGGCGCGCGCCACCCCCGGTGGGACGCGCGCCCTTTCGAGAGAGTGGCGATGAGTGTTGAGGCCCCGGAATACTACCTGATCGATTTCGATTGGGACGGCCATACACAGTGGACGCTGACGCCCGAGGGGGCGGAAGCGATGCTGGAGACCTGGGTCGCGCAGATGCCCGAGCGGGTCGACAAGCTGCTGCATTTTCTCGGCACCGAGGGCTTTATCCGGACCCGCACCCGGTTTGATGCGGATGAGCTCGAGAAGCTCGAGGACTTCATCATCAACGAGTGCGATCTCTATCAACATCCGAAGGATCAGGCCTATTACCTGACCGATTTCAGCTTCGAGATCTGCAAGGACACCGCGGCGCTGATCGGGTCTCTGTGCCAGGATCGGGTGCCGGAGCTGACATGGTCGTTGAACACGGATCGCACCAGCCAGATGATGTATCAGTCCATCGGGATGGTGTCGGTGATCGATGGGGATCACATCCCGCTGCCGCACCTCGTGTGCCAGTTCGCCGAAGAAGCCCTGCGCAAGCGGCAGAAGTTCCTCGGCGGCTTGCGCAAGCAGCGGCGGGGCTTTCTGACCAAGCTTCTGCTGCTCGTCAGCTATGAAGAGAAGGCGCAGGCCTGATGTTCGGGCGCCTTGGCCGGTTCATCATGCGCCCCCTTTCGAGGGTGGTTCTGGGGACCCTGCTGAGCCTGATGTGGGTCGTGAACATCTGGCTGACCGGGCCGGAGCCCGACATGATCCTGGTGCTGATCATCATGATCCTGGCCACGCTCTATGCGGGTCTGGAGTGGCGCAGACATCCGGGCCTGCCACCGCGCGAGGCGCGCACGGTCTCGCCGTGGTTCTTTGCCCTGATCGGCGGCGCCCTGGGCCTCGCTGCGCTGTCCCGGCTGTTCTGAGGTCAGTGCGCCTTCTGCCGGGCCAGCACGGCCTCGGCGGAGTCCAGATCAAAGCGGCGCATGATCTCGCTATAGCCGCGCAACCCATCGCCCGTCCCCGCAAAGGCCAGCCGGTGATCGAGCAGATCGCCGGTGCGCAGATCCTGCAGGCACATCACGTCAGGGCTGAGTTCGGAGACCAGCATGATCACCGGCACCGGGCTGCCGTCTACGAAATGCGCGCCGAACTCCATGCGAATGTCATCGAGGCGGACGCCGATGCCGAAGAAGACGCCGGTGAGCAGATCATTGATCCGCAGCGCCATGTCCACCACCCCGCCCACGTCCTCGGGGTCGATCAGGTTGAAGGCCAGAAGGTGGCTTTCGGACACCCGCGTGGGGCGCTTGTCGCGGCTGTCGGGCCGCACGAAGAACTCGACCAGCGGCGGTACGAAAGGGTGCCCGGCCTCCAGCCCGAAATCCTCCACCAGATCGCCACAGGCGAAGTTGCGCACCCGCAGATCGAAGGGCAGCTGCACGGTTTCAAACACGGCCTGGGCGGTGGGCCCGCCGCGGGCGGCGAAATGGGTGTTGATGCCGTTCTGGCGCAAGAAGTCGTGCAGATGCACCGAAATCGCAGTGGCGAGCGGCGCCTTGCCCGGCAGACTGCGCCGTTCGAGCGCCGGGTAGCTGAGCGCCATGTCGGAGGTTTCGACCATCGGGCCATCCTCGGCCGTGACAAACAGCCGGATATCTTCGAGCATGGCCTGGTCGTCGGGCATTCGCGGTCCCCCCATCGTCACCTCTGGATCCGAGGCTTAGTCGGTCGAGCCGCGCCGCCGCAAGCCGGGGCCGGTGCCCTGCGGCACTTGCGGCGGCTTGCCGCGCAGATCGTCAGCTGGCGGCGGGTTTTTGCGTCTCGAACTCGATGGCGGCCTGTTCATCGCCTGCAATCGCGCGCTCGAAGGCGGCGAGGCGTTTGTAGATCGACATCAGCTCGACAATCGTGGTCCAGGACATCACGAGGAACTGGAAAGAGCCCTCGACCCGCTGGAAGGCGCGCAGGATCTGCTGCATCACGCCGAGGGTCACGCCCGCACCGATGATCGTAGGACCCAGCGCGATATAGGGTAGGATGACCCCGGCCTGCAGGTAGGAATAACGCACCACGTTGAAGTAGAGATAATTCAGGTAGAGCCGGAAGTAGTTGCGGCGGACGTTGGAGAAGAGCTCGCTCAGCGTCGGTGGTTTGGCGCGGTCGGCGTTGTCCTCACCCAGCACCAGCTCCTTGCGGAAGGCAGCCTCGACCCGCTGGTTGCGGAATTCCAGCCCGGGCAAGCGCCAGCCGGCGAGACCGAGCAGTGCGGTGCCGACGATCGACCAGAGGATCGCCACGAAGACCAGCGCCTGCGGCACCTCGCCCACAACGGGCAGCGTGGTCACATAGGATGAGAGCCCCCAGAGGATCGGCAGGAAGGCCAGAAGCGTCATGATCGCGTCGATGAATCGCGAGCCCAGCGATTCCATGATGCGCGCAAAGGCCATCGTGTCTTCCTGAATCCGCTGCGAGGCGCCTTCGATATGGCGGATCTTGGGCCAGAGCGCCACGTAATGATCGTTCATCGCCGTGCGCCAGCGGAAGACGTAATGCGAGGTGAAGAAGGCCCCGACGACGGCGGTGATGATGAAGACCATCGCGATTTTCAGGAAAGTGGCGAGCTGGCCGTAGTAATCCTCGGCGCTCACGGAATTGGGCTCGGCCAGGGCCTGCTGCACGGTGTCATAGAAGGTGCCGAACCATTCGTTGATCATGACGTCGAGCTGCACCTGGAACCAGGTGACAAAGACGATGAGCGCCGAGCCTGCGACAGACCATTTGGCCCAGCGGTGATTGGTCTGGCGCAGCCAGAAGATCACGAAGAGCGTGTAGCTGAGGGCAGTGTATTCATAGAGCCAGACGCGGTTCGGCTCCCACCCGAAGAGGCCCGAAAGCCCGGTCAGATCGTTCCAGTCACTGAACTCGATGTGCCAGAGGGCGATGCAGATCGCCGACCACATCAGCGCGGTTAGCAGGAATTTCTTGGGGTCTGGAAAGAACGAATGAAACATGATGCGGGTGCTCTAGCTGGGGGTGTCTGCGCGTGCGGTCTTGGCCATGGCAACGAGGCGCGGGCGCAGCTCGTCTGCGGAGCGCAAGGGCGGGTCGAACCACACGCGGGCCACGGTGTCGGAGGAGGTAAGGTCGAGGCCTTCAAGATCAATGCAGGCGAGCTGCCAGGGGCCTTGGGGCCCGGTGCTGACCTGGCGTGCGTAGAGCTGGATCGCATCGTCGTGATCGTCATTCATATGCTCCACCGCGCCCTGCGCCATCGCGTCGAGGGCCGGGTCAGTGGGGCTTTGCAGGTCGTCGGCAGTGAGCGCGTAGGCCTTGCCGAAGCCGCCGTTGAAGGAGGCGCCCGTGATCTCGAGCCGCCAGAAGGCGAAATCGGCGAAGTCCACATAGAGGGCGGCCTTGGGGTGGCGGGCGAGGAAGCGGGCGCGCAGGGCGTCGCGGGCGTCACCCGCAACCTTGGCGGCGGTGCCGAAGACGGTGATGCGCGGATGGGCGAGCGGATCGCCCTTGCCGGGCTCGCCCAGCAGGACAGACGCACGGGCGTCCGCTTCCAGCGCGCCGAAATGGCCGGACAGTTGCGAGATCAGGAACACGGGGTTGCCCGCGCTATCGCTGGCGAGCGAGACGCGACTGGCCATGGGCGTGCCGGAGCCTGGGTCGAGCGTGGCCAGCGCGCCGTGCCGCGCGGTGCGCAGGAAGGTCTTGGCCGCGCGTCTGACATCGGCGTCGACGGGTTGCAGAACGTCCTTTTTCGCCACGCGGCCTCCGATACCAAACGTCCGACGGGGGGACTGTGGCAGGTCTGCCGGGTCACGTAAAGCCACCATAGCGTGTGCTCGAGCGGGATTGGGCCGGGGTGTCAGGCTCTGCGCAGTTATGCCGCAGGTGGCGCGCAACGGCTGGTTGTCAGGCGCGCAGGGCGCGGGCGAGCACGTCGTCCACATGCTGGCTGCAGGCGAGGGTACCCTCCAGAACAGCAGCCGTTGGGTGCCATTGCGCGTCGCTCACATCGTCCTGCGCGCAGGGCTCGCCATCGAGGTAGTCGCAGAGCACGGCAGCGAGCAGGAAGTGGAAGCGGACGGCGCCCTGCTCACGGGTGATGACATCTATGTTGGTCAGGTAGCTGCGCGGGCGGGCGAGGACGCCGGTCTCTTCCCGCAGCTCGCGCGCGGCGGCCTCGAGTGCCGTCTCGCCGAGGTCCACATGGCCGCCGGGAAAGCCCCACAGGCCCGCGTCGGGCGGGTTGCGGCGCTTGACCAGCAAGACCTCTGACCCGCGCAGGACAACAGCGAGGGCGGCGAGTTTCGGGGCGGAGGTCATATGGCGGGCCTTGTGATCGCTGTGGTCCGGGCAGTTGGACACCATCCGCGCCGCCGCGTCGAGGGTTAAGGCAGCGCGGAGGAGAAAAGGGGCGTGGAGGCGGCGATGGACCAGGCCAGGATCACGCCCGCGCCGATCATCGGACCCAGCGGGCCGGTGCGGGCCTCAACCCAGCGGGCCATGGTGCCGTAGACGCAGAGGAAGAGCACGAAGACCGGCAGGACGGTGAAGACCATGCCGATATCGGCCACGTTCCAGACCATCGCCGCCATGAGTGCTGCCAGGAACGGCAGGCGCAGGGCGACGCGGAGCAGGATGTGGCGGCCCTGCACCATCGCGCGGTCGGCCAGGGCGAAGATCAGCGTGGCGGGCAGCAGCGCGAGCATCAGCGGCAGGCGCGGGCCGCTGGGCAGAAAGGCGGCGGCGTATCGGTCCATCGCGAGGCCGTAGACGCCGAGGCCCCAGAGGCCGAGACAGAGGGCGCCGAGCGCGGCAGGCCCAAGCGCGATGGCCGGGCGCAAGCGCAGCAGCGCAAGCGCGCCCACGCCCCAGGTGGCAAAGACGAGGGCGAGCGGACCAAAGCCGCTGAGCCCGAGCACCGGCATGGGGATGGCGGAGGCGAGCACGGCGAGGGGTGCGGGCAGGCAGGCGGCGAGGGCTGCGCGGGTGCGCGTGGGCGGTGACGCGCGCTTGACCTTGGGCAGCAGCCGCGCAAGCGGCCAGGACAGCGCCAAGAGCGCCGCGAGGAGCGCAGCGATCCACGGTCCGGTGCGGACCGGACCGGCGCCGCCGCCAATCCAGGCGGCCGTTTCGCGCAGCGTGACCGGCGACCACAGCACGCCCACGTGGCCGACAACCGGCGCGACGGCGGCGCGGCGCTGGATGTCGCCTTCGACGCGGGTTTCGTTCTCGGCGGCCAGCCCCACCTGCGCGACCGCCTCCAGGGCCACCGCGCGCAGGCGGCTCTCCTGCGCGCCGGACAGGATCAGAAGCCGTTCGGGATGGGTGGGCGTGACCGCTTCGGAATACATCGAGATCGCCACGACACTCTCGACATCCTGAAGCCGGGCGGCGGCGCGCACGACCACATCGGTGGCCATGGAATGCCCCACCAGCGACACCGCCTGCATGCCCGTCAGCGCGCGCGCCTCGGCCACCACGTCGAGCGTTTGCTGCACCAGATCCTCGGTTGTGCCGGTGAGCGAGGTGATATCGGGCGACAGCCGTCCCGGGTGCCGCCCGTGCCCGAGATAATCAAAGGCGACGACGGTGTGCCCGGCGCGGGCCAGCGTGAGCGAAACCGCCTCCATCATCTGCCGCGAACCCGCGAAGCCATGGGAAACGACCACCAGCGCCCCCTCGGCGGCCTGCGCGCGGTAGAGCGTCACCGGCGTGTCGCCGAAAACATGGGATGTCATGCTCAGCCGCTCGCGCGCCGTCTCGAGCCGCAGGATCGAGACAAACGCCAGCACGACGGCACACAGGGCAATGATACTGCGGAGGCGCGAGGACGACATGGCCGGTAATATGGGGCGCAAATCCGGAACGGCGATGACGATTGTCGCCTAGGCCTTCGGCGCGAACAGAAGCTTGAGGAAGGTGCGGAACAGCATGATCTGTTCAGAGGCGTTGTTCTGCTCGCGCAAGGCACGCTGCAGCACCAGCCCGCCCTCGACCACGCCCGACACCATATCGCCCAGCGCATCCATGTTCACCTGCTCGCGCGGCTCGTAGACGGCGGCGATCTCTTCGAACATGCCGCGAAAGCGCTTGCGCCAACCCAAGATGGCCTCGCGGTTGAGCTCGCGGACGCCTTCGTCAAAGAGCCGGTCCTGATAGGCGGTGGAGGCGATGATACAGCCCGGATGGCCGGACGGCATCTCCTCCAGCATCTCGGCGAGCAGCTTCAGACCGATCAACATGCAGTGCAGCGGATCGTCATTCAGCTCGCGCGCGCGGGCGAAGAGATCGTCGTAAAGCGCGTTCTCGACCTCGATGTAGCGCTCGAGCAGGGCGCGGGCCAGGGCGTTCTTGTCCTTGAAATGATAGAAGAATCCGCCGCGCGAAATCTCGGCTCCCGCGACGATTTCATCGATGGAGGTGGCCTCGAACCCCTTCTCGAGCACCGCGGCCTCGGTGATGTCGAGAATGCGGCTGCGTGTATCGACTTTCTGATCCATTTATGACTCCCCCCACTGTACCACGAGTCCAGTTGACACCGGTCGACCGATGTACCGCCAACGGGCGCACCACCCTAGCACCCTGAAATTCCTGTCAAAAATGAAAAACGCGCAACCGGACTACGCGGCAACTATCTGTCGACGGTTGCCTGAGGCTATCCCATCGACATTAAATCACAAGGACTTCTTACATGCGTATTCAACAGCTGACCAACACGTCTCGTTTCTTTCTCTCCGACGGCGGGTTGGAGACCTACATGATCTTCGACAAGGGGCATGAGCTGCCCTGCTTTTCCGCAGCGGTGCTGCTCGACAGCGCGCAGGGCCGCGCCGATCTGACCGCCTATTTCGAGCGATTCATCGGTATCGCGAAGGAGACCGACCGCGGCTTTGTCATGGACACGCCCACCTGGCGCGCGGGCGCTGCCTGGGCCGGGCCTTTGGGGCAGACGGTGCCGGAGGTCATGGAGACCAACGCCCGCGCCGTGGCCTTCGTCTCGGCGCTCCGGGTACAGCACGAAACCGAGAGCTGCCCGATCCTGCTCAACGGTGTGGTGGGCCCGGCGGGCGACGCTTATGCGCCCGACACGCAGATCAGCGCCGAGGGGGCCTTCGTGATCCACGCGCCGCAGATCCAGGCGCTTGGCAAGGCCGGGGTCGATATGATCAGCGCGATGACCCTGACCCATGCGAGCGAGGCCATCGGGATCGTGCGAGCGGCGAACGAGATCGACGTGCCGGTGGCGGTGGCCTTCACCCTCGAGACCGACGGGCGCCTGCCCTCGGGCCAACCGCTGGGTGAGGCGATCGCCGAGGTCGACGCGGCCACGCAGGGCGGCCCGCTCTACTACATGATCAACTGCGCGCATCCGGATCATTTCCGTGATGTGCTGGAGGCGGGCGCCGACTGGACCCTGCGGATCGGTGGCCTGCGGTCAAACGCCTCGCGCATGAGCCATGCGGAGCTGGACGAGGCCGAGGAGCTGGATGACGGCGACCCTGTCGAGCTCGGCATGTTGAGCGCGGAGCTTCTGGATCGTCTTCCGAACATCCGGCTGGTCGGGGGCTGTTGTGGCACCGATCACCGGCATGTGGGCTGTATCGCCGGGCATGACCACGCCCGGACTGCGGCCTGATTTTTCAAACTTAAAACAAGTGTTTATGTAAAAAGGACCAAATTCATGTTGAAAACAATTCTGACCTCCTCTGCGCTCGCCCTGTTGCTGGGCGGCTCCGCACAGGCCGACGCACCCCGCGCCTTCGATGTCGCCGAAGATCACACGCGGATCGTCATGGCCGCGGCACCGGTGCACGCCAATGGCGACCCCGCGCATGGCAACGCCTTTGTCAGCCAGGGCTATATCTACCCGGCTGGCACACTGGCGGCGGAGACCGCGGGCGTTCTGGCCGATGGCCGCCCGGCCTTTCCCGATCTGGTGCTGGGCACCTGGACCTGCGACGGGTATTTCGTGGGTGACGGGGCACAGGCCGAGACCGGCGTTTGGGTCATCAGTCGCCAGGTCTTTGCCTTTGATGATGGCGATACGATCATCACCCAGGGCACGGAGATCGTCGACACCGGCGTCGAAAATCTGCGCGCGGTCACCGGGGCCACCGGCGCCTATGCCGCCTATGAGGGAGCCATGGTGCAGACGCTGCTGGGCATCAGCGAGCAGATGACCGTGAACGTGGCGTTTCGTCTCGAAGAGGATGCGGCGGGCTATGTGCCGGGCCGGCGCCATGAGGACGACGACGTGGAATGGGATTCCGGAGTGCCGGTGGACCCGATTTCGAACACGCTCTCGGACCCCTCGAGCTAATGGATCAACGGGTCGGGCCAGCAGATGGCCCGCCCCCCTTTTGCGCAAGGATATCCGCAATGACTTTTCATTCCGACCTCCGCATCCGCCCAGCCGCGCCCGAGGATGCGTTGAACTTGGCCAAGCTGATCGACATCGCGGGCGAAGGCATCCCGAGCTGGCTCTGGGCCAAGAGCTGTGCCGCGGGGCAGACCCCGCTGGATGTCGGCACCGCGCGCGCCCGGCGCAGCACCGGGGGCTTTTCCTACACCAACGCCCTGATCGCGGAGCGGGGCGGAGACCCGCTCGGCATGGTGTTGAGCTATGCGATCACGGAGGCGCCTGACGACGACCCCGAGGACCTGCCCGCCCCCATTGCCCCCTTCGTGGCGCTGGAGAAGCTGTCGGTCGGCACCTGGTACGTCAATGCGCTGGCAGTCTTTGCTGGGGGTCGCGGGCGCGGGACAGGCGCTGGCCTGATGGTCGCCGCCGAAGCGCTCGCCGCCGAGCAAGGGCTGCAGAGCATGAGCATTCAGGTCTATGGCCAGAACACCGGCGCGGTCCGCCTCTACGAGCGGCTGGGCTATGCCTGCGTCGCGCGGGAACCGGTGCGCGCGCATCCGTGTCAGCCCTATTATACGGGCGATGTGCTGTTGCTGACGAAAGACCTCGGGCGCTGATCTCAGGGCGACCGGCGGGTCACACCGCTTGGAAGGCCGCGCGGATGGTGTGTTGCATGGCGTCCAGCGCGTCGCTTCGGGGCCCGTCCTTGCGGGCCATCACGAGCTTGGAGGTGGGTGTTGGGCCAAACAGGTTCTCGCCCGCCATCACGACCAGACCCGGCGCCAGGGAGGACCGCCCCAGAAGGCCAACTGCCATCCCGGCCTGAACCGCCGCCAGCACCCCCTGGACGCTTTGGCTCGAATAGACGATGCGGTATGGGCGTCCGCTTGCCTCGAGCGATGAAATTGCCGCGTCATGCCACCAGCAGGCCTCGTCGAAGACGGCAACAGGCACCGGCTCGACGCCCGTGAAGTCACGCCCAGCGGCCGCCATCCAGCATGTCGGGTCCTCCACCAGCAGTTCCTCGGATGGCGCCGGCGTTTCCACCTCGTAGACGGCCAGATCGAGCGCGCCGCGCCGAAGCGCCTCGGGAAATCCGGTGCTGAGGCTGCAGGTGACATTCAAGGCGATGCCGGGTTGGTCCCGACTGAAACGGGCGACGATCCGCGCCAGTTTCTCGCGGCCATGATCATCGGGGATGCCGAGCCTGAGTTTGCCCTCGACCGGACGGCGCGTGATGCTCTGGAGCGTGGCGTCGAGGCGCGCGGTCACGTCAAGTGCGACCGGCAAGAGGCGGCGACCGATCTCGGTCGGGACCACGCCCCGGCCATGGCGTTCAAAGACGGGCTGCCCGAGAACCGCCTCAAGGCGCTTGATCTGTATGCTCGTCGCGGATTGGGACCGGTGAATGCGTTCTGCACCTTCGGTGACACTGCCCGCCTGCGCGACAGCGACGAAGGTCCGCAGCAGATCGCTATCCAGGTTTTCCATTCGATTTTCCGATGGTTAATATCAGAACTATGCGTTTCATATATGCTGCAGCCTTGATCTAGTCTAGCGATCACGGAGGTGTCGATGATGGATCAGACCCGCTCAATCGAGAAAAGATCCTGGAAAACAGGTGGTATCTTGGCCGTTGCCGTGATCTTGGCGGTCAGTGCCACGCTCTGGCCTGATCACCTCATCGGTGCCGCCGGGTTCGTGATCTGGGGGCTTGTCTCCGTCGCCCCCATTGTCATCCCGGGTATCGTGCTGGCCGCCTGGATCATCGCCAGCGGGGCCGACGGGCGCATCGCGGCGGCCTTCGAAGGCCGGTTGCTGCCGTCGGTCTTGGCCGCATCACTCGTTGGCGCGCTGACGCCGGTCTGCGGTGTGACCGTCTTGCCGATGATGGTGGGCCTGTTGGCGGCGGGTGTGCCGCTTGCGCCGATCATGGCCTTCTGGCTGTCCTCGCCGGTCACCGACCCGGCCATGCTGGCGACAACGGCGGCCACATTGGGGTGGGCCTTTGCGGTTGGCAAAACAGTGGGCGCCTTCGGGATCGGCGTCTTTGGCGGCACCGTCACCGCGCTCTTCACGACGCGGGGGTGGGCACGCGCTGCCCTGCGCGACAGAGGTCTGGCCAGCGCGCTGCTGAAGCCGCGCTGCGGGGCGGGTCAACCGTTCCAACCGTGGGTGTGGCAGAGCGAGAGCCGCCGCGCGTCGTTTCGGACCCAGTTTCGCGCGACGTCACGCCTGATCCTGATCTGTCTCATTCCGGCCTTTGCCGCGGAATACGCGCTCAATGCCGCGCTCACGCCGGGAGCCCTTGCCGCCTATGTCGGTGAGGACCAATGGTGGGCCATCCCGGCGGCGGTCTTTGTCGGTGCGCCCGCCTATATCGACGGCTATGCCGCGCTTCCGCTGACGCGGGCGCTGATCGACAACGGAATGTCGAAAGGTGCGGCGATGGCCTTCCTGATTTCGGGCGGCGTGGTCAGCATCTGGGGCGCCATGGCCATCGCCCCGGTGCTGAAGCTGAAACCGTTTCTGCTATATCTGGCGCTGGCGGTGTCGGGGTCTCTGGCCGCGGGGTATCTCTTTGAGTGGCTTGCCTGACGCCGGTCCTGGCGGAACGGCAGCGGCGCCCCGGAGACCCGGCTTTCGGCGGCGGGCCATCGAACAACAGCGGCCTCTGTGCGACCATCAGGACCATGGCCCGATAGACGCTGTTCTGTCGATGCGGGCGGCGGAGAGGCGCGCTGCTGGCCGTGTTTTCCATCATTGACGTGCAGGTGCGGGCTCTCACGGGGCCGTGATCAGGTCCGGCGGTTCGGTCATGTGGTCGGGCGGTTCGGTCATTCGCGTGGCAGGCTCCAGTGCGTAGGCAGGGGCAACGCAACCCAAACCGGAGCCTGCCATGATCCGCCCGACCTACCGCCAGGACCTGCCGCAACTCAAGGGCACACGCCTTTTGACCGATGGCGGCATCGAGACGACGCTGATCTTCCATGACGGTCTGGAGCTGCCCTATTTCGCCGCCTTCACGCTGCTGAAAACCGCGGACGGGCGCGCGGCGCTGCGCCGCTACTATGAAAACCATATCCGCGTGGCCAAGGAGCAGCGCGCGGGGTTCATCCTCGACAGTGCGACCTGGCGGGCGAGTTCCGACTGGGGGCTGCGGCTGGGCTATGACGCGCCGGCGCTGGCCCAGGCAAACCGGCAGGCGGTCGAGCTTCTGCGCGAGCTGCGCGCGACGCATGAGGCGGACGCCCCCTTCGTGATCAGCGGCAATATCGGGCCGCGCGGGGACGGCTATGTCGCCGATGAGATGATGTCGGCGGCGGAGGCCGAGGCCTATCACGCCAAGCAGATCGCGGTCTTCGACCAGGCGGGCGTGGACATGATCAGCGCGATTACCATGACCCACGCAGGCGAAGCTGCGGGCATCGCGCGCGCCTGTGCCCGGCGGAAGCTGCCGCTGGCGCTAGCCTTCACGCTGGAGACCGACGGGCGGCTGCCCTCCGGTCAGGACCTGGGGGCGGCGATTGCGGAGGTGGACGGCGACGGCACCCATGCGCCGACCTACTACATGATCAACTGCGCGCATCCCGATCATTTCCGCGATGTGCTCGCGGCCGAGCCAGATTGGGCGCACCGGATCGGCGGCCTGCGGGCCAATGCCTCGCGGATGAGCCACGCCGAGCTCGACGCCGCCGCGACGCTGGACGACGGCGACCCGTTCGAGCTCGCTCTCGACTACGCGAGCCTGCTGCCGCTGCTGCCGAACCTCAAGGTCTTTGGTGGCTGTTGCGGCACCGATCATCGGCACATCCGCGAGATCGGGCGCAGCTGTATCGCCGCGCCTGTCGCCTGATTTTTCGAAAACACTCTGATTTGAAAGGGTAAATCACATGTCACATGTCATTCTTGCAGCCTCGGCACTGGCCTTTTTGCTGGCCACGGAGGTCCGGGCGGATGCCGCCCAGGCCCTTCCCCTGACCGGGGCGCCGGACGAGGTGGAATGGGATTCCGGGGCCCCTGTCGGCCCCGTCGCCAACCGGCTGACTTGCCCGACGAGTTGATCAAGACGGGGCTGCTCACACCGCGATCACCGCAGATGTGATGCCCCCCTCAAGATGTTCCGGTGCGCCCGATGCGGTCCTGACAGGCCGCTGTGGCGGGCCGGGTCACCGCGGCGCTGCCGCATTCACCCTGCCACCGTGCAGACATTTCTCATTGATGGATAAACCTATGACTGACCAAGCAAACGCAACTGTCGACAATGGCGTCAACGTCGCCGCGATCCTCGAAGCGCGCACGGCCCTGGAGGCCGCGCCAGAGGCTGCGCAATTCACCTGGCGCGCCAGCTGTGAGTGGATCGAAGGGGTGCACAGCCGCTCGACCATCGACGGCTTTTACGGCCTCGGCGAAGAGCAAAAGCACACCCGGACTTTCACCATCGACGCCGACCACCCGCCGCAATTCGCGGGCCCGGATGACGGCCCCACGCCGGTGGAGATCGTGCTCTCCGGGCTGGCGAGCTGTCTGACCGCGGGGGTCGCCTCGGTCGCGCAGAACCGCGAGATCCAGCTGCGGTCGGTCAAGGCCAAGGTCGAAGGCGATATGGACATCGCTGGCATCCTGGGGATCGACCCGGATGTGCGCAACGGCTTCAGCAGCATCCGCGTGTCCTTCGACATTGATGCGGATGCCACGAAGGACGAGATCGCGGCCCTGGTCGCACAGTCGCAGAAGCGCTCTGCCGTCTTCGACATCCTCACCAACCCCAGTGCGGTGCATGTGACGGTCGCCTGACCCCACCTGCTCTGCAAAAGACGCCCGGCGGCATCGCCGGGCGCGCCCCGGAGACTTGCCACATGACACATACAACTGCGATCATCATCGGTGCCGGGCAATGCGGCCTCGCCATGAGCCACGCGCTGTCCCGACGTTCGGTCGACCACCTGGTGATCGACCGGGGCGAGATCGGCGAAAGCTGGCGCACGCAGCGCTGGGACAGTCTGCGCATGCTGACACCCAACTGGGCCAACGGGCTGGACGGCGCGCCTTACGCAGGCCCCGCGCCCGATGGCTTCATGACCCCACCCGAGTTTGTCGCGCAGCTTGAGCGCTATGCGGAGACCATTGGCACAAAGATCCGCACACAAACCGCCGTCCAGCGGGTCGCGACCCAAGGCGACCGGTTCGTGGTCGAGAGCGATGCGGGGGTCTTCACCGCGCGGGTCGTGGTGGTTGCGACAGGGGCTGCCGCACGGCCGATTGTGCCCGCCGTGGCCCAGCATGTGCCACCCGAGATCGTCCAGATCACGCCGGACCGCTATCGCCGCCCATCCGACCTGCCGCCAGGCGGTGTCCTGGTGGTGGGCGCCTCGGCCTCGGGTGCGCAGCTGGCGCGGGAATTGCGGCTGGACGGGCGCGCGGTGACGCTGGCCGCGGGCAATCACGTCCGGCTGCCGCGCCGCTATCGCGGCGAGGATATCGAGCATTGGCTGCATGTGACCGGTGTGCTCGACCAGTTGAACGACGATATCTTTGACCTGGCGCGGGCCAAGAAGCTGCCGTCGCCGCAGTTGATGGGCGATGTGGACAGCATTGATCTCAATGCCCTTCAGGCGCTTGGCATCTCCGTGGTTGGGCGGCTCGCCGCGATCCGGGATGGCAGGGCGCTGCTCTCGGGCGGGCTGGCCCATCTTGCGGCTTCGGCGGACCTGAAGATGCACCGGCTGCTGGACCTCGCCGATGCCTGGGTCGCCGCGCAGGACCTCGAGTTTCCCGCACCAGACCGCCCCGCACCCACCGTGCTGCCGGACCCGCCGGTGTTGTCGCTGCCTCTGGATGATGGCGCGATCACCTCCATTCTCTGGGCCACCGGCTTTGCGCCCGACTTTTCATTCCTCGACGTGCCCAGCTTCGACGCACGGGGGCGGTTGGCGCATGAAGGCGGGGTATGCGCGGTGCCGGGGCTCTACGTGCTGGGACTGCCGTTCCTGCGCCGTCGGCGCTCGCACCACATTTCCGGCGCGAGCAGCGATGCGGCAGAGCTTGCCGCGCATCTTGCCACCCATTTGCAAAGCCGCTCGGCGGCGTGACCTGACAAAGGAGATCTTTCCGATGAACATGCCTGTGACCCCCGCCATGGAAGGTGCCGCTGGCCCCCGGGCCTCGATCCTGCAGACCATTGGCGACACGCCCGTGGTCCGGCTGAACCGCATCGGGCCGCGCGATGTGAACCTCTTCGTGAAGCTCGAAGCCTTCAACCCGATGGGATCGGTCAAGGACCGCATGGCGCTTTCGGTCATTGACGCCGCCGAAAAGGCCGGTGCGCTGAAACCGGGGCAGACCGTGATCGAGGCCACCTCCGGGAACACCGGGATCGGGCTCGCGATGGTCTGTGCGCAGCGGGGCTATCCGCTGGTGATCGTGATGGCCGAGAACTTCAGTCTCGAGCGCCGCAAGCTTCTGCGCTTCCTCGGCGCAAAGGTGGTGCTCACCTCGGCGGCAGAGCGCGGCACCGGCATGTTCCGCACCGCCGAGGCGCTGGCGGAAAAACACGGCTGGTTCTTTTGCCGACAGTTCGAGAATGAGGCCAATGCAGCCGTGCATTCGGACACCACGGCGGTCGAGATCCTGCGGGATTTCGCACAGGTCGGTCTCGACTATTGGGTCACCGGGTTTGGCACGGGCGGGACGCTCAAGGGCACCGCGCGCACGCTGCGGCTGGTCAGCCCCGCGACCCGGATCGTGGTGGCGGAGCCGGAGAACTCGCAGCTTCTGTCCAGCGGCATCGCGCAGCAGCGCCGCCCGGACGGCGCCGCCGCCCGCAGCCACCCAAATGCACGCGCGCACCCGGTGCAGGGCTGGTCGCCGGATTTCATTCCCAAGCTGGTGGGTGATGCGGTGGACGCCGGGCTGATCGATCAGTTGCAGCCGATCTCGGGTGCGGATGCGTTGAACGTCGCGCAGGATCTCGCGCGCTCGGAAGGCATCTTCTGCGGGATCAGTGGCGGCGCCACCGTCGCGGCAGCCCTCTCGGTCGCGGAGACCGCGCCCGAGGGCGCCAATATTCTGGCGATGGTTCCGGACACCGGCGAGCGCTATCTGACGACACCCCTGTTCGACCATATCGACGTTGAGATGTCGGAGGAGGAGCGCGGGATCGCCACCTCCGTTACCGTGCCCCGGGCGAAGAGACCCAGCGACGGAGCGCAGGCGCAACCGGTGTCAGCCGCGGCCACGGCCTTCGTGGAAGAGGTCATCACGGACGCGCAGCAGCCGATCGTCATGTTCGGCTTTGAATGGTGCGAGTTCTGCTGGTCGATCCGGCGCCTCTTTGACGCGGCGGGCGTGCCCTTTCGCGCCGTCGATGTGGACACGGCCCATTACCGCAAGGACGATTGGGGCGGTGAGGTGCTGCGCGCGCTCTTTGCCCGCACCGAGATGCGCACCGTGCCGCAAGTCTTTATCGGTGGCACGCTGGTGGGCGGCGCCTCGGATGTGCTGGCGGGCTTCGGGACAGGCAAGGTACAGGCGTTGCTTGCCGCCCTGCCCCATCCGATCCACGCCCAGGCGGTGCCTGACCCGATGCAGTTCCTGCCGAAATGGGTTGGCAGGCCCGCCCCGCAACCCGCGACGACAGAGGCAGGCAGATGCGACACGAAGCGCTGAACCTCGATGTGCCGCGCACGCTCGATCATCCGATCTGGGCCGCGCTGAACACCTTCCAGGCCGATCTGGGACAGCGCAACGGGCTCGCTGGAATGTTTCGGCCTGAGGTGGCGCCCTTCGGCACCATGGGCCCGGGGGGTGCAACCGACCCCGCGGCGCTGGCGCAGCTGATCGGGCAGCATCCCGACGGCACGGTCCTGATGCAGGCCGACCCGATCCTCGCCAGCGCGGGGCTGGTCGCGGTGGATCGCGCGCCGGGGGTGCAGATGCTGCCGACCCGCGCGGTGGATGCCATCGACGGCCCCGACACCTGTGACCTGACCCCCGAGGATGTGCCCGAGATGATCGACCTCGTCACCCTCACCCAGCCGGGGCCGTTTCGGCGGCACACCCAGGTGATGGGCGCCTATTTCGGCGTCAAATCCGAGGGCCGGTTGGTGGCCATGGCGGGCGAGCGTCTGGCCTTTCCGGGCTACACCGAGATCAGCGCGGTCTGCGTGCATCCCGATCATCGCGGCAAGGGGCTGGCCCGGCTGTTGACGGCGCATGTGGCCGCGCAGATCGCAGCGCGCGACGAGGTGCCCTTCCTGCATGCCTATGCCTCGAACACGGCGGCGATCACGCTCTATGAAAGCCTCGGATTTTCGGTGCGCTGCATGATGTACATTGCGCGCCTGGTCCCCGCCGCGCCGTGAGCGCGGTTATGCGGCGGCGCGCCATTGGGCGGGGGCAAGCCCATGCACCCGTTTGAACGCCCGCGAGAACGCCTCGGGCGCGTCATAGCCGACACGGGTGGCGATCTCGGCGATGGTCATCTGCTGGTCCTGGAGCAGCAGGAGCGCCTGCTGCATGCGCTGCATCAGGATGTAGCGCCGTGGGCCCATGCCCATGATCTCGGTGAACCGGTTGACGAAGGCCGAGCGCGACATGTTCACCTCGGCGGCCAGCGCCTCGACACAGAGCGGGCGATCAAGCGCGCCGTGAATCCGCGACAGGGCCTTGGCGACGCGCGGATGTGTCATGCCACCGAGCCAGCCGGGGGGCTGCTCGGTCTGCTCGATATAGGCGCAGAGCGCTTCGGTCAGCAAAAGCTCGCACAGGCCCGAGGCGGCCCTGCCATGGCTCAGCTGGCCCTGCACGAATTCAGTCGCCGCCATGATGGCAGAGGCTTCGACCCAACGGCGCTTGGCCAGGCTTTCGATGCTGATGATCAGAACGTCCGGCAACAGATCAAAGAGCGGGGTGGAGCCCGCATGGCTGGCCATGAAACCACACAGCATCCGCGCGGGCGCGCCCCCGCCGTGATGCCGGACCTGCACCAGACCATCGGCGCCTTCGGGCAGGATCAGGTCATCGCTGACCAAGGGCAGCTGGCCGGTGGAGCTGGCCAGAACATGTTTGGCATTGCCGGGCAGAAAGATGACATCCCCCGGTTTGGCGCGGTGGTGCTGGCGGTAGCCCGGCCCGTCATCCATCGAGAGCAGGATGTCTCCCTCGATCACCACGTGATAGGCGATGACCTGTCGGGGAATGGGCATGAAGGGGCGGCAGTCTTCCTCGGTGACATGGGCGGTGATGGCCCAGGGTGCGGTAAATTCCGCATTCAAGAACACCGCGCCCGAAAGATTGAGCGCGCGGACGATATCAGAAAGGGGGTCAAACATGATTTACAACTTTTCAAAATAAACAAGGACTTGCGGAGGCGATCATGCCTCAGCAGAGCGCGACCATCGGCCTTGGCAGGCACGCAGGCAATCAGCGCAATGCGTCAGGCCAGCCTAGGCCCGCACGTATCGGGAAGTCCTGAAGGAAAGTTGAAAATTCCGTAAAGGCGCACTCTCAGCCCGCTCGACCTGCGCGCAGAGAGATTGGGAGCTTTGTGAAAAAAGCGGGCGCCTGGCTAGTTCAACCGCATTTGGAATAGCCGCAACTGCCGCAGGTCATGCAGCCTTCCACCATACGCAGGTCGTACTGGCCACAGCTGCTGCACGCCTGACCGCGTCCACCGTCGAGCCCCACCACCTGCGCCTGCGGGTCCGATTTCAGACCCATGCCTTCGCCGGCGATGAAACCGGTCGCGATCATATGTTGTTCGATCACACCACCGATGGCCGCGAGGATCGAGGGGATGTACTTGCCCTGCATCCAGGCCCCGCCGCGCGGATCGAAGACGGCCTTCAACTCCTCGACCACGAAGGACACATCGCCGCCGCGCCGAAACACGGCCGAAATCATCCGCGTCAGCGCCACGGTCCAGGCGAAATGCTCCATGTTCTTGGAGTTGATGAAGACCTCGAAGGGCCGCCGGTGGCCGTTCAGGACGATGTCGTTGATGGTGATATAAAGCGCGTGCTCGCTGTCGGGCCATTTCACCTTGTAGGTGTTGCCTTCCAGCTCATTGGGCCGGTCCAGCGGCTCAGACATGTAGATCACATCGCCATGCGGCTGCTGCGGCTCGGCCGCATCGGTGGTGATCACCTCAGGGGCACTCTTGTCCGCCGGTGCCTCCTCGGCCACGCTCAGCACGGATCCCGTGACCGCATTGGGCCGGTAGGTGGTGCAGCCTTTGCAGCCCGTGTCCCAGGCCTGCATGTAGACGTCCTTGAAGGCGTCAAAGCTGATGTCTTCCGGGCAGTTGATGGTCTTCGAGATCGAGCTGTCGACCCATTTCTGTGCCGCCGCCTGCATCTTCACGTGGTCCGATGGCGCCAGTGTCTGGGCATTCACGAAGTAGTGCGGAAGCTCCGCGTCACCGAACTTCTCGCGCCAGAGCTGCACGGCGTAATCAACCACCTCTTCTTCCGTGCGGCTGCCGTCTTTCTGCAGCACCTTGCGATTGTAGGCATAGGCAAAGACGGGCTCGATCCCCGAAGAGACATTGCCCGCATAAAGGCTGATGGTGCCAGTTGGCGCAATCGAGGTCAGAAGCGCATTACGGATGCCATGGTCGCGCACCGCCTCGCGCACATCCTCATCCATCATCTGCATGGTCCCGGACGCGAGATAGCCCTCGGCATCGAACAGAGGGAACGCGCCCTTCTCCTTCGCCAATTGCACCGACGCCAGGTAGGCGGCGCGGGCGATCTGGTGCAACCAGCGCTCGGTCTGACGCGCCGCCTCGTCCGAGCCATAGCGTAGCCCAACCATCAAAAGCGCATCCGCCAACCCCGTGACGCCCAGACCAATCCGGCGCTTGGCCTGCGCCTCGCGCGCCTGCGCCTCCAGCGGGAACTTCGAGGCATCAACCACATTGTCCATCATGCGCACGGCCACGGCGACCAGATCGTCCAGCGCGGCCTCATCCAGCGCGGCGGCCTCCTCGAACGGGTCACTCACCAGCCGCGACAGGTTGATCGAGCCGAGAAGGCAGGCGCCATAAGGCGGCAAGGGCTGCTCGCCGCAGGGGTTCGTCGCTGCAATCGTTTCGCAATAGTTCAGGTTGTTCGCGGCATTGATCCGGTCGATGAAAATCACACCCGGCTCGGCGTAATCGTAGGTCGCCTGCATGATCCGGTTCCACAGATCACGGGCCTGCACGGTCCGATAGACCTCCTCCCCAAAAACCAGGTCCCAGGACCCATCGGCCTTCACCGCCTCCATGAAGGGGTCGGTCACCAGCACGGACATGTTGAACATGCGCAGGCGCGCGGGGTCGGATTTGGCCGCGATGAAATCCTCGATGTCCGGGTGGTCGCAGCGCATCGTCGCCATCATCGCACCGCGCCGCGAGCCTGCCGACATGATCGTGCGGCACATCGCATCCCAGACGTCCATGAAACTCAGCGGCCCGGAGGCATCCGCCGCCACGCCTTTCACATCCGCGCCCTTGGGCCGGATGGTCGAGAAATCATAGCCGATGCCGCCGCCCTGCTGCATGGTCAGCGCGGCCTCTTTCAGCATGTCGAAGATACCGCCCATGCTGTCGGGCACAGTGCCCATGACAAAGCAGTTGAAGAGCGTCACCTGCCGCGCGGTGCCCGCCCCTGCCGTGATCCGCCCGGCGGGCAGGTATTTGAAATCTTCCAGCGCAGCGTAGAACCGATCCTCCCAGGCCGCAGGATCCGCCTCGACCTTCGCCAGATCTTTCGCGATTCGGCGCCAGGTGTCTTCGACTGTCGCGTCAATGGCTGTGCCGTCCGCCTCTTTGAAACGGTACTTCATGTCCCAGATCTGTTCGGCGATGGGAGCGGCAAAGCGGGTCATGCTGATCGATTCCTTGATGGCGGCCAGAAGGCCGCCAATCTACCACCTATTGAAGCTTTGGGCAATTGGACTACGATATCTGCTATCAAGACAGATTCTGTGCGTGGGTCGGTGGGAAAGCCTGTGGATAAATCCTGTGTAAACCTGATTAAGCTCTCCGTGGGCTCTGAAACCGTGGACAGCCTTATCGCGTGGCAGGCGACCAAGCGTGCGCAGGGGCCCGATGGCTTGCCGCGCCACATCACCCGGATGTGGCCGAAACGCGAGGCGGAGATCCTCAACGGCGGCTCGATTTACTGGGTGGTGAAAGGCGTGCTGCAATGCCGCCAGCGCATCCTGCGACTGGACGAGGTGATCGGGCAGGACGGCATCCGCCGCTGTGCCATCGTGTTGGACCCGGAGGTCATTCGCACCCAGTCGAGCCTCAAGCGCCCGTTCCAGGGCTGGCGCTATCTCAAGGTCGAAGACGCACCGCCAGACCTGCCGAAAGGGCGCGAGAGTGAGGAGGCTCTGCCGGTCGAACTCAATCGGGCTCTGGCCGAGATCGGCGTGCTCTGACGGTCAGCCCGCCAGCTGCGCGACCAAAGCCGCTGCCACCGCGCGCTCATCATCGGACACTTGTGCCACACGGCTGCGCCACAGCGTCGCTTGCGAGCGCAGAATGGGCGCCTCCTCCAGTACCTTGAGGTGATTGGCGCGCAGGGTCTCGCCGCTGGAGGTGATGTCGGCAATCATCTCCGCTGTTTCATTGGCCACCGTGCCTTCGGTCGCGCCCTGGCTGTCGACCAGCGCGTAATCGGCCACACCCGCATGGCGCAGATGCTCGCGCACCAGCCGGTGGTACTTGGTGGCGATCCGCAGGCGCATTTGGTGCTTGGCGCGGAAAGCCGTGGCCGCCGCGTCGAGATCATCGAGTGTGTCCACATCGACCCAGGCTTTCGGCACCGCCAGCACTAGATCGGCATGGCCAAAGCCCAGCTCGGCCAGAGGCTCCACCTGCTGTTCCCAGAGCGGCAGCTTTTCCTGCACCAGATCGGTACCCGTAACGCCGAAGTGCAGCCGCCCGGCCGCCAGCTCGCGCGGCACTTCTCCCGCCGAGAGCAGCACCAGAGAGACGCCGCCAATCCCCTCGACCGCGCCCGCATATTCGCGGTCAGACCCGGTGCGTGTCAGCGTGATGCCGCGCTGACCAAACCAGTCGAAGGTCTTCTCCATCAACCGCCCCTTGGAGGGCACGCCCAGCTTCACGCTCATACCTCCAACTCCAGCATCAGGCCGGGGCGCAACACGCCACCCACAGCCGGGATTTCCGCGCCATTCCCCAGCCGCCGGGTCAGCGCGTCGTAGCGCCCGCCAGTGGCCACGGCGGGCAGATCCGCGCGCTGCGGACTGAAAAAGCCGAAGACAAACCCGTCGTAGTATTCCATGGATGTCCGGCCAAAACTCGCCTCGAAGGGCAGGGCCTCCACGTCCACGCCGCGCGCGGCGAGGGCCTCCGCGCGGGCCGCCAGCCCGTCCACCGCCTTGCCGATGCTCGGCAGATCAACGGCGATGTCGCGCAGTCGCGCGAGCGCGTAGGGCACGGTTTCGCGCACGTTCAGCAGCGCGTCGAGCAGGTCCACCTCGGCGCCGCTGAGCGGGGGCTCGGCGGCATCTGCCCGTAGGCGGGCCACCCGTGCGTCGATCTCGGTTTGGGTACGTTTGCCGATGAGCGGCGCATCGCAGTCGAGCGTGCCGTCGAGCAGCTTGGCGCGGCGGGCGGAGACGGCGAGGCGGCCCGCGTAGCGTTCGAGCAGGGCGCGGAACCGGCGCGGACGCCAGATGTGCCGCAAGAGCGCGGCCTTGCGTGCATCGCTGGTGTTGAGCCCGCGTACGGCGGCCATCAATATCCCGATGTCGCCGGTCGCTGCACGCAGGTTCAGGGGTGCCACGGCCTGCGCGAAGAGCGCGAAGACCTCCGCATCCGCCGCCGCCGGGTTGGCGCGGTCAAAGACCTCGTAGCCTACTTGGACGAACTCATTGGCTCGGTCGGGGTCGTGTTCCTGGCGGCGGAAGACTTCGCCGGAGTAGGTGTAGCGCGCAGGTTCGGCGCCGTGCGCCATGTGCATTTCCACCACAGGCACGGTGAAATCGGGGCGCAGCATCTGCTCGCCCCGCAGTGCATCCGTGGTCACATAGGCGCGCGCGCGGATTTCCTCGCCATAGAGGTCGAGCAGGGTCTCGGCCGGTTGCAGAATGGGCGTCTCGACCGGCACAGCGCCCGCCGCCTCGAAGGTGGCGCGCAGCTGAGCCGCGCGCGCGAGCGTCTCGGCGCGGGTGGTCATACCTCTGCGCTGCCGTCCGGCAAGCCGTGCTGGCTGAGGATCTCGCGGACCTTCGCCACGAGGTCGTCACGCGGCACTTCAAACTGGCTGGGGCGGTCCTTCCACTCTTCCAGCGTCGCGCTCTCGGCGATTTGCGCGCCGAGGATCAGGTCTTTGATCTGCACGACGCCGCGCTCTTTTTCGTCTCCACCTTCGATCACGGCGACCGGGCTGCCGCGCTTGTCCGCATACTTGAGCTGGTTGCCGAAATTCTTCGGATTGCCGAGGTAGACCTCCGCCCGGATCCCAGCCTGCCGCAGCTCCGCGACCATGGCTTGGTAATCGGCCATGCGGTCGCGGTCCATCACGGTCACGACGACCGGACCTGCGTCGGTTGCAGCCATCCGCCCCTTAGCCTGCAGGGCAGCGAGCAGCCGGTCGACCCCGATGGAAACGCCTGTGGCCGGGACTTCCTGCCCGGTGAAGCGCTTGACGAGATCGTCATAGCGCCCGCCGCCCGCCACGGAGCCAAAGTTGCGCGTGCGGCCTTTCTCGTCCTGAATGTCGAAGGTCAGTTCGGCTTCGTAGACCGGGCCGGTGTAGTAGCCGAGGCCACGTACAACGGATGGGTCAACTTGAAACCTCACGTCGGAGTAACCCGCGCTCTCCACCAATTCTTGGATGCTGCGAAGTTCTTCGACGCCTTCGAAGCCAACAGCTGAGTCACCGATCAGGCTCTTCAAGTGCTGGATCACACGACGATTCCAGATGTGCCGGTAGTCGCCATAGCGCATCTTCTCCTCGCGGTCCCGAAATGCAGGGTCGACAGAGTATCGAGCGCAGTGCAGTTGGCGCGCGCGATCAGCATCGCCTTCGGCTTCGGCGTTAGCTGCTTCTTCGGCGAGCTTGTTGCCGACCTCGAAATGCGAGTTTACAAACCCCATCACTTTATCGATTTGCAGGGTTGATAGGCCTGCGCCTTCGGTGAAGTCGCCGCTCTCGTCCTTGCGACCTGCTCCAAGCAGCGCGCGGACACCATCTGGCCCGAGCCGATCCAGCTTGTCTATGGCGCGTAGGACGATACCGCGTTCGCGTTCTTTGTCATCACCCGCGAGGCCAGCGACTTCGAGCACGCCGTTCAGCACCTTGCGGTTGTTCACGCGGATCACGTAGTCGCCGCGGGGGATGCCGACCTCTTCGAGGCAGTCGGCGAGCATCGCGCAGATTTCGGCGTCAGCAGCGACCGAGGGGGCGCCGACGGTGTCTGCATCACATTGATAGAACTGGCGGAACCGCCCCGGACCCGGCTTTTCGTTGCGCCAGACGGGGCCCATCGCGTAGCGGCGGTAGGGTTTGGGCAGGTCGTTCTGGTGCTGGGCGTAGACGCGCGCCAAGGGCGCTGTCAGGTCATAGCGCAGGGCGAGCCAGTCGCCCGGCTTGTCAGCCTCGGCGTCCTCCTGCCAGGCGAAAACACCTTCGTTGGGACGATCCACATCGGGGAGGAACTTGCCCAGAGCCTCAACGGTTTCGACACCTGAGCTTTCCAGCGCATCGAAGCCATACCGATGATAGACCGCCGCAATCTTGCGCAGCATTTCGGCGCGCTGGGTGACCTCGGCGCCGAAATAGTCACGAAAGCCCTTGGGCGTTTCCGCCTTGGGACGTGGGGTCTTTTTGGGTTTGGCCATGATGCACCTTTTGGCATGCCGGTTTCGCGCGCGGTCTAGCCCAAGGGGGGATGGGGGGCAAGGCGCGGTCTTTATTGCGCGCCCGCCACATGCTAGGCGCAGGCCATGGAAAAGCTGGAAGAACAGATTGCGCATCTGACGCGGACGGTCGAGGAGCTGTCAGATGTGGTGGCGCGGCAGGAGGCGGAGATCGCAACGCTGACCCGCCGGGTCTTCATGCTGATGCAGCGCGAAGGCGAGCGCGAGGCGCAGGGGTCAGGCGGTGTGGTCCTGGGCGATGAGCGGCCGCCGCATTACTGAAAGGTGCCGCGTGCCATTGACTGTGGGATCGCCTCCGGCGGGAGAATTTCTGGAAGGGTGAAGAGGCTTAGAGATCCTGCACTTCGAGCACGCCTGAGAGGGATTTGATCGCGCCTTTGATCTGCGGGTTCACCGCGAAGTCAGCCCCCAGATCAACCTCGACCTCGCCGGGCAGGTCCGGGTCGATCAGGCACAGCTCAACCGGGCCCCGGCCAGCAGTCTTCGCCGCGGCGGCCGCATCCTGCAGCACGGTCGCGACCGCGGCAATCGCCTCAGGCGCCTCGACGAAGACACGGAGGCCCATGCCGCCGGCATCCGCCGTGACAGTATCGATGGGCGCAACGGAGCGGCCGAGCAGCTTGAGTTGGTCCGCCTCCATCGTGGCCTCGACGGTCACCACCACCTTGGCGCCCGTTTCCAGGTGCTCGCGTGATTTTTCCAGCGTTTCGGAGAACAGCGTGACCTCGTAGGCGCCGGTGGTGTCCGACATCTGGCAGAAGGCGAAACGGTTGCCGCGGGCCGATTTGCGCTCCTGCCGACCAGCCACGACACCCGCTAGCTTGGCGATCAGAGGCGCGCGCTCAGCCTTGGTCAGGACCTCGTCGAGGGTGATCACATCTTTGCGCTTGAGTGGCCCCATATAGTCATCGAGCGGGTGGCCCGAGAGATAGAAGCCGACAGCAGTGAATTCTTCAGCCAGCCGTTCGGCGGGCAGCCAGTCTTGCACCGGATGCAGGCGGGGTTCGGGCAGATCTTCACCCGCTTCTCCGAAGAGCGAGACCTGGTTGGAGGCCTTCTGGTCGTGGATCGCCGCAGAATAGGCCACCAGCGCATCCAGCGCATCGAAGACTCGGCGACGGTTGGTATCAAGCTGGTCGAAGGCGCCGGAGCGCGCGAGCATCTCCAGCGGGCGTTTGCCGACACGCTTGAGATCGACGCGGCGGGCGAGGTCGAAGAGCGTGGCGAAGGGTTTGCCCGCGCGCCCGTCGGTGATCAGCTTCATCGCCTCGATCCCGACGTTCTTGAGAGCACCGAGCGCGTAGACCAGCGCGCCATCCACCACCTTGAAGGTGGCATCGGAGCGGTTCACACAAGGAGGCACCCAGGGCAGGTCGAGCTGTTTGCGCACCTCTTCGAAGTAGACGGCAAGCTTGTCGGTGAGGTGGATGTCGCAGTTCATCACACCAGCCATGAATTCCACCGGGTGGTTCGCCTTGAGCCAGGCGGTCTGGTAGCTGACCACCGCATAGGCGGCGGCGTGGGACTTGTTGAACCCGTAGTTGGCGAATTTGTCGAGGAGGTTCCAGACCTCCATCGCCTTGTCCTTGTCGACGCCGTTCTTGGCCGCGCCTTCCAGGAATTTCGGGCGTTCGGCGTCCATCGCCTCCTGGATTTTCTTGCCCATGGCGCGGCGCAGCAGGTCAGCGCCACCAAGCGAATAGCCCGCCATCTCCTGCGCGATCTGCATCACCTGTTCCTGGTAGACGATGATGCCCTGGGTCTCATCCAGAATATGATCGATGGTCGGGTGCAGGTTTTCGCGCGCGCGGAGGCCGTTTTTCACCTCGCAGTAGGTCGGGATATTCTCCATCGGGCCAGGGCGGTAGAGCGCCACGAGGGCCACGATGTCTTCGATACAGGTGGGCTTCATACGCTTGAGCGCGTCGATCATCCCTGAGCTTTCCACCTGGAAGACCGCAACCGTTTTGCCTGCGGCATAGAGCTTGTAGCTCGCCTCATCATCGAGGGGGATGCCGCCGATGTCATTCTCCATGCCGTCGGCGGGCAAATAGAGCTCGGTGCCGTCGGCGGCCATATGCAGCTTGCGGCCTGAGCCGAGGATTTGCTCGACCGCGTTCTGGATGACCGTGAGGGTCTTCAGGCCTAGGAAGTCGAACTTCACCAACCCCGCCTGTTCGACCCACTTCATGTTGAACTGGGTGGCGGGCATGTCGGAGCGCGGGTCTTGATAGAGCGGCACCAGCGCATCCAGCGGGCGGTCGCCGATCACCACACCAGCGGCATGGGTGGAAGCGTTGCGGAGCAGCCCCTCGACCTGTTGGCCGTAGGTGAGCAACCGGTTGACGACTTCTTCGTTGCGGGCCTCTTCGCGCAGGCGCGGCTCGTCGGCCAGCGCCTTTTCGATGCTCACGGGCTTCACGCCTTCAACGGGGATCATCTTGGAGAGCCGATCCACCTGACCATAAGGCATCTGCAGCACGCGCCCGATGTCACGCACTGCGGCTTTGGAGAGCAGCGCACCGAAGGTGATGATCTGGCCGACCTTGTCACGGCCGTATTTCTCCTGCACGTAGCGGATCACTTCTTCGCGCCGGTCCATGCAGAAGTCGATGTCGAAGTCGGGCATCGAGACCCGCTCGGGGTTCAGGAAGCGTTCGAACAGCAGTTGATAGCGCAGCGGGTCAAGATCGGTGATAGTGAGCGCATAGGCCACGAGACTGCCCGCGCCCGAACCGCGACCGGGGCCCACCGGAATGTCATGCTCCTTGGCCCATTTGATGAAATCGGCCACGATCAGGAAGTAGCCGGGAAAGCCCATGCCTTCGATGATGCCAAGCTCGAAATCGAGCCGCTGTTCGTACTCTTCGACCGTCGCCGCATGGGGGATCACGGCAAGCCGGTCTTTCAGGCCCGCGTGCGACTGTTTGCGCAGCTCTTCAATTTCATCATCGGCGAACTTCGGAAGGATCGGATCGCGGCGATAGGCCTGAAAGGCGCAGCGTTTGGCGATCTCGACCGTATTCTCGATGGCCTCGGGCAGATCGGCGAAGAGCGTGACCATCTCGGACTGCGACTTGAAGTAATGCTGGGCCGTCAGGCGGCGGCGCGCCTCTTGCTGGTCCACATAGGCGCCTTCGGCAATGCAGATCAGCGCGTCATGCGCCTCGTACATGTCCGAGGCGGGGAAATAGACGTCATTTGTCGCAACAAGCGGCAGGCCCATCGCGTAGGCCATTTCGACAAAGCCGCGCTCGGTCAGCCGTTCGGCCTCGGGTTGGCCGCCCTCGCCCGGATGGCGCTGCAGCTCGACATAGATACGGTCGCCGAAGATCTGGTGCAGCCGGGTCATCAGCGCCTCGGCGGCGGGGCGCTGACCGGCTTGCAGCAGCTTGCCCACCGGGCCCTCCGGACCGCCGGTTAGACAGATCACATCAGCCGAATAGGTCTCGAGCTGGTCGACGGTGACCTGCGGTAGCGCCCCGCCTTTATCCACGTAAAGGCAGGAGTTGAGCTTCATCAGATTCTCATATCCCCCCTCGCTCTGTGCCAGCAGGACAAGCGGGGCGGGCAGCGGGGGTTTCTCGCCGGGCCGGGCCTCCACATAAGAGAGATCGGTCTGGCACCCGAGGATGGGCTGCACACCCGCACCCGACATGGCCACGGAAAACTCGAGAGCGGCGAACATGTTGTTGGTGTCGGTCAGCGCGAGCGCGGGCATCTCGGCCTTGCGGCACAACTCGGGCAGTTTCTTCAACCGAAGCGCACCCTCCAGGAGCGAGTACTCGGAATGGCTGCGCAGGTGAATGAATCGCGGATGTGACGTCATGGGCCGACCCTAGTGGAGCGCTGGCACCGCCGCCAGCACGAACACCCGCGCCCGTCATTTTTTGAGCGCAGCAGACGCAACCGCCCGCATCCTCTCGCCTTTTCCCTTGCAAACCCCGGCGGGCCACGCTTAGCCTCGGATCGGTTAACGCTCGCCCGCCGTTCTACGCCGCATCGAACGCCGGGCATCTGGGGCTCTTCTGGTACCGCGGCGGGTCTGACGGCATGGACATTACGTTTCGCCTGAACGGAGAAACAGTGGCGCTGCGCGACGTGGCCCCAACCGTCACCCTGCTCGCCTGGCTGCGCGAAGAGCGTGGGCTGACCGGCACCAAGGAGGGCTGCAATGAGGGGGATTGCGGGGCCTGTTCGGTCATGGTCATGGATGAGAACGGCGCGCATGCGCTCAACGCCTGCATCCTGTTTCTGCCGCAGCTCAACGGCAAGGCCGTGCGCACGGTGGAGGGGATCGCAGCACCCGACGGCACGCTGCATCCGGTGCAACAGGCGATGATCGATCACCACGGCAGCCAATGCGGGTTCTGCACGCCGGGGTTCGTGGTGAGCATGGCCACGGCGCATCTGAACAGGGCCACCGATCATGATGTGCAACTGGCCGGCAACCTCTGCCGTTGCACGGGATATGCGCCGATCATTCGGGCCGCCGAAGCCGCCGCTGGTGAGCCTGTGCCGGAGCATATGCATGACAGCCCGGTTGCCGTGGGCGAGGGCGTGGGTGATGGGTCCTGGGTGCAACCCGACAGTGTGGAGGCGCTGGCTGAGTGGTACGCGAAGCACCCGGAGGCGACGCTGATCGCAGGGGCGACGGACGTCGGGCTTTGGGTCACGAAGGACTTCCGTGATCTCGGGCCAGTTGCGTTCCTGAATCGCTGCGCCGATCTGCGCGGGGTCAGCGAAACGGACGACGGGCTTCGGGTCGGCGCGATGACGACCCTCACCGAGCTGGAGGCGGCGGTTGCGCCGCTGTACCCGTCTTTTTCCGAGCTGATCCGCCGCTATGGCTCGGTTCAGGTCCGCAATGCGGCGACCATCGGCGGCAACATCGCCAACGGCTCGCCCATCGGCGACGGATCACCCGCGCTGATCGCGCTTGGCGCAACCTTGCACCTTCGGCACGGGCAGAGCCGCCGCAGCCTGCCGCTGGAGGAATTCTTCGTCGACTACGGCAAGCAGGACTGTCAGCCTGGCGAGTTTGTCGAGGCGGTGACCATCCAGGCGCAGCCCGACCGGCTGCGCTGTTACAAGCTGTCGAAGCGGTTCGATCAGGATATCTCTGCTGTCTGCGGCTGCCTTGTGGTTACCGTGGAGGATGACCAAGTCGTGAGCGCACGCCTCGCCTATGGCGGGATGTCCGGGACGCCGAAACGCGCCGGGCGCACGGAGGCGGCGCTGATTGGTCAACCGTGGTCCGAGGCGTCGGTTCGTGCAGCCATGCCGATTCTGGCGGAGGATTTCCAACCGCTCTCAGACATGCGGGCGAGCGCGGAATACCGGTTGCAAACGGCGCAGAACATGCTGCTGCGGTACTGGTATGCGGATCAGGGTGCGGCGGTCAGCACGCTGGAGGTCACCACGTGAGCGTCGCCAAGCCCCTGCCCCATGATGCCGCGCATCTGCATGTGACGGGTGCGGCGCGTTATGTCGATGACATCCCTGCACCCAAGCACGCGCTGCACCTCGCGTTTGGCCTGTCCGAAACGGCCTCTGGCATACTAGGGCGTATGGATTTGTCTGCGGTCCGAGATGCGCCGGGCGTGGTCAGCGTGATGACTGCAGCAGACCTGCCGTTCGACAACGACGTCTCCCCCTCAAACCACGATGAGCCGCTGCTTGCGACCGACAAGGTGCATTACATCGGGCAGCCGCTCTTTGTGGTGGCCGCGACCTCTCATCTTGCTGCGCGGCAAGCGGCGCGGCTTGGGCAGGTTGAGATCACCGAGACGCCGCCGATCCTGAGCATCGAGGATGCGCTGGCACAAAACAGCCGCTTTGAAGATGGGCCGCGGGTCTATGGACGTGGCGATGCTGACGCCGCGATTGCCAGGGCGCCGCACCAGATTGCCGGCCAGCTCTACGTCGGCGGCCAGGAACACTTCTATCTTGAAGGCCAGGCTGCGCTCGCCCTGCCGCAAGAAGATGGCGACATGGTGGTGATGAGTTCGACCCAGCACCCGACGGAAATTCAGCACAAGGTGGCTGAAGCTCTGGGCGTGCCGATGCACAGCGTTCGGGTTGAAACGCGGCGCATGGGCGGCGGCTTTGGCGGCAAAGAGAGCCAAGGCAATGCACTCGCCGTGGCCTGCGCGGTCGTCGCGCGCGCCACGGGGCGGCCCTGCCGGATGCGCTATGACCGCGACGACGACATGACCATCACCGGCAAGCGCCACGACTTCCGGATCGATTACACTGTTGGCTTCGACGATGACGGTGCAATTCAAGGGATCGACTTTACGCACTACGCGCGCTGCGGATGGTCGCAGGACTTGTCGCTGCCCGTTGCCGACCGCGCCATGCTACACGCGGATAACGCGTACTTCCTGCCCCGCGTTCGGATCACCAGCCACCGACTGAAAACCAACACGCAGAGCGCCACCGCCTTTCGTGGGTTCGGCGGCCCGCAAGGGATGCTTGGGATCGAACGGGTGATGGACCATATCGCGACACATCTGGGCAAATCGCCTCTGAGCGTTCGGCAGAGGAACTACTACGGCAGCGAACCGGGCGCATCCAACAAGACGACACCGTATGGTCAGGAAGTCACGGACTTCATCCTGCCGGAGATGATCGATGCTCTGGTCGTATCGAGCGGGTATGAGCAACGGCGAGAAGCTGCAACCGCCTGGAATGCGGAGAACCCTGTCCTGAAAAAAGGCATCGCGCTGACGCCCGTGAAGTTTGGTATCTCATTTACTCTTACGCATCTGAATCAGGCAGGCGCTCTGGTGCATGTGTATCAGGATGGCTCTATCCACCTGAACCACGGTGGAACCGAGATGGGCCAGGGCTTGTTCCAGAAGGTCGCTCAGGTTGCGGCGGACCGGTTCGGGGTCGACATCGCAGAGGTGAAAATCACCGCGACCGACACCGGCAAAGTGCCCAACACCTCCGCCACGGCTGCGTCGTCGGGCAGCGATCTGAATGGGATGGCGGTCAAACTGGCCTGCGATACCATACGTGACCGAATGTCCGATATGCTTGCGGAGAAGCATCAATGCGCAGCGCGCGATGTCGTGTTTGAAGGCGGCGAAGTGACCGTGTCCGGCGCAACTTACAGCTTCGCCGAGGTGGTGCAGATGGCCTATTTCGCGCGGATCAGCCTCTCGTCGACCGGATTCTACAAGACGCCGAAGGTCGAATGGGACCGGATCAGGGGTAAGGGTCGCCCGTTTTTCTATTTCGCCTATGGTGCTGCCGTGACGGAGGTGGTGGTCGACACGCTGACGGGAGAAAACCGCATTCTGCGCGCGGACATTCTGCATGACGTGGGCGCCTCGCTGAACCCCAGCCTCGATATCGGCCAGATCGAGGGGGGCTATGTGCAGGGTGCAGGCTGGTTGACCACGGAAGAGCTGGTCTGGGACGACAGCGGGCGGCTGCGCACCCATGCGCCGTCGACCTACAAGATCCCCGCCTGCTCGGACCGGCCCGATGTTTTCAACGTGGCACTCTGGGATGGCGAGAACCGCGAAGAAACGATTTATCGATCAAAAGCAGTGGGCGAACCGCCCCTGATGCTGGGGATTTCGGCCTATTCGGCACTTTGTGAGGCCGTTCAGGCCTGTGGGCCGAACTATGCCGACCTTCAAACGCCCGCGACGCCCGAGGCCGTCCTCAACGCTATTGAAAGGGCGCGGGGATGAGCGCGCTCTACGTCGAAATCCTCGCCACCAAAGGGTCGGCGCCTCGCGATGCGGGCACCGCGATGAAAGTGACGCAAACGGAGATCGCTGGCACGATCGGCGGCGGCGCCCTGGAGTACGCGGCCATTGCGCAGGCGCGCGCCATTCTCGCCGAGGACGGGCCAGACGAGGTGCGGACGTTGCCTCTTGGCCCCGGGCTTGGGCAATGTTGTGGCGGCTCCGTCACCCTGCAGTTCACGCGTAGTGAAAAAGTGGTTGACCAGGTCAGCAGGCGCAAGACGCACGAACAACAGGTCAGCGTCGGCCCGCCCCCGCGCCTTTGGCTCTGGGGTGCCGGGCATGTGGGCCGCGCGGTGGTCAACGCCTGCCCGCCGGGTGCGATTGAACTGACGTGGGTGGACAGCACGCGCAGCCGATTTCCAAAGCAGGTTGACGACGACATCACTCTTGTGCCCACAGCCGATATGCCGCGGCTGGCCGCCCGGGCGCCGCAGGATGCGCACCATCTGATCTTCACCTATTCGCACGATATTGACCTCGCCCTCTGTGCGGCCCTGCTCAAACACGGCTTTGCCTCCTGCGGACTGATCGGATCGGAGACGAAGTGGGCGCGGTTCGAAAAACGGCTGCGGCAAGCGGGGCTCGCCCCAGCATCAATCACCTGCCCCATCGGCGACAAGGCCCTGGGCAAGCACCCGGACGCCATCGCCGCAGGGGTGGTCGATGCGCTTCTGACCCAATCGAAAGTCCTCGCATGACGCCGCTATTGTCCCTTTCGGGTCTAACCAAAGCCTATCCCGGAGTCATCGCGAATGATGACGTTTCGCTGGAGATCGCCCCCGGCGAAGTCCATGCGCTGCTCGGTGAAAACGGGGCGGGCAAGTCAACACTGGTCAAGATGATCTACGGTCTCGTCAAGCCGGATCAAGGCGAGATGCAGATGCACGGGGCCCCCTTCGCTCCATCCGAGCCGCGCGCCGCGCGGGCAGCGGGCGTCGGCATGGTCTTCCAGCATTTTTCGCTGTTCGACGCGCTGACGGTCGCCGAAAACATCGCACTGGGGATGGAGAACGCGCCGAAACTGCGCGATCTCTCACGGCAAATCCGCGAGGTCTCGGACACCTACGGGTTGCCCCTGGCCCCTGACCGGATCGTGGGCGATCTCTCTGCGGGTGAACGGCAGCGGGTCGAGATCATCCGCTGCCTGCTCCAGGACCCAAAGCTGTTGATCATGGACGAACCAACCTCGGTTCTGACGCCGCAAGAAGTGGAGATCCTGTTCGAAACCCTCCGCAGGCTTAGCGCTGAAGGAACGGCAATTCTCTATATTTCTCATAAGCTTGAAGAAATACGGACGCTCTGCGACACCGCCACGATCCTGAGGTTGGGCAAGGTCGTGGGGAATTGCACGCCGCGCGAGACCACGGCGCGAGACATGGCCGAGATGATGGTGGGCAAGGTGCTGACCACCCCCACGCGTGCAGGTGTGGAACCGGGGCCCATTGTGTTGACGCTGGCAGGGCTGTCGTTGCCCTCACCCTCCGCCTTCGGCATGCCGCTGCGCGACATTTCACTGGAGCTGCGGCGTGGAGAGATTTTGGGCATCGGCGGTGTGGCTGGCAATGGACAGGACGAGTTGCTGGCTGCACTCTCCGGTGAAACGCCCGCACCTGCCGGCATGGTACAGTTTGATGGCGCGGACATCGGTACATTAGGCCCAAACGCGCGCCGGTCCCGCGGCTTGCTGGCCGCACCCGAAGAGCGCCTCGGCCACGCTGCCGCCCCCGACATGTCGCTGACTGAAAACGCAATGCTCACCGGCGCGGCGCGCGAGAGGCTTGAGCGGGGTGGGTTTCTCGACTGGCCTGCCGCGCGCGATTTTGCCGACCGGATCATTGCCACCTTCGATGTGCGCACACCTGGGCCTGCCAACGCTGCACGGTCGCTTTCGGGCGGCAATCTGCAGAAATTCGTGATCGGGCGCGAGGTACTGCAGCGGCCGGAGGTTCTGGTGGTCAACCAGCCGACCTGGGGTGTGGATGCCTCTGCCGCAGCCGCCATCCGGCAGGCCCTGCTCGATCTGGCAAAGGGCGGTGCCGCGGTGATCGTGATCAGCCAAGATCTGGATGAATTGATGGAAATTGCCGACCGCTTCGCGGCGCTGAACGAAGGGCGGTTGTCAACGCCACAGCCGACGGACGGTCTGAGCGTCGAGCAAATCGGGCTGATGATGGGTGGCGCGCATGGCATGGAGGTGGCGCATGTGTAGCGCGGAAGGCCTTCACCCCGAAGTGCAACCGACCCGCCCGGCGGTCTGGAAGCCACCATCATGATCCGGCTCGAAAAACGCCCGCAGCCCAACCAGATGTTTGCCTATCTGACGCCACTGCTGGCCGTTATGGCCACGTTTTTCTTCGGGGGCCTGCTATTCGCCGCTCTCGGCAAGGACCCGGTACAGTCGATTCTGACGATCTTCTGGGAACCGGTCTTTGGCGAATTCGCCTTTTATTACCGCCCACAACTGCTGATCAAAGGAGCGCCACTGGTCCTGATCGCGATCGGGCTTAGCCTGGGGTTCAAGGCTGGCATCTGGAACATCGGCGCCGAAGGCCAGTACATCATGGGCGCGCTTTTTGGTGCCGGGTTTGGCCTTGCGTTCTATCCTACCGAGAGCGTGCTGATCTTCCCCGGCATGGTCCTCGCGGGCGCCTTCGGTGGTTGGCTCTGGGCGATGATCCCCGCCGTATTGAAGGTGCGTTTCGGGACAAACGAGATTCTCGTCTCGCTGATGCTGGTCTATGTGGCCGAGCAATTCCTGGCCTCCATGTCCTTGGGATTGTTGAAAAATCCGGAAGGTTTCGGCTTTCCGGGCAGCCGAAACTTGCAGCAATACGGCAGCGCCCATAACGCCGAGATCATCGCGGGCACGGGCATGCATTGGGGCGTTGTCGCTGCGCTGATCGCCGTCATCTTCGCCTATGTCCTGCTGACCCGGCACCGGTTGGGCTTTGCCGTCCGGGTCACGGGCGAGGCGCCGCGGGCCGCGCGCTTTGCAGGCGTGAACCCGAGCCGGCTCATTCTTTTCTGCCTGGGCATGTCCGGCCTTCTGGCCGGGTTGGCCGGGCTCTTCGAGGTCTCTGGTCCCGCCGGTCAGGTCAGCATCGATTTTAACGTCGGCTACGGGTTCACGGCGATCATCGTGGCCTTTCTGGGCCGCCTGCATCCCATCGGCATCGTGCTCGCCGGGGGGCTCATGGCGCTCACCTACATAGGCGGCGATATCGCGCAGAGCCAGTTGGGCCTGCCCGCCGCAGCCATTCAGGTCTTCCAGGGCATGCTGCTCTTTTTCCTCCTGGCGCTTGATCTTTTCACCAACTACCGGCTGCGAATCGGCCGGGCGGAGACCGCCTGATGGACCTGACCGCGATCAACCCGATCCTGCTCATCGCGGCCTTGATGAGCGCGGCGACGCCGATCCTGCTGGCCGCAACCGGCGAGTTGATCGTTGAACGTGCTGGAGTGCTGAACCTCGGGGTCGAGGGCATGATGATCCTGGGCGCGATCTGCGGGTTTGCCATAGCGGTCGAGACCGGCTCGCCCCTCACCGGTTTTGTCGCCGCTGCAGCTGGCGGAGCCCTGTTGAGCCTGCTCTTTGCGCTGCTCACGCAGGTCGCTCTGGCCAATCAGGTGGCATCAGGGCTTGCGCTGACGCTCTTCGGGCTGGGGCTCTCGGCGTTGCTGGGACAGGGATATGTCGGTGTCAAACCGCCCCGAATGGGCGATGTGAACTTCGGACCTCTCGCCGACATCCCAGTCGTCGGGCCGATCCTCTTCTCGCATGATCCGATCCTCTACATCGGCATCCTCCTCGTCGCCGCCGTCTGGGCCACGCTGAAGTTCACACGCGTCGGGCTGGTCCTGCGCGCGGTGGGCGAGAACCACGATGCCGCCCATGCCCTTGGCTACAAGGTGGTGCGCATCCGCACCCTTGCCATCATGTTCGGGGGCGCGCTGGCGGGCATGGGTGGGGCCTACATCAGCCTGATCCGTGTGCCACAATGGACCGAAGGTATGACCGCCGGTGTTGGCTGGATCGCCCTTGCTCTGGTGGTCTTCGCCAGTTGGAAGCCCTGGCGCGTGCTTCTGGGTGCCTATCTTTTTGGCGGCATCACGCAATTGCAACTCAACCTGCAAGGCGCGGGCGTTGCCATTCCCGTCGAATATCTGGCAATGTCGCCCTACATTATCACCATCGTGGTGCTGGTGATCCTCTCTGCGGATAAAAGCGCTGCCCCCGGCTCTCTGGGCCGGACATTCCACGCCTCGAGCTAGGGGCCAATCAACGCCTCGGATAAGGGGCGGTTCAACATGGGGAAGACCTGAACATGAAACTCACCACACTTCTGGCCAGTGCGGCTGTCGCATTGGGCCTGGCCACGGGCGCAGTTGCGGATGGCCATGAGAAAACGAAAGTTGGCTTTGTTTACGTTGGCCCGATCGGGGACGGCGGCTGGACCTATGAGCACAATAAGGGCCGGCTTGCTGTCGAGGAGGCTTTGGGCGATGCGGTCGAAACCGTCTATGTCGAAAACGTGGCCGAAGGGCCCGACGCCGAGCGAGTGATGACGCAGATGGCGCTGGATGGTGCAGATCTGATCTTCACCACCTCTTTCGGCTACATGGATGCGACGATCAATGTGGCGCAGAAATTCCCGGATGTGAAATTCGAGCACGCCACGGGTTACAAGCGCGCGGACAACGTGTCGACCTACTCGGCCCGGTTCTACGAAGGTCGTGCAATTCAGGGCCACATCGCGGGCAAGATGACCGAGTCGAATGTCATCGGCTACATCGCCTCTTACCCAATCCCAGAGGTGATCCGTGGCATCAACTCCGCCTATATTCACGCCGCCAAGGTGAACCCGGATGTCGAATTCAAGATCATCTGGGTCTACACATGGTTCGACCCGGCCAAGGAAGCGGACGCCGCCAAAGCATTGATCGAACAGGGCGCCGATGTGGTACTGCAACACACGGACTCCACAGCGCCTCAGGCCGCGGCGCAGGAGGCCGGCAACGTCATCACCTTCGGTCAGGCCTCTGACATGGCGCAGTACGGACCCTTCCCGCGGGTCTCCTCGATCATCGACGATTGGGCGCCCTACTACATCGCGCGGACGCAGGCCGTGATCGACGGCACCTGGGCAAGCAGCGACACTTGGGATGGTATCGGGCCGGGGATGGTTGCCATCGGCGAGATTACCGACGCGGTGCCAGCTGACGTGAAGGAAGAGGCTTTGGCGATGAAAGCGGCCATTGCCGATGGGTCCTACCACCCCTTCACCGGCCCGCTGAAAAAGCAGGACGGGAGCGACTGGCTGGCAGAAGGTGAAGTGGCTGATGACGGCACACTAGCGGGGATGAACTTCTACGTCGAAGGCATCACGGGCGACATCCCTCAATAGTCTCGAACTCTCTGGAAAGATCCCGCACATGTGGGGTCTTTCCAAGCCCAACCGCGTAGTCCCTCGACCGCAAACGCCCACTGCCTCTAAGCGCAGCCTGTCTTAGCTAGACAAACTCCGCGCGAACCAGACCCGGTCGACCCAAAGACTAACCATTCTGCATCTGCTTACTTTGGGCGGGTGCGCCATTTTCGCCAGCTGATCTCAACACGATGGCAGTGCAATGCGCAAACGCGATCTCGGCGCCAAGTCCGTGAGACAGATAACCGCTTGAGACGCTTCAGCCTTTGATGAGCGGGTCACCGCACAACAGGGCGAACGCCCCACCATTCATCAAAGCCCAAGCTTGTACAGCATCACAGATGCGATTTGGTATCGCAGCAGAGGTGGCCAGTGCGAGCCGCCCCTCCCGAAGCTAAAGCACCCACTATCAAACCGGAAGACGAGATTTGTGCCGGAAGGTCAGAGCGCATGGGCGGCAAAATGGCGATCCTGGGTCCGGCTCAATGCGGACTTTCGGTAGGCGCACCTTCAAACGTACAACTGCACAAAAGCGACTGATTTTAGTCGCATCTTTCGAGTCCAAGACTAGTGAACTTCGAATGCGATGCTGGCGGCCTTAGGAGAGGTCGGCCAACAACTCTACCCGGTCGATTTGAACTTCTCTCGGTGCTCATGTTCTACACCGCTCGAACCGCCTGACACTTCGCCCTTGTCCTTGCTCGCAGAGAACCGTTGGACTTGGTCGGTCAATTCGTTGGCAATCTGCGACAAGCTCTGGCTCGCAGCCGTCGTTTCCTCGAACATGGCCGCGTTTTCCTGTGTGACCTGATCGAGCTGGTTCATGGCCGCGTTGATTTCCGCGATGCTGTGTGACTGCTCCTCGGACGCTCCGGCGATCTGCGACACGTAGCCGGAGATATCCGAAATCGATGCGATAATCTGCTCCAGCGCGTCCCCCGCGTTTCCAACCAGTTTCACGCCGAGATCAACGTTTTCCGACGAGGTTGCGATCAGAGTGCTAATCTCGTTCGCCGCATCGGAAGACCGCTGGGCCAGGGCACGCACCTCTGATGCAACGACGGCAAAGCCACGACCAGCATCGCCCGCACGCGCGGCTTCAACTCCCGCGTTCAGCGCAAGCAGATTGGTCTGGAACGCGATATCGTCGATCACTTTGACAATCGAGGTGATCTCGGAGGAGCTCTGGGCAATCTTGCTCATCGCCGAGACCGCATCTCGGACTACACCACCCGATGTCTGCGCATTATCTTGTGCCGCACCCACAACCGAATGGGCATTTTTCGCCCCCTCCGCCGAGCTGGTCACCGAGGCGCTGATTTCGGACACCGCGGCGGCGGTCTCTTCCAGTGTCGCGGCCTGGCTTTCGGTCCGCTTGCTCAGTTCCGTCGCCGCACTTGCGACCCCGTCAACCTCCGACCGGATGGTGGTGGCGCTGGAGACAACGGAGGCAATTGCTTCCTCCAACCGCTCGACAGCGACGTTGAAATCTTGCCGGATCTTGTCGTTCGATCCAGCAAATGCATGGCTGATCCTGACCCCAAGGTCCCCGTCGGCAAGGACAGAAAGCGAGGAACTCAGTGAGTCGATCATCGCATCTTGTTCCATCTGAAGGCGCTCACGCTCCTCGGTTGCCGCGGCTTTCTGACGACGCTCATCAGTCACATCCGCTGCGATCAGCACTGAGCGTTTCAGATCACCATTGCCATAGAACACCGGGCTCAAACCTCCGAGCGCGTATGAAGACGTGCCGTCCCCCGCGCGAAGTTCGAATTCACTAAAGATAGCTTCTTTCGGGTCCGCCGGGCTGTCACCGACAAAGACGACATCGGAGAAGTTGCAGCTGTTCGCGGGTTCGCTGAGGCCCACCAACGCGCGAAATGCATCGTTTGCGTCTAAAAGCTGACCATCCGGTCCGAACTCCGCACGTGCCTGGTTGCGATCCAGCGAGTCGAGCACGGCAGCATTCAAACGCTCTTCGCTCACATCAGACCATTCGACGACATAGCCGATGCGCTCGCCGGCCTCGCCTTGAATTCTCGAAATATTCAGCTCGAGCATGACGTCGTCCATCTCGATACTGGCCTTGTGCCCATCCGCCCCGAGCGTCTCAAGCATGCGGCGTTGCATCTCTGCGCGCTTGTGGAAAATATCGATGGATTGCCCGACGATCCGCTCCGGATCAAAGGCGGGGATGCGCGTTTGAATCACCCCTTTGTGCTTTCGCACCAGATCGATCACTGAGGGAGACGCGTAGATGATATTGAACTCTGCATCCGCAATCATCATGGCGGCAGAGCCTGCGTCGAGTGCAGTACTCTTCATGGCGGCGTCTTTCCGAGTGGCCTCGGACGCTTGCAACTGCTCCCGGAAATCGTCGAGCGTGCGCGCCACGACCCCGATCTCATTTCCGCGGCGATATCTTGGGATCTCAATCTCATAGTTACCTTGGGCAATCTGCCTCATCGCAGCGGCAATCGAGAAAAGGGGTCTGGCCACCATCCGTTTGATTAAAACCCCGACCAAGACCATCATGAGGACGCCGACACCGGTCGCAAGTGCGACGGCAATGCGCTTCTGCTCCCTCGCTGCCGCATACAGCACATCGGTCCGCCAATCGAGCGCAACCACGCCGATCACATTGGCCTCGGCGCCATACCGAATGGGAACGGCAACGATTAACCGCTCGCTGTTGGACTGTGGGGCACTTTCTGCCAAGGCGGCCTGAGCAACCTGTCGCAAGGTGTCACTGCTGTGGCCGTCCAAAAGCTCTTCGGCGATCACCTCTCCGTCAACCGCGAGCACCAAAGCACCAGATGCGCTGCCCTCAAGTGCGTCGATCGTCTTGCGCAGAATCGCGCTGACATCTTCGGATTTTCGAAACCGCAAGGATGGCCCAGTCCGCTCGCCCAGCTGTGTCGCCACCTCAGTGCCGAGTGTCATCACGGAACTCGAGGCGATCATATCTGTCGCCTTGACGGATTTGTACGTCAGCACGCCGATGGTCAAGGCAGTCGACAGCGCCAGCGCGAACAAGCACTTCAGAAAGATCGAGTCGGGAAGACGCCACCGCTGGTGCTTTTTCGGACTCAGTACCGTGTCGCTCGCGGCCATTGGACGCGTCTCCTTGCTCTACGTTGCGTAGGGCAAATATGGATGAAAGGTCTTTCGGAAAGACTAAGGCGGCAGAGTATCTCGCGGCCCGAACGCGTGCCAATTGGCCCCCGAACAACCGCTCGGGGGCCAACAGAAATCTCCAGTCACATCGCGGCCAGACGTGGCCCGATACGCAAGCCGGGGATCAGCATGGGCACGGCCTTCTGATAGGCGGCATATCTCTCTCCGAAGAGCCGCAACAGCGCGCGTTCCTCGAAGTAGAGCCCGACAAAGATGTATGCCGTCATCGCACCTGCAAAGAGCAGATGGCCCCATGTCATCTGCGGTGTCGCAAACAACAAGATGACGATACCCAGCTGCATCGGGTGACGCACGATCCGGTAGAGCATGGGCGTCCGAAACACCGGCTCCGGCATCGGCTGACCACGCAGATGGGTCCAGATTTGCCGCAATCCAAACAGCTCGAAGTGATCGATCAGGAAGGTCGACCACAGAACGAGGCCCGCGCCGATCCCGAAGGCGGCGTAGGTCGCAAGAGCGGCTGGGCCCTCGAGCTGCCAGATCACACCGGGAAGCGGCTGCCACTGCCACATCGCCAGCGCGAGGCAAAGGCTGGACTGCACCACATAGGTGCTGCGCTCGGCTGCCGCAGGCAAGAGTTTGAGCAACTGCGTCTTCACCCGCTCCCGCGCCAGCAGGCTGTGCAGGAAACCGAAGAGCCCGATCAGGCCCAGGTTCACGATGATCGCATGCAGCAGGCTTACCTCCGCAGTTGTCTGCGTATTGATCCCTTTGGGAACCAGAAAGCTGAGCAGAAACCCTGCCATATAGGCGAAAACGGCCAGGAACAGAATATAGGCGATCACGCCATAGGCGAATATGAATATGCGCTTCATGGTCGCCTCCTCAGAACCGGAATGGTTTGGGAACAGCGGCGTGGTGCAGATGCTCCTGCGCCATATCCGCTGTCATGGGGTCGCGATAACGCGCCGAACAGTGCGCACATGGCGCGGCACGCTTGCGAGAGAGGCGGCGCCAAATCGCGCCCAGTGGATTGTGTTTCATATCAAATGATCCTTTTTCAGCAACTTGCGCGGCACCGGCGACCTGCCGGTCCGCGACATGGCAGCCTTATGTCTGAAAGAGGCAGGCGCGCGCTTGATGGTTGTCTGGGGATTTTCTGAAGAACGGCGGACGAGGTTCCCGGGTGCGAGACGCCACAGACGCACCGCACAAGAGTTCAAGAAATCCCCAGACGACCTTCAAGTTTCGCCAGATGGAACGCGCTAGGTCAGCGCCACACCCCGTGGGGCGCAGTCAATGCGCCAGTTCGGGGGCACACCACGCCGCGCTCAGCGCGGCATCCATTTCAAAGGACAACATAATGAAGAGACTATTGATCACCGCGGCCATGACCGTGCTCCTGCCGGGCTTTGCTGCCGCAGCCACGCTTTCGACAGTGGTCGACGCTCGCTACCAGTCTGGAGGCACCGCCGGGGGCGACAGCGTCACCGAGGTCATCGACACCAGCAGCGGTGTCCTGACGCAGGCGCTGGACACCTTCGCGCTCGCCGCGTCAGGCGCTTCTTCGGCTGCGGCGGATGTTGACCATGCCAACCGGCGGCTTCTGTTGTCGAGCACGGCCCGGAACTCCGGCAGCGCGAGCGAGGCCCTGCACTGGGCGCGGGCGCGCACCGAAGTAACCTCCCGCTATCGGGTCGAGGGCAATGGCACGTTGTTTTTGACGCTGGCGACCGCCGGGTTCGCCGCAGCCCTGACCGACCGGGACGACAACCGCAGCCTGACACATCTTCTGGCCGGGTTTCGCCTCGAGACACCAAACGAAACCGTCTCGGAGCGGGTCTCCAGCGCTGACCCCAGCGGCCCGATCTTTGGTCTGAACGGCAGCGGGTTTTCCATCGACCTCGGCGCCGCGGTTGACGTGCAGGATGGTGATGTTCTGACCCTGACTCTCTTTGGTCTGGCCGATTCCGGCGACTTCCCAAACCTTACGATTCCCCGCAAACCACTCGGCTCGTTCTTCGATGCGCGTGCGGAAATCTCCGCCAGCTTGAACCTGCGCGAAGATGGCATCCGGCTGGTGCCGGAAGAGATTTCGCCCGTCCCACTGCCTGCCGGCCTGCCTCTGCTGGTCGCCGGGCTCGCAAGCCTCGCCCTCGCGCGACGACGGCAGGCTGCCCGATAGGCTCGGGGTCGCACCACCATACTCAGGATTGATTTAAAGGATTGGTTTCATGAAAGATTTTGACACACCACCCGCCACGCTTCTGGCAATTCACGGATCGGCCAGCGCGGGCAGACAATGGCGCGCGCTCGAGGACGCCTTGATCGGCACGCGGCAGGTCATCGCGCCGGATATTCCAGGCTATGGTATCCTGACAGGTCATGCGGCGCGGTGCGACCGCGCGCAGGTCATGCGCAGCATTGTCGAGAGGATCGCCGAGCACTTTGATCTGGTCGCGCATTCCTTCGGCGCCGCCATCGCCATTTGGATCGCGAACACTTGGCCCGAGCGGGTCCGTTCCGTTGTCTTGTTCGACCCGGTTGTGCCGCCGTCCACGGCGGCGGGGCCTTTCCTTCCCCCCGGGCTGGATAATCTCAGACAGTCCGTGGCTGGTCGCGAGGGGGCCGATGTGATGGCACCCTTCATGTCCTACTGGGCGGCCCCCGGCGCCTGGGACACTCTGCCCGAGACCAAGCGCGGCAAGCTGGCAGCGCAAGCGGGCACGGTCTTACGTGATTTCGCTGAACTGACCTCGGGCTACTGGACACCGCGGTGCCGGACCTATGAGGGGCCGCTGACGCTGCTCTGTGGTGGCCGATCTCCCGACGCCATCGGCACAATCAGCGATCGGATGCTGGCCGCGTACCGCCAGGCGCAGCGGCGTGTCTTTCCAGACTTCGACCACATGGCACCCCTGACACATCCGGCAGAGGTCAATGACCTGATCCTGCAATGCCTTGAGGCCGCACATGACCAATCCCACGAACTGGACGTGGCCAATCTCGCGGCGTAAATCAAGAACGAGTGGGGCGGCGTCCCGGAGCAGACATCGGGGCGCCCCCCACCGATATCCCTATGACAAACCAAGATAAAAGATGGTGCCTGGCCACGACCAGACGCCGTCGGATCCAGCACCTCCCCGGCGCACTCAGGTAAACCCCAGCTCCCGCAGAGCCCGTTCCAGCTTTGCCCGATCCGCCGTACGACCATAGGGGAAGGCTTGGAAGAACATGCGTGACGAGGCGTCAGGGCGCATCGCGCGGGCGCGATCCCGCCAGCGCTCCGCCGACTGCTGGTTGCCATTGAGCGCGCAGGCCACCGCTGCGATCATCTTGATATAGAAATGCGCCCCGGGCGCCTGCACGGCGGTCTCGGCCAAACGCGCGGCCGTCTCGTAGTCATCCTCGAGAATGGCAGCCATCGCCTGAGTGCTGTGCATCGCATAGACCAGCGGATCAAGCGGGCTGAGCGACAGCGCAATCTCGGAGGCGGCGCGCCCTTCGGATGGCACCCCCTCCATCACCTGCAGCAGACCCCGGTTGTAGTGGGCCTGCGCAGAATTCGGGTTGATGCGCAACGCCCGGTCAAGCCACATCATCCCGGCGCCCAAGTCCCCTTCCAACCATCTCGCCCGCCCACAATTGAACGCAGCAAAGGGATCATTCGGATCGATCGAGATCGCGATCTCCGCCTCCTCTGACGCCCGGGCCAGCAATGCCGTCCGGTCATCGCCAAATTGCATGAAGGCGTTCTGCCAATGCACGAAAGACTTGCCGGAGTGGGCCCGGGAAAACGACGGGTCCAGCTCGATTGCCGCATCAAAATGCTTGGCCGCGATGAGGTTGTTGTCGGAATTGAAGCGAAAGATATGCGCAAGCCCAAGATGATAGTGCGACCACGCGTCAAACTCGGCCTCCGACAAATGCCGAGACGCATCCGCCTCATGTTTGGGGATTTGCAGATCAAGCGCGGAGATGATCGAGGACACGATCTCGGACCTGCCAAACTGAATATCGGCGAAATCTGCGGTGAACCTGTCCGACCAGATCAGGGCGCCATCCGAGGTGGCCAGCAGCTCGATGCCCAGACTGACCTGCCCGCCCAGCACCTCGACCACGCCGGTCACAAGATACCGTACCCCGAGTTGTGCGCCGATCTGTTGCGGCTCGGCCTCTGCCGGATCGAAGCGGAAAGAGGAGCCGCGGGAAATCATATGCAGCCAATGCACCCGCGATAGGCTCGAGACCAATTCCGCAGGGACCGCCGTGGCGAGATGAGTCGCGGTCCGATCATGGCTCAGCGGTTGAAAACGGAGGACTGCGAGCGTCGGTCGGCCAATGCCCGCAGCATCAAAGGACCGCGCCGGAGAGGGCGCAGGGGCTGCCTTGGCGGGACGCGCGCCGACCTCCGCCGCCTCGGCGACGAAGCGAAAGCCACGACCATGCACGGTGCGGATCACATCCTGTGCCGCACCGGTATCGCCTACGGCCTTCCGCGCCTGCTTGATCGCGGTCGATACCGTGGCGTCGCTCACGAAGCGACCGTTCCAGACCCGCTCGATCAACTCATCGCGCGACACCACCCGATCCGAATTGCAAATGAGATGAACCAGCACATCCAGCGGTTGGCGCTCAATGTGCACGGGCCCATCGGGCCCGCTCAGCTCAGCGCGTCGCGAATCGAGTACGTAGTTCCCAAACCCCCACTTCATATGGCGACCGTAGGCGATGTGCCTGAAAACACAAAGCTTCCGCATCAAATCCTCAGCTAATCTTCAAGCATCCTGGCGCCAGCTGCGCGATCTTTGTCGCACATTCCAAACTGCGTCAAAAAGGAGATTTCCATGACGATCCAAACAGATATCACGCCGGACTACGCGGCGATCAAAACCAAGCAGAACGCGGCCTGGGCCTCGGGTGACTATGCCGTTGTTGGCGCGACACTTCAGATTGTCGGAGAGCATCTGGCCGAAGCCCTCGATCTGCGCCCCGGTGCCGAGGTGCTGGATGTGGCGGCAGGCAACGGCAACGCGACCCTCGCTTTCGCGCGCCGCTTTCACGCCGTCACATCGACAGACTACGTCGGCGATCTGCTGGAGAAAGGCCGCGCGCGTGCCGAGGCAGAAGCCGCCGATGTCACCTTCGCGGTTGCGGATGTGGAAGACCTGCCTTTCGAGGACAATCGCTTCGATGCGGTCGTGTCCACCTTCGGGGTGATGTTTGCGCCCAATCAAGCGCAATCGGCGGCCGAAATGGCGCGGGTTGTTCGTCAGGGCGGCTTGATCGGCATGGCAAACTGGACGCCCGATGGGTTCATCGGTGAGCTCTTCAAGACGTTGGGCCGGCATATTGCACCGCCGCCCGGTGTACGGTCACCTGCCCTTTGGGGGGATGAAGCCGCCCTTGCAGAGCTGTTCCCGAACGCGGCCAACATCAGCTGCACCCCATCGAACTTCGTCTTCCGCTACCGCACGCCCGCCCATTTTGTTGACCTCTTCCGTCGGCTCTACGGCCCTGTGCACAAGGCCTTCGCCGCGCTCGACGAGGCCGGGCAGGACGCGCTCGAGGCGGACATGCTGGCGCTCATCGACCGGTTCAACACCGCCGAAGATGGGTCGCTGCGCATCCCCAGCGCGTATCTGGAAGTCATCATTCGCACCTGACGGATCGGGGCGCGCAGAGCGCCCCGATTTTTTGCCCCATGCGAGACAGGAGAAGACCATGACCAAGCACACCCGTATCTCGGCGGATACCGCTCTGCTTGACCGCCCCATCTGGGCGGCGCTTTCGACCCGACTGGCGGACATATCGACATCCGTCGGAAGCGCGCGCGCATTCCCGGCCGAGATCGGCCCCTTGGCCGCGGCTGCCGGGTCGGCGCCCCAAGACCAACTCGACTTCATGGCTCTGATCTGGCAGCGCGGCACCCCGGTCGTGACGATGGAGACCAAGACGCCGATCGCAGCACGGCTCTTTCTGCCCGAGTTGCACGTGCCTGGCGTCCAGATGATTGGCATCAACCCTGCAGCACCCAAAAATACGCATCAGATTGAGGTGTTGGGAGAGGACGACGCCGATCAGATCTTTGCGCTGGCCGAACAAACCCAGCCGGGGCCTTTCGAACGGCGCACCCACACCCTCGGGGAGTTTGTCGGGATCAAGCACGAGGGCACGCTGATCGCCATGGCCGGGCAACGCCTCCGGCTGCCTGGGCACACAGAGATCAGCGCCGTCTGTGTGACCCCGGCGCACAGAGGCAAGGGGCTGGGAGCGGAACTCGTGCGGCAGATGGCGGATCGGATCATGTCAAGCGGCGAGCGCCCTTTCCTGCACGCCTATGCCAGCAACCACAGCGCCATCGCGCTCTACGAGCGACTCGGTTTCCGGATACGCGCGGAGGTTCAGGTGACCCGCTGGGTGCGGAACGCCATGGTGCAAGTCGACTAGTATTGGAGCTTGGCCCGACGCCAGATGATTGCCTCATGAGATCGGCTGATTTGGTCTGCCGTTCGAAAAGACTAATGACAGCGATGACACAGACGATGGAAGTGCCGACTGCTATGTCGACGAAACGTGCTGCGTACAAGCGGGTTCCGTCTCAGACACGCCAGCGCCGACGGCCGTCACTGCCATCGCCGCCGATGTTGGCGCCGGACTGCAGGCCACCGCAGAGGGAATGACAAGCGTCGCGGCAGTTTTTCAGGAGGGCGTAGATATGGAAGGATGTGAAGCTCTTCAATGAGCAATGCACCGAGGACTTTCGCTGCGACAACCATCTAGCCCCAATGCACCAACGCAAAAGCGCCCCGAAGGGCGCTTTAAAAAGAGTTGGTTGCGGGAGTAGGATTTGAACCTACGACCTTCAGGTTATGAGCCTGACGAGCTACCGGGCTGCTCCATCCCGCGACAACTGCTGCGGCCTACCGCGTGGAACGCTCTTCTAGGCCAAAAACATCGAAAGAGAGATACGAAACAGAGGTTTTACTAGGTTTGGCGGTGACCTACTCTCCCACGCCTTAAGACGCAGTACCATCGGCGCTAAGGCACTTAACGGCCGGGTTCGGGATGGGACCGGGTGTTTTGCTCTCGCTATGACCACCAAACCATGAAAAACCTCTGCGTTGTCGTTTTGCGAAAGCAAAACACAACGAGCGGGAGGCAGCGTATCGAAGATGCGCGTTCTCGCCCCTTGTCCATTTTAGGAACAACATGTCCAAGTCACGTACAACTGTATAGTGTGCGTATGCTTTTGATACGAATAGAAAATCTCTCTTCTACTGGATCAAATCAAGCCTATCGAGCAATTAGTACCGGTCAACTGAACATGTTACCATGCTTACATCTCCGGCCTATCGACGAGATGGTCTATCTCGGCTCTCAGGGATACCTTGTTTTGAGGGGGGCTTCCCGCTTAGATGCCTTCAGCGGTTATCCTGTCCGATCATAGCTACCCTGCACTGCCGTTGGCACGACAACAGGTCCACCAGTGGATCGTTCACCCCGGTCCTCTCGTACTAGGGGCAACTCCTCTCAAGTATCCTACACCCACGGAAGATAGGGACCGAACTGTCTCACGACGTTCTAAACCCAGCTCACGTACCTCTTTAAACGGCGAACAGCCGTACCCTTGGGACCTGCTCCAGCCCCAGGATGAGATGAGCCGACATCGAGGTGCCAAACACTGCCGTCGATATGGACTCTTGGGCAGTATCAGCCTGTTATCCCCGGCGTACCTTTTATCCGTTGAGCGATGGCCCTTCCACTCGGGACCACCGGATCACTATGGCCGTCTTTCGACTCTGCTCGACTTGTCAGTCTCGCAGTCAGGCTGGCTTCTGCCATTGCACTCAACGAGCGATTTCCGACCGCTCTGAGCCAACCTTCGCGCGCCTCCGTTACGCTTTAGGAGGCGACCGCCCCAGTCAAACTACCCACCACACAGGGTCCCGGATCCGGATAACGGACCGCGGTTAGACATCAAGCAAAGCAAGGGTGGTATCTCAAGGGAGGCTCCACGCAAACTGGCGTTCACGCTTCAAAGCCCACCACCTATCCTGCACATGCTTGGCCTGATGCCAGTGTGAAGTTGTAGTAAAGGTGCACGGGGTCTTTCCGTCTAACCGCGGGAAACCTGCATCTTGACAGGTAATTCAATTTCGCTGAGTCGATGTTGGAGACAGCGGGGAAGTCGTTACGCCATTCGTGCAGGTCGGAACTTACCCGACAAGGAATTTCGCTACCTTAGGACCGTTATAGTTACGGCCGCCGTTTACCTGGGCTTCAATTCAAGGCTCTCACCTCTCCTTTTAACCTTCAGGCACCGGGCAGGCGTCAGACCCTATACGTCGTCTTGCGACTTCGCAGAGCCCTGTGTTTTTAATAAACAGTCGCCACCCCCTGGTTTGTGCCCCCAGCCAATACTTGCGTAGAAACTGGGCCTCCTTCTCGCGAACTTACGGAGGTATTTTGCCGAGTTCCTTCAACATCGTTCTCTCAAGCGCCTTGGTATTCTCTACCAGTCCACCTGTGTCGGTTTAGGGTACGATCTCATGATGGAGCTATTTCCAGGAACTGCTGAGCGGCCCATCCAATCCGATAAGGATGAACAACCTTCGCAATTCGTCACTTCCATCTGGCTCAGGAATATTAACCTGATTCCCATCGACTACGCCTTTCGGCCTCGCCTTAGGGGTCGGCTTACCCTGCTCAGATTAGCTTTAAGCAGGAACCCTTGGACTTTCGGCGACAGTGTCTCTCACACTGTTTGTCGCTACTCATGTCATCATTCTCACTAGTGATCTCTCCACCGGATCGCTCACGCGCCGGCTTCACAGAAAACTCCGCGTCTCCAATATCCCCGAAGGGAGTAAGGAGACATGGAATTATGTCACACTACGCTCTGCTACCATGCGATAAACGCATCCTAAGCTTCGGCTCATGGCTTGAGCCCCGTTACATCTTCGCCGCAAGACAACTTATTTAGACCAGTGAGCTGTTACGCTATCTTTAAAGGATGGCTGCTTCTAAGCCAACCTCCTGGTTGTTTTGGTCGTCTCACCTGCTTTCCCACTTAGCCATGAATTAGGGGCCTTAGCTGTAGGTCAGGGTTGTTTCCCTCTCCACGACGGACGTTAGCATTCGCCGTGTGTCTGCCATCTAGTACTCCTCGGTATTCGGAGTTTGGTTAGGATCAGTAAGCCTGTGGGGCCCCATTACCCATCCAGTGCTCTACCCCCGAGGGTATACGGATGACGCTCTACCTAAATAGATTTCGCAGAGAACCAGCTATCTCCGAGTTTGATTGGCCTTTCACCCCTAGGCACAGCTCATCCCGATCCTTTTCAACGGATGTGGGTTCGGTCCTCCAGTACGTGTTACCGTACCTTCAACCTGGCCATGCCTAGATCACTCGGTTTCGGGTCTGATCCCACGAACTCGACGCCCTATTAAGACTCGCTTTCGCTGCGCCTACACCTAACGGCTTAAGCTTGCTCGTGAGACCAAGTCGATGACCCATTATACAAAAGGTACGCCGTCACAAGACTGGAGATCAATTTGGATATGGCTCAGAAATCAAAGGTATACCGTACCGCCAGCGTTTCACCACCAGGGTTTGTATCTTCGATATCCGCGTTGGATTTGTGGTCGATCGCAAGTGAGATCCGGCTGCTGTCGGTCAGCGTGTAGCCAATACCGATCAGGGATCTGAATTGCAGGTTGCCACCCAGCGGGCTCCCGCCCGTGCCCTCGTCGTAGTAGCCAGGCATGAAGCTGCCTTCTACGAACCAGGGGCCTCCACCGATGGACCATGTGGCGTGAACGCCAACACCGATGAAGATGTCGCCATCATCATCGACCTGACCGGCTCCTGCCAGCGCATACGATGCGGTCTGTCCCGAAAAGAACGGGTCTGCATGGTATTCGATGACCAGGGCAACGGCCTGTGTATCGGTTTGGTCCAGCACATCATCCACGCCCAGACCAATGACATATTCATCGGCAAGGACTGGCGATGTAGCCAGGGCGAAAGTCAGTACGGAAGCGAATGTTTTCATACGCTTCCAATGACATCCAAATTGAACTCCAGTCAAGCTCCGACTGATTGTAGGCGTTCGGTTTCAGGTACTGTTTCACTCCCCTCGTCGGGGTGCTTTTCACCTTTCCCTCACGGTACTGGTTCACTATCGGTCAGTAAGGAGTACTTAGCCTTCGAAGGTGGTCCTCCGATCTTCAGACAGAATTTCACGTGTTCCGCCCTACTTAATACGTCCAATCATGCTTCTTATACGGGACTATCACCCACTCTGGTTGCGCATTCCAACGCATTCTAACCACAATCATGGCTCGGCTGGTCCCCGTTCGCTCGCCGCTACTAGGGGAGTATCAATTGATTTCCTTTCCTCCGGGTACTTAGATGTTTCAGTTCCCCGGGTTTGCTCTTATAACCCTATGTATTCAGGTTGTAAGTACCTGTTTTACCGCATTATTAGCTGACCCCGAGGGATCAATAATAACACAGTATCAGGTGGGTTGCCCCATTCAGAGATCCGTGGATCAAAGCTTATTCTCAGCTCCTCACGGCTTATCGCAGAGTATCACGTCTTTCATCGCCTCTTACTGCCAAGGCATTCACCAAACGCCCTTTTCGCGCTTGATTTGATCCAGAAAAAGAAAGACTTGCGTCAATCGTGGCGCTGGAAGCTGGTAAGAAACCAACGCCCTTATTCTGAACCAAAAGCATACTTTCCCGGTTCATCCGATGTCGTTTGGATGAACCTTAGGTTAGTGTACTTGACTTGGACAACTCTGTTCGTTTCAGCCGGGATACCCAAGACAGAGCGAGGAAGCACTCGTGCCAAGGACCTCTTCCGAAGAAGACCGAACTGAGATCGCCGCCTTACTCGGCAGGATCAAACAGTGTTGATTGTCACTTTAAGATTGCTCTTAAAGTAACTGTATCTCTCTAAACGATGTAAAAGATGATGGCCGAAGCCATCCGACGTCCGATTGGACGGCGAAGCACTTTGAAGTGCTTAGCGATCTAATCGGTGGGATATGGTGGAGCCTAGCGGGATCGAACCGCTGACCTCCTGAATGCAAATCAGGCGCTCTCCCAGCTGAGCTAAGGCCCCAAAAGGTTTGGTGGGTCGAGGAGGACTTGAACCTCCGACCTCACGCTTATCAGGCGTGCGCTCTAACCACCTGAGCTACCGACCCAGTTGATTTTGCAAAGCAAAATCGACGTAGCCCGGGAGGCGTTTGCAGAGCAAATGCCGAGAGGGCCGCAAAACGCTCTCGTCAATTGCGATGCAATCAACTGTCGCGACGACGGTCATCGCTGTCGCGATAACCTGGCTGAAGAGATATGAGGACGGCTCGGTCCTTTTGATTTGACCGGCTTTGATTGCCGATCTTGCTAAGTGTTTCACGAGTGATGCGAACATCACTTCTAGAAACATCCTTAGAAAGGAGGTGATCCAGCCGCAGGTTCCCCTACGGCTACCTTGTTACGACTTCACCCCAGTCGCTGATCCTACCGTGGCCGCCTGCCCCCCGAAGGTTAGCGCAGCGTCGTCGGGTAGAACCAACTCCCATGGTGTGACGGGCGGTGTGTACAAGGCCCGGGAACGTATTCACCGCGTCATGCTGTTACGCGATTACTAGCGATTCCGACTTCATGGGGTCGAGTTGCAGACCCCAATCCGAACTGAGACAGCTTTTGGGGATTAACCCATTGTCACTGCCATTGTAGCACGTGTGTAGCCCAACCCGTAAGGGCCATGAGGACTTGACGTCATCCACACCTTCCTCCCGCTTATCACGGGCAGTTTCTTTAGAGTGCCCAGCCGAACTGCTGGCAACTAAAGATGTGGGTTGCGCTCGTTGCCGGACTTAACCGAACATCTCACGACACGAGCTGACGACAGCCATGCAGCACCTGTCACTGCGCCACCGAAGTGGACGTCCCATCTCTGGGAGTAGCACAGGATGTCAAGGGTTGGTAAGGTTCTGCGCGTTGCTTCGAATTAAACCACATGCTCCACCGCTTGTGCGGGCCCCCGTCAATTCCTTTGAGTTTTAATCTTGCGACCGTACTCCCCAGGCGGAATGCTTAATCCGTTAGGTGTGTCACCGAACAGTATACTGCCCGACGACTGGCATTCATCGTTTACGGTGTGGACTACCAGGGTATCTAATCCTGTTTGCTCCCCACACTTTCGCACCTCAGCGTCAGTATCGAGCCAGTGAGCCGCCTTCGCCACTGGTGTTCCTCCGAATATCTACGAATTTCACCTCTACACTCGGAATTCCACTCACCTCTCTCGAACTCTAGACCAATAGTTTTGGAGGCAGTTCCGGGGTTGAGCCCCGGGATTTCACCCCCAACTTTCTGATCCGCCTACGTGCGCTTTACGCCCAGTAATTCCGAACAACGCTAACCCCCTCCGTATTACCGCGGCTGCTGGCACGGAGTTAGCCGGGGTTTCTTTACCAGGTACTGTCATTATCATCCCTGGCGAAAGAGCTTTACGACCCTAGGGCCTTCATCACTCACGCGGCATGGCTAGATCAGGCTTTCGCCCATTGTCTAAGATTCCCCACTGCTGCCTCCCGTAGGAGTCTGGGCCGTGTCTCAGTCCCAGTGTGGCTGATCGTCCTCTAAAACCAGCTATAGATCGTAGACTTGGTAGGCCGTTACCCCACCAACTATCTAATCTAACGCGGGCTAATCCTTCTCCGATAAATCTTTCCCCCGAAGGGCGTATACGGTATTACTCTCAGTTTCCCGAGGCTATTCCGTAGAGAAGGGCATATTCCCACGCGTTACTCACCCGTCCGCCGCTCACCCGAAGGTGCGCTCGACTTGCATGTGTTAGGCCTGCCGCCAGCGTTCGTTCTGAGCCAGGATCAAACTCTCAAGTTGAAAAGCTCTTGCGAGCTTATCCTTGACGTTCGAACCTCTGCACATCACTGGATATGTTTTGATCCACCCGGCCTGGGCGGAACATATCCAATAGTCATCTGTTTGTTGTGCTTCAGGTTTTCATAAGAAAACAAGAAACCGTCCAAACAGTGAAGCTGACACTCTATCATCGACCGCATGGTCTAAGAGCGCGATATACAGACGTTGATCCATCGAATGAACCAAACCGCCCACATATCTCTTCAGATATTCTCAATTTCAAAGAGCGTAGAGACAAAAACAACAGTGTGCGCCCTAACTTCTTTGGCGCGCCCCGCCTCGATTACCTCTGGTTTTTAGTCTTGCGTCTCGTCTCGGTTCGTTGCGTTTCCGCTCTGTCCCGCCCGTCTGGCGCCCCGTCGGTGCGTCTCAGCGCCGCCGGTGAGGGGGGTTCTACGGTTAGTGGCGGGGACCCGCAAGCCCTTTTTTCGCAAAACGTCATTTTTTTTACATCTTTCTTGTTTTTCCTTTGAAAACAGCCACTTGCTTACCAAAAATTTCGAGAATTGACCCCCTCTCGCAGCTTTCTTTCGTTTATGGCGGGTAAAGGAATACGGCCCTTTCGCTACATATAGCGTTATCCACAGACCTATCCCCAAGACTCGCGGGTTTCAGGGCCAAATCAGGGCCGACTCGTGGCCTCAATCGCGTGAATCACGGGCGAACCATGCACATCTCACGGCCAGATTCGTCCAAATGGTCAAAAAACGAGTCGCCTGACGCGCGCGACAGCCGTCAAACCTTCAGGCGGTCTGCTTTTGGCGGCGTTTCGGCAGGCGCAGCGCCAGCAGCCCCAGAATCACGGCCAGATAGGCCAGCGGCTCAATGGCCCAAACCTTCGTCAGCATGATGTAATGCACCGCCCCCAGGATCGCAGCCACATAGGCCAGCTTGTGCAGGGTCCGCCACGCCGGCCCCAGCTTGCGCACCGACCAATTGTTCGAGGTCACCGCCAGCGGCACGAGCAAGACGAAGCCCAGCATGCCGATGGTAATATAGGGGCGCTTGAGAATGTCCGCCCAGATCTGGCTGAGGATGCCCACGTCCAGCACCAGCCAGACCAGCAGGTGCAGCGTCACATATATAAAAGCCAGCAGCCCGAACATCCGGCGGAACTTCATGAGGTTGATCCCCAGGTATCGCCGCAGCGGTGTGATACAGAGGCCAAAGATCAGAAGCTGCAGCGCGATCTCGCCCAGCTCATGTTCCAGCGCCTTGATCGGTTCGCGTCCCAAACCCCCGGTCTGCGCCAGATAGAGCAGCCACGGCACCGGCAGCAGGTATAGTATATAGAGCGGCCAGGTCGGCACCTTGCGCACAACCCCGTTGATCCGGTCGGTCCAGGACAATTTCGATGCTATACTCATCGCGCCGCGTCTTTCGAAGCCGTTTGCCGGGTCCCGCACATGTCACTCACACCACTCTTTCAATCGAGCGCCATCATCATCGCCCATGCGCTCGGTGCGTTCACCGCGCTGACGCTCGGCATAGTGCAACTGCTGTTGCCCAAGGGCAGCCCGACGCACCGGGTCTGCGGTTACATATGGGTCGGCCTGATGGTGCTGGTCGCCCTGTCGAGCTTCTGGATACATGACATCCGCCATTTCGGTCCCTTCAGCGCCATCCATCTTCTGTCCGTCTACACCCTGTTCGGCGTGGCATCCGGCATCCGTGACGCCCGGCGCGGCAACATTACGGCACATCGGAAAACAATGCGTCAACTGTTCTGGATTGCGCTGGTCGGCGCCGGCGCCTTCACCCTGCTGCCGGGCCGCGTGATGCATCAGGTGGTCTTCGCTCAGTAAAAGCGCGTGAGGTCCATGCCATCGTAAAGGCTCGCGACCTCCTCTTCATACCCGTTGAACATGAGCGTCGGGATCCGCTTGGAGAAAAGCCCGCCACCGATCTGGCGTTCGGTCGCCTGGCTCCAACGGGGGTGGTCCACCTCCGGGTTCACATTGGCAAAGAAGCCGTACTCGTTGGCCTGCAGGGCCTGCCACGTGTTGACAGGCTGCTCATCGGTCAGCGTGATCTTCACGATCGACTTGATCGATTTGAAGCCGTACTTCCACGGCACAACCAACCGGATCGGCGCACCATTCTGGTTCGGGATCGTGCGCCCGTAGATGCCGGTCGCCATGATCGTCAGCGGATGCAGCGCCTCGTCGAGCCGCAGCCCTTCCACATAGGGCCAGTCGATGAAGCGGCTGGCCTGCCCGCGCATTTCCTCGGGACGGTAGAGTGTTTCGAACCGCACGTATTTGGCCTGCTCCTGCACGCCCGCCATCTCCAGCAGATCGGCGAGCTCAAACCCGTTCCACGGGATCACCATCGACCAGGCCTCGACACAGCGAAAGCGGTAGATCCGCTCTTCCACCGTCATCTCGGCCATGATGTCCTTGAAGTCGTAGGTCCCAGGGCGCTCCACCAACCCGTCGATCTCAATGCTCCACGGGTCGGTGGTCAGCGCCGAGGCATAGGTCGCCGGGTCGCTTTTGCCGGTGCCGAACTCATAGAAATTATTGTATTGCGTGATGTCTTCCCAGGAATTCGGCTCCAACGCCTCCTCAGCCTGCGCCGCGCCACCCATGCCTGCGAGGGCTGCGCCCGCGGCCGCGCCGGCCATCAGCTGCCGCCGGTTCAGAAACAGCGCCTCGGGTGTGGCGTCTGCGCGTGTCAATCTGTTGGTCCACCGATAGGCCATCGGACCCTCCTGAGGTTCGTGATCCCCCGTGATGTAGGAGGTTCCGGCCCGTGCGCCAAACCATTTCGAGTCACGAATGTGACAGGCGGCTGTAACCTTTTCCGTGTGCCCTAAATGCCGAGCAGCCCCGGCAGCACCTGCATCCGGTCGAACACAGCCTCGCAGAGCGGCGTCATCCGCGCCGGATCCGTCTCGGCCACATAGCCGAAACAGGGGATGCCCGCCGCCTGCGCCGCCCGCGCGCCGGTGGGGCTGTCTTCGATCACCACAGCGCGACCGGGCGCAACGCCCGCCTGCGCAGCAGCATGCAGGTAGAGGTCTGGCGCGGGTTTGGGCGCGGCCACATCCTCGCGGGAATAGACGCGACCCCGCAGCCGCTCGATCAGGCCCGTACGCCCAAGTGTGATCTCCATCTTCCGGTGCGGCCCGTTGGACCCCACCGCATAGGGAACACCCGCCTGATCCAGGGCGTCGAGCACCTCCACGATCCCCGGAATGACCTCGACCTCTTCTGCCAGCACGGCGAACATCTCTTCATAGATGCAGTCCACCCAATCGTCGGGAAGCTGGGCGCCCATCCCGCGCGCATCCCGCATCACCCCGGCCATGGTCCCGCCCACGAAATTCTCGAGAATATCTTTCAGGGACAGCTCCAGCCCGTGGCGGGCAAGATTGTCCCGGATAACGACATTGGTCAGCGGCTCGCTGTCCACCAGCACGCCATCACAGTCGAAGATCACCAGATCGGGGGGAAGCGCCATGAAAATGCCGGGGTTGTTCTACCCGGCCTTTCTGTCGTGATTTCACGGCAGAGGTCAATCCTCCGCAAGCCTCGGCCCAAGGCCCGAGGTGACGGCACGCAGCTCGAGCCTGAAGCCATGCGCGCGCCCGAAGCCCCGCGGATCACCGGCGCGCCTGACATTATTGTTATTGGAAATCTGGCCGCGGCCGGGCTTAGCGCGCGGCGATTTCCGGTCAAACCACATCGGCGGGAATCCCCGGTGATCCACGCACTGGCGCCGCACGTTTCCTTCGCAGATGCCACATCGGCATTCACCCTTCACACAAAGGAGACACCTATGTTCCGTCGTAACTTTCTGAGCCTGACCGCTGGCGCGGCCCTGCTGGGCACATCCGCTTTCGCGGGCAGCTCCGCCAAAGACATCGTGGACACCGCTGCAAATGCGGGCAGCTTCAGCACCCTCGTGGCCGCGGTCGAAGCCGCCGATCTGGTCGACACACTGAAAGGCGACGGTCCTTTCACCGTCTTCGCACCCACCGATGAGGCCTTCGCCGCTCTGCCCGAGGGCACCGTTGAGTCGCTGCTCGAGCCGGAAAACAAGGACCAGCTGATTGCGATCCTGACCTATCACGTGGTGCCGGGTAAGGTGATGTCCACCGACCTCAGCGACGGTATGAGCGCCACAACCGTGCAAGGCGGTGACCTGACCGTTGATCTCTCCGACGGCGTCAAGATCAACGAGGCCTCCGTGACCTCCGCCGATGTGGAAGCGTCCAACGGTGTGATCCACGTGGTCGACACCGTGATCCTGCCCGAAGAGAGCAGCTAAGGCCGCTGCGGGGGCCGTTGGACTGCGTCCCGCTGCCGTTTTTGGCCAATCACCAAAGGCAACGGCGGATGCTTCAACAGGGCCTCGAAACGCGATGACCCAAACCAAAGGCCCGGCAGATCACTCTGCCGGGCCTTGTCATGTCAGACGGATCAATGCACCACAGCATCATCCGGCTTGGGCCGGTTCGAGGCCGCCACGCGATCCCCGATGATCAGCCCCTCGGTGCCTGCCGTCACCGTCACGCTGTCGCCGTCCTTCACGTCCCCGGCCAGCAGCATCTCGGCCAGCGGATCTTGCAGCGCCCGCTGGATCACTCGCTTCAGGGGCCGCGCGCCGAACACGGGGTCGTACCCTTCATCGGCCAGCCATTTCCGCGCGCCGTCATCCAGATCGAGCGTGATCTTTCGCCCGGCCAGCCGTTTGAGGAGCCGCGCCATCTGGATCTCGACAATGCCATCCATATTCTCGCGGTTGAGCCGGTCGAAGATGATGGTCTCGTCGAGACGGTTCAGGAACTCGGGCCGGAAATGCGCCCGCACCGCGTCCATCACATCGCGCCGCGCCTGGGAGGAATCCGCCCCCTCGGGCAACTGGCTCAGCGCCTGTGACCCGAGGTTCGAGGTCAGCACGATCAGCGTCTGCTTGAAGTCCACCGTGCGGCCCTGCCCATCGGTGAGCACCCCGTCATCCAGCACCTGCAGCAGGACGTTGAAGACATCCGGATGCGCCTTTTCGACCTCGTCAAACAGCACCACCTGATACGGGCGTCTGCGAACCGCTTCGGTCAGCACCCCGCCCTCATCATAGCCCACATATCCGGGAGGTGCCCCGATCAGCCGCGCAACTGCGTGTTTCTCCATGAACTCCGACATGTCGATGCGCACCATCGCGTTGTCATCGTCAAAGAGGAACTCGGCCACAGCCTTCGTGAGCTCGGTTTTCCCGACGCCGGTCGGACCCAGGAAGAGGAACGAGCCCAAAGGCCGGTTCTCATCATTCAAACCGGCCCGCGCCCGGCGCACCGCATTGGCCACGGCTCCCACGGCGGCATTCTGGCCGATAACCCGCGCGTGCAACTGCTCTTCCATGCGCAACAGCTTGTCGCGCTCGCCTTCCAGCATCTTGCCCGCGGGAATACCCGTCCAGCGTTCGACAACGCTGGCGATCTGATCCGGGCGCACCGCCTCTTCGACCAGAACGTCGCTTTCATCGCGGCCCTCGGCGGCCTCCAGCTGTTTCTCCAGCTGCGGGATCACGCCGTAGGACAGCTCCCCGGCCTTCGCCAGATTGCCCTCGCGCTTGGCGATCTCCAGATCGGCGCGCGCCCGGTCGAGCTGCTCCTTGATGTCCCGCGCGCTCGACAGCTTGTCGCGCTCCGCCTGCCATTGGGCGGTCAACTCATCGCTGCGCTCCTGCAGCTCGGCCAGATCCTTCTCGAGCGTCTCCAGCCGATCCTTGCTCGCCGCATCATCTTCCAGCCGCAGCGCCTCGGCCTCAATCTGCATCTGCAGAATTTGCCGATCCAGCGCATCAAGCTCTTCGGGCTTGCTGTCCACTTCCATGCGCAAGCGGCTCGCCGCCTCGTCCACAAGGTCAATTGCCTTATCCGGCAAAAACCGGTCCGTGATATAACGATGGCTGAGCGTCGCCGCCGCGACCAGCGAGGAATCCGAAATCCGCACCCCATGGTGCAGCTCGTACTTCTCCTTGATTCCGCGCAGGATCGACACGGTGTCTTCCACCGTCGGCTCCTGCACCATGACCGGTTGGAACCGCCGCGCGAGGGCTGCATCCTTCTCCACATATTTGCGGTATTCATCCAGCGTGGTCGCGCCCACACAGTGCAGCTCGCCCCGCGCCAGCGCCGGTTTGATCAGGTTGGCGGCATCCATTGCGCCATCCGCCTTGCCCGCGCCCACAAGCGTGTGCATCTCGTCGATGAAGAGGATGATCTCGCCTGCAGCTTCGGTCACCTCGGTCAGAACCGCCTTCAGCCGCTCCTCGAACTCGCCGCGATACTTCGCACCAGCAATGAGCGCGCCCATGTCGAGCGCCAGCAGCTTCTTGTTCTTCAGGCTCTCGGGCACGTCCCCGTTCACGATGCGCAAGGCCAGACCTTCGGCAATCGCGGTCTTCCCGACCCCCGGTTCCCCGATCAGAACAGGGTTGTTCTTGGTCCGGCGGCTCAGCACCTGCATCGCGCGGCGGATTTCCTCGTCGCGGCCAATGATCGGGTCGATCTTGCCCGCCTCGGCCCGCTCGGTCAGATCCATCGCGTATTTCTTCAGCGCGTCATAGCCTTCCTCGGCATTGGCGCTGTCCGCCGTGCGCCCCTTGCGAATGTCATTGATCGCGCCGTTCAGGCCTTGCGCGGTGACACCACCGGCATCCAGCGCCTCCTTGGCGGCCGATTTCACCATGCAAAGCGCCATCAGAATACGCTCCACCGGCACAAAGCTGTCGCCCGCCTTCTTGGCCAGCGTCTCGGCCTCGGCCAGTACCTTCTGCGTCGCATTGTCGAGGTAAATCTGCGCGGCATCCCCGCTCACCTGGGGCATCTTCAACAGCGCCGTCTCGACGCCCTCGACCACGCGCGCAGGCTGACCACCCGCGGCAGCGATCAGATTGCTCGCCAGCCCCTGGTCGTCATCCATCAGCGCTTTGAGGATATGTTCGGGCGCCAGCCTCTGGTGGCTGTCCCGTGTGGCAATGGTCTGTGCGGCCTGAATGAACCCGCGCGACCGCTCCGTGAACTTGCTCAAGTCCATGGGTCTCTCCTTCATGTTAAGCGTCCCCGTCTTGCTGCGCCCGGCTTGGCGGCACGTCAGCGGTCAGGACCTTGTTGTGTTATCTGGGGCGCGGCCCGGCCTGCTTCAAGCCCGACCATGTCCCAAAATCAACCATAGGTGTAGCCTGCACATCTTGCCGTGATGTGAATCAAATCGCCCTCATGGGAAAGCGCCAAAACCTTTCCCCGTTAACCCTTGGCCCCCAGCCCTTATCTCAGGGTCAGACAACGGCACGAGTAACGGTTTCGCCCCGTGTTCTGCCCGCTTTGTCGATGCGTAACCAGTTGGCTTGTTCCGCCAGTTCCAGTCGCCGCGCCTGACCTCACACAACCACTTGTCAGGCGGGGCGACCGGCCCCGGATGTGCAAGGTTGCAGGCTCCAACCACCACCCCAGGTGCAGCCATGCAGCCCCATACCCAGGGTCGTCAGTCACCTTAGGCCCGGCGCGCTTACTTGCGGCGACGTCCGGGCCTCTTTTTTGCGCCCTCGCCCCGATGGACAGTTGCACCGCGACCGCATAGGAACGTCGCAAACGGACAGGAGCGGCGCATGGCAGATGACAGGTTGATCGTGGCACTGGACGTGCCGAATGCTCTGGCAGGCGCGCAATTGGCGACGCAGCTGGGCGAGGCCGTGGGCTTTTACAAGATCGGGCTCGGCATGCTCACCGGTGGCGGGCTGGCGCTGGCCAACGAGCTCAAGCAGGAGCAGGGCAAACGCATCTTCCTCGACATGAAGCTCTTCGACATCGGCGCCACCATCGAGGCGGCGGTGCGCGGGCTGGCGCAGTTCGATCTCGACTTTCTGACCGTGCATGGCGATCCCCATGTGGTGGCCGCGGCCAAGGAGGGCGCGGCAGGCTCCGAGATGAAAATCCTCGCCGTCACGATCCTAACCTCGCTCGACCGCACCGACCTCGACGCCTGCCAGATTCGCGCGGGCGACCTGCCCGAGCTGGTGACGACCCGGGCCGTGCGCGCCTTCGAGGCGGGGGCCGATGGCGTCATCGCCTCCCCGCAGGAGGCCGCGCTGATCCGCGCCCTGCCCGAAGCCGAAGGCCGACTCATTGTGACCCCCGGTGTGCGCCCCGCAGGCGCCGATCTGGGCGATCAGAAGCGAGTCGCCACCCCCGCAAACGCCGTCGCCGACGGCGCTGATCATATCGTCGTGGGGCGTCCGGTTTGGCAATCGCCTAATCCTAAGGCAGCTGCCGAGGCGATTCTGGCCGAGCTCGACAGCCCGCAGGCGCATCAGCCAAACCACTGATCTCAAGCCACATTTCAACGTTACCCACAGGCTCTCCGACGGCGGGTGCATCAAGAGACTGTGGCTATCGCACAACAGACCACAGGATGTGGGTCAATTCAGACCATTCGCGGTTAGGCCGATTCGCCTTTAGGTGGTAAGTTGACGCTAGGTGATACTCCCCAACGAACCGCGTCTTCCTGAGGTTCGTTACCTCCCCCCGCTCAGATCAGCGGGGGGTTTTTCCATCAAAGACAGCTCATCAAGGCACAGCCGCAGCCGATCCTTGAAATGCGCAATCACCTTGGGATGCCGCAAGAACTGCGCCTGTGTCATCGCCGCCCAGCCCTGCCCTTCGTCGCCAAAGGCAATGTCGCCCAGCAGCGCCACCTCGACCCGGGCGGCAAAAAACCAGAAGCCCAACCCCGCACGCTCGAACCGCCGCCCCCAGATCACATCGCGGCGCCGCAGCGCCACGCCCAGCTCTTCCCGCGTCTCCCGCAGCACACAGTCGAGCGGGTCTTCCGCCCCTTCGCGCCCGCCCCCCGGCAGGTCCCAGAACCCCGCATGGTCAACATCGGGCTGATCGTCCCGCAACAGGGTGACCACATGACCGGCCGTCAAAAGCGCCAACTTCGCCCCATGGAAGGGCATGTTCATTTCCGGCGCCGTGGCGTAAGATCGGGACATGCCGCACTGATAGCAGAAGCCTGCGAGAATGCCCGCCCTTTGCCGCGATTGTCTCACCGAATTCGACGCAGGTCGGCGCTGTCCCGCCTGCGCCAGTCCGCGCGTCGTGGCGCATGACGAGCTGAACACCCTCTCCATCGCCCATATGGACTGCGACGCCTTCTACGCCTCGGTCGAAAAGCGCGACAACCCCGGCCTCGAGGGCAAGCCGGTGATCGTCGGCGGCGGGCGCCGCGGCGTGGTCTCCACCGCCTGCTATGTCGCCCGCATCCGCGGCGTGCGCTCGGCCATGCCGATGTTCCAGGCGCTGAAACTCTGCCCCGACGCGGTGATCATCAAGCCGCGCATGCAGGCCTATGTGGAAGCCTCCCGCGCCATCCGCGCGATGATGGAAGAACTCACCCCCGACATCGAACCGCTCTCGCTGGACGAGGCCTTCATGGACCTCTCCGGCACCGAGCGGCTGCACGGCCACCCGCCCGCGACGATGCTCGCACGGCTCGTGAAACGGATGCGCGACGAGCTTGGCCTCACCGGCTCCATCGGTCTCAGTCACAACAAGTTCCTCGCCAAGGTCGCCTCCGATCTCGACAAACCGCACGGCTTCTCGATCATCGGCGAGGCCGAGACCGCCGACTTCCTGCAGGACAAACCCGTGCGCCTGATCTGGGGCGTTGGCGCCTCCTCGCAGGCCGCGCTCGACAAGGCGGGCATCCGCACCTTCGCCGACCTGCTGCGCTGGGAACAAACCGACCTCATCGCCCGCTTCGGCTCAATGGGGGACCGGCTCTGGCATCTCGCCCGCGGCCAGGACCGGCGCCGCGTCTCGGCCCACGCGCCGATGAAATCCATCTCGAACGAGACCACCTTTCACGAAGACACCTCCGACCCGAACCTGCTCGACGGCTACCTCTGGCGCATGGCAGAAAAGGTGTCGGACCGGGCCAAGGCCAAGGACCTCGCAGGCCGCGTGGTCACGCTGAAACTCAAACGCGCCGATCACTCGCTGCTCTCCCGCCGGATCAGCCTGCGGGATGCGACGCAAATGGCCGACACGATCTATCGCACCGCGCGCGGGCTCTTTGACCAGGTGGGGGACGAAGGCCCCTACCGCTTGCTCGGCTGCGGCCTCTCCGACCTGACCAGCGCCGAGGGCGCCGACCGTTCCGGCGACCTGCTCGACCCCCAAGCCGCCCGGCGCAGCCAGGCCGAACGCGCCACGGATCAAATCCGCGCCCGCTTTGGCACAGACGCGATTGTGAAGGGACGCGCGCTCCGATAAGCGTCAGGCCCACCCGTCTTTCACCCTTCCAGAAGTACTCTCGCCGAAGGCGAAAAGACCGCCCTACTCGGCGGCCAGCGGCATCCGCTCCTGCCCGATCTGCGCGATCTCGGCAATCACGCCCTTCAGCGTCCGCTGCACCTCGGTGAACCGGGGCGAGGGGCGCACCAGCGTCTCGTCCATGTAAATCGCCCGGTCGATCTCCACCTGCACCGCGTGCTGCCCGCGGCTCGGGCGACCGTAAGCCTGCGCCACATAGGCTCCGGCAAAGGGTGCGTTGCGCGTCACCACGAAGCCCGCCGCGGCAAAGGCCGCTTCCACGCGGTCGACCACATCCCCCCCGGCGGCGGCTCCAAACCTGTCACCCAGCACGATCTCGGGTCGCTTGGCGCCCGAGCGCGCGATACCCTGTACCGCCTCGTGCGGCATCGAATGGCAGTCGATCAGCACCGCCTGCCCGTGATGCCGCACCGCCTGGTCGAGCAGCGCCTGCAGCGTGTCATGATAAGGGTGCCAGTATTCATCCAGCCGCCGCTTGGCCTCCAGCATGCTGATCTTGCCGCGGTAAATCGCCCGACCATTCGCCACCACACGGGGAATCACCCCCAGGCCCGAGGCCACGCGCGGGTTGTGCCCACGCCGCCGCACGCCTTCGATCAGCGCCGGATCGAGCTCGTCACAGCTGCGGTTCAGATCGACAAAGGCCCGCGGCGCACCGGCTTTCAGAAAGGTGGCGCCAAACTGCGGCGCACAGTCGAAAAGCTGGTCGACAAAGGCGTCTTCGGACGAGCGGATCGCCAGCTCGTCAAGCACGCTCGAGCGCAACAGCGACCACGGATAGGTCCGCCCGCTGTGCGGAGAGGCAAAGACCACACAGGAGTGCGGTTTTTCGGGATAACTGACTTCAAACGCTGACTGTGACATACCTCTTCCTTCACCGCCGACCATAGCGCAGAAAAAGCGAAAACCAAAAGCCCTTGATCTTATCTTCGATAGCTTTTAAAGACCCGCTACCGGCGCGACCTCTCGCGCCCCATTTTATTTGGGGCTGGGGCAATTGCGCAGGTAGCAAGGGTGATTAGCTCAGCGGTAGAGCACTTCGTTGACATCGAAGGGGTCACTGGTTCGATCCCAGTATCGCCCACCACCTCATTCACCGGTCCGGCCTGCCGGACTGCCCGTAACCCCGGCGCTGGCCCGCGCGCCGACCGAGACAAAAGGAGAGGACCATGAAGGTTCGCAACTCGCTCCGCTCGCTCAAGAATCGGCACCGCGACTGCCGTGTTGTGCGTCGCAAAGGCCGCGTCTACGTGATCAACAAGACGCAGCGCCGGTTCAAAGCCCGCCAGGGCTGAACTTTGACAAATTGCAGCTAAAAAGCCGCGCCTTCGGGGGCGGTTTTTTCTTTGCCCGATGCAGTCCGGGCGCAATTTGCACGACTTTTATTGCACAAATGCGTGATTAACCGCTTTTCACCTCACTTCTGTCGTAAAGTCTGTGGAAACTAACAGGCACTATAACGCGTTGAGTGGATAGTAACCGAGGATCTGAGACTCATGTTAACGAGACGACATTTCATACACACGACCACGGCGCTGTTTTCGGCGGCCATTCCCGCATCGCTGATCGCAACCCCCGCGGACGCGGCGCGCAGCAACTGGGCCACCTGGGATGCACGGGTCACACCTGCGAACTACGACCCCGCCACCACGAATCCCTGGGGCCTGCACCCGCGCTTTCTGCCGACGCGGGTCGAGGCTAACGCCAGCCTGCGCCCGGGCGACATTCACGTCGATGCGGTGGCGCGCTATCTCTACCACGTCGGCAATGACGGCTCGGCCATGCGCTACGGTGTGGCGATCGCCCGCGGCAATCTCTACGAGCCCGGCGTCTACACGATCCGGCGCAAGGCGAAGTGGCCGAAATGGACACCGACCGCCGCGATGATCAAGCGCGAACCGCATCTCTATGAAGAGTTCGCTGACGGTGTGCCGGGCGGCCCGACCAACCCGCTGGGCTCGCGCGCGCTCTACCTCTTTGAAGGCAACCGCGACACCTACCTGCGCATCCACGGCACGCCCAGCCCCCGCTCCATCGGCGGGCGCGCGAGCTCCGGCTGCGTGCGGATGGTGATGGCCCATATCAACGGGCTCTACGAGAATGTCTCGACCGGCGTGACCGCGCATCTCTACCCGGCCGAAAGCTACGTCACCGCACGCAGCTGAGACGCCCTGATCACACCCCGGCTTCTGTCTCTTCTGATGGGAGCCGGGTGCAGATCGGGCTGCCTGCTTTGTTGCGCAGCGGCAGCAACGTGGTCTCCACCGGACCGACGTGGCGGTACCAGTAACAGCCGTCCTCCGGCTTGATCCGCACAGTTGTAAGGTCCTGGTTCGGCGCGGCCATCGCCACGACTTCCTCCGGCAGATTGCGGATCGGAGCGCCATTGCTCCCGGGCTCCGCGCAAGCGCCCAGCATAACAGTCAGGGCAAGCGGCCAAATCATCTGAGTTTTCATCTTCACGTCCATCACATGCTAGTTGATTGCTGTCCCACTCCCAGGCGGGGTGTCAACGCTCAACCTATGCGATGGGGATGTGAAAGACGTTAATGGCGGCTGTTTTGCAACGGGTTCGGCGTGGCCCTGTCCGACCAAGGGCAAGATGCCGGGATCGATGGGTCGCAACTGTCGAAGGTCGTCAAACCAATGATCCGATCCCGGCTGCGGCACCGGTGTTCAAGGCACCGGCGCCGATTCTGTCAGACCGCGCGACGGCGGCGACGGCCAACAGCGGCCCCGCCCAGCAGCGCCGACCCCAGCAGCCACACGCCCGCAGGCAGCGGCACCGCCGAGACCGTCGGCTCGCCAAAGATGAAGTCATCCATCGCCACGACATTCGCGCCGCTCGTGGCCTTGTCAAACGGGATGAACCCGGCCTGCACCGTAGCCCCGACGATGGTCGGCGCATCAAAGAGGATGCCGAGGAACGACAGCCCGCCCGGCCCGCTTGCTTCGACGTTATAGGACAGCGCTGGGGCGTCTTCGCCAATCGTCTGCCCCTCGAGGAACAGGCTGATCATCGCATCGGTCGTGGTGCTGCCGCCATCGGGCGTGGTGACCTCATTCACATTGGTGAAGACAATGCCCAACCCTTGCGTGGCCGCCGGGGTAATCTGATCAGCGGGGTCAAAGAACACCACGTCGAAGATCGTACCGCCCGTCGGCGCAAAAAGCCGCTCGGGGCTGAAAACGTTGAGATCCTCTTCGAACCCAAAGCGCACCGGCTCGCCGGAGGCTTCGGTACTGCTCAGTTGAAAGCCCTCGGCGTTCAGCTCTTCCGGGCCCGCATCGGGGTTTTCGGTCGGGCGGAACTCGATCCCACGGGCGCGCGGTGCGGCTCCGAAGTTGAAGAAATCGCCGGGAAAGGGGTTGGGGTCAGACACCGCATCGGGAGCGCCATCCCAGTCGATCTGCCGGCGCCCGCCATCGAAATTCTGCGGTTCATTTGCGTTCAGATCACCAAGGGCTGCGCGAAAGGCATCCACCTCGGCCTGAATGCTCGCCGCATCCGGGCCCGCGGCGCTGAAGATGATCGGGGTCGCCAGGGCGAGGGATGGCAGAAGAACCAATGCGGCCACCGTCGCGGAAAATCGGGTCGAAATCATATTACCTCCTGTAAGAATTTTTTTTGAAAAGCGTTGTGACGGGCGGGGGGTCTCGCACCCCACCCAAGCGGGTAGGTGCACAGGCCAAGGATCCGTCGAAACCCAACACGCGCGACCGGGCCTTTGCCCTGTCGCATCCTCCAAAACGTCACGCCGGAGGCACATAAGACGGTTCCTGTCATGGCCAGGCTCCTACCCGTTGTGACAAGCGACCAAACGACCACTTGCACGGGGGTTACACCTGACCGCGCAGAATTATTCCCGGTATCCGAGAATTTATTTCAAATTTACCAGAAATGGCCGCGGCGCGGTGCGGTCAGACCTGTGTGGCAGCAGCCTTGGCAATCGCGTCGAGGTCCGTACGGTCCTGATCGCCGACCACCACGAAATTCGCATCCGCCCCGCCCCAGGAGACCATGCTGAAGGCGCCGATGGTGCGTTCGGCAAAGCCGTCGCGCGGGGTGCCCGTCGCGATCAGGCACAGCGCCACGACCCGCGCATCAGCGTCGAGATACATGAGCTGCGCCACCGGCTTGCCCGCCGCCACCAGCAGCCGTGCGCCCTGGAACTCCAGACCCGCCGGGGACAGATCGGGGACGGCAACCGTGGCGCCGACGGTGTTGGTCAGCCAGGCCTCGATGTGCGCCTGCTCCGAGGCGGGCACTTCCACCAGATGCCGCGTCTGCCCCGCATAGACCGCGTGATACTCCGCGATATCCTCCAGCCACCCGGGCGCCGCGGCGATCTGCGGCGCCTGCGATTGCCCTGCCCAATATCCGCCGATGCCACCAATCATCAGCGCAATCAGCGCCGCAATCGTCGGCACCCAGGGCGCGCGGCGGCGCGGCTCCTCTTCGGTATTGGCAATCTCCGGCTCCGGCGCGTCCTGGATCAGCTTGGCCAGATCGAAGGGCACCGGGTCCTGCAGCATCGCCTCGAAATTGTCGCGCGCCGCCCGGTCGGCCTCGCGGATCGCCTCGAGTTCAGTCAGCAACTCGGGATCATTCTGCAGATCGCGCTCGACCTCGCGCACCTCCGCGTCGGAGAGCTCGCCATCAAGCAGGGCGCTCAGCTTTTCGCGATAATCGGTCAATGCACGCCTCCCCCGGTCTCGGCGATGGTCTTCGCCAGGGTCTTGCGCGCCCTGTACACGCGGCTCATCACGGTGCCCACGGGAATGTCCAGAAGCGCCGCCGCTTCTGCATAGCTATAGCCCTCAACCGACACGACCAGCAAGATCGTCGACAGATCGTCCGGCAGCGCGTCGATCTTTGTCTGCAGCTGCACCGCCGCCACGCGCGCCTCGCCCGTCTCGGTGGTGACCAGCTCCACACTCTCCTCCGCGGGCACATGCCCACCGCCCATACGCACCTGTCGCTTGCGCACTTCGTTGATCCACAGGTTGCGCGTGATGCGGAACATCCAGCGGTCCAGCGGCTGCGTCGGGTCCCACTGATGCGCGCGGCTCAGGGCGCGCAGGCAGGCGTCCTGCACCAGGTCATCCGCCTCCGGAACCGACCGTGTCAGCGTCCGGGCAAAGCGCCTCAGACGCGGCAGCAACGTGATCATTTCGCGCTTCAGGTCGGTCAAGGGGCCCCCGTTTCACAAACCCTGGTCTTGAAGCTTCGCGGGAATAATGAAGCGCAATCGGTGGCTTCGCAACCGGGTTCCGCATCCCGCCGCCACCTTCGGACTGGCTCCGCCCACCTGACCCACGGCCGCCCCAGGCGCTGGCCACCGGTGATGCGGTCTGAGTTAAGACGAAAGTGGCAAGTCCCGGCTAACCCCTTGCCGTGCAACGCAATCTCCCGGCCAGATCAAGCACAGATACACGGCGCGCGAGAAATCAATTGTCTGACATTTGATTCTGTGTCAGCTTTTTCCCGGGGGACGCCGCAGAGCATCCGCGTCCAACAGGGAGGAAAACAGATGAATTTAAGACCAGATCCAACATTTTATCCGACGCCTCAGATGGCCATGCAGGCGCCGGTCGAAACCTTGGCCTTCACGCTGATGCTGAGCCCCGATGGCTCACAACCCGATGGCCTCGCGGTGGTCGACGTCGATCCGAAGTCCGACACCTACGGCCAGATCGTGCACAGCCTCTTCATGCCGAACAAGGGCGACGAGTTTCACCACTTCGGCTGGAACGCCTGCTCCTCGGCGCTCTCGCCGCTCACGGGCCACGCCTTCCTTGAACGGCGCTACCTGATCATCCCCGGCATCCGCTCCAGCCGCATCTATGTGATCGACGTGAAAGAGCCGCTGAAGGCGAAAATCCACAAGATCATCGAGCCCGAAGAGCTGATGGCGAAAACGGGCTATTCGCGCCCGCACACGATCCATTGTGGCCCCGAAGGCATCTATGTCTCCACGCTCGGTGGCGGTGGCGAGGATGGCACCGATGGCCCTCCGGGCATCTTCATCATGGATTGCGAAACCTTCGAGATCCTCGGGCGCTACGAGATGGATCGCGGCGAACAAGACAAGCACTATGACTTCTGGTGGAACCTGCCGCGCGACTACATGGTCAGCTCCGAATGGGGCCTGCCGCCGCAGTTCGAAAACGGGATCGTGCCCGAAGATCTGCTCTCGAACAAATACGGTCACAAGATCCACTTCTGGAACCTGCGCGAGCGCAAAAACGTGCAGACGATCGATCTTGGCGCCAACCACCAGATGGCGCTGGAGATCCGCCCCGCGCACGACCCGGCGAAAGACTACGGGTTCGTCGGCGTCGTTGTGGATACAACAAACCTGCAGGGGGCGATCTTCACCTGGTGGCAGAAAGACGATGGCACCTTCGAGGCCAAGAAGACCATCACCATCGACCCGCACCCGGCTGATCCGGACGATCTGCCAGAACTGCTGAAAGGGTTCAGCGCGGTGCCCCCGCTGGTGACAGACATCGACCTCAGCCTCGACGACAAGTATCTGTACGTCGCCTGTTGGGGACAGGGTGAAATGCATCAGTATGACGTCTCCGACCCGATGAACCCGGTGCTGGCCGGCAAGGTCGAGATCGGCGGGATCGTGAAGAAGACCCCGCATCCGAACGGCAAGGAGTTCGGCTACGGCCCGCAGATGGTCGAGATCAGCCGCGACGGCAAGCGTGTCTACTGGACCAACTCGCTTTACTCGACCTGGGACGACCAGTTCTATCCCGGTGACCGCGGCGCGGCCATGGTCTGTGCCGATGTGGGCGAAAACGGCGGGCTGACCCTGAATGAAAACTTCTGGGTCGAGTTCCCCGAGGGCTATCGCAGCCACCAGATCCGGCTTGAGGGCGGCGACTGCTCGACCGACAGTTTCTGCTACCCCTCCGTCTAGCTGAATGGAGGGCATGAACACGGCGGCGTCGCTCTGGTCCGCCGTCGTGGTCTCGGGTCTTTATCACGGGGTCAACCCGGGCATGGGTTGGCCGCTCGCAGTGTCTGCCGCGCTGATGGCGCGCAACACCGGAAACCTCTACTCTGCCCTCGCCGCCCTCGCGGCGGGGCACATGCTGGCCATGGCCGCGATCCTCTTTCCCTTCTCCGCGCTGATGATGCTGGTCGAGTGGCAAGTGCAGATCCAGACCGGGGCCGCCTTGCTGGTCGTCGCCCTCGGGGTCTACCTGCTGATCAACCGCCGCCACCCGCGCTTTCTCGCCCGCGTCCCGCCCTCGCGCCTCGCACTCTGGTCGTTCCTCGCGGCCATGGCCCACGGCGCGGGGCTCATGCTCGTCCCGATCTATCTCGGCATCTGCGGCACGCTGGAGACCGACACTGGCCACGCCGCCGCCTATGATCTGATGTGGAACAACGCCACCGCCGCCCTCGCGGTGGCCCTCGCCCACACCGGTGCCATGGTGCTCGCAGGCGGTACCATCGCCGTCGGCGTCTACCACTGGCTTGGTCTGAAATTCCTGCAAAAAAGCTGGTTCAACCTCGACCTGATCTGGGCGCTCAGCCTGATCATCGTCGGCTTATTGGCACTGCTCACCGCACATTGATCCCGCAGACCTTGCCCTTGCTCTGGGGACCATCCACGATAGGTGGAGGTAAGATGTAACAAGGGAAAGGCCCGCCATGAGCACCACCGAATATACGCCGCCAAAAGTCTGGACATGGGACGAGGAGAGCGGCGGCACCTGGGCCAGCACCAACCGCCCCATCGCAGGCGCCACCCACGACAAGGCGCTGCCCGTGGGCAAGCACCCGCTGCAGCTCTATTCACTGGCCACGCCCAACGGCCAGAAGGTGACGATCATGCTCGAAGAGCTGCTGGCGCTTGGTCACGCGGGCGCCGAATACGACGCCTGGCTCATCCGCATCGGCGAGGGCGATCAGTTCGGCAGCGGCTTTGTGGAGGTCAACCCGAACTCCAAGATCCCCGCGATGTTCGACAAGGACACGGGCCTACGCGTCTTTGAGAGCGCCGCGATCCTGATGTATCTCGCCGAGAAGTTCGACAGCGCCTTCCTGCCCACCGAGCTCAAGGCCCGCACCGAATGCCTCAACTGGCTCTTCTGGCTCCAGGGGTCCGCGCCGTACCTCGGCGGTGGCTTCGGCCATTTCTACGCCTACGCGCCCTTCAAGCAGGAGTACCCGATCAACCGCTTCGCGATGGAGACCAAGCGCCAGCTCGACGTGCTCGACCGACACCTGGCCGATCATGAATACCTGGCAGGCGATACCTATACGATTGCCGATATGGTCACCTGGCCGTGGTATGGCCGCACTGTGCGGGGCGAAAGCTATGACGCAGGCGAGTTCCTCAGCGTGCATGAGTATCACAACGTGATCCGCTGGGAGAAACAGATCGGCGCGCGGGATGCGGTGAAGCGCGGCGTGAAAGTGAACAAGGTCAACGGCCCGCTCGACCAGCAACTCCACGAGCGCCACGACGCAAGCGATTTCGACACGAAGACTCAGGACAAGATCGGCGAAGAGGCCTAATAATCCGGGGCGCGCAACGCTCGGATGTTCCGCCCGGCTGAAAGGCCGGGCATCGCCCGACCTCCCCCCGGAGGGCGATTTTGACAGGTCGGAAACTGCACGACGTCAGCCTTTTTGGCGATGATCCACGCCGCAAATCCGGCACAAACGCCCTCCAGGTCGGGCGCTGCCCTCAGCGCCGAGGGACGGCCCAAGGCCCACCCTACCCGCGGCGGTGCCGTCCCACCTGGCGACAGATCAGGATCACGGGAAGGAGACCAATCGCCACGATCACCAGGCTCGGCACCGCAGCGCCCTCAAGGCGCTCGTCGCTTGCCAGCCGGTACGCCTGCACCGCCAGCGTGTCATAGTTGAAGGGCCGCATGATCAGCGTCGCGGGCAGCTCCTTCATCACATCCACAAAGACAATCAGCAATGCCGTCAACAAGCTCGGCGCCAGGATCGGCAGATGCACCCGCCGCAGCGTCCCCGTCGGCGTCTGCCCCAGCGACCGCGCCGCCGCATCCATATTCGCGGGCACCAGCGCCTGCCCGCCCTCATAGGCCCCCAAAGCCGCCGCCAGAAACCGCACCATATAGGCCGCCACCAGCAACCAGATCGACCCGGTGATGAGCAGCCCCGTCGAGACATCGAACCGCGCCCGCATGAACGCGTCGAGCGCATTGTCAAATGCCGCGAAGGGCACCAGCAACCCCACCGCAATCACGCCCCCCGGCACCGCATAGCCCAACCGCGCCACATAGCCCGCGCCATGGGACAGCCGCCCCGGGTTCAGCCGCTGAAAGAACCCCACCGTGATCGCCGCGCCCACGGTGCACACCGCGGCGACCGAGGCCAGCGTCAGCGAGTTCTGGATGAACCCCAGATAGCGCGGGCTCAGCAGGTTCTGCTCCGACCCGAGCCCCATGGAAAACAGGATCACCACCGGCAGCACCGCGCCCAAGAGCACCGGGATGCCGCAGAGGCCCGCCGCCAGCACCGCGCGGAGACCATGCAGGTCCGCAGGCTCCATCCGCTGCTGCCGCCGCGACGGGTCATGATACTTCGCCCCGCCCCGCTGCGCCCGCTCGAGAAACGCCAAGAGCAGCGCAAAGCTCAGCAGGCAAAGCGCCAGCTGCGCCGCGCCCGCCCGATCCGCGAGGGAGAACCAGCTTGTGTAAATCCCGGTCGCAAAGGTCTGCACGCCGAAATAGGCCACAGTGCCGAAATCCGCGATGGTCTCCATCACCGCCAGCAGCACACCGCCTGCAATCGCCGGGCGCGCGAGCGGCAGGCTGATCTTGAAAAACGCCGACCAGGCGCTTGCCCCCAGCGCCCGTGCCGCCAGAAAGGTCGTGGCACTCTGCTGCAGAAACGCCGCCCGCGCGAGCAGGTAGACGTAAGGGTAAAGCACAAGGATCAGCATCGCCGCCGCCCCGCCAACCGACCGCACATCGGGGAACCAGTAATCCCGCGGCCCCCAACCCGTCACATCGCGCAGCACCGTCTGCACGATGCCCGGGTGATCGAGCACATGGGTATAAGCATAGGCGAGCACATAGGCCGGAAAGGCCAGCGGCAGCACAAGTGCGATCTCAAAGAGCCGCACGCCCGGAAACCGCGTCATCGTGACCAGCCAGGCCGCGCCCACGCCCAGCGCAAAGGTGCCCGCCGACACCAGCAGCACCAGCCACAACGTCGTGGCCGTATAGCGCCACAGCACCGTGTCGATCAGGTGGCTCACCGTCTCCGTGCCACCGCTCAGCGCCGCAATCGCCACCGCCACCATGGGCAGCGCACACAATATCGCAAAGCCGACCGCCGCACCCGCCAGAACGCGCAGCCCCTCTGTGGGGCGGCGGCGCGGCGCAGGGGTGGCTAGGGAGGGCACGTCGGACATGAGGCCCTTTTTCGACAAATTTAGTCAGAAAGGCCAGAGCGTTCCTGCGAAGGCGCAGGCGCCCCCTCCAGGATGGCGCGCGCCAGGTCGAACACCGACGGGTCGGTCAGGAACAGCATATGCCCGTGCCCCGGAAACACCTGCAGCGCCACACCCCCCAGCCGATCGGCAAAGGCACGTGTCTGCGCGGTGGAGAACACCGGGTCTTCGGAGCCGATCAGCAGCGTCACATGCCCTGGCGCCGGCAAGCCCGCCTCCGGCCCCGTCCACCGTTTCAACCCCTGCGCATGGGCGCGCAGCAGCCCGCCCTCGGGGTAGACCATGCGCGGTGCGCGGGCTGCGACGATCTCCCGGCTGCGGTCGCGCGTGTCCGCATGGCGCAGCACCTCCCGCCCGAAGAGCAGCACCCGGTAGTATTCGAGCCACACCGCCCGCACCCGCGCCGCGCGCACACGCCACGCCGCGCCCAGAACATCACCCGTGGTCGCCAGCATCGTGCGCCATCCACCCGCCTGCGGCAGCCCCGGCGCAATCGCCACCGTGCGCACCTCCACCCCCAGCCGGGCGGCGGCCTCAAGGGCAATCGCCCCGCCCGTGGAAAACCCCAAAAGCCCAATCTGCTTCCTCGGATGCGCCCGTGCAAACGCCACGATCTGTTCCGCCGCCCCCGCGATGTCGAGCGGCGGAGACAGCGCCCGCCCATCGAGCCCGGGGAAAGGATAGAACACCGGCACCCAGCCGTGCCACGCCAAAACGGGGTCGAAAATCTCCACCCGCGTCAGCGCACCGGGCGCACAGATCACCAGCCGCTCCGCCGTCGCCACAGCTTCGGCATCATAGATAAATGACGGAAAAGACTGCGTCACTCGTAGCTGCGCTGGTCCTCGATCACCAACCCGTCGCGCGGCAGGCTGCCGGGGCTGACCACCTCAACCGCACCCTTGAGCTTCAGCACATCGACCACACTCTGCGAGAAGGCCTCCGCCGAGCCGCCCGCCGCCTCGACCTGCACGGTCATCGCATCCTGCGCTCCATCCCGGCTGGCAATCACGCGGGCCTTCACGATCTCGTCGTGCCGCGCCACGAGGGCTGCGACTTGTTCTGGCCGCACGAACATGCCCTTGATCTTCGTGGTCTGATCCGCCCGGCCCATCCATCCTTTGATCCGCCTATTGGTCCGCCCACAGGGGCTTTCGCCTGGCATCACCGCGCTGAGGTCCCCCGTCGCAAAGCGAATGAGCGGATAGTCCGGGTTCAGCGTGGTCACCACAACCTCGCCCACCTCGCCCTCGGCCACCGGATCACCGGTGCCGGGCGTCACGATCTCCACGATCACCCCTTCATCGAGGATCATCCCCTCCATCGCCGGGCTCTCATAGGCGATGTTCCCAAGATCAGCGGTGGCATAGCACTGCAGGCAGGCGATCCCGCGCTCGGCATACTCCGCCCGCATCGCCGGGAACAGCGCCCCGCCGCCCACTGCCGCCTTGGTGATGCCTAGCGAAACGCCCAGCTCATCGGCCTTGTCGAGGATCACCTTCAGATAATCCGGCGTGCCCGCATAAGCCGTCGTGCCCACCGCAGCGGCGGCCTGCACCTGCAACTCGGTCTGCCCGGTGCCCGCAGGCAGCACCATAGCACCCACGGCCCGCGCGCCGCTTTCAAAGATCATGCCCGCTGGCGTCAGGTGATAGCCAAAGCAGTTCTGCACCACATCCTCGGGCCCAATCCCCACGGCATGCAGAAACCGCCCCATCCGCCACCAATCATGGCTTATACCACCGGGCTCGTAGATCGGCCCGGGCGACTGAAACACATGCGCCGCATTGGCCACGGGAATGCCCCCAAAAGGCGGCTTCTCCGCCTGCCATGCCGCCAGATCAGACTTGCGCAGCACCGACAGCTTCGGCAAATCGTCAAGCCCCGCAATCTCGGCATCGGCCAAACAACTCTCCGCCGCCGCCCGCACCCGCGCCACCTGCGCGAGTAACGCCTCGGTCTGCGCCGCCGCCCGCGCATCCGCGCTGCGCGTCTCCAGCTCGTCGAAAAATGTCATCCTACCCACCTGATCTGCTGCGGCCCCTTGGCCGCCACGCGCGCCACCTCGCCGCGCACTTCCAGCTCCAGCTTCACGGTGATCACATGCCAGCCGAGCTTGCCCAGCGCCTGCGCCTCCTCCGCCGAAAGCCGCGCGCCCACCGCATCGCGCACATCGTTGTAGACTTGCGGCGTCCCATCACTGAGGATCTCAGCGATGTGCCCGCGGATCAGGTCAAACTTCCACGCCGGGACATTGGTCACGCCGTCGCGCCCCTCTGCGGGCGTGCGACAGGCAACCCGATCCTCGCTCACGACAGCCACCGCTTGCGCCTCCGGTAGCTGCGCACATCCCGGAAGGATTTCCGCCCTTCCTCGGACATGCCCAGATAGAACTCCTTCACATCCGGGTTCTCCCGCAGCTCCGCCGCGGGCCCGTCCATCACCACGCGACCGGATTCCAGAATATAGCCGTAATGCGCAAAGCGCAGCGCCACGTTGGTGTTCTGCTCCGCCAGCAAGATGGTCACGCCCTGCTCCTCGTTGATCGACTTCACGATCTCGAAAATCTGCTCCACCAGCTGCGGCGCCAACCCCATCGACGGCTCATCCAGCAACACCGTCTCCGGCTTCGACATCAGCGCGCGGCCAATCGCACACATCTGCTGCTCCCCGCCCGAGGTATAGCCCGCCTGAGACTTCCGCCGCTCCTTCAGCCGGGGAAAATACTCATAGACCATCTCCAGATCCGCCTGGATCGCCGCATTGCCGTCCTTGCGCGTGTACGCACCGGTCAGCAGATTTTCCTCGACGGTCAAATGCTCAAAGCAATGCCGCCCCTCCATCACCTGAACAACGCCACGCTTCACCGTCTCCGCTGGGTCCGCGTGGTGAATGGGCTCCCCATGATACTTGATCGAGCCCTTGGTGACCTCGCCACGCTCGGAAGCGAGCAACCCCGAAATCGCCTTCAGCGTCGTGGTCTTGCCCGCCCCGTTGCCACCCAGGAGCGCAGTGATGCCACCCTTCGGCACGGTCAGGCTCACCCCTTTCAGCACAAGGATCACGTGATTGTAGATCACCTCGATGTTGTTCACATCGAGCACCGTCTCCGCCGTGACCTGCGCCTGTGGCTCTGCATCCAGCATGGGCTTCACCCTTCCAGAAATACTCAAAATCCCCCGGCGGCAGCCTGCGCCACCGCCGGGAGATCAGGATCAGTTGCAGTTGCTCTCGATGTTGTTCTCCGCCTTATAGGCGGCGGAATCCTCATCGATCAGCGGCTGGATGATATCCATGTCCGTCGGCGCGAAATCCGCGATCTGCACGAACTCGCCTGCCGCCGCATCCCACTGCGTCACGGCCACAAGGCCCGCGCCGCCGTGGTTTTCACAAGAGACGGTGAACTCCGGCCCGAAGCCCGGCACACCATTGGCCGCCATGATCTCCTCGGTGATCACCAGGTTCTCCATGCCGTCCCGCATCATGCCAGAGGTGATGTCGGCCTCCCCGTGCATCTCCTGCGCGACCTTCACGGCTTCGGCGGCCAGCATCGCCGCATAGAGCCCGCGATTGTATGGCACTGTGCCGAGCTGGTCGCCCGCGCCGGCTGCCTTGCCCGCGTCCACCACATATTGCTTCAGATCGTCATAAAGCGGGAAATCATCCCCCACCGCCGACATCGACAGCGCCTTGTAGCCATTGGCCTTGTCGCCCGCCGGCTGCACGTCGATCTCCGCGCCCGACCACCAGATGCCGATGAAATTCTCCATCGGGAAACGGATGTTCGCGGCTTCCTGGATCGCCACCTGGTTCATCACGCCCCAGCCGTACATGATCACATTGTCCGGACGCTCGCGGCGGATCTGCAGCCATTGGCTCTTCTGCTCCTGACCGGGGTGATCGACGGCCAACAAGACCAGCTCAAACCCGTGCTTCTCGGACAGCTTCTCCAGCGTCCGGATGGGCTCCTTGCCGTAGGCGGAGTTGTGATAGACCAGCGCGATCTTCTTGCCCGAGATATCGCCGCCATTGACGTCGAGAATGTGGTTCACCGCCGCCGACGCCCCGTTCCAGTAGTTGGCCGGATAGTTGAACACATGGCTGAACACATCGCCGTTCGCCGCCGATGTCCGGCCATAGCCCATCGAGTGGATCGGAATGTCATCCGCCGTCGCTTTCGGGATCAGCTGATAGGTGATCCCGGTCGAGAGCGGCTGATAGACCAGCGCGCCTTCGCCCTTGGTGCTCTCATAGCACTCCACACCCTTCTCGGTGTTGTATCCCGTCTCGCATTCCACCACGCGGGTCATCACCCCGCCGATGCCGCCGTCGCGCTCATTCAGCAGCGTGAAGTAATCCGCATAGCCATCGGCGAACGGAATGCCCCCCGCCGCGTATGGCCCGGTGCGATAGCTGAGGCTCGGAAAGACAAGATCCGCCATCACGGGGCTTGCCGCCATCAGGCCGGCGACGGCCCAGGTGCCCAGTTTATAGTTCATCGGTGATACCTCCCTTGGTTTTTGTCCGATGTGCCGGTGGCCCGGCGCTGTTTTTTGTTGGGGGTGGCCTGAAAGCCCACCCCACCTGTCAGTTGCTCAGTGCGGGAACGGCCACAGCCGCAGCTTCTCCTTGGCCACCCGCCAGAGCTGCGCGAGCCCATGGGGTTCGGCAATGAGGAAGACGACGATCAAGCCGCCCACGATCACGAGGTTGAGATGCGCCACGATATCCGTGGGCCAGCCGAGCCAGTCGACCCCGATGATCTTCAGAAGCACCGGCAGAAGCACCAGGAACGCAGCACCCGCAAAGCTGCCGAAGATCGAGCCCAAGCCCCCGATGATGATCATGAAGAGCACGAGGAACGACTTGGTGATGCCGAAGGCCTCGCCCACCTCCACCGCGCCCAGATAGACCGCGAAGAAGAGCGCGCCCGAGATGCCCACAAAGAAGGAGCTCACCGCAAAGGCTGTCAACTTGGCCTTCAACGGGTTCACCCCGATGATCTCCGCCGCGATGTCCATATCGCGGATCGCCATCCACTGCCGCCCAACCGACCCGCGCGTCAGGTTCCGCGCGACCACGGCGGAGAAGATCGTGAAGATCAGGCAGAACATATAGGTCGCCCAGGCCTCCGTATTGGGCCCGGTGATCAGAATGCCGAAGGTGTCCCGCTCCGGCGCGTTGATCTGCCCCGAGGCGGAATAGTTGTAAAACCAGCTCACCTTGTTGAAGAGCCACACGAGGAAGAACTGCGCCGCCAGCGTCGCGACAGCCAGATAGAACCCCTTGATCCGCAAACTCGGCAGCCCGAAAAGCACGCCTACCATCGCCGTGATCCCGCCCGCCAGCAGCACATGGATGAACATGCTGACCTCGGGAAACCCGGTCATCAGCTTGTAGCAGGCATAGGCCCCCACAGCCATGAACCCACCCGTGCCGAGGCTCACCTGCCCACAATAGCCCACCAGGATGTTCAGCCCGATCGCCGCAATCGCATAGATCAGGAACGGCATGAAGATCGAATTCACCCAGTAGTCGTTGATCACGAAGGGGATGATCACCACCGCGATGAACAGCACCGCATAATACCGCCACCGGTCGAACTTGATCGGAAAGGTCTGGCTGTCCTGCGGATAGGTGGTGCTGAAATCCCCGGCTTCACGATAGAACATCTAGGCTGTCTCCTTACCGGTATTGTAACTCACACCGTCGAGCCATGGGACGGGGTCGAGGTCCGCCGGGTTCACCCCCTCGAGGCACCCCACGTTCACGCCGAAATCCGTGTTGTCCGAGCTGCGGCGATGATGCGTATAGCAGCCGCAGATCTTGCAGAAGTAATGCTCGGCGCCGCGCGGCCCGAACTGATAGAGCGTCAGCGCCGCGCCCTCGATCACCTGCAGATCGCCCTCGCGCACCGAAACGTTCATCGCCCCACGGCGCCGACAGAACGAGCAGTCACAGCGCCGTGCATCACCAAGCCCATTGGCCAGAACCACGCGCAACTCATTGGCGCCGCAATGACAGGTCAGGCGCATGGGGCGGCGGTCATTCATGCGGCGCACCCCCCTGGGACGCGCGCGTTAACCACATCACAATCTTTCACGGATTCTCCCAATTTCGCCCCATTTCCCCTGCCACACCGATCCTCGGGGGCAGGAGTGGAAGAAATGACGGCCATCCTGAAGGATCTGCGCGAGCTGGACGCCCGGCTGGCCCGCGGCGACATAACAGATGTGGAGTACACCGCCCAGCGCGCGGCGCTGATCGACAGCGTGGATGTGGTCGACACCGAGTTCGTGGTCGAAACGGACACATCTGCGCCCACGCCTGAAAAACCACTCTCCGGGTCCATGACCTGGGGCTTTGGTATCGTGATCTGCCTCGGCATCATCGGCGTCTGCCTCTGCTTTGCCATGCTGATCTTCGGTGACATGAACCTCGCGCTCACCCTCGGCGTGACGATCCTCGCCGCCCTCACGGTGGCGCTCTTCCGCTCGCTGGAAGAATGATAGACGTTACACGCGCTCAATGATCTTCTCCCCGAACAAGCCTTGCGGCCGGAACACCAGGAACAACAGCGCCAGCATATAGGCAAACCAGTTCTCCGTGGCGCCACCCAGATAGGGCAGCCCGATCAGGAACTCGAAGAGCTTCTCGCCCACGCCAATGATCAACCCGCCGATGATCGCACCGGGGATCGAGGTGAATCCGCCGAGCATCAGCACCGGCAAGGCCTTCAGCGCAATCAGCGACAGCGAGAACTGCACGCCTGATTTCGCGCCCCACATGATGCCCGCCACCAGCGCCACGAAGCCCGCCAACGACCACACCAGAATCCAGATGAAATTCAGCGACACGCCCACCGACAGCGCCGCCTGGTGGTCATCGGCCACCGCCCGCATCGCGCGCCCCTGCTTGGTGTATTGTGCAAAAGCCACAAGCGCTGCGACCAGAATGATCGCCACGATGCTCGCCACGATGTCCAGATTGTCGATGAAGAACCCATAGCCGAAGAGGTTAAACGTGGCTTCGTCGATTGCCACATTGATCCCCTGCGGCAGCCCCACATCCAGCGTCTTGATGTCGGAGCCCCACATCAAATCGCCCACCCCTTCCAGGAAATAGGCCAGCCCGATGGTCGCCATGAAGAGGATGATCGGCTCCTGCCCCACGAGGTATCGGAAGATGAATCGCTGCACCATCCAGGCCAGCAGGATCATCACCCCCACGGTCATGACAATCGCCAGCAGCGCCGGCAGCTCCCAGCCAAAGTAGTGTATCTCGGTGCCGAAAATCGCGTTGATCAGATGGGCAAACGGCACCTGCCCATTCATGATCCCGTAAAGGGTCATGGCCGCAAACAGCGCCATGACCCCTTGCGCAAAGTTGAAGATGCCGCTGGCCTTGTAGATCAGAACAAAACCCAAAGCGACGAGCGCATAGAGCACCCCCGCCATGAGCCCGTTCACGAACACCTCGATGGTCCAGGCCAGCTGTTCCGGCATCAGTTTGCTCCTTGCCCCAGCAGAAGCCGCGTGTGCTCGCGCTCCGGCTGATACGAGACTTTGAGCCGGGTCAGACCCGCCTCGCTCAGGTTCCAGTTCAGGGTGATCTCGGTCACCCGCCCGTCCTCACGGGGGGCCGCCAGGAAAACGGCGGCATAGGCGCGCGGCATTTCCCGCTTCGAGACCGGCTCGAACGGGGCCGTGGCCGCAAACTGCGCCCCTTCGCCCTCGCGCCAGTCACGATAGGCGAGCAGCAGATCGGAATACTGCATGCCCGTCATCAGCAACTCGCACGACGGGTAGTCATCGCCATAGACCACCGCGACCTGCGGGTTCGGCGTCGTCAGATACCCCAGTGTGACCTGCGTCAGCTCGCTTGCGGCAAACCGGGCCTTCGCCCCACTGGGAATTTCGCGCAGCGTCGAACGATCCAGCGAGGCCGGGTCTTCCAGATAAGCTGCGCAATAGGATTGATAGACGTCGCAGGTCTCCTGCATCGCCGGGGTCGGCTGTTCGCAGAACTGCGGCGCCGCCTCGGCCTCTGTGCCTGTGAACACAACACTTCCGAGGGCAATCACGCCCATTAACCACCAATTACTCATATGTACCCTCCAAACGGTATCCATTGTCCGTCTGCTCTGTGACACCGGCCCAAGCGGGTCGGCATGGCATGAAGGACAGGATCGCCGGCAGACAAAGCGGGTTCTTGCCCATTCTGCCTTGGTACCACGGAAACAATCCGCCGATGGTTAACCTTTTGTTCAAAAAATGTAACAGGAGTGGAGTGTTCGTGACCGTATGCTGCGGTCGCACAAAAGTCAGGCGCGGAGCTGGCGCTGAAGCACACTTGAGAGGCCAAAACGAGAGACTCAGGCATCAATTCGCACTCCAGTTTTCGAGTGCAGTGTAGCTGGGATCGTTTAAGCCGGTCGAGATTTGCAAAACAATCGTTACATGCGCGTAATCTTGAACGTGGCCAACTACGAAAATGCCGTCCCGCTCCAAAGATGCAAGCCGATAGCGATCTGTTTCTTTAGGAACTTCGGCCCATTGATTGAGCCACTTGGCTGCGCCGAAATCCCACAAGACATCTTGCCTTGTATCCAAGCTGCATGACCGGTCTACATAGTCTGTTGCCTCGGCGATCACTCTGATCGTCCGATTGTCGTCTACCCTGTACTCTTGTAGACGTTCCAGCTCTCGGCGCTTTCTTTCAACAATTTGGGCGAACTCTTCCTCGGTCGGAACGGGAGACGTTCTGTCTCCTCCCACTATCAGGATGCTACTTTGCGACATTTGGCCGAGTTCAGCCTCAATTTCTTTTTGATCCTTAGTGATATCCTCGAAATCTATCTCGAATGGGCGTCCGCTCTCGATGGGCTGCAAGCAGTACTTTGTGAAAATGTCCCAGTCAGCTTCACCAGCTTGACCGATAGAAGCCGCAGCCGCCGGTAAACACACTCCAAACACACCGACCGCCACGCACCGAAGAAATACCGACGTGATACCGACGCAAAACCGATGCGCCACCGACGGGGCAAATTCAGTCATGCGCGACCCCCAGATAGGCGTCGATCACCGCCTGGTTTCCGCGCACCTCATCCGGCGTCCCGTCCCCGATCTTCTTGCCGTAATCCATCACGACCACCCGGTCGGAGAGGTCCATGACCACGCCCATGTCATGCTCGATGAGTGCGATGGTCGTACCGAACTCGTCATTCACGTCGAGGATAAAGCGGCTCATGTCCTCTTTTTCCTCCACGTTCATGCCCGCCATCGGCTCGTCGAGCAACAGAAGCGACGGCTCCGCCGCCAGCGCCCGCGCCAGCTCCACGCGCTTCTTCAGCCCATAGGGCAGTCGCGACACCGGCGTCTTGCGGATCGCCTGGATCTCCAGAAAATCAATAATCTTTTCAGCGACTTCCCGGTTCTCCGTCTCTTCCCTCTCGGACTTGCCGACCCACAAAGCCTGCGAAAACAGCCCCGTCTTCATCTTCGTCAGCCGCCCGGTCATCACGTTGTCGAGCACCGACATCCCCTCGAAGAGCGCGATGTTCTGAAACGTCCGTGCAATCCCCTGCTGCGCCACCTGATAGGGCTTCATCGGAGGCCGCGGCGCGCCCTTGTAGAACACCTGCCCCTCCTGCGGCACATAGAACCCCGAGATCACATTCAGCATCGAGGATTTCCCGGCCCCATTCGGCCCGATGATCGCCCGAATCTCCCCCTCGCGAATGTCAAACGAGATGTCCTTGATCGCCTCAACCCCCCCGAATCGCAGGGTAATATTGCGCATCTCCATGACCACGCCGCCGATCTTGCGGCCGTCCTCGGTGGTGTACCCTTCGGTCTGATCAAGCATGTCTTGCCCCCACCGTGCGCCGGGTCCGCGATATATTAACCATTGTCGGTCTATGGTCGTGCGAGGAGCAGCAAAAGGAGACATCCCGATGCACAACGATTGGGAACGCACCTGCCTGATATCCATGGCCGCCAAGCGCAAACGCAACGGCCTCAGCCGCGCCGAAGCGATCCGCGACATTGACGCCGCTCTGCGCGGATTTTCCACCCGCTTTCATATCAGCCGCGCCGTCAGCGCCGCCTACAACGGCCCCGCGGCCGACCACTGAGACACCGGTCCCCCCAAACGCCTTGCGGGAGGGTGGGCGGGGCGATGGCGCAGCCAAGCGTCGTCCCATCATTCCGCCGCCATCTTCTGGGCCACCGCCTGCACCGCCGCTGACCGCACCTCCAGCGTGGCAGAAATCGAGCCCTTGCGCCCATCCTCATACGTCACTTCCGTGACCGTGCTCACGGCCTCCGAGCCATCGTAAAGGGCGGCGATGATATCCGCGTATTTCTCCTCGATGATCCGCCGCCGCACCTTGCGCGTCCGCGTCAGCTCCCCGTCGTCTGCATCGAGCTCCTTGTGCAATACCACGAAGCGGTGCACCTGACAGCCCGAGAGCATCTCATCCTCGGCCACCGACCGGTTCACCTCCTCCACATGTCCCTGGATCGTATCCATGACCTGCGGATGCCGTGCGAGTTCCTGATAGGAGGCGTACCCGATATTGTTCCGCTCCGCCCAGTTGCCCACCGCCGTGAGATCAATGTTGATGAAGGCGGTGCATTCGTCCCGCCCGTTCCCGAAGACCACAGCCTCCAGAATATTCGGGAAGAACTTCAGCTTGTTCTCCACATACTTCGGCGCAAAGAGCGCGCCTGACGCCATCTGCCCCACATCCTTTGCCCGGTCGATGATGCGCAGATGCCCGGTGTCTTCCTCGACAAACCCCGCATCCCCCGTGGCCACCCAGCCCTCGGCATCCTTGGTCCCGGCGGTACTCTCGGGGTTCTTGTAATACTCCACGAAGACGCCGGGTGAGCGATAGAATACCTCGCCATTCTCCGCGATCTTCAGCTCGACGCCGGGGCAGCAAACGCCCACCGTGTCACTGCGCACCTCGCCATCGGGCTGCGCGGTGATGAACACGGTGGCCTCCGTCTGGCCATAAAGCTGCTTGAGGTTGATCCCCAAAGACCGATAGAAATCAAAGATTTCCGGGCCAATCGCCTCGCCCGCCGTATAGCCCACGCGCACGCGGCTCAGCCCCAGCGTGTTCTTCAAGGGCCCGTAGATGAACAGCTCCCCGAGATTATACTTGAACCGGTCCCACTGGCTCACCGGCTGACCGTCCAGAATGGCCGGGCCCACCTTGCGCGCCTGCGCCATGCACACGTCAAACAGCCACTTCTTGAAGCGCCCCGCATCCTCCATGCGGATCATCACATTGGTCAGCTGGGTTTCGAACACCCGCGGCGGCGCGAAGTAATAGGTCGGCCCGATCTCGCGCAAATCCACATGCATCGTGTCCGCGCTCTCGGGGCAGTTGGTGCAGAACCCCGTCCACATCGCCTGCCCGACCGAGAAGATGAAATCGCCGACCCAGGCCATCGGCAGGTAGGCCAGAATATCATCGCTCTGCCGCAGATCATCGAACTCCGAGGAGGACTTGGACGTCTCGATCACGTTGCGATTGCTCAGCACTACGCCCTTGGGCTTGCCCGTGGTGCCGGAGGTATAGAGCATCACGCAGGTGCTGTCATAATCCAGCTTCGCCTGCCGCGCCTCCAACGCGCCCGACAGCTCATCGCGCTTCGCACGTCCAACATCCTGAATATGGCTGTACTGGTGCAGCCGGGAATGGTCGTACTTCCGCAAACCCCGCGGATCGAGATAGATCATCTGCTCGAAATTCGGCAGTTCCGCCTGCACCTCGATGACCTTGTCGACCTGCTCCTGATCGCCTGCGATCACAAAGCGCGCGCCGCAGTGGCCCAGCACATAGGCCATCTCTTCCGCCACCGCGTCCTGGTAGAGCGGCACAGGCACTGCGCCGCACATCTGCGCTGCCACCATCGACCAATAGAGCGATGGCCGATTGCGCCCGATGATCGCAACGAAATCGCCCTCGGCCACGCCCAGGTCGAGCATCCCCAGCGCCAGCGCTTCGATCTCGTGGCGCGTCTCGGCCCAGGTCCAGCTCTGCCAGATGCCGTACTCCTTTTCGCGATACGCAGGCGCGCTCGCAAATTCGGTGGCATTGCGATGCAACAGCGCCGGGACGGACTGCGGTCCGCCAGCGCCTTTGGGGCGTTCAGTCAACTAATGTCCTCCCAGACCTTGCCTTCTGAGACAAGCGCCGCGTTCTCGCGGTCGTATCGTTAACAATGTGCGTTTTAGGCTCGGCGTCAACTTTTTCGTCATGATTTCTCAATCCTTACGAATTGTTACAGCGACCCTTCGCCCACCCCGACTGCTACAATGCGGATTTTCCCCGCGTCATTCCGTGATAGGATCACGCGGCGCAGCATCCCGAGACAGGAGCAGGTTTGGCCCTCACAGAGACCAGAACACAGGAGTTGACCGCCGCGGGTCTCAACCTGATCGGCCAGTCGCTCACGATCTACGATTCCGATCTGCGACTGGCGGTCTGCAACGGCCCGTTCCAGCGCATGTTCGATCTGCCCGATGCGCTGGTCACGCCCGGTGCAACCTTCGAGGACACGATCCGCCATCTGGTGAACCGCGGCGAATATGGTCATGTCGCCGACATCGACACCTTCATCGCCGAGCGGGTCGAACAGGCCCGCGCCTTCGAGCCGCATTACATGGAGCGCACCCGGTCAAATGGGCGGGTCATCAGCGTCGAAGGCGCGCCGCTGCCCCAGGGTGGCTGGGTCACCGTCTACACCGACATCACCCGCACCAAACAGCAAGAGGCGCTGTTGCAAAGCCGGTCGGAAGAGCTGTCCGACCAGCTCAACACCTATGCCGAGGAGCTCTCCAGCACAAACCGTGCGCTCGCCGCGATGAACGCCGCTCTTCAGGAGGCCAAGCGCGAGCTCACGGAGATCGAGGCGCGCACCCGGCTCACGACCGAGATGATGCCAGCGCATATCGCCCATGTGGACGCCACGGGCCACTACACCTATTCGAACCGCCAGCTCAGCACCGTGATCCCCGGCCGTCCCTCCGATATCTTCAGGATGCACATCAGCGACGCGCTCGGCGCCTCGGCCTATGACCGCATCGCGCCGCATCTGAGCACCGCCTACGGTGGGCAGCCCTCTGTTTTCGAGTTCACCGATAATGCCAGCGCCCGGCGCATCCGGGCCGCCTTCACACCGGACACGCGGGGCGGCGTCTATATCCTATCCATGGATGTGACCGCCGAGATGCAAGCCCGCGTCGCCCTGCAACAGACCCGCCGCCGCGCGCTCGCTGCGCAGATGACCAGCGGCCTCACCCATGATTTCTCCAACCTTTTGACAATCATCCTCGGACTGCAGTCCAAGCTCCTGCGCCAGGAGGGTCTCGCGCCCGATGTGATTGCAATGGCCGAAGGCACGCTCGCCGCCGCGCGTCGGGGCGGCACCCTGCTCAGCAGCATCGCGGGCATGACCGCCGAACGCGCCTTGCGCCCGCGCGCTACGGATCTCGGCCAGCTGATGGACAATCTCAGCACGCTGGCCGATCACACGCTGCCTGATGGGATCACGCTGCAAATCGACAACACTGCGCCCGGCACCACCGTGATGCTCGACCCGGGCATGGCCACCGACAGCCTGTTGAACCTGATCCTGAACGCCCGCGATGCCTGCGGTGCCTCGGGTCGCATCCACATTGGTCTGCGGATCGTGCATGACACCTGGATCGAATGGCAGGTCACCGACACCGGGCCGGGGTTCTCCGAGCGCGCGCTCAGCCACGGCTTCGACCCGTTCTTCACCACCAAGGGTGCCGAAGGTTCGGGTCTTGGCCTGCCCATGGTCTATGACATGACGAAGCTGGCGGGCGGTGATCTGCGGCTCGATAACTGCGAGACGGGCGCACGTGTGGTGCTGCGCCTGCCCTACCGCCCGGCGGTGGAAACCGCGCAGGCGCTCGTGCTGCTGGTGGAGGACCGCGACGATCTGCGCACGCTCTACCGCGATATGCTGACCAGCCTGAACCACTCCGTGATCGAGGCGGTGAGCGCCGATGAGGCCAGCGCCCTGATGGCCGATTTGCCCGAGATTTCGCTGGTGCTCTCCGACATCCAGCTCGCGGGCGAGGCCACCGGCATCGACCTCGCAAACCGGCTTGCGGACACCGTCCCGGTGGTGCTGATGACCTCGCTACCCCCGGACGATCCGCTGTTCCAGGCCGCCCAGAAGACCGCGCCGCTCCTGCAAAAACCTTTCACCGCGGAAGACATCAGCGCTGTTCTGGGCCAACCCACCACCGAGGCCATCGCGTCATGACCGCGCCCCTTGTCACCATCCTCGACGATGAACCGGCGATCCGCACCATGCTCACCGACGCGCTGGAGGACGCGGGCTTCCGCACCCTCAGCTTCGGGCGCGCGCAGGCCTTCACCGCCGCCCTCACACAGCACCAGCCCGACGTCTGCCTTGTCGATCTGTCACTGCCCGACACGGACGGGCTGACGCTGGTGCATAAGCTGGCGCTCGAACAGGGCGCCATCGTGATCATCATCTCGGGCCGCGCGCTGGTGCAGGACAAGGTCACCGGGCTCGAGCTTGGGGCTGATGACTACATCATCAAACCCTTTGATCCGGCCGAGGTCGTCGCCCGCATCCGTGCCCGCCTGCGCACCTCCAAACCCACGCCGGCTGCCAGCCAGACCGCCCGCTTCGCGGGCTGGCAGGTGCTCTTCGATCAATACGTGCTGGAAGACGACACCGGGCAGCAGACCCCCTTCTCCCACGCGGAAGGCGAGGTGCTGCGACTGTTCCTCGAAAACCCCAAAAGGCTGATCAGCCGGGCGCAGATGCAGGACCACTTGGGCGGTGCGGCCAGCGAAAGCTTCGACCGCGCGATGGATGTGCGCATCTCCCGCCTGCGCACCAAGCTGCGCGAAGACCCGAAGAACCCCCAGCTGATCAAGACGATCTATGGCGCAGGCTACATTTTCCTCGGTGACGTTGCCTGGCAGTAAGACCTCGCAACAGGCAGGTAGGGTGGGCTTTCAGGCCACCCTAGGTCAGTGAACGCACAGCCTCCGCCAACACCTTGAGGCCGACCACCAGATCCGCCTCGTCCGTGTCTTCCTCGAAGGTATGGCTCACCCCGCCAATCGACGGCACGAAAAGCATCGCCACAGGCATCAACCGCGATACATTGGTGGCGTCATGCAACGCTCCCGACGGCATCTTGCGCCAGGTGTCCGGCGCGTGCACCCGGGCGGCGCGGCACAAGGCCTCCTGCAGGCCCGTATCCATATGCACTGGCTCCAGCCCCAGCATTGGTCCGTAGGACAGCTGCATGCCCCTTTGCGCCGCGACCCCCTGCGCCGTCTCGCGGATGATCGCCTCCATCCGCTTCAGACGATCCCCATCTGCATCGCGCCACTGCATCGAAAACACCGCCCGCCCCGGCACAATCGACGACGCATTCGGGTGCAGGCTCACATGCCCAATCGTCCAGACGGTCTGTGGGGTTACCACATTCCGCAGTCGCTCCTCCAGAATGGTGTTGAACGCCGAAACCGCCTGGAACGCATCCCGGCGCAGATGCATCGGAGTGGTGCCCGCGTGGTTCTGCTGGCCCTCAAAGGTGATTTTCATGTCGCGAATGCCCACGATATCCGTCACCACGCCGATCTGCTCGCCCGTGGTGTCGAGCGTCGGCCCCTGCTCGATATGCATCTCCATGAACCCGCGAAACCGTGCGGGGTCCACATCACCTGTGACCATATCAGCCATCGCCGCCCGCGCCTCGGCCAGCGTCGCGCCCGCATGATCCACCAGCGTATCGGCCTTCTCCATCGAGAGAAGCCCCGACCACACGGTCGAGCCGGTGGTGACCCCGAAGCGGCCTTCTTCATCCTGAAATGACACCACCGAAATCGGCGGCCCACCTGCCGCTTTGGCCGCCCGCGCCACCTCCAGTGCCGCAATCACGCCAAGCGCGCCGTCGAGCCAGCCGCCCTCCGGCTGGCTGTCACTGTGCGAGCCCATCAGCAGCGAGGTCCCCTCCGCCAGGCCAAAGACATTCCCCATCGGATCCACCTCGACCTGCAGCCCGGCCTCTTCCATGCGCCCGGCCAACCACTGCCGTGCGGCGATGTCGGCGTCCGAATAGGCCGGGCGCACCACACCCTTGCCCACCTCCGCAGCCCCAAAGCTGCGCAACTCATGCAAATCAGCCAGAAAACGGTCCGGATCAACCACGCATACACTCCTTGATTAGCGACCTATCCAAGAGCTACTCTACCGCAAAGAGAAGGAGCGACCCGCGCCCCTTCTCAGCCTTGTTGCTAAGCAGCGATCTTCCAAGGAGAGTTCACCACGATGGGCGGTACATTGGGAAATCTGCTTCCCACCAACGGTTTCCATTTCTCGGAAAGATAGCGCTCGATTCCGTCCCGAGATGGCATGTCGACTTGAGCCCAGACGGCAAAGAGACCTTTCGATGAATACTCTAAGATGTATTGGTCTTTTCGATGATCTTTCAGCCTGTCTGAAATGACGCCCTGACCGACGCGAACGACGTGGGCTTTGGCACCACCATGCCATATCATGTAAACTCCTGCACTTGATACCTTATCAAGGTCCACTCTTTGCAGCTCTATGTCACCGCCAGAATTGTACCTTGTCACCCAGTTTAAAGTGACCATCTTTGGTCTCCTTCTCAAATGAGCCGCTGGATGACGCTTGACCGTGATTCATCAAAATGCCACAAGAGCAATGTGAATTCACAATCATCCGCCATCCAACGGCGGACTACGTTGCCGCAGGGTGGTCGCACACCCTGCGGTTTCTTTTTATCCCCAAGAACAAAACGAGTCCATGCCCGTCTCTATGGGAAACCGCAAATTGTTGGGGGCAAGGCCGTGGGTAACCACTGTATTTCGAGACCAGCCGGATTATCGGCTGGTTCTAGCACTATTCCGCCGCGACGGCGCCTTCGGCTTTCTCCACGCGCACGGCTGAGAATTTGAACTCCGGGATCTTGCCGAAGGGGTCAATCGCCGGGTTGGTCAGGATGTTCGCCGCCGCCTCCACATAGGCAAAGGGCACAAAGACCATATCGGGCGACACCGCGCGATCCTCCCGCGCCATGATCTGGATGCTGCCGCGTTTCGTCGTCAGAACCACGTGCTCACCCGGCGCCACACCCAGCTTGCGCAAGGTCGATGGGTGCAGCGAGCAATTCGCCTCGGGCTCCAGCCCATCGAGCACCGCCGACCGCCGTGTCATGGACCCAGTGTGCCAGTGCTCCAGCTGTCGGCCCGTGGTCAGGATCATCGGATACTCGTCATCCGGCACGTCATCCGGCGCAATCACGCTGGCGGGCGTAAAGCGCGCACGTCCCTCCGGGCGCGGGAAACCCTCGCCAAACACAATCGCCTGCCCGGGATCTTGCGGGCTGAGCGACGGGTAGGTCACTGCGTTCTCGCCCACGAGACGGTCCCAGGTGATATTGTCGAGGCTGCGCATGTTCTGCTTCATCTCGGCAAAGACATCCGCAGGGCTCTCATAGCTCCACGGCAGTCCCAGCCGCTTCGCCAGTTCCACCTCGATCCACCAGTCCTCGCGCGCCTCTCCGGGTGGCGAGACTGCAGGCCGCCCCATCTGCACCTGGCGGTTGGTGTTGGTCACCGTGCCGGTCTTCTCCGCAAAGGCCGAGGCAGGCAGGATCACATCCGCGTAATTCGCCGTCTCGGTCAGGAAGATGTCCTGCACCACCAGATGGTCGAGCTTGGCCAGCGCGGAGCGCGCATGTTCAACATCCGGGTCGGACATGGCCGGGTTCTCGCCGAGGATATACATCCCCTTGATCTTATCCGCGTGCACCGCATCCATGATCTCGGTCACGGTCAGCCCCCGTTCATTCGAGAAATCCGCAGTCCCCCAAACCTTGGTGAAAGCCGAACGCACGCCATCGTCGGTCACCGGCTGGTAGTCCGGCAGGAACATCGGGATCAGCCCCGCATCCGAGGCCCCCTGCACGTTGTTCTGCCCCCGCAGCGGGTGCAGGCCCGAGCCGGGCCGCCCAACCTGCCCGGTCATCAGCGCAAGCGAGATCAGGCAGCGCGAGTTATCCGTGCCGTGGATGTGCTGGCTGACGCCCATGCCCCAGAAGATCATCGCGGCCTTGGCGCCCGCAAAGGTCCGCGCCACATCGCGCAGCACCTCGGGTTCAATGCCGCAAATCGGCGCCATCGCCTCGGGCGAGAAGTCCGCCAGATGCGCCTTCTCCGCCTCCCAGTTCTCGGTGTAGGCGTCGATGTACTGCTGGTCGTAGAGGCCCTCCTCCACAATCGTGTGCATGATCGCATTCAGCATCGACACATCCGCACCGGGCCGGAACTGCAGCATATGCGATGCAAACCGCTTCAGCGCCTGCCCGCGCGGGTCCATCACGATCAGCTTGCCACCACGCTTGGTGAACTGCTTGAAGAAGGTCGCGGCAACGGGGTGGTTCTCGATCGGGTTGCAGCCAATGGCAATCGCCACATCCGCGTTCTCGATCTCATTGAAGGTCGCAGTCACAGCGCCCGAGCCCACATTCTCCATCAGTGCCGCCACCGAGGATGCATGGCAGAGCCGCGTGCAGTGATCCACATTATTGTGACCAAACCCCTGCCGGATCAGCTTTTGAAACAGATACGCTTCCTCATTGGTGCACTTGGCGGAGCCAAACCCCGCGATCTCACGCCCACGGCCCTTCATGCCCGCGGCTGCAAAATCCAGCGCCTCCTCCCAGGAGGCCTCGCGGAAATGGGTCTGCCAATTGCCAGGGTCCACGTTCAGACCCTTGGCGGGCGCATCCTCGCGCCGGATAAGCGGTTTGGTCAGGCGATGATCGTGGTGAATGTAGTCAAACCCGAACCGCCCCTTCACACAGAGCCGCCCCTCATTCGCCGGGCCGTTGATCCCCTCGACGTATTTGACCTTGTTATCCTTCACCTTGAGCGAAACCTGACAACCCACGCCACAGAACGGACAGATGCTTTCAACTTCCTTGTCGAAATCCGCGCTGTCGCCCACCTGATTTTCATCCACCACGGTCGACGGCATCAGCGCCCCCGTCGGGCAGGCCTGCACGCATTCCCCGCAGGCCACACAGGTGCTCTCGCCCATCGGGTCGGCCATATCAAAGGTCGGATAGCTGTCATGCCCGCGCCCCGCCATGCCGATCACGTCATTGACCTGCACCTCGCGGCAGGCCCGCACACAGAGCCCACATTGAATGCAGGCATCCAGGTTCACCGACATCGCCACATGACTGTCATCGAGCAGCGGAATGCGCCCCTCTTCCAGCTTCGGAAACCGGCTCTCGGAGACGCCATTCAGCTCCGCCATCTCCCACAGATGGCTGGACTTGTCATGCGCCACTTCCTGCTCCGGCTGATCAGCCAGCAGCATCTCAACGACCATCTTCCGCGCCCCCTCGGCGCGGGCCGAATTTGTCGTCACCACCATCCCCTCAGAGGGCTCCCGAATGCAGGAGGCCGCCAGCGTGCGCTCCCCCTCAATCTCCACCATACAGGCGCGGCAATTCCCATCGGGCCGATACCCGGGCGCAGGCTTGTGACACAGATGCGGGATCACCAGACCACGGCCATTGGCAACCTCCCAAATGGTCAGACCCGCCTCGGCCTCAACCTGCTGACCGTCCAGCGTAAAGGTGATCGTCTCGCGCATCGCACCACTCTCCCGGAAGAACTCCGCCCAACTATACCGATAACACGACCCGGCCCGTAGCCCCAATCCCGACACCTCGCACCGGATTCACGCCACCCACGTTTCCGATAGAGAACAGCCGTTCCTTCACCCTTCCGAAAATACTCGCCCCGCAGGGTCCACCCTTTCCACCGCGCCGCCGCTCGCCTAAGAAGAGCAAATGTCCCACATCACCCTCATACGCCACGGCCAGGCCAATTCCGGTGCGCAGGACGAGGCGAGCTACGACAAGCTCAGCACCCTGGGCCACCAGCAATCCGCCTGGCTCGGCGCCCATCTGCGCGAGCGCGGCCAGCACCACGCCCGGCTTTACACGGGCACGCTGAAACGCCATGTCGAAACCGCCGCCTCGATGGAGACCGGGCTCGAGCCCATACGCGACGCGCGCCTGAACGAGCTTGAGTACCTCACCCTCGCCCGCGCGCTGGAACGCGAGCACGCCATTCCTTTTCCCACGGACAACGCCAGCTTCACCACCCACCTGCCGCTGGTCTTCCAGTACTGGCAGGACGACAAGATCGACGGTGCACCCGAACGCTTTGCCGAGTTCGAGGCCCGGGTCCGCGCCGCGCTGACCGAGATTGCCGAGGGCGACGGCCCGGCCCTTGTGGTCACCTCCGGCGGGCTCATCTCCATGGCCATGCGGCAGGTGCTGCGCCTCGACATCACCGCCATGGCGCAGATGGCTCTGGCGATCTACAACACCTCACAACACCGGCTCTTCCCCATCGGCGGCACGCTGTCGCCGACGATGTTCAACGCCATCCCGCACCTCGAAGATCCGGATCGCCACTACGCCCAGACCCACGTGTAAAGGACCCGCCCATGCGCCTGCACTACGCCCCCCGCACGATCTCCATCGCCGTCGCCATCACGCTCGAAGAGGCGGGGCTGCCCTATGAGCCGGTCCCGGTCGATTTCAGCTCGGGCGAGCAGAAGGGCGACACCTATCTCGCGCTGAACCCCAAAGGCCGCGTGCCCGTTCTGGAGACCGACAGCGGCACGGTGCTCACCGAAACCGGCGCCCTGCTCGATTACATCGCCGCCCTCGCACCGGGCGCCGATCTGGTCCCGCAGGACCCCGAGCGTGCGGCCCAGATGCGCAGCGTCATGTACTTCCTCGCCTCGACCATGCATGTGAACCACGCCCATATGCGCCGCGGCGACCGCTGGGCGACAAAGCAATCAAGTTTCGATGACATGATCGCGAAAACCCCCGAGAACATGGCCGAGAACGCACGCTACTTCACCACCGATTGCCTCGAGGGCGACTATGTGCTGGGCGAGCGGTTCTCCATCGCTGACCCCTATTCCTACATGCTCTGCAGCTGGCTCGAACGTGACGAAGTCGCGCTCGCCGACTTCCCCGAGATTTCCACCTATCTCGACCGGATGACTGCGCGGCCCTCCGTGCAGGCGGTCAAGGCGAAGGGCATGCTCTGATGACCCACCTCTGGGTCCGGGCCGAACAGCGCGACAATGAAACCCGGGTCGGCCTCACGCCAAAAGGCGCCGCCGCGCTGATCGCCGCAGGCATGCGTGTCAGCGTCGAAGCTTCCCCCACCCGTGTCATCCCCGACAGCGCCTACGCCGACGCGGGCTGCACCATGGTCCCGAGCCACAGCTGGCCCGAGGCCCCGCGTGACGCGATCATCTTCGGCCTGAAAGAACTGCCCGACGATGGCACGCCCCTGCCGCACCGCCACATCATGTTCGGCCACGCCTTCAAAGGCCAGCCCGCGGGCCTGCGTCTCTTGCAGCGCTTCAAGGCGGGTGGCGGTACGCTGCTGGATCTCGAATATCTCACCGACGACACGGGCCGCCGCGTCGCCGCCTTCGGCTACTGGGCAGGCTACGCGGGTGCGGCGGTTGCACTGAAGTGCTGGGCCGCGCAGCAACGCGGCACCCCCCAAGGACCCATCGGCGCCTACAACAGCTCCACCCATCTGCTGTCAGAGCTGCAGGCCGAGCTCGTCGGGACCGGAAGCCACCGCCCCACCGCGCTGATCATCGGCGCTCTGGGCAGGGTCGGCACGGGAGCGGCCGATCTCTGCACCGCGATGGGCGTCGCGACCACCAAATGGGACATGGCCGAAACCGCCTCGGGCGGCCCCTTCCCGGAAGTGCTCCAGCACGACCTCTTCTTCAACTGCATTCTCGCGCGCCCCGGCACGCCGGTCTTCGTCCCGGCCGATGCGACCACCCGCCCGCGCAAGCTCAGCGTGATCGGCGACATCGCCTGTGACCCCGACAGCGATTTCTCCCCGATCAAGGTCTACGACCGTGCCACCACATGGGACGCCCCCGCCCTGCGCGTGCACGACACCCCGCCGCTCGACGTCACCGCCATCGACAACCTGCCGTCATTGCTGCCCCTCGAAAGCAGCGAGGATTACGCCGAACAACTTCTCCCCGCTCTCAAAACGCTCGGTGATCCAGACGCACCCGTCTGGACCGGTGCCGCCCAAACATTCCGCGATCACCTCGCCCGGCTCTAGAAACCGCCTTCACCCTTCAGGAAATACTCCCGCCGGAGGCGGATCCCGCAGCCGGCCGCTCAGGAGAAAATCCGAAAATAGAGCCAGTCTGGCAGCAGCTGGCTGCCCCGAAACACCAGCGAAAAGAGCCGCGGGAAGCTCAGCTTGAACTTGGTTCCACTCATGTGCCGGAACATATGCTCCGCCGCCTCCTCCGGCGTCATGAGAAACGGCATCTTGAAATCGTTCTTGTCAGTGAGCTGCGTCTTGATGAACCCAGGGTTCGCCACCTGCACCTCGACCCCGGTCTGCCGCAGATCGGCGTACATGCATTCCGCCAGCGACATCGTCCCCGCCTTCGAGGCCGTATAACCAATCGAGCCCGGCAGCCCCCGAAACCCGCTCAGCGAACCTGTGATCACGATGTGCCCGGCATCGCGCAGCACCATGCCCGGCACAACCGCCCCCATCACGCGCACCAATCCGGTGAAGTTGATATCTGCCATGGCTGTCGCCTGCTTGGCGTTCCACTCCTGCGCCCCAAAGGGCCAGTAAACCCCGGCGAGAAACACCACGCCATCGACCACACCAACCGCCCCGGCAGCCTGCGTCACGCTGTCGTCATCGGCCACATCCACGGTCTGATAACTGCCCTCGGTGGGCAGCTCCGCCACCAGCGCCTGCAGCTTGTCTTCCGACCGCGCCGAGACGATCACATGCGCGCCCGCGACACTCAGCCGCTTGGCCAGCGCCGCGCCCAGCCCGTCCCCCGCGCCCACCAGCCAATAGCGTTTGCCCGTCCAGTCCCTCATGCGGAGCTCTTGGGGCGCATGGTCGCCACCAGTTCGGCCACCTTGATCCCGAACTTGCGGAACTGTGAGCGGTTCATGATCGTGCCGTTGGGTGTCAAATACATCCAGTCCACGGTGTCGAGCACATGCCCACCAGACCCTTCCGGCAGCCGGATACGGTAGTTAAGCGAGACCGTCGGGCCGGTCTGTCGCCCCGACCCTTCGCCGATCACATCTTCCGCCGTGGCCTTGATCGCCCCGCTGTCACTCAGGTGCAGATGCCATTCGCGCCGCTGCGTGCTGCCATCGTCATAGACGAAATGCTCTTTCATCGAGCCGGTGTCGCCCTCCCAGGCACAGTCGAAATCCGCCACAAAGCGGCTGCTGACGCGCCCCGTCGGGCCATAAATCACGCCCTCGCAAAGGATCGGCCCATTGAGATGCTTGCGGATGTCGAAATCCGGCGTGCCGTCCTCATAATCCTCGGGTTTCTGCGCGGTGAACCCCATGACCCGCTTCACGACCAACACCAGGATGAGAGCCAGCATCACGCCAATCGCCACGTATATCCAAGCCGTCATCGCTCACACCTCGCTCAGGTCAGTGATGGCCAGAAGCGCAATGGCCGCCAGTTTCAGAACACAGGGTACGCCTGCATAGAGCACCGCAAGAAGCGCCAACGCCTCGGGCGTGTTCTCCGACGCGCTGCCGCTCTGGAAGCCCGCGCGCTCCAGCAGGGGCAGCAGGGTCACCGCCGCAAAGGCGAGCGTCAGCTTCGACACGAAGGACCAGAGCCCAAACCCCTCCGCCGCCGAGGGCGAAATCCGCGCCATCCGGTTGGCAAAGGTCGCAGGCAGCAGCGTCAGGTCCGCCCCCAGCGTCACGCCCGAGGCGACACAGATCACCGCAAAGAGCACCCAGTCGCCGGGCCCGAGCGTCAGCGTCAGGCCAAAGGCACAGATCGCGAGGATCATCGCAAAGATCAGCACGTCCTTCGGCCCGAACCGCTCGGCCATCGCGCCCCAGAATGGCGCGGCCACGGCGGCAGACAGGAAGAAGATCAGCAAGAGCGGGCCCTCATAGCCCGGCGCATCAAGCTTGCTCTCGACAAAGAACAGAAACAGCGTCGAGCTCACCGCGACAGGGGCGGCATTGACCAGCGCGATGAGCAACAGCCGGCGCGCCAGCTTGTCCTGCAGCACGACTCCAAAGCCCGTGGAGGCGGCCAGACCCGCTGTGCTCCACTCGCTGCGCATCGCATAGGCGGCACAGACGGCCAGCCCCGCGAACCCCAGCGCAAACCAGGCAAAGGGTGCATCAAATGCCGCGGCCAGCGCCACCGGGGCCACCGCCGCCACACAAACGCCCAGTAGCGCGCCGCTCTCACGCCAGCGCGCCAGCCGCAGATGACCCTGACCGGCCATCGCCGTGCCCTTCATCACGCCTTGGGCGTAGAAGTTGATGGTCAGAAAGCTGAAGGCCGAAAACACCAGCGTCAGCGTCAGGCCGAACCAGACCAGCGGCGACAAGAGCGGCGGGATCGCAAACAGCGCCACCATCGCAGCGCCAATCACGGCGCAGCCAATCGCCACCGCCACCGCGCGCTGGTCCCGCAGCTTCTCGGCCAGCTTGCCGAGCAGCGGGTCCTGCACCACGTCGAGCAGCCGCAACCCGAACAGCACCGCGCCCAGGGCCGCGAGCGACACGCCGTATTCATCCACATAGAACTTGGGCGCGTGAATATAGATCGGCAGTCCAGCGGCCGCGAGCAGAGCCGCAAAGAGTGAATAGGCCGGCAGGCGCTCTCGGGTGGTCGTCACCGCGACACCTCTTTCTTCGGCGGCAGCGGCCGAGCGCGATAGCGTGCGCCTTTCCACCAGAGCTTGAGTGCTTGCCAATGGATCAGCCCCAGCACCCGGCGGGCACCCAAAGGCCGGAACAGCGCCGAGCGCAGGATCGCGCGGTTGGTCAGCGGACGGCGCTGGCCGGTCAGCGTCGCGATCAGCCCGCCGTCTTCGCGCGCATAATCAATCCAGATGCCGATCCGCGCGTCCGAGATGTCGAAACGGAATTTGTACCCGCCCTCGACCGGTTGAAACGGTGAGACGTGGAAGATTTTCGTCGCTGTCAGCGTGTCGGAGGGATCAATGGGCCGCAGATCACGGTGATGGCAAAGATAGCTGTGCCGGTCCCCGAAGGTGTTGCTCACCTCGGCAATCACCGCGATCAGCGCGCCATCATCGCGGCGACACAGCCAGAAGCTCACCGGGTTGAACACATGCCCCAACATGCGCGGCTGCGCGAGCAGTTCGATCTGCGCGACACCGGTGATCTGGTGCTGCTCCAGCACGTCGCGCACCCAGGGCGCGCCCCGGCCCGCCTTGGGCGGCCCGCCGTGATCCACGTCATGCAAAGACGTGAGCGCAGTGCCATTGCGCGCAAAAAGCCGCGGACCACACACCTCGGCCTCCGCATCCAGCAGGATGTAATCCACTGAATAGCGAAAGGCGTTCTCAACCGATCCCTTGCGGCCATGAAAAGTCTGGCCCGCGATATGATCGACGCGTGCCGTCATTCAGCGGCCACCCGGTCCTGTTCCACCGCGCGCAGGCTGCGCACCACATCGACCGCGCTCGACAGCCCGTCCTCGTGGAAGCCGTTTTTCATCCAGGCCCCGCAATACCATGTGTTCCGCGCGCCATTGAACGCCTTCACCTCTTTCTGTGCCTCCAGTGCGGCGAGATCATACACCGGGTGGCGCAGGGTCACCGTGTCATAGATCAACTCCTCGCGGATCTTCCGCTTGGTGTTCAGCGTGACGAAATGCAGATCATCCATCGGAATGGGCTGCAGCGAGTTCATCCAATAGGTCAGGTCGATCCGGTCCGACCGCGCGTCCTTGTCTTCGGTGTAGACCCAGCTCGCCCAGGTCTTGCGCGACTTCGGCATCAGGCTGGTGTCGGCGTGCAGCACGATGTCGTTGGGCTGGTAACCGACGGCCCCCAGCGCGCGGCTTTCCTCCGGCGACGGGTCTCCCAGCAGGCGCAAGCTGTCATCGGAATGCGTGGCGAAGACCACATGGTCAAACACCTCGGGCTCGCCCCCCCACGTGCGTAGCACCACCTTGCCCGGCCCGCGAATGACCGCCTGAACCGCAGCGCCCAGCCGGATGTCGGTGCCCTGGTTCTTCAACGCCGCCTCGAGCCGGTTCACATACTGCTGTGAGCCGCCTTCCACCGTGTACCACTGATGTTGCCCATGCACGCCCAACAGCGCGTGGTTCTTGAAGAACTGGATCATCGCATGCGCCGGGAACTCCATGATCTTGTCGACCGGCGTCGACCAGATCGCGCCGGAGAAGGGCAGCAGGAAATGATCGCGGAAAGCGTCACCGGTGCCAAGCGCCGCGAGAAAATCGCCGAGGCTCAGGCTGCGGTCCTGTGCCACCTCTTCCGCCCGCTTGGTGAATTTGAGAATGTCCCGCACCATGCCGAGGAAACTGGGGCTCACGGCATTGCGGCGCTGCGCAAAAAGCGCGTCCAGCGAGGTCAGCGCATACTCCAGCCGCCCGCCGTCGATGGAGGCGCCGAAGCTCATGTTGGACTTTGTGATCGGCACGTTCAGCTGCCGGAAGAGCGCCGACATGTAAGGATAATTCGCGTGGTTGAAGACGATGAACCCGGTGTCTACCGGCTGGTCGCCCGCTTTGCCCGCCATGACCGTACGCGCGTGCCCGCCCAGCCGAGGTTCCGCCTCGAAGAGCGTGACCTGGTAATCCTTGCTCAACATGAACGCCGCGCCCATGCCGGAAATGCCGCCGCCAATCACGGCGATTTTCTGCGATGTCCGGGGCGTGGAGAAGGGAGCGAAGGTGCCTGTTGTCAGGGCTTCAAAAGGCATATTGGGCCGTCCGATCTTTCTTTGTGGTCTGCCGTGTATACGACGTGGCTGACAAAATGGATGCATTGCCACAAAAACAAAGTTTTTTTGATCCAATTTTGCACCCGCGACGTAAATGGGACATGTTGGTGGGTCTTGAAAGCGAACTGAAAACCACGTCTGTTCCCGCTGCGGTGGCGGACCCTTTGTTGACGATGAAGGCTGGACAAAAACACGTGAGCGGTAAGACCGGATCAACACGGATGCTGTGGGTGGAGCATGTCACTCGCGTCCGGGACGACAAAGATACTCAGGCGTTTGCCGAGCTGTTTGACCACTTCGCCCCGCGGGTGAAGGGATTTTTGATGAAGTCCGGCGCGGATGCGTCGCTGGCCGAGGAGTGCTCGCAGGATGTGATGGCAGCACTCTGGAACAAGGCGCACCAGTTCGACCCGGCCCGCGCCTCCGTCGCGACGTGGATTTTCACGATCGCCCGGAACCGCAAGATTGACCTCCTGCGCCGCCAGCGCAGGCCAGAACCAGAGGACCTCACATGGGGTCCTGAAGAAGAACCGGATCAGGCAGATGTCCTGACCCTGCAACAGGAAACCGAGGCGCTCGGTGTCGCATTGGCCAATTTGCCGGATGCGCAGCGAGAGCTGATTGAAAAGGCGTATTTCGGGGATCTGACCCACAGTGAAATCGCCGCAGAAACCGGTCTGCCCCTGGGCACGATCAAATCGCGAATACGGTTGGCGCTGGATCGCCTGCGCCACGCAATGAAGTGAATGACATGAGTAACAGCATTAAACATCACCTCAATGACGCCATTCTCATGGCTTATGCGGCGGGCAGCCTGCCGGAAGCCTTCAATCTCATGGTCGCAGCGCACCTGTCGCTCTGCGACACCTGCCGCGCGCAGGCTGAAAGCTTCGACGCCCTGGGCGGCGAAGTGCTGGAGATGGCGGACAGCGGTGCAGGCGCGGCGTTGGAGCCGGGCAGTTTTGAGGCAACCCTGTCGCTGATCGCCGGCGGCCCGGTTGCGGAACCGACCGCAGCCGAGACGCATTGCGCCGTGCTGCCCAAGCCGCTGCGCGACTATGTGGGCGGCGATCTGAACGCGATCCGCTGGAAACCGGTGGGTATGGGTGTGAAACAGGCAATCCTGCCAACCTCCAAGGAGGCCTCGGCCCGGCTTCTGTTAATCCCGGCGGGAACGGCGATGCCCGATCACGGCCACCACGGCACCGAGATGACGATGGTGCTGAAAGGCGCGTTCCAGGACGACGATGATTACTTCGCCCGCGGGGATGTGGAGATCGCAGACAGCGACATGCACCACACGCCAGTGGCGGACATCCACGAGGATTGCATCTGCCTCGCCGTGGCCGACGCGCCGCTGCAGTTCGATCGGCTGATCCCGAAGATTGCACAACGGTTCCTGCGGATCTGAGCCTTAGGTGCCCGTGGCCAACCACTGGATTGAGTATTTTCGGAAGGGTGAAGGCGCAATTGAAGTCGGTCTTTGCACGGGTGCTATGAAGCGACCTCGAAAGGAGCAAGTCGCGCCCAGTCGAAGGTAACGCCTGTACCGGGCTGATCGGGCGCGACGGCGCGGTGGTTTTCGATGACCAGCGGTCGCGTGGTATAGCGGTCAATCGGAAAACTGTGCACCTCGATCCAGCCTGCGTGCGCCTGCGCTGAGACAAGGCTCACGTGCAGCTCCTGCATCCCGTGACTGCAGACCGGGACACCCGCCTGCCGCGCCAGCTCTGAGGCTTGCAGCCAGCCAGTAATCCCCCCGCAGTTCGAGGCATCGGGCTGGATGAACCCCAGGTCCCCGTGCTCCAGCGCCATCTCGAATTCATGGATCGTGTGCAGGTTTTCACCCTGCGCAACGGCCATGCCGGTCGCCTTGGTAATCTCGGCATAGCCCGCGTAGTGGTCCGGGATAATCGGCTCCTCAAACCACAGGATCTCCTGGTCCTTCACCGCATTGGCGAGAGAGATCGCCTGCGGCACCGTCATCGAATAGTTGGCGTCGATCATGAAGGCCGTGTCGGACCCGATCTGCTGGCGCACCGCGCGGATGCGCGCCACATCCTCGGCTTCGGTCGGCTGGCCGATCTTGATCTTCACACCATTCAGGCCCGAATCGAGGTAACTTTGCACATGGGTCAGAAGCTTTGGCAGCGGATAAGCCAGATCGATTCCGCCGCCGTAGGCTTTGCAAGTCTTTCCAGCGCCTCCCGCCATCTGCCAAAGCGGCTGATCCAAGGCCCGCCCGCGCAGGTCCCAGAGCGCGATATCCACCGCCGAGATCGCGAAGCTCAGGATACCGCCGCGCCCGACGTAGTGCATATGCCACTGCATCGCGTCATACAGCGCCTCGACATCCTCGGAGTCGCGACCCACTAGGAAGGGCGCCAGATCATGGGTGATCATCGCGGCGATCGCGTGCCCGCCACGTCCGCCGTTGTAGGTGTACCCGGTCCCCTCGCGCCCGTCCTCCAGCGTCACCGTGGCCGTGATGAGGTGAAAGTGGCTGTGGCTGCCATGCTTGGCATCCACTAGCACCTCATCCAGCGGCACGTTGAAGAGCCGGGCGGTAACGCGCGCAATCCGGGTCACAGGCTCACATATCCGCGCATTCCGGGACGGCCGAGATCACCGTGCCGTCCTTCAGGTGCTGCAGCAGGTTGTCCACCGTCAGCGCGCCCATGGCGGCCCGCGTCTCATGTGTGGCCGAGCCCACATGCGGAAGCAACACGACGTTTGACAACTTGCGCAGCGCCTCGGGCACATGCGGCTCTGCCTCGAAGACATCGAGACCAGCCCAGCCCAGACGCCCCTCTTGCAACGCGGCGATCATCGCCGCCTCATCCACAACCGAGCCACGGCTCACGTTGATCAGTGTGCCCTGTGGCCCCAGCGCATTCATCACCTCGGCGTTGACGATCTTGTTCGTCGACGGCCCACCAGGGGTGATGCAGATCAGCGTATCCACATCCTTCGCCATCTCGGTCAGATCGCCGTAGTACTTGTAGTTCACATCCTTCGGGCTGCGCGAATGATAGACAATGGTCGTGCCCCAGGGTGCCAGCTTGTCTGCAATCGCCTGACCAATCCGGCCTAGGCCCAGAATACCCACGGTCTGATTGTCCGCCGAGCGGGTCAGCGCGGAACTCCCCTCCGCCTCCCACCGCCCCGAGCGCACATAGGCATCGTCGCGGAGGATCTCGCGATAGCAGGCCAGCATGAGCAGCACGGCGGTCGTTGCCACCTCGGCGTTCAGCACGTTCGGCGTATGCGTGACCACCACGCCCTTGGCTTTCGCCGCGTTCACATCGATGGCGTCATAGCCCACGCCATAGCAGCTGATCGCCTTCAGGTTCGGCATCGCCGCCATGTACTCCGGCTTGACCCCATCGTGCCCATTGGTCGCCACATGAGTGATACTGCTGCCATTCTCGGCCAGCCACGCCTGCGGGTCATCCATGTCCTTCGCTTTGTGCACGGTGAAGGCAGCGTTCAACCGCTCCAGCATCACATCAGTGGCGCCACCGATCAAAAACAACTCCGCCATTTACGCATCCTCCGTCACGGTTTGCCGCTGGTGCCCCAGCCCTTCGATGGTCAACTCCATCACGTCGCCTTTTTTCAGGTACACCGGCTCCGGCTTGATCCCCATGCCGACGCCGGGAGGCGTCCCCGTCGTTATCACATCGCCCGGGTGCAGCGTCATCAGCGACGACAGATGCTCGATAATCTCCGCAACCGTGAAGATCATGGTCGCGGTGTTCCCCGTCTGCATCCGCTTTCCGTTCACATCAAGGCTCATGGCGAGGCTCTGCGGGTTCGGCACCTCATCCCGCGTCACCAGCCAGGGCCCCGTCGGCCCGAAGGTGTCGCAGGATTTGCCCTTGGTCCACTGCCCGGTCAACTGCGTCTGGAAATGCCGCTCACTCACGTCGTTCACGACGCAGTACCCTGCCACATGGTCCAGCGCGCTCTCTTTGCTCACATATTTCGCTGTCGTGCCAATCACCACACCCAGCTCGACCTCCCAATCGGTGTGGGTCGATCCGCGCGGCATGCTGACGTCATCATTCGGGCCCACCACAGCCGAATTGGCCTTGAAGAAGAGGATCGGGTGCTCGGGGATATCCGCGCCCGTCTCGGCGGCGTGGTCGGAATAGTTGAGCCCAATGCAAAGAAATTTGCCGATGTTGCCGACGCAGGCCCCGATGCGCGGATCGCCGTCCACGACAGGCAGGCTTGCCGGATCAATTGCACGCAGCGTCTCCAGCCCCGCGTCCGACAGCACCTCACCCGCGATATCATCAACATGTGCGGACAGATCGCGCAGCGTGCCATCTCCATCCAGCATCCCGGGCTTCTCTGCACCTGCGGCGCCATATCTTACAAGTTTCACGTCTTTCTCATCCCTTTTCCGTTGGCAGGTCCGGTGGGCTTTCAGGCCACCGCTCCGATGGTCACGCCACACGCGCGTGTCTAGTGATTGTCTCGCGGCAGCCCTTTGCGCGAGATGTCCTGATAGGTGTCCGCATCCTGCAGGATCATCCCCTGATCGAAGCGCCCCACCTTCTCGCGGAAGAGCGCCTGCCAGGGCGACTGGCTCTCGGGCGCGTCATAGCCGCCCTGCGCCTCGAAGATCCGCGCCCGCTCGGCCAGTTCCTCCATTGGCACCAGCATGTCCGCCGTGCAGGTGTTCAGATCAATCCGCACCGTGTCACCGGTCTTGAGCAAGGCCAGCCCCCCGCCCGCCGCCGCCTCGGGCGAGGCGTTCAGGATGGACGGAGACCCGGAGGTCCCGGACTGGCGCCCATCGCCCACGCAGGGCAGCGCCTCCACACCTTTCTTCAGCAGGTAGGATGGCGGCCGCATGTTCACGACTTCCGCCCCTCCGGGATAGCCTTTGGGCCCCGCCCCGCGCATGAAGAGAATGCAATCCTCATCGATGTTCTCACTCGGATCATCGATCCGGTGGTGGAAATCCTCGGGTCCGTCAAACACCACAGCCCGCCCTTCGAAGGCGTTCATGTCATCCGGGTTCGACAGATACTTGGCGCGGAAACTCTTGCTGATCACACTGGTCTTCATGATCGCGCTGTCAAAGAGGTTACCGCTCAGGTTGATGAAGCCCGCCTGCTCCTTCAGCGGCTCGGACACCGGCTTGATCACCTCGGTGTTCTCGCTGCGCAGATGCCCGCAGTTCTCGGCCATCGTCTTGCCATTGGCGGTGATCACATCCGGATGCGGCAACAGCCCCGCAGCGATCAGTTCGCCGACAACCGCCGGCACACCACCCGCGTGTTGATAGTCCTCGCCCAGGTACTCCCCCGCCGGCTGCAGGTTCACCAAGAGCGGCACATCATGCCCGATGGCCTGCCAGTCGTTGTTGTCCAGCGGCACACCCAAATGCCGCGCGATCCCGTTCAAATGGATCGGCGCATTGGTCGAGCCGCCAATCGCCGAGTTGATCACGATCGTGTTCTCAAAAGCCTCCCGGGTCATGATGTTCGACGGACGCAGGTCCTCCCAGACCATGTCCACAATCCGTCGCCCGGTCTCATAGCTGATCTGCCCGCGCTCGCGATAGGGCGCCGGAATCGCTGCGGACCCCGGCAGCTGCATGCCCAAGGCCTCGGCCAGCGAATTCATCGTCGTGGCCGTGCCCATCGTGTTGCAATACCCGACCGAAGGCGCCGAGGAGGCCACAAGCTCCATGAACCCCTCATCGTCGATCTCGCCCGCCGCGTGCATCTCGCGCGCCTTCCAGACGATGGTGCCCGAGCCCGTCCGCTCACCCCGGAACCAGCCGTTCAGCATCGGCCCCACCGACAGCGCGATCGCCGGAATATTCACGGTTGCAGCCGCCATCAGCAGCGCGGGCGTGGTCTTGTCACAGCCAATGTTCAGCACCACCCCATCGAGCGGATAACCGAACAGCGTCTCGACGAGGCTGAGATACGCGAGGTTCCGGTCCAGCATCGCCGTCGGCCGCTTGCCCGTTTCTTGGATCGGATGCACCGGCACCTCGATACAGGTGCCCCCGGCGGCAATGATCCCGTCGCGCACCCGCTTTGTCAGCTCCAGATGATGCCGGTTGCAGGGGCTGAGGTCGCTGCCCGTCTGCGCAATTCCGATGATCGGCTTGCCCGACTGCAGCTCTTCCCGCGTCAGCCCGTAATTCAGATAGCGCTCCAGATAGAGCGCGGTCATCTCCGGATTGTCCGGGTTCATAAACCACTTGCGCGACCGCAAATCTTCGATGCTGATTTTCTTTGTTCCAGACTCTGTCACTGTCCTGACCAGCCTCCATCAATGATATGGGGATGCCCCGTTGTGAATGCGCTCTCGTCGCTGGCGAGGTATACCACAAGCGCCGCGATCTCCTCTGCCGTGGCCACCCGGCCCATGGGCTGGCGCGAGACAAACTGTTCCATCGCCTTGTCCTTGCTGCCGAGCTGCTGCCCAAGCGCGTCGACCCGATCATGCCAGCTCGGGCTCTCCACCGTGCCCGGGCAGATCGCGTTACACCGAATGCCTTTCGACACGTAGTCCACCGCCACCGATTTCGTCAGCCCGATCACCGCCGCCTTCGTCGTGCCATAGATAAAGCGGTTCGGCGCACCAATCACCGACGAGCACGCCGACGACATATTGATGATCGACCCACCCCCGCGTTCCAGCATCCCCGGCAGGGCCGCACGGATCGTCCGCAGCATCGAGCGTACATTGAGATCGAAGGCAAAGTCCCACTCGTCGTCCTTGGCATCGAGCACAGAGCCATGATGCACGAAGCCCGCACAGTTGAACAGAACGTCCGGCTGCGCCTGCGCGACACCCGCGGAAACGCTCTCATCACTGCGGGCGTCAAGTTCGAAAATTTCGATATTTTCGTGATTCGCCTCCCGAATCGTGGAAAGCGCCGCCATGTTGATGTCCGTCGCGAAGACCTTGGCACCCTCTGCGGCCATGGCCAGGGCACTGGCCCGCCCGATACCCTGCCCGGCCGCTGTCACCAACGCGCGCTTACCCTTAAGCCTTTGCCCTGTCATGATATTCTCTCCCCCGTTGCGCCTGCGGCCGGCTCTCCAAACCGGGGGGTTCCCCCATCGCCGCTGCACAAATCTTGCCGTCTTCATCAAAAAACCACCGGACGGGCTGGTCCAATGGCTGGTTTTCGTTAGCGTATGACAACAGCGCCACTTTGGCTACTGCTTTGGATAACGGATCGAGGGGGGACATCCAGCACCATGACCACATCGCGAAAAATCACGCTGATCGGAACGGGGCTGATGGGCGTCCCCATGAGCCGCAATCTGCTCAAGGCCGGGCACGATCTTACGGTCTGGAACCGCACGCTTGCCCGCGCCGAACCGCTCGCGAAGGATGGCGCCACCGTCGCCCCCGATGCGATGACCGCCATCGCGGGCGCCGAATTCGTCATCACCATGCTGTCGGATGGGTTCGCCTCGGGCGCGATGATCGAAGAGGCGCTCACAGACAAGGCGCTCAGCCCAGGTGCGATCTGGATCGACATGTCCAGCGCCAAGCCCGAACACGCCCGTGCGCAGGCGAAGCTTTTGAACAGCCTGGGCTACGGCCATCTCGACGCGCCCGTCTCGGGCGGGACAAAAGGGGCCGAGGCCGCCAGCCTCGCGATCATGGTGGGCGGCAAACCCGACACATTCGAGACCGCGCGCGACGTCTTCGAGGCCATGGGCCGCCCCGTACACGTCGGCCCTTCGGGTGCGGGGCAGCTCTCGAAACTCGCCAATCAGACCATCGTCGCCGTCACCATCAGCGCCGTGGCCGAGGCGATGCTGCTCGCCGAACGGGGCGGCGCCGACCCGGCAGCGGTGCGTGCGGCCCTCAAGGGTGGCTTTGCCGACAGTGTGATCCTGCAACAGCATGGTGAGCGTATGACCGAGGGCAATTTCGAGCCCGGCGGCCTCACCAAGTTCCAGGTGAAGGACCTCAACAACACGCTCGACGAAGCGGCGAGCCACGGCCTCACCCTGCCCGCCACCGAGAGCGTCCGCGACCGCTTCCAGCATTTCATCGACGCGATGGACGGGGGCGAGAAAGACCACTCCGGCCTCTATCTCGAACTCAAGGCGCGCAACGGGCTGCTCACATGACGAAGGTTCTCATCATCGGCGGCGGCGGCATGGTCGGCCAGAAGCTGCTCGCCCGCCTGCTGGCCGAAGGGCTGCCCGGGCACGACACGCTCGACATCACGCTCTTTGACATCGGCTTTCCGCCCGGCTGCCCGGACGGCCCCGCGCAGATCACCGGAAACCTGACCGATCCCGCGAAGATCGCACAGCTCGCCGCGTTGCGCCCGGATCTCATCTTTCATCTCGCCGCCATTGTCTCGGGCGAGTGCGAAACCGATTTCGACAAGGGCTGGGCCACTAACATGATGGCCATGTGGCAGCTGCTCGAAGCGCTGCGGGCCGAGCATGACGCGAGCGGCGGCGCCTATGTGCCGCGCGTGATCTTCACCTCCTCCATCGCCGTCTTCGGTGCGCCCTACCCGGAGAAGATCGGTGACGAATTCCTCTCATCGCCGCAAACCAGCTATGGCGCGCAGAAGGCAATCTCGGAGCTTATGCTGCAGGACTTCAGCCGCAAGGGCTTCATGGACGGGATGTCTTTGCGCCTGCCCACGATCTGCGTGCGCCCGGGCAAGCCGAACCTCGCCGCCTCGTCCTTTTTCTCCGGCATCATCCGCGAGCCGCTGAACGGGCAGGAGGCGATCCTTCCCGTGCCTGACACCGTACGGCACTGGCACGCCTCACCGAAATCCGCCGCCGGGTTCTTGATCCACGCCGCCACGCTCGACACCGCCCGGCTCGAAGGCCGCCGCGCGCTCAGTCTGCCGGGGCTCAGCTGCACAGTGGCCGAGCAAATCGAGGCGCTACGTGGGGCCGCGGGTCAGAAAGCTGTCGACCTGATCAAGCCGCAGCCCGACGAGGCAATCATGAAAATCGTCGCGGGCTGGCCGCGGAACTTCGACCCCGCACGCGCCATCGCGCTCGGCTTCCGGGCCGAAAGCAGCTTTGACGAGATCGTCGAGACCTATATCGCAGAGGATTTGCCCAGGGCTTCGGGCTGAGCCTTGCGCGGCATCGGCCGCGTCAGGTTGCGTGCCAGATGGTCGTTCACACAGACACGCATCAGGTCTTCGTTCCGCTGCAAAGCCGCATCCAGAATCGCCTGATGCTCGCGAATATTCTCGGGGAAATACCCGTAATTCGTCTCTGCCGAGACGAGTTGCTGGCGGAACTGTTCGTAAATTACCGCGTGCGTACGCTTCAGAAGGCCCGACCCGCAAGCATCGATCAGCGTCTCATGAAACTCCTGCTCGGCCCGGCTCCAGAGCCCAAGCAGGGGAATCAGATCGCCCGAGGTTCGCACCCGCGTTTCGATGTGAGACAACTTATGGTGGGCAGCCGTCAGCCGCGACTCCCATTCCACGCCTCCCATCCGGATCGACAGGCAGGCACCTTCCGTCTCCAGCAAAATCCGCATATGCGTCAGCTCATGCTGGCGCTCAACTGATTGAAAAGGCGCGCGAAATCCACGCTGCTCCTGAAACTCGACAAGGCCGACGGTGGACAGCCGAAACAGCACCTCGCGCACCGTGCTGGCCGAACAATTGTAATCATGGCGTAGCTTTTCCGCGCGCAGTTTGGTACCATATCCGAACTCGCCGGTGATCAGCCGGTGGCGCATATCGTCAAAGATGTCGGCATCCTGCGCGGCCATGAAACCTCCCCCAGTACAACCTCAGCGTTACGCGCAAAATTTCGAAAATCAAAGAAAATATCGAAATTCGGGAAAAATAAAATATTTTCTTGCTTGCGGTGCACCCCTCAGCCTAACGTTTCGGTAGCGTAAGACAGACCGGGCCGAAATGCCCCGACGGAAATGTGCGCTCAACGTCTGGGAGGACAACATGAAACTCATCAAGAAGGCGGCGACCGCTGCCGCCGTAGCAGCGCTGGCTGCGTCGACTGCGTTCACCGCATCGGCGGAGACCACCAAGCTGCGCATCCAAACACACTACGCCCCTGAAACCGTCTCCGGCAAACTCGCCGCGCAGTACATGCAGGACATTCAGGACATGTCGAACGGCGAGATCGAGGTGGAGATGTTCTACTCTTCCTCCGTCGTGAAATCGGTGGAGACCTTCGATGCCGCCTCGACCGGCATTCTCGATTGCGACATGACCGGTGGTGGCTATCAGACCGGCAAGAACTCCGCGTTCCAGTTTGTGGGCGACATCATGGGCGGCTACGACACGCCCTACCAACAGCTCAGCTGGCTGTATTTCGGTGGCGGCAAGGAAGCCGCCGCGCCGCTTTACAACAAATACGGCATGGAGCTGATCGGCTGGTGGGTCTACGGCCAGGAGAGCTTTGCCTCCTCCAAGCCCATCGCCAAGGTCGAAGACTTCAAGGACTGGAAGTTCCGCTCACCCCCCGGCATGCAGACCATCATCTTCGAAAAGCTGGGCGCCTCGCCCATCGTGATGGACTTCACTGAGATCTTCACCGCGCTTGAAACCGGCATAATCGACGGGGCGGATGCCTCGGGCCTCGCCAACAACGTCGGTCTGGGCCTCTATGATATCGTGAAGCACGCCAACTTCCCCGGCTTCCACTCGATGCCGTCGGATCACCTGGCCTGCAACAAGGCGGTCTTCGACGCGATGCCCGCGCATCACCAGAAGATCATGAAGGTGGCGATGGAAGCACTGGCGCTGCGCACGGCCCTGACGTTCGAGAAGAAGAACGCCGAAGCCGCCGCACAGCTGCGCGAGCAGGGCGTGACCCTGTCGCAGTGGTCGACCGAAGAACTGAACAAGTTCCGCGCCGCGGCGCAATCGGCCTGGGGTGAGTTTGCCGACACGCCGGAAGCCAAGGCGCTGGTGGACTCGCACCTTGCCTACCTCGATCAGCTGGGCCTCAAGCAGTAAGCTGACCCAACACGAGACCCCGCCCGCACCGGGCGGGGTCTTTTTTCTGGCCCGGGGCGCCAGTGTAACAGTCCCACAGGGGTGAGGGAGTGACATGCAGGAAAAATCCGGCGGCCTGATCGAATGGCTGATCCCAATGGCCTTCATCGCCTGCGCTGGCTGGGTGACATGGCACATGCCAGCCTTCACCCTCACGCTGGCCAAGCCCGAAGACCCCTCGCAATACGACAAGCTCTCGGCGCTCTTTGCCCGCGCCGATATCACACCGGGCCTCTCCGGCCTCTTCGGCGGCTATGCCGACATCATGGACTGGCTCGCCGTCCTGCTGATCCCGATCCTCGCCTATATCGGCATGCGCACCGTGCGCCGCGCGGCGATGGAATTCGAAAGCTGGCGCGCCATTGACCGGCTTGCCGTCTTCATCGGCCGCGTGACAATGATGCTGGTGGTCGTGCTCTGCTCGGTAATGATCTACGAGGTCATCCTGCGCTATGTCTTCGAGCGCCCGACGCTCTGGGCCAATGAGCTGTCGCTCTGGCTCGCGGGCTTCGTGTTCCTCTGCGCCGGGCTCTACGCCATGCAACAGCGCAGCCACATCCGCATCTTCCTCATCTACGACATGCTGCCCCGCGCGCTGCAACGCACCTGCGATTGCATCTCGACGGCGATGATCGTGATCTTCGCCTTCTTCCTGTTCTACGGCGGCTACGGCGAGGCCTTTGACAAGTTCTACCGCTGGGAGACCTTCGGCACCGTCTTCGACCCGCCCATCCCCGCCACGCTGAAGCCCATGGTGCTGATCGTCGTGGCGCTGGTGGCCGTGCAGGCGGTGATCAACCTCATCTCCGACTGGAACGCCGAGCCGGTCATCCACACCGCCGCCGATGACATTGACCAGGACGAGCTTGAAAAGCTGAAAGCCGCCGTGGGCAGCGACGGCACCGCCGGGCTCGACGTGACGCGCGGCGCGATCCAGTCCCAAAAGTACAAGGCAGACTGATGGATATCGGAACGATCTCACTGGTCCTCATGCTGGGCCTCATTCTGCTGCTCGCCATCGGCATGCCGCTGGGCTTTGCCTCTGCCATCCTCGCCGTTGGCGTGCTGGTGATGAAGTTCGAGCCACAGCTTCTCACCGCGCCCTGGACCTTTGGCGATGGGATCCTCACCGGGCGACCGGGCTCCGGCCCGCTGAATATCCTCGCACAACGAATATACGGGCTCTTAACGGACTATGTCCTCATATCCATTCCGCTGTTTATCTTCATGGCGGCGCTGCTGGAGCGCTCCGGCATCGCGAAGGATATGTATTCCTCGCTGAACGTCTGGCTCAACCGCACCCGCGGCGGCATCGCCATCGTGACCTCGATCATGGCGGTGATCATGGCGGCGATGTCCGGCATCATCGGCGGCGAGGTGGTCCTCTTGGGCCTTATCGCCCTGCCGCAGATGCTGCGCCTCGGCTACAACCAGAACCTCGCCATCGGCACCATCTGTGCCTCGGGTAGCCTCGGCACGATGATCCCGCCGTCGATCGTCCTGATCATCTACGGGCTGATCACCGAAACCTCGATCAAGGCGCTTTTCACCGCCTCCTTCCTGCCGGGCTTCATGCTCGCGAGCTTCATCATCATCTACATCATCATCCGCACCCAGCTGCGCCCCGAAGACGCCCCCCTGCCCGAACCGGTCGAGGGCGAGCCCGTTGGCGCCGAAAAGGCCAAGCTCTTCGCGGCCTTCCTCTGCGTGCTGATCGCGGGCTTCTCAACCGCCCTCTTCCTGCGCGCGCTGTTCTTTGAACTCAGCGGCCAGAACGCCGCGAACACGGGCGATCCCTTCGCCTATGGTACGGCCGACTGGCTGCCGTGGTTCGGCGGCACGGTCGTGGCCGCCTTCATGATGATGTTCGGCGTGCTGGGCCGCGACCGCACGGTGCTGGGCTGGAAACTCGGCAAAGGTCTCGTCGCACCCATCGTGGTGATCGGCGTTGTCATGGGCTCGATCTACGGCGGCATCACCGGCATCACCGAGGCCGCGGGCATGGGCGCCCTCGCTGTGCTCATCATCGCGATCTTCCGCGGCGAAGCCAGCTTTGAACTCGTGTGGGACAGCCTCATGCGCACGCTGAAATCCACCGGCACCATCATCTGGGTGACCATCGGCGCGACAGCCCTCGCAGGCGCCTACACCATCGCCGGCGGGCCCACCTATGTGGCCGATTTCATCGTCGGCTCCGAGCTGCCCACCATGGGCATCATCCTGATGATGATGCTGATCCTTTTGTTCATGGGCGCCTTCATGGATTGGGTCGGCATCGTGCTGCTGATCATCCCCGTGTTCCTGCCGATCGTGCAACGCCTGCCTATCGAGGAGATTGGCCTGCTGGGCGAGCTCAACCCCCGCCATGTGGCGATCTGGTTCGGCGTCGTCTTCTGTATGAACATGCAGGTCAGCTTCCTCTCACCCCCCTTCGGCCCCGCCGCCTTCTATCTGAAGTCCGTGGCCCCGCCGCACATCAGCCTGACGGACATCTTCAAAGGCTTCCTGCCCTTCATCGGCATCCAGCTCTGCGCCCTCTCCGTGCTGCTGATCTGGCCGCCCATCGTCTCGCTGCTGCTCCCGTAACCGGGGTGGGTCCAATACCCAGCCCCCTTCACCCTTCCAAAAATACTCAAACCCGACCGCACATCCCGCCCATCATCGCCCCGCTCTTGTGACCACCCCCGCCCTGTGCCACCGTCCCGGACATGCCTGACATCATCCGCCTTGACCCCGCCGACAACGTCGTCACCGCCACCCGCGCGCTCGAAGCCGGTGTGGCGGTCGAGGGCACCACGACCCAAAGCCTGATCCCCTCCGGCCACAAAATCGCCACGCAGGCAATCCCCAAGGGCACCGCCATCCGCAAATACGCGCAAATCATCGGCTACGCCGCCGAAGACATCCTCCCCGGCACCCATGTGCACACCCAGAACGTGGACTTCCGCAACACCGAGGCCGACTACGAGTTCTCGACCGACCTGCGCCCCGTCACACCTGTGCCCGAGGCCGACCGCGATACCTTCCTGGGCTACCGCCGCGCCAACGGCCAGGTCGGCACGCGGAACTACGTGGCCATCGTCACCTCGGTGAACTGCTCCGCCACCGCCGCGCGCATGATCGCGGCGCATTTCACGCCGGACGTCCTCAGCCAATACCGCAACGTCGACGGTGTTGTCGCCTTCGTGCATGGCACGGGCTGCGGCATGGCGGGGGACGGCGATGGCTTCGAAGCACTCCAGCGGGTCATGTGGGGCTACGCCCGGCACCCCAACCACGCCGCCGTGCTCATGGTGGGCCTCGGCTGCGAGATGAACCAGATCGACTGGCTGCTCGACGCCTACGGCCTGAAACAAGGCCCGACCTTCCAGGTGATGAACATCCAGAATGTCGCCGGTTTGCGCAAAACCATAGATCTGGGCATCCAGAAGATCGAGGCGATGCTGCCCCTCGCAAACGAGGCCACGCGGACGGAATGCCCCGCCTCCGAGCTGAAAGTCGCTCTGCAATGCGGCGGCTCTGACGCCTGGTCCGGCATCACCGCGAACCCCGCACTCGGCTACGCCTGCGACCTGCTCGCGGCGCAAGGCGGCACCGGCGTGCTCGCGGAAACACCCGAGATCTACGGCGCCGAACACCTGCTCACCCGCCGCGCGGCTGACCAAGCCACCGGCGACAAGCTGGTCGGCCTGATCAAATGGTGGGAAGACTACACCGCCCGCAATAAGGGCTCGATGGACAACAACCCCTCCCCCGGCAACAAGGCGGGTGGCCTGACCACGATCCTTGAAAAATCCCTCGGCGCGGCAGCCAAGGGCGGCACATCCCCTCTCATGGGGGTCTATAAATACGCCGAACCGGTCACGGCCCGCGGCTTCACCTTCATGGACAGCCCCGGCTATGACCCGGCTTCCGTCACCGGCCAGATCGCGGGCGGCTGCAACCTTGTCTGCTTCACCACGGGGCGCGGCTCCGCTTTCGGCTCCAAACCCAGCCCCACCATCAAGGTCGCCACCAACTCCGCCATGGCCAAGCGCATGGCGGAGGACATGGACATCGACGCCGGCACCATCCTAACCGAAAGCACCACGGTCGAGGACAAGGGCCGCGAAATCTACCAGACCTTCCTGCGCGTCGCCTCCGGCGAGATGAGCAAATCCGAAGCGCAGGGCCTGGGCGATTATGAATTCGTCCCCTGGCAAATCGGGGCGGTGATGTGAGCCGCATCCTTGTCGTTGGCGGCGGGCTCATCGGCATCCGCCATCTTGAGGCAGTCGCCGCGCATCCGCGCTGCACGCTTGTGGGCCTCGCCGATCCCGACCCGGGCATCGCGCCGCATGTGCCGCGCTACAACGACATGGCCGAGGTCACAGGCCCCGTCGATGGCGTCATCCTCGCCACGCCGACCCACCTGCACGCGGAACACGGGGCCTATGCGGCCAAACGCGGCTGGCCCATGCTCATCGAAAAACCCGTGACCGAGGACCTCGCCCAGGCCCACGCCCTGCAGACGGCGATCCAAACTGCGAAGGTCAGATCGCTCGTCGGTCACCACCGCCGCTACCACGCGCCCGTCCAGCAACTGAAATCCCTCATCGCGAACGGCGCCATCGGCCAGCCCGTCACCGCCAGCCTCATCTGGGCCATGCGCAAGCCCGACGCCTATTTCCAGGACAACTGGCGCAGCACCCACGGCAGCCCGGTGCTCATCAACCTCGTGCATGACATCGACCTTTTGCGCTTTGTCCTCGGTGACATCGCCGCCGTCTCCGCACTCCGGGGACGCGGCCTGCGCGGACAGGCCCGCGTCGAAAGCGGCGCCGTCGCCCTCGCCTTCGAGAGCGGTGCCACCGGCACCATCGCCTTCGCCGACACCGCGCCCGCGCCCTGGGGGTTCGAGGCCGCCACCGGCGAGAACCCCAACATCGGCACCACGCATCAGGACATGCTCTGGATCACCGGCACCAAGGGGGCGATCAGCTTCCCCTCGATGACGCTCTGGTCCGGGCAGGACTGGTCCCGCCCCGCCGAGCCCGTGCCCTGCACCAGGGCGGAGAACGCAAAACCTCCACTCGACGCCCAGCTCGACCACTTCCTCGAGGTGATCGACGGCGCCGCCCCGCTGATCGACGTGGCCGACGCCACCCGCACACTCGACGTGGCCCTTCAGATCGAAGAGCAGCTGCAGCAGCACACCCCAGCCCCCCTCACACACGCGTAAAGGAGACCTTAGATGGCACAGCAGACAATCGGATTTATCGGGCTCGGGCTCATGGGCTCTGCCATGGTCGACCGGCTGATCGACAAGGGGTATGCGATGACGATCACCGCCAACCGCTCGCGCCCGCGCATCGACGCTGCCGTGGCGCGCGGGGCCACGGAGGTCGCGACCGCCCGCGATGTGGCCGCGGCCAGCGACATCGTGATGCTCTGCATGGACACCTCCGACAGCGTGGAAAGCCGGATGCGGGGGCCCGACGGCGTGATCGCGGGCCTGAAACCCGGCGCGGTTGTGATCGACTTCGGCACCTCCCTGCCCGGCAGCACGCGGGCCCTGGGCGATGAGGTCGCCGCCGCTGGTGGTACCTATATGGATGCGCCCCTTGGTCGGACACCAACCCACGCCAAGGACGGGCTACTGAACATCATGGCCGCAGGCGAGCAATCCGCCTTCGACAAGGTCAAGCCAGTGCTCGATGACTTGGGCGAAAACGTCTTTCACCTCGGCGCGCTCGGCTCAGGCCACACGATCAAACTGATGAACAATTTTTTCGGCATGACCGTCGCCAACGCCATGGCCGAGGCCTTCGCCATGGCCGATGTGGCGGGCATCGATCGTCAGCAACTCTATGACGTGATGGCCGCGGGGCCCCTGCACTCCGGCATGATGGATTTCGTCTCGGGCTACGGGCTGAAGGGTGATCCGAACCAGCTCGCCTTCGCCATCAAGAACGCCGCCAAGGACGTCGGCTATTACGCGAAAATGGCCGAAGACGCAGGCGTCGACAGCATGATGTCCAAATGCGCTCTGGGTGCGCTGCGCGAGGCGACCGAGACGGGCCACGGCGAGAATATGGTCAGCCAGATGATCGACTTCTACGCGCAGAAAATGAAGCCCTAGGATGGCCGTCACCGCCGGTCTGGTCGAGGATCGTCCGCATTTCGGGATCAGCCTCATGCTCTGCGCATGGCTGCTGTTCTCGGTCGTGGACACCAGCGCCAAGTGGTTGGCGCTGCTCGGCTTTCCGGCGTTTCAGCTCGCCTTCATGCGCTACGCGGGCCACTTCGTCATCTCCTTTGGGGTGATCGCGCGCGGTGGTCTCACCCGCGACCGGCTGCAGACCGGCCATCCCGGCCAGGTGATCACCCGCGCGCTGCTGCTGATCACCGCGACGGTGTCGAACTTCTATGCGCTGAACTTCCTGCCGCTGACCGTGATCTCGGCCATCATGTTCTCCAGCCCGGTCATCGTCTGCTTCCTCTCGCAGCATTTCCTGAACGAGAAAATCGGCCCCTGGCGCTGGTTCGCGATCCTGCTGGGCTTTCTGGGCGTGCTGGTCGTCATCCGTCCCTTGGGCGCGGATTTCCACTGGGCCATGCTGCTTGCCCTCTTCAACGCGCTCAGCCTCGCGCTCTATTCCATCATGACGCGCAAGCTCGCGGGCATCGTGGCCACCGAAACCATGCAGTTCTACATGGGCGCGCTCGGCACAACGCTGCTCCTGCCGCTCGCGATCTGGAGCTGGCAGTGGCCCACCGATCCGCTGCAATGGGCTTTGCTGATCGGTCTCGGCCTCTTCGGCTGGGGCGGGCACCAGCTCTTGACCAACGCGCACCGCTTCGGCTCAGCCAACACGCTGATGCCCTTCACCTATTCGTTCATGATCTACCTGACGATCATGGGTTATCTGGTCTTCGATCACCTGCCCGATCAATGGACCGTGCTCGGCGCGCTGATCATCGTGGTCTCGGGCCTCATCATCTGGAAAAGGGAACAGCGATGACCCTCCGCGTGGCCTGTATCGGCGAAGCCATGATCGAACTCTCCATGCAAGGCGAGGTGGCCAAGGTTGGCGTCGCAGGCGATACGCTCAACACCGCGATCTACCTCAAACGCTGCGCGCCATCGCTGACGGTCGACTATGTCACCTGCCTGGGCGATGACCCTTTCTCGGCCCAAATCCGCGACTTCATCACCGCCCAGCGCATCGGCACAGGCGCCATCCGCATCATCCCCGGCAAATCCCCTGGCCTCTACGCAATCACCACAACCGCCGACGGCGAACGCTCCTTCACCTACTGGCGTAGCGCCGCCGCCGCGCGCGATCTCTTCCAGACGAGCGATGGTTACGAATTCTCCGTACTGGAGCCCTATGACGTGCTCTACCTTTCCGGAATCTCGCTCGCGATCCTGCCGCACCCCGTGCGCCTGGCCCTTGTCGACTGGCTGAAGGACGCCCCGCAAAAGCTGGTCTACGACAGCAACTACCGCCCCCGCCTCTGGGAGGATCAGGCCACCGCGCAAGAGATCACCCAGGCGATGTGGGCCCGTGCCGACATTGCCCTACCCTCCATCGACGACGAGATGGCGCTCTTCAACGAAAGCGATGCGCAGGTCACCACGCGCCTGCAAAGCTACCCCGGCACGGGTGCGCTCAAACGGGGCGCAACCGGCCCGCTCTCTATGGGTGACCCAGTCACCCAAACCTACCCGCCTGCTGAAAACGTCATCGACACCACCGCCGCAGGCGACAGCTTCAACGGCGGCTACCTCTCCGCGCTGCTCACCGGGCAACCCCAGGCCGCCGCACTCATGGCCGGCCACGCCTGCGCCGCTCGCGTCGTCCAGCATCGCGGCGCGATCATTCCAGAATAGACTGGCCGAGATCCTCCGCCCCGATCAGCGCCAGCAGCTGCTGGTCCGAGCCTCCGGCACCCACGATCCCCGCAATCGCCTCCGCCTGCGGGTCCTGCAGATCGCGCCCCGCAGCCGCCTCCGCGCGGCAAAACCCAATCCAAGCCCGCAGCCCCGCGGCCAGCGCAGGCGCATCACCGCCAAGCGCGCGCAGGCTGTCGATCATCCGGTAGGGCAGCTTCTGCGTGCCATCCATCGCGATCTGTCGCAGGCTGTGGTTGATATGCGGGTTGTCGAACCGCGCCACCAGCGCGTCGGCGTAGGCGGGCGCGATCGCCTGCATCTCCGGGGTCAGCGTGCGCGCCGCCTCACCCATCAGCGCCCGCGCCTGCGCCCGCAACGTGGCATCCGCCATCGCCTCATGCACGTAGTCATACCCCGCCAGCGTCCCCGCATAAGCCAACATCGAATGCGCCCCGTTCAGCATCCGCAGCTTGCGCATCTCATGGGGCTCCACGTCCTTGGTGAGCACCACATCCGGCCAGTCGGGGCGCGGGCCCGCGAAGTGATCCTCGATCACCCACTCACGGAACGGCTCCGTCGGCACCGCCATCGGATCGCCCGTCTCCGCCCGCAGTGCATCGGAGGTCGCGGGCGTAATCCGATCTACCATGCTGTTGGGAAAGCGCGCCTGCGCCTGCCCCATGTCGAGCCGCGCCTCCGCCGCGAAGCTCACCACCGCATTGCGCAGCACATCGCCGTTGTTCGCCCGATTGTCACAGCTCAGCACCGTGACCGGCGTCTCCCGCGCCGCGATCCCGCGCGCCAGAAACCCGATCACCGTGCGTGGGCCGTCACCCGTCAGGTCCTGCGCCACCGCCGGATCGTCCAGATTGAGCCTGTTGCCCGGCGTCAGGTGATAGCCCTTCTCGGTCACCGTGACCGAGATGATATGCACCTCCGGATCCGCAATCTGCGCCAGCACCGCGCCCGGATCCTCCGGTGCTACCAGCACCTCGTCAAAGACGGTGATCGGCTTGACCCCTTGCCCCTGCACCGCCAGCCCATAGTCATAGCCCTGCGCGCGCAGCCCATCGCGCACTGTGGCTGAGCGCAGGCTGACCCCAGTGATCGTCCAGCCGCCCGCGTCCTGCGTGTAATCCGCGAGATGCGCCCGGGCGAAATTGCCGACCCCGATATGCAGGATGCGCGCGCTCATGTGCCAAGCTCGTAGGCGTCGCGCGCCAGGTCAACGGCCAGCAAGGGTGCCAGCGTCTCCGCATCGGCCAGTCCAAAGACCCCCCGCGCCACCTGCTCCGCCAGATGCGCCGCCACCCCCCGCCGCCACAGATCATGCCGCGCCGGGATCGAGAGAAACGCCCGCGTGTCATCGTTAAAACCAGCGAGGTTCCAATAGCCCGCCGTCTCCACCACCTGATCGAAGTACCGTGCAATACCCGCCGCGCTGTCATGGAACCACCAGGGCGGCCCGATCCGCAGGCAGGGCCAATGTCCGGCCATGGGCGCAAGCTCCCGCGCGTAAGTCGTCTCGTCCAGGGTGAAGAGGATCAGTGTGAACCCCGGCGTGTTGCCGACCCGGTTCAACAAAGCGTCAAGCCCGCGCACCCAATCCACCGCGATGGGAATATCGGCGCCCTTGTCGCGCCCGAAACGCGCGAACACCTCCGCATTGGTGTTGCGCCGACTGCCACCGTGGATCTGCATCACCAGCCCGTCGCCTACCGACATCTGTGCCATCTCGATCAACATATGCCCGTAAAAGGCGCGGCCCTCCGCCTCCGAGGCCTCACCGCGCCGCAGCCGCTGGTAGAGCGCATCGGGATCGTCCAGCCAGACCGTCTCGATCACCTCGATCGCATGGTCCGTCGCCGTCGCTCCACGCGCCTTGAAGAACGCCCGCCGCGCCCGCAAAGCGGCGAGGTAGCCTGCAAAGCTGCCAACATCCTCACCGGTCACGCGACCGAGCGCGTCGATGTTGCCGAGAAACCCCTCATGTGCAGGGTCGAGCACCGCATCGGGCCGGAACGTGGGGATGACCCGCCCGCGCCAGTCGCTCTCCGCCACCGTGCGGTGGTGCGCCAGATCATCCAGAGCGCCATCCGTCGTCGCCAGCACCTCGATCCCGAAGCGGTCAAAGAGCGCGCGCGGCCGGAACGCCGCATCGCCCAATCGCTCGGCGATCTGATCATAGACCGCATCCGCCGTCTCGGCGGACAGCGGCGTGTCGATCCCCAGCGTCTCGGTCAGCACGTGAGAGATCCAGAACCGCGAGGGCGTGCCGAGAAAGAGGTGCCAGTTCTGCGCAAAAATCCGGAAGATGTCGCGCGGGTCCGCCCCGCGTCCCGGCTCCGGCACGCCCAGGCTTTCGAGCGGTACCCCCTGCGCGTAGAGCATCCGGAAGACGTAATGATCCGGCACCACGAGCAGCGTCGCAGGGTCGGGAAAGGGGGCATCCGTGGCAAACCACGCAGGCTCGCAATGCCCATGCGGCGAGACAATCGGCAGGTCGCGGATGCGCTCGTAGAGTGTGCCCGCCGTCCCGGTCAGCTGGTGCATGCGTCTTCCCATCTTTTGCGTGGCCTTCGCAGGCCTTTGGTGCAAATGTGCCCGAAACGGGAGGGGATATGAAGACGGTATTGCTGGGCCTCGGCATGGTGGCAGACACCCATCTGGCCGCGATCCGCGACGCGGAGGGGATCGACCTGGCCGGGGTCATGGGGCGCGACCCCGCGCGCGCACAGGCCTTTGCCGAGAGAGCCAGCGCAGCGCTTGGCTACGCGGTGCCGGTGCGCACCTCGGTGGTCGAGATTGCCGATGACCCTGCGGTCGATTTCGTGGTCATCGCGACACCGCCCGACGCCCGTCAGGAGCTCGTCGAGACCCTGAGTGCCGCGGGCAAGCCGATCCTCATGGAAAAGCCCATCGAGCGGACACTGGCCGCCGCCGAAGCGATCGTGGCGCACTGCGCGGCCGCCGGTGTGCCCCTCGGTATCGTTCTTCAGCACCGGGCACGCGCAGCGTCCACGAAGCTGAAACAGCTTCTGGACGGGCGCGCGTTGGGCCAGGTGGCCACCGTCGAGATCCGGGTGCCCTGGTGGCGCGATCAGGCTTACTATGATGCGCCCGGGCGTGGCACCTACGCCCGCGACGGCGGCGGCGTGATGATCAACCAGGCGATCCATACGCTCGATCTCGCGCTCTGGCTGCTCGGGCCGATCCGGGCGGTGCAGGCGATGATGCGCACCACGCCCTTGCATACGATGGAGGCTGAAGACTGGGCCGGGGCGCTCTTCGAGATGGAGAGCGGCGCCTGCGGCAGCCTCATGGCCACCACCGCCGCCTATCCGGGTGAGCCCGAAAGCATCCGCATTCAAGGGGACAAAGCCGCAGCATATCTCGCCTCCGGGGTGCTCACCCTGACCCATCTCGACGGGCGCGTCGAAACCTTCGGCGCCGAGGCCAGCACCGGTGGTGGCGCCGACCCGATGGCCTTCACCCATGCCTGGCATCAGAGCGTGCTGGAAGACTTCGCAGCCTGCCTCAGGACCGGCACGGCACCGCTCGCCTCGGGCCAAAGCGCGCTGCAGGCGCACCGCGTGATCGACGCGATGGAGCGCGCCAGCCGCAGCGGCCAGATCACGGAGATCGCCTCATGAACCTGCCCTTCGTCGCGCTCGGCCTCGACCACCGCCACATCTACGGCATGACTGAAAACATGTTGAAAACCGGCGCCACCTGCCTCGGCTACTGGACCGAGGGCGCGCCCGAAACACTGCCAGGTTTCACCAAACGCTTCCCCGATCTCAAGCGCTTCGCCACGCTCGACGCGGCGCTGAAGTCCGGCGCCACCCTCGCGCTGGTCTCGGCCATCCCCGCCGACCGCGCCGATCTTGCGATCCGCGCCATGCGGCAGGGTATGGACGTGATGAGCGACAAGCCCGGCTGCACCACCCACGACCAGCTCGGGGCCATCAAGGCCTGCGTGGCGGAAACGAGGCGCATCTGGTCGATCAATTTCTCCGAGCGTTTCGAGGTGCCCGCCGTGACCCGCGCCACCGAGCTCGTCGAGCAGGGCGCCATTGGCCGGGTCGTGCACACCGCAGGTCTCGGGCCCCACCGGTTGAATCGCGCCACGCGGCCACACTGGTTCTTCGAACGCGACCGCTACGGCGGCATCCTGACTGACATCGCCTCGCATCAGATCGACCAGTTCCTGCATTTCACCGGGTCGGAGACCGCAGACATCACCCACGCCATGGTCGCCAACTACGCCAACCCGGACACCCCCGGCCTGCAGGACTTTGGCGAGATCACCCTGCGCAGCGCCTCGGCCTCCGGCACCATCCGTGTCGACTGGTACACGCCCGATGCGCTGCCCACCTGGGGTGACGGGCGGCTGACGATCCTCGGCACCGAAGGCTATATCGAGCTGCGCAAATACGTGGATGTAGGGGGGGCCGAGGGCACCGACCACCTGGTCCTCGTGAATGGCAAAACATGCGAAAAGATCGACGCAAGCGACGCCGGCCTGCCCTATTTCGAGCGCCTCGTGCACGACATCGCGCACCGCACCGAAACCGCCATAACCCAAGCCCACTGCTTCACGGTCATGCAGCTCGCTCTTGACGCGCAAGCGAAAGCAGAGACGGCCAGATGACCCGCGTGGCCATCCTCGGCGCAGGGATCGGCGCGGAGCATCTCGCCGCCTACCGTACGCTACCGGATGTTTTCGAGGTTGCCATGCTCGTCGACCAAGACACGGCCCGCGCCGAAGCGCTGCGCAAGGGGGGCGACTTCACCGTCGGCACACAGATCGACACGGCGCTGCAGGACCCGGCCATCGATCTCATCGACATCTGCCTACCACCGCACCTGCACGTGCCCGTCACCTTGCAGGCACTTGAGGTCGGCAAACACGTGATCTGCGAAAAGCCGCTCGCCACCGCGATGGCCGGTGTGGACCGGATCAGGCAGGCCGCGCACACCGCGCGCCGCACCGTCTACCCGGTCTTCCAGTACCGCTGGGGCCCGTCGCTGGCACAGCTGCGCGCGCTCGTCGCCGCCGGTCTCACCGGCCAGCCGCAGACCGCAGCGATCGAGACCCACTGGTCGCGCGGCGCCGATTACTACGCGGTTCCCTGGCGCGGCACCTGGGCGGGCGAACAGGGCGGCGCGGTGCTCGGCCATGCGATCCACAACCACGACCTGCTGACCCACTTCATGGGTCCGGTCGCGGCGCTCTCGGCCATGACCACCACGCGCGTCAACCCTATCGAGACCGAGGATTGCGCCGCCATCGCTTTCGAGATGGCCAATGGTGCGCTTGCCACCAGCAGCATCACGCTAGGGGCCGCAACCGACGAGACCCGCATCCGCTTCGTCTTTGAAAACCTCACCGCGACCTCGGGCAGCACGCCCTACGCCCCCGGCGCCGACCCGTGGACCTTCACCGCGCGCGACCCCGCCAAACAGACCGAGATCGATCAGATCCTCGACAACACCGCCGCGGAACCCACCGGCTTCGCGGGCTTCCTCACCGCTATCGCGCAGGACCGCGCAGGTGCGCCCAATACCGCGGTCACGCTGGAAGAGGGTGCAGCCTCCATCGCCCTCGTCACCGCGATCTACCACGCGGCCCGGACGGGCACACGCGTGGCGCTCCCGATCACGCCCGATCACCCGCTCTATGAAGGATGGCAGCCATGAAGCAATGCTGGCGCTGGTTCGGCCCGCAAGACACCGTGGCTCTGCCCGATCTGCATATGGTCGGGGTCGAAGGGATCGTGACCGCCCTGCACCACATCGCGCCGGGCGCGGTCTGGCCGGATGCCGAGATCGCCAAACGGCAGGAGAGGCTGGCCACCGCGGGATTTGCCTGGGATGTGGTCGAAAGCCTGCCCGTCTCCGAGGCGATCAAGACCCAAGGCCCCGAGGCCACCGCGCATATCGCCGCCTATAAGGAGAGCCTCGCGGCGCTCGCCCGGCATGGCATCGAGACCGTCTGCTACAACTTCATGCCCATTCTCGACTGGACCCGCACGACCCTGCGCGCGCCGCAACCGCACGGCGGCACGGCGATGCTCTTTGATTTTCAGGCGTTCAGCGTCTTCGATCTGCATATCCTTGCCCGCGAGGACGCGCCCGCGGACTACTCCGAGGCGCAGCGCGCTGCTGCCGCCGCGCGATTTGACGAGATGTCCGAGGCCGAACGCACCGCGCTCAAGAACAACATCGTGGCCGGACTGCCCGGCGCCAATGACACCTGGACGGTCGAGGACGTACGGGCACAGCTGTCCAGCTATGACGCCATCACGTCAGACCGACTGCGCCAGAACCTGATCGACTTCCTCGCAGAGGTGGTGCCGGTCGCCGAGCGCCTCGGCCTGCGCCTCTGCTGTCATCCGGATGACCCACCCTTTGGCCTGCTGGGTCTGCCGCGCGTGATGTCGACGACCGAGGATTATGCGCAGGTGCTCGATGCTGTCGAGAGCCCTGCCAATGGCGCCACGCTCTGCACCGGATCGCTCGGTGTACGGGCGGATTTCGACCCGCCGGGGTTTGTCGACCGGTTGGGGGATCGCATCCACTTCGTGCATCTGCGCAATACCAAGCGGCTCAGCGACGACCCGGAGCGCCCCGATTTCTTCGAAGCCCCGCATCTGGAAGGTGACACGGATATGGTCGCCACGATCCGTGCGCTGCTGGCGGAGGAAGCACGGCGCAAGCTTGGGGCCCGTGCGGATTGGCAGATCCCCATGCGCCCGGATCACGGGCAGGAGCTGCTGTATGATCGCACCGCCGACAGCATGCCGGGCTACCCGCTGATCGGGCGGATGCGCGGCCTCGCCGAGCTGCGCGGGATCATGGCGGCGCTCGGCTAGGTTCAATCTGGGGTGCTTGGGAGAGAGAAAGCGCCCTCCCCCCTGTCGAAGGGGGTCGGCCGCTGCCCGGCGATGCCGGGCCACGCAGCACCCGCCGCACGCGCGGATCGGTAACGGCTTGGCAATCTTCGCCGCCGCATGCCCTGTTAAGCCCGGGAAGACCAACACCCGCACCGACAAAATACCGACGTGATACCGACATAAAACAGACATGCGGTTTTCCATGTTTTGCAGCCTTAAAGGCGCGAATCACAGATTTTCGGAAATGGACATTCCGCCCGTTGCGCGTCCGGTCTGTTTACGGCTTCGGGCGGTTCAGCGAGAGCGCCGCATCTTCCTCGGGCGAAAGCTCCGCAAAGTCGAAGCTGTCGAGCCGTGCGGCGCGCTTCCCGGCACGCTCTGCGGCAGTACCGATCCCGTCCAGATCCTCGCGCGCCTGCCGGAAATGCGTATCGAGTTTGCCCACCCTTGTAACGACCAGCTCCACGTCCCGGTGCAGCTGTTTCAGCGTCTTGCGGATGGCCCCCGCCTGCTCGCGCATGCGCGCATCCTTGAGGATCGCCCGCATGGTGTTCAACGTCGCCATGCAGGTGGTGGGCGAAACGATCCAGACCCGCGCATCGAACCCCTTGCGCACCAGCTCGGGGAAGTTGGCGTGCAGCTCCGCATAGACTGCTTCGGAGGGCAGGAACATCAAGGCGCCATCTGCGGTCTCGCCATCGATGATGTATTTCTCGGAGATGTCCGTGATATGTTTCGTGACCGCGATCTTCATTTTGGCCACTGCCTCTTTAAGCGCCTGATCGGTCTCCGCCACCCGCAGTGCCTCGTAGGCCTCCAGCGGAAATTTACTATCAATAACAATGGGTCCGGGCGGGTTGGGCAGGTGGATGAGACAATCCGCACGCTTGCCATTGCTCAGCGTCGGCTGCCACGAATAGCTGTCCGATGGCAGGGCCTTTGACAGGATATCGCGCAGCTGAATCTCGCCAAAGGCGCCGCGGGTCTGCTTGTTGCTGAGGATGTCCTGCAGCGACAGCACATCGCCCGAGAGCTTGGTGATATTGTCTTGCGCCTTGTCAATCGCGGCCAATCGCTCCTGCAATTGCGTGAGGCTGGTGGTGGTCTGTTTCGACGAGCCATGCAGCGTTTCCTTCATGCGCTCCTGCATCTCGGCCAGCGACCGGGCCGAACGCAACGCATTGTCGGCCAGCCGGTCCTGCATCTGCTGCTGCACCGTGGCCAGCCGTGCCTCCACAGTCTGGATCACCTGCGCCTGTGCCGTGGCCTGTGTGTCCGATACCATCTGCAGCCCGCCGCGCAGCTGCTCCTGCCCTTGCCCAAGCTGCTGCACATGCTGCCCCAGCGCGCCGACCTGCTGGACCAGCGGCGCCGTCAACGCAGCGCTGCGCCCAGCGGCCCGAACTGCCATGATGAGGAGCAGGAGGACCAGCAGGATCACCGCGCCACCGGCCAAGGCCGCAATCACCAGAGGATCACTCAGAGCATAAGTTTGTCCGGCAATTTCAATCATGTGCGACCAAACAATCGTTCGATATCGCTGAGCTTGAGCTCGACATAGGTGGGCCTGCCGTGGTTGCATTGGCCGGAGTGCGGCGTCTCTTCCATCTCGCGCAGAAGGGCGTTCATCTCCTCCGCCCGCATCCGACGCCCGGAGCGGATCGAACCGTGACAGGCGACGCGGCTGAGGATCGCCTCGACCCGTGCCTGTACCGTGTTCGACCCACCTTGATCCACCAGTTCATCGAGGATATCCAGGAGCATAGCGCGTGCATCGACAGTGCCCAGAATGGCAGGCGTCTCTCGCACGGCAATCGCACCTCCGCCGAATGGTTCAATGCCTAAACCAAATTTCTCGAGTTCACCGGCGATCTCCATGAGCAGGGCGCAATCGCTGTCGGAAAGCTCCACGATCTCAGGGATCAACAGGGCCTGCCGCGCCACGCCGGTCTCTGCCATCTGGTGTTTGAGCTTCTCATAGACCAGCCGTTCATGGGCCGCGTGCTGGTCGACAATCACCATGCCCGTCGCCGTCTGCGCGATGATGTAGTTCTCATGTACTTGCCCACGCGCCGTGCCCAGCGGGTAGTCCGGTGCATGATCTGGCTCTGGACGGGCGTCCGGTTCAACGACCTCGACGCGGCCCCAAACGGGTGCGGTCTCGGCAAACTCGGGAGTGATGCGCGGCGCTGGGGGCCTGTCCATCCGATAGACCCGGGCGCCTGTCGGCTCGGGCGTCATTGCACCCAAGGCCGCGTCGGCAACGGTGCTCGACGCCCGGTGTCCGGCCTCCGCCAACGCGTGCCGCAGGGCGGAGACGATCAGGCCGCGCGCAATCCCCGGATCGCGAAAGCGCACCTCGGACTTGGCCGGATGCACGTTCACATCAACCAACCTTGGATCGCAGTCGATAAAGAGCGCTGCCGCCGGATGCCGGTCGCGGCTCAGGAAGTCAAAGTAAGCACCACGCAACGCACCAACCAGCAGCTTGTCCCGCACCGGTCTGCCGTTCACGAAGAGGTATTGCGCCACCGCAGAGCCGCGCGAGTAGGTCGGCAGGGCGGCAAACCCGGTGAGGTGCAAGCCCTCGCGCTCCGCATCAATGGCCAGCGCGTTCTCTGCGAACTCGCGGCCCAGAACACGGGCGAGCCTTCCGTGTAGCGCACCGAAGAGATCGCCCTGCTCCGCATCCGCGCGGAACACCTCGCGCCCGTCGCCGTCACCCGACACATCGCGCAAGACGAACTGCACGAAGGGCTCGGCCATCGCCAGCCGCTTGACCACATCGGTGATGGCCTGGCTCTCCGCGCGATCCGTGCGCAGAAACTTGAGCCGGGCGGGCGTCGCGAAGAACAGATCGCGCAGCGTGACGGTTGTGCCAATGTTCAGGGCCGCTGGCCTCGCTGCGCTCATCTCTCCACCGACAACCGACAGCTCGACACCGGGCGCGCCTTCGGCGCGACTGGCAATGGTCAGGCGCCCCACGGCCCCCAGCGACGGCAGAGCCTCGCCGCGGAACCCGAAGGTGTGGATGTCCAGCAGGTCCGAGCCGTCGATTTTTGAGGTTGCGTGCCGCGAGAGCGCCAGCGGCAGCTCCTCTTCCGTCATCCCGCACCCGTCGTCTTGAACGCGGATCAGGGTCTTGCCGCCATCCGCGTAGTCAATGGCGATGCGACGGGCCCCGGCATCGAGTGCGTTTTCGACGAGCTCCTTCACCGCCGAAGCGGGGCGCTCAATGACCTCGCCTGCGGCGATGCGATTGATCGCAGCGTCATCGAGTTGCCGAATGATGGGGCGATCACCGCCTATGTTGGGGTTGAGAGAGGCCATGCCCCAAGGTGTAGCATGTCTCGCGCCGATTCTGAAACCGGATTTCACAGCCGCGGCGGCCCGAAGGCCCACCTCACCTGCCTGCTCCGACGGTCGTGCCGGCAGGTAGGGTGGGCTTCAGGCCACCCCTGGTCACTCAGTCGTGGCGGCCAGGTACCACGCAACGATCTGGGCGCGTTCGTCGTCCTCCATGTAGGAGAGGTTCGCGGGCGGCATGGCGTGGCTGAGACCCGATTGCAGATAGACCGCACGGGCCTGGCGGGCGATCTGGTACTCCGTCTCCAGCCGCACACCCTTGGGCGCCCAGAGCAACCCCTCCCACACCGGCTCCTCCGCGTGGCACATCGAACAGCGGCCCAAAACGATGTCCTGCACCTCTTCGAAGCCCGTAGCCTGCGCGAACTGCAGAGCGGCACCCTGTGCGGTCTCGGGCTCGTCCGCGCGGAACATCGGCGCGGTTGAGAGCCACATGATGCCGATGAAGATCAGCGTGGTCACCGCCCATGTCCAATGCGGGTTTCCCTGCCGGGCGTGCATCGAGTTGAAGTAGTGCCGGATCGTGACCCCCATCAGGAACACGAGGCTCGCGATGAGCCATGTATATTGGGTGGCGAAGGCCAGCGGGTAGTGGTTGCTGAGCATGAGGAAGATCACGGGCAGCGTCAGATAGTTGTTGTGCGTGCTGCGCTGTTTGGCGATCTTACCGTACTTCGCATCCGGTGTGCGCCCGGCCATCAGGTCATCCACGACGATCTTCTGGTTCGGGATGATGATCATGAAGACATTCGCGCTCATGATCGTTGCTGTGAAGGCGCCCAGATGCAGCATCGCCGCGCGGCCGGAAAATACCGAGGCGTAGAAATAGGACATCGCCATCAGCACAACAAAGAGGGCGAGCATAAGGGTCGTTTGGTTGGCGTCCACGAAGACCCGGCAGAGGGTGTTGTAGACGATCCAACCGAAGGCGAGCGAGGCGAGCGAGAGCCCGATGGCCTGCCATGCGGCGAGGTCCGCGATGGCCGGGTCGATCAGGTAGAACTCAGCGCCCAGATAGTACACCAGCACCAGCAGGACGAACCCACTGATCCAGGTCCAGTAGCTTTGCCATTTGTGCCAAATGAGACCATCGGGCATGTTCTCGGGCGCGACCAGGTATTTCTGGATGTGATAGAACCCGCCGCCGTGCACCTGCCACTCTTCACCATCCGCCCCGCTCGCGAGGTTGCGGTCGCGGTGCAGCCCGAGATCCAGCGCGATGAAGTAGAAGGACGAGCCGATCCAGGCTATGCCCGTGATCACATGCAGCCAGCGGACAGCAAACTCGATCCAGGCGCCCATCGCGGCAAGGTCGTACATGGGTTGGCTCCTCTCTACCGCGCGCGATGCTGTTCAGACCGTCCCGCGCGCAGCTCTGTGGGTGCCTCCGACGGGAGTATTTTCAGAAGGGTGAAGCAGCGGGTCTAGACGTCGTCGGGCAGCACAAGGTTGAGAACGATCGCCACCAGCGCGGTTGGCGCCACAGCCGACGTTGCCAGCGTTTTGACCACCCCGGGTAGATATTGAACAGCCGTGGGCACAAGATTCAAGCCCAGACCAGCGGCCAGCGAGACGGCGATGATCACCATGTTGCGGCGGTTCATCTCGACCTCGCTCAGCACGTTCATACCGGCCGCAGCGACCATGCCAAACATCACGATCACGCCGCCCCCCAGGACCGGGAGGGGCATGGAGGCGATGACCGCGCCAATCTTGGGGAGCAGCCCGCAGAGGATCAGGATCAGCGCGCCGATGGTGACCACGTGGCGGCTCATGATGCCGGTCATACCGACGATACCGACATTCTGGCTGAAGGAGGTGTTGGGTAGCCCACCGAAGACACCGGCCACGGCGGTGCCCAGACCATCAGCGTAGGTAGCGCCGGAGATTTCGGCATCAGTCGCCTCGCGGCCTGCACCGGCCTTGGTGGTGGCGGAGGCATCGCCGACGGTCTCGATGGCCGAGACAATGGACACCAGCGTCACGGCGATCACGGCGCCGAGCGAGAATTCGAACCCATAGGGCAGCGGTGTGATCGACGTGACCCAACTGGCATTGGCAACCGCGCTGAAGTTGACAATGCCCAGCATCAGCGCGAGCAAGTAGCCGACCACCAGTCCGATCAGGATCGCGGCGTTCGACAGCGTGCCCTTGGTGAAGAACTTCAGCACCAGCGCCACAATCACAACGCTGAGCGCGACGGACCAGTGCATCAGCGAGCCGAAGCTCTCCGCTTCCATCTGAAAAGTGGCAGCACCCCCTGCGGCGTATTTGATCGCCACCGGGATGAGGTAGAGCCCAATCGCGAGGATCACCAGCCCGGTCACCAGCGGCGGAAAGAGCCATCGCAGATGTCGAATGAAAGCACCGAGAACGAAATGCACACAGCCACCGATGATGCAGGCGCTCAAGGCCACGCTGAGGCCCTGGGTCGCTGCCACACCGGCCAACACACCGACGAAAGCGAAGCTGGTGCCCTGCATGATCGGCAGCCGCGCACCGATCGGTCCGATGCCGACAGTCTGGAACAGCGTGGCCACCCCGGCAAAGAGCATCGCCATCTGGATCAGATAGACTTGCTCCGGTCCGCCAAAGGCCAGGCCCGCGGCACCCGCCACGATGATCGATGGCGTCACGTTCGAGGCGAACATCGCCAACACGTGCTGCAAGCCCAAGGGCACCGCCTGTACCAAGGGCGGGGTGGCGTCGGGGTTGCGGTAGATGCCTGCGCTGATCTCTGTCATGTCGTGTCCCTGTCGTTTGTCCACCGTTCTGAGACGGCTTTTGCGGTTATGGAACCACCAGATATGGTGGATCAAGAAAAACCTCCCTGAGATTGGGCGTTTCGCCTATTCGGTCGATCACTGCAAAAATTCCGGGCGCGGTGAGCGGGGTCAGCACGCCATGCCAGGTGCCTCGGTGCAGGTTGATGCCCTGGTAAGGGGCGGTCAGAAAGGCCAGCGGTGCGCCGGGTTTGCCGCCATCATCCGGGGCCACGGTCACCAGAAACGGCGCGGGTGTCATCGGGATGAACGCCTGGCTGCCCTCGGGGTGCTGCTCCAGCAGATCAAGCGTGTAGGGCAGCGCACGCGGTTCAGCCTCAAACAAGCTGAGACCTGCGCGCCCATCGGGCCCGAAGTCCATCTGCGCCCGATCATGAAACCGCCCGCAGAGGCCCGCGTTGATCATCCTGTCGGGCGACCCGCTGCAATCAAGCACATCTCCGAAGGGCGCGAAGGCCTCCGCTGTGAGCGGCATGCATCGGATCTCGCGGTTCATAGGCGCATATGACGATTCACGTCCTTGTAGAGCAGGTAGCGGAAGGGCTCAGTGCCCGTGGCGATGCAGGCCTGCGGGCAGAAGGCGCGCAGCCAGATGAAGTCGCCCGGGCCGACGCTGACCCAATCTTTGTTTAGCAGGTACTCAGCCGTCCCCTGCAGCACGTAGAGCCCATGCTCCATCACATGGGTCTCGGCGAAGGGAATGCGCGCGCCGGGCTCGAAATTCACGATGTTCACGTGGAAATCATAACTCAGATCGAACGGGTCGAAGAACCGCTGTGTCGCCCATGTGCCATTGCACCCGGGCATGGAAGCTTTCGGCACCTCGCTTTCATGGGTGATCATCGCTTCCGGCACCTTCAGCCCCGGCGAGGGTTCAAACCGCTTGCGAATCCAGTGAAACTGACATGGGTCCTCGTGCACGTTGTAAATCGTCCAGACCGCGCTCGGGGGCAGGTAGACATAGCTGCCCGGTCCCAGATCGAACGTGTCATGCCCCAGTGTGAGCCGCGCCTCACCCTTGGCGATGAAGATGACCGCCTGCGCGTCCTTGTCAGGCTCCGGCTCGGCGCTGCCGCCTTCCTCGCTGAGCTCAACGGCATATTGCGAGAAGGTCTCGGCAAAGCCACTTAGAGGGCGCGCCAGCACCCAGACCCGCGCATTCTGCCAGCCGGGCAGGAAGCTTGTGACTATATCACGCTGAGTGATCGCGGGGATCACTGCATAGGCATCGGTGAAAATCGCCGTGCTTTCTGGGTTTTGCGACTGATCGGGCAGACCACCGGGCGGGAAGGCATAGCTCACAGAAGCGCCTCCAGCCGGATCTCGGCAATCCGTTCGACCTGGCGGCAGGCCTCATTGAATTCGGCATCGGTTTCATGATCCAACCGCCGCTGGAAGGCGCGCAGAATGCCCGATTTGTCGTGGTCTTTGACCGCGATGATGAAGGGGAAGCCATGCTTCTGTACGTAAGCCTTGTTGAGCTTTTCGAAGGCCTTGCGCTCCTTGTCGGTCAGCGCGTCGAGCCCGGCACTGGCCTGTTCCTCTGTGCTTTCCGCTGTAAGCCTCTTCGCTGCCGCCAGCTTGCCCGCCAGATCCGGGTGCGCGCGCAGCACGCCCATACGCTCCTCGACACTGGCACTGCGGAACATGCGCGCCAGCGCGGAATGCAGCCCGGTGGCGGTGTCATGCGCGGGGCCAAGCTCCAGCTCGAAGGCGCGCTCGGCAATCCACGCCGAATGTTCGAAAATCCCGCCGAACTTGTCGACGAAATCCGCCTTCTTCATGGCCGAGGGCCGGGCCGCGCCGCGTGTGGGCGGGTGCACCTTGCGCCAATGCTCCGCAATCTCGATCCGGCGCGGGCACCAGACCCCCTCAAACCCCTGAATATAGTCGATGAATTTCTTCAACGCCTGCGCCCGGCCGGGCCGCCCCACAAGGCGACAGTGCAGACCGACAGACATCATCTTGGCAGCACCCGCTGCCCCTTCGGCATAGAGCGCATCGAAGCTGTCGCGCAGGTAGGCAAAGAACTGATCCCCGGAATTGAACCCCTGCGGCGTGGCAAAACGCATGTCGTTGCAGTCGAGCGTATAGGGGATGATCAGCTGGTTGCGCCGCCCGATCTTGGCCCAATAGGGCAGATCGTCATCATAGGTGTCGGAGATGTACTCGAACTGCCCGGTCTTTGCCGCCAGCGCCACCGTGTTCACCGAACAACGCCCGGTGTACCACCCGCGCGGGCTCTCACCGGTGACCTCGCTGTGCAGGCGGATCGCCTCCATCATGTCGGCCATCTCGTCGGCCTCGGAATGATCCTTGTAGTCGATCCATTTCAACCCGTGGCTGGCGATCTCCCAGCCTGCGTCCTGCATGGCGCGCACCTGTTCCGGTGCGCGGGCCAGCGCCGAGGCGACGCCATAAACAGTGACCGGGATGCCCACGCCTGTGAACAGCCGATGTAATCGCCAGAAGCCCGCACGCGCGCCGTATTCATAGATCGATTCCATGTTCCAATGCCGCTGACCCGGCCAGGGCTGGGCGCCCACGACCTCGGACAGAAAGGCTTCGGAGGCCGCGTCCCCGTGCAGCAGGCAATTCTCGCCGCCCTCTTCGTAGTTGAGAACGAACTGTACCGCGATCCGAGCACCGCCCGGCCAAGCCGCATCCGGTGGCGTGGGTCCATAGCCTGAAAAATCGCGGGGGTAGCGTTTCACGAAAAGCCTCCTTGGTCAGCCGCGCCATTCAATACCGGCTTGCGGCGCGTTGCAATTCGGTTCTGAGGCGGGCAGGCTGGTTTCGAATTGGCGCAGGAGGGAACGATGGCCGCGGGATATCTGACAACCCATGTTCTGGACACCGCGCGCGGCTGCCCGGCAGAGGGCATTCGCATCCTGCTCTACCGGGTCTCGGGCAACAGCCATCGGAAAGTCGCAGAGGCGGTCACGAATGCCGACGGCCGCACCGATGCACCAATCCTGGGCCGGGATGAGTTCAAGACGGGAACCTACGAGCTGATTTTCGAGGCTGGGCCCTACCTGACAGCGAGCGGTGTGCCAGAAGAATACCCAAGATTCCTCGACAGCATCCCGATCCGCTTCGGCATGTCGGAGGCCGACAGCCACTATCACGTGCCGCTCCTGCTCTCGCCCTTCGGGTACAGCACCTACCGCGGCAGCTGAGCCGATCCGGGGCTGTGTCGCAGCGGAGATCGCCTTGCCAAGGGCCGCGCCGCATGCGATTTTGCAGCCCTGACCGACCCGGAGGATCGCGATGCTCAGTCCCGCCGAAGAGACCGCTACAACCCAGGCCAGCCATCAGCTGCCGCAGGTGACAGAACCGCGCAACCCCGGGCTTGCGCTGGACATGGACTGGGTGCGTGCACTGCAGGCGAATACCTCTGCCATCGAGCGTCGTGCGGCCAGCCTGCCCGCCCGCCGTTCGGTGAAGAAACAGCACCAGGCCGCCTGGCTGCTGCGCGCGGTGACCTGCATTGATCTGACAACACTCTCTGGCGATGACACGGAAAACCGCGTCGCACGCCTTTGCGCAAAGGCGCGCCAGCCGGTGGCGCAGAGTCTACTCGACGCGATGGGCATGGGACCGATCACCACCGGCGCAGTCTGTGTCTATCACGAAATGATCCCGGCTGCGGTGCGCGCCCTTGAAGGTTCGGGCATCCCTGTGGCTGCGGTGAGCACCGGGTTCCCCGCAGGCCTCTCACCCTTGCATCTGCGCATCGCCGAGATCGAGGAAAGCGTCGCCGCCGGGGCCGCCGAGATCGACATCGTGATTTCGCGCCGCCATGTGCTGTCGGGCAACTGGCAGGCGCTCTATGACGAGATGCGCGCGTTCCGCGCTGCCTGCGGCGAGGCACATGTGAAGGCGATCCTCGCGACGGGTGAATTGGGCTCGCTGCGCAACGTGGCGCGTGCGTCGATGATCTGCATGATGGCGGGGGCGGACTTCATCAAAACCTCGACCGGCAAGGAGAGCGTGAATGCCACGCTGCCCGTGTCGCTGGTCATGATCCGGGCGATCCGCGACTACTATGCGCGAACGGGCTATCGCGTCGGCTACAAACCTGCGGGTGGCATCTCAAAGGCGAAAGATGCGATCACCTACCTGGCGCTGATGAAAGAAGAACTCGGCGACCGCTGGCTGCAACCGGATCTCTTCCGCTTTGGCGCCTCCTCGCTTCTAAACGACATTGAGCGTCAGCTCGAGCACCACGTGACAGGCCAGTATTCCGCGAGCTACCGCCACCCGACCAGCTAGGGTCGAAGGTCAGGCAAATGAGTATTTTCAGAAGGGTGAAGGCATGACGGTGAAAGAAGTCTTCGAGACCATGGACTACGGCCCGGCGCCAGAAAGTGCTGCGGAGGCATTGGCCTGGCTGATGGATCAGGGAGACCGGTTCGGCCACTTCATCGACGGCGTCTTCACTGAACCCGGCAAGGGGTTTGAGAGCCGCAACCCCGCAACCGGTGAGGTGCTTGCGACCTTGACCCAAGGGACGCAGGCGGACGTCGATGCCGCGGTGAAAGCCGCCCGCAAGGCGCAGAGTGGGTGGGCGCGCTTCGGCGGCTCCGGTCGTGCGCGATACCTTTATGCATTGGCGCGGCTGCTGCAGAAGCACAGCCGCCTTTTCGCCGTGCTGGAGACGCTGGACAACGGCAAGCCGATCCGCGAGAGCCGTGACATTGACGTACCGCTGGCGCAGCGACATTTCTACTTCCACGCCGGGATGGCGCAGTTGATGGAAGAGGAATTGCCCGACCGGGAGGCGCTTGGCGTCTGTGGGCAGGTCATCCCCTGGAATTTCCCGCTGCTCATGCTCGCCTGGAAGATCGCGCCTGCTCTTGCCATGGGCAACACGGTGGTGCTGAAGCCTGCGGAGTATACCTCGCTCACAGCGCTCCTCTTTGCCGATATCTGCCGCCAGGCGGGTCTGCCCAAAGGTGTGGTCAACATTGTAACGGGCGATGGCACCGTGGGCGAGATGGTGGTTGCGGCGGATGTGGACAAGGTCGCCTTTACGGGCTCCACCGCCGTCGGGCGGCGCATCCGCGAAGCCACCGCTGGCAGTGGCAAGGCGCTCACATTGGAGTTGGGGGGCAAGTCCCCGTACATCGTTTTTGATGATGCCGATCTCGACTCGGCAGTTGAGGGTCTGGTCGACGCGATCTGGTTCAACCAGGGCCAGGTCTGCTGTGCGGGCTCGCGCCTCTTGGTGCATGAACCTGTGGCCGAGCTCTTCTACGCCAAGCTTCGCACGCGCATGGACAAGCTGCGCGTGGGGGACCCGCTCGATAAGAGCATCGACGTCGGCGCCATCGTCGACCCCGTGCAGCTTCAGGCGATCAGCGATCTCGTTGTGGTAAACAGCGCGGGCGAAACCCATGTGGCCGCGACGGACATGCCCGTGGAGGGGTCTTTCTATCCGCCCACGCTGATCACTGGCCTGAACCCCGCGGACACGCTGATGCAGGAAGAAATCTTCGGACCGGTCTTGGTGGCGACCACCTTCCGCACGCCTGAGGAGGCGGTGGCGCTGGCCAACAACACCCGCTACGGGCTTGCGGCTACGGTTTGGAGCGAGAACATCAATCTGGCGCTGGATATTGCGCCCAAGCTGGCGAGTGGCATCGTCTGGGTCAATGGCACAAACCTGATGGACGCCGCCGCGGGCTTTGGTGGGGTGCGGGAAAGCGGGTTTGGCCGCGAGGGCGGCTGGGAGGGGCTTACAGCCTACACCCGCCCCAAGGGCGCGAACAAGCCGCTGAAGGAGATCGACGCTTTCACCGGCGAAGGGCCCCCAGCCGACCCCATAGACCGCACGGCGAAGCTCTACATCGGTGGCAAACAGGCGCGCCCTGACAGTGGCTATTCGGCGCCGGTCTGGGGCAAATCAGGGGCACTCCTTGGCCACGTCTCGCTCGCCAACCGCAAGGATCTGCGCAATGCCGTCGAGGCGGCGCAATCCGCCAAGGGTTGGTCCAAGACCACCGGGCATCTGCGGGCGCAGATCCTCTATTACATCGGTGAGAACCTCTCGGCTCGTGCCGAGGAATTCGCCAAACGCCTCGATCAGATGCAGGGTGGCAAACAGGGGGCCAAGGAGGTCGAGGCAGCCATCAACCGGCTCTTCACCTACGCCGCATGGGCCGACAAATACGACGGTCAGGTGCACGGCGTGCCGATTCGCGGCGTGGCACTGGCAATGAAGGAACCAGTGGGTGTCATCGGTGCGATCTGTCCAAGCGAGGCGCCGCTTCTGGGCCTGATCTCCTGCTTGGCCCCCGCCATCGCGATGGGCAATCGGGTCATCCTCAGCGCGTCCGAACCCTTCCCACTTGCCGCAACCGATTTCATCCAGGTGTTGGAAACCTCCGACGTGCCCGCGGGAGTCGTGAACATCCTGACTGGCGCGCACTCGGAAATCGCACCTTACATGGCCGGTCATATGGATATCGATGCGGTCTGGTGCTTCGGCGCCAAAGCACTGTCCGGCATGATCGAGCGCGCGAGTGCTTCCAACCTCAAACGCACCTGGGTCAACAATGGCGCAGCCCGCGACTGGATGGACTCTGCAGGACAGTGCAAGGATTTCCTCGCCGCGGCAACAGAGGTCAAGAACATCTGGGTGCCCTACGGAGAGTGAGGCCAAATCCCTGCGGCAACACTCGGCCCGCTCAGGGCCGAGGACATGACGTGGCGCGGCAGCGCCTCCTTTCGACGGACGCCTCAGTTGCCGGGCGTGCTTTCAAGCCCAACGGGCTGACCCACTACAACAAAGTGCAGACCCTCGGGGTCCAGCAACTCGCCCGCGACGCGCTTTACATCCTCGAGCGTGACGGCCTCCACCCGGTCATTGCGCGTGGCGATGTAGTCAATCGGCAGACCCAGCATCTGCATGCCCACCATGATCCGCGCGATGGGCCCATTGCCATCAAACCGCAAGGGGTAAGCCCCGGTCATATAGGTCTTCGCGTCGTCCAACTCGGCCTGTGTCAAACCGTCTTCGGCCGCACGCGCCCATTCGGCCCGAACGACTGCGATGGCCTCGCCAATCCGATCGTTGGCCGACCGAACAGACCCGAGGTACACCTCGCCCAGATCCTTGGGCGCGAGGTAGGAGTAAACCCCATAGGTTAGACCCCGCTTCTCGCGCACCTCGCTCATCAGACGGCTCTCGAACCCGCCACCGCCCAAGACTTGGTTCAGCACAATCGCGGTGAAATAGTCGGGATGATCCTGCGCGATCCCAGCCTGCCCGAAGATCGCGACAGACTGCGGCGTGTCGAACGGCACAACGGTCACACCCGCGGGGATCGCCACATCCGCGCGTGGCGGCATCGGCGCGCCCTCGGCAGGCAGGTCTGCGAGCAATTCATCCATCAGCTCGGCAAGCTGCTCGGGGGTGATGTCTCCCACGGCACCGATGTAAATCCGGTCACGTGCCAGTACCGCACGATGGGCGGCCAACAGGTCGTCCCGCGTCAGCGCTGCAACGGTCTCCTCCGTGCCATTCGACGACGTCGCATAAGGGTGATCACCAAAGGCGATCTGGTCAAAGGTGCGTGCGGCGATATCGTCGGGGTCCTTCGCATCTGCGCGGATGCCGGTCAGAACCTGCTCGCGCACCCGCTCGATTGCATCCGCGTCAAAGCGCGGCTCCAGCAAGGCAGAGCGCAACAGCGCCACGGACTCTGCCTTGTTCTCGGTGAGAAACCGGGCGGAGACCGACAGCGCATCATCGCCCACATCGAACCCAAACCCGGTCGCCAGCGCTTCCGTTTCCCGCGCGAAGGCCCGGGCATCGAGATCGCCAGCACCTTCTTCCAGAAGCGCCGTCATCAGGGTAATCGCCCCGCGCTTGCCCGGCGCGTCGAGCGACGCGCCCCCGCGAAAGCGGATTTCCAGTGCGACGAAGGGGATCGAATGATCTTCGACAAGCCAGGCGGTCAGGCCTGCGTCCGAGGTCACCTCTTGGATATCCACCTCGGCCCGCGCCGACAGCGACAGGGCGAACACCATGAAAATCGTCAGGACAAGCCGGGTCATTGGGTCACCTCCTCGCGCATCAGCCAACCGGTGACCGAGGCGCGCCTGTCAAAGACATCGCGGGCCGCCTGCATGATATCGTCCGCCGTCACCGCCTCGAGAACGTCGGGCCAGGCCTGCACGTCCTCGACCGTCAATCCGGAGGCCAGCGCTTGACCATAGCGGTTGGCGATGCGATCCACGTCATCGCGCGCATAGATCTGATCAGCCCGGATCTGCAGTTTGATCCGCTCAAGCTGTTCCGGGTCGACCCCGTCGGTCATGAACTGCGCGACCGCTGCATCCAGGGCGTCCTCAGCTTCCTGCAGGCTCACGCCCGGGCGAGGTACGACGACCAGATTGAAGGTTGTGTCATCTAAAGAGACCCCTCGGTAGAAGGCTGCGGAATAGGTCGCGATTTGCGTGTCGAACTGCAGCGCGTCCGAGAGGTAAGACGTTGTCCCGCCGCCGAGAATTTCCGCCAGAAACGTCAACGCCGCCGCAGCTTCCTGCGCGCCCGGGTCCCGCTCCGGCGCGAGATAGGACCGCCGGACATAGGGCTGTGCGACCCGCGCATCTCGGAAGATCAAGCGGCGCTCGGCGGTCTGCGGCGGCTCTTCGGTGCGAATGCGCTCCGGCAAGTCCGGGTTCGCAGGAATCACGCCGTAATACTGCTCGGCAAGCTGGCGGACCTCGCTTGGTGTCACGTCACCCGACACCACCAGAATGGCGTTGTTGGGCGCATAGTAGATCTCGTAGAAGTCCAGCGCATCCCGCATGTCGAGCGCGCGCATCTCGTGCATCCATCCGATGATCGGCGCGCCGTAGCGGTGGTTGAGGTACTGCGCCGCCGCGACCTGCTCACCAAAGAGTGCGTTGGGGCTGCTCTCGGTCCGCTGGTTGCGCTCTTCGATGATCACCTTGCGTTCGGTCTCGATGTCGCTCTCGGTGAGGCGGATGTTGCGCATCCGGTCCGCCTCCATGCGCATCATCAGCTCCAGCCGGTCTGCCGCGACCCGCTGGAAGTAGGCCGTGTAGTCGTAAGAGGTGAAGGCATTGTCACGCCCACCATTGCGCGCCACGGTGGCCGAGAGTTCCCCGGACGCCAATGTTTCCGTGGCCTTGAAGAGCAAGTGCTCCAGGAAGTGGGCCACGCCTGACGACCCTTTGGGCTCATCGGCCGAGCCCGCACGGTACCAAACCATATGCTGCACCACCGGGGCGCGGCGATCCTCAACCACGACCACCTGCATGCCATTGTCCAACGCGAACGTCGTGACCGCCTCGTCATTGGCGGAGACCAGAGCGGGCAAAAGCGCGAGACACGCGGCAAGCAGGGGCAATCGGATCATGGGATATCCTTCGGGATCAGGCAGATCAGTTTCGGCATGACATACGGCCCAAGCGGCCCGGATCAAGTCTTGCTGTCAGGAATGTGAGGGCGCGCCGCGGCGCCGCGCGCTCAATTCGGAGGGAAGCTCGGGGTGCGTGCGCCTGCCCGGCGCCACTGTTCCGCCACTGCCGATGCATCGAGCCGCTCGCGCTGGTAGGCTTGAAGATAGCGGTCTTCGCGGAACAGCCGGAACTGCGTGAACCGCGCCTGGCGACGGCGGAACTGCTCATCGGCCTCGGCAAGGTCCTGCCGGATGTTCGGGGTGACGCCAAAGCGGCTCGCCGCTGTGACCAGCGCGCCGTCTGACGCCGGAATCGCTGTACCACTCGAAGGGCGCCCGCCCAGAGCAACAGCTGCGTCCGCCAACGGGTCATTGTCGGTCAGATTGCTCTGCCCCGGTGTCGGCGCAGGCAGCGCGGTCAGGTCGTCCGGTGTCTGCAAGGGTGCCTTTGGTTCAATGATAAACTCATCCGGTCCACGGCTGTTCGACCGCAGATCGCGCAGGCCCGTGTTGGCACAGGCGCCGACGCAGGCGGTGATCAGGATGAGGGCCAGGATGCGGCGCATGAACGTCTCCCTTTAGAACACCCCGTTGATACGCCAGCCCGGCAGGGAATGTCACTGGCCTTTTTTGGCCTTGGCCTTCGGGTCCGGTGCCAGGAACACCAGCATGAGGGCGCCGCCGAAGATGAACACATCCGCCAGGTTGAACACGAAAGGGTTGTTGATCCCGCAGCACGACATGTTGAGGAAATCGAGCACGTAGCCGTAGATCAGCCTGTCGAGCACATTGGCCAGCGCGCCTCCGATCAGAAACCCCGCCCCGAGCTGTGGCCAGAGACCCAGGTCATGCCGCCGGGTCCAGATCAGCACAGCCGCACAAATCACCACGGCGAGCCCGATCAAAACCCAACGGGTCGCCTCGGGGGCGTCTCCGAAAAGCCCGAAGTTGATACCCCGGTTTTCGCCATAGCGGAAGTTCAGGATCGGCGGCAGCACGTCCACAGACCGGATGCGCCAGAGCTCCATCTGGTGGATCACCAGATACTTGCTCAGCTGGTCGATCAGGAAGGCCAACACCGCAGCCCAGGCCAATGCGCGCATCAGAGACTCCTAGTGCCGAAAGTGGCGCATGCCCGTGAAGACCATGGCCAGCCCTGCGTCATCTGCCGCGGCAATCACCTCGTCGTCGCGCATCGACCCGCCGGGCTGGATCAGCGCGGTCGCTCCGGCCTCCGCAGCAGTGATCAGCCCGTCGGCGAAAGGAAAGAAGGCATCGGACGCCACGACCGAGCCTTGGGTGAGCGGCGCGGGCAGCCCCATCGCCTCGGCCATGTCCTGCGCCTTCCGGGCCGCGATGCGCGTGCTGTCGACGCGGCTCATCTGCCCGGCGCCGACGCCTACGGTCGCGCCATCCTTCACATAGATGATCGCATTGGATTTCACGTGTTTCGCGACGGTCCAGGCGAAGAGAAGATCGGCCATCTCCTGCTCGGACGGCTGGCGTTTGGTGACGACTTTCAGATCGTCTAGCGCGACATGACCGACATCCTTGTCCTGCACCAGATATCCGCCCGAAACCTGCCGCACTGCCAGCCCCGCTGCACGGGCATCGGCCAACCCATCCGTCGTGAGCAATCGCAGGTTTTTCTTCTGGCTGAAGACATCCCTGGCGCCCTGATTGGCCCCGGGCGCGATGACGACCTCCGTGAAAATCCCGGTGATCTCTTCTGCCGTCGCCGCATCGAGCGGCTGGTTCAGCGCGATGATGCCGCCGAAGGCTGACGTGCGGTCACAATCAAAGGCACGCGTATAGGCCTCCGTCAGCGTCGCTCCGCGCGCCACGCCGCATGGGTTGGCGTGTTTGATGATGGCACAGGCGGGGCCGTCCGCGGGGTCAAATTCGCTGACCAGTTCAAAGGCGGCATCGGTGTCGTTGATGTTGTTGTAGCTCAGCTCTTTGCCCTGGTGTTGGGTCGCCGTCGCCACCCCGGCACCACCGCTGCCATCCGTATAGAACGCCGCCTGCTGATGCGGATTCTCGCCGTAACGCAGGCTCTGGGCCAGAGCACCGCCGAAGGTGCGCCGCCGGGGCGTCTCGCCCACCTGCGCCGCCATCCAGCTGCTGACCGCCGTGTCGTAAGCCGCCGTTCGGGCATAAGCCGTCTGCGCCAGCCGCTGGCGCAGCGCATAGCCGGTTTGCCCGTCATTCGCCTCAAGCTCGGCCAGCACCTTGTCGTAGTCTTCCACATCCACGACCACGGTCACGAACCCATGGTTTTTTGCCGCCGACCGAATCATCGCAGGCCCGCCAATGTCGATGTTCTCAATGACCTCGGCGTACTCCGCGCCCTTCGCGACTGTTTCCTCGAACGGGTAGAGGTTAACCACCACCAGATCGATCCCCTCGATGCCATGCGTATTCATCGCCGCCACGTGGTCGTCATTGTCGCGCAGCGCCAACAGGCCACCATGCACCATCGGGTGCAGCGTCTTCACGCGGCCATCCATCATTTCCGGAAACCCCGTCACCTCCGCCACATCACGCACCTCCAGCCCCGCCTCGCGCAGCGCCTTCGCCGTCCCGCCGGTGGAGAGCAGCTCAACCCCGCGCTCCGCCAGTGCCCGCCCGAACTCCACCAGCCCGGTCTTGTCAGATACGGAAAGCAGCGCGCGGCGCAGCGGGGCGAGGTCGGTCATGGGCAGGGTCCTTCAGGGCTCTTCGGTCAACTCCGGTGTGTCCTGGCTAAGATCCCGCACGCCAATCGCAGTTTCCTGCGCCTTGGACAGAGACCAGCGGACACGCGTGGCGTATGACATAGCCCGGCCCGAAAGCACAATCTGATTTGACCCGCGCGGTTTCAGTCGCCCGTTTTCCAGATAGACCGAGGGCTGCAGCGTCAGTTTCTGCGCGCCGTCGTGACGGAAAACCCAGATCTCTCCGCTTTTCAGTGCCATCGACACCGCCGCCCCGCCCAGATCGATGGTCGCATCGACCTCCGGGTGCAGGTGAAACCGGATATCGAAGGCAATGCCCTGCAAGCGCGCCGCATCCAGCGCCAGATCGAACCGCTTCTTCTCCGCTTCCGTCAGCGCCAGCAGCATATCCTCTCCGGCCATCGCGCGGCCATCGAAGGTCATCTCCAGCGTACGCGCGTGCGTGAGCCCATGTGTCAGGGTGAATCCATCATGGCCGCCCTGAAACCGCAGCCCGTCGCTAACATGCCCGATCTCGATGGGCACTTTTGTAGGCCCCTCGATCAGCTCCTCGCGCCCGGTCGTGCGATCTTCATCGCCGAGCCGCGCGCTGGAATAGCCATCCAGCGACAGCGTCGAATGCGACGGCGTCGCCCGCCCCGCCCGCCGCCAATCCGGCCCGAAAGACCGCCCGGAGCCACAGTTGACGACCAGGGGCCGCCGCCCCGAGGTCAGCTCCACCGCGAGGGTCGAAGCATGCGCATTGTAAGACGCGCGGCCTGCAGGCGGCTTGCTGGCATCGACGATCACGCTGGTGCGTCCCGCCGAGAGCCGCGCAAAGCCCATCGACAGCCCGTCGGGCTGCCGCGTTTTCACCTGTGCTTGCGCCAATGCGTGGTCCAGCCAGCCCTCCGGCCCGCGCCCACCCCCGTGGAACCGGGCCAGCCCGCCGTCTGAATGGCGCAGGGTCCGCAGGGTTGGTGCGATCCGGGCAATCGCATCCAGGTGTGCCTCGCCAGCACTCTGACCCGCGTCAGACAGCGCCGCTGCGGCCCAGGTCAGCAAAGTGAAGACGTCCAACAACTCCTCGGGGTTGCGGGTCGGCAACCCGCCCTGCGCGTCGATCTGGCTGCGGCACTCCTTGGCCAGCGCCCTGACCGCCGGGCCCGCCATCGCCTCCATCCCCTCCAGCGCGAGGCTCGCATAGATCAGCCCGGTCAGCGCCTCGAACCGGGGCAACCCGCTCGCCGCGCCCTGCCAGCGCCGCGCGAGAAAATGGGTCTGCTGGTGCAGCGAGCGATAGAACAAATCGCTGTCTGGCGCGTCATTGCCCTGCAGCATGAAGAGCGCATGGTTGATCCAGCGAATGAGCCGCCGCCCGGTCAAATCCGGCGTCCAGCCCGGTCCGCGCCCGCGCCCGTAGCGGTCGATCCAGCTCCACACCCAACGCTGCGCCGCCATTCGCGCGGCCCGGTCGCCCACCGCAGCCAGATCATCAAGCCAGGCAAATCCATGGATCTCCTGCTCGAAATCCGCATTCGGCGCGGGCAGATCCCACAGGTCCGTGTCCTTGTGCTCCAGCAGATGCCCCGCAAAGAGGAAATTGCCCGCAAGCAGCTGCCGCCCTCGGGCAAAACTGCCAATCGTGCGCGGCTCGGGTGCGGAGACGAAGCCCACCGCCCGGGCACGCATGCGTCCGGCCCGCGCGGCATGCCAACGGTTCAGGAAATGCGCTTTGCGGGTGGCAAAACTTCGGGTTTCGGACATTGGCCTACCTGCCTGGTGGACGCTCTGACGGCGCTTTGTCGCATGTTAGCCCGAGTGCTAGGACGAGTCACCGTCTATATTCTCTGCTGACTTCACCCAGCCTTGCGCAGGCAGGCGATATAGAACCCGTCCATTCCGCCGTCCTCCGCCCAATAGTCAGGCCGCAGCCGCAGGCCGCCCTCCACGCTGCGCCACGCCGCCTCGATCCCGTCAAGTTCCAGCACGTTTGGGTCCACAGTCATGTCGCCATGCCGGGCCAACGCCTCCTCGACCTTCACCTCCCCTTCGTCCGGCAGCAGTGAGCAGGTGCAGAACACCATACGCCCGCCGGGTTTCAGGCATGACCACGCGTGATCGATCAACTCTGACTGCAGCGCAATCAGGGCCGCAAACTCCGAGCCATCCTTGGCGAAAGGCAGATCGGGATGCCGCCGGATCGTTCCCGTGGCCGAACAGGGTGCATCCAGCAGGATCGCGTCGTAGGTGCCCCTGTGGTGTCGCGCATCTTCGGTGACCAGTTTGGCCTGCAAACCGGTTCGGGCGAGGTTTTCCGAGACACGCGCCATGCGGCTCTCGGAATCGTCTACCGCAGTCACCTCAGCACCTGCGGCGGCCAATTGCATGGTCTTGCCGCCCGGCGCCGCGCAGAGATCGAGCACGCGTTCCGCGGACTGGGGCGCAAGAACTTGCACCGGCAGGGCCGCAGCCGCGTCCTGCACCCACCAGTCCCCGGCGTCATAGCCCGGCATGGCCGAGACTTGCCCCGCATCCTGCACTCGTACAGACCCCGTCGGCAGAAGGGTTCCACCGGTCATCTCAGCCACCGCCGCCGCATTGGTCTTTGCGGTCAAATCCAGCGGCGCACCCGCAAAATGCGCGCGCTCCATGGCTGCCATCGCCTCCGCGCCCCACGCCTCAGCCAGCGGAGTGCGCAGCCACTTGGGCAGACGCGGCGCGCGCAAGGTGCTCCAGCCCTCCGGCCCTTCGGCCGCCACCTTGCGCAACACCGCATTCGTCAACCCTTTCAGGTGTCCAAGCCGCTTGTGCCGGGAAATCAGCTGCACCATCGCGTTCACCACGCCGTGCGCCGCCGCCCCCTGACATAGCTCCACAGTACCGACCCGCAGCGCATTGCGCACCGTCAGCGGCGGATACTTCTGGAGATGCTTCTGCAACAGCCGATCCGCTCGCTCCAGTCCGCGCAGCGTGTCCAGCGCCAACCGCTGCGCGCGCGCCCGTTCCTCAGGTGCCAGCCGGTCCAGCGCCCCAGCACCCAGAAGCTCTGACATGAGCCGCCCTTCGCCCAGGATCTGGTCAAGCAGGTAGACCGCGCTTCTGCGCGCGGGAACACCGGTATCAGTCATCGCATGAGGCTCCGTTCAGTGCTGCCGGGTTGTCTGCGTCAATCTCCGGCGTATATCAAGCGCAGACCGATGAAAGACCCGGATATGACCGAAGAGACCCCAACCGAAGAACCTAAGCGTAAACTGCCACCTGCGGCCCAACGTGCGCTGGCCGAAGCCGAAGAGCGGCGGCGCAAGGCAAAAGAGCTGGAGTTGCCGCCGGAACTTGGCGGGCGCGACGGCCCCGAGCCTGTTCGCTACGGTGATTGGGAAAAAAAGGGGCTCGCGATCGATTTCTGAGCGCAGCTTTTGCCACACACAGACAAGAAATGGCGTACGCGAAGAGCACGTTTCTTCGGATCAGGGGCCGACTACCTCAGCCGGAACTCCGCCGAATCGCCTGCTCCACGGTCCGACGTGAAGCGGATGCGGTTCTCATGCGCCCGCACCTCTTGGCAGTTGTAGCCCAGCGGGTCACCATCCCAAAACAGATCCCGGCAGAAATAGCCTTCCTGCCACGTCCAGTTCCCGGTCACCGGCCAAGCCGCGCCCATACCGGAAATCTCGCCTTCACTCGAAACCTCCAGCCGAACGAAGGGTCGCCGCAACTCCTTGTTCTGGATCAGTGCGACAAATTCTTCCTGGCTGTCGACCTTGGCGAACTCCGCCGCGGCAGAGGTCGCTGTCAGCAACGCTGTGCCTATCACAATACTCATAACTTTTCGCATCAGTCCAAAGCTCCCGTTTGATGCTGTGATAGAGATACGCAACAGATCGGAGTTTGGTTTTCTCAAACCGTGGTTAAGCGGCGAATTATTGCTCAGCGAGGCCCAGAACGTCGAGCATGTCATAGGCGCCGGGCGCCCTGCCCCGGGTCCAGAGCGCCGCTTTCAGCGCGCCACGCGCAAAGACCGAGCGGTCTGACGCCACATGGCGCAGCGTGATCCGCTCGCCTGCGGCGGCGAACATCACGTCGTGCTCGCCGACAATATCGCCGCCTCGAATTGACGTGAAACCGATGTGGCCGGTCTCACGCGCACCGGTGATCCCGTTCCGCGCCCGGTCAGACACGTCTTCGAGCACAACTCCGCGCCCCGCTGCTGCGGCCTCGCCCAGCATCAGCGCGGTGCCAGACGGCGCGTCGACTTTCTTATTGTGGTGCGCCTCGATGATCTCGATGTCGTAGTCATCGTCCAGTGCCGCCGCCACGCGCTTGGTGAGCTGGACCAAAAGGCTGACCCCAAGGCTCATGTTGCCCGCCCGCACGATCGTGGTCCGCTGCGCGGGGCCTTCAAGTTGCGCGATCTCGTCCACCGTCATGCCCGTCGTGCCGATCACGTGCGCGATCCCGGATTCGGCGGCCGCCTGCGCAAAAGCAATGGTGGCTGCGGGAGCCGTGAAATCAATCACCACATCAGCGCCGGAGAACGCACCCAACACGTCATCGGTGACGACCACACCGCTCTCGCTACCGCCCATGACCACCCCGAGATCACGCCCAACCCACGCATGCCCGCTGCGTTCGAGCGCACCGCTCAGCACGGTACGGTCCGACGCGGCGATGGTCTCGACCAGCATTTGCCCCATGCGGCCGGACACGCCAGTGACCACGATTCTCAGCTCTTCGCCCATGCCACTCTCCCTGCGCAAAACTCCGGGCCTCTGCTTATCGCGCCACCCCGCGCTTGGCAAAGCCTCAACGACCGCTTAGATGAGGCGCATGGGCAAGAACAAGTTTCACGATGGGCCGGGGCCCTCGCAACGGCAGCTCCGCGTCGGCGAATTGATCCGCCGCGCTCTGTCTGACGTACTGGCGCGTGGCGATGTGCATGACCCCGACCTCAACCGCATGTCGATCACCGTGGGCGAGGTGCGCACGTCGCCTGATCTCAAGATCGCCACCGCCTATGTGCTGCCCTTGGGCGGGCGCGGGCAGGACGAGGTCATCGCGCTGCTCGCACGCAACAAGGGTGAACTGCGCAGGATCATCTCCAAGAAGCTCGCGCTGAAATTCGCACCCGATTTGCGCTTTCAATTGGACGAGACCTTCGACCGCATGGACGAGACACGCGAAATGCTGGGCCGCGACGAGGTGCGCCGGGACACGCAGAAGACCGATGCGGAGGAGCGCGGCGCCGAATGATCCGCCCATTGGTCATGGCTGCGGGCCTGACGCTTCTGGCCCATACCGCCGCAGCCGTCGAATGCCAGACAGAAGCCTTCGATGGCGCGCGTTATACGATCTGCGAAGTGAACGCTTCCACAGAGACGCTGGAGCTTTTCCTCTATGGTGAGGATGGCGCACCTCTCGGTCAGTTCTCGAATATCAACCGCAAGCTCGCGCCCGAGAACCTGCAGCTCACCTTCGCGATGAACGCAGGTATGTATCACGACGACCGCGCCCCTGTGGGGCACTACGTGGAGGACGGCCAGGAGATCATGCGCGTGATCGAAAGCGCTGGCCCCGGCAACTTCGGACTGCTGCCAAACGGTGTGTTCTGCCTGCGCGAGGGGCGCGCCGATGTGTTCGAAACATCGGCCTATGTCGCCGCCGCGCCTGGTTGCAAGGACGCCACGCAGTCCGGCCCGATGCTGGTGATCGACGGTGCGCTGCATCCACGGTTCCTCCAAGACGGGACCTCGAAGTTCATCCGCAACGGCGTCGGTACCTCGGACGACGGGCAGCGCGTGGTGTTCGCCATCTCGGACGAGCCGGTGAATTTCTACGATTTCGGGCGGCTCTTTCGTGACCACCTCGCTCTGCCCAACGCGCTCTATTTCGATGGCAAGATTTCGCGGCTCTACGCGCCAGAGCTGGGGCGCAGCGACTTTGGCTTCAGCCTCGGCCCGATCGTCGGCGTGGTTGCACCCGCCGAGTAGAGGTTTTCCTCCGCTTTCCTCTGGCCGTTTGTGGCCCAAACCGGTAGAGCGGCGACCTCAAGCGAGATGAGGACAGCATGGGACGCAGACGTCAGGGCAGAGATATTTCGGGATGGCTGGTGGTGGACAAGCCAGCGGGCCTGACGTCAACCGCTGTGGTAAACAAGGTTCGCTGGGCGCTGAATGCGAAGAAAGCGGGCCACGCAGGCACGCTGGATCCCGAAGCCACCGGCGTTCTTGCGGTGGCGCTTGGCGAGGCGACCAAGACAGTCCCCTATGTCACGGACGCTCTGAAAGCATATGAATTCACCGTGCGGCTCGGCCAGGCGACGAACACCGACGATGCCGAGGGTGAAATCATCGCGGAGAGCGATGCGCGCCCGGATGAAGCCCAGATCAAAGCGGCGCTTGGCGCGTTCGTCGGTGACATCGAACAAGTGCCGCCGCAGTTCTCTGCAGTGAAGATCGACGGCGAGCGTGCCTACAAGCGGGCGCGTGACGGCGAGACCATGGAGATCGCGGCGCGCCCTCTTTACGTCGAAAGCCTGTTGCTCGTCGACATGCCCGACGCCGACCACGTCACCTTGGAGCTGACCTGCGGCAAAGGCGGCTATGTCAGGTCCATTGCGCGGGACCTTGGGCAGGCGCTCGGCTGCTACGGGCATGTGCGCGAACTGCGCCGGATCTGGTCAGGCCCTTTCGATGCCGATGAGGGTCTGAGTATTGACCAGATCGAGGAGATCGCGCGGACCCCGGCGCTTGACGCTCATCTTCGTCCGGTTGAACTGGCATTGGCAGACCTGCCCGAAGTGAAAGCCACCGCAGAGGGCGCAGCACGCCTGCGCAATGGCAATCCCGGCATGGTCTTTGCCACTGACGTTGAGTACGGCGCGGAGGCTTGGGCCTCCTTCGAAGGGCGCGCTGTGGCCATCGGGCGCTATAAATCTGGCGAGCTGCATCCCAGCCGGGTACTGAATATTCGGGACTGAGCAGTTCCAAATATTTCAATCTGTCGCAAACCTCGCGCCGATGTCAGCCAAAACGTTGGGTTATTACAAAGAATGTTACGAAAAATGTGAAAGCGGTAAGCCTTGTGTGAGGCCACTGCACAGGCGGCACCACACTGGTCATATTCGGGTCAGACGACGCACACTGATCCAACCCGGAGACCTTCACATGAAACGCACGATCTTCACCATTCTGACAGCCGGCGCCTTCGCCGCCATCGCCTTTGACACCTTCGGCCAGGCGCTTAGCCCGCTCTTTGGCTATGCCAAGCTGGCCCCCGTTGGGCTGGCAGGCGCCACATTGAAGTCCGTCTTTGGCGCAGCACCCTCGGGCGCGGCTTACCTGCTGCACACGCTGACCGGCCTGCTGTTCTATGTGATCGGCTATTATGCCATCGCGCGCCCCGTGCAACGAGCAGTTCTGCCCCAGTTGCACTGGGGTGTGACCGCCGTGGTCTACGGCGTTGCGCTCTGGGCCTTCGCCCTCTACGGCATGGCCCATCTGGTCGCAGGCATGAAACCCTTCCTCGGGTTCACCGGGATCACCTGGGTCGCACTCTGGGGTCATGTGGTCTACGCCGTGGTGGCCGCCGCGACGCTGGAACTGCGCGGCGAGGTGATGGAACTGCCACACAAGCGCGCTGTCGCACTGACTTGATATCACAGCACTTTTCGAAGAAAGGCTGCTCTTCGGGGCGGCCTTTCCCGTGCCCTTGCCGTCTCCGGTATCAACTGGCATGAAGCAACATGCGCACCCGAACGCACACCGCAGACGGCGTCTTTTCGACAGCCGTCTATTCCAATTGCGAGGCCTATCGCTACAGCCTCTCGCGGGTCTGGGACGCAGGCGGCCCCCGGGTGAATTTCGTCATGCTGAACCCGTCAAAAGCGGACGAGCTGCGCAATGACCCTACGGTTGAGCGTTGCGAACGCCGGGCGCGGAAACTCGGGTTTGGCGCTTTCGAGGTCACGAACATCTTCGCATGGCGCGAGACCGACCCGCAGACCATGCGCAAAGCAACCAAACCGATTGGCCCCGCGAATGACGATGTTCTCATCCAGGCCGCCAAGCGCGCCGATCACGTGATCGCGGCCTGGGGCGTGCATGGCGCGCATCAGGATCGCGGTGTTGCCGTGGCGCGGTTGCTTCACGACGCCGGATGCGCCCTGTACCACCTCGGCACCTCGAAGGACGGCCACCCGCGCCACCCGCTCTATCTGCCCTATGCGAAGGCACCAGAGCGCTGGCACCTCGATCTGACCCGTTAACACATTGGTTAGAAATTCGGCATAGACCCGTCTCCGGCGCGGGTGATGCGGCATTTTCTGGCCAAGCGCGCGTCGGTGTGAGGTGAATGAGGTCTGGATCACATGCTCTGGTTGGCGGGTTTGGTAGGTATGGCAGGGGTCGGCGCCGCGGCATTCGTCGGCGTGAAAGCGGATGTGTCCGACGACGAAGACAGCGTTCTGCAGGATGAGACGATCCGCAGTGGCGATGGCGACCTGCTTCTCGATCAGATCAAGGACCACAGCACCGAAGGCGGCCTCCTGCAGTCGGATGTAACAGTGGCTTTTAGCGCGCCGCCAAACGTGGTTTCAGGCCCGGGTTGGGGCGACGACGTTCTCAACGAGGTGATGGCCGAGCTTGAAACCGCGGAGGCCGAGCAGTTGCAACCGAGCCAAGACGCAGAAGCCATTACGTACAGCTCTGCCATGCTCGACAGTGATGACGTCGCGCTCGAAGATCCGGCGGGATCCGTGGACCAGCTCCTCAGCGATTGGATCGCTGAACGTGACGGCGCTGAAATTCTCGACTACGAAGCCCGCACCGAAAGCCTGATGGTCGTCTGGGACGACACCGAGGCCACGGCCAGCGAACCACAGGTGGATGTCGCCCCCGATCCAGATGACCCTGAGGTCATGCATGTCTCGATGAACGGTGAAAACGTGGCCGAGGTCTACGGTGACAGCGCGCTCAGCGTCGCCGATATCACCCTGATCCCGCTCAGTTCTGCCATGGCCGTAGGTCTCGAGGCGGTCTGAGGCGCGCGGCGCCTTCGAATTCAACGATTGCCATTTCAGACCGGGGCGCTTATACGCCCGCATCGCCGCGTGGATTCTTTCTGCGCGCCACACTCCATGGGCCTGTGCTGGACGACATCCCGGCCTGCGCCTTGATCGAAACTTTTGCTACAGGAGCCCCCGATGTCGATCACTGCTGAAGACAAAGCCCGCGTCATGAAGGAATACGCAACCAAGGAGGGCGACACAGGGTCACCCGAAGTTCAGGTTGCCATCCTCTCCTCGCGCATCGCGACGCTGACCGAGCATTTCAAAACCCACAAGAAAGACAACCACGGCCGCCGTGGTCTGCTGAAGATGGTGGCCACACGCCGCAAACTTCTCGACTACGTGAAGGGCAAGGATGAGGCCCGGTATCAGGACCTGATCAAACGCCTCGGCCTGCGGAGATAAGTCGCAAAGCGATTTTCTCCGCGTGCGGACAGGTGGATTTGCAGAGCGAACATACGGTCCCGCACCCCGCCAAAGTTGAAAGCATACCGCGCCCTGCCCGGCGCGGTTTTTCTTTACCATCGCCGGTAGCTGCATAGAGTGCGCCCATGCTCACCTTTGCCGCCGCTGTTTTCTTCCTGATCATCACCCCCGGCCCCGGTGTGCTCTCAACCGCAGGCGTCGGAGCCGCCTTCGGTGCCGCGGCAGGCAGCCGCTATGTCGTTGGCCTCTTCATCGGCACTAACCTGGTCTCACTGGCGGTCGTCTCGGGCGTGACCGCAGCCATCCTTGCCGATGATCGCCTGCGCCTTGTACTCTTTTTCGCGTCCGTCGCCTATCTGGCCTATCTCGCGCTGCGGATCGCGCTCGCGGGCAGCAAGGTCGCCTTCATTGAACGCGCGAAACCGCCCGGCATCGGCGGCGGCATCCTGTTGCAGGCGATCAACCCCAAAGCCTATGCGGTGAATACCGCACTCTTTTCCGGCTTCGGCTTCTGGCCGCAAAGCTTCGCGGTGGAAATTGCCTTGAAATTCCTGATCGTGAACGTGATCTGGATCCCAATCCACTTCGCCTGGCTCTGGCTCGGCATCGCGCTGCAGCGCATGAACCTGCCGCACCGCACCCAGCGCGCGATTAACATCGCGATGGCGTGCTCGATGATGGCGGTTGTCCTGCTCGCCGCGCTCTCGCAGACCTGATCGCAGAGCATTGGACAAGCCCCGTGCCGCCGCGTAAACCGTTCCAAACCCACATCAAAACGTAACCCCCCGGGGCGTGCCCATGCCTGTCCTTCTCGAGATCATCTTCGGCAGCACAGTGCTTCTGATTTGCGCATTGCTGCACATTCTCAGCATCGCACGGATGATCCGACATCTGCGCGAGAACGATCATTTCCAGCCAGGCCGCACCACACGTCATCAGCTGTTGACCGTCTGCGTGCTATTCTTGCTGCTCTTGGCCTCGCACACCATCCAGATCTACATCAGCGCCTTCTCGCTTTGGGTGATCGGCGCGCTGCCGGGATATGAGGCCGCGATCTATTACTCGCTCGTCACCTACACGACCGTGGGCTACGGCGATGTGGTGCTCGACCCGGGCTACCGGATTGCGGGCGCGATGATCTCGGTCACCGGCATCCTGATGTTCGGCATGACCACTGCCTTTGTCGTCGGTCTCTTCGCACGCATCTTGGGCGAGAAGGACCTTTGAAGGAAAGGTCCGCGCGCTAACTCAGCCGCATGGATGATCTGCCCCGCCTCGCCCTTTCGGTCCGCCAGCCGTCCGCCTGGGCGATCATCTATGGCGGCAAGGTCATCGAGAACCGTTCGCTGGGCTCCATCCGGGCTGGACGCATGATCCCCGGAGCCATCTGTATCCACGCCGCCACGGGCATGAAGGAGGACGAATACCGTTACCTTCACTGGCGCTTTGCGCAGCACGGCGCCACCTGTCCGCGTCCGGATGAACTGGTGCGCGGCGCGATCATCGGCACCGTGGACGTGGTCGAGATCGTCACGGAAAGCGACAGCCCGTGGTTCGGAGGCGAAGCGGGTCTTCTGCTCGAAAATCCACGCCCCATCGCTCCGATCCCCGCCAGCGGCGCGCTCGGCTATTTCGAATGGAAACCAGGTGGAGAGATCGCCCCACCCAAACCCTGGATGAGCCGCTTTGGCAGAGGGGCAGACGACGCCACGGGTGACCTTTTCCCAGATGCGCCGCCGGCCTACAAAACCCCACCCAAGAAGCCATGGCGCTAGGGGTGAACGCTGCGTAAAGCCTCCCTTTCCAACACATCATTTCTCGTGTACGTACGCGCAATCTGAAAGCCGGCGCCCGGACCTCAGCGCCTGACAAAGAAGATACCGGGGTCAGGGGGAATACGCCCCCTATGCAAATGGCCAGTGGGCCAACTTGAGGAACCTAGATGTTCAACGAAACGAAAAAGTCGATGCAGTGGGGCGAGGAAACGCTCACACTGGAAACCGGAAAAGTGGCCCGTCAGGCGGATGGGTCGGTGATTGCGACGCTGGGCGAGACCAGCGTGATGGCGAACGTCACCTTCGCCAAGAAACAAAAGCCAGGTCAGGATTTCTTTCCGCTGACCGTGCACTACCAGGAAAAGTATTACGCCGCCGGCAAGGTGCCGGGCGGCTTCTTCAAGCGCGAGGCGCGCCCGACCGAGAAAGAGACGCTGACCGCGCGCCTGATTGACCGTCCGATCCGCCCGCTGTTTGTGCCCGGCTTCAAGAACGAAGTTTTGGTGATGTGCACCGTGCTCTCCCACGATCTGGTCAACGACCCCGACATCGTGGCGATGATCGCAGCCTCGGCGGCCCTCACCATCTCCGGCGCACCCTTTATGGGCCCGATTGCTGGCGCGCGCGTGGGCTTCGAGGATGGCGAATACGTGTTGAACCCCACCGTGGACGACATGCAGGACCTGCGCCTGAACCCCGAGCAGCGCCTCGACCTCGTCGTGGCAGGAACCAAAGACGCCGTCATGATGGTCGAATCCGAAGCCTACGAGCTGTCGGAAGCGGAGATGCTGGGCGCGGTGAAATTCGCGCATGAGAGCATTCAGCCGGTGATCGACCTGATCATCAGCCTGGCGGAAGAAGCGGCCAAGGAGCCATTCGACTTCCAGCCTGCGGATTACTCCGAGCTCTCCGCCGCGATTGCGGCTGCCGGTGAGGCCGACATGCGCGCCGCCTTCGCGATCTCTGACAAGCAGGAGCGCACCACAGCCGTGGCCGCCGCTCGTGAGGCAATCATGGAAGCGCTGAGCGAAGAGCAAGCCGAAGACCCGAACCTCGGGTCCGCGATTAAAGGTCTCGAGGCCTCCATCCTGCGCGGCGACGTGGTGAAAACCGGCAAGCGGATCGACGGACGGAAAACCGACGAAATCCGCGACATCGTCTGCGAAACCGGCCTGTTGCCACGCACCCACGGCTCTGCGCTGTTTACACGCGGTGAAACGCAAGGCCTCGTGGTCACAACCCTCGGCACGGGCGACGATGAGCAGTTCATCGACGCGCTGCACGGCAACTTCAAATCGAACTTCCTGCTGCACTACAACTTCCCGCCCTACTCCGTTGGCGAAGCGGGTCGTGTGGGCCCTCCGGGACGGCGCGAAATCGGCCACGGCAAGCTCGCGTGGCGCGCTTTGCAGGCAGTGCTGCCCGCAGCGACTGACTTCCCCTACACCGTGCGCGTGGTGTCTGAGATCACCGAATCGAACGGCTCCTCTTCCATGGCCTCGGTCTGTGGCGGGTCGCTGTCGATGATGGACGCGGGCGTTCCGCTGAAATCGGCTGTGGCCGGTGTCGCAATGGGTCTGATCCTAGAAGAAGACGGCTCCTACGCGATCCTGTCCGACATTCTGGGTGATGAAGACCACCTCGGCGACATGGACTTCAAAGTCGCAGGCACTGAGAACGGCATCACCTCGCTGCAGATGGACATCAAGGTCGCGGGCATCACGCCCGAGATCATGGAGAAGGCCCTGGCTCAAGCCAAAGACGGCCGTATGCACATCCTCGGCGAGATGAACAAGGCGATCACAGGCGCGGGCGACTTCTCCGTGCACGCGCCACGCATCGAGACCATGCAGATCCCGACCGACAAGATCCGCGAAGTCATCGGGTCCGGCGGCAAGGTCATCCGCGAGATCGTGGAAGTGTCGGGTGCGAAAGTGGACATCAACGACGAAGGCACCATCAAGATCGCCTCGCCCAATGGCGAAGCCATCAAGAAGGCCTACGACATGATCCACTCGATCGTGGCCGAGCCCGAAGAAGGCATGATTTACACCGGCACAGTGGTGAAAATCGTCGACTTCGGCGCCTTCGTGAACTTCTTTGGCAAGCGCGACGGGCTGGTGCATGTGAGCCAGATCGAAAACCGCCGCCTGAACCATCCGTCGGATGTGCTGAAGGAAGGTCAGGAAGTGAAGGTCAAACTTCTGGGCTTTGACGACCGCGGCAAGGTTCGCCTGTCGATGAAAGTCGTCGACCAGGAGACTGGCGAAGAAGTCAAAAAGGAAGAAGCGCCCGCGGAGGAATAACCGTTCCGGACTGCGCGAAATCAGGCCCCGGTGGGAACACCGGGGCCTTTTTCGTGACGCAGCGTCGCGTATGGCTTCCGCAGGGTCAGGCTGGGCGCGTTCCAAAACAGTGTTAACCTCTCAACCAAATCGGCTTGGGAGGGCCAAATGAAGAACCACATTCTATCACTGGGACTGGCCTTCGGGCTCGCAACCGGCGCGCAGGCCGGAGTACTCGATTTCACCAGCTACTACGCCTTGGGCGACAGCCTGTCCGACGACGGCAAGCTCGGCCAGCTTGCCCCGCCCAGCGTTGGCGGACGCTTCTCCAACGGCCCGGTCTGGACCGAGATCATCGCCGACCGCTTCCGCGCCGCGAAGAAGGAGACTCAGAACTTGGCGCTTGGGGGCGCCACTGCGGGCAACATCAACACCACCGATTACAGCGGCGGTGGGACCGTCCCCCCAGAGCAGGTGGCCGCTTTGACGGCGCTGTCGACCTTTCAGAACCAGGCTGCAACCCTTGCGGCCACAGTCGGCAATGCGGGCAGCAACCCGCTGGTTTCGGTGCTCTTTGGCGCCAATGACTTCTTCCAGCAACTCGGCACCGCCGAGTTCAACCCCGTACGCACCGCTTCCGAAGTCATCTCAGGCATTCGAGCAGTTGCGGCAAGCGGCCCCCAATTCGACGACTTCCTCGTCTCGAACCTACCGGACATCAGCCGCACGCCAGCGTTCAACGCCGAGCTTGTCGTGGCACAGGCGACCCTGGCCGCGCTCAAAGCCGACCCCACGACCGCGCCGGAAGTCATTGCAGAGGCCGAAGCCGCCGTTGCTGGACTTACCGACCGCGCCACAGCCATTCGTGGCGCATCCTTATTGTTCAACGCCAAGCTTGAGGCTGGCCTGCAAGAGCTTGAGGCCGTGGACGGCCTCACCATTACCCGGGTCGACCAGTTCTCCTACTTCAGTGACTTGATTGCCAATGCGTCCAGCTTCGGCATCACCGATACGATCTTCCCCTGCACAACGACCCTCCGCGAGTTGCAGCTGGACGGGAACTGTTCGTTCGTTGGTTTCACCGACGACGGGCAACCGATCTTCGACCCGACGCTGGCAGACAAGCTTCTCTTTGCCGACGGCGTGCACCCCAACCGGATCGCCCAAGCGCAATTCGCCGAATTCGCCCTGTCGACAATCGAAGACCGACTGCCCACACCCGTCCCGGTGCCTGCCGGTCTGCCACTGTTGCTGGCAGGTCTTGGCGTGTTTGGCGTCGTCGCCCGACGGCGCGGGACGCGACCCGCCTAGAGCCGCCGAAAGCCTTTTGCAAAACCCCTGGCATCCGCCGGGGGTTTTCTATTCAGGAAATGCTCTGTAGCTAGGAGATATCTCGGGAACAGGACAAGAATGAAGCTTTCACCCACGGATCAGCGGCTTTTGCGGGAAATTCAACGCGATGCCAGTCTTTCGCTCGCCCAGTTGGCCGAGCGATGCGATATGGCCCAAAGCACCGTCTGGCGGCGCATGCAGGACTTCGAGCGCGCCGGGCTGATCACCGCCCGCGTGGCACTGCTCAATCCCGCAAAGATCGGGTGCAAGCTGTGCGTGCTGGCCTCGATCACCTTGCGGGATCATGCGGAGAAAACGGTGGCGGGTTTTGCCCAGCTGATCGAAGGGCACCCGGAAATCGTGGAGTGTTACGCCACGTCCGGCAGCGCGGATTATCAGCTGAAAATCCGCGTCGATGATGTTGAAGCCTACGAGAGCTTCATGACCCACACGCTTCTTCGCAACGAGATCGTGCGCGGCGTGCATTCCAGTTTCGTGCTGAAAGAGCTGAAATCGACAACCGAACTCCCGATTTAGCATTGGTCATTTGACTTCCCGGTTCGAAAGTGGTGGTCCGCTACGTCGCCAGATGCGATGCATCACCTCAAGAACCGATGTGGCCGCGCCTGCACAACCGTCGACGCAAGAAGGCCCCCTCGCGGCCAAACCCGCCTTGCGTTAAGACAGATCGAATGGTCTCATGCCCGAGAGTTTACAGGTCAAGGACCAGAGGACAGTGATCTGAAACCTCCGGATCGGAGATGACATCAAAGCTGCGGACAGCCTCCTCGCGGTCGATCAGCATGTAATCTGCAAATCGGCCCGGCTTCTTGTAGTGCGAGCTTCTGGTGCCCTCGAAACCACGCCCCGTGACCAGTTCCGAAAAACCAGCCTCCGCCAATATCCCGAGCGTCTCGCTGCCGGGCTCAACGTTGAAGTCGCCGCATATGACCCGCAGATCGGCGACACCGGACACCTGCTCTGACACGGCCAGCAATCGACGTGCTTGTGCCGCACGCTCGGGCGTATCCATCTTTCCGTTGAGATCGCGCAGGCCATGCATATGCGTCACACTTATCGACCGGCTGAGCGCATAATCGTAGATCCGAACACCATGTGCGGTCCGAGATCGTGGATGGTGGCCATAGCCAACCGCGGAATAATCCTTGTGCACAAAACCCTGGACCTGGCCAATGATCGGATGCGAGCGGCGGACAAAGGTCGCCAGCCCCCACCGCGACGGTATCTGGTGATCTTCATCCCAGAGAACGCCCTGCGCCGCCGGACAAAAGATCACCTCGTGATCCGGAAGGGCGACGCACACATCGCGAAAGAAGTTGGCGCGCTGTGGCAAAACGTGATCGCCGTCTCGGTAGGTCAACCAATCCTCGTCTGTCTCTGGGCTGTGCACGACCTCCTGAAGGCAAAGATTATCCGGGGCCGCCTCCACAAGATACGGAAGCAAATCATTGTGGAGCTTTCCGCCCCAACCGTTCAGGCACATGATTTTCAAGACGTTTGCCTCAACCATCCTTCAAAGAACCCGACCTTCGCCGCCCTCAAGGGAATAATCAAGCGGGGGCTGAGAAGCCTCTAGAGATGGCTTTGGATGGGAGGTGAGCGCCAGCCGAATGCGGGTTGATACGATGTTTCTGGTATTGCTCAGCTCACGGTCAGGCACGAGATGACACACCTCAAACGTGTATTACGCTCACGCACAGTTCAAGCTATTGTCGTGCCCGAGCCGTCACCTTGGACGGACGATGTTTGGTTAGGTCGAAACCATTGAGAGATTTCGCCTCGAAAGCCGGGTTGGACCCTTACACACTTGTTGAACGTGCTTTCGAGCACGGTTGGCAGCCCATCCATTCCATCCCGCTGGCCGGGGAAGGCGAGTTCACTGTTCTAACGCTGAAGGGGCTGGTTCGGCGCGCGAAGAACCGCAAGACAACCCGAACCTTCAGGCGCTCCGACAACTATGGGCCGGCGCGGACAACGGTGGTCTCGATCGCGACCGGAAACTATCTTGCGGCGATCGCCTGGAGACCTGTCGAATAGCCCAAGTGGCGTCCGGCTTTGCGAGCAGCCACCGGCGGCTCCATCGACCCACTCACCAAAAGCGATTGGTCAAAGCTCAGAACCAACTGCCATCCGCTTCAAGGCGGCGGATGACAGCGATCTGCTGAAGTCTTTCCTTCACGCAGCCTTCACCAATCACAGCGCCTCGCTTAGCCGGTTGTCAGTCGGATATTTGAGGGCTGATGCAGACTAGAACCCGAACGACAAATCAGGTGGTGTGCCTCGCTATCGAGATACAAAATCGTGCTGGAATGCAGCCAGTGGCCAGTCTGCCTTCTTCCCGGCGCCTTGGTAGAGGCTCTCAAGAAACGCCAACAGATCTGTTCTTGGATCTTCGGATTGCAGCAAATCGTCGTAGGTCAGCACCGCCAGTGCGCCACCGTTTTTCTCGACCCACTGGGCGGCCTTCGGTGCGAGCGCAACATCGCTTAGACCTGCTGGCTCCGGATAAGCGTACCCATAGAAGGCCGCGTGCTGAAAACTGTCATCTCCTGGCCAGAAACCGATGGAGATTACCTCGTGAGAATAGGCTTCCTTGTCCGAGGCCGTCCCGCCCTCAAGCGGGTGCGCGCGTCCAGAAAACCGCGTGACCACCAGATCAAAGGAATGCCAGTAGAGATGCACCGGCGCTTGCTTGCCACTAAACCGCGCCCTGAACTCTTCGAAAACGCCCGCAATCCAGCAAAGCGCCTTCCAGTAGTCGGTGACGGCTTGCTTGTCATAAGCGCGCGGGGATGTGTCATCCGGAAATGGTGTGGTCGATTTGTTTTCGTAGGGAACGGGATAAATCTCGACCACGATCCCGAGATCACGAAGGCCCTTCATGGTCTCGCCATAGAACTCCGCGACCGTACGTCCGGCCACATCGAACTGTGTTTGGCGCGCATCACTGCGGCTGATAGTAACGTGGTGGTCGATCATGTCGTAGCTGATTTCAAAGCTGACCTCCCCATGGGGGATCAGCCCAGTCGTCACCCCACGCGCCGACGGATAGAGTGTCACATGCCACCAATGGTTCAGCTTGGGGTGCGTCTTCAGCCTGATCTTTCCGATGATCTGCAGGAAGAGATGCAGCGTATCTCGCGTGTCGACCCAATCGGTATATGTGAGGGGTGGCAGGGTGATCTCGGTCACGATTGTCGTCCTTTCGTTTTGCTGCAGGCCGAGTAGAGGAAGTCAGGAGCGCTTTTGAGATAGCCGACCAGCCAGCCCGGTTTTCGAACTGCACCTTAGGATCGGTCGAGAGTGCTTCCTCGTGAATATCGACCTGCATGGTTGTCACATGCAGATTGAGGGTCTGAAGACGCCCGCAGACACACCGTCTAGCGGGCGCCTCCGAAGCGTCGCATTCAAGCGCGGGGCGATCAGAGAGCGATATCGTCTGCCTCTTAAGCTACGTCGCATCCCGCAGCAGCGCTGAGAGGGCATCAACCTCGGTCTGCTGTATCTCATGCCCGCCATCGTGCCAAAGCATACGCAAATCAGTTTGCTGTTTTGCGACATAATCCGCCAAGTCTTCTGTCTGCTGGGGCGGGCAAATCGGATCGCGCCGCCCGGCCGTGATGAGAAGCGTTTTGCCCTCAAGCCCCGGCTGTGGCGCCGGGTGCCATGGAATGAGCGGATGCAGCCAGGCCGCGGCGTCAAAGAGTTCCGGGTGCTTCAGCATGACCGCGGCCAGAATATTCGCGCCGTTGGAGTAGCCAAAGCCGAGAACACGGGAGGCACCGACGCGCTCCTTCTGCGCGGCAATGAAAGATGCCATGGCCTCGGTCCTCTGCCTCAGATCATCCATGTCATAAACACCCTCTCCGGTGCGTCGGAAGAACCGATTTGCGCCGTGTTCGGAAACATCCCCACGCGGCGAGATCACATGCGCATCGGGCCGGATCTGCCTTGCAAAGCCGTGAAACTGGGTTTCGTCACCACCTGTTCCATGGAACGTAAAGATCAAAGGTGCCCCGTTTGGGGCACCAGTTTCTGCAAAGTGATATGTCATCTCTCAATCCTCTCGCGACAGCTAGTCCGTGATCGGACGCAATATCTCCTCGATGTGGGCCCGCAGCGGCTCGTGCTGTGTCGGCAGCTTCAGCGTCTCACCGAGATGGGCGATGTCCTCATCGCGATCAAAACCGGGCTCATTGGTGGCAACTTCGAAGAGAACCCCACCAGGCGTCCTGAAATAAATCGCCCAGAAATAGTCGCGGTCGATCACGGGCGTGACTTGATACCCGGTGTCCAAAAGCGCACGACGGACCTCGAGCTGCTTGTCCCGGTCTTCGACCGCGAAGGCGATGTGATGTACCGATCCGACGCCTTGGTTTGCGAAATCCGTACTCGGTAGGGTTTCCACATCGATGACATTCGCCTCATTGCCCCCGGCGACAGAAAAGCGGGTGACGTCGCCATCTTTTCCAAGTTCGTCATAACCCATGAAGCGAAGCAACTCGGACGTCCGGCCGTCATCGCGCAAGCGCATGGAGGCGGAGTGGAAGCCGCGAATGGCATAGTCCGCAGGGATGCCTCCACCGGTCCAGCCTGTGCGCGTGTCACCGTCAACTTCAGTCAGCGAGAAGCGCTCGCCATCCGGTCCGGAGAACCCAAGTGTCGCCGCCCCGAATGCAGATCCGTCGGACAGGCCCGAGACGCCGTGTGCCATCAGCCGTTCTTTCCAAAACCCCAGAGCATCTTTCGGAACGGCAAAGCCGGTTGTGCCTACCTCACCGGTGCCAGGCCGACCTTTTGGCATGTGAGGAAACGGGAAATAGGTCATGACCGAGCCCGGCGTTCCCACTTCATCACCATAATAGAGGTGATACACATCCGGAGCGTCAAAATTGACTGTCTTTTTGACCCTGCGAAGACCAAGAGTTTTGGTGAAGAAGTCATTGTTGACCTGCGCGTCGCCCGCCATGGACGTCACGTGGTGGAGCCCTTTGATGTCGGTGATCATTGCTCAGCCCTTTCGCTACGATGTTCATGTCTGTTGGGCCACAACATAGTCCCTTCACTTCATTTGATAATGTGCATAATAATGACAATATTATTTCGTAAAACACGGAAGTGAGATGAGCGGGCAGATTGAGTACATCCGGACATTCCTGGCGGTGATGACCGAGGGAGGGTTTTCGGCTGCGGGACGAACCCTCGGCTTGTCGCCCACAATCGTCACGCGTCATGTTGCGGAGCTTGAGGCTGAGTTGGGCGTGCAACTTTTTACCCGGACCACGAGAAAGGTGGATTTGACGGATGCAGGCAGGCTCTATGCGGACCGCGTGAAACCGATCCTGCACGACCTGGATGCCGCAAATGAGGAGGTGCGACACCGGCAGATGGGGTTGTCAGGCCCGCTGCGGATCAGCGCTCCGATGTCCTTTGGCACCCGTTTGCTACCCGACATCGTGACCCAGTTTCGCGTGCTGCATCCCGCCGTTCATCTGCAGATCCAGCTTACCGACAGGTTTGTCGGGATCGCGGAGGAAGGCTATGATCTCGCCTTGCGCATTTCGGAGCCGCCACAAGACCTCAGCACCATATGGCGCAAAATCTGTCCGATTGATCGGGTACTTGTTGCCTCGCCGACCTACCTCGATGTGCGCGGCAGGCCCACGAACCCCGCGCAGTTGCAGGATCACGATTGCATGCATTACACGCATGCTCCTGCCACCCCGCTTTGGCGGTTCTTAAACGATGGCGATGAAACGCGCATCCGGCTTACACCCTGTTTCACCTGCAACAATGGCGATCTTCTGGCGAGGTTGGCGCAGCAGGGAGAGGGGATTGCTCTGTTGCCCAGGTTCATCGTCGAGGAAGCGCTTCACGACAACCGTCTCGAGAGCTTGCTGACACATTGGCATGCGCCTGACATCTGGCTGACAACCACAGTTCCGCCCTATGAACAGCTGCCCGCGAAGGTCGCCGCGTTTATCAGCTTTGTGGAGGCCTACATGAGCGACCCCATGAAGAGTGAACCGTAGAAGCAGGCCCTGGGATGCCGCTAGCGCGCCCAACAGCGCCTTCAGTTCATGTCTCTCCCATCGGGTGCAAAGGGCGCGATATCGGTGCTCGCCTGCAACGACCAAGCAACTGGCACTTCAAACGGAGCCAAACACATCTTGAGCGTGATTCAGCGCCCAAAGAACTGAATAAATCCGCTCGTCTAACGCGGATCTGACACGCGAATTCACTTCAAAATAGAAATTTCGCGCTGTCGCATGTACGATCTCTTTCATTGATCAAAGCAAGGAAGGAGTTCGGCATGACGTTTGCACGATGGGGACTCGCGGCGCTGTGCGCTGGCGGGATGGGGCTTCCGGCTCTCGCTGATACCACAGAGGTGACCTGGAAAACGGAAGTGATCATCGAGAAAGAAGGTGCTTTCTGTTCCGACGACCCGAATTGCTTCAATCGATATCATCCCGAGATTGCGGCCGTCGCCACCGCATCGCCGGGCGACTTCATCGTGTTTGAAACACGCGATGCGCTCGACAGCGATCTCACACTCGATTCCAATGCCGATGATGTGGCCGCCCTAGACCTCTCGGGCGTGCACCCGATGACCGGACCCGTGGCCATCGAGGGAGCTGAGCGCGGTGATGTGCTCGCGGTGACCGTTGTCGATATCGCACCGGATGAGTTTGGCTATACCGTGATTGTCCCGGGGTTCGGCTTCCTGCGGGATGAGTTCACCGAACCCTACTTTGTCGGCTGGCGGCAAACCCGCACGCATGCGGTGTCGGACGCCATGCCCGGTATCGCCGTGCCCTATGAGGCCTTCACCGGCTCGATCGGTACCATGCCGGGCGAACCCGAAATCGAAGCCTGGCTGGCACGCGAAGCGGACCTTGCCGCCGTTGGAGGCGTGGCCCTGCCGCCGGAGCCCACGGGCGCGCATCCCGCATCGGTTTGCGGAACGGAGGGCAGCCATGCAGACCGGTGCCTGCGCACGGTCCCGCCGCGCGAGAATGGCGGCAATATGGACGTGCAGCAGATGCAGGTGGGAACAACGATCCTGATCCCGTGTTTCGTGGATGGCTGCAACCTGTTCATCGGCGACGTGCACTATGCTCAGGGCGACGGTGAGGTGTCGGGCACAGCGATCGAAACCGGCGCGGTGGTCACTGTCACAACCGAAGTGCGCAAAGGGGATGGCAGCTTCATCACCAGCCCGCAAGTGGAGGGAGGTCAGCAGATCAAGGACATCGAACCATCTGCATTCCACCAGACCATCGGGTATCCCTTCAAGGAGGCCGGTACCGTGCCGGTGTATCACACCTACCTCGACAGTGAGCCGATCGAGGGGCTGTCGCAGCTGTCCGAGGATCTGACGCTGGCGGCGCGCAACGCGCTCACCCAGATGATCGACCATATCGTCCGCACCTACGATCTGACCCGCGAGCAGGCCTATATCCTGGCCAGTGTCGCGGTTGACCTGCGCGTGGGTCAGGTTGTCGACGTGCCGAATTACGTGATCACGGCTGTCCTCAACAAGGACGTGTTCGTGCCCGACGATGCTGAATAGGCGCGGCTTCGTCGGCTTTGCGCTGGCGGGTGCCCTGGCGCAGGCGGCACCCTCGCTCGCGCATACGCCATATGGTCAATGGGTGGTCTACAGGCAGAAACACCTGCTGATCGGCGCGCATCGTGGCGACGCACGGACATATGAACTTGCGAAGACAGTTGTCGCTGGGCTGGCCCGTGAACTGCCGGAAGCGCGGGCGCGCGTAGCCCGCGGGCCCCGCCCCCAACGGATCGCCTCCCTCATGAGCACCGGCCAGCTGTTCGTCACCGTGCTCTCCGCTGAAGAGGCGGCGCTCATGGCGCGGGCTGCGGGGCCTTTCGAGGGGTATCGCCCAACGCAGATCCATGCTTTGGCTGACCTTGACGATGGCTACCTTCTGTTTGCCACGTCTGACTTCCCGGATGACCACGCACGCTTAGTCGTTGAGGCAATTGATCATGCAGGTTTAGGGTCGGCGCCTGCCGCGGAGTATAAGCCTATCCATGCCGCCGCAAAACGCTACTGGGACACGACCGAGCCTTAAGAGCAGCGACGCATTGGGCAATGCGTTTTGGCTGACCGCGCAAAGAAGCTCTCGCAGAGGCATAGGTGTCACTCACGTCGCTTGGCGCTTGTCCGAACCGCTGGCGAAAATCCCGAGAAAACCGACCGAGGTGGGTGAACCCACAGTCGTAGGCGACGTCGCTGACCCGGGGCCGGTCTGTGCGGCGCGACAGGTGGAACTTGGCCGTATCAAGCCGAATGTCGCGCAAATAGGACATCGGCGACTGTCCAAGCGCCTGCCGAAAGCCAATCTGCAAGCTGCGCGGGTGCATCCCCGAGGCCTTGGCAAGGTCATTGAGAGACAGGTCGTCGGCGAAGTGGCTGTGGATGAAATCCTGTGCCTTCCGGATCATGCGCGGCGTCACGCCAGGCGGGTCCTTACGCAAGAGATGAGAGATATTGTTGGGCTGGTGGTGCAAGAGCGCGAGCGCAAGTTCGCGCTCAATGGCCATCAGTTGCAGGTCATCTATACCAAGCGGCAGAGCTCCTGCCTCGAAGGCTCGAGCCACCGTGATCACGATGTATTTCAAGTTTCGCCCGCCGTCACTTAGCAGATCAACTCTCGGGGCAAAGCGAATCTGTCCGGGCAGTGGCATATCTAGGTCGTTTTCCGCGACGCTGTGCAGAAAACTCGCATCGATCTGCATCATGAGCTGCAGGCAATCGCTGCTCCATGCCATGGTGGTCGTGCGATCCGGGTTCAGAATGGTTGCGCAGTCGGATGTCGAGTCGACTTCTTCCTGGCGGTGAACGATCTGCGCGGCGCCGACAAGCGGGATTTGCAGCAGATAGAACTCGCGAAGCTCTCCTGGGTCGATCTCCACATCGCTGCCGTACCCCAGCAGGTTCAGGGACACATGGGATCCACGCACGTGATTGTGCCGCACATCGAGCCGATTTCCGCACCGCAGATTGAGGCGATGATCGCAGTATCTTTGCGAGACCGCATGGCGCGCCTCATCGAGGTCCTGCGTCCTCAGAACCTCGTACGCCTCTAGGAATGTCCCCCTGATCCCCATCGCAACAAGCCTAGCCAGTCACAGATTTGCTTCAAGCCTAAAGTTTTTGACTCGCATTTTGGATAGTCCAACGGGATCGGATGCAGCATGGTTGAGCAGGAACGACAGAGAGGGGTGGAGAATGGACCTTGGAGTTACAGCAGCTGACGGCTTCGTTGGCGACACGACATGGAATGTGGTCGGGCAGATTTACACGCCGAAACTGCACAGCCCAAACGCGTTCATCTGGCATGCGCGGATCCCGGGTGGCACCTTTGTGCCAGCGCATATCCACCCCACGCAGGACGAATGGATCTATATGCTGAGCGGCGTGCTCGAGGTCGAGTTCGGCCACGACCAAGGCGAGGTCACGACGCACCCCGCCACCACAGGCGATATGGTCCGCATGCCGATGGGCAGGTCACACGGCATTTTCAACCGCTCGGACGCGGAGGCCACATGCGTCTTCGGTGTGGCACCCGCGCGCAAACTGTTTGATCTGTTCGGTCAGCTTGATGGCGTGACGGACCCCGAAGAGCTCGTGCGTCTGTCGGCCATGCACGAGGTCGACTTCCTGCCGCCACCCCCGGACGCGGGGTAAAGGAGCCGAGCATGGTCAAGCGAAAGAAAGTTGCCGTGATTGGGGGCGGCGTGTCGGGGCTGGCGGCCGCCAAAGCCTTTGACGAACGAGGGCACCGGGTTGTCGGATTTGAACGCAGCCACGATTTTGGCGGCGTGTGGGAATTGTCGCGGTCCTACCCGGATGTGCAGACGCAGTCGCCCAAAGACCTTTACTGCTACACAGATCACCCGATGCCGGAGGATTACCCCGAGTGGCCAAAGGGTCCGCAGGTGCATGCTTACCTGCATTCTTATGCCGAAAAGCACAATCTGCACCGCCTGTTCCGTCTGAACACCAACGTGACCGCCATGAACAGGCGCGCGGATGGCGCACCGGGCTGGACGCTGACGCTGGAGGCGGGCAGCCACAGATGGGCAGAAGACTTCGACTTTGTCGTCATCTGCACCGGCCAGTTCTCGGAGAAAAATGTCATCTCTCACCCCGGTCAGGAGGGTTTCGAAGCTGCCGGCGGGCAGGTCATGCACTCATCGGACTACACCGATGCGTCGATGGTCGAGGACAAACATGTCGTTGTGCTCGGCGGATCGAAGTCCGCCACCGACATCGCCGTGAACGCGGTCAACAGCGGCGCGCGGTCCGTGACATGGGTCTATCTGGAGCCGGTCTGGCGCGTGCCCTACTTCGTTGGGGGTATCAACTTCAAGCGCTTGCTCTACATGCGCGCGCAAGAACAGCAGTTCAACGCCTGGGGCAAGACCGGTCTGCAGCGGGTCATCGCCGCGGTGTTCAAACCTCTGGTCTGGGCCAACTTCCGCGGGCTTGAGACGATACTGAAGGCCCAACTCGGCCTGAAGAAATACGGGCTGGTGCCGAAAGTTCCAATCGAGAAGGAGGTGTCGTGCTCGGTTCCGATCGTGACGCCTGGCCTGTTCGAGGCGCTGAAAGCGGGCAAGATCAGGAACATTCAAGGGACCTACGACCACTACGATGGCAAGACCATCCATATGACAGGCGGCGAAACCGTTGAAGCCGACGTCTCGATCCTCGCCGTCGGCTGGAAACTCGGCGTGCCGTATCTGCCGCAAGCCTACCGGGACAAGCTCATCGAAAAGGATGGGCAGTATCGAACCTATAGGCTCTCGGTGAACCCGGATCTTCCAGACATGGGGTTTGTCGGCTTCAATTCGTCCTTCTGCACCGTCTTGTCAGCGGAAATGATCGCGAACTGGCTGGTGCGCTATGCCGATGGACAATTGGCCGACCAGCCCAGCGACGAGGAGATGACCACCAACATCGAGATGATGCTTGACTGGCGCCGCACCGAGCGACCCGCCGCGCAGATCTATGGCGGTCTCTGTTCGGCACCCTTTCACTTCAAGCACTTCGACGAGTTGCTGGCTGATATGGGGGCCAAAACGCGCAAGCGGGGCAATCCGCTGGCCGAAAACTTCAACTATCCAAATCACGCGGCCTATGGCGAATTCCTGGCGTCCTGCCCGCAGTATCACGCTGGATAGCGAAAGCAGAATTGCAGGGGGATCGACCCATTTAGTTGACCCGGAAGACGGGGACAGATTGACTGAACTTGGTGCGGAAGACCGATCGCGACTATCGTGACAGGTGGCGTGAACCGGCTTTTCGACGGGCCGAACGACGGCGCCAAGCCGACATGAAACATCACGCGCGGCCTGCGGGGCCTACATTTTGAAAGGGGACAGGACATGACCAAACTCGACGGCGGCATCACCCGCAATGGCGAAGGCACGGAGCTGAATATTCTTGGCCAAACCTACTATATCAAGGCCTGGTGCGAGAGCACATTTGCGTTTGAAACCAATTCATTGCCCGGCCAGCACGTGCCAGTTCACGTCCACCCGACGCAGGACGAATTCATTCTCGTGCAAGAGGGTGAACTGGATCTCAAGCTCGACGGTGTTTGGTCAAAAGCCAAGGCCGGCGACCTCGTCCGTATGCCCAAGGGCGTGCCCCATGGCTACTTCAACAAATCCGACAAACCGGCCCGCGCGCTCTTCTGGGTGGCGCCAGCAGGCAAGCTCAAAGAGCTTTTCGATGAGTTGCACGAGATGACCGATGTGGAGGCGGTCGTCAAAATCTCGGCCGAGCATGACGTTGATTTCCTGCCGCCAGACGCCAATGAGTAACATCCGCGCCTCGTGTCGAATCATCGCTTCCGCAGACCTACATCGACATTAGATGAGTGGCTGCGCGCTGGTTAACTGAGGTTGCTTACGCTGTAGGATGGCGCCCCGAAGCGCAACATACGTCGACCGCTGGGCATCATGCCTCACCTGCCCGCTCCGCCACGAACGTCGAAACACGTGCATTCTGGCCTCGGACAAGCAGGGGCGCGTCTCGACCCCGTAAGACTGGCGGAACGATCAGCGCCTCTCCGCAAAGCCCGACCTGCTTACGCTGGGCGCTAGGACGGCCGGCAGCCTTCAGCGTTCTGAGCCAGATCAGGCAATAGGAAAACGCTGCGCGCAGTCTCCGTCAGGAGCCGATCAGTCTTGTACCACTTGGCCAAAACATCCTTCGACATAAGGTCCGAGTTTGCATCGACAAACTGCGCGAAGGTGCCGCCTGGTGTCTGGGCCAGCCTTTCAGCGATCAGGCTCATAAAGGCGTATGTGATCGTCAGGTTGAACTTCTGAGGGACACCCGCTTTCGAGGCGATGGTGCGCAAGCCTCTTGCGTAGATAGCCGCGCCATCAATGAAATCGTATTTGTGCAGCAGATCAAATGCGACCCGGACATGCTCGACATGATGAAAGGTCGCCGCGTCAACGGTGCCCGCCTCGAAGGCCTGTGCGACAGCGGAGCATTCGAATGTATCCGTCATGTCTCATCCTCTTTGAAGGTGTGGCTGTCTGCCGCGCTCCAGTCGAGATCATAGACATCTTTGAGCTGCGCGATCTTGCCCAACGTCTCGGGCGAGAACGGCGGCTTGTTCTCAAAGCTATGGAGCGCAATCCCCTCGATCAGGTCGCCGAGGGACATATCAAGGTGTTCTGCGGTCCCCTTGAGCACCTTGAGCAACCGTTTCTCGACACGAATTCCGGTTTGGGTTCGATCAGCCGTACGTGACATAAGGATACATATGTATAATTCTCACAGGCCGGTCAAGTGGCGCTTGCCCGACCTCAAAACGAGGATTGTGCCCGAAACACCCGCTCCACGCGAAAATTGAAAAGCATCGGTTAACCAACACGCCAGACTCCATGGTCCAATTCGGCATTCCTTTACCTCTTGGCGGCATTGAAAGTGCGCTTTCAAGAAAGAGGTGAGCCATGTTCCTACGCACACTCATTGCGCTTGTTTTTCTGATCGGGGGGAGTTTCTCGGTCGCGGCGGAAGGTTGGCAATTGCAGCGCGCCGATGGAAATGTCCGGATCTCGGTTGATGGCAAGACCTGGAACCGTGCGAAAGATGGCACGACCCTGTCGAGCGGCACTTGGATCAGAACGGGTGCGCGCAGCCGGGCGGTCCTTGGGCGTGGGGCCGAGAGAATTATCTATCGCGCCAATACGCTCGCCGCTGTATCGGTTTCGCAACCGACGGGCCAGACCACACAGGTGACGCAGCAGCGTGGGTCGGTATTCCTTTCTGTTGTGACAAAGCCAAGGAAGCGCACCAGCGTTGTCACCCCACATCTGGCGGCCGTGATCAAAGGCACGGTGTTGGAAGTCACCACGGACGAGCAAAGCGCATCCGTGCGCGTTGACAAAGGGCTTGTGGAAGTCCGCAGCGAGGGGCGAAGCGTCGATGTCAGCGCGGGCCGCGAGGCCGTCTCGGATGGCCGCTCCTTAAGCGTTGCTGCTGCAGAGGTCACCAGCCGCGTTCCGGGGGCTCCGAATACGTTCAGCCTCGAGCTACGGGATGCACCTGCAGCGCCCACCGCAGCCGGTCAGCGTAACGCAAGTGCGACGGGGCTTGCTAACGGGAATGCGTTTGGACTGTCCGGCGCAACCGGCAACAACGGCGTTGGAAATCGCAACGGCGGCGGAAACGGCAACGGCGGCGGAAACGGCAACGGTGGCGGAAACGGCAACGGCGGCGGAAACGGCAACGGCGGCGGAAACGGCAACGGTGGCGGAAACGGCAACGGTGGCGGAAACGGCAACGGTGGCGGAAACGGCAACGGTGGCGGAAACGGCAACGGTGGCGGAAACGGCAACGGCGGCGGAAACGGCAACGGCGGCGGAAACGGCAACGGTGGCGGAAACGGCAACGGTGGCGGAAACGGCAACGGTGGCGGAAACGGCAACGGTGGCGGAAACGGCAACGGGAACAACGGCAATGGCAACGGCAATGGAGGCGGAAACTGACACTGCGCTCCCATGCCTTGCGTTATCTGCTTGTCGCGCATCTGATTGTCGCCACGGTCTTTCTGGCAGACCGTGGCGGCTTTTTGCGTGGGTTGAATGACCGTTTGGAAGACTTCAGATCGGGTCTGGTGGAGCGACCAGCCTCTGGAGATTTCGTGTTCGTCGCGATTGATGCGGCCTCCATTCGCGCCGTTGGCGCCTGGCCGTGGTCACGCCAAGTGCACGCTGACATCCTTGAAAATCTGACCACCGCCGGGGCTCTCGACATCTTCTTCGACGTTGATTTTGCATTTCCCGCCGATCCTGCTGGCGACGCGGCCTTCGCCGCAGCTCTGGAGCGGTCGGGCAACGCTTATCTGCCGGTTTTCCAACAGCTCAGCCGCACCAGCGGCCCCGAACAGAGCACGAATTGGCCACTGGACATTTTTGCCGAGCGAAGCTGGCCTGCGCTGGTCAATGTCTTCAGTGACGCGCAAGGTGCGATCCGCTTCTACCCCTTCGGCGAGGTGATCGACGGGGACTACATCCCGTCGGCAGCGGCCCTGCTTACGGGGACATTCTCTGAACGATCCGGCAGCTTTCCGGTCAACTACGCCATTCTGCCGAGCAGTGTCCCGATCCTATCGGCGGTCGATGTCGCCGAGGGCAAATTCAACCCCGAAGATATTGCAGGTCGCTCCATCATCGTAGGGGCCTCAGCGATCGAGCTCGGAGACTTGTTTACCGTACCCGTGCATGGGATCATCCCCGGCCCGCTTGTGCACGTGCTGGCGGCAGAGACCTTGGCTGCGGACATCGTCCCAAAGACCGTTGCGACAGGTTGGATCTTGTTCGCGCTGCTCGCAATGTTGCTCCTTCTTCAGACACGCGTCTTTCGGAAACCAGCCGTCTTGATAACCGCCGCCGGGCTTACGCTGATCGCCAGCGAAGCCGCGGCGCTTGGGCTCTTCGCGCGGCAGGCCATTGTTGTTCCGACCGCGGCCCTCTATCCAAGTCTGCTGGTCTTTTGCAGCTGGTCGCTCCTCTGGCGGCTCAAGCTCAATCGAGCGATCATCCGCCGCCAACGGCAGCAGGTTGCCAACACGTCCGCTCTCTTACAGCAGGTGTTCGACGACAGCTTCGATGCGATCGCCATCGTCGACGAGATAGGCGCCGTTCGAATGCACAGCGAGTCCGCCACGCAGCTGTTTGGTTGCGACGAGATGCAACAACTTCTGCTGCCAAAGCGGCTGAAGGATGATGCCCTTGACGCCATGCAAACCGGCGGTGACGGATCCCTGCAAAAATATGAGACGCGCGGCGGTGGCACGCCCCTGCATCTGGAATACACGGTCACGCCGTCGGAGACTGTTTCCTTCGACCTCGGTAAAGAACACAAGGTCCAGATCGCCACGCTGTCGATGCGCGACGTCACGAAGATCAAACAGCAAGAGCGCGAGATCGCCTATCTGTCCAGTTACGACGCACTCACCGGCGCACTCCGGCGCGGTGTCTTTCTCGATTTCATCGCCCTCCGCGCGGAAGGGGGCGATCCTTTCGCGATTTTCGTCTTCAACCTGAGCCGGTTCAAAACCGTCAATGTCGTGCTGGGGCGAGACGTCGGAGACGCCCTTCTGCAAAATGTCATCAAGCGACTTGAGCAGGCGGAGATGAACATCTCCGCCGTGGCGCGGCTTGGCGGAGACACCTTCGCCTGTTTTACAGAATTTGCAATTGATGACGCCGAGGCTAAGACCCTGGCGCAGCGGCTCTGCGACGTGATTGGCGCTCCCTATGAGCTTGAGGATTCCAATGCACGTGTCGGCGTAAGGCTTGGGTATTCAGTGATACCTTCAAATGAAGACGTCGCCCCAGCGGAGGCGCTGTCGCGCGCAGAAGAGGCGCTCGATGCTGCGCGGCTGTCCGGAGATGATACCCCGCGGCCGTACAACCCTGTGATGTCCATAAGGCAGTTCCGCTCGAGAGAGATTGAGCGGGTCATGGGCCGGGCTCTCGAGCGCGAGGAATTCGAGGTGTGGTACCAGCCGCAACACCGTGTCAGCGATCTGAAACTCATCGGTTCGGAAGCGCTGTTGCGCTGGAAATCTGAGGCTCTCGGCCAGATTTATCCTGACGAATTCATCGAGATCGCGGAGTCGACCGGGTTCATCAACGACCTGGGAGCCTGGGTGCTGGAAAAAGCGGTTCAAGACACGCTGCGATTGCCGCCTCATATGAGCGTCGCGGTGAACGTATCCGGCGTCCAGATGACCGGTGACAGGATCGTCAGTGACATCAACAAACTACTGCAAGACACCGGGTTGTCGCCGTCACGATTGTGTCTGGAACTTACAGAGACGGTCTTGTTTGACGGCACTGGCGAACTGGTCGAAAAGATGCGCGATATTCAATTTCGAGGTATCAGCTGGGCGCTTGACGACTTTGGAACCGGCTATTCGTCATTGGGATATCTCTCGCGTCTTCCAATTGAGAAACTGAAGGTCGACAAGTCTTTCACGTTTGGGCTCGGCACTGACCCGGCAGCTGAACCGATCCTGACTGCAATCGGGGATCTGTGCCGCGGCCTCGGTATGACGTTGCTATGTGAAGGGGTGGAGACCGAAGAACACCTCGCCTTCATGCAAGCTCAGAACTTCGCCGAAGCCCAAGGGTATCTTTTCAGCAAGCCCATGCCGTTTTCTGAGTTCCAGACCTATGTGGCTCGAGAAGGTCTGGTAGACGCAAAGTCTCCAGCCCGGTTTCTTGCGGGCGGATAGCTCTTAGATCTGATCTCAACTGTTCAACCGCCCGTCGGTGAATAGAGGATCAACTGACCACCGGTGTGCCCCGGCCAAGATTTACAACTTTGAGTCCGACCATTAGTTCAGGCCAGGCTGGAACATGAGCTCTTGGAAAACGGAAGCCGCAACGCCGCCGTAAACGACCAATCACTCCGATCTCTTTGCGACCAAATCAAAGGCCGAGTCCCCAGCATCGTTGCTTCAGGCCGTGCTCAAACACCAACCAAGCTCAATTGATTTGCGTCAACGACCCACCGGCCCACTCCAAGCATACTTTCGGTGAAGAGAGGAGGGCCCCAACCATGCTGAAGATTTCGAAGCCATCGCCGGACCGTTTGGATTTGGAGCTGTCAGGCGCGCTCGATAAGGAAGCCATGCAGGCCGGCCTTGATGACCTGATCGAGAAATCGGTGGATATCACCCATGGCAAGATGCTCTACAAGGTTTTGGACTTCGAGATGCCGACGATGGGCGCGCTTGCTGTAGAGCTCCAACATATGCCAAAGCTGTTCAGCCTGATCGGAAAGTTCGACAAATGCGCGCTGCTGTCGGATATCGGCTGGCTTCGCACTGCCGCAGAGATCGAAGGGGCGGTGATCCCCTCACTCGAGATCAAAAGTTTCCCGCTATCAGCCGTCGTCGCAGCAGAAGACTGGCTTGATGGTCAGATGGCAGACGACGACCAACAAGAAGCGGATGAAAACTTCCCTGTTTGAAGCAGCCGCACATCTGATCACTCCACAAGGCAATGATGGTGGACATGCAAACCGAGACCATGAAGAAAAATGGAGAGGCAAACATGCAGAGAACGACTTTAGCCGTACTTCTATTTGGGAGCGCCATATCAGTGCTCGCATCCTGCACGAACCAGGTTGGACAAAGTGAGGCCATGCCAACCCGGGCGGATGGCGGCGCGTTCTTCGCCGCAAATTGTGCATCCTGCCACGGCGCCGATGGCAAAGGCGAAGTGACTGCGGCCAACAGTCTCGCGGTCGCACCTCCTGACCTCACCACGCTGAGCGCCGAAAACGGGGGGCAGTTTCCAGCAGCAAGGGCGTTGAGCTACATCTATGGCGATCCGGAAAACAGCCATCTTGCACGCGTCATGCCGCAGTTTGGTGGCGCGATGGCCGAAGATCTCGTGCCTGTGGAGATTGAGGGTGTGCTAACACCTACACCTCGAGAGCTGGCAGGTCTGTTAGTCTACTTGGAGAGCATTCAGCAGTAGCGCATTGGCGGTTCTGGTTCACGCTCCGCGCCGCCCTTCAAGCACGCCTCTTCACCCCGAGACGCCATGATCTCGGGGCTGCTTTATCGAGATATTCGGACTATCGGAACGCATCCAACGGCCTAAGTCAGCGCCCACAGCCGCAAGCTCGGTCTGCCATGTGCGGCAAATGAAAAGATGACGACTTGATCACGCCAGGGAAGGTGCGCTGAACTTCCAAGATAGTCTGCTGGCCGACCGGCACCCGCCATTGATCGCATCACAACAGCGGTTCCAGAAACATCGATCTCAACTCGAAACCGGTCAAACCGCAGTTATGCATGCGCCTCTTGATGGTCCGAGACGGGCGTTGATCCCGCCGTTCCGGCTTCACCTTCAACGACCGCAATCAAAAAATCGATTGGTCGCTTTAGAAACCGGGGCCGACGCTAGACCCACCCCGATTTCTTAAGTCAAAGTCCTGTCCGCTTCGGCAAAGCCACGTACATCTGCACGTGCGTGACCGTCGAAAACGCGCCCGGCAGAGGACCATATGTCGTGCCGTCCGAGTGCCAGGCGATGGCGAGGTCCGCGGCGAGATGCTCCCCGGTCAACTGCAAGCAGGGCGAAATTGTCCGCTGAAACTCGGCCGACCCATCCTCAGCCGCAACGAAGACGTTTTCGGACCCATCGCGCGCACCGAATGGCAGGTCATAGGTTCCGATGAATGGCTCCGTCGGCGGCCAGACCATGAAATCATGCCACATGGTGTAGACGCCGTTCGGGACGAGGTTTTCAAACGTGAAATCGACAGTCCCGACGCCGTCTTCGCAGGTGTAGGTGCCGCCACCCTTGGCTGCAAACCACTCCCCCAATGTGAGACCAAGCGGGCGCCCCCTTGGGTATGGTCCGGTATCTGTCGTATCCAGGAAGTTGTGTTTGACTTCAATGCGCGGGGCATAGAGGGGCGCGTCCATGTCTCGTGTCGCGGCTGTTGGACGAAAGACTTCGCCGGAGCCCGGCACTTTTTCGTAAAAGACGTCTTGCTCGGCCATGCCATCGTCGATGTGGAAGATGAACGATAACGTCATGTTTTCCGCTGCGTCATAGCTGGTCGGAGCTTCTGCCGATGGCTGCTCGGCGCTGCTAGCGTCTGCTTGTGTCACAGCGATCAATGCAATCGCCGCGGCGCCCGAAAGAAGAATTGCTTTCATGTCTTTGGTCCTCATTAAAACTTTGGGCGGAATTGCCCGGTTGGGTAGAGTATGTTCCCTTCGCCGCTTTGGGCGCGGGGGGATGGCCCGGAGCCTGACAAGCAGTCTCCGAGAAGCCGATCCAGCGGTTGGCTGGGTCAGAGGTTCGATGGAGAGCGTGTTTTACCCTGTGGGATTGGAAGCGTTCATTCGCCGCGCTCCGTCTTCGTTGGAATGGGTGGCTGCGGTGGGAGACCCGATGGGACGCGCCGTGGGATGAGGTCGGTGCGATCGACCGCTGTTGGATCAGTCAAGGCCGCAAGAAATTCGAGGATTGCATCGACCTCTCCATCGCTCAGCCGGATTGGTGCAAGTGCATTTGCCGCAGCAATACGACTGCGAAGTTGGGGGGAGGCGTGCACCCAATCGTTCCGCAGACCGAAGGCGGTTCGGCGGTTCGGGTTCAATGGCCGGAAGATCAGTTGGGACCCCTGCCCGGTCTGCTCGATGATATGATCAAGCGGTGGCAGGGTTGATGGCTTCACTTCGTAAGCCTCAAGTGACGCGACTGCATCGAGATGATGACGCACCATGGCCTCGAGGTCCTCGAAAGCGCCGCTGTGCCCCCATGGACCTGTCAGCGTAACGTTCCGCAGACTTGGCGTGCGAAAGGCAAAAAGATCGTCCGTCTCGAAGGTGACCCTGTAGCGCCCTTCATCCTCGAGGAACGCCTTGAAACCCGAGGCGCGCCAATGGCTCGTGTCAGAGCCGTGTCCCTTGCCCGGACCGATTTGTGGAACGGCAATGGCGTGAAACCCATGATCGGTCAGCAAAGAACCCGAGTGGCAATTGGCACATCCAGCCTTGCCATAGAACAAATCCAGCCCGGCGCCTGCAGCTGCATCCAACGCCCCGATATCGCCGGCGATGTGGCGGTCGAATGGGCTCTTGTCAGACCGAAATGCGCGGGACTGGAAGGCGGCCAGCGCACGCGCGGCCTGCGAAAAAGTGATCTTTCCCTCATCCGGGAACGCCGCATCGAACATGGTCCGATACTCCGGAAATTCGCCCAGACGTGCAGCGAGCAAATCCCAGGCGTCCGTGATCCGATCTTCGGCAACAGCGGTCGCTATTGGGTTTTCGCCCTTCTGCCCCGCCATTTCCGACGCTGACAACACCGGAAACATGGCCTGTGCGGCCAGTAGACTGTCGAGATCGCTGGGCAGATGTTCACGCGCCGGGCTCCAAAACCCGCTCTGAAAGGTCGATTGCGGATCAGGTTCGAGCCGCCCGTCATGGAACATCGACAGATACTCCCGCGCGCCAATGTTCCAGAGTGCCTGAGCATTGCGGGGAATGCGTTCGGTTACACCATCCGCCGTACGCCGATCAGGGCCAAAACCTGTCCCACCTTCCCCGATCGACAGTGCAACGCCATCGCTGGTGCCGCGCGCCGGATCATGACAGGTGCCGCAGGAAATGTTGCGGTTGCCCGACAGGATCGGGTCAAAGAACAGGTTGCGCCCAAGCTCGAAGAGCGCGTCCTCCGGCGCCCCGTCATAGAGAAAGTCGTCATCCGCCAGAGGTCCGGGCAACGGTACAGCATGCTGCGCATCTGCGTCCGCGGTGGCCAGAGCCAGCAGGATCGCTGCGGAGGCGACACCACTAAGGTACTTCCGGGTTTTTAAAGTTAACATGATACCATCTTCCATCGTTGAAAATCAGACCATGAGATGCAGGTTACGGCCGCCGTTTCATTGGTTTGACCGTGCGACCTGGTGGGATCAGGTGTTCGTACCCAATGTCGCGTAAGAGGTGATCGGACAGGTTCCCGAGCGCCCGAAGCGAGCGTCTGCGGTTGTATCGTTCGATCACCCCTATGACGAACTCAGCGAATCGTCGGCGCACCGCACGGTGCCTCTGCTCTACTCCGGCTTGATCCGTCAGCGTCATTGTCCCGCGCCCTTCAACGACAGCGACTTTTGCTGCACCAAGTCGGCGGTCCGGGAGGTTGAGTCCGAGCCGGTCGCGCCAGAAACCCGAGCGGCGATCTGGTCTGCAATCCGCACGCCGCTTATCCCGCCCGCGTGGAAGAAGCCCTGAAAGATGATGCCATATCCCGTGAACCAGAGGCCGGGGTTTCGGGCGTCAGACTGACCCATCGGGTGCAGGGGATAGCCATCACTGTCTAAGGCGCCAAGATGACCGAACAGGTTTTCCAACCCGGACCGATAACCTGTTGCACAGATCACCACGTCAGGCGCGATCCTGCGTCCATCGGCGAGATCGACCGACGCGGGCCCGAACCCCACGGTCTCCGCCACGACCTCAAAGCGCCCGGCTTTCAATGCCGCAACGAACCCGTCATCCAATGCAATGGTGACGCCATGTTTGAACATGCGGGATGCACCTCCCATCGCGTGGCGCCGCAATCCATAGCGCCGCAGATCGCCAAAGCTGAGGCGCTGCATGATCGCAAACATCGGGTCCAGCGACCAATTCGGGAATCTCGCAAAGACGTTCGCCAAGCGGTGCAGGGGAAACCCGAAGATCCGTGACGGCAGAATGGACGGGCCGTGCCGGACGGAGACCCAGACCCGGGCAGGCGATGCCCGCGACAGATGGTTCAGGACGTCCGTGCCGGAGTTTCCAGCCCCGATGACCAGGACCTTCTTACCGTCATAGTCCCGCGGTTCGGCAAAATCAGCAGCGTGTATAACCTGCCCTGAAAACGCGGTCAGCCCGGGCCAGACAGGCATGGTTTTCACTCGATCGCGCCCCGTTGCGACGATCAGATTTTCGGTGCGGAAGTCGCCTTTATTGGTCTCTAAGCGCCAATCCTCTGCTGTGCGGTGAACCGCGCGAACCTTCGTTTCATAGTGGATTGGAGCATCCAGATCAGCAGCATACCCGGTCAAATAGTCAACAACGGTCTCTTTGCGCAGGTGCGTGTCTCTGCCGGGCACCTTCTGGCCGCGAGGCAGCTGCGCAAAATGGCGGTGGATGTTTAGGCGCAGTTGCGGGTGGCGCGCGCGCCATGGGTCGGCGACACGGTCTGACGCCTCCAGGATGGTGACGGGCACACCGCGTGCGCGGAGTTCTGCGGCGGCTGCGAGGCCGGAGAGACCGGCACCGATTACGATCACACGTTCTGCATGAATGGGTTTCATCGTTAACATCCTCAAAAAGGGCCGCTAATGGCGGGCGATAAAATAGGCGTTTATGGGGTCGTGTGGCAGGCGGTGGGTTTCGACGTCACGAAATCCGGCGGCGGCCAGATACTCCTGCGCCGTTTCGACACCCCACATGGTGCCAAGACCTGGTCCGCCCTGACCAATCGAAATCGGCGTGCAGTGCATCAGCGAGATGGTGTAGAGGAGCGGCGCAAACGGGTTATCAATATTCGCTTCCAAATCGCGGGACCCGCCGATGTCCTGCATCAGAAAGACGCCCTTGTCCGCGAGCGAGTTGAACACGAGGTTCAGCAAGCCTTGCGGATCTTTCTGATCATGAACTGCGTCGAAGGCCGTGATCAGGTCATAGGTCCCCATGGACGCAACCTGTGACATGTCCCGCGCGCGTAAGATCAGGTTCGACAGGTTCAGTTCACCCGCAACAACTTGCGTCTCAGCAAAGGCATCTTCGCAGAGATCGACCCCTGTAAAGCGGCTGGCAGGGAACGCCTTGGCCAGCTCCAGCATCGCGCGCCCAGCCCCACAGCCCACATCAAGAACACTGATGCCGTGCTCCAGCCGATCGATCAAACCGGGAACCAGCGGAAGAATCTGATCGGTCAGCGCTGCAACAACGGTCTGGCTGCTGTCTTCCGCCATGACATCGTGGAATCGGCAGTAGTGGTGGTATTGAGTTCCGGCGCCATCCCGGAATCGTGCGAGCATCTCTTCCTCAACGGCTGCGGCGACACCGATGAACTGGCAAGTCACCGCCATGTTATCGGGGCTTGCCGCACGGGTCAGGATGGCGGCGTGTTCGGCAGGCAAGGAATAGGTCCTCGCTCCGGGCTCATAGTCAACGACGCCGGACGTCACCATCACGCTCAGCCACTCGCGTACATAGCGTTCGGCCAGCCCGGCCTTGGCGGCCAGGTCTTGAGAACTCGGGTTGGTCAGGGATGCAAGGGTGTCGAACAGGTTGCTGCGGTGGCCCAGCGACGTCATCAAGGCCAGCGCGCCGCCGTTCATCGCACCAACCAGATGGTTTGCGAAGGCCTCGACCTTAGCATCGTCAAAGGTGGCTTCAGATCGTACGCTCATCATGTCTCTTTCAGTTCTTGGCGGCAGGCGCCTTCTGCGTCTCTCGGGGTATTGCCGGAGTCTTTCGCCAGCTGATATGCTCGAAAACAAGCAAAGCGGTGAAAATCGGACATGACGCAAAGACAAACTATGGCGACCTACAGGACTGCGGTGCTCGCGATGCCCTGCGTTGGCAGTTCAACGGCGTTCAGCATTCTCGACGCCTTGGCCTCCGTCGGTCGAGACTGGGAAATGCTGCACGGCGCAGAGCCCAAAACCCCAAGCTTCGACGGCAGCCTGCTCTCAATCGATGGCGCGCCCTATGCGGACATCAACGGGCGGCTGGTCACACCAGACGGCGGGTTGGAGGCCTATGGCCAGCCGGATCTGGTGATTGTCCCGGACCTGCATCTTCCTCCAGAAGAACAGCTGCCGGAAGAATTCGGCCAACTGGTTCCGTGGATCCGCGAGGTGTATTCGAAGGGTGCGATGATCACATCGGTTTGTTCGGGGGCGTTGCTGGTAGCTGCAGCGGGACTGCTGGACGGTCTGGATGCAACAAGTCACTGGGCCTTCTGTGACACCATTGCAAAACGCTTTCCGGAGGTCCGGATGCGACGCGAGCGCATTCTGATCCCCGCAGGCGACGGCCACCGGATTGTAACAGCCGGCGGCGCATCCGCCTGGGGAGACCTGGTCCTCTACCTGGTGGGTCGATTGGCGGGACAGGAGGAGGCGCGCCACTTGGCAAAGGTGTACCTGCTGCAACCTCATACAGACGGACAGTTGCACTATGCGTCACTTGTCGCCGGAGCGCAGCATGATGACAGGCTGGTGGCGCAGGCACAGGTCTGGGCCGCGGACAACTACGCGATGCCGGCCCCTGTGTCAGCTATGGCAGAGCGGTTCGGTTTGAGCGAACGCAGCTTGCTGCGCCGGTTCAGAAAGGCGACCGGGCAGACACCGGTCGAGTACATCCAGACGCTCAGGATCGAAGAGGCCAAGCAGATGCTTGAGACCACAGACACGCCAATCGAAGAGGTGGCCGCAGAAGTCGGATACACCGAGACGTCAAGCTTTCGAAATGCGTTTCGGCGATACGTTGGCATGCCCGCATCAACCTACCGGAAGAAGAGGCTGCCGCCGATGATTGCCCGAGAATGGGAGGCTTTGCACCGGAAGCGACAGAGTTGACGATGAGGAGCGTGCGCCACGATTTGTCTTGGCCAACACGGCAATCTGCAACCTTGGCGCATTTGCGACAGTCGGACGGCCGCTAACCGCTCAGCGCTTTTCCGTGACGCCGGACGAGGTCGCGCAAGAAGTCTGCCACGGCCTGAACCCGGCGAGATTGAACAAGATCGGAGTGGGTCACGAGCCAAATCGGTTGATCAAGGCCCAGATTATGCTCGAGACAAACCAGCCCACGCGGTCGGGCTAGGAAATGCGGCAACACGGCGAGCCCGAGACCGCTGGCGCACGCCACCAATTGGGTGGCGAGGGATGTGGTCGTAATCGCAGCGGCGCGATCTCTCAGGGTGCGGTCGAGCCATTCCGCGGCGGGGAGATGTGCTTGGGCTTCTGACCAAGTGATGAAATCATCCGTGTCAAACGTCGCCGCATTCCCGCGCGCAGCAACATAATCAGGGGCACCGTAAAGGCCGAAGCCCAGGGTGCCCAACCGCTGGAGAGAGACGTTCCCACGTTCGGGCTTTACCAGCCGGAGGGCAATGTCCGCATCCCGTCGATGCAGATTGGCCGTCGCGATATCGGTGACGAGTTCAAGCCTCAGTCGCGGATGGGTGTCGTGGAGCTGCGCAAGTTCTGGCAGGATCAGACCGGTTGCGAGGTTTTCCGCAGTAGCCAGGCGCACCGTTCCAGAGACGGCCACATCCTGCTGCAACCCGGACACGAGCGATAGGGCAGCGGCCTCCATCTCCTCGGCGCGCTCGACCAGCGCGGCACCCTCTTCTGTCAGCCGGTACCCGGACTGATGGCGCAAAAACAGGCGCTGGCCGACTGCGGCCTCCAGCCGCTCGAGCCGCCGTGACACGGTCGCGAGGCCCAGATCAAGTTGCCCTGCCGCACCGCTGAGCGTGCCAAAGCGCGCCACCGCGAGGAACGCGCGGATGTCATCCCAAACAAAGATGGCTGATCCTCTATTTCCGATTTTGGAAACCTCATTGCCAGTTTCTGGGGTATCTCTCTGAAATCGGAAATGCCATGTCCTATCGGACCACACAAGACAATCCGCATGAGGTGACAGGATGAAGCGCAGAACACTGGCGAGGGGCCTTGAGGTCTCGGCGATCGGGCTCGGCTGCATGGGCATGAGCGAATTCTATGGGCCGCGCGATGATGAGCAATCGATGCGCGCGCTGCATGAAGCCGCAGATCTTGGCATCGACTTTCTGGACACCGCAGACATGTATGGTCCGCGCCACAATGAAGCGTTGATCGGACGGTTTCTGGCCCAATCCAGCATACCGATGAAGATCGCCAGCAAATTCGGGATCGTCCGAAACCCCGGCGAATACCGGCGCAGCCTCGACAACAGCCCGGACTATGCGCGACAGGCCTGCGAGGGCTCGTTGCGGCGGCTCGGAGTAGAGCAGATCGACCTCTACTATGTGCATCGGATCAACCAGGCACAGAGCCTTGAGGATACCATCGGCGGCCTCTCCAGATTGGTGGAGGAGGGTAAGATCGCGCGGATCGGGCTCTGCGAGGTCAGCGCCGAAACGCTGCGCCGCGCCCATGCAGTGCACCCCATCGCAGCCCTGCAGACCGAGTATTCGCTGTGGTCGCGCGGGGTCGAGACAGAGGTGCTGCCTGTCTGTCGCGCACTTGGTATCGGGTTCGTGCCCTACTCCCCGTTAGGCCGTGGCTTTTTGACTGGCCGATTCCAGACTGCAGATGACCTCGCAGACGGAGATTTCCGCGCCTCGCTTCCGCGCTTCCAGGCCAAGGCCATGGAGACCAACCGTTCTATTGCCGACCTCGTTGGGCGTTTCGCCTCTCGCAAAGGCTGCACCCCGGCTCAGCTCTCGTTGGCGTGGCTGTTAGCGCAAGGCCCGGACATCGTTCCGATCCCCGGCACCAAGACGATCAGCCATTTGCGTGACAATGCCCGCGCCGTGGAGGTGACATTGAGCGATGCGGACTTGCGCGAAATCGAGACTGGTCTGGCAGAGCTTTCGATTGTCGGCGCGCGTTACACGGAAGAAGGCATGAAGGGAGTGAACGCATGAGACGCATGGCCAGATAGCTTTGGGCTGCCTCGACATTTTGGAAAGACCAGCGGCGAAAGCACCGCCTGTTTTTGCGCCAACGGGCATCCCTCAAGCTAGCGGCCATCCATATCAGCTTGCTTTGCTCTCAGCCTGATCGCGACAAGCACAGCGGCAAGCCCCGCGGCTGAGGCCGCAAGCATGAGGATCAGGAGTGTCAGCCCGGGGTCTTCTTCGGGCAAGGCAAAGCCGGTCAATGTGGTGAGGGCCGCGCCTCCGGCCACCACCAAGGCACCATTCAGCCCCGCGGCGCTCCCCGCAAGATTGGGCCGAACGGACATGGCCGACGCATTGCTGCTCGGCATTGTGATCCCGTTGCCGAGCCCGACGTAGATTGTACTGCTAAAGAAGAGAAGAGGCGAAACGAGGCCCGCCAGAGTGGCAATGATACCCGAGGCAAGACCGAGACAGGCAATCAGCCGGCCCGCTATCATCATCACAATCGGGTCGTAACTCGGCGCGAAACGGCCCGCAATGAACCCACCCAGCATGAAACCGGCGGTGATTGTTCCCATGAAAAATCCCAATTGAGCCGTGGTTACGCCGAATTGGGCCTGCGCGACCAAGGGTGCGCCCGTGAGGAATATGTAAAAGGCGCCAGTAGAGAACGCGCTGCACAGGGAGAACGCCCAAAAGAGAGGGGCTCGGAGCAGGTCGCCCAAGCGCTCGGGATTTGGTCGGTCAGCTTCCAACCGAGTTGGCTTGGTCTCTCCAAGATCGACCCAACACAGCGCGAGGAGGACGAGCCCCGAGATCGCATAGAAGTAAAAGTTTGCGCGCCACCCCAAGACGGTATCGAGCACACCGCCCAGCATCGGCCCCAACATCGGAGCAATGGCCATGGCCATACTGATGTATCCGATCAACCCCGCCGCCTGTCGCTCGGGTGTGGTGTCTCGGACGATGGCCAGTGAGAGCGCATAGCCCGCGATTACCCCACCTTGCAGCATTCGGAAGGCAAGGAACACCCACGCGTTCGTGGCCAGCGCGCAGCCAACCGACGCCGCAGTGAACACAAGCAAGGACACCAGCAGCATAGGGCGGCGACCGATCCGGTCTGATAGCGGGCCGACGACGAGCTGAATAACGGCAGTGATGGCGAGATAGCCCGGGACAGCCAGGCTCACGGTCGCATAGCTGACACCGAGGTCGGTCGCGATGCTGGCGAGCGCGGGCAAAAACATGTTCAACGACAGCGTAGAAAACGCTGTCAGCAAGATCAGCGTCAGAAGTGCGGGCGGTGTTCGAACTTTGCTCATTTTGACCCTTTTCGGTCTGGCAACAAAAAAGCCCCCGAACTTGGTTCGGGGGCGCATGGCAACGGATATGGAAACCGCTATTGGACCACGCGCCTCTCCACTACGACTACGACGATGCTGTTCGATTTCATTGAACGTCTCCTTCGGTCTCGACGCTAGCCACCATCGACGAACTTGGCAACGGTTGCGTGCACGGTCTAAGGCGGCGCGGCGAACATGCAATGCGGGTGCGCAGCGGATCAGCACCTACAAAAAAAGGGCCGCCCGAAGGCGACCCCTGAAAGTCTCGCGTAAGCGGCGGTTAGCCGTTCACGCTGTCCTTGAGCGCTTTGGCGATGGTCATCTTGACCACCTTGTCTGCGTCTTTCTTGAATTGCTCGCCTGTGGCGGGGTTCCGCACCATGCGCTCGGGGCGCTCGCGGCAGTAGATCTTGCCAACACCGGGCAGGGTCACGGCGCCACCGCCGGACACTTCGCGTGTGATCAGGTTGCACACAGCTTCCAGCGCTGCGCCTGCGGATTTCTTGTCGGACCCCATTTCGTCGGCCAGTGCCGCGACCAGTTGGGTCTTTGTCATTGGTTTCGCCATGTTCTTGTTCTCCTTCGCTGCCCGAACAGTTGGGCCTCATAACCGAAATCTACCCGGATGTTGTGTATGAACACAACGATTAGTGGAGCAATGCAAGGAAAAACATGCAAAATTAAGGTAATGTCTCACTTTGAAAACACGTTTTTCTAGTTTTCACCACCTCTAAGCCCCATGTTATGCTTAGCGACAAGCAGAATGAGGGTCGAGCATGAAGGTGAAGATCAAAGAATTCAAGGTTGAGATGGACGTCAAGAACAGCGGAATAGAGCTTCAGGTTCGTGACAATGACGGGACTTTACGCGGTGACTGTTACGTTACCAAAACTGGTCTGATCTGGTGTAAAGGGCAGACGACGCGGCAGAATGGCGTGAAGATGTCTTGGGATGACTTCATTGCTCAGATGGAGGCACAAGATGCCTAAGGGACCTAAGGGTGAAAAAAGACCTGCTGATGTGATCGGTAACGCTGTAAAGATTGCGCGGATTGCGACAGGAGAGATTGAAGACGACGTTGAGGATGATGGGAAAGACCCTGCGGCGAAGTCGCTGGGATCTCGCGGCGGAAAGGCTCGGGCGAAAAAGCTCACGCCAGAGCAAAGAAGCGAGATCGCGAAGAAGGCCGCAGCCAAGCGCTGGGGAGGATAACTCACTACACAACATCTTGCGATGAGTGGTGAGTGGTGATAATAGTTGAGGGGCAAAGGAGCCCCGCATGAGCAGCGCCGTCAACATCTCAGATAGCCAGATTAAGTCCTGGGAGCGTCAGGCATCTGATATTGAAGATAAAATTCGGATTCATGAGTCGCAGCTTAGTACGCTGAGGAAGTGGATCGAGGCCGCGAATCTTCTTCGCGATGCCGCGACTGCCTCACAGGCCAACCACACAGATACAAAAGTGGAACATCCTGAGTCATCCGATGCACGGTACACTGCGAAAAGCAGCAATGCCGCGTCTGAGGATGACGGACCCTCTCTTGTTGATGCAATTGTCATGGTGTTGCGAACGGCAGGAAAGCCTAAGGGGCACAAGCAGATTAAGGCAATGCTTGGGGGCACCGGATTTGACGTGCGACGCCTTAAGAGTTCTCCAAACTATTACTATACAGCCGTAAAGCGCCTCGTAGATCGTGACATCGTCGCAAAGTATCCAGACGGCACATACGAGCTGAATAAGAAAACGGACCTAGATGATGGTAGCCTGTTCAGCACTTCATCTAGGTCCTCTTTCGATACCGGGTCTAACCAGTCCGGTGAACCCCGTGCGCAAGGACGTGAAGCCGTTCCGGGGGGTGGTCCATGAGATTATAGGCATCATGTAAGCCTTTGAGGGCGCTTGATTTGTTGGTCCAAATTAGACGCCCTCAAAGCATATTTATCACTAAAATCAGGTATCTGCAAGATTTGGATTTTCGATCCAGACTAATCATTTCTATTGTCTGATAGAAAACACTCCACTCATACTTGACGCTAAGCAAAAAAGTTCACATATAGGAGGCATGAGACAATTGCCTACCGAAAAACGCGTCATGATCCTGAACATGCTGGTGGAAGGTATGTCCATGCGGGCAGTTTCTCGCACTGTTGGCGTATCCATCAACACTGTGACCAAACTGCTTGTCGATGCTGGCAACGCTTGTGCGGTCTATCATGACGAGGCCGTGCGGAACGTCAAAGTCAGTCGCGTTGAGTGCGATGAAATCTGGTCATTCTGGTACGCAAAGGAAAAGAACGTCGAAAAAGCGAAGGCGGCTCCCAAGGGTGCAGGCGACGTGTGGACGTGGACCGCGCTCGACGCTGATAGCAAAATGATCCTGTCCTATGAGATCGGGGACCGTTCTGCGGAGACCGCATATGACTTTATGCTTGATCTTAGCCGCCGCATTGATGGTCGCGTGCAGCTGACGACGGACGGCCACAAGGCGTACCTGGAGGTCGTAGAGGAGGTCTTTGGTGGTGAGATTGACTATGCCATGCTGGTGAAGCAGTACGGCAAGCCTGACGGTGGAGAAGGCCACGAGCGCAAGTATTCCCCGGCGATCTGCACAGGCGCGAAGAAGAAGAAAGTTTCAGGTGATCCGGTCAGGGAACTGATAAGCACGTCTTACGTAGAGCGGCAGAACCTTTCCATGCGAATGGGTATGCGCCGGTTCACTCGCCTCACCAACGCGTTCAGCAAAAAATTGCAGAACCACTTGCACATGCTTAGCCTGTATTTCGTGCATTATAATTTCGTGCGCATTCACAAGACGCTCAAGTGCACCCCGGCCATGGCTGCTGGTGTGAGCGATACGTTGCATGATATGGAGTGGATAGTCGGGTTGATCGACGCTCGAGCGGTGAAGCCCAAGCGCCCGTCGAAGTACAAGAAAAAGGTCTCATGAGTGACGATTAACTTTCACCCCCGCGCCGGGCAAATTCTTGTGTGTGATTTTCGTGGCTTCAAAGAACCGGAGATGGTCAAGGTTCGGCCTGTCATGGTTGTATCCCCCAAACTTCCCTTTCGCTCGCAGATTGCGGCGGTTGTGCCAATTAGGGTAATGTCTCACTTTGAAAACACGTTTTTCTAGTTTTCACCACCTCTAAGCCCCATGTTATGCTTAGCGACAAGCAGAATGAGGGTCGAGCATGAAGGTGAAGATCAAAGAATTCAAGGTTGAGATGGACGTCAAGAACAGCGGAATAGAGCTTCAGGTTCGTGACAATGACGGGACTTTACGCGGTGACTGTTACGTTACCAAAACTGGTCTGATCTGGTGTAAAGGGCAGACGACGCGGCAGAATGGCGTGAAGATGTCTTGGGATGACTTCATTGCTCAGATGGAGGCACAAGATGCCTAAGGGACCTAAGGGTGAAAAAAGACCTGCTGATGTGATCGGTAACGCTGTAAAGATTGCGCGGATTGCGACAGGAGAGATTGAAGACGACGTTGAGGATGATGGGAAAGACCCTGCGGCGAAGTCGCTGGGATCTCGCGGCGGAAAGGCTCGGGCGAAAAAGCTCACGCCAGAGCAAAGAAGCGAGATCGCGAAGAAGGCCGCAGCCAAGCGCTGGGGAGGATAACTCACTACACAACATCTTGCGATGAGTGGTGAGTGGTGATAATAGTTGAGGGGCAAAGGAGCCCCGCATGAGCAGCGCCGTCAACATCTCAGATAGCCAGATTAAGTCCTGGGAGCGTCAGGCATCTGATATTGAAGATAAAATTCGGATTCATGAGTCGCAGCTTAGTACGCTGAGGAAGTGGATCGAGGCCGCGAATCTTCTTCGCGATGCCGCGACTGCCTCACAGGCCAACCACACAGATACAAAAGTGGAACATCCTGAGTCATCCGATGCACGGTACACTGCGAAAAGCAGCAATGCCGCGTCTGAGGATGACGGACCCTCTCTTGTTGATGCAATTGTCATGGTGTTGCGAACGGCAGGAAAGCCTAAGGGGCACAAGCAGATTAAGGCAATGCTTGGGGGCACCGGATTTGACGTGCGACGCCTTAAGAGTTCTCCAAACTATTACTATACAGCCGTAAAGCGCCTCGTAGATCGTGACATCGTCGCAAAGTATCCAGACGGCACATACGAGCTGAATAAGAAAACGGACCTAGATGATGGTAGCCTGTTCAGCACTTCATCTAGGTCCTCTTTCGATACCGGGTCTAACCAGTCCGGTGAACCCCGTGCGCAAGGACGTGAAGCCGTTCCGGGGGGTGGTCCATGAGATTATAGGCATCATGTAAGCCTTTGAGGGCGCTTGATTTGTTGGTCCAAATTAGACGCCCTCAAAGCATATTTATCACTAAAATCAGGTATCTGCAAGATTTGGATTTTCGATCCAGACTAATCATTTCTATTGTCTGATAGAAAACACTCCACTCATACTTGACGCTAAGCAAAAAAGTTCACATATAGGAGGCATGAGACAATTGCCTACCGAAAAACGCGTCATGATCCTGAACATGCTGGTGGAAGGTATGTCCATGCGGGCAGTTTCTCGCACTGTTGGCGTATCCATCAACACTGTGACCAAACTGCTTGTCGATGCTGGCAACGCTTGTGCGGTCTATCATGACGAGGCCGTGCGGAACGTCAAAGTCAGTCGCGTTGAGTGCGATGAAATCTGGTCATTCTGGTACGCAAAGGAAAAGAACGTCGAAAAAGCGAAGGCGGCTCCCAAGGGTGCAGGCGACGTGTGGACGTGGACCGCGCTCGACGCTGATAGCAAAATGATCCTGTCCTATGAGATCGGGGACCGTTCTGCGGAGACCGCATATGACTTTATGCTTGATCTTAGCCGCCGCATTGATGGTCGCGTGCAGCTGACGACGGACGGCCACAAGGCGTACCTGGAGGTCGTAGAGGAGGTCTTTGGTGGTGAGATTGACTATGCCATGCTGGTGAAGCAGTACGGCAAGCCTGACGGTGGAGAAGGCCACGAGCGCAAGTATTCCCCGGCGATCTGCACAGGCGCGAAGAAGAAGAAAGTTTCAGGTGATCCGGTCAGGGAACTGATAAGCACGTCTTACGTAGAGCGGCAGAACCTTTCCATGCGAATGGGTATGCGCCGGTTCACTCGCCTCACCAACGCGTTCAGCAAAAAATTGCAGAACCACTTGCACATGCTTAGCCTGTATTTCGTGCATTATAATTTCGTGCGCATTCACAAGACGCTCAAGTGCACCCCGGCCATGGCTGCTGGTGTGAGCGATACGTTGCATGATATGGAGTGGATAGTCGGGTTGATCGACGCTCGAGCGGTGAAGCCCAAGCGCCCGTCGAAGTACAAGAAAAAGGTCTCATGAGTGACGATTAACTTTCACCCCCGCGCCGGGCAAATTCTTGTGTGTGATTTTCGTGGCTTCAAAGAACCGGAGATGGTCAAGGTTCGGCCTGTCATGGTTGTATCCCCCAAACTTCCCTTTCGCTCGCAGATTGCGGCGGTTGTGCCAATTAGCCTTCTGCCGCCCGCCCATAAGGAACCATATGTCGTTCGATTGTCTAAGAATTATCACCCAAATGAGGAGGATGATCTGCCATGTTGGGCAAAATGCGACATGATTTCGAATGTTGGTCTGTATCGACTTAAGGGATTCAAGCTAGACCGGCGCAAATGGGCAACACCACAAGCGAGCGCTGAAGATTTACAGTCGGTTAGGCAGGGTGTGCTATATGGCCTCGGCTTACACTCTAGTGACAAGTAATAACTTGTTACTTGTTTGAGTTAGCGAACCGCCTTACTTAGGGGTTGTATCCCGTTTATCGGGCTTTAAGACCTAGAGCACTAGGCAGGTTGGCCACCGAGCGATGACAAGCTTAGGTCAGCCTAGATATTGTCAAACGTCCTTAGACCCCGCTCCGGCGGGGTCTTTGCTTGCAAAGCTGTGATTTTTCAGTTTCAAAGTGAGACACTACCAAAATTAACCTATTTTATGGGGTTTTCGGCCCTCAGAGGAAGGCGGTCTCTTCAAAGGAGCGCAATTTCCGGCTGTGGATACGTTCCAGCGGCATGGTGCGCAAGCGCTCCATAGCCTGAATGCCGATCAGCAAATGGCGTGTCACCTGCGTTTTGTAGAAGTCCGAGGCCATGCCAGGCAGCTTCAGCTCGCCGTGCAGCGGCTTGTCGGAAACACAGAGCAGCGTGCCATAGGGCACCCGGAAGCGGTAGCCGTTGGCTGCAATCGTGGCGCTCTCCATATCGAGGGCGACGGCGCGCGACTGGCTGAGCCGTTGCACCGGGCCGGACTGATCGCGCAGTTCCCAGTTGCGATTGTCGATGGTGGCCACGGTGCCGGTGCGCATGATGCGCTTGAGCTCGTAGCCTTCGAGCGCGGTGACTTCCGCCACCGCCTGTTCCAGCGCAATCTGGATTTCGGCCAGCGCCGGGATCGGCACCCAGACGGGCAGGTCATCGTCCAGCACGTGGTCTTCGCGCAAATACGCGTGGGCGAGCACGAAATCCCCGAGCGCCTGTGAGTTGCGCAGGCCAGCACAGTGGCCGACCATGAGCCAGGCATGCGGGCGCAAGACGGCAATATGGTCTGTCGCCGTTTTTGCGTTCGACGGGCCGACACCGATGTTCACCAGCGTGATGCCGGACCCATCGGCACGCTTCAGGTGATAGGTTGGCATTTGAGGCGTCTTGATCGCTTCGGCCAGCGGCGCGTCGCCGGTGGTGATCGTGGCGTTGTCGGTTGAGACGAAGGCGGTGTAGCCCGAGGCCGGGTCATCAAGCTGCGCACGCGCATAGGCCTCGAACTCAGAGACATAGAACTGGTAGTTCGTGAACAGCACGTGGTTCTGGAAATGCGCAGGATCAGTTGCGGTGTAATGCGCAAGGCGCGCGAGCGAATAGTCGACACGCTGCGCCGTGAAAGGTGCGAGCGGGCCGATGTCATCGACGGGCACATAGGTGCCATTCACGATATCATCGTTTGTCGTTGAGAGATCCGGCACGTCGAAGACATCGCGCAGAGTGAACGCAGCAGCGCCCTCCTGCGGCACGGTGATGCTGCTGTCGTTGGCCACGGCAAAATGCACCGGGATCGGAGTTTCGGAGGGGCCGATGATCACCGGCTGGTCGTGGTTCTCGATCAGCAGGCCAATCTGCTGCGTGAGGTAGCTGCGGAAGAGGTCTGGGCGGGTGATCGTGGCGCGGAAGCTGCCGGGAGCCGAGACATGTCCGAAGCTCAGCCGCGTGTCGACTTGTGCGAAGGTGGAGGTGCGGAAAAGAACCTCCGGATAAAAGGCGCGGATGCGGCCTTGCGGTGCGCCCTCGCTCATGGCCGTGCTGAAATGTGCGCAGAGGAACTCGGTAGCTTGGGTGTAGAGCTCTTCCAGCCGCGCCACGGCGGCTTTGGCGTCGGTAAACTCTTCGACAGCGGGTGCGGTTGGGGTCAGGATATTGGTCATGAGAGCGGTTCCACCACGGGAATAAAGTCAAATGTGCGCACGTCAACGAGGCCGAGGTCCGAAATGCGGAGTTCGGGAATGACCACAAGCGCCAGCAACGAGTGCTGCATGTAGGCGTTGTTGAGCGTACAGCCGCAGGCGCGCATGGCGTCCATCATCTTGTCGGCTTTGGCTGCGACGTCCGCGGCGGGCAAGTCGGACATCAGCCCCGCAATGGGGAGCTCCACCAACGCCAATTCAGCGCCGTCCTTGAAGATGACTATACCGCCGCCGACTTCGCCGAGCCGGTTCGCCGCCATAGCCATGTGCGCGGCATCGGTGCCGACGACGATCATGTGATGGCTGTCGTGCGCCACTGTGGACGCCATGGCCATCGGCCCCTCGTAACCGAAGCCGGAGACAAAGGCGTTGGTCACCTGACCTGTCCCGCGGTGCCGCTCGACGAGCGCGATCTGGGCCACGTCGCCTGTCGCCTGCACGCGGCCTTCAGTGACCGGAAGCTCGAACTGCAGCGCCTTAGTGGGGGCCTGGTTTTCGACCACACCGATGACATTGGCGCGCACGGCATTGGCGCCTGAGGGGGCGGGGATTATGAAATCGCTCGCGGTGAGCGTCTTGCCCAGATGCACCGTCTGCCGCGCAGTGGCAGGCCAGGCGTAATGCGGGCAGTCGACGAGGCAGGTGCCGGTCTCCGCAACGATCTGGCCACGCGCAACGACGGTTTCGATGGGCAGGGTAATGAGATCGGAGGTCAGGATCACATCGGCCCGTCGCCCGGGCGTGAGAGAGCCGATCTCACGCTCGAGCCCGAAATGCGTGGCGGTGTTGATCGTCGCCATTTGCAGCGCCACCAGAGCGTCACACCCGCAGTCGATGGCGTGACGGACCACGCGGTTCATGTGTCCATCGTTGACCAGCGTGCCGGAGTGGCAGTCATCCGTGCACAAGATCATGTTGCGCGGGTCGAGGCCCTTTTCGGTAATCGCCGTGATCTGGCTTTCCACATCATACCACGCCGAGCCGAGCCGGATCATCGACCGCATCCCCTGCCGCATCCGCGCAATGGCATCCTGCTCGCAGGTGCCCTCGTGATCGTCCGCCGGTCCGCCCGCCACATAACCCGCGAAGGCGGCGCCAAGATCGGGGGAGGCGTAATGCCCGCCGACCGTTTTGCCCGCCACTTGCGTCGCGGCAATCTCGGCCAGCATCTTGGGATCGGCGTTCGACACACCCGGAAAGTTCATCATCTCGCCCAGCCCGATGATGCCGGGCCAGGTCATCGCCTCGGCCACATCCTCTGGCGTGATCTCGTATCCGGTGGTCTCCATGCCGGGCGCCGAGGGCGCGCAAGAGGGCATCTGGGTGAAGATGTTGACCGGCTGCATCAGCGCTTCGTCGTGCATCATGCGGACGCCTTCGAGGCCCAGCACATTGGCGATCTCATGCGGGTCGGTAAACATCGAGGTCGTCCCGTGCGGGATCACGGCCCGGGCGAATTCCGCCGGGGTCAGCATGCCGCTTTCGATGTGCATATGCCCGTCGCAGAGGCCGGGGATCATGTAGCGGCCATGCGCTTCGATAATCTGCGTGTCGGGCCCGATGCAGTGCGCCGCATCCGGTACCACACAGGCGATGCGGCCCGCGACAATGGCGATGTCGTGGCTGTCCAGCACTTCACGGGTATGGACATTGACCCACTTGCCTGCGCGAATGACGGTATCGGCGGGGCTGCGCCCGGTTGCCACAGCAATCAGTTGAGCTGCGGTCTCGGGCCATGAAGGGAAGGGTGTCTGCGTCATGTCCCTAGGTGCCATGGGATTTTGGGATGTTCAAGCAGGGAGCGATGCGGATGGACTATGAAACCGTGTCAGCAGATGATTTCGGCAAAAGCCTGCGTGGCATCGGGCTGAACCTTCTGGTGCGCGACGTGCGCGCGACAGCAGCTTTTCTGAAGCAGGTCTTCCAGGTCGGCGTGCATCGCCTGACCGAAGACTTCGCCATCATCACCTATGGCGCCGATGTGTTTCAATTGCACAGCGATGGCACGTACGGGGCAAATCCGCTGCTGGGGTTGGTGCCGGAGAACCCGCCCAGAGGCGCGGGCCTCGAGATCCGGCTATATGATACTGACCCGGAGGCCGCGGTCGCGCGCGCCGAAGCCGTCGGTGCCGTGATCCTGCAACCGCCCGCCGACAAACCGCATGGGCTGCGCGAGGCCTATATCCTTTGCGCGGATGGATACGCCTGGGTGCCAAGCCGCCCGCTCGAATAAGAGGGCGCTGTCGCATTTTGGCTAGCCAGTCGCATTTGGGCGTGGTTCAAATCGCACAAAGCCGCAGGAGGTATCGTCCATGTCTGTCCCGCATATTCGGCCCAATCTCGACCATTGGCAGGCGCGTGTCGATCTGGCAGCCGCCTTCCGCTGGACGGTACGGTTGAACATGCACGAGGCCGTTGCAAACCATTTCAGCTTGGCAATCAACGAGGACGGGACGCAGTTCCTGATGAACCCCAACCAGATGCATTTTGCGCGCATCAAGGCGTCGGACCTGATTGTGGTGGATGCCAATGACCCCGCCAGCATGGAGGGGCCGGATGCGCCGGACCCCACGGCCTGGGGTCTGCATGGAGGGCTGCATCGCCACTGTCCGCACGCGCGCTGTGCCATGCATGTGCACTCGCCTTATGCCACGGCACTGGCCGCTTTGGCTGACAGCCAGTTACCGCCGGTAGATCAAAACGCATGCACCTTTTTTAACCGCGTCGTGGTCGATGAAAACTATGGCGGGCTGGCCTTTGAGGATGAAGGAGAGCGCTGTGCGCGGCTCTTCCGCGACCCCAAGCAGAAGGTCATGGTGATGGGCAATCACGGGGTGATGGTCATCGGCGAGACGGTAGCGGAGACCTTCAACCGGCTCTACTACTTCGAGCGGGCGTGCATGACCTATATACTCGCGCTGCAAACGGGCCGACCTCTGCGCGTGCTGTCGGATGAGGTTGCAGAGAAGACGGCGCAGGAGCTCGAGAGCTATCCCGAACAGGATGCGCGCCATCTGGCGGAACTCAAAGCGATCCTCGACGAGGAAGGCAGCACCTATGCGAGTTGAACGGTCGTGTGAGCCCGTTGACGAGGCAAAACGCTGGACCAGCACCCGGCGGCTGGCGCCGCGACGCTGAGCAGCTGACACTTTTCTTTTCCGTCACCTTACGCGGCTTTATCCACACCCAATCGAATAATTGGCCGCGTCTGGTGACGGACAGCGGGGATCATGCACAGGCATGCGCCCCGCAAGACGCGATGCAGCCGTCGCTTGCCTTTTTGAGACCTGTTCGGGGAGTTGTTCATGACCACTTATGGGCTGACTGAAGAACATCAGATGATTGCGGAAACTGTCCGCAGCTTTGTCGAGAATGAAATCTATCCGCATGAGGAATTGGTGGAGCGCACCGGCGAGGTGCCTCGCGAGATCGCGCAGGAGATCAAACGCAAGACACTCGAGCTCGGGTTTTACGCCTGCAACTTTCCCGAAAGCGCGGGCGGGGCTGGGCTGAACCACCTCGAATTCGCGCTTGTGGAGCGCGAGCTCGGCCGTGGGTCAATGGCGCTCACGCATTTCTTTGGCCGCCCGCAGAACATCCTGATGGCCTGCGACGGTGATCAGGTGGAGCGCTATCTGATGCCAGCGGTGCGCGGCGAGAAGATGGATGCGCTCGCCATGACCGAACCGGGGGCTGGATCGGACGTGCGGGGCATGACATGCGCAGCGGTCCGGGACGGTGGCGATTGGGTCGTCAATGGGACCAAACACTTTATCTCCGGCGCTGAACATGCGGACTTCATCATCGTCTTCATCGCCACCGGCGAGGACCAGACCCCCAAGGGTCCGAAGAAGCGTATAACGGCTTTTCTCATGGATCGCGGCACCCCGGGTTTCACGATCCGGGACGGGTACAAATCGGTCAGTCACCGAGGCTACAAGAACATGATCCTCGAGTTTGACGATTGCCGCTTGCCGGATGCGCAGGTGCTTGGCGTAGTCGATGGCGGGTTTGAAGTGATGAACACCTGGCTCTATGCAACACGGATAACGGTCGCTGCGATGTCTGTGGGGCGCGCGCGCCGGGTGTTCGATTATGCATTGAACTACGCGGCTGAGCGGGAACAATTCGGCCAGAAGATCGGAAAATTCCAAGGGGTGAGTTTTCAGCTGGCCGATATGGTCACCGAGATCGATGCCGCCGATTTGCTGACGCTTGCGAGCGCGGACCGGCTGGACAAGGGCCTGTCAGCCAATCGCGAGATTGCGAGTGCGAAACTCTATGCGTCGGAGATGCTGGCCCGGGTCACGGACGCCGCGATCCAGATCCACGGCGGTATGGGGCTGATGGATGACTACCCGCTGGAGCGGTTCTGGCGCGATGCGCGGGTGGAGCGGATCTGGGACGGGACGAGCGAGATCCAGCGCCACATCATCAGCCGCGACCTGCTGCGCGCCTTGGGGGCGTGACGGGGCATGCCGGGGGACGGGATCGCCATGCGCCGTGATCTGTCGCGGCTGCTGCGCCCTCGGTCGGTGGCGGTGGTGGGTGGTGGTGGCTGGTGCCGTCAGGTGGTTCGCCAGTTGCAAGGCATGGAGTTTGCGGGAAAGGTCTGGCGGGTGCATCCCGATGCCACACCCGTGGAAGGTATCGCCGCGGTGCCCTCCGTTGCTGACTTGCCGGGTGTGCCCGATGCGGCTTTCATCGGGGTGAACCGGCAGCTGACCATCGATATCGTCTCGGCCCTGTCACGGCAGGGTGCTGGCGGTGCGGTCTGTTTTGCGTCCGGTTTTTCAGAAGCGGTCGGCGAAGATGCGGCGGCGGGCGATCTGCAAGCGGCGCTGGTCGCAGCGGCGGGTAAGATGCCGATCCTTGGCCCGAATTGCTATGGATTCATCAATGCGCTGGACGGCGCGCTGCTCTGGCCAGACCAGCATGGCTGTGCGCCGGTGGATCGGGGTGTCGCGATCCTGACACAGAGCTCGAACATCGCGATCAACCTCACCATGCAGCGACGCGGAGTGCCTTTGGCCTATGTGGTCACCTGCGGAAACATGGCACAGACGCGGCAGGCGGTGATCGCAGAAGCCCTGCTGGATGATCCGCGCGTCACCGCGATTGGTCTGCACGTCGAGGGGTTTCGCGATGTGGCAGACTGGGTCGCGCTGGCGCAAAAGGCGCATGAGAAAGGCGTGCCGCTGGTCGCTCTCAAGGTAGGTGCGTCGGAGCAGGCGCAGCGCGCGACGATCTCGCATACCGCGTCCCTCGCGGGAAGCGATGCTGGTGCCGACGCGCTGCTCCAACGCCTCGGGATTGCGCGGGTGCATGATTTGCCGGGTTTCCTTGAGACCCTGAAGCTTCTGCATTGCAGTGGCCGGCTGACCAGCAATACTCTGTCCTGCGTCAGCTGTTCGGGCGGCGAGGCGAGCCTCGCGGCAGATACCGCAACGGGCTTCGATCTGTCGCTTCCCGCTTTGACCGATACCCAGACAGCGGCTTTGGAAGAGGCGCTCGGGCCGATGGTCGCGCTGTCCAATCCGTTGGACTACCACACCTATATCTGGGGGGACGCGGCGAAGATGGCGGCGGCATGGCGGCCAATGGCGGTGTCGCATATCGGATTGCTGATGCTGATCGTCGACTATCCGCACACCGATGCCAGCGACTGGGCGAGTGCCACGCAGGCCGCGATTGCCGTGCGCCGGGACAGCGGTCGCCCCGTGGCGGTAGTCGCAACACTGCCGGAACTGATGCCCGAGGCCGTTACCGCTGACCTGATGGCTGCGGGTGTGACGCCGCTCTGCGGGCTGCGCGAGGCGATGGTCGCGGCGGAGGCGGCATCGCGGTCGGGCACGCCGCATCCCCTGCCCCCGATGCTGCCGGCACCCGAGCGACCAACCCACACTTTGAATGAAGCCGACGCGAAGACGCTGCTGGAGGCGCATGGTCTCGCCACGCCGCGTGGTGTCGTTCTGGACCGGATCGAACCGGATGCAGCGTCAGATCTGACGGCGCCGCTTGTTCTGAAAGCTCAGGGGCTTGCTCATAAGTCCGAGGCTGGTGCAGTGCGCCTGAACCTGACCCACGCTGAGCTTTCCAAGGCGGCGCGCGATATGGACGTGGAAAGCTACCTAGTCGAAGAGATGGTACAGAACGCGGTGGCCGAGCTGTTGATCGGCATGACACGAGACCCGGCCCATGGCGCTGTTTTGACGCTTGGCGCGGGCGGCATTCTGACCGAACTCTGGCAGGACAGCGTGTCTCTTTTATTACCGGTTCGCGAAGCAGATGTGGCGCAGGCGCTGGCACAGCTGCGCGTCTACCCGTTGCTGATGGGATATCGCGGAAAACAAGCCGCCAATATGAGCACCATCATCGCGACGGTGATGGCCTTGCAAGACTGTGTCATTGCGCAGGGTGACGCGATCAGCGAGGTTGAGATCAACCCGCTGATCTGTACGCCCGACGGCGCCATTGCCGCTGATGCCCTGATGTCCGTAGCGCGCGGCAGTCAACCAAAGGAGACCTGAATGGAGCCGATCAAAACCACCCGCAAAGGGGCGATCCTGCAGGTGACCCTGGACCGGCCCAAAGCCAATGCCATCGACCTCAAGACCTCGCGCGTGATGGGTGAGGTCTTCGCCGGGTTTCGCGACGATCCTGAATTGCGGGTGGCGATCCTGACCGCGGCGGGTGAGAAGTTCTTTTGCCCGGGCTGGGATCTCAAAGCCGCCGCAGAGGGTGATGCGGTCGACGGCGATTATGGGGTCGGCGGGTTTGGTGGGTTGCAGGAGTTGCGCGGGCTCAACAAACCGGTGATTGCCGCGGTGAATGGTATTGCCTGCGGCGGGGGCTTGGAGCTGGCACTGAGCGCGGACATGATCCTCGCCGCAGAGCATGCAACCTTCGCCCTCCCGGAAATCCGTTCGGGAACGGTGGCCGACGCCGCCTCCGTGAAGCTTCCCAAGCGCATCCCTTATCATATCGCGATGGAACTGTTGCTGACCGGGCGCTGGTTCGATGCCGAGGAGGCGCATCGCTGGGGGCTCGTCAACGAAATCCTGTCAGCGGAGGTACTGATGGACCGGGCCTGGGCGCTGGCCGAGGTGCTCGCCTCGGGTCCGCCCCTAGTATACGCAGCGATCAAGGAGATCGTGCGCGATGCGGAGGATGCGAAGTTCCAGGACGCGCTGAACCGCATCACTCAACGCCAGTTGGAGACGGTCGACAGGCTCTATTCCTCTGAAGATCAGCTGGAGGGCGCGCGCGCCTTCGCGGAAAAGCGCGATCCGATCTGGAAAGGCCGCTAGGCGGGTTTGCCATCGCCCGCCGTCTGCCGATAAGAGACGCAAAAGCCACCCGTGATGAGTGTGAGGTCCGATGAAGCTGCTTTTCGTGCATCAGAACATGCCGGGCCAATATCGCGAGATCGTGCAGTGGCTGCTGGCCACCGGCGACCACGAGATCGCCTTCCTCACACAGCGCCGCGCCCCACCGCGATTCGATGGCCTGCGCACGGTGATCTACAAGCCGCATCACGTGCCGGGCAAGGACACGTATGGGCTGTCGAAGGTTTGGGAAGAGGCGACCGGGTCGGGCTTTGGTGCGGCGATGGCGGCGCGCAAACTCGAGCGGGACGAGGGGTTCAAACCGGACATCGTCATTGGTCACGTGGGTTGGGGCGAGCTGACCTTTTTCAAGCAGGTCTGGCCGGACGTGCCGATCATCGGGTACTTCGAGTATTACTATAACCTGCAGGGCGGTCTGGTGGGGTTTGACCCCGACGAGACCGTCTCGGACCACGCGCCGTTCCTGATGCAGGCGCGCAATGCGGTGCCATTGGCGAATATCGAGACGGTCGACATCGGGCAGTGCCCGACGCTGTGGCAGCGCGACCGATTTCCTGAAAGTTTTCACGACCGCATGTATGTCTGCCACGATGGCATCCGCACCGACACGCTGGTGCCAAACCCGAAGGCTGCGCTGTCGCTAGGGCGGCTGGACCGGCCTTTGACGCGAGACGACGAGGTGATCACCTATGTGGCGCGCAACCTCGAGAAGACGCGCGGGTTCCACGTGCTGATGCGGGCGCTGCCGCGGATCTTGCGCGAACGACCCAAGGCGCGGGTGCTGATCATCGGCGGCAATGATGTTTCTTACGGCGGAAAATCGGAGAAACCGGGCGGGCTGCGCGCCGAGATGGAAAAAGAGGTGGGCGATGCGCTTGACTGGAGCCGCCTGCATTTTCTGGGACAGATCCCCTACCCTGATTTCCAGACGTTGGTCCAGCTCGGCCGTTGTCACATCTATCTGACCATGCCGTTTGTACTGTCCTGGTCGCTGATGGAAGCGATGGCCATGCAGGCAACCATCGTTGCCTCGGATGTTGCCCCGGTGCGCGAGGTGATCACCCATGGTGAGACCGGGCTTCTGGTTGATTTCCATACACCCGATGCGTTGGCAGAGCAGGTGATCAACGTACTGGCAGAGCCGACGGCCCATGCGCATCTGGGCCCTGCAGCGCGTGCGCATGTCGTGGAGCATCACGATTTCCGAACGCGCTGCTTGCCGGAACATCTGCGGCGGATCAACGCGCTGGTGCCCCAGCCGCGCCGGATGCAGATCCCGACCTGAGGGTGGCTTGCACCCGGCGTGCCGGCAGTCCACTTTGACGGGATGAGTAAGACACTTCTATCCTTCGGTCATGGGTTCAGCGCCAAGGCTCTGACGCCTCGGCTGGTTGAAAACGGCTGGCATGTGATCGGCACCACGCGAAGCGCCGAGAAAGCCGAGGCGGTGGCCGCGAGCGGGGCAGAACCGCTCGTCTGGCCCGGGACCGACATCACCGAGGCGCTTGATGTGGCAGATGCGTTGCTGATCTCGGCAGGACCAGGCCCCGAGGGCGACCCAGTGTTGAACCACCTTAGGGCGGAGATTGCCGCCGCGGCACCGCGCTTCGACTGGGTCGGCTATCTTTCGACCACCGGTGTTTACGGCGATCACGCCGGTGGGTGGGTCGATGAGACCACGGCTCTGACCCCCTCGACCAAACGCGGTCAGGCCCGGGTCGAAGCCGAGGCGGCATGGCAGGCCATCCCCGATCTGAAGCTGCACATCTTCCGGCTTGCAGGCATCTACGGGCCCGGGCGTGGGCCTTTCGCCAAGGTGCGCAAGGGCACGGCCCGGCGGATCATCAAGCAGGGCCAGGTCTTCTCGCGCATCCATGTCGAGGACATCGCCCAGGTGCTGGAGGCCTCGCTAGCGCAGCCCAACCCGGGCGCCGTTTACAACCTCTGCGACAACGATCCGGCACCGCCGCAGGATGTCATCGCCTATGCCGCGGAGCTGTTGAACCTGCCGCTGCCACCAGCGGTTGATTTCGAGACCGCAGAGATGACACCGATGGCTCGGAGCTTTTACGCCGAGAGCAAAAAAGTGCGGAACGATCGCATCAAAGAAGAGTTGGGTGTGCAACTGCTATATCCCGACTATCGGACCGGGCTGGAGGCTTTGCTGCGTGACGAACGCGAGGACACTATCGCGCCAGAGGTATGACGACTGGCCGCTGACGCATCTTCTGGATGCGGTGGATCGCGCTGCCGAAGATGACACGGTCGAGGTGCGCGATGTGCTCTCCGAGATCGGCGATCGGACGATCACACCGGTCATTCTGGTGATCGCGCTGTTGCTGGTTTCGCCGCTGTCGGGCGTACCCGGAATTCCGACGATTTGCGCTGTGATGATCATCATGCTGTCGCTGCAGGCCCTCGCCGGGCGTAGCCTGTGGTTGCCGCGATGGATGATGCGCGCCGAGATCAACGGTGATCACTTGCAAAAGGCGGTGGGTTGGTTGCGCAGGCCCGCCGATTGGATCGACCGCAACTCGAGCCCTCGACTGCAGTATCTGACCCGGGGGCCCATGCGGATGCTCATTCTCGCACAATGCGCGGTGATCCCGCTCGGCTGGCCCGCGCTGGAGCTGCTGCCGGGCGTGACCTCGCTGGCGGCTGCCACTGTGGGCCTCTTTGCCTTCGGTCTCTTCGCGCGCGATGGGTTCTTCGTGATCGCAGGCTATGTCGGGATGGTCGCGGTGCCACTGGGGGCGCTCGTCCTGCTCAACGCCGCCGTTCTCTAGCGCTCAGGCGCGCGCTTCCCCGATTTGCGCGATGCCCAGAACGTCCAGAACCTTGCTCTCGATCTGCGCGGCGTTCATTCCCGCGACAGCGTACATATCCGCCGGGCTCGCCTGATCGATGAAGATGTCGGGAAGCACCATCGAGCGATACTTGAGCCCGCTGTCAAAGACACCCTCCTCGGCCAGAAGCTGGGCCACATGGCTGCCAAAGCCGCCCACCGCACCTTCCTCGATTGTGATCAGCGCCTCATGATCCGCGGCAAGCTGCAGGATCAGTTGGCGGTCGAGTGGTTTGGCGAACCGCGCGTCCGCAATGGTCGGGGTCAGACCCCGTGCGCATAAGGCTTCAGCGGCCTTTTCCACCTCGGCAAGGCGTGTTCCGAAGGAGAGCAGTGCAACCCGGGCGCCTTCCGCTATGATGCGGCCCTTTCCGATTTCGAGAACTTCGCCACGCTCCGGCATCTCGACGCCTTGGCCTTCGCCGCGCGGGAACCGGAAGGCGATGGGGCCTTCGTCATGAGCCGCGGCGGTGGCAACCATATGTTTCAATTCCGCCTCGTCCGCAGCGGCCATGACCACGAAACCCGGCAAATTGGCGAGATAGGCAATATCGAAAGAGCCCGCATGCGTGGCCCCGTCCGCGCCTACGAGGCCCGCCCGGTCGATGGCAAAACGCACAGGCAAACGCTGGATCGCCACGTCGTGCACCACCTGATCATACCCGCGTTGCAGAAAGGTGGAATACATCGCGCAGAAGGGCTTCATGCCCCCCGCCGCAAGACCGGCGGAGAAGGTCACGCCGTGCTGTTCGGCGATACCCACGTCAAAACACCGGCTGGGGTAGCGTTCGGCAAAGAGGTTCAGACCGGTACCGTCTGGCATCGCGGCGGTGATGGCGCAGATCTTGTCGTCCTCTGCCGCCTCTTGCAGCAGGCTGTCTGCAAACACGCGGGTATAGCTCGGCGCATTCGACGGCGCCTTTTTCTGCTCGCCGGTCACCACGTCAAATTTCGCCGTGGCGTGGCCCTTGTCGCGTGCGGTCTCGGCAGGAGCGTACCCCTTGCCCTTCTTTGTGAGCACGTGGATCAGGATCGGCCCGGTGGCGCGCGCCTTGACCGTGCGCAGAACCGGTAGCAGCTGGTCCATGTCATGCCCGTCGATGGGCCCGAGGTAGGAGAACCCCAGTTGTTCAAAGAGCGTACCACCCACGGCCATGCCCTTGAGGATATCCTTGGCGCGTTTGGCGCCTTCGCGGAAAGGCTCTGGCAGCAGGCTCACCGCGCCCTTTGCGGCGGCCTTGAAGTCCTGAAACGGCTCTTCGGCGTAGAGGCGGCTAAGATAGCTCGACATCGCCCCAGTGGGCGGGGCGATGGACATCTCGTTGTCATTTAGGATGACGATCAGACGTTTGCCCAAGTGACCTGCGTTGTTCATCGCCTCATAGGCCATGCCGGCGCTCATCGAGCCATCGCCGATCACGGCAATCGCATCGCCCAGCCCTTCGGGCACCACGCCACCCAGATCGCGCGCAACTGCGAAGCCCAAGGCGGCGGAGATCGAGGTGGAGCTGTGGGCAGCGCCAAATGGATCGTATGACGACTCCTTGCGCTTGGTGAAACCGCTGAGGCCATCCTTCATCCGCAGTGTTCGGATACGGTCGCGCCGTTCGGTGAGGATCTTGTGTGGATAGCACTGGTGGCCCACGTCCCAAATCACCTTGTCGCGCGGGGTGTCGAACACTGCATGCAGGGCGACAGTGAGCTCAACCACTCCGAGACCCGCCCCCAGATGACCGCCTGTGACCGACACCGCCGAGATCGTCTCAGCCCGCAACTCCTGAGCAAGCTGGGTCAGCTGCCGGTCCGACAGGGTCTTCATGTCAGCCGGGCGGCGGATCGTATCAAGCAGCGGGGTGGTGGGTCGATCTGAGCTCATGGGCCCCTCTCAATGCGCGCGCGTGACGACAAAACGTGCCGCTTCTTTTAGCGTCTCGGCCTCCGGGCCGTAACCGGCCAGGCTGTCGCAGGCCTCCTCGACCAGCTTTGCGGCGCGGTGCCGTGCGGCCTGCAATCCAAGCAGCGAGACGAAGGTGGCTTTGCCTGCATCGGCATCCTTTCCGACGGCCTTGCCCACGGTAGCACTGTCGCCGGTGACGTCCAAGACGTCGTCGGCGATCTGGAAGGCGAGCCCCAAGGCGCGCGCATAGGACTGCAGCGCCCCCGTGTCGGCTTGGCCCAGAACGGCGCCCGCGGTTGCGGCCCATTCGATCAGCGCGCCGGTCTTGCCCTGTTGTAGCCGGGTGATGTCGTCCAGCGAGAGCGGCGCCGCAGCGGTCTCCGCGGCGATGTCGAGCGCCTGGCCAAGGACCATCCCCTGCGCGCCGCTGGCGCGGGCGAGGCGCAAGGCCAGGTCGGCCCGTACTGCTGGTTCGGGGCTCGCTTCAGGCCGGGTCACAAGCTCGAAGGCCAGGGTCTGCAGAGCGTCTCCGGCGAGCACGGCGGTCGCCTCGTCCCACTTGCGATGCACCGTGGGCTGGCCGCGGCGGAGATCGTCGTCATCCATGCAGGGCAGATCGTCATGCACGAGCGAGTAGGCATGCAAAGCTTCGATGGCCGTCGCGGGCCAAACGGCCTGCGTGGCTGTGATGTCGTGCAGCCGGGCGCTCTCGAGCACGAGAAACCCGCGCAGCCGTTTGCCACCTTTGGTCGCGTGCTGCATCGCTGCGACAACGGGAACGTCCTCAAATTGCGTGAGTATCGCGTCGAACTGCGCTTGAATAGCCTGGGCAGCAGCGCCCAGACGGTCGGTGAACATCGTTCAGAGCCCTTCGACCGGCTTGGTTCCCATCGGGTTACCATCACCGTCGAGCGTGATGGCGGCGACCTTCTCCTCGGCTTCCTTCAGCTTGGTCTCACAGCGCGCCTTGAGCGCAGCACCCCGCTCGTAAAGTGCGATGCTTTCATCAAGGGCCACATCGCCGCGCTCCAACTGACCGAGCACCTTCTCGAGCTCGGCCATGGCCTGCTCAAAACTCATCTCATCTACGGGGGTATCGGTCATGGTCGGCTCTTTGTCGCTGCTTTGGGAGGTGTTCTAGTTCGTTTCGCCCTGCGGCACCAGCCTGCATGAACGACCCTTTGAGCCGTGACGCGCCCGTACGGGCTATTCCGGCGCCAGCATGTAACCTGCACCGCGCACGGTCTGCAAATAGCGCGGTTGTTTCGGGTCTTCCTCGATCTTGCGCCGCAAGCGTGTGATCTGGACGTCGACGGCACGCTCCTGAGCCTGGCCCCGGTCGCGCCCCAACTCCTCGACCAGCTTCGCGCGGCTGATCGGCTCGTTGCAGCTGGCTGAGAAGATCTTCATCAGTTGCATCTCGGTCGCGGTCAGGCGGATCAACTCCTCGCCCTGCCACATTTCGCCGCGCTCCATGTCATATCGGATGCCGCCGAGGCTCAGCACCTTGGGCGCTGCTTGATCGGCAGGCGCCTCAGGCATACGCCGGAGTATGGCATTGATGCGCAATAGCAGTTCTTTTGGCTCAAAGGGTTTTGCGAGGTAATCGTCGGCGCCTGCTTCAAGCCCCTCAATGCGATTGCCCGTCTCACCCTTTGCCGTCAGCAGCAGGATTGGCACGGCTCGTGTCTCGCGGAGCGACTTGGTCAGAGACAGACCATCCTCACCCGGCATCATCACATCCAGCACGATCAGGTCGAAATCCAGCCCCGACAGGATCCGCCGCGCATGGGCCGCATCGCGCGCGGCGGTCACCAGGAAGCCATTGCGCATCAGGAACTTCTGCAACAGCGTGCGGATACGCTCGTCGTCATCGACGATGAGAAGATGGGCGTCCATATCGCTCATGGGCTGCTGTCCCTCAACCGGGTGTAGGCACTGCGCATCTCCCGGTCCATCATCGCCTCCAGCACCGTCCGGAAACCGGCGACAGCCTCAGGGCCCGCATCGCGAAAGGCCATCCGCATCCGTGCCCGCTGTGCATCTGACAGTTTTTGTTCCAGCGCCTCGCCCTCCTCGGTCAGAAACAGGTGCCGCTCCCGTTTATCGGCTTTGCCGACTTTGCTCTCGACCAGACCATCCTCGATCAACGTGCGCAAGACACGGTTGAGCGATTGCTTCGTGACCCCGAGAATGTTGAGCAGATTGTTCACCGTTGTGCCGGGCGCGCGGTTGATGAAATGCACCGCGCGGTGATGCGCGCGCCCATAGGCCATGTCAGACAGGATCCGGTCGGGATCGGCGGTAAAGCCGCGATAGGCGAAGAACATCGCCTCGATGCCCTGCCGCAGCTGCTCGTCGGTCAAAAACAGAAGGTTTTCACCGCTCTGGGCTGAAGAACTGCGCCCGTCCGCCATCACGTGCCTCAAAAAGTCCTAATCCTTTGTGCACCAGCATATGTCAGTGTTGTTGACATTCCAAGGGTTAAGGGCTATCGAATCGCATCTTTTGCGCAACAATATGTCCGTATCGGACCAATATTGCGCAATATTCGAAAACTTGATGGTCAAGCTGGGAAGGAAACACAATGTCAGGCGCATACGACGATCGCGACGGAAAGATTTGGATGGACGGCCAGATGGTCGATTGGCGCGCAGCGAATGTCCACATTCTGACCCATGCGATGCACTATGCGTCCTCGGTCTTCGAAGGTGAGCGGGCTTACAACGGCAAGATCTTCCTCAGCCGCAAACACTCGGAGCGGCTGCACTTTTCCGCGAGCGAGTTGGACTTCGAGATCCCTTACACCATCAACGAGATCGAGGCGGCCAAACAGCAAGTCCTGACAGCCAATGGCTTCACCGATGCTTACGTGCGCGCGGTGGCATGGCGCGGTGCGGGCGAAGACATGGGTGTCGCCGCCGCGCGCAACCCGGTGCACCTGGCCATCGCCGCCTGGGAGTGGGGCAGCTACTATGGCGACGCCAAGTCAAAGGGCGCCAAGCTCGACATCGCGAAATGGAAGCGCCCCAGCCCCGAAACGATCCCGGTGCATGCAAAGGCCGCTGGGCTCTACATGATCTGCACCACCTCCAAGCACGCCGCCGAGGCCAAGGGCTGCTCGGATGCGCTGTTCATGGACTATCGCGGCTACGTGGCCGAGGCGACGAGCGCCAACGTCTTCTTCGTGAAGGACGGCGAAGTGCACACACCCGACCCGGATAGCTTCCTGAATGGGCTGACCCGGCAGACCGTGATCGGCATGTTAAAGGACCGCCAGATCAAGGTGCACGAGCGCGTTATCATGCCTGAGGAGCTTGAAGGGTTCGAGCAGTGCTGGCTGACCGGCACCGCCGCTGAAGTTACACCCGTGGGCCAGATCGGGGATTACAACTTCGAAGTCGGCGCCATGACCCGTGAAATTGCGGAAGACTACGAGAAGCTCGTCCGCGCGTGACGGGCGATAGGCGGGCGGCCATTTCCCGCCCGTCACAAATCTTTGCCTTTCTCGTTACACGGGTGTTCTGAGGGCGTTACAGTTGCGCGGTTCCATAGCGCGGTAGCCAATCGCCACATGGAGAACGCCCGTGACCACCCTCATTCGCCCGACCCGCCGCGCCGTCCTGGCCGGATCAACTGCCTTTGCCGCCAGCCTTGCGATGCCCAGCCTCAGCCGTGCAGGTGCGCGGCCCGTTTTCACGCATGGGGTCCAGTCGGGGGATGTGGATACCTCCTCGGGCATGATCTGGACACGGGTGGATCGTCCCGCGCGGATCAGCATGGAGGTCTCGACCACCGAGAGCTTTGCCGATGCGCGGCGCCTTGCGTCGATGGATGCGATTCCTTCCAGTGATCTGTCGATCAAGCGCCTGATCTCGGGCCTGCCCTCCGATCAGGACATCTTCTACCGCTTCGTGGCCGCCGATCTGAGCGACGTGAATGCCACATCGGACCCCATCATCGGGCGCTTCCGCACCGCGCCCATGGCGCGTCGGAACATCCGCTTTGCCTGGTCGGGAGACACCGCCGGGCAGGGTTGGGGCATCGATGATCAGGGCATGGCGACCTATGCCACCATGGCCCAGCACCAGCCCGATTTCTTCATCCACTCAGGCGATACGGTCTACGCCGATGGCCCGATGACCGATGAGGTCGAGAAAGACGGTGAGGTGATCTGGAAGAACGTCGTGCTGCCGGACGAAAAGCGCAAGGTGGCCGAAACGCTCAACGAATTTCGTGCCCAGTGGAAGTACAACCTTCTGGACGAACACGTCCGCGAGATGAACGCTTCCGTCCCGACCTTCATGCAGTGGGATGACCATGAGGTTGTGAACAACTGGTCTGACAGCAAGGACATGATGGCCGATGATCGCTACACCGAGAAATCGGTGCACCTCTTGCAGGCCCGCGCCACACGTGCATTTCACGAGATGACACCGCTCAGGATCACTCCCGAGGAACCGAACCGGGTCTATCGCAAGATCAACTACGGCCCGATGCTGGACATCTTCTTCCTTGATCTCCGCAGCTATCGCGGGCCGAACACAGCCGAGATGACCGAAGAGCTGACCGACGAACAACGCGTGCTTGGGGCGGAGCAGATGGCCTGGCTGAAGCGCGAGCTGGCGGCTTCGACCGCGACCTGGAAAGTGATCGCCTCCGACCAGCCCATCGGCCTTATCGTTTGGGACAACTTCCGCGAACAGGCGGGCAGCGAAGGGATCGCGGACGGTGTGAGCGGCCCGGCCATGGGGCGCGAGGTTGAGGTGGCGGAACTGTTGCGCTTCATAAAGACCGCGAAAATCGACAACACAGTCTGGTTCACGGCGGATGTGCACTATACGGCGGCGCACTACTACAACCCCGACAAGGCGCAGTTTCAGGATTTCGAGCCGTTCTGGGAGTTCGTCTCCGGCCCGCTGCACGCGGGCACCTTCGGACCCAACGCCATGGACATGACCTTTGGCGCCGAAGTGAAATACGTCAAGGCGCCAACTGAGGATCAGGGGATCAACCTGCCCCCCAGCATGGGTCTGCAGTTCTTTGGCCTTGTCGATATCGACGCGCAAACTCAACAGATGACGGTCCGCCTGATGGACCGCGCAGATACCGAGCTTTACACGGTGACGCTGGACCCGAAAGGCACCAGCATCTAATCAGTCAAGGTCCAGATCGGACCTGTCATAGACATGCCGTCCATCCTCGGACGGCATGTCGCGTTTCAGGGCCCAGTATTTGCGCACGTCGTCCATCCCCTTCTCCGGATTGTCCGCCAAAAAATCGCGCGTGTACTGGTTGAACTGGTTGTGATGCGCGATCTGGGACTGAAAGCCGGGCTGTGCTTCCTCGGCTTTCAGGCGGTGATATTCGGCGACCGCGTCCGCGAGGGTCTTGCCGGCATTCGCCTTCATCCAGGCCATGAAGGCGATGTTGAACTTGAAGCTGTCGCCCGCATGCGCCTTGAAGAACCGGCGCACGTTTTGCGTGTTGCGGTAGCTGTCGGTGATCACCGTCTCGGGCGTGAGCGCGGCGCTGTGCCAGTCGAATTTCGAGCGCGGTGCCGTGCGGATGTCGCCCGGCCATTGAGTTTCGCCGGTGTCGAGGTGATGCGCGAGGCGGTCGAGGATCGTGAACTTGCCACCCGTGGCGCGGACGCCAACCGCCTTGGCCTGTGCCTCCAGTTCGGATTTCAGCCAATACCAGCGGCGCAGCTCGGCGCTGGTGGTGATGCTGGCGATCTCGGGGCGACCTTCGCGGTTTTTCGGCATCAACAGTCCTCTCTCTGCCTCCAAGACAGCCGCTAGAAATCCACCCCGCGTTGGGCCTTGATGCCGGACTGGTAAGGGTGCTTAACCTCGGTCATCTCGGTGACCAAGTCAGCGTAGTCCATCAGCTCGGGCTTGGCGTCGCGGCCGGTGAGGATCACGCCGGTGCGGTCGTCGCGGGCCTTGAGGCTGTCAATGACGGCGTGGATGTCGAGGTATTCGTAGCGCAGGGCGATGTTGATCTCATCGAGCACCACGAGGTCATAATCGCCGCTCTGCATCATCTCCACACCCTTCGCAAAGGCGGCATCGGCGGCAGCGATGTCGCGGTCGCGGTCCTGCGTGTCCCAGGTGAAGCCTTCGCCCATGGTGTGCCAGGTGACGTCCCCAAGTTGGTCGAAAAAGCGTTTCTCCCCGGTGATCCACTTGCCCTTGATGAACTGCACGACGCCGACCTTTTGCTTCCAGCCGAGCGCGCGGATGACGACGCCGAAGGCGCTGGAGGATTTGCCCTTGCCCTTGCCGGTGTGCACCAGCACGAGGCCGCGCCCGGGGTCTTCGGCCTCGGCCACCTTGGCGCGGTGCTTGGCCTGCACCTTTTTCATCTCTTCCTTGTGGGTGTCTGCGTCGCTCATCTCATGTCCCCTCACGGTGTGCCCGGGGGCGATTGATTGGGCTTTGATTTGCTGCGGTCAACCCCCAATTGGTGCTCGCGCCAGATGATCAGGATGCCGCCGGCGATGACCAGACTGGCGCCTAGGATGATCGGGCCGGTGGGCAGTTCGTTGAAGGCGAGATAGCCGATCAGCGCGGCGAAGATCATCGAGGCGTAGTCGAAGGGCGCCAGCATCGACGCGCCGCCAAAGCGGTAGGAGGAGGTGACCATGATCTGTGCCACCCCGCCGATCAGCCCGGCGGTGATCAGCCAGAGGATCACGCTTTGTGCAGGCCAGACCCAGACGAAACCCGGGTGGTCGATGACCCAGCCGAGGGGCGCGGAGAGCAGTGCAAGGCAGCTGGCAGTGACAGAGAAATAGAAGACGATGGCGGCGGTGTGGTCGGTCTGTACCAGGCGGCGCACATGGATCTGCACCAGCGCGCGCAGGATCGAGGCAATGAGCGTCATCAGGGCCCCAAGGGCAGCTGCCCGCGAGATGTCATCGGCGCCGAGGCTGAGGCGGGGGGCGATCACGATCATGACCCCGACCAAACCAAGCGCCACAGCTGAAATCCGAATGAGTCGAATGCGTTCGCCCAGAAAGATCGCCGCAAAGATCACGGCAAAGAGCGGTGTCGCGTAGCCGATGGCCGTGACCTCCGGCAGCGGCAGCAGACCGAGGCCTGCACAGGTCAGCGCCATCGCCGAGGTGCCGAAGACCCCGCGCCAGACGTGGCCCATGAGGTTCGACGGGATCAGCCCATCGCGCAGCTGCCCGCGCTGTGCAAGCCAGAGCGCGATGATCGGGATGGCAAAGAGCGAGCGGAAGAAGACGGCCTGACCGGGCGGGACGTGGGGCGAAACGCCCTTGATGATCGCGGCCATGACCATGAACAGAAAGACCGCGCAGAGCTTGAGAGCAATTGCGCGGCCCGGTCGGTGTTCCGTGAGGTCTTGGGCCATGGCTCTCTCTTGCGCCTGCGAGCGGCAAAGATCAAGCGGATGGATCAGCCCAGTTTGGCGACACCCAAAGGCACGGAGAATTTCAGGCACCAGATATAGATTTCGTTGAAATCATCGACATTGATCGAGGCTGGTACCGTGTAGACCTGCTTGCCGTTGAGCATTTTCAACTCACCCAGATCGCCAGCGGGCACGTAGGCGCCATCCTTGCCGAACGCCACGCGGGGGTCAGGTGCGCCGTCGAGCGAGAAGTCGTCTTCGAGTGTGACGGTAGCGGTGCCGTCGGCGTGTTTCACGATTGTAACGCCGCCGGTGGTGATGTGGTCACTCTTGCCGATGAAGGTGCCGCGGGTGTCGTTGCCGGCCAGGGCGCCGACGCTGGCGAGCGTGGTCAGGGCGATGACGAGGAGGGCGGAGAAGAAGTGTTTCATGAGTTCGGCTTTCCTTGCTGTCTTGGGGACGTAGGCCAAACCTACAATTAGGAACCAAACGGTACAATACACGTCTGCGTGAATTGTGTAACAAGCGGTTCCGAACTATATTAGCCATCGGAAACAGGAGACCGCCATGGCCCGCCCAAGAGAGTTCGACACCGATGACGCCATCCGAAACGCCATGGGCGTATTCTGGGAAAAGGGGTATCAGGAGGCCTCACTACCGGACCTTCTGGAGGGCATGGGGTTGACCCGGGGCAGCCTTTACAAGGCATTCAAGGACAAGAAGACGCTCTTTCTACTGGTGCTGGAGCATTACGAGGATGCGGCCGTGGGGGCCGCGCAGGCGCGGCTGTCCGACCAGGAGATCAAGGATGGGCGTGACCGTATCTTGGGCCTGTTCGAGGCATCGGCCAAGGCGGCCACAGACGGCGATCATCGCGGGTGCCTGCTCTGTACGGCGGCGGCGGGGTTCGAGATGTCAGACCCCGAGATCGCCGCCGCCGTGCAGCAGGGGCTCGAGGGCATTCGCACGGGCTTGGAAACCGCACTCCGCGCCTCTCCGGTGCATCATAAGCTAGATGCGCCCGCCATCCGCGCTTTGGCAAATGTGCTGTTGACCCAATACATCGGCCTGCGCGTTCTAGCCCGGTCGCAGCTGCCCCTCGGGGCGGTCGAGCACAGCGTCGATGGCGTCGCGCATCTGCTGGAATCGCATGCGCTCTAGCCGATGTGCCCTTGGTTCTGGCCGACCTGACCGCGATGCAAGAGAAGGTGATCGAGCAGTACGCAAGCCATCATCGCCTCTCCCACAGGGACCGCACGGATGCCCACGCAAGGGTCATGACGGCCCTTGGTGATGATCTCCGTCTCTTCGCCACTTTTGGTAATCGTGCGCCGGGTGGTCAGGATGCTCGACGTCGGTTTGACCGCAAAGCGTACCACGATGTCCTGCCCGGTGCTGATCCCTCCGAGGATACCGCCCGCATGGTTCGAGGAGTAAACCGGTCCTTCCGACCCCATGGTGATCTCATCGGCATTGAGCTCTCCGGTCAGCATCGCCGCTGACATGCCCTCGCCGATCTCCACACCTTTCACCGCGTTGATGCTCATCATGGCCGCTGCGAGGTCCGTGTCGAGCTTACCGTAGACCGGCGCGCCCAGGCCTGCAGGCACGCCGCGCGCCACCACTTCGATCACCGCACCGACGGAGCTGCCCGATTTGCGCAGGCTGTCGAGATAGGCCGCCCAGTCCTCCGCCGCTTGCGCGTCCGGCACCCAGAAGGGGTTGCGGGCGATCTCGTCCCAATCGAACCGGTCGCGGTCGATCTTGTGCGGCCCCATCTGAACCATGTAGCCGGTGATCTCCACCCCCGCCACAAGCGCGCCGATGGCAGCGCGCGCGAGCCCGCCAGCGGCCACACGCGCCGCGGTTTCTCGCGCGCTTGACCGACCACCGCCGCGATAATCACGCACCCCATATTTCTGGAAATAGGTGATATCCGCGTGGCCCGGCCGGAACTTGTCCTTGATATCGCCGTAGTCCTTCGAGCGCTGGTCGGTGTTCTCGATCATCAGCTGCACCGGGGTGCCTGTCGTCACCCCTTCGAAAGTACCGGAGAGGATCTTCACCTCATCCGCTTCCCGCCGCTGGGTGGTGTATTTGTTCTGACCCGGCTTGCGCTTGTCCATCCATTGCCGAAGCATCGCCTCATTGATCGCAACGCCCGGCGGGCAGCCGTCGACCGTCGCGCCCAGGGCAGGCCCGTGGCTTTCGCCCCAGGTGGTCACACGGAAGAGATGGCCAAAACTATTGATCGACATCGTTTGCTCCTTTGACCCGCGTGCTTAGCGGTGCGCGCGGATCGCCTCAAGAGCTTATCGCTTGCCAATCCCGCAGGCCCGCTTTACCTCTGGTCGCACCTCGGGGGGCCAATCCGGCTGAGATGCGCGAGCGCGCGGACCCGTAGAACCTGAACCGGTTAAGACCGGCGGAGGGAAGGTGAGCTGATCATCCTTTCATCCGTTCGTCGCATTTGAAAGGATTGATCATGCGGAGAACTCTTCTTGCAACCACGCTGCTGCTGGCCTCTCAGGCAGGCGCCGAAACGCCGGTGCTGACTGTCTACGCGGGCGACTACTTCACCTCGGAATGGGGTCCAGGCCCAAAGATCGAGGCGGGCTTTGAGGCGACCTGCGATTGCGATCTGCAATTCTCCACGGGCGATCTGCTGCCGCGGCTGCTGCTGGAAGGGGAGCGGACAAAGGCGGATGTGGTGATCGGCCTGACCTCCGATGTGACGGCCAAGGCCCGCGCCACCGGCCTCTTTGCACCGCACGGGCAGGACAATTCCGCCCTGACGCTACCGATTGACTGGACCGATGACATCTTCCTGCCGTTCAACTACGGCCACACCGCCTTCATCTACAATGAGACCACGATGGACGCGCCGCCTGCGAGCTTTGACGCGCTCCTGGAGATGGACGACGGTGTAAAACTCGTCATCCAGGATCCACGCACTTCGATTTCCGGGCTGGCGCTGGTGCTCTGGGTCGAGGCGGTCTATGGCGAGAAGTCGTCCGAGGTCTGGCAAAAGCTCGCCCCGAAAATCCTGACCGTGACCAAGGACTGGTCGGCCAGCTATGGCATGTTCACCGATGGTGAGGTCGACATGGTGCTCAGCTACACCACCTCGCCTGCCTATCATATGTTTGCCGAAGAGGATTTCACCAAGAAGGCGGCGATCTTCCCGGAAGGACACTATTTCATGGTCGAAACCGTGGGCAAGGTTGCCGGGACCGATCAGCCTGAACTGGCCGATGCCTTCATGGCCTATGTTCTGAGCGCGGACTTCCAGCAGATGATCCCGACCGCCAACTGGTCCCTGCCCTCGGCGCTGCCGGAGGATCAGTGGCCCGAGGGCTGGGCGCAACTACCGCTGCCGGAAAAGGTTCTGTTCTACTCCGAGGATGAAGCAGAAGCCCGCAAGGATCAGGCCATCGAGACATGGCGCAGCGCGCTCAGCCAATAATCGGCACTGCAGGACTCGCAGCAGGCGGCTTTGTCGTTGCGGCGGTGCTGCTGTCGTTCGTTGGCCTTGGCCTGCGGGCCGAAGTGGGGCGCGGCATTGGCCCCGCCGAATGGGCGGCCATCCGGTTCACGTTGGTGCAGGCCGCCCTGTCGGCGCTCTTGTCGGTGGCCTTCGCAATCCCACTGGCGCGGGCGCTGGCGCGGCGGCGGTTCCCCGGGCGTGGCGTTCTGATCACGCTCCTGGGCGCGCCTTTCATCCTGCCGGTCATTGTGGCCGTGCTCGGGTTGTTGACCGTTTTTGGTCGGACCGGCTGGCTCAACACCGGGCTTGACGCGGTCGGTCTGCCGACACTGTCGATCTACGGTCTACATGGGGTTGTTCTGGCGCATGTCTTCTTCAACCTACCGCTCGCCACGCGGCTCCTGCTGCAAGGCTGGCAAAGCATCCCTGCAGAGCGTTTCCGCCTCGCCGCACAGCTGGACCTGCCGCCACGCATGGTCTTCCGCACGCTGGAGTGGCCGCTTCTGAAACAGCTGGCGCCCGGGGCGGCGGCGCTTGTCTTTGTGATTTGCCTGACCAGTTTCGCCGTTGCTCTGACCCTCGGCGGAGGGCCTCGGGCCACCACTATCGAGTTGGCCATCTATCAAGCCTTCCGCTTTGATTTCGACCTTGCGCGCGCCTCCCTGCTGTCGGTCATCCAGCTCGGCCTGGCGGGCGGAGCGGCGCTGATCGCGCTTTGGGTCATCCCCAACCTCCCGCTGAACGGGGGCCTCGACCGGGCCCTGCGCCGCTGGGATGCGCGCAGCGGGGCGCAGGCGTGGCTGGATGCTTTCGTGATCGCACTGGGAAGCGGATTTCTGCTGCTCCCGCTCTTCGCCATCCTGCTCGCCGGGCTGCAAGGCCTGCCGTTGATGCCCGCCGGGGTCTGGATCACTGCGGGCAATTCACTCTGGGTGGCGTTGCTCAGCATTGTTGTGCTGCTCTTGATCGCCGTACCGATGGCCGGTTGGATCGGCACACGCCGTCGCGGCAGCGCCGAGGCCATCGGGCTCATCGGTCTCTCGGCCTCGCCCCTGATGATCGGCACCGGCTGGTTCATCCTGATTAACCCGATTGCCGACCCGGTGCCGCTGGCCTTGCCGGTGACAGCACTGATCAACGCGCTGATGGCGCTGCCTTTCGCGCTGCGCATCCTGGTCCCGCCCTTGCGTGATGTCCTCGCCAGCTATGATCGGCTTTCACGGTCGCTTGGGCTGCGGGGCTGGGCCGCATGGCGCTGGCTGGTTCTGCCGCGCCTGCGCGCACAGATCGGGTTTGCCGCGGGTCTCACCGGGGCGCTCTCGGTAGGTGATCTGGGTGTCATCGCGCTCTTTGCCGACCCCGACCGCGCGACGCTGCCCTTGCAGATGTATCGCCTGATGGGCGCCTACCGCACGGAGGCGGCCGCGGGCGCAGCACTCTTGCTGTTGGCGATGGCGCTGTCGCTCTTCTGGCTCTGCGACAAGGGAGGGCGCTGGCGTGCTGAAGCTTGAGGGCATCGAGATCGCACAGGGTGATTTTCTGCTGCACGCGGATTTCGAAGTCGCCCAGGGGCGCAAGACCGCGGTGATCGGACCTTCAGGGGCAGGAAAATCCACCTTGCTGGGCGCGATTGGCGGATTCACACCGCTGCGCACGGGCCGTCTGCTGTGGCAAGAGCGGGACATCACCGAAGATGCCCCCGGTCAGCGCCCCATCGCGATGCTCTTCCAGGACAACAACCTCTTCCCGCATCTGACCATCGCTCAGAACGCAGGCCTTGGCATCAGGCCTGACCTGAAACTGAGCGCCGAAGATAGAACCCGGGTGGCGCAGGCCCTGGCCCGCGTCGGCCTTGAGGGCATGGAGACGCGCAGACCTGGTGCTCTCTCCGGCGGACAGCAAAGCCGCGCGGCACTGGCGCGCGTGCTGGTCCAGGACCGACCCGTGATCCTGCTTGATGAGCCCTTTGCTGCCCTTGGGCCTGCTCTGCGGCAGGATATGCTCGATCTTGTACAAGCGCTTGCGCGTGAAGCGGACGCAACACTGCTGATGGTCACCCACGATCCGGCAGATGTGCGGCGGATCGCAGATGACGTCATCTTTGTCGAAGGCGGGCGGGCTGAAGCACCGCAACCGGCAGAGGCTCTGCTGGAGAACCCACCACCCGCCCTACGCGCCTACCTCGGCTAGGCCGCGTTTGACTGCAGCGCTTGTCGGCTCTTTAGTATGCCAAGCGCGGCTTCGGCGGCCTCACGGCCCTTCTGTACGAAATGCGCGCGGTAGATCGCAGTGTGATGCTCCGTCTCCTGGTACTGATGTGGCGTCAGCGAAACAGAGAGCACCGGCACCCCGGTCTCTAACCCTGCACGCATCAGCCCATCGACCACCGATTGTGCAACGAAATCATGCCGGTAAATGCCACCATCCACCACGAAGGCCGCGCAAGCCACCGCGGCATAGCGCCCCGAGCGCGCCAGATCCTGCGCCATGAGCGGCAGTTCAAATGCGCCGGGCACGTCGAAGACATCGACCTGCGCGGGCGGAATGATGTCGGTGAACCCCTCAAAAGCGCGGTCCACGATATCGGCGTGCCACTGTGCTTTGACGAAGGCGAAACGGGTGTGTGTCATGTTGATCTCCTTTGGTTCAGACACGTCCACCCAAGGCGATCACGGCTGCGCACGAGCCGAAGGCCCGTGTCAGTCGCATTCTCTTTCATCCGGACTTTAACCGTCGGCTCTGGCCTCTCACCAGATCTGCTTGACCAAGGGATTTCGAAAGGAAGCCCCTTGCGCTCGCGGGCTCGAGGGTCACGGCCCCCATACCGCCGGTGGGGAATTCCACCCCGCCCTGAGAATGCGCACAGCTTGCCAAGGCTGGACAAAGCCTGCAAGAGCAAAGGCGCAGTCGAGATCGAGGCCAGCCCATGCATCCCAACCCGGTGTTTCATACCCATAGCAAGGATCAGAACCTCGCCTTTGCACGCGAACGGGCGTTTGGCGTACTGGCCGTCAGCGGGGCCGAGGCCCCCTGGCTTTCCCATGTGCCGTTCCTTATTGCGGACGACGGACAGTCGCTGGATCTGCACCTGCTGCGGTCGAACCCCATTGCGCGCGCGCTCAAAGACGCGCCGCGGCCTGCACGTCTCGCCATCTCGGGGCCAGACAGCTATGTCTCGCCCGATTGGTACGGCGTGGTCGACCAGGTGCCCACCTGGAACTATGTCGCCGTACATCTGGCAGGGACGCTGGAGCTGCGGCCTCAGGAGGAGCTGCACGACCTGCTAGATCGGCAATCGGCGCTTTTCGAGGATCGTTTGCTGCCGAAAGAGCCCTGGCTGACGTCGAAGATGTCCGAGGGTGTGATGGAGCGGATGATGCGCGCGATTGTCCCCTGCCGCATGACGGTCAGTACCGTCGACGGCACATGGAAGCTCAATCAGAACAAGCCCGATGCGGTCCGGCAGGAGGCCGCGGATCATGTCGAGGCCGTCGGGCAGGGCATGGAGCTGCCGGTTTTGGCAGCGCTCATGCGCGGGGCCAATGGACACGGCACCTAGCTCTGGTAGGGTCCCGGCAAGATCACAAGGAGGACCGTCCGATGAAGCTCTATCATTCCCCCGCCTCTCCCTTCGTGCGCAAGGTGGTCGTGCTACTGCACGAGCTTGGCAAGGCGGATGAGGTCGAGCTGATCGACGTGCAATCAACCGCCTTTGCCTCAGACAGCAGCCTCGCCGCCAGCAACCCTTTGGCCAAGCTGCCATCCTTGGTCCGCGACAATGGGACGACGCTGTATGACAGCCGAGTGATCACGGCCTTTCTGAACGATCTCTACGGCGGCAAGATGTATCCCGCCGGCGCGTCGCGCTGGGAAGTGCTGACCTTGGAGGCCACCGGCGACGGCATCATGGATTCGGCGGTGTCCATGGCGTATGAGATGCGCCTGCGCCCTGAAGAGATGCAATACGGCGACTGGATCGAAGCACAATGGGAGAAGGTCGCCCGTGCGATCTCGGTGCTGAACGCTCGCTGGATCAGCCATTTGTCGGGTCCGATGGATATGGGGCATATCTCGGTCGCCTGTGCGCTCTCTTATGTGGACTTCCGGCATGGCGCGCGCAACTGGCGTGCGGGCAATGAAGCGCTGGCCAAATGGCATGATGCCTTCGATTCGCGCCCGTCGATGGGTGCGACGAAACCGCCCGCCAACTAGGAAACCTGATTGAATTAACGATTTGAACGCGGGTTAAGTCTAAGAAACCGCGCAAAAGGCCTGTGCCTGCGACCGTTTGCGCCTGTTTGATTACTAGACGTGACGGAACCACGGCGCTACATAGCCGCTGGAGAAAGGCTGCGCTTTGCGCGGCCGGATTATGTTTTTTGCCGGTTCCCGGCTCAGAAAATGGAGAAACCCGTGTCCCACGCAGAAGATCACGACGGCAACCGCAGGGATTTCCTCTACTACGCGACCGCCGGTGCAGGTGCTGTCACGGCTGGCGCCGCGATTTGGCCGCTGGTGGATCAGATGAACCCCTCGGCTGACGTGCGCGCAGCGAGCACTCTGCGGGTGGATGTGTCTGGTCTGGAGCCTGGCTCACAGCTGCGCGTACTGTTTCTGGGCAAGCCGGTGTTCATCCGCCGCCGGACCGAGGATGAGATTGCCGAGGCGCGTGGGGTCGAGCTGTCGGATTTGCCAGACACCTCTTCGCGCAATGCGAATGCGGAGGGGACCGATGCGCTTGACGTGAACCGCAGCATTGACGAGGCCGGTGAGTGGCTGGTGATGACCGGTGTGTGCACGCATCTGGGCTGTATCCCCTTGGACAACGCGGGCAATTTCGGTGGCTGGTTCTGCCCCTGCCACGGCTCGCACTACGACATTTCCGGGCGTATCCGCCAAGGACCCGCGCCGGAAAATCTGCCGATCCCGCAGGCAGAATTCGTTGACGACACAACAATCTTGCTTGGTTAAGGGAGAAACCTGATGGCTGGAATTCCTCACGACCATTACGAACCGAAGGCGGCCTGGGAAAAGAGCCTTGCCAAGCGGTTGCCGATCGTCGGCCTGATGTATGACACGCTGATGATCCCGACGCCCAAGAACCTCAATTGGATGTGGATCTGGGGCATCGTTCTGACATTTGTGCTGGTTTTGCAAATCGTTACAGGGATTGTGCTGGTGATGCACTACACCCCGCATGTGGACCATGCTTTCGCATCGGTCGAGCACATCATGCGTAACGTCAATGGCGGGCACATGCTGCGATACATCCATCAGAATGGCGCGTCGCTGTTCTTTGTGGCGGTCTATGCGCACATCCTGCGGGGGCTCTATTACGGCTCTTACAAGGCACCGCGCGAGATCACCTGGATCATCGGAATGCTCATTTATCTGCTGATGATGGGCACCGCCTTTATGGGCTACGTGCTGCCCTGGGGTCAGATGTCCTTCTGGGGTGCGACCGTGATCACCGGCCTTTTTGGTGCGATCCCCTTTGTGGGCGAAGCACTGCAGGCCTGGCTGCTCGGCGGACCGGCGGTGGACAATGCCACGCTGAACCGCTTCTTCTCGCTGCACTATCTGCTACCCTTCGTGATCCTCGGTCTTGTTGTCGTGCACATTTGGGCCTTCCATACCACCGGCAACAACAACCCAACCGGGGTCGAAGTACGCCGGACCTCGAAGGAAGAAGCCGAGAAAGACACCCTGCCCTTCTGGCCCTATTTCGTGATCAAGGACCTCTTCGCGCTTGCGGTGATCCTCGCGGTGTTCTTTGCGGTGGTTGGCTTCATGCCGAACTACCTGGGCCACCCGGACAACTATATCGAGGCAGATCCGCTTTCGACGCCGTCGCACATCGTGCCCGAATGGTACTTCCTGCCGTTCTACGCGATCCTGCGCGCCTTCGATGACACGGTTTGGGTTGTGCAGATTGCCTCCTTCATCACCGGCGGCATCATCGATGCGAAGTTTTTCGGTGTGCTTGCGATGTTCGGGTCCATTGCCGTGATGGCCTTGGCACCCTGGCTCGACACGTCCTCGGTGCGTTCGGCACGCTACCGCCCGATGCTGAAGTGGTGGTTCTGGCTCTTCGTCGTGAACTTCTTCGTGCTGATGTGGGTTGGCGCGATGCCAGCAGAAGGCATCTACCCGATCATCGCTCTAATCGGTTCGGCCTACTGGTTTGCCTACTTCCTGATCATTCTGCCCCTGCTCGGGGTGATCGAGAAGCCGACGGCGCAGCCGGATACGATCGAAGACGATTTTGCCGCGCACTACCCGAAAGCGTCGGGCGACGCGGCCGGTCAAGCGCAAGCCACGCCTGCTGAATAAAGGAACAGATGCTCATGTTCAGAACACTCACACTCAGCGCTGTGGCGGCCCTTGGATTGGCCACAGCCGGTCATGCGGCAGGCGCTTACGACACCCATATCGAGGACTTCGACTTCTCCTTCGAAGGGCCATTCGGTGCTTACGATCAGAACCAGTTGCAGCGCGGTCTGCAGGTCTACACCGAGATCTGCTCAGCCTGCCATGGTTTGAAGTTTGTCCCGATCCGGTCTCTCTCGGAAGAGGGTGGCCCCTCGATGCCCGAGGATCAGGTGCGGGCCTACGCCGAGCAGTTCGAAGTCTATGACGCCGAAATCGACGACTTCCGCCCAGCACGGCCCTCGGATCACTTCCCTGAATCCGGCCTCGAGAATGCGCCCGACCTGAGCCTGATGGCAAAGGCGCGCGCGGGCTTCCACGGCCCCTACGGCCTCGGCATCAACCAGTTCTTCAAGGGGATTGGCGGGCCGGAGTACATCGCGTCGCTCCTGACCGGCTATACCGGTGAAGAAAAGGAAGAGGCGGGTGTCACGCTCTATGAAAACAAGGCGTTCCCCGGCGGCTGGCTGTCCATGGCTCCCCCGCTCTACGGTGAGGATGTGGAGTATGCAGATGGTCACGAGAACGACCTGCACCACATTTCAGAGGATGTGTCGGCCTTCCTGATGTGGACCGCCGAGCCGAAGATGATGGCGCGCAAGCAGGCTGGCTTTGTCGGTGTGGTCTTCCTGACCCTGCTATCCGTCCTGCTCTACCTGACAAACAAGCGGCTCTGGGCGCCGGTCAAAGGCAAAGAGACCACCTGACCGATCTCTCATTCGCTGAACTAAAAAACCCCCCGTGCTGTGAAGCGCGGGGGGTTTTCTGTCTGCGCCTTCTCGAGGAAGGCTAATGACAGACCCTGGGGAGAGTCAGAATCAGACGGTCCGAAGTGTCACGGCTAGTTGGCAGCTAATCGCATCTTTTTGCCGTGATCTCATTCCTGTCCCTTACTAAAATTCGTCCGTTACCATCTTGTTGGCCTTGTAAATCAAGGCAGGTACTCGCTACCGGTCACCACCAATAAGTTAACCATAGGTTAAGAGAGACTGGCCGTATGTGAACTGGATCACATTCGACGACTTTTCTGTCCACGACGTGGCCCGCTTGGCCCTATCAAACGCAGCCAATCTGGCCTGCGCCACGGAAGACCCCATCATAATCGTTAACGTGACAGCCATGTCAGCCCCTCAAAACCTGCGGTGAAATTTTTCCACCATGGACTGCGCGACGCGGAATTCGCGATCCGCCTCCGCCAACCAAGTCAATATTGTCCGCACCGGTGAGGCCGAGGGAGAAACCCTGGCCGGATCGGTCGCCTTATCGCTGCGGCGTTTCATGTCGTAGCCCCTTTTTGCAGTGGCGCCGAGTAATGCCCGGAGCCGCTTAGATCAGAACGTTCTGTCCTGATCTGAAAGCACTTTGCCGCAAAATCGAATCGGGGTCTGTGAAACGCTTCACACCGAAAGCATTAAATCTGGTGCAGGTCCGCCATAACTTGAAGCGCATCGCGGTCGAGGACGCGCACGCCGCCACGCGAGGCCTCGATGACACCAGCCCGCTTCCAGAGGGAAAGCGTCTTTGAGACCGCTTCCCGCGTGGCGCCCACGAACTCCGCGAGCTCCGACTGCGACAGCGGGAGGGTCGACAGCTGTTTCGATCCGTCCACCGTCAGATAGAGGATCTTCCGCGCCAGCCGCGCCGGCATGGACAGAAACACCTGCTCATTGAGCTGACTGCTCATCCACCGCATCCGCTCCCCTGCCAGCTGGATCATGTCGATGCCAAGGTCTGGCGCTTTGCGGATGGCGCTCAGCATATCCGCGTTCTTGACGCCGCGCAGCCGCGTCGGCTCAAGCGCCGTCACAGTCGCCGTACGTGTTCCGGGATCAAAGAGTGCGATCTCGCCAAAAAGCGCACCGGGCCGCATCACATCGAGCGATAGCTTGCGCCCTTCGCGCGACAACACGCTGAATTCCAGCGAACCGGACACGATGGCATAGAGCGTGTCGCCGATGTCGCCCTGCTCAAACAACACCTCGCCCTCCTCGAGCGAGACTTCTGTGGCGACCGACGCCATCAGGTCGGACAAGTCTTGTGACGCATGGGCCAGAAACCCGCTTTTCGGCAATGTAACCGTGTCCATCGTTGTCTCTTTCCTTCTAAGCGCCAACCGCCCGAGAGCGTTAGCCTACTGTGCCCCTTACAGCCTTTCAATCGCTGCGGGTAGTCCGCATGCGATGACAGAATTCACTTGTGTGAAGAGTCCCCCAAACGCCAGCGCCGGTCGGCAGCCGCGCCTCGCAACCTCATACCACGCGTCACCTAAGTACCCGAGGCAAAACGCTTGGCGGTCCAAGACAGACGGCAGCATTCCGCTCAATAGCCAACGACAGACTGGCTTACGTTCAGTCACCCTGGAGTGTCGTCTCCAGGGCTCAACTGATGTAATCCCCCAATGCACCTCTCCCACAAGGTCTCTTGAGAGTACTGACCAAGCAGCGCGCTTGTCACGAGATTTCTGGTATGGGCCTGATCAGGCGAGGAGGCTTTCGCCTGTCTTGTCAGTAATTGCCACGTCAACGATGCTACCCTCGATCTGCGAATTGGCGAGGTTAACCGGACAGAACTGTTCGGTTCGGCCCATCGTGGGGCTCTCCATCAAGACCTGATGGCGCTTGCCGACCTGCGCAGCGAGATGGCGTTGAACTTGCCGCTCTCCGGCCGCGCGCAGCCGCGCCGCGCGCTCTTTGATCAGGCGCCCCCCAACTGCGGGCATGCGCGCTGCGGGCGTGCCCTGGCGCGCCGAATAAGGAAAAACATGCAGCCATGTCAAATCGCACTCTTCCACCAGGGCCAGCGCCTTTTCAAACATCGCTTCAGTTTCCGTGGGAAAGCCTGCAATGATGTCCGCGCCAAAGGTCATCTCCGGTCGCAACTTGCGCGCCTCCTCGGTGAAGGCGATGGCATCGTCGCGCAGATGGCGGCGTTTCATGCGCTTCAGGATCAGGTCATCGCCATGCTGCAGAGACAGATGCAGATGCGGCATCAACCGCGGCTCGGTCGCGATGGCCTGCATGAGGTTCTCATCCACCTCGATGCTGTCAATCGAGCTGATCCGCAACCTGGGCAAATCCGGCACCAGCCGCAGAATACGCATGACCAGATCGCCCAGCTTTGGCCGAGCAGGCAGATCCGCGCCCCAGCTTGTCAAGTCGACTCCGGTCAGCACCACCTCGTTGAAGCCGCCGTCGACCAACCGCTTAATCTGATCCACCACGACACCGGCAGGGACCGAGCGCGAGTTACCACGTCCGTAGGGGATGATGCAGAAGGTGCACCGGTGATCGCACCCGTTCTGCACTTGCACGTAGGCGCGACTCCGCGTCCCGAACCCGTCGATGAGATGCCCAGCGGTTTCCGTGACGGACATGATATCATCGACCTGCAGCGCCTCGGTCTCACCGATGAAATCGGCGGCAAGCCCCGTCCAGGTCTGCGGCTGCATCTTCTCGGTGTTGCCGATCACAGCATCGACCTCGGGCATTTGCGCGAAGGTCTCGGGCTCGGTCTGCGCCGCGCAGCCGGTGACGATCAATCGTGCCTCCGGGTGGGCCCGGCGCAGTTTTCGGATGTCCTTGCGGGCTTTGCGCACGGCTTCTGCCGTCACGGCGCAGGTGTTGACCACAACGGCGTTGTCGAGACCTGCCGCGGCGGCGAGTTCTTTCATCGCCTCGGTTTCGTAAGCGTTGAGGCGGCATCCCATCGTTGAGAAAACCGGCGCGGTCATGAGAGCCCGTCCAGAAATTCGGGCGTCAGCGTGCCGGAGAATACGTGAGTGGTCGGGCCGGTCATCCAGACACCGTCGTCGCGCCAATCGACGAAGAGGGTGCCGCCATCGACGTCGATCTGCACCGCGCGCCCCGTCAGCCCACGCCGCGCCGCGGCCACGGCCGTTGCACAACTGGACGAGCCCGAAGCCAGGGTGATGCCCACGCCACGTTCCCAGACCCGCATGCGGATGCGGTCCGGCCCAGTGATTTCCGCGATCTGGACATTGGTCCGCTCGGGGTAGAGCGGGTGTGTTTCAAGGGCCGCCCCGAACGTGGCGAGATCGATATGATCGACGCTGTCCACAAAGAAGGTGCAATGGGGGTTGCCCATCCCAGTCGCAACGGGCGCGCCGTCGATGGGCAGAGACAGTGTCTCCATCGCATGGGCCAGCGGTATCTCTGCCCAGTCGAGCTGAGGGTGCCCCATGTTCACCGACGTCAGGCCATCACCCGCCTCACGCGCCATCAGTGCCCCCCGTTCGGTGGTGAGATGCAGCTCGGTCGCGCCGCTCTCATCCATAAGATAGCGGGCGATACAACGGGTCGCATTCCCGCAGGCCGCAGCCCCGGAGCCGTCGGCGTTAAAGAAGGTGAGATGCGGCGCCTCGGCCCCATTTGACAGCACGGCCAATTGGTCAAAACCCACGCCACGATGACGGTCACCCAAGGCGCGCGCCAGCGTGGCACCGACGTCGATCGCCTGCGCGCGCGTATCCAGCACGACGAAGTCGTTTCCCAGCCCGTGCATCTTCATGAAGGGCAAACCGATGGGGTCTGAACTGTGCATTGCGGCCATATAATCCGCTGCGTCAAAACTATCCAGTGCATCGTTCTGAAATGGCCGAATAAGGGCTTGACCCTCTCCCGCGACCTTTCTAAGTAGGCGCTCTAGTGGGCCGTTAGCTCAGTTGGTAGAGCAACTGACTTTTAATCAGTGGGTCGCAGGTTCGAATCCTGCACGGCTCACCACTAAACTAAATAAATTCAATAACTTACGGATGCCTTCCTATGGTCGGGCAGGTCCTTAGCTGGCTCTGGGGGAAATATGGGGGACAGTTTGCGCCATGTCGGGCCAATTTGGATGACCTTGTGAACGGCAAGCTGTAGAAGCAAAATGTCGCAGAAAAGCTTCTGAATGCTAGTCTAACGTACAGCAGAACCATTTATTACAACCAGCGCGCGGCTCTGACCCGAAAGCAAAAGAGCTACCCGCGACCGACGAGACCTCCGATTGTCCATAGGATCGGGAAGCTTCCGGCGTTTGAACTGGAGAGATCGGGGCCCTACTCGAACGTGACGGACAGCCGTTCAGCACTGATAACATAGCTGTCTGGATCTCGCGCAATTGCTTCGGCGAATTCAAGTCGGTGTTCTTCTGTTTGTTGTCCAATCCTCGGCGGTATCTGCCAGCATGCACTGGCCATATCTCCTGGCTCAAAGATTTGATCCGCCTCGCGGGGAGTGGCGCTTGTCAGCTCAGAGGTTGCGCCTTTCTCCTTAATGCTGATCCGAAACTGAACACGTTCGACAGTATGTCAACTCTTATTTTGAATTATAGCGGGAATTGGATAGTTACGGTTTTCCAGACAATGAGTTCCACGGTGAGCACCAGCGCGGACGGTGACATTGACTTCTTGCCAAGACCAGTATCCCCACCATGCGAGACTAGAGACTGCAGCAATCAGCGCCGTTGTAAGCATTGTCAGCAGTGCGTTTCATTTCATGCCACTACCTTGACGCGATTCCATAACACTGGACAAGTTAGAGAGCCCCCGGCATGTCCTTGGTCAAGCTGCGCCGCCATTCGCACGTAAGCCTCAGTGAATGACCATAAGCGCGTCATCCAGAATAGGCTTGCGTTACCTAAACGCAGCGGCGCCTGTTGCGTGAAAGCGGCGCCAACTACATCAGACAGCGAATGTTTGGGATTGGAGCGGTGACTGCGGACGAGATCCTTGCGCATTTGGCTAAGTGAACTGACGCCTAGCTACAGATGTCTGCAAGAGCCCATAAGAGACATTCACGTCCCATTCGAGATGCCGCAGTCGCAGCCCGATAAGCCGCCATTCGCTGCTTTCGCGACATCTGAAGCTTGGCCAACTGGTGGACCGCTAGAGGAAACCGACCTTCGCGGCAGATGCGCAAATGCGCGCTGTTGCTGGCTTGAAGCAAATGAAGAAACGTTCAGCCCAAGATTAACGTCTTCGGAACGGCGAAGCGGTAAATTACGCGCCAGACCAAACTGGTGACAAAAGCGGGGCACCGGTTGATTTCAAAACCCTCGTGTTTTGGGGGCGTGTGTTTAGAAGCGCCCTGAAGCACCGCCTCCACCAGAGCGGCCACCGCCGGATCCGCCTGAGCTGCTGCTCTTTTGCGGGATGACAAAGACGTGCGTGTCGACATGGCCGCAACTTACGCAGCGCCTTGTGCGAACACCTGAGCCGGATATCGTTCGGCTGGCCTGCATTGTTGTTTGACGCGTTTGCCGTAGGCCACGCTGACCGCAGTTAGGACATTTTCGTACTCGAGCCAGCTGATCACCGATAAGGCCGCGCCCATAGCTTAGCGCCGCGAAAGCACCAAAAAGAGCGAGTACCCAATTGTTGAGCCCGCCAGAGCCGCTACGCGGTTCTTGCCCGGCAAGAAAAGGCATGACGATTTCGTCAATCGTGGCTGTGGTACCTTCTTGTAGTCCGCGCACGTAATCGCCGTTCGAAAGAGCGGGTACGAAGCGATTGTCCACCACCCATTTTGCGTCTCTGTCCCAATAGTTTGAGTAAGCCACACCAAGTTCGATGCGCATTTCGCGATCTTCAGTAAGGATAAGGATAAGAACACCGTTATTGCTGTCGCTGTCGCCTACGCCCCATTTGTCAAAGAGCCCCCTCGAGAACTCTTCGAGCGTTTGGTTTGGTGCATAGAGGCGTTTGCTTTGGAGGGTTAGCAACGACATTTCGACCCCGGTTTCGGCCTTTAGAGCGCTAAGCTGGGCCGCGATTCTCGCCTCGATGTTGGCTGGAAGAACTTGCGCGTAGTCGTTGACAGTTGTGCTTTGGTAGATCGGATAGGATTGACCGAGGGCAGTGCTTGCCCAAAGACTAAGAACCAGAACAAAACTCCGCAATTGCTTACCTTTCATGATTTCAAGTGAACTATACGTATGTATTCATTGGAAAAGTTCTATGTTCTCTAATGGGTAATCGAAGAGCAAAATTCCCCTAGGTAAATTTTTGGCGAATTTCTTTTTGGGTTTTATCCCAAGTGTCTGGCGCTGAATTGGTTTGGCCGCATATACGGGTCAATTACGGGCTCTTCGCTGTCATCAACGCAGCGCTGCATGCGTAACCGAGTGGCGCCTGGGTGCATCGACGGCCCAATGCAGACTTTCGTATGCGCAGCGCGTGCCGCATTGCGGCTTCACCGAAGCCGACCTTCTTGAGTCGTAGGCTTCCAAATCAGAGCTTGATCCGACTATCGAGGTCACGGCGCTCCCTAGAACTTTCGTCGAGGAAAATGTCTAACGCCCGTATCGCAGCGTTCGCCTTTTGCGTGGCCTCTGCTTTGTGAACATCGGGGTTCCCGTCGACGTAAGCGTAGAACTTAATTGAAGTTCCAATCGCGGCATCATCCATCCGCCCGACTTGATCTGCGTTCGCATAGTAGAGGCTAGGCCTCACGGTCCGATCTGGGAGAGCTTTCTCAATTTCGGCTATTTCCCACCTTAACGCCTTCGCTACCGAACGTTTGTTCCTAACTGCTTCGTAGCGCACAAGCATTGCTGAAGATCGCCATTACCGCCAAAGGCTATACGCGGCAAAACACAAACCGAGTGCCGCATGCGCGACTGAAAGTGCGGGTACAATCGGAAGGATTTTGGTCAATAATTCGGTCATTTTTCCGAACTCCATACGACTCTGAAAATCCTCGCCTTAAAGAGATGGGAGGACCACGGCCTTTTGCGGCCATTCAGGATCTGAGACAACACATGTTTTGGAAAAGGTCCGCCACGCTCCTATGTCCTAAATATGACGACAGAGATCGAAACAAATGAGCTCTTCCTGTCTTGGGAATATTCCGCGGATATCGTCATGGGCGGTATCTCCATGGGCGAGCTTCGGGTCGAGGCCTAAAATGGACGCCGCGCGACGGTCCTGTTCGGTGAGGTCTCGCTTGAGAATAATGGCGGCTTCCTTCAGATCGCCGCCAACTTGAACACAGATGGCGGCCTATACGATGCAAGCGCTTGGGACGGCTTTGAGCTCACGGTCAGCGGCAATGAGGCGGCGTAAGACTTCCGCCTGCGCACCGATGCGTTGACCCGCCCATGGCAGTCCTTTCGAACGGATTTCATCGCGGCAAGCACCTGGAAAACACTGAGGCTACCGTTCGCGGACCTGACCCCCCACAAAACCGAGGCACATTTTGACCCCCGCCCGTCTGCGCCGCATCGGCATCCTTGCTATTGGCCGTGAAATGCAAGCTGAGGTCGCGGTTTCTGCCATAAGTTTCTACCGCGAATAGGCCCAGCATGACCCATCCTCTTCCTAACGCGCATCGCAGCGAGATCATCGAGATGCCACCTTCCGATCACTTCAGTTTTTCCGATATCGAGCGCGAATACGGGCTGGCTGAAAAACAGGTGAAAGCCCTGATGCGCAACACTCTCAAACCAGGTAGTTACCGTGCTTGGCGCAAACGCGTTCGTGATTTCAGTGACCGTCGCGCGCAGTACAAGTAGTGCGGTACGAAGTTTAGGGCCGGCCCAAAGGAGACGTCCAACTGTCACTTACTATGCTTCGGTGCGGCCTGTCAGACCGGGCTTTCGCTGCGACCGCAAAATTCAAGGTACAGTTAACTCAAAGATCGCGAGACAAGGCGAGCTTTCGCCTCGGCTGCGCCAAGGGCACCTTTGAGGCAATCAACCATTCGTCTTTCTGGTTCAGATTGTTGGGACTAGGCCTTGCACCATCGCGAAACCTAGGGCACCGTCGGATGTATTTCCATGGGTGCTTTTGTCTTGAAGAGCGAATTTAAGGAACCAGAGTACTGGGCCTACGAGAAACGGCCTTGGCATCTCAGACGCCCATTGATGCGCGAAGCGTCCGACAATGCCGAATGGCAGGTGCCGCAGGGTCGGATCGGAGGGCTCGTCCGCCAACAACGCCGCCGCGCTCAACTCGCCGCCACCCGCGGCAGCTGGCTCTTTGTCCTTCTCTTTGTGGTCATCTCTCTGGCGTTAACCAATTACGTGGGCACCGAGCTGTTTCGCCAGATCCAAGACGGCACCAAAATCGGCCTTGAGGCTGAGGCGAGTGTGTTGGATATGCAGCTGCGTCAAATGGACCGGGACCGCGACGTCGCCTGGTCTGCGATCACGGCCTCTGTCGCTTTGTCGTTGCGGCCATTCGACAGCTCCGACGGCCTGGATCTCGATCCCAATGGCTGGGCGATTGATACCAATGACAACACCCCGCATAATCAAGTTGAACAGTGACGGGCAAGGCGCGTTCACCGATGATGCCGGCCTGACATGGCAACGCACGCAGGTGGCCTTCGCGCTGGGGACATCATCACTCGATTTTTTGCTTCAAAACCCTGAGAACAGCTCGGAACTGCTTGTTTTCTCCCGTGCTCAAACTGACCGGTTTGGTGCGCCCGGTTTTTCCGGCCTATGTCTCAAAAGACGGCGGACAGACGTGGAGCGTATCTCGAGTCCCGGACTTAAGATCGGATCCAAGCTTTGATCTTCGTGTAAATCCTTTTGGGTCAACGGTCTTCGCTCAAGGGCAGAAGAGCAGTTTACGTTCTGGCGATTTCGGCGCGACCTGGCGTCTGACAAATCTGTCTAGGGATGCGAACCAAATAGAAGAGTTTCCAGACTACCTCATCGCATCGGTCCGCGCTTCTGTGGAGGCACCGCAGATTTCGACCGACAACGGAGTCACATGGCGTGACTTAGAGATTCCAGAAGCCGCGAGACCTCGTAGCTCGTTCTTGGACGCCACGCGCGACCAAATCACAATCTCGACCCGTCCGTCACCAGGAAATGCCGCTGACAGTCGTACTTTCCGAACAACAGACTTGGGTGAATCCTAGGAAGAGATTGATGAAATTGAGCCAGAAATCCTTGAGCCGATCATCGCTGAAGACAGCTCTCGCATAACGCTTGGTGACGACAATTTCGTAGTGGAAAACAACCTTGACCGCTTAACTGTCTGACTAGCTAATGAAGAAGTCTTCGCCATAGATGTCAGGAATTTTGATCCAGAATTCACATTTTCTGATGGCCTCCAGACCGCCGCAATACCATACGGCAACCTCCTAGACGCGCTGCAATTTGCAGGTACAGTGGATGGAGGAGCTACATGGAAACAGTTCCCTTCCGCGATCCCAAGGGATGGTGAGCCGGTCTACGATGTGCTTGCATTCTCCGCGGCCCCTTTCGCCGTCTTTATCTCCGATGGGTCGCGCAGCGCGCGGCTTGACAGGTTTTACGCGGCCCTGCTTTCCGAATTGGTCCCGACCCCAGGCCCCGAGGGGGATGCTGCGATGCGCGAGGCGCTGTCTCAACTCACGCCGGCCCTCCAGCGCTCTGATCCACTTCGGCTTCGGCTGCAAGACTTCCGGCGCACAATCGAAGACCGAACGGACCTTGTGCGCGAGAGGGACAGCAAGCTGGCCGAGGCCGCCCAAGTTGGCGGCACCGGCACCTCCACCGCGCAACGCAGCCGCGCGTTTACCGAGTTTCTGCAAAACTGCACCCTAGGTGAAGCGTGCATCGGGGCTTACTTGCGGATCGTCGAGAGTGAGGAGCAATCGGTGTGGCAGTACATCGGGGAGCGCGCGCCGCCGGCAGTCTTGATCCTCTTCTTGCTCGCCACTCTCGGTGGGCTATACCGCTACAACCTGCGGCTGACCGGATTTCATCACTCCCGCGCGGATGCCCTCGAACTCTTCGCCCATCTGCACGGCGACAACACATCTCTCACCTCCGACCAGATCACGGCATTTGCTGGGCTCGCGGACCAGATGGCGGCAGATAAGGTCGAGTTTGGCAAATCCGGCACACCTTCTGACAAGGCCATTGAACTCGCGCGGATCATCTCTCAACGGCGCTAAGACCTTGAAAGCCACCCTTTGAGAGAGTTGGAATTGTGTCCGAAACTAACCACTACCACTGCCGATATGATCCCGTACCATCCAATCTGGGCTCATCGCAGCCCCTAGAGCCGACGCAGCATCTCGAAGAACTGACTGATTGGATGCCATATGGACGGCCCATACCGCCCTTTCATCAACTGATTGAGATGCTGCAGCCGCAGCCCTCACAAGCGCCATTCGCTGCGCTGCCCAAAAACCGTGATTGGTCAAACTCACAGTCTGCGGGACTTTCCCGCCGTCCATTTGGACTGTCGAAACGACCGAAATCGGTACGATCGCCGCCGTTCAAATTCTCGAACCAACGCGGGCTCATTCATTCGGCCATAGAGTTGTCATTATAGCGTTCGGCAAACGCGTTCTTAGTCAGCTTTTTTGATCAAACGGACCTGGGGGTCAGTCGGAATTGCGCGTCCAACGAATTGACTCCTGCATTGAACCTACCCGTTCGAGCAGGTGGGCCATCACGCGGCCTCTGCAATACTGAGGCCGCGGCGCACAGACGCGGCGCGATTTCTCTAGAATGGATAGTTTTATGAGTTCTCTGAATGCACCCATTTCCCTGAAAAGTCAGGATCCTCCAGATCAGTCTTCGAAGATTTCCACCTCGCGTGGGTTCTCGGCGCTTCTGGCGCGTCTTAACGCTTCTGTTGCCTTCACCTCCTACCAATCCGGCCTGATCTATATGGTTGGACGCGGCGCCCAGGGTCGGCTCAATGTGCACCAATCCCGTTTTGCCAAGCCCATGGGGCTGCGGTTCGAGGCCGATGGCACGCTCGTGTTGGGCACTGGCAGCCAAATCCTGCGCTGCGCCTCCGGGCTTGATCCGAAGCAGCGCGTCAACAAGACCTACGACGCCTGTTTCGTGCCGCGGGTTATGTACGCCACCGGGCATCTTGATGCGCATGACGTGGGTCTGGCGGCCGATGGGTTGCCGATCTTCGTGAACACGCGGTTCAATTGCCTCGCGCGCGTTGACGCGGTGCACTCCTTTGCCGAGGTCTGGCGCCCGCCCTTCATCTCCGACCTCGTGGATGAGGACCGCTGCCATCTGAACGGCCTGGCGATGGAGGGCGACGCGCCCGCCTATGTCACGGCGGTAAGCGCGTCGGATACCATCGATGGCTGGCGCGATCACCGCGCCGACGGTGGCATCGTGATCGACGTCCGGCGCAACGAGATCATCTGCCGCGGGCTCTCGATGCCGCATTCGCCCCGGCTCTATCGCGGGCGGCTCTATGTGCTCAACGCGGGCAACGGCGAATTCGGCTATGTGGAAAGACCCACGGGAGACGGCGAGGGGGTATTTCGGCCCTTGGCCTTCTGCCCGGGCTTTTTGCGCGGGCTGAGCTTTGCTGGAAACTACGCCTTCGTTGGCCTCTCCAAGCCGCGATACGAGCGGTTTGGCGGTCTCGCACTTGATGCGCGGCTGGAAGAGGCGGCCAGTACGCCCTGGTGCGGCATCCAGATCATCGACCTGACCACGGGCCATTGCGCCGAGTGGTTACGGATCGACGGGCAGGTCGCCGAGATCTACGACGTCGAGGTGCTGCCCGGGATCGCCTGCCCGATGACGATCAGCCCGGCAGCTCCCCAACTTATCAATTTCATCACACATCATTCATCAGACACCGCGACAGGCCAGGCATGCGCGGATCAGGAGACATTGACATGAAGACCTTTTGGACCCCCAAACAGAAATCTACGCTGATCGGGCAATTGACCCTTTCGGTGGCCACGGGTGCGCTGATCAGCGGCTATGGGCGCGCGACCTACGCCGGCGACTGCATCGCGCAGGGTGGCGGCACTTACACCTGTGCCGGACCCGCCCAGCAGGATGTGGATCGCCAGCAAAACTTCGAAGCAGCGGTGGATCTTGAGATCACCACCGAAGAAGGCTTTGGCCTCGACACGTCGCGGATCAACCTTGGCCAGGGTTTCAACATCGACAACGCCACCTCGGTCACCATCGATGGTACCGCCTCTGGCGAGATTATCTCGGACGGCAGTGCCATTGACCTGTTCCGGACCCAAGGCAATAGCACCATCGATATCACCGGGTTGGAGATCACCTCCAACAACGGTGACGGGATCGAGGCTGGCGGCTTCAACGGTAGTAGCGACCTTGAGATCACCACGGGCAACATAAACGCCGATGCCGATGCCATTGACGTGGATCACGAGGTTTTTGGCAACGTGACAATCAATACGACCGGCGGCGATCTGGCTTCGATTGGCGCAGATGGCGTCGATGTGGTCAAATCCGGCGGCGGCTTCGTTGATATTACGACAGGCGACATCGACGTGCAGACAGAAGGTATCGATCTGGAAACCGCAGGCGCCTTGGGTGTTGAGATCGATACCCGGGGTGGGTCGGTCACGACCCGGTCGGGCCAGGGTTTCCTGCTGGACGCCTATGGCAGCGGCGACATTAACGTGCGCACCGCCGACGTCACCTCAGAAGAAGAGGGTGTTCTGCTCGACAGCACACGCAATGGCGACATCTTCATCGACACGACAGACGGTGCTGTGGAAAGCCGCAACTCCTACGGCGTCTTTGTCCAGAGCTACGACGACCTTGGTGTGGAGGTCCGCACAGGCGATGTGACCTCCGCCTATGACGGTGTCGAGGTGAACGCCGATGACACCGACTTCATCACCATCGACACGGCGGGCGGCATGGTCACCTCGGGCGAAGACGGGGTGCGGCTCGACGCCAACGATCCCAACAACATCTTTCTGCGCACCTCGAACGTCGATGCGGCTGACAATGGTGTCTCGGTCGAAAGTCGGGGCGGGTTTGATGTGCGCATCGACACGATCGCCGGTACCGTCGAAGCAAAGAACGGTGACGGGATCGAGGCAGACCTCAGGGATCAGAACAACACCTATCTCTACACGGGCGAGGTGATTGGCTCGGATCGCGGGATCGATCTCTCTCTCGAAAATACGGATGATCTGGACCTCGATGCCATCGGTGGTGCGGTCACCGGCCAGACAGAGCAGGGGATCTACGCCAAGACAACCGATACCGGCTATGTGCAGATCGTGACCACAGATGTCACCGGCGGCACCAAGGGTGTTGAGCTCTATGCCCAGAACAGCGACGACATCATCATCGCGACCCAGGGTGGTGCGGTCACCGGCCAGACCGAAGAAGGGATCTTGGTCGAAAGTGAGCGGACTGACCGGATCGATATCATCACCGCCGATGTGGCAGGCGGTACCGACGGCATCGTGGTTGACGCCGACTATGGTGATATCGACCTCGACAGCCGCGCGGGCACCGTCATCGGGCAAACCGACGCGGGGATCGACGTGGACAGCTATGGCGGGTTCTACAGCGCCTACGTCACAACTGGCGACGTACGGGGAGCGACTTATGGCGTCATCGTCACAGGCGAAGATACGACAAGGATCAGCATCGACTCCACGGGCGGTGCAGTGGAAGGTACGGCCAACACTGGCGTCAGCGCCTATCTCTACAATGGCTCAACAGTCGAGATCGCAACCGGGAATGTGACAGGCGGTGAGACTGGCGTCTACGCCGCGGGCGACCGGACCGAGCTCTTCCAGATCGACACCACCGGAGGCGAAGTGACTGCCGGCACGGGCATTGGTGTTGAGGTCGATGTGAACGTCGCGGACGACATCGAAGTGCGCACCGCGACGGTGACCGGTGGCGAGACAGGCGTCGAGGTCAAGGCACAGCAGATCGGCGGGCGCCTCAACGATGCGACGAATGTGGATATCGACACATCGGCTGGTGCCGTGACCGGCGGGCGCTTTGGCATCCTGGCCTACAACGAGTCCATCGGCACGACCGAGATCGTCACTGGCGATATCACCGGCGGCGAGGTCGGCCTTGCGGTCGAAACCGAAGGCAACACAGTCATAGATGTGCAAGGTGACATAACTGGTGCGGTCGGGATCGACGCGCGCGAGGTTGAAGACCAGCTGGGACTTGGCTCGCAACTCATTGTCTCGGGCAGCGCCACCGGCACCGACGGCACCGCCATCGCTCTGGGCGATAGCGCTGACAGCGTTGAGATCCTTGGGCAGGGGGCGCCTCTGCTTGCCGCCCGCAACGGGCTGATCGGCGGGCCCGGCATCTTTGGCGACACGCTCTTCGGGGCCGGGGCCGACAGCCTGAGCTTCGTCAGCGAAGGGTCGGATGATCCGATCTTCTCAGGCAGTTTCGGTGGCCTGTTCGACGGCGGTGCCGATGAGGATACAGCGCTGTTTTCAAGCCTGCTCGAGAACCTCTTTGGCGCGAGCCTGATCGGCGATGTGCTCAACCTCGATTTCACCAATGACGCGGGCGACTTTGCCGCGTTACGGTTCAGCAACTTCGAGCGGTTCTCGTTCGCGGATGATGCTGACCGCTTCTTTGCCGCTGGCGACCTGGTCGATCTCTTCGACAACGGTGGTGGCAACATCGACGTGGTGCCCTTACCGCCCGGTGCGTGGCTGCTGGCCTCGGGCCTCTTCGGTTTGGGGGCATTGCGCCGCCGCCGCTTGCGCCACGCGTGATCAGCTATGTGCTCTGATGCACCAATGTCGACCCGGGACCCCGGGTCGACAGTTTTGTCCAGCACGCTTTGCGAACCGGTTCTTGCCGCGTATGGTGTTCCCGTATTGGGGGAATCTCGCGTGGATCACGACGCCGGAGTTTTTGAGACCAGAGCGGCCAATGGCCTATCGGTGTCGTCCAAGGACATCGACAGCTTTGCCGCGGAGGTCCGGCGCGATGGCGCCAGCGATGTATCGGCTTTCTGGTCAGCAGACAGCCCCGGCGCGCAAGGCGGCGATGTAGGATATGTCATCTCGACCACCGCGGTATTGCCCACCGAAGGCCGCGCCCGCTTGGTCGAGGACATGCGGGCGCGCACGTCGGGTGGGGTCCCGGTTGTCTGGTCGCCACTCGTCACACTCGATGAGATGTTGGCTGCAGCGCTTGACGTGCCGCGCGAGAGCTTTGTCTTCGCCATGCGAATCGGTGACCGGCTCGGGATCTGCCTGCTGCATCGCGATGCGCCCTTTGCGCCGCAAGTGGGCGATTCAGCGAGCTTTGCGGCCGCCTACCGCTTCCTGACCACCTGGCATGCGCAGCAGGCACCCGCCGCGCCACCCTCACGCTCCGCCTTCGCGGCACGTTTCACAAAGCGTGAGGTTGACGTGCTGAACTGGTGCGCCGAAGGCAAGACAAATTGGGAGATCGGCCAAATCCTCGGGCTCTCCGAGAACACCATTCGCTTCCACCTCAAGAATGTCTTTCGAAAGCTCGACGCCACATCGCGCAGCGGCGCGATCTCGGCGGCGTTGTCCGCTGGAGTGATCAGCGGTGGTGAGAGCCAGCGTAAGGCCTTGATCTCAAACCTTTATCGCAGCTTCATAGAAGGCGATGTGCGCCCACTTCAGGAAATGCTGGCGGATGATGTGATCCTCGTCGCTACAGCGCCGCCGGATCTCTTCGCGCATGGAGGCCGCTACGAGGGCCCCGATGGCGTCATGCAGCACGCAGCGCTCGTGGCGCGGGACTACGACGCGCGCAGCTTTGCGCCGCGGATCATGGTTGAGGATGGGGATCAGGTCGCCGTGTATCTGGACATCGAGTTGGTGGACCGCAAGACCTCCCAGCTGATGCTCTTTGACTGCGCGCATTTCTTCACATTTCGCGCCAACAAGCTGATCCACTATGTGGAATTGTTCAATACGGCGGTAGCATCGAAACAGCGGTCCCATAGTCCAGACGATGTGCGGGGCTCAGGTGGTGGGGCCATCGCATCCTAGTGAGCGAAAGGGGTACTAGCCCTGCACCTACGTACTTGGTCAGGGATCGCTTCATTAGTTGCGTCATCCAGAGAATGTTTGCTTTGGTTTTGCATTGGATAGAGACTTGATGCCCAGAAACCTGTCTAACTGACACTGCTCTCCCCCGAGTTCACATTTCTAGCCGTGCCCATGTATTGTTGGTATTCGCTGAAGCCATTCGATTTGAAAAGCAACCGTTCGACAAGAGTGCAGGATTGGCGAGTCTTTGGACTCACTCCGGACCTCGGATGCGGCGCAGCATCAGTGGCAGAGCCCGCATGTATGATTCAGAGCGGCCCAGAGCAGACATTCGTTGCATCGCTCTACGCCGCAGCGCTGCTTCCCCGAAGTGGACGTTGATCGACTACGCAGCATTTGCATGGCTAGCAATGACTAGGTCGCGGACAAAGCCGTCATTGCGCGCCAAACTGCTGTGCTTGACCAGCGAGAAAGTGCCACTGCGCGACCGTCGCAACCGACCGAGCCTTGTCGTAGGCCGCCGCGGCTGCATCTACGGCGCGGCGGCAGGCGTCGTGCCCGTCGGGTCCTTGGCTCAATGCATCTTGGATTGGGAAAAAGTCGCACCGCTCTGCAAACTTCTGGAAAACGTCACCAAGGTCGAGCGCAGCGTAGAACTCTGAGACATCGTCAAGGGCCAGACGCGATGCTCTCAACGCGTTAACAAGCGCCAAGTTCAGTTCCCCCCGCTCGGTCGCAAACTGTGTCCCAAAGCTTGCGAGGTCAAAAGCCTGCCGGTCCGTTGGTGTGGCTCCGGCAATCGTTCGCGCCCGATCAATTGCTGCGAGGGCGGCTCCGTGGTCAAGGCCCTCCGCGCGATATGAGCGTGCCAATCCGATCCATGCGTCAAAGGCGATCTTGGTTTGTTCGTCGTCAACGGCAACCTCAATGGTCCGTTCATAACTTGCCACAGCCTCAGAGAAACGACTTTGAAACCGCAGGACCGTGGACAACTCGAACAATGCAGTTGCGGACGTATGAAGGTTGGGCAGCGTCGTCAGCCGACGTTCAAGGTCCGACAAGCGATGCCAATCCAGTTGGCCAGTTCGGCGAAACAGGTCCACTAGGGCTTCGCGCTCGCTTTTGAAGCTCTCAACTGTCTGTCCGACGGCGGTCAGGGTGCCGTGTGTGCAAGCGAAGAAAGAAATTGCCAAACTGAAAATAAGTGCATGATAACGCAAGTTACTAACACCCCTATGGTCTCCTTTTGCTCGAGGTGCCCAAAATCTCCACGCCGCGTCGGCGATGCAGATCAGCTGAGATCGGTGTGACCGACATTCCGCCCTTTTGGCCAGAGCGCTAGAAGCACCCGCTTGGCCCGCAGCAAATACCACCTCGGCAAACTGTTTCTCTTCGGCTATCAGGTATTTGGTTGCCGCCGATCGCATTCAGCGCAAGCTGACAAGACGGCGAAAGCGACTGGTTCACCCTGATTTGTTCGTGCATGAGCGCCGACAACAAATCTGCACGGCCTTGCATCAGTACGCTTATTGTCAGTTGTTGGAGCCTTTGAACCGCTGAAATTTCGTCGGTCGTGCACTGCGCTTGCGCCGGGCCTCCAACTACGGCCGCGACAACCAATGCAAATGTGTAGCCAATCCTCTTATGCATAACTAACTCTCAAGAAAAATAAACTGAATGCCTGGTAGTATGCCGCAAAGATAACAATTGCTCAATCTTACCGTGTATTCCTCACATCGTTTGCTGATACGGAACGGACGGGTAGCTCCAAGATTGGCTCTCTTCCCGCAACCTTAGCATCACAGAATCGGTAACCGTTTTATTGAGCCGGTTTGACTTGGTTGAAGGACTACGTGTTGCGAGCTCGCATCCAGTTGATCGGGTTCATCTGTCAGGGCACTAGCGGTCTTTGGTTCATCGGGACGATGCATTTTGGCGAAGGAAAGTGAGCCACGTACTTTATGCGGTTTGACTGTATTGCCATGGTCACGCCATTGCTCGATTAGATTTTGGGCCTTTCTAAAGGCACAGAGTGGCTCGCCCGTGAGCATCTCGTCCAATGCCCGACTGATCCACGTTGCGCGGCGCTTGAATGTTCGCTTTCCCGCCGCGCATCAGCCTTCAAGACCTCAGACTTGCAGACTTGCAGACTTTACCGCTATGACATTGCTCGCAGCGTAAACTCACCATGGTCGGATTGGGCTCGCTGTCGACCTCGGAGGCATCGCAGCATCAGAAGGCGAACCTGAACAGGATGGATGCGGCCCAAAGCCGACCTTGGCCATGCAAAACCGTCGCTGCGTTGCGGCCCGTCAAACCGGCCATTCGCTGCATGTGCAAAATCTCGGATACAGCGAACTGGTGATGTGCGGACGGAGCTGCCTTTCGCTGAGCCGTGCCTAGGTAAGTGTCCGACAAGGACCCACTGCTGACCTCGGATGCAGCGCCGCTTTCCGATAGTCTGGTATGCCACGCTGAACAAGGACGGCCCAATCCGGTTATTTAAAGAGGGGCGATCGCATGATAGTGAGACGTGATGAGCTGTCGCGCTTCACGATGCGACAGGCTCCTGATGATGGCCGCAAGCTTTTCAGCGGCTACAGCACCTGCCCCAAGCCCGGCAGACGAAAGGAGGTCAGAGCCAAGTGCGACACTGCCGGATACACCGGTCATGAACCCAACGATGTTTGACTGGTCTAGACGCACGAGGTCTTGCATCGATCCACCTGCAAACTCGCTCTTCAGCTGTCGCTCGAAGTCGCTCTGCCGCCGAACAAATGACTGTCGCAGCTTGTCATCAAAGTTCTTGCCGCTGACATTGTATTCACTGACCTCCGCAAGCGATTCCTTTAAGAACGTGTGCCAAAAATCAAAGGCCTTGGACGTAAATCGGATATCGGCGTAGTGGCGCGGCTCGATGTTCCGGGCATCAATCGCCGAGTTGGAAAATATCCGCGCTGCATTGCGCAAATCGTTGATATTCTCGCTCTTGTGCGCCGGAAAACTGGCGAGAAGAGCTTCGTATGCATCCATGGCCAGATCGCTTGCGAGGACAGGCCCGCAGTTCCGGCCGAGAAGTTTACAGAATGACAGGCTCTCGATGATTTCCATCATCGCCATGGTTCCCCATGTCGCCATGTGGTCTTCTAGGCCCTCATTTGGAACGATTTCTTCCTCTGCCCATTTCTCAAAAGCAGGCAAGGAAGAAAGGCCCACTTCCATGGCCATTTCTTCAGACAGTTTTTCATACTCGGCGAGCCAGTGACCAGCCGGGTAGTAGAAACAAATGGTTTCGGACATGATGAGTTCCCGCACGTGAGCGACTGCACGGATCTGCTGTGTCATCGTCTCAATTATGTCTTCGTCAGTCATGCGGTCTGGAAAATCGTCCTCCAGCATATTGGCAAACGCAACGAGCGGGTCTGATAAAATCGTTCGGCGGGCGAACAGAAAGAGGTTTGAGATTTTGTTTGCTGAAGGCGTGAGTTGTTTGGTGTCGAAGGCCTGGGCCATCGCAACCAGAGAGTCCCCGCTGTCTCTTAAATTGCTGATGTCAGACGTGAATACAGGGCTGAACACCTCCGGGTCAGGATCGCAAGCGCTAGAAAAAGGGTGTTCTGTGTAGAAGCCGAGCAATGAATCGCGAATGGCAATGCAATCGTCTGCTGCCAAGTCGATATCGTCCACATATTCGGGCCTTAGGGAATGGCCGATGCTGCGTTCCACGATTTCAATATAGGTTTCGCTTCGAGAATGAGGTTCGGTCGTTGCGTTCATGGCCTGTTCCAGTCGATGCAAACGACGCTAACGCAATTTCAGACGGGGTCTAGATGGCCAAACCGCAATCGTGTAGCCGGGTTTACGTCCCCGGGACCGAGCGCGATGATTGTCATTCAGGTTCATGGGCTCCCCGTTGTTGGCTTTTCGTTCAAAAACAAGCGATGGAATCCAATTCATGGATCCGACAGCGAACACTGAACCACCACAGTCAATAGGTGTGAATGCGATGACGGACCGGATTGGGTTGCCGCAGACGATCGAAGACTGAAGACGAGTGTGATCCTATGTCTTGGAGCAGGAAAGCAGACACTGGTGCAACTTGCAGCATCAGTACCTTTGGGCTCGTTTCGGCCATCGGAGCAACCGCGGCATCTTATTGGCAGGCCCAGATAGTGGCGATGAAGACGGCCCATACCAGCCATTCATTGGATCAACCCGCGCTGCGCTGCGGCTTCACCGAACCGGACTTTCGCTGCGGGGCCGAAATCCAGCATCGGTCAGAATCACAATCTGCGGACTAAGTTGCCATTGCCGAATGTTGTCTGGATGTCTGCTTTTTCCGAAGCGCAGTCTACGGCGACACGTCCGGGTTCGAACGCTGCTCAACCTCGCAGCGGGACGGTATGACCGATCAGCAACTTGACAAAAAGCAATGGTACGAACCATTCAAAGCCCGGCGTTGGTCCAAGAGCGTATAGCGAAAGGCCCAGGGCAATAGCAAAGAGTGTCGTTGCAAGCGGACTACGAAGAGTTGCGGGCGCGCAAAGGACTGCAATTGCAGATACAAGTAGCCATGCACCTATAGCAAACGCATAGATTGCATCGAATCCCTCACCTCGAAAAGCCCATGCAACGACGACAATGTGAAGAACATGTAATGCGATGAACCCTAGTTGATCGAGTGGACGCTGTTCGGGGCGGTGGTACCATCTTTTGGTGGTTTCGGTAATGTTGCAGACCGCGCCGCCAATCACGTCGGCCCCGATGAGCGCACCGAGTAATACAAGCGGCCAACTCACTCCGAGAGCAATGAGATGCAGGGCGACTAAGGCCGCACCTACGAGCGTTGAGCCGAACAATAGTGCGTTCTCACCTTTACTCATGCCCGGGCCGACGAAACGGTCCCACGATCTCTTCGCGGCTTGGCTGCGGCCTCCAGGCGAGCAGCGCGGCGGCGCGCATGATCTGACCGGACTGGCAATAGCCGCATTGAGGCGTCTGTTCCGCGATCCAGGCACGCTGAACCGGATGATCACCGTTTTCGGAAAGCCCTTCGATGGTGGTGATTGCGCGCCCTTCAAGATCACCGATCAGGGTCAGACAAGCAAAAGTGGCTTCACCATCCACGTGGACGGTGCAGGCACCGCACGCACCGGCGCCGCAGCCACAACGAGTGCCTACGAGTTGAAGATTATCCCGCAGCGCCCAAAGTAGCGAGGTATCGGGGCCGGCGTCGATATCGACCGTCCGGCCGTTCACGTTCAGGGTGACCGTGTAAAATCTCTCCAAGCCATCGTTTGATCGGTTGATTGTCGCGTCAGTTGTGCCGGCGGGAACCGTCGCCTGCCGCTCAGTTGCGAAAATGGGGATGGGCATTGAGAAGACTAGGGGTATAGTTCTTATCAGCCTGAGTAGTGTTTCTAATCAATTGGGGCTGATGCGGCACGGAGATCTCGAAGCTTTCCTCGCCGTCGCGCGCGCTGAGCTTGCGCGCTGCGGCAAGTGACATGGGCGTGACCGGCTCCGCGCTCAGTCAATCGGTCCGCGCTTTGGAAGAAGAGCTGCAGGTACGCCTTTTCAATCGCACCACCCGCAGCGTCGCGCTGACCGAGGCGGGCGAACTGCTGGTGAGACGGCTATCGCCCTCACTGAACGAGATCCGGTCCAGCCTCGAAGAAGTGCGCTCCATCGGCAGCGAGCCCGTCGGGCGCATTCGGCTGAATGCGCCGTCACCGGCGCTGGAGGCGGTAATCTTGCCCTATGTCGCGCGTTTTCTCGAAACCTACCCGAGGATCGCACTGGAGATCACCGAGGATGACCGACAGGTCGATATCGTGGCGGACCGGTATGACTTTGGCATTCGAGCGGGTGTGAAGCTGGCGCACGACATGATCTCGGTACCGCTTGGGGGCGATCAGAGCTTTCCGGTCGTGGCCTCGCCAGCCTTCCTAAGCCGGGCCGGCGTTCCGGAAGATCCCGAAGAGCTGCCGAGGTTCGAGTGCATCCGACACCGCTTTCCGAACGGTACGATTTTTTCCTGGCGGTTCGAAAAGAATGGTGTCCAAGTCGCCGCCCGCAAAGCCCGAATGCCTCTCCTGATGCGGAGTTGCATGTTAAGATGGGCGTCTGTTTCACCGTAGGTTTGCTGACAAGGGGTCAGCACTGCGCAATCGGGCGAGCGAGGAGAATGTCATGACATCCAAGTGGTCCACACCACCAGACAATCTGACGCCACAGCACCGAGCAAAGCCCATGATCAACAAGGTGACCGCGGATGATATCACCGCGTCGCTGAAGGCCGGGTTCGCCGACTTTGTAGCGCGGCCCTTCATGAGTGGCTTCTTCGGGTTTTTCTATGCGATGATCGGCCTTCTGATGGTCTGGATACTGTTCTCGCTCGGCAAGATCTGGCTGATCATCCCTGCCGCTGTCGGCTTTCCCTTGGTCGCACCTTTCGCCGCCGCCGGGCTATATGAAATGTCCCGCCGGTTGCAGAAGAGAGAGAGTTTCGGCTGGTTTGAAATCCTCACCGTCATGGCCCATCAACGCAAGCGCGAAATGGGCTGGATGGCCTTTGTCACCCTGTTCATTTTCTGGGTGTGGCTTTACCAGTTTCGGACCGTTCTAGTGATCGTGCTGCAGGATTCATACTTCTCGGATTTCGACGGGTTCTTTGACACCGTGTTGTTTACGCCGGAGGGCTGGACCTTCCTTGCAATTGGCACCTGCCTCGGAGCATTTCTCTCGGCCGTCCTGTTCACGGTGACCGTCGTGGCCATGCCCATGCTGCTTGAACGGGACATCGATTTTGTTTCCGCCATGATCACCTCCATTCGAGTCGTTACGGAAAACCCGGTGGTCATGCTCCTCTGGGCGGCGGTCATCTCGGTTACACTGCTTTTGTCGATGGTTCCGGCGTTTCTGGGCCTGATCTTCACCCTACCGATCCTCGGCCACACAACGTGGCATCTCTATAAGAGGGCTTTGCCACCGCCTGAAACGTGCTCCGAAGCGTTTCGACCCTAACTGATGCCAAGACAACGTGTTAACTGAACAGAACGGCCCATAAGAGACATTTGTCGGGTTAGGTTGTGCCGCATTGCAGCTTCACCAGACCGGCCATTCGCTACGCACGCAAAAAGTCGCTTGGTTTGGACTCACGCGCCAGGGTCGAAGCCGGCCTCATAAGAAAAATGCTCTTTCCGCATCTTAGGTTGGTCGACCCAGCCAACGTGCCAACCAGTGCCCAGTTAGGAAGGTCACACCTTTTCGACATGGTGGTCCAGCTGCTCAAACGCCGCGAACCTCTCGGCGAAATCTGGATGCCATCGGAACAAGGCGGGGCGGTTTTCGGTGATGTCCTGAGCGGCCCAGGCAACGCGTTTGCGATCTATGTCTGGCGTGACCTCGTTGTCCGGGCACAGGATGTAAAAGTCGCCGCGATCCAGCCGCTCAATCAAATACGCAACCGTTTCTTCAGACGTCCACGCAGAGGCGGGCATTTCCGGCAAGAAGGAAGCGATCATTCCGGTGTAGGTAAAGCCTGGCACGAACAGATGCGCTGATATCGGCGCTTTTGTGGCCAGCAACTCATGGGCCAGCATCTCTGTCAGCACCTTCAGTCCCGCCTTGGACACATTGTACCCGGGATTGCCGGGTGGCGTCGTAATGCCCTGTTTTGAGCCTGTGTTGATCACAACGGCCGGCCCGTCCGCTTCGATCATACGGGGCAGGAACGCCTGCACACCATTAAGGACCCCGAACAGGTTGACGTCCAGCATACGGCGCCAGTTTTCCGGGGTGTCCCAGCTCTTCGTGGGCCGCGCGATACCAGCATTGTTCATCAGCACGGCGACCGGCCCCATCTCAAATGCGAGGTCTGCCAGATTTTGAACCGCGTCTGCATCGCTCACATCCGTTTTGGCCGTCCGGACATCGGTGCCCAGAGCAGACAAGGTGCGCGCTGCCTTTGTCATCTCGCGTTCCGAAGTGTCTGCCAGCACAACGGATAGACCGCGCATGGCGCATTCCGTTGCCATGGCAAGGCCCACCCCGCTGGCACCGCCCGTGATGACCGCGACGCCTCCCGCTTTGATTGCTTCATTCCACATCATTGATGCTCCTTTTGGTCTTGTGTGCCCCGCCCGTACCGGCGAGGCACAGCGTTTTCGGCTTAGCCGACGCTGCGTGCGGCGTCCCCATAGCTGACGTCCATGACCTCACCCGTCATGCGCGTGGTCGCATCGCTTGCAAACCACATCACAGCTTTTGCGATGTCCTCGACCTCGTGGTGGCCGATGCCGAGCGTGCTGCCGGATGCGATCGCCGCTGACACGTCATCGAAGGTCGGGTTTTCTGCAGTGGGCAGAATTGCGCGCAGAACAGCCTCGTTGTCGGCGAAAGGTGTGCGCACCAACCCGGGTGCCACCACGTTGCACAGGATGTTTTCGCGCCCATAGGCCAGTGCCGCACTTTTGGCAAAACCGTTCACGGCCCATTTTGTTGCCCCGTAAGAGCCAAAAATGCCATTGCCTGTGCGTGAGAGACCCGAAGAGATATAGATGATCCGACCCCCACCGGCGGCGCGGAGATGCGGCAAGGCGGCCTGTGTCGTCTTCATGTAGCCGCCGACGTTGACCTCATAGAGCGTCGAGATTTCGCCCGCTGTGACAGTCTCGATTGCGCCTGCATGACCTACGCCTGCATTGGCGAGCACGATGTCGAGGCTGCCGAAGCGGTCCACGGCCTGCTGCATGGCGGCTTGCTGATCCTCCAGGTTGCGCACGTCGCCCCGGTAAGTCATGCACTGGGCACCCAGCGCCTCGATCCGCGCCTGCGCCGCGGCGAGGTCGGCCTGGCTCGGCAAGGCATAGCTTACGTGGGGCATGCTTGGTGTCGCAATGTCGAACAAGACGACGTTGGCACCGGCCTTTGCAAATTCTTCGGCCGAGGCCAGTCCGATGCCGCGTGCGCCACCGGTCACAAACGCGGTTTTGCCCTCCAGTTCCCTGGTCGTGGGGCCGGATTGTGCCGCCGCGTGGCGCGCGGTCATCACGGTGGATGCGGCCACAGCGGCTGCGCCAATTGTGCCTATGCGTAGCATTTGGCGGCGCGACATTTTCTGTGCGTGCGTGGTGTTTTCTGAATTGGACGTCATTGTGGTCACTCCTTTCTTTGGCCCAGTCCGGGCGCGTTGTGGGGTAAAACTGAACAGTTGCGAAACGAGGTCAGAAAGAGAGCAAAACCAGATGGCTGAGCCGTTCGCTGGCTGCGAGGCCCTGCAGCACGTCATCCCGCCTGGCGGGCAGAGCAGGCGCGCGACGATGCGATGCAAATAGTCTGAACATTGCCGTTCCTTTCGTTTCCTTGCTGTCAAAAGGCTCTGTGCCTTTCCGTGAGAAACATATGGAGCGTGCGCCGTTAAACTGGTATGGGGCAATCACACCAATCAGAAATGCGAAAAACGCATCAATGAATGATGACGAATTATTCCTCGCTGTTGTCGATGGCGGCAGCTTTCGATCAGCGGCGCAGGTTGCTGGCCTTGACCCCAGCCGCGTCAGTCGGCGCATCGCGGCGCTTGAGGCGCAGTTGGGTGTAAAACTGCTGAACCGTACCACCCGGGCGTCTGCGCCAACGGAAGCCGGGAAATGCTATGCCGAGGGAGTGCGACGCCTGAGCGACGCCCGCGCGGCATTGCTTGCAGAGGTCACAGGTGGTCAGGATTTGCCAAAAGGCCGATTGCGCGTGGCAGCCCCCACTGACTTTGGCGCACGTTATGTTGCCCCTGTTCTGACCCAGATGTCGGAAACCCACCCGGAGTTGAGTGTCGACCTTAGATTGGGATCAGGTTTTGCCGATCTGCAGGCCGAAGGAATAGACATCGCAATTCGTATCGGCAAACTGGCTGATAGCACGTTGAGGGCTCGGCGGATCGGCACCTCGCATCGCGTGCTTGTCGCAGCACCGCACCTGGCAGCAAAGGTTCTTTCGCCTGAGGATCTGAGCCACATCAGCATTGTGTCCTACCGGACCGGCATGACAGAGATGCGCTCCAGCTTCGAATGGGAAGGCATGCGTCAGGAGTTTCGTATGCCTTGTCGCTTCGCGGTAAATTCAATGGCGGCTGTGCGCGACGCAGTTCTGGCTGGTCGCGGTGCACACCTTGGGCCGCTTTGGGCGTTTCGCGAGGATCTGAAAGAGGGGCGCGTCGTGGAGTTGCTGTCAAAAGCCCGTTTCGAGGGCTTTCCAATTCACGCCATATGGTCTCCAACGCCCTTTCAACCGGCTGCTTCACGCGAATTTATTGCGTTGATGGCGAAAAAGCTCTCCGAAGAAGACATCAGATAACATCGCACACATTGGTGCCGCCATTTTGGATTTTGCGCCCTCAAACAAGAAACGGCCCTTACCTGCCGTTGACCACCTCATCTTGATGCTGCGGTCGCAGCCCGCATTGCCGCCGTTCGCCGCAAGAGCAAAATCAGTGGATCATCGAATTCACAAGTCGCGGGACGACGCTGTCATTGATGAGCGTCTAATGAGCGTCCGCTTTGGCCCCTGTATCTCTCATGAATGCCAAGACCAGTCTGTTGAATGTGTCCGGGTCTTCTCGCATGGGCCAGTGTCCTGCATCCATAACTTCGAGAGAAGCATTCTGCATTGAACCAACGGCTGCCTCGACAGCTGCAAGCGGAACGAGAGAATCCTTTCGGCCATGGATAAACAGGCTGGGGCACGACACCTTAGATAGCTCCGAACCGAACGATGTACGAAGGTGGCTCCAAGTCATCTCACCTCGCTGGAAGTTCGAAAACGGTGTGCCTTTTCCTGCTGACCCGAGCACATCCTTGACTTCGGCCATGATTTCATCCGTCACCCTTTCCGGCTTTGAAATGATGGCTTCGAGGGCACGTCGGAGCGCGCTCGGATGTCGTCGCATGATCGCATACGACACGGCATTAAGCGGAAGCTTGGTCAGCAGATAAGACAAACGATGGTGAGGAGCGCGATCAGCGACCCTATACGTCCCAACAGGCAAAATCGCATAGACACGCTCGGGGTGGTTCAGGGCCGACCACAATGATGCGCCTCCACCCATCGAGATGCCGACCATTGATGCATGTTCGACTTCGAGGTGGTCCATAAGCGTCATCAGCCACTGGCCGATATCCTTGATCGTGTATGGCCTTTCAAATGCGATCGTGTCTGCGTAGCCCGGCCAATTCGGCGCAATGACGCGATAGTGTGGTGACAGAGCTGGCATCAAGCGACGCCACGAAAGGCTGGCACAGTCGAGGCCGCCACCATGCAGCAACAGTACAGTTCGGTCATGCTGCGACCCAGCTTCAAGGAAGGTCGCTCTACCATGAGGAAGGTCTATGGAACTGGGTGTCGGCAAAGTCATGATGATCATTTAGCTGACATTCGACATTAGCGCAGCATCGGTGGCTCTGGGCTCACCTTCTGATTTCGCCGCCGGTGGCACGAACGGCAGTTCAACGATGCCCAAGGGCACGTGCTCGGCTTTGATTGAAAAAAACTCATAGGGTTGGCGGGGCTAGCAGATGACCGGCCTTAGTCGGCTTGCCCTTTCCACACACTTGACCCGGCGCTCGCCGAAATGCCGGACGGACGCATCATGACCTATGGGACGATGGGCGGCGAAGGCCAGCCGCAGATCCAAGCAGCGATCTTCAGCAGGTACGCCATGTTCGGCCAGCGGCTCCAAGAGGCAGTTACGCGTCCGCGCTGGCTGTTCGGAAAAACCTGGGGCGACGATACGGCCAGCCGGAAGATAGAGGCCGAAGCCGACCTTTTTGAAGCATTGCGGAGCACGGGCCATAACGTCCAAGAAATTCCCGCCTTATCCAGCCTTGCAGGCCATCCCGGGGCTGTAGCTCGCCATATTGACAGGCGAACCGAGGCTGCAAGTGATCCCTGGTCGGGTGGCTGGGCTTACGCAGATTGATCAGTCGGGAACCAGAGCTCGGTAGTGATCGCTTATCGCGCCCGCTGTCGTCCACCACACTTTTTCGCCGCCGTTTAGAAGGATGTACCGAAGCGCGCGTTCGAGATGCTTCAACCGATGGGGGTACCCCATGAGATAGCCGTGGAGCGCGATGCCCATGACCAGCGGCCGCCGCGCGCTTTCTTCAAGCATTACGTCGAAGGCGTCACAGATCATTTCACCGAATTCACTTCCCTCTAGCTTGCGCCCGACGATCTGTGGAATGTCGTTCAACTCCTGCGGATAGGGCACTGATAATATCCGACCGCGTCGTGTCTGCATCCAAACAGGCTGGTCGTCATGGCACCAATCCAGCAAATACTCGTACCCGGCCTCATCTAGCAGGTCGGGTGTGTTCACACTCTGGCTGATCCAAGGACCTAGCCAGCCCTTTGGGCGCTTGCCGGTTTTCGCAACGAGCATGTCGGTTGCTTCGGCTATCAGCTGGCGTTCCTCGCTCTGCTCAAGAACGCCTTGCCGCTCAGTGTTGCTCCGACCGTGTCCAGCGATTTCATCACCCCTTGCGACGAACGCCTCGGCGAGACCGGGCGCTTCCGTGTAGAGGTCCGAATTCACCAGCGCGGTGGTGGGCACACCAAGCCGATCGAACAGCTCCAACAAGCGCCATGCACCGACCCGGTTGCCGTAGTCGCGCCAGGCATAGTTCAGGACGTCCGGCTGCGGGCCGCCCGGCGCAAGTTCCGCACCAAGCCCTTCGCCGAAGGCAAAGCATTCAAGGTTCATTCCCAGGTATACCGCCAGCCGCCGCCCATCCGGCCAGTCGAAGTTGGGCCGCTCAGTGATGGCCGAATATTCGTAGCGGCCATGACGGGGCAATCGGGACATATCTCACCTCCTGTTCTTTACGTTTCTCCTTCTACCCGTCGAGAAGAAGACTCCGCACAATAATTCACCAAGTTGCGGAAACTTGGCTTTCTCCGGGGGCATTTTTGGTTTTGCCGCCTGTTTCACACCCAAATCGGCGCCGTTTTCTGGTCCCACCACTCCCCAAACCTAAGCCTCTCGGGGGGAGTATGGAAAATCCAACGACAGATGGGGTAGAAAAATGGATCGCCGCAAGTTTCTGACAACAGCCGCCGTGGGCACTGGTGCAACCGCGCTGGCCGCACCGCATATCGCCCGCGCTCAGACCATGAGCTGGAAGATGACCACCGCCTTCCCGCCGGGCCAACCTTTTTATTCAACCGGCCCGGGCTCGCTCACCGACTTCGCCGACCGCGTGCGTAAGATGTCCAGTGGCGCGCTCTCCATCACCGTCTACCATGGTGGAGAGCTCGTCCCTGCCTTTGAAGGCTTCGATGCCGTGCGTCAGGGCATCGTCGAAATGAACGGCTGGGTGAGCTACTTTGGCGCTGGTAAGGTGCCCGCCGCCCAGTTCTTCGGCGCCGTGCCGTTTGGAATGTCGACCCAAGGTCAGAATGCCTGGTTCTACATTGGCGACGGGATCGACCTTTGGAACGAGACCTACGAACCGCTTGGCCTCGTGGCGATGCCGGTTGGTGCCACTGGTGTGCAGATGACGGGCTGGTTCAACAAGGAAATCAATTCGATCGAGGATATGAAGGGGCTAAAGATGCGGATCCCCGGCCTGGCGGGCCGCGGCTACGCACGCGTCGGTGTGGACGTACAACTTCTTCCAGGTGGCGAGATCTTCCCCGCGCTTGAACGCGGCGTAATCGACGCGGCAGAGTGGGTTGGCCCCGCGCAGGACAAGATCCTGGGCCTCAACACAGCCGCCAAGTACTATTACACAACTGGCTGGCATGAGCCGACCACGGTAACTGAGCTTGCCATCAACAAGGCCGCCTGGGACACGCTTGGTGACGAGCTTCAAGCCATCGTCTCGAATGCTGCTGCGGCCTGCAACGTCGTCTCGCACAGCTGGGCAGAGGCGAACAACGCCGCTGCGCTTGAGGAATTCCGCTCTGGCGGCACCGAAGTGCGGGTCCTGCCTGACGACGTAATCGCGGCCCTTAAAGCCGAAATGGGCCCAGTCTACGAAGAACTTGCGGCCGAGGATCCGCAGTTCAAAAAAGTGATGGAGAATTACTTCGCCTTCAAGGAGCAACACGACATCTGGGCATCCGCTTCTGAACAGGTCTGGCACTCGCAGCTACGCGACGCCTGATCCAACTTCGCCAAGAATTGACGGGCGGTTCGGCTTCGGGCCGCCCGAACTGCTGACGACCGGAACAAGACCCCATGAACAGAGCCCTCGCTTTCGCGGATTTCATTGATCGCATTACGAAAGCCGCATCCCATCTTGCCGCGGCGCTTCTGCTCGTGCTGATCGCGCTAATCTTCTTCAACGTATTCGGGCGATATGCCGTAGGAGCCAGTCCGGTCTGGGCGCAAGAACTCGAATGGCATCTGATGGCGCCTGTCGCGCTTCTTGGGATTACGGTTCTGATGCTTGAAAAAGGACATGTCCGCGTCGATATGCTGTTCGAGCGCCTCTCCCCGCGCACTCAGCACATGCTAGACATGGTCTCGATGCTGTGTGGCGCCATCATGGCTGTGCTTTTCATCAAGTACTCCGCAGGTTTCGTTGAAAGCGCATGGTCAATCCGTGAAGGTTCACCCGACCCAGGCGGACTTCCAGCCCGCTATGTCGTCAAAGTCATGATCCCGGTCGCCTTCGGTCTTTTCGCGCTTCAGTGCCTCGCCAACGCGGTCAGACACGCCGCTGCGCTGCGTAGCGCAGGAGGCTAAAGCGATGGACGAAATGCTTGCGGTCTATATGATCCTTGGTTTCATGTGCGCCCTCTTGATCGGCATGCCGGTGGGAATCGGCATTGCAGCAGCAGGCTTCACTTTCGGTTGGATGGGCTTCGGCGATTTCCTTTTCAACCTGGTCCCCTCACGCATCTACGGGGTGGTGACCAAGTACGAATTCCTTGCTATCCCCCTCTTCGTCTATATGGGAGTAATGCTCGAGAAGTCGCGGGTGGCTGAAGACATGCTGGAAGTCATCGGACGGCTCTCGGGCCGCCTGAACGGCGGCATGGCCGTTGCGTTAGTCGTTGTCGGGGTGCTGATGGGTGCCTCGACCGGTATCGTAGGCGCGACCGTCGTCACGTTGACGATGCTGACCATGCCGATCCTTCTGAAGCGACACTATGACGGTGGCCTCGCCTCTGGAGCCATCTGTGCCAGCGGAACGCTCGGCCAGATCATCCCGCCCTCGCTCGTCCTGATCCTTCTGGCAGACATTATGGGCGAAAGCGTCGGCACGCTCTTTGCAGCGGCGATGATGCCGGGACTGATGCTCGCTGGGCTATATATCGGCTTCATCCTGATTCTCGGGCGCCTCCGACCTGACCTCATGCCACCGATTCCAGAAGAGGAGCGTGCGGAGATCCGCGGATGGGCGCTGGCCTGGAAAGCAGTTTATTCGCTCGCACCGCCCTTGCTCCTCGTCGCTGGGGTCCTTGGCACCATTATCGGCGGCATCGCTGCACCGACGGAAGCCGCCGGCGTCGGCGCTGTCCTCTCGATCATCATAGCACTGCTCTATGGCCGGCTGACCCTCGGCATGATCTGGGGCGCCGCGCATTCTGCACTGCGCATCTCCGCCATGATCTTTTTTATTCTGATCGCGGCTCAAGTCTTCTCGGTCGCATTCCGGGGTCTGAACGGCGAGGACCTCGTGCAAGACACGCTCGCACTTCTTCCAGGCGGTCAAACAGGGGCGCTGATCTTCCTCATGCTTCTTCTGTTTTTCCTTGGTTTCTTCCTGGAATGGATCGAGATCAGCTACATAGCGCTCCCACTTCTGCTACCGTTCTTCGTCGCTTCGGGTACGGATATGGTCTGGCTTGCAGCACTGATCGCCCTCAACTTGCAAACCTCCTTTCTAACGCCACCATTCGGATGGGCGCTCTTTTTTCTGAAAGGCGCTGCGCCGCCACAGGTCACCACGGCAATGATCTACAGAGGTGTATTGCCGTTCATCGCGATCCAGATGTTGGCGTTGGTTATGCTGTTCAACTTTCCGGCAATTGCGACGTGGCTGCCGGAAGCAATCGGGTGGTGAACGGCTGCCTTTGAGCAGGAGGTAGCGGCTTGCAGTGATGTTATGGCAGCTAAGTCCGCAACCTGTGAATTCCATCCCAAGACCTCGCTACACCCTGTACCAATGACCGCTGTCCCTGCCGCTTTGCAGCGTCGAAGGCAGCGCACTTGCAGCGATTTTCGTGCTGCATGCGCGCGCGGCGAAAGCGCCCAACTCACAGATTGGGCTCACTGCCGATTTCGGTGGCAGCGCAGCTTCTGGGAGTTGGCGCTTTCCCCCTACCCGCTCGCGGCCCAAAGCCGATCTACAGAAGCTGATGGTAATTCTGCGATCGCAGCCCGCATTGCCGCCATTCGCTGCGCCCGCACAATCTGGCAAAGGTTGAACTCACGCATCGCGGACAAAGCAACCCTCGGCCTTGCGGAACCGAAGGTCTGCTCCGATCTGAGGCGTTATCGGACGGTCGCAACACACATCGGCAAACGTCACTGCCGTTGTTTCGTGGCGCAAGGTATTTCACGGGCGCACGATAAGAGGCTTTCTCATCAAGACGAATGGTCCTTCCGGGTATGATTGCAATTCCACAAATTCATAGCCAAGAGCCGCGTAAAACTCCCGCGCTGTTAGTGAGGAATGAAGCATCATTTCCGGGATTGCTCTCTGTCGCGCTTCTTCTTCAATTCTTGCAGTCAGCACTTTGCCTAGCCCTTGCCCCTGAAATGCAGGGTCCACGAACAATGATCGCAGATAGTCACCTTTCAGCCCCACCGTTCCAACAAGATTGGCACCCGCGAAACACAAGAAAATAGCCTCATTTTTGATTCTTTCGGTGAGCGGCTCCCGTTCAAAAATCGCGCACAGCATATCAATTGATTTTTGATCATATTCCTTGGCATTTGAAACGCGGATTGTGCGCTGGATCAGCCCGCTAAGCGGAACCACATCGGCAACGGTAGCCTTTCGGAATTTGAGCGACTTCATCACACCAACCCTATTCCGGGACATGCGACATCGACAAGCTGACAATGGTGGCGAATTGGCAGACGTTTTTGGACAGCTCTTTGTCTTTCACAAAGGGGGTGGATTCATAATCTTCATGATGTGTCCTGCCGGCTATCGGATAAGATGCCGCCACCGCGATTGGAGACGTTCGTGCGCAGCGCAGCATTTGTCACATTGGGCTCGTTGCCGCCCTCGGAGGCAGTGCAGCATTTCCCCCCTGCCCCAACTCAATCGGATCTCGTGCACGGCCCAAAGCCGATGTCTGTCAACTGGTCAACATTCTACGCCGCGACCCATCGAACCAGACCCTCGCTGCAAATGCAAAATCTCGGATCAGGTGAACTCACAGTCTGCGGACGAAGTCGCCAATCGGTCTTAAGGCGAAATAGATCGAAAACAGCCCAAGCGGAAGTTCAGCGAGCGCCATCGTCGCGGCAGTAGAGCCCTTGAAGAAGTCATTCGCTGCAGAGGCTCAAGAGCCTAGAGACCTTAGACAGCAGCTTCGAAAGCTTCTTGTTTGCCGCTCGGAGCCGACAGTGTCAGGTGGCCTTCGTCAGCCCATTGACCTCTACAGCCTTCTTGGCCACGAACTCCACGAACTTCGAAATCCGTGCAGGCACCACGATGGCAGGCTGGCGCACGGCATAGAGAGGTGCGGCGGTCTGGGCAAAGCCCGGCAAGACAACAGTCAAATCTCCCGCTTTGATGAGATCGGCAAAAGCCCAAAGCGGACCACTGTGAATGCCTTGACCCGCGCGCACAGCCTTGACGGCAGAGCGAACCGCATTGACTGCCACACCTCCCGCGCGGGCGACTTCGAAGGTCTGTCCGGCATCTCCTTGCAAAACCAGCTTTTCAGTACGGTTTCTCGAGGAGAAAAAGACAAACTGATGAGCCGCCAGATCGTCTGGTGTACGTGGAACGCCCATGCGTTCAAGATAGTCTGGCGACGCTACCAGCACACGGGGGACCGATGCGAGTTTGCGTGCAATCAGACTGGAATCCGGAAGTCGCCCCACCCGGATCGCGACATCAATAGCGTTTTGGCTCAGATCGAGGTAGCCACCCGACAGGATCAGGTCAAAATCGACCTGAGGATGAGCCGTCCGAAACTCCAAAAGCCAGTCCGTCAGAAACTCTTGTCCAAAATCGATCGATGCCGTGACGCGCAGCATGCCGCTTGGGTGCAGCACTTCGCCACTGACTTCCGCTTCGAGAGCATCCCATTGCTCGATGATCGCCTTGAGGCGTTCGTAGTAAACGCGACCTTGCTCGGTCACTGTGGTCTTACCTCTGGTGCGGTCGACCAGATGTGCACCCAGCCGTTGCTCAAGGTGCGTGATCCGGCGCGAAACGCCTGATGGGTCTTGCCCAAGAGCGCGCGCCGCCGCCCGGATCGAACCCAGTTGGATCGTTTTCAGAAAAGCAAGCTCGGCCATGGTGCGCATAAGTGTTGTGTTTTTGTCTACAGTAGATTGTAGATATCACATCTATCGTAGAATTTTCAGCATCTTATTTCTGGGTCATCGCAACAAGGAGACTTTGAAATGACCACTAGTAAAATGACCACTTCTCGTCGCTCTGTACTGCTTGGCCTCGGTGCTGCAACGCTGGGAACTGCAGCCACCGCAGCGACAAACGCCGCCACTGCAAGCGGCAAACCATTGAGCGGCAAGGTCGCAATCGTGACAGGCGCACGAAACAACCTTGGGCGGGGCTTTGCAAAAAGGCTTGCCCAGATGGGCGCGGATGTTGTTGTGCATTATCATCGTGCCGAAACTCGCGCCGAAGCCGAAAAGACCGCCGCGCTTGTTCGAGCGGCCGGGCAGCGCGCGGTTTTAGGTCAGGGTGATCTGGGCAACAGCGCCAATGTCGCCGCTCTCTTCGATCTTGCCGAAGCGGAGTTTGGAGGCGCAGACATTCTCGTGCACACAGCGGGCCGCATTATCAAAAAGTACGTGGCCGACTTCACGGATGCTGAGTTCGAGGAACTCTTGAACGACAACACAAGAACAACGTTCTACGCCATGCGAGAAGCGGCTCGACGTCTGCGCCACAATGGTCGGATCGTCGCTATCGGAACGTCTCTGACAGCAGGTGCGGCGCCCGGCTACGCGGCCTATGGCGGCACAAAATCCCCGGTCGAAGAGTTCACCCGCATGATGGCCAAGGAATTGGGCGCGCGCGGCATAACCGTGAACAACGTGGCACCCGGCCCGATTGACACGCCATTCTTCCATGCCGCTGAAACACCGCAGACTGTGGCTTATGCCAGTGGCTTGTCGGTTGAGGGCCGCCTGGGCACGGTGGATGACGTTGTCCCTGCCGTTGCAACATTGGCTTTGCCAGAGAGCCAGTGGACGAACGGTCAGACAATCTTTGTGAACGGTGGCTACCTTACGCGATAGTTCATGCCTGTTATGGCTACCTCACTGCCTCCGCTGCTAGAAATCAGCGGAGGTCTCGCTTGTTCAGAGGGTGAGGAGGTCTTGTTGTTCATAAATCGTCACCATAGCGGGAAGGTATGTCAACTGGCCGCTCCCCGCCTACAAGCGATAGTTTTTCATAACCAACTATCTCGAATGGCGTTACCAGAAGAAAAACACTATCCGTCAATCCACCTCTCAACTAGTCCGGCCCATTCCCGACATTGGACACGCGGTCTAAATGCCGCAGTTGCAGCCCGCAAAGCGGCCGTTCGCGGAAACTACAAATGCCGATCCACATCCATGCTTTGATGCAGGATTCTGATGATCGCGATCACTTCGCCTCGGATTTGATAGTAGATCGCATGCTTGCCGATCAGTGTCTTGAGATATCCCTCACGGACCAAAGCTGGCCTGCCCGCCTTCTTCCCCGCGGTAATGTCTTCAAAGACGTCGACGATGTCATTGGTATACATTTCGGCTTGTTCGCCGGACCATTCTTGCGCCGTGTAAATCCAGATTTCTTCGAGATCAGCTTCCGCCATTGGCGAAAGCACATACTTCTGAGGCATCAGGTGCTGTTCTTCTGACGCATGCGTTCTTGAAACGCCTCGCGGTCAAAGGCACGCGGTTCCCCCGAGTTCTCTCCCGCAATCAATGCGTCCTTCAACACCTGGACTCTAGCTTCATGCTCCTCGAGAAGCCTTAGGCCTGCCCGTACGACGTCGCTTGCCGAGCCGTAGCGCCCGTTGTTGACCTGAGTCTCGATGAAACCGGCGAAATGGTCCCCGAGGGACATCGAAGTGTTCTTTGCCATACATGCCTCCTAGAAATCACATATACCAAAATTCGGTATTTTTCAATATCGCGCGAAAAGTGGTACAGTGGCACGTCAGCGAACTGACGATGGGGTGGCATGCGGCGGATCGGAGGATCAGTCATGGAACCAACCCCAAACCTACCTGCCATTCGCGCTCTGCGCTTAAGCGCTTTAATGTGAATTCAATCCTAGTAGATGAATATGAAGAAATAACAGAGGCCCTGAGAGAGATTGCAAGACGCTTTAGAATGCGGACTGTTTTTGTGTCTTCAAGCGCAGCCGACTTTGAGCCTTGGGGTGAGAAAGCTGTTACAGAATTCATGAGGAAGCTTGGCTCGTTGTTGGTAGAAAATTCGTTGCGGATTAGTACCGGGTTGGGGCTTGGCGTAGGCAACGCGCTTTTCACCGGAGCATTGGAAGAAGTGTATCGAAGTGTTGAGCGCCAGATCGATGATCACCTTTTAGTCAGGCCGTTTCCTCAGTATGTAGATGACAGAAACGAGCGCGAGGCGCTTTGGCATAAGTACCGAAGTGATTTTATCCCCTCAGCAGGTTCGGCATTGTTCTTGTTTGGCAACAAAATGGTTGGTGATGGGGTCGTTTCGGCAAACGGCATGGTCTCCGAGTTTGAGATTGCAGCAGAGAACGGGCTCGTACTCCTGCCCGTTGGTGCTACCGGCTCAACTGCAGCAGAACTTGCCAATAGCGTCTTGGCGGCTCCAGATGATTATCCAAGCATTCCTTCTGAATTAATTCCGCTGATCGCAGAATTGAATGAACCGGTAGCCAATTTGAATGAGCTGCTTCAGCCACTAGTGGAATTGGTACGGAAGGCCGGAACACGATGAGTAGACTTCATTTGGCGCAAACGCGTGGGGAGATTTTATGCCCGTTTCTATGAGCACCTAAGGTTCGAGGCGCGCATGGGCGATCAGCAGATTGCAAAATCGCTATCTGAGGCCAAGCGAAGTCGCATCACAACAGCGTTTCTGTGCCACGCACATAAAGATCGCGCTCTGGTTCAAGGCGTAGTCAATCTTCTGCGCAAGGCTGGTTGGCGTGTGTACGTGGACTGGATGGACGGCTCAATGCCGAGCAAGCCAAACCGCGTGACGGCGGACAAAATCAGGAAACGAATTCGTGACCTCGACTATTTTCTTTTCTTGGCAACGTCGAACTCTTTGGGTTCTCGATGGTGCCCATGGGAAATTGGATATGCGGACCCTCACAAGTTCCCTGAAAAACTCTTCATTATCCCAACAAGTGATGGCTATTCCACGCATGGCAATGAGTATCTTGAACTCTACCAGCGAATTGATCTCCGAAGTGACGGGTCCCTAGGCGCATTTGCGCCAGGGTCTTCCTTTGGAACGGAGTTACGAAACCTTCGCTAGTGCTCAGACTAGCTTCTGGGAAGATAATCTAGATGCCAAGCTCTACAATCTTTGCGTCTAGCTACGCTTGCCTTGACCAGCTCAATGGCAGCTTAGACCTCTCAGGGTAGTGATTTTTGCGGTCGCAGCGAAGGTCGGTTTCCCGCCCTCTCTTCCGGAAGACGACCTCGCGGAAGCAATGAACTCCTACGTTTCCGGTAGATCGTACAACGTCATCGTGCCATCGGCCTCAGCCTCCAACACCTTATTCACCATCACATCGGCCGGGTCACCGAGTTCCTCCAGATAAGCAATGGAGGCTTTGATAAGCGCCTTCGCCTGAACCCTACCGAGGCAGGGTATGATGATCATGCCTAGGTGTATGTCGGCGCGCGACGTCAATGCACCGAAGTCACGCGCATTTTCCGTGACAATGATGAGGTCATGTTCGATGCAACGAGCGAGCGCGGTATGATCTGCTTCACCGAGCCCGCCCTGATTGCGCGGATGAACGACATAGTAGCCCTCCTCCGCCATGAGCTCGTTCGCCACGCGCGGTGACAGGCATTCATCCAGAAAGAGGCGCATCAATGAGGCTTAGGCGGCCTTACGCCAAGGTTTGCCAGCACTGCGTCTTCCGCGCGGCGGATGCGCCTTCGCATAGACGAGTGCCGCCTCGAACGCCTCCTTGCTGATCTCGGGATAGTCCTCGACCAGATCTTCCAAGGTTTCGCCACCTTCGATGCGCCCGAGAACGGATTGGCAAGTAATGCGTGTCCCTTTCAGGATCGGCTCACCGCCCAAGATATCTGGATCTACGGCCAAGTGCTCATGCCTAGTTTCAAGATAGACACGTGTTCGATCCCAAACCTCAGAGACGAGCGGTTCAAGGTGAAGTGTCAGACCCGGCGAGAGCTCCAAAGCCCCAAACTTGGCAGTCTTCGAGCTTCGCAGGAACTTCCAAACGAGCCGCTTCGACTTCTTTTCCATCTTGATACCATCAAGGGATTGCATCGCTCGCGCATAAGCAACCGCATGCATCGGCACATGTGCAGCCACGGTCTTACGCATCCAGAGCTTTGTTTTACGCCTTGGAACAATACCTTCTTCGCAATCCTTCTCGATCCGCCTTGGGGCGACCCCAGCAAGATGTGCGGCTTCTTTGATAGTAAGGTCTGCTAATACTTGCGTCGACATAATCTTTCCCTTTGAGGGGATAGATAACGACAGATCGCCAATATGTCAAGATTTCGCGTGTCCAGTCATCCGTTAACTCACGGATCCAACTCAAGCTCCGGCAGGTCTCGCAAGCTCTGTAGATCGAAGGTCGCGAGGGACGTTTCCGTCGTCACGAAAGTATGCGGTGCCCCGGGCCGCGGCGACCGTGGCCCAGAGGCGATCAGATCCTTGTACCGAAGCCGGGCGAGCAGATCGCGGCTGACCTCCTTGCCGAAGATGTCCCTCAACCCTGCCCGGTCGATCGGCTGGTGATAAGCGATGACGCAGAGCACGCCCATCTCCATTTCAGTGAAGGCCAACGACTGGTCACCAAGATTGGCGGCGGCCTTGATCGCGTCCGCGAACTGCGTCTTGGTCCGGAACATCCATCCGGTACTTGGGCCAGCTCATAGGGACGGCCGGTGAGTTCGGCCTGGATGTCGTCGATCAGCATCTCGACCGAGACCCCCTGCCCCACCACGCGCGCGAGGTCCTCGCGACCGACCGGCGAGGCACTCGCGAAGAGCACCGCTTCGATCCGGCCCATCCATTCTCGCCAGCGCAACTCCTGGGGAAGATCGACGAGCTCCCGGTCGAATACGGCGCTGCCGTCATCCGCGGGTTTCCGCTTCTTGGCCGCAACTGTCATGGCGCGATTCCATAGAGCCGGAAGGTCGACCGCCCGGTCAGTTCACGCGCCACCCGTAGCTCCACCAGCCGGTCGCAGAACCGGCGCGCGGCGCGGGAGGTCATGGAGATATTGGTCCCTTTGATCTTGGGCGATAGCGACGTCGACGGCGCGACTGCATCCTCGATCAGGAACAGGTCGACCGCTGCGCCAGATCCCTTTGCCCGGAGCTTTGTCGCAACGGTGCGCAGCGCGGCCGCAAGACGCACAAAGTCACGCGCCAACCGGATTGTCTCCTCGATGCTCTCCAAAATCCGAGTCTGGATCGCCAGCTCGGCCCGCTGTCCTTCTGTGGTCAGGTCTCGCAACATCGCCTTTGTCAGCCCCTGCGCTGAAACTGGCAGCACCTGCTTCCAGTTCAAAGCCCGTGCGAGGACGATATCCGAGAGCAGGCAGGCGATCCGTTCCGCCCGGTCATCGGCGTCGAGCACGGCACGCAGGACAGCCACACAGCCGGCCAACGGCCCATGGGTCCGGGCGCGCTCTTGCCCGGCATCCAGCCACTCCCCCACCTCGCTCGCGTACTCCGCTCCAACCACCTTAGCTATCTCACCGGTCCCAATCGGACAAAGCCGTACTCCATCACGCCAGAAGACCAGAAGATCGCCATCCGGCCCGCGCGCCTGGCGTGGTGGAGTCAGGTGGTAGGCGTCGCGGATATCCGCCTCCCGCGCCAGGCGCCCTTCCAGTTTCGACGTCGCTGTCGCGGCCATCAGCGCCAGCCGGTTGGCGAGGAGTTTCACCGGGACGCCATACCGAGCATTGCTGATCAACTGGTCGAGCACCGTCAGCGCCGCCCCTGACCGAAAGGCCACAGCCTCGAAGGTTTCTGGCCGTCCGGGGGTGACCCAGCGAGGCAGTTGCGGTAGGTTGGTCAGGTCGTCGGAGATGACTGTGGCCTGGTATGTCATGCCACAAGACTATCCCGTCGCGGCGCTTTCGTCCACAATATGATGTGCAAACCGCCCCACCCTGCGGCTCTCACCTATGTCCAATAATATTGAATTATCGGACGCAACCGCCTTGCTCTGGCGCTGCAAAAGAAAGCATTGCACAAATAGTTGGCTTGAGACGAGCATCGCCCCCGGAGAGAGGCTTCAAAATAGGTGTGCGCCACTTGCATGGCACACGGATATAGCACTAGCGTCGAGGTAAAGTTTTTATGTCCGAGACGACGCCGAAATCGGTTCTTTTCCTGTCCTATTCGCGCAGAGATATCGGGCTCGTGCGCCAGCTTGATTCTGCAATCCGGCGACGTAACTCTGATACTTGGGTCGACAAGAAAAGTATTCCGTCGGCGGCGGAATGGATGGCCGAAATTCGTCGTGGAATAGCTTCGGCCAGCGGTTTTGTCTTCGTCATGACGCCGCATTCGTTGGCATCGCGGATTTGTCGTGCAGAGCTTTCGATTGCGACCGAACTATCCAAGCGCCTGCTGCCAATTCGGCCGTATACCAAGGACAGATGGGAAGCGGCGCAGGCTAAAGTCATCGAGACATTAGGCGCCGAGGCCGATTTCAAGGTGCCAACGGAACTCAGTAAACTGAATTACATCGACATCGCCGACTTCGTGGACCTTGAAAACCCGTTCGAGGGATTGGTCGATCAGCTAATCGAGGCGTCGATCCAGGATTTGGACTGGCTCAATCGTCATACGCGGCTGGAGCAGGACGTCCAGCGGTGGATCAACGCCCGCTACTCGGCCTCTGCCTTGCTTCGTGGGAACCTGCTTGACGAGGCCGAAGAGATGCTGGAAGCCAAGGGCAAGGATCCACGTTTGAGCGCGTTGCAGCGTGAGATCATCGTCGCAAGCCGGACTGAGCAGAGACGTATTCTGGAGCGCGATGCGACAGAGCTTGCGGGACATATTCTGAGCTTACCTGATGATCGGATCGGTCTTGGGGTCATGCTCACACTTGAGGGGCTCGAGCGATATCTGCCGGTGCCCAAACTCAAAGGCGCATTGCGGACCCTGATGAGCAACTGGTCGCAGCGGACGCTTATGCAGCATGTGGCGCCCGTGTCTTGTGCTGTCTTCGTGCAAAAAGGCGAACGTGTTTTGTCGGCCTGTGAGGATGGTCGAATTCGGCTATTCGATGCGGACACCGGCAGACTTCAGCAAACAATGGGAGAAGATGACGCTCCCCTTGAGTTCCTCGGCCTCGCGGAACAACCTGAGCGCGCAATCGTATGGTCTGGTAATGGCGGCCTCCAGTTCCTGGATTTTGTCACTGACGACAGCAGCAGTATCGAGCTGATCTCAGGGGAGATTCAGGGCCTCGCAACATCGGCGGATGGGCGGCTTGTCGTTGCAGCATGCGGCACGGTGCCGGTCGTCCTCGACCTGGACAACCAGCGCAAATTCAACCTGCCTTCGCATCCGGCGCCGATCATCTGTGTTGCTGTTGTCCGCCACCAACTCGTCTTGACATGTTGCGAGGACGGTCGGGTCAGGTTGTTCGATTTGGTCACCGACACATCCTCCGAGATCAGTCTACCCGAAGACCAAACGGCATCCAGGATCCTCGTCAGTCCCGATGCCACTTGGGCTGCTCTGGCAGGGCCTTTCACTGGCATATACATCGTAGACTTGGAAACCCGCAAAATCCTTGACAGATTAGAGGCTGTAAGCTCGGCGCTTCAGTTGGCATGCGATAGCCAAGGTGCCAGACTTGCTTTGGCTGATATTTTTGGCCGCGTCCTTGTATTTGATATACATACGCGCAATCTGTTGCTCGAGCGTCAGATATTTAGACGGTTCGCGCGTTCGCTAGCTTTGAACGAAGATGGATCACTCCTCTGTGCGGGCTCTGACGACGGTGCTATAGCCATCGTCGAAATTTCTTCCGCTCGAGAACAGCGCTACTTCGGCCATAGCGGAGTGGTCACCTCCGTACACTTCGATGATGACGCGCGCTCGATAGTATCGTCGGGCCGGGATGGGACCGCGCGCGTGTTCCAAGTTCTTGGATCACCCGTCAGTCTTACGATCGAGCACGACGCCATAGTTATAGGCGCTGAACTTGCACCGGACGGGTCGCGACTCGTCACAGCTGCGCGAGACGGAGCGGTGCGGCTTTTCGATGCCAAAGCGGGTAAACTGCACTTCGAGCGTCTCGGCCCCGAGGATGAATTGATCTCGGCGACGTTCGTATCGTCCCATGAAGTGATCGCTGCTTACAAGGATGGATCGATCATCATGCTTGATGTTGCCGAAGGGCGCGAAACCCTGCACATCGAAACTTCGCCTATGGAGACCCATTGTCGGGCTCGGGTGATGAACGGGCGACGGTTGGTGATTGGCCGCTTTGATGAGATCCTGAGGATCGTGTCACTGGATGACGGAAACATAGTCGAGAATCTGTCTCCATCAGATATGGAAGACCTTAGGTCCGAATACAATCTACAAACCGGTCGTCTTGCTAACGGTGTTCGTGTTGTGTTTCCGGAGATCGAACCGCACGTTCCGCATCTGTCAGTCGACGGCGCGAGAATCGATCTTGAGCTGCCGGATGTCATTGCCGACGCGCGCCTGTCTCCTGATGGTCTAGTGGTTGCAGCAGCAAGTGTGAACCGACCAGAGGTCTTCGTGTTCGACACAGCGACAGGCGAGCTTTTGTCGACCTTGTGGGTTGGTCACTCGGTCAACGGCGCGGCGTTCGGGCCCGACGGTCGAAGTATTGTCGCAACCTGGCTTAACGCCATATCAATTATGGACTTTCCACCTTTCGAAGAGCTGCTTGCGCAGGCACGATCTCAGTTGCATCGCAAACTGACTGACGAGGAGCGTGCGCAGTTTGGCTTGCCGAGAGCGACGGCCTGAAAGTGCCCTGGATCTGAGAGCACAGGAATTGCCTTTAAGTTCGCCGGGTGAGCTTCGAACGATTGGTAGAGATGTCAGAGGAACTGCAGCTTGACGCTCTTATCCGTTCTCCGCGACCTGTAAGTCCCTGCGTGCCTTGTTTGCTAGCTTTCGCGCGGCCCATGCGACACGCGAAAGGCAGATCGGAAGAGGCTGCCTACCGCCCGCGGCTCATCAAGACGTCCACATGCGCAGCAGTACTTGCCGCGAGAGCATTCAGATCATAGCCGCCCTCAAGTGTTGAAACGACGCGCCCATCTGCATGGGTGTCCGCAAGATCGCAAAGCGCTTCCGTAATCCAAGCGAAATCCGCTTCTTTCAGAGCAAGCTGAGCCAAGGGGTCGTCCTCATGAGCGTCAAACCCGGCCGATATCACGATCAGCTCAGGTGCAAAGCTATCGAGCGCTGGTAGCCCATGTGTTTCCCAGGCCCTGCGGAAACCAGCGCCACCGGTGCCGGGGCTGAGCGGCAGGTTCATCACGTTGCCATGCGCGCCGGTCTCTTCGCGATCACCGGTGCCAGGCCAAAGTGGCATCTGGTGGCTGCCCACGAAAAGCGTGCGCGCTTCGTCCCAGAGCAAATCCTGAGTGCCGTTGCCGTGATGCACGTCGAAGTCGACAACCGCAACCCGGGACAGCCCATGTTGATCAAGCGCCCGTTTTGCAGCGATGGCTGCCGTTCCAAACAGGCAAAATCCCATGGGTTTCTCGGCTTCGGCATGATGGCCCGGTGGCCGCGTGGCGCAAAAGGCGTTCGCGATCTCGTCGTCAAGCACCGCATCGACAGCCGCACCAGCAGCGCCGACGGCCCGCAGTGCCGCAGCCCATGAGCCGGGGGAAACGTGCGTATCGGCGTCAAGCGCGCGGCTCCCTGTTGCAGGGATGGCGGCTTCAGTCCTTGTCACATAGCTCTCAGGATGGCAGCGCAGCAACTCGGGCGGGTCTGCCATCGGAGCGTCGCGTCGATCAAGAGCTGAAAACCGATCATCCGACAAAGCGGCTGCGATTGCCTCCAGCCGCTCGACCCGCTCCGGGTGTCCCGGCGGCGTTACATGTGCGTGGCTATCTGCGTGTGAATAGAGAGCTGTGGCCATGTGCGTCTACCTCATCAGTTCGGTGCAGTTTGCGCTTAACCTGCACCCGATCACAACACCTCCTGGGCGCGGAAATTGAATCGCCGACCAGCCACTTCCAGTCGCACTGATCACCGGGTTTGCCTAACGGACCTCGTTGGCACTGCGATCGTAAGATTGGAAGCGGTCACTTGTTCTTGGAGCACCGGCCTGCTCTCAGAAAATGCCCGCCACCTCATACATCACTGGCTCGAAGCGCGTCGCAAGCCGTGCAATCTCGCGGTTCCGCGCCCGCATTTCTTCGCTACGCAACATCGCCTGAAAGTCCTCGCGCTTTTCCCACTGCGAATAGTTGGCTATTCGCGTCTGTGCGTCGTTAACGTGCAGACCCGCAGCAATGAAGCCAGGCTGTCTTGAGATGAAATCGCGATAGGCGCCCTGCAACTTGTCCAATAGATCGGCGCAGGTGCCTGGCGAGCATTCGAACGTAGTGATGACGGTTTGGCATGTGGCGGCGGCATCAATCTTGAGCATCGGGTCCTCCTCCCTGGCAGTATAGCAGTTATCGCACTGTCTTGCGCTGCTGCATGTTTACTAGGAATCAAACCAACTTTTTTGAGACAATTCATAAACGCGGAAGCTCGGTAGGATTGAGCTTATGACGCCCGATCCTAGCGACGCAGCGACTGACAATACGCATTGTTGCGTCTAAAAAACTCTCTACCGTCTGATGCAATTCAACCGGCGCGACCGTTGCTGCGATGCGGCCCGCTAAATGCGAGATCAAGGCCTGACCGAACTTTCGGGCTATGGATAAAATCACCTCGTGCTTTTGCAGCTGTTGCTGACGCGGCAATTTCTCGCATGTGCGGCAACCTCATCGCTGTGTTTTAGGTCTCGACAGCGCGGCTTCAGAAGCCGCCCTGTCGCTTCCAGCTGTGGATTGGCACTTTTGCCGGAAGTAGCTTCACTGAGCAGGTCCCGGCGATCACTAGATACGAGTGCAGTTGACCAAGATCGACCTCGCTACTTCGGGTATCCAAGCTCTTTTATCATAGCCCAACATTCCTTGTTAATCCGCGCAACGGTGGAAATCGCGGCTTCGATTTCCTCAATCGCATTTTGATCGACCGCGCTTGTTCGGCCCAGCTTGATGTCTGTCTTCCGGTCTGCAATGCGCATCAGAATGGTGCTGGCATCACCGCTTTGCGGATCAAAAGAGTAGATGCTGTGGCTGTATCGGTTCCGAAGGGCGGAGTACTTCATAAAGCGCTTCGTCAGGTCAAGGATGCGTGCTTTCTCTGCCTTCGGCGTCTTTCCGGCCTTGGCCAAACGCTCCACCAGATCGACCCGGGCCCGGGTCGTATTGAGCGTCAAGAATATGATGACGGCGGTGTCCTTGTCGGTGCCTGCCAACCCAGCAATGAAGTGGATCAGCAAGCTTTCGGTGTTGCTCCACGTGTAGTTGAGCCGCCCGACCTGTAACAACAACGCATCAAAGTTTTCTGCAGCTGCTGGCAATCTGGTCATAGCACGCTCAGCACCTCGAAGCGCGGCCTGGCTTGTCGCGCTTGAAGTTGGTGTACCAAGCCGCGGCACAGGTGCGGTTGGTCATGCCGAGCTTCTTGAGCGTGTTGTGGATGTGAAGCTTGATCGTATGTTCCGACAGGTTCAGGGTCGATGCGATGTTCTTGTTCTGCAACCCTTCCGCGACAAGGCCGAGAACCTGCCATTCCCTGTCGGTCAATTCGGCAGGTGGCGCTTCGAGCACCGCATCCTCGCCGTGTTGTGTAGACAGGCGGGCAACGAATTCCTGCGGGAAGTAGAGTTTGCCGCGGATCAACAGGTTGAGCACGGACAGCCAGACATCCATTTGCACATGCAGCGGCAGGAAGCCCACATGCGCAAGATCGGGGTTTGTGACGCTGGCCAACGCAAGCCTCTGGGCAATCGCCTCGTCATAATAGGCGAGGGCCAGTTTGGCTGGTTTGGCGGCGTCGATATAGGCCAGTGGCGCGCTGATCAGGTGATCGGCCATAGATTCCTCGACCACCACGGCGAGGGCACGCACGCCCTCGGCCCTGACCTCGGCCAGATCGGCGGGCGACGCCACCCGGGTGAAAGTGATGTTGGGGAACTCGGTCTTGAACGTCTCAATCAATCTATCAGAGAAATATTGGGGTGACCCCACGAGGAGAAGGGTCTGGGTCTCGGCTGTCTTTGTTAGCTTCAAGTCGGAATAGTGCTTTGAAAAACCTTTCATTTCTGTAGCTCCTGACCACGATATGTAAAATTCAAACTGGTATTATGAAAAATTTATTCTGGCTGTTTTTGCAGCAGTAGAGCCCTAAAGTGACTGATCTTTAGGCGTTGGTAAATAAATCGTATGGCTAGTTAATCTAATTCTAGCCGAAAGATTAGTTCAAAATTCGCATGATATGCGAAATTAAATTAGTAATTAAAATTTTAATAAGTGTTAACAGTCGGTTCTTGGCGCGAGCATTGTTTCGCCGCTCCATCAAATTTCCGAGAGGCGTGTGATCGAGCACACCTAGAGGTTGATGTCGCATTTAGCGCCACAACTTCCGCCCTAGCCGCCGCCTGGACCTGACCAATTTTCCGGGCTGATCACTGGCCCGAGTCTCAGGCATCGTACCCCTGAGAGTGCAGAATTCCGCGCTCGCACGGCGGCTCATTTCGCCAAAAATTTTTTGATGGTGTGCCCGGCAATTTTCGGGACCTCAGACCGCGGTGGCGCATTTGCAAACGCCCGCGGCAGGCTTTGAGGAGTGGTTCAAGACCCAGATATCGCACAGCTGTTCTCATGGCTGGGTTTGACTGCGTCTGCGTCAAGCTCGCCTCGATTTTTCACAACCATAACAACGCCAAGACGGTGATCGCTTGTCAGATGAGTGGCGGTGCGTGTTGGTCTTCAGCAATGTGAGTTTTAAAAATGGCTAAGAGACAAAATATGCTCGGTTTGGGTGACGGCGGAGAAGGCGGTCACTACGATCACGACTACGACGTCAACAAGAACAAGAACCTCAACAAGAACGCGACGGACAACGAGAATTCCAACGACAATCAGAATTCGAACGACACAACGTCCGAGACCGAAACCACGAACATCAACGAAAACACGACGGACAGCACTTCGACCAGCGCCAGCGACGGATCAGGGTCTGGCAATGGGAATGGCACTGGCAATGGTGCCGGTAATGGCAACGGCAACGGCAGCGGGACCGCATCAAGCGACAGCAACAGCTCTGCTGCGGGGTCGAACACCAACACGAATACCAACGACAGTTCGCAGACATCGGACAACAACGCCTCGGCTGACGCGTCCTCGGACAGCGACAGCGACAGCAGCAGCGACTCCAATGCGGATGTCGACGTCGATGTCGACGTCAGCATGAACCTTGATGGCTATGAGCCAACCGATGACGACTTTGCGGACTTTGACCTGACCGACGCCAGTACTGGCGACATTCTCCTCGCTCAAGGTGATCTGGAGTATGATCCGGGCGATGATGTTGACATCAGCGACTTCCTGAATGGCTCGCTCAATGGCGATGGCAACAATGCAGCTGTGGTCACCGGTCAGGGCATCAACCTCGAAGACAATGACGTCCTCGAATCCGCGACCGTCGAAAACACCGGCGAGTTCATTCAGAACGGCAACGCCACGGGTGGAACGGCAACTGCGGATGAAGGCATTGAAGTCGAAAGCAACGGCGCTGCAGGCGGTGGCGATGCCTACGCTGACGGTGGCGACGCACACGGCGGGAATGCCATTGGCGGGCACTCGCTCGCGGACGGCGGTATCAGCGGCGACACCGGAGCGACCGATGCCACCGGCGGTGATGGTGGCGACGCCAGTTCGGCCGATGCGCAAGGCAATAGGGCCAAAGGCGGTGACAACTCTGCAACCGCGGATGGCGACGGCGGCGATGGTGGTGACAACGATTCCACCAACGACGGCGACAGCGATGCGAAGGCCAAGACCTACGCGGAAAGCTACGCGGGCGACGGAGGCGACTCAAACTCCTCCAACGACGTCGATGGCACAAACAGCGCAAATGCCAGCTCCGACGATGACGCCGGAGACTCGGGCGATGCCGACTCGGGCGCCGACCAAGCCTCGGATGGGCGCTCCAACAACGACACGGACTCTTCGGGCGGCCAGGGCGGAGATGCCGGCAGCATCTCCTTGGGTCTCGGTCTGGGTTCGACCGATAGCGACAGTTCGGCGGACGCCGGAGATGGCGGCGACATTGACGGCAACGTCGATGCCTACACCAAGGCCAAAACCGATGGCTCGGCGGATGCCTATGGCGGCGACGGGGGCGAAAGCACCCAAGACGCAGCCGGTGATGGCGAAGGCGATGCGACATCTGATGCCAACAGCGACGGCGGATATTCCGGCGATGCCTCCGGCGCGGTAAACGGTACCGCATCCGGCCAGGCGGCTGGCGACGGTGACGGTGGCGATGGTGGTGACATCGACGGCGATGTCGACAACACCAGCGACGCCAGCACCGGCAGCTATGCGGATGCGGATGGCGGCGACGGTGGCGACAACACCCAGGATGCCGCAAGCAAAGCCAAAGGCGAGGCTGAATCCGAAGCTGAACCCTATGCTGGCGACGGCGCCAAGGGCAAAGGCTATGGCGACGGCACCACCGATGCGGCCACCGACGCCACCGGAACCGGCGGTGACGGCGGCAATGGTGTGCCGGTTGGCGGTAGTGGTGGCGATGGCGGCGACGGCGATGCCATGTCTGGCAATGCCAATGGCACCGGAACGGGCACAGGCACCGGCACTGGTGGCAATGGCGGCAACGCTAATGGCACATCCGGCATGGCCGACAACGACACCACCGGAAGCGCGGCCAACGACGCGACCGCCGGCAGCGGTGCCGCTGGAGACGCAGCGACGGATGACGACGCCACTGCAGACGCAGCGGGCGGCACGGACTCCGAAAGCGGCGCCGGTGCAGGCGGAACCACCGACAACGACGCGGACGCCCGTGCCAACGGCGATTCGGACAACCAGTCCGGAGCTGGCGGCGCGGCCACTGCGGCGACCGGAATGTTTGAGAACAACATTTCGGGTGATGCGACCAATGACGCGACAACCGGTGCAGGTGCGGCAGCGGACGCGGCCACGGACGATGATGCTAGCGCAGCCACAACGGCTGGCACGGACTCAGAGTCAGGCGACGGTGGAATGGCCGATGCAGCGAGCGACGATGACGCATCGGGTGACGGCCAAAGCACCTCGAGCGCTGTTGGCGGTGACGGGGACTCAGACGCCTCCGTAGATGCCACGGTCTCGGCTGACGGCATGGCGGACTCTGATGCCACCAGCGGCGACGGCGGCTCGACCGGGTCGACCAACGATGCCAATGCCGAAGGTGCCGCCGAGGGCTATGCCGATGGTGACGGTGGCTATGGTGGCCTGTCCGATCTCGCCGCCGAGGCGTTGGCCGAGTCGATGACCGACAACGACACCGACGTCTCGACCGGCGCTGGTGGCGACGGTGGCAACATGGCCGATGCCGCAAGCGACACGAGCGCAAGCGGCGACGTGATGGCCGAATCCGGCGACGGTGGTGCCGGTGGCATGGCCACAGCGGCCAGCGGTGCATCCGGTCAGGCCATCGGTGGGGTCTCCACCGGCGGTGCAGCCGATGGTGGCACCAATACCGGTGGCATGGGCGGCACGGCGACGAGCGGCGCTGGCGGTGCTGGCGGCAACGGCGGCAGCTGGGGCTCCGGAAACGGTGATGACGGTTACGTCACCGGGGAATCCTATGCCTCTGCCGCGGCGCAGGTCGATGTGGCGGCCTTCAACCAGTCCATCGTCATGGGCGCCAATGTCCTGGGCAACAGCGTCGATATGAACGTTGTGGGCGGGTCGTTCAGCTCCAACTACATCGGCGACGACAGCAACGACGGGTCGTAAGCGGACCAAGCGAAACATTTCCCGGGCCTGGAGTCCTCCCGGCCCGGGAACATCAGCAAAAGCAGGAGAGTGAACAGCAGACGTTAGCGCAGACCGAGTTTTTCCAAATATCTTTTGGTTTTTAAGGGGCGACCACGAGTGTTACTTGATCCAGTTACAGAGAAGATCGCGCATTTCATCGGCGCATTTCACCTCATCGAAGAACAGGCACGACTCCGCGCAGAATACGACGAATTCCGGGCCATCCAGGCGTCCAACGACCGGGCCGAGGCGATTGAACTGTTCAACTCCACCATCAAGCACAGTCATAAACTCAAAGACTTCAGCCCAGATCTGCAATGGAAACCTATTCTGAGCGGATCAGCGGCGCCGGACTTCCCTGCCATTCCTCCGCAACTGCCGCCAGTAGATGTCATTGAGACGGGCGCGCCCCTACCCTATGTGCAGCCCGCCCTGATCTCCGGTGAAGGTGCGCCTGGCGTGGCGGACATCACGTTCACGTTCTTCCTGCCCCTGCCGAGCTCGGTCGCTACAGTGACCTTCCAGAAGGCGACACTGTTCGACAACGATGTTTTGGGGGAGATCGCTGGTCTCGGCTTTCAGGACATCACGCCGCTGACGCCCCTGGTGGAGCATCTAGCGACGATTGCGGATTATCTGAGCCCGCTGGATATCGACATCACCATTCTTGACGCGAACCTGTTCGACCTTGTGGCCGACATCCAAGCGGCGGCAGACACACTCGCCACCCAGCCAGCGAATGGGGTCGAGTTGTCTGTCCTTCAGGGCGACGACGCGCAAGGTTTGCACCTCAACGGGGAGGGTGCAGAAGAGTTTCCCGAATGGGAGGATATCATCCCCGCCTATCACGCGAACGCGCTGGCGAAGGCCGAAAGCGAGGCGGATGAGGTCGACAGTCGGGAGGTTTCAGGGTCTGACTTTGATCGCGACGTTCAGGACACCACTGACAGCCCCTTCAAGGTGGACGACGGCCATCAGGTCGTTGCGGGCGCAAATGTGCTTACCAACGCGGCCACGATCACCTCAAGCTGGCTCGACGCCTCGGTTTTTGCCGTAGGCGGCAACGTCCTCAGATTTGATACGATCTCGCAGGTCAACATTCTGATCGATCACGATTCCGGCTTTCACGGTCTGGCTTCTGGCGGCGGAGGCGCGGCGCCCAACCAGGCCTTGAATGCGGCCTCGTTGAGCAAACAGACCGTTCAGGAGGCGAAGGCCGCTGCCGAAGCGGAGGACGCCGACGAAACGGACGACGTCACAGCCGAGACACCCGAAGCACCTGCAGAGGATGTCCTCCCTGCCGGCGCAAGCCCCCAACACTGGGTCGTCGAACGCCTTGAGGGTGACGTGGTCCAGATGAACTGGGTCAAGCAATATACCTTCAGCACCGACTTCGATCAGGCGGCCATCACCTTTCAGGGCGCGTCCAGTTTTATCGGCCTGGGCGAAAACCTGATCAGCAACACGCTCTCCACTTTCCAACTTGGCTACAACTACGACCTCATCTTGGTCGGGGGCGATCTGATTGATGTGAATCTGATCAATCAACAAAACGTCGTGCTGGATAGCGATGTCGTTCGGTCCGAAACACAGGGTCACGCGTCGCCGCTTGCAGGCCAATTTCACGCAGGCACCGATGGTGCGGCGACACACGGAGATGCGCAGAGCGCCCCGGACACGGCAGGCCTTCAGCCAAGCCACGACGCACCGACGGACCCTGCCCTGCAAGACGATGACGACATTGACGACCCAAAAGTCGATCAGGTCGACGCCGAAGCGGAAGGTCCACGGCCTGACGAACAAGATGAGGATGCACCAACTGATGAGCCCATCTTCGAAGAAAAACCGGTGCATCCGACAGGCGACAACCTGCTCTACAACAAGGCAACGATCGAGACGGTGGGCTTCGACAAGGACGCCGAGATCAAACAGAACTTCGAAGACGCAATCGAGGCGTTCTCCAGCGGCTCCGACGATCTGGATGCGGAGCTGATCGAAGACCCGCTCTTCAACGGCACGGAGTTGCTGCGCGTTCTCTACGTCGACGGTGACTTCAAGAGCGTCAACGCAGTGGACCAAACGAATATTCTGGGGGATGCAGATCAGGTGCATCTGGCGGTTGATGAGTTTGCGGCGGCCCTGCAGCAGGAAATCCAGCTGGTGACGGGGTCCAACATCGCGGCCAATTTTGCAGCGATCCGTGACAATGGCATCGACAGCAGCGTCATGGCGCAAGGAGAGACTTACTCCGACGCTTTGATCCATCAGGCAAATCTGATCGACACCGGGGCCGCCCCACCCGGCGCCAGCATCTCCGATCTTGCAACAGAAGCGGTGGCCTTCCTGGCGGATGACATTGTCGATCAAACGCTGGCGGAGGAGATTCAGTCTCAAACAGCGTCGATGATCGCCAACGTGCCGACCGCCGCAGACATCATGCAAGATCTGGTCGTCTGACTTCCAGAAGCTTCAGGGGCATTAAACAGTGAACGATATTCCCAAGTTCTTGGGGCAACCCATTAGAACCAATTCAGATCAGAGTTTCAAAAGTAGGCGGGCACAGGTCGGCGCAGCAGGCCCGCTATATCTTGGCGTCGATCAGCGTGTCGATTCGACCCGCACCGAGCGACCTCAACCCCTCGCGCGACCTGCAGCTCAGGGCAACGCACCGGCGGAGTCCGGTGCGTTAAAACAAGAGCCTGGCGCACCTGACGTGGCTGATACGGCGGGGTTTTCTGAAGAGGCACCCGCAAGCGATCAGGCGCCCAACTTCAAAGCGCCCGATGCTCCTGCCAAGCAACGACGCGCAGCCGACGACCCGGAGAGGGACGAGGACGCGACGGTGGCCAGGATCTCGGACGCGCGCGATGTGCCGGGCATCACCATCGAAGGAGACAAAGGGCCGATCAGACGGCGTCCTCACTCGGACGACGCTCGGCCAACCAGTGGAGGTGGCGGCGGCAGCCCGCCACCTCCCAAGTTCCACAAGCGGGTCGGACCAGAAGACTTTGGCGAAAGCCTGCGGAAAGGTGGCCTCGCTGTCCGGCGCAATCTGATGTTCGTGCTGGTGCTGACCTGCGCGACCAACTTGCTGATCCTCGCCATCCCGATCTATCTCTTCCAGATATCCGACCGCGTTTTGACGAGCCGCTCGGTCGACACGTTGATCATGTTGACGGTGATTATCGTGGGTGCGGTCGTGCTGCAGGCGACATTCGACGCTGTGCGCAGGTTCATCCTGATGCGCACGGCGGTCGAGGTCGCGGTCCGGCTTGGCGCCCCAATCCTGAGCGCCGCCTCACACGCGTCACTGCACGGCAGCGGGCGCGAGTATCAGACCTTGGGCGACTTACAGCAGTTGCGGGGGTTTTTGGTCTCCAGCACTCTGATTTCATTCCTGGACGTGCCCTTCGCACCGATGTTCATCTTCGCCATTTTTCTGGTGCACCCACATCTGGGTATGATTGTCGTGGTGACATCGCTGCTCCTTCTGGTTGTTGCCGTGGTCAATCAGCGGATCACATCCAAACCTTTCGCCAAGGCCACACACGCGCAGTCAAAGGCCAACATGCATCTGGAGTCGATGGCGCGGAATTCGCAGATCATCAACGCGCTCGCGATGATCCCCGAAGCGGTCATGATCTGGGGCAAGGACACCGCGAAATCGCTGACCGAGCAGGTCTGCGCGCAGGATCGCAATATCATCACCTCGGCTATTTCGCGCGCCATTCGCCTCTTGACGCAAGTTGGCATGCTTGGATGGGGGGCATATCTGGCGATCCAAGGCGAGATAACCGGGGGTATGGTCATTGCCGCCTCGATCATCGCGGGGCGTGCTCTGGCCCCCATTGAAGGGTCCATCGAAGGGTGGAACGGGTACTCTCTATCCCGCTCTGCTTATGGCCGGATCAAGACGCTGCTGACGTCCTCCAAGGTCCAGTTTGAACGGCTGAACCTGCCCAAGCCGGAGGGACGGCTGGACGTGGAACGACTGCTCTATGTGCCCGGCGGAACGAAACAGGTGATCCTGAACGGCATCAGCTTCTCGCTCAACCCCGGCGAAACCCTGGCCGTCATCGGCAACTCAGGTGCCGGGAAAACCACATTGGGCAAGATGCTGGTTGGATCGATCCTGCCAACCTCCGGCAATGTGCGGCTGGACCTGATGGATTTGCGCAACTGGGACCAGCGCCAATTTGGCGAGAACATCGGATATCTGCCGCAGGATGTGCAGCTCTTCCCCGGCACCATCAAAGACAACATCGGGCGGATGCGCGCCGATGCCACGGATGAGCAGATTTTTGAGGCCGCCAGCCTCGCCGATGTGCATGAGATGATTGCCGATCTGCCCCAGGGGTATGAAACCATCGTGGCTGCGGACGGATCACCCCTGTCAGGGGGCCAGAAACAGCGCATTGCACTGGCCCGCGCCTTCTTTGGCAATCCGCGCTTTCTGGTTCTGGACGAGCCCAACTCCAACCTCGACACCAACGGCGACAAGGCGTTGGCCCGGGCGATCAAACATGCTCAGAAGAATAAGATCACCGTCGTAGTGATCACGCAAAAACCGTCGCTGCTGAGCTGTGTGGACAAGATCATGCTGCTGGCGGACGGGACGATCCAGATGTTCGGCGAGCGGCAGAAAGTTCTCGAACAACTGGCCGGACGCAAGACCACTCCAAACAAACAGGTGCCAAAAGATGGCTGAGCTGATCGATTATCCCGCAAACGGTGACTGGCACGCCGAAGTGCCGCGCTCTGTCCATAAACAGGTGATTTTCGGGTTTGTTCTGATGGTGTTGACCTTCGGCGGCTTCAGCCTCTGGGCCTTTCGGGCCCCGCTTGCCGCTGCCGTGATCTCCCAGGGCAGCTTCGTGGCAACGGGCCAGAACAAGATCGTGCAACACCTGGAAGGCGGCATCATCCGCGACATCATGGTCCGCGAAGGAGACAGGGTCTCGCAAGGACAGTTGTTGATCCGTCTCGATCAGACTGTCGCGGCCGCCAATGAGCGCGAGCTCTACCTCCGGCAAATGCGGCTCGAGGCGACGGAGGCGCGGCTCCTGGCACAACACGAGCGGTTGTCCCTGCCCGTGTTCCCCGAGCCCCTTTCATCGAAAACCAATGACTTTGAAATTTCTTCTATCATGGATGGCCAGATGCTGGCATTCAACATGGCCGAGGCTGCGCTGGATGACGACCTGTCCCTGTTGCAGAGAAACTATGACGCGCTTGAGATTCGGCGTGTGGGCTACGCGGTCCAACTCGAAGCACATCAGCGTCAGCTGGAGCTTTTGTCCGATGAGCTGGAGATCAAGACCGATCTGCTGGAGGACGGTCTGATCAGGCGTTCGGAAATGACAGCGCTCAAACGCGTCCTGATCGAAGCGGAGGGCCAGATTGGTCGGCTTATCGCGGAAGTCGACGAGATCGAACAGATCAAGCTCAAGTACGAGGAACAAATGAACCAGACGGAGGCCCGCTACCGGCAGGAAGCCTTGGACAATCTGCAAGTGGTGCAGGCGGAGCTGGACAGCATTCGCGAACAAGCGCGTGCAGCCATCAACGTGAGGGAGCGGGCTGACGTTCTGGCCCCGGTCACGGGCGTTGTCGTCAGGCTCTACTACCATACATCCGGCGGTGTGATTGAGAGCGGCAGGCCCATTCTGGAGATTCTGCCGGAAGACGAGCCCCTCATCGTCGAAACGCAGATTCCGCGCGCGGACATCGACAGTGTCACAACCGGTCAAACCGCAACGGTTCGGCTTGTGGCTCTGAACCAGCGCACAACACCAGTTCTCTATGGCAAGGTCGACTATGTCTCAGCTGATGCGGTGACAAACAAGAGCACCGCCGCCGCCGAGGAGGTCTATGTCGCTCGGATCACGCTGAGTACGGAAGAGTTGCGCCGCGTCGCCGACTTCGCCCCGACCCCGGGCATGCCCGCCGAGATCATGATCCAAACCGCCGAGCGCACCTTCGTGCAATATCTTGCGAAACCGGTCATGGACAGCATGTCGCGGGCATTCCGCGAGCAATGAGGATGGTTCTACAGCGAGCGCTTCTCACTTAGTTTCTTGGCTAAAGTGCCGGTCGCGGCCTATTTCCGATTGCAGAGGCTCTCGTGGTAGCGCTGGTGGGTGTAGTAATCGACGAAGGCGGGACCTGGGCCGCAAGGACGCGGGGCAGCAATTAGTTTGCCATCAGGATGCGGTTCTTCAATGTCTGGTGCCAGCTTTCGATCTTGCCCTGCGTTTGCGAATGACCGTGACATCGCCAAGTGTCAAAACCTGTGTGCGGCAACAGTCCGAGGCCCGAGCGACAGCGCTGCAGTGCGACCCGCCGCCGGATGTCGGCAAGGCGCTTCGGCCCCGGCAGACCTATGAGGGCCACACCGCGCGCTTTGACCGGGCCCAAACCTGCCTCACCCTCCGCCCACGTTGATCCCGATGTCGACCAGACAGTCGGTCTTGGCGAGAAACGAGTTCCAGAAACAACCGCAGAACTTCTTTTTCGATTTCTTGCAGTCTTCCTGGCACTTCTTCTTAATGGTCTGTGCATCGTTAATGCAGTTGCCCTGAACGGCACCGCCGACAACCGTGAGCATCGCATCCACTTGGATGAAGCGCACATAGGCGGCCTGGAGCTCGTCAGGTTCTGGCTGCTCGAATTCGCCAGCCATGAAGCGGACAAGTCGCGTGCCCTCGACAATCAACGGGCGGGCGACCTCGCTTTTGCAACCTCTGATCACCTCATCCTCGCCGGGCAGGCTCTTGCAGGCCTCCCGCGCGAAACATGAGATATCGACCTGTTCCGCAACCGAGAGCGGCGCGAAGATATCCGCCTCGGAAGGCTCCGGGGGCGCGCTGGCCTGAGCGACGCCCGTGCTCTGTATGTCTTTTGCTTTCTTGGCCATGTCATGGGTCTCCTGTGTTGGATTGGCCAGACAGGCGAGACCAGGCACATCACCATGCCCTGGACTCACGCGCTGATGCCTTCTTTTTAAGACAGTCCAGAGGGTGGGGCGCGTTGACTCATGTGGAGTTTTCGTGGGGCGCAGGTTCACGGCGTTCTCGGACGGGCCTTCCTTCACCAGCGGAAGGCGGCCTCAAAGCCGCTCAAACGCGCGCAGTGTCAGACGACACCAGCACGCGACACGCCTCGCAACCCGCCCGGGCAGCGCAAAGGACATCCGAACCAGAACGATTGAGCTTAGAGCAATCACGCCCAAGAGGACAAGGCGCCCCCTGCGGCGCATCGTCCTCCTCAGTGGAGACCGCACCTCGACCCGCTAACTAAGGCCAATCTCACCAACCCATGGAGCCTGCTTATGGTCGAAATCGCTCTTTTGCTCACCGCGCTTTTGTTCGGCGGTATGGTTCTTTACTCTTTCGGCTTCGCCGCTTTCGTCTTCACCGCCTTGCCCGCCGAGACCGCTGGCCCGGTGATCCGCAAGGCGTTCCCCCATTTCTACCTCTTTGTCTTCGGGTCGTCCGTTCTGGCGGGCTTGATTGCAGCCTTTCTCGACCCGGTTTCCGCCCTCATCCTGGGCGCAATCGCCGCAACCACGGTGATCGCCCGCCAGATCTTGATGCCAGCGATCAATCACGCGACGGACGCCAAGGAAACCAAGCGCTTCAAGCTTCTGCATACGGTTTCGGTGGTTGTGACCCTCTGTCATATCGCGGGCGCCGCCCTTGTCCTGCTGCGCCTCGCCGGAGGCACGCCCGCTGTCTAGGGACGCTGACCACTGGCCCCCAAGCCGCAGAGTTCGACTGAGCAACCGGTCCCCAGGCACACCACAGGGCATCACGAACAGAAGCGTCACGCTCAAACAGGGCAGCCCACTGCATGACAGATAGGCGCGGGCTGCGGGCTAGGCACCCAGCCGCGGCGGAGGCTCCGCAGACAGGCACCGCTTTGTCCTAGCATCGCCATCACCCGGACCCAACGTCCCACGTCACCCGCTTCGCTGCGACACCAGCAGCCGCAGTGCCAGCCCAACGAACACCAGGCCCGCCAGGCGGTTGATCAACACCTGCGCCCGCGGGGTGCGGCTGAGCCAGGTCCCCAGCGCGCCCGCCGCAACGGCCACCGTGCAAAAAACCGCAAGCGCGGAGACCACAAAGGCCAGACCAAAGAGAAAGATTTGCGCCGTGACCGACCCGCGTGCCGGGTCAGCAAACTGCGGCAGGAAGGCGAGAAAGAAGATCGCGACCTTCGGGTTCGTCACATTCATCACCACGCCGCGGACAAAGAGCGCGCGGGGCGAGAGCCGTCCGCCCTCCGCGCCGATCTCACTCGGGCCCGCGCGAAACGCCTTCCAGGCCAGATAGAGCAGGTAGCCCGCGCCCAGCATCTTCAGCACCGTGAAAGCCAGCGCCGAGGTCTGGAAGATCACCGCAACACCCAGAGCCACGGCCGTCGTATGCACCATCACCCCGACGCAGAGGCCCAGCGTCACGATCACCCCCGCCATGCGCCCGTAAAGCGCGGATTGCGTGAGCACGAAGATATTGTCCGGCCCCGGCGCCATGGCCAGCGCCACCGACGCGGTCAGAAACACCGCCAGGACATTCGGATCGATCATCATGACCGGTGTGATGCCATCGAACGCGGCGCCCCACAAGCGCGCTTGCTCTCGTTGCGGATTTCCGAAATGGTCGCGCTCGGAACGGAACGAGGGCCGCATGGACATTCGCGCGATACTGGCCGGGCTTGCTTTTGCCCTCATGTGGTCCTCGGCGTTTACCTCGGCGCGGATCATCGTCGCAGATGCCTCGCCGCTTGCGGCGCTTACGCTGCGCTACCTGATCTCCGGGCTGCTCGGCGTCGCCATCGCCAAGGCTCTCGGTCAGTCCTGGCAGCTGACCCGGGCGCAGTGGCGCGCCACCATCGTCTTCGGCATCCTGCAGAACGCGGTCTATCTGGGTCTCAACTTCGTCGCCATGCAGACCATCGAGGCCTCGGTTGCCGCGATCATTGCCTCCACGATGCCGCTGCTGGTGGCGCTCGCGGGCTGGCTCTTTCTCAAGGAAAAGCTGCCCCCGCTCAGCATCGCTGGGCTTGCCGCGGGCATCTTCGGCGTCGGGCTGATCATGGGCACACGCATCACCGGCGGCGTCGACCTGATGGGGCTCCTGCTCTGTGTCATTGGCGTGGTGGCGCTGACCGTGGCGACACTGGCAGTGCGCGGCGCGACCTCGGGCGGCAACTTCCTGATGGTCGTCGGCCTTCAGATGCTCGTCGGCTGCGCCACGCTCGCGCTGGCCACCGTGCTCTTCGAAACGCCGCGCCTCAACCCCAGCTGGCCACTGCTGGCCGCCTTCACCTACACAACGCTGGTGCCGGGGCTCGCCGCCACTTTCGTCTGGTTCTGGCTGGTCAACCGCATCGGCGCCACCCGGGCCGCGACGTTCCACTTCCTCAACCCCTTCCTTGGGGTGGCCATCGCGGCCCTGTTGCTCGGCGAACAGCTCGGCCTGCTCGATATGCTGGGTGTCGCGGTGATCGCACTTGGCATCCTCGCCGTGCAGCTTTCGCGACAAAAAGCGGCGTAAACAGACTGCGCGCCACCTGAGGCAGCGGAGTAGGATCGGCACCAGCCCGCCCGACGGCCAGCCTCACGGACCCGAACCTGATGACATCGCGCGACGCGCTCCAACCCTATGCCTTCGTGCTGATCCCCGGGTTCTCGCAGCTCGGATTTGCCTGCGCGCTCGAAGCGCTGAGCCTCGCCAACCGGCACCCGGGCGGCGGGCCCTACTACCGCTGGCGCGTGCTCAGCGAGACAGGCGCCCCGGTGCCCGCCTACAATGGCGTGATCACCCAGGTCGACGGCCCCCTCACCGAGTTGGAGCGCCACGAGACCATCGTGATCTGCGCGGGCGAGGATGTGGGCCAGAACACCGGAAAACCGCTGATCAACTGGCTGCGCCGCGAAGTCCGGCGCGGCATGGACTTCGGCGCGCTCTCCTCGGGCACCTATGTGCTCGCGCTGGCTGGGCTGCTCTCGGGCAAGCGGGTCACAACCCATTGGGAGTATCGCGCAGCGCTCACCGAAATCCTGCCCGATGTGATCATGGAAACAGCGATCTTCTCCATCGACGGGCGTGTCTTTACCACTGCTGGTGGCGCCGCCTCGATGGACATGATGCTGGAACGGATCAAGGCCGATCACGGGGCCGAACTGGCCACCTGGGTCGCTGATCAGATGGTCTATACCGACCCGCGCCTGCCCGATCACGCCCAGCGCGCGACGCTGCAAAGCCGCGCGCAGGTGCGCAACGGCAAACTGGCGATGGCGCTTCAGATCATGGAGAACAATATCGAAGACCCGCTGACACCGGATGAAATCTCCAGCATCGTGGAGATTTCCACCCGCCAGCTCGAGCGGCTCTTCGCGAAATACATAGGCGTCTCACCCAAGCGCTACTACCTGCGGCTGCGCCTCGAAAAAGCGCGCGATCTCTTGCGGCAAACCGACTTTTCCGTGACCGACGTCTGCGTCGCCTGCGGCTTCAAATCCCTCTCGCATTTCTCCAAGAGCTACCGCGCCGCCTATGGCATCAGCCCCGGCCTCGAAGGTGGCAGTGCCCAGCTGGTCTGGCGTGGCGGAGTGTAGGCACAGATGGGCCAGCCGGACAGCTGCGGTTGGAGCCATGCCCTCTGTCACGGGCGGGCAGCGCCACCGGGCGGCGCGGGGCTGGCCCTGCGCCGCCCGGTGGCGCTGCCTTCACCGCATCATGCAACCGTCAGGATCAGGGGACTACCGCAGCAAGGTCTCAATGGCACCCGTGATCTTGGGGGACTGCGGCCTGGTGCTGCTGCCCCAGGTGCCCACCACATCGCCCTCGGGCCCGATCAGCACCTTGTTGAAATTCCACCGCGGCACGAACCCCGTCTCCTCCGCCACCTCGCGATAGAAGGGATGCGCAGTCGCGCCCTTGACGGGGGTAATATCGGCCATCGGCAGATCGAGCCCGAAGTTGATCTCGCAGAACTCCTTCACCTCTTCCGCGCTGCCCAGCTCCTGGTTGAAGTCATCGGATGGCACCGCCAGCACCACCAGCCCCTGATCGCGATACCGGTCATAGAGCGCCTGCAGCCCGTCATACTGCCCGGTGAACCCACATTGCGATGCGGTGTTCACCACCAGCACCGGCTGCCCGGCCCAATCGCCCGTGTTCAGTGTACCGCCGTCAATCGAGGCAAACTCATGCGCCGACACACCCGCTTGCGCCGCCGCGCCTGTCAAAAGCCCTATGATCGCTGCACCAACCCGTGTCATCTCGCGCTCCTCTCTGCTTGCTCCGCATATAGGGCCACCGCGGCAGATGTCAGGCGCCCAGCCCTCTTTAACTCCCGTCGATTTGACCCATCTTATGATCAAAGCGTTAAAGGAGGCCCCATGCACACCTATGAAAAGACCCAAGAGGCGCTCTCGAAGCTCTCGCTCGAAGAGTACCGCGTCACCCAGCAGAACGGCACCGAACGCCCCGGCACCGGCAAGCTCCTGCACAACAAGGAGCCCGGCATCTACGTCGACATCGTCTCGGGCGAGCCGCTCTTTGCCTCCGCCGACAAATACGAGAGCGGCTGCGGCTGGCCCAGCTTCACCAAACCCATCGAGCCTGCGCATGTGAAAGAGCTCAGCGACACCACCCTGGGCATGGTCCGCACCGAGGTCCGCTCGACCCATGGCGACAGCCACCTGGGCCATGTCTTCCCCGACGGCCCGCAGGACCGGGGCGGCCTGCGCTACTGTATCAACTCCGCCTCCTTGCGCTTCGTGCACCGTGACGACATGGCCGCTGAAGGTTATGGTGACTACATTGATCAGGTGGAGGACGTGGCATGAGCCATCAGCGCGCAGTTCTGGCAGGGGGATGTTTCTGGGGGATGCAGGATCTGATCCGCAAGCGCCCCGGCGTGATCTCGACCCGCGTGGGCTACACCGGCGGCGATGTGCCGCAGGCGACCTATCGCAACCACGGCACCCATGCCGAGGGCATCGAGATCATCTTCGACCCGGCGCAGATCACCTACCGCGACCTGCTCGAATTCTTCTTCCAGATTCACGACCCCACCACGCCAAACCGCCAGGGGAACGATGTGGGCATGAGCTATCGCTCGGCGATCTACTACGTGGATGACGCCCAGAAACAGATGGCCCTCGACACCATCGCCGATGTGGAAGCCTCCGGCCTCTGGCCCGGCAAGGTGGTGACCGAGGTCGAGCCCGTGGGTGCCTTCTGGGAGGCCGAGCCCGAGCATCAGGACTACCTCGAGCGCATCCCCAATGGCTATACCTGCCACTTCCCGCGCGCGGACTGGGTGCTGCCCAAGCGGACGCAAGCGGCAGAATAAACCGCGCCCCTGCGTCGGCCCCGCCACTGGTTAAGCGGGGCCGCGTCCTTCAATGGTTTCTTAATCGGCGGCCAATAACACGGAAGCTCCATCATCTTGGAGATCCCATGGCGCGCTTTTTTCAGAAGACGACCCCAGAGCCCTCGCAGAGCGACGAACACTCGGCTTTTCTCGCCGCAATGGATATCAGCTACATGCTGGTGTGGTTTGCGCCCGACGGCACGATCCTCGATGTGAACGAGAATTTCTGCCGGCTGTTCGGCTATGACAAGAGCGAGATAGTTGGCCAATCCCGGCGCATCCTGCTCGACGAGAGCAATCCGCAGGACACCGATGAAGAGGCCGCAACCCGCGGGTTGCAGAACAGCGAACCGCGCGCGGATGTGGTAGGCCGCCTCACCAAGGCGGGCAAGAAGCTCTGGCTTTCCGCCACCTATCTTCCGATCAAGAATGACGCGGGAGAGGTGATCAAGGTCGTCACGGTCAGCCACGATGTGACGAGCGAGGTCGAACTTGAATGCGCCAACAAGCAGAACCTTCTGCGCCAGATCGAGGCGATCTCGGCGACCCACGGGCGCGTTGTTTATGATGTGGATGGCACGATCCTCGAGGTGAACGACATGGCGCTCGATCTGCTCGGCTACAAGCGCGAGGAACTGGTCGGGCAGAACTACGCCAAGCTCGTACACCCGGATTACGCGGGCACCGACCGCTATGAGAAATTCCTCGAGGAGGTGAAATCCGGTGTCGTCCCGGCGGGCAACTTCAAACGGTTCCGCAAGGATGGGACGGGCCTCTGGGTCCAGTCGATCTACTGCCCCGAGCGTGACGTCGACGGCAACGTCGTGCGAATGATCTCGGTCAAGAGCGATGTGACCGCGATCATGGAAGCCAATGACATGACCAACACGATCACCAAGATCCAGGCGGTGATCGAGTTCTCTCCCGACGGCACGATCCGCCACGCCAACGATCTGTTCCTCGGCGCCATGGGCTACACGCTCGACGAAATCGTGGGCAAGCATCACAGCATGTTCATGCCCGAGGGCGAGGTGGACACGCCGGAGTACGAGGCGCATTGGCGCATTCTGCAGGAAGGCAAGTTTCACACCGGCGAATACCGGCGCCGCGCAAAGGACGGCTCCGACGTCTGGATCGCGGCCAGCTATACGCCCGTGATCGGCCCGAATGGCGAGACGGTCAAAGTGGTAAAATACGCCACCGACATCACCGCCCGGGTCGAGGCGATAAAATCCCTGCGCAAGGCGTTGGCTCATTTGGCGGAAGGCGACTTGCGGCATGAAATCCTGGGCGACTTCGGGCGCGATTTCGACCCGCTCAAACAGGATTTCAACACCGCGATCACCAAGCTGCGCAGCAGTCTCGGCGGCGTTGTCGATGCCAGCCGCGAGATTGGCAGCGGCACCGATGAAATCTCCTCCGCCTCCGACGATCTGAGCCGCCGCACCGAAAGCCAGGCCGCCTCGCTGGAAGAGACCGCTGCCGCCATCGCCGAGATGTCGGCCTCGGTGAAGTCGACCGCCGAAATCGCCCGCGACACCCGCGACGTGGTGGAGAAAACCAAATCCCGCGCGACCGCGAGCTCCGAAGTCATGGAGAATGCGCGCGCCGCAATGGATGCGATCGCGTCCAGCTCCGACGAGATTTCCAAGATCACCTCGATGATCGACGACATCGCCTTCCAGACCAATCTTCTGGCCCTGAACGCCGGCGTCGAAGCCGCACGCGCAGGCGAGGCCGGTCGCGGCTTCGCCGTGGTGGCCTCCGAAGTGCGCGCGCTGGCGCAACGCTCCTCCGAGGCCGCGACGCAGATCGCGAACCTCATCACCACCTCGGCCAGCCAGGTGCATCAGGGCGTCGATCTGGTCTCGAAGACCGGCGAGTCACTGGCCGAGATCGACGGGTTCGTCGGCGATCTGGCCAAGATGGTGTCGGACATCGCGGCCGCCGCCGCCGAGCAGTCAGGCGGCCTCGATGAGATCACCAGCTCGGTCAGCAGCCTCGACGATGTCACCCAGAAAAACGCCGCCATGTTCGAAGAAACCAACGCGGCCACCCAGGTCCTCGTCAACGAGGTGCAGAAGCTCAGCCGGATCGCCGCGTCTTTCCAGATCGGCGCCGACACCGCACCCCGCGAGGCGCCGCCGCAGCGGTTGGCCTCCTGACGGCCTAACCCGTGGCGACGCGGGGCCGTCCGCTCGCCTCGACGGTCACTACCGCTTCGACAAAGACCTCGCGCGCCTCGATTGTGGCGCATCGGATATCGCGACGGGCGCTCACCTGCACGTCGGCTGCACCCGCCGCAAGCGCCTCGGCGCGCGCCTGGTCCCGCAACGCGGTTTCCAGCAAATGCAGCGCCGCCTCCTGATCCGCCAGATCCGTGGATCCCGCCTCCAGATGCACCCGAAAGCGGCCCTCCCCCGCCGAGGTCACGATGCCGCTGCGCCGCATCGTCACGCGCCCGACAACCGCCCCGATGGCATTGGCCACGCCGCCATGCTTGGGCAAGATCATCTCGGTCCCGACCACCGCGCCCACCGCCGGGTAGTAGCTCGCCGCCGACGCGCCCAGCCCCACAACGGGGAGGTTCAACCCTGCGCTCAGCCGGACCAGCCCGCGATGCTCTGCAAGCCCTGCGCGCAAGAGCCCGTGCCTGGCCAGGGCCTGAGGCGTCTCGCCAAAATCCTGCGCCTCTTCGGCAAATGCCGCCTCCAACAACGCAACGGATGTCTGCTCGGTCAACTGATCGACGATCATCTGCGCCAGGGTCTGCGCATTCGGCGCCAAAACAGCGCCCGACCCCACACGCTTGCGCGCCATCAGCCGCAGCGCCAATTCCGCCGCCGCACCATCCCAGGCCGCCACCCGGCCCAGCACATGGCTCGCATCCGACGGCGTCACGCCTGCCATCTGCACCAGCCCCCGGCCAACCAGTCGCGCCAGCGCCCCCTGATCAATCCGCGCCCGCAGCACATCTCCCAAGGCGCAGACACCCTCTTCCATACGCTCAAGTATGTTTTGTTCGCGCGCGCCGAGGCCGTCGCGGCTCTGCCCCGGCACCGCCCGCACGAACCGCGCGTCATGGTCTCCGGGTGCGCTGTTACGCAGCTGCGCCTCCAGCGTGTCCCGCACAACCTCCGGCGCCTCGACAGCCAGCAATGACACCGGCAGAAGCCGGCGCGGCCCCAGCGTCACACCGCCCTGCAACCCTTCGGCCACGACCTGCACCTCGCTGTCCCCACCGAGCCCGGTGGTCCGCATCGCCACTGCTTCGACCATCGTGCGATGCGGCCCGACCCGCGCCCCCGCCGGGTCAATCGCGGGCACGCCGCCGCGCAGCAGCGCGATGTCCGTCGTGGTGCCGCCTATGTCGCTCACCAGGGCATCATCAGCGCCAGTCAGCCAGCGGGCGCCCACGATCGACGCCGCCGGGCCGCTGAGGATGGTCTCGATGGGCCGCGCCCGCGCCTGCGCCGCCGACATCAACGCACCATCGCCGCGCACCACCATTAAGGGCGCCGCCACCCCGATCCGCGCCAGTACCGCACCCGCTCGTTCGATCAACCGCTCGATCATCCCGATCAGCCGCGCGTTCAACATCGCCGTCACCGCCCGCTTTGGCCCATTGAGCCGGGCCGACAGCTGATGCGAGGCCGAGACCGGGCGCCCGGTGATCTCGGCAACCAGCTCCGCCGCGCGCAGTTCATGCGCCGGGTTGCGCGTTGCGAATTGCGCCGCGACCGCAAATCCGCTCACACCATCGCGGTTTTCGTTCAGAAAAGCAGTGATCGCGGCCTCATCCAAGGGCGTCGCTTCGCCGCCCGCATGGTCATGACCGCCCGCGCAGATCAGGCTCGGATCGCCGCCCAGCGCCTCGGCCAGGCCATGGCCCTGCAGGTCCTGCCCGCGAAATCCGATATAGATCAGACCGACCCGCCCCCCTTGCCCTTCGACCAGAGCATTCGTCGCCAGCGTGGTCGAGAGCGCCGCCAACCCGATGTCCGCTGGCGCCACGCCCGACGCGTCGAGCACCGCACGGATCGCCGCCTCGACCCCCACCGCCAGGTCTTCGCGCGTGGTGAGCGCCTTTGCCGACGCGATGACCACGGTCTCGTCGCGGATCAGCACCGCGTCGGTGTAGGTCCCGCCCGTGTCCACGCCGAGGGCCAGCGTCACCGCCGCGCCTCCGCCTGATCGAGTTCCGACAGCGCCCAGGCTGCGGCCTCTGCGACCACAGGATCAGGGTCGTCCACCAGCGCAGCCGCCGCTGGGCGCAACTCCGGCGCGCCGGAATTCCCAATGGCATAGAGCACATTGCGGATGAAACGGTCCCGCCCGATCCGCTTGATGGCCGAGCCCGAAAAGAGAGCCCGAAACGCCGCATCATCGAGCTGGGCCAGATCCGCAAGCGCCGGCTCCACCAGCTCTGGCCGCGCAGTCAGCCGCATGTCCCGCGCAGTGACCGCAAACTTGTTCCACGGACAGACCGCAAGGCAGTCATCACATCCGTAAATATGGTTTCCCATACGTCTACGTATGTTTTCTGGAATCGGCCCCTTATGCTCGATCGTCAGATACGAGATGCACTTCCGCGCATCGAGCCGATAGGGCGCTGGGAAGGCATCCGTCGGGCACACATCCAGGCAAGCCCGGCAAGACCCGCAATGATCCACTTCCGGCGCGTCCACCGGCAGCTCGAGGGTCGTGAAAATCGCACCCAGAAACGCCCAATTGCCCCAGTCCCGGCTGAGCAGATTGGTATGCTTGCCCTGCCACCCCAGCCCGGCCGCCGCGGCCAGCGCCTTCTCAGGCACCGGCGCCGTGTCGACAAACACCTTCACCTCGGCGGGCTCCCCCGCCTCGGCCAGCAGCCAGCGCGCGACCCGTTTCAGCCGCTTCTTGACGACATCATGATAGTCGCGCCCCTGCGCATAGACCGAGATCGCCCCCCGCGCGCGTTTCTCCAGAACCGCCATGGGATCGTGATCCGGCGTATAGCTCTCCGCCAGCATGATCACCGATCGCGCCTCCGGCCAGAGCGCGGCAGGGTTCCCCCGCCAGTCCATTCGCTCCGTCATCCAGCCCATCTGCCCGTGATAGCCCGCGTCCACAAAGGCCCGCAGCCGCGCCGCCGCCTCCGGCACCGCATCCGGCCTGCAGACCCGCGCGCTCACGAACCCCTCGGTAAGAGCCTGCGCCACCAGCCGATCCTTCAGCGGAGGGGTCATGCTTTACCCTTCTCAAAATACTCGCGGCCCGACGCCTGCGTCAAAAATCGAGGTCGTTATAGTGGCGCGGCGGCGGGAACCCGGGCACCTGATCCGCAAGAATCGACCGAAACGCGGGCCGCGACTTGATCTTCGCATACCAGTCCTTCACCACCTCCGACCGGTTCCAGTCCACGTCCGAGATGTAATCGAGCGCACTCAGATGCGCGGCGGCGGCAAAATCCGCCAGCGTCATCACATCCCCCGCCAGCCAGCGCCGGTGATCGAGCAGCCACGTCATGTAGTCGAGGTGATATTTGATCGCCTTCGCCCCCGCCTTCACGTTCGTGCTGTCCGGATACCCCTGCTTCATCACCTTCTTGTTGACCCGCTCATAGAGCAGCTTCGAGGTGACCTCGTGGTGAAATTTGTCATCGAACCAGCCCACCAGCCGCCGCACCTCCTGCCGCGCCACGGCATCCTTGGGCATCAAGGCGGGATCGGGCCGGGTTTCTTCGATATACTCACAGATCGCACTGCTTTCCGCCATCATCACCCCGTCGAGCCGCAGCACCGGCACCTGCCCCGCCGGGTTGCGGCGCATGAAGTCGGGATCCTGCTCCCAGTACTTCTCCTCGACCAGTTCCACCTCGATCTTCTTTTCCGCAAGGCTCAGGCGCACTTTCCGGCAAAAAGGAGAGAGGGGGACATGAAACAGGCGGGCCATGGGGTCTTCCGGTCAAAAATGCTCTGTCCTCAATGCCCCGAGCCGCCTTCGGTTTCAACTCTCGAAACAGGCCGCGCGGCCATCTTTGCTGATTGTTGCTGCCCCCGACCGGATCGCACGCGCCCGTTTCACCACGAAATCAGAGGGTCGGCTGGCCGAGCGGCCCTTGGGGTTCGGCAGGATCGCGGCAAGCCGCGCTGCCTGCTCCGCCGACAAATCGCCAGCTGACACACCAAAGTAATGCCGCGCCGCCGCCGCCACGCCAAAGACCCCCTCGTCGAATTCCGCCACGTTTAGATAAACCTCGACAATCCGTTCTTTTGTCCAGATCGCCTCCAGCACCGGGGTCAACACCGCCTCCAGCGCCTTCCGCGTGTAGTTCCGCCCGTGCCAGAGATAGACGTTCTTCACCGTTTGCTGGCTCAGAGTCGAGGCGCCGCGGTTACCGCCATCGGCAATCGCATCCTTGATCGCGGCGAGGTCAAACCCCCAGTGCAAACAGAAATTCGCATCCTCCGCGGCCACGGCTGACCGTGCCATCACCGGCGCGATATCCTCCAGCGGCACCCAGACCTGCTCGACGCCCCCCAAGCGCCGCGATTCCGCGAGCATGTAAGGCGTCGTCGGCGGGTTCACGACGACGCCCAGCGCAATCAGCGCCAGCACGACGCCCACCACCACAAGCATCCCGCGCAGAACAAACCGCACCACCCGCCGCAGCGGGTTGGCACGTTTCGATGTCTTGCGGGAGCGCCTGCTCTTTTTTGTCGCCCGTTTCGCCATGGCCCAGCTATAGGCCCGCGCGGCGGTGTTGTGAACCGCCGCGCGCTACAGTTATTCCGCCGGGATCGCTTCGTCCTCGATCCCCAAGGGCGCTGCCAGCTTGTCGAGCATCTCTTTCGGGCACACCTGCAGGAAATGCGCCTTCTCGGCCTCCCAATGCTGCAGGATGTCCGCCGTCCGACGGCTGCCCGTCTCGCGCAGATGCATCTCCAGAAGCTCTTCCAGCTGCCACAGCCAATGCGCCTCGGTCACCGGGCAGGTCACCAGCGTCTCCATGTTCATCAGCGCGGGCGCCGTGCCCTCGGGATCATAAAGATACGCCATGCCCCCGGTCATGCCCGCGCCAAAGTTGGCGCCGATCTCACCCAGGATCACCGCAACCCCTCCGGTCATGTACTCACAGCCGTTCGAGCCGCAACCCTCGATCACCACCTTGGCGCCCGAGTTGCGCACTGCAAAGCGCTCACCCGCACGGCCCGCTGCAAACAGATAGCCATCCGTCGCACCATACAGGACCGTATTGCCGATGATGGTGTTCTTGGCCGCCTCGATGGGCGACGCCATCGGTGGGCGCACCACGATCATGCCACCCGACAACCCCTTGCCGACATAGTCATTGGCATCGCCTGACACCTCCAGCTTCAGCCCCGGCGCCGCAAAGGCGCCCAGGGACTGTCCCGCCGAGCCCGACAGCTTCACCGTCAGGTGGTCCGGCTGCAGCGTATTGCGCATCCCGAACTGCTTCACGATATGGCTCGAGGTGCGGGTCCCCACGGTCCGATGTGTGTTCTGCACCGCATAGCTCAGCTGCATCTTCTCACCGTCTTCGAGGAACCGCTTGGCATCGCGCACGATCTCCGCATCCAACGTGCTGGGCACCTTGTTGCGCTTGCGGTTGCGGTCATAGACGATGTCCGCCGCCCCATCGACAGTGATCAGCAGCGGGTTCAGATCCAGATCATCCAGATGCGCGGAGCCACGCGAGACCTGCGCCAACAGGTCCGCCCGTCCGATCACATCGTCTAGCGACCGCGCCCCAATCGACGCCAGGATCTCGCGCACTTCCGTGGCGTAGAAGGTGATCAGGTTGACCACCTTATCCGCATTGCCAGTGAACTTCGCGCGCAGGCTCTCGTCCTGCGTACACACGCCAACGGGGCAAGTGTTCGACTGGCACTGCCGCACCATGATACAGCCCATCGCGATCAGCGCCGCCGTGCCGATACCATATTCCTCGGCCCCCAGCATCGCTGCCATCACAATGTCGCGCCCGGTGCGCAAGCCGCCATCGGTGCGCAGCGTGACCCGGTCGCGCAGGTTGTTCATCGACAAAACCTGATGCGCCTCGGTGAGCCCCATTTCCCAGGGCAGACCCGCATATTTGATAGAGGTCGCAGGCGAGGCCCCGGTGCCGCCATTGTGTCCGGAAATCAGGATGATATCCGCCTTCGCCTTGGCCACCCCGGCGGCAATCGTGCCCACACCCGACGAGGCCACCAGCTTCACCGTCACCTTGCAGCGCGGGTTGATCTGCTTGAGGTCATAGATCAGCTGCGCCAGATCCTCGATGGAATAGATATCGTGGTGCGGCGGCGGCGAGATCAGCGTGACCCCCTTGGTCGAATGGCGCAGCCGCGCGATCAGGTCGGTAACCTTCATGCCCGGCAGCTGCCCACCCTCGCCGGGCTTCGCGCCCTGCGCCACCTTGATCTCCAGCTCTTCACACTGGTTCAGATACTCCGCAGTCACGCCAAAGCGCCCCGAAGCCACCTGCTTGATCTTGGCCGAAGGGTTGTCGCCATTGGGCTCCGGCACGAAGTGCGCCGGGTCTTCGCCGCCTTCGCCACTGTCCGACTTCGCCCCAATCCGGTTCATCGCCACGTTCAGCGTCTTATGCGCCTCGGGGCTCAGCGCCCCCAGCGACATCCCCGGCGTCACAAAACGCTTACGTATGGAGGTGATGCTTTCCACCTCCTCAATCGGCACCGGTTTGCCCAGCGGTTTGATGTCCAGCAAATCGCGCAGATGGATGGGCGGGTTGCTCTTCATCTTTTTCGAGTACTGCTGCCACATCTGATAAGATGCCTTGTTGCAAGCCATCTGCATCATGTGCATCGAAGTCGCTTCCCAGGCGTGGGTCTCGCCCGATTGCCGCGCCTTGTAGAAACCGCCAATCGGCAGCACCGAGGCCGGACCGCCCCAGGCCTTCGCATGCACTTCCTCGGCCTTCTTCTGAATGCCGGTGATGCCAATGCCCGAAATGCGGCTGGTCATGCCAGGGAAATACTCCGCAACCATGGCGCGCGACAGCCCCACCGCTTCGAAGTTCAGCCCGCCGCGATAGGACGAGATCACCGAAATCCCCATCTTCGCCATGATCTTCAGCAGCCCCTGATCGATGGCAATGCGGTAGCGGTCAATCGCCGTGGTCAGGCTCATGTCGAGCAGCCCGCGGTCGATCCGGTCGGCCAACGAATCCTCGGCGAGGTATGCGTTCACCGTCGTCGCCCCAGCGCCGATCAGCACGGCAAAGTAATGCGGATCGACACATTCCGCCGAGCGCACGTTGATCGAGGTGAAGGTCCGCAGCCCCTTGCGCACCAGGTGGCTGTGCACCGCAGAGGTGGCCAGGATCATCGGCATCGCCACCTTCTCCGGCCCGCTGTCCTGATCGGTCAGGATGATATGCCCCGCGCCCGAACGCACGGCGTCCTCCGCCTCAGCGCGGATGCGCGCCAGCCCAGCGCTCAGGTTGCCGGCTCCGGGCGCAAAGGTGCAGTCGATCGTCACCACGTCGGCATTGAAATGCGAGATCAGCTCATCGAACTGTGCATTGCCGAGGAACGGGCTGTCGAGCGTGAAAATCTCGGTCTGGCTGCTGTCCTCGTCGAGCACGTTCTTGAGGTTGCCGAACCGCGTCTTCAGGCTCATCACCCGGTATTCCCGCAAGCTGTCAATCGGCGGGTTGGTCACCTGGCTGAAGTTCTGGCGGAAGAAATGGCTCAAGGGTCGGTACTTGCCTGACAGCACGGCCGAGGGCGTGTCATCCCCCATTGACGCCAGTGTTTCCTTGGCATCTTCCGCCATGGGCGCCAGAATTTGTTCCAATTCTTCAATGGTATAGCCCGCCGCCACCTGCCGACGCCGCAGCTCAGCCCCGCTAAACAGCGCCTGCTCCTGCACGTGATCCAACGCCTCTTCCAGATCGTTGATCTTGCCCACCCAGTCACCAAAAGGCTGCGAGGCGGCCAGCGCGTTCTTGATGTCCTCGTCGTGGAAAAGCTTACCTTCGGCCATGTCGACCGCCAACAATTGTCCCGGCCCCAGCGCGCCTTTCTCGACCACCGATGCCTCATCCAGCGGCACCATCCCGGTCTCTGACCCGGCGATGACCATACCGTCATTCGTGACCACATAGCGCATCGGCCGCAGCCCGTTCCGGTCGAGCCCGGCACAGACCCAGCGCCCATCGGTCATCGCAAGTGCTGCGGGCCCGTCCCAGGGTTCCATCACCGAGTTGCAATAGGAATACATGTCGCGCCAGCTCTGCGGCAGTTCCACCGCCTGCTTCGACCAGCTCTCGGGCACCAGCATGGTCTTCGCCATCGGCGCATTCCGCCCCGCACGCACCAGCACCTCGAACACCGCATCCAGCGCCGCGCTGTCGCTCGAGCCCGAGGCGACGATCGGCTTGATATCCTCCGCCATCTCGCCAAAGGCGCCGGAGGCCATGCGGATCTCATGGCTCTTCATCCAGTTCAGATTGCCCTTCAGCGTGTTGATCTCGCCGTTATGCGCCAGCATCCGGAACGGCTGCGCCAGCCACCACTGCGGGAAGGTGTTGGTCGAATAGCGCTGGTGATAGATCGCAAAGGCGCTCTCGAACCGGTCATCCATCAGGTCCGGGTAGAACTCGGCCACCTGCTCGGCCAGCATCATCCCCTTGTAGATGATCGACCGGCAGGACATCGACGCGATATAGAGCGTCGGTACCTGGGCCGCCAAAGCCGCCTTTTCAATACGCCGCCGTATGACGTAAAGCTCGCGCTCGAAGGTCTCCTCATCCACTCCCTTGGCATTGGAGATCAGGATCTGCTCGATCTCGGGCCGTGTCGCATTGGCCTTCTCACCAAGGCAGGAGATGTCTACCGGGACATGCCGCCAGCCATAGATATAATACCCCATGCGCAGGACTTCGGTTTCGACAATCGTCCGACAGGTTTCCTGCGCACCGAAATCCGTGCGCGGCAGAAACACCTGCCCCACGGCGATCATCTCATCCTCGCGCGGGTCATGCCCGGTGCGCTTCACCTGGTCGTAAAAGAACTCCACCGGGATCTGCACGTGAATGCCCGCCCCGTCACCGGTCTTGCCATCCGCATCGACCGCGCCGCGGTGCCAGATCGCCTTGAGCGCCTTGATGCCGTTCTCCACCACGCCGCGGCTCTTCGTGCCATCCACCGACACCACAAGACCCACTCCGCAGGAGGAATGCTCCTCCGACGGATCATAAAGACCTTTTTCGGCCATCATCGCCCGCTTGGCGTTTTCGCGCGCCACCCAGGTATCGTCATAGATGGTCATCAGTTGTCTCCTTCAACAAATGGGTGGTCCGCTTGCACCTCAGCCCGTGTCTTGCGGCGGTGCTCGCCTTCAAGGCACGCGTAGGCCGGCGCCAGATCGGTGTAGATTTCCGACAGCAGCACGAAGTCTGCCGCCTCCTTGAAATTCCCCGGGAAGAGCTCGATCTCCGGTTCTTCCGGGTCGGTGGCCCGCAGCCAGACCGAACTGCCGCAGATCTCGCAAAACCCGCGCTCCGAGAAGGACGAAGACGCATAGTTCTTCACCGGCCCCGTGACCGTAACCGCCTTGGTGTCCGCCACAAAGGAGCCAAAGAGCATCCCGTTCCAGCGCTGGCACATCACGCAATGGCAGGCGCCAATGGCCGCCACATAGTTCCCGTCGATCTCGATCCTGACCGCCCCGCAAAGGCACCGGCCCGACATCTGGCCGGTCCGCCGGTGCGGCGCGATCAACGCGTCTCTGGCCGCCGCATCCGTCATGTCTCGCCCTCGAACATCGCGATGGTCTCTTCGGTGCTCAGCTTCCGGTGATCTCCCGTCAGCGCATAGCCCTGCGGGCATTCATCGGCAAAGAACTCCAGCGTCATCTCCCCCAGCGCCGCACCATCAAACAGCCCTGCCGCCGGGTGGCGCATGCCATCATGCACCGTGCCGTACCAGAGCGTCGAGCCGCAGGTGCCGCAGAACCCGCGCTCGGCCCACTCGGAGGAGGCAAAGCTCTGCGCCGGGCCGCTCACCTCAAGCGTCCCCGGCACCGTATCAACCGAAATGAACATGCCCGAGGTGTGCTGGCGGCACATGTCGCAATGGCACGCGCGCAGGCGCGGCGTCTCCGACTGCACGGTCAACGTGACCGCACCGCAGAGGCAGCGCCCCTTCAGGGTCTGCACCGCCTCAGCCACAGCCAAACTCCGATGCTGTCGCCATGAACCCTGGCTCGCCCGGGCCATAGATCTTCTGGGGCCGCAGATTGAAGTCCTCGCGCGGGCCATCGTTGACCGCACGGGAAAAGTTCCCTTCCAGCACCAACTCGCGCGATTGCGAGATCAGAAGCTCGGTGGAGAAGTTCAGCACCTGCGTCGCCCCTTTCCGCGCAAAGGCACGCTCGGCGAGATAGACATCGAAGAGCTCACCACTGATCTCCAGCGTCTCACCGGTGGCTTTCGTTTCACCGCTCAGCGCATATTCCTGTCCGCGGATGATGTTGCTGTTCATCACGAAATCGCCTGCTGGCGTGTGCGAACCGGTCTCGATCAGCGTCGCAATATCGAGGGCTTTCCCGGTGCCCGGAACGGCGGCGAAATTCATTGCGCCCGCGCCTTCGGTCTCCCACATCTTGAAGTTCCACGCCCTGTCGTAGTGCAGCGTGTTGTTCAAACTGCCGCGCCGATAGCTCAGTGCCTGCCACTCGCCATCTGCGCACTGCAAGACTGTGGTCACGGTGCAGCCATTCTTATGCGCGGTGGCGACGGCCGTGCAGCCTGCGGGCACGACCAGCGGGTCTGACGCCATCGCCGCAGTCGCAGACACGCCCAACAGAGCCGCGGCGGCGGCGGTCTTCCAAATCGAGGATTGGACCGGTTGGGTCATAGTTGCTGTCCTTAACAAAGTCTCACCGTACGCTGCGCACCGACGTGATACCGACGTTTTACCGACGCGATACAGATACTGCACAGATGGGGTTATTCGGCGGCCATCACCGACGCATCGCCAAGCCGTTTCAGGATCGCCTCGGCACAGTCGCGCCCGTCGCGGATGGCCCAGACCACGAGGCTCGCACCCCGCACGATGTCACCCACCGCATAGACGCCGTCGAGGTCGGTAGCGCCCGTGGTGAAGGCGGCCTTGATCGTGCCCCAGCGCGTCACTGGCAGCTCCGGCTGGTCCCAGAGCGTCGGCAGCGCTTCAGGCTCAAAGCCCAGCGCCATGATCACCAGATCGGCGTCTTCCACGTAATCCGCGTCGTCGATGACTTCGGGGGCCTGCCGCCCCGTCGCATCCGGCGCACCAAGGCGCATCTTCTGCACCATGACACCTGTGACCGGATCGCCCACAAAGCCTTTCGGCGCGGAGAGCCATTCGAAGATCACACCTTCTTCTTCGGCGTTCTGCACCTCGCGCTGCGAGCCCGGCATATTCGCCCTGTCGCGACGATAGAGGCATTTCACCGATGTCGCGCCCTGCCGCACCGACGTGCGCACACAGTCCATCGCCGTGTCCCCGCCGCCGATCACAACAACCCGTTTGCCTTCGGCACTCAGCGCGCCGGAATCGAACTCCGGCACCGCGTCGCCAAAGCTCTTACGGTTGGAAGCTGTCAGGAAATCAATCGCCCGCACAAGGCCGGTGGCGCCCACACCCGGCGCCTCAATTTCCCTTGATTTATAGACACCTGTGGCAATGATCACCGCGTCGTGGCGGCTGCGCAGCTCGTCGAAACTGATGTCCTCGCCCACGTTGGTATTGAGCTCGAAGGCGACGCCGCCCTGCTCCAGCTGGTCGTTGCGGCGCATCACCACATCCTTCTCCAGCTTAAAGCCCGGGATGCCATAGGTTAGCAGCCCGCCCGCACGATCATAGCGGTCATAGACGGTCACCTGCACGCCCGCGCGGCGCAGCACATCTGCCGCCGCCAGCCCGCCGGGGCCTGCTCCGATGATGCCCACGCTCTCGCTGCGCTCGGCCCGCGGCGCGATGGGCTGGACCCAGCCTTTCTCCCACGCCGTGTCGGTGATGTATTTCTCCACCGCACCGATGGTCACGGTGCCGTGGCCCGACTGCTCGATCACGCAATTGCCCTCGCACAGGCGGTCCTGCGGGCAGATGCGGCCACAAATCTCCGGGAAGGTATTTGTCGCTTGGCTGACCTCATAGGCCTCCTGCAGGCGGCCTTCCGCGGTCAGCTTTAGCCAATCGGGGATGTTGTTGTGCAGCGGGCAATGGCTCTGGCAATAGGGCACACCGCACTGGCTGCAGCGGCTCGATTGCTCCTGCGCCTTGGCCTCGGCGTACTCGGCATAAATCTCATTGAAGTCTTCACGGCGTACATCTGCGGCACGCTTCTCAGGCATGTCACGTTCGACGGTCACGAATTTCAACATAGGTTGCTCAGCCACAGCCAGCGTCCTCCACCAAAGTCCCGGAGCCGCACGCATACGCGAACTCAAACAGGAAATAAAGTCAGTAATACTTACCTATATGAGGTTATTTTAGCGCAATCCAGCGCAAAACAGCCCTGACTACCGGAAATTTAATTCCGATCCGGTCCTTTTTTCAGGCTTTTCATTTGATTCCCTGACCTTATACCACAAAGGCGCAGCTCCAACCCGGTCCGATTTCCATGACGCTTTTCAATCTGTTCCTCGTCGCCGCGATCCAGGGCCTGACCGAGTTTCTGCCGGTCAGCTCCTCCGGCCATCTGGTGCTGCTCCCGACCGTCACCGGCGGTCCGGACCAGGGCCTCGCCATCGACGTCGCGGTGCACGTGGGCACCCTCTTTGCCGTCATCCTCTACTTCTGGTCGGACGTGAAGATCGCTCTCGCGGGCACTCTGCGGCTGCTGCGCGGGCGGGTCGATACGCAGGGCGCCTTCCTCGCTCTTTGCCTGCTGATAGCCACCATCCCGGTGGTCATCGCCGGCGCCGCGATCAAGCTCGCCGGGTTTGATGAAATGCTGCGCTCGGTCGCCGTGATCGGCTGGACAATGCTGGGCTTCGGGCTCGTGCTCTACTGGGCGGACAAGACGGGCGCCCATACCCGCGCGGCAGAGGAATGGCGCCTCAAGGACGCGCTGAGCATGGGGCTCGCGCAGGTGCTGGCGCTGATCCCCGGCACCTCCAGGTCCGGCATCACGATTACCGCCGCCCGCAAGCTCGGCTATGACCGCGAAAGCTCCGCCAAGCTCGCCATGCTGATGTCGATCCCGACCATCGCCGCCTCGGGCCTGCTGCTGGGGCTGGATGTGGTGCAGGAGGCCGACTGGTCTGTCGCCCGCGACGGGCTCATCGCCGCCGCCTTCGCCTTTATCGCCGCCCTGCTCGCACTTGTGTTGATGATGCGTCTCTTGCGCAGCGTCAGCTTCACGCCTTACGTAATTTACCGGGTGATCCTGGGCGTCTTGCTGCTGATCTATGCCTACAGCTAAGTGCGCAGGTTCTTTGCGGATTCCTTGATCGCGTCGTATTGCCCAGAGGGGCGGAACCGCCACAGGTAATCCGGCAGGACAGAGGCCATCGTCACCGGCGTGATCCCAAGTTCTGCAAAGCCCTTCGCATCATCGGCGACCACATTGTCATTGGCCAGGTTGCGCACCTGATCGCGCGTGATCATGCCGTTCGTTATCAGCCCGAAGGTGACGGCCTGCAGCATATCGAACCCGAACGCCATGATCCGCGCAGCAAAGAACGGCACGTTCAGCACCAGCCGACGACGGTGGATCACCCCCAGCATCTGCTGCATCAACTCGCGGAAACTGGCCACTTCGGGCCCGCCAAGCTCATAGATGCCTGGTGCCACATCGCCCGTCAGCGCCAGCTCCGCAGCCTTCGCCACATCATCAACATAGACCGGCTGGAAGCGGGTCTCGGCACCCACAACCGGCAGGACCGGGCCGAGACGGCTCATGGACGCGAAGCGGTTGAAGAACTGATCTTCGGGCCCGAATATGATCGAGGGACGCAGGATCACCGCTCCAGGCATGTGGGCCAGAACTCCGGCCTCGCCTTCCGCCTTGGTGCGCGCATAGTCGCTCTCGGCCTCGGCATCCGCGCCAATGGCCGAGACGTGCACAAGCCGCGCGGCCTGCTCTTCTGCGGCAAGGCGGGCAACGCGCTCGGCACCCTCCGCCTGCACGGTGTCAAACTGGTTCTTGCCCACCTCGGCCAGGATCCCGACGCAGTTCACCACCGCATCCGCCCCCGACATCACGGCGCGCACAGAGGCATCGTCACGGATATTGCACAGCACGGGCTCGACCTGTCCGACCACCCCATAGGGTTTCACAAAAATGGCCTCGTTCGGGCGCCGGACAGCGACACGCACGCGCCAGCCCGCCTTGGCCATGCGCCTTGCGATATAGCGCCCGACAAAGCCGGACCCGCCGTAGATTGTCACCAGTTTCGACATAAGCGCCTCGCTGCATCCTGTCCTTCAGGATGTACCCCCGCGCCACCAGCGAAACAAGGTGCAAATCGGCGCAGGCGCACCGTGGGACAGGTCGGCCCGAACCGATGGTCAGTTTCTACCAGAATCCGTTTGACACCTTTCAGACATGGGCTTAAACGCAGGCTCCACGACACCTGCCCAGGTGGCGGAATGGTAGACGCGCTAGCTTCAGGTGCTAGTGTCCGTATGGACGTGGAGGTTCGAGTCCTCTCCTGGGCACCACCCCCTTCGACATCAAAGAATATAGCGTCGACCGAGGTGCTGACTTGTGCCTCCGGCGTATCGACGTTTTGGGCCAGACCCCGTCAAGGACACCGGCAGATTGCAGGCCGCTGGTTGTGCCACGCGCGCAATCTTTGAAGGTCAGCTATCGCGAAAGTGGTCTTCCGCATCGGTCACATCGACACCCAGCGCCTCCAGCCCAGCCTCAAGATGATCCGGGAGCTCCGGAATGCCGGACAGATAGCTTTCCGTCGGCGCCGTGGCCTCGGCCATCGCGGTTGACAAGGCCTCGGACCAGTCCGCCGCGTCAAAGCTGTCGCGCCCAACCCACATGATCGCGACAAGGTTGGCGGATTCTTCCTCGTTCAGGCTTGAAATGTAGTCTCTGAGCTGATGGCTTTCCGGGCCATACTCGCGGGCGAGGAAGATCACCCGAACAACCTTGTTGATGCTGATATCAGGCAATCTCGCTCTCCCACTGTCTGTGTTGTGCTGCCCGCTCAATGAACCGTGGACAGCCCGCAATGGCAAGCAGGAAGGGTGCGGATTACAGCTGGCCAGACCGGAAGCCGCCGAGACCCGTCCGACTTCAAGTTTTCGCGAGAACGGTCTCTGACGCTGGCGACACCTCCGCCCCGTCAATACGGTTATGGCCAACGCGGCCGGCCTTGGGGGAACAGTCATGTGGAAATCGGCACTGGGGCTGTTGCTTCTGGCAGCGCCCGCTCAAGCCTACATCCTCGATGGTGAAATCCTGCGACAAAACGGGGCGGGGACCTTCGTCAAACTCGATACGGACGAGCCCTTCGCCGTGGGCTTTGACACCTTCAACGATGACAACCTCTATGGCTTTGACGAAGATCAGAACATCGCGCTGGTCGAACCCATTCGCGTCGACATCGGCGGCACCAACGGGGTCATCCCGCAGGGGACCATCGTGGCCAGCCACTACGTCTTTTTCGACAGCATATCCGGCACCCAATACGGCTATGTCTATTTCGACGCACCGATCCTCGGCATCGCAGCGTTCCAGGGCACGATGGCGCGCACCGACTTTCTGGCCAACACCTCGGTGACCTACATCAGCCCCGAACTGCGCGGTCTCGAGCAGGGCGATAGGGTCTGGGTCGACGAGGACGACCCGCACAAACTGTGGGTCTTCTGGGCGGGCTCCTCCCCGGGAGACTACATCCGCGTCTTCACGGAACAATCTCCCAACGCATTAAGCATGTAGGAGCATCGGCTCTCGCCGGGGCCAAAGACACAGCCGCCAAGCTGACGATACGGACCAGCTGTTCTGCATCCACGCAGGAACCTGTTGCAGGCGTTCGGGTTCTCCGCGCCGCAGTCCATCTTTACTGCAGGATCACGCGGTTGGGGATCACACCCCGATCTGCAAGGTCCGTTTGCGCAGAGAGGTCGGCATGAGACGCACGCCGAACCCTGCCGCGCATCCAGTTTGTGAGGAAATTGACATGTATGGAATGGTAAACGACGGTATCCACAACTTCATCCTGAAGCACCATGACGCAGACACCTGGCAGTCTCTGTGCGAGGCCGCGTACCTTGAGACGCAGGAGTTTCATGAGATGGAGCGCTATGACGACAGCGTGACATTTCAACTTGTGCACGCCATCTCCGACCATACGGGTCTGTCCGCCGGGGCCGTGCTAACCGAGTTCGGATCGCATTGGATCGACTACGCTGGCGCCTCGCCGTTCGGAGCTCTGATGACAAGCGCCGGGAACAGCTTTTTGGAGCGCCTGCGGGGTCTGGATGACATGCACGCGCGGGTTCAGCTTTCGATGCCCGATTTGAAGCCGCCGTCTTTCAAGCTCGAAAGAAAGGCCGAGACAACCTACCACCTGCACTACATTTCACAGCGGACCGGGCTCGATGCCATGGTTATCGGGATGCTGCGCGGTCTGGCAGAGGACACCGGCGAAGACATCGAGATCAAACAGATCGCCGCAAAGTCCGAGATTGTCGATCACAGCGTGTTCGAAATTGTCCTGATCCGCTGACCGGTGCGGTGGATCAGGCCCGTGTTGGCCGCCACGGCAGCGCCTACCTGATCGCCATCGCCACAGTTCTGCCGCAATTTTTGCACCCTCGACGAGGGGCATCGAGTCGCAACGTGATTCGCGCCTGGTGCCATATGTTCCACTTCGCCGGGAAACCTGCAGCACTTTGCGCAGATTGCGCGTAGATGTCTGTTTTTACGGGATAAAGCGAGGTCTCTACCGCAGCGGGTAGGGCGGTTAACCGCGTTCTCCAACACCAATCGGCGACCCAGCCTGGCAGTGTTTCGCAAGCATGAACGGTCGGCCGATTTTTTTGAATTCGAGCAAAAAGATGGCATAACTAAGGCACGCTCCGGACTGCCGTGGCCCGCTTGGGTCCTGCGCCGCCTCGTCGGGAGTGTGTGATTTCAGGGGGCTGGCGGGCTTGGCACGATCGTGCCCCACAGTGCTAAGTGAGTGGAAGGATAGTTTATGACATTGCAACTTGCCCGGTCCGGCCGTCTGGAGGCCCTCGCGCAGCGGAATTCTGACCGCATTCTGGTCAAACCCGCCCGCCATAAATCCGATATCGTCTTGCCCGAGGAAGGCACTGTAGCCGCGTATCTGATCGATGCGCTTGGGCAAGGATCGTCGGTGGAGCAGATCGAAGCCGAGACTGGTTGGTCCAAATCCTCGGTGATGATCAACCTCTACCGGGTGGCCAAGAAGTCCGGGATCGGCATCCGCCGCCGCGATGATGTGATGCACCTTCTGGTGCCAAGGGGCGCAGAAAACGTCTATCCGCGCAAACAGATCTCAAGGGCCGAGAAAGAGCGGCTCGAAAACGCGGTTCACCCGGCGCGGTTTCCGCTGAGCATGCGGAGCAACTGAGCCAAGCGTCAGACGATCACGTCCTGCGCGACCTGCTCTCCGACGCCGAAGACTTTCTTGTAGCGGTCGATCTCGGACGCGGGGCCCATCGCCTTGTTCGGATTGTCCGACAGCTTGACGGTCGGCACGCCATTCGCCTCGACCGCCTTGCAGACCAGCGAAAACGGCGCCAGCCGGTCCTCGGGCACCAGCATGCGGAAATCGTTGGTCAGCAGGGTGCCCCAGCCGAAGGAGACATTGGTCCGACCCGCAAACTTGCGGTGCAGCGAGCGGATCTTGTCGACGTCGAGGCCGTCGCTGAAGATGATCCGCTTGGCGCTGGGGTCCTCGCCGCGGGTCTTCCACCAATCGATGGCGATCTCGGCCGCTTTGGCGGGATCCCCGCTGTCGATCCGGATGCCTGTCCACCCGGCGAGCCAGTCCGGCGCCTTGTCGAGAAACCCTTTGGTCCCAAAGGTATCCGGCAGGATGATGCGGAGGTTGCCCTCATGCTCTTCGTGCCAGTCCGAGAGCACGTCGTAAGGCGCCTGCGCCAACTCGTCATCGGTCTTGGCCAGGGCGGCATAGACCATCGGCAGCTCATGCGCGTTGGTGCCGATCGCCTCCATCTCGCGGTTCATGGCGATCTTGCAATTCGAGGTGCCGGTGAAGGCGTCGCCCAAGCCCTCTTGCATCGCCTGTACGCACCAGTCCTGCCAGAGATAGCTGTGCCGCCGTCGTGTGCCGAAGTCGGCAATCGACAGATCCGGGATGTCGCGCAGCGCCTCGATCTTCTCCCAGACGCGGGTCATCGCGCGGGCATAAAGGACCTGCAGCTCGAACTTGCCCATGCGGTTCAGAACCGCGCGGCCCCGCAGCTCCATGAGCACCGCCAGCGCCGGGATTTCCCAGAGCATCACCTCCGGCCAATTTCCCTCAAACGTCAGCTCGTATTGATCGCCCTTGCGCTCCAGATGGTAGGGCGGCAGGCGCAGCTGCTCGAACCATTCCATGAAATCGGGGCGGAACATCTGGCGCTTACCATAGAAGGTGTTGCCGCGCAGCCAGGTGCTTTCCCCGCGAGACAATGAGAGAGAGCGGATGTGATCAAGCTGTTCGCGCAGTTCGCCCTCGTCGATCAGCTCGGCCAGTGGCACGTGTTTGGATCGGTTGATCAGACTGAAGGTCACGCGCGTACCGGGCTTGTTACGAAAGACCGATTGGCACATCAAAAGTTTGTAGAAATCCGTGTCGATCAACGAGCGGACAATCGGATCGATCTTCCACTTGTGGTTCCAGACGCGTCTCGCGATATCAACCATGGCCATTCTCCAAGCGGACACCCGCGTCGCGCATCCCGTCTTTGGCTGCGGCGAGCGAACCATCCAGATCAATCGCGCGGCAGAGGTCTTCGCGCACCTCGACGTTGAAGCCGAGCTTGGCGGCATCCACTGCCGAGAAGTTGACGCAGAAATCAAGCGCGAGGCCGACCATGACAAGCGTCTCGATGCCCCGCGTCCGCAGGTAGCCTTCGAGGCCCGTGGGGGTCCGGTGATCGTTCTCGAAGAAGGCTGAATAGCTGTCGATCTCGGGGTTGTAACCCTTGCGGATAATCAGATCGGCGCGGTCCGCTTGTAGTTCGGGATGAAACTGCGCGCCGATACTGCCCTGGATGCAATGATCTGGCCAAAGCACCTGCGGGCCATAGGGCATGTCGATCAGGTCATAGGGCGATTTGCCCGCGTGCGAGGAGGCGAAGGAGGAATGGCCAGCGGGGTGCCAGTCCTGCGTCAGGATCACCGCTTCGGCCTCGGCCATCAGCGCATTGATCGATGCCACGATCTTGTCTCCATCCGGCACGGCCAGCGCACCACCCGGGCAGAAATCGGTCTGTACGTCGATCACGATCAGGGCTGTGGTCATGCGCGCCTCGCTCTTGGTCAATCTTTGGGTAAGGGGCGGCGCGCGGGGCGTCAATGGCAACCGGGCGGGGCGGGGCTGATGCGCGGGGCGCCTCCGCTCTTGCCTGTACCACCGTTGAGGCCTATTGCAGCGCGCATGTACACCATCGCCGCCCTCTATCACTTCACCCGGTTTGACGACCCTGCCGCGCTGAAACCGGACCTGCTCGCACTCTGCAATTCGCAGGATGTGCAGGGCACGCTGCTGCTCGCAAAGGAGGGGGTCAACGGCACCATTGCCGGGCCGCGCGCAGGGATCGACGCGGTCATTACGCATCTGCGCGCGCTGCCTGGTTGTGCCGATCTGGAGTGGAAAGAGGCGGTCAGCGATCATGCGCCTTTCGGCAAGATGAAGGTGCGGCTCAAGCGCGAGATTGTCACCATGGGCCAGCCGGATGTCGACCCCCGCGCGCGCGTCGGCCACTATGTCGAACCGCAGGACTGGAACGATCTGATCTCGTCGCCGGATGTGGCGGTGATCGACACGCGCAACGATTACGAGGTCGCCATCGGCACCTTCGAAGGCGCGGTCGATCCGAAGACTGAAAGCTTTGGTGAATTCCCGGCCTGGTGGGAGGAGAACAAACATCGCTTCCACAACAAGAAGGTGGCGATGTTCTGCACCGGCGGCATCCGGTGCGAGAAATCCACAAACTACCTACTGGGGCAAGGGGTGGAGGAGGTCTATCACCTCAAGGGTGGCATCCTGAAGTATCTCGAGGAGGTGCCGGAAGCCGAGACGAAGTGGACCGGCGCCTGTTTCGTCTTCGACAACCGCGTCAGCGTCGAACATGGGCTGCGCGAGGGCCCGCATATGCTCTGTCATGGATGTCGGCGGCCGATCCTGCCCGATGATACGAAGCGCCCCGAATATGAAGCGGGGGTAAGCTGTCATCGGTGCATTGCAGAGACCTCAGCGGCGGACAAGGACCGGTTCCGCGAACGGCAAAAGCAGATGGCTCTGGCCAAATCCCGTAAAGCCGCCGCCTCTTAGGCCGGGGCAGGCTGTCGCGCGCGGGGGCCACTGCGTGACAGCAGCCACAGCATGATCACGATGTTCAGCCCGTTCCACAGGATGCCGTTCACGAAGGCCAGCTGATACGACCCGCTCACGTCATAGATCCACCCCGACATCCAGCCGCCCAAAGCCATACCCATGATCGTCGCCATCATGACGATCCCCACCCGGGCGCCGGCCTCGCGCGCCGGCATGTATTCCCGAACAATCAGCGCATAGCTCGGCACGATGCCACCCTGGCTCAACCCAAAGATCAGGCTGACCACATAGAGGGAGACGAGGCCGCTCGACGGCAGGTAGAGAAACAGCGCAAGACATTGCAGGGTGGAGCCGATGAGCAGCGTCTTCACCCCGCCGAGTTGGTCCGCGAGCAACCCCGAGACGATCCGCGAGCCGACGCCGCCCAGAAGCATAAGCGCCAACATCTCCGCGCCCACCGCAGGCCCGTACCCAAGGTCCACGCAATAGGCCACGATATGCACCTGCGGCATCGACATCGCAACGCAACAGCCGATGCCCGCAAGGCCGAGCAGGTATTGCAATGCGCGGGGAGACAGCCCGGCCGAGCTTGCGTTGCGCAGCGACATGTCCTGCGCGACGGCGCGGGCTTCCTCCGGCAGGCGACGGCGCAATGCCAAGGACAGTGGGATCACTCCGACCAATGTGACCACGGCCATGAAGAGATACACGCTGCGCCACCCCGTCTGTTCCAGCATGCCTGCGAGAACCAGCGGCCAGAAGGCCCCCGAGAGGTAGTTCCCGCTGGCCACAAGAGCCACGGCGATGCCACGGCGGCGCACGAACCAATGCGAGATGTCTGCGATCAGCGGCCCGAACCCGACAGCAGAGGCAAAGCCGACGAGGAGTTGCGCCAGAGACAGCATGACGATGGATTGGCTCAGCGTCGCCAGGCCGAAACCGACCGCCACACCAACCGCTGCCGCAATCAGCGAGAGGGTGACGCCAAAGCGGTCCACGGCCTTGCCGATCGCAAAGTTGCCAACCGCAAAGCCGATCATCGTCAAGGTATAGGGCATGGATGCCTCAGCCCGCCCTGCCCCAAACTCCGCCTCGACCGCGGGCATGATCACGATGATCGCCCACATGCCAACATTCACGATCACCGCAATGGCCAAGGTCAGCCCCAGCCGGATCCAGGAATATGAACTGTCAGTGACCGTTGTCGGCATATGAGCCTCCTTCCTCGCCATCTGCGCGGAGCGGCGGCCCGGTGACAAGACAGAAAAACTAAGCCTCTGTTAAGGAGGTGGAAAGACCTTCTGAGCTATCACTCCGCTTGGGTGAATATGAGAGTGGTGAGATATGGCTGCGCAGAGCAATCTGGCACCAGTCATCATCAAACGGAAGAAGGTTATCGCCGGCGGCCATCATGGTGGCGCCTGGAAGGTCGCGTATGCGGACTTCGTGACAGCGATGATGGCCTTCTTCATGATGATGTGGCTGTTGAATGCGACGACAGAACAGCAACGGCAGGGGTTGGCGGACTATTTCGCGCCAACCATTCCGGTGAACCGGATCTCGGGCGGCGGCGACGGCGCCTTCGGTGGTGAGAGCATTTTCTCGGAGGAAACACTTCCGCAGAACGGCCTCGGCGCAACCACGCATTATGCGGCCCAGCAGCAGCAATCGCGCGGTGACAGCGGAACCAGCACGGATGATGGCGCCCAAGATGCGACCAACGAGGAGTTGGAAGAGATCGTCGCGGAGCTGACCGCGCTTGGCGGTGAGAGCACCGTGATGAAAAATGCGCTTCAGCACATCGTCACCCGCATCACCGATGAGGGTTTGGTGATCGAGCTCTTCGCTCTGGATGGTCTGCCGATCTTTGTTGACGGCACGGATCGACCGACGCCACTGATGGAGACGCTCGTCGAGATGGTCGCCAGCGTCAGCCTGGCTGTCACCAATGATATCGCCATCGGGGGTCACGTGCGCGCGGCACCTATCGTCCTCGCGGAGAACCCGGTTTGGGACAAATCGACCGACCGCGCCACGCGCACACGTCTTATGCTGCAGCAAAACGGCGTGACGACCGAGCGGATGCAGCGGGTCACCGGGCACGCCGATCGTGAACCTGTGCATCGCAACCCGATGGCAACGCGCAACGACCGGGTGGAGATTGTGCTGCTGCGCTGAATTGTGGCTGAAATAGGGCGCATTTTATATGTTAGCGCGGTGTTAAGCCCGGGCCTTTATCTGGGTGGTCAATGGATGATCACATCAGAAAGGCGTGCCCATGACAATTTCATCGTCGCTCAATGCAGGTGTTGCAGGGTTGCAGACCAATGCGCAGCGGTTGGCGTCCATCTCGGACAATATCTCCAACTCCTCCACCTACGGCTACAAACGGGTACAGACGGATTTTGAATCCATGGTTCTGTCCTCGGGCGGCGGGTCGTACGCTGCGGGCGGCGTCCGGGCCAATACCCAGCGCCTGATCGACGAACGTGGGCCGCTTATTACAACTTCGAACCCGACGGATCTCGCGGTGCGCGGCGCGGGCATGCTGCCCGTCGCGCAGGCGGCGCAGGTTCAGACGGCTGGCGCAGACGCCCCGATGTTCCTCACGACCACCGGATCCTTCCGTACAGACGCTGAAGGCTATCTGACATCGCAATCCGGCCTTGTTCTGATGGGTATTCCCGCTGGTGCGGACGGCACCATCCCCCCGTTCCCGCGTGACACCGCGGACGGGCTTGAACCGGTCCGCATCAACACCGGGCAGCTTGCCGGGAACCCGACATTGAACATGAGCCTTGGCATCAACCTTCCGGCAACGGAGACGGAGTTTGGCGCCGCCGCACTGACCGAGCAGCTGTCAGTCGAGTATTTCGATAACCTCGGCACGTCCCAAAGCATCAGCATTACGTTCACACCAACACCACCTGCCGCCGCTGGCGACCCAGCGACCAACGAGTGGACGATGGTAATGACTGACTCCGCGCAAGCCGGAGCTGAAATTGGGCGATACACACTGACCTTTACGGATGCGCGGACCGCTGGCGGCTCTCTCGCCACCGTTACGCCTATTCCGACGGTGACACCGGCAGGTGCGAGCCCGGCTTATGATGGCACCACCGGCCTGATCAATGTAAACGTGGCTGCTGGCCCGATCTCCATCGATATCGGCGCGATTGGCGACAATGAGGGGCTGTCACAGCTTTCCTACAACTTTGCCCCGATTTCGGTGACCAAGGATGGGTCGGCCATCGGTAACTTCATCGGGCTTGATGTGGATGCTAACGGGTTCGTGCGCGCAAGCTTCGACACTGGTGAAATCCGGACTGTGTATCAGATCCCGCTGGTGAACGTTGCCAACCCGAACGGGCTGCAGGCCTTTGATAGCCAGACCTATCTGCCATCCCGGGAAAGCGGTGCGTTCTTCCTCTGGGATGCCGGTGATGGACCAACCGGAGACATCGCCTCCTTTGCGCGCGAGGAATCAGCCGTCGATGTCGCTGGTGAACTGACGGATATGATCAAGACCCAACGCGCATACTCATCGAGTGCGAAGGTGATCCAGACCGTGGACGAGATGTTGCAGGAAACCACCAACATCAAGCGATAGGACGCTCTTCGCAGCTACGAGTTAACAAGTGAGGGCCAGACATGACGATTTCATCTGCACTGTCGAATGCCATGACCGGGTTGCGCGCCGCGGGGCGCAACTCGGAGACGATTTCGGCCAACATCGCCAACGCGATGACACCGGGCTACGGGGTCCGCTCGGTCGACCTGTCATCATCGTTGATCGGCGGCGTGAAGATAGATGGGATCACCCGCCTCGTCAGCCCGGCCCTTCTTGTGGACCGCGGCCTCGCCGAGGCTGCGTTCAACAACGCAAGCGATCGGACGAGTTTTCTGACCCGCTACGAGGATTTTCTGGGTATTCCCGATGATCCAAACTCACTTTCGGCGCGCATTGCGCAGTTTGAAAGCAGCTTGGTCACGGCCACCAGCCGCCCCGACGCCCCGGAGCGTTTGGATGCGACCGTCAACGCGGCGCGCGATCTTGCAACTCTGATCTCGTCCGCCTCGCGCGACATCCAGGAAGCGCGCAGCGAGGCTGATCGGAATATCGATTTTCAAATCAATCAGCTGAGCACCGCCTTGACCAGTGTGCAGGAGTTGAATCGACAAATCACCAAGACGATGGCACTCGGTGGCGACACATCCGCTTTGCAGGACAACCGCCAAGCACTCGTTGACGAGATCAGCGGGATCGTTCCGGTCCGCCAGATCTCGCGAGAAAACGGACAAATTGCGCTCTATTCGACCGGTGGTGCAATCCTGCTCGACGGCGGTGTCGCTGAGATCGGGTTTACACCGGTCAATCAGGTCACTCCTTACATGAGCTTGGCCGGTGGCCAGCTGTCCGGTCTGACAATCAACGGCTATCCAGCTCAGACAAGCAGCGATCGCGGCGCACTTGGTGGAGGATCACTTGGCGCCCAGTTCGAAATCAGAGATGAGCTCGGCGTTGAAGCCCAGACCCAACTCGATGCGCTGGCGCGGGATCTGGTTGAACGATTCCAGGATCCCGCAGTCGATCCCACCTTGGCTGTAGGGGATCCCGGCATATTCACCGACACGGGCATCGCTTTCGATCCGTTGAACGAAGTTGGCATCTCCGAGCGCTTGACAATCAACGCGGCGATTGATGATCGGCAAGGCGGTGAGTCCTGGCGGCTGCGAGACGGCCTGAACGCGGTTGTCCCCGGAGATGTCGGTGATTCTCGTCAACTGCAGGCTTTGTCAGAGGCTCTGATCGCACAACGCACACCCGCGTCGGGCGATTTTGGAACCGGCGCTTTCTCGATGATCAACCTTGCCTCGACTCTCACATCTCAACTCGGCGCAGACCGAGCACAGGCCGAGCAAACGCAAACCTTCACGTCGACCCAATTCAACGAGTTGACTCAGCTGGTGCTGGCCGAGGGGGTCGACACCGATCAGGAGCTTCAAAAGCTCCTGCTTGTCGAACAGACCTATGCCGCAAATGCCCGCATGATCGAGGCGGCAGATGAAATGATGCAAACAATTTTGAGGCTGTAAGCGATGAAGTCCACTTCCCTTGGTGACCTTGCACAATCCTTCATGCTGCAGCGTCGCAGCGTCGCGCTCAGGCAGGACTTGACGCGCCTCACAGATGAGCTTTCCAGCGGGAAGGTGGCCGATGTCAGACAGGTTCTGTCCGGCAACCACAACTATCTCACCGGGCTCGAACGCTCCCTGGAAGTCTTGCAAGGATACTCCGTTGCAAACACCGAAGCCGGATATTTGACCGGTGCCATGCAGGACTCCTTGGAGCGCGTCCAAGAGTATGGAAGCCAGCTCGGGCTCGACCTGCTTTTGGCAAGCGGCGGGCCTTTGGGGGTCGTTTCCGGCAACCCCGCTGAAAACGCGATGACGCAATTACAGGGTATCATCAATTCGCTGAATGATGACGTTGCCGGGCTGAGCCTATTCGCTGGCACAGCCACTGATAGCGCCCCCTTGCCAGATGCAGAAACACTGGTTGGACTTGTACGCACTGCCATTGCAGGGCAGCCCACGCCCGAAGACGCGCTTGCCGCCGCCGAAACTTGGTTTAACGATCCCGCAGGGTTTGACACGCTTGCCTACTCAGGCTCAACAACTGCGCTCGCGCCCTTCGCTCTCTCAGATACCGAGCGTGTATCGCTAGACATCCGTGCCGACGATGATGCGATCAAGGACTTGTTGATGCATATCACGGTTGCTGCTCTCGGCGACGATCCAGCTCTCGGGTTTGGAGTGGAAGAACAGTCAGAGCTCTTTGGTCTGACAGGTATCGGGTTGCAATCCAACCAAGATCAACTGACCAGTTTGCGCGCGAGCATAGGGTTTGTCGAAGAACGAATAGAGATGATTTCGGCCCGTAACCAAGCCGAAGAAACGAGCATGGAGTTTGCCCGCAATGCGCTTCTTGCTGCCGATCCGTTCGAAACCGCCACGGAATTGGAGAGTGTGCAGTTTCATTTGCAGAGCCTCTATTCAGTCACAGTCCGTAGCTCTCAACTCAATCTGGTGAACTTCTTATGAGATTTCTTCTTGCTGCCATCATGGCGGTTTTATTGAGCACCACCATCTCTCAGGCGGGGCCAGTCCGGATCAAAGATCTGGTTGAATTCGATGGCGTGCGCGGAAATGACCTCGTCGGTTATGGCCTCGTTGTTGGCTTGAACGGGACAGGAGATGGGTTGCGAAACTCGCCGTTCACCGAGGAGATCATGTCTAACATCCTTGAGCGGCTGGGCGTTAACGTAACGGGGGAGCAATTCCGACCTCAAAACGTCGCCGCAGTCCTGGTCACGGCAGCTCTGCCGCCGTTCGCAAGAGGCGGTAGCCAGATCGACGTGACCGTATCCGCCATTGGAGATGCAGACAGTCTGCTAGGCGGCACCCTTATCATGACACCGCTCAATGCAGCAGACGGCCAGATTTATGCCGTCGCACAAGGAACGATTATCGCTGGTGGGTCAGTGGCCGAAGGGGACGGTGCGAGCGTCACACAGGGTGTGCCAACCGCAGGCGTGATTCCGTCGGGCGCTCGCGTAGAACGCGAAATTGAGTTTGACCTGTCCAGTTTGACCAACCTTCGGTTGGCGCTCAGGGACGCGGACTTCACCACCGCTGCACGTATAGAACAGGCCATTAACTCTGACTTTGGTCGGCCAGTGGCATTCATGTTGGATTCTGGTACGGTTCAATTGGATATACCCGAAACACGAATGGCGTCCGTTGCGCATGCACTGGGTCGCATTGAAAACATCTCTGTTCTTCCAGAGCGCAAAGCCCGTGTGGTTGTCGACCAGAGATCTGGGACGATTGTGATGGGCGAAGACGTGCGGATATCGCGCGTTGCGGTATCTCAAGGAAACCTCACACTTCGAATACAGGAAGCACCGATTGCGGTTCAGCCAAACCCATTTGCCGAAGGGGAAACCGTTGTTGTACCCAGGACAAATGCAGAAATCGAAGAAGAGCCAGGCATCGGTCTTGCGGAGATACCGACGGGGACATCACTGTCCGAAGTGATCGCCGGATTGAATGCACTCGGAGTCGCACCTCGCGACATGATTGACATCTTGAAAAGCATTAAGGCTGCGGGCGCGCTACATGCCGAATTTATCGTCCGCTAGACAAGGTTTGAAATTGCTGACGCTACGGTATTGACTATAGTGTTAATGGTGAATGCTGCCCGTCGATGACTTCTCTCAGATCCACTTTTGGCTACTTGGATGCGTCATAAGAAGTTTTCCACATTTTTGACGGGCCGAGGTGTGCGATACAGCCACTTTAAGTAGACACTGATTACTTGATTTGTAAAGTATAGAGTGCTCATCGCGTATGCACATCAAAATTACGATATAGGTCAACTTGCTTTGTGTGTTTTCGGTCAATTTTTTGTGCCTCTGGTGCTTAGCGCTTTCGAATGGGAGATGGCGTTCTTTAGTCCAGGAGTGACTTACGTCGCCTAGTGCGGTGTTTTTGAATTGCGCCTGTTGAGTTTTGATTTCTGTGATGGATCTACTAAAGTGCTACTTCGGTACACCATGCCGCCAACAGATTTCGGACGTAGAGAAAGCGAAGGGACAAAGCCTCTTGGAGGCTGCCTTGGCCCGCTGTGTCTGAGCCGCTGATCTGGGCTTTGAATATGGTGCCGGGACCGGCTAGCGCATGTTGAAATCCTGATGCGGTCGGGTGTGGTCGTAATGCAAAAAATCTATTGCACAGACCTAGTTCGGACGTGTCGGCTTTGGTCGGATAATCAAACTGACTTTATGATAGAGCCGTTTGCATTTCTTGAGTTTCAGCAGAAGCTGCGCCCCTTCTTCTCACGCCACAATCGCTCGGTCCTTTGTAACTAACCCGCCAGTTCTTGATGCGAATCAGCTCATTGACTTGCGCTAGCCTTATCGCCTCTAACGCTTTGCGAGCCAGATGATCGTCAACCAGAGAGCACCTTCATCCCGACGCTGTGGAACGCAGAGCCAACGTCTTCACCACAAGACTGAGTCGGTTAAATCTCACTCAGCAGCTTCAATACGCCGTCTGAAGCCCCTTTCCTCGCCAAAGCAAATCTCCTCCAAAGATCAAAGCGATGGCATACTTTATTAGGTTAGGACAAATGGAGAAGCACAGCCTTGCTGCTAGCGGCCACACCAGCGCCTGACCAGTTTCTCCAAAGTTATGTCAAAATCTCGACGAATCCATCTTTTTGAGAAGCGGCATTTAGTTGCTATTTGCTCAACAAGTCTTAAAAAGGCAGCTCCAGATACCTCAGATCTCCGAAAGCCATACTACAGACATCTAAAAACTAGCGAACTCTCGATCCGAGCAGCATAAGTATAAGCGCCCGCTATAGAGCGTGAGAATATAGCCTAAAAGTAGCTGCGAACAAGGCTGCCTGCGATTAGGCTCCAGCCATCTGCGATGACGAAGAACGCAAGCTTAAATGGGAGGGAAACGATGACGGGTGGGACCATCATCATACCCATGGACATCAGAACAGCCGCGACAACAAGATCGATGATGAGGAACGGGAGAAAAATCAAAAACCCAATTTGAAATGCTCGTGATATCTCGGAAAGGAGAAAACTTGGAACAAGTACCGATAAAGGAGCATCCGGAGTTGGTGTTACGTCGATAGTGTCCGGTCGGAGCTCTGCCATCGCGAAAAAAGTCTCTGGATCTAATCTGCCCGCCATGAAGATGCGGAATGGTTCCAAAGTTCGAACGAATGCGGTCTCTACATCTATTAGGTTTTCGTTTAGCGGGGAAATACCGTTTCTCCACGCATCTGTGAAAACGGGCTCCATAATAAAATAGGTCAAAAATAGTGCCAGGCTGACAATCAGCATATTTGGTGGTGATTGCTGGAGGCCGATTGCTTGCCTCAAGATCGAAAGCACAGTGACCAAAAAAGGGAAACAAGTCACCATTATTGCAAGCCCTGGGGCTAGACTGAGCACAGTGATAATTGCGAAGAGCTGGATAGTCCTCGCGCTTATTGACCCGTCGTCCCCCAGTGAGAACGATATCTCTTGGGTAAGCCCTGCCGTGGGCATGAAAACAAGAGATATGACTATAGCTGCGTAGTATTGCGAAGGCCGCATGAGAGCTTAGTGACCAGTCTGCAAATCGACCACCTCGGTCAGTCTGACGACGAGTTGACCGCTCGCTTCCCCTTCCTTTTCTTCCAAGGTCCCTCGTGCAATAAGCCGATCGCCGACGTAGAGTTCCACAGGATCATCGACGGTTTTGTCCAGAGGCAAAACAGCGTTTTGGCCCAGAGCGACGAGATCGCGGATCAGCGGTCGGGCCTTACCGACACATACACTCACTTCGATCGGGACCGATGTGAAAGGATTGCTGGTCTCAGCGGTGGCATTGCGCGCTTCCGGTGCATCATCCATTGTTCTTCTCCTGCTCGGTTTCGTGGAAGAAAGCCGTCAGCGCGTCACTTACGCCTGAGAGGATCGCCTGCAGATCCACGCTGCGTTCGACTTCGCCAATGCGAACGAACGCCTGGCCCTCGGCGAGCGAGGGCTCGGCGACAATCTCAAACGGATCCTTCAGCTTGTCTTCGGCGATATCTTGTATGGCCTCAACATTTGAAGGGGCGACCACGATCTCAATTGGTTGATGCGGCTGATCTTTGATCATTTCGAGCAGCTGATCCACGATCTGAGGACCAAGCGTCTGTTGCGCCATTGCCGGTAAGAGCTTTTCAACGATTTCCGTCATTACCGGCTTCAATGACAACGTCAGTTTCGACAACGCCTCGTGGTAGGTGAAGGACATATCTTGCAAGTTCTGGCCAAATTCGGCGCTGATTTTTGCAACAGAGTCTGCTTGTGCTTTGACCGCATCATCCCATCCAGCCTGATAACCCTTTTCGAAGGCTTCCAATTGCTGATCTTCGGTCACAACGACGTTGGCGTTGCTCTCCTGCGTGTCCGGCACCTTGGGGCCGCCAAAGTTGCGATACCTGTGTGAAAGGGACATCAGGCATTCTCCTCTTTGTCTTCCAACCAGCTTCTCAGGATTTCAACGGTCTCTTCTTGACGTTCACCAATCATGGATCTGAGCCGGTCTACCGGGTCTTCGGATATCCCACCGGCCATCGGCAGTTCCGGCAACTCACCAGGCTGGTCTCCGCCAAATCCTGAGATCATCGGCAACTCTGGAAGGTCAAACTCGTCAGAGGCTACTTCACCATCCAGCCCACCTTCACTATTCAGTGCGGCTTCGCCAGGAGGCAGTGCCGGCACCTCCTGACCTTCAGGCAGTGCAGGCTTACTCAGCAACGGACGCACGACGAACAGGCCGAGGATGAGCGTCACAAGCGCCAAGACTGCCATTTGCACCGCCGACATCAAGTCGAGATGGAGCCCATCGAAGAACGAGGTGCTAGCCGCTGTCCCTTGGGGAGACACGCTTTGAAGAGCCATCGACTTGATCGTAATGATGTCCCCACGTGCCTCGTCAAAGCCGACGGCTGAGGCAACAAGATCGCGCAGCGCTTCAAGCTCGGCCGGATCACGTGGCGCGAGCTCCGAAGTTCCGTTTTCGCCCTCGACCACGGCATCGTTTACCAAAACAGCAACGGTCAGCCTCTTGATGGCCCCTGGTACGCGGACAATTTCGCGTTCTGTTTCAGAAACTTCATAGTTGATACGCTCGCGGGTTTCGCTGTTTTGCGATGAAGAGTTTTCGCCGTTTCCGCCCTCTTCGTCCGGCAGGTTGGACGCGACCGTAACGTTGCCGCCGCCTGCTTCATTCGAGGTGTTGCTCCGTTCTTCAGTATCCGTGCTGATCGCGACGCGGCTTTCCGGATCAAAGATCCGCTCCCGGATCGCTTCACTTTCAGTGACAGTATCAACGCTCACTTCGACGACCGCGTTTCCGAAACCTACCCGCGCTTCCAAGAGGCGCTGCACCCGGTCACGAAGGACCTGCGCCTTATCATCTGAGCCCGCAGGGGCGACTTCATCAGCAGAACCGATTAGCGCGCCGTTTGCGTCGATGACTGCGACATCTTCAGAAGCGAGGCCAGCGACGGCCGATGAAACAAGAAAGCGAATCGCCTTGGCTTGCGGTGGTGTAATGGCCGCACCGGTCGGCGTCACAGAAACGGAAGCCTTCGGGGTAACGCCGCGTTGAAAGGGATTTGAGCCGGTGCTCGCAATATGGACGCGTGCCATCGCAACGTGCGGGCTTGAAACAATTGTGCGGGCGAGCTCGCCCTCCTTGGCCCGCCAATAGGCCGCGTCAAACATCTGCGATGTTGTCCCGAACCCCGACAAGGTGTCGAGCAATTCATATCCCCGGTTGGAGTTGGCAGGCAAACCCTCGCTTGCGAGCGTCATGCGCAATTGATCGCGTTCTTGCGCTGAAACAAAGATCGATCCGCCGCGCACTTCAAACTCGGCACCGCGTTGTTCCAGTGCGCGAACGACGTCCCCTGCGGCACCGTTTTCCAACCCGGCGTACAGCAGCGTCATAGAAGGGGCAGATGCCATACGTGACATCGCGAGGATGCCGAAGAACATGGCCACTGTCGCGACAACCACGATAATCTGACGACGCAGATCCAACCCCGTCCACGCATTCAACAACTGCTGCACAATCACCTCCGTCAAGCCGAACATTCTATTCAGCGATGACAACAGCAATGAACGATCTGGCTTAACAATCGGTTAGTGCAATCGCGTCTATAACAAATTTCGTAACCAAAAATGGGATGGCCATGGCGGACGCAGCGACAGTTGAAGACGAGGATGCACCAAAGTCGTCAAAAATGCCTTTAATACTTGGGTTGGTTCTCATGTTGATGGGCGGCGGCGGTGGGTTCTATGCCACGTGGAGCGGCTTGCTCTTGGGGGGCGAATCGGAAGAGCCGAAAGTCGAGGCATCTGAAGAAGATAAGGTACCTCAGGTTCAGTTCGTCCCGCTCGATCCGATTACGGTCTCGTTGCCCCAGGGCAGTGCGCAAAGCCATCTGCGCTTTCGCGCCGAGCTTGAGGTTGCGCGTGAATACGCGTCCGACGTCGAGGCGGTTTTGCCGCGAGTTATTGATGTGTTGAACGGCTATTTGCGGGCTATCGAAGCAAACGACATCACAAACCCGTCAGCCTTGACCCGCCTGCGCGCACAAATGCTGCGGCGGGTACAGCTCGTGACGGGGCCTGAGCAGGTGAAAGACCTGCTGATCATGGAATTTGTACTGAACTAAGGAGGGTGACATGGAATTGATCGCGGACGTATTGCTGGCAGCCGGAGCGCTTGGAGCTGGCCTTTATTGTTTTGTTCTGGGCCGGCGACTGAATCGCTTTAACGATCTGGAGAAGGGGGTGGGAGGTGCCGTTGCTGTGCTTTCTGCGCAGGTCGATGATCTGACCAAAACCCTCTCGGCCGCGCAGTCCACAGCGGCCACATCGGCGCAAACGCTGACAGATTTGACCAAACGAGCCGAAGACATGTCGCGCAAGCTGGAGCTACAGATGGCGTCGCTGCACGATCTGCCCGATCCACCGCCGCAACAGCCTCACGTACCCCAGCATGCGCCGACCCCTGCACCGGCAGCCGTCAGCGAACCAATGTTCGTCCGCCACCGGAATGCGGAGACGCATCAATGAGATCGATAAAGCTCTTCACCGGTCGAAATGGCCGCGGCTCGATCCTCTTGATTGCTGGTTTGCTGGTTGGGTCCGCTATTCTGCGCGTCGGCATAGGCGCTGGTCAGGCGGTTGCAACGGAAAATCCCTCCGCCGTTGTCGAAACTGCAGAAAAAATTGATCCGAAAACGGACACCGCGTTGACGGAAGACGACAAACAAAAGATGTCGAAAATGCTTCGGGCGTTCCAAGAGCGCGAAGCTCGGCTGACCGAGCGCGAAGAGCAGATCGAGATGCGGATGAAGGCTCTTTCGGTTGCAGATGAGCAGATCGAACGGCGCCTGAGCAACCTGCAGGAGGCCGAAGAGTCTTTGCGCGGGCTACTTGCGCTGGCCAATACAGCCGCTGAAGATGACCTCGCGCGTCTTACGACGGTTTACGAGAATATGAAGCCAAAAGAGGCCGCCGAACTCTTCGAGGAAATGGAGCCGGCATTTGCCGCGGGTTTCCTGGGTCGCATGCGGCCCGACGCCGCTGCTGGTGTCATGGCAGGTTTGTCTCCGCAGACTGCATACTCAATCAGCGTCATCCTTGCAGGGCGGAATGCTGACGTACCTGAAACCTAGGACCGCAGAGAGTTTTTTAACTTCCTTTTGCGACAGTGTCGGTCGGTAACCACTGGGGTTTGAGATGATCGGAATCATTGGCATTGTTTGCGTGTTCGCGATGGTTTTTGGCGGCTATCTGGCTGCCGGAGGCAAGATGGGCATCATCTTCAAGGCTCTCCCTTTCGAAATGACGATGATTGGCGGAGCTGCCCTGGGTGCATTTCTGATCAGCAACGATTCTTCCGCGATCAAGCAAACCGCACGCGACATGGGCAAGGTTTTTAAGGGTCCAAAGTGGGCACATGACGACTACAAGGATCTTCTTTGCCTGCTGTTCGAGCTCATTCGGCTGGCGCGACAGAATCCAGTTGCAATTGAAGAGCATATCGAAGCCCCGGACGAGTCATCCATTTTCTCCAAATATCCGAAGATTCTGAAGGATCGCGAGGCTATTGCGCTGATCTGCGACACGATGCGCTCGGCCTCCATGAACTATGACGATCCGCATCAAGTGGAAGAGGTTCTCGAAAAGCGTATGGAAGCAAATATGCATCATGCACTGCATTCGAGCCACGCTCTGCAGACAGTTGCAGACGGCTTGCCCGCTCTCGGCATTGTCGCCGCGGTTTTGGGGATCATCAAAACCATGGGATCGATCGATCAACCCCCAGAGGTTCTCGGTAAACTGATTGGTGGCGCGTTGGTTGGCACCTTCCTCGGCGTTTTCCTGGCTTACGGGTTTGTCGGACCGTTTGCCGCCAAGGTGAAGACAATCACCGAGGAGGACGGGCATTTCTATCAGCTGATCCGCGAAGTCTTAGTCGCCAACCTGCACGCCCATGCAACAAATATCTGCATTGAAGTTGGTCGTCAGAACACTCCATCTCATTGCCGCCCAAGTTTTGCTGAGCTCGAAGATGCCCTGAAGTCGGTGAAGCAAGGTGCCGCATGATCAGAATTGCTGTTGTGATTGGCCTGACCGCGCTTTTCTTCTCGGAGCCGGCAAGCGCTGACCCAATAGTTGTAAGATCAGGCGATCACGATGGCTTCACGCGCTTGGTCCTTCGACTGCCCGACGATGCCTCCTGGCAAATCTCGGAAGAACCCGGCCTCAAGACAATATGGGTAGCCGGGCATGATGCCGGTTTTGACACCAGCCGCGTATTCGATGTAATTCCTCGTGATCTGCTTTTAGATGTGCGCCCTTATCCTGCTCGTCTTGAACTCCTGGTTTCATGTGCCTGTGAACTGAATACATTTGTCGAACAGAGACAATTTCTCGTGGTGGATATTGTCGATGGGCCGCCCCTCCCACCATCGACTGAAACTGCCTCCGCACGCTTCATCTCGGCGCGCCCGGCCTCAGGTTTTAACTTTGGGGATTTGCTGTGGTCCGAGTTTTCTACCGATGCCGTAGAAACAGTCGCAAGAGCCCAAGAGGAGCTAGAGAGTGAGATCACCACGACTGCTGCTCCAACGGAAAAGGGCGCGGAAAGCAGCCTAATTGAGCAAACACGTCAACAACTCCTGACCGAGTTCAGCTCGGCGGCTTCCAGAGGCGTTCTTCGACCGGCAACACCGAATCTGGATCAGTCAATCAGCGAACTTGAAACACCCGCTGCTCAAGAAATCTATGACTCGTCAGAAGTGCTCGTTTCGCTTCCAGCTCCAGAGACCGGAAACATGAGGATTACAAGCAGTCGAGATACGCCAAACTTATCACAAAATGTCGATCTCATGACCTCAGGCGCCGTATGCGCCTCGCCAGACCGCGTAATGGTGCATAGCTGGGGGGACGACGATCCGCTCTACACCCAAATTGCAGATGTGCGGCGGACCCTATTCTCCGAGGTCGATCAGCTTAACGAAAAAGCCGCACTCAAGCTCGCGCGGCTCTATATCTACTTTGGGCTTGGAGCCGAAGCAAAACAAGTTCTCAAATTATCAAACGACTTGATACCAAAGCATCCCGAACTCATAGATTTGGCTGACATCATGGAGCATGGCTTCGCTCGCAACCCACGCTTTGTCCATAAATTTGCCGATTGTGATTCTGAATTTGCATTTTGGGCTGCTATGGCAGCAAAACAGCTTCCATCCGACCAACTCTTGAATGAGACAGCGGCTCTGCGGGCCCTTGCAGCGCTCCCCGATCATCTAAGGCGCCACCTTGCACCAATATTGAGCAAACGCCTCGCGGATCACGGAAGTCTGGAGTCTGCGTCAATAGCCTTGCGCAATGTCGAATGGACAGAACTCGACCAAGCTAGTAGCACAGACCTCGCACAGGCGACTATTGAGAAGCAGTCTGGAAATTCTGAAGGGGCAGAGGAGCTCCTTTCCACTGTCATTCTGGATAACGCCACAGAGACACCCGAGGCGATGATTGCGTTTGTTGACAGCCGTCTTTCCGAGGGCAATCTGATACCAGCAGATGTGGCTCTACTGATTGAAACCTACGCCTTCGAGTGGCGCGACAGCCCGATCGCAAGAGATATACAGCGTGCTCATGTCATTGCATCGGCGTATTCAGGACAGTTCGCAAAAGCTTTTGAGGCAATGCAAAGTGAGATAGTTGCAGGTGATGCCACACTTTTGGCCGAGCTGACGTCCCACACCTTCTCAGCGCTTTCTTCCAACGCAGACGACGTCACGTTTATTGATGCGTTCTTTTCGGAGTTCCCCAGTACATCATCGGAAATGTCCTCAAAGTCTGTCGGAGACACTGCATCCCGTTTACTTGAATTGGGCTTTGCGTATGAGGCCGAAATGCTTCTATCGGAGTCACACGCGGATCGGAAAGGCGAATACCTTACGCTCCTGCACGCGGAAGCTTTTTTGGCACTAGGGCAACCGGAAGCAGCATTAACAGTACTGGATCTAGTTCAGAATGAGAAATCCTTAGAATTGCGTGCGCGTGCTCTAGCGCAGCTCGGCAACAATAAGGCCGCGTTCGATCTGTTTCAGTCCTTGGACGCAGACGAAGAAGCGATGCGGTCCGCGTGGCTCGCCAGTGAATGGGCAGAGCTGATTACAAGTGACGCACCGGTTTTCGGTGGTGCACGAACACTTTCTGACGAGACCATACCAGCAATCGCGCCGCGCGATGGTATGCTTGAAACCATTGACTCCGCTGTGGAACAGAGCAACTCGGCGCGGGAGACCTTGCGAAATCTCCTGGAAGGTGTGCCAGTCGAACGTTAGCCATCTAGCGTAGCACCCGACAATAAAACCGAAGCTTCGGTTACATAAAATAAACCTTGAATCAATACTATAATATCGTTGCAAAACGCAGCGCATAAGAGGGTCAGAATGGCACTACAGTTTCGGTTACTTGGTTCCATACTAGCACTTGTTTTGCTTGCACTCGCAGCCGTCGTCCTGATGGCGGATGAAACGCGGGCAGATAACAACAATGTATGCGACCGCGCAGCCACCCTTGCTTCGCGAGAAACCGGCGTGCCTGTATTGATCCTAAAAGCAATCTCAAGAACGGAAACCGGTCGCACACTGCAAGGCAGTTTTGAACCATGGCCTTGGGCCACAAATACGGGCGGCACTGGTCGGTGGTTCGACAGCAAGGCTGCCGCCGTCAGACATGCAACAAAAACAGTTGGTGGAAACCGAAGAAACATCGATATCGGTTGCTTTCAGCTGAACTATCGGTGGCATGGTCACGCCTTTTCAAGTTTGGAGCAGATGTTTGATCCGGTCGAGAATGCGCGCTACGCGGCCAAGTTTTTGGCCAAACTACAGGAAGAAAAAGGGGACTGGATGCGAGCAGTCGGCGCCTACCATTCGCGAACGGAGGAACACGCGCAACGCTATCAACGCCGTTTTTCTCAGATCCACGCCAATCTAGCTGACGGACCCAGCCTCCCAACAGCAGTTGCAGCAGAACAAAGGCATGCAAACCGCTTCCCGCTATTGCAGCGCTCTGACGCACAGCCTCGGCTTGGATCGCTCGTACCCTTGGGGCGCTCAACGTCTCGCGGCGCGCTGGTATCACGAATTGGAGAGATCTGAACGTGCAGAATCTGACCGCAAAAGCGCTCTTCAACCCCACGGTCATGCTCGCCGTTGCACTAATGGCTGTGATTGTAATGATGATCTTGCCGATGCCAGCGTGGGTTCTGGACGTAGGCTTGGCAGCTTCCTTTGCACTCGCAATTCTGATCTTTACTGTGACCTTGTTTATCGAAAGGCCGTTGGACTTTTCGGCATTTCCAACAATCCTGCTGGCTTCGTTGATGCTGCGCCTATCACTCAACGTCTCCTCGACAAAGCTTATTATCGGTGAGGGTCACACTGGCACGGATGCGGCTGGAGACGTGATCGAGGGCTTTGCACAATTCGTAATGGGCGGCAGCGTCTTTCTAGGTCTGGTCGTTTTTTGCGTTTTGCTAATTGTCAACTTCATGGTGATTACCAAGGGCGCAACCCGAATGGCGGAAGTGGGCGCTCGGTTCGCACTGGATGGTATGCCGGGCAAACAGCTCGCAATCGACAGCGACATGTCGGCGGGTGCAATCACACATACCGAAGCTCGCGAGCGACGCGAGAGAGAGCAGCAGGAGACCACGTTCTTCGGCTCTTTAGACGGCGCTTCCAAGTTTGTAAAAGGAGACGCGATTGCCGGCCTCCTGATCACTTTACTTAATCTGGTTGCGGGTCTCATCATGGGTGTCGTGGTGCATGACATGCCTATCGGGCAGGCGTTTGAGACCTACGCAATCTTGACCGTCGGCGATGGCCTCGTCTCCCAGATACCCGCGGTCGTCATCTCAATTGCATCTGCGTTGCTGCTGGCACGCGGCGGTGCACAAGGCGCCACCGACCTTGCCGTTTTCAGCCAACTTGGCAAGCATCCGGCCGCCATCGCAACGGTCGCAGGTCTTCTCGTGCTTTTCGCCTTGTTCCCAGGGCTGCCATTTGCACCATTTATCATTGGCGGTGCGTTGATGGGTGGGCTTGCCTATTGGCTCAATCGAAATGCAAAATCCAAATCTGACAGCGATGCTCTTGAGGCGACCGACACCGAGTTGCCGAAAGAGAAGCCGCTGGGCGATATTCTCGAGCTCGACGACATTCATGTCGAGTTTGCAACTGATCTGGTCAACATGGTACTTGATCCGGGTACGGGTCTTGATGCGCGGATCTCCAACATGCGCACCCACGTTGCTTCGGTCTACGGATTGATCCTTCCCGAAATCCGACTGACGGATAACGCTGCACTTCCTGTTGGGACGTACATTCTCCGGATCCAAGGTGTCGAGCAGGCACGGGCCTCATTGAACCCTGATCAAATTCTAGCCCTTGTGCCAGAGAACCCGGCCAGCCTGCCAGATGGACGAGACACGACCGAACCAGTCTATGGCGCGCCCGCGCGTTGGATCAACGCTCGTGATCAAGAGCAAGCATCGCTCGATGGATTGACCCTGGTTACACCTGCGGAAATTCTTGCGACACACCTGCTGGAAACGGTCAAGCGCAACTTCAGCCGTCTATTGTCTCTCAAGTCACTGAGGCGTCTCCTCCACGAAATGACGAACGTATCGGATGCGACTCGTGCTGATGCAAACCGTAAACTTCTGGATGAAATGATCCCGGACAAGGTGCCTATTGACGTGCTGCATGCGGTCCTCCGACTGCTCTTGGACGAACAGGTTTCGATCAGAAACCTGCCTCTCATTCTTGAAGCAACCGCCGAAGCCCGGGCTCAAAACGCGCAACCGGAAGCGATCTGCGAGCACGTTCGCCAAAGACTAGGGTTCCAGTTGATAGCCGACATGAAACGCGAAGATGGCACCCTGCCCCTCGTTCAACTCGCCCCGGAATGGGAAGAGACCTTCGCCACCTATCAGGTTGAAGCAGACCGGGGACTGGATATCGCTTTGCCACCGGAGATTTTCAATCTTCTCGCTGAGAATGTCTCTGAGAAGCTACAGGCGGCCAGTGAAAACGGGATCAACGCTGCGATTGTGACCAATACCCGCCGCCGCCGCTTCCTGCGCACCGTCATGAGGGCCAAGGGCATCAACAACCCTGTTCTGTCATTTGAAGAAATCGGTCTCGATGCGCGTCCATCCCTTGTTGGTGTCGTCGCCGCATGAGCGGATTGGCTCAACTGATCCCCTTATTGAACGAGTCCCTGTGGCATGGCTTTGCAGTTTTTCTGCGTGTGGCGGCCATCACATCGATGCTGCCGGCGTTCGGTGAGCAATCGGTGCCGGCCCGCGTCAAGCTGATCCTCGCAATGGCGTTTACTCTCATTGTAGCGCCCGCGATCCCCACGACAGCAGTCCCCGACTCACTGGGAACGACCAACTTTTTCATCGTGACAGAGGTATTGTCCGGATTGGCGTTGGGGTTGGGCATTCGGCTTTTCATTCTCGCCCTACAGACCGCAGGCGCCATCGCCGCGCATGCCACCTCGCTGTCTCAAGTTTTTGGTGGGGCCGGTGTCGATCCCATGCCAGCCATGGGCTATGTCTTGATCGTAGGTGGCCTTGCACTCGCTGTGATGACCGGCCTTCATGTGAAGGCTGCGGAGCTGATTATATTATCCTATGATTTCATGCCAATGGGCCGGTTCACCGAAGGGGCTGTTTTGTCCGAATGGGGCGTCGCACAGGTCGCTCGTGCGTTTACGCTTGCGTTCACCTTGGCCGCGCCATTTGTCATCCTGTCGGTCCTGTACAACGTCGCTTTGGGCGCAATCAACAAGGCGATGCCGCAACTCATGGTAGCCTTTGTTGGCGCGCCGGTGATCACAGCGGGGGGGCTCTTTTTGCTACTCGTGTCGGCGCCGCTAATCTTGTCGGTCTGGGTACAGGCGATGGACGCATTCCTTGCAAATCCATTTGGGCCAATACCATGAGTGATCAGACCGATCAAAGCGACAAGACTTATGAGGCAACTCCTCAGAAGCTTCTGGAAGCGCGCAAGAAAGGGGAAATTGCACGATCCACCGAGATTTTGACGGCATTCGCCTATGCCGGGCTCCTTGTGGCTTTTCTCGCCGCTGGCAGCAGTGGGCTGATCCACCTCGGCACATCAATGATGGTTCTGATCGACCAGTCGGCACAACTCGCACCCCTCTTCTTTGATGGAGCCGCTGGCGCCCCAACAGGAGGGATCCTGCACAGCGTCTTGTGGTCGATGTCTCCAATCTTCGGCCTTCCCGCTCTCGCAGTCCTTTTGTGCCTCTTCGCAATGAAGGGCATCGTCTTTGCCCCAACCAAGATCGCGCCCAAGCTCTCAAACATCTCCGTCATCTCGAACGCAAAGAACAAGTTTGGACGACGCGGTCTGTTCCAGTTTGCAGTCAGCTTCGCAAAGCTTTTGATCTACTCAGCCTGCTTGGCACTGTTCATTCACGTCAGGCTGGACGAGATGGTGTCTGTCTTGCAGACCAACCCTCGGATCGTTGTCGCGCTGCTGGCGGAGATCTGTCTCTCGTTCCTTCTGGTCGTGGTGATTGTCTCGGGTGTGATAGGGGCGATCGACGCGATCTGGCAGCACTTTGAGCATCTGCGCAAAAACATGATGTCCCGCAAAGAGGTCATGGATGAAACCAAAAATAACGAGGGTGATCCGCACATGAAGCAGGAGCGACGGCAGCGGGCTCAGGCAATCGCGGGTGCTCAGATGATGGCCGATGTTCCAACGGCCGACGTCATTGTCGTGAACCCGACCCACTATGCGGTAGCTCTGAAGTGGGAACGTAAGCCTGGCCAGGCTCCGATCTGCGTTGCTAAAGGGGTCGATGAGATTGCCCTCCGCATTCGCGAAGTCGCGACGGAGAACGGCGTCCCGATCCACAGCGATCCACCAACTGCGCGCGCCTTGCACGCGACGACCGAGATCGGAGAGCAGATTGCTCCAGATCACTATCGCGCTGTTGCGGCGGCGATCCGATTTGCGGAAGCGATGCGCCAACGGGCGAAGGGACGGGTCTGATGCGCCTAGATGACGCGCGCACCCTGCATGCTTTAGCAGACGCCCGATATAAGGCGCGCCAACAGCTCTTCCAAACGCTGTTGCAACGGGAGAACTCTGTTAGAGCCGATTTGGCCAAACTCGATGCGCAAGCGAAGACCGCGGAACAAGCCGCGGATGGCACGATGAAGTCCATCGGCGCAGATGTGATTTGGAAAGCGTGGTTGGGCAAGTCCAAGCGATCCTTGAATATGAAGCTCGCCCTCATTCTAGCTGAAAAGGACCAGCATCTCCGTCAGGTCAAACAAGCCTACGGCAAGGTTCTGGCGAGCGAAGAGATTATGAGGACTATACAGCGAAAGCAGCGCGAAGATACGCGCAAGCTAGATCTTGAGAAGGCGATCGACATGTCGGTGTTTCACGGTCGCTGAACTACGTTCGACAAGATGCAGCGCGGTGGCTCTCGCTTCTAGTCGATGGTTTTGAACATGGTAGGCAACCAAAAAACCAGACAATGCGCCCGCAATATGTGCCAAGTTGGACCCAAAGCCTGCAAAGCTCCGGTTCCGCGCAACCAAGCGTTAGTAGTCCTGGCGCGCAATTTCGAAGATCAATACATCATTGGCCACATCAGAACCCATCACACTCATTGCGACCTCTCGCAGTTTCCCGCGAACAACATCCAGGTTTTCGTTGTTGATAAAGGCACCGTCAAAACCGCCGATGCTCGCGTGATCGAACAAGACACGCAAAAAACCATCGCGCAGCTTCGGCTCAATATCGAGAACGTCTTCTTCATTTCCTGTGGCAACCTCGATGCTGAGAGACATCACGACCAAGGCGGAGATACGCTCATTTTCGACCAAAGGCACGACGAACTGATTTGGGAGCCGAACGTATTCCATCCCTGAAGCTGGGCCACCTTCGCCGGGCTTCTCCATCTCTTTTTCGGCGCTTGCATCATTAGGATAGTCTTTGGTGGCCTCGGTTTCCGCTTCGACAGAAGCAACCTTGTCCTCCACCGGAACGGGGCGCAGAAATATGCCCGCCCCAACTCCAGCGCCTGATCCGATAAGCAGCATGACAATTGGCAGAAGCTTTTTCATCCGATCATTCCTCAGAAAGGTAAAACAGAGTCAAGTACTTGCTGGCCAAGGCGCGGCTGCTGTACGTCCGTAATCTGCCCCCTACCGCCGTATGACACACGCGCGGTTGCGATCTTGTCGTAGGTGATTTCGTTCTGCCGCGAGATATCTTCGGGGCGAACATATCCTGTCACCAAGAGCTCGCGCATTTCAAAGTTGACCCGCAATTCCTGGCTGCCTGAAATCGACAACACACCATTTGGCAAAACATCTACGACTGTCGCGGCGATGCGAAGCGTGAGCTTTTCATTACGACGCACCGACCCATCTCCAGATGAACTACTCGCAGAATTGATCGACACGGCTTCAGCTGTCGACGCCCCATCAGGCAGGCGTTCATCAATCCTCTGCGGCAATCCAAACAGCCCCGGGATTCCCAGGCTTTCAGAACCCGAACGTGAGCGATCCGTCGCATTCGAAATCTCAGCCTCCTCATCGATCTCAATAACGACCGTGAGGATGTCACCCTGCTGCACGGCGCGGCGGTCACCTAGCAGCGATTGCCGCGCGCCGGACCAAAGCGACGCCCGCTCAGTCGGCCCCTGCGCATCGGTGCGCAGCGGCAGACCCGGTGACATCATGGCGTTGTGTTCTGTTGTCTCTCTCGCAGATGAGAAAGAAGGTGGTTTTCCAAGATGATCCATCCGACCACAAGCGGCTATCAGAATTATGCTGGCAATGGCGGTGCAGTTTCGCAGTAACATCGAAAATCCCTAATTTTTGACTTCAACCGAGCCGTCTGGTTGGATCTGTCCAAAGAGCGTGGCGCGCGAGGATAGGTTCATGATCCTGACGCGATCGCCAACACCACCGCGTTCCAGCGATCTGCCTTCGGTCGTGATTACCAAGCCCGCGGATTGGAACGTTAGCGATACGATCTGATTGCGCGTCACCAAAGCGGGCGGACCAATCTCATCGACACGTATCGGCCGCCCGGCATAAAGCGTTGTTCTCGCTTCCTGACCAATGACATCCGCCACCCGGTTGAAACCGTTGGCAATTTCACCAGCTTTGGTCCCGACATCGATATCCGTGATGATTGCGTTGGCTCGAATGGTCCGGGTCGGCACCACGATTTCGGCCAGGGCAACGGTCGACGTGCTCAGAACAAGAAAGAGACTAAGAACTCTGATCATCGAATTTGCGTCGTCGCGCCCATCATCTGATCTGCCGCCGAAATCACCTTGGCATTCATCTCATAGCCGCGCTGCGCTTCGATCAGTTCGGTAATTTCACGCACTGCGTCGACAGAACTGTCCTCAAGATAGCCTTGTCGAACCGTCCCGAGACCGTCTTCTCCGGGGGTCGAAATCAGGGGCGGGCCAGAGGCTTCAGTCTCACCGAAGAGATTGCCACCCAGGGCCTCGAGCCCTTTCGCGTTGGTGAACCCAACCATGTTGAATTGACCCAGAAGCTGAGCGTCCGGCGCGTCGGCGAAGTAGGCGTATACCTCTCCGGCCGCGTTAATGGAGATGCTCCGCGCGTCATCCGGGATCACGATTTGAGGTTCAACGGGAAAGCCATCGGATGTCACAATGAGACCTTCCCCGGTTCGCTTTAGACCACCGTCACGTGTGTAAGCGCTCAAGCCCGACGGAAGCGTCACTTCCAGATAGCCCTTGCCTTCAATCGCCAGATCCAGATCACCGCCTGTTTGGCTGAGAGACCCTTGCTGCAACTGTACGGAAACCGCGGCGGGGCGGACACCCAAACCCAACTGAACCCCCGTCGGCATGATCGTACCATCGGTCGCGCTGATGGTCCCGGGTCGGGTCATCTGTTGATAATGCAGATCGGCAAACTCAGCTCGCCGGGCATTATAGCCAGTCGTGCTCATGTTCGACAGGTTGTTCGAAATGGTCTCAACGCGCATTTGCTGAGCGCTCATACCGGTGGCTGCAATCTTTAAGGCACGCATAGCGGGTCTCCTAAATCGATAAAATTACTGGGACATGGTGCGAAGCGCTTGACGAACACGCTCGTCTTCGGCTTCTAGAAAGCTGGCGCCCAATTCATAGGCCCGTTGGACCTCGATCATACGGGTAATCTGCAGGATCGAGTTTACGTTCGAGTTTTCGACAAACCGCTGGAGCACGCGTGCACCCTCCGCAGGCTCGTATCCATCATCAGCGCGAAACATAACGCCGTCTTCGCGGACCATCTCGCGCGGGTTGAGCGGCTGCACCACACCGATCTGACCAATTGGGTTTCCTTCGCTCGAAATCGTTCCGTCTGACGAAACGGCGATGTCGGCTGCGCCCGGCGGCACAAAGACGGGAGCGCCCCCGGCATCGAGCACGCGGTAGCCGTCCATTGTGACGAGATCGCCCTCTGCATTCGGAGAAAACGCACCCGAACGAGATAGACGCTCGCCCGCTGGCGTTTCAATCAGGAAGAAACCATCGCCCTCGATGGCAAAGTCGAACGTGCCACCGGTTTGCGTCAGCGTCCCCTGCTCCAGCGAGGTGTTGCGCACATTGCCTTGTCCCATCGATAGGCTCGACGCACCATCGACCGACATCACGTATTCTGAGAATACGATGCCTTCCTGACGGTACCCGGTCGTTGCGGCGTTTGCGATGTTATTGGCGACGATGCGCATTTCTCGCATGAGGCCGGACTGGCGGGTCAAAGTGGTGTAGCCAGCGTTTTCCATATCAACCTCCGATAATCAGCGGGATGATGCGGTTCTGAAAGAACGCAACCAACGTTTGGGTCATGAAGCCCATCGATAACCAGAACACGATGATGATCGCTGCCAGCTTGGGCACGAAGGTCAACGTCATCTCCTGAATAGAGGTCAAAGCCTGAACGAGCCCGATCGATACCCCTGTGATCAAAGCGGCGGTCAGGATCGGGATGGAGATGATCACAGCGATCCAGAGACCCTGGCGCAGCGTGTCAAAAAAGAGGACTTCATCCAGCATATTAGACGGGCATCCGCAGGATTTCCTGATAGGCTTCCACGACCTTATTCCGAACCGTAACGGCCGCTTCGACGGCCAGTTCGGTCTGGGCTAAAGCTTGGACCAACGCATGCGGATCAGCATCACCGATCATTGAGGCCTTTGCCGTCTCTTCACTTTCCGCAAGTGTTTGCGCGAAATCGACGGCGACTTTGCTCACCGTCTCGATCATCGTTGGCTCTTCAGGTGTAGGCTCTGTCGCCGGACGTGCTTGTTGATAGCTCTGGATCGCCGATGCGGAACGGGCATCGGTAAACCGTTGAATCGCTGAAACAGCCTTCATATCCATTCTAGATCTCCTTCATGTCACGCAGCTCTTCCGGCCGCGATAGTCTGGGTTAGTTCCGTAGCAGGTCCATCAGCCCGCTCGACATCTTGCGGGTCTGCTCGAAGACTTTCAGATTGGCCTCGTAGCTCCGTTGTGCTTCGCGTGCATCGGCGAGCTCGATCATCAGATCCACGTTCGAGCTGTCGAAGTAACCGGTCTCGTCAGCCATTGGATGGGTCGGATCGTAGACCCGCTCGAGCGTCGAGCGGTCGAGCTGCACCCGACCTGTCTCAACCATCGACACGCCACTTCCCGAATTGAAAGCCGTCTCGAAGGGTACGAGTTTGCGGCGGTAGCCAGGCGTGTCCGCATTCGAAATGTTTTCTGCCAAATGCCGCAAACGGGTTGCCTGAGCTTTCAGGCCACTGGATGTTACGTCGAGTGCTTTGGAAAATTCGTTCATGATACGTTCTCCACTACTGGCGACTTAAAGTTGCGCGCAGAATTCCCAAGGAAGATTTGTAGATCGCAATGGCACGGTCGTGCTGCCGTTTAGCATCAAGTGACTTGAGCATTTCGCCTTCCAGCGAAACCGTATTCCCGTTCGGTGAAGCAATTGCCGTTTCGTCGGTGTAAGGTTCGGCCATGTGGCCTTTGACGATTCCGTGCAGATGACGATCACGAGTCGCGCGCTGACCGGCAGCCTCGCCCATTGAGGTCTGGGCTCGATAGGTATCGGCAAACGGTGCAAGGTCACGGGCTTTGTATTCGGGAGTGTCAGAATTGGCGACATTTTCCGCTGCCACGGCTTGCTTCTGGCCAGCATGAACCGCCATTGCATGCGAAATCTTGAAGACTTCCAAATTTTTGAACATCGGGGCTTCTCCCTCGAACGGTTTCATCAAGGCTTAACTCTGATTCCTTTAGAAAGAGTGTGCAAAAGCCAAAGGGTTGCCATGAACCAGCCAATTTCCTTCGACGGGTTGACCGCCCAGATCACTGAATTGAACCCTGTGCGGGCGATCGGCCGCGTGACGCGGGTCGAAGGCGGGGTTATTCATGTGTCTGGTTTGGCCGGCAAAGCCAGAATTGGTGATCTGGTGGTGGTTTATCGTCAAGGCGAGCCGCTATCCGGCGAAGTGCTGCAACTGGATGGGGATATGCTGGTGCTACTGCCAGATCAGGCGCCCGACGGTGTGGCCCTAAGGGATCGCGCTGCCTTGCTCGAGTCGCGCGGGATCGCCCCATCCAATGCCTGGGTCGGGCGAATCATAGACCCCTTTGGCAATCCTCTTGATGGCAAGCCTCTGCTGCGTGGAGCCGCTGCTCGCGCTTTGCGCCGAGCACCACCAGATCCTGGCGCACGCCGATCCCTTGGTGAGCGGCTGAACACGGGCATGGCCGGTCTCAATACCATGCTACCGATTGTGCGAGGGCAACGCGTGGGTCTTTTTGCTGGCTCGGGCGTTGGCAAATCAAGCCTCCTTGGCCATTTGGCCCAGAACATGACCGCAGATGTCGTTGTCATCGCAATGATCGGCGAACGCGGCCGGGAGTTGCGGCATTTCATCGAGGATGTGTTGGGCAAAGACGGGCTGAAACGCGCGGTCATCGTTTGTGCAACTTCCGATCAGTCGCCATTGATCAGACGCAGATGCGCCTGGGCCGCGATGTCTGTCGCGGAACACTTTCGCGATCAGGGAAAATCCGTTCTTCTTTTAGCTGACTCCATCACTCGGTTTGCCGAGGCCCACCGCGAAGTCGCGGTCGCGGCTGGTGAATCGCCCGTCCTGCGCGGTTTCCCGCCATCGACGGCGCACCTCATAATGTCACTCTGTGAACGCGCGGGCCCAGGGCAGCACCAGCAAGGCGACATCACCGGAGTCTTCAGCGTTTTGGTCGCTGGTTCTGACATGGACGAGCCAATCGCCGATATCCTCCGCGGTGTTCTGGATGGACATATCATTCTCGATCGCGAGATCGCCGAACGCGGCCGCTATCCGGCGATCGACGTCTTGCGGTCAGTCTCACGCAGCCTGCCGGCAGCCGCAACAGACGGGCAGAATGATCTCATTTCGCAAGCGCGCCACCTGCTTTCGGTCTATGATCGAAACGCGATGATGGTACGCGCTGGCCTCTACTCTGCGGGAAGCGACCCGGAGTTGGACGCCGCTGTACAAATCTGGTCGGACTTGGATGGTTTCCTCGCCAAGGTCGAAAAGCGAAACGTGGAGAACAGCTTCACTGAGCTGGAACTCATCCTTAGACGGGTTCGTGTTGGTGGCGCTTCGAGGAGCGGAATACCGGCCAGACCAACATCAGCGGCTTAGCGACTTGATCAGGACTGCAGAAGTGTCAAGGCAATCGACGCAGATGACGCCCCGCTGTTGAACGAAGATATCTGCGAGCGAACAACGTATTGGGTTATGAGTTGGTCCAGCTTCTCTGGATCGGAAAACTGGTTTACCTCATCACTGCCAAATGTGGTTCGAGCACGTTCTTTGAAAACAGTCAGCTGTTGATTGATATCTGCCTGGCCAAACTCGCTTGGCAGGTTCAGGGCCGTCTCGAAAAGCGCGCGCAGCGGCGGTTCTCCCATAACGGTGAACCACTTGGCATCATTGGAGATATCATCGGAACGGAACGTCTCAAGTTCCACGGCTCTATTGATGACAACCACGGGCGCATCCAATGTGACGCCTTCAGGAACTTCGAAGTTCTGTTGAATATAGAGATCCGCAATCTCATCTGAGAAACCAAAATCGTTTGCTCTAAAGTCTTCCACAATTCCGAAACCAAAGGCACGGGATAGGTCTGCATATGCAGGATTCTCGAGTTCATTTGCGCGCGCAACGACAGAAATGCTCCCCTCTTCAAGCACTTCTTTGATCTTGGTCCACTCCGGGCTGACCAGAACATCACCATCTGGCTCAAAACTGACGATGGCCTCGTAGTCTTCTTGAAGGCCAAAAGCTCCCAAAGCGACCTTGAGCAACCGTGTATCATCCAGCAGCTCTTCAGGGGTCGCGATCAGACCGATGTTTTGCTCAAAGTAATCTAGGTCATCTGAAGCGATATCCGCAAAATCGGAAACAGCCGCGGCAACAGCTTCTGCGTCCAATCTCTCTTGCGATTTTTGCGGTGGGGTTGCCAGATCAACGAGAACCCTTTGTGCATAAAGCGCAACACGCATCGTATCATCTTGGAGGCCAGCTGAGACCTCGAAGCTGTTCGCCCGGAAGCGCGCAACGATATCGTCGGCGAAACCGCTGGTTCCGATTTGTCGGTCTTCACCCGGACCCAAACCAAACGCCGCAGAGAACTCTTTGTAGCGATTGTCTGAAAACCTGTTGGCCAGAGAGTCGTCGGCCGTGGTACCTTCTTCAAGAACTTTTCTTATGAAAAAACGATTGTCGATGTCGTCTTGGATGCCAAACGCACCAAGAGCTACCTCGAGTAGTCGACGATCCGATGTCAGATCCTCTGCTGACGTCACCTTGTCGATGTTTTCGAGAAAGTAGTCTGTATTTCTCGAGATTTGTGCCGAGTTGGAGAAGTTCTCTAATTGGCTATCATAGGTCCGTTGAAGAAACCGCCAACCAGTCAGACCCGACGACGGGATGATTGGGGTAAACATCAGTTCACCCTCGCTGCGAGAAGGCGTTCCTCCCGCGGTAGCAAAGCTCTGAGCGCTTTGAGCGCCCGATAGTGCTGATTTTCGACCAAGCCAATTGTCGCTTCCGCGAGGACATTGCGACTGTCGGCATCCGTGAACACTTGGCTGAGTTCTTCAATCTGTCGCAACAACGGCAGATGGGCCTCTTCGGGGCTCTTGTCGCCCGACAGAACCAATTGCATGGCAAAACACGCTCGTTTGACCGGTGTTTTTGCATCTTCTGGGTGAATAGCATCGCGCAGTCGAAGGATATTTGCACCGGGGGTCATAATCGCGAGACGGCTTCGGCGATCTCCGTTTTCGATCACAACGCCATTGATCAGAACCCTTTCCTTGGGGCTGAGTTTTAGGACGAGACCGCTCATTTCGTCTCTCCTTCTTGTTTGAGACCGCCCAGAATGATCGCGTTGATTTCGAGCAGTGGTACCGCTGTCTCCTGCTTGCGCAGGACCTTCTGTGTATGGATACGAGTGAAATCCGCGAGATAGATGATCCTTGCACGCAATTCATCCGGTAGCAGGTTGTTGTCGTCTGCGACGTCCACGGCCAAGGCGGTCCACAGCTTATTATTCTCGTACAACGCTTCGGCAAGGGCCGGGAAATCATCGCTCTTGATCGCTTTTTTCATGCGATGGGAAATGCGGGCGATGACTTCGTATTCTGCACTGCGTGCCGTTCTGGTCGGGGCCGCTGCAGGCGCGTATGCGCTTTGGGCCTGTGCGTATGCGTTCACGTTGCAACCTTTATGGGAAACTGGAAACTGAATTCAGGGGCGCGAGAGACCGCGCCCCTGAGGTCCCGCTTAACGGAACAGCGACAGGATGGTCTGCGGTGCCTGGTTGGCAATCGACAGAGCCTGAACACCCAGCTGCTGCTGTGTCTGCAGGGCCTGAAGCTTCGCCGAAGCCGCTTCCATATCCGCGTCGACCAGAGCACCGATACCGGTTTTCAGGTTGTCGATCAGATTGCCGACGAAAGTCGACTGCGTCTCAATCCGACTACCGGCCGAACCGAGAACTGCAGCTGAGTCAATCGACTGCTGGATCAAACCCTCGATGGCTCCAAGAGCAGCAGATGCGCCTGCTTCGGTTGTCACGTCAAATGAATTGAGCAGAGACAAGTTGCCGCCGATTGTCGTGTTACCATCGTCGGTGGCGCCGGTGAGGCCTTGAATACCAGCCGCTGTAAACGCTGCGGCGGCACCGGTATTGTTGGTGACGTCGATCTGTCCAGCGGTGGTAGCATTGGCCGCGAATGTGACGTCAATCTCCATCCGGTCAGCAGCAAATTGCAATGCTGTCACCATCTTGCTCTGCACACTGGCTTGGGTATCGCCGTCCACGACGCTGACGACAATCTGATCAGCGGCAGCAATCGCTACGCCATTAATGGCCTCGATGCGGAACATGTCGCCTGCAGCAGGGGTTGCACCGACAGTCATAGCAGCACCTGTAGCACCATCTGCGCCAGTGAACGCAGTACCCGCGGCAGCTGCAGTACCTGTACCTGCAGCGCTAAAGACGCCTGCTGTCGTAGACAAATCTTGCTTAGTTACATCGATGTTGCTGGATACCACACCGTTTGCAGAACGGTCGAGAGAGGAGAGGATGCTGGATGTGCCGCTGCCTGCGTCATAGCTGTCGTTTGATAGCAGATTGAGACCATTGAACTGTGCAGCACCTGAAATCGAGGAGATTTGTGCCGTCAGCGCCTCGATGTCAGTTTGGATCTTGGCACGGTCAACGTTATCCTCTTGGGAGTTGACGACCTTACCTTTGATCTCCGTCAGGAGATCAGTAATGCCTTCAGCTGCGTTCAGTGCAACACCAACTGTCGATTGGCCGAGGGCCAGCGAGTCGGAGATTGCTTCAAAACCTGCAACGTCAGAGCGCATGACTTTTGAAATGGCCCACGTTGCGGCGTTGTCTTTTGCACTCTCGACGGTGAGACCGGTGGAGATTTCGCTCTGGACCTTGCCCAGGTTCATGTTGATGGATTTAAGGGTCTGCAGCGCAACCATTGCGCTGTTATTGGTAAGAATGCTGGACATAGCATGTTCCTTTGATCATTCACGCTTTGCGTGGTTTGAGCCCCCGGCGCCTTCACGCGGGAACGAAACTGTCTTTCTGACCAATGCAGTCGCCATCATCTGGCGAAGCGCCACCCGACCTCGGATGCAGCGACAACATGCCCTTTCAAAGGCTAATGAGTGCTTAAATCACGCGCCCTCTGTCTGTCCGTTTTTATTCAAATCCAATCTCAGGCCCGCTTTTCGACAGAACCGTCCGGTGACATGTCGATTTTCCGGCGCTCGCCCTTTTCGTCATAGGTTTCAAGCGAACTGCGCACACGGCGCAAAGCTGCAAGACGCCGAGACACAGACCGTATTCCCTCGAGCGCCTGATCCAGAAGTGCCTGGTTGCGCTTTACCTTGACTTGCAGGTCTGCAAGAGGCGCACGATCCGCATCCTCCAACGTCGCGAAACGCTCGATCAGGGCCTCTTTGCGCTCCAGCAATCGTGCGACCTCATCGAGATCACCGGCGAGCAAAGCGGCGCGCTCAGCATCCAAAAGGTCATCGAGCGCGTCGATAACATCTTCGAACTCTTCATTCGTCATTCTGCTTCTCCTTCAAAGCTTGAAAGAGCGATTCGCTCAATCCGATGCCACCCGCTTTCACCATTTGCATGGCCTGTTCCTGCACCATGAAGGAGCTGAACTGGTCCTCTCCTGACCCTCCGCCAAAGTGCTCGCTGGTCTTGCCTAAGCCTGCAGATTTCAACATTTCGGCCAGAAAACTTGCCTCTAGCTTCTGCGCAACCTCGCGCAACGCCTTGTCGTGAGACGACAGGGTCGTTGTGGTCGGCCCGATCGGGGAGGTCGTGTTCATGACAGTTATCTCCAATTGCAACTATTTTGTCCGAGCATGCAGCCAATCGGTAAAGAAGCAGTAACCAACTGACTGTATAAACGGGGACACGCGGAAGAAATCCCGGAGAGGCCAGTGCTCGAAATTGCGATGACACAGCCAGCGACAAAAGCTGGCCGAAATGAAAAAACGAACTCGAATGATGGTGCGTCGGCTAAGTCAGTGGCTGAGAATTCCGATGCAGATTTTGACGCAGCCTATTCGGCCGATGCCGAAAGCGAGGCCAAATCTGCGACGCCAGAAGCATCGAAAGAGAAGGTAGCGGACGGCGAGGGCAAGAGAACTACCACCGACGTGGCTGAAAATGAAGATGGCGGCAAGCTGATTGAGACCGTCGATGCTGGTGAGGACTTAGTGCTGGACGCCGCCGAGGGCTCTAAAGTCCGGTCGGCGGCTGACGAGGCGCCCGTCGAGGCCTCTTCACGCAAAGCACGCGTGTCCGATACAAGCGAACTTGCTTTCGCCCAACGTGTGCGTTCTGAGCGAGGGGACGCATCGCCGTTGGCTGCTTCCGAGAAAGCGCGCCCATCTGAGGCGCAAGCGTCAGAGGTTGCGACAACGGGTACTCCTCGGACGGTTGCAGGTTCTGGTCAAGCTTCCGTTGACGCGAAGAGCAATGAGCTCGCAATCCAACGACAGGCACAGACAAACGTATCAGTCGGACAGTCAGGTGCTTCGCAGACGGGCGGAGCGCAAACTGACTTGACAAAGACAGCTCTGCCTAAAGTCGCGGAGCAGATAACCGATGCCCAACCCATCAACTTGCCACGGGAGCGGTCTAGACGGGATGATCAGGATCGTCTCGCCACCTTAAGAGACACTGCACCAGCCACAAACCAGGCAAACAAGGCCGCAGCACCCAGTCCACCGGTCGCGACACCTGCGCAACAGGTTACGCCCCTAACGGCGCAAGTGGACATGCCACCTAGCGACCTTCAGCTTGCACCTATCAGCGACCTCGACGCACCCGCGTCGTGGGAGCAACGCAGCGCATCCACAACACCCTTGGCCCAAACCCTTTCGCGACCGGAGACGCCCGGCCTGATCGGGCGGCAGATGGCGGAAGCGCTGCAGCGCTTCCCAGATCGGGCGGTTGAACTCGCGCTGAATCCGAAGGAACTGGGCAAGGTAAAAATGAGCATCTCGGCTGTCGAAACAGGGATCACTGTTCAAGTGCTCGCTGAGCGACCAGAGACGCTGGACCTGATGCGTCGAAACATCGATCAACTCGCTCGCGAGTTCCAAGCTCTCGGATACGAGTCGATCAACTTCGCCTTCAATGAAGGCCAATCCGAACAGGGCCCGAGCGATCAAGCTGAAGGCAATGGCCAATCGTTGGCTACAGCAAGTCCTAGCGACGTCGAAGCCGACGCCCCCATCCCCGTCACGATGACCGCCTCGACCGGTGTCGATATTCGGATCTAAGGAGCAGACCGATGGAAGTTACCAATACTCAGGCCGCGCAGACCGCGGCGCGCAGTGCAGCCGCCAGCGAACAGTCATCAGCCGTGCTGTCGTCCGACTTCGAGACCTTTTTGCAGATGTTGACGGCTCAGGCGCGGTACCAAGATCCGTTGGAGCCGATTGACTCATCGGAGTATGCAGCCCAACTTGCACAATTCTCGATGGTCGAGCAGCAGGTGTTGTCGAATGATTTGCTGCAAGCGCTGAGCAGCCAGTTGGATGCAAGTAGCATTGGTCAAATCGCAGGATGGATCGGGATGGAAGCGCGCACCACCGCAGCGGTTCCCTTCGACGGATCGCCTCTGACGGTCACACCACAGACCCAGACGGGGGCGGATGAAGCCATCCTGATTGCTTACAATTCAGACGGCAATGAGGTCGACCGTCGGCAAATCCCAACGACGGGTGAGCCGATTGAGTGGACCGGGCGCGCAGCGGATGGCACCGCTTTCCCGAATGGCCTCTACAGCTTCAAAGTTGAGCATCGCGCCGTCGGCCAGACACTGGGCGTGACGACAGCGGAGACCTACGCGCGCATCACCGAAGCCCGGCGTCAAGGGAGCGAGACGATCTTTGTCCTCGAAGGCGGCTCCACCGTCACAACCAATGACGTCAGCGCTCTGCGCGAACCGGTGTAGGTACTAGCCCCGGTCCGCGAGCATCAGGCCAAGATAGATCGGCGGCATGATGACACGGCGGGCCCGTCCAAAGGGGAACCTCGTAAGCGGTTGGCGCATAGCCTCCGGCCAGATATCTGGTATGCATCCTTGAACCAGATCCGCAATGATCTTCCCGCTCAATGTCGCCATAGCAATACCGTTGCCATGATAGCATAGACCGGTCCACAGTCGCGATCCGGGCGTCATTTCTCCAACAAAGGGCAGGTAGCCGCGCGCTAGGCAAACCATGCCCGACCATAGATGCGCGGTTTCCACTTGGGACCACTTCGGGAAAAGACGCGTGAAGTCTCGCTGGATGCGTTTGCGGGCGCGCGCTTCCGCGGCAGGCCCTGTCATGAGCCCACCTCTCATACCGAACAAAAATCGCCGATCTGGCATCAGCCGGAAATAGTGCAACAGATGCCGCGTATCATAGCACATCTGATCACTCGACCAACCCTGCCGCGCGATCTCTGCCTCGGTCAACGGCCGAGTCACAAGCACATTCGACTGGCCAGGGATGTAGCGACCGCCGAGCCAATCGGGAAGGTCGTCGGAAGAATACCCGTTTGTTGCGACGATCACATGGCGAGCGGTGACCGCGCCTGAGGGTGTCTGGATATGATGAGAGACCCCATCCGACCGAAGCGCCTGAACAGGACTATCGTGACAGATGATCGCGCCTGTCTCTTCGGCTGCCGCGGCCAACCCCATAAGGTATTTGAGCGGGTTGAGGCCAAAACCGACAGTGATCGTCAGCGCGCCGTGAAAGGGACCGCCGAGCCCGTGCTGAGCGAGATCTGCGCGCTCGATGATCGCCGGGGCTACGCCGTAGTTCTCCTCAATCGTCGCAGCTTTTTCGCGAAGTGCATCCATGTCCCTTGGTCGGTGCGCCAGTTCGGTCTCGCCGTTTGAGTGCCGATCGACATCGAGCGAAAGGGTTTCGACCAACTCCGACACAAGAGCGACAGCGGCCTTCTCCGCCGCTCGGAAGTCGAGCCGACCAGCTTTGCCAAAACGGGTATCGAGTTGGTCATCGTCAAGCATGCTGCCGCCCAGACAGCAAAACCCACCGTTCCGGCCGGACGCGCCCCAACCGGGATAGTGCGCCTCCAGGACGATGGGTTTCAGTCCCGCCCGCGCAAGATGGTAAGCCGCGGAAAGGCCCGTAAACCCCGCCCCGATGATGACGACCTCTGCTTTATGAGCGCCGATAAGCGAAGGGCGATCAACATGTTCACAGGTCTGATCCCACCAGCACCCCTGACGCGGCCCGTCACCATAGGCATAGTCGGAAAAAATGCGTCTCATGCCGCCCGCGCCGCAGCTTGCTCCTCCTGTTGCTGCCGCAGGCTATTGCGCTTGGAGACGAGAGACGCGCTGATCACACCGATGGTCACAATGCCGATCATGATGGTGGATAGGGCATTGATCTCGGGAGACACGCCCAGCCTCACCGCCGAAAAAATCTTGATCGGCAGCGTGGTGGCCGCAGGCCCGGCAGTGAAGGAGGCAATCACCAGATCATCCAGGCTGAGCGTGAAGGCGAGCAACCATCCGGAAATCACAGCCGGCGCGATGATCGGCAGGGTGACAAGGCGGAAGGCATCGAAGCTCGAGCAGCCGAGGTCCAGCGCGGCCTCCTCGAGCGATCGATCGAACGTCATCAGGCGCGACGACACGACCACCGAGACGTAGCACATCGAGAAGGTCGTATGTGCGAGCACGATGGTGATCACACCACGGTCCAACCCGATCCCGATGAAAAGCAACAAAAGCGACAGGCCTGTAATCACTTCGGGCATCACCAATGGGGCGTAGATCATGCCGGAAAACAGCGTGCGCCCCAGGAACCGGCCGCCGCGCACCAGCACATAGGCCGCCATCGTGCCCAGAACCGTGGCGAAGGTCGAGGACAGAACCGCCACTTTGATGGTCACCCAGGCCGCATCAAGGAAGGCTTCGTTGCGCAGCAACTCGCCGTACCACTTGGTCGAGAAGCCGGCCCAGACCGTCACCAGTTTGCTTTCGTTGAAGGAATAGATGATCAGGATGACCATCGGCAGATAGAGAAACGCAAACCCCAGCGTCAGCGAGGTGGCGTTGAACCAGCTCAGCCGCATCATGCCTCTTCCTCCGCCTGACGCTGCTGGTTGCGCTGGAAGAGGATGATCGGGACGATCAGGATCAGCAAAAGGATCACGGCGACAGCGCTTGCGACGGGCCAGTCGCGGTTGTTGAAGAACTCCTCCCAGAGGACCTTGCCGATCATCAGGGTCCCTGACCCGCCGAGCAGTGACGGGATGACGAACTCGCCCAACGCCGGGATGAAGACGAGGAAGCTACCCGCGATGATACCGTTTTTCGACAGTGGGATCGTAACAAGCCAAAAGGCCTGAAGCCGCGAGCAACCGAGATCTTCTGCGGCTTCAATGAGCGAGCCATCCAGACGGTCGAGCGCGGCAAAAATCGGCAGGATCATGAAGGGCAGATAGGTATAGACGATACCGATATAGACCGCGGTGGTTGTGTTGAGGATCGTCAGAGGCGCACTGATTACGCCCGTCCACAGCAGGAACTGATTGAGAAACCCTTCCTGGCTGAGAATGCCCATCCACGCGTAGACGCGGATCAGGAATGAGGTCCAGAACGGCAGGATCACCAGCATCATCAGCGTGGGCCGCCACTCTTCCGGCGACCGCGCCATGGCATAGGCGATCGGATAGCCCACAATAAGCGTGATGAGCGTTGACAGGGCCGCGATCTGAAGCGAGCTGATGTAAGCCTTCCAATAGAGATCATCGGACGTCAAAAAGACGAAGTTCTCGAAGTCCAGCGCGGCAAAAAATGGGCCAAACCCCTCGCTCAGCGTGGGTGTGTAGGGTGGGATCGACAGGGCGATGTCCGACAGCGAGATCTTGAAGACGATCACGAAGGGGATCAGGAACAGCGCCAGCAGCCAGGCATAAGGAATGGCGATCAGCGCGAACCGCTGCATCAGGCCAAGGCCCCGCTATCTGCCACGGTGCTCATTGATCGAGCAAGACACCCGCGGTCGCGGACCAGGAAATCCACACCGGATCTTCCCATGTGAAGCTGCGGCGCGAGATGCGGTGGGTGTTGGCCGTCTGTGCTTTGATCACCTGCCCCCCCGGCAATTCGACATGGTAGGTGCTGAGGTTGCCGAGATAGGCAATGTCGAGTACCTTTCCCGAAACGGCGTTTGGTGCCTCCGCCGGCCTGTCGGCGCTGATCGATATCTTCTCGGGGCGGATCGCAAGGTGGCACGACTGCCCATCGGTAAAGCCGCGGTCGGAGGCCGCCATGAAGGGATCTCTTTCTTCAGCCCAATTCAGCTGGAAAAGCCCCTCGCCGACCGGGCGGGCCGTGCCGGAGACGATGTTCACATCTCCAATGAAGTCAGCCACGTAGACACTGTCTGGCGCTTCATAAATCCGTTCGGGCGTCGCCACTTGCATAATGCGCCCCTCGTCCATGACGGCAACGCGGCTCGCGACGGTCATCGCCTCTTCCTGGTCATGGGTCACGATCACGAAGGTCGTGCCCGTCTTCTCCTGAATGTCCATCAGCTCGAATTGCGTGGCTTGCCGCAGCTTGGCATCCAGCGCGCCGAGCGGTTCGTCGAGAAGCAGGAGCTTGGGTGCCTTGGCGAGGCTGCGCGCGAGTGCAACGCGCTGACGCTGCCCACCTGAAATCTGATGCGGTTTGCGGCGCGCGAATTTTTCGAGGCGGGTGAGCTTGAGCATCTCGGACACCCGCGCGTCGATCTCCGCTTTCGACATGCTGTCTCGGCGCAGCCCGAACGCGATGTTGTCATAGACGCTCAGATGCGGGAACAGCGCATAGGACTGGAACATCATGTTCACTGCGCGCTTGTTGGGTGGCACAGCCGCAATATCCTGACCTGCGAGTTCGATGGTGCCAGATGTCGGCGTCTCGAACCCGGCCAGCATGCGCATCATCGTCGTCTTACCACAGCCCGAAGGACCGAGCAGCGCGAAGAATTCGCGTTCGAAGATATCAAGTGTCAGGTCATCAATCGCTGTGAAGGCGCCGAAGCGTTTGGTGACGTTTCGAAACCGGATCAGCGGTTTTTCGGTGGGGTCGTCCCAAGGAGCAAAAATCGTCTCAGACAATGGCGTCTTCCCGAGAAGGTCCGGGCGCGTAACCACCGCGCCCGGCTGTAGGGGTCAGGTCCCCGATTTGATCCGCGTCCAGGTCCGTGTCAGTGTGCGCTGTTCCCGCGGGCCCCAAGTGGTCACGGTATAGAGGTTCTGAAGTGCTGCCTCATCTGGGTAGATCGCGGTATCGCCGATGACATCCTCGACCAGGAACTCCTTGGAGGCCGCGTTACCGTTGGCGTAATAGACGTAGTTTGACGCATCCGCCATGTTCTGCGCGTCCATGATGAAGTTCAGGAAGGTGTGCGCCGCTTCCGGGTTGGGCGCATCGGCAGGGATTGCCATCTGATCGAACCACATCAACGCGCCTTCGTTCGGTGCGTTATAGGCGATCTCTACTCCGTTTTCGGCCTCGGCGGCCCGGTCACGCGCCTGCAGGATATCGCCCGACCAGCCGAAGGCTACGCAGATATCACCATTGGCCAGCGCATTGATGTATTCCGAGCTGTGGAACTTCTGAATATGGGGGCGCACGGCGGTCAGGGCCGCTTCCGCCTTCTCGAGCGCTTCCGCGTCCTTGGCATCCGGATCCTCGCCCAGATAGGTCAGCGCGGCGGGGATCATCTCGGTCGGTGCGTCCAGGAAATGCACACCGCAGGCCGCCAGCTTTTCCATGTTGCCAGGATCAAAAATCAGACCCAGCGATGCGATGGGAGCATCCGCGCCCAAGATCTCCTGCACCTTTCCAACGTTCACACCAATCCCGGTGGTGCCCCACATGTAGTTAATCGAATAAGCATTGTCGGGGTCGTATTGCGCCGTGCGCTCCTCGATCACGTCCCACATATTGTCGATGTTGGACAGCTTCGATCTGTCGAGCGGCTGGAACACACCAGCCTGGATCTGACGAGCCAGAAACGTCCCAGTTGGCACAACCACGTCATAGCCAGACCCGCCAGCGAGCAGCTTGGTTTCCAAGACTTCGTTGCTGTCAAAGACATCGTAGATTAGGTCAATCCCGGTCTCGGCCTCAAACTTCTCCAGCAGGGCTTCATCGATGTAGTCGGACCAGTTGTAAACGCGCACTTCATCGGCAAAGACAGCCGTCGTGCTCAGCGCCAGCGCGGCGCAGCTCAGCATGAGCTTGTTCATATCATACTCCCGTTGACATTGACCGGGTTTGTCCCGGTTTCGCTAATTTTGATCAAGTTTTGCCCCTCGCGGCAAGATGCTTTATGCTTTCACGCCATCACATGCTGTGCAAGAGATGAGGAGTGTCGGCGTGACACCGGCGAAGGACTGACCATGCAGTTGCTCAGAAATCCGGCAACCTCTGCCGCAGCCCAAGAGACCAAACGGCCCGCGCACCAGCATGTCTACGAGCAGCTACGCGCCCGGATTCTGTTCGGTGATCTCACGCCCGGCGAGGCGGTGACAATCCAGGGCCTTGCCGACACTCTCGAGGCCGGTATGACTCCGGTACGCGAAGCAATTCGCAGGCTGATCTCGGACGGTGCGCTCAGCATGTTGGGAAACCGGCGCGTGATTGTTCCTGAGCTGACCGAAAAATGTATCGAACAGCTTGATTTCATGCGACAATCTCTCGAACCAGAGCTTGCGCGTCTCGCTGTTGCGCACATAGATCTCGACGGGCTCTCCGCTTTGAAGCTACGCGATGACGCCCTCAACGACGCGATTGAGCAGGGCGATATCCCGGGTTATCTGACTCACAACTACCGATTTCACGCAATGCTTTACCAGATCGCCCGCGCACCTATTCTGAGCGCCACGGTTGACCGGCTGTGGTTGCGATTTGCGCCATCGCTTCGGGTGGTCTGCGGACGGTATGGCACCCTCAATTTGCCCGACAAACACGCCGACCTGCTCGATGCTCTGGCGTCACGAGATACAGAAGCCGCGGCACGGGCCATGGCAGAGGACGTGCACCAGGGGATGTTGCAGATCCGCGCATCACTCGAAGACGCAGCCACCGACCAGCGATTCGATTGACACGAAATAATTTGATCATATTCTGACAGTGGTCGCGAAAACCGCTTCGTTCCAACACACAGGTGTCTGATGTCCATGATCACGAACCATATGCCCACGTCTGAATTGCAGGCGCTGGATGCAGCACATCACATGCACCCCTTTACGACCAACGATGACCTTGCGGGTCGTGGGGCCCGGGTGATCACCCGAGCGGAAGGCGTCTACCTGACGGACAGTGAAGGCAACGAAATCCTCGACGGGATGGCGGGGCTCTGGTGTGTCAACATCGGCTACGGGCGGAAGGAAATGGCCGACGTCGCCGCGCGTCAGATGATGGAACTGCCTTATTACAACACGTTTTTCATGACCACCCATGTGCCGGCCATCGCGCTGGCACAGGAGATTGCCAAGCTCGCACCGGATGGCCTGAACCACGTGTTTTTCGCCGGATCCGGTTCGGAGGCGAATGACACCAATATTCGCATGGTACGGACCTATTGGGCCGAGAAAGGTCACCCCAACAAGACCCACATCATCAGCCGCAAGAACGCCTATCACGGGTCGTCCATGGGCTCCGGCTCGCTCGGCGGGATGAGCTATATGCATGCGCAAGGCGGCATGCCAATCCCTGGCATTCATCACATCAACCAGCCGGATTGGTGGGGCGAAGGCGGCGACATGAGCCCGGACGAGTTCGGCGTGGCGCGTGCGAAAGAGCTGGAGGACAAGATCCTCGAGCTCGGCGAGGAAAAGGTCGCCGCCTTCATCGCCGAACCGGTGCAGGGCGCCGGAGGTGTCATCGTACCGCCAGACAGCTACTGGCCCGAGATACAGCGGATTTGCGACGCCTATGACATCCTTCTGATTGCTGACGAAGTGATCTGTGGTTTTGGCCGGACCGGTAACTGGTTCGGCAGCCAGACCATGGGCCTCCGCCCGCACATCATGACCATCGCGAAGGGCCTGAGCTCGGGCTATCAACCTATCGGCGGGTCAATCGTCTGTGACGAGGTTGCGGAAGTCATTGGCGCGACGGAATTCAATCACGGATACACCTATTCCGGTCACCCGGTGGCCGCCGCCGTCGCGATGGAGAACCTACGGATCCTGCAAGAGGAAAACATACTCGAGCAGGTCAGAAAGGTTGGTGCCCGCGCGCTGAAGGCGGGATTGGAAAGGCTGACAGATCATCCTCTGGTCGGGGATCTGTCAATCAAGGGGATGATGGCCTCTCTGCCGCTGACGCCACACAAGGAAAGCCGCGCCAAGTTTGCCGCAGACACCGGAACGGTCGGTTATATGTGCCGCGAGCGGTGCTTCGCCAATAATCTGGTCATGCGGCATGTGGGCGATCGGATGATCGTCTCGCCGCCGCTGATCATCGAGCCGGACGACATCGACGTCTTCATGGCCCGGGCGCGCAAGGCCTTGGATGAGACCTACGCCCAGCTCAAGGAGCAGGATTTGCTCAAGCCCGCCTCCTGAATGTGAAGCGGAGGTCACCGTCGATTCGGCCCCGGACATCTTCTCGCAAGAGCCGGAAACAGCAGCACGTCAGCCCAGAAACTGCCCGTCGATCAGTGAAATGGCCTTGAATTGGCCTTCGGCACCTTTATGGCCAGTTAAGCGCTTGCACGTGGCCAGTTTCTTCGTGTTAGATTTGCGACAATCAGTGCGGAAAACCGCCGGGGACAAACGGGGAGCCACTTTTGGCCGATACAACCACCGCAGACGCGTTCGTCGAGTTCGAGCGCGTGCAAAAGAGCTATGATGGCGAGAACCTCGTCGTCAAAGACCTCAACCTCTCGATGCCAAAAGGCGAATTCCTGACCATGCTGGGGCCGTCCGGGTCTGGGAAAACAACCTGTCTGATGATGCTGGCGGGGTTCGAGACGGCGACGCACGGCGACATTCGCCTTGATGGTCAATCGATCAACAACATCCCGCCGCACAAGCGCGGCATCGGCATGGTGTTCCAGAACTATGCGCTCTTTCCGCACATGACGGTGGCCGAAAACCTGTCCTTCCCGCTGGAAGTCCGCAAGATGGGCAAGTCCGACCGCGAGGCCAAGATCAAACGCGCGCTGGACATGGTGCAGATGGGTCATTTCGCCGGACGCAGGCCATCGCAATTGTCCGGCGGTCAACAGCAACGCATCGCGCTGGCCCGTGCGCTGGTGTTCGAGCCCGAGCTTGTTCTGATGGACGAGCCCTTGGGCGCCCTCGACAAGCAACTGCGGGAGACGCTGCAATTCGAAATCACCAACCTCGCCCATGACCTGGGCATCACGGTGGTGTATGTGACGCACGACCAGACCGAAGCGCTGACCATGTCAGACCGTGTCGCGGTGTTCGACGATGGCCGTATCCAGCAGCTTGCCCCGCCCGATCAGCTCTATGAGGCGCCGGAAAACAGCTTCGTGGCGCAGTTCATCGGCGAGAACAACACGCTGGAAGGCGTGGTGAAAGAGATTAAGGGCGAGACGGCACTGATCCAACTCGATGGTGGCGAGGTGATTGACGCAAAGCCCGTCAACGTGGCCGCAGCCGGAGATCGGACGCGCGTCTCGATCCGCCCGGAGCGGGTGGAATACAACAAGGACCGGCTGAGCGATGACGCCCACACCCTGAAAGCCGAAGTGCTCGAGTTCATTTACATGGGTGACATCTTCCGCACACGGCTGCGGGTGGCGGGCACCGATGAATTCGTGATCAAGACCCGCAACGCGCCGGATGTGGACCGTCTGACGCCTGGCCAGCAGATCGAGATCGGCTGGCTGCCGCAAGATTGCCGCGCACTCGACGCCTGATGGCGTGACCGCGCGACCTGTCGCATCCAGCAACTGGGCGCGACCCAACAGAGGCGGTGGCCAAGCCCGTTGCCACCTGTCTCAAAAACCGCCAACGGGCACATAACTGGGAGACTATAAATGAAATTGACCAAGACGCTTTTGGCCTCCACGGCGCTGACTGTCGCCAGTGGCATGGCCTTTGCAGATGGCCACATGGCATCCGAGATGACGATTGTCAGCTGGGGCGGCGCCTATTCCAACTCGCAGCAGAAGGCCTATCACGACCCCTATATGGAAAAGACTGGGGTCAACATCATCAACGATGAAAGCTCCGCCGAAGCAGTGGCGAAGCTGCGCGCAATGAACGAAGCAGGCAATGTCACATGGGACGTGGTTGACGTTGTGGCCGCCGACGCGATCCGCCTCTGCGACGAGGGGCTCGCAATGGAGATCGACCCCGACGAGCATCTGGCCGCTGCGCCCGATGGCACCTCGGCTGAGGATGACTTCGGTGACCTGCTGGTCTCCGACTGCTTCATCCCGCAGATCGTCTACTCGACCACTGTGGGCTACCGCACCGACATGGTGGGTGACACGCCACCCACGGAGATCTGTGCGCTGTTCGACACGGAAACCTACCCTGGTAAGCGCGCGCTCGAGAAACGCCCGATCAACAACATGGAATGGGCGCTGCTCTGTGATGGCGTGGCCAAGGATGACGTCTATGACGTGCTGGAGACCGACGAAGGCCAGCAGCAGGCGCTCGACAAGCTGGCCACGATCAAGGACGACGTGATCTGGTGGTCCGCCGGTGCTGACACACCGCAACTGCTCGCCGATGGTGAGATCGTGATGGGCTCGACCTACAACGGGCGTCTGTTCTCGGTCATCGAAGAACAGGACCAGCCGGTCGCAATGCTCTGGGACGCGCAGGTCTTCGATCTGGACGGCTGGATCATCCCAACCGGTCTGAGCGAAGAGCGTCTGGCCCGCGCGCTGGACTACATCTACTTCGCCACCGACACGCAGCGTCTCGCAGATCAGTCCAAATACATCAGCTATGGCCCCGCACGCGCGTCCTCTGCGCCGCTCGTGAGCACTCATGCTGAGCTTGGTATCGAGATGGCACCGCATATGCCAACCGACCCTGAGAACGCCAAGAACACGTTCCTCTACAACTACGAGTTCTGGGCGGACTACCGCGACGACATCGACGCGAAATTCCAGGCCTGGCTGGCGCAATAAGCCCATCTAGAGACTGATACCCACAGGAGGGGCCGCCTTGGCCCCTCCTCCAATACCAGGGGGACGCACCTATGCCCAAAGGCTACATCATCGGACATATCACTGTGACCGACCCGGAGGCCTATAAGGAATACGTGGTGAAGGACACGCCGATCCTTGAAGGTCTCGGCGGACGGTTCATCATCCGCGGCGGTCCATCGCAGGTCATGGAGGGTGAGATCCACGACCGGCATGTGGTGATCGAGTTTCCGTCCTACGAAGCCGCACAGGCGGCCTACAATGATCCCGCCTATCAGGAGGTGATGAAGATCCGCCACCGGACAGCGGACAGCACGATCATCGTGGTGGAAGGCACTTAGATGAGAGACACCACCGATCAGACCGGGCCAATGATGGCTGCCGATGGCACAACGCTGAAATCGAGCCTAAACCGGGCGCTGAGGCGGCAAAAGCTGCGCGCGCTGATGCTGATCGCGCCGCTGCTGATCTTTGTGCTGGTCACGTTCATCGCACCAATCGCGGACATGCTGTTCCGCTCCGTCGAAAACCAGATCGTCTCGGATACGCTGCCGCGCACCACCACGCTGCTGGCTGAGTGGGATGGTGATGCCGGAGAGATCCCGTCAGCCGAGGTGTTCGAGGCGCTCTACACCGACATCTTCATCGCCCAGGAACGCAAGCTGCACACCCGGCTGGGATCACGTCTAAATTATGAACTCACAGGTGTTTCGTCTCTGTTCCGCAAATCCGGTCGACGGGTTGAGGACATGGGCGAGGTCTATCAGGACCAGTTCGAAGATCTCAACGACTTCTGGAAAGACGCAGAAACCTGGAATGCCCTGATGGGCAGCGACGACTGGCTCACCGACCAAAACGCCTGGGACGACAAGTCAGACGCCGCACAACCCGGATTTGAGCTGCGAGAAGAGATCGAAGCCCTGCTTCCGCAGACGGCCGCCACCTTCGAGGCTTTTGCCGATTTCGTCCAGAATCAAGACGAAGACAACCTCGCCAAGGAAGACCCATGGGCCTTGGTTTACTCGGCGCTCTATAACGACCTGATTCAAGAACCGGACCTCTCCGGATACGCTGGTCCGGGCTCTGCTGAGTTGCTCGAAGCGATGAGCGCCGTCGGCACCTTTGAAACCGTCGACTACCCCGCCGCCTTCGAGGATATCGACAAGGACTGGCACGACATCGAGGTCTGGCAGACAATCCAGACCTACAGCCCTGATTTCACCTCGGGTTACTTCCTCAACGCCGTTGACATGAAAAAGTCGCCTGACGGCCCCGAGATGCGCCCCGAGAACGAGCAACTCTATATCAAGCTCTTCATCCGCACATTGTTCATGTCACTGGTCATCACCGGCAGCTGTATTTTGCTGGGCTATCCCGTCGCGTGGATTCTCGCCAACCTCCCCGCACGGACTGCCAACCTTTTGATGATCCTGGTGCTGTTGCCCTTCTGGACGTCCCTGCTGGTGCGCACCTCGGCCTGGAAGGTCATGCTGCAGCAGCAAGGGGTGATCAATGACACGCTGGTCTGGCTCGGCGTGGTGGCCGATGGCAGCCGCCTCGCGCTGATCAACAACCAGACGGGTACGATCATCGCAATGACGCATATCCTGCTGCCCTTCATGATCCTGCCGCTCTATTCGGTGATGAAAACGATCCCGCCAAGCTACCTGCGCGCGGCAAAATCTCTGGGCGCCACCAACTGGACTGCTTTCTGGCGGGTCTACTTCCCGCAGTCGGTGCCGGGCATCGGTGCGGGATCAATCCTCGTCTTCATCCTCGCGATTGGCTACTACATCACGCCGGAGCTTGTGGGCGGCACCACGGGGACTTTCATCTCCAACCGGATCGCCTATCACATCTCAAGTTCGCTGAACTGGGGGTTGGCCGCTGCGCTCGGGGCCATCCTACTGGCCGTCGTGCTCGCGCTCTACTGGGCCTACGACAAGATCGTCGGCATCGACAACGTGAAACTTGGAGGCTGACCCATGGCAGCGCTCACCCCCGTCTCCCGCACGCCCGTGTCTTTCTATGTACCTGTCGTGGCGCTCGCCGGGGCCGTCGCGGGCCTCCTCGTTGGTACCGCGCAGGGCAGCTCGCTCCTTGGCATCCTTGGCGGCGCCATCCTGCTCGGTGCTGTCGCCATTGTTATGACCCAAGTGATCAAGGCCGAACAACCAAGCCGTTGGGGCCTGATCGTTCTGCTGGGCATCGCCGGTCTTATGATGAGCGGGTTGGCAGCAGGGCTGATTGGGGCGCTGTTCGGCTGGTTCTTCGGGTGGTTCACCTTCTGGCTCTACGAAGGGCGATACCGCGCCTATGTGGCCCCTTATCTCACGCCTGGCCAGGTGCTTTGGCATTATACGTTCCGGGTGATCTGCGGCGCAATCCTTGTCTTTCTGATCACACCGATCCTCGTGGTCATGCCGCTCAGCTTCAACGCCGAGGATTTCTTCACCTTCACGCCCGAGATGCTGCGGTTCGACCCCGCGGGCTATTCGCTTAAACACTACGAAGACTTCTTCACCAATTCCGATTGGCAGGGCGCGCTGGCGAATTCCGTAAAAATCGCACCGATGGCCACACTGCTCTCGGTGAGCTTCGGCACACTGGCCGCGATCGGGCTGAGCCAACCGCATGTGCCTTTCCGGCGTGCAATCATGGCGATCCTGATCTCACCCATGATCGTCCCGCTGATCATCTCGGCGGCGGGGATGTACTTCTTTTACAGCCGGATCGGGCTACAGGGCACCTACCTCGGCGTGGTCCTTGCCCATGCGGCTTTGGGCATCCCCTTCGTCATCATCACGGTGACCGCCACCCTTGTGGGCTTTGACAACTCGCTGACGCGCGCTGCGGCGAACATGGGGGCAGGGCCGGTGACCACCTTCTTCCGCGTGCAGATGCCACTGATCCTGCCCGGAGTGATCTCGGGCGGGCTCTTTGCGTTCATCACCAGCTTTGACGAGGTGGTCGTGGTGCTGTTCGTCGGCTCTGCAGGTCAGAAAACCCTGCCCTGGCAGATGTTCACCGGCCTGCGCGAGCAGATCAGTCCGACAATCCTTGCCGTGGCAACGATCCTGGTCATCATCTCCATCGCGCTACTCACGGTCGTCGAAATGCTACGCCGCCGCTCGGAACGGCTACGCGGGATGTCCCCCGCATGATCCTTCACCCTTCTGAAAATACTCCCGCCGGAGGCGGCATGAGACCCGCGTCTTAGCGCAACCGCTTCAGCAAACTGAGCGACGCATACCCATCCGGCGCCAACCCCTGGCTGCGCTGATACGCCCGCACAGCTTCGATGGTTTTGGGACCAATCCGACCGTCGATGCCCTGCGTGCTGAACCCGGCGCGCGTCAGCCGTTGCTGCATCTCTTTTCGCTCGGAGAAGGTCAGCGCACGGTCCCCGCGCGGCCAGTTGGCCTTGATCGCAGGGCCGCCCTTGATCCGGTCGCTGAGGTGGCCAACTCCAATCACGTAGGCGTCCGCCGTGTTGTAGCGCTCGATCACCGCGAAATTCTTGAAGATCATGAAGGCCGCGCCCTGCCCGCCGGCGGGCAAGAGGATCGACGCATTGCCGTAGTTCGGCACCGCGCGCCCGTTCATATCCACCACACCCAGCTGCGCCCATTGCGCCGGAGACTTGGTGATCTTGCGGCTCGCCTGAGCATAGTTGAAGCCGCGCGGCAGTTGGACCTCCACACCCCAGGGCTGACCTTTGACCCAGCCAAAGCGCTTAAGATAGGCGGCAGTCGAGGCCAAGGCATCGGAGGGATCATCCGACCAGATATCCCGCCGCCCATCTCCTGTGAAATCAACCGCATAGGCGAGATAAGAGGTCGGAATGAACTGCGTGTGCCCCATCGCGCCCGCCCAGCTTCCGGTCATATTCCGGGGGCTGGTATCGCCGTTTTGCAGGATCTTCAGTGCTGCAATCAACTGCTCTTCGAAAAAAGCGCCGCGCCGCCCGTCATAGGCCAGAGTGGCCAGCGACTGGATGATGTCATTGCTCCCACGGTACTCACCATAGGCACTCTCGAGACCCCAAACCGCGACCACAACTTCCTTTTCGACGCCATACGTCGCTTCGATGGCATCCAGCTTGCGCCGATGCTGACGCAGCGCTGCCTTGCCGTTCCGAATCCGCGTGTCCGAAACCGCGCTGTCGAGGTACTCCCAGATCGTCTTGGTGAATTCAGACTGGTTGCGATCGCGCCGAATCACGTCGGCATCGTATTGCACACCACGGAAAGCCGCCTGCAGGGTCGATGCGCGGATGCCCTGGGCCCGGGCGCGCCCTTCAAAGCCGCGCACCCAGCGCTCGAACCCGGCGTTCGATGCCACTTGCGTCGCGGGAACCACCGTGCGCGCGGCCTGCTCGGGCCGCAGCTTGGGGCGGACCGCCGAGGCCACGACCGTGACTTGGTCCACAACCGGGGCGGGATTCTCAGCCGGGCGCAAGACCGGGCGCAAGGATTGCGTGGTGCCGAGGGCGCCCACACTTGTACTCATCAGTCCAGTTGCCAAAGCAACTGCGCAAAACGATCTTAACCGCATGATATTGCCTTACTGCTGCTCTTTATTGTTCCGCGCAGCATAGCGCGAGTCGGGCGATTTCCAAAGGATTCAATCAGCGGTTATTCGGTCGCGGGTCATTTCTTCGACCTGACACCGGATGATATCCAGGTGTTCCCGCAACATCGGCACGCGACGGGGCCGGAAACTCTGATCAGTGCGCTGAAGATTGCGCATCCGGTCGAGCCGGAAGGTGCGGAAATCCTGTCTCAAATGGCACCAGGCCATCAGCACGTTGGTCTTGTCGAGATAAACAAGGCCCAGTGGGTCGACCTGCCGCACCGTCTCGGCACCTTTGCGATCGCAGTAGTCAAAGGTGATGCTCACCTCGTCCCAAGTCGCCGCGCGCAGAGCGGCAACGTCGATCTCGATCTTGGGCAGGCTGACGAAGCGGTGAGCATCGAGCACCGCGTGCTGCAAGCGGTGAGCCTGGCGCGGCGGTACCCGCGCCTTGATCTTGGCCAGCGCGGATCGGGCCGCCTTGGCCAGCGCCGGATCGCCGATGACCGCGACATCGCGCAGCCCGAGCACCAGTGCCTCCAATTCATCATCTTCGAATCCCAATGGTGGCAGCGCGGCATCCTCGATGAGGGTATAGCCAAACCCCGCCTCACCATCGATGACAGCGCCCATGCTGCGCAGGGCGTCGATATCGCGATAGATCGTGCGCGGTGACATCTGCATCTCATCCGCCAACTGGCTGGCGGTCACGGGTGGCGGCAGACGGCGCAGCGTCTGCATCATCTGGAAGAGGCGATGGGTTCTGCTCATATCTCTACTCTAGCACAAGTGGTGACAGAAACTGACAGTACGCCCGCGTAAGCCTTATCCAACAGAAAAGGAGTGTACCATGATCACATTGCTCACCTACCCTCCCGCCTTTGGCCAGTTCTCCGGCAGCCCGTTTTGCATCAAAGCCGCGCATTTGCTGAACCTCTCCGGTCAGCATTGGCGTCGCGAAAACACGCTCGACCCGCGCATGATGCCACATCAGAAGCTGCCCGTGATCCGGGCCGAAGATCAGTTGATCGCCGACAGTGACATGATCCGCGACTATCTCGAGGCCCAGGGGGCCCAGTTCGACGACGGGTTGTCCGAGATCGACAAGTCGACCTCGCGCGCCTTTATCCGCATGGCCGAGGAGCATCTTTACTTCCACATAGTGCTCGACCGGTGGGGCAACGATACAGCATGGCCAGAGATTCGCGAGACTTACTTCGCCTCGGTGCCGCGCCTCATCCGCGGTATGGTCGCCAACAAGCTGCGTAAGAAACTGCTCTCCGCGATGTATGTGCAGGGGTTGGGACGGTTCACACCCGAGCAGCGTTTGGCCCGGTTAGAGCCTGATCTCGAGGCGATCATGACCCGGCTTTGGCAGAACCGCTTTCTGTTCGGCGACCGCCCATCCGCTGCCGATGCCTCGGTCGGCCCGATGCTGAGCGCCGCGATCTCGAGCCCGGGCGAGACGGCATTGTCCAACCGCATCCGTGAGAACGCCGTTCTAATGGGCTATGTCGACCGCGTCGAGGAGATGCTGCACTAGCGGCGGCTGCGTTTGACCTTGCGCTTGGTCTTGTCAATCCGGCGCTTGGCCTTCACGCGTCCGCGGCGCGGCGCACGCCCGGCAGGCGACTGCCGTCCCTGCGGAATGGCATCACCCTCCAGCGCCAGCAATTCGAGCGCAATACCCCCTGTGACCGGAGCCGATTCGGCAAGACGCACGGTGACACGCTGGCCGAGGCTGATCATCAGGCCGGTATCCGCGCCCATCAACGTGCCTGCTTCGGCGTCGTAGTGGAAATACTCGCGCCCGATGGATCGCATCGGGACTAGGCCATCTGCGCCCGTCTCATCGAGTTTCACAAAAACACCGAACCTTGCGATCCCGCTGATCCGACCCGTGAATTCATTGCCCACACGCTCGCTGAGATAAGACGCCATGTAGCGGTCAGTCGTGTCGCGCTCGGCCACCATAGAGCGACGCTCGGTCTCGGAGATATGCTCACCAATCGTCTCTAACGCGTCATAATCCTCGGGTTTTAACCCGTCCTTGCCCCATCCATGAGCCGAGATCAGGGCGCGGTGCACGATGAGATCCGCATAGCGTCGGATGGGCGAGGTAAAATGCGCATAGCGTGGCAGCGCCAACCCGAAGTGACCCAGGTTCGTTGGGGCGTAGTAGGCCTGTGTCATGGATCGCAGCGTTGACATGTTGATGAGTTCCGCCTCATCCGACCCCACCGCGTCGTTCAGCAGGCGGTTGAGATGTGCAGTCTTCAGCACCTGCCCCTTGGCGAGGGTGTAACCGCTGGCCTGCGCGGTTTCGCGCAGGCTGTCGAGCTTTTCGGGGCTCGGTTCTTCGTGCACGCGAAAGAGCAGCGGGATATTCTTGGCCATCAGTGTCTCGGCTGCGGCCACATTGGCGAGGACCATGAATTCCTCGATCAGCCTGTGCGCATCGAGACGCTCCTTGAAGTTCACCGAGATAACTTCGCCTTCGTCGTTCAGCTCGATCCGCCGTTCCGGCAGGTCGAGGTCCAAGGGCTGTCGTCGTTCGCGTGCCGAGACCAAGGCGGCATAGGCGACATAGAGTGGCTTCAAAATAGGCTCTAACAAGGGACCACAGCGATCATTCGGCGTGCCGTCAATCGCCTCCTGCACTTCTTCGTAATGCAACGAGGCGGGCGAGCGCATCAGCCCGCGATGAAACGTATGCGATAGCTTGTTGCCCTCCGCGTCTAGTTGCATCCGCACCGCGATGCAGGCGCGCGGAACACCTTCATGCAATGAGCAGAGATCACCAGACAGCCGGTCGGGCAACATCGGCACGACCCGATCCGGGAAATAGGTGGAATTGCCCCGCTTACGCGCTTCGGCGTCCAGCGCCGATCCTGGCGTTACATAGGCAGCCACATCCGCGATGGCGACCCAGATGATGTGACCGCCTGCGTTGGCCGGGTCCTCATCCGCGTGGGCATAGCAGGCGTCATCGTGATCGCGCGCATCGGACGGGTCGATGGTGATGAGCGGCAGGTCACGCAAGTCCTCGCGCCCTTTCAGCCCTACCGGCTTCGCACGATCGGCCTCTGCAATGACAGCATCCGGGAAGGCATCCGGGATGCCATGCTGGTGGATCGCGATCAGCGAAACGGCCTTGGCCGCTGAGGGATCACCCAACCGCTCAACCACACGCGCCCGCGGCAATCCGATGCGCGCCTTTGGCCCGGCTTGCTCCGCCTCAACCAACTCGCCGTCCTTTGCGCCATGGGTGGCGTCACCCAAGACGATCCATTCCCGGTCGGACCCTTTGTCGACCGGCAGGATGCGCCCGCCTTCCGCCGTTTTGCGGAATACGCCCAGCACCCGTCGCGGATTCGTCCCGATGCGACGGATGAGACGGGCCTCATAGTGATGCTCTTCCCCCTTGATCAGGGTGAGCCGCGCGAGGATGCGGTCTCCAGCGCCCAAGGCCGGGTCCGACGCCCGCGTCACCACCAGGACAACCGGCTCGACACCCTCGCCGTGCCACTCCATGGGTTTGGCAAAGAGATCACCATCCGCATCCGGACCTGTCACCTGCAAAACGCTCACTGGCGGCAGCCGATCAGGGTCCTGATAGCTGCGGTTGCGTTTTTCAAGATGGCCCTCGCGCTCCAACTCCTTCAGCACGCGTTTGAGGTCGATCCGCGCAGCGCCCTTCACGCCAAAGGCCTTCGCGATATCCCGCTTGGCCGTCAGAGACGGGTTCTCGCTGATCCAGTCGAGAATGTCTGACTTTGAGGGAACGCGGTTCATGCTGTGTCAGGTAGCACGGGCATCCGGTGTCGTCATGCGCAAATCTGCGGCGCTGTCGACGTCGCGCAATTCATCGACAAAACCAATCCGCATGCCAGGCATTGTCGCGATGGTGTCGGCCAGCGCATGCTCGGTCGACCAGCGAACTCCAACAAAGAGCCGAGGCGGGACAGGTTGAGACGCCTTGACGCCGATCAGCCAATACCCACCGTCCGGGGCCGGGCCAAAGACCGCGTCGGATTGACCCAATACATCAAAGGCTCGACCGAGTTGCTTCACGCCGATCCCCGGAATGTCCGCCCCGATAATGCAGGTGTCGCTGTGTTGAAAGCGGCGCAACAGCCGCCCCATCCGATCGCCCAGATTGCCACCGCCCTGAGATGTGCGGGGCAAATGCGGCGGCCATACCCGGCTGGTGAGACCTTCGGCATCGGGGCTGACCGCCAGCACGGTCGTCCACTTTGGGTGCTGAACCCGACGGATCAATGCATGGCTCTGATGCCGGAACCACCACGCGGCCGGCACCATGCCGAGATCACGCCCCAGCCGGGTCTTGACGCGGCCAGGATGCGGCTCCTTCAACATGATGATCAGCGTGCGCTTCATTTCTGCGCACCGGATGCAGACCCGGCTTCCGGACCAGGCGTGTGATCATCAACCGTGAACCACAACGGTGACCCAGCGCAGTGAGGCAAAATCACCCGAAGTAGTCCCGCAGAACCCGAGTGTAGACAGCTTTGAGCTGCTTCACATGGGCCACCTGCACGTGCTCATCAACCTGATGCATCGATTGTCCAACAAGCCCGAACTCGACCACGGGGCAGTGATCCTTCACGAAACGCGCGTCCGATGTGCCGCCAGTCGTTGACAGCACTGGGGCTATCCCGGTCTCGGCGGTCACTGCGCGCGACACAAGGTCCGACAGCGCACCGGGTGGGGTCAGGAAACTCTCGCCCGAGATCTTGATCTTCACCTCGGATTTCACACCAAATTCAGTCTCTATACGGGCGGTTTCGTCCCGGATCCAAGCAGTCAACGACGCACCACTGTGGCTATCGTTGAACCGGATATTGATGGCTGCCGAGCATTCGGCTGGGATCACATTCGTCGCCGGATTCCCGGTATCGACGGTGACAACCGCCAGCGTTGACGGATCAAAATGCTCGGTGCCCTGGTCGAGTTCGTGACTGGCCAACCGGTCCATCAGCCGCATCAGGGCAGGCAGAGGGTTCAGCGCTCGGTGCGGATAGGCGGAATGGCCCTGCTTGCCGATCACCTTGATCCAGGCCGACATGGAGCCTCGGCGCCCGATCTTGATCATCTCGCCCATCTGGTCCGGGCAGGTCGGCTCACCGACGAGGCAGACGTCCATGCGCTCACCCGTACGCTCCATGTGATCTAGAAGGGCGGTTGTGCCGTCGGTGGCATCGCCCTCTTCATCACCCGTGATTGCAAGGATGATCGCTCCATCGGGCGGCGTTGATGTCACGAAGTCGACAGCGGCGGCGGCAAAGGCGGCAACACCCGATTTCATGTCGGTGGATCCACGCCCATAGAGAACCCCGTCATGGATCTCCGCTCCGAAGGGCGGCTTCGTCCAGGCGTCCAGGTCGCCAACAGGGACCACATCAGTATGTCCGTTGAAACCGAATGTGCGCGCATGCCCCTTTGCGCCCCAACGGGCAAAGAGATTTCGGATGCCGCCGCGGTCTGCCCAGATACAGTCGAAGCCCGCATCCTCCAGAAGCGCGTGCAGCACATCCAAGGCGCCCTCATCTGCCGGGGTCACCGACGGGCAACGTACCAACTCGGCCGTCAAAGCAACGGGATCGACATCAGACATCAGACAGGTCCTTCCAAATGCAAAACACGCTCAAGATCAGGTGTGTGCGCAAACGGCGGCAATGCCAAGGGTCATCAGCATCGGCGGCGCGCGAGATCAGCCACCGTCGGCGATGGGAGAGGCATCAAAGAACGGCTCCATCTGCGCGATGATCACCGCGTTTTCGTCTAGTGCACGCTGCATCAGGGCGCGCTCGCCCTCACCGATCTCATGGCCTTCCGCCAAACGTTCGTCCAGCGTCCCGTAGCCCGTCACATCCAGTGGCGCGGTGTCGGCCTGTTTGAGAACGGCGACGGTCTCGCGCACAGCCTCGGCCTCATCCACTCCGCTGGCAAAGACCACCAAACCGGCGCCTGTCGCCTTATCCGGAAGGCCATCACCCTCCTTGCGCCCGATCTGGACAACCAAGGTATAGACCTGTTGGCGCGATGGTTTCTTTGGTGGTGCCATGCCCTCCGTGTTAGGGCTTGGCGAAGGGCACCACAACGGCTTTTTCGACAAGCCGGTCGGGCGCCCACCCGGTGTAGGGGCCCCAGTCAATCGACATCTCGTAGAGATGTCGGACACCTGCAACGATGGCGCTGCGCGCGTTTGACTTCATCCGGAGATAGCGTGGTGCATGTTCTTCCCACCGGAACGCCATACGGCCTTTGGCATCGCGATTGACGATAGCATCGAGCAACATGATGGCCGTACAATAGGGGAATGCGGCATGTTCCGGGTCGAGCGAGACCAGCTCAACCACCTCTCCGGGGAACCAGCCGCCGTACTCCGATAGGATACAGCTGCCACTCAGACAGTTGTCGAGCGCCTTGCGATGCACCAGCCGCGTGTCGCTGGGCGCGGATTGGCAAACGAGATCGCGCAGATCGTCCGGCATTGCCCGGGCCACGACCTTGAGCACGCGCATCAAATCGTTCTGATCGTAGGTCTGCAGGTCCCGGCCCTCGGGCCCATGTTCGAGGTTGACGCGGCGGGTCGTATGCGCCCAGCGGAACCCGTTCATCACCGCTGCCCGAACCGGTGAGGGCCCCTTGCGATAGTGCTCCTGAAAGGCATCCCAGTTCCAGAACAGATCATCTGCGCCCGCACCGCCCTGAAGCCGGTCTGCCAGCAGCAAGGCGGTGGCCGAGAGAAACACATCGAGCCCCTTATCAGGCAGGGCTGCGACCAGCAGCAGATCCGCGTGGATCGCATCCGCATCAGATGCGGAGAGCACACATTTCTGATCAAAGATCACCCGCCGCAGAAGCTGCTTCTGCGCAGGTTTCATGCGCTCTGCCAGCCCGGTGAACCCGATCGCCGCCGCTGACTGCAGATCTGCCACGACCTGCAGGGTCTGAAACGATATGGGAACAGAGGCGTGGCGCATGACTGAGCCCTAACGCAGCATACGGGCCGGATTGTATCCAACCCCTGACCTTTGCCGGGTATTCCTGGGGCAGACCTGCCCCACTCATTAATGCAAGGTTTAGTCGCGCAGCAATTCGTTGATAGACGTCTTTGAACGGGTCTGCGCGTCTACCTTTTTCACGATCACGGCGCAGTAGAGGTTCACGCCATTTTTGGATGGCATCGAGCCAGCCACAACCACCGAGCCTGCAGGCACTTCGCCATAGGTGAACTCGCCTGTCTCACGGTCCACAATCTTGGTCGATTTGCCGATGAACACGCCCATCCCCAGCACCGATCCTTCGCGCACGATACAGCCTTCGACCACTTCAGAGCGCGCACCGATGAAACAATTGTCTTCGATGATGGTCGGGCCCGCTTGCATCGGTTCCAGAACACCACCAATGCCAACGCCGCCCGAGAGGTGCACGTTCTTGCCAATCTGTGCGCAGGAGCCAACGGTCGCCCAGGTGTCAACCATCGTACCCTCATCGACGTAGGCGCCGAGGTTCACAAAGGACGGCATCAACACCACACCGGGGGCGATGAAGGCAGATTTGCGCACGACGCAATTGGGCACGGCCCGGAAACCCGCGGCCTTCCACTGGTTGTCGCCCCAGCCCACAAACTTGCTGTCGACCTTGTCCCACCAGCCACTGCCCTGCGGGCCGCCGGCCTGCATCTCCATGTCCTTGATGCGGAAGCCCAAAAGCACCGCCTTCTTGGCCCATTGGTTGACATGCCAGTCGCCGCTTGACTGCTTTTCCGCCACGCGCAATGTGCCACTGTCGAGCGCGGCCAGCGTATCTTCGATAGCCTCGCGGGTCTCCCCCGTGGTGGCGGGCGTGATCGTGTCGCGCGCGTCCCATGCGGCTTCGATGGCGGTTTCAAGCTGTGCGTTGGACATGAGGGGCCCCCAAAGGAAAGAATTAAGATGCAGCGCCTATACAAGTCCGGTGCAGCACGCGCAATCAATCTACGGCAAGGCCATTGCATCTTGGCGCGCAACATGGCCCCCTGCGGCAGAACCGTATTGGAGAGATCCGGATGAACAGACCCCGCCACCCTCTGCGCGACGCGCATATGGACCGCGACGCGGTTCAGGACGTCCCAGATACGCCGCAGACACGCGCGCCAGCGTACCGGCTGGCCTTTGCAGATGAGGATTTCCTTTGCCGGGAAGAGCTGCGCCCGGTGCGGTTGCAACTGGAGCTGCTCAAGCCCGAGATGATGCTCGATGCGCATAACATCACCAGCACCATCGTGCTCTTTGGCGGCGCCCGCATTCCAAGCCCGGCGAATAAGAGCACAGCGCGCACGAAGACCCTCGCCGAGCTCTCACATTTCTACGACGAAGCGCGCGAGTTCTCGCGGTTAATGACACTCAAGAGCCTTGAGAGCAACGGGCGCGAGAACGTGGTTGTCACCGGTGGCGGTCCGGGCGTGATGGAAGCGGGCAACCGCGGTGCGCTGGATGCGGGTGGCCATTCCATCGGGCTCAACATCGTGTTGCCGCATGAGCAGGCGCCGAATGAATACGTGACGCCCGAGCTCTGCTTCAACTTTCACTATTTCGCGATCCGCAAGATGCACTTCCTAATGCGGGCCAAGGCGATCTGCGTCTTCCCGGGTGGCTTCGGCACCATGGATGAGCTCTTCGAGACGCTGACGCTGATCCAGACGGGACGGATGCAACCTGTTCCGGTTCTGCTCTTCGGACGCAGCTTCTGGGAACGCATTCTGAACTGGGAAGCGCTGGCCGACGCGGGCACAATCTCGGACGAGGATCTGTCGCTCTTTCGGTTTGTCGACAGCGCATCCGAAGCAATGCAGGTGATCGACACCTGGCAGGACGTCCCCGCCCGGAGCAACATCCCCGGGCGTGACTGACGCGTTAGCTTTCGCGGAAGGCCCGCGCGAAATAGTCGGCAACCGGCTTGACCAGATAGGCGATAGGGGTGCGATCTCCAGTTTTGATGTAGGCCTCGACCGGCATTCCGGGAATGAGCACAGTGCCCTGTGCCAGCTTGTCCACCTCGCCATCATTCAAAACGATTTCGGCGCGATAATAGCTCTGGCCCGTAACCTCATCCTCGAAGGCATCCGCCGAGATCTGGACCACCTGTCCATAGAGTTCAGGCGTTGTCCGCTGATCGAGTGCGGACAAGCGCAGCGTCACATCCTGCCCGGCGACCAGCTGGTCGATGTGGATCAGATCAACCCGCGCGGCAATCACCAGTGGACGATCCTGTGGGACCAGAAACATCACCGGTTCGGCGGCCCGGATCACCGAGCGGGGGGTGCGCACTTGCATGTCGTAGATCACACCCGAGACCGGCGCTCGGATATTGAGCCGGTCAATCTCTTCCTGCAGGGCATTGCGCTGCTCCATCAGTTCGAGCTCGCGCGCCCGCAGATCGCGCAGTTGGGTGATCGCTTCCTCGCGGGTGCCGGTGGATAGTCGCAGGCGCTGGATGTCGATCTCGGTGATGCGGCCTTCAGCCTGGGCTTTGGACGCGGCCAATTCGCCCAGCTGGCCATTCAATCGCGCCGATTCCCTCTGCAGACTGAGGACGGTCCCCGCCTGTGTCAGTTGACGTTCCAGGAGGGATTGCTGATTGGCCAACTCCTCTTCGATCAGCGCAAGCTGTTGAGACAGCGACACCTGTTGCGCCTCTATCCCTTCGATCTGGCTGCGGATTTGCCCCGACTGTTTGGAGAGCTGCTCGGTCTCCTGCGCCACGGACAAGCGCCTTGCATTGAAGAGGTTCCGCTGTCCATCGACCAATTCCTGTACATCGGTATCGGCCTGTCCCGCAGCGACGAGTTCCTGATCAAAGTCGATTGCGTCGGCTTCGTCCCGCTCCGCTTCCAGCCGGCCCCTGCGCGCCATAAGCTCGAACAACTGATCTTCGACAATTGTCAGGCGCGAGATCAGCTGCGCGCCGTCGAGTTTCAGCAGGAGATCGCCGGCATCCACGGCGTCCCCCTCATCCACAAGGATTTCCGCGACGGTCCCGCCGGTTTCGTGCTGAACGATCTGTCGGTTGCGGTCGACTTCGAAACGACCCGAGGAAACCACCGCACCCGAGATCTGTGTCATCGCGGCCCAGGCCCCGAAGCCTCCCACGAGGACAAAGAGCCCGAGAAAGCCGAGGAACAGCGGCTTGCGCGCCGACCATTTCGCCACGTCGCTCATGTCACACCTCCTGCACCGGCCGGGGCCTGTTTGATCTGCTTGTGGTTCTTGACCATCCCGGCGAGCACCTCGTCTTTGGGCCCGAAGGCAAGCCGCATCCCGCCGTCGAGCACCAGCAACATATCGCATTCCTGAATGGCCGCAGGCCGGTGCGCCATGATCAGCACCGAGCTGCCATTTTTCTTCAGCGCCCGGATCGCTGAGTTCAATGCGAGGCTGCCTTCGTTGTCCAGATTTGAATTGGGCTCGTCGAGCACAACCAGAACCGGATCGCGATAAAGCGCGCGCGCCAACCCGATGCGCTGCATCTGGCCGCCTGACAGGCGCGACTGCCCTGAGGTGATGATGGTGTCATAGCCATTCGGCAAGTCGAGGATCATCTGATGCGCCGCCGCTTTCTTCGCCGCGATCACGACTTTCTCGGGATCAGGTGTTGCCTCGAGTCGGGCGATGTTCTCGGCAATTGTCCCATCAAAGAGCTGCACCCGCTGCGGCAGATAGCCGATGTGCTGGCCCAGAACATGTGGCGCATACTGATCCAGGGTCGCCCCATCAAGCCGGATCGACCCTGCCGTCGGCGCCCAGACACCGGTGAGTGCGCGCGCCAGCGTCGACTTTCCCGCACCAGACGGCCCGATCACACCAATCGCCTGCCCCGGTTTCACATCGAAGGTCAGCGATTTCAGCGAAGCCTGCCGCTCGCCCGGCGGCACAACGCTGAGCAGTTTCACGGCCAACTTCGCCTTGGGTTTCGGCAGCGGCGTCTTGTCCTTTTCTTCCGGAACAGCGCCCAGAAGCTCGCTGAGGCTGTCCCAACCTTTGAACGCACGCTGCACCACAGGCCACTGGTTCAACGCAAGCTCTACCGGTGCCAGCGCGCGGCCCAGAAGGATTGAACCCGCAATCATTGCCCCGGCGGTCATCTCGTTTTGCAGCACAAGGTACGCGCCGATCCCCAGCATCGCCGATTGCAGTAAAAGTCGCAGGGATTTCGTTAACGACGAGAAGAGCCCGGTCACATCGGTGGCCTGCACTTGCCGCCCGAGCGACTGGCCGCGCGCGGTCTGCCAGCGTGCGAAGGCCGCATCACGCATGCCCATCGCCTGTACCATCTCGGATTCCGTGCGGATCTGGTCGGACATCAAGGTGGCGACATGGCCCGCATGGGTCGCGCTGGCCTGCGGCTCACGCGAGAGTAACTGGTTGGCCAGCGCGATGATGATCAGGACGGCGGCGCCACAGACCGCGAAGTACCCCAAAATCGGGTGAAAAATGAAAATGCCTGCGAAGAAGACCGGCGTCCACGGCATGTCGAAGGCGGCCATCAGCACGGGCGAGGTCATCAGACGTTGCACCGCTTCGAGATCGGCCAAGCCGGTCTGAGATTTCACATCGGGTGCCACGACTGATTTGCGAACCACGGCATCGAACACGCGGCGGTCGAGATCGGCCTGAAACCGCGCCCCCACACGCGCCATGATCCGACCTCGGGTGTAGTCGAGCAGACCCATGATGCCGTACATGAAGATCACGATCATCGACAGCGCGATCAGTGTCTCTTCCGAGCCAGAGCCGAGCACGCGATCATAGACCTGCAGCATGTAAAGCGGCCCGGTCAGCATCAGCAGGTTGGCAAAGAGGCTGAACAGCGCCACGGCCCAATAGAGCGACCGGCTGCGTCTGCGGACGCGTCGTAACTCCTTGCGTCCGGTCTTCGTGTAAGAAGTCTGCATCGCTCTGTTCCGTCTCTCGTCTATTCGGCGGCGTGTGCTGCGCACCCGGGCCACTGCCGCTCAAACGTGCCTGTACCGGCGCCGTCTCGGTAACTCGGTAGGCGACGATCCATCACAGCCATACGCGCGCCTTGAAAGTCATCGGTGATAGAAAATCAATGGCTGATTCAGGCCCTCACCCTTAGCGCAATTGGGGCTTCATATCAAAGCCCCGCTGCGCGGCAAGTGTGGCTCGGGCCTTTGGGCATTCTGCTGCCGCCGGGCCTGCGCGGACCTTTGCCGGTCAGGTCACGCGATTTGCCGTGCGATAGACCGGGTTATCCCAGAGTCCCTCATCGATCACCTCGGCGAGGATATTGACCGCAGCCATGACATCGTCCGTATCGATGTAGAGCGGTGTGAAGCCAAACCGCATCACGTTCGGCGCGCGGAAATCACCGATCACGCCCCGGTCGATCAGCGCCTGCATCGCGGCATACCCATGCTCGAAGGCAAAGGACACCTGCGAGCCGCGAACAGCTCCATCGCGCGGGCTGACGAGTACGAGCGGAGGGCAGCGCGCCTCCACTTCCCGGATGAAGAGCTCCGACAGCTCAAGCGAGGCGGCGCGAATATCCGACATCTCGACATCATCCCAGAGGCGCAGAGCCTCTTCGAGCGCCGACATTTGCAGCACCGGCGGGGTGCCGACCCGCATCCGCTCGATCGACGGCGCGGGGGTATAGGTCGTGTCGAAGGCAAAAGGCGCGCTGTGGCCCAGCCAACCGGACAGCGCGGGTTCGGTCTCTTCCGTGAGATCCGGGCGGACATAGATGAACGCTGGCGCGCCGGGACCACCGTTGAGGTATTTATAGGTGCAGCCCACTGCAAGCTCACAACCCGATCCGGTCAGATCGACTTCCAGCGCTCCGGCGCTGTGGGCGAGATCCCAGATCATCACCGCACCCGCGCCCTGTGCCTTGGCGGTCAGGTCGCGCATATCGTGCTTGCGCCCGGTGCGATAATCCACCTCGGTTAGCATCACCGCCGCAACCTCCTCCGTAATCGCATCGGAGACATCCTCGGGCGCAATCGTGCGCAGCTCATAACCTGCCTCCTTGAGACGAATGAGCCCTTCGGCCATGTAGAGATCGGTGGGGAAATTGCCGGTGTCGGACAGGATCACCTTGCGGCCCGGTCGCATCGCCAGGGCAGCCGACAGCGCCTGAAACACCTTGATCGAGAGGGTGTCGCCCATGACAACGCTGCCCTCGGGTGCGCCAATCAACCGAGCTACCATGTTGCCAACGCGCGCGGGCTGCTCCATCCATCCACAGCTGTTCCAACCCCGGATCAGGGCCTGACCCCATTCCTCTACCACCGTGTTCTGCACCTTCTCTGACACGCCCTTGGGCAGCGGACCCAGGGAATTGCCATCGAGATAGATCACGCCCTCGGGCAGATCGAAGAGGTGTTTCTTGGGCAGGCTCATCACAATCCTCCACGCAGGTGCCACAGTTCCGGGAAGAGCTCGACCTCCAGCATCCGTCGCAGGTATTTGACACCGCTCGTCCCGCCAGTCCCCCGCTTGAACCCGATGATCCGCTCGACCGTGGTGACATGGTTGAACCGCCATCGCCGAAAGTAGTCTTCAAGATCAACCAGTTTCTCGGCCAGATCATAGAGCGTCCAATGCGCCTGCGGGTCTTTATAGACCCGCGTCCAGGCCTCGATGACCTCCTGGTCGGCGGTATGTGGCGTCTCCATCCGGAAGATGGCCGGGTCGAATGTGGTGTCAAGCTCGTGCTCAAGCAGGCGCAGAGCCACGTGATACAGCGAGGGCAGCGTCAGCTCGTACTCCAGCATGCGGTGCAACTCTTTGCGGTGTTCGTGCACCTTCATCATCGCCCGATTGCGATTGCCCAGGATGAACTCGATCAACCGATACTGATGCGACTGGAACCCGGACGACTGGCCTAGATCTTCGCGGAACGCGGTGTAGTCGCTCGGCGTCATGGTCCGCAGCACATCCCACGCACTGTTGAGCTGTTCGAAGATGCGCGCCACGCGGGACAGCATCTTGAACACCTCCTGCGTCCGGCCTTGCAGCATCAGAGCCCGCGCCGAGCTCAACTCGTGCAGGACCAGCCGCATCCACAACTCCGAGGTCTGGTGCTGGACGATGAACAGCATCTCGTCATGCGCGTTTGACAGCGGTTTGGCCGCAGCCAGCAGACCATCCATGCCGAGATAGTCGCCATAGCTCATGTCGGTGGAGAACGACATCTTGGCGCCATCGTCTTCAGGGTCGTAGGCGTCGGTCATGAGCGGGCCTTTCGTTAGCGCAGGATCACACTGCGCATCTAACCAGAAGTGGTAGGTCTCTGCCCAATTTATTTCAAGCTTAAAATTTCAGACTTGAAATATCTGAACGTGCCGCCTACCCTTCCGTCAATGGTCTCAGACAGAAAGGGATGGTCATGCGTGTCGCATGTCTCGGCGGTGGACCCGCGGGCCTCTATTTCGCGATATCGCTGAAATTGCGCCAGCCGGAGGCGGATGTCACGGTGTTTGAGCGCAACAAGCCCGATGACACCTTTGGTTGGGGCGTTGTACTCTCGGACGAGACGCGCGACAACCTGATGCAGAACGATCCCGCCAGCGCCGAAACCATCCGCGACCACTTCGCCTATTGGGACGACATCGCGGTCTACTATCGCGGCGACAAACAGCTTTCGACAGGGCATGGGTTCTGCGGGATCGGGCGCAAGCGGCTGCTCATTCTATTGCAGGCGCGGGCGCGCGAACTGGGCGTGACGCTGGTGTTCGAACATACGGTGGAGAGCGTCGCGGACTTTGCCAAAGGCTATGACCTCGTGGTGGCCTCCGATGGCCTGAACTCCGTCGCGCGGACCGAGTTTGCGGATCACTTCAAGCCCAACATCGACATGCGCGCCTGTAAGTTCGTCTGGCTGGGCACGCGCCAGAAGTTCGACGATGCCTTCACGTTCATTTTCGAAGAGACCGACAAGGGCTGGCTCTGGGCGCACGCCTATCAGTTCGACGCTGAGACAGCGACCTTCATCGTTGAGACAGATGAGGCAACCTGGCAGGCCTACGGCTTCGGTGAGATGAGCCAGCAGGAGAGCATCGCCGTCTGCGAGGAGGTCTTCAAGGACTACCTCGGCGGCCATGCGCTGATGACGAACGCAAACCACATCCGCGGCTCCGCCTGGATCAACTTCCCGCGCGTGCTCTGCGAGACCTGGAGCCACGGGAACATCGTGCTCATGGGGGACGCATCGGCTTCTGCGCATTTCTCCATCGGCTCGGGCACCAAGCTTGCACTCGAAAGCGCCATTGCGCTCGCCGATTACGTGACCACCAAGGACACGCTGGCCGAGGCTTTCGCGCTCTATCAGGAGGAACGCCGGGTGGAGGTGCTGCGGCTGCAATCGGCAGCCCGCAATTCACTGGAATGGTTCGAGGACGTGCGCCGCTATCTCGGCCTCGATCCGGTCCAGTTCAACTATTCCCTGCTCACCCGCAGCCAGAGGATCAGCCACGAGAACCTGCGCCTCCGCGACCCCGCATGGCTGGAAGGGGCCGAGCGCTGGTTCCAGACGCAAGCGGGCGGCCCGGAAAGGCCGGTGCGCGCGCCAATGTTCGCGCCGTTCAAACTGCGTGACATGGCCCTGGAAAACCGCGTCGTCGTCTCACCCATGGCGCAATACAAGGCCGTCGATGGCTGCCCGACCGACTGGCACTTCGTGCACTACGCCGAGCGCGCCAAGGGCGGCGCCGGGCTGGTCTACACCGAGATGACCTGCGTCAGCACCGAAGGCCGGATCACGCCCGGATGCCCCGGCCTCTACTCGCCCGAACACGAGGTGGCCTGGCGCCGCCTCACGGACTTCGTGCATACCGAAACATCCGCGAAAATCTGCTGCCAGATTGGCCATTCAGGCCGGAAGGGCTCCACAAATCTGGGTTGGGAGGGCATGGACACGCCCCTGAAAAGTGGAAACTGGGACCTGATCTCAGCCTCCGCTATTTCCTGGTCACCGGACAACGCCACTCCCCGCGCCATGACCCGCGCGGATATGGACAGCGTCACAGCGGAGTTCGTCGGAGCTGCCGAGATGACCGACCGCGCAGGCTTCGACATGATCGAACTGCACGCAGCGCATGGTTACCTCATTTCGTCCTTCATCTCGCCTGTGTCGAACCAGCGCAATGACGCCTATGGCGGCAGCCTCGAGAATCGTTTGCGCTATCCACTGGAGGTCTTCGCCGCCATGCGCGCTGCCTGGCCTGCCGAAAAGCCAATGTCAGTGCGCATCTCCGCGAACGATTGGGTGGGCGATGACGGTGTCACCCCGGAGGAGGCTGTCGAGATTGCCAAGGCCTTCGCGAAAGCTGGCGCGGACATCATCGACGTCTCCGCCGGGCAAACCTCGACCGACGCCCAGCCGGTCTATGGCCGCATGTTCCAGACCCCCTTTTCGGACCGGATCCGCAACGAAGCGGGCATTTCCACGATGGCGGTCGGCAATATCTACGAACCTGATCACGTGAATTCGATCCTCATGGCCGGGCGCGCCGATCTGGTCTGTCTCGCACGCCCGCATCTCGCCAACCCATACTGGACCCTGCACGCCGGCGCCGAGATCGGCGACCGGGCACAGGCTTGGCCTTTGCCCTATGAAGCCGGGCGCGACCAGCTGTGGCGTCTTGCCGATCGCGAAGCCGAAGCGGTGAGTGCGGTATGAGGCGGGTTCTTGTCACAGGTGGCGGATCGGGCATCGGGCGCGGGATCGCGCGGGCTTTTGCCGAGCAGGGCGATGACGTCACGATTGTCGGGCGCCGGGAAGACGCGCTGTGCGAAACGGATGCGGGCCGTGGCATGACGTGTGCCATAGCCGATGTCACGGATGAGGACGCGGTGGACGCACTCTTTGCGAGCCCCTTCGACGTGGTGATTGCAAATGCGGGGACGGGGCGGGCCAGCCCACTTGCCGAGGTGAGCCTGGAAGAATGGAACACCACCCTCTCCGTGAATCTGACCGGCACCTTTCTGAGCTTCCGCGCCGCCCTGCGCGGCATGCCAAAGGGCGGCCGCCTAATCGCCATCGCGTCGACCCAGGCACTCAAGGGCGGCAGCCGCATTGCCGCCTATGCGGCATCAAAACATGGGGTACTTGGGCTGGTCCGGTCGGTGGCGCATGAGGTCGCGAAGAAAGACATCACCTGCAACGCCATCTGCCCTGGGTTCGTCGACACACCAATGGCCGAGGCCGCGGTGCAAAGCGTCATGAAAGGCCGCAGCATCGATGAGGCGGCCGCACGTGATATGGTGGTGTCCAACAACCCGATTGGCCGGCTGATCAGCACCGAGGAGGTCGCCGCCGCCGCGCTCTACCTCGCGTCGCCCGGGGCCGCGATGGTGAACGGCCACGCTCTGGCTCTCTCGGGAGGAGAGATATGACCCCTGCGACACAGACGCAAAGCGATCCGACCTCGAAGACGCATCTGCGGCTTTGGCTACGTTTGCTGAAGATCAACAGGCTGGTGGAGGCGGAACTGCGCGAGCGGCTGCGGCTGAACTTCGGCACGACCCTGCCGCGGTTCGACGTGATGTCCGCGCTCTATCGCAATCCGGAAGGTATGAAGATGAGCGAGCTGTCGCGGATGCTCATGGTCTCCAATGGAAATGTGACCGGCATAGTTGATCGGTTGACGGAAGATGGACTCATGCTGCGCGAGGCTGTACCGGGTGACCGGCGCGCCGCCCGTGTCCGTCTGACCCGCAGCGGCATCGCCGAATTCGAGCGACAAGCCGCCGCCCATGAGACGTGGGTGAGCGAGCTTCTGGGCGGATTGGGGCCAGACGAGACGCAGCGCGTGGCCGATCATCTGGGCATGGCCCTAACGCTCGATCCGGGGGAGCGCGACGATGCGTAAGGCCCCCCAGCATTTCCAATGTCAGATCAAGGACCGCATCGCGACCATCGCCCTCGACCGGCCCGAACGGAAGAACCCCCTGACCTTCAACAGCTATGCCGAACTGCGCAATTGGTTCCGCGATCTGGTCTATGCGGACGATGTCGACGTCGTCGTCTTTGCATCGAACGGCGGCAATTTCAGTTCCGGCGGCGATGTGCATGACATCATTGGCCCGCTCACACAGATGAACATGAAGGAGCTACTGGCCTTCACGCGGATGACCGGCGATCTGGTCAAGGCGATGGTGAATTGCGGCAAGCCCGTGATCGCGGCCATTGACGGCATCTGCGTCGGAGCTGGGGCCATCATCGCCATGGCCTCCGATCTTCGGATCGCGACGCCCGAGGCCAAGACGGCGTTTCTTTTCACCCGCGTCGGCCTTGCGGGCTGCGATATGGGCGCCTGCGCGATCCTGCCGCGGATCATTGGGCAGGGCCGTGCCGCGGAGCTCCTCTATACCGGGCGCTCCATGAGCGCGGAGGAAGGTCTCGCCTGGGGGTTCCACAATCGCGTCGTTCCGGCCGAGGCTTTGACGGAAGAAGCGCAGGCTCTGGCAGCGCGGATCGCGGCGGGCCCGAACTTCGCACATATGATGACAAAGACGATGCTGGCGCAGGAATGGTCCATGTCCATCGAACAGGCCATCGAGGCCGAGGCGCAGGCACAGGCGATCTGCATGCAGACCGGCGACTTTGAACGGGCCTATACCGCGTTCGTTGCCAAGGAAAAACCGGTGTTCGAGGGGGATTGATGGCAGACACAAGCTTCCTCAGCTGGCCGTTTTTCGAGGACCGCCATCGTGCCTTGGCCAAAGACCTGGACGCCTGGGCAACTACGGCTTTGGCCGATATCGATCATGGCGACACCGATGCCGCTTGCCGGTCGCTCGCCGCGATGCTGGGGGAAGCGGGTTGGCTGGAACATGCCACGATTGATCCTGCAAACAACGCGCCACTCGACGTCCGCAGCCTGTGTCTGATCCGCGAGACACTGGCGCGCCACGATGGGCTGTCCGATTTCGCTTTTGCGATGCAGGGCTTGGGCACCGGAGCGATTTCGCTGTTCGGCACGCAAGCACAGAAAGACGAATGGCTGCCCGAGGTGCGCCACGGCGACGCCCTCGCCGCCTTTGCGCTGACCGAACCGGCCTCCGGCTCTGATGTGGCCAACGCCAGGATGACCGCCATCAGTCAGGGTGATGAGTATGTGTTGAAGGGTGAAAAGACCTGGATCTCCAACGGCGGTATCGCGGATGTCTACACCGTTTTCGCCCGCACCGGCGACGCGCCGGGCGCTCGGGGCCTCTCAGCCTTCGTAGTGCCCGCGGATCTTCCGGGATTCGAGGTCACCGACCGCCTGGAGGTCATGGCACCGCACCCGCTCGCCACCTTGCGCTTTGACGACGTCCGCATCCCCGCCTCCTCCCGCATCGGCGAGAGCGGCGCAGGCTTCAAAATCGCCATGTCGGTGTTGGATGTCTTTCGCTCGTCCGTCGCAGCGGCCGCGCTTGGCTTTGCGCGCCGCGCGCTTGATGAGGCGCTTAGCCGGACGGCGGAACGGCAGGTCCAAGGCGCACCGCTCTTCGATCTGCAGATGGTGCAGGGACACATTGCAGATATGGCGCTGGATATCGATGCGAGCGCCTTACTGGTCTACCGCGCCGCTTGGGCGAAGGACAGCGGCGCGCCGCGGGTGACACGCGAGGCTGCAATGGCCAAGCTTTTTTCGACCGATCAGGCGCAGCAAGTGATCGACCGTGCGGTGCAGTTGCACGGCGGTGACGGCGTGCGCAAAGGCCAGAAAGTCGAAGAACTTTATCGCGATATCAGAGCCTTACGTATCTACGAAGGCGCCTCCGACGTGCAGCGCGTGGTGATCGCGCGGCAGGTCATGGCCGCGCATCAGGGAGGGTAGGCCATGCTGGGACACAGCGGACATGTCGACACTTTCGCACGGGACAACCTTCCGCCCGCCGACATGCAGCCGGAGTTCCTGCTGGATGGATTTGACTATCCTGAGATGCTCAACGCCGCGGTCGAACTGACCGACGCGATAGTCGCCAGGGGTATGGGGGACAATACGGCGCTGATCGGCAATGGGCGTAGGCGAACCTACAAGGAGCTCAGCGACTGGACCAACCGCCTCGCCCATGCACTTGTGGATGATCTGAAGATCAGGCCCGGCAACCGCGTGCTGATCCGCTCGGCAAACAACCCGGCCATGGTGGCCTGTTGGCTCGCGGCGACCAAGGCCGGCGCGGTCGTCGTGAACACCATGCCAATGCTGCGTGCCGGCGAGTTGAACCAGATCGTTGGAAAGGCGCGGGTCACCCATGCGCTGTGCGATACGCGGCTGATGGACGAGATGGTGGCCTGCGCCAAGTCGTCCGACGTTTTGAAGGTCGTGGTGGGCTTCGACGGTACCTCGAACCACGACGCTGAACTGGACAGGTTGGCGCTTGAGAAACCCGTTCAGTTCCAGGCAGTTGAGACGGGTCGGGATGACGTGGCGCTTTTGGGGTTCACCTCGGGCACCACGGGTGATCCCAAGGCCACGATGCATTTTCACCGGGATTTACTGATCATCGCCGATGGCTATGCGCGCGAAGTTTTGGGCGTCGTCCCGGAGGATATCTTTGTGGGATCACCGCCGCTGGCCTTCACCTTCGGGCTTGGGGGGCTGGCGATTTTCCCACTGCGATTTGGCGCCGCGGCAACCTTGCTCGAAACGGCATCACCACCAAATATGATTGAAATTATAGAGAAATATCGTGCGACAGTGTGCTTCACCGCTCCCACAGCCTACCGCGCGATGATGCGGGCGATGGACGCGGGCGCCGATCTGTCCAGCCTGCGCGCCGCAGTCTCTGCGGGTGAAACGCTCCCCGGGCCAGTCTATGAAGAGTGGATGGCCAAGACCGGAAAGCCGATGTTGGACGGCATTGGCGCGACCGAGATGCTGCACATCTTCATCTCTAACCGGTTCGATGATCACAAACCGGCCTGCACCGGCAAACCTGTCACAGGTTACCAGGCGCGTCTCATTGACGACAGCGGAGAAGAGGTACCAGTTGGCACATCTGGGCGCCTGGCCGTTCGAGGGCCTACCGGCTGCCGCTACCTCGCGGATGACCGGCAGGCCAGCTATGTGAAGGACGGGTGGAACATCACCGGCGACACCTTCGTCATGGATGCGGACGGCTATCTGCATTTTGCGGCGCGCAATGACGACATGATCGTTTCGTCGGGCTATAACATCGCGGGCCCCGAGGTCGAAGCGGCGCTGCTCGCCCATGAGGTCGTTGTCGAATGCGGCGTGATTGGTGTGCCGGATGAGGAGCGCGGACATATCGTTGAAGCGCATGTGGTGCTGGCCGAAGGCGTCGCGCCAGATGAGGGCACCGCCCAGATGCTGCAGGACCACGTCAAGGCGACAATCGCACCGTACAAGTACCCGAGATCGATCCGCTTCATCGCAGAGCTACCAAAGACGCAGACGGGCAAGATCCAGCGCTTCCGATTGCGACGCGATGTGTAAGTCACTTTTTATATTTCACTTTTTCAAAGACAGGGCTGCGTATGGCACATCGGATCATTGACCCAAAGGGATGGGCCCCCGCGAAAGGCTATGCCAATGGTGTTCTGACTGAGGACGGCCTGCTCTTCGTTGGCGGGCAGATCGGCTGGACCGCACACCAAGAGTTCGAATCGCATGACTTCATCGGCCAGATGACGCAGGCCCTTAAAAATATTCGTGACGTGATTGAAGAGGCTGGCGGTACGGCAAGTGATATCACACGGATGACTTGGTATATTACTGATAAAAAAGAGTATTTGGAGAAGCAGAGTGAAATTGGCGCCGCCTATCGAAATGTCCTTGGGCGGCACTTCCCCGCGATGTCGGTGATCGTTGTCGCAGGTTTGATCGAAGACGAAGCGCTCTTGGAAATCGAAGCAACCGCCGTCATTCGCGGTTAGCCAAACACCTCGCGAATGCACATCGTCTCCTCGGTCTGAAGCATGATCCAAGACGTCGAAATTGGGCTATACAATTATATTTCATAACTTGAAAGTAATCTGCGGCACCTCTTAGCTCTGCCAACCCCAGATCACGCGGAGCGGGCGAGGCGTTAGCTGATTGATCGAAGGGGTCGCCCGGCGCCCACATATGCTTTGTAGCAGCGGGGCGATCAGTGAATCAGGGCAACTTTGCTCGATTGCCGTTGAAAGCGGAATGCGTTCACAAGGAAGCCGACATTGTCTGCCACTGCTGCGCTGGTTGGCATGGGGATAAGTTCTGACTTCAACCAGCGGGCCATCTCGCCAGACACCCCTGGCCGCGCAGTTTTCAGCGGTTTCTGACGAGAGCACATCCCTCAATTTAGAACCAATGATGCCCCACAGATCGGCGAGGCGATGGTGCTTTGGGATCAGGCAAACCAATGTCTCTTCGCATATGGTCCGACATCTGGACATGATCGGAATACCGCGCCGCCAGTCGTGAAGCAGAGCTGTTTCTCTCGCCGACGTTGCTGAAAAATCTTATCTTTTTCAGAATATTATGGTATAGTGACACGTGTTAAACCTCGATCATGGCGGGACGCGCTTCACTCTTGAAGTATGGGTGAATGGGCTTGGGTTTCCCAACAAAAGCCACGATCTTAGACATAAGTGAGTTTTATCGATGTCTCGTTCACCGTTGCCTCCGCTTGCTGCTATTCGTGTGTTTGAAGCAGCGGCGCGATATGGGAATTTCACGGCGGCCGCATCCGAGCTTGGAATGACGCAGGCCGCGGTCAGCTATCAGATCAAAGTGTTGGAGGACCGCGTTGGCGCGTCCTTGTTCCACCGCCAACCGCGCGGTGTTCAGGTGACGGAAGTCGGCGCCCGGTTTTCAGATCGGATGACCGCCTCTTTGGACATGATCGCGGATGCATATGCCGAGGCAAAGGGCACAACACAGGGCCTGTTGTCGGTCAGCGTGATCCCGACATTTGCAACGAACTTTCTGGCAAGGCGGCTCGGCGGATTTCAACTCGCAAACCCGGACATCGCGGTTCGCATCGAAGTGAGCGAAACGATGGTCGACTTCAATGCAAGTGGGTTCGACATTGGCATTCGCGGCGGAAAGGGCGATTGGCCCGGGCTGACCTGTCACAAGATCATGAAAACTGCGTTCAGCCCGATGCTCAGCCCGGCGCTGGCAGACTCGATTGGCGGCGTAAAGAAACCGGAAGATCTGTGCAAGCTGCCGATCCTCGCGCATTCCGATCCCTGGTGGCAGTATTGGTTTGAAGCAGCAGGTGTTGAAAACGCGCATTTCAGCGGTGGCGCGGCGCGGAACTTTGGACCCCAGGTGATCGAGGCGAATGCCGCGATGGCCGGGCATGGTGTGGCAATGCTGACACCGGATTTCTTCCGGGATGAGATCGAGCTTGGTCTTCTGGTGCAGCCGTTCGAACTGACCTGTGACAATGGAAGCGCCTATTGGATGACCTATCCGGAAAGTCGTCGGAATTCTCCGAAAATCCGGGCGTTCCGGAAATGGCTCGATGGGGAAATGGAGCGGTTCAACGCTTGAACGGCTTCGGCCTTTGGAAAAAATGAAGCGCCGCGCGGGTCTCGCGCGGCGCTTTTTGGTTGGAGTGCGGGGGCGTCGCTTTCCAACCGATCCCGGAAAATGCGCTGGCCCATATGTCCAAAGGCAGAAGGACGTCGAACCAGTGCGACAGGGATTCTAGAACACGAAATCGTCAGAAATTTCGACCTTCAGACCGCCCCATGGAAGTGGACCACCTTCGCCATCACCAAAGTCCAGGATCGACTCATCCTCGACCTTCGCCAAGAACGCATCCGTGTCCACGTTGCGGAAGCGCGCGATCCATTGGAAGCCTTCGTCGGCAGTTTCAGCGGCGAGGAAGGTGTCGGGCCCATGGCCGACGACCGTGAGAACATCCGACAGCTCACTGCGCTGGGTCAGATCTTGCAGCGCAAAGAACCCGTCTTCGAACTCCAATCGGTCCACACCGAGTTCGAAATCAAAGATATCCGCATAGCCGACGCCGGTCCCGGCCTTCCAAAGGAAAGTGTCCTGGCCCAGACCACCGGTTAGCTCATTGTAGCCATCATCGCCCGACAAGACGTCGTCGCCCATGCCGCCGTTGAGCTCGTCATCGTCATCGCCGCCATTCAACGTGTCATCGCCATAACCACCATTGAGGGTATCTTCGCCTTCGCGGCCAATGATCTTGTCGTTGCCGCCTTCCCCGTCAGCCACATCATCGCCGGACCCACCGTCGATAAAATCATTGCCGGTGCGGCCTCTGATCTCGTCATGATGGTTGCCGCCAAAGATCGTATCGTTGCCGCTGCCGCCGTCGACCGTGTCATTGCCACTGCCCGCGTCGATGGTGTCGTTGCCTTCGCCACCTTCGATATTGTCGTTGCCGCTGGCACCTTCGATGTCGTCATGGCCATCCCCGCCTTCCAGCGTGTCCCAGCCCGCGCCACCGTCGATGTCGTCATTGCCGTTACCGCCATAGATCATGTCATGGGCACTATCCCCGAACAGCGTGTCATTGCCTTCATTTCCGCTGATGGTGTCGTTGCCGGACCCGCCGTAGGCCAGGTCGTGCCCATCGCCGCCTGAGACATAGTCATTTTCGCTGTAACCGTTCAGGGTGTCGTTCCCATCGTTGCCATAGATGGTGTCATCCCCTTCGAGACCGTGCACGTCGTCATTGCCAGATCCCGTCATCAGCAGGTTGCCATCGGCGTCACCCACCACGGTGGCGTTGCTGCCGCCTATCACGACCACGTTCTGGATATCGGTGAGGGAGTCATGGCCAAGCGCGCCGCTGCTGGCCCCGTTGTAGAGCTGAACTGCGATATCGCCAGCGACGCCAGTGGTATCGAAAATCGCGGTGTTGATGCCGGAGCCGCCTTCGAGCGTGTCGTCCCCGAGGCCACCTTCCATCCAGTCATGTCCATCTTGACCGCGCAAAAGGTCATCCCCCTCACCGCCGTCCATATCGTCGTTGCCGCTGCCGCCATACAGGGTGTCATCGCCGTGGCCGCCCTCGAGGGTATCGTTTTCCCCACCGCCGGAGAGGACGTCGTTGTCGCCGTGACCCCGGATCAGATCATTCCCGGCGTCGCCCATCAGCGAGTCGTCGCCCGCGAACCCATCGACGGTGTCATTGCCGTCGCCGCCGCGAACCGTGTCCTCGCCAAACTCGCCCGCGAGGATGTCGTGGCCGCCGCGCCCTTCGATCAGATCATCACCGTCAGAGCCGCGGATGGTGTTCTGAACATCGTTGCCCAGCAGCGTGTCATCCCCCAGGCCACCCTCCACGTCCTCGATGGAATAGTACCGTTCCTGTGCGACGTAAGGCGTAGGATGAAAGTGACTGGTGACCGGGTTGTACACATGGGCTACGAGCCCGTGGATTCCTCCGACGCCGCTGGACAAATCCACGCTGACATCTTGTATGGTCCAGTTGTAGTTGATCCGGTCGGTGCCGGATCCGCCGTCGTAGTGGTGTGTGAAGCCGTAGCGGGTCCCGTTGGCCAGACTGAAGTGATAGTTGAACTGGTCGTTTCCGCCATGTCCGTAAAACCAGCCGTTCGGCGGGCCCTCAAACCAGTTGGGCAGATTGTGAATATTGATCCAGTCGCCGAAATCGGAGCCGTGAAAAGGCATTGGGTCAGGCACGCTGTCTCTCCTTGACGCTTTACCGTGTAAATCACTTGTTCAAAAAGGTCCGCGCGCAGGCCCAAACCTTCACTCTTCGACGACCTACTCACAGATCTGTGATTGTGGAACCCGCAGCGCTGCAAGCACGTCATGCACGGGCGCAGGACATCGCGGGCGTTCTGCTAAACGCTTTAAAGAAAAAGGTTTTCCGGAACCGCGCGTTCAGCAGACGCGGAGTGGCCCTTCGGAATTGAGCGGTTTAAGCAAGGGGCTCTTTGCAGGATGACTGTGTGTGTGGGCACAGCTTTGTTGAGTGCATGTAAGGCCTATTGGGGAGGCGCGATAGCCGCCAGCCGTCTTGTCATGCATTTCTGCCGAAGCCTCCTGCAAAAATGCGGGTTGTCCTGAGAGGTCCCGAAACCTAGTGTTTCGGCCAAATTGATCTGACCCTATCTCTTTGTCATCACTAGACAATCCGGTTCCTTGTGGGGCAGATCACGGGACGTTTCGGAGCACATGAATGGATCTGAGCCAAGACGATATCGATGTGATCCGTGCGTCCTACATGCAGCTGTCATCAGATCTGCAGCGGGCAGGTGACGTGTTCTACGAGGCGCTGTTCGAGATCGCCCCCGGCACGCGCGACCTGTTTCTGGCAGATATGTCATCGCAGTCCATGAAGCTGATGAGCACGCTCGGGTTGGTCGTGTCGCAGCTGCAGAATTCGGACGAGCTCGAACCCGTTGTGAAGGACCTTGCCTTGCGGCACCTCGCCTACGGCGTGGAAGAGCAACACTACGGACAGGTGCGCGATGCCTTGATGCGGATGCTCATCGTGCTTCTGGATCATGAAAGCGCAGACCCTGCGCTGAGTGCCTGGGGCCGCGCCTATGACGGGCTGGCGGACGTCATGGTCAAGGTGGCCTACCCCGAACGCCGCAGCAAGTTCCCGGCACTCAACGACTGACCGACCGGGTCAACTGTCGCGCCAATGCGGGTTCAGCCAGGCCCGGCATCCCGCGGCATCGACGAGCGTGACCCGCAGCCAGTCACAGCCTTCGAAGCGTTGCAGCGGCACCGCTGTACGTGTCATCGACGCGCCATGTACGGCTGTGGCGGCCGACCCCTTGCCTTGCACAATCACGGAGGACACCGCCGAGCTCTCGACCATGACCTCATCGGGCCCCCAGGTGATCCCACGAAACTCCGGCCCGGTGCTGGCGTAGAAGGCACCCGCCTTGAGCGCCTCGAGCAGCGCCTCAGGCGTGTTTGTCTCGGCCTTGACCATCACCCAGCCACCGAAAGCGTCCGGCTCCGTGAAATGCGCATCGTCCGTTGCGCAGAGCATGAGCTTGCGCCCTTCGCTCAGCAGCTGATCGAGCGTGTAGAACCCATGGGGCCGGTCGCAGCCCACCGCGCATCCGTGGTTGTAGACCTCCACCGCATGCGCCGCATCGATGCTGCGTGCGTCAGCGGTCGTCAGACCAGACCACTCGGGATGGGCCACAGCGACAAAGGCGCCCGCCGCCCGTGCCCGCGCCGCAAGCTCCGGCCCGGTCTCCTGGTCCGGTAGCGGCGTGAACTCCGGCGTGTTCGACGGTGCAAAATCCTGCGGCAAGCCGACGGCGAGGATATGCCAGAGCTCGCCATTCTCCATCGAGCCCGAGTGCAACTCCGCCCCAAGCAGCGTCGTGAACTGATCATCGCGGAAACCAATCGTATCGGTGATCGGGTAGCCATACTTGCCGACGAAGTGATCTGTCAGCGCGATAAAATCATACCCTTCGGCCTTGTAGCGGCGGCAGACTTCCTCCGGGGGCAGGCACCCGTCCGACCGGTCCGAATGGGTGTGCAGGTTGCCGCGCCAGAAGCGCCCCGGCGTCTCAAAGAGAGATGTGGACATATGGCCTCGCGTATGCTGTCACGGCTCTGTGCCCCAGTTCTGTGAAGGCACCGTGACAGGATAAGGGCGACGGTCGATCAAGCAAAGCTGGGACGTTTGCTTATCGCGCAGGAATGGCCGGCGGCGGAGGTGCTATTGCGCTGGGTGGCGAAGCGCAAAGCGCTTTCGAATGATGTGTTCGAAAACCCGGCCAAGGCTCTGGAGGCTGCTGGCAAGAGGTGGCAGCGGCCGCAGCACTCGACCCACATGATCAGGACGCACGACCGAATCTGGCGCAGGCCGCCTTGCGAGTGGAGAATTGGTGGACGGTGTTGGCCGCGACCGAGCATCAGATTTCGGATGACGCGCGCGCATCACTGGCGCGCAGCACCATTGGCGCCGCGAGCCCAACGACAGAACACTTCGGAAGGACCGACGGTTTGGAGACATGGTCTCCCCCGGTAGCGATGGATAACTTGGCTTGCGACTGCAAGCGATGCGCCCGCAGAGCCGCCGTGGAATGCGCTGTGACGCTTGCATAAAAAGACAGATGACGGCGCCTCGGACCCGGCGTTGCCGCGCGCGCCATGGAACCAATGTGGAGCTTGTCGCGTTTACCTCCCGAACACCACATCACGGGGCCGCATCAGGCCCCTTTTCAATTCAGGAGGGCCAAATGGCACAGGCACGTACAAATGGAAAAGCCGACGTCACGGACGTCACGGCGCAGATCGACACGATCAAGCAGGACATCGCAGCCTTGACCGCTCTGATGACAGAGGTGGCGCAGGATAAGAAAGATCAGGCCAAGACCCACGCAGCAGCGAAAGCTGCTGAGTTCAAGGCCTCGGCGACAGAAACTGTCGGACAGGCGCAGATCAGGGCCAAGGAAGCCGGTGACAAGCTCCGCTCGGACGCGGAAGCGGCATATCTGAAAGCCGAGGACACCGTCCGCCAGCAGCCGGCCATGGCCGTCGGGATCGCGGCGGGCATCGGGTTCCTGGTCGGCTCAATGATGGCGCGTCGGTCGTAAGATGTTTGCGCGACTTCGCCGTTCCGTCCGCCAAGCTGCCCAGCGGTTCGCGTTGGGCAGTATCGGCGCCCTGATGGGCCTCGCGGGGCTCGGCTTTCTCAGCGCGGCGGCGCTCATGCTGCTTCTGACGCTGACCGATCCAATCATGGCCTGCGCGATCATGGGCGGCGCTTTCCTAGGCGTCGGGCTGTTGATGATGGCCGTCGCAGGCGCCTCGGGCCGAGAGGACAAGCATCTGCGGCATCAGCCACCGCAGACGCAGGCGGAGGAGATGCCGCCTCTTGCCGCAGCCTTCATGCAAGGCATGGCGCAGGGGATGGCGCAACAGCAAAGACGACACTGATCGGGAGGGCCGCATTTGAGCGGCCCTTTTTCGTTATCCACAGCCCAACGCGCCGCGTTGCTGCTCCAGATCGATCAGCTCTGCAAGTTCTTCTTCCGACAGTGCGCCGATGACAACAGTTCGCCCGATCACCATGCTCGGCGTGCCCGGCATGCCAAGCGCCCGGCCCAACGCGAGCGCATCGTGCACCTTGTCCTTGATGCTCTGGCCATCTGCATCAGCGGCGAGTTGCGACGCATCGAGGCCATGGCGCGCCGCAACATCGCGGATGCCGACCAGACCGGGGCGTAGCACGCTTTTCATCATCGCCAGATGGATGTCTTTATGGTCCGCCTGCTCTGCCGCGGCCAGCGCCACTTGCGCTGCCCAGACGGATCGGCCGCCCAAGAGCGGCAGCTCATGAAACACCAGCGATATCCCCGCGCCCGTGGCCTCTAGATCGGCCAGCCGCCGATCAAGCACCGCGCAATAGGGGCAGTAGTAGTCGCTAAAGACCGCGACAGGCAGGAGGCTCGGCGCTGGCATTTGCGGAAAGATGGCGGCGCAGAGATCTCCGGTGAGCCGTGCGTTGGCCGCCACCTCATCGGGCGTTTGCAACCCGGCAAACACATCCACGCTCCCAGACACCGCGCCGTGTTCCAAGCGGCGAAAGCCCGGCAGCTCGGGCATATCGGTGAACTCAAACGGTGTACCGCGCCGCCGCAACAGGGGTGGAATGGACAGCGCAACAGCAAAAGCGCCGCCGATGATCAGAGCATCGCGCCTGCGCATTACGCGCCTGCGATCCCCGCTTCGGCCTCGATCTGGCGCCGCGATTTGCGCGCGCGTTCTGTGGCTGACTTGAGCTGGCCGCAAGCCGCCATGATGTCCTCGCCGCGCGGTGTCCGGATCGGCGAGGCGTAGCCTGCTTTGTAGATGATGTCCGCAAAAGCCCGGATGCGGTTGTTGGACGAGCGTTTGTAGGGCGCGCCGGGCCATTCGTTGAAGGGGATGAGGTTGATCTTGGCCGGGATGCCATCGATCAACTTGATCAGCCGCTGCGCGTCCTCGTCCGTATCGTTCACACCATCGAGCATCACATACTCAAAGGTAATGCGCTCCGAATTCGAAACCTTGGGGTAGGTCCGCAGCGCATCGAGAAGTTCGGCGATGTTCCAGCGTTTGTTGATCGGCACCAGCCGGTCGCGCACCTCATCGGTGGTCGCATGAAAGCTCACGGCCAGCTGACAGCCGATCTCTTCCGCCGTGCGCGCGATCTCTGGCACCACGCCGCTGGTCGACAGGGTGATCCGTCTTCGGCTGAGCTGAATGCCCTCGGCATCCATCGCGATCTTCATCGCGTCGCGCACGTTCTCGAAATTGTAGAGCGGCTCGCCCATGCCCATCAGAACGATATTGCTGAGCAGGCGCGTTTCATCTTTGGGTGCGCCGATCTTGGGCCATTCACCCAGATCATCGCGGGCCATCATCACCTGGCCAATGATCTCCGCCGCTGTGAGGTTGCGCACCAGTTTCTGCGTGCCTGTGTGGCAGAAGGAGCAGGTCAACGTGCAACCCACCTGAGATGACACGCAGAGCGTGCCGCGGCCCTCCTCGGGGATATAAACAACCTCGACCTCATGACCGCCCGCGATCCGCACAAGGTATTTGCGCGTGCCGTCTTCGCTGACCTGTTTCGAGACCACTTCGGGGATCTCGATCACAAAGCGCTCTTTCAACTCGGCCCGGAAGGTCTTGGCGAGGTTGGTCATCGCGTCAAAGTCGCGCACGCCCCACTGGTAAATCCACTGCCAGATCTGGCCCACACGCATCTTCGACTGTTTCTCGGGCACGCCCGCATCGATCAGCGCGGCGCGCATGGCGTCCCGGGTCAGCCCGACAAGGTTGACCGGCCCCTCCGGCAGCTTGCGCGGAATGGTGTGAACATCTTGCGTGATCGGCGCTGAGGCAGACATGGGGTTTCCTGACGTGACGAAGATGCGCCTCTATATAGAGGTTTGCGCCAAGATCAAAAGGAAAACGCTGTCAGTCTTGATCAGCTTGCGCAGCGTTTCTCGGCCTCTTCCAGCGCTGCGGTGAAACCGAGGAGCGAAAACGTGTCCTGCGTCGTGGTGCCACGGCTCGACAGGCCCGTCACAGTCGCATTGGCGCCGCGTTTCATGGCCGCGACGATCTTGGCGTCTTCCTCGGTGTTTTCAGGCCAGGCCCATTCGCCATCGGTGAAAAGCGCAAAGTTTGACCCGCCGATATCGATGTTCACTTTCGAACCGCTCGCAAAGGGATAGCCGCCCGTGAACGTCACCTGCGCATTGGCGCCCGAACCCGGACGATAAAACACCATCAACAGGATTTGCCCACGTGTCGCCGCAACCACCCGGCCATCGCGCGTGTTCACGGTTTCCTTGGGCACCGATACGCCCCAGCATTCCTTGGGATTGCTGTCTTCGTAGACGCCCCAATCGGTCTTCTCGGCCACCAGATTACTGCTGCTTTGATCTTGTGCCTGTGCGCTCATGGCGGTCATCGCCAATGCCGAAACCAAACCGGCAAACCCTCGAAAAACTTGCATGTCTTACAGCCTCCAGCCGTCTTTAACCTCAATGCCCCGTGATCCGCTCGGCGCGCCTTTTTCGACTCGCTCTCTTGCAAGACCCGATAATCTTCTCGACAAGTGTCACAGTAGCGCAAAATCCGCGAGACCGGAACGACTGATTAGCAGGTTTTTGCCAAATTCTTGAGGGTTAGAGATGACGCAGGCAGCACCCATGGTCGAGATCTGGCGCGGTGATTTTCTGGAGAGCGCGCATGCCGGTCATGCGGTGGTCTGCGATGCCGCTGGGCAGATTGTCGAGGCCTGGGGCGACCCGGATGCGGTGGTGTTGCCGCGCAGTTCCGCCAAGATGATCCAGGCGCTGCCGCTGATCACCTCCGGCGCTGCTGATGCTGCGCGGTTGACGACCGAACATCTCGCACTGGCCTGTGCCTCTCACAACGGCGCCGCGATCCATACCGATCGGGTGACCACGTGGTTGGAGACGCTTGAGCTGGGTGATGATGCGCTGCGCTGCGGGCCACAGATGCCCGACAATCGCGCCGCTCGCGAAGGGCTGATCCGGGCGGACGAGGCCCCGTGCCAGGTTCACAACAATTGTTCAGGCAAGCACACCGGCTTTCTGACCCTCGCCAAACATCTGGGCGCGGGACCAGAGTACATCGACCCAGATCACCCGGTGCAAAAGGCCTGTCTGGAGGTGTTTGAGGCGACCACGGAGGAGACCTCCCCCGGGTTCGGTATCGACGGCTGCTCTGCTCCGAATTTCGCGACGAGCCTGCACGGGATGGCGCGGGCGATGGCGCATTTTGCCGCGGCACCTGCGGACAGTGCAGAGACCCGGCTGCATGAGGCGATGCGCTTGCATCCCGACCTCGTGGCGGGAGATGGCCGTGCCTGCACCGAATTGATGCAGGCGATGGGTGGCAAGGTTGCGATCAAGACGGGGGCGGAGGCGTTTTTCATCGCCATCCTGCCCGACCAGAAGCTCGGCGTGGCGCTGAAGGTCGTCGATGGAACGACCCGCGCGTCGGAATGCGCGATAGCGGCCATTCTGGTCAAACTCGGCGTGTTAGAGCCGGATCACCCCGCGACCCGCAGGCGGATGAACGCACCGATCCTGAACCGGCGCAGGGTGCAGACCGGCTGGATCAGGCCCGCCGCGACACTCGCCTGATCACATCAGATTGTGGATCTCTGCCACCTCGATCGAGCGTGAGCCGTAGGCCGCCATGGCCTTGGCGCCCTCCTCCACCGTCTCTGGTGTTTTCCCGCTATGATCGGCAAAGACATAGCCCGGCATGTTCGACCCCTTCCGCTGATATCGGGTGGCAGCCGGGCACACCTCGGCCTACGTCATCGATCAGTCGGTCACGAACTCTGATGCGGTATAGCCTTGCAGATAAAGCAGCGCTGTCAGATCCCCATGGTTGATCCGGACGTCGCATTGCGCGGCCACCGCTGGTTTCGCATGCAACGCCACGCCAGTGCCTGCGCGGTGCAGCATGCCGAGATCGTTGGCACCATCGCCCACAGCGATAACGTCTGTCTCGGCGATGCCAAGGCGGTTGGTGATCTCGGCCAGCGCATCGACCTTGGCCTGCTTGCCCAGGATCGGCGTGCCAACCTCGCCTGTCAGCCGATCACCATCGGCGAGCAAGGTGTTGGCGCGGTTTTCATCGAACCCGAGTTTCCCAGCCACCGCCGCGGTAAAGTCAGTGAACCCGCCCGAAACAAGCGCCGTATAGGCCCCATGCGCCTTCATGGTGGCGAGCAGCACAGGCCCGCCCGGCATCAATGCGATCCGCTCTTCCAGTACCTTGGAGATGGTCGACACGGGCAGGTCTTTCAGAAGACCAACCCGCGCGCGCAGTGCCTCTTCGAAATCCAGCTCACCGTTCATTGCGCGAGCCGTGATTTCCTTGACACGGTCGCCGACACCTGCCTCATCCGCCAACTCATCGATGCATTCCTGCTGGATCATGGTGCTGTCCATATCAGCGAGCAACATCTTCTTGCGACGAGCTTCGGAGCCCTGCACCACCAGATCGACGCCCTGGGCCTGCACATCGGCCCAGACCTCCCAACGATTGCCCGGCACCTGCGGCACAGTGAACTCCGCCGCCTCATCCGGCGAAAGCCAGAGAACCTCACCGCCACCCCAGGCATTGCGCAGCGCCTCGACCAGAGCCGGATCAAGAACGCCACTGCGTTTGTTGACCAAAAGAGTGCATACAGATCTCATCTGCAGCGCGTTAAGAGCTTGATTTTGAGTCAAATTTCGGGTTCCTTGTAGGAGAGGCCCATCAGCACACAACATCTTGTGGCGTCATGACGTCAGGAAGGGGGTGATGTATGATGGCGTGCAGAACGACAAAACGAACTGTTCGCACAACAAAAAAGCCGGGGCCAAAGACGGTCAAGGTGAAGCCGCATCAGCGGTCTAAGCCCAAAAAGGGCTGCTAATCTACCAAAGAAGCATGAAACGCTGATGGGCCTCAGCTTCATAGATTCAGAGAAACGGCCTATTTGCAAGAAAAATGAAGCACGCATCTTCCTAGACAGCTCTTCTGAAAACTAGTTTCCGATTGGCGCATTAGATATCGCAAAAACGCGACGCGGCGCCCTTCTAGCCCCGTTTTTTCCGTTGCACCAGAGGCCGCAGCCCCATAGACCCGCCCGTGGGACACCCTTCCCCAACGAAGGGCGCATATCTGGAAGGATAGCATTGATGGCTACTCAGACACCCGGCGCGCGGCCGGAAAATCCGCGTTTTTCTTCTGGCCCCTGTGCCAAACCCCCCACATTTGACTTGAACAAGCTCGCGGATGCGCCGCTCGGCCGCTCGCACCGCGCTGCGGAAGGCAAGTCCAAGCTGCTGGCCGCGATTGAGCGCACGCGCGCAATCCTCGGCGTGCCTGCGGACTATCGCATCGGCATCGTCCCCGCCTCTGACACGGGCGCATATGAGATGGCCATGTGGTCGTTGCTGGGGGAGCGCCCCGCCGAGATGGTCGCCTGGGAAAGCTTCGGCGCCGGCTGGGTCACGGATGTGGTCAAGCAGCTGAAGATCCAGCACACAGTGCACACGGCGGACTACGGCGAGATCGTCGATATGGCCGCGCTGAACTATGACAATGATGTGTGCTTCACCTGGAACGGCACGACCTCTGGCGTGCGTCTGCCCTCGGGCGATGTGATCCCGGCAGACCGCAAGGGCCTCACGCTCTGCGATGCGACCTCTGCCGCCTTTGCGGTTGACCTGCCCTGGGACAAGCTCGACGTGACAACCTACAGCTGGCAGAAAGTGCTCGGCGGTGAGGCGGCGCATGGGATGCTGATCCTGAGCCCCCGCGCGGTGGAGCGGTTGGAAAGCTACACCCCGCCCTGGCCGCTGCCCAAGATCTTCCGCCTGACCAAAGGCAGTAAGCTCATAGAAGGCATCTTCACCGGTGCGACGATCAACACGCCCTCCATGCTCTGCGTTGAAGACTATCTGGTGGCGCTCGACTGGACCGAATCCGTTGGCGGCCTGCAGGGCCTGATCGCGCGCGCCGACGCAAATACCGCCGCCGTTGCAGACTTCGTCGCGGCACATGACTGGATCGATTTCCTCGCAAGCGATCCCGCGACGCGCTCGAACACCTCGGTCTGCCTCAAGTTCACCGACGCGCGGATCACCGACGGTGCCGCCTTCGCCAAGGCTGTCGCGAAACGGTTGGCCGACGAGGGTGTGGCGCTCGACATCGGCGCCTACCGCGACGCCCCTCCGGGCTTGCGCATCTGGTGCGGCGCGACCGTCGAAACCTCGGACATCGAGGCGATGCTGCCCTGGCTCGCCTGGGCCTTCGATACAGAAATCAACGCTTGAACAACGGGTGGCCTGAAAGCCCACCCAACCTGCCAGCAGGTACGGTGGGCCTTGGGCCACCGCTCCCCTCTTCGATCACAAGGACCAACAAAATGGCCCCTAAAGTTCTCATCTCCGACAAACTCTCAGACGCCGCTGTGCAGATTTTCAAGGATCGCGGCATCGCCGTGGATTTCCAGCCCGACGTGGGTAAAGACAAGGAAAAGCTCGCCGCGATCATCGGCGACTATGACGGCCTCGCGATCCGCTCTGCCACCAAGGTAACGGAAAAGATTCTCGCAGCCGCCGACAACCTGAAAGTCATTGGCCGTGCCGGGATCGGCACCGACAATATCGACAAGGACGCCGCCTCGAAAAAGGGCGTGATCGTCATGAACACGCCTTTCGGCAACATGATCACCACCGCCGAGCACGCCATTGCGATGATGTTCGCCGTGGCCCGGCAGATCCCTGAGGCCAGCGCCTCGACCCATGATGGCAAATGGGAGAAGTCCAAGTTCATGGGCGTTGAACTGACCGGCAAGACGCTGGGTGTGATCGGCGCGGGCAACATCGGCGGCATCGTCTGTGACCGCGCCCGCGCGCTCAAGATGAAGGTGCTCGCCTACGACCCCTTCCTTGGGCAGGAAAAGGCTGAAAAGATGGGTGTCGAGAAAGTCGAACTCGACGACCTGCTGCGCCGGGCGGATTTCATCACCCTGCACGTGCCCTTCACCGATCAGACGGCAAATATCCTCAGCCGGGAGAACATCGCCAAGACTAAGAAAGGCGTGCGGATCGTCAATTGTGCGCGTGGCGGTCTCGTAGATGAAGAGGCGCTGGCGGATGCGCTGAAATCCGGCCATGTGGCGGGCGCTGCCTTTGACGTCTTCAAAACCGAACCGGCCACCGAAAACCCGCTGTTCCACCTGCCGAACGTCGTTTGCACCCCGCACCTCGGCGCGGCCACAACCGAAGCGCAGGAAAACGTGGCTCTGCAGGTGGCCGAGCAGATGTCAAACTACCTGCTGACTGGCGCCGTCGAAAACGCGCTCAACATGCCCTCCGTCACGGCGGAAGAGGCCAAGGTCATGGGGCCCTGGGTCAAGCTCGCCGGGCACCTGGGCAGCTTCATCGGCCAGATGACGGACGAGCCCATTCAGGCGATCAACATCCTCTACGACGGGGTGGTGGCGGGCATGAACCTCGAAGCGCTCAATTGTGGCGTTGTGGCGGGCATCATGAAGAAGGCCAACCCCGATGTGAACATGGTCTCGGCCCCGGTGATCGCGAAGGAACGCGGCATTCAAATCTCGACGACCAATCAGGACAAATCCGGGGTATTCGAAGGATACATCAAAGTCACCGTGGTCACCGCAAAACGTGAGCGGTCGGTGGCGGGCACCGTGTTCTCCGACGGCAAGCCGCGGTTCATCCAGATCAAGGGCATCAACATCGACGCCGAGGTCGGCGCGCATATGCTCTACACCACGAACGAGGACGTGCCCGGCATCATCGGTGCGCTGGGGCAGACAATGGGCGACAACGGCGTGAACATCGCGAACTTTACGCTGGGCCGCGCCGAAGCAGGCGGCGAGGCGATTGCCCTGCTCTACGTGGACGAACCGGTGCCCGCCGAGGCGCGCGCAAAGCTCGCTGAGACGGGGCTTTTTACCCAGATCAAGCCTTTGCAGTTTGACGTCGTCTGACATCTCTGTTTTAGCCGGGCAGCGTGGTCCTTGCGACTGCGCTGTCCGCTGGAGGCGGTGATGAGCGATCCGATCTATGCTATTGGCGATGTGCACGGGCGGCTCGACGAGTTGCAACGTGTCCTTTCGCTGATCGAGGCCGATGGTGGGCCGGACGCACGTGTGGTTCTGGTGGGCGATTACGTCGATCGAGGACCAGAGAGTTGCGGCGTCATCCAGTTTCTCGTGGACGCGCAAGAGCAGGGGCGCAACTGGGTGATGCTCAAGGGCAATCACGACCGCTATCTGAGCCGCTTTCTCGATGACATGACGGTTTATGACCCGGCCACCTCGGTTGGGCTCACATGGTTCAACCCGCGGCTGGGCGGCGACAAGACGATGGCCTCCTACGGCGTGGAAGCCTCGGAAACCTCCGAATTAGAGCCTGTTCTCGCTGCGGCCCGGGCCGCCGTGCCGCAGACCCATCGCGACTTCCTGGCGCAGCTGCCGTTGATGCATGTGACCGATGATCTGGTGTTCGTGCATGCAGGCATTCGCCCTGGTGTGGCCTTGGACGCGCAGGTCGAAGAAGACCTGATCTGGATCCGCAAGGACTTCATCGATGACAAGACCGATCACGGGCGCCTCGTCGTGCACGGGCATACGTCGATCGAGTGGCCGGAGCACGCGGGCAATCGGGTCAACCTCGATGGGGGTGCGGGCTATTTCCGCCCGCTGCATGCGGCGGTCTTCGAAGGGCGGCAGGGCTGGCTTTTGTCGGAAAAGGGTCGCCAGGAGATCCCCCAGGCCCGCAAACGCGGCTTGTTCGGCTAGGCGCCCGTCCAGTCGAGGACGACCTTGCCGGAGCTGCCGGACTTCATCGCCGCGAAGCCAGCCTCGAAGTCGTCGACCGGGAACCGGTGCGTGATCACGCGGCTGACATCCAAGCCATTCTGCAACATCGCGATCATCTTGTACCATGTCTCGAAAATCTCGCGCCCGTAGACGCCCTTGATCGTGATGGCCTTGAAGACGATCCGGGACCAATCCACCGGGCTCTTACCCGGCGGGATACCCAGCATCGCGATGCGCCCGCCCATCGTCATGGCCTCGACCATCTGGTCAAGCGCCGCCTGATTGCCCGACATCTCGAGCCCCACATCGAAGCCCTGCTTCATCTTCAGATCAGAGACTGTTTCGGCCAGATCGGCCTTGGCGACGTTCACCGGAACCACATCCGTGACCTCGGCAGCCAGTGCAAGGCGGTCCGGATTCACGTCGGTGATCACCACGTGCCGTGCGCCCACATGCCGGGCGACGGCTGCCGCCATGATCCCGATAGGGCCCGCGCCGGTGATCAGGACATCCTCACCCACGAGGTCGAAGCTGAGTGCCGTGTGCACCGCATTGCCAAGCGGGTCGAGGATGGCGCCGATGTCATCGCTAATCTCATCAGGCAGCGGCACCACGTTGAAGGCGGGCAGCTTGAGGTATTGCGCGAAGGCGCCCTGTTCGTTCACACCGATGCCACGCGTCGCCGGGTCGAGGTGGAACTTGCCCGCCCGGCTCTGGCGCGAGGTCTTGCCGATCAGATGCCCCTCGCCCGAACAGCGCTGACCAATCGCCAGATCCTCGACGTTAGAGCCGATTTCAACGATCTCACCGGCGAATTCATGGCCAGTGATCAGCGGCACAGGCACGGTCTTGGCCGCCCAGTCGTCCCAGTTCCAGATATGGATGTCGGTGCCGCAAATCCCTGTCTTCTTCACCTTGATGAGCACGTCGTCGGGGCCAATCTCGGGCACCGGCGCATGGGTCATCCAGAGCCCTTCGCGAGCATGCAGCTTGGACAAGGCCTTCATTTCATTTGTCATGAGATCACCCCGCAGGCCTTGCCCGCCGTCTCGAAAGCGGTCAGTGCACGGTCCAGGTCGTCCCGCGTAAGGGCCGCGTTCATCTGCGTGCGAATGCGCGCCTGCCCGCGGGGGACGACCGGAAAGAAGAAGCCGGACACATAGACGCCCTCATCGAAGAGCCGCGTCGCCATATCCTGCGCCAGTTGCGCCTCGCCCAGCATCACGGGCACGATCGGATGCTCGCCCGGCAACAGGTCGAACCCGAGCGTCTCGAGCCCCGCGCGCCAATATGCAGTGTTCTCGAAAAGCCGCGCGCGCAGCTCTTCGCCTTCGGCCACAAGATCGAGCGCCTTGATCCCGGCGGCAACGATCGACGGCGGCAGCGAGTTGGAGAAGAGATAGGGCCGCGCCCGTTGCCGCAGCAGATCAATCACCGGCTGCGGCCCGGCGATGTAGCCGCCGATGGCCCCGCCGAGCGCCTTGCCCAGCGTGCCGGTGAGGATGTCCACGTCGACACCTGCATGGGCCGGTGTACCGGCACCTTTCGGCCCCATGAAGCCGGTTGCATGACAGTCGTCCACCATGACCATCGCGTCGTACTTTTCCGCCAGCGCCTTGATTTCAGGCAATTTCGCGAGATAGCCATCCATGCTGAAGACACCATCGGTCGCGATCAGGATAAAGCGCGCACCTTCCTCTCGGGCGAGCTTCAATTGCCCTTCGAGGTCCGTCATATCGGAGTTCGCATAGCGGTAGCGCTTGGCCTTGCAGAGCCGGATACCGTCGATGATCGACGCGTGGTTAAGGGCGTCCGACACCACCGCATCCTCTGGCCCGAGAAGCGGCTCGAAGAGCCCACCGTTCGCGTCGAAACAGGCGGCAAACAAGATCGAATCGTCCTTGCCAAGAAAGTCTGCCAGCTTCTGCTCCAGCTGGCGGTGCAGATCCTGCGTGCCGCAGATAAACCGCACCGACGCCATCCCGAACCCGCGCGGGTCCATCGCCGATTTGGCCGCCGCGATCAGATCGGGGTGGTCGGCGAGACCGAGGTAATTGTTGGCGCAGAGGTTGATGACCTCGCGCGGACCCACCGAGATCTGCCCACTCTGCGGCGAGGTGATCACACGCTCGCGCTTCATCATCCCGTCAGCCTCGATCTGGTCGAGGGTCGCGGAGATGTGGTCGAGATAGGCCTGGGTCATATCGGGGCTCCTTTCCTGCATGTTCTACCATGACGGAAGGAAATCCGAAATAGAAGAAATACACTATAGCGGATTTTTTCCGATATGTCGTACTTAGGGGTCGCGTACGACGAGAAAAGCGCGCACTTCGCCATCTGCGGCGGCAATACTGTGCGGCACATCGGCGGCATAGCGTGCGGTATCGCCGGGGCCCAACCGGCTGTTCATCTCGCCACTGGTGACCGTCAGAGCGCCGGAGATCACGGTCAGATGCTCGCGCGCGCCACGGGTATGTGGCTGACTATCAAGCATTCCGCCTTCAGAAAGCGTTAACTCATAGACCTCATGGCGCCCGGCGTCTTCGGGCGGCGAGAGAATCCGTACGCGACAGCCCGAGCCGAGGTTATCGATGGTCGGCACATCCGCGGCACGCAGGGTCTCGATCTGCGCCGCGGGGCTCTGGTCCAGCAGACCCGCAAAATCGACCTGCAGCGCGCGGGTGAGGTTCCAGAGCGTCGCCACGGTGGGGCTGCTCTCGCCGCGCTCGATCTGGCTGACCATGGAGCGGGACACACCCGAGAGTTTTGCCACCGCATCCAGCGACAGCCCCTGCGAGCGCCGGGCCTCTTTGAGGCGGGCAGGCAACTGCGTGAGGATGTCGTCAACGGTATCCGTCATGCCGGAGACATGGCCGATATGCCGGAGGCTTGTCAAATGAAAGCGTGGCTGACGAGACGTCGTTGCTGACAACCGCGCATCCGGGCAGGATAAGACACCGAAAAAGGGAGAGCACCATGACCAAAGAGATCGTGATTCTGGACGGAGCCCGGACGGCCATCGGCACTTTTGGTGGTGCGCTGGCGGGCACCACGCCGATTGACCTCGGGACGGTCGCCGCCAAGGCCGCGCTGGAACGCTCCGGTGTCGAGGGCGGCCAGATCGGCCATGTGGCGTTTGGCCATGTGATCAACACCGAGCCGCGCGACATGTACCTCAGCCGCGTGGCCGCGATGCAGGCGGGGGTGCCAGACACGGTACCGGCGATGAACGTGAACCGGCTGTGCGGGTCCGGGGTACAGGCGATTGTCTCTGTTATTCAGTCGCTTATGCTGGGGGATGCAGAGTTTGGCCTGGCCGGCGGGGCCGAGAACATGTCGCGCTCGCCGTTCATCGTGCCGGACCAGCGCTGGGGCGCGAAGATGGGCGATATCCGCACGCTCGACATGATGCTGGGCGCGTTGAATTGCCCCTTTGGCACCGGCCATATGGGGGTCACGGCCGAGAACGTGGCCGCCGAGCATGACATCAGCCGCGCCGATCAGGACGCCTTTGCGCTCGAGAGCCAGCACCGCGCTGCAGCGGCCATCGAGGCGGGGCATTTTTCGAGCCAGATCGCGCCGGTCGAGGTGCGTGTGAAGCGCGACACGGTGGCTTTTGAAGTGGATGAACACCCCAAGGCGACCACGCTTGATGCCCTCGCTGGCCTGCGGCCCGTGTTCCAGAAAGACGGTTCGGTCACCGCAGGCAATGCCAGCGGGATCAATGATGGCGCGGGCGCCGTCGTGCTGGCGACCGCAGAGGCCGCGGAGGCGGCCGGGCTCACTCCCAAGGCGCAGGTGTTGGGGTATGCCCACGCAGGCGTGCGCCCGGAGGTTATGGGCATAGGACCCGTGCCCGCGGTGCAGAACCTGCTGGAAAAGACCGGGCTCGACGCTGGCGATTTCGACGTGATCGAAAGCAACGAAGCCTTCGCCGCGCAGGCGCTGGCCGTAAGCAAGAACCTCGGCTTCGATCCCGCGAAGGTGAACCCGAATGGCGGGGCGATTGCCTTGGGGCACCCGGTGGGCGCGACGGGGGCGATCATCACAGTGAAGGCGCTTTATGAACTCGAGCGCATTCAAGGGTCGAAAGCGCTGATCACCATGTGCATCGGCGGCGGGCAGGGTATTGCGCTGGCGATTGAGCGTCTGTGACCTCACCGTGCGCGCAACACCTTGGGTGGTGTTTCGGCGAGGAGGCGGAGCGGGCCGCTTGATCCCTTGAAATTATGGCGAACGCCCATGTCGGTATCGCGTCGGTAAAACGTCGGTATCACGTCGGTGTTTTGCCGGTCCGGGCGGGCTTCAGGCCGCCCGCCCCCCTCTTCGTTGCCGCGCTCTGAACAGAGCGCGCGCTGCGCCAGCCCTGCTCAGAACAGCGTCATGTCGATCAGGATCACCGTTGCCGCACCGCCCACGCCAATGGAGATGCCGAAGACAATGGCGAGGAACACGCGCTCCAGAAGCCCGCGCGGTGGGGGCGGATCTTCGGCGTTGCTCTGGCGGATGAGCGCGGCCTCGACCATGCCCGGCAGACGCGGGCCGAAGCGCGTGACCACACGCGCGGTCTTGGCCAGATCGGTCAGCACCGCTTTGGGCCCGATGGATTTCGAAATGTAGTCCGTGACCAAGGGGGCTGCCACCTGCCAGATGTTGATCTGCGGGTTGAGCGAGCGCGCCACGCCTTCGACCACCACCATGGTCCGCTGCAGCAGAATGAGCTCGGTGCGGGTCTCCATCCCGAACCGCTCGGTGACCTCGAAGAGATAGTTCAGGAGCCGCCCCATGGAGATTTTCGAAGCATCCATGCCAAAGATCGGCTCTCCGACGGCGCGCAGGGCGCGGGCGAATTCATCCACATCCTTGTCGGCGGGGACGTAACCGGCCTCGAAATGCACCTCGGCCACGCGCTTGTAGTCCTTGCGGATGAAGCCAAAGAGGATCTCGGCATAGACCCGGCGGGTGTATTCATCGATGTGCCCCATGATCCCGAAATCATAGGCGATGATGTCGCCGTTGGGCGCGACCTTGAGGTTGCCCTGGTGCATGTCGGCGTGGAAATAGCCGTCGCGCAGGGCGTGGTTGAGGAAGAGCTTCAACACCCGGTCGCCAAGGTCCACGCGGTTGTGGCCCGCTGCATCAATGGCGGCGTTGTCGCCCATGGGCACGCCGTCGGCCCAGCCGAGCGTCATGACACGACGGGCGGAGTACTCCCATTTCATCTGCGGCAGCTGGAAGCCGTCGTCGTTCTTGGTGTTGGCCGCGAATTCGGAGGCGGCAGAGGATTCCAGCCGCAGGTCAAGCTCGCCACGGACCACACCGTCGAAATGCTCGATGACCTCCATGGGGCGCAGACGGCGGGATCCGGGCGAGAAGATCTCGACCATGCGCGCGGCGAGATAGAAAGCGTCCACATCCTTGCGGAAGGCTTTCTCGATGCCGGGGCGCAGGACCTTGACCGCGACCGCCTCGCCGTTGGAGGCGAGCCGCGCCTTGTGCACCTGCGCGATGGAGGCGGCGGCGACAGGTTCGCTGAACTCCGAGAAGATCTGATCCACGGGGACGCCCAGCTCGCGCTGGACCTCGGCCTTGGCCTCTTCGACAGAGAAGGGCGGCAGCTTGTCCTGCAGCACGCGCAGCTGGATCGCGAGCTCGTCGCCGACCACATCGGGGCGTGTCGAGAGGATCTGGCCGAACTTGATGTAGGCGGGGCCAAGGGCGGTGAGCGCGCGGGTTGCGGGCGGCATGGTCGGATCACCTGGGTAGCCCAGCCACTTGAAGGGCAGGCCCAGCGCGCGGGCGACGAACCGCAGGGCCGGTGGGGCCTCGAAGGCGTCGAGCACGACGCGCATCGCGCCTGTGCGTTCGAGCGTCGCGCCGGTGCGGATCAGCCGCCAGATGTTGTGCGGGCCGCGCATGGATTACCCGGCCTTTGTGGGGCTCTGCCCCGCGTCGAGCCGCGGCATATCCCAGGACCACTGAAGCGGGGCGCGCGACATCAGATCTTCCACCCCGAGTGCAGGCAGGCAATGCCCATGCTGAGATTGCGGTACTTGGCCTGCTCGAACCCTGCGGCGCGGATCATGCCGAGGAAGGTCTCCTGATCGGGGAAGTTGCGGATGGATTCGACGAGGTATTGGTAGCTGTCGCGGTCGTTGGCGATGACCTGCCCCATGCGCGGGATGACGTTGAAGCTGTAGAGGTCGTAGGCCTTTTGCATGGCGGGGTTGGGCAGCTGGCTGAATTCGAGCACCATCAGGCGGCCGCCGGGTTTCAGTACCCGATAGGCCTCGGAGAGCGCCTCTTCCGGGCGGGTCACATTCCGGATGCCGAAGGAGATAGTGTAGACGTCGAAGCTGTTGTCCTCGAAAGGCAGGGCCATGGCGTCACCGACGACCCAGTCGAGACTGTCCTGCATCTGTGCTGCGTCCGCCCGTTTGCGGCCTTCGACGAGCATGGGTTCGGTGAGGTCGAGCACCGTGGCATGGCCGGAGCCTGCGCGTTTGAGAAAGCGAAAGGAGATATCGCCCGTGCCGCCCGCCACGTCGAGCAGCTTTTGACCCGGACGCGGCGCCAGCCAGTCCATCATCGCGTCTTTCCACAGGCGGTGAATGCCGGCTGACATCACGTCGTTCATGATGTCGTATCGGCTGGCCACCGAGGAGAAGACCCCCTGCACGCGGCCTGCCTTTTCGCCTTCGGGCACCGTCTCATAGCCGAAGTGCGTGGTTTTGTCGGTCTCGTCGCTCATGGGGTCTTGTGGTCCTTGCGTGTCGCGCTTTGTTATAGGGCTCTGAGGGCGAGGCACAATGCGGCCCTTTGGTCACAGGGGGGAAGATGCCCGAACTGCCAGAAGTCGAAACCGTGCGCCGGGGGCTGGAGCCTGCGATGACGGGCGCCGTGATTGCGCAGGCGGATGTGAACCGGCCCGATCTGCGCTGGCCGTTCCCGGAGCGCATGGCGGCGCGGTTGACCGGGCAACGGGTCGAACGGTTGCGGCGGCGGTCGAAGTATATTCTGGCCGATCTGAGTTCGGGCGAGACGCTGCTCATCCATTTGGGCATGTCGGGGCGGATGATGGTCTCGGGCGACCCGCTTGGGCAGTTCGTGCATCACCACCCGGCCCCTGAGAAGCATGACCACGTGGTCTTTCACATGGAGAACGGCGCGCGGATCACCTTCAACGATCCGCGGCGGTTCGGGGCGATGGACCTGATGCAGACGGCGACAGCAGCGGAACACAAGCTGCTCGCCGTGTTGGGACCGGAGCCCCTGGGAAATGACTTTCACGAAGATCACCTGATTGCCGCCTTCCGGGGCAAGATGACGCCGGTGAAATCAGCCCTGCTGGACCAGAGGATTGTTGCCGGATTGGGGAATATCTACGTCTGCGAGGCGCTCTATCGCGCAAAAATCAGGCCGACGCGCAAGGCCGGGCGGATTTCTGCGACCCGGGTGGCGGCGCTGGTGCCGATCATCCGCGCGGTGCTGGCCGATGCGATCCGGGCAGGAGGGTCCTCGCTGCGCGATTTCCGCCAAGCCGATGGAGAGCTTGGATATTTCCAGCACAGCTTCGATGTCTATGGACGTGAAGGCGCCCCCTGCAAGACGCCGGATTGCCCCGGCGTCATCCGACGAATCGTACAGTCGGGACGCTCATCTTTCTTCTGCGCGCAATGCCAAAGATAGCTTGAACCTCGCCAAGCCTTGGTATTGAGTCAGGGTTCGTGACACAAATCGAGAGCTTTGCGGATGGCCTACGAGACGATCATCGTTGAGATAGAGAACCATGTGGCCCAGATCACGCTGAACCGGCCCGACGCCCTGAACGCCCTGAACGACGACTTGATGAAAGAGCTGGCCGACGCGCTGGGCGACGCGCAGGCCAATGACAAGGTGCGCTGTATCATCATCACCGGCTCGGAGAAGGCCTTTGCCGCCGGGGCGGACATCGCGATGATGAAGGACAAGAGCTTTGTCGAGGCGTTTTCGGGCGATCTCTTCACGCCGGAAACCGACCAGATCATGCGGGTGCGCAAGCCGATCATCGCCGCCGTCTCGGGCTATGCGCTGGGCGGGGGCTGCGAGCTGGCGATGATGTGCGATTTCATCATCTGCTCGGACACCGCGAAGTTCGGCCAGCCCGAGATCAACCTCGGCGTCGTGGCGGGCATCGGCGGCACCCAGCGGCTGACCCGGATCGTCGGCAAGTCCAAGGCGATGGACATGCATCTGACCGGGCGCTTCATGGACGCTGAGGAAGCCGAACGCTCGGGCCTCGTCAGCCGCGTGGTGCCGTGCAAGAAGCTTCTGGAAGAGGCGCATAGCGCGGCGCAGAAGATTGCAGAAAAGTCGATGATCACGGTAATGGTCGTGAAGGAAGCGGTGAACCGCGCCTACGAGGTGCCGCTGCGCGAGGGGCTGCTCTTTGAGCGGCGCATGTTCCATTCGCTCTTTGCGACCGAGGACCAGTCGGAAGGCATGAGCGCCTTCCTAGAAAAGCGCGAAGCGCAGTTTCGCGACAAGTAAGGCGCGCCGGTCCGCCGGATCGCCAGAATTTCAGACCACATCAGGCAAGGGAGATCTGCGCATGCGCAGAACCGTGCGTTATCTGACCCACCCTCAGGTGCGGATCGACCCCGATCTGGATATTCCGCTGTGGTCGCTGAACGACGTCGGGCAACAGCGGGTGGCGGCGCTGGCCGCGTCGGGGGCGCTGGCGGGCACCACATCCGTGATCAGCAGCGGCGAGACCAAGGCCCTCGAGACCGCCGAGCCGCTGGCGGATGCGCTCGGCTGCAAGGTGCAGGTGCGCGCTCTGATGCATGAGAACGACCGCAGCGCCACCGGCTTTCTGCCGCCCGAGGAGTTCGAACAGGTGGCCGATGCCTTCTTTGCCGAGCCCGAGCGGAGCATACGCGGCTGGGAGACGGCGGCCGAGGCGCAGGCGCGCATCGTGCGGGAATTCGAAGCCTGCCTCGCGGATCATGGCGCGGGAGATCTGCTGGTGGTGGGGCACGGTGGTGTGGGCACCCTGCTCTATTGTCATTTGTCGGGGCTGCCGATCAGCCGCGATTATGACCAGGGGCCCGGCGGTGGCGGGTGTTACTTCGCATGTGATGCGGACCGGCGGGTGCCGCTGGCCGGATGGCAGCCGATGGAGCTGCTCTATAACAACGGCTAGCCGATCAGCGCGGCGGCAGGCAGCGCCTCGGCGTGATCGCGCAGGGACCGCCGCGTCTCCGCCACCGTCAGACAGGGGCGCGCAGGCTCGGGGGCGGCCCCGGCGATCCGCATGATTTCCAACCGGTCGGAAATGCTGCAGCGCGCGAGGAACGTGCGCCCCGGCAACAGGCTTTCGGTGGCCACACCTTCGGCAAAGATGACGTGATGCCGGTCGAGCAGGAGATGATGATAGCTGATCTGGCGACAGCCCTGCATCACCCGCACCTTGGGAAGATCGGTCAGACCGCGCGCCGCCACGAGCCTGTCGCCCTGCATCAGGATCCGGTGCTGCGGTGAGACGCGCAACGTCCGCGCGGGCAGACCGGGGCCCAGGCTGCCGGGTTTGAACTCGATCGGATGCTGCCGGGTGACGACCATCTGCGCGGCGTTCAACAGGCGATGGCCGCGCCAGCGGATCGGCTGTGGCCCGGCATCGGCGGTCAGCACCATATCGCCCACTTGCAGCTCTTCGACCGGAACCCAGCCCTTGGGCGTGTGAATGCGCGTGCCCGCGGCAAAGCAGGGCACGGCGACGTCCTGTTGCTCATAGCTGCCGGTGTTCGAATTGAACCGGTAGGCTGTGCCCGCGGGCTGGTCGGGCATCACCGCGTGGCCATCTTCGGTGCCGATGTTGGTGGTGCCGGGAAAGCCGTTTTCGTTCTGAACATTGGGGGCGTTCGTCGACATGTTGAAGACGATGTAATCGCCGCTGACCGGGTCAACGAGCGCGATGGATTCCCCCGCGCTGCCGCTCGAGCCTTCGGTCAGGAGGTTCGTGTTCTGGCCGCCGCTTCCGGATTCGACACCACCCTCGGAGGCCTCCTGAGCCCAGTTGGGTGCGGGGCCGGAGATTTCGTTGATGATATAGAGCGTCTGACCGGGCTGGAGCACGGTGCCGGACGGAAATGTATGGTAGAGACCGTCCTGCGGCTTGTCGGGCGCACCGCTGCCGGTGGAATCGGACCAGATCTGCCAGCCCGAGATGTCGAGCGGCGTGGCATTGTCATTGGTGATGGAGACGAACTCGTCTTCCTGGGTCGCACTGCCATCACCATCTGAATCAAAGGGCGTTTGGCCGCCGCCCGTACCGCTGTTGTCACCATAAATCTGGTCGAAGCGGACACCCTGAAGATTAGCAACCATATCTTTACCTCTGGGCGCAGATAACCAGCGCAGGTTGAAATTTGCCTAACAACCTTGGCCAAGCCCGGTCAAGGAGCCCGTGGGTGTGGGCCGGTGACATGCGCGGCTCTGCGCTGGACAGGGCCTCAATGCGTATAATTTCGGCTTTGCAATCGGCGCAAAGGCCCGTATAGAGCCCGCCAGACACGCGCGTGCAGCCCGCTTTTGGCTAGAATCACCTATCGGGGTCCGAAACCGGATCGGGGGCGTCGTGCATTTGAGACACAGACAAAGCCCAAGAAGGTGACACAGACATGGCCAATTCGCCACAAGCCAAGAAACGCGCCCGCCAGAACGAAGCGCGGTTTCAGATCAACAAGGCGCGCCGGTCGCGCATCCGCACATTCCTGCGCAAGGTCGAAGAGGCGATTGCCTCGGGCGACAAGGACGCTGCCACGGCCGCTCTGCGCGCTGCTCAACCCGAGCTGATGCGCGGCGTGACCAAGGGGGTGTTTCATAAAAACACCGCTGCGCGGAAAATTTCGCGCCTGTCCTCGCGGGTCAAGGCACTGGGGTAATGCGCTGCTCTGCAGCACCGCAGAGCCTCCCCGATAATAGCGAGAAAGAGCGTCGATCTTCGGCGCTTTTTTGCATTTATGAGACTCTTTCCGCGCGTTCAGAGATTCTTTCGTGAAAATGCTGAGTCAAGAATGAAGATCAGTTGCCGTCTCGCTCACGAAGTTGCTACCTATGTCTTGCGATTCATAATCGCCATGGGGGGACAGGCCCTGATCGGCTCTTTCGCGCTGCAGCGACAGAGATCAGACCAGGGGCTGGGTGTCACTAAAAAGGAGACGCCTTCAGTCTGCAAAAGCTGCGCAACAGCGTTTTGCCCTGTCAAAAAAAGAGCGGACGGTGTCGTCTGATCGAAGTTTGCTTCCGCGTGTTGGAGGCGTGCTCCGATCAGTCATGACCTAATCTGTAAATGTCCATTGGACGTTGACCTGTTTCGTGTGGGGACAGGACAGGTGAGGTATGTTCGCGAAGAAGAAGGTAGAGGCGGTGCGGCCCACCCGGTCGGGAGCCAGCGCCATATTTGGGAACGCGAAGAGGAAAACAGGTCAACC